>NZ_JAJKLL010000001.1:0-4800000 GCF_020982505.1 Streptomyces sp. MNU89 | reverse complement strand
ATGGTTCCACTACGAGTCGGAAAAGTGGGATGTTTTTCTACCGAGCCTGATCGGCAAATTCCCAAAGGGTGCCCGCGCCCTGGTGTTCGACGACAGGGTGATCAGCGGCCGCGTACAGACTTGGGTCGCGGACTTGTTGCAGAGCTTTGGCTATGAAGTTCGAAGGGCCGCTCTCGTGGTCCACCCCAAATCTGCTTCAAGCGTACACTTCTACGAACGGGAGATCGAAAGTGACTTCACCTTTCCATGGGGTGGAAAACTCGGGAGAGGCGAGAACGCTCCTTGAGGAAGTCCTCAAGGGTATGACCGCCCTGCAGGAACTCCAACACCTCTACGATGCCGAAATGTGGGGCATCGAATCTCCATCGCATGCAAAGATTCGGCACATCCACCTGCATCTGTCGAAGACGCTCGGAAAGCTGGCCGCCTTTATTGAACCAGCAGACCACCAGGAATACGAAAACCAGGAGGTCGACTATCTTTCCAAAGCCGATGACCTTTCCCCTGTCGTCGCCGATCTTCTGATGCACTGCGCGCAGATCGCAAATCTTGTCCATGGATCCATGGGAGAATTTCTAAAGACTAGGTACACCCAAAATGCCAAGCGGTTCGCTCCCGATTCCGCGTTTTCAAACTTTACTGAACCTCTTTCGTTCTACCTTCGCGCAGAACAGAAGAGTGTAAAAATCGTGGACGATGCGACCGACCCAATTGGCTGAACAGCCGACTCTCCGGACGGACACGGCAGCTGTAGTTCTTGATCACGGTCCCGGTCGGGTGGCGGCAGCACGAGGGCTCGCAGGAGCCGGATGAGCTTGGGGCAGCTCAGCGGGACGAGCGCGGGCTCGTCCTCGGGGGCGTCGTGGACCGCGGTGGCCGTGAGGACAAGGACGGCGGCGGCGATCAGGGAGAACAGTGACCAGCGCGTCCAGGAGTTTCAGCAGGTCACCTGGCCTTGGTCGAGTCCGGTGAAGCCCTTGGCGAGTTGGAAGGATTCCTCGATCCGCCACCTGCGACAGATCACTTCCACCAGAGTGCCGAGCGAGACGTCGCCGGTGCCCAGCAGCGGAAGTAGGACACCTCGCCGGTGTAGCGGTGCCGCCGCGCCACCAGCACACTCGTCCCGGGCTTGTTGATCATTTTGTGGGCCTCTCACCGGCGTCCGGTCCCGTCGATGACCTGGTAGGTGGCGGCGATGCCAACGGTGTAGCCGAGCCCCAGCACCCATATGCCCCGGCGTAGTTCGCGCCCGCAGTACACCTCGTCGCCCGCGAACCAGCGGCCTCCAGCCCGGCGGCAAACGCGGCAGCCTTGATCCGTATCGCCGCCGCGGCCAGTTCCGGCAACCGCGTCCGCTCCGCCAGCCGGACCACCGGCGCCAGCCCCGCGTCCGCAACCAGATTCGGCTCATCGAACACGGCAGAGACCACCGAAGCGGCATGGGAAGATTGCATCTCGCGGATGTTCTCTCGATCTGTGGATGTGGAACCGTAGGAAGTCCCATCGTCCCAGCTCAGAGGGCATCCGCGCTTTCATGTCCGGCTACCGGACCGACCATTGACCGGTGGATCGAGGCTCAGCCTGCGCTGGGTGGAGCTCGTCGTGATCTCGCTGGTGACCGTGGCCACCGGATTCATCGGAGGACGGGTCACCGTGGTCCAGACCCAGCAGGCGGAGACCGCACCGGAGCCCGAGGTGACGGTCACCACCACCCGGACGGTCACCGCATCTCCCACAGCCCCAGCGGAGAACGTCGATGGCGGCGAAGATGGCGTCACCGACCAGGGCGAAGGCAACTCTCAACCCCGCGAGGGAACCGAGACCTTTCTCGCCGATCTCGAACGCGTAAGCGAAAAGGGCTACGTCTCCACCTCGTCCGTCAAAATATCGGGCTCCAATTACCCGAAGAGCGTGCGGCTCGGCTGCGACGATTCAAGCGGTGACCAGATGGTCTACGACGTCAGTGGGTACAAACGGCTGGTCGCGACCGTCGGCATCCCCGCGGACTCCAGCAACGCGATCGGCTCGGTCGGCTCGATCAAGGTCCTCAACGCCCGTGGCAATCAGATCCGGGAAACGGTGAAGGTCCGTTCCAGCACGACGACCGATCTGCAGGTCGACATCACCGGACAGGACCAGGTGTTGATCACCTGTGCACTGGTCACTTCGGGAGACCCGGACCGGCGCTCCTTCACCGGCGCTCTCGGCGACGCCAAGTTACTGGCCTGACAGCTCTTCTCGGCGCACCAGTGATCGTCCTTGCAGAGACGATGGAAGGAATCGACCGTGACCGCCGAGAGAGCCGAAAGGGCGGAGCTGGCAGCCTGTTTCGGACAGGAGGCCGCCGACGCGCTGCTGCGCTGGGCCCGCTCCCGCCCCCGTCCCCTCTCCCTCCGACCGCATCTTCCTATGTGGAAGCCCTCCGGGGCCGGCTACACGGGGGCCGTGCTCCAAGCCATCGAGGTGGGACCACCGAACCGCATCGTGGTCGTCAAGCTGTTGCCCGCGAGGGCACGCGAGAACGAACCCGAGGCGCTCGCGGAGGCGCGCAAGCACTCGCCCCCGAAGTTCTTCGCGGACCACCTCGTGGATGAGGCCTTCCCCGCCCTGGATCTGCCCGACGGACGGCACAGCGATGTTCCAACGGCCCGCGGGGGGTGACCTCAGAGACCATGAACCGCTCGGAAACCTGCGGGAAGGGGAGTTCACCGCGGCAGCGTCGGCCGTGGTGGACGGTCTGCTCACGGAGTGGAACCCAGCGCCCGTCGAGGAGCCGGCAGAGCGGATGGACGCGTCCGACTTCCTACGGGAAGAACTGGAGGACGCAGAGGACGACGAACTACATCACTGGGGACGGCATCTCGGCCTGCTGGACAGCACATCACCCTGGTTCGTCTTCGGTGGTGAACTACTGCCGAACCCCTACCTCGCGGTAGCCGGAAAGCACCCGCGTTTTCGCGACCTGACAATTTCTGTGCTCTGCGGGCTTGTACACAGCGACGCACACCTCGACAACATCTTGGTCGCCAGACACCGCGGCAAGTCCGTCCCGTCGTCCTACCGGCTCATCGATCTGGCCACGTTCCGGAGCAACAAAGCGCTCAGCCGCGATGTGGCGACTCTCCTGCTCTCAGCACTCGTCGCGCACGTACGCGAGCCGATGCCGCAGGAGCAACGCCACGCCCTGTTGTGTTTCGTCGTGGACCCGAAACACGGCCACCTGTCACACATACCTCCGCAGGTCGTCGAACGGGTGGACGCCATCCGGGGCAGGGCCGACGAGATCATGCGGCAACGAGAGTGGCTGCCCTGGAAACAGCAGTTCCTCCTATCCCTACAGGCCGGCGCGCTGGCCTTCACCACCTATACGAACATCGGTGAGCACGGTCGTGCCTGGTTCGCCCTGCTCGCCGCACACGCGGGCGCGCAGGTGCTGCGCGGCCACGGGCGGGCTCTCCCGGCGGCGACCGATGGCATGCCGGGGTCACAGTGGGCGTGGAGGACTCCTTTCGAGAGGATCACTCCCTTTCCGCTGCCCGGCGGCACATCCGCCCCCCGGAGCCGGGCATCAACCGACCAGGTCGGTACCGCGCCGTCGCAGCACCGGTGGTCGGTCCGGACAACGACGGTCGGGGACAAGACGGCGACCGTCGGATTCGGTCCGGACAACACCGTGGTCGTGGTGGACGGCCACGGAGGCGTACACACCGCTGGGCCGATGACGGCACCCCCAAGCAGGCTCGCCTGGAGCATCTCGGCACCTCCGTCTCGGCCACCAGGCGCTCGTGTCGTCGCTAACGCACAGCGTCGCGGTGGCAGAACCACAGAAGCTGCACCTGGTGCACTTCGATGACAACGATCGTGGATTGCCCCCGGCCGCCCCCGTCTCCCTCGGCCGGAACGAATTCCTGGTCACGAGCGGCGGCGATGTGCTGGCCACCCACGACCACAAGCGCCTGGTCCTCCGGGACTTCGAACGAGGGAGTGCGCTCGGCACCCTGCCCGTCCCGAGGAAACTGGCCGCTTCGGCGATCAGTGCGGACGGTTCGGTGATCGTTCTCGCGACGGGCTCCTCGTGGCGGGTCTCAATGACGCCGGCACCGTGGAGCTACAGGGCGTTCACTGATCCTCCCCTCGCTCCGGTGTTCCCGGGGAGCCGGCAAAGGCAGGCTGCATGCCGCCGGTGACGCCGGGGCATGCCAAGGTGCGGCCGCCGTGCCGAACCTCGCCTGGGGAGCCCGGATCCGCCGTCGCTACGCGATCGCCGTTCAGCTCGGCCTCGTCGTCTGGTGCACGGTGGGTGCGGTGGTCGGTGTGGTGACCCAGGTGTCACTGACCGATCTGCTGCTGCAGTGGTTCGTACCGTCCCTGGGGCTTCTCCTGCTCGGTATCGACACCTACCGCTCGCAGTTGGACACCGTCACCGCTCGCGAGCGCGTTCAGCAGAGCGTCTCCGAGCGGATCAAGGAGTACGCAAACCGCGGCGCACAGGAGTCCGAGACGCCGGGCCTGCTGGTCCTGGCCCGCCAGGTGCAGGACGTGCTGCTCCAGACGCGGTTGACCCAAGCGCGTGTGCCGGACTGGTTCTTCAACAGGTTCCACGCCACGGACCGGGCGGACTTCGCCGTCTCCATGGGGGAACTCAGCAGGATCGCGGCTCCCTTCACCCCGCGACTCCAGGAGTGAGGGCTGCGGGTGGCCCCGGTCACCTGAGCCCTGAAAGGGCGGGCTCAGTCCCTTCGCCTCACGGCCTGCCTGGCCGCAAGCGCCGGGATCGCCGCGATCGTCTCCATCTGCAGGCGGTCCCACAGAAGCCCCTCAGGCCGGTGCGGGGCCGGGCAGGTGATGGTGGCGTCCGGAGTGACGATGAGATCCACACCGGCGTCGTGATCACCGGCCGGTATCGGCCCGTCCACGACCTGGAGGGAATGTACCGTGGTCACGACGACCGTCTCGCCGGTGATGAGCCCGGCCTCGGTCAGCAGGGCGGACTCCAGATCGCAGTAGCCCGCGCCCTTCCCGGTCCGCACGCCCTCCCGGTTCACCGCGACGCTGCCGAGAACCACGAGATCGATCGGCAGCATCTCGTCCACCTCGACCGTGGGCGCCACGGCCGCGGCCGTACGACCGGCGGGACGGGCAGGAGACCCACGACGATGCCCGCGCCGGCGGAGATCCGGCCTGCCGGCACACAATGGTGCCGTGCCCGCGATCCCCTCCTCCACCGCCGTCTCGGCCCGCATGAGTCGCCAGGCCAGCCGGGACACCGCACCCGAGGTGGCCGTGCGGCGGCTCTTGTACGCGGCCGGGCACCGGTACCGCCTGCACCGGAAGGTGCCCGGGCATCCCCGCCGCACGATCGACATCGCCTTCCCCGGCCCCAAGGTCGCCGTCTTCCTCGACGGCTGCTTCTGGCACGGCTGTCCGCAGCACGCCACACACCCCAAGGCCAACGCCGAGTGGTGGCGGAAGAAGCTCGAAGGCAACATCACACGCGACCGCGAGACCACCGAGTCCCTGAAGACGGACGGCTGGACGGTCCTCCGCTTCTGGGAGCACGAGGACCCGGTGGCCGTGGCCGACCGGGTGGCGGCGGCGGTCGTCGCGGCCCGCGAGAGCCGCTGAGCCGACGCCCGTCCACCGGCGGTCCCCACCGGCAGGTCCGGCCTGTGGAAGGTTCCGCCCTTCCCGCCGTGGGCCCAGCAGATCCCGTCCCTGAGGTGTGCTTTTCCCGCAATCCCCTACATCGTTGCCAGAGGCATGTATTACGGTGCCTGTCTCGTCTCCCATCACACCGTCTTCACATCTCCGGCCGCCCCACCCACCCTGCGTCCCAAGGGCAGAGCACATGACCGACTGGCAGTTCACCGTCCCCATCACCGGCAGCAAGCACCTCCCGCCGGACGCCCGGTACGTGGAGGCGCTGAGCAGCCAGGGGTACGGCTTCGAGACGGCGGTGGCCGACCTCGTCGACAACTCGATCGACGCCGGTGCCAAGGACGTCGTCATCCACTTTCTCCGCGACGGCGAGCAGCTGGTCTCCCTCCTCGTCGTGGACGACGGCCGCGGCATGGACGAGGAGACCCTGGACGTCGCGATGACCGTCGGCGGGCGCCGCGACTATGCGCCCGGTGCCCTCGGCATGTTCGGTACGGGCCTGAAGTCCGCCTCCCTCTCGCACGCCGATGCCGTGACCGTCGTCAGCACCACCAAGCGCACCCGGTCCGTCGGCCGCCGGTGGCTGACGGAGCACGCCAAGGACGGCTTCCAGTGCGACATCGTGGACGACGACTACGCCCAGGCCCTGATCGACCGCTACGCCCACCGCCCCATCGTCTGGCAGGGCACCGTGGTCCGCTGGGACGGCGTACGGAACTTCCCGAAGCACGGCGGGGGCGGCCAGACCGACCGCTATCTGCACCGCACGATCAACAAGCTGGGCCTCCACCTCGGCCTGCACCTGCACCGCTTCCTGGCCCGCCCCGACTTCAACATCACGATCGCGGTGGAGGACGTCCGCACCGGCACGGTCTACCTCGATTTCGGGGTGGAGCCGCTCGACCCGTTCGGCTACCCCGTCACCGGCAGCGCCGACTACCCGCGCCGTTTCACCGCGCCCGTGCAGAGCCTCGGCGGCCTGCCGCTGGAAGCCCACATCTGGCCCGCCAAGTCCAATGTCGACGAGTACCGGGCCGTCGGTTCGGTGACCGACCGGCAGGGCTTCTACTTCTACCGGAACGACCGGCTGGTCCAGGCCGGCGGCTGGAACAACTTCCGCCAGCCCGAGCAGCACCTCTCCCTCGCCCGGATAGCCGTCGATCTGCCCGCCGTCACCGGCGACGTCTTCCGGCTCACCGTGAAGAAGTCCGGGGTCGAGGCCTCGCCCGAGTTCACCACGGCGCTGGAGCGGGCGACCGACGCGGAGGGCCGGACCTTCCCCGACTACCTCACCGACGCGGACACCGTCTACCGCACCGCCCGCAAGCGCTCCGGCACCACCCGCAAGCCGGTCATCGGACCCGGAAGAGGCATCGCCCCCGAGGTCCGGCAGACCATTGAGGAGGAGCTGCCGCTGCTGTCGCACGAGGACCCCATCACGGTCCGCTGGGAGAAGCTGGACAACGACCTCTTCTTCGATCTGGACCGCGAGGACCCCACCATCATCCTCAACCAGCACTACCGGGCCGCCATTCTCGGCGGCCGGCGGGGCGGGTTCAACGACGCACCGGTGCTCAAGTCCCTGATGTACCTCCTGCTGCACAAGGTGTTCGAGTCCGAGTACGCGGGGCCGCGGGAGAAGGACAACCTTCAGCTCTGGCAGTCCATCCTGGTCTCCGCGGCGCGCAGTGAACTGGACCGGGTGGGCGACGATGACAGCTGACGGAGAGGGCCCCGGCATACAAGGCGACGGGGAGGGCGGCACAGCGGCGGCCGGGCAGCCGTACGCCTCCTGGAGCCGGGTCGAGAGCTTTCTCGGCAGCGGCCGGGGTGTCACCATCCCGCTGCGGCCCTCCGGTGGCCGGCGCGTCGACTACGTCGTGGAGGAGGACGGCGGCATCGCGCTGCATCTGGAACTGGGTCCGCGCCGGCGCACGCCCCACTCGCCGCTTCCGTTGATACGGATCGAGGAGATCGCGCACGAGGGCGTGCGCATGGCCCGGCTGCGACTCACCGAACGACGCCTGCTGCGCGACTTCCACGACCTGCTCAACGCCGTCGCCGAGCGGGTGATCGTCCACGACCGCACGCCCGACCAGGCGTTCAACGAGACCGTCCGGGCCTGGGGTGCGCTACTGGAACGGCCTCGGACCCTCACCACGGAGAAACGTCTCGGCCTGCTCGGCGAGCTGATCGTGCTCAACTCCGTGGCCTCCGAGCACGGCTGGGAGCGGGCCGCCGCCTCGTGGAAGGGCCCGGACGGCGAAGAGCACGACTTCGGTCTCGTCGACCACGACATCGAGGTGAAGACGACCTCTTCCGAGTACCGCCGGCACGCGATCCAGGGCCTCAGACAGTTGTCCCCGAGCCCCGGCCGCGCCCTGTGGCTGGTCTCCGTGCAGCTCACCCGCGGCGGCGCCCACGGCCGGACGCTGAGCAAGGCCGTGGAGGCCGTTCGCGCCCGGATCGCCGACGAAGCACCGGGCGGCCTGCAGCCGTTCGACCGCCGCCTGGCCGCGGCCGGCTGGTCCCCGGAACAGCCCGACGACGAGCGGTGGTCACCGCGCACCGAGCCGCTGGTGCTCCCGGTCGACGACCGGCTGCCGCGCCTCGACGAACGCTTGCTCGCGGGATTGCCGGATACGATCCGTCTCCGCATCCAGGACATCACCTACCGCATCGACCTGTCGGATCTGCCTCCCGCACCCGAACCGCCCACCGAACTGCGGGCTTTCCGCATCCCCTAGCACGGCCGACCGTGCTGCCGACCGAGCCCCGCCACCGCCCGCATCCCGAGGACCCACACCGATGACCACAGAGGACACCTCCGCCGCCCCCTCCGCCCACGGCGACCTGTACGACCTCCATGACGCGGCCCTGGCCGGTATGCGCAAGAAGGGCCCCAAGCCGCTGGCCCGAGCCCTCCGCTTCTACGCGGAGGACATGGACCACGAGGGCACGGACCTCACCGAGGCCGCCCTCCGGGACGTCCTGTCGACGGCGCACACCGACCACGCCCTGCTGTGGCTGTGGCGCAGGCAGCTCGCCGACTGGGACTTCGACTCACGGGCGGACTGGACGGACACGGAACCGCGGACGGAGGAGCGCCGGGCCGCCATCCACGTGGGGCTCGGTCTGGAGCCGGAGACCCGCAAGGTGCTCGACGCCCTGATCCCGGTGTCCAAGCTGACCGGACCGGTCGTCATCAGCCGGGAGTTCACCCCGTGGCGCGGCCGGCGGGAACAGCAGGGGCACCACTGGTACTGGCCGAGGTACGCGGAGTTGCTGGCCCGCAAGGGCTGGGACGCCGACGCCGTCGCGAACCTCGACGAGGCGGCCGAGCGGGTCGTCGAGCGGCTGGCCGACCCGACAGCCGAACAGCCCTACCAGTCGCGGGGCCTGGTCGTCGGCTACGTCCAGTCGGGCAAGACCGCCAACTTCACCGGCGTGATCGCCAAGGCCGTCGACGCCGGCTACCGGCTCGTCATCGTCCTGGGTGGCACGCTCAACCTCCTGCGCGCCCAGACCCAGCGCCGTCTGGACATGGAGCTGGTCGGCCGGGAGAACATCCTGCGGGGCGCAAGCGAGGTGGAGTCCGACTACGCCGCGGACGAGGCGTGGGTCCAGGACAAATTCCTGCGGCACGGCGGGCTGCCCTCCACCCGCGGCGCCTTCGACATCATCCGGCTCACCACCCGGGACAACGACTACAAGCCGCTGGCCCAGGGCATCGGCGCGCTGGAGATCGAGAAGCGCGAGCAGACGCTGCCGTTGTACGACCCGCGCAATCTCCGCCACAGTGCGGCACGGCTGATGGTCGTCAAGAAGAACAAATCCGTGCTGGGCAAGCTGGTCAGGGATCTCAAGAAGATCGGCCCGTTGCTGAGCGAGATCCCGGTGCTGATCATCGACGACGAGTCGGACGAGGCCTCCGTCAACACCACCAGTCCGAGCAAGCCGGACGCCAACCGCACCGCGATCAACGAGAAGATCTCCGAGCTCCTGAAGCTGATGCCGCGCGCCCAGTACGTCGGCTACACCGCGACGCCGTTCGCCAACGTCTTCATCGACCCGAGCGACACCGAGGACGTCTTCCCCCGCGACTTCATCCTCTCCCTGGACCGTCCGGCCGGATACATGGGCGTCCAGGACTTCCACGACCTGGATTCCCCGATCCCGCCGGAGGAGCGCACCTTCGCCAACTCCCAGGAGAAGGCCCACGTCAGGGACGTCCACAGGGAGGACGAGGAAGACGACGTCTGTCTGCGCGAGGCCATGGACATGTTCGTCCTCACCGCGGCCATGAAGGTCTACCGGGAATGCGCGGGCCCGGAGCCACTCGGTACCGGCCACTTCCGCCACCACACCATGCTCGTTCACGAATCGCGCCTCCAGCGCGAACACCGAGAGCTCGCCGCCAAGCTGCTGCGCTTGTGGTACGACGGCGGTTACGCGGGCCCCTCCGGCCGCGAGCGCCTGCGCAAGCTCTACGACGCCGACGTGGCCCCGGTGTCCGCCGCCCGTGCGGAGGGCTTCGCCGTGCCGGCGGACTTCGAGGAACTGGCACCCCACATCGGCGCCGCGTGGATGCGCATCGGCGGCAATGAGAACCCGTTGATCGTGGTCAACGGCGACCAGGACATCGAGCGCGGCGAGGCGGACTTCGACCGCCGCGGCATCTGGAAGATCCTGGTCGGCGGCCAGAAGCTCTCCCGCGGCTACACGGTCGAGGGCCTCACCGTCACGTACTACCGACGCAGCGCGGGCAATGCCTCCACCCTGATGCAGATGGGCCGCTGGTTCGGCTTCCGCAAGGGCTACCGGGACCTGGTCCGCCTCTACATCGGCCGCGGCGAGACCCTGGGCGCCAAGGAGGTCGACCTCTACGAGGCCTTCGAGGCCATCTGCCGCGACGAGGAGACCTTCCGCGAGCAGCTCAAGCAGTACGCGGTCCTCATCGACGGCAGGCCCCAGATCACCCCGGCCCAGGTCCCGCCGCTGGTCTCCCAGCACCTGCCGTGGCTGAAACCGACGAGTCGCGAGAAGATGTACAACGCCCGTCTGGTGGAGGTCCGTTCCCCCGGAAAGTGGGAGGAGCCGACGGCTTACCCGACGGCGTCCACGGCGCTGCGGCACAACACCGGGTTGTGGACTCGCGTCCTGGACGGGCTGTCCACGGAGACCGCCGCGTTCACGTACGAGGGCGGAGGGAAATCTCACCGCTTCAGTGCTTTCACCGGTTTCCTCGCGCCCGACGATCTCATGCCGCTGCTGCGCTCCCTCAAGTGGCAGACGGGGCAGCAGTTCGAGCCGCATCTCGCCTACCTGGAAGAGATCAGCAAGTCGCCCCGTCAAGTCGACGATTGGCTGGTCCTCGCTCCGCAGCACGCGGGCAGCGGCAGGCGGGCGGCGATCGGCGCGTCGGACCGGTCCTTCTCCTGGTTCTCCCGTGACCGCCGCCGCGGACCGCTGTTCGGCGCGATCAGTGAGCCGAAGCACCGTCCCGCCGCTCATCGCATCGCCGGGGCCGTTCCGTCGTGCGGCGACCTCACCACGGAGCGGTACGTCGCCGAGCGCCGCGGTGTCGTGGTTCTCTACCCGATCGTGGAGCCGGAGCACCGGGTCGACGTCGAGGCCACCGGCCGGTTCGACCCAGGCCGAGTGGTTATGGCGTTCTGCTTCGTCGCGCCCGCTTCCGCGGAAGGAAGCGACAGCCGAGTGGTCCGCTTCACCACCGTCGACTCCTCCCGCGAGGACCAAGCGATCATCCAGGTCTGAGAACGCGGTGTCCCGGGCAGCATGACCCCCCGGGACACCGCTCACAGTGCCGTCCCCCCGGGACGGCACGAAGGGGGACATCCGACGTGCCCGCACGTGCCCGCCTCACCTCGGTCGACGTCTGCGCAGGCGCAGGCGGCCTGGCCCTGGGGCTGGAAGCCGCCGGCTTCGACCCGGTGGCCCTGGTGGAGAACGACCCGAAGGCCTGTGCCACCCTCCGGGCCAACCGCCCGCGGTGGAACGTCCTGGAGATGGACCTCCTCGAATTCGACCCGGAGGAACACCAGTACGTCTACGACGTGGACCTGTTGGCGGCCGGCTTGCCGCGGGTGAAGTCCAACGCGTCGGTCAAGCGCGCCGAGGACCGCTATGAGCAGGAGCTGCTGCGCGCCACGATCTGGCTCGTGCCCGGGATCCGACCGCGCGCGGTGCTGATCGAGAACGTGCCCGAGCTGGTCCAGTCCGATGCCTACGCGGACATTCGACGCTTCGTGCACGAGGAACTGGAGCACCTCGGGTACCGCCTGCACTGGCGGGTACTGAACGCAAGCGGCTTCGGCGTCCCACAGGACCGCAAGCAGGGCCTGCTGGTCGCGCTCCGCGACGATCTCGCGGACGGCTTCCAATGGCCCACCCCGGACCCCGTTCCGCCGCAGACGGTCGGCGAGGCCCTGAAGAAGTCCATGGCGAGCGCCGGCTGGCCCCACGCGGAGGCGTGGGCGAATCGAGCCTGCCGGATCGCTCCCGCGATCGTCGGCGGCTCGAAGAACCGTGGCGGCGCGGACCTCGGACCCACCGGCACGAAGAGGTCCTGGGCGGCGCTGGGCGTCAACGGAGGCAGCATCGGGGACGAGCCCCCGGGCCCGGACTTCCCCTGGCTCCCGGAAGGCGACCCGAAACTCCTCCCCAAGCTCACGGTCCCGCAGGTGGCCGTTCTCCAGGGCATGCCGATCGACTGGGTCCTGGCAGGCGGCAAGACCTCAAGCTACCGACAACTCGGACATGCCTGCCCGCCTCCGCTGGCCCGTGCCGTCGGCGAAGCGGTGGCCGACGCTCTCGGAGGCCCAACCTCCTTGCTGTGAACGTCCTCTCTCACCCGCAGGACAGTGGGCCGCGGAGGAACTCGGGAGCACAGCCCTCCTCCTGTTCGCACCGAGCGCCCCACCGGTAAACTGCACGGGGTCCTCCCGCGTGCTGATCACAGGTGCAGGATCGGAGACCGTCCGCGCAGCCGGACCGTTCATCACCACCCCGACCGGGAGACCTCGTGCACAGCACCAAGATCGTCGATCTCTTCGCCGGGCCTGGTGGTTTGGATGTGGCTGCGCAGAGGCTCGGGATTCCGGTCGTCGGCATCGAGTGGGACAAGGACGCCTGCGAGACCCGACGCGCCGCCAAATTGTCGACGGTCGAAGGCGATGTGCGGGACTTCAGACCCGCCACGAGGCACAGTCCCGAGGTCGAGGACAAACTCGCGTCGGAACTCGAGCATATTCGGACGGCCAACGTTCTGGCCGGCGGACCGCCCTGCCAGACCTATACGGTCGCCGGCAACGGCGCTGGGCGCAAAGCGCTTGATCACGTGCTCATGCTGGTAAAGCGGATGACGGATCGCGATAAGACCGTCCGTCTGGACATTCTGGGTGAGGACGAACGCACAGGTCTGGTACTGGAGCCTCTGTACTGGGCTCTCGCAGCCATCGACGCCGGGCACGCCTATGACACCATCGTCTTGGAGCAGGTACCAGCCGCGCTGCGGGTCTGGGAGGCCATGGGCGAGGCCCTGGCGGGCGAGCGCTACCAGGTGGCTCACGGGATTCTGCGCACCGAGCAGTTCGGTGTGCCGCAGACCCGCCGCCGCGCTGTGCTGATCGCTCGGCGCAACGGCGTGGCCGCCCTGCCCGAGCCGACGCACCGCCCCTACCGCAAGGGCGTACGCCGCGAGGACGGTGACCCGAATCTGCTGCCCTGGGTCACCATGGAGAATGCGCTGGAGCGTGAGAAGCCCTATGTCGTGATCTCCAACTACGGCACCGGAGGAGATCCCAAGGCCCGTGGCCGACGCCGCTTCTTCGAGCCCTCTGCGACTGTCACAGGGAAGATCTCACGCAACAGGGTCGTGACCCCTCGCGGCACCGAACGATTCACCGTGGCCGAGGCCGGTCAGTTGCAGACTTTTCCGGCCGAGTACCGCTGGCGGGGTCGAGCGATCGCCCAGCAAATCGGGAACGCCATTCCTCCCCGGCTGGGTATCCACATCCTCGCGGCAGCCCTCGGAATCGACCGGGAGAACCGCGACCGCGCTCTCGAGTCTCTCGACAACGACACGCTTCGCGGCCGCCGGGAGCCCGCCATCTCAGAGGTGGCTCGTGACTTTCACCAGCCCGAGCTGGCGTAGGGCTTGTCCAGACTGACGCCCTGCGAGGGGATCGGCTTGACCGCCGTGCCGTGCGGTTCGGCGCGCCCCCGCACCGGCGCCTCCGCGAACAACCCCTCGAAGCAGCGCACCATCGTCGTCACCGAGCTCTCCGGGATCCGGCCGTCCTTGGGGCCGTCCGGGAGCGACTCCCACGGTGCCGGCGGTGCCGTCTCGATGTCGCGGATCCACTCCCACAGCCCGTCGAGCTCCGGGTCCTCGTCCGGTGCCATCCCGTCGTAGAAGAGGGTTGTCCCGGCGCTGTTGATCGCGGTCGCGAGGGCGTTCACCTCACGGCCGGTCCGCACCGTGCCCCGCTCCAGGAGTCGAACCACCGCTCGCGCCGACGGCCGGTGGTCCATGATGTCGAGCCGCAGCACGGTGTTCAGTACGTCCTGATTGCCGCAGGCGATCTCGGCGGTGCGGTAGTCGTCGCCGTTCCGGAAGAGTTCCGCGGCCCACCACAGGCGCGCGAAGGTCTGGGTGTCGTGCCGTCCGGAGAACCGTCGAGCGGCGACCTCCGCCGGCTCACCGTCCGCTTTCCCCTTCCCCAAGTGTCGCCAGACCACGTAATCCGGCGCGACGACGAGTGCGAGGAAGTTCCAGAGACCGGTGTCGGAAGCCTCGGCCCGGGTCATACGGATCGTGGCGTGCAGGCGGGGCGCGAGCCAGGCGTCGGCACGGGTCCGCGAATCATCGCCGAAGCGTCGCATCGCCTCGTCCATGAGTTCGCGCACCGGATACGTCGCCCAGCGGGCGCTTCGCTCCTCCGGAGGTGTGGACGCCCGCAGCAGCGCCACCCGCGGCGGCTCCTCCTGCCCCGTGCGCACACTGCGGGTGAGGTACTTCGCGGCGGTCGAGTCCGGGAGAAGCGCCAGGAAGTCCGGGAGTTCGGCGGTGTTCCGGCTCATGACCGGGCCCCTTCGGGTCGATCGATTGTCCTGATCGCGGTGCCGAGATTCTTCGCGACCCGAGCCCTGCGCGAGGCCGCGTAATGGATGCGCGACTGGACTTCGTGCCATCCGCTGCCGTCGGCCCTGCTGCTGTGCACCTCGAACAGCGCGTCGGCAGGCGGTAGATCGGGGTACACATCCGGGAGCATGACGCGCAGGACCGAGTCCCGCCAACCGCCCGGCCACTGCGGTGTCCCGTCGTCGTCCACTTCGAGTTCGCCGATCGCGGAGTGGAACATGGCGCTCCACGCCTCGGCGGCGATCTGGGCGGCGACCGTGCCCCGCAGCGCCCGCTCGACCGGGGTGCCCCCGGTGTCGAGCAATTCCTTGAGCCCTTCGAAGGCGAGGTTGAGGTACACGGTCGGGATGTCCCCGCCGGCCGTCTCCACCAACCAGGGCGCGTCCTTGAACGGGTTCAACCACGCGTGCTCGGCGGCACGGAAATCCACTTCGCTGATGTTGAGATCACGCTGTCGAACCGGGGTGCGCACGGCCAGATCGACGATCCAGGAACGCTCGCCGGTCCCGATCACCCGACCACCGACACCGTCGACGGCCGCGCTGACGACGAACTGCAGGTCGGCACGCCTGCGATGCAGGTCCCGTGCCAGGATCACACTGCCCCTCCAGTCGCCCTGCGCGTCCCTGGAGAGTCTGCCGACGGTTCTGGCGTTGGTCGCCCCTTCGGTCAACACCGCGTAGCACTTCACGTCCGTCCAGGGGCCGGAGGACAGTTCCCGCTCGGGGAGGGTCGCTCGGAGTTCCAGTCGGGCTTCGCGCCAGTCGGGGTGCTCGTTCTCGTGGAGCGCCACCACGTGCTCCTGTCGGGAGATCATATGCAGCGGCTGCTGCCTGCCGTCGAGGCTCGCGCCGGTCACCTCGATGCACACGTCGCCCGCGAGCGTGGCGTACGGAAAGACGGTCCTCACGCCGACTTCGCCCTCGCCCTCTGCAGGTCGACGACCAGACGGGCCATCGCGGCGGCCACGGGGTGATCGAGCACATCCGTGACACCGCTGAAGGAGGCGCTGCGCACGCCCGCCGCGCAGCGCAGCAGCCCGTCCTCGATCACGCAGTTCTCCCCCGCGGCGAGCTCCGCCCATCCGACGCGGGGTCGGCCACCGGACCGTACATCGAACTTCGCCACGGGTTCCAGAAGCCACGGGTCCTCGCGTGACGGGAGTTTGATCTCCACCGAGACGTGCCAGGCCCCGGCTCCGTCGACCCTGCCGTTCACGTGCCGGATCGTGGGATGTCCCTCGACACGCCGGGGCACACCGGCACCCGGAGTGTCGAGTCGCAGGAGTTCACGGAGCACTGCGGGGCCTCCCTCCCGCTTCTCCTCCCGTCGTGCGACGAGACGCCGCACGGCCGCGTCCATTTCCTTGCGGAACTCGGTGATGCGGGTGCGCGCCCCTCGGGCGTATGTCGCGGCGAGATCCTCGGTCTTGTTCCAGTCGTTGTGCTCCGGCGGCTCGGCCGCCCGGAGGAATGCCTCGGCCGACTGCGCCTCCGGGGACGCGTCTCCGGTTGCGAGTCCGGCGAGGAGCACGGCCTGGAAGGCGTTGGTACCCAGTGGCAGGTCCCGCACCCGCCGTTCCATGACGCTCATGCGGTTCCCGCGCATGCACACCAGCTTGTTCGGATCCTTGTCCTGGTCGTCCGCCGGTGTCACGAGGACGATCGCATGGTGTTCGGCGCCTCCTCCGGAGCGCCTGCCCTCCGACGTCAGCGGAGGAACGCGCAACGGCACACGAGCGACGGCCACCTGGTGTGCGCCTGTCAGCTGCTCGACCGTCTCCCCGTTGAGGTACGCCTGTAGCGCGCGGGCGCGGGCGGGCTGCAACTCGTGTGGGTCCACCCGCTGTTCCGGCACCAGCACATTGCCGTTGCGGAGGGTGGTCACCGACGCCTCCAAGAGTGGCGCCGTGTGCCGGCCGGACGTCATGGCGGCCCAGAAGTTCTCGCCCAGGGCGGTCACCAGCTTGTTGTGCATGTCCTGCAGTGTCTCGGTGTCGCCGGCGGCGTCGTGAGCTCCGACGACCAGGAAAGACGTTCCCGGCTCGGGGCTCTCGCGCTCCAGATGGAGTGCCTCTGTGGTCTCCCGATCCGCCCACCAGGAACGGGCGATCCCGTCACGCGAAGGGTCCGTGTCGGTCTCGCCGAGCCATGCCGGCCCTGCGAAGGCCTTGTCGCCGAGCGTGTGCCAGGGCAGTTCCACCCTGCCGATGACCCGTCGCTCCGTACGGCCTTCATGGGCTTCCGACAGCGTGCTGTTGATCAGCACGAGACCGATCCGACTGGTGCCCCACAGAGTGGCTTTGCCGAGGCCGTAGGAGCCACCGGCCTGGTTGCCGCTTTTGTTGCTGTTGAGCTGGTCCCGCACCACGGCGGCGAACTTGCTGTCGCCGTACTCGGCTCCGACGAGCCCCGTGGCGTTGTAGTCGTCGACACGCAGCAGGAGCAGGCTTCCGCTCTCCCGCAACTGTCGCAGTCCTTCGGCCAGGACACGACCGACCTTCTGTCCCCGGCCGGCGGCCGCGTCGTAGTGGGGTTCGAGATCGTCCCAGCCCAGGGCGACGAGAAAGGCACGCAGGTGCTCACCGCTGAGCTCGTGCAGGGTATGGCGGACCCGCACGGGTCGACCGGTGTCCAGACGTTCGTCGAGGCTGTTCTGTGTGGCCTCCCGCGCCAGGACGGACAGGTCCGCGTCGAACGCGAAAGCGGCCGCGTTACCGAATTCGCGCCCGCCGTCGGCGTGCGCCGGCCGGTGGTACCAGGAGACGGGTGCGCCTGAGGACACCTCGGCGTTCCGGCTGTGAACGCTCCACTCGTCGGTGCCCAGGGCCTCGGCGATGGCCCGCTTCACGGCCTCCCGCGGCTCCGCACGGCCGGCGATCCATGCGGACACGGCGGCTCGCGTGAGTCCGAGCTCAGCGGCCAACTGTTCCTGCGTCGTGTCCCGACGCCGCAGTTGGCGGCCGAGCCAGGCGCCGAACGCCGTTGCCCCCTCTTCGCCCCCCACCGCTCCTCCTGACCCGTCGGCGACACAACGATGGCTCCATCCAAGCAGATGTGACACGGCTGATCGGTGGACAACCTTCTTGCCACCCCGAAGGTCTCCCCGTCCCGCATGGGCTCATCGGCGGAGAATCCGGTTGACGTCCGAACAGGCCGGTACCGCAAGTCCCTTGCGCACCGACTGTACGGCTTTTAGAGTGAACCATGCATCAGTGGACTGAGTTCACAGATGGATAGCTGCGTCCGCACGCTCGGGCTTACGACACGGACTCCTCGGGTTCGCCCCACTGTCAACGCCGCGCGTGGCCGCTCGACATGCCGCCACCACCGACGCGGACCCGCGCCTCGTCGGTCACCGCACGACACAGGAGTCCGCCACCATGAGCGCAGCCATGTCCGGTGCCTCGGACGTTGTCACCGTCGTCCTGGAACAGTCCCAGCGCATTCTGGACGTCTACCGGGCCGACCCCGGGCACGTCACGGAGCACGCCAACGGTGAGCGGCGCATCACCCAGGGCGGTTACGGCGAACGGCAGATCTACGAACTCGTCCAGAACGGCGCGGACGAGATCCAGGACCACGGCGAGGGCCGTATCCACGTCCTGCTCACAGACACCCACCTGTATTGCGCGAACACCGGGTCCCCGATGACTGCCGCGGGCGCCGACACGATTCTGCGGATGAGCGTGTCGCGCAAGCGCGGCGGACAGATCGGCCGCTTCGGCGTCGGTGTGAAATCCGTCCTGAGCGTCACGGACACCCCCCGGTTCTACGGCCGCGCGGGGAGCTTCGGCTTCGACAAGGAGTGGTCCGCCCGTCAAATCCGCTCGGTGGTGACCTTGGAGGACGGCACGGAGACCCCTGTCCTCCGCATGGCACAGCCGCTGGAACTGACCGAGGCCTGTGCTCAGGATCCGCTTCTGGCCGCGCTCCTGGAATGGGCGACGACCGTGGTGGTCCTCCCCCTCAAGCAGGGGGCCGCCGACCGCCTGGGCCGGGATCTGCGCGGGTTCCCGACACACTTTCCGCTCTTCTCTGCCCACGTCACCGCGATCGTCCTGGAGGACCGGCGGTCGCAGCGCCCCATGGGCCGGATCCTCACCCAGCGGGCCACCGGCACGACGCGCGTCATTCGCGAGGAGGCCAACGGGAAGGAACTCCGCACCGAGCGCTGGCAGGTCTTCTCCCGGGACCACGAACCGTCGCTCGGCGCCCAGGAGACGGCCGGTGAACTGCACGAACGCCCCACCATTCGCATCTCCTGGGCCGTACCGCACAAAGGCGTGAAGGCACGCAAGGAACGAGGGCAGTTCTGGGCGTACTTCCCGACCAACTACGACACCACGCTCACCGGCGTACTCAACGCTGCCTGGAAGACGAACGAGGACCGGCAGAATCTGCTGCAGAGCGAGTTCAACACCGAACTCGTTCGATCGGCGGCGGAGCTGATCGTGGACTCGATCCCGGAGCTCCTGGAGCCGGAGGACCCCGGCTCCTACCTCACCCTCCTCACCGCTCGTGGCCGTGAGGCCTCCCAGTGGGCCGACAGAATGATCAGCCAGGATGTTCTGACGGTGGCCGCACGCCGTCCGTCCCTGCCCGACCAGGCCGGGACCCTGCGCGTACCCGCCACCTTGCGTCTCCACCCGGAGGGCCTGCGACCCGAGTGGCTGAAGCTGTGGGCGGATCACAAGGGCCGCCCCGACAACTGGTGCCACCACAGCATCGAGAACCGGGAACGTCGGTCCCGGGTGCGCGACATCTTGGAGACCGCCGGTCGTTCGGCGTCCTCCATCCGGGAATGGCTCGAGGCTCTCGTCTCCGACGGGTCCGCGGAGGGATCGGCGATCGCCCTGCGCATCGCGGCCGACATGCAGCGCAGCGCCTCGGCGTTCGCGGCGGAGGCCGTCACCGCGCACATCCTCCTCACCGAACGGGGCCGATTCATCGCCCCGACGCGGGGTTGCGCGTACCGGCGAACCCCGGTGGGCGGGCAGCGGCTCCAGGACAACTGGGACTATGTCCACGAAGACGTCGTCCGGGACCCCGAAACGGTTCGGGCACTGGAGGATCTCGGCATTCCGGAGGCCGACGCGGAGGGTCGCTTCAGGGCTGTCCTGGACCGCGGCTTCTCGCACTACGACAACGGTGACTGGGTCGAGTTCTGGTCGCTGCTGCGGAGCACCAACGGCGACCGTGCCGTGTCCGCGATCCTGAACGGAGTCGCCGACTTCAAAAGGACGTTGAAGGTCCGATGCGCCGACCACACCTTCCGTCCGATGCACGACTGTCTGCTCGCGGGTCGTGTCGTGCCCGCCGACGGTTCCCGGGATCTCTCGGTCCTGGTCGATCCCGAGTTCCACAGCACGGATCTCGCGGTCCTGCGGGACCTCAGGATGACGGACGCGCCGATCGCGGACGTCAACCCGCGAAGGGACGGTTGGTACGCCGAGTACGAGGAGAGCCTCCGCGAGGACTACTACAAAGCCCTGCCCCCGGACGCCCCCCGCACCTCGCCCTCCAGAATCGTCATCGACGGCTCGAACCCGGCCGGGCCCCTCCACCTGCTCACCCGGCTCTCCCCGGAAGGAAAGGCGGAGTTCGTCCGGGCCCTGCCCCGGCACGGCATGGTTCACCACTGGCATCTCCAGATCGGCAAGAGCCGGAACGCGGATCGGCAGGCGGTGCAGTCCCCGATCGTGTGGTTGATCAAGAAGGAGGGGTCGATCCCGACCTCCCTGGGCATGCGCGGGACCACCCGGTGCGTCTCCCCCGCGCTCGACGCCCACAGTGATCTTCTGCCCGTGGCCGATCTCGACGAGGACACCGCGACGGCACTGCGGCTGCCCACACGGCTCACGGACATCGATCCGGGCCTGTGGTCGGAGCTGATCACGCGTATCCACGAGAGCACCGACGACACGTTCCCGGGACGGGCCTACGCGCTGTTGGCCCTGGCCACGGACGAGGGCGTCGACGTTCCCTGGCCCGCCGACCTCGACACCCGTTGTCGAGTCGGTCGGGAATGGGCAACCGAACCGGACGCCGACATTTACGTGACCGCGGAGCCTGGTCTCCACCGAAGCCTGGTCCAGCACGGGCTGCCCGCCCTCCTGGTGCCCGCCCCGGAGGACGCCGATCGCATGAGGCGTCTCTGGTCGATGAAGGACGCGGCGACCGCCGTGCACGAGGAGATCGAGCACACCCCGGCCGGGGACCGCGTGCCCCTGACCGACCTGTACCCCCGTCTGCGTCTCCGGCTGGAGCGGGGTGTCGACTGGCATCTCGTGCACTGCTCGGTCCTGACCAAGGTCGTCAGCACCGACAACGGCCAAGTGGTGCAAAGCCTGACGGAGGCACGAGTGGGCTCGGACGTACTCGTCTGCGGCCCGGACGACGAATTGTCCGTTCTATTCGCCGCCGATCGAGCCCTCGGTCTGCGCATGGGCGAGGACGGCTGCCGTGCCCTGCTCGCTCAGCAGGAGAAGGACCGAGCCGGCAAGAGGTTCAGCGCCGTGCGGGACGAGCCGGACCCGGCACGGAAACTGCTGTTGGCCGTCGGTGTGGACCGGCTGCGGGAACACCTGCCCGCGGGCCTGCAGATCACGGACGAGGAGCTGACCGGACGACCGGCCGACGACATGCGCATCGCCCAGCTCGTCATGGCGGTCCACGGGGACGATGTCCTCCGCATCCTCGCACCGACTCTCCGGGAAGCCGGCTTCGAGGCACCGCACCAGTGGGTGGGCGGCGGCACCACGCGGGCCTTCCTCAAGGAATACCGCTTCCCGGTCTCCTGGGCCGGTGGTCAGAACGCGAGTCCGGCCGAGCCCTACGAGACGGTCGGCGGCCCGCGGGACCTCCCCCCGCTGCACGCGTACCAGGAGGCGATCGTCTCCAACATGTACGAGCTGCTGGTGCGGCCCACCCCGGGCCGGGCCATGTTGCGGCTTCCCACCGGTGCGGGCAAGACGCGCGTCGCCGTGGAGGCCACGGTCCGTGCCCTGCGCGAGGGCCGGTTGCGCGGTCCGGTGCTCTGGATCGCGCAGAGCTCGGAACTCTGCGAACAGGC
This sequence comes from Streptomyces sp. MNU89, assembly GCF_020982505.1. Taxonomy (NCBI): domain Bacteria; kingdom Bacillati; phylum Actinomycetota; class Actinomycetes; order Kitasatosporales; family Streptomycetaceae; genus Streptomyces; species Streptomyces sp. MNU89. The sequence goes on along the minus strand of NZ_JAJKLL010000001.1, from coordinate 4,778,102 downwards.
CATCGAGACCTGGCGATTCGTCTGGGCCCGGGTCGGTTCCACCGCCGACCTGCGCATCAGTCGCATGTGGCAGGGCTACCGCCCGACCCCGATCGAGGACGGCCCTCACGTCGTGGTCGGAATCGACGACACTCTTGTCAAGCATCTCGGCACCGACCAGTACGCCTGGCTGCGCGCCGCCTCGGCCGTGATCGTCGACGAGGCGCACTTCGCGATTCCCAAGACCTACACGCGGATCCTGGACCACCTCGGCATCGACCAGTACCGGGTTTCCCGCCCCATGGTCGGTCTGACCGCGACGGCCTTCCGCGGCACCAACGAGGAGGAGACCCGCCGGCTGGTGAATCGCTTCGGTGGCGCACGGCTGGATCTCGGAGTCTTCGACGAGGACGAGGACAACCCCTATCCGCACCTTCAGCGACTGGGCGTCCTCTCACAGGTCGAACAACGCGAACTCAGCGGAGGAACGGTCGCGTTGACGGCCGAGCAGATCAACGCCGTGACGAACAGCAACAGCATGGCCCTGCCCGACGGAGTCGCCCAACGGTTGGCGGACGACGTCAGCCGGACGAAACGCATCATCGACGAGATCGAGAAGCTTCCGGCCAACTGGCCCGTGCTGGTCTTCTCCACCTCCGTGGAGCACTCCAAGGTGCTGGCGGCGCTGCTCTCGGACCGAGGACTCACCGCATCCTCCGTGGACGCGAGCACCCCGACCGGCATCCGGGCCCGACGGATCGACGACTTCCGCAAGGGACGGACGCAGGTCCTCACCAACTACAACGTCCTCACCCAGGGCTTCGACGCGCCCGCGGTACGGGCCGTGGTGGTGGCCCGTCCGACCTACAGCCCCAACACCTACGTGCAGATGATCGGCCGGGGTCTGCGGGGTCCGCTCAACGGCGGCAAGGACAGCTGCCTGATCCTCAACGTCCGCGACAACATCCAGAACTTCGGCCGCGACCTGGCCTACACCCAGTTCGAATACCTGTGGAAGAAGGCGAAGTGACAGGCCCGTACGAAGGCGCCCCGGCTCTCACCGACGAGCAGCGCGCCGTGGTGGAGCAACCGGCCGACGCACTGCTCCTCGTGACCGCCGGCCCGGGCGCCGGCAAGACACACACTCTGGTGCGCCGGCTCGACGCACTCCTGGAGGACGAGGGTCTGAGCACCGGCGAGATCCTGGTCCTCAGCTTCTCCCGCGCGGCCGTGCGGGAGCTCAGGGAGCGACTCGTCCGGAGCGGTGGCGAGGAGGCACGCCAAGTCCGCGTGATGACCTTCGACTCCTGGGCGCTGTATCTGCTCACCGAGTTGGAGGCCGACACCGACTGGAGAACCAAGTCCTTCGACGAACGCATCCGGGCGGCGACCCTCCTGATCAAGGAGAAGAGAACCAACGAACTCTACGAGGATTCACTGCGCCACGTGATCATCGACGAGGTCCAGGACCTCGTCGGACATCGCCGACAGTTGGTGGAGTCCCTGCTGGCGACCTACGACTGCGGCTTCACCGTGGTCGGCGATCCCGCGCAGGCCATCACCACCTTCCAGGTGCGCGACGATTCCAAGCTTCTCGAGCAGGAACCCAACGGGTTCTTCGGCTGGCTTCGGCAGGAGTTCCCGGGCGAGCTGATCGAATTGCGTCTCGACCGGAACTTCCGGGTGCTCACCGACGAGGCCGGGGTCGCGCTGCGCCACCGGAACGCCGTACTCGACCACTCCGAACCGGGCTGCACCGGTGGCGAGGATCTCTACGACTCGCTCCGTGCCCAACTGCTCTCCCTGGACGAGTACGGCGACCTCGGCGCCGCCTATTTCCAGGAGCCGCTGCGTGACAGCAGCAGGAGCACCGCGGTGTTGTGCCGGAAGAACGGTGAGGCACTGCTGATGTCCGACCTGCTCCACGGCATCGGCATCGACCACCAGCTGCGCCGGACAGCCCGCGACCGGTCGGCTCCGGCGTGGATCGAGGCCCTGCTGCGCCGGGCCGGCAGCCACGTGCTCACCACCAACACGTTCAAGAGCCTCTTCCCGGATCTTCCCGACCTGCCACGGGATCACGACGCGGACCGCATGTGGCGACTGCTGCGTGCCTGCGCCGGCGACCGCACCGGTCGCACCGTGGACCTCTCCCAGCTCCGGGACGCACTGGCCGGTGGTCGCCTGCCGGACGAGCTGACCGCGCAGCCCTCACACCATCTCGTCATCTCCACCTTCCACCGCGCGAAGGGCCTGGAATTCGACCGGGTGATCGTCGTGGATCCGGGACCGCTGCGGGAATCCAAGGACGGCTACGAGGTCGACCCGGCGGAGGAGGCACGCACCCTCTATGTGGCGCTGACCCGTGCTCGGGAGGAGCTCCACCGTCTGCCGCCCCGAATCACCTGGCTGGTGCGCAAGCACCAGGACACCGGCCGCTGGGCGCGATACGGCCGGCAGAAATGGCAAAGGCACGGGTTGGAGATGCTGGGCACCGATGTCCACTCCGTTCATCCCGCCGGGACCGCAGGGTTCAGCGCCGACCCCCGGGCACTGCAGGAGCACCTGCGCTCCGAGCTGCGCCCCGGCACCCCGCTCGCCCTCGTCAGGTACGAGGAAGCCGAGGTGCCGTCCACGACTGGCGACCAGTCCCTCATGGCTCCGCCCTACCTCGTGTGCGAAGGAGACCGTCCGATCGGCGTCGTCTCGGAATCCTTCCGGCGGGACCTCTACCGCTTCATGCGGCGGAGCGCGCGTCACCAGCCGACCTCCTGGCCCCTCAAGATCACCGAAATCCGGGTCGACGCCATCGAGACCGTCAGCGGCAGCAGCGCCGCCGGTGCCCGTGCGGGGCTCGGTGATCTCGGTGTCTGGCTGGCACCTCGGCTGACCGGCCTCGGCCACTTCACGTACGACTCCGGCACCGACAAGGCGGAGGGCGACCATGCCTGACCACACGGAGCACTACCGTTTCCGCGAGGAACTGGTCACCCGGCTCCGGGCCGACCTCCTCGGTCCCTCGGGCGAGAAGGCCGGCTCCGAGGAAATCCTGAACGACTGGCCGATGACGGCCTACGCCATCGGCGTGCTCCATCCGCAGATCGTGGAGACGGAACGCGCACGCGCCGAAGCGGCCGAAGAGGACTACGACGACGCGGACTCCACCCTGACCGTGGACGAGACCCCCGACACCGGGGTCGTCCTGGCCAACCTCCGCAAGCCCTCCGCCACCGGCCTCACCTTCGCGGTGGACACCGAGGTGTCCGACACCATCGAGATCCGTGCCGAGGCCGCGGTCTACGAAGCCGTCGACCGCGACGGCAATCCCGTACAGGCCGTGCGGGCCGAACGCCGCACCACCGACGAGCAGGGCCGGCGCTGGCGCCGGCACCCGCTCGACCTGCGCCCCGTATCCGTGAACGTCATGGAAGGAACCCCCGGGCCCATCCCCTGGCCCCCGGCCTGGAGCTGCGTCTCCGCATCCGCCCGCCGATGCGCCCCGGGAAGGTGGTCGCCGTCACGGCGACTCTGGTCAACACCCATCGCATCGGTGTCGACCAACTCCAGGATCCCCACTGCTTCTTCCAGGTCGGACTGCGCGTCGCGACCCCGGGGGGCGCGCGGGCCTTCGTGGAGCGCCCGGCCGCGGGCGGTGTCGACGACGAGATGCGTCTCAACCGGCTTCTCCACCGGCACGCCCCGTCCTTCGCCACCGGACACGGCTGCGCGGCCGACTGGTACCGGGAGACCCCGCCGGCGCGGAACCTGACGGCGGAGAACGGCCGACCCGCGGCGGTCTCAGCGGTGTGGACCGAGGCGATCCCCACGTACGAAGTGCTGCTCACCGACTCGAATCCGGAGATCGACGTCAGCGGCCTCGGTATGCGGGGGCTCGGCAACAACGCTCCCGCCAACGTCGTGAGGACCCTGCGCCGCCTGGTGGAGGGCTACGGCCGCTGGATCTCCGATCGGGAGGCCGATGCCGCGGCACTCCGCGGAACGCACTACGGCGACACCGAGTACACCCGAATCGCCACCGAGCAACTGCGGCTCTGCCGCGTGGCCCGTGATCGTATGGTCGCCGGCATCGACCTGCTCGAACGCGACGCCACCGCCATGGAGGCGTTCCAACTCGCCAACCGTGTGATGGCCACCCAGCGCGCCCGTACCGAGTGGATCAGGAACGGCTCCGTCGGGGAACCGAAGGAAGACGAAGGCGTCTGGCGCCCGTTCCAGATCGGTTTCCTCCTGCTCTGCCTCAACGGCATCGCCGAGGCCGACCACGAGGACCGTGAGGTGGCCGACCTGCTGTGGTTCCCCACCGGCGGCGGCAAGACCGAGGCCTATCTCGGTCTCATCGCCTTCACCGTGTTCCTCCGCAGACTGCGGCTGAGCCCGGCCGGTGGCGGCGTCACCGTCTTCATGCGTTACACCCTGCGCCTCCTCACCCTGCAGCAGTTCGAACGGGCGGCGGCCCTGATCTGCGCCATGGAGTTCGTACGGTCGCGGGACCGCGCGCGCCTCGGGGAGGACCCGATCTCGATCGGCATGTGGGTCGGCAAGGCCGCCACCCCGAATCACCTGGACAAGAAGACCGACGACAAGTCCGCCGACAAGATGCTCCGCAAGCTCAAGAGGGGCGATCAGGTCCAGGAGGCCAATCCGGTCCAGTTGCGGTCCTGCCCCTGGTGCGGGACCGCGATCGACGAGCGACAGTACGAGATCGACGCAGCCCTGCGCTGCATGGTCATCTCCTGCCCGCTGGCAAGCTGCGAGTACCGGGACGGTCTGCCCGTGCACCTGGTGGACGAAGCGATCTACCAACACCACCCCACGCTGGTGATCGCGACCGTCGACAAGTTCGCGCAGGTGACCTGGCGGGACGACGTCGCCGCGCTGTTCAACCGCGATCTCACCGACAGGGGCACCCCGCCCCCCGAACTGATCGTTCAGGACGAACTCCACCTCATCTCGGGCCCCCTCGGCACCCTGACCGGACTGTACGAGACAGCCGTCGATGTCGCGGCCGGTCGACCGAAGGTGATCGCCTCCACAGCGACGATCCGTCGTGCCCGGGAACAGGGCAGAGCCCTGTTCGACAGAAGGGACGTGGCGCAGTTCCCTCCGGCGGGCATCGACGCCCGGGACTCCTGGTTCGCCGTGGAGGCCCCGGCGCGGGACAAAGCATCCCGCCGCTACGTGGGGTTGCTGGCGCCCGGCACCTCCCAGGCCACTCTCCTCGTACGGGCCTACGCGTCACTCCTCCACCACGCCTCCCGCATCGAGGGAGACGCGGCGGTGCGCGACGCCTACTGGACTCTGGTCGGGTACTTCAACAGCCTCCGTCTGCTGGCGGCCGCGGAACTCCAGGTCCGGGACGACGTCCAGGATCGGCTCAAGCTGCTCACCGATCGGGACGGGGCCGAGAGCGGAGTCCGGTCGACCGAGATGCTCGCCGAACTCACCAGCCGCGTCGCCTCCAGCAGGATTCCCGCTCAGTTGAAGGCACTGGAGACCCGTTACCCAGACCCCAACGCCCTGGACGTCGTTCTCGCCACCAACATGATCTCGGTCGGCGTGGACGTGGACCGGCTCGGCCTCATGGCCGTGCTGGGCCAGCCACAGACCACGGCGGAGTACATCCAGGCCACCAGTCGCGTCGGCCGGCGGCACCCGGGACTCGTGGCCGTGCTCTACAACTCCGCTCGTTCGCGGGACCGCTCGCACTACGAGGGGTTCGTCCCCTACCACTCCGCGCTGTACCGCCAGGTCGAGTCGACCAGCGTCACCCCCTTCTCGCCCAGGGCCCGCGACCGCGCCCTGCACGCGGTGTTCGTGGGTCTCGCCCGGCTCACCATCCCGAACGCTCGCCCCAACGCCGCGGCGAGCCGGGTCGAATCCTTCCTCGGTGAGCTGATCGGTCTGCGCACAACCCTCGTGAACCGGGCCCGCAGCGTCGCGGGCGGGGTGGGGGACGAGGCGCGGAAGCAGGCAGCCGCGACGGCCGAGGAACTGGACGCGTTCATCGAGCACTGGAGAAAGCTCGCGGTCGACAACCCGAAGCTCGTCTACGAGGCCCCCTACCGCCACCGCCGAAGCGACGTACGCGAGCCCTGGGCCGCGCTTCTCCGCACCCACCAGGACGAAGACCTCTCCGAAGCGGAACCGACCCTCTGGAGCTTCCGCGACGTCGATGTCGAGTCCGACCTCTACCTGGAGCACTGACATGGGACTGCGATCAGGAAGCGCGCGAGGCCGCGGCAAGGAGACACCGGAGAAGGCCAACGCCCGCAAGCGCCTGGGCGCCGTCCGGCGGACCCAGCAGATCACCACCTACGGGGTGGGCTCCATGGTCGCCATCGGCGACCAGTCGTTCCTCATCAGCAGCCTCGACAGCTGGCGTGTCCGGGGAGACCCCGAAATCCACGAACCCCGGCTGGAGTCGCGACTGCGTGTCGACGGCTTCCGCCTTCCGCCGGCCGCCAACCCGCCCTCCGGCGACGGGGTACGCGTACGGCGCTTCCCGACCCAGTACTCCTGCCAGGGCTGCGGCGCGTTGAAGCGCTACCGCGACTTCAACGGTGCCAAGGGAGAGGGCATCTGCGGCAGTTGCGATCGCGCCGTGACCCCGTCGCGCTTCATCCTGGCCTGCTCCAACGGTCACCTCGACGAGTTCCCCTACTGGGAGTGGGTCCACCGCCGGACCGACCCCACCGGCGGTCGTGACGGTGAGAAGCACCGTCTGAAGCTCATCACGACCGGCCGCACCGCATCGTTGCGCTCCATCGTCATCGAGTGCGACTGCGGCAAGAAGGCGTCCATGGAGGGAGCATTCGGCGGTCGGGCCATGAAGGATCTCGGCATCACCTGTCCCGGTGGGCAGCCGTGGCTCGGCACGCACACGAAGGTGACGGGATGCACGGAGATTCCACGGGCCCTGCAGCGTGGTTCATCGGCCGCCTGGTTCCCCACCGTGCGCTCGTCGCTGTCCATCCCGCCCTGGCACCAGGCCCTGATGCAGTTGGTGATCAGGGAGAAGAAGATGCTGCTGGGTGAGGACGCCGAGTGGATCGAACGCGTGGCCCGGAAGAAGGAGTGGCTGGACAAGTACTCGGTGGAAGAAGTGCTGCGAGCGGTGCGCACCCTCGATTCCGCTGCCGCCGAGCTTCAACCCGACCCGGAGACACCGCCCGCGCTGGAGGCCTCGGACGTGCTGCGGGAGGAGGAGTACCGCCAACTGCTGATCGGAGCGGAGGAGACGCCGGAGAACGAGCACTTCGTCTGCGTCCCGCCCGTGTCGTCGCAGGACGATCCCCCGCTTCCGGGCATCGACCGGACCATGTTGGTGAAGCGCCTGCGCGAAGTACGGGCCCTCCAATACTTCAGCCGAGTGGACACCCCGCTTCCGACCGACCCCAAGCGACGCCGCGCTCCGCTGCATCACGGCGCGGTGAACTGGCTGCCGGCCATCGAGGTGATCGGCGAGGGGGTCTTTCTCCGACTCGATCCCGACCGGCTGGCCGCGTGGGAAGCGAAGACCGGCCCGGACTCCCCGGCGCGACGCGTCGCACACCTGAGGGAACAGCACACAGCGGTGTTGAAGTCCCGTGGTGTCACCGGGACCGCGGCGGAATCCCCAGTGACCGCGCGCTTGGTCCTGCTGCACACCCTGGCCCACGCCCTGATCAACGAGTGGAGCCTCGACTGCGGCTATCCGGCGGCCTCGCTCCGCGAACGTCTGTATGTGTCGGACGAGATGGCGGGCATGCTGCTGTACACGGCGTCCAGCGATTCGGCCGGGAGCCTGGGCGGTGTGATCGCCCAGGGAACCCCGAAGAAGCTCGCGGCGTCGCTGCGGGCCGCCCTGGACCGGGTGTCGTGGTGCTCCGCCGACCCGCTCTGCATGGAGTCCGACGCCGGCGGTGTGGACAGTCTCAACCTCGCCGCCTGCCACGCCTGTGTCCTGCTGCCGGAGACCAGTTGCGAGATGAACAACACCTTCCTGGACCGCGGGCTGCTGGTCGGAACCGGAGCGACCCCCGGCTACTTCGCAGCTCCGACGCTCTGAGGAGGGCCGGCTCCACAGTCGATCAAGCCGGAATCCAGGCCGCGAGCTGCGCCTCGTAGTGGGTCTGAGCCCGGCCGAGGGCTTCTTCGGCGTCCCGCCCGTGCGCTCGGAACCAGTGGAGGAGATCCGCGATCAGCCCGATCGCGGATTCCTCCGCCACCCGTGCCTCCAAGGTCGACGATTCGCCGCCCGCCGAGACGCATTCCGTCCCGTAGAGGACGAGCACGGCCTCGGCCCTGTCGACCCGGCGGCCGCCGCCGTGGCCGGTGGGCGTGGTGAGGCCCGTGGCCAGCTCACACCAGGTCGTCTTGCCGGACGGCCCCGGTTCGACCCCCCACGTCTCGGCAAGCGCGGCAATGAGTGACAGACCCCTGCCGGATTCGGCCTCCGTGTCGGCAGCGCTCTGCACGGGCAGCGACCGGCTGTCCGGGTCGTGAACCGCGATGCGAAGGTTCGTGTCGCGCATGGAGACCGTGAGGCCGGTCGGCGTGCCGATGCCCACGTGGCGGATGACGTTGGTGACCAGCTCGCTCACACAGAGCTGTGCCACGTCGACCAGCTCGGGCAGTCCCCACATCCCCAGGTGCAGCCGCATGACGCGGCGCAACCCGATCACCTCCTCGGGATCGGCCCGAAAGTCCAACTCCCAGCTCTTCCTTGCCATGCATTGGGTGCCGCCCATTCCCCTTGTGCTCCCTTCGCTCCGTGCGCGTCCGCCTTCCGGCGCCGGGTAGCCCGGTGCCCGGTTGCCTTTCGCCGGGAGCATGGCAGCCAGCGCATCCCGATATGCAATGTGCACAGCAGTTTTCCCTCCATCGAGTGATCGCGCTGGCGATGACGACGAGCGAGGTGCAAGGCTCCGGGCGATCGGAAGGAGTCGCAGTGGCGGGATCACCGACGGCCCGGCGTCGCAGACTGGCGATCGAGCTCAAGAAGCTTCGGGAGGAGAACGGACTCACCTGCCAACAGGTGGGGCAGGCACTGGATTGGAGCGGCTCCAAGGTCAACCGTCTGGAGACCGGCAGCGGTCGGGTCCAACCGTCCGACGTGGATGCCCTGTGCTGCTTCTACAACACCTCGGACGACCTGCGCGAATTCCTCAAGCGGCTCGCCAAGGACAGCAAGATCCGCGGCTGGTGGCACGCCCACGGCAGCGCCGTTCCGCCCTGGTTCTCCGTGTACATCGGTTTGGAACAGGACGTGTCGAGCCTGCGGCAGTACCAGTGCGAGTTCGTCCCCGGATTGATGCAGACGGCGGCGTACGCGGCCGAACTGCACCGCTTGACCAACCAGTTGACCGGCGATGCCCTGCACAGCGCGGTCGACGTCCGCATGGAGCGTCAGTCACTCCTGACTCGTGAGGACCCTCCGGACCTGTGGGTGATCGTTCACGAGAGCGTCCTGCGGCATGTGATCGGCGACCGACAGGTGATGCGCGCCCAGCTCGAACATATGCTGTCCGTAAGCCAATTGAAGAACGTCACCCTGCAGGTTTTGCCCTTCGACGCGGGAACGTATCCAGCCACGGGAGCCTTCACCATTCTCGGCTTTCCCGAGCAGGAGGATCCCGATGTGGTGTATCGAGAGGGCATGACGGACGCCGTCTACCTGGAATCGCCGGACGATGTGGGCCAGTACACGAAGGCGTACGACAACCTGCGGGCGATCGCGTCGAGCCCGCCGCGGTCGGTCCAGATGATCAAGGCGATATTGGAGGAGCATTCCCGATGAGCGGCATGTCTCGCCCCGTACCGACGGGTGTCCAGTGGCACAAGAGCAGCTACAGCAACGGCTCCGGGGGCGAGTGCGTGGAGATCGCCACCGTGCGGACGTCCCTGCTGGTGCGCGACTCGAAGAACCCGGACGGGCCCGTGCTCGCCGTGCCCCGCGGAGAGTGGGCCGCCTTCGTCTCCGCGGTGCGGCACGAGACTGTGTGAACCGATCGGATCACGAGGACAGCAAGGACCAACATGCTGAGTGGCGACGAGTTCGGCCGGCTCTTCCAGGAGTTCCGGCAGACCGCGTTCCGGCTGGAGACACTGAGCGTCTACGACGTGGAGGACGAGCGGGAGGAGTTCGCCGCCTTTCTCGCCGGAGAGCCCATGCCGCCCGAGTGGAGCGACAACCCTTGGATCCGCTCCATGACGGACCTCGGTAAGTCCGTGTCCCGTGTACACGTGTTGCGTTCGCCGCTCACCGACTACCTGCGGTACGAGCTCTCGGCGTACCCCGGGAACATCACCGCCGGGGAGGAGATCGGGGTCATCGACTTGGCGCAGCGGACGGTGGACGGCCTCCCGGAGCACGACTTCTGGCTGTTCGACGACGCCAGGGTCTACCGCATGCACTACACCCCGGCAGGCCGTTTCGTGGGCGCCGAGTTACTGCCCGCTCACCGCCTTCCGGAGTACCGGCGCTACCGCGACATCGCCCGTGCGCACGCGGTGGCGTTCGCCGATTACCGGGACCTGTCCGCGTGATCGTGCCCGGAGCCGAACCACCCGGCCGCCTCCCGGCCGTCGAGCTCTCACACAGTCGGGCAGGCACCCGCAGCCGGACGGCCTCCTATCCGTCTCTGTACCGGGAACTGGAGGCCCGGGAAGCCGGAGCGCGATTTCCCGTTCCCGCAAGCCGTACGGCTTGACCGCGCAGCATCGACCTCGGGAATATCGACCGGGCGCGGAGTCGTCCCGGGAATGGGGGATCGCTCGTGGCCATGCGGGTAACCAAGCTCGTCAGTACGTGCGAATTGAAGGACTGTCCAACGCTCTACCCCACGGATCGCGACACGCTTCTCGTCCAAGGTGAGACCCCTACCGGTCACGGTCTGGAGATTCCGGCGCACGAGAAGCTGGTGGAGATTCCCATGGACCTCATCCGGAGGGCTGTCCGTGACAAGCTCATCCAGTGATTTCAGGGAACTCTTCGACACCTTCCGGGAAGAGGCGTTCCGCCTCGAAACCCTGGCCACTTACAACATCCCCCGCAGCGAGAGAAACCTCGGGGCTTTCCTCGCCGGTGAGGCACAGCCGCCGGACTACAACGAGGAATGGCTGTCCGAGGTGCGGCGTCACACAGGTGCCGGCAAGCGGGTCTACCGGGTCCATGTCCTCAGTCGCCCCCTGACGGATTACCTCCGTTACGAACTGGACTGGGGCTACACCAAGAACATGACGGCCGGCGAGGAGTTCTTCATCCTCGACACCACGGAACGGGCCAACCCCCTGGAGGGTGTCCCCGACTTCTGGTTCTTCGACTCCCGCGCGGCCGCCGTCATGCACTACGACGAGGTGGGCACGTTCCTCGGGCCGGAGGTCGTCCCGGAGAACCATGCGCCGGAGTTCATCCGGTACCGGGACACGGCCCTCGCTCATGCCGAGCCCTTCCCGGAATGGTGGTCCAGACACCGACCGTGAACAAGGCACATCTGGGCACGGCACTGCGGGCCTTGCGGAGAGCCTCCGGCCGGGAGGCCAAATCCGTGGCCCGCGGTGCCGTCATGTCCGCCTCCAAGCTGTCGAAGATCGAGAACGGCCGGCTGGCGCCGAGCGTCACCGACGTGGAGCGCATCCTCGGCGCTCTGGGAGTGTCGGACGAGATACGGCGCGAGTACGTGGACGCCGCCCGCGCCGCCGCCACCGAAGCCACCGCCTGGTGGCACCTGAAACGGATCGGCGCCGACAAGGGCCAGCGGGAGGCGCAGGCCCTCGAAGCCCAGATGACCACGCTGCGACTTTTCCAGCCGGCCTTGGTGCCGGGACTGCTCCAGACACCCGAGTACATGCGTGCGGTCCTGGTCCGCCATGAGCTGAGCGAGGACGTGCTCACCCGGACGATCAACGGCCGGCTCATGCGTCAGCACATCCTGTACGAGCAGAGCAAGACACTGCGATTCGTCATCACGGAGCCGGTACTCCGTTGGCGCCTCATCCCACCGCGGATGATGGCCGCGCAGATGGACCGGCTTCTGTCGGCATCGCGGCTTCCCAACGTCGACATCCGGGTGGTTCCGCTGGACGCGCCGCAGACGGACATCGCCAACCACGCCTTCGTCATCCGGGACGTCCGGCTGGTCACCGTCGAGACCGTCCACGCCGAACTCGTCGTCACCGATACTCAGGACGTCGAACTATACGTACGGAAATTCGAGAATTTCGCTAAAATTGCCGCCCGGGGGCCGGAGATGACGTCCCTGTTGGAGAAATTCCGAGACGCATTCTTGAGGGAAGAGGAAACCGGCTAGAAGCACCTCACTCCGCACGATGGACACACGGCAGTGCCGCACCGTCCAATCGGGGAGACCGGTACGGCCGGTTCCTCTCCTTTTCACATCGAGCGAAGAAAGGCTCACCATGCCCGAGAAGACGACGACCACGGTTCCCGCGATGTACGACCTCCCCCTCACAGGCGCGGTCTTCGTGAAGGCGTGTGGCGGCAGCACCCATCCGGACGGCGAGTCCTGTGTGATGCTCGCCAGGGTCGGTGAGAACGTGTGGGCCCTCGGTGACAGCAAGCGGCCGGAGGCCGAGCCGCTGCGGTTCACCACGGACGAGCTCCTTGCGGCCGGTATCGAACCGGGGCGCTTCGGGCTGTCCGCGTAGCAGGTTCCCGCACGGTCTCCTTGCCGTTCCCGCGCGCTGTCCGCGCCCGTCCTCATGTCTCTGGCGCTCGTCCCTACGGCGGCGTCGGTGAGGCGGGCGCGGCAGCGCCGACCGGTGAGAGAGACCCTCCCGGAAAGCGAACTGCCGTGCACTTTCACGGATATCTGTGGGTCGGCGAGAAAGCCGAATTCGACAAGGAGTCCCGGCGGCGGCTGCCCGTCGAGCCGTGGCCCGGCGCCGATCCCGACACGAGCGCTCAGCGGGCGGCCCTGCACCGCACGCTGACGGAGGAGTTCCTGCGGTCACCGCTGCCGCCCATCGAAGTCGCCCTTTGGCTGCTGAAGCCGGCCCACCTGGTGGCCGGGTCCTGGGACGGGGCGGAGAGCGCGGCGGCCTGGCTCGGGGCGCGGCTGGAGGAATACGCGCCGCGCCGCGAACCCCCGCTCGACGGGAGGACCGCCCATCTGCGCGGGCTGGTCGGCCGGCTGACCGGGACGCTGCTGCGGGGCGGTGACGTGTCCCTCGGCTACTACCTCGGGCCGCCCGCCTTTCTGTCCCTGGCCGTTGTGGCCTGCTCGCCGAATCGCGCCGCCCCTGGGCTCCCGTGTCCGGAACGGGCGGACGGGCGGGCCCCGTTGCGGAGCCGCGGCCCGGACTCCGGTTCGGCGCCGGCTCCGGCTTCCGCTCCGCCTTCCGGTGCGTCCCCTGCCCCGGGGCCGTATCCGGCCTCGTAGGCAGGCCCGTGCCCGTGTGGTGTCAGCCGCCCGCGTCCACGTCGTTGTTCGGGGCGCCGTCGCCCTCCGGCGGGAGGTCTCCTCGTTCGGGCTGCTGTCCGCCGCCGTCCGCGCCACTGACCGCACCGCCGGTCTCCGGGAGTTGCGGGAGGAGGGCGTCCAGTTCCACGTCGTCCGCCGGGTGCGCGTCCTCGGCCGCTCGGCGCAGAATGCCGCGGTCGGCGGTCTCCCGGGCGGCGCCGATCCGCACCACATGACCGCCCTCCGGGCGGGCGTACTCGTGCGCGTCACCCGAGGTGCGGTACCAGGCGTCGCCGTCCCGCTCGCACGTCACCTTCCCGCTTCCGCCGGAAGCGAGCGGAGTCCGCTCGCAGTTCTCCTCGTCGAGTGTCCCCCGGTCCACGGACAGCTGGACCGTGCCGCCGCCGGACGCGGAGACGTACATCGCCGAGAAGCCGTCGCCGCCGTAGACGCCGACGGACTGCTGCGCGCGTTCGAAGCCCGGCACCCGGGTCACGTAGATCAGCTCGATCGCCGAGCCCATCCACCGTGCCCGCTTCTCGATGTCGGTCCTGGACAGCACGGTGGCGCCGGGTGATCCGGCAGTGGCGGGGGCGCCGGCCGCCGTGGGGGAACCGCCGTCCTCGCCCGCCGGGCGTTCCGTCCCGCAGCCGGTGAGGAGGGCGGCGGCAGCGGTGAGAGCGGTCAGGGACGGCAGTAAGAGCGGCGTCCTGGTGCGGCGTTGGCGGGAGGTCATGGCCCGCATTCTTCCGCACACCCCGGGGCCGGGGAGGCCGTCTCGGTCGGGTTACCGGCCAACGCGATCCTCGCTTCCGACCGGGTCGATCCGATGACGTTCTACGCGTTCTCCGACGCCGGCCGGAGCCGGTCGCGCATCAATGACGACTCCCACCACGGGACCTCACCGAACCCACCGCAAGATCCTTGACCACTTCCGCCCCATGGAACTGCTCGGTCTGGCGGCGACTCCCGAGCGTATGACGGCCGCACGCGCGTGAGGCAGCCCCGGGCGCCCGTCCGGCAGCGCCGGCAGCAGCACGATGGTCATATGCGGTGCCGACACACGCCTTGTTCCGGCTTGTTCGAACCAGTACGGTCCCGAGAAGCAGGAGTGGGAGCGCTCCCATAGGTCCTCTGTGCACCCCCTGCCACCGCTTGGCGCACCGGTATCTCCGGAGCGGAAATCCCCCCACGACATCCGTGGGCCGGCTTCCGAGAGGACGACCATGACAGGCGACGGAATGACACGCAGACAGGTGATGGCGGCGGCGCTGAGCATCCCCGCGATCGGCATGCTGTCGGCGCCGTCGGCCGCGGCGGTGACCGCGGCGGCGTCCGATCCGTATGCCTTCCGGAACGTCCGGATAGGCGGCGGCGGGTTCGTCACCGGCATCATCTTCAGCGAGGCCCGGAAGGATCTGGCCTACGCCCGTACCGACGTCGGTGGCATGTATCGCTGGAACGCTGCCACCGGTGTATGGAAGCCGCTGCTGGACTGGGTGGACTGGGACCACTGGGGATACATGGGGGTGGCGGGCGTCACCGCCAGTCCGTCCGACGCGAACAAGGTGTGGGCCGCCGTCGGCATGTACACCAACGGCGTCGACCCCAACAACGGTGCCGTCCTGCGCTCACGCGATCAGGGCGACACCTGGCAGGTCACCGAGCTTCCGTTCACCCTGGGCGGCAACATGTCCGGCCGGGGCATGGGCGAGCGGCTGGCCGTGGACCCGAACAACGACGACATCCTGTTCCTGGGTGCGCCCGCGGGGAACGGCTTGTGGCGGAGCTCCGACGGCGGTGCGAACTGGAGCCGGGTGCCCGGCTTCCCCACCTCCGGCGACGACCCGCAGACGCCCGGCGGCACCGAGGACCCCGGCCTGGTGTGGGTGGTGTTCGATCCGAGCACCGGACGCGCGGGGAGCGCCACCCAGTCGGTCTACGTCGGCGTGGCCGACCGGGACCAGCCGGTGTACCGCAGTACCGACGGCGGTACGACCTGGGCCCCGCTGGCCGGTGCGCCGACCGGGTTTCTGCCGCACAAGGGCGTCCTGGACCCCGTCAACCACCTGCTGTACATCGCCACCAGTGACACCTACGGCCCGTTCGACGGGGGCAAGGGCGACGTGTGGAAGCACCATACGGCCACGGGCGCCTGGACCCGGATCAGCCCCGTCCCCTCGACCAGCGACGACAACTACTTCGGCTACTCCGGGCTGACCGTGGACCGGCAGCGCCCCGGCACCATCATGGTCGGCACCCAGGTCTCCTGGTGGCCGGACGGGATCATCTTCCGCAGCACCGACTCGGGGGCCACCTGGACCCGCATCTGGGATTGGGACGGCTATCCCGACCGCACCCTGCGCTACGACTTCGACATCAGCGGCACCCCGTGGGTCACCATGGGCATGGAGTCCGAGCCACCGGTCCTGGTCCCCAGGATCGGCCAGGCGATCTCGGCGATGGAGATCGACCCGTTCGACTCCGACCGCATGCTGTTCAACGGCGGTCCGGGCATCGCCGGTACGAGGAACCTCACCGCCTGGGACGCCGGCGGCACCGTCGATCTCGTACCGGTCGTCGAGGGCCTGGAGGAAACAGCGGTTCTGGGCCTGATCAAACCCCCCGGGGGCGCGCTGATCAGCGCCCTGGGCGACGTGGGCGGCTTCCGCCACGACAACCTGGATGCCCCACCGGAGACGATCTTCACCTCGCCGGTCTTCACGACGACACGGAGCATCGACTACGCCGAGCGCAAGCCCGAGGTCATCGTGCGCGCGGGCGACTTCCACGACTCCGACCGCCCCGGCGACAGCCATGTGGCCTTCTCCACGGATGGCGGCGCCACCTGGTTCCAGGGCACCGAACCGAGCGGCGTGAACCTCGGCGGCTCCGTCGCAGCCGCGAGCGACGGAAGCCGGTTCGTCTGGGCGCCGGGTGACTCAGGCCGGCCCGTGGTCCACTCGGTCGGCCACGGCACCTCCTGGTCCCCGTCCACCGGGGTACCGGCCAACGCGATCCTCGCTTCCGACCGGGTCGATCCGATGACGTTCTACGCGTTCTCCGAGGGGACGTTCCACGTCAGCACCGACGGCGGCGCGAACTTCACCTCCACCGTCACCGACGGCCTGCCGGCGACCGACTGGGGCGTGCGCTTCAAGGCCGTGCCCGGCCACGAGGGCGACATCTGGCTCGTCGGCAGCGCCACCTGGACCACCCACGGACTGTGGCGGTCGACGGATGCCGGGACCACCTTCACGCGCGTGACCACCGTGGAACAGGCCGACAACATCGGCTTCGGCAAGGCGGCACCCGGCCGGGACTACCCGACGCTGTACGCGGCCGTGAAAGTCGACGGGGTCCGGGGCGTCTTCCGCTCCGAAGACGCCGGCCGGAGCTGGACGCGCATCAATGACGACCTGCACCGGTTCGGTGGCCCGCCGGAATCGCTCACCGGGGATCCGGACCGCTACGGCCGGGTGTACCTGAGCGGCTACGGCCGCGGCATCTTCTACGGCGACCAGTCCGGTTCCGGGACGGCGGAGCGGTGAGAGGGATCTCCCGGGCAGCGTCGACGCCCACGGCCGGAGGCACCATGCGGCCGTGATCATCCCGCTCGGCCCGCACCCGGCGGACCGCGAGTTCACCGCCACCGGCGCGGGACCGCCCGGTCCGTGGCGGACGGCGGCACCGGGCCGTCACGCCCCCGCCCCCGGAAGGGCGTGACGGCCCGGCCGCGGGGGCTACGCGCCGCCCAGTACGGACATCACCGAGTGGTAAGCGGGTTTCTTGTTGCCCGCGTTGTCGAAGAGCAGCGGATTCTGGCCGGTACGCCAGGAGTCGCTGTCCCGGACACCCCAGACGGTGATGCCGGTGCAGCGGGCGACGTTCATGCATGCGCGCACGGCGTTCGCGTACGCGGTCTGGGAGGCCTGCTCGATGTCGAGTTCCGTGATCTGCACGTCCACGCCGAGCGCGGCGAAGCTGGAGATGGTGGTCTGGAAGTTGGCCGGCGGGCCGCCCGGGCCGAAGTGCGCCTGGAGGCCGACGCAGTCGATGGGCACGCCCCGCGCCTTGAAGTCGCGCACCATGCGGTAGACGCCCTGGGTCTTGGCGTCGGTCCAGTTCTCGATGTTGTAGTCGTTGTAGCAGAGCTTGGCGTTCGGGTCGGCCTGCCGGGCGGTGCGGAACGCCTCTTCCAGGAAGCCGTCGCCCAGCACGTCCCGGAAGACGGAGCTGCGGAGCTGGCCGCTGCCTCCGTCGGCGAACGCCTCGTTCACCACGTCCCAGGAGTGGATCTTCCCCCGGTAGTGGTTCATCACCGTGGTGATGTGGTTGTTCATCACGCTGCGCAGGGTGTTCGCGTCGCGGATGGAGCTGACCCAGCCGGGCAACTGGGAATGCCAGACCAGGGTGTGGCCGCGGACCTGCTGCCCGCGGCCCAGGGCACGGTTCGCGATCTGGTCGCCGGGGCCGAAGTTGAACGAACCGCGGGACGGTTCAACGGTGTCCCACTTCATCTCGTTCTCCGCGGTGACGCTGGAGAATTCGCGGTCCACGATCCCCGCGTACGTGGAGTCGCCCAGCCGGCCCGCGGCCACGGCGGCACCGAAGTACCGCCCGGACAGGGCCGCCTGCGCGCCGAGTGTGTCGGCCTGTGCCGTCGCCGGAGCGGCGGTCGCTGCCTGGGGCAGCATGAGGACCGCGGCCGCCAGCAGGGCCAGGGCCGGGAACCGGCGTCGGCCGAGTTGTAACGTCATCTGTCGCTCCTTCGGGAGTGTGGCGCCGCCGGGACGACGGGACGGGAGGAACCCGCCGCCGGCTCGCCGTTGTGGGGTTGAGCCGATGCCCGGTGCAGGCACCGGCGTAGGCGTCGTTCGGGTGCCTGCCGCTCAGGGGGTGGAGAGGTCGAACCGGGGCACGCGCACCGAGCCGCCGAGCGCCTGGGTGGCGTAGTTGAAGATCGCGTAGCGGTATCCCATGAAGAACCGCCAGTCGTTGCCCATGGTGAACGCGGGTCCCAGACGGGTGAAGGTGGTGCCGTCGGTGCTGTAGGAGAAGGTGCCCGGGCGGGGCGCGCCGGGCCGGATGTCGGCCTGGGCTCGCAGCCAGACCCGAGTGCCGGAGATCGTGGTGCTCGCCGCTTCGCTGCCGGTACCGGTGGTGTTCCAGTTGGTGTCCATGGTCAGCCCGTTCACCATCACCACGCGCGTCGCGCCGCCGTCCCGCCGGACGCCGATCCACGCCGAGGAGTCGCGCAGCAGCGCGAGCCCGGCCCGGTCGCCGTCCCGCATCCCCGCGAAGTCGAGTTCGATCGTCGCGGTGGAGGTGGGACCCTGAATGCGGTGGGTGAGGGTGTTGCGGGCCCAGTACAGGTCGTTCGTGACCGTGGCCGTGCGCAGGGTGAGGCCGCCGCCGGCAGACCACCTGCTGTTGTCCGGGTTGTGGTTCCACTCCCACTTCGGCTTGAGGGTGGCGCCGTCGAAGGTGTCGGCACCGGTCATGGGGGCGACCGGACGGGCGGGCAGCGAGCTGTCGTAGGAGGTGCCCCAGGCGCCGCCCACCAGCTGGATCTGCGGCCAGCCGTCCCCGGTCCAGGAGACCGGCGCCAGAACGGGGATGCGGCCGCCCGGATAGGCGTCCACGAAGGCCAGGTAGAACCAGGCGCCGTTCTGTGTCTGCACCAGCCCGCCCTGGTGGGGCACTCCGGCCCCGGACACCGGCCCGCGCAGGTCGAGGAGGACCTGGCGCAGGGTGTAGGGGCCGAAGGGCCCGCTCGTCGACTGCAGGATGTACTGGCCGTTGGCCGGGCGGGTCAGGAAGATGTAGTACCGGCCGTTGATCTTGTAGAAGCGGGCGCCCTCCAGTGTCCCGATGCTCGACGGCGTGGAGAAGACCTGCTGGTTGCGTATCTGGCTGCGCCCGTCGGCGGACAACTGCGCGACGCTGATGGTGGTGTTGCCGTAGGCCACGTACAGGCTGTCGTCGTCGTCGACGAGCAGGCCCGCGTCGTAGTAGACCTGCGGGAGTTCCGCGTGCCGGCTCCAGGGGCCCTCCACGGAGCGGGCCGTGTAGAGGTACGTCCGCGCGAAGTCGATCTGCCCGAGCCAGTAGAAGGTGCTGTTGCTGCGGCGGTAGGCCAGGGAGGAGGCCCAGACTCCGCGGACGTAGCCCCGGCCGCCGTTCAGGTCGTACTTGGCCCCGAAGTCCAGCGAGGGCAGTGAGTGCCCGGCGAACTCCCAGTTGACCAGGTCGTAGGAGCGGAGGATCGGGGCGCCCGGCGAATAGTGCATGGAGGAGGCCGAGTAGTAGTAGGCGTCCCCGACGCGGATGATGTCGATGTCCGCGAAGTCCTGCCAGAGAACGGGGTTGGTGAAGGCGGCGAGGGGGCCCGCCGGCCCTTGCGCGGTGGGGACGGCGGCCGGGGACACGGCGTGCGCGCCGGGGGTGGCTGACGCCACCGCCAGACCCGTGGCGGTGGTGAGCAGCCCTCTTCGGCTCAACGGAAGCTGGAGCCAGGACATGGGTGGCGTCTCCTTACATGGCGGAGGGGGGAGCGTGGGCCCGGGAGAGCGTGGTCGGGCCCGCGCCGCGGGGTGCGTCCGTCAGGCGCCGCGCGCCGAACGGACGGCGGAGCCGCAGAGCACGCCGGAGGTCCGGTGGCCGGGGCGGGCGGGGGCGGTCGCGGGCACACCGGCGCCCGCGGCCCCGCCGGCGCTCGGACGCGGCGAGGTGTGCCGTTCTCCGTGCACGGAGGGCTCCTGTGGGGGTGAGGGAGCTGATGGGTGGAGCGGGGGCCCGTTCGGGGCTACTCGCCGTCGGCGGTGACGCGCGTGGGTGGCCCAACCGGGACAGATGGTGCTGTGCGGTCGTACTCGGCCCGGGCGGTACGCGCAGCACGGACCCCGAGGCGTTCGATATGCCGAACGTCGGTCGTTACTTCGGACAGTCAGGATGATAGAAGCTTCAGAGACTTCGTCAATACGTGGCGCATCGCCCGTCGTTGACCGCCTCCGCCACGGGCGGCCGCCGGCGCACCCGGGTCCCGCCCCGCGGGGGTCGAGGTCTCACGGCGCCCGGGACCGCGGCGCACCGATCGGCCGCGTGTCGCCCCACGGGGGCCTGCCTCACTGGCAGCGGAGCATGCGGCCGTCCGTCAGGACGGTGACGGCGGTGACAGCCAGCGGCGACAGCGGACCAAGGGGGCCCCGGTGAGGCCGCCTCGGCCCGGCGGGGCGGGGCGGCGGAGACGGGTCGCGGCGGAGCCGCCGTCAACCGGCCGGCTCCGCCGCGCCCCCCGTCGTTCAGCTGTGGCACCTCACCGTCCCCCGTCGTCCCCGAGGTCACCTCGCTGTCCCCGTCCTCCCCGTTCCACGCGCTCAGTCGGGGATCAGCTGGCCGTCCTCCACGTGGAAGCGGTGCACCGGGGAGCAGCCGATGGACGGGGTGATCAGCAGGCTGACCCCGATCGGCTCCAACTGGGCGTTGGACGTGGAGAACTCGCAGACCGACGACCTGCCCGTCAGCGGGTACCAGAACCAGCCGTTCCGCTCCCCGACGATCGCCCGGTCCTCCTCGACCCAGCGGCCGCGCACCTTGGTGTGGATGGCCAGCCGGACCGTGGCGGCCAGGCGGTCGACGCGGGAACGCACCGCCGTCAGCGTGATCAGGCGGTCGTCGCCCAGCGTGGCGGACGCGATCCGCTCCGTCCCGTAGTGCCGGTAGGGGCCGATGTCGGCGGCCCCGGTGGCCCCGCCCGTCTCCACCGCTCCCCTGGCCTCGGTCGCCGTGGCGCCGCTCGCCCCGGGCAGCAGCGCCGCGCCGCACAGGGCCGTCACGGCGAGCAGGGTGGCCAGGCGCCTGCGGTCGCTGCGGCGGCTGCGGGCCGGCTCCTCGGCGGCCGTGCGCGGCTCGGGCCGTTCCGGCCGGTCCGGGTGGTGTCGATACCTCATGTGTCTCCTTCTGTCCGGAGGAGCGGGCGCGGCGGCCGGACGGAACTGCCGTACCGCCGGAAAACGCCTCCTTCACTCCTCTGGGCAGAGAGACACATAGCCGACGAATGCGGTTGCACCGGGACACCCGAACGGAGCATTCCGGGTTATTCCGGCGGTGGTGAGCGGTAGTGGACGGCCGGTCGGCCCCTCCGGCTCCTCCCGGCTTCCCCCGGTTTCTTCCGGCTCCTCCCGGCTCCCCACAGCCGGGCCCGGGCCGCCCCCGAGCCGTTCACCCGGCCCCGGCCCGCCGCGACCGCGTACGGCCCGGCCGCACACAGCGGGGCCGCGCACGGCCGGACGTGTACGCCGCCGCTCAGCCCCGGCCGGGCGGGGCCCAGCGGGGGTCCCGGCCGATCAGGGCGAGCAGCCGCTCGAACTCCGAGGCGCCGTCCGGCACCGGGGCCGGCTCGCCGAAGGCCCCGTACTGCCGCCCCATCGGCGCCATCTCGGCCACCGGCGCGGCGAGTTCGCGGACACAGTCCGGGTCCGGAGTGAAGTCCCGGCCGGTGGCCCGGGCCAGGTCCCAGGGGTGTGCGGTGAGGTCGAGCAGGATCATGTGGCCCACGGTGCGCGCCGGCAGGTCCATGGCCCCGGTGCGACCCTCCTCCGCGCCCGGCACCGCCCAGGCCGCGGCCAGGCGCGCCGTCTCCTCCGCGAAGGCGTCGCGCCAGCCGTCGCCGATCCGGGCGAGGTGGTCGGGGGTGGTGGCGAAGTCGGCCTCCTTCCGCGCGGCCAGCACCTGGAAGCCGATGACCACGTGGAGGAGGTGGTTGAGCAGGTCGCGCACGGTGTAATCCGGGCACGGCGTGGGCGCGCCGAACTGGTCGTCGCGGATGCCCCGGACGACCGGGACGGCCTGCCGGGCCGACGCTTCGAGCAGTTCGCTGATCTTCGTCGTCATGCGTCCGACGCTACGGGCGGCCGGGCGGGACCGGCTTGAAGAAACGCGACATAGGATCGGCGCATGGCAGGTCGTCATGGCAGGTCCGCGGCGTGACACCCGGGGCATCGTGGACGCCCCGGAACTCTTCGCACGCGTACGGTTCCGGCGCCGCGAGCCGTACGCGGAGCCGCTGCGCCGGTATGTGGAGCACTACTGGCTGATCGACTGGGACCTGGCCGAGCCGTATGCCACCCAAGTGGTGCCGCATCCGAGCGTCAACCTCGTCTTCCAGCGGTACGGGACGGAACCCGGCTCGGGGTTCGGCGAACTCGCCGGCATCGGGCTGGAGTTGTTCACCCGGAAGCTGGCGGGGACGGGGCGGGTGTGCGGGGTGCAGTTCCGGCCGGGCGGCTTCCGGCCGTTCGCGCCCGGCCGGCCGGTCTCGCACTGGACCGGGCGGCGGCTGCCGCACACGGAGGTCTTTCCCGACGCGTCCGGGGGCGCGTCCGACGGCCGGGGCGGTCCCGGGGCCCCCGGCGCCCCCGGCACGTCGCGCGCCGTCGGCGGACCCCGCGCCGGCGCCGCCGGGGGCTCCGGGCTGCCCGCCGTCCCCGGCTCGGCGGGCGCCCCGGCCGCCGTCCTCGGACCGGCGGACGAGGACGAACGCGTCACCGCCCTCGACACCTTCCTCCTCGCCGTCGGCCCGGAGCCGGACCCGCAGGCGGATCTGGCGATGGGCCTCGTCCACCGCATCCGTACGGACCGCACCATCCGGCGGGTCTCCGACTTCGCCGCGGAGGAGGGGGCTTCGGTGCGTTCGCTGCAGCGGCTGTTCGCCGCGTACGTGGGCGTCAGCCCGAAGTGGGTGCTGCTGCGCTACCGCGTCCATGAGGCCCTGGAGCGGGCGACCAGGGACACGGCCGTGGACTGGGCCCGGCTCGCGGCCGAACTCGGTTACAGCGATCAGGCCCATCTCGTACGGGAGTTCACGGCGACGGTGGGCGTGCCGCCGACCGCTTACGCGCGCTGAGCGGTGGGGGCGCCGCCCCGGCGTCCCCACCGCGTCCCGTCCCATCCGGTTCCGCTCTCCGGTTCCGGCTCTCCGTTCCGGTTCGGCGTCGGTGTCGGCGACCGGCCAGTTCCATACAAAGAAACTCTTGCAAAGAACCCATTGCATGGGAGTCTTTGCAAGCCTAACCTGATGGGCATGAGCCAGAACGAAGCCGAAGCCGTGGACGCGGAAGACCCCGCCGGCGCCGAGGACACCGGCCACCGGGAGGACGCCGAAGCTCCCGGGGCCCCCGGGACCGGCCGCCCGGACCCGGGGAGCGGCATCCCGGAGCACGTCCGGTCGCTCGATCCGC
The DNA here is from genome assembly GCF_020982505.1 of Streptomyces sp. MNU89. Lineage (NCBI taxonomy): Bacteria > Bacillati > Actinomycetota > Actinomycetes > Kitasatosporales > Streptomycetaceae > Streptomyces > Streptomyces sp. MNU89. The sequence goes on along the minus strand of NZ_JAJKLL010000001.1, from coordinate 4,754,458 downwards.
GCTCCCTGCGCGGGCTCGCGCACCCGCTGCGCATCCGCCTGCTCGGCGCGCTGCGCGAGTACGGCCCCGCCACCGCCTCCCAACTCGGCGCCCGGCTGGGCGAGTCCAGCGGTGCCACCAGTTACCACCTGCGGCAGCTCGCCGAACACGGCTTCGTCGTGGACGTACCGGAGCTCGGCACGGCGCGGGAGCGGTGGTGGCGGGCGGGGCAGCGGGGCATCCAGTCACGGACCAAGGACTTCGCCGGCCACCCGGACCCGGCCGTGCGGGGCGCGTTCGACCTCCTCCTCCACGAGGTGGCCACCATCCACGCCCAGGAGCTGAGCACCTGGCTCGGCACCCTGCACGAGTGGTCCGACGAGTGGCGCGACGCCGGGGAGGTGAGCGACTACAGCATGCGGCTCACGCCCGAGCTGGCCAAGGAGATGAACCAGGAGGTCCAACAGGTCATCGACGGCTACCGCGAACGGGCCGTCGAGGCCGGAGTGGAGGGCTCGGCTCCGGTCCGGGTCCATGTGCACGCCTTCCCGCGCGCGGAGGAGAAACCGGACGGGCCCGGAGGCCGTCCGGGGTCCGGCGCAGGGGCCTCGGGACCGGAGCCCGGCAAAAACCCTTAGCCAACGGGGCGTCCCGGACGGCACGCTGATGCCCCGGGCCGAGCCCTCTCCGCGTCCCCTCCGCCCGGCCGGCGTCCCTGGCTCATGCCCTGCTGTTGTCCGTAGTCCGCGGCCGACCCGTCCGCCCTGCCCGCCCTGCCCGCCCTGCCCGCCACCCGCGCCCGCACCGGCATCCCGTCCGCACCCACCGTCGTCACCCTTCCCGCCCCACGGAGGCCCGCTCATGCACTGCGACGTCCACCTACGGCTCCACGAGTTGCGAGCCGCCGAGTTGCGCCGCGAGGCCGGCGCCGCCTTACTGCTCCCCGGCCCCCCGCCCAGCCCCGGCCGCGGTTCCGGTACGGGGGACCGGAACCGGGGCCGGACTCCACTGCGGCTGCGGCTGCGCCACCGCGTCGGATGGACGCTGGTGGAGGTGGGGCTCCGCCTCGTACAGCAGCCGGGGAAACGGCTGCGGACCCTCCAGGCGCTGCGCGGATGAGCCGGTGACGGGTGCGCCGGGTACGGCAAACCCGGTGACGGCAGCGCCGTGACGCACCGCCGGTCACGGGCGAACGGACGGACGGGCCCGGTCACAGGGCTCCGCGCTTGCGGCCGTCACCAGTGGGCCGGCCGCCGCAGGGCCGGGGGAATGCGGGTGGCGGCGTCTCCGCGGGCCGCGTCGAGTTGCGGCTGGGTGAGGAAGACGGCGCCGGTCAGGTCGGCACCGCGCAGGTCCGCGTCCCGGAAGTCCGCGCCGATGACGTCCGCCGAGCGCAGATCGGCACCGCGCAGGTCGGCCGCGATGAGCAGGGCGCCACGCAGGCTCGCGCCGCGCAGGTCCGCGTTGCGGAGCCGTGCGCCGACGAGATCCGCTCCGCGGTGGTTGCGCGGACGGCCGCCGCGGCCCGGGGCCCGGGAGCGCACCAGGTCGCCGGCGCGCAGCAGCAGAGTGTTGACCTCGTGCCGGACCGCCGCCACGTCGGTGGCAAGAAGTGTCTCGGCGTCCCGGCGGGTGAGGCCGTCGAGTTCGCGCAGGGCGCGGCGAAGATCGCCGTGGAGGGTACGGGTGGCCGGCAGGGCGAGCGCCTCGGCGAGATACCGGAGCAGTTCGTGGAGCTGCCGCATCACGGGAAAGACCTCGAACATCCGGCGTGCGCCGTCCGGGTGTTGACGCCAGTCGCGGCCGCCGAAGGTGATCTGGGACACCTTCTGTCCGGCGCCGTGACAGTCGAAGACGGCGCAGCCGGACCAGCCGCGTTCGCGCAGGGTGGTGTGGATGCCGCAGCGGAAGTCGTCCCGGCGGAGGTTGGCGCAGGGCCGGCCGGCCTGTTTGCCGGCGGCGAAGTCGGCGGAGGCGGCGAAGGGGAGGGCCACGCAGCAGAGGGCGAAGCAGTTGGCGCAGTCCGCGCGCAGGGCCGGGTCCTCGGCCGGGGTATCGGCCGGGGCGTCACGCCCGGGGAGCGGGGCCTCCCGGGCTTCTCCGGTTTCCCGCGTTGCCGAGGCTTCCCGCAGAGCCGGGGTTGCCCCGTCCGGGAGCTGCGCGGCGTCCTCGGGGCGGCCCCGGGGTTCGCGGGGCGGGTGTGCCGCGGGCCTGGGCATGGGCCCGGGCCTGGGCTTGGGATGGGGTCTGCGGGGCAAGGCGGTCGTTCTCCTGCGGGAGACGGGGGCAGGCGCCCCCAGGGTGTCTCCCAGTGTCCCTGGTTCACCGGCGGGATGCGGCGGGGCCCCGACCGCCGCCGTGCGGCGGGACCCTCCACCGTCGCACGGCGCCGGGTGCGGTCCTCACCCCCGGCCCCGCCCTGCCGCTCAGCCCTGAAGTCCGGCCCTACGCCCCGAAACCCCGGCTCACCGTGTAGATCACCAGGCCCGCCAGGGCGCCGACCACCGTGCCGTTGATGCGGATGAACTGGAGGTCGCGCCCGATGTGGGCCTCGATCTTCTTCGTCGTGTGCTTGGCGTCCCAGCTCGCGATGGTCTCCGTGATCAGCGAGGTGATCTCGTCGCGGTACGTCGTGACGACGTGCACCGCCGCGTCCTCCAGCCAGCCGTCGACCTTCTCCCGCATCCGCGCGTCCGTGGAGATCCGCGTTCCGAGGGACAGCAGCCCGGTGCGGGCCCGTACCCGCAGTTCGCTGCTCTCGTCCTCGGCCGCCGCGACGACCATGCGGCGGACGGCGTTCCAGGTGGAGGCGATCAGGTCCTGCACCTCGTCGCGGTTGAGGAACTCGTTCTTGAACCGCTCGACGCGGGCGCGGGTGTCCGGCTCGTCGCGCAGGTCGGCCGCGAAGTCGGTGAGGAAGCGGTCCACCGCGCCGCGCGCCGGGTGGTCGGGCATGTCGCGCATCTCGCGGAAGAAGCGCAGCAGTTCCTTGTAGACGCGCTCCCCGACCCTGCGGTCCACGAAGCGCGGGGTCCAGTTGGGGGCGCCGCCCGCGACGGCCGTCATCACCGACTCGTTGTGCAGCACCAGCCAGTCGTGGGCGCGTACGCACACCAGGTCGACGACGCGGTGGTGGCCGCCGTCCGCGACGACCTTGTCCAGCATGACGCCCAGGCTCGGCGCGATCTCCCGGGCCTCGGCGCGGCGCGTGATCGCCTCGCCGACCACGGCCTGGACGTCGGAGTCGCGGAGCACGGTCAGCGCGCCGCGCAGGGCGGTGGCGAGTTCGGCGGTGACCCGTTCGGCGTTGGCCGGCTCGGTGAGCCAGCCGCCGAGGCGGCTGCTGATGCCGACGGCGCGCAGCCGGGTCCGTACGACCTCGGAGGAGAGGAAGTTCTCGCCGACGAAGTCGCCGAGGCTGCGGCCCAGGACGTCCTTCTTGGTGGGGATGATCGCGGTGTGCGGGATGGGCAGGCCCAGCGGATGGCGGAAGAGGGCCGTCACCGCGAACCAGTCGGCGAGCGCGCCCACCATGCCGGCCTCCGCGGCCGCCGCCACATAGCCCGCCCAGGCCCCGGCCCCGGCGGAGTGCGCCCACTCGGCGAGGGCGTAGACCACGGCGACGAGCACCAGCAGGCCGGTCGCGGTCGTCTTCATCCGGCGGACGCCGCGGCGCTTCTCCTCGTCGGCGGCGCTGTAGGTGAGGCCGCCGCCTCCCCGGGTGCGGGGGACGCGGGCGGGCCGGGCCGCGCGGAGGACCCGGACGGCCCCGGGGGTTCCGTCCGCCCGGCCGTGCCGGTGCCACCGGGCGCACCCGTCACACCGGCCGCCCGGCCGGCCGCGCCGTCCCCGCGTCCCGTACCGCGCGCCTCCCGCGCACCTCGCGCACCGCCTGTATCGCCTGTACCGCCCTTACGCCCCGCGCCGCCTGCTTCACCGGATTCGTCCGGCTCTTTCCGTTCCATCCGCTCCACCCGTTCGCGCCTGTCCTCCGTCGCATTGTCCCCGTACCGGTCACGAGTGGAACGCACCACGAGTTCCCCGCGTCTTCCCGGTCGGAGCCGATCGAAGCGGCCCCTTATCAGAAACGTGATTCCGACGTGGGATCATGGAGCAACCCGGCGGAGAGCCGCCAACTCGCCGCCCCCGACCGGGGAACGCACCAACGGGAGCAGGCAGCTCCCTCGTACGAGGAGACAAACCGCGCGTGACCAAGCGGAACGGTTATGCCCTGCTCGCCGCCCTCGCGGCGGTGGTGGTGCTCATCTCCGTCGCCATATTCGTCGGAGTGGGCGGCGACCGGGCGGTGGGCGACCCGAGCGCCGCCACCCGGCAGCAGCGCAACTCCGCCGCCCCGGCCGTCTCGGGCCGCTGGGTCGGCAGCTGGGCCACGGCTCCGGCCGCGGCCGAGCCCAACTCCTTCCACGGCCACGCGGGCAAGTCCATCCGCAACGTCGTGCACACCAGCATCGGCGGCAGCGCCGCCCGCGTCCAGCTCTCCAACCTCTACGGCACCCGGCCGCTCTCCATCACCGGGGCCACCATCGCCCTGGCCGCGGCGCCCAGCAATCCGACGGCAGCCTCCGGCAGCATGCGCCGGCTGACGTTCTCCGGCCGCCCGTCGGTCTCCGTCCCGGCCGGGCAGGCCGTGGTCAGCGACCCCGTGCGACTGAACGTTCCTGCCGCCGCCGACCTGCTCGTCTCCACCTACTCGCCGACCCCCTCCGGCCCCGTCACCTACCACCCGTACGCGCGGCAGACCTCCTACCTCGCCGAGGGCGACCGGACGGGCGACCCGCGCGGCACCGCGTACACCGAGCAGAGCCCCTACTGGCGCTACCTCACCGGCGTCGACGTCTACAGCACCGAGGCCCAGGGCACCCTCGTCGCCCTCGGCGACTCCATCACCGACGGCATCACCTCCACCGCCGGCGCCAACCACCGCTGGCCGGACTTCCTCGCCGAGCGGCTCCGCGAGGAGTCGGGCGCGCCCCGCTACGGAGTGCTCAACCAGGGCATCAGCGGCAACCGCGTCCTCATCGACGGCAGCCGCTTCTCCCCCAACAACGGCCCCAGCGGGCTCAGCCGCTTCGAACGCGACGTCATGGCCCGGAGCGGGGTGCGGGTGGCCGTCGTCCAACTCGGCATCAACGACATCCTCAAGACACCCCGGCAGCTGGACGCCCGTCGGATCGTCGAAGGGCTGCGGCAGATGGTGCGGCAGGCCCACGGGCGCGGAGTGCCCGTCGTCGGCGGCACGCTCCTGCCGTTCGGCGGCCACCGCGGCTACGGGCCGCAGACCGAGGCCGTACGGCAGCAGGTCAACCAGGCGATCCGCGCGGGCGGGGTGTTCGACGCGGTCGCCGACTTCGACCGCGCCCTGCGCGATCCGTCCCAGCCGCACCGGCTGCTGCCCGCCTACGACTCCGGCGACCACCTCCACCCCAGCGACGACGGCTACCGGGAGATGGCCCGCACGATCAAGCTGAGCGACCTGCGCGGCTCGGCCCCGGCCCGGCTCTGAACCTCCCGGGCCGGGCGTTGATCGATACCCTGACCGAGTGCTGTCGTACGAGGAACTGACGCCGCCCGAGCGCGACTTGTGGGACGCCTTCCCCGAAGGCCGTGCGGTGGACCTGCGTCCGCGACGGCACGGCGACGGCCCGGACGGTGCCGAAACCGGAGCCGGGGACGGAGCCGGGGACGGAGAGGAGTCGTGGGGTCCCGGGCGCACGGTCCGGGCCACGGTTCTGGCGGCGCTGCTGCTCGGAGGGCATCCGGGCAAGCCGGGATCGGTCGCTGCCCTGCGGCTGGCCGGCGCCCGGATCAGCGGCCGTCTCGATCTGGGCGGTGCGGAGATCGCGCACACGATCCGGTTCGAGGAGTGCCGCTTCGAGGAGGACATCGGCTTCAGCGGAGCCGCCACCCGGACCATCACGATCACCCGCAGCCGGCTGCGCGGCATCGACGCCGCGATGATCCGCGTCGAAGGCCGGTTCGACCTGCGGGGATCGGTCCTGAGGGGCCAACTCTCCCTGATGAACGCGCACGTGACCGGCGAGCTGATCCTCAGCGGCGCGCAGCTGTCGGCCCCCGGTGACTGGGCGTTGTTCGCCGGCGGTCTCGTCATGGAGGGCGGGGTCTTCTGCCGCGCCGGATTCACCGCCGCCGGCGGCCTGCGGCTGCTGGGCGCCCAGCTCCCCGGCGGCCTGTTCATGGAGGGGGCACGCTGCCGCAACCCCGGAGCCGCGGCGCTCCTCGCGGACAACGCGGCCATCACGACCCTGGTCTGCTCGCAGGGCTTCACCGCCCAGGGAGCCGTGCGGTTGCGAGGCGCCGCCATATCCGGCGAACTGACCTTCGACGGTGCCGTCCTCGGCGGCCGGGGCACCGCCCTGGACTGCGCACGGATGCAGGCGGACGATCTCGTCCTGACCCCCGCCGTCCCCCCGTCGGGCGCGGTGGACCTCCGGGGAGCGCGCGTCACGGCTGTGCACGACCGCCGGGACGCCTGGCCGGACACCGTGCGCCTGCAGGGCTTCGTCTACGGCGACCTGCACGGCGACGACGACGCCGGGCGGGACACCGTCGGCCACCGCCTGGCGTGGATCCGGCGGGAACCCGCCTACGCCCCGCAGCCGTACGAGCAACTCGCCGGCTGGTACCGGCAGATCGGCCATGACGACGACGCCCGCAGGGTTCTGCTGGCCAAGCAGCGGCACCGCCGCGGCACCCTGCGCCCCGCCGGGCGCGCCTGGGGCCTCCTGCTCGACGGCACCGTGGGCTACGGCTACCGGCCCTGGCTCGCCGGAGTGTGGCTCGCGGCCCTGGCCCTCCTCGGCACGGGCGTCTTCGGCGCCCATACGCCCGTGGCGGCGCAGCCCGGCGAGGGCGCCCCGTTCAGCGCTCTCGTCTACACACTGGACCTGCTCATCCCCATCGGCGGTCTGGGCCAGCGCAACGCCTGGTACTGGACCGGAGGGGCCCCCGCGTGGCTGGCCTACGCCCTGATCGCGGCAGGCTGGGTCCTCACGACGGCCGTCGTCGCGGGCGTGACGCGCACGCTGAACAAGACCTGACCCCGCCCGGGTGAGCGCCGCCGGCCCGGCATGACCGGCGCATCCGGGCAGGTGGGGCATCCGACCACACACCGGTACAGCTCCTGAGCCGGCGGAACGGCGCAGGACGGAGCGGGACTTCACCGACGAGAAGACCGGCGGCAGGCCGGCCGGCCGGTCCGCACCGGCGCCGGCAGGGCCCGGAACAGCGTCGGGCATGCGGGCGAGGAGAAGCCCGGTGGATACCGGCGCCCGGTCTTCCGGTCGGCGGCACAGCCCTCTCTCCGCGGGGGGGGGAGAGGGCTCGAGCCGCGCCCCCTCACGCGGTTCGCGTGTCCAGCAGGCGGGCGAGGAGATCGTCCAGGCTGATCAGTCCGGTGAGCCGGCCGTCCGCGTCCCGGATGACGGCGAGGGAGGCGCGGTGTCTGCGCAGTTGCTCGACCGCGTGGGAGAGGCTGTCCGTGCCTTTCAGCTCGGGAACGGGCCGGGCGAGACCGCGAGCCGTGGCGGCGCGCCCCCGGGCGCGGGACACGAGCGCGTCGCGGGCGTGCACCGAGCCGAGGACCGCCTCTCCGTCCGTGACGAGCAGGCGTGCCCGGTCGGCGGCGGTGGCCGTCGACAGGATCGTGCCGACATCGGCGTCGGCCGGCACGGTCACGATCTCACCGGCGGGTACCCGGAGTTCCGCGACGGGCGTCTGCGGCTCGGTCAGGGACCGGGTGATCAGTTCGGAGTCGGTCCTGCTGATCAGACCGAGCCGTTCCGACTCCGTGACGAGATGGGTGAGCTGCTCGCGGTTGTGGACCGCCGTCAGTTCGTCGCGCGGCTGTACGCGGACCATCCTGACCAGAGCGTTGCTGACCTGGTTGAGGAGCCAGAGCAGTGGCCGTACGGCCTTGACCACCGCGCGGAAGGGCGTGCCGAGCAGCATCGCGGAACGCTCCGGATGCGCGATGGCCCACGACTTGGGGGCCATCTCGCCGAGGACCATGTGCAGGAACACCACGAGAGCCATGGCGAAGGCGAACGCGATGCCGTAGCTGAGGCCGGCGGGCAGGCCGAGCTTCAGCAGCAGGGGATCGACCTGGTGGGAGATGGCGGGCTTGGAGATCGAGCCGAGCCCCAGGGTGCACACCGTGATCCCCAGCTGGGCGCCGGCGAGCATCAAGGACAGCTCGCGCATACCGGCGAGCGCCGCCTTCGCGCCACGCCGGCCCTCCTCGGCGGCCTTCTCCATGCGGTGGCGCCTGGCCGCGACGAGAGCGAACTCCCCGGCCACGAAGAACCCGCTGGCGACGAGGAGCAGGACGGTGACGAACAGTGCCATGGGGAAACTCATGCCTGGGCCTCCTCGGCCGCCGAGCTCTCGATCCGGACGCGTTCCGGTACATGCCGGTCCAGGCTCAGGACCTCGATGGCGACACCCTCCACGGTGAGGCGGTCCCCGACGGCGGGGAAGCGGCCGAGCCGGTCGATGACCAGGCCGGCGACGGTGTCGTAGTCCTCCTCCTCGGGCAGGGCGATGCCGGTGGCCTGCTCGACCTCGTCCAGGCGGCGCCCCGCGTCGACGAGCCAGCCGTCCCCGTCCGCGGTGGCGAGCCGGACGACGGTGTCGGTCTCGTCCGCGATGTCGCCGACCAGTTCCTCCGCGATGTCCTCGTACGTGACGATGCCGGCCACGCCCCCGTGCTCGTCCAGCACGACGGCGAACTCGTCGTCCCGCTGCCTCATCCGCGCCACGGCGTCCGGCAGCGGAAGGGTGTCGGGCAGGAGCAGCGGGCGCCGGGACACCTCGCGCACCCTGGTCGTCCCGTAGCCCGCGGCAGGCAGCCGCATCAGCTCCCACACCCCGATGACGCCCGCGATGTCGTCGGGGTGGCCGCCGAGGACCGGATAACTGGAGTGGCCGTGCTCGGCGATCAGGTCGGCAGCCTCCGCGAGGGTGGCGTCCTTGCGCACGAACACGGCGTCCACACGCGGGACCATCACCTCGTCGAGTGTGCGTTCGGAGAACTCCAGGGCGTGGTCGAGGAGATCGGCGGTGTCCGCCGGGAGCTGGCCCTGCTCGTGGGACTCGCCGATCAGGTGGCTGAGCTCTTCCAGGGTGGCGCCGTGGTGCAGTTCCTCCACCGGCTCGATGCCGACCTTGCGGAGCAGTTTGTTGGCGGCGCTGTCGAAGACGTGCACGAGCGGGCCGACGATCTTCAGATACAACAGAGTGGAGGTGGCCAGCGACTTCGCCAGCCTCTCCGGCACGGCGAGCGCCAGGTTCTTCGGCGCGAGTTCGCCGACCACCATCTGCAGAACCGTGGCGACCGTGAAGGCCAGCACGACGGAGAGCGCCGTGGCCGTGCCGCCGGTCAGCCCCAGACCGTCCAGCACGGGCTTCAGCAGAGCCGACACGGACGGCTCGGCGAGGAAGCCGACGACCAGTCCGGTGACCGTGATCCCGAGCTGCGCCCCGGAGAGCATGAACGAGAGCCGCTCCAGCACCACCAGGGCACGGGCGGCCCGCCGGTCACCCGCTTCGGCCTCGCGCGCCAGCGCGAGCCGGTCGGCGGCGACGTACGCGAACTCCTGGGCGACGAAGTATCCGGTGCCCGCCGTCAGGACGAGAACGGCCAGCAGGCCGAGTACGGCGCTCACAGCAGACCGTCCCGCCACGCGCCGGCGTCACGCACGGCGGCACGGGACGCTCGGGGACTGCCCTCCGGGGGATCCGTCGGTCTGGCGGGCAAAGCGAGCTCCTTCGCGTTTTCTGGCGGATGGGACGCGTGGGCGGTGACGGCCGGTCCCCCGGTCGTTGACGGAGACAGCCTCCGCCGGGTTCACAGCCTGTCCGGCCCTCGTGCACCCGGGGCGGTCCGGCCACCGGCGGAGCGACGCGGGGCTCCCCGCGCCTACATCCTCCTCGCCACCCGGCCCGTCCAGCGCCGGCCGCGCCTGGGTCACCCCCGGCCGGACCGGTTCCGGGGCGGCTGCCGCGAGGCCCGGCCCGCGTCCCGTGTCTCTACACACGTGTAGACGATATGCCGACGCCCCGGGATCCGGATCGGCCCCCCTGCGGAAAGCACTTCGGCGACGCGATGGGCACACGCCCACGCCCACGCCCACGCCCACGCCCACGCCCACGCCCGCACCCGCGCCGGCCGGGCCGGTGGGCACGGCGCAAGCGGCCGGCCCTCGACGCACCGGCCGGTCGCCAAGAGGGCTGTCAGTCCTCCAGCTCCCGGCGTTCCCGCTTCTCCAGGCGGTCCCGGTCCCCCTTCTTCCCCTTCTCCTCCAGCTCGCGCTGCTTCCGTTCGGCCTTGAGCCGGCGGCGCTCCTCCCTCGGCAGCTTCCGCTCCGTGCCGACCCCGCCCCAGAAGGCGAAGCCGGTGACCACGACCTTCGGCGCACCCGGATCGCCCTCGTCCACCTTGCTCTGGTCGAAGCCGCCCATCAGGCCGAAGCCGCGGACGTCCAGGCCCATCCCGGGTGGCACCACCACGTTCACCCCGCCCATGACGGCGAAGCAGCGGATCACCACCTCACGGTCCTCGAACCGCGCCTCGCGGAGGTCGATCTCCCCGCCGCCCATCACCGTCACGGCCGTGAACCGGCGCGGCGCCACCCAGCGGCCCCGGCGCTGGAAGCCGCCCAGGATGCCGACCGCCCACTTCGAACTGGGCGTGCCGCCGATCCGGGACGGCCAGGAGACCTCGCCGGCGGCCCCGGCGGCGGCCGGCTCCCCCGGTGCGCGCACCACGGGCAGGCCCGCCACGCCGCCCACCGGGAGATCACGGGTCAGCGGCTCCAACTCGGCGTAGGTGCGCGCCCGGTAGGCGGCGTCGAGCCGCTCGTCGAACTCCTCCATCGTCAGGCGCCCTTCGGCAACGGCCTCGCGGAGCACCTCGGCGACGCGTTCGCGGTCGGCGTCGGAGGCCCGCAGTTCAGGAGGTTCGCTCATCATGGGCCTCAGCCTAGGCAGAACCCGGCCCCGCGCGAACCGTTCCCCGGCAGGGAAAGCCCGCGGGGTCCGGAAACGGCGGCTCAGAAGGCCGCCCGCTCCGCGTACATCCGGGCGATGACGTCCTCGATCGCGGGTTCCCGCACCGACAGGTCCACCAGCGGATGCTCCGCGGCCACCGCCGCCACCACCGGCGCGGCACTCCCGCCCGCCGGGAACGCGAGCCACTGCCGCGGGCCCTCCGTCCGCACCACCCGCACCCCCGGCAGCCCCGCGCCGGACAGGTCGATCGGCGGCAGCTCCCGCTCCAGGTCCACGACGAGGACGCGCTCACTGCCACCCGCCGCGTGCAGCCCGTCCAGATCGCCGTCGAACACCACCCGGCCGTGGTCGATCACCATCACCCGGCGGCACAACTGCTCGATATCGGTGAGGTCGTGGGTCGTGAGGAGCACGGTGGTGCCGCGCTCGGCGTTGACGTCGGCGAGAAAACGCCGGACCTTCGCCTTGCTCAGGACGTCGAGGCCGATGGTCGGCTCGTCCAGATACAGCACCTCGGGATCGTGCAGCAGGGCCGCCGCGATGTCACCGCGCATCCGCTGGCCCAGCGAGAGCTGCCGCACCGGGACGTCCAACAGCGCTCCCAGATCGAGCAGTTCGACGCAGCGGTCGAGGTTCTCCCGGAAACGGCGGTCCGGGATCCGGTACAGCCGGCGGGCCAGCGCGTACGAGTCGCGCAGCGGCAGATCCCACCAGAGCGTGGTGCGCTGCCCGAACACCACCCCGATCCGGTGCGCCAGCCGCATCCGCTCCCGCGACGGATCGACGCCCGCGACCCGCACCCGGCCGGCGCTGGGCACCAGGATGCCGGTGAGCATCTTGACGGTGGTGGACTTCCCCGCGCCGTTGGGACCGATGTAGCCGACCATCTCGCCGCGCCGCACCCCGAAGGAGATGCCGTCCACCGCCCGCACCTCGCGCCGCTCCCGGCGCAGCCGCCCCACCCGGCGCCGGACCCGGAACACCTTCTCCACACCGTCCAGTTCGATGAGCGGGGCTCCGCCGCCGACCACACCGCCCGGACCGGCCCCGCCGTTCACGCCGTCCCCGCCGTTCACGCCGTCCCCGCCGCTGCCGCCGTGCCCCCGCTCACGCCGCTCACGCCGCTCCGCCGTCCATCCTCCGCCTCTCAGCTCCCCGCACTCCGGTACGAACCCAGCCCCGCCCGCCACACCAGCCCGGCGGGCACCCAGCACACCACCGCCACCAGCGGCGACAGGAAATCGACCCAGCCCGGCAACCCCAGCGGATCGTCGCGGCCCAGGACGAACAGCACCGGCAGCCAGTTCACGAAGGCCAGCGGCACCACGAAAACCGTCCCGGCCACCAGGTCCCGCGCGAACACCGTCGGCGGGTACTGGAGCATCGTCGTACCGCCGTAGGTGAAGGAGTTCTGCACCTCCGCGGCGTCCTGCGCCCAGAACTGGAAGGAACCGCCCGCCACGAGCAGCGCACCGAAGATCGCCGCGCCGCTCACCACCGTCACCGGCACCATCAGCACCTTCAGCGGCGTCCACTCGGCCTCCAGGACGGCCAGCGACCAGCCCAGCACCAGCAGCCCCTGCGCGAGCCGGCCGATCCGGCGCAGCTTGAAGCCGTCCGCCGCCACCTGCGCCAGCAACGGCACCGGGCGCACCAGCATCGCGTCCAGGCTGCCGCGCCGGACCCGGGCCCCGAGTCCGTCCATGCCGCCCAGCAGCAGATGCGCCAGGCCGAAGGCGGTGCCCGAGGTCCCGTACAGCAGGGCGACCTCCGCGAAGCCGAAGCCCCCGAGGGCCTCCACATGGGAGAACATCAGCAGGATCGCGACGAAGTCGAGCGCGGTCGTGGCGAAGTTGCCCAGCGCCGTCAGCAGGAACGACGTCCGGTACACCATCGTCGAGCGCACCCACATGGCGGTGATCAGGACATACGCGCGCAGCCCCGCCACCGCCCGGTGCGGGACACCGGCCTCCGCCCCCGCCGCATCCGCCTCCGCGCTCGCGGAGCCTTCCCGCCCTCGCGGTCCTCCCGGGCCTCCCGGTCCGGACCGGCCACCACGGGGCCGGGCGGCCCGGCCGTCCGCGGACGCGTGTCAGCCACCCTGGACCACCACCCTCCGCACCGCGACCGACTGCAGCACCCGCCCCGCCGCGAGCAGCGCCAGCGCCCACCCGGCCTGGAACCCGTACGCCCCGGCCAGCTCCCAGCCGCCGTACTTCCCGAGGAACACGTCCGCGGGGACCTGGAGCATCGACGCCCACGGCAGCATCCGCGCCACCTCCCCCAGCACCCCGGGGAAAACCGTCAGCGGCAGCAGCGACCCCGAGAAGAACATCGCCACCAGCGCCGAGATCTGGACGACGCCCTGACCGTCGAGCAGCCAGAACGCCGACAGCACCACCAGGAAGCGGATCGCGTAGCTCACCACCACGCCCAGCAGCACCGACAGCAGGAACGCCGCCCACAGCAGCGGCCCGCCGGGGAACGCCAGATCGAAGGCCGCCCCGCCCACCAGCAGCGGCACCACGCCGCGCCCCAGCAGATGGAACGCCGCCCGGCCGAGATCGTGCGCCAGCCACCACAGCTGGAGATCGGCGGGACGGAAGAGATCCACGGCGATGTCGCCGCTGCGGATGCGCTCGATCAGCTCGTCCTGGAAGCCGCCGCCCATCGTGGCCATCGCCATCAGCAGCGCCTGGCCCACCCAGACATAGGTCAGCGCCTGCGACAGGCCGTAGCCGCCGAGCCCGTCCCGCTGCTCCCACAGGGCCGTGTAGGTGAAGGCGAGGATGAAGCCGAAGACCGTGTTGGTGAAGACACCCGCGGCCGTGGCCATCCGGTACGTCGTATGGCGCCGGAAGACGCCCGCCGCCACCGCCCCGTACAGCCGCGGCCCGCCGCCGTGCCGCACTCCCCGCCGCCGCGCACCGCACCCCGCTCGTCACCCCGCCGCACCGACCACTGCCGGGCCCCGCCGGACGCCGCCGAAATCGCCCCAAATGGAGGAGCCTAGCGCGGTGAGTGGGGCGGGCGTGCATGTTTTTCCACCATCCGGTCAGCCGTAAGGGTGGCCCGGGAGGGCCTTCGGTGTGTCCCGGCAGCGCCGCCGGGCACCCCGGCCCCAGCACGCGGAAATGATGACGCGACAGTCCGCCTCGTGGCGCAGGCCCGCTGATCAGCCCGCCCGACAGTGATCGCCGCCGTACAACCTTCGGTGGCGGCCGAGGAGTCCCCAGACATATGAGCGACGAGCCGCAGCACCAGAAGCCGCCTTCCCCGGAACCGGAGCCGGAGCGGGAACCGGGGAACGGGCCGGAGCCGGAGCCGGGAGGGCGACCGGAACCGGGAGCCACCGAGCCGGCGGCCGCACCGGAGGCGGGCGGCGACAGCGGGCAGAGCGTCGGGGACGCCGGGCACGGGGCCGCGGACGGGGCCCCGGACGGGGCCGGAGAGGGGCACGGTACCGGTACCGCTGACGCCGGGACCGGTACCGCTGCCGCCGGAGCCGGGGCCTCCGGTGCCGGTACCGCCGGAACCGGGGCCGCCCGCCGCGCGCAGCGCACCGGCTTCCGCCGCTACCTGCCCACCTGGCGGATGGTGCTGGGCGGCGTCCTGCTGACCGTCCTCCTCCTCAGCGGCGGCTTCGCCACCGCCTACCTGCTCGTCGGCATCCCGGCCGCCAACGAGCACGCCGTCCGGCAGGGCAACGTCTACCTCTACTCCGACGGCACCCAGCTCGCCACCGACGGCGACGTCAACCGCCAGAACGTCGAGCTGGACCGGGTGCCCGAACACGTCCGGCAGGCCGTCCTCTCCGCCGAGGACCGCGACTTCTACACCGAGTCGGCCGTCGACCCGCAGGCCATGCTGCGCGGAGCCTGGAACACCGCCACCGGCAAGGGAAAACAGTCCGGCTCGACGATCACCCAGCAGTACGTGAAGAACTACTACCTGGCCCAGGACCAGACCCTCACCCGCAAGGCCAAGGAATTCATCATCGCCATCAAGCTCGACCGCGAGACGAGCAAGGACGAGATCCTCGAGGGCTACCTCAACACCAGCTACTTCGGCCGCCGCGCCTACGGCATCCAGGCCGCCGCGCACGCCTACTACCGCAAGCACGTCGAGGACCTGACCACCGCCGAGGGCGCCTACCTCGCCGCGCTCCTCAACGCCCCCGGCTACTACGACATGGCCACCCACCCGGAGAACAAGGCCCGCGCCCTCGCCCGCTGGAACTACGTCCTGGACGGCATGGTCGACGAGGGCTGGCTCAGCCGCTCCGAGCGCTCCCGCATGGAGTTCCCCACCCCCGCCGAGGGGCGGCCCTCCTCCGGGATGAGCGGCCAGCGCGGCTACCTCGTCGAGGCCGTCAAGCAGTACCTCTCCGCCCACGGCATCATCGGCGAGGACGCCCTCGAAGCGGGCGGCCACCGCATCGTCACCACCATCGACCGGAAGCGGCAGGACGCCTTCGTCGAAGCCGTCGACGAACAGCTGATGTCCAAGCTCGACAAGAAGGAGCGCAAGGTCGACCGCTATGTGCGGGCGGGCGGCGCCTCCATCGACCCGAAGACGGGCAAGGTCGTCGCGATGTACGGCGGCATCGACTTCACCGAGCAGTACGTCAACAACGCCACCCGGCGCGACTACCAGGTCGGCTCCACCTTCAAGCCCTTCGTCCTCGCCGCCGCCGTCGACAACGGCTCCAAGACCCTCGACGGCCGCCCCATCACACCGAACGCCCGCTACGACGGCACCAGCGGCCGCGCCGTACAGGCCCGGTCCGGGGCGACCGACTACAAGCCGGAGAACGAGGACGAGCGGAGCTACGGGCAGCTCACGGTCGCCGAGGCCACCGACAAGTCCGTCAACGCCGTCTACGCGCAGATGGCCCAGGACGTCGGCCCCGCCACCGTTCGCCGCACCGCCGTCGGCCTCGGGCTGCCCGAGGACACCCCGGATCTCACCCCCGACCCCTCAGTGGCCCTCGGCGTCGCCACCGCCAGCGTCCTCGACATGACCGAGGCGTACGCCACCCTCGCCAACCACGGCGAACACCGCGAACCCGTCCTCGTCACCAAGATCACCAAGGGTGAGCGGGTATTCGACCTGCCGCGGAAGGAGACGGAACGGGCCGTCAGCCGCGAGGCCGCCGACACCACCACCTCCGTCCTCAAGGGCGTCGTCGAGAAGGGAACCGGCACCGCCGCCTCCTCCGCCGGCCGCCCCGCCGCGGGCAAGACCGGCACCGCCGAGGAGGACCGCGCGGCCTGGTTCGCCGGCTACACCCCCGACCTCGCCACCGTCGTCGCGGTGATGGGCCAGGACTCCGAGACCGGCGAGCAGAAGAAGCTCTACGGAGCCACCGGGCTGGCCCGGATCAACGGCGGCGGCTACCCCGCCCAGATCTGGGGCCAGTACACCGCCGCGGCCCTCAAGGGCAGCCCGGCGCAGAAATTCGACCTCAAGCTGATGGAGGGCGCGAACGACCCCGACCCCGGCGCACCGGGCGACGCGTTCGAAGAGGCCGGGGAGGCCGAAGGCCCCTGGGAGGACACCGGCGAGACCGGCGCCGCCGAGAACCCCGGGGAGACCGGCGGGACGGACGGCCCCGAGACCTCCGCACCGCCCACCGCCTCCGAACCCCGCCCACCGACGACGGCAAGGGCAGCGGAGGCAGCGGAGGCGACGACACCGGCGGCACGGACGGAGGTACCGACGGGGGCACGGACGGGGGCGCCGACAGCGGAGGCAGCACCGGCGGTGACACCGGCGGAACCGGCGGAGACACCGGCGGCACGGACAGTACCGGCGGAACGGACGGCGGCACCGACGGCGGGGGCGGCACGGACACGGCGGGCGCGGACACGGCGAGCACGACCACCTGACGGGGCCGCCGGGCCGGGGATCCGCCCGGCGACGGGCCGGGGACGGCCGGGAGCCGTCCCCGATCCCGACTTCGGGGACGGCCCGGCGGATCGGAGACGCGGATCAGAGACGCGGATCAGAGATAGAGCCCCGTGGAATCCTCCGCGCCCTCCAGGCGCTCGGCCGCCACCGCGTGCAGATCCCGCTCCCGCATCAGGACGTACGCCACCCCGCGGACCTCGACCTCGGCCCGGTCCTCCGGGTCGTAGAGCACCCGGTCGCCCGGCTCCACCGTCCGGACGTTCTGCCCCACCGCCACCACCTCGGCCCAGGCCAGGCGGCGGCCGACCGCGGCGGTCGCGGGGATGACGATGCCGCCCGTGGAGCGCCGCTCGCCCTCCGCGATGTCCGTGCGGACGAGCACCCGGTCGTGCAGCATGCGGATGGGCAACTTGTCATCGTGCGTAACGTTCCGGCTCACGCCATGACGGTACCTGCCCCCGCACCCCCGGAACGCCACGGGCCCGGCATCACCGGACCCACGGGGGCGGGCCGGGAAGGCGGGCCGGCCGCGGTCCGAGGAGACCGGCGGATCCGCCCGTCACGGCAGCGGGAGACGGCCGCCACGGCGGCCCGCGCCACCGGGAGGACGACCGGACGGCGCCCGCCGCCCGGCTCAGCGCCGCCGTCCCCGTCCCCGGAGCGCCCGCCGGCGCCACCGCGCCGGGACGAGACCGTGACCAGCAGGCCCACCACCGCCACCGCGGCCACCGCCGCCGGGACGATCCGCTCCAGCCGCGGCTCGCCCTGCTCCGAAACAAAAGCGCCGCGTACGTCGTTGAGCGCGCGGTTCACCGCCACATAGGCCCGCCCCGCCGTACGGTCCACGGCCGACACGGCCTTCACCTTCGCGTCCCCGACGATCGTCCTCGGGTGCACCCGCACCGCGATCTCGTCGAGCGTCACGGCGAGCTCCTGGCGCCTGCGGGCGATATCCGCCTCGATCTGCGCCGGGGTCCTGGCATCCGACACCGCGCTGCCTCCGTCGTCCTGAGTTGATCGGTGTTTCCGTCCGTGCTGGTCGTCCGCGATGGACAGTCTGTCAGCTCCTGCCCAGCGTTGCCCCCCGGCACCCCAGCCGATCCGTCGTACCGCCCGGTTAATCTCGGGGAGAGCCCTCCGGCCACCGGGGCACTCCGGGCCCCGGAGCCGTCCGGCCGTCCGTCCTGTCACCACCGAGGAGAACCATGAGCGAGCGACTGCAGCCCGGCGACACCGCCCCCGCCTTCACCCTGCCCGACGCGGACGGCAAGCCGGTGTCCCTCGCCGACCACGCCGGCCGCAAGGTCATCGTCTACTTCTACCCGGCGGCCCTCACCCCCGGCTGCACCAAGCAGGCCTGCGACTTCACCGACAATCTGGAGCTGCTGGCGAGCGCCGGCTACGACGTCATCGGGGTCTCCCCGGACAAGCCGGAGAAGCTCGCCAAGTTCCGCGACAAGGAGAACCTGCGGGTCACCCTCGTCGGCGACCCGGAGAAGTCGGTCCTGGAGGCGTACGGCGCCTTCGGCGAGAAGAAGCTGTACGGGAAGACGGTGACCGGCGTCATCCGCTCCACGGTCGTGGTGGACGAGAACGGCACGGTGGAGCGCGCCCTCTACAACGTCAAGGCCACGGGCCACGTCGCCAAGCTCCTCAAGGACCTGTCCGTCCAGCCGGGCGCCTGACCGGGCCGGTGGCTCGTCCGGCGTAACCCGCATCGCCCCTCCTCGTTGCCCAGTTCGACACCACGTCATGTGACCGAATGACGGTGAGCGGGGAGGGGCAAGGCCATGGCACGTCGCGTCTACACCCGAGAGATGCTGTTGATTGCGGCCAGGGCGTCGTCATCGCTGGACGAGGCCGTGCGGCGGTGCGGTGGCACGCCGTCGCCCGGCAGCCGCCGTACCCTGCGGCAGAAAATGCGCGACGCCGGGATTGACATCTCGCACTTCGGGGATCTCCGCGTGAGACACACCGAGGAGCGCCTGCGCGAGGCGGTACGGCTGTCCCACAGCACTGCTGAAGTCGTACGGCGCCTCGGCATCAATCCGGTCGGCGGAAACCAGACGCACATCGCCCGCCGCATCGCGACACTCGGGATCGACACCTCGCACTTCACGATCGTCCGGCCGAGCAGGCCCCGCGGCGCCCTGGGAGACCGGTTGGTGCTGGGCTCGCCGTCCGACGGCAGGGTTCCCGGAAAACGGCTTCTGCGCGAGCTGCTGCGCAGAGGCGTTCCCGAGCGGTGCGCCATGTGCGGCACCGGACCCGTCTGGAACGGCAGACCCCTGCGACTGGAGGTCGACCACATCAACGGTGACTGGTGGGACAACCGCCCGGGAAACCTGCGCCTGCTCTGCCCCAACTGCCACACCGTGACGGACTCCTACCGCGGGCGCAACAACCGGAACCGGCCCCGGCGGGCACCGGCATGAGGGCCCCCCGCCGCTACCCGCCCGACCTCTTGGCCCGTACGGCCGCCGAGTCCAGCAGCCTGGTCGACATGCTGCGTCGGCTCGGAACCCCGCTGGGCTCGGGCTCCCTGGCTTATCTGCGCAGGCGCCTGGACCACTACGGCATCGACTGTGCGCACTTCACCAACGAGCCGCTTCCCGATAGTCCGCGGCGTACGTACCCGCGCGCTCTGCTGGAGGAGGCCGCTGCTCACAGCACCAGCGTCCGCGGCGTGCTGGACCGCATCGGCGTGCCGCCGTACGACAGCGCCTACAGCCATATCCGCCGAAGGCTGGACGCGTTGGGCATCGACACCTCACACTTCACCGGTGGATGGGGGCGCGGACCGGCGCTGCCCCCGCAGAATGAGCTGACGGCGGCCGTCAAGGCTTCGACCAGCATTGCCGGAGTCCTCAGACACCTCGGTCTTCCCGACAACAGCAGTACCCGCCGGCGGATCGCACACGGTCTGAGCGCCTACCGGCTGTCAACGGCGCACTTCACCGGCCAAAGGCAAGGCCGGGGTATCCCCTCGCCCCGCCGGAAAACGGCCGAAGCGATTCTCAGGCCTTTGCCCCCGGGCGCGCCGCGCACCAAGACAGCTCTCCTCCGCCGCGCACTCGACGAGCGCGGGGTACCCCACCGCTGCACAGCGTGCGGAACCGGAAATGTATGGCATGGCAAGCGACTTGTGCTGGAGGTCGACCACATCAACGGTGACCCCTTGGACAACCGGGTCGGCAACCTCCGCTATCTGTGCCCTTCCTGCCACAGTCAGACCAGGACCTTCTCCCGAAGGCGTTCCTCCCGGGAGAAGGCATGAGGCACGCCCCACGCAGTAGAGTGATCCTCTGCAGGGCCCGTACCCCAGCTGGCCAAGAGGGCGCCGGTTTAGGTCCGGTGTGTCGTGGGTTCGAGTCCCACCGGGCCCACATCAGGCAGGCGCAGCACTCCGGGTGCTGCGCCTCTCGTACCATCGGCCCGGCTCAGCCCAGCAGTTCGCGTACCAGCGGGGCCAGGGCGCGGAAGGCCTTGCCGCGGTGGCTGATGGCGTTCTTCTGCTCCGGCGTGAGTTCGGCGCAGGTGCGGGTCTCCCCGTCCGGCTGGAGGACGGGGTCGTAGCCGAAGCCGCCGGTGCCGGCCGGGGTGTGGCGGAGGGTGCCGGTGAGGCGGCCCTCGACGACGCGTTCGGTGCCGTCGGGCAAGGCCAGCGCGGCCGCGCAGGCGAAGTGGGCGCCGCGGTGTTCGTCGGTGATGTCGGCGAGTTGGGCCAGCAGGAGATCGAGGTTGGCCTTGTCGTCGCCGTGCCGGCCGGCCCAGCGTGCGGAGAAGATGCCCGGGGCGCCGCCGAGGACGTCGACGCAGAGGCCGGAGTCGTCGGCGACCGCGGGGTGGCCGGTGGCCCGGGCGAGGGCGTGCGCCTTGAGGAGGGCGTTCTCGGCGAAGGTGACGCCGGTCTCCTTGACGTCCGGGATCTCGGGGTAGGCGTCGGCGCCGACGAGTTCGACGTCTTCGGCGCCGAGGCCCGCGTCGGCCAGGATGGCGCGCAGTTCGGTCACTTTGTGGGTGTTGCGGGTGGCGAGGATCAGGCGCTTCATGGGGAGCGATTATTCCGCCCCGCGCCCCCGCCGGTCCGGCCGGGCGCGATACCGGCCCGCCGTGGCTCCTCTGGGGGCGCTCCGCCGCGGTCCCGCCCCCGGCGGGCGGCCGGGTCCGGGCCGCGCCCGGGGCGGGGGCGCAACAGGGCCGGGTGCGGCGCGCCGGGCCTGATGGGGCGCGCCGCTTCCGTTCGGGCCGGGTCGGCGCCGTCGGCGGAGGACGGGCTGCCGGTGCGGCTCCGCGTCAGCCCGGGGAGCAGACCTGGGTGATCTCGCCCGCGGCGTCCGTGATGGGGGTGAGGTCCGGCGTGCGGTTGTCCTTGATGGCGTCGCGGGCTTCCTGGACCGCCGTGTCGAGCTTCTCAACGGCCTTGCTGAGGTCGGCGTCGTCGGTCTCCTTGCCGAGGGTGTCGACGTTCCGCTCGATGCGGTCGAGGGCGTCGATGGACTCGGCCGGGTTCTCGGCGGCGTCGGTGGCGGCCTGCTGGAGGTCGGAGACGGCCTCGGTGATCGTGGCGGCGGTCCGGGCGCAGTCGAAGGCCTTCTCGACGGCACCGCACCCGGTCAGGAGCGGTACGGCGAGCGCCGCGGCGGCGAGAGCGGTGACGGCGGTGGTGGTACGGCGGCGCGGTGCCATGGACGGCGGTCCTCCCCTGGTGCGGGTGGGCGGACGGGGGCCCGTACGCCCGTACGTACCCGTATTAACGCATGCCCGGGCGGCGGAGTTGTCCCCGGTGCCGCCGCCCGCCCGGATCCGGCCGGGGAACGGCCGGGGAACGGCCAGTGGCCGTGGCCGGTACGTACGGGCCGGCCCCTGCCGTCCTGGGTCCTCGGTACGGGCGCGGCCGGCCCGTCGTATCACGGGGCCGGGACGGCGCGGCACGGTTCAGCCCGGCGGGCAGGGTTCGGGTCGAACCCGGGCCGGACGCGTGCCCGGCAGGCACCGCTCGCCACCGGCACCCCTTGCTCCCGGCACCGCTCGCTCCCGGCCCGCCCGCTCCCGGCCCGCCCGCCGCGGCCGGTCAGGCCGTGGAGTCGAGTGCTGCGCGCTGGGTGGCGCCCAGTTCGGTGCAGCCGGTGACGGCGAGGTCGAGGAGGCCGTCGAGTTCCTCGCGGGCGAAGGGCTGGCCCTCGGCGGTGCCCTGGACCTCGACGAAGCGGCCGTCGCCGGTGCAGACGACGTTCATGTCCGTCTCGGCGGTGACGTCTTCCTCGTAGCAGAGGTCGAGGAGCGGTACGCCGCCGACGATGCCGACGCTGACGGCCGCGACGGTACCGGTGAGGGGCTTGCGGCCGGGTTTGATCAGCTTCTTGCCCTGGGCCCAGCCGATGGCGTCGGCGAGAGCGACGTAGGCGCCGGTGATGGCGGCGGTGCGGGTGCCGCCGTCGGCCTGGAGGACGTCGCAGTCGAGGACGACGGTGTTCTCGCCGAGCGCCTTGTAGTCGATGACGGCGCGGAGCGAGCGGCCGATGAGGCGGGAGATCTCGTGGGTGCGACCGCCGATCCGGCCGCGGACGGCCTCGCGGTCGCCGCGGGTGTTGGTGGAGCGGGGCAGCATGGAGTACTCGGCGGTGACCCAGCCCTCGCCGCTGCCCTTGCGCCAGCGCGGCACGCCCTCGGTGAAGCTGGCGGTGCAGAACACCTTGGTGTCACCGAAGGCGATCAGGACGGAGCCCTCGGCGTGCTTGCTCCAGCCGCGTTCGATCGTGACGGGGCGAAGCTGGCCGGGGGCACGGCCGTCGATGCGGACGCCATCGTTGAGAAGCATGCCCCGACCCTATCGGCTGTCCGGGAGACGCCGTTCCGGTTGTCCGCGGGGGGCCCGGAGATGGCGGGGCGGACGTGAGGCGGGCCCGAGACGGCCCCGGTGCCCGGTCGTCCGGGCCCCGGGGCAGGGGCGGCCCCGGGAGCCACCGAGGGCTCCGGGCGGCGCGGGGAGGCGGCGGGCAGCGGAACCCTCGGAAGTCCGGGGCCGGGTGGCCGGTGACGGGACCGGGCCGCGGGGGAGCGGGCCGGCGCCGTGGCCGGGACCGGCTACATCATGTCTTCGATCTCGGCGGCGATGGGGTCGGCGTCGGTGCCGATGACGACCTGGACGGCGCTGCCCATCTTGACGACGCCGTGGGCACCGGCGGCCTTGAGCGCGGCCTCGTCGACGAGGGAGGGGTCGGCCACCTCGGTGCGGAGGCGGGTGATGCAGCCCTCGACCTCCTCGATGTTGTCGAGCCCGCCGAGCCCGGCGACGATCTTCTCAGCCTTGCTGGCCATGTCCACTCCTGGTGTTCTCGGCACGCTGGTCTCAGCACGCTTCTCTCGGTACTGCGGCGGCCCGCCGACCGCTTCCTCACGCTAACGCACGTTTGGCCCACCTTCGCGGGCATCCGTCCGCCATCTGGCGAAGGATGGCGGACACCGGTGCCGCGCCCGGGGGTGCGGTGGCGTCAGACGCACCCGGCAACTGGTCTACACCAGTATGCCGCGCTTGCCAACCCCTGGGTGGCGGGCCGGTGCGAAGCGAGTGGATCGGGAGGACCGGATGAGTTCGGAGGCCACCACCGCCGGCAGGCGGCCGCAGAAATCCTGGACATCCGTACTCTTCCAGGGACTGCAGAAGATCGGGCGGAGTCTGCAACTTCCCATCGCCGTCCTGCCCGCGGCCGGCCTGCTGGTCAGCCTCGGCAATCTGATCGAGGCCTACGGCGGGGGCGACTTCTGGGGGAAGACCGCCCAGGTGCTGCTGGGGGGCGGCACCGCCATCCTGGACGGGGCGTTCGGGCTGCCGCTGCTGTTCTGCATCGGGGTGGCGATCGGCTTCGCGCGGAAGGCCGACGGCTCGACCGCGCTGGCCGCCGTCGTCGGCTTCCTCGTCTACCACAACGTCCTGGCGGCCTTCCCGGTCGAGGGGTCGGTCACCGAGGCGATGCCGGACGGGGAGCCGCAGAACCCGGGGGTGCTCGGCGGCATCCTCATCGGTCTGCTCACCGCCGTGATGTGGCAGCGCTACCACCGCACCAAACTGGTCGACTGGCTCGGCTTCTTCAACGGCCGCCGGCTGGTGCCCATCATCATGGCGTTCCTCTGCACGATTCTGGGGGTGGGGTTCGGACTGCTGTGGGAGCCGGTGGGCGACGGGCTGACGTGGGTGGCCCGGCAGTTGATCGACATGGGCGAGTGGGGTGCGGGGATCTTCGGGGTCGCCAACCGGCTGCTGATCCCGATCGGTATGCACCAGTTCCTGAACACCTTCTTCTGGTTCCAGGCCGGGGAGTTCGAGGGCGCGGAGGGGGAGACGGTGCAGGGCGATCTGACCCGCTACTTCGCCGGGGACCCGGACGCGGGGCAGTTCATGTCCGGCTTCTTCCCGATCATGATGTTCGGCCTGCCGGCCGCCGCGCTGGCCATCGCGCACTGCGCCCGCCCCGAGCACCGCAAGGCGGTCACGGGCATGATGCTCTCGGTCGGTCTGACCTCTTTCGTCACGGGGGTGACCGAACCGATCGAGTTCTCCTTCCTCTTCGTCGCGCCGGTGCTGTACGGCGTCCACGCGCTGCTGACCGGGGTCTCGATGGCGGTCACCTGGGCGCTGGGGGTGCACGCCGGCTTCAGCTTCTCCGCAGGGCTGATCGACTACATCGTCAACTGGCATCTGGCGACCAAACCCTGGCTGATCATCCCGATCGGGCTGTGTTTCGCGGTGGTCTACTACGTGGTCTTCCGCTTCGCCATCACGAAGTTCGACCTGGCCACTCCGGGCCGGGAGCCGGAAGAGGTGGGAGAGGCCATGGACAAGGGGACCACGGCCCCGTAGCCCGCCGGCCGCTCCCGCCTCTCGCCCTCCGGCCGTTCCCCGTCCCCGGCTCCGCGGCCCTCCGCGCACCCCTGCCCGCCAACCCCCGGACGGCTGTCCCCACTTGCCCTTCCGCAGGCCGAAGCCCCGGTTCCCGTCGCTGGAACCGGGGCTTCCGCGAGTATGCACAGTTGTGATGCCGAAGCTTTGGCCGGAGGCTTCCTCAGCGTTTCGGAGCGTGGTACAAGAGGTCTAAACCACTTGGTGTAGACCGCGCGGCGTGGTGTCCCGACGGGCCGGGGTCCCGGGTCCGCATCCGCTCCGGAAGGAACCCGATGAGTACGACGACTGACAACGCGGCTCCCGCGAAAAAGCGGGGCTCCGGTTTGTGGCAGGGCTTGCAGAAGGTCGGGCGCAGCCTCCAGCTGCCCATCGCCGTCCTGCCCGCCGCCGGCATCCTGCTCCGCCTCGGCCAGCCCGACGTCTTCGGTGCGGACGGCCTGGAGTGGGGCAAGGTCGCGGCCGTCTTCGCCACGGCCGGCGGCGCGATCTTCGACAATCTGCCGCTGCTGTTCTGCATCGGTGTGGCCATCGGCTTCGCCAGGAAGGCGGACGGCTCCACCGCGCTCGCGGCCCTCGTCGGCTTCCTGGTCTACAAGAACGTCCTGACCGCGTTCCCCGTCGCCGAGGCGCAGGTCAAGGAGGGCGCGGACGTCGCGGCGCAATACCACAACCCCGGGGTGCTGGGCGGCATCGTGATGGGTCTGCTGGCCGCGGTGTTCTGGCAGCGCTACCACCGCACCAAGCTGGTCGACTGGCTCGGCTTCTTCAACGGCCGCCGGCTGGTACCGATCATCATGGCCTTCGTCGGCACGCTGGTGGGTGTGGTGTTCGGGCTGGTATGGGGTCCGATCGGGGACGGTATCCACGCGGTCGGCGAGTGGCTGACCGGGCTGGGCGCGCTGGGCGCCGGTCTCTTCGGCCTGGTCAACCGGGCGTTGATCCCGGTCGGTATGCATCAGTTCGTGAACACGGTGGCCTGGTTCGAGATCGGCTCGTTCAAGGACGGGGCCGACACCGTCACCGGTGACCTCAACCGGTTCTTCGCCGGCGACCCGAGCGCCGGGCTCTTCATGACCGGCTTCTTCCCGATCATGATGTTCGGTCTGCCGGCCGCCGCGCTGGCCATCGCGCACTGCGCCCGTCCCGAGCGCCGCAAGGCCGTGCTGGGCATGATGCTCTCGGTCGGCCTGACCTCGTTCGTGACCGGCATCACCGAGCCGATCGAGTTCTCCTTCATGTTCATCGCGCCGCTGCTCTACGCCCTGCACGCGGTGCTGACGGCGATATCCATGGCGGTCACCTGGGCCCTCGGCGTACACCACGGGTTCACGTTCTCCGCCGGCTTCATCGACTACACGCTGAACTGGCATCTGGCGACGAAGCCCTGGTTGATCATCCCGGTCGGCCTGGTGTTCGCGGTGGTCTACTACGTGGTCTTCCGCTTCGTCATCACCAAGTTCAACCTGCCCACCCCGGGCCGGGAACCGGAGGAGGAGGTCGAGGACCTCACCAAGGCCTGACCTCACGGAAGGCCTCACGGGAACGAGAAGCGCGGCCGTGCCGGACATCCCGGCACGGCCGCTGCCGTTTCGCGGCGGGGGAACGGATTCCGCGGCGGGGGAACGGCTCGGCAGGAGGGGAAACGGGACCCGGGTGGGACCATGGAACCCGGATCCCGTTACCGCTCCCGCCGAGCGTTCCCGCGCCGGTTACAGCTCGTAGACGGCGCCCGGGCGGGCGAGTTCGACGGGGCCGTCGAAGACCTCGCGCGCGTCCCGGAGGTTCACGGAGGCGTCCGTCCACGGCGGGATGTGGGTCAGCACCAGCCGCCCCGCCCGGGACCGCTGCGCCTGCTCCCCGGCCTCCCGGCCGTTGAGGTGCAGTTCCGGCAGGTCCTCCTTGCCGTGGGTGAAGGACGCCTCGCAGAGGAAGAGGTCGGCGCCCTCGGAGAGGCCCGCCAGCGCCTCGCAGGGGCCGGTGTCGCCGGAGTACGTCAGCACCCGGCCGCCGTGCTCGATGCGGAAGCCGTAGGCCTCCACGGGGTGGCTCACCTCGTCGGTGTGGACGGTAAAGGGGCCGATCTCGAAGGTGCCGGGCTTGAGCGTGCGGAAGTCGAAGACCTCGCTCATCGACTTCTCGGAGGGCACGTCGTCATAGGCGGCGGAGAGCCGCTGCTCCGTGCCCTCGGGCCCGTAGACCGGGATGGCGGCGGGACGGCCGCCCTCGTACCGGTAGTAGCGGGCCACGAAGTAGCCGCACATGTCGATGCAGTGGTCGGCGTGGAGATGGCTCAGTATCACGGCGTCGAGGTCGTAGAGACCGCAGTGGCGCTGCAGCTCGCCCAGGGCGCCGTTGCCCATGTCGAGGAGCAGCCGGAAGCCGTCGGCTTCGACGAGGTAGCTCGAACAGGCCGAGTCCGCGGAAGGAAACGACCCGGAGCAGCCGACGACGGTGAGCTTCATGAAGCGGGAACCTCCGAGGGCTTCAGTCCCCCGGCTGGTCTTGGCGCGGGGGAGGATCCGGGGGCCGTACGGTTTGTCGAGCGTAAGGCGCGAAAGGGCTGGTCGCCCCTCTGTCGCGGGCTGTTGTGGGGGAACTCACCCGGCACTTCACCGGTACGGGGGTGAAACCGGCGGAGGGTTCGGTTCCGGGGGCGCGGACCGAACGTCCTGTTCGCGGGGCGGGGTGCGGTGGAGGCAGAGCGGTGTGGGCATACGGTCGGGAGCCGGCCGGTCCGGGAAAGGTGTGTGGTCATGGACACATGGGTGTGGGTGGCGCTGGCCGTGGTGGTGGTCCTGGCGCTGGTGGCGTCGGTGGTGGACGGCTGGGGGCGGGTGCACCGCCGGGCCGTGCCCGCCGCCGCCCGGGGGCGGCTCCGGCCGCCGGGGCGGCCCGGGAGCGGCCGCGGCCCGGGCCCCGTACCCGTCCGGGCGTCCGCCCGGGGAAGCGGCCCGCCGGGGCGTTGCCGGCGCCCCGGGCGCGGGAGATCTGGTGGGCGGACGTGCCGTACGAGGACGGTCCGGGGTCGAAGGACCGGCCCTGTCTGGTGCTGTCGGTGCGCGGGGGCTCGGCCCGGGTCGTGAAGATCACCAGCCGGGACCAGGGGGCGCGCCCGGGGGTCGTGGAGCTGCCGCCGGGCTCGGTCGGTGACCGGGCGGGCCGGAGGAGCTATCTGACGGACGAGCTGCGGGACGTGCCGCTGGCGGAGTTCCGGCGCCGGGTCGGCGAGGTGGACCGTTCGGTGTGGAGCCGGGTCCGGCATCTCGCGGGGTGACGGTGGCGGCCTCCCGCGCGGTGCGCGGGAGGCCGGCCGGGTCCGGTCAGGCCCAGAGCTGGCCCTGGAGGGCTTCGACGGCTTCTTCCGTGGTCGCGGCGGTGTAGATGCCGGTCGAGAGGTACTTCCAGCCGCCGTCGGCGACGATGAAGACGATGTCGGCGGACTCGCCGTCCCGGACCGCCCTGCGGCCGACGCCGATGGCGGCGTGCAGCGCGGCGCCGGTGGAGATGCCCGCGAAGATGCCTTCCTCGCGCAGGAGTTGGCGGGTGCGGACGACCGCGTCCTCGGAGCCGACCGAGTAGCGGGTGGTGAGCACCGACTCGTCGTAGAGCTCGGGGACGAAGCCCTCGTCGAGGTTGCGCAGCCCGTAGACCAGGTCGTCGTAGCGCGGTTCGGCGGCGACGATCTTCACGTCGGGCTTCCGCTCGCGGAGGTAGCGGCCGGCGCCCATGAGGGTGCCGGTGGTGCCGAGGCCCGCCACGAAGTGGGTGATGGAGGGCAGGTCCTCGAAGATCTCCGGGCCGGTGCCGGCGTAGTGGGCACCGGTGTTGGAGGGGTTGCCGTACTGGTAGAGCATGACCCAGTCCGGGTTCTTCTCCGCGATCTCCTTGGCCATGCGGACCGCGGTGTTGGAGCCGCCCGCGGCCGGGGAGGGGATGATCTCCGCGCCCCACATGGCGAGCAGCTGGCGCCGTTCCTCGGAGGTGTTCTCGGGCATCACGCAGACGATGCGGTAGCCCTTGAGCCGGGCGGCCATGGCGAGCGAGATGCCGGTGTTGCCGGAGGTCGGCTCCAGGATGGTGCAGCCGGGGGTGAGCAGGCCGTCCTTCTCCGCCTGCTCGATCATGTGCAGCGCGGGGCGGTCCTTGATGGAGCCGGTGGGGTTGCGGTCCTCCAGCTTGGCCCAGATGCGGACGTCGTCGGACGGCGAGAGCCGCGGCAGCCGCACCAGGGGGGTGTGGCCGACCGCGGCGAGCGGACTGTCGTACCGCATCAGCGGGTCCGCTTCAGGCGGTGCGTCCGGCCGGCGCGGTCCTGCCCGGCGTGCGCCGAGCCGCCCGCGACGGCGGGGAGGATGGTGACGCTGTCGCCGTCGCTGAGCTTGGTGTTGATGCCGTCGAGGAAGCGGACGTCCTCGTCGTTCAGGTACACATTGACGAACCGGCGCAGGTTGCCGTCGTCGACCAGGCGCTCGCGGATGCCGGTGTGCCGTGCTTCGAGGTCGGTGAAGAGCTCCTCGATGGTGGCGCCGTTGCCCTCGACCGACTTCTGGCCGTCGGTGTAGGTGCGGAGGATGGTCGGGATGCGGACCTGGATGGACATGGGCAGGGTGCTCCTGTCGGGGAGGGGTCGGGGTGCGCGCGGCGGGACAAGGGCAGGGGCGGGTCCCCGGGCCGGTTCGCGGACGGGGACCGTGCCGGGGCGTGATGGTGGGGCCCCGGAGGCTCAGCGGGGACAGATCGCGCTGGCGAGGCGGCACAGATCGACGTGCAGCCGCGCCACGAGCAGCGGGCCCGGGGTCTTGTCGCTCACGCCGTGGACAACCATGAGGGCATCGTATCGATTCCCCGTCCGAGTGCCGGATACGCGTCTCGCAGCGTGGACGGTGCGCTGGACGCCGGGGCCGCCGGAGGGGCTCAGTACGCGGGGACGATCTTCACGTCCTCTTCGGTGATCTCACCCTCGGTGATGCGGAACGACCGGAATTCCGCCGGGCCTTCGCCGTTGCCGCACTCGGCGGTGGAGACCAGGACGTAGTGCGCGCCGGGCTCGTTGGCGTAGGTGACGTCCGTGCGGGAGGGGTACGCCTCGGTCGCGGTGTGGGAGTGGTAGATGACCACCGGCTCCTCGTCGCGGTCGTCCATCTCCCGGTAGAGCTTGAGCAGGTCGGTCGAGTCGAACTCGTAGAACGTGGGAGAGCGGGCCGCGTTCAGCATGGGGATGAAGCGTTCGGGGCGGCCGGAGCCGACCGGGCCGGCGATCACACCGCACGCTTCGTCGGGGTGGTCGGCGCGTGCGTGGGCCACGATCCGGTCGTGGAGATCCTGGGTGATGGTCAGCATGCCTCCTAGGGTATGGCGGCACCCGGGGGCACCGGCAGGGAGGTGTCCTCCTGGTGAGACGGTGCCGGACCACGGAGTGGGACGGTCCGGGGCGGGCCCCGGGACGGAGCCGGGAAGCCCGGGGACGGGGCGCGCGGGCCCGGCGGGGTGATCCCGCTCACGGTGCGGAACCCGGCGGGGCCGGGCCGGTGGCAGAGCCCGGGCACGGCCGGGGGCGGTCAGGCCGTGAGCGTCCCGATCAGGGATTCCTGGAGCCCGCCGAGCCAGAGGTAGGCCATCACCATGGGCTTGCGCGGGTCGCTGTCGGGCAGCCGGTACAGCTCCTGGTCGTCCTCGGTGATCTCCAGCCGGGCGCCGATGGCCAGCCGCAGGTCGTTGAGGGTGCCGAGCCACTGCCGGGTTTCCTCCGGGCCGAGTTCGAGGAGGGCCTCGCCGTCCTCGGGGGCGGGCAGCCGGTCCAGGGCCCGGACGACGCCGAGGGCGTCCTCGCGCTTGCGGGCCCGCAGGTCGTTCTCGGTGTAGCGGCGGAACTCGGCGGCGTACTCGCGGATCTTCTCCTCGTCACCGCCGGGCTCGCGCTCCGGGTCCCCGTAGGCGTCGGGGAAGAGCCGGGCCAGGGCCGGGTCGGACGGGGGGTCGCTGGGGCCGTCGGCGAAGAGGGCGTCCAGCGGGTCGGCCCCGTCGGCGGGCTCGTCGCCCGGGCCGACGAGCTCCAGCAGCTGCACGGCGAGGCTGCGCAGGATGGAGGCCTCGACCGGGTCGAGCGCGACGGCGGCCCCGCCGCCCGGGACGGCTTCGAACATGCCCGGCATCAGCGGTCCCGGCTCAGGGTGGCCCACAGGCCGTAGCCGTGCATGGCCTGGACGTCGCGCTCCATCTCCTCGCGGCTGCCGCTGGAGACGATGGCGCGGCCCTTGTGGTGCACATCGAGCATCAGTTTGCTCGCCTTGTCCTTCGAGTAGCCGAAGTACGCCTGGAAGACGTAGGTCACATAGCTCATGAGGTTGACCGGGTCGTTGTGCACGATCGTCACCCAGGGGACATCGGGCTCGGGCACCTCCGAGGGCGCTCCGCCGGTCTCCGTCTGCTCGATCTCGATGGGGGCGACACTCACAGGGTCCATGCTGCCATCCAGTGGCGTACATCGCACAAACGGACCGGTCCCAGAAATCGTCAAAGTGACGAGATGGGGTTAGCATCGCTGTCATGAACTCAGCAGACCTGGGGCTGCCGGTGGCCGTGCCGTCGACGGCGCTCTTCACCGACCACTACGAACTGACCATGCTGCAGGCCGCACTGCGGGCGGGCACCGCCGGCCGCCGCTCGGTCTTCGAGGTCTTCGCCCGCCGGCTGCCGGAGGGCCGCCGCTACGGGGTCGTCGCCGGCACCGGCCGGGTGCTCGACGCCGTGGAGAACTTCCGCTTCGAGCCCGAGATGCTCGGCTACCTGCGGGAGCGGCGGGTGGTGGACGAGCCGACCCTGGAGTGGCTGGCCGGCTACCGCTTCCGCGGCGACATCAGCGGCTACCGCGAGGGCGACGTGTACTTCCCCGGCTCGCCCGTCCTCCGCGTCGAGGGCAGCTTCGCCGAGGCCGTGCTGCTGGAGACCGTCATCCTGTCGATCCTCAACCACGACTCGGCGGTGGCCGCCGCCGCGTCCCGGATGTCGGTGGCGGCCGGTTCCCGTCCGCTGCTGGAGATGGGCGCCCGGCGCGCCCACGAGCTGGCGGCCGTGGCCGCGTCCCGCGCCGCGTACGCCGGCGGCTTCTCCGCCACCTCCGAACTGGCGGCCGGTTTCCGGTACGGCATCCCGACCGTGGGCACCAGCGCGCACGCCTTCACCCTGCTGCACGACAGCGAACGGGACGCCTTCACCGCCCAGGTCGAGTCCCTGGGCCGGGGCACCACCCTGCTGGTCGACACCTACGACGTGGCCGAGGCCGTCCGGCTGGCCGTCGAGATCGCCGGGCCGGAGCTGGGCGCGGTCCGCATCGACTCCGGCGATCTGCTTCTGGTCGCCCACCGGGTGCGGGCGCAGCTCGACGCCCTGGGCGCGCGGGACACGAAGATCGTGGTGACCAGCGACCTCGACGAGTACGCCATCGCCTCGCTGGCCGCCGCCCCCGTGGACTCGTACGGGGTGGGCACCCGGCTGGTGACCGGCTCCGGCCACCCGACCGCCTCCATGGTCTACAAGCTCGTGGCGCGCGCCGAGTCGGCCGACCCGGCGGCACCCCTGGTGCCGGTGGCGAAGAAGTCGCTGGGCGGCAAGACCTCGATCGGCGGCCGGAAGTGGGCGGCGCGCCGGTACGACGCCGAGGGAACCGCCGAGGCCGAGGTCGTCGGCACCGGCCCGGTGCCCCCGGAGTACGAGGACGGGCTGCTGCAGGTGGAGCTGGTACGGGCCGGCGAGGTGCTGGCCCGGGAGCCGCTGGACACCGTGCGCGACCGCCATCTCGCCGTCCGCGCCCGCCTTCCGCTGTCGGCGATGCAGCTCAGCAGCGGCGAGCCGGTGCTCCCCACCGAGTACGTGTAGCGGGCGGGGACGTGTAGCGCCCGTGCGGCGCGGGTACGGCGGTAGTGCTCCGGGCACACCGCGGATCCCACCGTCCCCGCGCCCGCGGGCGCCCACGCGCCCGGTACGACCCCCGGCGGCAACGACGCCGCCCGCTCCACCCGCCCCACGGCGGGCGCACCCCGGGACCTGACCCGCCCGGGCGGCACCGGGCGGTCCCCGCCCCCTGCCCCACGGGTCCGGACGCCGTCTCCTACCCTGGGTCACGGGACGGTTGTCCGGCCTCCCGCGGAGGTCCGTCCCCGCCGTTCGACCAGCCGAAGGGCCCGCACCATGCACCGTGCACTGATAGTCGTCGATGTACAGAACGACTTCTGCGAGGGCGGAAGCCTCGCGGTCGCCGGCGGCGCCGACGTCGCCGCCGAGATCACCGATCTGGTGGCGGAGTCGACGGCCGGTTACCGCCACATCGTCGCCACCCGCGACCACCACATCGACCCGGGCGGCCACTTCTCCGACAACCCGGACTTCAAGACCTCCTGGCCGGCCCACTGCGTCGCGGGCACCGAGGGCAGCAGCTTCCACCCCAACTTCGCCCCCGCCATCGCCTCCGGCGCCATCGACACCGTCTTCGACAAGGGCGCGCACGCGGCCGCCTACAGCGGCTTCGAGGGCCGGGACGAGAACGGCGTCCCGCTCGCCGACTGGCTGCGCGAGAAGGAGATCGAGGAGGTCGACGTGGTGGGCATCGCCACCGACCACTGCGTCCGCGCCACCGCCCTGGACGCGGCGCGCGAGGGCTTCCGGACCAGAGTGCTGCTGGACCTCACGGCGGGCGTCGCCCCGGACAGCACCGAGCGGGCCCTGGAGGAGCTGCGCGAAGCGGGTGTGGAACTGCAGGGCAAGCCGGTCGTGGGCTGACGGCCGCCTTCCCCTGCGGCACGTGCCGGGACCGGCCGGGGCCCGGTCCGGCGTCCCCGCCCCTCCCCGCCCCCTGCGGCGTACGGGCCGGCGCCCCGCGAGCGCGGTGCCCGGCCGGGAGGGCCGGTGGGCCCGCGGCTCAGGCCGCGGGGCGCATGAGGCTCGCGATGGGGTGCCAGAGCTCCGTGGCGTCGTCGGGCACCGAGCGCCACAGCAGGCCGTCGGGGTGGTGCAGCACGGCGGTGACCTCGTCCGGGGTGGGCGGCTCGGCGTTGCCCCGCAGATGGACGGCGCGCAGCCCGTGGTTCTTCAGCCGGG
This sequence comes from Streptomyces sp. MNU89, assembly GCF_020982505.1. Classification (NCBI taxonomy): domain Bacteria; kingdom Bacillati; phylum Actinomycetota; class Actinomycetes; order Kitasatosporales; family Streptomycetaceae; genus Streptomyces; species Streptomyces sp. MNU89. The sequence goes on along the minus strand of NZ_JAJKLL010000001.1, from coordinate 4,720,521 downwards.
TCAGGGCCCGGGGCCGGTTCGCCGCGTGGACGAGAACCCGCACCCGGGACGTCTCCACGGCTCCGCGGGGCGCGGGCCGGGGCAGGGAGAGGGCGACGACGACACTGCCGCCCGGGAGTCTGGTGAATCCTCCGCCGGCCATGTCCCTCCCTCCCCCGCGAGGCGCGGGTGTCAATAAGAAGCTCGTCCCCGCATCCTAGACGGCAATCGGCCGCCGCCCGTCACGGGCGGCGGCCGAACCAGCTTTGACCTGCGGTTTTACCCGATTACTTGGTCGAGGGGCCGACCTTCAGGATCATCTTGGAGCCGCTGCGGGTCTCCTTGAGGATCTGGATGCGGGTGTTGGTGTCAGGAACCTTCACCCCGGCGGTCGGGTTGGACTCGTACCAGTACGTCCCCTTGTGGTCGTCGAAGACCCGGACGCCCTTCTTGGCCTTCACCTTGGCCGGCTCCCCGTCCTTGTGGAGGGTGAAGCCGTCCGTCCGGTACAGGCTGAACGGGGAGTCGTACGCCTGGATGCGGTTGCGCATCAGGGTGCCGTCGCTCCACTTCTCCGGGACGGCGTGCGCGTCGACCGGGAGGATCAGGCCCTCACCGGGGTGGACGCCCACGTTGTTGTCGTGCTGCGAGGTGTCCCACAGCCAGACCATCAGGCCGTTCTGGTAGGGGAAGTGCTCCACCCAGTTCGGCCGGTCCGGGAACCCGAAGTTGTACGGGCCGACCTCGAGGGTCTTGTCGTACGAGACGTACTGCCGGTTCTCGGCGATGTAGTACTGCGGGTACTCGTTGGTGAACGACTCGCCGATGCGCTTGAAGCCGTCGGCGGTCCAGCCGTTGTCGCCGTCCTCGGCGTTGTCCGTGAACAGCGTCTCGCCGTCGGCGGTGACGGAGATCGCGTCGGCCGCGAAGCCCATCATCGCCAGGCCGCCGTCCGTCTGGTAGCGGAAGCGGAGGTCGATCTTCTGGCCGGCGTAGGCGTCCAGCGGGTAGACCAGGTCCCGGTACTCGCCGGAGGCGCCGTGCAGGGCCGGCTCGCCGCCGCCGTCGCGCGGGATGGCCTCGCCGTTCGCGGTGCCGTCCAGCGGCTTCCAGTTGGCGCCGCCGTCCGTGGAGACCTCGGCGTAGAGGTAGTCGTAGTCCTTCTCGATGTCCCACCAGCCCTTGAGCTGGAGGGAGGCCGCGGACCTGCCGGTCAGGTCGACCGGGCGGGACAGGGTGTTCTTGAGGTCGTCACCCATGTCGCTCCACCACTGGGTGGCGCCCTCGGCGGGCTTCACCACGGTGGTGGTCTTCGACTTGTCCGGCAGCTCGACCACGAGGGCCTGGGCGTCCTTGGTGTTGTACTCGGCCACGCCCAGCTTGTGGTAGGAGCGCTTCCCCGCCTTGGCCGTGTCGTAGTCCAGCCAGCCGAGCTGCAGCTTGTCCCAGGCGGTCATGTCGCCGGGCAGGTTGCCGATGGACTCCTCGCCGTCGCCCAGCCAGGAGCCGGAGGACATCAGGGACCAGTAGCCGACCGAGGACTCGCCGGTGCCGGAGGTGTCGTACAGGTCCGGCAGGCCGAGGTCGTGGGCGTACTCGTGCGCGAAGACGCCGAGGCCGCCGTTCTCGGGCTGCACGGTGTAGTCGCCGACCCAGACGCCGGTGTCGCCGATCTCCGTGCCGCCGGCCTTGTTGTTCTCCGGGCCGGTCCTGCCCGCGTTGACGCCGTACGCGTACCAGCGGTGCGCCCAGATCGCGTCGCCGCCCTGGACACCGCCGCCCGCGGACTCGTCCTCACCGGCGTGCACGAACTGGAAGTGGTCGATGTAGCCGTCGGGCTCGTTGAAGTCGCCGTCGGCGTCGAAGTCGTAGCGGTCCCAGGTGTCGTACTCGGCGAGCTGGGCCTTGATCTCCTCGGTGGTCTTGCCGGCCGCCTTCTGGTCCGCGGCCCAGGCGGTCACACCGTCGCGCACCGCGTCCCAGACGTTGGCGCAGTTGCTGCTGCCGCAGTAGTTCGAGCCGTAACGGGCCTCGTTCCACTCGACCTTGACCCAGTCGGAGACGGTGCCGTCGACCGAGTAGCGGCCGGAGGACTGCTTCTCGTAGTACTTCTTGAGGGACTCCTCGCCCTTCTCCTCCGAGAAGTAGAGGTCCTGGAAGTGCTCCCGGTCGAAGTCCTCGCGCCACTCGGTGCTGTTGTCCACCGCGCGGTCGGGCTCGGCTATCTCGTTGTGGAGCGGGCCGGGCGTGCCGCCGTACTTGGGGAACGGCTCCTCGGGTCCGTCCGGACCGTCGGGGTCGAACATCGTGGTGTCGTCGACCTTGTCGCCGAACTCGACCAGGATGGTGAAGATCTTGTCGGTCTTCTCGCGGGCCAGCTCGACGTACTTGCCGCGGTCGAGCTTGACGACGCGCGAGGCGCCGCGCTTGGTCGTCCTGGCCTCGCCGGACAGCACCTGCTGGAGGGCGCTCTCCCGCTGCGCCTTCTGGCGCTCGCTGAACGGGCCCTCGAGGTCGTGCTCGACATGGGTCTTGGCGGGCGCAGGGTCCTGGCGCTCGATCGCGCCGGACCGGCCGTCCTCCGCCTCGGCCGCCACGGCCGGCAGGGCGGTCGCGCCCATGGCGGCGACCACGGTGGCCAGAGCCGCGGCTCCGCCGACTCTCCGATGGGTTCTCACTTGGCGCTGTCCTCCCGGGTGTTACCCAGTGCTGCGTCTTCCGCAGGGCATTGGATCCGACTTGACGCAGAAAAGACAGATCTTGACTTGAACACGCCACAGGTGTACGTTCACCGGCTTTTCAAGATCGGTAATCGGACACTTTCCCGGCGCCGACCATGGGCGACATCCGAACAGGCGCACCCGTCTCAGCCCGTGGAACGGGCGATGAATCCGTGCGCCCCCCGTGCACCTGGAGTGAGGGTCAGGTCACGCTTGCGGGAAGTTCCGCTCGGGCAGACAGCATCGTAGAGTCATGAAACGGCGCGAACGCTGCGTTTCTCCCGGGGAGTTGACGACGATACCGGCCCGCCGCCGGTCCCGCCGTCCCGGGGTGCGCGAAGACTCGACCATCCCCCAAGACCCTGTTCCGAGGACGGAATCCGCCATGCCGCGTCCGACTGCCGCACAGCTCGCCTACGGTTCGGCCACCGTCGTCTGCTCGACGATGGTCATGCTGGTGCTCTCCCAGACCCGGTCCGTGGCCGGCATCGCCTCGATCGCCCTCGCCGGGCTGGCACTCGGCCTCTTCGTCGCCGTGACGGTCTCCGGGCCGCGCGCCGTCCCCGCCGCCGCCCGGCGCGCCGTCGACCGGACCCCGTGCCCCGCCGGACGGTCTCCGTCCCGGCCCCCGCGAGCACACGGCGCGGCCCCGGGCCGGCGCCGGTGCCTCCCCGTCCTCCGGCCACCGCTGACCGGAGAGCAGCGAGCCCCCGGACCATGCCCGGGGGCTCCTGAGGGTTCCGGCCGCGACGGCCGGATTCAGCGCGTGGAGACCACCACCGTCTTCGCCGCCTTGTCGTGGAGACACTGCCGGAACGGCTTGTCCCAGGTGCAGAAGAGCACGTTGACCAGCCAGAAGACAAAGCCGATGCACGGCACGAGCTGCGGCAGCGAGTAGACCGCCGCGCGCGTCCAGCCCGGGTTCCCGGCCGGCACCGACCCGTTGGCGACCATCGCCACCCGGATCTTCATCAGCATCTTGCCGACCGTCTGGCCGGACCGGCTCAGCATGAGCCCCTCGTAGACGAAGTAGACCAGCAGAATGGCCAGTTGGACGCCGGTCGACTGCCCCATGTCGTCATCGTCGCCGAAGCCGTAGCCGCCGATCAGCCCGCCCGCCACCAGCCCCACGGGGATGCCGATCAGCAGACCGTCGATGATGCGGGCCAGCAGACGGCGGCCGAGGCTCGCCAGCGGGGGCATCCCGGCCAGCGGATCCGGCCCCCCGTACGGACTGCCGTAGGGGGCGCCGCCGTACGGTCCGCCGGGCGGGGCGCGCCGGGGCCGCCGGGGGCGGGGCGCCGTAACCGCCGGGCGGGGCGGGCCGGGAGGCGGGCCGCCGGGCGGCGGAGACCCGTACGGGCCGCCCCCGGTACGGCGCTGTCCGGGCCGCCGCCCGCGGAGGCGTGGTCCGGCGGCGGTCCGCCCTCCGGCGGGCGCTTGCGGAACGGGTCGTGCTCCGGCGGCTCGCCGGACGGGGACCCCGGCTGATCGCTGTTCATACCCGCCAGTCGACCGCGACGGCGTGGAGCGCGCAGCCCGGGGCGGGCTGTCCGGGGTAGCGGGCGCCCGGTCAGCCGCCGGACGCCACGAAGGTGCGGGCCGCCTTGTCGTGCCAGCACTGCCGCCAGGGCCGGTCGACGAAGCACCACAGCACGTTGACGACGCCGACCACCAGCAGCCCGAGCAGGCTGTAGACCAGCCAGCGGCGGAGCGACTCCGCGAACGACGGGTTCTCGTGCGACTCGATGCCCATGACCCGCACCCCGCACAGCCGCTTGCCGAGCGTCCGGCCCCAGCGGGCGGTGGGCAGCACCTCGTAGACGGCGCCGAGGAGCAGCAGCGCCGCGAGGAACATGCCGAGGTAGCCGGCCGTGGTGGCGTCGAGCAGCCAGACGGTGACGGTCTCACCGGTGAGCTCGGCGTTCTCGATCTTGGCGTCGATGTGGTCGGCCGTGCGCACGCCCAGCGGCACCGCGGCGGCCGACAGCAGCGCGCCGAGGACGGCCGTGTCGATCAGCCGGGCGAGGAGGCGGCGCCCGAGCCCGGCCGGGCGGGCCGCCGTCTGCGCGCGGACGGCGGCCAGGAAGGGGTCCTCGACCGGGGGCCGCCAGGGGGTGACCGTGCCCTCGTCCGCTGCCGCGGCGGGGCCGCCGGGCTGCGCCAGCCGCTGCACCTGCTGCGGCCAGGAGGCCGCCGGTCCGGCGGGCCGGCCGGCGGCGGGCTGCTGCGACGGCACGGCACCGGCGGCCGGCGCGGGCTGCGGCGAGGCGGTGGGGACGGCTGCCCGGGGCGGGGTCGGGGAGTGCGGGGCGCTGTACCGGGCCTTCGGGCCCGGGCGTCCGGCGCTGCGGGCCCTGGGGGTCCGGACCGTGGGGCTTCGGCCCCTGAGGGGCCGGGCCGGGCGCGGGGCCGCCGGGTGTGGGCACCGGCGGGCCGCTGCCGTCCACCGGGGCCGGCGGGCCGCGGGGGCTGCGCGGCCGCGGCTCCGGCTCCGGGCGGGCCGGGGTGCCCTCACCGGCGGGGCGCGGCACGGCGCCCGCCCGGGGATCGGCACCCGCTGCCGGAGCGCCGGGGCCTGTCCGCCGCCCTGGTCCGGGACGCGTCCGGGCGCCGGGCGGTCGTCACGCTCGCCCGGGGCGGCGGCCGGGGCTCCCTGCGCCGCGCGGGGGTCCGCCGGGCCGGGGTGCGGGAGCGGCGGCGGGGCCGCTCGCCCGGAGCGTCATGGTGCCCTCGCGGGCGGCGGTGGCCGAGGGCGGGCCGCCGGCCTCGTCGCCCCGGCGGGGGCCGTGCCGGGTCCGGAACGGCCGGGTCCCAGACCGAGGGTGGGCCCTCCGGTGCCGGGGCGGCGTGCGTCGGGCCCCGGCCGGAACCGAGGCCGAGGGTGGGGCCGCCGCTCGGCTCCGGGCCCCGGGGGCGGAAGCGGCCGGGGCGGTGTCCGGAGCGGCGGCGCGGGGATCGCCGCCGGTGCCCCGGGGCCCGTCCGCCTCCTCCCGGCCGCCGGGCCGCCGGGTGTCACCGGGCGCGGACCGGTCCCCGGCCCCGGCTCCGGCGCGGGACCGGGGCGGACTCCTCGCGGGTGCCGCGCCCGGTCCGTCCTCCCCGGCGCTCCCGCGGCGGCGGCCCCGGCGATCTCGTCGAAGTACATCGGGCCGGTGCTGTCCTGGGCGGGCACGGAGTTGCTGCCACCGGACGGGGCCGCGGAGGACGGCGGGGGGAGGACGGGGACGCGGCGGGAGCCGCGGGACCGCCGCGGACGGTCGGGGGCGGCTCCCGGCGGCGGGGCGGGCATCGCGTCCCCTCGCCCGGGGCCGGACGGCTCGTGCCCGGCACCCAGGAGGCGCCGTTCCAGTACCGGATGTAGCCCGGGATGGACGGGTCGGGGTAGTAGCCCGGGGCGGGGCCGCCGTCGGCGGATCCTGAGGTTGGGGCGCTCATTGTCCGTGGTCCCGTATCTGCTCGGCCGTCTGTGCGGTGGCTCTCCGCGGCGGGCGCGGAGTGGTGTACGTCGCCCCGGGACCGCCCGTTCACGACCCGGGCCCGGTGCGGTGTCCACATGTACCAGAACGGGAGGCCTGCCGGGCGAGTCCCGGGGTACGCACCACTTTCGCGTATGTGTGTGCGCGAGAGACCGGCACATCCGGTGAGGATCTCCGAGAGTTTTCCGGGAAGCCGCGTACTGAACGGTGAGAACGGGCTTCCGCTCCGTGCGGCCCGCGCCCGGCCGCCGCACCGAAGGGAAAGGACGGCAGTTCAATGCACACCGTGGTGGAGAGAGAACTGGAACTCGGCCTGCTGCTCACACCGGAGCGCAGCATCCCCGTGCCCGCCCGGCTGGTCTACCGCACGGACGATCCGTACGCGGTCCACATCACCTTCCACATCGGCTCCGAGGCGCCCGTCCACTGGACGTTCGCGCGGGAGCTGCTGGTGGAGGGGGTCTTTCGGCCGGTCGGCGAGGGCGATGTGCGGATCCGGCCGGGGAGGGCCGACGGGCACGCGGTGATCCGCCTGGCCCTGCGCTCCCCCGACGGGGAGGCGCTGCTGCAGGCTCCCGCGGCGCCGGTGTCCGCCTGGCTGGAGCGGACCCTGCGGCTGGTGGAGCCGGGAAAGGAGCTCGAACAGGTGGCGTTCGACGAGGCGTTGAGCGAGCTGCTGGCGGTGGCGCCGTCCGACGAGAGCTCCGACGGGGCGGCGTGACCGGCCCCGGCGGCCGCCCCTCCCGTCCGCGCATGCTCGCGCCCCGGCGCACGGGCTCGCACCCCCGTGCGCTCCCCCGTGCGCTCCCGCGTGACCGGCCCCGCGGGAGCCGTGCGGGCGCCGTCAGAACAGCTTGCCGGGGTTGAGCAGACCGAGCGGGTCGAACAACTCCTTGATCCCGCGCTGGAGTTCCAGCCCCACGGGGCCGATCTCCCGGGCGAGCCACTCCTTCTTGAGGACACCGACCCCGTGTTCGCCGGTGATCGTGCCGCCCAGCTCCAGTCCGAGGGCCATGATCTCGTCGAAGGAGGCGAGGGCGCGGCGGGACTCGTCGGCGTCCTGCGGGTCGAAGCAGACGACCGGGTGGGTGTTGCCGTCCCCCGCGTGCGCGCACACCCCGATGACGAGATCGTGCTTCGCGGCGACGGCCGCGGTGCCCTCCAGCATGTCGGCGAGCCGGGCGCGGGGCACGCAGACGTCGTCGATCATCGTCGCGGAGCGGATGGACTCCAGGGCGTGGATGGCCAGGCGCCGGGCCTTGAGCAGCAGTTCGGACTCGGCCGCGTCGGAGGCGGGGACGACCTCCGTGGCCCCGGCCGCGGCGCAGAGTCCGGCCACGGCGGCGAGGTCGGCCGCCGGGTCGGGGGTGTCGAAGCCGGCCAGCAGCAGGGCCTCGGTGGACTCCGGGAGGCCCATGTTCGCCAGTTTGTTGACGGCCCGGAGCGTGGTGCGGTCCATGAGCTCCAGCAGCGCGGGGGTGTGCCCGTCCTCCATGATCCGGCAGACGGCGTCACCGGCGGCCGCAGCGGAGGGGAACTCGGCGGCGAGGACGAGCTGCCGCGGCGGGTGCGGCTTGAGCGCGAGCACGGCCCGGACGACGATGCCGAGGCTGCCCTCGGAGCCGACGAAGAGCCGGGTCAGGTCGTAGCCGGCGACGCCCTTGGCGGTGGAGCGCCCGGTGCGGAGCAGCCGGCCGTCGGCGAGGACGACGTCCAGGCCGAGGACGTACTCGGCGGTGACGCCGTACTTGACGCAGCACAGCCCCCCGGCGCCGGTGCCGATGTTGCCGCCGATGGTGCACATCTCCCAGCTGGAGGGATCCGGCGGGTAGTACAGGCCCCGTTCGGCGACGGCGCGGGAGAGCACGGCGTTGATCACGCCGGGTTCGACGACGGCGGTCCGTTCGACGGGGTCGATCGCCAGGATGCGGTCCATCCTGACCAGGGAGAGGACGATGCAGCCGTCCGTGGCGTTGGCGGCGCCGGAGAGCCCGGAGCGGCCGCCCTGGGGGACGACGGGGACGCGCAGTTCGGTCGCGGTGCGCATCACGTGCCGCACCTGTTCGACGGTCCGGGGCAGGACGACCACGGCCGGGGTGCCGGCGGGGCAGAAGCTCGCGTGGTCATGGGCGTATCCGGCGGTGACATCCGGGTCGGTGACGAGGGCCTCGTCCGGCAGTCCTCCGCGCAGGCGTTCGATCAGGCGGCTCATGGGCACAGGGTGGCAGCCGGCCGTCCGCCTGGGAAGATCCGCGGACGGCCGGGTGCGGGGCCGGCAGGGGGCCGGGCGGCGGCGCGGTGCCGCCCGGCCCGGAGGCGGCGCGGCCCGGCCCGGCCCGGCCGCGCCCCCGGTCTCAGAGGTTGCCGCGCTTGGCCTGCTCCCGCTCGATCGCCTCGAAGAGCGCCTTGAAGTTGCCCTTGCCGAAGCCCATGGAGCCGTGGCGCTCGATCATCTCGAAGAAGACCGTCGGGCGGTCCTGGACCGGCTTGGTGAAGATCTGCAGCAGGTAGCCGTCCTCGTCCCGGTCCACCAGGATCTTCAGCTCGCGCAGGACATCCACGGGCACGCGGGTCTCGCCGGCCCACTCGCCGAGGGTGTCGTAGTACGAGTCGGGGGTGTCGAGGAACTCCACCCCGGCGGCCCGCATGGCCCGCACGGTGGCCACGATGTCGTTGGTGGCCAGGGCGATGTGCTGGACGCCCGCGCCGCCGTAGAACTCCAGATACTCGTCGATCTGCGACTTCTTCTTGGCGACGGCCGGCTCGTTGATCGGGAACTTCACCTTGAGGGTGCCGTCGGCCACGACCTTCGACATCAGGGCGGAGTACTCGGTGGCGATGTCGTCGCCCACGAACTCCTTCATGTTCGTGAAGCCCATGACGGTGTTGTAGAACGCCACCCAGTCGTTCATCTTCCCGAGTTCGACGTTGCCGACGCAGTGGTCGATGGCCTGGAAGAGGCGCTTGGCCGGGGGTTCGACGATCGGGCCGGCGGCCACGAACCCCGGGAGGTAGGGGCCGGTGTAGTCCACGCGCTGCACGAGGGTGTGCCGGGTCTCGCCGTAGGTGGCGATGGCGGCGAGGACGACGGTGCCGTGCTCGTCGCTCACCTCGTGCGGCTCCTCCAGGCCGGTGGCGCCGTGGCCGACGGCGTAGGCGTAGGCGGCGCGCACGTCCGGGACCTCCAGGGCGAGGTCGATCACGCCGTCCCCGTGGGCGGCCACGTGCTCCGCCAGGAAGCGGCCGCGCTCGGTGGCGGGCTTGATGACGCTGGTGAAGACGAAGCGGGCGCCGCCGGACTCCAGGACGTAACTCGCGGTCTCGCGGCAGCCGTTCTCCGGTCCGGAGTAGGCCACGCGCTTCATGCCGAAGGCGGTCGAGTAGTAGTGGGCGGCCTGCTTGGCATTGCCGACGGCGAAGACGACGGCGTGCATCCCTTTCACGGGGAAGGGGTCGGCCTGCCGGGCCGTGTCAGGGGTCTGGTTCATCGTCTCAGTCATGCGCTCAGCGTCTCCGCGACCCACAAGGTGCGCAATAGTTCCCGATCCCACTGGACAACCCGACCAGCATCAGAGCGATAATGCCGGACCATCTGTACAGGATGACCATCGAAGCGGACGGCGACGGGAACGGAGCGGGCGGGCCATGGGAATCGACGCGCTGGACGGACGGCTGCTCGAACTGCTCGCCGAGGAGCCGCGGATCGGCGTCCTGGAGGCCTCGCGCCGGCTGGGCGTCGCCCGGGGCACGGTGCAGGCGCGGCTCGACCGGCTGCGGGCCGGCGGCGTGATCCGCGGCTTCGGACCGGACGTGGACCCGGCGGCGCTCGGCTATCCCGTGACCGCCTTCGCGACCCTGGAGATCAAGCAGGGCGAGGGAGCGGAGGTGCGGGCGCATCTGGCGCGGGTGCCGGAGGTGCTGGAGCTGCATACGACGACCGGGGAGGGCGACATGCTCTGCCGGCTGGTGGCCCGCTCCAACGCGGACCTGCAGCGGGTGATCGACCTGGTGGTGGGCTACGAGGGCATCGTGCGGGCCTCCACGACGATCGTCATGGAGAACCCGGTGCCGCTGCGGATCATCCCGCTGGTACGGCAGGCGGCCGCGGACCGGGGCTGAGACCGGGCGGCCGCCGGGCCGGCCGGGTCAGCAGTGCGGGACCCGGCCGCCGCGTTCCAGGGCCGTGAGCGCCTTCACGGCACCCTCCAGGCTCGTCACCGGGATCAGCCGAAGTCCCTCGGGCAGTTCCGCGCGGGCGTCCCCGCACTCCTCCGCCGGCACCAGGAAGACCGTCGCCCCGTCCCGCTTGGCGGCCCGGGTCTTGAGCGGTACGCCACCGACCGGGCCGACCCGGCCGTCCGCGGTGATCGTGCCGGTGCCGGCGATCGTGCGGCCGCCGGTCAGATCGCCGCCGCGGCCGTCGCCGTCGAGCTTGTCGACGATGCCCAGCGCGAACATCAGACCGGCGCTCGGGCCCCCGACGTCCGCCAGCCGCAGCGTCACCTTCACGTTCTTCGGGGAGCGGCCGAGGTGTTCCAGGGCGGCGGCCGTGGCCGTGTCCTGGGACTCCCGCATCTCGGCCCGGTTGTACTCCTCGATCTCGTCGGTGTTCTCACCGACCGGGTAGACGGAGTCGCGCGGCATGACCGCCCGGTCCGCGCGGAACCAGCCGTCCACGACGTCGTCGAGGCCGACCGCCGCGTCCGGGCCCGTCGCGGCGATCGTCGTCATCCGCAGCTCACCGGTGGTCTTCCGGGGCTCGGCACCGGAGATGGTGATCACCTGCTCGCCCTTCTTCGAGCCGAGCACGTCCGCGGTCAGGCCCGGCTCCGCGAGACTGAACGGCAGCGGGGCGAACACCGCCACCGCCAGCAGGGCGGCGACGGGCACCGCGCAGGCGGCGAGGACGCGGGAGCGGCGGGTGAGAGCGACGGGCATGGGGGTGAATCTAGTGGACGGCGGGCGGCCGGGCCCGCCCGGCTGCCGAGAGCCGCACCGGGCCGAGGGCGCGGCACGTCAGCGCGCGGACGCGCGGCACGGAGGCGCACAGACGTGCGGCGGGTCCGGGCACCGGCCCGGACCCGCCGCGTCACACCGTCCGTGCGCGCCGCACACTGCCCGTGCGCGCCGTCGCACACGCGCGCCATCGCACACGCGCGCTGTCGCACACGCTCCCGCCGTGCTCAGCGCAGGGCGTCGGAGACCTCCCGGGCCGCGTCCGCGACCCGCGGGCCGACCCGCTCCGGCACCGAGTCGGCGAGCATCACCACACCGACGCTGCCCTCCACCCCCGTCACCCCGAGCAGCGGGGCGGCGACCCCGCTCGCGCCCGCCTGGAGTTCTCCGTGCGTGAGCGAGAAACCGGGGTCGGTGCCCGGATTCTGCCGGGCGGCGAGGATGGCCCTCCCCGCCGCGCCCTGTTCCAGGGGATGACGGAACCCGGCCCGGTAGGCCACGTGGTAATCCGTCCAGGTCGGTTCGACCACCGCCACGGCCAGGGCGTCATTGCCGTCGACCAGGGTCAGATGGGCGGTTGCCCCGATGTCCTCGGCGAGGGAGCGCAGCGCGGGCAGCGCGGCCTCCCGTACGAGTGGATGCACCTGGCGGCCCAGGCGCAGTACGCCCAGACCGACCCGCGCACGGCCGCCGAGGTCCCGGCGGACGAGCGCGTGCTGCTCCAGTGTCGCGAGGAGCCGGTAGACCACGGTCCGGTTGACGCCGAGCTTGTTGGACAGCTCGGTCACGGTGAGTCCGTGGTCGGTATCGGCGAGCAATTTGAGGACTCTCAGTCCTCGGTCGAGCGTTTGAGACGTCTCCGCGGTCACGACGCCCCCTCCTCGGGTGAGTGGCGGCGGCTTCTCACGGCAGGTGCGATGCCGGTCCCAGCGGCAGCGCGCGGAGAGGCCGCCGGTCGCTTGGCACCGGCTTGCACCATGGCGGGGTTGCCACGGCACGTCTGAGTGAGCGGAACGCTACTGACCTGTCCCGCTCAGCGGAAGAGGCCGTCCAGAATCCGGGCACTCCCGTACCCATTTATCCGCTTCCGGACCGGCCCGGAGCACGGACCGGAGCACGGCCGGCCCCGCGGAGGGCATTCGCCGCCCGTCCGGCGGAAACCCGGATCACCGGCCCTCCGGAGCCGGCGGGCCCCGCGCGGCCGGCCGGGCCGCGGAGGCGGGACACCGGTGGAGGGATGCGGCCATGGGCGTGCTCGCCAGGAACAACGCCATCGTGACCGGGCGTTCCGACGGACCCGTGGTGATGCTCGCCCACGGCTTCGGCTGCGACCAGAACCTGTGGCGTCTGGTGGCACCGCGGATCGCCGAGCACTGCCGGGTCGTCCTCTTCGACCGTGTGGGATCCGGACGATCCGATCCGGCCGCGTGGAGCGAGAAGCGCTACTCCTTCCTGGACGGCTACACGGAGGACGTGCTGGAGATCTGCCGCGAACCGGAGCTGCGGCAGGTCGTGTTCGTGGGGCACTCGGTGAGCCGCAGCCGGCCTGACCGAAGCGGGCTCCGCCCGAGCGCGCCGGAACCCGCCGCATCGCCGGTTCAGCGCATCCGCGTGGCCCACTCCTGGACCTTCTTGATCCGCTCCCGGAGCTGCCCCGCCGTGGCCTCCGCGCTCGGCGGGCCCCCGCACACCCGGCGCAGTTCGGTGTGGATCACCCCGTGCGGCTTGCCGCTCTGGTGGACGTAGGCGCCGACCAGGCCGTTGAGCTGCTTCCGCAGCTCCATCAGCTCCTTGTGCGTGACCACCGGCCGCCGCTCCGCCGGGAGTTCCAGCAGGTCGGCCTCCTCGGCCGGCTTCTTCCGGCTGTGCGCGATCTGCCGCGCCTGCCGCTTCTGCAGCAGCATCTGCACCTGGTCCGGCTCCAGCAGCCCGGGGATGCCGAGGTAGTCCTGCTCCTCCTCGCTGCCGGGGTGGGCCTGCATGCCGAACTCGGCGCCGTCGTACAGCACCCGGTCGAAGACCGCGTCCGACTCCAGGGCCTCGAAGGGCAGGGTGTCCTGCTCGCCGGTGTCCTCGTCCTGCTCCTTCTCGGCCTCCCGGAGGAGCTTCTCCTCCTCGGCGTACGGGTCCTCCTCGCCGTCCTTCTTCGGCCGGTCGAGGACGTGGTCCCGTTCGGCCTCCATCTCGTTGGCGAAGCCGAGCAGGTCCGGGATGGTGGGCAGGAAGACGGAGGCGGTCTCGCCGCGCCGACGGGAGCGGACGAACCGGCCGACGGCCTGCGCGAAGAACAGCGGGGTGGAGATCGTCGTGGCGTAGACGCCGACGGCCAGCCGTGGCACGTCCACGCCCTCGGAGACCATGCGGACCGCGACCATCCAGCGGTCCTCGGAGTGGCTGAAGTCGTCGATGCGCTGCGAGGCGCCGGTGTCGTCGGAGAGGACGACGGTCGGGCTCGTGCCGGTGATCTCGCGGATCAGCTTGGCGTAGGCCCGCGCCGAGTCCTGGTCGGCGGCGATGACCAGGCCGCCCGCGTCCGGGATGGCCTTGCGGACCTCACTGAGGCGGTGGTCGGCGGCCTTCAGGACGTTGGGCATCCAGTCGCCGCGCGGGTCGAGCGCGGTGCGCCAGGCCTGGGAGACGGCGTCCTTGGTCATCGGCTCGCCGAGCCGCGCCTCGATCTCGTCGCCCGCCTTGGTGCGCCAGCGCATGCTGCCGCTGTAGGAAAGGAAGATCACGGGCCGGACGACGCCGTCGGCGAGCGCGTTGCCGTAGCCGTAGGTGTAGTCGGCGGAGGAGCGGCGGATGCCGTCGGGGCCCTCCTCGTAGGCCACGAACGGGATCGGGTTGGTGTCCGAGCGGAAGGGCGTGCCGGTGAGGGCCAGCCGCCGGGTGGCCGGCTCGAACGCCTCCTGGCACGCCTCGCCCCATGACTTGGAGTCGCCGGCGTGGTGGATCTCGTCGAGGATCACCAGGGTCTTGCGCTGCTCGACGCGGTTGCGGTGCAGCATCGGGCGGACGCCGACGCCCGCGTAGGTGACGGCCACGCCGTGGTACTCCCGGCCCAGCGGGCCCGCCGAGTACTCCGGGTCGAGTTTGATGCCGACCCGGGCCGCCGCCTCCGCCCACTGCTTCTTCAGATGTTCGGTCGGCGCGACCACCGTCACCTGCTGGACGACATGGTGGTGCAGCAGCCAGGAGGCGAGGGTCAGCGCGAAGGTCGTCTTGCCGGCGCCGGGGGTGGCGACGGCGAGGAAGTCCCGCGGCTGCTTCTGGATGTACGACTCCAGCGCCCCGTGCTGCCAGGCGCGCAGCTTGCCGGCCGTACCCCACGGGGCACGGCCCGGGAAGGCGGGCGAGAGGTGATGGGAGGTGGTGGCGGTGGTAGTCACGGTCTCCGGTTCGGGCCCTCGGGTACGTACGACAACCGGGCCACCCTATCGGGGGCCCGGCGGGCTCTCCGGCACAGCGCCCCGGTCGCGCCTCCGGGTGGGAGAGAGGTCACAGTGGCAGACGGAGCGTCATCCGAGCCGCTCCCCCAGCTCACGCCACCGGGCTGCCCGGTCCTGGGCGGTCTTGCGCACCACGGACGGCCGGTCGGGCAGGGCGAGGTGGTTGTCGACCGCCTGAGCACGACGGCGTGCAGGCTGATCCCCTCCTTCTCCCCCCGCTGTTCGAGCGCCAGGACCGGCTCTTCACGGAGTCGCGGTTTCACGGCCGTACAGCACGGCATGAACGGACCGGGCTCGAATGGGGTCACGGAAAGCCGCCGGACTCCGCGCGGACTTCCGTACGGGACTCCGTACGGGACTCCGTGCGGGACTCCGTGCGGGACTCCGTGCGGGACTCCGTGCGGGCTTCCGGACGAGGGCTCAGCCGGGTGGCGACCCAGGCGCCGGCCAGGGCGACGGCCGCCATCGTGAGGTAGACGGCGGCGAACGCCGTGGCGTGGCCGGTACCGCCCGCGGCCGCGGTCCCCCGCGCCACTCCGGCCGTGTGCGCCCCGGCCGTCACCGAGCCGCCGCCGAGGCCGACGAAGAGCATGCCGCTCAGCCCGACCAGCACGATGTTGCCCAGCGCGTCGGAGACCTGCAGGGACGCCGAGTTGGAGCCCGCCTCCTCCGGCCTGGAGAGCCGGAGCAGGAGCACGCTGGCGCTGGAGATGGTCAGCCCCATGCCGAAGCCGCCGACCGCCCACGAGGCGGCGACCAGCGTCCACGGCGCCCAGCCCGGCAGCCCGTCGAGCAGCGCCAGCGCCGGGCCGGCGATGGCGACGGCCATCAGCGCCATACCGAGCTGCATCAGCCGCTCCCGGTGGGGCTCCAGCCGCGGCCGGCTCTGGGTGTACGAGCCGAGGGCCCAGGTCAGACCGCCGCCGGTGAGCGCGAAGCCGGCCAGGGTCACCGGCAGCCCCCGCTCGGTCACCAGCATCAGCGGCACGAACGTTTCCGCCCCGAGGAAGGACCCGGCCGCGAGCCCGCGCAGCAGCACCACCGACGGCAGCCCACGGCCCGCGCGGAACGTCCCGCGCGGCAACAGCCGCAGCACCGAGGGGACCAGGAGCGCCAGACCTGCGGCAGCCGGGAGGAGGGCCGCGGCGCTCCGGTCCTGGCCCGCGTACTGCAGCAGCCCCGCCCCGGCGGCGACGGCGAGGGCGAGCAGCACGCGGCGCCGGTTCACGGCGGCGGTACGGCCGCCGTTCTCCGGCAGCCTCCGCAGGGCGGGCAGCATCACCGTGAGCGGCAGCAGGACGAGGACGGGGATGGCCAGGAACACCCAGCGCCAGCCCAGGCTCTCGGTCACCGTGCCGGCCACCAGCGGCCCGACGATCACGGGCAGCACCCAGGCGGCGGAGAACGACGCCATCACGGCCGGACGCAGCCGCTCCGGGTACGCCCGGCCGACGACCACGTACAGCGCGACGATCACCAGCCCGCCGCCGATGCCCTGCACGGCCCGCCCGCCGACGAACGTCCACATGTCCCGCGCCGCCCCGGAGATCACCAGGCCGCCGCCGAATGCGGCCACCCCGGTGAACAGCGGCACGAGCGGGCCCTTGCGGTCGCACCACTCGCCGGAGAGGGCCATGGCGAAGAGGCTGGCGGTGAAGTAGCCGGAGAAGGCGTAGGCGTAGAGCGGGATGCCGTCCAGCGCGTGGGCCGCCGCGGGCATGGCGGTGTGCACGGCGCTCGCCTCGAAGGCGATGAGGGAGACCACCGAGATGATGCCGAGGGTGAGCCCACGGAAGGGCCGGCGCCAGATCGTCTCCCGCTCCGGCCCGGCCATCCCCGGCCCCTTGCCCGGGCCCGGGCTTCGTCCGCCGCGGCCGGCGGGCGGGGACGGGGGAGGCTGCCCGGTCACGCCGGTTCCCGTCGCGTCGGCCCTGCCGGCCGTGGCCGTCTTCACCCGCGTGGCGGCGGACGGGGTGGCGCGCCGGGCGGCGGACGGGGTGGCGGGGGCGGTGGGGTCGAGGGTGGCATCGACGGCGCCGGCGGTGTCGACGCCGTCACCGGGATCCGGAACGGTCATGGCGTCAGCGTAAGGGGCTCAACCGACACTGGCTCCTGTCCAAAGTCGGTCGTGCACTCGGCCGTCCGTCCTAGGACGGACGCCCGACGGCCCGGCGCCGGGAGCGGGGCCGGAGCGGGCGCGGAGCGGAGGCGGCCTTGTGCACGGGCAGGAACCGGCGCCCTCCCCGGTGCGGGCGGCCCGGGCCGGGCCCGGGCGGTGCGGGCCGGGTCGGCAGCCCGGGCGGGCGGGTTGGGCGGGCGGGCCGGGACCGAGCGGGGAGCCCGGGCAGGCAGGCCGGGCGGGCCGCCGGGCACCCGGTCGCCCTCCCGGGTGGTCCCGCGTCCCCCGAGGGGTGTGCGGCCGGTCGCGGGGCACCCGCAGGACATGCCCCGCTACCGCTCGTACGACGACACCGAGCTCGCCTACCGCGTCCTGGACAGCCGCGACGGCGCGTCGACCCCGCCCCTGCTCTGCCTCGCGGGCGGCCCCGCGCGCGACGCCGCGTACCTGGGGAACCTCGGCGGTCTCGACGCCCACCGCCCGCTGGTCCTCCCCGACGCGCGCGGCACCGGGGACTCCCCCACCGCGGCCGACCCGTCCGCCTACGCCTTCCCGGCCCTCGCCGAGGACCTGGAGTCGCTGCGCGAACACCTCGGTCTGGAACGGTTCGCGCTGCTCGCGCACGACGCGGGCACGGCGACCGCCCAGGCCTACGCGGCCGCGCACCCCGACCGGCTGAGCCGGCTCGTCCTGCTCTGCCCCGGCGCCCGGCTCCAGGGCGAACTCCCGGACGACGCACGGGAGATCTTCGACTCCCGGCGCGACGAACCGTGGTGGCCGGACGCGGCGGCCGCCATCGAACGGCTCGCGCGGGTGGCGGACTTCGAAGAGGTACGGGACCTGCTGCTCCGGGCCGCACCGATGGCGTACGCCCACTGGGACGAGCCGCAGCGCACCCACGCCGCCACGGAGCCGGGGCAGCTCAACCCGGTGCCCCGCGCAGGCTTCTGGCAGGGCGTGGGCGAACCGGCCCGGAAGGCGATCCTGGAACACCTGGGAGAGACCGGCTTCCCGGTGCTGGTGGTCACCGGCGCCCTGGACGCGGTGACGGGCCTGCGGTCCGGCGAACTGGTGGCCGAGTCCTTCCCCCGGGCCCGGTCCCACGTCCTGAAGAACTCCGGCCACTACCCGTGGCTCGATGAACCGGACGAACTCCGCGTCCTCGTCGAGAACTTCCTGTCCGGGAGCCGGCCCGGCACCGCGTGACCGGCACCCAGCGGAGCCGCCCACGGCACGCACGCCGGCCGCTCCGGGAGCGCGGCCGGCACCTCAGGTCATGTCAGGTAGGGGGCGCGGCACCGGCCCGGGCCCGCCACCGGACCCGGCGGATACGTCCCGCCGGCCGGCGGCGGATACGAGGCACCGGGCGGGGCCGTCGACGGAGGCGCCGCCGCCCCGGGCACGATCCGGCCCACCGCGCCCGCCCGGGAAGGGAGCGGGACGCAGCCGTCCGCGCCCCCGCCCGTGGGCTCAGTGCCGGCCCGGCACCGCGACCGCCGCCTGCGGGCGGATCGGGAGGCGGTTGACCGGGCGGCCCGTCGCCGCCCGTACCGCCGAGGCCACCGCCGCCGGGGATGTCACCACCGGCACCGCGCTGGCCGCCTTGGCTCCGAACGGCGCCACCACGTCCCGCTCCTCGACCAGCTTGACGATGCGGATGTCCGGGACGTCCAGCGCGGTCGGCAGCGGATATCCGGTGAAGTTGGGGCGCCGGACGACGCCCTTCGACGTGCGCAGGTTCTCCGTCAGCGCCGCCCCCACGCCCTGGGTGACCCCGGCCTCGATCCGGGCCGCCAGCTGGCGCGGGTTGAGCACCCGGCCGACGTCCTGCGCCACGGCCATCTCCACGACCCGTACCGAGCCCAGCTCGATGTCGACGTCGACCACCGCACGGACGGCGCAGAAGACCAGCCCCACGAAGGCGTCGCCCTGTCCCGTCCCGTCCAGCGGTTCGGTCGGGTGCGGGCGGCACTGGGCGGTCGCCCACAGTTCCTTGCCGTCCAGGGTCTCCGCGACGGTGGTGCTCAGCACCCCGTCATAGGAGGTGATCTTGCCGTCCGCGATGGACAGCAGCTCCGTGGACATCCCGAACTTGTGCGCGAGCGGCTGCAGGAGCTGGGTGCGGACCATCTTCGCCGCGCG
Organism: Streptomyces sp. MNU89; assembly: GCF_020982505.1. Taxonomy (NCBI): domain Bacteria; kingdom Bacillati; phylum Actinomycetota; class Actinomycetes; order Kitasatosporales; family Streptomycetaceae; genus Streptomyces; species Streptomyces sp. MNU89. Next base: position 4,701,677 of record NZ_JAJKLL010000001.1, on the reverse strand, counting down.
CTCCACCGCCCCGCCCGAGACCCAGGTGTGGCGGCCGTGCGCCGCCGGGCCGGCCGGCGGCTGGTCGGTGTCGACGGAGGCGACGTGCACGTCGTCCACACCCAGCGTCTCCTGCACGATCTGGCGGGCCAGCGTCGAGAAGCCCTGGCCGGTCTCGACCGCCGCGCAGATGACCGTGGCCACCCCGTCGTTGACCTTGACCGTGGCGGTGGAGACCTCGTCCGCCCCCTCCGCGCCCAGGACGTGCACCATGCCCAGCGCGTAGCCGACGCCGCGCCGGACCGCGCCCGGCTCGCCGGCTCCCTCGGGGCCGCCGGGCAGCAGCCAGTCCACCTCCGGGGTGTCCTTGGGGAGCGCGGGCAGCGGCGCGTCCCGTACGGCCTGGAGGAGTTCGGCCACCGGAGCCGGGCAGGTCACCGTCTGGCCGGTGGGCAGCAGGTCGCCGGTGGCCATCACATTGCGCATCCGCAGCTCGGCCGGGTCCAGGCCCAGTTTGGCCGCGAGCTTGTCCATCTGGCCCTCGTACGCGGCGCACACCTGCAGCGCCCCCTCGCCCCGGACATGGCCGGACGGCGGGTTGTTGGTGCGCACCGCCCAGCCCTCGACGAAGGCGTGCGGCACGACGTACGGGCCGCAGGCGAACGCGACCGCGGCGGCCAGCGACTCCGAGGAGGCCTCGGCGTACGCACCCGCGTCCAGCAGGATCTGCGCCTCCACCTTGACCAGCCGGCCCTCGGAGTCGGCGTGGTGGCGGTAGCGGAGGAGGGTGGGGTGGCGGTGGGCGTGGCCGAGGAAGGACTCCTCGCGGTTGACGGCGATCTTCACCGGGCGCCCGGTGCGCAACGCCAGCAGCCCGAGCGGCAGTTGCACCCCCGGGTCCTCGCGGTCGCCCATCGCGCCGGGCACGCCGGTGACGACGACCTTGACCTGCTCAGGGGGGAGGCCGAAGCAGGCCGCGGCCAGGTCGCGGTCGGCGTGCGGGTCGGTGGACGCGGTGTAGATCTCGACGCCGCCGTCGGGGCGGGGGACGGCGAGTCCGGCTTCCGCGCCGATGGGCGACGGGTCCTGGCGGCCGATCCGGTACAGGCCCTCGACGATCACCTCGCCGGCGATCTCCGGGTCACCGTACCGCAGCGGGATGTGGCGGATGAGGTTGCCGTCGGGGTGGAGCGGTTCGGCCTCGAACGCCTTCTCGGGATCGGTGACCGGCTCGAGCACCTCGTACTCGACGGCGATCGCGGCGGCCGCCAGCCGGGCGGTGTCCGGATGGTCGGCGGCGATGGCGGCGATCGGCTCGCCGTGGTGGCGAACCAGGTCCTTGGCGAAGACGGGCCGGTCGGCCACCTTGCGCCCCTGGTTGGCGTCGCCGGGGACGTCCTCGTGCGTGATGACGGCCTGCACGCCGGGCATCTCGGTGGCACCGGAGGTGTCGATGGAGAGGATCTTGGCGTGCGGGTGCGGCGAGCGCAGCACGGCGGCCCACAGCAGGCCCTCGGCCCACAGGTCGGCCGCGTACGGGAAGGTGCCGGCGGTCTTCGGGAAGGCGTCGTGGGGCGGCAGGGAGGAGCCGAGACCGTGCGGTGCCGGCTCCTCGGCGTGCAACGTGGAGCCGTCGCCACCGGCGGGTGCGGTCAGGCCCGCCGGGTTCGCGGTGGCCGCGTCGGGACCGGTCATCTCACGCTGCCTTTCCGCTGCCGCAGGGAGAGGGGAGGTGGGGACGCGGACGGGCCGGGGGCGGGCGCGGGCGCGGGAGAGGGGAACGGGGGTGGCGCGCGGGCGGTTCACGCGAAGCCCGGGCGGGGTGCCGTTGCCGGGCGGGCCCGGCTGATGGGGATGCGGGGCCGTCGTGCGAGGCCTGCGCGGGGACGTGGCCGGTGCCGTTGCCGTAGTCACCGTGGCCGTTGCCATGGCCGCCCGGGCCGTGGGCCTGCTCGTCGTAGGGCTGCCCGGCATGGGGCTGCGCCTCGTACGACGGCCCCGGGTAGGCGTCCTGGGGATATCCTCCGGCGGCCTGCTCCGGGGCGGTCCCCCCGGCGGCCCGTGCCTCCGCGTCCGCCGCCGCGGCTTCGGCGTCGGCCGCCGACTGCGCCGCGGCGTCCGCCGACTCCGCGCGGGAGGTGACGACCTCGCGGACCGCGTTGAGCACACCCCGGTAGCCGGAGCAGCGGCAGAGGTTGCCGCAGAGCGCCTGGCGGGTCTCCAGCTCGGACGGGGCGTGGTTGCCCTCCAGCAGGTCGTGCACGGTCATCGCCAGACCGGGCACACAGAAACCGCACTGCACGGCGCCGTTGGCGACGAGCGCCCGCTGGACGTCGGAGGGGGTGCCCTCCGCGGCCAGCCCTTCGACGGTACGGACCTCCGAGCCGGCGGTGGTCGCGGCCGGCACCAGGCAGGAGGCGACGAGCCGGCCGTCGACCTGGACGGAGCAGGCGCCGCACTCGCCCTGCGAGCAGCCGTCCTTGGCGCCCGCCAGGCCCAGCCGCTCCCGCAGGACGTAGAGCAGGGACTCACCGATCCAGGCGTCGGTGACGGGGCGATCCATACCGTTGACCCGCAGGACGTAGGAGGCGTAGGGGTGTTCGCTGTGCGCGTCGAGGATGATCTCGGGGGGCGCGTCGGGCCCGTCCCGCTCCTCCGGCCCGGTCGGGCCGCCGGGGCCGTCCGGCGCGGTGCCGGTGCCGCCGTCGGTGCCGCCCCCGCCGGAGGGGTGGCCGGCCGCGGGCCGCTCTCCGGGCGCCTGCTCCCCGCCCCGGGTCCCTTCGTCGTGTCCGGGGGCGTTGCCGGTGCGGTCCGCGCTGTTCCCGCCGGCCGGGGTGCCGTCCGCGGCTCCGGGGCGCCAGTCGCCGGAGGGGGCTTGCGGGGCGTTCTCCCCGGCACCGGAAGGGGCGGTGGTGCCGGGAGCGGTACCGGCGTCCGCGCGGACGTCACGGCCGTCGCCGCCATCACGGCCGTCACCGCCGTACGGGCCGGGGCCGCCCGCCGGGCCCGCCGGGCCGGCCTCCTGCGCGCCGGGCGCGGGCCACTGCCCTCGCGCGGCCGGTCCGGGACGTCCGCGCCGGGGCCCTCCGCGGTGCCACCGGCCGTACCGCCGCCCGGGGTTCCCCAGGCGCCGTCGGTGTCCTGGGCGGGGCCGGGGGCACCCGCGGGCGCGGGCCGTTCCCAGGCGTCGGACCAGGTGTCGCCCGGTGCCGGGGCGTTGCCGGGCCGGTCGTGCCGGTGAGCGGGCGCCTGCGGCCCGTCCGGCGCCCCGCCCCACTGCTGCGGGTGCTGCGGGCCGCCGTCCTGGACCGGCTCGACGCCGGTGCCGGGCCCGTCCTGCCCGCCGGGGGCCCCGCCCCGGTCCCACCGGTCGCCCGCAGCGGCGCCGGTGGCGCTCCACGGTCCGGGGGCGGGCGCCGCGGCACCGCCGACCAGGTACTCCCCGGACTCGTCGGGGGCGTCGTCGGCCGCCGGCGGCACCCTCCAGGCGCCGGTGTGCTGCTCGCCGCCGTGACCCGCGCTCTCCCCGGGCCGGCCGGTCTCCCGGCCCTGCCCGTGGCCGCCCTGGTCGTGGCCCGGCTCATAACCCTGTTCGTGGCCCTGCTCGTGCTCCTGCCCGAACCCGTGCTGCTGTGCCTGCTGGTGGGGCTGCTGCCACGGGTACTGCTGCCCGCCGCCCGGATCGGTGTACGGCATCGTCCACTGGCCGCCCTCCGGCGGCTCGCCGTACGCGGACTCCAGGGGCGGCGGCGCGTAGCCCTGGCCGGGCGCGGCCAGTGGCTCGCGGCCGGCGGACGGGTCGAGCAGTCCCTCGGGGAGCTGGACGAAGGCCGTGGCCTCGGAGTCGTACTCGCCGCTCTGCGCGGTCGGCCGCCAGCCCCCCGACGGCCGCTCCTCCTCGTCGGAGTACGGCCCGTGCGGGTGCTGCGGCTGGTCGTTGGTCATGCGAGCGCCCTCCCCAGAGCTCGGCGGGCCAGTGCGGCCACCGTACGCCGCAGATGCAGGACGGCCGGCGGCAGGGCGGGCGCCTCGGAGCCGTCCTCGCCCGGTGCGGGATCCGGGATGCAGGCGCCCGCGACGTACTCGCCGAAGGCCGCGCAGGCCTCGGGGGCGAGACCGCGCTCGCCGTCCCAGTCGATGAGCCCGGCCACCCAGCGTTCGGCCTCCAGCGGCCGCAGCGGCATGGGCGCGACGGCGCCGACGGCGCAGCGGACGCTGCGGCGGGCGGGGTCGAGGACGAGGGCGACGGAGGCGGTGGCCCGGCCGGGGCCGGTGCGGCCGGTGGCCTTGAGGAAGGTCTGCGGGGCGTGCAGCAGCGGCACCCGCACCCAGCCGACGAGTTCGCCGGGGCGGAGCATCTCGATGCCCGCGAGGAGATGGCTGACCGGGATCTCGCGGCGGGCGTGCTCCGGCCCGGCGATGATCAGGGTGGCCTCCAGGGCCGCCAGCACGGGCAGGGAGTCGCCGGTGGGCGCGGCGGTGACGATGTTGCCGCCGAGGGTGCCGGCGTTGCGGATCTGCGGCGGACCGGCGGCGCGCGCGGCGGCGGCGAGGGCGGGGATGAGGGCGGCGAAGTCGGGGCGGCCCATGCGGGCGTGGGTGAGTCCGGCGCCGAGCAGGGCGTGGCCGTCCTGGTACTGCCAGCCGCGGGTCTCGTTGATCCGGCCGAGGCCGACGAGTGCCGCGGGGCGCAGCAGGCCGGAGTTGACCGAGGCCATGAGGTCCGTGCCGCCCGCGACGGGCACGGCGGCCGGCAGGGCGGAGAGCGCCGCCACGGCCTCGTCGAGCGAGGACGGCAGCATCACCGTTCGCGCCGCCTGCGGTGCGTGCGTGGTCAACCCAGCTGCCCCTTCCCGGTGTCCCGCCTGTTCCGCCGTACGGTACGTGCTCACAGCCCGGACGTGGCAACTCTGGCACATCTTCGCGGCCCCCCTGCGCGAGGGGCGGCGAAGGGCCGGTTCCCGCCTCCGGCAGGCGTCGGCCCGCGTGCAGGAGCTGTCACCCGCGCGAGTGGTTTACCACTCATCGCGGAACCTTACGGTGCCAACGCCTTGATCGGATCAACGGTTCCAGAGCGTTCCGCTCACGTTCGCGTCTCGCCCGCGGCTCACACGATCGGGGCAAGCCGGTCGATCGGACGTCCGAGGGTCCGGCGGGGGCCCGCGGCGGGGAAGCGAGCGGGCCGCGCCGCGGCGGCACTCCGTGCTGTCCCGCCCGCCCGCGGACGCGCGTGCGGCCCGGCGGGCGCGCACGAGGCGCCCGCCGGGCCGCGGGAGGACCGGTGGTGGCGGCGGGCCGGCTACTTGCCGTCGCCCTTGCCGCCCTTGCCCTTGTCGCCGCCCGCGCCCATGGATTCGTAGATCTCCTTGCACATGGGACAGACCGGGTACTTCTTCGGATCGCGGCCGGGGACCCAGACCTTGCCGCAGAGCGCCACGACGGGGGTGCCGTCGAGCGCGCTCGCCATGATCTTGTCCTTCTGGACGTAATGGGCGAAGCGCTCGTGGTCGCCGTCGCCGTTCGACACCTGGGGTGTCGGCTCTACAAGGGTGCCGGTCCCTGTCCCGCGCTCGGGCTCAAGAGTGCTCATGGGTCCCCAGGGTACTGGGACGGGGCGGAGAGCCCCATGCCCGACGCCGGGAAAAACGGCGGGCCGCACGACCCCGGGAAACGGCACGCTCGCCCGGCCGGGACCGGTGCGAGGACCGGCCGCGCCCCGCCCTCGTCCCGCCCGTGGGCCGCCGCCCGGCCCCGGCGGTCACGGGGCCGGACCGCGCCGTCAGTTGAGGGTCGGGTCGTCGGGGTAGGTGGCGACCATCGCCAGGCCGCTGCGCTGCCGGCGCAGCACCGAGCGCCACAGCCGCTCGGGGGCGGGCGAGGAGACGTCACCCGGTTCGGACTCCACGACGTACCAGGCGCCCTCGGCCAGTTCGTCCTCCAGCTGGCCCGGTCCCCAGCCGGCGTATCCGGCGAAGATCCGCAGGCTGCCCACGGCCGCGGCCAGCAGTTCGGGCGGGGTCTCCAGGTCGACCAGACCGATCGCGCCGTGCACCCGCCGCCAGCCCAGCGGCCCGCCGCCGACCGCCGACGCGCTCTCGCCGGGCACCACGGCGACGCCGAGCGCGGAGTCGAGCGAGACCGGACCGCCCTGGAAGACGACTCCGGGTTCACCGGCCAGATCCGCCCAGTTCTCCAGGATGTCGACGACGTCGACCGGGGTCGGCCGGTTGAGGACCACGCCGAGCGAGCCCTCCTCGTCGTGGTCGAGGAGCAGCACCACCGCACGGTCGAAGTTGGGGTCGGCCAGTGCCGGCGTCGCGACCAGCAGCCGCCCGGTGAGCGAGGACACCTCCGTCATGCCGACATGATCCCGCACGGAGGGGCCCCTCGGGGAGTCCACAATGCGACGGGGGCGGGGTTCCGCGGGGCGGGCGGCGGCAGCGGGGGCGCGCCCCCGCCCGGGAGTCGCGGGCCCGTTTCCGGCCCGTTTCGTGACGCTGAGACGTGGTAGACGCACGGTACGTGTTGTGACAAACCCATGACCTGCGGACGACCTGGCACTACCCCTCCCGGCCCTACGGCGGGGGTCCTGACGGCGCTTACCATGTGGGTTTGGTCCCAGTCCCACTCCAGGAACGCGAGATCCATGACCGGCACCGACGATGTCCTGCTTGTCCACGGCGGAACCCCGCTGGAGGGCGAGATCCGTGTCCGCGGCGCGAAGAATCTCGTGCCCAAGGCCATGGTCGCCGCACTGCTCGGCAGCGAACCCAGCCGGCTCCGCAATGTCCCGGACATCCGTGACGTCAGGGTGGTGCGGGGGCTGCTCCAGCTGCACGGTGTCACCGTCCGCCCCGGCGAGGCCGGCGAGCTGATTCTCGACCCGTCCCACGTCGAGAGCGCCAACGTCGCCGACATCGACGCCCACGCGGGCTCCTCGCGCATCCCGATCCTCTTCTGCGGCCCGCTGCTGCACCGGCTCGGCCACGCCTTCATCCCCGGCCTGGGCGGCTGCGACATCGGCGGCCGGCCGGTGGACTTCCACTTCCAGGTGCTGCGGCAGTTCGGCGCGACGATCGAGAAGCGCGCGGACGGCCAGTATCTGGAGGCCCCGCAGCGGCTGCGCGGCACCAAGATCCGGCTGCCCTACCCGTCCGTCGGCTCGACGGAGCAGGTGCTGCTGACGGCCGTGCTGGCCGAGGGCGTCACCGAACTGTCGAACGCCGCGGTGGAGCCGGAGATCGAGGACCTCATCTGCGTCCTGCAGAAGATGGGCGCCATCATCTCCGTGGACACCGACCGGACGATCCGGATCACCGGTGTCGACAAGCTCGGCGGCTACAACCACGCGGCGCTCCCGGACCGCCTGGAGGCGGCCTCCTGGGCGAGCGCGGCCCTGGCCACCGACGGCAACATCTACGTGCGCGGCGCCCAGCAGCGCTCGATGATGACCTTCCTCAACACCTACCGGAAGGTCGGCGGCGCCTTCGAGATCGACGACGAGGGCATCCGCTTCTGGCACCCGGGCGGACCGCTCAACGCCATCGCGCTGGAGACGGACGTGCACCCCGGCTTCCAGACCGACTGGCAGCAGCCGCTGGTCGTCGCGCTCACACAGGCCTCCGGGCTCTCCATCGTCCACGAGACGGTCTACGAGTCGCGGCTGGGCTTCACCTCGGCGCTGAACCAAATGGGTGCCCACATCCAGCTCTACCGGGAGTGCCTGGGCGGCTCCGCCTGCCGGTTCGGCCAGCGGAACTTCCTGCATTCGGCGGTCGTCTCCGGCCCGACCAAGCTGCAGGGCTCCGACCTGGTCATCCCGGACCTCCGGGGTGGCTTCTCGTATCTCATCGCGGCCCTGGCGGCGCAGGGCACCTCCCGGGTGCACGGCATCGACCTGATCAACCGCGGCTACGAGAACTTCATGGAGAAGCTCCGGGCGCTGGGCGCGGACGTGGAGCTTCCCAACGGCGCCCGCAAACACTGAACCCCGGAGCACCCCCGGCACCGCCCTCCCCGGCCCGGAGGGCGCTCCGGACACGGCGAAGGGCGGCCTCCCCCTCCCGGGGTGGCCGCCCTCCGTGCTGCCGTCCCTACTTGCCCTTGGCGGCTTCCTTGAGCTTGGAACCGGCGGAGACCTTCACGCTGTAGCCGGCCGGAATCTCGATCGGGTCGCCGGTCTGCGGGTTGCGTGCGGTGCGAGCGGCACGGTGGGTGCGCTCGAAGGTCAGGAAGCCGGGGATGGTGACCTTCTCGTCGCCCTTGGCCACGACCTCGCCGACGGTCTCGGCGAGCGCGGCGAGGACGGCGTCCGCGTCCTTGCGGGTCACCTCGGCGCGCTCGGACAGAGCGGCCACCAGCTCACTGCGGTTCATATGTACTCCCGTGTTCTACGTGCCAATGAGGCGTGAGATCGAAGCCGATGCTGCCAGGGCCCTCGGACAGTCCCCGGACCCGGGTCTGCTGGCAGACCCTCGCGCCCGGTTACGCATCCTGCCCGTACCTGCGGCGTTAAAGCCAATCCGGCGCCCTGCGAAGTCGCACGGAGAGCGCCGGCGCTCCACCGTGGTGGTGCTCCGCGTTCCGCCCCGGAGGCGCGCGGCATGGCCGCTTCGGGGCGTTTGCGGCAGTTTTGGCTGCCCGTCACCCTATGCATGCCGTACGAGCCGGGGGCTCCGCGACGCGCCGCCCCCTAGCCCTTCGTGGCACCTGTCACAGTCGCCCCGGCCGCTCCCACGGTCCTGGCGGCGTGGCTGACGGCTTCCGCGACGGCGCCGGCGACCCGGTCGTTGAAGACGCTGGGGATGATGTAGTTCGCGTTGAGTTCGTCCTCGGCGACGACGTCGGCGAGGGCTCCGGCGGCGGCCAGCAGCATGTCCGTGTCCACCCGGTGCGACTGGGCGTCCAGGAGACCGCGGAAGACACCCGGGAAGACCAGCACGTTGTTGATCTGGTTGGGGAAGTCGCTGCGGCCGGTGGCGACCACGGCCGCGGTCCGGCGGGCGACGGCCGGGTCCACCTCCGGGTCGGGGTTGGCGAGCGCGAACACGATCGCGCCGTCGGCCATCGTGGCCACGTCCTCGCCCGTCAGCACGTTGGGGGCGGAGACACCGATGAAGACATCCGCGCCGCGGACCGCCTCCCGCAGGGTGCCGGTGACGCCCTCCGGGTTGGTGTTGTTCGCGACCCAGCAGAGCGGGGAGTCCGGGTCGACGTCGACGAGGTCCTCGCGGCCCTCGTGGACGACGCCGTGGATGTCGGCGACCACCGCGTGCTTCACCCCGGCGGCGAGGAGCAGCTTGAGGATGGCCGTGCCGGCCGCGCCCGCACCGGACATCACCACCCGGACGTCGCCCATCCGCTTCCCCACCACGCGCAGGGCGTTGGTGAGGGCGGCGAGGACGACGATGGCGGTGCCGTGCTGGTCGTCGTGGAAGACGGGGATGTCCAGGGCCTCGCGGAGCCGGGCCTCGATCTCGAAGCAGCGGGGGGCGGAGATGTCCTCCAGGTTGATGCCCGCGAAGCCGGGTGCGATGGCCTTGACGACCTCGACGATGGTGTCGGTGTCCTGGGTGTCCAGGCAGAGCGGCCAGGCGTCGATGCCCGCGAAGCGCTTGAAGAGGGCCGCCTTGCCCTCCATGACGGGGAGGGCGGCCATGGGGCCGATGTTTCCGAGGCCGAGGACGGCGGAGCCGTCGGTGACGACGGCGATGCTGTTGCGCTTGCTGGTGAGGCGGCGGGCGTCCTCGGGGTTCTCGGCGATGGCCGTGCAGACCCGGGCCACACCCGGGGTGTAGATCATCGACAGGTCGTCGCGGTTGCGAATGGGGTGCTTCGACGACATCTCGATCTTGCCGCCGAGGTGCATCAGGAACGTACGGTCGGAGACCTTGCCGAGGGTGACGCCCTCGATCTGCCGGAGCTGCTCGACGATCTCCTGGGCGTGGTCCGTGGAGGTCGCGCCGATGGTGACGTCGATGCGCAGCATCTCGTGGCCGGAGGCCGTGACGTCCAGGCCGATCACCGATCCGCCGTGGGACTCCACGGCGGTGGTGAGCCGGCCGACGGCGCTCCCGCTCGCGGGAACCTCCAGCCGGACCGTCATCGAGTAGGAGACGCTGGGCGCCGTTGCCATGGCGGACTTCCTCTGCTTTTCCGGTTTCGCCTGGCGCGCCGGAGAAGGGCGGGAGGCCGGGGCGCGCTGCCCGATCGTGCCATTTACCGATCGGTAGCCGGTAACTGGAGGCCGGGATTGGAATGATTATTCCACGATGTGGTCGGTGCGAGGGTCCGCGGCCGGTACCGCACCCGGCGGAAGGCCCGGGCCGGAGAACCGAGCCCGGGCCTTCCGCCGGGGACGCCGAAGGGCGCCTCTCCGGGGAGGAGAGACGCCCTGCGAACGGAAGTGTGCGACACCGGCCCGCCATGCTCGCCTCGCGGCAAGTGGTCGCTCGAAGCGACTATGGTTGGGCCCGGGGGCTTGGATCGAGCCGGTGCCACATCCAAGGTAACACTCCCCCCGGCTCGGGCCATTCCCTCCGGCCACGGCTTTTTCCGGACCGCTCCCGGGCCGCCGGGCGGCACTCCGGCACCGCCCGCCCGCGCACCCTCCCCGTGGCCGCCGCGTCACTCCCGCAGCAGGTCGGGGACCCCGTCCGCGTCCGGAGCGTCCCGCTCCGCCGAGAGCACCGTGAGCCGCTGGGTGGCCCGGGTCAGGGCCACGTACAGCACCCGCAGCCCGGCCGGGGACTCGTCGGCGATCCCGGCCGGCGAGACCACCAGTGTCGCGTCGTACTCCAGCCCCTTCGCCTCCAGGCTGCCCAGCGCCACCACCCGCTCGCCCAGACCGGCCAGCCAGGCCCGGGCCTCCTCACGGCGGTCCATGGCGACGACGACGCCGACCGTGCCGTCCACCTCCGCGAGCAGCCGCCGCGCCTCCGCACGGACGGCGGCGCCCAGATCACCGCCCGCCACGGCGAAGCGCGGTACGAGACCGGTGGAGCGGACCGCCTCCGGGGGTTCCATGCCCGGCATCGCCAGCGCCAGCACCTTCGCCGCCACCTCGGCGACCTCCGCCGGATTGCGGTAGTTGACGGTGAGCGTGAACCGCCGGCGCGGCCGGCTGCCCAGCGCCTCGTCCCGCGCTCCGGCCGCCTCCTCCGGGTCGGACCAGGAGCTCTGCGCCGGGTCGCCGACGACCGTCCAGGTGGCGTGCCGGCCGCGGCGGCCGACCATGCGCCACTGCATGGGCGTGAGGTCCTGTGCCTCGTCGACGATGACGTGCGCGTACTCGGCGCGCTCCTCCACGGCCCGGTCGGGGCGGCGGCGGGCGGAGCGGTCGGCGAAGGTGGTGACCTCCTCCAGGCCGGTGAGCTGCTCCAGCGGATCCAGCTCGCGTTTCCGCGGCCGGGACGGGGTGCCCAGCAGCGTCTGCAGCTCGTCCAGGAGGGCCACGTCGTGGACGGAGAGGGGGCCCCGGCCGTCCGGGCCCAGCCGCTTGAGCGATCGGGCCAGCCGCCGGACCTCGCCCGGCTGGAGGACGCGCCGGGCCCAGCGGCCCAGCCGCCGCTCGTCGGCCATCGCGGCCAGCACGCCGCGCGGGGTGAGCTCGGGCCACCAGGCGTCGAGGAAGGCGTGGAACTCCGGCTCCCCGGAGATGTCCTCGTCGAACGCCTCGCGGGCCTCGGCCGCCAGCTCCGGGTCGCCGCTGTGCCGCCCGGCGGCGCCGGACTTCGCCCACAGCGCGTCCAGCAGCAGCCGGCGGGCGCGCGGGCGGAGCAGGTTCACGGGGGTGGTGGCGCCGAGGGCGGTGCGCCGGATCTCCCGCAGCTCCTGCGGGCCCAGTTCGACGCGGGCCCCGAAGGCGACGACGCGCAGCCGGCCGGCCGCCGGTCCCGCGGGTTCCGCGCCGTCCGGTCCGGCCTCCGGGTCGTCGAACGACAGCTGGCCGCCGGGGCGGCCCCCGCGGCCGCCGGGGGGCGCATCCGGGCGGGCCGGTTCCAGGGCGCCGCGGGCCGCGCGGCGGAGCACGGCCTGCATCCGCGCCGAGCCCTTGACGCGGGCGACGGCCGGTTCGTCGTAGACCGTGGCCTCGGCCCCGTCGACCAGGGAGCCCAGGGCGCGGATCGCCACCTGGCCCTCCTCACCCAGCGACGGCAGCACGCCCTCGGTGTAGGCGACCAGCAGCGGGGTGGGGCTGACCACGAGGATGCCGCCGGCGTAGCGTCTGCGGTCCTGGTAGAGCAGGTACGCGGCGCGGTGCAGCGCGACGGCCGTCTTGCCGGTGCCGGGGCCGCCGCCGACCTCGGTGACGGAGGCTGCGGGCGCACGGATGACCTTGTCCTGCTCGGCCTGGATCGAGGAGACGATGTCCCGCATGGTGTGGCTGCGGGCCCGCCCGAGGGCGGCCATCAGCGCGCCGTCGCCCACCACCGCCAGCTCCTCGCCGCCGAGGGTCGCCGTCATCTCCGGGCGGAGCAGGTCGTCCTCGACGCCGAGCACCTTGCGCCCCTTGCTGCGGATCACCCGGCGGCGCACCACCCGGCCGGGGTCCACGGGCGTGGCCCGGTAGAAGGGGGCGGCCGCGGGGGCCCGCCAGTCGATGACGAGCGGGGTGTAGTCGGCGTCCAGGACGCCGATCCGGCCGATGTGGAGGGTCTCGGCGATCTCGGCGTACGTCCGGCCGTCCCCGCCGGTGCGCACGGCGCCGTCGGCGGGTTCGACAGAGGTGAAGGCACCGTCCGGGCCGCGTTCCCCGTCCTGGCCCTCCAGCAGGTCGATGCGGCCGAAGAGGAAGTCCTCGAACTCGCTGTTGAGCCGGTTGAGGTGGAGGCCGGCGCGGAAGACCTGGGCGTCCCGTTCGGCCAGTGCGCCCGGAGTGCCGACCTGGCCGCGGCGGGCGGCGTCGGCCATCAGGAACTCGGCTTCGTGGATCTTCTCTTCCAGCCTTCGGTACACCTGGTCGAGATGATCCTGTTCGACACCGGTCTCGCGGTCCCGTACCGAATCGACCGTGGCTTCATGCGCGGCCACCCGGGCCCCCTTCTGACGTGCTGGGCAGCCGTCAACCGTACGCGAAGGGGGTGCTCCGCGCACCTGGATCTCCGAGTGGTCCGCGCGGGTGCGGACGGGGAGGGCGGCGGGGACGCCGGGGGCGGGGCGGGAGCGGGAGGGGAACGGCTGGGGGCCGTGGGAAACGGGGTGGCGGGGGTGCGTGGGGGTGGGGTGGGGGCGGGTGTGGGGGTGGCGCGGGGAGGCCGGTCAGTTCTTGACCGTGACCAGCCGTTCCCCGTCGAAGGTGCGGACCTCGAAGTGATCGATCTCGTTCGTGGACATGGCGGAACCGCCGTAGACGTAGAGCGGGTCCTTCCCCTTGGGGTCGGGGCTGTCCGGGATGCCGTAGCCCCACTTCGGCACCGACCAGGAGCTGACGACCTCCTCGTTGCCGTTCTTGGAGATCACGAACAGACTGCACTTCTCCGGGCCCTTGACGTTCTTCAGCTCCAGAACGACGTTGGTGCCGTGCGGCTTCTGCGCGGTCGCGACCGTGGCCGAGACCTTGCTGCCCGGGTCGGTGCCGGAGACCTTGGTGTCCATCGCCTGCCAGACGGCCTGGGCCGAAGCGGCCTGCACCGGCGGATTGTTGGAGCCGCCGTCGGAACCGCCCGCCGTGGCCCAGACCGCGACCGGCGGACCGCCGAGGACGAGGGCCGCGGCCGCGGCGAGCATGTAGCGGCCGCGCCGGCGGATCTTCCGGCGGTGGGCGTTGACCTCGCCGAGCAGCTTCGGCAGGACCTGGGGACTCGGCTTGGTGTGCAGGACGGCGGGGTCGGGGACGGCGGCCGGCGTCTCGGCGAGCCTGGCGAGCAGCGGCTCGATCCCCATGAACTCGTCGAGCTGTGCGGCGCAGTAGTTGCACCCCGCCAGGTGCAGCTCGAAGCGCTCGGCTTCCCCCGGGTCAAGAATGCCCAGGGCGTAGGCGCCGACGGCCTCGTGCTCCGAATTGCGCTCGGGCGGCGCTGTCATGCCCTAACTCCTCGTTCTTCGAGTGCGAGCTTCATGGAGCGCAGCGCGTAGAAGACACGGGACCGCACGGTCCCGCTCGGTATGCCGAGGGTCTCGGCTGCCTCGTTCACGGTACGGCCCTTGAAGTAGGTCTCGACAAGTACTTCGCGATGCGCGTCGCTGAGGTCGCCCAGAGCGTCGGAGAGCGTCATGAGCCAGAGTGCCTTGTCTATCTCGTCCTCCGCGGGCATGACTTCCAGAGGAGCCGGATCGACCTCCTGCGGACGGGCCTGCCGACTCCGGTGACCGTCGATGACAATACGCCTGGCCACGGTGACCAGCCAGGGCCGCACCGAACCCGTGGCCCGGTTGAGGCGGTGCACATTCTTCCAGGCCCGTACCAGCGTCTCCTGGACGACGTCCTCGGCACGGTGACGGTCGCCCGCCACCAGCCGGAGGACATACGCGAGCAACGGGCCGGCGTGCTCGCGGTAGATGACGCGCATCAGCTCTTCGTCGGGCACCGGCTCGTCGGAGCGGGATCGCTCGGCGCGGTGCCGGGTCCTGGAAGGACGATCTTGGGACACGGCCGCATCCTTGCGCACCCGGACCTCCCGGTCGAGAGCTTGTTCAGGGGAAATGCCTACGCCAACTGCCTCGAACTGCCCGTCGGTCGGGCGGGGACCCGCAGCCCTCGTCTGCGACGGGACCCCGCCCAGTCCTCGGACCACCTGCGTGGGGGACCGATCAGTGGTCCGAGGAGCTTCCAATGTCGCCGCTTTCATAGCCGTCCTTGTCGTTCCGCGTCGCACCCCGTCGCCCTGGGCGCGAGCACGGCGATCCCGGCTTTCCCCGGCAACCCGTGGCGACTTGTGGTGCGCATGTGACGTCTCTCCCCCCGGGAGTTCTCCGCCGAAGCGCTGAGCGGGCCTTCCGCTTGCTCCGGCCGCCCCCGTCCGGCCTGCGCTTCCCCCACAGTTACGGAGGCCGCGGCGGAGCTGCTCAAACCCCGGCGGAAAAACTTTCGCCGGCCGCGGGCGCGGGCAGGATACCCGCCGAAGCTCGGCCGTTTCGGGGTGAGTTGGTCAACTCTGTCCGGATGCCGTGACGTTGGCGGCGGTGGCGGCCGGTGAGGAGGAGGACCGGGCCGCGGCGGACGGCCGGGACCTCCGGGCCGTCGAGCGGCGGCGGTGACGGGCGACCCGCTCCCGGTTCCCGCAGATCTCGCTGGAACACCAGCGCCGGCGGCGGCCCCGGGAGGTGTCGAGATAGACCCGGGAGCAGGAGTCGCCCTCGCACTCCCGCAGCCGGCCCCGGGCCACGGGGTCGGTGAGCAGCCGTATGGCGTCGCGCGCGACATCGGAGAGGAGCGCCGCGCAGCCGGGGCCCCCGGCGAGGGCGCGGACGAGGGTGCCGTCCCGGCCGGGTACGGCGCGGATGACGGAGGGCGCGGGGGCGGCGAGGGCGTTCAGCCGGTCCAGGTCCCGGCCGAGGGAAGGGGGCGGAGCCGGGGCCGGGGGTTCCGGCCGGGTCCGCCGGAGCGCCGTCCAACTGGGCGCGGACCAGGCGGCGGAGGAGCTCCCGCAGTTCACGGAACCGGTCGAGCCAGTCCTGG
The DNA here is from genome assembly GCF_020982505.1 of Streptomyces sp. MNU89. NCBI lineage: Bacteria > Bacillati > Actinomycetota > Actinomycetes > Kitasatosporales > Streptomycetaceae > Streptomyces > Streptomyces sp. MNU89. The sequence continues at coordinate 4,686,079 of NZ_JAJKLL010000001.1, read as the reverse complement.
TCGGCGGCGAGCGCGGTGCCCGGCGGGACCAGCCCGGACCGGACCAGCCAGACCCCCAGCCGCTCGGGCCCGTCGAGGCGCTCCGCCCGGTCCCCCGGTCCGCGCGGAGGCCCGGCGGCCGTGGCCACCAGATCGAGACAGAGCCGGCCGGTGTCGAATCTCGGGTCGCCGGAGGCCGCCGCCATGGTCCGGTCACTCCTTCGGAGCGTGCCGTGCGCCCGCGTGCGCACAGTGGGGGATGTCCTCCCCCCAGAGTGCCCGCCCGGGGCCCTCAAGCACAGGCGTGCGACGGGACCCGTCGGACGGGTGGCGGGCCGTGACGGCTCGGAGGCCCCGTACGGGAGCGGGGAGCGGGTACGGGCGACCGGTGCGCCGGGGCCGGCCGCGCCCCGTCGCGGGGCGGCCGTCAGCCGTACTGACGGGGGCGGTCGAACCAGGTGCTGGAGGGCCGCAGGCAGAGCAGCACCAGCGCGGGGGTGGCGAAGAACAGCGCCCAGCCCAGACCGCCCGGATCGCCGTTCCCGGCCTGTCCCAGACCGAACAGGATCATCAGCGACGTGAAGACGATGGCAGTGATCCGCACTCCGCCGCCCCCGCTGTTGAAGCGGAGCGCGCAGACGAAGGCGCCGATGAGCGGGAGAATCGAGCCGATCATCCGGCCCGAGGCCTCGGCGCCCCGGAGCGACGAGACGACCACGACGCCGACGACCGCCAGGCCCATGGCGACGAAGAGGATCACCTGGGCGGCGCGGAGCACGCCGGGCATGGTCAGGGGCACGGGTACGGCGGCGTACGGCTGAGCCGGGTAGCCGGGGTGTCCCGGGTAGCCGGGCTGCCCCGGACCCGAATGACCCGGCTGCCCCGGATAACCCGGCGGCGGCCCGGGGACGGGGCCGTACCCGGCAGGCGGGCTCTGCGGACAGGGCGCGGGGCCGCCGGGATACGGAGCCGGGCCGCCGGGATACGGCGACGCGGCCCCGGGTGCGGGCGGGACCGGCGGAACGTGACCCCGGCCGTATCCCTGCCCCTGGTGGTGGTCCGGTGGACCGGCGGGTGGCTGCTGATGCGACATGGCTTGAGCTTAGAACGCGGCCGCCCGCCACCACCGGGCCGTCCCGGAGGTCGAGGGCTCCGCCCCGGAGGTCAAGGGCCTTCGTTCTCGCCGTACTTGGAGTCGGACGCGGTGTCCAGCGCCAGCCGGTAGCCGCGCTTGACCACCGTCTGGATCAGCTTGGGCGTGCCCAGCGCCGTACGGAGCCGCGCCATCGCCGTCTCCACGGCGTGCTCGTCGCGGCCCGCCCCCGGCAGCGCGCGCAGCAGTTCGGCCCGGGAGACCACCCAGCCCGGGCGGCGGGCCAGCGCCCGCAGCAGCGCCATGCCCGCGGGCGGCACGGCGCGCAACTCGCCGTCGACCAGGGCGGCGTGCCCCCGGATGTCGAGCCGGTGACCCGCGACCGGCAGCACACCGGCCCGGGCCGGGAGTTCCCGGCAGAGCAGCTGCACCAGCGGGCCGAGCCGGAAGCGTTCCGGGCGCACGGCCTGGATGCCGTGCTCCAGCAGCGGCATCGCCGTCACCGGTCCCACGCAGGCGGCCAGCACGTCGTGGCGGAGCGCTTCCAGCAGAGGCTCCAGCAGGCCCCGGTCGCGGGCGCGTTCGAGCAGTCCGGCGGCGGCGGGCGCGCTGGTGAAGGTGACGGCGTCCAGGGAGCGGGCGACCGTGGCGTCCAGCAGCCGGTCGACGGGGCCGATGTCCTCCGGCGGGAGCCAGCGGTAGACGGGCACGCCGACGACCTCGGCGCCCGCCTCGCGCAGCGCCTCCACGAAGCCGGGCAGCGGCTCGCCGTGCAGTTGTACGGCCAGCCGGCGGTCCGCGACGCCCTCGGCGAGCAGCCGGTCCAGGACCTCCGCCATCGACTCCGAGGCCGGCGACCAGGTCTCGGTCAGCCCGGCGGCGCGGATGGCGCCGCGCACCTTGGGCCCGCGGGCGAGGAGTTCCACCCCGCGCAGCCGGGCGGTCAGCTCCTCGCCGAGCCCCCAGCCGTCGGCGGCCTCGATCCAGCCGCGGAAGCCGATGGCCGTGGTGGCGACGACGATGTCCGGGGCGTCGGCGATCAGGTCCTTGGTGGCGGCGAGCAGTTCGGTGTCGTCCGGCAGCGGCACGATGCGGATGGCGGGGGCGTGCAGCACGGTGGCGCCCCGGCGCTCCAGCAGCGCGCCCAGTTCCTCGGCGCGCCGGGCGGCGGTGATGCCGACGGTGAAACCGGCCAGCGGGCCGGGGGCGGGCGGGGAGCCGGGCGGTCCCTGGGGCGGTGCGGTACCGGCGGCCGTGGGGGCGGGCCCGGGGCGTCCGGCTCCGGGCCGCCCGGGCGGCCGGGGGCCGGCGGTGAGGGCTGCGGGGTCGGGTCCTGCATGGGGTCTGCCTCGCTCAGCTGGGAGTTCCTGCTCGGTCCGGTCGGCCTGGGCGGGGCCTCCGCCGCCCGGTCCGTCGGCGCGCGGCGGACGGCCGGGCCGTACCCCCATCTTCCCAAGCCCCGGTGTCCTTGTCGGTTCGGCGGGATTTCCCCGGTGTTACGCGGGGACGGCGGTGCGCGCGGCCCGGGGCTGTCGCCGGACCGCGCGCACCGGGCTCACACCTCGGCGTAGACGGGCTGCCGCTGCGGCCGCTCCGCGTGGCCGGCCGGCTCCGTGGCGGCCGCCGGCTTGCGGAGGTATACGGCCCAGGTCACGGCGGAGCACACCACGTAGTAGCCGAGGAAGAAGACGAAGGCCGTGGTGCCGGACTGCGAGGTGAGGAAGGACTGGCGCAGGGCGAGGTTGATGCCGAGGCCGCCGAACGCTCCGATGGCGCCGATCAGCGACATGGAGGCGCCGGACAGCCGCCGGGCGTAGACGTCCGCCGCCTCGCCGGTGAGGCCCTTGGCCGTGGCCTTGGCCCGGTAGATGCCCGGGATCATCTTGTAGGTGGAGCCGTTGCCGATGCCGGTGAGGACGAACAGGACGATGAAGCCGCCGATGAACAGGGGCAGCGACGCCTGGAACGAGGCGGTGACGACCACGCCGACCGCCGCCGTCATCAGCGCGAAGTTCACCAGCGTGACCCGGGCGCCGCCGAGCCGGTCCGCCAGCTTCCCGCCGACCGGGCGGATCAGCGAGCCGAGGAGCGGGCCGATGAAGGTCAGCGAGGCGGCCTGCAGGGGCGTGCGGCCGAACTGGGCGGTGAGCACGAGTCCGAAGGCGAAGCTGTAGCCGATGAAGGAGCCGAAGGTGCCGATGTAGAGGAAGGACATGATCCAGGTGTGACGGTCCTTGACGGCTTCCCTGGCCGCTCCGCCGTCGTTCTTCACCGGGCCGAGGTTGTTCATGTAGAGCGCGCTGCACACGGTGGCCGCGATGATCAGCGGAATGTAGACGCCGAGCAGGACGCGCGGGTTGGCCGCGCCGGCGATCGCGATGATCAGCAGGCCCAGGAGCTGGACCACGGCGACGCCGATGTTGCCGCCGCCCGCGTTCATCCCCAGCGCCCAGCCCTTGAGACGCAGCGGGTAGAAGCTGTTGATGTTGGTCATCGAGGAGGCGAAGTTGGCGCCGCCGACCCCGGTGAGCACCGCGACCAGCATGAAGGTCGAGTACGAGGTGCCGGGCTCCATGACGATCAGCAGCGCGGTGGTGGGCACCAGCAGCATCGCCGCACTGAAGATCGTCCAGTTGCGGCCGCCGAACCGGGCGACCGCGAAGCCGTAGGGCACCCGCAGCGTCGCGCCGACCAGGCTGGCGACCGCCACCAGGAAGAACTTCCCGGCCGGGTCGACGCCGTACTCGGGCCCCATGAACAGGGCGAGGACGGAGAACATGCTCCACACCGAGAACCCGATGTGCTCGGACATCACCGAGAAGATCAGGTTCCGTTTGGCGATGTGCTTCCCCTCCGCCTCCCAGAACTGCTCGTTCTCGGGATCCCACCGCTCGATCCAGCGGCCTCCCTTGTGCGCGGTCGTCGCGGCAGTCATCACGCCTCCACAGGTTTCGGGAACCGGGCCGGTTCGAGCCGGCTCCGTGCGTCCGACGCTAGGGACGGCGCGTTTCACGGCCGTGGCGTCAGGTGACCGTCACGCAACCTTGCTCTCACCCGGCGGTCACGCTCCATGTGAGCGCCGGCGGCCGCGTCCCGGCGGTGGGCGCGGGCCGCCGCCCGGGGACGGCCGGTCAGCGGGACATGGCGGCTCCGTCCGCGTCCGGGAGCCATGACCCGGACGGCTTGACGAGCCACGCGTGTTCGGCTGCGAGCGCTGCCGCCGCCGTCCGCAGAGAACCCAGTCCCGGGTGACGGATTCCACGGCGCCACACCATCGCGACCGGTGACAGCGGCACGGGGTCCGTGAGCGGCCGCAGCACCGTGCCGGGCATCTCGATGAACTGGGATGTCGCGAGGACGGGCCGGCCCAGTTTGCCCATCACGCGGGTGAACTCGTCCCGGCCCCGGATCGGCGGCAGCGGCGGCGCGACGGCGATGCCCCGGCCCGCGAAGAGCTGCTCGGCGAGACCGGTCCACTCGGCGGTCGCGTCGTTGCCCGCCGCCGCGTAGACGGTCTCGCCGGCGAGCGCGTCCAGCGGGACCGCGGGCAGTGCCGCGAGCCGGTGGGCCGCGGGCAGCACCACGGCCATCGGCTCGTACCGCACGGGCTGATGGCCCAGACGGGCACGGACGGCCGGGTCGAGGCCGGCGATCCGGCCGAAGGACACGTCGAGCCGGCCCGCGAGGAGATCGGCCGCGGCACCGGTGAGCCCCGCGTGGCAGGAAGCGTAGAACTCCGGGCCGGCGGCCGGTGCGATCCGGCGGGCCTCCTCCAGGACCAGATTGCCGGTCGACACCCGCTCCCCGATGTCGACGAGCAGCGGCCGGTCCGCCTCCGCCTCGGAACAGGCGGCGATCAGGTCGTCGTGGGCCTCCAGCACGCGCCGCGCGTACGGCAGCAGGCGCTTCCCCGCGGCCGTCAGTTCGACGCTGCGCGTGGTGCGGACGAAGAGTTCGGTGCCGAGCACGCCTTCCAGCCGCCGGATGTCGCGGCTGAGCGCCTGCTGGGCGACATAGAGCCGGGCCGCGGCGCGGGTGAAGTGCAACTCGTCGGCGACGGCGGCGAAGGCGCGCAGCAGGCGGGGGTCGGTGTCCCGGGGCATCCGCACAGTTTGACAACGCGGGTGCGTGAATGCGAGCGAGAAAGTGTTGGACCCCGGCGGACGCCGGGCGCCACCGTGGCGGGGTGATCCTCTTCCTCGCCTCGCGCCCCGTGGTGCCCCGCCGGACGGCGTCCCGGCCGGGCATCCCTCCCACGCCCCGGGCCCGTACCGTTCCGGCCGGCGCCACGGTTCGGACCGGCGAAGCCGAGGGCCCGGAAACCGCCGGGGTGGTGATGGCGGGACGGGCGGGTCCGGGACGGGTGGGCGGCGGCGGGCCCCGGCCGGGCGGGCGGCGGTGCCGGCGTTCGGACCGGCGGCTCCGGCCCCGGACACCCAGGCGCGCCGGTGCGGAGGAGCGGAGGACGGCCCGGGCCGCTCTCCCCGTACCGGCGTCTCTTCGCCCCCTCCGGGGCGCTCGCCTTCACACTCGCGGCGTTCCCCGGGCGGCTGGCCACCTCCATGCTCGGGGTCTCCACGGTCGTCATGCTGGCCCTCGTCCGGGACTCCTACGCCCTGGCCGGTGCCGTCTCCGCGGTCAACGTCACCGTCACGGCCGTCACCGGCCCCCTGCTCGGGCGGCTGGTGGACCGGCTCGGGCAGACGAGGGTGGCCGTGCCCGCCACCCTCGTCTTCGCCCTGGGGACGGCCGCGATGCTGCTGTGCGTCCGGTACGACGCCCCGGTCTGGGCGCTGTTCCTGTGCTGCGCGGGCAACGCCGGTATTCCGAGCGTGGGTTCGATGACCCGGGCCCGGTGGGCGGCCCTGCACGGGGACGATGCCGAGGCCCGGCACACGGCCAACTCCTTCGAGCAGGTCGTCGACGAGCTGTGCTTCATGCTCGGCCCCGCGCTCGCGATGGTGCTGTGCACGGTGGTGTTCCCGGAGGCCGGGCTGCTGACCGCCGCCGTGCTCCTCACCGCCGGCATGCTGTTCTTCGCCGGCCGGCGCGGCACCGAGCCGCCCGTGCGGAAGCGGACGTCCGGCACGTCCCGGGGCCCGCTGCGGGCACCCGGCTTCCCTGCCCTCCTCCTCGTATTCGCGGCGACCGGCGCCCTCTTCGGCTCCCTGGAGGTCGCCACGGTCGCGGCCGTGCAGACGCTCGGCGGTGGCTCGGCGGCCGCCGGTCTCGTTCTGGCGCTCCAGGCGGCCGGCTCCGGGGTGGCGGGCCTGGCGTTCGGCGCCTTCCGGTTGTCGGGGTCCCCCGCCGTGCGGCTGGCCGCGGGGGTGGCGGCGATGACGGTCTGCACACTGCCGCTGACGGCCGCCGGGAGCCTGCCGCTGCTGGCCGTGCTGCTGTTCGTGGCGGGCATGGCCACGGCCCCGACGATGGTCACCGGGATGTCGCTGGTCCAGCGTCTCGTCCCGGACGGCCGGCTCAACGAGGGCATGACCACCGCCTACACCGGCCTGCTGACCGGCATCGCGGCGGGCGCGGCGGCGGGCGGGCAGTTCGTCGAACGGTGGGGCGCCCCCGGGGCCTACTGGGCCCCGGTCGCGGCCGGGACCCTGGCGCTGCTGGCCGCTCTGGCCGGACTCCCCCGGCTGCGGCGGGTGTGAGCGCCGTGCCGCGCACCGGTCCCGCGTGCCGGCCCGGCGCACCGGCTCAGGTGGCTATGTCCGGGTAGGGCAGCGAGATGTGCCGCATGGCTCTGCCGTAGGCCTTCTGGTACTCCAGCGGTCCGTGGTCGCGCTCGAACATCGCGATGAAGAGGGTGAGGGTCAGAAAGGGGTGCGCGCCCATCTCGAAGAGGGCCACGTGGTCGTGCTCGCGCAGCGCCCGGCGCTCCTCCTCGGTGAACGCCAACCAGGTGGTCCGCTCGTCCGGGACGCAGTTGAGCAGCTTGCCCGCCATCTCCCCCTCCCACCAGGTCACCAGCCCGGCGGGATCCTCGCGGTAGCGCTCCACCAGTTCGGGGTCGCGGTCGACGGTGTAGAGGAACTTGTCGAGCAGGTACTTGCTCATGCCGGGACTCCGTTCGGATACCAGGTGAAGTACGCCTCCATCGTGTGAAAGAGGTCGAGGGTGTCGACGTGATCGGCCTTGGCGCCCTCACCGGCCACGCCCATCATCAGCATGAAGTCCATGAACCCGTGGGTGGCGTTGCCCGGACGGTGAAGACTGTCGAGGGTCACTTCCGACAGGCAGCCCTCGATGTCGCTGTTGGCGATCCACTCGACCGCTTTCCGGTCGAACTCCGGGTCCGGGCCGTGCTCGCCGAACTGGCGGGGGCCGCCCAGTTCCAGGGAGAGGTGTCCGGTGCCGATGATCGCCACCCGCTTGTCCTCGGGCCAGGACTCCACCAGCCGGCGCAGTGTGCGGCCCAGTTGCACAAAGCGTCTGGGCTGCGGCAGCGGTGGCGCGAAGATGTTGGTGTAGATCGGGACGATGGGCAGATCCGCCTGCGGGCGCAGGGTGATGATCGGGCACGTGATGCTGTGGTCGATGCGCAGTTCGTTGCTGAACGCCAGGTCGAAGTCGGCGTCCAGGCCCTTGCGGAGGATGTGGGCGGCCAGCCGTTCCTCCCCGCGCAGCGTCATCCGCGGCAGCCCGAACTCCCGCTCCTCGTTGTGGAAGTTGGCGTCGAAGAACGGCGCCTTGCCCACCAGGAACTGCGGCATGTTGTCCAGCCACAACTGGTGGAAGTGGTCGCTGCCCACCATCACCAGGACATCGGGCCGTGCCCTGGTCAGGGTCTCCCGGAACGCCTCGATCTTGGCGACCCAGGCGTCGGCGAACGGCGGCCGGTCGTCGCCGGTGGCCGTACTGGCCCGGTAGTAGAAGGGGTGGTGGGTGGAGGCGATGACCGCGGCGACGGTGGCCATGGGCGTACTCCTCGGGTTCGGGGCGGCTCAGCGCGACGGGTCGGGGCCGGAATCGGCGGAGGGGGCGGTGTAGACCGCGTTGCGGTCGACGGTGAGGTAGGCGTCCATGCCGATGGGGCGGCGGCGTTCCTCGGCTATCTGCCCGAGGAGGCCGGCGGCCCGGGCCAGCAGGGCGAAGCCGCGCAGCAGTTCCACCGGCAGCCCCAGATCGGCCAGTGCCGCGCCGCACACCCCGGCACCGTTCAGCGGAAGCCTGCGGCCGAGCACCTGCTCGTGGACCCGGCCGATGGCCTCGAAAAGCCGCAGGTGGGGCCCGCGCAGCCCCTCCTCCTCCGCGATGCCGATCAGCACCGGGGTCCGCGGGTCCCGCGTCTTGTGGACGGGGTGCCCGAGGCCGGGGACGTACTGCCCGGCCTCGCGGGTCCGGGTGACCGCGGCCAGGGCGAGGGCGTCCCAGCCGGCGTCGTCCCCGGGGAGCGGGCCCTCATGCCGGTCGAGGACGTCGCGCAGATAGCCGCCGCAGTCCTCGGTGACGCCGAGGAACCGAGAGCCGCCGCCCAGCAGCCCGGCCGCGATCGCCCCCTGCAGCGAGTCCGGGGCCGAGAGATAGGTCAGCCGGGCCGCGATCGCCGTGGGGGTGAACCCGTGGTCGGCGAGGGCGACCAGCACCGCTTCGAAGACCCGTGTCTCCGAGGGTGTGGGGCGGCGCAGTGCGACCAGCCAGAAGGCCAGTTCGCCGAAGCCCACCTTGCCCATGAGGTCGGCGGAGAGGTCCTCCCCCAGGAGGCGGATCTCATCGGCCGTGGAGGTGCCGAGTGACGTCGGGAAGGCGGGGACGCCGTCGGTGCCGGTCATGCGGGGGACTCCTCGTCGGGGGCGGCCGCGCCGGCCGGTGCGGACAGCCAGTGGCGGATCTCGGCGCCGTGCTCGTCGAGGGACGGCGGCGGCAGCCGGTACTCGGGCGGTGTCTCGGAGAAGGTGATCGGATTCCGTACGGAGGGGACGGCCTCCGGGCCCTCGCCGGCCGTCACGACCGGGTCGAGCCCGACCTCGCGCGCGAATTCCACACCGCCGGCGATGGTGTTGATCGGCCCGCAGGGGACACCGGCCGCGATGATGTCGCGGAACCACTCCATCCGGGTACGGGTGCGGAGCCGTTCCACCAGCAGGGGGCGGAGTTCCGCCCGGTTGGCCGTGCGGTCCTCGTTGCGGCCGAACCGCGGGTCGTCGGCGAGCTCCGGAACGCCGAGGACCTCGGCCAGCCGGCGGAACTGGCCGTTGTTCCCGGCCGTGACGATCAGGTCGCCGTCCGAGCAGGGCAGCGGTTCGTAGGGGAAGAGGCTGGGATGGCTGTTGCCCATCCGGTGCGGGACGACGCCCCCGGCGACATGGGCGCTGGTCTGGTTGACCAGCCCCGACAGGGCCGAGGACAGCAGATTGACCTCCACGTGCTGGCCGCGGCCGCTGTCGCGGCGGGCGTGCAGGGCGGACAGCACGCCGATGGTGGCGTGCAGCCCCGCCATCACGTCGAAGACGGAGATGCCCGCACGGAACGGCGGGCCGTCCGGGTCCCCGGTGAGGCTCATCAGGCCGGAGATGGCCTGGACGATCAGGTCGTAGCCCGGCAGGGCGGCGCCTTCCGGGCCGCTGCCGAAGCCGCTGATCGAGGCGTAGACGACGGCCGGGTTGCCGGCGGCGACCGTGCCGTAGTCCAGTCCGAAGCGGGCCAGGCCGCCGGGCTTGAAGTTCTCGACGAACACATCGGCGCGCCGGGCGAGTTCGCGGGCCGCCGCGAGGTCACCGGGATCCTTGAGGTCGAGCACGATGGAGCGCTTGTTGCGGTTGATCCCCAGGTAGTACGTCGAGACGCCGTTCCGGACCGGTGGCTGCCAGGACCGGGTGTCGTCGCCGCCGGGGGCCTCGACCTTGACCACCTCCGCGCCGAGGTCGGCCAGGAGCATCGTCGCGTAGGGGCCGGCGAGGATCCGCGAGAAGTCGGCCACCAGCAGCCCCGAGAGGGGGCCGCGGCGGCGCTCTGTACCGGGCACGGCTGTTCTCCGATCTTCGGCGTATGACGCGTCCGATTTCGCTTGTCCGCTGCACGGACACTCGTCCGCTGAACTCCGGCCCAGTCTCGGCGCGGCCCCTCGGGGCTGTCAAGGGACGCACACGAACGGGTAGCGCGCGACGCCGGACTCTTGACAGGCCCCACTGGCCGTTCCACAGTGGCCGCACCAAGTCCGCGACCGGCATACGGACATTCGTCCGCCACTCCGGCCGACCCTGTGGAGGATGAGATGTCCCACCCCGAAGCCCAGGTGCCGGCGGCCGGCCGACCTGTGGTGTTCCGCGGCGGCACCGTGCTGACCATGGACGACGCCCGCTCCGTTCTGACCGGCGCGGACGTCCTGGTCGTGGACGATCGCGTCGCCGCGGTCGGCCGGGGCCTCGACGTCCCCGAGGGTTGCTGGGAGATCGACGCCCGCGGGGGCATCGTCATGCCGGGCATGATCGACACCCACCGGCACATGTGGCAGACCGCCATGCGCGGCTACGGCGCCGACTGGACGCTGACGCAGTACTTCGTCTGGTACTACCTGGAGCACGGCAGGGCCTTCCGCCCGGAGGACGTGTACGCCGGCAACCTGCTCTCCGCCTGGGAAGCGCTGGAGGCGGGGGTCACCACCACGGTCGACTGGTCCCACGGCTTGCGGACCGTGGACCACGCGGAGGCCGCCGTCGACGCCCTCCGGGCGGTCCCCGGCCGGTTCGTGCTCGCCTACGGCAACATCCACGCGGCGCCGTGGGAGTGGACCGCCGACCCCGCCGTCCGGTCCTTCCTCGACCGGAGCCGCACGGGGAAGGGCGACCTCCTCGGCTTCCAGCTCGCCTTCGACGTCACGGGCGATCCCGCCTTCCCGGAGAAGGCCGCCTTCGAGGCCGCCCGCGAGCTCGGACTCCCGGTCACCACCCACGCGGGGGTCTGGGGTGCCACCGACGACACGGGCATCCGCCTGATGCACGAGAACGGCTTCATGACCCCGGAGACCGTCTACGTCCACGCGGCGACGCTCACCACCGACGCCTACCACCGGATCGCCGCCACCGGCGGTTCCGTGTCCGTCTCCACCGAGTCCGAGCAGAGCGCCGGCCAGGGCTACCCGCCCACCTGGCAGGTCCGCCGGCACGGCATTCCGGTGTCACTGTCGATGGACACCAGCGTCTGGTGGAGCGGCGACCTCTTCACCGCGATGCGCACCACGCTCGGCGCCGACCGGTCACGCGAGCATCTGGAGGCCCATACGCGCGGCGACACGGTGACCCATGTCCATCTGCGGGCCGAGCAGGTGGTCGACTGGGCGACCCGGGGCGGCGCCCGCGCCCTGGGCCGGGACGACCTGGGCCGGCTGGAACCGGGAGCGAAGGCCGACGTCGTGCTGATCCGGAACGACGCCTCACCGGTCTCGTTCCCGCTGCTCAACCCCTACGGGCACGTGGCGTTCCAGGCGCAGCGCGGCGATGTGCACACCGTGCTGGTCGACGGCCGGGTGGTGAAGTACGCGCACCGGCTGGTCGGCGCCGATCTGCCGGCCGTGCGGCGCACCGCCGAGGCGACCGTGGAGCATCTGCGGTCGGCGCTGGGCGAGGAGGCGTGGGCCGCCGGCATGGACCCCGACCTGCCGGACGACGAGGTGCTGGACAACCCGTACCAGTACACCGCGTACAAGTCGGACTCCACGCGCGGCGCCCGGGGCACCGTGTTCGGTGAGCCGGACTCCGGTGGCTGAGCGGCCCCGGCGGCCGCCACCGGGTGCCCGTACCGTCCCGCCGAGGCCGTAGGCTCCCCCGGGACGGGCGGTCGCCGAGCCGGGCACCGCGGGCCACACGATCACGGGAGGCAGGGAGATGGCTGGACGAGGGGCGGGGCCGGACTTCGTCGAGTCCCTGGCCCGCGGGCTGGACGTGCTGGCCGCCTTCGACACCGACCACCGCAGCATGTCCCTGACCGAGGTGGCCACCGCGGCCGGGCTCGCCCGGCCGACCGCCCGCCGGCTGCTGCTGACGCTGGAGGAGCTCGGCTTCGTCCGGTCCTCCGGCAGCGCCTTCCAGCTGACCCCCAAGGTGCTCAGCCTGGGCATGGCCTATGTGGGGGCCCTCGGCCTCTGGGACATCGCGCGGCCGCACATGGAGTCCCTGGTCGCCCGCACCGGCGAGTCCTCGTCCATGGCCCAGCTGGACGGTTCGGACATCGTCTACGTGGCCCGGGTCTCCGTACCCAAGATCATCGCCCTGCGGGTGGAGATCGGCACCCGGTTCCCCGCCCTCCGGACCTCGCAGGGGAAGGTGCTGCTCGCCGCCCTCTCCCCGGCCGAGCTGGCGGCCGCGCTGGCCCTGCCCAGCCGCTCCGGCCTGCCGGGAGAGAACGACCGGAGCACTCCGGAGCGGCTGCACGAGGAGCTCACCGAGGTGCGCGCCCGCGGCTGGGCGCTGGCGGACGAGGAGCTGGCTCCGGGGGTCCGCTCCGTCGCCGTCCCCGTGCGGGACGGCACCGGGACCGTCCGGGCCGCCATGAACGTCACCGTGCACGCTGCCGAGACCCCGACCGAGAAGCTGCTGCGGGAGCATCTGCCGCTCCTGCTGCGCACCGCCGGGGACATCAGTGCCGAGTGGGCGCTGTGGCAGTCCCGGCCGCACCGGGAGCTGGACCCCCGTACGGAGACGGCCTCCGCTCCCGGCTGAAACCGCGCGCACGGCGCACGGCACCGACCCGTACCCGTACAACGCCGAAGGCCCCGCTGGATCAGCGGGGCCTTCGGCGCACGGGATGGTGGAGATGGCGGGAATCGAACCCGCGTCCAACGGTGCGGAAACAGGGCTTCTCCGAGCGCAGTTCGCTGCGATTTTCTCGGCCCCGGAGATCACGCGAACAAGTCTCCGACGGGCTCAGCCACTGTTTGATTTCCCACCGGCCCCCGTGGCCGGGGCCGGTGGTTTAGATCCCTAGCTGATGCCAGGTTCCGGGACGGGATCAAGCCCGGGCTGACACTCCGCAGAGTCGCTGTCTGTTAAATCAGGCAGCGAGGGCGAAGGAATCGCGCTTGGTGTTGGCGATTATTTTTTGCGACATATGGTTTACGAGATCATTGCCGCTTCCTCGGCTCGCTTCCCCTGCTTCGACATCCGCTGTCGAAACCGATCATCCCCATGTTGATTTGACAAGCACACCCGGTGCGGAACACCCGGTGGCGCTGTGGTCCATCGTACGTCAACAACCGACGCGGGAGCCAGATCATTCCCGCCCGGCACCGGGAGAGCGTGATCCGCGCCACCCGCGGCCCGCCCCGGGCCCGCCGGCGTCCTCCGACCCCCGGCCGTCACGCCCGCCGGAACGTCCGCCGGCGTCTCATGCCCGCTGGCGCCGCCGCACCGCCGAGATCGCCCGGTCCGCCTCGCGCCGGTCCTGCTTCTCCCGCAGCGTCTGCCGCTTGTCGTACTCCTTCTTGCCCTTGGCCAGCGCGATCTCGACCTTGGCCCGGCCCTCCTTGAAGTACAGCTGCAGCGGGACGATGGTGTGCCCGCTCTCCTGCGACTTGCGCTCCAGCTTGTCGATCTCCTCGCGGTGCAGCAGCAGCTTCCGCTTCCGCCGTGCCGCGTGGTTGGTCCAGGTGCCCTGGGTGTACTCGGGGATGTGCACGTTGTGCAGCCAGGCCTCGCCGCCGTCCAGCTGGACGAAGCCGTCCACCAGGGAGGCGCGGCCCTGCCGCAGGGACTTGACCTCGGTGCCGGTCAGCACCAGACCGCACTCGTAGGTGTCCAGGATGGTGTAGTCGTGCCGCGCCTTCTTGTTCTGCGCGACCAGTTTGCGGCCCGACTCCCTGGCCTTCTCTTTAGCCTTGTTGGTTTTTGCCATAGCGCGGCCATTCTCGCACTACGAGCCACCCGCGAGGCCAGTCAATACCGTCCGGGCCCGCTCCTCGGCGCCCTCCCGGGCCACCAGGTCGGGGGTGATCCCCTCGCCGTCCACGGACCGGCCGGAGGGGGTGCGGTAGTGGCCGACGGTCAGCTCGGCCACCGAGCCGTCCGGCAGCTCCTCGGGCATCTGCACGGAGCCCTTGCCGAAGGTCTCCGTCCCGACGACGACCGCCCGGCCCCGGTCCTGCAGCGCGCCGGCCAGCAGCTCGGCCGAGCTCATGGTGCCGCCGTCCACCAGGACGACCAGCGGCACCCCGCTGCCGGCGCCGCCCTCCTCCGCGTGCAGGGCCCGTTGCTCGCCGTGCACGTCGTAGGTGGCGACGAGACCGCCGTCGAGGAAGGCGGAGGCCGCGGTCACCGCCTCGCCGACCAGTCCGCCGGGGTTGCCCCGCAGGTCGAGCAGCACCCCCGCGCCGTCGCGGGCCTTCCGCACCGCGCGGACGACCTCCTCGCCGGACCCCTTGGTGAAGGAGCCGACCTCGATCAGGCTCGTGCCGTCCGCCGCGGTCCGGACGGTGACGCTCTCCGCGGCCAGCCGGGTCCGGGTCAGGGTCTCCCGCCAGCGGTGGTCACCACGCTCCAGGTCCAGTTCGACGGAGGAGCCCTCCCCGGCGCCCCGGTCGTCGCCGCGGAGGAGGGCGACGACCTCGGTGACGGGCTGCCCGCCGGTCTTCTCGCCGTCGATGGCGCGGAGCCCGTCGCCGGGTCTGATGCCGGCGCGGTCGGCGGGGCTGCCGGGCAGGGCCCGCGCCACCTCGATCCGCCCCTCGGCGTCGTGCCGCACCCAGATGCCGACCCCGACGTACCAGCCGTCCAGGCTCTGCCGCAGCCCTTCGTACTCCCCGGCGCTGTAGACGGCGGACCAGCGGTCGCCGCTGCGGCTGACGACCTCCTCGGCGGCGTCGGTCCCGGACTCGCCTGCGGCCATGGCCGCGGCTGCCGCCTCGGCGACGGCGGCCTCGTCGGGCCCCTCACCGGCCGTGTCCGCGACCGCATCGGCCCGTACGGACACGTGCTCCCGGGTGTCGTCCTGCCAGATGCCGGAGACGCCGCCGGTGACGAGGACACTGCCGAGGACCAATGTCAGGGCGGCCCCGCGGCGGAGGCGGCGGGGCGGGACGAACATCGACGAGCCCGACATGCCGGTGAGTCTAGGCGACGCCGAAGCGCCGTACGGGGAGTTGGCCGTACGGCGCCTTGGACGAACATCACACCTTGAGGTACTTGCGCAGAGCGAAGAAAGCGGCGATCGCGGGCATGAGAAGGCCGATCGCCAGCACCAGCGGCAGCTTGGCGAGCACCACGTCCCAGCCGATGAAGTTGATGAGGTCGATCCGCTCCGCCAGCCAGTTGTTGACGAGGAAGAACTTCCCGAACACCAGCAGTACGCAGGCGAAGACGGCGCCGATGAGGCCCGCGATGGCGGCCTCCATGATGAACGGCATCTGGATGTAGAAGCTCGACGCCCCGACCAGCCGCATGATGCCGGTCTCCCGGCGCCGGCTGAACGCCGAGACCCGCACCGTGTTGACGATCAGCATCAGCGCCACGATCAGCATCAGCGCCATCACGACGAGTGCCGCGATGTTCATGCCGTTCAGCAGATTGAAGAGGTTGTCGAGCACATCCCGTTGGTCCTCCACCGCCTGCACACCGGGACGGGCCGAGAAGGCGCTCTTGATGACCTGGTACTTCTCCGGGTCCTTCAGCTTGACCCGGTACGACTCCTGCATCTGGTCCGGGGTGAGCGAGGAGGCCAGCGGGGAGTCGCCGAACTGCTCCTTGTAGTGCTTGTACGCCTGGTCGCTCGACTCGTGGTGGACGGTGTCGACGACCGGCATCCTCTGCAGCTCGGCCTCGATCTCCTTCTTCTGGTCCGCCGTGACCGCGCCCTTGGCGCAGTTCGGGTCGCTCTCCGCGTCGTTCTTGTTGCAGAGGAAGATCGAGACGTTGACCTTGTCGTACCAGTAGCCCTTCATCGTGTCGACCTGGTCCCGCATGAGCAGGGAGGCACCGAACAGGCCGAGCGAGAGGGCGACGGAGACGATGACGGCGAAGGTCATCGTGAGATTGCGACGGAGACCGACGCTGATCTCCGACAGGACGAACTGGGCGCGCATGATGTCCTTTCAGGGTGTGGCCCGCGGCTACGGTGTGGTCACTCAGTGCGCGTAGCCGTAGACACCGCGCGACTGGTCGCGCACCAGCCGGCCCTTCTCGAGCTCGATGACGCGCTTGCGCATCTGGTCGACGATCTGCTGGTCGTGGGTCGCCATCACCACGGTCGTACCGGTCCGGTTGATCCGGTCCAGCAGCTTCATGATGCCGACCGAGGTCTGCGGGTCGAGGTTGCCCGTCGGCTCGTCCGCGATCAGCAGCATCGGGCGGTTGACGAACGCCCGGGCGATGGCCACCCGCTGCTGCTCACCGCCGGAGAGCTCGCCCGGCATCCGGTCGTCCTTGCCGCCCAGCCCGACCAGGTCCAGCACCTCGGGGACCGTCTTGCGGATCTGCGCCCGCGGCTTGCCGATCACTTCGAGGGCGAAGGCGACGTTCTCCCCGACCGTCTTGTTGGGGAGCAGCCGGAAGTCCTGGAAGACGGTGCCCAACTGGCGCCGCATCTGCGGCACCTTCCAGTTGGAGAGCCGTGCCAGGTCCTTGCCCAGGACGTGCACCGAGCCATGGGTCGCCCGCTCCTCGCGGAGCAGCAGCCGCAGGAAGGTGGACTTGCCCGAGCCTGAGGAGCCCACGAGGAAGACGAACTCGCCCTTCTCGACCTCCAGCGAGACATCCCGCAGCGCGGGCCTCGTCTGCTTGGGGTAGGACTTGGATACGTTGTCGAATCGGATCACGGGTGCACCACGGTCGACCTTGTAGAGAGGGGACGCGGAACGCCGTACAGCCCAGCTGCGGCGCCCGCCGGTGAGCGTGACCATACGCGAACCCGGCGGAGTCGTGCAGTCGTCGCCCTCCGATGAGCGCCGATTCACGGCACCATCGGGAATAAACCCGGCAATAGCGGCACGGCTTCGCCGCCGGTGGTCCCCCGGCCCTTCCAAGTGCGCTTCCCGGTGCGCCGGATCGCCGGGAAGCTGGCACAGTGGTATGGGGAACGGAAGCGCTCCCCCGGGCGTTGGCCCCAGTGAGGAGGAGATCGCATGACATGCGACCGACTGGTGTGCGCCAACTGCGCGGGCCCGGTGAACGAGGGGCGCTGCGCCGTCTGCCGTGCCAGCAGAGAGCGGCTCCAGCACCAGAACGGCCTCTTCGCCGGACTCTCCCCGGCCGCGCTGATCGCCCTGCTGGTCACGCTCGTGGCCGTGGCCCTGCTGGCGCACCAGACCGCGTAGACGGCGGGCGGGCGAAGCAGACGGCGGGCAGGCGGGCAACCGGACGACTCGGGCTCCGGCCCGGGGGCCGCGTTCCGGCCCGCCCCTGGCGGCTCTGCCCGTACGCGCCCTGAACGGCCCCCGCGCGCATGCCGAGGGCCCCGGAACGCCGGCTGCGTTCCGGGGCCCTCGGTCCGTTCTCAGGCGCCCTGTGACGGGCGCGTGCCGTGCCCGGTGACCGTGCGGACCGCCCGGTCAGGCAGCGGCGCCGCCGCGGCCGGCCACGATCTGCGGCAGGAAGCGGAAGCCGATGCCACCGGCGATCATCGTCGCGGCACCGATCAGCAGGAACGCGGTCTCGGAGGCGCCGGTCTCGGCCAGCTCCTCCTTGGCCTCGCCCTGCTCGACCGGCTGCGCGCCGATGTTGTTGGTGTCGGTGCCGGTGTCGATGCCGGTGTCGACGTTGCCGCCGGTGTCGGGGCCGGGGTTGTTGCCCCCGCCGGTGCTGCCGCCGGTGCTGCCGGAGCCACCGTCGCCGCCGGTGCCGCCGGTGTTGCCGGAGCCGCCGTTGTCACCGCCGCCGTCACCACCACCGGTGCCACCGCCGTTGCCGGAGCCGCCGTTGTCACCGCCGCCGTCGCCGCCGCCGATGCCACCGCCGATCCCGCCACCGATCGCGCCGCCGTCGGCACCACCGTCCGCACCGCCGTCACCGCCGCCGATGCCACCGCCGATCCCGCCACCGATGCCACCGCCGTCGGCGCCACCGTCCGCACCGCCATCGGCGCCACCATCGGCACCACCGTCGGCGCCACCATCGGCACCGCCGTCAGCGCCACCATCGGCACCGCCGTCAGCACCGCCATCGGCACCGCCATCGGCACCGCCATCGGCACCGCCGTCAGCGCCACCGTCCGTGCCGCCGTTGCCGGCGCCGCCGTCCTCGCACTCCGAGGGGAGGACGTCGCAGGGGTCGGGCTCGTCGGCCTGGATGCCGACCTCGATGTTCCCCTCCTCCACGGACGCCTTGGTGGTGAGCCCGCCGATCTGAACGTCCACGCCGACGGCCTGTGCGGCGCCCGCGGCGGTCAGGGAGGCCCCGGCAGCGATCACCGCGCCGGCGGTTATGCGCGCAACGCGCAACCGCGTCTTCTTTGTCATCTAGCTGCTACCCCCAGTAGCTGATCTCGTCAGTGGAGCAGCCATGCATGGGCTGTTGGTCGTTGTGGGTAGGAGTGGTGCGGGACTCTCGTTCCGTCCGCCCCCTTAGCGCCCGCGCCCAGACATGGGCATGCCGAGCGTCACCCTTCCCAAGATTCACAGCAGCGTCAAGCGCGTTGAGCGCGCTATGTCCGTTGCGTGACCACTTGGGCCGCAGGCACGCACAGGACTGTGACGAAAACGGCAACTGCCGCCCATGAGGCGGCAGTTGAGCATTCATATTCTTTCTCCGCACGGCCCCCGGAGCCGGTCGCGGCGGCTGACCGGCGGGCTACTTCTCGCGCTGCTTGCGCCAGCGGATGCCGGACTCCAGGAAGCCGTCGATGTCGCCGTCGAGGACGGCCTGCGGGTTGCCGACCTCGTACTCCGTGCGCAGGTCCTTGACCATCTGGTACGGGTGCAGCACATAGGAGCGCATCTGGTTGCCCCAGGAGCCCGAACCCTCGCCCTTGAGCGCGTCCATCTTGGCCTGCTCCTCCTGCCGGCGGCGTTCCAGCAGCTTCGCCTGGAGGACGTTCATGGCGCTGGCCTTGTTCTGGATCTGCGAGCGCTCGTTCTGGCAGGAGACGACGATGCCGGTCGGGATGTGGGTCAGCCGGACCGCGGAGTCGGTCGTGTTGACGCCCTGGCCACCGGGCCCGGAGGAACGGTAGACGTCGACGCGCAGGTCGGACTCGTCGATGTCGATGTGGTCGGTCTGCTCGACCACCGGGAGCACCTCGACCCCCGCGAAGGAGGTCTGCCGGCGGCCCTGGTTGTCGAACGGCGAGATGCGCACCAGGCGGTGCGTGCCCTGCTCGACCGAGAGGGTGCCGTAGGCGTACGGGGTCTGGACGGCGAAGGTCGTCGACTTGATCCCGGCCTCTTCGGCGTAGGACGTCTCGTAGACCTCGGTCTTGTAGCCGTGCCGCTCGGCCCAGCGCAGATACATCCGCTGCAGCTGCTCGGCGAAGTCGGCGGCGTCCACGCCACCGGCCTCGGCGCGGATGTTGACCAGCGCCTCACGGGCGTCGTACTCGCCGGACAGGAGGGTGCGGACCTCCATCTCCTCGACGGCCTTGCGGACCGAGCGGAGCTCGTTCTCGGCCTCCTCACGGGTGTCCGCGTCGTCCTCCGACTCGGCCAGCTCGAAGAGGACGGAGAGGTCGTCGATCCGGCCGCGCAGTTCCTCGGCCCGGCGGAGCTGGCCCTGCAGATAGGACAGCTTGCTGGTGACCTTCTGCGCGTTCTCGACATCGTCCCAGAGGTCCTGGGCCGCCGCCTGCTCCTCCAGCTCGGCGATATCGGCCCTCATCCGGTCGAGGTCCAGGACGGCCTCGATCGACTCCATGGTCGAGGAGAGGGACTTCAGCTCTTCGGATACATCGACGACTGCCACGCCCCCAGCCTAACGGCTTCCGGCCGGAGACCACGCAGAGGCGGGTACGGGGTGGCCGCGGCGGCTCAGGGGGCTCCGGTGGCCGGGGCCACCCCGGCGGGCCCGCCGGGGCGGGGCCCGGGGCGCCGAGTGCTCCGTACCCCCACCCCGGTGGGCCGGGGCCGCCGCCGGTGACGGCGCCGTCGGCCGAGGCCGCCAGCCAGCCGCCGAGCCCGGCCACCGCCACCAGGCCCGCCACGACCACGCCGAGCCGGATCCGGCGGCGGCGCAGGGCCTCCGCCCGGCGGCGGGCCGAACCGGGCCGGGGCTCGCCCGGTCTGCGGGGCACCCGCGCGGTGCCGTGCGCCCCGCCCGCGAGCTCGTCCTCGGTGGGGACGCGCATGCTGGTGTGGGTGTCCCGTCCGGAGTCGGGCGCGGAGCCGTAGACCAGGGGCACGGCGCCGCGGCGGGGCTGCTCGGGTACGGAGCGGAAGGGTTCGGCCCGCTCCTCCGCGGGGTCGTCGCCGGCGCGCTCGCCGTCCAGCTCGTCCACGTCGAGCGGCGGGAGCCCGGCCAGAGCGGGCAGGAGCTCCCGGAGCCGGCCGGCGAGCTCGGCCGCGCGCAGCCGGGAGGCGGGCGACTTGGCCAGGCACTGGACGAGCAGTTGCCACAGCTCGTCGGGGATGCCGGGCAGCGGGGCCACCGTCTCGGTCACGTGGCGGCGCAGCACGGCACCGGGGTGGCCGCCCCCGAACGGGGTGAAACCGGCCAGCAGTTCGTACAGGACGGTCGCCAAGGCGTAGATGTCGACGGAGGCACGGGGCGGCAGTCCCTCGACGATCTCCGGGGCGAGGTAGTCGGGGGTGCCGATGATGTTGCGCGCCGCGCCGGCCTGCCCGGTGCGGGGGCTCTGGCCGGTGCGGGGGGCCGGTGCGGCTCCGGCGGTGGAGCGCAGGGCACGGGTGCGGGCGGGGGAGTCGACGAGCCGGGCGACGCCGAAGTCGGTCAGCAGCGCCGGGTGGGCGCCGCCCGGGCCGAGCGGGCCCTCCATGTCGAGCAGGATGTTCTCCGGTTTGACGTCGCGGTGCGCGATGCCCGCGGCGTGCGCGGCGGCGAGGGCGTCGGCCACGTCGGCGGCGATGGTGACGGCGGCCTCCGGGGCCAGCCGGCGCTCCCGTTCGAGGCGGGTGCGCAGATCGGTGCCGCGCACCAGCTCCATGACGAGGGCCAGGTCGTTGCCGTCGACGACGAGGTCGCGGACGCCGACGATCCGGGGATGGTCGAGGCCGAGGAGCGCGGTGCGCTCCTGGACGAAGCGTTCGACGAGCTCCTCGTCCGAGGCGAGGTCCTCGCGCAGGAGTTTGACGGCGACCGGGCCTTCGGGCCCCTCGCCCAGCCACACCGTCCCGGCGGACCCCCGCCCGAGGATCTGGTGGACGGTGTACCGGCTACCGATCTTGCGTGCCAAGACTGCTCCGACGTGTCATGCCCTCCGCGCGGAGGGCAGGCGTGGGCCACCAAGCTACGCGGCCACCGGGGTGTCCGTTGCCCAGGATGGGGCCAACCATCACTTCTGCGCGGTAAATCGGGTCCCGTAAGTCGACAAGTCTCCACAGTCGTGGAGATGTTGCGGCCGGGCCGGTGTCACTGGCCGGCGCCCGGGTCGAGTTCGGGGGCCTTGATGTCGGAGGTGTCGGGGAGCTGCTCGGACGCCTGGCCGAGTTGCGAGATCCAGTCGACGACCTGGCCGATGCCGTCGGTCGTCGCCTGCCAGAAGCTCTTGCCCTCCGCGACCCAGCTCTGGACCGGGGTGAACTCCCAGACGAGCCATCCCGCCAGGATGAAGACCGCGATGGTGAAGAGGCAGCCCTTGAGGCAGCCGAGCCCGGGGATCCGCATCGGGTTGGCGCTGCGGGGGCGCGGCTCCCGGCGCGGCGCGGGGCCGGCGGGGCGGCGGGGCGTACCGCTGGGGCTGCGGTTCCTGCCGGCGGCGGGGCTCCCGGCGCGGCTGGGGCCGGGGCTGCGGGGGCGGCGCGTAGGGAGCGGGCTGCTGCTGTTGCTGCTGTGCCGGGCGGCGCTGCGGGCGGCGGCGGAGCGGGTCCTCGTCCGGATCGAGGTACTGGACCTGGGTCTGCTCGTTGCGGTCGCGGGCCGCGCGCATCTGGGTCTGCCAGGGGTGCTCGCCGTCCTGGCCGTCCCCCGCGCCGGGCGGCCCCGGCGGCACCGGGGGCATCGCGCGGGTGGCGCCGGCGTGGTCCGGGCCGCCGGGCCCGCCGCCGGCGGGCAGGAAGGCCGTCTGCGCGTTGGGGTCGTACGCGCTCGCGCCGGACGGCAGCACCTGCGTCGGGTCGGCGTCCCCGCCGCCGGCAGCTCCCGCGCCGTGGCCGGCGGTGGTGCCGGGGACGGGCGCGGGCGCCGGGTCGGGCGCGAGCAGCGCGGCGACGCCGAGGGCCGCCTCGGCCTGGGCCGGGTTGGCGTGCACGCCGACGCCCGCGGCGACCGTGCGGAGGCCGCGGGCGAGGTTGACGGCGCTGGGCCGCTCGTCCGGGTTCTTCCGCAGGCAGTGCTCGATGACCGTCCAGAGCGGTTCGGGGACGGTGGTGGGGCGGCGCGGCTCCTCGCTGAGGTGCTTCTGCAGCACCTCCAGGGCCGTCTCCCCCGCGAAGGGCGGACGGCCGGTGACCAGTTCGTAGAGGAGGATGCCGCAGCCGTAGATGTCGACGGCGGAGGTCTGCGGGCGGCCCTCGGCGGACTCCGGCGCGACATAGGCGGGGGTGCCGACGAACTCGTGGGTGCGGGTGAGACCGGGCGAGTCCGCGAGCCGGGCGATGCCGAAGTCGGTGAGCATCGGGTGCATCTCGCCGCTCGGGCCGGTCGCCAGCAGGACGTTGGCGGGCTTGAGGTCGCGGTGGACGACGCCGTCGGTGTGGCTGGCGGCGAGCGCGTCCGCGATCTGCGCGGTCAGCAGGGCGGTGGCGACCGGCGTGAACGGGCCGTTCTGGCGCAGATAGCGGAAGAGGTCCGGGCCGTCGATCAGGTCCATGACGAGGGCCAGCAGATCGCCCTCGACGACGAGGTCGCGGGTGCGGACGATGTTGGGGTGGGTGAGCCGGAGCAGGACCGACCGCTCGCGCAGGAAGCGCATCACGACATCCGGGTCGTGCGCCAGCTCCTCCTTGAGGACCTTGATCGCGACGGCCTCGCCGGGATGCCCGGCCACCGCAGCCTCCGCGCCCGCCGTCTCGCGCTGCCGGGCCCGCCAGACGGTGCCGGTGGCCCCACGGCCGAGCGGCTCTTCGAGCAGATACTTACTGCCTACCGGCCGCACGTCATGCGCTCCCTACGTCCTGGTACCGGGCCGTGTTCCGCGGAGGGACTCCACGGGGCCGTTCCGCCCCACTCTAGTGCCGTGTTACGGGCGGGCGGCGGGTCCTGCGGCTGTTCTCCGGTTCCCTCCCGGTACGGACCCGGACACGCCGCGGTCCGTACCGGGAGGACGCGGCTGCCGCGCCGATGGTTGCCCGGTGGTCCCCGGTCCGGCCCGGCCCGGGGTGACGCGGGGCCGTCCGGCCGGGGGGCGGAGCCGGTGCTTCCGGGCGTGCCGGACGGAAGTCGACCGGGAAGAGACGCAATCGGTCCGCCGGGTGACAGGGGATGCCGTCACCGACGCCCTGTGCGGCGCTTTTTGGCCGGACAGGGATAATTCAAGATCGAATAACGGCGGTCACCGGGCAGGATGTCACCGGCAGGTGCGAGGATGCACCCACGCACGGAGGAGCGGGGGGCGGGGGCCCCGCGCTCTGTGGTGACCTGTACGTGCCGAGCGCCCGTGCACGGGCGGGGGACGGACCGGGCCCCTGCCGCGTCCGGGCGGAAGGGACCGCTGACGGCGATGCAGATCCGCTTGACCGTCCTCGGGCCGCTCAGCGGCCATGCCCCGCGTTCCTGCGATGTGCTCGTCACGGCCCCCGCCGGAACGGCGCTCGCCGCGGTGGCCGGCGGCCTCGCGGCCGCCGTGGCCGCCGTCGCGGAGCCCGGGCGCGGCGCGGAGCCCGCCGTCCCCGGCGTTTCCGGCACCCGTGCGGGCGGCGCGGCGCAGAACTCGGCCTCCGTGGTGCTGTACGCGGGCTCCGAGCGGCTCGACAGCCGCCACCGCCTGCTGGGCGAACCGCCGCTCGTCGACGGCGCGGTGCTCTCCCTGCACGCCCCGGTCGAGCCCGGACTGCACCCCGGCATCGCCCAGGAGACGGCCGCGCGGGGCACCGCCCGGCTCCACGTCGTCGCCGGGCCGGACGCGGGCGGGGTCCATCTGCTGCACGGCGGGCAGATCCGGATCGGCCGCTCCGCCGACGCCGACGTCCCGCTCGACGACCCCGACGTCTCCCGGCTGCACTGCGCGGTGACCCTCGCCGGGGACGGCCTGGTGACCGTCGCGGACCTCGGCTCGACCAACGGCACCGCGGTCGACGGCGCGCCCGTGGACGGCCGGCCCCGGCCGCTGCCGCCGGGTGCCCTGCTCCGCGTCGGGGAATCGGCGCTGCGGCTGGAGTCCGCGGCGGACGCCGGGGAGGACCCTCCGGAGGACTCCCCCAGCGGACCGGGGGCGGTGCGGCGGCCGGCGGTGCTGCCCGGTTCGCTTCCGGTGGCGCCGGACGGCGAGGGCCGGCTCCGGGTCGAGCTGCCCGGCAGCGCCCCCGCCGTCGCCGGCGGCCGGACCCTCACCCCGGCCCCGGATGCGGCCCGGGACGCGGCCGCGGGTTCCGGCGCCGCGGGTCCGGGCGGGCCCGCGCACGGCGGCCCGTACCGCCGGGGCGGCGAACACGCACCGGCCGGCGAGCGGCCGGGCGGACACGGGGCGCGTGAACAGCACGGCGGGCCCGGGGAGCCGGGGTACGCGGAACACGGGCGCGGCGTACCCGGATACGGCGAATCCGGGTACAGCGGCGCCAAGTACGGCCCGCAGGAGCCGCCCGGCCGGGCGCGGCTGCCCGGACAGCGGGGCCCCGGCGGGGAGCCGGGCCCGTACCTGCCCGGCGAGCACCCGGACGGCCCCCGGGAACACACGGTGACCGGCCACGGCGACGTCCCCCACCCGTACCGGATCCCCGCAGGCGAGACCCGCGCCGCCGAGGGCAGCAGTGCCTTCCGCGGCCCCGGCTCCGGCGACGCGGGGACCCCGTGGCCGCCCGCTGGGCCCGCGCCCGGCGCGGTCCGGCCCGGCGCCTCCGCCGGGGCGCCCCCCGCGGGCGGGTACGGCGCCGGCCCTCCCGGTGCGCGGCCCGGCGAGGGCGGCGAGCCGGACCGCCGCGCCGGGCGCCGCGGCCGCGGCATAGGAGCCTGGGCCCGCCGCCTGGCCGGCGGCCGCGCCGAGGACGAGCCCGCCGGGCCCGGCCGTCCGGCCGACGCCTTCGGTCCGTCCGCCGCCGCTGCCGCCGCGCTGCACCGGCGCTGGCCCGACCCCTCCGAGATCCTGCTCACCGCCCTGGGCCCCGGTCCGCGGCTGTGGGAACGCGGACCCGGACACCCCGACGCCCTGGTGGTGCGGCTCGGCACGGCCGATCGCGCGGGCGTGCCCTCCTTCCCCGTCACCGTCGGGCTACGGCAGGCCGGTTCGCTGGGCCTGGCCGGTCCGCGGGCGCGACTGGCCGGGCTGGCCCGGTCCGTCGTCGCGCAGCTCGCCGCGCTGCACTCCCCCGCCACCCTGGAGATCGTCCTGATCAGCGCCGACCCGGCGCGGGACATACGGGACCGGATGGCCGACTGGGCCTGGATCGGCTGGCTGCCGCAGCTGCGTCCGGCCCACGGCCAGGACTGCCGCCTGCTGCTCGCCTACGACTCCGAGCAGGCCGCCGCCCGGATCGCGGAGCTGGCCCGCCAGGTGGAGGAGGCCCCGCTCACCGGGGCGGCCGGACACGGCACCGGCGGCACGGCGGCCCGGGGCGACGGCTCGTACACCGTCGTGGTCCTGGACGGCGATCCCGGCTCCCCGGAGCTGCGGGGGGCCACGGCCCGGCTGGCGTGCGCCGGTCCGGCCGCCGGGGTCCATCTCCTCTGCGCGGTGGAGACCCCGGCCGCCTCCCCCGCGGCTCCGCTGCTCGCCAACTTCGAGACGGCCCGCACGGTGTCCCCGGCCTTCGGGGAGTGCGGTGCGGTGGCGATGCTCAGCGGTGAGGTGGCCACGGCGCTCCGGCTGATACACCTTCCCGCCGACCGGCGCGGGGCGCACGGACCGGGAGGCCCGGCCGCGCCCGCCGCGGACCCCGTCCCGGCCGCGTACGGCGGCCACGGGACGCACGGCCACGCCAACCCGTCCGGCACGGCGGCGGGCCCCGCCGGGCCCGGTGGTCCGCTCTCCGGCGACCCGGCGGACACCCATGGCATCGCGTCCCGCGCGGTGCCGGTGGAGCGCGCCCCGGGCGGTCGCCGTCCCGGAGTGCCGGACAACGGCACGGCCGCGGTCGCCGACGCCGTGTCCACCGCCTGGGCCGAGCGATTCGCCCGGTCGCTCGCGCCGCTGCGGCTGCCGGACACCGGGGCCGGGACACACGGTCCGGGCGGATCGCGGCGGGTGGCGGTGACGCTGCCGCGTGCCGCGCGGCTGCTGGACGAGCTGGGGCTGGCCCGCGCCACCCCCGCCTCGCTGACGGCCCGTTGGGCCGCCGCGGCCGACCCCGGGACTCCGCCGGGCGGGCAGCTCTGCGCGGTGCTCGGCGCGGGACCGCACGGCCCGCTCACCGTGGACGTGGCGGCGGAGGGCCCGCATCTGCTGGTCGAGGGCGGCGCGGGAAGCGGCAAGACGGAGCTGCTGCGGTCGCTGGCC
The DNA here is from genome assembly GCF_020982505.1 of Streptomyces sp. MNU89. Classification (NCBI taxonomy): domain Bacteria; kingdom Bacillati; phylum Actinomycetota; class Actinomycetes; order Kitasatosporales; family Streptomycetaceae; genus Streptomyces; species Streptomyces sp. MNU89. The sequence continues at coordinate 4,659,381 of NZ_JAJKLL010000001.1, read as the reverse complement.
GCCTCGCTGGCGGCTGCCGACCGGCCCGACCGGCTGGCGATGGCGCTGGTGGACGGCGGCGGGCTGCGCTCCCCGCAGCCGGAGGCCCGCGGTGAGGGCCTCCGGGCCTGCACGGACCTCCCGCACGTGACGACGTATGTGACCGGTGTCGACCCGGTGCGGATGCGGGCCTTCGCCCAGGCGCTCAGCTCGGAGTTGAAACGGCGGGCCGAACTCCTGGACGGGCTGGACTTCTCCGAGTGGCACACCCGATGGGCCGGCCGTGCGGAGCGGCCGGCGCGGCGTGCGGCCGAGCGCCCGGGCGGCGACCGGCGGAGCGGTGATCCGGAGCCGGAGTCCGGCGGCACGCTGAAGCTCCGGGTCCGCGGCGGCGGCCGTCCCGGGGAGGGCCGCACTCCGGCCGCGGGAGCCGCCCCGGCCGGAACGCACGGGAGTTCCCCCGGTGGCGCCCCGGTGGGCACCGCCGCGGCACCCGCCGGTACGGTGCCGGCGCCGGCCGGGAGCGCGCGGAACGGCGCGGCCGCCGGGGCGGAGCCGGAGGCCCGGGCGGTGGCCGGTCCGGAGGCGCTGCCCCGGCTGGTGGTTCTCGTCGACGACTTCGACGCCCTGCTGTCACCCGCGCTCGGCAGCACCGGCCGCCCGGCGGCCGGCTCCGTGGTGCGGGCGCTGGAGGCGGTGGCCCGGGAGGGTGCCCGGCTCGGGGTCCATCTGATCGCGGCGACCGGCCATCCGGAGCGCACGGCCGGCACCGCAGCGGCGGAGGCCGCCGGGGGGCGGGTCTCCCTGGAAGTGCTGCCCGCCGTGACCGACGGGCCGGAGAAGGCCGGGGCGACGGCGGGGCGCGGCCGGCTGACCGGCCCCGACGGCTCGGTCGTCTGGTTCCAGGCGGGCCGGGTCACCGGCCGCATCCCGCGGACGGCCACCCAGCGTCCGACGGTGGTGCCGCTCGACTGGGAGCGCATGGGCGACCCTCCGACGCGCCGCCCGCTCCGCGAACTGGGCAACGGGCCGACCGACCTGGCGCTGCTGGCCAGTGCGCTGCAGCGGGCGGCCGAGTCCGCCGACGCGGCTCCGGCTCCGCCGCTGGTCTGACGGGGCCGGGCCCGCCGTGGCCGGGCGGCCGCCGCGGCCCGGCCCTCGGCGGGGAGCGGCGGGCCGGGGCCGGTGCGACCGGCACGGGCGCGGGGCGCGCCCGCCCCGTACACCCCCGCCGGCCGCCCCGGGTGTCTGCTGCCGGCGCACCCTGCCCGGGCCGCGGTCCACCCGCTCGCCCCCAGGAACCGTTCACCGCCCCAAAGGGGCCGGGTACCCCGCGGCCGCACTGCCCGAACGGGTTTCCGGGTGCCGTCCCCTACGCGCGTTCAACAAGTCTGACTGCCCATCACGGCCCGGTCACAATCGGTCAGTTGATCACCGTCCCGGTATTGCGACCGCTCTCCTCCGGGGCATAGGACTGTCGCACAGTACGTACGGGACGAGCCCCGTGCGGTCGCCCGCCGGGCGGGCGCCGTACACGGGCCGGCCCCCTCACGGGGGTTCACGGGTGGGGCCCAGGCGGGACCCAGGAGAGGTCGGGCACAATGCGCACAACTCTCACCACCGCGAACAGAGCGGCACGCGGAGCGCGCTCCGCAGGCAGTCACACACGACGCACCACACGGGCCGTGCTGGCCGCCGTCACCGCGAGCGCGCTCGCGCTCACCGCCGCGGGCTGCGGCGGAGGCGGAGACGACGGGAAGGAAGGCGAGAGCGGAGGTGAGGGCAAGAGCGCCGTCACCGTCGACCTTCCGAAGCTCACGGGGGAGAAGCTCCAGGTGGCCGCCGTCTGGACGGGGGCGGAGCAGAAGAACTTCAAGGCCGTGCTGGACGAGTTCGAGAAGCGGACCGGCGCCGAGGTCTCGTTCGTCCCGACCGGCGACTCCATCTCCACCTTCCTCGGTACGAAGATCGAGGGAGGCCAGCCGCCGGACATCGCGCTGCTCCCGCAGGTCGGCGCGCTCAAGCAGTTCGCGGCCCAGGGCAAACTGAAGCCGGCCGGCGAGGAGGCGCAGGAACAGCTGGAGAAGAACTTCTCGCAGGGCTGGCGCGATCTCGGCGCCCACGAGGGCAAGCAGTACGGCGTCTACTTCAAGGCCGCCAACAAGTCCCTCATCTGGTACAACACCGCGGCCTTCGAGAACGCGGGCGTGGAGGAGCCCGGCACCTGGGACGACTTCCTCCAGACCGCCCGCACCATCTCCGACTCCGGGGTGGCGCCGGTCTCCGTCGGCGGCGCGGACGGCTGGACGCTCACCGACTGGTTCGAGAACGTCTATCTCTCCCAGGCGGGACCGGAGAAGTACGACCAGCTCGCCGAACACGAGATCAAGTGGACCGACCCCTCCGTCAAGGAGGCGCTGGAGACCCTCGGCGAACTGTTCGGCGACAAGACGCTGCTCGCGGGCGGCCAGGAGGGCGCGCTGCAGACCGAGTTCCCGAAGTCCGTCACCCAGACCTTCGCCGGCGGTGACGCGCCGGAGGCCGCCATGGTCTTCGAGGGCGACTTCGTGGCCGTCAACATCTCCTCGGACACCAAGGCGGAGATCGGCACCGACGCCAAGGTCTTCCCGTTCCCGGCCGTGGGCGAGGAATCCCCGGTGGTCAGCGCCGGAGATGTGGCCGTCGCGCTCAAGGACGGCAAGGGCCCGCAGGCCCTGCTGACCTTCCTCGCCTCGACGGACGCCGCCGAGATCTGGGCGAAGGCCGGCGGCTTCATCTCGCCCAACAAGGAACTGGACCTCAAGGCCTACCCGGACGACGTCCAGCGGGACATCGCCAAGGCCCTCGTCGACGCGGGTGACGACTTCCGCTTCGACATGTCCGACCAGGCGCCGGCCTCCTTCGGCGGCACCAAGGGCGAGGGCGAGTGGAAGGCGCTCCAGGACTTCCTCAAGAACCCCGACGACGTGGCCGGTGCCCAGAAGCGGCTGGAGGCGGAAGCCGCCAAGGCCTACAAGAACTGACGGGCGGCCGCGACCGATGACGACAGCGACCGCGGGGGGCGCCGCCACACCCGGCGCCCCGCCCCCCGTCACCAAGAAGGGCGTGGCCGGCACCCGGGCCTGGATCGCGGCATGCTTCCTGCTGCCCGCGCTCGTGCTGCTGGCCGCGCTCGTGGTCTACCCGATCGGGTACTCCGTGGTGCGGAGCTTCTTCGACACGGAGGGCACCGCCTTCGTCGGCCTGGACAACTACGGCGAGCTGTTCTCCGACCCCGGCACCCGCACCGCGCTGAAGAACAACCTGGTCTGGGTGATCGTCGCCCCGGCCGTCTCCACGGCACTCGGCCTGATCTACGCCGTGCTGACGGAGCGGGTCCGCTGGGGCACCGCCTTCAAGATGATCGTCTTCATGCCGATGGCGATCTCCATGCTGGCGGCGGGCATCATCTTCACACTCGTCTACCAGCAGGACCCGGAGCGCGGGGTCGCCAACGCCGTGTGGACGGGCATCCACGACACCTTCTCCGAGTCCTCCGCCTATCCCGGCGCCCGGCCGCGGCCGAACACGGGCATCGAGAAGACGGCCGGCGGCTCCTTCACCACCGAGGAGACCGTACGGGCCGGGGACCCGGCCGGGCTGCCGCTGGTCGGCATCCCCCCGGCCGAGATACCCAAGGACGCGGCGGAGGCCGTGGCCGCCGAGCCGGACGGGGACAAGGTCACCGGCACCGTCTGGCTCGACTTCACGCCCGGCGGGGGCGGCGAGGCCGGGGTGATCGACCGCGGCGAGAAGGCCCTGGCCGGGGTGAAGGTCGAGGCGGTCCGGGACGGCGAGGTCGTCGCGAGCGCCGAGTCCGGCGAGGACGGGAGATACAGCCTGCCCGCGAGCGCGGCCGGGGCCCAGCTGCGGCTGCCCGGCTCGAACTTCACCGAGGCGTACAACGGCATCAACTGGCTCGGTCCCAACCTCGTCACCCCCGCCATCATCGGCAGCTACATCTGGATGTGGGCCGGTTTCGCGATGGTCCTCATCGGAGCGGGGCTGGCGAGCGTGCCGCGCGAGCTGATGGAGGCGGCCCGGGTGGACGGGGCCAATGAGTGGCAGGTCTTCCGCAAGGTGACGGTGCCGCTGCTGGCACCGGTGCTGGCGGTGGTGACCGTCACCCTGATGATCAACGTGCTGAAGATCTTCGACCTCGTCTACATCCTGGCGCCGGGGGCCACGCAGAACGACGCCAACGTCCTCGCCCTCCAGCTGTATCTGCTGTCCTTCGGCACCGACGCCGAACAGGGCGTCGGCAGCGCGATCGCCGTGGTCCTGCTGTTGCTGGTGGTACCGGTGATGGCCTTCAACATCCGCCGCATGCGAAGGGAGCGACGCCCGTGAGCGCCTCGACGGATACGGGCCCCGGGGGCTCGGCGGAGCGGAGCGGTCCGACGGTGGCGAAGAAGGGAAGCGTGCCGGGCCCGTCCGGGCCGTCCGGGCCGGCCAGGCCCTCGCTCGTCGCGCGGCTGACGGCCCGTACCAGCGGCGGGCTCGTACAGGCCGTTCTGCTGGTGATCGCCCTGTTCTGGCTGACGCCGACGATCGGCCTGCTGGTCTCCTCGCTCCGCGAGACCTCGGACATCGCCACCAGCGGCTGGTGGACGGTCTTCACCGAGCCCGCGCAGCTCACCGTGGACAACTACGCCAACCTGCTCGGCAACGAGGACATCACCACCTCGCTGTGGACGACCGTGGCGATCACGGTGCCGTCCACGGTGCTCGTCATCGTCATCGGCGCCCTGGCCGGCTACGCCTTCGCCTGGCTGGACTTCCCGGGCCGCGACTGGGTGTTCATGGTGGTCGTGGGGCTGCTGGTGGTACCGGTCCAGGTGGCGCTGATACCGGTGTCGAAGCTCTTCAACAGCCTGGGCATCTTCCAGACGCTGGCGGGCGTGGTCTTCTTCCACGTCGCCTTCGGCCTGCCCTTCGCCGTCTTCCTGCTGCGGAACTTCTTCGCGGAGATTCCGCGCGAACTGCTGGAGGCGGCACGGCTGGACGGAGCGGGCGAGATCCGGCTCTTCACCCGGGTCGTGCTGCCGCTGGGCGGTCCGGCGATCGCCTCGCTGGGCATCTTCCAGTTCCTCTGGGTCTGGAACGACATGCTGGTGGCGCTGATCTTCGCGGACCCGGGTTCACCGCCGGTCACCGTGGCGCTCCAGCAGCAGGTACGCCAGTTCGGCAACAACATCGACGTCCTGGCGTCGGGAGCCTTCGTCTCGATGGTGATCCCGCTGGCGGTCTTCTTCGCCTTCCAGCGCCAGTTCGTCAACGGGGTGATGGCGGGCGCCGTCAAGTAACGGCGGTCGCGCCGCCTCTCGGCACCACCGCGCCGCGGGGTGTGCCGGACCACCCGGGTCCCGGTCACCCCGCGGTTCTCATGACGGCGGGCACGGCGCCCCTCCGCGCATCCTTGCGAAATATAGTCTTTGTCCCCATGGATGCCGATATGCCGCCGCCGGAGGACGCCACACAGATCAGTGTGGTCGTCATCGGCTACAACGACGCGGCGCACATCAGGACGGCGGTGCGCTCGGCTCTCGGCCAGGGGCCCGCCGTCCGTGAGGTGATCGCCGTGGACGACGCCTCCACCGACGGCACCGGTGCCCTCCTCGACCGGATGGCGGCCCGTGAGCCCCGGCTGCGCGTGCGGCACCGGACCGTCAACAGCGGCGGCTGCGGCAGTCCCCGCAACGACGGGCTGCGGCAGGCCACCGCCCCGTACGTGATGTTCCTCGACAGCGACGACGTGCTGCCGCCGGGCGCCGCCGACGCCCTCCTCGCGGCCGCCCTCCGGCACGCGGCACCGGTCGTCGCGGGCGCCTGCCTCCGGCGCGAACTGCCGCTGCGGCGCGACACCCGCTGGCAGCGCGCTCTCTACCTGGGCGAGGCGGTCCACGACGCGCCGGAGCTGCAGCCGCGCCTGGTCCGCGACACGCTCTGCGTCAACAAGCTGTACGACCGGGCCTTCCTCGCCGCGCACGGCATCACCTTCCCCGAAGGCCCGTTCCGCTACGAGGACTTCGTCTTCACCGCCCGGGTGCTGGCCGCCCGCCCCCGGATCGCCGTCATCCCCGACACCGTCTACATCTGGCACGTCCGCCGCACCGCCGCCCGGCCCTCGATCTCGCTGGACCGGAACCGGGTGGACGGCTGGCGGGCCCGGCTGACGGCGCACCGGCTGGCCGTGGACACCCTGCAACTGGCCGGGCAGCGGCGGCTGGCCCACGCCGCCCGGGTGAAGTTCCTCGACCACGACCTGCGGATATACCTGCGGGAACTGGGCCGGCGCGACGAGGACCACCGCCTCGCCTGGTGGGACCTCACCCGGGAGCATCTGGAGTCGTTCGGCGAGGAGGACCTGCTCGCCGCCCGGGCGCCCGCCCGGTGGAGCGCCCGGGTGATCGCGGCCGCCGGCCACCCCCGTGACGTGGAGCGGCTGGCCGGGCTCGCCGTCCACCCGGCCCGGCTGCTGCCCCCGTACGCGCGGGTCAACGGCCGGCCGGTGTGGGCGATCGACCTGCCGGCCGTCCTGCTCGACCAGGTGGACGAGACGCCGCTGCACCGGCTGCCGGTGACCGTCGACGGCACGCTCCGCGCGCACGAGCGCGGCACCGGCGGCAGAGGCCGCGGCGGCGGGAACGGAAGCGGCATCCGGAACGGGGACCGGGGCACCGGCACCATGGGCCTCACCCGGCCCCGGCTGCGGCTCGTCCTGCGCGTCCACGAGCTGTACGGACGGCTGATGGCCGCCGGGGGCCCGGTCACCGTGGACGTCGAGCTGCGCCACCGCGACGACGGCCGCCTGGGACTGGCCCGGAACGCCGTCCTCACCCGGGACGACACCGCGGCCCCGTCCTGGACCGCCGAGGTCCTGCTCGGCCTGGACACCCCGGGCACCGCCGGACCGGCCTCCGCCGGCGGGCACGGCGGAACGCCGGAGATCTGGGACGTCCGGGTCAGGATCCACTGTGCGGACGGCGGTTCGCTCTACACCGGCGTGCGGGCCGCCGGTCCGCTGCCGCGCCGCGGGGTGGCGGCCGGCCGGAACGGTCTGCTGCTGGTGCACCCGTTCGAGGCGGCGGGCGGCTCACTCGCGCTGCGGGTGGCGCGCGGGCCGCGCAGCGCGCTCCGTATCGCCGGCCGGGCGCTGCGACGGGGACTGGCCGAGCGGTGGTGAGTCCCGCCCCGCTCCCCGTGCCCACGTCACCTACGGCTCCTTCGCCGTCCGTTCAGCGGTCGATCTCCTCGAACAGTGCTTCCCAGCGGTCGAGCACCGCCGGCAGCGCGAGCGGGGCGACGTGCTCCCGTGCCGCGCGCCCGAAACGCTCCCGCAGTGCGTCGTCCGCCACCAGTTCGCGCAGCGCGGCGGTGAACGCCTCCTGGTCACCGGGCCGCACCAGCCTGCCGGTGCGGCCGTCGGCGACCAGCTCCCGCACCCCGTCCGAGAGGTCGAAGCTCACGGCGGGCACCCCGCAGGCCGCCGCCTCCGCCACGGCCATCGGGCGCCCCTCGCGCTCGCTGGTGAGCGCCAGCACGGACAGTTCGCGGTAGGCGGCGGCCACGTCGCGCACGCTGCCCCGGAAGACGACCCGCTCCGCGCAGCCGAGCCGGGCGGCCCGCCCGCGCAACTCCGGTTCCAGCGGCCCGTCGCCGAAGAGATGCAGCTCCCAGCCGGGCCGGCGGGGCGAGATCTCCGCGAAGGCGTCGATCAGCCGGTCCAGCCGCTTGATCTCCTCCAGCCTGCCGACGGCGCCGATCCGCCGGGTGTCGAGCGGGGCGGGCGCGGGGGGCGTGAAGGGCAGCGGGTTGGGCATCACGGCGGCGTTCGGCAGCCTCTGCCGGCGGAAGTCGGCGGCGTCGCCCTCACTGAGGAAGAGGGACTTCTCCAGGTCCGGGTAGTGCCGAAGGATCAGCCGGAGGTTCGCCGAGGCACGTGCCTGTGCGAACGACTCGTGGTACTGGCCGATGCCCTTGAGCTGCGGCCGGTCGACGGCGGACAGCCAGTCCACGGCCCAGGGCGAGCCGATGACGACGTAGCCCCGGCCGGCGGTGGCGAACCGGGCGGCCAGCCGTGCCCGGGCCCGGTCGCGCTCCGCGCGGCGCGCCCGGTTCTCCAGCAGCCGGGCGGGACCGAGGCGTTCGGTGAGGCTTCGGGCCGGGCGGAGGGGCGCCGCGGGGCGGGGTAGAGCGTGGTGTGCCGGTAGGCGGGGTCGGCGTGGTAGCGGTACGGCTCCGGGCTCGGCCGGATACCGATCAGCTCCGTGCGGTGCCCGCGCTCCCCGAACCCCTGTGCGAGGGTGTGCAGCACGCGTTGCGAGCCGCCCATCGAGTCGACGTCGATGCCCACGAGAAAGATGGTGCGCGCCCCGGCCGCCGCGCCGGCTCCGGCGCGTGCGCCCCCGTGTGCGCCGGCGCCCGCGCCGCCGCTCATGGTGCGCCACCCTCGAAGAACCGGTCGACCACGGCCTTGCTCTCCTGTCCGCTGTCCCGGGAGGCGAACATCGCCCGGAAGCGGGCGTACGCGGCGGCCGTGTCCGCGGCGACCCGGTCCAGGTCCCGTACCGCCGCCACCAGTTCCGCGGTGGTCGCGAGCATCGGCCCCGGAGCGATGTCCGGCAGGTCGTAGTACGTTCCGCGCGAGCCGCCGCTGTACTCCTCGTAGTCGTCGGTGAAGAGCAGGATCGGCCGTCCCAGGGCCGCGTAGTCGAACATCAGGGAGGAGTAGTCCGTCACCAGCGCGTCGGAGGCCAGCAGCAGGTCGTTGACGTCGGTGAAGCCCCGTCCGTCCCGGACCGCGTACCCCAGCTCCGGCGGCACGGTGAACCGGTCGTAGGCGTGCGGGCGGACCACCACGGTCCACTCCTCGCCCAGACCCTCGGCCAGCTCCGCCAGGTCCACCCGGATCGAGTCGCCGCTGCCCCGCAGGCCGTCCCGGAAGGTCGGTGCGTAGAGCAGCACCCGGCGGCCGTCCGGGATCTGCAGCCGGCCGCGGGCCGCGGCGGCCCGGGCCCGCTGCGCGGGTTCGTTCCAGCGCACCAGGACGTCGTTGCGGGGCAGTCCGCAGCGCAGCAGCTCACCGGTGTAGCCGTTGGCCCGGACGAACGTGCGCTCGAACTCCTCGCTGGGCGCGATCAGGACGTCCCAGCGGGCCACCATGTCCCGGTGGGTGCGCCGCCGCTCCTCGCCGCCCAGCCGCAATTCCGGGGTGTCGAAGCCCATGTGCTTCAGCGCCTGGCCGTGCCAGGTCTGCAGATAGCGGGTCTCCGGGCGCTTGGCGTAGACGGAGGGGATGCCGTGCGAGTCCACCCAGTACCCGGCCCGGGCGAGCGTCCGGACGTACGCCCAGCTGCCGCGGCGGACGAGCGGCACCCCGGGCGGGAAGGACGAGCGGTCCCCCGCGTACGACCACACGCTCCGGTACGGCAGCCCGCGCCGCACCAGTTCCTCGTGGATGTAGCGGGGGCTGTCGGCGTAACCGGCGCCCTCCATCGCCTCGAAGAGCACCAGGTGCCGGTCGACCGGAAGCCGCCACAGCTCGCGCTCGACCATGGCCTTCAGCCGGGGACCCGACAGCCGCCGCCGCAGCCGCCGGGCCTCGCGGTGGACCGGGCCCAGCCGGGGCGCCACCTCGGCCGCGAGGCGCAGCGCGCCGCCACGCCGCCAGCGGAACTCCAGCCGACCGGCGCCGCGGTCCTCGCAGACGACGCGGAGCTGGTGGCCGCCGAGCGGTCCGGCCCGGGGCAGCGCCGTCCGCAAGGGCCTCAGATCAAGGGGGGCCAGCAGCGGGTCCCGGCGGCTGAGGCCGTGCCGGGTGAGGACGACCACCGGGTGGCGGCGGCCGGCGAAGCCCTTGGCCCGCAGCGGGATACGGCGCGGGTCGAGGACGATCTCGGCGGTGTACTCGCCGCCGGTGGTGCCGGAAGGGACGGCTGCGACGGCCGTTCCGGGCTCCTCCGGCTCCGCCCGCCGGTAGCGGAAGGGGACCTTCAGCGGCGGCCCGCCCGCACTGAGCCACAGCTCGGCCGTCAGCCCGTCCTCCCGGCCCGGCGTCCCCGCGGTGTCCGTGAGCAGCCCCGCCGGGTCGTGGGTGCGCAGGCGCAACCGGAGCAGCGGCCCGTCGGGAGCCAGGTCCTCGGCCTCGTGGCGTATCCGGCCGCCGGCGAACGGCTGTTCCGTCAGCCGCCACTCGGTGATGTCCAGGTCGGCGGCCGCGTCCGTCCCCGCGTCCGGGAGCCGCGCGCCCCAGTACGTCCGCCCGGCGCCGTCCCGTACGGCGTGGCGCGGTGCGATGCCCGGCCGCCCGAGCCCCCGGGCACACTGCCGCACCTCCGCGTACCGGCCCTCGCGGAGCAGCCGCAGGCAGACGCGCTCGTCGCGCGGGAGCGTCGCGACCGCCTGCGGGGCGAGGCCGTCCAGGTAGGGGACGGCCTCGGCGGCGAAGCGCCCGGTCCACTCGGGGCCGCGGAAGGCCAGATCTCCGAGGTAGAGGCGGAAGTCGTGGTGGAGGAACTTCCGGTCCTTCGCGGGGCGCAGATCGGCGTTGCCGCTCTCCTCCAGAAAGGTGTCGATCATCCGGGCCACGGCGATCCGGTCGACGACGTTACGGATGCGGTGGCGGCTGGAGGAGATCGACGGCCGGGCCGGGTCGGCCGCCAGGCGCCAGGTGTAGACGGGCCACGGAACCACGGCGAACCGGCGGGCCAGGGTGAAGGCGCGGGCGGAGAAGAGCTGGTCCTCGTAGTGGATGCCCTCGGGGAAGCGCAGCCGGTGTCGGGCGATGAAGCCGGCCGCGTAGAGCTTGTTGGTGGAGAGATGGTCGAAGAAGAACTCCGGGGCCTCCCGGATGCCCTCGATCACCCGTTCGTCCGCGAAGAGGTCCGGGTACCAGAGACCGGTGGTGCCGGACTCCTCGTAGAGCCGGGTCACCTCACCGGTGACGAAGTCCGCGCCGGTCCGCTCGGCGGTGAGCAGCAGGGACTTGCAGGCGTGCCGGGGCAGTTCGTCGTCGCTGTCCAGGAACATCAGCCAGGGCGCCCGGGCCTCCTCGATGCCACGGTTGCGGGGGGCACTGCAGCCACCGCTGTTCGCGGGGAGCCGGCAGACGCGCACCCGGTCCGGGTCGGCGGCGGCCAGGCGGCGGGCCGTCTCGTGGGAGCCGTCGGTGCTGTGGTCGTCGACGATCACGACCTCGACGGCGTGCAGCGTCTGCGCGAGAACGGACCGCACGGCGGCCGGGAGGCGGTCGGCGTCGTTGTAGACGATCACGATCACCGAGACGTCCGGGGTCCGCCTCCCCTCTCCGGTCGTCATGCTCATCCCTGCCTTCCGGACGGGCCGGACACGGACACGGACAGAACGGGATCATCCGCCGTCCCATCGTACGGAGACCCGGGCAGATCCGCGCGGGGACGGAACGGGCACGGCGGCCCCGTACCGGCCCGCACGGCCCCGCACGGACCGGGAGCGGCCCCGGAAACGCCGCGGGGGGGCGGCCCGGCCCGAGCCGGACCGCCCCCACGGTGCGGAGCCGGGGCCCCGTCCGCGACACACCCCCCCGTCAGCGGTGTGCGCGCAGCAGGGTCCGCATGGTGCGCATCGCCACGGAGAGATTGGCCAGATCGAACGCGTCCGAGCCGTGGATCTCGTCGAGCGTGGCCCGGGCGCGGGCCAGGATCGCGCTGTTCTTCCGCTGCCAGGCGTCGAAACGCTGTTCGGGCGTCGAGGTGCCGTTGCCGGCCGCGAGCACGTCGGCCGTGAGCGCCGCGTGCGCCGCGAAGAGGTCCTCGCGGATGGCGGCGCGGGCCATCGACTGCCACCGGTCGGAGCGCGGCAGTTCGACGATCCGGTCCATCAGCCGGCTGATCCGCAGCCGGTCCGCGAGGTCGTAGTACACCTCGGCGACGTCCAGCGGCGTCTTGTCGTTGCGGTCCGCGATCGCCACGATGTCGAGCGTCGGGAACGCCGACGAGAAGCCCGCCACCCGCGCGGCCAGCTCGCCCGGTACGCCCGCGGCGGTCAGGTCGTCCAGGTTGGCCTGGTACCACTCCAGGTCCGCGCCCCTGAGCAGCTTGGGGAGCTGGGACCAGACGGCCTCCACCCGCTCGCCGAAGAAGTCGATCGTCTCGGCGATCTCCAGCGGCTGCGGGCGGTTGTTGAGCAGCCAGCGGGTGCCGCGCTCCACCAGCCGCCGCGAGTGCAGCCGGATCCGGGTCTGGACGACCGCCGGGACACGGTTGTCCAGCGCCTCCACCGCGTCCCAGACGGAACTCAGGCCGAAGATCGCGCGGGCCGAGGTCTGGGCCCGGACGACCTCCGCCGTCGAGGCTCCGGTCTCCTCCCGCATCCGGTGCAGAAAGGTGGTGCCGGCGCTGTTGACCGTGTCGTTGACCAGCACGGTGGTCACGATCTCGCGGCGCAGCGCGTGCCCGTCGATCTGCTCCGGGAACCGCTCCCGCAGCGCCTGCGGGAAGTAGGCGTGCAGCAGCCGCTGGAGGTACGGGTCGTCCGGGAGATCGGTGCCGATCAGCTCCTCGGCCGCGGTGATCTTGTCATAGGCGAGCAGTACGGCCAGTTCCGGCTGGGTGAGGCCGCGGCCGTTCGCCAGCCGCTCCTTGATCTGCCGGTCGGCGGGCAGGAACTCCAGCGCCCGGTCCAGGTCGCCGGTGCGTTCCAGCCGGCGGATGGCGCGCTGGTGGGCGTGGAGCAGGCTGGGCGCCTGCGTCACGGCGTTGGCGAGCGCGACGTTCTGCGCGTAGTTGTTGCGCAGTACCAGGGCGCCGACCTCGTCGGTCATCTCGGCGAGCAGCTTGTTGCGCTGCTTGACGGTCATGTCGCCGTTGGCGACGACCGCGTTGAGCAGGATCTTGATGTTCACCTCGTGGTCGGAGGTGTCCACCCCGGCGCTGTTGTCGATCGCGTCGGTGTTGACGTGTCCGCCGGTGCGGTCCGGGCCGCCGTGGACTGCGAACTCGATCCGGCCGAGCTGGGTCGCGCCGAGGTTGCCCCCCTCGCCGATCACCTTCGCCCGCACGTCCCGGCCGTCGACGCGGATGGCGTCGTTGGCCTTGTCGCCGACGTCCGCGTTGCTCTCCGAGGCCGCCTTGACGTACGTGCCGATGCCGCCGTTCCACAGCAGGTCGACGGGTGCGCTGAGGATGGCCTTCATCAGCTCGGCCGGGGTCATCTTGGTGATCCCCGCCTCGATGCCGAGCGCCTCCCGGATGTGCGCGTTCACGGGGACGGACTTCGCGGAGCGCGGATGGATCCCGCCGCCGGGCGAGAGCAGGGAGGTGTCGTAGTCCGCCCAGGAGCTGCGCGGCAGTTCGAAGAGGCGGCGCCGCTCGGCGTAGGAGACGGCGGCGTCCGGGTCCGGGTCGAGGAAGATGTGCCGGTGGTCGAAGGCCGCCACGAGGCGGATGTGCTCGCTGAGCAGCATGCCGTTGCCGAAGACGTCCCCGGACATGTCGCCGACGCCGACGACCGTGAAGTCCTCCGTCTGGGTGTCGTGGCCCAGCTCGCGGAAGTGCCGCTTGACGGACTCCCACGCGCCGCGCGCGGTGATGCCCATGCCCTTGTGGTCGTAGCCCGCGGAGCCGCCGGAGGCGAAGGCGTCGCCGAGCCAGAAGCCGTAGGCGGTGGCGACCTCGTTGGCGATGTCGGAGAACGACGCGGTGCCCTTGTCGGCGGCGACGACGAGGTAGGTGTCGTCCCCGTCGTGCCGGACGACGTCCTCGGGGTGGACCACCTCGCCGCCGACGAGGTTGTCGGTGATGTCGAGGAGACCGGAGATGAAGGTCTTGTAGCAGGCGACGCCCTCGGCCAGCCAGGCGTCGCGGTCCACGGCCGGGTCCGGCAGCCGCTTGCCGACGAAGCCGCCCTTGGCGCCGACCGGCACGATGACGGTGTTCTTCACCATCTGCGCCTTGACCAGGCCGAGGATCTCGGTGCGGAAGTCCTCGCGCCGGTCGGACCAGCGCAGCCCGCCGCGGGCCACCTTGCCGAAGCGGAGGTGGACGCCCTCCACGCGGGGCGAGTAGACCCAGATCTCGTACGCGGGGCGGGGCGCCGGCAGATCGGGGATGGCCTGCGGGTCGAGCTTGAAGGAGACGTAGCCGTGCCGACGGCGGCCGGTGTCCGCATCCCGTTCGCCGCTTCCCCCGTCCGCGTGCTGGAAGTGGTTGGTGCGCAGCGTGGCGTTGATGACGGTGAGGAAGGAGCGCAGGATGCGGTCCTCGTCCAGGCTCGCCACCTGGTCGAGGGCGCCCTCCAGTTCCTCCAGCAGCCCGTCGGTGAGCTCGCGGCCGGCCCGCTGCCGTTCCGGGGCCATCCGGGCCTCGAACAGGCTGACGAGCAGCCGGGTGGTGTGGACATTGTGGCGGAGGGTGTCCTCCATGTACTCCTGGCTGAACGTCGAGCCCGCCTGCCGCAGGTACTTCGCGTAGGCGCGCAGCACCATGGCCTGCCGCCAGGTCAGTCCGGCGCTCAGCACCAGCGCGTTGAAGCCGTCGTTCTCGGCCTCGCCCTTCCAGACGGCGGCGAACGCCTCCTGGAAGCGGTCGCGGGCGTCGTCGCCGAGGTAGTCGCCGTCGGCCTTCGGCATCCGCAGCCCGAAGTCGTAGATCCAGGCGGTGGTGCGGTCGGCGCAGCGCAGCTCGTACGGGCGTTCGTCGACGACCTCGACACCCAGCCGCTGGAGCACGGGCAGCACCGCGGACAGCGAGACCTGCTCACCGGCGCGGTAGATCTTGAAACGGCGTTCGCCCGGGGCGGCACCCACCGGCTCGTACAGGCTGAGCGCGAAGTCCCGCTCACCCGGGGTGAGCTTCTCCAGGTGCTGGAGGTCGGAGACGGCGCTGCGCGGCGAGTGGTCGGCCTTGTAGCCCTCGGGGAAGGCGTCGCCGTAGCGCCGGGCGAGCTCGGCGGCGTACTCCTCGCCGAGCTCGGCGTGGAGCGCCTCGGAGAAGCCGTCGGTCCAGGAGCGGGCGGCCTCGGCGAGGCGCGCCTCGATCCGCTCGGCGTCGGCCTCCGTCAGGTCGGGGAGCTCCGTGCCCTGCGGGACCCGGATGACGAAGTGCAGCCGGGAGAGAATCGATTCTGTGTTCCAGGCGGTGAAGTCGACGCTGGTGCCGCCCAGTTCCTCCTTGAGGATGTCGATCAGCCGCAGCCGGACGGTGGTGTTGAAGCGGTCCCGCGGCAGGTAGACCAGGGCCGAGTAGTAGCGGCCGTACTCCTCCTGGCGCAGGTAGAGGCGGAGCCGGCGGCGCTCCTGGAGGTAGAGCACGCTGGTGGCGATGGAGCGGAGCTGGCCGACCGGGGTCTGGAACAGCTCGTCCCGCGGGTAGGTCTCCAGGATCTGCAGCAGGTCGCGGCCGTCGTGGCTGTCGGCGTCGACGCCCGCGCCGGAGAGCACCTCGGCCACCTTGCGGCGGACCACCGGCACGCGGGTGACCGACTCGGTGTACGCGGCGGAGGAGAAGAGGCCGAGGAAGCGGCGCTCACCGATGACGTTGCCGTGGCTGTCGAACTTCTTGACCCCGATGTAGTCGAGGTAGGAGGGGCGGTGCACGGTGGCCCGGCTGTTGGCCTTGGTCAGCACCAGCAGCCGGTGCTCGCGGGCTTTGGCCCGGGCGTCGGCCGGCAGCCGGCTGAACGAGGACGAGACCGGCCGGCCCTCGCTGTCGCGCCGGTGGTTCGGGTCGGAGCGGAGGATGCCGAGCCCGGTGCCCGGGACCGCGCGCAGCGCGTCCTCCTCACCGCCGCTCTCGCCGGGCACGGACGTCAGCTCGTACTCGCGGTAGCCGAGGAAGGTGAAGTGGTCGGCGGCCAGCCAGCGGAGCAGTTCCCGGGCCTCCTCGACATCCTGCGCGGGCACGTCCTCGGAGATCGGCTCGGTGTGGAGGTCGTCGGCGAGGCGCAGCGCGGCGCCGTGCATCTTCTCCCAGTCCTCGACGGTCTCCCGGACGTCGGAGAGGACCCTGCGCAGATCGGCGGTGATCTGCTTGAGATCGGCGCGGTCGGTCTCGCGGTCGATCTCGACGTGGATCCAGGACTCGGAGAGCGCGTCGAGCGTGCGCTCACCGGGCGTCCGGCCCGGGTCGAGGACCTCGATCAGCGTGCCGGTGACGTCGCGGCGGACGGGCACCAGCGGGTGGACGACGACGTGGATGCCGCGGCCCTGGCGGGACAGCTCGTTGGTGACGGAGTCGACCAGGAAGGGCATGTCGTCCGTGACCACCTCCACCACGGAGTGGCTGCACGTCCAGCCGTTCTCCTCGACCGTGGGGGTGTACACCCGGACGTTCGCCTTGCCCTGCGGGCGGTTCTCGGCGAGCCGGAGGTGGGAGAGGGCCGCGCCGAGGACGTCGACCGGGTCGCGGCCGACCAGGTCCTCCGCCGCGGTGTGCCGGTAGTAGCGCTGGAGGTAGGCGCGGAGGGCCTCCTCGTCGAGGATTCCGTCGCGGTGGAAACCGGCCGGCTGTCCGCCTCCGGCCGGGCTCTTCTCGGCGACCCGGGCTGCTCGGGCGAGCAGCTCGGCCTTGGCTTCGTCCAGCTTGTTCTGCATGTCGTTCAGGCTCCTGTCGCGCGCCGTTGCGTGACGTGGGTGAGGGTGACGGTGTGCCGCGACGCGGGGAACACGGAGGATCGCGTCGCGTCCGGCCTGATGCCGGGATAAAAGAGGACCGGGCCGCTACCGGCCATGGTCGGCCGCTGGGGCCGCTGCCGCGATCCGGCGCCACGGGCATCGCCGCGGCGCACCGGGGGGCGCGGTACCGCCGCCGGCCCGCGCCACGGGTTCGGGGCCCGATGGCGACGGCCGGACGAGGGGGCGGCGCTGCCCCCGCGGGATATCGCGCAGATCACGGCCCCAGGCTATCGCTCCGCACACGGGCTGGGTCATCAGCCGATTATTCAGAAGACCGGGGCGAAATTTGACGTTCTGGACAGTGACAGCGGGGGTCACCGGGGGCATTCAGGACGGCCGCCCGCCCCCGGCCGGTGGGTTGGACGGTGCATACCGCGGGCAGCGCCGAGGCCGGCGGGACGCTCACCCCGGCGCACGCGGGCGCACGGGAACGCACCGGCCCAACGCGTGTGATCCGTACGCCCGTTCAGGGGGTTCACCCGCCCCGGCGGCAGGCTCCCGGTCCGCTCAGCCGACCAGGGCCTCGGCCGCCTCCACCGCCTCGTCGAGGGTGTCCACGACCGGCACCCCGGCCTGCTCCAGACTGCCCCGGCTGTGCGATCCACCGGTGTAGAGCACGGCCCGCGCCCCGATGTGGCGGGCCGCCACGGCGTCGTCCAGCGCGTCACCGATCACCACGACACGGTCGGCCGGTATCGCGCCCAGCGACGTGAGATGCCTCACCATCTGCTCGGCCTTGCCCACATGGGAGGGGCCCGTGCGGCCGTCCACCCGGGTGAAGTGCTCCTCGATGCCGTGGTTCCGCACAATCGGCACCAGGTGCTCGTGCGGAGCGAGGGAGCACAGCGACTGGGTGTGCCCGTCGGCCCGGCGGCGGTTCAGCAGCTCCTTGGCACCGGGGGTCAGCCCGGCGCTCCCCGCGCGGGCCCAGTAGTGCCGGTGGAAGACCGCGTCCATCCTCTCCCACTCGCTGTCGGTGGGCAGTCGCCCCATCAGCCGCTCGTAGAAGCGGGGCACGGGCACGCAGTACAGCTCCCGGTACCGCTCCAGGGTGATCGGCTCCAGGCCGAACTCCGCGAACGAGGCGTTCGTCGCCTCGATCACGGCCTCGATGTCGTGGAAGAGAGTGCCGTTCCAGTCCCACACGATGTGGGCCGTCCGCTGTCCCATGCCCCGACGGTAGCGGCGGGCACCGACAACGCGGCGGCCGGGCCCCGGAAACGGCCCCGGGCCAGGGGGTTTCCGGCCAACCGGCCACCCGGTCCCGTCACCGCGGCCGGCGCCGGCGCCGGCGCGGCGCGGCCGGCGGCCCGCCGTCTCCGGTCTCGTGGCTCCGCTCCCCGCCCCCGGACCCCAGGCCCACCCCGGACCCCGGACCCCGGACCCGTCAGTCCAGCAGGTGCTCGATCTCCTGGGTGGCGTACCAGAGCAGTTCATGGTCCTCGGCGCCGTCCACCGTGAACCGCGCGTCCTCGTCCCCCCGGTCGGCCGCGCCCAGGGCGGCGGCGGCCGCCGCCACGTCCGGCTCGGCGTCCTCCGCGTCGATGTGGACGGCCGCCGCCTTCGTCAGCGGTACGGCCGCCCGGATCCGCACCTCGCCCACGGCGGCGGGGTCCAGGGCCCGGTCCGGGTCCGCGGTGACGAGGCCGTCGGGGACGTCCACGGCCACCACGAGCCTGCGGCGGGGCGCCGCGGGGTCGATGGCGAGCAGCCTCAGCGAGGCCTGCGCGGCCCGGCTCAGCGCCGCGTACTCCAGCTCCTCGACGTCCTCGGAGACGTACCACTCGCGCAGCGCGGGCGTGACGGCATAGGCGTCCAGCGGGGCAGGCCCCAGTTCGCCCGCCTGCCGGGCCTCGGCGAGTCCGGGCAGGGTGGTGGGGACGTAGACGCGCATGGCTGCCGTTTCTCCTGGGGCACTGGCTGACGGTGCGGCCAGCATACGGGCGGCGTCCTCTTTCGGATTGCCGGGGCGGCCCGCCGGAACCCGCCCTCCGGCCCCTTTCCGGCTTCGACGGGACGGCAAATGCCCAGCTCAGACGCGTGCACTCACTCTGATAGGTGAATCTCCGCGCGCCCCGGTCCCGCCGATCCGCGCGGTTGCGCACCGCTCCCCGCGGCCGTTAGAAGTCTCGGCGGAGCGAAGTTACCGCCCGGTAGAAGCCGGGCGCCGACAGAACGGGGCATCGATATGGACAGGATCGGTACGGCCGGAACGGGACGCCGCCCGACAGGCCCGGGCCGCGGACGGAGCGGCCCGCCGACCCGGCGCGATCCGCGCGGCCCCGCCCCCACGGGCGCCGTCCCGGGGGTGGTGGCCCGCCGGCGGCGGGAACGCGAACTGCTGCCCCGCTACTGGTTCGCGGACCGCCTGCTGCTGACCCTCAGCGGACAGCGCCCGGTCCACTGGATGCTCGGCCACACCGCCGGCCCGGCCTACGAACAGCTGGTACGGCTCGCCCCGCGGGCACCGCTCGCACCGCCCCGGACCTCCGTCCGGGGCACCCGGCCGGCCCCCGTCGTCGGCCGCTGCGACGAGTACCGGCCGCGTCCGGGCGTCATCGAGGCCTACGCGCGCGTCCTCACCGGCGACCGGGTGCGGGCGCTGGCCTTCCGGCTGGAGCACGGCCGCGACGGCCGCTGGCGCTGCTCCGCCGTGGAACTGGGCCCCGAACCCGGCGTCCCGGCCGCGCGCGGCGGAACGGGGGCCTGAGGCGCGCCGGAAGACGACGGCAGCACGCCGGAAAGGGGGCCGGGAGCCTGCCGAACACGGGCCGGGGCCGGACACCTCGCGGTGCCCGGCCCCGGTGTGCCCGCCCCGCATTGCGGGGCGGCGGCGTCACTTCTTGCGGCGGCGGCCCTTCTGGGCCTTGCGGCGCTCGGCGCGGGTCATCCCGTCCGACTCGGAACGGGCGGGCCCGTCGTTGGTGAAGTCGCCCTCGACGACACCGCCCTCGCCGTCCACCGTGGGGGCGGAGAAGTGCAGCCGGTCCGGGCGCTGCGGCGCCTCCAGGCCCTTGGCGCGGATCTCGGGGCGAGGGGCGGCTCCGGACACCGCGGGGACGGGCTGCGGCTCCTTGGCGAGCGAGGGCCTGCCCTCCGCCTCGGGCCGCTCTTGCACCGGAACCTCCTCGACCTGCTGCTCGACCTGGACCTCCAGGTTGAACAGGTAGCCGACGGACTCCTCCTTGATGCCGTCCATCATGGCCGTGAACATGTCGTAGCCCTCCCGCTGGTACTCGACCAGCGGGTCCTTCTGGGCCATCGCGCGCAGGCCGATGCCCTCCTGGAGGTAGTCCATCTCGTAGAGGTGCTCACGCCACTTGCGGTCCAGGACCGACAGCACCACGCGCCGTTCCAGCTCCCGCATGATCTCGGAGCCGAGCTGCTCCTCGCGGGCCGCGTACTGCTCGTGGATGTCCTCCTTGATCATCTCGGAGATGAACTCCGCGGTGATCCCGAGCCGGTCGCCGGCCGCGTCCTCCAGGTCCTCGATGGTGACCTTGACCGGGTAGAGCTGCTTGAAGGCGCTCCACAGCCGCTCCAGGTCCCAGTCCTCGGCGAAGCCCTCGACCGTCTCCGCGTGGATGTAGGCGTCGATCGTGTCGTCCATGAAGTGCTTGATCTGCTCCTGCAGATCCTCGCCCTCCAGGACCCGGCGGCGCTCGCCGTAGATGACCTCGCGCTGCCGGTTGAGGACCTCGTCGTACTTCAGGACGTTCTTACGGGTCTCGAAGTTCTGCTGCTCGACCTGCGACTGGGCGGAGGCGATGGCACGGGTGACCATCTTGTTCTCGATCGGCACGTCGTCGGGGACGTTGGCCATCGCCATGACGCGCTCGACCATCTGCGCCTTGAACAGCCGCATCAGGTCGTCACCCAGCGAGAGGTAGAAGCGGGACTCGCCCGGGTCGCCCTGACGGCCGGAGCGGCCGCGCAGCTGGTTGTCGATACGGCGGGACTCGTGCCGCTCGGTGCCCAGCACGTACAGCCCGCCGAGGCTCACGACCTCGTCGAACTCCGCCTTGACGGCCGCCTCGGCCTTCTCCATGGCCGCGGGCAGCGCCTGCGCCCACTCCTCGGGGTGCTCCACCGGGTCCAGCCCGCGCTGGCGCAGCTCCGCCTCGGCGAGGTCGTCCGGGTTGCCGCCGAGCTTGATGTCCGTACCGCGGCCCGCCATGTTCGTGGCGACGGTGACGGAGCCCTTGCGGCCGGCCTGGGCGACGATCGTCGCCTCCCGGTCGTGCTGCTTGGCGTTGAGCACCTCGTGCGGCACACCGCGCTTGCTGAGCTGCTGGGAGAGGTACTCGGACTTCTCCACGGAGGTGGTGCCGACGAGAACCGGCTGGCCCTTCTCGTGCCGCTCGACGAGGTCCTCGACGACCGCGTCGAACTTGGCGACCTCGGTGCGGTAGATCAGGTCCGACTGGTCGATCCGGATCATCGGGCGGTTCGTCGGGATGGGCACCACGCCGAGCTTGTAGATCTGGTGGAACTCGGCCGCCTCGGTCATGGCGGTACCGGTCATGCCGGAGAGCTTGCTGTAGAGGCGGAAGAAGTTCTGGAGGGTGATCGTGGCGAGCGTCTGGTTCTCGTCCTTGATGTCCACCCCCTCCTTGGCCTCGATCGCCTGGTGCATACCCTCGTTGTAGCGACGACCGGCGAGGATGCGGCCGGTGTGCTCGTCGACGATCATGACCTCGCCGTCGATGACGACGTAGTCCTTGTCCTTCTTGAAGAGTTCCTTCGCCTTGATGGCGTTGTTGAGGTAACCGACGAGCGGGGTGTTGACCGACTCGTAGAGGTTGTCGATGCCCAGCCAGTCCTCGACCTTGCTGACGCCGGCCTCGTGGATGCCGACGGTGCGCTTCTTCTCGTCGACCTCGTAGTCCCCGGTCTCCTCGATGCCGCGCTGGGGGTTGGCGGGCTCGCCCTTGGTGAGCCGCGTGGCCAGCTTGGCGAAGTCCGCGTACCACTTGGTGGCCTGGTCGGCGGGGCCGGAGATGATGAGCGGCGTACGGGCCTCGTCCACGAGGATCGAGTCGACCTCGTCGACGATCGCGAAGTTGTGCCCGCGCTGCACCAACTCGTCCTTCGACCACGCCATGTTGTCGCGCAGGTAGTCGAAGCCGAACTCGTTGTTGGTGCCGTACGTGATGTCGCAGTTGTACTGCTCGCGGCGCTGCGCGGGCGACATGTTGGCCAGGATGCAGCCCACGGACAGGCCCAGGAACTTGTGAACCCGGCCCATCATCTCGGAGTCGCGCTCGGCGAGGTAGTCGTTGACCGTGATCAGGTGGACGCCCTCGCCGGAGAGCGCGTTGAGATAGGCGGGGAGGGTGCCGACGAGGGTCTTGCCCTCACCGGTCTTCATCTCCGCGACATGGCCGAAGTGCAGCGCGGCCCCGCCCATCATCTGGACGTCGTAGTGCCGCTGGCCGAGGACGCGCTTGGCCGCCTCACGGACCGTCGCGAAGGCCTCCGGGAGAAGGTCGTCCAGGCTTTCGCCGTCGGCGAACCGCGCCTTGTACTCGTCGGTCAGCGCCCTCAGCTCGGCGTCGGAGAGATGGACGAAATCCTCTTCGATGGAGTTGACCTGGCCCGCGATGCGGTGCAGCTTGCGCAGGAGCTTGCCTTCGCCTGCACGCATGAGCTTGTTGAAGACGGACACTTGGGGTGGTCTCCTTGCCGGTCGGGCCTGGCACGGTCGGGTGCGAGGGCACGACGAGGTGAGGCCTCGCCGCAACGGCCATCGTAAGTCAGGACACACCCGCATCGGGAGGTCCGTCGCCACGAAGGAATGCACTCGCTCCGATGACCCAACGTCCGGACCGCCCGGAAGGTGCCGGGAGCACGGGCCGTTTCCGGAAGCGGGGACACCGGCGGGCGTTCCGCCGCCCCGCCGCGATGTCAGTGGATGCCTCTAGGGTGCCCGGCATGACGACCCTGCCCTCACCCGCTCTGGAACTCTCCGCCGACGAGGCCCGACGCATCGCGCTGCGCGCCCAGGGGCTGCTCGGCGCACCGGACCGCCGCGCCGGAGTCCGCGGCGTGCTGCGGAGCCTGGGCGCCGTCCAGCTGGACACCATCTCCGTGCTGGCCCGCTCACACGAACTGGTGCCGTACGCACGGCTGGGAGCGGTCGGGCGGGAGACCGTCGAGTCGGCCTACTGGGACGGTTCGCACGCCTTCGAGTACTGGTCCCACGCCGCCTGCATCCTGCCCGTCGAGGAGTGGCCGCACTTCGCCTTCCGGCGCCGGGCCCGGGCGGCGCGCGGCCACCGCTGGCATGTCATGGAGGACTCCGAGCGCTCCTGCGCCGCCGTGCGGGACCGCCTCAAGAACGACGGCCCGCTGACCGCCTCGGAGCTGGGCGGCGCCAAGAACGGCGGCGAGTGGTACGACTGGTCGGAGACCAAGATCGCGGTGGAGTGGCTGCTCGACACCGGCGAGGTGGTCTGCGCCCGGCGCCGCGGCTGGAAGCGGGTGTACGACCTCGCCGAGCGCGTCATACCGGACACCCTGTTCCACGACGACCTCGACGACCGCGCGTGCGTGCGCCGGCTGGTCGCCCAGGCCGGAGCGGCGATGGGCGTGGCCACGCGCGCCGACCTCGCCGACTACCACCGGCTCAGGGCCGAGCAGGTCGACGAGGTCCTCGCCGACTCCGGGCTGGTCCCGGTGACCGTCGAGGGCTGGGGCAGACCCGCCGCCCGCGGCGGCTCCCGGCCGTCCTCCGGCCGGCCGCCGGGCACGGCCTGGGCGGACCCGGCGGCGCTCACCACCCCGCCGAGGGGGCGGCACCGCACGACCCTGCTCTCCCCGTTCGACTCGCTGATCTGGGACCGGCCCCGCACCGAGCGGATCTTCGGCTTCACTCACCGGCTGGAGGCGTACGTTCCCCGGCCGCAGCGGATCCACGGCTATTTCGCGATGCCGCTGCTGTCCGGCGGAAGGCTGCTGGGCCGGGTGGACCCGGCGCGCGAGGGCACCACCCTCGTCGCCCGGCAGCTTTCCCTGCTGAGCGGGCGGGCGGTGCGGCCGATGGCGGAGGCGCTGGCCGAGGCGGCCTCGTGGGTGGGGTGCACCCGGGTACGCGTGGAACGGATCGATCCGCCGGAGCTGGCCGTTCCGCTGGCAGCGGCCCTCGCCGAGATCACCGGCTGAGCCCGCGGAGGGAGGCACCCCCGGGAGGGGCGGGGAGAGGGAGGAGCGGGAGACGGGCCGGCGCCGGCCCGCCGCTCAGCGGATTTCCAGGATCTTCTCCCGCATCGCGTACACCACGGCCTCCATCCGGGAGTGCAGCTGCAGCTTCTCCAGGATGTTGCGCACATGGTTCTTCACGGTGTTCTCGCTGATGAACAGTTCCTTGGCGATGTCCCGGTTGTTCATGCCGGTGGCGACGAGCTTGAGGACCTCCAGCTCGCGGTCGGTGAGCCGGGGCGCGGGCACCAGCCGGCGCTCGTCGGTGCGCTGGATCATCGACTTGAACTCGGTGAGCAGCTTGGAGGCCATCGACGGGCTGATCTGCGACTGCCCGTCCGCGACCGCGCGGATGGCCGTCGCCACCTCGTCCGTGGAGATCTCCTTGAGGAGATAGCCGGTGGCCCCGGCCTTGATCGCCTCGTAGAGATCGGCCTCCTCGTCGCTGATCGTCAGCATGATGATCTTCGCGCTGGGAGCCACCTCCTTCAGCGACGTACAGGCCTCGATGCCGCCCCGCTTCGGCATCCGCACATCCATGAGGACGATGTCGGGCAGCAGATCGGCCGCCTTCTCCACCGCCTCGGCGCCGTCCCCGGCCTCGCCGATGACCTCGATGTCCTCCTCCTGTGCGAGGACGATCTCCAGCCCGCGCCGGAAGAGGGCGTGGTCGTCCACCACGAGGACCCGGATGGGCTCGCTGCGCGACCCGTTCGCGTCCGCACCGGTTTCGACGGCGTCCTCGCCGTCTCCTCCGGTCACGGGCCCGAAGCTGTCCGCCATGGTTCCTCCCCCCGAGGGCATGGCCCTCGATCGCGTGCCGGGCCAACCCATCCTGGCGAACGGCGGGTTGACCGCCTCGCCATGATTCCATGCCCGGGCGGTGGAACGGTGCGTCCGCGGTCGCACGTTGGAGCCCCCGGGGGCGCACGGACGCTCCCGGGGGCATGATCGGTCACCGCCCCATCGCGGGCCTCGGGTCAGCCGCCCAGCGCGCCGCCCGCGCCGCTCGGCGGTTCGGAGACCATGGGGTCCGACTCCAGGTGGATCACGCCGTAGTCGTAGGCGTGCCGGCGGTAGACCACACTGGGCTGCTTGGTCTCGGCGTCGATGAACAGGTAGAAGTCGTGCCCGACCAGCTCCATCTCGTAGAGCGCCTGATCGAGGCTCATCGGAGCTGCGGTGTGGGTCTTCTCGCGGACCACCAGCGGCCCGTCGCCCTGGACCTCGAGGGAACCGATCCGCTTGGTGGTGACGGTCTCCTCGGGCGGGGACGTCACGGCGGTGCCGCCGTTCAGATGCTCGGCGAGCGGCGCGGTGGCCTCGGCGACGCTGGTCGGCGTGCGGCCCGGCCCCCGGTGGACCCGGCGCTTGTCGCCCCGCTTGCGCAGCTGGGCGTCGAGCCGCGCCGTGGCCGCGTCCAGCGCGGCGTACGGATCGGCGGCGGCGGCCTCCGCCCGGATCACCGGTCCGCGGGTGCGGAGAGTGATCTCCACCCGGTCGGAGCGGTTGGCCTGCCGCGGGTTGTGCTCCTTGGACACCTCGACGTCGAGGCTGATCACCTTGCCGTCGAGCCTCTGGATCTTGTCCAGCTTCAGCTTCTCGGCCACGTGCTTGCGGAAGCGCTCGGGTACCTCGGTCTTGCGGCCCTTGACGACGATGTCCACGCAGAACTCCGTTCCGGGTCGCCCCGCTCGGGGCGGAGCGCATCCCTCTTGCCCTCGGTCCGGACGGCCGCCCCGGGGACGGGGCCCGTCCGGCACTGCGTCTGCCGCACCACCACGGCGTGGAGCCGGGCGCTGCGGCTTTCACCTCCTCCTCCCCAGCCGACAAGATCTACACCCCGTCGGCTCCGGGTCGGCGGTCATGCTGTGACTCGCACCTGTCCTCGCCGGGTCACACCAAAACCCGCCAGAAGTGGCATAAATCCCGCCACCTCTCAGAACCGAACATAACTCGCCCGAACGGGGGATGGCACCCCTTTGCGCCCTCCGTCTCTTCCGGGTGCGAAGTTCCTCTCTCGCCCGGATCGCCTCTCTCACCTGTAACGACGCGCGCCCGGAGTCGGTTCCGGTCCGGCACCGCGGGCCCGGGCACGGCTCCGGAAGGCGCTGGGCGGCGCCGCGACCACCGCCGCACCGACCACCTTCCCGCCCGCCGAGCGGACCGAACGTGCCGATTCCGCCAGCGACGCGCCCGTGGTCATCAGGTCGTCCACCAGAACCACCGGAGCCGACCGGAGCAGCTCCCCCGCCGGCCCGGCCACCTCCAGGGCGCCTGCCAGATTGGCGGTCCGAGCCCCCGCCGGCAGCCCGGACTGGTCCGCGACCCTCCGCCGGTGCCGGAGAGCGGGCACCACCCGGACCGGCCGCCCCGCACGCCGCAGCACCGCGGCGGCCGCGAGGGCGATACGGCGCGTGGGGTCGTGGCCCCGGCGCGCCACCGAACGGCGCGCCGACGGCACCGGCACCAGCAACCACAGCTCACCCCCCGGAACCCGCCGCGGGACGGCTCCGGCGAGCGCGGCGCCCAGCGGCCGGGCGAGTGACAGCGCCCCCCGCTCCTTGTGCGCGAGCAGCACGGACCGCACCTCGCCCCCGTACGGCGCGGCGGCGCGCACCTGCGGCAGTCCCGCCGGCGACGGCACCGGCCGTACCGGGGCCGCGGGCCGCCCGGTCAGCGCAGCGAGACACCGGCCGCACAGCGCGGTACGCGCCCGGCCGCACCCCGCGCAGTCGGCCGGCAGCACCAGCTCCGTGATCTCCCGCCACCACTCCCGCACGGCGGTCACTCTGCCCCGCGTCCCGGCGGCCCCGCCACCCCTGTGGAAAACACCGGAGGCGCCCCCGCCCGGGCGGCGGCTTCCCGCTATCCCGGATAGACCGGTTCCGATCCCTTCTCGGTCACCAGCTGCCAGTTGGCGCCCATCGGCGGGAGCCTGACGATCCCGTCCTCGGAGTCGGCGAGCAGCGGCTTGTCCTCGTCCTCCGAGGCCGCCACCGCCGTCACACCGTTGGCGCCCGGAAGGGGCGGCGTGTTCACCGCCGAGCCGTCCGTCCGCACGTACTGCAGCTGCTGTACGCCGGAGGCGCGGCCGACGACCACCAGCCGGCTCACGCCCGCCCAGGACGCCGACTCCACGTGCTCCAGCCTCGGGGTCACCGGGCGCAGGTCGTTCACCGACAGCGGCGGCGTCCCGGGCCCGCCGCCCGTCCGTTCGATCCGGCCCAGTTCCAGGGAGGTGCGCTCACCGCGCTTCACGACCAGCGCGATCCGCACGCCGTCCGAGGCGACCCGGAGCGCTTCGATCCGTCCGTCCCCGAGGGAGGGGACCACGATCTCCCGCGGTTCCTCCGCCCCCCGGGCCAGATACAGCAGCCGCGGGCTCTCCGGGTCACGGTCCGCGACCCACAGATTCCCGCTCCCGTCCCAGCTGGGCCGGGACAGCCCGTCCTCCGCCCGGCCGGCCCGGCTGCGCAGCAGCACCTCACCGGGCTCGGCCCCGGTCTCGATCGGCGCCAAGTACAGCGAGCGCCCGTCCTGTGAGACACCGGCCGCCAGCCGTTCGCTGCGGGCGACCGCCACCGACCGCAACGCCACCTGCCCGTCACCGAACGGACCGGCGACCAGCGAGGGCACCTCACCGCCGGGCGGCAGGCTCGCCAGCCGCCCGGCGGCGTTGAGGAAGTACTGGCGTTCGGACGGCTCCCGCAACCCCGCCGGGGCGTACGCGTCCGCCTGGCCGCGGTTGACCACGCACAGCCGCGCCCCCTTCGGATCGACCAGATCCACCTGGCTGACCTGGGCCGATGCCAGGTCCTGCACGGCGAAGAGGATCTGCGCTGCCATCTGGTTGCACTGCACCGGGCCCACCCGCGCGCCGCGGTCATTGAGCCGGACCCTCAGCCCGTTGGAGTCGTCCAGTGAGAGTGTTTCGTCGGCCAGCCGCGTCCCCGCGGGGAACTTCGACTCGACCACCGGGTCGAGCCAGCTGCTGGGCCCCTTGAGCAGCGCGTTGACGGTCGAGGTGACGAGATCCTCGCGTTTTCCTATGCGCTTCCGCAGATACACGGGGTCGGCGACCAGCACGTCCCCGCCGGTCCCGCTGTCCTCCTGGGAGCCGGGCACCGCGAAGTAGTACTTGTTGACGGGACGGTAGATCCGTTCGAAGTCGGAGCGGCCGAGCACGAGCCCCTCCGGCGGCTGGTCGATCCGCCACTCGCCGCCCACCTTCGCCAGCCGCACCCGCGTCTCGTACTCGGCCTCCGCCGGCCGGTATGCCTGGTCCTGGTCGACCGAGGCGATCTGATCGCCGCTGAGGACCGCCACGGCGGAGTCGTCCTGCCGGTCGCCGGCCCGGGGATCCATACGGGGCACGGGCCCGTCGGCCAGCACCGTCGTCACCGAGAGGGGCCGCCAGCGCCGTGATGCCTCTTTGGTCAGATACTGCCGCGCCGTGCGGAAGTCGGCCTCGTCGCTGGTCGTCGCCTCCAGGAAGCCCCGCACGATGTCGGCCGGCAACTCACCCTTCCGCGGTGGCAACCCGAACACCCGTACCTGTGCGTCGGCGTCGGCCCGCTGGGACACGTCCACCTGGCGCACGCCGCCGCTGTCGGGCATCGAGGCGCACCCGGCCAGCAGTGCCCCGCACAGGACCAGTGCGCCTGCGCGCACCGGGCCGCCGGGCCTCCTCCGTCCCCACCGACGCTGGTCAGACATCACCCGAGCCGTCCTCCCGATCGTCGTCGGCCCTGCCCTGCCGCGGGCCGCCGGTACCGGCCCCCGCCCGGCCGTCGGCCGCCCGCCCTCGCCCGTGCCACGACCCGGGTGCCGCTGCCCGGAAGCGCCGCCGGGTCCGCCACCGCCGGTGCGGGGCGCGGCGCGGGCGTCGCACCCGGGGCCGCGGCCCGGGTGGCTCCCTGCTCCGCCGGGGTGCCGTCCTGCGCCTGCTCCCGGTTGCGCCGGGAGTCCTCCGGCTCCAGCGGGATCGGGGAGCCGCGGAGCGTGCCGTCGGCCGTGCGCGGCAGCGTCAGCCGGAACTGGGAGCCACCGCCCGGTTCGCCCCAGGCCTGCAGCCAGCCTCCGTGCAGCCGCGCGTCCTCGACGGCGATCGACAGGCCGAGTCCCGTTCCGCCGGTCGTCCGGGCACGGGCCGGGTCCGCCCGCCAGAAGCGGTTGAAGACCCGGGTCGCCTCGCCCGGCTTGAGCCCCACGCCGTAGTCCCGTACGGCCACGGCGACGGCACCGCCCGCGGCTGCCAGCCGCACCACCACATCGCGCCCCTCACCGTGCTCCACGGCGTTGACGACGAGATTGCGCAGCACCCGCTCGATCCGCCGCGGATCGGCCTCGGCGATCACCGGCTGCTCCGCCCCGCGCACGACGATGCGGCTGCCCTTGTTCTCGGCGAGCGGCTCGGCCCCCTCGATCACCTGGTCGACCACGGTCCGCAGATCGATCGGCTCGGCCTCCAGGGCCGCCGCCCCGGCGTCGAACCGGCTGATCTCCAGCAGATCCGACAGCAGCGACTCGAAGCGGTCCACCTGGCCGCGGAGGAGTTCCGCGGAGCGCGCGGTCACCGGGTCGAAGTCCTCCCGCACGTCATGGATGACCTCGGCGGCCATCCGGACCGTCGTCAGCGGGGTGCGCAGCTCGTGCGAGACGTCGGAGACGAAGCGCCGCTGCATCCGCGAGAGCTCCTCCAACTGCTGGATCTTGTGCTGGAGGTTCTGCGCCATCTTGTTGAAGGACTCACCGAGCCGTGCGATGTCGTCCTCGCCGGTGACCTTCATCCGCTCCTGGAGCAGGCCGGCCGCGAGCCGTTCCGAGATCCCCGCCGCCATCCGCACCGGGGTCACGACCTGCCGCACCACCACCCAGGCGATGGCGCCGAGCAGCACGACGACGAACACGCCCGCGGTCGCCAGCGTCGTCTTGACCAGGCTCAGCGACTTCTCCTCCTGTGTGAACGGGAAGAGGTAGTAGAGCTGGTACGGATTGCCGTTGACGTCGTTGAGCTGCTTGCCGATCGCGAGCGCCGGCTCCCCCGCCCCCGAACTCCGGACGATACGGGTGTGCTGCATGTACGTGCCGGGCTCGGCGTCGACGGAGTCCCGCAGCGCCTGTGGCACGCTCTCCTCGGGCTGGACATCGCCGGAGGATCGAGGCGCGCGGGTGCCGGAGCTGTCGTCCACGAAAGGCTGTTGGGTGTCCGAGCCGAGCGCCACCACGGAGTAGACGCCCTGGCCCCCGCTCGCGAGCTGCTGCACCAGGTCGGTCAGCCAGACGCCGGAGTTCAGCTGGACCCGGCTGCCCGCGGTGGCGCCGGGCTCCCCGCGGGCATCGGCGTCCGCCTTGTTCTGGGCCACCCGGAAACCACCGGCCGCCTGGGACTGCGCGGCACTGGTCTTGGCGTCCTGGAGCCCGTTGCGCACCTGGCCGATCACCACGACGCCGAGCAGCAGTACGACACCGAGCGACATCAGCAGCGTGCTCGCCACCACCCGCAGCTGGATGTTGCGCCGCCACAGCCGGAGCGCCGCCAGCAGCGGCCGCCGCACCCAGCGCAGGACCATCCGCAGCAGCGGATTGACGGGGCCGCCCGGCGCCCCGTCCTGCAGCAGCCCGCCGCCCTGCCGGAGACGGTCGTAGAGCGAGATCCTGCCCACCGGACCGACGGGCCGCCCCTCGTTGCGCTCCGGAGCAGCACCGTGCCCGGCCATGTCAGCCTGGTCCCGCCTTGTATCCGACACCACGGACCGTCACCACGATCTCCGGCCGCTCCGGGTCCTTCTCGACCTTCGAGCGCAGCCGCTGCACATGCACATTGACGAGCCGCGTGTCCGCGGCGTGACGGTAGCCCCACACCTGTTCGAGCAGCACTTCCCGGGTGAAGACCTGCCAGGGCTTGCGCGCCAGCGCGACCAGCAGATCGAACTCCAGCGGGGTCAGCGCGATCGACTGCCCGTCCCGCTTCACCGAGTGACCCGCCACGTCGATCACCAGATCGCCGATCGCGAGCTGCTCCGGCGCGGGCTCCTCGGAGCGCCGCAGCCGCGCACGGATCCGCGCCACCAGCTCCTTGGGCTTGAACGGCTTGACGATGTAGTCGTCGGCACCGGACTCCAGGCCCACCACCACGTCGACGGTGTCGCTCTTCGCCGTCAGCATGACGATCGGCACCCCGGACTCGGCCCGGATCAGCCGGCACACCTCGATGCCGTCCCGGCCGGGCAGCATGAGATCGAGCAGCACCAGATCGGGCTTGGTCTCGCGGAAAGCGGCCAGAGCCTTGTCACCGTCCGCGACGAACGACGGCTCGAAGCCCTCGCCGCGCAGCACGATGCCGAGCATCTCGGCCAGTGCGGTGTCGTCATCGACGACGAGAACGCGTCCCTTCATACCGACATCATCCCATTAGCTGATCGTGACCTGGCGTGACCTGGAGCACAGGTCCCCGATTGCGTCCCCCGTGACGGGCGATACGACACCGTGCTCGGTGACGATCGCCGTCACCAATTCCGGCGGAGTGACGTCGAAGGCCGGATTGTACGCCTGAGTCCCCAACGGGGCCAACGGTATGCCCATACCCGCTTCCCGTGCGCCGCCGGGGACTTGGGGCGGAACGAACTCCGTCACCTCGTGCCCCGGACGCTGCTCCACCTCGATCGAGGCGCCGTCGGGGGTCTCGGGGTCCACCGTGGTGCTCGGCGCCACCACGATGAACGGCACATGGTGGTAGCGCGCCAGCACCGCCAGCGGATAGCTGCCGACCTTGTTGGCCACCGACCCGTCCGCCGCGATCCGGTCCGCACCGACCAGCACCGCGTCCACCTCACCGGCCGAGAAGAGCGAGCCGGCGGCATTGTCCGACAGCAGCGTGTAGGCCATGCCGCTCCGCGCCGCCTCCCAGGCGGTCAGCCGCGAGCCCTGCAGCAGCGGGCGGGTCTCGTCCACCCACAGCCGCCGAAGCTCCCCCGCGCGGTGCACCTTCCGCACCACCGCGAGAGCCGTGCCCTCACCTCCGGACACCAGCCTCCCCGTATTGCAGTGGGTGAGCAACCGGTAGCCACCGCCCGGCAGCAGCTCGCGCAGCAGCACCGCCCCGTGCTCCGCCATCCGCGCGCTCGCCTCGGCGTCCTGCCGGTGCAGCTCCCGCGCCTCGGCGAGGGCCGCGGCCCCGGCCTCCTCGGGTCCGCCTCCGCCACCGGCCACCTTCCGGTACGCGGCCAGCGCCCGGCGCACCCCGTAGCCGAGGTTGACCGCGGTGGGACGGGCTCCGGCGAGCAGGCCGGCCGCCTCCTCCACGTCGTAACCGCGTACGGCGGCCAGCGCGACACCGTAGGCCCCCGCGAGCCCCAGCAGCGGAGCACCCCGTACGGCGAGAGCGCGGACGGCCTCCACCAGGGCGGGCACATCCGTGCACACCAGCTCGGTCTCCTCGCCCGGCAGCCGGGTCTGGTCGAGCAGCACCAGCACCGGGCCCTCCGGGGGTTCGTCCCAGCGCAGCGAGGGAAGGGTGGGGTCGCCGGCCGCCGCGTATACCGCGTTCTGATCAACCATCCGTCCAGTCTGCCCGTGCGGTGGAGAGATCAGAAGGTGCCCTCGGCTCCCGAAGGCAGGGCCCGCCCCGCGCGGGGTGGGCCCCGTGGCACGATGGCAGCCAACCGGCCGTTACCGCGTGCCCGGGCCGGCACTCGCCGGCGCAGCCGGACGGCCCGCGGACGGCACCGCGAAGGAGCGATGATGAACGACTCTCCGGGCTGGGCCTCGCCCGGATCGGCCCCCTCCGGCGACCCGGGCCGAGACGGCGGGAACCCCGCCGGCCCCGACCGGGACGACACCGGCAGCGGCAGCAGCGAGCCTCCGGTGAACTGGTCCAAGGAGCAGCCTCCCGGCGGCCGGTGGGCCGCGCCCGCCGGCTCCGGACCGACCCCGCCGCCGGAAGGCGGCGGCCCCGGCGCCCCGGGCGGCTGGGGCACCGGCTGGGCCCCGCCGCCCGGCGTGGCCAAACCCGGCATCATCCCGCTCCGCCCGCTGGGCATCGGCGAGATCCTTGACGGCGCCGTCTCGACGATGCGCGCCCACTGGCGCACCGTGCTGGGCATCTCCCTCGCCGTCGCCGTGATCACCCAGGCCGTCTCCACGGTCACCACCGGCCTCTGGTTCAACGATCAGACGGGGCTGACCGCCCTGGAGAACGACCCCGATCCGACCCCCGACGAGATCCTGGACGCCCTCAGCGGAGCCCTCACCGGCAGCGCCGTCACCGGTTTCGTCAGCATGCTCGGCACCATCATCGCCACCGCCATGCTGACCATGGTCGTCAGCCGGGCCGTCCTCGGGCGCCCGGTCACGACCGGCGACGCCTGGCACAGCGCACGCCCCCAGCTCTTGCGCCTCTTCGGACTGCTCTTCCTCATCCCGCTGATCATCCTGGCGATCAGCGCCGTGGCGGTGGCACCCGGGCTCATCCTGACCGCCGCCGACCCCACCGGCGCCGCAGCCGCTCTCACCCTCGCAGGCGGGCTGGCCGCCCTCGTCCTCGCGGTCTGGCTCTGGATCCGCTTCAGCCTGGCCGCACCGGCCCTCATGCTGGAACGGCAGGGCGTCATCGCCTCCCTGCGCCGCTCCGCCAAGCTCGTCCGGGGCGCGTGGTGGCGGGTCTTCGGCATCCAATTGCTGACCCTGGTGCTGCTGGTGTTCGTCGCGGCCGTCATCGAGATCCCGACCAGTCTGATCGCCGTGGTCGTCGGCGGCGAGAGCGCCGCCGACTGGATGGCCGGCGAGACCGCGGAGACCGGCTGGCTCTTCCTCATCGTCCTCGGCATCGGCGCGGTGATCAGCTCGACCATCACCTTCCCCATCAGCGCCGGTGTCACGGCTCTCCTCTACATGGACCAGCGGATCCGCCGGGAAGCCCTCGACCTGGAACTGGGCCGCGCGGCCGGCCTCCCCGGCTACGGCACACCGGGCCCCGGAGACGGCCGGGCCGACGGAACCACCCCGGGGAGCTGATGCGGTGATCGCGGCAGCGGGCGGTCTCGCGGCGGCGTGGTACGGGATCCGTGCGGAGGACGGCGTCCCCGTGCGGATCCCGCGTCTGCCCGCTCGCGAGGCTGCGGAGGACGAACTTTCCAAGCGGATGTACCAGGAGCACGAACCGAGCCTCCTCCGGCGCGCCCTCGACCGTTTCTGGGAGTGGCTCGACACCCTCTTCAACGCCGCCGCCGGGGTGACCCCCGGCGGCCCGGTGGGCCTGGCCGTCGTCATCGCCGTACTCCTCCTCCTCGTCGTGGCGCTCCGTCTGCGACTCGGCCCGCTGCACCGCGCCCCCGCCGGCGCGGTGCCGCTCTTCGACGACCGGCCGCGGAGCGCCGCCGAACACCGGGCGGCCGCCGAACAGCATGCCGCCGCCCAGGAATGGGACCTGGCCGTGCGGGAACGGATGAGAGCCCTCGTCCGGTCCCTGGAGGAGCGCGCCCTGCTCGACCCGCGCCCCGGCCGCACCGCCGACGAGGCCGCCGCCGAGGCGGGACGTCCGCTGCCCGGCCACGCGGCCCGGCTGCGCACCGCCGCCCGGGACTTCGACGACATCACCTACGGCGGGCGCCCCGGCACTGCGGAGGTCTACGGCCGGCTCCGGGACCTGGACGCCGACCTCCAGCGCAGCAAGCCGCAGCCCGTCGCGGCCGGCGCAGGGTCCGGACCCGGGGGAGCCGCATGACCCGGACAGCCGCCGCCGAGACCTCGGCCACTCCCACCGCCCACCAGCTCTGGACCCGCTCCCGCGGCCTGCTGCTCGCCCTCGCCGTTCTCGTGCTGGCGGGCATCGCCCTCGCCGCCGTGCGCTCCGGTGAACAGCACGGCCGGCTCGACCCGCGCTCCGCGGACCGCTACGGCAGCCGCGCCGTCGCCGAGCTGCTGGCCGACCGAGGGGTACGGACCACCGTGGTCACCACCACCACAGAGGCCGCCACCGCGGCCGGTCCGGACACCACCCTGCTGATCACCAACCCCGACCTCCTCACCGAACGCCGGCGGAAGACCCTGAGGAACGCGGCCACCACACCGGGGGTGCGCACCGTGCTCCTCGCCCCCGGGCCCGCCGCCACCCGCACCCTGGCACCGGCCGTGCAGGTGGCCGAACCGGCCGAGGTCTCTCCCCGCTCCCCGGACTGCGACCTCCCCGCCGCCCGCCGGGCCGGAGACGCCGAAGTCGGCGGCATCCGCTACTCCCCCTCCTCGAAGGCGCCCGACGCCGACAGTTGCTACCTCAGCGACGGCCTGCCGACCCTGGTCCGGCTCCCGGACACCGACAACCGCGAGACCGTCCTGCTCGGCTCACCCGACATCCTTTTCAACGACCGGCTCGCCGAACGCGGCAACGCCTCCCTCGCCCTGCAACTCCTGGGCTCACGAGATCACTTGGTCTGGTATCTCCCCTCACTCGACGACGCCGCCTCCGATGGCGAAGAACGCGGCTTCCTCCAGCTCCTGCCCTCCGGCTGGATCTGGGCAGTGGCGCAACTGGGCGTCGCGGCCGTCTTCACCGCGCTCTGGCGGGCCCGGCGCCTGGGACCGCTCACCCCGGAACGGCTTCCGGTCACCATCAGGGCCTCGGAGACCACCGAGGGCCGGGCCCGCCTGTACCACCAGGCTCACGCCCGGGACCGGGCCGCCGAGATCCTCCGCTCCGCCACCAGAAGTCGGCTGGCCCCGGTCGTCGGCGTGGCCGGCGCCCGGGCCCACCGCCCCGAGGTGCTCTGCCCGGCCCTGGCCTCCCATGTCCCCGACACCGGCCCCGATCTCCCCACACTGCTCTTCGGGCCGGTGCCACCCGACGACCGGTCCCTCATCCGCCTCGCCGACGAACTGGACCGCCTCGAACGGACCGTCACCGCAGACACCCCCGTTTCTCCCACCGCACCTCCTGACGCAGCCCCCACCAAGAAAAAGGACACCACCTCGTGAGTGCCCCGACCGCCGACAGCGCCCGTGCCTCCCTGGAGGCGCTGAGGACCGAGATCGCCAAAGCCGTGGTCGGCCAGGATCCGGCCATCACGGGCCTGGTCGTCGCGCTACTGTGCCGCGGCCACGTCCTGCTCGAAGGCGTCCCCGGAGTCGCCAAGACCCTGCTCGTCCGCGCCCTGGCGGCCTCGCTCGAACTCGACATGAAACGCGTCCAGTTCACCCCCGATCTCATGCCCAGCGATGTCACCGGCTCCCTGGTCTATGACGCGCGCACAGCCGAGTTCTCCTTCCAGCCCGGTCCCGTCTTCACCCATCTACTGCTCGCCGACGAGATCAACCGCACTCCGCCGAAGACCCAGGCATCACTCCTGGAAGCCATGGAGGAGCGCCAGGTGACCGTCGACGGAGTCCCCCGCCCCCTGCCCGAGCCGTTCCTCGTGGCGGCCACGCAGAACCCCGTCGAGTACGAGGGCACCTACCCGCTGCCGGAAGCCCAGCTCGACCGCTTCCTGCTGAAGCTGACCGTGCCCCTGCCGTCTCGCGAGGACGAGATGAACGTGCTCATGCGCCATGCGCAGGGATTCAACCCGGGTGATCTGCAGGCCGCCGGCCTCCGCACGGTGGCGAATGCCACCGATCTGGCAGCAGCCCGCGCCGCCGTCGCCGGCACGTCCGTGTCTCCCGAGATCACCGGTTATGTCGTCGATATCTGCCGTGCCACCCGGGACTCCCCCTCCCTCTCACTCGGTGTCTCCCCACGGGGCGCCACCGCTCTGCTGTCGACCTCTCGGGCCTGGGCCTGGCTCACCGGACGCGATTACGTCATCCCCGACGATGTGAAGGCCCTGGCCCTGCCCACACTCCGCCACCGGGTCCAGCTCCGCCCGGAGGCAGAGATGGAGGGCATCACACCCGACTCGGTGATCCAGGCGATCCTCGCCAACGTCCCCGTCCCCCGCTGAACGGCGCGAGGAACCATGGCTCTCACCGGACGAACAGCTCTGATCGCCGCTCTCGGCGCTCTGGTCACCGGCCTGCTGATGCCCGGCACCACCGGGCTGCTCCTCGTGAACATCCCCCTGCTGCTGGCAATTCTCGGAGACCTCGCACTCGCCGCGCCAGTGCGCAGGCTGCACTTCACCCGATCCGGTGAGACGTCAGTTCGGCTCGACGAACAGGCGTCCGCCCACCTCACCGTCACCAACCCCGCGGGCCGCCCCTTGCGCGCACTCATCCGCGACGCGTGGCCCCCCAGCGCGCTGCCCCCGGGGGGCGCCACGGCCTTGACCCGCCACCGGCTGACCGTCCCGGGCGGCGAACAGCGCCGCGTCACCACCCCCCTCCAGCCCACGCGCCGCGGCGACCGCCGACCCGACCGGGTCACCGTCCGGTCCTACGGCCCGCTCGGGCTCGCCGCCCGACAGGGCCATCACCGGGTGCCCTGGCGCCTCCGCGTCCTGCCGCCGTTCCCCAGCCGCAAACACCTCCCCGCGAAGCTCGCCAGACTCCGCGAACTGGACGGCCGCACGAGTCTCCTCACCCGCGGTGAGGGAACCGAGTTCGACAGCCTCCGGGAGTACGTCCCCGGTGACGACACCCGCTCCATCGACTGGCGCGCCACGGCCCGACAGTCGTCCGTGGCCGTCCGCACCTGGCGTCCGGAGCGCAATCGCCACATCCTCCTGGTTCTCGACACCGGTAGAACCTCGGCCGGCCGCGTGGGAGACATCCCCCGACTCGACGCCGCCATGGACGCCGCCCTGCTCCTGACCGCCCTGGCGGGCCGGGCCGGGGACCAAGTGGGCCTCCTGGCCTACGACCGCCGCGTCCGCGCCTCCGTACAGGGCCGCACAGCGGGCGACCTCCTGCCGGCCGTGGTCGGCGCTCTGGCCCCCCTGGAACCCGAACTCGTCGAGACGGACGCCCGGGGCCTGGCCGCCGCCGCCCTGCGGACCGCTCCGCGCCACTCGCTGATCGTGCTGCTGACGACGCTGGACGCGGCCCCCGTGGAGGAAGGCCTGCTGCCGGTACTGCCCCAACTCACGCACCGTCATACGGTTCTGCTGGCCGCGGTGGCCGACCCCCGCATCCAGCGGATGACAGAAACCCGGGGCACCGTCGAGGCCGTCTACCAGGCAGCCGCCGGCACCCGCACACAGGCGGAGCGGACTCGTACAGCAGACCGGCTCCGCCGCCACGGCGTCACCGTGGTCGACGCCACCCCTGAGGAGCTCGCTCCTGCCCTGGCTGATGCTTACCTCGCGCTCAAGGCAGCCGGCCGCCTTTGAGGGGCCGGCGAACGCGAACAGAACCGAGCCCGCCGCCCCATGCTGTCCTCCCCCATTCCACACGGCGGTTGGAGAACCAGAGAACACGCTCCACAAACACAAAAAAGCCCTGTGGGGAGCCGGAGTCCCCCACAGGGCTTTCTATCTCAAGAATTGTTCGGCGGCGTCCTACTCTCCCACAGGGTCCCCCCTGCAGTACCATCGGCGCTGAAAGGCTTAGCTTCCGGGTTCGGAATGTAACCGGGCGTTTCCCTCACGCTATAACCACCGAAACACTATGAAACTGCACGAACCGGACGGCAACACAGTTCGTTGTTTCAGAACCAACACAGTGGACGCGAGCATCTGAGGACAAGCCCTCGGCCTATTAGTACCAGTCAACTCCACACCTTGCGGTGCTTCCATATCTGGCCTATCAACCCAGTCGTCTACTGGGAGCCTTAACCCCTCAAGGGGGTGGGAGTCCTCATCTCGAAGCAGGCTTCCCGCTTAGATGCTTTCAGCGGTTATCCCTCCCGAACGTAGCCAACCAGCCATGCCCTTGGCAGGACAACTGGCACACCAGAGGTTCGTCCGTCCCGGTCCTCTCGTACTAGGGACAGCCCTTCTCAAGACTCCTACGCGCACAGCGGATAGGGACCGAACTGTCTCACGACGTTCTAAACCCAGCTCGCGTACCGCTTTAATGGGCGAACAGCCCAACCCTTGGGACCGACTCCAGCCCCAGGATGCGACGAGCCGACATCGAGGTGCCAAACCATCCCGTCGATATGGACTCTTGGGGAAGATCAGCCTGTTATCCCCGGGGTACCTTTTATCCGTTGAGCGACGGCGCTTCCACAAGCCACCGCCGGATCACTAGTCCCGACTTTCGTCCCTGCTCGACCCGTCGGTCTCACAGTCAAGCTCCCTTGTGCACTTACACTCAACACCTGATTACCAACCAGGCTGAGGGAACCTTTGGGCGCCTCCGTTACCCTTTAGGAGGCAACCGCCCCAGTTAAACTACCCACCAGACACTGTCCCTGATCCGGATCACGGACCCAGGTTAGACATCCAGCACGACCAGAGTGGTATTTCAACGACGACTCCACCCGAACTAGCGTCCGGGCTTCACAGTCTCCCACCTATCCTACACAAGCCGAACCGAACACCAATATCAAGCTGTAGTAAAGGTCCCGGGGTCTTTCCGTCCTGCTGCGCGAAACGAGCATCTTTACTCGTAGTGCAATTTCACCGGGCCTATGGTTGAGACAGTCGAGAAGTCGTTACGCCATTCGTGCAGGTCGGAACTTACCCGACAAGGAATTTCGCTACCTTAGGATGGTTATAGTTACCACCGCCGTTTACTGGCGCTTAAGTTCTCAGCTTCGCCATGACGAATCATGACTAACCGGTCCCCTTAACGTTCCAGCACCGGGCAGGCGTCAGTCCGTATACATCGCCTTACGGCTTCGCACGGACCTGTGTTTTTAGTAAACAGTCGCTTCTCGCTGGTCTCTGCGGCCACCACCAGCTCACACCGCAAGGGCGATCACCAGCAATGGCCCCCCTTCTCCCGAAGTTACGGGGGCATTTTGCCGAGTTCCTTAACCATAGTTCACCCGAACGCCTCGGTATTCTCTACCTGACCACCTGAGTCGGTTTAGGGTACGGGCCGCCATGAAACTCGCTAGAGGCTTTTCTCGACAGCATAGGATCATCCACTTCACCACAATCGGCTCGGCATCAGGTCTCACCCTTACACGGAGGACGGATTTACCTACCCTCCGGGCTACACCCTTACCC
Organism: Streptomyces sp. MNU89; assembly: GCF_020982505.1. NCBI lineage: Bacteria > Bacillati > Actinomycetota > Actinomycetes > Kitasatosporales > Streptomycetaceae > Streptomyces > Streptomyces sp. MNU89. The sequence goes on along the minus strand of NZ_JAJKLL010000001.1, from coordinate 4,619,463 downwards.
CGGGACAACCACCGCCCGGGCTGGACTACCTTCCTGCGTCACCCCATCACTCACCTACTACCCCCTTGGATCGTCGGCTCCACCACTCCGACCTCGTCCGAAGACTCAGCCGGCGGCTTCACGGACTTAGCATCAGAAGGTTCAGCGCTGGCGCTTCAAAGCGGGTACCGGAATATCAACCGGTTGTCCATCGACTACGCCTGTCGGCCTCGCCTTAGGTCCCGACTTACCCTGGGCAGATCAGCTTGACCCAGGAACCCTTAGTCAATCGGCGCACACGTTTCCCACGTGTGTATCGCTACTCATGCCTGCATTCTCACTCGTGAACCGTCCACCACTGCCTTCCGGCGCGGCTTCACCCGGCACACGACGCTCCCCTACCCATCAGCACCCCCGTTAGGGGTATATGTGCCAATGACACGACTTCGGCGGTACGCTTGAGCCCCGCTACATTGTCGGCGCGGAATCACTTGACCAGTGAGCTATTACGCACTCTTTCAAGGATGGCTGCTTCTAAGCCAACCTCCTGGTTGTCTCTGCGACTCCACATCCTTTCCCACTTAGCGTACGCTTAGGGGCCTTAGTCGATGCTCTGGGCTGTTTCCCTCTCGACCATGGAGCTTATCCCCCACAGTCTCACTGCCGCGCTCTCACTTACCGGCATTCGGAGTTTGGCTAAGGTCAGTAACCCGGTAGGGCCCATCGCCTATCCAGTGCTCTACCTCCGGCAAGAAACACACGACGCTGCACCTAAATGCATTTCGGGGAGAACCAGCTATCACGGAGTTTGATTGGCCTTTCACCCCTAACCACAGGTCATCCCCCAGGTTTTCAACCCTGGTGGGTTCGGTCCTCCACACGGTCTTACCCGCGCTTCAACCTGCCCATGGCTAGATCACTCCGCTTCGGGTCTTGAGCGCGCTACTGAATCGCCCTATTCGGACTCGCTTTCGCTACGGCTTCCCCACACGGGTTAACCTCGCAACACACCGCAAACTCGCAGGCTCATTCTTCAAAAGGCACGCAGTCACGACGCACCGGACAAGTCCGATGCGCGACGCTCCCACGGCTTGTAGGCACACGGTTTCAGGTACTATTTCACTCCGCTCCCGCGGTACTTTTCACCATTCCCTCACGGTACTATCCGCTATCGGTCACCAGGGAATATTTAGGCTTAGCGGGTGGTCCCGCCAGATTCACACGGGATTTCTCGGGCCCCGTGCTACTTGGGTGTCGCACAAGCGAGTTGCTGACATTTCGGCTACGGGGGTCTTACCCTCTACGCCGGGCCTTTCGCATGCCCTTCGCCTACACCAACAATTTCTGACTCGCCCGATGGCCGGCAGACCATCGAAGTACGATCCCACAACCCCGTAAGCGCAACCCCTGCCGGGTATCACACGCCTACGGTTTGGCCTCATCCGGTTTCGCTCGCCACTACTCCCGGAATCACGGTTGTTTTCTCTTCCTGCGGGTACTGAGATGTTTCACTTCCCCGCGTTCCCTCCACATACCCTATGTGTTCAGGTATGGGTGACAGCCCATGACGACTGCCGGGTTTCCCCATTCGGACACCCCCGGATCAAAGCTCGGTTGACAGCTCCCCGGGGCCTATCGCGGCCTCCCACGTCCTTCATCGGTTCCTGGTACCAAGGCATCCACCGTGCGCCCTTAAAAACTTGGCCACAGATGCTCGCGTCCACTGTGCAGTTCTCAAACAACGACCAGCCACCCGCCACCCCACCCCACACGGAATGAGTACACCGGGACCGGCACCAAAGGACACAAGCTTCACAGCCCGTACCCTCAGACACCCAACAGCGCGCCCGGCCCGACCCGTTACCCGATCACGTTCCACGCCCCGAAGAGCAGTACTGGTGACCGGCCAACCGGCCGTGCCGAATAGTCAACGTTCCACCCATGAGCAACCAGCACCGGACACTCGCCGGTGTTCTGGCCTCTGGACCACCAGGAGTTACCCCCTGCCGGCCGAGAAGTGCTCCTTAGAAAGGAGGTGATCCAGCCGCACCTTCCGGTACGGCTACCTTGTTACGACTTCGTCCCAATCGCCAGTCCCACCTTCGACGATTCCCTCCCTTACGGGTTGGGCCACCGGCTTCGGGTGTTACCGACTTTCGTGACGTGACGGGCGGTGTGTACAAGGCCCGGGAACGTATTCACCGCAGCAATGCTGATCTGCGATTACTAGCGACTCCGACTTCATGGGGTCGAGTTGCAGACCCCAATCCGAACTGAGACCGGCTTTTTGAGATTCGCTCCACCTCGCGGTATCGCAGCTCATTGTACCGGCCATTGTAGCACGTGTGCAGCCCAAGACATAAGGGGCATGATGACTTGACGTCGTCCCCACCTTCCTCCGAGTTGACCCCGGCAGTCTCCTGTGAGTCCCCATCACCCCGAAAGGCATGCTGGCAACACAGAACAAGGGTTGCGCTCGTTGCGGGACTTAACCCAACATCTCACGACACGAGCTGACGACAGCCATGCACCACCTGTACACCGACCACAAGGGGGCGACCATCTCTGGCCGTTTCCGGTGTATGTCAAGCCTTGGTAAGGTTCTTCGCGTTGCGTCGAATTAAGCCACATGCTCCGCCGCTTGTGCGGGCCCCCGTCAATTCCTTTGAGTTTTAGCCTTGCGGCCGTACTCCCCAGGCGGGGAACTTAATGCGTTAGCTGCGGCACGGACGACGTGGAATGTCGCCCACACCTAGTTCCCAACGTTTACGGCGTGGACTACCAGGGTATCTAATCCTGTTCGCTCCCCACGCTTTCGCTCCTCAGCGTCAGTATCGGCCCAGAGATCCGCCTTCGCCACCGGTGTTCCTCCTGATATCTGCGCATTTCACCGCTACACCAGGAATTCCGATCTCCCCTACCGAACTCTAGCCTGCCCGTATCGAATGCAGACCCGGGGTTAAGCCCCGGGCTTTCACATCCGACGTGACAAGCCGCCTACGAGCTCTTTACGCCCAATAATTCCGGACAACGCTCGCACCCTACGTATTACCGCGGCTGCTGGCACGTAGTTAGCCGGTGCTTCTTCTGCAGGTACCGTCACTTGCGCTTCTTCCCTGCTGAAAGAGGTTTACAACCCGAAGGCCGTCATCCCTCACGCGGCGTCGCTGCATCAGGCTTCCGCCCATTGTGCAATATTCCCCACTGCTGCCTCCCGTAGGAGTCTGGGCCGTGTCTCAGTCCCAGTGTGGCCGGTCGCCCTCTCAGGCCGGCTACCCGTCGTCGCCTTGGTAGGCCATCACCCCACCAACAAGCTGATAGGCCGCGGGCTCATCCTGCACCGCCGGAGCTTTCCACCACCATCGGATGCCCGAGATGGTCGTATCCGGTATTAGACCCCGTTTCCAGGGCTTGTCCCAGAGTGCAGGGCAGATTGCCCACGTGTTACTCACCCGTTCGCCACTAATCCCCTCCGAAGAGGTTCATCGTTCGACTTGCATGTGTTAAGCACGCCGCCAGCGTTCGTCCTGAGCCAGGATCAAACTCTCCGTGAATGCTTCACGCAAGAGCGGCGCGGACCGGAGGAATAATCCAGGCCGCGCACAGCGTCCTCGCTGTAAGATTGCCTCCCGACCGCCACCGAAACGGTGGCACGGAAGGGCTTTTTCAAAGGAACCTCATCCCGGCAGCAAACAAAGAGTTGCCGCCCGGACGGGGTATCAACATATCTGGCGTTGACTTTTGGCACGCTGTTGAGTTCTCAAGGAACGGACGCTTCCTTCGGTCCCGTCTCCGGGCCCTCCGGGCGCTTCCCTTCGGTGTTTCCAACCCTACCAGACACTTTCCGAACCGATTTCCCGATCCGAATTCCGTATCCAGTGGCCGTTGGAATGGCCTTGCCTTTCGGCTGACCCGACGTTATCAGACGTGTTTCGGCTGAAGCTAATCGGCTTGCGTTTCCGCTGAGAATATCGGGGCGCTCCGTCGAGATCTGCTTTCGACCGGGAGCGGAGGTGATCTTATCGACTGCCGACCGGCTTGTCCAAGCCGTCATGGCAACCCTGTAAAGCTACCTCCCCAGGTTCCCCCTGTCAAACGGGAGCCCTGGGCGAAGAGGAGGTTAGCACTTCGGCCGGGCCCGACGCACATCAGGCGGCGGTGGGTTGCCCGGGGCTGCGGTCGGCGGCGGCCACGTCCCCGGTCTCCCCCGCCCGTGCGTGCTTGCCTCCGAGCACGTACACATAGGCCAGGAAGAGCAGTTCGGCGGCCACTCCGATGCCGATGCGGGCCCAGGTCGGGAGGCCCGACGGGGTCACGAAGCCTTCGATGACGCCCGAGAGGAAGAGGACCACGGCGAGGCCGATCGCCATGCCCAGCGCCGCGCGGCCCTCTTCGGCCAGCGCTGTGCGCCGGTCCCGGTCACCCGGGTCGATGACGGTCCAGCCGAGGCGGAGACCGGTGCCCGCGGCGACGAAGACCGCGGTCAGCTCCAGCAGGCCGTGCGGCAGGATCAGGCCGAGGAAGACGTCGAGGCGGCCGGCCCCGGACATCAGGCCGATACCGATGCCGAGATTGAGCATGTTCTGGAGGAGCACCCACAGAACGGGCAGCCCCAGGAAGACACCCAGCACCAGGGATATGGCGGCGACCTGCGCGTTGTTCGTCCAGACCTGGGCGGCGAACGAGGTGGCGGCGTGGGTGGAGTAGTACGACTCGTACTGGCCGCCGGGGCGCGTCATCTCGCGGAGTTCCTCGGGTGCCCCGATGGCGGCCTGCACCTCCGGGTGGGTGCCGATCCACCAGCCGATCGCCGCCGCGACCAGGACGGAGACCAGGGCGGTGGTCAGCCACCAGTGACGTGTGCGGTACAGCGCGGCGGGGAAGCCGGCCGCGAGGAAACGGCCGGCGTCGCGCCAGTTCGCCCGCCGGGTGCCGGCGACGGTGCTGCGGGCCCGGGCGGTGAGCTGGGTGAGACGGCCGGTGAGCTGCGGGTCCGGTGCGCTGGACTGGAGCTGGGAGAGATGCGTGGCGGTCCGCTGGTAGAGGGCCACCAGCTCGTCGGCCTCCGCGCCGGTGAGTTTGCCGCGCCGGCGCAGCAGGGCGTCCAGCCGGTCCCATTCCGCGCGGTGGGCGGTCACGAAGACATCGAGGTCCATGGACGCTGCTCCTGGGGATGTTCGGGACCGTATCCGCTCCCCAGCTTGGCAGACGGGCGAGCGGCGACGGCAGACTGGTGGGAAAGAGCCGGGCGGTCGGGCGGCTCGAGGCCTGAGGGAGGACACCCGCGTGAGTGAGCTCGTCACCGGTGAGGCGGTGGTGCTCGGATTGCGTCCCGCGAAGCTGCCCAGTCGCACCCTGGCCGTCGTCATCGATCTGCTGGCCGCCTTCGCCCTGTATGTGGCCGTCACCATGGCACTGACCGCCGCGGTGTCCTCACTGGACGAGGCGGCGCAGGCGGCGGTGTCGGTGGCGGCCTTCATGCTGGTCCTGGTGGGGGTGCCGATCGCCGTGGAGACGCTGACCCGGGGCCGGTCGCTGGGGAAGCTGGTGTGCGGTCTGCGGGTGGTGCGGGACGACGGCGGTCCGATCCGGTTCCGGCACGCGCTGGTGCGGGGGCGGTGGGGGCCGTGGAGATCATCATGACGTTCGGGGTGATCGCGGTGATCGCCTCGCTGGTGTCGGCGCGGGGGCGGCGGCTCGGTGACGTCTTCGCGGGCACGCTCGTCGTACGGGAACGGGTGCCGGCTCAGCGGACGGGGGCTGTTCCGCAGGCACCGCCCTGGCTGCACGGGCGTTTCACGGGGCTGGACCTGTCCCGGGTGCCGGACGCGCTGTGGCTGGCGATACGCCAGTACCTGACCCGGATGGACCAGCTCGACCCGGACGTGGGCGGGCCGCTGGCGGAGCGGCTGGCGGCGGATCTCGCGGCGGCCACGGGGGCACCGGTGCCGGCGGACGTGCCGCCCGCGATGTATCTGGCGGGGGTGGTGAGCGAACGGCAGACGCGGGACGCGCAGCGGGTTCTGCCGGTGGCCGCGGGGGCGCAGGGCCATGGGGAGCCCGGGTCCGGAGGGCCCGGCGGGGCCCCGGCCGGGGATGTCCGGCTGGGCGGCTCCGTCCGGTGCGACGCCGGGGCCTGGCGGGTCTGCCGGGTCCGGTGGGGTGGTGGCGCCGGCTCCCGCGGGATCGCCGGGGTCGCCGGCGTTGCGGGTGAAAGCGCGGGCGATGAGGGCGCGGCTGGTCGCGGGGCTCCGGGGTGGTTCCGGTCCTCGTACGGGGTTCGTGCCGCCGGGGTAGGAACGCGCTGGGTGCGGGTCGTTCCGCCGTGGCCCGCCAGAGGGCTCGGCGCGGTACGGCCCTGAGGGGGCGGGGTCGTGGCAGGGGGTCAGGGAAGGCCGAGGGCGGGGTGTCGAGGTCTTCGAGTTCGATGCCGGGGGCGCGAGGACGACGTCGCCGGCGAGGTGCACGGGGTGCCCTTCGCCCGTGTCCAGGTCCGTGACCTGGTACGCGTCCACGGTCAGCGGGCCGTTGTCGGTGGGGTGTGTTTCGCTCTTGAGCAGCGTCCAGGACTGGTCGAGGGTGCGCGGGGCCAGGACCGGGGCGGTCAGGGCGACCAGGCGGATTCGGGTGGCGGGCCCGCCGGGGGCGAGCCGCAACAGCCGGGCCATGGCGACGAGAAAGGCCGGGGAGGCGCCGGTGAAGGCATGGGCGGGGACGTTGCCCTCCGCCGCCCGGGCGCCTTCGGGGTCCGTGCGGACCCAGGTGACGCCGTCGAGCGCGGCGCCGCGGACACGCCAGTCCCCGGCGTGGAGTTCGAGCCGGAGGGGCCGGCCCAGGTGGTCGGTGGTCAGGTCGACCGAGCCGGAGGGTTCGCCGGAGGGACCGGTGGTCCGGGCCGTGTAGCGCCAGCCGGAGGGGCCGGGGGCGCAGTGGAAGTGTTCCTCACCGAGGGGGTGTGGTCGTGGGGTCATGGAGGGAGTAGCGGCCGCGGGGCATGGAGCTTCCTTGACGGGGCGGGCCCCCGCACGGTGCGCGGGGGCCCGTCTCGCCGGATGGGTGCCGGTGCTGTCAGTAACGGTAGTGGTCGGGCTTGTAGGGGCCCTCCACCGGTACGCCGATGTACGCCGCCTGTTCGGGGCGGAGCGTCGTCAGCTTGGCGCCGAGCGCCTCCAGGTGGAGCCGGGCGACCTTCTCGTCGAGGTGCTTGGGGAGCACGTAGACGCCGATCGGGTAGGACTGGGGCTTGGTGTACAGCTCGATCTGCGCGATCGTCTGGTTCGCGAAGGAGTTGGACATCACGAACGAGGGGTGGCCGGTGGCGTTGCCCAGGTTCAGCAGCCGGCCCTCGGACAGCACGATGATCTTCTTGCCGTCCGGGAAGGCCCAGGTGTGGACCTGGGGCTTGACCTCGTCCTTGACGATGCCGGGGATCGCGGCGAGGCCGGCCATGTCGATCTCGTTGTCGAAGTGGCCGATGTTCCCCACGATGGCCTGGTGCTTCATCCTGGCCATGTCGGAGGCCATGATGATGTCCTTGTTGCCGGTGGTGGTGATGAAGATGTCGGCGGTCTCGACGACATCGTCCAGCGTGGCCACCTGGTAGCCGTCCATGGCGGCCTGGAGCGCGCAGATCGGGTCGATCTCGGTGACGATCACCCGGGCGCCCTGGCCGCGGAGCGACTCCGCGCAGCCCTTGCCCACGTCGCCGTAGCCGCAGACCACGGCGGTCTTGCCGCCGATCAGCACATCGGTGGCGCGGTTGATGCCGTCGATCAGCGAGTGGCGGCAGCCGTACTTGTTGTCGAACTTCGACTTGGTCACGGCGTCATTGACGTTGATCGCCGGGAAGAGCAGCGTTCCGGCCTGCTGCATCTCGTACAGGCGGTGGACGCCGGTGGTGGTCTCCTCGGTCACGCCGCGGATCTCCGAGGCGAGCTGGGTCCACTTCTGCGGGTTCTCCGCCAGCGTGCGGTTGAGCAGCGTGAGGACGTGACCGTACTCCTCGCTGTCGGCCGTCGACGGGTCCGGGGCCTCGCCGGCCTTCTCGAACTCGACGCCCTGGTGGACGAGGAGGGTGGCGTCACCACCGTCGTCCAGAATCATGTTCGGGCCGCCGGTGACCGTGCCCGGCCAGGTCAGCGCCTGTTCCGTGCACCACCAGTACTCCTCCAGCGTTTCGCCCTTCCAGGCGAAGACCGGGATGCCCTTCGGCTCCTCGGGGGTGCCCTCGGGACCGACGGCGACCGCGGCCGCGGCGTGGTCCTGGGTGGAGAAGATGTTGCAGGAGGCCCAGCGGACCTCGGCGCCCAGCGCGACCAGGGTCTCGATGAGCACGGCGGTCTGCACCGTCATGTGCAGGGAGCCGGTGATCCTGGCTCCCGCCAGCGGCTGCGAAGCCGCGTACTCCTCACGGATCGCCATCAGGCCGGGCATCTCGTGCTCGGCGAGGGCGATCTCCTTGCGGCCGAAGGCGGCCAGGGACAGGTCGGCGACCTTGAAGTCCCGGCCGTTGGCGGCTGTCGTCATTACGAGCTGCTCCTCGGTGAATCGAGTGCGATGGATGGGGCTGATCCGCGACAGGGCATACGACTCCCACGGTCGCGGCGCAGTCCGTCGGAGGCCCTCTCTCCCTCGGCCGGCTCCCGGAGGGCCCGACCGACCGCCATCAGCAGCGACGTCTGTCCGGTCACGAATCTACACCGATTGGAGCAGCGACCGTAGTGCGCAACCTCGACCGGCCCTGGAGTCGCCTGCCCGGCGGCCGGGCCGGTATGGCTCCGCCCCGGCGCATTTCAGGTCCGTCCGCCGCGGGCAGGAGGCCCGGAGGACGCGCCCCGCACGGCGCGTGCCCGCACGGCGGTAAGGAGATCCAGTGTCCAGTCCGGCTGTTCCCCCCACCGAGAAGCGAACGGAGGACCGGCGGTTGAAGCTGCTCGCGGTGACCGCCTGTCCCGCCGGTATAGCCCACACCTATATGGCGGCCGAGAAGCTCAGCCGGGCCGCCGAGGCGCTCGGCCACAGCATGAAGGTGGAGACCCAGGGCTCGATCGGGGCCGAGAACGTCCTCACCGACGACGACCTGAGAGAGGCCGACGGCATCATCGTGGCCGCCGACAAGGAGGTCGACCGCAGCCGCTTCGCGGGCAAGCGGGTGCTGGTCGTCGGCGTCGCGGAGGGGATTCGCCATCCGGAGGAGCTGATCGAACGGGTGCGGACCGCCCCGGTGGTGCCCGGCGGCGACGGCGGCGGGCCGGAGGACGCCGGAGCGATCGCGGGCGGCGCGGGCGGCAGGGATCGCGGGGTCAGCTACAAGGCGCTGATGAACGGCGTCTCGTACATGATCCCGTTTGTCGTGGTGGGCGGTCTGCTGATCGCGCTCTCGCTGGCGCTCGGCGGCTCGCCGCAGGCCGACGGCGGTCTGGTCATCCCGGACGACTCGTTCTGGAAGCCGGTCAACGACATCGGCGTGATCGGGTTCACGCTGATGATCCCGATCCTCTCCGGCTACATCGCCTATGCCATCGGCGACCGGCCGGCGCTCGTGCCGGGCATGATCGGCGGCTGGATCGCGAACACCGGCGCGTTGTACGACTCCGAGTCCGGGGCCGGTTTCATCGGGGCGATCGTCACCGGCTTCCTCGCCGGGTACCTGGTGCGGTGGATCAAGAAGCTTCCGGTGCCGAAGTTCGCCCGGCCCATCATGCCGATCATCGTCATCCCGGTGGTCGCCACCACGGTGCTGGGGCTTTTCTTCATCCATGTGATCGGCCGGCCGATCTCCTGGGTGTTCGAGCATCTGACCGGCTGGCTGAGCGGTCTCACCGGGAGCAGCGCCGCGCTGCTGGGCATCCTTCTCGGACTGATGATCGCTTTCGACATGGGCGGCCCGGTCAACAAGACCGCGTTCCTGTTCGGGGCCGGGCTGGTGTCGAAGAACCCGGAGATCATGGGGATGTGCGCGGCGGCCATTCCGGTGCCGCCGCTGGGCCAGGGCCTGGCCACTCTCGTCCGGCGCCGGTTCTACGACGAGCAGGAGCGGGAAACCGGCCTCGCGGCCCTGTTCATGGGCTTCTTCGGGATCACCGAGGGTGCCATCCCCTTCGCGGCGGCCCGCCCGGGCCGGGTGATCCCCGCGAACATGGCCGGCGGGGCCGTGGCCGGCGCCGTCGCCGGGCTCGCGGCGGTGACGGACAGCGTGCCGCACGGCGGCCCGATCGTGGCGGTGCTGGGTGCCGTGGGCGGTGTGGGGATGTTCTTCCTCGCGATCCTGCTCGGCACCGTGGTGACGGCGGCGGTCACCGTCGGCCTGATGTCGGTGGGAGGCCGTGGCGGGGCGGTCCCGGGCCGGGTGCTCGCGGCGGCCGGTGCGGGCGGCGCTGCCGGGACGACCGCGGGGGCGAATGCGGGAGCGAGTGCCGGAGCACCGTCCCGTCGTGAGGCGGGGGCTAGGGAGCCGGCCCGGACCGGCGGTGCTCCCCGGGAGGCCGCGGTCCCGCGTCAGACGGGGAGCGCGGAGCCGGCCGGGTCCACCGAGCCGGGCGCCGGGGCCGGGGCGCCCGGGGAGTCCTCCGGGCCCGGTGAGGGGGCCGCCTCCCCCGGTGGCCGCCGGGTGCTGTCCGGCCATCTCGACGCCCGGACCGTACGCGAGTGGATCACCGCCGACGGCAAGGAGGCGGCGATCCGGGAGCTGACCGGGCTGCTGGCGGCGTCCGGCCGGGTGACCGACGAGGAGGCGCTGACCGCGGCCGTGCTGGCCCGCGAGGCGCAGGGCGGCACCGGGCTCGGCGAGGGGATAGCCGTCCCGCACGCCAAAACGGACGCGGTGACCGCACCGGTGGTGGGTTTCACGCGGTCGGCGGACGGTGTCGACTGGGGGGCGCCGGACGGCACCGGAGCCCGGCTGATCTTCATGATCGCCGTACCGGAGGCGGCGGCCGGGGACGAGCATCTGCGGATCCTCGCCCTGCTGTCCCGCAAGTTGATGGATCCGGGGTTCCGGGAGCGGCTGCTGGAGGCGTCCGGTCCCGGGGAGATCCTGCGGGTGCTGGCCGAGGTCGGCTGACCGGCGGCCCTTCCGCACGCGTCCGGCGGCGGCCGGGGCGCCGGGGCGAAGGGTGAGGAGAAAAGAGAGCGCGGGGGGAGGGGGACGGCGACGGCCCCGCGGATGGTCCGCGGGGCCGTCGCCGTGGTGTGCCGTACCGGCGTGGTGCCGTACCGGCGTGCCCGCCCGGGCTACTTGACGGCCGGGGCCCGGTAGATGTCCGGCTCCAGGTAGATCACGCGGGCGATGGGCACGGCCTCGCGGACGCGCGCCTCCGCGGCGTCGATGGCCGCGGCGATCTCCTGGGCGGTGTCGTTCCGCCCGACCGCGACCTTGGCGGCGACCAGCAGCTCGTCCGGGCCCAGGTGCAGGGTGCGCATGTGGATGACGCCGGTGACGGTCTCACCGTCGACCAAGGCCTTGCTGATCCTCTCGACCGCGTCCGTGCCCGCGGCCTCGCCGAGCAGCAGGGACTTGGTCTCCACCGCCAGCACGATGGCGATCAGGATCAGCAGCACGCCGATGCAGAGGGTGCCGATGCCGTCCCAGACGCCCTCGCCGGTGGCGAGGGCCATGCCGACACCGCCCAGGGCGAGTATCAGGCCGACGAGCGCACCCAGGTCCTCCAGCAGCACGACCGGCAGCTCGGGGGCCTTGGCGTGGCGGACGAACTGGATCCAGGACTGCTCACCCCGGATCGCGTTGGACTCCTTGATGGCGGTCCGGAAGGAGAACACCTCGGCGATGATCGCGAAGACCAGGACGCCGACGGGCCAGTACCAGTGGTCCAGCTCGTGCGGGTGTTTGATCTTCTCGTAGCCCTCGTACAGCGCGAACATGCCGCCGACCGTGAAGAGCACAATGGAGACGAGGAAGGCGTAGATGTACCGCTCGCGGCCGTAGCCGAAGGGGTGCTGCGGGGTCGCCTCGCGCTGGGCCCTCTTCCCGCCGACCAGCAGGAGTCCCTGGTTGCCGGAGTCGGCCAGCGAGTGCACGCTCTCCGCGAGCATCGACGAGGAACCGCTGAAGATGAAGGCCACGAACTTGGCCACCGCGATGGCCAGATTCGCGGCCAGCGCGGCCACGATCGCCTTGGTTCCGCCTGACGCACTCATGGGTGCTGTGTGTCCTTCCGTCGTGGCGCGGCACGGGCGCCGCGGTACGGCCGCACATTGTTGCAGTCCCGGAGAGCCCCGGCGGCGTCAGGGCGCCACGGTCGCCCGGAAGACCGTTCCGGCGCCGGAGAGTTCGGCGGATTCACTCGCCGCCGCGTACGCGGAGTCGCCGGGCCGGAGCTCCAGGCGGCGGCCGTCGTCCGCGGTGAGCAGCACCGAACCGGCCGTGCAGAGGAGGATCTGCGGCCTGCCGGAGGGGAGTTGACGGGGCGCCTCGCCCTCGGCGCGGGCGAAGCGGGAGAGCCGGAACTCCTCGGCCGGGGTCTCGTAGGTCTCCTCGCCGTTCACCGCCTCGGGGCGGAGGATGCCGGGGGCGGTGGCCTCGAAGCGGGTGACGCGGAGGAGTTCCGGCACGTCGATGTGTTTGGGGGTGAGACCGCAGCGCAGGACGTTGTCGGAGTTGGCCATCACCTCCACGCCGAACCCCTGGAGGTAGGCGTGCGGCACCCCGGCGCCGAGGTGGAGCGCCTCACCGGGCTGGAGCCGCACGTGGTTGAGCAGCATGGCGGCGATGACGCCGGGGTCGCCGGGGTAGTGCCGGGCGATGGAGGCGTGGGCGGCGTAGGTCTCGCGGTGCGGGCCGGGGCTCTGGGCGAGCCGTTCGGCGGCCCTCCCGGCCTGGCGGACGGTCTCGGCCATCTCCTCGCGGTCCGCGGTGAGGACGGCGGTGAGGACCTCGCGGAGGGCGCCGCTCTCCGGCTCGGCGCGCAGGATGTCCCCGTAGGGCTTGAGAGAGTCCACGCCGAGGCCGTCGAGCAGCGCGGCGGTCGCGGCGGCCGGGCGGAAGCCGCACAGGCCCTCGAACGGCGAGAGGGCGCAGATCAGTTCGGGCTTGTGGTTGGCGTCCTTGTAGTTGCGGTGCGGGGCGTCCACCGGGACGCCGCGGCTCTCCTCGCCGGCGAAGCCCGCCGCCGCCTGTGCGCGGTCGGGGTGTACCTGGAGGGAGAGCGGTGAGGCCGCCGCGAGCAGCTTGAGCAGGAACGGCAGGCGCGGGCCGAAGCGTTCGGCCACCTGTTCGCCCAGCTCGCCGGCCGGGTCGGCGTCGATCACCTCGGAGAGCGGTACGGGGCCGGCGCCGCGGTCCAGCCGGGACGGGGCTCCGGGGTGGGCGCCCATCCAGAGTTCGGCCTGCGGCTCACCGGTCGGTTCGGTGCCGAGCAGTTCCGGGATGGCGGTGGTGGAGCCCCAGGCGTAGGGGCGCACGGTGTTGACGAGGCGGTCCATGGCTCGGTGCTTTCTGCGGGATGCGTACGGGGGTCGCGTACGGGCCGGCCGGCCCGCGGCGGCGCCGGGGCGTGTGCGGGCCGGCGGGGTCCGGCGACGGGTCTCGGGGGCGCCGGGAGCGCGCGGGGTCTTCCGCGTGCTCCCGGCCTCTCATGATCGGTCCCCGGAGGCGAGCACCAGGTAAACGGAGGCGAAATCCGTGATGGCAAGGAGCTCCGCCGCCGCCTCCAGCGCGCTGCCCTCGGAGGGTTCGAGTTCGCTGACGGGGCTCTCGTGGGCCAGGGCGAACTCGCGGGCCGCGGGGGTCGGCGAGCCGGCCGTCAGGCCCTGTTCGCGGAGGAGCACCACGCGCGCGTGGAGAGCGGCGGGGTCCTCCACGCGGTCCCGGAAGAAGTCGTCCGGGTCGGCGCCCGCGGCGAAGGCGCCGGAGAGCAGCGCGGCGTGCTCGGTGAGGGCCTCGGGCAGGGCGGCGGCGAGCGCGGGACGCCCCGCGACGGCCGCGAGCGAGCGGGCGAAGTGTCGGCCGGCCGCACCGGCCACGGGTCCGTCGCTCCACAGCAGCGGCAGGGATTCGGCCAGCTCGGCGGCGAGGGTCTTGGCCGGGTTGCTGTACGTGGCGACGGCGGGGCCGCAGCGTTCGGCGGTCCGGTCGAGCCGGTCGGCGACGAGCTGGACGGTGGCCGGGGGCGCCGGGTGGAAGCCGGTCCGGTCGAGCAGGACGAGCAGCGGGACCAGGAGGGCCCACACCGTCCCGGGCCGCTCCCCGGATACGTCGCCGGCCGGTGCCCGGCGGGCGGGCCATGCGCTGCTGTCGTCCGCGTCCCCGGGCAGCGGGGTCTCGTTCACCGGCGCGGTGAGCGGCACCGCCAGGCCGTGCCGTCCGCCGACGTCGCCGGTGAGGGGGGCGTCGGCCGGGCAGACCGAGACGACGGAGCAGCCGCGCCGGTACGCCTGTTCGACCAGGGCGGACAGGCCCGGTTCGCTGCCGTCGGTCGTGAGGACGATCAGCAGGTCCAGCGGACCGGCCCAGCCGGGGAGGGTCCAGCGCAGCGCGCCGGGGGCGGCCAGGGCGCCGGCCGGGTGGATCGGGTGGACGAGGGTGTTGCCGCCGCTGAGCGCGGCCAGCAGGTCGGCGACGCAGGCGGTGGCCGGTCCGGAACCGGCGATCAGCAGGCTACGCGGCCGCCCGTCGGGCTTGAGGTCGGCCAGTCCGGCCTCCAGGGCGCCCCGGGCGGCGGTGCGGACCCGGGCGCCGGAACCGGCGGCGCCGCGCAGCAGGCCCCGGGTGTCGGCGCGGGCGAGTGCCTCGGGTGCGTCGAGAAGCGACTCGTCGAGCATCTGGTGGAGCCTCCGATCGCCGTGCGGCGGGCCTGCCGTGCTCGGGGGAGTACGCCGGCCCGGTCCGGCCGGTCCGTCCGGACCGGCGGGTCCGAGCCTAGAGCCTGTCCGGCCGATCCCGCCGGGTCCGCGGGGCCCCGGCACCGCGTCTCGCCGCGTTGCCGGGCACGCCCCGCACGTCCCGTGGGCGGGCGCCCCCACCGACCCCACCGCCTTGCGATGCACGGCACCGGACACCGCGTCCTGCCGGCACGCACGGCCGGACGGAACCCAAGGGTTGTCCCGTAATCCGCGGTGGGGCAGCGCGCGGCGTCGGATGCGGTGCATCGCAAGGCGGAGGGGCGTCCGCGTACTGGAGTGTGCGGACGTTCCGACAACGCGGCGTGGGGGCGCCCCCGGCCGGAGGCGGGGGGAGTGCCGTAGCCGGCGTCGGGCGCCCGCCGGGGATTACGGGACGACCCTCAGGCGGGGCGGCGGGCCTCGTCGACGAGGAGCACGGGGATGCCGTCCCGGACCGGGTAGGCCAGCCCGCAGCCGGTGCAGACCAGTTCGGTGGTGCCGGGCTCGCCGCCGGACGTCTCGCCGGGCGTCTCGCCGGACGTCTCGCCGGACGGGCCGGTGCTCGCGCCGCCGGACTCCTCGCGGAGCGGGGCGTGGCAGGCCGGGCAGGCGAGGATGGCGAGAAGACCGGCTTCGAGCGGCATGGCACGTCCCTTTCGGTGGGCTCTCCCGTCCGGCGGGGCGGTGGGAGAGGGCGTTCGGCCTCGTCAGCGTACCGCCGGGCCGCACACCGCGAGGCGTGCGGCCCGGCCGGGTCCGTGGGCGGCCGCCGGGCCGCCGGGCCGGAGAGGACCGGCCGGCGAGGGGCCGCTCAGGCGCGGACGATGGCCAGGACCTCGTCGCGGATCTTGTCGGCGGTGGCCCGGTCGCGCGCCTCGACGTTGAGGCGCAGCAGCGGCTCGGTGTTCGAGGCGCGCAGGTTGAACCACCAGTCGGCGGTGGTGACCGTCAGGCCGTCGAGTTCGTCCAGTTCGGTGCCGGGCCGGCCGGCGTAGGCGGCCCTGACGGCGGCGGCGCGGCCGGCCTGGTCCTCGACGCGGCTGTTGATCTCCCCGGAGGCGGCGTACCGGTCGTACTGCGCCACCAGCTCCGACAGCGTGCCGGGCTGGCCGCCGAGCGCGGCGAGGACGTGGAGCGCGGCGAGCATGCCGGTGTCCGCGTTCCAGAAGTCGCGGAAGTAGTAGTGCGCGGAGTGCTCGCCACCGAAGATCGCGCCGGTGCGGGCCATCTCCCCCTTGATGAAGGAGTGCCCGACGCGGGTGCGCACGGGCGTGCCGCCGTTCTCCTTGACCACCTCGGGGACGGACCAGGAGGTGATGCAGTTGTGGATGACGGTTCCACCGCCGTGCTTGGCGAGTTCGCGGGCGGCGACGAGGGCCGTGACGGCGGACGGCGAGACGGGCTCGCCGCGCTCGTCGACCACGAAGCAGCGGTCGGCGTCGCCGTCGAAGGCCAGGCCGATGTCGGCGCCGAGCTCCCGGACCCTCGCCTGGAGATCGACGATGTTCTCCGGGGCGAGGGGGTTGGCCTCGTGGTTGGGGAAGGTGCCGTCCAGTTCGAAGTACATCGGGACCAGTTCGACGGGCAGGCCGTCGAGGACGGTGGGCACGGTGTGGCCGCCCATGCCGTTGCCGGCGTCCACGACGACCTTCAGCGGGCGGATGCCCGTGAGGTCGACCAGGCCGCGCAGGCAGGCGGCGTAGTCGGCGAGGACGTCCCGCTGCGTGATGGCGCCCGGGGTCTCGGCGGGGGCGGGGGCGCCGCTCTCGCTCCACTCCTCGACGAGGGCGCGGATCTCCGCGAGGCCGGTGTCCTGGCCGACGGGGGTGGCGCCGGCCCGGCACATCTTGATGCCGTTGTACTGGGCCGGGTTGTGGCTGGCGGTGAACATCGCGCCGGGCAGGTTGAGTTGGCCGCTGGCGAAGTACAGCTGGTCGGTCGAGCACAGGCCGATCTCGGTGACGTCCGCGCCGAGGGCGGCGGCTCCGCGGCCGAACGCCCGGGAGAGGCCGGGGGACGAGGGCCGCATGTCATGTCCGACGACAATGGCCTCCGCCCCGGTCACCCGGGTGAAGGCCGCGCCGAAGAGCTCCGCGAGCGGTTCGTCCCACTGGTCCGGGACCACACCGCGCACGTCGTACGCCTTCACGATCTGCGACAAGTCGGGCACTGCCCACCCCTTCCGGGAGTCCTATCGGAACGACAAACCTACCCGGATCGGTGCCGGAGGCAGCAGGGGGTCCGAGGTCCGGACGGGTAGCGTGCGGAAACGGGCCCCGGGCGGGGCGGCGCACCGGGCGGCGGCGGATCCGGCTCAGGGCTCGGGCGAGCGCAGGACCCGCAGGTGCCCGCGGCGGGCGACCTCTCTCGGGTCGGCCTCGCGGCCGCCGGGTCCGCCCTGCGCCCCGGCCGCGCGCTCCTGCGGGCGGGCGGCTTCACGGACGGCGTTGGCGAGGGCTTCGAGATCGTCGCTGCTGGGCCGGGCCGGGCCGGTGTCGACGGCGAGCCGGACGACCTCCCAGCCGCGCGGCGCGGTGAGCCGCTCGGAGTGCTCGGCGCAGAGGTCGTAGCAGTGCGGCTCGGCGTAGGTGGCGAGTGGCCCGAGAACGGCGGTCGAGTCCGCGTAGACGTACGTCAGCGTCGCGACGGCGGGACGACCGCACGCGGTGCGCGAACATCGGCGTACAGGGCTCACGAGGTTGGACGGTACCGCACTCTTGAGCGGGCCGCGACGACTCTCCCGGAGCCCACCCACCGTGTCGCGCCCCTGGGGACAAGGGTGTTGACCTGCGAGCCCGAGGTCTGACCTGCGGCGGGCACCCGACGGAGCGGGACCTTCCGAGCGGGGTGGCACAGCGGCTCGTCCCGCTTGACGGCACTTCGCCCGGAATCGTTTCACCACATCGTTTCACCACGGAGGGCGGAGCCGCTGTCCGGATGATCCGGGTCATGCCGGTTCGCGATCCGAGCGGGCCCCGCTCGTCCATCTCTCGGGGCGGCCGGGCGGCGGCTACTCTCGGAGGTGATGAGCAGCTCCGTACCACCCCGCCCCTCCGAGCCCCGTCCGCGGCGCCGGGACCGCCACGGACGCGGTATGCGCGGACCGATCGCGCCGCCGCAGGTGCCGCTCGCCCTGAGCCGCGCCGCGGCCTTCACCGATCTGGTGCACGACTCGGTGGAGCGGCTCGAACGGCACTGGCCGCAGCTCTCCGAGGTGGAGTTCGCCGTTCTGGACGTCCCGTCCTTCGGCGACGGCGGCGAGGACCGCGCCGAGGGCTGGGAGGACGAGGGGACGGTGCCGCTGGGCCGGGTGACCTCCGCCCGGGGGGACGGGCCGGCCAGGATCGTCGTCTACCGGCGCCCGGTGGAGATCCGTACGAAGAATCGTGACGAGCGGGCCCTGCTGGTGCACGAGATCGTGGTCGAGCAGGTGGCCGAACTGCTGGGGCTGGCACCGGAGTCGGTGGACCCGCGGTACGGGCAGGACTGAGACCGGGCCGGAGCCGGACGCGCCCGGTGCGCCCGGACCGTGCCCTCGGCTGCTCCCGGCTGCCTGCTCTCGCCTGCTCTCAGCGCATCAGCAGGGACAGGTCCTCGGCGGCCTCGGGGACGACGACCGTGCCCCGGTCGTCGGGAACCGGCTGGACGGTGAACATCGGCACCCCGCCCTTGGGCCGTTCGAGCATCCGGGAGGCGTACACGGGCCCGCCGGACAGTGCCTCGACGGTCAGCGCGTGGGTGCCCTTGCCGCCCGAGGGGACGGGGGGCTCCGGCACGCTGAGCGTCGTACCGGCCTTGACCGTGTACTCCTTGCTCACCGGCTTGCCGCCCCCGCTGCCCGCCGAGGCGGTGACCTTGACCCTGGCGGCCTTCCCGGGCGCGACGAGGGAGAGGACGGACCCCTTGGCCCGGTTGTCGGCCGCGGTGCCGCGCGCCTCGATCCGCGCGGTGGCCGGGATGAACGCCATTTCCCGGTCTCCGCCCTTGCCGCGGACGACGCGCAGGGCGACCGCGTACGGGGCGGTGTCGCCGCCGTCCGCCGGGCTCAGCACCAGGGAGCCTGGCTCGCCCTTGGTGATGTCGTCCAGGTCCACGGACGTCACCATGCCGCGCTTGAGGGTCAGGGTCTCGTGTCCGGCGGGGGTGAACGAGCCGGTCGGTCCGGCGAGTTCCACCTTCAGATCGGCGTCGCGGTCGCCGGTCGCCACCGCCACCAGCCGTACGGAGACCGCGTCCTCCGGGATGCCGGGGAGCACGGCGCTGCCGGCCGCCGCCGTCGAGGGCGGCAGCCAGTCGCTGCCCGTCCCGCTGTCCGTGGCGCGGACGGCGGCGCCGACGCGGCCGGAACGGGCGACGACGTGCACGGCGACGTCGGCGGCCTTCTCGGAGGTGAGCGTGGACAGCAGGACGGAGGTGGCGGAGCGGGGCGGGACGGTGATGCCCTCACCCGTCTCGGTCTCGATCCGGCCCTTCCCGCCGTACAGCTCCAGATCGACGACGGCGGCGGCGTCATCGGGATTGGTCAGCTCGACGTAGTCCTGGCGGCTCTCGGCGGTGCTCGTGCCCGCGAACCAGAAGTCGGTGTCGGGGGCGGTGCAGGAGACGCCGAGGACGCCGCGTCCCTCACCGGAGCCGATCACGGTTGTCTGCTGGGCGGTCCAGCCGGGGGCGAGGGCGCCGTCGGCGGTACCGATGAGGGCGGGCGCGCCGGCCCCGGAGACGGAGGCGACCGCGGGGGCGCCCGGCTTCTTCAGGGGAGCGACAGGATCGGGTCCGGCCTTCTCGCCGCCGTTCTCCTCCTCGGCTCCCTCTTCGTCCTCGTCCTTCTCGCCGTCCTTGCCCCCGCCGGTCTCCGCCTCCTCCTCGGCGGGCAGGAGTTCGGCCGTGCCCTTGGGGCCCGCGGCCTCGTCCTCGGGCGTGAACGAGGTGTAGCCGGTCTCGGCCAGCTCCGACAGCGACGGCTCCGGGCAGAGCAGCTCGGAGCGCTCCACGGGCAGCCGTTCGGCCGCGGCCGCCGATCGCTCCGGTGTCCCACCGGGTGCGGCCAGGGCCGCGACTCCGGTGACCGCGGCGAGGGCCGTGGTGGCGGCGAGCAGGGAGAGGGTGGTGCGGTTCACTGCTGATCGCTCCCGTCGCGGCGGGGGGCGGGCTCGCCGTCCTCCCCGTGGACCGTCTCATTCCGGGCGGGATCGCCGCCGGCGTAGGGCTGGGCCGGGTAGCCGTACGGGCCGGGCTGCTGCCCGTCGTACTGCTGCTGCCCGTCGTACTGCTGCTGCGCGTCGTACTGCTGCTGCGCGTCGTACTGCTGCTGCGCGTCGTACTGCTGCTGACCATCGCTGTACGGAGCGGCCCGGTAGGGGTCCGGCTGGTACGGGCCGGTGTACTGGCCGGCGCCGTACTGCTGGTACTGCCCGTCGCCGTAGCCCTGGTACCGCTGTTCCCCCTGGCCCTGGTACGGCTCGCCCCCGTACTGCTCCCCCGGGTACGGCTGTCCGCCGCCGGGGGCGTAGCTCTGCTGGTCCCAGGTGCCGTAGGGCTGCTGCGGCATCTGCTGCGGCACGCCCTCCGGGTACGGCCCGGCCGGTGCCCCGGAGGCAGCGGCCCCCTGCCCCGCCCGGTCCGCGGACTCGGCCGCCTGGGAGGCGCGGAAGGCGTCGAACGCATCGAACGGGTCGTCCTCGGCCGCGGCGGCCGGTGCGGTCCCGGCCGGAACTGGCTGCTCCGGCGCGCTCTCCGGTTCCCTGCCCTGCGCCGCGGCCTCGGCCTCCGCGGCCGCCCGCAGCCTGCGGGCCCGGCGGCCCTCGCCGTCCACGGGCTGCGCGGGCACGGCCGGCTCCGGTGCGGTCTCGGGCAGGTCGTCGTCGACCTCACGGCGCCGGCCGGGCAGGGCGAGCACCACCAGGACGACGGCCAGCAGCCCTTGTGCCCCGATCCACAAGGTGTGGCTCAGCGGCGACTCGTACGTCAGGTCGAGGCGGCCGGCGTTCGCGGGCAGTTCGAAGCCCTGGGCCCACTCGTCGACCGTGGTCGGAGTCAGCGGCTTGCCGTCGAGAGTGGCGGTCCAGCCGGGGGCGGCCCGGTCGGCGACGCGCAGCACGCGGCCCTCCGGCCCTGCGGGGAGTGAGGTGTGGGCCTCGACGGGTCCGGCGGCGACCGGGACCGGCTCGGCGTCCTCCGCCGCTCCCCCGCCCCCGTCGGGGTTCTCGATGACGGTGAGGCGGGCGACGCGCCGGTCGAGCCGCCAGAGGGAACTGCCGTCCTCCTGGCTGAGCCGGGTCAGTCCGGGGGTGGTGTCCAGCACCCGGCCCATCTCGCGGGGGGCCCCGTCGCGGACGAGGATGTAGCGCACCGCGTAGCCGCCGAGCTGGTCGGTCTGGTCGGCGCCGGAGCCCGCGACGAGGTTGGCGACGATGCCGTCCAGCCGGAGGTCCCCGCCGCTCGCCGCGGCGAGGTCGGCGTCGCCCAGCCGGGCGCCCGAACCGCGCACCAGGGTGTACGAGACCCGGCCCGGCTCGCCGCCGAGCACGAGGGTGCGCGCCTGGTCCTGGGTGCGGCTCTCCTCGGCGACGAACGGCGGCACCTGCACGGGGTCGCGCCGTTCGACCGGGCCGGCCGCCCCGCCGTACATCCAGGCGACGGCGGAGAGCAGCGGGCCGGCGGCGGCCGCCAGGGCGATCAGTGCCGCGGCCGGCTGCCGCCAGCCGAAGCTCTGCGCGGCGACGCGTTCGCGCGCGTTCTCCGCGCCGACGGCAGCGGCGGACAGCAGTGCGATGCCGTAGACGAGGGTGGCGGGCCCGGCCCACGCGGAGCCATTGGAGAGCGCGGCCAGGAGCAGGGCCGCGATCGCCACGGCCCAGGCGGTGCGGACCGCGCGCTGCCGGTCGCCGCGGAGCAGGGCGGCCAGGGCCGCGAGCACCACACCGGCGAGGAGGAACCCGCCCGCCGCCTTCGGCCCGCCGGGGCTGACCATCAGCAGGTCCAGCGCGGTGGCGGAGCCGGTGCCGTACTCCAGTCCGGCCTCGCGGAGGAAGCCGGACGGCGAGGTCAGCAGCGACAGCGACCAGGGAGCGAGAACCACCAGCGGGGTGACGAGCACCAGGGCGAGGCGGATCCCGTAGGCGGCCGTACCGCCCTGGTGGCGCACGGTGCGCGTCACGAGCAGCACGATGCCCAGCAGCAGGGTGAGCGGCCAGACGACGGGGGTGAAGGCCGTGGTGAAGGTGAGCAGGAGCGTGTAGGCCCAGACGGCGCGCCAGCTCGGGCGGGCGCCCGGAGCCGCTTCCCCGTCACGCTCGCCGGCGTCGCTGTCGCGGCCGGACGGCAGGGCCGCTCCGGCGGCGGCGACGGCCGCACGGGCCATCAGCGGCAGCAGTACCGCGAGCACGGCGGTGCCCAGCCGGCCGCCTGCCAGCGCGCCGGTCGCGGCGGGCAGGAAGGCGTACGCCACGGCCGCCCAGGCGCGCAGCAGGCGCGACTCGACCAGCGGCCGGGAGGCGAAGTAGGCGCTCAGCCCGGCCAGCGGCACCGAGCAGACGAGGAGCAGCGTCAGGGCCGCGCCGGTGCTGCCGAGCAGCAGGGTGGACAGGGCGGCGATGACGGCCAGGTAGGGCGGTGCCGCCTCGGTGCCGCCGGTGCCGACGGGCTGCCAGGCGGACAGATAGCGGTCCCAGAGGCCGGAGGCGTCCGCCGGGGCGGGCAGCAGGGCCCCTCCGGCGAGCGTGCCGGAGCCGAGCAGTCCGCGGCAGGCGACGAGGGAGACCACCAGCAGCAGGAGGAAGAGGACCGGCCCCGGCTTGCGCGCGACGCGCTTCAGCCGGGCGAACTGTTCGATCTCCATGAAGTCGGCGTCGTCACCGCCCGGTCCGGACTCGACGGCGCCGTGCCGGCCGCCGGAGGCGAGCTCGGGTTCCGAGCGGCCGCTGAAGTTGCCGACGACCGCCTCGGCCGTCGCCCGCACCGTCGCACCGGGCGGTGGGAACAACGGCCGCAGCTCGGCCGGTTCGACCGCCGGGCGGCCGCGCCGGCGCCGCCCGGCGAGGATCCGCCCCGGCCGCAGCAGCACGCCGAGGAGTCCCGCGATCTCGTCCAGCGCCTGGCCGGGCACCTTGCCGACCAGATAGGCGAGGGTGCGCAGCACGGTGCCGAGCACCAGGCGCAGCAGGACGTACGGCAGCGCGGCGCCGCGGGAGTTGACGAGCATCGTGTAGACCGCGCCGGCTTTGTCGACACGGTGCGGGTTGGCCGCCGAGCGGCCGGCGCAGTCGATGGGCCGCCGTTCGCGCGCGGCGGCCTCCGCGTGCCGCAGGACGGCCTCGGGGGCGACGAGGACCTGGTGGCCCGCGGCCTGGGCGCGCCAGCACAGGTCGACGTCGTCGCGCATCAGGGGGAGCCGCCGGTCGAAGCCGCCGAGTTCGTCCCAGACGTCGCGCCGGATCAGCATGCCGGCGGTGGAGACCGACAGCACCGGCCGCACCTGGTCGTGCTGGCCCTGGTCCTGCTCACGGCGGTCGAGGCCGGTCCAGCGGCGGCCGCTGCGGGCGATGCTGACGCCCGCCTCCAGGAGCTGCCGGCGGTCGTACCAGCCGCGCAGCTTGGGGCCGATGATCGCGGTGGACGGGGAGGAGTCGGCCACCCGCAGCAGCTCGGCCAGGGCGTCCGGCTCGGGGGCGCAGTCGTCGTGCAGCAGCCAGAGCCACTGGACGGGCTCGCCGTGCGGCAGTTCGGGCATGTCGTAGGCGTCGTCGCGCCAGGTACGGGTCTCCGGGTCCCAGCCGCTGGGGCGCTTCAGATACGGCAGGTCGTCGGGGGTGAGCACACCAGCTGTCCGGACGGCCTCGTCGACGGCCGTGCCGAAGCCGGACCGGCGCGCGAGGTGCAGCACCCGCTCGGCTCCGAGGGTGTCGGTGAGCAGCGCCGCGGACTCGTCGGCGCTGCCGGTGTCGGCGGCGATGACGTTCTGGACGGGGCGTTCCTGGCCGACCAGTCCGGCGAGCGCCTGTGGCAGCCAGCGGGCACCGTCGTGGGAGACCAGCACGGCGGTGACGACATGCCGCGGGTATTCGGGGGCGGCGGCTCCGGAGAGGGCTGCCGGCCGGCTGTGCGCCGAGTGGCTGTGCACGGACATCGAGGTACGGGCCCCGGTTCGCTGGACTGCGGTGGACGCACGCGCTCGCGAGGAGGCGGGTGAGTCTCGGACGGCCCCCCACACTAACGGCTCGGAGCGGGGCGCCGGTCCGGCCGTCCGCACAGCAATCCGCCTCCCACGCGGCTGCGGGGGAGGCGGGATGAGAAATGTTCACGTATGCGCGGTCCGCGTATGTGACGTCGGGGTATGTGCGGTACGGGTATGTGCGGTACGCGCGGGCTCCGGGGAAATCCGCGGAAGGGCCCGGCGGTCAAACGGCGGCCTTCTTCAGCCGGCGGCGCTCACGCTCGGAGAGCCCGCCCCAGATGCCGAAGCGCTCGTCATTGGCGAGGGCGTATTCGAGGCACTCGGAGCGCACCTCGCAGGCCAGGCAGACCTTCTTCGCCTCACGGGTGGAACCGCCCTTTTCCGGGAAGAAAGACTCGGGATCGGTCTGGGCGCACAGTGCGCGCTCCTGCCATCCGAGCTCCTCATCCGCCTCCTCGACCAGCAATTGCTGGAACAGCTCGGTCATGTGCGCCCCTGTCTGTCTTTGCGTCCCCGTGATGCTGCCGTTATCGATAACGGCCGAACGACACGAGTGAAATTACAAGTGTGCCGATCCGGGCCAGTCAAGCCGAGATCTGCTATTGGGCCCCTTATTCACTCTGGGGAACCAAGGCTTTGCGGAAAGTGTTCAAATCGTCCTAAAGCATGACAGTTCGCCGCGCCCGCATGTGATCACCCCCTCCGCAGAAGAGACGCCGGCGCCCGCCGCCCCGTTGCCCTTCCGGCTCCGCGGGACGGAGCTGATCACAGTCGGATCACAGAAGCACAACGGCGGCGCTCCGGCGACTGCTGCGCCGTGTGTCCCCGAATCGGGGTGCACAAACCTTTCACCGTGCCGAGTCGCCGGAAGAGGTGAACCCTCGCCTCCGCAACGGGCCCCAGGTTGACAAGGAAGCAGCGCACCGGGTCTTCTGGGTGCCATGCCAGTGACGCTCGCGCCCTCCCGGACCCGCTCCCGCCTCTCGTGCGGTGTCGCGCTCCGCTGTGCCCCGGGCGCCCGTCGCTGCTGTTGTCGCTGTTCCGGCTGTTGATCGCCACCGCGTTCCGGCTGTTGATCCCCACCGCGCGTCACCGCTGCGGACCAACCCCGCCGCTCGCTCCCGCCGTTCCCCCCGGCCGGTCCTGACCGCCGGCCCGGGCCACCGGCGGACGCCGCCGACCGGCAGGACCGATCCTCACCGCTGATCGCCCTCACCGCTGATCGCCCTCGCCCCAGCCCGTCAGCTCTCCTTACGCCGAGGAACCCGACATCCCATGAACAGCGACGTCCAGATCGCCGGCGACCCGCTCGCCATCCCCCACCTCCTGCCGCCCGCGCCCGCGCACCCCGCCACGGTCGCCGAGTTCGCCGGACTCGCCCGCGCCGTCGCCGACGACCGCGCCTCGTGGGCGCCGCTCGTCCGGTACGACGCCACGAGCCGCTGGTACCACCGGCTGCGCACCGGCCCCGGATACGAGGTCTGGCTGCTGAGCTGGCTCCCCGGGCAGGGCAGCGGCGCACACGGCCACGGACCCTCCTCCGGTGTGCTGACCGTTCTCCGGGGCGAGTTGACCGAACGCTCGGGCAGCGCGCCGCGCGTGCTCGGGTCCGGGGCGCAGCGTGTCTTCGCCCCCGGGTACGTCCACGAGGTGGTCAACGACGCCCTCGTCCCGGCCGTCAGCCTTCACGTCTACTTCCCGGGACTGACCGAGATGCCGATGCACGACGCCGGCACCGTCCGCGCCGGGACCCGGGCGTGCCTCGGCACCACGGTGGCCGGCTGACGGCCGGGGACCCCCGCCCGTCACCCACCACCACCCTCAACGGAAGCCTTCGGCTGACAGACTGCCCCACCCGTCACCCACCACCACCCTCAACGGAAGCCTTCGGCTGACAGACTGTCCTTATGCGCATTGTGGTTCTGGCCGGGGGTATCGGTGGCGCCCGCTTTCTCCGTGGTCTCAAAGCGGCAAGTCCCGACTCCGACATCACCGTCATCGGCAACACCGGTGACGACATCCATCTGTTCGGGCTGAAGGTCTGCCCGGACCTCGACACCGTGATGTACACGCTCGGCGGCGGCATCCACGAGGAGCAGGGGTGGGGCCGGGCCGACGAGACCTTCTCCGTCAAGGAGGAGCTCGCGGCGTACGGCGTGGGGCCCGACTGGTTCGGGCTCGGCGACCGCGACTTCGCGACGCACATCGTCCGCACCCAGATGATCGCCGCGGGCTACCCGCTCAGCGCCGTCACCGAGGCGCTGTGCACCCGCTGGAAGCCAGGGGTGCGGCTGCTGCCCATGACCGACGACCGCGTCGAGACCCATGTGCTGATCGACGACCCCGACGCCGGAGCCGGCGGGACGGCCGGTGACGGGGCCGCCGCCCGGGGCGGGCGCAAGGCCGTGCACTTCCAGGAGTACTGGGTGCGGCACCGCGCGGCCATGCCCGCGCACGCCGTCGTGCCCGTCGGCGCCGAGCAGGCCAAACCGGCGCCCGGCGTCCTGGACGCGATCGCCGCGGCCGACCTCGTGCTCTTCCCGCCGTCCAACCCGGTGGTCAGCATCGGCACGATCCTCGCCGTCCCGGGCATCCGCGAGGCCATCGCCGACGCGGGCGTGCCGGTCGTCGGCCTCTCCCCCGTCATCGGCGGCGCGCCGGTGCGCGGCATGGCCGACAAGGTGCTCGCCGCGGTGGGCGTCGAGTCCACGGCGGCCGCCGTGGCGCAGCACTACGGCTCCGGTCTGCTCGACGGCTGGCTCGTGGACACCGCCGACGCGGACGCCGTCGAGGCCGTGGAGGCGGCCGGTATCCGCTGCCGCGCCGTGCCACTGCTGATGACCGACGGCGAGAGCACCGCGGCCATGGCGCGTGAGGCGCTCGCCCTGGCCGGGGAGGTGCAGGGATGAGCGGTGCCGCGGCCGTCCACTCCTGCCCCTCCTACCGGGTCTGGGCGCTGCCCGGGATACCGGAGGTGCGCACCGGGGACGATCTCGTCAAACTGATCGCCGACGCCGCCACCGCGCCCGGGGCGCCGGGGCTCGCGCACGGCGACGTCCTGCTGGTGACCTCGAAGATCGTCAGCAAGGCGGAGGGCCGGGTCAGCGAGGCCGCGGACCGCGAGGCCGCCATCGACGCGGAGACCGTGCGGGTGGTGGCCCGCCGGGGGCCGCTGCGGATCACCGAGACCCGGCACGGTCTGGTCATGGCCGCGGCCGGCGTCGACGCCTCGAACACCCCTGCCGGCACCGTGCTGTTGCTGCCCGTGGATCCGGACGCCTCCGCGCGCGCGATCCGGGCCGGGCTGCGGGAGGCCCTCGGTGTGGACGTCGGGGTGCTGGTCACCGACACCTTCGGCCGGCCCTGGCGGACCGGTCTCACGGATGTCGCCATCGGGGCCGCGGGGGTCCGGGTCCTCGACGACCTGCGGGGCGGGGAGGACGCGCACGGCAACCGGCTCAGCGCGACCGTCACCGCGACCGCCGACGAACTGGCCGCCGCCGGTGACCTGGTGAAGGGCAAGGCGGGCGGGCTGCCCGTCGCCGTCGTCCGCGGTCTGCCGCATGTGCTGACGGACGGCGCGGACGGCCCGGGCGGGGCGGCGGAGCCGGAACGGGGCGCGCGGGAACTGGTGCGCGATCCCGCCGACGACATGTTCCGGCTGGGCACCTCCGAGGCCGTACGGGAGGCGGTGACGCTGCGGCGCACCGTCCGCGAGTTCACGGCCGAGCCGGTGGACGGGGCCGCGGTGCGCCGGGCGGTGGCGGCGGCCGTGACGGCGCCCGCACCCCACCACACGACGCCGTGGCGGTTCGTGCTGCTGGAGTCGGAGAGCGCGCGCGTCGAACTGCTGGACGCCATGCGCGAAGCCTGGATCGCCGATCTGCGGGGGGACGGCTTCCCGGAGGAGAGCATCGCCCGACGGGTCCGGCGGGGCGACGTGCTGCGCCGGGCGCCGTATCTGGTGGTGCCGTGCCTGGTGATGGACGGCTCGCACACCTATCCGGACGAACGGCGGAACACGGCGGAGCGGGAGATGTTCGTCGTCGCGGCCGGCGCCGGGGTGCAGAACTTCCTGGTGGCGCTGGCCGGGGAGCGGCTCGGTTCGGCCTGGGTGTCGTCCACGATGTTCTGCCGGGACGTCGTACGGGACGTGCTCGGGCTGCCCGCGGACTGGGACCCGATGGGCGCGGTGGCGGTCGGCCACCCGGCGGCACCGCCCCGGGAGCGGCCCGCGCGGGACGCCGGGGCGTTCGTCGAGGTGCGCTGAGGGGGCCCGGTCCGATGCCCTCCTGCGGGGCCGCGGTGCCGTGGCGGGGGCCGGTGTCGCGGCGGGTCGGCCGTTCGGCACGGCCCGCCGTGGGCGGCACGGTGAGTCGTGTACCGGCGCGGCTCAGAGCCTGCGGATGTCGCCGACCGGGAAACGGGGGGCGCGCCGCGGCGGCACGCGCCCCGACAGCAGGATCAGCCGGCAGGCCCGGTGGCGCTGTCCGGCGTACGGGGCGAGGAGCTCCAGCATCCGGGCGTCGTCGGTGCCGCGGGTGCCGGTGAGCGCGTAGCCCACGATCCCCGGCAGGTGCAGATCGCCGACCGTGACCGCGTCCGCCGCGCCGTTGCTGCGCTGGAGGACCTCGGCGGCCGTCCAGGGGCCGATGCCGGGGATGAGCTGGAGCCGCGCGGAGGCCGCGGCGAGATCCATGGCGGTCGCCTCCTCCAGCCGGCGGGCGACGCGGGCGGCCCGCACGATCGCCGCCGAGCGCTTGCCGTCGACGCCCGCCGCGTGCCACTCCCAGGAGGGCAGCATCACCCAGCCGCGGGGGTCGGGCATGACACGCATGTGCCCGGCGCCGGGGGCCGGTTCACCGTGCCGCCGCAGCAGGATCCGCCAGGCGCGGTACGCCTCGTCGGATGTGACCTTCTGTTCGAGAACGGACGGTATCAGGGATTCGAGGACGAGCCCGGTGCGGGCGAGCCGGAGGCCGGGGTGACGGCGGTGCGCCTCGTACACCGGGCGGTGGCGGGGGGTGAACCGCCCGGGCTCGTCCTCCGCGCCGCAGAGGGCCGGCACGCCGTCGAGCAGCCATTCGGCTCCGGGGCCCCAGGCGTGCGCCTCGACCTCGCCCGTGCGGAGCCGCGCGAGCCGCAGCGTGCCCGGGCCGAGGGGCGTGCGGCTGGCCCGCCACACGGACCCGTCGGGTTCGGTGCGGAAGGCGGGGTCGCCCGGGCCGCGGCGCAGCACGCCCACGGTGCGGGCGAGGTCGAGCGGCCACGGCGGTGTCCAGCGCCGGCCGCGGGCGCCGGCGGTGCGGGCCGCGCCGCGTTCCGGGCTGCCCGGCGCCGCGGAGGGGCTGGGGTTCACGACGGTCGGTCCTCGGGGCGGGAGTGGGGCCCTATGAGGGTAAGCGCACCTCCGGACCGCTCCGGCCGCCGGCCCCGGGCGGAGCCTCCGGGCGACCGCGGGCCGGGAGCGGCCGGCCCCCGCCCCCTGGTCGTCCAAGGGGTCCGGCGGCCCTCTCCTCCGGTGCGCTGTCCGGGAGTTGGGGCTGCCGGCCGGGGAGAACGGCCAACGGGCCGGCGAGGACGGCTACTGATCGGAGGAGAAGCGGATCCCGGCCTCGGGGATGCGGGCGCCGCACCAGACGCGGACGCCCTCGCGGAGTTCGTTGTCGGCGCCCACGGTCGCGCCGTCACCGATGACCGCGCCGTGCAGCACCGTACGGGCGCCGATGACGGCCCCGGCGCCGATCAGGGAGTCGGTGATCCGGGCGCCGTCGCCGACGACCGCGCCGTCCAGGACGGTGCTGCCGTCGACGCTCGCCCCGGCGCCCACCCGGGCGCCCGCGCCGATGACGGTGCCGCCGGTGAGCTTGGCGTCCGGGGCCACGTCGGCCCCGTCCAGCACCAGTCGGTCACCGCAGCCGCCGGGCACGGCCGGGGAGGGCGCGCGGCCGAGCACGAGGTCGGCGGAGCCGCGGACGAAGGCCTGTGGGGTGCCGAGGTCGAGCCAGTAGGTGGAGTCGACCATGCCGTGCAGATGGGCGCCGGCTTCGAGCAGGCCGGGGAAGGTCTCGCGTTCGACGGAGACGGGACGGCCCTCGGGTATCGAGTCGATCACGGAGCGGTCGAACACATAGGCGCCCGCGTTGATCTGGTCGGTGACGATCTCCTCGGGCGTCTGCGGCTTCTCCAGGAACGCCGTGACCCGCCCGCTGCCGTCGGTGGGGACGAGACCGAAGGCCCGCGGGTCCTCGACCCGGGTGAGATGGAGCGAGACATCCGCGCCCGAGGTGGTGTGGGTCTCCACCAGGGCGCGGATGTCGAGGCCGGTGAGGATGTCGCCGTTGAAGATGAGCACCGGCTCGTCCGGCCCGGAACGGAGGCGCGGGGCGACATTGCGTATCGCGCCTCCGGTGCCCAGGGGTTCGGTCTCGGTGACGTACTCCAGGTGGAGGCCGAGGTCCGAGCCGTCACCGAAGTACGGCTCGAACACCTCGGCCAGATAGGACGTGGCGAGCACGACGTGCTCGACGCCGGCCGCCCGGGCCCTGGCGAGCTGGTGGCTGAGGAACGGGACGCCGGCCGCCGGGATCATGGGCTTGGGCGTGTGCACCGTCAGCGGGCGCAGCCGGGTGCCCTTGCCACCGACCAGGAGGATCGCTTCAGTCACCTTTGTCTTCTCTGCTTCCTGCCAGGGCCGGCCGTGTGGTCGGCGGTCAGTCTATGCAGACCCCCGGCGCCCGTATGCGGCGTCAGCGGCCCTGGAGCCGGGCGGCCAGACCGCGGATGCCGCCGAGCTTGTCGTAGAGGCGGGCTCCGGGGCAGTCGGTGTAAAACCCGTCCCGGTGTCCGGAGATGACTTTGAGGGTGACTCTGGTTCCCTTCGGATACTTGGTGTTCCCCAGCGAGACGCGAGTGCCGGAGCCCGCCGGGTTCCGGCCGAACAGGCCGAGTTTCCAGGCCGTGAGCTTGGCCACGGCCTCCACGGCCTGCCGCGAGGGCTGGGCCGCCTCGTACGTCCCGAGGACGGCGATGCCCATGCTGTTGTGGTTGAAACCGAGGGTGTGGGCGCCCTGGACGGCCCGGGCCACTCCCCCGGCGCGGCCTTCGTAGATGGTTCCGCACTTGTCGACGGCGAAGTTGTAGCCGATGTCGCGCCACTTCATGCTGTGGACGTGGTAGCGGTAGATACCGCGCAGAACGGAGGGGGCCTGCGCGCAGCTGTATCCGTTGCCGGTGCCGCTGTGATGGACGAAGGCGGTCCGCACGGTCTTCGTGTAGGGGAACCGCCGTTCGCGCCAGCTCTCGTTCGCGCCCCAGCCCCGGCGGATGACGATGCCGGGCCGGGGGCCGATGTAGCGGCTCTCCGCGCGGGGCTCCGCCGAGCGACGCGCTGCCTCCTCGGTGGCGGTCCGGCCGAGCGGGGCGATCTCCGTGGCGCCGATGGGGGCGAGTTCCGCGTTGGCGGCGGCGCTCTGGCGTTCGGCGGCGGTCAGCCCGCCGGCCCGGTCCCGGGGTCCGCCGCCGGGTTCGCTGCCGGGGGCGCCGCGCTCGTTGTCGGCGGTGTCGGCGGTGTCGCCGCCGGGATCGCCGCCGGGGTCGACGAGTTCGAGACTGAGGCCGGCCGGGAACGCGGCCGGGGCGCGGTCCGCGGTCCGCTCCGGCACCACCCGGACCTGGACGCCGTCGGATGCGCCGACCCAGAGCGGCGCGGTGCCGCCGCGGCGGCGTTCGCCGGGGACGGGGTCCGGTGCGTCGTCGTGGTGTGCCGAGAGGTCCCGCCAGCCGCTCCACTGCCCGGAGGCGGTGGAACGGGTACGGACCTGGGCCCGGCCGTGCAGTTCCTCGCCGGCGTCGTCCCAGACGATGCCGAGCATGGAGTAGGGACGCACCGTGCGGGGCGGCAGGACACGGGCGGCGGCGCCCGCCGACCGGTCCGCGCCGGCGGGTGCGGTCAGCGGCAGCGACTGGGTGCCGCCGGCGGGTTGTCCGGCCCCGGCCGCCGTGCCCGCCGGCTGCCGGGACGCGGAGGGTGCGGCGGCGCCGGCGGGCAGGGCCAGGGGGAGGGAGAGAGCGGCCGCGCAGGCCACACCGATCGTGGAAGCAAGGAGTGCACGCATACCGGCATGTTGGACATAGGCCAGTAAATCTGTCTATTCGTAATATGACGCCCGGTCGGCGCAATGCGGCCACCGTCCCGGCCGCCCGGTTCACCCGGGCGCAGTGACGGCCGCGTACGCTTGTCCGGGTGAACGCCACCGATCGCACCCCGGCCGACCTGCTGCGATCCGCGCTCGCCGCGGATCCGTCCCGCCCCCTCGTCACCTTCTACGACGACGCCACCGGTGAACGTGTGGAGTTGTCCGTCGCGACCCTCGCCAATTGGGTGGCCAAGACCGCGAACCTCCTCCAGGGCGACCTGGCGGTCCAGCCGGGTGACCGGGCCGCGCTGCTGCTGCCGGCGCACTGGCAGACGGCGGTCTGGCTGCTGGCCTGCTCCTCGGTGGGCGTCCTCGCGGACATGGGCGGCGACCCGGCGGCGGCCGATCTGGTCGTCACCGGCCCGGACACCCTGGAGGAGGCCCGGGCCTGCCGGGGCGAGCGGGTGGCGCTGAGCCTGCGTCCGCTCGGCGCGCGGTTTCCCGAACCGCCGTCCGGCTTCGCGGACTACGCCGTAGAGGTGCCGGGGCAGGGCGACCGCTTCGCGCCGTTCGCCCCGGTGGACCCGGACGAGCCCGCGCTGGCCTTCGCGGGTGCGGGGGAACTGACGGCCGCACAGGTCGTCGAACGGGCCCGGGCCGACGCCGCCACGCGGGAGTACACCCCGGTCTCCCGGGTGCTGTCCGGTCTGCCGTTCGACTCCTGGGACGGGCTCTCGGCGGGGTTGTTCGCCCCGCTCGCCGCGGGCGGCTCCGTCGTCCTCTGCCGCCATCTCGACCTGCTCGCGCCGGAGGCCCTGGAGCAGCGGCGGGAGAGCGAGCGCGTCACCGCGACGGCCGGCTGACGAACGTCCCGTCCGGCACTCGGGCCCCCGGCGGTGGCCGAAAGCCGCCACGCCACTCGTACAACCATGCGGTCAGCATTCCCGTCTACCCCAGTGACCGGCGGTCCCCCGCACGGTAAGACACCGCCGGAATCCGTGAGGGATGGACTCCACAGTGACCGACACCGCCGCGACCCCAGCGGGCCCGGAGGACGGCCCCGCCGACAGCGGCCACTCCGAGCAGGACAGGACCGAGGACGGGGAGCCGGGCGCAGACATACCCAAGCGCCGGCGCTGGCTCCGCTGGACCGCGCTGGGAGCGGCCGCGGCCGTGCTGGCCGCGGCCGGCACCGCCTGGTCCCTCTACCAGCGGCTCGACGGCAACATCCGCACCGACGCGGACACCTCCCGCGAACTGGAGGAGCACGCCGCGGACCGGCCCGCCTCCGTGGTCCGCGAGGCGGTGAACATCCTGGTCATCGGTTCCGACAACCGGGGCGACGGCAACGGCAAGTACGGTCGGGACAACGGCACCCAGCGCTCCGACACCACGATCCTCCTGCATCTCGCCGCCGACCGGAAGAGCGGCACCGCCGTCAGCATCCCGCGCGATCTGATGGTGGAGATCCCGGAGTGCACCACGTCCGACGGCACCACCATCGCTCCCCGGTTCGCCCAGTTCAACTGGGCGTTCCAGTTCGCCGGCGCGGGCTGCACCATCCGCACGGTGGAGCAGATGACCGGGATCCGCATGGACCACCACGCGATCGTCGACTTCAGCGGCTTCACGGAGATGGTGGACGCGATCGGCGGTGTGGAGATCTGCCTGGCGGAGCCCGTCGACGACTCCGAGGCACATGTGGAGCTGCCCGCCGGGAGGCAGACGCTGAACGGCGAGGAGGCGCTGGGCTACGTCCGCGCCCGCTACAGCCTGGGCAACGGGACCGACACCGAGCGGATGGTCCGGCAGCAGCAGTTCCTCGCGACGATGCTGCGGCAGATCCGGGAGGACGGAACGCTCCGGAACCCGTCCGAGCTGTACTCCCTGCTGGACGCCGCGACCTCCTCGCTGACCACGGATCCGGGGCTCGCCTCGCTGAAGAGCCTCTATGACCTCGCGGACAGTCTGCGGGGCATGCCGGAGGGCGGAATGCGCTTCCTCACCGTGCCCCGGCAGCCCTACCGATTGAACGCCAACCGCGATGAACTCGTACAGCCCGATGCGTCACTGCTGTTCGAGGAACTGAAGCACGACCGGCCCGTGACGGCCGGCGGCGGAGGGGACGAGGAGCCCGGGGCCGCGGAGAGCCCGGGAGCCCCCGAACCCACCGGGTCCCCGCGGGCGGCTCCGGCGCCACCCGCTCGCCGGCCTCTCGACCCCGGCCGCCTCCGCCCCGGCCGATCCGGCCTCCCCACCCCACCGGCCGAAAAAGGCCCCCTCTGCGGATGAGGAAACCCATGAGATCCCGAACAACGTAAAGCGAAATGCGAGCTTTACCCGCTTATCAAGACGTTGAATTCGTCACCGGCGTCGCCCCCCGGCGAATCGGGCGGCTAGTGTGAGCGACCCGGCGCGCACCACCTGCGCGTATGGACACCGGCACAAGGACTGAACGAGCGCCTGAGGGGGAGGGCGCCGCGTGG
The DNA here is from genome assembly GCF_020982505.1 of Streptomyces sp. MNU89. Taxonomy (NCBI): domain Bacteria; kingdom Bacillati; phylum Actinomycetota; class Actinomycetes; order Kitasatosporales; family Streptomycetaceae; genus Streptomyces; species Streptomyces sp. MNU89. Next base: position 4,584,850 of record NZ_JAJKLL010000001.1, on the reverse strand, counting down.
CACCGACGGAGGATTCAGGGAACCGTGGACGCGCAAGGCCGTGGGCGGTCGGACGACATCGACCCCGCAGACCAGTGGGTGCTCGACCCGAATACCGGTAACTACGTACTGCGACTGCAGGCCCCGCAGAGCGACCGGTCCCCCGCCCCGCGCAGAGGGACCCCCAGGCGCCCGCGCCCCGGTCCGCGCAGGGACGCTCCGGGCCGCCCCGCTCCACCTCTCGCCGCGCCGCCCCGGCCCGCGAGGAGGCCCAGCCCGGCATGCCGCCGCAGCGCGGCCGCCGGGCCGCGCCCAAGGCGGGTGGCGGCAGCAGCCGCCGCAAGCGCAAGCAGCAGGCCGCCCGGAAGAAGAAGGCGCTGTACTGGACCGGCGGCGCGATGGCGTTCGTCCTCGTCGCGGGCGGCGCGACGGCCTATGCCCTGCTCGAACACTTCAACGGCAACATCAGCACCGTCGACGTCGGTGACGCGGGCAGCGACACCATCACCGACGGCCCGATGAACATCCTGGTCCTGGGCACGGACGTCCGCACCGGCAAGGGCAACGAAGGCTACGGCGACAAGGGCAGCGTCGGCCACGCCGACACCACGATCCTCTTCCACGTCTCCGAGGACCGCTCCAACGCCACCGCGCTCAGCTTCCCGCGCGACATGCTGACGGACATCCCGGACTGCCCGACCAAGCAGCCGGACGGCTCGACCGAGGTCATCCCCGGTCAGCAGAACGTCCGCTTCAACACCAGCCTCGGCCAGAACGGGCGCGACCCCGGCTGCACGATGCTCACCGTCCAGGAGATAACCGGCCTGAAGGTCGACCACTTCATGATGGCCGACTTCAACGCGGTCAAGACGCTGTCCTCGGCGGTCGGCGGGGTCGAGGTCTGTCTCGCCAAGCCCATCGACGACCCGAAGTCGCATCTCAAACTGAGCGCGGGCAAGCACGTCGTCGAGGGCGACCAGGCCCTGGCCTTCGTCCGCACCCGCTACGGACTGAAGTTCGGCAGCGACCTGGACCGGATCCAGCTCCAGCAGCAGTTCCTGAGTTCGATGATCCGCAAGATGAAGTCCGGTGACACCCTGACCGATCCCACGAAGCTGTGGGATCTGGCCACCGCCGCCACCAAGGCGCTCACCGTCGACACCGGCATCGGCTCCGTCAACAAACTGATCACCCTGGCCAACAACCTGAAGAAGATCAATATCAAGAACATCTCCTTCGTGACCGTTCCCGTTCTCGACTCCGAGGACAAGGCGTCGGTCGTCCTCAACGAAGGGCCGGCCGACCAGCTCTTCGCGATGGTGCGGGAGGACGTCTCCCTCACCGAGGTCAAGAAGAAGGAGAAGGCCAAGAAGAAGGCCGCGGACAAGGCCAAGACCGAGGGCCCCAAGGCGGACCCCTCGGAGGTCCGGGTCAAGGTCCTCAACGGCGGCGCCCCGATCGGGGCCGCCCAGACGACCGTCGACTGGCTGCAGAACAGCGAGGGCGTCACCCGCTCCGCCAACGGCGGCAACGCCGAGGGCGGCGAGAAGCTGAAGAAGACCGTCCTGGAGTACGCGCCGAACCAGGCCGACCAGGCCCGGGCGCTGGCGGAGATGATGGGCCTGGCCCCCTCCGCCCTCAAGCCGGGCACGGAGGACGCCGCCGAGACGGACACCATGACGCTCACGCTCGGCGAGGACTTCGACGAGCCGGGGCAGCCGCTGAGCGCCCCGTCCAAGGCTCCGGAGAACATCCAGCGGGTCGAGGCCGACAAGCAGGTGTGCGCCGAGTGATCCGCCGGCCCTGAGGGCCCTGACGACGACTGACTAACGGGGAGGCCCGATGCGGCAGCCGAGTGCCCGCAGGGGCGGTATGGAGAAGGAACCCGAGCCGGCCGATCTCGGCTGGGACGACAGCCTGTACGACGAGCGGGGCGGCACGGACACCGTGCCGCTCGCCCGCGCCTCCACCGAGGGCCGGGCGGCGCGGCGGTCCGGCACGTCCGGCACCTCCGGTTCCTCCGGCGGCGGGCACGGCAGGTCCGCGCCGCCCCGCCGGGGCGGCGGCCGCCGGGTGCTCCGCTGGTCGGCCGTCACGCTGTCGCTGCTGATACTCGGCACGGCCGGCGCCGGGTACCTCTACTACGAACACCTCAACGGCAACCTGGAGAAGGACGAGCTCAACCTCGGCGACAAGCGGCTCGACAGGACCGCGCCGAACGCCGACGGCAACACCCCGCTCAACATCCTGCTGCTCGGCTCGGACAGCCGTAACTCCGAGGAGAACGTCCGGCTGGGCGGCGCCCGCGCCGACGCGGGCCGCAAGCCCCTCGCCGACGTCCAGATGCTGCTGCACGTCTCGGCGGACCGCAGCAACATGTCGGTGATCAGCGTCCCGCGCGACACCCGGGTCACGGTTCCCAAGTGCACCGACCCCGAGGACGGCACCGTCTACCAGGAGACGAGCACCACCATCAACTCCAGCCTCCAGCACGGCGGCCCGGGCTGCACCGTCGCCACCTGGGAGGAGCTCACCGGTGTGCCCGTCGACCACTTCATGATGATCGACTTCGCCGGCGTGGTCGACATGGCCGACGCGGTCGGCGGTGTGCCCGTCTGCGTCAACGCCAACATCAAGGACCCCAAGTCCGGGCTGCGGCTGGAGAAGGGCGAGACGGTCATCAAGGGCGAACAGGCCCTGCAGTGGCTGCGCACCCGGCACGGCTTCGAGAACGGCAGCGACATCGGCCGCGCCAAGGCGCAGCACCTGTACATGAACTCGATGGTCCGCCAGCTCAAGGCCGGCACCAAGCTGACCAACCCGAACAAGCTGCGCAAGCTCGCCGAGGCCGCCACCAAGGCGCTCACCGTCGACCAGGGCCTGGGCAGCGTCGGCAAACTGTACGACCTGGGCAGCGACCTCCAGCGGGTGCCGACGGAGCGGATCACCATGGCGACCATGCCGTGGATCGAGGACCCGCAGAACCCGCTGGCGCATCTCGTGCCGAAGCCCGGCGACGCCGACCGGCTGTTCTCCCTGGTCCGCAACGACGTGGCGCTGGACGGCAAGGACAAGAAGAAGGCCGCGGAGAAGAGCCCCGAGCCGAGCGACCCGGCCGCCCCCAAGGCGGAGATCCCGGTGGCCGTGCAGAACGGCACCGGCACCGCCGCGCAGGCCCCGGTCCGGGGCCGCGCCGCCGGCATCGCCGGAGTGCTGGTCCGGGAGGGCTACGCGCGGGCCGTCGCGGACGCGACGCCCAAGTCGCAGGCGGACACCACGGTCTCGTACCCCTCGAAGGACCTGCGCGGGGACGCCGAGCTCGTGGCGAAGTCGCTCGGCCTGCCCGCCGGCGCGGTGCGGATCGCGCAGGACGTCGAGCAGATCACCGTGGTCGTCGGCGCGGACTGGCGTACGGCGGGCGCCTACCCGGAGCCGTCGAAGAACCCGGCGGACGACAAGGCGCCGGAGAGCGCGGACGCGCTGAACGGCAACGAAAAGTCCTGCATGGACGTCAACCCGCGGTACAGCTTCTAGGGCCGGGGTTCCGGACCCGGGGGACGGCGGCCGGCCCGGTGCGCCGCGACGCGGGAACACGGGAGAGGGCCGGACCACCGGGGTCCGGCCCTCTCCGTACGTGCCGCCGGTCCCGCGCGGAACGGTGGCGGCACTCCGCGTGCGGCGTGCCCGTCAGCCGGCGGTCTCCGCCGACCCGGCCTTCTCCGCCGGTCCCCCCTCCGGGGACGGTGCGCGCTCCGCCGTGACCGCCGGGCGGCGGCTCGCGATCACCCGGCGCGCCAGGGAACGCGGGCTGGTGAGGAATCCGAAGCCCCACGACATGTGCATGGTCGCCAGCGCCACCGGGATGCGCAGCCGCGCCGCGAGCGGCAGCCCCCGGCCGGCCGGCAGCGAGCCCGCGGTGACGGCCGCGAGATACCCGGCGGGGACGACGAGGCCCCAGGGTGTGAGGGCCGCGCCCACAGCCGTGCCCGCCGCGATGGCGAGCAGGGCGGCCGGCGGGGCGAGATAGCGCAGATTGATGGAGCCCTTGTGGTAGCGGGCCACCACATGGCGCCAGCGGCCGTAGTCCTTGTACTGCTTGGCCAGGGCCCGGACCGTCGGCCGGGGCCGGTACGAGACCCGGAGCTCCGGCGAGAACCAGATCAGCCCGCCGGCCTCGCGGATGCGGAAGTTCAGCTCCCAATCCTGGGCGCGGATGAACTCCTCGTTGTAGCCGCCCTGCCGCTCCAGCGCCTCCCGGCGGAAGACACCCAGGTAGACCGTCTCGGCCGGGGCCGCCGCGCCGCCGGTGTGGAAGGCCGCGTTGCCGACCCCGATCCTGGAGGTCATCGCCGCGGCGACGGCCTGCTCCCAGGCGTTCTCCCCCTCGGCGTGCATGATGCCGCCGACGTTCTGCGCTCCGGTCTCCGCCAGCAGCCGGACGGCGGTGGCGATGTAGTCCGGGGAGAGCATGCCGTGGCCGTCGACGCGCACCACGACGGGATGCCGGGACGCCTTGATGGCGGCGTTGAGGGCGGCCGGGGTGCGGCCGGTGGGGTTGGGCACCGTGCGCACGCGCGAGTCCTCGCGGACCAGCTCGGCGGCGATCTCGTCCGTACGGTCCGCGGACGGGCCGAGGGCGATCACCACTTCGAGCTCGCCCGCGTACTCCTGCTGCAGGATGTGCCGGACGGAGGCGCGCAGATGCCGCTCTTCGTTGAGCACCGGCATGATCACGGAGACGGCCGGCGGCGGCTGTTCAGGGGAGGCGTTCATCGTTTCTCACGTTACCGCGAACGGGGGACGGCGCCGTAGCCGCCCGGGTACGACCGGGCCCGCCGGGCGGCGTGGGGGCGCGGTCCGCTGATCGTACGGATCTACGGTGACACCTTCCCAGCCCCGTCCCGGCCCCGCGGAGGTACCGCCGATGACCACGCCCGCCGCCCCCGGTCCGCGCCCCGACCCTCCGGCCGGACCAGGGGCGGCGCTCCCGCCGGTCGCGGTGGGGCCTGCGGCTCGCGCTCTGCGTCTCCGCGGTCGTGCTGTCGGCCGCCGGGGCGGGGCACGCGGTGGTGGGCGGCCTGGGCACCGCCATCGAACGGGTGGACCCCTTCGCCGGGCTGCCCGACCGGCCCGCGAGGGCGGAGGGCGGCGACGCGCTCACCTTCCTCCTCGTCGGCACGGACGGCCGGGACCGGATCACGGCCGAGCAGCGGCGGAAGTACCGGCTGGGCGGTGAGCCCTGCCACTGCACCGACGCCATCCTGCTGGTGCACCTCTCCGCGGACCGGAGGCGGGCCGGCGTGGTGAGCATTCCCCGTGACTCGTACGCGGAACTGCCGGCGGACGCGGAGAGCGGCGGGGAGGACGGGACCGGGGCCGGGGGCGGAAGCGACGCGGAGGGCACCGGCGGCGGCCGCCCCGTCAAGATCAACTCGGTCTACGCCGAGGGGGGTCCGCGGCTCACCGTGCGGACGGTGGAGAACCTCACCCGGGTCCGTATCGACCACTACCTGGAGGTCGACTTCAGCAGCTTCATCCGCACCGTCGACCTTCTCGGCGGCGTCGACATCTGCACCACCCGGCCGCTCCGAGACCCGCGGAGCGGCCTGGACCTGCCGGCCGGCACCAGCAGGCTGGACGGTGGCGAGGCGCTGGCCTACGTCCGGGCCCGCCATCTCGACGCCGAGGGGGACCTGGGACGGATGCGGCGCCAGCAGCTGTTCCTGGCCGCGCTCATGGACCGGGCGGCGGAGAGCGGCCTGCTGCTGAACCCGGTCGCACTGGACCGGGCGGCCGGTCAACTGCTCCGCTCCGTCCGGGCCGACCCCGGCCTCGGCCCGGAGGAACTGATCGGCCTGGGCCGGGCCATGCGCGGCTTCACCGCCGCGTCCTCGGAGTTCGTCTCGGTGCCGGTGGCCGACCCGGACCACCGGGTCCCCGGCATCGGCTCGACCGTTCTCTGGGACCGGCCGAAGGCGGAGGCGCTGTTCGAGGCGCTGCGCGAGGACCGGCCGCTGACCGGCGCCGGCGGGCACTCCGGCCGCCATGACGACTCAGGCCGCCCCGGGGCGGGGCCGGCCGCGCCCTCGGGGGAACCGGCGGAGGGATCGGCCGGGGAGTCCACCGGGGAACCGGTCGGCGAGGAGCCGCCGCGACCGGGCGGTGAGACGCCGGGCCCGGTCCGGGGCGACGAGGTCGTCTGCCCCTGAACCCCGCGCCGGCCCGGCCCGGCCCGCGACCGCCGCGGCCATCCGCCGTACCCCGCTCCGCCCACCCCGGCACGGCCGGGTCAGTCCCCGATGCCCTCGGCGGCGCGCTTCTCCCGCAGCTCCTTGATGGCCCGGCGGCGCGCCAGCCGGTGCGTCCGGCGGATCTGCGCCTCCTGGTAGCGGCGTTTGTCCCGCTCGGTCTCGGGCACCACCTGCGGCACCGGCCGGGGCTTGCCCTCGGCGTCGACCGCCGCGAAGACGAGGTAGGCGCTGCCGACCTGGGTGGCGGGCGTCGACTCGTTCCAGCGCTCCGCCATCACCCGCACGCCGACCTCCATCGAGGACCGGCCGGTCCAGTTGACCTGTGCCCGCGCATGCACCAGGTCACCGACGCGGACCGGCTCCAGGAAGACCATCTCGTCCATCGAGGCCGTGACGGCCGGACCGCCCGAGTGCCGCCCCGCGACCGCGCCCGCCGCGTCGTCCACCAGCTTCATGATCACGCCGCCGTGCACCGTGCCCAGAAGATTGGTGTCATGTGCGGTCATGATGTGGGACAGGGTGGTACGCGAGGCGCTGGTGGGCTTGCTCGGAACGGTCTGGTGCGCGGAGAGGGCCTGATCGGTCATGTCTTCAACTGTATGCGCCCGATCTTTCCCGGCCTTTCCCGGCCGACCGGGCCCATTTGTGCATCAGCTCTGCTACAGCATTGTGTGTATCCGCCACCCGCCCTGGGACCCGGCCCCCTCCGGCGTGCAGACTTCCCCCTATGACTGACTGGCCCCAGGGGCGGACCGCGGACGGTGACGGCTACGGACGCGGCGGCGCGATGCCCGGACCGGAGCCGACGCGGCGGATGCCCCATATGCGGCACGGCGCGCAGCCGGCCGGACCGACACCGCCGCCCCCCGCACCGCCGTACGGCCGCGTGCCCGCCCAGCAGTCGCAGGGCTACGACGACCCCTACGCCGGCGGTGACGGATACAACACCGGCCAGGTCTACGGCGGTGGCGGCGGGCACGGCGGCGACCCGTACGGCCGCCCGGCCCCGAACTGGGGCCGCCGCATCAAGCGCGGTCTGGTGACGCTGGTCCTCGTCGCGCTGGTGGTGAGCATCGGCACCTACTTCTGGGCCGACTCCAAGCTGCGCCGTGAGGTGGATCTCAGCATCGTCAAGGACCGCCCCGAGGCGGGCGAGGGCACCAACTACCTGATCGTGGGCTCCGACAGCCGCGAAGGTCTCTCCGCCGAGGACCAGAAGCGGCTGCACACCGGCCGGGTCGAGGGCAAGCGCACCGACTCGATGATGATCCTGCACGTCGGGGACAACGGGAACACCATGGTCTCCCTGCCGCGCGACTCGTATGTCACCATCCCCGACTTCACCGGCTCGGAGAGCGGCAAGGACTTCCCCGCCTCCGGCCCCGCCAAGCTCAACGCCTCGTACTCCAAGGACGGCGCGCCGCTGCTGGTCCGCACCGTCGAGTTCAACACCGGGCTGAAGATCGACCACTACGCCGAAATCGGCTTCGGCGGCTTCGCGGAGATCGTGGACGCGGTGGGCGGTGTCGAGATGGACATCCCGCGCGACCTCAAGGAGAAGAACTCCGGCATCGACCTGAAGAAGGGCCGCCAGACGCTCGACGGCGAGCAGGCGCTGGCCTTCGTCCGGCAGCGCTACGGCCTGGCCGGCGGCGACCTGGACCGCACCAAGAACCAGCAGAAGTTCCTCTCGGCCCTGGCCTCCCAGACCGCGAGCCCCTCGACGGTCCTGAACCCCTTCAAGCTCTACCCGGTGATGGGCGCCGGGCTCGACACCCTGATCGTCGACGAGGACATGAGCCTGTTCGACCTGGCCTCCATGTTCTGGGCCATGAAGGACGTCACGGGCGGCGGCGGCAAGCAGATGAACATGCCGATCGCGGGCTCGGCCCCCGGCGGCTCCCTCAGGTGGGACATGCCCAAGGTCAAGCAGCTCGTCTCCGAACTCAAGAACGACGAGCCGGTCACCGTCTCCGAGTAGCGGCTCGCCTGCCGTCCACCGCCGTGCCGCCCCGGCAACACCCTTTAGCGTGGGTGCCGGGGCGCGGGGCCGGTGGATTCGCGGACGATCAGGTGCGAGGGCAGCACGACCTGGGACGCGGTCTCCGAACGCCAGGCCGCGTCGCGCATGCCGAGGAGCAGGTCGACGGCGAGCCGGCCGGCTTCGGTGAACGATCCGCCGAGTGTGGTCAGCGGGGGTGAGCAGAAGTCCGCGCCGAAGATGTCGTCGTAGCCCACCACGCTGATGTCCTCGGGAACCCGGACGCGCCGCTCGGCGAGGCGGCGGAGCATACCGATGGCGAGCAGGTCGTTGTGGGCGATGGCCGCGGTGGCGCCGGAGGCCAGGGCGGCGTCGGCCGCCGCGGCGCCGCCGAGCACCGCGGGCGGGAAGGGGCCGAGCCTGGCCGCGGACATGGCGAGTTCCCGGGCGGCGGCCTCCACCACCCGCCAGCGCTGCGCGGCCAGCCACGACTGGCGCGGGCCGGCGAGATAGACGACGGAGGTGTGGCCGAGTGAGCTCAGATGCTCCACGATCTGCCGGGTGCCGTCCTCGTGGTCGATGATCGTGCTGTTCACGCCGTCGACCTGACGGTTGACCAGGGTCAGCCGGTGGTTGGCCGCCAGGTCCCGGATGCGGTCGTCCGGCATCCGGCTCGCGGCGATGACGAAGCCGTCCACCGACGGGCCGAGCCGCTGGACGTGCCGCACCTCCAGGTCGGGTGACTCCTCGGCGTCCCCCACGATCAGGGTGCATCCCGCCGCGCGCGTCTGCTGTTCCGCGCCCCGGATGATGCCGAAGAAGTGCGGGTTGGTGATGTCGGAGACGCACAGCGCCACCGTGTCGGTGCGGCCCGAGGGCAGCGCCCGCGCCAGAGGGTTCGTGCGGTAGCCGAGCCGTTCGGCCGTCTCCAGGATGTGCTCGCGGGTCGTGGCGCTCACCCGGCCGGGCGTGGAGAGGGCCCTGGAGACCGTCGACGCGGCGACGCCGGCCTCCCGGGCCACGTCGTAGATCGTCGGGTGCCTGTCGCCTTGCCGCCCCACTGCCGCCCCCCGGGTCGTCTTGCGTGTCGCGATGGATCCTCCCGTGGATGGCAACTTTTGGCAACCGCTTGCCCCATGGTTGCCATCCCTCTACGTTCTGCGAAACGTCTCAGCCACCTCCCGGGCATCCGCTCCGCGAGTGGCCGCCGCCGGGAACGGAATTGAGGAAGGAAGGCCTGATGAGGGCTATCGTCCTGACACGACCTCGCGAAGTCGAGGTGGTGCGCGACTGGCCGGAACCCGACCTCGGGCCGGGTGAGGTCCTGGTCGCCATGCGGGCCGTGGGGCTGTGCGGTTCGGACCTGAGCGTCTACGACGGGCACCGGACGACGCCGCGCCTTCCGTGGGTCATGGGACACGAGGGCGGCGGCGAGATCGTGGCCGTGGGCCCGGACGTCACGGACCGCCGGCCCGGTCAGCGGGTGGTGATCGAGCCGAACTACGGCTGCTTCGACTGCGCGGCCTGCCGGGACGGATTCACCTCCGCGTGCACGCGGCGGCTCAGCGTGGGGATGAACATTCCCGGGCTGCTCGCGGAACGGGTGGCGGTTCCCGCCCGCTACGCGTGGCCGGTGCCCCCGGGCGTCTCCGACGAGGCGTTCGCGTGTGTCGAGCCCCTGACGGTGGCGCGTGCCGCCGTGCGCCGGTCGGGGGTCGGCGCCGGTGACGAGTGCCTCGTCGTGGGCGCGGGATCGCAGGGCCTGTTCGTCTGCCAGTCCCTGCTCGCGGCCGGCGCGCGGGCCCACGTCACCGAGCCGCACGAGGGCAGGGCGGCTCTCGCCGAGCGGCTCGGGGCCCGGCCGATCGCCCCGGAGGACATGCGGGACTTCCCCGTGGTGTTCGACACGGTCGGCATCCCGGCCGCATGGGAGACCTCGGTGCGCGCGGTCGCCACGGGCGGGACCATCGTGATGATCGGCATGGGCGCCGAACCGGTGCCCATGTCCACCATGGATCTCACCAAGCGGCACCTCGTGATCCGCGGCTCGCTCATCTACGACCACCCGCACGACTTCGCCGAGGCGGTCGCCGCCCTGGCCGACGGCCCTCTCGCCGGCGGCGCCCTCGCTCCCACCCGGGTCCTGCACACCGAAGCCACTCCGGCCGGTGCCGTGGGCGCCTTCGCACGGGCGCGCACGGCACCGGGGAAGTCCTGGATCAACCTCACCGGCCGGCCGGGGGTCTGGGATGGCTGAGCACGTCACCCCGTCCGCCACGAGGCGGCCCGCCGCACTCCGCATGCTGTCGGCCGCCGAAGCCGTCGCCGGCGGACTGCTGCTCGCTCTGATCTTCGTCCTGGTGCTCACCCAGGCCCTCCAGCGGTATCTGCCGGGCGGCGGCTGGGTCTGGACGGGCGAACTGGCCCGGTACGGCCTGGTGTGGATGACCTTCGCGATGTGCGGTCATCTGACGGCCCGCGACGGGCACATCACGCTGAAACTGATCGACACCGTCGCCCGTGGCAGGCTGCTGCGGCTGGTGCGCATCTTCGCCAACGCCATGGTGGCCGTCGTCTGCCTGAACCTCGCCTACGAGGCGTACACCCTGGTGACGAGCGACTCACCGCAGGTGTCCCCCGCCATGGAGATGCCGCTCCGGTGGTTCTACGTCATTCCCCTGGCCGGGCTGGTGCTGACCGCCGTGCGCTCCGTGGTGGCGGTCTTCCTACCGGAGCCGGAGCCGGACGGCCCACCGGTCCACGCTTCCGGGCCGGAATCGGAGGAGTCCGGCGGGTCCGGGCGAACCAAGGGTGAGGAGCCCCGCGCATGACCATGCTGCTGCTGGCCCTGGGAATCCTCGCGCTGCTCGCGCTGCGCGTGCCCGTGGCCTTCGCCATCCTGGGCCCGTCACTCACCTATCTGGCCTTCAACGGCGCGGCGCCGGGCCTGACCACACGTCAGGTCACCGGTGCGATCGACAGCTTCCCGCTGCTCGCGGTGCCTCTGTTCATCCTGATCGGGGTGATCGCGAACCACGCCCGCATCGCCGACCGGCTCTTCGCCTTCGCGCTGGCGCTGATCGGACGGGTCAGGGGGAGCCTCGGGTACATCAACATCGGTGTCAGCGTGGGCTTCTCCTGGATGAGCGGGTCCGCGCTCGCCGACGCCGCGGGGCTGGGCAAGGTCGAGGTGCCCGCGATGGTCCGCAGGGGCTACCCCAAGCGGTTCGCGGTCGGCATCTCCTCGGCGTCCAGCCTGATCGGCCCGGTCATGCCGCCGAGCATTCCGGCGGTCGTCTACGCCGGTATCGCAGCGGTGTCCACCGGCGCGCTGTTCGCCGCCTCCGTGGTCCCGGCCTTCCTCATGGCCGCTGGGCTGGCCGTCGCGGTCTTCGTCTGGGCCCGGCGCCGGCCGGATCTGCGGGACGAGCCGTTCGCCTGGCGGCGGCTGCGGCAGACCGCGGTCGGGGTGATCGGGCCGCTGGGCGCCCCGGTGATCATCCTCGGCGGCATCCTGGGCGGTCTCTTCACCCCCACCGAGGCCGCCGCGGTCGGCGCCGCGTACGTACTGGCCCTCGGCTTCGCCTACCGCACGGTGCGGTGGCGCGACCTGGGCCCGATCGCCCGCGAGGCGGCGTCGACGACGGCTTCGATCATGCTCGTCATCGGAGCCTCCGGGCTCCTGGGATGGATCCTCGCCCGCGAGCGGGTCCCCCGCATGGTGGCCGAGGCCCTGCGCGGCGTCACCGATAACCCCATCGTCTTCCTTCTGCTGGTCAACCTGCTGCTGATCTTCCTCGGGGCGATCCTCGAGGGGATCTCCATCCTGGTGATCACGGTGCCGATCCTGCTGCCCGTCGCGGCGGAGTTCGGCGTCGATCCGCTGCACTTCGGCGTCATCACGATCATCAACCTGATGATCGGCCTGCTGACACCGCCCATCGGCGCGGTGCTCTACGTCATGAGCCCCGTGACCGGCATGCCGGTGCACGAGGTGTTCCGCGGCACGGCTCCCTTCCTGATCCCGCTGGCCGCGGTGCTCCTGCTGGTGACCTTCGTGCCGTCCGTCGTCATGTTCCTGCCCCGCCTGCTCGGTTTCTAGGGCGGGCACACCCACGCACCATCCGTTTTCCCTTTCGGTTTCAGTGTCGAGTGTCGAGGAGAAGTCATGCCGAACACCACACACCGCACCAGAACACTGGCGGTCCTGTCCGCCGCGGCCGTGCTGGCCACGGGCTGCACGGCGGTCGGCGGCAGCGGCGGCGAGGGCGGGGACACCGTCACGCTGTCCTTCGCCAACAGTTACGCCACCGGCCACCCGCACACCCGGTGCGGCATCCGGGCCGTGGCCGACGACGTCAACGGCCGGGACATCGGCGTGGAGATGGAGACCTTCCCCAACAGCGAACTCGGAGACGACTCCTCCCGCTTCACCTCCCTGACGGCGGGCGACATCGACATGGACGTCCAGGGCTCGTCGGCACTCGCCGAGACGTACGCGCCCGTCGGCGTCCTGGACATGGCGTACGCCTTCGACGGGCCCGACCACCTCTTCGAGTTCTTCGACAGCCCCACCGGCGACAAGCTGAAGGAGGACTTCACCGCGGAGACCGGGGCCCGGATCCTCGACGTCTGGTACTTCGGCATGCGGCACTTCTCGGCCAACAAGGCGATCAGGAAGCCGGCGGACCTCGACGGCCAGCGCATCCGCTTCCCGGACTCCAAGATCTACCTGGAGAACGCGAAGGCGCTCGGGGCGGACGCCACCGCGGTCGCCTTCGAGGAGGTCTACCTGAGCCTCCAGCAGGGCGTGGTCGACGGCCAGGAGAACCCCATCCCGACCATCGCGGAGAAGAGTTTCGACGAGGTGCAGAGCCACGTCAGCCTCTCCGGCCACCAGACCGGCTCCCAGCTGATCGTGATCAACGAGGAGCGCTGGCAGAAGCTCTCCGGCGAACAGCGCAAGGCGCTGCAGAAGGCGGTGTCGGACGCCCGGCCCGAGAACCGCGCGTGCATCGAGAAGGACGAGGCCGGGATCCTCGGCGAGTGGGCGGACGAGGGCTCGGTGACCGTCGTCGACGACGTGGACCGCGACGCGTTCTCCGAAAGGGCCGAGAAGTACTTCACCGGCAGCCTCAGCGGCGAACAGCGCAGGCTCTACGACGCCGTGCGCGCCTCCGCCGGGTAGCGCCGGCGAGCGGGGGGAGCGGAGCCACGGCGGGCGGACGTCCCGGAGTGGCGCCGAGCAGCACGGAGCGGCAGGAAACCCGGCAAGGAGGTACCGGAAAGTGCAGGTTCGAGTCCTCAACGGCCCCAACCTCGGCAGACTCGGGGTCCGCGAGCCCGGCACATACGGCAGGACCAGCCACGCCCAGCTCGTCGACGACTGCCGGCGGACCGCCGGCGAACTGGGCCTCACCGTGGAGGTGCGCCAGACCGACGCCGAGCACGAGATGCTCCGCTGGATCCACGAGGCGGCCGACGACGGCGCGGCCGTCGTCCTCAACCCGGCGGCCTGGACGCACACCTCCGTCGCCCTGCGGGACGCCTGCGCGATGCTGACCGCGCCCCTCGTCGAGGTGCATCTCACCAATGTGCACGCCCGGGAGCCGTTCCGGCGCCACTCCCATGTCTCACCGGTCGCCGACGCGGTGCTGGCCGGTTTCGGAACCTCCGGCTACGCGCTCGCGCTGCGCTGGCTGGCCACCACCCGAGAGAGGTGAGGAATATGCGCAGGTCCATCGCCACGGTGTGCCTGTCCGGCACGCTGGAGGACAAGCTGGAGGCGGCGGCCGCCGCCGGATTCGACGGCGTGGAGATCTTCGAGAACGATCTCATCGCCTCGCCCCGGACCCCCGAACAGGTTCGGCGGCACTGCGAGGAGCTGGGCCTGTCCGTCGACCTGTACCAGCCGTTCCGGGACTTCGAGGCCGTCGGCCCGGAAGTCCTCCGGCGCAACCTGCGGCGCGCCGAGCACAAGTTCGACCTCATGCGGCGGCTGGGAACGGACACCGTGCTGGTCTGCTCCTCCGTCTCGCCGGACGCCGTCGACGACGACGACCTCGCCGCCGAGCAGCTGCACTTCCTCGCCCGGCGTGCGCACAAGCACGGGCTCAGGGTCGCCTACGAGGCGCTCGCCTGGGGGCGTCACGTCAGTACCTGGGAACACTCGGCCAGGATCGTCGAACGGGCCGGCCACGCCGCGCTGGGCCTGTGCCTGGACAGCTTCCACGTGCTGTCCCGCGGCGGTGACATCGCCGGCATCCGTGACGTCCCCGCCGAGAAGCTGTTCTTCCTGCAACTGGCCGACGCCCCGCGGCTGGACATGAACGTGCTGCAGTGGAGCCGGCACCACCGGCTCTTCCCCGGCCAGGGCGCCTTCGACCTGCCCGCGTTCGTCGAGCACGTACTGCGCGCCGGCTACACCGGCCCGTTGTCGCTGGAGGTCTTCAACGACGTGTTCCGCCAGTCGGCCCCGGGCCGGGCGGCGGTCGACGCGATGCGCTCGCTGATCGTGCTGGAGGAGCAGCTCGGGCAGCGCCGTTCCGCGGTGACGGGCGGCCGGCCCGAGCCGGCCCGCCTGCCGTCCGCTCCGGAGCCGGCCGGATACGCCTTCGTCGAACTCGCGGTCGACGACGACTCCGCGCCGCGTGTCTCCCGGGCCCTGGCCGCCATGGGCTTCGCCCACCTGGGGCAGCACCGCTCGAAGCCGGTCCAGCTGTGGCAGCAGGGCACGGCCCGGGTCCTGCTCAACGGCGGCGCCGGGGAGCGGACCGCGGTCAGCGCGCTGGCCGTCGAGACCGCGGACCCGGTGCGCTCGGCGCGGCGCGCCGAGATGCTGCTCGCCCCGGCGCTGTCCCGGACCCGCGGGCCGTCCGAGGCGGATCTGACGGCGGTCGCCGCCCCGGACGGGACATCGGTGTTCTTCTGCCGCACGGGCGCCGGCGACGGCACCAGCTGGCTGTCCGACTTCATCCTGACCGGCACCGGGCACAGCGCGCCGACCGGCCTGGACCGGATCGACCATGTCGCGCTGGCGCAACCCTTCGACTCCTTCGACGAGGCCACGCTGTTCTACCGCTCGGTGCTCGGTCTCGCCCCGCAGGACGACACCGAGTACGCGGCTCCGTTCGGGCTGGTGCGCAGCCGCGCCGTCTCCGATCCCGGCCGCCGGGTCCGCATCGTGCTGGACGGGACCGTGCTGCGCCGGGGCGCGTGGGTGCCCGGCGTTCCCGATCCGCAGCACATCGCCTTCGCCACGGACGACATCTTCACCTGCGCGCGCACCATGTGCGAGCGCGGGGCACCGCTGCTGGCCGTCTCGGACAACTACTACCAGGATCTCGACGCCCGGCTCGGCCTCGATCCGGAGCTGCTGGCCGCCATGCGCGAGTGCCGGGTGCTCTACGACCGCGACGGGCGGGGCGAGTTCTTCCACGTGTACACCGAGGTGTTCGGCTCCCGGGTCTTCTTCGAGGCGGTACAGCGCGTGGGCGGCTACACCGGCCACGGTGCCGTCAACGCCCCCGTGCGCATGGCCGCCCACCGTGCCGCGCGGCAGGGCGGCGACCGGTCCGCCGGCCCGCACACGACACATGCCCCCCGCTGACCGGCCGGGGGGCATGCGCGCAGGGGCGGGGCGGCAACGAGGGCCGCGCCCGGGTTACTTGGGCAGGTTGCGGGCCATGACGATGCGCTGGACCTGGTTGGTGCCCTCGTAGATCTGGGTGATCTTGGCGTCGCGCATCATGCGCTCCACCGGGTAGTCCCGGGTGTAGCCGTAGCCGCCGAGGAGCTGGACCGCGTCGGTGGTGACCTCCATGGCGGCGTCCGAGGCGTAGCACTTGGCGGCGGCGCCGAAGAAGGTGAGGTCGGCGTCGACGCGCTCGGACTTGGCGGCGGCCGCGTAGGTGAGCTGGCGGGCGGCCTCGATCTTCATCGCCATGTCGGCCAGCATGAACTGGACGCCCTGGAAGTCGGCGATCGGCTTGCCGAACTGCTTGCGCTCCTGGACGTAGCCCTTGGCGTAGTCGAGGGCGCCCTGGGCGATGCCGAGCGCCTGGGCGGCGATGGTGATGCGGGTGTGGTCGAGGGTCTTCATCGCGGTTGCGAAGCCGGTGCCCTCCTCGCCGATCATGCGGTCGGCGGGGATGCGGACGTTGTCGAAGTAGACCTCGCGGGTCGGGGAGCCCTTGATGCCGAGCTTCCGCTCCGGGGCGCCGAAGGAGACGCCCTCGTCGGACTTCTCGACGACGAAGGCGGAGATGCCCTTGCTGCGCTTCTCCGGGTCGGTGACGGCCATGACCGTGTAGTACTCGCTGACGCCGGCATTGGTGATCCAGCGCTTCACACCGTTGAGCACCCAGAAGTCGCCGTCGCGGACGGCGCGGGTCTTCATGCCCGCGGCGTCGGAACCGGCGTCCGGCTCGGAGAGGCAGTACGAGAACATGCCCCGGCCCTGGGCGAGCGGGGTCAGGTACTTCTTCTTCAGCTCCTCGGAGCCGGAGAGCACCACCGGCAGCGAGCCGAGCTTGTTGACCGCGGGGATCAGGGAGGAGGAGGCGCAGACGCGGGCCACCTCCTCGATGACGATGACCGTGGCGAGCGCGTCGGCGCCCGCGCCGCCGAAGGACTCGGGGACATGGACGGCGTGCAGGTCGTTGGCGGTCAGGGCGTCCAGCGCCTCCTGCGGGAAGCGGCCCTCCTCGTCCACCTCGGCGGCGAAGGGCGCGATCTTCGCCTCGGCGAGCGCACGGACCGAGTCGCGGAGCATGTCGTGCTCCTCGGACGGCCGGTAGAGGTCGAATTCGGTGGACGACAAGGTGCCCTCACTCCCAGCTGCTGCTAACTACCGTTAAGTAACTTGATTCTAGTCGCGCGGGCCCACCGGGTACAGGTGAGTTTGGCGACAGCGGGACGGCGGGACGGGCGGCGGGTGGACGGCGGGCACCGCGGCGGGCCGATATGCTCGCCGCAGTCCGCTCGCACGCGCATACGGAGTAGCGATGGCACCCAAGATCACTGTGATCGGCACCGGCTACCTCGGCGCCACGCACGCCGCGGCGATGGCCGAACTCGGCTTCGAGGTCCTGGGGCTCGACATCTCCCCGGAGAAGATCGAGACGCTCTCGGCGGGCGACGTCCCCATGTACGAGCCCGGGCTGGAGGAGCTGCTCCGCAAGCACGTCGCGGGCCGCCCCGGATCCAGCGGCCGGCTCCGCTTCACCACCTCCTACGAGGAGGTGGGCGAGTTCGGCGACATCCACTTCGTCTGCGTCAACACCCCGCAGAAGCACGGCGAGTACGCCTGCGACATGAGCTACGTCGACAGCGCGTTCGCCTCACTGGCACCGCATCTGCGCCGGCCCGCGCTCGTCGTCGGCAAGTCCACGGTGCCGGTGGGCAGCGCCGCCCGGCTCGCGGCCCTGCTGGCCGAGCAGGCCCCGGCGGGCGAGGACGCCGAGCTCGCCTGGAACCCGGAGTTCCTCCGCGAGGGCTTCGCCGTCAAGGACACCCTCCACCCGGACCGCATCGTCATCGGCGTCACGAGCGAGCGGGCCGAGAAGCAGCTGCGCGAGGTCTACGCGACCCCGCTCGCGGAGGGCTCACCGCTGGTCGTCACCGACTTCCCGACCGCCGAGCTGGTGAAGGTCGCCGCCAACTCCTTCCTCGCCACCAAGATCTCCTTCATCAACGCCATGGCCGAGGTCTGCGAGGCGGCCGACGGCGATGTGGCCAAGCTCGCCGAGGCCATCGGGCACGACGAACGGATCGGCAAAAAGTTCCTGCGGGCCGGGATCGGCTTCGGCGGCGGCTGCCTGCCCAAGGACATCCGGGCCTTCATGGCCCGCGCGGGCGAGCTGGGCTCCCCGCAGGCGCTGGCCTTCCTCCGCGAGGTCGACTCGGTCAACATGCGCCGCCGCGGCCACATGGTCGAACTGGCCCGCGAGGCCGTGGGCGGCGGCTTCCTCGGGGTGCGGGTGGCCGTGCTCGGCGCCGCCTTCAAGCCGGATTCGGACGACGTACGGGACTCCCCCGCGCTCAACGTGGCCGGGCAGATCCACCTCCAGGGCGGCCAGGTCACCGTCTACGACCCGAAGGCCATGGAGAACGCCCGCCGGGTCTTCCCCACCCTCGGGTACGCCCCGAGCGCGCTGGAGGCGGCGCGCGGCGCCGATGTGGTGCTGCACCTGACGGAGTGGCGCGAGTTCCGGGAGCTCGACCCGGTGGCGCTGGGCGAGGTCGTCGCCGAGCGACGTCTCCTGGACGGGCGGAACGCCCTCGACCCGGAGACCTGGCGCGAGGCCGGCTGGACGTACCGGGCCCTGGGGCGGCCCCGCGCCTAGGCGTTCCGGCCGGTGATCCGCGGACGGGCACGGACCACCGGCCGGGTCCGGGCCCGTCAGCGGGTGCTGCCGCCGGCCACCGCGCGCAGGGCGTGGCAGGCGCCCTCCAGGTGTGCGCGCATGGTGCGGACCGCCTCGTCGGCGTCCCCGGCGCGCAGGGCGTCCAGGACCGCGGTGTGCTCCGCGATGATGCGCTCGCGCCCCAGGGCGTGCCGTGTCTGCACCATCGACAGATGGACCTCGCCCTGGATGCCCCGGTAGAGCCGGCTGAGCCGGGGGCTGCCGACCGCCTCCACCAGCGACTGGTGGAACCGCAGGTCGCTCTCGACGAAGGCGCTGTGCGGGGCGTCGTCCTCCAGCTGCCCGAGGTCCGCGATGGCGCGCCCGGCGGCGGCCGGCGGCACGGTGCCGCGCTCGACGAGAAGGCGGACGACCGCCGTCTCCAGGGGGGTGCGGACCAGGAAGAGGTCCTCGACGTCGGCCCGGGTCAACTGGGGTACGTACGCGGCCTTGTTGGCCTCGCGGTGCAGCAGGCCCTCGTGCACCAGGGCGGTGACGGCGCTGCGGGCCGTGGGCCGGGAGACGGCGTACTCGGACGCGATCTCGGTCTCGGCGAGAGCGGTGCCGGGCGCGATCCGCCCGTCGAGGACCCGGTCCCGCAGGGACGCGGCGAGCGCCTCGACGACCGAGACGGTGGACAGCCGAAGGGCGGCGTCCGGAGCCATGAACACCTCCGTGAGGAACGGCCCTCATTCTCCCATGAGCCGGCGCGGCGGTTGACAGTCATGATTGATTGACGGGCACGATTCATTGACAGCCATGAGCCATTGTCTGACAATCACCGGGTCCCCATCGGCCGGAACGGCGTGCGCCGCCGGCGTACAGAGAGGCAAGGGCACCTCATGGCTGCCGATCACCGGGTCGTCCCCCCGTTCGCGGGTGTCCTGGGCACGATGGTCCTCCCGCGGAGGACCCCCGCCGCCGTCCGCCCGCCGGATTCCGCGCGGACGGCGCCCGTACCGGACCGAAGGGTGGCGCGCTGATGGCCACGGACACCGATCTCGCCCGCGATCTGGCAACCATCGTCGGCCCCGGCCACGTCCGGACGGACGCCGGCGCGCTGACCGCCTACGGCCGCGACGCCACCCCGCTCTTCCACGCCCTGCCGCAGGCCGTGGTGCTGCCCGGCAGCACCGAGGAGGTCGCCGCGGTCCTGCGGTACGCCACCGAGCACCGCGTCCCCGTCGTGCCGCGCGGCGCCGGCTCCAATCTGTGCGCCGCCACCGTGCCGCTGACCGGCGGCATCGTGCTCGTCCTCACCCGCCTCGACAAGATCCTGGAGGTCAGCCCCGAGGAGCTGCTGGCCCGGGTGCAGACCGGTGTGAGCACCGCCGCCCTCGCCGACGCGGCCGCGGCGCGGGGGCTGCTCTACGCCCCGGACCCGGGAAGCCGCACCGTCTCCACCGTCGGCGGCAATGTGGCCACCTGCGCCGGCGGGCTGCGCGGCCTGAAGTACGGCGTCACCCGCAACTACGTCCTCGGCCTGGAGGCGGTCCTGCCCACCGGCGAGATCATCCGGACCGGCGGCCGGCTGTGGAAGGACGTCGCCGGCTACGACCTGACGCGGCTCCTCACCGGCTCCGAGGGCACCCTCGCGGTGATCACCGAGGCCACCGTGGCGCTGCTGCCCGCCCCCGAGGAGAGCGGCACCGGCGTCGCCTACTTCGACTCCCTCGCCGACGCCTCCCGGGCGGTCGCGGACGTCATCTCCGCCGGGATCGTCCCCGCCACACTGGAATTCCTCGACCGCAAGTGCATCGCGGCGGTCGAGGAGTTCGCCGGACTCGGACTGCGACAGGACGCGGGCGCGCTGCTGCTCTTCGGCGACGACGGCGCGCCGCCCACCGTGGCCGGGAACCTGGCCCGCATCCAGGAGGTCTGCGCGGACGCCGGGGCGCTGGAGACCACCCTCGCGGAGGACGTCGCCCGCGCCGACGCCCTGCTCGCGGCCCGCCGCTGCTCGCTCCCGGCCCTCTCCCGCCTCGGCTCGCTGACGATCCTGGAGGACGCCACCGTGCCGCGGCACCGGCAGGCGGAGATGGTGGACCGCATCGACGAGATCGCCGCGCGGCACGATCTGCTGATCGCCACCTTCGGCCACGCCGGGGACGGCAATCTCCACCCGACCTGCGTCCTGGACCCGGAGGACACCGAAGGCGCCGACCGCGCGCACCGGGCGTTCGCGGAGATCTTCGCCGCCGCCATCGCCCTGGACGGCACCATCACCGGAGAGCACGGCGTGGGCGCGGCCAAGCTGCCGTATCTCGCGGACAAGATCGGCGCCGAACAGATGGCCCTGCTGCGCCGCGTCAAGACGGCCTTCGACCCGGCCGGCATCCTCAACCCCGGAAAGCTGGGCTCGTGAACGACCGTACGAACGGCGAGCACGCCGTACCCCCCGAGCAGCCGGACCCCGGTCACGGTGGAGCGGGCCCCTGCGGCCCCGGCTGCGGCGGCTTCCGCGCTGCGGGGGCCGACGCCGCCTCCGGCCACGACCCCGCACCGCCCGCCACCGTCGCCCCCGCTCCCCGGGCAGGGGCGGCCCCGGCATCTTCGACAAGAGCCTGCTCGACCGCTGCATCTCCTGCGGTTTCTGCCTGCCCGCCTGCCCCACCTACGCCCTCACCGGCGAGGAGACCTCGTCCCCGCGCGGCCGCATCACCCTGATGCGGGCCCTGGAGACCGGGCAGCTTCCGCCCGACGACCCGACCCTGGCCGAGGAGTCCTCGTTCTGCCTGGGCTGCCGCGCCTGTGAGACCGTCTGCCCCGCCGGGGTGGAGTACGGCTCGCTGCTGGAGCAGTGGCGGGACCACCAGTGGAGCGGCCGCAACCGGCCGTGGATCGCGCGGATCCTGATGCTGATCGTGTCGCGCCCGGCGCTGCTGCGGCTCCAGGGGCTGGTACGCCGCCACGCCCGCGGCGGACCCGGGGGCCGGCCCGGCCGGCCCGCCGCGGAACCGGCCACGGAACCGGCCACGGCGCCGGAGCAGCCGGTCTCGCTGATGCTCGGCTGCGTCGAACGGGGCCTCTACCCGAAGGTCTCCCGCGCCGTCCGCGAGCTGTGCCCCGAGGTCTCCGTCCCCTCCGGGCAGGGCTGCTGCGGCGCGCTCCACGCCCACAACGGCGACTCCGTCACCGGCGCCGCGATGGCCCGTGCCCTCGGCGAGAAGCTGCCCGGCACCGTTCTAACCACCGCCGGCGGCTGCGCCGCCCACCTCGCCCACCATCTGGGCCGGGACCGGGTGCGGGAGCTGAGCGAGTATCTCGGCGAGGCGGGGTACGCGCCCGCCGGACAGGTCACGGTCGACGGCCGCCGGGCCCGGGCCACGCTCCAGGACTCCTGCCATCTGCGCAACGGCCTGGGGGTCGCCCGCCCGCCCCGCGAACTCATCACCGCCGTCGCCGACTACGTCGAACTGCCGGGCGCGGACCGGTGCTGCGGGGCGGCCGGCACCTACGCCATGCTCCGGCCGGAGGACAGCAGGGCCGTCCTGGACCCGAAGCTGGACGACATCGGCCGGCTCGACGTCGACTACGTCGTCACCGTCAACCCGGGCTGTCTCCGCCAGGTCCAGCAGGGGCTGCGGCGCCGCCGCTCCCGGGCCCGGGCGATCCACCTCGCGGAGTTCCTGGCCCTCGCCGAGAGGCCCGGCCGCCCCTCGGGCGGCCGGCCCGGGCCCGGGGAGGGGTGAGAGGACTGGCCCGCCGGTGACGCACACCCGCGGGTTTGGCCCGGCCCCTTCCGGTCAACCTTGGGATACCGATCGGATACCGGGAGGCAGCATGGCCATCGCACGCAAGGGCTGGGTCGTCGTCGACTGCCCCGACCCCCTCGCGCTCGCCCGCTTCTACGCCGGGCTGCTGGGCGGCGAGCCGGATGTCGAGCAGGACAACGACCGCTGGGTGGAGCTCATCACCGAGGACGGCTGGAAGCTCGCGTTCCAGCGGGCCGAGGGATTCCGGCCGCCGCAGTGGCCCTCGGCGGAGCACTCGCAGCAGCTCCATCTGGATGTGTACGTCGACGAGATGGAGGAGGCCGAACGGCGGACCCTGGCCCTGGGCGCCAAAGCCCTGGACACCGACGACCAGGGCGGCAAGCGCGGTTTCCGCGTGTACGCCGATCCGGCCGGCCACCCCTTCTGCCTCATCCAGGCCTCGTTCGCCACCTGACACCACCCGACACCGGCCGACACCGGCCGGCATCGGCCGGGCCCGCCGCCCGGAGGGCGTTCAGCCGTCCACGCCGTCCAGCTCCCCGATCGTGGCGTTCGACGGGCCGCGCCGGGAGCGGAGGTCGCGGGCGACGTCCTCGGCGGCGCGCAGCGTACGGACGGCGTTCCGCCAGGTGAGTTTCGCCAGGTCGGTCTTCGACCAGCCGCGCCGCAGCAGTTCCGCGATCAGGTTCGGGTAGCCGGCGACGTCTTCCAGGCCGGCCGGGGTGAAGGCGGTGCCGTCGTAGTCGCCGCCGATCCCGATGTGGTCGACGCCGGCCGCCTCGCGCATGTGGTCGAGGTGGTCGGCGACGTCCGCGGCGGTGGCGACCGGCCGCGGATGCCGTTCCTCATACATCCGCTGCACCCGCAGGGCGGCCTCGGTGGTGTCGAGCGGATGCAGGCCGTGGGCCTTCATGTTGAGGTCGGCGGCCTGCGTCCACTCGATGGCCTCGGGCAGGACGAACTTCGGTACGAAGGTGACCATCGCGGTGCCGCCGTTGGCCGGCAGCGCCTCCAGCACGTCGTCGGGGATGTTGCGCGGGTGGTCGCAGACGGCGCGCGCGGAGGAGTGCGAGAAGAGGACGGGCGCCTCGGTGACGCGCAGCGCGTCGCGCATCGTGCCGGTGGAGACGTGGGAGAGGTCCACGAGCATCCCGCAGCGGTTCATCTCCCGGACGACGTCCTCGCCGAAGCGGCTGAGTCCGCCGATCCGCTTCTCGTCGGTGGCCGAGTCGGCCCAGGCGATGTTGTCGTTGTGGGTGAGCGTCATGTAGCGCACGCCCAGTGCGTGCAGGGAACGGAGCGTTCCCAGGGAACAGTTGATGCTGTGGCCGCCCTCGGCGCCCATGAGGGAGGCGATCCGGCCCCCGGCGCGGGCGGCCTCCATGTCGTCGGCGGTCAGGGCGCGGCGGAGGTCGCCGGGGTAGCGGTCGATGAGCCGGCCGACCACGTCGATCTGTTCGAGGGTGGCGCTCACCGCGCGGTCGCCGTCGTAGTCGGAGCGGACGTAGACCGACCAGAACTGCGCGCCGACGCCGCCCGCCCGCAGCCGGGCGAGGTCGGTGTGCAGGTGCGCGCTCTGGTCGGCGGCGATGTCGCGGCGGTCCAGGTCGTAGAAGACCTGTTCGCGCAGGGCCCAGGGGAGGTCGTTGTGGCCGTCGGCGACGGGGTGCTCCGCGAGGAGCGCGCGGGCTTCGGCGAGGTGGCGGTCAGGGGCCTGGTCATGATCGGTCATGACCCCATCCCTGCCCGCTCGCCGCGGGGAGCGAATCAGCCTCCGAAGCCGAATCCGCCCGTGCCGCCGGTCCTGGCCCGCAGCCGCTTGCCCTTCTCGGTGGCCTGCTCCCTGAGCTTCTCCTGGAACTCCCGCATCCGCTCCAGCAGTTCCGGGTCGTGGGCGGCGAGCATCCGTACGGCCAGCAGGCCCGCGTTGCGGGCGCCGGCCACGGAGACGGTGGCGACGGGGACCCCGGCCGGCATCTGCACGATGGAGAGCAGGCTGTCCATGCCGTCGAGGTGCTTCAGCGGGACGGGGACGCCGATGACAGGGAGCGGGGTGACGGAGGCGAGCATCCCGGGAAGGTGGGCCGCCCCGCCCGCGCCCGCGATGATCACTTTGAGGCCCCGGTCCGCGGCCCGCTCGCCGTAAGCGATCATCTCGTGCGGCATCCGGTGGGCGGAGACGACGTCGGCCTCATGGACGATCCCGAACTCGGCGAGGGCCTCGGCGGCGGCCTCCATCACCGGCCAGTCGGAGTCGGAGCCCATCACGATGCCGACGGCGGGGGCGGTGGCGCTCATTCGGTGATCGTCCCTCGGAGGTAGCCGGCGGCGTGCCGGGCGCGGTCGAGCACCTCGGCCAAGTCGTCGCCGTACGTGGTGACGTGGCCGACCTTGCGGCCGGGCTTCACGTCCTTGCCGTACATGTGGATCTTGAGCTGCGGGTCCCGGGCCATGCAGTGCAGATACGCGGAGTACATGTCGGGGTAGTCGCCGCCGAGGACGTTGACCATGACCGTCCACGGTGCGCGGGGCCGCGGGTCGCCCAGCGGCAGGTCGAGCACGGCGCGGAGGTGGTTGGCGAACTGCGAGGTGACCGCGCCGTCCTGGGTCCAGTGGCCGGAGTTGTGCGGACGCATGGCGAGCTCGTTGACCAGCAGCCGGCCGTCACGGGTCTCGAACAGCTCGACGGCGAGATGGCCGGTGACGTCCAACTGCTCGGCGATGGTCAGCGCCATCCGCTGGGCTTCGGCGGACAGCTCCCCGGAGAGTCCGGGGGCGGGCGCGATCACGGTGTCGCAGACCCCGTTCACCTGCTGCGACTCGACGACGGGATAGGCGACGGCCTGGCCGTGCGGGGAGCGGACCACGTTGGCCGCGAGCTCCCGGACGAAGTCCACCTTCTCCTCGGCGAGCACCGGGACGCCCGCCTTGAACGGGTCGGCGGCCCCGGCCTCGTCCCGGACCACCCAGACGCCCTTGCCGTCGTAACCGCCGCGGACGGTCTTGAGGACCACCGGAAAGCCGTCGCCCTCGGCGGCGAAGCGGGTGACGTCGGCGGGGCCGGTGACGATCCGGTGGCGCGGGCAGGGGATTCCGGTCCGGTCCAGCGCGGCCCGCATCACGCCCTTGTCCTGGGCGTGGACCAGGGCGCCGGGCCCGGGGCGCACGGGGATGCCGTCCGCTTCCAGCGCCCGCAGGTGTTCGGTCGGGACGTGCTCGTGGTCGAAGGTGATCACGTCACAGCCCTGTGCGAAAGCACGAAGGGTGCCGAGATCACGGTAATCGCCCACGACCACCTCGCTCACGACCTGGGCCGCGGAGTCCTGCGGGGTGTCGCTGAGCAGCTTGAACCTGATGCCGAGGGGGATGCCCGCCTCATGGGTCATACGGGCGAGCTGTCCGCCGCCGACCATGCCGACTACCGGGAATGTCACATGAACCAGGGTATCCGGCCGGCGCGGCGTTCCCGCCGCCCGGTCTCTCGGAGGATCCTCCAGGCCCGGCCCCACCCGGGCCGGGCCGGCGGGGCCGGATCCGCGCGCGGGATGCGGGAGCGCGTGGTTAGCATGTGGTGGCCCGGCCGTCGGCGAGCCCACCGCGGCCCGGTCCGCGGCCGGCACGACCGCCCCATGGACACACCCACGGACGCCCCCAGGCCGGCGCAGACGCTCCCAGGCCGCCGAACGACGGAGTCAGACCATTCCCATGACCGGAAGGCCGACACTGCGCAGCCGCGTACGGCGCGTGAGCCGGGAAGCGGCCAAGTTCGGGACCGTCGGAGCCGTCGGCACCCTCGTCAACTTCCTGGTCTTCAACCTCTGCGTGCACGGCTTCGGACTGGCCGTCGTCCGCTCCGGGGTCATCGCCACCGTCGCCGCCATCGGCACCAACTACCTCGGCAACCGGCACTGGACGTACCGCGCCAGCGACAAGGACGGGCAGAGCCGGGAGCTGGGCCGCTTCGTGTTCTTCAGCGGCATCGGACTGGTGATCGAGAACGGCATCCTGGCCCTCTCCCACTACGGGCTCGGCTACACCTCGACCCTCGCGGACAACATCGCGAAGAACATCGTCGGGGTCGGCATCGCCTCGGTCTTCCGCTTCTGGGCGTACCGGACCTGGGTGTTCCGGAGGCGGCCGGTACGGGAGGCCGTCGCGGCCGGATCCTTTCCGGCGGAGCAGACGCCGTCCCCCGGGGAGCCGCCGTCCGGCGGCTGAGGCTCCTCCTTGTGCCCCGTCCGCTTCACGGCTCGGGCCCCTCCCTACGTCCCGTCCGCTTCGCGGCTCAGGAACAACGCGAACACCGGCGGCCGCTGCTGCAGCAGTTCCAGCCGGCCGCCGTCCGCCTCCGCCAGGTCGCGGGCGACGGCCAGGCCGATGCCCGTGGAGTTGCGGCCGCTGACCGTCCGCTCGAACACCCTGGCCCCGAGCGCCGGGGAGACGCCCGGTCCCTCGTCCGCGACCTCGACGACGACCTGATTGCCGGTGACCCGGGTGCGCAGGGCCACCGTTCCCGCCCCGTGCATCAGCGAGTTCTCCACCAGGGTGGCGAGGACCTGGGAGACCGCGCCGGGGGTGCCGACCGCCCGCAGCCCCTTCTTGCCCGAGCAGACCACCGCCCGTCCCGCGCTGCGGTAGGCCGGGCGCCACTCCTCCACCTGCTGTTTGACCACCTCGTCCAGGTCGAACGAGACGGCCGACCCGGTGCGCGGGTCACGGGAGTTGGTGAGCAGCCGCTGGACGACGTCGGTCAGCCGCTCCACCTGCCCCAGCGCTATCGCCGCCTCCTCCTTGACCGTCTCCGGGTCGTCGGTGCCCGAGATCTCCTCCAGCCGCATGGAGAGCGCGGTCAGCGGCGTGCGGAGCTGGTGCGAGGCGTCGGCCGCCAGGCGCCGCTCCGCGGTGAGCATCCGGCCGATGCGCTCGGCGCTGGCGTCGAGGACGTCCGCGACCCGGTCGAGCTCCGGCACCCCGTAGCGCCGGTGGCGCGGCCGGGGGTCGCCGGAACCGAGCCGTTCGGCGGTGTCGGCGAGGTCGGTGAGCGGGGCCGTCAGCCGGCGGGCCTGCCACAGGGCCAGCAGCAGGGCTGCCAGGACGGCGAGCAGGGAGACACCGAGGATGATCAGCACGGCGCGGCCGATCTGGTCCCCGACCACCGCGGCCGACTCCCGTACGGTGATCCGCTCCCCCATGTCGCCGGTGACCTCGGCCTCGATGACCTCGCCGGCCGGCCGCTCACCGATCTCCAGGTCGGGGGCACCGTCCAACTCGACCCGGGCGTAGCGCCCGGCGGCCACCTGCTCGCGCAGGATCTCGGGGCCGACCCGGTCACCGCCGGCCAGCCGCCCGTCCACCACGCTCATCAGCCGGACGGCGTCGGATTCCACGCTCTCCTGCGCGGCCTCCTTGATGGTGCGGGCCTCGACGAGGACGAGCGAGATCCCGAAGACGGCGATGACGACGAGGACCACGGCGAGCGTGGAGTTGATCAGACGACGGCGCACGGTGCACTCCGGGGCGGGCAGGGGTCTCGCACGGTCCCGGGAACGGCCGCGCGGCCCCGGTCAGCTCTTCTCGAAACGGAATCCGACGCCGCGGACGGTCGCGATGTAGCGGGGGTTGGCGGCGTCGTCCCCCAGCTTCTTGCGGAGCCAGGAGATGTGCATGTCCAGGGTCTTGGTGGAGGACCACCAGGTGGTGTCCCAGACCTCGCGCATCAGCTGGTCGCGGGTGACGACCCGGCCGGCGTCCCGTACCAGGACCCGCAGCAGGTCGAACTCCTTGGCGGTGAGCTGGAGTTCCTCCTCGCCCATCCAGGCGCGGTGCGACTCGACGTCGATCCGGACGCCGTGGGTGGCCGGCGGCTGGTGCGGGGCCTCGGCCACGCCGCGGCGCAGCAGGGCCCGCACCCGGGCCAGGAGCTCGGCCAGCCGGAAGGGCTTGGTGACGTAGTCGTCGGCGCCCGCGTCGAGGCCGACCACGGTGTCCACCTCGTCGGCGCGCGCGGTGAGCACCAGGATCGGGAAGGTGTGGCCGTCGGTGCGGAGACGGCGGGCCACCTCCAGCCCGTCCATGCCCGGCAGGCCCAGGTCGAGGACGAGGAGGTCGACGGCGTCCCGCAGCCCGGCGTCGAGCGCGGCGGGCCCGTCCTCCCGCACCTCGACCTCGTATCCCTCACGGCGCAGGGCGCGCGCGAGCGGCTCCGAGATGGACGCGTCATCCTCGGCGAGCAGTACACGGGTCATGGAGTGATGGTAGTCCGCGGTTCCGGGAGGCCGGGGCGGTCCGGGGAGACCGCGCGACCGGGAGGCTCCCCGCCACCGGAACCCCGTCACCGGAACCCCGGACCGGGCCCGCCGCTCCCCGGCGGGCGGGCCTGCCTGTGCCGGGGAACACAGGGATGCCTCGGCCCTTGTGTGGTAAGTTGGCGGAGTTGCAGTTGTGGTACCCAAGAACGTGCGCGCCTGGGAAATTGTGATCCCGGGCGCTCTTTGTTTTGCCGGAAGCATTTCCGGACTGGGGCGAACATCTCAGCGACTCGGAGCGGCGCAGTGCCGCTCCGCACGTCCCCCCATGAAGGAGAGCATTATGGCAACCGGCACCGTGAAGTGGTTCAACTCGGAGAAGGGCTTCGGCTTCCTGGAGCAGGACGGCGGCGGCCCCGACGTCTTCGCCCACTACTCCAACATCAACGCCCAGGGGTTCCGTGAGCTCCTCGAGGGCCAGAAGGTCGAGTTCGACGTCACGCAGGGCCCCAAGGGCCCGCAGGCGGAGAACATCCGCGCTCTCTGATGCGCTGAGGACCACCGCGTATCTCACGGCAGGGGCCCGCACTACCGGTGCGGGCCCCTTCCCGTGCCCCACCGAGCTCCCTGCCGCGGGGGCCGCGCCGTCCGGCGCCGCCCGTTCCGTACGCCGTCGAGCTCACCCGCAGCAGGAAGGCTCCTTATGCCCCGCCCCACCACCAGCGGCTCCACCGCCTCCGGCAACGGTTCCGGCGACGGCTCCGGCCGCCGCGGCCCGCGCTCCCGCGGCCGCAGGCCGGCGAACGCCCCGGAACGGCGGGCGGAACGGCGCCCGGAAGACGGCCGCCCCGGCCGTCACCAGCGAGCCCGCGGCCCCGCTTCCCCGGCACTCCCCGCGGCCTCCCGCCGCGACCTTCGCGGAGCTGCCGCTGAACCCGGCGCTGCTCACCACGCTGACGGAGAACGGCGTCACCGACCCGTTCCCCATCCAGTCCGCGACGCTGCCCGACTCGCTCGCCGGACGGGACGTCCTCGGCCGCGGCCGGACCGGCTCCGGCAAGACGCTCGCCTTCGGCCTGGCGATGCTCAGCCGCACCGCCGGCCGCCGGGCCGAGGGCAAGCGGCCCCTGGCGCTCGTCCTCGTCCCCACCCGGGAGCTGGCGACCCAGGTCACCGAGGCCCTCACCCCCTACGCGACGGCGCTCCGGCTGCGCATCGCCACCGTCGTCGGCGGCATGTCGATCAACCGGCAGGTCGAGGCGTTGCGCAAGGGTCCCGAGGTGCTCGTCGCCACACCCGGGCGGCTCGCCGATCTGATCGACCGCCGCTCGTGCTCGCTCGGCGACGTCGCCGTGACCGTGCTCGACGAGGCCGACCAGATGACCGACATGGGCTTCCTGCCGCAGGTCACCCGGCTCATGGAGCAGGTGGCGCCGGACGGGCAGCGGATGCTGTTCTCGGCGACCCTGGACCGGAACGTCGACAAGCTGGTGCGCCGCTTCCTGGTCGATCCGGTGACCCACTCCGTGGACCCGTCCGCGGCCACCGTCACGGCCATGGAGCACCACGTGCTGCACGTCCAGGACACGGACAAGAGGGCCACGGTGGCGGAGATCGCCGCGCGCGAGGGCCGAACGATCATGTTCGTGCACACCAAGCGCGGCGCCGACCGGCTCACCAAGCAGCTGCTGGCCGCCGGGGTCCGGGCCGTGGCGCTGCACGGCGGCAAGTCGCAGCCGCAGCGCACCCGGACGCTGGAGCAGTTCCGGACCGGCGAGGCCACCACGCTGATCGCCACGAACGTCGCCGCGCGCGGCATCCACATCGACGGCCTCGACCTCGTGGTCAACGTCGATCCGCCGACCGAGGCGAAGGACTATCTGCACCGCGGCGGCCGCACGGCACGGGCCGGCGAGGCAGGCACCGTCGTCACCCTGGTCACCCCCGACCAGCGGCGGGACATGAGCAAGCTGATGGCGGAGGCCCGGATCTCCCCCGGCACGGCGCGGGTGCGGCCCGGTGACCCGGAGCTGGTGCGGATCACCGGAGCGCGCCCGCCGTCGGGCCGGGCCATCGTCATCCAGGCACCCGCCCAGCCGGCGGCCCCGGCGCGCAAGCGCGGGCCGCGTTCCGGCGGCTCCGGCCGGGCCGGCGGAGCGGGCGGAGGGGCGGAGGGGCGGAGGGGCGGCACCGGTGGCGCCCCGCACCGCACCCGCAGCGGCGAGGGCCGGAGCCGGCGACGGCACTCCGGCCGCGGCGGTGCGGGCGGTTCGGCGCGGCCGGTCGCCTGAGCACGGGCCGTGCTCACGGCACCCGGGCTCCACGCCCGGACGCCGGGCACGTGAGGAGAGGCCCGGACCCCCTGGACAGCACCAGGGGGTCCGGGCCTCGCTCTGCGTACGGGAACTCCGCGGACGGGGTCTCGCGGACGGAAGACAGAGGTGACGGCGGCCGCCCGCACGGGGCGGAGGGGGCGCGGCCACGGAATCCCGGGAGCGCCCAGGGGGCCGCGGAGGCCGTCGAGCACTCCGCCCGGAAGGTACAGAACGGAGCCCGCGCCCGGCAGATGCTCGAGCGGAACTCCCCGACCGCGGGGGGCGCGGCGCGCGGACCCGGCGGCGTACGGAGGGCCGGGGGGCGGCCCGCCTCACTCCGGAGCGGTCAGCTCCGCCCAGACGGTCTTGCCCGTGCCGTCGGCGCTCCGTACGACTCCCCAGTGCTTGCAGAGCCGCTGCACGATGAACATGCCGTGCCCGCCGGGACGGCCCGCGCGGTGCGGGGTGCGGGGCTCGGGGGAGCCCTCGCCGTGGTCGTCGATCTCCAGCCGGAGGACGTTGCCCGCGCTGCCGAGCCGGAGTTCCTCCGGGCCCTCGGCGTGCAGGCAGGCGTTGGTCACGAGCTCCGAGACGACCAGC
Source organism: Streptomyces sp. MNU89 (assembly GCF_020982505.1). Taxonomy (NCBI): domain Bacteria; kingdom Bacillati; phylum Actinomycetota; class Actinomycetes; order Kitasatosporales; family Streptomycetaceae; genus Streptomyces; species Streptomyces sp. MNU89. Next base: position 4,553,357 of record NZ_JAJKLL010000001.1, on the reverse strand, counting down.
AGGACATCCTCGGCGGCCGCCCGCTGCTCGGGGGACCCGGCCGGCAGCCAGCCCCAGTCGTGGAGGGCCTGACGTGTGAAGTCACGCGCCGTCGGAACAATGCCGCTGGCACCTTCCAGGCGCAGCTTGCGGACCTGTCCGAAGCCGGATAGCGGGGTGGAGGCCGCATCGCCCGGATCCGGGCCGCGATCGCCCGGCGAATACGGGCGAGTGGTGCTCATCAGCGCTTCACCTCACCGGTTCGCCGATAGACAGGTTACGGATACCCGACGTATTCATCAGATTCAGCTGTCTCCTGCCCGACCTCTCCTGGGGAACACCCACATATTCGAGATATTCGAGTCGCCTGGTGTGACGCGCGTAACATTTCATCTGTGGAGTGGCCGGTGGTAGAAGGGACGGCTCAGTCGGCGGGTGAGTCGGCGAGCGCCTCCTCCACGGTGTCGTGCACGGTGAAGACGGCCTCCGCACCCGTGATCTCGAACACCCTCGCCACGACCGGGAGCATTCCGGCCAGATGTACGGAGCCTCCGGCCTCCTCCGCCCTGAGCCGCGCACCGAGCAGGACGTTCAGCCCCGTCGAGTCGCAGAACTCCAGCTGGGAGCAGTCGACCACCAGGCGCACCCGCCCCTGGTCGACGCATTCGTCCAGCGGCTCCCGCAGTACTTCGGCGGTGTGGTGATCGAGCTCACCCGCCGGCGTCACGACAGCAGTGGGGCCGTGGTGGCGAACCTCGACATGCAGCCGGCCCTTACTGGTACTGCCGACCATCCCGCGGTCCATGCGCACCCCTTCCGGTTAATGGCGACGGCAGAGCGAAGACTACGCCTTCGATACATCGACTGGTAGTCGAACTTCCCCACGAAAAGCCCAAATACGGACAATATGTCCTTGCTTTGGTCCCATGGAAGCGGGTAGGGCTAGAAGAGTCAGGTAGGCCCACGGTCGGCTCGGAGGCGCCGCACACCGCAGGAAGAGATCGGCTTCGGCAGCCGTATGCCGAGAAATGACGGAGGAACCATGTCACCCCAGCTCGACGAAGCGCACACCGAGTACGAGTCCCCGGCGTACGGCTCCGTGTACGAGACCCCCGGGATCGCGGCGTTCGTGACGTCGGCGGTGACCGGCGCGGTCACCGACGCGGTGACGGGCGCGGAGTCCCTCCCCTCCGCCGCTCCGTCCGTCCCCGCCGCCCTGTCCGGGACCCCGGGAGAGTCCGGGTTCCCCGCGCTCCCGTCCTCGTCGTACGAGACGCTCGGGCCGCTGGACGCGCGCACCCTGTCGAAGACGCTCTTCGCGCGGCTGGAGGGGCTGGAGGAGGGCACCCACGAGCACGCATACGTACGGAACACGCTCGTCGAGCTCAATCTGGCCCTGGTGAAGTTCGCCGCCGGGCGGTTCCGCACCCGCAGCGAGCCGATGGAGGACATCGTCCAGGTCGGCACCATCGGCCTGATCAAGGCGATCGACCGGTTCGAGCTCAGCCGCGGTGTGGAGTTCCCCACGTTCGCGATGCCGACGATCATCGGCGAGATCAAGCGCTTCTTCCGGGACACCAGCTGGTCCGTGCGGGTACCGAGACGGCTGCAGGAGCTGCGGCTGGACCTGGCCAAGGCGGGCGACGAGCTGGCGCAGCAGCTCGACCGGGCCCCCACGGTGGGCGAGCTCGCCGAGCGGCTGGACATCAGCAACGACGAAGTCGTCGAGGGCATGGCCGCGAGCAACGCGTACACCGCCAGCTCGCTGGACGCCCAGCCCGAGGAGGACGACACCGAGGGCGCCCTGGCCGACCGCATCGGCTACGAGGACCACGGCATCGAGGGCATCGAGTACATCGAGTCGCTCAAGCCGCTGATCGCCGAGCTCCCGGCGCGCGACCGGCAGATCCTCTCCCTGCGGTTCACGGCCAACATGACGCAGTCCGAGATCGGCGAGGAGCTGGGCATCTCGCAGATGCACGTCTCCCGGCTGCTCTCCCGCACCCTGGGCCGGCTCCGCAAGGGGCTGATGATCGAGGAGTGATCCGGCCGCGCGCGGGGCACGCCGGCCGCGCGGTCCTCATCGTGAAGGGCTCGCCCCGTCCGGGGCCGGGCCCTTCGGCATGCCCGGGGCACCGCCCGAGCGGTACGGCCCGGTTCAGCGGTTCAGGGCGTCAACGGTTCACGACGTCAGGGGCTCACGCCCGCAGGGGCTCACGCCCTCAAGGGTTCACACCGTCGGCGGTCACGGATCAGTGGACGCGCTCCCCGCTCCGCCAGACCGCGGAGACCAGCGGAACGCCCGGCCGGTAGGCCAGATGCACCGGCGACGGCGCGTCCAGCAGCACCAGATCGCCCCGCGCGCCCGGGGTGATCCGGCCGGTGTCGGTGCGGCGCAGCGCCGCGGCGCCGCCGGCCGTCGCCGCCCACAGCGCCTCGTCCGGGGTCATCCCCATGTCCCGTACGGCCAGGGCGATGCAGAACGGCATCGAACTGGTGAAGGAGGAGCCGGGGTTGCAATCCGTGGAGAGCGCGACGGTGACGCCCGCGTCCAGCAGCCGGCGCGCGTCCGGCCAGGCGGCGCGGGTGGAGAACTCCGCGCCGGGCAGCAGGGTCGCCACCGTCTCCCCCTGCGCGAGGGCGTCGACGTCCTCGTCGGTGAGGTGGGTGCAGTGGTCGGCGGAGGCGGCCCCCAGTTCGACGGCGAGGCGCACCCCGGGGCCGTATGAGAGCTGGTTGGCGTGGACGCGCGGTACGAGGCCGCGGGCGGCGCCGGCGGTGAGGACCGCACGGGCCTGGTCACCGTCGAAGGCCCCCCGTTCGCAGAAGACGTCGATCCAGCGGGCGTGCGGCGCGCAGGCGTCGAGCATCGGCCCGGTGACGAGGCCGACGTAACCGGCGGGGTCGTCCGCGTACTCCGGGGGCACGATGTGCGCGCCGAGGAAGGTGACCTCGTCGGTGTGGGCGGCGGCGATCCGCAGGGCGCGGGCCTCCTGATCGGCGGTCAGCCCGTAGCCGGACTTGGTCTCGATGACGGTGGTGCCCTGGCGGAGGGCTTCGGCGACGTAGCGGGCGACGTTGGCGTGCAGGCGTTCGTCGGTCGCGGCACGGGTGGCGGCGACGGTGGTGCGGATGCCTCCGGCGGCGTAGGGGCGGCCGGACATGCGGGCGTTGAACTCCTCGGTGCGGTCTCCGTCGAACACCAGATGGGAGTGGGAGTCGACGAAGCCGGGGACGGCGGCGCGGCCCGCGGCGTCCACGCGGGTGTCCGCGGCCGGTGCCCGGTGGGACGGCCCGGCCCAGGCGACGCGTTCGCCGTCGAGGACGACGGCGGCGTCCCGCAGCAGCCCGAGCGGGCCCTCGCCGAGGGCGGGGTCGTTGGTGACGAGCACGGCGATACCGGTGACGGCCGTACTCGTCGCACTGGCCGCCGGGGCCGGGCCGTTCCGGGCGGCGGACGGCGCCGGGTCACCCGGGCCCGCGGCTCCCGTCCCGGCGCCCAGCGGCCGTCGCCGTCCCGGCGATCCACCCGGTCCGGCGGTTCCGCTTCCGGTTTCCGTCCCGCTCATGCTCTCTCCTCTGTCCGTGCGCCGCGGAGCTGATGCCGCGTCACGCAAGAAACCGCCGGGTGGCGCCGGTGGCCGACGCGGCCGGACGGCCCGGCGCCGACGCTCGCCGGAACGGCCGTCACCCGCCGTCCGCGTCCAGCAGCGCGGCGACGGACTCCGCCAGTGCCCGCGGTACGTCGTCCACGAGCAGATGGGCGCCGTCCCGGACGATCTCGCGGCCGCCGACCACGGTGTGCCGGACGTCCGCGGCCGTCGCGGCGAAGACCGCCGCCTCCGCGGCCAGCCGCGGCGGCGGGCCGGCCGTGCGGACGGTGTCCAGGGCGACGGTGGTGAGATCGGCGAGCGCTCCCGGTGCGATGCGGCCCGCCTCGGGCCAGCCGAGTGCGGCGTGGCCGTCGGCTCCGGCGGCGCGCAGCAGTTGCGCGGCCGTCCAGTGGCCGCGGGTGCGGGAGGTGAGGCGTTCGTCGAGCTCCATCGCCCGGGCCTCCTCCAGCAGGTCGATGACCGCGTGGCTGTCGCTGCCGAGCGAGAGCCGGCTGCCGGCGTCCCGCAGCCGTACCGCCGGGCCGATGCCGTCGGCCAGATCGCGTTCCGTGGTGGGGCACATGCACACACCTGTGCGGCTGCCGCCGAGCAGGCCGATGTCGCCGGCGGTGAGATGGGTGGCGTGGACGGCGGTGGTGTCCGGGCCGAGGACACCGTGGTCGGCGAGGAGCCGGGCGGGGGTGCAGCCGTGTGCGCGGCGGCAGGCGTCGTTCTCGGCCGTCTGTTCGGAGAGATGGACGTGGAGCGGTGCCCCGCGCTCCCGGGCCCAGGCGGCCACCACGGGCAGCCCCGCCGCCGGGACGGCGCGTACGGAGTGCACCGCGGCCCCGATCCGCGCGTGGACCGCGGGCTTCAGAGCCGCGGCGCGCTCCGCCCACGCCTCGGCCGTGCCGTCGCCGAAGCGCAGCTGGGGCCCTTCGAGAGGCCTCCCGGTGCGGCCGGCGCCGCCGGTGCCCTCGGGGAAGCCCGCGGCCAGATAGGCGGTGTCGAGGAGGGTGAGGCGGATGCCCGCCTCGGCCGCGGCGGCGATCAGAGCCTCACCCATGACGTTGGGCTCGGCGTAGCGGGTACCGCCGGGGGCGTGGTGGAGGTAGTGGAACTCCCCGGCGCAGGTGATGCCGGCCAGGGCCATCTCGGCGTACACGGCGCGGGCGAGGGCGTGGTAGCCGTCCGGCGTGAGACGGGCGGCGGCCCGGTACATGACGTCGCGCCAGGCCCAGAAGGAGCGCGGCGCCCCGCCGTCCCCGGAGCCGCCCCCGGTGCCGTGGCCGGTCTGGGCGCGGCCGCGCAGGGCCCGGTGGAAGGCGTGCGAGTGGGCGTTGGCCAGGCCGGGGAGGGTCAGGCCGCGCAGGACGACGGCGCCGGGCGGCGGCTGCGGAGTGCCGGTGATTCCGGCGGTGCCGGTGCCGCTGCTTCCGGTGGTTCCGGTGCCGGTGGTGCCGACCCCGGCGATGCGGCCGTCCGCGCCGGCCGTGATGGTGACGCCCGCCGCTACGGTGCCGTCGAGCCAGGCGTACTCCGCCCAGTAGGTCAGGGGCACGCCAGTCCTTCCAGTACGTCGGCGAGCGCGGTGACTCCGGCGAGGCAGTCGTCCTCGTCCGCCGTCTCGGCCGGCGAGTGGGAGACGCCGGTGGGGTTCCGTACGAACAGCATGGCCGCCGGAACCTCGGCGGACAGGATGCCGGCGTCGTGTCCCGCGCCGGTGGGCAGCACGCGGGCGCCGCCGAGGAGGGCCGTGATCCGGTCGCGCAGCGCGTGTTCGAACTCGACGACGGGTGTGAACGATTCGCGGGTGACGCCGACCGTCACGCCGTCCCGCTCCCCCCGCTCCGCGGCCGCGCGTTCGATCGCGGTGACGACGGCGGCGAGGGTCTCCTCGTCGGCGGCGCGGGAGTCGAGCCAGCCGCGCACCAGGGAGGCGATGGCGTTGACGCCGTTCGGTTCGACGGCGGTCTTGCCGAAGGTGGCCAGCGCACCGGCGCGCGCGGCCTGTTCGCGGGCGGCGAGGACCGTGTGGGCGTAGGTGAGCATCGGGTCGCGCCGGTCGGCGAGGAGCGTGGTGCCCGCGTGGTTGGCCTCGCCGCGGAAGTCGAAACGCCAGCGGCCGTGCGGCCAGATGGCGGAGGCCACGCCCACGGCGTCGCCGGTACGGGCCAGGGTGCGGCCCTGTTCGATGTGGAGTTCCACGAACGCGCCGATACGGGACAGGCGTTCGGGGTCCGGGCCGATGCCCTCCGGGTCGTGGCCGGCCCGTTCCATGGCCCGGGCCAGGGTGGTGCCGTCGGTGTCGCGGAGTTCGCGGGCCGCCGAGGGGGTGAGCCCGCCGGTGGCGAGGCGGGAGCCGGCGCAGGCCAGGCCGAAGCGGGCGCCCTCCTCGTCGGCGAAGTTGGCGACCGCGAGCGGCCTGGCGGGGCGGGCGCCGCGAGCGCGGAGTTCGTCCAGGGCGGCGAAGGCGGAGACGATGCCGAGCGGCCCGTCGAACGCCCCGCCGTCCGGTACGGAGTCCAGGTGCGAGCCGGTGACCACGGCGCTCCCCGGTTCGGTGCCGGCGTGCGGGGCGGTGCCGAGCCAGGCCCACTGGTTGCCGTTGCGGTCGGTCTCGCAGACGAGCCCCCGGGCGCGTGCCTGGCCGGCGAACCAGGCGCGGCAGTCGGCGTCGGCGTCCGTCCAGGCGTAACGGCGGTAGCCGCCGGTGCCGGAGTGGCGGCCGACGGGCGCGAGGTCCCGCCACATCTCCCGGAAGGACGCGCCGTGGGTCCAGCGGGCGGTGCCGGTGGCGGCGGTCATCGCTGCTCCTCACCCTCCCGCATCGGGATGCGGACGCCGCGCTCCGCGGCGACCTCCTCCGCGCGCTCGTACCCCGCGTCGACGTGACGGATGACGCCCGTGCCGGGGTCGTTGGTGAGCACCCGGCGGATCTTCTCCCCGGCGAGCGGGGTGCCGTCGGCGACGGTGACCTGCCCGGCGTGGAGGGAGCGGCCCATGCCGACGCCGCCGCCGTGGTGGACGGAGACCCACGAGGCGCCGGAGGCGACGTTCACCATGGCGTTGAGCAGCGGCCAGTCGGCGATGGCGTCGGAGCCGTCGCGCATGGCCTCGGTTTCGCGGTACGGGGAGGCGACCGAGCCGCAGTCGAGGTGGTCGCGGCCGATGACGATCGGGGCCGCCAGTTCACCGGAGGCCACCATGTCGTTGAAGCGCTCCCCCGCCTTGTCGCGCTCTCCGTAGCCGAGCCAGCAGATCCGGGCGGGCAGGCCCTGGAAGTGCACGCGCTCTCCGGCGAGGCGGATCCAGCGGGCGAGGGACTCGTTCTCCGGGAAGAGATCGAGGACGGCGCGGTCGGTGGCCGCGATGTCGCGGGGGTCGCCGGAGAGGGCGGCCCAGCGGAAGGGCCCCTTCCCCTCGGCGAAGAGCGGGCGGATGTACGCGGGGACGAAGCCGGGAAAGTCGAACGCCCGCTCGTATCCGGCGAGTTGTGCCTCGCCGCGGATGGAGTTGCCGTAGTCGAACACCTCGGCGCCCGCGTCCTGGAAACCGACCATGGCCTCGACGTGCCGGGCCATGGACTCGCGGGCGCGGTGGGTGAAGTCGGCCGGCTTCTCGGCGGCGTACGCGGCCATGCCGTCGAAGTCGACCCCGAGCGGGAGGTAGCTGAGCGGGTCGTGGGCGCTGGTCTGGTCGGTGACGATGTCGACGGGCGCACTCTCGGCGAGCATCCGCGGCAGCACCTCGGCCGCGTTGCCGAGCAGGCCGACGGAGAGCGGTTCGCGCCGGTCGCGGGCATCGACGGCGAGCCGCAGTGCGTGTTCGAGGCTGTCGGCCCGGACGTCGAGATAGCGGTGCTCGATCCGGCGTTCGATGGCGCGGGGGTCGCAGTCGACGCAGATCGCGACGCCGCCGTTCATGGTGACGGCGAGGGGCTGGGCGCCGCCCATCCCGCCGAGGCCGGCGGTCAGGGTGATGGTGCCGGCGAGGCTGCCGTCGCCGCGCCCCCGGGCGGCCAGCTTCGCGGCGACGGCGGCGAAGGTCTCGTAGGTGCCCTGGAGGATGCCCTGGGTGCCGATGTAGATCCAGGAACCGGCCGTCATCTGGCCGTACATGGTGAGGCCGAGCGCCTCCAGGCGGCGGAATTCCTCCCAGGTCGCCCAGTCGCCGACGAGGTTGCTGTTGGCGATCAGCACGCGCGGGGCCCACTCGTGGGTGCGCATCACCCCGACGGGGCGGCCGGACTGGACGAGCATCGTCTCGTCCCGCTCCAGGGTGCGCAGCGTGCGGATCATGGCGTCGAACGAACCCCAGTCGCGGGCCGCCTTGCCCGTGCCGCCGTAGACCACGAGCCGGTCCGGATGCTCGGCGACCTCCGGGTCGAGGTTGTTCTGCAGCATCCGCAGGGCGGCCTCCTGTGGCCATCCCCGGGCGCTCAGCTCCGTACCGCGCGGTGCGCGCACGGGTCGCGGTCCCGCCATGGGCCTGCCTCCCTGCTGGGCTTCCGCCCTGACTGGATTGATTCATTCACATACTCACGGCATGAATATAAGTAGTCAACAGCGGCGTGCGGCCGCCGGCGGTGCCGACGGGTGACCGCCGGCCACGGACGGAGCAGGCACCGGGCCGGTGACCGGACGCGCGCTCCCGCGCACGCCCCGGCGTCGCATCCCGCCGCCGGGGCCCGGGCCGGTACTGGGCAGGGAGCCGCCGCGAGTGGTGGAGTGGTGCCATGACCTCCAGCGACACCACCGGGGCGGCGGGCGGGGAGCCGTACGGGCCCACGGAGACCGCCGCGCGCCGGGAGCAGGCCGTGCGCGCCGCCGTACGGCAAGGGCTCCTCGGGCCGGCCGACCCCGTCATCGGGCTGCTGGACGTGGCCGGCATCCGGGCCTCCGCCGCCGGGCTGCGCGCCGCCTTCGAGGAGGTCACCGCGCCGGGCACCCCCGTGCTGCACGCCTTCGCGGTCAAGGCCGCCTCCCTGGTGCCCGTGCTGGCGCTGCTCGCCGACGAGGGCCTGGGCTGCGAAGTGGCGAGCCCCGGTGAGCTGGCGCTGGCCCGCGCCGCCGGTGTGCCGCCCTCCCGGATCGTCCTGGACTCACCCGCCAAGTCGGTCGCGGAGCTGCGCGAGGCCCTGGCGCTCGGGGTCGCCGTCAACGCCGACAACGCGGAGGAACTCGCCCGCATCGACGCCCTCGTCCACGCGGCCCCGGTCGCCTCACCGCTCGGGCTGCGGGTGAACCCGCAGGTCGGCGGCGGCACCATCGAGGCGCTGTCCACCGCAACGGAGACCTCCAAGTTCGGTGTTCCGCTCCGTGACGAGGGGGCGCGTGCCTGGCTCGTCCGCGCGTTCCTCGACCGGCCGTGGCTCACCCGGCTGCACGCCCACGTCGGCTCCCAGGGCATCCCGCCGGAGCTGATGGCCCGCGGGGTGCGGGAGACCTACGAGCTGGCGGAGGAGATCAACGACGCCGCCGGGCAGCGGCGGATCACCACCCTGGACATCGGCGGCGGCCTCTCCGTCAACTTCGCCTCGGACCGCGAGCACCCGACCCACCGGGAGTATGCGAGGACGCTGCGGCACACCGTACCCGGCTTGTTCGACGGGCGGTACGGGCTCGTCACCGAGTTCGGCCGGTCCCTGCTCGCCAGGCACGGCACCGTCCTGGCCCGGGTGGAGTACGCCAAGACGGCGGGGAGCCGGCCGATCGCCGTCACCCACGCGGGCGCCCAGCTCGCCACCCGCACGGTCTTCGCACCGGACTCCTGGCCCCTCCGGGTGGCGGCGTACGACGCGGAGGGGCGGCCGAAGACCGGGCCGGTGGTCGAACAGGACATCGCGGGCCCGTGCTGCTTCGCGGGCGACCTGGTGGCGCGCGGGCGTCCGCTGCCGCGGCTGGAGAGCGGCGATCTGGCCGCGCTGCTCGACACCGGCGCGTACTACTTCTCCAACCACTTCGCGTACAACAGCCTGCCCCGGCCCGCCGTCCACGGCTTCGTCCGCACCTCCCGGGACGTGCGCTTCGCCCTCGTACGGCCCGCACAGACGCTCGACGAGATCGTGGCCGAGAGCGGCGGCGACCGGCCCGACGCACTGAGGTCGATCTGACGGATGCCAACGGCCGCCGGCCGGGTAGTCCCTCTCCCATGCAGAACCCCGGCCCGCCCACAGGACAGCCCGCCCCGCCTCCGCCCGCCCCGGCGGACGACACCGCACCGCTCAAACGGGTGCTCGGACCCAAGCTGCTGATCCTGTTCGTGGTCGGCGACATCCTGGGCACCGGCATCTACGCCACCACCGGCAAGGTCGCGGGCAAGATCGGCGGCGCACTGTGGCTGCCGTTCGTCATCGGCTTCGTGCTCGCCCTGCTGACGGCGGCCTCCTACGCCGAACTGGTCGGCAAGTACCCGAAGGCGGCGGGGGCCGCGCTCTACACCCAGAAGGCGTTCAAGGTGCCGTTCCTGACCTTCATCGTCGCCTTCATGGTGATGTCCTCGGGCCTCTCCTCGGCGAGTGCGGCGGCCCGGGCCTTCAGCGGCGACTACATGGCCGAGTTCGCCGACGTACCGCCGTCGCTGGTCGCGGTGGCCTTCGTCCTGGCGCTCGCGGCGCTGAACCTGCGCGGCGTCTCGGAGTCGGTGAAGGCCAACGTCGTCCTGACGCTGGTGGAGCTGAGCGGCCTGCTGGTGATCATCGGGATCGGGGCGTACGCCGTGCTGTCGGGCGGCGGGGAGCCCTCCCGGCTGGGCGAGTTCGAGGCCGGGGGCACCGGGTTCGCACTGATGACCAGCGTGCTGGGGGCGACCGCGCTCGGCTTCTTCGCCTTCGTCGGATTCGAGGATTCGGTGAACATGGCGGAGGAGACCAGGAACCCGGTCCGCACCTTCCCCCGGGCGCTCTTCGTCGGCGTCGCCGTCACCGGCACCATCTACGTGCTCGTGGCCCTGATCTCCTCGCTCCTCGTCGACTACCGCGTCCTGGAGGGCTCCTCGGGGCCGCTGCTGGAGGTCGTGAAGGCGGGCGGCGTCGACTTCCCGCCGGAACTCTTCGCGCTGATCGCCCTGTTCGCCGTCACCAACTCGGCGCTGATCAACATGATGATGGCCTCCCGCCTGGTCTACGGCATGGCCAACGAACGCATCCTGCCGCGGGCCATGGGGCGGGTGCTGCCGATCCGCCGGACCCCCGTCACCGGGATCGCCTTCACCACCCTGCTCACGCTCGGACTGGTGTCCACGGGCGAGATCGAGGGGCTGGGCGACACCACCGCGTTCCTGCTGCTGTGCGTCTTCGCCCTGGTCAACGTCTCGGTGCTGGTACTCCGCCGGGACCGGGTGGAGCACCGGCACTTCCGTACGCCGACGGCGCTGCCCCTCCTGGGCGCCGTCACCGCGCTGCTGCTGGCGAGCCCGCTGGCCGACCGGGCCGCCGACGTCTACGTCCGCGCCGGCGTGCTGCTGCTGATCGGGGTCGCGCTGTGGGCCGTGAACAGGCTGGCGCTACGGGCCCGTTCCGAGTGACGCCGGACGGCGCGGGCGCCACCGCGCCGGGTCGTCCGCGCGGACGACCGCGCGAGGCGTCCACGCGAATCCATGCGAGGCATCCGCGCGGGCCGGGCGGCGTACGCGAACGCCCGTACGGACTGAACCGCCGTACGGGCGATACGCGGAGGGGTGCCCCGGGCCCGCGCGCTCCCGGCGCCCACAGGTTTCCCGGGCCGCCGCGGGCGGCCGACGACGGACCGCCTTCGGACCGCCGTCAGACCGCTGCCGCGGTGCGCTTCCGGGTGCCGGCCGCCGGCGCCGGGCGCCCCGCGGCCGGGAGCGCCTTGCGCCTCCCGCCGCCCGGCGCGGCGTCGCCCGCGGCGATGCCCGTCGTCCGGTAGCCCCGGGTGTCCTTGCCCGCCGGGCCGCGCCGGGCCCACTCCGGACGGACCCACAGCAGCGCCTCGTTCCTCCGCTCCCAGCGGCCGAGCCACACGGCCTTGGCCCACAGCCCGGCACCGGCCCCGGCGAGCAGCATCCCGCCCGCCGCCGGCGCCGCGAAGGAGGAGCCGAGGGCCGCGGCGGCCGCCGCCCACAGCCACCAGCGGTGCCCGCGCCGCCAGACCCGGGCGGTCACCGCGCGGTCCTGCAGGAAGTCCCGCCGCCCGGCCCGCGCGGCGCCGTCCGCCAGCTCCCGGTACCGTCCGCGCCGCGCGGCGAACGCGGCCACCGCCGCGAGCAGCAGCAGCGCGGCCCCCGCGAGCAGCCCGGTCCGCCGTCCCAGCAGACTCACGGGAACGGCGGCGCCCAGCGCCGCGGTCACCAGTCCGGTCCACCACATCCACACCGCGGGCACACGCACCATCACCGCCACGCGTGCCAGCGTCGTCGCCGCCTCGCGCCCCACAGCGGGCCTCCTTGTCGCTCGATGTCACCTCGAATGCGGTCTCGGTAGGGGCGCATTGTAGTGAGGACGTATGAGAAACGGATAAGGAAAGCCGCGGCCTCTCCGGCCTCGGCGCTCCGTCCTTCCGTGGCGGACGGGCGCCCGGCGCGTGCCCGCCGGACAGGACGGCTAGTCGACGAAGAGCCCGCGTGCGGCGGCCCGGGCGTCGAACTCCTCCAGCCGGGCCTGCGCGTCCGGCAGTCCGTCGCACATCGCCTCCAGCAGCACGCGGCCGAGCATCATCGGCGCGCAGGCGGTGTCGAACGCCAGCCCGGTGCCGACGGCCGCGGGCAGCAGCAGGTCCGAGTGGCGGGCGACGGGCGCGAAGGCGCTGTCGGCGACGGTCACGACGGTCAGTCCGGCCGAGCGCGCGTGGTCGAGGGCCTCGGTCACCTCGCGCGGATGGCGCGGCAGCGCGAAACAGAGCAACGCGCTCGCGCCCGCGCGCCGGGCCGCGTCGACGCGGTCGGCGAGCATCGTGCCTCCCTCGTCGAACAGCCGGACGTCCGGGTGCACCTTGGCCGCGAAGTAGGCGAAACCGCGCGCCTGCGCGGAGGCCGCGCGCAGCCCGAGCACCGGCAGCGGGCACGACGCGGCCAGCAGCCGTCCCGCGTGCTCCACCGGCTTCGGGTCGGCGAGCAGCGACGCCAGATGGCGCAGATTCTCCATCTCCGCGTACACGGCCTGCTGGTAGGCGTTGTACGCGCCCGAGGCGGGACCGCGCTCTGCGGCCGGTACGTCCCGCAGGTGCCGGCGGAGCGCCGGATAGCCGTCGAAGCCCAGAGCGACCGCGAAGCGGGTCACGGACGGCTGGCTCACCCCGGCGAGCTCGGCCAGCTCCACGCTGGACAGGAACGGCGCGTCGGCCGCCCGCCGCACCATGCAGTGCGCGATCCGGCGCTGCGTGGGCGTCAGCCGGTGTCCTTCGAACAGCTTCTGCAGCCGGGCCGCGGCGCCGGCCGCGTTTCCGCCGCCGGCCGTCCTCCCCGTGCCGGTCCCGGACATCGGGCCTCCCGCCGTCGGGCCCGCGCCTCGGCGTGAGCCATTCACCAACCACGAATCTGTATGAGTCTATGCAGAGCTCCGGCCGCCCCCCCTCCGGCCGTCCCACCATCCCGCCGCCCTGCCCGCCCTGCCCGTCCTGTCCGCCTGCCTGTCCTGCCTGTCCTGCCCGTCCTGCCGAGTCCTGCCGTCCGACGTCCCCCGCCCCGCCGTCCGCCTCAGAGCGGCGGGAGCAGCCGCTTCTGCGGCTTGCCCATGGCGTTGCGCGGCAGCGCGTCCAGGAAGCGGACCGCGCGGGGGCGCTTGTGGACGGAGAGATGGCCGGCCACGAAGTCGGTGAGCTCCCGCTCGGTGACCGGGCCCCCGGCCACGACATAGGCGACGACCTGCTGCCCGAGATCCGGGTGCGGCGCCCCGACGACGGCCGCCTCCCGCACCGCGGGGTGGTCCAGCAGGGCGCTCTCCACCTCCCCGGCACCGATCCGGTACCCCCCGGACTTGATGAGGTCGGTGGAGGCCCGGCCGACGATGCGGTGGTGGCCGTCCTCGCCGATGGCGGCGATGTCACCGGTGCGGAACCAGCCGTCGGCGGTGTACGAGGCGGCCGTCGCCTCCGGGCGGTTCAGATAGCCGGAGAACAGCGTCGGCCCGGTCAGCTGCAGTTCGCCGATCTCCGCCCCGGGCTCCGCGACCAGCCGGGTGCGCACGCCCGGCAGCGGCAGCCCGACCGAACCGGGGCGCCGTTCGCCGCCGGCGCGGGTGGACACGGTGATCAGCGTCTCCGTCATCCCGTAGCGCTCCACCGGCCGCTGCCCGGTGAGCCGTTCGAGGTCCCGGAAGACCGGGGTGGGCAGCGGTGCGCTGCCCGACACCAGCAGCCGGGCGCCGCTCAGCGCGCGGGCCGCGTCCGGGTCGGCGGCGATCCGGGACCAGACGGTCGGCACCCCGAAGTACAGGCTGCCGCCGGCCGCCGCGTACGCCGCCGGAAGCGGCCGTCCCGTGTGCACCAATCGGCAGCCGGTGCGCAGCGCCCCCAGCACGCCGAGCACCAGGCCGTGCACATGGAACAGCGGCAGCCCGTGCACCAGGGTGTCCTCCGCCGTCCACTGCCAGGCGTCGGCGAGCCCGTCCAGACCGGCCGCCATGGCGCGGCGCGGGATGAGCGCGCCCTTGGGGGCGCCGGTGGTGCCGGAGGTGTAGAGGATCATCCCGGTGGTGTCCGCGCCGGGTTCCGGAGCGTTCCAGTCCGAGCGCTCGGCGAGACCGACGGGCAGGAACGGCACGGCCGGCGGGGCTCCCGCCGGCGGCCCGGACGGCCCGCTGCCCGCTCCCGGGCCCCGCTCCGAGCCCTGCGGCCCGCTGTACGCCGCCGCGCCCGCGGCCTCTTCCGTCCCCTGCCGCCCGAGCATCAGTTCGGCGCCCGAGTCCCGCAGGATGTGCCCGCGTTCGGCGGGGCCGGCGTCCGGCGGCACGGGGACCACGGGCACCCCGGCCAGCAGCCCGCCGGCCACCGCGGCGACCGTCTCCAGGGACGCGTCCGCGTGCACGGCGACGGCCCGGGCCCCGGAGATCCGCGAGGCCACCGCGCCCGCCGCGGCCAGCAGCCGCTCCCGCGAGCAGGACCGTCCGGCGACGGCCAGCGCGTCCGGACCGTCCTCGCCGGACGGGCCGCCGGACGGCGACAGGGCGGGCAGCAGCGGACCTGCGACGGGACCGGGCCCGGCACCGGCCTCCGGTCCGCTCGGGAGGGACGCCGCGGGCGGTCGGCGAGGGTTCGGGCACGGGAGGGTTCCTTTCCGCGGGACGGCGGTGGTGGCCGCGACAACGGCGACCGCGGCGGCGCCGGGCCGGCGCCGGCACGACGGCCGACAGCGGTGACGGCGGCGGTGACGAGGACCACCGCCCCCAGCATGGTGCCCGGTGGTGGCACCGCCCCGGATTGGGGGGTTGTCCCCACTGTGCCGGGGGCCCGTCGTCTCTAGCGTGGTCACCATGGAAGCCCGTGACCCTGAGCTCAAGAAGGATCTCAACGCCACCCTGCACGCGCGCAGGGAACTGGGATCGGAGTACGAGTCGGAGCTCGTCGACTCGTTTCTGGAGAAGCTGGACGGCGCCGTCGACCGCCGGGTGCGGCGGCAGCTCGCCGAGAGCCAGATGGTCGTCGCCCGCGGCTCCCGTCCGCCGGGGGCCCGCGAGGGCTGCGGTGACAGCTTCGGCGACCGGTACGGCTTCGGCATCATCTCGCTGGTGCTGGCCGTGCCGCTGTCGGCGATCGGCGCCGGGGTGGCGGGGCTGCCCGGCCTGATCGTCTCCTGGATCGGCATCGTCGGCGTGAACGCCGTCCACGGCAGCGGCCGTGCGCCCTGGTCCCGCTCCCAGCGCCGCGAGAAGCCCCGGCAGACCTCCGAGTGGGACTGACGGCCGGACCGATCACCGTTCCGCGGCCGGACCGCCGCGCCGACGAAGCGGCCCGGCGCGCCCCGCCCCTTGGGGAATGAGGAGCGGGGCGCGGGCCACGAGCGCGGGACGGAGCCCTCGGCCGGCGCGGGCCACGGAACCGTCCGCGGCCGCCCGGCGCCGCGGCGGTGCCGGGCGGCCGGGCGCGCGGGGCGCGGAAAGCGATAGGCGGGGACCGCCGCACCCCGGCGCGAGCGCCAGGGGCGGGACGACGGCGGTCCCCGCGTGGGACGCGACCGAAGCCTGACCGGGAGGCCGCGTCCGGGCGACCATGGAGGTCCGGGAGCCGCTCCGGATGTCCTGGCGCCGTTCGGGTGCCGGCTCGTTCACCTGTGCGGTGTCCCTGCCGACATCCACCACTGTGCCCCGCGACTGTTAAGGCCGTGATGCGGGTGCGTGTCGTCCGCGTACCTTCTGCCGGAACACCCGAATTCCCCTACGGAGAGGGCTACTTGGCGGTCTTCGCCAGATACGCCAGCAGGTCCTGGCGGCTGACGACACCGGTCGGCTTGCCGTCCACCAGCACCACCGCCGCGTCGGCGCTCTCCAGCACCGCCATCAGGTCCGCCACCGGCTCGCCCGACCCGACCTGGGGCAGCGGCGCGCTCATGTGCTTCTCCAGCGGGTCCTTCAAATCGGCGCTCCGGGTGAACAGCGCGTCGAGCAGGTCCCGTTCGACGACGGAGCCGATGACCTCGGCCGCCATCACGTCCGGGTGGCCGGCGCCCGGCTTCACGATCGGCATCTGCGAGACGCCGTACTCGCGCAGCACCTCGATGGCCTCGCCGACCGTCTCCTCCGGGTGCATGTGCACCAGCGAGGGCAGCCCGCCGTCCTTGTCGCGCAGGACGTCGCCGACGCGCGCGGCGCCGCCGCCCTCCTCCAGGAAGCCGTAGTCGGCCATCCACTCGTCGTTGAAGATCTTGCTGAGGTAGCCGCGGCCGCTGTCCGGCAGCAGGACGACGACCACGTCGTCCGGCCCGAGCCGCTTGGCCACCTCCAGCGCGCCCACCACGGCCATCCCGCACGAACCGCCGACCAGCAGGCCCTCCTCGCGGGCGAGCCGCCGGGTCATCCGGAAGGAGTCCTTGTCCGAGACGGCGACGATCTCGTCGGCCACCCCGCGGTCGTAGGCGTCCGGCCAGAAGTCCTCGCCCACGCCCTCGACGAGATACGGCCGCCCGGAGCCGCCGGAGTAGACCGAGCCCTCCGGGTCCGCGCCGATGACCTGGACCTTCCCGCCGGAGACCTCCTTCAGATAGCGGCCGGTGCCGCTGATGGTGCCGCCGGTGCCGACACCCGTGACGAAGTGGGTGATCTTCCCCTCCGTCTGCTCCCAGAGTTCCGGGCCGGTCGAGTGGTAGTGCGAGAGCGGATTGTGGGGGTTGCTGTACTGGTCGGGCTTCCAGGCGCCCGGAATCTCACGGACGAGCCGGTCGGAGACGTTGTAGTACGAGTCCGGGTGCGCGGGGTCCACGGCGGTGGGGCAGACCACGACCTCGGCGCCGTACGCCCGCAGCACGTTGATCTTGTCGGTGGAGACCTTGTCCGGGCAGACGAAGACGCACTTGTAGCCCTTCTGCTGGGCCACGATGGCCAGCCCCACCCCGGTGTTTCCGGAGGTCGGCTCGACGATCGTGCCGCCGGGGCGGAGCTCGCCGGACTCCTCGGCCGCCTCGATCATCCGCAGGGCGATCCGGTCCTTCACCGACCCGCCGGGATTGAAGTACTCGACCTTGGCCAGGACCGTCGCCGACAGCCCTTCCGTCACGTGGTTGAGCTTCACCAGCGGGGTGTTGCCGACAAGCTCGATCATCGAATCGTGATACTGCACGACGTCTCCAGGTTCGGCGGGGTCTCCGCAATCGGGGGCGGTCGCTGTTCGGGTGCCCGTCCCACCAGCCTATTGCGCGCTCCGGGTGGTGTGCCCGCCGTGCGCGGGCGTTGCGAAGGGGGCGCGGCGGGGCAAGGAACCGGTAGGCGTGCCAGCGGTTGGCGGCCGGGAAGCGGGGCGGAGATGTCGGTGTCCAGGGCGAGGGTGGCGCGGCGCATCGCCGCCGCGGCGGCCTACGGCGGTGGTGGCGCGGGGCTCCTGGGCGGCGCCGCCGTCGGGCTGCTGCTGGCGGAGATGCGCTGGGCGCGGCGCCTGGTCGGCGTCCCGGACGGTGAGCCGCCGCGGGCGGACGGCTGTTACGGAGCCTCGTTCGCCCTGCTGTCGGACGTGGAACCGCTGCGGCTGGGCTTCCTCGGCGACTCCACGGCGGCCGGGCAGGGCGTGCACCGGGCGCGCGAGACGCCGGGCGCGCTGCTCGCGTCGGGGCTCGCGGCGGTGGCCGAGCGGCCGGTGCTGCTGCGCAATCTGGCGCTGTCGGGGGCGATGTCCGGGGATCTGGACCGGCAGGTGTCGCTGCTGCTGGCGGACCGGGAGCGGGTCCCGCACACCTGCGTGATCATGATCGGTGCGAACGACGTCACCAACCGGGTGCCGGCCGCCCAGTCCGTACGACTGCTCTCGGACGCCGTGCGCCGGCTGCGGGACGCCGGCTGCCAGGTGGTGGTGGGCACCTGCCCGGACCTGGGCACGATCGAACCCGTGTACCAGCCGCTGCGCTGGGTGGCGCGCCGGCTCAGCCGGCAACTCGCGGCGGCGCAGACGATCGGCGTGGTCGAACAGGGCGGCCGCACGGTCTCCCTCGGCTCCCTGCTGGGCCCGGAGTTCGAGGCCAACCCGCGCGAGCTGTTCGGACCGGACAACTACCACCCCTCGGCGGAGGGGTACGCCACGGCCGCGATGGCCGTGCTGCCGACCCTGTGCGCGGCGCTGGGGCTGTGGCCGGAGGAGCGGCTGGACGTCTCGCGGGCCGAGGGCATCCTGCCGGTCGCCCAGGCGGCGGCGCAGGCGGCTTCCGAGGGTGGTACGGAGGTGGCCGCGGCCGGGGGCACGGCGGCGGGCGCGGGGCCGGCGCGCGGCCCGTGGGCGCTGCTCAAGCACCGGAGGCGGCGCCAGCTCCCGAAGGACGACACCCCGGCGGCGGACGGGGGACGGCAGCCCGGCCCGGAGCCGGAGCGAGAGCCGGAGCGGGAGCCGGAACACGGGACGGAACGCACGCCGGAGCGCGGGCCCGGGCGGGCGCCGGACCCGAAGCCGGGGCGCGGGCCGGAGCGGTCGTCCGGCCGGGCGACCGGACGGGTGGCCGGCTGACCGCCGCCCGGCGGTCGCCGGGTCGCTCGTCCGAGCGATGCCGGGGGCGGCGGCCGGCCACCCGGCGGAGCGGACGAGTGCCCTGCGCGCCCGGTGCGAGTACTGAGCCGACGGGGACCCGGGGAGCCGCGGGGACGGCGGGGCCCTGCCCCGAACGGGCCGTCTGTGCCCCCGTACCAAGGGGACGCGGGCCGGGCGGTGCAGCCGCACAAGCGCTGGTCCGGGCCTTCCGCAAGAGCTGAGCAAGCGCTTAGAAAAGAGGCCGGTGTCACACACCTCAGACCGTGACCCGGGCTGTACGTGGAGGTAACTTCCCACTCAGTCCTGCCTTCTCGCCCCCTCTTGGAGCCGTGATGCCCGAAGCCGTGATCGTCTCAGCCGCCCGCTCCCCGATCGGCCGGGCCTTCAAGGGCTCGCTCAAGGACGTCCGCCCGGACGACCTGACCGCCACGATCATTCAGGCCGCGCTCGCCAAGGTCCCGGAGCTCGACCCGCACGACATCGACGACCTGATGCTCGGCTGCGGCCTCCCCGGCGGCGAGCAGGGCCACAACCTGGGCCGGATCGTCGCCGTGCAGATGGGTATGGACCACCTGCCGGGCTGCACCGTCACCCGCTACTGCTCCTCCTCCCTCCAGACCTCCCGGATGGCCCTGCACGCCATCAAGGCCGGTGAGGGCGACGTCTTCGTCTCGGCGGGCGTCGAGACGGTCTCGCGCCAGGTCAACGGCACCTCGGACGGGATGCCCGGCACCCAGAACCCGCTGTTCGACGAGGCGCAGGCCCGCACCGCCGCGCGCGCCGAGCAGGAGGGCACCGACTGGCACGACCCGCGCGAGGACGGCCTGATCCCCGACGCGTACATCTCGATGGGCCAGACCGCCGAGAACCTGGCGCGCCTCAAGGGCGTCACCCGCCAGGAGATGGACGAGTTCGGCGTGCGCTCGCAGAACCTCGCCGAGGAAGCCATCAAGAACGGCTTCTGGGAGCGGGAGATCACTCCGGTCACCACCCCGGACGGCACCGTCGTGGCCAAGGACGACGGCCCCCGCGCGGGCGTCACGCTGGAGGGCGTCTCGGGTCTCAAGCCCGTCTTCCGCCCCGACGGACTGGTGACGGCCGGCAACTGCTGCCCGCTGAACGACGGCGCCGCCGCCCTGGTGATCATGTCCGACACCAAGGCGCGCGAGCTGGGTCTGACGCCGCTCGCCCGGATCGTCTCCACCGGCGTCTCCGGCCTGTCCCCGGAGATCATGGGCTACGGGCCGGTCGAGGCCAGCAAGCAGGCGCTGCGCCGGGCCGGGCTCTCCATCGGCGACATCGACCTCGTCGAGATCAACGAGGCGTTCGCCGCGCAGGTCATCCCCTCCTACCAGGACCTGGGCATCGACCTGGACCGGCTCAACGTCAACGGCGGCGCCATCGCCGTCGGCCACCCGTTCGGCATGACGGGCGCCCGGATCACCGGCACGCTCATCAACTCCCTGCAGTGGCACGACAAGCAGTTCGGCCTGGAGACGATGTGCGTCGGCGGCGGCCAGGGCATGGCGATGATCATCGAGCGCCTGAGCTGAGCCGGACGGGGCCGGCGACCGGCGACCGGCGACCGGCCGGACCGGACCGGCACGAGGACGGGGCCGCACCACGGGGGACCGCGGTGCGGCCCCGTCCGTTGCGGCGGGCGGGCCGGCCGGTCCGGAAAGCGGAAGGCGGAGCACGGACCGCCGGGGGACAGCGGCGCACTCCGCGAAACGGAAGGCACGCCCCGCCTCGGCGGCGGACTCCGCGGCCGCGCGGCGGCCGAAACGGAAGCCGGTCACGGACGGTGCGGCCGCGGCCACCCGGCTGACCCCGTCGTGACCTAATCTCCCCCAGGATGTGATCTACCTCCCCGGAGACGCCGTTACCGCAGCTCAGACGGTTGAAGCAGAAACGTATCGGCAACGCCGGCCGTCCGTTTGGTGAGGTTCCGCACTGACATCCGGGCGGAGCCACCATCAAGCTGAGGTAGGAATTCTTGGGGAGCCGTCGATTCCGGGAGAACGTCAGTGAGCGCCATGTCCATCGCCCTGCTGCTGGCCGCGTCCGCCGCCACGGCCGCGGGAGCCGCGGCCCTGCACGCCGCTCACGGTGTGCGCCGGCAGATCACGGCCCTGCGGGCCGAACTGGCCGCCACCGACCGCACCGCCGCACAGCTGCCCTCCCCCCGCCCCACACCCGCCGAGGAGATACGGACGGCCGTCACCCAGGCCCTTGCCGAGGAGCGGGAGCGCGAACTCGCCGAGGCCCGCGCCTTCTGGGCCGCCCAGGAGGCCCGTGACGCCGCCGACGCCACCCTGCTCAGCGGCCTCACCGGATACGGCGAGGACGGCCCGGGCCTCCTCCCCGCCAGCCCGACCCGACCGGCCTGGAGTCCTTCCTCGCCGCGGACTCCCTGAGCGCCCTCGACGCCGGCGAGGAGGACGACGCGGACGTGGAGATCGAGGAGCCGGCCGAGTCCCCGGAGCTGGCCGCCGCCCGCCGCCGCCACCCCTCCCACCCGGACTTCACCCCTCACACCTCGGCCACGGCCCACCACGAACGCACCATCGCGCTCCTCGCGGAACTGGCCGAGGACGGCATACCCCTGGTGGACGTCCGCCCCGGCCCGCTCGGCACACTCGACGTCTACGTCTTCGCCGACGGCACGACGGTCTGCATGACCCCGGGGCACCGCGAGACCGCGGAGCACCTGGTGGCGGCCCTGCAGGAGGGCACCGTCCCGTTCCTGCTCGGCGGCTCGGGCGTCTCCGGCGCGTACGCCCTGACGTTCGCCTGCGGCCAGGAGAGCATCTACGTCCTCGCGGACCGGGTCATCGCCTCGCTCTGACGGCGCGCCACCCGGGCGGAGCGGGCCCGAAGGCCCGGGGCTCAGCAGCCGCAGCGCTGCGCCGCCGCCCTGACGAGCGCCACCGCCTCGGACAGCTCCGCCGCGACCGCGTCCGCGCCCCCGCCGTCCGTACCGACGCCGCCCGTACCGCCGTCCGCACCGCGCAGGGCCGCCGCCAGGTCGTGTCCCGCGACGGCGACCTGGTCGGCCACCGTGAACAGCCCCGCCTCCGGCATCACCAGCGGCTCCCGGCCGGGAAACTCGATCCGCTGGGCGCGCACCGCCAACTCGCGGGCCAGCTCCAGCCCTTGCGCCGCCGCGCCGCGGCGCAGCCGGCTCCGGGGCGCGGCGCGCAGGCGGTCGGCGAGCCGGTCGACGGCGGTCTCCAGGGGCGTTACATCCAGCACGCCGGAAGCGTATGGGGCCTTCCGGACCATTGCCAAGGGACGAACGCTCAGGCACGGTGACGTGAAGGACCAGCATTGGAACCGCCCGGAGGCGCCGATGTCCCAAGTCTTCTCGGAAGAGACTCACCGGAACCTGCTCTCCCGCATCCCCCATTGCACCGGCCGCGATATCGCCGACTGGCTGCGCACCGTCGACGAAGGCCCCGCGCTCTTCCGCTTCGAGGAAAAGGTCAGCTGGCTGCGGGGCGAGCACAATCTCGCCTACGGCCATGCCAAAGCGATCATTCACGAACACGACCTGAGGCGAGCCGCGCGCAAGCTTCTCTGAGGGAGGTCCGTCCCCCGTAGGTCCGTCCCCCGTCCGGCACGCCCGGCGCGACGACAGGAAACGCGGCGGCGCGAGAACGCGAAAGGGGTCCGGAGGCTTTCCGCCTCCGGACCCCTCGTCGTGTCACGTGTCACTCGCGCCGCTCGGGGGCGGTTCGCACCGCCCGCCGCGGGAACGTCAGTCTCCGCGCAGGATCGCGATCAGCCGCAGCATCTCCAGGTAGATCCACACCAGGGTCAGCGTGAGGCCGAACGCCGCCAGCCAGGACTCCTCGCGCGGAGCGCCGTAGGCCAGGCCGTCCTCGACCTGCTTGAAGTCGAGGGCGAGGAAGGCGGCGCCGAGAACGATGCCGACGATGCCGAAGACGATGCCCAGGCCACCGCTGCGGAAGCCGAGGCCGTCACCGCCCGCGAAGACCATGAACAGCAGGTTGACGGCGGTCAGCAGCACGAAGCCGATCGCGGCCGCCATCACGAAGCGGTAGAACCGCTGCGTGACCCGGATGATCCGCGTCTTGTAGGCGATGAGCACACCGGCGAAGACCGCCATCGTGCCGAGCACCGCCTGCATCGGCGCGCCTTCGAACTGCTCGTTGATCGCGCCGCTGAGCGCCCCGAGGAAGAGGCCCTCGAAGGCCGCGTACGCCAGGATCAGCGGCGGGGACGGCTTGCGCTTGAACGCCTGGATCAGCCCGAGGACCATCGCGATCAGCGCGGCGCCGATGGCCAGGCCGAGCGGCATCTCCATGAGCCACGCGACGGCGGCACCGACGACGACGGTGCCGAGCGTCATGCCGGTCCGCATGACGACGTCGTCCATCGTCATCCGGTCGGCCTGCGGCGGCGCGCCGTGCATCTGCTGGGTCGGCTGTGCGTACGGGTTGGTGCCCGCGTACGGGTTGCCGGTCTGGACAGCGGCGGGGCCCCCGGCCTGCGGTGCCGCGTTGAAGCCCGCGTAACCGTTGTCGCGGCTGAATCCCCGTCGCGAGAAGACCGGGTTGCTGCTCCTCATCTCACTCCTCCGTGGCCGCCCTGCGCGACCTTGCCTCAAGAGTAATGGGTTAGCAAAAAAATCACCCTAGTGCTCAGG
The DNA here is from genome assembly GCF_020982505.1 of Streptomyces sp. MNU89. Lineage (NCBI taxonomy): Bacteria > Bacillati > Actinomycetota > Actinomycetes > Kitasatosporales > Streptomycetaceae > Streptomyces > Streptomyces sp. MNU89. Next base: position 4,529,994 of record NZ_JAJKLL010000001.1, on the reverse strand, counting down.
GAGGATCTTTGCAGGCGACACCGTCAACGGCGTCGCCCGGATACACATTCCCGCGATGACACCCGGCGGCACACCGGGAGTGCGAAGGTTTTTCCCCGTCAGATTCCCGGACTTGCGCCGGAAGCGGCCGGAAGGGCGGCCTCACGCCTTTCCGACGCCACCGGACCGGGGAGCCCGGTGGCCGGTGTGCGCCCGGTCACGCCCGGACCGGGCCTGCCCGAGTCCGGCGCGCCCCGCCGGCCGGCGGTCCCCCCGCGCTTCTCCGGTCCGGCGGGACGATACGGGCACCGTCCCCGTCCCGGCACACCCGGGTGGCCGAGGGCGGCACGCGCCGGGGCGTGGTGCCGGCCCCCGCCGGGTACGCCTGGCTCCCGGCGGTGACGCGCCACCCGGGCCCGGCCCCGTCCGGCCGGCTCCGGCCCCCGTCATCACGGTGCCCGCCGGATGAACCACCGGGGAACATACCGAGACCAGGAATGGGAAGCCGGATGCACGTGCTGGACCTTCTGCTGACAATCACCGGTGCCCTGGCCCTGGCGGTGGCCGCCGGCTCCGCTCTCATCCACCGCCTGCCGCTGAGCGGGCCGCTGCTCGCACTGCTGACCGGAATCCTCTTCGGCCCGGAAGTGCTGGGAGTCATCGACCTGCCCACCGTGGTGGAGGGGCACAAGGAGCTGCACGAGTTCTCCCGCCTGCTGCTGGCGTTGTCGGTGATGGCCGTGGCCCTGCGCTATCCGTTCCGCGCGGCCCGGTCGCGGGTCCGGCCGGTGGCCGTCCTCCTCGTCGTCGCGATGGCCGGGATGGCGCTGCTCACCACGGCGGTGTCGGCCGCCGCCCTCGGCGTCGGCCTGGGCACGGCGGTGCTGCTGGGTGCGGCGCTGTGCCCGACCGACCCGGTCCTGGCCTCGAGCGTGGTCACCGGAGAGCCGGCCGAGAAGGGCATCACCGAGCGGACCCGGCAGCTGCTCTCCCTCGAGTCCGGTTCCAACGACGGCCTCGCGCTGCCCCTGGTGCTGGCCGCGGTGGCGATCGCCGGGCCCCTCTCGGGCACCGACGCACTCCTGGAGTCCCTGTGGCAGGTTCTCGGCGCGGTCGTCCTCGGAGCGACGGCCGGCCTGCTCGCCGGCAGAGCGCTGCGCTGGGCGGAGCGCGAGGGCACCGTGGGCTCCGGTCCTCTGCTCCTCTACACCCTGCTGCTGGCCCTGGTCCTGCTCGGCGCGTCCGGGCTGCTCCGGCTCGACGGCATCCTCACCGTGTTCACCGGCGGCCTGGCCTTCAACGCGACGAGTTCCGCGCGTGACCGCACCGAGGACGACAAGGTGGACGAGTCGGTCAACCGCCTGCTGGTCCTGCCGCTGTTCACGGTGCTGGGCGCCATGATCCCCTGGCGCGAGTGGGGGGAGCTGGGCTGGTGGCGCGCCGTCCTGCTGGTCCTCGGTGTGCTGCTGCTGCGCCGGCTGCCGGTCCTGCTGGCCCTGAAGCGACCGCTCCGGCTCAGCTGGCGTGACGCCCTCTTCCTGGGCTGGTTCGGGCCCATCGGCGTCTCGGCGCTGTTCTACCTGACCCTGGAGGCCCACCGGCTCGGCGCCGACCCGGTCGTCCTGGCCGCCGGCACTCTGGTCGTGACCGCCAGCACCGTCGCGCACGGCGTGACCACGGCCCCGGGCCTGGCGCTCTACCGCAAGACCGCCCGCCGCGGACCGGAGGCCGCGGAGTGAACACGCTGCTGCTTCTCGGCGGCTGTGCTCTGGCCGCGCTGGCGCTCGCCGACGCCGTGGTGACGTCGCTGTCCATGGCCACGGGCACCGGGCCGGTCAGCGGCCGGGTGGCCGCAGGAGTGTGGCGGGTGCTGCTGGCCCTGCACACCAGGGCTCCCCGTGGCGGCAGGCTGCTGGAGCTGACCGGCACGGTGACGCTCGTGGCCACCTTCCTCAGCTGGACGGTGCTGCTGTGGACGGGGTGGTGGCTGGTCTTCACCGCCGAGGACACCGCTGTGGTCGCCTCCCGCACCGCCGAGCCCGCCGACGCCTGGACCCGGGTGTACTACACGGGCTACACCGTGTTCACCCTGGGCACCGGCGACTACGTGCCGGGCAACCCCTGGGCGCAGGGGGCCACCACCGCCGCCACCCTCTCGGGGCTCTTCCTGGTGACCCTGTCCATCACGTATCTGGTCCAGGTGGTCGAGGCCGTCGTCCACAAGCGCGTGCTCGCCGAACAGATTCACGCCCTTGGCCGGGATGCCGCCCGCATCGTCTCCGCAGGATGGACGGGTACGGCTTTCAGCTCCATGTTCAACCAGCACCTGGTCTCCCTGACCGCTCCCCTGCTGCGCATGGGCGAGCAGCATCTGGCCTATCCGGTCGTCCACTACTTCCACTCGGCCTCGCGCTCCAAGGCGCCCTCCCGTGCCATCGCGGCCCTCGACGACGCCTTGCTGCTGCTGCACGCCGGAGCGGCGCCCTCCGCCCGTCCCGACCCCTCGGCGACCGGCCCTCTGCTGGCGGCTCTGGACCAGGTGCTGGACACCCTGCGGGGCCAGTTCTTCGCCCGGGCCGAACGGGAACTTCCCGCTCCTCCCCTGTCGGTCCTCCACCGGGCGGGCATTCCCGCCGTCGAGGAGGAGCAGTACGCGGAGCGGGTCCGGGAGCACGCCGGGCGGCGGCGCACCATCCAGGGTTTTCTGCACAGCGACGGATGGCGGGACGATCCCGCGGCCTCCTGAGGACCGCCAGCGCGGGGCGGGGTCCGGAGCCGACGGTCCTCAGCGTGCTGCCGGGGCGCCGGCGAGGGCACCCGGCTGCCGGTGACCGTTGCTCACATCACGCGCGGGGCCGGCCGAGGGGCGCACCGGCCGCCTGTCCACGGGGAGGGTGTGCTCGCTCTGGGGACGGAAGTGACCGACGGCGTTCCCGCCGCATCCCCGGCAGCGGACCCGGAGGCCGGTTCTCCGCCGCTTCTCCCCCCCTCGGACCGGGGGACAGGGGGTGCCCGGAGCCGGACTTGAACCGGCACGGCCTTCTAGGCCAGTGAGGTTTAAGCTCACCGTGTCTGCATTCCACCATCCGGGCGGGATCCCCCATGACGATGCCAATGGGGCTGGTCAGGCTTGCGGGACCGCTCCCAGCGGCTCGCGGTCCCCCCATGGCGCCCTCCGAGCCTATCCGGGTGCGCGGTGCTGAACAGCCCGTTCCCGAAGGGTGGTTGTCTGATTTTATGGGCAGCTGAAGGTCCATCAGAACCGGGGTGGCGAGAACCTGCTGCTGGTCCCTGCGGGGCACCGCGTCCGGCTCGGTCCGGGGTGCCCGGAATTGACGCGATCTCGACTGCCCCCGGCCGCCCTCCGGCACATCCCGTCATCCCCAGGTATGACAGCGGCCCCCGCAGTACCTCCCTGGGGGGCCACGGAAACGGGTACGCGGGGTGATCCCAGGGGCTGTTCCGGCCGCGACGATGGTGGGGTCCCCGGGCGTCCCAGCCGATGGCCCGAACGCATGCAGACAGGAGCAGTTCCCCGTGACCACCAGCATCAAAGGTGCCCGGACCGCCACCCGCCCCACCACGGTCGCCGCCCGCGCCACGGACCTCACCAAGGTCTACGGCCAGGGGGAGACGCAGGTGGTCGCGCTCGACGGGGTCTCCGCCGACTTCCACCGGGGCGAGTTCACCGCGATCATGGGCCCGTCGGGCTCCGGCAAGTCGACGCTGATGCACTGCGTGGCCGGGCTGGACTCGATATCCGCCGGCTCCGCCCGCATCGGCGACACCGAACTGGCATCCCTCAAGGACAAGCAGCTCACGCAGCTCCGCCGGGACAAGATCGGTTTCATCTTCCAGGCGTTCAACCTGCTGCCCACTCTCAACGCCCTGGAGAACATCACTCTCCCCATGGACATCGCGGGCCGCAAGCCCGACCCGGAGTGGCTCGACCGGGTCGTGAAGACCGTCGGCCTGGAGGGCCGTCTCAAGCACCGGCCGACCGAACTGTCCGGCGGCCAGCAGCAGCGCGTGGCCGTCGCCCGCGCGCTCGCGAGCCGCCCCGAGATCATCTTCGCGGACGAGCCGACCGGCAACCTCGACTCCCGCTCCGGCGCCGAGGTGCTGGGCTTTCTCCGCAACTCCGTGCGCGAGCTGGGCCAGACGGTCGTGATGGTCACCCACGACCCGGTCGCCGCCGCCTACGCCGACCGCGTCGTCTTCCTCGCCGACGGACGCATCGTCGACGAGCTGGAGAACCCGACGGCCGAGGCCGTGCTCGACCGGATGCGCACCCTGCCCACCGGGGCGGGCGGCACCGGCGCCTGAACCGCCGCCACCGCCCGATCAGCCGCGCCCCCACCGCGCGCCCCGCCGTGCGCCGCCGTGCGGGAGCAGTGTGTGAACCTCCCCGGCCCGCGGGCCGTCCCGCCCACCCTCACCAGGATTGACAGGACCATGCTCCGTACCGCCCTGCGCAATGTGCTCGCGCACAAGGCCAGGCTGCTGATGACCGTGCTCGCCGTCCTTCTCGGCGTCGCCTTCGTCTCCGGCACCCTGACCTTCACCGACACCATCGGTGACGCCTTCAAGAAGAGCTCCGCCAAGAGCTTCGACCACGTTTCCGTCGCCATCCGGTGGGGCAGCGTCGCGGCCGGCGAGGAGGAGCCCCGGCTCGACGACGCCCTGCTGAAGAAGGCCGAGGAGCTGCCCGGCGCCGCGTCGGCCACGGCCGCCGTCTCCGACTTCACCGCGCTCGCCGGCAAGGACGGCAAGCTCGTCGGCGAGGGCTGGTCCACCCTCGGCGGCAACCACCACCCCGGCCCGGACGGCGAGGACCCCCGCTACACCTTCACCGACGGCCGCGCCCCGGAGACCGGTGACGAGGTGGCCCTCGACCGCCGCACCGCCGAGCGCACCGGCTACCGCACCGGCGACACCGTACGGCTCTCCGTCGACGGACCGGTCCGGACGCCCGAGGTCACCGGGATCTTCGACACCTCGGACGGCAACGTCGCGGCCGGCGGCACCCTGGTGCTCTTCGACAACGACACGGCCCTCGACCTGTTCGGCGGAGCCGACGGATACGACGAGATCACCGTCCAGGCCGCGGCCGGCACCTCGCAGACCGAGCTCAAGGCGGCGGTCGAGGAGATCCTGCCGAAGGGCACCGAGGCCGTCACCGGCAAGGTCCTCTCCGACGAGCAGGCGCGCCAGATCACCGCGGAGACCGAGGAGATGGGCAACGTCCTGCTCTACTTCGCGGCCGTCGCCCTCTTCGTCGGCATCTTCATCATCGCCAACACCTTCACCATGCTCGTCGCCCAGCGCACCCGGGAAGTCGCGCTGATGCGCGCCATCGGCGCCTCCCGCCGCCAGGTGACCCGTTCGGTGCTCATCGAGGCGTTCCTCGTCGGCCTGGTGGCCGCCGTCCTCGGTTTCGTGGCCGGTCTCGGCATCGCCGTCGGCATGCGCGCCGGCATCGGCGCGGTGGGGGCGACCATCCCGGACGGGCCGCTCGTCATCGCCCCGCAGACCCCGCTGATCGCTCTGGTGATCGGTGTGGTGGTGACCATGCTGGCGGCCTGGCTGCCCGGCCGGCGGGCCGCGAAGGTGCCGCCGGTGGCCGCGATGAACAGCGTGCACGCCACCCCGACGACCCGCGGACTGGTGGTGCGCAACAGCATCGGCGCGGGCATCACCGCCATCGGCGGGGCGCTCCTCTTCCTCGGCGTCACCCAGGACAAGAACCAGCTCCTGGCGGCCGGTTCGGCGACGATGATGGTCGGGGTGATCGTGCTGACGCCGCTGCTGTCCCGCCCGGTCATCGCCGCTGCCGCGCCCCTGCTGGACCGTTTCGGCACGGCCGGCAAGCTGGCCCGGCTCAACTCGCTGCGTAATCCGCGCCGCACCGCCTCCACCGCCTCCGCGCTGATGATCGGGCTCACCCTGGTCACCGGTCTGACGGTGGTCGCCACCTCGGTGCAGAGCGCCGTCGACAAGATGGCCGTGGGGCTGATGAAGGCCGACTACGCGGTGAGCATGGCGAGTTACACCGGGCTCTCCCCCGACGTGCGCGAGAAGCTGGACGGAATGCCGGAGGTCGCGGCCACCAGCCCGATGCGCGCCGCGTACGGCACGGTGAACGACGAATGGGTGGGGATGACCGGGGTCGACCCGGCGTCCATCGGCCAGGTGCTCTCCCTCGACTTCAGCAGCGGCTCGCTGGACCGCCTCGGAGGACGCCGCGCGGTCGTCGACCACAAGACCGCCGAGGCGGCCGGGATCGCGACCGGTGACACCTTCACCTACGAGTTCGACGACGGCAAGACCGAGAAGCTCGAGGTCGCGGGCGTCTACACCGGCAACGAGATGATCGACGGCTTCTTCGTCACCACGGGCGTGGTCGATCCGCATCTGCAGGAGATCACCGACTTCCAGGTGATGGTGAAGATGAAGGACGGTCCCTCCGCGCAGGCCGAGGAGACCATCACCGAGGCGCTCGGCAAGAACCCGGCGATCCGGATCCAGGACAAGCGGGCCATCAGCGAGGAGATCAGCGGCGTGATCAGCCTGATCCTCAACATGCTCTACGGCCTGCTGGCGATGGCCGTGATCATCGCGGTCCTCGGAGTGATCAACACCCTGGCCATGTCGGTCTTCGAACGGAAGCACGAGATCGGGATGTTGCGGGCGATCGGCATGGACCGCTCGCGGGTCAAGCGGATGATCCGGCTGGAGTCGATCGTGATCTCGCTCTTCGGTGCCGTGCTCGGCATCGGACTCGGGGTCTTCCTCGCCTGGGCCGCCGGGACGTCCATCACCGAGTCGATGGAGACGTACACCATGACCGTCCCGTGGGAGCGGATCGGCGCCTTCCTGGCCCTGGCCGGACTCGTCGGTGTCCTGGCCGCGCTGTGGCCGGCGCGGCGGGCGGCGAAGCTGAACGCGCTGGAGGCGATCAAAGCGGAGTAGCGGCGGGACCCCGCCCCCGTGGGGCGGGCACCGGCACCGGGCCCCGTTCGCGACGTACAGCCGTCGCGAACGGGGCCCGGTGCGGTCGGTGCCGGATGCCGCCGGAGCCGCCGTTCAGGTCTCCGTCCACGCCCGGGGGCGCAGCGGGAGGCCCGAGGTGCCGCCCTCCGGGGTGCGGACGGCGAGGATCTGGTTGACGCCGATCCGGTTCCGTTCGAAGGAGAGCGCGGACGCGGCCATGTAGAGCCGCCAGACCCGGGCGCGACCGGGCGAGACCATGCGCAGGGCCCGCGGCCAGTCCCGTTCCAGACGCGCCACCCACTGACGGAGCGTCAGCGCGTAGTGCTCGCGGATCGCCTCCACGTCGCGCACCTCGAAGCCGGCCTCCTCCAGGCGGGAGACGGTGGAGCCGACCGGGGCCAGCTCGCCGTCCGGGAAGACGTAGGCGTCGATGAACTCGTCGATGCGGTACTCCTCCTCGTCGGGCTGCGGGCGGCGGGCGATCTGGTGGTTGAGCAGCCGGCCGCCGGGGCGCAGCAGCCCGTGGAGTACGCCGGCGTACGCCCGGTAGCGCGCCGAGCCGACGTGCTCGGCCATGCCGATCGAGGCGATGGCGTCGTACGGGCCGTCGGGGACCTCGCGGTAGTCCTGCACCCGGATCTCCACCCGGTCCGCCAGGCCTTCCTCGGCGATCCACTTGCGGGCGTGGGCGGCCTGCTCGGAGGACAGGGTGATCCCGACGGCGCGCACCCCGTATTCGCGCGCCGCGTGCAGCACCAGCGCGCCCCAGCCGCAGCCGACGTCCAGCAGCCGGGACCCGGGGCGCAGCGCCAGCTTGCGGCAGACGAGGTCGAGCTTGTCGCGCTGGGCCGTCTCCAGGTCCGCGCCCTCCGTCCAGTAGGCGCAGGAGTACACCATGGACGGGCCCAGGACGAGGGCGTAGAAGTCGTTGCCGACGTCGTAGTGGTGGCTGACGGCCCGGCGGTCGCGGCGCGGGCTGTGCAGCGGCCCGCCGCGCAGGCGGCGCGCCTCCTCGCGGGGCGGCGGCGGGGGCAGCCCGGGGCCGGCCAGCGTCACGAGCTCGCGGACGGCGGCCCGGGTCCGCGGGTCGCGCAGGGCCGCGGCAGCGCCCAGGGCGCCGCGGACACCGCCGCCCGGGCCCGCGCCACGCTCCCAGAACAGGCCGGACAGCCGGTCCATCCCTTCGTAGAGATCGCCGAGGATGTCCAGCTCACCGGCCACCCAGGCGCGGGCCAGGCCGAGTTCGCCCGGACACCAGAGGAACCGGCGCAGCGCCCGCCGGTGGCGTACGGAGAGGACGGGCGCGCCGGGCGGGCCGTCCTCGCTGCCGTCCCAGGCCCGGATCCGCAGGGGGAACGGGGTGCCCAGCAGTTCCTCGGCGAGTGCGGTGAGCCGCCGCGCGGCGTCGGCCATGTCTCATACACCTCCGTGGGCGGGAGCGGTGAACGTCTACGTCTCTACGGAAGCACCGGGCCCGCCCGAATCCCAGACCCCTGCGGGACAGAGGCGGGGGCAGTGCGGCCGGGACGGAGGTCCGGCGCGCCCGGGCCGAGTGACCACGGAGCGGCGACCGCGGTCCGGGAACGCCGAAGGGGCGTCCGCCCCACGGATTCGGCGGACGCCCCTTCGGGCTGCTGTTTCTGCTGTTCGCGGGGCCGGGCCCCGCGCGGTCAGGAGGCCCTGGCCTTCTCGGAACGCTCGGCCTTCTCCGGCGACTCGGCCGTCACGGGCCGGGCGTCGGAGGGGCGGGCGCCGGGCGGGCGGCCTCGTAGAACTCCTCGCGGGGGTTCTCCATCGCACCGAGGGACACGACCTCGCGCTTGAGGAACGTCTGCAGGGTCCAGTCGGCGAAGACCCGGATCTTGCGGTTCCAGGTCGGCACGGCCATGCCGTGGTACGTGCGGTGGAAGTACCAGGCGGCGCGGCCCTTGACCTTGATCTTCACGCGCTTGCCGAGCCGGATCACCGCGACGCCCTTGTGCAGGCCCAGACCGGCGACCGCGCCCTTGTTGGCGTGCTTGTACTCCTTCTGCGGGAAGCCCCGCAGCGCGGAGATGACGTTGTCGCCGAGGACCCGGGCCTGGCGCAGCGCGTGCTGCGCGGACGGCGGGCACCAGGCGTTCTCGACGCCCTCGGCGCGGGCGGCGAGGTCCGGCACCTGGGCGTTGTCGCCCGCGGCCCAGATGTGGCCGCTGCCCTTGACCTGGAGCGTGGCCTCCGCGTCGACGTGGCCGCGCGGGCCGAGCGGCAGGCCGTAGCGGGCCAGCGCCGGGTTGGGCTTGACGCCGGCGGTCCAGACGAGGGTGCCGGAGTCGACCTCCAGGCCGTTCTTGAGCACGACGTGGCCGTCGACGCAGGACTCCAGGGAGGTCTGCAGGTAGACCTCGACACCGCGCTTCCGGAGGTGCTCCAGACCCCACTTGCCGAGCTCGGGGCCGACCTCCGGGAGGATCTTGTCGGCGGCGTCGACGAGCACGAACCGCATGTCCTCGCGGGAGACGTTCGGGTAGTACTTCGCCGCGTCGCGGGCCATGTCCTCGACCTCGCCCACGGTCTCCGCGCCGGCGAAGCCGCCGCCGACGAAGACGAAGGTCAGCGCCTTGCGGCGGACCTCCTCGTCGGTCGTGGAGTCGGCCTTGTCGAGCTGCTCCAGGACGTGGTTGCGGAGGCCGATGGCCTCCTCCACGCCCTTCATGCCGATGCCCTGCTCGGCCAGGCCGGGGATCGGGAAGGTCCGGGAGACGGCGCCGAGCGCCACGATCAGGTAGTCGAAGGGCAGCTCGTAGGCCTCGCCGACGAGCGGCGTGACCGTGGCGACCTTCCGGTCCTGGTCGATGGTCGTGACGCGGCCCGTCAGGACCTCCGCCTTGGGGAGCACGCGCCGCAGCGGGACCACGACGTGGCGCGGGGAGATGCTGCCGGCTGCGGCTTCGGGGAGGAAGGGCTGGTACGTCATGTACGAGCGCGGGTCGACGACCGTGACTGTCGCCTCGCCGTACCGCATCTTCTTGAGAATGCGGCGCGCCGCGTACAGGCCGACGTAACCGCCGCCTACTACGAGGATCCGTGGACGCTCCGTGGTGCTCATGATTCGAGTATCCAGCACTCCGGAGGGGGGTGCTCGTGAGGCCCTTCACAAGGACTCCTCAGCCCTGTGTTACACTCCGCCCCCTGCCGCGGAAGACCCGACATTCCGGGCGGACCACCAACCGGCCCGGCCTCCGCGAAACCCCCCGTGAGCTGCGGTTGTGCACTCCGGGACGAGTGGACCGCCGCGGAGCGGCCACTCCGGCACCCCACCGCCCGGGCCTCGCACACCTTCGTCTCGGAGGCTCCGCGCGCCCTTATCCGGGGTTTATCAGCCGCCCGGACGCATTCACCGCCACTTTTTCATGTGAAGAGTTTCACGAACTCTTTTTCGCCAGGTCGCGCGCCCTCCCCGCAGGGCCCCACCGAGGCCGCTCACCCGATGCGCGCCCAGCTCAGGAGAGAGCCGGGCACCTGCTCCGGAGGCGGGCCACCGACCCGGTCCCGGCCCAGGGAAACCGGCCGTCGACGCGACGCCTGCGCCACGGACCAGGCGATGCCGTCGAGGATGGCTCACGAGCGGGATCCTTACGTTGTGTACACGAGAATGCGTACACTCGGTCCATGACCGAGAACACCGCGACCGTCAGGGAAGCACGCGCGCATCTCGCGCAATACATCAACCAGGCCGAGGAAGGCACTCCGACCGTCATCACACGCAACGGTGCCCCGGTTGCCGCAGTCGTGCCGATCACCGACTTCGAAGCGCTGGAAGAGGCGGCCGACGTCATGCTGGCCCGCGAGGCGGAAGCAGTTCTGGCCGACGACGAGCCCACCGTTTCGATGGCCGAGCTGCTGGCGGACCTGTTCAGCGAGCGCGGTGAAGGCGCCGCGTGAAGTACGCGTTCCGGTTCACCACGGCAGCACAGCGACAGCTCCGGGCCATCAGCCGACTCGAAGCCATGCGCATCCTGACCGCACTGACCGCGCTCGGCGACGACCCCTACCGCGAGGACGCCGACATCAAGAAGCTCACCGGCCCCTCGGGGCTCTACCGGCTCCGAGTGGGCAACTACAGGGTCGCGTACCAGATCAACGACGGTGAACTCGTCGTCCTCGTCGTCAAGGTGAGCGACCGGCGGGACGTCTACCGCAACCTGTAGCCGCTCCGCCGGTCATCCCGCGTCGGCCACCAGAGACCAGGCGATGCCGTCCAGGATGTCGTGTTCGCTGACGACGACCTCCGCGGCGCCGGTCCGTTCCATGACCGCCAGCAGCACCAGGGCACCCGCGCCGATCACGTCCACCCGGCCCGGGTGCATCACCGGGATCGCGGCGCGCTCGGCGTGCGTCGAGCCCAGCAGCCGCTCGGTGACCTCGCGGACCCGCTCCACGGGGACGCGGGAGTGGTGGATGGCCGCCGAGTCGTACTCCGGCAGTCCCAGCGCGATCGCGGCCACGGTGGTGACGGAGCCGGCCAGCCCCACCAGCGTCCGGGCCTCGCGCAGCGGCACCGTCCGCCCGGCCAGGTCGAGCGCGGCGTCGACGTCGGCCCGTATGGCCGCGATCTGCTCCCGCGACGGCGGGTCGGCGACCGCGCCGTCCCGCACCAGATGGCGTTCGGTCATCCGGACGCAGCCGATGTCGACGGAGCGCGCGGCGCGCACCCGCTCGGCGCCGACGACGAACTCGGTGGAGCCGCCGCCGATGTCCACCACCAGGTATGGAGTCTCCAGATCCCGCCGCCCGGCCAGCTCCCGGGTCGCGCCGGTGAAGGAGAACTCCGCCTCCTGGTCCCCGGTGACGACCTCCGGCTCGACGCCCAGGATGTCGCGGACCCCGCGCACGAAGTCGTCCCGGTTCTCGGCGTCGCGGGAGGCGGAGGTGGCGACGAAGCGGAGCGGCCCGGCGCCCAGTGAGCGGATGGCATCGGCGTACTCGCGGCAGGCGGCGAAGGTGCGCTCCAGGGCCTCCGGCGCCAGCCGGCCGGTGCGGTCCACGCCCTGGCCGAGCCGGACGATCGTCATCCGCCGGTCGAGGTCCGTGAGTTCGCCGGTGGCCGGGTCGACGTCGGCGACCAGCAGCCGGATGGAGTTCGTTCCGCAGTCGATCGCGGCCACGCGGGTCATGCGGTCTCCCCTTCCGCGGCGCTCCCCTGCTCCCGCGCCCCCTCCGGCGCCCCCGGGCCGGCGGCGGCCGGTTCGCCCGGGCTCACGCACGGGCCCTTGCGCCACCACTCCGGCAGCAGGGCGATCGCCTCGTCACCCAGCGGGTTGACGCCCGGGCCGGCGGCCAGCGAGTGGGCGACCAGGACATGCAGGCACTTCACCCGGTCCGGCATACCGCCCGCGCTGGGAAAGCCCCGGAGGACCTCGACGGCGTCACGGCGGGCGATGTAGTCCTCGTGCGCGGCGCGGTAGGCGGCGGCCAGCTCCTCGTCCTCGGCGAGCCGGGCCGTCATCTCCTTCATCACGCCCTCCGCCTCCAGCGTGCCGATCGCGGAGGCGGCGCGCGGGCAGGTCAGGTAGTACAGCGTGGGGAACGGGGTGCCGTCCTCCAGCCGCGGCGCCGTCTCGACCACGTCGGGCCGCCCGCAGGGACAGCGGTGCGCGATGGCCCGCAAACCGCGGGGCGGGCGGCCGAGCTGCTCGCGGAACGCCGCGATGTCGGCCTCGGTGGGTGCGGTGGGCGCGGTCTGAGGAGGGGGCGTGTCCATGCCGGTGCGGATCTCTTCGGTCGGTTCGGGTGGGAAGTTCGGGCGGGAAGTTCGGAGGGAACAAGGAGGGCGGGACGAGACGGGGAGACGGCGGGAGGGCCCGGGCCGCCCCGGGTGCGTCAGCCGCCGGAGTCCGCCCGGTCGACGTCGCTCCACAGCTTCCGGTACCAGGGGAGCTCGTCGCCGTCGTCGTCCTGCCCGGCCTCCTCCCCGGCGCCGTCCGCGCCCCGCGGCACGATGTAGCCGGTCTCGCCCGGGCGTACGTAGTGCAGCCGCTCGCGCAGCTGCCGCTCGGCGTAGGCGTCGTCCTGCCAGCGGGCCTTGAGGTCGCGCAGCTCCTCGACCGCCGCCCGCGCCTCCTCGGCGCGGCGCTGCTGTTCGGCGATCTCCGACTGCTGCGAGACCCACTGCCGCATCGGATAGGCGAGGGCGACGACCAGCGTGCACACGACCAGCGCCAGCAGCGCGGCCCGGCCCGTCAGCCGGTTGCGGCGCTGGGGCCGGGCCCGGTAGACCCGGGCGGCGGCCTGCTCGCCGAGGGCCCGGAGCCGGGTCGCGGTCGAGCCCGGCTGGGAAAAGGGGGAAAAGCCGGACAACCTCGCCCCACCGCCGGCGGGGGCACCCCTGTCGCGGTCCGCGGCCACGCTCGCCTCCCCTGTCGTCCGTTGCGTCACGTCCCCGGCCACGGTACGGGACCGGGCCGGGGACATGACGTACTGACGTACTGGCGTACTGCCGGGGCTAGCGGCCGAAGCGCGGGAACGCGGAGCGGCCGGCGTACACCGCGGCGTCGTCGAGGATCTCCTCGATGCGCAGCAGCTGGTTGTACTTGGCGACGCGCTCGGAGCGGGCCGGTGCACCGGTCTTGATCTGGCCGCAGTTGGTGGCGACGGCCAGGTCGGCGATGGTGACGTCCTCGGTCTCGCCGGAGCGGTGGGACATCATGCACTTGTAGCCGCTGCGCTGGGCCAGCTCGACGGCGTCCAGGGTCTCGGTCAGCGAGCCGATCTGGTTCACCTTCACCAGGAGCGCGTTGGCGGTGTCGCTCTCGATACCGCGGGCGAGGCGCTCGGGATTGGTGACGAACAGGTCGTCACCGACGATCTGCACCTTGTCGCCGAGCTTCTCGGTGAGGGTCTTCCAGCCCTCCCAGTCCTCCTCGTTCAGCGGGTCCTCGATGGAGACCAGCGGGTACGCGGCGACGAGCTCGGCGTAGTAGTCGGTCATCTCGGCGGCCGAGAGGGACTTGCCCTCGAAGGAGTAGGAGCCGTCCTTGTGGAACTCGGTGGCGGCCACGTCGAGCGCCAGGGCGATGTCCTGGCCCGGCTCGTAACCGGCCTTGCGGATGGCCTCCACGATGAGGTCCAGGGCCTCGCGGTTGGAGCCGAGGTTCGGGGCGAAGCCGCCCTCGTCGCCCAGGCCGGTGCCCAGGCCGCGCTCCTTCAGGACGGTCTTGAGGGTGTGGTAGACCTCCGCACCCCAGCGCACCGCCTCGGAGAAGGACTCCGCGCCGATGGGGGCGATCATGAACTCCTGGATGTCCACGTTGGAGTCGGCGTGCGAGCCGCCGTTCAGGATGTTCATCATCGGGACCGGCAGCAGGTGGGCGTTCGGGCCGCCGAGGTAGCGGAAGAGCGGCAGGTCGGACGCCTCCGAGGCGGCGTGCGCCACGGCGAGCGAGACGCCGAGGATGGCGTTGGCGCCGAGCGAGGACTTGTCGGGGGTGGCGTCCAGGTCGAACATCGCCTGGTCGATCAGCCGCTGCTCGGTGGCGTCGTAGCCGACGAGCTCCGGGCCGATCTGCTCGATGACCGCGAGGACGGCCTTCTCCACACCCTTGCCGCCGTAGCGGTTCTTGTCGCCGTCACGGAGCTCGAGGGCCTCGAACGCACCGGTGGAGGCACCGGAGGGGACGGCAGCACGGCCGGTGCTGCCGTCGTCGAGGCCGACCTCGACCTCGACCGTTGGGTTGCCTCGCGAGTCGAGGATTTCCCGGGCTACGACGACGTCGATGGACGGCACGAGCATCTCCTTCTGGGAATGTGACGCTGGATCGCAGTGTCTTTCTCGCCGCGAACGGCTCTGCGCCACGAGCCTAACCGGCCGGGGGGCCGGGGTCGGCCGACCGCCCGTCCGGCGAGACGAAAAGACATCCGAAATCCGGCATTGAGGGGGCAATCACCTCGGATGAGGTGGCTCGAAGAGGTGCCCGGGGGCGCCGTGGCGCCGGGAACGGAAAGGCACCGGCCCGGCGCCGCCGGGGGCGTGCCGGGCCGGTGCCGTGCCGCCCGGAGCGGGGCGGCCCTGCGGGGCGGTCAGCTCAGCCTGAGGAGCTGGCCGGGGTAGATGACGTCCGGGGCGTCGATCTTGTCCCGGTTCATGGCGTAGAGCTTCTGCCAGCCGCCCTTGATCCCCAGGGTCTCGGCGATCTCGGAGAGGGTGTCGCCCTCGACGACCTCGTACTTGCCGTCGACCAGCTCGGGAGCAGACTTCTTCCCCGCCCCGGCGGCTTCCCCGGTCTTCGGCGCCCCAGCCGCGTCCCGCTGCTCCGCCCGGGCGGCGGGCGCGTCCGCGGACCGCTCCTGCCGCGGCGCGGCCTGCTCCTGCTCGCCGGCGTCCCGGCCGAGTCCGGTGAGCGGGGCGACGCCGGGGGCGGGGCCGCCCGCCTTCAGCCCGCCCGCCCCGGCGCAGGTCCAGGCGCCCGGGCCCTGCATGGCGAGCAGCCGTTCGGCGGTCGCGATCTGCTCTTCCTTGGTGGCGAGGTCGGCGCGCGGGGCGTAGCGCAGCCCGCCCGCGGCCTTCCAGCTGGACTGCTTGAACTGCAGCCCGCCGTAGTGGCCGTTGCCGGTGTTGATCTTCCAGTTGCCGCTGGACTCGCACTGGGCCACGGCCTCCCAGGTGTCGACGGAGGCGGCGGAGGCGGTGTCGGCGGTGCCCACGAGCGGGATGGCCGCGGCGGTGCCGGCAGCGCCGGCGAACGTGACGATACGACGTGACTTGGGCGGGGCGGGGCGGCGGTGCCTGCCCTTGTAACCGGTACGCAGCATGAAACGTCTCTCTCACCGACGCCTGCGAGGTGAGCTGTCGGGTTGGGGCTGTGAGCGGCCCTGCCGAGTGCTCCCGCACTGGGCTTCACCCCTAGCCGGTCGGTCCGCGCGGGCGGTCCTCACGGCACTTACCTGGGTCCCCCGCTCCTGCCTACGGCGCTTGCGCGGCGACTGCCCTCCGGCCACCGGCAGGACTCGGCGTGGTGGTCGGGGGTGCCCGCTGGCGGCGAGCGATAAGACGTTAAGCACATCGTCACTGACGGGACATAACCCGACACACCGTCACTTACCTCCCGCACCGTCGTCCGTACCGCCGTTGTCGCAGGTGACGGCCGGGACGGCGAAGAGGGCGGCCGGTGGCCCCGGTTCATCCGATGGGACGCAGGGACCGCGCGCCGCACCGGTGTGCTGCCGCCCCGGCCCGGAGCGGCCGGAGCCGGTGCCCCGCGTCCCGCGGGACGGTGCGCGCCCGGCCGCCGCGGGGACGGATCAGAGCGCGGGCCGCGCCGACCACGTCGCGGCGTTCGCGGAGTACGTCCACTCACCCGACACCGAACGGTCATCCGCCGCGCCACCGTAGACGGCGTCCGGAAGCACGGCGTAGGGGCCGGGCTCCGGCGACGTGCGCTCGGTACCGCGGTCGGCCGCCGCGTCGTCACGGGAGGCGTGGCGCCCGGACGCGCGGTCCCCGTCCTCGCTCCCGGACTCCGCCGCGGTCTCCTCCGGCGCGGGCCCGCCGCGGTGCTTGCCACTCTTCGAGGGGGCCTTCTCGTCGGCGGTGCCGGACAGCCCCAGGTCAAGGAGGCCCTCGCCCGGCTCCTCCTCGTCCGACGGCGCGGCGGACTCGCCGCCCTGCCCGGGCGCGGAGTCCCCGGCGCCTGAGCCGTCGGCGTCGTCACCGGAACCGCCGATCTCCAGCAGGCCGCCGAGCAGACCGCCCGACTGCTCTCCGCCCGCGGCCTCGGAGTCTTCGGAGGCCGCGTCCGCCGCCTTGCCCTTCGCGGTGAGGCCCGCGTCCGCACCGCACTTCGGCCAGGCGCTCGGACCGACGGCCGCGAGGACCTTCTCCGCGACGGCGATCTGCGCATTGCGGCTGGCCTGGTCGGCGCTGGGCGCGTAGTCCAGCCCCCCGTACTGCTCCCACGTCTGCTGGGTGAACTGCAGCCCGCCGTAGTAGCCGTTGCCGGTGTCCGCGCTCCACAGGCCGCCGCTCTCGCACTCGGCGACCTTGTCCCAGGTGCCGGCGTCGGCGGCCTGCGCGCCCGTCGCGCCGAGCAGCGGCATCGCGATCCCCGCGCCGGCCACGCCCGCCGTGACGAGAAGGGCAGGAGCCTGACGGGGTTTGCGGTGTCTGCCGTTGCCGGAAAGCATGAAGGGCCTTTCGTCGAGGGCCGAAGGTCAAGTCCCGCCGAAAAATAGCGGGCACCGGAGGCGCGTCACAAGTCGATGTAGTGGAGATCACGCAAAGATCACGAATGATGCCACGTCAGGTGCGGCGTGTTTCCCCCGGGTCCGGTACGGGCACAGGGGCGAACTCCACCGGCAGGGTACGCAGACCGCGCATGATCAGTCCGCCGCGCCATCGCAACTCCGCCGGATCGGCCGCCAGCCGGAGATCCGGGAGCCTGCGCAGCAGGGTCGCCAGCGCGGTGCGCGCCTCCAGCCGGGCGAGCGGGGCCCCGAGACAGTAGTGGATGCCGTGGCCGTAGCCGAGGTGCGGGTTGTCGGTGCGGGAGAGGTCCGGGGTGTCCGGGTCCGTGAAGCGCGCCGGGTCGCGGTCGGCGGCGGCGAGCACCACCAGCACCGGGTCGCCGGCGTCGATGCGCTGCCCGCCGATGACGGTCGGCTCGGAGGCGTAGCGCCAGGTCGCCAGCTCCACCGGGCCGTCGTAGCGCAGCAGTTCCTCGACCCCGGTGGCCAGCAGCTCCGTCTCGCCGGCGGCCAGTGAGCGCTGGAGCCGCTCGCGCGGGCCGGGTTGGCGGAGCAGGGTGTACATGCCGTTGCCGATGAGGTTCACGGTGGTCTCGAAGCCGGCGAACAGGAGGATGAAGGCCATGGCGGCGGCCTCTCCCTCGGTGAGGTGCTCGCCGTGGTCGCTCGCCCGGATCAGACCGGAGATCAGGTCCTCACCGGGGCGGGCCACCGGTCCGAGCGCGGCCCGCTTGCGGTGGATCAGCTCGGCGAGGTAGTCGCGCATCTTCCGGACCGACCGGCCCACGCCGCCGCGCGGCGCCCGGTCGCCGCCGGGCCCGGAGTGGCGCATCATCATGCCCGCCCAGTCGCGGAAGTCGTCCTGGTCCTCGCGCGGGACGCCCAGCAGATCGCAGATCGCGTAGATGGGCAGCGGGAACGCGAACTCGTGGATGAGATCGGCCTCCCCGCGGGCGGCGAAGCCGTCGATGAGCCGGTCCGTCAGCTCCCGCACGCGCGGCTCGAAGGCGGCCACCCGGCGGGGTGTGAACGCCTTGGAGACGAGGCGGCGCAGCCGGGTGTGGTCGGGCGGGTCGATGTTCAGCAGATGGGTCATCAGGTCGGCGCCGCGCTCACCGGGAATGCCCGTCTTGCCCTTGGCGCGCGCCGACCCGGAGTGGTGCGCGGGGTTCTTCGACAACCGCCCGTCGGCCAGGGCCTGACGGGCGTCGGCGTACCGGGTCACGAGCCAGGCCTCCACCCCGCTGGGCAGCGTGGTGCGGTGCACGGGGCTGTGCTCGCGCAGCCAGGCGTACGCCGGGTACGGATCGTCGGCGAACTCCTTGGTGAACAGCTCGGGCGGGGACGGGGCGACGGTCTTCTCGGGCACGTGTCCGACCGTACCCGGCGCCCGGACGGGCCCGCGGGGCCCCCGGCCCGGGAACCGGGCGGGCCACGGACGGTGCCTGGGCGGTGGCCGGACGCTGCCCCGCCGGGGGTCCGGCCGGTGCCCCGGCGGCTCGCGGCCTCGCCCGTCGCGGAGCGTACGGCCCCAGCGGCGTCAGCCGGGCAGGGAGCGCTCCTGCTTCTCCCGGCGTTCCAGCCAGCCGGTGGTGATCAGGTATTGGCCGGCGAGATAGCCCGCCATGATCATGAGCTCCTGGCCCGGCACCTTGCGGCCCGCGGCCTGGAGGCCGATCAGCAGGTCCGAGCCGACGAACGCCACCGCTCCCGCGCCCACCTTGCCCCCGACCCCGAGGCCGGCCGCGCCCATCGTCATCAGCGCCAGGCTGTATCCGGCGACCGGCAGGCGCAGCTTCTTCTCCAGCCCCGGGGAGATGACCGCGTTGGCGGCCGCCCAGGCGGCCAGGCAGCCGAGGGCCGGCAGGGGCCGCTCGCGGATCGCGCGGAACGCGCCGAGCCGGGCGTAGCCGGTGGTGTAGCCGACCTGGGTGCCGAGGAAGGCGGCCATGCCGAGGAGAAAGGCGGGCTCGTGCTCGTCGAAGAGCAGGGCGGTGTCGCCGACGGTGGCACAGGCGAGGCCCGCGACCAGCGGTGCCGGTGCGGGCGTCTTCCCGTCGGGCCTGCGGCGCAGCACGTGGGCCGCGAGGGCGGGCATCAGCAGGGGCTTGGCGGCGCGCTCCCAGCCGCGGGGGCCGCGGGCCACGGCTATCAGGTCGGCGGCGGCCAGCGCGCCGAAGGCGACCAGCGGGCCGCGTCCGTGGCCGTCGGGCCGCGCCATCCGGGCGGCGGCCGCGGCGGTCCGCCGCAGCAGCCCGCCCCGGCGGACCGTCCGGCCGTCCCGGCCGGTGCTCCCGCCGCGTACTTCGCTCCACCCGGTGATCGTCATGCCGGGCAGTCTCGCCGTCGGTAGACACGGCGTCAACAGTCTCTGCCGGGACGGAGGACGCGGTGACGTGCGGTGATCGGTGGTGTCCCTGGTGTCTCCCGGCGCCCGGCCCTGTCGTTGTGGGATGCGGCGGGCGACCGGGGAACGGGACCGGGGCGGTGGGGCGGGCGGGACCTCAACCGGAGCCACGGGCACCGCCCGGTCCCGGGCCGTCCCGGGCGTGGGCCGGTCCCGGGCGTGGGCCGGTCCCGGGCGTGGGCCGGTCCCGGGCGGCCGCGTGGCCCGTACCCGCCTGGCCGGTTGTACGGGCGGACAGCCCCGGTCGGCAGCGGCGGCGGCCCGAGCAGGTTGTACGGGGAACGGACCGGTCGTACGGCCCGGGCAAGAACCGGGCGGGGCGGGTCCGGACGGGCAGGACGGACCGGGACGCCCTCGCCCCGGACCCGTCGGTCCGCCGACCGCTCAGCGCCGCGGCCCGGCCGCCAACCCCTCAGCCCGCCGGCCCGTCAGCCCGTGCCGTGGCCGCTGCCGCCGCGGTCCCAGGTGGGACGCTTCGGGGCGGGGCCGCCGACCTCGCCGGTGCCGGGAGCCTCCTCCTCGACGCCGTACGGGCCCAGCTCGTGCGGGAGGTAGCGATGGCCGTCCCGGGGCAGTTCGGGAGAGTGGTCACGGTGTCCCTCGACCGCTTCCCCGTGACCCAGTGCGTCCTGGTGCCCCGGGCCGTGATCCGGTGACGTGGTGTGGCCGTACTCCTGGCGGGTCTGCCAGGCGCCGGAGCGCTGCTGCGGCCCCTTGGGGACGCCGGGCTCCCGTGCCTTCATCCTCCGGCCGAACCACACGGCCGCGATCAGGGCCGCCACGACTGCCAGCCCGATGAACAGCGGACCGAGGCCCACCAGGAGGTCTTCCTCCACCGCGAATTCCAAGCTCAGCAGATCCATGGCTGCCGGGTACCCCTGCGGGTCGGGCTCAATCGGACCGCTCGGCCTCCCGGACCGCGTCCCGGTAGACCCGGGCCGCCGCGCGGAGCGCGGACTCCGGGTCGGTGCCGGCCGCCTCGGCCCGCACCGCCAGGGCCAGCAGCGCCTCGCCGAAGCCGTCGCCGTCACCGGCCGCGGACGGGAGGGAGACCTCCAGTCCGGCGGTCCGGACCCGGGAGGCGAGCTTGGCGGCCAGCGCCAGCGCGGGCTGGCCCAGCGGAATGCCCTCGGTCACGGACTCGCGCCGCTTCTCGGCCGCCTTGGTGCGAAGCCAGTGCGCCTTGACGTCCTCGGGGGTCTCGGCGGCCTCGTCGCCGAAGATGTGCGGATGGCGGTGGACGAGCTTCTCCACGATCGTGCCCGCCACGTCGTCGATGGAGAACGGCTCCTCCGGGTCCTCCTCGGCGATCCGGGCGTGGAAGACGACCTGGAGCAGCACATCGCCCAGCTCCTCGCGGAGCGCCTCCCGGTCGCCCTCCTCGATGGCCTCGACCAGTTCGTACGCCTCTTCGATGCCGTACTTGACCAGGCCCTCGCTGGTCTGCCGGCTGCTCCACGGGCACTCGGCGCGGATGGTGTCCATGACCTGCACCAGGTCCAGCAGCCGGGCGCCCGGCAGGTCGTACGAGGCGGGGAGCAGCTCCAGGTCCGGCATCCGGAGGCGGCCGGAGCCGGCCAGCCGGGCCAGCCCGTCGGTCAGCCGTGGTTCACCCTCACCGGACGGGACGACGACGACCGTGCGGCCGCCCGCCGCTGCCTCTGCTCCCGCCCCTGCTCCCGCTCCCGCATCGGCTCCGGCACCGGCGCCCGTCCCCGGGTCCCCGGTGCAGTAGGCGACCAGTTCCTCGGCGGACGGCAGCTCCCCGCCCGCCTCCACCGTGATGCCCGCCTCCCGCAGATACGGCAGCTGGGGGTGGTCCGGGTCGGGGCAGAGCACGCGGTCGGCGGCGCGCAGCGTGCGCCAGGCGGGCCAGGACAGCAGTCCGGGCGCCACCCGGTGGCTGGTGGTCAGCAGGACGATACGGCCGGGGGCCGCGCTCTCGGAGGGGACCGGGGCGCCGGGCCCGGCCGCCGTTGTCGCGTCGTTCACGGAACCGAACGTAACCCACCGCCCGCGCCGCCCGCCGGGCGTCCCCCGCGGCCGCCGGGGCCGGCCCGGGCGGCGGGCCGCTCAGGACTGGCGCGGGGCCTGCTTCTCCGGCTGCAGCCAGGGCTCCTGGACGGTGTCGAGGAGCACCTGCTCGTCGTTCCAGGTGCCGAAGCGCGGGTTGACGTCGATGCCCATGCTCTCGGACGCCTGCTGCAGGGCCCCGACGACCTTCTCCTGGCCCTCCGGGGTGGTCCGGTCCGCGCCCAGACTCTTCGCGAGCTTGTCCATGAGGACCTGGTTGCGGAGGGTGCCCTCCAGCTGGTCCGGGCCGATGGAGTACTGCTGGAGCCACATCTCGCGCAGCCGGTCCGCGCCGCCCGCGGCCTTCTCGGCCTGCTCCCTGATCCGCTGGACGTCGGAACGGCTCGCGCTCACCCCGGCGTCCTTCGCGGCCCGCGCCAGCACCCTGTCGAAGATCATGCTGTTGAGCGTGGAGCGGCTGAGCCGGCCCGTGCCCTTGATGAGCTGGTCCGCGTCCTTGGACTCGCTCTGCGCCGCCCGGACGCCCCGGGCCTGCGCCTGGACCTGGGACACCGTGATCTTGTCACCGTCCACCACGGCCGCGGCCCCCGGATGGGCGTCACTGCCGCACCCGGTGAGGAGCGGCGTCGCGGCGAGCAGCGCGACGGCGGTGACGGAGAGCGCGGACCTGCGGCGGTGCATTGTGCCTCCCGGCGGTGGGGCCCCCGGCACCCGTCGGGCGGGGAGCATGGGCCATGCGGCGGTGCGTGGGCGGTGTGCGTGGTGGGCGGTGCACGGTCGGTGCGGTGATCGATATTAGGCAGTCCGGGCGGCGGGAACCAGCACTTCTTCCGGACTGCCCCGGCGGCCGCGGACCGCTCCGGGCCATCGGCGCCGCGGGCCCGCCGGAGGGCGACCACACCGGGGTCGTCCCGCATGTGGGGCGGTACGACGAACCGGGGGACGTTGAAGAGAATCACGGTCAGCTCGCACAGCAGGCAGAGCAGAGTGGTGACCACCGTGCCCGCGACGGGGCCGGGTTCGGGGGCGGGGCCGGGGTCGCCGAGAGTTCGCCCGGCGTTCCCCTCGGCGTCCGCCGGCCGTCGCCCGGGGTGGAAGTCTCGCCCTTCGGCGTGATGTCACGGGCCCGGCGGGTGCCGTGAGTCGCCCGCCTCCTTCTCCGCCCCCGCTCCTCCCCAGGTGATCCGTGCCCTCCAACGATGTGACGTCCGGCCGTGCCCCCGCACCGCGCCCCGCGGCCGCCGCAGTCGCCGCCGCGGTGGCGGAACCGTCCGGACGAGCGGAGGAACGGCCCGGCGACCGCGACTCCGGCCCGGGCGGAACGACCGTGGCGTCCACCGGCACCGCCCCGACCGCAGGATCCGCCGCTCCGGCCGGATCCGTGGTGTCCGCCGCTCCCGGCAAGGCTTCCGACGCACCCACGCCCACGGCCCCGGCTCCCCGGGAGCACCGGTACGACATCGACCTGATCCGGATGCTCTGCTCCTGCGGTGTGATCCTGGGCCACGTCGGCTCGGCCTTCATCGCCGCCGTGGGCCGCCAGGAGGCGGGCGGTCCGGCCGCGTACTGGGCGGGCATGAGCGCCGACGCCGTCAGCCGGTTCGCGGTGCCCATGTACTTCGCCATCGCCGGCTGGGCCGTGCTGGTCGGCGCCCCGCCGCGGGACGGCCGGCGCGTCTGGCAGCGGATCGTCAAGATCGGTGTGCCGCTGGCCGTCTGGACCGCGGTCTACCTCGCCTGGGGGCGGTGGCGCGGCACCAACGAGGACCCCATCGGCGAACTGGCGCTGGACTCCGTCTTCGCCTCCGTACGGCCCGCGTACCACCTCTGGTACCTCTACACCTATCTGCCGGTGATCACGCTGCTGGCCTGCGCCGCGCTGGTGCGCTCGGGCCGCCGCCCGTGGGGCCTGGGCGCGGGGCTGCTGGTGCTGGCCGCGGCGCCGCAACTCATGGGAGACATCGGGGAGTTCACCGGCTGGGAGATGCCCCGGTTCGGCTGGGGGTTCGTCGTCTACCAGATCGTGTACGCCGTCCTGGGCGCCCTGCTGTTCGCGCTGCCCGCGGACGCGCTGGGCAAGCGGCGGGCGCCGTGGGTGGTGCTGGCGGTCCTCGCGATGGGCGGCATCCTCTGGTACCAGCACGCGGTGCACTACGTCATCCCCAACGCCCATCTGCTCGTCGCCCTGTTCATGGGCGGGGTGCTGCTCTCCCTCCACCGGGTCCGCGTCCCGGAGCGGCTGCGGCCGGCGCTGGGCCGGCTCGCGGCGGCGGCGTACGGCGCGTACCTGGTGCACGTCCTGGTGATCGACGTGCTGGCACACCCGTTCGTCGACGCCGGACTGGGAGCGCTCCGCGCCGGCGTGCTCACGGTCGTGCTGACCGCGGCCACCATCGTGCTGTCGTTCGGGACGAGCCTGCTCTGGGGACGGCTCCGGCTGCGGCGGTGGCTCGGCTGAGCTCTCCGCCCGGTGCGGGCCCCCGCACGGCCCGGTACGCGCCGGCCGCACCCGTCCCGCCCACCGCGCCCACCGCGCCCACCGCACTTCACCGCACCGAGCCGACACCCGGCGTTCACCCCGTGCTCCCCCGGAGGCCATCCGGGAGGGCCGCCGTTTCCCCTACCGTCCCGCTGACGACACCCGATCGCGACAAGGCAGCCAGGTGACCAAGCTCTCCGTCATAGTTCCCTGCTACAACGTCCAGCAGTACCTGCCGGACACCCTGCGCAGCCTGGCCAACAACGCCGGGGAGCACGTCGAGTTCATCCTCGTCGACGACCACTCCACCGATGCCTCCGCGGAGATCCTCGACCGCGCGCGGCGTGAACTGCCCCGCGCGACAGTCATCCGGCAGCCGGAGAACGGCGGCATCTCCCGGGCCCGCAACACCGGTCTTGAGGCGGCGAGCGGACGCTGGATCACCTTCCTCGACGGCGACGACTGGTACGGCCGCGGCTATCTGGAGAATCTGCTGGCCGCCGCGGAATCGCTCGGCTGCGACTTCGTCCGCACCGACCACGTCCAGTCCACGGGGAAGGACCGGGTGGTGCGCCGTGCCCCCGCCTCCCTGCGGAACGCGGTCGGCAGCCCCCGGGACGCCGTCAACCCGCCCCACATGGAGACGATGGTCGACTACCCGTTCGTCTGGGCCGGGATCTACCACCGCCGCCTGTTCGAGAACGGGGCCCTCCGCTTCGACACGGACCTGCGCACCGCCGAGGACCGGCTGTGGACCTGGCGGCTCTATCTGACCGCCGAGACCTGCGCGACCGTCGGCCTGCTCGGTGTCTTCTACCGGCGCGGCCTCACCACCTCGCTCACCCAGATCCTCGACGAGCGCCAGCTCGACTTCATCCCCGCCCACGACGCGATGCTCGACCTGGTGCTGGCCGACCGCGAGCGCGACCGCTTCCTCCCCAAGGTGGTGCGCACCTACTGCGCCCTGATCGCCTTCCACCTGTCCAAGGCGGACCGGTACCAGCCCCGGGTCGCGCGGCGGCTGAAGCGCGAGGCCGCCGCCGCGCTCGGACGGATGCCGGCGGACGTCCTGGAGCGGACCCTCACCGACATGGGCCCCGAACGCGGCCGGCTGCTCGGCGCCCTGCGCCCGACCCGTAAGGCCGCCTGACCGTGGGCGCGATGGCCGACGGGCGGCAGACCACCGGGCCGCGGACCGTCCAGCTCTTCCAGGTCTCCACGCTCTATGGGGCCGCGACGCTCGTCGCGGCCCTGGAGGAAGGGCAGTTCGGCCCCCGGGAGGACGTCCGACGGGTGCTGCTCGTCTCGCACAACGCGGCGGTGCCGGAGACCGCCGTCCGGCTCACGGAGATGCGCGGCTGGGACCGGCTGGCCGCCCGCTTCGACGACATCGTCGACTGGAACGCCGCCATCCGCCCGCACCATCCCAGCACCTGGTCGCCGGCGGCGAACGACGCCGAGATCTGGCAGCGCCTCTTCCGCCACTCCTGGCGGCTGGGGGACGGGCCGGTGGAGCTGGCCGTGGAGTCGGTGCAGGTCAGCCCGGCACGGGCGCTCGCCACGATCTTCGCCGAGAGCACGGTGGACGTCTACGCCGACGGCCTGATGAGCTACGGCCCCACCCGCAACCCGCTGCCGGGCCCTCTGGCCCGCCGCATCCGGCGGCTGCTCCACCCGGACCTGGTGCCGGGCCTGCGGCCGCTGCTGCTCTCCGAGTACGGGGTGCCGGCCGAACTGGTGCCCACCGAGGCGCTGAAGAAGGTGATCGAGGAGATCGGCGGGCCGGAGGCGGGAGCCGGGACGGAGCCGGGGCCGGGATCCGGCGAGGGCGCCGCGGCCGCGGTCGCCGGTGCCACGGCCCCGGGCGCCCCCACCGCCGTCCTGCTGGGCCAGTACCTCGCCGCGCTGGACATCCTCACCCCCGCCGAGGAGGAGGCGCTGCACGAGCGGATGCTGCGCGGGGCCGCCGCGGCCGGGCACCGCTCCGTGCTGTTCAAGCCGCACCCCACGGCGCCGGCCCGCTACTCCAGGGCGCTGGAGAAGGCCGCCGCGGAGGCCGGGGTGCGGCTGACCGTCAGCGGCACCCCGATGCTCGCCGAGGAACTGTTCCGGAGCGGCGAACTCCGGCTGGTCGTCGGCTGCTTCTCCACGGCGATGTTCACCGCCGCCGTCTGCTACGGCGTCCCGGTCGCCCGGGTCGGCACGGATCTGCTGCTGGAACGGATCGCCCCGTACGAGAACAGCAACCGCGTCCCGCTGACGATCACCGATCACCTCATCCCCGAGATCGGCGCCTTCGCGGGGACGGCAGCGGAGACGGCAGCGGAGACGACGGGGGCGGCAGCCGGACCGCCGGGCGCGCGGCCGGAATCCTGGGACGTGGACGGGCTGACGCCGCTGATCCGCACCGTCGGGTTCTGCATGCGCCCGGAGGCGTACCCGTGGCTGCGCGCGGAGAGCGCGGCCTGGCTGGAGGCCCGGCTCGGGGAGGACACCCGGCGGTACTTCAAGCGCCGCCGGCTGACCGCCCTCGATCTGCCCGGGAAGTCGGAGCACTCCTGGCCGGGCCGGCAACTACGGCGCGTGGCACGGATGTCCGGGGTGAGCCGGATGGCGGGGGCGGCCCGCTCCGCGCGGGGACGGCGGCCCCGGCCGTAGCGGCGGGGAGCACCGCGGCCGGCACGGCCGGAGCCCGTGGCACCCACCGGGCCCGCCGGACTCAGCCGAGCCGTACCTGCCGCTGGCGGTCGAGCACACGGCGCAGTTCGCCGGCCATCGGGTGGTACGGGCCGTACATCCGCTCCACGTCGCCGAGCAGCCGCGACTGCGTCTCGTGCGCCTCGCGGTGGGCGCCGACCGCGTGCAGCAGGGCGCCGATGCGGGAGCGGATCTCCAGCGGGAGGGCGGGCCCGGTGGCGGCGTCCTGCTCGAAGTACGGCAGCACGGCGCGGTATTCGGCGATGGCGGCGGACGCCTCGCCGAGCTGCTCCAGGCACTGCGCGGCCTCGTAGCGGAACTGCAGCGCCTCGCGGTGGGCGTCCGGTCCCGATCCGGCGGAGGTCTCGGCGGCGAGCCGGCGCAGCTCGGGCAGGGCGCGGCGGTACTGGCCGTCGTCGAGGAGCGTCGCGGCGTACTGCTTGCGGAGGCTCCGCACGACGGGCGAGTTCTCGCCGTGGTGGGCGGTGGCGAGCGGGAGGACCGAGCCGAGGACGTCCACGGCCTGGGTGAGGCGGCCCGCGTCCAGCAGCCGCTTCACCTCCTCGACGGCGTCCGCGATCGCGGTGCGGCCGGTGCGCTGCGGGGCCGCCGCGCCGCCCGGCGCGCTGCGCGGGTCGGGGATCGCGGCGGCGGGTGCGGGCATCACGGCCGGCGCGGCGGGGAGCGCACCGGCCCGGTCGGGCCACGGGGCGTGCGGGCGGAGGAAGGGGCGGGTGGGGTCGAGTGGGCCGGGCGGGCCCCGGGCGCCGAGCCGGGGGACGGCAGCAGCGGCACCAGGGTCTGGTAGACCTCCTGGGCCCCGGACGGCCGGTGCCGCGGGTCCTTGGCCAGCAGCCGCAGCACCAGCGCCTCCAGCGGCTCGGGGACCTCGGAGCGCAGCTGGCGCACCGGCACGGGGGCGTCGTAGAGGTGGCGGTGGAGGACCCCGAGCGAGGTGGACGCCTGGAAGGGGACCTGGCCGCTGAGGAGTTCGTGCAGCAGCACCCCGAGGGCGTAGAGGTCGGTGTACGGGCCGACGGCGCCGCCCATGGCCTGTTCGGGCGCCATGTAGGCGGGGCTGCCGATGGGCGAACCGGTGTGGGTGAGGCGGGTGGTGTCGGTGTCGACGGCGGCGGCGATGCCGAGGTCGAGGACGCAGACCGTGCCGTCCTGACGGAGCATCACGTTACGCGGCTTGAGGTCGCGGTGGACGACGGGCGCCGCGTGCACGGCGGCGAGCACGGCGCAGAGCTGGGCGGCCACGGAGGCGGCCCACGGCCAGGGGTACGGCTCGTGCTCGGCGAGGTGGTCGCCGAGGTCGGCGCCGTCGATGTGCTGCATGACGAGGTAGAGGTCGTCCCCGTCGCTGCCCGCGTCGTGGACGGTGACCAGCCCGGGGTGGTCGACCCGGGCCGTGACCCGGCACTCGCGGAGGAAGCGGCGGCGCATCTCCTCGGCCTCGGGGGCGCCGGCCATGCGGTCGGGGCGGAGCAGCTTCACCGCGATCCGGCGGTCCAGGCGGCGGTCGTAGCCCAGCCACACCTGTCCCATGCCGCCCTGGCCGAGCAGCGTGGAGAGTTCGTAACGCCCGGCGATCACACGGCCGTTCACCGGGGGCCGCTCCCGTCCTCCGCGGCGCCGCCCTCTTCTCTGCGGAGCAGGTCGCTGAGTTCGTCCAGCTCGGCGCGGACGCGGTGGATGCGCTGCGGCTGCGGCCGGCTGCCCGCGGTGCCCGGCGCATACGGCTCACCCGCTCCGGGCACGGACGGCGGCGGGCCCTGCGGGGGCGTGGCGGAGCCGCCGGGACCGGAGGTGGCGGGCGGGTGCGGGAAGCCGTACGCGGGCACACCGGGTGGCTGCTGCTGCGCCGGGACGGAGCCCGGCCGGGTCGGTACGCCGCCGGCGGCGTACGTCTGGGCCCGGGACGCGGCCGCGCCGTAGGGGCCGGGGCCGGCGGGCCCGCCGGGCCGGCTCACCGCGACGGGCCGCCGGTGGTACTGGATGTCGGCGACGAGGTAGTGGGCGACGACGGCGACGGCCATGCCCAGCAGGCCGAGCGCCGCGACATCCGTGCGCCAGTCCGTCTCCGGATAGATCTCGATGACGACGAAGAACGTGATCGTCAGCCCCACCACCGCGCCGAAGAGCACCCAGTCCAGCGCCTTGCGGCGGAGGAGGGCGATCCGCAGCATGGCGGTCCATGCCAGCAGCCCGAGGAGCAGCAGCGTCATCGCCACGAACAGGACCCGCAGCGCGATGACGTTCCCCGCGTCCGGGGGGCGTGGCTGCGGCGGCACGGGAACGGGGCCGTACATGAATGCTCCTGGGGAACGGGTGCCGGTGAGCGGCTCAAATTGAGCGTATACGGGGACCCCGACAGCGCGGCAGCGGTTGTACAGATCCGGCTCACGATCCGGTCACACCTGTGACGTTCCCGGGACGGACGGCGCCGCGCACGGCCGGACAGCCCGTGCCGTACGGGCCCGAACCCGGACACCCCGCGCTCCGCCCCCGGCACCCGGGAGGGCGGACCGTCCCGGGCGGATGGCAGCAGAACAAGAGGCAAAACAGAAGCACACATTGACTCCGTTCACAGCTATCTGCTCAGATGACACCACCACTTGACGAACGACTCACGTTCGCCATGTCGAAAGGTGTCCCCATGTCCCAGCAGATGTACGGACCGCCGCCCCGGACGGGCGCCCCCGTGCCCCGCACGCGCTCCCGCCCCGCAACGGGCTCGGCACCGCGGCCCTGATCCTCGGCATCATCGGTGTCGTCATGGGCGTCATCCCGTTCATGTTCTGGCTCGGCGGGATCCTCGGCATCATCGCGCTGATCCTGGGGCTCTCCGGCCGCGGCAAGGCCAAGCGCGGCGAGGCGACCAACAAGGGCACGGCCACCGCGGGCGCGGTCCTCGGCCCGGTCGCCGTGGTCCTGTCGGTCGTCATGGGCGTGGTCACCTTCATGGCGGTGGACGACGCGGTGAACGAGATCAACAAGTCCGTCTCGGAGACCGGGGAGAAGGGCGCCACCGGGAAGAACGGCGGCGGGGGCGGCGGGAAGGAGAAGGCCGGGGACGACGGCGCGGCGGACTCCGGTGCCGCCGGCGGGGAGACCTACGCGGCCGGTGACACGGTCGTCTACGACGACGGCGTCCAGGTGACCGTCTCGCGGCACACCGCCTACGCACCCGGCGAGTTCGCGATCGGCCACAAGAAGGGCAACAAGGCCTACAAGGTCACGGTGACCGTCGTGAACAAGGGCAAGGAAAAGTTCGACACCGCCCTCCTCACCGTGGACGCCCGCGCCGGCAAGGACGGCAAGACCGCCGAGAGCATCTTCGACGACAAGATCGGCCAGGGCTTCAACGGCAC
This sequence comes from Streptomyces sp. MNU89, assembly GCF_020982505.1. Classification (NCBI taxonomy): domain Bacteria; kingdom Bacillati; phylum Actinomycetota; class Actinomycetes; order Kitasatosporales; family Streptomycetaceae; genus Streptomyces; species Streptomyces sp. MNU89. The sequence continues at coordinate 4,499,807 of NZ_JAJKLL010000001.1, read as the reverse complement.
GGTCGTCCCCGGCAGGACGGCCACCGCGGAGTTCGCCTTCGACACCCCGGCCGGAGCGAAGACCCTGGAGGTCGAGGTCAGCCCCGGCTGGTCGTACCACAGCAGCCACTGGAACCTCGAGCTCTGATCCACCGGATCGTCCGGCCGCCGGCCCGGAGCCTGCTCTCCGCTCAGGCCCCGCACTGCCGGAGCATCATGCTCTTGTCCGGGGCGGTCACCGGCATCTCGTACTTGGCCGCCACCTGCGCGAACCGGACCGCGTACGCGCAGCGGACGGCCTTGTGCGGGGGCAGCCAGGCCGCCGGGCCGGAGTCGCCCTTGACGGAGTTGGCGCGGCCCTCGACCGGCAGCAGGTTCAGCGGGTCGTTGGCGAGTTGCCGGCGCTTGTCCTCCGGCCAGCGGGAGGCGCCCATCTGCCAGGCGTACGACAGCGGCACCACGTGGTCGATCTGCACCTCCATGGCCTCCCGCTTCTTCCAGGCGATGTCCTTGCCCGTGTACGGGTCGGCCAGCGTCATGGAGACCACCACGCAGTCGGAACCGGAGCGGAACTCCAGCTTCTGGCCGTCCCGCTGCATCAGGTCGTTGCGGGTGTCGCAGCCGTTGCGGGCCATCGGCACCCCGTCGGCCGTGTCCATCCAGGCGTAGCCGAACTCGTCGCGGTCGTAACCGGTCCGGGGGCCGCGGCCCTTGGTGCGCACCCCCTCGATCAGCTTCCGCGCCTCGGCGCGTTCCGCGGACTCGGTGACGGGCGCGAGGCCCGGCTTCGTGCCGTCGGGGTTGTCGAGCGGGCCGGCCGAACGGCCGTCCGCCGCGGCGGAACCGGAGGAACCGCCGCCGCCCTCCGCGAGATCGTCCAGGGAGCCGGGTTCGCATCCGGTGAGCACGAACACGGCGGATGCGGCGGCGGAGACGGCGGCCAGGGCGGTACGGCGGCGGGATATCACAAGGCGTCAGTCCCATCGGGGTGGCGGAGCGTCCACGGCGGTGCGGAGGGTGGAGCGGCGCGGGCGGAGCAGTGGGCCGCGGCGCGGCTGCGGCCCCGGTCCGGGAATCGTATGCCCCGCCTCGGCGGCCTCCAGACGGGCCGCCGGACGGCGATCGGAGAGCGGCCGGAGGGCGGCCGGGCGGCGTTCGGGCGGCGTTCGGTACGGCATTCCCGACACGCGTGGACGGCGGCCGGCCCGCTGCCCGGCCTTGCGGAAACCTCCCGCCGGCGCCCGGGTGTTACCGGCCGTAAGCCGACTTGGTCATGGCTATTGACCCGCCAGTAACCCCAGCCCCATCCTGAGCCCCGACCCGTGGTGCGACCGGGCGCCGGAAAGCCCCGGCCACCGGAACACCGCCCTCCCCTCACTCCCCGGGGCTTGACGCATGCCGATACGGACCACTCGCCCCGCAGACCGACACCCCCGCCACGCGGGCCGCGCGCACCGCACCCGGGCGGTCGCCCTCACCGCCGCCGCGGCCACCCTCGGCTCGCTCCTCCTCGGCGCCGCGACCGCGGCCCCCGCGAGCGCCGCGGCCGACGGCTACCGGGTCGGCGTGGGCATCGCCGACATCACCGGCGAGGCCGCCGAGGTCGGCATGATGGGCTACGCCCGGCTCGACCAGGAGACCTCCGGCATCCACTCCCGCCAGTGGGCCCGCGCCTTCGCGGTCGCCGACGGCAGCGGCGGCCGCACGGTCTTCGTCTCCACCGACCTCGGCATGATCATGCAGGGGGTGCAGCAGGACGTCATCCGCCGGCTCGGCGAGCGCTACGGCTCCCGCTACACCGACTCCAACGTCGTCCTCTCCGCCACCCACACCCACGCCGGCCCCGGCGGCCACTCCCACCACCTGCTCTACAACCTGACGATCCTGGGCCACAAGAAGAAGACCTACGAGGCCATCGTCTCGGGCATCGTCCGGGCCGTCGCGGCGGCCGACGCGGACCTCGCCCCCGGCAAGGTCAAGATCGCCACCGGTGAGCTGGACGGCGCCAACGTCAACCGCTCCCAGGAGGCGTTCCGGCGCAACCCGGCCGAGGACCGGGAGCGCTTCCCGGACGGTGTCGACCGCTCGATGACCGTGCTCCGCTTCGAACAGGAGGGCCAGCCGGTCGGCATGGTCAGCTGGTTCGCCACCCACGCCACCTCCATGACCCCGGAGAACACCCTCATCAGCCCGGACAACAAGGGCTATGCGCAGTACCACGTCGAGCACGGCGTCAACGGCGTCGAGTGGGGCGAGCGCGGGAAGTTCGTCGCGGCCTTCCCGCAGTCCAACGCCGGCGACATGTCGCCCAATCTGCGCGAGGGCGGCGCCAAGGGCCCCACGGACGACGAGTTCGAGAACACCGAGATCATCGGGAGGCTCCAGGCCGACAAGGCCGTCGAACTCTTCAGCGCGGCCAAGGAGGAGCTGACCGGCCCCATCGCCCACCGCCAGCGCTACGTCGACTTCTCCGGCGTCGAGGTCGGCCCCGCGTACACCGGCGACGGCCGGACGCACAGCACCTGCCCGGCGGCGCTCGGCCAGGGCTTCACCGCGGGCGCCGAGGACGGTCCCGGGCCCGACATCGCGGAGGAGGGCGAGCTCAAACCGAACCCCCTGCTCACCGTCGCCGGGGCGGTCGTCGCCCCGACACCCGCCGCGGTGCGCGAGTGCCAGAAGCCCAAACCGGTCTTCCTCACCACCGGTGTGCAGAAGCCGGCGTGGACCCCGCAGATCCTGCCCCTGCAGCTCGTCCGCATCGGGCAGCTGACGCTGACCGCGGCCCCGGCCGAGTTCACCGTCGTCGCCGGGCACCGCGTCATGGACACCGTCGCGGAGAAGCTCGGCCCCTCCTCCGAGCACACCGTCTTCGCCGGCTACTCCAACGCGTACGCGGGCTACGTCACCACGCCCGAGGAGTACGACGCCCAGCACTACGAGGGCGCGTCCACCCACTTCGGCCGCTACACCCTCCCCGCCTACCAGCAGGAGTTCGCCGGGCTCGCCTCCGCACTCCGGTCCGGCGAGCCCACCCCCAGCGCCGTCCGCCCGCCGTGGCTGGGCACCACCCAGCTCGACGTGAAGCCCGGCGTCGTCCTGGACTCCCCGCCGCTGGGCAAGGAGTTCGGCGACCTCGCCGAACAGCCGGCCGCGGGCTACACGCGCGGTGAACGCGCCGAGGCCGTCTTCTACACCGGCCACCCGCGCAACAACCTGCGCAGCGAGGGCACGTTCCTGGAGGTGCAGCGGCACACCGCGAACGGCTGGCGGACGGTGGCCACCGACAACGACTGGTCCACCACCTACCGCTGGAAGCGCTCCTACGCGGCCGTCTCCACGGCCACCACCGGCTGGGAGATCCCGGCGGACGCCGCCCCGGGCACGTACCGCTTCGTCCACCGCGGGGACACCCGCAACCTCCTCGGCGAGATCGACGGCTTCACCGGCGTCTCCCGCACCTTCACGGTCGGCTGACCGGCCCGGCGGGGCTCTTCCGGCCCCGCCCGGCCTTCCCGTCCCCTCCCGGGGCGCGGCGCCCGTACCTCCGGCGAACGGGGGTGCGGGCGCCGCCGTGTGTGCGCCCCGGCGCTCACCGGGGGCGGAGCGCGGGTCCCCGGCGGCTACACCCACTGCCGCCGCAGGCGCTTGTCGACCGCGACGACGAGCGAGGCCAGGGCGGCGATGCCGAGAATGCGGAGCCAGGTCTCCCCGTTGATCGGGGTGGTCTCGAACAGGGTGTTCATGGCCGGCAGATACGTGATGGCGAGCTGGCCCAGGGCCTGCACGGTGACACCACCGATGATCCACTTGTTGCTGAACGGACCGACGTGCCACATCGAGCGGGTGAGCGAGCGGCAGCTGAACAGATAGAACAACTCGACGACGACGAAGAGGTTGAGCGCGGCGGTGCGCGCCTCCGCCAGCCCGGCGCCCTCGGCCCGCTCCCAGCTGAACAGCCACCAGGATCCGGCCACGAGCAGCGTGGAGACCAGCACGACACGGAAGGCCAGGGCGCCGGTCAGCAGTGGTCTGTCCGGATCGCGCGGAGCCCGGCCCATGATCCCGGCCTCCTTCGGCTCGAAGGCGAGCATCAGGCCGAGCGCCACGGCCGTGGTCATGTTGATCCACAGGATCTGGGTGGGGAGGATCGGCAGCGCGGAGCCGAACAGGATCGCCGCCAGGATGACGAGGCCCTCGCCCATGTTCGTCGGCAGCGTCCACACGATGAACTTGGTGAGGTTGTCGAACACCCCACGGCCCTCTTCGACGGCCGCCTCGATGGTGGCGAAGTCGTCGTCGGTGAGCACCATGTCCGCCGCCTCCTTGGCGACTTCGGTGCCGCCCCGCCCCATGGCGATGCCGATGTTGGCCTGGCGCAGGGCGGGCGCGTCGTTGACGCCGTCGCCGGTCATGGCCACCACGTGGCCGCGCGACTGAAGCGCCTCGACCAGCCGGAGTTTCTGCTCCGGCGAGACCCGGGCGAAGACCCGCGCGCGGTCCACCGCCTCCGGGTACTCCTCCGCCGGCAGCGCGTCCAGGTCGGCGCCGGTGAGCACTCCCGCGTCGCCGCGCGAGCCTCCGACGTCACCGAAGAGATGGAGCCGCTCGGCGATGGCCCCGGCCGTGGCCGCGTGGTCCCCGGTGATCATCTTGACCGTGATCCCGGCGGTGTGGCAGGCCCGGACCGCCGACGCGGCCGCCGGGCGCGGCGGGTCGAGCATCGCCTGCAGCCCGGTCAGGGTCAGGGTGCCGTCCAGCGTGTCCTCATCGAACGCGCGGGGGTCCGGATCCGTGCGCACCGCGGTGGCCAGCACCCGCAGCCCCCGGCCCGCCAGGCCCTCCGCGGCGCGCAGCACGGCGTCCGCGTCCAGTTCCCGTACGGTGCCGTCCCCGGCCGACCGCCCGCCGCACAGCGGCAGAACCCGTTCGACCGCCCCCTTGACCAGCACGACATGGCCGGTGCCGCCGCCGGAACCGGGATCGCGGTGGAGGGTGGCCATGAACTGCCGTTCGGAGCTGAACGGAAGGGTGCCGGCCCGGGCGTACTCTCCCGGGAGCTCCGCCGGGTCGAGCCCGCCCTTGGCGGCCGCGACGAGCAGCGCGCCCTCGGTCGGATCGCCGACGAGCCCCCAGCGCCCCTCCTCGTGGGTGAGGGCCGCGTCATTGCAGGCGGCCCCGGCCAGCAGGGTCCACCACAGCGCCGAGCGCGGCTGGGGGACGGCCACGGTGCCGTCCGTTCCGTGGACGATCTCCCCCTGGGGCGCATATCCCGAGCCGGTCACCTCGTACTCGGCCCCGTCCGGGGTCCACACCGCCCGGACCGTCATCTGGTTCTCGGTGAGCGTGCCCGTCTTGTCCGAGCCGATGACCGTGGTGCTGCCCAGCGTCTCCACCGCCGGGAGCTGGCGGACCACCGCCTTGCGCCGCGCCATCCGCGCCACCCCGATGGCCAGCGTGATGGTGACCGCGGCCGGCAGCCCTTCGGGGATCGCGCCCACGGCCAGGGCGACCGCCGCGGTGAAGGTCTCCGCCCCGTCCTGCCCCCGCGCCAGGCCGACGCCGAAGGTCAGCGCCGCCAGCGCCAGGATGGCCACGGTCAGCACCTTGCTGAACTGGTTGAGCTTCGCCGTCAGCGGGGTGACCAGCGTCTCGGCGGACCCCACCAGCCGGTGGATCGCCCCGAGTTCGGTCTCGGCACCGGTCGCGACCGTGACACCGGTGCCGCTGCCCGCGGTCACCAGCGTCCCCGAGTAGAGCATGTTGTGCCGGTCGGCGACCGCGGCCGTGGCGGGCAGCACCGTCTCGTCCTTCGCCACCGGCACCGACTCGCCCGTCAGCGCCGACTCGTCCACCCGCAGCGACACCGGCCGGATCAGCCGCACATCGGCGGGGACCTTGTCCCCCGCCTCCACCAGCACCAGGTCACCGGGGACCAGCTCCTGCGAGGGGATCATCCGCTCACGGCCGCCGCGCACCACCCGGGCCCGGGTCCGCACCATCGACCGCAGGGCGTCCAGCGCGGCCTCGGCCTTCGACTCCTGCACGAATCCGACGACCGCGTTGACCACCACGACGCCGAAGATCACCGCGGAGTCCGTGTACTCGTGCAGCAGGGCCGTGATCGTGCCCGCGGCCAGCAACACGTAGACCAGCGGATGGTGGAACTGCCGCAGCACCCGCAGGAGCAGGCCGCCACCCGTGGCGGCCGGCAGCACGTTGGGGCCGTAGCGCTCCTGCCTCCGGGCCACCTCCCCCTCGGCCAGACCCCGGTGGGGGTCCGTCTCCAGCAGCATCACCACTTCGTGGGCCGCCAGTCCGTGGTGCGCCTCCGTGGGCGTCATCGCCGTCCCTCATGCCACGTCGCGGTGCGGACCGCGGGCCACCGCAGCCCCGGTGCCGCCCCTGTCGGTCCCGTGCCCCTGCCGCCCTTTCTACCCGCCCGGCCCCGGAGATCCCGGCAGCGGCCGGTGACACGCGTCTCCAGGCCCCGGACAAGTCCCGGGGTTTCCGGACGACCGGGAGCGCCGCCCGTTCCCCGACTCGCCGGTGTACGCCGTCATGCCGGCCGAACTGCCCCTGCGACAGGCCGCCGAACGCGGCGGGGCCCGCCCTCGGGCAGGCCCCGCCGCCACGGCAGCACCACCCTCACGACACCACCGTCGTCAGGAACTCCCCCGTCCACGCCAGCAGTTCGCGGCCGACCAGCGGCTTGCCGCCGATCCGGGCCGTCGCCGGGCGCGGCACCAGGAGCTGTCGCGTGGCCGGCTTGATCACCGCCCGCGGGTGGAGCCGCTTCAGCCGCAGCTCCTGCGACTCCCGCAGCTCCACCGGGCCGAAGCGGATGTTGGAGCCCTGGAGCGTGATGTCCGTGACCCCGCAGGAGCGGGCCAGCATCCGCAGGCCGGCGACCAGCAGCAGGTTCTCCACCGGCTCCGGCAGCTTTCCGTACCGGTCCGTCAGTTCCTCGCGGACGGCGGCGATGTCCTCCTCGGAGTTCGCGGAGGCGATCGCCCGGTACGCCTGGAGGCGCAGCCGCTCGCCGGGCGCGTAGTCGTGCGGGACGTGCGCGTCCACCGGCAGTTCGATCTTGACCTCCAGCGGCGGCTCCTCCTCCACACCGCCCTCCAGGGAGGCGCGGTAGTCGGCGACCGCCTCGCCCACCATCCGGACGTAGAGGTCGAAGCCGACGCCCGCGATGTGCCCGGACTGCTCGCCGCCGAGGAGATTGCCCGCGCCGCGGATCTCCAGGTCCTTCATCGCGACGTACATGCCCGCGCCCATCTCGGTGTGCTGCGCGATGGTCGCCAGCCGCTCGTGGGCGGTCTCGGTGAGCGGCTTCTCCGGCGGGTAGAGGAAGTAGGCGTAGCCGCGCTCGCGGCTGCGGCCGACGCGGCCCCGCAACTGGTGGAGCTGGGAGAGGCCGAAGGTGTCGGCCCGTTCCACGATCAGGGTGTTGGCGTTGGCGATGTCGATGCCGGACTCGACGATCGTCGTGGACACCAGCACGTCGAACTTCTTCTCCCAGAAGTCGACGACGACCTGCTCCAGCGCCGACTCCGACATCTGGCCGTGTGCGATCGCGATCCGCGCCTCGGGCACGGCCTCGCGCAGCCGGGCGGCCGCCCGGTCGATGGACTCCACCCGGTTGTGGATGTAGAACACCTGTCCCTCGCGCAGCAGTTCGCGGCGGATGGCGGCGCCGATCTGCCTGGTGTCGTACGGGCCGACGAAGGTGAGGACCGGGTGCCGCTCCTCCGGCGGGGTGGTGATCGTGGACATCTCCCGGATGCCGGTGACGGCCATCTCCAGGGTGCGCGGGATGGGCGTCGCGGACATGGTCAGCACGTCGACGTTGGCACGGAGCTTCTTCAGCTGCTCCTTGTGCTCGACGCCGAAGCGCTGCTCCTCGTCGACGATGACGAGCCCGAGGTCCTTGAACTTCGTCTCGGAGGAGAACAGCCGGTGGGTGCCGATGACGATGTCGACGGACCCCTCCCGCATCCCCTCCAGAACGGCCTTCGCCTCGGCGTCGGTCTGGAAGCGGGACAGCGCCTTCACCTTGACCGGGAAGGCGGCGTAGCGCTCGGAGAAGGTGCCCATGTGCTGCTGCACCAGCAGGGTCGTGGGGACGAGCACCGCGACCTGCTTGCCGTCCTGGACGGCCTTGAAGGCGGCCCGTACCGCGATCTCCGTCTTGCCGTAGCCGACGTCGCCGCAGATCAGCCGGTCCATCGGGACCGACTTCTCCATGTCCTCCTTGACCTCGGCGATGGTGGTGAGCTGGTCGGGGGTCTCCGTGTACGGGAAGGCGTCCTCCAGCTCGCGCTGCCAGGGAGTGTCCGGTCCGAACGTGTGGCCGGGGGCGGCCATCCGGGCCGAGTAGAGCCGGATGAGGTCGGCGGCGATCTCCTTGACGGCCTTCTTGGCGCGGGCCTTGGTCTTCGTCCAGTCGGCGCCGCCGAGCCGGTGCAGCGTCGGGGCCTCGCCGCCGACGTACTTGGTGACCTGCTCCAGCTGGTCGGTGGGGATGTAGAGGCGGTCGCCGGGCTGGCCGCGCTTCGCCGGCGCGTACTCCACCAGCAGGTACTCGCGGGTGGCGCCCTGGACGGTGCGCTGCACCATCTCCAGATAGCGGCCGACGCCGTGCTGCTCGTGGACGATGTAGTCGCCCGCCTCCAGGGTCAGCGGGTCGATGGTCTTGCGGCGGCGGGCCGGCATCCGGGCGCCGTCCCTGCCTGCGGTCTTCTGGCCCGTGAGATCCGTCTCGGTGAGCACGGCCAGTTTGAGGCCGGGGTCGGTGAAGCCCTGGTCGAGGGTGCCGCAGGCGACGTGGACGACGGACGGGGCGATCGCCCCCAGCCCGTCCTCCAGCCGGGCGGGGACGCCCTCGCCGCCCAGCACCTCGGCCATCCGGGCCGCCGTGCCGTGGCCCTCGGTGAGGTAGACGGCGCGCCAGCCGTCGGCCAGCCAGCCCTTGGTGTCGGCCAGCGCGCGGGCGGTGTCGCCGCGGTAGCTCTCGGCGGCGCGCATGCCCAGCTTGACGGTGTCCCCGCCGGCCTCCTCGTCGGCCGCGAAGGGGCTGACCGACCACCACGGCATCCCGATCTCCCGCGCCCGTTCCCGGACCTCGGCGATGCCCCGCAGGGAGGCCGCGCCGATGTCGATGGGCGCCTCGCCGGTGTCGGCCATGGCGGTGGCCGCCCAGGACGCCTGGAGGAACTCCTGGCTGGTGGCGACGAGATCGGCCGCGCGGGTGCGGACCCGCTCCGGGTCGCAGACGACGGCCATGCTGCCCTCGGGGAGGACGTCGATCAGCAGTTCCATCTCGTCGACCAGGACCGGCGCCAGGGACTCCATGCCCTCCACCGCGATCCCCTCGGCGATCTTGCCGAGGAGTTCGCCCAGCTCCGGGCGGCGCTCGGCGAGCTCCGCGGCCCGCCGCCGCACGTCCTCGGTGAGCAGCAGCTCGCGGCAGGGGGGCGCCCACAGGCCGTGCTCGGCGACCTCCAGGGAGCGCTGGTCGGCGACCTTGAAGTAGCGGATCTCCTCGGCTTCGTCACCCCAGAACTCCACCCGCAGGGGGTGCTCCTCGGTGGGCGGGAAGACGTCGAGGATGCCGCCGCGGACGGCGAAGTCGCCGCGCTTCTCGACCAGCTCGACCCGGGCGTACGCGGCGGCCGCCAGCGCCTCGGTGATCTCGGCCAGATCGGCGCTCTCCCCCTGTCGCAGGCTGACCGGCTCCAGCTCCCCGAGCCCCTTGACCTGCGGCTGGAGCACCGAGCGCACGGGGGCGACGACGACCCGCACAGGGCCCGCGGACGGGTCGTCGGCGACGGGGTGGGTGAGCCGGCGCAGCACGGCGAGGCGACGGCCGACGGTGTCGGAGCGGGGCGAGAGCCGCTCGTGCGGCAGCGTCTCCCAGGAGGGGTACTCCACGACCTCGTCCGGGGGCAGCAGACAGCGCAGGGCGGCGGCGAGGTCCTCGGCCTCACGGCCGGTGGCGGTGACGGCCAGCACGGGCCGCCCGGTGTCCCGGGCCAGGGCCGCCACGGCGAAGGGGCGGGCGGCCGGCGGGCCGACGAGATCGACGTGCGGCCGGCGGCCGTCGGTGGCGGCCCGCACCGCTTCGGCGAGCGCGGGGTCGCGGACGACGGCGTCGAGCAGACCGTGCAGGCTCATGGGGGCTTATTCCGTCCCGGGAGGAGATGGGCAACGCGAACGGCCCGGCACGTCCCCGCCGCGGCTGTGCTGCGGGCGGGCGGACGGTCCGGGTAACGCTCTCAGCCTACGTCGCCGCGCGGACAGCCGTGGCCCCGCTGCGGCGGAGGCCCGCAGGAACAGGAGGCAGGGGCGGGACGTGGGGCAGGGGCCATCCGGGCCGGGAACGGAGCGGGCTCCGGACCGCTGAGTGGTCCGGAGCCCGCGCGTTCGAGACGGCCGACCGCGCTACTCGGTCGCGATGGCGTTCAGCACGTTCATCCGCCCGGCCCGGAACGCCGGGACCAGGGCCGCGATCAGCCCCACCAGCGCCGAGCCGAAGAACACGGTGATGATCGTCGGCCAGGGGATGTCCAGCACGCCCAGGCCCTCCAGGGCCAGCAGCTGCTGGGTCGCCGCGCCCCAGGCCATGCCGAGGCCCAGGCCGAGGCCCGCGCCGAAGAGGGCGATGACCACGGACTCCAGGCGGATCATGCGGCGCAGCTGGCGCCGGGAGAGGCCGATGGCCCGCAGCAGGCCGATCTCGCGGGTGCGTTCGACCACCGACAGGGCGAGGGTGTTCACCACACCGAGGACGGCCACGATGATCGCCAGGGCGAGCAGCCCGTAGACCATGTTGAGCAGCTGGCCGATCTGGTCGCGCAGGGTCTCCTTGTAGTCGGCCTGGTCGCGGACTTTGTACTGCGGGTAGTCCTTCAGGCTGTCCTTCAGGGCGGTGTACGCCTGGTCGGCCTTGCCCTCCTCCGCCTTGCCGAACATCATCATGTTCGCCGGCATCTTCCCCTCGGGGAGGTACCGCTCCACGGTGGCGATGTTGACGTACATCGCCCCCTGGTCGACCGAGGTGTCCTGGGTGGTGATCGCCGCCACCTCCAGTTCCGCGGACTTCCCGCCGACGAAGTCCGCGGTGACCGTGTCCCCGAGCTCGATGCCGTGGTCCTTGGCGAAGTCCTCCGGGACGGACACGGCGTCCTCGCCGTACGCGGCGGAGAGCTCGCCCGCCACGGTCTCCACCCGCAGGTCCTCGGCGTAGGTCGGGTCGGCGGCGGCCAGACCCGTCTCGGTCTTCTTCCCGTCCGGCGTGGACAGTTCGACGCGGGCGACCTTGTAGTCGGTGACGTGGGACAGGCCGGGGGTGTCCTTGACCGCCTGCTCCGCCTCCGGCGTGATCAGCTGACCGGTGTCGGAGCCGACGATGAAGTCCGCCCCGACCGACTTGTCGAGCTGTTCCTCGGCGGAGGCCACCATGGAGGAGCCGACCACGGACAGGCCCGCGACCAGCGCCAGGCCGATCATCAGCGCGGCGGCCGTGGCGCCCGTACGGCGCGGGTTGCGCAGGGCGTTGCGCTCGGCCATCCGGCCCACCGGCCCGAAGAGCCGCAGCACGACCACGCTGATCGCCCGGACCACGACACCGGCCAGCAGCGGGCCGATCACCACGAAGCCGATGAGGCTGAACACGATGCCCAGGGAGAGGAACTGCGCTCCCTCCCCGGCCTCGGCGGCCCGCGCGGCGAGGACGAGCCCGGCCGCGCCGATGGCCGTCAGGACCAGCCCGACCACGGCCCGCACCCGGCCGGCCCGGCCGTCGGCCGGGGTGCCCGCGTCGCGCAGCGCGGCCATCGGCGAGACCTTCCCCGCCCGGCGGGCCGGGAGGTAGGCGGCGACGACGGTGACGACGACACCGAGCACCAGACCGATCAGGGGCGTGGTCGCCTTGACGGTCAGGTCGGAGGTGTCGAGGTTCATCCCGACCAGGCCCATGAGTTCCATCAGGGCGATGGCGATGCCGATGCCCGCGCCGATGCCCAGCAGCGAGCCCACCAGGCCCAGCAGCAGCGCCTCGGTGAGCACGGAGCGGTTGACCTGCTTGCGGCTGGCCCCGATGGCGCGCATCAGGCCGATCTCGCGGGTCCGCTGGGCGACCAGCATGGAGAAGGTGTTGACGATCAGGAAGATGCCGACCAGGACGGAGATCCCGGCGAAGCCGAGCAGCGCGTACTTCATGAAGTCGAGGAAGCCGCCGACCTCGTCCGCGGCCGAGTCGGCCGCCTCGTCCTTCGTCTTCACCTCGAAGCCGCCGCCGAGCTCCGCGATGACGTCCTTCTTGAGCTGCTCGTCGGTGACGCCGTCGGCCGCGGTCAGCAGCACCTGGCTGACCTGGTCGGTGGAGCCGAGGAGCTTCTCCTGGGCGGTGGGGCGGTCGAAGAAGACCAGCGCGGCGCCGGGGTTGGTGGCGGTGAACTTCGCGATACCGGTGATCTCCGCCTCGGTGGTGCCCCGGAAGGAGATGACCTTGACGGCGTCGCCGATCTCCAGCTTCTTCCGGTCGGCGGTGTCGGCGTCGACGAGGACCTCGGTCGGGCCGCGCGGGGCGTGGCCGGAGACCAGCTCCATCACCGAGTCCTCCTCGGCCCCCCAGTCGGTGGCGATGGTGGGGGCACCGGTGTCCGGCGAGAGGTTGTTGCCCTTGTCGTCGACGAGGGTGACGCGCTCGTCGAAGACGTCCGCCTGCGCCTTCTCCACACCGTCCAGCTTCTCCAGCCGGGCGGCCGTGGCCTCGGGGATGGTGGGCGCCTTACCGGTCTGCTGGGCGTTCTCGTCGGTCTTCGCCGAGACGGTGACGTCCGAGGCGGTGGAGGCGAACAGCTTGTCGAAGGTGGTGTTCATGGTGTCGGTGAAGACGAGCGTGCCGCACACGAACGCCACCGACAGCAGCACCGCGACGGCGGAGAGCACCATGCGGCCCTTGTGCGCGACGAAGTTGCGCAGGGAGGTCTTGAGGACGGTCATCACGCCCTCCCGCGGGCGGACGCGGCCGGGTCGGACGGGGTGTGCCCGGGGCCCTCGTCCGCCGAGAGGCTGAGCATCCGCTCCAGGACCCGCTCGGCGGTCGGGTCCGGCATGTCGTCGACGATGCGGCCGTCGGCGAGGTAGAGGACCCGGTCGGCGTAGGCGGCGGCGACCGGGTCGTGGGTGACCATCACGATCGTCTGGCCCAGCTCGTCCACGGAACGGCGCAGGAAGCCCAGCACCTCGGCGCCGGCCCGGGAGTCGAGGTTGCCGGTCGGCTCGTCACCGAAGATGATCTCCGGCCGGGCGGCCAGGGCCCGCGCCACCGCGACCCGCTGCTGCTGGCCGCCGGAGAGCTCGGTCGGCCGGTGCTTCAGCCGGTCCCGCAGGCCGACGGTGTCCACGACGCGGTCCAGCCACGCCTGGTCGGGCCTGCGGCCCGCGATGTCCATGGGGAGGGTGATGTTCTCCAGGGCATTGAGCGTGGGCAGCAGATTGAACGCCTGGAAGATGAAGCCGACCCGGTCCCGGCGGAGCTGGGTGAGCTTCTTGTCCTTGAGGCCGGTGATCTCCGTGTCGCCGAGGTGGATCTCACCGGCGGTGACGGTGTCCAGACCGGCCAGGCAGTGCATCAGGGTCGACTTGCCGGAGCCGGAGGGGCCCATGATCGCGGTGAGGCGGCCGCGGTCGATGTCCACGTCCACCCCGTCCAGCGCCAGGACCCGGGTCTCCCCGGAGCCGTACGCCTTGACGACCTTGCGGGCACGAGCCGCGACAGCCGTATGTCCTCCGCTGCCCCCGGTCCTGGGATTCGATACAGCCGTTGTCACGGTATGTCTCCTATGTCGCTACGAATGTGTCGGGCCGCTGCGGCCCGGATGATCGGTGGTCCGGTGGCCCGGTGGTGCGGTGGCCCGGCCCTGGTGGTCCCGGGTGGCCCCGCGTGTCCGGCCGCCGGTACGGACGGTGCCGCGCCGGCCGGTGCCGCGCCGGCCGGCTGCCTCCAGCCTGCCGCCCCGGCCCGTCCGGCACGATGGGGCGGGGCACCGTCCCCGCGGTGGGGATGGCCCCACCCGGGGCCCCGGGCCGGGCCGCCCCCGAGCACCGCATCACCAGATTAGGAGCGACCGGACCGCCCCTCGTCCTCCGGCGGTACGAAACCGCTCCTCCCGTGGGTACGGATCTCCCCCTAGGGGCCTCCGCCGGGTGAAGGAGCCGGCCACCCGCACCGTCCGCCCCGCGGACCGCGCCCCCGGCCCCCGAAACCTCAGTGACCAGCCGGAATACCCATCTTCCGGGACCGGGCCGGCCATGACGTGTGCGTCGTACACGGACCCGCGCCGCTTCCCCGTGGCGCTCCCGGCCGGGGGAAGCCCTCGGCCGCCCTCAGCCGCCGTCGACCGCCAGCCGCTCCGGGCGGCCGCCGGTGACGAGGGTGGTGAGAGCCGCGTCCACACTGTGCCCCAGGAACCAGTCACCGGTGTGGTCGAGGCTGTAGACCCGCCCCTCGCTGTCGACGGCCAGAACGGCCCGCCCGCTGCCGGGCTCCGGGCCCGGGGCCTCCTCGCCCAGCGGGCAGATCTCCGTGCCCAGTGCCCGCCCCAGATCGGAGAGGGTCCGCGCCAGGTGCAGCCCGCACATCGGGTCGATCAGACAGGTCGTGGGCGCCACCTGGAGCCCCGCGGGGGCACCCGCGATCCGCAGCCCCCCGAACTCGGCCCACGCCTCGACGGCCGCCGGGAACACGGTGTGCCGGTGGCCCGCCGGCGACACATGGGCGCGCAGGCCGTCGGCCCACGTCTCGGCCTGCCGGATGTCCCAGCGTCCCGGCCGCCAGCCCGCCTTCCGCAGAGCGGCGTCCACGGCGACCGCGAACCGGTCGGTGGCCGTACGGTCGAAAGCGCGCACATCAGCTCCTGTCCGGGGCGGACACCGAGGGGTCCACGGCACGGACGCCGAAATGCGCCAGCAGCGCCGTGCAGGACCGGCAGGGAGGGGCGTACCGGCCGTGCCGGGGGTCGCCGTCCTCCCGGATGTGACGCGCCGTCAACTTGGCCTGTTTCAGAGCCTTCCGCGCCTCGCCCTGGGTCAGCGGCCGGCGGGCGGCCCGCTTGCTCCGCGCGCCCTCGACCTCGGCCAGCTGCCGGGAGAGCAGCAGGGCCTCGGGGCAGCGGCCGGTGAATCGTTCACGCTGAGCCGTGCCGAGCCGGTCGAGGAAGTCCTGGACCAGCGGATGGAGCACCGGCGGCCGGTCACCCCGCCCCGCCGTGGCGGTGAGGGTCTTCCCGCGCACGGAGAGCGCCGCGGCGACCGCGGGCAGAATGCCGTCCCGGCGGTGCCGGAGAACCGGCGGCCGCGCGGGACCGGCATCGCTGCTCCATCGCAGCCGCGGGTCACCCGGCGGGGTTGCCGGGAGGTCCTGGGTGGCGCTCATTCGGTGGTTCCCCTCCTGTGCAATCCCCCTGGTTGCGGGGACAGCCTGCCAAACCGCCGGGGAAATCAGGAAGTCCGGCGGGCCCCCTCCGCGCGTCGCACGACCGCAGGTCACCGGCGGGTGACAGGTCGTCACAGGAAAGACGACAGACCCCCCGAAAGGGTTATCCCGGGCCGCCCGGGAACGGAAGCGCGCCCGCCCCGCGAACACCGGTGCAGCCGCCCCGGACACCTCCGGGGGCCCGGGGCACCCGGCCTGGGCCCGTGCGAGCCCCTCACCGGCCCCGAGGACCCCGCGTCCCCGCACCGAATACCCCCGAATGGCGTACACCCCTGCCCCGCCACCGGGACGGGACCCGCACCCCCGGCACCGCATAGGCTGTGCGCCAACATCGGACGCAGCAGGGGGCAACCGCCATGACGACAGGCCGGCCCGGGCTGGGGGCGCCTCCCAGCCCCCGGGCGGGGGAACACCCCGCGCCACCCAACACCGCCTACGCCGGGCAGATCGTGCACTTCCCGGACCCGGTCCGCGCCGCCCGGTACCCCGGCGGCGTGCGGATCGACGAGAACGGCCGTCCGGACTTCTCCCCCTACGCGCGCGCGGCCGCCGAGATCGCCGACCCCCCCGAGGGCTTCGGCGTCGACGAACTCCGGCTCACCGACTACGTGTCGGCCAACGCCGCCCTGCACACCGCGGGCCACGACCTCTGGGGCAGCCTCCCGCCGGTGGCCACCCCGCACGGCTGGACCTGGCACCACGTACCGGACAGCCGCCGGATGGAACTCGTGCCCGTCGAGGTCAAGGCATTGCTGCGGCACCACGGCGGACTGGCCACCGCCTCCGTCGACCAGGACAAGCGCGGCACCCGCCCCCTGCAGGAGACCCGGCCCGCCCACCTCGGGCTGCCCAAGGGCGCCCTGTCCGTCACCGAGACGCAGGTCCTCGGCGCCGAGGAGGACCTCGGCTACCGGCTGCCCGGCGCCTACCGGTCCTTCCTGAAGGCGGCGGGCGGCTGCGCGCCGGTCGGCGCCGCGCTCGACGCCGGACTGGGCCTCCTCGTCGACCAGCCGTTCTTCACGGTGCGCGACGAGGCCGCCGTCAACGACCTCGTCTACGTCAACAAGTGCCTGCGCGACCACCTCACCAAGGACTACCTGGGCGTCGCCTTCGTCCAGGGCGGCATCCTCGCGGTCAAGGTGAAGGGTTCGGCGCTCGGCTCGGTGTGGTTCTGCGCCTACGACGACGCGCGCGACCACGACGGCCTCACCGTCCAGGAGCGGGTCGAACAGCTCCTGCTGCCCTGCGGCGACGACTTCGACGACTTCCTGCGGCGGCTGGCGGGCAGCCCGCCCGAACTGGAGACCGTGGCCAACCTGATGGTGGACGGCGGCTTCGCGTACGCCGTCCCGGTGGAGGGATGAGCGCGATGGTGACCTTCGCACAGGCGCAGGAACGCGCCGAGGAGTGGATCAACGGCGACGTCCCCGCGTACCAGCACCGCGAGGTGAAGGTGCGTGAGTTCGACCTGGGCTTCGTGGTCTGGGCCGAGGACCGCGAGGACGGCCCCACCTCGGACGGCGGCCGGTCCCGGCTCGTCATCGCCCGGGACAGCGGCGACGCCACCCTGTGGCCCGCGCTCCCGGTCGGCGAGATCATCCGCCACTACGAGGAGCGCTACGGCGCGGCCCCCCTCGACACCGGCGGCGCACCGGCCGAACGGCCGCAGCGGGTCGACCTGGAGGCCACATCCTTTCTGCTGACACCCCCGCAGTGGCTCCAGGACGCAGCCGACCAGATCGGTATCCCGGACCGCAGGCGGGACTCCGCCGCGCCGGCCCAGGGCTCCGGACCGGCGGCGGGCGCGGACACGAGCTCGGGCCCGGGCGCAGGCGCGGCCCCGGGCGCGGGCACCGGCTCCGCCACGCCCCCCGCCGCGGCCGCACCGTCCGGCGGCGCGCCCGTCGCGGGCACCACCTGGCCCGAGGCCGGCTCGTCCGGCGCCTCCGGCTCCCCGGGCGGAACGGGCTCCGCCGCCGGGAACAGCCCGGGCCCCTCCGCGCGGGACGGCGTCCCCTCGGCCGCCCCGGCGCCGTACCCGGCCCCGGCGCGCCTCCCAGCGGCACCCCCTGGGCCGGCACCGACATCACCGCGGGACCCGACGACGCCTCCGTCGATCTCCCCGCCACCGTCTTCGCACCGCCCCTGGCCGGCGAGGACGGAGACGAGGCCACAGGCCCGCAGCAGAGTTCGCGGGCGCACGACCGGACGGAACTGATGTCCGGGGGCAGCCAGTTGCCCCGCACCACCGTCGCCCCGGCCGTCGGCGAACCGTCCACCCCGGGCGGCACGGGCGGCTCCGGCACCGGCGGCGCCCCGGCTCCGGGCGGCACGCCGCAGGCACCGCACGCCTCGCAGGCGCCGCAGACCCCGGGCGCGGGTACGCCCCCGCCGCCCGGCCCCCGGGAGCCCCGGGAGCGTCCGGCATCCCCGGCACTCCCCGCCGCCCCCGCGCCCGGCGCACCGGGTGGCGGCGCGCACCATGCCGCCACCATGCTCGCCGGACCCAACCCGGGCGGCCCCGCCGCCCGGGAGCGCCCCGTCCCCGGGCCCGCCCGGCACCCCGGCGCGGGCACCCGCCACCCCCGGGCCGCCCGGTGCCCCCGGCGCTCCTGCTGCGCCGGGCGCCTCCGGCGGCGATCCGCACTACCAGGCGACCATGCTCGCCGGGCCCACCCCGGCGGCCCCGCCGCCCCGGGAGCACCCCAACCTCCCGGCCCGCCCGGCACCCCGAGTGCCGGCGCCGGCCGCCACCTCCCGGCCCTCCCGGCACCCCGGCGCACCCGGTGGGCCGGGCGCCCCGGCGGCGACCCCCACTACCAGGCCACCATGCTCGCCGGACCCAACCCCGCCGGCCCCGGAGCCCCGCAGCACCCCGCCCCCGGGCCCGCCCGGCACCCCGGCATGCCACCCGGCGCCCAGCCGCCGCCACCGCCGCCCGCCCCGGGCGCGTACGGCTACCCACAGGCACCGGCCGGCCCGCCCATGGTGGGCCCCGGCTACATGGCCGTCCTCCGCTACCGCGCACAGGACGGCTCGGAGCAGCAGATCATCCGCCGCTCCGCCTACGGCACCCCGCACCCGGAGTGGCAGATCCTGCACGAGCTGCGCGCGCAGAACGTCCCGCCACAGCAGGTGCTGGAACTCCACACCGAACTGGAGTCCTGCGACCTGCCCGGCGGCTACTGCGCCCGGATGGTCCGCGAGACCTTCCCCCAGGTGCGGATCAGCCACACCGCCCCCTACGGCCGTGATCACGCCACACGCCAGCAGGGCGTACGCCATCTGATCGAGCACCAGGGCGAGTTGCACCAGGTGGCCGACGGCCCGGCACGCCCCGCGCCGAACCGGGTGCCGCTGCCGCACCCCGGTCAGGTACCGCCGATCCCGCCGGTGCCGGCCGAGGGCCTCGCCCACGAACTGGCCCAGTCCTTCGGCCCCCAGGGGCTCTTCCGGTTCGACCAGCACGCGGTGTCCCGGCAGGGCGTGCCCGACATCGTCGCGCAGACCCTGGTGTGGGCCGGACTCCCGGTGGACTTCGGCCCGTTCTTCTGGGCCCAGGCCCAGCCCGGCCGCCCCGTGCCGACCCTGGCCGAACTGGCGGCCGAACGCGGCGTGCAGCCCGCCCCGGACGCCGGCTCGTACCTCGTCATGGGCAGCGACTTCGGCCGCCAGCTGTGCGTGCAGTACGGCACGGCCAACATCGTCGCCGTACCGATCGAGGCGGGGCCGGGCGGACAGCCGGTACCCCCGCAGTTCGTCAACACCGGGCTGCCCGAATTCGTCCGCTGTATGGCCATGCTCGGCCGCATGTGGCGGCTGCGCTACGGACTGACGCCCGAACAGGCCGGCCGCTGGACCGTCGACTTCCAGGCCCAGCTGATCGCCCTCGACCCCGCCTGCCTGTCGTCCCCCGAGAGCTGGTGGTCCGTCATCCTCGAACAGATGTGGGACGGGCTGCTCTGACCCCGGCGGCCCGCCGCCGCCCTTCCCCTCCCGGTACGCCGCCGGGTGCCCCGACACCCGGGCACCCGGCGGCGTCCTCGCACAGCCCGCCCCAGCCGTGCCCACCCGCCGCACCGGACCCCATTCCGGCTTCGCGGCCGATGCCGCATCCTTGAACAGGGACGGAAGGGCGGAGTGTCGCGTTATGGGCGCCTGACCCGCATCGGAAAGATATGCGCCGGAGCGGATCTCACAATCGGGACGAAAGGGCTCAAAATGAGTGCGACTGTGTCACCCCACGGGATCACCACCGTACGCGGCCACCGGCGCGGCTACCGGCCGGAGCAGGTCAACCGCGCGATCGCCGAACTCACCGGAGCCCGCGACGAGGCCCTCGACCGCGCCGACCGGCTCGCGGCCCGCGCCGAGGACATGGAGACCGAACTCACCCGGCTCCGCGAACACGCCGCACAACTCCCCCCGCAGACCTACGAGTCCCTCGGCGCGCGCGCCCGCGAACTCCTCCTCACCGTCGAGGCCGAGGCCGCCGAACTCCGCGCCCGCGCCGAGACCACCGCCCAGGCCCTCCGCGACGAAGCCGACGCGACCGCCCGCACCCTTCGCGACGCCGCCCGCGTCGACGCCACCGCACTCCGCAAGGAAGCCGACCACTGGGCCGAGCAGGCCCTCGCCGCCGCCCGCGAGATCGCCGGCAAGACCCTCACCACCGCCCGCCGGGCCGCCCAGGAACAACGCGCCCAGGCAGCCGCCGCCCTCAAGGACGCCCGCGAACGGGCCACCCGCCTCCACGCCGAACAGGAACGCGAACTCGCCGCCCGCCGGGCCGACGCCGACCGGGAACTCTCCGCCGCCAGGGCCGCCACCGAGAAGCACGTCACCGAACTGACGGAACGCGCCGAAACCCTCCTCGCCCGGGCCCGCGACACCCACGCCGACGCCGAGGACACCGCCCGGCGCGAACGCGACGAAGCCGAAGCCCGCGCCGCCGACATCATCGCCCAGGCCCACGCCCGCCGCGAACGCGTCGAACGCGAAACCGAACGCGCCCTGCGCGACCACGCCAGCCGCCGCGACACCCTCCGCGCCCAGATGGAACACATCCGCACCAGCCTCGCCACCATCACCGGCCGCGGCACCCGTCGCGACACCGACCACCCCCGGCCCGGCGCCACCGAACACCCTCGGGACCCGGCCGAAGACCACACCCCGGAACGCCCCGGGACCCGCACCGAGGAGCAGCCTCCGGGACGCACCCCGGAACACACTCCGGACACCACCACGGAACACCGCCCGGACCCCGCCCCTCCCGTGACGGGAACCACACCCCGGCCACCGGACCGGGACAGCCACCCGCCCCGACAGCGGATCCGTACCCGCCCCGGCCCCGGCACCGAGAACTGAGCAGCACCCGCACCCCCAGGGCACCGGACACCAGAAACGGCGACACCGGTAACCGGCCCGCCCGCCCTCAGCCGCTCCAGGGCCTCAACCACCCCGGGCCGCCCTCAGCCGCGCAGGGCATCCGCTCCGGGCCGGCCTCAGCCGCTCCGGTCCGGCAGCACCGCCGACACCCGGAACCCCCCCGAGTCCGTCGGGCCGAACACGAAACCGCCCCCCAGCGCCGTCACCCGCTCCCGCATCCCCACCAGACCGTTCCCACCACTGGGCAACCGCGCGTCCGAGCCGCCCTCCGCCGCCGGACCGTTCTCCACCAGCACCGCGACCTCGGACTCCCGGTGCGCCAACCGCACCCGTATCTCCGCCCCCGCCGCGTGCTTGTGCACATTCGTCAACGCCTCCTGCACCACCCGGTAGGCCGTCTGCTCCACCTGTGGCGCACGCTCCCGGACCGCCTCCCCCTCCACGGAGAACTCCACCACCATCCCGGCCGCCCGGGACTCACCGACCAGGACCTCCAGATCACCCAGCCCCGGCCCCTCGGCCTGCTCCGCCGCCACCGACGGCCGCGGCACCGACTCCACCGCCACAGCCGCACCCGGCCCCGCACCCCGCACATCCGGAGACACCACGGCCCCGGCCGGCACGGGCACCCGCTCAGCGCCCCCGGCCGCGCGCCCGTCGCCCCGTCACCCCGTCACCGCCCGGAGCCGCCACCGGCCGCCCGGCGCCCGGACCGGACCCGCACCCGGACCGGACCCCGCCCGCGAACCCGAATCCGGGCCCGCGCCCGGTTCCGCACCCGCGCCCGGCTCCGCGTCCGCCTTCACCGCCGACCCCGAGCGCAGCACCCCCAGCATCTCCCGCAACTCCGTCAGCGCCTGCCGCCCCAGATCCCCCACCAGACCGGCGTTCTTCACCGCCCGCTCCGGATCCTTCACCGCGACCGCCTGCAGAGCCGCCGCATGCACCACCATCAGACTCACCCGGTGCGCCACCACGTCGTGCATCTCCCGCGCGATCCGCCGGCGCTCCTCGTCCCGCGCCCACTCGGCACGCTCCTCCGCCCGCTCGGCCAGCAGCGACAGCTCCCGCTCCAGACCGTCCGCACGCTCCCGCAGACTCTCCACCAGCCGCCGCCGCGCCCCCACGTACAACCCCAGGAACACCGGCGGCGCGGTCAGCCCCAGCGACATCAGCACCGGCGCCAGCAGCACCACCCACTCCGGCGCCACGTACTCCTCTTGCCGACCGAGGTCCCGCTGGAACTGGATGAACGTCACCAGCAGCGTCCCGGCCATCGACATCCCCGCCAGCACCGCCGTGATCCGCCGCGGCACCTCCGACGCCGCCAGCGTGTACAGGCCCACCAGCCCCAGCAGCAGCCCCATCTCCGCCGGCGAGACCGCCACCGCCACCAGCACCACCGCGATCGGCCAGCGCCGCCGCACCAGCAGCACCGACCCCGCCACCACGCCCAGCAGCACCCCCAGTACCACCGGAATCCGCGCCTCACCGGCGAACGCGTACCCCTCCGCCGCACACTCCACGACCGACGCCACCGTCAGCGCGACGTCCAGCGCCATCCCGCGCCGCCGCTCCCACCACCACGGCCCCGCGGGCGCGCCCCGCACGCCCGATTCCGCGGCTCCTACCCCCGATGTGGTCATAACGTCCACCCTAAGGCCGCACTCCACGGATACCGGAGCGGGGCATCCACACAAACCGGACTCGAACGCGGTCGATTTCTGCGACTTCCACCCGAACTGCTGAATCGCCCGCATTTCCGCCCAGCCGTACACACGGACGGCCGACCCTGAGCCCATGACCGACGTACGACGCCGCGACGGCGATGGCACGGGCGGACTCCGGGACGGCTCCGCCACCTTCGAGGACCTGCGGGAACGAGCCGTCGCACTGCGCGGAGAAGGACTGAGCCGCAGGCAGATCCGCGACCGGCTGAAGGTGCACAACAACAACCTGCTCAACCGCCTGCTCGACGGCGAGCCCCCACCGGACTGGACGAAACGCCCCAACGCCAGGGACGACCTGCGCGCCGCGGCCCGCGAGATGCGCTCACGCGGGATGACCTACGACGAGATCCAGCTCGAACTGGGCTGCTCGAAGAGTTCGATCTCACTCGGGTACGCGACCTGCCGAAGCCGGAACGACCCCCCAGGACACCGGTCGAGGCGTCCGCAGCGGCGCAGAAGAGCCGGGAGGCCACGCTGGACCGGCGAAACTTCGAGCGCCGGCAGACAAAACTCTCGGCCGCGTACGAGATCGGCAACCTCAGCCGGCGGGAGCTCTTCCTGATCGGCGTCGGCCTGTACTGGGCGGAGGGCGCGAAGGACAAGCCGTACGACCGGCGCGAGAAAGTCGTCTTCGTCAACAGCGATCCGGGCATGGTGTCCACGTTCCTGGCCTGGCTGGATCTTCTCGGAGTGGCACCCGGGCAGCGACGCTACTCCGTCAACATCCACGAGTCGGCGGACATCGGCCGTGCCGAGCACTTCTGGCTGGAGCACACCGGTGCCGCCCCGGACCAGTTCGGCAAGACGGCCCTGAAGAAGCACAACCCGAGGACCGCCCGGAGGAATACGGGTGACAACTACTACGGCTGCCTTGCCATCCGCGTGAACGACAGCGCCGATCTATACCGTCGCGTCGAAGGCTGGTGGTACGGCATAGTAGTAGCGGCCGAGCGGACAGCTTAACCAAATGTCCAAATTGGCCACTTATGCCATCCGCTGTGGTGTAATGGGCAGCACTGGGTCTTTTGGTGGCCTAAGTCCGGGTTCGAGTCCTGGCAGCGGAGCTGATCGTCACCTCTCACGGGCCCCGGCCGCACGGCCGGGGCCCGCGCGCGTTCCGGGCCGAAAACACCCCGGTATCCTGCGGGTGTCCACCATCCGAAGCCGAAGGGCACACCCGTGAGCGTCAACCGCCCGGCAGCCGTCGTCGTCCTCGCCGCGGGTGAGGGCACCCGTATGAAGTCGGCCACCCCCAAGGTCCTGCACAGCATCTGCGGCCGCTCCCTCGTCGGACACGTCGTCGCCGCTTCCCGTGAACTCGATCCCGAGCAGCTCGTCGTGGTCGTGGGCCACGCCCGCGAGCAGGTCGCCGCGCATCTGGCCGGGATCGACCCCGCCGCGACGACGGCCGTGCAGTACGAGCAGAACGGCACCGGGCACGCCGTGCGGATGGGGCTGGAGTCCCTGGCCGCGGCCGGCCGCGCGGCCGACGGCACCGTGGTGGTGGTCTGCGGTGACACCCCGCTGCTCACCGGGGCCACGCTGCGGAGCCTCGCCGGCACCCACGCCGCGGACGGCAACGCCGTGACCGTCCTCACCGCCGAGGTACCGGACTCCACCGGCTACGGCCGCATCGTGCGCGACCCGGCGGACGGCGCGGTCACCGCGATCGTCGAGCACAAGGACGCCACGGACGAGCAGCGCGCAATCACGGAGATCAACTCCGGGGTCTTCGCGTTCGACGGCCGGCTGCTGGCGGACGCGCTGGGCAAGCTCCGCACGGACAACAGCCAGGGCGAGGAGTACCTCACCGATGTGCTGGGGATTCTCCGCGAGGCGGGGCACCGGGTGGGCGCGGCCGTGGCGGCCGACCACCGGGAGATCCTGGGCATCAACAACCGCGTGCAGCTGGCGCAGGCGCGGCGGTTGCTGAACGACCGGCTGCTGGAGGCGGCGATGCTCGCCGGGGTGACGGTGGTCGATCCGGCGACGACGTGGCTGGACGCGACGGTGGTGTTCGAGCCGGACGCGGTGGTCCACCCGGGTACGCAGTTGCACGGTGCGACGCGTCTGGCGGCGGGTGCGGAGGTGGGTCCGGACTGCACGCTGACGGACACGTCGGTGGGTGCGGGTGCCCGGGTGGTGCGGACGGTCGCGGACGGGGCGGAGATCGGCCCGGAGGCGTCGGTGGGCCCGTACGCGTATCTGCGGCCGGGGACGCGGCTGGCGCGGAAGGCGAAGGCGGGTACGTTCGTCGAGATGAAGAACTCGCAGATCGGTGAGGGGACGAAGGTGCCGCATCTGTCGTATGTGGGGGATGCGACGATCGGTGAGTTCTCCAACATCGGCGCGGCGAGCGTCTTTGTGAACTACGACGGTGAGAGCAAGCACCGGACGACGGTCGGCTCACATTGCAAGACGGGTTCGGACAACATGTTTGTGGCTCCTGTCACCATCGGGGACGGGGCCTACACCGCCGCGGGGTCGGTCATCACGCGTGATGTGCCGCCGGGTTCGCTGGCCGTGGCCCGGGGCCAGCAGCGGAATATCGAGGGCTGGGTGGCCCGGAAGCGTCCCGGGAGCGCCGCCGCGCAGGCGGCTTCCGCAGCTCAGGAGGAGGGTGACGGGGCCTAGCCCTCGTGCCGGGGTGCGCCGCGCTGGGCGTACCGTGAGAACTGCACCCAAAGTGCGCCCCCTGTTCCCCCAGAGTTTGATGTCGCTGCCAAGGAGACTGTGCTGTGACCGGGATCAAGACGACCGGCGAGAAGAAGTTGATGTTCTTCTCCGGCCGCGCCCACCCCGAACTCGCCGAGGAGGTCGCGCACCAGCTCGGTGTCGGCCTGGTCCCGACGAAGGTGTTCGACTTCGCCAACGGTGAGATCTACGTCCGTTATCAGGAGTCGGCGCGCGGCGCGGACTGCTTCCTGATGCAGAGCCACACGGCTCCCATCAATAAGTGGATCATGGAGCAGTTGATCATGGTCGATGCTCTGAAGCGGGCTTCGGCCCGGAGCATCACCGTGATCCTGCCGTTCTTCGGTTACGCCCGGCAGGACAAGAAGCACCGGGGCCGGGAGCCGATCTCGGCGCGGCTGATCGCCGATCTGCTGAAGTGCGCGGGTGCGGACCGGATTCTCACGGTGGATCTGCACACGGACCAGATCCAGGGTTTCTTCGACGGTCCGGTGGATCATCTGTTCGCGTTGCCCGTCCTCGCGGACTACGTGGGGGCGAAGGTGGACCGCTCCAAGCTGACGGTGGTGTCTCCGGACGCCGGCCGGGTGCGGGTCGCGGACCGCTGGTGCGACCGGCTGGGTGCGCCACTGGCGATCGTGCACAAGCGGCGTGACAAGGACGTGGCGAACCAGGTCACGGTGCACGAGGTGGTCGGTGATGTGAAGGGCCGGATCTGTGTGCTGGTCGACGACATGATCGACACGGGTGGCACGATCACGGCGGCCGCGGACGCGCTGTTCGCGAACGGTGCGGAGGACGTCATCGTGACGGCGACGCACGGCGTGCTGTCGGGTCCGGCGGCGGACCGGCTGAAGAACTCGAAGGTGAGCGAGTTCGTGTTCACCGACACGCTTCCCACGCCGGGCGAGCTGGAGCTGGAGAAGATCACGGTGCTGTCGATGGCGCCGACGATCGCGCGTGCGGTGCGTGAGGTGTTCGAGGACGGTTCGGTGACGAGTCTCTTCGAGGAGCAGGCCTGACGGCCCGGCACGGTCACCGCTGATGGTCACCGCCGGCGGTCACCGTTGGGCGGTGACCGGTCGCGGGCGGGCCTTGCCGGCCGGACCGTAGATCGACTTGGGGGCGGCCTTCCCGCCGGGTAGACTCGTGGAGTTGCTCGGCGAGGGAGGCCGCACTCGTGTGCGGTGTCCGTTATCGACGCGCTCTTCGTAGCAGGTCTGTCGTGGGCCGGGTGACGGCCGTCAGATCAGATCCGTACGGGCGGTGGCCGTTTCCGGGCGCCGTCG
This sequence comes from Streptomyces sp. MNU89, assembly GCF_020982505.1. Taxonomy (NCBI): domain Bacteria; kingdom Bacillati; phylum Actinomycetota; class Actinomycetes; order Kitasatosporales; family Streptomycetaceae; genus Streptomyces; species Streptomyces sp. MNU89. The sequence continues at coordinate 4,473,222 of NZ_JAJKLL010000001.1, read as the reverse complement.
GGTACGCAGTACGAGGAGTGCAGCCATGGCTGAGGTCAAGATTCCCGCCGAGATCCGCTCGGAGTTCGGCAAGGGCGCCGCGCGCCGTCTCCGCCGTGAGGAGAAGGTGCCGGGCGTCGTCTACGGCCACGGCGGCGAGCCGGTGCACGTGGCGATGCCGGGCCACGAGCTGATGATGGCGCTGAAGACGCCGAACGTCCTGATCCGTCTGGCCACGGACGGCAAGAGCCAGCTCGTCATCCCCAAGGCCGTGCAGCGCGAGGCCATTCGCGGCTTCCTGGTCCACGTCGACCTGCTGGTCGTGAAGAAGGGCGAGACGGTCACGGTCGACGTCCCGATCCACACCGAGGGTGAGCTGGCCCCGGGCGGCAACCTTCTGGAGCACATGCTGGACGCGCTCCCGGTGGAGACCGAGGCCACGCACATCCCGGAGGCGTTCACCGTGTCCGTGGAGGGCCTGGAGGCCGGTGCCTCGATCCAGGCGAAGGACGTCACGCTGCCGAAGGGCACGGCGCTCGCCGTGGACGGCGAGACCGTGGTCCTGCAGGTCGTCTCCGCGCAGGCCGAGGCTCCGGCCGAGGGCGAGGAGGGCGAGGGCGAGGAGGCCTGAGCCTCCGCCGCCCCGCCGCGAGGCGCCGCGCCACGACCGCCGTCCCGCTCCGCTGGAGCGGGGCGGCGGTCGTGTATCCCTGGACCCGACCCACGAGACCGAGACCGAGACCCCCGGACCCGGGCACCGGCAGGAGAGACGTAGATGAGCGATGCGGACAGCCCCTGGCTGATCGTGGGCCTGGGCAATCCCGGGCCGGAGTACGCGGGCAACCGGCACAACGCCGGTTTCCTGGTGGCCGATCTGCTCGCCGGGCGGCTGGGCGGGCGGTTCAAGACGCACAAGGCGCGGGCGCAGGTGGTGGAGGGCCGGCTGGGGGCGCCGGGGCCGGGCAGCCGCCGGGTGGTGATCGCCAAGCCGATGTCGTACATGAATCTGTCGGGTGGCCCGGTGTCGGCGCTGCGCGACTTCTACAAGGTGCCGCTGGAGCGGGTGGTGGCCGTCCACGACGAGCTGGACATCGACTACGGGGCGCTGCGGCTGAAGCTGGGCGGGGGCGACAACGGCCACAACGGGCTGAAGTCGATGACGAAGGCGATGGGCGCGGGGTACCACCGGGTGCGGTTCGGCATCGGGCGGCCGCCGGGGCGGATGGATGTGGCGGCGTTCGTGCTGAAGGACTTCTCGGCGGCGGAGCGCAAGGAGCTGGACTACTTCGTGGACCGTGCGGCGGACGCCGTGGAGTGCCTGGTCGAGGACGGTCTGGAGCGGGCGCAGAGTACGTACAACAGCTGACGGCGGCATCTTTCACCGTCTAACGGGACAGTGTCCCGCAACCGGGGAGCGGCGGTTGACCGGGTGGTTTCCCATGGCCAAGGATCGCCCGCATGGCACCGACGAAGTCCAAGCGCCGCCCCGCCGTCCGCCGGGCGGGAGAGAGCGCCTACGGGCTGCTGCTGGTCGGCAAGCAGGCGTTGATGGCGGCGGTGGCCCTGCTGGTGCTGACCGCGGGGGTGTTCACGTCCTGGGACGCGGCGCAGCACGCGATGCTGACGAAGGGGCGCGAGCGCGGCACGGTGACCATAGAGCGCTGTGACGGGGATGTGTGCGGGGGCCGGTTCGAGCCGGCGGCCGGGGCGCCCGCGGAGGCGGACGCGGAGCTGCGGACGGTGACGGTGGTGGAGGCCGCGGGCCGGGAGCGCGGGGAGCGGCTGCCGGTGGCGGTGAAGCCGGGGACGGACGAGGCGGTGCGGACGGGGCTGGGCGGTGTGCTGCACGCGTGGATTCCGTTCGCGGGGTCGCTGCTGCTGGCGGCGCTGGTGGTGGCGGGCGGGCTGCGGATGCGCCGTACGGCGTGGGGGCTGGGGCTGGCGGGCGCGGCTCTGCTGGGCGGGTGTTTCTGACGCTGTGAGCGTCGTTCCGGCTTTGCGAGGGCCGCTCTTGGCGCTGTGAGCGTGCCGTTCCGTGAGGGCGGCAGGCGCCGCCCGTGACTCCCGGAACGTGGAACGCCGGCGGACCCGCACCCACAGGGGTGCGGGTCCGCCGGCGTTCGCCGTCAGGAGTGTGCGGTCGGCGGGGTCATCCGGTGTTGCGGAGACCGGCGGCGACACCGTTGACGGTGAGCAGCAGGGCGCGGGAGAGCAGCGGGTCGGGCTGTTCGCCGTTGGCGGCCGCGCGGCGCTGGCGGTCGAGCAGGGCGACCTGGAGGTAGGAGATCGGGTCGAGGTAGGCGTCGCGGATGCGGAAGGTCTGCTGGAGCACCGGGTTGGAGCCGAGCAGCCGTTCGCCGCCGGTGACGCGGAGGACTTCGCGGACGGTCAGGTCGTGTTCGGCCTCGATGGTGTCGAAGACGTGCTTGAGCTCGTCGGGGACGAGGGTTTCGACGTAGTGGCGGGCGATGCGCAGGTCGGTCTTGGCGAGGGTCATCTCCACGTTGGAGAGGAAGTTCCGGAAGAAGTGCCAGCGTTCGTACATTTCGTCGATGACGCTGTCGAGTCCGGCTTCGCGGGCGGCCTTGAGGCCGGAGCCGACGCCGAACCAGCCGGGGACGATCTGCCGGGACTGGGTCCAGCCGAAGACCCACGGGATGGCGCGGAGTCCGTCGAGGCCGGCGCCGCTGTCGGGGCGGCGGGAGGGCCGCGAGCCGAGGTGGAGTTCGGCGAGCTGGTCGACGGGGGTGGAGGCGAAGAAGTAGGCGGGCAGGTCGGGGTCGTCGACGAGGCGGCGGTAGGCGCTGTGGGCGGCGTCGGAGACGGTGTCCATGGCCGCGTCCCAGCGGGCGAGGGCCTCGTCGGACTGGCGGGGCGCGGTGTGCAGCGCGGAGGCCTGGAGGGTGGCGGCGACGGTGAGTTCCAGGTTCTCCCGGGCGAGGGAGGGGACGAGGTACTTGTCGGAGATGACCTCGCCCTGTTCGGTCACCTTGATCTCGCCTTCCAGGGTGCCCCACGGCTGGGCGAGGATGGCGTCGTGGGAGGGGCCGCCGCCGCGGCCGACGGTGCCGCCGCGGCCGTGGAAGAGGCGGAGCCGTACGCCGTAGCGGTGGGCGACGTCGCGGAGGCGTCGCTGGGCGCGGTGGATCTCCCACTGGCTGGTGGTGATGCCGCCGAACTTGGAGGAGTCGGAGTAACCGAGCATGACCTCCTGGACGTCGCCGCGGAGGGCGACGAGCCGCCGGTAGGAGGGGTCGGCGAGCATGTCGTCGAGGATGACGTCGGCGGCGCGGAGTTCGTCGGTGGTCTCCAGGAGCGGGACGATGCCGATCCCGGCCCAGCCGGCGTGGAGGTCGAGGAGTCCGGCCTCGCGGGCGAGGACGACGGCGGCGAAGACGTCGTCGGCGCCCTGGCACATCGAAATGATGTACGACTCGATGACCTCGGGTCCGAAGCGCTCCTTGGCGTCGCGGACGGCCTCGAAGACGCCGAGGGTCTTGGCTCCGGCGGCGTCGAGGGGCGCGGGACTGTGGGCGAGGGGGCGGCGGGAGCGGAGCTCCTTGGCCAGGAGCTTGGTGCGGTAGTCGCGGGGCATGTCGGCGTAGCGCCAGGATTCCTCGCCGAGCCGGTCGAACAGCTGGCCGAGGGCGTGGTGGTGGGCGTCGGCGTGCTCGCGGACGTCCATGGTGGCGAGCTGGAGGCCGAAGGCGGCGAGGGTGCGGATGGTGCGGTCGATGTGGCCGTCGGCGAAGAGGCCGCCGCGGTGGGCGCGCAGGGATTCCTGGATGAGGACGAGGTCGGCCAGGAGTTCGGAGGTGCCGAGGTAGTCGCGGCCCTCCTGGTGGGGGGTGCCGGTGGCGAGCCGCTGCCGGGTGTTGAGGAGCTTCTGCCGGATGGCGGTGGCCTTGAGGCGGTAGGGCTCCTCGGCGTTGAGCCGCTTGTAGCGGGGGCTGATGCCGGGGAGCCGCTCCAGGTCGAGGGAGAGGGAGTCCAGGAGTTCCTGGGTGGCGCCGGTGTAGCGGATGGAGTTGGAGAGCAGGCCGCGGAGTTCGTCGATGAGCCGGAGGGCGTCGGTGATGCCGTGTTCGTGCTGGAGGATCAGCACGTCGCGGGTGACGTCGGGGGTGACGTTGGGGTTGCCGTCGCGGTCGCCGCCGATCCAGGTGCCGAAGGTGAGGGGGCGGGTGCCGGCGGGCAGCTCGACGCCGACGCGTTCCAGCTCGGCGGAGAGGTCCTCCAGGACGTCGCCGACGGCTTCGGCGTGCAGCTCGTCGAGGTAGTAGATGGCGTTGCGGGCCTCGTCGGCGGGCTCGGGCCGGACGACGCGGAGTTCGTCGGTCTGCCAGACGAGGTCGATGTTCTCGGCGAGCCGCAGGTCGTGGCGGCGGCGGTCGCCGCTGCCGCTGCCGACGGACTCATCCAGGAGGGCGGCGATGCGGCGGAGCTTGTTGAGGACGCTGCGCCGGGCGGCCTCGGTGGGGTGCGCGGTGAAGACGGGCCGGACGTTGAGGTGCCGGACCGTCTGGCGCAGGTGCTCGGGGTCGGCGTCCTTCAGCCGGTCGGCGGTACGGGCGAGCAGGCCGCCCTCGGCGGCGCGGCGGGCGCGCAGCTCGCGGCCGCGGTGCACCTGTTCGGTGATGTTCGCCAGGTGGAAGTAGGTGGAGAAGGCCCGCACGAGCTTGGCGGCGGTGGGCAGGTCGGTCTCGCCGAGGAGCTTGGCGGCGGCTTCGCCGTCCGTACGGGTGAGGGCGCGGACGCGCTCGACGAGTTCCAGGAGCTCGGGTCCCTCCTGGCGGACGAGAGTCTCGCCGAGGAGGTCGCCGAGGCGCCGGATGTCAGCGCGCAGCGGTGCGTTGTCGTCGGTCTCGGGTGTGAGGTCGGCACTGCTCACAGGTGCGGCTCCTTGCATGGATGAGCACGATGGGCGGGGTGCGGACCGCGCTGTCCGGCGCCCACCAGGATAGGTGCCCGGCGCACCACGTTATCCACAGGCCATTGACCCTGAGGGGAGCACTGCCATACTTACGATGCCGTAGGTTACGCATCCGTAGCCATGCCCCCAGTTCGGTGAGGGACGCCCCCCATGACCACGACTTCCGATGTGATCGACGACGCCCCGAAGGCCGCCGACACCCATTCCCCCGTCCCGTCCGCCACGCTCGGCGGCGACAACAAGAGGTCCGTCGAGCAGCTCGCGCTGCTCCTGTTCATCACGGTGCCGTTCCTGGCGCTGGTCGCGGCGGTGCCGCTGGCCTGGGGCTGGGGGGTGAGCTGGCTGGATCTGGGCCTGATGGTCTTCATGTACTTCCTCGGCTGCCACGGCATCACCATCGGCTTCCACCGCTACTTCACGCACGGCTCCTTCAAGGCCAAGCGGCCGCTGCGGATCGCCCTGGCCGTCGCCGGGTCGATGGCCGTGGAGGGTCCGCTGGTGCGCTGGGTGGCGGACCACCGCAAGCACCACAAGTTCTCCGACGCCGAGGGCGATCCCCACTCGCCGTGGCGGTTCGGTGAGACCGTTCCGGCCCTGATGAAGGGGCTGTGGTGGGCGCACATCGGCTGGATGTTCGACGAGGAGCAGACGCCGCAGCAGAAGTACGCCCCGGATCTGATCAAGGACCCGGCGATCCGCCGGATCTCCCGCCAGTTCATGCTGTGGACGGCGGTGTCGCTGGCCATCCCGCCGCTGGTCGGCGGTCTGGTGACGTGGTCCTGGCAGGGCGCGGCGACGGCCTTCTTCTGGGGTTCCCTGGTGCGGGTGGCGCTGCTGCACCACGTCACCTGGTCGATCAACTCCATCTGCCACGCGGTCGGCAAGAAGCCTTTCAAGTCGCGGGACCGCTCGGGCAACGTCTGGTGGCTCGCGGTGCTGTCCTGCGGCGAGTCCTGGCACAATCTGCACCACGCCGACCCGACGTCCGCCCGGCACGGGGTGATGCGCGGGCAGGTGGACTCCAGCGCCCGGCTCATCCGCTGGTTCGAGCTGCTCGGCTGGGCCCACGATGTGCGCTGGCCGAGCAAGGAGCGCGTGGAGTCCCGGCGGAAGACCGGTAACTCCCGTGAAGACGAGGCCGCGAAGGCGGCATGATTGAACACGTGGCGAGTGATGGAAGCAGTGGCGAGAAGAGCAAGGCTTCGAGTCCGGGTGGCCGGCGCGGCCGACGCGTACGAATGACGGGCAAGGAGCGCCGCGAGCAGCTGCTGGACATCGGCCGCGCGCTGTTCGCCGAGAAGGGCTTCGAAGGCACGTCGGTGGAGGAGATCGCGGCGAAGGCCGGGGTCTCCAAGCCGGTGGTCTACGAGCACTTCGGCGGCAAGGAGGGGCTCTACGCGGTGGTGGTGGACCGGGAGATGCGCAAGCTCCTGGAGATGGTCACCAACGGCCTGACCGCTGGGCATCCGCGGGAGCTGCTGGAGCAGGCGGCGTTCGCCCTGCTGGACTACATCGAGTCGTACACGGACGGTTTCCGGATCCTGGTCCGGGATTCGCCGGTGGCCCAGTCGACGGGCACCTTCGCCTCGCTGATCAGCGATATCGCCACCCAGGTGGAGGACATCCTCGGGCTGGAGTTCAAGGCCCGGGGCTTTGATCCGAAGCTGGCCCCGCTGTACGCCCAGGCGCTGGTGGGGATGGTCGCCCTGACGGGCCAGTGGTGGCTGGACGCGCGGAAGCCGAAGAAGGCGGAGGTCGCCGCCCATCTGGTGAATCTCGCCTGGCACGGTCTGGACGGCATGGAGCAGAAGCCGCGGCTGATAGGTCACCGCAAGAGCTGACCGGTTTCCCCACGGGGCGCGGCCCCGGCCCGTTGCGGCGGGCCGGGGCCGCGTCGTTCCCGTGCCGCTCAGCCGCGGTGGCCCCGGGGACGTGCCGTCCCGTCCCACGGCTGCGGCTGCGGGGCCGGCGCGGTGGTCAGGTGTCCTTCTTCCGGGCGATGGCGAAGATCCGCCGGAACGGGAAGACGGTGCCGTGCGGGCCGGGCGGGTAGGCCTTGCGGAGCAGGTCGCGGTACTGGCCGAGGAACGCGGTGCGGGCCTGTTCGTCGTCGGCGAGAGCGGTGAGGATGGGGCGGAGCGCGGTGCCCTTGACCCAGTCGAGCACCGGGTCCTCGCCCTGGAGGAGCTGTATGTAGGTGGTCTCCCAGGCGTCGGTCTCGCAGCCGAGTCCGGTGAGCTGGGTGAGGTACTCCCACGGTTCGTACACGTGGACGTAGCGGCGGCCGTGGCGGCCGACTCTTTCGCGCCACTCCGGGGTGTCGCAGAGGTCGTCGAGGATGGCGTGGCTGGGCGAGGTGAAGTTACCGGGGACCTGTAAGGCGAGGGTGCCGCCGGGGGCGAGGGCCTCGATCCAGGCCGGGAAGGACTTGGCATGGCCGGGGACCCACTGGAGGGCGGCGTTGCTGACGATCAGGTCGTACGGCTCCTCCGGTATCCAGTCGGCGGCGTCGGCGTGCCGGAAGTCGATGCTGCCGCCGCCGGGGGTGGGGCCGGCGTGGCGGGCGGCTTCGGCGAGCATGTCCGGGGAGTTGTCGTAGCCGGTGATGCGGGCGTCGGGCCAGCGCTCGGTGAGAAGCGCGGTGACGTTGCCCGGTCCGCAGCCGAGGTCGGCGATGCGCGCCGGGCGGCCGCGGGCCGGGAGGCCGGGGATCCGGGCGAGCAGGTCGTGGAAGGGCCTGGTGCGGTGGCCGGAGTGGCGGAGGTATTGCTGCGGGTCCCAGGTCGGGTTCTGGGGTTTTTGCATCGTGTGAACCTCTCGGTGCCGGTGCGGTGGGTGAACGGGGAACTGCTGTCGGGCCGATCGATGCCCGTGTCACGTGCCCGCCACGCCTGACCATCAGTCTCGATATCAAGATATTTGATGTCAAGAGACTTCACATCGACAGACCTACTACACTGATCGGCATGGAGGACGAGGTCGATCGGCTGGTCGGGGCATGGCGCCGGGAGCGCCCGGACCTCGATGTGGAGCCGCTGGAGGTGCTGAGCCGGATCAGCCGGCTCGCGCGCCATCTCGACCGCGCCCGACGGCTGGCCTTCACCGAGCACGGCCTGGAGTCCTGGGAGTTCGACGTCCTCACCGCGCTGCGCCGGGCCGGGGCGCCGTACCAGCTCTCCCCCGGACAGCTCCTCACCCAGACCCTGGTGACCTCCGGCACCATGACCAACCGCATCGACCGGCTCGCCAAGAAGGGTCTCGTCGAGCGGCTGCCCGACCCCAGCGACCGGCGCGGGGTGCTCGTCCGGCTCACCCGGGAGGGCCGGGACCGCGCCGACCGCGCGCTCGCCGGACTGCTCACCCAGGAACGGGCCATCCTCGCGGAGCTCTCCCGCGAACAGCGCCGCGAACTCGCCGGGCTGCTGCGCCGGTTGACGGCGCCGTTCGACAACGTACCCGGCTGAGCGGACGGCGCGCCCGGGCCGCGGCCTCCGTCACTCTCCGTCACGGGGCGGGCTGCCGCTCCTCGCGTACGGCCAGTTCGCGGAACCAGGCGACCGGCGGCAGGTCCAGATCCTCCAGGCGCAGCTGCCGCGACCCCCGCCGGGCGCCGACCTGGGCCAGCACCAGATCCGCGTGCACCACGGCGACCTCGTCGAGATCCAGCTCCCCCTTCTCCGAGTACCAGTAGGCGACGCCCGTGCACATCGCGAGCAGCGCCAGCCGCGTCACCCGGACGTCGGGCACCAGCAGGGTGCCGTCCGCGGTACCGTCCGCGAGCTGGCGTCCCCACATCTCCTCGTACTCGTCCCGCAGGGCCACGACGGCCTGACGGGACTCCTCCTTCAGCGCCCGCAGCTCCCGGTCGACGACGACCGTCTCCGTGCGGCGCAGCCCGTGGGCGAAGACGTGCATGACGGTCAGCCCCGCCAGCCGCTCCACGGGCGAGGCGGCCTCGGCCAGCACGGTGCGTGCGTCGGCGTTGAGCCGCCCCAGGGACTCCCGCATCAGCCGGACCAGCAGGTCTTCCTTGCTGTTCATGTAGTGGTAGAGAGTCGCCAGCGATATGCCCGCCCCCGCGGCGAGGTCCCGGATGCCGGTGGCCTGGAACCCGCGGGTGGCGAAGAGCTCCAGGGCACTGGACCGCAGACGCTGGTACGAAGACATGCCGCCAACCCTAAGCCAGGACACCGAGGTCGTGTACGGCCCTGCCGCCGACGGCCGTCGCCAGCACACCGATTTCCGGCAGCGCGTCCGCGTCCACCCCGGCCGGGTCCGCGTCGAGCACCGTGAAGTCGGCCAGGAAACCGGGGGCGATCCTGCCGCGGGTCCGCTCCGCGTGCGCCGCGTGGGCGGAGCCGACCGTGTAACTCCGCAACGCCGTCGCCACGTCGACCCGCTCGTCCGGCGCCAGCACCCGGCCACCCGCCGTCCGCCGCGTCACCAGGGCATGGATGCCGGCCAGCGGCGCACCGGCGACCACCGGGCGATCGGAGCTCCCGGGCACCTCCACGCCGCGCTCGGTGAAGCTGCGGACCCGGTAGCACCAGGCGGCGCGCTCCGGCCCGAGGGCGTCGGCCATGCCGTCCCCCGCCTCCCGTACCAGGGAGCCCTGGGGCACCGGGATCACGCCCAGCCGGACGATGCGCTCCACCTGCTCCGGGGAGGTGACCGCGCAGTGCTCGATCCGGTGCCGGGGGTCGTGCCGGGGATGCAGCCGCTGAGCCTCCTCGTACGCGGACAGCACGACGTCCACGGCGCGGTCGCCGATCGCGTGGGTGGCCACCTGCCAGCCGGCCCGGTGGGCGGCGGTGATCGTGGCGGCCAGCTCCTCCTCCCCGGCCTGCAGATAGCCGCGGTTGCCGGGGTCGTCGGCGAAGTCGCAGCACATCGCCGAGGTCCGGCCGATGAGCGAGCCGTCGGAGAACACCTTGACCGCGCCGAGGCGCAGCCGGTCGTCACCGAAGCCCGTGCGCATGCCGAGGTCGAGGCCGGAGCGGTACGGGTCCGCGGCGTGCGCCGGAAGCGGGTGCAGCACATCGGAGGCGGGCATGAGCGTCACCCTCTGCAGCAGCGTGTCCTCGTCCCGGGCCCTCTGGTAGGCGGCGATCTCCACCCCGCTGTGCCCGATCCAGCCGCCCCCGATACCCGCCTCCTGCACCGAGGTGATGCCCTCGGCGGCGTAGTTGCGGGCGGCGGCCCCGAGGGCGCGCGCCAGCACATCGGCGGGGAACGGGACGAGCAGGTTCCGCACCAGTTCCTGGGCGCGTTCCTGGAGCAGTCCGGTGGGCGCCCCGGAGGCGTCGCGCAGGATGCGCCCGCCGTCGGGGTCGGGGGCCGTGTCCGCCCCGCAGCGGGCCAGCACCGCGGAGTTGACGGCGCACATGTGCCCGCTGGTGTGCTTCAGCCAGACGGGGTGGTCCGGCGCCGCCCGGTCCAGCCCGGCGGCCGTCGGGTGGCCGCCGGACATCCGGTTCTGGTCGTAGCCGGCTCCGATGATCCACTCGCCGGGCGGGCGGCGCGCCGCCTCCCGGGCCACCAGGCCGTACACGTCCTCCACCCGGGTCACCCGGCCCGGGGAGAGGTCGAGTTCGTCCAGGCTCAGCCCGTACCAGGCCATGTGGTTGTGGGCGTCGTGGAAGCCGGGCAGGACGCACCGCCCGGCGAGGTCCACGGTGCGGCGGGCGGACAGCCCCGCGGTCTCCGGGCCGCCGACCGCCACGACCCGGTCCCCGAGCACCGCGAAGGCGGTGGCCCGGGGGCGGGCCGGGTCCATGGTCAGGATCCGGGCGTTGCGGTAGACGACGTCTACGTCCATGGTGCTGTCTCCTTCGTCTCCCCGTCACCGGCCGCGGGCGGGTCGGCGAGTGCGGCGCGCAGCCGGGCGCGGAACTCCTCGCTCCAGGGCCGCGGCCGGCGGGTGGCCCGGTCGATGTGCACGGCGGTGCGGACCCCTTCGGCGACGACGCTTCCGCCGCCGGCCGCCCTGACGGTGAAGCCCGTGGTGAGGCTGGCGCGGCCGAGCGCCGTCACCCGCTGCTCGATGTGGAGCGTGCCGGGCCGGTCGACGGGGCCGGTGAAGGTGATGGCGAGGCGGGCCACCGCATGGTGTCGCTCGGGCCGGACGGCGGGGTCGGGGTCGTAGGGGTATCCCATGGTGTCGAGCAGGCGGCTGAAGGCCCGCTCGGCGTGCACCGGGAAGCGGGCGTGGTGCAGGACGCCCAGCGCGTCGAGTTCGTCCCAGGAGACCTCGGTCGTGGTGCGGAAGCTGCCGGGGAGGCCGGGCACGCCGGTGTCGCCGGTGTCGCCGGTGTCGCCAGTGTCGCCGGTGTCGCCGGTGTCGCTGGTGTCGCTGGTGTCGGCGGTGCCGGCGGTGCCGGTTCCCGGGCCCGGGGCCGTGCCGGTGCCGCGCGGGGACGGATGTCCGGGGACGGTCACGGTCCGCCTCCCGTCGTGCCGGCGGCGGGCGGCGGCGCCTCCGGGGAGGGCGCGGCCGCGTCCCAGCACGGGCCGCGGTCGGCGCGCAGCTCCCCCTTGGCCACCCGTTCCGAGGGCGTGCGGGGCAGTTCGGGCCGCACGCACCAGTAGCGCGGCACCTTGAAGGAGGCCAGCCGTTCCCGGCAGAACTCCAGCAGTTCCCGTGGATCGGGGGTCTCCCCGCCGGACGGTACGACGAAAGCCTTCACCTCCTCGCCCCGGACGGCGTCCGGCTCCGGCACCACGGCGGCCGTCCGCACCGCCGGATGGGACTCGAGGACCGCCTCGACCTCCCGGGCCGAGACGTTCTCCCCGGACCGGCGGACCATGTCCTTCGTCCGGGCCAGGTAGTAGATCCGGCCCTCGGCGTCCGCCCGCACCCGGTCCCCGGTGTGCAGCCGGCCGGAGCGCAGGACCCGGGCGGTGGCCTCCGGCTGTCCCCAGTAACCGTCCATCAGCCCCTCGCCGGAGATCACCAGTTCGCCGGGGAGCCCCGGTTCGACCGGCCGGCCGGAGCCGTCGACGACGTCGGCCCGCTTGCCCGGATGGGGCCGGCCCACGCATCCGGTGCCGACGGTCTCGTCGTGGTCCTCCGGGGTGACGATGAGGTCCGCGCCGGACTCGGTCATGCCGAACGCCTCGTACCAGGGCACTCCCCAGCGTTCCTCCAGCTCCCGGTGGAGTCCGGTGGGGATGCCGGAGGCCAGGACCGCCCGGACGGCGTGGTTCCGGTCGTCCGGGTGCGGCGGCCGGGCCAGCAGCGCGGCCGGCATCATGCCCAGGCAGTAGAAGACCGTCACCCCGTGCTCACGGATGTCGGCCCACATCCGGCCGGCGCTGAACCGGTCCGCCACCACCAGCCGGGCGCCGGAGCGCAGCGCGGCCACCACGTTCCACTGCGGGTCCATGTAGCTGAACGGCTGGGCGGTGTAGAGGACGTCGTCCTCGCCGAGCCGCGGGAAGTTGGTCCGCAGGGCGTGCGCGATGGTGAGCCAGTAGCGGTGGCTGAGCATGCAGCCCTTGGGCAGCCCGGTGGTCCCCGAGGTGTACTGGATGTTCACCAGGTCGCCCGGGGCCGCCGGCGCCCCGGAGGCGTCCGGGCCGCCCGGGCCGTCCGGGCCGTCCGGGCCGGCGGGCAGGTCGTCCGCCGGTACGACGGTGAGATCGAGGCCCGCCTGCGCGGCAGCGGCCGCGAGCACCTCGGCGTACGCGGGAGTGGTGACCGCGAGCCGGGGGCCGGCGTCGCGCAGCAGATGGGCCGCGTCGGTGGCGCGGGCCTGGGTGTTGACCGGTACGAGGATCCGTCCGGACCGGGCCGCGGCGAGCCACAGCAGCGGGAATTCCGGCACGTTCGGCAGCATCACCGCCACCCGGTCGCCGGGGGCGGTCGAGCTCCGGAGGAACGCGCTGATCCGGTCCACCGCGGCGTCGATCTCCGCGAAGGTCCAGCGCGGCCGGGCGGCGTGCGGGAAGACCCACGCCACCCGGTCACCGTGTGCCCGGGCCGCGTCGCGGACCAGCGCACCGAGGGTGCCGGGCGCGGGTGCGGGCTCGGGTGCGGATGCGGGAGCCGCCGGCCGGGTGCCGGGCACGGGGCGCCCGGAGGCGCGGGACGTCACGGCTGCCTCCGCCCGGGCCGCGGCACCGCGGGGGCGCGGTGCGGGCCTCCGGCGCCGGAGACGGAACCGGCGCCGGAGTCCGCGGCGGTGCCGGAACCGGCGCCCGGGCCGGCCTCGGTGGCATCGGTGCCGGCACCGGGCTCGGAGCCGGCACCGGGCTCGGAGCCGGTGCCGGTGCCGACCACGCGCATCGACAGGTCCACTTCCATGGCGAGTGTCTCCTCCAGACCCGCGCCCAGCCCGCGGTCGAGGGTCTCTTTGGCTAGGGCGAGCGCCAGGGGCGGCTTGTCGAGCAGCCTCCCGGCGAGTTCCAGCGCGTACCGGCGGTGTTCCCCGTCCGGCACGACCTCGTTGACCAGGCCCCATCCGCGCGCCTCCTCCGCGGTGAAGCCCGAACCGGTCATCAGCAGATACTTGGCGCGCTGCGGCCCGAGGACGGCGGCGAGCAGCTGGGAGACGCCGTTGGTCACGGTGAGCCCGACACCCGCCTCCGGGAACATGAAGCGGGTGTACTCGGCCGCCACCACCAGATCGCAGGCCAGGGCCCATTCGCACCCCGCGCCCACCGCCCAGCCGTGCACGGCCGCGATCACCGGGACCGGGCTGCGCTTGATCGTCCGGGTGACGTCCTGCAGCCGCTCCAGCCGCTCCCTGGCCGCCAGCGGATCCTCCGCCGGGGCGGGTTCCTTGAGGTCGTGCCCGCTGCAGAAGGCCCGGCCGGCGCCGGTGAGGACCACGGCCCGCGCGCCCTCGGCGACGGCGCGCCGCAGAGCACCGACCAGCTCGCGGCTGACCTCGTCGGTGACCGCGTTGAGACGGTGCGGCCGGTGCAGCTCGACCACGGCCACCGGGCCGTTCCGCTCGTACCGCACCGGGTCCCGCTCCGGGTGCCCCGTCTCCGTCACTGTCGACATGCTGTCCTTATCCCTGGCGTGTTGTGTGCGGCGGGGCGATCGCGCGCCCGCCGCCGTGGTGGCCGGTTGCCGGTGGCCCGTGGCCGCCCGGTCAGGCCCGTTCCACCTGTCGGAGGAAGGCGCGGCCCCGCTCGCTGCGTGGGTTGTCCAGCACCTCCGCCGGAGGTCCCTCTTCGGCGATCCCGCCGTCGGCCATGAGGACGACCCGGTCGGCGACGTTCCGGGCGAACCGCATCTCGTGGGTGACCACCATCATGGTCATTCCGGAGTCGGCCAGGTCCCGCATCACCGCCAGGACTTCGCCGACCAGTTCGGGGTCGAGGGCGCTGGTCGGCTCGTCGAAGAGCATCACCTTCGGCCGCATGGCCAGCGCCCGCGCGATGGCCACGCGCTGCTGCTGGCCGCCGGACAGGCTCATCGGGTAGCGGTCCGCGAACTGCCGCAGCCCGACCTGCTCCAGCAGTCCGAGAGCGGTCTCCCGGGCCTCGCCCCGGTCCCGTCCGGCCACCCGGACCGGGGCGGTGGCGACGTTGTCCAGCACCGACTTGTGCGGCCACAGGTTGAAGTGCTGGAAGACCATCCCCACCTGGCGGCGCATGAGGTTGAGGGACTTCTCGTCGTAGCGGAGTTCCTGGCCGTCGATGACGATCCCGCCGGAGTCGATGCGCTCCAGGCCGTTGACGCAGCGCAGCAGGGTGCTCTTGCCGGCTCCGGAGGCGCCGATCAGGACGACGACCTCGCCGGTGTCCACGGACAGGTCCACTCCGTCCAGCACAGTGTGCGCGCCGAACGCCTTGTGGATCCGCCGCATGACCACCAGGGGGGCGGTCCGCGGGGTGTTCTCCGGGGCGCTGTCGGGGTGTGGCATGGGGTGGGCGCCTCTCAGATCGCGTAACGGGAGTGCCGGCGCTCCAGCCGGCGCAGCAGCGCCGTCAGGAGAAGCACGATCACCAGGTAGTAGACGGCGGATATCAGGTAGTAGGTCAGCGGCTCATACGTCGCGGCCGCCAGCTTCTGCGCCTGCATGAACAGTTCGGGGACCGTGATGAAGGAGGCCACGGCGGTGTCCTTGACGGCGATGATGAACTGGTTGCCGAGCGAGGGCAGGATGGACCGGAACGCCTGCGGGGCGACCACGATCCGCAGCGCCTGCGTCCGGCTCATGCCGAGGGAACGCGCCGACTCGGTCTGGCCCTTGACGACCGACTGGACACCGGAGCGGAAGATCTCCGCCATATAGGCCGCGGTGTGCACGGTCAGGCCGATCACCGCCGACCAGAACGAGGAGATGTCGACGATCGTGACGAGGCCGTAGTAGATGACGAACAGCTGGGCCACGAGCGGCGTGCCCCGGATGATGGCGAGATAGCCCTGGGCGAGCCAGCGCAGCACGGCGAAGCGGCTCATCCTCATCCAGGCGACGACCAACCCGACCGCCAGGGAGAACACCACCGCCAGCGCGGCCAGCGACAGGGTGATCTGCAGCCCTTCGAGCATGAGCGGCAGGGAACGGCTGAAGCCGTCCAGAACAGACATGGCGGGGTTCTCCTCGGGCAGCCGGGCCGGCCGTCGTCAGCGGGTCATCAGGGGTGGCCGGGGGATCGGGGGGTGATCAGGACTGGCCGTCCGGGCTGATGTCCACGCCGAACCACTTCTCGCTGAGCTCGGCGTAGGTCCCGTCGTTCCTGATCTCTTCGAGGGCCTTGTCCACCTCGGCGGTGAGCTTCGGGTTGCCCTTCTGGCTCGCGATGGAGGCGGGGTCCGGGAAGAGGATGTCGCCGGCCGGCTTGATGGCGATGCCGGTCTGCTTGATCTGGTAGAGACCCAGGAGTTTCGTGGTGATCGCCGCGTCGATGCGGCCGTTGCCCAGCTCCGTCAGCGCCTCGTTGTCGCTGCTGTAGGTCTTGACCTCCGCGACCCCGGGCTGCTTCTTGGCGTACTCCTCGAAGGTCGTGCCGAGGACGACGCCGACCTTCGCGTCCTCGAGGTCGTCGACGGACTTGACCGGGGAGTCCTTCCCGACGAACAGCTGCGCGCCGGAGAGGTAGTACTCATCGGTGAAGTCGACCTGCTTCTTCCGCTCGTCGGTCGCCGACATGGACCCGACGATCAGGTCGTACCGCTTGGCCTTCAGTCCGGCGACCAGGGAGTTGAACGGTCCGGTGACCGGGTTCGGCTTCAGGTCGAGGCGCTTCGCCAGTTCGTTGCCGAGCTCCAGGTCGAAGCCGGCCAGCGTGCCGTCGTCCTCGAAGTAGTTGAACGGCCGGTACTGGCCGCTCATCGCGAAGGTGAGCTTGCCGTCCTCGACGAGCTGGTAGTCGCGGGCCGGAGCGCCCTCGGAGTCCGAGTCACCGCTGCCGCATCCGGCGGCCAGGACCATCACCAGAGAGCCGGTGAGTGCCAGTGCCGTACGTCTTGTCACACGTCCTGCAGATATCCGCATTGCCGAGCCTCCACGATCCGCGAGCCACAACCAGTCGATCGATTGATCGGTTCCCGGGAAACTACTGACCTGCGCAGATGGCTGTCAACAGTCGGAAGCGCGGCCGCTGGTTACGTTTTGGGAAGCGCTGCCGGACCTCAGAGTCCGCAATGCGGGCACCCGGGACGGCCGTCGCCGGGGAGGCCGGAAGCCGGGGAGCAGGGCAGGTTCATGACAACCGGCAGGTTCATGACAACCCCGCGCCGGAGCCCGCGGCCGGAACGCCGGTAGGGGTCGCAGGCGGGCACCGCGGAAGCCGCGACGCGAGACGGGAAGGGGCGCAGCCCGGCCCGAGGACGGCGGGCCGGCACGGCGGCGGACCGGACGGCCGAGAGAGCCGATACCTTGCGCCGCGAAACGGACGCCCGCACCGGCACCCGGGACGGATGCCGGCGGCGCGTGTCAGCCCGTGCTGCCGACGGCGGGCAGGTCCTCCGCCGGGCCCACCCCGGCGCGGCGCGCGAGGGCGACCGCGGCGAGAGTGGAGTGCACGCCGAGCTTGCCCAGGACGTTCTGCATATGGGTGCGGACCGTGTGCGGGGAGAGGAACAGCCGTTCGGCGACGGCCTTGCGGCCCAGGCCCGCCACCATGCACCGCAGCACCTCCCGCTCCCGCGGGGTCAGTGACTGCACCAGCCGCTCGCTCTCCGTGCGGTGCTTGCGCGCCGCGGTCAGCTCCCGCAGGACACCGGTGAGGAGAGCGGGCGGCAGATGGGTCTCCCCGCGGAGCACACCGCGTATGACGGCCAGCAGCCGGGAGAGCGAGCAGTCCTTGGCGACCCAGCCGGAGGCCCCGGCCTGCAGGGCCGCGGCGGCGCGCGCCGAGTCGTCCCGCTCGGCGAGCACCACCGTACGGACCGCGGGCCGCCGTTCGCGGACGCCGGCGACCAGGGATATGCCGTCCACGGCGCGCTCCGCGCCGCCGGCCCGGGCGGTGCCGATGACGGTCGGGCCGTTCCTCGCCGATCCGGGCACCGGCGGGGCGCACCCCAGGTCGGCGTCGACGAGCATGACGTCGAACCGGCGGCCGTCCGCGGCGGCCCGCTCCAGACAGCGCAGCGCCGCCGGCCCGCTGCCCGCCGCCGCCACCTCGACGTCCTGTTCGGCGGCGAGAGCGGCGGCGAGCGATTCGGCGAAGATGCGGTGATCGTCCACCACCAGCACCCTGATGACTGTCACTGAGGAACCCCCCTGTATCGGGACGATCCAGCGGGCCCGGCGCCCGGCTGCTCCGGCGCCCGGTGCCGTGGCCGGGATGCTCCCGGCCGGCCGCCGCCGTACCGGACCCACCCCGGGCGCCGTACCCGACCGCCTCGCCCCCTGCATTGACACCGGCCCCCACCGGTGCTGAGCATCAGCGTACGGATGCACTCCGACAAGTGAAGTGGATTGGCGAAAGTGTTCGCCCCGGACGTTCGACCTGTGTTCGCTGTTACTTCTTGTGCAAGAAATCGACTGGGAATGCCGATGTGCGCCCCGTGCCCGCCGGTACCCCCGCGCCCGGGCGGCGGTGTGCCGGACACCGTACCCGCCGCCCGGCGCGGCGGACCCGCCGGTGAAGCACATCCCCGGCCGGGGCCCGCGGTGTTCCGCCCGGCGCCGGACGGCCGGTTCAGGCCAGCCGGCGCGCGCCCGCCGACGGTACGGCCGGGAAGACCCGGGGCTCACGGTGCCCGGCCGCCGCGAAGGCCGCGGTGACCGCCTTCGTCACCGGCTCCGCCGCCGCCTCCTCCACCAGCGCGATCGCCGAGCCGCCGAAGCCGCCGCCCGTCATGCGGGCGCCGAGCGCGCCCGCGGCACACGCGGACTCCACCGCCAGGTCGAGCTCCGGGCAGGACACCTCGAAGTCGTCGCGGAGCGAGGCGTGCCCGGCGGTGAGCAGCGGGCCGATGCCGCGCGTGTCCCCGGCCGCGAGGCGGGCGGTGACCTCCTCCACGCGCCGGTTCTCGGTGACGACATGGCGCACCCGGCGGCGCAGCGTCTCGTCACCGAGCCGGGAGAGCGCTTCGTCCAGTTGCCCGAAGGCGACGTCGCGCAGGGCGGGGACGTCCAGCAGGGCGGCGCCCTCCTCACAGCTCGCGCGCCGCTCCGCGTAGGCGCTGTCGCCCAGGGCGTGCTGGACGCGGGTGTCCACGACCAGCAGGCGCAGCCCGTCGGCGGCGAGGTCGAACGGCACCTGCCGCTGGGTCAGGTCGCGGGTGTCGAGGTGCAGGGCGTGGCCCGCGGTGCAGCAGGCGGAGGCCGTCTGGTCCATGATCCCGCAGGGCATTCCGACGAAGACGTTCTCGGCGCGCTGCGCCACCCGCGCCAGCTGCCAGGGGCGCAGCCCCAGTCCATGGAGCTCGTTGAGCGCGAGCGCGGTGACGATCTCCAGGGCGGCGGAGGAGGACAGCCCGGCGCCGACCGGGACGGTCGAACTCAGGTGCAGGTCCAGGCCGGTGACCGGATGGCCGGCGTCACGCAGCGCCCACACCACGCCGGCGGGGTACGCGGCCCAGCCCAGGCCGGGCGCGCCGGGCTCCAGGGCGTCGGCGCGCAGTTCCACCACGCCGCCGAGCACATCGCCGGAGTGCAGGCGCAGCACGCCGTCGTCGCGGCGGGACACGGCGGCGCGGGCGGTGTGCGGGAGGGCCAGCGGGAGCACGTATCCGTCGTTGTAGTCGGTGTGCTCACCGATGAGGTTGACGCGGCCGGGGGCGGCCCACAGCCCTTCGGGCTCGTAGCCGTACAGGGCTGCGAACGTGCCGGCGAGGTGCTCCTCCGGCTCGGTCCGGCCCGTCTCGGGGGTTTCCGTTCCGGTGCGGGCGCCCGGTCCGGTCCCGGGGGTCCGGTGGGAGCCGTGGGTCCCGCCGGCCGTCTGCTGGTCCGTCACGCTTCCGCCGTTCTTCCGCTCTCGTGCTCCGCCGTCCGGTTCCCGTACGTCCCGTTCTGCGGCGTCCCGTTCTCCGGCGTCCCGTTCTCCGCCGACGCCTTCTGCGCACCGCCGTTCCGCCCCAGGGCGAACTCCCAGGCGTCCCGGACGATATCGGCCAGTCCGGGGCGCGCGGGCTTCCAGCCCAGCCGGTTCCGGGCGCGCTCCGCGGAGGCGACGAGCACGGCCGGGTCGCCCGGGCGGCGCGGGGCGGCGTTCTCGGGCACCGGGTGGCCGGTGACCCGGCGGACGGTCTCGATCACCTCCCGGACGGAGAAGCCGTTGCCGTTGCCGAGGTTGCAGATCAGGTGCTCGCCCGGGGCGGCGCCGTCCAGGGCGAGGAGGTGTGCCTCGGCGAGGTCGGAGACGTGGATGTAGTCGCGGACGCAGGTGCCGTCCGGCGTCGGGTAGTCGTCGCCGTAGACGGAGACGGCCTCCCGCCGGCCGAGCGCGACCTGCAGCACCAGCGGGATGAGATGGGACTCGGGGTCGTGCAGCTCGCCGTGGAGGGAGCCGCCGGCGGACCGGTGGGCGCCCGCGACGTTGAAGTAGCGCAGCGAGACGGCGGCGAGGCCGTGGGCGGCGCACTCACCGCCGATCATGTGGTCGACCGCGAGCTTGGAGGCGCCGTAGGGGCTGGTGGGCGCGGTGGCGTCGGTCTCGGCGATGGGCACGGACTCCGGGTCGCCGTAGGTGGCGGCGGTGGACGAGAAGACGAGCCGGCGGACTCCGGCGGCGCGCATCGCGGCGAGGAGCTCCATGGTGCCGCCGACGTTGTTGCGCCAGTACTTCTCCGGGTCCGCCACGGACTCCCCGACCTGCGAGAACGCGGCGAAGTGCAGCACACCGTCGTACGAGCCGTCGAGCCGGCCCTCGCCGGCCGGCGAGGTCAGGTCCTGGACGCGGCCCTCGATGAACTCCGCGCCGGCCGGGACCGCTTCGCGGTGGCCGGTGGACAGGTCGTCCAGCACGGTCACCCGGTGGCCGGCGTCGAGCAGATGGGCCGCGACGACGCTGCCGACGTAGCCGGCTCCGCCGGTGACAAAGTACTTCCGCCCGCCGCCCGGCTCCCCGCCGGTGGCGTCGCCCGGCCGCCCGGCCGCGCTCTCGTCCCCGCGTCCGCTCCCGTCCCCGCTTCCGTTCACGATCCCGCTCCCGTTCACTCGTCCGCCACCTCACGCAGCCGTGCCGCCGCCGTCTCCGGCGGCACATCGTTGATGAACACCCTCATGCCGGACTCGGAACCCGCGAGGAACTTCAGCTTGCCGGAAGTGCGGCGGATGGTGAAGAGCTCAAGGTGGAGCGCGAAGTCCTCACGTTCCACGGGGCGTTCCCCCCATCCGCGCAGCGGTGCCTGGTGCCAGCCGGAGATGTACGGGGTGGACGGCTCGTCCGGGCCGAACACCCGGTCGAAGCGGCGCAGCAGGTCCAGATAGATCCGCGGGAACTCGGCGCGGGCCTGCTCGCCAAGCGCGGGCAGGTCGGGCACCCGCCGACGGGGGTAGAGGTGCACCTCGTACGGCCAGTGGGCGGCGTACGGCACGAAGGCCGTCCAGTGCTCGCCCTCCACGACGACGCGGCTGCCGTCCTTGCGTTCGTCCGCGACGGTGTCGTCGAACAGGTTGCCGCCGGTGCGCTCGCGGTGGGCGGCGAGGGAGCGGAGGACGCGTTCGGTGTGCGGGGTGGTGAAGGGATAGGCGTAGATCTGGCCGTGCGGGTGGCCCAGGGTGACGCCGATCTCGCGGCCCCGGTTCTCGAAGCAGTAGATCTGCTCGACGCCGGGGCGCCGGGACAGTTCGGCGGTGCGGTCCGTCCAGGCGTCCAGGACGAGCCGGGCGCGCTCCTCGGTGAGATCGGCGAAGGAGGCGTCGTGGTCGGCGGTGAAGCAGACCACCTCGCAGCGGCCCGCGTCGCCGGTGAGGGAGGGGAAGCGGTTCTCGAACACGGCGACGTCGTAGTCGGCGGCGGGTATCTCGGTGAGCCGGTCCTCGCGGGAGGGGCAGAGCGGGCAGGCGTCCGCCGGCGGGAGGTAGGTGCGGCCCTGGCGGTGGGAGGCGATGACGACGGAGTCACCGAGGAGGGGATCGCGGCGGATCTCCGACGCGGTGGCGACGGAGCCGAGCGGCCGCCGGTCGGCGGCGTCGCGCGGGGCGCCGGCGCTGCCGGCCGTGCCGTCGCCGTCGCCGTCGCCGTCGTAGTAGATCAGCTCGCGGCCGTCCGCGAGCTTCGTCACCGTCTTCTTCACCAAGGCTCCTAGCGATGCTCTCCTAGCAGAACGATAGCAAACATAATCCAACACAACAGCGCAGAAGAAAACGAGGGTGCTGTCGTGAGTGTGCGTCCGCGCCCCAGGCGCGGTGGGTGGGCGGCCGCCGCCGAAGGCTCCGCGGCTTCTGCGGCCGGCTATCGCCGGCCCCTGGCGGGCCGGGTCTCCGGGCTTCCGGGCTCCGCGCTTGCGGCGGTGCACCCGTGGCCCGCACCCGGGCCGCCGGACTCAGCCCTGGTCCGGCCGGTCCAGCCGGTCCGGCCGGACCGCCGCCCGGTCCAGCAGTCCCGTACGGGCGGCCAGCGCCGCCGCCTCCAGCCGGGAGCCGACGCCCAGCTTCATCAGCACCCGCTGCACATGGGTGCGGGCGGTGCTGGGCGCTATCCCCATGCCCGCCGCGATGACCCGGGTGTCCTCGCCCTCCGCGACCCGCATCAGCACCTCGACCTCACGAGGCGTCAGGATGCGCAGCAGCCGCGTCGCCTCGTCGTCCGGCTGGGCGGCGGGGTTGAGGAGTTCCGCGAACGCGCCCTGGAGCAACTGCGGCGCCACCGCCGCCTCGCCCGCGCGGGCCTTCACCATGGCGCGTTCCACGCCCTCGATGCGCTCGTCCTGCCGTACGTAACCGGAGGCGCCGGCCGCGAAGGCCGCCGCTATGCCGCGCGGGTTCGGCACCGGGCCCAGCACGACCACCGCCACCTGCGGCCGCTCCCGCCTGATCCGCACCACCGGGTCGAACGCGCCGGGCTCCTCCGGAGCCGCGGTGCCCAGCAGGCACACCTCCGGCGCCCTGCTCACCACCAGGTCCGCCGCCCCGGCGCCCGGCGCCGCGGCGGCCAGCACGCGGTGTCCGCGCAGCTTGAGAGCCGAGGCCAGCGCCTCGGCGAGCAGACGGTGGTCATCGACCACGATGAGCCGCACGCCCATGAGCTCCTCCCCCATCCCCGAAGCCCCCGGGCTCCCTTGGACGGGGAAGCTACACGTTTGCGCGGCCTCACGCGCCCCTTACCTGGGAAAAGCGCCATGGAACGCCGGAATACCAGTCAATTCGGGACTGGATTGCGTCAGGCTCGGTCAGAGGAAGATCGTTCGGCGACGGCGCCGCGGACGGGCCGCAGCAGGCCCGGGGACGGCCCGCACAGTGGAGGCGCCGGGGCCGCGCGGGGCCGCACGAGAAGCCGAAGGGCCCGGCGGGCACGCGTCGTACGTGCCGGCCGGGCCCTTCCGCCCGCCGCTGAGGCGGAACGGCGGGATCACTCGCTGCCGAAGACCACCAGCAGGTATTCCTTCCGGTCCAGGGAGGAGCTCCGCTCCGACATGAGCGTCTGGCCCATGTAGAGCCGCCCGCCCTCGTAGAGCAGCCGGACGTTCAGCGACGGCCGGTAGCTGGACTCCGTCTCGATGGAGTCCTTCGGGTTCTTCAGATAGACCGTGCTCTTGAGCGTCTTCGGGTCGATGGCCATCACCTGGCCGCCCTGGTCGTAGGTCGGCTCCATGTAGGCCAGGAGCGTGCCGTCCTCCATCTGGAGCGGCGTCATGACACGGCGTCCGCCGGCCTCCGCCTTGCCCCTCGCCTTGCCGGTGTCCAGGTCGAAGGCGACGATCTCGTTGGTCCGCCCGTAGTCCTCCTCCTGGCTCTCGTGCTCCTCCGTGCCCATGTAGAGGGAGTCCTCGTCGACGGCGACCATCTTGCAGTCCTCGACCTCGACGGCGCTGCAGCGGACGGTGTACTTGCCGTTCTCCGTGGAGATGCGGCTGCGCATCTTGCCCTTGTCGTCGATCGCGATGACGTCGGACGTGCCGACGGCGCCGCCGGCGTCGATGCCGATGACCAGGGGGTCGGTGGAGATGACGTGGACGTAGTCGACGCCTTCCGGCACGTCGTACGAGAACTGCGGCTTGCCGGAGGACGGGTCGAGCTTCTGCACCTCGATCTTCGGGGCGTCATAGCTGCCGCACTTGCGCACCGCGACCAGCCCGGTGCCGCCGCCGTAGCCGGCGTCCTCGCAGTCGGAGGTCTGGTCGGGGCGCCACAGCTCCTTGCCGCTGTCGAGCTTCCACGCCGCACCGCCGTAGAGGCCGCCTGCCGCGACCACGTCCGGACCGACCGTCACCTCGGAGAAGCGCACGTTCTCGTCACCGAGCGAAACCTGCTTCTCCCACAGCTTCTTGCCGGTGTTGACGTCGAACGCGGCGACCCGGCTGCACGGCTGGACGCGGCCGTCGCTGCCGACCTTGCCGTCCTGGAAGAGAACCGCCGCCTTGCCGTCCTCGCTGGTGTGCTTGGAACCCCAGCAGATCTGGCCGGCCAGCTCCAGGGTCCACTTCTCCTTGCCGTCGGCCTTGTTGTAGCCGACCACGGAGTTGAGCGAGCCCTTGGCGAAGGCCTTGTCGGTCACCCAGAGGCCGTCGACCTTGGTGACATCCGTGAGCTTGGGCTTGTCGACGGAGAACAGCAGTTCGGCGTCGGTCTTCGCGGGCTTCTCGCCACCGCTGCCGTCACCGCCGCTGCCGTCGTCCCCGCCGGTGCCGCCCGAGGAGTTCCCGGCCGTGTCCTTCTTGCCGTCGCCGTCGCCGCCGGTGGTCGCGAAGAAGACACCGCCGCCGATGATCAGCAGCACGGCGACGGCCGCGGCGATGATGATCATCATGCGCTGCTTGCTGCCCTGGCCCCCGCCCTGCGGCATGCCCCCGGCGGGCATCGGGCCCGTGGGCGGGTACATGGCGTACTGCTGCTGGCCGTAGGGCGGCTGGCCGTAGGGCGGCTGGCCGGGCTGACCGTAGGGCGGCTGGCCGGGCTGACCGTACGGCGGCTGACCGGGCTGACCGTACGGCGGCTGACCGTACGACGGCTGGCCCGGGTAGCCGTAGCCGGGCTGGGCCGGGGGCTGCTGCGGGTAGCCGTAACCCGGCTGCGCTCCCGGGGGCTGCTGGGGATAGCCGTACCCCGGCTGCTGACCCGGGGCGGCGGGACCGGTGCGCCGAAGCCCCCGGCGGGCGGCGGGCCGGCCGGGGCCGGCGGTGCCTGCGGGGGCTGCGGAGGCTCCCCGGCAGGCTGGGACGGCTCCGTTCCCGGCGCCTCCCGCTTCGACAGATCCGGCTTGGCCGGATCGGGCTGCGCGGAATCGGGCTGCGCGGAATCGGACTTGGCGGGATCCTGTTGGGACGAATCCGCGGGATCCGGCTCGGCGGGGCCGGAACCGGACGGAGGTCCCGGAGGCGGGCCGAAGCCGCCGCCCTGGCCCTGGGCCTGCCCGTCGGCATCGGAGTGGGAGTCGCCCCCTGGCGGACCGGAGGGGGGCTGATTGGGCGGTTGCGGCGGCTGCGACATCAGTTTTCCTCTTCACGCGGGCACATGGCCCGATATCGGTCTCCCCCGCGTCACCGGTGGGCGTGAAGCTCTCCGGAACGGAGCGAATCGGACACGAGGCCCGCCTGCCAAGGGCAGGGCGAGCAAGGCTCTTTGTATCACCAGGTTCGAACGGCGCAGCGGCCGCTTTCCCCGCTATCGAACAGCTGAGACCGGCCCGTGACGCGCTTGTTGCCGGGCCGCCACCGCACTCCGGATCCGCCACCGCCGCACTTTCCGGCCGCCCCCCGGACCGGCCCGGCACCTCTGCCCCCGGCGGGGCCGGATCAGACCCCGTCGGCGAGTTCCAGCCAGCGGGTCTCCAACTCCTCGCGTTCCGCGACGAGTTCGCGGAGCTCCGCGTCGAGCTTCGCCACCTTCTCGAAGTCCGTGGCGTTCTCCGCGATCTGGGCGTGCAGCCCGGACTCCTGCTCACCGATGCGGTCGAGCCGGCGTTCGATGCGCTGGAGATCCTTCTTCGCGGCACGGGCGTCCTTGGCGCCGGCTCCGCCCGGCGTCCTCTGCCGTGCCGCCGAGGGCGCGGCGGCGGCCGGGGCGGACGCCTTGTCCTGCGCGAGGACCCGCTGCCGGCGTTCCAGGTACTCGTCGATGCCGCGCGGCAGCATCCGCAGCGTGGCGTCACCGAGCAGGGCCATGACGCGGTCCGTGGTGCGCTCCAGGAAGTACCGGTCGTGGCTGATGACCACCAGGGAACCGGGCCAGCCGTCGAGCAGGTCCTCCAGCTGGGTCAGCGTCTCGATGTCGAGGTCGTTGGTCGGCTCGTCGAGGAACAGGACGTTGGGCTCGTCCATGAGCAGCCGCAGGATCTGCAGCCGGCGGCGCTCACCACCGGAGAGGTCGGCGACCGGTGTCCACTGCTTCTCCTTGGTGAAGCCGAACTTCTCGCAGAGCTGCGAGGCGGTCATCTCCCGGCCCTTGCCGAGGTCGACCCGCTGCCGGATCCGCTCCACGGCCTCCAGCACCCGCCAGCCGCGGTCGAGTTCGGCGACCTCCTGGGAGAGATGGGCGAGCTTGACCGTCCTGCCGACCTTGATCTTCCCGGCCGCGGGCTGCAGCTCGCCGCCGCTGTACGCGGCCTCGGCCAGCGCCCGCAGCAGCGACGTCTTGCCCGCGCCGTTCACCCCGACCAGGCCGACGCGGTCGCCCGGGCCGAGCTGCCAGGTGAGGTGTTTCAGCAGCTCCTTCTCACCGGCCCGTACGGTCACGTCCTCCAGTTCGAACACCGTCTTGCCGAGGCGTGAGTTGGCGAACTTCATCAGCTCCGCGGTGTCCCGCGGCGGCGGCACGTCCGCGATCAGCTCGTTGGCCGCCTCGATCCGGAACCGCGGCTTGCTCGTGCGGGCCGGGGCGCCGCGGCGCAGCCACGCCAGCTCCTTGCGCATCAAGTTCTGCCGCTTGGTCTCCTCGGTGGCGGCGATCCTCTCCCGCTCGGCCCGGGCGAAGACGTAGTCGGAGTAGCCGCCCTCGTACTCGTGGACGGCGCCGCGCTGGACGTCCCACATTCGGGTGGCGACCTGGTCGAGGAACCAGCGGTCGTGGGTGACGACGACCAGGGCGGAGCGGCGGGCCCGGAGGTGGCCGGCGAGCCAGGAGATCCCCTCGACGTCGAGGTGGTTCGTCGGCTCGTCGAGGACGATCAGGTCCTGTTCGGCGATGAGGAGCTTGGCGAGGGCGATGCGGCGGCGCTCGCCACCGGAGAGCGGGCCGATGACCGTGTCCGGGCCCTGCGGGAAGCCCGGCATGTCCAGACCGCCGAAGAGGCCGGTGATGATGTCGCGGATCCGCGCGTTGCCCGCCCACTCGTGGTCGGCGAGGTCGCCGATGACCTCCTGGCGGACGGTGGCCGCCGGGTCGAGCGAGTCGTGCTGCGTCAGCACGCCGAGGCGGAGACCGCCCGCGTGGGTGACCCGGCCGTCGTCGGGGGTCTCCAGCTTGGCGAGGATGCGGACGAGGGTGGTCTTGCCGTCACCGTTGCGGCCGACCACGCCGATCCGGTCTCCCTCGTTGACGCCGAGGGAGACGCCGTCGAGCAGCGCACGGGTGCCGTACACCTTTCCGACGGCTTCCAGATTGACGAGGTTCGTGGCCATTCCGCTCCTGATTCCACGCCGCGCTGGGCGGCGTCCGTGTGGGTGCTTTCCAGGGTAGTCGCCGCGGGCGGACCGGCCGGACGGGCTGTGGACAACTCCGCGGGCGCGGAGCGCGGCGGGTCACGGGCGGCGGGCTCCCTACGCGGGCGGGTGCGCGGATGCCGTGCCCGGGGGCGCGGGTGCGGCCGTGGGTGCCGGGGTGCGGGCCGGTGTGAGCAAGGTCGCCCCGGCGGCCGGGGACGCGGCGACGCGGGCGGTGCGGCAGGTGCCGGAGTCGCGCAGGGCACGGGCCAGGAGCTCCGCCTCGCCTGCCGACCCGGCGAGGAACGCGGTGGTCGGGCCCGAGCCGGAGACGAGGCCGGCCAGGGCGCCGGCCCGGGCCCCCGCCGCGAGCGTGTCCGCGAGGGAGGGGCGCAGCGAGAGTGCCGCCGCCTGGAGGTCGTTGCCGGCCCCGCCGGCCATGAGGGCGTCCGCCAGGGCGGCGGCGTCCCCGGCGGCCAGGGCGCCGAGAAGCGGACGGGACGGTTCCGGATCGGGGATGTCCGTCACGGTGGCGCCGGTGCCGGAGACCTCGCGCAGCCGGTCGCACTCCCGGTAGACGGCCGGGGTGGAGAGGCCGCCGTCCGCGACGGCGAAGACCCAGTGGAAGGTGCCGCCCACGTCCAGCGGGGTCAGCAGTTCGCCCCGGCCCCGGCCCAGCGCCGCCCCGCCCAGCAGGCTGAACGGTACGTCGCTGCCCAACTCCGCGCAGACGTCCAGGAGTTCCTCGCGGCTCGTCCCGGTGTCCCACAGGGCGTCGCAGGCGAGCAGGGCCCCGGCGGCGTCGGCGCTGCCCCCCGCCATGCCGCCGGCGACGGGGATGTCCTTGGCGATGTGGAGCCGCACCCGGGGCTCGATCCCGTGGCGGGCGGCGAGGAGTTCCGCCGCCCGGACCGCGAGGTTGGTGCGGTCGAGCGGCACCTGGCCGGCGTCCGGGCCGGTGACGGTGACGGTGATGCCCGGCGCGCCGGCCGGGACGGCCGTGATCTCGTCGTGCAGGCCGACGGCGAGGAAGACGTTGGCGAGGTCGTGGAAGCCGTCCGGCCGGAGCCCGCCGACGGCCAGCTGCACATTCACCTTCGCCGGTACGCGGACGGTGACGGACCCGTCCTCCGCCGCACGGGCCGGTCGGGCGGCCGGGCCGCCGGGACTGTGCGGGCTGCTCGGGCCGTGCTGCCCGCGCGCGCTGATTCCGGTCACTGGGGGCGCTCCGTATCGTTCGTCCGGTCCGCTGCCGTCGCTGCTCACCGCTGCTGACGGCGCCTGGTCTCGTGCCCGCCGGTCCGCCCGCCGCCCGTACGGACAGCGGTTCCGGTACCGGCGCCGGTCCCGGGCTCGCGCCCGGGCTTGTGCTCCGCGATCGCCGCGAACTCCTCCACCGTCAGCGACTCGCCACGCGCCTGCGGCGACACCCCCGCCGCCACCAGCGCCTCCTCAGCCGCGGCGGCGGAACCGGCCCAGCCCGCGAGCGCCGCGCGGAGCGTCTTGCGCCGCTGGGCGAAGGCGGCGTCCACGACCGCGAACACGTCTTCCCGTGCGGCCGCCGTCCGCAGCGGCTCGGCACGGCGGACCAGCGAGACCAGCCCGGAGTCGACGTTGGGCGCCGGCCAGAACACGTTGCGCCCGATGGATCCGGCACGCTTCACCGTCGCGTACCAGGCCGCCTTCACCGACGGCACGCCGTACACCTTGGAGCCCGGCGGCGCGGCGAGCCGGTCGGCGACCTCTGCCTGCACCATGACGAGCGTCCGTTCGATGCTGGGAAAGCGTTCCAGCATGTGCAGCAGAACGGGCACCGCGACGTTGTACGGAAGGTTGGCCACCAGGGCCGTCGGCGGCGGGCCGGGCAGTTCGGTGACGCGCATCGCGTCCGAGTGCACCAGCGCGAAGCGGTCGGCGCGCTCCGGCAGACGTGCGCCGACGGTGGCCGGGAGCGCGGCCGCCAGGACGTCGTCGATCTCGACCGCCACCACGCGGCCGGCGGCCTCCAGCAGCGCCAGGGTCAGCGATCCCAGCCCCGGGCCGATCTCCACGACCGTGTCCTCGGGCCGCACTTCGGCGGTCCGGACGATACGGCGCACCGTGTTGGCGTCGATGACGAAGTTCTGGCCGCGCTGCTTGGTGGGGCGCACGCCCAGGGCGGCGGCCAGTTCGCGGACGTCGGCGGGGCCCAGGAGGGGGCCGGGCCCGTCGGTGTCGGTGCTCGTGCTCACCCGTGAAGCTTACGGCCGCGGCGGGGACCGGCAGCCGCCCGCCCGTCCGGGTGCGGGTGAACCCGGCCCGGGCGTTCCGGACCAGCGGTCCGTTCGGACAGCCCGGCCGGACCCGCGGTCCGGTTCGGACCCACAGCCCGGCCGGACCCGTGGTCCGTACCGGTCCTCACTCGTTCGGCCCGAGCCCGCAGTCCGGCCAGGGGAGCGCGCCTCGCTGGACGTACAGCTTCCTGGCCGTGAACGTCCGATCGCCCGGCGGTTCATACCGGGGCCGCCCGGCGGACACGCAATGGGCCATGGCGGCCCGGTGCGGCCCGTCGGCGCCGGGGACGCGGGCGGAGCGGGTGCCCACGCGCACGATGCGCGGCACCGGCTCCCGCACGGTCTCCGACCGCAGCACCCTCGGCCGCTGCCGGACGCCGTCCACGGTGCGCACGGCGTAGGTGATCCGCCGGACGCCGCTCACGCCCGCCCGCGCGACCACCTCCGCGCCCCGGAGAAGGGCCGGATCGGCCCGCCGGACCGCGGGGTACGGAATCGGTTCCTCCCGGACCCGTCGCTCCCCGCGGACCCGCAGCACCCTGAGGACTTCGCGGTCGCGGGGAAAGGTGTCCGGCGGCGGGAACGTGGTGTCCGGACCGCGCAGCACGACCCCGGCCTCCGCCACGGCGTCCCTGACCGTGCCCGCGTTGGTGCGCAGAGTGCGCTCCCGGCCGTCGGCGGTCACCGTGACGGTCCGCTCGGTCCGCACCTCCAGGACGAGCCCGGAGCGCGGAATGCCGGCCCAGCGCGGCACGGAGAGATACGCGCCCTCCGCGGGCACCCGGAGTTCGCGCAGCGCGCCCCTGACCGTGGCGGCGGTGGTCCAGCGGGCGCGCCGCTCGGTGTCGACGGTGAGATCCAGGGGCTTGCCACGGCGCACGGCGATCCGGTCGCCGTGCGCCAGGGGGCGCCCGGGCACCGGGTCCACGGCATCGTGCGGGCCCAGGCGCACGCCTTCGTCGTCGAGGAGTTCCCGGGTGTCGCCGGCGAAGGTGTGCAGGGTGCGCTGCCGGCCGTCGACGCTCAGCCGGACGGCCTTGTCGTGAGCGAGGAACGCCCACGTGCCGCCCGCCAGCGCGACCACGACGAGAGCTTGCGGGAGCAGCCTGCGCAACCGCTCCGGGCCCGTCGGCCGGTGCCTGCGCCGCGCTGCCCGCCGCGTCCCGCCCCGGCCATGCCCCCGGCGGCGGGCCGGGACGGGCGGGGCCACGGGAGACGGCGCGTCGGACACCGGACTGGCCGGGGGAATCGCCGCGTGGCGGACCGGCGACGGGACCGGGGCGGAAGCCGGTACTGGTGCCGGTACCGGTGCCGGTCCTGGTCCCCATGCCGGTGCCGGTCCCGCTGCCGGAGCCGGGACCGGCGCCGGAGGCCGGACCGGTGGAAGGGCCGACCAACTGGCTCCGCCTCCATACGGGTTGCCGTTCTCCGGAGCGGTCTGCAGCACCGACGGCAGGTCGCGTGGTTCGGTGCGGGCACTGGACGGGTCGTACGGCGGGTGGGTGTACGGGCCGTGCGCCTCGGGAAGCGTGTCGCCCTCCCGGCGCGGGACGCGCGGCGGAACGCCGTAACCGCCCGGCGGCGGCGCGGGGTGGGCACTGCGCCCGTACGGGGCACGGTGGGCGCCGTACGGCGTCCGCGGCGGACTCTGCGGTCCCGGTGGAGGCGGTGGGGACAGCGGCGAGGTCCGGAAGGCCGGAGGGGCGGCGGGGAGGGGCGGCGGCGGGGAGGGCGGGGAGCTGGGCGGAGGCACCGCCGAAGCCATCCGCGTCGGCACCCCGGCGGTGACGCCGAGGATGCCGGAGGTGCCGAAGGTGCCACAGGCCGCAGAGGTGAGAGAGGTCGCGGAGGTGCCGGAGGCCGCGGAGGTGCCGGGGACGCCTCCCGGAATGCCGGAGGTGCCACAGGTGACGCCGGAGGCCCCGCCGGTGCGGCGCCCGGCGAGGACGGCGCCGGGTCTCCGGAGAACCAGTCGCCCGGCCACGGCCCGCCGGGCGCGCTCGCGCCCCCGTGCCCCGCCGTGGTTCCCGGCTCCGCCCAGGCCCCGGGTTCGGGTGCGGGTGCGGATCCCGCCCCCGCACCGTCTCCTCCGTCAGCCGGTCCACGGCCCCCGCGGCGTTCGCCCCGGTGACTCCCCTGATGTGTGCTCACAACGCTCCACTGTCCGGCGGTCGGAGGCGGACTGTAGCGGAGCGGTGCTCACTCTCCAAAGTCGTATGACTACGCACCGTTCCCGGACGGGTGGTCGCGTCGTGTGGTGGCCGGATGGCCACCACGCCTTCGGCCGGCTGCCCTTCGGAGCCTCCGGTCCGGCCCCGCGTCCGGCTCTCAGTAGCCGAAGGCGCGCGCCGTGTTGGCCGCGACCGCCTCCGCGAGGGCGTCCTCCGGGACGCCCTTGACCTCGGCCATGGCCCGCAGCGTCAGCGGAATGAGGTACGGGGCGTTCGGCCGTCCGCGGTACGGCGCCGGGGTGAGGAAGGGCGCGTCCGTCTCCACGAGCAGCAGATCGAGCGGCGCGACCGCGAGCGCGTCGCGCAGCGGCTGCGCGTTCTTGAATGTGACGTTGCCCGCGAAGGACATGAGGTAGCCCTGGTCGGCACAGATCTTGGCCATCTCCGCGTCACCGGAGAAGCAGTGGAAGACGACCGTGCCGGGCGCGCCCTCCTCGTCGAGCACCCGCAGCACGTCCGCGTGTGCCTCGCGGTCGTGGATGACGAGCGCCTTGCCGTGCCGCTTGGCCATGTCGATGTGCCGGCGGAACGACCGCTCCTGCGCGGCCATCCCCTCCGGTCCCGTACGGAAGTGGTCCAGGCCGGTCTCGCCGACGCCCCGCACCTGCGGCAGGCCCGCGAGGGCGTCGATCTCGTCGAGGGCGGCGTCCAGCGCCGCCTCACCACCGGGCTCGCGGGCACCCTGCCGGGACCAGCCGTCGGGATCGCCGAGGACGATGCGCGGCGCCTCGTTGGGATGCAGCGCCACGGTCGCCCAGACGCCTTCGTGCGCGGCCGCCGTCTCCGCCGCCCAGCGGGAACCGGCGATGTCGCAGCCGACCTGCACCACGGTGGTGACGCCCACCGCGGCCGCCTTGGCGAGCGCGTCCCCGACCGTGCCGGACTGCATGTCCAGATGCGTGTGCGAGTCGGCGACGGGCACGCGCAGCG
Organism: Streptomyces sp. MNU89; assembly: GCF_020982505.1. Taxonomy (NCBI): domain Bacteria; kingdom Bacillati; phylum Actinomycetota; class Actinomycetes; order Kitasatosporales; family Streptomycetaceae; genus Streptomyces; species Streptomyces sp. MNU89. The sequence continues at coordinate 4,440,726 of NZ_JAJKLL010000001.1, read as the reverse complement.
GCTCCGGCAGCGGCGGCGGCGCGTTCTTGTCGGCCTTCGCCGAGCCCTTCCCGGCACTCCCGGTCGGCCCCGCGCTCCCGGTGGCGGCGGAGCCGCGGCCCCGCCCGGTCGTGCCGTCCCGCTCAGCGCTGCCGCTGCCGCTGTCCCCGGGTCCGCCGGATGATGTCACTGCCGCCATGGCAGCGAGTTTACGGGCCGGACCACCGCGGCTCGCGACGTCCGGAAAGCGGACCGGGCCGCCGCTCAGCCGCCCTGCGCGGCGCCCTTCACCGTGCCCCTCCCGCGTTCGTCGCCGCGTTCTTCACCGCATCCCTCGCAGCGTTCTTCGCCGCCACCACCGCGTCGAACACCTCGCGCTTGGGCAGACCCGCCTCGGCCGCGACCGCCGCGATGGCCTCCTTGCGACGCTCGCCGGCCTCCTCCCGCACCTCCACCCGGCGCACCAGTTCCGCCGGGTCCAGCTCGGCCGGGCCCTTCTCCGGAGCGCCCTCCACGACCACGGTGATCTCGCCCCGTACGCCCTCGGCCGCCCAGGCCGCCAGTTCGGCCAGCGGCCCGCGCCGCACCTCCTCGTAGGTCTTGGTCAGCTCCCGGCAGACGGCGGCGCGCCGCTCCGCGCCGAAGACCTCGGCCATCGCGGCCAGGGTGTCGTCCAGCCGGTGCGGTGCCTCGAAGTAGACGAGGGTGCGCCGCTCGTCCGCCACCTCCCGCAGCCTGCCCAGCCGCTCCCCGGCCTTGCGCGGCAGGAAGCCCTCGAAGCAGAAGCGGTCGACGGGCAGCCCCGACAGCGCCAGCGCCGTGAGCACGGCGGACGGCCCCGGCACCGCCGTCACCCCGATCCCCCGCTCCACCGCGGCCGCGACGAGCCGGTAGCCGGGGTCCGACACCGACGGCATCCCGGCATCGGTCACGAGCAGCACCCGCGCGCCCCCGGCCAGCGCCTCCACCAACTCGGGCGTCCGGGCCGCCTCGTTGCCCTCGAAGTACGACACGACCCGCCCGCGGGTCTGCACCCCCAGCGCCTGGGTGAGCCGCCGCAGCCGCCGGGTGTCCTCCGCAGCCACCACGTCGGCCGCGGCCAGTTCCTCCGCCAGCCGCGGCGGCGCGTCCGCGATGGCGCCGATGGGCGTCCCTGCCAGTACGAGCGTTCCAGTCACCCGGTCATCCTCGCAGCTGCGGAACCTCCCCCGCCGCCGCCCGGGGCCGCGGCCCGGCCCGTCCGCCGGGGCAGCCGTCACCCGGCCGGCGGCCGCGTTCCCTACGATGGCGCGGTGACCAGTGACACCGCCACCGGCTCCCGGTACGAGCACGAGCTCGGCGAGCAGCCCTCCGGGGCGTCGGTTCCGGGTGCCGGCCCGACCTCCTGGCAGCTCCGGCTGCGCCGCTACGGATACGCGGAGCAGCCCCGTACCCCGCTCCGCGACCGGCTGGTCCCGCCGTACCGCACCGCGGGCACCCGGGTGTGGACTCTCCTCGGTGTGGACCCGTACACCGCCGAGAAGCTGGTGCGGTGGGCGGCCTGGGCCGGTCCGCTGCTGGTCGCGCTGCTCGCGGGCGCCCTGCGCTTCTGGCACCTCGGCAGCCCGGACGCGGTGATATTCGACGAGACGTACTACGCCAAGGACGCCTGGTCGCTGCTCCAGCTCGGCTACGAGGGCAGCTGGCCGGACAAGGCCAACGAGAAGATCCTGCGCGATCCCCAGAGCATCCCCCTCAACCCCGAGCACAGTTACGTCGTGCACCCGCCCGTCGGGAAGTGGACGATCGCCCTCGGCGAGGGCCTGTTCGGACTGCACCCGCTGGGCTGGCGGTTCATGCCGGCGGTGCTCGGCACCCTCTCCGTGCTGATGGTGTGCCGCATCGGGCGGCGGCTGTTCCGCTCCACCGCGCTCGGCTGCCTCGCGGGCGCGCTGCTCGCCGTGGACGGTCTGCACTTCGTCATGAGCCGGACGGCGCTGCTCGACCTGGTGGTGATGTTCTGGGTGCTGGCCGCATTCGGCGCGCTGCTCATCGACCGGGACAAGGCCCGCGCCAAACTGGCGGACGCCCTCACGACCGCCGCGGACCGGGGGGACGCGCCCGCTCCAACGGCGAAGACCGCGGGGGAGCCGGACGGGACGGCGAAGGGGACGAAGGGAACGGCGGAAGAGACGGACCTCGTCCGGCCGGACGCTCTCATCGGTGACCGGCTGGGGCTCGGCCTGCGGCCGTGGCGGCTCGCCGCCGGGCTCTTCCTCGGCCTGGCCTGCGCGACGAAGTGGAACGGCCTCTACATCCTGGCGGCCTTCGGCCTGCTGACCGTCCTCTGGGACGCCGCCGCGCGCCGCACGGCCGGCGCCCACCGTCCGTACCGGTCGATGCTGCGCCGCGACGCGGTACCGGCGTTCCTGTCGATCGTGCCGGTCGCCGTGGTGACGTACACCGTCTCCTGGGCCGGCTGGTTCCTCACCCGCGGCGGCTACTTCCGCGGCTGGGCCGAGGGCCGCCGGGGTCTCTCGCCCGACTCCGTCTCCCTGTTCGGCCTGCGCGTCCCGCTGCCGCAGGTCGACATGACCTGGGTGCCGGAACCGCTGCGCAGCCTGTGGCACTACCAGTCCGAGGTCTACAACTTCCACGTCGGGCTGACCGATCCGCACCCCTACCAGTCGAACCCCTGGTCCTGGCTCGTCCTCGGCCGCCCCGTCTCGTACTTCTACGAGTCGCCGCAGCCCGGCGAGGACGGCTGCCCCGTCGGCACCGCCGACAAGTGCGCCCGGGAAGTCCTGGCCCTGGGGACGCCGATGCTGTGGTGGGCGGCGTGCTTCGCGGTGCTGTACCTGGTCTACCGCTGGGGATTCCGGCGCGACTGGCGCGCGGGCGCGATCCTCTGCGGCATCGCGGGCGGCTGGCTGCCCTGGTTCCTCTACCAGGAACGCACGATCTTCTTCTTCTACGCGGTGGTCTTCGTTCCGTTCCTCTGCCTCGCCGTGGCCATGGCGATCGGCGCGCTGCTCGGGCCGCCGGGCTCCTCGGAACAGCGGCGGGTGCTGGGAACCGTTGGCGCGGGAGTGCTCGTCCTACTGATCGTCTGGAACTTCATCTACTTCTTTCCGCTCCACACGGGACAGCCGATTCCGGTCTCCGACTGGCAGGACCGCATGTGGCTGGACACCTGGGTGTGATGTCGGAGGGATGCCGTAGAGTGCGCCGCGTTGCGTTCCACACGGGGTGTCGTGCCTTTTCCGAAGTACGAAGTGCGAAGTGTCTGTGGGGGTTTCTCCGATGCGCAGTGGCGCGAAGGCCGCCGTCATCGGCGGTGTGTTCACCGCGATGGTGGGGGCCGCAGGTTACGGCGTGTACGGCCTGACGTCCGGCGACGGCGGGAACGGCTCCACGACGACCACGGCCGCCCGGCCAGAGGTGAAGACCGGACCGCCCAGCGCGGACGAGATACGTGAGACCTCCGAGGGGTTCCTCACCGCCTGGGCCGCCGGACAGCCGGAGAAGGCCGCGGAGTTCACGGACGACAGCACGGCCGCCACCGCCGCCCTCACCGGCTACCGCGAGGAAGCGGCCGTCGAGAAGGTCACCCTCCAGCCCGGCGCGGCCGCCGGTGCGAAGGTCCCCTTCGGGGTCACCGCGGAGGTCGTGTACGAGAAGGAGCGGGCGACCGTCTCCTACGACTCCGCGCTGACCGTCGTCCGGGACAAGACCTCCGGCAAGGCCCTGGTCCGCTGGGAGCCGTCCGTCGTGCATCCGGAACTCGGAAAGGGTGACAGCCTCGTCACCGGCGAATCCGAGGCCCCGCCGATCAAGGCCCTGGACCGCGACGGCGAGGAACTGACCAAGGAAGACCACCCTCAGCTCGCCGAGGTACTGGCCAGCCTGCGCGAACGGTACGGCGACAAGGCCGGCGGCAAGCCCGCCGTGGAGCTGGCCGTGCAGCGCGAGGAGGGCGACGAACAGCCGGACAAGACGCTGAAGGTGCTCGCCGAGGGAGAACCGGGCGAGCTGCGGACGACCATCGACGCCGGCCTCCAGGCCGCCGCCGAGAAGGCCGTGGCCGATCGCTCCAAGGCCGCCGCCGTGGCGATCAAGCCCAGCACCGGCGAGATCCTGGCGATCGCCAACGCCCCGGCGGACGGCTTCAACGTCGCGCTGCGGGGTTCACTGGCACCCGGTTCCACGATGAAGGTCGTGACCTCCGCCATGCTGCTGGAGAAGGGCCTGGCGTCCCCGTCGAAGGCGCACCCGTGCCCGAAGTACTTCTCGTACGGCGGCTGGAAGTTCCAGAACCTCGACAAGTTCGAGATCAAGGGCGGCACTTTCGCGCAGAGTTTCGCCGCCTCCTGCAACACGGCCTTCATCTCGCAGGCCGGAGAGCTGTCCGGCGCCGACCTCGGCAAGACGGCCCGGGACCTCTTCGGCATCGGCCTCGACTGGCAGACGGGGGTGGTGACCTTCGACGGTGCCGTGCCCACCCAGAAGGACGCGCCGATGGCCGCCTCGCTCATCGGGCAGGGCGGAGTCCGGATGAACCCGCTGACCATGGCGTCCGTCTCGGCGACAGTGAAGTCGGGGGTCTTCCGCCAGCCGGTGCTCGTGCCGGTGTCGGTGGACAACCGCACGATCGCCAAGGCACCGCGCACCATGTCGGCCGGCACGGCGGACGCACTGCGGGGCCTGATGCGGCTGACGGCGACCTCCGGTACGGCGGCCGAGGCCATGGCGGGGCTCGGCGGGGACATCGGTGGGAAGACCGGTTCGGCGGAGGTCGACGGGCAGAAGAAGCCCAATGGCTGGTTCACGGCATACCGCAACGACGTCGCCGCGGCGGCGGTCGTCCCGGCGGCGGGCCACGGCGGCAAGACCGCGGGACCGATCGTCGCCGACATCCTGCGCGCGGGCGGCTGACCACGAGCGGTCCGCGGTCGCGCTGATCACCAGCTGTCCGCGGTCGTACTGACCATCGGTCTCCGGACGCGCAGACCAGCGGTCTTCGGGCCGCGGAGCGGCCGTCTTCGGGCGCGCGGACCACTATTCTTCGGGCGCGCGGAAGCTGAGCGGACCAGGTCCACGGCGGCGTCCGGCCTGGTCATGACGCTGTGGGCGCAGAGCGTTGAACCGGCAGGCGAAGACGGACAGCCGGATACATGCGGACTTCTTGGCGTACTGACACCTTTCGAGATGTACCGGCCGGCCCAGTGGCGGGTTGGGGTTACGGCGCCGGGTGGGCGGCGCGATGGTGGTCACGGATGCGCTGCGGGCCGACGGGTGATTCTCGAGTCGGGGTTACGGCATCCGTGCTGGGGGTGGGCCGGTGGTCGGTCGTCTATCCGGTGCCGTGCGCGCCCGGGGTCGTTGGGAAGAGCGATGGCGTGGCTGGTGCCGGTGGGTGGTTGCGGGAGCACACGCGCGCCTGGGTTGTTCGGCTTTCCCGTTCGTCGTGGCGGGCTGTCGGTGGTGGCGGTCGTGGCGGGTGGTGGTGTGGCGGGCTCGGTTCTCTCCCCTTGCCGGTAGCCGGTAGCCGGTCGGTGAGGGCTGGGAGCAACTCGTACCCGTGGACGCCAAGGTGCCTGCCGTCGCCGGTGCGCATGGACGCCGAGGTGTGCGCGTGGCCCCTGTCAGGTGTTGCCCACCCAGTGGTGGCCCGGGGCGGGTTCGGGTTTAGGGCAGGGGTGTGGGCCCCTCCGCACGGTGGCGAAGGGGCTGATGCCGGTGGCTGCGGCCCGCTGCGGGGCTGGGGCTAGGGGTGTGGGGTGGGTTGGTGTAGGTGTGGCCCGTCGGCGCGGTCCAAGTGACTTCGCCGGTGTCCGGGTTGCGTTCGGCCTGCCAGCGGGTGCGGTGTTTCAACAGGTGGTGGCGTCGGCACAGCGGCATCAGATTGTCCGGCTCCGTCCTGCCGCCCGCCGTGGGATTCTCGTGGTCGAAGGGCTGGATGTGGTCCAGGTCGCAGCGGTGAGCGGGCATCTGGCAGGAGGGGAAGGTGCAGGTCATATCACGGGCGATGACGTGGCGTTCCGTTTCGGCGGTGGGGTGGTAGGTGGTCGGGTCGGTCTTGACCAGCAGCCCGGTGACGGGATGGGTGATCAGACGCCGCCAGATCGTGCCCGGAGCGAAAGCCACCTCCCGCGCCGCGGTGGCGCTGACCGGGCCGTAGCCCTTGAGCTGTCCGGGCTCCTCATCCACCCCGATCAACGTGTCCATCGACACCGTCACCTGCACGACCGCCGCCGACCGGCCACCCGGGGTCGGGTCTCCGGTGGGGCGGTTGACGACCAGGTCGTACAGGGCGTCCACCCGCTTCTGGTTCAGGGTGCGCCCGTCGTCGGTGAACGTGGCAGCATGCGCGTCGACGGCCGCGTCCAGTTGGGCGGCCTGCGGGGTGGGGAGGAACGCGGTCCAGGTGGCCATACCGTCCTCGGCGGCCCGGTGCCAGATCGTCCGGTCCTCCCGCCGCCGGCGATGCCGCCGCTCCGCACCCAGCGGGTCGGCCTTCAGGACGGCGCGGTTCAGCGCGCGCCGGGTCTGGCCGACGGACTGGGCGGGCATCTTGGGCGCGACCATCGCCTCCACCACACCTGCGGCCTCGGGGTCGAGGGTGCCGGTGACCTCCGCCACCGCCTTCGCCTGCAGATAGCAGATCTCCCCCCGCTCCAACAGCCCCACCGTCGTGGGGAAGCGCCCCTCCAAGGCGGTGGCGACCGCCAGACGGTCCGCGGCCGTGTTCCCCGACAGCTTCAACGCACAGGCCACATCCTCACAGGCGAAGTTCCAGTCATAGTCCACCCACCCGACCTCATTCGGCGTCGCATCCAGCGCATCGGCCTCGATATCGGCCAGCAGACCAACCTGCTGGGCCTGGATCCACGCCACATGCCGCTCCCAGGCCTTCAAAGCATCGATCCGCCCAGTGGTGGAGAGCTGCCCGCGCTCCAGCAGAGCGAGCATCGCCGCCGTCTGCGGGCCAGGGATGGCAATGGCCAGGTGCGCGGCCCACTCATCCGCCGTCACCGGCTGTTCCGGCGGGCCGGTGGCTTCGGTCGTGGCCGTGTCGTCGTGGTCGAGCAGCGTGGCCTGCATGATGTCCCCCCGTCCGGATCACACGCGTGAACTGCCTCCCTCACGAAGCGAGTTCGTACCTCTATTTTCCGTCACGGACGGTGATGAATCCAGGCCCAGAGCGCGGAACCACCCGAACGAGTGATCGAAAGCGGACCCGGGAACTCCACCCATGGCCCACACCAAACACCAACAACGCCACCCACCCACCACCACGACCACGGCCACGACCACGACCACGGCCACGGCCACGGCCACGGCCACCCAGCAGCCCGCCACGACGCAGAGAGCCGGAGAACCCGAGCGCACAGCGCTTCCGCGCCCCCGGCCGGGCACCAGGTCATCGCCGATGCCCCACCCCAACCGGTCCTCACCGCCAGAACGCCACCGAGAACCCCACCAGCCCAAACCCCGACCCCAGCGGCAGCCGACACCCCCGCAGCAACCACGCCACCCGCCACGACCGCCACCACCGACAGCCCGCCACGACGGCGGGTGAGCCGAAGAACTCAGGCGCGCGTGTGCCCCCTCAACCACCCACCGGCACCAGCCACGCCATCGCTTTTCCCAACGACCCCGGGCGCGCACGGCACCGGATAGACGACCGACCACCGGCCACCCCCAGCACGGATGCCGTAACCCCGACTCGAGAATCACCCGTCGGCCCGCAGCGCATCCGTGACCACCATCGCGCCGCCCACCCGGCGCCGTAACCCCAACCAGCACGGCACCGGGCCGGACAGCCTGCGACGGACAGCCTCCAACGCATCCCGCGGCCCATCCACTGCCAACCCGGCGTCACGACCCCGACCCACCGCCAGGGGCGGCCCAAGTCACCCCGCCTCAGCACCCGCCCCGGCTCGGAGACCTGACGTCTCCGCCCCCAACCCTCGCAGGCACCCCCGGAGCGCACGGACCAGCGCCTGGGCCCTGGGGTCCGCCGTCACGTTCTGCTGCAGACCGTTCGTCACATAGCCGAAGCCGATGCCCGCTTCCGGATCCGCGAAAGCCAGGGAGCCGCCACGGCCCGGGTGGCCGAAGGAACCGGCGGACAGCAGCGGGCAGGCCGGGCCGTGGAGCATGTAGCCGAGCCCGAAGCGGGTGTCCACGACCAGGACGCGGTCCGGACCGGCGGACTCCTCCGTACGGGCCTGGGTGAGGGTAGCCGGGACGAAGAGCCTGCGGCCGTCCTCCACGGGCCCGATCAGCGCGGCGTAGAAGCGGGAGAGCGCCCGGGCCGTGGCGATGCCGCCGGAGGCGGGGAGTTCGGCGGCGCGGTAGGCCGGGTCGTTCTCGTCCGGCAGCGGGTCGACGGCGGCGAAGGCGCGCCGCGTCAGGGAGGCCGGATCGGCGTAGGCGTCGGTGACGGACCGCTTCGGGCGGACGCGTAGTCCTGCCGCGGCGGACCGGGCGGGGGCCTGTACTTCCCCGATCCGTCCCACGCGGTCCTGTTGCCCGGCCGGGAGACCCAGCCACAGTTCCAGCCCGAGGGGGGCTGCGATCTCCTCGGCGATCCACCGTCCGATCGGGCGGCCGCCGACGCGGCGGACCAGTTCCGCCAGCAGCCAGCTGTAGGTCATGGCGTGGTAGCCGTGCGCCGTCCCGGGCTCCCAGGCGGGTGCCTGGGCGGCCAGCGCCTCCGGCCCGCTCACATCGTCGAGCGCCTGTGCGGGGGTGAGCGGGGTGTCCAGCACGGGCACCCCGGCGCGGTGGTTGAGCAGATGCCGTACGAGCACCCGTTCCTTGCCGGCGGCCTTGAACTCGGGCCAGTAGGTGCCGAGCGGCGCGTCCAGGTCGAGCTGTCCGCGCTGCTGCAGCAGGAGTGGTACGGCGGCGGCGACACCCTTGGTGACGGATCGCACGATCTGCGCGGTGTCCGCCGTCCACGGCTCGGTTCCGTACGGGTCGGCCGTTCCGGCCCAGAGGTCGACGACCTTCCGCCCGTCCCGGTGCACGGCCACGGCCGCCCCGCGCTCGCCGCGCTCCTCGAAATTGCGGGCGAAGGCGTCCCGGACCGGCTCGAAGCCGTCCGCCACCGTGCCGTGGACGTCCACCACTGTGCTGTATCTCCCGTTGCCCGTTCCGTCACCGACCATCCATAGTGCCTGGTATGCCGCACTGCCCGGTCGGCGGGTCCGGTGGCGAGGGCGGCCGGTGCCCGTGGCAGGCTCCGCTCGGTGCCGGTGACGGATTCTGCTCGGTTCGGTGGCGGCTCCGGTGCGGTCTCTAGCGTGTGGGCACCGTCACCGAGGACGGGTCGAAGCCGAAGGGCAGTTCCAGCCGGTGGGCGCGCATCAACTCCTCGTCCGCCAGCAGTTCCTGGGTCCGGCCGTCGGCGGCGATGACCCCGCCGCTGAGCACGACGGAACGCGGGCAGAGCTCCAGGGCGTACGGCAGATCGTGGGTGACCATGAGCACCGTCACGTCCAGGGACCTCAGCACGTCGGCGAGTTCCCGGCGCGAGGCCGGGTCGAGGTTGGACGAGGGTTCGTCCAGGACGAGGATCTCCGGCTCCATGGCCAGGACGGTGGCGACGGCGACCCGGCGGCGCTGGCCGAACGACAGGTGGTGCGGCGGCCGGTCCGCGTAGCCGGCCATGCCGACCCGTTCCAGGGCGCGGGCGACCGTCTTCTCCAGTTCCTCGCCGCGCAGTCCGGCGGCGGCCGGGCCGAAGGCGACGTCCTCGCGGACGGTGGGCATGAAGAGCTGGTCGTCCGGGTCCTGGAAGACGATGCCGACGCGGCGGCGGACCTCGGCCAGGTTCTTCTTCACGACGGGCTGTCCGGCCACCCGTACCGTGCCCGCTCCCGTTCCCGCGTCGGCCCCCAGGATGCCGTTGAGGTGGAGGACGAGGGTGGTCTTGCCGGCGCCGTTGGGGCCGAGCAGAGCGACGCGCTCGCCGCGTCCGACGGCCAGGTCGACACCGAAGAGGGCCTGGTGGCCGTCGGGGTAGGCGTAGGCGAGGCCGGTGATCTCCAGCGAGGGGACGGCCTCCGGGCCGGAGACGGCGGAGGAGGCTGAGGCCGGGGCGGGGGTCACGGTGTCCATTCCATCGGGCTGGGCGGCAGGGGCGGGAAGGGGGCCGGGGTGGGGCCAACGGCGGGCAAGGGAGGCGGGACGACGGGAGGAACGCGAGCGGTCACAGGGACCACCCCGTCAGGCACACGGCGAGCGCGGCCGCGGGCAGTGCGGCGGCGCGGGCCCACTGCGACCGGGTGGCGGTCACCTCGTCGATCACCGGCATCGTGCCGGTGTATCCCCGGCTCACCATGGCGAGATGGACCCGTTCACCGCGTTCGTAGGAGCGGATGAACAGGGCCCCGGCGGACTTCGCCAGCACGCCCCAGTGCCGGATGCCGCGGGCCTCGAAGCCGCGGGAGAGCCGGGCGATCCGCATCCGGCGCATCTCGTCCGTGATCACGTCCCCGTAGCGGATCATGAAGGAGGCGATCTGCACGAGCATCGGCGGCATCCGCAGGCGCTGCAGCCCGAGGAGCAGTTCGCGCAGCTCGGTGGTGGAGGCCAGCAGCACGGAGGCGGCAACGCCGAGTGTGCCCTTGACCAGGATGTTCCAGGCGCCCCAGAGCCCGGAGACGGAGAGCGACAGGCCGAGCACCTCGGTGCGCTCCCCCTCGGCGACGAACGGCATCAGGACGGCGAAGGCGACGAACGGCACCTCGACCAGCATCCGCTTCAGCAGAAAGCCCGCCGGGACGCGGGCCGCCGCGGCGGTCGCCGCGAGCAGCAGGGCGTACGCCCCGAACGCCCAGAAGACCTCGCGGGGGGTGGCCACCACGGCGAGGACGAAGCCGAAGGCCGCGGCGATCTTGCAGTGCGGCGGCAGCCGGTGCACGGCCGAGTGGCCGTGCCGGTAGAGCTTGTGGGCGTGGCCCGCGCCCATGGCTAGCGCTCGCCCCGGGCGGTGGCGGCCCGTTCCGTGCCGGGCGCGGTGGCGGTGCCGTCAGCCGCCGGGGCGGCTTCGCCGGACGCCTCCCCTTCGGGGCTCCCCTCCGCTCGGGTGTCCCGCTCATGGGCGCCCTGCGGTGCGGCGTCCTCCCCGCGGCCGTCCTGCGGGCGGCGGCGTACGAGCCAGAAGAGACCCGTGCCGAGGGCGAGGGTGGTGCCGACGCCGACGACGCCCGCGAGCCCGCCGGAGAGCCGCGGGTCTCCGATGTCGCGGGCCTGGTAGTCGGCGAGCGGGGAGTCCTTGGCCGCGTGCTCCTCGGTCTTCCGGTCGATGCCGTGATCGGCGGCGACCTTCTCCAGGCCGTCGGGACTGGCCGAGGCGTAGTAGCTCACGACCCCGGCGAGCAGCAGGGCGGTGAGGACACCGGTGATCCACAGCAGCCGGGTGCGCGGGCCCCGGGGGCGGGTGGCGGACATCAGGCGGTCGCCTCCTTGCTGTCGTTGCTCCGGCCCGTGTCGCCGGAGTCGGGGGGGCTGCCGGCGCCCGGGGCGGAGCCGGCCGCGGCTGTGGCCGTGGCCGCGGCGGGCACGGAGTCGGCGGTGGTGCCGGCCGGGCGCGGGCGGGCCGGTGCGCCGGCGGGGCCGTGGGTGAGGAGACGCGTCGGCTGTCCGAGGCCCCGGGCGCCGTACACGAGGTCGGGCCGGACGGCGATGACCGCGCCGATGGTCAGAGCGGTGATGACGCCCTCACCGATGCCGATGAACGTGTGGACGCCGACCATGGCGGCGAAGACCTTGCCGAGCGCCACATCGGCCGTGCCCCCGAGGGCGTAGAGGCCGGTGAACGCGGCCGCGGCGGCCGGTACGGAGAGGAACGCGGCCAGGAAGGAGGCGGCCGTGACGGAGGCCCGGTCCCGGGGCAGCAGCCGGACCAGACCGCGGAAGACGGCGTAGGCGACGGGGACGCCGACCACGGCCATGGTGGTGATGTTGACGCCCAGCGCGGTGAGGCCGCCGTCGGCGAAGAGGACGGCCTGCATGAGCAGGACCACGGAGATACAGAGGACGCCGGTGTACGGGCCGACGAGGACGGCGGCGAGCGCTCCGCCGAGCAGATGGCCGCTGGTACCGGCCGCGACCGGGAAGTTGAGCATCTGGACGGCGAAGACGAAGGCGGCGACGAGCCCGGCCAGCGGCGCGGTGCGCTCGTCGAGTTCGCGCCGGGCGCCGCGCAGACCGACCGCCACCGCGGCCGCGGCGACGGCTCCGGTGGCCACGGACACGGGCGCGTCGAAAAACCCGTCGGGAACGTGCATGGGGAGGCTCCGCTCTACTCACTGGGCCGGCCTGTCCTGTTCGACCACTCAAGAGTAGTACGCACTTGCATATGAGTTGCAAGAGCGCCCGGCTTTCCGGAATCACCGCCCGCGCCGCCCGCGCGCCACATGCGGGGCGGGGCGCATGCCGAAGCCCCCGGTGGCGTCCGTACTGGACGGCTGATGCCACCGGGGGCTGGTTCGGTACCGCGCCTCGTCCCCACGGGGCGGCACCGTCCGGTGTCTCCCGGCTCCGCTGGGACCGGGACACCGGAGTCTCGCGTTCCGGGGCGGCGGGCGGCGATCCGGGGGCGGCCGCCCGCCGCGACGTGCCTACCGGGCCCGGCCGGCTCCGGACGTCTGCTCCGCGCGCCCGGCACCGGCATCGGCGTCCGTGCCCGTACCGGCACCGGCGGCAGCGGCCTCCTCGTGGAGGTCCAGCTCGCGCTGGAGTCCGTCACCGTCCACATCGACGTTCGGCAGCACCCGGTCCAGGCTCCGCGGCAGCCACCAGGCCGCCTTGCCGAGCAGTCCGAGGACGGCCGGGACGATCGCCATGCGCACGATGAAGGCGTCGAACAGCACGGCGATCGCGAGCCCGAAGCCGATCATCTTGATCATCGAGTCGGAGGAGCCGATGAAGCCCGCGAAGACGCTGATCATGATGACCGCGGCCGCGGTGACGACCCGGGCTCCGTGCCGGAAGCCGGTGACCACTGCCTGGTGCGGGGTCTCCCCGTGGACGTGGGCCTCGCGCATCCGGGTCACGAGGAAGACCTCGTAGTCCATCGCCAGGCCGAAGACCACACCGACCATGAAGATCGGCATCATGCTCATGATCGGGCCGGTCTCCTCGACGCCGAACAGTCCGCCCAGCCATCCCCACTGGAAGACGGCCACGACCGCGCCGAGCGCCGCCACGACGGACAGCAGGAAGCCGAGCGCCGCCTTGAGCGGGACGAGCAGGGACCGGAAGACGACCGTCAGCAGCAGGAAGGCGAGCCCGACGACCAGGGCGAGATAGGGCAGCAGGGCGTCGTTGAGCTTCTGCGAGACGTCGATGTTCATCGCGGTGGTCCCGGTGACCAGGGTCCGCGCGCCGGTGTCGGCCTCCAGTTCATCGGACTCGGCGCGGATGTCCGCGACAAGCTCCTCGGTCTCGGCGCCGGTCGGCTCCGAGGCGGGGATGACGCTGAACATCGCCGTGTCTCCGGCCTTGTTGAACTGCGCCGGGGTGACGGTGGCGATGCCGTCCAGGCCGGAGACCCGGTCCGTCACGCGCTCCGTCGCCGCCTTCGGGTCGTCGCTGCCGTCCGCGTCGACGACGACCACGAGCGGCCCGTTGAAGCCGGGGCCGAAGCCCTCGGAGAGCATGTCGTACGCCTTGCGCTGCGTGGTGCTCGTCGGCTGGCTGCCGTCGTCCGGCAGGCCGAGGCTCAGGTCCGTCGCCGGTACCGCGAGGGCGCCGAGTCCGACCACGCCCACGATCAGCACGGCGGCCGGGCGCCGCAGGACGAAGCGCGCCCAGCGGGTGCCCATGTTCTCCCTGGCCGGAGCACCGGCCCCGGGCGTGCCGGAGTCGGCGTCGCCGGCCCCGTCGCCACCGGAGCCGGCGCTCTCCGCCGCGGCTGCCGCCCTGCGGGCCTTGCGGGCCCTGCGGCCCAGGACGCGGTCGCCCGCGAAGCCCAGCACCGCCGGGATCAGGGTGAGGGCGACGAGGACGGCGATGACGACCGTACCGGCCGCCGCCAGGCCCATCTTGGTGAGCATCGGGATGTTGACGACGGAGAGTCCGGCGAGGGCGATGACGACGGTCAGCCCGGCGAAGACGACCGCCGAGCCCGCGGTGCCGACGGCGCGGCCCGCTGCGTCCGCCGGTTCGCGGCCGTCCGCCAGTTCGGCGCGGTAGCGGGAGACGATGAACAGCGCGTAGTCGATGCCCACGGCCAGGCCGATCATCGTGGCGAGGATCGAGGTGGTGCTGGACAGGTCCAGCACACTGCCGAGCGCGGTGATGGATCCGACGCCGACCCCGACCCCGATCAGGGCGGTGATCAGCGGCATCCCCGCCGCGATCAGCGAACCGAAGGTGATCGCGAGCACGATCGCGGAGACGACGACGCCGATGATCTCGCCGCTTCCGGTCTCCGGGATGGCCTGGAGGGCGTCGCCGCCGGTCTCCACCGTCAGGCCCAGTTCGCGGCCGTTCTCGGCGGCGGCCTGCAGTTCCTCGCGCGACTTCTCGGTCAGCTCGAAGGAATTGGCCTCGTAGGAGACCTGGCTGTAGGCGGTGGTGCCGTCCTTGCTGACGGCCTTGGTCCGGAAGGGGTCCGGGGCCCCGGCGACCTGGTCACCGTCGGCGAGTTCGCCGACGACGTCCCGCACCGCCGCCTTGTTCTCCGGGTCGGTGATCTTCTCGCCGTCGGGTGCGCGGAAGACGACGCGGGCGGTGGCACCGTCGGCCGCGGCGTTCGGGAAGCGCTCCTCCAGGACGTCGAAGGCGCGCTGGGCCTCGGTGCCGGGGATCGAGAACGAGTTGCCGGCGGGGCCGGGCGCGGTCGCCGCGGCGATGCCGACACCGGCCAGCAGCGCCGTCCATATGAGGGTGGCGAACCAGCGTCGCCGAAAGGCGAGCCGGCCGATGCGGTACAGGAACGTGGCCACGAGAAGTGGTCTCCCGTCGGGTCGGATGGTCGTGAGGGGTAAAGGTGTGCTGGACGTTCGTGGTGGGCGGGCGGACACGGGCGGATACGGCCTGCGGCGGGTGGGACCCGCGGCGAGCCGCGCCGGCGGGAGCGGGGCGGGACCCCGCTCGCGGTTCGTACGCGGCCTGTACGCGGCCTGTACGCGGTGCGTAGGCGTTACGCCGCGGCCGCCACATCCCCCGCGTCCGCCGCACCGCCGCGTCCGCGGCACCACCGGCCGTCGGGGCCGGTGGCCCGTCCCGGCGGTGCGGAGCCGGCCCGGTGGCCGGACGAGGCCGCACCGGGCCCGCCCGGTGGCGGTCGGCGGGCGCCGCGTGCCGGGTGTTTCTTCAGTTGTGGGCGTGCTGCGGGCGTTGTTGTGGGCGGATCCGTGGCCGCGTGCGCGGGCCGGGAGGACCGGGACCGGGAGGACCCGGAGCCGGGCTAGGCGCCGAGGGCCGGGAGGATCACGGAGTCGACGTAACCGACGAGGAAGTCCGTGTCGGCGTACACCCCCTCGATCAGGAAGCGGGTGACGACCCCGCCGATGAGCATGTGCGGCACATACGTCCGGGCCGGGGAGTCCGCGGCCAGCTCGCCCCGGTCCACGGCACGCTGGAGCATCTGGTCGAGCGCCCGGACCTCGGGCTCGATCAGCAGTTCCCGCAGGGCCTGGTGGAGCTCGGCGTCCCGGTGCACGGCGTGGCCGAGGGCGCTCAGCAGTTCGGCGTCCTTGACGCACTGGCCCTCGTCCATGTGCCGGGCGATGGCCCGCATGTCACCGCGGAGCGATCCGGTGTCGACCCGCATCAGGTCGACCGGGGCCTCGTGCCGGAGGGCGGAGACGACCAGTTCCGGCTTGCCCCTCCACTGGCGGTAGAGGGTCGCCTTGCTGGACCTGGTGCGGCTCGCGACCGCGTCCATGGTCAGCGCGTCGTAACCGACCTCCCGCAACAGGTCGAGGACGGCACCGAACAGCTCGGCCTCGCGCTCCGCGGTGAGCCGGGTGCGGCGTACGGGCTGCGCGGCCTCCTCGGTCGGCATCCGGACCTCCTGGACGGAAAGGGGCATGGGAAAGCGGGAGAAGCCGGGTGAACCGGCCACCCGCTCCGCCCACTTGAACGAAACGGTTTCGTACAGCAGATCCTAGGACCACCTCGAACGAAACGACAACGTTTCGATGTGTGCCGCGCATCACGCACGGCCGGACGGGCGCGGGGAGGTCTCCGCCGGCGGCCCCGCCAGGGACTCCGCCCGCCGCGGCCCGCCTCCCTCCCGCCCCCGTTCCTCCCCTCCCCCACCGCCACGAGTTGCCGCCCCCGTCCGCCCCCGAACCATGGAAAAGGTGACCGATGGCGCGTATCTCCGGTTTCCGCACCTCCACGGTGATCTCCTCTGCTTCGCCGCCGAGGACGATCTGTGGCTTGCCCGGCTCCCGGCGCGGGGCGGCGGCGAGGACCCCGGCGCCGGCACCGAGCCCGAGCGGGCCTGGCGGCTGACCGTCGACCGGACCCGGATCGGCCACCCCCGCTTCTCCCCCGACGGCCGGCAGATCGCCTTCACCACCTGGCGGAGCCTGGACCCGGAGATCCACCTGGTCCCGGTCCGGGGCGGTCCCGCCCGCCGGCTCAGCTACTGGGGCAGCACCGACACCCGGGTCTGCGGCTGGGGCCCCGACGGCACCGTCCTCGCCGTGGCCTCGCACGGCCAGCCGTTCTCGTACTTCTCCTGGGCGTACCGGGTGCCGACCGACGGCAGCCCCGGCGACAGGCTGCCCTGGGGCCCGGTCTCCCACATCTCCTGCACGGACAGCGGTGGCGAGCGCCACACCCTCCTGCTCACCGGCAAGCCCCCGCACGAGCCCGCCGCCTGGAAGCGCTATCGCGGCGGCGCCACCGGACGGCTGTTCCTCGACGGCGAGCGGCTGCTGCCCGATCTCGACGGCCATCTGGACTGCCCGATGTTCGTCGGCGACCGGATCGCCTTCCTCTCCGACCACGAGGGGGTCGGCAATCTCTACTCCTGCCGGCCCGACGGCTCGGACCTGCGCCGCCACACCGACCACGCCGACTTCTACGCCCGCCACGCCTCCACCGACGGATCCCGGGTGGTCTACCAGTGCGCGGGGGATCTCTGGCTGGCCGAGGACTTCGGTCCGGACGGGGTCCCGCGCAAGGTGCCGGTCCGCCTCGGCGCCCCGCGCGCCGGCCGCCGCCGCTACCAGGTGCCCGCCGCCGCGAACGTCAACTCCCTCTCGGTCGACAACACCGGCCGGGCCAGCGCCGTCTGCGTCCGCGGCAGCCTCTACTGGCTCACGCACCGCGACGGCCCGGCCCGGACGATCACCGACGTTCCCGGGGTGCGCATCCGGATGCCGGAGATCCTCGGGGCCACCGGCCGGGTCGCCTATGTGACGGACACCGAGGGCGAGGACGCCATCGAGATCGCCTATCTGCCCCGGGCCAGCGGCGGCCGCGACAGCCGCCGGATCGCGGGCGGCCGGATCGGCCGCGTGCACGAACTGGTCTCCTCCCCCGACGGCGAACTGCTGGCCATCGCCACCCACGACGGCCGGCTGCTGATCGCCGACGCGCTGCCGGAGGGCGAGGGCGAGAGCGTGGAGCTGATCCAGTCGGTCAACGGTCCGGTGCGCGACCTGGCCTTCTCCCCCGACTCGGACTGGATCACCTGGTCGCATCCGGGCATCGGGCGCTCGCTGCGGCAGATCAAGCTGGCCCGGCTCATCGACCGGACGATCATCGACGTCACCGACGGCCGCTTCGAGGACGAACAGCCGGTCTTCACCCGCGACGGCCGCTACCTGGCCTTCCTCTCCTGGCGCGGCTTCGACCCGGTGTACGACGTGCACACCGGCGATCTGTCGTTCCCGCTCGGCTGCCGCCCGTATCTGGTGCCGCTGTCGTCCACGACGCCCTCGCCCTTCGCGCTGTCGGCGGAGGGGCGCCCGGCGGCCGGCGGGCTGGACGCGGAGGACGCGGAGGGGGACGGTTCCGTCTTCGTCGAGGTGAGCGGGCTGGCGAGCCGGGTGACGCCGTTCCCCGTCGCCGCCTCGAAGTACTCCTCACTGCGGCCGGTCGCGGGCGGCGGACTGGTGTGGCTGCGGTGGCCCATCTCCGGGGCGCTCGGCGAGACCTTCGCCAACCCCGCCGACATGACCGGACGGCCGACGCTCGAACACTTCGACCTGGTGAAGGCAAAGCGCACCGAACTGGCCGTCCACCTGGACTCCTTCGAGGTCAGCGGCGACGGCACCCGGCTGGTGATCAACGACGAGGGCGATCTGCGCGCCGTACCGTCGAACGACCTGCCCGACACGGACACCACCGTCCATCTCGACCTCCGGCGGATCATGCACGAGGCGGATCCGGGGGCCGAGTGGCGGCAGGCGTACGCGGAGGCGGGCCGGATCGTCCGGGCGTACTTCTGGGACCCGGGGATGTGCGGCATCGACTGGGACGCGGTGCTGGAGCAGTACCGGCCGCTGGTCGAACGGGTCGCCTCCCCCGACGAGTTCGCGGACCTGCTGCGGGAGGTCATGGGCGAGCTGGGCACCTCGCACGCCTATGTCGCACCCGCCCGGCGCAACGAGGGACCGCCGCACTACCAGCGGGCGATCGGCCTGCTCGGCGCGGACTTCCACCGCACCGGGGACGGCCGCTGGGTGGTCGGCCGAATCCTGCCGGGCGAGTCCTCGGACTCCCGGGCACGCTCGCCGCTCGCGGGCTCCGGTGTCCACGAGGGCTCGGTGCTCACCCATGTCGACGGGCGGCCGGTGGATCCGGTGGCCGGGCCGTATCCGCTGCTGGCGGCGGCCGGGGGCACCACCGTCGAACTCACCTTCACGCCACCGGTCTCCGAACGGAGCGCAAACGGGGAGGCCGGGGAGGCGGAGACGGGCGCGGAGACGGGCGCGGAGGCGAAGGCGGAGGCGGCCCGGACGGCGGCCAAGGGCCCGTCCCGGCGCGTCGCGGTCGTGCCGCTGATCGACGAACGGCCGCTGCGGTACCAGGACTGGGTGGCCAAGCGCCGGGCGGTGGTCCACGAGTTGAGCGGCGGCCGCTGCGGCTATCTGCACATCCCCGACATGGGCGGCTCCGGCTGGGCCCAGTTCAACCGGGATCTGCGGATGGAGATGGCCCGGCCCGCCCTCGTCGTGGACGTACGGGGCAACGCGGGCGGCAACATCAGCGAACTGGTCGTCGAGAAGCTGACCCGGACCATCCTCGGCTGGGATCTGACCCGGGACGCCCAGCCCATCTCGTACGCCTCCAACGCGCCGCGCGGGCCGATCGTCGCTCTCGCGGACGAGATGACCTCCTCCGACGGCGACATGATCACCGCCGCCTTCAAACTGCTCGGCCTCGGACCGGTGGTGGGCCTGCGGACCTGGGGCGGTGTGGTGGGGATGACGGGCCGGCACCGGCTCGTGGACGGCACCGTCATCACCGTGCCCATGAACGCGGCCTGGTTCGAGGGCTACGGCTGGGGCGTCGAGAACCACGGTGTCGAGCCGGACATCGAGGTGGACCGCACCCCGCTCGACTGGGCGGAGGGCCGGCACAAGCAGTTCGACGACGCGGTGCATCTCGCCCTCGAACTGCTGGAGCAGCATCCGCCGGCGAGCCCGCCGGACCACTCGGACATCCCGGGCCGCAGCCGCCCGCCACTGCCACCGCGCAAGGGCTGAACCTCCGGCCGCGGGATCGTCCCGTGAAGGGCGGGGAAGGCGGGGCGGACGGGGGGTGACGACCACGGGAGCACAGGGATCCACAGGAAGTCCGAGGCAAAGGAGAACGCAGGATGGGCGTCCGGGACGAGTTCCAGGAGAAGGCGCGCGAAGCGGCGCGGAAGCGGAGCCGGAAGGAGGCGCGGGACGAGCCGCCGGACCGGCGGGAGCAGCAGGCCCGGGAGCACGACCGGGCGGGGGACGAGGCGCGCGAGGAGACCCCGCAGGAGCGCAACAAACTCCAGAAGTTCGGCGGAGACGCGCGGCGGAGTGACAGCGCGGAGGAGGACGCGGGGAAGGCCCGGCGGGGGACGGAATCCCGGAAGGAGTCCCGGGAGGAGCAAGCGGCCAGGACGGGCCGGGCGGACATGAGCGATGTGGAGGACATGGGCATCTGAGGAGGGCGGCATCCGGCGGCCCGCCGCCCCCGCCGCCCCCGCCGTCCCGGTCGCCCGGGGCCCGTCCCCGTGGCCCGCCGTCCCGCCGCGTCGCGGCCTCGGGGCCGCCGCGCCGGAGAAGCGGGGAGGGGCGCACCCGTCGCCCAAGTGCGCCCCGCTCGGCGGAACGAGTTCCCCGGGACGGGCTCCCCCGGGGCGAGGGCCCCGGTTGGGGACGACGGCCGGGCCCCGCGGCCTCACCGCCGGTCCCCGCCGCCCGTCGCTCCCGCGTCCTCGTTCCGCGCCGTCCCGCTGCCCGCGCCCTCCCGCCGCTCGCGCTATCCGGTGCGTTGCCCGCGGGCCTGTTCGTCCGCCGCGCCGCCGGCGCCGACGAGTCCCCGGGTGACGCCCGTCGTGCTCAGCTTGGGCTCCGCGCGGCGCATCTCGCGCTGCCCGATCGTTCCGATGATGCCGGGGAGGTAGCCGCGGATGGACTGCATGCCGCGCAGCCACCACTGGGCGTAGACGTGGGCCGAGCGGCGCTCGATGCCCGCCACGATCCGGTCGACGGCCGGCTCCAGGGGGTAGGTGCGGTTGGCCGGCCAGGGCAGCCGGGAGCGCAGTTCGCGCATCACCTCGTCCTGGTCGGCGCCGCGCACCATGTCGGTGTCGGTCCAGCTGAGGTAGCCGACACCGACCTTGACGCCCTTGTATCCGGCCTCGGCCCGCAGGCAGTGGGCGAACGCCTCGACACCGGACTTGGAGGCGCAGTACGCCGACATCATGGGCGCCGGGGTGATGGCGGCGAGCGAGGCGATCTGCAGCAGATAGCCGCGGCTCTCCGTCAGGGTGGGCAGGAAGGCGCGGGCGGTGATGGCGCTGCCCATCAGGTTGACCTGGATCACCCGGTTCCAGGAGACGGCGTCGGAGTCCGTGAACGGCCCGCCGGCCGCCACTCCGGCGTTGGCGACGACGACGTCGATCCTCCCGAACCGTTCCTTGACCTCGCGGGCCACCCGGTCCATCGCCTCGAAGTCCGTCACGTCGACGTGCCAGTGGCCGGTCTCGCCGGGGATGTCGTCCGACACCTTCGCGAGCAGTTCCGGCTCCAGCCCGAGCAGGGCGACCTTGGCTCCGCGGGCCGCGAGTTTGCGGGCCAGCAGTTCGCCGACGCCGCGCGCGGCGCCCGTGACGACGACGACCTGCCCCGCGAGCTTCCGCTTTCCCTGTCCGCCGCTCATGCCGACTCCTCCCCGACCAGGTCCCCGGTGGTCTTCGCGGTGGTTTCCGCGGTGGCGGGCCTGCCGCCTGCCGCGCCGTCACCGGCGAGGTGGTCCCGGACCAGCCCTCGAAGCACGGAGCAGACCGCGTCGGGCGCCTCGATCGGCGTCATGTGGCCCATGCCGTCGAGGGTGGTGAGCCCGGCGCTGTTCGGCAGGGCGTCGATGATCCGCCGCGACAGGACGGGCGGGGTGAGCCGGTCCGCGCTGCCGGTGATGACGGCGGTCGGCATGGTGAGCCCGCCGAGGCCCGCGTCCAGGTCCAGGAGGGCGAGGACCTTGGTGGCCCAGCCGGCCCGGACCTTGCGCGGGCAGGCGTGCACGATCTCGGCACAGGCCTGCACCTGCTCCCGTGTGGCGCGGGGGCCCATGGTCGCGTACTGGAGGATCTTCCGGGAGATCCCGTTGACGGGGCCGAGCGGGGCGCTGGAGGCCAGCACGGCGCGCTGGATCGCGGTCCGTATCCGCCCGGCGCGCAGCGGCAGCACCACGGACTCGGCGACGAGCTTGGAGCTTCCGGTGTTGCACAGCAGGACGGCGGCGGCGCGCTCGGTGAGGAACGGCCGGTCCGCGGCGGCCATCACGGTCATGCCGCCCATGGAGTGGCCGGCGACGACGGCCCGTTCGCCCGGGGCGAGGGTCGCGGCGAGCACGGCCTCCAGGTCGTCGGCGAGGGCGGTGGTGCTGTAGCCGCCGGGGCCGGGGACGGGGCTGCGGCCGTGGCCGCGCTGGTCGTAGGCGATGACGCGGTGGTCCGCGGCGAGTTCGCGGGCGACCCCGGCCCAGAAGGCGGTGGAGCAGGTCCAGCCGTGGACGAGCACGACGGCGGGCGCCTTCTCGGGGCCGTAGATCTCGGTGTGGACGCGGGAGCCGTCGGCTGAGGTGACGGTCAGCTCGCGGACTGCGGCGAGCGGTACGTACCGTCCGCCGGGGCTGTGGTTGGCACGGCTCATGAGGCGGTCTCCCTGTGGGCTGGTGGTGGGTGCGGTGGGGGCGGGGGCTGTGGCGGCCGGGGCGGTGGCCGCGGCCGGGTGGGGCTCCGGCCCGGTGCGGGCGGGGGCGCGCAGCACCTCGTACTCGGCGAGGTCGACGTGGCGGGTGGCCTTGCGGAACTCGCCGGTGGTGCCGGGCCAGACGGTGGTGTTGTTGCCGTTGGCGTCGAGGTACCAGCTGGTGCAGCCGCCGGTGTTCCAGACGGTGCGCTTCATCCGCTGCCGCACCTTCTCGGTCCAGGCGTCGGTGGCCTCCGGGCGGGCGTCGAGGGCGGCGGTGCCGCCGAGGACGTCCAGTTGGCGGAGGTGGTCCATGGCGTAGTTCAGCTGGGACTCGATCATGAGGATCATCGAGCTGTTGCCGAGGCCGGTGTTGGGGCCGATGATCATCAGGAAGTTGGGGAAGCCGGGCACGCTGCTGCCCCGGAGGGCCGCCATCCCGTCCTTCCACTCCTCGGCGAGGGTGTGGCCGGCGGCGCCGGTGACGCGTTCGGCGATCGGCATGTCGGTGACGTGGAAGCCGGTGCCGAAGACGATCGCGTCGGCCTCGGTCTCCGTACCGTCGGCGGCGACGAGGGTGGAGCCGCGGACCTCCTTGAGGCCGGAGGCGACGAGGTCGACGTTGGGCCGGGCCAGCGCCGGATAGTAGGTGTTCGACAGCAGGATGCGCTTGCAGCCGATGCGGTAGTCCGGGGTGAGCTTGGCCCGCAGGTCCTTGTCCTTGATCGCCTTGTGCATGTGCGCCTTGGCGAGCTTCTCGACCAGGCCGAGCTGCTGGGGCCGCTTGGTGAACGCCTGGACCTGGAGCTCGCGCACGCCCCAGAGCAGTCCGCGGCGGAGGGTGGCGGTGACCGGCAGCATGCTGTGCAGCCGGCGTTCGAGGCCGCTGATCCTGCGGTCCATGCGCTGCATGACCCACGGCGGCGTCCGCTGGAAGAGGGTGAGCCGCTCCACGTCCGGCTGGATGGCGGGCACGATCTGGATGGCGGAGGCGCCGGTGCCGATCATGGCGACGCGCTTGCCGCGGATGTCGTAGTCGTGGTCCCACTGCGCGGAGTGGAAGACCTTGCCCGGGAAGGTGTCCAGGCCGGGGACGTCCGGGATGCGGGGGTCGGAGAGGGGTCCGGTCGCCGAGATCACGACGTCGGCGGTGAGCGGGCCGCTCGCCGTGTCGATCTCCCAGTGCAGCCGCTCGGTGTTCCAGCGGGCGCTCAGCACCTCGCTGTTGAAGCGGATGTGGGGGCGCAGGCCGAAGGTGTCGGTGACCCGCTCCAGATACGCGCGGATGTGCGGCTGGCCGGAGAAGTTGCGGGGCCAGTCGGGGTTGGGGGCGAAGGAGAAGGAGTAGAGGTGGGAAGGGACGTCGCAGGCACAGCCGGGGTAGCTGTTGTCCCGCCAGGTCCCGCCGACCGAGTCCGAGCGCTCCAGCACGGTGAAGTCCGTGACTCCCGCGCGCCGGAGCCGGACGGCGGCGCCGAGCCCGCCGAACCCGGAACCGATCACGGCCACGCGTACGTGCTGATGCCGGTGCTCCCGTATCCGCTCCGCCATATCCAGCCTCCAGAACCGCTGTGCACCACCGGGCAATTGCGCCAGCAATCACTGGCACGGTTTGGAGAGTAGAGCAGGAACGTACCGGTGGGTAGGGGTTGGGCGAAAAGAAGTTACCGGCGGTTGCACCGCCCGTCGGCGGCCCGCGGGGACGCAGGCGCTTCCGTCTGGATCAGGCCGGACCGGGGAGCGGGGTCCGGTGCCGTGCGCCGCACGGCGGAGGGCCGCCCGCGTCCCGGGCGCACGTGGGCGCACCCGGCAACGCGGCGAGGCGCGGTGCCGGGCACCGCGGACCCGAGGGGAACCACCGGACAGGGCCTAGGCTTCCGGTGTGGCGAACGAGGATGCGCAGAGCGCCGCCGAGCGGGCCCGGAGGAGCGGACCCGGCCGGGCGGCGGAGGCGAGCACGGGGCCGGAGGGGCGGGCGGAACGCTGCGGGTGAACGGGACCGGGCGGACAGGCGGGACGGAGCGGGTGGACGCGACCGGGCAGCCGGACGGGACCGGCGGGGACGGCAGGACCGGCGGGGACGGCGCCCCGCGCGAGTACCGCATGGAGGAGCTGGCCACCGCAGCCGGTGTGCCCGTCCGCACCCTGCGCTTCTACCGCGAGCGCAAGCTGCTGCCGCCGCCGCGCCGCGAGGGCCGTATCGCCTGGTACAACGAGCACCATCTGGCGCGGCTACGGACCATCGCCGCCCTGCTCGACCGCGGTCACACCCTCGGCGGTATCGCCGATCTGCTCGCCGCCTTCGAGAGCGGCCGGGACGTGCGCGAACTCCTCGGCCTGGAAGGCGCGTTGAGCGTCCCCTGGTCCGAGGAGACCCCGGTCCGGCTCTCCCCGGAGGAACTGGCCGACCACTTCGAGGGCGATGTCACCACCGAGAACCTCCAGGCCACCCTGGACCTCGGCTACGTCGCCCTGGACGGCGACGAGGTGGTGCACGTCAGCCGCCGGCTGCTGGAGGCCTCCAGCGCGCTGGTCGACGAGGGGGTGCCGCTCGCCTCCGTCCTCGCCGCCGCCCGAGAGGTCCGCGTGCACGCCGAAGCGCTCGCCGGGGTGTTCACCGGCCTCTTCCGCACCCACGTCCTCTCCGGCCTTCTGGACCACACCGACACCTCGCGGCCGCTGAGCGCGGCGGAGGTCGAGCGGATCACCGAGACCGTGGAGCGGCTGCGCCCGATCGCGAAGGTCGTCGTGGACGCCGAGCTCGCGATGGCGATGGAGCGCCGCATCCAGGCCGAGGTGGACGACTGGCGCACGGCCCGCACCCCCGGGCCGCGGGCCCCGGGCGGCCCCGGCGGACCGGGGGGCCCGGATCCGGCCGCGCCGTGACCGCCGCGGCGGGCCGGGCCGGGGCGGCCCGGGTCAGGCCGGAGCCGCCCCGCTCACCGTCTCCCCGCCGTCGAGCCGCTCGCCGGAGCGCCGCGCCGCCTCCGGCCCGTGCGTCACACGGATCTTCGACTGCCCGTGCGGGAGCTTCTCCCAGTCCTCCATGAACCGTGCCGACAGGCCGTGCTTCTCCGCGAGGGCGGTCAGCGTCTCCGTCCGGTAGTAGAAATCCTCGCGCAGGACGTGGTGCTCCTCCGCCTCCGTGCGGTCGAACGTGAAGTCGAACCAGCCGCCGGGTGCCAGGATCCGCCCGACGTGCGCGAAGCACTCCTCGATCACCGGCAGCGGGGAGTGCGAGAAGACGCTGTGGGCGTGCACCACGTCGAAGTACGCGTCCGGGAGGAAGGCGAACGTCAGATCGCGTACCGGCGTCAGCGTCGGCAGCTTCTCCCGCAGCCCGCAGCGGACGAGGGTGTCCTGGGCGGCGAACAGGATGTCCGGGGAGATGTCGATGCCGTAGTAGTGGCCGGTGTCCAGGTGGTCGATGAAGCGCCAGCCGGCCCGCAGATTGCCGCAGCCGATCTCCAGCATCCGGTGCTCCGGCCGCAGCCCGTGCCCGGCGAGGTAGTCGAACTGCATCGCCCCCAGCGCCAGCCAGCGCTCATGGCTTTGGCTGCCGACCGCCGCGTCCGGACTGGCGGCCGTGTCCGAGCGCATCACCGCGCGGTAGTACGCGATGTGGTCGGGCGAGCGGAACCGCAGCCAGGCGTCCCGGCCGGCCCGGGCCGCGTACCGGGGCACCCGGGCGGGATGGCGCAACGCATAACGGACTCGGTGGCTGAGCGTGTGCCGCCTCGCGGTGAGCTTCTTCCGGGGCATGGCGCTCCTTCCTTCTCGCGGGACCGGGAAGGCCTCGCGCGGCCGTAGCGATCCGCCCAGAGTAGGTAAGAAGAGCCGGAACCGCCCATCCCCACGGGCCTCTTCCGGGGACAAATGGGCAGCGGAGGTTGACGGCGAGACCGCGCTCGGCCTCCCGGTCAGCCTTCCCCGGGCCCCCGGACGTCGTAGGTGACCGTCACCGGTGCGTGGTCCGACCAGCGCAGATCGTGGCTCGCCGCCCGTTCGACCTCCGCCTTGAGGGCGCGCTCGGCCAGCCGCCGCGTCGCGGCGTGGAGATCGATGCGCCAGCCGCTGTCGTTGTCGAAGGCCCGGCCCCGGTAAGACCACCACGAGTACGGCCCGTCCACGCCCGGGTGCAGCTCCCGCACCACGTCCGCGTAGCCGGCCTCCTCGTAGACCCGGGTGAGCCAGGCGCGCTCCTCGGGGAGGAATCCGGCCTTGTTGCGGTTGGCCCGCCAGTTCTTGAGGTCGGCCTCCCGGTGGGCGATGTTCCAGTCGCCGCAGACGAGCACCTCGCGCCCGCCGGCCGCCGCCCGCTCCCGCAGCCCGGCCAGATACGGCAGGAACTCGGCCATGAAGCGTTCCTTCTCCGCCTGCCGCTCGGTGCCGACCTCGCCGGAGGGCAGGTACAGGCTGCCGACCGTGATGCCGGGCAGGTCGATCTCCGCGTACCGGCCGGCGGCGTCGAACTCCTCCGAGCCGAAGCCGATCCGCACCGCCTCGGGGGCCCGGCGCGAGTAGACGGAGACCCCGGCGCGGCCCTTGGCGGCGGCGGGCGCGTGGACGGTGTGCCAGCCCTCCGGTTCCCGGACGCCGTCCGGCAGCTGCGCCGGCTCGGCGCGCACCTCCTGGAGGCAGATCACATCGGCGGCGGTCTCCGCCAGCCACTCCACCCAGCCCTTCTTGGCCGCGGCGCGGAGTCCGTTCACATTCACGCTGGTCACAGTGAGCACCAGCGCACGATACCGGGATGCGGGCTGCGCTCCCCGACCGCCCGGGACATCCGTACGATTGCGCCCATGCAGCTCCGTACCGTGCGCCTCGACCATCCCGATGCCCGAAAGCTGAACGACCGCGTCCAGCTCGAGTACACCGAGCGCTACGGCGACCCGGACCTCACGGAGATGGACCCCGCCCAGTTCGACCCGCCGGCCGGCCTGTACCTCATCGCCTACGACCCGGACGGCACCCCGCTGGCCACCGGCGGCTGGCGCGCGCAGGACCACAGCCCCGAGGGGTACCGGGACGGCGACGCCGAGCTGAAGCGGATGTACGTGGTCCCCGAGGCACGCGGCCGGGGCCTCGCCCGGCGGCTGCTGACCGTGCTGGAGGAGATTGCCCGGGAGGCGGGCCGGGCCCGCATGGTTCTGGAGACCGGCACCAAGCAGCCGGAGGCGATCGCCCTCTACACCTCCTGCGGCTACCTGCCGACCGCGAAGTTCGGCTACTACCGCTGCGAGCCGAACAGCCGCTGCTTCGCCAAACCGCTCACCGTCCCCGCCGGCGCCCCGGACGACGACGGCCCGGCCGCCGGGCTCCGCCACACGGCGGGAGCGGGGCCCGCGGCGGCCGAGGGCCGCTGAGGGTTGGCCCTCGGACCGGGCCGGAGGCGGGCCGGGGCGCCCCGGCCCGCGTCAGCCCCGTGCCGTCGTGCTCTGCCGGTACCGCTGGAGCAGCCGCAGCCAGACCTCGCTCATCGTCGGGAAGGCCGGGACCGCGTGCCACAGCCGGTCGATCGGCACCTCGCCCGCCACCGCGACCGTCGCCGAGTGCAGCAGCTCCGCCACGCCGGGCCCCACGAAGGTCGCCCCGAGGAGCACCTCCCGGTCCAGGTCGACGACCATCCGGGCCCGCCCGCGGTAGTGGTCCGCGTACAGACCGGCGCCGGCGACGGCGCCCAGGTCCTGGTCCACGGCCCGCACCCGGTACCCCCGGCGCTCGGCCTCCGCGGTGGTCAGCCCGACGGACGCCGCCTCCGGCTCCCCGAACACCACCTGCGGCACCGCCGCCGAGTCCGCCGTCGCCGCGTGCGCGCCCCAGCGCCCGGTGTCCTCGGCCGCCCGGGTCTCCAGGGCCCCGCCGCCCAGCGCGCGGGCGGCGATGGCCGCCGAGGCGATCCGGGCCTGGTACTTGCCCTGGTGGGTGAGGAGCGCCCGCCGGTTGACGTCACCGATCGCGTACAGCCAGTCGCCGTCCACGCCCCCGACCCGGCAGGAGTCGTCGGCCTCCAGCCACGACCCGGGGCGCAGACCGACCGTCTCCAGCCCGATGTCCTCGGTGCGCGGTTCCCGCCCGGTGGCGAACAGCACCTCGTCGGCCTCGCTCTCCCCGACGCCGTCCAGCACCAGCGTCACCGTGCTGCCGGCCGACGCCCGCCGCACCTCGGCCACGCTCACCCCGGTGCGGATCTCCACCCCGGCCGCCGCCAGCCCTTCGGCCACCAGTTCGCCCACGAAGGGCTCCATCCGCTGCAGCAGTTCCTCACCGCGGACGAACATCGTGACGGAGGAGCCGAGGGCCTGCCAGGCACAGGCCATCTCCACGGCGACCACGCCACCGCCCACCACGGCCAGCCGTTCCGGGATCTCCCGCGAGCTGGTGGCCTCCCGGCTGGTCCACGGCCGCGCGCCGGGCAGCCCCGGCAGTTCCGGCAGCCGGGGCCGGCTGCCCGTGGCCACCACCACGGCGTGCCGCGCGGTCAGGATGTGCTCGGGCCCCTCGGCCGGACGGACGACCACCCGCCGCGGCCCGTCGAGCCGCCCGTGCCCCCGGACCAGCTCGGCGCCCTCGGACAGCAGCCAGTCCACCTGCCCGCCGTCCTCCCAGTGCGACACGAAGGCGTCCCGCCGGTCGAGTACGGGCCCCGGGGCGAGGGGCCCGGTGACCGCCTCCCGCGAGCCCGCGACGCCCCGCGCCGCGGCGAGCGCGGAGACCGGCCGCAGCAGGGCCTTACTGGGCATGCACGCCCAGTACGAGCAGTCGCCGCCGAGCAGTTCGCTCTCCACCACGGCGACGGACAGTCCGGCGGCACGGGCGCTCCCGGCGGCGTGCTCACCGACGGCGCCTCCGCCGAGCACGATCACGTCGTACACCTGCTCGCGGGGCGCCCGGGGACTGTGCGCACCGGTCCCGGAAGGGGTCCGGCCGGGACCGGGCGCCGTACCGGGTGCCCCGTGCCGCTCCCCCGTCCCCTCCGGCCCTGCTGCCCCTCCGTTTCCTCCTGGCTCGGGCGGTTCCACCGCTCCAGCCGCGCTCGCGTCCGGCGTCCGGCTCATCCCTGTTCCGCCTCTCCGTATCCGGGTACTCGTGGGTCTTCCGAGTGCCCTTTCCGGCCATCCTCACAACGCTCCGGGAAGTCGGTCACATGAACCGGCGGGATCCGGACAGGCTCCCCCTGATCTCCGGAAGCCCGGTCCCCGGAAACGGCAGCCGGCGGGGTTCCGGCAGGACCGAACAGAACGAACACATCGAACAAAGACGTCTCTGGAAGCAGGTAGGACATATGAGCACGGTCGAGCTGACCAAGGAGAACTTCGACGAGGTCGTCTCCGCCAACGACTTCGTCCTGATCGACTTCTGGGCCTCCTGGTGCGGCCCCTGCCGCACGTTCGCACCCGTGTACGAGAAGGCCGCCGACCGCCACTCCGACCTGGTCTTCGCCAAGGTCGACACGGAGGCCCAGCCCGAGCTCGCGGCGGCCTTCAACATCCAGTCCATCCCGACGCTGATGGTCGTCCGGGAGAACGTCGCGGTGTACGCCCAGCCGGGGGCCCTGCCCGAGCCGGCCCTGGAGGACATCATCGGCCAGGCCCGCGACCTGGACATGGAGAAGGTCCACCAGTCCGTGGAGGAGCAGCAGGCCGCGCAGCAGCAGGGCGGCGCACCCGGCGGCAACCAGCCTCCCGGCCCGTCCGACCCGGCTGTCTGAACGGCCCGTCCGCCGAGCGGCCGCCGCACCGGGCGCACGGCCCGGGGCCGGGCGCCCCGGGCCGCCGCTGTCCCCCGGGTGCCGCTATCCCCGGGATCCCGTGCTCGACCGGACCGTCAGCCGCGGCGGCAGGAGCGTGGACTCCGGCACGGGATCGCCGGCGAGCTGCCGTATCAGCAGGTCCACGGCCCGCGCGCCGAGTTCGGCCGCCGGGATGGCCACCGAGGTCAGCGGGACGGAGGAGCGCTCCGCCAGTTCGTCGGGGCAGACGGCCACCATCGACAGGTCCCCCGGCACCCGGAGGCCCTCCGCGCGGAGCGCGTCCGTCAGCGGGCCCAGCATCGCCTCGTTGTGGATCACCACACCGGTGGGTGGGGGGTCCTCCCCGAGCAGCCGCCGCACCAGGGCCGGCGCGGCCGCCGGATCGGCCTCACAGGGATGGACCGCGGCGGCGAGGCCGTTCCGGTCCGCGGCGGCCGTGAAGCCGTCCTCGACGCGCCGCGCGAAGCCGGTCCCCCGTTCGTAGACCTCCGGCGGTGAGCCGAGCAGCGCCACGCGGCGGTGGCCGAGCAGGGCCAGGTGCTCGACACATGCCTCGCCGACCGCCCGGAAGTCGAGGTCGACGCAGGTCAGGCCGGCCGGTTCGGCGGGAAAGCCGATGAGCACCGACGGCCGCCGCAGGGTGCGCAGTAACGGCAGTCTGCGGTCGTTCATCTGTACGTCCATGACGACGAAACCGTCGGCGCGCGCGCTGTCCGCGACGCGCCGCAGCCCGTCCTCGCCCTCCTCCCCGGTGAGCAGCAGCACATCGTGGTCGTGACGGCGCGCCGCGGTGACGACCGACATCGCGAACTGCGTAACGACCGGCAGATGGACACCGCTCCGCAGCGGCATGACGAGGGCGAGCGTGTGGGAGCGGGCACCGGCCAGGGCACGCGCCCCCGCGTGCGGGTGGTAGCCCAGTTCCCGGATACTGGCCTCGATCCGGCGGCGGGTCTCCTCCGATATGGGCCGTTTGCCGTTCAGCGCGTAGCTGACGGTGCTGGGCGAGACCCCGGCATGCCGGGCCACGTCAGTGATCTTGACCATGCCGGACATCCTCCCCGGAGCCGTCGGTGACCAGGTGCCAGGGTCTCCCCTCCGTGCCGCGCGCGGTGACCCGCACTTCCTCCCCCTCCCGCCGCACGGTGTACTCGGCCTCCGGCGGCACCCGCACCGTCACCTCGGCGCCGTCCGCGAGACCGTACGCCCGGAGCGTGACCCCGTCCGCCCAGTCGTAGTCGGGCCGGTCGTCCACCGCGCCGAGCGGGAGCACGGCGCCGGGCCGGACCAGCACCGGCGCGCTGAGGAAGCCGTGGGTCTCGCGCACCCACCGCGGCCCGGTGACCCGGTCCCCGGACAGGAGATGGGTCCAGGTCCCCTCGGGCACGTAGTACGCGACCTCGCCGCCGTCCGAGAAGACCGGTGCGACCAGCAGGTCGGGACCGAGCATGTACTGCCGTTCCAGGTGTGCGCAGGCCGGGTCGTCCGGGAACTCCAGCGCCATGGCCCGCATCATCGGGATGCCCCCGGTGTGGGCCTGCCGGGCCACTTCGGCCAGGTAGGGCATCAGCCGCAGCT
Source organism: Streptomyces sp. MNU89 (assembly GCF_020982505.1). Lineage (NCBI taxonomy): Bacteria > Bacillati > Actinomycetota > Actinomycetes > Kitasatosporales > Streptomycetaceae > Streptomyces > Streptomyces sp. MNU89. The sequence continues at coordinate 4,409,052 of NZ_JAJKLL010000001.1, read as the reverse complement.
TGAGCCGGGTGAAGACCCGCAGGACGTCCACCGCCTCCTCGTCGAACAGCCACGGCACGCGGTAGGAGGACGAGCCGTGCAGCCGGCTGTGCGAGGAGAGCATCCCGAAGGCGATCCACCGCTTGAACAGAGCCGGATCCGGGGTGCCTTCGAATCCGCCGATGTCGTGCGACCAGTAGCCGAAGCCGGAGAGTCCCAGCGACAGTCCGCCGCGCAGTGACTCGGCCATCGACTCGTAGGTGGATTCGCAGTCGCCACCCCAGTGCACGGGGAAGCGCTGGCCGCCCACGGTCGCCGAGCGGGCGAAGACGACGGCGTCGCCCTCACCGCGCTCGCGGCGCAGCAGTTCGAAGACGGTCTCGTTGTAGAGCTGGGTGTAGTAGTTGTGCATCCGCTCCGGGTCGGAGCCGTCCGCGTACACGACACCGGTGGGTATCCGCTCCCCGAAGTCGGTCTTGAAGCAGTCCACGCCCATGTCGAGCAGCCGCTTCAGCTTGCCCGCGTACCAGGCGCGGGCCTCCGGATCGGTGAAGTCCACCAGCGCCATGCCGGGTTGCCACAGGTCCCACTGCCAGACGCTGCCGTCCGGCCTGCGCAGCAGATAGCCGTGGTCGCGGCCCTCGGCGAAGAGCGGCGAGCGCTGGGCGATGTACGGGTTGATCCAGACGGAGATCCGCAGGCCGCGTTCCTTCAGCCGGCGCAGCATCCCTTCGGGGTCCTGGAAGACGCGGCTGTCCCACTCGAAGTCGCACCAGTGGAACTCGCGCATCCAGAAGCAGTCGAAGTGGAAGACGGAGAGCGGGAGTCCGCGCTCGGCCATGCCCGCCACGAAGGAGGTGACGGTCTCCTCGTCGTAGTCGGTGGTGAAGGACGTGGACAGCCAGAGCCCGAAGGACCAGGCGGGTGGCAGGGCCGGGCGCCCGGTGAGGGCGGTGTACTTGCGGAGGATCTCCTTCGGTGTGGGCCCGTGGATGACGTAGTACTGCAGTTCCTGGCCCTCGACGCTGAACTGGACCCGGGAGACGGCCTCGGAGCCCACCTCGAACGAGACCCGGCCCGGGTGGTCGACGAAGACCCCGTAGCCGGCGTCGGTGAGGTAGAACGGCACGTTCTTGTAGGACTGTTCGCTGGAGGTGCCGCCGTCGGCGTTCCAGACGTCGACGGCCTGGCCGTTCTTCACCAGCGGGCCGAAGCGCTCCCCGAGCCCGTAGACGCTGGTCCCGACCCGCAGGTCGAGCTGCTCGCGCAGATAGTGGCCGCCGTCGCCGGTCTCCATGATGCCCATGCCCTTGACACCGCTGGTGGTGAGCGTCCGCCCGCCGGCCCGGAAGTCCAGGGCCCACGGGCCCTTGCGGCCGGCGGTCAGCGACAGGCTGCCGGAGGTGAGGACCGCCTCCTCCCCGTCGTACGAGACCTCGGGGAGAAAGCCCTCCTGTGCGGAGAGCGGGAAGTGCGGTGCGGTGTCGGTGCCGCCCGCGAAGTGGGTGAGGCGGACGCCGATCACGTCCGGCATGGGTGAGGTGCAGGAGATCGTGACGACGGGGCCTTTGAGGAGGTCGCCCCGGTGGCGGATCGGACGGGTGGGCGCGTGGATCTCCAGCGTGCCCGGGCCCGTGGTGACGTCGAGGACTTCGACCGGGTAGGAGCCGGTCACGCCCTCGCGCATCAGCCAGTAGCCGTCGGTGAACTTCATGCGTCAGCCCTTTCGGCTCACATGGTGGGGGGTCGCAGCGGAAACCCGGGTCACTTGACCGCTCCCACGGCGATGCCGCGGGTCAGGGTCCGCTGGAAGAGGAGGAAGAAGACGATCGCCGGGAGGACGCCGAGCAGCGCGGCGGCGTTGGTCATCGTGGCGTCCATGAGCCGCTGTCCCTGGAGTACGCCGAGCGCGACGGAGACCGTCTGGTTGTCGTTGGAGATCAGCATGACCAGCGGCAGCAGGAACTCGTTCCACGTCCAGATGAAGAAGAAGACCAGCAGCACGCCGATGGTGGGCCGGCTGACGGGGACGACGACCCGCCACAGCACCTGCCACTTGTTCGCCCCGTCGATCCTCGCCGCCTCGATGACCTCCCGGGGGAAGGAGCCCAGGACGGAGGCGAGCAGATACGTTCCGAAGGCGGCCTGGACCACCGTGAAGACGATGATCACACTGAGTCTGGTGTCGTAGAGCCCCACCTGCTTCGACAGGTAGTAGACCGGGTAGACCAGTGCTTCCTGCGGCAGCATGTTGGCCAGCACGAAGAAGGCCAGCACATACGGACGGCCCTTGATCCGCCCGATGCCGATCGCGTACGCGTTCAGCACCGACAGCACCACGGCGCCGGCCGCCACCGACCCGCTGATCAGTACGGAGTTGACGAGCTTCTGGCCGAAGTCGACGCGCTGCCAGAAGTCCTTCAGCCCGTCGAGGTAAAGCCCCTCCGGAAGGCTGAGCGGGCCGCCGGCACTGTACTCGGCCGGGGACTTGACGGCGTTGAGTGTCACGATGACGAACGGCAGCACCATGAACGCGGCACCCACGCACATCGCGACGAGCACCGGGTAACGGCGGATGGCTGTGGTGGTCACCGGTCTTCGTCCTCCGCCCTGGTCTGGAGGCGCAGCCCGGCCAGGGCCAGCGCCAGGATGAGAGCGGTGAGCACGGTGGACACCGCCGAGCCGTAACCCACCTGCGTCTTCTCGAAGAAGTTCTGGAAGGAGAAGTAGGAGGGGACGTTGGTGGCACCGCCCGGGCCGCCCTTGGTCAGGACGTAGACGGCGCCGAAGACCTTCAGCGCGGCGATGGTGCACCACACCAGGACGACGTAGATCTCCGGCCGGATCTGCGGCAGGGTGATGTGCCAGAACCGGCGCCACCAGCCCGCGCCGTCCAGTTCGGCCGCCTCGTACAGCCCGGGGTCGACGCGTTGCAGCCCCGCCATGAAGACGACCAGCGGGAAGCCGATCTGCACCCAGACCATCACCGCCATCACACCGTAGAGCGCGAGATCGGGGTCGCCCAGCCAGTCCTGCTGGAGGGAGCCGAGGCCCACCGCCTTCAGCAGCTCGTTGAGGGAACCGTTCTCGGGGGCGAGGATCCAGGACCAGACGATGCCGGCGACGGCGATCGGCAGCACCTGCGGAAGGTAGAAGCAGGCCCGCAGGACGGCCGCCCAGCGGGAGCCGAAGTGTTTGCCGATGAAGTCGAAGAGCGCGGCCGCCAGCACCAGGCCGAGGGCGGTGGGGAGCACGGCCATCGCGACGACCATGGCGACGCTGTGCCGGAAGGACTCCCAGAAGGCGGCGTCACCGGCGAGCCGGCGGTAGTTGTCCAGGCCGATCCAGTCGGGCGTGCCCACGCCCCGCCAGTCGGTGAAGCTGATGCCGGTGTTCATGGCGAACGGGAGGATGACGACGGCGAGGAAGGCGAGCGTGCCGGGGAGCAGGAAGGCGGCGTAGGAGTCACGGCGGGCGGGGTGGTGGCCGCCGCGGACCCGCCGGAGCACTCCGCTCCGGCGGGCCGCGGGACGCTTGGCGACGGTGCTCACTGCTTCGGAGCGCCCGCGTCGTACGCCTTCTGCAGGGCGTCCAGGTACTGGTCGGTGGTGGCGCTGCCGGTGATCAGCTTCTGGGTCTCGGAGACGAGGACGTCGTAGAAGCCGGGGACGGGCCAGTCCGGGTAGAAGGCCAGGCCGTCGTTCTCGGACAGCGTGTTGAAGTTCTCGATGAGGGTCTTCGACTGCTGGTCGGTGATGGCGGAGGGGTCGGCGGCGACGGGGACGCCGCCCTTGTTGCCGAGCAGGTTCTGGATCTTCTTCGTCATCGTGATGTCGATGAAGTCGTACGCGAGTTCCTTGTTCTTCGCGCCCTTGGGGACCACCCAGAGGTTGCCGCCGGAGCCCAGGGTGAGGTCCGAGCCGGGCCACAGGAAGGTGCCCCAGTCGAAGGAGTCGATCTCGCTCTGGAAGCGGCCGAACCACCAGCTGCCGGAGAAGAGGATGGGGTACTTGCCGGAGATGAAGGCGACACCCGCGTCCTCGGCCTTGGTCCCGCTGGAGTTCTTGGCTATGTAGCCCTTCTTCACCCAGTCGGCGAAGGTCTCGGCGGCGTGGGTCCAGGCCTCGTCGTGGAAGTCGGTCCTGCCCTGGTAGAGCTCGTAGGCGTCCACCCAGGAGCGGTCGGCCTCGGAGAGGGCCAGCTGGTAGACGTACTGGTGGGCTATGTACTCGGCGCCGGCGTTGTCGAGCGGGGTGATGCCCTTGGCCTTGAACGCGGCGAGCGCGTCGGTGAGTTCACCGAAGGTGGTGGGGACGTCGACGTCGTGCTTCTCGAAGAGGTCCTTGTTGTAGTACGCCATCGTGTACTCGGCGTAGTTGGGGACCCCGTACCACTTGCCGGAGCCCATCACGCCGTCCGCGTTGTACCGGCTGGTGGTTTCGACGCTGTCGCTGAGCTTCTTGTCCCAGCCGCGCGCGGACGCCTCGGAGCTCAGGTCGGTCAGCAGCCCCTGCCGCGAGAGCAGGCCGGCCGTGGCGTTGCCCTTGTTGTACTCCATGAGGTCCGGGGCGTCGTCGGAGTTGAGGATCATCGGGGCGGTCTTCTGAATCTGTTCGAAGCCCTTCTCCTCGAACTCGACCTTCACCCCGGGATGGGTCTTCTCGAACTCCTCGACGGCCTCGGCCCAGGCCTGGCCCATGGCGCTGTCCGGGCCCTCGTAGTGCCAGAGCCTCAGCGTCTTTCCGTCGCCCGCGGTCGTGCCGTCCGAGCCGCCGCAGCCGCTCAGCGCCAGGGTCAGGGCTCCCGCGAGGGCGGCTGCCAGCAGGCCCGCCCCGCGCTTCCGTGCCTTCAACATCCGCTTCCTCCGGGAGAGTGGATCAGAGCAGGAATGGGTGGTGTGGGGAGGCCACCCCCGTCGAAGCGATTCGAAGAATTCATCGAAGCGCTTCGACGCAGGGAACGTAAGTCCGGGCCAGGGGTATGTCAATGCTCCTGACAAAACACGCCGCCGCCCGTCTGCCAGGACCGGGAGGCCCCGGAGCGGCGCCCGGCGGCGCGGGGAAGCCCTACGCGAGCGCTGTCCGAGGCGACGCGTCAGGCACCACACGAGCCGGGCGGACACCGGGGCAAGCAAGATCACGAGTAGCCGCCGCGGCTGCGCTCATCCGCTGTCCCTTACTGCCGTAGCGCACGAAGAAGCCCCTGCCGGATCTCTCCGGCAGGGGCTCTGACCGCTGTGGACCTGTGGGGATTTGAACCCCAGACCCCCTCGATGCGAACGAGGTGCGCTACCAGACTGCGCCACAGGCCCTTGCGACGTGAGGAACTCTAGCATCCCGGCCGGGCCGCTTGGAAATCCGTTCCCGCGCTGGTCACCGCGTCCGCCGGCGGGCCCGGGCGGGCCAACGGCCGGAAGCCGGCCGGGGATCATTCGTTCGCGGCGCGCGGCCGGTCCTCGTCCGCGTACTGGTCGAAGAGCGGGGTGCGGCCCCGGTCACGGGAGCGGCGCCCGCGCTCGCGGCGGCTCTCGCGCGCGGCGGGACCGGACCCCGGCTCCGGCTGGGGCCGGGGATCGGCGGACGGCTCGTCGGCCGGCTGTCCGGCCGCGCTGGAGCGGGCCGAGCTCCAGGCGTCCGGGGCGTCGAGGTCCACGCCGCCGGTGGCGCGGGGGGCGACCGGGGCCGTCACGTAGGTGGGCAGCGGTACCGGGACCGGCTCCCAGCTCTCGCCCTCCGACCGGACGCGTTCGCGCTGCTGGTCGACCCACTCGGCGTGATCGGTCTGCTCGACGAGGGCGCGGCGGCCCGCCGTGTGCGGGGACGCGGGAGCGGGCTCGGGGTCCGCCGCCGGACCGGGCTCCTCGCCGGCCGCCGCGTCGTCGGCCGCCGCGGGCCGTGCCGGCTGCCGGGCACCGCGCGGGCCGCGCTCGCGCAGCCGCTGGGCGGCGGCCTCGGCGCGCCGCCGGTCCATGGTGAAGGCGAAGCGGCGGCGCTCCTGCGCCCGCAGGTGGACGATGTACGAGCTGAGCAGCACGGCCGGGACGGCGGGGGCCCACAGGAAGGCGAGCCCGCCGACCGCGGCGACGACCGCGCCCAGCGCGAAGGCCAGGAACAGCACCATGGTGGTCCGGCGGCGGCGGGCGAGGACCTTGGAGCGGCGGGCCCGTTCGGCGACGGAGACGGCGCGGCGGCTGTCCTGCCCGGCGGACGCCTCGTCCGCCGCGGGCGGCGCGGGCTCGTCGCCGACGCGCAGCGGCTCGGGGACGGGCATGGCCGCGGACAGGGCGAAGGCCCGGACGTCGACCGTGTCGGTCGGCGCTTCCGGGTCGGCGGTGCGCGGTTCCGGTTCGGCGGGAACGACGTGGTCGTCCGCTTCGCCGGAGTGGCGCTCCTCCAGGTCCTTGGCGTAACGGCGCTCCATACCGGCCCGTCCGGACAGCAGCCGGATGGCGGTGGAGAAGCGTTCCGTGGGACGAGCCTCGTTGAGTTCGTCCTGCCTACGGAGCCACATCGGCACCAGGTAGGCGGCCCAGGCCCCGACAATGACTGCGTAGATGAGGCCGCTGCTGCTCACGCCTCACACGGTAGAGGGGTTTTCACAAGGCCATCCGCCAATTGCCACGGTGTGTCGCACGATCTGGCTGATAACCCGAACTTTTTTTCCGATTGCCAGGACGGGCTGACGGGGAATGTGCTTTATTGCCGCTTAATATCGAACATATTTTTTATTTGTGGGCTGTCCCGGGCCTGACCCGGTGCCAGCGGGCCAGCAGTCCTCCGGGGACGTCCTCCGTGGTGAGGGCGAAGACCAGGTGGTCGCGCCAGTCGCCGTCGATGTGGAGATAGCGCGGGCGCAGCCCTTCCTCGCGGAATCCGAGCTTTTCGACGACACGGCGGCTCGGCCCGTTCTCGGGCCGGATGCACACCTCGACGCGGTGCAGACCCACCGTACGGAAGCAATGGTCCACGGCGAGCGCGACAGCCGTCGGTGTGACCCCGCGCCCGGCGACCTCCCGATCCACCCAGTAGCCGATATGGCCGGAGCACATGGAGCCCCAGGCCATTCCCGCGACCGTCAACTGCCCGGCCAGCCGGCCCCGGTACTCGATGACGAAGGGCAGCATCCGGCCCGCGTTCGCCTCGGAGCGCAGATGCCGCACCATCTGACGGTAGGTCGGTCGCTGCGCCGACGGGCCGCCCGCCACCGGCGGGGGGATGGTCGCCTCCCAGGGCCGCAGCCAGTCGCGGTTGCGGCGGTTGACCTCGCGCCAGTCCCGCTGGTCACGCATGCGGATCGGGCGCAGGGTGACGTCGCCGTCGGTCAGGACCGCCGGCCAGAGGGGAGTCATCGGTGTGCCCGGGGGGTCTTGCCGCCGTCCGGGGCCGCGGGGGCCGCCGTCGTCCGCCGCGGGCCGGGGGTGGTCGCCGCCGCGGAGCTGGTCGACGGCGTGCACGAGCAGCCTGCCGAGAACGGCGAGGCCGTCCCGGACCCCGCCGGTGGAGCCGGGGAGGTTGACGATCAGCGTGCCGCCGGCGGTTCCGGCCAGTCCGCGGGAGAGCACGGCGGTCGGCACCTTGGCCAGGCCCTCGGCACGGAGGGCCTCGGGGATGCCGGGGATCTCGCGGTCGAGCACCCGGCGGGTCATCTCCGGCGTGCGGTCGGTCGGCGAGATACCGGTTCCGCCGGTGGTGAGCACCACGTCGTATCCGGCGGCGACGGCCTCCCGCAGGACCGTTTCGACCGGCTCGCCGTCGGGGACGACCCGGGGACCGTCGGTGGCGAAGCCCATCGCGGTCAGCCCCTCGGCCAGCAGCGGGCCGCCCTTGTCGGCGTACACACCCGCGGAGGCGCGGTTCGACACGGTGACGGCCAGGGCCCGGTAGCCGCTCATGCGGTGCCCTCCCCGGACGGACGGGCGCCGCCGGGGGCATCGGCCGCGGGGCCGGTGGACGGGGCGCCGCCGGAGGGGCGCGACCAGTCGCCGGACTTGCCGCCGGTCTTCTCCTCGACTCGTACGTCCGTGATGACCGCCGCCTTGTCGACGGCCTTCACCATGTCCACCACCGTCAGAGCGGCGACGGTGACGGCGGTCAGCGCCTCCATCTCGACACCGGTGCGGTCCGTGGTCTTCACGGTGGCCAGGATCTCCACGGCGTCGTCGGCGACGGAGAGTTCGACCTTCACCCCGGAGACGGCCAGCGGGTGGCAGAGCGGGACCAGGTCGGGGGTGCGCTTGGCCCCCATGATGCCCGCGATGCGCGCGGTGGCGAGGGCGTCGCCCTTGGGGACACCCTCACCGCGCAGCAGTTCGACGACGCGCGGGGAGACGAGCACACGGCCGCTCGCTCGGGCGGCGCGCGCGGTGACGTCCTTCGCGGAGACGTCGACCATGCGGGCGGCGCCCCGGGCGTCGAGGTGGGTGAGGTGCTGCTGGGCGCTGCTCATCGTTCTCCCGGTCCGGTGCTTCCAGGGCAGCAACCGTACCGGGGCTTTCCCGGTTCAGCGCAGCAGGATGGCCTCCACCTCACTGCCGGGCGGGACCGAGGTGGTGTCCTCCGGGACGACGATCAGGGCGTCGGCGTCGGCGAGCGCCTTGACCAGATGGGAGCCGGGGCCGCCGACCGGGGTGACCACGCCGTCCGCGTAGCGGCCGCGGAGGAACTGCCGCTTGCCCTCGGGCGAGGAGGCGATGCCCTCGGGGCAGATCGCGCGGACGGTCTCGCGCCCGTCCGGTGCGAAGCCCATGAGCGCGCGGATCGCGGGGCGGACGAAGAGCTCGAAGGAGACATACGCGCTGACGGGGTTGCCGGGGAGGGCCAGCAGCGGGGTGCGGTCGGGTCCGATGCGGCCGAAGCCCTGCGGTTTGCCGGGCTGCATGGCGAGTCTGCGGAAGTCGACGCGGCCGGGGCCCGGGGGCGCCACCGCGGCCGGGCCGGCTTCCGCCTTCTCGTCCGGCTCCGCGTCCGGCTCCGCAGTCGCTTCCGTGTCCGGTCCGGTGTCCGTCTCCGCCCGCTGCTCCGCGGGCCGGTCCGCGGGGACGGTGGCGTCGCCGGAGAAGGCCTCCTTCACGACGTCGTAGGCGCCGACGCTGACGCCGCCGCTGGTGACGACGAGGTCGGCCCGGAGGAGCTGGTCCTCGACCGCGGTGCGCAGGGAGGCCGCGTCGTCGGCGACGGCGGTGACCCGGTAGGCGATGGCCCCGGCGTCGCGGGCCGCGGCCGTCAGCGCGAAGCTGTTGGAGTCGTGGATCCGGCCGGGCCCCAACTGCGTTCCGGGCGGGACGAGTTCGCTGCCCGTGGACATGACGACCACCCGCGGGCGGGGGCGGACCCGGACGGTGGCGCGGCCGATGGCGGCGAGCAGCCCGATCTGCGGCGGGCCGAGGACCGTGCCGGCGGACAGCACCGGGGCGCCGGCGGAGACGTCACCGCCCCGGGGGCGGATGTGCTGCCCGGCCTCCGCGGGGCGGTGCACGCTGACTTCGCCGCCGGCGCCCTCGGGGGCCGCGCTGTGGGCCCTCATGGCGGTGGCGGGGCCGCCGCCGGCGCCGCCGTCGGTCCACTCGACCGGCACCACCGTGTCGGCGCCGGGCGGCAGGGGGGCGCCCGTCATGATGCGGGCCGCCTCCCCGGGCCTGATGGTGGGCAGCCTGCCGCTGCCCGCCGCGATGTCACCGATGACGGTGAGCACCGCCGGGGATTCCCCGGTCGCGTCGACGACGTCGGCGGTGCGGACGGCGTATCCGTCCATGGAGCTGTTGTCGAACGGCGGCAGGGCCACGGCGGCGGTGACGTCCTCGACGAGGACACAGCCCTGGGCGTCGAGGATCTGGAGCTCCAGCGGTTCGAGCGGCTGGACGTGCCGGAGGATGTCGGCCAGATGCTCGTCGACACTCCAGACGCGCGGTGCTGCTCCCGTTCCGCCCTGGTGGTCCGGGGGCGGGGACGGGACGCCGCCCTCCGGGCCGGCGGCCGTACCCGCGGTGCCGTCCGCGCCGGCGGTGCCCTCGGGCTCCTCGGCGCCTCCGGTGGGCGCGGCCCCGCGCTCTGCGGCCTGTTCAGCGGTGCTCAAGGTGCTACATCTCCTCCGCGACGTACCTCCGAAGCCAGTCCCGGAAGTCCGGTCCCAGATCCTCACGTTCGCATGCCAGTCTGACAATGGAGCGGAGGTAGTCGGCGCGGTCGCCGGTGTCGTAGCGGCGGCCCTTGAAGAGGACGCCGTGCACCGGACCGCCCAGGTCCGGGTTCTGGGCCAGGGTCTGGAGGGCGTCGGTGAGCTGGATCTCGCCGCCGCGGCCGGGCTCCGTCTTCCGCAGCACGTCGAAGACTGCGGCGTCGAGGACGTAGCGGCCGATGATCGCGTAGTTGCTGGGCGCCTCTTCGCGGCTGGGCTTCTCGACGAGGCCGGTGACCCGGTGGATGTCGTCGTCGCCGGTGGGTTCGATCACGGCGCAGCCGTAGAGGTGGACCTGGTCGGGGTCGACCTCCAGGAGGGCGACGACGCTGCCGCCGTACCGTTCCTGTGCCTCGATCATGCGGGTCAGGAGCGGGTCGCGGGGGTCGATGAGGTCGTCACCGAGCAGGACCGCGAAGGGCTGCTGCCCGACGTGGGGGGCCGCGCACAGCACGGCGTGGCCGAGCCCTCGGGGGTCGCCCTGGCGGACGTAGTGCATGGTCGCGAGGTCGCTGGACTCCTGCACACGGGAGAGACGGTCCCCGTCGCCCTTGTGCCGGAGCATCTCCTCCAGCTCGTAGTTGCGGTCGAAGTGGTCCTCCAGCGGGCGCTTGTTGCGGCCGGTGACCATGAGGACGTCGGAGAGACCGGCGGTGACGGCCTCCTCGACCACATACTGGATCGCGGGCTTGTCGACGACCGGCAGCATCTCCTTGGGAGTGGCCTTGGTGGCCGGGAGGAAGCGGGTCCCGAGTCCTGCTGCGGGAATGACAGCCTTGCTGATCCGGGTACGCGATTCAGTCATGCGGAGAACCATAACCGGTACGTATGAGCGGAACGTGATGATCCGGTAAGTGTGGCCGCATACGAGAGGATTCCCGGCTCAGATGTCCACCCCGAAGTCTCGCAAGGCGGAGTTGCGGCACGGTCTCGGCCGGATGAGGTCGCGGTTGACGGAAGATGACGTGTCGGTGGCCGGGGGCGCGTTCGCGCGTCAGGCCCTGGCCCTTCCCGAACTCGCCTCCGCCCGCACCGTCGGCGCCTATGTGTCGGTGGGCCGGGAGCCCGCGACGGGTCCGCTGCTGGACGCGCTGCGCGCGCGGGGGGTGCGGGTGCTGCTGCCCGTCCTGCGCGACGACGACGATCTCGACTGGGCGCCGTACGAGGGTCCGGAGCGGCTGGTGGCGGCCGGGCGGGCGGGCCGGATGGTGCTGCGGGAGCCGGCCGGCGAGCCGCTGGGGCTGCGGGCCGTGCTGGAGGCCGACGCGCTGCTGCTGCCGGGGCTCGCGGTGGACGGGCGGGGGCTGCGGCTGGGGCGCGGCGGCGGTTCGTACGACCGGGTGCTGGAGCGGCTGGCGGAGGCCGGGGTGGACCCGGCGCTGATCGTTCTGGTGTACGAGGACGAGGTGCTGGAGGACGTGCCCGCCGAGGCTCACGACCGGCCCGTCCAGGCGGCCGTCACGCCCTCGGGGGTGCGCCGCTTCGGGGCATGACCGTGGCGGGTGCGCCGCGCCGGGCCCCCGCGCGCCACCGGCCCCGGTGCACCGTGTTCGCGCGGTGCACCGGGGCCGGTGGTGGAGGGCGTGGGGCCCGGCGGAGCCGGAGACCCGCGGCGGGGTCAGGGGATGAGCGCCAGCGTGTCCTCGGTCGCCTTCTCGACGCCCTTCTTGCTGAACACCCAGGGCAGCAGTTCACCCGTGGCCCACTTGGACGTCTGGTCGCTGTAGTGCGTGTTGTACGCGTGCCCCGACGCCCCGGAGAGGTTGATCCACTTGGACTTGTCGAGGTCCGCGAGGTTGACGATCATCCGCATCGACGGCACCCAGACGACGCCGTAGCCGCCGGCCGCGTTCCAGCCGGTCGCGTTGACCGCGGCCTCACCGCCGCCGAGGTTCCACGGGCCGCGGTTGAGCGCCCAGCGGAGCACGGCGGGGCCCTTGATGCCCAGCGTCTGGTTGCGCAGCGTCAGCTGGTGGAGGCGGCCCCAGCTCCAGCTGTCGATGTCCTTGCCGAGCTTGGCCGTCAGCTCCCAGCGGGCGTCCTCCATGGCCTGCTTCAGCAGCTTGTCGCGGTCGCCGGCACCGGAGTCGGGGCGGGTGCTCGTCTTCCACCAGGCGTTGTCCTCGTCCTCCAGGATGGAGCGGACCACCTCGAACCAGCGGTCGCCGCCGTCCGGCTGGGCCGCGTCCCGCGCCCGCTCGCCGCACTCGCGGACCAGGGAGTCGCCGTCCAGATCCTCGAGCGGGCCGGAGTCGTCGGCGGGCGGCACGCGCAGGCATTCGCCGGTGACCCGCAGCTCCTTGGGCAGCTTGTTGCCGAAGGCGAGCTTGAGGGTGTAGCGCCAGACACCGTTGAAGTAGGCGGCGGCCGCGGAGTCGGAGTCCTGGGTGTAGTCCCAGCCCTCCAGCAGCTTCTGCGCCTCGCGGATGTACGGGTCCTCGATGTCGATCTTGAGCAGGTAGGGCGTCAGCAGCTTGGCGATCTCGCTGCTGTCGTCCATCTGCATGGTCTGCATGTCCTTGGTCGAGATCTTGCCGCCGTCCTTGATCTTCGACTGGATCAGATTGTCGAGCCGCTGGCTGCGGGCGCCGTAACCCCAGTCCTCGGTGAGGAGGTAGGGGTACTTCTCCGGGTCGATGACGGCCTGGTTGGCGGTGACGATGTAGCCGCGGCCGGGGTCCTTCTCCCAGGGGAGCGCGGACTGGGGGACGTAGCCGGTCCACCGGTACTCCGGGTCCCAGCCCGGGGCCGGGTAGCGGCCGTCGCCCTTGCCGCGGACGGGTATGCGGCCCGGCGCCTGGTAGCCGATGTGGCCGTCGGTGTCCGCGTAGAGGAGGTTCTGCGCGGGGACGTCGAAGAGCCGGGCGGCCTTGCGGAACTGGTCGAAGTCGGCGGCCTCGTTGAGGGCGAAGACGGCGTCCATGGAGCGGCCCGGGGTGAGGGCGGTCCAGCGGAGGGAGACGGCGTAGCCGCTGGCGCGGTCGGGCGAGCCGGTGGTGACGGGCGCGGTTCTGCCGACGTCGTCCATCTCGTCGCTTCGGTCGGAGACGATCGGGCCGTTGCCGGTGCTGCGGACGGTGATCCGGCGGTCGGCGCCGCCCGCGACCTTGATGGTCTCCTTGCGGGTGGTGAACGGCTTCTGCTTGCCGTCGTAGAGGTAGCCGTCCGCGGTGACCTTCTCCAGGTAGAGGTCCGTGACGTCGGCGCCGAGGTTGGTGAAGCCCCAGGAGACCTTCTGGTTGTGGCCGATTATCACGCCCGGCATGCCGGAGAAGGTGAAGCCCGCGACGTCGTAACGGCACTTGTCGCTCACGGAGCGGCAGTGCAGGCCCATCTGGTACCAGAGGGACGGCATCTGCGGTGCCAGGTGCGGGTCGTTGGCGAGCAGGGGCTTGCCGGTGGTGGTGTGCTTGCCGGAGACCACCCAGGAGTTGGAGCCGATGCCGTCGCCGTTGGGGCCGAGGAGGGCGGGGATCTCCTCCAGGGTCTTGGAGAGGGCGCCGAGCTGGGACTGCAGGCCGGTGCCGGTGCCCGCGCCGCCTGTGCCCGTGCCCGTACCGCCGGTGCCCGTGCCCGTACCGCCGGTGCCTGTGCCGGCCCCGGGAACGCCCGTGCCGGCGCCGGTGCCGGCGTCCGCGGCGGCGGCCTCCGGGTCGAATTCGTCCGTCAGTTCGCCGACCGCGCCGTCACGCACGATCGGCTTGTTCCGGTCCGCGGGGTACTCCGGGTACAGCTGGTCTATCTGCTTCTCGGAGAACCGGGTCGTCATCAGGGAGCGGTCGATCTCGTCCTGCATATTGCCGCGCAGGTCCCAGGCCATGGCCTTGAGCCAGGCGACCGAGTCCACCGGGTCCCACGCCTCGGGCTTGTAGTCGTTGGTGAAGCCGAGCGCCGCGTATTCGACGGAGAGCGCGGCGCCCTCGTGCTCGGCGAGGTAGGCGTTGACGCCGTCCGCGTACGCCCGGAGGTACTTCTTGGTCCGGGCGGAGAGCTTGGTCTCGTACTCCTTCTCCGCGACCTGGCGCCAGCCGAGGGTGCGCAGGAAGGCGTCGGTCTCGACCTGGCTCGCGCCGAACATCTCGGAGAGCCGGCCGGCGGTGAGATGACGCCGGACGTCCATCTCCCAGAAGCGGTCCTGGGCCTGCACATAACCCTGCGCGCGGAAGAGGTCCTCGTCGCTGCTGGCGTAGATCTGCGGGATGCCGTGGCCGTCCCGTTTCACCTCGACCGGCCCGGACAGGCCCTTGAGGCGGATCGAGCCGGTGGTCTCCGGGAAGGACGCGCGGACGGTGCTCACGCTCCAGAACGCGCCGTAGCCGACACCCGCCACGAGGGCCAGCACGATCGCGATCACGAGAAGCCGCGCGCGGCCCCTCTTCTTCTTGCCGGAAGGGCCGTTTGTGTTGGCGGGCATCGCTGTCCTTCGCGGGGCAGGGTGGTCCTGGGAGTGCTGGAGCAACTGTAGGCGCAGGTACGCGGTCGCCCCTACACGGAGTCAAGTCCGGCGGTACGGCTCACGGCGGCGTCAAGAACCCGTAAAATATTAGGTAAGGCAATGAAGTTCCGGTCGCTCACGCGGGACAAACCGTCCGATACATCACGGAAGGGTCCAGGCCCCTGACTATCCATCAGCTGAACGAACTCATGCTGCTCGGTTCCGTCGTGCTGCTCGTCGCGGTGGCGGCGGTACGGATCTCCTCGCGGTCCGGGCTTCCCAGCCTGCTCGTCTACCTCGGCATCGGTGTGGCGATCGGCACCGACGGGCTCGGGATCGACTTCAGCGATCCCGAACTGACCCAGGTGATCGGCTATGCCGCCCTGGTCGTGATCCTCGCGGAGGGCGGTCTCGGGACCGCGTGGCACGAGATCAGACCGGCGCTGCCGGTGGGCGCCGCGCTCTCCACCGTCGGCGTCGCCGCCAGCGTGGGGATCACCGCCGCCGGTGCGCACTATCTCGTCGGCCTGGACTGGCGGCAGTCGCTCATCATCGGCGCGGTGGTGTCCTCCACCGACGCGGCGGCCGTCTTCTCCGTCCTGCGCAGAGTGCCGCTGCCGTCCCGGCTGACCGGCGCGCTGGAGGCGGAGTCCGGCTTCAACGACGCACCCGTGGTCATCCTGGTCGTCGCCTTCGCCACCGCCGGCCCGATCGACGCCTGGTATCTGCTGATCGGGAAGATCGTCCTCGAACTGGCCATCGGCGCGGCCATCGGCCTGGCGGTCGGCTGGCTCGGCGCGCTCGCCCTGCGGCACGTCGCCCTGCCCGCCTCCGGTCTCTACCCGATCGCCGTGATGGCGATCGCCGTCACCGCCTACGCGGCCGGCGCCCTGGCGCACGGCAGCGGCTTCCTCGCCGTCTATCTCGCCTCGCTGGTCCTCGGCAACGCGAAACTGCCGCACGCGCCGGCGACCCGCGGTTTCGCCGACGGGCTCGGCTGGCTGGCCCAGATCGGCATGTTCATCCTGCTCGGCCTGCTGGTCACCCCGCACGAACTGGTGGACGACATCTGGCCCGCGGTGGTCGTCGGACTGGTGCTGACCCTGGTCGCCCGGCCACTGTCCGTCCTGCTCAGCTGCCTGCCGTTCCGGATGCCGTGGCGGGAGCAGGCACTGCTCTCCTGGGCCGGACTGCGCGGCGCGGTGCCGATCGTCTTCGCCACCATCCCGATGGTGGCCGGGGTGCGCGGAAGCGGGCGGCTGTTCAACATCGTCTTCCTGCTGGTGATCGTCTACACCCTGCTCCAGGGCCCGACACTCCCCTGGGTCGCCCGGTGGCTGCGGCTCCGGGACCCCGAGGCGGCGGCGGACCTCGGCATCGAGTCGGCCCCGCTGGAGCGGCTGCGCGGGCATCTGCTGTCGACCACGGTCGCCGAGCACTCCCGGATGCACGGCGTGGAGGTCGGAGAGCTGCGGCTGCCGCCGGGGGCGGCGGTCACCCTCGTCGTCCGGGACGGCGAGAGCTTCGTCCCGGACCCGACGACCGTGCTGCGCCGCGGGGACGAACTCCTGGTCGTCGCCACCGACCCGGTGCGGGACGCCGCGGAGAAGCGGCTGCGGGCGGTGGCCCGGGGCGGCAAGCTCGCGGGGTGGCTGGGAACGGGGACGGACTGAACGGGGCGGCCGGGGCGGGCCGCGGTTCGAGGCCGTGCGCGCTCTCCGTGGTCGCGTTGCCGTATCCGTGCCGCCGCGCTCGGGCTGCCGTGTCCGGGCTCGCGCGCCTTTGTCCGCACCGGTGGCCGGCCCTTCCCTCGTGCTGACGTCCGGCACGCCCGTCGGCCGCCTTGTACGATGACCGGGCAACCGACACACCACCCTGCCTGACGCAGAGCTGGCGCGACCGTACGGCGGCCTCGGTCCCCTGACATCCCTGTCCTCCTGGGATGCGGACCCGGTATCTACCCCGGTGCTGCGCGAGAGGACAGCTCTCGGCGCACACGGCGGCCCCGAGCCGCGGTGCGCTACCAGGCGGCAGAAAGGTACGGCCGTGGCAGCCACGGTCACCAAGAGCTCCGGCGGGCGCCGTCCCGGTTACGGCTCGCTGCTGCGCACTCCCGGGGCATGGACGTTCCTGCTCCCCGGCTTCGCGGCGCGGCAGCCGTTCGCGATGCTGACGCTGAGCATCGTGCTGCTGGTGGAACACACCACCGGGTCCTACGGCACGGCGGGCGCGGTCGCGGCGGCCACCGGCGTCTCCATGGCCCTGTTCGCGCCGCAGAGCGGCAGGCTCGCCGACCGCTGGGGCCAAGCCGCGGTGCTCGTTCCGGGCGTGCTGCTCCACACCGCCGCGGTGGCCCTCCTGACGGCTCTCGCGCTGCTGGACGCACCCCTGTGGGCGCTGTTCGCGGCCGCCGTGCCGGCGGGTGCCTCGGTGCCCCAGGTGGGCCCGATGGTGCGGGCGCGGTGGGCCGCGCTGCTCAGCAGTGACACGGGCGGCCCGGGCGCCTCGGGCACTTCGGGCGCCTCGGATGCTTCGGATGCCGCGCACGACGGCCCCGGCGGCGGGCGCGGGGGGCCCTCGCCACTGCTGGCGACGGCAGCCGCGTTCGAATCCGTGACGGACGAGCTGACCTTCGTCATCGGTCCGGTGCTGGCGACCGCGCTGTGCATCGGTGTCCACCCGGCCGCCGGTCTGGTCGCCGAGGGCACCCTGACGTTCCTGGGCGGCCTGCTCTTCGCGGCACAGCGGCGCACGCAGCCTTCCGTGCAGCATGCGGCCGGGTCCAGCCGTGGCTCCGCCGCCGCGGGGCACGGTGCGGGGAAGGCCGGCGGCTCTTCCGGACCGGCGGTCCGTTCGGGACGGCGTGCGGAGCGTCCCGCCTCCGCCCTGTCGGTGCCGGGTGTCCGGGTGCTGGCGGTGCTGTTCCTCGGGATCGGATCCGTGTTCGGAGGCATGCAGGTCTCGCTCACGGCCTTCACCGAGGAGATCGGCCACCCCGGTCTCAACGGAGCGCTGTACGGCGTCTTCGCGGGAGGCAACATGCTCGCGGGCGCCGTCTCCGGCGCCGTCGCCTGGCGCCGGCCGCCGCACCGGCGGCTCCTGATCGCGTACACGGCGCTGGCGCTCGCGACGTCACCGCTGTGGGCGGTGGACTCGGCCGTCGCCGTGGGGGCGCTCGGACTGCTGGTCGGGCTGTGCATCGCCCCGGCGCTGGTCACCGGCTACACCCTGGTGGAGTCCATCGTTCCGGCGACCGCGCGGACGGAGGCGTTCACCTGGCTGACCGGAGCGGTGGCCCTGGGGCAGGCCCTGGCGGCCACGGCGTCCGGACGGCTGGCCGACGGCTTCGGGGCGCACGCGGGATTCACCGTGCCGCTGGCCGGCACGGGGCTCGCCCTGCTGGTGGCGGTGGCCCTGCGGGCCCGGCTCGAACCGGCCCTGGCGGGGCGGGTGGTGGCACGTGGGGTGGATCACCGTCGGGCGGCCGCAGTGGACTGAGCCCACGGAATGCTGCAAGATGGAGCGTCGTTAGCACTCAACAAGTGAGAGTGCCAGGAGGAGCAAGTGCCGACCTACCAGTACCAGTGCACCGAATGCGGCGAGGGCCTCGAAGCGGTGCAGAAGTTCACCGACGAGGCGCTCACCGAGTGCCCCGCGTGCGAGGGGCGCCTGCGCAAGGTGTTCTCCGCGGTCGGTGTCGTCTTCAAGGGCTCCGGCTTCTACCGGACCGACAGCCGGGGCGCGTCGTCGTCCAGCAGTACCTCCTCGTCGAAGGCGAAGAGCGACAGCGGCTCGTCGTCCACGGAATCCGGTTCCGGTTCCGGCTCGTCCTCCGGTTCCGGCTCGTCCTCCGGTTCCACGTCGTCCTCCGCGGCGTCGTCGTCCGGCGGTTCCGCCGGCTCGTCGGCCGCCTGAGGCCCGCCCGACGTCCGCACGGCGTCTGCCCGGCGCCCGGTCGGCGCCCGCCTGGCTTCCGCCGCGTTCCGCCCGCGTGCACGCCGGTCACCGTCCCTTCGTGAAGGACGGCGGAACCGGCGTTGCCGCGGCCTTAAGGTAACGGGCATGGCGGAGACCAGCAGCACACACGCGGACAGGACCGGACCCCTGGCGGAGATCGGCGTCATCGGCGGGTCGGGTTTCTACTCCCTCCTCGACGACGTGACCGAGATCACCGTCGACACCCCCTACGGAGCCCCCAGCGACTCCCTGTTCCTCGGCGAGATAGCCGACCGGAGCGTGGCCTTCCTCCCCCGGCACGGCCGCAAGCACCATCTGCCGCCGCACCGCATCAACTACCGGGCGAACCTCTGGGCCCTGCGCTCGGCGGGTGTCCGCCAGGTCCTGGCGCCGTGCGCGGTGGGCGGGCTGCGCGAGGAGTACGGCCCCGGCACGCTCCTCGTGCCGGACCAGCTCGTGGACCGGACGAAGTCCCGGATCCAGACGTACTTCGACGGCGAGGCCCTGCCGGACGGCTCGGTGCCCAATGTCGTTCACGTCACCTTCGCCGACCCCTACTGCCCGGCCGGGCGGCAGGCGGCCCTCGCGGCGGCGCGCGGGCGCGACTGGGAGCCGGTCGACGGCGGAACGCTCGTGGTCGTCGAGGGGCCCCGCTTCTCCACCCGTGCCGAATCGCGCTGGCATGCGGCGCAGGGGTGGTCCGTGGTCGGCATGACCGGCCACCCGGAGACCGTACTCGCCCGTGAACTGGGCCTCTGCTACACGTCGATCGCTCTTGTCACCGATCTGGACGCGGGTGCCGAGACGGGTGAGGGCGTCTCCCACACGGAGGTCATGGCGGTGTTCGCCAAGAACATCGGGCGGCTGCGGCCGCTGATCTTCGACGCCGTCGAGGCCCTGCCGGAGACCGGGGCGCGGGACTGCCTGTGCACGACGGCGCTGAGCGGCCTGGACACGGGGATCACGCTGCCCTGACGGCACGGGGCGCGGGGCTCACGGGGCCCCGCCCCCGGGTCTTCGCTGGGTGCGCCGGCGGCTGCGGTGGGCTGTCGGCGGTGGGCCCTGTGCGGAGGGCGGGCTGCGAGGGCTCTGTGCGGACGGCACGCGGCTCCCGCTCCCCGGGGCCCGTCCTTGTCACCTGGCGGGAGTGGTGGAGATGCGCCTCAGCGACTGGTGGGGTGCTTGTGGGTGAGCGCGTTGTCCACAACTCGTCGGTTGTCCACAGGCTCCGGCGGCGCGGGAGAAACGGGGGCATCGTGAGGGCGGAAACGCATCCGGCCCTCTTCACCGCAGGTGGTGACCCTCATGTCCGCGAACACCGGTAGGCCCGAACACCTCGTCCTGTCCGGGGCTCTTCCCCTGTCCCAGCGCGCCTCCATCCCCGGGCAGCCCATCCCCGGGCAGCCCTTCGCGCCGCCCGGAGGCCCGGACCAGGGGCTGTTGCCCCCGCGGCCGGGGCCGCACCACCGGCCCGGAGCCCGTCGTCCCGGAGATCCGTACCCGGGAAGTCCGTACCCGGAAGATCCGCGCACGGGAGATCCATGCCCCGTGGCCCCGTACCCCGATGCCCGGCCGGCTGCCCGGCCCCGCCGTCGCTCGACCGGAGCCTCGCGGGCCGGCAGGGCTGTCGGGACCGACGTGGCCGGCGGGGCAGCCGGTGGCGCTCTCCGGTGCGGCGGTGTCCGGGCGGACGGGGACGGGGACGGAGGCGCGGCCGGAAGCGGGCGCGCGGGCGGCCCGGCCCCTTCCGGACACGGGCAGGTGCTCGGGGAAGGGCAGGGACGGAGGTGGAACCCCGCCGGACGGGAGTGGAGCGGCACGGTGCCGGTCGGGCCTCCGCGACCGGTCCTCCCGCCCCGGCAGGTGCCCCAGTTCGGGCCGCTGCGGCTCGGCGGTGGGCGGTGGTGGACGCGGAGCACCGTTCGGCGCGGCTGGCCGGCCGCCATGGCGCTGGCAGCCGCGGTGCTCTCGGTGCCCGCCCTCGGCACGCTCACCGAGCGATGAACTCCCGGCTGGACAGCATGTCCCCGCCCCGTCCACGATGGCCGTCGCATCGACCCGGACCATCGGGTTCCGATTCATCGAAGGGAAAGACCCTCCTTGAGCGAGGACAAGCAGAATGTGTGGGAGGGCTTCAAGGCCTTCCTCATGCGCGGGAACGTCATCGACCTGGCGGTCGCGGTCGTCATCGGTACCGCGTTCACCAACGTGGTCAACTCGGTGGTGAAGGGTCTCATCAATCCCGTGGTGGGAGCCTTCGGCACCAAGGATCTCGACCGGTACCGCTCCTGCCTCGACGGGCCCTGCGAGACCAATCAGGCGGGGGAGGTCGTACAGGGCATCCCGATCATGTGGGGCTCCGTGCTCAGTGCCACGCTGAGCTTCCTGATCACCGCGGCGGTCGTCTACTTCCTCATGGTGCTGCCCATGGCGAAGTTCCTCGCCCGGAAGGCGGCCCGGCAGAAGGTCGCGGAGGAGCGGCAGGCCGAGGCGGAGGCCGTCGAGATCGTGCTGCTGCGGGAGATCCGCGACGAGTTGGTCGCCCAGCGGGGCGGCCCGGGTCCGCGGGTTCCCAGCCCGAAGTAACGGGCGTCCGCGGGCGCGGCAGCGGCTCCGGAACGGCGGAGCCGGGGCCAGGGCCGGGGGGAGTCTCAGATGTGGTGCGGCGGCTTCTCGTCCAGGAACCGGGCGAGGTCGGCGGCGCTGTCTCCGCCCGCCGGCCGCTCGCCCCAGCCGCTGTCGGTGTCGTCGGCGGACGGCTGGGCGAGCGGGTCGTCGAAGACGAGGGACTCGGCCGGGTCGCGGGGCGCGGGACCGGGTGCGGGGGTGCTCATCCGTCCAGAGTACGGCTCCGCCCTTCCCACAGGCCCCGCGCGCCCCGTCCTGCCCGCCCTTCCTCCCTCCGGCGCGGGCTCCTGGCCGCCCTTCTCGTAGCGGTCTTCCGCTCAGCCCGTGGCGGCCTTGATCTGCTGTGCCGTCCCGCCCGGCGCGGTGTGCTCCGGGCCGCCGGACGTCCGCTCCCGTATCTCCTTGAGGAGCACCACCAGCCCGGTCGCGAGGGCCGTACCGGCGGCGATGGCCACCAGGTAGAGCAGAGGTCCGCTGATCAGCGGGACCACGAACACACCGCCGTGCGGCGCCCGCAGGGTGGCGCCGAACGCCATGGAGAGCGCACCGGTGACCGCGCCGCCCGCCATCACGGAGGGGATCACCCGCAGCGGGTCCGCAGCGGCGAACGGGATGGCGCCCTCCGTGATGAAGGAAGCGCCCAGCACCCAGGCCGCCTTGCCGTTCTCCCGCTCGGCGGTGGTGAAGAGTCTGCTCCGGAGGGCCGTGGCGAGCGCCATCGCCAGCGGCGGGACCATGCCGGCCGCCATCACCGCGGCCATGACCTTGAGGCTCCCGCTGTTGGCGTCGGCGAGCCCGCCGACGGCGAAGGTGTACGCGACCTTGTTGAGAGGTCCGCCGAGGTCGAAGCACATCATCAGGCCGAGGACGGCCCCCAGGATGATGGCGTTGGAGCCGGAGAGGTCGCCGAGCCACCCGGTCAGTCCCCGCTGGAGCGCGGCAACGGGCTCACCGATCACCACGAACATGAGGAAGCCGACGGCCGCGGACCCGAGCAGGGGGATCACCAGCACGGGCATGATCCCGCGCAGGGCCGCGGGAATCCGGGCCCGCTGGATGCCGCGGACCACCGTGCCCGCGAGCAGACCGGCGACCAGACCGCCGAGGAAGCCGGCCTCGACGGTGACCGCGACGGCTCCGCCGACGAAACCGGGGACGAGCCCCGGCCGGTCGGCCATGCCATAGGCGATGTACCCGGCCAGCACCGGCACCAGGAAGCCGAAGGCGGCACTGCCGATCTGGAGGAGCAGGGCGGCCCAGCTCGCCACCTCCGTCCAGACGAAGTGCTCGGTGACCGGCTTCGCCTCAGTGATGTCGTAGCCACCGAGCGCGAAGGAGAGGGCGATGAGGAGTCCGCCGGCGGCGACGAACGGCACCATGTAGCTGACACCGCTCATGAGATAGCGGCGCAGCTGCGAGCCGAACCCCTCCCCCTGGTTCTCGCCGGTGGCGTCGGCGGCTGCCGTACCCGGTCCGGCGGGGGCCGTGGTCTCACCGCGCCGGGCCTTGGCCCGGGCCTCGGCGATGAGTTGGGCGGGGCGGTTGATGGCGGCCTTCACGCCGGTGTCGACGGTCGGCTTCCCCGCGAAGCGGGCCTTTTCCCGGACCTCCACGTCGTGCGCGAAGATCACGGCGTCGGCGGCGGCGATCACCGCCGGGTCCAGTCTGCGGAACCCGGCGGAGCCCTGCGTCTCCGTCACCAGTTCCACCCCGGCTTCTCTGCCGGCCTGTTCGAGCGACTCTGCCGCCATATAGGTGTGCGCGATGCCGGTCGGGCAGGAGGTGACGGCGACGATACGGAAGGGCCGGGCGTCCGGTGCGGCCTCCGTGTCCGTGCGAGTGGCGTCCTTGTCGGCGTCCGTGTCCGGGGTGGTGCCCGCCGCCGCGGGACCGGACGGGCCCGGCCCTGCTGCAGCCGGCCCTGCTGCTGCCGGTTCAGTGTCGGACGGTTCGGCGTCGGCAGCGGTGGCGGCCTCCGAGGGCGGCTGGTCACCGCGGATCAGGGCCGCGGCCCCGGCCGGAGTTTCCGCCGTGCGGAGCGCCCCCGTGAAGGAGTCGTCCATGAGGCGCCGGGCCAGCGTGGAGAGGATCGACAGATGGTCGGCGTCGCCGCCGGCCGGGGCGGCGATCAGGAAGATGAGGTCGGCGGGCCCGTCGGCCGCGCCGAAGTCGACACCGGCCTCGCTGCGCCCGAAGGCCAGGGTGGGCTCGGTGACATGGGCGCTGCGGCAGTGGGGTATGCCGATGCCGCCTTCCAGGCCGGTCGGCATCTGTTCCTCCCGGGCGGCGACATCGGCGAGAAAGCCGTCGAGGTCGGTGACGCGTCCGGCAGCGGCCATCCGCTCGGCGAGGGCCCGGGCGGCCGCAGCCCTGGTGCCGGCGGACAGTTGGAGGTCAACCAGACCTTCGGTGATCAACTCACTCATCTCGCGCTCCATTGCTCACACACCGCCGGGAGGCGGCTCGGGGACGTGGGGGGTGGTTCACGGGTGCACCGGCTCCGTCAGCGGACGGTCGAGGGGCGGCTCGCCGGTCGTCCTGACCACGGAGGGGTCCAGGTCGGCGGGGGACGGCATGACGCTGCCGGGCAGCCCGACGGCGGCAGCGCCGTGGGCGAGTGCCGCAGCGAGAGCCGTGGGGCCCTCACCGCCGGCGCCGAGGAAGCCGGCCAGGGAGGCGTCACCGGCCCCCACGTTGCTGCGGACGGTGGTGACCCGGGCGCTGCCGTAGCGCGCTCCGGAGCCGTCCACCAGCAGTTGCCCGTCCGCGCCCAGGCTGGCGAGGACGGCGCGGGCGCCCCGGTCGCGCAGGTCCCGTGCCGCCTCCACCGCGTCGCCGATGCTCAGGAGAGGGCGTCCCACGGCCTCGGCCAGTTCCGCGGCATTCGGTTTGACGACATCGGGCCGGGCGCCGAGCGCGGCGGTGAGGGCGGGTCCGGAGGTGTCCAGGGCGATCCGGGTGCCCGCCCGGTGCGCGCGGTCGACCAGTTCGGCGTACCACGAGAGCGGGAGCCCACGGGGCAGGCTGCCGCAGCAGGCGATCCACGAGGCGCCGACGGCATACTCACGGACCTTCTCCAGCAGCGCTTCCGCCTCTGCGGCGGAGAGCTCCGGACCGGCGGCATTGATCTTGGTGAGGGTGGAGTCGGACTCCACGACGGAGATGTTCGACCGGGTCGGGCCGAGGACGGGAACCCCGGCCACCGGAATGCCCTCGTCCCGCAGCAGGTCCGCGACCACGGCGCCGGCAGGCCCGCCGAGAGGCATGACGGCTACCGTGCGGCCTCCGGCGGCGGCGATGGCGCGGGAGACGTTGACGCCCTTGCCGCCCGGGTCCATCCGGTCGGCGGTGGCGCGCAGCACCGCGCCGCGGACCAGGGTGGGCACCTCATAGGTCCGGTCCAGGCTGGGGTTGGGGGTGATGGTGAGGATCATGCGCGGCCTGCCTGTGCGGGGAACCACCGTGCGCGGGCACGCCCCGGGGCGTGCGCGAGGGGGAGCCGACCTGTGGTGACGGTGCCACCGGAACCGTCACGACCGTGGCCGATGCCGTGGCCGAGACGGACGACAGGACCAGCGGGTCGGGCGGCGCCGGGGTTGCGGAGTGAACGGCCGGTGCGGGTACGGCGGTTGAGCGGCTTCATGCCGTTCCGGCTGCCGGTGGTCGCGGGGTTCATACGCGGATCACCTCTGTGCCGCGCCGCTCGATGGCGAGCGCGGTCTCGGGGTCCAGTCCGGTGTCGGTGACGAGCAGATCCGCGTCGGAGAGGTCCCCGAAGCGGGCGAAGTGTTCCTGGCCGCACTTCCCGGAGTCGGCCAGGAGCACCACGCGCCGGGCAGCCGCGATCGCCGCCCGTTTGACCGCGGCTTCGGCGAGGTCGGGGGTGGTCAGGCCGCCCTCGGGGGAGAACCCGTTGGTGGCGAGGAAGAGCACGTCCGCCGTCAACTCCCCGTAGGCGCGCAGGGCCCAGGCGTCGACCGCGGCGCGCGTGCGGTGCCGTACCCGGCCGCCGACGAGATGGAGGGCGATGCCGGGGTGGTCGGTGAGCCGGGTGGCGACCGGCAGCGCGTGGGTGACGACGGTGAGCGGGGACTCCGGGGGAATGGCCGCGGCGAGGCGGGCGGTGGTCGTTCCGGCGTCGATGATGACGCTGCCCTCGGCGGGCAGTTCGGCGAGGGCAGCGCGCACGATGCGGTCCTTCTCGGCTGCCGCCACGGTGTCGCGCTCGGCGAGGCCCGGCTCGAAGTCGAGCCGTCCCGCCGGGATGGCCCCACCGTGCACCCGGCGCAGCAGCCCCGCCCGGTCGAGCGACTTCAGGTCGCGGCGGACGGTCTCCGCGGTGACGTCGAACTCCTCGGCGAGGGAGAGCACGTCGACCCGGCCTCTCTCGCGGGCGAGCCGCAGGATCTCCTGCTGGCGCTCCGGTGCGTACATGGTGGTTGACGTCCGTTCACTGCCCGATCGTGTGGTTTCACCGGCAGGTTACGACCAGGTCAGGAAGAAGTAAACATGTTCGGGCACATTCGGGCAGGAACGGGTATCGGGGAGGGCGCGCGAGCGGAGCGCCCGTGGAGGCGTCCCGGTGTCCAGGGAGGCACCGGAGAAGGCGCCGGAGCGCAAGGAACGGCCGCGGCACGGCCTTACGGAGGACACCGAGCGGGACCCACCGGTGGCGCGGCACGCGCAGAGCCCCGGTCGCCTGGTGGCGCCGGGGCTCTGCGCGGTGGGGCGGCGGAGCGGGCCGTTCCCGCCGCCGGCAGGCGGCGGTCAGGCCGCTGCGTCGAAGCCCGTGTCACGGGCCATCTTCTTGAGTTCCAGCAGAGCGTGCTTCTCGATCTGCCGGATCCGCTCGCGGGTGAGGCCGTGCTGCTTGCCGACCTCGGTGAGCGTGCGCTCCTTGCCGTCGTCGATGCCGTACCGCATCTTGATGATCGACGCGGTGCGGTCGTCGAGCTTGCCGATCAAGTCGTCCAGCTCCTCACGGCGGAGCATGATCATCACGGACTGCTCGGGCGAGGCCGCGGAGGTGTCCTCCAGCAGGTCGCCGAACTGGGTCTCGCCCTCGTCGTCCACGGACATGTTGAGGCTGACCGGGTCGCGAGCCCAGTCGAGCACATCGGTGATCCGCTCGGTCTTGGAGCCCAGCTCCTTGGCGATCTCGGTGTGGTCCGGCTCGCGGCCGTGCTCGCGGTTGAACTCCCGCTGCACGCGCCGGATTCGGCCCAGCTCCTCGACCAGGTGGACCGGGAGCCGGATGGTCCGGGACTGGTCCGCGATGGAACGGGTGATGGCCTGCCGGATCCACCACGTGGCATACGTGGAGAACTTGAAACCCTTGGTGTAGTCGAACTTCTCGACCGCGCGCACCAGGCCGGCGTTACCCTCCTGGATGAGGTCGAGCAGGGGGAGCCCGCTGCGCGGGTAGCGGCGCGCCACGGCGACGACGAGCCGGAGGTTGGAGCGGATGAAGACGTCCTTGGCGCGCTCGCCCTGGGCGGCGATCGCCTCCAGCTCTTCGCGGCTCGCCCCGGCGGCGTTGACCTCGGCCCGGGCGGTCCCGTCGTCCGCGCCGACGTCTCCGTCGAGGATCCGCTGGGCGTAGACGCCCGCCTCGATGGCCTGGGACAGCTCGACCTCCTTGGCGGCGTCGAGCAGGGGTGTGCGCGCGATCTCGTCGAGGTACATGCCGACCAGGTCGCGATCGGCGATCTCGCCTACGGCGCGAACACTGTTGGCCCGGTCATCCACACCGGAGGCGGCGGGCTGACGACGGGCGACGGCACGGGTTGCCATGCGTGCTCCCTTACGATGAGTAGGTCGCGGTCTGTGGCGGACGTACACCCAATCGGGTGCCCGTTCCGATGGAAACAACGACTGCAATCCGGACAGAATTCCCATGCCGACCACCGGTTTTCCCGATCATGCAGTACCCTGTCCGGCCACAGATGGGGGAACAATGGCGAGCCGGCGTACAGAAGTGCAGGTCAGACCGGGTGGGGAGCAGGACCTCCACGAGCTGACGGACCTCTACAACCACTACGTCCGTGAGACACCCATCACGTTCGACACCGAGCCCTTCACGGCCGAACAGCGCCGCCCCTGGCTGCTCTCCCACCCTGAGGACGGCCCGCACCGTCTTTTGGTTGCCGTGGAGGACTCGTCCGGGAGCGGAGGAGGCCGCATTCTCGGCTATGCCACCAGCAGCCCCTTCCGCCCCAAGGCGGCCTACGCCACCTCGGCCGAGGTGACCGTCTACTGCGCCCCGGACGCCGGCGGCCGGGGCGTCGGCACCCGTCTCTACACGGAGCTCTTCCGCATCCTGGAGACCCAGGACCTCCGCCGCGCCTACGCGGGGGTGACGCTGCCCAACGCCGCCTCGGTGCGACTGCACGAGCGCTTCGGCTTCGGCAGGGTCGGCACGTTCCACGAGGCGGGCCGGAAGTTCGGCCGGTACTGGGACGTCGCCTGGTTCGAGCGGCGGCTCGGGTCCTCAGGAACCGAGTAGGGCTCCGCCGCCCCGGCCCCGGCCCCGGCCCACGGGTTCCCCGGGCGGCTCCCCGGCTCAGCCGCCGAACTGCACCGAGCGCTTCGCCAGCCCCATCCAGAAGCCGTCGATCACGCTGCGCCCGCTGCCGAGGTCTCCGGCGGCGTCGGCCGCCCCGAGGGTGACGAAGAGCGGCGCGAAGTGCTCCGTGCGCGGGTGGGCGAGCTCACCGGCCGGGGAGGAGTGCCGGAAGTCGAGCAGTGCGTCGACGTCACCGCCGTCCAGCGCACGCCGCCCCCAGTCGTCGAACTCGGCCGACCAGCCCGGCACCCCGCCGCCCGGGTGGCGCAGCGCCGCCAGGTTGTGGGTGAAGAAGCCGCTGCCGACGATCAGTACCCCCTCGTCGCGCAGGGGCGCGAGCTTGCGGCCGATCCGCAGCAGCTGCTCCGGGTCGAGGGTGGGGAGGGAGATCTGGAGGACGGGTATGCCGGCGTCCGGGTACATCTCGGCGAGCGGCACATAGGCCCCGTGGTCGAGCCCGCGGTCGGGGACGTCCTGGACCGGGGTGCCGGCGGTGCGCAGGGTCTTGCGGACGCGTTCGGCCAGCTCGGGGGCGCCGGGGGCGGCGTAGCGGACCCGGTAGTAGTGCTCGGGGAAGCCCCAGAAGTCGTACACGAGGGGCACGGTCTCCGTGGCGCCCAGGGCGAGCGGGGCCTCCTCCCAGTGGGCGGAGACCATCAGGATCGCGCGGGGTCGCGGCAGCCCGGCGGCCCAGGCGGCGAGTTCGCCGGGCCAGACGGGGTCGTCGGCCAGCGGCGGTGCGCCGTGGCTGAGATAGAGGGCGGGCATGCGCTCGCCGGAGGCGGAGGCGGAGACAGGGGCAGGGGCGGTGGCGGACATGGCGGCTCCCGGGCTGACGCGGCTGGCGCGGCTGGCGCCTGCGATCGGTTACGGCTGACGGGACGGGGCGGCCGGCTCACCGGGCCAGCCCACATACTTGATAGTTCAAGTTCTGATACCACCGTACGCCTGTTTCATTTAACCTTCAAGTTTCTGTACGGTGGGAAACATGACGACGGCCCCCGGCGGCGAGCCCCGCTGGCTCAGCGACGACGAGCAGTGCACGTGGCAGGCGTATCTGCACGCCACCGCCCTGCTGGACGACCACCTCGACCGCCAGTTGCAGCGCGACGCGGGGATGCCGCACGTCTACTACGGCCTGCTGGTCCAGCTTTCCGGGGCACCGGAGCGCCGGATGCGGATGACCGAACTGGCCCGCAACTCCAAGATCACTCGCTCCCGGCTGTCCCACGCCATAGCGCGGCTGGAGAACAACGGGTGGGTACGCCGGGAGAGCTGCCCGTCCGACAAGCGGGGCCAGTTCGCCGTCCTCACGGAACAGGGGAAGGCCGTACTGGAGCGCGCGGCACCGGGCCATGTGGCGGCCGTACGGGCCGCGCTGTTCGACCGCCTGAGCCCGCAGCAGGTCGAAGAGTTCGGGGAGATCTGCCGGCTCGTCGCCGAAGGGCTCCAGCCCGACAGCGCGGACGCCGACCTCCCCTGGCTCCGCTGAGGGTCGAGCCCGGCTCCGCCGAGGGTTGTGGCCGAGGGACCTCTCCACCGCTGCGGCGGCGGGAACGGTCCGGCACAGCAGTGGCAGCGGTCCGGCACAGAAAGTCACAGCAAGGCACAGCAGGGACAGCAAGAAGGACCTCGCTCCCCCCGGAGCGAGGTCCTTCCCGGCAGGCGGGTCCGGCAGGCAGGGCCGGAGCGGCGGCCGCGGGTCAGCCCCGGCGGCCGCCCCGGACCGTGCTCCGGCCGGCGCGGTTCAGCGGTCCAGCGGGTCAGCGGGTCAGCGGGTCAGTGGGCGAACACGGGGACGGTGAGCTCGTCGCCCTTCTCCCCCTCGCCTCCCCGGCCCTCCGGCTCGTCCCGGTCCGGGCGGGTGACCGCCACCGCGCCCTGCCGCTGGGCGTTGACCAGCGTGAACGCGACCACGGCCGCCAGCACCAGGATGGCCACCGCCCACCAGATCGCCGTCGTGAAGCCGTGCACCATCGCCTGGAGCCGCAGCGCTTCGACGGCCCCGGCGGCGGATCCGGCACCCGCCGCGTGCGAGGTGACGTACGCCGTGGTGGCGCTGGCCGCGACGGTGTTCAGCAGCGCGGTGCCGATCGCGCCGCCGACCTGCTGCGAGGTGTTGACCATGGCGGAGGCGACACCCGAGTCCTGAGGCTGCACCCCGTGGGTGGAGAGGCTCATGGCCGGCATGAAGGCCGTGCCCATGCCGAGGCCCATCAGCACCAGCCCGGGCAGGATCACGGTCGCGTACGGGGTTCCGACGTCGATCCGGGTCAGGATCAGCAGGCCGAGCGCGGCGACCAGGAAGCCCGGAGCCATCAGCAGCCGTGGCCGGACCCGGTTCATCAGCCGGGCGCCGATCTGCGTGGAACCGGTGATCATGCCCGCGACCATCGGCAGGAACGCCAGGCCGGTGGTGACGGGGCTGTACGCCTTCACGACCTGGAGGTAGTAGGTGAGGAAGAGGAACAGCCCGAACATCCCGATGATCGCCAGGCCCAGCGACAGATAGACGCCGCCCCGGTTCCGCTCCGTCACCACGCGCAGCGGCAGCAGCGGGTTGCGCACCCGGGACTCGACGACGGCGAAGGCCAGGAGGAGCAGGCCCGCCGCGGTGAGCAGGCCGACCGTCGGTCCGGCGCTCCAGCCGTCGGCCTCGGCACGGGTGAATCCGTAGACGAGCGCGACCAGTCCGGAGGTCGCCAGGAAGACGCCGGGCATGTCCAGCCGGGACGGGTTGCGGCCCTCGGCCGGCTCCTTGATGACGAAGAGCGCGCCCGCGGCGGCGATGACGGCGAACGGGATGTTGACGTAGAAGGTCCAGCGCCAGTCCAGGTACTCGGTGAGCAGTCCGCCGAGGATCAGGCCGATGGCGCCGCCACCGCCCGCGATGGCGCCGTAGATGCCGAACGCCTTGGCCCGCTCCCGGGCCTCGGTGAACGTCACCGCCAGCAGCGAGAGCGCGGCCGGCGCGAGCAGCGCGCCGAAGACACCCTGGAGGGCGCGGGCACCGAGCATCATGGCCGTGTTGACGGCGGCACCCCCGAGCGCCGAGGCCACCGCGAAGCCGATGAGGCCGATGACGAAGGTGCGGCGGCGGCCCCAGAGGTCGGCGACCCGGCCGCCGAAGAGCAGCAACCCGCCGAACGCCAGTGCGTAGGCGGTGATGACCCATTGCCGGTTGCCGTCGGATATACCCAGGTCGGCCTGGGCGGAGGGCAGAGCGATGTTCACGATGGTCGCGTCGAGCACCACCATGAGCTGGGCGAGCGCGATGAAGATCAGCGCTTTCCAGCGCAGCGGATCAGGTGCCTGCCGCTGTTCGGTGTCGGGCATGACGGGGTCCCCCTGTCGGTACGGAGTTCTGAGTAACGCGATGACGACATGACGGCGCGTGCAGTGACGATGTGACGAAGCGCCCGGAAGGGAACTCCTGCTGGCAGGACATGTGGGGGGAGGCCGGGCACGCTCCGGGGCCGTCGGGCACTCCCGGGGAGCGCACGCTTTGGGGCGTGGACGGCCGCGGGCCCGGCGCCGGGTGGGGCCGGCGGGGTCCTTGGGGCGCGGAATCCCGGATCCGTTCGGATCCCGCGGGTCTTCTGTGGGCTGTGGTGTGGGCCGGCCGGCCGGCCGGTCGGGCGCGGTGGGGTGGACGGTCGGGTGGTCGGTGGAGATCGGTGGTCGGTGGGTATCGGTGGTTCGGTGGGTATCGGTGGCCTGCCGACCGGACCCTGTCGGTCGCACGGTCCGTGGCCCGGGCCCGGTGGCTCTTGTGCTCCGGGCCGGTTGCCGGTCCTGTCCCGGCCCTCGGCGCGCCGGGGCGTCAGGGTTTCTGCCGGAGGTCCTCCAAGGTGGCGGCGGAGCCGGGGAGCCGGGAACGGGCCGGGGCCCGGAGCCCGTCCAGGAAGAGCTGCAGGTGCCGGTGGACGAAGCTGTCGAAGTCCAGGCATCCGCTGGAGGGCAATGGACGGGTGAGCTGGGTGAGGACCACCATGAGATCGCCGATCTCGACGTCGGCCCGCAGCCGGCCGCAGCTCTTGGCGCTCTTCACCAGCGCTTCGACCGCCAGCTCCAACCGCTCGCGCGCCGCGGCCAGTTCTGCGTCCTCCTTGGCGACCCCCGCGAGGAGCGGGCACAGGGCACCGACCCGCTCGGCGACGGCCGCGTGGACGAAGCGGCTCAGCGCGTCGAAGCCGTCGTCCTCCTCCGCGAGAGCCGCCGCCGCCTCATCGGCGACACGGTCGGTGACGTAGAGGGTGACGCGGCGGACGAGCTCGACCCGGTCGGTGAAGTGCCGGTAGAGCGTCGCGTTGCCGACGCCGGCGCGGCGGGCCACCTCGTCGAGCGAGATGTCCGGCCCGTGTTCCACGAACATCTCCCGGGCCGCCGCGACGATCCGTTCCCTGTTGCGCAGGGCGTCGGCGCGCAGCCGTGGTTCCGGCTTGCACACCGGTGGTGTGGCGACGGGGTTCACGACGGCGCTCCTTCCGGTCTTCCCGCTCTTCTCGGTTCTCGGCTTCTCGGTCCCCGAGTTCTCGGTCTCGTGTTCGGTGTTCACGGCTTCCAGCCTTCCCACGGGATCCGCAGAACCGCCGGACCGTGAACCGGGGAAGTCCTCCCCGGTTCACCGAACATCTGTCAGAACGGGGAATAGGTCCCCGGTTATTTCGCAGCCTGCTGTGATGCCCGTCACTCGTCCGGGCGGGCGCCGGCCGGGAAACATCCCCGGCCGCCGCGGCCCTCGATCGGAGCACCGTTTCCCCACGTTCGGCCGCCCATCGCGTGCGCCCGTACGAGCATTCGGCGCACGGTGATCACACCAGCGAGCGGCCGGGGCGCAGGACGGCCGCCCCGATCACGAAGGCGGCCGTATGCAGCAGGACGTCCCCCGGCCGGGCCCCACCGGCGGTACCCACCCGGGCCGCGGCACCGGCCACCGCACAGGCCCCGTGCGCGCGGGGGGCGCGCACCCTGGGCCGGGTCTCCTCGTCTCCCGCCCCGCCGCACTCCCCTCCCGGCCCCGGCTCCATCCCCGGACCCGGCTGACGACGGCCGCGCTCGCTCTCACGTCCGTCTCCATATCCATGGCGGCAGCGCCGGCCGCCGTCCCCGTCACCCACCCCGGCCCGGGCGCGCCCTCCCTCGCACAGGCCGGCTCCACCTGCGTCCCGGGCCACGCCGAGGGCATACAGATGTCCGAGGGGATCCCCACCCCACCGGGGCATGCCCCCAGCACCGGCACACTCCGCGCCCTGACCTTGATGATCGACTTCCCGGACGTCCGCGGGGAGGGCAGTGCCCGCGAACGCTTCGCCGAGTTCTTCCCGGCGACCGCCGACTGGTACGCGACCAGTTCCTACGGCGCCCTCGACTACCGCGCCGAAACCCCCGTCAAGGGCTGGCTGCGGATGCCGCGCCCGTTCTCCTCGTACGGCATCGAACGCGGTGCCGGTTACGAGCCGGGCTACCGGAGGCTCATCGAGGATCTCGCGCGGACCGCCGACGACCGGATCGACTTCGGCCGCTACGAGCTGATCAACGTGCTGGTCACCCCCAACGCCGGGCCGCCCGCCGCGGAGACCGTGCTGTCCGTCAGCTTCACCGGGATCGCCGACGCCCCCGAGGCCGACGGCGTCCCCCTGAACCGCATCTCGTTCATCTACAGCCGCCAGAACGACGGTTCACCGGGTGCCGCGGCCAACGCGTACCGGGTACTGCCGCACGAGAACGCCCACTCACTGGGCCTTCCCGACCTCTACACCGACGACGGCGGCGGCAACAAGGCCGGCCACTGGGATCTGATGTCGGAGGACTGGGGGCCGGGGAACGACTTCCTCGGCTGGCACAAACGCAAGCTCGGCTGGCTGGACGACGACCGGCACGTCGAGTGCGCCAACGGCAGCGGGCGCAGCCGGCACACGATCCGCCCGCTCGGGGAGCGGGACGCCGGGGGGAACGGCGGGACGAACGGGTACGAGCAGGCCGTGGCGGACGAGGAGGGCGGAGGTCACGAGGAAGCCGTGGGCTACGAGGCGGACGGGGCCGGCGGGGCGGACGCCGGGAACGGGCGCACCCGGCCGGGAGACCCGGCGGCCGGGCGGACCGCGGACACCTCGGACCGGAACGCTCCTGCCGCCGCTGTCTCCCCGTCCCACAGCCGCCGGACTGGACCAACCCGGCAGACCCGGCAGACCCGGCAGACCAAACTGGTGTACGTACCGGTCACCGACAGCACGGGCTACGCCATCGAGGTCCGCACCCGTTCCGGCAACGACGAGGCGGTGTGCAAGCCCGGGGTGCTGGTCTACTGGGTCGACACCCGGGTGGAGACCGGCCGGGGCCCCGTGGAGGTGCGGGACAGCACACCGGCCAGCGGCGGCTGCACCCGGCTGCCCAATGTCGCCGCGGAGTTGACCGACGCGCCCTTCGGCGTCGGCGAGCACTACCGGGACGCGCGGACGGGCGTCACCGTCGAGGTCACCGGCCGGGAACCGGACGGCGCCCACCGGATCACCGTGACGAGGCCCTGACCCTCCCTGCCGCACCAACCGGCGCCCGCACCCGCCCGGGCCGCACCTGCCGGGCCGCGCCCGCCCGGGCGGGCCGGCGCGCTACCCGGCGGCAGCCTCACCCGTCGCACCCGCCGCACCCCCAGCACCCCGCGCACCCTCCACCCGTACCCCCAGCGGTTCGGCCAGGCCGATGACGATCTCGTCCAGCCGGTGGATGTGCCGGGCCACCCGCGAACCGACCGGTGAGCGGGAGGGATGGTCGATGACCGCGATGGTGAGGGTGTCGGACCCCGGCAGCAGCGCCTCGTCCCGCTGCTCCTCGGGCTCCTCCAGGCTCCGGGTGAGGGTCCGCAGATTGCGCGTGAGCCGCCCGGCCGCGGCGGCGACGCGGGGGTCGGGGGTGATGCGGCTGTCACCGGTCAACTGTTCGGCGACGGCGGCCAGTCCGCGCGCGTGGTACGCGGCGCTGTCCAGCAGCGCGACGACATAGCGGGCGGTCTGGCTCCGCGAGCGCAGCGGGCTCACGGGGTGGGTCAGCGGCTGCACGGCGGACCGCAGGCCGTCCAGGGCGTCGTCGAGTTCCCGGGCGGCCTCCAGCAGATCGACGGGATGGGCGGACGGGCCGGACGGGCCGGACGGAACAGACGCGGGCACGCCGGAGCCGTCCCCCGCACCCGGCGCCGCCGGAACAACCGTGGCGTCCCGGGCGCCCGGCGGTGCGCCGCCGGACACCCCCGGCCGCTCGCCGCTGAGCCGCCGTACCGCCTCCTGCGTCACATCGCTCAACCGTTCCAGCACCGTGCGGAGGAGTTCGTCGGTGTGTTCGGCGGTCCGGATCGGCAGCACGAGCAGCGCGGCCGTGAGTCCGCAGACGACGCCGATCGCGGTCTCCTCGACGCGGAGCACGAAGATGTCCCGGCTGAAGGTGTTGAGGAGGGTGAAGAGCAGGCCGAGCATCGCCGTCATGAAGAACGACGTCAGGGTGTGCGACACGGGTGCGAAGTAGAAGGCCGCGAAGACGCAGAAGAGGATCAGCGCGAAGGACACACCGGTGTGGCCGGCCACGAGCCCGGTGAGCCCGGCGCCCGCCACCACACCGACGGCCGTACCGGCCAGCCGCCGGTAGCCCTTGACGAGGATCTCGCCCGTGGAGGCGGTGCCGAGGAAGACCACCCAGCAGGTGAGCACGGCCCAGTACCAGCGCTGCGGCGACAGCAGTTCGCCGCCGACGATGGCCATCGCCGAACCGACGGTGACCTGGAAGGCCGTACGGGTGCTCGGCCGCCGCAGACCGCCCGGTTCCGCGGTCTCCTCGTCCTCCGGCGGCTCGCTCTCCGCGCCTCCGTCTCCGTCCCGCCGCCGCGCGACGCCGGAGGCGCCCCGCTCCTCCGGCGTCTCCTCCGCGTCCGGGCGGCCCCGCAGGCTGCTTTCCGCCCGCGGGCCCCTCTCCGCCCGCAGGCCGCTCTCGGCCCGCCGGGACAGTTCCTCGGTCTCCAGTTCCTCGCGGTACTGGCGGGTGCGGGGGCTGTCGTTCTCGTCGTCGCCGTCCGCCGCGCCCAGGGCGACCCGCAGGCCCAGCACGCTGAACGCCAGTTCCCCCATGGCGCGCAGCGCTTCCTGGTCGCCCGCGGGGAGTCCGGTGAGGTTCTCGTTCTCGCGGTAGCCGAGTAGCCGGTCCCGTACGTGGGCGAGGCCGACGGGGGTGCGCTTCTGCAGCCAGTCCCGGCCGACGGCCTCGTAGAGCTCGCGCAGCCGGACGGTCACCAGGGGGGTGTGCGGCGGACGTTCGCCGTCCAGCAGGACGGCGGCCAGCCGCTCGGCGGTGACCTCCATGCCCGCGATGCGCCGCTGCACGGCCTCCGCCGTGGAGGCGTCGGGGGTGCTGTCCTCCAGCCGGTCCTGGATCATCAGCGCGCCCTCGTGCAGGCGTACGATCCGCTGCCGCAGCCGTCGCTCGGCGCGCTCCCGGCCGGTGCCGTCGGGTCCTCCCCCGGCCGGCGCGGCGGGAGCCGACGGCTTCCCGGACACCGCCGAGCCCCCGGAAACCGCCGGTCCGTTCGACTCCCCGGCCGGTCCGTCCCGCTCCGCCGCCTCGGCCAGTGCGGCCATGGCGCCGACGGCCTGCCGCAGCCGGGTGCGGAAGGAACCCATCAGCAGGTCGAGTGTCTGTTCGGGCGTCACGCGCAGCAGCCCGAACCGTACGAGCGCTCCGCAGCCGAAGGCCACCAGCAGCGCGAGCCCCACCTGAGCCAGCCGTGCCGTCTCCACCTGCACGAACTGGGCGATGAAGAACATCTGGAAGGCGATCATGCCGAGCGCCTTGCCCCGCAGCCCGAACCGCCGTACGTACACGGCGCCGAAGATGACCAGGACGAAGACGGTGTCGGCGGCGATCCGGTGCGGCGCCAGCGCCGTACCGGCGGCGACCGTCGCGCCCGCGACCGGCAGCCCGAGCGCGAGCGTCACGGCCTGGTCCCGGAGGCGGGTCTCACTGACCGCGATGGTCGAGATCAGCGCCGCCATGGCGCCGGTGACCTGGATCCGCAGGGGAACGCCCAGCAGCGCCAGCACGGCCAGGGTCAGTCCGACCGACAGCACGGTGCGCAGTGCGGCCGTGAGCCGCAGCAGCCCGGGGTCGGAGGCCGGCAGGGGCAGCCGTACGCGCCGCGACAGCGCGCGGCGCGCGTCCCGGCGGGGTCCGGGCCCGTCGGCATCAGCAGCTGAGGAGATCATGTCGCCCGCTTCCCTACCCGGGGCGGCGGCTCCCATGTCCCCCGCCACCTGCCCGTTCACCGTCCCTCGGCGCCCCGCGCGGTTCGGTTGCGGCGTGCGGGGGCGCGGCTTCGTACCGCAGGGGCCCCGAACAGCCGTCCGGCATCCGGCGTCTCCCGAAACGGGTACCACCCGGCCCTGTCGCGCACCGGCCGGCCGGAGGAGGCTGAGGGTGACGCCCGGCCGCACCACGGCTCTCCCGCGCACCGGCCGGACCCGGCACCGCCCGGCTGGTTTTCACCGGCACGACCCGGACACTCGGAAACCCGGCAACGGAGAGGAGGGCGACCGCCGTGCCCAGCATCGCCCAACGCGTCGCCGGTCTGTTCCAGGTGAAGGCGAACCGGGCCCTGGACCGGGCCGAGGACCCCCGCGAGACCCTCGACTACTCCTACCAGCAGCAACTCGAACTCCTGCAGAAGGTCCGGCGCGGCCTGGCCGATGTGGCGGCCGCCCGCAAGCGCGTGGAACAGCAGGCGGACCGGTTGCGGCAGTCGGCCGAAACCCTGCGAGACCAGGCGGGACAGGCACTCGCCGCCGGCCGCGAGGACCTGGCGCGCGAAGCCCTCGACCGGCGCACGGCCGCCGGCTCGCGCCTCATGGAGCTGCGGGAGGAGCACGCGTCGCTCCAGGCCCAGGAGGAGAAGCTCACCCTGGCCGCGCAGCGTCTCCAGGCGAAGACCGACACCTTTCGCACGAGCAAGGAGACCATCAAGGCCCGTTACACGGCGGCGGAGGCCCAGAGCCGCGTCACCGAGGCGGTCACCGGCATCGGCGAGGAGATGGGCGATGTCGGCCTGGCCGTGGAGCGCGCCCGGGACAGGACCGAGCAGTTGCAGGCGCGTTCCGCTGCCCTGGACGAGCTGATGGCCACCGGAGCTCTGGAGGACGCCGCTCTCCCGGCCGGCCGCGACGATCTCCGGGCCGAACTCGACGCCGTGACGGCGGAGGGGGACGTGGAGACCGAGCTGGCGCGGATGAAGACGGAGATCGCTTCGTCCGGAGGTCCGGCGGCGGTCGAAAGCGGCTCCGCGGAGGAGCGGCAGGACCGAGGCCGGGAGGACCGGCAGGCCCGGGACGCCACGGCAGCCCGGGAGAGCCGCCGTCCGCCGGACCAGGAGGCGACATGATGATCACCCGCATTCTCGGCGAGGGCCAGTACGAGATCGACGAGAAGCACCTCGACCGCCTCAACAAACTCGACTCCGCGCTGCAGTCGGCGGCGCGGGCGGACGACGCGGCAGCGTTCACCGCGGCCCTGTCGGCTCTGGTGGGGGCGGTGCGCACCCTCGGCACCCGGCTGCCGGACGAGATGATCACCGTCTCGGACCTGGTCCTGCCCGACGAGGACACGAGCCTGTCCCAGGTGCGGGACCTGCTCACCGATGAGGGCCTGATCCCGGGGTGATGGCGATGCGCAGCCGTTTCGAGCCCGACCGCGGGCTGACCGCCCGTATGGCGCTCACGATGTTCCTGCTCGGGCTGGTGTACGTGGCGTTCGTCGCCGCGCTGATCGTGCTGCTCGAATCCCTGGTCCTGGTGATCGTCATCGCCGCGGGGCTGCTGGGGGCGCAGTACTGGTTCTCCGACCGGATCGCCCTCTACGCCATGCGCGGCCATCTCGTCACCCCGGAACAGCAGCCCCAGCTGCACGGGGTGGTGGACCGGCTGTGCGCCACCGCCGACATGCCCAAACCCCGGGTCGCCGTCTCCGACATGGACCTGCCCAACGCCTTCGCCACCGGCCGTAACGCGGACCACGCCGTCATCTGCGTCACCACCGGGCTGCTGAGACGGCTGGAGACCGAGGAACTCGAAGGCGTCCTCGCGCACGAGCTGTCCCATGTGGCGCACCGGGACGTGGCGGTGATCACCATCGCCTCGTTCCTGGGCGTACTGGCCGGGCTCGTCGTCCGCTTCGCTTTCTACTCGCAGCTGT
The DNA here is from genome assembly GCF_020982505.1 of Streptomyces sp. MNU89. Lineage (NCBI taxonomy): Bacteria > Bacillati > Actinomycetota > Actinomycetes > Kitasatosporales > Streptomycetaceae > Streptomyces > Streptomyces sp. MNU89. The sequence continues at coordinate 4,370,092 of NZ_JAJKLL010000001.1, read as the reverse complement.
TCGGCGGCCGGCGCGACCAGAACACGGCGGCGGTGCTGGCGTTGGTCATGGCGGTCTCCGCGCTCGTCTACGCCCTCAGCTTCCTGCTCATCCGGGCCCTGTCCCGCTACCGCGAACTCGCCGCCGACCGGGCCGCGGCCATGCTCACCGGCAAGCCGTCCGCCCTGGCCTCGGCGCTGACGAAGGTCAGTGGCGACGTGGCCCGGATCCCCACCCGGGACCTGCGCACCGCCCAGGCGTTCAACGCGTTCTTCTTCACCCCCGCCATCCGCCCGGGCACGGCGGTGGCCAACATGTTCTCCACCCATCCCACCCTGCAGCGCCGTCTGGAGGCACTCGAGGAGATCGCCGCACAACTGGGCGGCGGCGGCGAGCGGCGGTGAGAGCGGGGAAGGCGGCGAAGGCGGAGCCCTTGACCGAGACCAGAACCGGGGCAGACCCGGACCCAGACTTGGCACTGCCCCGCGGCAGGACTCACGACAACCGGCGGTAGTCCGACGCGCCGTCGCCCCGGAAAGGAGCAGGCCCACGATGAGAAGAAGCCGGGACGCCACGGGAAAGGCCCGGGACCGGGGCCGGGGCACACCGGGCTTCTGGAACGCGCTGCTCGGCCGGAGCAAACCCGTCCGGCCCGACCTCGACCAGCTATTCGGCCTCCCCTCGGCGGCGATCACTCTGCAGGCGGCCGCAGGCTTCACCCCGACCGGAGCGGGCTCGGTCTGCTTCGCCACCATCGAGGGCGGCGCGTTCACCGAGGTCCGCCAGGAGGTCCGGGCCCTCCTGGACGCGGACTCCGAACGCGGCGGCGTACCGGTGGAGTTGATCCGCGACGACTTCGGGTACTCCTGGCTGCTGTCCCGCCGCGCCCCGGACGAACTGCCCGCCCTGGTCAACGATCTGCACGCGGTGAACACCGCCCTCCAGGACAGCGGCTTCGGCCCGCAGCTGCTCTGCTCCCTCGTCACCTTCCGCAACACCGAACAGCGCCCGCTCGCGCTGGTGTACCTCTACAAGCGCGGCACGTTCTACCCCTTCGCGCCCCTCCCCGGCGAGAAGCGCGACAACCCGCTGGAACTCCAGGTCAAGGCCGCGATCAAGGACGACCTCCGCCTCGAGGAAGACCTGAGCCGCTGGTTCCCCCTCTGGGGCGCCCCGGGGCTGTGACGGGGCCACCCGCCTCCGGGTACGGACCCCGCGGCGAAGACAGCGATCCGCGCCACCGCTCCACCCGAAGGCCGATCCAGATCGGGCACCAGCAGCCCGCCCCAAGCCGCTCGCCACCGCGCTCCAGCAGATGAGGCCAAGCACCGCCCGCCCCACTGCCCCCTGGCGCTCACCGAGCACAGCAACCCGATGGCCTCTGGATCTCCACCCGCTACACTGACCGCGGCGGCACAGCCCCTCACCGGGCCCGCTGCCACAGCCCAGCCTCCGTAGCTCAGGGGATAGAGCACCGCTCTCCTAAAGCGGGTGTCGCAGGTTCGAATCCTGCCGGGGGCACCAGCCAAAACACCCCGGACCGATCATGGTCCGGGGCGTTTGGCATTCACTCCATCGTCGGCGGGGGCAACCCACACCGGTGACACCCCTTGAGCAGAAGATCCATGTGGTTGAGCCCTCCCACTGGGCGCCGACCGCACTTCAGGCGCGGGAGGCAGCTTCGTGTACGCCCAGTTCGGCTGCCAGTGACCGCAGTTCCTCCGACGGTGCCCGGCTCATGGCCAGCAGGTCGGACACGAGCTGCTTCACTGCGGGCATGGCGCGGACGATGTCGGGCGAGAGGTTTTGTGCCGCCCGAACGGCCGTCACGGCATCGGCGATCTGGCGCCGCTGGGCGTGCGCCCGGGCCACGTCAAGCCGGAAGCGCGTCTGCCGCTCGGGCGACAAGGACGAGGCATCCACCCGGGCGGCCGTCCGCAGCGCGACTCCCGCGTCCCCGAGGTCCACGGCGACGGCAATCTCGTGCAAGTCGACGTTGGTGGGCCCGAATTCGGTGTTGTAGTCGTTGCGGCCGGGGCCGACCCGCTCCGCCATGTCCCGGGCCTGCCGGATGTACTCGTAGGAGTCATCGGCCTTGTTGGCGCGGGCGGCGGCGACGGCGCGTTGCAGGGTCAGGGCCCCACGGAGGGCGACGGCCTGAACGTCGCCGGATTCGGCCAGCGGTTGCAGGGCGTCGGCGGCGGTGCCGGACACCTGGGCGGCCTGGTCGTAGTGGCGGGCGCCGAGGAAGACGATGGAGAGACGGAACTCCCCGGCCGCCATCAGCAGCGGATCACCGGCCCGCTCTGCGGCGACGACGGAACGGTCCACGGCGATCCAGGCCGCTTCCGGCTCCCCCATGTTCGCCAGGGCCGCACTGCACGTGTGGTACATGCCGGCCAGGAGCCGGAACAGCTCGGGACGCTCCGGTTCTGGCGCCGACCGCACCGCCGCTTCCAAGGCGGGCACCAGCTCGGCCAACAGCTCGGACAGGTCGGCGTAGTTGCCCTCATGGGTCAGGGTCCAGGCACGTTCGACCTGGGACCGGAGCGCGGGAATGTCCGGCTCCTCGTGCTGCCCGAGGATCGCCTTGAGGGAGTGGGCCGCACTCAGGACCAGACGGAGACGACTGGCCCCGGGCGGCTCCACGGCGGCCGACGCGACGACGGGCGCCTCGGCGGCCAGCTCGGCGAGTGGCACGTCCAGGACGTCGGCGACCTTCTCCAGGACCGTCATCCGGTCGATACGCCGGACCCCGCGCTCCACCTGGGAGACCCAGGCTTCCGACCGGTCCAGAAGAGCGGCGAACTCCTTCTGGGAGAAGCCACGGCGCTTGCGGTTGAAGGCGATCTTGCGCCCGAGCGCCTTCTCATAGTCGGGACTCACACCGCCACACCCTTGCCGGACACGAAGTCCAAGCGATCGACTTCAGTGGAGGACAGATACTGCTCACGCTCGGCGAGGAACACCTTCACGTACTCCTGCTCCTCGTGCGCCCGGAATGCCGCCTCGTCCCGGTAGAGCTCGTAGAAGATGCGCTCCAGTGGCCGGCCCTCCACCCGGTGCACGGTGTAGATCAGCGTTCCGGGCTCATGGGCCTTGATCTGCTCGCCGGTCCGCGCGACCAGCGCGTCGAACCCGGCCGCCGCTTCCTCGTCCTTGCAGGTGAAGCGGACCATCAATCCGAACATCTCGCGGTCTCCCTCCTGTGACTGCCTGGGGCACCTCCCGCTTTCGAGTGACGTCTCACCGTGCCACCCGCACTAATAGTGCGATCTGGCACTTCAGGTACTCACACGCCGGGTACGGTGCTAGTACTTATTGTACGGCTCTACCTGATCCGGGTCAGCACAACCGCCCGACCGAACAGGAAAGCCGCTGGTGAGCGCCATGGAGGAATGCCATGCCCACATACCGCCGCACCTTCCCCGGCCAGCCCGAAGAGGTCCACAACGCGCGCCGCTTCACGGTCCAATGCCTCAGCGACCCGACCACCGCCGCGACGGCGGAACTGATCGTGAGCGAGCTGGCGACCAACGCCCTCCGCCACACCACCAGCGGCAGCCCAGCCGGGGCCTTCCACGTCACCCTCAACCAGACCGCGCACGCCCTCACCGTCTCAGTGACCGACGCCGGAACCACGGACACCAAGCCGGAGTTCCACCACCCCAACACCGAAGCCACCTGCGGCCGAGGACTCGGCATCGTCGCTGCACTCGCCGAGCGGGTCGAGGTCCACGGCGACCACTGCGGGCGGACCATCACCGCCGAACTCCCCATGCCCCGCGCCGGAGAGCACCGGTGCTGATGACAGCCGACGAACAACAGACAGCCTGCCGACTCCCGCTCAGCATCACGGCGGCCGACTGCTGGTGCCAGGCCATCGCCTACACCCCCACAGACGGCCGCACCTTCCAGCCCGGCCACCACCTCGCGAGCACTCCCCGCCTGGCCATGCGCTGGCTGCACGGCCGGGCCCGGGACATCGCCGACCAACTCGACCCAATAGCAGCCCGGCCGGCGCGCCACTGGATCCATGACCACGCCGAGAACGAACGAGCGTTAGCGACCCTCACCCAGGGCGAGCCATACTCCTTCGCCCTCACCGAGGACACCACCCGCTACATCCTCTCGGCCCACCCCACGGGAAGCCCGCGATGACCCACCACCCAGAGAGCACCCTCACCCGCGGCTACTGGTGCGAATGCTGGGCCCAGACCGCAGCCACCGGCCAAGCCCCGGTCCTGCTCGCCTCGTTCAACACCACGACGGCAGCCGAGGCGGTCAACTGGATCCGTGTAGCCCTCCGCACGATCAGCCCATCACTCGACGCCGAAGCCGCAACCAAGGCGAATGCCTGGCTCGACACCGGGCACCGCACCGACGCCCGAGCCTTGTCCGACGGCGAGTTGCGCACCGTCACGATCAGCCAGGCAGACACCCGCATCGAATGGACCGCACGCCCGGCCCTGTTCCTCACCCTGGCACACCGCCAGAACCGAGAACTCCCGCCATGCGCCCTGCTCTTCAACCAGCGGCCCACCACACGCCGAAGCCGAAGCGTCAAGCATCTACCGGGACCGGACAACAGCCACACCGCCGCTGAGTAGAAATCTTCAGTACGGGTTCAAGCCCCGGCTGCGCTCCGCTCCGCCGGGCGCGCTTCCCGGCTCTGGCCGCGCCCGCGCTCCTGCCTTCGGCCCGCTCGGCGCCGCCGACGCCGACGCGCGCCCATGTGTGGATAGGGCCGGTGGCCATGAGCCGATCACTGCATAGAGCGGCCTGCGGTCAAGACAAAGCCTCCGGCGGGGGATCGGCCGGCACCGGGATGGAGGTGGCGCCGTTCCGGACTGCGGGCCCGTGGTGGCGTGCGCGGGGAGCTCCCATCCCGTCCGCCGTCGACCCAGGCAGAGCCGAGCAGACGCGGCCCATGGCGTCCAGGTCGTTCGTACAGTGGCGCGCTCCACCTGGACGCCATGGACCACGCCCGCTCCACGGTGTGTGGGTCGACGGCGGACGGGATGGGAGCTGGGTAGGTGGTGGCTGATGAAAAGCCGAGCGCGTGCGGCCCGGCCACACCCAAGATGTGAGGATGACGAGCAGCCAGAGTGATCAGCACGAACGCGCGATGTACGAGTTGTTGGGGCGAATGGTTTCAACGGCTGCCCACTTGGAGCTCCAACTGCAGATGCTTGCCACGCGTCTGGTGGAGACGCCGTACGCCGCTCACTGGGTCAACGGTCAGAACAGCAGCATGGTGATCAAGCTCATCGGAGACGTTGCCAAGGAGCATCCTGGCGTATCTCCAGAGCAGCTCACGGAACTTCAGGTAACCCTCACAGAGTGCTCGCGCCTCTTCAGTCGGAGGCACGGTTACGTCCATGGCGCTTGGTCAGTTGCCGGTGCCGCTCCTGAGGAATCAGCCGCTTGGCAGACGATGCGGTTCACCCGAGGCAAGCAGAGACCGACATTCGCCCCTCTGTCTCTGGACGACCTTGCAGATTTGATCCGCAGGCTCGATGAAGTAATGACAGAGGTGATGGCTTGGCTCATCGGTCACATCAAGGCCACATCTGGGGATCGCCTGGTGATCGTCGAGCCGGAGGGAGAATCAGATACGCCGAACTCCGACTGACTGTTAAGACAGGTTGCGCCGCCTGACACCAACAGACACGGACTGCGGCGTTCTACTACGACCCAGCGCGAACGCTAAGTCAAGAGCTCTGACCGGTCCCTACAGGCTACTGACAGCCCGTGATCGACCTGATGCGGATGAGGCCAGATCTCAAAGCCTATGTGCCGCGCGGGCGCCGACCTCAACCGATGGACGGCGGGTATCCGTAGGGAGGGTTCGTCGGTGTCCGGCTGTCACCGGGTTCGTGCGGGTGGTGCGGTGAATACACGAGGAAGCTTGCCGAGCAGGCGGAGCGTCGCACCGTGATCACCCAGAATGCCTCGCTCCGCCATCCGGCGCCTTCACTCGCTGGTGGTGTCGCCCCAGAGCATGCGGAGAATCCAGGCCACGAGAGCCCGCACGGCGCCAGAAGCGGCTCCAGTGCAGATGGCGCGGGCGGTGTCGGAACGCCGGTTGGCAGCCTGACGGTCAGTCAATTTACGTCTCCATCTTGGTGGAGCCCCCGGCGGGCCCCTCGGTAGCAAGTCAGTCATGCATGCATGCACGGACCTCGAACCAACCTCGCGGGGTTCTAAAGTGGGGCTCATGTCGAGGACTGTCCCTAGCGCTGCAGACGCAGCCCTCATCGAGAAGCTGAGCAGGAAGGGTCTGAAGGTCAGCGCTGCCCAGCTCGAACGCTGGAGGGCCGTCGGCGTCGTACCGCGAAACAGGAGAACGCACCTCGGGCGCGGAAAAGGCTCAAAATCGACCGCCGACGATGTCAGCGAAGAACTAGTTGAAGCCATGGCGATGGTCAGCCGAAATGGCCGGTCGGTGCATGAAGCAGTACTCCGACTCTTTACCGTAGACCCTCGCTCTCAGGACCTGTATGAGCCGCACCTGCCGATTCCAGAAAAAGCAATTCGGTCCGCCTTCGATTGGTTCGTTCGGCATGGAGATCAAAGCGTCCACCGGCGCATCGAGAGAGCCTTAAAGCGCACAGGAAAGCGAGGTGATGAGGCCGCTGACCTCATTGCAAGGATCGCTTCTCGGCACTACAGAAACACCGCGCTTCTTCACCCCCCGCCAACTGCGGAACATCGACCACCCACCTGGACCGCCAGGAACGAACAGAGCATTCAATTGCTTACAGCCCTGACCATTGGCAACTTTCTGGGGGCCGAAGAAATTGGGACGCAGAAGCTGGCCGAGGTACTTGCAGACGGCGGGCCTTCTACCGCCACAAACGAGGATAGGAGGGAATTTGGAGAAACAGTTGCGAAGATTCTTGCCGCCCGCGAACTAGCAGGTGGGGAGCCACTTCAGCTCTCGACGGCCCCGAGCATGGAAGTCACGATTCGCCGCCTCAAGCAGACCGATTTAGAGCGGATTCTCGAACTTCGTGACAAGATCGCCCTAATCGCCCAGGTTGGATTCATCTACTTGAAAGTTCGGGGGGCTGAGGACTTTCGGGAATTCAGTCTTCGAATCCTGGATGCAAGTACTGAAACCATCGATGCGAACATGCTTCTCTATGCTGCCACCCCTATTGCGGCGACACTAGAAAGCTCCGCCTGGCATACGATGTCAGGTCTTATCGTCATGATCCTCATGGAGGACGATGCAGAATATTTGGACACGCTTGACAAGCTGGTTAGGGGTGTAGTCCCTGAACGCCTCGCCCATAGATTTATTGAATAATTTGTAAATCCTCCAGGCTATCCTTTTTCAAGTTGCGGCGCCTGGAGGGTCAGTCACTCTGCATTTTGCGCAACGTGCGAGAAATTGTCGAGACTCAACTCAATGGATGAATGCGCGGTGATCCAACTCCAGGAGACTCAACTCCGGTCAGTGAGTCAACGTGGCTCCTGTGCTGATGAGTTGAGACGTCGAACACCTCTCTCAACAGCGCAGGAGCCTCTTGCGTTGCGGAATCCTGCCTCGTCACCCGTCCGGTGGCCACTCTGAAAAGGGTCAGGCACTCAGGCTCCGGCTTCGCCGGAGTCCTCGTCGCCTGGGCTCAGGTAGAACCACCGGCGAACCAAGGTGTAACCGGGAAGGAGGTCGTTGCCCGTCAGTTCCTTGTACCTCGCCTTGGCCGCCTCGCTGGCCTGCTGACCGGCGGGGAGCCTCCGCAGGAAGGGGTCGCGGTCAGGGTCAAGGGAGGAACGACAAGGCTCGTCCGTGGCTTCACGTCCGGAGACCGGTTCGGAATCTCCGAGGTCCTCGGCGTCGTACCTCTCGCCGTCCTGCCTCGTGGTGAGGTGGGCAACCACGGTCAGGCCCACGACCAGAGTCACGGCGCCAACGATGTGGATCTTCGGCTTGTGCCTCTCGTACCAGTTCTTCGTCTTCTCGACGAAGGAGGCGGGCTCGCAGTCCTCGGACGTGGAGTCATTCACGCATACACGTCTACCGGACACATCCCCCATCCGTCAGGCAATCAGCTGACATCGCCCGATCAAGCTCAGTGGTAGGGGCGCAGCAAGGCACACGCGCGCCTGGTCGGCCGACTCGCCCGCCGTCGTGGCTGGCTGTCGTCGGCTAGCGTCCGTGCCACTGCCGTGCCAGATGCAGCGGTCAGCCACGGTCAACAAGAGTGTCTGACAGTGGAGTTGCCGGACATCTCACCAGGCATCGAAGCCGCAGGTCACCGGCCCGACGCACCAGCCTCTCTCCTAAAGCGGGTGTCGCAGGTTCGAATCCTGCCGGGGGCACCATGTGATGTCTCAAGACAGCGGAAACCCTCGAACCTACGGGTTCGGGGGTTTCGTCGTGTTGGTGGGGTGCTGGGGCTGGTAGTCGCGGGTGGGGTCGATGGTCAGGTCGCGCAGGAGTTCTCCGGTGGTGGCGTTGACGATGCGGACGTGGAGGTCGTCGACGAGGAGGATGACGCTGGTTCGGGCGTGGGTTCGTCCGACGCCTATGTGGGACACCGTCAGAACCGCAAGGGTTGCGTTCCTCCGGGATCGGAGGAACGCACGACGCTTTCCCGGATCACGCTATCGCTGGCGCGCAGAGTTGCCGTCAGTTCTCCTCGCAGCTCGTCCGGGAGGATTCCAGCACCGAGGGCGCAGGCGCGCACCAGCGCGCGACAGTCCTGCACTTGCCGGTCCATGGCGATCTCGGTGAACAGAGGATGAGCCAAGTTCTCGCGGGCCGCGTAGCCGTCTTCGGCGCCCGTCGTCCTGCGGTGGAGGTCCTCGACGATGCGGCGCGCGGTGAGCGCCCCGGCGGAGCCGATCGCGTCGAGGACTGTAAGTCCGAGCCGGGTGTCGAAGACGGTCATCCCGGGTTCGGTCTTCCGTCCGAGGTAGGCCGTCACCAGGTCCGCCAGGTGGCCGTCGATCGGCTGCCCGGCGTCGCGGCGGCATAGAACGGTCAGGCATGCCATGACGGTTTGCTCCCACGGATCGCCGGGCATCGTGTCGGCAAGGAGGGCAGCTGCCCACGCGGTGTCACCCGCAACGAGGGCGGCAAGTACGGCGACCTGTCGACCGTCGAGCATCCGCTTTCCGATGCCCTGGTGGGCTTCGATGTGCGCCAGCGCCTCGGCCCATCGCCCCTCGGTGGTGAGGGTGCGCGTGCCGTCTGCGAGGAGGACGCGCCACAGCCATGCGCGAACCTCCTGGCGGTCTTCACCGGTCGCAGTGAGGTCCGCAGGTACGTTGACGCCCTCGAACCGGGCGGCTGTGCCCGCCTCGACGGCCTTGTACAGGTTGAGGAGTCGCTGACGGCCCTCATCGGCGTGGCCGGCGCGGATCTGGAGGCGAGCGAGATTGACGACCGGTTCCAGTCCTCGGATCGCGCTCATGCCAGGGAGGGGACAGGCGTGGAGGTAGGCGGCGGCGTGCTGGTGGCACATCTCGCGGGCGAGGTCGGGGAGGTCGAGGTCAGAGGCGATGAGCGCGGCCTGGTTGTAGACGGCCGATGCGAGCCCCTGGTCGGTCTCTTCCACCGCAGCGTCGGCCAGATCGACGAGTGCCCTTACGCGTGCAGGCAGGGGCAGGCAGGCGGGGCGGAATCGGGCGACGAGCGGGAAGCGCTGGGCTATGGGGCCGTGCGGGTCCATGGGTCCCCCGGGGTCGAGAGTGAGGACTGCTGAAGCGACGGTGCCCGCCAGCCGTGTGCCGATGGGCACCGTCCGCTACGCGTGGGACGTCATCGCCAGTCGACGACGATGCGGTTCAGCGGCGTGTCGAGGGCGAAGAGACCCGGGCGCCGCTCGATCTGAGGGGCATCGAGGGGCTGGATCTCGAACGTGGCCTCACGACCTCGGTACTCCCTGTCCCAGGTACGGATGGTGTCGGCGACCTTCGCGGCCAGCTCGTCGCCGCCGGGGCCGTGGCCGATGACGCCGAACTCCCAGAGCTTGCCACCCTCGGGAGTCTTCTTCTTCGACAGGCGCCGGGCGAGATATGTGACGGCACCCTTGTCGACGACCGCGGTCGACGAGGGGTAGGGGTCCTCGGTGAGCAGAGTGCCCTTGGCGCTCTGAGGGAACAGCATCCGGATCAGACCGGAGGGCAGGGAGCAGGTGACGAACAGTTCCATCCACTCCGGCGACTCCATGGCGCGGACCGTCATGCCGGTCCACTCCTCGGTGCGCGGCTGGTCAAGTACGCCCGCGAGGGCGTCGGCGTCAATGTTGAGCCCGGCGGGGGCCTGGAGTCGTACGGCGCCGTCCGTACTGAGAGGGATCACTCGGCGGTCGTCGTCAGCGATGCCCCGCCGAAGCGGCATGAAGGTGTTCATCTCGCTGCCGAGGGACACCCACCGGCCGTCGCGCTGCTCGTAGGCGATGGAGCGGGAGACGGTGCCCTTGAGGCGCTGGGGGACTAGGAGCCGGCCGCCGGGAGCGAGCTGCTGCAGCCAGGCGTGCGGTACGCCGTGCGCGCCGACGGTGGCGATGATCCGGTCGTACGGCGCTCCTTCGGCGTAGCCGAGGGCCCCGTCGCGGGTCACGGCCTCGGCGTTGGTGATTCCGGCGGCGGCGAGGTGCGTGCGGGCACCCTCCACGAGGTCGTCGTCGACGTCGAGGGTGGTCACGTGTCCGTTCTCGCCGACCAGGTGGGCGAGCAGACCGGCGTTGTAGCCGGTGCCGGCACCGAGTTCGAGGATGCGCTCGCCGGGCTGGGCGTCGAGCTGGTCCAGCATGAGGGCGACGACGCCCGGTTGGGAGGCGCAGGAGATGGACGTGCCGTCGGTGTCGTACTTGATGTGCACGGGTGCGTTGGCGTAGGCGTCTTCGAGGGACGCCTCGGGCACGAACACGTGGCGGGGCACGGTCCGCAACGCGGCTTCGACGGCGGGCGTGCGGGCGTGCCCGTCCGCGCGGAGCTGGTCGACCAGGGCGTTGCGGAGGCGCTCGGCGTCCGCTGTGGGGGTGGTGATCGTGTCGGTGTTCACCGCGCCGACGCTATCGATGTCGGCCGTTGCCTCGGGGGGCGACTCGGTGTGGTCACTCGTTCCCATGACTACCTCTCGTGCGATGTGGGACAGGGCGCTCTGGTCGTCCCGGAGGAGACCGGCGCGGTTGGCGTGGAAGATCACGTGGTGGGCAATGACGGCACGCAGGCCACGGGTGAGGGCGCCGCGGCCTGCGAGTTCGGCGAGCGTGGCGCCGGCCTGTTCGAAGGCGGTCACCCATTCCTCGTGAGCGTGGAGTGGGCCGCCCAGGCGGCAGACGCTGTAGGCGTCAGCGGTCATGAGCTTCCGCATGGCCGGAGTCAGTTCGGCGGCTCGTTCGGGTGGTTGTGGAGCGGTGGCCGGTCGAAGAGCTGCGACCTTCGCCCATACGTCACCCTGTTCGAACCAGTCGAGTCCAGCACCGCGCATCATGACGCTCGCCAGCAGGACGGCGGTCTCCCGGCGTCCCAAGTGCATCGGGTTCGGCTGGTAGGTGAGCAGGTGGCGGGAGTCGCTGTGGAACAGTTCGTGGGCTGCATCCATGGCCTCGGGTCCGCCGAACGTGTCGGTCTCGGGCTCGTAGATGCCGGGCAGACACGACACGGCCACGCCGTCGCCGATGAGATTGCTCAGGAGCGACTCAATCGCTGGTGAGGGCTTGCCGGCGAGGTAACGCAACGGCCAGGGCTGCTTGTTCATGAACCACCAGCTGGTGAGCTGCCCGTCGGCCTCGGCCTGGATCAGGGCGGGGCCGATGCGTTCGGCGATGGTGCGCCGGGCACTCTCGCGGTCGAAGAAGGTGATGTTGTGCTGCTGCCAGCGGTCGGGAGGCATAGAGGTCCTTCGGTCGGTGGATCAAGAGATGAGCAGGCATGCGTCCCAGGCGGACTGGGGTGGTGCTGCGGTGCTGGGCGCGAGGAGGGCCAGGGCTGTGCCGGCGGCGCCGTCGAGTAGGCCGGGTCCGCCTTTCTCGTCCTGGATGAGCGCCGTGGCCATGAGTTCGGGGTCGGTGCCCGGAGGGGTGACCGCAGCCAGGAGGGCCGGGATCGCGGCGCGGAGTCTTCCCGCGGTCGAGGGGTGGGCATCGTCGGCCGTACGCGCGGCAGTGTGGGCGAGGCCGGCGAACCCGTGGCAGAGGCCGTTGTCCGTCGTGGCCTTCAGCTGCTCGAGGTCGGTGAGGGCGGCCACGAGCGCGTTCTCCGCGTCGATCTGGCGGCTGGCATCACCGAGGGCCAGCGCGGCAAGTTGCTGGGCGCGGGCGAGGCCGGCGGTGCCGTAGCACCAGGAGGGCCGCCGGGGCGCGGAGGGGACGAGACGCCCCCTGCGCAGCTCGCCCTGAGTGACCCAGTACGGCCAGACCGGCCCGCCGTCGGCCTTCTGCTTCCAGCGGTCCAGCCAGGCCAGGATGGTGCGCAATGCTGCATGGTGGCCATCGATGACGGAGCCGTTCCGAGCGGCGAGGGCCAGGAGGGCGAGCACGCCGCCGATGCCGTGCGCCATACCGGTGTTGGCGTGCCCGCCGGGGAATCGGTCGTCCGGACTGCCCGAGGGCCCGGTCTCCGCCCACCAGCCCGGCAGGGTCTCGCCGTGGTGGGTGATCGGTTCGGTGAGCCGCACGCAGTAGTCGAGAACGGCGCGCATCGTGGAGCTGCCGGGGTTTCGGCGCAGTAGATAGGCGCCGTATCCGGTGAGGCCCCGGATGACGTCGAACTCGGCGAGCTGCGGCAGGCGTCCGGCGTCGATGCGGCGGTGCGCGGCGTCGAGACGGCGTCCGACGTCGACTGCGACCTGTCCGTCCATCGCGTCGAGGGCGCGCTGGTAGGAGCCGGGAAGGTGGTCGGCGGCACAGCTCAGGGCATGGGCGAAGGCGGGCACTCCGTAGAACGGGTGGCTGTCCGAGCCGCTGGTGAGCGGCTGCCGGGAGGCGGCGGTGAGCCAGTCGTGGGCGCGGTACCACGGGCCGAGGCCGTTCGCGGCCAGCTCAATGTGCAGGAGCGCGATTCCGGGCGGGCCGTAGGCGAGGTGCTGCCGGTCCGAGGACAGAGTCCTGGAGCCGAGGGGCACGGTGTCGGGGTCGGCGAGCTGAGCGGCGATGGCGTCGACCAGGCCGAGCGCGGGGTAGGCGGTCACGAAGCCCTCCCCCTGGTGCGGGCGGTCCAGGCCAGGGCGGCGGCACGCGCGAGGTAGAGGCACACCTCTTCCTCCGGGAAGTTCACGGCGACGTGGCGCACGAAGTGAACGTGCAGCAGGGAGGTCAGGACGTCGTCGACGGCGATGCCCTGGGTGTCCGGGCCGGGCAGGTGCGGCCGGTACGCGGCGAGTGCCGCTTCCCGGTCGGCCCGTCCGGACACGATGGCGTCTCCGCCCGGGACGCTACGCAGGGCTGACCAGTCGTCGCTCGGGTCGGCGAGCCGTACGGCCTCGGTGAACTGCGGGCGTGGAACCGGTTTGGGGGCTGTCGGCGGAATGTGGTCGATCAGCCACCGCATACCGGCTGCGGTGCTGCCGAGGAACGCAGAGGCGATGGCGACCGTGTGGGCCGCAACCAGCGTGCGCAGTCCGGGGCGCTGTGGCTGCGCGAGCTGGGCCAGGACGGCGCGCGAGTCCGCCCGGAACACCTCCTCGGCCGCCTCCCATGCGGTGCCGGAGCCCCAGCGGCCCATCTCACGGTAGGAGGTGGGATAGCGCAGGTCGGCCATCAGTCCGATGCTTCGCAGCTCGTCGGCCCAGGCGCTCACCGTTCGGGCCGTGTCGGCGAAGGCTTCCGGGTTGGGGAGGGCGATGCGTACGCGGAGGTGTTGGTCCGGGTCGCGGAAGCGGATGAACCACCACGGCGGGTTGCCGAGCTGTTCGAGGAGGCCGGGCAGGTGCCGGAAGAGCAAGACGTCTTGGCGGCGGGGGTCACCGTAGAGGGCAGCCAGAAGAACCGACGAAGAGGCAGGCGTCTGCATCTGGGCCGCAGACAGGGCACGGGCCCGGCTGGGAGCTGGCAGTGGCGGCCATGTCGACGGCCTGGTTGCTTTGAGTGGCACCACGACCTCGTGGGCTCGCCCGCCGCACCAGCCGTACGCCTCTGGTTCCGGGGCCTCGACGAGTACGGCCAGGCGCGTCCGGTCGAGGTGTTTGCGCAGGAGCGCACGGTGGCCGGCCTCGTCGAGGTCGAGGAAGAGGCGCCGGTCGTCCTCCATGAGGTAGACGCGGCGCGGCAGCCTCCGCCGGGCACGCCAGTCGCTGAGCGCGGCGTCCCACTCGGCCCGAGGGCGGGCATGGCCGGGCAGTTCGGACTCTTCCAGCCGCCAGCGTGCCGCGGCCAGCACGATGCGGCCGTACCGCAGACGTGGAAGGAACGGCATCGCCGTTGCGACGCCCCAGTCGAAGACGGTGACCTGCGCGCACTGGGCGCGGGACAGTTCGGTGAGGAACCGCACCAGTGGCGGAGTGTGGGTGCGCAGATTCAGCGCGTGCATCCCGACGGCCTCCACGCGGTGGCCTCGCTCGGGGATGGCGAGGTACATGCGGCGGCCGTCGCACCCCACGGCCAAGTCCTTCGGGGTGAGGACGGTGTCCTGCGGGGCGCGGTGCTCCTGAAGGCTGATCACGGTGGGTAGAACCTGTGGGGAGCGGGTGACGTGGGCGCTCTCGGAGAGCAGGGGCGGGAAAGAGAGCTGCGCGGGCATGGTGTTGCCGTCTGCGGCTGGGAGGTCGGCAAGCTCTGTGACTAGGGCCTCCCGGTCGGCGGGGGCCAGCACGCTGAGGAATCGGCCCGTGGAGACGCCGACACCACGGGACACGCTCACGGCCTCCAGCCGGAACCGCCCGTGCTGCAACTCCTCCAGGCTGGCTGCGTGCACCCGCACCACGATCTCCAAGTGCGGCGGCAGCCGCGGCTCGTCGGGACCCACGTCCAGGGCCTCAATCTGTTCGTCCGTGAGGATCACTTCGTCACGGCCGTCGAGCGCGGCGGCCTGAGCCAGCCGTACGAGGGCGTCATCCCGAGCGGAGACGCGGGGCCTGCGTGCGCTGGCCGGAGCGCCTGGGTAGCCGTCGGGATAGCCGGTGCCGCTGTCCGCCACGGTCTCCGCGAGCGGCACCATCGTGCCGATGCCGTACCGCTCGTAGAACCGCTGGTGGTACTCGTTCCAGGCGGCGGTCCCGTACGGGCGGATACTCAAGCGGGTCAGGATGAGAGCGGCGCGCTCGATCTCTCGGGCGACCGCTTCCGGCAGAACGATCTGCGCGTCCAGGCGGAGGTCGAGCGCGACGGGGTGGCGACGCAGGCCAGGGACGAGGCTTCGCATCCGCGCCGCGGCGCTGTCCCGGCCGCCGCGCGTGGCGCACTCCTCCAGGCCCGCCCGGACCGCGTGGAGTTCGCGTACGGTCTCCGCGACCGGGGCGAGGCGTCCGGCGTCGATCGCGTCGAGTTGGCCGAGCAGATACCCGAGGGCGTCGATCTCGGTGCTCGGAGCGTGCAGGCTCGTGATCAGTACCCGCCGCCGGATCAGCTCCGCAAGCAGTTGACACGCCTTCTCGGGACCGGCCTCGGGGAACTCCGCCTGGAGCTTGTCCACGAGGGTGCCGAACCGGATCGGCGCGCGGCTCGCGGCAAGGACCGCGCGCACCGGTCCGGTCAGGGCCAGGGACCCCTCGACAGCGCGAGTCCGGTCGTCCTGGACATCGGGCTGGAACGGCACGATGAGCCGGTCACCCCGGTACGTCACGGTGTTGTTGATGACGACGGGCAGCCGTTCGAGGAGGTCTGGGCACGACTCCAATCGTGCGACCAGGGCCGCCAGCCACTCTGCCCCCGCGCGGCCGACGGCCATGTGCTCCTCGCCCCAGTCGGCCTGCGCCTGCGGGCCGAACTCCGCGGTGGCCACGCCGGCGAACAGGCCGAAAGGCGTAGCCCGGTACAGGGCCCGCAGCAGGTAGCGGGCCACGGACAGCGCCGCGCGCTGCACATCCCGGAGGGCGGGATACTCAGCCGTGCAGAGGGCCCCCACCTGTGCGGCCAGGACCGGGCTGGAGTGCTGGAGTGCCTCGGCGACGTCCTTGTCCGCCCAAACCGCGCGTAGCCACGCCACACGGGCAGACGAACCACTGGGCGAGCGGTCATTGAGGTCAGGGCATGGAGGAAACGGCAGCGAGGGCCATGCCACGGCGCGGACGAGAGCAGTGGGACCGGTGCGGAACGCTACGGGCGGAGCAACCACCGAGTACCTCCGTACGTGAGGGGCCGGGCGGCTGGTGCCGCCGCGTGGAATCGCGGCGGCACCAGACCGGGGTGATCTCGGGACCGGGTCAGGCGACGTTGGTGGTGCAGGCGCCGCAGGTGGACCCGCAGTTGTCGTCGGTCAGGTTGACCAGGCCGGCCGGGTCGGCGATCTCGACGAGGGAGACGTCCAGGTCGAAGCCGTCCGACGCCCCGGGGATCTCTGGGCGTACTTCGGTGCGGCTGGGAACTACGGTGCTGCGCGTCATGCTTCAACTCCTCGTAATCGTTGTGGTGTTCCTGGGCCGGAGCGCCCACCAGGCGCCGCCACGGGAGTGTTGCCAGACGGCTGCTCCCCGGACGGCTCCTGGCCGCCCGGCACGAGGGGGCGTGCTCCGCGTAGGAAGTCCTCGCGGGGTGCCTGCCTCACGCCGGGAAGTCGTGTGCCGTGAGTCTGATCAAGCGGATGCCGGGCGCCGCTCCATGAAGTAGGCGAGCGCCTGGGACTTGAGGCGATCGAGGCACGGCTCGCACGCGTAGAAGGGGGCGTGCTGCCCGTCCCACTGCACAGGGCCGAGCCAGATCACCAGGACTCCGGTACGTCCGCAGCCGAGCCAGCAATCACCGGTGATCCACGGCCGCTCCATGGAAGGACATCCCCTTTCTCAGCTGGTCGGGATAGTCGATCTGGCGGCCTGGCAGTTGGGAGCGCAGGCCCAGAGCTGGAACGGCAGGCCCCGGTGGCGTATCTCGCCCAGCCGTCGACCGCTCGCTCCCAGCGGCCGGGCGCAGAGGGCACAGTCCATGGCCATCTGCTGGCGGGGTCGGAGTCGGGCGAGATCCGGAAGGGGCGAGGGTGCCGTGGCCGGGATGCTCACTTG
Source organism: Streptomyces sp. MNU89 (assembly GCF_020982505.1). NCBI lineage: Bacteria > Bacillati > Actinomycetota > Actinomycetes > Kitasatosporales > Streptomycetaceae > Streptomyces > Streptomyces sp. MNU89. Next base: position 4,353,000 of record NZ_JAJKLL010000001.1, on the reverse strand, counting down.
CCGCCCTCGGTGCGAAGTTCCGCCCAGACCTCTTTGCCCCAGGGGCGTCTGCCCGAGCCGTTCAGGTCGTAGCCCCACCGGTCGGCGACAGCATCGACGAGGAGCAGTCCGCGGCCCGACTCGTCGTCGTCAGCCGCCTGGCTGAGTATGGGCAGACGCGATGCTTCCCGGTCGACGATCCCGATACGCAGTCGTGTCGCGTCCGGCCGCCCAACCGTGAGGCGGACCTCGGGACACGGAGTGTGCCTGGAGGCGTTCGCGATCAGCTCCGTGACGATCAGCGCGGCACGGTCGGCGAGGCCGTCGAGATGCCACACACTGAGGAGGTCTCGGACGAGTTCGCGGCCGATCTCGGCCGTGGTCGGCTCGCACGGAAAGGTCTGGGTGTACGTGGGGTGGCCGACGGAGAGGGCCTCAACTGGTGTTCTCAGACTCGTCATTGGGGTGGAGCCTTCGTGTCGTCTCGGCGCCCGGCCCACCCCCGCGGGGGAACCTCAGGGGCGGGCCGGGCCGTCAACAGCCGCCCGCACGGTGCGGCGTAGAGGGCGACCGGTGCCCATACAACTCCCTTGCCCAGCAGATTGGTTAGGACGTTCAGAGGTTCAGCCGACGGACCGACCTAGGGCGTTTTGACCTCTGCTTTACCTGGCGGGTGGGGATCGCGCGGACTACCGTGCCCGCATGGACACCACCCGCAATACCGTTTTTGAGGCGTGGATGACCGAACACGGCTACAGCTCCAACAGCCTCGCCGAGGCCGTGAACAGGGCCATTGAGCGGTTGACCGGGCGCCCTGGAGGACTCGACGGCTCATCGGTCCGAGCATGGAAAGCGGGCCGGGTCACGTGGCCAAAGTCAGCCTCCCGTAAGGCCCTTGAGGACGTCAGCGGCCTGCCCGCCGTCGCTTTAGGGTTCGTGCCACGGGGCCGGCCTTCGTCCACCCCGGCCCCACCGCAGCAGGAGGACCCCGATATGAAGCGCCGTACCCTCGTCGGCAGCATCGCGGCGGCTGCCGCAGCAGCAGCCGCACCCGGCACCGCATCGCCGCGCCGCATCGGCATGAGCGACGTCAATCGCCTCAACAAGCGCTTCGCCGAGATCATCGCCAGCGACCACCGCCACGGCGGACAACTCGGTATCGAGCAGCGGGCCGCCTCCCTCGCCGACGAGGCACTCAACCTCCAGAACGCCGGCAGCGCCACCCAGCGCGTACGAAGCAACCTCTACGCCTCCGCAGCCGCCTTCCGCTCCTCCGCGATGTGGGCCGCCATCGACGGTCGGCGCTACGACGTGGCCAAGGCCCACATGCGCGAGGCCCAGGCCCTCGCCGAGATGTCCGGCGACCAGGCCATCAAGTTCCGCATCTGGAGTCACGCGGGCACCATGTACCGGCACCTGGGTCGGCCCGCCGACGCGTTCGCCGCCAACGACGTCGCCCGCAACCTGCACCTCACTCGCCGAGACCCCATGTTCGCCTCCCTCGGCCTGGCCCGCCAGGGCGCCATCCAAGGCACGGCGCAGGACCGCACCGGCACCCGCCGGGCGTTCGATCAGGCGCAGGACGCCATGCTGCGCGCCGACCCCGTCGACTACCGGCCGGTGTGGATGCTCGCCTTCTACGACCAGGCCGAACTGGACTCCCTGGCCCTCTCTGCGCACCTGGCGCTCGGCAACTACTCGACCGCCGAGTACCACGCCCACCGCTGCCTGTCCGCCCTGCGGCCCCACATGGTCCGATCCCGGGCCATCACCACGACCCGGCTCGCGCACGCCCAGCTCGCGCAGGGCGCCCCCGACGCCGCCACGGCCACCGCGATGAAGGTCCCCGCCGAAGCCGCCACCCAGCACGCCCGGGTCACGCGCATGCTGCAGGAGTTCGGAGCCGCACTGCGCGCCACCGCGCCGGGCATCTCCACCGTGCAGACCTGGACCGAGCACACCGCCACCTGGAGGATGGCCGCATGACCACGGCGCCCGCCATCGAACTGCGCACGTTCACGACTCTCGACACCGCCCGAGGCGACCTCCTCGACGTGTACGCCGAAGTCCGCGCCCCGCTCCTCCACTTGCCGAACTACGCGGTCACCGCCTTCGGCGAACGCCTGGACCGGCACGGCACCGAGCCAGGGTTCACGGCCGTCCTCGCGTATGCGGACGGGTATCCGGTCGGCTACGCCTACGGCAACACCATCGAGCACGGCGACCGCTACTGGCAGCGCACCAGCCCGACGCCGGCGGAGAAGTACACCGAGCGTCCGGCCGTGGCCCTGAAGGAGATCGGCGTCCGACTGGCCTGGCGGAAGACCGGCACGGCCCGGCGTATCCACGACGCCCTCCTCGCCACCCGCGACGAGCCGTACGTCACGCTCATGGTCAACCCGGGCGCTGGCGATGGAAGGGTCCACACGCTCTACAAGTCGTGGGGTTACGAGGACATCGGACAGAGCCAGCCGTCACCGGCCTCACCGCTCCTCACCGTGATGATCCGCGCCATCCACTGACCAGCCCAAAGACGGAACTGCCGGGGCACGTGGCCGAGCAACGGAACAACGAAGTCAGCCGGTGTTGTCAGTGGGGCAGTGCAGACTGGATGCCGTGACGACACCCGACGTCCGAGGGCTGGAGCAGCTTGAGCGCACCGTCCTGGACGACACCGCTTCTCTCGCGACCGCTCCCCTCCGCCAGTGCCTCATGCTCGCTGGCTACGCCCACCACGCGGAACTGCGTGCCTGGGCGTTGAAGGAGTTGGAAGGGTACACGGCGACGGATGAGCTGCCGCCGTACCGCAAAGTGCCAGCAGCACTCGAAGTCGCGGTGGATCTAAACCCCCCGGGCCAGATCATTCAGGGCAACACCCGGCGAATCAGCCCCCACCAACTTCCCCAGCACGCTCGTGATCGCGGTATCGGGGAGAGCGCACCGATCCGGCAAGGCGTCCGAGAACTAGCTCCCAGCTGTGCTCGCGTTGACGACGGCGTCGGGGAAGCTTGGAGCTGACGACGGCGTGATGTCAGTGGTGACGCCTAGGCTGGATGAGGCAAGTGTGTTGCACCGTCAGCTCCCTTTCTTTGATGTGCTCCGGGGGCGATCGGCCCGTTCGAATCTGAGGACAACCATGCAGCTCGCCGACCATTTCAATGAGTTCCTGCGCACCACGGTGAACCTGGGCCAAGTCAAGCTCGACCTTCTCGATACCAGGGTGGAGGCGATCTACCGGGCGCTGAAGGCGGACGAGGAAATCGGCTCGCTGATCCTGGGCAAGATTCCGCAGGGCTCATGGGCGCATCGCACGATCATCGACCCGGTCGGCGGGACGGAGTTCGATGCTGACGTGATGCTGCTGATGGCCGAGAACCCGGACTGGTCGCAGAGCCCCAAGACCTATATCGAGGAGGTGTACGCGGCCCTGCATCGGCACAGCATCTACAAAAACATGCCGCACTCGCGTAAGTGCCGATGCGTGCGGCTGGTCTACAGCAACTCCATGCACGTGGACATCGTTCCCTACGTGGTGCTGGTCGACGGCCGAGAGGTCATCGTCAACCGCGACGAGGACATCTGGGAGAACACCGACTCGCAGGGCTTCACCACTTGGATGCGCACTCAGGACCAGATCGCACAGGGGAATCTGCGCAAGGTCATCCGGTTGATGAAGTTCCTGCGCGATCACAAGGGATCGTTCACCGGGACGCGGTCGGTGATCCTGACGACGCTGCTCGGCAACCAAGTGCATGCCTACAAGAAGTTCTCCGATCCTGGCTACTACCGTGACGTGCCCACTGCGCTATTGCACATCGTCGGTGACCTGGACACCTATCTGCAGGCCAACGAGACCAAGCCCTCGGTCGCCGACCCCTCCGGGTCTGGGCTGACCTTCGACCACCGTTGGGAGCAGAACACGTACTCCTACTTCCGCGACCGCATCCATAAGCACGCCGCCGAGATCCACGACGCTTACCACGCCGAGGACAAGGACACGAGCCTACGGCTGTGGCAGGACCTTTTCGGCCCCGAGTTCAAGGCCCCGGCCACGGCAACCAGCAGCTCCAAGTTCCCGGTGGCTGCCGCCGCGGTCACCGCTGTCGCGCGGCCCGGTCGCGCCGGGTGAGCAGCGGAAAGAACCGACCCGCACCGACGGACTGGCAGAAAAGGGCCCTGGCCGAGCTGCGCGAGGCGGCGGCCGAACAGCCGGACGTGCTGCGTCTGGTGGGGGTTCCAGCCCGCGGCCAGAACGGTGTGGTCCGGGTGACGCTGCGGCTTCACACTGGGCCCTTGGCCACTGCTGACGGCGGCTTGGTTCTGCAGGAGCACGAGGAGTTCGTCCTGACCCTGCCGGCCTCACCGCTGTCCGCAACCACCGTCGAAGTCGAGCACTGGAGGTTCGCAGGCTACCCGCATGTCCTCCAGGGGCGCCGACTGTGCATCTTCCTGGATCCCGCCCGCGAGTGGGATCCGCTGCGCGGGGGCATGCGGGCGTATCTAAACCGGCTGTGGTCCTGGCTGAGCGACGCGGCAGCAGGCCAGTTCAACGCATCAAAGGCGATGTACCACGCCGTCGGCGGAGTGCCTCACCAGACGCCCGGAACCCCGACGCTGGTCGTACGCGTTCCCGGCCCCGATCAGAGAATCCAGACTGGCTACCTGACCGCGCGCACCGAGCAGCGCCTGGACCTGGCCTACAGCCCGCCCCCGGACGGCGGGGCCGTACGGGTACCAGTAGTCACTGTTGCAGGCGCACTGCCGCTCGGCGGCGGCTCCACCTTGGCCGAGTTGCTGACCTACGTGGACAACTCTCCGTTTGATCGCCAGCAGAGAAGCTCATCGCAGGTAATCGCCCAGTCTCCGGCGATCTTGACCACGCTCGCGGCCAGCGCGGTCCGCAATCCCGACGGCTCCCCGCAGTACCTGATCCTGGCGGTTCCGCACCCTGCAGGCGGCCCGCCCCATCTGTTGGGCGCACGTCTTCCCGCGCCTGCCGCGGACGCGCTAAGGCGCATGGCCCACGAGCAGGGTTCTGCGCTGAACATCGACGCCTCCCGGATCCGCTCGGACCTACTGATCGAGTGGTGTCCTGTGTCCGATGAACGGCCCGCCGTGACCACACGTCGCGACGTCGGGAGCCCCATCGGGGGCTTCTTCGGCAAACAGGTACACGTCTGGGGCTGCGGCGGTCTTGGCTCCTGGATCGCCGAGTTCGTCGTCCGTGCCGGCGCCTCACAGGTGACTGTGTGCGACCCCGGAACAGTCACTGGCGGACTGCTGGTGCGGCAGAACTACGTCGAGGCTGACGTCGGAGCCTCCAAGGCCCAGGCCCTGGCCCGACGGCTGCGAGCAGTCGATGACACCGTCGCGATCCACGTCCACGACGGCGCTCTGCCCGACGATGCAGCTCTGGCGACTGCCGAAGTCATTATCGACGCGACTGTCAGCATTGCTGTGGGCTACGTCCTGGGGCACCTCGCAGCTAGCGAGGGACCCCACCCGGTGCTGGCTCAGGTAGCCACCGACACCCGCACCGGCACCTTGGGCCTGCTGAGCGTCTCCGCGCCCACCACCGCGCAGGGGCCCAGCAGCATCGACTCTGCCGCCGGAAAGATCGTACTGGCCGACCCCGACCTGGAGCTCTATCACCGCCTGTGGCAGGACACCCCGGACGGCGATGAACTTGTACCGACCCGCGGCTGTTCGGTGCCGACCTTCCACGGGTCATCGGCCGACCTGGCCGCTGTCGCCGGAACACTGACCTCCTTCCTGGCGATGCACCTGACCACTCCCGGCTCAGGCACGCACCTGGTCGCGCTCCCTCACGCAGCCGGATCGCCCCATCACCGTTTCCTGCCCCACGACCCGGCACCGACCACGTCCTGACCCGTCCCACGTGCGCTGGAGGATTTCGCTGTATCACCAAGGCAAACGGGAACGCAGTAACTGGCTATCGGCTCGACAGCGTGTGCCAGATGTCAGGGAATCTCCAAGGCTCGTCGATATCCGCTCGGCGTGCGATCGTAGAGCACCAGCGCCGGGTGCACCTGACGGTCGCGTACCCGTCCCAGGCTTACCCCGGCCGAGAGCGGCACCGCGAACAGCACGTGCAGGCGCCGCACTTGCTTCGCGCTCGCCTCCAGATCCGCGAACAGGGACCGCAGCACCTCCTGGAACTGGGTCAAGGAAGCACGATTGCGCAACACGTCCGGCGCGGCAGCAACACCAACAGGGCTGATGCGGTACCGGCGCAGTCCGGCGAGCTGGTGTGGGACCTCCTCGGGCTGGATCGTGCCTGAGAGGTTTAGCACGAGCACCGCCTCATGCGCGGGCGGCTTGTCTACGTCGAGGTGGATCGCGAAGCCGACCATAGGCGCTGTCGAAGACCACGACCAGGACTCGTCCTCGCGGTGACGCTGATACACATCGGTGGGAACGGTGTCGTCCAGACGGGATCCGAGGTAGACAAGCAGTGGCAGCCGGGCGAAGCCGAAGACGCTCAAGTGCGCAACTTTGTCTCGGGCGATGCCGCGGTTGAGCTGGTTGTCGATGACCTCGTCGATGACAGCGATGGCTGCCCGGTAGTAGAGCGAGCCTCCAATCTCCTCGTCGGGGATGTCGCGCAGATCGATCGTCATCTCGCCAGCCACGTGGCGCAGGTCGATCTCCACACCGTGCCGCTCATAGGACTCCAGGAACAGCGGGAACCGGTCCCCAGAGGTGATCACCGCGGTAGCAGCGGTCTGCCGGGTCAGCTCGACTTCTTGGCCACGCACCCGGCCCACCATCCGCAGCACCGTGGTCGCCCGGTCGTCGCCCAGCCCGGTGACATGCTTTATGCGGTCCTCGTGAGCACGTTTGAGCGCGCGCAGCCGTTCCACGGTAAATACGTCCAGGGTGCCGGAAGCGTCGATCTCGTCGTGCTCGTCAGCGCAGACCAGCATCAAGTTGTCGGCAGTGTCGCGCTCCACCAAGTCGTGTTTACCTCGCGGGGAGCCTGCGGTCTCTTGTTGGCCCACGATGTGTGCCAACTCCCCCTGCCGCACGGTGCGGCCCGTCATCCCACCGTCGAGCAGGTACCTGTTGCAGATCGCGCACCGGCCACCACTGCGCACCCACACCTCCAAGCGCACAGGCGCTGGGATAGCTCGTCTCCCGCCGCCCTGCCCGCCAGCCTTCTTCGCCATACCTTGTCTCCCGTCTCGGAGCGCGTCCGCCGGAACCATTGTGCGTTCCCGTCTACGACCAGGCCGAGCTGGACTCCATGGCCCCGTCCGCCTACTTGGCACCCGGCGACTACCCGACCGCCGAGTACCACGGCCACCGCTGTCTGTCCGCTCTCCGGCCCCACATGGTCCGGTCCCGGGCCATCACTACGACCCGGCTCGCACACACCCAGCTCGCCCCGACGCCGCAACGACCACCGCAATGAAGGTCCCCACCGACGCAGCTGCCGGGTTCATCCGAAGCCCGGTGGAAGCAGGACGCGTGGACACGGCTGGGGAGCAGTCTGCTGATCGTCACGGCGGTGCTCGGCACGACGTGGGGAACGGTGGACGATCTGATCTCGGGCGCGGAGTACCACGTGCTGCGCCCCGCGGGGCCGGAGGGCTGCACGGTCGTGGTGCGGGAGACGTCCTTCCTCGTGATCGGCAATGGCGAGGCGTACGCGGTGGGGGCCACCGGCCTGGCCCTGGGCGAGTCGGGATCCTGGGTGGTCGACGATGGTTACCGGCCCTTCGACGCAGGCACGTACGAGTTGGACTGGGGCCGGGACGGCGGTCTGCTGCGGGTCAGCGGTACGGGCACCGATCCGGTGGTCAGCGGGGGACTGACCGACATCGGCTGCGGGTGGTGAGGCGGGTCCCCTCACCGGCTGTCTGTCACAAGACCTGCCCGTGGGCGCGGGTGACCGGAAGCGATGCCGCGGGCAGACGGTGGCGTGGCACGAGGGCCCCGGCCGCGTGCCCGCCGGGATGGCGTGTCAGAGCACGGCCAGCCGGTCCGCCAGCAGCTCCACCCTCTGCTCGGTGTCCTCCGGCGGCAGCCGTCCGGCTCGGGTCAGGGTGGCCAGTCCGTGCAGGGCCGCCCAGAAGACCTCGGTGAACAGTCCCGGGTGGACCCCGTCCCCGGCGACCTCGTCGAGGTTCTCCAGCAGCGCGGCGAAGGCGTCCTTCAGGGGCTCCGGGGTGTCCTCGTGTGCGAAAGCCAGGCCGCCGTCGAGCCGGAACATGGCGTCGTAGACCGCCGGATTGCGTTCGGCGAAGTCGAGATAGGCGCGGGCCAGGGCGGAGACCCGGGCGCGCGGGCCGTTCGCGGTGCGGGTCGCGGCTCTCAGCGCCGCGGCCATCTCGGCGGCGCCTTCGAGGGCGACGGCGCCGATGATCTCCCGCTTGCCGCGGAAGTGGCTGTAGAGGACGGGCTGGCTGTACTCGATGCGTTCGGCAAGCCGGCGCGTCGTGACCGCGTCCCAGCCCTGCTGCTCGGCGAGTTCGCGGGCTGTCGCCACGATGAGGCGTTCGCGGCCCGCCCGTTCGCGCTCCTTGCGCTCCTGTACCGACATGACTCAGATCCTAGCATCGCTAGACAATCGAGCGGCAGCAGCGCTAGCGTTGCCTCATTCGCTAGCGATGCTAGAAACCAGGAGGGCTCATCATGCTCAACGCACTCGAGGTGTTCACCACCGTGGTCGTCGGCGTGATGGTGGGGGTGGAGTTCTCCGTCTCCTTCGTCGTCAACCCGATCCTCAACGCGCTTCCCGACGACAGTGGCCAACTCGGCCGCGCCCACGGGGGCCGCATGCTCGGCGCCGTGATGCCGGTCTGGTACATCACCTCGCTCGTCCTCGTCGCGGTCTGGGCCATCGCCGGATGGCACCACCGCGGCACCGGCCTCGTCGTCACCGCCGGCGCGCTGCTGGCCCTCAGCGTGATCATGTCGATCCTGCTGCTCGTCCCGATCAACAACCGGGGCAAGACGTGGACCCCCGAAAACCGGCCAGCCGACTGGAAACAGCAGATGAACCGCTGGGACCGCCTCCACTACGTCCGCGTCGCCGTCATCATCGCCGCCTTCGCCCTGCTGGTCGCCGCCCTCACCTGACCCCGCTGGCCGGCACCGCGCACCCGGCGCACCATCCCCACTCCCCGGCACTCCCCCGGCGGCAGCGTGCCAACTACGCCCGGTGGATGTTCCTCGACGACGCGGCGCGGTCGCTGTTCGTCGATGGGAGGACCAGGCCCGCGTCGCCGTGGAGAACCTCCGTCTGGAGGCGGGGACCGATCCCGCCGAACGGGCGGTGATCGACGTGATCGCCGAACTGCGCGATTCCGGCCCGGAGTTCGTCCTGTGGTGGGACGAGCACCGCGTCCATCAGCGGACGTACGGCTCCAAGCGGCTGCGCCATCCCGTTGTCGGAGACCCCACCGTCGAGTACGAGACTCTGACGCTGCCCGGGGACCCCGATACAACGCTGTTCGTCTACTCGGCCGAGGCGAACTCGCCGCCGCAGCGGGCCCTGGGCCTTCTTGCCAGCTGGTCACTGACCGGTGACAGCGCTTGACCGGGTGAGGGTGATCTGCCGCCGCACTAGGGATGCTTGGCCTTCATGTGCAGAGGAATGGGAACGGACGGCGAGACATGGACGGCATACCGCGCGGAACCACTGCCGGCGGGCGGCACCAGGACGCGGCCGCGGGAAGTGTGCGGCCTCTGACGGCCGTGCTGCTGATGCTGGGGTTCGCGCTGCTGTCGGGCGCGTTCTCGGTCCTGGTCATGCTTCCGGCGGCCCAGCACCTGCGCTCCTTCCAGGACGGCGAGCAAACCTCCGCGACGCTGCACACGGAGGGCTCATGCATGATCGGCCAGTGCAAGGTCGAGTTCCGGGCCGGCGGACGGACCGTGGTGGCGGACCTGCCGGTGGGCAGCGGGGGCGGCAAGAGCTCCGTCGGAGCCCGGATGACCGTCCGCTACCACGTGAACGATCCACGGGTGGCCGTGCGGGACGGCGATGTCGGGGGCGGCGGGGCGGCCGTGCTGGCGGTGATGTCGGGCGGAACGGCCCTGCTCTTCCTGGTGATGTCGGCTGTGGCACCGGTCTACGCGTTGCGGCAGCGGCGGGCGGACCCTGTAGCCGGCGTGACGTCCCCTGAGGGTGGGCCGGCCGGTCCGGCGAGCCCGTGAGGGCCTGCCCTGCCCCGCTCACGGTGGGACTTCGGCACGCCGCGAGCCCGGGAGTGCGGCCGTCAGCCTCTGCCCCGGCCAAACGCACCGCGTCCGCCCCGGCCAGAGGCACCGCGTCTGCGCCGGCCAACGGCACCGCGCCTGCGCCCCAGCGGTGTCGCTTGCTCGCCCTTCAGGCCCATGAACTGGTCGCGGGTGTCCCGCTCCAGCGACGCCGGCAGAGCACTGCCGAAGTGGTCGGCCAGGACGGTGCCCACGCGTCACGGGGGAACTTCACGGGCCCGGATCCGCGGGCTTGGAGCAGGCTCCGGGCGCAGACGGTCGTGGAAGCCTGCGCCCGGAGCGGGCCGTCAAGGAAGCCTGCGCCGCAGCACCCAGAACGCGGCGGCCACCGCGGCGGCAGCCAGGGCCAGGGCGATGCCGGTCTCGACCAGTTGGATCGGCCAGTAGTGCGAGGTCGGGTGAATCCTCGCGTAGAAGTCGACCGCCCCGTGATCCGACAGGCACGTACCGAGGTCGCCGGGCACGGCCTGGTCGCTGCAGTCGAGACCGCTGACACGCTCCCCGGACTCCATGATCATCCCGAACTCGAGCTGATCGACATGGTTGAGTGCCGAGTCCCATGGGCCTCGCACCTCACTCGCCGGCCAGAGAGAAGACCGGAATCTGTCGCCCAGGTGGTACGCCAACCCGATGCCGGCCAGGGCCAGACCCATCGCGGGGAGGGTGCGCCGCGTGAGCAATGCCGCCGGCGCACCGAGCGCCAGTCCGAGCAGAACGTACGCCGGGCCCACTGATCCGGCGGCGTGGAAGTATTCGCTGTTCCACCGGTTGACCCCGCCGTCGGGACCTGCCCCCCACACCCACCGGAACATCAAGGTCAGCGCCGTCGTACCACCGAGGAGCGCCACCACCGGGACAGCCAGCTTCGCAGCGAGCCAGCGGGCCGGGGACACGGACTGGGTCCACGCCAAGGTGGCGGTGCCGTGTTCCAGTTCGCGGCCGATCAGCACTGCGCCGGCGCAGGCGGCGATGCCGCACGGCAGCCAGGCGAGGAGCTTGGCGGACTGGTGTTCAGAACCCCAATAGCGCATCTCCGTGGCGCATTCCGGCATCCCTGTGCCACCACAGGCGCCATACGAAGCAGCTTCCTGCCCCAGCGCGTAGAGCCAGGTCAGCCCGCCGGCCCCGGCGATGACCAGCACCGTCCAGACCCACAGCGGCACCCGGTGCAGCCGCAGTACCGCCCGGGTCGGGCCGTGGCGCGGGGAGTGCGAGAGAGTTGTCATGCGACAGCCTCCTGGCTCGGTGCGGGCGAGGCGCTCTCCGTGAACAGGGCGGGAGCGCCGGGGTTGCGCAGATGGGCCAGGACCAGCTCTTCCATGGAGGGCTGTTCGACCAGCCATGAGGCCGTATCGACCGGGCCCTGCGGGCGCACCAGCGCGGTGTGGCCGCGACCGGTCGCGCCGGACTCCACGACGGTGTGCGGCGCGAAGTCGGGTGAGGTGCCGGTGAGGCGGGCGTGCGCGGTCACGACGTCATCGCTTTCGCCGGCCAGCCTGACCTGCCCGCTGCCGAGCAGCAGGAGATAGTCGCAGGCGCCTTCCAGTTCGGCGAGGACATGGGAGGACATGACCACGCTGGTGCCGTGCTCGACGGCCGCGGCCAGCAGGACGCCCATCAACTGGTGGCGAGCGAGCGGGTCCAGGTCCGTCATCGGCTCGTCCAGCAGCAGCAGTTCGGCGCGCTTGCCCAGGGCCAGCGCGAGGGCGACTCGGGTGCGCCGGCCCCCGGAGAGGGTGCGGATCCTGGCCTCCGGATCCAGACCGGCGCCGTACGCGACGCGTTCCGCGGCCTCGTGATCCCAGCGCCCCGGGTTGAGCTCGGCGCCCAGCCGGAGCGTGGCCGCCACGGTGAGCTGCGGATACAGGGGACGAGTCTGCGCCACGTAGCCGATCCGCGGCCGGGACCCGGCCGGGTCGGCCCCGAGCACCCGCAGCGTCCCCCGCGTCGGGCGGAGCATCCCTGCCGCGAGTGCCAGCAGCGTGGACTTGCCGGCGCCGTTCGGGCCGACCAGTGCGCAGATCCGGCCGGCGGGCAGCCGGAAGGAGCAGTCCCGCAGAACCGGATCGCGGCGGCGGCCGTACCGCATGACGAGCCCTCGCGCTTCCAGCGCAGCTGGTTCCTGGCTCATTGCTCTCCCTCGGTGAACTCCTGCTCCAGAGCGGAGCTGAACAGTGCGGCGACGTCCTCACGAGCGAGCCCCCCCGTGCGGGCTCGCTTCATCCAGTCGGCCAGCTCATCGGCGAGCGGCGACTGAGCCACCGCCGCCCCCAGCGACTTCCGCACAAACGTGCCGAGGCCGCGTCGCGCCTCCACCAGGCCCTCGCGCTCCAGTTCGCGATAGGCCTTGAGCACGGTGTTGGGGTTGATGGCGGTTGCCTCGACGACCTCGCGGGCGGTGGGCAGCCGATCGCCCGGTTCGAGCAGGCCCAGCCGCAAGGCCCGCTTCGTCTGCTGGACGATCTGCAGGTAGGTGGCCACGCCGGTCCCCCGGTCGATCCGGTATTCGATCACTACAAACCCCCTTTCACTAATTAAGTAGTGAAAGCATGGCGGCGCACCGGAGTCCACGTCAAGTCACAGTGAGCATGGGCCTGTGAGGCGATCGCCGGACTGCACCCCGTTGCGCCCTACGGGGAGCGATCAGCCGAGCCGGACGCCCCCGGGCTCGTCCAGGCTCACCCCGTCCGTCAGCCTTTCGTCGAGGAGTTCCCGCAGGGCGTGGGCCACACCGCGGCCCACCTGCGGCGGAATGGAGCCAGGCCCATGGCCTGTGCGCAGCCGGGCTCCGCCGCGGCCCGGACGCCGGCCTCCACCCGGTGGCCCTCACCCCGAGTGCGCCGGGCGGCCCTCCACCGCCCGCGTGCCGCGGCGCCACACGGTGCGGATGTTCAGGGTGTCGGAGATGGTGGTGGTGGGATCACCGTCCACCAGGAGCAGGTCGGCCCGCAGGCCCTCGGCGATGCGGCCGCGGTCCTCCAAGGCGAAGCACCGCGCCGGGATGCCGGTCGCCGCGCGCAGCGCCTCCAGGGGCGCCATGCCGGCCCGGACGAGGTACTGCAACTCGTGGTGGACGCTGGCGCCATGAGCGACACCGCCCAGGAACGCCAGCGGATAGGACGCGTCGCTGCCGGCGAGGATGTCCACGCCGGCCTCGTGAAGTGCCCCGACGGAGGCCAGTACGTCGTCGAGCTCGCCCTGGCGGTAGTGGCCGAAACTGCTGCGCAAGGTGGTCAGCCACTCCTGGTCCAGGCGGGAGTTCACCCGGGGGTCGTCGGCGAGACCGGCACCGGTGATGCCCATCATGGAGGCGTTGAGGACCACACAGGGGATGACGAACACACCCGATTCGGCGATGAGTTCGATGATCTCCTCGGTGTGCGGCCGGTCCATGAACACATGGGTGAGGCCGTCGATGCCGGCCTCGATCGCCATCCGCGTCGCGTCCAGGGTGAGGGCGTGGGCGACGGTCAGCATCCCGTGCCGGTGGGCCGCGGCGACTCCGGCCTCCAGCGTGGGCCGGTCAAGCACGGGCAGGCCGGGGTGGCCCTCGACCGTGCCGTCGTCGATCATGAACTTGATGTAGTCCGACCCCGCCTCGACGAGCCGCGGGACGGCCTCGGCCGCTTCCTCGGGAGTGGTGCACAGCGGCTTCACCGGCGGTGCGGCGGAAGGCCCCGCGCCGTCCGCTCCCGGCGGGGGTCCCGGCCGGAAGCCCTCGGGGAACAGTTCGTCGGGGTGTCCGCCGGGCGGGGTGATGCCGAATCCGGACGAGCGCACGTCGGCGACCGTGTCGTCGCCCGCGATGTGCGCCCGGTTGTCCCGGGTGTGGGTGCCCTGCATCTCCAGCTCGGTGGTGACGCCGAACCGCAGCGCCACGGCGAGGGCCGGTGCGGAGGTGTGCACATGGGCGTCGACGAGGCCGGGCAGCAGCGTCCCGCCGCCGGCGTCCACGATGTCCGCGCCCTCGGGAACCGCCCCTCCGACAGCGGTGATCCGGGCTCCGTCGATGACGACGGTGGTCTGCGGCAGCACACACTCACCGTCGAAGACGCGGGCGTTGACGATGGCGGTCGTGGTCATGGCCGTTCCCCCTGTTCCGTATGCGGACCGGCTTCGGTGGGACGCCCCCTCGATGCCTTCCTGCAACTATATGCATTAGAGCACGCATATGCATAACTTCGGGCATCTGCGGGAGCCGCCGCAATCTCGTCTAGGGTGCTGCCATGACGGCAGAGAGGGACCGGGACGCGGACGCCGAGACGCTTCTGGACGGGATCGGGCCGGCGTTCTCGCGGCTGCGGAGGCACACCCCGGCCGACCGCAAGGACTTCTCCCGCAACCTCGTCCTCAACGTGGTGGCCGACGGTTCCGGCGAGACGACCGTCGGCACGGTGGCCGAGGAACTCCGGGTGGACCCCTCTGTGGCCAGCCGGATGGTCTCCGACTGCATCTCCTCGGGCTACCTGCTCCGCGCGGCTTCCCAGAGCGACGGCCGGCGCACCGTTCTGCGGCTCACGCCCGAGGGCGAGGCCCTGCGGAAGGAGTTCGCCGGGCAGCAGCGGGACGCCTTCGAACGCATCACCGCGGACTGGCCCGACTCCGAACGGCTCGAGTTCGCCCGCCTGCTGCTCAAGTACGCCGAAGCCGGCGCCGCGCTCCGCAGGCGCGAGAGTTCGTAGGCGCGAGAGTCCGTGGGCACGCGGCGGCTCCCCGCCGGCCACACCACCGTCGCGCCTATGGGGAGCGGTCAACCGGGCTGGACGTGCCCGGGGCAGCGGGCCCGGCGGCGTAGCGGCCGGGCGTCGTGCCCAGGATGCGTTTGAAGTGGCGGGTCAGATGCGGCTGGTCGTAGAAGCCGGACGCGGTCGCCGCCTCCGCGGGCGGGCGGCCGTCGAGGAGCAGCCGCCGGGCGCGTTCGACGCGGCGTGCCATCAGGTACTGGTGCGGGGCGATGCCGAAGGCGGCGGTGAAGGCCCGGACCAGGTGGGTGGGGTGGGCGTGCACCAGCTTCGCGGCCTCGTCCAGGCTCACCCCGTCGGTCAGCCGTTCGTCGAGGAGTTCCCGCAGGGTGTGGGCCACGCCGCGGCCGGCGTTCGGCGGGTGCGCGGCGAGCCGGGGCCGCAGGTGGCCGCGCAGCCGGTCTGCGACCAGGGCGAGGCGGCTCTCGGCCTCCAGTTCGTCGCCCCGCCGCGCCAGGGCCGTGTGCAGTTGTCCGACGCGGCGGCGCAGCAGGGGGTCGGCCAGATCGGGGCTGTCCGCCGCCGGGCCGATGAAGCCCTCGTCCAGCTGGGCCAGGTCCAGGTAGAGCACCCGTTTGCGGAAGCCCCGAGCGGTGGCGGACGAGCCGTTGTGCGGCACCTGCGGGGGGAGCAGCGAGACCGTGTCGTGCGGGGTGCCGTGCTCGCGGCGGTTCAGGTCGTAGCGGACGGCACCGTCGTCGACGATCAGCAGGGTCCACACGTCGTGGACGTGCATCGGGTAGGCGTGCTCGGTGAAGTGGGCGTGGAGGACTTCCGCGACGCCCGGAACCCGCGGTCGCCACGCGGAGATCTCCGGCCGTACCACCACCACGTCAAGAACGTACAAGAAGGCGCGCCGTGGTGGCGTGCAGTCTCAGGGCATGACGAACGAGAACACCCCCGTACGGTTCGACACCAAGATCGCCGTGCTGCTGCGCGACGATCTGGAGTCCTGGCAGCGGCTGAACGCCACCGCGTTCCTGGTCAGCGGGCTCGGTTCGGAGCTTCCCGAGGTGATCGGCGAACCCTACGCCGACGCCGACGGCACGCCCTATCTGCCCATGTTCCGCCAGCCCGTCCTGGTGTTCGAGGGGACGAAGGAGATCCTGACCGCCGCCCACGGCCGCGCCCTGTCCCGCTCGCTCCCCCGGTCGGTGTTCACCTCGGACCTCTTCGCCACCGGCCACGACCGGGACAACCGCGCCGCGGTGCGGGCCGTGCCGCGGGATCAGCTGGATCTGGTGGGTCTGGCCGTGCACGGGCCGCGCAACGCGGTCGACAAGGTGCTCAAGGGCGCCCGTATGCATCCCTGAGGGCGCACGGGCGCACCGGCGCACGGGCCGGCCGATCCGGGCCGGCCGATCCGGACCCTCGGTTCCCCGGCCCGCCCGCGAGGGCCGAGCCCGGGACCCGGTCACGGGCGGCGGAACGTCAGGTCACCCGGCGGGCCCGGTGGCGGACCGCGTTGAGCCGGACCTCGGCCGGAAGGCTGCCCACGCCCGCCGACTCCCGGGCGTGCCGGAGTGCCTCCCGGCTCAGCCGCTCCAGGGCGGTCGCCGGCCGGGCGTGTGGTTCGAGCCGCAGCCCGGCCCGCGTTCTCGGCGCCGCGGGGCGGCCCATCAGCCTGACGCGTGCCCGGGCGACGCCGTCCATGGCCTCCGCCTCGGCGGCCACGGCGTCCTCCAGTGCCCGTCCTCGCAGGTGTCCTCCCACGCCGTCGCCGCTGTCGACCGGGGCCGCAGCGAGGCGGTGCCGGCGCAGCTGGCTCAGCAGCCACCACAGCAGGAGCGCGAGGAGCACGCCGAGCGCCGCGAGGACGGCCGGCCACCACCACCCGTTGTCCCGGAACCGGGTCCGTGCCCCGTCCGTGAGGATCACGTCGTCCGGTCCCCCGAAGGGCCACCAGCCGGGCAGGCGGAAGTCCCAGTGCCGCTCGAGGTCGAGGCCACCGACCAGCGCGGCGCCGCCCAGGGCGAACAGGGCCAGCCCTGCCAGCCCGAGCAGCAGCCGGTTGACGGTCCTGAGCATGTGTGGCGTCACCCTTTCCTGGGGCGGTGGACGCGGACGGACAGCGAGGGCTGCCGGGCGAGACCGAGTTCCCGCACCCCGTCCGTCAGGGCCGTGTCCAGGTCGGCGCGGATGTCGTCGGGATCGCGGAAGTGGGACGTCACCCGTGCCCTGACCCTGCGGCGGCGCACGTCGATGCGGGCGGAGCGGACGCCCGGCACCTCCATGGCCCGGTCGCGCAGGATGAGGGCGGCGGCGGACCGGCCGAGTACGGCCCGTACGTCGCCGGCCCCGGCCGGGGTCCGCATCGGCAGCAGGGCGCGGAGGCCGGGGGTCACCGCGAGGACCAGCAGCCACAGCCCGACGGCCGCCGTCAGCGCGGCGCCGGCGAGCACCCAGCGGTCGTCGAGCGGCCGGGTCGCCAGTTCGTCGGCGAGCACGCGGCGCCAGCGCATCGCCGGCCCGCCGGCCCGTACGGCGGCCACGTCGTACAGGAGCAGGCCGGTGGCCGTGACGGCCACCACGGCGACGATGGCGGCGGGCACGCGCCGGGGGGACCAGAACCGGTGGGTGGCCCGTTCCCCGGCGTGCCCTGCGGCCTGCCCCTCGGCTTGTCCGCCGGTCCCTCCGCCGAATCCCGCGTCGGTCCCGGCGCCCGTCCCGCCGTCGGCTCGTTCTGCGGAGCGCCCATCGCCCCGTACGGCGGCGGCCGACGATCCGCCCGGTGCGGTCCCGCCCGCCGCCGTGGGCGAGGACGGCCCGGCGTCACCGGCCGGCAGCGGCCCGAGTGCCGGCTCCGGCGCCGGCTCCCGCCCTCGCTCCGGCTCCCGCTCGCTCATCGCACCCTCCCCCGGCCCTCGCCCCGCGTGTGGGCGGAGTGCAGTCGCTCGACCGTCACCACGACGTCATGGACCTTCATGCCCGCCAGCCCGCCGACCCGTTCGGTGACGACGCGGCGGACCGCCCCGCACTGCGCGCCGATGTCGGACGGGTAGCCCAGTTCCACCCCGATGTGCAAGCGCGCGTCACCGAGCGATGGCCCCCGCCCGAACGCGGGCCGCACGGACGCCCGCGCGCGGGGCGCCGCACGGCCGGGAGTCACGAGAGCCGCGGACTCGTCGAATCCGCTCAGGGCCTCACGGGCCGCCCGCGAAGCGATCTTCGCGACGACCCGATCGGCGACACGCGTCGCCCCTCGTTCGTGTGCGGGTACCGCCGGGGCTGCGGTCTGCGGCTGTGCCATCGGTCACCGTCGCCGGTCGGCGCGCTCACGGGACTGGAAGAAGTCGCCGGGCTCCAGATCGCCGTCCGCGAACCGCCCGGCGACGTATCCGACCGCGCCCAGCGCCGCCACGAGGAGAAAAGCCCCGAAGCCGCCGAAGTACCCTGCGAAGCCGAGCGCCATTCCGGCGACCAGGCCCACCATGGCCATGCTCATCGTGCCTCTTTCGTGTTCCGCAGGATTCGGCTAACGGAGCCGTGGCTGCTCTTGCTCTGTCTGCTCTTCCTCTTCGCCCGGGAGACTCACGTCGCTGACGAAGATGTTCACCTCGACGACTTCCAGACCCGTCATCCACTCCACGGCGGAGATCACGCTCTCCCGCACGGACGACGCGACGTCCGAGATCGAGACCCCGTAGTCGATGACGATCTCCAGATCGATCGCGGTCTGCTTTTCGCCCACCTCGACCCGGACTCCGTGGGAGACGGACTTGGCCGTCCCGGGCACGCGCTCCCGCGCCGCGTGGTAGGCCCGGGTGATGCCGCCGCCCATGGCATGCACGCCGTCCACATCACGGGCCGCCATCCCGGCGATCTTCTCGACCACACTGTCCGCGACGCTCGTCTTGCCGCGCGCCCCGCCGTCGGCGGTGTACGACCCGCCGCCCGCGGACTCCTTGCCGGAGGTGTCGGGCCTGTTCTTCTGTGCCGTTTCCGTCATGGCCGGTGATCCCTTCCTGGAAGAGAGGATTCCTCCCGGTTTCCCACGTTAAGACCGTTCTGCGCGAGATGCCCCTTGTGCGGGCATACGGTGGACCCGGCCCGCCGGACCGGCGGCGGGAGCGGCCGCACGGACCCGGTTCCGGCAGTCTGGACACGGCACGGTACGGAAGAGGTGGTGGCCGATGACGGCCGACGGATGGACGCAGGCCGGACGGAACCCGCTCGGCCCGGGCCTTCTCCTGCCCCTCGGCGGGCCCGGGGACGGAGCGTGGATCACCGAGCGCGCCGCCTGCGCGGTGCTGACCCGGGCTGCCGCCCGGGTGGACGGCGTCCGGCTCGGCGCCGTGAGAATCCGCCTGGCCGTACCGGAAGCGGCGCCGGAGCCGGCTGCCGGGGCTCACCGGGCCGCGCTGCAGCCGGAACCGCTGCGGATCGAGGCGGACTTCTCGGCGTCGGCCCGGCAGCCCCTGCCCCGCACCGCGGGGGAGCTCCGCCGGGCGCTGCTCGCCGCGGCCACCGGACGCCTGGGGCTGCCGACGGCCGAAATCGACCTGCGGGTGACGGACCTGCTGGGTGAACCCGCCCGCGCGGACCGGGCCTCGGACCGGGCTGCGGACCGGGCCTCGGACCGGGCCCCGGACCCGTCCGCAGCCCGGTTCGCGGACTGGCGTCCGGGCCCGGCCGAAGCCGCCGGCGCGGGGACGCCCCCGCCCGGAGCCGACGGCGCCGGACCGGCCCCGGTCTCCGGCTCCCCGCACCCGTCGCCGGGCCCGATGACGCACCCCTCACCCGGCCCGGTGCCCGTACGAGAGCCGGCCGCGGAGCTGGCCGACGCCGTGACGGCCGTACCCGGCGTCACCCGCCTCGCCCCCGTTCCGGAGCCGCCCGCGGGACAGACCAGCCGGTGGCTCGCCCAAGCCGTACGGATCAAGGACGGCGACGATCCCCCGAGCCGGTATGTCCGGGTGCAGCTCGCCACCGCCGAGGACCATCGCGCCCTCGACGTCGCCCGGGCCGTCCGCACGGCGGTGGCCGGAGCGGCGGAGGGCGACGCCCCCGGTCCGGTGACCGTCACCGTCCTCGTGACGACGGTGGAACCGGCCGGGGCCCCGCCGGCCTGACGGGCGCCACCGGCCGCCCCCGCCGGACCAGCCGCCGCCCCGCCCCCGCCCCAACACCTTTGTCTGGAAGGGAAGTTCACGCCGCGAGCAAGGGGGCAGGGGTCACTCACGGGCCCCCACGACGCCGCCTCCCCCGGTGCACAACCTTCGCGCCGTACCGCAGGTCTCACCATGTGGACCATCGCCTCGCCCCGTCCCGCCATGGTGCTCCTGGAGGAATCATGCGTCGCCTGCACACGCTGTGCGTCCTGGCCGCCCTTGGTCTCGGCGCCGCCCTCACCGGGGGTCCCGCCCACGCGGCCGACGGGGCCCGGCAGCCGCCGGCGGCAGCCGCGTCCGCCGGCGAGGACTTCAACGGCGACGGCTACCAGGACCTGGCGATCGGAGCCCCCGACGCCACGGTCTCCGGGCACGGGCAGGCCGGGTACGTCGTCATCACCTACGGCTCGGCGACCGGCCCCGACACCTCCTCCCGCGTGTACCTCACGCAGAGCAGCGCGGGCATCTCCGGCACCCCCGAGGAGGGTGACCGCTTCGGCGAGAAACTGATCTCCCGCGACCTCGACGGGGACGGCCTCACCGATCTCGCCGTCCACAGCGCGGGCGAGGACGTCGCCGGCACCGGCAGCCGCGGCATGGTGACGGTGCTGTGGGGCCGCACCGGCGGCCTCAGCGGTGACGGCTCCGCCGTCCTGAAGGCGCCGGCGGACAGCAGGTACTGGAGCGTCGGCTCCAACCTCACCGGCGGCGACTTCGACGGCGACGGCAACGCCGACCTCTTCATGGAGTACGGGCCCGACTGGGACGTGCGCTCCGTGCTCCGCGGCCCGTTCAGCCGGGCCGGGGAACCGGCGGGCGTGCAGAACCTCACCCTGTTCAGCACCGACAACAGCATTTCGGCGATCGCCGCGGGCGACATGACCGGCGACGGCATCGACGACCTCGCCACCTTCTACGCGTACCAGAACCACGCCGAGGGCGGGAAGTTCTGGCGCGGCACCGCCTCGGGCCTCTCCACGGTCCCGGCCGCGCTGCCCTCCGCGGCCACCGCCGTGACCGGGGACTTCGACAAGGACGGCATCGGTGACCTGGCGACCCGTGTGGTCCCCGGCGGCATCGTCGAGAACCTGCCCGACGACGCGGGCACGGTGAGGGTCCACTACGGAACCCCCTCCGGGCCGGGCACCGGCCGCGTGACGACGATCGACCAGGACACCCCGGGCGTCCCGGGCACGGGCGAGAAGGGCGACAACTTCGGCGCCCGCCTCTCCGCGGGGGACGCCAACGGCGACGGCTACGCGGACCTCGCCGCGGCCGTGCCCTACGAGGCCATCGGCAACCGGGCCGGGGCCGGAGCCGTGGTTCTGCTCAAGGGCGGCTCCGGCGGCCTCACCGGCACCGGCGCGCAGGCCTTCCACCAGGACACGCCAGGGATTCCCGGCATCGCCGAGACGGGCGACCACTTCGGCGACGCGGTCCGTCTCCTGGACGTCACCCGGGACGGCAGGGCCGAACTGGCCGCGTCCGCACCGGAGGAAAACGACACCGGCGCCGTCTGGTCCCTGCGCGGCACCGCCTCCGGCCTCACGGCCACGGGCTCGGCCGCCTTCAACCCGGTGGACCTGGGCATCCCGGCCGCGGGCTCCCGCTTCGGCGCGGTCCTCTCCCAACACACCGGCATTTACGTCGAGTAGCAGGCACCCGGTGGCCGACCGGTCCGGGCGGTGAGGCCCGACAGGTGCGCGGTCGGGCGCAGAACGCACCGAACGCCCGTAGGATTCGACGGTTCCGGCGTGAACGGGCCGGGTCCGCGCCCCGTATCCGTATACGACCGAGGTGTGCGTACAGCCGAAGCTCTCGGTCTTCATGGGGTTTGTGTACACGGGCCGCGCATACCGCGGCCGCAGGGGATGGGGGCGAACATGGCGGCAGTGGACAACGCGGTGCGGAGAGGCGGCGTGTCTCCGGTGGACGCGGCGCGCTGGGCCATGTGGACATGCGTCATCGTCAACGTGGTGATCGTCGAGGCGCTGTTCTTCGGCGCCGGTCCGGGCAAGAACGGGGTGCTCACGGTCGCCAAGTTCTTCGGAGTGCACGCGGCCCTGCTGATGCTCTGCCAACTGCTGCTGGTGGCGCGGCTGCCATGGCTGGACCGCCGCATCGGGATGGACCGGCTCACGGTGTGGCACCGCTGGGTCGGCTTCTCCCTGGTGTGGACCGTCCTCACCCACGCCACGCTGGTGGTGCTCGGCTACGCGAAACTCGACGACGCCTCCATGGGGAAGACGTTCGTCGCCCTGAGCGGGGTGCCGGCCTCCCTGCTGGGCATCCTCGCCGCGGCCGTCATCCTCGTGATCGCCGTGATCTCCACCCGGTCCCTGCGGCGGCGGCTGCGGTACGAGGTCTGGCACGGTCTGCACCTGCTGCTCTACGTGGCCCTGGGCCTGTCGTTCGTGCACCAGTTGCTGGAGACCAAGACGTTCACCTCCTCCCCGTTCGCGACGGCCTACTGGTGGATCCTGTGGCTGTTCGCCTTCGGCGCTCTGCTGACCGGGCGTGTCGCCATGCCACTGTGGCGCAATGCCTACCACCGGTTCCGCGTCGCGGCCGTGGTGCCGGAGTCGGACAACGTGGTGTCCGTGCACGTCACCGGCCGGCGCCTCGACAAACTTCCCGCCCGGGCCGGGCAGTTCTGCATCTGGCGGTTCCCCGGGCACAACCACTGGTGGTCGGCCAACCCCTTCTCCCTGTCGGCGACGCCCGACGGACAGGGGCTGCGCCTCACGGCGAAGGCTGCGGGCAGCACCAGCGCCGGCCTGCGGAACCTCCCGGTCGGCAGCCGCGTGTTCGTCGAGGGACCGTACGGGGCGTTCACCTCGCTCCACCGGACTCGGCCCGGTGCCCTGCTGATCGCCGGCGGCGTGGGCATCACACCCGTGCGTGCACTGCTGGAGGAACAGGGGACCGGCGACATCGTCGTGCTGTACCGGGTTCGCAGCGAGGCCGATGCCGTGCTGCTGGACGAGGTGCGCGAGCTGGTCGCGCTCCGGGGCGGACGGTTGCATCTGCTCACCGGCAGGACCGGCGAGGGCGGCGCCCCGCCGTTCGGCCCGGACAGCCTGCACCGGCTGGTCCCGGACATCACCGAACGCGACGTGTACGTCTGCGGCCCGCCCGCCATGACCACGGCCGTACTGTCCGGCCTGCGGGACCTGCGGGTCCCCGCGCGACAGGTGCACGCCGAGAGGTTCGGTCTGGCCTGAGCCGGAAAGGCGCCACGCGTCCAGAACGGACGCAGGTCTTTCGGACGGCGGATGTGCATCTGCCGGCGCTCGGGGACGGCGCGGCGCGGCGGATGGCCTGAGGCCGGGGGCCGGGCCTCGGGAGCCCGGAGCCGGGAGTCGGGAGCCGCAGGTCAGGAGTCGGGTGGAGTTTGTGGAGGCGGAGGCGGAGGGGTTGCGCGGCGAGCGCCGGGACATCAGGATGCAGGCCCAGTAACCGGCGGTAACCAGCCACCGGTGGCCGAAATCCCCAGCCTCCGACGCCCCACCCCGCCTCCGTCCCCGCACGTCCCGACCGACGGGAAGTAGGTCCCTGCCGTGCCCACGCCGCCTCGCGCCGTCTCCCCCGTACGCCTGCGCGCCGCCGTGGCCGGGCTGAGCGCCGCGCTGTTCCTCCCCGCGCTCCCCGCCGTGCCCGCCGCCGCTGCCGACATCGCCGAAGGCGCCGGAGCCACCGGCACGGCCGACATGACCGGCGTCGCCGAACTCGCGGGCGCCACCGGTGCTGCCGGTACCGCCGCGTCGGCCGATTCCGCCGCGTCGCCCTCCGGTTCCGCCGCGTCCCCCGGTTCCGCCGGAGCCACGGGCAGCGCCGTCCCGTTCGGCGTCGGCCTCGGCGGCTACACCGACCCCGCCTTCGCCGACGCGTGCACCTTCCACCGGTACGGCGAGGGCGAGACCCCGCCGCTCGGCCTCATCGGCACCGACCCCGTCTGCGTGGAGTACGCCAAGCGCGACATCACCGTCAGCAACGGCGGCGCCCTGCGCTTCCTGCTCGCCGAGCCCGCCCGCTTCGCCCTCGCCGTCCCCGCCTGCCGCTACTGGCAGATCGACCACTGGAGCGTCCAGACCCACCCGGGCGGCCCCGCCCTCGTCGGCTGGGACGGCAGCTACTGGTTCGACCAGTCGTCCGGCGAGGCCGCGCTCAAGGCCCGCAACATCAAGGTCGCCGGGGCACCGGCCACGGGTGAGGAGGCGGCCGACGCCCTCCGCCCGTACGATCCCGCGCTCGCCGACGCCCTGCTGCGCGCCTCCCTCGGCGTCAAGGTCGAGCTGCCGCTGAGCCCGTCCTGTTCGTGGCGGACGCGGTGAACGGGCGGATCGCGCCGCGGCCGAGCGGGGCTCCCGGCGGCACGCCGGGCCGCCACCGCCCCACCCGGCGGCAGCTCGTGCTCGGGCTGGCCGGTGCCGTCGCCGCGCTGCAGACCGGGGCGGTCGCCGCCCCCGCGCGGGCCTCGGCCGCCGGGTCGGCCGCCGCACTCGCCACCGGACCCGCCGCCGCCCCGGACATCAGTGCGTGGCGGACCGCCCTGGAGGCGTTCGCCGACACCATGGTCCCGGGCGAGAAGCGCCACTCCGGCGACCGTGCCATCGCGGGCGCCGCCGCCGGCCCCGGTGCCGTGCAGGCCGGAACCGTCGAACTGCTGTGCCTGCCCGAGCTGGGGCTCGCGCCACTGCTGCCGGTCCTCGCCGAACTGCTGGACACCCGGGCCGTGGCGTACGCGCTGCGCAAGGGCCGGGTCCTGCTGCCGGTCGCCGGCTCCGCCTTCGCCGGCCTCGGCTTCCGTGACCGCACCGCCCTCGCCGCGGAACTGCTCGAGCCGGGCGCGGCGGACCAGAAGCTCTGGGTCCTGCTCGCCCTCTTCTCCTCGCTGGCCTTCGACACCGCGGCCCACCTCCACACCACCGACGCGATCGCGCAGCGCCACCCCGGCCTGGCCTGGAGCGCGTTCCCGCCTCCGGACGCGGACGGCCTCTGGCGCCACCCGGAGTTCGGTTACGGCCGGGAACCGGCCCGCACCCACCCGCGCACCACGTCCGCAGGCCACCCCGCATGACGGCCGCCATCGAACGCACCGACGTCCTCGTCATCGGCAGCGGCTTCGGCGGCGCCATCCCCGCCTACCATCTGGCGGCGGGCGGGGCGAAGGTCACCGTTCTCGAACGCGGGCCCGAGCTGAGCGCCCAGGACTTCGCCCACGACCTGCGGATGGGCGGCTACACACGCGCCGTCGACCTCGTGCAGGGCGACGGCGTCACCGTCGTCGCCGGCAACTGCGTCGGCGGCTCCAGCGTCGTCTACTTCGCCGCCTCGCTCCGCGCCCCCGGCTTCGTCTTCGAACGCCGGGGCGGCCTCGGCCGCCGCCTGTGGCCGGCCGCGCTGACCCGCGACGCCCTCGACCCCTGGTACGACCGGGTCGAGGAGGCCATCCCCGTGGCCCGGCAGAGCTGGGACGACGTGCCGTACCCCGGCGGGCTGTTCGCGGCCGCCTGCGACCGGGCCGGGCGCAGCTGCAACCCCGTCCCGCTCGCCGTCGACCTCGCCACCTGCACCAACTGCAACTGGATGCTGAACGGCTGCCGCTTCGACGCCAAACGCTCCATGCTGCTCAACTACCTGCCCGCGGCCAGGGCGGCCGGGGCGGAGGTGCGCCCGCTGCACGAGGTGCAGACCATCGCCCCCGCCGTCACGCCCGGCTACCGCTTCCGGGTCGCGTACAGCGTGCTGGACGGGACCGACTACCGCGTCCCGGCCGGCGCGGGCATCATCGAGGCGAAGATCGTGGTGGCCGCGGCCGGCGCCATGGCGACCCCGGTGATCCTCCAGCGGTCGGCCGCCCTGCTGGGCTCCATGCCGCGCGCGGTGGGGCGCCACTTCTCCGGCAACGGCGACCGCGTGTCCATCGCGGACGTCGACGAGACGAAGGTGCGCGACCTGCTCGGACTGGAGCGGGCGCCGGGCGTCCCGTACGAGGGCTTCCCCGTCGGCAAGCCGATCGGCTCGATGTCCTACGACCGGCTCGACCCGGAGGCCCCGGAGTTCAGCCGCTTCTCGCTCCAGCAGATCTACTTCCCGGGCATCACCAACGTCCTGGCGCAGGCCACGGACGACCCGGCGACGAGTTGGTTCGGCACGGAGAAGAAGGCACTGCGGGCGCGCTGGCGCTCCTGGCTCTCCGTCCTGGCGATGACGGAGGACGACAACGAAGGGGTGTTCGGTCCGCCGCCGCCCACCGGCGCCGCCGTGCGGCTCGCCTCCTCGCTGAGCCTGTCCACGCTGAAGTACCGCCCGAACGCCAACACCCTGCGCGGCTGGGCGGAGGCGGACGAGGAGGCGCGGGCCGTGCTGGAAAAGGACGGGCTGGCGCGGGTGCGGCCGTGGAGCGGGTTCGCGGGATCGGTCAGCGCGCACCCGCTGGCGTCCTGCCGCCTCGGCGACGACCCGGCCACGTCCGCCCTGGACGACCGCAACGAACTGCGCGGCCACCCGGGCCTGTTCGTGACGGACGCCTCCGCCGTCCCGACCTCACTGTGCGTCAACCCCTCGCTGACGGTCGCGGCGCTGGCCGAGCGGGCCTGCCCGTCCATCGTGGAACGGGCGGCGGAGGCGGGGGTGGATGTGCGGTACGGGGCGCCGTCCCCGGACGGCGGGACGGCGGCGCGCGACGCGGCGCTCAGAACACTGCAGGGGAGCGGACGATGACGGGCGGAGCCGACATGGGGACGGGTGCGGGCGCGACGGCGGACCGCGAGGCGCTGGAGCGGCTGTACCGGCCCCGGCTCACCGGCAAGTCCGGCCGCCTGGAGGTCTGGTACGCGACCCTGACCGACCCGCGCACCGGCACGGGCGTCTGGATCCACCACGAGGTGGTCGCCCCGGCGGACGGCGGACCGGCCCGGCCGCACGGCTGGATCTCCGTCTTCCCGGCGGACGGCCGCCCGCCGGTGACGGAACGCTTCGGCCCGGAGTCGCCCGGGGCCACCCTGCCGGTGGCCGACAGCCCCGTCCCGTACTACACCTCCCCCGAAGTCCACGCCTCCAGCAGCCTGCTGGCGGGGGCGGCGGGCGGCATCCGCTGGCGGCTTCGCGTGGTGGAGGGCGGCGGCGCACCGCTGTACACCTTCCCCCGCTGGGCGTGGCGGACGGGGCTGCTCCCGGCCGCGCAGATCGTGCCCGCGCCGGACGCCCGCTTCTACGGCGAGGTCGACGTGCACGGCGAGAAACTGGAGTTGGCGGACGCGCGGGGCGGGGTGTCGCGAATCGCCGGGCACGGCAACGCCAAGCGGTGGGCCTGGCTCCACGCCGGCCTGGGCGGCGGCGACGTCCTGGAGATCGTGGCGGCCGTGGCCCGCCGCCCCGGGATGCGGCTGCTTCCGCCCCTCCCCCTGCTGCAACTGCGCGTGGGCGGCAAGGACTGGCCGCGCGACCCGCTGCTCGCGGCACCGCGCTTCACGGCGGACATCGGCTTGCCGGAGTGGACGGTGACCGGCCGGGCGGGCCGCCGCCGGCTCCGGGTGGAGGTCCGCCAGGACCCGGCCGACTGCGTCGCCCTCTCGTACACCGATCCGGACGGCGCGACGGCCACCTGCACCAACAGCGAACGGGCGAGCGCCGAGGTCGTGGCCGAGCGCCGCACCGGCTCCCGCTGGGAGACCGAACGCCGCTGGTCCCTGGACCACACGGCGCACGCGGAGGTCGGCGAGCGGCCGTGACCCCGAAGCGGTCGGTGTCCGGCCGAACGGAGCGAACCCCGCAGCCGTACACCTGACCGAGCCGCCGCTCCCTCCCCGCCGACGGAACCGGGGAGGGAGCGGCGGAGCGTTGACGTCGCCGAACCGGGCCACCCGGTCCGGGTCGCCCGCCCGTAGACCCGCTCCCGGGGCCGCCGCCCGTGTGCTCCGGTCGCTCCGGCCCGCTCTACGCCCCGGAGAACGTCTCCCGGCCGTCCGCGCGGCGCAACTCCCCCGCCACGAGGACGCCATACGCGGCCCCGGCGAACAGCAGCGCCGGGATCGCGAACAGGTTGCGCTGGTCGCTTTCGAGGACGGCGACGTACTGGCTGTGCGATACCTCGACCGTGCCGCGTTCCCCGGGAGTCGTGTCGAGAACGAAGTACCGCCGGTCCCTGATCTCCGGCGCCTGCAGATTCTCCGCACCGGCCAGGCCGGCGAACAGCAGCACGACACCCGAGACCGCCAGGGCCGTCAGCCCGGCCCGCACCCTTCGGGACAGACACCGAAAGGCCAGCCACATCGCGTCCCGGTCCCCTCCCGCCAGGAACATCCGCAGCAGAGCGGCGCCGAAGACGGGAAACAGCAGGGCCGTGATCACCGCCGTCGGCCATGCCGAGCCGGTCAGCGGCAAGATCCCCGGCAGCCATGTGAGCGCACCCAGCACCAGCAGCACGGCACTCGCCCCGGCCGCGATTCCCGCGTGCAGCTTGAAACTCCGCCCCATGGCCGCAGAGCCTCGCATACGCGCTGCTCCGGCTCACTGCCGCGTTCCGGCAGAGATGGCTGTCACCGTATGCCGGTCTCAGACCTCAGCGAACAGCGTGAGAAATGCGGCCTGCGGACCGGGACGGCCGCGCCGGGCCCCTCTGTCCCGTGATCCAGGGTGAGTTGGGACGCACAGCCTCTCCCCGGCCCCACCGGACTCGGGTCGACCGTCACAGCCGTCACCGCCGTCTCCGCCATCGTCCGAAGCGCAACCGGGGCGACGAGGACCGCGTCCATCCGGCAAGGCGAGACATCATCCCCGGGAGAGCGACATGGCGGCCGATCGCTACCTTTGGCTGACCCGGCACGGCGAGGCGTCCCCGGACGAGACCACCCTGACCGAGAACGGCCGCCGCCAGGCGACGGCTCTCGGCAAGCGGCTGCGGAGCTGCCCGGTCTCGGTGATCCACCACGGCCCGCTGCCCCGCGCGGCGCAGCCCGCCCGGCTGATCGCCGCACAGGTGGACGGCGTTCCCGTGCACCGCTGTGAGCCGGCCGGCGATTACGTGCCCCACGTCCCGCGCCGCGAGGAACTGCCGCCGGACTCCGCGGATCTCCTGCTCGACCGACTCTCCGGATTCCCGGCGGAGGAGCGGGAGAACGGACCGGCCCTGGCCCGGGAAGCCCTCCGGCGGTTCACCGGGCCGGTGGACGGTGCCGAACCGCGCCACGAACTGGTCGTCACCCACGCCTTCATGCTCGGCTGGCTGGTCCGCGCCGCCCTCGACGCCCCCGACTGGCGCTGGATCGGACTCAATCACGCCAACGCCGCCCTCACGGTGATCCGATATGCACCGGGCCGCCCGGCCTCCGTGCTCCTGTACAACGACACGGGGCACCTGCCGCCCGAGCTGCGGTGGACGGGCTTCCCGGACGAGCTGCGCATCTGAACATCGGAAGGCCTGCAGCCGCAGCCTCCAGCCCGACCGTTCGACTCTCCGGTCTCCGAGGAGTCCTCAGGGCTGTTCGGTCAGCAGGTAGTTCAGGCGGTGAGCCGCTCCGGCTTCGCCGGGGTGAGTTACCGTCACCTCGGTGAAGCAGCCACGGTCGACGTCGAGCAGCAGGGTCAGCGAGCGTCCGTCAGGCATGGAGAAGCCGCTGTAGGGGGAGGGCTCGTTGCCCATCGGCATGGCCTGGATCCGCACCGTTCCGTCCGGGCCGGGGCTGTCCACCGTGGACACCACGACGCGGGCGAGCAGGTCCACCGGACGCACCATCTCCACCAGCCATGTGTCCACGACCCCGAGCCAGGAGTAGAAGTACCACGGGTCGTCTGTGGAGTCGAACGTGGTCGGCACCTTCGAGCGGATCGGGTTGCCGCCGGCGATGTGCGTCATCTCCTGCCCGTCGCAGGACTGCCGGGTCTCCTCACCGTCGCTGCGGACCGTGTACGACCAGTGCAACCGGTCGTCGGCCTGGAGGCGGTGCTCGGACACTTCCCGTGCGGTCCCGCCGGGTTCGGTCAGGGTGACGGTCGCGGTCGCCGTGCTGACCGAGTCGCGCGTCACCAGTGGCAGCCATGAGGCGACATCCACTCGCATGCCGGTCTCCTATCGTCTGTTGATCTTGACCACCCACGACGCCGACACGACATCCACACCGTCCTGTGACCCCTTGCCGGCCAGTACGGGCCAGGCTGCGTGGATCACCCAGTATGCGTTGCCGGTGGAACCGAAACGCACGACCACACGGGCGGGCGCGGCGCCGTCGCCCTCCCGCCGGCATTTGGCCGTCCGGTCGGCGAAGGCGCACACGGTCTCGGTGCCCAGCGTCTCGTCCGGCACACCGTCGTCGCCGACTTGTGCGTATTCGTAGAGCACGACGCGTGAGGGCACTTGCGATGTGCCGAACTCGAACTCGGCACGGGGCTCGCCCGCATCAATGCGGGCACTGGGCCATTCGACCCGGCCGGAGCGCTCGTCAACGGGACCGGACCGGGACGACCAGTCCACGGCGATCCTGCGCG
The DNA here is from genome assembly GCF_020982505.1 of Streptomyces sp. MNU89. Taxonomy (NCBI): domain Bacteria; kingdom Bacillati; phylum Actinomycetota; class Actinomycetes; order Kitasatosporales; family Streptomycetaceae; genus Streptomyces; species Streptomyces sp. MNU89. The sequence continues at coordinate 4,322,432 of NZ_JAJKLL010000001.1, read as the reverse complement.
GTTCGGTCCGTCCGAGCTGGGTCACCAGACTCAGCCGCGGTGGCTCGGCCGGGGCGTCGAGCAGTCTGTCGGGAAGATACGGGGTGTCGGCCTCCCCCTCGGTGGTGGCGCTCGTACGCGGACGATCCTCGTCAACCTCCGTTTCCCCGCAGGCAGCAGAGGCGAGTATCACGACGGCCGTCACCGCGCTCGTCCACGCGGTAACGGCCGAACGGCAACGGGTGCGGCCCGTCAGTTGTTGGCTCCGCACATGATCTCGTCGTTGTTCTCCTCGTACGCGGAGGCGCTCACCGGTTGCCCGTTGAGAACCCCGCTGCCGAAGCCCTCGGTGCGCCAGCGGTGCCAGGTCCCGTACTCACAGTTCACATCCACCGTGACCCGGACTCGCCACGCCGACTTCGGACCGTTGGTCTCGCTCTTCATGTGCTCCCATCCGTACCAGCGTGAGCGGTAGCTCTTGCCGGAGATGGTGTTGTTCACGATCGTGGCGCCGTTGCAGAACGACTCGACCCGGGTGTGGATCTGGTTGTTGGTCGTGCGAGACGGGTGCGGAAGGTCGACTCTGACACCGCAGTCTTCGGCAGCCGGTTGTCTCGTGGAGGAGCCGAAGGGGGAACTGCCGGTGGAGTAGCCGGCCTGCGACCGCGATGAGATCGGTGTTGCGTCATCCGTCTGGGCGGCCAGTGCCGTGCCGGAGCTTCCTGCCAGAGCTGACGCCGTCACCGCGGCGATAACCGTCAGGCGTGTCTCTCTGCGCATAGAGCTGTCCTTTCTGAGGTCCGGACGTCTCCGCCCGAGCATCGTTCTGGACGTGTTCAGCCCCCAATCCTTGGTCATGGCCGAGTATTTACAAGGCCCCATTTCAGCCCCGATCACCGTTGCCGACCGGCGCGGCTTCGGGAGCGCAAAGGCCCCGGAAGCCGCGGAAGTGACTGCGGGGGCGCGAGTTGCTTGCGAGGGTGGGGACATGGCCACTTCGCGTTCACGTCACCCGGCTCGTTCCGCCCGGAGTGTGCGCCGGGTCGGACGGTGACACAGCAGCACGCGCTCCCCGGTCCCGGCGGTGGCGAACGGGACGGACCGCTCGCCGCGCCGGGACCGCCTGGATCATCAGCGCCCGCCCTCCTGAGCGGGCCCGCCTCCCCGCCAGCCGGGGGGCTGCGCCGCAGGACGGGATGGTTGCGGCGGCACCGCCGGTGGCTCCTCGGCCTCGTCGTGGCAGCGTTCCTCGCACAGATGGCGGTCGCCATGGTCACGACGGCCGTGCGGCAGACGCCGACCATCGACGAACCCGTGTACGTCGCCACGGCCGAGGTCTACCGGCGCGAGCACAGCCTGCGGTTCAACCCCGAGCATCCGCCGCTGGGCAAGCTGGTCATCGCGGCCGGAACGGCCTTCGCCGACGCACGTCTCGAACCGGGATTCGACGGCAATCAGACGGAGCTCGGGCGGCGTCTCCTCTACGAGTCGGGCAACGATCCGGGACGGCTGATGCTGCTGGCGCGGCTGCCGGTGATCGCGCTGACCCTGCTGTTCGGCCTCGTCGTCTTCGCCTTCGCCCGCGATCTGGCCGGTGCGCTGGGCGGTTTGGTGGCGCTCGCCCTGTACGCGTTCTCCCCCGACGTCATCGCCCACGGCTCGCTGGCCACGCTCGACGCCCCGGCGGCCGGCTTCCTGCTGACGTCCGTCTGGCTGCTGTGGCGGGCCCGGCGACGGCCGCTGCTCTGCCTCCCGCTCGCCGGTGCGGCGCTCGGCGCGGCCGTCGCCACGAAGATGAGCATGCTGGCGGCCGTTCCGGTGCTGCTGCCCCTGGCCGCGCTGTCGACCGTCGTCCGGTACCGGCGCAGAACGGACGGCGGGCCGGGGAGCGACGGCAGCCCCACCGCCTCCGGCCGCCCCGCGGCCTCCCCAACTCCCCGGGCCGCACGGCTGCTGTGGCCGGCTCTCCTGGCGGCGGCAGGCGTGGCCCTGGCCGGCATCGCCGTCGTCTGGGCCTCCTACCTGGCCGTCGATCCGCGGCTGCGCTGGACGGCGCCGGCGAGCGTTCCGGACGCGCACGGGCTGCGCGGACAGCTCGTCGCCCTGCTGCCGTTCCCCGAGCCCTTCCGGGACGGGATGCTCATCCAGTTCGCGTTCGAGGACGCCGGGTGGGAGGGCTTCCTCTTCGGCCGGCACTACAGCGGTTCGCTCTGGTACTACCTGCCGGCCGCGCTGCTGGTGAAGACACCCCTCGGCGCGCTCGCGCTGTGGGCGGCCGGCGCGGTGGCCCTGGTGGCCGTTCCCCGGCTGCGCGCTGCGGCACCGTACGTGCTCCTCCCGGCGGCCGTGCTGCTGCTCGCGGCCATGAGCGGGGACCGCGATCTGGGCGTCCGCTACGCCGTCTTCCTGCCGATGCTGCTGGCGGTCGCGGCGGCCGGGGCGGTCGCCGTCGCCAGTGGAGCCGGTGCGGCGGCCGCACTGCGGACGCGGGCGCGATGGCGACGGGTCCCCGGGGCGACGGTCGCCGCGCTGCTCCTCTTCGCCGCCGTCAGCTCGCTGCGGACGTTCCCGTACTACCTGCCGTACGCGAACGAGGCGTTCGGCGGGCCCTCGAACACCCATCGCCATCTGCACGACTCGAACGTCGACTGGGGCCAGGACCTGGGGCGGCTCGCCGACCGCCTGCGGGAGCGGTATCCGGGCGAGCGGGTCTGGCTCGTCTACAAGGGCAGCGGCGTCCCGTCCCACTACGGCATCGAGGCGTCCGATCCCCGCAAGGTGCAGCCGAGCCGGGTGCGCGGGCTGCTCGTCGTCTCGAACTCCGCGATCGCCAAGGCTGAGGGCAGACTTGCGGCGCTGGTGGAGAGCAGCAGGGCGGTCGAGCAGGTCGGCCACTCGATCACGGTCTTCCGCCGGTGAAACCCGCCGAACCGACACCGATGTCACCTCCGGGCCGTACTCGGCCCCGAGGTCCTAGCCCAGACACAGGGGAGCAACCTTCCGCCTGGACATGGACAAGCGCCTCGACCTGGCATCCACGGTGCCCCGCCCCCGCACCTCGTCGGTGCCCTCGGCCCCATCGGCCACCCTCGCCGACCGCGCCCGCCTGCGGGCGGTCAGGAACCTGGCCGGGATGGAGGAAGACCGGGCCGAGGGCACCGACGATGGCGATGTCCGTTAGAGATCGTCAACCCGCTCGGGTGCCCAGACTCCGCGTCAGGGTCGGGATCATCACCGCTGCGGGGACGAGGTGTAGCCCGAGGAGGGCGGTGGTGGTCGCCGTGGTTGCCCCGAAGAGAAGGGGCGGGATCAGCGAGATGGCGGTCAGCGACATGGCCGTCCACACGAATCGCTCGGCGGGGCGAGCGCTCAGGCGCAGCAGGGCGGCGGCAATGACGATGCCCACGGCCGAGAAGAAGCCGGCCACGACGGCGATGCCGGACAGCGGGATGGTCTCGCCACCATGGACCTCGAAGTCGGCGCCGGCGGCCCGGGCGAGCGCGGCGGCGAGAGTGGTGGCCGCCGCCGCTGCGAGCGTGGCGATGAAGCCGGTGCCGACGAGGCGGCGGAGTCGGTGGGGGTGGCTGGTGCGGTCGGCGCCCGGGTCGGTTACGACGGCGGTTTCCTTCATGCTGTTCATGTCGTTCCTCTCGTCATTCGGTAAGGGCCTGGCTTCCGGGCGGAGTGATGATGCGCACCCTGGCCGTGCGACGGTAGGGGTTGTGCAGGGCGCGGACGCCGGTGCCGCGGAGCCAGAACGCGGCGTCGTGTCCGAGGACCGGCCCCGGCTCGCCGTCACGTAGCTCCAGCTGCACCCGGCCACGGGTGACGACGCAGAACGCGTTGTGCCATTCCTCCGCGATCACGGCGATGCGTGCGCCGGCGCGCAGCGCGAGCGTTTGCACCGGTTACTCGGTGCCGTCGGCCGGCAGGCGCTCCGGCAGTCCGAGCCGCGGGAACTGGTCGTCGTGGAACGTGGTGATCTCGGTGATCGTCCCGCCGGTAACGCGCAGGACGTCGATCGTCAGCGGCAGGTACGCGCCCTCGGACTGCTGCCAGAGGTAGAAGGCCAGGGCGGGCTGCCGGTTCACCGAGGTGGGAACGGCGCGCAGGCCGGTCATGCCCTCGAAGCCGCTCTCGATCAAGAAGTTCACCACTGCGTCGCGGCCGACGTACAGGCCGGGCGTGGGCGGCATCGAGAAGCGGACGTCGTCTCGCAGCATCGAGGCGAGCGCCTTGACGTCCGTGGCCACGCTGGCCTCGGTGTAGCGGTGCACCAGCTCACGCATGGTGGCGTCCTCCTCTCCGCCGGTCCAGTCCTGCCGCTCCGCGGGCAGGTGCTCCCTCATCCCTGCCCGGGCGCGCTGCAGCGCGCTGTTCACGGAGTTGACGGAGTCGCCGAGGAGTTCCGCGACGTCCTTCGCCGGCCAGCCGAGCACGTCCCGCAGGATCAGCACGGCCCGCGGGCGCGGCGCGAGGTGCTGGACCGCGACCAGGTACGCCAGCTCGATCGTCTCCCGCGCGACGGCGACGGTCTCCGGCTCGTCCGCGTCACCCGCGGGCAGTTCGTCGAGCAGCCGGTCCGGGTAAGGCTGCAGCCACCGCGCCTCGCCGCCGGTCGCGGGCTCGGGGCGGCGCTTGGCGAGCAGGTCCAGGCAGGCGTTGGTGGCGATCCGGTATAGCCAGGCCCGGAACGTCGACCGCCCCTGGAAGGTCTCCCGCCGCCGCCAGGCACGTAGGAACGTCTCCTGCACGGTGTCCTCGGCGTCCTCGAACGACCCGAGCATCCGGTAGCAGTGCACGTGCAGCTCCCGCCGGTGCCGCTCGGCCAGCCCCGAAAACCCCGGCTCGTCGGCCTCGCCCAGACCGCGCGTACCCAGCCCGCTCATACCCAGCTCCTCCAGCATGGTGTCCGCGCTCATCACGTCATCCTTCCGTCTCACCCTGTCCGGTCATACATGTGACGGGTGCGGTCGCGAAAACTCATCACCAGGGTCGGTCGGCATGGCTGAGCAGCCGGCATGCCCCGCCATCCAGGCCGACGACGTCCGCCCGCTACCCGACTCCGGAGTGTCGGCAGACGGTCGTCTGTCGACACTCGCCGGCGTGATCACGAACCCGCAGGTGGGCAGTGTCGACAACTCGCGCCGCAGAACATTGGGCGGAGCGGTGTGTATGGGGTTGCACCTTCCGCAGCGGCATGTGGTCCGGTGGACTTACGCCCCGATGCCTTGAGGAAGGTCCCTGCTCATGCATGCGTCTTTCATGCCGCCCCGCCGGGTCAAGATCGGTGACGCGGCGGCCTTCGCCGGCAGCACGCCACGGGCGATTCGCCATTACCACGAGATCGGGCTGCTCCCCGAGCCCGAGCGGGGCGGCGACGACCGCCGCCGCTACGGGTACGAGGACATGATCCGCCTGCTGTGGATTCGCAGGATGGCCGATGCCGGGATCGCCCTGGACGACATCCGTGACGCCTTCACCACCGGCACGGCTTCCGCCGGTGCGGACAGCGAAGAAGGTATCGCGGGCATCCTGGAGCGGTTGGAGGAAACCCTCGCCGAGCGGGAGGCGGAATTGCGGCGGCAGCGGACCGCCGTGCAGCGGATGCGCACCGAAGGCAGCCGGATGGGCCTGCTCTCCGACTTCGTCACCGAACGCCTCAAGGGCCTGCCCGAGGGCTCCCTGCGTCAGGCGGACCTGGACAGTCTGCTGGTCACCGAGCGGATCTTCGGCCCGCTCGGCGCGGCCGTCCAGGCCACCCGCTTCGTCGTCCTGGCCACGCATCCCACGCTGCGGGAGGATTCCGACCGCATCGATGACGCCGAGGAGGCACTCGATGACAGTGTCGCCGTCGATGATCCACGGGTGGCTCACGTGGCTGTCAGCGCAGCGCCTTGACCATCACCCGCTCCCGTGTCACCCCGTCGGACAGGACGTCTCCCCACTCCCCCGTGGAGATGAAGCCCTGTCGCCGGTAGAGCGCGATGGCCGCGTCGTTGCCGGGAATGACGGCCAGTCTCAGTTCCGTGGCGCCCGCCTGCCGGGCCTGCCGCTCGACCGCCGCCAGCAGCCGGTCCGCGACGCCCCGGCCGCGTGCCCCGGGGCCGACCCAGACGGAGCGCAGTTCCCAGGTGCGCCCGCCGTCGCCCGGGACACCACTGGCCACTCCAACGGCCGGCCGTCCAGCAGCGCGACGACGTTGTACGCGTCCGGCTGCTCCAGGCGGGCACGCCACCGCTTCTCGCCACCCCGGTCCCACTCCGCGAGCCGGGCCTTGAACGCGTGGGGCGCCTCGGTCAGCGCGGCGAGGCGGACCTCCCGCCACAGCGGCCAGTCGTGCTCGGTGAGAACCCGCAGACGCACCACGGCCTCAGTGTGTCCCTGCCCTGGCGTCGTCACAGCGAGCCGCGTCGTATGAGCGGTTGCGGGCGAAGAGGTCGAGCTCGGCCCAGACGGTTTTGTGGGGCGGCGGGCCCGTGGTGACGCCCCAGCGATCGGCCAGGGCTTCGACGAGGAGCAGACCGCGGCCCGATTCCGCGTCCGGTCCGGAGCGGCGGGGAGCGGGGGCGGACGGGAGGGTGTCATCCCGGGTGTCGGTCACCTCAATACGGAGCGTGTCGGCGTCCAGGAGGGTGAGCGCCAAGTGGAAGTCGCGCCCCGGTACGCGGCCGTGGAGCGCGGCGTTGGCGGCCAGCTCGGCCACGATGTGCTCGGCTGTCTCGTACGGCAGCTGCCACGAGCACAGTTGCGCCACGGCGAGGCGCGGGCGAGCCGTGCGCCCCGGCGGGTGGGCGACAGCCGGACGCTGAACTCCCGGGCTGGAGCGGAATTTCCGGTTCGGGTGATTTCTTGCTTCACGTCACTCAGCGTGGCCGTTCCAGGTCTACCGTGACCAGTAACGGCGGCGGCACGCAGCGTATGTGTCGGCCGCGTGCGGAATCGGTACCGCCCGTCGGTCGTGTCGTCCTCCGCACGCCGCCGTTCCACACATGACGAAGGGGGTCTTCATGAGCGTGGACGGAAACGGTACGAGCGAGCGCGGTCCGGAGTACACGACGGACGGGGCGGACAGCGCCTGTTGGGATTCCGCCGTGGACGACGACGGGGCGGTACTGCGGACGGTCGGCCGCCAGATCAAGCTGTGGCGGGAGGCCGCGGGCCTCAAGCAGTCGGAGCTGGGCAAGGCCATCGGGTACGGCGAGGACCTGGTGTCGTCGGTGGAGCGCGCCCGTCGCGTACCGCAGCCGGAGTTCCTGAAGAACGCGGACCAGGCACTCCAGGCCGGCGGCCGGATCGCGGCGATGGCGAAGGACGTGGCGGAGGCCCGCTACCCGAAGAAGGTCCGGGATCTGACCCGGCTGGAGGCAGAGGCCGTCGAGATCGGCGCGTACATCAGTACCGTCATCGACGGGCTCTTGCAAACGGAGGAGTACACGCGGGCGTTGTTCAGCCTGCGGCGACCGCCCTATGGAGAAGAGGAACTCGAACGCCTCGTCGCAGCCCGCATGGCCAGGCAGGCGCTTCTTGAGCAGCAGCCTCCTCCCATGCTCACCTTTGTCCAAGAAGAGGCGACGCTCCGCAGGCCGATCGGGGGCAGAATGGCCCTGCGGCGCCAACTCGAACACCTATTGGATGTTGGGCAGTTGAGGCACGTAGCGATCCAGGTGATGCCCACAGCGGTTGAAGAACACTCGGGTCTCGGCGGCTCGCTGCGAGTGCTGAAGCTCAAGGACGGCACGACAGTCGGGCAGAACGAAGTCCAGCTCACCAGCCGGCTGATCGCAGATCCCAAAGAAGTGCAGATTCTGGAGATGCGGTATGGGACCATCCGGGCGCAGGCACTCACGCCGCGTGAGTCGTTGGCCTTCATCGAAAAAGCGCTGGGAGAGACATGACCTTCAAGCCCTCCGTCGAAGACGGTCCCGAGCCGCAGTGGCTCAAGAGCAGTTACAGCACCGACGACGGGCCAGCCTGCGTCGAGGTAGCCGCCATACCCGGAACGATCCTGGTCCGTGACTCCAAGAACGTCCAAGGACCGCAGCTCGGCTTCGAGCCCGGCGCCTGGGCCCGCTTCCTCTCGTACACCGCCGAGCGCTGACCCCGTGACCCCGCCGAAGATCCGTTGGAGAGGACATGACCCTCAGTCCTTCACTCGGAGACGATCCCGCCCTTGAGTGGCACAAGAGCAGCCACAGCAGCAACGACGGCCCCGACTGCGTGGAGGTAGCCGCCGCACCCGGGGCCGTCCTCGTCCGCGACTCCAAGGATCCACAGGGCCCAAGGCTTGCGTTCAGGTCCGGCGCGTGGGCCGGCTTCGTCCGCTTCGCCGCCGAGGGCTGACCGCGGATCCTCGCCCTCGGGCGGCCCCTGTCGCGGCCCGGGTTGTCCACCACGCCGCTGTTCGTGCGAAAAGAAATACCCCGGACGCAATTGACGTCCGGGGTATTTCTTTGCGTATATTAGAGGTTTCCGTGTCCAGACCGAACGGTGGCACGGAGAAGCTTTATGGAGTCATCATATCGGGGTGGGAGTTGCATTGTCAAACGCGGAATTGGGTCGCGAGCAGGAATTCATGAATGTGCTGTACGCGCGGCTCGAAGAGCTGCGGGAACAGGCCGAGGCCGCGCTGCGCTCGGCCATGGCCCCCGCCGGGGAAGCGGGCGGCGGCACGTTCCAGGCGCGGCTGGAGCGGGACGTCATGGTGGCCGAGCAGTCGGGGCTGCTGGCGGCGTTCAACGCCGGTGAGCGCGGGCTCTGCTTCGGGCGGCTGGTGTTCCGGGACGGCCCGGACCACCACATCGGCCGGATCGGCATCCGCCGCGACGACGCCGAGCGCACCCCGCTCGTGATCGACTGGCGGGCCGATGTCGCGCGGCCGTTCTATCTCGCCACCGGACACACTCCGATGGGGCTGCGCCGCCGGCGGCACATCACCACCGAGGGTCAGAAGGTCACCGCCCTCCACGACGAGATCCTCGACCTGGGCGACAGCGAGCGCACCGGCCACGAGGGCACCGACGCCGACGCCGTGCTCCTCTCCTCCCTCGACGCGGCCCGCACGGGCCGGATGCACGACATCGTGCAGACCATCCAGGCCGAGCAGGACCGGATCATCCGCGCGCCGCACCGGGGCGTGCTGGTGGTGGAGGGCGGGCCCGGCACGGGCAAGACCGTCGTCGCGCTGCACCGGGCCGCGTATCTCCTCTACGCCCAGAGGGAGTTGCTGGCCCGCCGCGCCGTGCTGATCGTCGGGCCCAACCCGGCCTTCCTCGGCTACATCGGCGAGGTGCTGCCCTCGCTCGGCGAGACGGGCGTGCTGATGGCCACCCCCGGCGAGCTGTTCCCCGGCGTCACCGCCACCGCGACGGACACCCCCGAGGCCGCCGAGGTCAAGGGCCGGGCCGAGATGGCCGACGTCCTCGCCCGGTATGTACGGGACCGGCAGACGCTGCCCGAGCCCGGGACCGTCATCGGCACCGAGGACGGTGATCTGCTGCTGGACGCCGACATCGTGACCCTCGCCCGCCACCAGGCCCGCGAGACGAAGCTGCCGCACAACCTCGCCCGGCCGCACTTCGCGTTCCGCGTCATCGACGAGCTGACCGCCCAGCTCGCCGACCGCATCGGCGCCGACCCGTTCGGCGGTCCCAACTTCCTCGGCCCGGACGACATCGCCCAGCTCGGCATCTCCGTCGCAGCGAGCAGCGAGGTGCAGGCGGCCATCGATGAGTTGTGGCCGCTGCTGACGCCGCAGGAGCTGGTCGCCGGGTTCCTCGCCGACCCCGTCCATCTGCCGGAGGCCGACGCCGAGGCCATCCGGCGCACCGGCGGTGAGTGGACCACGGCCGACATCCCGCTGCTGGACGAGGCCGCCGAACTGCTCGGCGAGGACGACTCGGCGGCCCGCGCCCGCGCCGAGGCCGAGCGGCAGGAGCGCGTCGCCTACGCGCAGGGCGTGCTGGACCTGTCGTACGGCTCCCGGACCCAGGAGTTCGAGGACCGCGACGACGAGGACTCGGAGGTGCTGGCCGCGCACAACCTGATCGACGCCGAACGGCTGGCCGACCGTGCCGAGGAGGCGGACCACCGCAGCGCCGCCGAACGCGCGGCGGCGGACCGCACCTGGGCGTTCGGGCACATCATCGTGGACGAGGCGCAGGAGCTGTCCCCGATGGCGTGGCGGCTGCTGATGCGGCGCTGCCCGACCCGTTCCATGACCCTGGTCGGCGACCCGGCGCAGACCGCCGAGCCCGGGAGCTGCGGCTCGTGGGAACGGATCCTTCAGCCGTATGTGGGCGAGCGGTGGGAGCACGTCCGGCTGGGGGTCAACTACCGCACGCCCAGCCAGGTCATGGACGTCGCGGCCGGGGTGCTGCGGGCCGTCGACCCGTCGTTCCGGCCGCCGCGTTCGATCCGTACGACGGGCAGCGCGCCGTGGGCGCACCGGGTGGCGGAGGAGAAGGAGCTGGCGGACGCCGTCGCCGCGGCGGTGGACCGGGAGGCCGCACAGCTCGGTGACGCGGCCGGGCAGGGACGGCTCGCCGTGATCGCGCCCGGGGAGCTGGTGGAGACGCTGGCCGCCGCGCTGCCGGAGTCCTCCGCCGGGCCCCGGCCGGATCTGACCCGCCCGGTGGTGGTGCTCGGCCCGCGGCAGGCGAAAGGGCTGGAGTTCGACGCGGTGATCGTCGTGGAACCGGCGGAGTTCGGGGGGAGCGATCTGTATGTGGCGCTGACCCGGGCGACGCAGCGGCTGGGCATCGTCCACGCGGCGGCGCTGCCGGAAGGGCTGGAGGCCGGGCTCGCGACGGGGGCGGGGGTGAGGTGGGGGCGTCGGCCGAGGGGTGAGCCGGGGGTCGGGGCCGGCTGTCCGGGGCTGAGCCGCGGGGCCGGGCCCGGGAGCCGGGGCCGGGGTGGGGCAGCCGGACCCTGCCCCGGCCCCGGACCGGCCCCCTCCGGGCCCTCCCGGCTTCGCCGCAGCGTCGGGGCGGCGCCCCCTGCTCAGTCGATGACCGCGGTGGCTTCGATCTCCACCAGGTGTTCGGGGACGTCCAGTGCCGCGACGCCCAGCAGGGTGGCCGGCGGGGCCGGGGTGACCTTCAGCTTCCCGGCCGCCCGGGAGATTCCCTCCAGGAGCAGGGGCATCTTGTCGGGGGTCCAGTCGACGACGTAGACGGTCAGCTTCGCCACGTCGTCGAAGCCGGCGCCAACCCCGGCCAGGGCCGTGCCGACGTTGAGGTAGCACTGCTCGACCTGCGCGGCGAGGTCGCCCTCGCCGACCGTGGCGCCCTCGGCGTCCCAGGCGACCTGCCCGGCGATGAAGACCAGCTTCGACCCGGTCGCGACCGACACCTGCCGGTACACGTCGATCTCCGGCAGGCCGCTGGGGTTCACCAGGGTGATGGCCATCTGTCCGTCTCCTTGTCGTAGGAACCCGTGGGTTCATTCCTCGTCACCACGGAGCAGGCGCTCTCTTGTGGTTACTCGGGAACCGTAGGAGAGTGGCGGCTGACATGGAAGAACGCACTTTTCAGTGACTGGGGAACCTCATGGTGACCAAGCAGTTCACGGGCTCACCCGATGAAGCGGATCTGCTGCGCGCGGACTCCCTGGCGCGGGAGATCTTCTCGGACGTCGCCAACAAATGGGCGTTGCTGATCACCGAAATACTCGGGGACCGCACGCTGCGTTTCAGCGAGTTGCGGAACGAGATCGAGGGCATCAGCCACAAGATGCTCACCCAGAACCTGCGCATGCTCGAGCGCAACGGCCTGGTCTCCCGGACGGTGCACCCCACCGTGCCACCGCGCGTCGAGTACACCCTCACCGAGGCCGGCACGGCCCTGAGGAAGACGGTCGACGGCATGTGCGACTGGACCCACCGGTACCTCGGCCACATCGAAGCCGCCCGCCACCGCTTCGACAGCTGACGGGCGGAGCGAGCGCAACATCCGGATGCCGGCCGCCGCCCGGGGCCGGCCGCCCCGGCAGCGGTCAGTCATCCAGCGGGGTGATCCAGCCGTCGCCGCCCAGCGGGTAGCCGTAGTCCGGGCGGCCCTTCGCGGACGTGGTGCGGAACGGCTTGCCGTTGTCGTCGATGCGCAGAATCCCGTGGCGGCCGCCGCTCGACCACTCCAGCTCCGCGTACCAGCTCACGTACTGGGAGTCGGCCTCGGCGGTGACGTACAGAACCTCCGGGTCGCTCTCGCTCACCTTGTACGGGAAGTCGCGCTGGCCGGCCTTCGGCACGGGCGCCGGGTTGCCCGCCGCCAGGTCGACGGCGAACGTCCTCGTGGGGACGTCGCCCCCACAGCCGATACCCATCCGGTACGCGTTCCAGGCCGGCACGCCCGCGCGCTCCACCACGCGGACGCGCAGGGCCTGAAGCACCACCGTCTTCTCGCCGGTGCCCTGCACGGTGAGTTCGACCCGGTGTTCGTCCGCCGCGACAGCCCCCAGCGCGTTCACCCAGCCCGGGGCTTCCTGCACCGCGGGCGGCGGCGAGACCTTCTCCGGCGGGCGATTGATCAAGTACCTCGCGGAACAGGGGTGTTCCCAGGCATGCGCACGGGCGGTCACCGCGAGCGGGGCGGCGCCCGTCTGCCCACGCGCCGCGTTCCGGCCGGGGTTTCCGCCCGGAGAGGGGTCCCCGGATTCATCGGGCTTCGGCCTTCCGCGAGCGGGGGCCGACGGGCTCGCGCCACCGTCGGAGGAGGAGACAGAAGGCGAAGGGGAGGGCGACGTGCCGTTCTTGTCCTCCGCCGCGGTCCCGCCGGCGGCGCTGTCGGCGGCGGATGCCGAGCCCGACCGCCGCTCGCCCCACTGTCCGTCAGGCACCAGGCTCACCAGCGCGGCCGTCGCGGCGAGAGCCAGGGCGGCGGCGGAAGCACCGAGCACGGCCTTGCGCCCGAAGCGCCGGGTGCGGCTGCGGGCACGGGAAGCGGGATGGGGACGGGGACGGAGAGGGCCGGCCGAGTCCGGGTCCGCGGTGCCGCATTCGTCGGTGGGCGCGGCGTCGTCACCGGGTGCGGTAGGTGAGGTGGCCCCACCAGACCCCGCGTCCTGAGCGGTTCCGGCGTCCCGGGCGGATCCCGCAGGCGCCGCAGACCCCGTGGCTCCGGCGGCTCCCGCCCGGGCCCCGGGGCGGGGCAGACCGTCGGCGGGGGCGTTCGGCGTCTCGCGGCCCGGTGCGGCCGTGCCGTCGGACTGGGCCGTACCCGCCGCCGCTGCCGCCGCCCTGCGTTCGCGGTCGCGGGCGGCGCCCGCCACCACCCACCGGCGGTGCACCTCGACCAGCTCGTCCGGCGTGGCCTTGCACAGCCGTGCGAGGCGTTCCACCGGTGCGTAATCCGCCGGCACGGCGTCGCCGTTGCAGTAGCGGTGCAGTGTCGACGCGCTCATGTGCAGACGCTTCGCCAGCGTGCCGTAGCTGAGCCCCGAGCGGTCCTTCAGCCCCCGTAACAGCTCGGCGAACCCGGCCTTCTCCTCCGCCGTCCCCACTTGGTCTCCATCCCATTCACGCATTCGAGGGGAGGGTCATTTCCCCTGGTCAGCACCGCTCCGAACGTTCCAGCCCTCCAGAACCCCCGTCATGACTACCGGCTGGAACGGATCGCGGCACAAGCTGAGGACATCCAAGCACGGGGCTCCCGCCCGCCGGTCGAGCCCGTGCTCCGCACCGCGTGTCCTGTTAGGGGAATCACCATGTCCGCAGTCATCCACCGCTCCCGCACACGCCTCGTCTCCACGGCGGCCTCCGCGGCTCTCGCTGCGCTCTCGCTGACCGCCTGTGCCGACGGCGGGGGCGTGCAGAGCGAGGGCCCGGCCTCGTCGAGTGCGGCCGGGGAGCAGGGCGGCGGTACGCCGCAGGAGCCGGCGGGGAAGGGCAAGTCCGGCTCCGGGAACGGCAACGAGGACGGAAACGGGGTCGGGGACGGCAACGGGGACGGCATCAACGCGGTACCCGCCGGATCCGCCGCCGACAAGGACAGCGCGAAGGGGGCCGCCGCCTCCGGGTCCCGGTCCGGCAAGGCGGGCCGGAAGCCGGTGACCTGCTCCGCCGCCAACACCGAGGTCACCGTCAGCGAGGTGTCGCGCCCCATCAACCACCTGCTGCTGACCGCCACCAACACCGGTACCGCACCCTGCTTCGCGTACAGCGCCCCGCTCCTGCGGTTCGACGAGAGCGCGCAGTCGGCCCTCGCGATCGTGGAGGACAGCAAGCCGCAGGCCGTCGTCACCCTCGCACCGGGCGAGTCCGCCTACGCGGGCATCCTCACCTGGGTGCCGGACGGCGGGGAGGACCTCCGGTCCCGGCGGCTGGACGTCCTGTTCGCCGCCCGGAACGGTGGTTCGACGGGTTCCATGGTGAAGCTGCCGCTCCCGGGCGAGGGCGTCACCGTCAACGACGGGGCCGCCGTCACGTACTGGCAGACGGATGCGGCAACCGCGCTGACCTGGTGACCCGGCCCGGGCGCCGGCCGCCCGGCCACGTCCCGGCCGGGTACCGCCCGGTGCCACGATCCCGATCCCGGCACCGGGGGCCGCGGTCGCCGTCGCGGCCCCCGGTGTCAGCCGCCCTTCATGACCTGCCGGAGTTCCTTGTCGAGCCGTTCCGAGGCGACCGTGCCCTCGTCCGGGTTCTGCCGCAGGGACGGGTGGACCTCCGTCTGGATCAGCTCCGTGAACGCCGCGTAGTACGGGGTGACGGGGCGCGGGCGGGCGGTTCCCAGGGCCTCCTTGAGGGCGCGGGTGTACGGCGGGAGGCCGTCGGGGCCGGGGCCGGGCCCCGAGTCCGGCTCCGCGGCCTCCTCCCCCGGCTCTCCCGGCTCTCCGGGCTTCCCCGCTTCTCCCGACTTCCCCGCCTCCGCCGTCCGGTCCGTCTCACCGCCTTCGCCGTCCGCACCGCCGCCCGGTGCCGCGCTGCCCGTGAGGGAGCACTTCGGGCCCTCCGGCTCGTAGGACGCCTTCAGGACCGGCGCGAATCCCCCGTCCAGCAGGCAGCGTTGCTGCTCGGGCGCGGCCAGGTGGTCGAGCAGTTCCCGGGCCGGGCCGGCGTTCTCGCTGCCCGCCGTGATCGCGAGGTTCTGGCCGCCGAGCACGGAGGCGCCGCGCCCCTTCGGCCCGGGCAGCGGGACGACGCCGAACTTGCCCGCCATCTTCGCGTCCAGCACGTTGTAGACGTAGGGCCAGTTGCGCATGAAGGCCACCTCGCCCCGCTCGAACATGCGCAGGGTGTCGAGCTCCGTGGCGCGCCGGACCTCCGGGGGCATGATCCGCCGGTAGCGGTCGGCGAGGTTCCGCAGCCCGGCCTCGGTCCGCGGGGTGGCGGCGCGGACCTCGTACGCCGTCGCCGACCCGTCCTTCTTCACGACGAGTTCACCGCCGCTCGCCCAGACCGACTCCAGGGTGTTGACCGTCAGCCCCTCGTACTCGCCGAGCTGGGTGGCGTAGCCGTGCTCGAAGACCTCGGTGACCTGGGCCCCGTCCGTGGCCGCGGCCGCGGCCCGTTCGAGATCGCGCCACGTCCGCGGGGGCTTCCAGTCCCGGTCCCGCCAGACGTCCGTGCGGTAGTAGAGCAGCGCGGCGTCGGTGTTGAACGGGACGGCCCAGATGTCCTCGCCGTACCGGGCGGTGCTGGCGACCTGCTCCCACATGCCCTGCAGCGGGTCCCCGTCGAGGGGCCGGATCAGCTCGCCGGCCGCGAACTCGGCGGTCCAGGTCACGTCCATGTTGACGAGGTCGTAGGCGGCCTTGTCGCCCTGCAGGGTGGCGACGAGCTGGCTGCGGGCGTCGTCGGTGGCGGTGGGCAGATGGACGAACTCCACCTCCACGTCCGGCCGGGCGGCGTCCCACGCCCTGATGAGGTTCTGCCGCACCGGCTCCTGGGAGACGTCCGAGGCCGTGGCCAGCCGGAGTACCCGCTTCGCTCCGGACGGCTCCGGGCCGGGCCGGTCGTCCCCGCCGCTGCCGCAACCGGTCAGGGCGGCCAGCGCTGCCAGAGTGGCCAGGGCTGCCGTCAAGGCCACGGACGGTGCGCGTGGCGCCGGAGCCGCCGGCCCCGCGCCGCGCCGCACGCCCCTGCCGTCCGTCACTCCCCCGCACCGTGCCCGGCCGTTCCGCACCGGCCCCCGCTTCCTCACCGCGCCGCCCTGCCCCGCACCGCGCCGGCCACCTGCTCGGCCAGCTTCTTCGCGGCGTCCTCCCCGGCGAAGCACTCGGCGCGGTCCTGGGGGTTCTTGAACCCCTGGATCTCGGCGGTGCAGCCCTCCAGCCGGGTGGAGAGCACCAGCACGTCGGCGCTGCCCTCCCTGGTCCGTTCCTCCTCCATGGCCTTGAAGGCCACCGCGTCGGAGTCGTGCCGGGGCCGGTCGTCCCCGTCCGTGATGAGGACGATCAGCGGCCGGTCGTCGCCCCGGGTGTCGCGCAGGGCGCGCGTCAGGACCTCGTAGACCGCCGCCCCCTCCGGGACCACCCGCTGCCCGGGCAGGTCCCTGGCCCAGTTCTGGGCCCGCGCCTGGTCGTCGCCCGGGGTGTTCCGCCCGACGACCTCCTCCGCCTGGGCCGGTTCCGCCGCCGACTTCGGGTACGACCGGATGCCATAGCTGTCCTGGGGGCCGAGCCTGCGCAGCGCGCGCCGCAGCGCGTCGGCCGCCAGTTCCCGCTTGCCGCCCCCGGCCATGGAACCGGAGACGTCCACCAGGAAGAGCACCTGGCCGGGGTCGCGGGTGCGGGTGTAGTCCGCGACCACGGCGTCGGCGACGAGATGGCCGGGGACCTCGCGCACGAAGGGGACGTCCGGCAGCACGCCGCTCTCCCCGGGGTCCTTCCACGCCTCGCCGGACGGCGGCAACGGGAGGCCGCCGGAGTCGGAACCGCGGACCAGGCCGCCCAGCAGCCGCCCGCTGCCCTCCCCCGCGAGCCAGCGCTGGAACGCCCCGACCGCCGCCGACCGCCGCTCCGCGTCGCCCGCACCCTGCCACGCGACCTCGGCCACCTGGAAGTCCATCCAGGGCACCCCCTCCGGGTAGTACGCCAGCAACCGCGCCTCGTCGTCCGCGGGCCGGCTGTTGCCGCAGGACGAGTCGGCGCCGGGACGGTCCCCGAGGTTGAAGTCCGCGACGTGCTTCTCCGCGACGAGCGCCGCCGCGTGGCCGAGACCCGGGCCGTCGCGGTCCGCCGCCTCCCGGGTGAGGTCGCAGAGCAGGGTGTCCGCGTCGGCCGCCGGGACGGAGCGGCCGCCGAGCCGCTTCTCCATCTGCTCGGCGTCCCGGTTCGCGCCGCCCGCGAACCGGCCGTCGGGCGCCTCGTACAGGCCGACGGTGTGCTGGAGCCCGGTGCCGGAGGAGTCGGGGTCGGGACGGAGGAGCGGCAGGCCGGGTTCCACCTCCTCCAGGGCTGCGAGGAGTTCGTCCCAGCTGCTGCCGGTGCGGTGGGCCCCGGCCTCCCGCAGCCGCGGCTCCAGGGCGGCGGGGACGGCGAGGACCAGCGGCGAATGGCCCACCGTCCGGTAGGACTTGACGGCCGCGGGGCCCGGGGCCCGGCGCAGGCTGCCCTCGATCCGGCCGAGTTCCGTGCTGGAGCCGGCGAGGATGACGTCCGGCTGCGGGCCCACGTCGCGCAGCGGGTCGGGGCAGGCGGCGTCCATGTCCTCGCCGGTGCCGGCCTTCCGGCCCTCCGGGTCCTCCGCGGCCCGGCCGTCCTTCTTCCGGCCGTCCTTCTTCGGGCCGCCCTCGGCCTGCTCGTCCCCGTCCGCGCCGTCCGCCCCGGCCGGAGACGAGTTCCGTACGGAGGGCCGGCACGCTCCGGCGGGGATGCCGCCCGTGCCGGTGCCGGAACCCCGGTGGTCGGCGCCCTTGGCGCTGTCGTAGCCCTCCCAGAGGACGGAGGCCGCGAACGCCTCCGCCGTCTCGCCCGGCCCCGCCTCGTAGACGGTGAGGTTCACCCGGCGGCAGTGCGCCGGCTCCCCGTCGTCCGGGCCGAGCGGCTTGCGGTTGGCGTCACTGCGCATGTAGGCGTTGGCGGCCCGGGTCACGGCCGTCCGGGTCTCGGCGCCGGTCATGACGCGCAGTTCCGTCGGCGGGGCGCAGCCGGGACCGTCCGGCTCGTCCGTGCCCGCGTACGCGTACAGCGCGGCCGGCAGCAGCAGGGCGCCCAGCACCAGGGCCGCCGGTTTCCACCGCCGGGAGACGGCGCGGACGCTCACGACCGCGACGCCCCTGGCTCCACCCGCCTCCCTCAGCCGGCGTAACAGCCGGGCCGGCAGGGAGGGTTGCGGGTCCGGAAGCGGCGGGGGTACGACCGGCGGGCGGTGGGGCGGGCGGTCCCGGGCGGACGGCGCGCGAGATCAGCACCCCGGGTCCGTCGCCGCTGCTGCCGCTCCTGGGACCCCAGCCGTCCTCCAGCCCTTTGGGCCAGCGGCGGGTCTCCCGGCGGAGCCACTGGTAGAGGTCCTGCATGCTCAGTCCCGGGGATCCCGGTTCGCCGCCCTCCGCCATGGCGGTGATGACGGCGTGGGTGAAGCGGCTGCGCGGCGGTGTGCCGGCCACTCCGTCGACGGGCTGGGTCCTGGTCGGCTGCGAGGAGGCCAGCACGTAGTACCCCTCGCCCGTCAGCAGCGTGCCGCTGGTCGCCGCCGTGCCCGAGTAGCAGCAGTCGAGGACGAGGACGGCGTGCCGGAAGCTGCCGGGCGCGAGCCGTTCGAGCACGTCCGGCCAGAGAACCGCCGTGGCCGGCAGATCCCCGCGGACGTCCGAGTTCTCCGTCAGCAGATGGAGCACCTGCCTGCCGTGCGGGGCGCGGTAGCCGTGGCCCACGAAGTAGAAGAACAGCAGGTCCGTGGCGTCCCGGCCCGCCCGTTCGAGCGCGGCCAGCCACTCGGCGCGGCGCGGGGAGTGCAGCACCTCGACGCGGTCCGGACGGAGGATGCCGTGCGGCTCCTCGGAGAGCGCGGCCTTGAGGTCCTCCAGATCGCGCTTCACATAGCGCAGCGTCTCGAAGCCCGGCGCGGACGGCGCCCCGACGAGAAGGGCCCGGGAGCGGGCCGGGTCGGGGTAGGGGCGTCCGGGGCTGTGGCCGTGGCTGTGTCGGTGGCCATGGCTGTGGCCGGAGCTCTGGCCGGGGCCGGGACTGGGTTTCCGGTCATCGCCGTGTCCGGGTGTGTGGTCACGATCGTGGGCGTGCGGCTGTCCGGATGTGCCCGGGGAGGAGGGTGGAGGCGGGTCGGGCCGGAACCGGGTCATGGCCTAGGCCTCACCGGCCGTGCCGGCCTCCAGCTCCGCCCGGACGCGGTCGACGATTTCGGGGACGCCCAGTTCGTCCAGCTCGGCCGCCGTGAAACGCAGCGGGTCCCGGCCCTCCAGTTCGACCCGGACGACAATGTCGTCGCCGCCGGATCCGAGCCGTCGGCGGCTCCGCAGCCAGCCCGCCAACCCGCCGAAGAGGGCGTTCAGTTGTTCGTGCAGCGTGGCGGCCGCGATGTTCGAGACGACGGTGACCACGATGGCTTCCACCAGGCCGGCCCGGCCCGGTGCCGGCTCCTCCGTGAACCGCCAGTGGTCGGTGAAGGCCGTGTCGTCCCCGAGCCAGCCGGCGATGCCGTGCAGTTCTCTGCCGGTGTCCGCGACCCCGTCCACACCGATCCGGATTCTCACTGCCGCCAGCCCCCGCTCGGTCGACCTGTGCCCGGTGAACACGATACGTCTGTGTCCTGTGACACACAGCCAATCGGACTGACTTGGGTGTCAGTTGGCCGGATCCTGACCGGCGGGGCCGCGGATGGGGTAAGGGAGGGCAGGGCGCAGCCCCCGACCGCGGTCGCCTCCTCGTCCGCGAAGGCGACCGCCCGGACCGAGAGGCCGGTCCGGGCGGGCGGGCGGTCGGGCGGTCGGGCGTTCTGTCGTCCCGGCGTTCCGGGCCTCCGTGTCGCTCAGAGAATCCTGGTCAGCTTGCTGCCGAAGCCCGGTTCCTCCTTGGCCTTCCCCAGCGCCACCGGGACCTTCACCTGGCCCGGCCCGCTGCCGACCGTCAGGAGGCCGACCTCGGTGCCCGCCTCCGCCTCGTGCGGAACGGTCTTCCCGCCGTCGCTGAGGGCGAGTTCCACCGTGAGCCCCGGCCAGCCGACCGCCGTGACGTCCTCGGTGGCGACCACCGGCACCGTGCCGCCCAGACCGTCGTCGACATGGCCGACGACCTGGCCCTTCTCCACCACCTTGGCGTCCGTGAGCACCGCCTGCGCGGACTCGATCAGCTGCTTGCTGACCTCCGTCACCGAGTCGATGGCCGGCACCTTGTACTGGCCCAGCGCCGCGCCGACGATCAGCTGCTTCGTCCCGGCGATCTCCTGCTCCGCGGCGAAGAGCAGATTGCCGCCCGCGGCGGTGCTGGTGCCGGTCTTGATGCCGATGCCGGTGTAGGGGATCAGGCGGTTGTAGTTGAGCTGCTTGTCGTCATTGCTGTCGATGTAGAACGGCTTCGCGGAGATCTCCTTGAAGACCGGGATCGCCATCGCGGCCTTGCCCAGCTTCACCAGGTCCTTGGCCGTGCTCACCGTCGTCTTCTCCAGACCGCTGGGGTCGGTGAAGGTGGTGTTCTTCATGCCGAGGTCCTTGGCGGCGTCGTTCATCGCGGCGACGAAGTCCTCGCCGTTCTCCTTCTCGTACCAACGGGCCATCAGCCGGGCCACGTTGTTGGCGGAGGGGAGCATCAGCGCTTCCAGCGCCTCGTACTCCGAGAGCGTCTGGCCCTCCGTCAGCCGCACCACGGACTCGCTGTCAGCCTTGCCCGTCTCGTAGTCCTCCACGGCCTGGGCGTCGACCTTCATCTTCACGCCCTCGTCGCCCTTCTTCACCGGGTGCTCGCGCAGGAAGACATACGCGGTCATCACCTTGGCGACGCTGGCGATCGGGACGGGCTTCTCCTCGCCCGAGGAGCCGAGGCTGCCGAGGCCGTCGATCTCCACATACGCCTGGCCCTCGTCCGGCCAGGGCAGGGACGGCTTCTGGCCCTTGAAGGCGTACTCCGAGGCCGCCGTCAGCCGCAGCTCGGGCTCCGGCAGCGGACGGATGGACTGTGCGATCGCGAACACGATCAGGAGGAGCAGGACCAGCGGTGTCCAGATCTTGACCCGGCGCACCAGCGTGCGCAGCGGAGTCTCCGGCGGCGGCGGGGTGTTGGTGAGCTTGGCCAGCAGGTCGAGCGGGGGCAGCGGCTGCTGCTTGGTCCGCTCGACCTCGGACTCCCCGGCGGGGGCGGCTTCGGGGGCGGCGGTGGCCGCGGCCCCGGCCCCGGCCCCGGCCTCGGCCCGTGCGCCGGACGCGCCGCTGCCGCTCGCGGAGTCCGCCGGAGCCGCGTCCGGGCGCGCCGCCCAGGACGGCCCGGAGGACGGGGTCTTGGACGGCGCGGGCGTACGGGGCGCGCTGTCGGCGGACTGCAACGGCACGAACGTGCTGGTCCGCCCGACGGCCGGCTCGGCGGCCCCCGACTTGGCGGGCTCGGGCTTGCCGGGCTCGGGCTTGCCGTCGTCGGGTTTGCCGGATTCGGGCTTTCCGGGTTCTGACTTGGCGGTCTCCGGAGTCGCCGCCTCCGGCTTTGCGCTTCCGGACTTGTCGTCGCCGGACTTGCCGTCGCCGGACTTCCCGGATTCCGGCCGTCCGCCGACCGCCTTGTCCGCGACCGGCTTCGCGACTGCTCCAGCCGTACCCTTCCGGTCCCCATCACCGGCGGTGGGCTCGGTGTCACCGTCCCCGGGCCCGTCGGCGCCGGGCTCCGCGGTTCCGCCGGCCGGTCCGGAACCGTCCGGCTCGCCCGGCTTCCGCACGCGGAAGACCGCTGTCGGCTGGTCCACGGGCTTGCCCCCGGAGCCGCCACCGCCCGTCGCGGCTCCTGCCGCACCTCCGCCCGCGTCGGCGCTGCCGTGGTCCGGAGTGCCCTCGCTGCTCTCGGTCTTCTCGGCCGTCTCGGTCTTCTCCGTGCTCGGTGCGCTCCCGGCGCTCTCAGGCTTCTTCGGGCTCTCCGTGCCCGGGCTCTCCGTGCCCAGCGACGCGGCCGTGCCGCTCTCCCCGGGGCGGGCCTTGTCCGCGTCCTCCGAGGGCTTCCCGTCCTGCGCCGAGCCGGCGGGTGCCTCCTCGTCTCCGCCCTCCGGCGCGGCTGGCGTCGCCGCCGCCTTCGCCTTCGCCTTCGCCTTCGCAAGCGGTTCGGACCCGTCCCGGTCCTCGGTGGTTCCGTCCGGGTCCGGCCTCTCCTCGGCGTCCACCGTGCCCGCGTCGTCCGCGGTCTCCCCGGTGGAGGGGCCGGACGGGCCGGTGGCTTCGCGCTCCTCGTCGTCCGGGAGCGGCCTGCCGAAGACCATCGTCCCCCGGTCCCCGCCGCCTTCGGCCGAAGCCCCGGCGCCGGAGGGTCCGCCGCGGTCCGAGGACTCGGCGCGGGCGGCGCGGAGGCCGCCGAAGGCTGCCGTCACCAGGTCCGCGCGCCCTGCCGCGTCCTCCTCGACCGTGTCGGCGGCCGGTCCGGCGGGTGCGCCCGCCTTCCCCTCCGGGGCGGTGTCCCCTGCGGTGTCCTGTGCGGTGTCCTCCGCGGGCCGCTCGCCGTCGCTCGTGGCGACCCAGGCCGCGACCGCCTCCCGCAGCCGTTCGTCCCCCTGCTCCGCCGTCTCCCGCGCGTTCCCGGCCGTGCCGGTCCCGGCGCCGTCACTCTCCGTGCCGGCCTTCGGGGAGGCGGCTTCGTCCGCGTCGCCGTCCGCAGCCTCGCCGTCCGGCGTCTCGCCGTCCGCAGCCTCATCCCCCGGGGCTTCGTCCTCCGCGGCCGTGTCCTCCGGGGCGGCGCCGCCCTGCGAGGGGACCGCCTTCGCCGCGGCACCCCCCGTCGCCGGGACTTCCGCGCCGTCTCCGCCGTCTTTGCCGCCGGCGCCCTCGGGACTGTCCGCGCCGTCCGCGCCGTCCGCGCCGTCCCGGCCGTCCGCGCCCGCCTCCGCGCCGCCCGGCCGGGTTCCGAATACGGCGAGGCGCGGGTCTCGCCCGGCTTCCGCTTCCGCCGTCGCCCCCGATGACTTCCGCTGCTCCGACCTACCGGGGGACTCGCCCGCCACCGTGCCTCCTCCATACGTACTGCTGTCCAACGTGCCGCGGGGACCCCGTATGATCCGACGGCACCGCGCGCCACTGCTGATCCGCACCACCAGTGTCCAGCCCGGAGCCCTCCGCTCCGGTCATCGGACCGCCGCGATCCGGTTTCCGCCCCCCAGAGGCACCCGCCCGGTGGCTAGACGAGGACGACATACCTAACGGTTCCCTCACAAAGTCCCCAGGCACTCTCGACAGACCATTGTGAGAGGGGTCACCCTGTCAGACATCCACGCGGGGAGGCATGGATGGGCAGGAGCCGCAGAACAATTCCGGAGGAGCTTCTGCTGCTGGCCTTGGACCCGGCCACGGGAACCACGGCGCAGCCGCAGTCGCTCGACCTCGGTCTTGCCGGGGCACAGCTAGTGGAGCTGGCTCTGGCAGGACGGATAGCCCCTGACGGGGATCGTATCGCCGTGGTGCTGCCACGGCCGACAGGAGATCCGACACTGGACTCCGCGCTCGAACTGCTGCGCCGTCGCGGCAGCCCGGTGCGCGCCGTCCACTGGATCGGCGGGCCCCGGCTGGGGCTGCGCCAGACGTATCTCACGCATCTGGAGCGGTGCGGCATGGTGCATGCCGTGGCCGGACAGATGTGCGGGGTACTGCCGACGACTCGCTACCAGGCGACGGAGACGGCCATCAGCCGGGACATCAGGAACCGGCTCGACAACGCGATCCGCACCGGTGTACCGCCGGACCCGCGGACCGCGGCGCTGGCCGCGCTCGCCCACGCGGTGGGGCTCGGCAAGCACCTCTACCCGGGCAACGAGGGCAGGTCCTGCCGATCCAGGCTGCGGGATCTGATCCGGCACGACCCGATGGGCGGGCTCGTGGCACACGCCGTGATGGACGTGCAGAACGGTGTGGCCGTGCAGCCGCGGCGACCGGCGTCGGCCCGGGGAGGACCGGGCGACCCGGCGGGCGTACCGCCACAGGCCCGGCGCGGGAGCATGGCGCGCGCCGCGGCCCGTTAGTCCGGGCCCGTTCCGGCCACAGCGGGCTCGGAGCACCCCCGGCACCGGTGCGCCGGGGCGGCATCCGCACCCCGGTCCGTACCCGACACCCCAACCATCATCGAATCGGACAGCACCACCCACCCACCCACCCACCGACCGGACCGCCGTCTCCACGAGCCGGTCCGGGAGCCGCCGGAACGCGCGGGCGGTGGGCCGGAAGCCAGGAGAGGCGCCCGGTCCGCCGTCCGCGCGCGGCGTATCCGGGTATGTCCGCACTCGCGGCGGTGCGGCCATCGCCCGAGGTGTCCGGAGGGCGACCCTCTGTCGCCGTTTCCCAGCGCCGCCGCGGTCGGCAGTGGCAGGCTGCTGGAAAAACAGCGGTTTCGAGTCGGAGGTGCGGCCTCGTGGCGTCCCATGTCAATCCCACGGTCAGGCGTCGCCGGTTGGGCCAGGAGCTGCGCCGGCTCCGCGAGCTCAAGGGCATGACGGCGGAGGCCGTCGCGGAGCGGCTGCTGGTCTCCCAGTCCAAGATCAGCAGGCTGGAGAACGGCCGCCGCAGCATCAGCCAGCGCGATGTGCGGGACCTCTGCGGGGTCTACGAGGTCGAGGACCAGCGCGTCGTCGACTCCCTGATGCAGATGGCCAAGGAATCGCGGCAGCAGGGCTGGTGGCACGCCTTCGGCGACATCCCCTACAGCGTCTACATCGGCCTGGAGACGGACGCCGCGTCCGTCCGCAACTACGAGTCGCTGCTCGTCCCCGGGCTGCTCCAGACCCGCGAGTACGCCGAGGCCGTGATCGAGCGCATCGAGCCGGAGGCCGCCCCGGCCGACAAGGCGAAGCGGGTCGAGGTCCGGATGAAGCGCCAGGAGCGCATCCACGACCCCGTCTCGCCGCTGCGCTTCTGGGCGGTGGTGGACGAGTCGGCGCTGCACAGGGTCGTCGGCAGCCCGCGGATCATGCGGGAACAGCTGGAGCAGTTGATCGAGCTGAGCCACCGCCCGCATGTGACGGTGCAGGTGCTCCCGTACTCGGTGGGCGCGCACCCGGGCATGGTGGGCACCTTCTCGCTGCTGGAGTTCTCGGACGCGGCGGATTCCAGCGTGGTCTACCTGGAGGGCGTCACCAGCGACCTCTACCTGGAGAAGCACGCGGAGGTGCAGCACTACAGCGTGATGTACGAGCATCTGCGGGCGCAGGCCCACCACCCGGAGCGCACCCGGCAGTTCATGATCGAGCTGGCCAAGGAGTACGCCAGTTGAGCGGCGCGGCGCAGCGCGGCCCGTCCGACGTGGCGGGGAGGCCGGCCGGGAAAGGGCCGCGGGAGCGGCGTCTCCAGCTGTATCGGGCCCGGGTGTCGGCACGGTGACGTCCCGTCAACCACCGGACGTCCAAGGGGTGGCGGCGCCGGGGTAGGGTACACGCCCCTGTCCGGAGGGCGGCAGAGATAACCGCATATGCCATTCGATCGGGTGATGGGACTTCCGGTGGGGGTGGGGTGAGCCCGTAGCGTCGCTCACGCCCCGACTCCCGGATGCCGACTGCGGCCCGGGCGCCGCGGGCGTCACATCAACCCGCGAAGCCATCGGAGCAATCATGGCTGTACCACCCGTCACCTCCGCAACCCCCCGCGCACAGGGCCTCAGCGGCGCCTGGACGAAGTCGTCCTACTCCGGCAACGGCAACTGCGTCGAGGTCGCCGCCCGTGTCCCCAAAGCCGTCGCGGTCCGGGACTCCAAGGACCTCACCCGCCCGTCCCTGAGCTTCTCCGGAAGTTCCTGGCAGACCTTCCTCGCCGACCTCGGCCACCGGACCACCGGCCTGGGCTGACCACCCACCGCGGTGACCGCGCCGCGCTGAGCCCTCTCGACTGCGTCCGCCGTCCCGGCCGAGGGGCTCGGCCACCCTTCCCGCGCACCCGCGTTCCGCGTCCCGCCCCCTCCCGCGCCCGGTGCTACGCCCGCGGGTAGCGGGCCAGCCAGCCCGGGGAGGAGTTGGCCGGTCCGTGCAGGGCCGGGCCCTGCGTCATCTCCATCGCGAAGTCGTCCGCCAGTTCCAGGATCGTCTGCCGCCCCTCCACCTCGGCCAGCCAGCCCGGCGGCAGGGCCGTCTCGCCGTGCAGCACCCCGAGGAGGTTGCCGCAGACGGAGCCGGTGGCGTCGGAATCGCCGCCGTGGTTGACGGCGAGCAGCAGCCCGTTGCGCACGTCCTCGGCGACCAGCGCACAGTAGAGGCCGATCGCCAGCGCCTCCTCCGCCGTGCGGCCCTCGCCCAGCGACTCGACCCGCGCGGCCGACGGCAAACCCTGCCGTACGGCGCCGAGGGCCTGCCGGAGCGCGGCCGTCGTCTCCTCGTGGCCCGGCCGGGAGGCGATTTGCACCATGGACTGCTGCACGGCCTGGTCGAGGTTGTCGCCGCGCCCCAGCCCGTGCACGACGACCGCGAAGGCCCCGGCGGCCAGATAACCCGTCGGGTGGCCGTGCGTCTGCGCCGCGCACTCGACCGCGAGCTGGAAGACGAGCTGCGGATCCCAGCCGACCAGCAGGCCGAACGGCGCCGAGCGGGCCAGCGCCCCGCAGCCCTTCTCCTCGGGGTTCTTCGGCCGGTCGAGGGTGCCCATCCGGTCGTCGGCGAGTCCGAGGAGGCTGGCGCGGTCCGGGTCGCGACGCGTGTAGAGCCACTCCTCGCGGGCCAGCCAGCCGTCCTCCGTCCGCCGCTCGTCCGGACCCCACTCGTGCTGGGTGGCCGCCCAGCGGCGGTAGGCCCGGTGCAGATCGGTTGGCGGGTGCCAGGCCCCGGTGTCCCGGCGCACCTGGGCGCGTATCAGCCCGTCGACGGTGAACAGCGTCATCTGGGTCTCGTCGGTGACCGCGCCGCGCCGCCCGTACACCGGGACGAGGTCCGTCAGCCCCTGCTGGCCGTGCGCGGTGCGGATGTCCGGGAGCGAGTCGCCGGCGACCCCGGCGCCGAGCGCGTCGCCGATGGC
Source organism: Streptomyces sp. MNU89 (assembly GCF_020982505.1). Lineage (NCBI taxonomy): Bacteria > Bacillati > Actinomycetota > Actinomycetes > Kitasatosporales > Streptomycetaceae > Streptomyces > Streptomyces sp. MNU89. Next base: position 4,295,391 of record NZ_JAJKLL010000001.1, on the reverse strand, counting down.
GCCCCCGAGCAGGCAGCCGCGCACCCGGCTGCGGAAGTCCTGCTGTTCGGCGCGGCCCCAGACGGCCGTGCGCACTGCGGTCACTGCGTTCCCTCCCGACGATGTACGCGCCCCCCAGCGCGCTGTCCCCCCGCCATCTATCTCTTCGGCGCGCAGCACTGTAGTGGACTGGTCCACGCCTCCGGCCGGGCCGGACGCCGTTCCGCGGCACGGCCGCGGGGCAGTCGCGCGCCGGCTCGCCTCAGCTGCCGCCGGGTGCCCCGGAGACCACTTCAGCCCCACCGGAGCCGCCGCCGGGACCCTCGCCGGAGCCGTCGGACGGGGCCGAACCGGGCTGGACGGGCCGGACGGTCCCCGCGCCGCCCGCCCGTCCGCCCGGCCCGCCCGTCCGCCCCGCTCAGTCGCCGAGGACCGGCAGCAGCTCCGGCAGATGCCCGTCGGAGGCGGCCGCCGCGGCCTGCCGCTCCGCGGGCACCTCGCCGTAGGTCGTGGTGCGGGGACGGGCCGGGCGGCCGGCGGCCCCGGCGATGGCCGTCAGATCGCGCACCGAGCGGTACGAGCCGTAGGAGGAGCCCGCCATGCGGGAGATGGTCTCCTCCATCAGCGTGCCGCCGAGATCGTTGGCGCCGGAGCGGAGCATCTCGGCGGCGCCCTCCGCGCCGAGCTTCACCCAGCTCGTCTGGATGTTGGTGATGTACGGGTGGAGCAGCAGCCGGGCCATGGCGGTGACGGCCCGGTTGTCGCGCACGGTCGGGCCGGGGCGGGCGATGCCCGCGAGATAGACCGGGGCGTTGGTGTGGATGAACGGCAGGGTCACGAACTCGGTGAAGCCCTCGACGCCCTTCTCCAGCGCCTGCCGCTGCATCCCGGCGAGCAGCCGCAGATGGCCGAGCCAGTGGCGGGGCTGGTCCACGTGCCCGTACATCATCGTGGAGGAGGAGCGGATGCCCAGTTCGTGCGCGGTCCCGATCACCTCGACCCAGGTGGCGGCGGGCAGTTTGCCCTTGGTGAGCACCCAGCGGACCTCGTCGTCGAGGATCTCGGCCGCGGTGCCGGGAACGGAGTCGAGCCCGGCCTCCTTCGCGGCCGTCAGCCACTCGCGCACCGGCATTCCGGTGCGGGAGGCGCCGTTGACGACCTCCATCGGCGAGAAGGCGTGGACGTGCATACCGGGCACGCGCTCCTTCACGGCGCGGGCGATGTCGAAGTAGGCGGTGCCGGGCAGGTCCGGGTGGATGCCGCCCTGCATGCACACCTCGACGGCGCCCACGTCCCACGCCTGCGCGGCCCGGTCGGCGACCTGCTCCAGGGAGAGGGTGTAGGCGTCGGAGTCGGTGCGGCGCTGCGCGAAGGCGCAGAAGCGGCAGCCGGTGTAGCAAACGTTGGTGAAGTTGATGTTGCGGGTGACGATGTACGTCACCTCGTCGCCGACGACCGAGCGGCGCAGGTCGTCCGCGACGGAGCACAGGGCGTCCAGGGCGGGGCCGTCGGCGTGGAGGAGGGCCAGCGCCTCGGCGTCGGTGAGCCGGGTCGGGTCGTCGGCGGCGGTGGCCAGCGCGGAGCGCACGTCGGCGTCGATCCGGGACGGGGCCATGCCGGGGGCGGCCGCCTCGCGCAGCGCCTCCCAGTCGCCGTAGACCGCGTCGAAGTCCTCGCGGCGGTCGGTGGTGCGGCCCTCGGTGTCGATGGTGCGGTGCAGATCGGTGCGGCCGGTGGCGGTGAACTGCTCGTCCGGCTCCTGCCAGGGGAGGCCGGAGGGCCTGGTGTTCTCGCGGGCGAGGCCGGTCTCCGGATCGGCGAGGGCGGTGACGTGCGGCAGCAGGCGCGGGTCGAGCCAGGGTTCGCCGCGGCGGATGAACTCCGGGTAGACCGTGAGGCGTTCGCGGAGTACGAAGCCGGCGTCGGCGGTGCGCGCGGCCAGCTCGTCGATCTGCGGCCAGGGGCGCTCGGGGTTGACGTGGTCGGGGGTGAGCGGGGAGACGCCGCCCCAGTCGTCGATGCCCGCGCCGATCAGCAGGGCGTACTCGGCGTCGGCGAGGTTCGGCGGGGCCTGGATGCGAGCCGAGGGGCCGAGGATGTGCCGGGCCACGGCGACGGCGGCGGCCAGCTCCTCCAGCTCCGCGTCGGGCATGGCGCGCATCGCCGTGTCCGGCTTCGCGCGGAAGTTCTGGACGATGACCTCCTGGATGCCCTGGTAGGCGCGGGCGGTGCGGCGCAGCGCGAACAGCGACTCGGCGCGCTCCTCGTACGTCTCGCCGATGCCGATGAGGACGCCGGTGGTGAACGGCACGTTGGAGCGGCCCGCGTCCTCCAGCACCCGGAGCCGCACGGCCGGTTCCTTGTCGGGCGAGCCGTGGTGCGGGCCGCCGGGCTCGGACCAGAGGCGGGTGGCCGTCGTCTCCAGCATCATGCCCATGGAGGGGGCGACGGGCTTCAGCCGCTGGAGGTCCGTCCAGGACAGGACGCCGGGGTTGAGGTGCGGGAGGAGGCCGGTCTCCTCCAGGACGCGGATCGCCATGGCGCGGACGTAGGCGAGCGTGTCGTCGTAGCCGTGCGCCTCCAGCCACGCGCGGGCCTCGGGCCAGCGGTCCTCGGGGCGGTCGCCGAGCGTGAACAGCGCCTCCTTGCAGCCCAGTTCGGCGCCCCGGCGGGCGATGTCCAGCACCTCGTCCGGCGAGAGGAACATGCCCTCGCCCGCGCGGCGCAGCTTGCCGGGGACCGTGACGAAGGTGCAGTAGTGGCACGTGTCACGGCAGAGGCGGGTGAGGGGGATGAAGACCTTGCGGGAGTACGTGATGGTGCCGGGGCGGCCGGCCGCTTCCAGCCCGGCGTCCCGGACCCGGGCGGCCGAGGCGGCCAGACCTGCCAGGTCGGCGCCGCGGGCCCGGAGCAGGACGGCGGCCTCGGCGGTGTCCAGGGCCACGCCGTCGCGGGCCCGCCTGAGGGCTCGCCGCATGGCGTTGGCGGTGGGAGCGGCCTCCGCTCCGGGCGTCTCGGTGCCTTGCTCGCTCGTGGTCATCACCCGAGCGTATGCGGACCGCGGGCGGCCGCGGAGGGGCGGGGCGGCTCCGCCCGGGCAGACAGGGGCTGCCCCGGGCGGGCGCGGGGCACCGGTGGCGATGGTTCCGCAGGTATCGGCCCGGTGGGAGCGGGAGACGGGGCGCCGGGGCGCGGGCATCGAGGCCACCGGGGTCCCGGCCGGGACCCATCGGGACTCCACCGGGAGCCCACCCGGGGCCCACCGGGGCCTCGTCGGGACGTCATAGGAACCTCATCGGGACCTCACCGGAGGGAAACCGGCCACCGGCCTTCCGTTCGGCGGTTGTTCACGGCTCACCGCCAGGGTCGGGGATCGTGCCCCGGGGGTTCGCGGCCCCCGGGACCGGGGATCCCAGGTCCGTGGCGGGGGCCGGACGTCCGGGGGTGCCGGAACCTTCCCCGGGGCGGTCGGCCGGTCCCGGCCGGAAGCGCACACCGCCCGGCAGTTCACGGCACCACGCACCACAGGACGTCACGCCGCACCACCGCTCACCGTACGGCCACACGCCGCACCGCCTTTCGGCCCGCAGCCGCTCAACAGCTCCGCCGCTCGACCGTCCACCACCGGCCGGCCGCACCAGGCGCCACCCGCTCGTTCACCGCACCGCACAAGGCACACAGGCACACAGGCACACAGGCACACAGGCCGCACCGCACCACCCGACACCGCCGACTCCCCGGGAGCATCCGATGAAGGACCGGAACGTGCACAGCGACGGCGACGCCGAGGCCCTGGGGCGGCGCGGGCTGCTGCGGGCCTCCGCCGCGACGGGCGCCGCGGCCGCTCTGACCGCGACGGGCGCAGCACCCCCCGCCTCGGCGGCCGGCGGCGCGGGCGCCGGTGCGGCCGCCGAATCCGGGGACACCGGGCGGGACGGCGCGGAGACGAGAACCGTCCGGGGCCGGCTGGAGCCCGGGGCGCCCGACTACGTCTACGTCCCGGTGGAGGTCCCCGAGGGCATCCGCGAGCTCGCCGTCTCGTACCGCTACGACAAGCCGTCCGTGCCCGCCGGGACCCCCGGCAACGCCCTCGACATCGGCATCTTCGACGAGCGCGGCACCGCACCCGGCGGCCGCGGTTTCCGGGGCTGGTCGGGCGGTTTCCGCACGGAGTTCGCGATCAGCGCGGAGCGGGCCACCCCGGGCTATCTGCCGGGCCCGGTGCGCTCGGGCACCTGGCAGGTGGTGCTCGCCCCGTACACCGTCGCGCCGCAGGGCCTTGAGTACGAGGTCACCGTCACGCTGCGGCCGGGCCCGCGGGGCGAGACGCCTCGGCCGGTGTATCCCCCGGGGCGGGCGAAGGGCCGCGGGCGGGCCTGGTACCGGGGCGACTGCCATCTGCACACCGTGTACTCGGACGGCCGGCGCACCCCGGCGGAGGTGGCCGCCGCCGCGCGGGCCGCCGGGCTGGACTTCATCACGACCACCGAGCACAACACCCACTCCGGCCACGCCGCCTGGGAGGGGCTGTGGGGCGACGATCTGCTGATCATGACCGGGGAGGAGGTCACCACCCGCAACGGTCACGTCCTGGCCCTCGGCACCGATCCGGGGACCTTCGTCGACTGGCGCTACCGTGCCCGCGACAACGTCTTCGGCCGGTACGCCGCGCGGATCAGGCGGGCCGGCGGTCTGGTGGTGCCCGCTCATCCGCACGCCACCTGCATCGGCTGCAACTGGAAGTTCGGCCTCGGCGAGGCGGACGCGCTGGAGATCTGGAACGGCCCGTTCACCCCGGACGACGAGGTGACGATCGCCGAGTGGGACAACACCCTCGCCGCCGCGGCACACGCCCCCGTCCCGCACGCGGGTTCGCGCACGGACTCCGGCCCCGGCTCGCGTCCGGGCTCACGCCCCCGGCCGGCCGGTCCCGGCTGGCTCCCCGCGATCGGCAACAGCGACGCGCACCGCGAGGGCCAGGACGTCGGCCTGCCGCAGACCGTGGTGCTCGCCGAAGACCTGTCGCGGGAGGCGGTCCTGGACGGAATCCGGGCGGGCCGCTGCTGGATCGCGGAGTCCTCGGAGGTCGGGCTGTCCTTCTCGGTGACCGACGGCCGGGGCCGGCGCGCGGGCATCGGGGAGCGGCTGCGCGCCGCCCCGGACGCGGAGGTGACCGCCGCGCTGAAGGTCTCGGGCGCCCCGGGCTGCTCGGTGCGGTTCATCACCGATCAGGGGCAGCTGTACGCGGCGGAGCTGCCGGCCTCCGGCGCCGGAACCGCCGAGTGGCGGACCACTCCCCGGTACGCCGCCTATGTACGGGCCGAGGTGCGGCACCCGGCGGCGGACGGCGGCGCCTCCGGGCTGCCGGGCCCGATGGCGGCCATGACGAACCCGGTGTTCCTCGGCCGGGACTGACCGCAGGGGACGCACACGGGTTGGAGCCGGGACGGGCCGGGGCGGTCGGGAGGGCCGCCCCGACCCGCCCGTGATCCCGACCCGTCCGTGATCCCGCTCCGTCCGCGTTGCGCCGCGTTGCACCACCTTGCGTCGTGTTCGTCCAAGTGGAGCATTAATGTGCATGACGTGGCCGGGGACGGGCACCGGGTAGCGCATGAGTGCTCTGCGATGGATTGCCCGCCCCCTGTTGGCCTCTTTCTTCGTCTACAGCGGCGTCAACACGATCCGCAATGCCGAAGCCGTGGCCCCCGCCGCCGAGAACGTGGTCGGCCCGATCACCGAACGTCTCAACCTTCCCCTGGAGAACACCGAGCAGGCCGTACGGCTCAACAGCGCCGTCCACATCGCGGCCGGGACGCTGCTGGGGCTCGGGAAGTTCCCCCGGCTGTCCGCGCTGGCCCTCGCCGGCAGCCTGGTCCCGACGACGCTGGCAGGACACCGGTTCTGGGAGGCCGAGGACCCCGAGGAGAGGTCCCGGCAGCAGATGCAGTTCCTGAAGAACGTGTCGCTGCTCGGCGGGCTGCTGGCCGCCGCGGCCGACATCGGCGACCGCCCCTCGCTGAACTGGCGTGCGCACCACGCCGCCCACACCGCCCGCCGCGAGATGAACCTGGTGCGCCGCACCGCCACGGCCACCGGGAAGCGGCCGCGCGTCAAGCGGGTGGTCCCGGCGCTGCCGGTGAAGACCCGGGACAAGGGCACTTCCAAGGGCGCCGCCAAGGCCGCCGCGAAGACCCTTCGCGCCACCACCGCGCCGGTGAAGACCGGGGCCACGGCCACGTCCGCCGCGGCCTCCAAGGCGGTGCGCGGCACGACCGCCACGGTGAAGCCGCAGGTGAAGGCCGCATCGAAGGCCGCGTCCGCGACCGCCTCCCGTACCGCGTCGGCCGCGTCCGGCACGGCATCCCGCACCGCCTCCGCCGCGTCCAAGGCGCTGAGCGGCGCGGCCACCGGCGTGAAGGGCCGGCTCGCGCCGGGCGGCGCCCGCCGCACCGGAACGCTGCGCGGCCTGCGCGGACGCGGGCCGCTCGCGTCGCGGACCTCCCGCACCTCCCGGACCTCCCCGTTCTCCCGGTCCTCCCGCTCGTCCCGGGCGGGGCTGCCGTCCCTGCCGTCGCTGCCGTCGCTGTCCTCGCGCTCCTCCCGCCCGTTCAAGCCGTCCGCGCCGTCGCGGAACGGCCACGGCGGCCGCGACGGGATCGCGCGGATGGACCCGCAGGCGCTGCGGAAGCTCGTCGGCACCGGCACCGGCACCGGCACCGGCCACTGACCCGGGCCCGGATCGCCGTGCCCGACCCGGCGGTTCGGGCACGGCCCCGGGGTCCGAGCCGGCAGCGCGGCTCCGGTCCGGCACCGGCTGTCCGGCACCGGCTCCGGCTCCGGCACCGGTGCGGCTCCACCCGTCAGGCGCCCCCGGACCCGCGGACCGGCACCGCCCGGACCCAGGTGCCGTCCTCGGTGGCGTACGACTCCACCGCCAGTCCCGCCCCGGCGAGTGCCTCCTCGAACTGCCGCGGGGTCAGCGGGCGGGACAGGAACGTCTGGGTCCAGCGTGCGCCGGGGAAGTCGTACTCGCAGACGATCGCGTCCACGCCGGGGCCGGCCGGCTCGGCCGAGACGACGCGGACGACGCCCCCGCCGGCGACCCGCCGCTCCCGGGGCACCCGCGTGTGCGCGTCCGCCGGCTCCCGCTGGATCAGCACCACCCCGTCCTCCGCGACATGGCGCCGGCAGGTGCGCAGCAGCCCCTGCCGCACCGCCGGATCCCCCGCGTGGACCAGGAACGAGGCCAGCATCACCACGCCGAACCGGCTCCCGAGGTCCAGTGTTTCGATCGGGGAGCACACCGTGTGCGCCCCCCGCACCCGCTCCAGCATCTCGGGCGACTCGTCCACGGCGGTGACGGTGAACCCGCGGTCCAGCAGGGCGTGCGTCACCCGGCCCGCGCCGCAGCCCAGTTCGAGGATGTGGGCCCCGGCGGGCACCAGCCGCTCGACGACGTCCGGCTCGTCCCCGGCCGGCAGCCGCTCGTAGAGCTCCACCGCGCAGCCGTCCGGGGTGATCGCCCCGGGGCCCGTCCCGTCGTATCCCGCGCGCCTGCGCCGTCCGGTCTCCGTCATGGCGCCATCCCACCGCAGCCACCGCCGGTTGTCGATGCGTCCGCCCGTACCGGTGAGGGGTCCGCGGGCTCGCCCGGTGGCCGGATTCGCACGGTGGCGCCCGGTCGTTCCCTTCCCCCAGAGTGTGGTCAACCGGAAGTTAACGTACCGCTGTTCGCACACCCCGTCATCTCACCCCGGGCCACGAACCGGCCACGACTCGTGACAGGCTGGCCCGACCATCCGTCAGGTGTACGAACTCCCGGTGCCTGTACGAGCCTTGTGGAGACCTGACGCCCCTACTGACGCCGGAGTCACGAGCAAGGCAAACTGACCTGTGCGCGGGACAACTCTGACAGCAGGGGGAAGCGATGGACGGTGACAGCGGAACGGGCACCCTGCGCTTCACGGTGCTCGGTCCCGTACGGGCGTGGCGCGGGGAGGAGCAGTTGTCCACCGGCTCTCCCCAGCAACGCGCCCTGCTCGCCGCCCTGTTGCTGCGCCGCGGCCGCACCGCCACCGCATCCGAGCTGGTCGACGCCCTGTGGGGCGAGGAGCCACCGGACGCGGCGCTCGCCGCACTCCGCACCTACGCCTCCCGGCTGCGCAAGTCGTTCGGACAGGAGGCCGGAACCACCCTCGTGACCGAGTCCGGCGGTTACGCGATCCGGGTCGGCCCCGGCGGGCTCGACGTGACCCTCGCCGAGGAGTACGCCCGGAAGGCCGACAAGGCCCGGCACAACGGCGACCGCCGCTCGGCCCGCGACCTGCTGGCCGCCGCGCTCGACCTGTGGGACGGCGAGCCGCTGGCCGGGCTCCCCGGCCCGTACGCCGACAGCCAGCGGAACCGGCTCGCCGAGTGGCGGCTCCAGCTCCTGGAGTACCGCATCGACCTCGATCTGGAGGCCGGGCACCACACCGAGGTGATCTCCGAGCTGACCGCCCTCACCGCCGACCACCCGCTGCGCGAACGCCTGCGCGCCCAGCTCATGCTGGCGCTCTACCGCAGCGGCCGGCAGGCGGAGGCCCTCGCCGTCTACGCCGACACCCGGCGGCTGCTCGCCGAGGAGCTGGGCGTCGACCCGTCCGGCGAGCTCCGGGACCTCCACCAGGGCATCCTGGAGGCCGACGCCGGGCTGGCCGCCCCCGCCGACGGCGACGGCCTGCCGGGCGAGGCGGCGCCCTCCGTGGTCCGCCCCGCCCAACTGCCCGCGTCCGTACCTGACTTCACCGGCCGCACCGCTTTCGTCGGCGAGCTGAGCGAGCAACTGGCCACCGCCGAGGGCCGGATCATGGCGGTGTCGGCGGTCGCGGGCATCGGCGGCGTCGGCAAGACCACCCTCGCCGTCCACGTCGCCCACGCCGCCCGCGAACGGTTCCCCGACGGCCAGCTCTACATCGACCTGCAGGGCGCCGGCCCGCGCCCGGCCGAGCCCGACGCCGTCCTCGGCTCCTTCCTGCGCGCCCTGGGCTGCACGGACTCCGCCATCCCGGACTCCCTGGACGAGCGCTCCGCGCTGTACCGCTCGGTGCTGGACGGCCGCCGGGTGCTCGTCCTGCTGGACAACGCCCGCGACGCCGCCCAGGTCCGGCCGCTGCTGCCGGGCACGGAGGGCTGCGCCGCGCTGATCACCAGCCGGATGCGGATGGTGGACCTGGCGGGGGCGCACCTGGTGGACCTGGACGTGATGAGCCCGGAGGAGGCCCTCCAGCTCTTCACGAAGATCGTCGGCGTGGAGCGGGTCGCGGCCGAGCGGAAGGCCGCCCTCGACGTGGTCGCCGCCTGCGGCTTCCTGCCCCTCGCCATCCGCATCGCCGCGTCCCGCCTCGCCTCCCGCCGCACCTGGACGGTCTCCGTCCTCGCCGAGAAGCTGGGCGACGAGCGGCGCCGGCTGGACGAACTCCAGGCCGGGGACCTGGCCGTCAAGGCCACCTTCGAACTCGGCTACAGCCAGCTCGAACCCCAGCAGGCCCGCGCCTTCCGCCTGCTCGGCCTGGCCGACGGCCCGGACATCTCCCTGGCGGCGTCCGCCGCGATGCTCGACCTCGACCCGTACGAGACGGAAGAGCTGCTGGAGTCCCTGGTCGACACCTCGCTGCTCGAATCCGCCGCCCCGGGCCGCTACCGCTTCCACGACCTCGTCCGCCTCTACGCGCGTGCGTGCGCCGAACGGGACGAACACCCGCCGACGGAGCGCAAGGCGGCACTGTCGCGGCTGCTGGACTTCTACCTGGCGACAGCCGTCGAGATGTACGCGCTGGAACGGCCGGGCGACCGCATCCTCGCCCATGTGGCGCCCACTGCTCACCGCGGCCTGACGTTCGCCGACCGCGACGCGGCTCTCGAATGGCTCTTCTCCGAGGCCCGCTGCCTGCTCGCGTGCGCTCACCAGTCCACGGGCGAGGCCGCACTGCGGCGCGCCGTGGACCTCCTGATGATGGCCAAGGACCTCGCCGAGTCGGGTGCCGACTCCCGGGCCTACGAGCAGGCGACCGTGGCGCTGCGCGACGCGGCGCAGGCTGCCGGTGACCACCAGGCGGAGGCACGGGCCAGTACCGCACTGACCAATATGTACAGCCTGGCGGGCCGCTTCGCCGAGGCCGAGGAACAGGCCAGGAACGCCATGGAGGCCGGTGCCCGGGTGGGTGACCCGGTGTCCGCCGGCTACGCGCCCAACGACCGCGCGATCATCGCCATTTACGAGAACCGCCACGAGGACGCGGAGGCGTACCTGCAGCAGGCGCTCGACGCGTTCCTCGCCGACGGCAACCAGACGTCGGCGGCCAGCGCGCTCAGCAACCTGTCCCGGACCCACCTCAACACGGGCCGGGTCGACAGCGCCGTCGCCCTGGCCGAACAGGCCGTCTCCATCTATCACGAGCAGGGCGTGGCCATGCGGCTGGCCAATGGCAAGTACGCCCTCGGGCTCGCCCTGACCCGGGCCGACCGGTTCGAGCAGGCCCACCGGGAGCTGACCGAGGCGCTGGTCATCTTCCGCACCAGCCGCCAGCGTCTCTGGGAGGGCATGACCCATTTCCGGCTGGCCGAACTCCAGTTGGCGGCCGGGAAGCCGGGGCAGGCGGCCAGTCTCGCCGAACAGGCGCTCGCGGTGCTCCGCGGCGTCGGTGGCGAATGGCGGAGGGCCAACGCCCTGACGCTGCTCGGGCACGCCCTCAACGGCATCGGGCAGCTCGACCGCGCGCGGGTCTGCTGGCAGGAGGCCCTGGCGGTGTACGACCAGCTCGGGTCGCCCGAAGCCGCCGATGTGAAGGCGCTTCTCCAGCCGCTCGCCCCGGCCGCGTAGCCACGAGGCGAACGGCTGCAGCGAACGTTTATCGATCGTTCATCGGCTTCAGCGATGCTTGAGTCATGCCGGATCGCCGCAACGGGGGGCAGGTGGTCCGGCCAGGTAGCCCCACCCCGACAGGGGTGAGCGGCCCTGAGGACCCGTCCGGCAACCGTCGGGGGAGTTGCCGGGCGGGCCAATTCGGCCCCTGGCTACGGACGAACGGAGTACCTGCCATGACCGTCGAGAAGACGCCGAAGAAGAAGACGGGCGACCTGAAGCCGCTGGACAACCACGCCACGGGCGGTGGTGAGGCCACCCCGCAGGACAATCACGCGACGGGCGGCGAGCTCACCACCCAGGACAACCACGCGACGGGTGACGAGACCGACTAGTCAACAGGACGGCAACGACAGGGGGAACGGGGGAACGGCCGCGGCGGCGCGGAGGGGGAGCCGCCGCGGCCGGCGCGTTCTCCGCTACTTTTCGAAGGCGACCGCATCTTTGGCCATACTTCGGCAGAATTTAGCCAAGATCGGAGCATTTCCATCAAGTCGCTTACCGAAGAGGGCAAGAACGCGTTGCCACCCCTTGATGAAGGAGTTCGCATCATGACACGCACCAAGAGGCTGCTCACGGCCTGCGCCGCGGCGGCGGCCCTGGCTCTCGCAGTGGCGGCACCGGCAGCCGCCGACAACCACTCGACGGGTGGCACGGCAACCCCGCAGGACAACCACACCACGGTGTTCCCCACCCGGTAGTCCGGGGTCCGTGAGCGTACCGAGGGCCGAGCCACGACGGCTCGGCCCTCTCCGGCGTCCAGGGGCAGCCCCGCTCAGACGCTGCTGCGGCTCGCCCGGCGGACCTCGCACTTGGTGACCTCGGAGCCGTCGCCGGTGCCGGTGTACGGGGTGGTGGCCTCCGTGGTGCCGGTCCGGCCGGAGGTGACGGGGAAGTCGTCGACCCGGGCGGTGCCCGCCGTGACGCCGCTCGTCTCCTTGAAGACGACCGTGATGTCGTACTCGTAGTCCAGCGAACCGGTGGTGTTGTCGACGCGCAGCGTGGCGGTCATGTTCTTGCCGGAGGCGTCGAAGCCGCACGTGTCGATGGTGACGTCCCGCAGGGCGGAGTTGCGGCTGCCGCTGCCGCCGCTGGTGACGCCGCTGCCGCTGCTGCCGCCCGAGGACGAGGAACCGCTGTCCCCGTAGGAACCGCCGCTGCTGCTGTGCGAACTGCTGCTGTTGTCGTCGCAGCCGCCACCGCTCCTGGAGCCGCGCGCTCCGGTCAGCGTGACGAGCACGAGCGCGCAGACGGCGACGGTCCGGACATGACGAAGCTTCACGCTTCAAACCCCCGTTTGACGGGCACGCCGTGGTGGGCATGCCGTGGTGAACATGGCCGAAACCCGGCCGAGTTGATGAGTGCACGCCACGCTAGCAAGGGACTCACGGGGCGGGAGAACGATCCTGTCCGCAGGCCGTCACAGCCTTGTCACAGGGGCGAAGAGCGCTCAACCCGGCGCTGGAACAGGAGGGTTGACGCCTCCGCCCACGGCCGGGACGGGCCCGCGCCGGACCCGGACCGGGCCCGGACCGGCGGCCGGATCACGTCGGTCCACCGCGAATCACCGCGGGCCAGGTCCACCGCAGTCCACCGCGGCGCCGCTCAGCGCTGCGGCGGCCTCGCCAGCCCCGTCCCCTTGAGCGCGTCAAGCGCGTACACGCAGCGGTCCTTGCTGCAGGCGTAGACGACGCCGTTCGCCGCCACCGGCGCCCCGGTGATCTCCCCGCCGGTCGCCAGCTTCCAGCGCAGCGCGCCGCCTCCCGCGTCCAGCGTGTACAGGCAGTGGTCCGCCGAGCCGAAGTGCACCCGGCCGTCGGCCACCACCGGCGCCCCGATGACCTCGCCCTGGGCCGCGAACCGCCACTTGGGGGCGCCGGTGACCGCGTCGAGCGTGTAGAGCGCGCTGCCGCTGCCCACATGGAGCGCGCCGCCCGCGGCCAGCACCGGGGCGGTGGACTGCCGGGCCTCGGTGGCGATCCGCCACCGGTCGCGCCCGTCCGCCGCGTCGAGGGCGTAGACCGTGCCGAGATAGTCCGCGACGTACACCCCGCCGCCGGTGATCGCCGGACCCGGCGCGAAGGCGGGCGGGGCCAGGAAGGCCGCGGGGGCCTCGAAGCGCCACCGCACCTCGCCCCGCGCGATGTCGACCGCCAGCACGCGCGTACCGGCGCAGATGTAGACGACACCGTCGGGCGCGGGCAGCAGCCGCACCGGCACCCCGCCACAGGAGGCCGCGTCACCGACCGGGTAGGACCACCGTTCGACGCCGGTACGTGCCTCCAGTGCGCGCAGCCGCGCGTCGGACCACACGTAGACCACGCCGCCGTGGATGACCGGTCCGGCCTCCGGGGTCTCGAAGTCGCTCTGCGCGCCGGTCAGTTCCCACAGCCGCTCGCCGCTCGCGGCCTCCCACGCCTGGACACCGCCGCCGCGCGTGGCGGTGACGACGGTGCCGTGGTCCGTCTTGAGCGTGTACGCCCAGCCGTCGGTGGGGGCGCGCCACAGCTCGGTGCCGTTCTTGGCGTCGAGGGCGTAGAGGGTCGGCCCGTCGGAGGCGTGGATGCGGCCGTCGGCCACGTCCATCGACCAGGCGACCTCGCGGGTCTTGAACTGGCGGCGCCCGGTGGCCACATCGAGGGCGTGCACCTCGAAGGAGGTGACGTACAGCAGGTCGTCCACGACGACCGGCGTGCCCCAGACGTCGTTCGACATCCGGAACCGCCAGGGGCGCCAGTGCCCGTCGGCCGCGGCCTGCTCCGGGCCGCCCGGCCCCTGCTGCGGCGGTACGCCGGCGGGCGCGGCGGGCGGCGGGCCCGGCGGGGGCGCGGCGGCGGGCGGGCGGGAATGCCGTTCGGCGGCCGCACCCAGCCGGTGGCGGGGCGGCGTCGGCCCGCGCCTGCGGGTCGCGCGCGTCCGCGCGGGGCCCGGCCCGATCGGCACCGGCGAACCGGCGAGCCGTACGGCGCCGTCACCGCCGCCACCGCCGTACGCGGCGGCGTGCCGTCCGGAGCCGCCCGGGTGCGCGCCGCCGGGCGGGGCGTGGAGGGCGGGGAGGCGCGCCGTCCGGCCGCGCACCGCGCGGGTCGCCGGAGGCCCGGCCGACGGCGGCGGGCCCGCCCGGCCGACGGGGATGCCGCCGAGCCGTGCGGGCGCGGCCTGCGCTCCCGGTCCGCCGCGCGGGTCGTCCGCGGCACCGTCCCGCCGGCCGCCGCCGGGCTGCTGCCCGGGGAGCCGCGAGGGCCGGTCCTGCGCGGGTCCCGCGCCGCGGCCGGCGCCCCGGCCGTGGTTCCCGGCGCCGCTGCCGGCGTTCCCGGCGGCCGGGGTCCGTCCGCCGCGCCGCTGCTCAATCAGGGAGACGGCCTGCGCGGGCAGCCAGGCCGAGGCCGTGCCGCTGTCGTCGCTGCCGGAGGCGAAGAGGTGCGGGGCGAGCTGCGACTGGAGGTCGGCCGGGCTGGGCCGCCGGTCGATCTCGGTCTGCATGCAGGACTCGATGAGCGGCCGCAGGTCGTCCGGCAGCCCCTCCAGGTCGGGCTCCTCGCGGAGCAGCATGAAGACGGTCTCGACGGGGTTGGCCCCGTGGTACGGCGCGTGGCCGGTGGCGGCGAAGACGAGCATGGAGCCCAGGGAGAAGATGTCGCTCGCGCCGGTGACGCTGCGGGAGTCCCGGGCCTGCTCCGGCGACATGTAGGCGGGGGTGCCGACGGCCACGTTGGTCATCGTCAGCCGGGTGTTGGAGGCCCCGGAGGCGATACCGAAGTCGATGACCCGCGGGCCGTCCTCGACGACCAGCACGTTCGACGGCTTCAGATCGCGGTGCACGAGCCCGGCCCCGTGGATGGACTGCAGGGCCTCCGCGACCCCGGCGGCCAGCCAGCGCACGGCCTGCGTCGGCAGTGGGCCGCACTCCCCCACGATCTCCTCCAGGGAGGGCGCCGGCACATAAGCGGTGGCGAGCCAGGGCACGGCCGCGTGCGGGTCGGCGTCCACGACCGCCGCCGTGTAGAAGCCGCTGACCGCGCGCGCCGCCTCCACCTCACGGGTGAACCGCACCCGGAACAGCTGGTCCTCGGCGAGCTCCGTGCGCACCGTCTTGATCGCGACGCGCCGGCCGGACGCCGAACGGGCGAGATAGACCAGCCCCATGCCGCCGGCGCCGAGCCGCCCGAGAACCTCGAACGGGCCGATCCGTCTCGGATCGTGCTGCGTCAGCTGCTCCGCCACTTGCCTGCCACCTCCCCGTCAGGGCTCGAAGTCGTCCGGCCCCGTGCAGCGTCTCACCGGGAACGGACCCGGGGTACGCACCCTGATTCTTCCTGCCGGACGCGGAGGTTGCGAACCCGGGGCCGAATCGGGGTGTCACACCGCGAATCACTGCGTTCCGCCGCGCCGTTGCCGGTACGGCGCAGCCGTGACGGTGGCCGGTGAGAGGCCGTCGGGCCGCCCGGAACGACACTGTACGCACAGGTCAGCGGGTGACCGGCGGAACGCCCGGGGTTACCGGTGGAAGGCCCGGGGCTCCCGCACGGCTTCCGTCCCAACCGCCGTACCCGGGCCCCGTACCGGGCTCCGGCCGGACGCCGCCGTGGTGTCCGTCACGCAGCCCTCGTCATGACCTCTCTTACGCTTCCGGGCCCGCTTCCGGCTCAGTGAGGGCGATGACGGCGAAACTCGCGCCCTGGTCGTCGACGACCGTGGCGATCCGGCCGTACGGGGTGTCCATCGGCCCGAACACGCACCGGCCGCCGAGACGGGAGACGGTCCGCACCGCCTCGTCGCAGTCCCCGACGGCGAAGTACACCAGGAAGTAGGGCGGCATCTCCGCGGGGAAACGGCTGTCCATGACGCACCGTCCGCCGACCGCCGTCTCCTCGTTCGCCGGCTTCCCGGCCGGTGACCAGATGGCGAACTCGAGGTCGTCCCCGGTGTCGATGTCCTCGATGCCGTAGCCGAACACCCGCTCGTAGAAGGGGTCCACGGCCTCCTTGTCCCGGGTGTACATCTCCATCCAGGCGTAGGAGCCCGGCCGG
Organism: Streptomyces sp. MNU89; assembly: GCF_020982505.1. NCBI lineage: Bacteria > Bacillati > Actinomycetota > Actinomycetes > Kitasatosporales > Streptomycetaceae > Streptomyces > Streptomyces sp. MNU89. The sequence goes on along the minus strand of NZ_JAJKLL010000001.1, from coordinate 4,279,479 downwards.
CCCTGGTGGGCGAACCCGGCGTGCTCGCCGGCCTGCCAGAAGCCGAAGACGGCGCCGCCCGGATCGGCCGCCTGCCCCATCACGCCGTAGTCGCCGACGGTCATCGGCCCGGTGATCACCTGTCCGCCGGCTTCGCGTACCTTGCCGGCGAGGGCGGCCGCGTCGGCGGTGGCGAGATAGATCCCCCAGGCGGTGGGCATCCGGCCGTCCGTCTTCGGGACGAGGGCGGCGACGGCCCCGCCGTCGAGACGGGCCTCGGTGTAACGGCCGAAGCGCTCCTCGGAGGGGCCGAAGGTCCAGCCGAAGAGTTCCCCGTAGAAACGCTTCCCGGCCTCCAGATCGGGCAGCATCGCGTCCGCCCAGCAGGGCACGCCCTCCGCGAATGGCGCCATGATGCCGATACCTCCCGTATCCGGTGATCCGCTGCGATACCGCCCGGTCCAGGCTATCCGCGGCCCGCCCGTCACGCCCGGCGAGGCGGGCGGGCCGGGCGGTGCGAAGAAGGGCCCGGATCGCCGTCCACAGGCTGTGGACAACGCGCCACCCGCGCGTCTCCCACGCGCCTCTCACCGGTACGGAGCAACCGCCGCCGACCGGTGAAACCCCCGGACAGAGCGGGTGCGGGCCGCTCCGGGGCCGCCCCCCGTTTGCCCGCGGCCAAATCGCGTTCCGATCACCCGTCGGTAAGCTGACGACATGACAGGACAAGTTCGCACCGTCGACGGGCGGGTGGCCGGACGCCGTGGACAGGCGACGCGCCAGAAGCTCCTCGACTGTCTCAGCGAGATGCTCAAGTCGTCTCCGTACCGGGACGTCAAGGTCATCGACGTCGCCCGGAAGGCGGGTACCTCGCCCGCGACCTTCTACCAGTACTTCCCCGATGTCGAGGGCGCCGTGCTGGAGCTCGCCGAGGAAGTGGCCCAGGAGGGCACCGGCAGCCTGACCGGGCTGGTGGCGGGCCGGTCGTGGGCCGGGAAATCCGGCCGCCAGACGGCTGAACAGCTCGTCGACGGCTTCCTCACCTTCTGGCGAAGAAACGACGCCATCCTCCGCGTCATCGATCTGGGGGCGGCCGAGGGCGACAAGCGGTTCAACAAGATCCGCATGAAGATCCTCAACTCGGTCACCGGCTCCCTGACGGAGACCGTCAAGGACCTCCAGGCCAAGGGCCGGATCGACCAGGACATCAGCGCGGCCGCCATGGCCGGTTCGGTGGTCATGATGCTGGCCGCGGTCGCATCGCACCAGAAGGGCTTCTCCGGCTGGGGCGTCAAGCAGAACGAGTTGAAGCCGAATCTGACGGTCCTGGTGCACCTGGGCATCACGGGCAAGAAGCCCGCGAAATAGCACCCCGTACGGCGCACCGCACCGGAGCCGGCCACGCCGGCGCGTCTCCCCGGGCGGCACTTCTCCCGCCGCCGGGCCTTGCCCCGGATCCCACACCGGGCTCTTCGCCTCGGTCCCCGCCACAGGGCCCCTCTCCCTCTCCCTCTCCCGCAGCGCACCACCGGACTCGTCCGGCGGTCATCCGGCCCTGCCGCCTCTCCCTCTCCCGCAGGCCCCGCGGCCGCACCCGCAGCCGTACCGGCGCCCGGCCCGTACCGCCTGCCCGCCCACCGGCGCGGCGCACCCGCGCACCGTCCGGCGCGTGCGGTGCCGGTCCGCCCGTACCGCGCCCCGGTCCGCCGCATAACCCTCGCCACCGGAATCACCCCGGGCCGCACCGCCACGACCGGCCTCCGGTGCCCTTCCGGTGCTGTCCCCGTGACCGATCCGCAACCGGATGGTGAAAACGGAACCGGGCCCTGTTGACCGACACCCGTCAATGCACCGCTACGCTCACGGTCATGCCGGAAAACACCACTTCCCCCGTGTACGTCATAGGCGGCGGCCCCGGCGGGCTCGCCACGGCCGCGGCGCTGGCCGACCGCGGCATACGGGCCGTGGTGCTGGAGAAGGCGGACGCGGTCGCCGCCTCCTGGCGCGGGCACTACGACAGCCTGCGCCTGCACACCACACGGCGGCTCTCCGCCCTGCCCGGCCTGGCCATCCCCCGCGCGTACGGACGCTGGCTCGCCCGGGACGCCGTGATCTGCTATCTCAAGGAGTACGCGCGCCACCACCGGCTGGACGTCGTCACCGGCGTGGAGGTGTCCCGGGTCGAGCGGACGGACTCCGGCTGGCTTCTGCACGCCACCGGCGGCCGCCGGCTGGCCGCGCGAGACGTCGTGATCGCCACGGGCTTCAACCACACCCCTTACCTCCCGGACTGGGAGGGCCGCGACGGCTACACCGGCGAACTGCTGCACGCCTGCGCGTACCGCAACGCCGAGCCGTACGCGGACCGGGACGTGCTGGTCGTCGGCAGCGGCAACACCGGCGCCGACATCGCCGTCGACCTGGCCGGGGGCGGCGCCTCCCGGGTCCGGCTCGCCGTCCGCACCCCGCCGCACATCGTGCGCCGCACCACGGCCGGCTGGCCCGCGCAGCGCACGGGCATCGTCTGCCGCCGCCTGCCGGTCGGCGCGGTGGACCGGGCGGCCCGCGGCCTGGCCCGGCTGTCGCTGCCGGACCTGGCCGAGTACGGGCTGCCGCGCCCGGACACCGGGCTGTACTCGCGCGCCGTGGAGGGGGCGATCCCGGTGCAGGACGCCGGGCTGATCGACGCGGTGCGCTCGCGGGCCGTGGAGCCGGTGGCCGCCGTGGCCTCGTTCGACCACGACAAGGTGGTCCTGGCCGACGGGTCGCGCATCTCCCCGGACGCGGTGATCGCGGCCACCGGTTACCGCCGCGGACTGGAAACGCTGGTCGGCCATCTCGACGTCCTGGACGGCCGCGGCCGTCCGGTGGTCCACGGACCGAGCACGGCGGCCGGGGCGTCCGGGCTCTACTTCACCGGCTACACCAACCCGATCAGCGGCATGCTCCGCGAACTGTCCCTCGACGCCCGCCGGATCGCCCGGCGGATAGCCAGGACCGCGGACCGGGGCTGACGGGCCGGGGACCAGGGCTGACGGGCCGGGGACCAGGGCTGACGGGCCGGGGACCAGGGCTGACGGGCCGGGAGGACCGGCGGGCCGGACGGGGCGCAGGCGAAACACGGCCCGGGCCGACCGTTGCGGGGGCACGGCGGCCGTGGCCCCGCGCCTCAGCTCCGTCGCCCCGCGGCCGTTTCCGCCGCCGAGCACTCCCGCACCTCCGTGGTGTTGCGGGTGCGCACGCCCGGCAGCCAGCCGTCGACGGGGACGACGGCGCCGCCGCCCGACACGAGATACCAGCGCCGTGACGTGATCCCGGCCTCGTCCCGGACCAGCCGGCCGTCGGCCACCACGCAGACCGCGGACACCCGGTCGCCGTGCCACACGCGGCCCGCGCGGTTGTCCGGGGAGCCGTAGCGCCGGTAGGGGTCCTTGGCGATGCCGAGGGCGCACTCCAGCGTGCGCAGCGGCCGGCAGGCCTCCTCGGCGTTGTGGACGGTGAGGGTCACCGCGGGCGGCCCCGCCGGGTGCCCGTCCCGGCCGTCGCCGCCGCTGCCGTCCGTGGCGCCCGGCGGGCCGGCCAGCCACCAGGCGCCGAGGAGGACCAGGCTCACGACCACCGCGGCGGTCACGCCCGCCAGGAGACGCGGCACCCGGCGCGGCGCGGCGGACGGCAGGCGGCGCGAGGCGCCACGCGACCGGCCACCCGGCAGCCGCCCCGGCAGCCGGCGCGTGAGCCCGCGGGCCCGCCGGGGGACGGTGGGTTCGGCGCGCGGCGCGGGCACGGCGGGCGGGCCCGAGCGGACCCGCTCCCAGAGGCCGGGCGGTGTTCCGAGGGCCTCGTCCACGGCCCGCAGCCGCTCGCGCAGCAGCAGGACGGTCTCCTCGTCCGGTTCGCGGCTCCTCACGGCGCCCCCTCCCTCTCCGATCCGGCCCGTTGGGGCGCGCGAACGAGCGTGCGCAGCTTGCCCAGCGCCCGTTCCCGGTGGCGGGCGGCGGTGCCCCGGTGGACGCGCAGGATCTCGGCGGCCTGGTCGATGGTGTAGCCGTCGAGGTCGACCAGGACGACCACGGCTGCCTGACGTGGCGTCAGGCCGCGGAGCAGCCGTACCGTTTCGAGCCGCGCCTGGCGGTCGCCGACCCCGCCGTCCCACTCCTCCGCGCCGGTGGCCCCGGCCTCCCGGTCCACGTCCCCCACCGGCACCTGCCGCCGGTCCCGCCGGTAGGTGTCGCGGGCGACGCTGACCAGAGCGCTGAACGCGTAGGCGTACGGCTCGGGGTGGGCCAGGAACCGCTGCGGGCGGGCCGCCAGTTTGAGGTAGGCCTCGTGCACGATGTCCTCCGCCGACTGCCGGCCGCCCGCGATGAGGACGGCTCTCCGGTAGAGCCTGGGCAGCAGGGCGCAGAAGACGTCGTCGATCGGAGATCCCGCCGACGCGCCGGGCGTGTGGCTCACTGGCACCTACCTTCCCGGGTTGCCGGACCAGGCGGGTAACTACCCGGGCACGCACGGTGGCTATCGCCACGGACGAGTGGTCCGCGGCCGCGGGGATTGACGCCTCGGAGGACCGGCTCCCCCGCCGAGCGCCCTCCACGGGCACGGCCCGGACCGCGAAGGTGCAGAGGGCCCGGGACGGCCCGGAGTCGCGGAAGAGGCCGGAGAAGCGGGGCCGGAAAAGGGAGAGCGGGGAACGGGTGGGACCGGCACAAGGGCGGAGTGGGGCGGGAGCACCGGCGGCGGGCACCCCGGCGCGGGTCCCCGCGGACCGGCCGGCCGACGGTGCGCTGACCGCGCACCCCGGGCCGGTACGGCGGGGACCACCACCCGGCTCCGGCACCCGGAGTTCGTACCGTCGCGCCGGACGACGACCCGTACTCGTCGAGGCCACACCCGTCTCCGGGCTCCTCGGCGTCCCCTCACAACGAATCGTTGAATCCTAGAGTGATCAACCAGTGTCGGGACGTCAACACCTGGGCACAACTATGTCCCGTTATGCCAGTTTTGACATGGCGCATTGGGGTTTCTGTGCGGCCACCGGAACGGAGACCGGCGCTTCCGGCACCTCCACCGGCTCGGCGGCCTTCTCCCCGCACACCGGCTCCCCCCGGTCCACTTCGCACCAGATGGCCTTCCCGCCCCTCCGCCCGCCATCCCCAGCGGTCGGCCAGCCCGTCCACCAACTCCAGTCCGCGTCCGCTGGTCTCCTCGCCCTCGGCATGACGCCGGGAGGGCGGACGGGGCTGCGGTCGGCGACCTCCACCCGCACCGTCTCCGGAGCGCCCCGTGACGGCGGCGGCCCCGCGCCGACGCCGCCCGCACCGCCCGAGCCGGGCGAACCGGGCGGACCGGGCGGACCGGGCGGACCGGGCGGACCGGGCGGACCGGGCGGACCACCCGCCCCTCCGAGCCGTTGACGCCGCCCGGGGCGCCCGCACCCCGGGCGCAGGCAGCAGTATGCGCAGCACGGCCGGACGGCCGGTGTGCACCACCGCGTTGGTCACGAGCTCGGAGACCAGCAGCAGCAGCGTCTCCGCCAGCGAATCGTCGCCCTCCACCCCCGACCCGGCGAGACGCGAACGCGCCCATCTCCGGGCCCGCCCCACCTCCGCGGGATCGGGCCGAACCTCCAGCTGAACCTGAAGCACCTGCACCGCTCACACCACCCGAACCGGCGGACCCATCGCCGCGCGTCTCCCAATGATCACGGAAAGTGACCCCGACGGAGAACAGCATGGTTGACGTACAGTCACCCGAACAAGCGCTTCGGGCATATTCCGGCGCAAAGGAGTACGCGTACTGCATACTGTGCGACCCGCGGTGCCGCCAGTCGAACACCGGGCGCCCCAAGGTCTCCACCGCGTTCCAGCGGGGCGCGCGCTCCTCCGCCGGGGGCGCGGGGGCGGACGGGAACCGGCGCCGGCGCCGCACGACGCGCCGGCCCCCGGGAACGCTTCCCGGGGGCCGCTCGGTTCACTGGGTGTGACCGGCCGCGATCGGCGTCCGCCGCCGCGGGCACGGTCCGTGAGGGTCCGCCGCCGTCACTCCGGCTCGGGGGTGGTGTAGTACGCGGCGAAGGCGGTCACCGCGTCCTTCTCCGTGATCCGGCCGTCGCCGTCCTTGTCCAGCGCCGCCGCGACCGTACCGCGCAGGTCCTCGGGCACGCCCAGGGCGAGCAGCACCCGCTCGGCCTGATCGACCGTCACCGTACCGGCGTTGCCGGACTCCCGGCCCGTGCCGCCGCCGCCCGTACCGCGCGTCCCGCCCTTTCCGCCGGAGCAGACGCCGGCGGCGACCGCCATCACCGCGCGGAGGAAGGGCCGGGCGATCTCGGCGAAGCTCTGCGGGTTGTCGCGCAGCCGCTTCACCGCGCCGTGCGTGAACTCCTCACGGGATATGCGCTGGTCGCCGTCCCGGTCGGCCATGCCGGCCATGCCCTGCCAGAACCCCTCGGCACCGTGGTACAGCGCCTGCCCGCAGTCCGACCTGGCCGCCGTTCCGAACTCCCTCAGCACGGCCGCCGCGGCGGTGTGGAAGTCCTCGCGGGAGATATGGCCGTTGCCGTCCTGGTCGAAGGAGGCGAAACGAGAAGCGATCTTGCGCTCGTACTCAGAGCTGTCCACGGTGACCTCGGTTGCGTCGTGACGGGGCTGACCTCAGATGATGGTACGTACGTTCGGTGTTCAGGCGAAGTTCACGGAAGGGAGCGGACAGCGCGCACCGATGGGCGCCCGGCGCACGGCGTGCGACGCCGGGAGAACGGGGGAGGGCGCCGGAGAACCCGCGGCGGAACCACACGCCCGGGGAGAGCACGGCGCGTGCGCGGCGCACGGAAGGACGGCAGGCGGGCGCGGACGGCGCCGGGCAGGCCCGCGCGACCGCTGGACCGGCCGGGTCCGGGCGCGGAAGGGGGCGCGGGACTCAGGCCGAGAGGGGCGGGGCCGTCTCGTCCAGCGCGGAGGTCACGTCCGGGTAGACCTCGAAGAGCCGCCGGACGCCCAGCGCGGCGAGCACCCGGTTGACGTGGGAGCCGTCCTCCGCACCACGGGCCGGGAGGATCAGCCGCAGCCGCCCCTGGCAGGAGCGCATCAGCCGCCGCGCGGCGATCAGGACGCCCACACCGCTGGAGTCGCAGAACCGGACCCCGGAGAGGTCGAGCACCAGGCTGCGGCGGCCGTCGGCCACCGCGTCGTGCACGTGCTGACGTACCGCGGGCGAGGTCACCAGGTCCATTTCCCCACTGACTCGGAGAATGGCCCAGGTGCCCTGCTCGTCTTCCATCACCTTCAAGGTCACGCGCGCGAAGTCCCTTCGTCTCCCGGATCCGGAAGCAGTTGTTCCCGTTTCCGCCGTCCGGCCACTCTCCCCCGAAACACCTTTCGTCATGCGGCTCTTCCGTCGACTCTAGGCACAGCCTTGCCCCCCGTGGACCGTGACAGCGGGCAAAGTGACGAGATCTATACCCTTCGCCCTGCCCGGAAGGGGCCCGCTGCCGCAAAAGAGCGTGCGCCGCGGGACCCGCCCACTACATTCGTCGTGCGGAGTGCGGAATGATCCCGACCACAGCGGGCGGCCGAACGACGACACGGCACGAATGGGGGCCGTATGGCGAACGACGCACCACCCCGGTGGGACCGGAAGATGCAGCAGCGCCTGGCGCGCGGCGAGGCCGCCGCACTCGGTGAACTGTACGACCGGTTCGCCTCTCTTGTTCACAGCCTGGCGTACCGGGTGCTCGGTGACGAGGAGGCCGCGGACCGGGTCACCCGCGACGTCTTCGCCCACATCTGGGAACATCCGGACGCCTACGACCCCGGACAGGGCCCGATGCGCTCCTGGATCGCCTCCCTCGCCCAGCGGCAGTCCGTGCACCGGCTGCGGGCCGCCGAGGCCGAACTGATGCGCGCCGGCGACGCCCGGACCGCGGAGGAGGTCGAGGAGAAGGTGCGCGCCGCCTCCCGCGCCGCCCGCGCCGACTACATCGTCACCTCCATGCCGGCGCCGCTGCGGGACGCGCTGGAGCTGGCCTACTTCAAACGCCGCGACTACCGCCAGGCCGCCGCCGACCTCGGCGTCACCGAGGACGAGGCCCGGCGGCGGCTCCGGCTCGGCCTGCAGCTGCTCTCGTCCGCGAACAACCGCGCCGGTGACGGTGACCGCACCGGCTCGTCGCCCGGTTACGGGAGACACCCGTGAACGGCCCCTCCGGCCCCGGACCCGGACCCTCCCTGCCCTCCGGACCACCCGGCGCCGCCACCGGCCACGTGCTCGGCGACGGCACGTCCCTCGCCGCGGGACCGCCGCCCACCGACCACAGGGTGCTCAAGTCCCTGCTGGGCGCCTGGGCCCTCGCCGCCTGCTCCGCCCAGGAGACCGCGGCCGTCGAGGCCCATCTCACCGATTGCGCGCCATGCGCCGACGAGGCCCTGCGGCTGCGCGACGCGGTCGCTCTGCTGCACCCCGAGGACAACCTCGACCTCGACCCGCAGCTGCGCTCCCGGGTGCTGGCCGGCTGCCTCGGGCGCCGCCCGGCCCGTATCCCCGTACCGGAGTGGGCGGCACCGTACGACGCCGAGACCGCCCGGCTCGACACCCTGCTGCACGACATGGGCGAGTCCGAGTGGCGGGCGCCGGTGCCGCTCAAGTGGTTCGACGGGCAGCGGGAACGGAGCCGGGTCGCCACCGTCGCCGGGGCGCTCGGGCAGCTGACGGCGGTGGACGGCCTGATCGCCGCCGTTCTGGGGCTGGACGACCCGCTGGAGGATGCGCTGTCCCCCGGCGCGCCGCCGCCGGACGGCCACGCCTCCCCGGCGGACCGGGTGGAGGTCTACTGGAGACGGAGGCCCGTCCCCTCGCCGGGCGCGGTGCGGGACGCCTGGCGGGACCAGACGCACGCCCTGGTCCGCGCGGCCTCCCTGCGCGACACCCATGGGCTGACCGTGCCCTACGGCGAGTTGACCCTGCCGCTGAGCGACTCGTTCCTCGAACGCGCCTTCGCCTGCTGGGTGCGCGCCGGTGACATCGCGGAAGCCGTCGACTACCCGTACCGGCCACCGCTGTCGCCGCATCTGCACCGCATGATCGACCTGACCGCGCGGCTGCTGCCGGGCGCCCTCGCGCGGCGCCGCCGGGACGGTCTCGCCGGACCGCCGCGCAGCCTGGTCACGGCGGGCTCGCCCGGCCGGACTCTGCACCTGGAGGTGGAGGGCAGCGGCGGCGGGCACTGGTACATCGCCCTGGACTCACCGGCCGCGGCGCCGTCGGCGGAGAAGACCGTGGCCCATGTCGCCCTGGACGGGACCGAGTTCTGCCGGCTCGCCGCGGGGCACGTACCGCCGGAGGAGGCGGCGGCCGGCCAGGAGGGGGACCGGGAGGCGATCCACGACGTCCTGGCGGCCGCGGCCTCACTGTCGTGGCTGTGACTGTCGTGACTGTGAGGTTTTGGCTGTGAACCGGGCCCGGGCCGTGAACCGGACGGGGCCGTGAACCCGGCCCGGCCGCCGGACCGGGCGCCGTTACGTCCGCGGGCGGGGCGCCTCAGGTGAAGACCACGGTCCGGTGGCCGTTGAGCAGGACCCGGTGCTCACTGTGCCACTTCACCGCGCGCGCCAGCGCCTGGCACTCCACGTCCCGGCCGACGGCGACGAGCTGCTCGGGACTGACCTCGTGCCCGACGCGCTCGACCTCCTGCTCGATGATCGGGCCCTCGTCGAGATCGGCCGTCACGTAGTGCGCCGTGGCGCCGATCAGCTTCACACCCCGGGCGTGCGCCTGGTGGTACGGCTTGGCGCCCTTGAAACTCGGCAGGAAGGAGTGGTGGATGTTGATGATCCGGCCGGACAGCTGCTTGCACAGATCGTCGGAGAGCACCTGCATGTAGCGGGCCAGCACGACGAGTTCGACGCGCTCCGTGCGCACCAGCTCCAGCAGCCGCGCCTCGGCCTCCGGCTTGTTCTCCCTGGTCACCGGGATGTGGTGGAAGGGGATGTCGTAGGACTCGACGAGCTCGCGGAAGTCCGTGTGGTTGGACACCACGGCCGCGATCTCGACCGGCAGCGCCCCGATCCGGGTGCGGAACAGCAGGTCGTTCAGGCAGTGCCCGAACTTGCTGACCATGAGCACCACGCGCATCTTCTCGTCGGCCCGGTGCAGCTGCCAGTCCATGCGGAACGAGTCGCCGATGGCGGCGAAGCTGGCGCGCAGCTTCTCCAGCGTGACGGGCTCCTGGGCGTGGCCGTCCTCGCCCGGGGGGCGGCCGCCGTAGCGGCCCTGGCCGGCGGTGCCGCCGCTGAAGTGCACCCGCATGAAGAACAGTCCGGTGTCGTGGTCGCCGAACTGCTGGCTGTCCTCGATGTTGCAGCCGGTCATGAAGAGGTAACTGGACACGGCGTGGACGATGCCCTGCCGGTCGGGACACGACAGGGTGAGGATGTACTGCTCGGGGGCCTGCCCGGAGGCGGCGGGCTGCGACTCGCTCATGACCCCATAGGCTCCCACATCCGCCCGGTCCCCAGCGGCCCGGTCCATATCCGCCCGGTCACCCCGGGCCCGGCCGTCCGGCCCTGCGGCCCGGCGCTCCGCCCGGCCCGTCAGACCGCCCGGGCCATCAGCGCGAGCGCGTCCAGGGAGCGCGGCGGGGCGTCCGGGTCCTCGCCGTCGTTCTGCGCCAGCCGTACGTGTGCGTCCCGGGCGGCCCGTACAGCCTCCGGCCAGCCGTGGTGTTCGAGGTAGACGGCGACGGGGGCGTCCGGGCCGACCTGGTGCATGATGCGCAGCACGCGCAGCACGGCGACGTCGACGAGCGCGGCCTCCTGGGAGTCGCGGAAGATCGTCCCGACGTACTTCTCCGCCGACCAGTTGTCGAGCCAGGTGTCCTCGACCAGCCGGTAGACGGCGTCGGTGACGTCCCCGTACCCCTCCCGTCCGGCCAGCCAGCACTCCTGCTGGAACACGGGGTCCGAGAGCATGTGGAGCGCGGAACGCACATGGGCGCGCCAGCGCCACCAGGGCATGTCATTGAGCGGCATACCGCCCATACTGAGTGAGCGGTGGCCGCGACGGGAAGACCTCTCCGAACCCTGCACAGGATGGAATGGTACGTTCCGCTCGGCGGCGGCCTTTCCGCACCCCCGCTGTTCACACTCCCGTCACCCCGTGTTGACCTTTCATCACGGCGGAGTTACCGGCCGGGCGGAATCGTCCCTACCCATGACTGGACGGCTACGCCCCACCCCCCCATTTCCGCGCAGGGCAGTCACCGTCGCGGCCGCGACGGCGGTCTGCGCCTCGCTTCTCGCCGGCTGCGGCAGCCTCACCGGCACCTCGGGCGCCTCCAAGGACCCGGTGACCGTGATGACCTGGGCCCCCGAGGGCACCTCGGCGACGAACATGCCCGGGATGCCCGCCATGGCCAGGGCCTACGCCCGCTGGGTCAACGAGAACGGCGGCATCAACGGCCACGAACTCGAGGTCATCACCTGCAACGAGCACAACGACACCGTCAGCGCCGGACGCTGCGCACGCCGCGCCGTGGCCGAGGAGGTCGCCGCGGTGGTCGGCTCCTACAGCCAGCACGGACGCGCCTTCATGTCGCCCCTCGAATCCGAGGGCATCCCGTACATCGGCGGATACGGGGTCACCGACGAGGAGTTCACCAGCCCGCTGTCCTATCCCGTCAACGGCGGGCACGCCACCCTGATCGCCGGCAGCGGCCGGCAGCTCGCGGCGCAGTGCGAGCGCGTCACCCTGGTCCGTCCCGACACCATCAACGGCGACCAGATGCCCTCCCTGATCAGCGCCGGCCTGGCCGAGGGCGACCGGGAGGAGGCCAGCGACGTCCGCGCCCCCGAGGACGCCTCCGAGTACAAGCGGCAGAGCGAGCTGGCCCTGGAACTCCTGGAGATCGAGGACCGGGGCACGGAGGGCGCGTGCGTCACCGCCGCCCTCGGCGACCGCACCGACACCTTCTTCGACTCCTTCCGCCGGCTGCGCAAGAACAGCGAGCCGATCCGGCTGGCCTCCGTCCTCGGCAGCGTCCAGCAGTCGCTCGTGGACCGCACCGGCGGCTCCGGCAGCCCCTTCGAGGGCGCCTCCATCACCAGCTGGTACCCGGCGGCGGACGACCCGGCCTGGGACACGATGCGCGCGGTCGTCCGCGAACACGCCTTCAGCGACAACCGCGTCGACGTCTCCGACCCGGGCGTCCAGACCACCTGGATCGCCTACACGGTGCTGCACCGGCTGATCGAGTCGATCCACGACGGTCCCGTCACCGGCCGGTCGCTGCGCCAGGCGCTCGACAGCGGCATCGGCGCCGACGGCATCGACACCGGCGGGCTGACCCCCAAGCTGAGCTGGAACTACCAGGACGTGCTGGGCGCGAGCGACTATCCGCGGATCGCCAACACGATGGTGTCCTTCCAGGAGGTGCGGGACGGCCGGCTGGTGGCGTCGCGCGACGGCTTCGTCAATGTGGCCAAGACCCTGGAGCGCCGCTACACCTATGCGCAGAGCAGGGCCGCCGAGGAGTGACGCGGGGCACGGCGCGGCCGGATCCGGGTGCGCTGCGGCCGCCGGGCGCACGGCGGGCACGGCACCGGCGCCCCGGCGGTGAACCGGGGGCCGGCCGCCGCCGTTCGGATCAGAGCTGCAGGTACTGGCGTTCGGTGAGGCCGTGCTTCTTGGCGATCGGGTTCCAGAGCGCGGCGGCCTTCTTCTTCGCCTCGGTGGCCCGTCCGCTGGCCGTGTTGCCCTTGGCCGTCTGGCCGGTCACCTTCGCCTTGCCGCCCTTGCAGCCGCCCTTGCCGGAGGCCACCTGGTCGGCCCAGGCCGCGTAGTGGTTGTCGGCGGCGGCCGACGCCTTCCAGGCGCTGGTCAGCGAGGTGGTGAGCGAGGCGTGCCCGGGCAGCCGGTCGACGGAGATCTCGCCGAGCCGGGTGACCAGCTCGTTCCGCTGCTTCGCCGCGTCCCGCAGATCCGAGGCGGCCTTCGACAGGTTCTTGCAGGCGCCGATGTTCTGCACGGCCTTGATCACCGTCTCCCGGCTGTTGTTGCTGTCCGCGAGCAGCGCGTCCAGCGCCTCGGCCTGCTCCTTCACCGGGTCCGCCGCCGATGACGGCTCCGTGCCCGCCGACTGGCTCGCGGCGACCGGCTTCTTGTCGTCCGCCCCGGACCCGTCGTCGCCGCCGCTGAGCGCGGCTCCCGCCGCCAGGCCGGCCACAACGCAGCCGCCGATGACGATGCCGGCCAGCGCGGCCGGGGAGAGCGGCCGCTTGCGCTCGGCGTTGCGGCGGGCGGCGCGGCCCTGCGGGGCCTGCGCCTCGTGCGGCGCGGGCGGCTGCTGGAACTGCTGCTGCCCGTACTGCTGCCGCGACGGCGGCGGGGGCGGGGACTGCGGGTCGAAGCGGGGCATCTGCTGCGTGGCGTCCGGCCCGTCGGCGGCGCGGGAGTCCCGGAACAGGCCGTCGAACTCCGCGGGCGGCTGCCGGTCGCCGGGCGAGCCGGGCCTGACGCCGTAGGGCTCGTGTGCGGGGGCGGCGGTGCCGCGGCGGGCGGCGGACCGGAGGGGGCGGCCGGGGCCGGGCCGTCGCCCGGTACGGGGCGATGTACTGGGTGGCCTGCTCGTCCGCGTTCTCCGGCGGCCACGGCGCGGGGCCGCCATCGGGGCGGCGGCCGAGGAAGGTGGTGGACTCGGAAGGTCTCTCCGGCGGCAGCGGACCCCCGGCCACCGGCGCCATGAGCTGGGTCGCCTCTGCGTCGGACGAGGGCGGTGCCGGAGGGGCGGGGCTCTGCGGGGGCAGCACCTGGGTCTCCTCCGCGGGCAGCGGCATCGGTCCCGGCGCGGACGGCAGGGGCTCACGGTGCCGCTGCGGCTCGTACGGCGACTGCTGGGGCTCGTACTGCGGCTGGGGCGGCGGCTGCCCGTACTGCTGGTCCTGCAGCCCGTGCCGCTGGTCCTGCAGCCCGTGCCGCTGGTCCTGCTGCCCGTACTGCTGGTCCTGCTGCCCGTACTGCTGATCCTGCTGCCCGTACTGCTGATCCTGCGGCTCGTACTGCGACCGCCCTCCCCCGGACCGCTGCCGCTCCTCCTGCTGCTCCGGGCCCCAGGGCTGCCCCCATGGCCGCCCGGCGGCGGGCGCCGTGTGCCGCTCGGGCACGATCGGCTCGCCGCCACCGGCAGGCAGCACGATGCCCTCGTACGCATGACGTTGCGGCTCGTTGCCCTGTCCGCTCTGCGACACCAGGACTCCTTGGCTCTGCGGGGACCACTACGGAAGCTCCCTGCACGCTACCCGTTGTCCGCGCGCCTCTGCCACGCGCCTGGTCACAGCCGCCCTCCGGCGCCCGGAGGGCGGCTCGGGGCCAAGGCCCCACAGGTGTACCGCAGTTGTCGCCCCGGTGTCCTGCCGGTGCCGCGCGGGTGCCGTACCGGCGGCGCCGGGGGCCGGACCGGGGGACCCGGCCCGGCCGTCCGCCCCGCCGCTACGCCGCCACCGGTTCCGCCGCCCGCTCGCCGAACTCCCGTACCGCGCGTTCGGCCGCGAAGGGCTTCAGCCGCTGCTGGAAGTCCTCCAGGTACTCCATGCCCCGGTTCGAACGGAGGCCGCCCAGGAGCTCCAGCGCCCGTGTCCCGGTGTCGCACGCCTGCTCGATCTCGCGTTGCTGGGTCTGGGCCGCCGCCAGGAGCAGCAGCCCGATCGCCCGGCGCCGCACCCGCCCCTCCGGATGACCGGCGAGAGCCTCCTCGGCGCGGCGGCGGGCCGGTCCGGCGTCGCCCAGGTCGCGGTGGCAGTGCGCCAGTTCGTCGGCGAGATAGGCCTCGTCGAAGTGACCGATCCAGGCGGGGTCGTCGCCGTTCCCGGTCCGGTCCATCGCCGACACCGCGCGCGCCGCCACGGTCGTGAAGGCCGCGCCGTCGCCCATCAGCGCGTGTCCCCGCGCCTCCGCCGCCAGGAACATCGCCTCGGCCCGCGGAGTGACGTGGCCGCGCGCCCCTTCCTGCGCCGCCCGGGCCAGCTGCGCGATCTCGCGCGGATTGCCGAGGGAGGCCGCCAGGTGGCTCATGCCGGCCGCGAGGACGTACCCGCCGTAGCCGCGGTCCCCGGCGGCCTGGGCGAGCCGCAGGGCCTGGATGTAGTAACGCTGGGCCAGCCCGGGCTGGCCGGTGTCGACGGCCATGTAGCCGGCCAGTTCGGTCAGGCGGGAGACGGCCGCGAACAGGGCGCGTCCCACCGGCTCCTTGTACGAGCCGCCGAGCAGCCCGGAGACCACGCTGTTGAGGTAGTGCACGACGACCGGGCGCACATGCCCGCTGCCGTAGCGGTGGTCCAGCTCGGTCAGCGCCGCGGTCATGGCCCGTACGGCCTCGACGTCGGTCATACCGACCCGCGCACCGCCGGCCCGCGCCACCTGCGGATCGGTTCCGGTGATGAGCCAGTCGCGGCTGGGCTCGACCAGCGCGGACGAGGCGACGGTGGACCCGGACAGGAAATCGCGGCGGCCCACATCGCTCCGCCACAGCTCGCAGACCTGTTCGATCGCACCGGGAACGGTGGGCGAGAACTGCAGCCCCACCCCGGAGGCGAGGTTCTTGCCCTCGGCCATGCCGATCTCGTCGATCGTGACCGTGCGCCCCAGCTTGCGGCCCAGGGCCTCCGCGATGACGGCCGGGGCGCGGCCGCGCGGCTGCTGGCCGCGGAGCCAGCGGGCCACCGACGTCTTGTCGTAGCGCAGGTCGAGACCGTGCTCCGCGCCGCAGAGGTTCACCCTGCGGGCGAGCCCGGCGTTGGAGCAGCCCGCTTCCTGTATCAGCGCCCCGAGCCTTTCGTTGGGCCGGCGTGCGACGAGCGGCCTGGCTGCCATGCCTCTACCCCCTTGATCGCGAGCGTGGTCGGCAGGCGGTGCCCCGGCTCCGTCTCCGCTCCCCACGGGGACGTACCGGTCGGTTCCTGCCATGTCGTCTGATCGGTGCCTACGAGATCGTTCGGCGGGTTACTCATGCGCAAGATGCCGCACTACGGACTACCCGCCCACACGGCACCTGTCGCCCACGCGCCCCCGCCGGTGCATCCGTGCGCCCCGGACGGGGGCGGGGTGCGCCGGGTCGCACCACCGCGGAGCCGTACCCCGGGGCGGACACGGCGAGCGGTGACCGGCGGGGGCGGAGCGCGCGGCCCCCGCACGGCGGGCCGGATTCCGGTACCGCGCGGACAGCCGCCGGCGGAAGCCGCGCCGTGGCGGGCGCGGCGGGGGCGCCGGGCGGTGCCGCCCGGCCGTCACCTGGCCGCGTCCGGGCCCGGCGGCGCGGCCGCCGGAACGGAAGCGCCCGGAAAGCGGAGGAGGCCGGGCGGGCACCGGTCCCGGCTCCGGAACCCGCCGCTCCCGTGGGGGACGGGCCGCCGTGCGCCGGGGGCGCATCCGGAAGCGCGGCGCGGGAGCAACGGGTGGCGGGTGGCGTGGCCGGGCCCCTCGGCGCCCACGGAGAAGGCGCCACAGGTCCTCCTGCGGTCGGACGTGCGTCCGGCTCCCCACCCCGTAGGGTGCCTTGCCGGGGGGCCGGAACGGGAGGCTCCCCCGGGGGGACACACGGGGACGATGAAGGGCGCGGGACGTGGCAGAGAAGCGGACGGCGGAGAGGCCCGACCACACCGGCAACACCGGCAACACCGACCGGACCGGCCCGGCAGCCGGCACTGCGGCGGAAGCGGGAACGGAAGCGGCGGGAGCGGAAGCCGGGGCGGCGCCCCCGGCGGACACGGCCGGATTCCCCGTCGCCGTCCGGGTCCGCGGGCTGTGGAAACGGTTCGGCGAGCAGGCGGCCGTCGCGGGGGTCGATCTGGAGCTGCCCGCCGGGCGGTTCATCGGCCTCGTCGGGCCGAACGGCGCGGGCAAGACGACGACCCTGTCCATGGTCACCGGGCTGCTGCGCCCCGACGCGGGCCAGGTGCTGATCGGCGGCCACGACGTCTGGGCCGACCCGGTCGCCGTGAAATCCCGGATCGGGGTCCTCCCCGAGGGCCTGCGGCTCTTCGAACGTCTCTCCGGCCGCGAACTGCTCTCGTACCTGGGCCGGCTGCGCGGACTGCCCGGCGAGGAGGTGGACCAGCGGACGACGCAGCTGCTCGACGTGCTCGGCCTGGCCGGCGCCCAGCACAAGCTGGTCATCGACTACTCGACCGGTATGCGGAAGAAGATCGGCCTCGCCGCCGCGCTGCTCCACAACCCCGAAGTGCTGTTCCTCGACGAGCCCTTCGAAGGGGTCGACCCGGTCTCCGCACAGACGATCCGCGGCGTGCTGGAGCGCTACACCGCCTCCGGCGCGACCGTCGTCTTCTCCAGCCACGTCATGGAACTGGTCGAGAGCCTGTGCGACTGGGTGGCGGTGATGGCCGCCGGCCGCATCCGCGCCCGCGGTCCGCTCGCCGAGGTGCGCGGCGACGCGCCGACGCTGCAGGACGCCTTCCTCGAACTGGTCGGCGCGGGAGGCCACGACGCCGGGCAGAGCCTGGACTGGCTGGGCGGCGGCGCCCGGTGAGCACCGCACCCACGACACCGACCGCCCCCGCCGTTCCCGCGCTCGGCGCCGCCGGCCGCCCGGACGCGCCCCCGTCCGCCGGAGGAGCCGCCGTCACGGCCGTCTTCGTCCGGCTGAAGCTGTCCCTGCTCCGCAACGGCCTGCGCCAGTCGGCCGGCCGCAAGGCCGCCTACATCGCCTCGCTCGTGTTCACCCTGCTGTTCGCGGCACTGCAACTGCTGGGCCTGATCGCCCTCCGCGGCAACGAGCACGCGCCCGCCCTCGTCCTGACGATCACCGCCGTCCTCACGCTGGGCTGGGCCGTGATGCCGCTGTTCTTCTCCGCGGGCGACGAGACGCTGGACCCGACGCGGCTGGTGATGCTGCCGCTGCGCCCCGCCCCGCTGGCGCTCTCCCTGCTGGTGGCCTCGCTCATCGGCATCGGCTCGCTGTTCACCCTGACCCTGGCCGCCGGCTCGGTGGTGGCGGTGGCCCACGGCACGGCGGCCGTCGTGACGGGCGTGGTGGCCGCGCCGCTCGTGCTGCTGGTGTGCGTGGCGCTGTCCCGCGCGGTGGCCGCCGCCAACGTCCGGCTGCTGACCAGCCGCAGAGGCCGTGATCTGGCCCTGCTCAGCGGTCTGTTCATCGCGGTCGGCGCCCAGCTCGTCAACCTCGGGGTGCAGAAGCTGTCCGAGCCCGGCGGACTGCGGGTCCTGGAGCCGGCGGCGGACGTGCTGCGCTGGGTGCCCCCGGCCTCCGCCCTGGACGCCGTACGCGCCGCGGGCGCGGGCTCGTACGCCACCGCGGCCGCGCAGCTCGCGCTGACCGGCGCCGCGCTGGCGCTGCTGGTCTGGTGGTGGCAGCGGAGCCTCACCCGGCTGATGACCGCCCCCGACGGCTCGACCCTGCAGGCCGCCACCACCCCCGAGAAGAAGCCCTCCGGCGACGGCACCGGCCTCACCCGGCTGCTGCCGCCCGGCCGCACCGGCACCGTCATGGAACGCACCCTGCGCTACGCCTGGCGCGACCCCAAGGCCAAGACCGGCTGGGTCTCGGCGCTGGGCATCGGCCTTCTGCTGCCGGTGGTGTACGCGGTGCAGGGCAACGGCAGCCCGTACGCGGCGTGCTGGGCGGCCGGGCTGCTGGGCATGCAGATGTACAACCAGTTCGGGCAGGACACCTCCGCCTTCTGGATCGTGGCGCAGACGATCTCCTCGCCGCGCGACGCCCATCTCGAACTCCGCGGGCGGGCGATGGCCCTGGCGGTCGTGGCGGTGCCGTATGTGACGCTCGTGGTGATCATCTCCTCGGTCCTGCTGGGGGACTGGAGCGCGTTCCCGGAGGCCCTGGGCGTCTCCCTGGCCCTGCTGGGCGCCATGCTCGCGACGGGCGCGCTGGCCTCCGCACTCTTCCCGTACTCGATCCCGCAGGACAGCGGCTTCAAGAACGTCGCACCGGGGCAGGCCGGGCTGGCGTGGCTGAGCATTCTGGGCGGCATGCTGGCGGCGGCGCTGCTGTGCGCGCCGCTCCTGGCACTCGTCATCTGGATGCATGTCGCGGGCGCCCACGCCTGGCTGTGGCTGATCCTGCCGGCCGGCGCCCTCTACGCCTGGGGGATCACCCGCCTCGGCCTGCGGCTGGCGGCCCCGCGCACCGCCGCCCGGCTGCCGGAGATCCTGGCGGCGGTCAGCAGGGCCTGACCGCCGCCCCGGGTGGGCGGCGGCAGTCCGCGCCCGGCTCCGCCCACCCGGGCGGCGGATCACCCGGCTCGCCGCTCAGGCCGGCGTCACGTTCTCCAGGAACGGCTCGACGACCGACCGCCAGCCCTCGGGCCGGTCGTAGTGGACCAGATGCCCCGCGTCCGGCACCTCGGCGTACTCGCCCCGGGGCAGCACCCGGACCATCTCCTGGGCCTCGGCACGGCCCAGTTCGCCGTCGAGGCCCCGCACGACGAGGGTGGGGCACCGCACTTGCGCCAGTTCGTCCCAGTGGGCGTCGTGCACCCAGGACTCCCGCGCCCGCAGCATCGCCCGGCGGGAGAAGACCGGGCGCCAGCCGTCGGCGCGCTCGGCCATCACCTCGGCGAAGAAGTCGCCGCGGGACGGCCGGGGGCGCTCCAGGCCCGGATCGTCCTCGCCGAACCACGTGCGGACGTCCGCGAGGGTCGCGAAGGGCAGCGGCCAGGACGCGAACCACTCCTCCCACTCGCGCTGCGAACGGGCGCCGAGCGCCGAGGCGCGCATGTCGCAGATGACGAGCGCCCGGACGAGGTCGGGGCGGCGGGCGGCGAGCTGCCATGCCGTCAGGGCGCCCATGGCGTGGCCGATCAGCACGGCCGGGCCGAGTTCCAGCCGCTCCAGAACGGCCTCGGCGTCGGCGACGTAGGCCTCCCGGGTGTACGGGCCGCCCGCGGGCTTCTCGCTGCGCCCGTGGCCCCGTTGGTCGAGGGCGACGGCATGGTGGCGCGCGGAGAGCCAGCGGGCCGTCTCCGCCCAGTGGGACGCGCGCCCCATCAGCCCGTGCAGGAGCAGGACCCCCGGGGCCGCCTCGCCCTCCCGCACGCCCTTGGGCGGGTCGGCGAACTCCCAGGCGGCCAGCCGGACTCCGTCGGCTCCGGTCGTGTTGATGCGCCGAACCATGTGATCTGGCACCCCCATTCCTTCCGGCTGCCGTTTCGGTGTGCTGCCCCGCGGCCGGCCGCAGCGCGTCTGTCTCGGGTCCGTCGGGTCCGTCGTGTCTCTCGTGCCGCTCGCTCTGTGCCGTGCCTGGCGTGGCGTGCGGTTCGTGTGGTGCGCGGGGGTCGTGCCGTGCGGGGTGGAACACGGATACAGTATCGAACTCTTATTCGAACATGGGGTGATGGAGCCGCATCGCCGTACAAGAACCCTCGTACGGGTGACAGCCCTCAAGGATTGGCCGCCGCGGCCGAGGGGATGGAAAGAACGAGGTGAGAACGTCGGCACCGACCCTGAGAGCTCGGGGCTCCGGGTCGACCGGCGCGACACGGGGAGGCGAGGCCCCGGCTACGCCACGGCGAGCCGGGGCCTTCGAACGTCCGGGACGGACGCCGGAAGACAGCCGGATCGGCGGGCTCGGCAGGATCGGCGGGCCGGCCTGCGGGGCTGATGCGCTGCCGCCCCGGGCCTGCACGGCCTTCCGTCCGGCCGGGGCCGCGCCCGACCCCGCCGGATCGGCGTACTGTTCGATTCGGGCGGCGTCCCGCCAAGCAGCGGCGGCCGTCCCGGGGGCCTCGGTGGCATCCCGCCGGGACCGTCCGGGGTTCCGCCCGGCACGCGATCCGGCTCGTACGGTTTTCAGCCCGCTCCGACCGCTCCGACCGCTTCGTCCGCCCGCCCGGACCGGCCCTCTCCCGGCGCTTGCGGCCGGGGTATCGGCACCGATCCGGTTCCCTCGGCCCATCCCGCACACCTCCCGGTCGGCGGACAGAACGCGGCGCCCCGCGAATGCCCCGGCGCCATATGCCTCAGCGACAGGGTGACATGCCCGGCCGTCCGTGCGCTGCCCCTACGCCCTTAATCCAGCCCCTGTGTGCCCCTCGCGCCCGCGCTTCCGACGGGCCGTCCGCACCTCGGACACCTCGCCGCGCGCCCCTCCCGCGCCGCCGCGCCCCCCGGCACCGCCCGTCCCCGGTGTGGTGCCCGAACGGACCACGGGTGGTGTACGGCGGGACACCTTCGCCCGGCGCCGCTCCGCCGGAAACCGTGCCCCGCAGGCACCGCGCCGTACCGGGCAGGCCGCACCCGCGCCCGCCCGCCCGGTACGGCACCGGTGCGAGCCCGGGCGCCGGCCCGCTCCGCGCGCTAACGCTTCGCCACGAACACGTGGGAGGCGACGTCCGCGTCCAGCTCCGCGGCCTCTCCGCCGCTGCCGATCAGCACGCCGCCCGCCGACTCCCGGACGCTCACCACCGAGCCCGGCTGCACCCCGGCCCGCCGCAGCGTGTACATCAGCTGGGCGTCCGTCTGGATCGGCTCGCCGATCCGCCGGACGACCACCGTCTTGCTCTCCGCGCCCGGGCGCAGATCGACCAGGCTGACCACGCCCTCGCCGAGGAACGGGTCGGACCGGCCGGACTCGCCCAGCTCCTCCAGGCCCGGGATCGGGTTGCCGTACGGGGACTCCGTGGGGTGCTGCAGCAGCTCCAGCACGCGCCGCTCGACGGCCTCGCTCATGACGTGCTCCCAGCGGCACGCCTCGGCGTGGACCTGCTCCCACTCCAGCCCGATGACGTCGACCAGCAGGCACTCGGCCAGCCGGTGCTTGCGCATGACGCGGGTGGCCAGCCGGCGGCCCTCCTCGGTCAGCTCCAGGTGGCGGTCACCGGCCACGCTCAGGAGTCCGTCGCGCTCCATCCGCGCCACCGTCTGGCTGACCGTCGGACCGCTCTGGTCGAGCCGTTCCGCGATCCGCGCGCGCATGGGCACCACACCTTCCTCCTCAAGCTCCAGGATGGTGCGGAGATACATCTCCGTGGTGTCGATGAGTCCGGACATGCGTGCCCCTCGTAGATGGTGCGGTGGCCCCGGCCCCCAATTCTTGCGCATGCCGGGGACAACCGGCCCCTGTCGTGCGGCGGCCCGGCGCGGTATTGACAGGGCAGTGGTGTAGACCGCACCGTGATCGCCGCGGGGCGGGCCCGGCCGGGGCCCCACCGCGGCGGACCTCCCGCGGCGATCCCGCGGAGCCCCCCTCGGACTCCGGCGGCTTCCGGGCCTCCCGCGAATCCTCCGGCCAGCCTCCCCCGATCCTCCCCCGATCTCTGCCGGACGTCCGGCGGAAACCCCAACGGACCCCACGGAAAGGGCCCCTCGGCGATGAGCGACAGCACGCTTCCCGGGAACCGTCCCGCACGGCTCACGGCGCAGCTCACCACCCCCCGGCCCGGCGAGGACCTTCCCGGGCGGTTCCTCGACGCCGCCGCCGACCTGCTGCGGCGCGTCCGCGACGAGGAGACCGACGGCATCCTCCGGGCCGGGTCCCTGATCGCCGACACCGTCACCGCGGACGGACGGCTCTTCGCGTTCGGCGCCGGGCACTCCTCGCTGCCCGCCCAGGACGTCGTCTACCGCGCGGGCGGTCTGGCCCTGATGAACCTGCTCGCCGTACCGGGCGTGACCGGAGTCGACGTCATGCCCGCCACCCTCGGCAGCGCACTCGAAAGGGTGGACGGGCTGGCGGAGGCCGTCCTCGGCACGGCCCCGGTGCGGTCCGGCGATCTGCTCGTGATCATCTCGCTCTCCGGGCGCAACGCGCTGCCGGTGGAGATGGCCCGGGGCGCCCGGGCGCGCGGGCTGACGGTGATCGGGGTCACCTCCGTCGCCTACGCCGCCGCCACCAAGCCGCAGAACCCCAGCGGCACCTTCCTCAAGGACCACTGCGACGTGGTCCTCGACAGCAAGATCTCCGTGGGGGACGCGGAACTGACCGCCGACGGCATCGACGCACCCTTCGCCCCCGCCTCGACCGTCGTGACCAGCGCGCTGATGCAGGCCGTCATGGCCTCCGCCGCCGGCGAGCTCGCAGCGCGCGGGATGACTCCGCCGCTGCTGCGCTCCGGCAACGTCGACGGCGGCCACGACTGGAACCGCGAGGTCCTGGACGAGTACCGCGACCGGATCTTCCACCGGCACACCTGAGCCCCGGCGGACCGGGTGCGGGAGTGCCCCCGGCTCACCGTCCGGGGCGCGTCACCCCGGCCAGGTCCAGCAGGACGGCCGTGCGGACCGCCACGTCCTCCGCGTACACCGCGTCCTGGCGTTCGAACGGCCGGCGGCTCGCGCCCCGGAGGAACGTCAGCACGCCCAGGGTCCGGCCGCGGCTGCGCAGGACGACGCAGAGCGCGTGCACCGAGTCCTCCGGCCACTGCCGGGCCCGCGCCCAGTCGCGCGGGTTCGCCGCGCCCC
The DNA here is from genome assembly GCF_020982505.1 of Streptomyces sp. MNU89. Lineage (NCBI taxonomy): Bacteria > Bacillati > Actinomycetota > Actinomycetes > Kitasatosporales > Streptomycetaceae > Streptomyces > Streptomyces sp. MNU89. The sequence continues at coordinate 4,256,067 of NZ_JAJKLL010000001.1, read as the reverse complement.
CGGTGATCGCGGAGGAGCGTACGGAACCGGTGCGCTCCACGGCCCGCGGCGCCGGGTGGCCCTCCGGGTAGCCCACGGGGATGCCGCCCGGTTCGATCGCCGAGCACGGGCCCCCCGCACCGGTCGGCGTGGCCGCGGCCCGTACCAGCCGGCCGGCGGCCGGTCCGTCCGGGGACAGCAGGTCGAGCAGCGCGTGGTCCGCGAACCCGGCCAGGGCGAAGTCGACATGGACGGTCGCCGCCTCGGCCGGGTCCTCGCACTCGGCCGCCGAGAGGCCCGCGCGGTGCAGCTGGTTGCCGCGGAAGCGCAGCAGCGAGCCCTCCCGTTCCAGCAGTTTCGTCTCCGTGACGTCCTGGAAGAACCAGGCGACGCCCAGCGGCACCGGCTCCTCCGCGAGCGGTGACGCCAGCCGGACGAAGCCGCTGCGCCAGCAGCGGCGCCCGCCGCCGTCGCGCTCGGCCCCGGCCGCGTCCGGGGAGCCGCCCGTGCCGCCCGTGCCGTCGCCCCGGGCGGGGCGCAGGGTCACCCACAGGTCGCTGGGGGCGGGGGGCGTGCCCTCCGCCAGCACGTGCTGGAGCGAGCTCTCCAGTTCCTCCGCGCCCTGCGACAGCAGATCTCCCAGCGGGCGTCCCAGCAGTTCGGCCCGTTCCCGGCCGAGGGTGCGCGCCGCGTGACCGCCCACCACGGCCGGGCGCAGATCGGCGTCCACCAGGACCACGCCCCAGGCGGCGTCCTCGAACAGGGCGTCGCTCAGCGCCAGGGACCGTTCCAGGTCGATCTGGGCGTGCACCTCGCTGAACGCGCAGTAGACGCCCGCGGGCTCCCCCTTCGTGCCCCGTACGGCGGCCGACTGGGTGCGGACGAGGACCCGTCCGCCGTCCTTGGTGAGCAGCGCGAACTCGTGCACCTGGCGGCCCGGGGAGTCCATCGCCGCCATCAGCCGGCCCTGCACCTCGTCGGCGTCGGCCGTGCGGACCGCCCAGCCGGCGAAGCCGTGCCGGCCGACCGCCTCCTCCGCCGACCAGCCGAGGATGCGTTCGGCCTCGCGGTTCCAGTGGGTGACGACACCGTCGGCGTCGAAGGCGCAGAGGGCGGCGTCCATGCCGTCCAGCAGTGCGGCCAGCAGGTCGGAGTCCTCGCAGTCCGGCGGGGGACAAGGAGTCTCCCGGCCGGGGCCGGCGGAACGCGCCGACGGGACGGGGCCTGAGCCGGAAGGCCGTTGAGCAGTCACCTGGCACCTCCAGACGACGTGGCTGCGTAGCGCTGTACGTACTCCGTACTCCGGTTTCATTGAACTCGAACGTGATGGAGCCCACACCGTGTTCCCGGAAATCGGTGGCCCGGGGCGACGACCGGGGCCGGGAGCGGTCCGCAACGGCCCCGTACCGGCAGGCAGTTGGGAGGGGAGGCGCACCCGGACGGCGGGTGGGAGGAAGCGGCCGCCCGCCCTGTCCGGAGAAGTCCCCCGAAAAAGCGTTGAGTCCCGGCGGCTTGTCCGCCTACCCTCGCAGCACACGAGAAGGGAGGTGGTTCGGCAGATGTCAGAAATCCGGACGCGTGAGGTGACTGCGGGCTAGCAGTCCGTCGTCGCGCTCTGCGCACCGCCGGACCCGCACGTGAGAGATGCGTGCAGCCGGCCCAATTCCCAGCAGTCACCCGACCCGCGAGCCGCCGGTACGTCCGACCGGCCCCCTTGCCGCCGAGCCGTTGGCCCGGCCCGGGGGAAGAGGCTCGCGGGTCGTCTGCGTTCCCGGCCCGCGCCGTCCAGGGGTACGGGCCCGGCACCGGCGCTCCCGTGGGGGCCGCCGCGGGCACCCGCGGCTGCCCCCGCCGCCCGGCGGCGCCGTGGCCCTACGGGCACACCCGCTGGATCGTCCAGCCCCTCGCCGTCGCGGAGCGGATGTAGCGCAGGCGGTCGTGGAGGCGGTTCTCGCGGCCCTGCCAGAACTCGACCGCCTCCGGGAAGACCCGGTACCCGCCCCACTCCGGCGGCACCGGCACCTGCTCGCCCGGCGGGTAGCGGTCCGCCAGCTCCCCGTAGGAACGATCGAGTTCCTCCCGGGAGACCACCAGCTCCGACTGGCGGCTCGCCCAGGCGCCGAGCTGCGAGCCGTGCGGGCGGGTGCGGAAGTACGCCACCGTCTCGTCCCGGCCGACCCGTTCGGCCACCCCTTCCACCAGCACCTGGCGGGCGATGGGATGCCAGGGGAACAGCAGCGCCACATACGGGTTGGTGTCGATCTCCCGGCCCTTGCGGGAGGTGTAGTTCGTGAAGAAGACGAACCCGCGTTCGTCGAAGCCCTTCAGCAGGACCGTCCGCGAGCTGGGCCGGCCGCTGGCGTCGACCGTGGAGACCACCATGGCGTTCGGCTCGTAGAGGCCGCTCTCCGACGCCTGCCGGAACCACCGGGCGAACTGCTCCATCGGCGCCCCGGCGAGGTCCCCCTCGTCCAGACCTCCCGAGCGGTAGTGCTCGCGCATGGCGGCGGGATCGTAGTCGGGCGCCACCGGCTGATCGGCGTCGACGTGCGGCACGGACTCCACGGACTCCAGAGAATCATCAGGCACGGACTCATCTTGCAGCATCATCCGAAGAGCCGAAGACACTGACGGAGCGTTGACGGACCCTACGGGGCGTAACTTCTTCCCCGAAAGATGGCACAGTGTGCCGCTTCTCACGCTTCCCCGCATCGGCCGAACCGGCCAAAATCATCGGCTGGGCCCCTATAGCCCCCGGATGACGCGAGATATCGTGTCCCGCCTGTAGAGACCCTCAGTGCCTCTCCGGTGTGCGCCCGAACGGATAACCATCTCCCGGGCCGGGCATCACCGGGGTAACCGTTACGGAGCGTGAGCCGCGTCGGCGTCGCAGAGCCGCGGAGCGGGGCGGCCGCGCATCCGGACCGGCACCGCACACCGCAAAGCTTGACATTCTGGTCACAAGCCATGTGTGTCGACCACATCACGCCACAGAGGAGCCGCCTGATGTCCGACTTCGTACCCGGACTCGAAGGAGTCGTCGCGTTCGAGACGGAGATCGCCGAACCGGACAAGGAAGGCGGCGCCCTCCGCTACCGCGGCGTCGACATCGAGGACCTCGTCGGCCACGTCTCCTTCGGCAACGTCTGGGGTCTCCTCGTCGACGGCGCCTTCAACCCCGGCCTGCCGCCCGCCGAGCCGTTCCCCATCCCCGTCCACTCCGGTGACATCCGCGTCGACGTCCAGTCCGCGCTCGCCATGCTCGCCCCCGTCTGGGGCCTGAAACCGCTCCTCGACATCGACGAGTCCCAGGCCCGCGACGACCTCGCCCGGGCCGCCGTCATGGCACTCTCCTACGTCGCCCAGTCGGCCCGCGGCCAGGGCCTGCCGATGGTCCCGCAGCGGGAGATCGACAAGGCCGACACCGTCGTCGAGCGCTTCATGAAGCGCTGGCGCGGCGAGCCCGACCCCAAGCACGTCAAGGCCGTCGACGCCTACTGGACCTCCGCCGCCGAGCACGGCATGAACGCCTCCACCTTCACCGCCCGCGTCATCGCCTCCACCGGCGCCGACGTCGCCGCGGCGCTCTCCGGCGCCGTGGGCGCCATGTCCGGCCCGCTGCACGGCGGCGCGCCGTCCCGGGTGCTCGGCATGATCGAGGAGATCGAGCGCACCGGCGACGCCACCGCCTACGTCAAGAAGTCCCTCGACAAGGGCGAGCGCCTCATGGGCTTCGGCCACCGGGTCTACCGCGCCGAGGACCCGCGGGCCCGCGTGCTGCGCCGCACCGCCAAGGAACTGGCCGCGCCGCGCTTCGAGGTCGCCGAGGCACTGGAGCGCGCCGCCCTGGAGGAGCTGCACAACCGGCGCCCCGACCGGGTGCTGGCCACGAACGTCGAGTTCTGGGCCGCCATCGTGCTCGACTTCGCCGAGGTGCCCGCGCACATGTTCACCTCGATGTTCACCTGCGCCCGCACGGCCGGCTGGTCCGCGCACATCCTGGAGCAGAAGCGCACGGGCCGCCTGGTGCGCCCCTCGGCCCGCTACATCGGCCCGGGCACCCGGAACCCGCGCGAGGTCGAAGGCTTCGCGGACATCGCCGGCTGAGCACCGGCCCGCCGCCCGGGCCGCATCCGCCGGGCTCCCGCCGGCCCCACCGCCCCCGCACCCCGGTGCGGGGGCGGTGTGCTGCGGGCCGGAGGACTCAGGCGCCCCCGTGCTCCCCGGTGCCGCCGGGCCCCCGGCCGAGCGTGTCGTCCAGGATGCGGGCCCACTGGGCCACCACCCGGTCGCGGCGGGCCGCGTCGTCCGTGAGGAGCGTGGCCAGGCCGAGGCCCCGGGCCATGTCCAGCAGGCCCTGCACCGTCTCGCGGACCCCCGGCACCGATTCGTCGGCGCCGAGCAGTCCGACCGCCATCCGGTGGCTCTCCCGGCCGATACGGGCCTCCAGCGCGGTGACGCGCGGCTTGAGCTGCTCCTCGTTCGAGGCGGCCACCCAGAGGTGCAGCGCGGCCCGGAACAGCGGCCCCGTGTAGAGGGCGACGATCGCCTCCACGACGGCCCGGGTGCGGCTGCCCGGCGCGGGGTCCCCGCCCCGCACGGCCCGCTCGCCGCTGAGCATCGCGCGCAGCGCCGCCGAGCGTTCTTCCGCCACGTGTTCGACCGCCGCCGTGAACAGGTCCTCCCGGGTGGGGAAGTGGTGCTGCGCCGCGCCGCGGGACACCCCGGCGCGCTCGGCGACGACCGTGACCGTGCTGCCGCTCCAGCCGTGTTCGGCCAGGCAGGCGACCGCCGCCTCCAGCAGCCGCTGCCGGGTGGCGCGGCTGCGGTCCTGCTTGGGGCCGCGGACCGTCGTCACCGCGCCCATACCGGGTCCCGGCGTTCCAGGAAGGCCGTCATGCCCTCGCGGGCCTCTGCGGAGGCGAAGAGGCGGGCCGACTGCTCGGCCAGCTCCCCGGTGTCCCGGTCGAACCGGCGCAGGACGTCGGCGGTGACCAGCTTCTTCGACTCCGCCAGCCCTTGCGGGGACGCCCGCCGCAGTCCGTCCAGGATCGGGGCGAGCGCCTCGTCCGGGTCCTCGGCCGAGACGGTGACGAGGCCGATCCGGCTCGCCTCGTCCGCGTCGAACCGCTCGCCCGTGAGGTAGTAGCGCGCGGCGGCGCGGGGGTCGAGGCGCGGCAGCAGCGGCAGGGAGATCACCGCCGGCGCCAGGCCGAGCCGGGCCTCGGTGAACGCGAAGCTCGTGCCCGGTCCCGCCACCGAGATGTCGCAGCATCCCAGCAGGCCGAGCCCGCCCGCCCGCACATGGCCGGTCACCCGCGCCACCACGGGCTTCGGCAGCTCCGTGACCGTACGGAGCAGCCGGGCCAGGCCGAGCGGGGCGGAGGCGGCGTCCGCCGAGCCGGCCTCGGTCAGGTCCGCGCCGGCGCAGAACGTGCTGCCGGTGTGGGTGAGCAGGACGGCGCGGACGTCCGCGTCGGCCGCGGCCTCCGCCAGGGCCTCGTGCAGTTCGGTGACGAGACGGGTGGAGAGCGCGTTGCGGTTGTGCGGCGAGTCGAGGGTGAGCGTGGTGACACCGTGTTCGGTCGCGCGGCGCACCAGGGGCCGCGCGGAGGGCTGTTCCGGCTGCTGTGCCGGGGCCTGTGCGTCGGTCATGGCGTGGTGGACGTCCTTTCCCGGGTCCGGAGTTCGCGCCGGAGGATCTTGCCGCTGACGGCGCGGGGCACCGCGTCCAGGAACTCGACCCGGCGGATCTTCTTGTAGGGGGCGACCCGTTCCGCAACGTACGTCATGACCTGCTCGGCCGTGGTCCCGGCCCCCGGCCTGCGCACGACGTACGCCTTGGGGATCTCGTTGCCGTCCTCGTCCGTGACACCGATGACCGCCGCGTCGGCGATCTCCGGGTGGGTCAGCAGACAGGCCTCCAGCTCGGCGGGCGCCACCTGGTAGCCCTTGTACTTGATGAGTTCCTTGACCCGGTCGACGACGAAGAGCCAGCCGTCGGCGTCCACCCGGCCGACGTCCCCGGTGTGCAGCCAGCCGTCCTCGTCGATCATCGCGGCGGTCGCGTCGGGGCGGCCGAGGTAGCCCTTCATCACCTGGGGGCCGCGGATCAGGACCTCGCCCGGCTCGCCCGGGTCCAGGTCCTGCGCGGGGTCGTCGAGGGAGACGATCCGCATCTCGGTGCCGGGCACCAGGGTGCCGACGGTGCCCGGCGGCGGGTTCTCCGCGTCGAGCGGCACGGCGTGCGTGCCGGGCGACAGCTCCGTCATCCCGTACGCCTGCAGCACGGGCGGTACGCCGAGCCGGCGGGAGCAGGCCGCGGCCAGCTCGGCGTCCAGGGGCGCCGCGGCGCTCAGGACGTACCGCACGGAGGACAGGTCGTGCTCCGTGACCGCCGGGTGCTTGGCGAGGGCCAGCACGATCGGCGGGGCGACGTAGAGGGCCGTGACCCGGTGGCGTTCGATGGCCGCCAGGTACTGCTCCAGGTCGAAGCGGGGCAGTACGACGACGGTGGCGCCCCGGCGGAGCGGGGCGTTCATGAGGGCGGTCAGGCCGTAGATGTGGAAGAAGGGGAGGACGGCGAGGATGCGTTCGTCCGTCTCGTTCGGAAGCAGCGGATCGAGCTGGGCGAGGTTGGTGGCGATGCTGCGGTGGGTGAGCATCACGCCCTTGGGGGCGCCGGTGGTGCCCGAGGAGTACGGCAGCACCGCCACGTCCTCGGCGGGGTCGATCTCCACCACCGGCTCCGGGGCCGTCGAGGCGAGCATGTCGTGCAGGACGGAGCGGTGGCCCTCCGCCCGGTCGCAGACGAAGATCTCCGCGACCGGCTCGCCCCCGGCCGCCTCCGCCGCGGCGGCCGCCGCCTTGGCCGTCTCCAGGAGCAGGGACACCGTGACGATCCAGCGCGCCCCGGAGTCGCGCAGTTGTTTGGCGAGCTCCTCGGCGGTGGCGAGCGGGTGGACGGTGGTGACGGAGGCACCGGCCATCGTCGCGGCGTAGAAGACGGCCGGGTAGGCGATGGTGTTCGGGCTGTGCAGGGCCAGGACGTCGCCCTTGCGGACCCCCGCCTCGGCGAGCGCCGCGGCGATCCGGCGGGTGAAGACGTCGAGCTGGGCGTAGCTGACCGTGGTGCCGTCCACGCCGTCGATCAGCGCGGGGGTGTCCCCGAACTCGGCGGCCCGGCCGAGGACGGCTTCGTGGATGGGCTGATCGACGGGCCGGACGTCCGGGTAGGCGCTCCGGTGGATCATGGCGATCCCTCCCTCTCTGGGTCCCTGTGTGCCTGTGTGCCTGGTGCCTGTGTGCCTGCGGGTGTGTGCTGTCCGCGGTGCGCTGTTTGCGGGTGTGCTGCCCCGGTGCCTGCTTGCCCGTGTTCCCGAGCCGCATCGCGCGCCGGGCCGCGACCCGGTCGGCCTCCGGGTGCACGGCACCGCCACGCCCCGGCGTGTGATGCGGCTCACATCCCCGCGGGTGGCTCACAAGGATGGCCGATTCAGTACGACTTGGGGAGCCCCAGGGACTGGTGGGACACATAGTTGAGGATCATTTCCCGGCTCACCGGGGCGATCCGGGCGACCCGGGAGGCGGTGACGAGCTGCGCCAGGCCGTACTCCTTGGTGAGGCCGTTGCCGCCGAGCGTGTGCACCGCCTGGTCCACCGCCCGGACGTTCGCCTCGGCGGCCGCGTACTTGGCCATGTTGGCCGCCTCGCCCGCCCCGATGTCGTCCCCCGCGTCGTACAGGCGGGCCGCCTTCTGCGTCATGAGGCGCGCCAGTTCGAGTTCTATGTGCGCCTGGGCGAGGGGGTGCGCGATCGCCTGGTGCGCGCCGATCGGCGTCTTCCACACCTGCCGGGTACGGGCGTAGTCGACCGCCTTCGTCAGGGCGAAGCGGCCCATCCCGAGGGCGAACGCGGCCGACATGATGCGCTCCGGGTTGAGCCCCGCGAACAGCTGGAGCAGTCCGGCGTCCTCGTCGCCGACGAGCGCCTCGGCGGGCAGCCTGATGTCGTCGAAGCTCAGCTCGAACTGCTTCTCGGCGGCGTGCAGTTCCATGTCGATCTGCCGGTACTCGAACCCGGGGGTGTCCCGGGGGACGATGAACAGGCAGGGCTTGAGCTTGCCGGTGCGGGAGTCCTCGGCACGGCCGACGATCAGTGTGGCGTCCGAGATGTCCACACCGGAGATGAAGACCTTCCGGCCGGTGAGCAGCCAGTCGCCGCTGCCGTCGGGGGCGCGGCGGCCGGTGGTGGTGATCCGGTGCGAGTTCGAACCGGCATCGGGCTCGGTGATGCCGAAGGACATGATGCGGCTGCCGTCGGCGAGGCCCGGCAGCCACTGCCGCTTCTGCTCCTCGGTGCCGAAGCGGGCGATGACCGTGCCGCAGATGGACGGCGAGACGACGAGCATGAGGAGCGGGCAGCCGGCCGCCCCCAGTTCCTCCAGCACGATGGCGAGTTCGGAGATGCCCGCGCCCCCGCCGCCGTACTCCTCGGGGAGGTTGATGCCGAGGTAGCCGAGCTTGGCGGCCTCCTGCCACAGGTCCTGGATGTGGCGGGTCCTGGTGGTGGCCGCGTCGTTCCCGCCGGGGCCGGCGCCGGGGCCGGAGCCGGGGCCGTCCGCGGCGAAGAAGTCGCGGGCGTAGCGGGCCCCGAGGGCGGCGACGGCCTGACGGAGAGCGCGGTGTTCATCGGTTTCGAGGGCTGTGGACACGGTGACTGCGCTGGAGGACGGGGACGCGGGCATGAGGGCCTCCTCGGGAGGGGCTTGCTGGAGAGGGGCGTGCGGTACGGGTGACGGTGTGGACGGGTGCGGACGGGTGCGGGGCTGCGGCTACGGGCGGGACGGGCCGCCGGTGGGGCGGGTGCGGACGGGTGTGCGGACGGTGTGCGGACGCCACCGGGCGCCGGGAACCGAACAGTTGGGGCCGGGCAGTCGGGGCCGGGCAGTCGGGGCCGCACGACCGGGCCGGGCAGATGAGACCGGGCAGCCGCGGCCGGGAAAGCCCCGGAGCCGCCGGCCCCGCTGCGACAGCCCCCGGCCCGGGCCCGTGCTCAGGGCCCGTCCGACACGACGGCCAGCAGGGCGCCCACCTCCACCTGCCGGCCCGGGGCGGCGTGCAGGGCTGTCAGCGTCCCCGGGGTGGGGGCCGTGATGCGGTGCTCCATCTTCATGGCCTCCAGCCACAGGAGCGGCTGCCCCTGCTCCACCCGGTCGCCGACGGCGACGTCCGCCACCCGCACCACCGTGCCCGGCATGGGAGCCAGCAGCGAGCCCGGCTCGGTGCGGGCGGCCGGGTCGGGGAAGCGGGGGACGGCGGTGAACGCACAGGCGCCCAGGGGCGATTCGACGTGAACCCGGGTGCCGTACACGGCCACCTCGAAGCTGCGGCGGACCCCGGCGGTCTCCAGGGTGACGCGCTCCGGGCCCGCCGCGATCAGCCGTACGTCCGGATGGCCGGGGGCGTCCAGGCCGTCCCGGGTGAGGCGGTGGCGGATCTCGTACGCGGTGCCGTCGGGCTCGGCGCGGTAGACGGTGGTCTGGTGGCCGGAGGGCAGATTGCGCCAGCCGCCCAAGCGGGCGGGGAGGCCCGCCGCGGAACCGGTGCGGGCGGCGGTGGCGGCCAGCGCGGCCGCCAGAGCGGAGATGCCCACCGGGCCGCCCGCCGCCGGGCTGCCCGCCGTACTGTCCGCCGTGGGCCCGGCGGAGGCCGGTTCGGTGAGTTCCGGCAGATTGCGGTCGTAGAAGCCGGTGTCGGGCCGGCCCGCCGCGAAGTCCGGGTGTCGGAGGGAGCGGACCAGCAGGTCCCGGTTGGTGACCGGGCCGTGGACACGGGCCCGGGCCAGCGCGTCGGCCAGCCTGCGGACCGCCTCCGCCCGCGTCGGCGCGTGGACGATCGCCTTCGCCAGCATCGGGTCGTAGTGGACGCCGATGGTGTCGCCCCCGGTGAACCCGGTGTCCAGCCGCACGCCGGGGACGTCGAGGCGGTGCAGCGGCCCGGACTGGGGCTGCCAGCCCCGCGACGGGTCCTCCGCGTACAGCCGGGCCTCGACGGCGTGCCCGGTGGGCGCGGGCGGCTCGGCGGGCAGCTCGGCGCCCTCGGCGACACGGAGCTGCCAGGCGACGAGGTCGAGACCGTAGACCTCCTCCGTCACCGGGTGCTCCACCTGCAGACGGGTGTTCATCTCCAGGAAGTACGCCCGGTGTCCGGCGGAGACGAGGAACTCGACCGTCCCCGCGCCGGTGTAGCCGATGGCGCGGGCCGCCTCGGCCGCGGCCGTGTGGAGGGTGTCGCGCAGCGCCTGCGGCAGGCCGGGGGCGGGGGCCTCCTCGATGACCTTCTGGTGCCGGCGCTGCAGTGAGCAGTCGCGGGTGCCGAGCGCCCAGACGGTGCCGTGGGTGTCGGCCAGGATCTGCACCTCGACGTGGCGGCCGTTCTCCACGTACGGCTCCGCGAACACCTCGCCGTCGCCGAAGGCCGAGGCGGCCTCCGCGGAGGCGGCGGCCAGTTCGGCGGGGAGGTCGGCCAGGTCGCGGACCAGCCGCATGCCGCGTCCGCCGCCACCGGCCGCCGCCTTGACCAGGAGGGGGAGGTCCGAGCCGGTGGCACGGCCCGGGTCCACGGGGCGCAGCAGCGGCACCCCCGCCTCGGCCATGAGTTCCTTGGCGTGGGTCTTGGAGGCCATCGCGTCGATCGCCTCGGGGGGCGGGCCGATCCACACCAGTCCGGCGTCCAGGACCTGCCGGGCGAAGCCGGCGTTCTCGGAGAGGAATCCGTAGCCCGGGTGGACCGCGTCGGCGCCGGCGGTGAGGGCCGCCTTCACGATCAGGTCACCGCGGAGGTAGGTGTCCGCGGGGCTGTCGCCCGGGAGGCGCACGGCGGCGTCGGCGGTCCGCACGTGCAGGGCCTCCGCGTCGGCGTCGGAGTGCACGGCGACCGTGGCGAGGCCCAGCTCGCGGCAGGTGCGGAAGATGCGGCAGGCGATCTCGCCGCGGTTGGCGACCAGGACGGTGCGCAGGGGCGGGCGGGGGCGGTGGCGGCCGTCGTGCCGCTGCCGGCGGGACCGGCGGCCGTCCCGGGGCCCGGCTCTCCGTTCGGCTCTGCGTTCGGCCTTGCGTTCGTCGCTGCGTCCGGCCTCGTGTTCGGCTCTGCGTTCGGCCTTGCGTCCGGCCTTGCGTTCGGCTCTGGGTTCGACTCGGTGTTCGGCATGGGTCCCCTCACATCCGGAAGACGCCGAAGCCGCGGGCGCCTTCCACGGGTGCGGTGTGGATCGCGGACAGGCACAGACCGAGCACGGTGCGGGTGTCGCGCGGGTCGATGACGCCGTCGTCGTAGAGGCGTCCGGAGAGGAAGAACGGCAGCGACTCGGATTCGATCTGCTGCTCGACCATGGCGCGCAGCGCGGCGTCCGCGTCGTCGTCGTACGGCTGTCCCTTGGCGGCGGCGGAGGCCCGGGCGACGATCGACAGGACGCCCGCGAGCTGCTGCGGTCCCATCACCGCCGACTTCGCACTGGGCCAGGCGAAGAGGAAGCGCGGGTCGTACGCCCGTCCGCACATGCCGTAGTGGCCGGCGCCGTAGGAGGCGCCCATGAGGACGGAGAGATGCGGGACCCGGGAGTTGGACACCGCGTTGATCATCTGGGCACCGTGCTTGATGATGCCGCCCTGCTCGTACTCCTTGCCGACCATGTAGCCGGTGGTGTTGTGCAGGAAGACCAGCGGGATGTCGCGCTGGTTGGCGAGCTGGATGAACTGCGCCGCCTTCTGCGACTCCTCGCTGAACAACACCCCCTGGGCATTGGCCAAAATGCCGACGGGATAGCCGTGCAGGGACGCCCAGCCGGTGGCGAGGCTGCTGCCGTAGAGCGGCTTGAACTCGTCGAAGTCCGAGCCGTCGACGATCCGGGCGATGACCTCGCGCGGGTCGAACGGAGTCCTCAGGTCACCGGGGACGATGCCGAGGAGCTCGTCCTCGTCGTACTTCGGCGGCCCGGCGGGGCCCGGATCGGGGTGCGCCTTGCGGTGGTTGAGGCGGGCGACGACGCGGCGCGCCTGCCGGAGCGCGTCGGGCTCGTCGACGGCGAAGTGGTCGGCGAGGCCGGAGGTCCGGGCGTGCATCTCGGCGCCGCCCAGCGACTCGTCGTCGCTCTCCTCGCCCGTGGCCATCTTGACCAGCGGCGGCCCGCCGAGGAAGACCTTCGCCCGCTCCTTCACCATGATCGTGTGGTCGGACATCCCGGGGATGTACGCGCCGCCGGCCGTGGAGTTGCCGAAGACCACGGCGATGGTGGGGATCCCGGCCGCCGACAGCCGGGTGAGGTCCCGGAAGAGCGCCCCGCCCGGGATGAAGATCTCCTTCTGGCTGGGCAGGTCCGCGCCGCCCGACTCGACGAGGCTGACCACCGGAAGGCGGTTGGCGAAGGCGATCTCGTTGGCGCGCAGGGCCTTCTTGAGCGTCCAGGGGTTGCTGGCACCGCCGCGCACGGTCGGGTCGTTGGCGGTGATCAGGCATTCCACGCCCTCGATCACCCCGATGCCGGTGACAAGGGACGCGCCCACGGTGTAGTCGCTGCCCCAGGCGGCGAGCGGGGAGAGTTCCAGGAAGGGCGTGTCCGGATCGAGGAGCAGTTCGATCCGCTCGCGGGCGAGCAGCTTGCCCCGCTTCCGGTGCCGGGCCACGTACTTCTCGCCGCCGCCCGCCAGGGCCCTGGTGTGCTCGGCGTCGAGATCGGCAAGCTTGGCGAGCATCGCGGCGCGGTTGGCCGCGTAGTCGGCGCCGGCGGTGTCGAGCGCGGAGGGGAGCACGGTCATCGGGTGACCTCCCGCATCTCCCGCGTCTCTCGCGGTTTCCGACGGCGCTCCGGGTGCCGGTTCGGCGGACGCGTCACAGCAGTACCTCCGGTATGTCCAGGTGGCGGGCGCGCAGCCACTCGCCCAGGGCCTTCGCCTGCGGGTCGAAGCGGGCCTGGGAGGCGACGCCCTCGCCCAGCAGGCCGTCCACGGTGAAGTTCAGGGCGCGCAGCCCCGGCAGTACATGGCGGGTGACGGGCAACGTCCGCACCTCGGGCAGGAGTTCACGCAGCCGGTCCACCGTCAGCTCATGGGCCAGCCAGCGCCAGGCGTGGTCCGTCTCCGCCCAGAGACCGACGTTCGCGCTGCCGCCCTTGTCCCCGCTGCGCGCCCCCGCGACCTGCCCGAGCGGTGCGCGGCGGGTCGGCAGACCGGGCGGAAGCGGCTCGGGGAGGGTCGGCTCGGGGACCTCCTCCAGCGGCTGCGTCGTCGGCGGCGGCTCCACGGCGACACGCTCCCCGTCCGGCAGCACGGCCGTGTGCGGCACCCCGGCCGCGTCCACGAACACCGCCTCGAACACCCCGTACGGGGATCCCGGGCCGGGCGGGGCCGTGAGGTGGAAACCGGGGTAACTGGCCAGCCCGAGCTCCACGGCCGCCCCGCTGACCCGGCGGCCGACCGCCTCCGGGTCCGGATCGCGGACCACCAGCCGCAGCAGCGCGCTCGACTCCTCCTCCACGGGCGCGTCGGCGCGGTCCGTGCGGGCCAGGGTCCAGCGCACCTCAGTGGGGCGGCGGGACGCCAGCGCGGCCTCCATCTGGTCGCGCACCAGCCGGGCCTTGGCCTCGATGTCCAGCCCGGTCAGCACGAAGACGACCTCGTTGCGCCAGCCGCCGATCCGGGTCAGCCCGGCCTTGAGCGCCGGCGGCGGCGCCTCGCCCCGTACACCGCTGATCCGCACCCGGTCCGCGCCGTCCGTCGCGAGGCGTACGGAGTCCAGACGGGCGGTGACGTCCGGTCCGGCGTAGCGGGCGGCGGCCGTCTCGTAGAGGAGCTGCGCGGTGACCGTGCCGGTGGTGACCACGCCGCCGGTGCCCGGGTGCTTGGTGATGACGGAGCTGCCGTCCGCGTGCAGCTCGGCGACCGGGAAGCCGGGGTGGCGCAGGGACCGGAGGTCGTGCCGGGTGAAGAAGGCGTAGTTGCCGCCGGTCGCCTGGGCGCCGCATTCGAGGACGTGCCCGGCGACGACCGCTCCGGCGAGGGCGTCCCAGTCGTCGGACGCCCAGCCGAAGTGCGCGGCGGCCGGGCCGGTGACGAGCGCGGCGTCCGTGACCCGGCCGGTGACCACCACGTCGGCCCCCGCACGCAGGCAGGCTGCGATGCCCGCGCCGCCGAGGTAGGCGTTGGCGGTGAGAACGCCCTCGCCCCAGCCCTCGCCTTCCGCATCGTGCCGGCCGGCACGGTGCAGGAGGTCGTCGCCCTCGACGTGCGCGACCCGCATGGGGACGCCGACGCGCTCGGAGAGGGCACGGACCGCGTCGGCGAGCCCGGCGGGGTTCAGGCCCCCGGCGTTGGTGACGATCTTCACGCCCCGTTCGGCGGCGAGACCGAGGCCCTCCTCCAGCTGGCGCAGGAAGGTCTTGGCGTAGCCGCGGGAGGGATCCTTGAGGCGGTCGCGGCCCAGGATGAGCATGGTCAGCTCGGCCAGATAGTCACCTGTGAGGACGTCCAGCGGGCCGCCGGTCAGCATCTCGCGGACGGCGTCGAAGCGGTCGCCGTAGAAGCCGGAGGCGTTGCCGATGCGGAGGGGCGCCGGGGCGGCGCCGGGGGCGGGTTCCGGCTCGGGGCTCGAGGTCGGTCCTGGGGCGGGGCGGCGGCTCTCAGGTCGGTTCCGTTCACGGGGCGGCCCTGTGGTCCGGCACGGGTGCGGCCCTGTGGTCCGGTGAACCGCTGGACGGTGAGGAACCGGCCGACGAAGAACGGCCCGGTGGGGCTCCATCTCCCGGCGGTGTTCCGTTTCCGGCCCCGGTCACCGGACTCCTCCCGCAGTGCCCGTGGCGCCCTCTCCCGTGACCGCCGCTGAGCCGGCCCGCGCCGCACCGCCGGCGCTCCCCGAACTCATGCCCCCTTCCCCGCCTGCCGGTTCACGCCCCTTGCCGGGCGGCCCGGCGAACGCTTGAGCGATGTCCAGCCAGTGCGCGGCGTCCGGGCCCTCGGCGTGCAGGGCCAGATCGGAGCGGTGCGCCCGCTGGGTTGCCAGCAGACAGAAGTCGAGGGCGGCACCGGTGACGCGCTGCACGGCGTCCTCGGGCCCGTACGCCCACACGTCCCCGTCCGGGGCCGTCAGTTCCACCCGGAACTCCTCGGCGGGCGGTACGAGCCCGTGCACCATGTACGCGTAGTCGCGGGCCCGCACCCCGATCCGTACGACATGGCGCAGCCGGGCCGTCGGCTCACGGCGGACCCCGAGCGCGTCAGCCACGTCCTGTCCGTGGGCCCAGGTCTCCATCAGGCGGGCCGTCGCCATCGAGGCCACGCTCATCGGCGGCCCGTACCAGGGAAGCCGGGCCCCCGGCGGTCGGCCGGCGAGGGCGCGGTGAAGTGCGGCGCGACCGGTGCGCCAGCAGTCGAGGAGGGAGGCGGGCGGGAGTTCGTCGACCAGCCGCTGAGCACCGTCGTCCACGAAGGTCTCGGGCGAGGTGAGCGCCTGGGCCGCGTCCTCGGCGAAGGCGCCGGGGTCGGTGGCGGAGAGCAGAGCGCGCTCGTCGGTCCAGGCGAGGTGGGCTATCTGGTGCGCGACGGTCCAGCCGGGGGCGGGGGTCGGCATGCTCCAGCCCTCGGCGGCGAGCGGCGCGACAAGCTGCTCCAACTCCTCACCCTCGGCACGGAGATCGCTGAGCACGGCTGCTGGATCGGCCACGGGGTGCTCCCTTGTACGGACGGCGGAGACGGCGGTCTACGGAGGTGTACGGAGGTGCGTGGTGAAGTTGCGGGCTGCAGGCGCCGCGCGTGGGCACGGGAGGCGGGACAAGGACTGCTGTTGAGCGTGCGCCGTTGCCCGGACGGCTTGATACGGCCGGGCAGGCCGGGTGGGCGGTACTCGGCCGACCGTTCCGCCGACCGGTTGGCTGCCGGGGCGGCGCAACGGCGTGGCGTGGACCGACTGTGGCAGCAGAACAAGAAACAAGCAAGCGTGCTTGCATTATTTTCTCCACTCCCTCGCACACCCGCACACCCGCACACCCGCACACCCGCGGACGATCTCCTCATCACCGGCCGGGTCGAGGTTCTCCGTGCCACCACGCCCCCTCCCCATACCGGTATGACATGCCGGTAAGACATGCCGCATCCGGCGTAATGGCTCGCTGAGCCGCTCAACCGCGTCACGCTGAGCCACAGTGGCCACGACCCTGCCGGGAGCCCGTGTGCGCAGATCAGGTGAACGGACCTCCGAGTGGATCCGCTGCGAACACCGGATGGAACACAAGGTGCCGGAGCGCGCGGCCTGTGCCGGGCACGGGAAACGGAAAACTGCCGCCCCGGCCCCGGTGCTGCGTTCGGAGGCCGGGACGGCAGCCGCACCGGTCTGCGAACCACTCCCCGCACGCAGACCACACAGCGAAAGGGCGACCGGTCATGGCAGTGGATGAGAACCGGCCCGGCGAGGACGCCACGAACCGGTCGGAGGGGTTCGGTGAGCGGCTGCTCGGGCTGCTGCTGGACCGGGCCCACGAGATGCCGCCCCAGCTCATCGCCCCACTGATCGCGGAAGAGGTCGCCAAGGTCGGTGGCCGCGACGTCTCGATCCTCCTGCAGGACTATGCGCAGCAAATGCTGGTGCCGCTACCGGGCCGACGGCTGGTCGTAGGCGAACCCGAGCCGATCGGTGACTCCCCCGCCGGCGCGTCCTTCCTGCACGGCACTGTCATCGAGGTTCCTCAGGCTGACGGTGTCCGCATGTACCTGCCCTTGCTGGACGGCAGCGACCAGGTGGGGGTGATGGCCCTCACCCTGTCCGTCGTTGATGACGACGACAGGAGGCTCCTCCGCAGACTCGCCGGCCTGGTCGCCGACATGCTGGTGACCAAGCACAGCTACACCGACCAGTTCTTCCAGGCCCGGCGGCTCGAACCGATGAGCGTGACCGCGGAGATCCAATGGTCGCTGCTGCCCCCGCTGGCCATGGCCGTTCCCCAGGTCGCCGTCGCGGGGATCCTCGAGCCCGCCTACGACGTCGCCGGTGACAGCTTCGACTACGCCCTCAACGACGACATCCTGCACCTGGCCGTGATCGACGCGATGGGCCACGGTCTCCACGCCGCCACCATGGCAACCGTCGCCATCGGCGTCTATCGGCACGCCAGGCGCGCCCATGTGGGACTGGCCGGGATCTACTCCTTCATGGACCAGGCCATTGCAGAGCAGTTCGGGACCGAACACTTCGTCACAGCGCAGATGATGCGTCTGGACATCACCACGGGTCACCTGCAATGGGTCAACGCGGGCCACCCGGCACCCCTGCTGATCCGCAACCACCAGGTCGTCGGGCGACTGCACAGCCCGACCACCCTGCCGGTGGGTTTCGGCGGCGAGACGCCCTCGGTCAGCGAGCAGGTCCTCCAGCAGGGCGACCGGGTTCTGTGCTTCACCGACGGCGTGATCGAGGAGCACCGAGCGGGCGAAGAGCAGTTCGGCGAGGAACAGCTCATCGCCTGGGTCAACCGGATCGAGCACACGGAGGAAGGGGTGCGGGCCATGGTGCGTTCTCTCTCCCACACACTGAAACGAGAACGGGGCGGAAGCACCACCGATGACGCGACGCTCTTCCTGATCGAGTGGCGCGGGGGCGCAGCGGACCATCTCGCCACCGTGGATTGACCGGCAACCCCGCCAGTCCGCCGGTCCGGCAGTCCGGCAGTCCGGCAGTCCGGCAGTCTCACGCAACGCCCTCCGGATCCGAGCCGCCGTCGCCACGTCGGCCGGATGACCGGCTTCTCGGCGTAGCACAGATACCCGTCCGGCTGCCCCTCCGGCATCTACTGTCGAGCGGGGCCCGGCAGTTCCCTTCGCATGAGAACGCACACCGTCTCGTGTCGGCTGATCAGCCCGTTGGGCCCTTCCTGATCCCAGGCATCGGGCCTGCGGCCGTACGCGACGTAGCCCAGACGCTCGTACAGGGCGCGAGCCCGGGGGTTGCTCTCCTCCACGGCGAGTTCGGCCCTGCACAGGCCGCGGTCCCTGATCCTCTGTTCGGCGGCCCGGATCAGCATGGTTCCCAGTCCGCAGGACCGGAGAGCCGGGAGCACGACGAGTTGCCACAAGGTCCCGGCGTCCTCGGCCACCTGGTAGTCGATGCCGCCGATCGCCACCGGCAGATCCACCGGAGTGGTCACGGCCAAGTAGTCGACCTCGCCGACCGCAGCACGCGCCAGCTCTCGCTCCACCTGGCGCTGGTGAGTTGCCGAGCCCGACCAGGCACATGCAGGGAGGTCCCGGGGCAGTAAGTCACGCACGCTGACTGGCATGACGACGGTGGCATCGGCCGGTCCGTGTTCCGTGATCACGCTCGTGAGCGTGCCGACCGGTGCAATGACCCGTCAACACGTTTCTCCAGCCTGGGAGCACACGCCGGCCCGGCCCGCGGAGGCGCAGTCCCCACTGTCGTTTCCGGTTGGTGGTGGCGACGGTCGCGAGGACGTGAGGTGCAGCGCTGGGCGGACTGGGCTGGGTGGGAGCGGACGTGCGGGGCAACCGCCCTGTGGCGTGCTGTTTGGGGTTACGGCGCCGGGTGGGCGGGGCGGGAGTGGTGGCGGCTGTGTCGCGGGCTGTCCGATGCCGGGCTGTTTGGGGTTACGGCGCCGGGTGGGCGGCGCGGTGGTGGTGGCGGGTGCGTCGCGGGCGGCGGGTGATTCTCGGGTGGGGGTTACGGCATCCGTGCTGGGGTGGGCCGGTGGTCGGTCGTCTATCCGGCACCGTGCGCACCCGGGGTCGTTCGGAAAAGCGATGGCGAGGCTGGTGCCGGTGGGTGGTTGCGGGGGCACACGCGCACCTGGGCTTCTCGGCTTTCCCGCCGTCGTGGCGGGCTGTCGGTGGTGACGGTCGTGGCGGGTGGTGGCGTGGCGGGCTCGGTTCTCTCCTCTCGACGGCTGCCGGTCGGTGGATTCTGAACACGGAGCATGCAACGTTGACGCCGAGGTGTGTGCCGTCGTCGGCGCCGAGGCGCGCAGGTGGCCCCTGTCAGGTGTTGCCCACTCGGTGGCGCGGAGGGCTCTCGGTGTTGGGCATGGGTGTGGGCCCCTCCGCGCGGTGGCGGAGGGGCTGGTGCCGGTGGCTGCGGCCTGCTCGGCGGCGGCCGGGGCCGGGGTGGTGCTAGGTGGTGTGGGTGTGGGGTGGGTTGGTGTAGGTGTGGCCGGTCGGTGCCGTCCAGCGGACCTCGCCGGTGTCGGGGTCGCGCTGCACCTGCCATCGGGTGCGGTGTTTCAGGAGGTGGTGGCGTCGGCACAGCGGCATCAGATTGTCCGGCTCGGTCACCCCGCCCGCTGTCGGGTCTTGGTGGTTGAACGGTTCGATGTGGTCCAAGTCGCAGCGGTGGGCGGGCATCTGGCAGGAGGGGAAGGTGCAGGTCATGTCGCGGGCGATGACGTGGCGCTGGGTTTCGGCGGTGGGGTGGTAGGTGGTGGGGTCGGTCTTGATCAGCAGGCCGGTCTTCGGGTGGGTGATCAGACGCCGCCAGATCGTGCCGGGGGCGAAGGCCACCTCCCGTGCCGCGGTGGCACTGACCGGCCCGTACCCCTTGAGGTGTGCGGGCTCCTCATCCGCCCCGATCAACGTGTCGAGAGCGACCGTCACCTGCACCACCGCCGCCGAGCGGCCGCCGGGGGTTGCGTCTCCGGCGGGGCGGTTGACGACCAGGTCGAACAGGGCGTCCACGCGCTTCTGATTGAGGGTGCGCCCGTCGTCGGTGAAGGTGGCGGCGTGGGCGTCGACGGCAGCGTCGAGCTGCGCGGCTTGTGGAGTGGGGAGGAAGGCGGTCCAGGTGGCCATGCCGTCCTCGGCGGCCCGGTGCCAGATCGTACGGTCCTCCCTGCGCCTGCGGTGGCGCTGCTCGACCCCCTGCGGATCCGCCTTCAGCACCGCCCAGTTCAAGGAGCGCCGGGTCTGGCCGACGGACTGGCCCGGCATCTTCGCCACGACCAGGGCCTCCACCACACCCGCGGCCTCGGGGTCGAGGGTGCCGGTGACCTCCGCCACCGCCTTCGCCTGCAGATAGCAGATCTCCCCCCGCTCCAACAGCCCCACCGTGGTGGGGAAACGCCCCTCCAGGGCCGTGGCGACCGCCAGACGGTCCGCGGCCGTGTTCCCCGACAGCTTCAACGCACAGGCCACATCCTCACAGGCGAAGTTCCAGTCATAGTCCACCCACCCGACCTCATTCGGCGTCGCATCCAAAGCATCCGCCTCGATATCCGCCAGCAGACCAACCTGCTGCGCCTGGATCCACGCCACATGCCGCTCCCAGGCCTTCAAAGCATCGATCCGCCCAGATGTGGAGAGCTGCTCGCGCTCCAGCAGAGCAAGCATCGCCGCCGTCTGCGGACCCGGGGTGGCCGACGCCAGATGCGCGGCCCACTCATCCG
Source organism: Streptomyces sp. MNU89 (assembly GCF_020982505.1). Lineage (NCBI taxonomy): Bacteria > Bacillati > Actinomycetota > Actinomycetes > Kitasatosporales > Streptomycetaceae > Streptomyces > Streptomyces sp. MNU89. The sequence continues at coordinate 4,235,658 of NZ_JAJKLL010000001.1, read as the reverse complement.
CCGTCACCGGCTGTCCCGGCGCGCCGGTGGTTTCGGTCTCGTCGTGGTCGAGCAGCGTGGCCTGCATCATGTCCCCCCGTCCGGATTCGCACGTGTGAACTCCCGCCCTCACGGAGCGAGTTCGTACCCCCTATTTTCCGTCACGGACGGTGATGAATCCAGGTCCAGAGCGTGGAACCACCCGAACGAGTGATCGAAAGCGGACCCCGGAACTCCACCCATGGCCCACACCGAACACCAACAACGCCACCCGACCACGACCACTGCCACCAACAGCCCGCCACCACGCAGCAGAGGGCCGGAGACCCGAGCCCACAACGCTTCCGCGAAGCCCTAAACCAAGCGGCAGCCGACACTCCCGCAGCAGCCACGACAGCCGGACACCACCGCCACCACCGACAGCCCGCCACGACGAACGGGAAAGCCGAAGAACTCAGGCGCGCGTGTGCTTCCGCGCACCCCCACCGGCACCAGCCACGCCATCGCTTTTCGAACCGACCCCGGGCGCGCACGGCACCGGATAGACGACCGACCACCGGCCCACCCCCAGCACGGATGCCGTAACACCCGCCAAGACGACAACGGGAATACCGCGACGCACCCGCCACCACCACCGCGCCGCCCACCCGGCGCCGTAAGCCTCACCACCCACCACCCGTACGCGTCCACCGGCAGCACACCGACGCGGCCCCGCGTGCCCGCGCCGTCACGGTCACTCGGAGGCGTCGATCCCGTCCAGCAGTGCGGCGCGACCACCCGAGGTGAGCCAGCCTGCGACCCAGGGGAGCCCCGGTACGGGCCTCTTCGTCTCGTCGCACCCGAGTCCGTCGTCCGCAGACCGGGAGGCCGGCCTGGCCGCTCAGCCATGTGCCGCTGCACGGCCAACGGGACCGGCAGCGCCGTCATCTGCAGTTCGGTCGTCGCTCCGACCTTCCAGCCGTCCCCTGATCTGCCTGCTGTGCGTCCGCCCCGCCCACCCGCTGACCCCGTCCGCTCCGCCCGCTCCGTCTGCCGCCCACACCCTTTCCTCCGCCGCCTCCGCCGCCTCCGCCGCCTCCGCCGCCCGCACCTCTCGCATCTCTTGTGCGTTCTGCACCTCTTGCGTCCCGTCGGCGTCCGGTCCGTCGGTTGTGGGCAAGCCGAGTTCGAACCACACCGTCTTGCCGATACCGCACGGCCGGCGGTGAGCGCCCCACCAGTCGGCGAGCGCATTCACCAGAGCCAGTCCACGGCCCGACTCGTCGGCTTCAGTCGCCAATCGGAGACGCGGCATCTCATCGCCCGCGTCCGACACCTCGACGCGCAGGGCGGGCCCGTCCGCCACGCAGCGGATGCTGATCTGGCGGCCGGGGGACGTCCGTGCGTGTCGGTAGGCGTTGGTCACCAGTTCGCTGAGCAGGAGGGCCGCCGTCTCCACGGTCTCGTCCGGGAGTTGCCAGGAGCGTGCCTGCTCGCGCAGCAGCGTCCGGGCGCGGCTCACGCTGCGCGCGTGGCGCGGCAGGCGCCATTCGATGTCGCGGGGCAGCTTGCCAGGGTTGAGGTCCACAGGCGTGCCGACCGGTCGGGAATCGCCCGTGAGGGGAGTATTTGCGCTGTTCACGCTGCCAGCGTGCTGATGCGCTCCTAGCCTCGCCAAGGAGCGGAACGGGTACGGAGCGTAGCCGTACCCCGCGAGCACCGGGCTCCAGGAGCGCTGACCGGGGACCGGGAACCGAGCACTGAGGAGGCGGGGCGCAGTGACCACGGAGAACCCGCAGCCGCCGATGGCATGGCGGTACTGCGGCAACCAGATCAAGCTATGGCGGACCCAAGCGGGCGTCAGCCGTGAGCAGTTAGGCAAGGAGGCGTGCTACGAGTACGACTCGGTCAAGTCGATGGAGCAGGGCCGCCGGAAGCCCACCCTCCGGCTGCTCCAGGTCGCTGACGAGATGTGCGGGGCGCACGGGCTGTTGCTCGCGGCGCAGGACTATCTCAAGCCGGAGAAGTACCCGGCTCGCACTCAGGACTTCATGGCGGCCGAGGAGGCGGCCGTCGCGCTGCACTCGTACGCGCCCCTGCTCATCCCCGGTCTGTTGCAGACCGAGGCATACGTCCGGGCGCTGATCGGCAGTCACTGCCCGCCGCTGGACGACGAGACGGTCGATGAGCGGGTGGCCGCCCGCCTTCAGCGCCAGGAGAAGCTGACACGCAAGCCGCCTGTGCTCTTCAGCTTTGTGATCTACGAGGCGGCGCTGCGGAGCATGGTCGGCGGACCGGAGGTCATGAGGCCGCAGCTCCGCCACCTGGTGACGACCGGCGAGTTGCGCAACGTCTCCGTCCAGGTACTCCGTGCCGGGCCCGGCTCCGTCACCGGGCTCAGCGGTCCGTACGTCCTTCTGGAGACCTCGGAGCACGAGCAGTACGCCTATGTGGAGGGACAGGAGACGGGGGCTCTGTACACCGATCCCGGCAAGCTCAGCGCACTCGTCCAGCGCCATGGAATGATCCGGATGCAGGCCCTCGGCACGGAGGAGTCGGCTCGGTTCATCGAGAAGGTGGCGGAGGAACTATGAGTGCGCGGCTCGCGTGGTTCAAGTCCAGCTACAGCGACAGCGAAGGCGGCGACTGCGTCGAAGTGGCCCTCTCCTGGCGGAAGTCGAGCCACAGCGATTCCGGAGGCGGCGCCTGCGTCGAGATAGCCGACTGCCCCGGCGCCGTCCACGTCCGTGACTCCAAGGACCGGTCCGGTCCGCAGCTCGTCCTCGCGCCCGCCGCGTGGGCGGCCTTCGTCGCCCACGCGGCGCGGCAGCCCGTGGCGTAGCGGCCGGTCGGCCCTCCTCTTCCGGGCCTGGCCGCCGTCCCGACGGCCCTCCGAACGGTCCCTCAGCCGTCCGCCGGAGCGGCCTTCGGCTCCGGCCCGTTCTCCAGCCCTTCCGCCAGCACCTCCGCCAAGTGGCGCGCCCGGCGGCCCGTGAGTTGGTCGAGCTGGGTGCGGCAGGAAAAGCCGTCGGCGAGGACTTCGGCGTCCGGGGCGGCGTCGCGTACGGAGGGCAGGAGCTGTTCCTCCGCGCAGGCGACCGAGACGTCGTAATGCCCGCGTTCGAAGCCGAAGTTGCCGGCGAGGCCGCAGCAGCCGCCGGACAGGTCGCCCGTCAGCCCGGCCCGCTCCCGCAGTTTGCGCTCGGCGGCGTCGCCCAGGACGGCGTGCTGGTGGCAGTGGGTCTGGCCGACGGCAGGGCGGTCCAGGCGCGGGGGCTGCCAGTCGGGGGCGTACTGGTCGAGTGCCTGGGCGAAGGTGGTCACCGCCTCCGCCAGCTGCGCCGCACGCGGGTCGTCGGACAGCAGTTCGGGCAGGTCGGTCTGGAGCGCGGCGGTACAACTCGGTTCCAGACCGACCACTGGCAGGCCCGCCTCCAGGGCGGGCGCCATGACGTCCAGGGTGCGCCGCATGACCTTGCGTGCGCCGTCCAGTTGCCCGGTGGACACCCATGTCAGCCCGCAGCACACCCGCTTGGGCGGGACGACGACCCGCAGGCCCGCAGCCTCCAGTACGGCCACCGCCGAGCGGCCGACGGAGGGCGAGAGGTGGTTGGTGAAGGTGTCCGGCCAGAGCACGACCGTGCGGCGGCGGTCGGGGTCCGTACCGGCACGGCCGGAGCCGGTGGGGCGGGGCGGTCCGGCGGAAGCTGGGCTCACCTCCGTCTCGGCTCCGGTCTCGACTCCGGTCTCCGCTCCAGTCTCGGCTCCGGTCTCCGCTCCAGTCTCGGCTCCGGTCTCGACTCCGGTCTCCGCTCCAGTCTCGGCTCCGGTCTCGACTCCGGTCTCCGCTCCAGTCTCGGCTCCGGTCTCGACTCCGGTCTCCGCTCCGGTCGCCGTCGCCTTCTCCCTCTTTCCCTCCGTCTCCGATGCCGCCCCCGCGTCCGCGTCCGCATCCGCCGCCCGGCGGCGCCACCAGCGCCGGAACGTCTCCCGGGCCAGCTGCGGCAGTTCCCGTTCCGGCGCGATGCCGCCCAGCCGCTTCACCGCCGACGCCAGCGGTGCCACCCGCGCCAGCCGGTTGGCCAGGGGCGCCAGCACCGGTGCCACCGGCGCCGTCGCGCGCAGCCAGAGCGGCAGCCGCCCCATCGCGTAATGGGCGGCCGGCCGCAGACGGCCCGCGTAGTGGTGGTGGAGGAACTCGGCCTTGTACGTGGCCATGTCGACGTTGACCGGGCAGTCGCTGCGGCAGCCCTTGCAGGACAGGCACAGGTCCAGCGCCTCCCGCACCTCCTCCGAGCGCCAGCCGTCCGTGACGATGCCGCCCGGCCCGTCCGCCGCCCCCGCCAGCATCTCGTGGAGCAGCCGGGCCCGGCCGCGGGTCGAGTGCTGCTCCTCGCCGGTGGCGCGGAAGGACGGGCACATGACGGCGGCCCCGGAGGCCGCCGTGTTCCGGCACTTGGCGACGCCCACGCATCGGCGCACGGCCGCCGTGAAGTCCCCGCCGTCGTGCGGGTAGCCGAAGGCCACGTCCACGGGTTTCCCGGGGAGCACGGCGAAGCGGAGGTTCTCGTCGAGGCGGTGGGGGCGGACGAGCATGCCCGGGTTGAGACCGCTCGCCGGGTCCCACAGGTCCTTGAACTCCGCGAAGGCGGAAACCAGTTCGTCTCCGTACATCCGCGGCAGCAGTTCGGCCCGCGCCTGCCCGTCGCCGTGTTCGCCGGAGAGGGAGCCGCCGTGCTCGACGACCAGGTCGGCGAGGTCGGTGGAGAAGCTCCGGAAGCGGGTGATGCCGGGGCCGGTGAGCAGATCGAAGTCGATCCGGACGTGGATGCAGCCGTCGCCGAAGTGCCCGTACGGGGTGCCGCGCAGGCCGTGTTCGGTCAGGAGAGCGCGAAAGTCGCGCAGGTAGGGGCCGAGGCGCGCGGGCGGTACGGCGCAGTCCTCCCACCCGGGCCAGGCCTCGCTGCCGTCGGGCATCCGGGTGGCGGTGCCGGAGGCGTCCTCGCGGATCCGCCACAGGGCTCGCCGGTGGGAGGGGTCGGTGACGACGACGCTGTCCGTGGTGCCGTCGGCCGCGGCTCGGCACAGCCGCTCCGCGCGGGCCCGCGCCTCCTGCGGCCCGGAGCCACCCGTCTCGACGAAGAGCCAGGCCGCGCCCCGGGGCAGGGAGGCGGCGGCCGGGGCGGGTACGAGGTCGGAGGCCATGCCCTCGACGGTCAGCGGCCCGTACGGGAGGAGGGTGTGGGCTGCCTCGGCGGCGGCGCTCTCATCCGCGTAGCCGAGTACGGCCAGCGCGCGGGCGGCGGGGGCCTCGACGAGCCGTACGGCGGCCCGGGTGAGGACGCCGAGGGTGCCCTCGCTGCCGGTGAAGGCACGGGCCCAGTCGGTGCCGTTCTCGGGGAGCAGGGCGTCCAGCGCGTAGCCGGAGATGCGCCGGGGCAGGCCGGCGGGGAATCCGGTGCGCAGCAGGGCGCGGCGGCGTGCGACGAGGTCTTCGGCTCCCTCACGCAGGGCGGTCGGGAGCGCTGTTCCGCCGGGGCGGGCGGCGCCGTCCGGTCCGAAGCCCGGAACCGGGCGGGGGGCGCCGTCGCCGCCCCGGGTGCCGTCGCCGCCTCTGCGCTCTCTGCCGCCTCTGCCGCCTCCGCCATCCCCGTAGCCGGCGGAATCTCCGTCCCCGGCCGCCAGGTGGGCATGCTCGCCGCCGTACGTCAGGACGTCCAGGGCGCGGACGTTGTCGGCGGTGGTGCCCCAGGCGACGGAGTGCGCGCCGCAGGAGTTGTTGCCGATCATGCCGCCGATGGTGCAGCGGCTGTGCGTGGACGGATCGGGGCCGAAGGTCAGCCCGTGGGCAGCGGCCGCCGTGCGGAGGCTGTCGCAGATGGCTCCGGGCTCGACGACTGCCGTGCGGGTCTCCGGGTCGAGGGAGACGATCCGGTTCAGGTGGCGGGTGAAGTCGAGGACGACGCCGGTGCCCGTGGCCTGGCCCGCGATCGACGTGCCGCCGCCCCGGGGTACGACCGGCACTCCGTGGTCGCGGCAGACGGCGAGCACCGCGGCCACGTCGTCGGCGTCGCGCGGGGCGACGACGCCGAGGGGCACGCGCCGGTAGTTGGAGGCGTCCATGGTCACCAGGGCCCGGCTCGCGGTGTCGAACTCCACGTCTCCGCCGACGGCCCGGCGCAGGTCCCGCGCGAGCCCGGACACATCCGGGCGCGCCGCCCCGGGCCGGGCCGGGCGGGATCGGGACGCGGGGACGGGGTGCGCGGGGCCGGGCCGTGCCGGGTCGTGATCAGCCATGAGTCCAGACTGCCCGCCGACGGGCTCCGGGCACACCAGGCGGCGGCACGCGGCCGGTCGGCGCGGCCTGATGCGGTGCAGTGCAGTGCGCGGTGCGGTGCGGTGCGGCACGGCGCGGTGGCGGAGACGTGCCCCCGGTGCTGACGGAACGCCGGGCCGCCGACCGCCGACCGCCGGCTGCCGGCTGCCGGCTGCCGGCTGCCGGGCCGCCGACGCGAGCTGCCGGCCCGTGGGTTGCCGAACGGCCGGGCCCGGCGTTCGTGCCCAGCACTCGTGCCCCCGGGCCCCCGAGCCCGCCGGGCCTGCCGCGCCCGCCTGTCGACCCTGCCGCCTCGACGGCGACGCTCCCCCCGGGCGGCCCGCCCAGTCCCACGTCGGGACGAGATCGCTGTCTCATCCGGTGGACGAATGCCCCCCGCCTGCACATCCAAGGATTAGGCTGCGGCCGTGGCTGATATCCAGATCCCCGCTGACATCAAGCCCGCCGACGGTCGATTCGGCTCGGGCCCCTCCAAGGTGCGTACGGAGGCGCTCAGCGCGCTGGCCGCCACCGGCAGCTCCCTGCTCGGCACCTCCCATCGCCAGCCCCCGGTGAAGAACCTGGTCGGCAGGGTGCGCGACGGCGTCCGCACACTGTTCTCGCTGCCCGAGGGGTACGAGGTCGTCCTCGGCAACGGCGGCACCACCGCCTTCTGGGACATCGCGACCCACGGCCTCATCGACCGCAAGTCCCAGCACCTCTCCTTCGGTGAGTTCTCCTCGAAGTTCGCCAAGGCAGCGAAGCTCGCGCCCTGGCTGGAGGAGCCCACCGTCATCACCGCCGACCCCGGTTCCCACCCGGAGCCCACCGCCGAGGCCGGTGTCGACGTCTACGCGTTCACGCACAACGAGACCTCCACCGGTGTCGCCACGCCCATCCACCGGGTGCAGGGTGCCGACGAGGGCTCGCTGGTGCTGGTGGACGCGACCTCCGGCGCGGGCGGTCTTCCCGTCACCATCACCGAGACGGACGTCTACTACTTCGCCCCGCAGAAGTGCTTCGCGGCGGACGGCGGTCTGTGGATCGCCGCGTTCTCCCCGGCCGCCCTGGAGCGTGCCGCCCGGGTGCACGCCTCCGGCCGGCACGTCCCGGAGTTCTTCTCGCTGCCGACCGCGATCGACAACTCGCTGAAGAACCAGACGTACAACACCCCGGCGCTCGCCACCCTCTTCCTCCTCGCCGACCAGCTCGACTGGATCAACGGCCAGGGCGGTCTGGAGTGGGCCGTGCGGCGGACCGCGGACTCCTCCTCCCGGCTGTACGGCTGGGCGGAGAAGGCGGAGTACGCCACCCCGTTCGTCACCGACCCCGCCAAGCGGTCCCAGGTCGTCGGCACGATCGACTTCAACGAGAGCATCGACGCGGCCGCGGTCGCCAAGGTGCTGCGCGCCAACGGCATCGTGGACACCGAGCCGTACCGCAAGCTGGGCCGCAACCAGCTGCGGGTGGCGATGTTCCCGGCCGTGGAGCCGGCGGATGTCGAGGCGCTGACGCAGTGCGTGGACTACGTCATCGAGCGGCTCTGACGGAGCCGCGGAGTTGAGTTGAGATGGTCCGGTCGTGATCACGTCGACCGGCGAGAGCGGGCCCCGGCTGCGACAGCCGGGGCCCGCTCCGTTCAGCGGCTGTCAGCGGCTGAGCCGCTGGTAGCGGCGTACCGCCAGGGGCAGGAAGACGGCCGTGACGATCAGCGGCCACACCACGGCCATGAGCAGCGCGTGCTGTTCGATCCAACTGCCGCCTGAGGGCACCGGATTGCCGAACAGCTCCCGGATGGCGTTGGCCGTGGACGAGACCGGGTTCCACATCGCGACGGCGCCGAGCCAGTCCGGCATCATCGACGGCGGGGTGAAGACGCTGGAGATCATCCCGAAGGGGAAGGCCAGCGCGAAAAGGTTGCCCGCCGCCTCCTGGTTGGGGACGAGCAGTCCGAGGAACACCCCGATCCAGATCAGCGCGAAGCGCAGCAGGATCAGCAGCCCGAAGGCGGCGAGGGTGGCCGGGAGGCTGCCGTCGGAGCGCCAGCCGACGGCGAGGGCGATCAGCGCCAGCACCACGAGGTCCAGGCAGGCGCCGATGACGTCGGAGACGCCGCGCCCGCTGACCACCGCCGAGGGGGCCATGGGCATGGACCGGAAGCGGTCCATGACGCCCTTTTCCTTGTTGATGGCGACCATCATCGCGGTGTTCATGAAGCCGAAGGCCATGGTCATGGCGAACATGCCGGGGAGTGCGTAGTCCTTGTAGTCGTCCGCGCCGACGTCCATGGCGCTGCCGAAGACATAGACGAAGAGCAGGACGGAGACGATCGGGAAGCCCAGCTGCCAGGCGATGTTGGCGGGTTGGCGCGCCAGGTGGGTGAGTTCGTTGCGGACGATGACGAGGCAGTCGGCGACCGCCCAGTGGATCCTGCGCTCGGGGACTGCGAGGTCCGCCGCGAAGCCCGCCGCGGGGGGCGGCGCGGACGGACCGGTGGCGGTCGTACTCGTGCCTGTACTCGTGCCTGTACTCGTGCCCGCAGTCGTGCCTGCGCTCGTGCCCGTGGTTGTACCCGTGGTCGTGGCCATGCCCGTCCGCCCTCCGGCTTCCGTTCCGCCCGTGTCCGGGCTCCCGCCCGTGCTGCCCGTGCTGCCCGTGCTGCCCGTGCTGCCCGAACTCCTGTCGGTGTGTGCGTTCATGCGGCCCGGCCTGCTTCCCGGGTCCGCCCGGCCGGTCCGGCGTCCCCGGAGCCGTCCTCCGCCCGCCGTCCCGTGATGCGCAGGAAGACCTCGTCCAGGGTCGGCCGCCGGAGCCCGATGTCCTCGACCGGGATCTTCTCGTCCTGGAGGGTCCGCACGACCTCGGTGAGGGCGGCCACGCGGTCGGTCACCGGCGCCGCGACCCGCCGGGCCTCGGGATCGCTGTCCGGCTCGGCGCCCGTGACCCGGGCGACGACCCGGAGCGCGGCCGGGAGGTCCGCGGCCTCCTGGACGACCACCTCGATCCGGTCGCCGCCGATCTGCTGTTTGAGAGCGGCGGGGGTGTCGTCGGCGATAGTGCGCCCCCGTTCGATGACGGCGATGCGGTCGGCGAGCTTGTCGGCCTCGTCCAGGTACTGGGTGGTGAGCAGCACGGTGGTACCGCCCGCGACCAGGGAACGCACCGCTTCCCACACCTCGTTGCGGCCGCGCGGGTCGAGGCCGGTGGTGGGCTCGTCGAGGAACAGCACCTGCGGGGCGAGGATCATGCTCGTCGCCAGGTCGAGCCGGCGGCGCATACCGCCGCTGAACTCCTTGACGCCCTTGTCGGCGGCGTCGGTCAGGGCGAACTGCTCCAGCAGTTCCGCGGCCCGGCGCTCCGCCGCCTTCTTGCCGAGGTGGAAGAGGCGGCCGAACATCACCAGGTTCTGACGGGCGGTGGTGATCTCGTCCACCGCCGCGTACTGGCCGGTGAGGCCGATCCGGCGGCGGACCTCGCGGGGGCGGCCCGCCACGTCGATCCCGGCGACCTCGGCCCGCCCGCCGTCGAGGCGCACCAGCGTGGAGAGGATGCGGACGACGGTGGTCTTGCCGGCGCCGTTGGGCCCGAGGAGGCCGTGGACGGTGCCGCGCGCGACCGTGAGGTCGAATCCGTCCAGGGCGCGCTTCTCGCCGTAGCGCTTCTCCAGCCCCTCGGCGAGGACGGCGTGCGGCCCGGGGCTCACAGGCGGGTGCGCGGACGGGTTCACGGATGGCGTCACGGACGGGGTCGCGGATGGGATCTCGGACGGCCTTGCGGCCGGGCCCGCGGTCGGGCTCGCCGACGGATCTCCTGCCGGGTTCACGGATGGTTTCACGGACGGTTTCACGGGCGAACTCCCCCTTGGCGAAGCCGGATTCACGCCGGAAGCGAACAGAACTGGGTACGGTGTATGCATATCAGGGTACACCGTACTCAGTAGCGCGTACAGCGCATGCGAAGGCCACGGACCGGGCCACGGCACGGCGGCTACGATGGCGGGGAGATGACGACCGAACACAGCGGTAGCGGAGACCTCAGCCGCAGCCTGGAGCTGCTCTGGGGACGCGAAGAGCGCCGGACCCGCGGACCGAAGCCCGCCCTGACCCTGGACCGGATCGTCACGGCCGCCGTCGCCGTCGCGGACGCAGAAGGGCTGGCCGCGGTCTCCATGCGGCGGATCGCGGGCGAACTGGGCGTCGGTGCCATGTCCCTCTACCGCTACGTCCCGGGCAAGGCCGAGCTGCTGGACCTGATGCTCGACAAGGTCAACGGCTTCGACCGCGAGGAGGCGGAGGACCCGGCCCTGCTCGGCTGGCGGGGCACCCTCGAACGGGTGGCCCGCGGCATCTGGGAGCTCTACGGCCGTCACCCCTGGCTGGTCCACGTCGACCAGGCGCGCCCCCTGCTCGGCCCGGGGGCGCTCGCCGGTCTGGAGTACGCCCTGGAGGGCCTCGACGGGCTGCCGCTGGCCGACCCGGAGCGGATCAGTCTGCTCGTCGTCGTCGACGGCTACGTCACGGGCACCGCGCGCAGCCGGGTCAACGCCGACCTGGCCGAACAGCGCACCGGCATCAGCGACGAGGAGTTCTGGACGGCGCAGGCGCCCATCCTGGAACGGGTGATGGCGACCGGTGCCTATCCGAAGCTGGCCGCGCTCGGCATGGACGCGTTCAGCACGCCGTGGGAAGAGGTGTTCGAGTTCGGGCTGCGGCAACTCCTGGACGGCATGGAGACGTTCATCGAACGCCGGCGGCGGGAGCGGGAAGGCGCCGGAGGCGGCGCCGGGAGCGGGAGCGAGCAGCCCGGCGGCAGCGGTGACGACAGCCGCGCGGACGGCGGCGGGCCTCGGTAACGGCAGCACCGGCCGGCTGCCGGGCGGGATGCGCCCCGGTGGCAGCTGCGCCGGTCAGGGGGCCGCGGCACCCGGCAGCCGACACTCGCGGTCAGCCGCGGCGGAACGCCTTCCGTGCGCCCGTCAGCAGCACGGCGACGGCCGCGAGAGCCAGTCCACCGATGACCAGGTTGCGGTCCACCCCGGACCCGGACTCCCCGTCCGCGCCCTTCCCGTCGCCGTCCGCGGTTCCCTGGCCGTCGGGCTTCCCGCCGTCCGAATCCGCGTCGGCGTCCGCCTTCGCCACCGATTCGGGCAGCAGTTCGCCCTTCAGCTCCACCTTGGTGACGGAGCTCCGCAGGCCCTCCGAGCCGAACATCAGGGCCCGGCCGTCCGGAGTGAACGTCACCGACTCCCCCTGCCGCTGCACCGGCACGCCGGGGCTCATGGAGAGCTTGACGGGCTTGCCGTCCTGCCAGCGGTACGCGCTCCCGCCGAAGTAGCCGCGCACCACCAGCCGGGTCCCGTCCGGGGAGAAGGCCGCGTCGGTGGCCCACTCACCGATGTCGGCGATCCGCCGGAAGGTGTTGACGCCGGACGCGGACGGCTCGGCCGGCCCCTCGTACAGCCCGCCGCCCTCCTTGTGCTTGCTGACGAGGTACATGCGGCCGGTCCTGGGATGCACCATCAGCGACTCGGCGTCCCGGGGGCCGCCGTCGTAACGGACGGTGAAGCGGGTCGGGGTGACGGTGGTGTCCCGCAGCTTCTCCGGCTCCTTGAAACGGTAGACCCACACCTCGGGCCAGCTGCCGCCCATGTTGTCGCCGATGTCGCCGACGTGGACCGTGCCGCCCGGGCCGATGGAGATGCCCTCCAGGTCGCGGGGCTCGATCCCGGCGAGCGTGACGGTGGCCACCGTGCGCCCGGTCGCGCTGTCGACGGCGTAGACGTAGGGGCCGTCCTCGCTGTCGTTGTGCGTCCAGTAGACGCCCGGGTGGGCGCGGCTCGCGGCCAGGCCGCTGGACTCCGTGATCCGCTCGTCCTCGATGCGGAAGGAGTCCGGGGCGCCGGCCCGCGCCGTGCCGGGAGCCGCCAGGGGTGCCGCCGCCACCGGTACGGCTCCGAGCCCGGCGAGAGCGGTCACGGCGAGGCCCGCGACGGCGCGTGCGCGTCGGAGCCCGACACGGACGGTCCCGGGGCCGGGACGGACGGGCCCGGGACGGCGGGAGAGCCGTGCGGCCCGGGCGGCCGTCCGGAGGAGCGGCTGAGGCGAACGACGAGGCATGGGGCCAGCCTGCCATCCCCCGCGGGTGGGCAGCGTCACGTCGCGGGGCAATGGCCGGTTCCGCGATGATGTCCGGATGCGCATTCTTTTCGTCGGCGATTCCATGACCATCGGGAGCGCCGGCGAGCACACCTGGCGCTACCACATGTGGCAGCACCTCAACCGGAGTTTCGGCGGCCCGTACCGCATCGTCGGACCGCGCACCGCGCTCTACGACCAGCGGGCCGGGGCGCCCGTCTCCCAGGACTACGCCGACCCGGGCTTCCCTGAGCACGCCCGCGCCCACCTCGCCGGCTGGGGCGAGGGCTGGCTGCAGATGGCGCCGCTGATCCGGGAGACGGTGGCCGCGCACCGGGCGGGCGTACTGCTGGTCTCCCTCGGCCTGATCGACCTCGGCTTCTACACCAACGCGGAGCAGACCGCCGGGAACGTCCGGCGGTTCGTCGCGGAGGCGCGGGCGGCCAACCCGTCCGTACGGATGCTGGTCATGCCCGTGCTGCCCAACGTGCGGGCGGCGGACGACCCCGCGTTCGGCGCCGAGGTACGGCGCTTCAACGCCCTCCTCGCCGAGGCGGTGGCCGAGCTCGACAGCCCCGGTTCCCCGATCGTCCTCGCCGAGCCGCCCGCCGACTGGGATCTGCACCGGGACACCTACGACGGCACCCACCCCAGCGCCCGCGGCGAGCACCGCATGGCGGCGGCCTTCGCGGACGCGCTGTACGAGGAGTGGGGCCTCGGCGCCCCGTACGAGGCGCGGCTCGCGGCGCACTGAGCCCGGGCGGGCGCGGGCCCTGGCCCGGACCGGGCGCGGCGGGGCACGGACGGGGTGCGGCGGGCCGAGTGCCGTCCTTGCTTCGAGCGCACTCCAAGGCGTTGGCTGGTGGTCATGGAGTACACGCAACTCGGACGCACCGGACTCAAGGTCAGCCGCCTGGTTCTCGGCACGATGAACTTCGGCCCCACCACCGACGAGGCCGAGAGCCACGCGATCATGGACGCCGCTCTCGACGCGGGCATCAACTTCTTCGACACGGCCAACGTCTACGGCTGGGGCGAGAACAAGGGCCGCACCGAGGAGATCCTCGGCAGCTGGTTCGCCAAGGGCGGCGACCGCCGCGACAAGGTCGTCCTCGCCACCAAGGTCTACGGCAACATGGGGCTCGACGGTCCCGCCTGGCCGAACCACGACAAGCTCTCGGCCCTCAACATCCGCCGGTCCGTGGACGCCAGCCTCAAGCGGCTCGGCACCGACCACATCGACCTCTACCAGTTCCACCACGTCGACCGGGACACCCCGTGGGACGAGATCTGGCAGGCGATGGACGTCCTCGTCCGGCAGGGCAAGATCCTCTACGTGGGGTCGAGCAACTTCGCGGGCTGGAACATCGCCCAGGCCAACGAGACCGCCGCGCGCCAGGGCCGCCTCGGGCTGGTCAGCGAGCAGTGCCTGTACAACCTCTGCGAGCGCCGCGCCGAGATGGAGGTCGTCCCGGCCGCCCGGGAGTACGGCCTCGGGGTCATCGCCTGGTCGCCGCTCCACGGCGGGCTGCTCGGCGGCGCGATCCGCAAGGAGCAGGAGGGCGGCAACCGCCGCGCCGCCTCCGGCCGGGCCGCCGACGCGCTCAAGGACCCGCGGCAGCGCGAACAGATCCAGCGGTACGAGGACCTGCTCGACAAGCACGGCCTGGAGCCGGGCGAGGTGGCGCTGGCCTGGCTGCTCACCCGCCCCGGCGTGACCGGCCCGATCGTCGGCCCGCGCACGGCCGACCAGCTGGCCTCGGCGGTGCGGGCCGCGGAACTGACGCTCACCGACGAGGTGCTCGCCTCACTGGACGAGATCTTCCCGGGCCCGGGCCCGTCGCCGGAGGCGTTCGCCTGGTGACGTCTCCGGACCGCGCCGGAACCAGCCGGTGGCGGCCGTGACGTCCGTGGCGGCCGTGCCCGCTCAGCGCAGCACGGCCGCCACGGCGACGACGACGAGCATCAGCACCAGCGTGCCGCTGACGATCAGGGTTCTGGTCCTGGGGTCCATTCCCCGAGGTTAGCCCTGCTCTTCCGGGGCGCCGGGGGCGGGCTCCGGTACCGCGCCGGGGCCGGCGGCGGGTCCCCCGGGTGCGGTCTCCCGGTCCGGCCGCGGCCCGGCCTCCGCCCGGCCCAGCGGCCAGAGGGCCACCGTCTCGTAGTGCGGCTGGGCGCCCGGCATGCCGGGGGCGGGCGGATGGCTGCGGATCAGCGCCAGTTCGGAGACGGTCCAGGGGCTGCTCACGAACCCCGTCAGCGCCTCGACGTACGGGCGCAGGTCCACGTCCCGGCCGCCGCCGGCATCGCGGTCGTCGCCGCGGTGGCCGCCGTCGTCGCCGTCGCCGCCCCGGCCGCCACGCCCGCTACGGCGGCCACGGGCGTTGCCGCGGGCCAGCGTCAGGTGCGGGGTGAAGCCCGGGTGCTCGTCCTTCATGGGGATGCCCGCCCGGCGGCCGGCGGCGACGGCCGTGGCGGCGAGCCGCGCCATCGCCCGGACGTCCCCGGTGGCCCCGGCCCACAGGGTCCGGTGCCCGAAGCGGCCGCCTCCGGCCAGGCTCAGTTCGTGGGCGCTGTGCCGGTGGGCGGCGCGGGCGAGCCGCTGGTGCAGATCCGGCAGCGGTTCCTCGGCCACCTCGCCGTAGAAGGCGAGGGTGAAATGCCAGCCGTGCCGCCGGGTCCAGCGCAGCCGGTCGGCACCCGGCAGTTCCCGGAGCCCGGCCACGACCTCGGCGAGCTCACCGGCCACCGGCATCGGCGGGACCACGGCGGCGAAGAGTCTCATGGGACCAGTGTCGCCCCGGGGCCCGGGGGGACCGCCGGCCGCCGGCCTCCGGCCCCGGCCGGCGCGCCGTTCACACCGTCGCGGCCAGTTGCTTCTGCTTCTTCCGCGGGGCGCGTTCGACGAAGGCCACCCGGGGCCGTCCCCGGCGCAGATCGATCTTGAGCCGCAGTCCGCCGATCCGGGCCAGCATCAGCCCGACGGCGAGCGCCGCGCCGGCGGAGATCAGGCCGCCCGCGAGGAAGCCGGTCCGCGCCCCGTGGGCGTCGGTGATCCAGCCGACGAGCGGGGCCCCCAGGGGCGTGCCGCCCATGAAGACCATCATGTACAGGCTCATCACCCGGCCCCGCATGGCGGGGTCGGCCGCGAGCTGCACGGTGGAGTTGGCGGTGACGTTGATCGTCATGCCGAACATGCCGATCGGCACCAGCAGCAGCGCGAAGAGCCAGAAGACGGGGGCCGCGGCCGCGGTGATCTCCAGCAGGCCGAAGAGGAGCGCCGCGCCGACCAGCAGCCGCAGCCGCGAGGTGCCGCGGCGGGCGGCGAGCAGGGCGCCGGCCAGGGAGCCGGCGGCCATCAGGGTGTTGAGCAGGCCGTAGGTTCCGGCGTCGCCGTGGAAGACCTCGTCGACGAAGGCGGTCAGCCAGATCGGGAAGTTGAAGCCGAAGGTGCCGATGAAGCCGACGAGGACGATCGGCCAGAGGAGTTCGGGGCGCCCGGCGACATGGCGCAGCCCGTCCCGGAGCTGGCCCTTGCCGCGCGGGGCGGGCTCGACCTCGTGGAGGTCGTCCCGGCGCATGAGCAGCAGCGCGGCTATGGGCGCGAGGAAGGACAGTCCGTTGGCCAGGAAGGCCCAGCCGCTGCCCACGGCGCTGATCAGCACACCGGCGACGGCGGGGCCGACGAGCCGGGCGGACTGGAAGTTGGCCGAGTTGAGGCTGACGGCGTTGCGGAGGTCGCGCGGACCGACCATCTCGGCGACGAAGGCCTGCCGGGCCGGGTTGTCGACGACGGTGGCCAGCCCGAGCAGCAGCGCCATGAGATAGACGTGCCACACCTGGACGTGCCCGGAGAGGGTCAGGACGGCGAGGGCCAGGCCGGTGAGGCCCATGGCGCTCTGGGTCACCAGGAGCAGCCGCCGCTTGGGAAGCCGGTCGGCGATCACACCGCCGTAGAGGCCCAGCAGCAGCATGGGCAGGAACTGCAGGGCGGTGGTGATGCCGACGGCCGCGGAGGAGCCGGTGAGGGTGAGGACCAGCCAGTCCTGGGCAATGCGCTGCATCCAGGTGCCGGTGTTGGACACCATCTGGCCGCCGGCGAAGAGCCGGTAGTTGCGGATGCGCAGCGAGCTGAACATGCCCCGCCGTTCGGCGGTTCCGGGAGACTCGGGGGTGCCCGCGGTCCCGGGCCCCGGCGGTCCCGGGGTGGAGTCGGGGCCAGGGGTGGGCTCGGGGTGGGGTCGGGGTCGGGAACGGGTGCGGAGTGTGCTCCGGGTCCCGTACTCAAACTGCGTCGCCTCCTCAGCGATCTTCAGCGATCTTCGGCAATCCGGAGGAGTCCTCGGCGGTCTTCGGCGGTCCTCCGGATCCTCGGCGGTGTCCGGCGGATCCCGGCGGTCTCCGCCGCTCGCGCCGCTCTCCGGTGCTCGGCGAGGGCTGCGAGGACCGTTCGTCCTACGTCTCGGCGAGCTTCTCCAGGACGGGCGCGGCCGCGCGGAGTGTGGCCCATTCCTCGTCGCTCAGGCCCTCGCAGAGCTCGGCCAGCCAGGCGTTGCGCTTGCGGCGGCTCTCCTCCAGCATCGACTCGGCCCGTTCGGTCCGGGTGACCACCTTCTGGCGGCGGTCGTCCGGATGGGGCTCCAGCCGGACGAGTCCCTTGGCTTCGAGCAGTGCCACGATGCGGGTCATCGACGGCGGCTGTACGTGCTCCTTGCGGGCCAGTTCGCCGGGGGTGGCGCTGCCGCAGCGGGCGAGCGTGCCGAGGACGGACATCTCGGTGGGGCTGAGCGACTCGTCTACCCGCTGGTGCTTGAGTCTGCGGGAGAGGCGCATCACGGCGGAGCGCAGGGAGTTCACGGCGACCGCGTCGTCGCCGAGGGACAGATCCGACATGTTTGTTAGCGTAACTCATTACCCTAGCTAAATACAATCGGGGTGAGGAAGCCAACAGATGCTCCTCCGAATGGCTGACGGCAGCGCGCCGTGCACCCTTCCCCGGGAACGCCGCAGCGCCCGGAACTCGTGATTCCGGGCGCTGGGGAGCCGGGGCGCGGGCCGCGCCGGGCCGGGAGGCCGGCTGCCGGAGCGGCGGGGTCGCGGACCGGCCCGGTCGGCCGGGGTGTCAGCCGAGGCCGAGGGCCTGCTCGATGGGGCTGAGCAGGAAGTAGACGAGGAAGCAGAGGCCGACGACGTTGAGCAGCCACGGCACGGTGCGGAACTTGCCGGTGGCCGCCCGCAGCAGGATGAACGCCAGCACGCCGAGGCCGATGCCGTTGGTGATGCTGTAGGTGAACGGCATCGCGATCATCGTCAGGAAGGCGGGGGCCGCGATGGTGGGGTCGTCCCACTCGATGGAGCGGATGTTGGCCATCATGATCAGGAAGCCGACGACGACCAGCGCCGGAGTGGCCGCCTGGGACGGCACGATCAGCGCGAGCGGGGTGAAGACCAGGGCCAGCAGGAAGAGGCCGCCGGTCACGATGTTGGCGAGCCCCGTGCGGGCGCCCTCGCCGACGCCCGCGGTGGACTCCACGAAGCAGGTGTTGGCCGAGGCGGAGCCGAAGCCGCCCGCCGCGACGGCCGCGCCGTCCACCATCAGGATCCGTCCCATCCGCGGGACCTGGCCGTCCTTGCTGGTGAGCTTCGCCTCCTCGGAGACGCCGATGATGGTGCCCATCGCGTCGAAGAAGCCGGACAGCAGCACGGTGAAGACGAAGAGCGAGCCGGTGAGCACGCCGACCTGCGAGAAGCCGCCGAAGAGGCTCACCTCGCCGATCAGCCCGAAGTCGGGGGTGCTCACGACGGAGTCGGGCAGCTCGGGCGCGGTGAGGCCCCAAGCGCCCTTCGGTATGTCGGCGACGGCGTTGATGATCAGGGCGAGGACCGTCATCGCGGCGATGCTCAGCAGGATCGCGCCCTTGGTGCGGCGGATGACCAGGACGAACGTCAGCGCGAGGCCGAGCACGAAGACCAGTACCGGCCAGCCCTCCAGCCGTCCGCCGACACCGAGGCCGAGCGGCACGGTGGTGTGGGCGTCGTCCGGGTTGCGGGTGACGAAGCCGGCATCGACCAGACCGATGAGGGTGATGAACAGGCCGATGCCGATCGCGATCGACCGGCGCAGACCGTTCGGGATGGCGTCCAGGACCCGCTGCCGCAGACCGGAGGCGACGAGGATCATCAGCACCAGACCCGCGAGAACCACCATGCCCATCGCGTCCGGCCAGCTCATGACGGGTGCGAGCTGGAGGGAGACCACCGCGTTGATGCCCAGGCCGGCGGCGAGGGCGATCGGGACGTTGCCGATGAGGCCCATCAGGATCGTGGTCAGGCCGGCGATCAGCGCGGTGGCGGTGACGAGCTGCCCGGCATCCAGCTGATGCCCGAACTTGTCCGTGCCGGACCCGAGGATGATCGGGTTCAGTACGACGATGTAGGCCATGGCGAAGAAGGTCGCCAGGCCGCCCCGGATCTCGCGGGAGACACCGGTTCCGCGCTCGGAGAGCTTGAAGAAGCGGTCGAGGCCGTTCGCGGGTCGCGCGGGCGGCTGCTGGTCGACCGGGGTGGTGGCCGGGGAAGACATGACAGGACCTCAGGGGGAGGACGGGGTCTGTGGCGGCGTGGTCGGCCGGCCGGGCAGGACCGTTGACGAGCGGGACGGGACGGAAGGCGCGGAGCGGAACGAAGGCGGGGCGCATCGGCGCCCCAGTTCACCCACCGGACCGGGTTGGACGAAGCTACGAAAGAAACGAGTCAACTCCGGACCGATTCAGTATGAATACATAAGCTTCGGATAGCCAATCTTCGCGCGTAGAACGCCCGGGGCAGCCATCCCGGAACCGCCGTCGTCGGCCGCATAGACTGACCGGCGCCGCACCACCGGCGGCGGAAGCGCAGGGGCTCGTCGGCAGCCGGCAGGACAACGAGACCGCAGCAGTCAGCAGGAACGGGGAACGATGGGCAAGTGGACTCCCACGCGGGAGGCACCGGAGCCGCTGGAGGGGAACGTCGTCGCCGTCGTGACCGGCGGCACCGTCCTGTGGTTCGTGATGTTCCTGGTCCAGATCCCCTTCTACCGCTGGTTCGAGGGGCAGGGGCTGCTGTGGTGGCTGTGGACCTGCCTCGCCGGGGCCGGGCTCGGCCTCTACGGCATCCACTACGTACGCCGCCGCGAGGCCGCCCTCCGGCGCACGGCGGAGGAGCCCCCCGGCGCCCCGGGCCGAGCCGCCCCGACCCGACGGGCCCGCCCGCGGAGCCCGGCTCCGGCGGCGGTCCGGAGTCCGGCAGCGGCGCGGGCTGAGTACGGCGGGCCCGGCACCGGCGGCCGAGGACCCGGCAGGTCACACCCGGCTCGCCGGGACGGCGCCAACGCCCCCGGCCCCGTACGGGTTCCGCCCGCTCCGCCGGGGCGAACCGCCGGAAACGGGACGGAAGACCGCCGCAACCCGCCCGGCCCCCGGAAGCACCCCCGTTTCCCGGTGACCCGGCGGCGCGGGAGCCGTTCGTCCCCGTACCGTCTTCCGCATGACGCATCGCTCCCCACCGACATCGGAGAGCCGGAGCCGGGGACCGCCGACCCCGCCGCCCCGGCTTCTCCCGCCGGAACCGCGGCGCGCACCGCGCAGGTGCCCGCACCCGCACCCACCGCGTCCCCTCCCGCCGCGCCCGCCGCCCCGGCCGCACCCGCCGTGCCCGCCGGGCTGCCCGGGCTGACCCCCGCCGAGGTGGCGGCGCGGATCGCGGCGGGCGAGGTCAACGACGTTCCCGTGCGGTCCTCGCGCTCGACCGCCGACATCGTCCGGGCCAACGTCTTCACACGCTTCAACGCGATCATCGGCGTGCTCTTCCTGATCATTCTGATCGTCGGCCCGATCCAGGACGGCCTGTTCGGCTTCGTCATCATCGCCAACACCGCCATCGGCATCGTCCAGGAGCTGCGCGCCAAGAAGACCCTGGACAACCTCGCCGTGATCAGCGAGGCCCGGCCGGTCGTCCGGCGCGACGGCCACTCCGCCGAGGTGCGGACGGGCGACATCGTCCTCGGCGATCTGGTCGAGATCGGCCCCGGCGACAAGTGCCCCGTCGACGGGGAGGTCGCCGAGGCGGACGGGCTGGAGATCGACGAGTCACTGCTCACCGGCGAGGCCGACCCCGTCCTCAAGCGCCCCGGCGACCCGGTGATGTCCGGCAGTTTCGTGGTCGCGGGCACCGGCGCCTTCACCGCCACCAGGGTCGGCCGGGAGGCGTACGCGGCCCAACTGGCCGAGGAGGCGTCGCGGTTCACCCTCGTCCACTCCGAGCTGCGGAGCGGCATCAGCCAGATCCTCAAATACATCACGTACATGCTGATCCCGGCGGCGATCGGTCTCGTCGTCAGCCAGCTCTTCGTGCAGGACCACGACTGGCGGGAGGCGGTCCGCCGCATGGTCGGCGGCATCGTGCCGATGGTCCCCGAGGGCCTGGTGCTGCTGACCTCGGTGGCCTTCGCGATCGGTGTCATACGGCTGGGCCGCAAGCAGTGCCTGGTGCAGGAGCTGCCGGCCATCGAGGGGCTGGCCCGGGTGGACGTCGTCTGCCTGGACAAGACCGGCACCCTCACCGAGGGCGGCATGGACGTCACCGGCATCCGCGTCCTGGACGGCAGCGGCGAGGAGCGGGTGCGGCACGTCCTCGGCACGCTCGGCGCCTGCGACCCGCGGCCCAACGCCAGCCTGCAGGCCGTCGTCCAGCACTGCCCCGCCCCCGACGGCTGGCGGCACACCGAGACGCTGCCGTTCTCCTCCGCCCGCAAGTACTGCGGCGCGTCGCTCACCGACACCGACGGCGCCACCACCACCTGGCTGCTGGGCGCGCCGGACGTGCTGCTGCCCGCCGGTGATCCGGCGCTGGCCTCGGTGGACGAACTCAACACGCAGGGGCTGCGCGTGCTGCTGCTCGCCCGCACCGGGCAGCCGCTGCTCGACCCGGAGGCGGGCCGCGGCGCGCACCCCGTCGCCCTGGTCGTCCTCGAACAGCGGCTGCGTCCCGACGCCGGGGACACCCTGCGGTACTTCGCGGAGCAGGACGTCGCCGCCAAGGTGATCTCCGGCGACAACGCCGTGTCGGTGGGCGCGGTCGCGGGCAAGCTCGGCCTCCCGGGCGCGGAGACCACGGTCGACGCCCGCCGCCTGCCGGAGGACCGGGAGGCCATGGCGGAGGCGCTGGAGAAGGGCGCGGTCTTCGGGCGGGTCACGCCGCAGCAGAAGCGGGACATGGTGGGCGCCCTGCAGTCCCGCGGCCACACCGTGGCCATGACGGGCGACGGCGTGAACGACGTCCTGGCCCTGAAGGACGCCGACATCGGCGTCTCCATGGGCTCCGGCTCGGAGGCCACCCGGGCCGTCGCCCAGATCGTCCTGCTCAACAACAGCTTCGCCACCCTGCCGTCGGTCGTCGCCGAGGGGCGGCGGGTGATCGGCAACATCACGCGCGTGGCGACCCTCTTCCTGACGAAGACGGTCTACTCCGTGCTGCTCGCGATCCTGGTGGTGAGCTCCCAGGTGCCGTACCCGTTCCTGCCCCGGCATCTGACGCTGATCTCGTCGCTCACCATCGGCATCCCGGCCTTCTTCCTGGCCCTCGCCCCCAACAGGGAGCGGGCGCAACCGCACTTCGTCCGGCGGGTGATGCGGTACGCCGTCCCGGCCGGCCTCATCGCGGGGACCGCGACGTTCACCTCGTACCTGCTGGCCCGGCACCACTACACGGGGCCGGGGGCGCTGGCCGCCGAGACGAGCGCGGCGACGCTGACGCTGTTCCTGATCGCGATGTCGGTGCTCGCGATCGTGGCCCGCCCGTACACGTGGTGGCGGATCGGGCTGGTCGCCACCATGGCGTCCGCCTTCCTGGTCGTGATCGTCACACCGATGCTGCAGCACTTCTTCGCGCTGCGGCTGGTGGGGACGGTGATGCCGTGGACGGCGGTGGGCATCGCGGCGGCCGCGGCGGTACTGATGGAGCTGAGCTGGCGGTGGGTCGGCCGACGCTTCCCGGCCTGAGCGGACGCGCCCGGGTGGGGTGGTGGGGCGGGGCAGGGTGGTTCAGCTCGGCCCCCGTCCGGTCGGGCCGAGGCGAGCGGGACGCGGCAGGTCGGTCAAGCGGGGCCGGGTCAGGTCAGGTCGAGTTCGCCGACGATCTGGTGGCCGC
The DNA here is from genome assembly GCF_020982505.1 of Streptomyces sp. MNU89. Taxonomy (NCBI): domain Bacteria; kingdom Bacillati; phylum Actinomycetota; class Actinomycetes; order Kitasatosporales; family Streptomycetaceae; genus Streptomyces; species Streptomyces sp. MNU89. The sequence goes on along the minus strand of NZ_JAJKLL010000001.1, from coordinate 4,213,065 downwards.
TCATCTCACCCGTCCGCCGGAAGCCGAGCTTCTGGTAGAACGCCTCAGGGCTGCCCTCGCCGGGTGTCCAGGTGACCGTCACCCGGCTCCCGCCCCGCCTGCGGATCTCCTCGCACACGGACTCCACCGCGAACCGGCCGTATCCACGCCCTTGTTCGGCGGCGTCGACAGCCAGCCGCCACAGTCCCGAGCGGGGCCGGTCGCCGGGGTCCTCCGGGTGGAGGCGGACGTCGAAGAAGGCCATCACGAACCCCACCAACCGGTCGCCGTCACAGACCAGCCGGGGCCAGGCGATGTCCGGTTGTGCGTAGGCCTCGGCCAGTGAGCGGGCGACCGGGGCGACGAAACGCTCCTGGTCCGGGCGGACCGCCAGGCGGCACGCGGCCAGAACGTTGTCGGCTGTGACCTTCTCCAGGCGGAGGGGAGACGCAGTCATGCCGCGCACCGTACCGGCGCCGCCCGGGTGGCCGTCCACCCCGTACCGGCGTCCGGCGCGGGCTGGACACCGGGCACGGCTCGGGCAGCGGGCACGGCTCGGGCACGGGCTCGGACTGGCGGACCGCCGCTGGTCCTCCGCCGCGCCCGGTCACCCCGGCACCCCGGCCGCCCCTCCGCTCGGAGGGCCCGAACTCCACGGCGCCCGTGCTCCTGGCACCGGCACCGGCACCGGCACCGGCTCAGTCGAACCAGCGGTCCCGGGCCAGTTCCTCGGTGCGGGACAGGTCCTCCAGCAGGGCCGCTACCTCGAAGCGGCGGGGCCACTGGCCCGCCGCCCAGGCCAGGCCCGCGGCCACGCCCTCCACGGTCGCGGCGTGCACCACGCCGTCGGGGGTGCGGCGCCAGTCGACCTCCACCAGCGGGGCGGCGGACCCCGCCGCGTCCTTCCCGCCGGAGCCGCTCCCGCCCGCGCCGTCCGCGCCGGCTGCTCCTGCGCGGACGAACAGTTCCTCGTACTCGGTGTACGCCTCGGGGGTGCCCGGGCCCAGCAGGACGCGGACCGCCTCCGGGACCTCGCGGATCTCGCCCGCGTCCGGGTCCGCGACCGGGGCCGGGTACGCCTCGCTCAGCCGCCGCACCTGAAGCAGCTCCGCCAGGTCCGCCGCCCGCGCCGGGCTCACCGGGACCAGTGGGCGGTCCTCGGCCAGGGGCAGCAGATCGGGGGCGTCGGCGATCAGGGCGTCGGCGGCGTCCACGACCCGTACGTCGCCCGCCGCGCCGACGACCGCCCGGAGTTCGTCGGGCAGGGTCACCTGTTCGGGGTCGAGGGCGGCCAGGGCGTTGTAGAGGCCGTGCAACTGGCGGGCCCGGACGGGGCGTTCGGGGTCGGCCAGCCGGTTCAGCAGTTCGGCGGCGCCGCCGGGCTCGTCCAGGAGCGCGGCCACGGAGGTCCGGACGCCCAGGGCGCGCAGCACCTGCTCGTCCTCGAAGCCGGTCGCGTCGGCGGCCTCGTAGAGCCCGGCCAGCAGCGGGTCACCGCCCGCCGCGCGCAGTCCGGCGGGACGGCGGCCGTCGAGCACCGGGTGCCCGCGCAGCCACCAGGCGGTGTACGGGCGGACGGTCTCGGTGGTGCCGTCCGGGAGAAGGACGCGCACGGGCTGGGTCAGCGCGTCGCGCAGCGGCGGCCGGGCGAGCAGGGCGAGGGCCCGGGGCCAGGCGTCGTCGTCGACGAGGTCCAGGTCGCGCACGGCCGTGATCTCGGTGGCGACGGGCGGCACGGGGCTGTCGGGGAGCTGGTCGAGGACGTCCTCGCACCAGACGTCGACGGAGTCGAGGAGCCCCGTGTCGTCGGGCTCGGCGTAGTCGCTGTCGCGCGGTTCGAGCTCGTCCGGGTCGAGGACCACGTCGGTCGCGCGGACGAGGGCGAAGGTCGACTGCACGCCGACGGCCGCCAGGGTCTCGGGGCCCCAGCGCCCGGCGAGGCCGGCGTCGCAGGCGGCGAGTTCGCCCTCGCGGATGACCTGCTCGAAGTCGCTTCCGGGGAAGACGAGTTCACCGGCCGGGGCGAGTTCGCCCTCCTCGTCGGGGAGGGCGAGGGCGCCGAGCCAGGGCTCGTCGTCGGGAGCGAGGCCCGCCTCGCGGACGAGACCGAGTACGGCCTCCGCCAGTTCCTCGGCGTCGAGGGTGTCCTCGTCCCAGACGTCCTCGCTGTCGAGGGACGCGGCGACGGCCGCCCGCACCTGCGGGGTCGTCAGGACGGCGCGGGGCGAGGCGGGGAGGGCGCCCAGCTTCTCCAGCAGCGGGTGGGCGGCATCGGGGTGGGCGACCTTGAGGCCGAGGCGGGCGAGGGTGGCGGCGCTGGGGCCGCGGCCCGGTCCCGCCGCTCCCCGGCGGCTCCGTCCGTGCCGGCTCCGCCCGCGCCCGCTCCGTCCGCGCCGTGCTCCTCGCCCGGCAGCGGCAGCAGGACCTGGCGCGGGCCGATGGTGGTCCGGCCGTCGGCGAGCGGTACGGGGAGGCCGCTGAGCCGCTCCGGATCGGTGCCGGCCAGGCTGTCGTAGAGCCGCCGCCACCAGGACGGGGAGCGCTCGACGCCCGCGAGCCGGTCGACGGCCTCGCCGAGCGGCACCCGCACCACGCCCAGGCTGCGCAGCTCGGGGCGGCGCTCCAGGCCGGCGGGGAGCAGGCCGGGGAACAGTTCGGCGAGCACCCGCACGGTCTCGGCCCCGGCGCCCTCGACGATCTCGGCGTCGACGGGACGGAGCCGCACGGGACGCGGGCCCCGGCCGCTTCGGCGCCGGTGCCGGTCCCGGCGGTGCCCGCTCCCCGCCCGCTCCCCGCCGCTCCGGCGGACGTGCGCGCTCCCGTGCCGGCACCGCCGCCGAAGCCCGGGAACGTCTCCAACTCCCCGTCCGCGGCCGGCTCTTCCGGCCCCTCGGCCGCCGTGCCCGCGCCCGCCAGGAACGGCACCCGCGGCAGCAGCCGCAGCACCTCCGCGCGCAGCCGTCCGTCCAGCCCGCCCTTGCCGAGCGGGCCGGGTACCAGGTCGATCGTGCCGGTGGAGAGCGGCTGCCAGGCGCGGAGCAGCTCCGCGTACGTCTCGGCGGCGCGGGCCGTCAGGAAGTCGGTGAGCGGGCCGGGCGCGGTGTGCCGGCGGGTGGGCTCCAGCGGGAAGGAGCCGACGAGCAGCGCGGGCAGGCCCAGCGGTTCCTCGGTCGGGGTCGGCGCGTGCACCACGGACGCCGTGGCGGGCCGGGCCGGGGCGCCCTCCGCGTCGACCGGGACGGCCCAGGTGACCGACCAGAAGGGGCGCAGCCGCTCCTCCACCGGACGGTCGGCGAGCAGTCCGGGCTCCAGCCGGCCCCCGGAGGAGGCGGTGCGCCAGCGGGTGGTGCCGCGCGCGCTGTCCTCGACGACGGTGTACGGGCCGTCCTGGCGGCGCGTCAGCGTCCGCGCTTCCTCCTCGGGGATCTCGATGACGATCTCGTCGAGGCCGGGGAGCGTCAGCAGCAGCGCGTCGTCGACTCCGGCGAGGAGGCGCTCCGCCAGGTCCTCGGCCGCGCCGTCGCGCAGGGGCAGCACGACGGCCGTGTCGTAGCCGACGGGCGCGGAGCCCTCGGCGGGCAGCGGCAGGCGCAGCAGCGGGACGTGGCCGTCGCGCCGGCGCAGCTCGTCGGCCAGGCCGGGGCTCGCGCCGGCCGCCTCGGCCGCCAGGTCGCGCGCCTCGGCGAGGGACCACCGGACGCTTCCGCTGCGGCTGATCACGGCGGGCTCGTCGCTCACGGCCAGGACGGCGGCGAAGCCGACGCCGAAGCGGCCGACGGACGGCGTGCCCTCCCCCTCCCGCCACTCGTCGCGCTTGGCGGAGGCACGCAGGGTGGCCAGCGACTCGACGCCGTCGGCGTCGAGCGGGGCCCCGGTGTTGGCGGCGGCCAGGACGGCGGGGCTGTCGCCCTCGGCCGGGTGCACGGTGAGGCGGAGCCGGCCGGGGACGCCGGTGCGGGCGGCCGCGTCGGCCGCGTTCTGGGCGAGTTCGACAACGAGCCGGTCGCGGTAGCCGCCGAGCGCCAGGTCCTCCTCGGCGTTGGCATCCTCGCGGAACCGCGCGGGCGAGGCGGCCCAGGCGTCCAGCACACCGCGTCGCAGCCGCGCCGTTCCGTACGGGTCGTGCCCGCCGGCCGCCGCTCGCACCATCGCCGTGCCGCTCACGTGTCGCTCCTTCTCCCGGGTGCCGTCGCGCGTCTGTGCTTCTGCCCATCGGCGCATGCGTTGTGTCCGTGCATCCGTGCATCCGTGCAGTGGCTGCCAGCGCCGAACGTACCGCCTCCGGCCCGCCGGCGGCTCCGCAGCCCCCTTCGGCGGGCCCGGGGCCGGCGGTGCGCCGGCGCCGGCCGGGGGAGGCGGAGAGGCGGCGGAACGGAGGGATGCCGGGCCGGGAGCCCGGGGCTGTGGCCCGCACGGCCCCGGGCTCGACCGGCGGCCGGCCGGGCGCGAGAGATCCGGACGGTCGCGGTCCGGCGTGGATTCCGGCTTCCGGGTCCGGGTCCGGATCCGGGCAGTGGCCGGCCCGGCTCCGGCTCGGGCTCGGGCTCCTGCTGACGGTGGGAGGACCGCCTTCGCCCGCAGCACGGCCCTTCCGCAACCGGAACGCGGGCAGAGCACTTCGGCAACGGCACCCGGCCGCTCCGACCCCGGCGGCCGGGCACCACCGCGCGGGGCACGGGCATGGAACGGGCCGGGCACGCACCGGGCCCGGGCACACCCCGGCCACGGGCCCGCCGACGGGCCCGCGTGTACCGGGCGCATCCCCGGCCACGCCCCGAGCGGGCCCCGGGCAGCCGCCCGGGCCGCCTGGCGGGGCCGCGTCAGGAGCGGCCGTGGTCCTCCGCCGGGGCGGTGTCCTGTGCCGGATCGGCGTCCTCCGCCGTGCCGTCACCCGGCCGGTCGGGCCGCAGTGGCATCGGGTCCACCTTGGTCTCGTCGATCACGGGCGGCGCCGGACGCGGCGGTTTCGGCATGACGGCCGCCTCGGAGTGGCCCCCGCAGCCGTACGTCAGGGAGACGACGTGGCCGTCCGCCGGGCTGAACTCGTTGGCGCACACACCGAAGGCCTGCCGGAGCGAACCGGTCAGCGGTACCAGGAAGCCGCAGGTCATGCAGGCGGCGGGGGCCGCCTGGGCCATGGCGGTGCCCGACCCGTACGACTCGTCCCAGCGGTCGGCGGCGGTGTGCAGCCCATAGCGGGAGAGCACCCGGGCCCGGCCCATGCCGAGCTCCGTGGCGACGGCCGCGAGGGTGCCGGACGCGCGGGCCGGGGACGGCTGGGCGGCGGGCGGGCCCGCGCTGACGTCGGCGTCCTCGGCCGCGATGCGCTCCTCCATCTCCTCCGAGAGGGGGGAGTCGGGCGGCGGCAGGTCCTCGCCGGTGTAGCCGGGTTCCAGGCGGAGGTCGTCGGCCTCGGTGGGGAGCAGGTCGCCGGGGCCCAGGTCGCCGGGGCGGAGCCGTTCGCTCCAGGGCACCCACTCGGGGGCCAGCAGGGCGTCGTCCCCGGGGAGCAGGACCGTCTCGTCGATCGTGACATTCTTGGCGCGTGCGGCCCGGGCGACGGTGACCGCCCAGCGCCAGCCGCGGTACGCCGGCTCCAGGCAGGCGAAGGAGTGGGTCACGACCCGGTCGCCGTCCGCGACCGCCCCCAGGTGCTCGCCGACGGCCGCCTCACCCGCGGCCGCCACCGCCTCGGCGCGGGCCATGTCGACCGCCTCGGCGCACAGACGGTCCGGGGTACGGCTTCGCATCGTCGCAGCACTCACAATGAATCGATTCTCTCCTACGCCGTCTCACGGGTGCGCCGGCCGACCGTGCCGAAACGGCGGGCTGGGGGGAGGCGCGGGCGGAGCGGACCGTGGGGCCGCGTCGACGTCCGCACCCGACCGGACCCGGGCGCACCTCCTGCGAACCATTCTGCGGGATCGTGGACAGGCACGCGGCCGGGAACGACAGCCGGTGGCGCATTATGTGCACGCTACCCCCATGACCGGCACTCGGCCCACCCTGCCCTCCTCTTCCGCCCGGCTCGGGCCCGCCGCACCGGTTCGTCCGCCCCGGCGGCGCGGGTCCGTCACGCCTCCTCCCCCCTCGTCCCTCCTCCCTCCGCCGTCCGGTGACAGAGCCGGGACGCGTCGAGCGAAACGGCCATGCGGTGACGGAGTTGGGGCAGGATGGCGGAGTGGCAACCGACCGGCCGTGCGATGCGAACGGCCCGCTCCCCAGCCGAGCGGGCCGGAGGCCGGTATGTCCCGGCTGAGGGGTTTCGTGTCGGGACTCGGCCGCTTCGGCCGCGCGCTGCGCTTTCCGTTCGCGGCGAGCGGCCGGCACATCCGGCGCGCGACGCACGCGCAGGGCGCGGGTGAGTCCGGCCTCGGCAAGCTGATCGAACTGCACGCCGTGAACTCGGCCGGCGACATGATGATCACCATCGCGCTCGCCTCCACGGTCTTCTTCTCCGTGCCGACGGACGAGGCCCGCGGCCGGGTGGCGCTCTATCTGGCGATCACGATGGCGCCGTTCACGCTGCTCGCCCCGGTCATCGGCCCGGTTCTGGACCGGCTGCCGCACGGGCGGCGCGCGGCGATGGCCGCCGCCATGCTGGTCCGGGCGCTGCTGGCCCTGGCCCTGTCGGGCGCGGTGGCGACGGGCGGCCTGGAGCTGTATCCGGCGGCGCTCGGGGTACTCGTCGCCTCGAAGGCGTACGGGGTGGTGCGGTCGGCCGTCGTGCCCAGGCTGCTGCCGTCACAGATCGCCCTGGTGAAGGCCAACTCCCGGGTGACGCTCGCCGGTCTGCTCGCCACGGGCGTGGCCGCGCCCATCGGGGCGGGGCTGCAGGTGGTCGGGCTCGCCTGGCCGCTCTACGGGGCGTTCGCGGTGTTCATCGCCGGCACCTTCCTGTCCTTCTCGCTGCCGCCCAAGGTGGACTCGGCGAAGGGCGAGACGGCGGCCCCGTTCTTCGAACACGGAAGCCCGCACGGCTGGGCGACCGGCGCGCCGGCCCGGGCGCTGACCGCGGACCCGGGTCCGGGTTCGGTTCCGGACGTGACGGATACGGCGAAGGCGGAGACCGGGGGCGCGGCAGAGGCGGCGGGCGGGCCGGGCGCACGGCCCGCACGCGTCCACCCGGCGGGGCTGCACGCCCGGGCCGACGGCGGGTACGGCACGGAGACCGGCGGTGAGTACCACGCCGGCGGGGCGGGTGGCGACGGCCCCGCGCGGGACGGGGACACGGCCGCGCTCCCCGTCACCGGCGCCGTGCCGCACGGCGCGGCCCCGGGGCCCCGCGGCGGCGGGCCGGACCCCGGCCTCGGTGATGCCCCCTCCGACGGCCCGGGGGGCACCCCGCACGCCGGCTCCGGTGGCGCCCCGTCCGACAGCCCGGGTGACGCCCCGTCCGCCGGCTCCGGCTCCACCTCCGGCGACCGGGCGAAGCGGCCCGGGCTGCGCTCCGTCGGCCCGTCCGTCCTGCACGGACTGCAGGCCAACACCGCGCTCCGCGCGCTCTCCGGGTTCCTGATCTTCTTCCTCGCGTTCCTGCTCCGCGAGGAGCCGCTGGACGGGCAGAGCGCCGCCGTCTCCCTCGGCATCGTCGGCGTCGCGGCCGGGACGGGCAACGCCCTCGGCACCGCCATCGGCGCCTGGCTGAAGGACCGGGGGCCCGAGGCGATCATCGCCACGGTGCTGGCGCTCGCCCTCGCCGTGACGATCATGTCCGCCGTGCTGTTCAGCACCGTGGCCCTGGCCCTCGTCGCGGCGGTGGCCGGGCTGTCGCAGGCGCTGGCCAAGCTGTCGCTGGACGCGATGATCCAGCGGGACGTCCCCGAGCGGGGGCGGACCTCCGCCTTCGCCCGCTCGGAGACGCTGCTCCAGATGTCCTGGGTGGTGGGCGGCGCGATCGGCATCGCCCTGCCGCTCCACGGCGTCCTCGGCATGGCGGTGGCGGCGGCGCTGGTGGCCACGGGCGCGGCCGCGACCGTACGGGGGCTGCTGGCGGCCACGCGGCGTGGCACGCCGCACCCCCGCGTGGCGTGAGCAGGGCGGAACGATAGCCTTCGGGCATGACCGTTGCCACGCGGCCGAGCCGCAATCCGATGCCGTCACGGGGACGCGGGCGTCGTGCCGCCGGCGCCCTCGCAGCCGTGTCCCTCGGGCTCGCCGCCCTGGTCGCCTGCGAGAAGCCGACGCCGATGGCGACGGTCACCGCGGGCTCGGACTCGGTGTCCAGTGAGGCCGCCTGCTACAACGACGGCAAGAAGCTCGCCCAGAAGGAGCTCAACGACTGCCTGGGCCGGGGCGGCGAGGAGCTGACCGTCAGCGACGCCGAGCGCGTCCGCATCGGCGTCGACCCGGAGATCGCCGAGTCCGGCTGGGCCATGGTCGTCAACGGCCAGGGCGTCATGCCCGAGGCCTCCGAGGACACGTACCGCTCCTTCGACCACGACGAGATCTTCGCGCCGCGCCAGGGCCAGTCGGGCGGCGCCGAGGTGCCGAAGACGGCGAAGGTCACGATCGTCGAGGTCGACAAGAAGGGCGAGGCCAGGGGCACTTGGTCGTTCACCCTGAAGCGGGAGTCCTGACGGACCGCCGCTCTCCCCACCGCCCGGAGCCCGGTGCGGCGGTCCGCCGCACCTGCGGGAGTGACCGCTGATGCGCGTACTCGTCGTGACGGCCGTACCGGCCGAGGCCGATGCGGTGCTGGCGGGACTGGACCGAGGGCACGGCGCGGGAACCCCCGTCCGCGAACTGCCGCTCCCCGGGTACCTCCTGCGCCGCCACGGGAGCGGGACGGCGGAGGAGTGTGTACCGGCGGAAGACGGCGTGCCCCCCGCTGCCGGTCCGGCTCCCGCGGCCGGAGCGCCCCACGCGGTCGATGTCCTGTCCGCCGGGGTCGGGCCCGCGGCCGCGGCGGCCGGGACCGCCTCGGCGCTCACCGCCGCCGCGCTGACCGGGCAGCCGTACGGCCTCGTCGTGTCGGCCGGGATAGGCGGTGGTTTCCCCGGTACCGCCCCGCTCGGCTCCGTCGTGGTGGCGGACGCGATCGTCGCCGCGGATCTGGGGGCGCGGACCCCGGACGGCTTCCTGCCCGTCGACCGGCTCGGCTTCGGCCGGTCCGTCCATCCGCCACCGCCGGACACCGCCCGCCGGACCGCTGAAACCCTGGCCACAGCGGGCCTGACCGTGGCGCTGGCCCCCGTCCTCACCGTCTCCACCGTGACCGGCGACGAGACCCGCGCCGCCGAGCTGGCGGCCCGTCATCCCGGGGCCGGGGCGGAGGCCATGGAAGGCTTCGGAGTGGCCGAGGCGGCGACCGCCCACGGGCTGCCGGTGCTGGAGATCCGGACGGTCTCCAACCCCGTCGGCCCGCGCGACCGCGCCGCCTGGCGCATCCCCGAGGCCCTGACCGCTCTCACGGACACCTTCGCCGTCCTGACGCGGCCGGGGCCGGCGACGGCCTTCCGGGCCGGGCCCTCCTCGGGCCCCGGCGACGGCGGCCACCGGGGCACATCCGGGAACGCGCCCGCGGCAGGCACGGCGGAGACGGCGGTCACGGCGGATCGATCAGGCGCAGCAGGGAAGGAACAGCCCATGAACGGCACCGAGCCCACGGCGCGGACATCGCGGGACGGGCGTACGGACGGCGCGGCGGAGACGGCGGAGGCGACCCCCGGGGCCCGACGGCCCACCGCCGCCGCTGCCCCCACTGCCGCCGCCTCCGAGCACGGGACGCCGGGCGGGCGGCCGCTGCGGATCGCCTACTCGCCGTGCCCGAACGACACCTTCGTCTTCCACGCCTGGTCGCACGGGCTGGTGCCCGGCGCCCCCGCCGTGGACGTGACCTTCGCGGACATCGACATCACCAACGGCCTCGCCGAATTCACCGCGGCCGGGAGCCGGGAAGCCGGGGAGCGGGACGGCGCGGGCAAGGGCACGGACACGGGCTCCGGCACCGACCCGCGCCTCGGCCCCCTGCTCGACCACGACATCCTGAAGGTCTCCTACGCCGTCCTGCCGTGGATCCTCGACGCGTACGCCCTGCTGCCCTGCGGCGGTGCGCTGGGCCGGGGCTGCGGGCCGCTGGTGCTGACGGCCGCACCCGGCCGGGCCGCCGATCTGCGCGGCAAGCGGGTCGCGGTGCCCAGCGAGCGCTCGACGGCGTATCTGCTGTTCCGGCTCTGGGCGGCGGCCGAAGTGCCGGATGGCGTCGGGGAGATCGTCGTGCTGCCGTTCCACGAGATCATGCCCGCCGTGCGGGACGGCGCCGTCGACGCGGGACTCGTCATCCACGAGGCCCGCTTCACCTACCGGGACTACGGCCTGCACTGCCTCGCCGACATGGGCGAGCACTGGGAGAACACCACCGGCCTGCCGATCCCGCTGGGCGCCATCGTCGCGAAACGCTCGCTCGGCGACCGGCGGCTGCGGGAGCTGGCGGACGCCGTGCGCACCTCGGTGAGGATGGCCTGGGACGACCCGGAGGCGTCACGGCCGTATGTGCTGGAGCACGCCCAGGAGATGGACCCGGCCGTGGCCGACCAGCACATCGGCCTCTACGTCAACGAGTTCACCGCGGACCTCGGCGAGGCCGGATACGCGGCGGTGCGCGGGCTGCTCACCCGCGCGGCGGCCGAAGGGCTGGTGCCGCCCCTCGGGCCGCACGCCCTGGCGTTCCCCGGCGCCTGAGACCACAGGGCCGGCGCCCCACGAGCGGCTGAAACCTCCCGCCGCGGGGCCCGGCCCCGGACTGCCTCAGACGTCCAGTTGGTCGGCGACGGCGCGGAGCATGCCCGCGATCTTCTGGCCGTGCACCCGGTCCGGGTAGCGGCCGCGTTCGAGCTGGGCGCCGACGTTCTCCAGGAGGGTCGTCAAGTCCTGGACGATGGAGGCGAGTTCGTCGGGCCTGCGGCGCTGCGCCGCGGCGACGGAGGGCGCCGGGTCGAGGATGGTCACCGAGAGCGCCTGGTCTCCCCGGTTGCCCGCGACCACGCCGAACTCGACCCGCTGCCCGGGTTTCAGCGCGTCGACTCCGGCCGGGAGCACCGAGGAGTGCACGAAGACGTCGCCGCCGTCGTCGCGGGAGAGAAAGCCGAAGCCCTTCTCACTGTTGAACCACTTGACCTTGCCGGTAGGCACGTCTGTCCTCGTCCTCGTACTCGTCGGGGATGGCAAACACACAAACAGCAGCTCAAAGAGCGGTGGAGCGGCCTTGCGGCCCTTGGGTCTCAGGCTAATGGTCCCGCGCCCGGTGACAAGAAGTCGCCGGGTGGTTCCTCAGCGTTCAGGGAGAACGGAGAGCGGGGCGGAGGCCCCCGGTCCCGGGCCGCCGCTCCCGATCTACCCTTGTGGGGTGAGCAGTGAAACCCCAGCAGACGGCGCCGGTCCCGGCGACCGGCTCGTACGTGTCGGCGGCGTCATCTTCCTGATCGGCGCCGTGGCCACCGTGGTGACGGTGGCGCCCCTCTTCCTCGGCAGGCCGCCGTTCCCGACGGCCGCCTATCTGATCTCGATGCTGATGGGTCTCGGCTTCGCCGTGGCCGGGGCCGGAGTGCTGCGCACCATCGCGGCGCAGCGGCGTCAGGCCAGGGGCGCGGGGGACGTCTGAGGGGCCTGCGGCTCCCGGGGCTCCCCGGACTCGCCGGACACCCGCGCCAGCCGGGAGGCGAGCCAGCCGGGGAACGCCGTCAGGTCGTCCAGGACCACGTCGGCGCCGGCGGAGCGCAGTTCCTCCGCGTCACACGGCCCGGTCGGCACTGCTATCGACAGCGCACCGGCCGTACGCGCGCCCCGTACATCACCGGTGTGATCTCCGACGTAGTAGGCGGCGCCGTGCGTGCGCAGCGCCTCCGCCTTGGCCTCCGCCCAGAGTGAACCGACGACGGCGTCGGGCTCGATGCCCAGATGTTCGAGGTGGAGCACGGCGTTGGGCTCGTACTTGGCGGTGACGACGACGGTCCGGCCCCCCGCCTCCCGTACGGCCTCGACGGCTTCGCGGGCGCCGGGCATGGGGAGGGCCGGCCCGATGGCGTGCCGGGGGTAGATGTCCCGGTAGAGGTCGGCGACGGCGTCGACGCGGTCGGCCGGGAACCAGTGGGCGAGCTCGTGTTCGAGCGGCGGCCCGAGCCGGGTGACGACGAGATCGGTGTCGATGTACGTCCCGGTGAGGTCGGCGAGCACGACGAAGGCGGCCTTGATCCCGGGCCGGGAGTCGATCAGCGTCATGTCGAGGTCGAAGCCGACCGTCGGGGGCTGGGGATTCGATGCCATACGGCCATTGTGCCCGGGGCGCGAGAGGTGCCCCCGGGGCGCCCGGCCGGCCGCCCCGGCCCCCGGCGAGGCGTTCCGGAGGAACCGCCGGGATGGACGGCCGGATGGGCGGGCGCCGGCGCTCAGGACCGGGACCGGGACCAGGAGCAGGACCGGGACCGCTCGGGATCAGGGCCGACCGGGAGATCTCTTCACGCCGCTGAGCCTGCCCGCCACGCCGCTGTGCCTGCCCGCCTCGCCGCGGTCCGGGGCCGGGCGCGCGCCCCGGGGCCAGGCGCACACCGCACAGTCGGGCGGGCCGTTCGCGGCAGGGGTCAGCCGCGCGGCCGCCGCCTCGCGCGCCAGACCAGGAACACGGCCGAGGCGACGGCCGCCGCGCGCAGGGCGACCGGCCAGGTCTCGGTGAGCGCGGTGCTCATCTCGCCGTCCCGGATCGGCTGGCCCCAGCGCCCTTCCATCCGGCCCCACAACCACACCAGCGCTCCCCCGGCGACCAGCCCCGGCAGGGCCAGCACGGCCCACTTGGCCTCCGTACGGCTGAGGCGGGGGCCGGCGTACGCGATGAGCCAGCCCGCGGCCAGGGCGAGCAGCGAACCGAACACCGCCCCGCCGGCCAGCAGCGCCGCGGCGAGCAGCAGCAGCGGGCTGGGGGTGCCGACGCGCCCCGACGCGCCTCCCCCGGAGCGGCGGAACAGGCCGCCGCGGGCGGGGAGTTCCTCCGTCCCGTCCGGGTCCGCACCGGCCACCTCCGCGCCGCCGGAAGCCCCGGCCGCCGCCGACGGGTCGGACTCGAACGGCTTCTGCGGCGGCGGCTTCAGTATCTCGGGGATCTCGATGCCGCCGGTGAAGCCCGGTACGGAGTCGCCGGCGCCGAAGTGCCCGGCGGCGAACCCGGACCCGCCGGGCCGCGCGGTGCCGAACGGGCCCGGTTCGACGCGCCACCACTCCGTGCCGTCGGCGCCGCGCAGTTCGTCCTCGCCCGCCAGGTGCGGCGGCATGGGCCCGGTCAGCGGGATGACGGGGACCACGGGCGGTTCCGCGGGTGGTTTCCCCGCACCGTCGCGGGGCGCCGGGACCTCGGTGCCGCCGATGAGACCCGCGCGCCTTGCGAGGGCGCCGAGCCGTCCCAGGGTGGAGCGGCCGTCCGGGTCTTCCCCGGCGGCCGCCCCGGCCCGGCGGCGCGGCTTCCGCCGCCTCCCGCCCCTGCTCCCGTTCCGCCTCCGGGACCGGTCCCGTCCCCGGCCGACGGCCCGGCGCCGCGCCCGGGTCTCCGTCCGCCGCCCCTTCCGCCGGCCCTGCCGGCCCGGCCGGGCTTCCGCCCCGCGCCGGGTCCGTCCTCCCGGCCGGCCTCCGTCACCGGCCGGTGCACCGGCCGTTCCGGCGCGTCAGCTCCGCGCCCCGCGCTCCCTCCGCCCGTCTCGCCGGGGGCCCGGCCGCCCGCCTCGCGGACCACGTCCTCAGGGGACCCGATCCGGCCCAGGATGCGTTTCACCGCGCCCGGGCTGTCGGCGGCCTTGGTGCGCTGTTGTTCGATCTCCTGGCGCAACTGTGACACCAGGCGCATCCGGTCCCCGGACGACAGCTGCCGTTGCTGGGCCAGATCCCCGACCCGGCTCAGATAGTCCAGAACGAGCTGATCGCTTTCGATCCCCACGAAATCCCCTGCGGGTGTGCACTGTTGGTGACCGCCTCACCCGACGGTACCCGCTTCCGCCGCGCCGGAAGCGGGCACGCGCCGCAGCTCCGGCGGTGTGCCGCCCGCCGACGCCGCCGGCGCCGCGCCGCGGCTCGCGCCGGAGTGCGCCCCGCCCGTCCGGGGGTGCGCGCGGGGCCCGACCCCCGGCGCGAACGCTACTGTGAGTCGGATGACGACCGAGCGGAACGGGGAGGCGCGCGTGCCCGCAGAGACCGGCCCGGCCGGACGAGCCGGCGCCGCCGGCGGCAGCACCGGCACCGGTGCGGGCGCCGGCGCCGGGCCGCGCACGCTCGCCGAGGAGCTGCGCAGCCGCGGTGACCGCGAACTCGCCGAGCTGCTGCGGGCCCGCCCCGACCTGCTCTCCCCGGTGCCCGGCGACCTCACCCAGCTCGCCACCCGCGCCGTGAACCGCGCCTCCGTCGCCCGGGCCCTGGAGCAGCTCGACCGGTTCGCCGTGCAGACCGCCGAGGCCCTCGCGGTCGCCCCGGACCCCTGTGCGTACGACACCCTGCTGACCCTGATGGCCGGGGAGGACCGCGAGGAGACCGTCACGGCCGAACTGCCGCGCGCCGTGACCACGCTGCGCACCCGGGCGCTGCTGTGGGGCGGCAGCGGCCGGCTCCACCTCGTCCGCACCGCCCGCGAACTCCTCGCCCCCGCCACGACCGGCCCGGCCGCGCCCTCCACCGGGCTCGGCCCGACCGTCTCCGAGGCCACGGCCGGGATGTCACCCGGCCGGCTCCAGCAGATCCTCGCCACCGCCGGACTGCCCACCACCCACGACTCGGTGACCGCCGTCGAAGCGCTGACCGCGCTCTTCACCGACCGGGAACGGATGGCCGGCCTGCTCGGGGAGGCGCCCCCGGAGGCCCTGCGAGTGCTGGACCGGCTGGTGTGGGGGCCGCCCTACGGCCAGGTGCCGGCCGATCCGGGACCCGCCGTGCGCTGGCTCGTCGCCCGCGGGCTGCTGCTGCCGACCGCGCCCGGCACGGTCGTCCTGCCCCGCGAGGTGGCGCTGCACCTGCGCGGCGGGCGGGCGCACCGGATCCCGGAGCCGCTGCCACCGCCCGTGGAGACCGCGGCCCAGTACAGTCCGCGCTCGGTGGACTCGGCGGGCGCCGGACAGGCGTGCACGGCCATCGGGACGGTCGACGACCTGCTGCACGCGTGGGAGACGGCGGGACCGGCGGTGCTGCGCGCGGGCGGCGTGAGCATCCGCGATCTGAAGCGGACGGCCGCGGCGCTCGACACGGACGAGTCCACGGCCGTCTTCTGGATCGAACTGGCCTACGCCGCCGGGCTGCTGGCCTCCGACGGCACGACCGACGAACGCTTCGTGCCGACCCCGGAGTACGACGACTGGCGGGCCCGGCCCGCCCAGGAGCGCTGGGCCGCCCTGGTCGCGGCCTGGCTGCCGGCCACCCGCACCGCCGGGGTCGTCGGGGGCCACGACGCCAAGGGGCGCGCCCTGACGGTGCTCGGCCCCGGACTGGACCGCTCCCAGGCGCCCGAGATGCGCCACCGCACGCTGGAACTGCTCGCCACCCTGCCGCCGGGCGCCGCGCCCCGTCCGGAGAGCGTGCTGGCCCGGCTCCGCTGGGAGCGCGGTATCTCCTCCGAATCCGGCGGCGGCGCGGGAGCGGGGACGGTCACGGGCGGATTCGCCCCGGGGACGGGAACAGGGACGGGCGCCGGCGCGGGATACGGCGGCGGAACGGGCCCGGGGTACGGGGACGGCTCCCGCGACCGGGCCGCCCACGGGGCGCCGTCCGGCCGTGCCGCCACCGCCGGAGCCCGCAGGGGCGGCGCACCGGACGGCTGGCGCACGGCGGGTACGGCGCCCGTGTCGGCGCGCGGGCTGTCCTCCGCCGAGGAGCTGCGGACACGGCTCACCGAGTGGACCCTGCGCGAGGCCGAACTCCTCGGCGTGACGGGCCGCGGCGCCCTCTCCGCGCACGGCCGGGTCCTGCTCGGCCTGCCCGCCGCCACGGACGGCGGGGACGGCACGGACACCGGCGGCGGGGACGGCCCGGGCCCCGGCGCCGCGGCCCCGCCCCACGGCTTCCGGTGCCACCGCTTCCGGTGCCGCCCCGGCTCCCCGGCCGCGTCCGCCGGTCCGCGTCCCGCCGGGGCCTTCGCCCCGCGGTCCGCCACCGAGATCGCCGCCTCCGCCGCCCGCGCCGCCGAGGTGCTGGCACCGCTGCTGCCCGAGCCGCTGGACCACGTCCTTCTGCAGGCCGATCTGACCGCCGTGGCGCCGGGCCCGCTGGAGCGCCCGCTCGCGGAGACCCTCGACGTGCTCGCCGAGATCGAGTCCAAGGGCGGCGCGACGGTCTACCGCTTCACCCCGGACTCCGTGCGCCGCGCGCTGGACTCCGGGCGCATCGCCGAAGACCTGCACGCCTTCCTCGCGGAGCACTCGCGCACCCCCGTGCCGCAGCCACTGAGCTATCTCATCGACGACGTGGCCCGGCGCCACGGTCATCTGCGGGTCGGCGCCGCGTCCGCGTACGTCCGCTGCGAGGACGACGGGCTGCTCGCCGAGATCCTGGCCGACAAGCGCTCCGAGGGGCTGCGGCTGCGCCGGCTGGCGCCGACCGTGCTGGCCGCGGAGCTGGACCCGGCCACACTGCTCACCAAGCTGCGCGAGATGGGGTACGCGCCGGCCGCCGAGTCGGCCGAGGGCGATGTGCTGATCACCCGCCCCGGAGTGCACCGCACGCCGCCGCGCACCCCGCCCGCCCCGGTCGCGGAGGGCCTGCCGGTGCCGGACGACACCCTGCTCACCGCGACCGTACGGGCCGTACGGGCCGGGGACCGCGCGGCGTCCGGCGAACCGGGCCCGGCCGGCGGTGCGGGCGCCCCGCCCCGGGCCCCGGGCGGGCTGCCGCGGAGCACGCCCGGCGACACCCTGGCCGCGCTCCAGGCCGCGGCGCTCACCGGCAGCCCGGTGTGGATCGGCTGCATCACCGCGGAGGGCGCGGCCGACCGGCGGCTCATCGCCCCGGTCCGCGTGGAGAGCGGCGTCGTCACGGCGTACGACCACACCGCCGAGGAGGTCCGCACATATCCGCTGCACCGGATCACGGGCGTCGCCGAGCCCTCCGGCGGCGAGATCTGAGCACCGGCGGAGGCGGCCGCGGGCGGGGCGGCCCGCACCGTGACGGAATACCCGGCCGCATGCGGGGGTTCCACCTCCGACGGGGGCCGGGCCCGACCGGCTCACGGTCCCGCGCCCGGAAACCCCGGGACGCGGACCGCCCGTACGGCGTTCGCGCCCGGTGTGGCGGCGCCCGGCAGGCGCTCGGACGGATGCTCGGCCCGGACGGGCGTTCGCAAAGGTGCCGGGCCGGCCAGGTGCCCGGCAGGCGACCGGCAAAGCACGCGGCAAGGCGTTCGGTCCGGCGACCGGCAGGAACCGTCCCGTCCGGCCGGCGCGATGGGCGACCATGGAGAGCGGCGCGCGCCCCCGGCACCCGGCCGGTCCTCCCTCTCCGGCACGTCCGGGGGGCACGGCCGAGCGGCGGCAGAGATGCCGTCCGTGCCGTCCGTCACGCCGACTGATGATTCGAACCGCGGAGGTACGCGTGTCCTGCCTGATCGTCCAGAGCGACAAAACGCTCCTGCTCGAAGTGGACCACGAGCAGGCGGACGCGTGCCGCCGCGCCATCGCGCCCTTCGCCGAGCTGGAACGCGCCCCCGAGCACATCCACACCTACCGGCTGACCCCGCTCGGCCTGTGGAACGCGCGCGCCGCCGGGCACGACGCCGAGCAGGTCGTCGACGCGCTGGTCGAGTACTCCCGTTACCCCGTGCCGCACGCCCTCCTGGTCGACGTCGCCGAGACGATGGCCCGCTACGGGCGGCTGCGGCTGCTGAAGCACCCGGTGCACGGGCTGGTCCTGGAGTCCTCCGACCGCCCCGTCCTGGAGGAGATCCTGCGGTCGAAGCGGATCCAGCCGCTGGTGGGCGCCCGGATCGACCCGGACACCGTGGCCGTGCACCCGTCCGAACGCGGGCAGATCAAGCAGACGCTGCTCAAGCTGGGCTGGCCCGCCGAGGACCTCGCCGGTTACGTCGACGGCGAGGCGCACCCGATGGAGCTGGAGGAGAACGGCTGGCAGCTCCGCCCGTACCAGCGGCAGGCCGTGGAGAACTTCTGGCACGGCGGCTCCGGTGTCGTCGTCCTGCCGTGCGGCGCGGGCAAGACGCTCGTCGGGGCGGGAGCGATGGCCACGGCCAAGTCGACGACGCTGATCCTCGTCACCAACACCGTCTCGGCCCGGCAGTGGAAGCACGAGCTGGTGAAGCGCACCTCGCTCACCGAGGACGAGATCGGCGAGTACAGCGGCACCCGCAAGGAGGTCCGCCCGGTCACCATCGCCACGTACCAGGTGCTGACGACGCGGCGGAAGGGCGTCTACCCGCACCTGGAGCTGTTCGACTCGCGCGACTGGGGCCTGATCCTCTACGACGAGGTGCATCTGCTGCCCGCGCCGGTCTTCAAGTTCACCGCCGACCTCCAGGCGCGCCGCCGGCTCGGGCTGACGGCGACCCTGGTGCGCGAGGACGGCCGGGAGTCGGACGTCTTCTCGCTGATCGGCCCGAAGCGGTTCGACGCGCCGTGGAAGGAGATCGAGGCGCAGGGCTACATCGCGCCGGCGGACTGCGTGGAGGTGCGGGTCGATCTGACGGACGCGGAGCGGCTGGCGTACGCCACCGCCGAGCCGGAGGAGAAGTACCGTTACTGCGCCACGACGGTCACCAAGCAGCGGGTGATCGAGGAGCTGGTGCGCAAGCACGCGGGGCAGCAGACGCTGGTCATCGGCCAGTACATCGACCAGCTCGACGAACTCGGCGAGCACCTGGACGCCCCCGTCATCAAGGGCGAGACGAGCAACGCGCAGCGCGAGAAGCTGTTCGACGCCTTCCGGCAGGGCGAGCTGTCCGTCCTCGTCGTCTCCAAGGTCGCGAACTTCTCGATCGACCTGCCCGAGGCGACCGTCGCCATCCAGGTCTCCGGCACCTTCGGCTCCCGCCAGGAGGAGGCGCAGCGGCTGGGCCGGGTGCTGCGGCCCAAGGCGGACGGCCACGAGGCGCGGTTCTACTCGGTCGTCGCCCGCGACACCATCGACCAGGACTTCGCGGCGCACCGCCAGCGCTTCCTGGCCGAGCAGGGCTACTCCTACCGCATCGTCGACGCGTCCGAGCTGGCGGCGGGCGACGAGGTCTGACGCGGCCCGGGCAGGCCCGGGACCCGTGCGGTGCCGGGCGTCCCGGTGCCGGCGGAGGCCCCGGCGGGCCCGGACGGCGGCCCCTGCGGGGTGCCGCGCAGCCGCCAGGCGGCGAACAGCAGCAGGCCGATGCCCAGCACCGGATACGGGGAGCCGGCCGCCTGGAGCCACCAGGGCAGCCGCAGGTCGAGGACTCCGTCGTGCGGCACCAGCCAGTGGCTGCGGGCGGAGAAGAGGACCAGGGCGGCGACGGCGAGCACCGGCCGCGGCCGCGCCCCGGCCTCGACGGCGAGCAGCACCAGCAGCGGCACGCACCACACCCAGTGGTGCGACCAGCTGATGGGGGAGACCAGCACCGCGGTCAGCGCCGTGCAGAGCACGCCCCACGCCTCGTGGCCGTGCGCCCGCACCGCGTGCCGGGCGAGCAGCAGCCCGGCGACGGCCGTCACCAGAGCGGCCACCCGCCAGACGGTGCCGGGGTCGGTGGTGTGCAGCAGCCGTGCGAACAGGCCCTGCAGGGACTGGTTGTCGACGATCCACACCCTGCCGACACGGCGGGTCTCGAGCATCCGCCGGGTCCAGAACTCGAGGCTGGCCCCGGGCAGGACGGCGACACCGGCGAGCACCGTGCCCGCGAAGCCCGCGAAGGACCACAGCGCGGCGCGCACCCGGCCGGTCAGCAGCAGGTAGACGGCGAAGATCGCGGGCGTGAGCTTGATCCCGGCCGCGACGCCGATGGCGAGGCCCTTGCCCCGGGCGCCGTCGGGCCGGGTCAGATCCCACAGCACCAGGCAGGCCAGGGCGAGGTTGATCTGCCCGAAGAGCATCGTCTGGAAGACGGGTTCGAGCCACAGCCCGAGCGCGGTCGCACCGATGACGAGGGCTCCGCGCGGCCAGGTGGCCAGCCGGGTCCCGGAGGCGGGGGCCGCCAGCCTCAGTGAGAGATGGACGAGCAGGGCCAGCAGCAGCACATTCGTCGCGGCGAAGGCGGCCTTCAGCGGCAGCAGGGGCAGCAGCGCGGCGGGGACGAACAGCATCGCCGCGAACGGCGGGTACGTGGCGGGCAGGTTCCACTCGGTGACCCGGAACCCGTAGAGGTCGGTGCCGTCGAGGACGGCGCGGCCCTCGGCGCGGTAGACGAGCAGGTCGGCCATGGGCGTCGGCCGGAGCAGGCAGAGCGCCGCGAAAGCGGTGAGGGAGAGCAGGAGCAGAAGCAGCGCGGCGGCCGTCGGCCGGGTGAGGCGCCGTCTGCCGGAGCCGGTCGCAGCAGCAGCCACCTGTTCGTCCTCCGGTCCGCCGTCCCGTCAGTACCAAACGGCGGTAACCCTACTCGAACGGGTCAGTGGGCGGCAGCGCTGTTTCCGGCGCGTCCGTTCCTGTGTTCGGTTTCTTCTCCGGGCGGGCCGCGCCTGCGGCCGGAGGCCCGGCGGGGTTACCGGTCGGACCGCTCCGGGCCGTGACCGGGCTCCCGGGTCGGACCGTGCTGGGGCTCCCGGGAGGCATCGTGGCCGGGCTCCCGGGAGGCGGCGCGGCCGCCGCGGTCGTCCTCGTCGTCCTTGTCCCCGGTGTCGCCGAGGACGACGACGCTGAGCGCCGCCCCCGCGAAGACCCGGATCGCGTGCAGGGCGTCACCGAGGACATGCCGGCGGTGACCGGGCTCCGCGCCGGAGGCGACGGCCCCCGGCGACGGCCGCCTGGGCGGCGGGATGGGTGGTGTCGTCATGGTGCTCATGTGCTCCATGATGCGATTCATCCGGTTGCCGCACATCGGTCCAGGGATGTAACCCTGCGGAGACCCGGGTACTCCGCCGGACCGAGCCACCCCGCCGGGCGCCAACCCGGCGGATGACCTGGGAGGAGACCGTCCCGTAGGGGACGGGGCGGCGGAGGCGGTGGACGGTCCCGGGGCCCGGCGGGGCGGGGCGGGGCCGTACGGGAAAAGCGTTCGCCCGTCCGGCCGCCGCTGGCTACAATCGCCCGTCTGCCCGCCTCCCGCAGCGCGTCGCCGCAGCGTCCCGCCGGACCGGTTCCGCCGCGCCGGGAGAGCCGCCGCCCGGACGGAAACCGGCCGGTTCCCCATCTTCGTTCACCCGCAGCGCCGCGCGCTGCGCGCCATGTTCCGTCACGCCCTGTGGCACATCACGCCGTGTCACGTCACTCCGGAGGCTTCGCCGTGCCCGCGCATCCGTCCTCGGCCGATCTCGACGACCCCGCGGAACCCGGGGGTCCCCCGGCTCCGGCCTCCTCCGCGGGTCTCCCGGGCACCACGGCGCCCGGGGGAGGCGGAACGCCCGACGGAGCGGGGGAGCCGGGAGACCCCGCCGGCCCGCTCCGCCGCGAACAGGCCCATCTCGCCGCCTCCCGGGCCGCGCTGCGCGCCATGCGCGCGGACGCCGAGGCCCTCGACATCACCGACGTCACCGCGAACTGGGTCAACGCCGCCGTCCTCCGGTCCCAGATCGACGGCCGGATCAAGGCCCTCGCCGACCACGCCGGCACCCCGCTCTTCTTCGGCCGGCTGGACTACCTCCACCCACCCGAGGGGCGGACGGGAGACGCGGAAGACGCGCGAGACGCGGAAGAGTCGGAAGACGTGGGACAAGCCGGAGGGACGGCGGCGGCCGGCGGCGCGGCGCGCTACTACATCGGCCGCCGCCATGTGCACGACGCCGACGGGGACCCCATGGTCGTCGACTGGCGGGCCCCCGTCTCCCAGCCCTTCTACCGGGCCTCCCCGAAGGAGCCGATGGATGTCGCGCTCCGCCGCCGCTTCGGCTACACCGGCGGGGAGCTGACCGCCTATGAGGACGAGCGGCTCTCCGATCCCGCCGCCGCCGAGACCGTCAGCCGGCTGCTCCAGACGGAGATCGAACGGCCGCGCGTCGGCCCGATGCGCGACATCGTGGCGACGATCCAGCCCGAGCAGGACGAGATCGTCCGCGCCGGTCTGGGCGGCACCCTCTGTGTGCAGGGCGCGCCCGGCACCGGCAAGACGGCCGTCGGCCTGCACCGGGTCGCGTACCTCCTCTACGCCCACCGGGAGCGGCTCTCCCGCGCCGGCACGCTCGTCATCGGCCCCAACCGCTCCTTCCTCCACTACATCGAGCAGGTGCTGCCGGCTCTCGGTGAGCTGGAGGTCGCGCAGGCCACCGTCGACGACCTGGTGGCGCACGTCCCGGTCACCGGTACGGACACCCCCGAGGCGGCCCGGCTCAAGGGCGACGCCCGGATGGCGGAGGTGCTGCGCCGAGCCGTCCGCTCCGGGGTGCGGCCGCCCGGCGAGGGGCTGGTCGTCGTCCGCGGCTCCCGGCGCTGGCGGGTGCCCGCCGGGGAACTGCGGCAGATCGTGGACGAGTTGCTCGGCCGGGGCATCCGCTACGGCGCCGCCCGCGAAGCCCTGCCGCAGCGGATCGCGCACGCCGTGCTGGTGCGGATGGAGGCCGCGGGCGAGGCACCGGACGACCGGACGCAGAACGCGGTGGCCCGCGACCGGGCGGTGAAGGCGGCGGTCAAGGCGATCTGGCCGCCGGTCGATCCGGCGAAGCTGGTCCTGCGGCTGCTCTCCGACGCGGCGTTCCTCGCCGAGCAGGCCGAGGGTGTGCTGAGCGCCGGGGAGCAGGCGCTGCTGCTCCGGCCGAAGCCGCCGCGGAGCGTGCGGTCGGCGGCGTGGTCGGCGGCCGACGCCGTGCTGATCGACGAGGTGCGGGACCTCGTCGAACGCACCCCGTCCCTCGGCCATGTCGTCCTGGACGAGGCGCAGGACCTCTCCCCCATGCAGTACCGGGCGGTGGGCCGCCGCTGCACCACCGGCTCCGCGACGATCCTCGGCGACCTCGCCCAGGGCACCACCCCGTGGTCCACCGCCGCCTGGTCCGAGGCCCTGTCCCATCTCGGCAAGCCGGACGGGCGGATCGAGGAGCTGACGGAGGGCTTCCGGGTGCCGCGCGACGTCATCGCGTACGCCTCGCGGCTGCTGCCCGCCATCGCGCCCGGGCTGAAGGAGGCCACCTCGGTGCGGGAGGCGGCGGGCGCCCTGGAGATCCGCCGGGTGGACGCGGCCGGGGCCGGGAGCGGGCGCGAAGCCGGTGACGGGGACGGCTCCGAGGGGGCCGGCCCGCCGCCCGGCCTCGGCGCGGCCGTCGCGGAGGCGTGCCGTGAGGCGCTGGAGCACGAGGGCTCCGTGGGCCTGATCGCGGCCGACGCGCGCGTCCCGGCGCTGGCCGGGGCGCTGGCGGCGGCCGGGCTGCCGTATCTGTCACCCGGCGAGGAGACGACGGCGGACGCCCGGCTCACGCTCGTCCCGGCCTCGCTCGCCAAGGGCCTGGAGTACGACTACGTGGTGCTGGACGAGCCGGCCGCGGTCGTCGCCGCCGAGCCCGACCGGCGCACCGGGCTGCGCCGGCTGTACGTGGCCCTCACCCGGGCGGTGTCGGGCCTGACGGTGCTCCACGCGGAGGACCTGCCGCCGGAACTGGGGTGAACCCCGGCCCCGGCCCTCCGCCCGCTCCCCCGACGAGGCGGAGAAGGCAGGGCCGGGGTCTGGGGCCCGGGGCCCGGGCGCGCCGGTCCGTCACTCCAGCAGCCGGTCCAGGGTGATCGGCAGGTCCCGGATCCGCTTGCCGGTGGCGTGGTGGACGGCGTTGGCGACGGCCGCCGCCGTGCCGACGACGCCGATCTCGCCGACGCCGCGGGCGCCGAGCCGGTTGTGCAGGGTGTCCGGGTGGCCGAGGAACACCACCTCGACCTCCGGGACGTCCGCGTTCACGGGGAGGAGGTAGTCGGCGAGGTTGGCTCCCGCGTAGCGGCCGCGGTCGTCGGGGTGCAGGCCCTCGTGAAGCGCCGCCGACAGGCCCCACACCATGCCGCCCATGATCTGGCTGCGGGCCGTCTTGGCGTTGACGACCGTGCCCGTGTCCATGACGGCGAGCATGCGGAAGACCCGGATCTCCGCGGTCCGCCGGTGCACACGGACCTCGCAGAACTGGGCGCCGAAGGACGCGAAGGCGTGGCGCCGCGTCTCCTCGCCCGGGGCCGAGGAGCCCTCCGCCTCCACGCCCGTGCGGCCGGTGGCGGCGATGAGCGAGCCGAAGTCCTCGTCGGGGCCGCCGGGCGCGGTGAGCCGTCCGCGCTCGTACCGGACGTCCTCCGGGTCCCGGCCGCGGAAGGGGGAGCGGGGGTGTCGCACCGCCAGGTCGGTCAGCGCCTTCTTCGCCGCACCGGCCGCCTCCAGCAGGGCCGCTCCGACGCTGGAGGTTCCGGCGGAGGCGCCGACGAAGCCGGCCGGGCTGAGCCCGGAGTCGCCCAGGTCGGGCTTGATCCGGTGGGCGGGGATGCCCAGCGCCTCGGCGCCGACGACGGACAGCACCGTCCACATGCCCGTGCCCAGATCGGCGGTGGACCCGGAGACCTCGGCGGTGCCGTCCGCCCGGAACCGCACCTTCATCGACGCCGGGAAGCGCAGGGCGGGGAAGACGGCCGTGGCCATGCCGGTGCCGACGTACCAGTCGCCGTCGGTACCGGACCGGGGGCGGGCGTCGCGCCGGTGCCAGCCGAAGCGCCGCGCGCCGGTGCGGTAGCACTCGACGAGGTGCTTGCTCGACCAGGGGCGGCCGGTGCCCGGCTCGGTCGCCGCGTGGTTGCGGATGCGCAGTTCGACGGGGTCGATACGGAGCCGGACCGCCAGTTCGTCGAGGGCGCTCTCCAGGGCGAAGGAGCCGGGCGCCTCCCCGGGGGCCCGCATGATGGTGGCCTCGGCGATGTGCAGCGGCACATAACGGGCGGCCGCTTCGCTGTTCGGGCAGGCGTACCAGGTGCGGGTCTTGTGGGCCCCGGCCTCGACGGTCTCGGAGCCGACCGGGGCGCCCGAGGTGCAGTGGTGGCGCAGCGCCGTCAGGGTGCCGTCCGTGCGGGCGCCGAGGGCGACGGTCTGCAGCGTGCCGGGGCGGGTGGCCGTCGCGGTGAACACCTGTTCCCGGGTCAGCACCGCCTTCACCGGGCGGCCGAGGTCGCGCGCCGCCGCGGCGGCCAGCGTGGTCTGCGCGTAGGCGGCGAACTTCCCGCCGAAGGCCCCGCCGACGTAGCGGCTGACGATCCGGACATCGGCCGGATCGGCGTCCAGGGCCGTGGCGAGGTCGGCCGCCAGCATCGCGACGCCCTGGGTGGAGCTGTGGACGGTGAATTTCCCGTCCTCCCACTCGGCCACCGCCGAGTGGGGCTCCATCGGCGCGTGCTGCTGCGGCGCGGTGGTGTACGCGGCCTCGATCCGCACCTCGCTGTCGCGCAGCGCCTCGCCGACGGAGGCCACGCCGTCCGCGAGGACGGTGACGACGGCCGGTTCCCCGCCGACGTGCGCGGGTTCCCTCGCGCCGGGCAGCCCGTCCTCCAGGGAGACGGCGGCGGGCCGCTCGTCGTAGCGGACGCGGATCAGCGCCGCCGCGTCCCGGGCCTGTTCGAAGGTCTCCGCGACGACGAAGCCGATCGGCTGGCCGTGGTGGACGACCTCCTTGTCCTGCAGCGGCGCCCGCATCGGGCCGAGGACCCCGGCCCGGTTGATCTTCAGCGGGTCGAACGGGGTGTAGACGGCCAGCACCCCGGGGGAGTGGCGGGCGGCCCGGGTGTCCATGGACCGGATCGTGGCGTGGGCGACGGTGCTCACCACGACATGGCCGTGGGCGAGGCGGGCGGCGGTGTGGTCGGCGCCGTAGCGGGCCGCGCCGGTGACCTTGAGGCGGCCGTCCACCCGGTCGACGGGCCGGCCGAGACCGCTGCCGCCCTTTCCGGCCGGCGGGCGGCTCGCGGTGGTGTGCGGGGTGGCGGCGGTGTGCTGGGCTGCGGCGGTGCGCCGTCCCGTGGCGGCGCCCGGGCCCTCTCCGCCGCTCCCGCCGGGTGTGCTGCTGCGGCCGTGTGTACTGCTGCGGCTCTGTGTGCTGTCCCGGGTCTGCCCGTCCGGGGCGGTGCCGGTCGCGTCGGTCATGCGTCAGTCCCCCAGGCTCATCAGGGCGCGCACGACGGCGCGTTGGACCAGCGTCACCTTGAAACGGTTCTGCCGCAGCGGGCGGGCCCCCTCGGCGGCGTGCCCGGCGGCCTTCTCGTAGACGGATTCCGTCGCCGGACGGCCGGTCAGGGCCGCCTCCACGGCGGGCAGCCGCCAGGGTTTCGTCCCGACGCCGCCCACCGCGACCCGGGCTCCGGTGATGGTGTTCCCGCGCAGGCTCAGCGCCACGGCGGCGGAGCAGAGGGCGAACTCGTACGACTGCCGGTCGCGGATCTTGAGGTAGCCGGATCGGGTGCCGCGCGGCAGCGGCGGGACGGTGATCTCGGTGATCAGCTCTCCCGGGCGCAGGGAGGTCTCGATGTGCGGGGTGTCACCGGGGAGCCGGTGGAGGTCCGCCAGCAGTACGGTGCGCGAGCCGCTCCCCCGGCCCCGGTCCCCGTCCCGGTTCTTGTCCCCGTCCCGGCCCGGCCCGAGGACGCGGACGGAGGCGTCGAGCGCCACGAGGGCGACGGCGAGATCGCTGGGGTGCGCGGCGATACAGGCGTCGCTGGTACCCAGGACGGCGTGGTTGCGGTGGTGACCGGTGACGGCCGGGCAGCCGCTGCCGGGGTCGCGCCTGTTGCAGGGCGCTCCGGGGTCGCGGAAGTAGGGGCAGCGGGTGCGCTGGAGGAGGTTGCCGCCCATGCTGGCCATGTTCCGGATCTGCTGGGAGGCACTGGCGAGCAGCGCCTCCGCGAGGACCGGGTACCGCTCCCGTACGCGCACGTCGGCGGCGACGTCGCCCATGCGTTCCAGCGCGCCGATCCGCAGGCCGTGCTCGTCGGCGCGAATGCCGTGCAGCGGGAGCCCGTTGATGTCGATCACGCGGCTCGGGGCCAGCACGCCGAGCTTCATCAGGTCGACGAGGGTGGTGCCGCCGGCGAGGTACGCCGCGCCGCCGTCCCGGCCGGAGCCCCGGCCGCCGCTGCCGGTTCCGTGGTGCGCCTCGGCGAGGGCGCGGTCCGTGGACTCGGGTGTGGTGAAGGTGAATTCCCTCATCGCCGCGCTCCGTCCACGGCACCGGCCGCGCTGCTGCTGCGGCTACCGCCGCCGCTGCCCGTGCTCTGCTTCCGCGCCCGGCGGATCGCGTCGACGATGTTGGGGTACGCACCGCAGCGGCACAGATTGCCGGACATGTACTCCCGGATCTCGTCGTCACCGGCAGGGCGGCCACTGTCGACCAGCGCGGCGGCGGACATGATCTGGCCGGGTGTGCAGAAGCCGCACTGGAAGCCGTCGCGGTCGATGAACGCCTCCTGGACGGGGTGGAGCTCGTCGCCCCGGGCCAGCCCTTCGACGGTGGTGATCTCCTTGCCGCGCACCGTGGCGGCCAGGGTCAGGCAGGCGAGCACGGGGCGGCCGTCCTGGTGGACGGTGCAGGCGCCGCACTGGCCGCGGTCACAGCCCTTCTTGGGGCCGGTGACGCGTAACCGCTCACGGAGCGCGTCGAGCAGGGTGACCCGGGGATCGATCCGCAGCCTCCGCCGCTCGCCGTTGAGGGTGAAGGCCACCTCGACCGCGTGCCGCCCGGCCGCGTCGGCGGCACCCTCCCGGTCCGGCGCCGCGACGGCGGGCGGTGCGCCGCGGAGCAGCGCGCCCGCGGCGATGCCGGCCGCGGCCGAACCCGTGAGGAAGCCGCGCCTGGACCCGCCCGGGCGGTGATCCCGGCCGGCGGCGCGGGGCGGGCGCCGGGATCGGGGTCGGCGCCGCTTCCGGGCCGCTGTTCACACCGGTGTCCGCGCCGGTGTGGGGCCGGTGTGGGGCCGGTGTGGGGGCCGGTGTGGGGGCCGGTGTGGGGGCCGGTGTGGGGCCGGTGGTGGTGCGGGCGCCCGTGCCGGGATTCGCGCCGCTGCCGGCACCGGTGAGTGCGCCCGTACCGCTGCCGGTGCCTGGGCCGGTACCGGTGGCAGGCTCGGCGCCGCTGCCTTTCTCGCTCTCGCCGCCGCTGCCGCTGCCGTCGCCGTCCGCTGTGCGCCGTGTGGGAGGTGACATGAGGTGCTCCTTGGGGACGGGGCACCCGGAGGCGCCTGTGATGCCTGCCACAGGGAGTGGGTAGCACGGCGCGCCGCACAGCGCCACGGTGCCCGGCGGCCCTCGGCACGGAGCTACCCGTTCGGCCAAGCCCCTTGCCCCAGGCCGTCGTTGGTGCACCGCTCGGTACGAGGCAGCCGTGTGGCCGGGTGCGCGGCCGGTCCGGCGCGGCCGGCGTTCCGGGGGGCTCCCCATGGGCGCCCCGTGCCGCACCGCGGGTTGCGGCCGGGCTTGCCGTACGCCCGGCGGCGCCGGTCGCCGTATCGCACAATGGGCCCATGCCCGTCCCTCTTCTCGACCGCTGGTCCGGACTGCTGCGCCGCTGCCAGGAGGGCCCCGGCCCGTTTCCGGACCCGCGTCCGTACGGCGAGAACCTGCTCGCCCGCTGGGCCGAGCCGCAGCGGCACTACCACACCACCGGCCATCTGGCGGCCGTCCTCGACCGGATCGACGAGCTGGCCGGCCACTGCGCGGACCCGGACGCGGTGCGGCTGGCCGCCTGGTTCCACGACGCCGTCTACCGCCCGGACCGCTCCGAGAACGAGGAGCGCAGCGCCCGGCTCGCCGAACTCGCCCTGCCCGAGGCCGGTGTCTCCCCGGACCGTACGGCGGAGACGGCCCGGCTCGTCCGCCTCACCGTCACCCACGATCCGGCACCCGGCGACACCAACGGCGAGGTGCTGTGCGACGCGGACCTGGCCGTCCTGGCGGGCCCGCCCGAGGAGTACGCGGCCTATGCGGCGGCCGTCCGCGAGGAGTACGCGTTCGTGCCGGACGAGGAGTTCCGCGAGGGGCGCGCCGAGGTGCTGCGGTCGCTGCTCGGGCTGCCGCGGCTGTTCCGCACCCCCGACGGCGAGCGGTGGGAGCCGACCGCCCGGCACAACATGGCCACGGAGCTGAGCCTGCTCACGGGGTGACGGCCGCGGGCGGACGCGGCCGGGCCTTCCGGTTGGCCTTCCTTCCGGCCGGGCCTCCGGACGGTCGGCCCGCTCCCGTGCGGGTGCCGGTGTCCCGTTCCGCGGCTCCTCACCTCCCCGGAGCCGGTGGGACGAGCGTGTGCCGCCCGGAGCGGAGAGGGCCGGGGAAGCCCTGCTCACGGGCCGGGGACAGCCTGCCGGGGAGACCTACGGCACCCGCTGCCGGGGAATGGCATGACCGCGACCGTTGTTGCTCCGAGTCATGCCAACCGATCGCTCCCGCATGCCCCTCGCCGTGTACGTCCTGGGTCTGTCGGTCTTCGCCCTGGGGACGTCCGAGTTCATGCTCACGGGGCTGCTGCCGCCGATCGCGGAGGACATGGACGTCAGCATTCCGAGGGCCGGGCTGCTGATCTCGGCGTTCGCGTTCGGCATGGTCGTCGGCGCCCCGCTGCTGGCCATGGCGACGCTCCGGCTCCCGCGCCGCGCCACGCTCATCGCCCTGATCACCGTCTTCGGCCTGGGGCAGGTCGCGGGAGCGCTGGCCCCCTCGTACGGATGGCTGTTCGCGTCCCGGGTCGTGAGCGCCCTCGCGTGCGCGGGCTTCTGGGCGCTGGGCGCGGCGGTGGCCGTCGCCACGGTCCCGGTGACGGAGCGGGCCCGTGCCATGGCCGTCATGCTCGGCGGGCTGAGCATCGCCAATGTCCTCGGCGTACCGGCCGGGGCGTTCCTCGGCGAACACTTCGGCTGGCGCTCGGCGTTCTGGGCGGTCGGCGCGGCCTCCGCGGTGGCCCTCGCCGGGATCATCGCGCTGATTCCCCGTATCCCGCGCCCGGCCGAGCTGCCGAGGCTCCGCAAGGAGCTGCGTGTCTACCGGGACGGGCAGGTGTGGCTGGCGGTCGTCGCCACCGCGCTCGTCGGCGGCGGTGTCTTCTGCTTCTTCAGCTATCTGGCGCCGCTGCTCACGGATGTCGCCGGGCTCGACGACGGCTGGGTGCCCACGGTGCTCATGCTGTTCGGCTTCGGTGCCCTGCTGGGGACGGCGCTGGGCGGCCGGTTCGCGGACGCCCACCTCTTCGGGGTGCTGCTCAGCGGCGCGGTGGCGTCGCTGGTGCTGCTGGTCGCCGTGGCGCTCACGGCGAGTGTTCCGTTCGCCGTGGTGACGCTCTCGTTCCTGCTGGGCATCTCGGCCTTCTACACGGCTCCCGCCCTCAACGCCCGGATGTTCGACGTGGCGGGGGCGGCGCCGACGCTGGCCGGTGCCACCGTCACGGCCGCCTTCAACCTCGGCAACACGGGCGGCCCCTGGCTCGGCGGAGCGGTCATCGACGCGGGCTTCGGCTTCGCCTCGACGGCCTGGGCGGGCGCGGCACTGACTCTGCTGGCGATCCCGGCGGTCGTCCTGTCGGCCCGCGCACGACGCCGCGGGCCGAGCGCGGTGGTCGCCGGCTCCAGCCGGACCCCGGAACAGGTACGGCCGACGGGATGACCGGACGGTGTGGCGGCCGGGAGGGTGTCAGTGCCTCGGACGGCGCGATGGCCAGGAGGATGCGACGCGGAACCTCAGGGGCCCGGGAAGGCTCCGGGGCCGCGGGGCGGATCCGGGGGCGGCCGCCCCTTGGGACGGCGCAGCCCGGCGGCCGTGAGCCGCCGCACCAGCTCCTTGGAGCCGATCTCCACGGCCCCGAGCGCCACCGCCTCCGGGTAGCGCTCGCTCGGTACGTCGTAGTGGTCGCGGTCGAAAGCCCGGCGCGGCGCGCCCAGCCGCTCGGCGAAGGCGTGCAGTTCCTCGTACGAGACGTCGCTCACCAGGTGCGACCACATCCGCCCGTGCCCCGGCCACACCGGCGGATCGATGTAAACGGTCACCCGGCCCCCCGGGCCGCGCCCCGTGCCGCCGTCATCCCCCGTGCCACCGGACGCTCCACTCCTTGTGCCGCCGCCCGCGCCACGCCCTGTACCGCCGGCCGCTCCGCGCACTGAGCCCTCACCCGCACCGCGCTCCGTGCCACCGGCCCGGCCGCCACCGCCACCGCCACCGCCACCGCCACCGGCTCCACGCCCGTATCGCCATGCGTTCCACCGCCACGCGCCCCGCCCGCTCCGTCGCCGGCACCGGTCTCATCTCCCCAGCACCGTGCCGAGCTTGCCGACCGCGGACACCGAGACCGCCGTCTTGGGGCAGACCCAGTGCGGGTCCGTGCCGAGTTCCGGCTCGACGTCGAGGGCGTGCGGGTCTCCGCTCTCCGTGCAGACGGGGCAGAGCGGCCACCGTCCGTACCGCTCCAGCAGCGAGTCCTGGACGTCCTGGGCCACCAGTCCGATGACGAACCCGGCGCCCTCCGGCCACTGTTCCACCCACCAGCGCCGGTGCGTCACCGCGTCCTCGACCAGGGAGACGACATCGGCGTCGGCGACCTCGGCGGATGCCAGATCGGCGATCACCAGGGCCCGAGCGGCGTGCAGTGCGTATTCGAGGTCCATGCCCGCCATTCTCCCGCCTCCGGCCACGCGCGCACCGCAGCGGCCCACACCGCCCTGCCCCACCACGCCGCCGCCGCCCTGACCCGCGCGCCACACCCGCGGAACAGGTATGCGGCAATGGGCGGGTGGGGGCGGCACCCGCGCGCCGCGCGGGAAAAGAACTCCGCACCCACACCCCGGCGCGCCCCGTGCCGTCGGGCATCCCCGCCCCCGCCCGGGGTTGACGGCCCGGAAGCACTGAAAATACCTTTCAGTGGTGAGCAACAGCGTGAAGGAAACTTTCACCGCCCCGGAACCCCGCCCGGAGCCACCCCACACCACGCCGCCGCCCGGCCCGCGCACCGGCGGCCACAGCGCTCCTGCCCGCCCCGGCGGCCCTCGCCGCGAAGGTCAGAATGCTCGGGCCGACGATGACCCGTTCCATGCAGCGGGTGGCGGAGGCCGTCGCCGGGGACCCGGCCGGCTGCGCCGCGCTCACCGTCACCGGCCTGGCCGAGCGCACCGGCACGAGCGAGGCCACGGTCGTCCGCACGGCCCGCACCCTCGGCTACCCCGGCTACCGCGATCTGCGGCTGGCCCTCGCGGGCCTCGCCGCCCAGCAGGAGTCCGGTGCCGCCCCGGCCGTGACGGCCGACATCGCGGTGGACGACCCGCTGCCGGACGTCATCGCCAAACTGGCCCGCGAGGAGCAGCAGTGCCTCGCCGACACCGCGGCCGGCCTCGACGCCACGCAGCTCGACGCGGCCGTCACCGCGCTGGCCGGCGCCCGCCGGATCGATGTCTACGGCATCGGAGCGTCCAACCTCGTCGCCCAGGACCTGGCCCAGAAGCTGCTCCGCATCGGCCTGTCGGCGCACGCGCACGCCGATCCGCACCTGGCCATGACGGGCGCGGTCCAGCTGCGCGCCGGGGACGCCGCCGTCGCCATCAGCCACTCCGGCCGCACGGTCGACGTGATCGAACCGCTCCGCACCGCCTTCGACCGCGGGGCGACGACCGTCGCCGTCACCGGCCGCCCGGACGGCGAGATCACCCAGTACGCCGACCACGTACTGACGACCTCCCCCGCTCGGGAGAGCGAGCTGCGGCCGGCGGCGATGTCCAGCCGCACCAGCCAACTACTGGTCGTGGACTGCCTGTTCATAGGGGTGGCGCAGCGGACCCATGACACCGCGGCGCCCGCCCTCGCCGCCTCGTACGAGGCCCTGGCCCACCGCCACAACCCCCGCGGCTGACCGGCGGCCCGGCTCCGCGGGCGTCATCGGACCCGCGGCACCCACGCCCTCACCGCACCCGTCGCGCCCGCTGCATCGGCCACGTCGCCGTACCCGACCGCGGACCGGACCCGCACACCGGTCGCGCGCAACCGGCCGGCGCAACCGGCCGCACTCACCGCATCGTCCTCACCGAGAGCGGCAGCCATGCCCCCACCCCGCGCCCGAGCCCTTCCCCGCACCCGACCGGGCCCCACCGGCCCGCCCCACGCGTCCGGCCCGCCCTCCACGTCCGGCTCGTCCCACCAGCTCGGCGGACCCCGCGCACCGGCCCCCGAAGACCTCCGCGCCCAGCTCGACACCCTGGCCACCGAGGCGTTCCGCGGCGAACTGGCCGAGATCGACCGGCTGTCCACGCGGGAGATCGCCGAGATCATGAACCGGGAGGACGCCGGCGTCCCCGCCGCCGTGGCCGCGCAGCTGCCGCGGATCGCCGCGGCCGTCGACGGCATCGCCGCGCGGATGGCCCGGGGCGGCCGGCTGATCTACGCGGGCGCGGGCACCGCCGGGCGTCTCGGCGTGCTGGACGCCAGTGAGTGCCCGCCGACGTTCAACACCCCGCCCGGTCAGGTCGTCGGGCTGATCGCGGGCGGCCCGTCCGCCGTGGTGCACTCCGCCGAGGGCGCCGAGGACGACGGGGAGCAGGCGGCCGCGGACCTCGACGCCCTCGCCCTGGCCCCGGAGGACACGGTGGTCGGCGTCTCCGCCTCCGGCCGCACCCCGTACGCCGTCGGCGCCGTCGAGCACGCCCGCTCCCGGGGCGCGCTGACCGTCGGGCTGTCCTGCAACCCGGGCTCGGCCCTGGCGGCGGCCGCCGAGCACGGCATCGAGGTGGTCACCGGCCCGGAGCTGCTGACCGGTTCGACGCGGCTCAAGGCCGGCACCGCGCAGAAGCTGGTCCTCAACATGCTGTCGACGATCACCATGATCCGGCTGGGCAAGACCTACGGGAATCTGATGGTCGACGTCCGGGCCTCGAACGAGAAGCTGCGCGCCCGCTCCCGGCGGATCGTTGCGCTCGCCACCGGCGCCGGGGAGGAGGAGATCGAGGCCGCGCTGGCCGCCACGGGCGGTGAGGTGAAGAACGCCGTCCTGGTGCTGCTCGGCGGCGTGGACGCCCCCACGGCAACCCGTCTGCTGGACGGGGCGGACGGGCGTCTCCGCACCGCCCTGGAAGCGGCCGCGGAACTCTGAGCCGGCAACCCGGCAGCCCGGCAACCCCGGCAATCCATCGATCCGGCTCCGGTACGCGATGTGGTCCGTGGAACGCCGGAGGGCGGCACCCCGTGAGGAGTGCCGCCCTCCGAAACGAGGATCGACGTGACCGGCCGGGGCCGATCAGAAGTCCATGTCACC
The DNA here is from genome assembly GCF_020982505.1 of Streptomyces sp. MNU89. Taxonomy (NCBI): domain Bacteria; kingdom Bacillati; phylum Actinomycetota; class Actinomycetes; order Kitasatosporales; family Streptomycetaceae; genus Streptomyces; species Streptomyces sp. MNU89. Next base: position 4,178,797 of record NZ_JAJKLL010000001.1, on the reverse strand, counting down.
GCCGGGCATACCACCCGGAGCGGCCGCGGCGGCCTTCTCCGGCTTGTCGGCGATGACGGCCTCGGTGGTGAGGAACAGCGCGGCGATCGACGCGGCGTTCTGCAGCGCGGAGCGCGTCACCTTCGCCGGGTCGATGACGCCCTCGGCCATCAGGTCGGTGTACTCGCCGGTCGCGGCGTTGAGGCCGTGACCCGGAGTCAGGTTCCGCACCTTCTCGACCACGACGCCGCCCTCGAGACCGGCGTTGACCGCGATCTGCTTGAGCGGGGCCTCCAGCGCGAGCTTGACGGCCTGCGCGCCGGTGGCCTCGTCACCCGAGAGGTCCAGCTTCTCGAAGACGGAGACGGTCTGCAGCAGGGCCACGCCACCACCGGCGACGATGCCTTCCTCGACGGCGGCCTTGGCGTTGCGCACCGCGTCCTCGATGCGGTGCTTGCGCTCCTTCAGCTCGACCTCGGTGGCGGCACCGGCCTTGATGACGGCCACGCCGCCGGCCAGCTTCGCCAGGCGCTCCTGGAGCTTCTCGCGGTCGTAGTCCGAGTCGGAGTTCTCGATCTCGGCCCGGATCTGGTTGACGCGGCCCTGGACCTGCTCGCTGTCGCCGGCGCCGTCGACGATCGTCGTCTCGTCCTTGGTGATGACGACCTTGCGGGCGCGGCCCAGCAGCTCCAGACCGGCGTTCTCCAGCTTGAGGCCGACCTCCTCGGAGATGACGGTGCCACCGGTGAGGATGGCGATGTCGCCGAGCATGGCCTTGCGGCGGTCACCAAAGCCGGGCGCCTTGACCGCGACGGACTTGAAGGTGCCGCGGATCTTGTTGACGACCAGGGTCGAGAGCGCCTCGCCCTCGACGTCCTCGGCGATGATCAGCAGCGGCTTGCCGGACTGCATGACCTTCTCCAGCAGCGGGAGGAGGTCCTTGACCGCGCTGACCTTGGAGTTGACGATCAGGATGTACGGGTCGTCGAGCGACGCCTCCATCCGCTCCATGTCGGTGGCGAAGTAGGCGGAGATGTAGCCCTTGTCGAAGCGCATGCCCTCGGTGAGCTCCAGCTCCAGCCCGAAGGTCTGCGACTCCTCGACGGTGATGACGCCTTCCTTGCCGACCTTGTCCATGGCCTCGGCGATGAGCTCGCCGATCTGGGGGTCGCCGGCGGAGATGGAGGCCGTGGAGGCGATCTGCTCCTTGGTCTCGACGTCCTTCGCCTGCTCCAGCAGGGCGGCGGAGACGGCCTCGACGGCCTTCTCGATACCGCGCTTCAGAGCCATCGGGTTGGCGCCCGCGGCTACGTTGCGGAGGCCCTCGCGGACCAGCGCCTGGGCCAGGACGGTCGCGGTCGTCGTGCCGTCACCGGCGACGTCGTCGGTCTTCTTCGCGACTTCCTTGACCAGCTCGGCGCCGATCTTCTCGTACGGGTCCTCGAGCTCGATCTCCTTGGCGATGGAGACACCATCGTTGGTGATCGTGGGCGCGCCCCACTTCTTCTCGAGGACGACGTTCCGGCCCTTGGGGCCGAGAGTGACCTTGACGGCGTCGGCGAGCTGGTTCATTCCGCGCTCGAGGCCGCGCCGCGCCTCCTCGTCGAACGCGATGGTCTTGGCCATGTGAAGTGGTCCTCCCAGGACTTCGGGGTCCCCCCGGCCTGCGGCTGGGGGAGGATTTCTCCGGACCGCGCTGGCGCCCGCGACGGACGGCCTGCCGGCCTCGCGGTTCCTTGCCCCGCTTGGCCTGCGGGCCTCACCGACCCGGTCCTTCTGTCACTCTCCGGGGGAGAGTGCTAACGCCAATGATTAGCACTCTCCCCCTTCGAGTGCAAGCGCCCACCGGAGCCTCCGGGCGCGTACGGCCCTCACGGCGCGCGGACGGCGGCGCGGGCGAAGGGCGGGCGGAGGGCGGGCGGAAAGCGGTACGGACGGCGGGGGACGGACGCGGGCACGGCGAAGGGCCCGCACCCCCTGCGCCGGGGATGCGGACCCTTCAGAGGTGTGGCCGGTCGGCGCTCAGCCGGCGACGCGGACCATGTCCGCCTGCGGCCCCTTCTGGCCCTGCGAGATCTCGAACTCCACCCGCTGGCCTTCTTCGAGGGTGCGGTAGCCGTCCATCTGGATCGCGCTGTAGTGCACGAAGACGTCCGCACCACCGTCGACCGCGATGAAGCCGTATCCCTTCTCCGCGTTGAACCACTTGACGGTGCCCTGAGCCATTCCTAACTCCCCTATTACTGGCCCTTGCGCAGGACCGCACTCCGCGGACCCGGGTCAGACCTCACGACCCAGCGGTCCCTTGGCCGTCGGCATGGGGGGACCACCGGGAAGTGTGCGCCGGAACGCGTCGACCGCGGCCGAATGTATCTGCCCAACTGCCCTCTGCAACAGGTCAATCGGACGAGAATTCAGCCGCGGCCGGAAAGGAGTTTCCGGGGGATTCACGGAAAATCCGGGGCAACCCGGACCGGGCATGACGGACCTTCGCGACAAATCGCCCTCGCCCTTCGGACACAGGTTGTCGCGTTCTCGTCTGCGGTCGGCGGATGCCGGAAGGGGATCGGACCAACTGTACCGCGCTCAACGACGCGGAATTACCCCCTCCGTTTGTTTGACGGAGGGGGCAATCGCGGTGACGCAGGGTGGGTTCCACCGGTGATCCGCTTCCGGACCGCCCCGGTGCGGCGGCTCAGCCGCCGGCGACCGCCGGGATGATCGAGACGCCCGCGCCGTCCGGCGTGGCCGTCTCCAGACCCTCGGCGAAGCGGACGTCGTCGTCGTTGACGTAGACGTTGACGAAGCGGCGCAGCTTGCCGGCGTCGTCCAGCACGCGGGCGCCGATGCCCTGGTGGTTCTTCTCCAGGTCCGCGAGCACCTCGGCGAGCGTCGCGCCCTCGGCCTCCACCTCGGCCTTGCCTCCGGTGTAGGTCCGCAGGATGGTCGGAATTCGGACGGTGACGCTCATGCGAGGCCTGCCTCTCGGAAGGATGCGAGGGTGGGACGGATGGTGGCGGAGGGACCGGTGGTGGGGGCCACCGCGTCCAGGGTCTTGAGGCCGTCACCGGTGTTGAGCACGACGGTCTCACCGGCCGGGTCGAGCTGCCCGGTCTCGATGAGCTTCTTCAGCACGCCGACGGTGACACCGCCCGCGGTCTCCGCGAAGACGCCCTCGGTGCGGGCCAGCAGCTTGATGGCGTCGACGATCTGCTCGTCGTTCACGTCCTCGACGGCGCCGCCCGTGCGGCGGGCGATGTCCAGGACGTACGGGCCGTCGGCCGGGTTGCCGATCGCCAGCGACTTGGCGATGGTGTCCGGCTTCACGGGGCGCACCACGTCGTGCCCGTCCTTGAAGGCGCGGGACACCGGGGAGCAGCCCTCGGCCTGCGCGCCGAAGATCTTGTACGGCTTCTCCTCGACCAGTCCGAGCGCGATCAGCTCCTTCAGACCCTTGTCGATCTTCGTGAGCTGGGAGCCGGAGGCGATGGGGACGACGAGGTTGTCCGGCAGCCGCCAGCCGAGCTGCTCGCAGATCTCGTAGGCCAGGGTCTTGGAGCCCTCGCCGTAGTACGGCCGGAGGTTGACGTTGACGAAGCCCCAGCCCTCGCCGATCGGGTCGCCGATCAGCTCCGAGCAGAAGCGGTTCACGTCGTCGTAGGTGCCCTCGATGCCGACCAGGTCGCCGCCGTAGACCGCGGCCATGACGACCTTGCCGGCCTCCAGGTCGTGCGGGATGAAGACGCAGGAGCGGAAGCCGGAGCGGGCCGCCGCGGCGCCCACCGCGCCGGCCAGGTTGCCGGTGGAGGAGCAGGAGAGGGTGGTGAAGCCGAAGGCGCGCGCGGCCTCGACGGCGATGGCCACCACCCGGTCCTTGAAGGAGTGGGTGGGGTTGCCGGAGTCGTCCTTGACGTGCAGCCCGCCGGTGACGCCCAGCTCGCGGGCGAGCCGGTCGGCCTTGATCAGCTTGGTGAAGCCGGGGTTCAGATTGGGCTTCTCCGCGACGTCCGCCGGGACGGGCAGCAGCGGAGCGTAACGCCAGATGTTGTCGGGTCCCGCCGCGATCCGCTCGCGCAGCGCCTCCGGGTCACCGGCGGGCAGCTCGTAAGCGACCTCCAGCGGGCCGAAACACTCGGCACAGGCGAAGACGGGGCCGAGCGGTGTGCGGTGGCCGCATTCGCGGCAGGAGAGGGCGGCGGCGGGGCCCAGATCGACCCGTCCGGGCTGCTGGGGGTGTCCGGGGTTCCCGGCGGCGGAGCCGGTGTTCTCGGTGGTTTCGGTGGTGTCCGTTGTTCCAACGGTGTGCACAGCCATGCAGGCGAGGCCCTTTCTCCTCATCTTCCTCACGGCGTACCTCGCCGTGAGCCGGAATTGGCACCTTCCCCACCGGGAGCCTCGCTCCGGACGCTGTGCGTCGGAGGACCGAGACCGGCGGGAGGGTTGCCGGGGCTTCAACGGGCCGTTCCCTCTGCCCCTCTGGATGAGCGGTATGGCGCCGGGCGGGGCCCGGGCATTTGTCGGCGCCGACCACCCCCGAGATGCGGTGGTCACGCGTGTTGTTCAAGACTGTAACCGAAGGCTCGGACTGTGGAGGCAGGCGTCCGAACCGCGAGATGCGGCCGCTGCTGGGCGGCGGCATCCCCGAACAGGCAGGGAGACGATCACGTGCTGGAAGAGGTGGAGCTCTGGCTGGACCGGCACTCCTGGTCCGCCTCCGAACGTCCGCTCGATGCTCTGCGCGCCGCGAAACGGGCGGCCGGAGCCTCCGGAACGGTCAGCGTCGTTCTCCCCGCCCTCAACGAGGAGGCCACGGTCGGGGCGATCGTGGAGGCGATACGCGGCGAACTGATGTCCGGGGAGACCCCGCTCGTCGACGAACTCGTCGTGATGGACTCCGGGTCCTCCGACGGCACCTCCCGGATCGCCGCGGAGGCCGGGGCCCGGGTCGTGCACCGTGATTCCGTCCTGCCCCGGATACCGGTCGCGGCCGGCAAGGGCGAGGTGCTGTGGCGGTCACTGCTGGTGACCGAGGGGGAGATCGTCTGCTTCGTCGACGCGGACCTGCGCGAGTTCGACTGCCGGTTCGTCTCCGGCATCGTCGGGCCACTGCTGACCGATCCCGGCCTGCACCTGGTCAAGGCCATGTACGACCGCCCGATGAGCGGCGGCGGCGAACGCGGCGGCCGGGTCACCGAGCTGGTGGCCCGCCCGCTGCTCAATCTGCACTGGCCGCAGCTCGCCGGGTTCGTCCAGCCCCTGGGCGGCGAGTACGCGGCCCGCAGAACACTGCTGGAGCGGCTGCCGTTCCCCGTCGGCTACGGCGTCGAGCTGGGCATGCTCGTCGACACGCTGGAACTCGCCGGGCTGGATGCGCTCGCCCAGGTGGACGTGGGCGTCCGGCACCACCGCAACCAGGACGGACAGGCGCTCGGGCGGATGGCCGCCACGATCTACAGCACCGCCCAGCGGCGGCTGGAGCGCGGCCACCTCGTGCGCCCCGTGCTGACCCAGTTCGACCGCGGCTCGGACCGGCTCTTCAGCCCCACCGTGCACGAGGTGACCACGGAGGAGCGGCCCCCGATGTGCACCGTCCCGGAGTACACGGCCCGGCAGCGCCGGAGGGCGGCGTGAGGCCGGCGCGGAGCCGTCCGCCGGGCGGGCGCAGGGGCGTCCTCAGGCGGCGCTGTGCGCGGGGCTCCGGCATGACCCGCGCCGCCGGTGTGACCACGGTGGCCGCCGCCCCGGCCGGCCGTCCCGGCGGACCGCTCCCGGCGGGCGGGGCCCGGCGGTGCCGGCGGGAGGCGGCGGGCACGGGTCCCGGTATGCCGGGGGCGGCAGGATCCGGCCGGTGCCGGTCCGGGTGCGGCGGGCTGTGCCGGTGGCGCCGGTGCGGGTGCCCGTGCCCGTGCCGCCGGTCCCGGTGCCGGTACGGCCCGTGCCGGTTCCCGTACCCGTGCCGCCGCCCGCCCCGGTGCGGCCCGTGCCCGTGCCACCGGTGCCCCGGCCCCGGTGCGGCCCGCCCGTCCCCGGGGCGGCGGCTTCCGGCCGGACTCGGCCGGGGTGTGGAAACGCACGTTTGAGCGGATCACGGTCGGGCTAGGCTCGCGTCATGGTCGCTGAGCAGGCAGCCCGCATACTCGTCGCGTCCAACCGCGGCCCCGTCTCGTACAGCCTCGCCGGGCAGGAACCACCGGGTCACGGCGGTGACGGCGGGCCCGGGGCGGAGAACGCCCCCGCTCTCGTCGCCAAACGCGGCGGCGGCGGGCTCGTCTCCGGACTCTCGGCGGTCGAGGGCGACGCGGTCTGGGTCTGCGCGGCCCTCGGCGACGGCGACCGCGAGGCCGTGCGCCGCACCGGCGGGCATCTCGACCCCGCCGACACCGGCGGCCAGACGGTACGGATGCTGGACATCGACCCGGACGTCTTCGCCACGGCCTACAACGGCGTGGCCAACTCGGTGCTGTGGTTCGTGCACCACATGCTGTACCAGACGCCCTTCGAGCCGGTGTTCGACGCCGAGTTCCGCCGCCAGTGGGCCGCCTACGAGGCGTACAACGCGGCCTTCGCCGACGCGCTGGCCGAGGAGGCCGCCGAGGGCGCCGCCGTCCTCGTGCAGGACTACCACCTCTGCCTCGTGCCCGGAATGCTCCGCGAGCGCCGTCCCGACCTGCGGATCGGCCACTTCTCGCACACCCCCTGGGCCCCGCCCGAGTACTTCCGGCTGCTCCCCGACGACATCGGGCGGCAGCTGCTGCGCGGCATCCTCGGCGCCGACCGCGCGGCCTTCCTCACCCAACGCTGGGCCGACGCCTTCACCGCCTGCTGCACCGACCTCCTCGGCGAACCGCCGGCCACCCGCGTCGGAGTGCACGGCCTGGGCGCGGACGCCGACTTCCTGCGCGAGCGCTCGCGGCGGCCGGACGTCGACGAGCGGCTCGCCATCCTGCGCGAGCAGATCGGCCCCGGCCGGAAGGTGATCGTCCGGGTCGACCGCACCGAGCTGTCGAAGAACATCGTCCGCGGCCTGCTCGCCTACCGCGAGCTGCTGACGGACCGCCCCGAGTGGCGCGGGCGCGTCGTGCACGTCGCGTTCGCCTACCCGTCCCGGCAGGACCTGGCCGTCTACCGCGACTACACCGCCGAGGTCGCCCGGGTCGCCGAGGAGATCAACGAGACCTTCGGCACGGACGGCTGGCGGCCGGTGATCCTCCACGTCGAGGACGACTTCGCCCGCTCCCTGGCCGCGTACCGGCTCGCCGACGTGGCCCTGGTCAACCCGATCCGGGACGGCATGAACCTCGTCGCCAAGGAGATCCCGCTCGTCTCCGACGAGGGCTGTGCGCTGGTGCTCTCGCGGGAGGCCGGGGCGTACGAGGAACTCGGCGAGGACGCGGTGACGGTCAACCCGTACGACGTGTCGGGCACGGCCCGGGCCCTGGACACCGCCCTGGGCATGGGGACCGCTGAACGGGCCGAACGCACCAAGCGGCTGGCCGCCGCGGCGTCCTCGCTCCCGCCCCAGCGGTGGTTCCTGGACCAGCTGAACGCGCTGTAGTGGCGCGGGGTGCGGGGGTTCCGCACGGGTGCGGGGTTCCGCACGGGTGGGGGTTCCGCACAGGTGCGGGGGCGCCGGGTTCCGCGCGGGATGGCCGGTTCGCTCCGGGCGCGGGGCGGGTTCGCGCAGAGGCGCGGGGCTTGCTTCGTTGCGCCGGGTTCGGGCCGGGGTTCCCGCCGGCCCGGGGTGCGCCGGTCCGGGGTGCGAGGCCGGTGGTCGGGCGTCCGCGGCGCCGTTTTCCCCGCGCTGCGCGGGGTGCGGCCTCCCGCCCGCCCATCGCTGCTCATCGTCCTGCGGGCGAAAGGGCAGGGGCAGAGGGCTTCCCGCGGGCAGCGGTTGCGGCATGGCGGGTGCCTGCCCGGGCCGCGCCCCTCCGGCGGCCATGGCGCCGAAGCCGCCGGGCGGGGGCGCCGGGCGAGAGCACCCGGTGGGGGCTCCGGGCAGGGACAGCGGGCGAGGCCACCGGGGGCGGGGTGCCGGGGCAGAGCAGCTGGGCGAGGCCCCGGGCAGGGGCACCGGGCGAGGCGCCAGGCAGGCGGAGCCGCCGGGCAGAGCCGTCGGGCAGAGCCGCCGGACCTCCGGCCGGGCCGGCCGGTTTCAGCCCTGTCGCACGGCCACCGCGGTGGCCAGGGCGTCGAGGAGGTTCACGACCCCCTGCGGGCCATCGACCACCACATCGGCCCGTTCCGCCAGTTCCTCGGCCCCCTCACCGGCGGCGGCCGCGCTGCACACCAGCAGCCCGGGCACGCCGTCCGACCTCAGCTCGTCCACCGCGGCGTAGGCCGCGAGGTCTCCGAGGTCGTCACCGGCGTACAGCACCGCACCGGCCCCGCTCCCCCGTACGTACCCGGTCAGCGCCACGCCCTTGTCGATGCCCGGCGGGCGCAGTTCCAGCACCATCCGGCCGGGTTCGACGATCAGTCCGTGCCGCTCGGCCAGGGCCGTGAGAGGTTCCCGCAGTTGCTCGAAGGCGGCCTGGGGGTCGGTGGCCCGGCGGGTGTGCACCGCCACGGCGCGGCCCTTGTCCTCGACCCAGGTTCCCTTCCGGGCCCCGTTGTGGTCGAGGACCCCGGGCAGTTCCGCGCGGACGGCGGCGACGCCCGGGTGCGGGTCGGGGGCGGTCACGGCGGCGCTGACGGCGTCCCAGCGCTCGGCGCCGTAGTGGCCGAGAACCACGAGGTGTTCCAGCCCGGGAACCCCGCTGAAACCGCCGTTCCGCACCGCGACGTCGGCGGGGCGGCCGGTGATCACGGCGATCGAACGGAGGAGCGGCGCGAGGCGGGCGAGCGCCGGTACGGCACCGGGGTGGGCGCGGGCCTGTTCGGGGTCGGACACGATCGGTGCGAGGGTGCCGTCGAAGTCGAGGGCCACGACAGCCCGTTCGGGCCGTTCCAGAAGTGCGGCGAGGCCGTCGCGCCCGGCGTCGGTGACAGGGGTCGGCAGGGGATGCGGATGACTGCCCATGCGGCCGAGCCTACCGGGACCGGCGGCGCCCCCGACGCCCCGCCTTTCCGGCCGTCCCGGCCTTCCTCCGACTGCCGCACGGACCGGGTCCGAGGGTCGCCCGGCTCTTCGCCCGAAGGACGGACGAGCAGTAACGGGCAGGCGGGAGGGCCGCACCCGCGCGCAGCGCGGGAACAGAACTGCCCACCCGCACCGGGAAACGCCTCCCCGGCTCCCCGCCACATGAACCCGGGCCGTCCCCGGCCCCCTGCCCGCAGAACGGATGAGCGGCAAGGGGCGGGCGGGAGGTGGCATCCCGCGCGCAGCGCGGGAGAAGAACTCCGCGCCCGGAAGGCACCCCGGCCTCAGCGGCGAGCGCGCCGTTCCTCGCGCACCCGGCGGAGACGGTTGACCGTGACCGGATCGTGGGCCAGCGCCCGCGGATCGTCGAGCAGGGCGTTGAGGAGCTGGTAGTAGCGGGTCGGGGAGAGCCCGAGCTGCTCCCGGATCGCCCGTTCCTTGGCTCCGGGCCCCGGCCAGGAACGCCGCTCGACGGAGAGGACGGCCCGGTCGCGGTCGGTCAGCCCCTGGGCACTGCCCCGGTCACCGCCGCCCTCGGGCACCGTCTCGTCGTCTCCGTTCTCGTTCACACCGTCCAACATAACGGCCCCCGCCGACGCCCCGGCCGGCCCGTACCGGAGGGGACCCGAACCGGAAGGGGCCCGGGCCCCAACCGAACGGGCCCGGCCCCGAGAGACCCGTACCGCGGCCCCGGCCGCAGAAGGCGGAGCCCTCAGCGGGCGGCGTTCTCCGTGGCGAAGGCGTCGCGCTGGATCCGCGAGAGCACCCCGCTCGGATCGCCGTCGCGCGCCACCGCCGAACCGATCTCCTGTTTCACCGTCTTGCTGACGTACGCCCACGTCGTCTTGTTCGACGGATAGTGCACGGCCTCCGGGAGCTGGTCGAGGAATTCCCGCATCGGCTCGTGCTTCTCGTCGGCGCGCATCGCCTCCGAGGCGGAGCGTGTGACGGGCAGCATGTCGTACCGGTCGGCGAACTCCAGCGCGTTCGGCTCGCTGTAGACGTAGTCGAGGAAGTCGCCGATCTGCTTCCGGTTGCCGTTCTTCTTGAAGGCCATCAGCCAGTCGTTGACGCCCATCGTCGCCTCGGCCACGCCGGTCCTGCCGGGGAGCGGCGCCGTCCCGAACTCGACGCCCTCCTTCTCCGCCTGCCGCATCAGCGTCGGGTGGCCGTTGAGCATGCCGACCTCGCCGCGGGTGAAGGCGTCGAACGCGTCCTGGCGGTTGAGGGCGGCCGGGTCGCCGGGACCGGTGAGGCCCTTGCCGACGAGTTCGTCGCGGAGCCACTCGAGCGCCCGTATGTTCTCGGGCGAGTCCAGCGTGTACGAGCCGACGCTGTCGACGAAGCCGCCGCCCCCGCTGAGCGACCACAGCATGGTCTCGGCCTGCGCCTCCTCCGGGCCGAGCGGCAGCGCGTACGGGGTCTCCACCCCGGCGTCCTTCAACGCCTCGGCGGCGTCCTGGAGTTCGGCCCAGCTCTGCGGCGGCTCCTTCATGCCCGCCTCGGCGAAGAGGGCCTTGTTGTAGAAGAACAGCCTGGTGCTGGCGGCGAACGGCAGTCCGTACTGCACCCGGCGGAACTCTCCGGCCTCCGCGAGCTTGGGGAGGAAGTCCGCCTGAGTGGGGATGGAGAGGACTTCGTCGGCGCGGTAGAGCTTGTTCCGGTCGGCGTAGTCGGCGTAGGAACCGATCTGCGCGATGTCCGGTTCCTCACCGCGCTTGACCATGTCGGCGACCTTCTTGTCGACCTCCGCCCAGCTGTAGACGCTGATGTCGATCGAGACGCCGGGGTGGCTGGACTCGTAGTCCGCCGCGAGCTGGTCCCAGTACTTCCGGGAGGTGTTGGCCTCGCTGTCACCGTAGTCGGCGGCGACCAGGCGGAGGGTGACCTCGCCGCCGGAGCCTCCGCATCCGGAGAGCGTGAGGGTCATGGCCGTCGCGACAGCCGCCGCGAGGATTCCCGAGTACCGCCGTCGCACTACCGATACCGCCTTCTGTCTTGCTTCTCGTTCATAGCTTTTCGTCCGGTTTCCGCCCGGTTGATGTCCGGCCGCCGTGCGGCTGCCCGCCGACTGCCGTCCGGCCGCTTCCGGTTCCCGGCCGGTCCTCGACCGGTGTCCACCGGCCCCGCCCGGCGCCGCGCCGTGCCTTCCGCTCCGGCCGCCCTCCCGGCCCCGCTCCCGGTTCCGGCCGGGGCCGGCGGGCTTCGCCCGCGCCGCCCGGGTCTGACGGTTCCTCTCCCCCACCATCCGCCCCGCCCGCACCGTTCGCACCGTCCGCGGCTTTCCCCGCACCCTGCCGGTGTCCTGCCGGTCCTGCCAGATCTCTTTCCGGTGTCTACTCGGTCTCTTCTCACTGTCTTCATGCCGTGCCGATCCGGTGCCCCCGGCCCTTCGGGCCGCTGCGGCTGCCGCGCCGGCTCCGCGCCGACGGACGGAATCGCGCATAAGGCATCGGACCGGACGCCGCCGTCCGTTATACGAACGCTTTACTCTACGAGGGTAAGTGGACTAGACCTGTCGGTGCCATCCGGGCGAGACTGTTTCCGTGAGACATGCCATCGCCCCCGCTCCGCCCGGCACCGGGACGGAAGCCGCTCCTCCCCAAGCCCGAGGCACGGCCCGCACCCGGGGCCGGGCCGGCCGGCGACCGCTCCCCCACCTCGTCCCGGCGGCCCCGGGGAACGCCGCGGGCCGCCCGGACGCGGGCCCGCCGGCCCGCATCCCCCTCTCCGCGGAGGTAGCCACCTGATGGCGACTCAACACGTGTTCACCGGCGCCCGCGTGGTGCTGCCGTCCGGCGTCGTCGAGAACGGGCGGCTGGTCGTGGAGGGCACCGTCATCGCGGACGCCGCGGCCGAGGACCCCACGCGCCCGGCGCTCCTCCCCGGCGGCAGCCCGGCCGGAGCGGCCGGACCGGACGGCCCCACCGGTCCCGCCGGTCCCGCCCGCGGCACCGCCGCCGACGCCACCACCCTGGACCTCACCGGGTACTGGATCGTCCCCGGCTTCGTCGACATGCACGTCCACGGCGGCGGCGGGTCCTCCTTCTCCGCCGGCACCGCCGAGGAGGCGCTGGCCGTGGCCGCCACCCACCGGCGGCACGGCACCACCACCATGGCCGCCTCCACCGTCACCGACCGCCTCGACGACCTCGCCCGGCAGGCGGCCGTCCTCTCCGAGCTCGTCGAGCAGGGCGAGCTGGCGGGGATTCACTTCGAGGGCCCGTTCATCGCCCCGTGCCGCCGCGGCGCCCACGACCCGGGGCTGCTCCGCGACCCCGAGCCGGGAGACGTCAAACGGCTGATCGACGCGGCCCGCGGCACCGCCCGGATGATGACCCTCGCGCCCGAACTGCCCGGCGGCCTGGACTCCGTACGGCTCCTCGCCGACCTGGGCGTGATCGCGGCCGTCGGCCACACCGACGCCGGATACGAGGCCACCGCCGAGGCCGTCGACGCGGGCGCCACCGTGGCCACCCACCTCTTCAACGCCATGCCCGGCCTGCACCACCGCAACCCCGGCCCCGTCGCCGCCCTCCTGGAGGACGAGCGGGTCACCGTCGAGCTGATCAACGACGGCGTGCATCTCCACCCGGCCGTGGTCGGCCTCGCCTTCAGCCGCGCGGGCGCCGGCCGCGTCGCCTTCATCACCGACGCCATGGCGGCGGCGGGCAAGGGCGACGGCCGCTACCCGCTCGGCGGACTGGAGGTCGAGGTGCGGGACGGCGTGGCACGGCTGGTCGAGGGCGGCGCCATCGCCGGCTCCACGCTCACCCTGGACACCGCCTTCCGGCGGGCCGTCACCCTCGGCGGTCTCCCCGTCGGGCAGGTCGTCCGCGCCCTGTCGGAGAATCCGGCCCGGCTGCTGGGCGTGGCGGACCGCGTCGGCTCGCTCGAAGCGGGCAAGGACGCCGATCTGGTGATCCTGGACGCCGAGTTCGCGGTCGCCGGCGTCATGCGCCGCGGGGAATGGGTGGTTGAGCCGGAAGTGGGCTGATTCCCCGCGCCGTTGACTCTCCGGCACCCGTCGTCCAGGCTGCGGCGAGCGGTTCGGCACACTGGGCCGGCCGCCGCTGTTTTGGCATGATCACCCCCGCACGAGTGAGCGACCGGCTCGACTCGGCCGACCGGGCCCGTCATCCCAGCGCGCCGGACCCGGAGGAGAGAAGGGGGACCAGGTGATCATCACCGTCACGCTCAACGCCGCCCTGGACATCACCTACCGCGTCCCCCGCTTCGCCCCGCGCACCGCTCACCGGGTCACCGAGACCATCGAACGCCCGGGCGGCACGGGCGTCACCGTGGCCCGGCTGCTGGCGGCGCTCGGCCACCGCACCGTCGTGACGGGCTTCGCGGGCGGCCCCACCGGCGAGGTGCTGCGCCGGCTGCTCGCCGAGGAGTACGGAACGGAGCGGTATGGAACAACGGAGCGGTACGGAGAGAAGGACGGGGAGGGCGACGGGGACACGGACGGGGGCGGCCGCCGCCCGGACCGCGCGGACACCCCCGGGGCCCCCGGTGCCGGCCGGGTCGAGGAGGCGCTTACCCCGGTCTCCGGCTCCACCCGCCGCACGATCGGCGTCGTCGACACCGCCACCGGCGAGGTCACCCGCCTCAAGGAGGCCGGCCCGGTCGTCACCCGCGCCGAATGGGACGCCTTCCACGCGGCCTTCACCGGGCTCCTCCCGGGCGCGGACGCCGTCGCCCTCTGCGGCAGCCTGCCCCCGGGCCTCCCGGTCGGCAGCTACGCAACCCTGGTGCGGGCCGCGCAGGCCGCGGGCGTCCCGGTCCTGCTCGACACCCACGGCGAACCGCTGCGCCGGGGCATCGCCGCCCGCCCCGACGTCGTCGCGACGACCGCCGGGGAGCTGACCGCGCTCACCGGCTTCGCCGAACCCGTGCGCGCCGCGCACGAGGCCCGGCGGCGGGGCGCCCGCGCCGTGGCCGCCTCGCTGGGCGGTGACGGCGTGCTCGTCGCCACGGCGGACGGCAGCCGCCGGGCGGCCCCGTCCCGGCCGCCCGGCGGCGACCCCACCCGGGCCTGCGAGGCGGCCGTGTCCGGGCTGCTCTCCGCCCTCGCCGAGGGCCTGCCCTGGCCGGAGCGGCTGAGCCGCGCGGTCGCCCTCTCGGCGGCGACCGCGACCGCCCCGGGGCCCGGCGAGTTCGACCATGCCGCGTACACGCGCCTGCTGCCGGACATCGAGGCCACCGAACATCCCCTGTGACGCCCGGGAAACGCACCGGCCGCCCCGGGGAACGGATCCCGGGACGGCCGGTGCGAGGAGAAGTCCTGCGGACGAGAAGCCCTGGGGCAGGGCCGCGCGGGGCGAGCGGGGCACGCGGGGCGGCCGGGGCTCAGTCCTTGATGTGGCCCTCCTTGAGCTGCACCCAGTCGAGGTTGAACTCGCAGCCCTGGCCCTCGCCGCAGGTGAGGTCAAGGGTGTTGGTGCCCTTGGTGAGGTTCACGTAGGAGTAGGTGGTGGTCCAGCCCTTGTCCCACTCGCCTTCCTTGGCGTTCGCCCAGTTCTTCAGCTCCTGCTCGCGGTCCTTGCCGTTGACGAGGAGCGTGGCCTTGGTGTCCTTGCCGGGCACGCCGTAGCCGATGTAGAAGGTGTACTTGCCCGCCTTGGGCACGTCGATCCGCCAGGTGGCCGTCGCCCCGGGCTGGTTCATGCCCGCGATGTAGGCCCCGCTCTTGGACCGGGCGCCCTCCACGTCGTTGGCGACGGTCGCACCGCCGGCGGTCTTCATCCCGACCGCGTCGAACTTGTCGGAGGAGAAGGGCTTGGTCTTCTTCTCCCCCTCGTCCTTGCCCTCGTCCGCGGGCTGGTCATTCCCGCCACCGTCGGCGGGGAGCGACTCCGAACTGCCGGCCTCCTTCTTGCCCTCGTCTCCGTCGCCGTTGGTCAGCATGGCGATGACGATGCCGATGACCACCACGGCGACCACGGCGATCGCCCCGATCAGCAGCCCCTGGCTGTTGGGCCCGCGGCCGCCGCCACCGCGGACGCCGCGGCTTCCGTGGCCGGCGGGAGCGGCGCGGCGCGGCGGGGCGCCGCCGGGCAGGGTCTCGGGGGCGGCGTAGGAGGTGTGGGGGCTCTGCGCGTAGGCGGCGGTCGGCTGGTCCGCCGGTGCGGCGCCGGGTCCGTAGCCGGGCCGCTGAGCGGCCTGCTGGCCGCCGTACTGGCGTTCCCCGACCCGGTGCACCTGGTTGTACGAGGTGCGGGGGACCCCGGGCTGCGCCGCGGGCCGGCCGTACTGAGCGGTTCCGCCGTCCGCCGCGCCGTTTCCGCCCCCGTCACCGCCCTCCGAGCGGTAGAGGTAGGCGAACGGGTCGTCGTTCTCGGGCGTGCCCGCGCCGTTGTTGCCGGCCGTCATCCCCTGTCACTCCCCAACTGGTTTCCGGACCACCGGCGCCGCGTCCACAGCGCCTGGACAGCTCCTATCAGCGGCGGGGCGGCCCGGATAAGGCCTGTGCTGTCCGGATGGTCAATGTTCACGATCGCGTTACCTCGGCCCGCGGCCGATCGATCGAGCCTACCCGCTCACCGCGGCCGCTGTTCCCGGTCCGTCGCCGCTCGCCGGGGCGCCGCGGAGGCGGCCCCGCAAAAGCCCCGCTCGCGGGCGTGCGGCGCTGTCCGGATGTGTCCAGTACCACCCGGACCGACCGCATCCGTACCGGCGGGGGACGGCACCGGCGCGGGGCTCGGGGCGAGGCCCGGGGGCGGTGACGGGATCGGTGCCGGGTTGCTCCGGGACCGGCCCCGGGGTCACCCCGCGCGGCGGTGGGCGCGCCCCGCCCGGGAGCGCTTCTCCACGTACATCCGCTGGTCGGCGGATTGCAGGACCTCCTCGGCGGACATCCCGCAGCCGGCCCAGCCGATGCCGAAGCTCGCCCCCACCCGCACCGCGCGCCCGTCCACCCGGATCGGCGGGATGATCGCGTTGCGCAGCCGGACGGCCAGGTCCTGGGCGTCCGCGCGGCCGAGGCCGTCGGCGAGGACGACGAACTCGTCGCCGCCGAGGCGGGCGACCGTGTCGCCGTCCCGTACGCCGTTGGTCAGCCGCCGTGCGACCTCGATGAGGACCGCGTCACCGGTGTGGTGCCCGAACCGGTCGTTGATCGATTTGAAGCCGTCGAGGTCGCAGAAGAGCACCGCGAGCCCCTTGGTGCCGTCGTCCGGCTGGTCCTCGGCCGGGGCGACGGTGTGGACGTGGCTGTCGAAGGCGCTGCCCGGCGGGCCGAAGGGGGCGTCGAAGCCGTCGGTCCGGAAGCCGTTCTCGTCGGTCTCGACGCCCGCGGCCGGTCCGTAGGCGTTGCCGGCCGCCCCGTCCAGCGCGTAAGTGTCGCCGTCCCGGGTGGGCGGGCGGTCGCAGAGCCGGGCGGAGAGCCGAGTGCGCAGCTCGGCGCTGTTGGGGAGGCCGGTGAGGGAGTCGTGGCTGGCGCGGTGGGCGAGCTGCAGTTCGTGCCGCTTGCGCTCCTCGATGTCCTCGACGTGGGTGAGCAGGAACCGCGGCCCGTCGGCCGCGTCGGCGACGACGGAGTTGCGCAGCGAGACCCAGACGTAGCTGCCGTCGCGCCGGGCCAGCCGCAGCTCGGCCCGGCCGCCCTCGGCGGAGGTGCGGAGCAGC
This sequence comes from Streptomyces sp. MNU89, assembly GCF_020982505.1. Taxonomy (NCBI): domain Bacteria; kingdom Bacillati; phylum Actinomycetota; class Actinomycetes; order Kitasatosporales; family Streptomycetaceae; genus Streptomyces; species Streptomyces sp. MNU89. Next base: position 4,162,107 of record NZ_JAJKLL010000001.1, on the reverse strand, counting down.
AGCCCGATGTCGTCGGGGTGGACGAGGTCGGAGAAGGAGTAGCGGCGCATCGCGGAGGCGGGGCGGCCCAGCAGCCGGCAGAGGGCGTCGTTGGCGCGGAGCAGCCGGCCGTGCTGGTCGCCGCCCATCTCGGCGATGGCCATGCCGCTGGGCGCGTACTCGAACGCCTGGCGGAAGCTCTCCTCACTGGCGCGCAGGGCCTGCTGCTCGCGTTCCAGCCGGACGAGGGCACGCTGCATGTTGGCGCGCAGCCGGGCGTTGCTGATGGCGATGGCGGCCTGGAAGGCGTACATCTGCAGGGCCTCGCGGCCCCAGGGGCCGGGCCGGCGGCCGTTGCGGGGCCGGTCGACGGCGATGACGCCGAGCAGGTCGTCGCTGGAGGAGTACATCGGGGCGAGCAGCCGGTCGTTGGGGTGCCACTCGTCGGCGAAGCGCGGCTGGGGACCGCCGCTGTGCCACTGCGGTACGTCGTCGTCGTCGAGGATCCAGCCCTCGGTGTGCGGTATGAAGCGCAGCTCGCCCCAGCGGGTGCCCATGGAGAGGCGGCGCTCCCAGGCGGTGCGCGAGCCGACGCGGCCGGCGAGCAGCGCCTCGGCGCCGGCGCTGCCCGACACGGCGGCGACGACGAGGTCACCGTCGGGCTGGACGAGGTTGACGGCGGCCAGCTCGTAGCCGAGGCCGGTGATGACTCCGTCGGCGACGGCCTGCAGGGTGTCGGCCAGGCTGCGGGCGGTGTTCAGGTCCGCGACGACACGGTGGAGCTGCCGCAGGGTCGCAAGACGGACGTACGGTTCCGACTCGGCCTCCATCGATTGCACTCCCCGAGACCTCGACAGCAACTCCAGGATCTTGTCGTCTGATTGCCACGGCCACTGAATCACAGCGAGCTGCCCACCCGGTACACAGGGTCAACAATTCCCGGCTGCTGTGACTCATGTCACATGATCTTTCGGTGTATTGACGCTTGCGCCGGTGACGGGCCGTCTGCCCTGCCGATTCCTTCCTGAACGCAAATCCCCCCGGCGGGCATCCGCCGGGGGACCTAGGTCCCGGACGGTCCCCGCGCCCGATGTGGGCGCCTCGGGCGTCCGGATAGCGTGCGCACGTGCAGCAGACTCCTTCATCCCCCGCAGCGATCATCCCTCATTCTGAAGGGGTGAGTGACGACGAGTTCCGTGCGGCCATGGCCCGCCTGACGGCCGGCGTGGTGCTGGTGACGGCCCGCGACCCGGAGGAGGGCCCACACGGGGAGGACGTGGGCATGACAGCGACGGCCTTTATGTCGGTGTCACTTGACCCACCGCTCGCGATGGTGAGCGTTCGCAACGACTCCCGGATGGAGGAGTTGCTGGAACGGCAGCCGCTCTGGGCCGCCTCCGTACTCTCCGAAAGCCAGCGGCAGACAGCCGGGCGATTCGCGATGAAAGGGCGCATCAGCGACAAACTTCTCTTCCGGGATGCGCCGCACACCCGCGGCGAGGCATCCGGGGCGCTGCTCGTCGACGGCGCCCTGGCCGCCGTGGAATGCCGTACGGAGCAGCGCGTGCGGGCCGGGGACCACACCCTGGTGATCGGCCGGGTGATCGGCACCCGGCTGGGGCCCGACGGCGCCGGGCCGCTCACCTATTTCCGGGGACGCTACCGGCGGCTGGGCTGAGCGGAGCGGGCCGCCGGCCGGGACCGGGTCCGAGGTGCGCATTCCGGCGCGGGACGCGCACTGCACCGGAATGGGCAGCCGCCGGAACGGGCGGCCCTGCGGTCATTCCCCGATGGCGCGGGCGGGGCCACAGCGGCATTCACCGGTTCAAGCGGCCGGCCGTGCTCTCCCGTCCGGCCCCGCCGGACCCGGAATTACCGATAACGCATTCCGGCGTGGAGACCAGGTACTGGTCTCCACGCCGGAATGACATTGTTGCGAGTCGCTTCTTTGTCAGACCGCGGGCACTGCCACCGGGGTGAGGAGCCCGATCAGCGCGAGCAGAACCTCGTCACTGGCACCAGTGGTGAAGGTCTCGGTCTCGGTCTCGGGGGCGTAGTTGACGGCGATGTTCTCCTCGCCGATCTGGCAGATGGTCTGGTTCTGGCCGGCCGTCTGCTCGAAGTCCCCGGGCGGGAACGGCGCCAGCTGCGCGGTGTTGCCGCAGTTCTGCGCGAGGGCCACCACGTCCTTGATCTTGTAACCACCGTCGTAGCCGTCGTTGGCGGCGGCAGACGTCGCGGAGCCCGCGATCATGGCAGCCGCGGCAAGCGACAGGAACGACAGCTTGGCTGTTGTACGCATATTGTTCTCCACTTTCCGCCTTCCCCGTTGGAAGGGCCGATCGAGTTCTATCACTGCCTCAGCAGCTCTTCCGCTTAACCGACACAGGGAAATTCGACATCGATCGTGGACTTCATACGGATGGCCGAACATCTGCCCGGAGAGGGCTCTTCCACCTACTTCACCCTTATCAACCGAGGGTAATTAAGCCCCCCAACAACCCGCTCTCAACGTGGAATTCAGGGCAGGACGGAAGTCCGCCGATCCGCTGATTCCATCGACCGATCGGCGGAATACGGCAATTCTCGGAGTGCGGGTCCAGCGGCGCCGTGCGAGCGTGGGTCCCCACGGCTGCCCGGGCGGGAACGGCCGGTCCGGCCGGAGAGGCCGGCGGGGCCGCGGCCCGGTGTGGTCGGTGGTGAGGTCAGTCCCAACCGCGGCCGCTGCGGCCGCGTTTCGTGTCGCCGCGCTGCTTCTTGGCCCGCAGCCGTCGTTCGTTGACGCCGCGCGGGATCTTCGTCTTCCGGCGCGGGCGGGGCGGGGGCGCGGTGGCCTCCGCGAGGAGGGAGGCCATCCGGACGGCCGCGGTCTCCCGGTTGCGCCACTGCGAGCGGTGCTCGGAGGCCCGTACGGTGAGCACGCCGTCCGTCAGCCGGTCGGCGAGGCGCTCCAGGGCCCGCTCCTTCCACACCGGCGGCAGCGCTTCCGTCGCCGCCAGGTCGAAGCGGAGCTCCACCTGGCTGTCGCTGGTGTTCACATGCTGGCCGCCAGGTCCCGAGGAGCGGGAGAAACGCCACTTGAGCTCAGCCTCCGGGAGGGAGACCGAACCGCGGATGACATGGGGACCGGACATATGTGCCATGATCCCCCGCCCGGCGGCGGCCGTCACCTCCATTTCCCGCCCCGGCCCACCGGCGCTTTCCCTCCGCCGGCCGGGGCGCGGAACCGTAACGAAGCGGAAGCGGCTGGAACCCGGCGGGGCCGTCCCCGCGTTGTGGAGGATGACGGTGGCTTCACCTCCGGGCGAAGCCCGACACACTTCGATGAAAGGGACATCCCATGGCTGTAAGCCTGTCCAAGGGCGGCAACGTATCGCTCACCAAGGAGGCACCGGGCCTGACCGCCGTCACGGTCGGCCTCGGCTGGGACGTCCGCACCACGACCGGCACCGACTTCGACCTCGACGCGAGCGCCATCGCGGTCAACGCGGCGGGCAGGGTCGTCTCCGACGGCCACTTCGTGTTCTTCAACAACAAGGCCACGCCGGACCAGACCATCGTCCACACCGGTGACAACCGCACCGGCGCGGGCGAGGGCGACGACGAGCAGATCAACGTCAACCTCGCCGGGCTTCCGGCCGAGGTCGAGAAGATCGTGTTCCCGGTGTCGGTCTACGACGCCGAGGCCCGCAGCCAGAACTTCGGCCAGGTGCGCAACGCCTACATCCGCGTGCTCAACCAGGCCGGCGGCTCCGAGATCGCCCGCTACGACCTGAGCGAGGACGCCGCGACCGAGACCGCCATGGTCTTCGGCGAGCTGTACCGCAACGGCGCCGAGTGGAAGTTCCGCGCCGTCGGCCAGGGGTACGCCTCCGGTCTCACCGGCATCGCGCAGGACTTCGGGGTCAACGTCTGACCCGCGGCCTCCGCCTCGCACCGCGCCTCGGTCGGCCCCGGTAGCGGGCCCGGCACGGACGCGGAGAACGGCAGCGGCCCCCGGCCGGGTCACCGGCCCCGGGGGCCGCTTCGCGTGCCCCGCTCGCTCACCCCCCGTACGGCCGACCGGCCGGACACCGTCCGCCGGGCCGTTGGACGCCCCTCCCGCCGGGTACGAGTGAAGCGCGGGGCGGCCGAACGGTGAGAGAGAGGCGGTTATATGGCTCAGGAAGTGCGAGGCGTCGTGGCCCGTGCCAAGGGGGAACCCGTCGGGGTCGAGACGATCCTGGTGCCGGACCCCGGGCCCGGCGAGGCGGTGGTGCGGGTGCAGGCCTGCGGGGTCTGCCACACCGATCTCCACTACCGCGACGGCGGAATCAACGACGAGTTCCCGTTCCTCCTCGGACACGAGGCGGCCGGGATCGTGGAAACGGTGGGCGAGGGCGTCACGGACGTGGCCCCGGGCGACTTCGTGATCCTCAACTGGCGTGCGGTGTGCGGTACCTGCCGGTCCTGCAAGCGCGGCCGCCCCTGGTACTGCTTCAACACCCACACCGCCACGCAGCCGATGACGCTCGCCGACGGCACCGTGCTCACGGCCGCGCTGGGCATCGGCTCGTTCGCCGAGAAGACCCTCGTCGCGGCCGGCCAGTGCACCAAGGTCGATCCCTCGGCCTCCCCCGCCGCCGCCGGGCTGCTCGGCTGCGGTGTGATGGCGGGGCTCGGCGCCGCCCTCAACACCGGGCAGGTGGAGCGGGGCGACACGGTCGCCGTCATCGGCTGCGGCGGGGTCGGCAGCGCAGCCGTCGCGGGCGCCCGGCTGGCCGGCGCCTCGCGGATCATCGCGGTGGACCTGGACGAGCGGAAGCTGGAGTGGGCGACCGGCCTCGGCGCCACCCACACGGTGCACGCCGGCACGGCCGATGTCGTCAAGAGCGTCCAGGAGCTGACCGGCGGCTTCGGCGCGGATGTCGTCATCGACGCGGTGGGCCGCCCGGAGACGTACCACCAGGCCTTCTACGCCCGCGATCTGGCCGGGACCGTCGTCCTGGTGGGTGTTCCCACACCGGAGATGGTGCTGCAACTGCCGCTGCTCGACGTCTTCGGACGCGGCGGGTCCCTCAAGTCGTCCTGGTACGGGGACTGCCTGCCGGAGCGGGACTTCCCCGTGCTCATCGACCTCTATCTGCAGGGGAGGCTCAACCTGGACGCGTTCGTCAGCGAGACCATCGGACTGGACGACGTCGAGGCCGCGTTCGACAAGATGCACCGCGGTGACGTGCTGCGCTCGGTGGTGGTGCTCTGATGACCGCTTCTTCCCCCGGTTCCTCCGGTTCCTCCGGTTTCTCCGGTGCCCCCGGCGATGGCGCGCCCACGCCCGGCAGGGCGCGGATCGACCATCTCGTCACCTCCGGCACCTTCTCGCTGGACGGCTCCACCTGGGAGGTGGACAACAACGTCTGGCTGATCGGCGACGAGCGCGAGGTGTACGTCATCGACGCGGCGCACGACGCGGAGGCCGTCATCGCCGCGGTCGGCGGCCGCCGCCTGCTCGGGGTGGTCTGCACGCACGGCCACGACGACCACATCGACGCGGCGCCCGAGGTGGCCGACCGCACCGGCGCCCCGATCCTGCTGCATCCCGACGACAGGGTGCTGTGGGAGATGAGGCACCCGGACCGCCGGCCCGACGGCCCCCTCGCCGACGGGGACACCCTGACCGTCGCCGGCACGGAACTGCGTGTGCTGCACACCCCCGGGCACAGCCCCGGGGCGGTCTGCCTGTACGCGCCCGGGCTGGGCACCGTCTTCTCCGGCGACACGCTCTTCCGGGGCGGGCCGGGCGCCACCGGGCGCTCGTACTCCTCGTTCCCGACGATCATCGAGTCGATCCGGGACCGGCTGCTGACCCTGCCGCCGGAGACGGTGGTCCGCACCGGGCACGGCGACCCGACCACGGTGGGGGACGAGGCACCGCAGCTGGAGGAGTGGATCGCGCGCGGACACTGAGGCGCACGGCGGCGGGGTGGCGGGAGCGGGCGGGAGCGGGCCGGACGAGCACGCGGCGGGCTCTGGAGGGCTTCGCGCGGGTCTGTGATCCGGGCCGCGGGCGGTGGCGCGCGTCCTGGTCGGTTCCGGCCGGGGCTGAGCCGGGCCGGGGCGGGTCCCCGCCGTGGGACCATCGACCATGTGATCGACCTCGGCTACTCCCTCTCCCGCCGCTTCCCGGACCCACCGCAGACGGACTACCGCACCGCCGATGTGCGGACCCTGCGGCACGATCTGTTCTGCGGCGACGTCTACATCGCCGACACCAAGGCGGACCAGGAGCTGTCCACAGCCTGGGGATGGGTGCCCGTGCTGGACTTCGCCTGGGCGCTCTGCGACATCGTCGAGCAGCTCGACCGCGATCCGCGCGGCAGCCGTTCGCACCGCCGGCAACATGCCGAGCTGGACTTCACCGAGTCCGCGGACCGGCTGCTCTTCGAGCGGCGGTTCGGCTGGGTCGACATCGGCGCCGACTGGCAGCCGGCCGGCGAACCGCCGCTGACCTTCGGCCACTCGGCGCTGCGCCGGGAGACCCGGGACTTCCTCCAGGACGTCGTCGCGGACCTCACGGATCTGCACGAAGGGCTCGCGGACAACCCCGTCGTCTGGGATCTCCTGGCCCGCTTCCCGCGCGTCTGAGCAGGCCCGCACGGCCCGTGGCACGTGTGGCCGGCGGCCCTCCGGCCCGTCCCCGGCACCGACCGCCGACCGCCGTTATGCGTTGACGCCGATCGTCAGCGTCGCCGCGTAGCCCTCGGCCGGCGAACCGCCGAGCGGGGTGAGCGTGAGGAGGCCGGAGGCCGAGCCGCCGCCGTCGTAGACGCCGTCGTCGTACAGATGCGTCTCGGGAGTGGTGTTCTCCCGGTACGGGCCGGCCGACTGGACGCGGTCGTTGGTGTCCGGGTCGAAGTAGAGCTGGCCGGTGTGGACGATCTCACCACCGGTGTACGAGCCGCCGGCGGGCGTGATGTCCGTGTGCACCCGCAGATGGGCGTGGACGGCGCGGGCGGTGTAGTGGCCGGGCCAGATGGAGACCAGCTCGACCTGGCCGTTCTCGTCGGTCACCGCCCCGCCGCGGCAGAAGGTGCCGTTGTCCTCGCCGGGGTGGCCGTTGCGGCCGACGAAGCCGGAGTACTCCCCGAGGTGGTCGGCGTGCCAGAGCTCGACCAGCGCGTCCGGGAGCGGGGCGCAGCCGGCCGACTGGTCGACGACGGTGAGCAGATAGTGCACCGGGAAGCCCGGCCGGTCCTCGCTGATCTCGTTGCGGATCAGCGCGCCGGGCAGCGCGTAGGGGCCCTCGGTGACCTCGGCGGTGAGCGAGCAGACGCCCAGCCCGGAGGCATCGCCGGCGGAGCCTGCCGCGCCGGCGCCCCCGGAGGACCCGCCCGCCGAGGCCATACCGGCCAGGCCGAGACCTGTGGCGGCCGCGGCGGCGGAACCGCCGATGATGACCCGGCGGCGGCTGACCGGGCTCTTGCGCCGGTGTTTGCCTGTGTTCGCCCGCCGGGGGAACGGGAGTTGAGGGTTGTCTGTCATGGGCACGAAAGTAGAGCACACCGTTGAGCGGCCTTCATCGTCCCCCCGACTTGCGGACAACGGCACTGGTGGACGCCTGCCTCCGCGGGCTCCGCTCCACGGCACCGGCATCGGCACCTGCTCTTGCTCTTGCTCTTGCTCTTGCACGGGCTCCGGCTCCGGCTCGGCCCAGCCGGCCGTCCGGGGCGGGGTGCGGGGCGGGGCGACCGTCCGCCCCGGGTGTTCGGGGTGGCGGCCTTCACCGCACGGGCGGCCGGGGTCACGCCGGAGGCGGGCACCCGGCGCCGACGGCCGACGGGCCTCCGCGAAGGGCGGCGCCCGGGATCTCAGCGGTCACCGGCGACCGGGACGGCGGCGGGCGCGCAGGGGCCGGTACAGGAGGTCGGGGGCGGCGCGAGGCGGTGCTGGGCGGAGTGAGGGTGTTCACCGGCGTCACCCGCATCACCGGCGGCCCCGGACCCGGGCCGCAGACCCCCCGCCCGGCGCTGCGGTGCCGGGCGCGGCGGTGCCCGCCTGCTCGGCGTAGAGGGCGCCGGCCAGCAGCGGCACGCCTCCCGCGGGGCTCAGCGCATGGGCGCGGAGGTCGGCGTCGAAGGCGGCCAGCGCCTCCCGTCCCGTCCGCGTCGCCGTACCGCCCGCGTCGAGGACGGCGCGGGCACCGGACTGGACCCGGCGCAGGCCGTGCGGGCCCGCCTCGTACAGCACGCGGGTGTCCTGCAGGGTGGTCATGACGGTGAGCAGGGCGTCGAGCCGGGCGCAGGACTCGTCCGCGCCGGTGTCCCGGGCGACGCGGAGCGCGTCGAGCGCCCGGCGCACGTGCGGCAGCCCCGCCCGTGCCTCCTCGCGCGCCCGCCGCCCCGTAGCGCACCGAGACCGCCGAACCCGGGGAAGGGCGGAGGGGCGCCCGGTCGCGGTGCGCCGCGAGGCGTTTGACCACGGCGCCGAGTTCGCCGGGCGCGGCCCCGGTTCCAGCGCCGACGCCGCCACCAGCAGGCCGAGCACCCAGATCGCCCCGTGGTGCGCCCTGGTGCCGCAGGCGGCGCGCCGCACGGTCCACTCCGTGGAACGGCCGATGGCGCCCAGTTCGGCGCGGAGTTCCGGGGTGGGTTCACCGGTGCGGCGCGCGGCGGCGGCCATGGCCGTGAGCCCGGGGGCGAGGGCCCGGGCGGCCCAGCGGAGCGTGCCCGGATCCGGGGCGGCGGGGCGACGGGTGCCGCGGGCGCGGACGCCGGGGTCCTCCCCGGTCTCCCCGGTGTCGCGGGCCGGGGCGTCGGACCGCCGGGTCGTCCCGGCATCACGCGCCTCGCCGGCCCGTGTCCCGGGGCTTTGGCCACCGTGCGCCCGTACCTCGGGGCTCCGGGCGTCGTGCGCCCGTACCCCGGGGCTCCGGCCGTCGTGCGCCCGTACCCCGGGGTGCCGGGCATCTCCGGTGGGGGCGTCGGGCGCCCCCGTGCCGGGAGCTCGTCCGTCGCGGACCCGCGCCCCGGGGTCCCGGCGGCCGACGGCGCCCGTGTCCGGGCTCGCCGCACAGGCGGTGCGGGGCTCCCGGTCCCGTACGTCGGCGGCCCGGGTACCGGGGTGCCGCGTGTCCGGGTCCCGGGTGTCGGTGAGTCCGGGTTTCGGGGTGAGTTCCACCACCGCCACGATCGCCCGGACCGCCGTCTCCGCGAGCCGTGTGTCCCGGGCATCCGTGAAGCGGCCGCGCCGCCCGCCGCCTCCGTCCGCCCCACCGGCCACCGACAGTGTCATCGCCCCTCCCGCCCGTCCTGCCCGGCCACCCCGGCCGCCCCGGCCGCCCAGCCGCCCGTCCACCCGGTCGCCCGGCCGCCCATCCGCCCGGCTCGGCGGATGTCCGCCGGTGACGCGATCTTGGAGGCCGGCGGGCGTCCGGGCAACTCCCGGACCGGAGAACTCACCCGGGGCCGCTTGACCTCACCCTTGGTTGAGGTCGAAGAGTGGGCCCACGGGGCGGGAGGCGGCGCAGTCTCCGCCCCGCCACCGACCGTTCACCCAGCACCCGGGAGTGCCCATGCTCGCGATCCGTCAATACGCCTTCGGGCCCGCCGGGAACCTGCTGCCCGAACAGGTCCCGGACCCCGTCCCCGGCTCCGGAGAGGTCCGTATCGCCGTGGAGGCCGCCGGAGTGCATCTGATCGACACCGCGATCCGCTCCGGCGCACAGGGCGGGCCCTTCCCGCTGCCCCGACTGCCCATGACACCGGGGCGCGAGGTGGCGGGCACCGTCGACGCCCTGGGCGAGGGGACGGACCCGGACCTGCTCGGCCGCCGGGTCGTCGCCCATCTCGGGCAGGCGTCGGGCGGTTACGCCGAGCTGGCCGTCGCCCCCGCCACGACGCTGCACACGGTCCCGGACGGGCTGACCGCCGAACGGGCCGTCGCCATGATCGGTACGGGGCGTACCGCCATGGGCGTGCTGGAGACGGCCGCGCCGACGGCCGCCGACACCGTGCTGATCACCGGCGCCGCGGGCGGCCTCGGCACCCTGCTGGTCCAGGCGGCACACCGGCGGGGCGCCACCGTGGCCGGTGTCGCGGGCGGCGCCGCCAAGGCCGACGCGGTGCTCACCAACGGCGCCGACGCTGCCGCCGACCACACCGTCCCCGGCTGGCCGGAGCGGCTGCGGAAAGAACTCGGCGGCCGCGAGGTGACGCTCGTCCTCGCGGGCACCGGTGGCGAAGTGGCCCGCGCCGCCTTCGAGTTGCTGGCACGCGGCGGCCGGCAGTTCGTGTACGGCTGGATGCCGGACGACCCGCTGTACCCCACGCCCGGGGAACTGGCCGAGCGCGGCGTCACCTCCGAGGCCGCCGTCGGGCCGCGGCTGCTGAACCGGCCCGGCGGGCTGCGCCCGCTGGAGACCGCCGCCCTGGAGGCGGCCGCGGCCGGGCATCTCGTCCCGGCCGTCCAGCCCTTCCCGCTCGCCGAGGCCGCCGCCGCCCACCGGGCGCTGGAGAACCGGGCCACGCTGGGGAAGGTCGTCCTGGTCCCGGACACCGGACGGGCAGGCCGCCGCCCCCGCACCGACTGACGGACGCGGGGCACGGGCACCGGACGGGACACGCCCACGGAGCCGGAACGGGCCGGGGACGCCGGGCGTGCGGGGAGGTCGGCGGCCGTGGTGCGGGCGGGCGATCGGTGGGGCGGTGAGGGGCGCGGGCACACTGGGGAGGCGTCGAGTCGCTGCCGGGGCCTTCGGCGTCGACGCGCTGTTCGCCCGGGAACCGACCGGGCCGAGGGCGCCCGCCGAGCCGGGCAGCCGCGGTGCGCGCCCGAACCGGGCACGAGCGGGCGCAGCGCGCACCGGACCGGGGAAGGCCCACGCGCCGGGCCGGGTTGGCCGAGCCGGGACGGGCTGAGCCGGAAGGCAGGCGTGGCCCGGCGTCGAGGTGGCCGCAGCCGAGGCGTCGAGGGAGCAACGCGGTTCGTCCGTGCGCGCTGCGGCGGACGGCCGGGGCGGGGAGGGGCAGGGACCGACCGGGCCTCCGCTCTCCGCCGCAGGGCAGGGCCCATCGCCGGGATCGCCGGGATCGCCGAACCCCGGACCGCCGGACTACCGGACTACCGGACCACCGGACCGCCCGGCGCCCCCGTCTACCCGACCGCTTCGGCCGCCCCGGCCGGCCCCGCCGCCTGCGATACCTGCACCGCCTGCGCCACGGCCAGACGGCCCAAGGCGTCGCCGGTCAGGCGGTAGCCCGTCCACTCGCGCATCGGCACCGCGCCCAGCGCCTCGTAGAAGTCGATCGACGGCGTGTTCCAGTTGAGTACGGACCACTCCAGGCGGCCGTAACCGCGCTCGGCGCAGATCCGGGCGAGTTCGGCGAGCAGGGCCTTGCCGTGGCCCCGGCCGCGCGCCTCCGGGCGGACGTACAGGTCTTCGAGGTGGATGCCGTGCACCCCCTGCCAGGTGGAGAAGTTGAGGAACCAGAGCGCGAAGCCCTCCACCACGTCGTCCGTCTCCGCGATGTGCGCGTAGGCGGCGGGGCGGTCGCCGAAGAGCGCGCGGTGTATGTGCTCCTCGGTGGCCCGCACCTCGTGCTCCGCCTTCTCGTAGACGGCCAGCTCACGGATCATGGCGACGATGGCCGGGACGTCGCCGGCCGTGGCGGTACGAATCATGGGACCAACTTACGGGGCGCGCCCGGCGGGTCACCGGGCCGTCACCGTTCGTCGCCATAGGCGGCCCTCCTCGGCCCTCGCGGCTCTCCGCAGCCCTCCCGCAGGTCGTACATCCGGGGGCGGAGCGCGGCCCGGGGGAAAGGTCCGGCCGCCGGAATGAACCCACGAGCCGTTCCACCGCGTCCCCTCTCCGTGACTTCTCCCCGGGAGGACGCCGTCAGCCGGCGAACCGACGCGAGCAACGCGCAGCCCGAGACGGCCGGAACGGCCGGTGCGGCGGGCTCCGGTCGGGTCCTGCCGGAGCAGCGCTCGGCACCGGCTGCGTTACCGCAACCGCCCGCCCCGGGGCCCGGGTCGCCGTCGGGTCCCGCGTCACCCTTCTCGCCCGGCAGCAGCACCACTGGCACCGCCGCCACCACCACCGCCACCGCCGCGGCCACCGCCACCGCGCCCCACGGCCCGGCCCGCAGCCTCCGCGTCCGCTCGGCGGCCGTTCTGGCGCCCGCCGCCGTGGCCCTGCTGCTCGGCCTCTGGGGCGTCCGCCGGGAGAACAGCATGTGGCGGGACGAGTCGGTGACGTACCAGGTCGCCCACCGCGAACTCCCGCACATCTGGCACCTGTTGGGCGAGGTGGACGCCGTCCACGGCCTGTACTACCTGCTGATGAAGGCCGTGTTCACCGTCTGGGACGGCGGGCTCGTCGCGCTGCGCCTGCCGTCCGTGCTGGCGACGGCCCTCGCCGCCGCCGGTGTCGCCGCGATCGCCCTCCGGCTCGCCGGGGCACGGGCCGCCGTGTTCTCGGGGACCGTCTTCGCCGTCGTCCCGATGGTGCAGCACTACGCGCAGGAGGGCCGCTCCTACGCTCTGGTCTGCGCCGCCGTCACCTGGGCCTGCTATCTGCTGCTCCAGGGTGTGGAGGGTGGCGGTGCCCGGATCTGGGCGGGCTACGCGGGGGTGTTGCTCGTGGCCTGCTGGCTGCACGAGTTCGCGATCCTGGTCCTGGCCGCCCACGGTGTGACGCTGCTCCGTTCCGCCGCGGCCCCCGCCGCGCGCCGGGCGTGGCTGATCGCCTCCGGATGCGTCGGCGCGGGGGTTCTGCCGCTGGCCCTGGTGAGCGCCGGGCAGGCGGAGCGGCAACTCGGCTGGCTCGGCCGGCCGGGACTCGGCACGTGGCTGCTCTTCTTCGTCGTGTCCGCGGCAGGCTGGGCCTGCGCGCGGGCGCTGCCGTTGCTGCCCGAGGGGCGGCAGGGGCAGCCGGGACAACGGGAAGGGGGACAGGAATGGGAACGGGGACGGGAACAGCCAGAGCAGCCGGAGCGACCGGAGCTTCCGGAACAGATATCCCAGCCCCCGGGGTCCGCCGTCGGCGCGACCGCCCTGGCGCTGCCGCTCCTCGTCGTCCCGGCTGGACTGCTGATGACGGTCTCCCTGGTCAAGCCCTGGTACGTCGACCGCTACGTCCTCTATGGCATGACAGGTCTCGCCCTCCTCCTGGGCATCTGCCTGGCCCGCGTCACGGAGCCGATGGTCCTGGGGCGGCTTCTGCCCCGGCGCCCGGCCCGGATCGCGGCCGTGTGCGGCTGCGCGGCGGGGCTGCTCGCCGTCCTGCTCCCGTGGTCGCTCCTCGTCCGTTCCCCGGAGAGCCGCAAGGACGACGTGGTGGCGGTGGCGGACGCCGTACGGGAAGTGGCGGGCCCGGGCGACGCCGTGCTGTTCATGCCCTCCCGCCGCCGGGAATGGCTGCTCTCCTTCCCCGAGGTGCGTGCCGGTGTGGAGGACCTGGCGCTCCGGCAGGGCCCGGCTGCCTCCGCGACCCTCCAGGGCACGGAACTCCCGGCGGACGAGATCCGCCGCCGCATCCTTGCCGCGGACCGCATCATCGCCATCACCGACCCGGAGGGACAACCGCTCGACGTGTTCCGGGGCGAGGCCGTGAAGCGCGAGACGCTGGACGCCCACTTCCGCCGCTGCGAGCCGGTCCGGGTGCACGGCGCGCAGGTCGTCGTCCACGTCCGCTCGGGCAGCTGCGGCGCACCGGACTGACCCGGACCGACCCGCACCGACCCGCGCGGACCGTGGCCGGGCGAGGGGACGGAACGAGGCGGGTGCCGCCGACGAGGACTCGGCGGCGCAGGGTCGCCTGCCGGCTGGAGAAGGACCACCGGCCCTGACGGGAACCGTATGTATCAGTGGAACCGTATGTAGCCGTTGCGGTCGGGATCCGAGCCGCTCCTGGTGTACGCGTGGACGTCCGACCGGCTGCCGGAGGGCTTGTAGAGGTAGATCGTGTCGCGGTCGTTGTTCCAGAGGAAGTTGCAGTTGTCGCGGTAGACCACGTTGTACTTGTCGGAGTCGGTGCCGTTGCCGCCGCGGAGCTTCACGTAGTCGCCGGGCTGCAGGTAGTGGTTGGCGGTGAAGGCGAAGCGGTGACCGGCCGCGTCCTTGACCACGTAGTTCCTGAGATTGATGGTCGCCCGGGACGAGTAGTTCTTGATCGTCAGGTACTCGTCACGGGTGTTGCCGGAAGTGCAGCTGTTGGAGTCCCGGCCGGGTGCGTCGTACTGGACTCCGCGGATCTTCAGGGCCGAGCTGTACTCGGCGGCCTGGGCCTGAGCCGGTATCAGTACGACGACAGCGCACGCCGCGGCGGCAGCAGCGACGGCGGTGCGGACACGCTTGTTCAAGGAGGTCCCCCCTCATGGGACAGAACCGCGCCTCCCCTGGCGCGGCGGGGGCCCAGGATTGCCCACGAAGCACCCGGCTCCCGGGCCGATCCGCCATCTGTTGCGAAATCCAGACATCAACGGCCGGAACCACATGCCGGGGCCCCGGCCCTCCCCGATCCCCACCCGGCACCCCGTGGACGCCAAACGCCCCGGACTGTGAATCGTCCGGGGCGTTCTCGCTGTTCAGGGCTGGAGCCGACTGTCGGGTTCGAACCGACGACCTTCGCTTTACAAGGTCGGGCAATCAACCGGGGCACCTGCGTGGAGGGCTCGCGCCGCGGGAAGGCACGTCCGTAAGAGCGCGCATGTGACCGCCCCTGTACGGGCACGTTGCCGTCAACTACCACCGTCACCCACAGATCCACGGGTGGACACAAGTGCGTGCGGCGCCGGAATTGCCGAAAAGTGCGGCTAGAGTACTGGACTCCAGAAGGTCACACAGAGGTCATGTCCCCTCTGGCGCGGAGTTCGTCCGACCCCGAGGAACGAGTACGCCGAGCGTGCCACCAACTCCAGATTGTGTGACCCACTAGAGCCAATGCAACAATGCCTGCGACGAACCGAATCAAATTCCAAGTAATGACGATAGCCGGATCTTGCCCATGCGCCTCTACGGTCAGCCGCATGGAGGTCTCGTAAAAGGCTACAAGCGGAACGACCAGTCGAAATAGGAGGCCACCAAGACCCGGCACTCGCGCCAGGTTACCCAAGAGTCCCATAGGCCCCCCAAGCGCGAAAGCGGCCACTCCCCACACAAGAATCCTGGAGAGAAGCCCCTCACTGGAGGCGCCAGATTCCATTCCAACCGGGGCCAGAGGGCTCATATCCTTAAATAGATAGTATGTGACCACGCCAATAGCCAACCCCGAAGATGACAGCAACGCTGACTCTAGTTTGGATCGGCGAAAATACCCCACCAAGAATGCAAAACTGGCCCACGACCACCCACCGGAAAAAACGACATGTAGGGCGACACAAATGGGGTTGTCCCATTTTCCGGCAACGGGACCCACTATACCAAGTAGCAACCCCGCCCCGAGAGACGCTGCAAGCGGAGCAACGCGAGTGCGCGGAAAATGCACGATTTCTCTTCCCCGTTCCGGGATTAGTTTAGAGCTGGAAGGGGTGCGCCACTCAGAGGGCTGTGCCCCCCGAGTGGCGCACCAACCTACCCCACCCATCAAGGAGTCACCGCTTGATGCGGCGGTGAGAACCTACTTTATGCTGTAGTAGGTTTTGCAGGTATAGGCTAGACCAGCCGTGCGGTTAGCATTGGCAGTCCTGCCGGCTCTCACCCAACCACTGGAATCATCACCGCCGCCGATCTCCACTGAGGACGCATGCGTCTTCGTGTTGTGGTAGTAGTTCGAGTAGCAGTACTTACCGTCGCCCGCGGACCAGTACCAGCCGTAACACCATTGCCCGCCACCGACATTTTTGCAGACCTCCGACATCGGCTTAACGGAGTCCGCCGAAGCGTCCATCTCGATCTCCACCACACCCCATTCAGAGGGGTTACCCAGGCTTGCCGGCGGCTCCGTGCCGTCACCGCGCTTGTGGATGGTGACCTGACCGACCTCGGAACCATCCACGGCGACGACAGTGCCGTCCGCGGCAACGGTCGCAGCCTGAGGGCCGCCTGCGGCAGCCGGCGTAGCGAGGCCACCTACTGCGAGTACCACGCTCGCAAAGCCGAGAGCTAACGACTTACTGGATATCCTCACGAGATTCCCCTCCTCAACCCCCCGCACGGGAGTCCCGCAAAGATCTTCAGCGAGTGAATGGCAGCAGTCAACAGCCTCGACAATGAGTGCCCGAAAAGCATCCCCCGCCTAGTTCATGGACCTAATGGCCAAAAATCACATCCCACCGTGAACTTTGGCCCACACCGCCCCATTTTGCCGCCCGGCCATGGTGGCCTCAATGTGACCAACTCCTTTGCACAAGCACCGTCCTGATGGCTTAATCCTCCCTTTCCGCAGAGCTCGCACCCACAGAGTCCAGGCATGTAAGTGCTTCATGGGCGAGAAGACTGGCCTTGCCTCTTCACGCCCTTCCCGCATACCGGTTCGGCTGATTAGGCATTATCGCCTAACCGCGCAACTATTGGCGGCTACAACAGAAGACCCTGCAATAAGATCGGCGCGAAGCGTAAACAGTGGATTTTCACCACAGAAAGGAAAATTAGCTGCACCCATCGAGGCGATGACCCCATGCAAGATTATTCAAATATCCCCCCTTCCAGGAAAGCCGACAACCACGGGTGGGCCTGTCCCGGTCACGAGGCCCGATGCCCGCTGATAAAGAGCCGCTGCCGCTGATCTGCCTGGCCGCCCTCCGCTGGCGCCGGCTCCGCCAGGCCGACGCGGCACGGAAGCGGGGCGCCGAGCTGGACCCGGCCGGGCTCGTCTTCACCACCCGCACCGGCCAGCCGATCGAGCCGCACAGCCTGAACCGGTCCTTCTCCCGGCTCACCACCTCGGCCGGCCTCCGCCCGATCCGGCTGCACGACGCCCGGCACGGCTGCGCCACGCTGCTCACGGCCGCCGGGGTCGCTCCCCGGGTGCTGATGGAGATCCTCGGCCACAGCCAGATCAGCATGACCATGGACGTGTACACGCACGTCGCCCAGGACACCCAACGGGAAGCGATCAGCCACATGGACCGGCTGCTCAAGCGCAGGGTGGTCCGGGGGCTCTGACCGGCCCCACGGACGCCCCGAGGTGAATGACCGCCTCGGGGCGTCTTCCATCGCAGATTGGCCGAACGGCGCGTTAACAACGTCATCATGTGGGCATGGCTGACGACGCTGAGATTCCTGGGGCCCTGCCGGAACCGTGGTGGGTGCCTTCTGACATCACGCTGCGCGGCCTTGAACGACAGCTCGCAACCGAGCTCGGGCCTGATCACACGCTGCACGGCTGCGACGTGAACGCCGTTGCCAAGCGTCAGGACTGTGACGACGTGCTCTTCAGCGTCTCGGGGCAGCCCTTCCGCTGGGCCGTCGTTCACCTGACCTGGAGAGACCGACCGGATACGGCACCGTGGCCCATGACAACGGCGTACGTCAGCTTCTCCGAGTTCCTCGAAGGCCAGAGCGACCTGAGCGATGGGGCCCGGGCCTCGGAGGACGACTGACCAGGGCCTCTCCGACCCGGTTGATGTCACCCGTGGATGTCAAAAGCCCCGGACGATCAACCGTCCGGGGCGTTCAGGGCTGGAGCCGACTGTCGGGTTCGAACCGACGACCTTCGCTTTACAAGAGCGGTGCTCTACCAGCTGAGCTAAGTCGGCGTCGCGCGTCGCCGCGCGAAAGCGGCTCCACTGTACACAGAGCGCCGCTTCACCGGCCACGCCATTGGGGCGCGGCGGGCGGGGCGGTCCGGGTCCGCGCCGCACGACCCCGCCTCCCCTCGGCCCGCCGGCCGGGAGCGGCGGTCGGGAACGCCGCCCGAGCCCGTTCGCCTCCCCGCCGGGTCCCGCCCGGCCGGGCGGCGGCCTCTCCACGGGTCCGGGAACTTCGCAACCCAATCGATACTGACAAAGGCTGGTCATACGGATAACGTCAGGCCAACGGTCCGCGATCTCGCGGATCCGACATCACCTTTACTCGGATCGTCCGGCACGTTCCTGCCGGTGAAGGGACACATCACCATGGCTACGGTCACGTTCGACAACGCCACGCGCATCTATCCGGGCTCGGAGAAGGCGGCGGTCGACAAGCTCAACATCGACATCCAGGACGGCGAATTCCTCGTCCTCGTCGGCCCCTCCGGCTGCGGAAAGTCGACCTCCCTGCGGATGCTGGCCGGCCTGGAGGACGTCAACAGCGGCGCCATCCGCATCGGTGAGCGCGACGTCACGCACCTCCCCCCGAAGGACCGGGACATCGCCATGGTGTTCCAGAACTACGCGCTGTACCCGCACATGACCGTCGCCGACAACATGGGCTTCGCGCTCAAGATCGCCGGTGTGAACAAGGCGGAGATCCGCAAGAAGGTCGAGGACGCCGCCAAGATCCTCGACCTCACCGAGTACCTGGGACGCAAGCCGAAGGCCCTCTCCGGCGGTCAGCGGCAGCGTGTGGCGATGGGCCGTGCCATCGTGCGTGAGCCGCAGGTGTTCCTCATGGACGAGCCACTGTCGAACCTCGACGCCAAGCTCCGCGTCTCCACCCGCACCCAGATCGCCGGCCTGCAGCGCCGCCTCGGCATCACCACGGTGTACGTCACGCACGACCAGGTCGAGGCCATGACCATGGGCGACCGGGTCGCGGTCCTCAAGGACGGTCTGCTCCAGCAGGTCGACGCCCCGCGCAACATGTACGACCGCCCGGCCAACCTCTTCGTCGCCGGCTTCATCGGCTCCCCCGCGATGAACCTCATCGAGGTGCCCATCACCGACGGCGGCGTCAAGTTCGGCAACAGCGTCGTGCCAGTCTCCCGTGAGGCCCTGAGCACCGCCTCCGCCCGGGGCGACCGCACGGTGACCGTCGGTGTGCGCCCCGAGCACTTCGAAGTCGTCGAGCAGAACGGCGGCGCTGCCCAGTCGCTCTCCAAGGAGTCGGATGCCGCCCCGGCCGGGCTGGCCGTCGACGTCAACGTCATCGAGGAGACCGGCGCCGACGGTTACATCTACGGCTCCGTGGACGTCGGTGGCGAGTCCAAGGACCTCGTCGTCCGGGTCAGCAGCCGTGCGGTCCCGGAGAAGGGCTCCACGGTCCACGTGGTGCCGCGTCCGGGCGAGATCCACGTCTTCGCGACCTCCACCGGCGAGCGCCTCGCCGACTGAGTCCCGCAGCCCGGTTGTCCGATGGCGGCGGTTCCGTGCCCCCGACGGGGCGCGGTACCGCCGCCATTCGCCTTTCGCCGTACGGGGGCCGGGCGCACGGGAGTTGGCCCGGCGCCCGGCCGGCGGGACGGCGGGAACGGCGGCCCGGGGGCAATCCGAAGCGGCCCGAAGCGGCCGAGGCGGCACGCGCGTCAACCACGAGCGAGTGGACTCGCCGGGATCCGTCACTCACCGGAGTGACCGATTGTCGCCCCGCAATCACACCCGGCTACCATCGCGGCGTGAACACCGTAGCCAGCCGTATCGGCCGTAGTCTCGCCCTCGTTCTGCCCGTCGTGCTCGTCCTCTCCGGGACGCTCGCCGTCACGCGCGTCGCCTGGTCGACCCCCGGATCCGAGTCCGTGCTCGCCGCCTCCTCGGCGCGGGCGTCCAGCGCCGCCGTGCCGCGTCCCGCCCACGAACTGCTGCGCGACCGGCTCGTCGCCGAACTCCGGGAGAAGGACCCGGGCGTGGCACTCACCCACCTCCAGGAGGAGGTCAACCGGCGCCCGTCGCTGGCCGCGCACTGCGTCTCCCTCGCCCGGACGCTCGGGCGCGCTGCCGTCGCCAAGTACGGGCCCCGGGACGCGCAGAAGTTCGCCCGGCCGGTGTGCGACACGGCGTTCGCCGCCGGCGTGGCCCAGCAGGCGCAGCGGGGGCGCTGACCCGGAGCACCGCGCTCCCCACCCCATCCCGGCCGCGGCCACCGGCCCCGGCCCCCGGTCCTGACTCCGGCTCCGGCCGGCCGGCCGCGGGGATCGTCAGCTGCGTCCCGAGGCCGTCACCGGGCATCGTCCCGGGGCCTCCCCAGCTCTCCTCCCCGCACCCGGTGTCCCTCGGGGCGCGGCCGTGTACCATCCGTACCTCGCATATCGTGCGGCTCATGACCTTCCCCACCCAAGCCGTGGTCCTGGCCGGCGGCCAGGGGACGCGACTGCGCCCGTACACCGACGACCGGCCCAAGCCCATGGTCGAGATCCCCGGCACCGGGACGCCGATCATCGGCCACCAGCTGGCCTGGCTCGCCGACGAGGGCGTCACGGACGTGGTCGTCTCCTGCGGCCATCTCGCCGAGGTCCTCCAGGACTGGCTGACCGCCTCCGCCGACCGGCTTCCGCTGCGCATCACCACCGTCGTCGAGAAGGAACCGCTCGGCCGCGGCGGCGGGCTCAAGTACGCCGCCGCCTCGCTCCCCCACCCCGACCGGCCCTGGTACGCCGCCAACGCGGACATCTGGACCCGCTTTCCACTCCGCGACATGGCAGCCTTCCACCAGGAACGCGAGGCCGAGGCCACCCTCGCGCTGGCCCGGCCGCGCATCCCGTGGGGTGTGGTGGAGACCGACGCCTTCGGGCACGTCCTCGACTTCATCGAGGCTCCGCCGTCGCCCTACCCCGTCAACGCCGGGGTCTACGTCTTCTCGCCCTCCTTCGCCGCCCTGCTGCCGGACCGGGGCGACCACGAACGCACCACCTTCCCGCGGCTCGCACGGCAGCGGCGGCTGGCCGGCTATCCGCTGCCGCAAGGGGTGTACTGGCGCGCCATCGACACGGCGAAGGACCTGGAGAAGGCCGCGGAGGAACTGGCCGCCGTACCCGGGACCGCCACCGGCGAGGGCTCGGGGTAGCGCCCGGGCGGGAACCGCGCTCCGCCTCCGGCGCGGGGCTCCTCCGGTTCCGGTACGGGGCTTTTCCGGTTCCGGTACGGAGAGCCCCGCGCCGGGGCCCGGCGCCCTGTCGTCGCGTGTGGCGCCCGAGGCCGCCTGCGTCCACGTCCACGTCCTCGTCCACGACCGCCGACAGGGTGCCTCGCACCGCGCGGGTGCCCGCAGCGCTTGCCCGCACCCAGTGGAGGAACGGGCCCGGCGCCGCGCAGGCCGTACAACTGAGCCTTGCGCAGCCCCCGTCGGCCTGCCGGCGTCAGCCCGGCAGACCGCCGTCGCCGTCAGCCCAGCAGGCCGCCCAGCGCCCCGCGGCCGCCGCCCGAGGACCCGCCGTCGGACCCGCCGCCTCCCGTCGAGCCGCCACCCGCACCGCCGCCGGAGCCGCCCGTCGACTCACCGCCGGTCGAACCGCTGTACGGCGCGCCTCCGTCGGCGCCCGTCGAAGACGGACCGGTCGTCCCGGCCGCCGGGGGTTCCGGCGCGAACGTGGGCTCGGGCGGCGCCTGTTGGCCGCCCTCCGCTGTGCCCTGCGTCGGCTGCGCCTCGTCGCTCCCGCTCTCGGCCACGTCCGCCGATTCCGGTGCCGACGGCGACGTGGCCGGGTCCGTCGAACGGTCGCCCTCGCGCGCGCCCGGGCCCTCGGCCGCCCCGTCCCCGGCCGGGCTCTCCTCGTCGGAGCGGTCCGGCAGCGGTGACCCGGGCAGATGGTTGCGCGGGGTCTCTCCGGGGCGGCTGGGCACGGTCGTCAGATCCGTGGACCGCACCGCGCCGCCCAGCACCGCACCGGTGATCAGCGAGCCGCCCACGACGACGGCCGCCATCACCGCACCGCGCCGCAGCACCCGCCTGCGCAGCTCCCGGACGTCCACCCGCGGCCCCAGCCGCCGCCAGGCCTCGCTCGCCAGCCGCCCGTCCAGGGAGTAGACCGGGGCGCCCGCGATGATCAGCGGGCTCCAGGCGGCGAGATAGAGCATGTCCGGCGCCTCGTACCCGACCGCGCCGCGCCAGCTGACGGTCAGCAGCAGGGCGGCCGACAGCAGGGCGCCGACGGACGCGGCGAACCGCTGCCACAGTCCGCAGACGGTGAGCACCCCCACCACGATCTGCAGGAACGCCACCGTCAGCCCGGAGCCGACCGGATGCGCCAGCGCGAAGTCGTGCAGCGGGGCGGCGATCCCCGAAGGCTCCAGTTTGCGGAGCCAGTTGACGAGGGAGCCGCGCTCACTGCCGTCGAAGTACACGGGGTCGCAGAGCTTGCCCATCCCCGCGTAGACGGAGATGAAGCCGAGGAGGAGGCGCAGCGGGAGCAGGACGACGCCCAGGTTCATCCGGCGGCCGGGGTAGTACGCGTGCCGCACCGTGTCGGCGCCCGGCCGGTTCCCGTCGCGCTGCTCCTCCTCGCCGGGTGCGCCGTCCTCGTACGGTCCGGCCGTACCGTACGGGTCGGTGTCCTCGCCGTACGGGTCGGTGCCGTACGGGTCGGTGCTCTCGTAGGTGAGGGTGTCCCTGCCCCCGGGGTCGTACGGGCCGCCCTGGTCGTACGGCTCGTCCGCACCCCGCTGCGGACGGTGGCCGTACGGCAGGTACGGCGGCGGGGGTGGCTGTGGCGCGGTGTCGAAGGCGCCGCGGACCGGCTCGGCGCCGCCGAGGAGTCCGCCCGGTGGGCGGGGGCACGCGGCTCGTGGACGGCCGGCTGGGGCTGGGTGTCCTCCTCGGGGCGGGCCCTGGGGACGAGCTGGGTGGTGTCGTCGGGGCCGCTCCGGCCGCCGGGGCCGCGGCGGGCGCCCGGGCCCCGCGGCCGGTCTCCCGGACCCCGCGGTCGCCAGGGGCGTACCCGGCGGTGTCGAGGAGACGTGTGGGGGCACCGCCCGCGTGGTCACCCGCGAAACCCGGGCCGCCGAGGCCGGCCGCGGGGACGACCGGCCCGGGGAGGCAGCGCCCGGGATGCTCCACCGGCTCGGTGGTGCGGCCGCTCCACACTGCCGGAACCCGGTGCCCCGTCGCGGGGACGGGACCGGCCGCGGGACGGGGCCGCCGCGGGCGGGGTCACCCGCGTGAAGCGGGCCGGGACCGGCACGCGCAGGCGGGTCGGCGGCGCGGCGAGCTGCACCCGGAAGCTGGCCTGGTTGACGACGACCTGGGCCGGGTCGGACGGCACCTTCGCCGTGCTCCACGGCGGCTCTTCGTCGAACCCTTGCGCGCGTCCCCCGGGAGGACGGTGTGTTCTGGTCTCCACACTCATCTAACCGAGTGACGGCCGGTTAAGACACTGCCGCCGCCGTGCCGATCTGTCCGAGGCCCGTCAAGGCCCGTCCGGGCAAGTCAGGGCGGGTCAGGGCGGGTCAGGGCGGGTCGAGACCGTTCCGCGTCCGTGCGGCGCCCGGCCCCGCGGCGCCCGGCCCCGCGGCAGCCGCCTCCGCTCCGGCCCGCCGGCCCGCCCCGGTCAGGCCCGGCGGCTCGCCGCCTCGTACAGGACCACACCCGCCGCCACACCGGCGTTGAGGGACTCCGCGCCGCCCGGCATCGGGATGCGCACCAGCTGGTCGCAGGTCTCCGCGACCAGCCGGGACAGGCCCTTCCCCTCGCTGCCGATCACGATCACGACCGGGCCGTCGAGCACCTCGGTCCCGCCGAGTTCCGTGTCACCGTCGCCCGCCAGGCCGACGACCATGAGCCCGGCCTTCTGGTACGACTCCAGCACCCGCGTCATGTTCGCGGCGCGTGCCACGGGCGTACGGGCCGCGGTCCCCGCCGACGTCTTCCAGGCACCGGCGGTCATCCCGGCCGCGCGCCGCTCCGGCACGACGACGCCGTGGCCGCCGAACGCGGAGACCGAGCGGACGATGGCGCCCAGATTGCGCGGGTCGGTGATGCCGTCGAGGACGACGATCAGCGGGTCCTCGCCGGCGTCCTGGGCCGCGGCGAGCAGGTCGTCCGGGTGCGCGTAGTCGTACGGCGGGACCTGGAGGACGAGACCCTGGTGGTTGAGGCCGTTCGTCATCCGGTCGAGCTCGGGGCGCGGCGCCTCCATGAGGTTCATGCCGCTCTCGGTGGCGAGCTGGATCGCCTCGCGGACGCGCTCGTCGCTGTCGATGTACTGCTGGACGTAGAGGGTGTTGGCGGGGACGCCCTCGCGCAGCGCCTCGGCGACCGAGTTGCGGCCGACGACCAGCTCGTTGGTGCCCTTGGGGCCGCCGCGCCGGGGCGCGGGCCGGCGGGCGGACTGCTTGGCCTTGGCGTTGGCGATGCGGTTCTTCACATGCCCCTTACGGGCGGACGCGGGCGGGGTCGGGCCCCTGCCCTCCAGCCCCTTGCGGCGCTGGCCGCCGCTGCCGACCTGCTGGCCCTTCTTGTTGCTGGTACGACGGTTCCTGCGCTGGCTGTTGCCGGCCATGGTTCACCTGGTCTTTCCTCGGCCGTCCTGGCGACTGCCTGCTCGGATACGTGTGTACGGGAGTATGCGGGTGTGGTGCGTGGTGCCTGTGGGTGGTGCCTGGTGTCTCATACGTGGTGCGTGGTGCGTGGGTGGTGCGCTGCGTAGGGGCGTTCGGGCGGGCGCACGCGTGTGCGTCTCCGACCAGCATGCCAAGAGCCGCGCGAAGCGCCCCCGCCGGACCGGGACCGGACCGGGACCGGACCGGATCGGACCGCCGCGGACGGACGGGCCCGGCGGCAGCCCGCGCGGTCCGCGCCACCGCCCGGCCCGCGTCCGGCCCGCGAACGCCGCCCAGTCCGTCCGTCCGCCGCCCTCAGCGGGAGCCGAGGCTCCAGCGGGGGCCCGACGGGGTGTCCTCGATGCCGAGGCCGGCCTCCTGGAGCCGGTCCCGGATGGCGTCGGCGGTCGCGTAGTCCTTGCGGGACCGCGCGGCCTGCCGCTGTTCGAGCACCAGGTGGACCAGGGAGTCCACCACGCCGTGCAGATCGGCGGCCGATTCCGCCGTACCGCCCGCGCCCGCCCCGGCCCACCGGGAGTCCAGCGGGTCGAGGCCCAGGACACCGAGCATCGCACGGAGCTCGGCGAGCCGGGCGGCCACCGCCTCCTTGTCGCCGTCGGCCAGCGCGGTGTTGCCGTTGCGGACGGTGGTGTGGACGATGGCGAGGGCCTGCGGCACGCCCAGGTCGTCGTCCATCGCCTCGGCGAAGCCCTGCGGCACCTCGGCGGCCGGCTCGACCGGGCCGCCGGCCAGCTCCACCGCCCGCTGCACGAAGCCCTCGATCCGCCCGAAGGCGGCCTCGGCCTCCTGCAGCGCCTCCTCGGCGTACTCGATGGTGGAGCGGTAGTGCGGGGTGCCGAGGTAGTAGCGGAGCACGATGGGGCGCCACCGCTTGACCATCTCGGAGACCAGCACCGAGTTGCCCAGCGACTTGGACATCTTCTCGCCGCTCATCGTCACCCAGGCGTTGTGCGCCCAGTACCCGGCGAAGTCGTCGCCGTACGCCTTGGCCTGGGCGATCTCGTTCTCGTGGTGCGGAAAGACGAGGTCGACGCCGCCGCCGTGGATGTCGAAGGCCGTACCGAGGTACTTGTGGGCCATGGCCGAGCACTCCAGGTGCCAGCCGGGCCTGCCGGGGCCCCACGGGGTCTCCCAGCTCGGCTCGCCGGGCTTGACGGCCTTCCACATGGCGAAGTCGCGGGGGTCGCGCTTGCCGGTCTCGCCCTCGCCGGAGGGCTGGAGGAGGTTGTCCAACTGCTGGTTGGAGAGGGCGAGATAGCCGTCGAAGCTGCGAACGTCGAAGTAGACGTTGCCGTCGGCGGCATAGGCGTGGCCCCGGTCGATGAGGCCGCGCATCATCTCGATCATCTCGGGGATGTGGCCGGTGGCGCGGGGCTCGTAGGTCGGGCGGAGGCAGCCGAGAGCGTCGTACGCGGCGTTGAAGGCGCACTCGTTGCGGTAGCCGATCGCCCACCAGGGCTCGCCGGACTCGGCCGCCTTGGTGATGATCTTGTCGTCGATGTCGGTGACGTTGCGGATGAACGTCACCTCGTAGCCGCGGTACTCCAGCCAGCGGCGCATGATGTCGAAGTTGAGCCCCGAGCGGATGTGCCCGATGTGCGGGGGCGCCTGTACGGTCGCGCCGCACAGGTAGATCGAGACCCGGCCCGGACTGAGCGGGGTGAAGTCACGGATCCGCCGGGCGCCGGTGTCGTACAGCCGAATAGTCACCCGCCCAGGGTACTGAGTTTTGCGGGCCGTTCCGGCCAGGTTTCCGCGGCCGCGGGACGGTTCCGCGGCCCGCCGCGGGTCCCGGCGCGCGGTGCGGGCGCGAGGCGCGCACGGCCGGCGCGATACGCCCACACCGGACGGCGTCCGCCGGGCGGCTCAGAGCCGGCCGACGACCTTGCGGGGTGTGACGCGGACGACGACCCGGGGGGCGTCCTCGCCGGACCGGGGGTTGAACTCGGCGTACGCCTTGCCGGTGTACTTGAGCGCCAGTTCGTCGATCAGTTCCTGGCCGCCCTCCTCCGTGACGGACGCCTCGCCGCGGATCTCGCCGTAGCGGTACGGGTCCTCGGGGTCGGTGACGACCACGCTGATCCGCGGATCGCGGCGGAGGTTCTTCTCCTTACGGCGGCCGACGGTTGTCGAGATCAGCACGTCGTCGCCGTCACGCTTCACCCAGACCACGGAGACCTGCGGGCTGCCGTCGGGCTGGATCGTGGCCACGGACGCGAAGACGGGGGCGTCGAGGACCTTCTTGAGTTCATCGGAGAGTGCGGTCGGCACCGGATGTCCTTCCCTCGGGGCGTACGGATGTACGGATGTACGGGTGTGCGCCCGTGGCCGCGGAGACCGTACGGGACGCGTACGGGCTTGCCGGTCCACGGCCTCGCGGTTGCACAGGTGCACAGGCATGGGCGGCGGGGCCGCCGCTGCCGTTGATCCCTTTCCCGCTGATCCCTTCCCGCGCGCGTCTCCGGGACACATGACGGCCCACGAGAGGCATCCGTCCGGCGGCGCACTCCGGTGCGGCGGGCCGTGCCGACGCGGTCCAGGCGGCCCCGCGGGAACGGAAAGACAGACGGGGACGGGGACGGGGGCGGGAGGCGGCCGGGCGGTCGACAGCCCGGCCGCGTCCCGTCTCAGCCCGCTTCCGTGTCCGCGTCCGCTTCCGGATCCGGGAACACCAGGGCCGTCGCCACGGCGGCGAGCCCTTCGGCGCGGCCCGTCAGCCCGAGGCCGTCCGTCGTCGTACCGGAGACGGAGACCGGCGCGCCGACCGCCGCGGAGAGCACCTTCCGGGCCTCCTCGCGCCGCTTGCCGATCTTCGGCCGTACGCCGATGACCTGGATCGCCACATTGCCGATGCCGAAGCCGGCCTCCCGGACGATCCGGGCCGCCTCGCCCAGCAGCGTCAGACCGGAGGCACCGGACCACTCGGGCCGGCCGGTGCCGAAGTGGGCGCCCAGATCGCCGAGCCCTGCCGCGGAGAAGAGGGCGTCGCAGGCAGCGTGGGCGGCGACGTCACCGTCGGAGTGCCCGGCGAGGCCGTCTCCGGCGTCCTCCCAGAGCAGGCCGGCGCACCACAGCTCGCGGCCGGCCTCGAAGGCGTGCACATCGGTGCCCACACCGACGAGCGGCATCCGGAAGCCGGGGGTTCCCGGGACCACGGGGCCGGCGGCCCCGGGACCGGAAACGACGGGTTCAGAAGCCATCGGTGGCCCTCCTGCGGGCGAGTACGGCCTCGGCGAGGACGAGGTCCAGCGGGCGGGTCACCTTGAACGCCTCCTCGTGGCCCGGTACGACCACGACCGGCAGCCCGAGCCGTTCGACCAGCCCGGCGTCGTCCGTCGCGCCCTCCCCCTCGGCCACGGTCTTCTCGTGGGCGCGGGCGAGCGTCTCGCGGTCGAAGCCCTGCGGGGTCTGCACGGCACGCAGCCGGGCGCGCTCGGGCGTGCCGAGCACGGTCTCCGGGCCCCCGTCGGTGCGGGGATCGACCTCCTTGACGGTGTCGGCCAGCGGCAGCGCCGGTACGACGGCAGGGGCACCGCCCCGTACGGCGGCCGCGACGGCGTCGACGGTCTCCACGGGCACGAGCGGGCGCGCCGCGTCGTGGACGAGGACGTCGGTGATGTCGGCGGGCAGCGCGGCGAGGCCGAGGCTCACGGATTCCTGGCGGGTCGAGCCGCCGGGGACGACCGCGACCTCGGTGGTGCTCGGCAGCGCGTGGTCGTCGAGGAGGGTGCGGACCTCGGCGGCGCCGTCGGGCGGTGCCACCACCACGACCAGCGAGACGGCACGCGAGCGGGCCATGGCGCGGACGGCGTGGACGAGCATCGGGGTGCCGTTGAGGGTGCGCAGCGCCTTGGGGGCGCCCGGCCCGAGGCGTACGCCGCGGCGGCCGCGGGGATGACCGCGGCGGTGCGGGGCGGGGCGGCGGGGCCCGGTTTCCGGGTGCGGGCCGGGGCCCGGCTGGAATGGGCTGCTGGGAGGAGTCGTTGAAGAGGACATCGGATTAGCGTTCAGGTTTGCTTCCTCGGCCGACATGGGTATGGCCACAGCGTGCCAGGCTCGATGCCTCGATCGGTCCCTTCCGTGACAACCGATCGAGGAAACTGCCCGGGCCCGGCACGCCTTGAGCGGTCCGGGGCACGACAGCACCGGGCGATCGGGCCGGCGACGCGGCGGGGATTTCTTTTCGGGCTGTTCGGGCTGCGTGCTGTGGGGCCTTCGGGCGCTTTCCGCGGGCCATCGGCCCGTGCGTGCGCGGTGCCGACCACCCGAGCCCCCCACACGAACCCCCGGGGGCGGGCATGCCGCAGCGCCCGGCGACGGACGGACGTCACTCGGGCACCACGGCATTGTTGCTGTTCCGCCATTGCCGGAGGGACGCGCATCACCGGCTGATGCGCCTCCGTACCGGCGGGGGCGGCCCCGTTTTCCTCAGGACGCGAGGACCTCGTCGAGCAGAGCCTCGGCCTTGTCCTCGTTCGTGTTCTCCGCGAGAGCGAGCTCGCTCACCAGGATCTGGCGGGCCTTGGCGAGCATCCTCTTCTCACCGGCGGAGAGTCCACGCTCACGCTCACGGCGCCAGAGGTCGCGAACGACCTCGGCGACCTTGATCACATCGCCGGACGCGAGCTTCTCGAGATTTGCCTTGTAGCGTCGGGACCAGTTGGTCGGTTCTTCCGCGTAGGGTGCGCGCAGCACCTCGAAGACCCGGTCCAGCCCGTCCTGGCCGACCACGTCGCGTACACCGACGAACTCCGCGTTGTCCGCCGGAACGCGAACCGTCAGATCGCCCTGGGCGACCTTCAGCACCAAGTAGGTCTTGTCCACGCCTTTGATCTGGCGAGTTTCGATGGCCTCGATCAGCGCGGCCCCGTGATGGGGATAGACCACGGTGTCGCCAACCTTGAACGTCATGTGACAGGTACCCCTTCCGTGGCTATCCAGAGTAACACGGGAACGAGGTGTTCTGAATGGCGTTTTCGCAGGTCAGGGCGCATCTCGGGGCTTGACAACACCGGCCGGGACGTGCTGCGGAGGGGCCGGATAAGCGGGTATTCGCAGGTCGGGGCGGCTCTTCGGGCGGCGCGAAACCCACCGGCCGCACGCCCCCGAACTTCTTCAGACTCGGCACAACGTCCCGAAATGTCGGAATCCTGGCGGAGGATTTCCGCTACTCCGTTCAGCTCTGGGCGCCTGCTCCCGGCCGGTTCCGGAATTTGATCAACGAAGCGCGCCGGGCGGTCGCGGCGCACCGGGGCCGGCCGGAATTCCGGACCGCCGCGCATTCCCCGCCGATAACACCGGCGACGGACGCCGGAACGCTATTCCGCAGCACCGCAGGTGACCCCGGGTTCCGTGCCGAGCGGCCGCGGGAGCGGGTCGGGTGCGGAAGCGAAGGGGCGGATCGGTAACCTGACCCCGCTGACACACCCCGGGCGGCCCTCGGCCGCCCCCGCCGTCCATCCGCGTCCGGGCGAAGCCGTTCGGCCGCCGTAGCTCGTCCTAGGAGAAGCCGCCGCCGTGAGCCGCAGCCTTCGACGCGGCATCCTCGCCGCCACCGCCGTCGCGTTCTCGCTCTTCACCGTCTCCGCGTGCGGGGCGGGCAACGAGGCCGACACGAACCAAGTCAGGCCCGACAACGCCGGCACGTCCGTCGGCAAGATCAAGATCCAGAACGTCAATGTGATCACGCAGGCGGAGGGCTCCGAGGGCCCTGCCGTCGTCTCGGCCAAGATCTTCAACACCGGCGGCACGGCCCAGACCCTGGAGTCCGTGACGGTCTCCCCGCAGGGCGTCAAGGCCGAGCTGTCCCCCGCCAAGGGCTCCGGCCCGGTGACCATCCCGGCCAACGGCTCGGTGATCCTCGGCGGCAAGGGCAACGCCGCCGCGACGCTGGACAGCCCCGAGGTCGAGGAGGGCGGCGTCACCCCCGTCGTCTTCACCCTCAGCGGCACCGGCGAGGTGGAAGTCGGCGCCCTGGTCATGCCCGCTGACGGCTACTACGAGCGCTTCGGCCCCAGCTCGCAGCCGACGCAGTCGCCCACGGCCTCGCCGGGCGAGACGCCGGAGGGCACGGAGAGCCCGTCCGGCTCCGAGACCGCCCCGGAGTCCCCAGCCGGCGACGAGGAGGCCGGGGCGGGCGCCCAGGAGGACGTGGCCAACGGCGACGAGGAGCCGGAGGGCACCCCGGGCGACTGATCCCGTCCGGCCGGATTTCCGGCAGGCCGTCCGGCCGTCCCTGCGGGCCCCCGTACAGCCTCTGTACGGCCTCCGTACGGCAGTCATGCGGGAACCGCACACGCCCGGGCATCGCCGCGCACAGCACCGCCGCGGGGCCCCGCCATCCGAAGACTGATCGGTGGCGGGGCCCCGCGGCGGTTGTGCTGGTGCGTGGTGCCGCGCGCTTCTCCCGGACGGTTCTCCGGTGCTGCTGCCGTGGCCGTCTGTCCGTTCGGCCGGCCTACGGCTCGAACTTGTAGCCGAGGCCTCTCACGGTCACCAGATAGCGCGGGGCCCCCGGGTCCGGCTCGATCTTGGCGCGCAGCCGCTTGACGTGGACGTCGAGGGTCTTGGTGTCCCCCACGTAGTCCGCGCCCCAGACGCGGTCGATCAGCTGCATGCGGGTGAGGACGCGGCCGGCGTTCCGCAGCAGCATCTCCAGCAGGTCGAACTCCTTGAGGGGGAGGTCGACCTTGGCACCGGAGACCGTGACCACGTGCCGGTCGACGTCCATCCGTACCGGCCCGGCCTCCAGGGCCGCCGGTACGACCTCCTCCGGCTCGCCACGGCGGCGCAGCACGGCCCGGATGCGGGCGACCAGTTCGCGGGAGGAGAAGGGCTTCGTGACGTAGTCGTCGGCTCCTATCTCCAGACCGACGACCTTGTCGATCTCGCTGTCCTTGGCGGTCACCATGATGACCGGGACGTTGGAACGGCCGCGCAGCTGGCGGCAGACCTCGGTGCCGGGGAGCCCGGGGAGCATCAGGTCGAGCAGCACCAGGTCGGCGCCGTTGCGCTCGAACTCGTCCAACCCGTCGGGCCCGGTGGCCGCGACGGCGACCTCGAAGCCCTCTTTGCGGAGCATGTAGGACAACGCGTCGCTGAACGATTCCTCGTCCTCGACAACGAGCACTCGGGTCACGAAGGGACCTCCGGTCTGTTCTGCGAGCGGCGCTGCTCGGCGCCACTCCGGTTTCGGTCGGCACCCCCGCGTCGTACGGGGGTACGGGGGGTTGGCGCGGCCCCGGTGCACACGGTCCCGGGAGCAGCTGTGGTGTCGGTGTCGGTGTCGGTGGTGTCAGGGGTCGGTGTGGGCTGCGGTGCCGGGCGGGGAAGGACGGCCGGGGTCACGGGAGCGTCTCCGGGGCGGAGAGCGAGGCCCGGGTGAAGGGCTGGAAGGAGGCGTCGTCCTCGTCGAGGTCGTCGTCCGGCTCGGTGAAGGGCCGGTCCGGGGCGTGGAGGTCGTCGTGCGCGTCGGGTCCGCTCCCGCCGGGGCTGTGCGTGCCGGGTCCGTGGTCGTCGTGCCCGGCCGCGCTCCGGTCCCTGCCGTGCCCGGCCTCGGGGAGCCGGAGGGTGAAGGTGGAGCCCTGTCCCTCGGCGCTCCACACGGTCACCTCCCCGCCGTGGGAGGCGGCGACGTGCTTGACGATGGCGAGGCCGAGGCCCGTACCACCGGTGGCGCGCGAACGTGCGGGATCGACGCGGTAGAAGCGCTCGAAAATGCGTTCCCGATCCCTCTCGGAGATGCCGATGCCCTGGTCGGTGACGGCTATCTCGATCATGTCCCCGCCGGTTCCGGCGATGCGCCGGGCGGCGACGCCGACCCGGGTCTGGGCGGGGCTGTAGTTGACGGCGTTCTCCACGAGGTTGCCGAGGGCCGCGGCGAGCTGGCCGCGGTTGCCCCAGATGGCCAGGTGCGCGGTGCCGCCGGAGGCGATGGTGATCTGCTTGGCGCCGGCCTGGTGGCGGCAGCGGTCGATGGCCTCGGCGACCAGCTCGTCCACCCGTACCGGCTCGGCGTCCTCCAGCGGGTTGTCGTTCTGCACCCGGGAGAGGTCGATCAGCTCCTGGACGAGGTTGGTGAGGCGGGTGGCCTCCTTCTGCATCCGCCCGGCGAAGCGGACGACCGCCTCCGGGTCGTCGGAGGCGTCCATGACGGCCTCCGACAGCAGGGAGAGGGCCCCGACCGGGGTCTTGAGCTCATGGCTGACGTTGGCCACGAAGTCGCGGCGGACGGCCTCTATCCGGCGCGCCTCGGTGAGGTCCTCCACGAGCAGCAGCACCAGCCGGGAGCCGAGGGGGGCCACTCTGGCGGAGACGGCGAGGGCCTCGCCGCGGCCGGTGCCGCGGCGCGGCAGATCCAGCTCGACCTGGCGTATCTCACCGTCCCGGCGGGTGTCCCGGGCCATCTTCAGCATGGGTTCCACGGCGAGCTTCCCTCCCCGGACGAGCCCGAGGGCGTAGGCCGCGGAGCTGGCCTTGACCACGCTGTCGGCCTCGTCGAGCACGACGGCCGAGGAGCGGAGCACCGACAGGACGGTGTCCACGCCCGGTGGCAGCACGGCCTCGGTGTGGAGGGAGCTGCGGGTGGGTTTGGCCTGCTCCCGCTCGCTCCAGCGGAACGCGAGCATGGCGATGACACCGGTACAGACCCCGGCGATCGCTGCCGTGGCGGCCACCGCCGCGTTCACGTCCATGAGTCCAGATTAAGCGGGTGCGGAGACACCTCCACAGCCGTCCGGGGACCGTCTCGGACACTGGTTGCCGAGAGTTCACCGGCAGGTCGGCGCTGGTTCATTCCCGCGGACCCGTCTGCGGCGCGGGAAGTGAGCCAGGAGGCGCACGGAAATCCGTACGCGCCGTAGTCGCTTCCGTACGCTGCTCCGCGGCCGGCGCTCCGGGGCCGGCACGGGAACGATCCGTTGCCGAGAGTTCACTCCGGCGTCCACACCGGTTCACCCGGGATGCCGGAAGCCGACGCCGAGGCCCACCAGCGTGGCACCGTGGGGGCCGGCAGCCTTCGCCGGCAGCGTTCCGGCCACCGGCCGGAACCGGACCGGCGGCGGCCCGACGCGGGATTGACACAGGAATCGCAGCATTTGCAGGATTCGCAGGATTTCGATGGAAGGAAAGCGCGATGCGGGACGCATACCACGAGGAACTGGACTCGATCGGTGACGACCTGGTGGAGATGGCCCGGCTCGTCGGCTCCGCGATCGGCCGGGCCACGACGGCCATCCTCGACGCCGACCTCAAGCTCGCTGAGAACGTGATCGCCGGGGACGAGAAGGTCGACACCCTCCAGCACGAGCTGGAGGCGAAGGCGATCACCCTGCTCGCGCGCCAGCAGCCGGTCGCCACCGATCTGCGGATCGTCGTCACCAGTCTGCGGATGAGCGCGGACCTGGAGCGCTCCGGCGACCTGGCGCAGCACGTGGCCAAGCTGGCCCGGCTGCGGTTCCCGGACACCGCCGTGCCGCGGGACCTGCACTCCACCATTCTGGAGATGGGGCAGCTGGCGCAGCGGCTGATGGCCAAGGCCGCCGAGGTCATCATCACCAAGGACGTGGACCTGGCGCTCCAGCTGGAGCAGGACGACGACGCGATGGACCTCTACCACCGCAGCCTCTTCCAGCACCTGATGGACGACCGCTGGAAGCACGGCATCGAGACGGCCGTCGACGTGACCCTGCTCGGCCGCTACTACGAGCGGTTCGCCGACCACGCGGTGTCGGTCGCGAAGCGCGTCGTCTACCTGGTCACCGGGGAGCACGCGGACGAGCTCGCGGCGGAGTCCTCGGACGAGGGTGCGTGAGCGCGGGGTCGCCGGGCGGGACGTGAACAAGCCGGCCGGGACGGATGGTGGAGGCCCCGGCCGGATGTGAGCGGCGGGGGCGGCCCGGGGCCGGAGGGAGACGGCAGGGCGGCGCCGGCGGCCCGGGCAGGAACGGTGGAAACACCGGCCTGCCCGGGCCTCAGCCGTCACGTCGGACGTGGCAGGGCCAGAGGCCGGAGGCCGCGGAGCCACGGGGGCGTGGGGGGCGGACGCGGACGGCGCGAGCGCACCGCGCGGGGCGCCCGTTCGCCGCGGACGGAGCGAGTGCTCTCACGCGCCGTTGCTGCGCCCGCCGCGGCAGGTGTCCAGTGGTCGGCAGGACCGCCGCGGGTCCGCCGCGGACCCGCTGTGGGGTAGGTCCAGCACAGTCGAGGAAGGGTACTCATGGCCGATTTCCCGACCACACCGTCACCGACACCGACCGTCCGCGAGCCACGCGTCACCGAGATCCCGGTGCCACTGCTGGGGGCCTGCGGCTGCGGCTCCGGATGCAGCTGCGGCTGCCAGAGCGGCGGCTCCTGCCAGTGCGGCGGCAGCTGCGGCTGAGCGCCACGGACGCCCGGCCGCAAACCCCTGACCCCCGCGCGCCGGGGCCGCCCGCCGACCGCAGCGATGGGTCGCGCGCGGTCGCACGGAGCAACGGCCACGACGCGCGGGCCCCGGCCGGGCCCACTGACGTACGGGCCCGTCTCAGGGGCCGGGCCCGTACGGCCCCGGCTCCGGCGACCACGGGGCCGTGGGCAAGGCACCGGCACGGAAAGACACGGGGTGGCCCCGGCCGAAGGAGGAACCGGCCGGGGCCCGCGCCTGGTCACCGGACGGAACGGGCGGTCTGGCTCCGGGACCCGGCGCGAGGCATTCAGCGGCGATGGTTTCCCGTCCTCGAAGAGGTCCAGGTCGAAGACCCCTTCTCCGCCGCCCCCCGCAGGCGAGTGAGCGCCGGAGCACGCCGCCGAATCTCCACACCTCGCGCAGCGCGGCGTTCACCGTCTCCTCCTTGGTGCCGGTATTTCGACCTGTGCTGTGGAGAAGCCAGGAGGACATCCGACGCCCGGAAAAGACCCCAGCACGGCGACAGGTCCCCTACCCGCGAAGGAACCACGGGCAGGGGACCTGTACGCGTCCGGCTGCTACTTCTTGCCCTGGTTCTTGACTGCCTCGATGGCCGCCTTCGCGGCGTCCGGGTCGAGGTAGGTGCCGCCCGGGTTGAGGGGGCGGAAGTCGGCGTCCAGTTCGTAGGAGAGCGGGATGCCGGTCGGGATGTTGAGGCCGGCGATGTCGGCGTCCGAGATGCCGTCGAGGTGCTTGACCAGGGCCCGCAGGCTGTTGCCGTGGGCGGCGACGAGGACCGTGCGGCCGGTCAGGAGGTCCGGGACGATGCCGTCGTACCAGTACGGCAGCATGCGGAGGACGACGTCCTTGAGGCACTCGGTGCGGGGGCGGATCTCGCTGGGGATCATCGCGTAGCGCGGGTCGTCGCTCTGCGACCACTCGGCGCCGTCCTCCAGGGCCGGCGGCGGGGTGTCGTAGGAGCGGCGCCAGAGCATGAACTGCTCCTCGCCGAACTCCGCGCGGACCTGGGCCTTGTCCTTGCCCTGCAGGGCGCCGTAGTGGCGCTCGTTGAGCCGCCAGGAGCGCTTGACCGGGATCCAGAGGCGGTCGGCGGCCTCCAGGGAGATCTGCGCGGTGCGGATGGCGCGCTTCTGCACGGAGGTGTGCACGATGTCGGGGAGCAGGCCGGCGGCAGTCATCAGCTCGCCGCCGCGCTGCGCCTCCTTCTCGCCCTTCTCGGTGAGGTCGACGTCAACCCAGCCGGTGAAGAGGTTCTTCGCGTTCCATTCACTCTCGCCGTGGCGGAGCAGGATCAGCTTGTACGGTGCGGTGGCCATGGCTCCGAGCCTAATCGACCCCTGTGATGCCACGAACCCCGTTCCCCGGCCGTCTCGGACCCCGGACAGCCGGGGGTCCGCCGGCGGGGCCGAGGCGGGATTCGGCAGGCCGTGACGGCGAGTGTGGCGGGGCTGATCCGGGCGTTCCGGTGGCTGCGGGCCTCCGCCCTCCCGGCGTCCTCCCCGCCCCGGAGAACGGACGCTCCGGAGGACGGGCTCCCCTCCGCGGTCCTCCGGCCGTCTCGGCGGGTTCCTGCTGCACCGCGCGGTGCGTCAGCCGGCCGTGCCGCCGGGCGCTTCGCCCGTCCCGCCCCCGGTCGGTGCGGTCAGGTGGGCGAAGGCTTCGAGGTTCCGGGTGGACTCGCCGCGCGCGACGCGCCACTCGTACTCCTTGCGGATCGCGGTGGAGAAGCCCATCTCCAGCAGGGTGTTGAAGCTGCCGTCCGCGTTCTCCAGCACGGTGCCGAGCAGCCGGTCCAGTTCCTCCGGGGTGACGGCGGCCAGCGGCAGCTTGCCGGCGAGGTAGATGTCCCCGTGCCGGTCGATGGCGTAACTCATGCCGTAGAGCTTGGTGTTGCGCTCCAGCAGCCAGCGGTGGACGGCCGCCTCGTTCTCGTCCGGGTGCCGGACGACGAAGGCGTTCACGGACAGGGAGTGCCTGCCGACGACCAGCGAGCAGGTCGTGGAGAGCTTCCGGACACCGGGGAGCGTGACGACGTAGTGGCCGTCGGACGGGCTGTCCCATGCGAGGCCCGCCTCGTCCAGTGTTCGTTCGACGGTCTCGATCGCATGCGGGTCAAGGTCGGCCATGCAGTGATCGTAGGCGACGCCTCTGGTGCATCCGGTGCATGGCTGCCGCGTAGACATCGGCCGTGGCCGCGGCGGTGGCGTCCCAGCCGAACGACTGTGCGTGGCGGGCCGCCGCGGCGCCCATCCGGTCGGTGAGCTCCGGCCCGTCCAGGAAGCGGCGGAGCACCCGGGCGTAGTCGGCCGGGTCGTGTCCCCCGACGAGGAAGCCGCTCTCCCCGTCGCGCACCGCCACCGGCAGGCCGCCGACCGAGGCCGCGACGACCGGCGTGCCGCACGCCTGCGCCTCCACCGCGACCAGCCCGAACGACTCGCTGTACGAGGGCATGACCAGGACGGAGGCCGCCCGGTACCAGTCGGCCAGCCGGTCCTGGTCCACCGGCGGGTGGAACCGTACGACATCGCAGATGCCCAGCCTGGCCGCCAGTTTCTGCAGCCCTTCCGGCTTGGCGAGACCGCTGCCGCTGGGGCCGCCGACCACCGGAACCGTGATCCGCTCGCGCAGCTCCGGCCGCTCGTCCAGCAGCACGGCCACGGCGCGCAGCAGGATGTCGGGGGCCTTCAGCGGCTGTATGCGGCCGGCGAAGAGAGGGATCAGCGCGTCCTGCGGGAGGCCGAGGCGGGCGCGGGCGGCGGCGCGCCCGTCGGCGGGGCGGAAGCGGCGGAGATCGACACCGGGGTGGACGATCTCGACCTCGCCGGGGTCGGCGTCGTAGTGCTCGACGAGCTCACCGGCCTCACCCGCGGTGTTGGCGACGAGGCGGTCGGCGGCGTGCACGATCTGCGTCTCACCGATGACCCGGGCGGCGGGCTCGGGGGTGTCACCGGCCGCCAGGGAGGCGTTCTTGACCTTCGCCATGGTGTGCATGGCGTGCACGAGCGGTACGCCCCAGCGCTCGGCGGCCAGCCAGCCGACATGGCCGGAGAGCCAGTAGTGCGAGTGCACGAGGTCGTAGTGGCCGTGCCGCTGCTCGGCCCACGCCTGCATCACGCCGTGGGTGAATGCGCACAGCTGTGCGGGCAGCTCCTCCTTCGCCAGGCCCTCGTACGGGCCCGCGTCCACATGCCGTACGAGCACGCCGGGCGCCAGTTCGACGGCGGGCGGGAGGGAGGCGGTGGTGGCGCGGGTGAAGATCTCCACCTCGATGTCGATGGCGGCCAGCTGCTTGGCCAGCTCGACGATGTAGACGTTCATGCCGCCCGCGTCGCCGGTGCCGGGCTGGTGCAGCGGGGAGGTGTGCACGCTGAGCATGGCGACCCGGCGCGGCCGCCGGGTGCCGCCGAGGCCGCCGAAGCGCAGGTGCGGGCGGCCGCGCCGGTCGTTCCTCGGGTGCTGGGCGCTCCGCTGCTCGGGCAGGGCCGATCCCAGCCAGGGCACGTGATGGCTCACCGCGCGAGACCTCCTTGACCGGGGCCTGGGCCGCCCCTCCTCCGAGGTGCAACCGGTGGGGGAAACGCTTCATTCCGCGCGGGCGGCGGAAGGGGTCGGGGAACGGTGTGCCGCCCCGGCCGGGGCGTTCCGGGGCGTTCCGGGGCATCCGGGGCCTCCGGGGCCACATAGGCTCGGGGCATGGCAGGCCGCGTCCCCCCTAGCTCCCGGCCCGTCGGGACGGCGACCCGCGGGACCACCAACCCCAACCGGCTGCGGCGCATGGACCGCTGGATCACCGCCGTCCACGCCCCCGCGCTGCTGCGGGCCGCCGAACCCCCCGTCGCCGTGGACCTCGGCCACGGGGCCGCCCCGTGGACCGCCGTCGAACTGCTGGCACGCCTGCGGCGGGTCCGCTCCGACAGCCGTGTGGTGGGCGTCGAGATCGACCCGGCCCGGGTCGAGGCCGCACGCCCGTACGAGCGGGACGGGCTGAGCTTCCGGCACGGCGGCTTCGAGGTGCCGCTGCCCGGCGGGGCGCGCCCGCTGCTGATCCGGGCGGCGAATGTGCTGCGCCAGTACGAGGAGGACGAGGTGCGGGCCGTCTGGGAACGGCTGTGCGAGCGGCTGGCGGTGCCGGACGGGCTGCTGGTCGAAGGCACGTGCGATGAGATCGGCCGGCGCCACGTCTGGGTCGCGCTCGGACCGGAAGGGCCGCGCACCGTGACCTTCGCCACCCGGCTCGGCTCGCTCTCCGCCCCGTCCGATCTGGCGGAGCGGCTGCCGAAGGCCCTGATCCACCGCAATGTGCCGGGGGAACCGGTGCACGCCTTCCTCCGCGACTTCGACCGCGCCTGGGCCGCCGCCGCCCCGTACGCCTCGCTGGGCGCGCGGCAGCGCTGGATCCACGCCGTCCGCTCGCTGAGCACGGACTGGCCGGTCACGGACGGGCCGCGACGCTGGCGGCAGGGCGAGGTCACGGTGCGCTGGGAGGCCCTGGCGCCCCGCTGAGGGAACCGCCGCCGAGGGAACCGCGGGCGGCGCGGGGCGCGTGGTACTCCCGGGACGGTGACCGGCTGAGCGCGGAGAGCCACTGCGCTCCCTGGTTGCCCGGGTGCCGCGCCGCTTCCGGCTCGATCCGTTCGCTCGGGCCGGATGTCCGTTGCGGGCGCCGGGGAGGGTTGGTACGGATGGTGGGCCCGGTGGGCGGAGGTGCGGGGTACAGGCATCCGGGGCACGGGGATCCGGGGTACGGAGTACGGGAGTACGGCCTCGGGTGTACGGCCGCCGGGGCACCGGTTGCCGGAGGCACGGGGGAGGATGACGGCCATGGGGGCAGAGCCGTCGGGACGCCGGTACGGGCTCAGCGGGGAGGGGCGCGGGTGCGGACCGTGAACTCCCCCGGCAGCGGGCACCGTTGACACGACCGGGCCGCGTGGCGGGAACACGGCAGGTGGCGGCAGAGGGACAGGGACGACTGACGGGGGTTGGTTGGCATGACGGGCTGGGACATCACGCCCAGCGGGGTGGAGTCGGTGCTGTCGCAGGTGCGCACGGCGGCCGGCGAACTGAGCGAGGACATCTCGGCCTACGGCAAGAGCGTGCAGAGCGCGGCGGCGTCGGCGGGCACGATCAGCGGCCCGTACTGCGGTGACGCGCCCGCCGGACCGGTGGGTGCCGCGGTGGTGAACTTCGTCAACGACACCCAGTCGCAGATCGTCTTCATGGCGGCCCGGACCGGGAAGACGATGGACGGCACGGTCAAGGCCGTCACCGAGTACCTGGAGGGCGACCTGGAGATGGCCGCCCGCGCACAGCGCGAGGCGGCCAAGGCGCCCACCCCGGCCGAACTCCGCGCCGTCACGGCGAAGAACGGCCAGGAGTAGCCGCCGTGATCGAACCGGGGATGATCCCGCAGTACACCGGCGACTGGGCGCAGTTGGAGAAGGACATCGCCGCACTGCGCAAGAAGGCCGGCGGCATCCGCGGGGCGGGCGGCGACGTCCACTCCCGCTTCCAGGGCGTGTCCGCCCACTACCAGGCGCCCGAGGCGGGGCAGTTGCTCTCCTCCACGCTGCCGGTCAAGACCACCGCCGACGAGTTCGCCGACGACATCGAGGCGCTCGCCAAGGCCCTGGAGACGTTCGTCTCCGAGGCGAAGCCGCACGCCGACCGGCTCAAGCGGCTCAAGCAGAAGGCGTTCGCCTTCGTCGACAGCGTCGAGGGCGACGACGACTGGACCGACGACCAGGAGAAGGTCGACGCCCACCAGGCGCTGATGGACGGAGTGGCGGCGGCCCGCGAGGGCTTCCAGGACGCCGAGCGCAAAGCCGCCAACACGATCAACGCGATCAGCCCGGCGATGTGCCGCCCGAAGTGGGTCGAGGACGACGGCAGCCACAAGCCCGGCATGTACGGCCAGAGCGCCGAGATGCTGAAGGGCGTGGAGGACCTCCCCTGGGGCAGCCCGGAAGGGCGCACCTACGAGCGCTGGAGCCTGGAGTGGTGGGGCCACGGCGCCAAGAGCTGGGTGTGGGACGGCATCGTCGTCGACAGCATCTGGGGCGGTGTCGGCATCGGCACGCTGCTCGGCTACGACGGCGCGGAGGCCGCCGGGCAGGCCTGGGACGGCCTGCGGCGCACCTTCGTCGGCGCGTACGCGTACGGCATGGACTGGGCGGGGCAGGAGGAGCACCTCTCCGACTGGCAGCAGGAGAGCAAGGGGTACGCGAAGGAGTTCGGCAAGGCGTTCATCGCGTACGACATGTGGGAGGAAGACCCGGCCCGGGCCCACGCCACGGTCTTCTTCAACATCATCACGCTGGGCGCGGGACCGCTCGGCGCGGCGGCGAAGCTGGGCAAGGGCGGCACGTTCGCGAAGGCGGCCGGCACGATGGCGAGGGTCGGCGACGCCCTCGATCCGCTGTCGGGCGGGCTCCGGGCGGCCAAGGCGCTCTCGGACCTGCCGAGGGTGTCGCAGGTTCTGGCCAACGTCAGCAACAACCTCAACCTTCCGAAGACGGACTTCCCGGACGGCGCCCTCGACGGCCTCGACAACCGCTACCGGGTCGACCAGGACGGCAACTTCATCCCCCTCGACCGGGACGGCACGCCCAACACGGATCCGGCCCCGCGGGAGGCCGCCGCGGCCGACCGGGTACCGGATGGGCCTCCCGTCCGGCCGGACCGGCCGGACGGAGCGGACGGACCGGGCCGGCCGGGCGAGCGGGAGCTG
Organism: Streptomyces sp. MNU89; assembly: GCF_020982505.1. NCBI lineage: Bacteria > Bacillati > Actinomycetota > Actinomycetes > Kitasatosporales > Streptomycetaceae > Streptomyces > Streptomyces sp. MNU89. The sequence continues at coordinate 4,120,664 of NZ_JAJKLL010000001.1, read as the reverse complement.
GTCGGCGCGGGCGCCCGCCCGGGCGAGAGCACGGCCCGCGCGGGCGACGGCGTGCCCCCACCACGGGCGGGCCACGAGCCGGGCGGGCCGGGGGCGGCCGGAGCGGTCCGGAGGGCCCGAGTGACGGTCGGGGCAACGTATCGGGCGGGGGCGGAGGCGGCGCCGGTCACTCGGGCCCGGGTGGCTATGGCCCGGACAGCGGCACGGGCGGCCGTGGGCCCGGGAACGGCCCGGGCAGCGGAGGCGGTGACCCCGGCTACGGCAGGTCACCGTCCGGAGGCGGCTCGCCGGAAGCCCCGCACGGGGACACCCCGGGCGACGTCAGCGGACCGGCTCCGGAAAGCGGGGCGACCCCGTCGGATGGCAGCACTCCGACAGACAGGACCGGCCCGGGCGAGGGCACCTCGGACGGAACGACACCACCAGGAGACGCCGACCGCCCCGATGTCCCGCAAGACATCGACCCCAGCCGTTACAGCAGGGTGGACAACCACTTCGCCCAGGAATTTTCGGGTCCGCTGAGGCCGGACCAGGAAGCGGGTCTTCTCGCCGAACTCGGCCGCGCGAAGGTTCCCGCCGCGGACCAGCAGAAAGTCCTCCACACCCTGCGGAAGGATCCTTATGGGGCAGCTGTTGCCGAGCTCATCGGCAGAGGGCACCTCCGAGAACTGGACAAGTACGGCAAAATCCTCGACATGTGCAAGCAGGGAGCATCGAGGAGAAACCCGGACAACAGCATGGCGCCGGCCGCCTACATGGCACTGAGTCATGCCACCGAACTCCAGAATCGTGGCCTTACCCGCTTGGGTTTCGAACTCGACACCGACGCATTCGACCTCGACGTCTACACACGCAACCCCGATGGAACAGTCGGCTACGGATATCAACTCAAAGACGTGAACACCATCAAGGGAATCAAGAACGCAGCCAAGAAAGCAGCGGACCAACTCAAGGGTGGCGACACAAGTCACCGCGTCGCAATACTTGATGTACATCAGCCCATGTCGACACTCAGCCCCAAAGCATTCGCGGATGCCGAGTACGCTGCCCGTCGATCCGAGAGCACCTTCCTGCTTCGCTTCGAAGACGGAGCCATCACAATCCCCCCAAACGGCTCAATCTTCCCGTAAGGAAAAGCATGTCAACCCTGATGCGCGCGCCGAAGGAATGCGGTTCATGGTTCTGGGACCTCGAAGAAACCGCCCCGCCCGGGCTGGAATCAGCACTGAAGACGGCACAGACCATGGCAGGAGTACTCAAAAAGCTGGGCCTACTCTTCCCTTTCAGGCTTGAATATGACTGGTATGTTCTCGACTCTGGTTACACAGGAGTAGGGAGCACACTGTCCGTCTCGAGTGCGCTGGACGCCCCGGAGACTCTCGCGAGAGTACGCGGCAGTCGGCCCGTCGCGTTCCCCGACGCACAGCTCGACGACGTACATGTCGTGGGGTCCGGCACATGGGTCGATGCAGCAGGAAATACCCACAGGGAACCCAGGCTGATTGAACTGTCCGTATCCCCGCAGCCCATCGGACTGTCGGCCACACTTGCCGTATACCATGACATCTGGAAGTGGTACGACTTCTTCGGGCGTCCACACCCCGAGGTGTACAACCGGAACGCCCCCCGACTTGCGCAGGCACTGCGGGAACTCAACTCCGTTCTCGGCGTCGAACCGGAATTGGGAGAGCCGACCATCTTCGGAGCCGCAGCGGAACTTGGCATCGATACGCCGGATCCTTATGACGACGGTTCCGGACCCGACGTCTCGGACAGTCTGTGATCGCCGCTGAGCCCATTGAGGACGGTTCCGGAGGATCGCTCCGGGCAGCAAGGGCCTGGTCAGGTAGCCTCCGGCGGTCCGCCCTCCTGTCCCCTCCCCCAGGAAGCACCCGATGACTCAGGACGTCATTGCCCTCACCCCCCGGATGCCGGACGTCAAGACGCTGCTCGCCGGGCTGTACGCCGGTGGGCCCGATCTGCGCGTGGACCGGGCGGCGGGTGGATCCGTCGTGCAGTTGTGCTCGGACGACGGTCAGGTGCTGGTGTCGCTGGAGGCGCCTCGCTACGTGCAAGTGCCGGGTGAGACCGGGAGGTTGCTCGGAGTCGACGCGTCCGCCGACGGTTCCGTGTGGTGGACGGAGGTGCGGGCGGTCAGCACGTCCGGGGAGGCCGGGCGGCTGGCCGGGTCCGTGGCCGGGCGGCTGACCGCCGTGCTCGGTGGTACGACCTGGCCACGGGAGGCCGCGCACACCGGGGTCGTGGCCGTGCCCGTCCAGCCCTCCGCCCCGACCGCATCCTCCGTTGCCGGGGGTTCGGCGGACGAGGGCGCAGCGGGCGGGTCCAGCGACGCCTCGGGGATCGACGTGCTCACCGCGCGGGCCGCCGTCGTCATCCAGGACCGGCCCGTCGTGGCCGCGACCACTTGGCTCACCGATGTCCTGGGCACGGCCGCGCGGGCCGAGCGCGAGGTGCAGATCCTCACCCCGCCCGGCACCCGGCTGACCCTGGCCGCCCGCACCCTGCTGGCCCGTATGCCCGCGCGCTGGGTCGTGCGGGACGAGGAGTGCGGCTACTACGACGGGCTCTCCGGGACCGTGCTGAGCTGGCGGGACGGCGGAGAGGATCAGGGCGGCCACTTCCGTCCGGTGACGTCAGGTCCGGATGACCGCCCCCGTATCGCTGGCGCCTTCGCGGCCCCCGTCCGGGCCGGTTCGGCCTCGGCGGACGCCTCCGTTGACAAGGGTGACGGTGCGGGAGCCAGCGGCGGTGAACGGCAGTTGCTGCTGTCCCTCCGGACCGTCCACCCCGCCACCGGGGAACTGCTCCTCGGCGGCGCGCTGGAGACGGCCTGGCAGGTGCTGACCGAGGCGCCGCCCGCCGGATGGTCCACCGCCGAGCCGGTCAATCTGCCGTGGTCGCGGCGGCAGTTGACGGAACTGGCACGCGGGCGGGCCCGGGACGGGCTGCCCAGCTGGATCACAACGGTGGGCCATCCGGACCGCCCGGCCCTGGCCACCGTGCGCGTCAGCCGCTCTCCCCTCGGCGTCGAGGAGCACATCACGCTCGCCCTGGGCTACGCCGCCGGAGAGGCCCCGCCCGTGGAAGCCCTGGGCGAGTTGGCGAAGGCCCTCGCCGCCCGGCACCACCTCGCCACGATGCTCGTCCAGCTCCGTGCGGCCCGCGCCGATCTGACCACCCCGTCGCACTTCGAGCCGGCACCCGTGCCGGTGTCGTTCACGCTCGGCGCGGACGCCGTTCACGAACTGGGGCTCGACCGCGCCCTCCGCGCACCCGCCCCGGTGCCGCCCGCCCGGCTCGGGCCCCGGTCCGCCCGGCGCTGCACTACGCGCTCGGGGACGGCGGCGATCCCGCGGCCGCCGGCGAGGCGCTGCAGCGGCTGTACCGGCACCTGAAGACCGCTTGAGCCGCTCCGCCTCGCACACGGCGGCGGGCCGGTCGGAGCCGGGACGGAGCCGAGCGGCCGCCGCCCTCAGACCAGGTCGAGCGTGGTCAGCAGGGCGTCGACCAGGGCGCGGTCGTGTTCGTGGGTGAGGCGGCTCCGGGCCGGGCCGGGTGGGAGCCAGAGGAGGCGGTCCACCTCCGGGTTCGGGACGAAACGTTCGCCCGGTCCCACCTCCGCCGCCCAGTAGCGGACCTCCTTGGGGCGGCCGCTGACCGTGTAGCGCACGGTGGGCAGCGCGGGGCCGGGCTCGCAGCGCATGCCCGTCTCCTCGGCGACCTCGCGCAGCGCGGCGGTCAGGGCCGATTCGCCCGGGTCCAGCTTGCCCTTGGCGTGCGACCAGTCGTCGTACTTGGGGCGGTGGACCAGGGCGATCTCGATGCCGCCCTCCGGGGCGCGCCGCCACAGCACGCAGCCCGCGGCTCGGATGGTGCCACCGGGTCGTTTGGACTGCGGCTCGGTGGCGGGGCCGTGCTCCGGCTCGGGTTCGTGTGCGGGTTCGGCTGCCCGGGTGTGCTCCTGCCCGCGCGGGTGTTCGCCCGGCTGCCCGTCCGCCCGCCGGGGCGTGCCGCCATGGTTCTCGTTGCCGTTCATAACGCGCCCGTCGCCAGTCGCTGCCAGATACGGCCGAAGACTAGACGAGCCGCTTCCACCTCGTGCCGCTGGTCCGCGTGGAGCACCCCGAGCGCGTAGGCGGTGGCCGGGGCGATCCGCGGGGTGCGGGCCGCGGCGGCGGCAGCGGCAGCGGCCTCGGCGGCGTCCCGGTGCTGCTCCAGCGCCTGACCCGCGCTCAGCAGGGTGGCCGCCACGGGGTGCTCGCCGGAGTGCGGCGGCACCTCGTACGCCCCTGCCCGGTCGAGCACTTCCTGCGCGTACCGGCAGAGCCGCACCAGCAGCCGTACCTGGTGCCACCGGGCGTCCTGCCGTTCGGCGGCGGGCGGTGCGTCGGCCGAGCCGGTGGCGGCCAGCGCGTGGGTGAGCGCCTCCGCGTTGTACGGGTGGGAAGCGCGGCTCAGCGGCAGTGACTCGACGGCCTCGCCGAGCCGCCGGTACGCCGCCTCCGCCAGGGGCGGCAGCACCTCGTGGGCCGGCCGCCCGGCGGTGTCCGGGGCGAGCGGTACCTCGGAGGCCAGCAGCGCTATGGCGTCGGCGACCGCGTGGAAGCGGGAGGAGCCGAGGGCCTGGAGCGCGGCGGAGTGCGCGCGGGTCCGGGCGAGCGTCAACTGCCGTTCCAGCAGCGCCCCGGCGCGGGCGGCGCCCATGGTGAGCGTGCCCCTGGCGGAGGTGCCGGCGGATGCGGTGCCGCCACCGGTGCCACCACCGTTGCCGCTTCCGCGCTGCGGTCCGACGAGGGGCGCGGCCGGGTCGTTCCGGCCGGTCGTTCCGGTGCCCGGCGGCGCCGCTTCCGCCCCGGTGCCCGGTCCGCTGCCGTCGACGGGCCCGCTTCCGTACGCGCTCCCGGTCCCCGCGCCGTCGCCATAGGCCGCGACGGAGATCCGGCCGGTCCCGCGCGGCCCGGCGGTCTCGGCGCCCGCAGCCTCGGCGCCCGCGTCCTCCGCACCGGTGGCGTCCGCCCCCGCGGCGCCCGTACGACCGCCCGCCCGGGCCGGGCCGCCCGCCGCTCCGGCACCCGCGCCCGGATCCGGCCCCGGGACCGGGACCGGGCCCCGGCCGGTACGGCGCCGTCCCCGCCCCGTCCCCGCGCCGCCGGACAGCCGCTGCAGGGCGCCGCGCAGCCGCTCCAGCCGCTCGGCGTAGCCGTGTTCGCGGGCCAGCGTCGTCGACAGCCAGGTCAGTTCGGCGGAGAGCGGGTCGGCCCATCCGGTGTCGGTGAGGGCCCGGTAGGTGTGCAGTGCCCCGCCGATGCGCCGTGCGGAGCGGCGCATCTGGAGCAGGGCCTCGACGGCCTCCTCCGCGTCGGAGCCGCTCTCCCGGTGCAGCCGCAGGCTGCGCAGGAACTCCGCGGCCTGCGCGTGCAGATACGCCGCCAGCACCTCGCCGGCCGTGCGGTCGGTGAGTCCGTGGCCGGTGAGTCCGTGGCCGGGGAGCCCGCCACCCGCCGGCCCGCGGCCCGTCGTGATCACGGCGGGTCCTCCCGGCGCGGGGAGGCCGGCCGCGGAGGGCGGCCCGGCCGGGCCGTGGGCGCGGGTGGTGCCACCCGTGGGGTCATGTCGCTGGGCCACGCCGGCGCCTCCGGGCGTCGATGAGCATCTCCTGTACGTTCCGCAGCGGCTGTCCCTCCGTGTCCACCGCGTGCCGGGTCCAGTTGCCGTCCGGGCCGAGGTGCCAGGAGGCGGTGTCGTCGGACATGCCGGTCTCCAGCAGCCGGCTGAGCGACTCGCGGTGCCCCGGGTCGGTCACGCGCACCAGGGCCTCGATCCGCCGGTCCAGGTTGCGGTGCATCATGTCGGCGCTGCCGATCCAGACCTCGGGGTCGCCGCCGTTGCCGAAGACGAAGACCCGGGAGTGTTCGAGGAAGCGGCCGAGGACGCTGCGCACCCGGATGTTCTCGGACAGGCCGGCGACGCCCGGCCGCACCGCGCAGATGCCACGCACCCAGACGTCGACCGGCACGCCCGCCCGGGCGGCCCGGTAGAGGGAGTCGATGAGGACCTCGTCGACGATCGAGTTGACCTTGAACCGGACGGAGGCGGGCCGTCCCGCCCGGTGGTGCGCGATCTCCCGGTTGACGCGCTGCACCAGGCCGTCGCGGAGCGAGGTGGGCGCGACGAGCAGCCGGCGGTAGCTCGCGCGGCGGGAGTAGCCGGAGAGCCGGTTGAAGAGGTCCGAGAGGTCGGCGCCGACGTCCGGGTCGGCGGTGAGCAGCCCGAGGTCCTCGTAGAGCCGGGCGGTCTTGGGGTGGTAGTTGCCGGTGCCGACGTGCGAGTAGCGGCGCAGGGTGTCGCCCTCCTGGCGGACCACCAGGGAGAGCTTGCAGTGCGTCTTCAGCCCGACGAGGCCGTAGACGACGTGGCAGCCGGCCTCCTCCAGCTTCCGCGCCCACTTGATGTTGGCCTGCTCGTCGAAGCGTGCCTTGATCTCGACGAGGACGAGCACCTGCTTGCCGGCCTCGGCGGCGTCCGCGAGGGCGTTGACGATCGGCGAGTCGCCCGAGGTCCGGTAGAGCGTCTGCTTGATCGCGAGGACGTCCGGGTCCTCGGCCGCCTGTTCGAGGAAGGCCTGCACGGAGGTGGAGAAGGAGTCGTACGGGTGGTGCAGCAGGACGTCCCGCTCGCGCAGCGCCCCGAAGATGTCGGGCGCGGACGCCGACTCGACCTCGGCGAGGTCCCGGTGGGTGCCCGCCACGAACTTGGGGTACTTCAGCTCCGGCTTGTCCAGGGCGGCTATCCCGAAGAGCCCCGTGAGGTCCAGCGGGCCGGGCAGCGGGTGCACCTCCGCCTCGGTGATCTTCAGCTCGCGGATCAGCCGGTCGAGCACGTCGGGAGCCATCGACTCCTCGACCTCCAGCCGCACCGGCGGGCCGAAGCGGCGGCGCATGAGCTCCTTCTCCAGCGCCTTCAGGAGGTTCTCGGCGTCGTCCTCCTCCACCTCCAGGTCCTCGTTGCGGGTCACCCGGAACATGTGGTGGGAGAGCACCTCCATGCCCGGGAAGAGCTCCTCCAGATGGGCCGCGATCACGTCCTCCAGCGGCACGTACCGCTGCGGCGAGACCTCCTGGAAGCGGGAGAGCAGCGGCGGCACCTTGACCCGCGCGAAGTGCTCGTGGCCGCTGACCGGGTTCCGCACGACGACGGCCAGGTTGAGGGAGAGGCCGGAGATGTACGGGAAGGGGTGCGCCGGGTCGACCGCGAGCGGGGTCAGCACCGGGAAGATCTGCTGCCGGAAGAGGGTGAGCAGCCGGGCCTGCTCCGCCTCGGTCAGCTCGCGCCAGCGGATGAGGTGGATGCCCTCGTCGGCGAGGGCGGGCAGCACGTCCTGCTGGAAGCAGGCGGCGTGCCGGGCCATGAGCTCGCGGGAGCGGGTCCAGATGAGGTCCAGCACCTCGCGGGGCTGGAGGCCGGAGGCGGAGCGGGTGGCGACGCCGGTGGCGATACGGCGCTTGAGGCCGGCGACCCGCACCATGAAGAACTCGTCCAGGTTGCTGGCGAAGATCGCGAGGAAGTTCGCCCGTTCGAGCAGCGGGGTGGCCGGGTCCTCGGCGAGCTCCAGCACCCGCTCGTTGAAGGCGAGCCAGCTGCGCTCGCGGTCCAGGAAGCGGCCCTGCGGGAGTTCGGCGGCCGCCTCGTCCTCCTCCCAGGTGTCCGGGTCGCCGTCGAGGTCCGGGTCGAGGTCGGAGGCCGCGGCGGGGACGACGGCGGTGGGGCGGTGCGCGGCGATGGAGCCCACGGACGGCTGCGGGCGCGCCTGGGATTCGGCGGCGGGCCCTGGGTCGTCGGTGGCGGCCGGGGCGGTGGTGGCCGGGGCGGTCCGGGCCGATTCCTGGGCGCTGGAGTCGTTCATGTCCCCATTGTTCCGCGACGCGGTGGGGACCGGCTCGCCGGAAGGCGGTCGGGCGGCGCGGGAGGGCCGCCGGTGGGGGGCCGTCGGAACAGCGGGCTGCATTCGGCGATGCTCGCAAGCGAGTTTGAATCACCGGTAACGGCCACATGGCGGACAGGCAAGCGCGGGACCTCACGGAGGTGGCCGCGGCCCTGCCTGCCGGCGGGCCACGGCCGTGCGGGGCTCCGTGACGGATCTCCGGACGGGATCTCCGGACCGGATCAGCGCCCCGGTCCCGCACCGGCATCCCGTACCGTCCCCGCGCCGCTCTCCCGCGGGCTTCCGGCCCCGGCGCGGGCGGGGCCCGTCAGGTCTCCGTCCGGTACATCAGGTCCGTCTCGTGGACGGTGAACCCAAGGCCCTCGTAGACGCCGACGGCCGCCGTGTTGTCGGCGTCGACGTAGAGGAGGACGGCCGGCAGCCCGCGGGCCGCCAGGTACCGCAGGCCGGTCAGGGTGAGGGCCTTGCCGAGGCCGCCGCCCTGCGCGTCCGGGGCGACGCCCACGACGTACACCTCGCCGAGTTCCTCCGCGCGGTGGATCTTCGTCCAGTGGAAGCCGACGAGGCGGCCGTCGCGCTCGGCGAGGAAGAAGCCCTCCGGGTCGAACCAGTCCTCGCTCTTGCGGTCGTCGAGGTCCCGCTGGGTGAGCGAGCCCTGCTCGGGGTGGTGGGCGAAGGCGGCCGCGTTGACGGCCAGCCAGGCCGCGTCGTCCTCGCCCGGCCGGAAGGTGCGGACGGTCACGCCTTCCGGCAGCCGGGGCTCGGGGAGTGCGTCGCCGGTCAACGGGCGCCGCATCTGCCGGAGTTCGCGGAAGAGGGTCAGGCCCAGCGCCTTCGCGAGATGGCGGGCGGCGGGATGGCCGCCGTGCGCCCAGACGCGGAGGCGCTGCCCGGTGGCCGTCAGCAGCGCCCGGCCCAGCGCCCGGCCGTGGCCCTGCAGCCGGTGGGCCGGGTGGATCACCATTTCGGCGGCGGGCGCCTCCACGGGGTCGGTGCCGTCCAGTTGGGCGTAGCCCGCGAGCGTGCCGCCGTCCGTCTCGCGGAGCAGGAAGTGCCGGACGCCCTCGCGCGGGCCCCCGCGCAGATTGAGCCGCCCCTGTTCGGACACCGCCTGGCGGCCGTCCTCCAGCGCCGCCCCGTCGATCAGTTCCCGTACCTCGGTGAGCAGTCCGGGCGGCACCTCGTCGACCATGTCGATCGTGCGGCCCGCGCCCACACCGTTCATCACGTCGCTCATGGCGCCGAGCCTACGACGCGGCGCTCCGGCCCGCCGCAGGGCCGCACACCGCGGCGGCCGCGCCCCGGGCCCGACGCACCGCCACCACGGCCGCCCCCCACCGGCGCCACACCACCGCAGCACCCGGCCGCAACCCGCTCGTTACCCGACCGGCCCTGACACGCTACGCGCGTTGACCGTAGGCTGCGACGCACCGCTTCGGTCTTCCACAGCCTGTGAAGGGGAACTCATGCCAGCCTCATCCCAACGGCGCCGCCGTGTGCGCCGGTTGACCGCAGGGACGGCCGTCCTGGCCGCCACGGCCGGGGTGCTGTCCGCCGCCGTGCCGGCCGGCGCCCACAGTGGTGACCGCGGCCGGCCCGGCCACAGCCGGACCGTCGACGTCCAGCTGCTCTCGTTCAACGACTTCCACGGCAACCTGCAGCCGCCGGCCGGCTCCTCCGGGCAGGTCACGCACGTGCACGAGGACGGCACGACGGAGAAGATCGACGCGGGCGGTGTCGAGTACCTGGCGACCTCGCTGCGCGAGGCCCGCAAGGGCAACCGCTACAGCGTGACCGCCGCCGCCGGCGACATGGTGGGCGCCAGCCCGCTGCTGTCCGGCCTGTTCCACGACGAGCCGACCATCGAGGCGATGAACAAGGTCGGCCTGGACGTCGCCGGTGTCGGCAACCACGAGTTCGACGAGGGCCGCGCCGAGCTGGCCCGGCTCCAGAACGGCGGCTGCCACCCGCAGGAGGGCTGCTTCGAGGACGGCAAGGTGTTCGAGGGCGCCGACTTCCCGTACCTCGCGGCGAACGTGACGGACGAGAAGACCGGCAAGCCGGTGCTCAAGCCGTACACGATCTGGAAGCGCGGGGACGTCCGCATCGGCTTCATCGGCGTGACCCTGGAGGGCACCCCGGACATCGTGTCGGCGGAGGGCGTCAAGGGCCTGAAGTTCCACGACGAGGCCGAGACCGTCAACAAGTACGCCCGGGTGCTGGAGCGCAAGGGCGTCAAGTCGGTCGTCGCGCTGATCCACGAGGGCGGCTCCCCGGCGAGCCCGGCGTACAACTACGACTGCGACAGCCCCGGTCCTGGCGACGGCATCTCCGGGCCCATCGCGGAGATCGCCGGGAAGATCACCTCGCGGGTGGACGCACTGGTCACCGGCCACACCCACCAGGCGTACGCCTGTACGATCCCCGACCCGTCCGGCACGCCGCGCACGGTCACCTCGGCCGCCTCGTTCGGCAAGCTCTACACCGACACGACGCTGACCTACGACCGGCGCACCCGCGACATCGTGCGCACCGGCGTGAGCTCCGCCAACCACGTCGTCCGGCGCGACCAGCCCAAGGCCGCCGACATGACCGCGCTCATCGAGCGCTGGAACACGATCGCCGCCCCGGTCGCGAACCGGCCCGTCGGCCACATCGCCACCGACATCCCCGGCCGCGGCGCCGGCACACCCGAACTGCCGCTCGGCGACCTGATCGCGGACGCCCAGCTGGAGGCCATGGCGCCCGCGGACAAGGGCGGCGCGGAACTCGCCCTGATGAACCCGGGCGGCATCCGCTCCGACCTGGCGTACGCCGCCTCGGGGAGCGAGGGCGACGGCGTGGTGACCTACGGCGAGGCCTTCACGGTGCAGCCGTTCACCAACATGCTCACGGCCGTCGGCCTGACCGGCGAGCAGCTCCTGACCGCGCTGCGGCAGCAGGTCAGCGGCTCCAACGAGGCGTCCCCCAAGATCCTCCAGATCTCGGAGGGCCTCACCTACACCCTCGACCTGACGCAGTCGGGCGCCGACCGGATCGTCACGGACTCGGTGCGGCTGAACGGCGAGCCGATCGACCCGCAGCGCACCTACCGGGTCGCGATGAACGAGTTCCTGGCCGGGGGCGGCGACGGCTTCGCGGTCTTCAAGGAGGCCACCGACAAGTACGTCGGCAACTCCGACCTCGACGCCTTCACGGCGTACCTGGGAGCGCACTCCTCGGCGGAGGCGCCCCTCGCGCCGCCGAAGGCGGACCGGATCACGGTCGTGCAGTAGCACGGGGCGGTGCGCGGCGGTGCCGCAGGCCGCGCGCGGCCGGTCCGGAGGGCCGGGCGGGGAGCTTCCCCGCCCGGCCCTCCGTGTTCCCCCGCGCCCCGCGGGGCCGGCGGGGAACGCGCCCGGCTACTCCGCCGTCCCCGGCGGCGGATGCGGGGCGCCCGGCAGCCGTACGGCCGCCACCGTGCCGCCGCCGGGCGCGGGACGCAGCGCCACCTCGCCGCCGGACTGCCGGACGGAGCGGTCGACGATGGACAGCCCGAGCCCCGATCCGGGCAGCCCGCGCGCCGAGGGCGAGCGCCAGAACCGTTCGAAGACGTGCGGCAGTTCCTCGGCCGGCACCCCCGGGCCGTGGTCGCGCACCGTCAGCTCGCCGCCGGACAGCGCCACTTCCACCTCGCCGCCCGGCGGGCTGAACTTCACCGCGTTGTCGAGCAGGTTGACCACCGCGCGCTCCAGCGCGGCCGGCTCGGCCCGTACGTACCAGGGCGCCAGGTCCGTCACGATCGCGATGCCGGAGCCGCGCAGCCGGGCCCGTTCCACCGCCCGCGCGGCGATCTCGTGCAGCCCGACCACCTCCGGCGGCCCGCTGCCCGCCACGGCGTCCGGCCGGGCCAGCTCCTGGAGATCGCCGATGAGCGCCCCCAGCTCCGTCATCTGGGCGCGGACGGAGGCCAGCAGCGCGCGGCGGTCCTCCGCGGGGATCGCCCGGCCGGTCTCCTCGCTCCGGACGAGCAGGTCGACATTGGTCCGCAGGGAGGTCAGCGGGGTGCGCAGCTCGTGTCCGGCGTCGGCGACGAGCTGCTGCTGCCGGTCGCGGGAGGAGGCGAGGGCCGCCGTCATCGCGTTGAAGGAGCGGGACAGCCGGGCGATCTCGTCCCCGCCCTCGACCGGGATGCGGACCGCCAAGTCCTCCGTCCTGGCCACGTGTTCGACCGCGCCGGTGAGCCGGTCCACCGGTTTGAGGCCGGTGCGCGCGATCCACAGACCGGCCGTGGCCGCGCCCAGCACGCCGATCCCGGCCACGGCGGTGAGCAGCAGCGCCAGCGTGTCCAGCGGCTCCTCGATCTCGCTCAGCGGCCGGGACACGGAGACCGCGTAGCCGGTGACGCCCTCCCCCGGGCCGGGCCGCTCGGTCAGCACCCGTACGGGCTCACCGCTCTCGGTCACGCCGTCCCGCAGGACCGTGTCCCGGGTTCCGGCGGCGACCTCGGTGTCCTCGGGCTCCACCCGCACGGGGCGGGAGTTGAAGCCCACGCAGCGGCGGCCGTCGTCCGTGACGACCTGGCCGTAGGCGATGCCGGGGAGCGTGCGTTCGTTCGTCGGGGGGTCGGTGGACTCGCAGTCGCGGACGGTCTGGGCGATGTAGGTCGGCGGGACGTTGACGTTGCGCAGGGAGGCGTCGAGCTGGGAGCGGAGCTGGTCCCGGGTGAGGAACCAGCAGGCGAAGGCGGACACGGCGACGGCGACGGCCACCGCGACCGCCGTCAGCAGCGTCAGCCGGGTGCGCAGGGGAGGCGGCGGACCGTACGTCCCGGACGCCGGCCGGGCGGCGGGGCGGGCGGTGCGACGGGCGGCGGGGTGGGCGGCGGAGCAGCGGGCACGGGCGGGAGCGGCGGCGCCGGGGCGGGCCGGGCGGCGGGCTCCGGGGCGCTTGGGCGGTCAGGGCCGGAGGTGCTGTCGGGGCGGTCCGGGGTGTTCATGACGCTCCGTTGTCGCCGCGGAGGACGTAGCCGACGCCCCGCACGGTGTGGACGAGCCGCGGCTCACCGGCCGCCTCCGTCTTGCGCCGCAGGTACATCACGTACACGTCCAGGGAGTTGGACCCGGGTTCGAAGTCGAACCCCCAGACGGCCCTGAGGATCTGCTCCCGGGTGAGGACCTGCCGGGGGTGCGCGAGGAACATCTCCAGCAGGGTGAACTCCGTGCGCGTCAGTTCGACCCGCCGCCCGCCCCGGGTCACCTCGCGCGTGCCGAGGTCCATCCGGAGGTCGCCGAAGGTGAGGACGTCGGACGGCTCCTCCCCCGCCCCGGTCATCGCGGCCGCGTACGAGCTGCGCCGCAGCAGGGCCCGTACGCGGGCCAGTAGTTCGTCCAGCTCGAACGGTTTGACGAGGTAGTCGTCGGCGCCCGCGTCCAGACCGGTCACGCGGTCGCCCACGGTGTCCCGGGCCGTCAGCATGAGGATCGGCACCGTGCTGCCCGAGGCCCGGAGGCGGCGGGCGGCGGTGAGGCCGTCCATGCGCGGCATGAGCACGTCGAGCAGCACCAGGTCCGGCTCGTACTCCCCGGCCTTGGCGAGGGCGTCGAGGCCGTCGACGGCGGTCTCCGTGCCGTACCCCTCGAAGGCGAGGCTGCGGCGGAGCGCGTCGCGCACGGCGGGCTCGTCGTCGACGATCAGGATGCGGTGGTCGCCTTCGGCGGGGCTCATCGACGCGCTACCTCACGGGGTGTACGGCAGGGGATGGACGGCACGGGGGTGTCCGGCGCCGGGGCGGCCGGCGCCGGCGTGCGCGGCACGGGTCTCAGACTCGCACGGCCGCCGCCCTCCGGCGGGCCGCGCCGGCTCCCGCGGCGGCCGTCAGCCGCCGGATCCGGACCTCAGCTCGTCCATGATCTCCTGCACCTCGTTGATCGGGATGGCGAAGCCCAGGCCCACACTGCCCGCGCTCGCCGAGCTGCCGGCGGCCGTGCTGGGCGCGTACATGGCCGAGTTGATGCCGATGATCCGGCCGTTCATGTCGATCAGCGCCCCGCCGGAGTTGCCCGGGTTGAGCGAGGCGTCCGTCTGCAGCGCCTTGTACGTCGTGGTGTCGGAGCCGACCTCGCCGTTGTACTCGCCGCCGCCGAACTCGAACGGCCACCGCTCGCCCCCGCCGTACGGCTGCTGCTGCCCGCCGTCGTCGCGCCGCACGGTGACGTCGCGGTCCAGGGCCGAGACGATGCCGCTGGTGACCGTGCCGGTGAGTCCCTCCGGGGAGCCGATGGCGACGACCTGGTCGCCGACCTTCACCCCGTCGGAGTCGCCCAGCCGGGCGGCCTGCAGCCCGCTGACGTCCCGCACCTTCAGCAGCGCCATGTCCAGGTCCGGCTCGGTGCCGACGACCTCGGCGGACGCCGTCTTCCCGTCGCTGAACACCACCTCGACGGAGGAGGCGCCGGAGATCACGTGGTTGTTGGTCAGGATCTCGCCGTCGGAGGTCGTGACGACCCCGGAGCCGGTGGACTCCCCGGAGGGTGAGGTGGCGCGGATCTCGACGACGCTCGGCCGGACGGCTTCGGCCACCGAGGCGACGGTGCCGTCCAGGGCCTTGGAGGCGTTGGTCCCGGCGACGGCCGTGGTGGCGGTGTTCCCGCCGCCGTCCGTCAGCTCGCCGGCCACCCATCCCGTGCCGCCGCCGATCACGCCGGCCACGACGGCGACGGCGGCGAAGAGCCCGACGGGCCCGCGGGCACGGCGCCGGCGGTGCCCGGCACGGGTCACGGGCTCCGGCGGTCCGGCCGGGTCGGCCGCGGCGGGCGGGGCCGCCGACGCGGGCGGCGGAGGCGGAGCCCCCGGGTCTCCGTGACCGCTGCCACTGGCGGACGCGGCGCCGGAGGGCCATACGGTGGCACCGTCCGGGGTGACGAAGGGCGCGTGCGCGGGCCGCTCCGGAACGGGCGCCCCGGGGGGCGTGGACTGCGGCTGCTGCGGGTGGGTGCGGTTCTCATCCATGCCTCCGACGGTGCGGCGCGAAGATGAGAATGCGATGAATACGTCCTGAGAAGCCCGGCAGAAGCGCGTATGCCCGACATAAGGACCCGGGCCACCGGGCGGGATCCCCGGCCCTGCGGCGGCCGGTCCTACCCCTCGCAGCCGCAGGAGCGCCGGACGACCAGCCGGGACGGGAACTGCCGCAGCCGCTCCCGCCGCGAGCCCGCGACGCGGAGCCCGTCGTCCAGGACCAGATCGACCGCCGCCCGCGCCATCGCCGGGCGGTCCGAGGCGACCGTCGTCAGCGGCGGGTCGGTGAGCCCGGCTTCCTTCACGTCGTCGAAGCCCGCGACCGCCAGTTCGCCCGGCACGTCGATCCGCAGCTCGCGGGCGGCCCGCAGCACACCGATCGCCTGGTCGTCGACGGCGCAGATGATGGCGGGCGGCCGGTCCGGGCCGGCCAGCAGCTCCAGGGCCACCCTGTAGGCGTCGTAGCGGTTGTACGGGGCCTGGAAGAGCCGGCCCTCGGTGGAGCGGCCGGCCTCGGCCATGGCCCGCCGCCAGCCCTCGACGTGGTCGGTGACCGGGTCGCCGACCACCGGCGTCGTCTCGACCCCGCCGAGGCAGGCGACGTACGGATGGCCGTGCTCCAGCAGGTGCCGGGTGGCGAGCTGCGCGCCGCCCACGTCGTCGGTGACCACGGCCACGTCGTCGATGGCGTCCGGCCGGCGGTGCAGCAGCACCACCCGGGCGTCCCAGGCGTCGATCTCGGTGGCCGCGTGCTCGCTGGGGCCCTGGCTGATGAGGATCAGCCCGGAGACCCGCATCCCGAGGAAGGCGCGGAGGTAGTGCACCTCGCGCTCGTCCAGGTAGTCGGAGTTGCCGACCAGGACCATCTTTCCGCGCTCGGCGGCCGCCTGTTCCACCGCGTGTGCCATCTCCGCGAAGAACGGCTGCCGGGCGTCGGGCACGATGAGCCCTATGAGGTCGGTACGGCGGCTGGCCATCGCCTGGGCGACGCGGTCCGGCCGGTAGCCGAGCTCCTTGATGGCGGCGAGAACCCGCTCGCGCGTGGCCGGGGCGACCGGCCTCGGTCCGTTGTTGATGACGTAGCTGACCACCGCGGTCGAGGTCCCCGCCAGTCTTGCCACATCGTCACGCGTCACCTTGGCCACGCGCGGCAGTCTACGCGGGCCAACTCAACCCTTGGCCGCCCCGGCGGAACGCGGGCCCGCGGCCTCGGCGGCGCCCGCACCGGCGGACCCCCCGGTCTCCGTGCCCTGCCCCGCGCCCTTCCTGCCTTCCGCCTTCGCCTTGGCCTCCTCCGCGGCCCGTTCGACCTTCTCCGGGACGACGAAGCGGTAGCCGACGTTCCGGACGGTGCCGATCAGCGACTCGTGCTCCGGGCCGAGCTTGGCGCGCAGCCGCCGTACGTGCACGTCGACGGTGCGGGTGCCGCCGAAGTAGTCGTAACCCCAGACCTCCTGCAGGAGCTGGGCGCGGGTGAAGACCCGCCCCGGGTGCTGGGCGAGGTACTTCAGCAGCTCGAACTCCTTGAAGGTGAGGTCGAGCACCCGGCCCTTGAGCTTGGCGCTGTACGTCGCCTCGTCGACGGAGAGGTCGCCGTTGCGGATCTCCATCGGGCTGTCGTCGCCGGTGAGCTGCTGGCGGCCGGTGGCCAGCCGCAGCCGGGCCTCCACCTCGGCGGGGCCGGCGGTGTCGAGCAGGACGTCGTCGACGCCCCACTCGGCCGTGACGGCGGCGAGCCCGCCCTCCGTGACCACGAGGATCAGCGGGCAGCCGGGGCCGGTGGAGCGGAGAAGCTGGCAGAGGGAGCGGACCTGGGGAAGATCGCGCCGCCCGTCGACGAGGATCACGTCGGCGCCGGGGGTGTCCACCAGGGCGGGCCCCTCGGCGGGGGCCACGCGGACGTGGTGCAGCAGCAGGCCGAGGGCGGGGAGCACCTCCGCGGACGGCTGGAGCGCGTTGGTCAGCAGCAGGAGAGAACTCATCGCCGGCCCCCTTCGAGCGGGGTGGTCATTGCTGTCGTCGTGGCCCGATCGGCCTCGGTGGCCGGAACGGCCGGGGTGTCGGTGGCCGGAACGGCCTGGATATGGTGCCCGGCCGAGCGGGCTTTCCGGTTCCGCGATGTGCGCTTGCCCATGACGTCGGTTCCTCCTCGGTCCCTGCGAGGACGTGAGCGGCACTGCTCTGTACTGCTACGTACTGCCGGATACTCGTATCGCACCGTGCCGCTCGCCGCGGCAACGCTCCGTACGCCCCGTCTCCCGTCTCCTCCCGGGCACGGATCGGGGAGCTCCGTGCCGCACGTGCCCGAATGCACGAAAGGACCCGGGGGCGTCGCTGCCCGGATCCTTCATGCCCAGCAGAATAGCCCACATGACGGCGGAACCGGAGGCCCAGTTCGTACGGATCGGTGTTTCCCCGATCACCTCGCGTGGCGGGCAGGGCCCTGTTCAGGGGCTTCGCCGGGCCACGCTGCTGACCGGCGACGGGATACCGATCGAGGCCGCGTACCGGCCCGCCCGGCGGTCCGCGCACCGGCCGCCCGGAAGCACGGGCGGGCCCGGGAGCAGGGGCGGGGAGGAGCGGGGAGCCGCTTCCGGGGACGGGGACGGGGCCGCGGGCGTGCCCGGGCAGCGGCCCGCGGACGGACCGGTGATCGTCGTCGCGCACGGCTTCACCGGCTCCCTCGACCGCCCCGCCGTCCGGCGGGTGGCGGAGGTCTTCGCCGAGCACGCGGCCGTGGTCACCTTCTCCTTCCGGGGGCACGGCCGCTCCGGCGGACGCACCACCGTAGGGGACCGCGAGGTGCTGGACCTCGCCGCCGCGGTGCGCTGGGCCCGCTCGCTCGGCCACCGCCGGGTGGCGACGGTCGGCTTCTCGATGGGCGGCTCGGTCGTCATCCGGCACGCCGCGCTGTACGGGCCGAACGCGCCGGCGGACGGACCGGTGCCGGGCCTCCCGGGTCCGCCCACTCCGCCCGCTCTCCCCGGTCCGCCGGGAGCCGCGGGCACGGAGCGCGACCGGCCCACGGAGCACGACCGGCGCACGGAGGCGCGCACGGACGCGGTCGTCGCCGTGAGCGCCCCCGCACGCTGGTACTACCGGGGCACCGCGCCCATGCGCCGCGTCCACTGGGTGGTGACCCGCCCGGCGGGCCGCCTCGTCGGCCGCTACGGGCTGCGCACCCGGATCGACACCCGGGACTGGGACCCGGTGCCGCTGTCCCCCGTCGGTTCCGTACCGCTCATCGCGCCGGTGCCGCTGCTCGTCGTGCACGGGGACCGCGACGCGTACTTCCCGGTGGACCACCCGTACTCCCTGCTGGCGGCGGCCCCCTCCCCGGACGCGGTGGAACTCTGGCTCGAACGCGGCATGGGCCACGCGGAGAACGCGGTCGCGCCTCCCCTGCTGCACCGCATCGCCGGCTGGCTCGACGGCCGCCGACCGGGCGCCGACCGGGCGGGAGCCGGGCGGTGAGCCCGGCGGCGAGCGGTGAGCCGGGCGCAGGGGCGGCGGAGCGCGAAGGACGGGGCGTCCGCCCGAGGGGTGCGCCGGGCCGGTACCGGGGCTCCCTCGCTTAGATTTGACGGGTGGCGCCGGGCCGGGCGCCGCCCGCGGGACAGCGACAGGACAGAGGGAGCCGTCATGGCCGCAGCAGGGACGATCCGCTACTGGGCGGCGGCCAAGTCCGCCGCGGGTACCGCCGAGGAGCCGTACGAGGCGGCCACCCTCGCGGAAGCCCTGGAGGCGGCACGGCAACGGCACAGCACACGGCCGGAGTTCGCACGGGTACTGCTCAGCTGCTCGTTCCTGGTGGACGGCAACCCGGTTGGCCTCCGCGGCCACGACACGGTCACACTGACCACGGGCGGCACGGTCGAGGTGCTCCCCCCGTTCGCAGGAGGGTGAACACCACAGCATGACCGACCAGCCCCAGAGGCCGTACGACCCGTACGACCCGTACACAGCCCGCGGTCCGCGCCCCTCCCCGGACCACCGCCCCGCGCCCGGACCGTACGGCGACCCCGGCGCGCAGGGCGCCCCGCCGTCCCCGTACCACCCGGAGGCGCGGCCCCCGGCCACGTCCAGGGCCACGGAGCACACCTCGGCCCGGGCAGCGAGCCCGGCCCGGGCCGGGCAGAGGGGCAGGGCAGGCCCCGAAAGGCAGGGCTGGAGCGGGCCGGGCCCGCTGCCGCCCGAGCAGCCCGCCCCGTACGGAACCACCCGCCGCCGGCGGCTACGGCCCTCCGGCCGACGGGTACGGCACCGCCGCGGGTAACCACGGCCCTCCCGCGAACGAGTACGGCGCCCCTGCGGGCGGCTGCGGCTCCGCCGCGGGCGGGTACGGCGGCCCGTACGCATCCGGCCCGTACAGCGCCGGCCCGTACGCCCCCGGAGCGGGCACCGGCGCGCCCCCGGGTCCCGGCAGGGCCCGGCCCCGCTGCCCCGTCGGCTCCCCTGCCGGCTCCCCGCCGCGCCGCATCCGGGCAGCCGCCCGCCGGCCGTCCCGAGCCGGCGCTCACGCCCGCTCAGCGCGCCCGCGCCGAGGGCCGGTCGCCGATCATCGCGCCCGGTCTGCAGCCCGCTCTGATCACCGCCGCGCTCGCCGCGCTCATCGCGCTGGCCGCGTCCGTCGCCCGGCCGGCCCTGGCCGTCCCCGTCGTCCTGCTCCAGGCCGTCACGGCGGCGGGCTGGTACCGCCTGAACGGCATGTGGCCGGCCCGCCAGGGCATCGCCCTCGCGTTCGCGGGCGGCCTGACCGCCGACGCGGCGCTGCTCGCCACGGACCGCGGTGACGCCGCGACCGCGGCCCTCGGCACGCTCGGTGTCTGGTTCCTCTTGGTCCTCGTGCTCCAGCTCCGCAACCACAGTGCGCCGGACGAGCGGCTGTACGCGCTGACCGCCGGGGTGGCGTCCAGCGCGCTCGCCGTTCTCGCGGGCGGTTATCTGGCCGCGGCCGCGTACTCCGGTGACGCCGTCGTCATCGGGGCGGCGGCGGTGGCCGCCGCGGCGGTCGTCCGCGCGCTGCCGCTGCCCTCCCCGCTGCGGCCCGCCGCCGCGCTGGCCGCGGCCGCCGCGGCGGGCTTCGGCGCGGGCCAGTGGGCGGGCGACGGGACGGCCGGTGCGCTGCTCGGCGCCGTCGCCGGTCTCTGCGCGCTGATCGGGCTGAGGGTGGCGAGTTACGACTATCCGTCCCGGTTCGTTCACATGACCGCCGGGGTCGCGCTGCCGCTCGCCGCGGCGGCTCCCGCCGTGTATGTGCTGAGCCGGACGCTCGGTTGACCGTCCCGCCCCTCACGTTAGGCTCGCGCGGAACGGGTGGATCTCTCTCTGGGGTGGAAACGGATGCGCGCACTGCGAATACTGCTGATTCTCACGGTGGTTCTCGGCGGGCTCTTCGTGGCCGCCGACCGGCTCGCGGTCAATCTCGCCGAGTCGGAGGCCGCCTCGAAGATCAAGAGCAGCCAGGGCCTCACCGGGGAACCCCAGGTCTCGATCGAGGGGTTCCCCTTCCTGACGCAGGTCGTGGGCAAGGAGCTCGACGCGGTCCAGGTCACCATGGACGGCATGACGGCCGAGGCGAACGGCCAGTCGGTGCGGCTCACCACCATGACCGCGCACCTGCGCGACGTGGCCCTGGAGAACAACTTCTCCTCCGCCACGGCCGCCACCGCCTCCGGCGCCGCGTCGATCGAGTACGCGGATCTCTCCAAGCTGGCCGAGGAGGGCATCACCATCGGCTACGGCGGCAAGGACGACGCCGGCAAGCCGCAGGTGAAGGTCACGGCGAGCCTCGAACTGCCCACCGGGCAGTCCTTCGAGCGCAGTGTGGTGAGCACGGTCTCCGTCGCCGGCGGAGACACCATCAAGCTGCGCGCCGAGGAGATCGCGACCGACGGGCTGCCCGGTGTGGAGCAGCTGGTGCGCAGCAGGATCGACATGGAGCGGAAGATCTCCGGCCTGCCGCAGGGCCTGGAGCTGGAGTCCGTCGAGCCGACCGAGCAGGGCATCGACATCACGTTCAAGGGCAGCCAGGTGGCGCTGGCGGGCTGATGCCCGCCACGCCCCGCACCACCGAGGCGGCGGGCACGGCCGTCGCGGCCACTCGCCCCCCACCCGGCGATCCGGACCGGCCACAGTCGCACGCACGTTCACCAACCGTCCCGAAAGCCGAGACGGCGGTGTCCGCGCCCCGGAAACCCCGCCCCACCCGGCCGCGCCGCACTTCACCGGGTCTCCCCCGGGTACCGGCATCCCACATCGCGGATTTTTCCATCTCGCCATATGACACGCCGGTGACACGACCGGCCACGGCTCCCTACGATCGGGCCCATGAAGCGACAGGCGGATCTCACGAAGCGGCGGGCAGTCGACCTGTGCCGTGTCGCCGCCATGCTGTGTCGCTCTCTCTGAGCGGGTGACCACTCCCGTTTCCCCGGCCTCGCAGGCCCTCCCCGCCCCTTGAGGCGCAGGACCGCGTGCCGTCCGGCCGCCGGCCGCCCCCGCGTGAGCGCCGGTCCCGCACCTCCGCACCCAGCGAACGAGCGAACCAGCGCCACCCGGATTCCCACAACCGCCCCGGAGCTCCCCGGCTCCCGGGCCGCGTACCGCCCCGAACCGCCCCGAACTGCCCCGGAGGAGAAGACACATGAGCCGCAACGACGTTCTGGTGGACGCCGATTGGGTCGAGGCCCACCTCGACGACCCCGAGGTCGTCATCGTCGAGGTCGACGAGGACACCTCGGCGTACGAGAAGAACCACATCCGGAACGCCATTCGGATCGACTGGCAGAAGGACCTCCAGGACCCGGTCCGCCGCGACTTCGTCGACCAGGCCGGCTTCGAGAAGCTGCTCTCCGCCAAGGGCATCGCCAACGACCACACCGTCGTCCTCTACGGCGGCAACAACAACTGGTTCGCGTCCTACGCCTACTGGTACTTCAAGCTCTACGGGCACCAGGACGTCCGTCTGCTCGACGGCGGCCGCAAGAAGTGGGAGCTGGACTCCCGCGACCTGGTCACCGCGGTCCCGGAGCGTCCCGCCACCGAGTACAAGGCCAAGCCGCAGGACAGCTCGATCCGCGCCTTCCGCGACGACGTCGTCGCCGCGATCGGCGCCAAGAACCTGGTCGACGTCCGCTCCCCCGACGAGTTCAGCGGCAAGCTGCTCGCCCCGGCGCACCTGCCGCAGGAGCAGTCGCAGCGCCCCGGCCACGTGCCGAGCGCCCGCAACATCCCGTGGTCGAAGAACGCCAACGACGACGGCACCTTCAAGTCGGACGAGGAGCTGAAGGCCCTCTACGAGGCGGAGGACGTGGACCTCTCCCAGGACACCATCGCCTACTGCCGCATCGGTGAGCGCTCCGCCCTCACCTGGTTCGTGCTGCACGAGCTGCTGGGCCAGGAGAACGTCAAGAACTACGACGGCTCCTGGACCGAGTACGGCTCGCTCGTCGGCGTGCCGATCGAGCTCGGCCCCGCCAAGTAACCATCGGGCCCCGCCCGTTCGGCACCCGAGGGTGCCGTACCCCATCGACCGGAGGAACAGCACATGTGTGGAGCACAGCCCGGCGGCCCGGATGCCTCGGCCGTCAAGCCCGGTGAGACGACGATCCAGGGCCAGGTGACCCGCGACGGCGAGCCGGTGACCGGCTACGTACGGCTCCTGGACAGCACCGGTGAGTTCACCGCCGAGGTCCCCACCTCGGCCACCGGACAGTTCCGCTTCTACGCGGCCGAGGGCACGTGGACGCTGCGCGCCCTCGTCCCCGGCGGCACGGCCGACCGCAAGGTCGTCGCCCAGAAGGGCGGCCTCGCCGAGGTCTCCATCACCGTCTGACGGCAGCACGGGCCGGCACCGACCGGGCACGGACCGGTACGGGCCGGCACCGACCGGCACGGCGTGACACGGCGCGGCTCACAGCAGGGCCGCCACGGAGGGCCGCTCCCCGCTCACCCCGGGGCGCGGCCCTCCGTGCCGTGTACCACGAACACCCCCGCGCGCCCCGGGACTCCGCCCCGGACGGGAGCCGTACGGCCCTTCCGGTCGTACGCTGGAGAGATGTACGCGCGACGCCGGCGCAGCTATTTCATCCTCATGGGCGCGTGCCTGACCCTCTTCGTCACGGCCTGGGCCGTGGTGCGCCTGTGGTCGGTGGCGGCCGCGATCGCCATGTGCGTGGTCGCCGCGGCCATCCCGCCCGTCGCCGCGATCGTCGCCAACCGGCGCGGCCCCGAGGACCGCTGGTGGGACGAGTCCGGTGACCCGGAGTCGGACCGCTGGTGGCGCGAGCTGGACCGCCACGACCGCGGCTGACACCCACGGCCCGGTGAGCGTCCGGGCGGTCTCCGGCCGTCTCCGGTCGTCAGTAGACGAGCGCCTGCGTGTCGTCCGCCACGGCCTCGCTGACGAACACCTGTGCGCCCGCGATCCGCACGCCCTCCAGGGTGTCCTTCTCCTCGATGCCGCGGCGGACCGCGCACTGGGTGCACAGCGTGACCCGGCCGCCCGCGAGCAGCGCGTCGAGCAGGTCCGGCAGCGGAGCGGCGTGCGGCAGTTCGAACTCGGCCGCCTTCCCCGGCAGCGCGAACCAGGCCGACTCCCCGGTCAGCCAGAGGGAGACCTCCACCCCGCTGGCCACGGCGACCGCGGCCACCGTGAACGCCTGCGAGCACCGCTCGGGCGCGTCCGCCCCGGCCGTCACCTTGATCACGAGCTTCTTCGCCATGGGTTCACTCTAGGACCCCGTGCCGTACAACCGTTTGCCGCGGTCGCTTGTCAGGGCCCGTACAACAGATCAAGAGGGGTGGACCCCTCGGACCGGGTCCGTGCGCGCTGCTCCACCCCCGTATGCGAGGGGCTCGTGCCACCTATTCCACCCACCGGACCACCCACCGGACCGTCCGCCGGTCCCCCCACGGAACCCCCGGCCGCGCCTCCCGCGCCACCGGCGGAGCGGGAGGGATCGCCCGCGGAGCCGCTGCCGGAGGCCGCCGACCCCGCCCGCTCTCCCCGGCCGCCCCGGCCACGGGGCCGTACCGCGGCACTGATCGCCGGAACGGCGGCGCTCGGCGTGCTCACCGGCGTCGTCATCGGCTACACCGTCCAGTACGACCGGCCGCCGACCCCGCTCCCGCCGCTCTCCCAGGCCGTCCGGAGCGCACCGGAACCCGCGGCCGGCGGCAAGGACGGTCCCGAGCCGCTGTCGGCACGCGAGGACCGGATCGTGCGCACCGGCGGCGACCTGCGCAAGCTGCTGCTCAAGAAGCCGAAGGGCGCGCAGATCCCGTCCGGCGCACCGGACGGGGACTGGATGACGCCGGCCCGCTACGCGGAAGGCTACGAGCACCCCGCGGGCATGTTCGAAGGACTCACCCAGGACACGTTCCGCCGCGCCGCGGCCATCGACTGGGAACGGAGCGACGGTGCCTTCGTCTCGATCCGGCTCATCCAGTTCCGGGACACCCAGAACGCGTACTCCGCGGACTTCCTCGAGGGCCAGCAGGCGTACATGAGCGACGACAAGTTCGCCGGCAATGACGGCGACCCGATTCCGGGGACGGGTTCGGGCCGCGTCTACGTCTACGACCGGCCGCACGCCGAGGCCGGTTACCTGCCGATGTACACGGCACGGGCCCTCGCCCGCCGCGGCGACATCGTGATGGAGATCTTCGTCAACAGCCCGAAGGCCGTCAGCCGCGGCACGATCATGTCCCTCGCCGAGCGGCAACTGGAGCGACTGTGACCGACGCCGTGACCCCGCCCGGCCCCATGCCCCCGCCGCGGAACCGGTACCGGCCGCCGCCCCGCCGCCCGCCGACGTCCCGCCTTCCGCTCCGCCGGGCCGCTCGCGCCGTCCCGGCCGCCGGGCCCTCACCACCGGCCTGGCCGTCCTCCTGTGCCTCGGCGCGGTGGGGAGCGGCACGGTCTACGCCGTGCAGAAGCTCGACGCGGCCGACCGGACCGCGCCCACCGTGGTGTGGGCCGACTCCGACGAGCCCGACGAGCCCGACGAGCCCGGGCGGAACGGAGCGGAAAGGAGGAACGAGAAGGGGGAGGCCGGTGCCGGCAAGCCCGGCGACGCCCCGGCCCTCGCCGGCCGGCTGCTGCCGATGCCGCCGGACCACGCCCCGGGACCCGACATCGGTGAGTTCGGCAACGACTACGTCCTCACCGGCCAGGACGCCCGCGCGGTGCTCAAGGAGAGCGGGCGCGACCTCCCCGCGAAGCAGCGGCGCGAGCGCGAGCGGTCGCTGGAGAAGCTGCGCATCGAGGGCCTGGCCGGCCGCACCTACCACTCCGAGGAGCACGGCACCGTCACCCAGATCCAGATCATGCGGATGAAGAACCGCGCGGGCGCCCGCGAGCTGCACCAGTCCTATGTGCAGCTGTACGAACTGCTGGGCATCTTCCGCGACGGGCCGCGGGTCAAGGGCCACAAGAACGCGACCTGCCTCCTGGCTCCCAAGCCCGGGAAGAACGGCCTGACCGGCATGAACTGCACGGCCCAGGTGGACGACCTCCTGGTGACCCTGCTCGTCAACGGAGCCGAGCCGCTCCCGGCGAAGGACCTGGCCGGGCTGATGAAGGACCAGCTCGACCACATCACCGCCCCCGGGGAGTACGTGTGACCGAGACACAACGGACCGAGACCCGCGGGACCGAGGCGGAGGAGACCGGGACGCCCGGCTCCGAGGCCGTCCGGCAGCCGGAGGGCACCGCCCCGCCCGGGACCCCGGAGACCGCACCCGCTCCCCGGCCGCAGCCGGAGACGGAGCCGCGGCCGCTTCCGGAAGCACAAACGGCGGAGCCGGAGCCCGGCCCGGGCCCGGACCGGGAACCCGGCTCCGCACCCGGTCCCGCCCCGCGGGCAGCGGCCCTCACCGCCGCCGCCCCGGCTCCCCGTCCCGAGCGCCGCACCCTCCGCGCCGTTCTGCGCTGGACGGCCGCCGCCCTCGTCTTCGCCGGCCTCGCCGGAGGCGTCGGCTACGGCCTGGCGCGGGCCGAGCGCACCGATCTGCCCGGACTGGCCACCGAGCACGACGGCCGCTGGGACTACGGGACGGTGGAACGGCCGGCCCTGCCCGCCGGCGTCCCCGGCCCGTACGACGAGGACAACGCCGCCGCGGTGCACCACGCCGATCCGCGGGACCTCCTCCTCCCGCTCCCCGCCGGGGCGAAGCCGGACCGGACGCTGCCCGCCGAGGACGGATGGCTGCCGGTGGAGGACTTCCTCCGGCAGTACGACGAGGACTACCGGCAGTCGGTCCGCGAGGAGCTCACCGACAACTCCTGCCGCCACATCGCCGCCCGCGGCTGGACCATGCCGGACGGCACCCGGACCCGGGTCCATCTGCTCCAGTTCAATACGGAGGGTCTCGCCGACACCGTCCACAGCAAGGTGTTCGCGTCCTCCGGTCTCTTCGCGGGGGCCGATCTGGTGGGGGCACCGCAGTCCGCTCTCAACAGCGACTGGTCGTCGAGCATCCGGGAGGGGGAGAGCAGCCAGTACGTCTACGACGAGAGCGAGCCCTACGGCAAGCGCCAGGTCCGGCACGCGTACATCACCGCGGGCGACACCATCGCCCTGGTGGTCCAGTCGAGCCCCGGGGAGACCCCGGAGGTGCCGTTCCAGCAGACGGTGGTCCTCCAGACCCGGCTGCTCGGCTGAGCGGGAGCGCGGGAACGGGCGCGTTCCCCGGGCGGGGGGGAACGGGCGCATTCCCCCCGCCCGCCCGGCGGAGGCGCCCGGTCCCGGGGCGGTGGACCTCACACCGCCGCCCCGGACCGCGCCGACTAGACTCGGGAGAGGTCCGTCGTTCCCCCGTTCCGAGAGGCGCGCTCCCGTGCTTGAGGCATTCTTCACCGTACTGCTGGCCCTGGTCGTCGTCGGCGTGCTCGCGTTCGCCGGTCTGACCTGGAAGAAGCTGTACCAGGGTCAGCGCTGACCGACCTCTTTCGCACCCCACAGATCGCCAGGGCCTGAACTCATGATCGAAATCCCGTCCGACCTGCACCCCGACCTCGTCCCCCTCGCCTTCCTCCTCGGCGACTGGGAGGGCGCGGGCGTCCACGACTTCCCGGGCGCGGAGAAGTGCAACTTCGGCCAGGAGGTGACCTTCGCCCACGACGGCCGGGACTTCCTGGAGTACACCTCGCACACCTGGGAGCTCGACGCGGAGGGGAAGAAGGTCCGCCCGCTGGAGTCCGAGAAGGGCTTCTGGCGGATCGACAAGGAGCGCAAGGTCGAGGTCGTCATGGTCCGGCAGGACGGTGTCGTCGAGGTCTGGTACGGCGAACTGGCGGACCAGAAGCCGCAGATCGACCTGGCCACCGACGCCGTGGCCCGCACCGCCGCCTCCGGCCCGTACTCCGGCGGCAAGCGGCTCTACGGCTACGTCAAGAGCGATCTGATGTGGGTCGGCGAGAAGGCCACCCCGGAGGTCGAGCTGCGCCCGTACATGTCGGCGCATCTGAAGAAGGTCGTCGACCCGAGCACATGGGCGAAGGACCTGGGGGACCTCCCGGACGACGGCATCGCCTTCTTCAAGTAGCCCGCCCGGCCGCCCGGAGCGGGCCGGTGCCGCCCCTGGCGTCACGCCCCGGGAGCGGCCTCCGGGTCCAGGAGCACGACCCAGACCTCCTTGCCGGTCGGTGTCCGCTCGGAGCCCCAGCGGTCGGCGGTGCGGCTGAGCAGGAACAGGCCGCGCCCGCGCTCCGCGTGCCAGTCCGGCTCCTCCTCCGCGACGGGCAGGGCGGGCGAGCGGTCGCTGACGGAGATCCGCACCCCCTCGGGCAGCGCCTGCAGCATCAGACCGCACTCGTGCGAGCTCACATGCCGGTGAACGTTGGCCAGCAGTTCGGTGACGCACATGGCGGCGGAGTCGACCAGGCCGTCGTAGCCCCAGAGCCGGAGCTGCGCCCCGACGGACCTGCGGGCCAGCGCGAAGCGCTGCGGCACCGCGACCAGCCTCGTCCGGTACGTCCGCAGCTCCGCGCCACCCGTCACGTCCAGTGACGAAGCCTGCCTCATGGGGCCCACCTCCCGGGCCGGGGAGACCCCCCGGCCAGACCTACAGCTCTACAGAACGGATGCGCTCAGTGACGGCTGAGCACGGCCGGTGGGGGAAGGTCGGCACAGACCGAAAGACAAAGCATCCGTAACCCTCCAGATGTTCGACTCCCGGGTCAACCCCCCGGGAAGGCACGGTTCCGGATGCCCCGGTGAACGGCCGGGCCGGACGTGCCGCCCCGGGGCCGCGCCAGCGCCCCGTCCGCGCGGTCCTCCGGTCCGTCCCGCGTTCCGTCCCCAGCCCCCGTTTCCGCGCCCCCGTTCCGCTGTGGCGCCACCCCCGTCCCGGCCGGGCTCCTACACTGGCCGTGTGGTGACCACCGACTGGCAGAGCGATCTACGGAAGCGCGGCTACCGGCTGACCCCGCAGCGCCAGCTCGTGCTGGAGGCCGTGGACCAGCTGGAGCACGCGACCCCGGACGAGATCCTCACCGAGGTGCGCCGCACCGCCGGGGGCGTCAACATCTCCACCGTCTACCGCACGCTGGAGCTCCTGGAGGAGTTGGGCCTGGTCAGCCACGCGCACCTGGGGCACGGTGCGCCGACATACCACCTCGCCGACCGGCACCACCATCTGCACCTGGTCTGCCGGGACTGCTCGGAGGTGATCGAGGCCGATCTCTCCGTCGCGGACGCCTTCACGGCGCGGCTGCGGGAAACCTTCGGCTTCGAGACCGATATGAAGCACTTCGCCATCTTCGGCCGGTGCGCGGCTTGTTCGGCGGGGACGTCCGGCGCGGACGGGGACACGGCCGCCGGCACGTCCGGGCCCGCCGCCGCCACCGCCGCCCCGGACGCCCCCGGCGGGGCCACCGCACGGGCCTCCCGCCACCGCGGGGCGGACGGTCCGGAGGCCGGGCCGTAGGGTGGTCCCATGGAGCAGCCACACCACCGAGCCAGCCCTCTGCTGTCGCTGCCCGGCGCCGTCGCCGCCGAGGCCCCCGACGAGGGGGTCGCAGCGCACTACGGCGATCTGTTCCGGGAGCAGCGCGCGCTCGCCGACGGCACCGGCTTCGTCGACCTGTCGCACCGCGGAGTCGTCACGGTCACCGGTGACGACCGGCTGAGCTGGCTGCATCTGCTGCTCACCCAGCACGTCAGCGAGCTGCCGCCGGGCCGGGCCACCGAGGCCCTGATCCTCTCGACCCACGGCCACATCGAACACGCGCTCCAGCTCGTGGACGACGGTGTGACCACCTGGGCCCATGTGGAGCCCGGTACCGAGGGCGCGCTGATCGCCTATCTGGAGAGCATGAAGTTCTTCTACCGGGTGGAGGTCGCCGACGCGACGGACGACTACGCGGTCGTCCACCTCCCGGCCGGCTCGATCGCCGAGACCCCCGAGGGCGTCGTCGTCCGGGAGACCCCGTACGGCCGCGACCTCTTCCTGCCGCGCGCCGGCCTGGAGGAGTTCGCCCGGTCCCACGGCCCGGCCGCGGGCACGCTCGCGCTGGAGGCGCTGCGCGTCGAGGCGCACCGGCCGCGCTTCGGGATGGAGACCGACCACCGCACCATCCCGCACGAGCTGGGCTGGCTGGACACGGCGGTGCACCTGCAGAAGGGCTGCTACCGCGGCCAGGAGACGGTGGCCCGCGTCCACAACCTGGGGCGCCCGCCGCGCCGGCTGGTCTTCCTGCACCTGGACGGCAGCGAGGTGAAGCTGCCGGGGCACGGCGCTCCGGTGCGGCTGGCGTCGGACGGCCCGGACGGGCGGCAGCTCGGTTTCGTCACCACCTCCGCCCGCCACCACGAGCTCGGGCCGATCGCCCTCGCCCTGATCAAGCGGAACGTCCCGGTGGACGCCACTCTTCTGGCCGACGGCACGGCCGCCGCCCAGGAGGTCGTGGTCGAGCCGTAGAACAGCCCGGGACGGGCCCGGACGGGGCCGGTCCGGGACCGGACGGCGCAGCGGATCCGTGTGCGGCGTGAAAGCGCCCCGGATTAATGGGATATTTGCCGCATACGGCCGCAGACCGATAGCCGGGCGTCTCAGCGGAGGCAGGCCGAGCCGCCGGGCACGTCCTCCGGGGATGGCGATGACAGGTTCCGACAGCACGGTGCCCGCGGCCCCGGCGCTGAACCTGCTCGACAAGGCGCCGGTCGCGGTGGCCCTCTTCATCGGCCCGCGCCTGCTGCTCGCCTACACCAACGCCGAGTACAAGGAGCTCTTCGGGGACCGGCCGCTGGGCGTACCGGCCCGGGAGGCGCTGCGCGATCTGGAGCAGGTGGTCGCCTTCGACTGGGCGGAGCGGGTCCTGGAGACCGGCGAGGCCTTCCGCGTCACCTCGGAATCCCCGGTCCGGCTCAGGGACAAGTACGGCGAAGTGCGGGACAGGTACTTCACCATCAGCATGTCCCGGGCCACCCCGCGGGACGGCGGCGGCCCGGAGGAACAGGGCGTCCTCTTCGTCGCTCTGGAGATCACCGCGGAGATCACCGCGCGGGAGCAGATCCGGACGCTCGCCGAGACCCGCCGCCGTGCCCTCCAGCGCTACGAGAGCCTGGTCACGGCCGGCACCCAGATGGTGTGGGTGGCCGATCCGGCGGGTCTGGTCACCGAGAGCAGTCCGGCCTGGGAGGAGGCCACCGGCCTCAGCGCGCCGGAGCTGCGCGGAAACGGCTGGCTGAACAGCGCCCATCGGGAGGACCGGCAGGAACTGACCGGGGCCTGGGCACGGGCGGTCGAGGAGGTCCCGCAGCTGTTCCGCCACACCTGCCGACTGCGGCACGCGGACGGCTCGTACCGCCACTTCGAGCTGCGCGCGGTGCCCGTCCGGGAGAGCGGCAGGGTCGTGGAGTGGGTGGGTGCCTGCGCCGACGTCGAGGACCGCTGGCAGGTGGACCGCCGGAAGGATCTGCTGGCCCGGGTCTCCTCGGCGGTCACCGAGTCCACCCGCGTGGAGGAGGCCCTGGCCTCGCTGGGGGAGGCGATCGTGCCCGAATTGGCCGACGGGTGCGGCCTCTACCTGTTCGCCGAGCCCACGGAGCCCCTCACCGACGAGCCGTTCCTCGTCAACCGGGTCGCCGTCTCCGTCCGCGACGGGCTGGTGACGGGGGCCATGGACCCGGCACCGCCGCGCCCGGAGCGGGTGACCCGCGACTCGGCCTTCGATCTGGCGGTCCGCGAACGGCGGCCGGTCCACCGGCATCCGCGGCCCGGCGCCGCCGAGCCCGATGACGTACCGCCCGGCACTCTCACCTGGGCGAACTCGGCGGGCGTCCACGACATCGTGATGGTCCCGATCACGGTCGGCGATGTCGTGGTGTCCGTCCTCACGGCCTATGCCTGCGGTGACCGGCCACCGCTCGGCTCGACCGAGCTGACGCTGATCCGGGATCTGATCGACCAGTCGAAACCCTCGCTCGGCCACATCCTCGAATACCGCCGGACCCAGCGGATCGCCCTGGCCCTGCAGCAGAGCCTGCTCACCGAGCCGCCCCGGCTGGACGACCTGGAGATCGTCGCCCGCTACGAGCCGAGCACGATGGCCGACGAGGTCGGCGGCGACTGGTACGACTCGTTCATCCTGCCCGACGGCGCCGTCACGCTGATCATCGGCGATGTCGCCGGCCACGACCTCGCGGCGGCCGTCACCATGGGCAAGATGCGCAACATGCTGCGCGGCCTCGTCGTGGACCGGCAGGAGCCGCCGGGGGACATCCTGCGCCGGCTGGACCTCGGCACCCAGATCCTCAACCCGGAGGAGACGACGACCACGTGCGTGCTGGCCCGGGTCGAGCACGCGCCCGGCGGACGGCGGCAACTGCACTACAGCGTCGCCGGGCATCCTCCGCCGCTCCTGGTCGGGCCCGAGGGCACCGCGCGCTTCCTCGACCAGGGCCAGGACATGCTGCTCGGCGGGCTCGCCACCGACCTGGTGCGCAACAGCTCCGTCGAACCGCTGCCGCCGGGCTGCACCGTCTTCCTCTACACCGACGGACTCATCGAACGCCCGGGGCAGGACATCGACGACGGACTGGCGTGGCTGCGCAGGAAGGCCGCCGGGCTCGCGACCGTGCCGCTGGCCGACTTCTGCCGGGAGCTGATCGAGGGGGTCGCGGAGCAGAGCAACGACGACATCGCCGTGGTCGCCGTGCGCGTGCCGGACGACGACGGCACGATCCCCGGCGCGATCCCGGGTGCGGCGTCCGGCGGGTGACGGCGGCCGCCCGGCCGTCTCCGGGGCCACCGCGCACCGCGCGCGGGCCGGGCAGCCGGCCGCCCGCGCTCAGACTTCGAGCAGCACCGTGAACGGCCCGTCGTTGGTGAGCGAGACCTTCATGTCCGCGCCGAACCGCCCGGTCTCCACCCGCGCGCCCAACGACCGCAGTTGCGCCACCACCTCGTCCACCAGCGGCTCGGCGAGCTCCCCCGGGGCGGCCGCGTTCCAGGTCGGTCGGCGGCCCTTGCGCGCGTCACCGTAGAGAGTGAACTGGGAGATCACCATCAGCGGGGCGCCGAGGTCGGAACAGGACTTCTCCGACCCGGGGCCCGCCGCGCCGCCTTCCCCACCGCCTTCTTCGCCGCCGTCGCCGTCGCCGTCGAAGAGACGTACGGTCCACAGCTTCCGCGCCAGCCGCTCCGCCTTCTCCTTCGTGTCGTCGTGCGTGACCCCGACCAGCACGCACAGACCGCGCCCCCGGATCTCGCCGACCGTCTCGCCGTCCACGACGACGCTCGCACCGCTCACTCTCTGTACCACCGCACGCATACGGACCATCATGCACTGCGGCCAACCGGGTTCGATCGGGTGCGCTGGCCATGCACGTGCAGCACTCACAGTGGCACGATGCAGACACACGGTACGTCTCCCGCCGCCGATACGGGGCCGTACCGAACGGAGGGGACACAGATGAGCACAACCAGCGCCGGCCAGACACCCGGGCACGGACCGGCCGGCCCGCCGGATCCCGGCGCCCGCCCCGCGGCCGCCACCGCAGCCGCCACCGCAGCACCTCGCTTCGATCCGTCTCGTACCGAGGATGGGCCCATGCTCCACCAGGCCGACGCCCTTCAGCCGCGCCCGCCGCTCCAGCGCACGGCGTCACCCCCGGGGTCCGCCCTGCACGAACTCGGCCTGCTGACCCTGCCGGAGCTGCGCTCGCTGCGGCAGCGGGCCCGGCGCGAGGAGGCCGACCTCAGCTATGTGCGCCGGCTGCTCCAGGGCCGCATCGACATCCTCCGCGCCGAGCTGGCCCGCCGCGCGACACCCGACTCGGGGGACGCGAACCGGCTCGACCTGCGGCGGCTGTCACGGATCCTGGCGGACGAGCCGTCGCCGGTCCGCTCCTCGGCCCGTCATGTGACGCTCAGCACCCCGCACTGCGAGGAGTACCGGCGGCTCGCGGAGGACATGCTGTCCGAGATCGGCCTCTCCGATCTCCACGCCCGTACGGACACCGAACTGCGTTCCGGCATCGGCCGGTTGGTGCGCTGCGAGCAGCAGGTGTCGGTCCGGCGGCGGGTGACGCAGCGGACGGCCGACGACTGCAGCGCCGAAATCGCCCGCCGCTACCGGGAGGGCGAGGCGCAGGTGGACGATCTGCTCGCCTGAGCGGCCGCCGCGGGGCGGACCCCCGCGTTCCCCCCGGGAGACCGCCGCATGACCCGTACGGACCCGACCTCCGGCGCCGAGAACACCGGACGCCCCGCCGGACGCACCCCCGGATCCACCGGCTCGGCGGCCGCCGCCCCCGGCGCCCGCGGATCCACCGGTCCGGACGGCGTCGCCGGTGGATCCGGCTCCGCGGCGGCGGACGGCCCGGTCCGCACCTCCCGGTCCGCCCGCCCCGGACCGCGCGGGTCGGCCGGCGCACCCGGTTCGGCCGGCACCGCCGGGCCGGCCGGCACGTCCTCCGGCCCGCCGCTCCGGTCACCCGCGGCCGGTGCGACGGCGGCCCCGCCTCCCCGCCTCCCCGCGGCGGCCGCGGCGGCCGGGACGGCCGGGACGGCCACCGGCGCGGCCGGGCGTCCGGCCGGACGGCCCTCGCCCCGGCGCCCGCGACCGGTCGGCCTGAGCCCGCGTCGGCGTCCCGCACCCCGTCCGCTCCGGCCCCGCCGCCGCTCCGGGCGCCCCGCCCCGTACCGCCGCCGAGCCCGGGCCGCCCGCCCCGCCGGTGCTCGCGGAGGTGGTCCGGTCCGGCTTCACCGAGAGCCGCCACCGCGGCTCCCTGGTGCTGCTGGCGGCCGACGGCAGCGAGCTGCTGGCGCTCGGCGAGGTGACCGCGCCCGTCTACCCCCGCTCCGCCGCCAAGCCGATGCAGGCGGCGGCGATGCTCCGCGCGGGCGCCCGGCTCTCCGGGGAGCGGCTGGCCCTGGCTGCGGGGAGCCACTCCGGCGAGCCGTTCCACCTCGAACTGGTGGCCGCCATGCTCGCGGACGCCGGACTGTCCGAGGCCGATCTGTGCACCCCGCCCGCGCTGCCGCTCGACCCGGCCGAGGCCGAAACGCTGCTGGCCTCCGGCGGCCGCCCGAGCCGGATGGCGATGGACTGCTCCGGCAAGCACGCCGGGATGCTCACCGCCTGCGTCACCGCGGGCTGGCCCACGGACGGCTATCTCTCCCCCGACCACCCGCTGCAGCGGCTCGTGCGCGACGAGATCGAGACCGCGACCGGCGAACGCGTGGCGCACACCGGCACCGACGGATGCGGTGCCCCGCTGATGGCCGTCTCGCTCACCGGCCTGGCCCGCGCCTACCGCCGTTACGCCCTCGCCGGGCCGGGCTCACCGGAGCGGCAGGTGGCGGACGCGATGCGCGCCCACCCCGAGTACGTGGCGGGCACCCGCCGGCACGACACCTGGCTGATGCGGGAGGTGCCGGGCGCCCTGGCCAAGGTGGGCGCCGAGGCGGTGCAGGCCGTCGCACTGTCCGACGGCCGCGCGCTGGCCCTCAAGGTGGAGGACGGCGGCGGGCGGGCCGTCGGCCCGGTGCTGCGGCGCGCCCTGCGGCTGCTCGGCGTGGACGGCTCGCTTCCGGAGCGGCTGGGTGACGCCCCAATGCTGGGCGGCGGGCTCCGGGTGGGAGAAATTCGCGCGAGCTTCTGAGGGACGGCGGCTAGCGTGACCGCATGAGCCCAGAGGTCCGTACGATCACCGACGCCGAACTCCCGGACTGGATCCGTACCCTGCACACCGGATTCCTCCGGCCGCCGGAGACGTCCGAGCAGGAGATCGAGGGCCGCCGGAGCTCCTGGGACATGAGCCGGGTGCGCGGCGCCTTCGACGGCGGGCGCTGCGTGGGCACCCTCCGCAGCTTCGCGCAGGAACTGACGGTGCCCGGCGGCGCCACGGTGGCAGCCGATGCGATCAGCAACGCCACCGTCGCCGCCACGCACCGGCGGCGCGGGCTGCTCAGCCGGATGATCGCCGGGGATCTGGCGGAGGCCCGGGAGCGCGGCGACGTCGTCGCCACGCTGATCGCCGCCGAGTACCCGATCTACGCCCGCTACGGCTTCGGCCCCGCCACCTGGACCACCGAGTGGCGGATCGACGTCCCCCGGGCCGGTCTGGACCCGCGGTGGTCCGGCCCGGAGTGCGGCGGCCGGATCGACTACACGGACGGCGCCGGCATACGGAAGCTGGGCCCGGAGCTGCACGAGCGGCTCCGGGCCCGCCGGCCCGGCTTCGTCAGCCGCGGCGAGCACGTCTGGCGCCTGGCCACGGGCGATCTGCACTATCCGTCCCTCGGCCCGTGGACGGAGCCGTTCCACGCCGTGTACCGCTCCCCGAAGGGTGAGGTCGAGGGCCTGCTCACGTACACGGCGACCGACGTGTGGGAGGCCAAGCAGCCGCAGGACAGGGCGACGGTCCGGGAACTGCTCGCCCTCACCCCCGCCGCCGAGCGGGCCCTGTGGCACTTCCTGTGCTCGGTGGACTGGGTGATGAGCGTCGACTCCGGGCTCCGCGCACCCGACGACCTGCTCCCCCTGCTTCTGCCCGACCCCCGCGCCGCCCGCGTCACCACGCACGCGGACCTGCTGTGGATCCGGCTGCTGGACATCCCGCGCGCCCTGGAGGCCCGCACCTACGCGGACTCCGGGACGCTCGTCCTCGACGTGCGCGACGAGACGCCGATCGCGGCGGAGACCGGTCTCGCCGGCGGGCGCTTCCGGCTGGACGCCACTCCGGACGGCGCGTCCTGCGCCCCGACCACGGCGGAGCCGGACCTGGCCCTCTCGGTGGCGGACCTGGCCACGCTCTATCTCGGCGACGAGTCGGCGGTGCGGCTGACGGCCCTGGGCCGGGCGGAGGAGACGCGGGAGGGCGCCGCGGCCCTGGCGGACCGCCTGCTGCGCACCTCCCGCAGGCCCTGGTGCCCGGACATCTTCTGACGCGCCTTCCGGTGCGTCCGCCGGGGCGGTGCGCCCCGGCCGTTCAGTGCGTGAACCGGCTGTTCACTGGGTGAGCAGCAGGGCCAGCATCACGGCCCCGACACAGCTGCAGGTGATGTTGCGGGCCTTGATCCCGATCGACAGCAGCAACATGCCGGCGACCCCGACCGCTCCGAAGCGCGACTCGACGAGCTGCTCGGAACAGACCACGACGACCGCGATGAATAACGCGAACACAGGCATGGAGTCCTCCCCCGTTGGATGACGCGGACCTTCGCGCGCCCGCCCCGCCCGTACCGCGCTGCGTGGCGTGGCGTGGCGTGGCGTGGCGCCGGAATCATGACCAACTTCGGCTTACCCCGTCGTAGTTGCCGAGTTGGTAACCAATTCAAGAATGTTGTCCCCAAGTTGGAACATCACTAAAACTACTTCGCACCAACTCCCGCTTGGCCCCGCCAAGTTGTACGGTGGCCTCGTGAAAGCCGAAAGCCCGGCGACGGCGGCCAAGAAGCGGTCCCATCTGCAGATCGCCGACGAGCTGCGCCAGCAGATCCACTCGGGCGCCCTGGCCCCCGGGGAGCGGATGCCGACCCAGGCCGAGCTGGCGGACCGCTTCGACGTCCCCCGGGGCACGATCCGGCAGGCGCTGCGCATCCTCCAGGACGAGGCGCTGCTCACCAACACCGGGAAGGGCAGCCCCGCCAGGGTCGCGGACCCCCGTTCCGTCCGCGACGTTCCCGAAGGGCTCGAACGGGGCGTCGTCGCCCTCGCGCCCCGCGTGGCCGCCGCCTTCACCGCCCCCCGGGTCCGTATCGACGCCCTCTGCCTCACCGCCGAGACGCTCACCCTGGCCGTCGCCGAGTCCATCCACCTCGTCCACGCGGGCACCGCGCGGCCGGAGCGGATCGAGCTGCGCCTGCTGATGCCCGGCCGCAACATCAACCTCGCCTTCCCCACCGCCACGGAGGGCACGGACGACGACCGGGTGCACCAGCGCTGGCTGCGGCAGCGCAACGCCCAGGGGATGGCCCTCACCACGTTCCTCGGCTCGCTCCGCAAGCCGCCCTACTCCGTGGACGTCTCCGTGCGCTTCCGGGCGCTGCCGTTCACCCCGTCGGTGAAGCTGTACCTGCTCAACGGCGAGGAGGCGCTGTTCGGCTACTACCTCGTCAGGCGGCGGGAGGCGGAAATCGAGAACGAGTCCGTGGAGCTGATCGACACCCTGGGGATGCAGTCGATGCTCTTCCCCTTCCTCACCGGGGCCGAGAACCGCCGGAACCGGGTCTTCGTGGAGCAGTCGCAGCTCTGGTTCGACTCCCTCTGGGAGACGGTCTCCTCTGAGCTGGAGCTCGGCGCCGGGTTCTCGGACCTCTGAGACGAGCCCATGACACGGATGCCGTTCTTCCCCGCCGGTGCGACCGGTGTGACGGGTGTGACGGGTGTGACCCCTGTGCATGGTGCGACGGGTGTCGCCGATCGCGCCGATACGCCACGTTCCGCCCGCCCTGCGGGTATTTCCGCCGCGACCGCAGTAGCGTCCCCTGCCGTGAACTCCTCGCTCTTCCGCACCTGCCGCCTCCCCGGCACCTCCCGCGCGCGGACCCGCCTTGGCTGAGGCGCGGCCCGGCACCGGCCGTCCGGACCCGGCCGCCCTCGGCGCGCTCCTCGCCTCCGTCAAGTGCGTGCTGTTCGACTTCGACGGTCCGGTCTGCGATCTCTTCGCCCGGCACCCCGCCCCGGACGTGGCGGACACGATGCGGGCCCGGCTGCGGCGGCTGCGCCCGGCCGCCCGGCCGACACCCGTGACCGCGACCGCTGCGGGCGCCTCCGGCAGTCCCGGCGGCAGTCCCGGCGCGGCTCACGGGACCCGCGGGCCCGGCCTGCCCGGTGTGCCGGACGTGCCAGCCACCCGCGACCCGCACGCCCTGCTCCACGCCCTGGCCTTCGGCGCCGGTCAGCCCGGCGACCCGTACGCCCCGGACAGCCCGGACGGCCCCGCCGCCCGCTCCGGCATCGTCGCCGAGCTGGAACGGCTGCTCGCCGCCGAGGAGGTCCGCGCGGCCGCCTCGGCGGAGCCGACGCCGTACGCCGACGAGCTCGTCCAGCGGCTGCACGCCACCGGCCACGCTCTCGCCGTCACCACCAACAACACGGCCGGGGCCGCCGAGGCGTACCTGGAACGGCGCGGGCTGGCGGAGCTGTTCCGGCCGCACGTCCACGGCCGCGTCACCGAGCCCTGGCTCCTCAAGCCCGATCCGGACTGCCTGCACCGGGCCCTGCGGTCCACCGGGCACGACGCCGAGATGTCGGTGATGATCGGCGACAGCACCGCCGATCTGCTCGCCGCCCGAGCGGCGGGTGTCCGCTTCCTCGGCTATGCCCGTGACGAGACCCGCCGGCGGCGGCTGCGGGACGCGGGCGCCGAGTCCGTCGTCACCTCGCTCGGGGACGTGCTCGCAGCGCTCCCGGAGCGGCGGCAGCCGGCCGGCTGACCGCGGGCCGGACGGAGCGAAGGCGTACGCCGGCCCCGTGGAGCGGGGCCACTCGGGCGCGACGCGGCGGTCGACGGCGGCGGACGCTCACACAGCGCGCAGGCCGCGGTCGGCGAAGGTGATCAGCCACTCGAAGCTCTCGTCGATGTCGGCGCTCCACTGGAAGCCGTTGGCCGCCTGCAGGGTGGCGAATCCGTGGAAGAGGCTGCGGAGCAGGCGCAGGGCGTGGTCCACGTCCGGCTCCCGTATCTCGTAGCCGCGCAGGACCGCGGTGAACGCGCCGTGCAGCCGCCGGCCCGCGGCGGCCACCGGATCGTCCGGGCCGGACGGTTCCACGCCGATCGTCGCGGCGTACCGGCCGGGGTGCTCCAGGACGAAGGCGCGGAAAGCGCGCGCGGCGGCCGCCAGGGCGTCGCGCCCCGCGTACCCCTGGACCGCGCCGCCGACGGCGTCGGCGGCCTCGCTCAACGCCAGGGCCGCGATGCGCCGGACGAGGTCTTCCTGGCCGCCCACGTGCTTGTACAGGGAGGGGGTGCGCACACCCACCCGCTCGGCGAGCAGCCCCATCGTCAGCTTGGCGAACCCCACCTCGTCGGCGAGGGCGGCGCCGGCCGCGACCACGGCGGCCGGGTCGAGGCCGGCCCTAGGCACGGGCGGCGTCCGGCCGGAGGAAGGCGAGTACGAGCGAGACCACCCGGTCGGGGAACTGATCGTGCGGATAGTGTCCGGCGCCCTCGATCATCTCCAGACGGCCGAGGCCGGACGGCAGGGCGTCGACGACCGCCGAACCCTCGGCGCGCGGGTCGGCCCAGTCGGGGTCGAGCGTCCCCATCACGACCAGGACCGGGCAGCGGACGTTGCCGAGCTGCGCGCCGGCGTCGGCCGGGGCGCTGCGGCCCATGCTCTGCAGGGCCTTCATCCGGCCCGGCTCGCGCAGCAGGGAGTCGATGCGGCCGAGCCGCTCGGCCCAGTGGGCCGGCTTCACGCCGGGGTAGGCCACGTCGAGGTACGAGCGCCAGAGCGGCAGGCTGCCGAACACGCCCGCGCCGAGCAGCCGCAGCATGCCGCGCCGGAAGCGCTTGACCCGGAGATCGCCGAGGCGGATCGACTGCTTGCGGGTGAACGGTGCCAACTCGACGACCGCAGTGATCAGTGAGGGCTCCCGCGCCGCGGCGATGGTGGCGGCCCCGCCGGAGAACGAATGGCCGACGAGCACGGCCGGGCCGCCCAGGTGGCGGATCACGGCGAGCAGGTCACCGGCGACGGCGGTGCGGCTCCAGTCCGACCAGTCGGTGCCGGACTCGCCGCAGCCGCGCAGATCGACCGCGGCGACCCGATGCCCCGCCGCCACCAGTCGCGGGATCACGGCGCGGTAAGCGGCGCGGCTGTCGCCCATACCGTGCGCGAGAACGATCAGCGGGCCGGTCCCCGTCACCTCGTAAGCGATCGTGCCGCCGTCGACGGCAAGGTACTCGGTCATGGCACCTCCGATTTGGCTAACCCAATTAGCCAAAACCTAATTCCATTAGCCAACTTTGTCAACAAGGGAGCCCCCGGCACGGACAGAAGACACGACGGAGCACCGCGGAGGGGCCCGGGCCCCGACCGGGACACGGGGGGTGCGGCCGCCCGGCACGGCGGCGGGCCGGTGGTGCCCGCAAGCCGCCCGGCGGCGGGCCCCCGGGGACCCGCGGCCCGGAACTCGCGGTCCGGGAGGTCACCGACCACCTGGCGGGCAGGGGGACCACCGCCGAACGGGCCCTGCCGGCGGCCCTGGACGGCTTCGACACCGCCGCCCACCTCCGCTCGGGCGGCCTGGCCCCGGACGACGTGGCAGCTCTGCGCACCCGCCTACTGGAGTCCGCCCCCGCCGACACCACCGGATCTTGAACACCTCCCGGACGACAAGAGGACGCGGAAGACGGAGTGGTCGTTCGTCCCAGGAATCCCCCTGCCGTTGCCACGAACCGGCCGGGACCGTCGGCGCCGGCGTGGCACGCAGGGGACACGATGGCACCGCTTGACGCCATCATGCGCCACTCGACACCATCCCGATGCCACTCCGGCATCACTCCGTGCCACTCCGCGCCAGCAGAAGCGCCCGGGCGCGCATGGCGCCACCATCACGCAGGCCGCCCTTGCCGCATTTCCGCAGATCAGAGCGGCCATCCCAACGCCTACCCCCCACAAGGCGCCATTCGGGCTTGCACATGGCGCCATCGTGGTGCCATAGTGGCGTTATGGACCTCACTCCGTATGTCGACACCCTCCGCCGCGAACTCGCGGTGGCCGCCGAAGCCGGCGGTGGCGAAGCCCGCGAGCTGGCCGAGAGGCTCACCGCTCCCCTGGAGTCGGCGGCCCGGCTGACCATGCTCAACGTGCTTTCCGCCGCGATGGACGAGATCACCCGCGAACTCGCCCCCGGCTCGGTCGACGTACGGCTGCGCGGGCTCGACCCCGACTTCGTGGTGACACCGCCGGCCGGCGGCGCCCCCGCGGAGCCCGCCGCGCCCGCCGAACCGCTCAGGGCCCCGGTCCCGGCCGACGGCGACGAGGGCGGCACCGCCCGCGTCAACCTGCGCCTGCCGGCCCACCTCAAGGCCCGCGCCGAGGAGGCCGCGAGCCGCGAGGGCCTGTCGGTCAACGCGTGGCTGGTGCGCGCCGTGTCGGCGGCGGTCGACGGCGGCAACCGGCCGCGCACGACGGAGAAGACCCAGACCATCGGGCAGAGCTTCACGGGCTGGGTGCGCTAGCAGCACCCGGCGCCCACACCACATCACCCACACCACGTCCCACCAGCGGGGACGCCTTGAAGACCCAAGAGGACGGGACAGCCATGCCTTCTTTCGACACCCCCGAACCGATCACGGCCACGGCGCACGTGGAGGCCGGTTCCATCCAGTTCACCGCGGGCGACCGCCCCGACACCGTCGTCGAGGTGCGGCCCCGCGACCCGAAGCGGGACCAGGACGTCCGGGCGGCCGAGCAGACCGAGGTCACGTACGCGAACGGCGACCTGACCGTCAGGACGTCCAAGCAGCGCTATCTCGTCGGGCGCACCGGCACCGTCGATGTGACGGTCGAGCTGCCCGCGGGCTCGCGCGTCGGCGTGACCGGCGCCTGGACCCAGGTGCTCGGCGAGGGCCGGCTGGGCGAGGTCCGGGTGAAGACCTCGTCCGGTGACGTCCGTCTCGACACGACCGGCCCGCTGCGGTTGACCGCCTCCCACGGCTCGATCACCGTCGACCGGGTCGAGGGCACGGCCGAGATCACCACCAGCTCCGGCAGCCTGCGCGTCGGGCTCGTCGACGGTCCCGCCGTCCTGAAGAACTCGCACGGCACCACGACCGTCGGCGTCGCGACCGGCGACCTGCGGGTGAGCGGCGCCAACGGCGACATCGACATCACGCGCGCCGGAGGATCGGTCGTCGCCAAGACCGCCCACGGCACCCTGCGCGTCGGCGAAGTGGCCCGCGGCACCGTCCATCTGGAGACCTCCTACGGCGCCATCGAGGTCGGCATCCGCGAGGGCACCGCCGCCTGGCTCGACGTCAACTCCGGCCACGGGCAGGTGCGCAACACCCTCGCCGTCTCCGAGACCCCGGAGAAGACCGAGGACACCGTCGAGGTCCGCGCCCGCACCCGCTACGGCAACATCGACGTGCGCCGCGCCCGGGCCTGAACACCGGCCCCCATTCGCCCGCCCGCCCCGCCCACTTCCGCCTTCGCAAGGGAGAGCTCCATGGGTACATCTGTCATGTCCACATCCAATCCCCGGTCGGCCGCCGCCGTCTCCGCCGCCGGTCTGCGCAAGTCGTACGGCGACAGGACCGTGCTCGACGGCATCGATCTGCGCATCCCGGCCGGGTCCGTGTTCGCCCTGCTCGGGCCCAACGGCGCCGGCAAGACCACCGCCGTCAACATCCTCTCCACCCTCATCACCGCCGACGCCGGCGACCTGCACGTCGGCGGTCACGACCTGGCCACCGACCCGCAGGCGGTGCGGGCCGCGATCGGTGTCACCGGCCAGTTCTCCGCCGTCGACGGCCTGATCACCGGCGAGGAGAACATGCTCCTCATGGCGGACCTGCACCACCTCTCCCGCCGCGAGGGCCGCCGCACCACCGCCGAACTGCTGGAACGCTTCGACCTCATGGATGCCGCGAAGAAGCCCGCCGCCACCTACTCCGGCGGCATGAAGCGCCGCCTCGACATCGCCATGACCCTGGTCGGCAACCCGCGGATCATCTTCCTCGACGAGCCGACCACCGGCCTCGACCCCCGCTCCCGGCACACCATGTGGCAGATCATCCGGGCATTCGTCTCCGACGGCGTCACCGTCCTCCTCACCACCCAGTACCTGGAGGAGGCCGACCAGCTCGCCGACCGCATCGCCGTGCTCCACGACGGCAGGATCGCCGCCGAGGGCACCTCCGAGGAACTCAAGCGGCTGATCCCCGGCGGGCACATCCGGCTCCGCTTCTCCGACCCGTCCGCCCACCGGAGCGCCGCCCGGACGCTGAGCGCGGCGGGCCTCCCGGAGGCTCCCGACTCGACCGGGACCACCCGGGGCATCACCGCCGACGAGTCCCTCACCCTCCGGATACCCAGCGACGGCACCCCACGCGAGCTGCGCTCCCTCCTCGACTGGCTGGACTCCGCCGGCATCGAGGCCGACGAACTGACCGTGCACACCCCCGACCTCGACGACGTGTTCTTCGCCCTGACCGGCGGCACCGGCACCGACCAGCCCTCCGAGGAGGCCGTCCGATGAGCTCCCTGTCCCTCGCCGTGCGCGACTCGTCCACGATGCTGCGCCGCAATCTCCTGCACGCGCGGCGCTATCCGTCCCTCACCCTGAACCTGCTGCTCACCCCGGTCATGCTGCTGCTGCTCTTCGTCTACGTCTTCGGGGACGTGATGAGCGCGGGCCTCAGGGGCGGCCGGGCCGATCGCTCCGAGTACATCGCCTACCTCGTGCCGGGCCTTCTGCTCATGACCATCGGAAGCACCACGATCGGCACCGCGGTGTCCGTCTCCAACGACATGAGCGAGGGCATCATCGCCCGCTTCCGCACGATGGCGATCCACCGCGGCTCCGTGATCACCGGGCACGTCGTCGGCAGCGTGCTGCAGTCGCTCATCAGCGTGGTCCTCGTGGGCGCCGTCGCCGTGGCCATCGGCTTCCGCTCCACGGACGCCACGGCCCTGGAGTGGATCGCGGCGCTCGGGCTGCTCACCCTGTTCTCCCTGGCGCTCACCTGGATCGCCGTCGGGATGGGCCTGGTCAGCCCGAACGCGGAGGCGGCCAGCAACAACGCACTGCCGCTGATCTTCCTCCCGCTCATCTCCAGCACCTTCGTCCCGGTCGACGCGATGCCGGGCTGGTTCCAGCCGGTTGCCGAGTACCAGCCGTTCACACCGGCCATCGAGACGCTGCGCGGGCTGCTGCTCGGCAGCGAGATCGGCCACAACGGGTGGCTGGCGGTCGCCTGGTGCCTGGGGCTCGCCGTGCTCGGCCACTTCTGGTCGAAGGCGGTCTTCCACCGCGATCCGAAGTAGCGGGCAGGGCGGCCCCCGGGCCGCCCCAACTCCTCCCGCCCCGGGCGGCGTACTCCGGCACCACGCCGGCGCGCGCCGCCCGTCCGCG
The DNA here is from genome assembly GCF_020982505.1 of Streptomyces sp. MNU89. NCBI lineage: Bacteria > Bacillati > Actinomycetota > Actinomycetes > Kitasatosporales > Streptomycetaceae > Streptomyces > Streptomyces sp. MNU89. Next base: position 4,076,157 of record NZ_JAJKLL010000001.1, on the reverse strand, counting down.
TTCTCAGGGGAGTGCGTCCTGGGGGCCTGGGGCGGGGTGGTCCCTGCTCCTCTTCCTCCGGCCGTTCCTCCTGAGGGCGCCAAGGCAGCCAGGTGAAGGGGTCGTCAGTGGCGAGCGGGGCGTGAAGGGCGCCCCGATGCCGGGCGTCCGGGCGACGCGCCGGATCGGTCTGCCGGGGCGCAGCCACCGGACGTGAGCCGCCGCGGCGTGACGTCCCGCGCCCGGGGGCCCCGGCGGCGCGGTGCGCCGCCCTCCGCGCCGGCAGCGAGCCGCTCGGCCGGCATTCGGTTCGCGAACCGCAAAGGCACGTCACAGATGACACGACGTCGATGGAAACACTCATTTCCTCCTCCTGACACAGGACCGGATGGCACGGCATTTCCGAATCGGGCCGGACCGAGCGATCCGCACAGGCCGCGGTGTGCTTTTCTCCGCTTCCCCCGCTCATGGCATTTCCTGCACAGCATCGGTCGGCGGGTCTGCTCCGGAATGGGCGAACAAAAGACTAAGTCAACCCCAAGTACGGCACAAGGCTCCCTCAGGCGTCCGGAATGCCCGCGAACGGTCACGCGCTGCCGCCCGCGAACGGGTTTCCTCTTCCAATGCCGTCACGGAAAAGTGCAGGACAGTGCCACCCAAACGAAAACGACGACTTTGCCGCCGCCGGCGAACGCAATTTCAGCCGTGCCCGTATGCCCTTGCCCGGGGACCGATTCGTGCCCGCTTCGCCTGCCCGCCGGGTGAATCGGCGGGTGGCGATATCGGCCCGCTCGGGGCCGGGCCGGCCGGGCGAACCGCCGCGTCCCGGCGGTCCGCCCGGCACAGCGGGTCCGCACAGCACAGCGGGTCCGCACGGGCCGCTGTGCCGCGCGGTCCGCGGGCGCCGGGGTCCCGTGGCCTCACCGGGAGGTGGGCAGCGCGTCCACCGAGGACTGATCGGCCGGAGCCAGCCGGCAGTCGACGCTCCGCGCCGCACGGATGGTGACGCCCGTCTCCAGCGGCACCTCCTCGGCCACCCCGGTGAAGCGGTAGCGCTGCAGGAGCACCGCCACGGTGAGCTTCATCTGGAGCATCGCGAAGTGATTGCCGATGCAGGAGCGCGGTCCGCCGCCGAGCGGGAACCACGCGTAGCGCGACCGGCCGCTCTCCCGCTCGGGCCGGAAGCGCTCGGGGTCGAAGCGCTCGGGCTGCGGCCAGTAGGAGGGATGGCGGTGCGTCACCCAGGGCGACACGTAGACATAGGCGCCCGCCGGTATGGGACGCCCCTCGACGACGGTGGCCCGCACCGCCCTGCGGATGAGGACCGGTGCGGCCGGGTAGAGGCGCATGGCCTCCTTCAGCACGCGCTCCAGGCCGGGCAGTGCGTCCAGGTCGGCGGGGGCGGGCCGGCGCCCGCCCAGCACGGACAGCACCTCGGCGCGCGTGGCGTCCTGGACCTCCCGGTGCCGCGCCAGCAGATACAGGGCGAACGTCAGCGACGTCGCCGTCGTGTCCGACCCGGCCAGGAGGAAGACCAGTACCTGGTCGCGCAGTTCGCGGTCGTTGAGCGGGGTGTCCTCGTCGCTGCGCGCGTTGATGAGCAGGGTCAGCAGATCGTCCGCCCCCTGCTCCCCGACGGTGCCGCCGCTCCTGCGGCGCTGCTCGATGAGCCGGTCGCACAGTGCGTGCAGCTCCGCCTGCGCCGCCCGCGCCCGGCGGTTGGCGGGGGTGGGGACGGACCGGGGGAGCTTCACCGGCATCAGGCCCCGCCGCAGGGTGTACGTACTGAGCGCGGGCATGCAGCGCCGCACCACCTCGGCGGCTTCCTCGGCGTCCGCGCCGAACAGGATGCGGGTGATCATCCGTACGGTCAGCCGGCTCATGTCCTCGTTGAGGTCGGCCCCCGCGCCTCCGTCCGCCTCCCACTGGCCGCACAGGGCGTCGACCTCGTCACATATGGCGTCGGCGTAGTCCGCCACCTTCTTCTTGGTGAAGAGCGGGGAGAGCAGGCGGCGCTGCCGCAGGTGGTCGTCGTCCAGGCTGCTCAGCAGACCGTTGCCGAAGGTCTCCCGCATCTCCAGGGAGAAGGCGTCGTCCTTGCGGAAGTTGGCGGACTGCGAGGCGAGCACCTGCTGGGCTCCGTCGGCGGAGAAGACGAAGTAGATCTTCGTGCGCAGACCGGGGAGCCCGGCCACGATCCGCACCAGGTCGCCGTGCTCCTTCCGGGCTCGTTCGTAGGTTCCCAAAGGATCACGCCGCAGGTCCAGCATGGAGCCCAGGAGCGGCAGTCCGCTTGCCGTGGGCACCTCGGTCGGATTCGTCTGCATGGCCCGCACCCCTCTCAGTAGCTCGGCGGGGCGGCCTTCCCCGCGGAGCTCGGGGGCGCCGGCCTGCCGTTCTCACCGTCCATTCCACGTCGGGCCGGCCGGGTCCGGTAGGGCTGCCGGGCGGGTGCCTGCCGTGCGCGACTCACGCTTGTGCGCTTGTGTGCTCCACGGCGGGCAGGCCAGGCCACCGGTGCGCGGGCTCGGGTCCGGCACCGGAGGGGAAGGCCCGGGGACGGTCTACAGCGCGAGGCTCGCCGGAGGGTTCTGGTAGGCGGAGTAGCCGTCCACGCGGCTGATGGCCGACCGCACCAACGGCCTCCGCACATGGGGCAGCAGCCTGGTACGCAGGCCGCGGAGCCGGCCGGCTGTGCGGGGGCAGCGGATGCGGCCGTAGTTGTCGAGCAGGCGGTCCGTGACCCCGCAGGCGCTGTCCACCCGGCCGTCCAGCAGGAGGACCTCGCCGAGCTGGGCGAGTGTCAGTGCGCGAGCGCGGTGGGCGCGGCCGGGCCGGTGCCGCAGCGAGGCGGCGAGCGCGTTGGCCGCTTTGTCGTAGTCGCCGAGGCTCTGGTAGACGTGACCGCGCTGGTAGTGCAGCGCCGCCACGGGATAGCCGCTGAAGGGAGCGGCGGGATGCTCGTCCCGCCCGCCGTGCAGCTCCATGGCGTCAGAGAGAGCCGTGAGCGACTGGCGCCGCATGCCGGCCGTCGCGTGCACCACGGCGAGATGGCTCTTCAGAAACGCCTTGATGGGGGACGGCGCGTCCTCGGGCACGGCCGACCAGGCGGAGACCCCGAGATACCCGCCCCGGTGGCCCAGTTGGCACAGCTGCGCGCTCATGGCCCGGAGGGTGACGGCGTACAGGGTGCGGTCCCCAGCCTCGATCGCCAGCTGTGCGGCGACGTTGAAGTACTGCTGGGCCGCGCCGCTCTGACCGCAGTCGACGCACATGCGGGCCAGCAGATGCGTCAGCCGGGAGAGCCTGCCGAGCAGCTGTGCGTGGGTCCGCGGGTCGGTCCGGGCGGCGAGGAACGCGGCACCGTCGGTGGCGAGGTAGGCGGCCAGCGCGGTGCGCGCGTGCGCGCCGCCGTAGGTGTCGATGGACTCCGCGTAGTAGGTGATGCTGTGGGTCAGGGCGGCCAGGTCGCCCGCGCCGAGCCGCCAGTCGCCCGGTGTCGGCTGCGGCTCGGCGTCGGTCCAGGCCGGAGGGGTGTTGGCCAGCCGGAAGGGGAGCGCGCGAAAGGCTCCCCGGGTGGCGGCCCCGGTGTCGGCCGCAGTCAGCGTCGCCAGTGCCGCCCGGCCGCTGCCGCCGGTGGTGCGCAGCACGTCGGCAGGTTCGTCGGGGACGAGCGCCAGGCCGGTCTCCTGGATGCTGACGTGCCGTCCGATACGCCGGGTGAGCGTCTCGGCCACCAGCGCGGGAACCGGGGCCGGAGGCCGTGAGCCGGCCAGCCAGCCGGCCACGGACTTGCGGTTGTAGTGCAGAGTTCTGTGATTCTCGGCGGCGGCGAGGTTGATGGACCGGGCGAGCGCTTCACCGGACAGCCCGGCTTCCGCTAAGAGCCGTTTCAGCTTGTGATTCGGATGACTGCGCGCCATGGCGGCTCCTTGGAGTTCGAGTGGGGGGAGGCAGGAAGGGAAACCCGGTGACGGCTCCGGACCCGCGGTTCCGTCGCAGCGGCGGGGGCCCGGCAAGCCTGCACCACGAACTGAAACCCCTTATGCGGCTTACCATGCCCCGGGACACAAAACCGATTGTTTTCGGCCGCACCACGATCCGGGACCAATCCCCGGCCGGAGACCGCACCCCGCAATCACGCATTCACGCTTTCACAAGAAAGCGACTCGTCGGACATCGCCACCGGCAATAGCCCCTTGGCCCGCCGGCACGGCGGGTGTTTGACTGACGGTGTCAGCAGATCGGCGAATCAACCTTCCCGGCACACCGGCGACACCTGAGCGCACACGGGCGCATCGAAGACAAGTCCGGTTTTCCGAATCCTCACACATTCCATAAGAAGAATTCACTGACGCAAAGGACTGCCCTCACCTGTCCGCGGCGCCCCCGGGAAGCGCCGGGGGGCGGAGAGCGCACGACGCCGGGGTGCGGCGTGTTCGGCGCACCCGCCGCACGCGGGCGCCGCACCCGTTCAGGAACCGACGACCGTGGGAGTGGGAGAGAACACCCATGAGCGATGGAACGGTCCTCAGCGACACGGCTGCGGACGTCGTCAAGGAGATACTGGCCGAGTGCCGGGCGGCCACTCTTCCCGCCCTGCGTGAGGCGGTCGGGGAACTCCACCCCCGGCTGGCCCGCATCAGCGCCTACCACCTGGGCTGGTGCGAACCCGACGGCAGGCCCACCGGCGTCCACGCGGGCAAGATGCTGCGCGCCGCCCTGGCCGTGCTCGCGGCCCGGGCGTTCGGCGCGAGCACGAGGACCGCGGTGCCCGGTGCGGTGGCCACGGAGCTCGTGCACAACTTCTCCCTGCTGCACGACGACCTGATGGACGCCGACGAACTGCGGCGGGGCCGGCCGACGGCCTGGGTGGTCTTCGGGCACGGCCCGGCCGTACTGGCGGGCGACGCGCTGCTGAGCAAGGCACTGCGCATGACCGCCGAGATGAAGGGCACACCGGAGCAGCCGGCCGGCAGGATCCTGACGGGAGCGGTGAGCACGATCATCCGGGGCCAGGCGGCCGACCTGGGGCTGGACGGCTTTCCGGTGGACCGGGTCGCCGTCGACGACTATCTGGCGGCCTGCGCCAAGACCAGCGGGCTGCTCGGCGGCTGCGTCGCGGCGGGCGCCTCCCTGGCGAACGCCCCCGCGACCGGGGTGCGCACGCTCCAGGCAGCGGCCTGGGACCTGGGGGTGGCCTGGCAGGTGGCCGACGACGTCGAGAGCATCTGGGGCGATCCCGCCGCCAGCGGCAAGCCCGCCTTCGGCGACCTGCGGCGCGACAAGCGGACGTACCCGGTGATCGCCGCGTTGCGCTCCGGTACCGCGGCGGGTTCCCGGCTGGCCGGGCGACTGAGCTCCTCAGGGGCCCGCGGGGAGGACGAGCTGGCTGAACTCGCCCGCCTCGTCGACGAGGCGGGCGGACGCGCGAAGGCCGAGCGGATCGCACGGGAGCACCTCGACCGCGCCTTGCACCTGCTCGGGAAGACGGGGGGCGACCCGGTGGCCGTGGACGGCCTCGCCGCGCTGTTCCGTCATGTACTGGACCGGCACGGCCGGCGGACCTCGGCGCCCGCGGCCACCCCCGCCATGAGGGGAGCGGCACGGTGACGACAGCAGGCGGAACCAGGACGCGGACCGCGACGGGAGCGGGCACGGCGACGGAACCCCCCGGCGACGCCGGGCCGGAGACCTGGCTGCGCCACGCCAGGGAGGTGACCGATCCGGTGCTGCGCCGAGCGGTCCGCACCCTCCACCCGCAGGCCCGGACCGTCGCCGGTTACCACTTGGGCTGGTGGGACGCGCAGGGCCGGCCCGTCTCGGCCGGCTGGGGCAAGGCCGTACGCCCCGCACTCGTCCTGCTCGCCGCACGGGCCGTCGGAGGCCGCCCCGGCGCGGCCCGCAGCTCCGCCGCGGCGGTCCAGCTCGCCCACGACTCCTCCCTGCTGCACGACGACATCATCGACCGGGACGCCACACGACGGCACCGGCCCGCCGCGTGGCGGGTCTTCGGCCTCGCCGGTGCGCTCCTGGCGGGCGATGCCATGCTCGCCCTGGCGGTCTCCCTCGTCCGGGAGGACGGTCGCGGCACGCCGGCCGGCGCGGCGCTCAACGAGGCCGTGCAGCAGTTCATCGGCGGGCAGTTCGAGGACATCGGCTTCGAGGAGCGCGCCGACGTCTCCCTCACCGAGTGCACCACCATGGCCTCACGCAAGACCGGCGCCCTCATCGGGGCCGCCTGCCGGCTCGGTGCCCTGGCCGGCGGCGCGGACGAGACCCGGGCCGCGGAGCTGGACGCCTTTGGCCGGTCCCTGGGCCTGGCCTTCCAGCACGTGGACGACCTGCTCGGCATCTGGGGGGATCCCGGGGCGACCGGCAAGCCGGCCGGCGCCGACCTCCACGCCCGCAAGAAGAGCCTGCCCGTGGTGGCCGCCCTGAGCTCCGGCACCCCGGAGGCGGCGGAACTGGCCGCGCTCTACGCCCGCGACCCCTCCCTGGACGACGCGGAGACCCTCCGGCGCGCCGCCGCACTGGCCGAGCGCGCGGGCGGGCGGCGGCGGTCCGCCGATCTCGCCCGCCGGCACTTGTCCGAAGCACTGGACCACCTGGACGGGACCGGCCTGCCGAGACCCGGCACACGGCCGCTGCGGACGCTCGCCCAGTGGCTGGCCGGCCGCGACCACTGACGCCACCGGCCCCGGCCCCGGCCCCCGGCCTCCCGGGCGGGCGCTGCGCGGCGTCTCCCCGCGACCTGCGGGCTCCCTCCCGCACCTCCGCGGCGGTCCCCTTCCGGACCCGTCCACCCGTCCACCCGGCCCCGTCCCCTCTTGTCCCCTGTGTCTCCTCTGTTGTCCGCGCCCCTGTCAGTCCCCGGCCGGCGCTCGCCTCACCGGCGGGAGCGAAAGGAGAACCACCGTGCACAGCCCCGTCTCCGATCCGGTCCTCGAGACCGTTCTGCCCCGATGGCCCTTCCCCGCCGCGCCCTCGCGGGACCCCGACGACATCGCGGCCGTCGAGAGCGGCGGTGAGGAATGGGCCCGGCGGTGCGGTCTCATCAACTCCGGCGACGCCCGGCACCCGCTGCGCCGCCTGTGCGCGGGTGAACTGGTCAGCCACGGCTATCCGCACGCGGACACGGGCATACGCGTGCTGATCACCCAGTGGACGATGTGGTACTTCCACCTCGACGACCACTTCGAGGACGGCCCCGCCGGCACCAGCGCCCGTGCCGCCGAGGAGGCGGCCGAGCCACTGCGCCGCATGGTGGACGCGGCCGGGCGGCGCGAGCCGCTGCCCGCCGCCGAGGACTCCCTGCAGCGCGCCCTGTCCGATCTGCTGAGCCGGACCGCGCAGTTCATGGCGCCGGTGCAGTTCCGCGGGTTCCTCGCCCACCTGGACGACTACTTCACCTCCCTGGTGATCGAGTCGGACTACCGGGCGCGCGGCAACCTGCCGGGCGTCGACGCCTACATCGCGCTGCGCCGGGACACCGGTCCGGTGCTTCCGCTGCTGGACTTCGTCGAGCAGGCGGAGTCGGTGCGGCTCCCGGCGCGCTTCTACGGCACACCCGAGTACACCGAGATGATCGGCTGCGCGGCCGACATCGCCTCCTGGATCAACGACCTGTGCTCGGTGTCGAAGGAGCTGGACCGGCCGGACGCCTACAACCTGGTGGTCCTGCTGCACCGCCTGGAGCACAAGTCGCTGCAGGACGCCGCGGCCGAGACGCTGGAGCGGATCGAACAGCGGGTGCGGTCGCTGAAGGCGGCACTGGACCGGGTCAGCGGCCCCTCCGGCCCGTACAACGACAGCGAGACCGCGGCCATCCGGATCTGGGCCGACGGCCTGCTGTCCTTCCAGAACCACGTCGAGTGGTATCTGCGGCACGGCCGGTACGACCGCGACGAACCGCACCCGGAGGTGCCCGCATGAGCGGCCCGGTTCCCGCCCCGCGGCCGGCCGCCGGACCGGACGGACGGCCCCACGTCATCGTGGCCGGCGCAGGCATCGCGGGCCTCACCAGCGCCTTCCTCCTCCAGCGCCGCGGCTGCCGGGTCACCGTGCTCGAAAGCGCGGGGCCGGAGAACGTGGGCGGCCGGATGGGGTCGGTGCGGCACGGCGGCTTCTTCGTCGACACCGGCGCCTCGCTGCTGTCCCGGCGCTACCACGCGATGCTGCGACTGGCCGGGATGGCGGGGGTCGGCGACCGGATCCTGCCGTCCTCCGACACGGTCGGGCTCATGCGCGACCGCCGGGTGCACCACGTACGGGTGGGCTCCCTGCCGCGCATGGCGGCCGGGCTGCTGCGGTTCGCGCCGTTCCCGTCCGACCTGCCCAAGCTGATGCTGGACCACGTCCGCATACGGCGGACGCTGGACTGGTACGACATGTCGGCGGCAGCCCGCCACGACGGGGAGTCCGTAGCGGGTTACGCGGTCCGCCGCGGGCTGCGGCCGGGCACCGTCGACCACCTGCTGGACCCGCTGTGCATGCTCGCCTCGCTGCAGGACGTCGAGCGCACCTCGTCGGTCGCACCGTTCATGCTGCTCAACTCCCTGCTGGGCGGCGGCGGGCTGTTCACCTTCCGCGACGGCGTCGGAATGCTGCCGCGGGCCCTCGCGGCGCAGCTGTCCGTGACCCATCACGCGCGGGTGTGCCAGGTCGAGGAGGACCCGGCCGGGGTCTCGGTCACCTGGCGGGCCCGCGACGGCACGAGCGAGCGGACCGAACGGGCCGACGCCTGCGTGCTGGCGGTGCCCGCCGTGCAGGCACCGGACCTCTACGGCCAGATGGAGGAGCCGTTCGCCGAGTTCTTCCGGCGCGTGGAGTACACCGGCAGCGTCCACGTGGCCTTCGGCCTGGACCGGCCCACGGCCGAGCGGGCCGTGATGGTCAACGTCCCGCGGGCGGAGCACCCCGCGCTGGTGGGCGTGATCCTGCCGCACAACACCGCTCCGGGCCGGGTCCCCGCAGGGCGGGGGCTGGTCATGGCGCACTTCCGCGGCTCCTGGTCGGACCGGCACCGCAACCTGCCCGAGGAGCGGCTCGTCGACCACGCCCGTGAAGCACTGCGGGCGCTGCGGCTGGTACCCGAGGTCGAGAGCCACACCACGATGACCCATGTCCTGCGCCCCGGGCAGTGCGTGGTCTTCCGGCGCCCGGGTGACTACCGCGAGCTGGCCCGGCTCAGCACGGCGTGGCCGAGCTCCTCCCGGGTCCGGCTCGCCGGGGGCGACTTCTTCACCCAGTCCAGTACCCACCACAGCATCTGCTCGGCCGTTCAGGCGGCCCGTCAGCTTTCGGGCCTGCTGCTGCCGGCACACCTGCCGGACCGGTCGGGCGAACTCATCCCCGCCTCCGCTCGGACGAAAGGACAGCCGTGAACGCCACGGGCACCAAGGAACCGATCATCGTCATCGGCGCCGGCATCGCCGGCATGACCGCCGCCTTCCGCCTTCAGCAGGACGGGCATCCGGTCCGGGTCCTGGAGGCCGAGGACCGGGCCGGCGGCCGGATGCGCACGGTGGAGCGCCGGGGCTACCACATGGACCTGGCCGCGATCCTGCTGATCGAGAACTACACGCAGATGCGGGCCCTGGTCCGCGACCTCGGCATCGAGGGAACCACCCAGCGCACCAACAACGTCGTCGGCATCCGCCGCGGCGGACGCATCCATCGCATGCGGGCGAACCGGCCCACCGACCTCAAGCGCTCGGGCCTGCTGCCCTGGTCCTCGCTGCCGGCCATGCTGCGGCTGCAGGCGGACCTGGGCAAGTACGGGAGCCGGCTGCGCTGGGACAGCGACATGGGGGAGGCGGCGGCGCTCGACACCGAGACCGCCGCGGCCTACGCGGACCGCCGCCTCGACGCGGAGTTCCGCGACTGGGTCGTGGACCCGATGAGCGCGATGTTCTTCAACTCGCCTCCCGATCTGTCGGTGGTCAACTTCCTGTTCTCGATGCCGGCCGTCAACGCCGAGTGGTTCAACTTCCACGACCGGGTGGACACCCTCACCACGGCGCTCGCCGCCCGGCTGCCCGTGGAGACCGGCGCCGAGGTCACGCAGGTGGAGGAGACTCCGGACGGGGTCCGGGTGCACTGGCGGCGGGAGGGCGAACCCGAGCACACGGAGGAAGCCGCCGCCGCGGTGGTCGCCCTGCCCGGCCCGGTCGCCGCCCGCCTGTGCCCCGGCCTGGCGCCCGCGGCGCTGGACTATCTGGCGAACGTGCCCTACGTGCCGGACATCCACGTGTACTTCGGCGTGGACCGCCGGCCGAGCGAGACGGCCACCTGCGTGCTGTTCCCGCAGCGGGAACACCCCGACCTGGGCGTGGTGACCTTCAACCACAACTTCGCCCCCGGCCGCGCCCCGCAGGGCCACGCCCTGCTGACCAGCTACTACCGCTACCCGTGGGCGATGCGGCACTGGGACGCGGACGACGAGAAGGTCGTGGAGCTGACCCACGAGGTGCACCGGCAGGCGTGGCCGGAGCTGGCCCGGCACATCGAGGCCCACCAGGACATGGCGTACGTCCAGCGGTGGAAGAACGCGGTCATCCTGCGCAAGCCCGGTGACTACGCGCGGCTGCGCGATTTCAACCGCGGTCTGGACCCCCGCTGCCGCATCCAGCTCGCCGGGGACTACCTGGCCTTCAGCGCCACCAACTCCAGCCTCGTCACGGGCGAACGCGCGGCCGAGCGCGTGCGTGACGTCGTCACCACCGGCGCGGTCTCCGCGGGCCGCGGCTAGCGCCGCGACCGGAGGCGCGCACCGGCTCGCGACGCCCGGCACGGCGGCGGGTTCCGGCCGCTGCGCCCGCCCGGTCCCCGCCCGGCGGGCGCCGGCGGGGAGAGCGGGGCCGGCCTCGACGGGTCCCCACACCATCCGCCCCCGACACGAAGGGAAACCCGGATCATGTCCACGCAATCCGCGTCCGCGACCGAGGCGCGGCGCGTCGCGACGGGCGGGGCGCACGGCAAGGCCATCCTGCTCGGCGAGCACGCGGTGGTCTACGGTGCCCCCGCGCTGGCGCTCCCGCTGCCGGCCCTGAACTGCCGGGCCACCGTACGCCGTTCGGAGCGAGCCCGGCCGGGACCGCTCCGCCTGCGCCGCACCGTTCCCGCCCCCGCCCCACGGGGACTCGCCGAGGAGACGGAGGAGGACGCCCCCGAGGAGTTCCGGCTGCTCCTGGACGCCTTCGCACGCCGGGCCGGCCTCCGCGGAACCCCCTCCCTGGAGGTCCTGCTCGACAGCGGCATCCCCGCGGCCCGCGGTCTGGGCTCCAGCGCGGCGAACGCCCGCGCGCTCGTCCGCGCCCTGGACTCCCTCTTCGCAACCGGCCTGGGCGAACGGGACGTCTTCGAGCTGGTGCAGGTGTCCGAACAGTCGGCGCACGGTCTGGCCAGCGGCGTCGACGCGCTGACCACCGGCAGCACGGGACCGGTGCTGCTGGCGGAGGGCCGCCGCGGCACGCCGCCGGTGGGCACCGGATTCCAGGTCGTGGTGGCGGACAGCGGCAGCGGCTGCGCCACCAGGAAGGCCGTCACCATGCTGCGGGGCGCCTTCGCACGGGACCCCGGCAGCCGTGCGCGGTTCGTGGACCGTTCGGCCGCACTGACCCGGGCCGCGCTCGGCGACCTGGCGGACGGACGGCTCACCGCGCTGGGCCGCCGGCTCACCGCCGCCCACGAACTCCTCGCCGGACTCGGCCTGACGACGGAGCGCACCGACACCCTGGCCGGCGCCGCGCTCGGCGCGGGGGCACTGGGCGCCAAGATGACCGGCGGCGGACTCGGGGGCTGCGTCCTCGCCCTGACCGCGGCCCCGGAGGAGGCCGAGGCCGTGGCCGGGGCGCTCAGCCGCGGGCACGGCGCACGCACCTGGACCGCCCCAGTGGCGAAGGGGGCCGGCCATGGCGGTTTCTGAGCCGGCGTTGGCGGTCGCGCACCCGAACATCGCGCTGGTCAAGTACTGGGGCAAACGCGACGAAGACCTGGTGCTGCCCTTCGCCGACAGCCTGTCGATGACCCTCGACGTGTTCCCCACCACGACGGCCGTCCGGCTCGATCCGGCCGCCGGGGCGGACCACGTCGTCATGGACGGCGCCGCCGCCCGCGGCGAGGTGCTCCACCGGACCGTCCGCTTCCTGGATCTGGTGCGCGAGCGGGCCGGGCGCGGGGAGCGGGCCGTGGTGGACACCCGCAACACCGTGCCCGTGGGGGCCGGACTCGCCTCGTCCGCCAGTGGTTTCGCCGCGCTGGCCCTGGCCGCGGCCCACGCCTACGGCCTGCCCGGCGACTCCCGGGCGCTGTCCCGGCTGGCCCGCCGGGGGTCCGGTTCGGCCGCGCGGTCGGTCTTCGGCGGCTTCGTGGTCTGGCACGCCGGCACCCCGGACGCCCCCGACCCCGACCGGGGCTCCTACGCGGAGCCGGTCACGGACGCCCACCTGGACGCCGCGCTGGTCGCCGTCGTCCTGGAGTCGGGCCCCAAGCCCGTTTCCAGCCGGGAGGCCATGCGGCACACGGTCGCCACCTCCGCGCCGTACCGGGACTGGCTGGCCGACTGCCGTGCCGCCCTGGTCCGGATGCGCGAGGCACTGCGCAGGGGCGACATGACGACCGTGGGTGAGATCGCCGAGCACAACGCCCTCGGCATGCACGCCGCGATGGAAGCGGCACAGCCCGCCGTCCGCTACCGCACGGCCGCCTCGGACGCGGTGCTCGGCCACGTCCGCGCCCTGCGCGAGGAAGGCGTGGGCGCCTGGGCGACGATGGACGCCGGGCCCAACGTCAAGGTGTTGTGCGCCGGCGCCGACGCGGAGAGCATCGCCGACCGGATGCGCGCCGTGACCGGCGCCCCGGTGGTCGTGGCCCGCAGCGGTCCCGGGGCCCGGCTGCGGGCGGAGGACCGGTGATGGCGGGCCGGGCCGTCACCCGCCGGGCACCGGGCAAGCTCCTGGTGGCCGGGGAGTACGCCGTCCTGGAACCGGGGCAGCCGGCCGTGGTGGTGGCGGTGGACCGGTACGTCACCGTCACCGCCCGCCCGGCCGAGGACGCCGGGGTCGTCGTCGACTCCGACCTGCTGGACCACGAGGTGCGGTTGTGCCGCGGCGACGAGGGACTGCGGGCCGTGTCTCCGCAGGACCCCGGCCTCGTCCGCGGTGTGCTGGCGCACCTGGTCTCCGTCGTGGAGACCGTCGAAGGGCTGCGGACGGAACAACGGCTCGGGCTCGCCCCGCTGCGGCTCACCGTGCGCAGCGACCTGCACCACGACGGCGTCAAGATCGGGCTGGGGTCGAGCGCGGCGGTGACCGTCGCGGCCACACGGGCCGTGGCGGACCACTACGGGATGCGGTTGTCCCCGCAGGAGCTCTTCCGGCTCGCCCTGCTGGCCGACATCCGGGTCGACGCGGGCCCCTCCGGCGCCGATCTCGCGGCCGCGGTCCGGCACGGCTGGGTCGCCTACCGGGCACCCGACCGGCACGTCCTGCGACACAGCCTGCACCGGCACGGGATCGCGCGGACGCTGCGCGCCCACTGGCCGGACTTCGCCCTCCAGGAGCTGCCGCCACCGCCCGGCCTCGTCCTGCACGCCGGCTGGAGCGGCAGCCCGGCGTCCACCTCGGACCTGGTCGCCGGCCTCGCCGCGAAGCGGTGGTGGCACGGCTCCGCCCGGAGCGGCTTCCTCACCGACAGCGAGCAGTGCGTGACGGCCGTGGCGGGTGCTCTCCGGCGAGGTGAGCCGGAGGCCCTGCTCGACGCGGTGCGGACCGCCCGCCACCTCCTCGCCCGGCTGGACACCGAAGCCGCCCTCGGCATCTTCACCCCGTCGCTGCGGCGGCTGTGCGAGGTGGCCGAGTCCTGCGGCGGAGCCGCCAAACCCTCCGGCGCGGGCGGTGGCGACTGCGGCATCGCCCTGCTCCCGTCCCACCGCTCCCCCGCGCTCCTGCGGCAGCGCTGGAGCGCGGCCGGCATCACCCCGCTGCCACTCGACGTGACCGCCGGCACCGCGCCGGACTCCGGACCGTACGAAGCCGGTCCCGGCACCCGGCCGGGCTCCGTCTCCCCTTCTCTGCGAGGACACACCTGATGACCGCACACCGGAAGGATGAGCACGTACAGCTCGCCCACGCCCAGTACGCACCGGGGAACCGCGCGGCACCCCCCGGCGCACCGCGGCCGGCGAGCCAGTTCGACGAGGTGCACTTCGTGCACCACGCCCTCGCCGGCACCGACCGCGAGAAGGTCTCCCTGGAGACCCGGTTCGCCGGACTGCACTGGCCGGTCCCGCTCTACATCAACGCCATGACCGGCGGCAGTGCGAAAACCGGGGAGATCAACCGCGACCTGGCCATCGCCGCCCGGGAGACCGGACTCCCCATCGCCACCGGCTCCATGAGCCCCTACCTCAAGGACCCCGGCACCGCACCCACCTTCACACCCGTCCGCCGCGAACACCCCGACGGCTTCGTCCTGGCCAACCTCAACGCCACCGCCACCCCCGAACAAGCCCGGCGCGCCGTCGGCCTGTTGCAGGCCGACGCCCTGCAGATCCATCTCAACACCGTGCAGGAAACCGTCATGCCGGAAGGCGACCGCTCCTTCGGCCACTGGGCCTCCGGCATCGAGCGGATCGCCGCCGCCGTCGAGGTGCCGGTGATCGTCAAGGAAGTCGGCTTCGGGCTGAGCGGCCGGACGGTCCGCGAACTGGCCTCGCTCGGTGTCCGGATCGCCGATGTGGCCGGCAGCGGCGGCACCGACTTCGCCCGCATCGAGAACGGCCGCCGCTCCCGGCCCGACTACGCCTACCTGGAGGGCTGGGGCCTGAGCACTCCGGCCGCGCTGCTCGACGCCCGCGGCTGCGGCCTGCCCCTGCTCGCCTCCGGTGGCGTACGCCACCCCCTGGACGTGGCCCGCGCCCTCGCTCTGGGAGCCGGGGCCGTCGGCGCCTCCGGTCCCTACCTGACCACGCTGCTCGACGGCGGCGTGGACGCCCTGGTGCGGCACATCACCACCTGGCTGGACCAGCTCACCGCCCTGATGACCCTGCTCGGCGCACACAGCCCGGCGGAACTTGCCGACTGCGACGTACTGCTGTCCGGCTCACTGCGCGAATTCTGTCTGGACCGCGGCCTGACCACGGCCGCGGCGAAAGGAGTCACGGTATGACCGTCACGGCCGAGCCACGGACCGACCTCACGACAGCGGGCGTTCCCCTGCGCTGGGCAGGCCCGCTGCGCATCTCGGGCAATGTCGCCACCACCGAGACCGAGGTCCCGTTGGCCACCTTCGAATCCCCGCTGTGGCCCTCCGTCGGCCGCGGTGCGAAAATCTCCCGGCTGGTCGACGGAGGCATCCGCGCCACCCTGGTCGACGAGCGCATGACCCGTTCCGTCCTGGTCGAGGCGGACGACGCCGCCCATGCCTGCACCGCCGCCCGCGCCGTCCACGACCAGTTGCCGCAGCTGCGGGAGATCACCCGCCGCAGCAGCCGCTACGCCCAGCTGCTGGACCTGCGCCACGAGATCACCGGCCCGCTGGTCTTCCTCCGGTTCGAGTTCGCCACCGGTGACGCGTCCGGCCACAACATGGCCACCCTCGCCGCCGACGCCCTCCTGGCCCATCTGCTGGCCACCGTCCCCGGCATCCGCTACGGCTCCATATCCGCCAACTACTGCACCGACAAGAAGGCCACCGCCGTCAACGGCATCCTGGGCCGGGGCAAGAACGTCGTCGCCGAGATCCTCGTCCCCCGGCACATCGTGGCCGAGCGCCTGCGCACCACCGCGGCCCGCTTCACCGCGCTCAACACCAACAAGAACCTCGTCGGCACGCTCCTGGCCGGCGGCATCCGCTCGGCCAACGCCCACTACGCGAACATGCTCCTCGCCTTCTATCTGGCCACCGGCCAGGACGCGGCGAACATCGTGGAGGGCTCACAGGGCGTCACCTACGTCCAGGACCGCGACGGCGACCTGTACTTCTCCTGCACCCTGCCCAACCTCATCCTCGGCACCGTGGGCAACGGCAAGGGGATCGGCTTCGTCGAGGCCAACCTCGCCCGTCTGGGCTGCCGCGAGGACCGTCCCGCCGGCGAGAACGCCCGCCGCCTCGCCGTCCTGGCCGCAGCCACCGTGCTGTGCGGCGAGCTCTCCCTCCTCGCCGCGCAGACCAACCCCGGCGAACTGATGGAAGCCCACACCCGTTTCGAGCGCGCCAACGGAGACACGCATGCCCAGTGACCTCGCCATCGGCATCCACGATCTGTCCTTCCGCACCACCGGCCTCGTCCTCAGCCACACCGAGCTCGCCCGCTGCAACGGCACCGACATCGCCAAGTACCACAAGGGCATCGGGCAGCGCGCGATGAGCCTGCCCACCGCCGACGAGGACATCGTCACCATGGCCGCGGCCGCCGCCGCCCCTCTGGTCGAGCGGCACGGCACCGACCGCATCCGCACCGTCGTCCTCGCCACCGAGAGCTCGGTCGACCAGTCCAAGGCAGCGGGAATCTACGTCCACTCACTGCTCGGGATGGAGCCACACGTCCGCGTCGTCGAGATGAAGCAGGCCTGCTACAGCGCCACCGCCGCCCTCCAGTTCGCGGCCGGGCTGGTGCACCGGGACCCGCAGGAGCAGGTCCTCGTCATCGCGAGCGACATCTCCCGCTACGACCTCGACAGCCCCGGCGAGGCCACCCAGGGGGCGGCGGCAGCGGCCATGCTGGTCTCGGCCGACCCGGCGCTGCTCGAACTCACCCGCCCCTCGGGCCTGTTCACCACCGACGTGATGGACTTCTGGCGCCCCAACTACCGCACCACCGCCCTGGTCAACGGCAAGGAGTCGATTGCGGCCTACCTCGAGGCCGTCGAGGGCGCCTGGAAGGACTACCAGCGCCGTGGCGGCCTGCCGCTGGAGGAGTTCCGCGCCTTCTGCTACCACCAGCCCTACACCCGGATGGCCTTCAAGGCCCACCGCCAGCTGCTGGAGACCTGCGGAGCACCGGCGGACGAGGAGGCGCTGGGCCACGCCCTCGCCGCCACGACCGGCTACAACGAAACGGTGGGCAACAGCTACACCGCCTCCATGTATCTGGCCCTCGCCGCGCTCCTCGACGACGCGGACGATCTGACCGAGCAGACTCTGGGCCTGTTCAGCTACGGTTCGGGCAGCGTCGCCGAGTTCTTCGCCGGCCGGGTCCGCGCCGGCTACAAGGCGCACCTGCGGGGCGAAGCCCACAGGGAAGCGATCGGCTCACGACGGGCCGTCGACTACGGCACCTACCGGGAACTGCGCGAGCAGACCCTGCCCACCGACGGCGGCTGGTACGAACTCCCGCACGAGACGCGGGGCCCGTACCGGCTGGCGGCCCTGCGTGACCACCAGCGCGTCTACGAAGCCGCCTGACCGCCCCGGCCCTTCTCCCCGGCATCGCCCCGGGCCGGGCGCCCACCCCGCGGCCGTGCCGCCGGCACGGGGCCCGCCGGAAAAGCCGCAGGGGATCCGTGTTCCGGGAAGCCACAGCGGTTCCGGGCACCGACCCCCGACCCCACGGTTCCGCGCACGGCCCCGGCCAACGGCCCCTCGTCATCCGCTGAGCCCCGGGCGGCCGGACGCCTTCCTCCCTCTCCCCGGAGGGTCCGGGCCCCGGGGCCTGCTCCGTACGGGAGGCCGGCTGCGGGACCGGGGCGGCGCGGTAGTGCGTTCCGCCCCGGTCCCCGCCCCGGGCCACCGCGGCCGGCGTGCGCCACGGACGCGGCCCCGGGCTCCGGGCCCGCCCGTTCCGCCCCGACATGCCCCGCCCCGACACGCCCCGACACGAGAAGAGGGATCATGACCAGTCGTGCAGCCGCGTCCTCCGCCGAGAGCGCCGTCGGAGTACTCGGCACCGGTTCCTGCCTGCCGGGCAACGTCGTCACCAACGAGGAGGTGGGGGCACCGGCCGGGGTCACGAACGAGTGGATCGTCCAGCGGACCGGCATCCGGGAACGCCGCTGGGCCAAGCCCGACGAGGTGACCTCCGGCCTCGCCGCCACGGCCGCCCGCACCGCGCTGGCCGACGCCCGCGTCCGCGCCGAGGACATCTCACTGATCATCGTGGCGACCTCCACCCCGGACTCCCCGCAACCCCCACCGCCACCGCCGTCGCCCTCGAACTGGGTGTCCCGGCGGGCACGCCCTCCTTCGACATGAACGCGGTCTGCAGCGGTTTCGTCTTCGCCCTGGCCACCGCGGAGCGGATGCTGCACGGCACCACGGGACACGCTCTCGTCATCGGAGCCGACGTCTACTCCCGCACCCTGAAGCCCACCGACCGCCGCACCGTGGTGCTCTTCGGTGACGGCGCGGGCGCGGTCGTCCTCGGACCCGCCCGGGGCCGGGGCGTGTTCGCCACCCGGCTGGCGACCTTCCCCGACAAGCGGGACCTGATCCGGGTCCCGGCCGGCGGCTCCCGCATTCCCCCCTCGCCGGAGTCCCTCGCGGAAGGGCTGCACTACTTCACGATGGACGGCCGGGCCGTACGCGCCTTCGTCGAAAGCCGGGTCGGGCCGATGATCCGCGGCTTCCTGGACGAACACCGCCTCCGTCCGTCCGGCGGCGGGCCGCGCACCCACCTCATCCCGCACCAGGCCAACGGCTGCATGATCGGCACACTCGCGGCAGACCTCGGATTCCCGGCCGCGCGTACCCATACGACGGTACGGGAGTACGGGAACACCGGAGCGGCTTCGGTACCCCTCACCCTCGACCACGCCACCGGCGGCCTCGCCCCTGGCGACCTCGTACTCCTCGCCGGCTTCGGCGGGGGCATGGCCGCCGGCCTCGCCCTCCTCGAGTGGGAACCCCGTGCCCCGGACCCCGGGCTCGACGCATCGCGACCGGTCGGGTGACCGCTCGCAAAGCCGGCACCGGTCCCGGACGAAGCCTCGCCGGCCGCCGTCGGTACGCAGCCGCTGGTCACGGGCGGGAACCTCGCGCACGAGGTGTGCGGCGGGCCGGGCCGTCCGCCTGAGCCGGGCCGGGTGGTCCGGTGTGTGGCGGTGCGGCCCGCTCAGTGTCGGGCAGCGCGGCGGCGCCGTGAGGGTTGTGTCAGGTCAACGAGGACTCCGGCACCCAGACCAGGGGTCTCGTCCCAGGTGCGGATCTTGGTCGCGACCTGTGTCAGACGCGGGTCGCCGGGACGCACGGTGAGGTAAAACAGACCCTCGTACGGGCGACGGTCGTCGCCACCCCACCGGACGACGCCTCCGGTGTCGGCCATGATGTCCCGGATGAGCAGGTGTTGCCCCCCGGTGAAGCCGCCCCGCACGCCGGGCGGGTAGGAGTCCGGCCGGATCACCACGGCTGTGCCCGAGGCCTGATTCGACTCCGGGAGGCCGGCGTCGCGCACCTTCGACGGTGCCACCCAGCCCTCGACCGGCCTGGGCTCTTCCCGCAGGCCGAGGGCGTCGATCTCGTAGTGGAAGCGGCGGATCACATGCACGAGGACCGTTTCCACGTCGCCCTGGCGTACCGAGACCTTCAGCCCGGTGCCGGGCACGGGACGCGTGACGATGTCTCCGCCCGCGTCGACGGCCTTCTGCATCTCCCACCGGTTGGCGGACGGCCGCCCCGTGAGGAGGCGACGGCGTCGGGCTTCGAGACGGCGCAGTGCTTGCTTCAACTCATCGTTCGCGAAGGGCCGAGGTGCCGCGACGGCCGGTACGGCGAGGAGGCCCGTGGACGCGAGGCCCGCGGCGGCGGTGACACCGGCCGTGGTCGTGAGGACGTGTCTGCGAGTCGGACCCGTGTGCCTCAAGAGGTCATCCTTTCCTTGTTGCCGCTGCTCCGGCGCTGTCTGCGGTACAGCAGAGCCGCGGTGATCACGGATGCCAGAGCGAGTGTCAGGAGGGCCGCGATGGACGGGTTGATGTAGCCGGGGATCACGACGGGGTAGCTGCGGCCGTCCGGCAGATGGCACGCGAGCCGCAGGGGGATGAAGTCGGCGGTGATTCCGTCGATGTCCGCCGGACCGCCGGGGTGCGCCCTCGCGCACTCCACGTACCGTTCCTGTCGTCCGAGGACGAGCAGGTGAAGACATCCCCACAGGTAGAGGGCGAGCGACACGGCGACCGCCGCCAGGGATACGTCCCGGCACAGCGCAGCGGGGGTGCAGCGCTTCCTGACCTCTCGTGTGAGCCGTGAGCACAGGTACGCGGTGAGGCTCAGCAAGGTCACCGCGTCGAGAAATATGAGGGTGAGGAGCACTGCGGGATTGTGCTCCTGCCATGGCCCGGATGCCGTGATCACCATTTATCGAGACTCGCGGATGATGCGGTTGTACTTCTCGAAGATCGCATAGAGGGGCATACGCAGTTTCGCGTGAGCCTCGGCCTCGGGTCCGAACCCCTGGTACCGACGCAGTACTTCGTAGATCTCGGTCTCGGTGTAGTCGAGCGCGGGTCGGCGGATCACGGTCTCCTCATGGTCGCCCTTCTTGCCGCCGGCCCCCCAGATGTGCAGATGCGGGACGGTGCTCAGGTTGAATGCGTTGTTCTGGTTGAGTTTCTGCCACATCGCCCACCGGTCGGATTCCTCGGCCGAGTCAAGGGTCTTCCCGTCGAGGATCCCGGACCGGATGGAATGGTTGCGGGAGAGGATGCAGGTGCGTCCGGATATCTTGGCGACACCGGTGCTGCTGTCCACCAGTTTGCTGACGCCGGGAAGATCCTTGCCCCAGTCGGGAATTGCCCCGGTGTGGTACCAGACCACCCCCGCGTCCTGCACCACGTCCACCTGGCTGTAGTGGCAGAACTCCCAGAAGGCCGAGGTCTGGATGAGGGCCTTGCGCATGCGGTACCGGCGGGCCGCCGATGTGATCACATCGTCGTGGGAGATAACCGTTTCCAGACACTGCTTCCTGGTGTACACGTAGCCGTTGCCCGACTCGGAACCCTCGGCCGGCTTGCCGATGGACTCCATGTAGCCATCGGCTTCGTTCAGCAGGGACTCCCAGTAGTCCAGGCTGAAGCCGATATCAAGCTTCCCGGACGGAGCGGGGAGGAAGTCGCCCTGGCCGGTGTCGCGGCCGGAGGCGATGTTGTTGTCGATCTCGATTTCCCCATCGCCGGAACCGATCGTCTTGGTGACGATCTGGTCGAAGGACCAGTTCTCCGGCATCGCGTAGCCCAGGTTGCCGGAGAAACCCGACGACATGTCGGACACGAAGCTCGTGTCCGCGTATCCGGCGGCGGAGACGCGGGAGCACGCGTTGCGCGGCCCGTAGATACCGATCTTGTACGGGCTCCCCATCCGGGTCATCCGCTCCCTGATGCTCTTGAAGTACGGCAGGATGTGCGATGTGACCTCGTGATCGACGGCGTCGTAGTCGACCGCAAAGTAGATCCGGGTCCCGGATCCGAACCCGTGCTCCTCGGCCTTGTACGCGGCGTTCATACAGTCGGTGACACCCTGCTCGAC
This sequence comes from Streptomyces sp. MNU89, assembly GCF_020982505.1. Taxonomy (NCBI): domain Bacteria; kingdom Bacillati; phylum Actinomycetota; class Actinomycetes; order Kitasatosporales; family Streptomycetaceae; genus Streptomyces; species Streptomyces sp. MNU89. The sequence goes on along the minus strand of NZ_JAJKLL010000001.1, from coordinate 4,054,716 downwards.
GCTGTAGTAGTCGACCGACCGCGCCCACGTCTGGTAGATCGGGAAGCAGCGCAGCCCGTACTCCTTGATCGTTTCCAGCTCGCCCGGCTGGATCTCCTTCTCCGGAAGGGATGTGGTCGACGGGTTGTAGAGGTAGCGGCCGATGTATTTGTAGCCGGCATCCTTCAACGCCTGCGCACGGGCCGGCGTGACCTTCGTGACTCCGTCGCAGGCCTCTCCCTCACGGGACTGGTCCCCATAGGAGACCAGCAGGGAGGCCCAGGTCTGGAAATCGCCCTTGCCGGTCACCGGCAGCTTGACGAACGACTGGAACTTCCGGACGGCGTCTTCCAGAACACCCTGGAAAGAGCCCGTCATGGCGACCGGTCGCTTGTTGAGCTCCATGGCCGCTGAGAAGAGTTGCACCCACACGCCCGAGTCGCCGGTGGACAGCGTGTGGTTCTTCAGTCCCGCCCGAGTGCCGGGCCCGAAGAATCCGTTGGCGACTCCGTCGGCCATCCCCAGTTCGTACTGGACGGCCAGCAGCAGCGACGTGGCCACGTCGCGGGAATGGTGACCGTCGCACGGGATGACGTAGAAGTCCTTGCGAAGCAGATACTGGCCGTTCAGCCACTGCTGGATGAGGCGGATTCCGTCCGAACCGTTGTTGACGGTGACGTAGGCGTCCATGTTGAACAGCCCTTTGGCCACCTTCGGCCACAGCGCATCATCGGGGTAGGGAACGTATGCGCCCATGTTCTGCTTCAGCTTCACCACGGCGGCCTTGACGCGGGAGTTGTACTTTCCGTCGATCTCGCCGCCGTCATAGCCCTTGCAATATAAGGCGGACTGGATGATCCGGCAGAAGTTCGCCGAGGGGACTGTGGTCTCGTCCAGCTTGCCGTACTTCTCCCGGAGCGCTCCCAGTGTGGCCGGTCCGAAGTTGTTCGAGAGGTTCGTGATACCCATCTCGTACTGCAACGCCCTGGTGAGGGCATACATGACGGTCCAACTGGTCCGCCCGTTCTCCTCCAGCTTGGATATGCCGAGTGTGGCGCCGTCGCCGTACGTGGTGTTGATGAATCTCTGGGCGCGACGAACCATCTCGTCAGCCATGGTGCTCCTTCCACGGGAGGTGCGGCATCAGCGGCCGCCGGCACGTCCTGGCGCGCCGCCGGCGCGCAGGCGGGGGAGTCTCACAGGGGCAGCGGGTGGCCTCACGCGCACCTCGGGGGTTTCGCACAAGGCCCGGCGGGCCGGATCCCGGACGGAAGCGTCCCTGGCCCGTTCCTCCCGGCCGCCCTGCGCAAGCTTCTTGCGGGCAGTGACGAGGGACGCGGCCGCCGCGAGAGCGGAGAGTGCGCGAAGCTCCGGTTCCCCGCGTTCTTCGTCAGTTGCAGGGGAACACGTAGTCGGACTTGTAGTTGATGTAGAAGGTACTGCTGGAGGTCTTGGCCATCTTGGCCGTCACCGGGGCACAGACGAAGTTGGAGACACGGACCGGCCCCGCGTACTGGCTGAAGTTGCCGGCGTCGGTGTCGCAGCTGCCGCCGCCCATCTTGCAGACCTTGAGGTACATGTACTCGGTGTTGCCGACGTTGTTGTCGAGGATGAGGCAGCCCTTCCCGCCGTTCCCGTAGGAGAACAGAGTCGCCAGCCGCTCACTCGGGTCGGTCCCCTTGGGCAGGGGGATGCCCCTCTGCAACTCGTAGCCGGATCCGCACACGTTCGCCGCCGCGGCAACGCTCCCGGGGTCGGCCCGCGCGAGAGCGCGGGTCGCGGGGTCGGCGTTCGCTGCTATCCGGACGGCGGGCTCCTCCACGGCCACGGCCTGGGGAGCGGTCACCACCACCGTGGCCAGTACCGAAGCGGCAAGAGCCGCGCACTTCACACCTATGGATTTGGGCATGACAAACAACCTCTCCGACGGGTGCTCGACGACTGCGCGAGGGGCGGCAGCCCTGCCCGGACGCATCCCGGCCCTCGCGGAACCCGGCCAGCGTAGGCCGGTCCAGACCTCCCCCGGCGACCGGCACGAGCGGGGGGCCTGATCCATCCGCGGACCGGAATGAAGAGGAAGCCCGCGTGATCCGCGCGCGGATCACGCGAACGGCACGGGAGAACGACGGAACGGAATGCTCCCACCTGTCCGAGAATGGCCTGATCATGCCGCCCGGCATCGGCCCGTCCCGGAGACGGGACAGCCGCCACCACCACGCGGGCGCGTGCATGCCAGTTGCAAGCAGGTCGCTTGCAATAGTTAGCATTCGGGTGCACGATGGGGCCATGGCTTCACTCAAGGTCGGCAATCTCGGGGAGTTCCTGCGGGAGCAGCGGCGCAGTGCGCGGTTGTCACTGCGACAGCTCTCCGAAGCCGCCGGGGTGTCGAACCCGTACCTCAGCCAGATCGAGCGCGGGCTGCGCAAGCCGAGCGCGGAAATCCTGCAGCAGCTCGCCAAGGCCCTGCGGATCTCCGCGGAGACGCTGTACGTCCAGGCCGGAATCCTCGACGAGCGGGACCGCGACGAGGTCGAGGTCAAGAGCGCCATCATGACCGACCCGTCGATCAACGAGCGCCAGAAGCAGGTGCTCATCCAGATCTACGAGTCCTTCCGCAGGGAGAACGGGCACACCGCGGACGCCGATGCCCCCGACGGCACCCCCGCCGCGCCGCCGTCCGGTCCGCCGTCCGGTGCCGGCTCGCGGGCCGGTGCCGACGACGACGGCGACAGCGGCGAAGCCAAGCAATCAAGCTGACCGACCGATCCGGGAGGATCCCGCCATGGCCACCACCGACGAACTCCGCAAGACGATCCAGGAATCCACCCCCTTCTACGCCGCCGTCGGCACCGCGGACCTCGCCGCCGAGAAGCTCCGGGAGTTCCCGGCGCTCATCGAGAAGCTGCGCGCGGAGGCCCCGGAGCGGTTCGCCGCCGTCCGGACCACCGACCCCAAGGTGGTCCAGGAGAAGGTGAGCCGGCAGGCCAAGGAGGCCCAGGTCACCGTGCAGACCAAGGTGAACGAGGTGCTCGGCACGCTCGACGGCGACCTCAGGAAGCTGCGCGAGAACGCTCAGCACCTGGCGCTCCAGGGCGTCGGCCGGGCCGCCGAGTACGCGGTCAAGGCCCGCGAGACGTACGACGAGCTGGCCGACCGCGGCCGCGGCGCCGTGCAGACCTGGCGCGGTGAGGCGGCCGAGCAGATGAGCGACATCGCCATCGCCGTCGAGCCCGAGCCGGAGCCCGCCGCGAAGCCGGCCCCGGAGAAGAAGGCCGCCGCCGAGGCGAAGCCCGCCCCGGCCGCCAAGCCGGTCACCGAGGCCAAGCCCGCTGCCGAGGCCAAGCCGGCCGCGGCGAAGAAGCCGGCCGCCGCCCGCAAGGCCCCGGCCAGGAAGACGGCGCCGAAGTCCGCCGAGTGACATCCGGACACACCGGGTGAGGCGACAGCGCCGGACAGCAGCCGGGAGAACGGTCCGGGCACAAGCGACGTGCCCGGACCGTTCTCCCTATACGGTCTGTACGGTGGCCGTCATGCCACCGGCCGCCGGGACCGGCCGCCGGAACGGCGGCACCGACGGACGATACGACGTGACCGACGCGCGCGATAGGACTGGGTGGTGGACGGCGTGCTGGTGCAGGGCTTTCACAACATTCTGAGCTTCCTCTATCTGGCGATTCTGCTCTTCACGGTGTTCGCCTTCATCGACGCCGTGATCCGGCGCGAGGACGCCTTCCGCGCCGCCGACAAGCAGACCAAGCCGTTCTGGCTGATCATCCTGGGCATTGCGGTGGTGGTGAACGTGCTGCCGCTGGGGCTGTTCTTCCTCACCATCATCGGGCTGATCGCCGCGATCGTGTACGTCGTGGACGTACGGCCCGCCGTGCGGGCGCTCTCGGGCGGCGGTGGCGGTGGCCGCGGCCGGCGCGGCAGCAGCTCCGACGGCCCGTACGGCCCGTACAACGGCGGCCGCTGAGCCGTCCCGGCCGGCGCGCCCCGATCGCCCGCCCACCGGGCGCCGGGCCGTCCCGAACCTCCGCCGAGCCACCCGCCGCCGACCGGTCGCGCGGCTCCGGGCCCCGTCATCGCCCCCAGGGCGGACGGGGCCCGCTGCGTGGAGCGGCGGCGGGAGGGGACCACGGGCGCGGCGGAGTATCCGGAACGGACATCCCGGCGAGCCCCACCCGGGCTACCGGCCCCGGGCCCCCGCCCCTGCCCCGGTCCGGGCCCTGGTCGCGGCCCCTGCCCCGGTCGCGGTCCAGCAGGAGCACCGCCACGTCGTCCGTCAGCTCGCCGCCGTTGAGCTCCCGCACCTCGGCCATCGCCGCGTCCAGCAGTTCCTCGCCGCCCAGCCCCCTGTCCCGCAGGCCGCCGATCACCTCGACGATGCCCTCCTGGCCGAGACGCTGCCGGCCCGGACCGACCCGGCCCTCGATCAGCCCGTCGGTATACATCATCAGGCTCCAGGTGCCGCCGAGCTCCACCTGCCGGCGCGGCCAGCGGGCGCGCGGCAGCACGCCCAGCGCGGGCCCGCCGTCGTCGTAGTGCAGCAGCTTCACCCGCCGTCCCTCGCGCACGACCAGCGGCGCCGGGTGCCCGGCGAGGCAGAGCCCGGCGCGGCGGCCGTCGGGGGCGATGTCGAGGGTGCAGAGGGTCGCGAAGATCTCGTCGCAGGCGCGCTCGTTCTCCAGCACCTTCTGCAGCGTGCCGAGGAGTTCGTCGCCGCAGAGCCCGGCCAGGGTCAGGGACCGCCAGGCGATCCGCAGCAGCACACCGAGCGCCGCCTCGTCCGGGCCGTGCCCGCAGACGTCGCCGATCATCGCGTGGACGGTGCCGTCGGGGGTGCGGACGGTGTCGTAGAAGTCGCCGCCGAGCAGGGCGCGGCTGCGGCCGGGCCGGTAGCGGGCGGCGAAGCGCAGCTCGGAGCCCTCCAGCAGGGGCTTGGGCAGCAGCCCGCGCTCCAGCCGCCGGTTCTCCTGGCCGCGCAGCCGCGACTCGGTGAGCTGACGCTGTGCGGCGTCGGCGCGCTTGCGCTCGACGGCGTAGCGGATGGCCCGGCCGAGGGCGCGGCCGTCCAGCTCGTCGCGGAAGAGGTAGTCCTGCGCGCCGACGCGCACGGCCTCGGCGCCCCGCTCCGCGTCCGCCTCGGCGGTGAGGACGAGGACGGCGTGGCCGGGCGCGAGCCGCAGCACCTGGCGCAGGGTGTCCAGCTCCTCGCCGGCCTGCCGGATGTCCAGGGCGAGGTCGAGCAGGATGCAGTCGACGTCGTCGGTGAGCAGCCGTTCGGCCTCGGTGAGATTGCGGGCGGTCCGGACGCGGACCCGGCGGCCCCCGGTGTCGAGCTTGTCCGGAACGGAGAAGGCCACCGACGGATCGTCCTCGATCACCAGCAGGGTGAGCGGCGGTGCCTGCGCGGGCCCGGAGGCCGGCGGCGCCGACGTGGAGGCGGAGGCGGAAACGGATACGGCCGGGGAACCCTCCGCGGAGCGCGGTGAGGGGGCAGCCGGAGCACCTCCCGCGGCCAGGGTTTCCCCCTGCCGAGGCGCGGGTACGGGCATCGCTCTGTTCCTTCCCTCCCCCCGAGGGCAAGACGGCCGCCGGATCGGCACGCCGCCAGGCCCGGCCCACCTGACGGGTCGGCGGTCACACTGTGCCGGGCGCTGAGAGGCGACCATAGCGGCACGCCCTGCCGGAGCGGAATGCCGGGCAACCACTCTGTGATGTCATATGCCAAGCAGAGGTGGCCATTTGCCCCTCTCTGGGCCAAAGCGCCGATGATGAACATCACGCGCTGCGGTTGCCCGCCCGGATCCCGGCGGCCGTACGGCGCTCCGGCCGGCCGTCCGCGGAACGGCACCCGGTGTCGTCGGCCGACCGCTCCGGGTCACGCCCGGCGCCGGTGGGGGACGTGCCGGGGCACCGGGCGGCCCGGCGCCCCGGCGCCCGGCGCACCGCGGCGCCCGCTCTCCGGCCTCACCCGCAGGCGGCCTGCCGACCGCGAGCGCCCGCCCCGCACCGGGACGCCACTGCACCCGCCCGCGGGCCCGCCCACGGCCGGCCCACGCCCCGCGGGCCTACTCCCCGGCCTGCTCCCCGGCCCGCTCGCCCGCCCGCTCGTCCGGCCGTACGACGCCCAGGATCCGCATCGAGCCCGCCCCCGTGACGGTGATCTGCCGGCCCGGACGCGGCGCGTGCACGATGTCGCCGTCCCCGATGTACATGCCGACATGGCTGGCGTCCGAGTGGTAGATGATCAGGTCCCCCGGCCGCATGTCCCGGACGGCGATCCTGGGGAGCCGCTTCCACTGCTCCTGCGAGGTCCGCGGGATGGTCCGGCCGGCCGCCGCCCACGCCTGCGAGGTCAGTCCGGAGCAGTCGTAGGTGTCCGGGCCCTCGGCGCCCCACTCGTAGTCCTTGCCGAGCTGCCCGGTGGCGTACGCGATCGCCTTCTTCCCCTCCGCGGAGGCCCGGGCGTCGATCTCCTCCAGCACACCGGAGTCCAGCCACGCGGCCTGGGCCTTCCGCGCGGCCTCGGCCTCCAGCTCGCGCAGCTTCTCCAGCTCCTCCGCCTGGAGCCGGGACTCCAGCTCCTCGGCCGCCTCGATCCTCGTCTCGACGGCTTTCTTGGCGACGGCCTTCTTCTTCTGCTGCGCGCGGAGCCGGCGGTACTCCCGGTCCGCGTTGTCGGCGTACTCGTCCAGCCGTTCCCGGGTGTTCTCCAGGCTCTTCATGAGGCCCTGCTGCGCCTGCCGGCCCTTGCGGGCGGTGTCGGCGTCGTGCAGAAAGTCTCCCGAGCCGCCTTCCAGGAGCAGTTTCAGGGTGTCGGGCATGCCGGCGCCCCGGTAGTGGGAGCGGACCATCGCGCCGGCCTGGGAGCGCAGCAGCTTCATGCGCTTCTCCGCGGCGGCGCTCTTCTTCTCGATCCGGGCCAGCTTGCGCGACTGCTCGCCCGTCTTCTCCCGCGCGGCGTTGTAGGCTTCCGTCGCGGCCTCCGCCTTGCGGTAGAGGGTCTCGATCTCCTTGCGGATCTCTTCCAGACGCGAGGCCGGTACCGGTTCGGGGTCGTTCGGAGCGGCCAGCGCGGCGCCCGGCGTCAGCAGGCCCCCCACCGCGCACACCAGTGCCGTCGCCGTCACGATCGTCCGCTGCCGCCCCACCGGCCACCTCCGTCTCGTCCACACACCGTCAACTGTCTTGCTGACGCGATGTCTCTCAATCGCGGATGGTCGCACGACTGAGCGGAATACGACAGAGGGGGGCGAGTTCGCGCCATTGCGCAAGAGCCGCCGCTGTGCCGGGGAGGCATCACGCCGACGAAATCCTCACCCCATCCGCCACACCCGTCACTCGGCGTGCCGTACGCCTGAGCGGGTTGCCGCACTGATAGGCGAGGTTCACCCGGTGTTCACCCTCTCCCGTCGATCGATTCACCTGATCTGCCTAATTTCAGCCTTACCGGTCGGCGGGCAGCCGGCGGGTGAACGCAGATCCAGCAGAACCACCGACCTTGCTTCGCCGTCGCCGGCGGGCCCCAGGAAGGAACACACAAAGGTGAAGCTTCAGCGTAGGAACGTCCGCGGTCTGCGGGCCCTCACCGTCGGCGCGGCCGCTGTTTCGACGGCACTCCTTCTCACCGCGTGCGGCTCGGACGACAACACCCAGCCGGGCGGCGAGGACGCGACCAAGGCCGCCGGGAACATCAAGTGCGGCGGCGAGGGCAAGCTGCTCGCCTCCGGCTCCTCGGCCCAGAAGAACGCCATGGACCTCTGGATCAAGAACTACATGGCCGCCTGCCCGGACGTGCAGATCAACTACAACCCGATCGGCTCGGGCGGCGGCATCACCCAGTTCAACCAGGGCACCACCGCCTTCGCCGGCTCCGACTCCGCCCTCAAGGAGGACGAGGTCGAGGCGTCGAAGAAGATCTGCAAGAACGGTCAGGGCATCAACCTGCCGATGGTCGGCGGACCCGTCGCCATCAGCTACAACCTCTCCGGCGTGGAGGACCTCGTCCTGGACGCCCCCACCATCGCCAAGATCTTCGACTCGAAGATCAAGAAGTGGGACGACGCCGCGATCAAGAAGCTGAACCCGGACGCCGAGCTGCCGTCCACCGACATCCAGGCCTTCCACCGCTCCGACGAGTCCGGCACCACCCAGAACCTGGGCAAGTACCTGGCCGAGGCGGCCCCGGACGACTGGAAGTACGAGGCCGAGAAGTCCTGGCCCGCCAAGGGCGGCCAGTCCGCCAGCGGCTCCTCCGGTGTCGCCGCGCAGGTCAAGCAGGTCGAGGGCGCCATCGGCTACTTCGAGCTCTCCTACGCCACCAGCAACAACCTCAAGTCGGTGAAGATCGACACCGGCGCCGCCGAGCCCGTCGAGGCCACGTCGGACAACGCCTCCAAGGCCATCGCCGCCGCGAAGGTCATCGGCAAGGGCGACGACCTCGCCCTGGAGCTCGACTACGCCACCAAGGCCGAGAGCGCCTACCCGATCATCCTCGTCACCTACGAGATCGCCTGCGACAAGGGCAACAAGGCCGACTCCCTGGAGGCCATGAAGTCCTTCCTGACCTACACCGCCAGCGAGGACGGCCAGAAGATCCTGTCCGAGGAGGGCTACGCCCCGATCCCGGCCGAGATCGCCTCCAAGGTCCGCGAGATCATCCCGACCCTCTCCTGACCCGAGCCGGCAGGCCCCGCGGAACCCCGCGGGGCCTGCCGGACGAACCCATCCGGTGCACCGCCGCCAGGGGAATCTCCCCACCCAGACCGGAGCCATCATGACTACCGCATCCAGCGCGTCGACACCGCCGCCGGCGCGCCTCACACCAGAACCGGCCGCGAAGGGAAAGGCCACCCGCCCCGGAGACAAGATCTTCATCGGGATGTCCCGGGGCTCGGGCATCTTCCTGCTGGTCGTCATGGCCGCCATCGCGGCCTTCCTCACCTACCGCGCGTACATCGCGATCTCCGAGAACGAGGCCAACTTCCTCACGGCCTTCGAGTGGAACCCGCAGGGCGACCCCCCGCGGTTCGGCATCGCGATCCTCGCCTACGGCACCGTCGTCTCCTCGATCATCGCCATGGTCATCGCGGTGCCGATATCCGTGGGCATCGCGCTCTTCGTCTCCCACTACGCCCCGCGCCGGCTGGCCGGCCCGCTGGGGTACGTCATCGACCTGCTCGCCGCCGTCCCCAGCATCGTCTACGGCCTGTGGGGCGCGCTGGTGCTCGTGCCGTACCTCGACGGCATGAACATCTGGCTCGACCAGTACTTCGGCTGGACCTACATCTTCGACAAGTCCGGCAGCGGCCCCGCGCGGAACCTCTTCACCGTCGGCATCCTGCTCGCCGTGATGATCCTCCCGGTGATCACCAACGTCACCCGTGAGGTCTTCCTCCAGGTGCCGAAGATGCACGAGGAGGCCGCGCTCGCTCTCGGCGCCACGCGCTGGGAGGTCATCCGCATGTCGGTGCTGCCCTTCGGCCGCTCCGGCATCATCAGCGCCTCCATGCTGGGCCTGGGCCGCGCGCTCGGCGAGACGATGGCCGTCGCCACCGTCCTCTCCCCCAGCTTCCTCTTCTCCGGCCATCTCCTGGATCCCGGCGGCGGCACCTTCGCCCAGAACATCGCCGCCAAGTTCAACGAGGCCAACGAGTTCGGCCGGGACGCGCTCATCGCCTCCGGCCTCGTCCTCTTCGTCATGACGCTGCTGGTGAACGGCGCGGCCCGGCTGATCATCGCCCGCCGCAAGGAGTACTCGGGGGCCAACGCATGAGCCACACCGTCATCGACCACAAGCCCCGGACCGGCGAGGCGCCCCCCGCCCGCAGCCTGGCCCACCGCAGGATGCCCCGCTGGGCCCCCGCGGGGATCGCCCTCGTCTCCGTCGCGCTGGCCTCCGGCATCGGTATGGCCGTCGGCTGGGAGAGCCGGGTGCAGTGGGGCATGATCGCCGCGTTCTTCTTCGTCGTCGGCACCTACGTGATCACGACCGCCGTGGAGGGCTCCCGGCAGGCCAAGGACCGGATCGCCACCAGCGTCGTCTGGGTCTGCTTCGTCCTCGCGATCGTCCCGCTGGCCTCCCTCGCCTGGACGACCGTGGAGCGCGGCTCCCGCATCCTCGACGGGTACTTCCTGTCGCACTCCATGGCCGGGCTGAACCAGAACACCCCCGGCGGCGGCATCTACCACGCGATCATCGGTACCCTGGAACAGGTGGCCATCGCCACCGTGATCGCCGTCCCGATCGGTCTGCTCACCGCGATCTACCTGGTCGAGTACGGCCGGGGTTCGCTGGCCAAGGCCGTCACCTTCTTCGTGGACGTCATGACCGGCATCCCGTCGATCGTGGCCGGTCTGTTCATCCTCTCCACCTGGGTGCTGACCTTCGACATGGGCCCGTCCGGCTTCGCCGGCTCGCTGGCCCTCACGATCCTGATGATGCCGGTGGTCGTCCGCTCCACCGAGGAGATGCTCAAACTCGTCCCCAACGAGCTCCGCGAGGCCTCGCTCGCCCTCGGCGTGCCGAAGTGGCGGACCATCCTGAAGGTGGTCCTGCCCACCGCCATCGGCGGCATCACCACCGGCGTCATGCTGGCGGTCGCCCGTATCGCCGGTGAGACGGCCCCGGTCCTGCTGCTGGTCCTGGGCAGTTCCTTCATCAACAACGACCCGTTCGACGGCACGCAGGCCTCGCTCCCGCTGTACGTGTACCAGGAGTACATGCTCGGCACCCCGCACTCGTACGACCGGGCCTGGGGAGCGGCGCTCGTCCTGATCATCTTCGTGATGGTCCTCAACCTGGTCGCCCGCGGCATCGCCCGCTGGAAGGCACCCAAGACCGGCCGCTAAGGCACCGATATGCGGCTCCGTGCCCGGGGCCATCCCACACGATTGCGAGCAACACCATGGCCAAGCGCATCGACGTCAGCGGCCTCAGTGCCTACTACGGCGGCCACAAGGCGATCGAAGACATCTCCATGACGGTCGAGCCGCGGTCCGTGACGGCCTTCATCGGCCCGTCCGGCTGCGGCAAGTCCACCTTCCTCCGCACCCTCAACCGGATGCACGAGGTCACCCCCGGCGGCCGCGTCGAGGGCAAGGTGATGCTGGACGACGAGAACCTCTACGGCTCCCAGGTCGACCCGGTCGCCGTACGCCGCACCGTCGGCATGGTCTTCCAGCGCCCCAACCCCTTCCCGACCATGTCGATCTACGACAACGTCGCGGCCGGCCTGCGCCTCAACGGCTCCCACAAGAAGCGCGAGCTGGACACGATCGTCGAGAAGTCGCTCAAGGGCGCCAACCTCTGGAACGAGGTCAAGGACCGGCTCAACAAGCCCGGCTCCGGCCTCTCCGGCGGCCAGCAGCAGCGGCTCTGCATCGCCCGCGCCATCGCGGTGGAACCGCAGGTGCTGCTGATGGACGAGCCCTGCTCGGCCCTGGACCCCATCTCGACCCTCGCCATCGAGGACCTGATCTGCGAGCTCAAGGAGCGCTTCACGATCGTCATCGTGACGCACAACATGCAGCAGGCGGCGCGCGTCTCGGACCGTACGGCCTTCTTCAACCTGTCGGCCGTCGGCCAGCCCGGCAAGCTCATCGAGATCGACGAGACCGAGCGGATCTTCTCCAACCCCTCCGTGCAGGCGACCGAGGACTACATCTCCGGCCGCTTCGGATAGCCCGTCTCGCGGTGCTGCATGGCGGTGCCACCGCAAGACGTGGGGCCCGCTCCCGGCTTCCCGGGGGCGGGCCCTGTTTCCTGTGGCGGGACGGGAGGGGCGCGTGCGGGCGGGCGGGCCTCGAGCGGGCGGGCCTCAGCCGAAGAAGAGGCTCACGGCCCAGAAGGAGACCGCCGCGACGAGCGCCGCGGCCGGCATGGTGATGAACCAGCCCATCACGATGTTCTTGGCCACGCCCCAGCGGACCGCCTTGAGCCGCCGGGTCGAACCCACGCCCATGATCGCCGAGGTGATGACGTGGGTGGTGGAGATCGGCGCCTGGAACATGAACGAGGCGGTGTACATCACCGAGGCGGCCGTGGTCTCCGCGGCGAAGCCCTGCGGCGGGTCGAGCTCGATGATCCGCCGGCCCAGGGTCCGCATGATCCGCCAGCCGCCCGCGTAGGTGCCGAGCGAGAGCATCAGGGCACAGGAGACCTTCACCCAGACCGGAATCTGGTCGCCGTAGTCCTCGACATCGGCGATGACCAGCGCCATCACCACGATGCCCATGGTCTTCTGCGCGTCCTGGAGGCCGTGGCCCAGCGCCATGCCGGCCGCCGAGACCGTCTGCGCGATCCGGAAGTGGCGCTTGGCCTTGTGCGGGTTGGCGCGGCGGAACGTCCACAGGATGGCGGTCATGGCCAGATAGCCCAGAGCCATGCCCACCAGCGGCGACAGGAACATCGGGATGACGACCTTCTCGACGACCCCCATCCAGTAGACGGCGATGGAGCCGGCGAGGGCGGCGCCCACCATGCCGCCGAAGAGCGCGTGGCTGGAACTCGACGGCAGCCCGAAGTACCAAGTGATCATGTTCCAGACCACGGCACCCACCAGGGCGGCGAAGAGGATCGCCATCCCGCGCGAGCCGCTGGGCGTCTCGATCAGGCCCTGGCTGACGGTCTTGGCGACCCCGCTGCCCAGGAAGGCACCGGCCAGGTTCATGACGGCGGCCATCAGCAGCGCCGCCCGGGGGGTCAGCGCGCGCGTCGAGACGGAGGTCGCGATGGCGTTCGCGGAGTCGTGGAAACCGTTGGTGTAGGTGAAGCCGAGCGCGACCCCGATGGTGACAATGAGTGCGAAGATGTCCACCGGGGGTCAGGACTCCTTGACGGCGATGGTCTCGACCGTATTGGCCACGTGTTCGAAAGCGTCCGCGGCCTCCTCCAGCACGTCCACGATCTGCTTGAGCTTCAGCACGTCCATGGCGTCGTACTTGCCGTTGAAGAGCTGGGCCAGCAGCTTGCGGTGGATCTGGTCGGCCTGGTTCTCCAGGCGGTTGACCTCGATCCAGTACTCGGTGAGGTTCGTCATGGTGCGGAGGTTGGGCATCGCCTCGGCGGTCAGCTCGGCGGCCCGCGCCAGCACCTCGATCTGCTGGTCGACACCCTTCGGCAGCGTCTCGATCTGGTACAGGACGACCAGGTCGACGGCCTCCTCCATGAAGTCCATGATGTCGTCGAGCGAGGAGGCCAGGGAGTAGATGTCCTCGCGGTCGAACGGGGTGATGAAGGAGGAGTTCAGCTGGTGAAAGATCGCGTGCGTGGCGTCGTCCCCGGCGTGCTCCGCGGCCCGCATCCGGTCGGCGATCTCACTCCGCCCGGCGGGCTCGGCGCCGAGCAGTTCCATCAGGAGCTTCGAGCCGGTGACGATGTTGTCCGCGGAGGCGGCGAACATGTCGTAGAAGCTCGTCTCCCGGGGGGTCAGACGAAAGCGCACGTCGGGTTCCTTGGGGTGCATCGGATGTCGGCCGGAGCCGATGCTAAGCGCATCGATCCGGCCACGGTTAACCGGTCGTCCTCCGCCCGGCACCGGACAGCGTACCCAGCCCGCAGTCCGGGAACCCGCTTCCAAATCCGGTACCCTATACCGGGCAGGGGTATATGTGCCGGTTGCGCCGGTTCCGCCGCCTTGCCCGGTTCACCACCGATGAGGCCGAGCGCCTCGCGCCACCACGGGAGGACGCCATGACAGCCACGGAGACCGGCGTGCACGGCTACAGCCAGCAGAAGGACCAGCACCTCAAACGGCTCCGCCGGATCGAGGGCCAGGTCCGCGGCCTCCAGCGGATGGTCGAGGAGGACGTCTACTGCATCGACATACTCACCCAGGTCTCCGCCTCCACCAAGGCGCTCCAGTCCTTCGCGCTCCAGCTCCTCGAAGAACACTTGCGGCACTGCGTCGCCGCGGCCGCCGCCGAGGGGGGCCCGGAGATCGACGCCAAGGTGGCCGAGGCGACCGCGGCCATCGCCCGCCTGCTCCGCACCTGAGAGCCGGCCCCCGGAGCCCGAGGAGTCCGAGGAGCCCGAGGAGCCCGAGGAGAACGTACGGGATATGCGCCCGGCGCAGGGAGCGCGTACGGGGACGACCGTCCCGGCCCTGGCGCATCCGGGGCGCCGCGCCGGGAGCCGCGCGTGCGCCCGGAACCCCGCCGGGGACCGCCCCGCCCGGGGAGACGGCTCAGTCGCCCCGCGGGGCGATGCACCGGCCCCGCCGGCCCGGCGGCTTCCCGCCCACCTTCAGCACCTCGTCGATGCGGTCCGGGCTGAGCCGCTCCTCCACCGCCGCCGAAGCCGCGATCATCAGCTCCCCGCACAGCTCGATCTCGGCGAGGGCCAGATGGTCCTGGACCCTCCGGGTGATATGGCAGGACATCGACACCCGTGTCACCTCCTCCTCCACGAGCTCCGACCGCTCGTCCTCGCGCACAGCCCAGCGTAGGGAGCCGGACACATAGCGCGCATGGCACGGACGGACCATTTACCCCCGCCCCACCGGGTACCCCCGCCGGTGCGCGGGGCGTACCCCCGGGCGCACTCGGGGCTCTAGGCACCGGTCACGGCGACCGCCCCCGAGTAGATGTCCCGCTCCGGCGGCAGCTCCACGTCCACCCGCGCCCCGTAGGCGTACAGCACGGTCGTGGAGACCACCTGCAACTCCGCGCCGCCCCCGAGATTCCGGGAGAAGGTGAAGCGGTGCCGGACCTTCCGCAGCCGCCCCCGCTCGTCCAGGAAGACGTCGAACGGCACCGAACGGATGCGGAAACCGCGCGCCGCGGCGCGGAGGGCCCCGCGCACGTGCGCCGCCCGTGCTGCGGCCCGGCGGATGTCCGCCGTGCCCCGGTAGTGGCGTACGAGCGTGCCGTCCCGCTCCGCCCGGGCCTCGCCGACATACGTCACCTCGCGGGCGCCGCGCAGGAGCTCGGCCGCCGCCAGGGGGTCCGTCGCACCGCCCGTCACCAGGTTCCCGTCGGCCAGCGCGGCGGTGTGGATCCGCACCCACTTGTCGGCGGGCACCCCCGCGCCGCGGTTCTTCAGATACAGCTCGCCGGGCGCGAGGACTTCGGTGACCGGCCGGTGCCCCGTCTCGCCCGCCGCATCCGCCGGCAGGATCACCGTCAGCCGGCCGAGCCGGGCGCCGTAGTCGAAACCGCCCGCACCCCGGATGGTGACCCGGGTACCGCCGTTGGCGGTCTCCAGGGACGTACGGGCCCGGGAACTCCCGGACCGCACCAGCACATCGGCCGTGCGCTGCACCAGGGCGAGATGGCGGGCCGCCGACCGCTCGTCGGCGGCCACCACTCCCGGGCCGGAACAGCCCGCCGTCAGGCCGGCCGCCAGGCCGAGCACGACAGCCCCGACCTTGCGTCGCTGCACCACCATCGGCTGCGCACCCCCAGGAGACCCGCGGTAACTCGGTGAATTGCCAACGACCGCGCCCGGCCGGTCGTTACGGCGGTACCGTGGCGGGGTGCGCCGGCAAGCTCCTGAGGACCGCTCCGTGCGGGATGAGGACCATCTGACCGAGACCACCGAACGAGGGGCGTTCACCCTGGCCCGCTGCTCCTGCGGCTGGGCCGGCCCCGCGAGACGGGCCCGCGCGAAGGCGCGGGCGGACGCCGCGTCGCATCCGGGGAACACCGCGGCGCGGGATGTGTCCGGGCCGGCGGCCTGACGTCCGCAGCCGTCCCGTGGCGCGCGGCCGGGCCGGGTCCCCGGCGACGGTGGCGCGTGCGGCCCGTACCGGTTCCCCGTACCGGTTGCGGTGACAGGGGGCGCAGGGGCTCGGGCTCGCGCGGGTGTGCGGGTTCGCGCGGGGGCTCAGGCCGCGAGGTTGCTCTCGTGGTCCTCGGCCGGGTGCGTGCCCGTCGAGCCGCCCCGGGGCCCGGCAGCGCGGGCGGCGCGGCTCTGGACGAGCCAGCCGGCCCGCGAACCCGCGACCGTGCGGGTCAGCGGGGTGAGCATGGCCATGGCCAGCGGCGCGAGCAGCAGGGTGACCGCCGTGCCGAGGGCGAAGCCGCCGATCACATCGGTCGGGTAGTGCACGCCCATGTAGATCCGGCAGAAGCCGGCCAGCACCGCGAGGAAGATCGCCGCCAGCCCGAACCTGCGGTGCACGACGAAGACGCCGACCGCCATGGCCATCGCCATCGTGGAGTGGTCGCTGACGAAGGAGTAATCGGTCTTCCCGTCCACCAGGACCTCGAGGCCCTGGTGGTCGAGGAAGGGTCTGGGGCGTTCGACGAAGTTGCGGATGGGGATGTTGACCAGCAGCGCCAGACCGGTGGCGAGCGGCGCCCAGACCAGACCGGCCACGGCGAGCGGCGCGTCCGGCCGCTTCCTGACGGACCACCAGCACCAGACGGCCAGCAGCAGCAGCGCGAAGACGGTGCCGTACTCGCCGGTCCACTCCATGACCCGGTCGAACCAGTGCGGGGTGCCGGCCGTCAGGCCGTTGATGTCGTAGAGCAGGTCCACATCGGGGCCCGGCTCTCCCGTGGTCTCCGACACCGGTGACCCCGCCTCCAGTCCAGCCATGTGCCACGGCCCCTTGTCTCTAGCGCTTGCTGATGTCCGTCGATCCGCCGCCCCCGTCAGAAAGAGGAGTCGCCTCCCGCTGTCCCGGCCGGAGAACGGCGGGGACCGGCCGGGTGTTCCGCTCTCCACCGAACGGGCATCGGGCTGTTACCGAAGGGTGACCCGTCGTCGCAGTTCAACGACGCGGACTCGCGGGGAGTCCGGGAGGCGCGACCTCATCCGTCACTCTACGGGCCGTCAGCCACGGCCCGGCGGCCAGCCGCCGGCCGGCCGGGCCCGCGCGTCGCCGCCGCGCCCGCTAAGCGGAATCCCGCCGGGGCAGGGCCGCCGCGCCGTCCTCGGTCACTCTGGTGGCACCGAAGTAGTCCGGGCTGTCGATCTTGTCGTAACGGATCTCGGCGCCGGTGTAGGGCGCATTGATCATATAGCCGCCGCCGACATAGATCCCCACATGCCGGATCGCCCGCGAGTCCGTCAGATCGTCGGAGAAGAACACCAGATCGCCCGGGAGCAGCTCGTCCCGCGACGGATGGGCTCCGGCGTTGTACTGGTCGTTGGCCACCCGGGGCAGCTCGATCCCGACGCTCGCGTAGGCCGCCTTCGTCAGCCCCGAGCAGTCGAACCGACCGCCGTCCTCCGCCGTCCCGTCGCCGCCCCAGAGATACGGGGTCCCCAGCTTGTCCTTCGCGTAGTAGATCGCCCCGGCCGCCCGCCCCGACGCCGGCACCCTGGCCGCCGGCGCCTCGAAGCTCTTGGCGAGGGTCGTGATCCGCTTCACATAGTTCTGCGTCTCCCGGTACGGCGGCACACCGTCGTACTTCAGGACCGCGTACGGGCCCGCGTTGTACGCCGCCAGCATGTTCGCGGTCGGGTCCCCCGGAGCGTCCTTCACGTAGGAGGCCAGTTTGCAGTCGTACAGGGCGGCCGACGGAATGGCGTCCTCCGGGTCCCAGACATTGGCCCGGCCGTCGCCGTTGGCGTCCACGCCGTGCGTCGACCAGGTGCCCGGGATGAACTGCGCGATGCCCTGCGCGGCCGCGGGGCTCTGCGCCTTCGGGTTCCAGCCGCTCTCCTGGTACAGCTGCGCCGCCAGCAGCGACGGGCTGATCTGCGAGCAGCGCCGGCCCCACTGGTCCACCAGCGCCCGGTACGCGGCCGGGACGGCGTTCTCGGCCAGGCCCCGCACGCTTCCGCCGCCGACGAGGTTCGACGCCGCGGTGTAGACCCCGATCACCAGCAGCCCGAGGAAGCACGAGAGCAGCCCGAAACCGACGCCGACGCCCAGCCAGACCTTCCGCATGCCTCCACCATTCCCCAAAACCCGGCATTCCAGCGGCTGTTCGACGCTGAACGGTACAGCCGGCACCCCGGTGCCCGCGACGGCGCACCGGGGGTCACGCTCGAACACCCGGGCGCATGGCCGGGGGCACGGAGGCAGACCCACGGGTCGCCCTTGACCTGGGAGCGGCGGCGCGGTCCCATGCGAGGGAGACCGGGACCCGCGACCGGGACGCCGGTTCCGGGCCCGATGGCACGTCAAGGAAGGACATCATGCCGGAACTCGACTGGCAGCGGCCGAGCTTCGTGGAGGACGGGCAGGAGGAGTACCTCGAAGTGGCCGTCGGGCCGGACGGGATGGTCCACATCAGACAGAGCACCAGCCCCGAGAAGATCGTGACCACCACCCCCGCCAAGTGGGACGCCTGGGTGAAGGGCGTCAAGGCAGGTGAGTTCGACCACTTCGTGGAGTGATCGTCCGTCAAAGGCCGTTGCCGGACGTCACCCAGCGTGATACACAGAGTGACAAAACACGGCTCGGCCGGTACGGCGGGTGACCTCCGGTGGTGCAACTCCCGCAGATCCGCGCGGGATCCGCCAATAAATGCCACCAAGGCGACGCCCGGCGGAGGAATCGTCGGTGAAGATAGAGAGCGGACCCGTGCCATCCGGCAGGGGCGCACAACTACCCACTAGGGGCGGTGAGTTTCACAATGTTCCTGGCAGCCGAAAAGGGCGACATCACCACCATCATCGGCGGCATCGCTCCCGACTGGGGGCCGTTCGGGAGTCTGGGCAACGAGGCCCGCATCATGATCGAGGTCGTGATGGCGATCGCCATCCTGCTCTGCCTGGGCATCGCGATCTGGGGCGCGGCGAAGCAGCGCATCGGAGCCACGGCACTGCGCGACACCTTCAGCGCGGAACAGGGCAAGGGACTGATCGTCGCCGGGCTCACCGGCGTCTTCATCATCGGCTCCCTCGGCACCCTGTTCACCATCGTCTACGGCATGGCCGTGTAGCGACGCCGGCCCGCGCGTCCGCGACTCCGGCGCCCGCTCCCCGGCCCCTCGACGGGAGCGGTGCGTCCCGATGCCCCGTCCCACCCGTCCGTCGTGCCCACCGGCAGAGGTTGCGTCCTTCTGATGTCCACTCACCACACCCCGCCCCGGCGGAAACCATCGGGGCCGGTGCCGCACCCCCACTCCTCCGGCCTTGCCCGCGGCACGTGCCCCCGGGCCGCCTCCGAGAGGTCGTACCCCGCATGAGCCACGGCGACGGCGGATACCGCGGCGACCACCCGGGCGACGGACCCGGCGGCCACCAGACCCGCACCCGGCTGCCCGACGAGCCGGGCACCGGCACCTACGGCGGCGGCAGGCGCTCCTCCCGCTCCCCGCGCGGGCTCGTGGGTGTCGTCGGCGTCGTCGTGCTGCTGATCGCCGCCATCGCCTTCGCCAACCGCGGCGACGGCGGCGGGGAGAGCCCCGGAAAGGACGGCAAGGGCGGCCCGGCCACCCGGGCGACGGACCCCACCGGCGAACGCCCCGTGACGGGCTCCGAGGCCGGCATCGCCACGGGCTTCCCCCGCACGGAACAGGGCGCGGAGTCGGCGGCGGCCAACTACGTCGTCGCCTTGAGCGGGGACGGGATGTTCGACGCGGAAACCCGCCGGGACATCGTGGAAACGGTCTACAGCCCGCGCGTGGCGAGCGAGCGCCGGACCGAACTGGACAGGGCGTACTCCCGCGAGAAGTTCCTGGCCGGCATCGGCCTGGAGTCGGACGGCAGCGCGCCCGAGGGCATGACGTTCGTCGCTCGCGCCAACCCGGTCGGCACGAAGGTGGAGAAGTTCGGCAACGACTCCGCCACCGTGGCCGTCTGGTACTCCCAGTTGTTCGGCCTCGCCGGTGAGGGGTCCAAGAACCCGGTAACCGAAGGCTGGTACACCAACACCCTCGAACTCCAGTGGCTCGACAACGACTGGAAGGTGGCCGACTTCCAGGAGAAGGACGGTCCGACACCCGTCGGCCGTGACCAGGTCGCGTCGTCGGCCGAAGAGATGGCCGAGGCCGTCGAAGGGTTCGGAGGGTTCACCTATGCCCGGTAATCCCCGCCGCGTGCTCACCTTCGCGGCAGCACTCACAAGTGCTCAAGCTCTCTTCGCCCTCACGGCGACCCGGGCGCTCGCCGAGCCGTCACCCGGCCCCACGGAAGACGGCGATGCCTGTGAAGGGCTGCGCGGCGGAGCCGCGGAGTTCTGCGAACGCGAGGACGGATCGGGCGGCAGCACCCCCGCCGATTCCCTCTCCAACCCCTCGACCCCTCTCCTCCCTCGCCAAGGGTTGCGCCGACGCCGCCGCCTTCGTCGTCGACAAGCTGTCCGAGGCGGTCGAGAAGACCACCGAGGTCGACTTCACCAACACCGAGTTCCTCAAGCAGTACGCGGTCGTCTTCGCCGTCTCCGCCGTCCTCACCCTGCTGCTCTGGCTGTTCGCGGTCGCCAAGCGCGCCATCCGCGGAGTGCCGTTCACCGAGGCGGTCACCGAGGCCGTCGGCTTCCTCTGGCTGACCGTCCTGGCCTCCGCCTTCACCCCGCTGATCCTCTACACGGTGGTGTCCGCGACCGACGGCCTCACCGAGGTGATCGCCTCCGGCACCTCCGACGACACGAACACCTTCTTCGGCTCCTTCGCCGAGGCGCTGAAGAAGGGCGAGGACATCGGCGGCGGACCGATCATGCTGATCATCGTCAGCCTGGTCTCCGTGCTCGCCGCGGGCATCCTCTACCTCGAACTCGTCATCCGGGCCGCGCTCCTCTACGCGGGCGCCCTGCTCGGCGTCGTCGTCTACGCCGGGCTGGTCGACAAGAACATGTGGGGCCATGTCCGCCGCTGGGCGGGCATCATGATCGCCGTCATCCTCGTCAAGCCCGTCATCGTCATCGTGCTCGGACTGGCCGGCGCCCTCAGCGCCAGCGAGGACGGCCCCAACGCCTTCTCCGCGGTCGTCTCCGGGCTCGCCATCATCCTGCTGGCCATCTTCGCCAGCGCGATGATCTACCGCTTCGTCCCCGGCTTCGGTGACGACATCGTCTCCGCCCGCACCAACCGCAAGACGGCCACCGACGGCTCCCAGGCCGCCGCCCTGATCTCGTCCCCGGCCGCCCTGGTCAAGCAGGGGATCAAGACCCACAGCACCCGCGGCGGCGGAGGCGGCGGCGAGGCGGCGGCCCCGTCCCGGCCCGAGCCCCGGCCGGCCTCCGCGGTCTCCGGCGGCGTCGCCGCCCACAGTTCGCGCGGCGGCTCGTCCGGCGGGACGGGCGGCGGTACGCCGGCCGCGGCCGTGCCCCGCGCACGCGACCGGGCCACCGGCAATTCCTCAGGAGGTGAGCGGACGTGACGACCCAGTCCCATCCGATCGCGCCGCGGCGCACCTATCTGATCGGCAGAGCCCGCCCGAACGCGATCATCGGCAAGAACCGGGAGACCGGCGAGATCGCCCTGATCATCGCGGGTGCGTTCCTCGGCATGATGTGCGGTCTGCTGGTCCCCGTGCTGTCACTGCGCATCACACTGCTCACCGGCTTCCCGGCGCTGGCCCTGGCCGCCGTCTACGTGCCGTACAAGCACCGGACGTTCTACAAGTGGTTCGAGATCCGGCGCTCCTACAAGCGGCAGGTGAAGAAGGGGGCCACCTACCGCTCCGCCGCCGCCGAGGCGGGCATACGGTTCGACGGGCGCGAGGTCGAGGTGGGCCCGCCCCCCGGCATCGGCCGGATCAACTGGCTCTCCGCGCCGTTCGGCCCGGACGAGATCGCGGTGCTGCTGCACGCCGACCGCCGCACCGTGACCGCCGCCATCGAGATCGAGGGCCCGGGCGTCGGGCTCCGCGACAGCGAGGACCAGGAGGCGCTGGTCGACCGCTTCGGCACGCTCCTCAAGCACGTGGCCAACGGCGACGGCTTCGTGACGCGCATCCAGATGCTCGCCCGCACCCTCCCCGCCGACCCCGACGCACACGCCAAGGACGTCGAGCGGCGCGGCGACCGCAGGGCCCCGCACTGGCTCCAGGACTCGTACGACCAGCTCCAGTCCATGGTCTCCACCTCCTCCGAGCAGCACCGGGCCTATCTCGTCGCCTGTATGCACTACAACCGCGAACTGGCCGCCGAGGCGCACGCCATGGCCCGCGCGGCCCGCGCGGCGGGGGGCAGGCGCCGGCTCGACAAGGACGCCGGGCTGGCCGTCGTCATGGCCCGGGAACTCACCGACATCTGCGCCCGTCTCGCCGAGGCCGACATCCGCGTCCGGCAGCCGCTGGGCCAGGCGCGGCTCTCCTCCCTCATCCACTCCATGTACGACCCGGACCACCCGATCGACCACATCCAGGCCATGACGAAGCGCAACGCCTGGCCGGCCGAGCTGGACGCCACGGAGCCGACGTACCTCCAGGCCAAGACCCGCGAGTCGGTCACCCGGGCCCCCTGGTGCCACGCCACGGCCTGGGTGAAGGAGTGGCCGATGACCCCCGTCGGTGTCAACTTCCTCGCCCCGCTGCTCGTCCACACCCCCGATGTGATCCGCACGGTCGCCGTCTGCATGGACCTGGAACCCACCGAGGTCGCCATCGAGCGGATGCTGACGGAGAAGACGAACGACGAGGCCGAGGCCAGCCGCGCGGCCAAGATGAACCGCACCGTCGACCCGCGCGACATCGCCGCCCACGGCCGTCTCGACCAGCGCGGCGAGGATCTCGCCAGCGGCGCGGCGGGCGTCAACCTCGTCGGCTACATCACCGTCTCCTCCCGCTCCCCCGAAGCGCTCGCCCGCGACAAGCGCACCATCCGCGCCTCGGCCGGCAAGTCCTATCTCAAGCTGGAGTGGTGCGACCGGGAACACCACCGGGCCTTCGTGAACACGTTGCCCTTCGCGACCGGCATCCGACGTTAGGGGCACTGCCGTGTTCGATCCGCTGTCCGCCGTGACCGAGGCCTTCACCAGCTTCCTCTTCGGGAAGGTGGAAACCACGCGTCTGCCCGTGCGCACCTCCACGGGCCAGGCCCAGGCCGTCTACCTGCCGACCGCCGCCCCCGGCCTCGGCGACTCCGGAGTGATCATCGGACGCGAGGTGTACTCGGGGAAGGGGTACATCTACGACCCCTTCCAGCTCTACGGCCAGCAGCTCCCGGCCCCGCACTGGCTGGTGCTCGGCGAGTCCGGCAACGGCAAGTCGGCGCTGGAGAAGACCTACGTCCTGCGCCAGCTCCGCTTCCGCGACCGGCAGGTGGTCGTCCTGGACGCCCAGGGCGAGGACGGCGTCGGCGAGTGGAACCTCATCGCCGAGCAACTGGGGATCACCCCCATCCGGCTCGACCCCACCTCGGCGATCAACGACGGCATACGGCTCAACCCGCTCGACCCCTCGATCACCGCCACGGGCCAGCTGGCCCTGCTCCGCACGATCATCGAGGTCGCGATGGGGCGCGGGCTCGACGAACGCTCCGGCTTCGCCCTCAAGGTCGCCCACGGATTCGTCACCCGGACGATCACCGACCGCCAGCCCGTCCTCACCGACATCGTCGAGCAGTTGCGGCATCCCAAGCCGGAGTCCGCCGAGGCCATGAACGTCGCCCTCGACGACGTCCGCGCCTGGGGCCTGGACGTCGCCCTGGTCATCGACCGGCTCGTCGACGGAGACCTGCGCGGCATGTTCGACGGGCCGACGACCGTCGGCATCGACCTGGACGCCCCGCTCATCGTCTTCGACCTCTCGCACATCGACCGCAACTCCATCGCCATGCCGATCCTGATGGCCATCGTCGGCGTCTGGCTGGAGCACACCTGGATCCGCCCCGACCGGGTCAAGCGCATCTTCCTGGTGGAAGAGGCCTGGCACATCATCAACTCCCCGTTCGTGGCACAGCTCTTCCAGCGACTGCTCAAGTTCGGCCGCCGACTCGGCCTCTCCTTCGTCGCCGTCGTCCACCATCTCTCCGACGTCGTCGACGGCGCAGCCGCGCGCGAGGCCGCGGCCATCCTCAAAATGGCCTCCACCCGCACCATCTACGCCCAGAAGACGGACGAGGCGCGGGCCACCGGCCGGGTACTCGGCCTTCCCCGGTGGGCCGTCGAGATCATCCCCACCCTCACCCCCGGCATCGCCGTCTGGGACGTCAACGGCAATGTGCAGGTCGTCAAGCACCTCATCACCGAGACCGAACGCCCCCTCGTCTACACGGACCGCGCGATGACCGAGTCCTCCTCCCTGAGCGACGAGGCGCTGGCCCTGGAACAGGCCGCCGAGGCGGAGGCCGAGGAGCGCGCGGCGCTCGCCGTCGAGCAGCACCTCGAGGACGAGGTGGTCGGCTCCTCCGAGTCCACGGTGGCCTGAGCATGGCGGCAGGGAGCAGGGGCGCCGAGCGCCGGCCCGGGAGTGACGGAAGCGGCGGAAGCGGCGGCATCCCGGACGGGCTCCTCGTCGGCCTGCTCGGTTTCCTCGTCACCCTCACCGTGCTGGTCTGGTCGGCCGCGGGCCTCTCCGGACTGCTGGCCCACGGCTCCTGGCCCTCGGGCGCCGGCTTCACCGAAACCCCCCTCGCCATGCGGCACCTGCTGACGGACCCGGGCGATCTGGCCGCCGCCTGGCCCCGGGCCGCGGGAGAACTGTCCGGGCCCGGCCTCTTCTGGGGCCTCCTCATCGGCGAGATCATGGTGCTCACGGTGCTGGCGGTCTTCGCCATCGGCACCGTCGCCCGCTGGCGCGCCACCCGCCGCAGACCCCACACGGCCGGTCCGGACCACACGGGCCGCACCGGCCGTACGGACGGGCAGCACGGCCCGAACGGGCGGAACGGTCCGGACGGACCCAAGGCCCGCGCCGGGGACGCAGCCGCCCGTGACCTCTCCGCCGGCCCGCCGCACCCCGCGAACGGGCAGACGAACGCCCCCACCGGTGCCGCGCCCACCCCTGGCGGACACCCGGCCGGGCTCGGCTCACCGGCCCCGGAAGCCACCCCCACCGGCAAGACGCCCCCGCAGGGTCCCGGACCACCCGGCCCGGGCGCCCCCACCCGCCGCCGCCCCAAACGGCACACCGAGCCACGCCGGTGCCGGTGCCCCGTACGGAACGCGCACCCCAGCCGCCGCCCCGCACAGCCCGGCCCCTCGGCCCCGGCTCCCGGCCGCCACGGCCCGAGCACAGCCTCCCCGGGCCCTGCGACCGCCCCGCACCCCTCACCGCCCGCGCCTGTCCAGGGCATCGCCACCCCGGGACACCGGGCACGATCACCCCGGGCGACCCCGCCGCAGAGAACCTCACCGGTATCCCCGCATGCCGTGAGACCGCCGCTGCCCAGCAGAGTCCGGCCGCATCCGGCACCACCCGCCCGGGAACGGCGTACGGCCCGCAGAACGGCGGCCCGCACCCCACACTCCCCGGCGCCCCGGCTGGAGTTGACGCCTCCGCCCACGTCACCGACGGCCTCCACTTCTTCGGCATCGACGGCACCCGGGACCGCCTCCGGCTGGCCCTGCGCGCCGTCGCGGACGCCGAAGGCCCTCTCCTGGTCGTCACCTCGGACCCGGCTCTCTGGACCGAGAGCAAGGACGCCCGCGCCAAACTGGGCCCCACGCACGTCTATGACCCCGGGCAGCAGCTCGACACCCCCTCCCGGCTCCGCTGGTCGCCCGTCAGTGGCTGCGAGACACGCGGGACCGCAGCGTCGCGCGCGGCCGCCCTGCTCGCCCCCGTACGGCCGCAGCACGCCCTCGACTCCGCCACCGCGGACGCCGCGGAGACCCTGCTGCGCTGCTGGCTGCACGCCGCCGCCGTGGACGACCGTCCGATCCGCCAGGTCCACCGCTGGGCCTCCGGAAGCTCCGCCCATGAGCCGGTCCGCATCCTCCGCACCAACCGACGCGCCGCCGCCGGTTCGGCCGGCGAACTGGAGGCCACGCTCACCGCGCACCCGGAACGCCGGGACATGGCCCTGCAGCTGACGGCCCGTGCCCTTTCGGCGCTCTCCTCTGTCCACATCCGCAACGCGTGTAACCCGACCCGGGCGGATTCCCTCGCACTGGAGTCATTCGTCGCCGAAGGGGGAACGCTTTACGTCATGGGCGAAGCGATCGAGGACCCGCGGACCCACCCGGGCGCGATGCCGTTCCTCACCGCACTCGCCTCGAACGTGGTCGAGCACGGCCGGAGCATGGCCGAACGGTCATCCGCCGGCCGGCTCGACCCACCACTTACCGTCGTCCTGGACGACGTCGCACGGGTCGGCTCCCCTCCCGCAGCTCCCCGGGCTCCTGAGCTCGGGCAGCGAGCGGGGCATGCCCACACTGGCCCTGCTCCGCTCCAAGGAGCAGGCCCGAGCCCGCTGGCCCCGGCACTTCCCGGCCGGCTGAGACCGCCGGGGCACCGGCGACGGGACCTCTCTCCGGAGAAACCACCAAACCTTCTCATCACCCGGGCGGGGAAAGGTCCTCAAACGTGAGAAAGCCCTGTGGGGAACCGGAGTCCCCCACAGGGCTTTCTATCTCAAGAATTGTTCGGCGGCGTCCTACTCTCCCACAGGGTCCCCCCTGCAGTACCATCGGCGCTGAAAGGCTTAGCTTCCGGGTTCGGAATGTAACCGGGCGTTTCCCTCACGCTATAACCACCGAAACACTATGAAACTGCACGAACCGGACGGCAACACAGTTCGTTGTTTCAGAACCAACACAGTGGACGCGAGCATCTGAGGACAAGCCCTCGGCCTATTAGTACCAGTCAACTCCACACCTTGCGGTGCTTCCATATCTGGCCTATCAACCCAGTCGTCTACTGGGAGCCTTAACCCCTCAAGGGGGTGGGAGTCCTCATCTCGAAGCAGGCTTCCCGCTTAGATGCTTTCAGCGGTTATCCCTCCCGAACGTAGCCAACCAGCCATGCCCTTGGCAGGACAACTGGCACACCAGAGGTTCGTCCGTCCCGGTCCTCTCGTACTAGGGACAGCCCTTCTCAAGACTCCTACGCGCACAGCGGATAGGGACCGAACTGTCTCACGACGTTCTAAACCCAGCTCGCGTACCGCTTTAATGGGCGAACAGCCCAACCCTTGGGACCGACTCCAGCCCCAGGATGCGACGAGCCGACATCGAGGTGCCAAACCATCCCGTCGATATGGACTCTTGGGGAAGATCAGCCTGTTATCCCCGGGGTACCTTTTATCCGTTGAGCGACGGCGCTTCCACAAGCCACCGCCGGATCACTAGTCCCGACTTTCGTCCCTGCTCGACCCGTCGGTCTCACAGTCAAGCTCCCTTGTGCACTTACACTCAACACCTGATTACCAACCAGGCTGAGGGAACCTTTGGGCGCCTCCGTTACCCTTTAGGAGGCAACCGCCCCAGTTAAACTACCCACCAGACACTGTCCCTGATCCGGATCACGGACCCAGGTTAGACATCCAGCACGACCAGAGTGGTATTTCAACGACGACTCCACCCGAACTAGCGTCCGGGCTTCACAGTCTCCCACCTATCCTACACAAGCCGAACCGAACACCAATATCAAGCTGTAGTAAAGGTCCCGGGGTCTTTCCGTCCTGCTGCGCGAAACGAGCATCTTTACTCGTAGTGCAATTTCACCGGGCCTATGGTTGAGACAGTCGAGAAGTCGTTACGCCATTCGTGCAGGTCGGAACTTACCCGACAAGGAATTTCGCTACCTTAGGATGGTTATAGTTACCACCGCCGTTTACTGGCGCTTAAGTTCTCAGCTTCGCCATGACGAATCATGACTAACCGGTCCCCTTAACGTTCCAGCACCGGGCAGGCGTCAGTCCGTATACATCGCCTTACGGCTTCGCACGGACCTGTGTTTTTAGTAAACAGTCGCTTCTCGCTGGTCTCTGCGGCCACCACCAGCTCACACCGCAAGGGCGATCACCAGCAATGGCCCCCCTTCTCCCGAAGTTACGGGGGCATTTTGCCGAGTTCCTTAACCATAGTTCACCCGAACGCCTCGGTATTCTCTACCTGACCACCTGAGTCGGTTTAGGGTACGGGCCGCCATGAAACTCGCTAGAGGCTTTTCTCGACAGCATAGGATCATCCACTTCACCACAATCGGCTCGGCATCAGGTCTCACCCTTACACGGAGGACGGATTTACCTACCCTCCGGGCTACACCCTTACCCCGGGACAACCACCGCCCGGGCTGGACTACCTTCCTGCGTCACCCCATCACTCACCTACTACCCCCTTGGATCGTCGGCTCCACCACTCCGACCTCGTCCGAAGACTCAGCCGGCGGCTTCACGGACTTAGCATCAGAAGGTTCAGCGCTGGCGCTTCAAAGCGGGTACCGGAATATCAACCGGTTGTCCATCGACTACGCCTGTCGGCCTCGCCTTAGGTCCCGACTTACCCTGGGCAGATCAGCTTGACCCAGGAACCCTTAGTCAATCGGCGCACACGTTTCCCACGTGTGTATCGCTACTCATGCCTGCATTCTCACTCGTGAACCGTCCACCACTGCCTTCCGGCGCGGCTTCACCCGGCACACGACGCTCCCCTACCCATCAGCACCCCCGTTAGGGGTATATGTGCCAATGACACGACTTCGGCGGTACGCTTGAGCCCCGCTACATTGTCGGCGCGGAATCACTTGACCAGTGAGCTATTACGCACTCTTTCAAGGATGGCTGCTTCTAAGCCAACCTCCTGGTTGTCTCTGCGACTCCACATCCTTTCCCACTTAGCGTACGCTTAGGGGCCTTAGTCGATGCTCTGGGCTGTTTCCCTCTCGACCATGGAGCTTATCCCCCACAGTCTCACTGCCGCGCTCTCACTTACCGGCATTCGGAGTTTGGCTAAGGTCAGTAACCCGGTAGGGCCCATCGCCTATCCAGTGCTCTACCTCCGGCAAGAAACACACGACGCTGCACCTAAATGCATTTCGGGAGAACCAGCTATCACGGAGTTTGATTGGCCTTTCACCCCTAACCACAGGTCATCCCCCAGGTTTTCAACCCTGGTGGGTTCGGTCCTCCACACGGTCTTACCCGCGCTTCAACCTGCCCATGGCTAGATCACTCCGCTTCGGGTCTTGAGCGCGCTACTGAATCGCCCTATTCGGACTCGCTTTCGCTACGGCTTCCCCACACGGGTTAACCTCGCAACACACCGCAAACTCGCAGGCTCATTCTTCAAAAGGCACGCAGTCACGACGCACCGGACAAGTCCGATGCGCGACGCTCCCACGGCTTGTAGGCACACGGTTTCAGGTACTATTTCACTCCGCTCCCGCGGTACTTTTCACCATTCCCTCACGGTACTATCCGCTATCGGTCACCAGGGAATATTTAGGCTTAGCGGGTGGTCCCGCCAGATTCACACGGGATTTCTCGGGCCCCGTGCTACTTGGGTGTCGCACAAGCAAGTTGCTGACATTTCGGCTACGGGGGTCTTACCCTCTACGCCGGGCCTTTCGCATGCCCTTCGCCTACACCAACAATTTCTGACTCGCCCGATGGCCGGCAGACCATCGAAGTACGATCCCACAACCCCGTAAGCGCAACCCCTGCCGGGTATCACACGCCTACGGTTTGGCCTCATCCGGTTTCGCTCGCCACTACTCCCGGAATCACGGTTGTTTTCTCTTCCTGCGGGTACTGAGATGTTTCACTTCCCCGCGTTCCCTCCACATACCCTATGTGTTCAGGTATGGGTGACAGCCCATGACGACTGCCGGGTTTCCCCATTCGGACACCCCCCGGATCAAAGCTCGGTTGACAGCTCCCCGGGGCCTATCGCGGCCTCCCACGTCCTTCATCGGTTCCTGGTACCAAGGCATCCACCGTGCGCCCTTAAAAACTTGGCCACAGATGCTCGCGTCCACTGTGCAGTTCTCAAACAACGACCAGCCACCCGCCACCCCACCCCACACGGAATGAGTACACCGGGACCGGCACCAAAGGACACAAGCTTCACAGCCCGTACCCTCAGACACCCAACAGCGCGCCCGGCACACCCCGACCCCCACCGCGTTCCACACTCCGAAGAGCAGTACTAGCAGCAGCAACCGTGATGCGCCGAATAGTCAACGTTCCACCCATGAGCAACCAGCACCGGACACTCGCCGGTGTTCTGGCCTCTGGACCACCAGGAGTTACCCCCTGCCGGCCGAGAAGTGCTCCTTAGAAAGGAGGTGATCCAGCCGCACCTTCCGGTACGGCTACCTTGTTACGACTTCGTCCCAATCGCCAGTCCCACCTTCGACGATTCCCTCCCTTACGGGTTGGGCCACCGGCTTCGGGTGTTACCGACTTTCGTGACGTGACGGGCGGTGTGTACAAGGCCCGGGAACGTATTCACCGCAGCAATGCTGATCTGCGATTACTAGCGACTCCGACTTCATGGGGTCGAGTTGCAGACCCCAATCCGAACTGAGACCGGCTTTTTGAGATTCGCTCCACCTCGCGGTATCGCAGCTCATTGTACCGGCCATTGTAGCACGTGTGCAGCCCAAGACATAAGGGGCATGATGACTTGACGTCGTCCCCACCTTCCTCCGAGTTGACCCCGGCAGTCTCCTGTGAGTCCCCATCACCCCGAAAGGCATGCTGGCAACACAGAACAAGGGTTGCGCTCGTTGCGGGACTTAACCCAACATCTCACGACACGAGCTGACGACAGCCATGCACCACCTGTACACCGACCACAAGGGGGCGACCATCTCTGGCCGTTTCCGGTGTATGTCAAGCCTTGGTAAGGTTCTTCGCGTTGCGTCGAATTAAGCCACATGCTCCGCCGCTTGTGCGGGCCCCCGTCAATTCCTTTGAGTTTTAGCCTTGCGGCCGTACTCCCCAGGCGGGGAACTTAATGCGTTAGCTGCGGCACGGACGACGTGGAATGTCGCCCACACCTAGTTCCCAACGTTTACGGCGTGGACTACCAGGGTATCTAATCCTGTTCGCTCCCCACGCTTTCGCTCCTCAGCGTCAGTATCGGCCCAGAGATCCGCCTTCGCCACCGGTGTTCCTCCTGATATCTGCGCATTTCACCGCTACACCAGGAATTCCGATCTCCCCTACCGAACTCTAGCCTGCCCGTATCGAATGCAGACCCGGGGTTAAGCCCCGGGCTTTCACATCCGACGTGACAAGCCGCCTACGAGCTCTTTACGCCCAATAATTCCGGACAACGCTCGCACCCTACGTATTACCGCGGCTGCTGGCACGTAGTTAGCCGGTGCTTCTTCTGCAGGTACCGTCACTTGCGCTTCTTCCCTGCTGAAAGAGGTTTACAACCCGAAGGCCGTCATCCCTCACGCGGCGTCGCTGCATCAGGCTTCCGCCCATTGTGCAATATTCCCCACTGCTGCCTCCCGTAGGAGTCTGGGCCGTGTCTCAGTCCCAGTGTGGCCGGTCGCCCTCTCAGGCCGGCTACCCGTCGTCGCCTTGGTAGGCCATCACCCCACCAACAAGCTGATAGGCCGCGGGCTCATCCTGCACCGCCGGAGCTTTCCACCACCATCGGATGCCCGAGATGGTCGTATCCGGTATTAGACCCCGTTTCCAGGGCTTGTCCCAGAGTGCAGGGCAGATTGCCCACGTGTTACTCACCCGTTCGCCACTAATCCCCTCCGAAGAGGTTCATCGTTCGACTTGCATGTGTTAAGCACGCCGCCAGCGTTCGTCCTGAGCCAGGATCAAACTCTCCGTGAATGCTTCACGCAAGAGCGGCGCAGCCCGGAGGAATAATCCAGGCTGCGCACAGCGTCCTCGCTGTAAGATTGCCTCCCGACCGCCACCGAAACGGTGGCACGGGAGGGCTTTTTCAAAGGAACCTCATCCCGGCAGCGAACAAAGAGTTGCCGCCCGGACGGGGTATCAACATATCTGGCGTTGACTTTTGGCACGCTGTTGAGTTCTCAAGGAACGGACGCTTCCTTCGGCCCCGTCTCCGGGCCCTCCGGGCGCTTCCCTTCGGTGTTTCCAACCCTACCAGACACTTTCCGAACCGATTTCCCGATCCGAATTCCGTTTCCGGTCCCCGTTGGAGAGGGTTTCCGCTGCGCCTTCCGGCGCGGCCCCTACGTTAGCGGATTTCCCGGCCGGCTCATAATCGAGCCTTTCGGTATCGAATTCCGGCATGCCGGAACCAATCCCCGATCGGGGAGACCCTGCTTCAGTGGGTGCCGCCGGACGCGGCGGGAAGTGGCCGCCGGGATCCACGGGGATCCGTGGCAACCCGGAGAACACTACGGTCGGCCCCGGAAGGTGTCAACTCGCCTCAGCCGAGGTCGCTGAGGCGACCTTCCGCGTCGGGCTGGGCGTCCTCGACCCGACGGAGAAGGCGCGTGAGCAACTCTCCCAGCAGGGCCCGTTCGGCTGTCGTCAGGTCCTGCAGCAGCCCCTCCTCGAAGACGGTTGCCAGGCGCATCGCCTCAAGCCACTTCTCCCGGCCGGCGGCCGTCAGCTCCACGATGACGCGGACACGGTTGCTCTCGTCGCGTTCCCGGGTGACGAGCCCTTCCCCCACCATGCGGTCGATCCGGTGGGTCATCGCGGCCGGCGTGAGGCCGAGGCGCTTGGCCAGGTCTCCGGGGCCCAGTCGGTACGGCGCGCCGGAGAGGACCAGGGCCTGGAGAACCTCCCACTCGGCGTTGTTCATGCCGAGGGTGGCGGTCTGCCGGCCGTAGGCGACGTTCATCCTGCGGTTCAGCCGCTGCAGCGAGGAGACGACCTGCTCGACCTGGGGGTCGAGGTCGCGGAACTCCCGCTGGTAGGCGGCGATCTGTTCCTCGATGCTCGGCTCGTCCTCGGTGGCGTTGTCAGACATGGCGGGCAGTATGGCACGTATCTCTTTGGCGTCGAAGGCTTCGGACGTGTAGTCTTCATCATCGAAGTTTAGGTTCAAAGTCTTCAGGGCTGGACTCCGCAGGTCCCGCCCTCGCCTTCTTCTCTCTTCCTCCACGACCTGGGCAGGTGAGTGTGACCACCGCAATGAGCGCCGCGCTGCGCCGGATTCAACTGGGCAGTGCGCTGAGCGCGTTCGGCAACGGCTTCACCGTTCCGTATCTGTTCCTCTATGTGGCGCGGGTGCGGGATCTCGGAGCGAGCACCGCGGGGGTCGTGCTCGCCGTCTTCGCCCTGGCCGCCCTGGTGGCGCTGCCGTTCACCGGCCGGATCATCGACCGGCGGGGCCCGCTGCCGGTGGTGGTCGTGGGTTCTGCCGCCGCGGCCGCCGGGTCCGCCGGGATGGGCCTGGCGTCCACCGAGGCGCTGGTCATCGCGGCGGCCGCGCTGCTGGGCACGGGGATATCGGTGATCCAGCCCGCCCTGGCCACGCTCATCGTCTGGTGCTCGTCCCCCGCCACCCGCTCGCGGGCGTTCGCCACGCAGTTCTTTCTGAACAACCTCGGGCTGGGCATCGGCGGTCTGCTCGGTGGGCTGATCGTGGACATCTCGCGTGCCGGCAGCTTCCTGGTGCTGTTCGGGATCGAGGCGGTGATGTTCCTGGTGCTCGGCGCGGCCGTGGCGTCCGTCCGTCCCGCGAACGCCGCAGGCGCGGGGGCGGGATACGGGGAGGCGGTTCCGGCTGCCGACGGTGGCGGGAGCGGCCTGCGGGTTCTCCTCCGGGACCGGTCAATGGTGGGCCTGTGTGTGCTGGGTTTTGTGCTGTTCTTCGCCTGCTACGGCCAGTTCGAGTCGGGGCTCTCCGCCTTCGCGGTCGATGTCGCGCGCATATCGCCCGCCACCCTCGGGGTGGCTCTGGCCGCCAATACCGCGGTCATCGTGCTGGCGCAGTTCGTGGTCCTGCGGCTGGTGGAACGGCGGCGGCGGAGCCGTGTGATCGCTCTGGTGGGGCTGATATGGACCCTGGCCTGGGTGGCGGCCGGTGCGTCAGGACTGCTGAACGGCCGTCACGCCTGGGCAGTGGCGGCGATCATCTCGACCTACGCGCTGTTCGGGCTGGGCGAGGCGATGCTGTCGCCGACCGTGGCCCCGCTGGTGGCGGACCTGGCTCCGCGAGGGCTGATCGGCCGGTACAACTCCGCTTTCGCGCTGGTGAAGCAGCTGGCGCTGGCCGTCGGGCCGGCGGTGGGCGGGCTCATGGCCGGCGCCGGGGCGTACACCGCCTACATCGCGATGCTGGTCGTCTGTTCGCTGGGGATCTCGGTGCTGGCGCTGCGGCTGGGGAGACGGCTCACACCGGAACAGGACAGCCCGCTGCGGGCGACCGCACCGCCGGTTCCGGCAGTGGCCGACGCGGAGACGCACTCTGCGCCACCGGTGCCCGTGGGTATCTGACGGCTCGCCGGTACTCCCTGCTCGGCCGGTGGTTACGGGTCCCCGGGGCGTCGAGGTTGCCGGCCGCGGTCGCGGTTTCCTGCGCCGGCGGGCTCCATCAGGGATGCGGTGTACGGCAGCTGTCGGGGAGAGCGAACTCGCACCAGACGGCCTTGCCTCCGCCCGGGGTCCGCCGGGAGCCCCAGGAGGAGGCGATGGTCGCGATGATCGAGATGCCGCGGCCGGACTCGTCCGCCGGTTCGGCGCGGCGGCGGCGCGGGAGGTGGTCGTCCCCGTCCGTCACCTCGACGATCAGGCGGCGGTCCGTACGGCGCAGCCGGAGCCGCATGGGCGGGATGCCGTGCTGGAGGGAGTTGGCGACCAGTTCGCTCGCGGCCAGGACGCCCAGGTCGTGCAGCTCGGTGGGGAAGCGCCAGCTGGTGAGGACGCCCGAGGCGAACGCGCGGGCGCGGGGAGCCGCTTCGACACCGCCGAGGAGGTCGAGGGCGGCGTTGTGGAAGAGCTCCGCGTCGTGTCCGGTGCGCGCGGGGTGCTGGAGGACGAGGACGGCGACGTCGTCGTCGTGGTCGGCGGTGACGCCCAGGGCGCGGATCAGCCGGTCACAGACGGCCTGCGGGGTGCCGTCGGCGCCCGCGAGGGCTTGTTCGAGCGCGGAGACGCCGTCGTCGATGTCGGCGTCGCGGCGCTCGACGAGGCCGTCGGTGTAGAGCACGGCGGTGGCGCCGGGCTCCAGCGGTACGGAGCCGGAGGTGTGCACCCAGCCTCCGGTGCCGAGCGGAGGGCCGGTGGGTTCGGCGGCGCGGTGGACCCTGCCGTCGGCGTCGCGGACGATGATCGGCAGATGGCCGGCCGAGGCGTGGACGAGGCGGTTCTCGTTGGGGTCGTGGACGGCGTAGAGACAGGTGGCGATCTGGTTGGGGTCGATCTCGGCGGCGAGTCCGTCGAGAAGCTGGAGCACCTCGTGCGGAGGCAGGTCGAGCCGGGCGTAGGCCCGTACGGCGGTGCGGAGTTGGCCCATCACCGCCGCGGCGCGGACTCCGCGGCCCATGACGTCGCCGATGACCAGGGCGGTGCGGCCGGCGCCGAGGGTGATGACGTCGTACCAGTCACCGCCCACCGCTTCGTCGGTGCCGCCCGGCTGGTAAGTGGCGGCGACGCGCAGGTCGTCGGGCTGTTCGAGCTTCTGCGGGAGCAGGCTCCGCTGGAGGGTGACGGCGGTCTCGCGCTGTCGGCGCTCGCTGGTGCGCAGCCGCTCGGCCGCCTCGACCTGGTCGGTGACGTCCGTGGCGAAGACCATGACCCCTTTGCGGGGTGAACCGGGCCGGGCCGGGCGGCGGTCTGCGGCTCCCGCCGCGCGCAGGACGGCCCGGGCCGCCGCGCGGTCGCGGGCGCCGTCGGGTTGACCGTCGCCGCCGGCCGAAGCGGTGCCGCCGGGGGCGGAGCCGGGAGCTGTGCCATCGGGGGACGTGCTGCCGGGTGACGCGCCGTCGGGTGACGCGCCGTCGGGTGACGCGCCGTCGGGTGACGCGCCGTCCGGGGGAGGGCCCGGAGCCGTGCCGGTGGCGCCAAGGGTGGTCGCTCCGTCGGTGTGCGGTTTCCCCTCCGGTCCGTCCGCGGGTGAGAGTTCGACGGGGGTGCAGGTGAAGGTGTAGTGGCCCGAGCGGGACAGCCCGCGGGCGCGGCGGGCCTTGAGGGTGCGGGGCTTCCCGCTGCGCAGGACCTGGTCCATGAGCGGCAGCAGACCGAGCTCCGTGAGCTCCGGCAGCAGCTCACGGGCGGGGCCGCCGAGGGAACGGTCCCCGAAGACGGTGGTGTAGGCGTCGTTGACGTAGGCGATGCGGTGCTCCGGGCCGTGGACGACCGCGACCAGCCCGGGCACCTGGTCGAGGACGTCCCGGGCCAGCAGCTCCCGCCCGGGCGGGCGCCCGCCCGGGGATCCGGCCGGTGGTGGCGTCTCGAACGGCTCCGGCGGCTCCTCCCTGGCGGTGGGCACGGCGCTGCCCGGCGCGGACGGAGCCTGGGGACTGCCGCCGCGGTCGGACCGCACCGCGGCGCGTCGCTGTGTACCGGGGAGCCGGGCGCTCCAGCGCGTGAAGTTCACTGAGATTTGCCTCGTGATGTCGCTTCGGATCAGCGGGACGGCCGGGGAATGCCGCTGGTTTCCTGGTTCGGGAAGGGGAGCGGGGCCCGGCGGTGCCGCCGGTCGCCGCTGTCCCGGGACCGGGAGGCAGCGGCTCTCTCGACGGGTGCGAGCCCACCCTTGATGGTCACATGCCCAGTGTGGCGGACCGGGCTGACATCCGTCAGACGAGGCCGCCGATCGCGTAGTTCCGGCTTCCTTCGTCTTCCGGTCATCTGCCGTCGGACGGGTGATCCGTCCCGGCCGCGAGTTCGAATTCGGCGCGGGGGTGCTCCAGAGAGCCGAGAGAGACGATCTCGCGTTTGAAGAGTCCGGCGAGGGACCATTCGGCGATCACCCGGGCCTTGCGGTTGAAGGTCGGCACCCGGCCGAGGTGGTAGACGCGGTGCATGAACCAGGCCGGATAGCCCTTGATCTTCCTGCCGTACACATGTGCGACACCCTTGTGGAGGCCCAGGGAGGCGACCGATCCGGCGTGCGCGTGCTCGTAGTCCTTGGTCCCGCCGCCGCGGAGGGAGGCGACGAGGTTGTCGGCGAGGGTCCGCGCCTGGCGCACCGCGTGCTGGGCGTTGGGGGCGCAGAGCGCGTCCGGTGTGCCCGCGGCGAGATCCGGTACGGCGGCG
Organism: Streptomyces sp. MNU89; assembly: GCF_020982505.1. Classification (NCBI taxonomy): domain Bacteria; kingdom Bacillati; phylum Actinomycetota; class Actinomycetes; order Kitasatosporales; family Streptomycetaceae; genus Streptomyces; species Streptomyces sp. MNU89. Next base: position 4,017,847 of record NZ_JAJKLL010000001.1, on the reverse strand, counting down.
GCGTCCCCCGCGGCCCACGCGTGCTCCGTGCCGTCGACGCGCAGGGCCGCCGTGCACCGCAGCCGGCCCCGGTCGTTGAGCGGCAGGCCGCTCGCGGCGAGTACCGGGTGCGGTTTGACGCCCGCCGTCCACACCAGGGTGCGGGTGGGGAAACGGGAGCCGTCGCTGAGCACCGCGACCCGCTTCTCGCAGGATTCGAGCCGGGTGTCGAGGCGGATGTCGATGTTGCGGCCGCGCAGCTCCCGGACGGCGTAGGTGCCCATCTCCTCGCCGACCTCGGGCAGGATGCGCCCGGTCGCCTCGACGAGGATCCATTTCATGTCCTCGGGTTCGACGTTGTGGTAGTAGCGCAGGGCGTAGCGGGCCATGTCCTCCAGCTCGGCGATCGCCTCCACACCCGCGTAGCCGCCGCCGACGAAGACGAAGGTGAGGGCGGCGGAGCGGACCGCCGGGTCGCGGGTCGAGGAGGCGATGTCCAGCTGCTCCAGGACATGGTTGCGGAGCATGATGGCTTCCTCGACCGTCTTGAATCCGATGCCGAATTCGGCCAGGCCGGGGACGGGGAGGGTGCGGGAGACGGACCCGGGGGCCAGCACCAGTTCGTCGTAGCCGATCTCGACCGGGTCGGTGCCCTCCTCCTCGGTGGCGAGGGTCCGTACAGTCGCGGTGCGCGCGGTGTGGTCGATGGCCGTGGCCTCGCCGACCACCACCTGGCACTTCCTCAGCACCCGGCGCAGCGGGACGACGACATGGCGCGGGGAGATCGAGCCCGCCGCGGCCTCCGGGAGGAACGGCTGGTACGTCATGTAGGGCTCGGGGTCGAGCACGGTGATCAGCGCCTCGCCGCGTTTGAGCCTCCGCTGGAGCCGCAGCGCGGTGTACATCCCGACACAGCCACCGCCGACCACGAGAATGCGCGCCGGTTCCGTCACAGAGGGTCTCCTCGCGATGTCGTTCCGCCGTGCCCGCTCCCTGAAAGCGCGGCACCCTCCCATGACGCACCGGCGGCGGCCGTTTGTCCACAGGCCCCGCGAAATGTATGACCGGCGTGCCGCGGCGTACGGAACGGGCAATTCCGCTGGGACGGCCGCAAGCTGCGCAGGTCAGCGCGGGGCCGTTCGCCGTACGGGACATGCCGGCCGGAGCCGGGCGGTCCTCCGCACCGGCCGGAGGGCGGTCTGTGCGGAACTGCCCTCTTCTTTCCGGGCCTGGGCTCAACTATGTTCGTATCCCGTCGGGGGAGCCAGACCGTCTCCCGGCAGTCACGGCGGGGAGTCTCCGGGGGGAGACGTCATTTACCGGGGGAAAACACATGCATACGCAGAGTTCTCACTGGCCGGCCGCTCTCGCATCGGCACCGGACGGCAGCGCGCGGGCGACCGCGGACGGCTCCGACGTCATGGGTGCCGCGCGCTCGACGCCGTTGCGGGTGGACGCACAGCGCAATCTGGAGCACGTCCTGCGCGCGGCGCGCGAGGTCTTCGGTGAGCTGGGATACGGGGCGCCGATGGAGGACGTCGCACGGCGGGCCCGGGTCGGCGTGGGCACCGTCTACCGGCGCTTCCCGAGCAAGGACGTACTCGTCCGGCGGATAGCCGAGGAGGAGACCGCGCGCCTCACCGAGCAGGCGCGGGCCGCCCTGGGCCAGGAGGAGGAGCCGTGGTCGGCGCTCTCCCGCTTCCTGCGCACTTCGGTCGCGTCCGGAGCCGGCCGGCTGCTGCCGCCGCAGGTACTGCGGGTCGGCGTCGGCCCGGAGCCGGAGGGGGCGGGCGCCGCCCGGGTGCCGCAGCAGCGGCAGCCCGCCGTGCCGGGGCAGGGACAGCCGGATCTGCGGCTCGTCGAACGCACCCCGGAGCCGGCCGAGCACGACCCGGGCGCCGCGGTCCTGCTGGACGTCGTGGGGCAGTTGGTCGACCGCGCCCGGGCCGCCGGCGAGCTGCGCGGTGATGTGACCGTCGCCGACGTGCTGCTCGTAATAGCCACCGCGGCTCCGGCGCTGCCCGACGCGGCGCAGCAGCAAGCGGCCTCGGCGCGGCTGCTGGACATCCTCCTGGAGGGGCTGCGCCCGCGCGGGCTCTGAGGGAGGGACCGGCTCCGCGGTCCTTCGGGCACCGGGGCCGGTCCGGCCGGATGTCCGCGGGCCCGGCAGGCAGGGAGGTCTTCGCGGCTTTTTCCGCGAAGTCCCCCTGTCCGGAGGGTGGTTCTGGTTCCTTGTATGGGGCCGGGGCCGGGCATTGTGGCAGTCTTTCCCGGGGGCTCGGGTGTGTCGTCGGGTACGGGGGCTTCTGCCATGGGATCTGAGCAGCCGACGGGCGGACCGCCGCCGGCCGACGCGGATCTGCTCCGGCGGACCGCGGACGGGGACGACACGGCCTTCGAGGAGTTCTTCCGGCGCCACGCGGTGGCCGTCCGGCGCCACGCCCGCGACTGCTGCCACGACACCGACTCCGCAGACGACCTCACCACCGAGGCCTTCGCCCGTACGCTCCGCGGGATCCGCGGCGGTGTCCGCCCCGAGGCACCCGAGCGGATCCATCTGCTGACGACGGTCCGCCGGGTGGCCGCGGAGTGGAGCCGGACGGGGAAGGGCGAGCGGCTCCGCCCCGGATTCGCCGGCTTCGCCGTCCTCGCGGAGGCCACCGGCCCCGCCCGCCCCGCGGGAGGCGCCGGGGTGACCGGCGCGGCCTCGGCACCCGGCACGGCGGGCTTGCCCGGGTGTGCGGACTCGTCGGGGGTTCTCGGTGCGCCCGACTTCGCCGGCGCCCGTTCCGGGAGCGGCGCGGGCCCGGCCGGGCTTCCGGCCGGAGCCGGGGACCGGCGGGCGGAGGCGGCCGCCGGGGTCCGGGCGATGCGGGAGGCGGAGCACTCGGAGGTCGTCCGGGCCTTCCGCGGTCTGCCCGCGCCCTGGCAGACCGTGCTCTGGCACACCCTGGTCGAGGCCGAGTCCCCGGAGAGCGCCGCCCGGCTGCTCGGAATGAGCCCCGAGGCCGCGGCCGCACTGGCGCACCGGGCGCGCAAGGGGCTCGAACAAGCCTGCCTGAGGATCCGGTTGGCGGATGCCTCGGCCGGGGGCGGCGACTGCGCCCGCTCCGCTCCGCTCCTCGCCGCCTACGCCGAGGGCGGTCTGCGGGCGGGCACGGTACGGGGGTTGCGCCGGCATCTCGCGGCCTGCGCGCGGTGCCGCACGGCTGTACGGGACGCGGCCGACGCCGGCGTCCGGCTGCGCATGGCGCTGACCGTCGCCGTCCTCGGGCCCCTGGCCGCGGGATATCCGCGACAGGCGGCCGGGGCCGCCCCGGGGAGGCGTCCGGGTGGCGGAGCAGGAACGGACCGGGTCGTGCCCGAGGCCGGCGGTGCGCCGGTGCGGATGGGGCTGGCGGCCGGGGTGGCGGCCGCCACCGCCGCCGTTCTCGTCGCTCTGGCCGGGGGTGCCGGTGCGCCCGACAGCGGGCCGCGGGCCGGCCGGGCACCGGCGCCGGTGGCTCCCGGGGAGCCGGGTCCGGGCTCCGGAGCGGTCCGCGGCCCGGGGCCGGAAGCGCCCGGACCGGCGGCCACGCCCGCGCAGACGCGGCGGGAGAGTGCCGGCTCCCGGACTCCGCCCGGTTCCGCAGCGGGCGGGTCCACGGGCCCGGCGGGTTCCCGGGGCCGACGCGGTCCGGGGCACCTCCCCGGCCCCTTCCTCCCCGGGGCGGTCGCGTCCCCGTCCGGCGTCCCGTCCTCCCCGCCGGCATCCGCCTCCGGCTCCTCGCCGCCGTCCCCCGGTCCCGTCCCGAGTTCGTCCGGCCCCTCCGTCGAGCCGAAGCCGGCCCCGCTGGCGTACGACCTCGGCGAGCTGGCGTACGACACGCACGGCGACGGCACGGGCCCGGAGGTGCGCAGCGCGGAGAGCTCCTGGCTGTGGCCCCGTCGAGGGATCATGATCGGCCGGGAGCTGTTCCCGGAGGGGGTGACCGTGCAGACCCGGTCGTCGGTCACGGTCGACCTCAACCGGCCGTGCACGACGTACAGCGCACGGGTCGGGCTGGACGACCTGCGACCGGTGCCGGGGGCGGCCCTGTTCTCCGTCTACGGGGACGGCGTGCTGCTGTGGCGTTCGGACGTCCTGCGCGACGGGGACGCGGCTCTGCCGGTCCAGGTCTCGCTGGCGGGTGTCCGGACCCTCCGGCTGGTCGTCGAGCCGTACGGCCGGAGTCCGGAGGCTCTGGCGGACTGGGCCGGGGCGCGCATCAGCTGCCGGTGACCGGCGGCCCGGGAGCGTGCCGGCCGGTGAGGCGGACGCGGTGGCCGTCTGCCGGGCGGCGGCGAGCTCGGAGGCCGCCGGGCGCCCGGCGCGCGGGAAGGCGAGCCGGCCGGCGTCGGGCGGCCTCCCCCGGCGTGAAGCATGCGCACCGGCGCGCGCCCTCCCCCTCCGTGTACGGATCTCCGTACGGGCTTCCGTACAGGCCGGTGGCCCACAATCGTGCAGACGGCTCCCGGGGCCGGGGCCCCGGCCCGGGCCGGGGCCCCCCGGGCAAGCCCGTGGAACGGCTCAGCGCCTCACAGAGCCGGTCGTGAGGTCCCCGGCACTCCTCCGGACACCGCACGCTGCCGCGGCGCCTCCGAGCCCGTCCAGCAGCTCCCCCGGCGCGCGACCAGCCGGCGCAACCAGAGCTCGGTGGAGACCAGTTCGGCCAGGCCGTCCAGCGGTACCGGTTCGCCCTGGGCCGCCGCGCGCAGCGCCTTGCGCACCACCCGGGCCTCCACCAGCCCCGCGTCCGCCAGCAGCGGTGCGTCGAAGAGGGCCACGAGCCCGTCCACCGAGGCGCGCAGCCCGGCCCGGACGGAGGCCGCCTCGGAGGCCTGGGAGGGCGCTCCCCAGCCCGGAGGCAGGTCGTGGATGCCCGCACCCGCCAGCACGGTGCGCAACACCGAGGCGCGCGCCCCCGGTTGGACGCGGAGCGCCTCGGGGAGCGCGCGGCAGGCACGGACGACCTGGTTGTCGAGGAAGGGCGCGTGCAGCCGCTGGTTTCTGATCTCGGCGGCCTGTTCGAAGACCCGGTGGTCGGCCGCGTGCCGGGCGAGCGCGGCGTTGGCGCGCCGCTCGCCCGGGCGTTCCACGGTGCCGGGCCGGGATGCCGCGTCGTGCAGGCGGACCGACACCTCGGCGAGCGCCTCGCCCGTCAGCCAGCGCGCCGCCGGGCCGGGACGGCACCAGGCGAGCGCGGCCAGGGAGGCGTCGACGGCACCCGCGTCGGCGGCCGTCACCGGAAGGCCGCGGACCGGGCCGCCGTGGCCGCCCGCCTCGGTGAAGCGGCGTTCCAGGAGCATCCCCGCCACGTCGCGTACGCCCTCGCGGTAGGGCGTACGGGCGAGCCGGCGCGCCGCACGGTAGACGGTGAAGGGGACGAAGAGCGACTGGGCGCCGGGCCCGTCGGCCCGGACGAGGGCCGCCATCGGGCGGAGCAGCCGCCGCCGTTGGCGGTCGAGGAGCAGGTCGGCGAGGCGGGCGGGGTGGGCGTCGAGGACTTGGCGCGCGCCGTGGCCGACGATGTGGTCGGCGCTGCCCGCGGCGAGCCGGTACCGGTGGCGGGCGGCGGTGACGAGGGACGGGCCGGGCTCGTCGGTGAGGAAGACGGTGTCGAGGCCGGCGTACGGCAGGGCCTCCTCGCCCCCGGTGACGACGACGTGGTGGAGGCGGGGGTTGGCGGCCAGGCCGCGGGCCCGTTCCAGTTCGGCCTCGCGCTCCCGGCCGCCACCCGCGGCGAGGTCGTTGAAGGTGACGGCGAGGAGCCGCTCGCCGGCGCCGGTGCCGTGGTGGCCGAGGATCGTGCCGGGGTTGCCGGGGAGTCCGGCGGCGAGGAGGGCGAGGGTGGAGGAGGCGCTGCCGCCCGAGAGGTCGGCGCCTATGCCGGGGGCGGGGGCCCCGCGCGCCGCGCGGCGTTCCGCGGGGCCCATGCCGGGCACGGGCCCCGGGTCGGCCGGCTCGGCCTCCGGGGCGTGGCGGGGGGCCGCGAGGCGGGCGCGTACGGCTTCGACGAGGGCGTCGCGCACCCCGTCGATGGCCTGGCCGGGGTCGAGTTGGGGCGCCGCGACGGCGAGCGAGGCGGTCGGCTCGTAACCGGTGATCTCACGGGCTCCGTCGCGCAGGACGAGGGCGTGGCCGGGCGGCACCCGTCTGACGCCCCTGTAGGGGGTGCCGTCGCGCAGGGCCTCCGGGGAGTCGGGGCAGGCGAGCAGCGCGGCGAGGTGGCCGACGTCGAGCTGTGCCTCGACGAGGTCGGCGAGCGGCAGGGCCGCGGTGGCGTAGGCGGTGCCGCCGCGCCAGGGGGTGTGGAAGACGGGGCGGGCGCCGGCCAGATCGCCGGTGACGGTGATGCGGCGGCCGACCTGGAGGACGGCGGTGTACCCGCCCGGCCAGGCGGTGAGATGGCGCAGGGCGCCGCCGCGGGCGGCGAACAGCGCGACGCGCAGTTCCTCGTCGGTGGCGCCGCAGCAGCCGAGCACGGCGATCCGGGTGAACGGATCGGCCTGGACGACGCGGATCTCGTCGGGGCGCCAGTCACCGACGGCCCAGAGCGGATCGGGGCCGCTCCAGAGCGGCTGGGAGCCGACGGGGTGGACGGGGGTCTCGCCACCGTCGCCGGTCGTGCTCCACGCGCTGCGGGAAGCGCCTGCGGCGGCACTACTCCACCCCACCAACCACCGCATCGCCGCCTCCACAGCCCGAGGGCAACCCTGTACCCGCCGCACACAGTCATCGTGCACAGTAGTCCGACAGGTCCGGCATCGGCCCGGCGACGCTCCGGGAGCGGCGCGCCCGCCAACTGGCCGCGGGCCGGGGCAATGTGGGTCCCGTCAGGCTCCATGCTGCCACGGGAACGGCGCACAAGGGGCGGTTGAGGGAGCACGCACTCCCACGCCATGCGCCCCGTTGAGAAGGGCGAAAACAAGCCAACTTCGGGCGGCCGTACGGGTGGGCGCCACCGTCGGGAACGGTGCGGCCCGGGAGACGGTCAGCGCCTCCCGGACCGTCCCGCCGCCCGCGGGGAATGAGGCGACGGGGTCCCCCCGGCCCGCTGGATCCGGTGCGGCGGGCCGACCCACGCGCTCCTCATGGAAGCGCTCTCGCGCTGGCCGGGACAGCGCGCACATCCGGGCGCAGGGCGGCACACCCCCGGGGCACGGGCCCGGCCACGCTCCCCGTCACGGCCACATTCTCGCCATCCGGTACTTCGCCCCTTAACGGTCGGGATGTGGGCAACTACGCTGGGCTTACGAATGCCCCGTGCCTATGCCGGGGCGGCCGTCGGTGTGTCGAGGGGTGGCTCATGTCCAGGGAGCAACGCGGGCCGAACGAGAAGCTCGGCACCGTTCTCGCCCTCGCGGGCATCAGTAATGCCGGCCTGGCGCGCCGCGTCAACGACCTCGGAGCACAGCGCGGTCTGACGCTTCGCTACGACAAGACCTCGGTGGCCAGATGGGTCTCCAAGGGCATGGTTCCGCAGGGCGCCGCGCCCCATCTGATCGCCGCCGCCATCGGCAGCAAACTCGGCCGCCCCGTGCCGCTGCACGAGATAGGCCTGGCCGATGCCGATCCCGCACCCGAGGTCGGTCTCGCCTTCCCGCGTGCCGTCGGTGCCGCCGTCCGCTCGGCCACCGAGCTGTACCGCCTCGACCTCGCCGGCCGCCGGGCCGGCAGCGGCGGCATCTGGCAGAGCCTGGCCGGATCGTTCGCCGTCAGCGCCTACGCGACGCCCGCCTCGCGCTGGCTGATCACGCCCGCCGACAGCAACGCCGCCCGCGACCCGAAGGAGGCCGAGGCCGCAGCCGCCGACGGCCCGCCGCAGCGCGTCGGGCACAGCGACGTCACCAAGCTCCGCGAGGCCGCGGAGGACGCCCGCCGCTGGGACTCCAAGTACGGCGGCGGTGACTGGCGTTCGTCGATGGTCCCCGAGTGCCTGCGGGTCGACGCGGCGCCGCTGCTCCTCGGTTCGTACAGTGACGAGGTCGGGCGCTCCCTGTTCGGCGCGACCGCCGAACTCACCCGGCTCGCCGGGTGGATGGCCTTCGACACCGGCCAGCAGGAAGCGGCCCAGCGCTACTACATCCAGGCGCTGCGGCTCGCACGCGCCGCCGCCGATGTGCCGCTGGGCGGCTACGTCCTGGCCTCCATGAGCCTCCAGGCCACCTACCGCGGCTTCGCCGACGAGGGCGTCGACCTCGCCCAGGCCGCCGTCGAACGCAACCGCGGCCTGGCCACCGCCCGCACCATGAGCTTCTTCCGGCTCGTCGAGGCCCGCGCCCACGCCAAGGCCGGCGACTCGCACGCGGCCAGTGCCGCGCTGCGGTCCTCCGAGGGCTGGCTCGAGCGCTCCCGGCCGGGCGACCAGGACCCCAACTGGCTCGGGTTCTACTCCGAGGGGCGGTTCGCGGCCGACGCCGCGGAGTGCTACCGCGACCTCAAGGTGCCCCGGCAGGTACGGCGCTTCACCGAGCAGGCACTCTCGCAGCCGACGGAGGAGTTCGTCCGCTCGCACGGACTGCGGCTGGTGGTCGCCGCGGTCGCCGAACTGGAATCCGGGAACCTGGACGCCGCGTGCGCGCAGGGGACGCGGGCGGTGGAGGTCGCCGGGCGGATCTCCTCGGCGCGGACCACCGAGTATGTACGGGACCTCCTGCACCGGCTGGAGCCGTACGGGGACGAGCCGCGCGTGGCGGAACTGCGGGAACGGGCACGGCCGTTGCTGGTGGCGCCGGCCTAGGCGGAGATCGTCCGGAGCGGGGGGACAGCCGGGAACCCATGAGCGGGAGCCGGCCACCCGGGCACGGACCCGTACAGACCCGCACAGACCTCATCTCACGCTCGGGCGGACACCCGCGTGCGGAGGAAGTCCAGCAGGACGGTGTTGAAGCGCTCGGGCTGTTCGACTCCCGGCAGGTGCCCGGCTCCGTCGATCACGCTCAGCGTGGCGTGCGGGATGAGACGGCTGATGGCCTCGGCCTCGGCGACCGGGGTGTACACGTCGTCCGCGCCGACCACGACCAGGGTGGGGACCCCGACGGCGGCGAGGGTGCCGCGGTAGTCGGGGCGTTCCGCCCGCCCGCGCAGCGCGGCCGCGGCACCTCGGGGGTCGGTGGCGCGCATCATGCCCAGGACGTGTGCGGCCACGTCGGGGAGGGCGGTGACGTTGTAGGAGGCGAGCATCTTGTCGATGACGTCGTCCGCGTAGCCGTCCATGCCCTCGGCGAGCAGCCGGTCGGCCAGGCGGTTGCGGAAGCGTCTGCCCTCCGCCGTTTCCGGGGACGGCGAGGTGTCGGACAGCAGGAGCGCCCGTACCCTCCGCGGGTGGCGGCGGTGGAATTCCATGGCGATCTGGCCTCCCATGGACACGCCGCCGACCACCGCGCGCTCGACGCCGAGGTGGTCCAGGAGGGCGGCGATGTCGTCCGCGAAGCCGGAGAGCAACACCTTGCCCGGCGTGACGCCGCTGCAGCCGTAGCCGCGCAGGTCGGGGGTGATCACCCGGTGCCCGGCCGCGGTGAGCGCGCCGGCCTGGGGAGCCCACAGCGTGCGGTTGAACGGGTGCCCGTGCACCAGGACGACCGGTATGCCGTCCGCCGGACCGAGGTCGTCGTAGTGGAGCGTGGCGTCGTTCACCGTCAAGCAGCTCATCGGGGCACCCCTGGCGTCGGTCACCGGCACGGGGACGGAAGCCTACGCCTCCGGCCCCGGAGGCGGCGTGGACACCCTCCTGACGAACGTGGATCTCCGGATCTCGCCGATCTCGCCGATCTCACCCCCGGGGACCCGGCGGTGGAGCTCCGCCGGCAGGTTTCGGGCGGCTGTCAGTGGGCCAGGGCATCATCGGGAGAGGCGGAGCGCGAGCGGGGAGGTGTGGGGCGGTGTCGTACGACTGCGACGTCCTGATGATCGGCGGCGGAATCGTCGGGCTGTCGTCCGCGTACGCGATCACGCGCGCGGCGCCCGGCACCCGGGTGGTCGTGCTGGAGAAGGAGCCCGGCCCGGCGCTCCACCAGACGGGGCGCAACAGCGGCGTGATCCACAGCGGCATCTACTACCGCCCGGGCTCGTTCAAGGCGCGCTTCGCGGTGCGGGGTGCCGCCGAGATGGTGCGGTTCTGTGCCGAGCAGGGTCTGCCGCACGAGGTGACCGGCAAGCTGATCGTCGCCACCGAACGCGAGGAACTGCCGCGGCTGCACGCTTTGGTGCAGCGCGGCCGGGAGCACGGCATACCGGTGCGCGAGCTGGGACCGGCGCAGATCGCGGAGAAGGAACCGGCGGTGCGGGGGCTGGCCGCGATCCATGTCGGCTCCACCGGGGTGTGCGATTACGGGGCGGTCGCCCGCCGGCTGGCCCGGCTGGCGGAGGAGGCGGGCGCGAGCATCCGGTACGGCGCCGAGGTGCGGGCCATCGGCCGGCGCTCCTCATCGGTGGCGGTGCGCACCGCCGACGGTGCGGTGCTGCGGGCCCGGGCCCTGGTGAACTGCGCGGGGCTGCACAGTGACCGGGTGGCGCGGCTGGCCGGTGACGAGCCGGGCATGCGGATCGTCCCCTTCCGCGGGGAGTACTACGCGCTGGCGCCGAGCCGGGCCGGGCTGGTCCGGGGCCTGGTCTATCCGGTGCCGGACCCGGCGTTCCCGTTCCTGGGCGTCCATCTCACCCGGGGTATCGACGGCCATGTGCACATCGGCCCCAACGCCGTCCCCGCGCTGGCCCGCGAGGGCTACGACTGGCGGACCCTGCGCCCCGCCGAGCTGGCCGGGACGCTGGCGTTCCCCGGTTCCTGGCGGATAGCCCGCCGCCACTGGCGGTACGGCGCCGGTGAGCTGCGCCGCTCGCTCTCGAAGAGGGCCTTCACGGAGGCGGTGCGGAGGATACTGCCCGAGGTGTCCCCCGCGGATCTGGTGCCGGCGCCTGCGGGGGTCCGCGCGCAGGCGGTGCTGCCGGACGGCGGCCTGGTGGACGATTTCCTGTTCGCTGAGGCGCCTCGGACCGTCCATGTGCTCAACGCCCCCTCCCCAGCCGCCACGGCTTCCCTGCCGATCGGACGCGAGGTGGCGCGGCGGGCCCTGGCCGCCCTGGGCATGGTGCGGGTGTAGGGCCTGCCCGCCCCTGGGTGCGTCGGACCGGGCCACGGCGTCCGGTGCCGTGCACCGCACGGCGGAGGGCCGCCCGCGGGCGTGGGCCTGCTCGGGCGTGCGGGGATGCCGTGGGGAATGTCGTGTGGGGATGTGGGGAGGGCCCGGCAACGCGGCGAGGTGCGGCGCCGGGCGCCGCGGACCGATGGGAAGGGGCGGACAGGCCCCGCGCGCCGGCCCCGGGATCCCGGCGGCCGGGCCGGGGCGGGTGCGGGGCCGCCGTAGAATCGGAGGCATTGTGTCCGATTCCCGTAACCACACGTCCCCGCCGGTGCCCGATCCACACGGCGCCACCCGCGTCGAGGCCGCCCCGCCGGCAGCGAACCGCTCCGAGCGGAAGCTGCTGTTCCCCGAAGGCCCCGCGGTCGACCCGGCCGGGTCGCACCACGAGCGCCGGATCCGGAGCTTCCGGCCGCGCCGCGGGCGCGTGACGGCCGGGCAGGGGGAGGCGCTGCGCCGGCTCTGGCCGACGCGGGGCCTGGACATCGACGGGCGGTCCACGCTCGATCTCGACGCCCTGTTCGGCGGCCTGCCCGTGGTGCTGGAGATCGGCTTCGGCATGGGGGAGGCCACCGCGCGGATGGCCGCCGACGACCCCGGCACCGGCATACTCGCCGCCGATGTGCACACCCCCGGCCAGGGCAATCTGCTGGCGCTCGCCGAGCGCGAGGGGCTGACGAACATCCGGGTGGCCAACGGCGACGCGATCATCCTGCTGCGGGAGATGATCGAGCCGGGCGCCCTGGCGGGCCTGAGGGTGTTCTTCCCGGACCCCTGGCCCAAGAAGCGGCACCACAAGCGCCGGCTGATCCAGCCGGAGTTCGTCACGCTGGCCGCGGACCGGCTGCGGCCGGGCGCGCTGTTCCACTGCGCGACCGACTGGGAGCCGTACGCCGAGCAGATGCTGGAGGTGCTGACCGCCTGCCCCGAGTTGGAGAACACCGTGCCCGGCGGCGGCTACGCCCCCCGGCCCGCGTTCCGTCCGGTGACGAAGTTCGAGAACGCCGGTCTCGGCAAGGGGCACCGCGTCCACGACGTCCTGTTCCGCCGCCGCTGACCGAAGGCCGCCGCACCGCCGGGCCCGTCTCGTTAGGGTCGGTGGATGCACCCGTCCCCACCCCCGCAGCGGCCCGGTCCCGCGCAGCCGCCGGTGCCGGAGTACCAGCCGCGTCCCCGGTTCGACGCCGTGCCCGACCGTGCGCAGTGGCGCTACCGTCCGCGCCGCGCGCTCTGGGAGAGCAGAGCGGTGCGCGTCGGCGCCCTGGTCATCCTGCTGGCGCTGTGCGGCCTGGTGATCCTCGCGCTGGTCCGGCAGCAGACCGGCACCCGGGGCTTCGTGGTCGGTCTGGGCCTCGCCGTGCTTCCCGTTCCCCTGCTGGTCGCGGCGTTCTGCTGGCTGGACCGGGTGGAGCCCGAGCCCTGGCGGAATCTGGCGTTCGCGTTCGCCTGGGGAGCGTGTGCCGCCACCCTCGTGGCGATTCTGGCCAACGGTCTCGCGGTGCGGTGGATCGTCGCGCGGGCCGGGGTCTCCTCGGCCGGTGACGCGGACACCTGGGGGGCGGCGGTCGTCGCCCCGGTGGTGGAGGAGAGCGCCAAGGCCGCAGCGCTGCTGTTGTTGTTCGTCTTCCGGCGGCGGGACTTCCACGGCATCGTCGACGGTGTGGTGATCGCGGGGATCACGGCCACCGGCTTCGCCTTCACCGAGAACATCCTCTTCCTGGGCACCGCCTTCGGCGAGGACGAGGCGCTCGGCAACTCGGGGTTCGAGTCCGTGACCGCGCAGACCTTCATCGTCCGCATCGTGCTGTCGCCGTTCGCGCATCCGCTGTTCACGTCGCTGACCGGGATCGGTTTCGGGCTCGTCGCGCAGCTCACGCCGCGGGCACGCGCCGGCCGGGTGCTGCTGCCGCTCTCCGGGCTGGCGACGGCCATGGGCCTGCACAGCGTGTGGAACGGCTCGACGTCCCTGGGAGGCCACGGCTTCATCGCGGTCTACGCCCTGTTCATGGTGCCGCTGTTCGTGGTGCTGACCACCGTGGTGATCCGCTCCCGGGCGGGTGAGCTGCGGGCCGTCCGGGAGTACCTGCCGGCGTATGTGGCGGCGGGCTGGCTCGCGCCCGCCGAGCCGCACGCGCTGTCGTCGATGCGGGCCCGTGCGGTCGCCCGGCGTCTCGCGCGCCGTACGCACGGCGCTCCGGCCGCCCGAGCCGTCTCCGAGTACCAGTCCTTCGCCACGGCCCTGGCCTTTCTGCGGCGGCGGGCCCATCAGGGCGCGGCGGGCGCGGACTTCGCCGTCCGCGAGCAGGAGCTGCTGCACCATCTGTGGCAGCGCAAGGCCCTGGCCCGGCCCGCCCTGCTGCACGCCGCGGCGGTCACGGCACCGGTGGCACCACCGCGGTGGCAGCCGTACGGGCCGGGGATGCCGTACGGGCAGGGGCCCGGCGGACCCGGGGTCCCGTACCAGCCGGGGCAGCCGGGGGCGTGGACGGGACCGCAGCCGGGACCGTGGCCGCCGGGGCAACGGCCGCAGCCGGGGCCGTACGCACCGTACGGTCACGGTTCGTACGGCCCCGGCTCCCGCGGTCACTGAGCCGCCGTTACTGATCCTCCGTTACTGATCCGCGGTTACCGAGGCGCGGTTACCGAGGCTCGGCCACCGCTCCCCGGCCGGGGTTCACCGATCCGGCACGCGGCGCGGCACCGGCGTCAGCCCGCGGTACGGGGCGCCGGTCCCCCCGGGGGCCCCGCTCGGCTCGGCGGTCCGCTGGGAGAGCGGGGTGGCGATGTCCTCCAGCGAACGCCGCTCCGCCGGTACGGCGAGCACGGCGGCCACCACACCGGCCAGGGTCATCAGCGCGGCACCGATCTGGAAGGCCAGCACGGTGTCGCCGACGACGCCCGACCCGGTGAGCTTCGCGAAGACGAGCGGGCCGCTGATGCCGCCCGCGGCGGTGCCGATCGCGTAGAAGAAGGCGATCGCCATGGCCCGGGTCTCCATCGGGAAGACCTCGCTGACCGTCAGATACGCGGAGCTCGCACCGGCCGAGGCGAAGAAGAGCACCACGCACCAGCAGGCGGTGAGGGTCCTGGCGGTCAGATGGCCACCGTCGAAGAGCCAGGCGGTGATGAAGAGGAGCACACCGGAGAGGATGTACGTGCCGGAAATCATGATCTTGCGGCCCACGGTGTCGAAGAGCTTGCCGAGCAGCAGCGGCCCGAAGAAGTTGCCCAGCGCGATCACCGCGAAGAAGTAGCCGGTGGAGCCGGTGCCCACGTCGTAGAACGTGGTGAGGATCGCGCCGAAGCCGAAGGTGATGGCGTTGTAGAGGAAGGCCTGGCCGATGAAGAGCGAGAAGCCGAGGACGGCGCGCCTGCGGTAGTGCGAGAAGACGGTGCGGGCGATCAGCCCGAAGCCGATGCTCTTGCGCTGGTGGATGGTGATCTCGCCGGCCGGCTCCGGGAGTTCCTCGCCCTTCTCGGCGGTGACCTGCTCCTCGGCCTCCCGGACCAGGGCTTCCGCCTCCTCGCCCCGGCCGTGGATGAAGAGCCAGCGTGGACTCTCCGGTACGTGCCGGCGGACGAGGAGGATCACCAGTCCGAAGACGACGCCCAGCCCGAAGGTCAGCCGCCAGCCGAGGTCCTTGGGGAAGATGTCGGTGTCCAGCATGACGATGGACAGCAGGGAACCGCCGACCGCGCCCAGCCAGAAACTGCCGTTGATGATGAGGTCGACCCGGCCCCGGTAGAGGGAAGGGATCAGCTCGTCGATGGCCGAGTTGATGGCCGCGTACTCGCCGCCGATGCCGAAGCCCGTGAGGAAGCGGAAGACGAAGAACCACCAGCTGGAGAAGGAGACGGCGGTCAGCGCGGTGGCGGCCAGATAGACGGCCAGCGTGATGATGAAGAGCTTCTTGCGGCCGTAGCGGTCGGTGAGCCGGCCGAAGAAGAGCGCGCCCAGACAGGCCCCGGCGACGTAGAGCGCCGCGGCGACACCGGTGACCTGGCCGGAGCTGATGGGCAGACCGCTGCCCTCCTCCGAGAGCCGGCCCGCGATGTTGCCGACGACGGTGACCTCCAGACCGTCGAGGATCCACACGGTGCCGAGGCCGATGACGATGGTCCAGTGCCAGCGTGACCAGGGCAGTCTGTCCAGCCGGGCGGGCACGGCCGTGGTGACCGTGCCCGTTCCCGCTCGCGCGTCCAAGGGGTAGTCCGCCGCCATCCCCGCACCCTCCGCTCGGCTCCGGCCCGGGGCGGCGCCCCGGTGCTCATCCGTGCAGGCAGGTTCCCGGCGCCGTGCGATTCACGCCCCCGGGGTGGGCCGGCCGGAGGGATCAGGGGCCGGGCAGGCCGGCGGCCCTGGCGTCGGGGGACGCACCAGGGCTGCCGGAGCAGAGGCCCGCGCTGCGAGTGGGCGGGGCGATGCGGGGAGGCCGGGATGGGGGCGGCCGGGACCGTCGGTGGAAAGCCGCAGGGTACGGGGTTTGCGGCAGACGGGTGGGGCATACGCAGAAGCGGGACACGGGGTAACACCCGGGGGCCGGAGGGCGCGTCTGCGAGCGCGCCCTCCGCTTCCGGCCCCCGGACCGGGCCGAGCGGGCGTGGCCCGTCCGCGAGCGTGCCGCGGGATGCCGGAGGGTGAGGGCTTGGGCCGTGGTGCGATGTCGCGGTTCAGATGTTCTTGCCGTGGTCGCGGAGCCAGGCCGCGGGGTTGACCGGGTCGCCGCCACCGGGCCGGACCTCCAGGTGGAGATGCGGGCCGGAGGAGTTGCCGGTGGAGCCGACGCGGCCGATCGTGTCGCCGGTGGTGACCTCGCCGGAGGTGACGGTCATCGAGGAGAGGTGGCAGTACCAGATCTCCGTGCCGTCATCGAGGGTGAGGATGATGCGGTAGCCGTACGAACCGGCCCAGCCGGCCTCGGTGATCGTGCCGCCGTGCACCGCCTTGACGGGGGTGCCGGTCGGGGCGGCGAAGTCCTGGCCGGTGTGGCTGCTGGACCACATGGAGCCGGACTCGCCGAAGCTCGAGGTGAGGGTGTAGGAGGAGAGCGGAAGCGCGTAGCTGGCGGCCAGCTTGGCCAGCCGCTCCTCCTCCGCCTTGCGCGCGGCTTCCTCTTCCGCCTTGCGCTCGGCCTCCTCCGCGGCCTTCTTCTTGGCCGCCTCGGCCTCCGCCTTCTTGGCGGCGGCGTCCTCGGCGGCCTTCTCCCGCGCGGCCTGCTCGGCGGCCAGCCGCTCGGTGGTCTCGGCGACGCTCTGCTGCTGCTCGGCCTGGCGCATGATGCGGGCCCGCAGGGCCTCTCCGGCGTCGGCGCCCTGAGCGATCTCGTCCGTGGTGAGCCCGGCCTGCGACAGCGGGGCGCGGCTGGCGGTGGCGGAGACGTCGTTGGAGCCGCCGACCAGGGAGTCGATGGCGGGCAGCTTGTCCGTCACCGGGGAGAGGTCGGGCAGCGAGATGGGGGCCGGGGGGCGGTCCTTGGCCGTGGCCATGCCGCCGGCGCCTACAGCCGCGATCACCCCGACGCCCAGGACGGCGCCGCTCCGGGCCATGCCTCCGCCGCGCTGTTTGACGACGCGGTGCCTGCCCCGGACCGGGGCGGTGGAATCGGCGGTGGGGTTCCACTCACCGACGGGCTCTCCGTCGAAGAGGGGACCGGAGGTGGACGGACCGGCCCACGTCTCGGGGGCAGGGCTGCTGGACGCCACGGAGGCGCACTCCTTTCCTTCCTTCTCGCCTACCGGGTTAGCTGACGGGTTCGGAGCAGGAAGGTCTCCTACGGTTCCCTCCTCGCGGAGGGGCCCGATTCACCCCAAGGATTGGTTCCCCGGTTCCCTTGGTGCAGGTGGTGCTGTTCCGCGCATGCGGGATTCGGCGACTGCGCAGGCGGTGCCACCCTTGGTGGCGGCTGGGACGACCGCGCTGCGTTATCGAACGTTAATTGACGGAGCACCCGTATTCCAAGCCGTTCCGGCTGATCTTTTGGTAATGACCGCATGAAGAAAACGGACATCGGCCGCCAGAGCCGGGCGAGTTGACCGGGCGGCGGAAAACCTGTTTCCGCTGATCGTGCATCAGTTGTTATCGCCTGGACACCTGCCGTCACACAGCGTTGCCGTGGCCGGCGGCGGACGTCGGGTTGCGGGCGTGCCGGAGCGGACGGCGAGGGTCCGCGGCCCGCGGTCCGGCAGTCGGGAGATCCGGCGGTGGGGAGGTCCGGCGCTCAGGGGACCCGGCGGTCAGGAGCGCCGCTCGGGGATGTCCGTGACCGCGAGGAGCGCCATGTCGTCATGGGCGCGGCCGCCGGTGTGCAGGGCCACGTCCCCGACGATGGTGTCCAGCAGCTCCTCCGGGTCGCTGAAGGACCGTCCGGTCAGACTGAGTTGGGGATCGTAGAACTCACCGGCACGGTTGCGGGCCTCCGTGACGCCGTCGGTGAAGAGCAGGAGGGTGCACCCGCGCGGAAACACGATCTCCTCCACCCGGTCCGGCTCGGTCCGCAGCCACGCCAGGCCGAGCGGTACGGCGGGCACTAGCGGTTCGACGGCGCACACGGTCCCGTCACCGGTGAGCATCAGCGGGGCCGGGTGACCGCGGTTGAGCAGCCGCAGCCTCCGGGCCGACAGCCCGGAAGCGCTCCCGCCGGGAGCGCCGGATCCACCCGGGTCCGCCCCGAGGGAGCTCTCGTGCGGGATCTCGGCGAGCACGGCCGTGGTGAACCCCTCGCTCCGCTCCAGCCCTTCCCGGCGCTTCGCCTCCCGCACGAGCGCGCCCTCCAGCCGTTCCGCGATCCCCGTCAGCTCCGGCTCCTCCTCGGCCGCTTCCCGGAACGCCCCGAGGACGATCGCGACCGCGCCCACCGCCCCTATGCCCTTGCCGCGTACGTCACCGACGATGAGCCGCACCCCGTGCGGGGTGGACTGGACCGCGTAGAGGTCGCCACCGATTCCCGCGTCCGCCTGCGCGGCCTCGTAGCGGGCGGCGACGCGCAGCCCGCCGATGCGGCCGGCAGGGGCCGGCAGCACGGCCCGCTGGGCGGCCTCCGCGACATTCCGGACGGAGGCCAGCGCGCGGTGGCCGTGGCGCACCACGCGGTTGATGAAGACGGCGAGGCCCGCCACGGTGACCACCGTGGCCGTGTCGAGCAGCGACTGGTACTGCCCGAGCGTGTGGTGCAGCAGAGCGATCCCGAGCATCGCCAGGCTGGAGACGACGGCCGTCAGGATCGTGGCGGGGCCGGTGTAGAGGGCCGCGGCGACCATGGGCGCGGCTGCGAAGAACGGCGAGCCGGTCAGCTCCGGCGGTGCCAACAGGCCGAAGACCAGGCCGCCGACGATCAGGAAGCCCGGGATCCAGCAGGGGAACGGAGCACCGCGGAACCGTGTCCGGCCGTCGCCGCTGCTGCACAGCTGTCCTCGCTGCACCACCTGTGATCTCCTGCCCGGTCCCGGTCCGTCCGGTTACGGAACGACACCGCGCCCCCTGCCACCCTGGGCCGTTCCGGAGCGGAGGGCGAATCCGCGTGCGCCGTTCGGGTGACGGGCCGCGGTGGCAAGCGGTGGGGCCACCGGGCCTCACCGTCGGGCTCCGCCGGAGTCCGGTGACTCCGGGCCCGGTGGTTCTTGCCCCCTTTCGTGTAGCTTCGAAGATATGAGGAGCACATCGCGCAATGCCGTGCTCGGACCGGTGCTCGCCCTGCTAGCGGCCCTTCTGGTCGCGGCCGGGCTCCTCGCTCCGGGTGCCCGGGCGGCCGACGGCCTCGGCGGCGCCGCGGAAGCCCTGCGGAGCGGCCCGGTCTATGTGGATCCCCGGGCCTCCGGCCGGCTCTCCGGCGCCGAGGCCGAGGCACTGGCCGACACCATCGAGAACGCCGACAAGCCCGTCTTCGTCGCCGTCCTGCCGGAGGCCGCGGAGTTCGACCCCGACAGCCTGCTCCGGGATCTGCGGACCCGGGTCGGTGTCAGCGGCGTCTACGCGGTCGCCCTCGGCGACGGCTTCGACGCGGGCGCCGACAGCCGGGTCATGTCCCAGAACGCCGTGGGGAACCTGACCGGCGCCGTCGAGCGGGAACACGGCACCGACACCGCCGCCCTGCTCGACGACTTCGTCGGCCAGGCGGTCCAGCAGGCCAACGGTTCCGCGCCCGGCTCCTGGAGCGACGGCGGCGGCGACGGCGGGACGAACACCGTGGCCGGTGTCGTCACTCTGGTCACCCTCGGCGCTCTGGCGCTGGCGGGCGTCCTGGCGGCCTTCACCGTCTCCCGGCGCAACCGCAACCGCCGGGCGGAACGCGAGAAGGCCGAACTCGAGACCGTACGGCCCCTGGTGGACGAGGACATCACCGCCTTCGGCGAGGAACTGGACCGGCTCGACTTCGACCCCTCCGCGCCGGAGACCGACGAGGCCATGCGCCGCGACTTCTCCCACGCGCTGGACTCCTACGAGAAGGCGAAGGCCGCGATGGCCCGCGCCCACCACCCCGGTGACGTCCGCCAGGTCACCGAGGCCCTGGAGGACGGCCGCTTCTCGCTGGCCACCCTGGACGCCCGGCGCGCCGGCACTCCGCTGCCGGAACGCCGGCCGCCCTGCTTCTTCGACCCCCGCCACGGCCCGTCCACCGAGGACGTCGAGTGGGCGCCCGAGGGCGGAACGGCGCGCACCGTCCCGGTGTGCGCCGCCGATGCCGCCCGGATCGCCGACGGCCACGAGCCGATGGCCCGCACCGTCGAGACGGCGTCCGGCCGCCGGCCGTACTGGGAGGCCGGACCCGCCTACGCCCCCTGGGCCGGGGGTTACTTCGGCGGCGGAATGCTGCCCGGGCTGCTGGTCGGCACCATGCTCGGCAACATGATGTTCGCCCCTCACGCCTACGGCGCCGACGGCGGCGGTGACTACGGTGCGGGCGCCGAGGGCGGCGAGTACACCGGCTCCGACTTCAACCCGGGTGACTTCGGCGGAGGGTTCGACGGCGGCGGCTTCGGAGGCGGAGGGGACTTCGGCGGCGGCGGAGGCTTCTGACCACCCGCCG
Source organism: Streptomyces sp. MNU89 (assembly GCF_020982505.1). Lineage (NCBI taxonomy): Bacteria > Bacillati > Actinomycetota > Actinomycetes > Kitasatosporales > Streptomycetaceae > Streptomyces > Streptomyces sp. MNU89. The sequence goes on along the minus strand of NZ_JAJKLL010000001.1, from coordinate 3,997,685 downwards.
CCAGCGGGCCCGGGCGGTCCCGGCTGCGCGATCTGCGCGGACCGTCCGGGGTGTCCGGGACGTTCCCGGGGCCCGGGTTCCTCGGACCGTCCGGCGGCCACCCGGACCGGACGAACCCGGGCCGCCCGGCAGTCCGGTCGGCGGCCCGGACCGGCAACCGAGGCCGCCGGCCCGGATCGGCGGCCCGGGTTCGTCCGATGCCATGCCCCGGCCTGGTGTCCGGCGGACCACCGGACACCCCTCACCGCCGCGCCCCCTCAGTTCAGTCGCCGAGGTGCCGCTCGGCATACACCTTCATGGCGTCCCGGACGAACTCCGCGACTCCCTCACCATGCCGGTCGTAGTGGGCGGCGAACCGCGGATCGGCGACGTACATCTCGGCCAGCCCGATGAAGTAATCCTTGGAGGGATCCGGGGAGGCGTCCGACAGCCAGGTGTAGTGGCGCCGGGTGATCGCCTGCGCCTCCTCACTGTCCGGGGAGGCACCGGCCCGCGCGGTTTTGCCGAAGTCCAGGGCGATGTCCAGCTCCCGCTGCTGGAAGGACTGCCGGCCCTCGTCGCCGAGCGAGCGCCACCAGCGGTCGGAACTCTCGTAGGCGTCGCGCCCCCAGCGCTCGATCACCTCCTCCTTGTGCCGGTCGTGGTCGAAACCGTCGAATATTTCGTCGGCCATGAGCTCTTCGCCCTCCTCCGTCTTGCGCAAGGTGGTCCGCACCGATGCGATCTGCCGCCCGATCCGCTCCCGTTCGTGCTCCAGCAGCCGCAGATGCGTGCGGAGCGCGGCGGTCTCGTCGCGCTGTCCGGCCAGCACCTCGGCGATGGCGGGCAGCCCCAGGCCCAGCTCGCGCAGCAGCAGAATCCGCTGAAGCCTGACCAGCGCGGACTGGTCGTAGTAGCGGTAGCCGTTGCCGCCGATCCGGCTGGGCGGCAACAGGCCGATGTCGTCGTAGTGGCGCAGCGTCCGGCTGGTCGTCCCCGCACGGCGCGCGATGTCCTGGATCGACCACTCCATCGCGGCTCCCCCTTGCTGTTTCCACATCCCCGGGCGTCTCTCACCCGGTGCTCACGACCGTAGAACTTGACGTAGCGTAAAGGTCAACCCGAATGCGGACGAACGGCTCGGCTCCCGGCATACGGTCCGCCGGTCGGGCCGCGGCCGGTCCGGATCGCCGGGCCACAGCACCGCGAAAGCGACCGCGGAGGCGACCGCGGAGGCGACCGCGGAGGCGACCGCGGAGGCGAGCGGGACGGGAGACCCGGGCGGCGGGGCCGTACCGGACGGGCCGTGTGCGGCACCGTACGGCGGTGGTGGCGGCTGCGGTGGTGGCGGGGCGGGGCTGCGGCGGTTCCGGCGGTGGACGGCATGACGACGGGGACGGCGGTCCCACCCGCCGTCCCCGTCGCGGAGCCGTGACCGCACCCGTCCCCACGGGCCGGTCCGGAGACCTGCCGGACGTACGGTGCGCGCGGCACCCGGCACGGGTCGTATCCGTGCCCGGTCGCCCAACCGCACGTCCGGCTACCCCAATGTGTCCCGCCCCCACAGCAGGACCCGCATGACCCACCATCGCCGTATCGGCACACGGACGGCAGGGCCCGGTCGGCCCGGGAGAGGGACCATTGGTCCCCCCTCCTCCACGGTCCTCTCCTTCGGCCGGTGCCCGGCCTCCTCCCGCACGGCAATCCGGGACCTCTCCCGGTCATCGGGATCACCGCGATCCCCGGTGTCGTCGGGGTCATCGGTGCGCTGCCGCAGCCACAGCGGCCCCGGCCCCTGCTCGGCCACGGCCCCTGCCCCACGCAACCGCACATCGCCGGCTTCAGGACGGGCGGCGGCCCGGCAGTCCGCCGGCGCCCCAACCGGCGGGGCGGCGGACACAGTTGCCGCGAACGCCACCACCGCACACGCCAACTCGTCCTCCCGGTGCGGGGAGTGGCCGGAATGCCGTGAGGCCCGGATCGGCGTCGGTGCCGGTCCGGGCCTCGGTGGTAGGCCGTGTGGGACTCGAACCCACAACCAATGGATTAAAAGTCCACTGCTCTGCCAATTGAGCTAACGGCCCTTGGTCGTGCTCCCCCGAGCATAGCCCTCCGCGGGCCGCGAACCGATCGGGTATACCCCTGTTCGCCGACAGCGGCTCGGGATTCCGGGCCCGCGTCGCCGCGCCCCCCGTCGGCGCGGACCGGGCACGGTGGCGCGGGCCCGGACACGGCCTCGGGGCCCGTACGACGCAGTGCGTACGGGCCCCGAGGCACGGGTGTTCGGTCAGGTGCCGTCAGCCGTTGCGCTTCCAGCGCGGCTTGTCGGCACGGCGGTCGAACGGACGGCCGCCGGCGGTGTTGGTGCTGCCGCGGTGGTCGTCGCGGCGGGCCGGGCGGTCGTCGCGACTGAAGGGACGGTCGTCACGACGGTCGCGGTTGTGCGGGCGGTCGCCACCCCGGTGACTGAAGCCGGGGCGGTCGTCGCGGCGCTCGTGCGGACGGGCGGCGCCGAAGCCTCCGCGGTCGTCCCGGCGGTCACGGCTGTAGCCGCCGGCCGGACGGTCGTCGCGGCGGTCACGGCTGTAACCGCTGCCCGAACGGCCGGCACCGTAGCCACCGCTCGGACGGTCGTCGCGACGGTCACGGCTGTAGCCACCGCTCGGACGGTCGTCACGGCGGTCGCGGTTGAAGCCGCCACCCGGACGGTCGTCCCGACGGTCACGGCTGAACCCACCGCTCGGACGGTCGTCCCGGCGGTAGCCGCCGCCGGAGCGGTCGTCGCGGCGGTCACCGCGGTCGCGGTTGAAGCCGCCGGAGGAGCGGTCGTCCCGGCGCTCGCGGCCGTAGCCGCCGCGGTCGCCGTAGCCACCGCTGTTGCCACCGCGGTCTCCGTAGCCGCCGGACCGGTCGTCGCGACGGTCACGGCGGTCGAAGTTGCCCCGGTCGTCACGGCGCTCGCCCGCGGCCGCGGACTGGGCCGGCACGGACGCGGCGGCCCGCGACTCCTCCGCCGCGGCTTCCGCCGCCGCGGCGGCGACCATGGCCTCGGCGGCGGCCGCGACGGCCGCCTCCGGGTCCTCGCCCCGCTCGCGCGCGGCCCGCGCCACCAGCCGGTCGGCTTCCCCGCGCAGTTCGGCGGCGCGGCGCTGTGCGCGCTCCAGCTGACGGGTGAGGTCCTGGACCTCGCGCTCGGCCTGCTTCGCGGCGTTGCCGGCCGACTCGGCCTGCACCTCGGTCAGCGAACGGGCACCGGTGATCCGGGCGACGTCCTCGTCGAACGCGCCCGCTCCGCCGACGATGTGGCGCGAGGCGTCGACACCCGCGTCCTCCATCAGCCGGAAGATCTGCTTGCGCTGGTGCGGGAGCGCCAGCGAGACGACGGTGCCGCTGCGGCCCGCGCGGGCCGTGCGGCCGGAGCGGTGCAGGTAGTCCTTGTGGTCACCGGCCGGGTCCACGTTCAGGACCAGGTCGATGTCGTCGACGTGGATGCCGCGCGCGGCGACGTCCGTGGCGACGAGGCAGTTGACGCGACCGTCCTTGAAGTCGGCCAGCGTCCGGGTCCGGGCGCCCTGCGTCATGCCGCCGTGCAGCGCGTCCGCGCGCACCCCGGTGTCGAGGAGCTGCTCGGCGACACGGTCGGCGCCCATCTGGGTCCGCACGAAGATGATCGTGCGGCCCTTGCGGGCGGCGATGGCGGCCGTGACCGGCGCCTTGTCCTTCGGCTTCACGACGAGCACGTGGTGGCTCATGGTGGTGACCGCGCCCTGCGCCGCGTCGACCTCGTGTGTCACCGGGTCGACCAGGTAGCGCTTGACGAGGGTGTCGATCTCGTTCTCCAGCGTCGCGGAGAACAGCAGGCGCTGGCCGCCCGCCGGCACGAGGTTGAGAATCTCGGTGACCTCGGGCAGGAAGCCCATGTCGGCCATCTGGTCGGCCTCGTCGAGGACGGCGACCTCGACCTGGTCGAGCGTCGCGGCACCCCGGTCGATGAGGTCGCGCAGCCGGCCGGGGGTGGCGACGAGGATGTCGACGCCGCGCTCCAGCGCGTAGATCTGGTTGCTCATGGAGGTGCCGCCGCAGACGACCTTCATCTTCAGGCCGAGGACGTCACCGTAGGGCTGGAGGGCGTCGGCGACCTGCATCGCCAGCTCGCGGGTGGGGGTGAGGATCAGGCCGCGGGGGCGCTTCTTCTCGGTGCGGCCCTCGGCGAGGCGGGTGAGCAGCGGCAGACCGAAGGAGAGGGTCTTGCCGGAGCCCGTGCGGCCGCGGCCGAGGATGTCCTTGCCGGCCAGGGCGTCCGGGATGGTCGCGGCCTGGATCGGGAACGGGGTGACGACACCGTTCTGGGAGAGCTTGCGGACGATCGCCTCGGCGAGACCGAGGTCACCGAAGGTGACTCCGGGGTCTCGGGGTCTCGGGGTCTCGGCGGTGGCGGCTTCGGGGGCCGCGCCGATGGCGTCGGCGGTGGCGGGAGCCTCGTCGAGCTCGGTGCCGGCGAGGGCGGTGATCTCCGCGTCCTCGGGCATGACGGCGCGGTCAGTGGCAGAAATGGACATGCGAAATGCAAAACCTTCCGGAGTCTCGGCACGCGCCCAAACTCCGTGTATGCATACGCCCGCCTCTATGCGGTCAGCCACGGTTCGGTACAGGAACGCGCCACACGGCGCGTTCATCACCTCGGTCTGCGAGGAGATACGGTAGCGCCGGGCAAATGGGATCAAACGATCTGTCACCATACGCACTCGGAACCCCGGAGCGCAAATCGGCTCCGGCGGGGGATCCCGGGATGGATGTGGTGGTCGGTCGCGGGGTCGTCGTCGCGGCCTGAACCGCGCTGCACCCAGCGTACCGGACGGGCGCGGCCACCGGCTCTCCGGTGGTGCGGGTCCGGCTCCGAGCCCCGGCCGCCCCGGATGCCCGGGGCCGGAGCCCCGGCCGCGTCGCCCCGCCGGCCGCCTCCGGACGGGCCGCTGCCGCGTTCCTGGGCCGGACGGCGTGGTTGTCCGGCGCTGTCCGTGTCCTGCACGGCGCGGGCGGAGTTGAGCAGAGCGGCCTGCCCGCCCCGTACCCGGAGGTGCCCGCCTGTGCGCCCGCTCCCCATCCGTCTCCCCGGCCCCTCCTCCGTCGCCGGAAACCCTGCCGAGCCCGTGGCGGCCCCGGAGGGCGGGCGCGCAGGCCGTCCCGGCGGTCCGCCCGGCCCCGGCGGCGGCCGGGGCCGGAAACGGGAACGGGTCCGTGGCCGGGTACCCGGCCGGGACCGGGGCCGGGGAGCCCGCTCGGCCGGAGGGCGGGGCCGGGGCAAGGTCCGCAGCCATGCCCCGTACGGAGGGCCGCACGGGTTTCCGCACCCCCCTGCGCGTGGCCGCCGCCGCACTCGCCCTGGCCACCGCGACCGGGTGCATGAGCGTCAGCGACAGGACCGACCCACCCAAGCCCACCGGATCTGCCGGGCAGGAGGACGGATCGGGCGCCGGTCAGCGCTCCGCGGACGGCGAGGGCGTGGAGCAGCCCCACGGAGCGGAGGGCGGGCCGGAGGCGCGGGACGGGCGCGGCAAGGCCGATCGCGGCCGGGACAAGGACGGCCGTGCCGAGGCGGGCCGCCCGGGTTCCCGTACGGAGCGCGAGGCCGGTTCCGGCGGGGCGTCCGGCCGCCCGGACTCGGGCGCCGGGCACGCCTCCGCGCCCGGCTCCGGCCCGGTCACGGGCGGCGGCCGTGGGAAGGACCGCGGAGGGCCCGGCCCCCGCGCACCGCGGCAGCCGGGAGGAGAGGGGGATCCGACCCGCCCGGCACCGGAGCGGCCGTCCCCGGAACCCGAGCCCGAGCCGGAGCCGGAACCGCAGCCGTCGAGCCCGGACCCGGCGCCGACGGGTGAGGAGCCGAAACCCGAGCCCGGTGGCGCGGCGTCGGCGACGGGCGTGTCCCCGGAGTCGGCGCCCGCACCGCTCTCACCGGGCGTCCCGGCGCCGTGAGCGGGCCCGTGAGCAGGACCGTGAGCGGACCGTGGCGAGGCCGACCTTGCGAGCTGGGCCCTTGCGAGCTGAGCCCCTGCGAGGTGAGCCCGGCACCCCGCGCACTCCTCCCGCCACCGGCCGGGGCCGACCGGAGGGCTCAGCCCGGGCCGAGCCCTCCGGTCAGCCCCGCGCCCAGGACGTACGCCCCCAGCCCGCCCACCAGCGACAGGCCGATATTGGCCGCCGCGAGCCCCACGCGCCCCCGCTCGGCCAGCCGCAGGGTCTCGTACGAGAACGTCGAGTAGGTGGTGAGTGCCCCGCACAGCCCTGTCACGAGCAGCAGCCGGGCCTGGTCCGAGCCCGTTCCGGCTCCGAGGGCTCCGGTGAGCAGCCCGAGCAGCAGACTGCCCGTCACATTGACGACGACCGTGCCCCAGGGGAACACCGAGCCGTGCCGTGCCTGGACCGCGCGGTCGGTGAGATAGCGCAGGGGCGCGCCCACGGCGGCGCCCAGGGCGACCAGCAGCCAGTTCACCGGGCCCGCGCCCCCGTTCCCGTACCGTTCCCCGCCCCGGCCTCCGCCTCGGGACCCGTTTCCGCCGCCGCACCGCCGTGGAGGCCCACGGCTTTCCGGGTCAGCACGGCCGCCGCCCCCACGCCGGTCAGCGCGGCGGCGAGCGTGCCCGCCGCGTAGGCCAGAGCGGCCGCGGTCTCGCCCCGCGCCAGCAGCTCCGGCACATCGGCCGCGTACGTCGAGAAGGTGGTGAAGCCGCCGAGCACACCGGTGCCCAGGAACGGCCGCAGCAGCGGATGCGGAGAGACACCCGGCCGCTCGCTCACCAGGGTCATCAGGACGCCGATCAGCGCGCTGCCCGACGCGTTGACCACGAGGATCGCCCACGGGGCCGCGTCGTGCGGCGCGGGCCAGGCGAGCGTCAGCCCGTATCGGGCGCAGGCGCCGAGCGCACCGCCCGCCGAGACGACGGCGAGGATGCCCCACAGGGCGCGGCCGGCGGCCTCGGCCCGCTGTTCCGGTACGCGCAGATCGACGTCGGGGTCGACCGCCCGGGGTGCCCGCCTCGCGGGCGTGGCACCGGCCGCACCGGCGCGGTCCCCCGGGCCGCTGCGGGATCCCGGGGCCGCGCCCGGGCCTCCCGGGTCCCCCGGGCGGGACGGAGACGCCGGCCGCCCCGGACCGTGCCGGTCCCCCGGTGCGGCGGCGGAGCCGTCCCCGCCGGCGGAACCGCCCGCCCCGGCGTCCGTTCCGCTCATCCGTACCCCAGGGCGTGCAGCCGTTCGTCGTCGATGCCGAAGTGGTGGGCGATCTCGTGGACGACCGTGACCTCGGTCTCCTCGACGACCTCTTCCCGGCTCCCGCACATCCGGAGCGTCGGCCCCCGGTAGATGGTGATCCGGTCCGGCAGCACGCCCGCGTACCACTCCCCCCGCTCCGTGAGCGGCGTCCCTTCGTAGATGCCGAGGAGCTCCGGGTCCTCGGCGGGGGGCTCGTCCTCGACGAACACCGCCACGTTGTCCATGAGCCGCGTCAGCTCGGGCGGGATGCGGTCCAGCGCCTCGGCGACCAGTTCCTCGAACTCCTCACGCGTCATCTCCAGCACGCCGCCATTCTGCGCCACACCCGCGCCCCCCGCCGCCGTCCGGCCGGAGACGGCGACCGGGGACGCCGGCCGCGGCCGCGGCCGGCGGAGACCACCGATGGCGACCGGCGGGAACGAACCGGAGGCCGCGCCTGTTGACTTCTCGCATAGCGATCACCGCGGAAGGGCATACGGCTGCAATGGCACGCGAACCACTCCGCCGCCGCTTCCGCATGCCTTTCCGGGGCCGGAGCGGCGGCCTTCCTCCGAAGGGTCCGGCGGTACGGCCGCTCGGCCACACACCGCATCCGTACGCCCGTGCCCTCGGAATGGTGTCCGTCGTGCTGATCGGCGCGTGGCTGGGCCTTCTGGTGGTCGGCAGCGTGCGGACGCCGGTGGGTCCCATGGACACCAAGATGGCGCTGCGCCCGTCGGTCTCGGGCGGCACGAAGATCAACGTGTCACCGCTCGGCGCCCTCGAACTCGACAGCCACCACGCGCCCCTCCGCCTCGACGTGGACGTCGACCAGCTGAACCCGGAGCGTTCGCAGGCGCTGGTCAAGCATCCGGAGCGGCTCGCCGGGCTGCAGGAGGAGATTGCCGACGACGTGGCCGCCGGCACCATCGACCTGGGTGTGCGGTCGGTCGTCGCCGTGGTCTCCGGCGCCACGCTGCTCGGCCTGGCCGTCTACCGGCGCCCGCGGCGCGCGCTGACGGCGGGCGGTCTGGCGCTGGCGCTGCTGGTCACCTCCGGCGCCGCCGCGTACGCCACCTGGAATCCGAAGTCCGTCCTGGAGCCGAAGTTCTCCGGGCTGCTGAGCAGCGCGCCCAGTGTGGTGGGCAACGCCCGCAGCATCGTCAGCGACTTCGACATCTACCAGCAGGAACTCGCCCGCCTCGTCACCAATGTCACCCAGCTCTACGACGCCACGGCGAACCTGCCGACGTACCGGCCGGACCCGACGACCATGCGCGTGCTGCACGTCTCGGACATCCATCTCAACCCGGCGGCCTGGCACATCATCGAGTCGCTGGTCAAGCAGTACGACATCGATGTGATCATCGATTCGGGCGACACCATGGACCACGGCACCACCGCCGAGAACGGCTTCCTCGACCCGATCAGCGATCTGGGCGCCCCCTATGTCTGGGTGCGCGGCAACCACGACTCGGCCGCGACGCAGGAGTACCTGGAGGACCTCGACAACGTCCGGGTCCTCGACGACGGCAAGTCCATCACCGTCTCCGGCCTGCGGATCGCGGGCATCGGCGATCCGCAGTTCACCCCGGACCGCTCGGTGCAGCCGGCCGGTGACGACTCCGAGCGGGCCGTGGGGCGCAGGCTCGCCGCGGCGATGAACCGGCAGCGGGCCAAGGGTGAACCGGCCGACATCGCGGTGGCGCACAACCCGATGGCGGCCCGCGAGACGGCGGGGGCGGTCCCCCTGGTCCTGGCCGGGCACACCCACAACCGCAAGACCCATGAGCTGGACGGGGGGACGCGGCTGATGGTCCAGGGTTCGACCGGCGGCGACGGGCTCCGCGCGGTGGAGGGCGGCGAACCCGCCGACGTCCAGGCCTCCGTGCTCTACCTGGACCGGGAGAGCCGGAAGCTGCAGGCCTGGGACGAGATCACGCTCGGCGGCCTGGGCCTGTCGACAGCCGAGGTGAGCCGCAGGCTGCCGGAGGAGAACACTCCCGGCGGGGCGGAGTCGCCCTCGCCCTCGCCCTCGTCACCGTCCGCCGGACCGGGTTCCGGTACGGCCTCACCGCCCGCCCGCCGGACACCGTCGCCCTCCCCCACGGAGGCGCCGTAAACCGTTTTGGCGATCCCTCCCCGCATCCCATATGCTTCTCACGTCCCCGACGGTGCCGGAAGGCGCTGCAGGCGGGCCATTCAGCCCTCATCGTCTAGTGGCCCAGGACGCCGCCCTTTCAAGGCGGTAGCACGGGTTCGAATCCCGTTGGGGGCACGCATCACCATGTGCGAGACTGGAGAACGTCGCCGGTGCTCGCACGAGCTTGGTCCTGTGGAGCAGTTTGGAGTGCTCGCCACCCTGTCAAGGTGGAGGCCGCGGGTTCAAATCCCGTCAGGACCGCTGCAACCGCGAGGTTGCGTGGCTGGGTAGCTCAGTTGGTACGAGCGTCCGCCTGAAAAGCGGAAGGTCGCCGGTTCGACCCCGGCCCCAGCCACCGCCGCCCACCAGGGCAAAGCCCCCGCCGAGATCATTCGGCGGGGGCTTCTTCGTGCCGATTCGGCAGCGGGGCGTGCGCGAGGGAGCTCCCGGCCCGGCAGCCCCTACTCAGCGGCTGAGAGGAGGGCCAGCAGCCCCGCTCCGGCTCCCAGGACCACCAGTTGCACGATGCCGGGAATGCGCCACCGCAGGCGCAGGAGGCCACCGCCCGTGACGACCGCGCCGCCGGCCAGGATCCACACCCCCCGCAACGCTTCCCCGGGCGCGTCGGGCGGGTTGCCGGGGTCGTAGCCATCAGCCCATCCCGCCATGCCGTAGCGGAACAGCAGCCAGGCGATGACCATCAGGTCGATGACGAGTAGCGCCATGCTCACCCCGACCTGACGGCCGGTTGACGGCTCACTCCCGCTCCCCATCCCCACCACCGCTTCGCCCGCGAGTGACAGTCTTCGGTCGCATGCCGTCCAGCATGCTGCCGTGGCGGGCACCGCACATGAGTACGGCTACTCAGGCACGCGGCCGCTCAGTGGCGAGGCCGATGGCAAGGACACCGCAGGGCGACGGCGACGTCAGCGGGGCCCCGGCGGATACCAGGTCATCCGGCGGGGCCCTGTGCGGTGACCACTGTGCCCTCGGGCCTCGCCGACGGTGCAGGAACGGGGCAGGGGGACGACCCGGGCCTACTCCGCCCCGTGCAGGTCCGGGTCCGCCGGGCTCGTGGTGTAACCGGTGAACCGGACCCTCAGCCCTTCGCGCTCCGGTGAGCAGCAGAACGGGCCCGCCGTCGCCTCCGCGTCCGGGGGCAGGGGCACCAGCCGGAACATCCGCCACGGGCCGTCGGCGCACCGGGCCCGCAGCGTCAGGGCGTCGCCGGCGCGGCTGGCACGGACGGTGACCGGCCTGCCCGCCCACTCCGGCACCGGCGACTGCGACCAGTCCGAGAACTCGCGCGTCACGACGGCGCCCAGATGCGGGGCGCCGTCCGTGTACTCGATCCCCGCCTTGACCCAGTTCGCCTCGTCGACGCGGACCATCAATCCCGCTTGGTCGTACAGGTGTGTGAAGTCGGCCTCGAATGTCACTTCGACCGCGCCGCCCTGCGGGAAGGCGGTCAGCAGGGCGTGTCCGTCGTCGCGCACATAGCCGTAGCTCGTGCGGCGCCAGAAGTCGCTGCGGGCCCCCGTGGTCACGACGAGCGCGCCCGTGTCGTCCGGGGCCGCCTGCGGCGGGTGGTTCAGCCACCGCGCTTCGTCCCATGCCACGTTTCGGTGCTGTGTGTCCGCCACCGTCTCTCCTTGTGTCTGCCGGCTGCCCCGCCGTGCGTCATCCTGTCGGATGCGCCGGGTCCCGGCCAGGGATCCGGGCGGGCGGTGCGGGCCGGGAGTCCCGTGGGCGACCCGCGGGGCCGGTCCCGCGGAGGGAGCTCCCTCCGCGGGACCGGTCGCGCAGCGGTGTCCGTCAGCGGCGGCAGCGGCCCGTCAGCGCGGGTCGTCGGCGGGCGCCTTCCGGGACGGGCCGAGGGCGCTTCCGCCCCTCCGGCCGGATCGTCCTTCCCTTCCCGCCGCGCCCCGCCGTACGGCGAGCAGCGCGATGCCCGCGCCCGCCGCGCCCAGCAGGCCGAGCAGGACCTGGTCCGGTACGGCCGCGCCCACCCGCTGGGCCCACCGTTCCGCCTCGAACGAGCCGTCCACGCCGAGCAGTCCGGGCAGGGCCGTCGTCCCGTCGAAGGCCAGGAACATCGTGCCGAGGGCGATGAAGAACAGCCCGGAGAGAAGGGACGTGGTGTGCAGCTCCAGCCGGCCGACGCGGACGGTACGCCCGCGCAGCCAGCCCTTCCGTCCCAGTTCGAAGCGCTCCCAGAGCAGGGCCAGGACGAACAGCGGTACGGCCATGCCCAGCGCGTACGCCGCCAGCAGCACGCCCCCGTAGACCGGACTGCCGCTCACCGCGGCGACCGTCAGCACACTGCCGAGGATCGGGCCCGCGCAGAAGCCCGCGAGACCGTAGACCGTGCCGAGGGCGTAGACCTTCGCGGCGCTCGTCGGGCGGATGCGGCCGGACGCCTCCTGCAGGCGGCGCGAGGCGAAGCCCAGCCCGAGGATCTGCGCCACGCCCAGCGCGATGATCAGCCAGCCGCTGAGAGCGACGAGCAGATCGCGGTGGCCGTAGAACAGCCGCCCCGCGTACGAGCCGCCGACGCCGAGCGGCACCAGGGTCGTCGCCAGGCCCAGGTAGAAGATGCCGGTGCGGGCGACGAGGCGTGAGGTGCTGTCGATCGAGTAGGCGAAGAACGCGGGCAGCAGCAGTGCGCTGCACGGGCTGAGCAGGGCCAGCAGTCCGCCCAGGAAGGCGGCGAGGTAGCCGATGTCGGTCACTTGTCCGAGCCCTCGGCCGCCTCCGCCTGCTGCGCCGCCGCCTCGATGGCCTCGGCGAAGACCTCCGTCGGCTGCGCCCCGGCGATCGGCTTGCCGTTGACCAGGAAGGACGGCGTGCTGGTGGCGCCGATGCCGTACGCCTCCTCCTGGTCCTTCTCCACCGCCTGCTTCGCCGCGTAGCTCTCCATGTCGGTGTGGAAGCGGTCCATGTTCTTGACGCCGGCCTTCTCGGCGATCGCGTCGAGGCGCTCCTTCGAATACCCCTTCTTCATGTTGTCCTCCTCCGAGAACGCCACCTCGTGGAACTCCCAGAAGCGGCCCTGCTGCCCGGCCGCCCAGCTCGCGTAGGCGGCCTGTGCGGAGTCCTCGCCGAAGACCACGAGGTTGCGCCACTCGATGCGCAGCACGCCCTTGTCGACGTACTCCTTCACCAGTTCGGGCTCGGTGTCACGGGCGAACTTGCCGCAGAAGGGGCACTTGAAGTCGGCGTACTCGATCAGGACGACGGGGGCGTCCGCGCGGCCCATCGCCAGCTTGTCGTCCTTGTCGCGGCGGGCGAGCTCCGCGAGCCGGGCATAGGTGTCGGCGTTGGGGTCGGCCGAGCCCTCCCCGGGCGTCTCGACCGTCACGGCCGGGGAGTCGCCGGACGAGCCGCCGCCCGTCGCGAAGGCCGAGAGGACGCCGAGCACCAGGGCGGCGACCAGCACCAGGGCGCCGATCGCGATGCCGCGGTTCCTGCGGGTGGCCGGGGAGGGGCCGGAGGTGGGGTTGTCGCCGTTCGTGGGCATGGAGGTCTCTCCTGGGGAGCGGCGCGGGGCCGGCACAGGTCGGTGCGGTCCGCGCGTGTACGTGAAGACGGATGGACGGATGGGGAGTTGAGGTGGGCGGCGGAGGCCGGCCCGTTGCGGGCGGGCGCAGCCGGAAGGGGCACGGCGCCGGACACCGGCAGGACGCCGACCGAACGCCGACCGGGCGCTGACCCGGCGGAAGGCTCGGGCCGCGCACAGCACGCGTCTCTGCCGCACCGTGCGCCGTGCGTACCGGCCCAAGGAGCCCCATGGAGCCCCGGGAAGCCCCGCGTGCCGGTCAGCCGCGGCGTGTGTCGCGCGCGTCCGGTGCGGCCGACGGGCCCCGGGCGCCGGACACGGCCGCCGCGGGGGCGGCTCCCGGCAGCGCCCCGCAGGCGACCTCGCCCGCCAGCCGCTGCGCGGTCGCCACGGCCAGCAGCACCACCGAGGCGACCGCCAGCACCGGCTGGACCGGCGCCCAGACCGTCATCGCGCCGGAGGTTCCGAGCAGCAGCAGGACGACCTTGTTGCACACCGGGCAGCCCACGGCCAGGAACGACAGCAGTCCGCCCGCCGTGCCCAGCCGGCGGCGCCGGCGCTCCGGCCCGTCCGGTTCCGGCGGTTCGGTCCGGCGTTCGGCGCCGATCCGTACGTAGGTCGCGAGCAGCAGCCCGCCCAGGACGGCGGTGGCGGCGAGCACCGGGTAGGCCCACCAGGTGGTCGGCACGGTCCGGCCGAAGACCGGGTTCGGGATGACGGCGGTGGGCAGGCCGGCCGCCAGCGCGGTCAGTACGGCCGCGGCCAGGGCGGCGCCCCAGCGGGCGGGTGGCCAAAGGGCGGGGGCGCGCAGCGCCAGCCGCACGGTGGTTCGAGGGTCCTTCACGTCTGCTCCTGTCCGGGGACGGCGGATGCCGGGGCGCGGAGACCGGTGCGGAAGCCGTGCGCGCGACGCGCGGCGGACGACGCCCTGTCCGCGCACCGCGAGAACGGCGGCAGACCCTGCGCGGTGGCGCTACGGGCCGGCACCGGTCCGCGGCATCTACACGCGCAGCAGGACGGAGAGCGTCACAGGAGTGGCGGGGCCGCCCGTCGGACCGCGTACGGCGGGCAGCCCGCGGACCGCCTCGGACGCGTCGCCCTCGGCGTACGCCGGCCGCGCGCCGAGGGCGGGGCACTGGTCATGGGCGGAGGCGGCGGTCGCCGGCACGGCGGCGCCGGTTCCCCTGTCCTGCGGACGCTTGCAGTTCGAGGAGCCGTCGTCGTCCGCCGACCACGTCGGCGCTGCCTCGGCCGGGCCGGTGGTTCCGGGGCCGGCGAAGGCCCGCCCGGACGGCTGTCCGGCCTCGGGCTCGGCGTCCGCCGGTTCCTCGGCCGGTACGGGACTCCGGTCCGCCACCGGGAAGCCCTGTGCCATCGCCGCGGTTCCGCCACCGCCGGGCGCGGCGGCGGGTGCCGCCCGGCCCGGCAGGCACAGCAGCGCCGCCAGAACGGCCATCAGCGCACCGGTGACCGCGCCGGCCGCGAGGCGGCGGCGGTGCGCGGCGTTGCTGCTGATCACTGCGGGGCCTTCCGGAGGAGTGGACTCCACGCATCGTAACCGCCGGCTCGGCACGCCGGGACGGGCCGGGCCCGCCCGATCCGGACCCGGCGACCGGCACCACCGGCCGGGACTCCGGCACGAGACGGCTCGCGCCCGCCGGGGGGGCCTGCCCGGGCGCGGGTACGACGGGCACGGGCACGGCGAACGGACGGGATCGAGAACCGGGACGAGGACGGGCACAGCGTGAGCCGGGCAACGGGCACCCCCCGGGCCGGGTTCGGGCACGGCACCCACCCGCACGTCACCCCGGCCCTGCCCGCGTCACCCCGGCACCCCGCGCGACGCCCGCTTCACCGAGCCGGCGCCCCCGGCTCCCCACCCCGGCTCTCCGCCGCCGCCCCCACCGCCCGCGGGACTTCCGGCAGCACCGCGTAACTCGTTCGCCAGTCGCTTCCGCGAGGTGAGATCCTGGGTTCGGTATGTCTACTTCCTCTCCCCCCGCTTTCGCCGCCCTCCAGGCCCGGCTGCCCGAGCTGATGCTGCGTGACGAGCACCGGCTGGGGCGGCGCCTCGACGGTGCCCGCCGCATCCGCAAGCCCGAGGCCCGGCAGGCGGTGCTGGACGAGATCGCCGCCGAGATGGAGCAGGCCGAGGCGCGCGTGGCGCGGCGGCGCGCGGGCGTGCCGGCCGTGACGTATCCGGAAGCCCTGCCGGTCAGCCAGAAGAAGGACGCGATCCTGGCGGCGATCCGCGATCACCAGGTGGTGATCGTCGCGGGCGAGACCGGCTCCGGCAAGACCACCCAGATCCCCAAGATCTGCCTGGAGCTGGGCCGCGGGGTCCGCGGCCTGATCGGGCACACCCAGCCGCGCCGTATCGCGGCCCGCACGGTGGCCGAGCGGGTGGCCGAGGAGCTGAACACACCGCTGGGCGAGGCGGTCGGCTGGAAGGTCCGGTTCACGGACCAGGTGAGCCCCGCCACGCACGTCAAGCTGATGACGGACGGCATCCTGCTCGCCGAGATCCAGACGGACCGGGAGCTGCGCCAGTACGACACGATCATCATCGACGAGGCACACGAACGCAGCCTCAACATCGACTTCATCCTGGGTTATCTCGCCCAGCTGCTGCCGAAGCGTCCCGACCTCAAGGTGGTCATCACCTCCGCGACGATCGATCCGGAGCGCTTCGCCCGCCACTTCCGCACCCCCGTCCCCGGTGGCGCGGCGGACGCCGGCGACGGCGACGATGACGGCCGGGGCGCCGCCCCCATCGTGGAGGTGTCCGGCCGTACCTACCCCGTCGAGGTGCGGTACCGCCCGCTCCTGGAGGAGGGGTCCGAGGAGAGCGACCGCGACCAGGTCACCGCCATCTGCGAGGCCGTCGACGAACTGCAGGCCGAGGGCCCCGGCGACATCCTCGTCTTCCTCTCCGGCGAGCGGGAGATCCGCGACACGGCGGACGCCCTGGGCAAGCGGAGCCTCCGCTCCACCGAGATCCTGCCGCTCTACGCCCGCCTCTCGCACGCCGAGCAGCACCGGGTGTTCCAGCGGCACGCCGGCCGCCGCGTCGTCCTGGCCACGAACGTCGCCGAGACCTCGCTGACCGTCCCCGGTATCCGCTACGTCATCGACCCGGGCACGGCCCGTATCTCCCGTTACAGCCACCGCACCAAGGTGCAGCGGCTGCCGATCGAACGGATCTCGCAGGCCAGCGCCAACCAGCGCAAGGGCCGCTGCGGCCGGACGGCCGACGGCATCTGCATCCGGCTCTACTCGGAGGACGACTTCCTCTCCCGCCCGGAGTTCACGGACGCCGAGATCCTCCGCACCAACCTCGCTTCCGTCATCCTCCAGATGACCGCGGCCGGGCTCGGCGACATCGAGCGTTTCCCGTTCATCGACCCGCCGGACCGCCGCAACATCAAGGACGGCGTGCAACTCCTGGAGGAGCTGGGCGCCTTCTCCACCGGCCAGCAGGGTGCCGCCGGCTCGGCGCGGGACGCGGGTAAGCGGCTCACGCAGACCGGCCGCAAGCTCTCCCAGCTGCCGGTCGACCCGCGGCTGGCCCGGATGGTCCTCGAAGCCGACCGGAACGGTTGCGTCCGCGAGGTCATGGTGATCGCGGCGGCCCTCTCCATCCAGGACCCGCGCGAACGCCCGGCCGAGAAGCAGCAGCAGGCGGACCAGCAGCACGCCCGCTTCCGCGACGAGACCTCCGACTTCCTCGCCTTCCTCAACCTCTGGCGTTATGTGCGCGAGCGGCAGAAGGAGCTGTCCTCCTCCGCGTTCCGCCGGATGTGCCGCAACGAGTTCCTGAACTACCTGCGGATACGGGAGTGGCAGGACATCTACACCCAGCTCCGGCAGGTGGCCCGGAGCATGGGCATCCACACCGGCGCCGCGGACGAGCCCGCCGCGCCCGCCGACCGGGTCCACACCTCGCTGCTCGCCGGTCTCCTCTCGCACATCGGGCTCAAGGACACCGAGGCGAAGAACGAGTATCTGGGCGCGCGGAGCGCCAAGTTCGCGGTCTTCCCCGGCTCCGCGCTCTTCAAGAAGCCGCCGCGCTGGATCATGTCGGCCGAGCTGGTGGAGACGTCCCGGCTGTGGGCGCGGGTCAACGCAAAAATCGAGCCGGAGTGGGTCGAGCCGCTCGCGCAGCATCTGGTGAAGCGCAACTACAGCGAACCGCACTGGGAGCAGAAGCAGGCGGCGGTGATGGCGTACGAGCGGGTGACCCTCTACGGGGTCCCGATCGTCGCCCAGCGGAAGGTCAACTACGGGCGCATCGACCCCGAGACCTCGCGGGAGCTGTTCATCCGTCATGCCCTGGTCGAGGGCGACTGGCGGACGCACCATCAGTTCTTCCACGACAACCGGAAGCTGCTGAGCGAGGTCGAGGAGCTGGAACACCGCGCCCGCCGCCGCGACATCCTCGTGGACGACGAGACGCTCTTCGACTTCTACGACCAGCGGCTGCCCGACGATGTCGTCTCCGGAGCGCACTTCGACTCCTGGTGGAAGAAGAAGCGCCGCGAGGAACCGGAACTGCTCGACTTCGAGAAGTCGATGCTCATCAACGAGCGCGCCGAGGGCATCTCCAAGGACGACTACCCGGACACCTGGCGGCAGGGCAAGCTCAAGTTCCGCGTGACGTACCAGTTCGAGCCGGGCGCCGACGCGGACGGTGTCACCGTCCACGTTCCGCTCCAGGTGCTCAACCAGGTCACCGCCGAGGGCTTCGACTGGCAGATCCCGGGGCTGCGCGAGGAGCTGGTCACCGAGCTGATCCGCTCCCTCCCCAAGCCCGTACGCCGTAACTACGTACCGGCGCCCAACTACGCCCAGCGCTTCCTGGCCGCCGCCATCCCGGGGCAGGAGCCGCTGACGGCCGCCCTCGGCCGGGAACTCCAGCGGATGGTGGGCGTCCGGATCGACCCGGAGGACTGGGACCTCGCCAAGGTGCCGGACCACCTCAAGATCACCTTCCGGGTGGTGGACGAGCGCCGCCGCAAGGTCGCCGAGGACAAGGACATCGAGGCGCTCAAGCTGCGCCTCAAGCCGAAGACCCAGGCGGCGATCACCAAGGCCTTCGACCAGTCCTTCGAGGCACCCGCGTCCGGTGAACGCCCCGAGGGGGCACCGGCCGGCCCGGTCCAGCGCACCGGGCTCACCTCCTGGACGCTGGGCACCCTGCCGCGCACCTTCGAGACCCGGCGGGCCGGACAGCCCGTCAAGGCGTACCCCGCGCTGGTGGACGAGGGCGACTCGGTCGCCGTACGGCTCTTCGACACCGAGTGGGAGCAGACGGAGGCCATGTGGCGGGGCACCCGCCGGCTGATCCTGCTCGGCATCCCGGTCAACCCCGCGAAGTTCGCCCAGAACCAGCTCTCCAACCAGCAGAAGCTGGCGCTTTCCCGCAATCCGCACGGCAGCGTCCAGGCCCTCTTCGACGACTGCGTGACAGCCGCCGCCGACCGCCTCATCGCCGCCCGCGGGGGCCCCGCCTGGGACGAGGAGAGCTTCCGCAAGCTCTACGACGCCGTACGGGCCGACCTCGTGGACGCCACGATGGACGCCGTCCGCAAGGTCCGCGAGGTGCTGGCCGCCTGGCACGCCTGCGAGCAGCGGCTGCGGTCCACCACGTCCCCGGCGCTCCTCACCTCGGTGGCGGACGTCAAGCAGCAGTTGGCCGGACTGATCAAACCGGGCTTCGTCACGGAGCACGGGGTCGGACGGCTGCCGGACCTCATGCGCTACCTGGTGGCGGCCGACCGCCGCCTGCAGCAGATGCCCGCCCACGCCGAGCGGGACCGGACCCGGATGGCGAAGGTCCACGAAATGCAGGACGAGTACGCCTGGCTGCTGGAGCAGTTCCCGCCGGGCCGCCCGGTGCCGCCGGAGGCGCGGAAGATCCGCTGGATGATCGAGGAACTGCGGGTCAGCTACTTCGCCCATGCGCTGGGCACGGCGTATCCGGTCTCCGACAAGCGCATCGTGAAGGCCGTCGACGCGGCCGCGCCCTCCACCGCGCGCTGACCTCCGGCACGGCCAGGCTCCAGTTCGACTGGGTGCCTGACCTGCTGTAGAGTCTGCCTTCGCAGCGCAACGGAAGACAGCGCGGCAGCAAGGTCCTGTGGAGCAGTTTGGAGTGCTCGCCACCCTGTCAAGGTGGAGGCCGCGGGTTCAAATCCCGTCAGGACCGCACGGATTGGGAGGGCCCGCACCCTGCGAGGGTGCGGGCCCTCCTCCATTCCCGAGCCACCCCACGGCGGAGGCCGCGCCCGCGGCGACAGCCGCGGACCAGCACAGCAAATCCCGTCAGGACCGCACGGATTGGAAGGGCCCGTCCCCAGGGGACGTGCCCTTCCCCGTTCCCGAGCCACCACACGGGGCAGTCCGCGCCCGCGGTGAACGCCTGCCGCCCGCCGCTCACCCGGGTGGTGTAGCCGCCGGTAACTCAGCAAATCCCCTCAGGACCGCACACCGGGCTTCACGCGGGCCTTCAGCGGCCTCACACGCCCCTCTCGCCCCTCTGACCACTCCGGGGCCCGACCGTCTCCGTACGGGCCGCTCTCCGCGCCGCACATCCGCGCGTGTGGCCGGTCCCCGGCGTGGCGGCATCAACTCGGCCGGAACGGCCACAGGTTGGCCGACATGCGCCTGCCCGGCCGGAACTCGGGCCGCGCCGTCTTGACGGTGCCGGGCGCAGGGGGATACCCAAGCGGGGGAGACGGGGCGGCCCATGGAGGGACGGGACCGCAGAGGGCCCGTGGCGAGTCGCCGCCCAGCCGCCGTCCGCGAGGCTCCGGCAGAGGCGCGGGTGCCGCCCCCCGGCCCGCCGCCGACCGGTACGGCGCGGCACCCGGGCTCGGCACCCGGGCTCAACCGGTCCGTCCACGCCGTACCGCCCCGCGCCGGCCTGCCGCTGAGCAGCGGCGGGAAGACTCAATTCCCACTACCGCAAGCCAGTTGGGACGGGCAAGGATGCCGGACTGTGACGGGTGTCACTGAATGAGTTTTTCCACCAGGGGAACTCGGACACCGCTCACGGGCCGTCGATTTAATATGTGCAATTGCACCTACCTCACGGGACTGCGCGAAGGCTTCCCGGGGACCGTCCGAAGGGGCATCCGGAGCCCAACACGGACGCGCAGAACCGATCGCCCGCCACCCCCGCGAGAGCTCGGGACGAAGCCTCCCCGTACCCGCCTCCACCCCTCCGCGACCGCGGGTCCGGACGCCCGCCCCGCACAAACGAAAGATCGCGCTGGACCCGGCGGAGTCCAGCGCGATCGACGACGCGCCCTCAGGAACAAGGGACCGGAGCCTGAAGGGGCAGGCTCCTGTCGTGGGGTGGGGTGTGGGCTCGAACCGGACCGTGGGGGACCCGGAAATGCCCGGTTATGCAGGTGTTTCAGGCCTCGCTGCGCTGCTGCGGGATGCCCGCCAGCAGTGCGCGGACCTCCGCTTCGCGGTAGCGCCGATGCCCTCCGAGCGTGCGGATGGACGTGAGCTTGCCGGCCTTGGCCCAGCGCGTGACCGTCTTCGGGTCCACGCGGAACATCGTGGCGACCTCAGCCGGGGTCAGCAGCGGCTCGGCATCAGGGGTGCGAGCGGTCATGAGCGGCCTCCTCGGGAGAACCGAACCATCACGGTTCTTTCCTCTAAATTCTGCACCTTGACCCGCGTTGCCCGAAATGGCAGACGCGGGCCGAGTCGGTTATAGGACGAACGGCTTGTCCTCGGCACTACAACTACACCATCTGTCCAGCCGCGTCGGCCAAACCGATGGAATTGCCCTCCGAGGTGTCCAAGCTCGACGGATCCCGATGGACCGGCCCAGAACGGACAGTTACCCGCTCGTGACGATCAGTCACACCGTGATCAGTGACCACCAGCCCCACCAAGGAGCGCATAACAGAGCCATCCGCCCATACATGGACGGAAGGAGCCCTTGCGGGACTCCTTGTCCCATTTTGGCACGCAGGTGGGGGAAAAGAGCAAGGCCCTGATTAGTGCTCTCCGTCACGCTTGCACCAATGGCCCGGATCGGGCACTACGCCCGGGATGCCTCGCCCGCGCCGGTGAGGTCTCGATCAGCCGTACGGCCGGAAAGTGCCCGAGCTCCCGGCCCGTTCGCGCCGTTCGTCCCGGAACGCCGCGGAATGCGCCGGACGGCCGGCCCGACGCCCCGCGGGCACCGGCCCGGACCGCCGCGGGACCGGCCCGCCGGAGCGGAACGGGAACGCCCCGGCGGCGCCCGGGTGTCAGCTGGCGAACTCCCGTTCCCGGACCTCGCGCCAGCGCTCCACGAGCCGCTGGTACACCTCCCCGGCCCGCACGCCGTCCCCCGCGCGCAGCGCCTCCAGCCCCTCGGTGACGTCGGCGGCCGAGCGGTCCCCGGCCAGCCAGTCGTCCGTCAGGGCGTGCACCAGACCCCCGTAGTCCAGCTCGACCAGCGAGCGGGGGTGAAACTCCTCCAGCCAACGACCCACATCCTCCAGGCCGTCGATCAACGGACTCTCGTTCAACGCCTCACGCAGAACTCTAAGCCCACGCGCCACGCGCCGTCTCGCCTCGACCATCGGGGTGCGGTAGCGGAGCACCGGCCCCTCGGCCTTCTCCCCCTCGCCCGACCGCTGGACGTACTCCCGCTCCCCCTCCGTGAAGAGCGCGAACCACCGCACCGGCACATGCCAGGTCGCGGTCCGGATCCACGGCCGGGCGTCCGGATTGCGCTCCCGCCAGCGCTCGTGGTCGTCCGCCGCCTGCCGGCGCACCACCTGCGGCAGGGCCGCGTCCAGGACCGGGGCGGGCAGCAGCTCGGGGAGCGCCTCCAGCGCCTCCCAGCCGCGCAGCCGGGTCCGCCAGGGGCAGACGCAGGTGACGCCGTCCACGACCGCCACGAAGGCGTCCCCGCTCTCGTGCACCGGCACCGCGACCGGCGGGGTGGGCAGCAGGTCCACCAGCGAGCGGCGCAGCTCGTCCTGCGCGGTCGGGGGGTCGGCGCGCCCGGCGTAGCGGTACCAGTGCGAGCGCTCCGGCTCGGGAAACGCCGCCAGTGGCTCGTACACCCGCAGATACGCGGCGTACGGCACGAACAGCGATGACGCCAGCCCCACCCGTTCACTCCCGTCCACAAGCCCGGATCCGCCCGCGGGAGGGTCCGGAGCGTCCATGTCCGTTCCGCGTCAGAGCCTACGGACCCGGGGGCCGCCGCGGTCACGGTGCCCCGGAACGCCGGCGCACCACCCGGGGCGTCACCGGCGCGTCACCGGCGCACGACGGGCGCACCGTCGCGGCGGCTCCGGCAGCCCGCTCCGGTCCCCGCCCCGGTCCTCCGCCACGGCACTGGTGATCGGAGCCGGTTGAGGTTCTACTCTGTGCCTCACCGGCCCTCCCCACCCACAGGAGGGCACCCTTCGCGACTCCGGGAGTCACCACCGTGACCGACGCGTCCCACCCCACCGCCGCCGGCGACCTCGGCGCCCTCTCCACCCTCTTCCGCTCCGAGCAGGGCGGCCACGAGCGGGTCCTGCTCTGCCAGGACCGCGAGAGCGGCCTCAAGGCCGTGATCGCCCTCCACTCGACCGCCCTGGGCCCGGCCCTCGGCGGTACCCGCTTCCATGCCTACGCCTCCGACGAGGAGGCCGTGCTCGACGCCCTGAACCTCGCCCGCGGCATGTCGTACAAGAACGCCCTCGCCGGGCTGCCGCACGGCGGCGGCAAGGCCGTGATCATCGGCAGCCCCGCCCCGGTCTCCGAGGGCGGGCTGAAGAGCGAGGCGCTGCTCCGCGCGTACGGCCGCTTCGTCGCCTCCCTGGACGGCCGTTACGTCACGGCCTGTGACGTCGGCACCTATGTCGCCGACATGGACGTCGTCGCCCGCGAGTGCCGGTGGACCACCGGCCGCTCCCCGGAGAACGGCGGCGCCGGCGACTCCTCCGTCCTCACCGCCTTCGGCGTCTTCCAGGGCATGCGGGCCAGCGCTCAGGCGCTGTGGGGCGAGCCCAGCCTGCGCGGCCGGACCGTCGGCGTGGCAGGGGTCGGCAAGGTCGGCCACCACCTGGTGGACCACCTGGTGGAGGACGGTGCCCGGGTCGTCGTCACCGATGTGCGGCCGGAGAGCGTGGAGCGGGTGCGCGCCCGGCACCCGGGGGTGGTGGCCGTGCCCGACACGGAGTCCCTGATCCGCGCCGACCTGGACGTCTACGCCCCCTGCGCCCTCGGCGGTGCCCTGAACGACGAGACGGTGCCCGCGCTGACCGCGCGCGTGGTCTGCGGCGCGGCCAACAACCAGCTCGCCCACCCGGGTGTCGAGAAGGACCTCGCCGGCCTCGGCATCCTGTACGCGCCCGACTACGTCGTCAACGCCGGTGGCGTGATCCAGGTCGCCGACGAGCTGCTCGGTTTTGATTTCGACCGGGCGAAGGCCAAGGCGGCGCAGATTTTCGACACGACGCTGGCCATATTCGACCGCGCCAGGACCGACGGCGTCCCGCCCGCCGTCGCCGCCGACCGGATCGCCGAGCAGCGCATGGCGGAGGCCCGCACGGCCTGACGGCGCTCACCCGGGCACACACGCCGGTGGCCCGCCGGCGGGAGGCGACGAGAGAAGACTCACCACCCGTCGGCGGGTCGATCCGGAAGACTCGGTAAAATCGAGGCTGACCAGCGAGGACGATCCTCCTTGCGGACCCCGCCGCGGGGCGCGTCCTGCGGGCGACGTACCGTATGGCGGCGGAAGCAGGTACCGTTGAAGTCCTACGGGACGGCCTCTTCACGGAGAGTCCGCTCCGGATCATGAACGCGTGTCAAGACTCTGGGGCCGTCGAGCCCCGCAATCGAGGGGGTCGAGCCATGGGGCGCGGCCGGGCCAAGGCCAAGCAGACGAAGGTCGCCCGCCAGCTGAAGTACAACAGCGGTGGGACTGACCTCTCACGGCTGGCCGACGAGCTGGGCGCATCGACGACGAAACAGCCGCCGAACGGCGAGCGCTTCGCGGACGATGAGCCGGACGACGACCCGTACGCACAGTACGCGGAGCTGTACAACGACGACGAGGACGAGGACGAGGAGGCGCAAGCCTCCGACCATTCCTCACGCCGCCGCGCCTGACGCCGCGGCGTCCGCGTCCCCGGCACGCACACAACAGACCCGGTCCGAGGGCCCGCCCCCGGACCGGGTTCTGTGCTGTCCTCCGGCGTCGCCCGCCTCGCGGTACCGGCCATCATCACGACCGGTACCGCGAGGTGTTGCGCCGTTCCGGGGCGACCGTGCATACCGGGTACCGCCCGTCACACGGCGTAGTCGCCGGTCAGGGCCACCGCCTCGGCGTGCTCGCCGCTCTCCCCGCGGTCGGTGATCTCCCCGCAGATCCAGGCGTCCACGCCGCGGTCGGCCAGCGTGGCCAGGGCGGCGTCGGCTCCTTCCGGCGCCACCACCGCGATCATGCCGACGCCCATGTTGAGCGTCTTCTCCAGCTCGTTGCGCTCGACCGATCCGGCCGAGCCGACCAGGCCGAAGACCGGGGCCGGGGTCCAGGTGGCGCGGTCCACGGTGGCGTGCAGGCCGTCCGGGATCACTCGGGCGAGGTTGTTGGCGAGGCCGCCGCCGGTGATGTGCGAGAAGGCGTGCACCTCGGTGGTGCGGGTGAGCGCCAGGCAGTCCAGCGAGTAGATCCGGGTCGGCTCCAGCAGTTCCTCGCCGAGGGTCCGGCCGAACTCGGGGATCTCGCGGTCCAGCGCGTAGCCCGCCCCGTCGAAGAGCACATGGCGGACGAGCGAGTACCCGTTCGAGTGCAGACCGGACGAGGCCATGGCGATCACCGCGTCACCCGCGCGGATCCGTTCGGCGCCCAGCAGGCGGTCGGCCTCGACCACGCCCGTGCCGGCCCCGGCGACGTCGAAGTCGTCCGGCTCCAGCAGCCCCGGGTGCTCCGCGGTCTCCCCGCCGACGAGCGCGCAGCCCGCCAGCACGCAGCCCTCGGCGATGCCCTTGACGATGGCCGCCACCCGCTCCGGGCGGACCTTGCCGACGGCGATGTAGTCGGTCATGAACAGCGGCTCGGCACCGCACACCACCAGGTCGTCCACGACCATGCCGACCAGGTCGCGGCCGATCGTGTCGTACACGCCCATGCGGCGGGCGATGTCGACCTTGGTGCCGACGCCGTCCGTGGCGGACGCCAGCAGCGGGCGCTCGTAGCGCTTGAGGACGGAGGCGTCGAAGAGCCCGGCGAAGCCGCCGAGACCGCCCACGACCTCGGGGCGGGTGGCCTTCTTCACCCACTGCTTCATCAGCTCGACCGCGCGGTCGCCCGCCTCGATGTCGACGCCCGCCGTCTTGTAGGACGCCGTCGGACGGCCGGCAGCGGTGCTCTCGGACATGACGCCTCAGTCTTTCGTCGCTCGGTGGCTGGGGCTCGGGCTTGGGGCTCGGGCCGGGGCTCGGTGGACAAGCGCCCCGGTACGGGCGGGGCGGCGGAACGGCCGGACTACGGGCGGCGCAGGGCGTCCGCGCCGCCGACCCCCGCGGTCGGCGAGACCAGGCCGTCCGCGTCGGTGCGGCCGGGCTCCGCCGTCTCGGACTCCAGCAGGTGCTTGCCCAGCAGCTCCGGGTCCGGCAGGTCCATCGGGTACTCGCCGTCGAAGCAGGCCCGGCAGAGCTCGTTCTTCGGGATCGTCGTCGCCTCGACCATCGAGTCGATCGAGATGTACGCGAGCGAGTCGGCGCCCAGGGACTTGCCGATCTCCTCGACGGACAGCCCGTTGGCGATCAGCTCGGCCCGGGTGGCGAAGTCGATGCCGAAGAAGCACGGCCACTTGATCGGCGGGGAGGAGATCCGGACGTGGATCTCGGCGGCGCCCGCCTCGCGGAGCATCCGGACCAGGGCGCGCTGGGTGTTGCCGCGGACGATCGAGTCGTCGACGACCACCAGCCGCTTGCCGCGGATGACTTCCTTGAGCGGGTTGAGCTTGAGCCGGATGCCGAGCTGGCGGATGGTCTGGCTCGGCTGGATGAAGGTCCGGCCCACATAGCTGTTCTTGACCAGCCCGGAACCGTACGGGATGCCGCTGGCCTCGGCGTAGCCCACGGCGGCCGGGGTGCCGGACTCGGGTGTGGGTATCACCAGGTCCGCCTCGGCGGGGGCCTCGGCGGCCAGCCTGCGGCCCATCTCCACCCGGGAGAGGTAGACGTTGCGGCCGGCGATGTCGGTGTCGGGACGCGCGAGGTAGACGTACTCGAAGACGCAGCCGCGGGGGCGGGCCTCGGTGAAGCGGGAGGAGCGCAGCCCGTTCTCGTCGACGGCGATCATCTCGCCGGGCTCGATCTCGCGGATGAAGCTCGCGCCGCAGATGTCGAGGGCGGCGGTCTCGCTCGCCACGACCCAGCCGCGTTCCAGCCGGCCGAGGACCAGCGGGCGGACGCCCTGCGGGTCACGGGCCGCGTAGAGGGTGTGCTCGTCCATGAAGACGAGGGAGAAGGCGCCCTGGACCTTGGGCAGCACGATCGGCGCCGCCTGTTCGACGGTCAGCGGCTTGCCGTCCTCGTCGACCTGGCCGGCCAGCAGCGCGGTGACGAGGTCGGTGTCGTTGGTGGCGGCGACCTGGGAGGCGCGGCCGTTCTCCCGGGGCAGCTCGGAGACCATCGCGGCCAGCTCGTGGCTGTTGACGAGATTGCCGTTGTGGCCGAGCGCGATGGAGCCGTGCGCGGTGGCACGGAACGTCGGCTGCGCGTTCTCCCACACCGAGGCACCGGTGGTGGAGTAGCGGGCGTGGCCCACGGCGATGTGGCCCCGGAGGGAGCCGAGCGAGGTCTCGTCGAAGACCTGGGAGACCAGGCCCATGTCCTTGAAGACGAGGATCTGGGAGCCGTTGCTCACAGCGATGCCCGCGGACTCCTGTCCACGGTGCTGCAGCGCGTACAGCCCGAAATAGGTGAGTTTGGCGACCTCTTCTCCCGGGGCCCAGACACCGAAGACGCCGCAGGCGTCCTGGGGGCCTTTCTCCCCGGGAAGGAGATCGTGGCTGAGTCGTCCGTCACCACGTGGCACGTCACCGAGTCTAGGACAGGTTGCGGGTTCGTCCGAACCGGGGATTCCGGCGCAAGGGCTTTCCCGGACAGGACGGAAGCGGGGAGGGCTCGGCCGGGCCGCCGTTCTCCGCTGCTCCGGGGCGGGGAGCGTGCGGAGGCCGGCACATCGGCGGAGTCCCTGGTGGGAGAGGTGTACGAGCGCCCGGGCCGGGTGCGGACGGGCTCCGCACGGCCGGACGGGGACCGCTCGGGCCCGCCCGCCGGCGGGCCCCGCGGCCCGGTTCACCGTGGCCGGGAGCGGTGTCGAAGGTCACGGTCCGCCGGAGCCCGCGTCCCCTGCCGGGGGGAGGCACCGCGTGCGGCCGCGGGGGTGCCACCGGACGGCGGTGAGGCCGCCCCCGGCACAGCGGGGAGACCCGGCCGGAGGGTGCGGAGGCGGGCCCGGAGCGGCGGCGCGGGCCGGTCAGCCCAGGACCGGGAGCAGCCCGGAGAGATCCGCGCGCTCGCCGCTCGCGGAGACCTCGGCCGCGTCCAGCGCCTCGGCCCAGGGCCTGCGGCCGGTGGCCAGCCGGATCCAGGTCAGCGGGTTGGTCTCGACGACGTTGGGCGGGGTGCCCCGGGTGTGCCGGGGTCCCTCGACGCACTGCACGACCGCGAACGGCGGGATGCGCACCTCGACGGACCCGCCCGGCGCCTTCGCGGCGAGCGCGTCGGCGGTGAGCCGGACCACCGCGGCCAGCGCCTGCCGGTCGTGGGAGACGGCCGTGCCGGTGGCGGCCGTCAGGTCGTCACCGTGCACCACCGCCTCCAGCAGCCGGGTGACCAGGAAGTCGTCGACGGTCATCACCCCGAAGAGGGTGCGGACCGTGCTGCGGGCGTCCGTCTCCGCGACCGTCCCGGCCAGCCGGGCCGCCGCGGTGTCGAACCGGTCCAGTACGGCCGCGCCGGTGCCGGGCAGGGCGGCGGCCTCCCGCACCGCCGTCTCCGCGACCCCGGCGGCCAGGTCCTTCCCGTCCGACCCGAACCGGGCGAGGTAGCCCTGGAGGTCCAGGTCCGGCTTGGCCGGTCCCGGCTCCTCGGCCAGCCGGCGCGGGAGGAAGTCCAGGCAGACGGCGATGTGCACCACCAGGTCCCGGACCGTCCAGCCCGGCAGCCCGGACGGGGCCTCCAGCAGTTCGGGGGCGTCCGGAGCCGCGCAGAGGACGCGGACGGCCTCCCGTACGGCCCGTACCTCGGCGTCCAGCGCCGCACGGGTCCGGGCGGGGTCGTAGCTGCGGGGGCGTGGCTTGCGCGCTCGCGAGGTCATACGGGCGAGCCTAGAGCCCGGCGCGGGGGCCCCGCCCGGAGGCCGTTCGGATCCGGACCATCCGTCACGCCCCTCTCCGGCCTGCCCCGGACGCGCCCTTCGCCGCGCCGCCCCCGCCGCCTCCGCCGCCCCGCGGTCCCGGAACCGTGAAGACCTCGCCGTTCGCCGGCACACCTGTGCCGCGCCAGTGGAACGGGATGCCCCGGGCCTCCAGGGGGTCGGGGCGGTCCATCAGCTGGAAATGCAGATGCGGCTCGGTCGAGTTGCCGCTGTTGCCGGTCCCGGCCAGCCGCTGCCCGGCGCTCACCCGGTCCCCCTCGCGGACGGCCGCCGACCGGCGGCGCAGATGGGCGTAGAGGGCGTAGGTGCCGTCCCCCAGGTCGAGCACCACGTGGTTGCCGACGACGGCGGCCGGGGTGCCGCAGCCGCGGACCATGGCCTCGGCGAAGAAGTACAGCAGAGCGGGCCAGGAGGTGCGGCTGAGATGGTCGCGGCGCCCATCCCGGACCCGCACCACGGTGCCGTCGGCGACGGCCAGTACCGGCTCCCCGAAAGCGGGGAACTCCTGGTTCCGGCGGACGACGGGCCACCAGCCGAACCCCGGCCGGGCCGGCTCCCCGGGCTCCGCCTCCCGCACGAGGTCGATGGCGTGGGACTGCCCGTAGACGCGGGTGCCGTGGCTGGGCACCTTGTCCGCCGGGCTGTTGAGCGCCCGCCACCGCCCGGAGACCGGCGGCTCCACCTCGGCGGCCGGGGGTTCCCCCGGGTTCTCCCGCCGCTCGGCCCGGGGCCGTCGCTGCGAGCGGGCGGGAAGGAACTCGGCCGCGAGGCCGAACGCCAGGACCAGCCCGATGACCCACAGGGGGACGTCGCGGACGGCGTCGAGCCACACCAGGTCGAGCACGATGAGGAGCGCCAGCAGACCGTAGTAGTACGGCCGCACCTGCTTGAGCGCGTGGATCAAGGACATCGCCGGTTCCCCCTGCGGTGTGTCGGTTCGGTTCACGTGTCGTGCGGACAGCGGTCCCGTGCGGACAGCGGCACCGGCACGGATGCCGGTGCGGGCGGCGTCCCCGGCGTGCTCGGCGCCCGGCCGGACCGGGCCGTGGTCAGTGCCCGGCTGCGGCGAGCGCGACGAGCAGCGGGACCACCCGGCCGGCCGGGACCTCGTATCCCGCACGGCCCGACGACCGCAGCCATCCGGCGGCGGTCAGCTGCCGCAGATGGTGGTAGACCTGCCCGGTCGTGCCGACCTCCGCCAGCTCGGTCAGCTCCGCCGCCGTACGGCGGCCGCCGAGTATCTCCCGGAGCAGCCGCAGCCGCACGGGGCGTCCCAGCGCGGCGAACGCCTCGGCGGCGTCCTCCCACGAGTCCGCCAGCAGCTGTTCCGTGGGCAGTCCGTACTGCCACTCGTACTGCTCACCGGTGGGCAGCCGGACGGACCCGGTGAACAGCACGCCACCGCTCTCCGCTCCGGACTCCGGCAGCCGGGCTTTGAGCCCGTCCAGCGCCCAGAAGTCCGGGCGCTCGGTGACGGCCGGCCGGTCCTTCCGGCCCTCCGTCCCCTCCAGCTCGGCCAGCCGCCGCTCCAGCGCGGTGACCCGCTCCTCCAGTGCCATGGCTTCTCCGCCTTCCACGAGGCCCACCCTACGTAATTACGTAATCCTTGACAACGCTGGGCCGGGAAGGCGGAGGCGGGGACTCCGGCCCGCACGTCGCCCGCGCGCCCGCACACCCCGCCCCCGGACAGCGCGACGGCCCCGCCCACCGGAGTGGACGGGGCCGTGACAACCCGGGTGGCCGGGCGGCCGGGGCGACCGCGCGAAGCGGTTCCGGAGTGCGGGCCGGTCAGGCCAGCAGCGCCGGGATCGTCGCCTCGTGCGCATCGCGCAGCTCGGCCAGCGGGAGGGAGAACTGGCCCTGCACCTCCACCGCGTCGCCGTCGATCACGCCGACGCGGGTGGCCGGCAGGCCCCGCGCGCCGCACATGTCGGTGAAGCGGAGCTCCTCGCTCCGCGGCACCGCGACGATCGCGCGGCCCGCCGACTCGGAGAAGAGGAACACGAACGGGTCCTGACCCTCCGGGACGACCAGCCGGACGCCCTTGCCGCCCTTGAGGCAGGACTCGGTGACCGCCTGGATCAGGCCGCCGTCGGAGAGGTCGTGCGCCGCGTCGATCATGCCGTCGCGGGAGCCCGCGATCAGAATCTCGGCGAGCAGCTTCTCGCGCGCCAGGTCCACCTTCGGCGGAAGCCCGCCGAGATGCCCGTGGACCACCTGGGACCAGGCCGAGCCGCCCAGCTCCTCCCGGGTCTCCCCGAGGAGGTAGACGAGCTGGCCCTCCTCGGCGAAGGCCATGGGGGTGCGGCGGGTGACGTCGTCGATGACGCCCAGCACCCCGACCACCGGGGTCGGGTGGATGGCCGTCTCACCGGTCTGGTTGTACAGCGAGACATTGCCGCCGGTGACGGGCGTGCCCAGCTCCAGGCAGGCGTCGGCCAGCCCGCGGCAGGCCTCCGCGAACTGCCACATGACCGCCGGGTCCTCCGGCGAGCCGAAGTTGAGGCAGTCGGTGACGGCGAGCGGCTTGGCACCGGAGGCGGCGACGTTGCGGTACGACTCGGCCAGGGCCAGCTGGGCGCCCGTGTACGGGTCGAGCTTGGCGTAGCGGCCGTTGCCGTCCGTGGCGACCGCGACGCCGAGGTTGGTCTCCTCGTCGACGCGGATCATGCCGGAGTCCTCGGGCTGGGCGAGGACCGTGTTCCCCTGGACGAAGCGGTCGTACTGGTCCGTGACCCAGCTCTTCGACGCCTGGTTCGGCGAGGCCACCAGCCGGAGCACCTGCTCGCGCAGTTCCGCGGCGTCCGCCGGGCGGGGCAGCCTGCCGGCGTCGTCGGCCTGGAGGGCGTCCTGCCAGTCCGGCCGGGCGTACGGCCGGTGGTAGACGGGGCCCTCGTGGGCGACGGTGCGCGGCGGTACGTCGACGATCTGCTCGCCGTGCCAGTAGATCTCCAGCCGGTCGCCGTCGGTGACCTCACCGATGACGGTGGCGATGACGTCCCACTTCTCGCAGATCTCCAGGAAGCGGCCGACCTTGTCCGGCTCGACGATCGCGCACATCCGCTCCTGCGACTCGCTCATGAGGATCTCCTCGGGCGAGAGGCTGGCGTCGCGCAGCGGCACGGTGTCCAGCTCGACGCGCATACCGCCGGAGCCGGCGCTCGCCAGCTCGCTGGTGGCGCAGGAGAGACCGGCGCCGCCGAGGTCCTGGATACCGGCGACGAGGTCCTCGGCGAAGATCTCCAGGGTGCACTCGATGAGGAGCTTCTCCTGGAACGGGTCGCCGACCTGGACGGCCGGGCGCTTGGCGGGGCCGGTGGACTCGAAGGTCTCCGAGGCCAGCACGGAGACGCCGCCGATGCCGTCGCCGCCGGTGCGGGCGCCGTAGAGGATCACCTTGTTGCCGGTGCCGGACGCCTTGGCGAGGTGGATGTCCTCGTGCTTCATCACGCCCACGCAGAGCGCGTTGACCAGCGGGTTGCCCTGGTAGCAGGGGTCGAAGACGACCTCGCCGCCGATGTTGGGCAGGCCCAGGCAGTTGCCGTAGCCGCCGATACCGGAGACGACGCCGGGCAGCACCCGCTTGGTGTCCTCGTGGTCCGCGGCACCGAAGCGCAGCGGGTCCATGACGGCGACCGGGCGGGCGCCCATGGCGAGGATGTCGCGGACGATGCCGCCGACGCCGGTGGCCGCGCCCTGGTAGGGCTCGACGTACGACGGGTGGTTGTGCGACTCGACCTTGAAGGTGACGGCGTAGCCCTGGCCGACGTCCACGACGCCGGCGTTCTCGCCGATGCCGACGAGCATGGCGTCGTTCTCCGGGGCCTTCTCGCCGAACTGCTTGAGGTGCACCTTGCTCGACTTGTACGAGCAGTGCTCCGACCACATGACGGAGTACATCGCGAGCTCGGCGCCGGTCGGGCGGCGGCCGAGGATCTCCCGGATGCGCTCGTACTCGTCCTGCTTGAGGCCGAGCTCGGCCCAGGGCTGCTCGGTCTCGGGGGTGTCCGCGGCGTGCTTGGTGGTGTCGAGGCTCATGCGCTGACCAGCTTCTTCAGGATCGAGGTGAAGAATCCGAGGCCGTCCGTGCCGCCGGTGCCGACCATCGGGTCGACGGCGTGCTCCGGGTGCGGCATGAGGCCGACGACGTTGCCGGCCTCGTTGGTGATGCCGGCGATGTCGCGCAGCGAACCGTTGGGGTTCAGATCGCGGTAGCGGAAGACGACGCGGCCCTCCGCCTCCAGCATGTCGAGGGTGCGCTCGTCGGCGACATAGCGGCCGTCCACGTTCTTGAGCGGGATGTGGATCTCCTGGCCGGCGGTGAAGTCGGTGGTCCAGGAGGTCTCCGCGTTCTCCACGCGGAGCTTCTGCTCCCGGCAGATGAAGTGGAGGTGGTTGTTGCGCAGCATGGCGCCGGGCAGCAGATGCGTCTCGGCGAGCACCTGGAAGCCGTTGCAGATGCCGAGCACCGGGAGGCCGCCCCGGGCCTCGTCGATCAGCGTCTCCATGACCGGCGAGAAACGGGAGATGGCACCGGCGCGGAGGTAGTCGCCGTAGGAGAAGCCGCCGGGCAGGACGACGGCGTCGACCTGCTTCAGCTCCTTGTCGCGGTGCCAGAGGGTGACGGGTTCGGCGCCGGCCAGCCGGATCGCGCGCCGGGTGTCCCCGTCGTCGAGGCTGCCGGGAAAAGTGATGACTCCGATACGAGCGGTCACGATTCCGCCTTCACGGTTTCCTCGACCCGGACGGTGAAGTCCTCGATGACGGTGTTCGCGAGAAAGGTCTCGGCCATCTCCCGGACCCGGGCGAGCGCGGCGTCGTCGGCCGGTCCGTCCAGTTCGAGTTCGAAGCGCTTTCCCTGGCGTACGTCGGAGATTCCGGCGAAGCCGAGGCGGGGCAGTGCACGCTGCACCGCCTGGCCCTGCGGATCGAGGATCTCCGGCTTGAGCATGACGTCGACTACGACGCGTGCCACTGGCACTCCCGGTGGTGTGGTGGTGCGGCTGTGTCATTCCGGAGGCGCGCCATCGGGCCCAAAGTGATCCGGGGTACGGCCCCGGAGCCCCGAAGTCCTGCGGGGAGCTGACTCCCCGGACCCCCGGCTAGGTGTACCCCAGCCTACCCGGCCGGGAAATCTACGCGGGTAGATATCGCCTCGGCGGTCACATTCGCGTATCGGGCGCCGTAACTGTTGTGGAAAAACCGGCAGAGAAAACGTACGGTCTTGATTGCCCTGTGACGCCCGCATGGGAATTCACAGGGTTTCACCATGCAATGCCCATGCCTGTACAAATGAATTAGCCCTGTCCCCGATCACCACGGCGTACACCATCACCGCATGTCATGGTGGTGACGCCGGCAGAAAGGACCGATATCCGTGGCTCAGCGCGTAGTGGTCACACTCTCCGACGACATCGACGGCGGGGAAGCGGCGGAAACGGTCATGTTCGGTCTCGACGGCAAGACGTACGAGATCGACCTCAGCACTTCGAATGCGAAGAAGCTGCGGGGAGTTCTGGCGCCCTACGTCGAGGCCGGCCGCAAGCGGTCCCGGTCCGGCCGGACGTACCGCCGCACCGCGGTCGCCCCGGACCCGGCCACCGTCCGCGCCTGGGCCCGGTCCCACGGCATGGACGTCCCGCCCCGCGGGCGCATCCCGAAGAAGGTCTACGAGGCCTTCGAGGCCGCGAGCTGAACCGACTTGCGCTCCACCCCCGTTGATCGGCTAAAGTCTGGAGCACGCCGAGGGGCGAGGCCGGAAGGCCGGGCCCCGAGGAGCCACGCGGGTGTAGCTCAGTAGTAGAGCGCCCTCTTTCCAAGAGGGAGGCGCAGTGTGCGATCCCTGTCACCCGCTCTCATTACTCACCGGACCAGTCGACCAGTCGAATGGATCAGGTAGAGTAGTGCTCGCGCCGAGAGGTGAAAGCTTCTCGGAGGCATGCGGACGTGGCTCAGTTGGTAGAGCATCACCTTGCCAAGGTGAGGGTCGCGAGTTCGAATCTCGTCGTCCGCTCGGGTTGAAGGCCCCGGTCATCGCGACCGGGGCCTTCGTCGTTCCGTCTCGCGATCCCCCGCGGCCCGCCGGGGATGGATTCCCCGGTGCCCCGGCCCGCCCCTCATGGCATTTGTCATGCGCGGCGGTGACACCACGCACTTACCGCGCTCCGGCACCGCCGCGAGACTCGGAGGCATGGACAGCGACGCAAGAGTGATCGACGTCACGGACCTGCGGCGGCGGTACGGGCCCGCCGGACGGGGCGGATTCGACGCCGTACGGGGACTCACCTTCTCCGTGGCGCGGGGCGAGCTCTTCGCCCTGCTCGGCACGAACGGGGCGGGCAAGACCTCCACCGTGGAGCTGCTGGAAGGACTGGCCGCCCCCACCGGCGGACGGATCCGTGTGCTGGGCCGCGATCCGTACCGGGAGCGGCCCGCCGTCCGGCCCCGGATCGGCGTGATGCTCCAGGAGGGCGGCTTTCCCTCCGATCTGACGGTGGCGGAGACGGCCCGGATGTGGGCCGGCTGCACCACCGGCGCCCGGCCCCCCGGCGAGGCCCTGGAGATGACCGGGCTGGCGGGACGGGCCCGGGTGCGGGTCAAGCAGCTCTCGGGCGGTGAGCGGCGGCGGCTCGATCTGGCGATGGCCCTGCTCGGCCGGCCCGAGGTGCTGTTCCTGGACGAGCCCACCACCGGGCTCGACGCGGAGGGGCGGCGTGAGACCTGGCGACTGGTGCGCGGGCTGCGCGACGCCGGCACCACCGTCCTGCTCACCACCCACTATCTGGAGGAGGCCGAATCCCTGGCGGACCGGCTCGCCATCATGCGGCAGGGCCGGATCGTCGTCTCCGGGAGCCCGGCCGAGGTGACGGCCTCGCGGCCGTCCCGGATCCGGTTCCTGCTGCCGGACGGGGTGGCGCCGGGCGAGCTGCCGCTGTCGCTGCGCGCCGCCGTCGGGGACGACCGGTGGGTGGAGATCCGGACCGACGGGCTCCAGGAGTCGCTGGGAGTCCTGCTGCGCTGGGCCGGGGAGAAAGGGCTGGCCCTCGACGGGCTGGACGCGCGCTCGGCCTCGCTTGAGGAGGCGTTCCTCGCCATCGCGCGCTCGGACGCGGCGCCGGGCGCGCCGGAGGGCGCCGCGGCGGAAGCGGCCTCCGGAGCGGTGCACGGCGGGGCCGGTGCGAAGGAGACGACGGGGACGGGAGTGGAGCGGTGATGGCCTCGATGAGCGCGACGGCGGCGCGGATGACGGCCCTGGGACGGGCCGAGTTCACCCTCCTCCTGCGGAACCGGACGGCGCTCTTCACGGCGCTGCTGATGCCGATCGGCATGGTCTGGCTGATCAGCACCTCGGTCGCCGAAACGGATCTGGGCGGGACCGGGCTCAGTGCGGGCGGGGTGACGATGACCGGTGGCATCGGTGCCGTCCTGATTCTCGTCGTGTACACCAATCTGGTCGCGGCCTACGTCGCCCGCCGGGAGGAGCTGGTGCTCAAACGGCTGCGGACGGGGGAGCCGACGGACCCGGAGATCCTGGCCGGGACCGCACTGCCCACCGCCGGCCTGGCGCTCGCCCAGTGCGCCCTGCTCGTCGTCGCGGGAACCGCGCTGCTCGATCTCACGGCACCCCGGCGGCCGGAGCTGCTGGTGGCCGGGCTGGTCCTGGGCGTCGTCCTGCTGTCCGTGCTGGCCGCGGCGACGGCGACGGTGACCCGTACCGTGGAGAGCGCTCAGGTCACGGTGCTGCCGCTGATGATGGTGTCGTTCCTGGGCTCCGGGCTGGTGGTGCCCCTGGAGCTGATGCCGGACCGGTTGGCGGACGCGCTGGGTGTGCTGCCGTTCACCCCGGTCGTGGAGCTGGTGCGGACCGGCTGGCTCGGTGAGACCGCGGCGGGCGGCGGGACGGTCCGGGCGCTGCTCCTCGCGGTGGCCTGGACGGCCCTCGCGGGGTACGCCGTGCGACGGTGGTTCCGCTGGGAGCCGCGGCGCTGAGCGCTCGCGGCGCGGGGCGGGACGGGCGGGGCTGCTCCCGGGGACGGCCGGGGACGGCCGGGGACGGCTGCGGAACGACGAAGGGACCGGCGGGTGTTCGGGCGGGTGTTCGGGGCGCGGGGCCGTTGGGGAAGCGCAGCAGGATCGCGCAGGTCGATCTCTACACGCGCGGCTCGCTGTACGTCATGATCTGGCTGATCCCGCCGTACACGCTCTTCCTGCTGGCGGCCACCGCTTCCAAGGGCCTCGGCGGAGCAGTGGAGAACGGGGCGGCCGTCCTGCTCGCCCTGGTCGCGCCGGCGCAGGCGGTGTCCGCGGTGCGGCTGCTGCGGCGGGGGATCGACCAGTACCGGGGCCGGGGCACGGTGCCCCGCGGGGAGACGGTGGCCGGGGTCGCGCTGATGACCGCGGCGCTGGTGCCGGTGGCCGTCCTGGCGGCCGGCGACGCCCTGGGCGACGGGGGCCTGCCCGTGCTGCTGGCGTCCCTGACCGTGATCCCGTTCCTCGCCCCGTACGCGCTGCTGGCGCCGCTGCGCACCGTCGTCCTGGTGGAGGCGGGCTGGGTGGCCGCGGTGCTCGCCGGGTTCGCGGTCGCCGGGGTGGACCGGCAGCTGCTCGCCGGTACCGCCCTGGGGCTGGTCTTCTCCTGCGCCTGGTCCGCCTTCACAGTGCGCTGCTCGGTGTGGATGCTGGCCGTGATGTACGAGCTGGAGGAGTCCCGGACGGTGCAGGCCCGGCTGGCCGTCGCCGAGGAACGGCTGCGGTTCGCCCGGGACATGCACGACGTGATGGGACGGAACCTGGCCGTGGTCGCCCTCAAGAGCGAGCTGGCCGCCCAGTTGTCGCGGCGCGGTTCGGCGGCCGCCGTGGACCAGATGGTGGAGGTCCAGCGGATCGCGCAGGAGTCGCAGCGGGAGGTCCGGGAGGTCGTCCGCGGCTACCGGGAGGCCGATCTGCACACGGAACTGGTCGGCGCGGGCGCCGTGCTGCGCTCGGCCGGCATCGACTGCCGGATCGACGACCGGCATCCCGGCGGGTTGTCGCCGGCGGCCCGCTCGGCGCTGGGCTGGGTGGTCCGGGAGGGCACGACCAATGTGCTGCGGCACGCGGAGGCCCGGCACTGCGCGATCCGGGTACGGCCGGGGAGGGCTCCGGACGGCGGGCGGACGACCGTCCTGGTGATGGAGAACGACGGCGTGCCGGACGGCGGCCCCGGGGGCCCGCCGCGACCGGACGGCGGCCACACGGACACCTCAGCGGGCGCGGACGGTGGTGCGGGCTCGGGTCTCGCGGGACTGCGGCAGCGACTGGCGGAGGCGGGCGGTACGGTCACGGCCGGCCCGCTGGCCGGGTGCGGCTTCCGTCTGACGGCTGAAGTGCCGGACGGCGTGACCGGCCCCGGAGGCTCGGAGACCGGCGCCGCGGCCGGGACGGGCGCCGGTGCGGACACGGAGGCGGGGGTGCGCGGCGTGGACGGGGATTCCTCCGCCCGGACCCCTGCGGGAACCGGGGGGCCCGGGCGGACGTGGCCGTCCCGGCTCCGGGTCGGCCGGCGGCAAACACGATGGGACGGACAGGGGACGGAGGGGCGCGGTGACCGGGGCGGTGGACCCGGGAGCGCCGGTGGCGCGGGGCCGGAGGCGGGATCCGCGAACGCCGGGTCGGCGGACGCGGCGTCCGCCGGGGCGCCGGTACGGGTGCTGCTCGCCGATGACGAGCATCTGATCCGGGGCGCCCTGGCCGCCCTGCTCTCCCTGGAGGAGGACCTGCTGATCGTCGCCGAGGCGGCCACCGGGCCGGAGGCGCTGGCCATGGCCCGGGCGCACCGTCCGGACGTGGCGGTGCTGGATCTGCTGATGCCGGGCCTCGACGGTGTGGCGGTCGCCACATCGCTCCGCACCGAGCTGCCGGCCTGCCGGAGCATGATCGTCACCAGTTACGGCCGTCCCGGCCATCTCAAGCGGGCTCTCGCCGCCGGGGTGCGCGGGTTCCTGCCCAAGACGGTCTCCGCCCGGCGGCTGGCCGAGATCATCCGTACGGTGCACGCCGGACAGCGCTATGTGGACCCGGAGTTGGCGGCCGACGCGATCAGCGCCGGTGACTCGCCCCTGACCGCCCGCGAGGCGCAGCTGCTGGAACTGGCGGCCGACGGGGCGCCCGTCGCCGAGATCGCGCGGCGGGCCGGGCTCTCCCCGGGGACGGTGCGCAACTATCTCTCGGCCGCCGCCGCGAAGCTCTCCGCCGAGAACCGTCACACGGCCGTGCGCATCGCACGGGAGCGGGGTTGGCTATAGTGGGAGGCGCACCGCACGGCGATGTGCGGCGCAGGCGGACGTGGCTCAGTTGGTAGAGCATCACCTTGCCAAGGTGAGGGTCGCGAGTTCGAATCTCGTCGTCCGCTCGTTCCCCGAGGGCCCCGGTCATCACGACCGGGGCCCTCCGGCGTTCGGTTACGACCAGGCCGTGCCGGTCAGCCGCTCGTACGCCTCGATGTACTTCGCCGCCGTGCGCTCGACGATCTCGGCGGGGAGTTCCGGCGGCGGCTGCTCGCTGTGCCGGTCCCAGCCGGAGGCGGGGGAGGTCAGCCAGTCCCGGACGAACTGCTTGTCGAAGGACGGCTGGGCACGTCCCGGCTCCCACTGGTCCGCGGGCCAGAAGCGGGAGGAGTCGGGGGTGAGGACCTCGTCCGCGAGCAGCAGGTCCCGGTCGCCGACGAGCTCGTTGCCGCCCTCGTCGGCGGACCCGGCCCCGCCACCCGTCTCCACGAAGCCGAACTCGAACTTGGTGTCGGCGAGGATGATGCCGCGCTCGCGGGCCACCTCGCGGGCCCGGCTGTAGACGGCGAGGGTGGTCTGCCGCAGCCGGGCGGCGGTGTCGGCGCCGACCCGGCGGGCGGCCTCCTCGTAGCTGACGTTCTCGTCGTGGTCGCCGACGGCGGCCTTGGTCGCCGGGGTGAAGATCGGCGCGGGCAGCTCGGAGCCGTCGGTGAGGCCCTCGGGGAGGGCGAGCCCGCAGACCGTGCGGTCGCGCTCGTACTCGGCGAGGCCGGAGCCGGTCAGATAGCCGCGGGCGACGCACTCGACCGGGACCATCCGCAGCGAGCGGCAGATCGTGGTGCGGCCCTCCCAGTCGGCGGGGGCGCCCTCGGGGAGTTCGGTGCTCAGCACGTGGTTCGGGATGAGGTCGGCGAGGAGGTCGAACCACCACAGGGAGAGCTGGGTGAGGACGCGGCCCTTGCCGGGGATCTCGGTGGGCAGCACCCAGTCATAGGCCGAGATGCGGTCGCTGGCCACCATCACCAGGTCACCGGCCTCGTTCCGGTACAGATCGCGCACCTTGCCGGTGTGCAGATGTACCAGGCCGGGTACCTGCACCGGCTCGGGCTTCCCTACGAATCCGGACACACTGCCCTCCATCGGTCGGTCCTGGACAGCTTCCGATTCTTCCGCATAGGCGTCGGCGCGGCCCGTCCAGGGTGCTCCTGCGAACGGGAAGCCCGTCCGGGGCCGCTCCGGCCGTCCCTCTCCGCCTGCCCGGCGCACTCCGCCGTACCCGGCCGGTGCCCGGCCCCGCCTCAGTCCCGTTTGCAGATGCGGTCGAGGAGGTTGGCCGTGGCCCGCTGGACGCGCGGGTCCGTGTGGCCCGGCCGGTCGAGCGCCGGGGACCAGGCGAAGGTGCCGGAGGCGAAGACCAGGGCGCCGCTGGGGGCGCGGTAGATCGACGTTTCCTGGTGGCGGAGGGCGCCCGCCCCGTCCTCGTACGGGGAGTGGGCCAGGAGCTTCCGGTGGGTGTGCTCGGGCAGGGCGGTGCGGGGGAAGTAGCGGTCGGCCTCGCCCGCGACGAGTCCGGGGAGTTCCTCGCCCTCGCCGGCGCCGGTGGCCTCCCACAGCCAGTGCCCGGCGTTCCGCACGATCAGCGGATGGGGCTCGGGGACATGACCGAGGTACTGGATGCCGAGCAACTGCTGCTCGGGGGCGCCCTGTTCGCGCCAAAGGGCGGAGCGGCCCGGCCCTTGGCGCTTGCGGCAGGTCAGCAGGCGGTCGGGGACGCCGGAGGCCGACGGGGAGAGCTCCACCTGCCAGTACATGGTGTTGGCGGAGAGGAAGACGAGGGAGGTGCCGCCGTCCCGGGCGCGCTCGGCGGCACGGCGCATGGGGACGGTCCAGTACTCGTCGTGGCCGGGGAAGACCAGGCCCCGGTAGCGGCTGGGGTCGACGCGGCCGGCGTGCAGGTCGCGGGTGTCGGCGTAGGCGAGGTCGTAGCCGTAGCGCTCGGCCCAGCGGATGAAGTCGTAGGCGTGGCCGACGTGGAGGGGGAGCCCGGCACCGGCGTAGGGGCGGTCGAAGGAGATGGTGACCGCCGCGTCCTCCTCGCCCAGCAGCCGGCCCTCCTCGTCCCAGGCGTGGTAGAGGCTGGCGCCGGTGCGGCCGTCCTCCGGGAAGAGGTTGTACGCCTGCCAGGTGACCTCGGGCAGTACGAGCAGCAGGTCCGCGGGGTGGTCGTCGCGGACGGTGAACGGGACGTGGCTGCGGTAGCCGTCGGCGGTGGTGAGGACGGCGACGTAGGCGCCGGTGCTCCAGTAGCTGGGGACGTGGAGCCGCCAGGAGAGCCACCAGTGGTGGCAGGAGACCGTGCGGTCGGCGGTGAGCGGGGCGGGCTGGGCGATCCCGGAGAGCCGCGGGCTGGTGGTGATCTTCGCCGCGCCGTCACCGGCGTAGTGGCCGATGCGGTAGATGTCCACGCCGAACTGCTGGGGCGGGTTGACCGCGATGTGGAAGTCCAGGGCCTCGCCCGGGGCCACCGCGCCGGTGGAGACGAATCCCTTGATCTGCTGGTGGACGTCGTCGGCCGTGCGGGGGGAGGAACTGCCGGAGCCGCGGCGGGGCCGGGGGATGCCGGGCTCGTCGAGGGCGACGGCCGGATCGACGTACCAGGGGACGATGCGCCCCGTGTCGTCGAAGTAGTTCTCGCTGCCGCGGAGCCAGGGCAGCGGGCCCTGGCCGAACGGGTCCGTGACCGCGTGCGCGAGGGCCCCCGACTCCCAGCGCCGGATGTGATCGGTACCCATCGAACGTTCCCCTCCCCGCACCGCGTCTTCCGGACCGTGCTCCGCCGCTGCGCCCGTTATTCACGACATTCCCCGGCGCGGCGGGAGACACGGCCATACGTGACAGCACATCACATTCCGCGCGCATTGCGTCACCGGTCGTCGTGAATTGCCGTGTTCGATTCCGTGCGGCCGTCCGACGGCGCCGTACCACCGGCCCGTCAGACGAGGCGCACGGGCTTCTCCGGGCGCACCCCCGCCTCGTTCAGCCAGCTCCGCAGCTCGGTGTCGTCCCCCTCTTCGACGAGGCGCAGCAC
Source organism: Streptomyces sp. MNU89 (assembly GCF_020982505.1). Lineage (NCBI taxonomy): Bacteria > Bacillati > Actinomycetota > Actinomycetes > Kitasatosporales > Streptomycetaceae > Streptomyces > Streptomyces sp. MNU89. The sequence goes on along the minus strand of NZ_JAJKLL010000001.1, from coordinate 3,955,994 downwards.
CGGACCGCCGAGGTCGGCCCCCCGGTTGTCGCCGAACAACAGCACGGGGCCGTCGAGCCAGTCAAGACCCGGTGCCGCGCCGGCGGTGTCCACCGCCGCGCAGCAGACCATGGCCGTCACATGGTCGACCAGCAGTTCCTTGCCGGAGCGCGGAACCTGGAGCGGGAAGAGCGGTACCGCGTCCGCTCCGCGGGGCTCCGCTCCCCCCGGGCCCTCCGCGGAGAGCGCCGGGCCGTCGTCCGCCGCGCCGCCGGGCGCGCCGGGCCGGTCCCGTTCCCGCTCCTCGCGGTGGAGTTCCGCGTCGAGACGCGCGGCCAGCCGCTCGCCCAACCCGCCGTCGTCCGCTGCCCGTCCGCCGGTGAGCCGGTCCAGCACGCGGGCGAGGGTGGGGCCGCCGAAGGGCGGTCCGGCGGCGGCCTCGGCGGGTGTCACCGCGGCCGCCTCCAGGGGCGCCGGCACGGGCGCCGTGTCGGCCGGTTTCCCGGCCGTCTTCCCGGGTGTCACCGCGGGCGCCGCCCCGGCCGCCGCGGGCACCACGTCGGGCGTCGTAGGTGCCGCCTCGGCCGTCACCGCGGCCTTCGGCCCGGCCGGTGTCCGGGGCGTTTCGGGGCCGTCGGCGGGCGGGAGTTCGTCGAGGACCCTCTGGAGGCGGGCGGCGTCCAGCCGCCACTTGCGGTCCACGATCTCCTCCGGGTACGTCTCCCAGTCGACCGGCGCCCAGCCGGGCCCGCGCTCCGCCGGGCCGCCGTGGAACAGCCGGGCCGCCAGCAGCGACGCCGCCTCGTCGACGAGCCCGGGCTCCTCCAGCAGATCGCAGGCCGGGCGCTCGCCCAGCCGGGAGGCGAAGCCCTCGGCGAGCCGGTCGCGCCGGGACAGCTCGGTCAGCGCGGAGACCACCCCGGCGTCGAGCCGGGACGGCCAGCGGCCCATCCGCCAGGCCGGGAGCGCCACCCGGGTCAGCAGCCGGTCCCAGCCCGCGTAGGCGAGGCCGACCTGCTCCTGGGCGACGATCCGCAGGCCGTAGTCGACCGCCTGGGCGCGGGCCGACGCGGCGGCGGCGACCCCGCGCTCCATCTCCGCCGCGTGGGCGCGGCAGGCGCGCAGCAGGGTCCGCGCCGCCCAGCCGGTGACGGCGAGCACACGATGGCGGGCGGCGACGGCCACGGCCGCGTCCAGACCGCGGACGAAGCGCCGGGCGGCCGCTATGTCCGGCTGCGCCGAGGGGCCCGTCCCGGCGACCACCGGCGCGAGCAGCGCCCGCAGTTCGGCCACCCGCATCCACCACAGGAACGGCGAGCCGATGACCAGCTCCGGCGGCTCGGGAGCGGGGCGGCGGAAGCGCCGGTCCCCCGGCGGGACCGCCGGGCTCCCCGGCTTCCCGCTCCGGCGGAGACCGCGGAGGCCGGGCCGGCCGAGGAGGGCGCGGAGGCCGCGGAGGGGCGCCCGGCGCGTGAGATGCGCCCGGTCCTCCAGCCAGCTGTCGCAGTCGGGGGTGGTCGCTATGGCCGACGGCGCGGGGACGCCGAGCCGGTCGGCGAGTTCACGGACGAGCCGGTAGAGATCGGGGGCGGTCTCCTCCCGGATCGCCACGGTCGGGCTGACCGCCGGCCGGGCCCGCGCCACGACGGCCGCGGTGACCACCGCCGGGAGCAGCACGGCCAGCGCCAGCGCGGTGACCGCCCAGCGGGCCGTGTCCCAGCCCGCGCCGGTGGCCAGGCCGGAGGCCGCGGCGGCGAACAGCACGATCGCGACGGCGGCCGGGAGCAGCACGGCGGCCACCGCCGTACCGCGGACGTGGAGGACCGCCAGGGCCCGGGTGCGCGCCACCCGCATTCCGGGCTCCGCACCGGCCGGTTCGGACGCCAACGAAACTCACTCCCTGCTGGTCTGCCGACTGTTCCCCACCCCCACTGTGGCACCGGGCACGGCCACCGCAACGCCGGTGGTCCGGTTGCCGCAACGGGCTACCGTCCGGTCGGGAACCGGTACGGGGCCGTCAGCGGGCACCCTAAGCGGCCGGGCGGGTGTACGTCAGCAGGACCTCCAGGCGGTCACTCGATGGAATGGCTTTGGTCAGAGCTCATTCCCCCGGGTTTGGTTTCCGGGACACTTGCGCGACACCGCGAGGGCCCCGGGCTCCTCCGGCCGCGCGCGGGGGGGCGCGGCGAAGGGGCCCGGGGCCCGTGGCTCCGGCGGCTGGACAGGTGCGTCAGCTCTCCGCGGCCTCCGCGGCCTCCGCCGCCGCCCCGGCCGCGATGTCCGTACGGTGGTGCGAGCCGTCGAGCTGGATCCGGGACACCGCGCGGTACGCCCGGTCGCGCGCCGCGGCCAGGTCCGGCCCCGTGGCCGTCACGGACAGGACGCGCCCGCCCGCGCTGAGCACCTGCCCGGACGCGTCGCGCCGGGTGCCCGCGTGGAGCACGTACGCGTGCTCGTCCTCGGCGGCCACCGCGTCCAGGCCCGTGATCGGGTCGCCGGTGCGGGGCGTGCCGGGGTAGTTGTGGGAGGCGACGACGACCGTGACGGCCGCGCCGCCGCCCCAGGCGAGGGGCGGGAAGTCGGCGAGGTCGCCGGTGGCGGCCGCCAGCAGCAGCCCGGCGAGCGGGGTGCGCAGCCGGGCCAGGACGACCTGCGTCTCCGGGTCGCCGAAGCGGGCGTTGAACTCGATGACGCGCACGCCGCGCGAGGTGATCGCCAGCCCGGCGTAGAGCAGTCCGGAGAACGGTGTGCCGCGGCGGCGGAGTTCGTCCACGGTGGGCTGGAGCACGGTGTCGAGCACCTCGTCGACCAGCTTGGGGTCGGCCCACGGCAGCGGCGAATAGGCGCCCATGCCGCCGGTGTTGGGGCCCTCGTCGCCGTCCAGGGCCCGCTTGAAGTCCTGGGCGGGCTGGAGGGGGACGACCGTCCGGCCGTCGGTGACCGCGAAGAGGGAGACCTCGGGGCCGTCCAGGAATTCCTCGATGACCACCCGGTCGCAGCTCAGCGCGTGCGCGCGGGCGGTCTCCAGGTCGTGGGTGACGACGACGCCCTTGCCGGCGGCGAGGCCGTCGTCCTTGACGACGTAGGGGGCGCCGAAGGCGTCCAGCGCGTCGTCGATCTCCTCCGGGGTGGTGCAGACGTGGCTGCGGGCGGTGGGCACGCCGGCGGCGGCCATGACGTCCTTGGCGAACGCCTTGGAGCCCTCCAGCCGCGCCGCCTCCGCGGACGGGCCGAAGACGGGGATGCCCCGGGCGCGCACGGCGTCGGCGACCCCGGCGACCAGGGGCGCCTCGGGGCCGACGACGACCAGGCCGGCACCGAGGTCCGCGGCGAGATCCGCCACGGCCGCGCCGTCGAGGGCGTCGACCGCGTGCAGCTCGGCGAGCTCCGCGATACCGGCGTTGCCGGGGGCGCAGTGGAGCGCGGTGACGTCGGGATCGAGGGAGAGAGAGCGGCACAGGGCGTGTTCGCGGGCGCCGCCGCCGATGACGAGGACCTTCACGCGGCTCAGGGTAGCCGCCGGCGGTGCGGGCCCGCCGGGCCGTCTCACGGACGCTCGCCCGGGCCGTCCGGGTCCGCGGCGGTACGCGCGCCCGTCCCGGCCCGCCGGGTGGCCCCCGGGACGGCCACGAGCCGTGCTCCACAGGTGAGTTGGGGGAATCCGGAGCCCCTCGGGCCCCACGCGGCACACGCACCGCACCCACGGCCAGCATCGCGGTGGCGCGCGGGGCGTATCCCGTCTTCCGGCGGCCACCACCCTTTCGGGTGATCGAATCGGGCTCTATACCTGATCACAGGCCTCATCTGTGGGTAAATCGAGCCGTATCGCAGGTGAGCCCCACCATTCGGCGGTATGAAGGGTGGCGCGCAGCAGCCGTCACGCGGTTCCCGCCCGTCCCCCGTGTCCCATCGGACGCGGAACGACGGCATCCTTGCGGGCAGCACCGCCGACCACAGAGCGACCACAGAGGGAGCACACGGGTGAGCCAGCCGGAAATGCAGCCCGAGGGGCCTCCCCCGAAGGACGGTGGGCGGCAGGGCGATCTGCTCGGCCGTCCTCTTCCGCTCGGTGACTGGGGAGAGCCCGCGGAACGGCTCGACGAGCTGTACCGCTGGGTGGAGGAGCGTGCGCTGCGCACCTCCGAGTGGTATCTCGCCGACCGCGGCTGGAAGCGCCGCGGCGCCAGACTGCTGCGGACCGGCAGCGCCCTGCTGGCCACGGCCGGCTTCTCGCTGCCGCTGCTGGAGCTGACCGGCGCGGTCGGCCACGGCGCGGCCTGGGGCTGTGCCGCGCTGGTCGGCGCCGCCGCCTGCGTGGTCTGCGACCGCTACTTCGGACTGACGTCCGGCTGGATGCGGAACGTCGCCACGGCGCAGGCCGTGCAGCGCCGGCTGGAGGCGCTGCAGTTCGACTGGGCCTCGGAGAGCGTCCGCGAGGTGCTCGGCCCGACCGAGGGCACGGCGAGCGAGGCCGCCGAGCGCTGCCTGTCGGTGCTGCGGCGCTTCTCGGAGGACGTGTCGGAGCTCGTGCGGTTCGAGACGGCGGACTGGATGGTGGAGTTCCGGTCCGGTTCGGCGCCGCTGCTCACCCAGTCGCTGGTGCCCTGGGGCCGGCAGGAGGGCCGTACGGTCACCCGCTTCCAGCTGCCGCCGGGCACCCGGCCCAACATGCCCCGGCAGCGACCGCCCGAGCCGCCGCGCTAGCGGGCGGGGCCGGGGGCGGCGGCCCGGGGCGGTGGCGCGTCCCCGCCGCGCGGGACGACCGCGGCCCGTACCGCCGGGCTGCGGTACGGGCCGGGCGGGCGCGGGGCCCGGGTGTCCGGTCAGCTGAAGACGATCATCGACCCCTGGCTGAGGCTCCGGGTCGCCGCCGCGTTCAGGCCCAGCCACACATGCCGTTCGCGGGCATACGGGCTGCTGTCCTCGTACGGGACGGTGACCGCGGGCTCCTCCAGGCTGGTGGGGCGGCCCGGCGGCGCGGGCGCCATCGGCGGGTTGACCGGGTCGATACCGATCGCCGGGGCGACCGCCTCCAGTTCGCGGAGCAGGCCGTGGGCGGAGCCCAGCGGACCTCCGCCGCCGAGGAGTTCCTCGTTCGACAGCGGCTGGGTGAAGTCGACCGGGACATAGGCGCCGGCGTGGTCGTAGTGCCAGACCAGGTGCGACTGCTGCGCGGTGGTCTCGAACATCTCCAGCAACTGTTCGTAGTCGCCGCCGAGTTCGTCCACCGGGGTGACCGGCAGTCCGCAGACCTGGAGCAGATAGGCGCGGCGCAGGAAGTGCAGCGCGTCGTAGTCGAAGCCGGCGACGGGGGCGACGTCCCCGCTCAGGCCGGGCATGTAGCCGAACACGGGAACGGGGGGCAGCCCCGCCTCGCGCAGGGCCTTGTCGTAGACCGCGATCTCTTCGGCGAAGGGGTTGTCGGGGCTCTGGCACAGCACATCGACGAGCGGGACGAGCCACAGATCACACGCCACGAGCACTCGCTCTCTGTCCGGGTCGGCACGATGGTCGGATCAGCGTAATGGGCGGGGCCGCCGCGCGGGCGGCGGCACGGGGTGGAGCGGGGCGGAACGGCCGGAAGCGTCGCCTCCGGGCCCCCCGTTGCCCGTTCTGCCCGTTTACGGGACGTCCCAGACCCAGGCGTCGCCGACCGGCCGTCCCGGCTCGTCGAGCAGCCGGTCGAGCGTGGCGCGCAGGGCCGTGTCGTTCGGCTGACGCTGGAGCACCAGGGCGCCCGCCCGCCAGAAGGCGAGGTCCTCGCGGGCGGCCCGGCGCTCCTCGGGTCCGATGGCGGGCACCCGGCCGCTCCAGCGCACGTCCCAGAGCATCTCGCCGGTCGGGCGCGGTACGGCTCCGTAGTAGCCGGGCGGGCTGCCCTGCCCCGGGATCCGCGGGCCGGCCGGACCCATGAAGTAGCCGGCGGGCAGCGGGAAGGCGAAGTCCGCCTCGATCTGCCAGCGCAGCGCGCTCGCCTCACCGGGCGAGGGCAGCGGTACGGGCACCAGCGACTCGCCGGGCTTCACATACGACCGCCAGGCGCCGCTCGCCACCACCGTCGGCACGGTCGGCCGTTCGGTGGTCTCCAGCGGCGTGGGTGCGACGGGCAGCAGCACGGCGCAGAGCGCCAGGGCGCCCGCGACCCGGATGAGGACGGCCCGGTCGCGGCGGGCCCGGTCGTCGGGCGCGGACGACGACGAACGGGCGGCCGCGGCGGCGTCCGAGACGGCGGTCCAGCCGAGCGCCAGCAGCATCCCGAGGGGCGGGGCGCACACCATCGCGTACCGGGACTCGATCACCGATTCGAAGAGCGGCAGTCCGTCGAGGAGCCGCCAGGGGCCGGGGACGGTGGCCGCGCCCTCGGTGCCAGCGAGGGAGATGTCCGAGCCGAGGGAGAGGGCCGCCGCGACGAGCACGGTGGCGGCCAGGGCCTTGACCACGGGGCGCCGCCACAGCGTCACCGTCACGACGAGGAACAGCACGGCCAGCGGCCAGCCGTAGAAGGCGTTCTGCTCGGTCGGGTTGAGGGAGAGCCGGTCGGCGGTCGCGGGGTCGCCCGCGAGGGAGCGTTCGGAGAACTCGACGAGCGCGAGCAGCGGGTTGCCGGTCGGGCCGTGGTTGATGGCCGCGTAGCTCTGCTCGCCGTAGAACTGCCAGTACAGCGGGAACGCCACCAGGGCCAGGCAGACGCCGGCGCCGGTCAGCAGACCGCGCGCCAGCGGGCCGGCGACGGCACGGGCGGCGCTCGGCCGCGCGCTGGCGTAGCCGACGGCGAAGACGACCATGCCGGTGACGGCGAGCAGCAGCGCCTCCTCGCCCAGGAAGATCTGCCAGGTCATCAGCAGACCGAGGACGACCCCGTCGTGGAGGACGCGGCGGCCCGCGCACAGCTTGAGCATCCGGTCGATGACCAGCGGCAGGACGAACAGCACGACCAGATTCGCGTGGGCGTTCGCATGGGCGATCATCGGCGGCGCGAAGGCCGCGACGGCGCCGCCGACGACCGCCGCCGTGCGGTTGCCCGTCAGATGGCGCCGGATCAGCCAGTACCAGGCGGTGGCGGTGGCGGCGAGGCCACCGGTGAGCACGGCGCCCCAGGTGACCGTGGGCCCCAGGACGGCCGTCAGCGGGGCGAGCGGGATGGAGACCCCGAACATGGCGGTGTTCGCCATCAGGTTCGCGCCGAGCGGATAGTTCTGCAGCGTGGTGAAGAGCGGGCTGTCGCCGCTGAGGACGTGGTGGGCGGTGACCGCGAAGAACCACTCCCACTGGTTCTGGTCCCGCCCGCTGTCGACGAGATAGCTCCGGTCGAGATCGGCCCAGAGCCCGGCGTACAGCAGCAGGGACGCCAGGAGGTAGCCGGCCGGCACGGCGAGCGCGGCGGGACGCGGCAGCCGGCGGCGCCGGGCGCTGACGCGCTCGCCGGCGCCGTCCGGGGTGCCGGTGGTGGCGGTGGCGCCGGTGGTGTCCTCGGACGGGCTTTCGGGTGAAGTTCCGGCCGGGGTTTCGGACGGCTCTTCGGATGGCTTCTCGGACAGGGTGTCCGGCCGCGCCTCGGACAGGGGTTCGGGCGACGGGCCGGACGGGACGTCCCCGGGCACGTCCGCCGGGGTGCTTCCCGGTGCGCTCTCCGCCGCGCCCTCCCCGGCCTCCCCGTCCCGGGTCGCGTACGTCTCGCTCACTGTCCTTCTCCCGTCGTGTCGTACCGCCCGGTGGGAAGGACCGGGACGTGGGTGCCGGAGGCCCGTGCGGTGCCGGATCCGTCGGTGGCGCGGTGCGCCGGAGCACCGGCGCGGGCGGTCGTCACGACGGTCCGTAGCGGGCCGTGAAGCGGTCGAGCAGCTCCAGGGAGTGGTCGTTGTAGCCCGTGATGATGAGCCGGGCGGCCTGCTCGTCGCGGGCGGCGACGGCGTCCGCCAGTTCCCCGTGCCCGCTCCACAGCCGCCCCGCGAGATCCGCCTCGCGCCGCAGGTACGGCACCGCGAAGACCCAGCTCTGCACCCGCACCCGGTCGAGCATGTCGCGGATGTACGGATTGCCGACGAGCTGGCCGAGCTCCCGCCAGAAACGCAGATCGTGCCCGATGAGCACGTCCAGGTCGCCCGCGCGGGAGGCGCGCACGGCCTCGTCGGCCCGGCGCCGCAGGGAGCGGAGGGCGGCCGGGGTGAGGGCGTCCAGGATGCGCTGCACCGCGTGCCGGAAGATGCCGTCGACGATCAGGGTGCGCGCCTCCACCATGTCGCGGAAGTCCTGCGGGGTGAACCGGTGCACCTGGAAACCGCGGTGGTGCTCCAGATCGACCAGGCCCTGCGCGGAGAGATCGACCAGCGCTTCGCGCACGGGGGTGGCGGAGACGCCGTACTGCTCGGCGATCTCCTTGACGGCGACGTGCTGCCCCGCGGGCAGACGGCCGGCCAGCACTTCGTCGCGGAGCGCCTCGGCGATCTGCTGCCGCAGTGTGTTGCGGGTGACTGCCGAGCCGCGGGGGTGGCTGCCGCTGCCGGGCATGGGGTCGGTCTCCTTCGCCGTGACACGGGGGGGGCGCTGGTCGCGCGGCCTCCGGGTCACCTTAGGCGACGGCGGGGCACCCGTCTCCGGCGGATTCACACCGTCCCCGCACGTGGGACGGCCCGGCCGGACGAACGGGGCCCGGCCGTGCGGACACGACGGGCCCCGTTCGCACCGTATGCGCGGAGGCGACCGGCGGCTCCTCGTCGAGAGCCGCCCGCCCTTCCTCGGCCTCCGCGGCGGTTGCACCCATGAATACGGGGCGGGGCGGCCCGTGTTCACCGGGCGGGGACGGAAATCCGCGATCCCTCCGGCGTGCACCGGCGCGCCGAGCTCCGCGCCCCCTTCCTCCCTCCGGCCCCGAGCCTGCCGGGCGGCGTTCCGTCCGGGAGGCGTCCCGTCCGGGCAGCGGGGCACCCGTACACCCTCCCTCGATTGACAGCGTGCTGACGAATTGACAGTGTGCTGTCCAAGGCGACCGAGTGCCGCGCGGCCCACGCGCCCACCGGCCCGCCACCGCCGCCCCGGTCCACCGGGTCCGGACACAGGAGAAGCCATGAGCAGCACCACCGTGCACCTCGCCGTCTACGACACCCTCGCCGACTGGGAGTTCGGCTACGCCACCGCCGTCCTCCGCGAGTCCGCCTACCACCGCGCGCCCCGCCGCCCCGTCGGGGTCCGGACCGTCTCGCTCGGCGGGGCCGGCCGCCCCGTCACCACCATCGGCGGCGTGCGGATCGTGCCCGACATGGCGCTGGAGGAGCTGCGCCCCGGTGACAGCTCGCTGCTGATCATCCCGGGGGCACGCCTCTGGGACGCGGGCGAGGAGCTGGCCCCGTTCGCCGGCGCGGCCCGCGCCTTCCTCGACGCCGGTGTCCCGGTGGCCGCGATCTGCGGCGGCACGGCCGGACTCGCCCGCACGGGCCTGCTCGACGACCGGGACCACACCAGCGCCGTCGCCGAGTACCTGGCCCACCAGCCCGGCTACGGCGGGCACGACCGGTACCGCGACGCGGACGCCGTCCGCGACCGCGGCCTGATCACCGCCGGGCCGACCGAACCCGTGGCCTTCGCCCGCGAGATCGCCACCGAGCTGGACCTCATGGAGCCGCATGTCCTGGACGCCTGGTTCCGGCTCTACGCCGCCTCGGACCCGACCGCCTTCCCCGTGCTGATGAGCGCGGCGGAGAGCGCGGCCGCGGACCGCACCGGCGACGACACCACGGGCGGCATCGTGAACGGCACGGCGGAGACGCCGTACCCGGGCGCGGAGTCCGGACGGGTGTCCGCTCCGGGAGACGGCGCCGCGTGAACGAGCCGAGGAGCCGGCGGGAGGGCACGGGGAGCCCGGAGGCCCCGGAAAGCCCGGACGCCGCCGGGGCGCCGACGGCGCCGGCGGAGCCGCAGGGACCGGCGGAGCCGGGGGTACCGTCCGAGCCCGAACTGCTGTCCCGTACCGCCCTGGCCGCCTTCCGCCTCAACGGGCAGTTCCTGGCGGCGGCCGAGGCCATGGCCCGCCCGGCCGGGCTCACCGCCGCCTGGTGGCAGGTGCTCGGCGCGGTGCTCCGCGAGCCGCTGCCGGTCGCCGGGATCGCCCGCGCCATGGGCGTCACCCGGCAGAGCGTGCAGCGCGTCGCCGACCTGCTGGCCGGCCGGGGCCTCGCCGAGTACATACCGAACCCGGCGCACCGGCGGGCCAAGCTGCTGCGCCCCACCGAGGAGGGCCGGGCGGCCGTCCGCCGCATCGACCCGGCGCACGCGGAGTTCGCGCGGCGGCTGGCGGGGTCCATGGGGCCCGGGGAACTGGAGGAAACGGTACGGGTTCTGGAACGGCTCGTGGACGCGATGGACACAATCGGGGGTCGCTGAGCGCGCTGTCGTCCCGCCACCGGACGTCCCGCCCTATTCTCCCCCTGTTGGGGAGAGCACCAGGGGGAAGGGCACGGGGCTTATGGATGAGCTGAGGGATGACGACCCGCAGCGGATCGGCGCGTACCGGCTGCTGGGCCGGCTGGGCGCGGGGGGCATGGGCCTGGTCTACCTCGCCCGTTCCGACCGGGGCCGCACCGTCGCGGTCAAGTTGGTACGGCAGGAGCTGGCGGCGCAGGGCGAGTTCCGGGACCGCTTCCGCCAGGAGGTGCGGGCGGCGCGCCGGGTGGGCGGCCGGTGGACGGCGCCCGTGCTGGACGCGGACACCGAGGCGGCGCTGCCGTGGCTGGCGACCGGCTACATCGCCGGGCCGTCGCTCCAGCGGCTGATCGGCGAGCACGGGCCGCTGCCGGAGCGGTCGGTGCGCATCCTGGCGGCGTCGCTGGCCGCCGCTCTGGAGGACATCCACGCGGCGGGGCTGGTGCACCGGGACCTCAAGCCCTCGAACGTCCTGGTCACCATCGACGGGCCGCGCGTCATCGACTTCGGCATCGCCCGCGCCCTGGAGACCGTCACGGACGGCGGGCTGACCCGCACCGGCGCGATGGTCGGCTCCCCCGGCTTCATGGCGCCCGAACAGGTGCGCGGCGAACGCATCACGCCGGCCTGCGACGTCTTCTGCCTCGGCTCGGTGCTGATGCACGCGGCGACGGGACGGCCGCCGTTCGGCGGTACGGAGAGCGGGGTGCCGGCGGTGCTGTACCGGATCGCGCAGGAGGAGCCGGACCTCACCGGACTGCCGGGCGGCCTGCGGGAGTTGGTGGCGGACTGCCTGGGCAAGGACCCGGCCGGGCGGCCCTCGCCCGCCGAGTTGCGGGAGCGTTCGGGCGCGGACGCGACGCTGGGCGACGGCCGGGCGCTGGAACCGTGGCTCCCGGGCCGGGTGGTGGCCCAGCTCGGACGGCACGCCGTACAGCTGCTGGAGGCCGAGAACCCGGCATCGGCCGACGGCGGCCCGGCCGCGACGGAGCCGGTGGCCGCTTCGGCGGCGGACCGCCCCGCGGCCGGAACCGGACACGCGTACGGGCACGGCCTGGCGCGCGGAACGGACCCGGCACCGGAACAGCCGTACGAGCCGGCGCCGGAGCACACACCGGTGAACGGATCGGGCGAAGACCCGTACGGCGCCGGACCGTACGGGCCCGGCCGGGAGAACGGATCAGGCGGCGGACCGGCGCACGGGGGAGCCCACGGCGCCCCGGGCGCGGGCCACGGCGACAGCCGGAACGGCCACAACGACCGCAACGGCGCGAGCGGGCACGAGGGCCCGACCGGACACGAGGACGGCCCCAGCGGCTGCGGCGGCCAGGGCGGACGGGAGAACCACCGCCACCACACCCCGCACACCGCGCCCACGGCGACCTCGGACGTCCCGGCCCCGCCTCCTCCTCCCCGCCCCGGGGTCCGCACCGCCCGCCTCCACGCCGTACTACGGCCCGCCGCCCCCGGGTTCCGGCTACGGATACGGCACGCAGCAGTACAACACCACGCCGGGCTACCTCCCCCCGTACCGTCCGGACCACGGACTCCATCACGACGGCTCCGCCCGGCCCACCCGCCACTGGCGCATAAGCGCCCTGGTCACCGTCGTGGCCCTGGCGGTGGCCGTCATCGGCGGCACGACCGTCTACACCCTGCTCAAGGACGCGGGTTCCGCAGCCGACCGGAGCCGGAACGGCGCCTCCGGTTCCCAGGGCACCCCGGACACCCCGAACAGCCCGAACCCGGACACCGACGACGCCTCTCCCTCGCCGCAGCCCTCACCCGGCGCCGTCCCGCAGGAGTACCTGGGAACCTGGGAGGCGGCCTTCGGCACGGCGGAGCAGGATGTCCGCCGCTTCACCCTGGTCCAGGGAAGCCCCGGCGACACGGTCTTCCGGCTGGACGCCGACGGCCCCGGCTACCACTGCGAGTTCAGCGCCCGGCTGCGGACCGGCGGCCCTCCGGTCGAACTGGAGGCGTCCACCGTGGAGATCGCCCAGCCGGACACGGCCTGCCAACCCGGCCCGGTCACCACCCTGGAGATGGAGTCCGGCGGCAGCCTCCGCCGCGTCTTCTCCGAGGGCACCGAGAAGCCCCTCGTCTACACGAGGATCGACTGACCCGGCCGAATCCGGGGGCACTCAAACGGCTGGTCCCACCATGACGTCGACGTCGCCGGACCAGGCATCGGCCCGGCGGGCGAGCACGTCTTCGGCGTCCTCCCGGCACGCCTCGGAGAAGTGGAGCTCAAGGGCTTCCGCAATCGCCGCCTTGGCCTCCGCGAGATCCTTGCCCCACCCACGGGCACCGGTCACCGGCTCCAGGGCGCTGTAGCCGCCGCCATCGGGCGTGTAGTGGACGCGGAAGGCAACGCGCTGATCATCAGCCATACGGATTCTCCCGAGGCACAGAGGACGTTCCCTCGACTGTAGGAGCGCTCTGCCCGCGCCACGGCCCGTGCCCAGACCCATGCCCCGAACCGGGCACTACGGCGCCGGCCGCGCGCGTTGAGGACCCATCCTGTCCGCAAGGGCCCATAGCGTGACGGCACGGGCGCGAGCGGAAGGATCTCGCGGTGACGGAAGGATCGACGGTCATGCTGCGAGGTCTCGCCACCGTCAGCTTCTGGGCGGACGACGTCGAAGCGGCGAAGAGCTGGTACAGCGATCTGCTCGGCATCAGGCCGTACTTCGAACGCTCAGGCCCGGACGGCAAGCCGGCCTACGCCGAGTTCCGCCTCGGCGACTTCCAGGCCGAACTCGGCCTGATCGACCGCCGCTACGCCCCTCCCGCCGCAGCGGCCGAAGGCCCGGGCGGCGCCGTCGTCCACTGGCACGTCGACGACGTGCCGGCCGCCGTGGAGCGCCTGCTGTCGATGGGCGCTGCGGAGTACCAGCCCGTCACCCCTCGCGGGGAGGGCTTCGTGACGGCATCGGTGACCGACCCCTTCGGCAACGTCCTGGGCATCATGTACAACCCCCACTACCTGGACGTCCTGGCACGCATCCCCGGCTTCGACCTCCCGGAGCCCGGGTGAGCCGTGCCCGCCGCACCGGGCCGGGGCTCCCCTTCCGGCCATGGCCGGGAACGGAGCGGTCCGGGCAGGGACGGGGGACGCCTGCCCGGACCGGTTCGAGGGCGGCCTACGAACGGCGCGCCGCCGCGTCCTCCCGTTGGTGGCTCCGGCAGTACGGCGTGCCGCCGGGCGGGGTGGTCACGGGCTCGTCGGCGAGGGCGTAGCAGAGCTGCGCGTGCAGCACCTCCGCCTCGGCGACGGAGGGCCGCAGAGCGAGGTCGGTGTCGAACCGGCCGTCCTGCCGCAGCCACAGATGGACGGCGAGCCGTCCGTCCGGCTCCCACGTCACCGGCTTACCGGGAACGCGGCTGACGCAGAGCCCTTGCGCGGGGCCGGAGCTGCCGGGGGTCCGGGTGCTCATCAGGCAGCCACCCCCGCGACGGGAGCCGTCCCGCCGACCGGGCCGTCGGCGCCCTGCGCGAGGAGCGCCGCCCCGAGGTCATAAGCCTGAACGGTCTCGGGGCAGGCGTGACCCCGTCCATCGCCAACGCGAGCGCGGCCCGGCGCCGTTCCTGGCGCCGCTCGTGGGCGGAGGGACGGAACCCCGCGGACGCGTCGGCCCGCCGCCCACCGCCGTCCCGAACCGGCCGTTCCACGGGCCGGTAGTACGGCTGGGGCTCCGGCCAGGGGTGCGGCCGGAGGCGCCCCAGCCGGTACGGCGGGTCACCGGCCCGGACGAGGATCCGCAGACCGGTGGCGGTACGTGCTTCTCGGGCAGGTGCCGGGGCCACGGCCGGTACGGCAGAGGGAACGGGCATGGCCCCGGTGGCGCGCCGCCACCTCATGGTGGGGGCGAGCGGCGCGCGGAGCCGGGCTAGTGCGCGCCGGAGGGCACGCCGGATACGGTGGTTCATGCTGACGCTCCTGGTAAGCGTTGGCCACGCCCCGGGGCGCTGCAACGCCGCCGGGGCACTTTGTGTCTGCGCGCAACGTGATCTCACGTTCCGCGAAGCCGTGAAAACGCTAGCGACAAACAGCAGCTACTTACAACGTGTTGTAATCATGAACTCGATATGGCATATGCCCTGCCCCACCAAAGGGGTAAAGAACGCCCGCCAGGGCGAACGCAGGTCCGGAAATCGATAACGCGAGTCAGAGAAGTGCGTCGAACTCTCCGGCTTTGACTCCCGCGACCAACGTACGAAGACGCTCGGGTGTGGTCGCGATGACCCCCTCCGGGGCATCGCTCTCTCGCATCAGGACCACAGCTTCGCCTGCCGCAAGCTCCAGGCAGTTACCTTCCGGCTGCTCCGAGAACGAAGACTTCTGCCACCGTATGTCCACTCTTGCCACGCTTTCATAGTTCCTGCGCCGCGTCGCGGATGAAGTCTCGCGACCGGCTCGGGCTGAGGGCGCGCTCTTCCATACGGTCCAACACCGAACGGTAGTTCGCCAGATGGGTCTCCGCGTCCAGGAACGACGACCCGACCGGAGTATCGGTCTGCACCGTGTCGAGCTGCGAGACCGGCCCGTGCGCGTACAGAGTCGAACTCGCCGCAGTGGGGAACCCGCCGGCGGCGAACGGCAGAACGCGGACTGTTACGTTCTCCCGCTCGGATTCCTCCAGCAAGTGCCGCAACTGCGTCCTGACCGTCTTGCGGCCACCGAACTCCATCCGCAGAGCCGCTTCGTGAATGATGAACTTGCACTCGGGCGGCTGCGGTTTGCCGAGCAAACCGGAACGTCTGAGCCGGAAGGCGAGCTTGCGCTCGAAGTCGTCCGGTGCCATGGGCGGGACCGCCTCGCCGAAGACGGCCCGCACGTACTCCTCGTGCTGGAGCAGCCCGGGCATGTGCGTGATCTGCGCCGCCCGGAGAGCCACGGCACAGTCCTCCAACTCCGCGAGGTCGAGCAGTGTCGAGACGAGGACGTCCCGATACTCGTCCCACCACTTGATGGCTCCGGCACGGCGCTCCCTGGCCATGTCGGCGAGCGCGTCGATGTATGCGGCTTCGTGGCACGAGTAGTTGGCGGCCCAGACCCGTACCCGATCGGCACTCACCCCGAAGCGGCCGGACTCGACGTTGCTCACGGTCGTCCGGTCCGTGCGGTGCATGACGGCGGCCTCGTTGATCGTCAGCCCCACCCGCTCACGCATCTTGCGCAGCTCCGCCCCGAGCCGCCGCTGCCGCTCGGTCGCTGGCTTCCTGACCGGCATCAGCGCTTCCCCTCCGTCATGGCGCCCCAGCGTAGGACGGCTGCCACGGCGCCGTGCCGAGTGACGGGGAGGCCACGATCAGCCGGACCAGGGAACCGGACCAGCCGGAAGCCCGGAATGCCGTGCCCGGCGGGGCAATGGACACCCCGCCGGGCACGGCGCACCGGGGCTCAGAGGAACGAGTTGATCTCGATCGTCTCCGTGCGGCCCGGGCCCACGCCGATGGCGGAGATCGGGGCGCCGGACATCTCCTCCAGGGCCTTGACGTACCGCTGGGCGTTCTTCGGGAGTTCCTCGAACGTCTTGGCCTTGCTGATGTCCTCGGACCAGCCCGGCAGCATCTCGTAGACCGGCTTCGCGTGGTGGAAGTCGGTCTGGTTGTACGGAAGTTCCTCGACGCGCTTGCCGTCGATCTCGTACGCCACGCAGACCGGGATCCGCTCCCAGCCGGTGAGGACGTCGAGCTTGGTGAGGAAGAAGTCGGTGAGGCCGTTGACGCGGGTGGCGTAGCGGGCGATCACCGCGTCGAACCAGCCGCAGCGGCGGTCGCGGCCCGTCGTCACGCCCCGCTCGCCGCCGATGCGACGCAGCGCCTCGCCGTCCTCGTCGAACAGTTCGGTCGGGAACGGGCCGGCTCCGACGCGGGTGGTGTACGCCTTGAGGATGCCGATGACCCGGCTGATCTTCGTGGGGCCGACTCCGGCGCCGGTGCAGGCGCCGCCCGCGGTCGGGTTGGAGGAGGTGACGAAGGGGTACGTGCCGTGGTCCACATCGAGCAGCGTGCCCTGGCCGCCCTCGAAGAGGACGACCTTGCCCTCGTCGATGGCGTTGTTGAGGACGAGGGTGGTGTCGGCGACGAAGCCGCGCAGCTCGTCCGCGTAGCCGAGCAGTTCCTCCAGCACCTGGTCGGCGGCGATGGCGCGCCGGTTGTAGAGCTTGACCAGCATCTGGTTCTTGAAGTCGAGGGCCGCCTCGACCTTCTGCCGCAGGATCGACTCGTCGAAGAGGTCCTGCACGCGGATGCCGACCCGGTTGATCTTGTCGGCGTAGGTCGGGCCGATGCCGCGCCCGGTGGTGCCGATCTTGCGCTTCCCGAGGAAACGTTCGGTCACCTTGTCGACGGTCGTGTGGTACGGCGTGATCAGGTGCGCGTTACCGCTGAGCAGCAGCTTCGAGGTGTCGACGCCGCGCTCCTGGAGCCCGCTCAGCTCGGAGAGCAGGACCGCCGGGTCCACGACGACGCCGTTGCCGATGACCGGGGTGCACCCAGGCGAGAGGATGCCGGAGGGGAGGAGATGCAGCGCGTACTTCTGGTCGCCGACGACGACGGTGTGGCCGGCGTTGTTGCCGCCCTGGTAGCGCACCACATAGTCCACGGAGCCGCCGAGCAGGTCGGTGGCCTTCCCTTTGCCCTCGTCACCCCACTGAGCACCGAGCAGCACAAGTGCGGGCACAGGCGTACACCCCTTCCGGGCGGGGCATGTCCAACGTGCACGGCGGCGATCGCGCGGCGTTCTCGGCGCGCGCCGTCCGCAGAGCCGTCGAACCGGTGCCCCGGATAGACGAAGCCCCTGGCGCAAGACAGCGACAGGGGCTCTTGCACCGAGAGATTACCTGAGGAAGGACCGAGGTGTCGGCTCCAGCACCCGGCGAACGCCCACTGCTCATCGTCATCGACCCCGTGGCCCGCCGCGACGACGCCGAATCGGTCCGCATCGTGCGGGACGTGCTGTGCGCGGGGGCGTCCGCCAAGGTCTGCCTCCCGGACGGGCCGGAGGACATGGCCCGGCATCTGGCGCACCGGGGGCGGCGGCATCCGGTGGTGGTCGGTGACGATCTCGCGCTGCGCCGGATCGTGGGGCTGCTGCACCGGGAACGGGAGCTGGCGGACGCGGCGCTGGCCTTCGTACCCGTGGGGGCCTCGGCCCGGTCGACCGCGCTGGCGCGCGAGCTGGGGGTGCCGCTGGGCGCGGCGCCGGCGGCGCGGGTGGTGCTGGAGGGCAGGGAGCGGCGGCTCGATCTGCTGATCGACGACAGCGACGGGGTGGTGATCGGCGGGCTGAGCATCCCGGGCAGGGACGGCGGGTTCCCGGGCCGTACGCCCTGGTGGCAGCCGGCGCTGCGCGGCTGCCGGGGACTGGTGCGCGGCCACCGCCGGACGAACGGCAGTGCGGGGACGGGGGCCGGGACGGCGAGGGGCGGGCCACCACCGGCTGCGCGTGGAGGCGGACGGGGTGGTGCTCGTGGACCTCGACCGGCCGGTGCGGGACGTGTCGGTGACGGTGTGCGGCGGCGCCTCCGGATTCCGGCCGGGAGCGACGGAGCCGTGGGGGCGGCGGCGCGGGGAGGGACGGGTCGCGGTGGGACGGGACCGGCGGGGACGGGATCGGCGGGGAAGGAGCGCGGCGCGCGGCGGGCTCCGGCCGGAACGGTCACGGACCGACCGGCCACGGCGCCCCTTCCGGTTCCGCTTCCGGCGCCGGGCAGGGCGGCGCGCCGCGGAACGGGTCCGGCGGTCGCGGGCCTGCCGGTACGGAGGACGGGGGCTGGGCGGGCCGGACGCGGGAGCCGGGCGCCGGGCGGCGGCGGGCGGCGGCCCGGGGCGACGGCGCACGGACCGGATTCCGCTTGCGGCGGGCTCGCGCACATCGTCATCCAGCCGGTGGACGGCGGCCGCGGCGGTGCCCCGGTCACGGCGCACGCGCGGGCGATCACCGTCTCCGGGGCCGACTTCCACTACCGGGCCGACGCGGTGGTCGGCGGACCGGTCCGCACCCGTACCTGGACGGTCCGCCCCGGGGCCCTGCGGCTGACTCTTCCGCATCCGGCTCCGCCCTCGGGTGGGTCCTGAGCAGCCCTGGCGTTCACCGGGGGTCCGGCAGCACCGGGCCGGGGGCACTTCATCCGGGGCACTCCGCCCGGGGAGCACCCCGCCCTCGGGAGCGCCCGGCCCGGCGACACCGCGTCAGCCGGCTCCGCCCTCCCTGCGCCGCTGGTCCCGGTGTTCGATCCAGCGGTCCAGCATCGAGGTCATCTCCCGGCGGAGGAACGCGAAGAAGTCCAGCGTCTCCTCCAGCCGGCGCCCCGCCGCGCTGTCGGTGCCGAGCGCTTCGACGCCCGTGCGCAGGGTGTTCTCCCAGCGGAGGAGGACTTCGTTCCGGCGGCTGAAGGAGAGGTACCACTGGTCGTCGTGGAGCCGGTAGCGCTCGCGCCGGGAACCCGGTTCGCGTTCCCGGCTGATGAGGCTGACCTGGGAGAGGTACCGGATCGCGCCGGAGATCGCGGCCGGGCTGACCTGCAGCTGCTCCCCCAGTTCGGCGGCGGTGAGCTGGCCCTTCTCGGAGGCCATCAGCGCCGCGAAGACCCGGGCCGGCATCCGCGGGACCCCGGCCTCGACGAGTTCCGAGGCGAAGCGCTCCACGAAGCGGGAGAGCCCTTCCGGATCCGGGTCCGTCCGCCGCAGCGGCTGCGGCTGCGGCTGCGGCTGAGCCTGCGCCCGGGTCTCCGGCTTCGCCTCCGGCTCCGGCTGCGTCTCCGGCTGCTGCGGCCACCCGGTCGGCTCGTCGATCACGTCCGCTCCATCTCCCTTGATCAGCATCCTGGGCGGTGAGGGCCGAGTTTATATGCTTCCTTAACTTCACAAGTTTGTGAAGTGCGCGTAGGTTCAGAACCATGACGAAGGCAATCTCCGTAGCCGGCCTCCACAAGTCGTTCGGCCGGACCCACGCGCTCGACGGCCTCGACCTGGCCGTCGAGACCGGCGAGGTGCACGGCTTCCTCGGCCCCAACGGCGCCGGCAAGTCCACCGCGATCCGCGTCCTCCTCGGTCTGCTCCGCGCCGACAGCGGCGCCGCGCAGCTGCTCGGGAAGGATCCCTGGCACCACGCCGTCGAACTGCACCGCCGGCTCGCCTACGTCCCGGGGGACGTCGAACTGTGGCCCAACCTCACCGGCGGCGAGGCCATCGACCTGCTCGCCCGGCTCCGCGGCGGCCTCGACAAGAAGCGCCGGGACGAACTCATCGAGCGCTTCGACCTCGACCCGACCAAGAAGGGCCGGGCCTACTCCAAGGGCAACCGGCAGAAGGTCGCGATCGTCGCCGCGCTCGCCTCGGACGCCGAACTGCTGCTGCTCGACGAGCCCACCGCCGGACTCGACCCGCTGATGGAAGTGGTCTTCCAGGACGTGATCTTCCAGGCGAAGGCCGCGGGCAAGACCGTGCTGCTCTCCAGCCACATCCTGGCCCAGGTCGAAAAGCTGTGCGACCGCGTGAGCATCATCCGGAAGGGCCGGACCGTCCAGTCCGGCACGCTCAGCGAGATGCGCCACCTCACGCGGACGACCGTGGAGGCCGAGACCGAACGGCCCGTCACCGGCCTCGCCGAACTGCCCGGAATCCACACGCCGGTGATCGACGGCACCCGGGTCCGCTTCGCCGTCGACGGCACCCACCTCGACGGCGCCATCCGCAAGCTGAGCGAGTTCGGCATCCACATCCTCACCAGCCACCCGCCGACCCTCGAGGAGCTGATGCTGCGCCACTACGGCGACGAGCTCGCCGCCAACGGCCACTCCAACGGCCACTCCAACGGCGACCTCAACGGCACCGGCAGCACCAGCGGCACCGGCACCGCCGGCGACGGAGGCGTCCGATGACCGGCGCCACCGCCACCGCCGCACCGCGGACCCCGTCACCGCCGCCGCCCGCCACCGCGCGGTCCGCCGCCCTGGCCGGCACCGGCGTCCTCCTCCGCTTCGGGCTGCGCCGGGACCGGATCCGGATCCCCGTGTGGCTGCTCTCGCTGACGCTCGGAACCATGCTCACGGCGAACAGCCTGAGCAGTCTCTACACCACCGAGGCCGAGCGCGCCTCGACCGCCGAGACCATGGGCAGCCCCGCGGCCCTCGCCACCTCGGGCCCGCGCCACTACCTCACCGACTACACCTTCGGCTCGATGATGGGCCACCAGATGCTCGGCTTCACGGCCGTCCTGGTCGGCATCATGAGCGTGCTCATCGTCTCCCGGCACACCCGGGCGGAGGAGGAGACCGGACGCGCCGAGCTGGTCCGCTCCACGGTGGTCGGCCGCCATGCCCAGCTGGCCGCCGCGCTGGGCGTCGCAGTCGTCGCCAACGTCGCCCTGGCCCTGCTGCTCGCCGCCGGGCTGGCCGTCATGGGCATCGAGTCCATCGGCTGGGGCGGCTCGCTCCTCTACGGCTTCGCGCACGCCGCGGCCGGGATCGTCTTCGCCGCGGTGGCCGCCGTCACCGTCCAGATCACCGCGCACGCGCGGGGCGCCTCCGGCATGGCACTCGCCGTGATCGGTCTCGCCTACGCCCTGCGCGCCACCGGCGACGTCGGCACCGAGGCGCTGGCGTGGCTGTCGCCGATCGGCTGGGTCCAGCGCACCTACGTCTACGTCGACGACCGCTGGTGGCCGGTCCTGCTGGCGCTCGCCTTCGCCGCGCTCGTCGCCGCCGTGGCGTTCCCGCTGAGCACCAGGCGGGACGTGGGCGCGGGGCTGCGGCCCACCCGGCTCGGCCGCCCGGCGGCCTCCGACCTGCTGACCCGGCCCGTGGGCTTCGCGCTCCGGCTGCACCGCGGGATGCTGATCGGCTTCGGCGCCGGCGTCTTCGCGCTGGGCGTGATGTACGGATCGATCCTCGGGGACGCCGAGGACATGCTCAAGGACCTGGAGGAGATCCAGGAGGCCATCGAGGCGCTGGGCGGGGCGACGATCACCGAGTCCTTCGCCTCGATCATCGCGCTCATCCTGGCCATCGTCGCCTCCATCTACGTGGTGATGGCCGCCCTGCGGCCGCGCGCCGAGGAGAGCGGGGGCCGCGCGGAACCCCTGCTCGCCACGGGGCTGTCGCGGACCCGCTGGGTGCTGAGCCACGTCACCGTGGCCGCCGTCGGCGGTGTGCTGCTGCTGGCCGTGGCCGGTTTCGGCTTCGGGATCGCGGGGGCGGCGGCGACCGGGGACAACGACCTGGTGGGGAAGCTGACGTGGGCCTCGATCGCCTACGCGCCGGCCCTCTGGTTCACCATCGGTTTCGCGGTCGCGCTCTTCGGCTGGGTGCCGCGGTACGGCACGCTGGCCTGGCTGATCCCGGTGTACTCGTTCGTCGTCGGCTACCTGGGGCAGATGCTCCAGTTCGCCGACTGGCTGAACAACCTCTCGCCGTTCGGCCATGTGCCGCAGCTCCCCGCCGCCGACCTGGAGTGGGCGCCGCTGCTGGTCCTGACCGCGCTCGCGGCGGGGCTGGTGTGGCTGGGGCTCCTGGGCTTCCGGCGGCGGGACCTGGAGACCAAGTAGGCGATATCTCCGCTCCTTGAGACGACGGCCCCGGCGGCTTCCCGCGCCGGGGCCGTTGCCGGGGCCGGTGCCGTTGCCGGTGTATGAGGACCGTCGCGGGGCGGTGATCTCGCGGGCGCCCGGTGACGATTTATCCTGGTTTGCCCTTGAGTGTTCGCGCCGTGCTCCGCAGCGAGAACAGGGCCGAGCTCTCGCCGGGATTCGCTGTCCACAGCCTGTGGACAGATTCCCCGGCTGCCGCGCACAGAACATCGGAAGTCGGTGCATAGCGGGGCGGCGAGGTGTCGGTGGCCGCCGCCCGTGCCGCCTGCGCCCTTTCCCTTTCACACCGGCGACGGTGATGGCGACCCGCCCCGGCTCACATGCTGCCGCCCGGGGTGACCAGGCCGATCTCGTACGCGAAAACGGCGGCCTGGGTGCGGTCCCGCAGGCCGAGTTTGACGAGGACACGGCTCACATGGGTCTTCACCGTCGCCTCCGAGACGGTCAGCCGCACCGCGATCTCCCCGTTGGAGAGGCCCTGCGCGATGAGGGCCAGCACCTCCGTCTCGCGCTCGGTGAGATCCCGGATGCGGTCCATGCGCGGGGCGCGGGGGGCGCCGAGACGGGTGAACTCGGCGAGCAGCCGCTTGGTGACGGTCGGCGCCAGCAGCGCCTCGCCCGCCGCCACGATCCGTACGGCGTCGGCGAGTTGGCGGGCCGAGGCGTCCTTGAGAAGGAAGCCGCTGGCCCCGGCGCGCAGCGCCTCGTAGACGTACTCGTCGAGGTCGAAGGTGGTGAGGATGAGCACGCGCGGGTGACCGCCCTCCTCGCGCTCGGCCGCGATCCGCCGAGTGGCCTCCAGACCGTTGGTGCCGGGCATCCGGACGTCCATCAGCACCACGTCGGGCCGCAGCCGCGCCGCCCGCACGGCCGCCTGCTCACCGTCCACCGCCTCACCGACCACCTCGATCCCGGGCTGGGCGCCGAGGAGCACGGAGAAGCCCTCGCGGACCATCGCCTGGTCGTCCGCGATCAGGACGCGGATGGGGGCGACGGAGTCGCGGGCGGGAACGGGGTGCTGTGCTCCGGGCCGGAGCCGGGGGTGGGGTGGCGTCGGCGTCGTTCACGAGCGCTCCCCGAACGGCCGGTTCCGCGGTCGGCGCTGTCCGGGTTTTCCGGGCTCTCCGAGCGCTCCGAGCGCTCCGAGCGCTCCGAGCTGTCCTCCCGGCTCTCCCGGCTCCCGGCCCGGTCGCCGGGGCCGGCGCTCTCGGAGCGGTCGGCGGTGTCCGCACTCGCGGTGGACGTCCGCCCCCGCGCCCGCCCCACCACGTCGGTCTTGGTCAGGCCCACCGGACCGTCCGGGCGCCGCGGCTCCGGCTCCCGCTCCCGCACCTGCCCCGGCCGGTCCTCCCCCGGGCTCGCGCCGCGCCGCCCGACGGGCGCCTCGCGCTCCTCGTCCTCGACCGGCCCGGCGGGCAGGAAGGCGGCGACCTCGTAGCCGCCCTCGGCGGTCGGTTCGGCCGTCAGTTCGCCGCCCAGCATCACGGCCCGCTCCCGCATCCCCGTCACCCCGTGGCCCATCCCGGGCGAGGGGGACACCGGTCCGGTCGGCGCCGTGTTGACGATGCGCAGCCCGAGGCCGGTCAGGACGTACGCCACCTCGACCCGCACCCGGGAACCCGGCGCGTGCCGCAGCGCGTTGCTCAGCGCCTCCTGGACGATCCGGTACGCGGACAGCTCCACGCCCTGCGGCAGCGGCCGCTCCGCACCCGTGCGGGCGATCTCCACGTCCAGACCCACCTCCCGTACGCCCTGGACGAGTTCGTCGAGGCGGGACAGGTCCGGCTGCGGCGCGTCCGGTACGCCCAGGGAGCCGGCCTCCTCGAACCGCAGCACGCCCAGCACCCGGCGCAGTTCGGACAGGGCTTCGACGGCGCTCTCCCGGATGGTGCCGAAGCTGCGGGTCAGCTCCTCCGGGGCGTCGTCGACGCGGTACGGGGCCGCCTCGGCCTGGATCGCGATCACCGACATGTGGTGGGCCACCACGTCGTGGAGTTCGCGGGCGATCCGGGCCCGCTCCTCCAGCGCGGTGTGCTTGCCGCGCACGTCCGCGACCAGCGTCTCCTGCTCCTCGACCCGGTTCCGCGCCAGCCACCAGCCGCGCATCGCGACCACCGTGCCGAGAACGCAGGCGGAGAAGATGGCCACCGGGAAGACCACATAGGCGTTCGCGGGGTGGAACACGAGGGCGGCCAAGCTCACGGACAGCACGCCGATGGCCCACATCTCCAGGGCCACCCGGGGCCGGGATCGCGTCGCGACCACGACCATCACGCCCAGAAGCGCCAGGACCCCCGGACCCTGCCAGCTGGACGTCACCGTCATGAAGAGGAAGACACCGAGCGACACCCACCAGGCCCCCAGCGGCCGGAACAGAGCGAGCACCAGCGGCACGGTCTGCGCCAGCCCGAGGATCAGCACCAGGAATGCGGGCCGGCCCCAGGGGGCCGCGGCCACGTCCAGCAACAGCAGGAAGACCGCCATGAACCCGGTGAACGCGTGCGCCAGCCAGCGGCCGCCCAGCCACGTCAGCCGCGGGCGCCGCCGCAGCCGCGCCTCACTGGCCGGGGGGAGGGGCCGGAACTTCCAGATGTCCTGGAGGAGGTCCTCCCGCAGGTTGCCCCAGACCGTCCGGGCTATCCGTGACTCGGTCCAGGCCGGCGTCGGCGTCGTCTCGTTCATACGGTGAACGCTACGCACGCGGGCCGTCCGCGTCGTCACCGTGAATGCGGACTTCCCGGCATACGACTTGAGGATGACCCGCGGTCCGGAGCGTCATCCCTGCTCATGGCCGGTTCACGCGGTCCGGGGCGCCGGGCTCGCACCACACCCTTTCGCGGCGCGCGTTGGCCCCGCGTCCCCGCGCCCGAGGAGCCGGGAGGGCAACCCGGGCGGGCCGCCGGGGAGGCACCACGTGGCCGCCCCGGCGGCACCCGGCTCGCGCCGGACGGCGGGTGTGACGAGTACGGGGTTTGACCGAGGTACGCGCCAAAGGGGTAACGCGATGATCTTGAAGCCATGAGTGCTCGGCCCCGTATTTCAGAGGGACACGCGCACTGTTCTGCCGGCGGCAGAACACCGGCCGGACCGGGCTCGACGATCACTACAGTCCGGTCTCATGACGACGATCACGACGCGCACGGTCGAGTACCCGGCGGACGGTTTGGCGATGATCGGGCACCTCGCGCTCCCGGCCGGTGTCGACCGCCGGCCCGCGGTGCTGCTCGGACCAGAGGGCATGGGGCTCAGCGACGTCGAGCGCCGCCGGGCCGATGCTCTCGCCGAGCTGGGATACGTAGCGCTGGCCTTCGACCTTCACGGCGGGCGCTATGTGGGCGACCCCGAGGAGATGCTGGCCCGTTGCCTGCCGCTGCTCGCTGATCCCGGCCGGATGCGGGGCATCGGCCATGCGGCGCTCGACGTGCTGCGCACCGAACCGCGGACCGACCCCGACCGGATCGCCGCCGTCGGCTACGGCACCGGGGGCGCCATCGCGCTGGAACTCGGGCGAGCCGGCGTCAACCTGCGCGCGATCGGGACAGTCAACGCGACTACCACGGGCCGACCGGGCGAGGCAGCGCGCATTCGCTGCCCGGTGTGGGCCGGCGTCGGGTCGGAAGACCCGATCATGCCGCCCGCGCAATGGAACGCGTTCACCGCCGAGATGCAGGCCGCGGGCGTCGACTGGCGCCTCGCGGTCTACGGCGGCGCCTTGCACGCCTTCCACCACCCGCCGGTCGACCACCCCACGGTCCCCGGCGTCGGCTACCACCCACAGCACGCACAGCGAGCCTGGCGCGACGTCGTCGACCTGCTCGCCGAGTGCCTGCCCGTGACGGAAGATCTGCGGGCATGACCCAGGCAAACAGCCTGGCGCCAGGCCTGGTCCGCGTCGGGCACTCACAGTCCCCTCCCCTCAAGTCCGCACAGTGGAACCACATTCGGGCGGATGCTCGACCGCGGAGACGCGTTCGCAACTGCCGCAGTAAATACCGGATTTACTGCGACGGAGCCCCTGCCGTGATCCTCGCGACCTGCGGCGGTCCGTTCCGGCCGCCGGGGCGAGGCATACGCATTCACTGCGGCTTCATTGTGCTGACCACTGCAAAGCCATATCAAGATCAACTCATTGCCTCTTTGGCGCGCACTCGGCTGGACCCCGGTACCGGCTCCGGACGGCGGTGTGACGAGTCCCCCGGGTGGCGCCGGACCGCCCGTCTCACCCGGGGGAGGGCTCCGGTGGGAGGCCCCGCAGCGCGTCCAGCAGCTCGCGGAAGGCGTCGGTGCCCGGCGTGAGCGGTGCGTAGTGCCCGCCGCCGGGGCGCTCCCGGAGCTCCACCCGCGCACCGGCCCGGCGCATGACGTCGGCGTACTCGCGGGAGAGGGCGAGGGGGACGTCCGGGTCGGCGGTGCCGTGCAGGATCGTCACCGGGACCACCGGGGGAGGCAGCAGCAACGGGTCGGCCAGCGGCAGGAGTTCCGCCACGGCACCGGGGCCGCCGAGCAGCCCGGCGACCGCTCCCCGGCTCAGGTCCCGCTCATGGGCCCGCCCCAGCGCGGCGACCGGCGAGACGGCCACGACACGGTCCGGGGCGTCCGGGGCTCCGTACGTCCCGGCTCCGCCCGCGGATCCCTCAGCCGTGCGCATGGAGGCCGCCCAGAGGGCGAGGTGCCCGCCGGCGGAGTGCCCGAGCAGGACGGGACGCCCGCGGCCGTCCCGTCCGGCGGCCGGAACGCCGGGGCGCCCCGCGCTCTCCGCGGCGGCTCCCCCGGCGCGGCCGGAGCGCTCCGGGCCGGCGCGCGGGGCGCCGTCGGGCCCGCCGTCCCGGGGGTCCTGCCCGCCCCATGCCGTGGCGACGATCCGGGAGACGTCCTCGAAGGTGGCGGGCCAGCCGCCGCCGCCCCCGACCCGGCGGTACTCGGCCAGCGCCACCGCGAAGCCCTCCCGGGCCAGCGCGGCGGCGAGCGGCGACAGATGCGTGCGGTCGTACGCCTCGCGCCAGAAGCCGCCGTGCAGGATCGTCACCCGGAGTCCGGGGGCGCCGTCCGGCAGGTGGTAGTCGATCAGCTGGGACGGGTGCGGGCCGTAGCGCACGGTGCGGTGCGGCGCCCGGGGCGCCAGGCCGAGCAGCGCGGCCTCCTCCGCCTCGGCGGCGGCACGGACGGCCTCGGCGCCGGCACCGACGGCCGCGTCGGCGGTGTGACCGGTGGCCTCGGCTCCCTCGTCGGCCCGGACGGCTTCCGCGGTACGGCCGGCCATGGCGGCCCGGACGGCGTCCGCGGATTCTCCGGGGGAGCGGCCGGCCGGGCCGTCGCCGGGGGCCGCCCCGGCGGGCACCCGGGGGCGCCCGCCGGAGCCGCTGTCCGGTGCGGTCATGCCCCGGAGCCGGTGCCCGGGCCGCCCGGGGTGGTCTGCGAACCACCCGGGGTGGTGTGCGAGCCGTCCGCGACGGTGTCCCGAGCGCCCGGGCCGTCGGCGCCGGGACGGCCGCCCCCGGTGCCCGACGCGCCGGGAGGGCCGCCCCCCGGGTGCCGTTCGGCGAGGACGTCCGCCAGGACCCGCGCCGCCCGTTCCGCGTCGGCGTAGCCCACGTAGAGCGGGGTGAAGCCGAAGCGGAGGACGTCCGGGCGGCGGAAGTCGCCGACGACCCCGCGCGCGATGAGCTCCCGCATGACCTCCTCCGCGTCCTCGCAGCGCAGCGCGACCTGGCTGCCCCGCTCGGCGTGCGCGGCGGGCGTCACGCACTCCACCCGCCCGCGTGGCACGTACGCGGCCACGCAGTCCAGGAAGAAGTCCGTGAGCGCCAGGCTCTTGGCCCGTACGTCCTCCACCGCGACCCCGTCCCACACCTCCAGCGCCGCTTCCAGCGCCAGCATCGACAGGATGTCCGGGGTTCCGACGCGGCCGCGCACGGCGCCGTCGGCGGGCGCGTAGGAGGGCGCCATCCCGAACGGGTCGGCGTGTGAGTTCCAGCCCGGCAGCGGGGAGTCGAAGCGGGACTGGAGCTCCCGCCGCACGTACAGGAAGGCCGGTGAACCGGGCCCGCCGTTGAGGTACTTGTACGTGCAGCCGACGGCCAGGTCCACGCCGTGCGCGTCGAGGCCGACGGGCAGGGCGCCCGCGCTGTGGCAGAGGTCCCACACCACCAGGGCGCCCGCCGCGTGCACGGCCGCGGTCGTGCCGGGCAGGTCGTGCAGCCGCCCGGTGCGGTAGTCGACGTGGTTGACCAGCGCCACGGCCGTGCGCGGCCCGCAGGCCGCGCCGATCTCCCCGGCGGGCACGGCGCGGATGCGGCAGCCGGTCATGCGCGCGGCAGACTCGGCGATGTAGCCGTCGGTGGGGAAGGTCTCCGCGTCGACGAGGATCTCGTCGCGCGGCGGCCCGGAGCCCTCACCGCCGGCCACGGCCCCGGCCCCGGCCGGCTGCGGCAGCGAACCGGCCCGCGCCAGCGGACCGTCGGCGGCCGGCGCGGACGGCAGACCGGCCTGCCCGTCCGCGGAGCCCGCCCCGCCCGGGGCACCGGCCGTGCCCGCCGCGCCGGAGCCGCCGAGGGTGCCCGGGGCGCCCTCCTGCGCGATCCGCACAGCCGCGACCAGGGCCTTGTAGAGGTTGACGCTGGTGGAGTCGCCGACCACGATCTGGCCGGGCGCGGCGCCGACGAGCGGGGCGATCCGGTCGCCGATCCGCTCGGGCGCCTGCCACCAGCCGCCCTCCGTCCAGGAGCGGATGCGCAGCCGTCCCCATTCGTGTTCGACGACTTCGGCGATACGGGCGGGCACACCGGCGGGCAGCGCACCGAGGGAGTTGCCGTCGAGGTAGACGGCGGCGTCCCCGTCGGAGGGCCGCTCCAGCAGGAAGCGGTCGCGGAGCCCGGCCAGCGGGTCTCCGGCGTCGAGCCGCGCGGCCCGCTCGGCGAACCCGCCCCGCGGCCCGGGGGCTTCAGGACTTCCGGGGCTCAGGGGGCTCGCGGCCCCGGCGGCGCCCGCCGCCCGGTGATCGGTGGTCTCGGACATGGCTTCCGTGGTTTCAGACATGGCTGCGGGCGGTCCACAGCTCGGGGAAGACGTTCCTCCGGGCCCGCTTCTCCAGCCAGGAGACGCCCGGGGAGCCGCCGGTGCCGGTCTTGGCGCCCATCGCCCGCCGGGTCGCCACCAGATGGTCGTTCTTCCAGCGCCACACCAGCTCGGCGACCTCGGTCAGCGCCTCGCCCAGCCGCACCAGTTCGTCCTGCTGGGAGCCTGCGTAGATCCGCGCCCAGACCTCCTCGACGGCCGGGTGGGCGTCATAGCGCAGCGTGAGGTCGCGTTCGAGGACCTCGGCGGGGACGGCGTGGCCGCGCCGGGCGAGCAGCCGCAGCACCTCGTCGTAGAGGCCGGGCTCGCCGAGCGCCTTCTCCAGCTCGGCGTGGACGCGGGGCGCGCCCCGGTGCGGCACGAGCATGGACGCCGACTTGTCGCCGAGCAGGAACTCCATCCGCCGGTACATCGCGGACTGGAAGCCGGATCCCTCGCCGAGCGCGCCCCGGTAGGCGTTGAACTGGGCGGGGGTGAGGTGCGCGAGCGGCTCCCAGGAGGCGTTGAGGGCGCGCAGCTCGTACTCGGACCGCTTGAGCGCCGCCATGGCAGCCGTCAGGTCGTCCCGGCGGAGGGCCTGCGCGGCCGTCTCCCACTCGTGGACGATCACGGTGAACCACAGCTCCATGACCTGGGTGGTCACCAGGAAGACCATCTCGCCCGGGTCGTCGGAGAGCGGGTGCTGCAGATGGGTGAGGACGTCCGCCTTGACGTAGTCCTCGTAGGGGGTGGTGCCCTGGAAGTCGAGGTTCGGGGTCTCCGGACCGGCTTCGGGCAGGTCGTGCTGTGCCGACATCGCTGTCTCCTCGTACTGCGTGCTCCCGGGTAGCGGTCCGCCCCTTCCTCTCGGCATCGGAGCCCCGGTCCCCTCTCGGGTCCGCCCGCACGGTCGGCGCGGAGCGGAACCCTCCGCGCATCATCCGTGGACTGGGGGCGCGACGGCAAGGGCCGGCCGTGTGACCACGGCCGGCCCGGGGGACGGAGGGTACGCGGCCCGCGCGGGGCCGCCGGGGCCGGACGCGGCCCCGGCCGGGCCGGTGCGGCCCGGTCCTGCTCGTCAGCCGAGAGTCTCGGCGGCGGTCGGGGAGGACTCACGCAGGAAGGTGCTGCACCGCTCGTACTCCTCCTGCTCGCCGATCGCCTGGGCGGCGCGGGCGAGGGCGTGCAGGGAACGCAGGAAGCCCCTGTTCGGCTCGTGCTCGAACGGGACCGGCCCGTGGCCCTTCCAGCCGTTGCGGCGCAGGGAGTCCAGTCCCCGGTGGTAGCCGGTACGGGCGTAGGCGTACGACTCGACGACGCGGCCGTTCTCGTACGCCTCGTCGGCGAGCTGGGCCCAGGCCAGCGAGGAGGACGGGTACTTCGCGGCGACCTCGGCGGGGGCCGAGCCGGAGGCGAGCAGTTCGCGGGGCTCCGGGTCGTCGGGCAGGCGGGTCGGGGGCGGTCCCCCGAGCAGGTTCTCGTGTGTGGCCATGGGCCCAGTCTGCCTGCCGGACGCGCGGAACGGACGGGCGCGGTGGTGTGCGTCCCGTGGTGCGCTCTCCACCGCGGAAGCTCCGGCACGCACGGAAGCCCGGTGGCCGTGACCTGGACGGTCGCGGCCACCGGGCTCCGGCGCGCTCCGCACCGCGGCGGTGCTGCTGCGGTGGTGCAGTGGCGCGATGGTGCTGTTGCGGTGGTGCCGGGGGTTACTTCAGCTTGGTGCCGGTGGAGCGGAGGTTGGAGCAGGCCTGCGCGACGCGCTGCGCCATGCCCTCCTCGGCCTTCTTGCCCCAGCTGCGCGGGTCGTAGGTCTTCTTGTCGCCGACCTCGCCGTCGACCTTCAGCACACCGTCGTAGTTGCGGAACATGTGGTCCGCGACGGGGCGGGTGAAGGCGTACTGGGTGTCGGTGTCGAGGTTCATCTTGACGACGCCGTTCTCCAGCGCGGTCAGGATCTCCTGCTCGGTGGAGCCGGAGCCGCCGTGGAAGACGAAGTCGAACGGGTCGGCCTTGCCGGCCTTCGCGGCCACACCGTCCTGGAGCTGGCGCAGCAGGTCGGGGCGGAGGACGACGTTGCCCGGCTTGTAGACGCCGTGCACGTTGCCGAAGGAGGCGGCCAGCAGGTAGCGGCCGTTCTCGCCGAAGCCGAGCGCGTCGGCGGTCCGCTCCACGTCGGAGACGGTGGTGTAGAGCTCGTCGTTGATCTCGTGCGAGACGCCGTCCTCCTCGCCGCCGGTCGGGGTGATCTCGACCTCGAGGATGATCTTGGCCTTGACGGCCTCGGCGAGCAGCTCGCGCGCGATGGCGAGGTTGTCGTCCAGGATCTCGGCGGAGCCGTCCCACATGTGGGACTGGAAGAGCGGGTTGCGGCCGGCGGCGACGCGCTCCTGCGAGACCTTGAGCAGCGGCCGTACGTAGCCGTCGAGCTTGCCCTTGGGGCAGTGGTCGGTGTGGAGGGCGATGTTGACCGGGTACTTCTCGGCGACGATGTGCGCGAACTCGGCCAGCGCGACCGCGCCGGTGACCATGTCCTTGCTGTACTGGCCCCCGAGGAACTCGGCACCGCCGGTGGAGATCTGGACGATGCCGTCGCTCTCGGCCTCGGCGAAACCACGGAGCGCCGCGTGCAGGGTCTGGGACGAGGTCACGTTGATGGCGGGGTAGGCGAACTTGCCGGCCTTCGCCCGGTCGAGCATCTCGTTGTAGACCTCGGGGGTTGCGATAGGCATCTGTCGGCTCCTTGTGAATGTGCCGGTTATTCGAGTAGGCCCTGACCGTGGGGCGACATCATCGTCTGGGGTCATCCTCCCAGATACGGCGTTCCGCTCCACACCACCCAAGCGGACGAACCGGACACGGGCGGTGCGGGTTTCACGTGAAACCCCTCTTCCCCCGGTGAACTCCCGTTCGTGCAGCGCATTTTCGTCCCTCCGCCCCCGGCCCGGAAGGGCCGAACGGGCCGGGGAGGGGATCGGACGGGCCGGACAGGGGCGGGACGGGGCGGCGCGGCCCACCGGCCGGCCGGAAGGGGCCATCGGCCTGCCCCCGCCGGCCCGGTCGGCCCGGCAGCCCCACCGGCAGGGGCTCAGAGGCCGAGGTCGTCCAGTCCGTATGCCTGGTAGTACGGCAGTCCGGCCTCCGCGATCGCGCCCGCCGCGCCGCGCTCCACGATCACCGCTACCGCCACCACCTCGGCCCCCGCCTCGCGCGCCGCCTCGACGGCCGTGAGCGGGGACCCGCCGGTGGTGGAGGTGTCCTCGACGATCAGCACCCGGCGGCCCTTGATGTCCGGGCCCTCGATGCGCCGCTGCAGCCCGTGGGCCTTGTTCGCCTTCCGCACGACGAAGGCGTCGAGCCGGCGGCCGCGCGCCGCCGCCGCGTGCATCATCGACGTCGCCACCGGGTCGGCGCCCAGCGTCAGCCCGCCCACCGCGTCGTAGTCCAGATCGGCGGTGAGGTCCAGCATCACCTGCCCGGCGAGCGGGGCGGCCTCGCCGTCCAGGGTGATCCGGCGGAGGTCGATGTAGAAGTCGGCCTCCAGGCCCGAGGAGAGGGTCACCTTGCCGTGCACCACGGCCTTGTCCTTGATCTGCCGCAGCAGGGCTTCACGCGCGTCGGTCATGGCCACGAGCCTATCCGGGGCCCCGGTACCCGCCCCGGGCAGCGGCGGTGCCGGCCGCCGGGGCCGGAGCCGGAGCCGCCCGGTCCGGCTGCCCCGGGCCGGTTGCGCGCCGCCGCCGTCCGGAGCCGGCTCAGAGCCGGCGCCATCGCCAGGTGGTGGAGATCTCCAGCGGGTCGATCGGGGTCACCAGGCGCGGGGCCGTGTTGAGGCCGTTGGGCGGACCCGACTGCGGCTCGACGCACACGGCCTCGTCCTGCTCGTCGTAGACCACGACCCACTCGGCCCGGCTGGTGATCCTCAGCTCCAGCCGCTCCGGCCAGGTGAGGGTGACGTCCACGCCGTCGGGCATGCCGAAGCAGTCGTCCCAGGGCCCGGGGCGCGGGTCGGTCCGGCGGCCGGTCGGGAGGTGGTCCTCGCCGCGCTCCTCCTGCCAGGCGGCGTCGAAGGAGATCCGCACGCCCTCGTCCGCGCCGTTTCCGCCACCGGCGAGGTGGCGGAGAAACCAGGGGTGCCACCCGGCCTGCGCCGGAAAGGAGTTGCCGTAGGTCTCGACGCCCATCTTCAGCGTCAGCGCGTCGTCGGCGAGCTCCACGAGCTGGGTGACGCGGCCGGTGTACGGCCAGGGGTCGCCCAGGTCGTAGGTGAAGACGGCCGCCGTGCCGTCCGCGCGGACGGTCCGCCACACCTGGTCGCGGCCGGTGCCGTGGATGGCGTGGGGCGGGGAGTTGAGCGGGAGTTCGTGCCGCTCGGCGCCGTCGCGGAACACGCCGTTCGCGGTCCGGCCGCACCACGGCACCATGGGGAAGGAACCGTATCGGGGGCCCTGTCTCAGCAGTTCGGTGCCGTCGATCCGCAGCGAACCGAGCCGGCAGCCCAGCTCGGGCCGTACGGTCACCTCGGCGTTGCCCGCCGCCAGCAGGACTCCGGCCTCCGGGGCCGCTTCGGTCGTCTCGTGAGTGCTCACACACCGACCCTATGCGAGTCCGGGCCCGCCCCGCGGCCCCGCCTTTTCCGCCACGCGCGCACCCACGGACGCGGGTTGACGCCCCCGCCCCCGCGACCGGGGCAGCGGATCCCCGCCGGAGCCTCAGCGCCTGCGGCGGAGGACGCGGTTGAGGATCACCGCCGAGGCGACCACGGCGGCGGCCACCGGGGCCGCCCAGCGCAGGGTCTCACCGGCCGAGGCGGGCTGGGGCGCCGGTACGGGGGCGTAGCGGCCCCGGGGCGGCGCGTGGTCCACCTCCTCGGCGCTG
Source organism: Streptomyces sp. MNU89 (assembly GCF_020982505.1). Classification (NCBI taxonomy): domain Bacteria; kingdom Bacillati; phylum Actinomycetota; class Actinomycetes; order Kitasatosporales; family Streptomycetaceae; genus Streptomyces; species Streptomyces sp. MNU89. The sequence continues at coordinate 3,922,072 of NZ_JAJKLL010000001.1, read as the reverse complement.
CGGCCGATCATGGTGCGGCGGGCGTGGGCCGCTTCGGCGGGCGGGGTGTCGCCGTCCGGTTCTGCGAGGTCGTCGGCGAGCGGATCGAGGGAGGAGGGCGGGACGTCGGTCTCGAAGACGGACGCCGCCTCGGGGGCGGTGCCGCCTCCCGCCTCGGCGGCGGCGCTCGCGGCCTCGGCCGTACCGGGCCGGGGCTCCTCGCCCTCGCCGCCGGCTCTCCCGGCTCCGGGCTTCCCGCCGGTGCCGGGCTTCGCGTCCGGCGCCCCGGCCGCGTCGGGGCCCGGCTCGGGCGAGGGGATGCCGGGGATGACGGGTTCGTTGTCGTCGGCCCGGCCGAGGCCGCCGGCCTCCCCGCCGCCGGCCGCTCCGGCCTCGTCCTCCGCTCCGGCCTCGTCCTCCGCGCCGCCGGAGCCGTCCGGGCCGTCGCCGCCGGCTTCCGGGCCGTCCGGGGCCGTGCCGTTGCCGCCGCTGCCACCGGTGCCGTGCGCGTCCTCCCGGCCCTGCTCCCCGGACCGCTTGCCGCCCGGGGCCTGCCCGCCGCCGTCACCACCGTGCTCGCCGCGCCCGGTCCTGCCGTCGCCGTTCTCGCCGGAGGCCGCGGGGGCCGAGGGGGGCGCCGGGCGGACCGGGGTCTCCTCCAGGTCGGCGGCGAGCGCCGCGGCGAACCGGTCGAGCAGGCGCCGCCCGGCGGACGCCGCCGCCTTGCCGTCCACCTCGGCGAGCCGCCCCCGGCTCCGTACGGTCCCGTCGCAGACCAGGGACGTACCGCCGTCGGCGGCGTTCAGCCGCAGGACGAGCGTGACTCCGGCGGAGCCGTCGCCACGCGCCTCCGATCCCTCCGCCTCGACGGCCAGCTCCCCGCCGTCCCGCTCGGTGACGCGGAGCGTGCCGTGGTAGGTGATGGTCGAGCCGCCGGCGCGGAGCCGCAGCCGGCCCGCCAGCGTGCCCGGACCCGAGCCGGCGTCCCACTGGAAACCGGGGACGCAGCGGGCGACGCGCTCCGGGTCCGCGAGCGCCTGCCGCACGGTCCCGGGCGGAAACGGAACGAACACCTCATGCTCCATGGGAGCCGAGCCTACCCAGCGGACGCGCTCCGGCACCCTTGTCCGCGCGAGTTCCGCGGGGCGCCCGGGTCCGCCGGGCGCGGCGCGCCCGTGCCCGGACCGCCCCGCCGGGCCCGTCGGCGGGCCCGGCCCCGCCCCGCGCGGGGCGAATCGTTCCGGCGGAACGGCGGGGAACGGAGGGCCTCAGTGCCGGGGGTGGGTCAGCGTGGACGCCCGCGCCCCCGGGACCCGCAACTCCTCGGCCGTGCGCACCGCGGAGCGCAGCGTGCCGGGGGTCAGCGTGAGCGGTACGGGCGCGTCGGGCGCCAGGCGCGGGCGCTCCGGTGCGCGGGCGGCGAGGAGGAAACCCCAGGTGCGCGGCGGGTGTTCGGCCGCCGCCGAGCGGTCCGGGCCGGCGGCGTAGGCCGACCGCCGGCCGCCGACCGCGTAGGGCGAGGTGCGCAGCCCGGCCGCCCGCAGGCTCGCGTCGACCGTCCAGTAGCTCCGGGGGTGGGTGTCCGGCGCGCCCGCGTGCACGGCCAGCCGTCCGCCCGGCGCGAGGGCGCGCTCCGCGAGCCCGTAGAACTCCTGGGAGTACAGCTTGGTGCTGGCCGTGATGCCGGGGTCGGGCAGGTCCGAGACGATCACGTCGTACGGGCCCGCGGCCGCCGCGCCCGTCCGCAGCCGGCCGAAGACGTCCCCGGTGACCGTCGTCACCCGCGGGTCGGCGAGGGAGCGCCCGTTCAGCCGGGAGAGCCCGGGATCGCTGCGCCCCAGCCGCAGCAGCCCGGGGTCGGGCGCGAGCACCGTGACCGAACGGACGTCCGGGTACCGCAGCACTTCGCGCAGGGCGAGGCCGTCCCCGCCGCCCAGCACGAGCACACGGGCGCGGGGGCCGGCCATGGCCGGGTGGACCAGGGCCTCGTGGTAGCGGCAGGCGTCGCGTCCGCTGAATCTCAGCCGGCCGTCGAGGAAGAGCGAGAGCGGGGCACCACCGCCGGCCCCGCCGGGACCCCCCGTGAGGACCACCTCCTGGTAGTCCGTTCGTATGGCGACCCGTACGTCCTCCCCGTAGACGGCCTGCCGCGCGGCCCGTTCGAAGGAGGGCACGAGGAACGTTCCGGCGGCCAGGACCGCGAGCACCGCGCCGTTCGCCGTGATCAGGACCCACCGGCCCCGGGCGGTCAGATCGCGGCCGAACAGCCACAGCACCAGCGCCCCGCCGGCCAGGGCGTTCACCGCCCCGGTCAGCAGGGCACCGCTCAACTGGCCCAGCACCGGCAGCAGAAGGAAGGGGAAGGCGAGCCCGCCGGCCAGCGCGCCGATGTAGTCGGCGGCGAAGAGGTCGGCGACGGCCCCGCCCGCGTCCTGCCGCCGGACGCGCTGGATGAGGGTCATCAGGAGGGGCACCTCGGCGCCGATCAGCACCCCGATGACGAGCGAGAAGCCGACCAGCACGGCATGGGAGCCGCCGAACCAGACGAAGGAGGCGTACAGCGCGATGGCCGAGCAGCCGCCGACCAGCGCGAGCACCGCCTCCACCAGTCCGAAGGCCACCGCGGCCCGGCACCGCAGCCGCTTGGCGAGCAGCGAGCCGGCGCCCATGGCGGAGACCATCACGGACAGCACGACGGACGCCTGGGTGACGGAGTCACCGAAGAGATACGAGGCCAGCGCCACCAGTTCGAGTTCGTACACCAGCCCGCAGGCGGCGCAGACGAAGACCGCGGCCAGCACCAGAAGTCGTCCCAGCCCGGCCGGTACGGGCAGCCGCACCGGGGTCTCCGGCTCGTCCGGCGCGACCGCGCGGGACAGGAGCCGTGGCTCAGGCGAATCGATCATGCGGGGAACGCTACGTGAGCCGCGTGAACGGCCCTGTCACCCACAAGGGTTGTCTCGAAGGGCGCCCGGGGGCGCACTACAGGGGGGCCATCGTCCGGGCGCCGACCTGGGTGCGCGTGGTGACGAGCGCCCCCTCCTGCGGATACGCGTGCCAGGTGCGCCACCGCACCCGGCCCTCGCACCGCTGGACCAGCATCGCCGTGAAGGCGTGCGGATCGCCGGGGAAGGTTCCGGCCAGGCCGTTGGGATGGTCGGCCACCAGGGCCAGCAGCTCCTGCGCCCGGCCGGCGAACGAACCGCGCGACAGCGTCTCGACGCGCGCCGCGAACTCGTACTCCCAGCCGCCGATGCTCTCGGCGGCTCCGAGGGGCAGCGGGGTGCTGCTGCCGGGTATGCAGGCGACCGTCTCGGAGCACTGGCTCTCCCCTTCCCTGAGGATCACTTGGTGGGAGGCCCCGAGCAGGCGCAACTGCACCTCCGCGGGGCCCAGCCGCAGATCGAGTACGGCCAGCGCGGGCAGTGGCTCCTTGCCGAGACACCAGGCGAGATCGGCTGCGCGGGTGTCGGAATAAGCGGTTTCGAGAGTGGTGAGCATGGGTCGGCTCCGCAAGCACGCAGTGGATGGTGGGCCGGCCCGCCTCGGAGGAGGACCCAAGAAAGATCACTCGCCGGCTCGTGCCCACGTGGGGTGTTCCGATGAATACGGAATCATGAAGTGCACGGTGCCCACAGCGTTTTTACCCATCTTCAACGGGTTTCCATGCCCCAGGGGGTTGTGCTGTTCACCAGTTCAAAAACCATGCGATAAAACGATGTTGGATACGGTCCACGGCATATGCGAGGTGGTATGGGCCGGACGCATGACCCGGCCGTGGCCGCGAAAGTGACGCCGACCGCCCCGTGCCGGTCGGCGTCACTCTCTCCCCCCGCACCCGGCGCGTGGCCGGGCGCCCCCGCGGTGCTCTCCCCGCGGTCAGCTGCCTCCGCCGCAGCCGCCTCCCCGCCGCAGGACGAGGAACCGCCCCCGCAGGACGAACCGCTGTCACCGGACGAACCACCGTCACCGGACGAACCGCTGTCGGCCGCCCACCAGGAGTTGCCGGAGCCGCCGGAGTCTCCCCGCCGCTCCGCCCCCGCGTCCGCTTGCGCTTCCGGTTGCGCCCGGACTGGCCCCGCGCCCCCGCGACCGCCGCCAGCACCACGGCGACCAGCACCCCGAACACCACGATTCCCATCACGCGACTCCCCTTCTCCTCCCCGAAGCGAGCCCCCCGCTCCGCGCTGTGCGGGGGAGATGCCCGTCGCGTCAGGAGGTGAAAGCAGAGTTGAGCAAATCCAGAGGTTCGGCGCCGGAGGACGCGCCCCGGCGCGGGCGCACGGGGTGAACGCCCCGCGGGACGAAGCCCCGTGGCAGCCCCCGGCGACGCCGGCCCGGCCGGCCGCACAGGTCCCACGCGCACGCGCCCGTGGGACCATGGGCCGCATGGGAAGACCACCGCTCAACCGCCGCCTGGCCGAGTTCGGGACGACGATCTTCGCCGAGATGTCGGCGCTGGCGCTCAGCACCGGCTCCATCAACCTCGGCCAGGGCTTCCCCGACACCGACGGCCCCGAGGAGATCCGCGAGGCGGCCGTCCGCGCGCTGCGGGAGGGGAAGGGCAACCAGTACCCGCCGGGCCCCGGCATCCCCGAGCTGCGGACCGCCGTGGCCGATCACCAGCGCGAGCGCTACGGGCTCTCCTGGGACCCGGACCGCGAGGTGCTCGTCACCGCCGGAGCCACCGAGGCCATCGCCGCCGCCCTCCTCGCGCTCCTCGAACCGGGGGACGAGGTGATCGCGCTGGAGCCGTACTACGACTCCTACGCCGCCTGCATCGCGATGGCCGGCGGCACCCGCGTCCCCGTCACCCTCCGCCCGGACGGCGGCGCGTACCGGCTCGACCTCGACGAGCTGCGCGCCGCCGTCACCGGCCGCACCCGGCTGCTGCTGCTCAACACCCCGCACAACCCGACCGGCACCGTCCTCGGCCGCGAGGAGCTGACCGCGATCGCCGAACTGGCCTGCGAGCGCGATCTGCTGGTCGTCACCGACGAGGTCTACGAACACCTGGTCTTCGACGGGGAGCACCTGCCGCTCGCCGCGTTCCCCGGGATGCGCGAGCGCACGGTCACCATCGGCTCGGCGGGGAAGACCTTCTCGTTCACCGGCTGGAAGGTCGGCTGGGTGACGGGCCCGCCGGAGCTGGTCACCGCCGTCCGCTCCGCCAAGCAGTACCTGACCTATGTCTCGGCGGGGCCCTTCCAGTACGCCGTGGCCGAGGCGCTGCGGCTGCCGCGGAGCCACTTCGACGGGCTGCGCGACGATCTGCGGGCCAAGCGCGACCTGCTCGGCGACGGCCTGGCGAAGGCGGGCTTCACCGTCTACCGGCCCGCGGGCACGTACTTCATCACCACCGACATCCGGCCGCTCGGCTTCGACGACGGCTTCGCCTTCTGCCGGGCGCTGCCGGAGCGCTGCGGAGTCGTGGCGATCCCCAACGCCGTCTTCTACGACCACCGCGAGGAGGGCGCGCCCTTCGTCCGCTTCGCGTTCTGCAAGCGGACCGAGGTCCTGGCGGATGCGGTCGAGCGGCTGGGGTGCCTGCGGGAGGGCTGAGACGGCGCGGGCCGCGTGCCGTGCGCCGGAGTGCGCGCCGCGCGAGGCTCGGGAACGCACGCGAGCCCGGCCGGAGGGCCGGGCTCGCGCGGTGCTGTGGTGCTGTGGAACTGCGGTGCCGTGGGGCGGCGAGGCGTGGTCAGGCCTGGCCGTCGTCCTTCTTGTCCTCCGGCTCGGCGGACTCGACCTCGGCCTCCAGGCCGAGCTGTTCGACGAGCCACTTGTCGAACTCGATCGAGGCGCGCACCCAGCTGACCGTGCTGGAGACGAAGTGCTCCAGGCTGACGCCGACGCCGATCAGCATCTGCGCCTCACCGATCAGACGGACGGTGCCGTCGTCATTGGTGTGGGTGTAGACCTTCGGCCACAGAGTGCGGCGGTTCCAGTCGTCGATCGCCTCCAGCAGCTGAGGCTTGGTGCCGATCTCGTGGGCCCGGTCGTAGAACGTCCGCACCGAGAAGACCTGCTGCTCCTCCTCGCCGCGGAACATGAAGTACGTGCGGAACTGCTCCCACGGCGCGGCGAGGTCGCCCTCGTCGTCGACTACGTACTTCAGCTCCATCTGTTCCAGAAGCTGCTTGACCAGGTCCTGATCGGGGACGACGGGACCGGGCGGCGGCCCCGACGGCTGCTGTTCGGGCTGCTGGCCCCCGAAATTCGGAATCGAGGACGGGTCGATGCTCACCGTGGATTTCCCTTCAGACGATTCCTGCCATCCTCCCCCACTGCGGGCGGGGGCTGGCAAGCCCGGGCCGCCGATCCGGCGCCCGGCGTGTCCGGCCGCGTGGCCCGCCCGCCCCCGCGCCCGCCTCCGGCGCGTGCGCGGGCTCGTCGCCCGGCCCTCCCGCGCCCGCCTCCGACGGGGCCCGGGAGGGCCGGGCGGAGGCGGGCTGAGGCGGGCGGCGGGCCGGGCGGGGCTCCGCGTCAGCCGTCCGTCCCGGTCCGGGCGGCCGCGCCGACGGTCAGGCCGCGGCCGTCCTCCGACACGTCGACCCGTACGGTGTCGCCGTCCCGGACGGTGCCGGAAAGGATCTCCCGGGCGAGCTGGTCGCCGATCGCCGTCTGGACCAGCCGGCGCAGCGGCCGCGCGCCGTACGACAGATCCGGCCCGGCCTCGGCGGCCCCGGCCCCCTCCGCACCGGCAACCTCGGCCTTCGGCTCGTGCCCCAGCCGGGACAGCCACTCCAGGGCGTCCTCGCTGACGTCCAGGGTGAGCCGGCGGTCGGTCAGCCGCTGCTGGAGGTGCTCGATCTGCAGCTGGGCGATCCGCTTGAGCTGCCCGGTGCCCAGTGCGTGGAAGACCACCAGGTCGTCCAGGCGGTTGAGGAACTCGGGCCGGAAGGAGGACCGCACGGTCTCCAGCACCCGCGCCTTCTTGTCCTCCTCGCTGATCGCCGGGTCGACCAGATAGTGCGAGCCGAGGTTGGAGGTGAGGACGAGGATGGTGTTGCGGAAGTCAACAGTCCGCCCCTGGCCGTCGGTGAGCCGTCCGTCGTCCAGCACCTGGAGCAGGATGTCGAAGACCTCGTGGTGGGCCTTCTCCACCTCGTCCAGCAGGATCACGCTGTACGGGCGGCGGCGCACCGCCTCCGTGAGCTGGCCGCCCTCCTCGTAGCCGACGTAGCCGGGGGGCGCCCCGACGAGCCGGGCCACCGAGTGCTTCTCGCTGTACTCGCTCATGTCGATGCGGACCATGGCGCGCTCGTCGTCGAAGAGGAAGTCCGCGAGCGTCTTGGCCAGTTCGGTCTTGCCGACACCGGTCGGGCCGAGGAAGAGGAACGAGCCGGTGGGCCGGTCCGGGTCGGAGATCCCGGCCCGCGTGCGGCGCACGGCGTCCGAGACCGCGCGGACCGCCTCCCGCTGCCCGATGAGACGCTTGCCGAGCTCGTCCTCCATCCGCAGCAGCTTCTGCGTCTCGCCCTCCAGCAGCCGGCCGGCGGGGATGCCGGTCCAGGCGGCGACGACGCCGGCGATGTCGTCCGGGCCGACCTCCTCGCCCACCATGCCGCCGCCCTGGAGGTCCTTCTGCGCGGCGGCGGCCTCCTCCAGCTCCTTGCGGGTCTGCGGGATGACCTCGGAGCGCAGCCGCCCGGGGGTGACCCAGTCACCGGTCTCGGGGGCCTTGCGCTCGGCCAGCTCCAGCTCCGTCTCCAGCTCGTCGAGGCGCTTCTTCAGCTCGCCGACCCGGGTGTGGATGGCCTTCTCGCTGTCCCAGCGGGCCCGCAGGGCGCGCAGCTTCTCCTCCTTCTCGGCGCGCTCCCTGCGCAGCTTCTCGAGCCGCTCCCGGGCATCGGGGGAGAGGTCCTTCTCGCGGTCCTGCTTCTTGAGGAACTTGCGCTTCTCGTCGCCCACTTCGGTGGCGAGCAGCGACTCCTCCTCCATCATCTGCCGGTCGACGGCGCGCTGGAGCTCGTCGATCTCGACGGGCGAGGAGTCGATCTCCATCTGGAGGCGGGACGCGGCCTCGTCGACGAGGTCGATGGCCTTGTCCGGGAGGAAGCGGGAGGTGATGTAGCGGTCGGAGAGAGTGGCGGCGGCCACCAGCGCGGAGTCCGCGATCTGCACGCCGTGGTGCGCCTCGTAGCGGCCCTTGAGGCCGCGGAGGATCGCGATGGAGTCCTGCACGCTGGGCTCGGCGACCAGCACCTGCTGGAAGCGGCGCTCCAGCGCCGGGTCCTTCTCGATCCGCTCGCGGTACTCGTCGAGGGTCGTGGCGCCGACCATGCGCAGCTCGCCGCGGGCCAGCATCGGCTTGAGCATATTGCCCGCGTCCATCGCCGAGTCGCCGCCGGCGCCCGCGCCGACGACGGTGTGCAGCTCGTCGATGAAGGTGATGATCCGGCCCTCGCTCTCCTTGATCTCGGAGAGCACGGTCTTCAGCCGCTCCTCGAACTCGCCGCGGTACTTGGCGCCGGCGAGCATCGCGCCGATGTCGAGCGCGACCAGGCGCTTGTCCTTGAGCGACTCGGGGACGTCGCCCTTGACGATGCGCTGGGCGAGCCCTTCGACGACGGCCGTCTTGCCGACGCCGGGCTCACCGATCAGGACCGGGTTGTTCTTCGTACGGCGGGAGAGCACCTGCACGACCCGGCGGATCTCGGCGTCACGGCCGATGACCGGGTCGAGCTTGCCCTCGCGGGCGATGGCGGTGAAGTCGGTACCGAACTTCTCCAGGGCCTTGTAGGTGCCCTCCGGGTCGGGCGTGGTCACGCGTCGTCCTCCGCGGTTGTTCTGGAAGGCGCCGAGCAGCTTCTCGGCGCTCGCGCCCTGCTGGTGGAGCAGCTCACCGGTGCGGCCGCCCTGGGCGGCGAGGCCGATCAGCAGATGCTCGGTGGAGATGTAGGCGTCGCCGAGCTCCTTCGCGCGCTGCGAGGCGTCGGCGGCGACCGCGAGCAGCTCGCGGTCCGGCTGCGGCGGGGCGACGGTGGAGCCCTGCACGGCGGGCAGCGCACCGAGCAGCCGCTCGGCCCCGGAGCGCAGGGCGGCCTGGTCGGCCTCGACGGCGGCCAGGAGGTCCTGGATGTTCTCGTTCTCCTGGCCTTCGAGCAGCGCGAGCAGCAGATGGACGGGGGTGATGTCCGGGTTGCCCGCCGACACGGCACGCCGGCCGGCCGCGCTGATCGCTTCCTGGCTCCTGTTGGTCAGCTCGGCATCCACGTGACCTCTGCTCCTCTCCTGCGGGTCCTGCTCTGGTTCACCTGAATTAAGTTGAGTCTACCCCACTCAAGGGTGGTGCGGGTGCGGCTTCCGGCCCGGATTGGCGGGGCGGCGGAGCACCTCGGCCCTCGTCAGCGGCTACCCGCTCCGCCCCACGATCGGGCGAACTCATCCGCTCTTCCGAACAACGGACCGCCACTGCCTCCTACGGTCGTCGCAACAAGACCGGTGCCACGAGCCGTGGCGCTGGTCATCGAGGAAAGGGAGGGGCAGCATGACGGTCATGGCATACGAGCCGACGCCCACGCAGGAAGAACTCCTCCTGGAGAGCTTTCTGGCCCTGGAGACCCCTGAGGGGGTCCGGGCCGAGCTCATCGACGGGGAGGTTGTTGTGACACCACCGCCGGACGGCGAACACGAGGACTACATCAGCACCATCACCAGGCAGGTGATGAGGCATGCGGCGAAGGACATGGACGTGTCGGGCAACAAGGGCCTGGTTCTGCCGCGCGGCGGACTGTGCCCCAAGAATTACGCGATCCCCGACGCGACCTTCGCCCCGCGAGACCTCCGGCTCTTCCGCGGCGCCGAACCCTGGATGCCCGCCGACGGCGTCGCCATGGTCGCCGAGGTGACCTCCGCCAAGCCGGACGGCGACCGCTTCGCCAAGCGGCACTGCTACGCCCGCGCCGGCATCCCCCTCTACCTCCTGATCGACCGGGAGAAGGGCACGGTCACGCTCTTCGAGGAACCGGAAGAAACCGACTACGCCGAGTCGCACTCCGCGTCCTTCGGCAAGCCCATGCCACTGCCCGAGCCGTTCGGCTTCGACCTGGACACCTCCGAGTTCGCCTGAGGCGAACTCTCGTCTTCCGGGGCCGAAGCGCCCGCCGGGCACCCCGCTCCGCAAGGCACGTCGCCTGGGCTCCTGCCGGTCCGCCGATGTGGTGGCGCCCAACCCGCTTTCGCCGCAACCGAATTGAGGTGCGCCCAAAGGTCCGGGGCACTACCGTCGCTCGTCGCGCCCGCCCCGCCCCCGTTTCCGCACCGCTCCCGCCACACCACAACCGCTCCCCCCCTCGACGAGCACCCGGAGACCCACGTCCCATGGCCATGGCAGCATCCGCCGAGGGGAGTGCCGGGTGCGGCGGCGGGGCAAGCCGTGGCGGGCCCGTGCTGATCGGGGCGCTCGTCGTCGACGCGGTCGGCAACGGGCTGTTCCTGCCGCTCTCCCTGGTCTACTTCCTGCGGCTCACCGACATCCCGGTCGGCCCGCTCGGGGTGCTGGTCAGCGCGGCCAACGTCCTCACCCTGCCGATCCCCGTGTGGACGGGGCTGCTCGCCGACCGGTTCGGCGCACTCCCCGTCGTCGTCGCCTCGCAGTTGCTGCACGGCCTCGGCTATCTCGCGTACGGCCGGGCCGACGGGCCGGTGAGCGTCTTCCTCGCCGTCACGCTGGTCGCGAGCGGCGTCCGCTTCTTCTGGTCGGCCGTCTTCACCGCGATCGCCGACTACGCGGACGGCAGCCGGTCCGCGCTGACGAAGGAGACCTGGTTCGGCTGGGCGACCATGGCCCGCACGGCGGGGTTCGGTGCGGGCGGGCTCCTCACCGGGCTCGTCATCGCCGATGGCCGGGCGGACGCCTACCGCGCCGTCGCGTACGGGGCCGCGGGGTGCTTCGCCGTGGCCGCCCTGGTGATCGCGGTCTTCGTCCGCGCGCCCGGGCCCCGGCACGGCGGCCAGGGGTACGGCAGCGGAGAGGGCGGAACGGGGAGGCGGAGGGGCGCGCCAGTGGGCGCGAGGACGGTACGGGAGCCCCCCGCGCCGGCTACCGCACCATGCTCCGGGACGGCCCCTTCCTGGCCCTGACCGGCGTCAACACCGTCTTCGCCATGACGACCATGATGCTCGCCCTCGCCCTCCCGACCTTCGTGGAGACCGGTCTGCACGGCCCTGCCGGGCTCACCTCGGCGGTCCTGGTCGGCAATACGGTGCTGGTGGCGCTGCTCGCCGCCTCCGTGGCGCGGCGGCTGGCCCCGTACCGGCGGACCCGGGTGCTGGCGGCCGCGGCCGTGCTGTGGGCGGTCTGGTCCTTCGCGTACTCCGGTCTCGTCCCGGACCGGCCGTCGTGGGTCTTTCCGCTGCTGGCCGCCGCCACGCTGCTCTTCACCCTGGCCGAACTGATGCACGCCCCGGTCTCGATAGGCCTGGCGACGGCGGTCTCCCCGCTCGCCGCCCGGGGCCGCTATCTGGCCGCCTACCAGTACAGCTTCACCTTCGCCGGGATCATCGCGCCCGCCTTCTTCACCACCCTGTTCGAGCTGCACCGCTCCCTGCCGTGGGCGGCCCTCGGCGCGGTCAACTGCCTGGCCGCGGGCGCCGTCCTGCTCCTCGAACGGCGCCTTCCGCCCCACGCCCTGCGCACCCGTCCTCCCTCGGACGTGCGGGAGATATCCCGGGAACCATAGGGAACCGGCCGTTCCCGGCCCGATGGGCGGAACCCCGGCCAACCGCCCTTCCCACCCCGGTTACGCTCTGCGGCATGGCCACCGACCTCAGCGCGCTGACCCCCGAGTACCTCGCCTTCTGGGGCGAGCGCCACCTCTGCACCATCACCACGCTCCGCCCCGACGGCACCCCGCACGTCGTGCCGGTCGGCGTCACGTTCGACGCGGAGCAGGGGATCGCCCGGGTGATCACCCGCAAGACCAGCCGCAAGGTCCGCAACATCCTGGCCGCCGGACCGGACGGCGCGCGGGTCGCGGTCTGCCAGGTCTCGCGCGGCCGGTGGGCGACGCTGGAGGGCCGCGCGGTGGTCCGTACGGAGCCGGAGGCGGTGGCCGACGCGGTGAACCGTTACGCCGTGCGCTACGAGCGCATGCCCACTCCGAACCCCGAGCGGGTACTGGTCGAGATCACGGTGGACCGGGCGATGGGCCACTGCTGAGCCCGGGCCGCTCCGCGGGGTGCCGGCCACCTGACGCCTGAATCCGGGGCTTGACCTCAACCAAAGTTGAGGTATCAGGATCTGCGGTATGAAGACCACCGCCTCTCTTCCGCACCCGGATCCCGACGCCCTCGGCCACCCCCCGCTGCACCATCTGCACCGTCTGATGGGCCTGATGACCGGTGACGAGAAGCACGGGCCCGCCGCGACCTCCACCCTCGACGTGCTGTGGGTGCTCTACGACCGGGTCCTGAGAGTCACTCCGGACCGCGTGGACGACCCCGGACGGGACCGGTTCCTGCTGTCCAAGGGGCATGGCCCCATGGCCTATTACGCGGTGCTGGCCGCCAAGGGCTTCCTGCCGGCCGCCTGGCTCCCCGCCTTCGGCTCCTACGACTCCCCGCTCGGCCACCACCCCGACCGCACCCTGGTCCCCGGCGCCGAGATCGGCAGCGGATCCCTCGGGCACGGGCTGCCGATCGCCGTCGGCACCGCCCTCGGCCTGCGGGCCCAGGGGCTGGACGATCCGGCCGTCTGGGTGCTGACCGGTGACGCCGAACTGGACGAGGGCAGCAACCACGAGGCCATCGCCTTCGCCGGCCCCGCCGGGCTGGAGCGGCTGCACACCGTCGTCGTCGACAACTCCTCCGCCTCGCATGCCCGTCCGGGCGGCATCGTCGCCCGCTTCGAGGCGGCGGGCTGGTCCGCCGTCACCGCCGACGGCCGCGACCACGAAGCCCTGTACGCGGCCTTCACGGCCCCGCACCCGGGGCGTCCGCACGTCGTCGTGGCGCGCGTCCAGCCCAAGCAGACCTGAGAAACCTCCCCGCAGCCCTCCGTGATCCGGAAGGACCTCCCCCATGGACACCATGCGCGACCGTTTCGCCCCGGTCGTCTCCCACCTGCTCGACGAGGACCCGCGCGTCGCGGTCGTCCTCGCCGAGATCGGCGTCGACGGCTTTGCAGGAGCCCGGCGGCGGCACCCCGACCGCGTGATCAACGTCGGTATCCGCGAGCAACTGCTCATCGGCACGGGCGCCGGTCTGGCCCTGACGGGCATGCGGCCGGTCCTGCACACCTTCGCCAGCTTCCTTGTCGAAAGGCCCTTCGAGCAGGTGAAGCTCGATCTCGGCCACCAGGGCCTCGGCGCGGTCCTGGTCAGCGCCGCCGCCTCCTTCGACTGGCCCGCCGGCGGCTACACCCACATGGCGCCGGGCGACATCTCTCTTCTCGACACCCTCGACGGCTGGACCGTCCACGTGCCCGGTCACCCCGACGAGGCCGAGACCCTGCTGCGGCACGCCGTCGCGGCCGGTGACGACAAGGTCTACGTCCGGCTGTCCGTCCAGTCCAACACCGACGCCCTGCCCGTCGACGGGGCACGCTTCCTCACCGTCCGCGAGGGCCGCTCCGGCGTCGTGGTCGCCGTCGGACCGATGCTCGACGCCGTACTCACCGCCACCGAGGGCCTGGACCTCACCGTCCTGTACGCCACCACCGTGCGGCCCTTCGACGGACCCGCCCTGCGCCGGGTGACCGAGGCGGCCGGCTCCGATGTCGTCCTCGTCGAGCCGTACCTCGCCGGGACCTCCACAGCCGCCGCGAGTGAAGCCCTCGCCGACATCCCGCACCGCGTACTCGGCCTCGGCGTGGCCCGCCGCGAACTGCGCCGCTACGGCACCGTCCCCGAGCACCTGGCCGCGCACGGCCTCGACCCGCACTCCCTGCGGGAGCGCATCACCGCGTTCCTGCGGGCAGCTTCCGGCGTGCCGGGCCGCCCGCAGACGTGAGCGCGTCTCGATCGAGCACGGCAGATGCCGCTCACGCCAACTGCGGATGAGTTGTGCGCGGCGGCATGGCCGTGCGCCCGAGGCGGGCTCAGCGGGTGCGTGCTGTGCTCAGTGCTGGCTGACCACGTCGAGGTTGATGAACCTCGGCTCATTGGTGCACAGTGCGCGCAGCCGTTCCGCGAAGCTCTGGGTCTCGGGCAGCGAGTTGTTCTTCATCGCCGCCTCGTAGGACGGGAACTCGACGACGTCCACGTAGTGGTTCGGGTTGTCCCGGTCGTGGGCGTGGAACTCGCGCGACAGGGTGCGCTTCCCCTCGGTCGCCTGCTCCCACTCGTCGAACAGCGGCTCCAGCTCCTGCTCGCGGGTCGTCTCGTACTCGATGATCTGCATGAAGGCCATGAGTTCTCAGCTCCTTGGATTTCGTGCGAACGGTTCTCCGGCCGGCTCAGCCCTCAGCCGGACTTGCCCTCAGCCGGACTTGGCGTACTCCGCGGCCATCCCGCCGGCGAAGTCGTACAGGACGACCGGCTCGTCGCCGACGACCCAGGCGTCGTGGCCGGGCGGGCAGACGACGACATCCCCGGGACCTGCCTCGCCCTCGGCGCCGTCGTCCATCCGCATCCGCAGGCGCCCCTGCACCATGTAGGCGTTGTGGTGCACCTGGCAGCTCTCGGTGTCCATCACCGGGCCGACCGACTCCGACCAGCGCCAGCCGGGTTCAAAGGTCGCCACGGCGAAGTCGAGCCCGGTCAGATGCAGGGCTTCGATGTGGCCGCGGGGGAAGTCCCGGCGTTCGTCGGGCTTGTCGACGGTCTTGATTTCCAGTTGCACGGCGGTCATCTCCATCCGGGTTGGGTCGATCCGTGCACGGACCCGGTCGGTTACCGCCGCCACCGGGGCATCGGCTCCGCTGCCGCAGCACGCCGACTGAGCCCCATACACATCCAGTATCGACCCATTTGGCCTATTACGCGACTTGAGCCCGGACGTGGCCAAACGACCGGGGTCCGCCGCTCCGATCGAGCGACGGACCCCGGTCACGCATGCGGCAGGCGCCTCCGCGGAAAGCCCGGAGAGCAGCAGCCCGGCGGTCAGTCGAGCGGCTCCCCGGTGATCTCCTCGGTGATCGCGAACCCCTTGGCCGGCCCGTCGGGGATCTCCACCGCCGTGCCGTACGGCACGCGGATCTCCGCCGCGTAGACGGCCTCCTTCGGGGAGGGGGAGGTCAGGACCGTGACCGTGCCGTGCCCGTCGAAGTCGTCGATCAGCACATAGACCGGAATCCCGGCCCGGGTATACGCCCTCCGCTTCCGCACCCGGTCCCGCTCGGTGACGTCCCGCCCGGACGAGACGACCTCGGCGACGAGGGCGATCCCTTCGGCCGAGACGCCCAGATCGTCGTCACCGGGCACATCGTCCAAGTCCTTGGGGCCGATGAAAAGATCCGGAATGAGGGCTTTCTTCTCGTGGAGAACGTTGCCGTCCTGGTAAGCCGCGTAGTCACTACCGGCCAGATGCGGCACGAGCGCGTCCCGCAGACGGTTGGCAACCATGGTGTGGCGGCGGCGGCCAGTGGGAGACACCTCGATGAACCCCTCGACGATCTCGGCGTGGAAGCCCTCGGGGAGTTCCAGGGTCTTCCACGCCTGCCACAGAGCCCCGTCGAGATCGACTTCGGCCTCACTCGTCATCATGGGAGCCTCGGTCCTCTCACACAGCACAGCGGTCACAGCGCAGCACCTCCTCCGCAAGTGTGGGCTGAGCGGCCTTGCGGCACAAGCAACACCGTCACGCTACGTAGACGATCCGACGCACGGCTCCCGAACGGGTCATCGCCACCCGTCCGGGTGACCCCTCAGCCGAGGCGCTCGAACTCGCCCTCCGTGATCCCGCGCATCAGCACCCGGAGCGACCCCGGTGTGGTCGTCACCACCACACCGGGATCACCGCTCTCCCGGATCCGTATTCGGCCGGCACCGATGACCATCTCCAGACACTCATTACCCGTGGTGCCGCCGGAGAAGGAACTCTTCTGCCACACCGATGAGTTCTCGGCCGCCCGCCGGTCAACCCCTGCACAGACCACGGAGAGAGCGGAACGGGAGAACGTCATGAGTGACACGCAGGCACAGCGGGACGGCACGGCTCAGCGGAGCACGGCGGGCGGGGCGCGGAAGGGACGCGCCATGGCGATCACGGTGCTGGTGCTCCGGATCGTCTTCGGCCTGTTCTTCGTCTTCGCCAGCGCGCTGCCGAAGCTCATCGCGCACCCCTCGGCCGCGGAGGGCTTCGACAAGATCGGCCTCGGCGACTGGTTCATGTACCTGACGGGGGTCCTGGAACTGGCGGGCGGGATCGCGCTGTTGATCCCGCTGCTCTCCGGACTGGCCGCGTTCTCGCTGGTCGCGCTGCTGATCTGCGCGTTCGGTATCACCATGACCGTCTTCGACGGGGAGAACGCCGCCTCACCGCTGCTCTTCGCGATACCGGTCGCCGTCATCGCCTGGCACCAGCGGCACACCGTGCCGGAGCTGTTCACCCGGCTGCGGAGTGCCCTCGGCCGGTGAGAACCGGGCCGGGCGAGCCGGGCCGGATGGGCAGCGGCGGGTCCGGAACGGATCAGAGCCGTTTCGCGGGGCGGGCCGGCGGGGTGCTGTCGCCGTCCCGCGGTGCCGGGGTCCGGGCGTCCGTGCCGCGCTTCGCAGCGGACTTGCCCAGGTGGTGGAGAGCCCCCAGCAGCAGGCCGATGTCGTCCAGGTAGATGGGGTCGGGCAGCAGGTCCACGGGAAAGACGGTGTAGACGATCGCGCCCCAGAACAGGAGCTTGTCGCCGGCCGGGGTGTCCTCGCTGCGCAGCATCCGGTACGTGCGCACCAGCTTCACCACGAGAACGACGGCGACGGCCAGCATCGCCACGGCAAGCAGCACCAGCACCCAGAACACAGGACCGCCGAGCTGGTCGATCACAGGCTTCCACCCTCGTAACGGCCCGGAGCATGCACCGGGGTTGGGACTCGTACCGTCTTGTCCGGATCCTAACCGTGGAGTCCGGTCGTGGCGGTGGTTGTGCCACTTCTTCCCGGGCGGGTGGCCACCACGCGCCTACGCCGTCCGGCGGATGCGGCACGGTACACCTGGGGCCCGCGAACGCCTCGGGCCCGGGAGCGGGATGCTCTCCGGGCCCGGGACGGTGCGCGTGAAGGCACGGGCACGCGGGAAGGACAGGGCCGGCGGCGCGGACGGGGCCGGGCGCGGCGGGACCTGCCGCAGGGTAATAACCCGGTCAGCCGGTGGGCGGAACGGTTCATCTCGTCACCCCCGCCGGGCCGCGGCCCTACTCGCCCCGCCGCTTCGGGCGCCAGACGACCAGCGCGCTGCTCTGCTGGACGTCCGAGTACGGCACCAGGTCCCGGCGGTACGAGGCGTGCACCGCGGCCTCGCGCTGACGCATGGCCATCGCCGCGCCCTCGACCGCCTGCTGGAGTTCGGCCACCCGCGCCTGGAGCGCCGCAACCTGGTTCTCCAGTTCGATAATGCGCTTGATCCCGGCGAGGTTGATGCCCTCGTCCTGGCTCAACTGCTGCACCTGGCGCAGCAGTTCGATGTCCCGGGCGGAGTAGCGCCGCCCGCGGCCCGCCGTGCGGTCCGGGGACACCAGGCCCAGCCGGTCGTACTGCCGGAGGGTCTGCGGATGCAGACCGGAGAGCTGGGCGGCGACCGAGATGACGTACACCGGTGACTCGTCCGTCAGCTGGTACGGGTTCCGGCTGCCGCGGCCGGTGCCCTCGCCGGCGACGCCACCGGAGCCTCCGGTGCCGCCTCCGCCCGCGTTCCCGGCTGCGCGCCCGCCTCCTCGGATGTCCATCTCATGCTCCCTTCGCGGCCTGGAACAGCTCCGCCCGCGGGTCCTCGCCCGCGGTGGCCTCGCGATACGCCTCCAGCGCTTCCCGCGCCTTGTCGCTCAGATCCCGGGGAACGGACACCTCGATGGTGACCAGCAGGTCGCCGCGGGTGCCGTCCTTGCGCGTGGCGCCCCTGCCCCGGGCGCGCATGGTCCGCCCGCCCGGCGTACCGGCCGGCAGCTTGAGCGTGACCGGCGGCCCGCCGAGGGTGGGAACCTTGATCTCGCCGCCGAGCGCCGCCTCCGTGAAGGACACGGGCACGGTCACGGTGAGGTTGTCGCCCTTGCGTCCGAAGACGGGGTGCTTGTCGACGTTCACCACCACGTACAGATCGCCGTTGGGTCCGCCGCGCTCGCCCGGCGCGCCCTTGCCGCGCAGCCGGATCCGCTGGCCGTCGCTGACGCCCGCGGGGATGCGCACCTGCATGGTGCGTGAACTGGTCGCCCGTCCGCTGCCCTTGCACACGTCGCAGGGGGTTTCGGCGATCAGACCGCGGCCCTTGCAGTCGGCGCAGGGATCGGTGAGCGAGAAGCCGCCACCGCCGCCGCGGGTGACCTGCCCGGTGCCGACGCAGGTGGGGCAGACCCGCGGCGTACCGTTTTTGTCGCCCGTGCCGGAGCACGCCTTGCAGGCGGCCGAACTGGACATCCGCAGCGGAACGGTGGCCCCGTCGACGGCCTCGGTGAAGCTGAGCGTCACCTCGGACTCGATGTCCTGGCCACGCCGCGGCTGGGTGCGGGTGCCGGGGCCGGCGCCGCCCCGGTTGAAGATCCCGCCGAAGACGTCCCCGAGGCCGCCGCCGAAGCCGCCGGCCCCCGGAGCGCCTCCGCCCTGGGCGCCCCCGAAGAGGTCGCCCAGGTCGAAGTTGAAGCCGGCGGGACCGCCGCCGCGGCCCCCGGCACCGGGGCGGAAACCGCCGTTGCCGAAGAGCGCGCGCGCCTCGTCGTACTCCTTGCGGCGCTTGGGGTCGGCGAGGACGTCGTTGGCCTCGGAGATCTCCTTGAAACGCTCCTCGGCCTTGACGTCCCCCTTGTTGGCGTCCGGGTGGTACTCGCGGGCGAGCTTCCGGTACGCCTTCTTGATCTCCGCCTCGGTCGCGTCCTTCGGGACGCCGAGAACCTTGTAGTAGTCCTTCTCGATGAAGTCCTTCGTGCTCATTCCCGGCGTCCCTCCTTCCGGTCCGTCATGACGTCAGCCCTCGTCCGGGCCACCGTTCTCCTCGTCGGCCGCCGGTGCCGCCTCCTGGCCGCCGTCGCCCTGGGCCTGGTTGGGCTGGGCGCCCGGCTGGGGTTCGGCGACCGCCACCCGCGCGGGGCGGATCGTTCGTTCGCCGACCCGATACCCAGGCTGGAGGATCGACACGCATGTGGTCTCGGTGACGTCCGGGGCGTAGGAGTGCATCAGCGCTTCGTGGATCGTCGGGTCGAAGGGCTCGCCCTCCTTGCCGAACTGCTGCAGTCCCAGCTTGGCCGCCACCGTCTCCACGGACTCACCGACGGCCTTGAAGCCGCCGACGAGTTCGCCGTGCTCCCGCGCCCGGCCGATGTCGTCGAGCACCGGGAGCAGCTCGGAGAGGAGGCTCGCCGTGGCGAGTTCCTTGACCGTGATCCGGTCGCGCTCCACCCGGCGGCGGTAGTTCTGGTACTCCGCCTGGAGCCGCTGGAGGTCTGCCGTGCGCTCACCGAGCGCCGTGCGGACCTGGTCCAGCTGGGCCGTCAGAGCCGTGATGCGGTTGGCCTGGTCGTCCGTCCCGGCGTCCCCGGCCTGGCCCGCCGGGCCCGCCTGGTCGGCGGGTCCGGCGGCCTGCGCCGCGTCAGGGGTCTGTGCGGCTTCGGCGTCGGCGGGGACGTCGGGCTCCTGGTCGAAGCCCGGGGTCTCCTCCGTCACGCGGCACCGTCCTGTCGCTT
Organism: Streptomyces sp. MNU89; assembly: GCF_020982505.1. Lineage (NCBI taxonomy): Bacteria > Bacillati > Actinomycetota > Actinomycetes > Kitasatosporales > Streptomycetaceae > Streptomyces > Streptomyces sp. MNU89. The sequence goes on along the minus strand of NZ_JAJKLL010000001.1, from coordinate 3,902,328 downwards.
GTCGTTCTTGTCGTCGTCCACGATCTCGGCGTCGACGACGTCGTCGTCCTTGGCCTCGCCGCCGGCGGCACCGGCGTCGGCACCGGCCGCCCCGCCCTCGGCCTGGGCGTTGGCGTACATGGCCTGGCCCAGCTTCTGGCTGACCGCGGCGACCTTCTCGGTGGCCTCGCGGATGACGGCGGTGTCCTCGCCCTTCAGCTTCTCCTTGAGGTCCGCCAGGGCGGCCTCGACCTCGGTCTTCACATCGCCCGGGACCTTGTCCTCGTTGTCCTTGAGGAACTTCTCGGTCTGGTACGAGAGCTGCTCGGCCTGGTTGCGGGTCTCGGCGGCCTCGCGGCGCTTGTGGTCCTCGTCCGCGTACTGCTCGGCCTCGCGCATCATGCGGTCGATGTCTTCCTTCGGCAGCGCGGAGCCGCCGGTGACCGTCATGCGCTGTTCCTTGCCGGTGCCCAGGTCCTTCGCGGACACGTGCATGATGCCGTTGGCGTCGATGTCGAACGTGACCTCGACCTGCGGGACGCCGCGCGGGGCCGGCGGCAGGCCGGTCAGCTCGAACATCCCCAGCTTCTTGTTGTACGCGGCGATCTCGCGCTCGCCCTGGTAGACCTGGATCTGCACGGACGGCTGGTTGTCCTCGGCCGTGGTGAAGATCTCGGAGCGCTTGGTCGGGATGGTCGTGTTGCGCTCGATGAGCTTCGTCATGATGCCGCCCTTGGTCTCGATGCCGAGGGACAGCGGGGTGACGTCGAGCAGGAGGACGTCCTTGACCTCGCCCTTGAGCACACCGGCCTGGAGGGACGCGCCGATGGCGACGACCTCGTCCGGGTTGACGGTCTTGTTGGCCTCCTTGCCGCCGGTCAGCTCCTTGACGAGCTCGGCGACGGCGGGCATGCGGGTCGAGCCGCCGACCAGGACCACGTGGTCGATCTCGGACAGCGCGATGCCGGCGTCCTTGATGACGTTGTGGAACGGGTGCTTGCAGCGCTCCAGGAGGTCGGCCGTCAGCTGCTGGAACTGGGCGCGGGTGAGCTTCTCGTCCAGGTGCAGCGGGCCCTCGGCGGAGGCCGTGATGTAGGGGAGGTTGATCGTGGTCTCGGTGGACGAGGAGAGCTCGATCTTCGCCTTCTCGGCGGCCTCGCGCAGGCGCTGGAGCGCCATCTTGTCCTTGGAGAGGTCGACACCGTGGCCGTTCTGGAACTGCTTGACCAGGTACTCGACGACGCGCTGGTCCCAGTCGTCACCACCGAGGTGGTTGTCGCCGTTGGTGGCCTTGACCTCCACCACGCCGTCGCCGATCTCCAGCAGCGAGACGTCGAACGTACCGCCACCGAGGTCGAAGACGAGGATGGTCTGGTCGTCCTTCTCCAGCCCGTAGGCGAGAGCGGCGGCCGTCGGCTCGTTGACGATGCGCAGGACGTTGAGGCCCGCGATCTCGCCGGCCTCCTTGGTGGCCTGGCGCTCGGAGTCGTTGAAGTACGCCGGGACGGTGATGACCGCGTCGGCGACCTTCTCGCCCAGGTAGGCCTCGGCGTCCCGCTTCAGCTTCTGCAGGATGAAGGCGCTCATCTGCTGCGGGTTGAAGTCCTTGCCGTCCAGGGTGGTCTTCCAGTCGGTGCCCATGTGGCGCTTGACCGACCGGATGGTCCTGTCGACGTTGGTGACCGCCTGGCGCTTCGCGACCTCGCCGACCAGCACCTCGCCGTTCTTGGCGAAGGCCACGACGGACGGCGTGGTCCTGGCGCCCTCGGCGTTGGTGATGACGGTGGGCTCACCGCCTTCGAGAACACTGACGACGGAGTTCGTCGTGCCCAGGTCGATGCCGACCGCACGTGCCATGGTTGATTCCTCCAGCTGACTTGAGTGGAACTGACTCAAGGGTGCCGGACCCGCGCGGTTCTGTCAAAGGAGCTGAGCCGCCCCGGCTCAAGTCTTGTGCGGGGGTGTCTGTCACGCGCCGTACGGACCTCCGCGCGGCCGCCGCACGGCCTCTGCGGGACCGTCCCCGGGCCCCTCGCCCCCGGACATCCCCGGCATCCCCGGCTCCGCCGACGCCGCGCACCATGACACCGGCGCCGGCCGGAGGCCATACTTCCGCGTACCTCCGGAGCCCGCGGGGATGCGCGGGAGGGCGCGCCGGAGGGCGCCCGGAGGCCCGGTGAGCGATACAGATCACCGGCCAGCCGACTTCAAGCGGTCCTCGATCCTGGGTAATCTCAGGAATACCGATTAAGTTACCGCTTAGTAGTTACCGCTCTCGCAGGTCCGAGGAGCCCCTATGCAACTCGCCGCGATCATCGTGTCGCTGGTCCTCACGGCGGTCGGCGTTGCGCTCATCGCCCGTGCCGTCGTGCAGCTCTACCGCTTTGTCAAGATCGGCCAGCAGGTTCCCGCGGGCTCCCGCACCGACCAGCCGAAGCAGCGCACCCTCACCCTGGTCAAGGAGTTCCTCGGCCACACCCGGATGAACCGCTGGGGCATCGTGGGCGTGGCGCACTGGTTCGTGGCCATCGGCTTCCTCACGCTGCCGCCCACCCTGGCGCAGGCCTACGGCCAGCTCTTCGCCGCCGACTCCGTGCTGCCGGTCATCGGCGGCTGGCTGCCGTTCGAGATGTACGTCGAGTTCATCGGCCTCGCCACCGTCCTCGGCATCGTCACGCTGATGGCCATCCGGCTGATGAACCTGCCGACCCGGGCCGGCCGCAAGTCCCGCTTCACCGGCTCCAAGGCCTGGCAGGCGTACTTCGTCGAGTACGTCATCCTCACCATCGGCCTGGCGATCCTGGTGCTGCGCGGCCTGGAGGGCGCCCTGCACCACGTCGACGGCTACCAGGCGGCGTACTTCGCCTCGTACCCGCTGGTGCTCGCCTTCGACGGGCTGTCCGCGGCCTCGCTGCAGACCCTGGTCTACCTCTTCGCGATGATCAAGATCAGCGTCTCGATGATCTGGATGATCACCGTCGCGCTGAACACCAACATGGGTGTCGCCTGGCACCGCTTCCTCGCCTTCCCCAACATCTGGTTCAAGCGCGAGTCCAGTGGCGACGTGGCCCTCGGCGCCCTGCCCGTGATGGTGTCCGGCGGCAAGCCGATCGACTTCGAGGACCCGGGCGAGGACGACCAGTTCGGCGTCTCCCAGGTCGAGCACTTCTCCTGGAAGGGCATCCTCGACTTCGCCACCTGCACCGAGTGCGGCCGCTGCCAGTCGCAGTGCCCCGCCTGGAACACCGGCAAGCCGCTCTCCCCGAAGCTGCTGATCATGTCGCTCCGCGACCACGCCCACGCCAAGGCCCCGTACCTGCTCGCGGGCGGCGGCAAGGACGAGGAGGGCAACGAGAAGGCCACCGAGGAGCAGCTCAAGGACGTCCCGGCGGCCGCGCTCGCCGAGGCCGAGCGGCCGCTGATCGGCACCCTGGAGGAGAACGGCGTCATCGACCCGGACGTCCTCTGGTCCTGCACCACCTGCGGCGCCTGCGTCGAACAGTGCCCGGTGGACATCGAGCACATCGACCACATCGTCGACATGCGCCGCTACCAGGTCATGATCGAGTCGTCCTTCCCGAGCGAGGCCGGGACGATGCTCAAGAACCTGGAGAAGAAGGGCAACCCCTGGGGCCTGGCCAAGAAGCAGCGGCTGGAGTGGACCAAGGAGGTCGAGGCCGAGACCGGCTTCGCCGTCCCGGTCGTCGGCCGCGACATCGAGGACCTGAGCGAGGTCGAGTACCTCTACTGGGTCGGCTGCGCCGGCGCCCTGGAGGACCGGGCCAAGAAGACCACCAAGGCCTTCGCGGAGCTGCTGCACACGGCGGGCGTCACGTTCGCGATCATGGGCGGCGACGAGAAGTGCACCGGTGACTCGGCCCGCCGCCTCGGCAACGAGTTCCTGTTCCAGCAGCTCGGCCAGGAGAACGTGGCCATGCTGAACATGGCCTTCGGGGAAGACGACGAGGACGAGTCGACGAAGCTCGACAAGTCCAAGAAGAAGATCGTCGCCACCTGCCCGCACTGCTTCAACACCATCGCCAACGAGTACCCGCAGCTCGGCGGCGAGTACGAGGTCATCCACCACACCCAGCTGCTGCAGCACCTGGTGGACGAGGGCAAGCTCGTGCCGGTGCACCCGGTCGAGGGACTGATCACGTACCACGACCCCTGCTACCTGGGCCGGCACAACAAGGTCTACACACCGCCGCGCGAGATCATCGCCAACGTGCCCGGCCTGCGGAACGAGGAGATGCACCGGCACAAGGAGCGCGGCTTCTGCTGCGGCGCCGGCGGTGCCCGGATGTGGATGGAGGAGCGGATCGGCAAGCGCGTCAACAACGAGCGCGTCGACGAGGCCCTCTCCCTCAACCCGGACATCGTCTCCACCGCCTGCCCCTTCTGCCTCGTCATGCTGACCGACTCGGTCAACGGCAAGAAGAACGACGGCAAGGCGAAGGAGGAGCTGAAGGTCGTGGACGTGGCCCAGCTGCTCCTGGAGTCGGTGAAGACCCCCGCCGAGCCGGACGGCGCCGCCGAGACGACGGACGCGCCGGAGCCCGCGCCGGTCGACTGAGCACCACCCGCCGCGCGGCCCGCGCGGCGGACGGCCCAGGGCGTTCACGGGACGGCCGGTGGCGCAGCACCTCGTGTGCCGCGCCACCGGCCGTCGGCGTTCCTGTGAGCGTGTCTCCTGCCCAGCGCGCCCAGCCTGCGCGGCGAGGGCCGTGCGCGGGGCGCGGCCCGCCCCTCCCGTCCCGTACGACTCCTGACGTACAACCCTCACGCCCCCGCCACCGTCCAACCGGCACCGGGGAACGCCGGGCCCTCCCCGGCCACCCCCGCGCCGCCCGGCCCTGCTCGACGCTCGACCAAGGAGCCGTTCAGTGCACAAGAACCGTCCGGCCGCCGTCACGGCGGCCTCGTTACTCCTGCTGGCCGCCGCGGGGCTCGCCGCGGCCCCCGTGGCGCACGCGGGCGTCCACGACAGCATCCGTGCGGCCGACCGCAACTGCGACTTCAACGGCGACGGCCGCGACGACGTCCTCGTCGGCGCCCCCGGCGGCACGGTGAACGGTGACGCCGGCGCCGGGTACGTCACCGTCCAGTACGGCACCTCCGGCGGTCTCACGACCTCCAACGCCGTGGTCCTCCACCAGGACAGCGCCGGCGTACCCGGCGGGGCCGAGCCCGGCGACGCCTTCGGCCAGGCCCTGGCCACCGGCGACCTGGACGGCGACGGCTACGACGACGCGGCCGTCGGCATCCCGGACGAGGCCATCGGCACCACGGCCCGGGCCGGCGGCGCCGTCGTCCTCTGGGGCTCCCCGCAGGGACTGACCGGCACCGGCTCGGTCTGGCTGGAGTCCACCTCACCCACCAAGGACCAGGCCTTCGGCACCGGACTGGCCGCGGCACGCTTCTTCGACGAGGGCAACGCGGGCGACCTGCTCGCCGTGGTCGACCGCGACGGGCTGCAGCTGTACGCCTTCGAGGCCGCCCGCGACTTCTCCATCCGCAGCGAGGGCCGGGACGGCGCCGGCGCCAAGGCCCGCACACCCGTTCTGCGGAACGACGCCGTGCAGGGCCTCGGCCGCTCCGGCGGCTCCGGCTCCGCACGCCTCACCGCCGCGCCCACGCAGAACATCCGCCCCCGTGCCGTCACCACCGGCGACTACGACGGCAACGGCTGGGCGGACCTCGTCGTCACGGGCCTCGGCACCGGCGCGGAGCCCGGCCACGGCTGGTCGATGTACTTCGCGGGCGGCCAGGACGCCCTGGCGTACCAGCGCGAGCTGCGCGGCGGCCCCGCCGCGGCCTCCGGGGACATCAACGGCGACGGCCTCGACGACCTCGTCACCGGCGAGCCGAGCAGCCCCGACGACGGCGGCGACACGCTCACCGGCGGCCTCGTCGGCGTCTACTACGGCAGCGCGTCCGGTCCGGCCGGACAGGGCGGCGCCGCGGACCCGGAGACCCCGCCGCAGTGGTGGACCCAGGACTCGCCGGGCATACCGGGCGTCGCCGAACAGGGCGACGGCTGGGGCTCCGACCTCTCCGTCGCGGACACCGACGGCGACGGCTACGGGGACGTGGCCGTCGGCGCCCCGGGCGAGGACATCGGTTCCATCGCCGACGCCGGCGCGGTATGGGTGCTGCGCGGCGCGGCGGGCGGGCTGACCGCCACCGGCGTACGGGACGCCAACCAGGACACCGCGAACGTGCCCGGCGTCCCGGAGACCGCCGACCGCTTCGGCGGCCAGGTCCGCCTCGCCGACCCGGACGGTGACGGCCGGCACCTGCTGCTCGCGGCGGCGCCGGGGGAGAACACCGACGACGGCGTGGTGTGGGTGTTCCCGGCGGGCAGCGGCGGCGTGACGGCCGTTGGTTCCTGGACGTACGGCGCGGGCTCCGTCTCGGCACCGTCCGCCAACGCGCGCTACGGGGCGGCGATCGACGAGTAACCACGGCACGACGGCGCTCCGCCACGGCCCGGCCGCGCCCGGGAGCCCGGGACACCCGGACCGGACACCCGGACCGAAGGCCCGGGCCGTGGCGCGGCGCCGTCCCGCCCTCCGGCCCGCGCGGAAGCGCACGGGCGCCCGCTGCGGGACGGTGCGGGATGGTGCATCCCCCCGTGGAAGCACCTTCCCGCCGCCGACTCGCAGGGAGTCTGCCAGCCGCCACTGACACTCCCGCCCCTCGCGCCCGCCGCGTCACTCCGACCCCGGGAACACGGCCCCGGCACCCCTCGCGACCCACCCCGTACGCCCGTTCCCCGAGGCACCGGCAGATACCAACTCCCGTGCCCCTGCGGGCGGATGCGCGCCGGCGCCGCGCGGCGGCAACCCGTCCGTATCGCCATCACCCCTCCCCGCCTGGGGTTTTCCCCACCGGGTCCCCCTAAGGGATGTCACAGGTAGGCAGCAAAGAGGGGCCATTGGGGCCGTGGGCGCACCTCGTCCCCGCCGACCAGGTACGTTCGAATGGTGGCTGGATTCAGGATGGGACGCGGCCGGGACTCCCGCTCCGCGCAGCAGCAGGCCCCGCAGTACCGACAAGGGCAGCGGCAGCAGCCGTACGGACCGCCGTACGGCGGGCAGCCCGCGCCCCCGACCGCACCTCACGCCCCGCACCAGCAGTGGACGGGGCACGGCGGCGGCCAGGGCGGTCCGGGCGAGGGCCCGGAGTACTTCGGCGGTCACGATCCGCACCACGGTCACGGCCCGGTGCACGGCGCCCCCGGGCGGGCGGCGCACGGCCACGACCCGTACGCCAACAATCCGGGCCACACGCAGGCGTTCTCCCTCGGCGACGCCCCGGACGCGTACGGTCCTGGCCACGGCGACGGCTACGACCCGTACGGCGGGGAGCCCGCCCCGCCCGCCGGCCCGCGGCTGCACTGGAAGCAGCTGCTGAGCGGCATCGTGTTCCGCCCGGGCGCCACCTTCTGGCAGATGCGGGACTACCCGGTGTGGGGCCCCGCGCTCACCGTCACCTTCCTCTACGGCATGCTCGCAGTCTTCGGCTTCGCGGACGCCCGCGAGGACGTGCTGAACGCGACCCTCTCCAACAGCGTTCCGTGGGTCATCAGCAGTGGCATCGCGATCGTCATCAGCGCGCTGATCCTGGGCGCCGTCACCCACACCCTCGCGCGGCAGCTCGGCGGCAACGGCACCTGGCAGCCGACCGTGGGCCTCTCCATGCTGATCATGGCGATCACGGACGCGCCCCGGCTCCTGCTCGGGATGTTCATGAGCGGTGACAACACCGTGGTGCAGGTGGTGGGCTGGCTGACCTGGCTGGCGGCCGGCGCGCTGTTCACCTCGATGGTGAGCAAGTCGCACGACCTGCCGTGGCCGAAGGCCCTGGGCGCCTCGGCGATCCAGCTCGCGGCGCTGCTGGCGCTGCTGAAGCTCGGCACGTTCTAGGACGGGCGTCCGCCGGCACATCGCCGCCGGACGTACCGGAGGGCCCCGTTCCGCAACGGACCGGGGCCCTCCTGCATCCTCTGACCGGCTCACCGCGCCGGCGCACCCGCTGTCATCCGGCCGGCCCGGGCTGCGGCGGTACCAGTGCGGCGTCCGCCCGTGACGGGCTCTTCCCGCCCCCGGAGGCCACCCACCGGACCGCGCGCCGTCCCCTCTCGGCCAGGGCCCGGTAGAAGCGGTCCGGCAGGAACACGGCATCCGCGACGATCATCGCGCCGGAGAACAGCGGCAGCCCCATGAGCACGGCGATGCCCAGGTGCATGCCGAGCAGCATGACCAGGACGGGGTACTTGAACCTCCCGAACAGAACGAACGGCAGGGCCAGCTGCAGGAGCACCGTGAGGTAGCCGGCGACGGCGAGGAACAGCCAGCGCTCGTCCACCATCTGCGAGAGCACGGGCCAGGGCCGGAACAGGTCGAGGTTCACGACGTAGTGCAGCGCGGTCCCGTCCGCCCAGAAGCTGCCCTGCACCTTGTACAGACCGGCGGAACCGTAGAGCAGGCACACCTGGGCGGCGATGACGAAGAGACCACAGTTGTGCGCCACGGTGACCAGGAGCCGGCGAGCGGCGCCGAGCTGCGGCAGAAGACGGGACCCGTCCGCCTCCGCCCCGGCCGGCGGGGACCCGGCCCCGCTCGCGGAAGCCCGGAGCCGGCGCCTGCGCGCGTCGAGGGACCAGCGCCGGCCGCAGGCGGTGAAGCAGAGGTAGACGGCCATGAGGAGCATCAGATTGTCTCCCCCGTCCGTCATCAGGATGGCCCGCGCGTGGAAGGAGGCCACCACGACGGCGAACACCACGGACATCGCCCGGGTCCGCCAGCCGAGCATGAAGAGAGCGGAGGTGAGGAGAGCCAGCCCGTAGCAGAACTCGAAGTACACGCGGCTGTCGGACAGCAGGAGGATGCTCGACCAGCCCGTCTGCTCGAACAGCTGAGCCGCGAGGGCGGGGGTCCACGGGGAGCCGGGGCCCCAGATCTCGTGCCGGTGCGGGAACTCCCGCAGCAGGAAGGCGAGATAGAGGAAGCCGTACCCGATCCGCAGCACCGATGCCGCGTAGAGGGAAACCGGCCGCTCGGTCAGGGTGACGCGAAGCGCGGCGACGCGGCCGGACCACCGCCGTGCGCCCGCCCCGGTGGTCCCCGGGTCCGTACGGGACGACGGGGACGCGGGAAGAGAAGCCTGCTCAGCCGGCATGGTTCGTCACCTTCCACCACGGGAGATGCCTGGTGTTCGCGGGGGCGGGGGCGGGGCGGGCGCAGCCGCCGCGGGACCGCCCTCCGGCCGGGGCGGGACGATCGGCTGCGTGACGACCCTCAGCTGGATCGACGTGAAGTCGCCGGGCCCGGGCCGATGGGCGCGGACCCGCTCCACCGCGATGTTGCGCAGGTAGTCCCGGATCATCAGGGCCCGGTCCGAGCGTGCCTCGTCCTCGCCGCCGTATGTCTCGAGATAGGCGGTCCAGGCGCGGCGGAGAGTGTTCTGCGCCGTGTGGCTCGGGAACGGGTTGTGCTCGACGGCGGAGGCGTCGAGGGCCGTCAGGTCGAACCAGCCGCTGACGTCAGCGCCGCCGTCGGCGGAAGTCCGCAGGGTCCGCACCGAGATCCGGTGGTTGACGGACTCCGGGTTCGGCGCGAAGAGCCGCCAGTTCTGTTCGAAGAGAGGGTAGATCCAGGCGTTGATCTGCTTGCCGTAATGCTGCGAGATTCTGTTCGAGGGCGCGATGTGCAGAAACACCAGAAGCACATGGAGCAGGGACACCACCAGGCACAGGATCACCGCGCCACCGACGGCCGTTCTCACCGGCCGCGAGAGTCCCGCGAATCCTCGGCCGGATTCCCGCGGAGAGGGCCTCACGGGGTCCGCGGTGTGGTCTTCGCCGGCCGGTCCGCCGACCGGTGCACCGTCCGGTTCTCCGACGTGAACTGATGGGATGGCACTCGTCACGGCCGCACTCGGTCCTTCCGTCCTGACTGCTCTCGTTCTGCTGCTCGAAACCCCGGCTGCGCGCATCGCCCGACGGCTCCACGCCGAGGCCGTCCCCCTTCCGGGTTTCCGGGTTTCCGGGTTTCCGGGTGGTGCCCTCGAACGGTGCGCGGCGGTATCCCGGGGGATCCGCCGCGCACCGTCCGTCCCACCGCGCCGCGCGTGTGTCCGCGAGCCGCTGAGGGAGGGCAACTGCTCAGGGGGCCGGCAGAGGGGGTGGTGCGGGATGCCGCTTACGCCTTCCCGCTCTCCCGGCCCGAGCCGGGATCAGGCACGCCCCTCGTGATCATCACGCGTGGTTGCCGGTGTGGCCCTGATGGGCCTCATGACCTTGCCGGTCCTTGTGCTTCTCGTGCCCTTGGTGGCCGCAGTGCTGACCGTGGTGCTTGCCGTGGTGGGTGGCGTCCCCGGCCTTGTGCTCACCGTGATGCTTGCTGTGCTCGCCCTTCTGGGCGTGATGCTCGCCGTCGTGCTTGGCGTGCTTGCCGTGGTGCTCACCGTGCTTGGCCTGGTGCTCGCCGCCGTGCTTGCCGTGCTTGCCGGGGTGTTCACACTGCTTGCCACCGTGATCACCGTGGTGCTTACCGTGCTTGCCATGCTTGCCGTGGTCTTTGCCGCCGTCCCCACCACCGATGGTCTGACCGCCGTCGACGCCGCCCGTCGTCCCGGCGATGGTGCCGCCCGGGAACCCGCCCGCTGTGCTGCCCGCGGTGACACCCGTCGTGGTGCCTGTGGTGGCGCCCGTGGTGCCCCCGGTGAAGAGGCCGCCGATGAGGCCGCCGATGAGACCCGTGGTCGTTCCGCCCGTAGTGGTACCGGTGGTGGCACCACCGAGCACACCGCCCGGAGCGCCGCCGATGGTTCCACCGGTGGTGGTCCCGCCAGTGGTCGCCCCGGTGGTTCCCCCAGTGGTCCCGCCGGTGGTCCCGCCGGTGGTGGTGCCCGCGCACGACGGCCGCGTGATCCTGTTGTTGTCCATCGTCACGGAGCCGGTCCGCGCCAGTGCCCGGCCGTTGATGTTCGTCCCCGAAGTGACGGTGATCGACGCCTGGGCCAGGATCGTGCCGACGAAGGTCGAGTCGGTGCCGAGCGTGGCGGAACTCCCGACCTGCCAGAAGACGTTGCACGGCGAGGCACCGTTGACCAGGAGCACGCGGCTGGCGGACGCCGTTGTCAGCGTCGATCCGACCTGGAACACCCATACCGCGTTGGGGTCACCCTGGGCATCCAGCGTGAGTGTGCCGGTGAGCCCGATGGAGGAAGAGGCGTTGTAGACGCCCGGAGTCAGCGTCAGGCCGCCCAGGTCACCCGAGATGCTGGCATCCGGAGCCTGGCTGGCGGCGTTGATGTACGCGGTGGTCAAGTCGGTCTTGGCCTGCAGTGCCACGGCATCGGCGGAATGCACGCTGCCGATCACCAGGCCGGGAGGAAATCCGGTGATCGCCGTTCCCGGGCTCACTCCGAGGTCGCCGACCACCACGGTCGGACCGGTGTTGGTGACCGACTGGCCCGCCAGCACCGCGAAGGAGTCGGCGGTGCCGAGCGGGACGGCCGTTGCGATGGCGTGCGCTCGCGTCGGCATCATGGCCACCGCGAAGGTGGCGACTGCCACGGCGAGGGCTGCCGCGATCCAGGTGGAAAGCGTGCGCCAACGAGGCACACAAGAGATGTTCAGTGTCATGGAGAGCCCTACTCCTGCGCGGAAATATGAGGGATTTTCACGGCTCTTGGCCGGCACGCCGAACCGTTTTGCCTTTCCCCATAACGACGGCATCAGGGTTCAACGCTCTGTTCTTCGATCCCCCGAATCAAACGCCAGATCAGCCACTGAAGAACGTCACAACACGGTGCATATGAGTGAATTACGACAATAATGGCCATAGTGATCGAAATTCATCACATAACCACACGACCATATATGCCCGGCCGAAGATCTCTGTCACACCGAAAAAGCACCCACGAAGGGCCTCATGGCCGAGGCGAAAAGCAAGGGAAGCCCGCGCAAGAGCGATATTGCGCACAACCCGCCGAGAGGCGCGCTGTCACCGCATCAAGGCGGCGGAGGTCTCAGACCTGGGTCCGGTGGAAATTGAGATACGAGCGCGAAGGAGTCGGCCCGCGCTGCCCCTGGTAACGGGAGCCGTATGCGGCGGAGCCGTAGGGGTGCTCCGCCGGTGAGGCGAGCTTGAACATGCAGAGCTGCCCGATCTTCATCCCGGGCCAGAGCTTGATGGGCAGCGTGGCCATGTTGGAGAGTTCGAGCGTCACATGGCCGGAGAAGCCGGGGTCGATGAATCCGGCGGTGGAGTGGGTCAGCAGCCCGAGCCGGCCGAGGCTGGACTTGCCCTCCAGCCGGGAGGCGAGATCGTCCGGCAGCGTGATGACCTCATAGGTCGAGGCGAGCACGAACTCGCCGGGGTGCAGGATGAACGCCTCGTCGCCCTCGGGCTCGACCAGCCGCGTCAGATCGGGCTGTTCGACGGCGGGGTCGATGTGGGGGTACCGGTGGTTCTCGAACACCCGGAAGTAGCGGTCCAGCCGCACGTCGATGCTCGACGGCTGGATCATGGCGGGATCGTAGGGATCGATCCGCACCCGGCCGGCGTCGATCTCGGTCCGGATGTCCTTGTCGGAGAGAAGCACGGACCGAAGGTTACGCGGCCGACGCGGGCCCGGCCCAATCGCCCCGGGCCCACACCCCGCTCTCTCCTCCCGCCCGCGGGCCGCAATCCGCTCAACGACCGCTCACCGGCGGCCGGGAGGCCCCGGCGCCGAGCCCGGACGCCGAGCCCGGACCGGGCACCGGAGCCGAAGCCCGAGCCGGAGACCGCTCCCGCTAACGCTTCCCCTGCCCCACCGGCACCGAGTGACGCAGCCGGGCGCATCGCGGGCACCGCAGCAGCCGGCCGGGCCCGAGCCGGCCCCTGCCGAGGTTCTGCATCGGGAACGAAGCGGTGCTGAAAACGTGCCCTTCGGCACAGCGGACGACGGTGTGCTGCATCGAGTCCTTTTCCCCAATCCCCATGAAGCGTGGACGGACGAAGGCCACATTAGGGGATGGACCCGACGCCACCCGAGGCGGCTCTCCGCCCCACCGTATGCCCCAACTCCCCAGCCCGTAACCGCTCCCCGACGCCTCCCGCGCTCCCCGCCGCACCGAATCCCCGACCGGCCCCGCACACCGGACGCACCCCCTCCAAACAACGCAAAAGACCCCGCGGCTCCTACGCCGGGGGTCACGATGGGGTACAGTATGCGACGGTGAGGCGCCTCCAACGGCCCCTCCTCGCGGGTGTAGTTTAATGGTAGAACATGAGCTTCCCAAGCTCAGAGCGCGGGTTCGATTCCCGTCACCCGCTCCACGACGAAGGCCCAGGTCACAGACCCGGGCCTTGTTTGTTGTCCGCACCTCTCAGCCGTTCTCAGCGTCTCGTGCCAGATCCGTGCCAGAAGGGCCGTCGCCGGACCGCTCCCGCGACGCGCTATCACGTACCATCCGATCCAGCTCGGCGGCGGAGCCTCAAGCCCGGACCGTCTACGGCGCGCGACGACTTCGGTCGACGCCGTCCTCGGCGCGCCGGACTGGGCTCGTTTCAGGCGGCATGCGGAGTGAAGGTGACGGAGGAGTCACCCTCGTCGATGGCCAGGTTCAGGGTGCCGTCAAGCGCCTTGGCCAGGCGTCGCAGCAGCGGGAGAGTGGGCACGGTGTCGCCGCCCTCCATCCGGGATACCTGCGGCTGCGTCATCCCCGCCCGCTCGGCCAGTTCGACCTGGGACAGTCCGAGCTCGATCCGGCGGTCGTAGACCGCCTGTCCGAGATCGCCGGCCAGCCGCGCGTCGACGTACTCCTGGTCGTACTCCACGACCTCACCCGCAAGCTGCCGGGTCCGGCGCGTCCTCCATGTGCTGTGGTTCATCAGCTCTCCTTGCGCCGATCGTAGGTGTGCTCGGCCCGGCCGTGCTCGGCCTCGCAGACCTTCTGGGCCTGATGCGCACGCTCGACTTCCGCCGCCTCACGCATCTTCGTCTTGCGGAACACGGTCAGCAGAACGATGCGCTGCCCGGGGGCGAGCCAGTACGGGATGCGCACGGCGTCACCGTCCAGCTCGAAGCGCAGCTCACGCAGTTTGCCGCCCAGGTGACGCGAATACGGCTCACCAAGCGTCGTCGGCTCGTCCAAGAGACGTTCCGTCTTGTCCTCCACTCGTCGGTAGAGGCGGAACGGAAGCAGATCCAGCCAATCCCGTACCTCGGGCTCGATTTCAATCTCCCACCGCTCCGTCATGCAATCAACGATATATACCTCCGATTGCATAGAGCAAGCCGTCGTCGGTCCGCGACCGTCCGTGCCTCCCTCCTGCCGCGCCGCGCCCTGCGGCATGGCCGCGCCCGACGAGAAGGTTGCGGACCGAAGGTGCCCCGCGTGTCCGATGCGTGCCCGATCGGGGAGCGAACCGCGGTCAACCACGGTCGGCAACGAGTGGTGTCACGGCCACTGGATGGGATCGTTTCAGCAGGTCAGGCGCCGTTCTGCTGCCTAAGTGCCCGGTGATTCCCAAGCTGATGTCTCGCCACTGACTGGCCCGTCAGTCCAGCCAGACGAGCATCGCGTCGCCCACCCTGGCAGCAACCTCGAAGAACTGTGTGAGGCCGTCGTACCAAGGACGCCCCCACTCCAGCGAGCCGGACTCACTCCATCCGAGCGGATACACCTCGGCGCTGGTCAGTTCGGCAAGGTCCACACCGCTGATGAGCTGGGCATAGCTAGCAGCCCGCAGAGCTTCCGCCGCGAGCCGGACCCGCTCAGGCCGCAAGTACCTCGGAGACCCGTAGCCCCAATCCTCTTCTTCGGCGAACGGCTCCTCACCGTGGATCACGTTCACGGGGAACTCGGCGCGCGCCAAGAGGAAGCGGAGCATGTCCCAGGTCTTGTACGTGCTGAAGTGACGCGCTTCGGCCGGCGCGGGCTCCGACTCCTCCTCGGCGTCCTGAACCTCTTCGACGAACCCCAGCGCCCAGTCCGGGTCTCGGATCGCCCGGTCAAGCTCAGCAGCTGTGACACGCAGGTACTCGCCGATCATGCTCATGGCCGGAGACTAGGCGAGGCCACCGACAATGGCCGTCGGACAGACCCCAGGCACACGAGCTCACCGAGGCGCATCAGGACAAGGACAAGAGCGCCCGCGAGCTGCTCACCAACGTCCTCCTCGTGCTGCGGCACGGGCTGCAGCTCTACGACGCGGGACGCAAGGCCCACGTGGCCGACCACGGGAAGGACGTCATCCGCGCGCTGGCGCACGGCGGCCGGGTCACCATCCGCATCCCGGCCCTGGGCGAGGGCGAGTCGCCCACCGCGTTGACGGACTTCCTGGGCGTCACCCGGCCGGGGCAGGGGCGGCCCGGGGAAAGCGAGCTCGGAGAACACGTGAAGCCCCGGGGGTTCGCGACCCACCGCGTCTCCATCGATCCGAACACCGGGGACAAGCGAGGGAAGTTCGAGGAGAAGGGCGAGCTCCCCGCCACCCTGACGAACGCGCTCGCGCCGCCGGTCTCCGGCCTGGGCCCGGACCGTCCGGCTCTGCTGGGGCACGACATCTCCGGCGGCGGCCTCGGTGCCATGGACTGGAACGGCGACGTGATCCTGCCGGACGGGTCGCACGGTCACATGCTGCTGGTCTTCCACAAGCCGACCAGGAACAAGGACGGTGCCCTGATGGTCGGCATCGAGACCATCGGCCCGGGTGCCCCCAGCCCGGTCGGCTACCAACACGGCTTCCGCTCCAGCGAGGCCACGGCCAACCCCGAGAGCGTCCTCCACGGCCACAAAGGCGACAAGATCGGCGAAGGCGGCCTCCGGCAGAACCAACGCATGGTGGACCTGCAGGACATGGGCACCGGGCACGACAGCGGGAGCTGGCTCACGTTCCTGAACGAGATCAAGGAGGAGTGGGTCGACCGCCTGAAGCAGGCCGAGGAGCAGGGTTCGCCGCAGGTCGAGGCTCTGTACCGGGAACTCGTCGGACCGCGCCCGCAGCGGTAGCGCCGCCGGTTGTGCGGACCGCCGCTCCGGGCCCGCCCGAGGCCGCGGAACACCGGGGCGCCGGGATCCCCGGCACGGTCCCGGGGCGACGGGACCGCGTGCTCAGGGTGCCGGGTCCGGGCGGCCGCCGCGGCGCAGGACGCGGGTGCACCAGCCGATGATCGCGGCGTTGACCAGGGCCCCGAAGAGGATCGCCGCGACGAGCATCACGGCGCTCTCCGGCAGGACCAGCAGCACGAGGCTGCCCGGGGCGGCGGCGAAGATCGGGATGACACCCGCCATGGACTCACCCGAGTCGTCGGTCGCGGACACCACGATCGCCCACACGAGCAGGCCTATACAGAGCGCGAGGTAGGCGAGGCCGACGACGCCGAAGGCGCCGCGCAGGCGGTGGAGGACGGATCTGCCGGAAGCGGTACCGGTCACGGGGATGGGCTCCTTGGTTGCGGTGCTGTGCGGTGCTGTGCGGTGCGTTGGGGTGCGGTGCGGTGCGTGGCGGTGCGTTGAGGCGTGGCGCGTCGCGGTGCTCAGAGGTGGGTGCCCGGTGGGTTCGGGCGGGCGAGGCCGAGGTCGTAGGCGAGGATCGTCGCCTGGACGCGGTCGCGCAGCCCGAGTTTGCGGAGCACCGCGTTCACATGGGATTTCACGGTGCCCACGGTGATGCCGAGGTGCTCGGCGATCTCCGCGTTGGTGAGGCCGGACGCGACCAGGGTGAGGACGCCCCGCTGGCTGCCGGTCAGGCTGTCCAGCTCGGGGGAGCTCCCGACCGGGAGCACGGTGCGCGGTCCGGACGCGTAGTGGCTGATCAGGCGGCGGGTCGCGGACGGGGCGAGCACGCTCTCGCCGGACGCCACCACCCGGATCCCGTCCAGCAGTTCGGAGGGGTGGACGTCCTTGAGGAGGAAGCCCGAGGCGCCGGCGCGCAGGGCGTCGAAGACGTACGCGTCGAGGTCGAAGGTGGTCAGGACGAGGACACGGGGCGCGTCCGGCCGGCCGGTGATGATGCGGGTGGCGGCGATGCCGTCCAGTTCGGGCATGCGGACGTCCATGACGACGACGTCGGGTGCCAGTTCTTCGGCGAGCCGTACCGCGTGCGCGCCGTCGGCGGCCTCGCCGACGACCGTCATGTCCTCCTCGGCGTCGATCACGGCGGCGAACCCCGCCCGGACGATGCCCTGGTCGTCGACGACCAGCACCTTGAGGCTCATCGTTCCCTCTTCTCGTCGCCCGGCGCAGCCGCGAGGGGCAGCCGGAGGCGGACGGTGCCCCGCGGGCCGGTGGTCAGGGTGCCGCCGAGTGCCGTGACCCGCGTGGTCAGCCGCTCCCGTACGCCCGGGTCGGCGGCGCGGGGCACTCCGGTGGCCGTGAGCGTCAACCTATCCTCGTCCGCGTCGAGTTCGAGCACCGCCGGTTCCTCGCCGACGGCCGCGAGCACCGTCTCGGCGGCGTGGTAGGCGGCCAGGTCGACGGCGGTGGGCAGTCGTTCCGGTACGCGGCCGGTCAGCCGTATCTCGACGTCGCGGCCGGTGGCGCGGAGCTGGTGGGCGAGCAGGTCGAGTGCCTGGAGGGTGGGCTGCGGCCGCAGGTCGGGCCCCGTCTCGCCCTCCCGTACCGCGTCGAGCAGGGCGCGCATCGCGGCCAGGGCCTCGCGGGCGCGTTCGGCGGTCACGTCGAGCCGGCCCGCCTCCGCCTCCGCGACCATGTCGGCGGTGCGGGAGAGGACGGTGGTCTCCAGCCCGGCGGCGATCCTGCGGCGTTCGGCCCACGCGTCCCGTACGGCCTCCTCGGTCCAGGCGGCGAGGCGTTCCTCCCGCGTGCCCCGGGCGGCCCGGTCGCGCCGCCCGCGCAGGGCACCGGCCCGGCGGGCCGCGCCGACCGCCAGGGACGCCGCGGCCGTCGTCCCCGCGACGACCGCCCAGACGGGGACCGTCGTGCCCCGGTCCAGGACGGCCGCTGTCGCGGCCGCGGCGTGCGCTGCCACGGCCGCGACCGGGAGGGCCGGGAGGGCCGGGAGGAGCAGGCGCGGCCGGTTTCCGGCGGGGGACGGGCCGGCCGCCGTACCGGCGGCGTCCGCCGCGAGCGCCGCGCAGGTGGCCAGCAGGCTGAGCGCGGGGGGCAGCACCACCGGACCGGTGTAGCCGCCCGTGGCCATCGCCACCGGCCAGAGCAGGGCCAGACCGAACAGGATCCCCAGGGCCGCGCGGGGCGCACGGCGCAGCCACAGCAGCGCGACCGCCTGCGCCGCGACCAGCAGCGCGAAGAGCACGCCCGCGGACACCCGCCCACCGCTCGGCATCTCCTCCGCCCGGATGACCAGCAGGGGGAGCAGCGGCTGCACGACCAGGCCGGCGGCGGCCGTCAGCTGCGCCAGGCGATAGCTCCGCGGTAGGGACCGCTCCACCGGGGCCGCGGTCCGGCCGGGCAGGACCGCGTGCACGTCCCAGCCGCCCGCCGCCGTCGGGCCGGTGGTGAGGGTGCCGCCCGCCTCGCGGGCCCGCGACCGCAGGAAGGCCTGGCCGCGGCCGCCGCCGAGCCCCGCACCGTGCGCCACCGCGCCGGGCGGTGGTGCCGCGCTCGTGACCTGGACGTCCGTGCGGGTGTCGCTGTACCGGACGCGCACCCTCGTGTCCGCGCCGGGGGCGTGCCGTGCCACGTTGGTCAGCGCCTCCCGCACGATGCCGTACGCCGCGTCCGCGACGGTGCCGTCCGGCAGGGGGTCGATCTCGCAGTCCACCCGCTGGTCCAGGCGCCGGAACCCGGCGACCAGGTCCAGCAGTCCCTCCTCCGGTGACGGGGCGTCCTCGCGGGAGGGCGCCGGCGCCCGTACCGCGCCGAGCGCGCGGGTGACCTCGCGGCCGGTCTCGGCCGCGAACTCCAGCGCTTCGGCGGCCAGTTCGGGGCGGCGGTCGCGCAGCCCGAGGGCCGCCCCCGCCGTGACCACCACGGCCGTCAGATGGTGGGCGCTGACGTCGTGCAGCTCCCGCTCCATACGGCGCCGCTCGACCGCCGGGAGCCGGTGGCGCTCGGACTCCGCCCGGTGCAGCAGTCGCTCGGCCGCCTCCCGCGCGCGGCGGGCCCGCCGTACGAGGAGGCCGGCGCCGCACGCCGCGGCGTACAGCACCGAGGTCAGCACGAGGTCGAGTCCGTCGCGGTCGCTGAGCCCGTGCAGGCTGAGGTTGTACAGCAGCTGCCAGGCGGCGAGCGCCACCACGCTCAACACGGCGGTGAAGGCGTCGCGTTCGGTCGCGAGGGTGAACAGGGCGAGCGCGACGCCCGCGGTGCCGAGGACCGCCATCGCCCCGGTGGGCAGCGGCCCCGCGCCCAGCGCACAGGCCGCGGCGACCACGACGAGGGTGGTCACCGGGCGGGCACGGCGGAGCGCGAGCGCGGCCGTCACCACGCCGGCGACCAGGGCCGCCACGAGAAGGGCGGACGCGGGCGGGACGGCCCCGCGCACCAGCGCCGCCCCGGGCCACACCACGGCCTGGGCGCAGATCAGCAGGACCGGGAGCAGCCGGTCGTCGGTTCGCTTCATGTCGGAGCAAGGCTATGGCCGCAGGTGAGCGGCCCGGCTCCGGCTGAAGGCGGATTCCGGTCTCTTACCTGAGGTGCAGAGTCCCTGCCCGCGGTTCAACGCGCCGACCGTCCTGCGGCACGAGGACGGCGCCGTACCCCGGCCGGGTCCTCGTCCGGCCCCGCGGGTTCGAGGCTCGACCCGACCGAGGCGGAGCTCCGCTTCGTGGAGAACGCCGAGTGCCGGAACACCTCCGGCGGGACCGCTCGCCGCACCTACACGCTGAAGATCACGGAGCGGGACGCGGCCGGCATCGGAGGAGGGCACCCGGTACGTATCGGCGCGGGCGGAAGCCCAGGACGGGGACACGATGTTCGTGCCCCTGCCGCCACCTTCGACGTCACCCGCCGGGCCGCCTGTCATGAACCCCCGGGCCGTCCGGCCGGCGAGCCGGTCGGTGGTGCGGACTGCCGGCACCGCGTCTGCCCGCGCCGGCCTTACGCGCGTTCGGGGTGGCGGAAAGCCGGCGGAGAGATCACCGGAGGAGTGGAAACGCCTCTCCCGAGTGCGGCCCTTGAGCCGGCCGGGTCCGGAGGGCCCGGCCGACGGGGGGTCTCCTCACAGGCCGCAGGAGCCGCTGTCGAGCTGGAAGTAGCGGCCGTTGGCCCAGCGGCACAGCCGCATGCCGACGACGACGCCGGCGAGCGTGACCAGGGCGGGCAGATAGCCGCTGGAGACCTGGATGATCGGGATGGCCGGACATCCGCCCGAGATCGCCCAGCCCGTGCCGAAGAGCATCGCACCCGGGATCACTCCGGCATGGATGCGGCCCGGGGTGCGGCGGACCCGCAGCAGGGCGAACACGCACACGATGATGCCGACGGCGCCGGCGAAGGCGAGGAACATCCGCAGGTCCTGGAAGGTGAACATGCGGTTCAGTTCGGCGTAGTCGCCGAAGCCGATGTTGGTGACGGTGTAGCCGAGACCCAGTCCGGCGATGATGTTGGCCAGCAGCACGCCGCCCCGGGTACGCATCAGATCACCTTCCACAGGAGGAACGACACCGCGACGGCGGTGCCGAAGAACACGGCGGTCGCCACGAGGCTGACCGGGCGCAGCCGGCCGCAGCCGCTGAGTCCGTGGCCGGAGCTGCACCCGCCCGCCAGCCGGGTGCCGAAGCCGACCAGGATGCCCCCCGCGAACAGCACGGCGGTCATGATGAGCGGATCGGCCGTGACCAGGCTCTCGAAACCGGCGCCCATGTCGAAGCGGAGTTCGAACCGCCCGGAGGTGTACGCGGCGATCCATCCGCCGAGGAGGATCGAGACCAGCAGGGCGGCCTGGGTGGCCACCGGGGCCGGCCGCGGGGCCGCGACCGGGGTGCCGGCGGCCGTCGCCGGCCCGGGCTCGGCGGCCGGGGTCGGCGTGTCGTCCGGGGTGTACTGCACCGGGGGGTACTGCTCCTGGGGGAACTGCGCCGAGGGGTAGTGCTCCTCGGCGAACTGCGCCTGGGAGTACTGCGCCTGGGAGTACTGCGCGTGGGAGTACTGCCCCGGGGGGTGCTGCGGCCCGGCCGGCGCACCGGCGCCCGGCCCGAAGTGCTCCGCGGTGGCCGCGGCGAGCGCGTCGGCGAAAGCCTGTTCGTCGGTGAACTCTTCGTCCAGGCGCTCGAGTTCGCGTTCGCTGCGCCAGTGCAGGACGCGGTCCCACGCCGACGACACCCCGAGGGACCGGTCGGTGGTGAGGGTGTGGACGATGGTGACCAGGGCGAGCCCGGCGGCGCCCGCCCACCAGGGCCAGTAAGGACTCATGCGGGACCTCTCATCCATTCCATCAACCGCGCCCACCGGCCCCGCTTCGTGCCGGGTGCCTGACGGGTGCGCCGGGCGCGGTGGTCGGGTGTCGCGGGAGCTCGTCTGACGGGCACCTGGCCGGGCCGGGCCGGTTCCCACAGGGGTGCCGGTTCGAACCGGGCCGTGGTCTCCGGTGCCGCGGGTCCCCGGCCGTACGGCGCGTAGGGCTCATGGGGCCGCGGTTGTTCCTGTACCGGCGGCCGGAACCAGGGATCCGTTTCCGGTGCCCACGGATCACGCTGTACCGGCTGGGGCGGCTGTGTCTGCCGGGGCGGAGGCGGAGGTGCGTGCTGAGCCTGCCGGGGCGCCTGCTCCGGTATCGCCTCGCCGCACGAAGCGCTGTCGGCCGCGCGCCGCAGGTGGTGCGCGTGGCGTCCGTTGGGCAGCAGACTGATGGGCACGCGCTCGCCGGTGAGCGAAGTCTGGTAGCGCGCGCAGGAGCGCCACTGATGGTCACTGTCGCAGTAGTGGTCGCGCCAGCTCTGCATGCCCGCCTTCAGCAGCGGGAAGAGAGGGCACCCCACGGCGTGTGTGCAGCCCACGTCGCTCCCTTCGGGATCCGGGCGTACCGCCCCCTCGGGGGATGGTTGCCGTCCTCGGTTCTTGATTCCTGCCGCGCCCGTTAGGCGATTTCGAGCCATCCGGGAATTCGGGCACAGCGGTGTGTGCGACTTTCCGTCACCACGTTCATGCGCGACCCAATCATTCTTTCCGCATCGCAAGCAAGTGGCGATGATACGGCACCGTCCGGATTCCCGCCCGAGCAGGGAAAACAAACCCCTAGGGGTATTCTCGACGTAAACGCCTGGGGGTATCGTTCAGAAACGCCCGGGGGTATTGGATCGGACAGCGGGACGGTGAACGCCATAGAGCAGCACCATGCATGACGAACACCCCGCCCGCGCACGCGCCGATACGCGGGCCCGACGGAAAAGCAACCATTCGCATTTTCAACGAGAACACCTCATGGGGAGTTATGTGCCAACGCGCCATCTGTCCGACCTGCCAGAAGGTGACCCATACGGGCTGTGGCAGGCATGTCGAGCAAGTACTCGCGGGCGTGCCGGCGCCGCGGCGCTGCACCTGCGCGCCGGCGCAGGGCGGACGCGCGCGCGAGCGGGCGCCGGAAACGGCCGCCCTCCCGGACCCGGGTTCGTCCCGGCACACGGGAGCACCGGCGCACCGGTCGCGGAGCGGCCTGCGGGACCGGCTCGTCCGCTGGCTGAAAGGCCCCGCATGACGTGACGGCCGGGCGGGAATCCCCGCCCCATCCGGCCTCCCGGCCCCGCGCTTCCCCACACGCCGGACGGGCGGGCGCACACCCGCCCCCGGCCACAGCAGCACAAAGCTCCTGGCAGACACGGGTGTTCTCGGTGCGAGAACGCGTCTGCCAGGAGCTTCGCCGTGGCGTACGGCCTGTGCCCGGCTCCACCCCGCCGCCCTCGGGCGGGCGGGGTGCGCCGGTGATCAGGGCATGGGTCAGAGGGAGACGCTGACGCTGGCGTGGCCGTACTGGCCGACGGTGCCCAGGGCCTGGCCCTTGACCGCGCCGACCTGGGCGAGGACGTCCGAGCCGCTGATCGACGCGGGGCCGGCGGCGACGCTGACGTCCGGGCTCAGACCGCCGGAGACGTTGTCGAGTTCGGCGTCGGAGAGGTCAGCGGTCTCGATCCGGTGAGCGGAGTTCATGATGATATTTCCCTTCGTATGGGTTTCCACAGTGGGGGGGCGGCCCCGCTCGGCACAGATGGCGGGCCTCGGCCGCGGACGCACGGCATCCATTTCCGGAAATACTCGCGCGACTCCGGCGGCTGCCAAGGATCAAAGCACGGAGCTCCGCCGGGTATCCAATCGACTGAGACTCCCGTCACAGCGGTTCGACGCCGGGGTTATCCATTCGTGCAGATACGCACACACATTCGGGGCCGCTTCTTCACATTCCCTGCGGACCCGGTAACACCGCCGGGATTGACACCGCGAAATGGAGCGGGACATTCCGCAGAAACGGCATGCCCGGCGTGGAGTCCTCGCGCGCGGCCCGCGCGTTCCGTGCCGCAGCTGCGCATTCGGTGTGCAGATTCGCTGAAACCGGCCGGCCCGTTCCGCCCGGCCGGCCCACCGCTCGCCCGGCGGACTCCCCGCCCCGGTCGCGAAGTCCGGGCCGCCGCGCTATATTGGACAGATGACCAAGGCGGACGACCAAGGCATGAGCCCCGCACGGCCGACCGCCGCCGCACGGGGCCGGGAGGTGCGGCGGAAGCTGCTGGCCACGGCCGCCGTGCTGATCAGTGAGGTCGGCTGGAACGCGGTCACCACCCGGATGCTGGCCGAGCGGGCCGGTGTCCGGTCCGGGCTGGTGCACTACCACTTCGAGTCCCTGGCGGCTCTGCTCCGGCAGGCCGCGCTGGAGGCGATACGCCCCGCCCTCGACGAGGCCGTGTCCGTGTTCGCCGCCGCGGCCACCCCGGCCGACGGCGCCGAGGCCCTGCTGGTGTCCCTGGACCGGTTCACCGGACGTGACCCGGAGTCCCTCCTCTTCACCGAGACCTATCTGGCGGCCACCCGCGACGAGGCGCTGCGCACGCGGCTCCGCGAGCTGACCGGCGGCTTCCGCGCCGGTCTCACCGCCGGCCCCGGACTGGCCGGGCACCGGGACCCCGAGGCCGCGGCCACCGCTCTGATGGCCGTCCTCGACGGCTATCTCCTCCACAAGGCCGTGGACCCCGGCCTCTCCGCCGCGCGGATCACCCCCCTCGTCCGCGGCCTCATGGCCGACCCACCGAAGCCACCGAAGCCACCGAAGCCACCGAAGGGAGAACGCCCGTGAAGGCGCTCATCTGCGGAGCCGGCATCGCCGGACTGGCGCTCGCCGCGCGGCTCCTCGACCACGGCTGGGACGTCCACCTCGTGGACAAGGCCCCCGGCCCGCGCGGACAGGGCTACATGATCGATTTCTTCGGTCCGGGGTTCGAGGCCCTCACCGCGATGGGCCTCCAGCCCCGGCTCCGTCAACTCGGCCATCCGGCCACGGAGTTCTGCTACGTCGACGGAGAGGGCCGCCGGGTCGCCGGCGTGGACTACGACCGGTTCCGGAAGGCGACGGGCGGCGGACTCGTCAGCATCATGCGTCCCGACCTGGAGCTGCTTCTGCGGGAGGCCGTCGCGGACCGCGCGGTGCTCCAGTACGGCACCACCGTCGAACAGGTGGCGGAGGACAGCGGGTCCGTGACGCTCTCGGACGGCACCCGCACCACCGCGGATCTCGTCGTGGGCGCCGACGGCATCCACTCCCGGATCCGCTCCCTGGTCTTCGGGCCCGAGCGCGACCACTTCCGCTATCTGGGGATGCACACCGGCGCCTTCGTCTTCGAGGACGAGGAGGTGTTCCGGCGGATGCGCGACCGGTTCGCGCTCACCGACACCCTGCACCGGCAGATGGGCTTCTACGGACTGACCGACGGCCGCGTCGCCGTCTTCACCGTGCACCGCACCCGCGACCCGGCACTCCCCGCCGACCCCCGCGAGGCGCTCCGTCGGGAGTTCGGCGGCATGGGCCGGCTGGTCCGCCGGGCCCTGGACCGGTGCCCTCCGGGCGCAGAGGTGTACTACGACCAGGTCGCCCAGATCGACGCGCCCCGGTGGCGGAGCGGCAGGGTGGTGCTGCTGGGGGACGCGGCCCACGCGGTGTCGCTGATCGCCGGGCAGGGGGCCTCGCTGGGGGTCGCCGGGGCCTATGTGCTGGCCGAGCGGCTGCGCGCGGCCGGGGCCGCACCGTCCGCCGGGGTCGCCGGGGCCGCCGCGCCCGCCGGATCCGTCGCCGCGGCGCTCGCCGGGTACGAGGAGCGCTGGCGCCCCGTGGCGGGCGAGGTCCAGGCGCGGGCCCGGCAGCGGGTCGGTGAGTGGTTCCTGCCCACCTCGCCCTCCCGGCTGCTGCTGCGGCGCTGGGGGTTCCGCGCGATGCGGGTGCCGGGCCTGGACCGCCTGCTGACCGGCGCGCTCTTCCCCACGTCCCGCTCCACGGTGGCGCGGCTGAGCGAGTGACCTCCCCGGCCCGTGCGCCGCCGGTCCCGGGGAGCGGCGGCGCACGGGGCCGGGGAGGCGCCGGTCAGGCCGTGGTGCCGGTGACCGAGGTTCCGGTCCTGGTGACGTGGTAGGTGACCGTCACTCCGCTCCAGTAGTGGAAGGTGAGGGTCACCCGGGCTCCCTCCTGGACCTCGGCGAAGAACTCGGGCGTCAGGACGGTTTCGCCGGCGCTGTAGTCCGGCGCGAACGCGCGGTCGAACTCCTTGTAGGACGTCCAGTTGTGCGGTCCGGCGTTGCTGCCGTCGGCGTACCGGGCCTCCATGGTGGCGAGTTGGTCACCACGGAAGTCGGTCGGAACGGCGAAGGAGTCCGTCGTCCCGGTGGCGTCCCGCAGGACGGGTGTGTCGTGCGTGATGAGGCTGATCCGCCACGGGACCCCGGCCGAGAACCGCGCGGACAGCTCCGCGTTGGTGCCGTACTCCCGCGAGCCGCTCAGCCGGGTGAGGGCCGGTGCGGTCAGCGTCAGCTGGTCGCCCTGGACGATGTAGTCCGTGCCGCGCACCAGTTCGGTGCTGCCGTGGCGCAGCCCGGTGAAGGCGGTGCCGTTGAGGTTCAGCGTGAGCGTCTTGGCGGTGACGGGCCCGGAGCGGGCGCTGAACACCTGGTCGGACGAGGCCGTGCCCGACCGGGTCGTCCAGCTCGACCTGATCTGCGCGAACAGCTCCGGGTCGTTCCACCGGAAGCCGGTGCGCTGGAAGTGCTGGCCGTTGTCCCACAGCATGGTGGTGATCTGCCGGGTGCGGGCGTGGTGGCCGAGGTACTCGAAGAACTTCAGCTTCTCGCCCTGCTGGATGGTGCCGGTGTGCCGGTCGAAACCGAGCAGCCCGTACTCGCCGAGGATCACCGGGATGCCGCGGGCCACGAAGGTGTTGTGCACCCGGTCGAAGGCGTCGGTCAGGTCCTTCTGCGCGGTGGCGTCGAAGCGGGTGCCGCCCGCGACGTTGACGCTGAACGGCCAGTACCCGTAGTAGTGCACGGTCGCGGCGAGGTGAGGGTCGTCCAGGGCGTCGAAGGTGGCGGTCAGCTCGTCCAGCCGGGCCTGGTCGGCCGAGGTGTGCAGGGTCGGCAGGACGAGCAGCCTGGTCTCGTTGGCGCCGCCGGAGCCGCGCACGATGCGGTGGAAGGAGGTGTTGAGCTCGTCCAGCAGCTCCGCGTTCTGGGCGTCGCCCGAACTGCCGCTGAACTGGGGTTCATTGATGCTCTCGAACACCAGCTTGGACGAGGAGTCCCGGAAGGTGCCGGACAGCTGCGTCCAGATGGCGTTGTAGCGGGCGAGCACGCCGGCGCGGTCGGCCGGCATGTCCGCGATCCACTGCCAGGAGTCGTGGTGAATGTTGATCATGACGTGGAAGCCGTCGGCGAGCGCCCAGTCGGCCACCTCCTTGACGCGGTTCAGATAGTCCGCGTCCAGGGTGTACCCGGGGGCCGGGCCCTGGTGGCCGCTCCAGGTCACCGGGATGCGGATGCTCTTGAACCCCTGCGCCCGGACGTTGTCGAGCAGTTCCTCCGTGATGCGCGGGTTGCCCCAGGAGGTCTCGTCGCTGCCGGTGGCGTCGAGCGAGTTGCCCAGGTTCCACCCGGGCTGCATCGCGGCGACCTGCGCCATCGCGTCCCCGGAGTCCCGGGCTTCCGGTGCGGTGGCGGGCCGTGCCGTGGCGGGCTGTGCGGGGGTGGCCGCCGACGCGCTGCCGCCCGCGGCCAGCATGCTCAGCCCCGCGAGCAGCGCGACCGCCCATCTCGCCGGCCTGCGGGCCCACCCGCGGACCGTTCCTGTGGTGCCGTGTAAGACGTTCATCATGCTCCTTGTCGGCGCGTGCGCCGGAGTGGGGGAAAGGAACCGAACGTGTCCGGGGCCGGCCGGGGCGGGGCGGCCGACTCCGCTTCGCCGCGATGCTGGCAGTGACGACCCGGGGGCGCAAGAGTCCCGGCCCGCGCCCCCGGTCCGCGCCCCTGCCCCGCCGGCCGCCGGTGGAGGGCGGAGGGACGGCGTCCGGGGGGTGCCGTCCCCCGTCCGGGGTGTACTTGCGTACACCCCTGAACCGGGGTGCCCGGCGGTTGGTGGCGCCAGGGGTGCGCACAGGAGGGTTGTGGCATGACTTCACGACGCATCCGCACCGCGGCAATCGTCCCGGCCGCCGTTCTTCTCTCGCTCGGAGCGCTCGTCTCCGCGGCTCCCGCGCAGGGGGCGCCGGCCGCGCCGCAGACCGTCTCCGCGCAGGAGTCCGTCTCCGCGCGGGAGGGCACGTTCGCTCCGTCCTCCGCCTCCCGCTCCGGGGAGGAGCGGCGCGTTCTGCGCGCCCTCGAACGCGCCGCCCGCCCGCTGCGCTCCACCGAGCCGTACGGAAGCTCGCGGGATCTCCGTCCGCTGAGCCGCATGGTGGGAGACGCCCGGGTGGTGGGGCTGGGCGAGGCCACTCACGGCTCGCACGAGTTCTTCTCCATGAAGCACCGGGTCTTCCGCCACCTGGTGGAGGAGAAGGGGTTCCGCACCTTCTCCCTGGAGGCCCCCTGGAGCACCGGGATGCGGCTCAACGACTACGTCCTGCACGGCAAGGGCGACCCGCGGCAGATCATGGACGAGGAGTTCCAGGGCGTCTACAGGATCATGAGCAAGGCCGAGTACCTGGAGCTCTTCTCGTGGATGCGCGCCCACAACCGCAGCCATCCGCACGACCCGGTGCGGTTCATGGGCAACGACATGGGCCACGTCGGTCCGGAACTGTACGACCGCGTCACCGACTACGTGGCCGAGGCCCATCCGCGGCTGCTGCCGCGCGTCACCGAGCTGTACCAGGGCCTGCGGCCCACGACCTCGGCGGGCACCTGGATGACCGGCTACCCGTCCCTTCCCCTCGCCGAGCGCCAGGAGCGCGCCGAACGCACCGGGCGCGTCCTGGAGCTGCTGGAGAAGCTGCCCGCCGGCTCCGGCTCCGGCGCCGACCGCCGGGACCACCTGTGGGCCGTCCAGCACGCCCGTGCCGTCGACCAGATGACCCGGGGCTACGCCTTCGACGTCGAGGACAGCGAGCAGATCACCGCCATGATGAAGTACCGCGACCGGATCATGGCCGACAACGTGGCCTGGTGGCAGCGGCACACCGGCGACAAGATCCTGCTGTCCGCGCACAACACCCACGTCGCCTACGAAAGCTTCGACGTCTTCTACCCCAAGACCCAGGGCGCCGTCCTGAAGGACCGGTTCGGGCGGGGCTATGTGAGCATCGGCTTCACCTTCGACCGCGGGTCCTTCCAGGGCTTCGGCTCCGAGGAGGGGCCGACCTCGCCGGAGGAGACCTTCACCGTGGGCGCCGCCCGGCCCGGCGGCAACGAGCATCTCCTGGACCGGGTCCGCCACCGCGACTACATCGTGGACCTGCGCACCGCCCCCGCTCCCGCCCGCGCCTGGCTGGCTCAGGCGCGCCCGACCCGCAACATCGGCGCCGCCTGGCCGGTGCCCGAGCAGGACATCGCGCTGGGCGAGGCCCACGACGTCCTCATCCATCTGCACCGGGTCACGGCCGCGAAGCCGCTGCCCGCCTCCTGACGACGCCCGGCCGTGCCCTGGTCCATCCCCGGTCATGCCGCCCCAGGGCACGGCGGTGCCGGTTCGGGCGCACCCGGTGGCGGCCGGTGTGCGGCCGAGCCGGTGCGGAGGGGGCCGGGCGGTCCCGGCGCCCTCCGGCGGCCGGCTGTGGCGGAGAGCACAGCGCAGGCCGGAATCCGGGTCCCGGATCGGGAGTTCACCGAGGCATATACCCCTAGGGGTATTCAGGACTCCCGCTCTCCAAAAGGAGAAAGCCATGCTTCAAGCAGTGACACCGCCCCTCAGGAAAATCCTCCTGCCGGTTCTCCTTCTCACAAGCCTGCTGGCCGTGACGGCCGGCATCACGGCGCCGCGGGCCGCCGCGGCGACGACGGTTTCCGACGCCGTCGTCTACGTCGGGCAGGAGGGCGCCTCCGTCTACGAGCAGTCGCTCGACGGTGTCCTCTACACCGAGAACTCCATCGGTGTCATGGCCGACAGGATCCTGGCGACCGAGAGCGAGATCGGGGAGATGGCCGACCGCATCGTCTACGTCACCGAGGTCTCGCAGTACACCGGCCTCACCGTCGTCTACTACGCCTACGACGTCACGCTGACCGGCATCGAGGAGGCCGGTTACCTCTACGAGCTCTCTCTCGTACCGGTGGCCGCCCTGCCCACCGGCTGGTGACGGTCGGCCGGCTCTGACGGTGTGTCCGGGCCGCTTCCGGGCACCGGGCCCGGGCCCGGCATCGGAAGGTCCCCGCCGGACGACCGGCGGGGACCCTCACGTCCGGGCGGCCGGGGCCGCCGGCCGCGCCGTCAGCGGCGGCGGGTGATCTTCCAGGTACCGTCCGCGAGCGGCTTGTCGGGGTGCTGGACGCTGAAGAAGAGCGTCTTCGGGTCCTTGCCGAAGTAGATGCCGCTGACCTCCGCGCCCGGGTCCTTCAGAGAGGCGAAGAGCTCGGTGGAGTCGGCGGCGCCGTCCCGGTCACGGTCCCGGCCGGCGACCCAGATGTCGCTGGCGTAGTTGTCCTCGACGATCCACAGGCGGCCGTCGGGGCCCTGGGCCAGATTGTCCGGGCTCTTGAAGCCGGTGATGCCGGCGGCGCGGTCCTCGACGGGCGCGTTCACGCCGGCCTGGACGAACGCGGAGAGAACGTTCTTGCGCAGGTTGACCGCGACGACACGGTTCTCGCTGGTGTTGGCGACGTAGAGGGTGTCGCCGATGACCTCGACGTCCTCGGGACGGCCGAACTCGGTGGCGTTCACCGCGTCGGAGGCCGCGTCGGCGTCGGAGAGCACCTGCTCCTTGTCGAGCGGGACCCAGGTGAAGGCGCCGGTCTTCTCGCCGTACGTCTCCGGGTTCCACTTCTGCGCGGCGTCGGAGAGACCGTTGATCTTGAGCGCGTGGAGCCGGCCCTCGGAGAGGTCGCCGCGGCGGGTCGGCACGAACTTGTAGACCGAGCCGCCGTTGAGCTCGTCGATGACGAAGACGGTGCCGTCGGGGAGCACGTCGATGCCCTCATGGCGCAGGATGCCGAGCTGACGGCGCTCCTCGATGCGGGTCACCTCCGTGCGGTCCCTCCGGTCGAGGAACAGCTCGAAGACCCGGCCGCCGTTGGTCTCCTCGGTGACGAGCAGGCTGCCCCAGGGGGTCCAGCGCACGCCGTCGAGGCGGCGCCAGTCCGCGCGCTGCGCGATGACCTTCGCCTCGCCGGTCTTCAGGTCGACGACGGAGACGGCTCCGTTGGAGGAGACCTCGTGGGTGCGGTAGAGGTAGCGGCCCGCCTGGCGGCCGGTTTCGTTGACCGTGTTCATGTCGGTGAGGTCATCGGTGCCTCCCCCGTAGATGTCGAGGACGGTCTCGTCCGCCACGAGCTTCTGGCGG
This sequence comes from Streptomyces sp. MNU89, assembly GCF_020982505.1. Taxonomy (NCBI): domain Bacteria; kingdom Bacillati; phylum Actinomycetota; class Actinomycetes; order Kitasatosporales; family Streptomycetaceae; genus Streptomyces; species Streptomyces sp. MNU89. The sequence goes on along the minus strand of NZ_JAJKLL010000001.1, from coordinate 3,871,470 downwards.
AAGCCCTGGGGGGCGACCAGCGGCTCGGACCAGTCGGCCGACATCCGGTCGTAGGCGGAGCCCTCGATCGGCTGGAACGCCATCGGCCCGCCGTGGGAGCGGCCGTGGCCGTGGCCGTGGGCGGAGGTGGGAGCGGCCGAGAGCAGACCGAGGGGCAGGCCCATGCCGACGGCGAGGGCTGCGGTGATGAGGCGGGTACGGCGGGTGCGGCGCATGGTGTGCGTCCTTCTGTGGGTGACCCTGATGTGCGGGGTGGCTGCGCCGGACGCTAAGAGGACTTCGTTAACGCGCGACCCTCTGGCGGTTACGGGTGGGGGTATCGGCCGGTGAACGTTGCCGTGTCCGGAAACGATCGGCCGGAACCATAGGTCCCGCTGTTGCCGCTCGGGGCCGGGCACGGAGACGCGCTTCGGCCGTGCGCCGTTCCGCGGGCGCTCAGTCCACCGGGGCGAGGGCCACCCAGACCGGGCCGCGGGCGAAGGGGAGGCGGCGGCCCTCGGTGTCGGTGAAGGTGGTGCCGGCGTTCCCCGAGGGGCGGCTCCACTCGGCCTCGTACTCCCGGCCGTCGCGCAGGACCAGGGCGCGGCCGGAGCCCACGGTCTCCGTGTAGGGGGTGACGCTGCCCGAGCGGTCGCCGTAGTCGGAGGGGCGGACCGTCACGTACTGGACGACGACGGTGGCCGCGCCCAGCCGGTCGCTGCCGTTCGTGCGGGCCGGTGACCCGTCCATGGAGACCAGCCAGCGCTTCTCCGAGGAGGACCAGTCGAAGGTGAAGCTCGCGGCCGGGAAGCGGACGGTGTGCTCCCCGGTCTTCCGGCCGCCGTCCGGCGCGGGGCCGAAGCGGAAGCCGATGTCGCGGGGCGCCGAGGCGCCGGACGCGGCGCGCAGGGCGCGGTCCGGGCGGAGATAGAGGTTGTGGGGCGCGGAGCGGCTCGGGTCGCGGACGTACCCGTCGCCGAGCTCGCCCGGCGGGAGGGGGATCAGCGGGGCGGCCTCCACCAGGGGGCGCAGCCTGCTCTGCACACCGGAGTACGCGAGTGCGGGGGTGCCGAACTGGCGCAGCAGTTCGAGGTCCGACTCGCGGGCGCTGCGCACCGGGCCGAGGGACTCGGGCAGGTCGGAGGCGAGGATCGCCAGTATCCGGGTGAGGCCGGCCTCGACCTGCTCGATGTAGACGATGTCGGCCTTGTCCAGGCCCGTGTGGGGCCTGGCCGCCCGCACATTGTCGATCTTGACGGCGAGGACCTTCTCGCCCGCGCCCCGTTCGCCGGTGAAGGGCGAGCGTCCGTCGCCGTCCCCGTCACCGTCCTCCGTCTGGCAGGCCGCTGCCAGCAGCGACAGCGCCGCTGTCAGCAGTACGGTCCGTCGCGTTGCCGTCCTGGCCATGGCTGCCCGCCTCCTCATCCGCGTACTCGAGTGTGCCTCCCCCGCCGCTGAACGGCATCGGCCCATCGGGGTAAAGAAAGGCCCCGGCTGCTTTCCGGGTTCCCGGGCGGGGGCGCCCGGCCCGCCGTGCGCGCGGTCCGCGGCCGGGGCGGGTGGGAGGGACCCGGCTCGGGCGGTCCGGTCGGACCGTACGAGAATCCACTCCTCCGGTCCGTACATACTTCGGCCGGTCTCATGAGTCATGAGTCGTGGAGAGAGTGGAACAGCGCCCGCCCGGCTGTCCGCTGCTGACAGATTCCCGCCGTTTCAGGCCGATTCGGAGCGTGTGAAGTGAGAACCCTCGACAAGGGCCCGCGTGCGCGCGGAGCCGGTGCGCCCCCGCTCGCGCGCGGACGCCGGGCCGCCGCCGTCGTCGTGACCGCCGGTGCCGTCCTGGCCGTACCGGCCGTGGCCACGCCCGCGCAGGCCGCCCCGTCCGGGCCGCCCGCGCCCTCCGTCAGCGCCAAGGGCGCGTTCCTGCTGAACCAGGCGGACGGCTCCAGGATCTACGGCAAGTACGCCGACACCAAGCGGCAGATGGCCAGCACCACGAAGATCATGACGGTCCGCGTGGTGCTCAGCCAGACCAACCTCGACCTGGACCGGAAGGTCACCGTCCAGCAGGCGTACCGCGACTACGTCGCCCGTGAGGGCGCCAGCACGGCCGACCTCAGGACGGGCGACAAGGTCACCGTCCGGCAGCTGCTCTACGCGACGATGCTGCCCTCCGGCTGCGACGCCGCGTACGCCCTCGCGGACACCTTCGGCAGCGGCACCACGCGCTCCGCGCGGGTGAAGTCGTTCATCGGGAAGATGAACAAGAAGGCCGACACCCTCGGCATGACCAACACCGAGTTCGACTCGTTCGACGGCATATCGACGACCGGCAACAACTACACCACCCCGCGCGACCTGGCGAAGCTCGCCCGCAGCGCGATGAAGTACTCGACGTTCCGCACCGTCGCGAAGACGCAGAAGACCGTGCGCTACGCCAAGACGAGCACCGGCGGCACCCGCACCTACACCTGGTACAACACCAACCGGCTGCTCGGCTCCTACTCCGGCGCCGTCGGCATCAAGACCGGCACCGGGACCGCCGCGGGACCGTGCCTCGTGTTCGCCGCGACCCGCGGCGGCAAGACCCTGGTCGGGGTCGTCCTGAACGGCAGCAGCCGCTACACCGATGCCGCGAAGCTGCTGGACTACGGCTTCGGCAGCGACAAGGCCTCCCGGATGACACTGCGCCGGCTGCCCTCGGGCGCGGAACAGGACTGACAGCGTGCCGCCCGCGTGGCGCAAGGCGGTGTACGCCAACCCGGCCGATGCCCTCGCCGACCGCTGACGGGCCCCGAGCCGGGCCGGCCTGCCGCCCCCGAAGGGGCCGGGCTGGACCGACCGGGTCCGGGCCCCTGACGATGTCGACTTCGATATCGGCTTATCGGACTTCTGAACCCTGACGCCCTGTCAGGGTGCTGCCGCAGTCAATGCCGGATTTACCGCGGCGGCCCCCCACCGTGACCATCGCGACCTGCCGCGGGGTGATCCACCGCGGATTACGTGACAACCCTTAGACGGCCTCCCGCTGGTCCAGCCACTTGAGAATGGTCTGGTTCGTTTCTTCCGGCTTCTCCTGCTGGATCCAATGACCGCAATCCAGACTGACCTCTTCCACATTCGGAACGAATTCTGCCAGTCTTTCAGACCTCGCGACCACATCGCGGTCGCCGTAGATCATGAGGGTGGGCTGTTGGATGATCGGGTCCACGTCCGCCAACAAGCGCCAGTTGCGGTCCAGGTTTCTGTACCAATTCACACTGGCCGTGAACCCTGATGATTCAAAAGCGGAGACGAGAACAGTCAGTTCACTGTCGCTCATCACGGGATCACCGAGTGGCGTTTCCGCTCTGGCGAGATCGATCAGCGCCATACCCGGCCGAGGCTCCCTGGGGGGCTCGTTCTTCCGGTACAGGTTGCGAAGGAACTGGAAGGTGTTGTCTTCGAACACGGCGTCCGCGACGCCTGGCTGCCGATTGAAGTGGACGAAATAGAAGTCGCCGCCGAACACATCTTCCATGAACTCGATCCAGGACTTCTCTCCGCGCTCCTGGTAAGGCAGGCTCAGGTTGATCACCTTGTTCACACGGTTCGGATGCAACAGGGTCAGTCCCCAGACCACGAACGCGCCCCAGTCATGGCCGACGAAAGTGGCGTCTTCGTATCCGTAGTGGTCGAGGAGCGCGACGAGGTCACCCGACAGATGCTCGATGTCGTAGTCCGCCACTTCGACCGGGCGGGACGAATTGCCGTAACCCCGCTGGTTCGGTGCGATGACGTGGTAACCGGCTGCGGCGAGGGCGGGCATCTGGTGGCGCCAGGAGAAGGCGTGTTCCGGCCAGCCGTGGCAGAGCACGATGGGCTTCGCCGCGTTCTCTCGGCCTGCTTCGAAGACTTCGAGTTCCACACCGTTGACCGGAATGAGGGTGGGCTTGGGAAAATCGGCTGGATCGAACACTGCATTTCCTCTCCGGGGGGTCGCTGGCGGTCGACCTCCTCGGTGAGGTCATGTCGCCATCCTGCGGCCCGAAACCGGTCACCCCACGACCGGTTTATGTGAGATTTTTGTCGGCATGCGAACCGACCGGCTGGTGGCCATCCTCCTCATGCTGCAACGGCGCGAGCAGGTGACAGCAGCAGAGGTCTCCCGAGAACTCGAGGTCTCCGAGCGCACCGCCCGCCGCGACCTCGACGCACTGGCCATGGCCGGGGTGCCCGTGTACTCCGTGCAGGGCCGAGGCGGCGGCTGGCGCCTCGTGGGCGGCGCCCGTACCGACCTGTCCGGGTTGACCGCCCGTGAGGCCCGCGCCCTGTTCCTGGCTGTCGGCCCGGCCTCGGCTGCGACGCCGGCCGTGAAAGCAGCTCTGCGCAAGCTCGTCCATGCTCTGCCGGAGCCCTTCCGGGTGCAGGCCGAGGCAGCAGCGTCGTCACTGGTCATCGACCCGCAACGATGGGGGGCGAGCCGGGTCGAGCACCGGCCGCCCCGCTTCCTGGACGAACTCCAAGACGCGGTGGTCCGCGGCGTCCAGGTGCGGCTCGGCTACGTCGACAGCAAAGGCGTCGAAACCCGGAGAACCGTCCACCCGCTGGGCATCGTCGCCAAAGGTCCGGCGTGGTACCTCGTCTCCAACACCGAGGCCGGCCGACGGACCTTCCGGATCGACCGCGTGTCGTCCGCCGACCCGACCGACGATCCCGTGCACCGACCCGAGGACTTCGACCTTGCCGAGAGCTGGTACGAGATCGCCGACGAGGTCGACCGCAAACGAACACCGCTGGAGATCCAGGCGGTGTGCACACCCCACGGGATCGGCATACTCCGGATGGCGCTCGGCGGCCGGCTCGACGTGGGAGGTTCCACGACCGACGGCGGCATCGAGGTCGTGATCCGCGGCCACAACGAGTACATGCTCGCCGGCGAGCTCGCCGGGCTGGTCGAATGGCTCGAGGTGACCGGCCCTCCGGGCGTCCGAGAGCACCTGGCCTCGATCGGCAACGCGCTCATCGAGCGATACGGCTGACCGCGCACCAGCGGAGACCTTCACGCTTCTTGAAGCGGACGAGACAGAGTTTCGAGAACAGTTCCGCTCAATAGCGTGGGTTTGTCCGTTCCGGCAGACGCCCGGTCACGACGTCGGCGGGTCCGCCGGCCTGGCTCGCTGCGGGTGGACCGTCTCGTGCCGGACGAGCATCGCCACGCACTCGGCGATCTCCGGGTGCGCGTCTCGGCCCGCTTGGCGGCATTGACCCGGCTGCTGAGGGCGAAGCGGTGGGTCTTGGTGAGCACCTCGAACATCGCCTGCGCCGCCGGGTCGGCGGCGATCGCAGCTCGCAGGTCGGCCGGCACCTCCGCTTCCGATGACGGCGCATAGGCGGCCGTCCACCGCCCGTCGGCCTTCGCGGCGTCCACCGCGGCGCGGCCGGCGGGCAGCATCAGGCCGGCCGCCTCCAACCGGGCCACGTTGGCGACGTTGCGCTGGGACCAGACGCTGCGGGGCCGGCGCGGGGTGAACCGCCTCCGGGGATGGCTCGACGGTCTCAGCGCGTGCTGTCGCCGGGCGGCCTTCCCGTGCCGCCCGGGCGGGCCGGGACGGGCTCGGCCTCCGCCGCTTCCGGGTGGGCCGGTTCTCCCCCGGCGGAATGCGGCACGGCTTCTTCCAGCGGGACGACTCCCAGCGGGACGGAATGGGCCGCCGTCACGGGCTCGGCGGGGTGCTCGGCCGGGCGGACCGGTACGGGCTCGGCCGGGCCCGTGCGGCGCAGCCGGCTCCGGAGGCGGGAGCCGGGCGTTCCGCCGCCGGACGCACCGGACGCACCGGACGCACCGGGCCCGCCGGACAGTCCGAGTTCCGCCGCGATGCTCTCCCAGAGGGCTTCCGGCGGCGCCGTCACCCTGTCGTCCGGGGAGACGTTCCGGGCGGCCCCGATGATCCGGCGCAGCGCGGCCAGGGTGTCCCGGCACTGCGGGCAGGCCGCGAGATGGCGCTCGGCGGCCCGTGGCTCCGTCCCGCCGTCGGCGGAGCCGGCGTCCGCCTCGGTTCCCTCCCCGGCGGACGGCCGGTTGCCGAGGGCCAGTTCGGCCAGCAGGGCCGGGTCAGCGTGCTCCGTCACCGTCCGTCTCCATTCGCGTTCTCAGCCGGCCCAGACTCCGGCGGACATGGGTCTTCACGGTGCCCAGCGGCAGATCCAGCCGTTCCGCGATCTGCGCCTGCGTGAAGTCGTGGTAGAAGGCCAGCCGCAGGATCTGCTGCTGCGGCTGCGGCAGGGCGCAGAGTTCGTCCATCACCAGCACGCTGTCGACGACCCCGTCCACCGGGTCGCCCACCGGCCGGTCGACGACCGCGCCCGCGGCCCGCCGGGCCTTGTCCTGGCGGCTGCTGCGGGCCCGCAGGGCGTCGGCGATCCGGCGGCGGGCGATGGCGAGCAGCCAGCCGGGCAGGGAACCCCGGTCGGGCGAGTAGCCGGCGCGGCCCCGCCAGGCGCTGACGAACACCTCCTGGGTGACGTCTTCCGCCTCGCTCGCGTCACCGAGCGCGCGGCCGGCGAACGTGTGCACCAGTCCGGCCCAGCGGCGGTACGCCTCCGCGAGGCAGCCCTCGTCACCGCGGGCGAAGCCTTCGGCCAGTTCGGCGTCGGTGCGGGTTCCGGTCACCCACGCGACGATAGGGAGCCGGGGGCCCCGATCCTCCGCACCACGGCTATCCGCTCACCCGGGTGGCGGTCACGATCAGGTTGTTCCGGTAGCCGCCCTGCTCGCGGTCGTACGGCAGCGTGCAGGTGATCAGCGTCAGCACCGGGGGGCCGTTGCGGCGGAACAGCTCGCCCGGCAGCCGGTCGCGGTCCCGGACCTCCTGGGACGCCACCGTGTAGCGGACCGCCGGCGCGCCCTTGCGGCGGACGATGACGGCGTCCCCCGCGCGGACGTCGTGGAGCGCGGCCAGCGCGCCCAGCCTGCCCGTGCGCGAGTCGACGTGGCCGACCAGAACGGCGGAGCCGGCGGGGGCGCCGGGGGCCGGGCCGTACCGGTACCAGCCGGTGCCGGCGGCGTCACCGGGCACCGCGACCGTGCCGTCCCGGGCCAGGCCGACCGGTTGGACCTCCGCGTCGACCCGCAGCCGGGGATGCGGAGCCGGACCGGCGGCGTGACCGCGGAGGCCCGCCGGTCCGGCTCCGCGCGGGCGATGCCGTCCGGTGCGTCCCGCGAACGGCCGGGGTGCGCCCCGTCGTCCCCGGGCCGCCGTCCCCGCCGTCCGTCCCTCCGGCGGACCGCCGGTCGCCGAAACCGGGTGGCGGCGCGCCCTCCCGGGTTTCCGGCTCCGGCACGGCCAGCAGGGCCGCCACCACCACGATCGCGGCCATCGCCGCGACGGCGCCGGCCGACAGCCAGGGGCGGAACCCGCGGGAGGCCAGGGCCCGCCGCACCGCCGTCCATGCTCGCGTTCCCGCTCCGGTCCTCACGTTCATCCCAGCTCTCGCCCCTGCTCTCGTCCGGTTCCTCGTCCGGTCCCTCGTCCGGGCTTCCCTCCGGGTTCTCGCCCGGGGTCTCGTCCGGTGGTCTTTCCCCGCGTGGGGTTCCGCTCGGGCCCCTGGCCCCGGGGGCACAGCACGGCCCGTACATCCGCGGCCCGGCCCCGCGCCGCGCGGGCGGCCGCCCGGCGCGCGGGCGCACGCCGGGCGGCCTTGCCGCACCTGCTCGTCCGGTCGCCCCGGTCACCGGTCACCGGCCATCCGGGCCGCGGGTCGCCCGCCATCCGCCGGCCGGAGCCGGCGGCGGGCACCGCGACGCCGAGGGGTGCCGGGGAGGCCGGGGCACGGGCCCCGCCCGGTGCTCAGCCCTTGGAGCGGCTGCCGCGCCAGGCCGTACGGGTGAGCAGCACACCCGCCGCGGCGACGGCGCCCGCACCCGACCAGGCCGCCCAGGCGGAGGCGCCGTCCGAGCTGTCCGCGCCGGCCTGCATCAGCGAGTCGCTCTGGCCGCCCTTGACGCCGCCCGGGGCGCTGTGGAGGCCGCTGAAGGTCTGGGTCTTGAGCGCGAGGTTCTTCTCCTCGGCGCTGCCCCAGGCGTAGACGACGTTGCTCGTGCCCTCCTTCAGGGCGAGCTGCGCCGGGCCGATGACGACATCGTCCGTCCCGGCCAGGGTGACGTCGGCGTTCACCGTGCCCGCGGGCACCGTGGTGGTGGCCTCCTTGGGGTTCTCCAGCCCCTTGACGATCGGTGTTCCGTCGGCCCGCACATCGACGGCCGGTGCGGCCGCGACATGGCGCACGGTGAGCCGGGCCTTGCCGGCGGGCACCTTCGACACGTCGTTGACGTAGGCGTTGAGGGTGGGCTTGCCGTCCGCGGTCAGGTGGGCGGCGACCGTGGCGTTCGCCCCGGCCGGAACCTCCACCGTCTTCTGGATGGCGGGCTCGCCCTCGGGGTCGGCGCCGGCCTCGAAGACCTCGATGTCGTAGCTGCCCGGGTCGAGCGCCTGCGGCGGTGTCAGGGTGCCGGGTTTGAAGTTCGGCAGGAGTTCCTTGCCGTTGGCGTACACATCGACGGTGAGGCCCGGAACGCCATGGAAGACGGATACCTGTGCCTTGCCCTCCCCGGTCTGCGCCGGCCCGGCCTGGGCGGGGGCGGCGGAGAGTCCGAGGGCGCATATGCCCACCGTGGCCGCGATGGCGGCGGCGCTGCGGCAATTCCTCATCGAAATACCCCTTCACGACGACGCTCCGTCCGATTGCGGAGCATTCATCACATATTTCGGGTTGAGGACCGTGTTCGGATGCAGGGAGAGCAGATCTTTCTGCGGGGCTTCTTCCGCGGCCGTCCTTCCCCCGCTCCCCGGCATCCGTTCCGGCATCCGTTCCGCCTCCGCCGGCTGGTCCGGCCCCGCTTCACGGCGTGCCACGCCGGCGCCCGCACCCCGGGGACCGGTGTCCCCGCTCCCCGGGCACCCCATCGGGTCCGGGAGACCGGCTGGTCACCGGTGCGGCGGCGCAGTCGCACCGCCCGGCACGCTCGGCCGGGGCGGCCGGGTGCGGGCGGTGGGGAAGGGTCCGGGACGCGCGGGCCGCGGTCACGCGGCTCAGCGGTCACGCGGCTCAGCGGTCACGCGGCTCAGCGGTCGCGCAGCCGGGCCACGGCCTCGCGGAGCGCGGGCAGCCGCTGGTACAGCGCCTCGCCGGGGCAGTCGGTCTCGTAGCCGTCGCGGTGCCCGGAGATGACGTTGAGTTCGGCCTTGTCGCCCTTGTCGTAGCGGCTCTCGTCGTTGCTGGAGGTCAGCCGCACCGTGCCGCGGGGGTCGGCCCCGGGCCGCAGCTTCCACGCGGCGACCTTCGCCATGCCCGCGATCAACTCCCCCGGCACCGGCACCCCCTCCGTGAAGGTGCCCAGCGCCGCTATGCCCACGGTGTGGGCGTTGAAGCCCTTGGCGTGCGCTCCGCGTACGGGGCGGCTGGCGCTGCCGGCCCGGCCCTCGTAGATGGTGCCGCACCGGTCCACGACGAAGTTGTAGCCGATGTCGTCCCAGCCCTCGTGGGTGACGTGCTCGGTCTGGAGCGAGCGCAGCAGTTCCGGGACGTCGGCGCAGTCGTAGCCGTTGGGGTGCCCGGTGTGGTGGACGAAGACGGCGCTGACGGCGCCGCTGTACGGCGCGCGCTCGCGGACCAGGTCCTCGTCCGCGTCCCACTTCTGTCTGCTGACGATCGCGGGACGGGGTGCCGCCGGGCGTATCGCGGCGGGTTCGTGTCGGCCGGGAGGGTCGGACCGTACGGCCGCGTCCCGCACCGCCAGCAGAGCCAGCGGGAGGACGACGGCCCCGGCGCCCAGGGCCAGTCGGCGTGACCACATGGGACCAGCCTGCGGGCACCGGCCCCCCGGATCCCGGGTAACTGCGCCGTTCGGGTGAAGCCACCTGCTCTGAGCTGCGGGTTTTCCCGAGCGCGCCAGGCGGGCGCCGGACAGCGGCGGCGCGGACGGGGCGGGAGACGCCCGGCTGGAGGGCGGGGACGGGCCGGGGCCCGGTCGTCGCCGACCGGGCCCCGGGTGTCACATGCCGTGCTGTCGTGCTGCTGCCGCGCCGAACGGCCCGCTCAGCCGGCGAAGTTGACGCCGAGGACCGGGGAGCCGGAAGCGGAGACCCCCACGGTGGAGGTGTAGATCGAGACGCCGCTGCCGCCGATCACGGATCCGTTGGACTTCAGCGCGTACACCGCGCCGTTGCCGCCGTTCTCACCCATGGCGCCGACCGTCAGGTCCGCCTTGCCGTCGCCGTTGAGGTCGGCGAGGTGCACGTCGGAGCCGAAGTTGTCGCCCTCCTCGTTGGAGTTGGGGACGCCCGCCGTGTTCTGGTGGAACATCTGCGCGCCGGCGCCGGTGATCCCGGAGCCGTCGGCGGCGCCGTAGAGCACGGTGGCGGCGCCGGTGGCGGCGAAGCCGTCGAGCGACTCACCGGGCGAGCCGACGACCAGGTCGAGGTGGCCGTCGCCGTTGACGTCGCCCAGGTCGAGCTCGGCGCCGAAGGCGTCGTAGCTCTCCGAGCCGCCGGGGACGCCGGGGCTGTCCTGGGTGATGGCGGTGCGGCCGCTGTCCGGGCCGTTGGCCGAGCCGTGGACGATGTTGACCTTGCCGCCCTTCGACGCGCCGGGCACGCCGGAGTCGGCGTCCCAGAACATGCCGATGACGATGTCGCCGTAGCCGTCGCTGTTGGTGTCGCCGATGTCCGTGATGACGCCCGCGGCCAGCTTCGAGCTGCCGGTGATGGTGAGGCCCGAGCCGCTGCCCGGCAGGTAGTAGTTGGCGTTCCAGTGGTTCTCGCCGTCGGACGCCTCGTTCTCGAAGCCGTCGGCCACGAGGTCGGCGATGTCGTCGCCGTTGACGTCACCGGAGTGCAGGTTCAGCGGACCGGTGTCGGAGCCGCTGAGCATGGCGGGACGGACGGAGTAGACGCCGCCGGTGGTGCCGGAGGTCTTGCCGAAGCCGCCGCGGTAGACGCGGATGGTGGCGGAGCTGGAGCCGATCGCCAGGTCGGCCTTGTCGTCGCCGTCGAAGTCGGCGCCTTCCAGGGTGTAGCCGAACCGGTCGTGCGAGGTGGACGCCGGGTCCTTGACGGTGGTGCCGCCGGACAGGCCGCTCGCGGAGCCCCAGACGATCTGGACGGTGCCGCCGTTGACGTCGTCACCGACCTTCTCGTAGGGCGCGCTGACGGCGAGGTCGGTGTAGCCGTCGTTGTTGAAGTCGGCGGCCGTGGTGTCGGCGCCCCAGCGGTCGCCCTTCTCCGAGACTCCGGGGACGCCCGCGCTGTCCTGGCTGAGCACGGTGCGCTTGGCACCCGAGATGCCGTTGGCGGTGCCGTAGAGGACGACGACCTGACCGGCGTGGGCCCGGCCGTTCACATAGGCGCCCGGGGCGGAGACCGCGACATCCAGGTAGCCGTCGCCGTTGAAGTCGGCCGTCGGGCGGGCGCCCTCGGCGGCGGCCGTGCCCGCCGTGGCCGCGAGCAGGCCACCGGTCAGCGCCGCTGCGGCAGCGGTGGCCAGGACCGTACGGAAGTGCTTGTGCATGCGGGGTTCTCCTGTGCATGCGGGATGCGCGACGCATCCGCAGTCGAGTGGGTGCCGAACCACGCGTTCCCTGCCCGGACGTTCCCCGGGCGGGCGGCAGTTGACGCAGAGAAGACCCCGGGTGAACTCGAAGGGTTGTACGAGAAAACGAGACGCCTGGTAAGTCCCTTTCCGCCGCTGCGGCACCACGCGGCACGGCCCGCGGGAGAGCCCCGGACGCGCAGGGGCCCGGCCGGGGCGTGGGGGTCGCGTCCCGGCCGGGCCGTCTTCGGGGTGTGGGTCATGGGCGGCTGCCCTCAGGTGTAGATGATCTGGGCGTTGGCGGCGAGGTTGTAGAAGTCGCCGACGGTGATGATGCCCTGGACCTCGTCGATGAGGTCCTCCTTGTCGAGTTCGAAGAGGTCCACGGACGCCTTGCAGGCGTAGAGGCCCGCGCCCGTGTCGCTGATCATTTCGATGAACTCGGGGATGGGCGGGATGTCGAGCTTGGCCATCCGGCGTTCCATGAGCCGGGTGATCATGTCCGGGGCGCCGGGGAGGGCGCCGACCACGGTCGGGAGGTGCAGTCCGGGGTTGCCGACGGTGGCGAACTTGATGTGCTCGTAGCGCTTCTTCGTGATCGCGTCGAGGCCGAAGAAGGTGAAGAAGAGATCGGCCTCGATGCCTTCGGCGCGGGCGCCGTTGGCCATGATGAGGGCCGGGTAGATCCCCTCCAGGGATCCCTTGGAGACGATGATCGAGACCTTCTCCAGCGTGGCGGTGGTCATCGCGGGTTCTCCTGTATCGGTGAGTCGGTGTACGGCCCGTGGGCCGGTGGAGCGGTGGGCCGTGGCCGCGCCGGCGGGCCGTGGCGCCGGCGCGGCGGGTGCGGGGCGTGGCGTCAGATGCAGCCCTTCGGCTTGGGGATGCCGGCGATCTTCGCGGCGGTCTTCGCCGGGCCCTTCGGGAAGAGCTGGTAGAGCTCCTTGACGCTCACGCCCGACGCCTTGCCGAGCACCCGGACCGTGGGACCGGTGCCCTTCTCGGCGTACTCGGCGCGCATGAAGGTGATGACCTTCCAGTGCCGGTCGGTGAGTTCGTCGATCGCGTGCTCCTTGGCGATCTCCGGCGCCATCGCCTCCGTCCACTGGTCCGGGTCGGCGAAGAAGCCCTCGTCGTCGAGCACGACCGGGGTGCCGGCGTAGGTGGTGGTCATGGCTGTTCTCCGTTCGGTGCGGTCAGGCGGCGGGGTGGGCGGCGTCCGCGGGTGCGGGCCGGGACTTGCCGTGCTCCGGCATGGCCGAGCCGATGCCGGGGAGATCGCGGCCGGGCAGCAGGCTGTGCCAGTAGAGCCATTCGAAGGCGAGCTTGCCGAGATGGTTGGCGCGCGACTCCTTGAGGAGCGGCAGGCCCACGGCGGCGGGGTAGTGGCCCGGCAGCGGTTCGGTCTCGTAGTTGAAGTCGATCAGCAGCGCCTTGTGGAAGCCGGTCTCGATGAAGCAGTTGGTGTGGCCGTCGTAGGAACCGTCCAGCGGTTCGCCCGCCAGATGGCGGCCGATGTTGTGGACGAGCACCTCGCCCTCGAAGTGGGCGACCGAGCCGGCCTTGGAGGCGGGGAGCCCGGCGGCGTCGCCGAGGGCGAAGACGTTCGGGCGGGCCTTGGACTGCAGGGTGCGCTGGTCGACGCGGACGAAGTTCAGCTCGTCACCGAGCCCTTCGGAGCGGCCCACATACGGGGCGCCGCCGTGCAGCGGGACGACCACGGCGAGGTCGAACGGCACCTCGGTGCCGTCGTAGGAGACCAGGCGGCCGCCTCCGCCGGGGCCGGTCTCCACCTCGTCCATCTCGACCGAGCCGAGGGTGAAGTCGGTGACGAGCTCGACGCCCTTCTCCTTCAGCAGCCCGCCCAGCGCCTGGGCCGCCACCGGCTTGGTGAACGCGCTGTCGAGCGGGGTGACGTAGGTGAGCCGCACCTTGTCCCGGATGCCGCGCCGCTGGAAGTACCAGTCGGCGAGGAAGGAGAACTCCAGCGGTGCGACCGGGCACTTGAGGGGCAGGTCGGCGACGTTGACCACCAGCCGGCCGCCCTCGAACTCCTCCAGCGCCCGGTGAAGGGCGGTGGCGCCGGGCAGGTCGTAGAAGGTATGCACCTGCTTGCCCCAGGCGGGGCCGGTCAGGCCCTCGGTCTCCTCGGGCAGCAGGACCGCGCCGGTGGCGACCACCAGGACGTCGTAGCCGAGGGAGTCGCCGTCCGTGAAGCGGACCCGGTCCGCCTCCAGGTCCACCTGGTCGATCTCGGCCCGGCGGTACTCGACCCCGTCCAGCAGCTGCCGTCCGCGGGGACGGACGAGGGCGTGGGGTTCGGCGAGGCCGAAGGGGACGAACAGCAGTCCGGGCTGGTAGACGTGCTCGTCGTTCTGGTCGACGACCACGATCTCGTACTCGCTCCTGTCGTACAGCCGCCGCAGCCGGTTGGCCGTGAGCGTTCCGGCGGTGCCGCTTCCGAGGATCACGATGCGCCTGTTCATGCCTCCACTGTCGTGCGGTGGCGGAGGCGGGGTCAGGGGCCTTTGGTCCCCGGCCAGTTACCCATAGGGGTATATCGGGAGGCGGTCGGTCCCGGGTCGGCGTACACGTACGGGCCGGCGCAGGCCTCGGACGCGGCGGGACGGGCCGGGCCGGGCCCGGCCGCGGGGGAGCGTGCCGTCGGGCGCCGACAGGGAGACGGGCCGACGCAGGGAGGCGGCCCGGACAAGAGGGCAACGGATGACCGGACGCTCCCGTGTTCCCCGGCACCGTCCGGCGCGCGACGATTGCGCCTGGTGGGCGGGGCGTGGGGGCGGGGCGACGACAGGGCTGTCCGAAGGGAACCCACCCCTTGAGGTAGCCAGATGGTAGAGACACGGAAAGCCATCTGTACATCGCGCCGACTGGTGCGAATGTCCTGACATCCGGTGCACTGCTGCTCGCCCCCCACGGCTACAGGTCCCCCCGGAGAGGCAGGCTGACGAATGGCGCACCACGGCGGATTTCTGAGAGTCCTCGGCAGAGGCGATGTCCTGGCACTGGCCTTCGGGGCGATGATCGGCTTCGGCTGGATCGTGCTCACCTCCGACTTCATCAGCGACGCGGGACCGCTCGGGGCGGCTCTGGCCCTCACGGCCGGCGGCGTGGTCGTCGGCCTGGTCGGCCTCACCTACGCCGAGCTGGTCTCGGCGATGCCGCACGCGGGAGGCGAGCACAACTACGCGCTGCGGGCGCTCGGCGGACGGGGGGCCTTCGTGGCCTCCTGGGCCATGGTCCTGGGGTATGTGTCGGTCGCCGCGTTCGAGGCCGTGGCGCTGCCGCAGACCATGCTCTACCTCTTCCCCGACATGCTGGCCGGGCATCTGTGGACCGTCGCCGACTACGACGTCCATGCGAGCTGGGTGGCCGTCGGCATGATCGCGGCGATCGCCGTCACTGTCGTGAACTACATCGGCATACGCCCGGCGGCCGTCTTCCAGACGATCGCCGTACTCTTCCTGCTCTGCGCGGGCGCCGCCCTGCTCGTCGGGGCGCTCAAGGGCGGCTCCGCGGAGAACATGCGACCGCTGGTCAGCAACGGCCTCGACGGAGTCTTCACGGTGCTGGTCGCGGTGCCCTTCCTCTTCGTGGGCTTCGACGTGATCCCGCAGTCGGCGGCTGAGATCAAGCTGCCGTACCGGCAGGTGGGCAGGCTTCTGGTGATCTCCGTGCTGTGCGCGACCGTCTGGTACGTCATGATCATGCTGACCGTGGGCTCCGGTCTGGATGCTGCCTCGCTCGCCGCCGCCGAACTGGCCTCGGCCGACGCCATGGCCGCCCTGTGGAACAGCCAGGCCATGGGCAACCTCCTCATCATCGGTGGTATCGCCGGCATCATGACCAGTTGGAACGCCTTCCTCATCGGCGGCAGCCGACTGCTCTACGCCATGGCCGAGTCGCGTATGCTCCCCGCCTGGTTCGGCCGGGTCCACCCCCGCTTCCGCACACCGGGCAACGCCGTGCTCTTCATCGGCGGACTGTCGGTCCTCGCTCCGCTGTTCGGGCGGCCGATGCTGGTGTGGCTGGTCGACGCCGGCGGCATCAACATCGTCCTTGCCTACGTCGTGGTGGTGCTCTCCTTCCTGGTGCTGCGCCGCCGCGAACCGGCGATGGAGCGGCCCTTCCGCACCCCGGCCGGCACCGTCGTGGGGATCGCCGCGCTGCTGCTGAGCCTGGGACTCGGCGTGCTCTACCTCCCCGGCATGCCCGCCGCACTGGTCTGGCCCTCGGAATGGGTGATCGTCGGCGCCTGGTGGCTGGTCGGCGCCTTCTTCCTGTGGCGGCTGCCCCGCATCGCACCGGGGGAGGACGCCGAACAACGCCTCGTCGAAGCCGTCGCCGCCCGCTGAGGCGAGCGCACTGGGCCGGCCCACGGCACACCTCGGCGTACGCGAGGGGCCCTTTCCGTACGGGAAGGGCCCCTCGACCCGCGGCAGCAGGAACGAGCGGGAGTCAGGTGGTGAGACCGGCTCTGTCGACCTTGCGGTGGAAGTGCATGCCGGCCAGTCCCCCGAGTACGGCGCCGAGCAGGCTGGCCACGGCGACAGCGATCAGCGTGATGATGCCGCCGAGGGTGAGGTCACCCTCGTTGAGCGGGAGGCGGGGCATGCCGTTCAACTCCGCGAGGACATCGTATTTGTTGCCGGCGATGGCCCCGAGTACGGCAATGACCACGGCGATGAGCACCGCCCACAGCCACACGGCCAGGCCCTGTTTGGCACCGTTGAAACGCGCCATCCGCCCGGCGACGTATCCGCCGCAGTAGTAGGCCACGAAGAGAATCACGGTCAGGGCGATGCCGCCGGCGATTCCGATGGTCTGGGGGTCGTCCGCCGCCTCGTCGGCGGCTTTCCCGATGTCGGTGTCCGTGGCGAGACTGAGGACGGCGCCGAGGGCACCGAGCAGGGCGGTGAGCAGGAGCGCCATGCCTGTGGCCGTGAGCCAGCCGAAGAATGCCGCGCCGAACTTGATACCGCCGTAACGTTCGCTCTCCCGGCTGACGACGCTTTCCCGGTCCCGCGCGTCGCCGGTGTCGCCGACCCCCGGGCGGTGGGGGGAACGCTCATGACTCATGGTGTCGGCACCTGGCCCTTCCTTGTTCCGCGGCCGGGGAGTTTTCAGCCGTTCGGTGGTTGCCTGTCAGGTGTGCGTGGCGGCCACTCCCTGCCCGAGCAGCCGCGGTGGTACATCGGACGGATCCGGAGCGGACGCGGGGTGCGCGCTCGGGGCCGGCCCGGCAGGAGGGCGGGTACCCCGAAGGGCTTGGGCCGACACAGGGACTTCCGGGTTCGGTCCCCGGTGGGTGCCGTTGAGATCGACATCTGCCGTTGAGATCGACATCACCCCCCGGGGAACATGAGGCCCACAACGCCCGCAAGCTCCGGCAGGCCGACGAGTGGACAGCCCGCCACAAGATCCGCGCAGGTGTCGGGGGAACCGTCTCCCCAGCAGTGAACGCCTGTGGCCTGCGCCGATCCCGCTACCGTGGGCAGGCGAAGACCAGCCTCCGGCACCAGTTCACCGGCGCCGCGCTCACCCTCCTCCGCATCGACGCCTGGCTCCCCGCCCACCTCCGAGCCCACACCCACCCAGCCCCTGGCAGCCGCCGCCGCAGAGCGGCGGGCGAAGCAGGCCCGGATCAACCAACGGCATCCGGGGAACGGCGGCCCCGGGGTCGTGCCGCGGCGGGCCGGCGGGGTGGGTGCGGGTGCGGTCCGCTGCGGCCGGCCGCCCGGCTCAGCTCTTCGCGCCGGGCTTGGTCGCGAGGTACCAGTCGGCGAGCTTCACGCTGTCGTCGGTGAGCCGGGCGTCGAGCTCGTCCTGCGTCCTCGGGGCGCCGACCACCACGTCGTCACCCGGCTGCCAGTTGGCCGGGCAGGACACCTGGTCGCGGTCGGAGGTCTGCAGGGCGTCGAGGAGGCGCAGGATCTCGGGGATCATCCGCCCGGCGTTCATGGGGTAGTACAGCACCGCGCGGACGGTCTGCTCCGGGTCGATGACGAACACCGCGCGCACGGCCGACGTCCCCGAGGTGTTCGGGTGGAGCATGCCGAAGGCGTGGGAGACCTTCATGTCCAGGTCGGCGATGATCGGGAAGGGGATGCGCACCCCCTGCTTCTCCTCGATGGCCCGGACCCAGGCCAGGTGGCTGAAGACCGAGTCGACCGAGTTGCCCAGCAGGGCCGCGTTGCGGGCCGCGAACTCGTCGGCGAGTTCGGTGAACGCGATGAACTCGGTGGTGCAGACCGGGGTGAAGTCCGCGGGGTGGCTGAAGAGGATCAGCCACTCCCCCGTGTAGTCGGTGAGCTTGACGGTGCCGTGCGTGCTGTCGGCCTCGAAGTACGGGGCCGGGTCGCCGATGAGGGGGAGCCGCCCCTCGGTCGCGGCGGGCGCCTGCTGCTCGGAGACGGTCATGGTCGGAAACTCCTTGTAGTACGGGACGGCATACGGGAATCCGGGCGGGACCGGGAGCGTTACCCCGAGTACTCCCAGCACCCTTCCCATACGGGGGAGGGTATTACCGTCCCAGCCGTGGGGGCAGGGCCGAACGGCCCTTTCCCCGGTACGCAAGGCCCCTGCCTGCCCCATCCCGGCCGGGGTGCACTGGAGAGCACGGTCCCCGGACCGGCCGGTCCGGTCCCACCCGCCCGTCCGGTTCCGCCCGTCCGGCCCAACCGGCCGGGCCGGCGGTGATTCCGGCCACGGCAACCGGTAACCCGTGCGGTGAACCGGTACCAACCGGCACCGGCCGGCCGCACGGTCCCCCGGATGCGCCCGGGGATCCGGCGCATCCGCGAGAAGACCAGGCGTTCAGCAGCACGGCGGAAGGAGACGTGGCCGTGACCCCCAGGACATCCGGCACCACCGCCCCCCAGCGGTCCGCCACCCCACGACAGTCCACCCCCACGGCGCTCCGCACCGGCACCGCGGTCCGCACCGGCACCGCGGAGCGCCCGGTCCGGAGCCGCCACCGCGCGCGACGGCGGCACCACCGGCACACACCGGGGCAACGGAGCCACCGGCACCAACCGCACCACCGAGCAGCCGACGGCGGCGGCCCGCCCCAGCTCCGTCGCCTTCTACGCGGCCCAGCACGGCCCGGCGCACCACACCGGCCACGGACTCAGACCGTGACCGCCGCGCCGCCCGCCCGGCGGTCCGGGCCCTCCGGGGACCCCGCACCCACCACGCCCCTGCTGGAGCGCGTCCGCCGGGGCATCATCGGCGACGACGAGGTGCTGGACGGCCCCTACGGCCCCCGCCGCCTGGTCTACGCCGACTACACCGCTTCCGGCCGGTCCCTCGGCTTCATCGAGGACTTCATCCGGGACCACGTCCTCCCCCGCTACGCCAACACGCACACCGAGAGCTCCAGCACCGGCCTGCAGACCACCCGCCTCCGCGAGGACGCCCGCCGCGTCATCCGCGACGCCGTGGGCGGCACCGAGGACGATCTGGTGATCTTCACCGGCTCCGGCGCCACCGCCGCCGTCAACAAGCTGGTCGGCATCCTCGGCCTGCGGGAACAGCCGAGCGCCGCGGTGCTGCCCGCCGAGCGTCCGGTGGTCTTCGTCGGCCCCTACGAACACCACTCCAACGAGCTGCCCTGGCGCGAGTCGGTGGCCGACGTCGTCGTCATCGACGAGGACGCCGACGGGCACATCGACCCCGCCCGGCTGGAGGAGGAACTGGTCCGGCACGCCGGGCGGCCGCTGCTGATCGGCAGCTTCTCGGCCGCCTCCAACGTCACGGGCATCCTCACCGACACCGACCGCATCGCCCGCCTGCTGCACGCCCACGGCGCGCTGTCCTTCTGGGACTACGCGGCGGCGGGCCCGTACGTGCCGCTGCGCGTCGCGGAGAGCGCGCCCGGCGCGGGCGACCACAAGGACGCGGTCTTCCTCTCGCCGCACAAGTTCGTCGGCGGCCCGCAGACCCCCGGCGTCCTCGTCGTGCGGCGGGAGCTGGTGCGCAATCCGGTGCCCACCGCGCCCGGGGGCGGCACCGTGGCCTTCGTCGGCCCGCTCGGCCACCGCTATCTGGACGATCCGGTGGTCCGCGAGGAGGGCGGCACCCCGGCGATCGTCGAGTCGATCCGCGCCGGGCTCGTCTTCGCGCTCAAGCAGGCCGTCGGCACCGATCTCATCCAGGCCCGCGAGGAGAGCCACTGGCAGTACGCGCTGGAGCGCTGGGAGCGCGACCCCGCCATCGAGATCCTCGGCAACCACCGGGTGCGGCGGCTGTCGATCGTCTCCTTCCGGATCCGGCACGGCGAGCGCTATCTGCACCACAACTACGTGGTGGCGCTGCTCAACGACCTTTTCGGCATCCAGGCCCGGGGCGGCTGTTCCTGCGCCGGGCCGTACGGGCACCGGCTGCTCGCCATCGACACCGCCGCCTCCGACGCCTTCCTGGACGAGATCACCCGGGGCTGCGACGGCGTCAAGCCGGGCTGGGTCCGGATCAACTTCAACTACTTCATCTCCGAGACGGTGCGCGACTACCTCGTCCGTGCCGTCGAACTGATCGCGGGCCACGGCCACCGGCTGCTGCCGGACTACCGCTTCGACCCGCACACCGGCGGCTGGCACCACCGCCGCGCCCCCACGGAGCCGCCGCTGCGGCTGTCCTCCTTCGGCTACGACGCGGAGGGCCGGCCGGTCGTCCGCGACGAGCGGCGCCGGGCGGGCGAGGAGTCGCTCGCCGGCCGGCTCGACGAGGCCCGGCGCCTCTTCGCCTCGCGTCCGGACGGCGTGGACGACGGCCCGACCGGACTGCCCGGGGACTTCGAACGGATGCGCTGGTTTCCCCTCCCGCCGGCGTGCCTGGACCGGGGCGCGGGCCCGGAATGAATCCGCCCCGCCCCCTGTTGGCAGGAATACCCGCCGCAATACCCCAGTGGGTATAGAGAGAAGGAGAGCCGGGCCCATGCCGACCATTGAGCTGACCAAGGACAACTTCGAGGAGACCGTCACGAGCGCGGGCATCGTGCTGGTGGACTTCTGGGCCGCCTGGTGCGGACCGTGCCGGATGTTCGCCCCCGTCTTCGAGAAGGCGGCGGAGAGCCACCCCGACATCGTCTTCGGCAAGGTGGACACCGAGGCGCAGCCGGAGCTCGCCGCGGAGTTCCAGATCTCCTCGATCCCGACGCTGATGGCCATCCGCGACCGCACCGTCCTCTACGCCCAGCCCGGCGCCCTCCCCGCCCCCGCGCTGGAGGAGCTGATCGGCAAGATCCGCGCCGTGGACATGGAGGACGTACGGCGGCAGCTCGCGGCCCGCGCCGGCCAGGGCTGAGCACCGGCCGGGCTGAGCACCGGCCGCCCTCCGGATCCGTCCCGCACGGGACCGGATCCCCCCGCACCACCGCAGCGCATCCGGAAACTCCCCCCCGATTCCGGTGCGGTGCGGTGTGTGTGCGTGCGTGATGCCCCACCGCACCGCGGAAAGCCCTCGCGGCCCATCGGCCCGGGGGCTTTCTGCCGCCCTTTTCACGGCGAACCCGGGCGCCGGTGACGGAAACACGCCCGGTGCCCCGCATCCGGTGGGCCGGCAACGGACCGCCGGAGAGCGGCTCGAACGCCAACGTCAACACCGGCCCGATGCTCCATCACACGGGCTCCTCAAGGGCAGTCCCCCTCGTCCGCCCGTCCGGCAGGCGGGGCCGCGGCCGCCGGGCCCGCGTAACCACGGCGGACTGACCTCCGTCCGGGGCATCGCGCGGACCGGGCCGGAAGAGAAAGGGAAGACGGGAGGCGCCAGTGGGAACGAGCGGAGGAACCATGCCGAAGCAGCCCGGAACGATCAGTTGCGCGCAGACCCGGTCAACAGGGCGGCGAAGAGCATCGATTGACCACCCCTTCACGTCACAACTGAATATCGCACCGCCACAGAAGCCTTCCATCCGTTTAACTGGCTCCGGTTCACGTCAACGGGGGAAGGCAGCGCGTCCGATGGGCAGACACAGCAGACAGACCTCCGCGGGGCACGTACGGAGCACGACCCTGCGGACGGTGGCGGCACTCGGCGTGGCCGGGACGATCGCCGTGGCGTTCCACGCCTCCTCCGGCGACGACAGAACCGCCCGGGTGCGCGCCGACGTCACCGCCCAGGACCGGGGGCCCGACCTCCCGGCGAGCCCCGCCGCATCACCCGGGGAGCCGGGGTCGCGGGAGTCCGGCGACCTCTCCCCCTCGTCCTCCACCACGCCCCGGCCGGTGACGGACGGCTCGGAGGCCGGCTCCCTGCGGAGCGGGGCCGCCGCCGCGGAGAGCACCCCGGACAGCCGTCCCGGCCGGGCCCGCGAGCACGCCGCCGCGGCACGGAAGGCGGAGGGAGCCGGCCGGAAGCCCGGCGGCGGCCCCGCACCCGGCGGTTCCGCGTCCGGTGCCGGCTCCGCGCCCGCCCCCGCCGGGACGGACACCGGAACGAACACCGGGCCGGAGCCCCGCGCGGCCGGGCCGGCCGGCGGCACGGGCGGGGAGAACCGCGACGGCGACGGCACCGCGTCGGCCGGCATCGTGGAGGGCGTCACCGGAGTCCTCGGCGATCTCACCGGGAACCTCACCGGCGGGCTCGGCTGGGGCGGGAACGGCCTGCCCACGGGCTGAGCAGCCGCGCCCGGCCGCTCTCCGCGGAGCCGCGCCGTGCCCCGATCCACGCGCCCCGCGCCGGACACAGGGCCCCCGCTCCCGTATGCCGCTGCCGTGCGCCGGAGCCGCAGGGGTCGGCGCCCCGGCGGCGCCGTCCACAGGGTGGGCACGCTTCCATGCGCCCGTCACCTGCGCGTTAGCCTGCTGTGCATGCGGAAGGACAGCGGGAGCGACGACGGCGGGAGCCCGGACACGGACGGTCACACGGCCACCGGACGGACCCCACCGGGCCCGCTCCTGCGCCGGGCACGCCTGGGGACGTTCGCGTACTTCGCGCTCAACGGCTTCGTGATGGGCGTGTGGGTGGTGCACATCCCCTCCGTCGAGGTCAGGGCGGGCATCTCCCACGCCGTGCTCGGCTGGCTGCTGCTGTGCATGGGCGGCGGCGCCTTCGCGGGGCTGCAGCTCGCCGGCCCGCTGAGCGACCGGTTCGGCAGCCACCGCACGCTGCCGGTGGCCGCGGTGCTGTGCAGCGGCTCCCTGGTGCTGCCCGGTCTGGCGGAGAACGTCTGGGCACTGGGCGCCGCCGTGGTCGTCTTCGGCTTCGGCAACGGCTGTATGGACGTCAGCATGAACACCCACGCGGTGCAGGTCGAACGCGGCTACGGACGGCCCGTCATGTCGGCCTTCCACGCGGTGTTCTCGATCGGCGGTGTCTTCGCGGCCCTGGCCGGCGCCCGCACCATCAGCTGGGGCTGGAGCGTGCCGCTCACGCTCGGCTGCATCGGTGCCCTGTGCGCGGTGGCCTCGGTGCTCACCGCGCCCACCCTGCTGCGGCCGGGCACGCTCTCCGCAGCGGACGCGCGCGACACCGGCACCGTCCCGCAGGAGGCCGGGAAGGCGTCCGGGGCGGCGGCTCCCGTCGAGGCGCCCGGGGCGGACGGCCCGGCGGATCCGCGGACGCCCCTGCCTCAGCAGACCGCAGTCCAGCAGCCCGCGCCCCCGCCGGAGGCACTCCCCGCGCCGCCGGTGAAGCGGCGGCCGCCCCGCCGCGTATGGGCACTGGCCCTGCTGGCCCTGATCCTGATGCTCAGCGAGGGCGTGGCCTACGACTGGAGCGTGCTGCACGTCAAGACGGTGCTGGACGCCCCCGCCGCCACGGCCGCCCTGGCGTACGGCGCCTTCGCCACGGCGATGACCCTCGGACGGCTGTCGGCGGACCGCGTCGCGGCCCGGTACGGCCCGGTCTTCGTGGTCCGTTACGGCGCGGGCCTGGCGGCGGCCGGGCTGACGACCGTGGCGCTGTCGTCCTGGGTGCCGCTCGCCCTGGCGGGCTGGACGGTCTTCGGACTCGGACTGTCCGGCTGCGTCCCGCAGTTCTTCAGCGCGGCGGGCCATGTGGACGAGGACGCCTCCGGGGCCAATGTCTCCCGGGTGGCGGGCCTCGGCTATCTCGGCATGCTGGCCGGACCCGCGATCATCGGGCCGATGACCGCGTTCATGCCGCTCAACCTGACGTTCTTCCTGCCGGTGGCGTTCTGCGTGACGGCCGTCTTCACCGCGGGCATCCTGCGCCCGCCCGCCGCCGCCCGGGCACCCGTCTCCCCCGCACCGGCCCGCACCGGCGCCTGACGGGGCCGTCCGGGGCCGGGAGCCGGGACCTGCGGACGATGGCCGCGGAGATCCCGGCCGGGGAAACTGCTGCCGTGGTCATGGCGACACCCCGCGGGGCTCGTCGGCGCAGGCCCTCCACCGGGCCTCGGCCGGCGGCTGGCCGGACCGGACACACCTCGGTGTCAGCGGCCTCCGGGCCCTCGTCCTGCCGCCGCCGCGGCCCGCTGGTTCCGCTGGGAGTGAGGGGCCGGGCGGGCGGGCGGCCGGGTCCGGGAACGGCGCGCGGCGGTCCGGGGTTCAGGACGCCTCGCGGTAGACGTGCGGGGCGACGCCCGTGACCTTGCGGAAGACACGGCTGAAGTAGGCGCGGTCATGGAAGCCGACGGCGCGGGCGATCGTCTGCACGCTGTCGTCGCTCTGCCGCAGCCGCTCCTTGGCGCGCTGGATGCGCAGCCGGGTGAGGTAGTCCCAGAGGGTCAGGCCGATCTCGCGGTGGAAGAGGCGGCCGAGGTGGTTCTCGCTGACCCCGGCCGCGCGGGCCATCTGGCGGCGGGACAGCGGATGCCGGTAGTGCTGCTCGATGTACGCGAGGGCGTGCCGCACGGGTGCGTGGGCGCGGTGCGCGCCCGGGTCGCCGCGGCGCGTCATCCGGGTCAGCAGGCCGGCGGTCTCCTCCTCCGTCAGGATGTCCCGGCCCAGCAGCATCAGCCCGGGGTGCGGCTCCGCGCGGCGCACGTCGTCGTGGGTGAAGCCCCGGTCGCTGAGCATCAGGACGGGGATCACGGGCTGTTCCGGGCCGCGGTCCTGGCTCGCGATCTCGTACATCCGCTCGACGATGTCGAAGCCGTCCATGTCGGCGGGTTCGCGCGGGACGACGAGCAGGCAGGGCACGTCCTCGGCGAACAGGGCGAGCGCCGCCGTGCCGTCGGCCGCCGTGCGGACGGGGTGGCCGGGCAGCGCTCCGCCGAGCAGCCGCCGGAACCGTTCGCGGGAGGCGGCGTCGCCGTCCACGACGACCACCGGGTCGGCCAGGCCGGGCGGGCGCAGCGCGTGCAGGGCCTGCGCGAGGTCGCGGCCGGAGACCGGCCCGTAGAGCAGGAACGGCGTGTGGCGGAGCGCCGGTTGGTCGTGCAGCCGCTGGACGGGGGACCACTCCTGCGGGCGGGTCCGGTCGGTGTCCCAGGCGACGGCCGCCGGGCCGTGGACGGAAGCGGAGCCGGGGCCGCCGCCGTCGCCGGGTGCGTGGCCGGCGACGAGGGACGCGATGTCGTCGTCCGGGTGCAGGCGGCGCGGATGCAGCCCGCACCGGCGTGCGATCGCGGCGATCTCGCGCGGCGGGGTGCCGGCGGCCGCGACGAGGAGGGTACGGCCGTCCGGGCCGCCGGGCACGGGCGCGGGACGGCGCCGGGCGTCCGCCGGGTGGGGAGCGGCAGTTCGAGCCGGAAGCCGTAACGGCCGCCGTCGGTACGGGCGGTGACCGAACCCCGTGCAGAACGGCGAGGCGGCGGGCGATGGCCAGCCCGAGCCGCATCCCGGGTGCCCCGGAGGCGAAGGGCTGGAACAGATCTTCGGCCTCGGCAGTCGGCGGGGCCGGGTCGGGGCGGGTGATGAGGACGCGGAGCAGCGGCGGCCGGACCTCGGCCTCCAGCGTCAGCCGGACGGTTCCGCTCCCCGGGCCGGTCCCGGAGCGCGGCCCAGGTCCGTCCGCGGGCCCCTCCGGGGGCCCGTCGGCGGCCGCGTTCAGCAGGTTGAGCAGGATCTGCCGGAGGCGCGGGCTGTCCGCGCTGACCGCCGGGAGCCGTCCGGGCAGCCGGAGCCGCCAGCCGTCGCCGCCCGGGCGGGCGCGGGCCGCGGTCTCGAACACCTCGACGAGCAGGGGGCGCGGGTCGAGCAGGTGCCGGGAGAGGTCGAGAGCGTCGATCTCGGAGCGGGAGAGGTCCAGCAGGTCGTCGATGAGCCGGAGCAGCCGCCCGGCGTGCTCGTGCGCGGTCCGCAGGGCGTCGGTCACCCCGGCGGGTTCCCGGCCGGACCGCGGGCCCGGGGACGGTGCGGGGCCCGGGCGGGTGTGGTGGAGGATCGCCTCGACCGGGGTGCGGAGTTCGTCGGTGGCGTTGTCGAGCAGCCGGGTCTTGAGCCGGTTGGCCTGCTCGGCCGCGTCCCGGGCGCGCCGTACCTCGTCGAACAGCCGGATGCCCTTGAGCGCCGCGCTGATCTGGTCCCCCAGCGCCCGGTACAGCGCGCCGTCCCGGTGTGCGGAGTGGCGGCGGCCGCCCGCGTCGAAGAGGGCGAAGCCGAGCTGCTCGTCGCCGATGTGGAGCGGTTCGGCGACCAGCGTGTAGCGCCGGTCGTCCGGCGGCAGCAGGGCGTCGGGGAGGAGGAGTTCGGCCCGGTACGGGGCCTGCGCCGGAGCGGCCGCGCCCGGGCCGGAGCCAGGGCCCGGGACCGCGCCGGAGGCCGCGCCGGCCCGGGCGGCGCGCGACGCCTCCAGTTCCTCGCGGGTGAGGACGGCCCGCGCCGCGCGGGAGACCTCCGGGGGGCCGGCCGGCCGGGAGAGGGCGGAGGGCGCCCCGGGGGCAGCCCGCACCGCGCGGATCGGGAATGCCCCGTCCTCGTACAGCACGAGACGGCAGCCGTTGACGCCGATGTGCGGCAGATGGCGGGAGAGCGCCCCGGTGAGCGCATCGATGTCGACGGCGGTGGTGAGTGCCGTGCCGAGTTCGCGCAGCCGGCGCGACTCCTGCTCCTCCGCCCAGCGCTCGCCCTCCAGCAGCCGGCGGGACTTGTCGGCGACCATCAACCGCGCCTGTCCGAAGAGGCGTTCGGCCCCGGCCGCCCCGTGGCCGCCCCCGCGCCCGGTCCGGTGCCGGCCACCAGGGCGCGGGCGCGCAGCAGCGCGCCGTCCCAGGCGGCGGCGTCCTCGGAGGTGCGGACCTCGCTCCCGATCAGCCGTTCGAGCAGCGGAAGGAACCCGCCGCCGAGCGCGGAGTCCGCACGGAGCGCGGCGGCCAGCTCCGGGCCCGCCCCGGGGAGTCCGGCGAACACCCGGGCCAGCGGCGTCCCCGGGTCCGGCGGGGTGTCCGTCTCCTGGGTCACCAGCGGGGACGGGCAGCCGCAGGACCGGCGCGTCACCAGCCTCCCCGGCACCACGCTCCGCGCCGGCGGGCGCGTACCGCGCAACCGGGCCAGCAGGGTGTCCACGGCCAGCTCCCCGAGCTCGGCGAAGGGCAGGGCCACCGAGGTGAGCGGCGGGTCGGAGAGCCGGGCCTCCGGGGAGTCGTTGAAGCTGATGACCGCCACGTCCTCCGGGACCCGGACGCCCCGGCCGGTGAGGAAGCGCAGGGCGTCGGCCGCCAGGACGTCGCTGCAGGCGACGACGGCGTCGAAGTCGCGGCCCGGGCGGAGCCCGCGGATGTCGAGGAGCACCCGCATCGCCGAGGCGCCCGCCCCGCTGCCGAAGTCGACGGCGGCGGAGACCAGCGACCGGTCGAGGCGGAGGCGGTGCCGGGCCAGGGCGTGGGCGTAGGCGCGGTAGCGGTCGAGGGAGACGGGGTTGGCCAGCGGGCCGCGGATGCAGGCGAGCCGGCGGCGGCCGTGGTGCCCGACGAGATGGCCGACCGCGTCCCGCATCCCCGCGTGGTTGTCGAGGAGCAGGGTCTCGTGGCCGTCGAGACCGCGGTTGAGGCTGACCACCGGGAGCCCATCGAGCCGCCGGGCCAGTCTTTCGGCCCGGTCGCTCGCGGCGGGGAGACCGAGGGTGGAGGTCCAGCAGATGACGCCGTCGAGCCGGTCCGGGCCGATCAGCTCGTAGAGCGCGTTGCGCGGGGCCCCGCCGGGACGGAGCGGGCCGCCGGGTAAGCAGACGAGGTTGACGTCGTTGCGCTCGGCCGCGGCCAGCACGCCGGACCACAGGGTGGCGCCGACGCCGAGGTGGATGTTCGCCGTGACGAGGCCGATGGTGAGGCGCCCTTCACCGGGACGACTGCCGGGATGACTGCTGGGACGGTTTCCGGGACGGCTGCCGCCGGGACGGTCCGGGCGGCCGCCGGGGCGGCTTCCCCGGCCGCCGTCCGGGCCGTCCGGTGGCCGCGCCCGTGGGGGCCCCTGTTCCGCCATGGTGCCTCGCTGGTCGTCGGAAACGACCCCGGGCCGCCGCGCGAGCGGCATACCGGCCGGGGGTCGTGGACGATAGCGGCGGGCCCGCGCCCGGACAAGGCCGGAGAGGTCTCCGGTCCTGCCCGGGCGTTGGCCCGGAGGCCCCGGGCGCGGGCACCGCGGGGTCGCGGTGCCCGTGGTGCCCGGTGGTGCCGCGGGCGGGGAACGGCGCGGTCGTCCCCTCCTCACCCCGCCCGGTGGGAGCTGAACGGCCGGACCGTACCGGCCCGGTGGGCCGGCCGGGTCAGATCTTCCCGACCCCCGCGCCCGCGGTCACGCTCGACTTGACGCTGTCCGCGTTCTCGGCCGAGTAGCCGTACGGGATCGGCGCCACGCTGCCGCCGCTCTGGCCGGCACCGGAGTTGACGAACCTGTTGTTCACGGCGCGGAGCGTGCCCGGTCCGGAGGACGCCTCACCCAGGTGGAAGGGGTCCTCGGTGTTCTCGAAGTAGTTGCCCTCGACGAGCACCCCGGCACCCTCGGTGGACGCCACGCCGTAGCTGCCGACGTTGTCGAAGTAGTTGTTCAGCACGTGCACCGGGTTGCCGAAGCGGACCCGCGGGTTGCGCTGGTTGGTGCCGTCGAACCAGTTGTGGTCGTACGTGACCCGGAGCTTGCCGGAGTCCTCGCCGCCGTTGCTGTCGGAGTGCCCGAGCAGCATGTTCTTGTCCTGGTCGTGGCAGCGGTTCCAGGAGACGGTGATCTGGTCCGAGGCCCGCTTGATGTCGACGCCGCCGTCCTTGGCGCCGGAGATGTCGTTGTGGTCGATCCACACCTTCGTCGAGTACTGGACGTTGATGGCGTCGTCGTTCGAACCCGTGAAGGTGAGGTTCTGGATGATCACGTTGGAGACCTTGCTGATGTTGAGCCCGCTGCCGGTGATCCGGCCGGAGGTGCCCACACCGACGACCGTCTTGTTCGAGGCCACCTTGGTCATGGAGCTCAGCGAGATGGTGCCGTTGACCCGTACGGTCAGCGGGCTGCTGCTCTGCACGGCGTCGATGAAGGCGCTCGCGCTGGAGACGGTGACGGTGGAGCCGCCCGCTCCGCCCGTGGTGCCCGCGCCGAAGCCGACGGGAGAGGCGGCGGCCGCGGGGGCGGCTTCCTTGCCGGCCTGCCGCTCGGCGGCCCCGCCGCTGCCGGCGGTCAGGCCGCCGAGGGCGACGACGGTCGCCGTCACGGCGGCGGCGCCGGCCAGTTTGTATCGCGCGCTCGTCCTGCGCATCGAAATCTCCGTCCGATGTGGGGGATGTGAGGGGGGTGTCGAACTGTTCCTGGGTGCACACCGGTGCCGCGCGGCCGGCATCTCCGACGATGCTAGGGCGGCTCCCGTGGACGATCAGGCGCCCCATGTGGACTATTGCGCGCGGCCGTTGCCCGCCCCGGCCGCCGGGGCCGGGCGGGCGCGGCGGGCCCGTGCGGGGCGGCACACCGGGCTTCCGGGCCGGTGTGCCGCCCGCGAGTTGTGGCGGTCAGCCGCCGTACGGGTGGCCGGCGCGGGCCTCGCGCAGGGCCCGGCCCCACCAGACGAGCTGGTCGAGCAGGGTCCTCGCGGCGGCGCCGGCGCTCTCGTCGTCCCCGTGCAGGCCGTCCTCGCCGAAGCGGTCCCAGGCGTTGTGGAAGCTGACGGTGTCCCGCACCGTCACGGCGTGCAGCTCGGCGAAGACCTGCCGCAGATGCTCCACCGCCCGCAGGCCGCCGGACATGCCGCCGTACGAGACGAAGCCGGCCGGCTTCGCCTGCCACTCCTCCCGGTGCCAGTCGATGAGGTTCTTCAGGGCCGCCGGGTAGCTGTGGTTGTACTCGGGCGTCACCACGACGAAGGCGTCGGCGGCCGCCAGCCGGGGGCGCAGCGCCTCCAGGGAGCGCGCCGTCCCGTCGCCGGGCCGTTCCGTGGGCCCGGTGACCTCCAGCGGCAGCCCGGCCGGGTCGATCACCTCGACCTCCAGATCGGGGCGCTGCCGCGCGGCACCGGCGAACCAGTGCGCCACGGTCGCTCCGAACCGCCCTTCGCGGACACTGCCGATGATGACCGCGAGCCGGAGCGGGGCAGACGAGGGAACAGCGGACGGCGCGACGGACGGGGAGGACACGGTGGTGAGGGACATCGGAGACTCCTCGGGCGAACTGATGGTCGGACGAAGACATGCGGGCCGGCGGCGGAAACCGTCCTCCGGCCCGCGACAACAGCCTCCAACCTCAACAATGGTTGAGGTCAACCGGTACCGGCCGCGGCCCCCGGGCTCCGGCCGCCGGGAGCGGCCCCCGGGGGCCCGGAACACCCGTGCGCTGCGCAAACCGGGGAAATGCCCGCACCCCGCGGCCCTCACGGGACCCGCAGATGCCGTTCAGCACCATCGGTCCCGTTTGCAGAGCAACCTTGCGCCGTGCTGCCCTTGGCGGCTGAACTCACGGAGAGGAGCGGGCGGATGACGAACCTGGAAGCGGTGCCGAAGGAGGCCGGGCCCCGGCGGAAGGCCGAGATCTTCGGCGCCACCCTCGATCTGCTGGCCGAGCGCGGATACGACGAACTCACCATCGAACAGGCGGCCGAGCACGCCGGGGTCAACAAGACCACCATCTACCGCTGGTGGGGCTCCAAGCCGGAGTTACTCCGCGACGCCCTGCTGGACTCCGGCGTCCTCCGCGTCACGGTTCCCGACACCGGAAGCCTCCACGGCGATCTGGCCGCGCTCGCCGACGCCGTGCGCGGCCTGCTCCGCGAGGAGCGCACCCGCGCCCTCGTCGAGGCGGCGCTCGTGGGGGCCGTGCGCCACCCGGCGCTGCGCGAGCTGGTGGTCTCCCTGCTGGACGGCGGCTTCACACGGCGGCAGCCGATCCTGGAACGGGCCGCGGCCCGGGGCGAGCTGCCCGCCGGCTTCGATCCGGGGCCCCTGGCCGACGCCCTGGCCGGAGCGCTGTGGGTGCAGCTCCTGCTGCGGCGGCGTCCGCCGACCGAGGAGTTCGTCCGGGCCCTCCTCGCCCTGCTGCTGGACGGCTGCCGGGCCCGCCACTGACCGGCCTCCGGCCGCGCCCCCCGGAACGTCCACGGCTGTCCGGCACGCGTGCGGGACCCGCCGCGCCCGGAGCCACCGCCCCGCCCAACGCACCGGCCGCGCGGGGGGAGTTTGGCGCGCACCGCCGGGGCAAGGTGCTCAGGGTGAGCGATACGAGCGAGATCCGGGTCGGCAGGCGGACCCTCACCCTTCACCGTCCGGACAAGGTCCTCTTCCCCGACGACGGCATCACCAAGGCGGACCTCGTCGAGCACTACCGTTCGGTCTCCCGGCGGATGCTGCCCCAGCTGCGGGAGCGTCCGCTGATGATGGTCCGCCACCCCGACGGCATCGGCGGCAAGCCACTGGTCCAGAAGAACATCCCGGACCACTTCCCGGACTGGGTGCACCGGGCCGAGGTCCGCCGGGAGAGCGGCGGCACCGTCACCCATGTGGTCTGCGACGACGCCGCCACCCTGGTCTACCTCGCCGACCAGGCCTGCGTCACCCCGCACCGCTGGCTCTCCCGCGCCGACCGGCCGGACCACCCGGACCGGCTCGTCATCGACCTCGACCCGTCCGACGGCTCCGGGTTCGAGGACGTGCGCTGGGCCGCCCACCGGGTGTGCGAACTGCTCGACGGACTCGGGCTCCCCACCCTGCTGATGACGACCGGGTCGAGCGGCCTGCACGTCGTCGTACCGCTGGACCGGCAGGCGGACTTCGGCACCGTACGGGCCTTCGCCGGCCGCGTGGCCGGGCTGCTGGCGGAGCGGCACCCCGGCCGGCTCACCACCGAGCAGCGCAAGGCCGAGCGCAAGGACCGGGTCTACCTGGACATCCAGCGCAACGCCTACGCACAGACGGCGGTCGCCCCGTACGCGGTGCGCGCGCTCCCCGGGGCGCCGGTCGCCACGCCCATAGCACGCCGGGAGCTGGACGACCCGGAGCTCCACGCCCGCCGCTGGACGCTGGCCACCATCGGCGAACGGCTGGCCGGCGACGACCCCTGGGCCGGGATGCCCCGCCGGGGGCGCACCCTGCGGACCGCGGAACGGCGGCTCGCGGAGATGTGACCGGCGCCGCGGCGGCCGCGCCGGCGCCGGGCGCGTGTGCGGCGGGGGAGAGCAACGCCGAGCGGCACCGGCGGGACCGTCTCCGGTCCCGCCGGTGCCGCTCGGTCGTACCAACTCAATTGGTGCCACAGGCCGTTCGGCTCCGCCTCACCGCTCGGCCCCTCCCCGCCGGTCGTCCCGGCCGCCTCCGCCAGGTATCGGCCGGACTGCCCCGCGGGGGTTCGCGTCCGCCGGCTCAGACGCCGATCGCGCCGCCGTCCGCGCGCCAGACGCAGACCACCGACGGGCGGACCAGCTTCCCGGGCCCGTCCGGCCACGCCGAGGCGGGGTTCTCGACCGTCGCGCCGTCCACCTCGCCCGGGTGCTGTACACAGACCAGCACCCGCTTCTCCTGCACGACCGGCCCGCAGGTCTCCGCCCCGGTCGGCACCGTCAGGAACTGCCGCACCTGGCCCTCGTTCCGGCCGCGGTCGGCCACGCCGAAGAGGCCGTCGTGGCTGCCGAGCGCGTTGCCGTCCGTGGAGAGCCACAGATTGCCGTACGGGTCGAAGGTGATGTTGTCCGGGCAGGAGATCGGGCTGACCTCGTCCTTGGGGAAGCCCGCGTAGTAGGTGCCCGGGTCCTCCGGGTCGCCGCAGACCAGGAAGAGCCGCCAGGCGAAGCGCTCGGCCGTCGGGTCGTTCCGGCGCTCGGTGAGTTCCAGCACCTGGCCGTGCTTGTTCTCGTTGCGCGGGTTGGCCTCGTCGGCGGGCGCCTTGCCCGCCAGGCCGCGCTCCTTGTTGTTCGTCAGCGCCACGTAGACGCGGCCGGTGCGCGGGCTGGCCTCGACGTCCTCGGGGCGGTCCATCTTGGTGGCGCCCATCTTGTCGGCCGCGAGGCGGGTGAAGACGTACACCTCCTCGGCGGTCATGCCCGGCACATACGAGGTGTCGCCCTCGGCCAGCTTGATCCACTCGCCGGAGCCGTCGAACTCGCCGTCCCGGGGCGGCTTGCCGCTGCCGTCGATCTCGCTCGCGGGGCTGTCGCCGGTGAGCTTGGCGACGTACAGCGCGCCCTCGTCGAGCAGGGTGAGGTTGTGCTCGCGGGCGGCCCGGCCGTGGCCGCGCATCATCCGCTTGCTCGAGACGAACTTGTAGAAGTAGTCGAACCGCTCGTCGTCACCCATGTAGACGACGGGGCGGCCGTCCCGGGTCAGCCGGGGCTGGGCCGCCTCGTGCTTGAAGCGGCCGAGGGCGGTCCGCTTGCGCGGCACGGAGTCCGGGTCGTACGGATCGAGCTCGACGACCCAGCCGAAACGGTTGGCCTCGTTGGGCTCCCGGCCCAGGTCGAAGCGCTTGTCGAACCGCTCCCACTTGCGCTCGCTGACCGCGTCGGTGATGCCGTAGCGCTTCAGGCGCGCGACGGTCTCCGGGTCGGTGACGGCGTCGGCGTTGCCGAAGTACTGGTTGAAGTTCTCCTCGCCGGAGAGGACGGTGCCCCACGGGGTGGTGCCGCCCGCGCAGTTGTTGAGCGTGCCGAGGACCGTGGTGCCCTTCGGGTCGGCGGAGGTGCGCAGCAGGCGGCTGCCCGCGGCCGGGCCGGTGAACCGGAACGGCGTGGTGGCGGTGATCCGGCGGTTGAGCCGGTGCCGGGTGACGGGGGTGAGCGCGCCGCCGCGGCGCTCCTCGTCCACCACGACGACCGACAGTCCGTGCGCGGCCCAGGCGATCTCGACCTGCTCGCGCGTCGGGTTCTCCGGGTCGTAGCCGGCGAACATCAGTTCTTCGTTGGTGTACTCGTGGTTGGCCACCATGACCTGACGGCACCGCTCGCCGGGCAGGTCCAGCAGCGTCAGATAGTCGTTGTTGTAACCGAACTGACCGGCCTGCGCCCGGGCGGTCTGCCGGTCCGGGTCAAAGGCCGGCGCCCCGCGCAGGATCGGTTCTCCCCAGCGGATGACGACCTGCTGGCGGTATCCCGGGGGGACGGTGACGGCGTCGGCGGTGTTCGGCGGGACCGGCGTGAACCGGAGCCCCCGCGCGGCCCGCCGGCCGTGGTCGTGATGGCCGGATCCCCGCGCCGCGGCGGCGGAGGAGGCGTCCAGGGGGGTGGCCCCGGCGCCGGGCGCCTGCCCCAGCGCCGTCGCTCCGACCGCCGAGGCGACGGTCACCACGGCGCCCGCCCGCAGCATGGAGCGGCGCGACAGGGCACCGGCGATGATGTCGCCCGCGTAGGCGTTGTCACTGGTGTTGGGCACCTCGTGGAAGCAGGCGTTCCCGCACCGGTAGCGGCAGGTCATGGCGGACCTTCCGCCCGGATGCGAACTGATCAGAGGCAGCAGTCTCCGCACGTGATTCTCCTCCGTAGGGTTCCTCCGGTCCCGGCTCCCGGCCGGGTACACGGACAGTCTCCGCGCGTTGACGCTAGGGGCGTAGACCCGCGCGCCGGAAACCCCCGGATGAACCCGGGGTGAAGCCGCGGAGACGGGGGCGGAGCACGGACCGCTGCGCCCGGCAAGCCCCGCACCGGCCGGAGCGGGGCGGAAACCGGACAACGATCCGTACAGGACCGGCTATCCGTGGGGACAAGATCTCGCCACACGCGGCGACTTCTGGGACGCTGTCGCAGAGCCGTACGCCCGGCCGGGCCGGCTCGGCCGATACGACGCGTGGTGCCGCGCGGCGGAGGCGCGAGGAGCACCCGTGATCGACGAACCCCCGACCCCGCTCGAACGGGCCGTTCCGTACGGCCCGTTGACGACGGGGCCGCGGACGGCGGGCACCCCGTTCCGCCCGCCGCGGAGGGCGCCCGCGCCCGGCCGGACCCCTGCTGGCTAGCCTTACATGTCCGTCCTGGTCAGGGACGAATCCCGCACCTCGGACATTCATCGCACCCGATACTTGTAAAGGGCTTCTCCCATGGGCATTCGGAGTCTGCTGCGGAATGTGTTCAGCCGGTCCCGGGCGGGGCGGGAGGAACAGGCACCCCCGGCGGCCGGTACGGCCGGCGCGACAGACGCCACCGGCACGGCCGCTCCGGCCGGCGGCGCCGGCGAGAGCGGCGGCCCGGCCGTACCGGAACAGTCCCGGGGAGCCGGGGAACCGGCGGGCGCCGAGGGCTCCGTCCCGGCACAGTCGCGCCGTACCACCGGGTCCGAGGGCACCGGCCCGGCCGGCAAGGCGGAGCCGGAGAAGGGGAAGGAGACCGGCGGCATCAGCGCCGACCTGATGTCGGCCTTCGACCAGCCCCGGACCCCCGAACAGCGGACGGCGGCATCGGAGGACGCGAAGGACCCGGCGTCCGGCAAGGGCACCGGCGGCGAGGCCGCTGAGCCCGCCGGCACCACCCCCGCCGATACCACCGCCGACACCGCCGCGACGAGCGGGGCCGGCCCCGCGGCCGAGGCCAACCGGGCCGCCGAGGAGGCCATCGCGGAGGCCGGCTCCCTCTCCGTCGGCGCCGTTCCGGACCCCGTCACCGGCCCCGCCGGCCAGGGCACCGGCGGTGCCGGTGACAAGACCGGGGGCACCGGCCGGGATCTGGCGGCGGAGGGTTCCGCCGAGGCGCAGGCGGAGGTCGACGCCGTGACGGCCACGGTCGCCGAACTCTCGGGCGACGCCCCGTCCGAGCCGGTGAAGGACGCCCGGGCCGAGGCCGACGAGGCCACCGAGGGCAAGCCGGCACCCGGCACCGAGGCCGGAGCCGGAGCCGCCGCCGACGAGGCCAGGGCGGAGGCCGCCTCGCTCGCCGGCGACAACGACCCCACGGCCCCGGACCCGGACGCCGAACCGGAGAAGACCCCGGCCGCCGCGGACGGCGCCGGGACCACGGCGAAGAAGGCGGCCGCCGCCAAGAAGACGGCCGCCCCGAAGACGGCCCCGAAGAAGGAGGCCGCACCGGCGGAGGCGCCCGAGCCTGAGCGGTCCGCGACGGAGGCCACCGGAACGGCCGGGAAGGACTCCGGCACGGCGGCCGGGAACGACCCCGCGGCCGGGGCCGTCTCGCCGGAGAGGCTCCGGAAGACCGCCCCCGGCCTGGTCAGCCTCTACAAGGCCGCGTCGGCGGCCCTCGACAAGGAGGGCCTGGCCGGACAGCGCGCCGCCGTCTACCTCGTCCTGGACCGCTCCGGCTCCATGCGCGGCTACTACAAGGACGGCACCGTCCAGCACCTCGCCGAGCAGGCCCTCGGCCTCTCCGCCAACCTGGACGACGACGGCACCGTCCCCGTGGTGTTCTTCTCCACCGACATCGACGGCACCGCCGACATCGCCCTGGACGACTACAAGGGCCGTATCGAGGCGCTCCACGCGGACCTCGGCCACATGGGCCGGACGAACTACCACCGCGCCATCGAGACCGTCGTCGAGCACTACAAGAAGTCCGGCTCCACCGCCCCGGCCTTCGTCATCTTCCAGACCGACGGCGCCCCCACGAGCAAGGCGGCCGCCGAGAAGGCGCTGTGCGAGGCGGCCGAGCTGCCGCTCTTCTGGCAGTTCATCGGCTTCGGCGAGACGGACGCCAAGGGTTTCGACTTCCTCCGGAAGCTCGACAACCTGTCCGTGCCGGAGCGGCGGAAGGCCGACAACGCCGGCTTCTTCCACGCCGGTCCGGAACCGAAGAAGCTCACCAACCGCAAGCTGTACGAGCAGCTGCTCGCCGAGTTCCCGAAGTGGCTGGAGGAGGCCCGGGAGAAGGGCATCCTCGGCTGACAGCCCCCGCACCCGGCGCGCGCCCGTACCCGGAGAACACGGGAGACGGGCGGCCGGCACGACACCGGGCGCGGCCCGGCCGGCTCACCCGCCGGCCGGGCCGCGCCCGTCCCGTCCCCTCCCGTTCCGGTGGCACGGCGCCGCGCCCGGGGTTTCCCGTGGCTCCTCCGGAGCCTTGAGATCCCCGGGCGCGGCTGTCCGCAGGGCGGCCGAGCCGCCGTTCAGCCGGTGACCTCGATCCGCTCCGCGCCCGGCTTGCCGTTCCCGCCGGCCGTCCCGGCGGACCCGCCTTCCGCCGCGGCCGTCCCGCTCCCGGTGTCCGTCCCCGGACCTCCGGCCGCGCCACCCGCCAGCCGGGAGAGCATCGACGCCAGGTCGATCCCGGTCGTGGAGCCCAGCAGTTCCATGCCCTGTGCGACGTTGTCCGCCACCGCACGCGGCAGCTTCCCGGCACCGTCCGTGGAGATCACCGTCAGCTTGTCGATCGCCGCCATCGGCTCCGCGGCCTTCGCGACGACCTGCGGCAGCACCTCGACGAGCATCTGCAGCACGGCCGCGTCGCCGTACCGCTCGAAGGCGTCGGCCTTCTTGTGCATCGCCTCGGCCTCGGCGGTGCCGTGCGCGGCGACCGCCGCGGCCTCCGCCTCGCCCTCCAGCCGTACCGCGTCGGCCAGCGCCGCACGCCGCTGCTTCTCGCCCTCACCGGTGAGCCGGGACTCCTCGGCCTGCGCCTCGGCCTGCTTCACCCGCGCCACCCGGTGCGCCTCCGCCTCCTGCTCGGCCTGGTACCGGGCGGCGTCGGCCGGCTTGCGGATCTCCGTGTCGAGCTGGCGGTCCTTCAGCGCGGCCTGCCGCGTGGCGACCTTCTCCTGCTCGGACAGCACCTCCTGCTGCCGCGCGGCCTCGGCCAGCGGTCCCGCCGCCGCGGCGCGGGCGGCCGCCGCGTCCGTCTCCGCCTTGATCTCGGCCTGACGGAGCGCCAGTACCCGCTGCGCGACCGCGATCTCCTCCTCGGCCCGCAGCCGCGCCTGCTCGGCTATGCGGCGGGCGTCGGCCTCGGCGGTGTCGGCCTCCTGCCGGGCGCGGGCGGCCTCGGGCCGGCCGAGGTCCTGCAGATAGCTGCCCTCGGCGGAGATGTCCTGGATCTGGAAGGTGTCGAGGACGAGCCCCTGGCCGGAGAGGCTGGCCTCGGCCTCCTCCGCGACCTGCCCGGCGAACGCCGCCCGGTCCCGGATGACGTCCTCCACGGACATCCGGCCGACGATGGAGCGCAGGGCGCCGGACAGCACCTCCTGGGTGAAGCCGACCACCCCGTCCTGCTGCTGGAGGAACCGCTGGGCGGCGGCGCGGATCGCGTCCTCGTCGCCGCCGACCTTGACGATGGCGACCCCGTCCAGGTCGACCTTGACGCCGCGCAGCGTCACCGCCCCGCGCACGGCGACCGGGATGTGCCGGCTGGACAGGTCCATCACATGGCGCTGCTGGACGAACGGCACCACGAAGACGCCGCCGCCGACGACGACCTTCTGGCCGCTGGTGTCGTAACTGACGCGGCTGGTGACCGCGTCGACGGACTTCTTGCCCCGGCGTCCGGTGATGATGAACGCCTCGTTCGGCCCGGCCACCTTGTAGCGCGAGATGACGATGACGGCCAGAAGAACAAGGAGTACGGCGACTCCGACCACGGCGACGAGCACTGGGCTCATGGGGTCCTGCCTCTCTGCGGACAACCGGATGATGCACAACAACTGGGGCGAGCCGAGGGCCGGTTCGCCCGTCCCCCCGTGGACGTACGAAACGGCGGCGCCCGGACGGCGGGACGACCCGCGGCGGGGCCGGGGACGGCCTGCGGGCGAGCGGACAGGCGGACGGACCGACGATCGGACAGGCGGACGGACGGGCGGACGGACAACCGGGCAGGATCGCTAGCGCTCCACGGCGCGCACCTCGACCGCCGTGCTGGACAGCGCGGCCGTCACCCAGATCTCCTCACCGAGCGGCTGCGCCACCTCGCTCCGCGCCGCGTACTTGAGGGGCTGGCCGCCGACCCGGAGCAGCACCTCGCCGTAGCCGCCCGGCGGGATGGGCGTCACCACCGAGCCCGGGGTGCCCACCAGGTCGGCGGAGCGGAGCGTCGGCGCGGTCTGGTCCCGCATCAGCGCCCGGCTCAGCCGGACCACGAGCCAGGCCGTGCCCAGCCCGGCGGCCGTCCCGGCCGCGGTCGCGCCGACGGGCCCGGCTCCGGTGGTGCCGAGGACGATGGCGCCGCCGAAGCCGAGCATCGAGACGAACCCGGCCAGGGCCGGCAGCGAGACCATCCCCCCGAAGGCCCCGTCCAGCACACCGTCCAGCACACCGTCGAAGACGAACGCGAGGACCAGCAGTACCAGCCCTGCCGCACCGAGTCCCAGAAACCACGCCATCCGGCCCCCCTCTCCCCGCGTGGAGCGGGACCCCGTACGCGCCCCGCACTTCCCGCGTTCCTGGCAGTCTCGCAGCCGGGAGGGCCCCGGCGCACTGCCGGGTTCCGGCAATCTTCACGCCGCCCTGATGCCGGGGACCGCCCCGGCCGCCCCGCGGTGCCCCGTCCCGCGCCCCGTCGCGTCCCCGTCCGGAGCACCCGGCCGCGGGCGGAGACGCCCGGTCACCGCCCGGCGTCCGCCCACCGGATAGCCGGACGGGTGGCGCCACCCGCTCCGATACGATATTGACCGCCCGCAGAACCCTCTCCATCACTCCGCGCATCCACCTGCTACCCGGGAGCAGCCGCAATGGCTCGACACCTCATCACCAGCGCCCTTCCGTACATCAACGGGATCAAGCACCTGGGCAACATGGTGGGGTCCATGCTCCCGGCCGATGTGTACGCCCGCTATCTGCGGCAGCGCGGTCACGAGGTGCTGTACATCTGCGCGACGGACGAGCACGGCACCCCGGCGGAACTGGCCGCCAAGGAGGCCGGGCTGCCGGTGGACGAGTTCTGCGCCGGGCAGCACGACGCGCAGAAGGCCGTCTACGACGGCTTCGGCCTGGAGTTCGACTACTTCGGCCGCAGCTCCTCCGAGCAGAACATCGAGATCACCCAGCACTTCGCGCGCCGCCTCAAGGAGAACGGCTTCATCGAGGAGCGCGCGATCCGCCAGGTGTTCTCCCTCGCCGACGACCGCTTCCTGCCGGACCGCTACATCGTCGGCACCTGCCCGCACTGCGGCTACGACAAGGCCCGCGGCGACCAGTGCGAGAACTGCACGCGCGTGCTCGACCCCACCGATCTGATCGAGCCCCGCTCCGCGATCAGCGGCAGCGCCGATCTGGAGATCCGCGAGACCAAGCACCTCTTCCTGCTCCAGTCGAAGCTGGCCGGCGAGGTCGAGGCGTGGATCGACGGATGCGGCGACGCGTGGCCGACGCTCGCCTCCTCCATCGCCCGCAAGTGGCTGACCGAGGGCCTGCACGACCGCTCGATCACCCGCGACCTGGACTGGGGCGTCCCGGTCCCGGCCGACACCTGGCCCGAGCTGGCCGCCGAGGGCAAGGTCTTCTACGTCTGGTTCGACGCCCCGATCGAGTACATCGGCGCCACCAAGGAGTGGGCGGACCGTGCGGGCGAGGGCGAGGTCCGGGACTGGAAGTCCTGGTGGTACGAGCCCGCGGGCGCGGACAACGTCCGCTACACCGAGTTCATGGCCAAGGACAACGTCCCGTTCCACACCGTGATGTTCCCGGCCACCCAGCTCGGCACCCGCGAGCCCTGGAAGAAGGTCGACTACGTCAAGGCCTTCAACTGGCTCACCTACTACGGCGGGAAGTTCTCCACCTCCCAGCGGCGCGGCGTCTTCACCGACGCGGCCCTGGAGCTGCTGCCGGCCGACTACTGGCGCTACTTCCTGATGGCGAACGCCCCCGAGTCGGACGACACCTCCTTCTCCTGGGAGCTGTTCTCCTCGGTCGTCAACAAGGACCTCGCCGACACCCTCGGCAACTTCGTCAACCGGGTGCTCTCCTTCTCCCGCAAGCGCTTCGGCGACACCGTCCCGGCGGGCGCGGAGGCCGGCGAGGCCGAGCGGAAGCTGGGCGGGGAGATCGCGGGCCTGCTCGCCGAGTACGAGCGGCACATGGAGGAGCTGCAGTTCCGCAAGGCGGCGCAGGCGCTGCGCGCCCTGTGGAGCGCGGGCAACTCCTACCTGGAGGAGAAGGCCCCCTGGCTGGAGATCAAGACCGACCAGGACGCGGCGGCGCTCACGCTCCGTACGGCCATGAACCTCATCCACCTCTACGCGGTGGTCTCCGAGCCGTTCATCCCGGCCTCGGCCAGGGCCATGCGGGCCGCGTTCGACCTGCAGGACGACACCGCCGCCTGGGTCACCGCCGAGGAGGCCGCGGCCCTGGCCGCCGTCCCGGCCGGCACGGCCTTCACCGTACCGCCGGTCCTCTTCGCCAAGATCACCGAGGACGACCTGGCCGCCTACCGCGAGCGCTTCGGCGGCGAGGAGTAACCCACACGGTCCGCGGACGGGCCGCGGAGGAACGGCCCTCCGCGGCCCGTCCGGCATGTTTCCCCGGTACGGCCTGTCAGGTGATGAGTTCCACGACGCACCGCGTGCCGGACCCCCGGGCCAGCCGCCCGTCGCCGGTCACGAGCGGCACGGTGAGATGCTCGGCCAGCGCCACGTACGCGGCGTCGTACGGCGTGTAGTTGTTGCGCAGTTCCCACATCCTCGGAATCAGGTGCTTGCAGGGCACCCGCTCGATGGGCAGGTCGGGCAGTACTCGCACCGCCCGCTCGGCGACTTCCACGTCGACTTTCCGGGCCCGCAGGAGGTTCCGCAGGGTGTTGAGTGCCTCGTAATCGATCACCCCGGGGGCGACCAGCCGCTCACCGGACATCCGGGCCATGCAGGCCTTGCCCGCCGGACCGGCGTCGACGAGGGACGAGATCAGTACGGAGTTGTCAACGACGATCATTCGCCCCGGCCTTCACGCTGTGCTTCGACAATGGCCTCCATCGGGACCTCCCGCACCAG
Source organism: Streptomyces sp. MNU89 (assembly GCF_020982505.1). Classification (NCBI taxonomy): domain Bacteria; kingdom Bacillati; phylum Actinomycetota; class Actinomycetes; order Kitasatosporales; family Streptomycetaceae; genus Streptomyces; species Streptomyces sp. MNU89. The sequence continues at coordinate 3,829,757 of NZ_JAJKLL010000001.1, read as the reverse complement.
GTCGGCCCGTACCGCGGTGAGGATGTCCTCGATCGGCTCGTGCGCCGCCTGGTCCTCCAGCATCTTCCGCAGGTACTCCTGGAGCGACCTCCCGGAGTCCGCGGCGCGCCGGCGCAGTATCGCGTAGGCCTGATCATCGACGTTTCTGATCTGAACGGTAGCCATGCATGCATAATAGCGCGACATCGGCGCCGAAGTAGCGCTTCGCCTTCCGAAAAGGAAGCCCGGGACCGCGCGGAACGCGGTCCCGGGCTCCTTACGGCCGCCTACCGCTCCTGCTTCACCTGCGGCTTCCGCAGGCTGAGGTGGAGCTCCCGCAGCCGGGCCTCATCGACCTCGGTCGGGGCGCCCATCAGCAGGTCCTGGGCGTTGCCGTTGAGCGGGAAGGCGATGGTCTCGCGGATGTTGGGCTCGTCGGCCAGCAGCATCACCATGCGGTCCACGCCCGGGGCGATGCCGCCGTGCGGCGGGGCGCCGAACTTGAAGGCGCGCAGCATGCCGCCGAACTCGCGCTCGACCTCGTCCCGCGAGTAGCCGGCGATCCCGAAGGCCTCGTACATGACGTCGGGCTCGTGGTTCCGGATGGCGCCGGAGGACAGCTCCACGCCGTTGCAGACGATGTCGTACTGCCAGGCGAGGATGTCCAGCGGGTCCTTCTCCCGGAGCGCCTCCAGGCCGCCCTGCGGCATGGAGAAGGGGTTGTGGGAGAACTCGATCTCGCCGGTGTCCTCGTTCTTCTCGAACATCGGGAAGTCGACGATCCAGCAGAAGCGGAAGACGTTCTCCTCGAAGTGCCCGGCCCGGCGGGCGGCCTCGACGCGGACGGCGCCCATGATCTTCGAGACCTCGTCGAACTCGCCGGCGCCGAAGAACACCGCGGTGCCGGGCTTGCCGCCGACCTCGGCGATCAGCCGCTCGGTGTCGTCCTCGGTGAGGAACTTCGCGATCGGGCCGGTGAGCTTCGCGTCCTCGCCGATCCGGACCCAGGCCAGGCCCTTGGCGCCCTGCTCGACGGCGAACTCGCCCATCTGGTCGAAGAACTTCCGCGGCTGCTCCGCGGTGTCCGGCACGGCCAGCGCGCGGACGTGCTTGCCGGCGAAGGCCTTGAAGCCCGAGTCCGCGAAGAGGTGCGAGACATCGGTGAGCTCCAGCCCGGCGCGCAGGTCCGGCTTGTCGCTGCCGTACTTGAGCAGCGCCTCGCGGAACGGGATGCGCGGGAACGGGGAGGTGACCTCGCGGCCCTGCCCGAACTCGGTGAACAGGTCGGTCATCACCTTCTCGATGACCCGGAAGACGTCCTCCTGCTCGACGAAGCTCATCTCGATGTCGAGCTGGTAGAACTCGCCCGGCGAGCGGTCGGCGCGGGCGTCCTCGTCGCGGAAGCAGGGGGCGATCTGGAAGTAGCGGTCGAAGCCCGCGATCATCAGCAGCTGCTTGAACTGCTGCGGGGCCTGCGGCAGCGCGTAGAACTTGCCGGCGTGCAGCCGGGAGGGGACGAGGAAGTCGCGGGCGCCCTCGGGCGAGGTGGCCGAGAGGATCGGCGTCGCCATGTCCATGAAGCCGAGGGCGGTCATCTCCCGGCGGAGGTAGGCGATGACCTGGGAGCGCAGGACGATGTTGCGGTGCATGCGCTCGCGGCGCAGGTCGAGGAAGCGGTATTCCAGCCGGCGCTCCTCGTTCACCCCGTCCTCGGTGTTGATCGTGAACGGCAGCGGCTCGGCCTCGCCCAGCACCTCGACCTCGTCGACCTCGATCTCGATCTCGCCGGTCGGCAGGTCGGGGTTGACGTTCTCGGCGCCGCGGGCGCTGACCCGGCCGTCGATCCGGACGACGGTCTCCTTGGTCAGCGAGCCCAGCGCCTCGTTGGCCGGCGTGCCCGGCCGGGCGACGAGCTGGACCAGGCCGTAGTGGTCGCGGAGATCGACGAAGAGGATGCCGCCCAGATCGCGACGATTGTGCAGCCAGCCGCTCAGTCGCACCTCGGTGTCGACGTCAGCGGCGCGGAGTTCGCCGCAGGTGTGGGACCGGTACCGATGCATCGCTCATCCAAGTCGTCGGATCGTCGTCGGATCGTGGTGGGGGGCGCCGGGCGCCCGTGGGACCGGGCCCGTCGGGGGCCCCGTCAAGGGTACCGGTAGCCACCTGCCCCACAGCCGGTCGTCAGAATGCCCCAAAGCTGCCTAAAGTGATGTAATGCGCTCCGAGGATGTCCTGTCCGCCACCGCGACCGGCCTCTGGCGCTGGGACACCGCCTCCAAAGCCCTGCGGGTGGACGCCGAGGCGGCCCGGCTGCTGGGGTTCGACGCGATCGACACCACGCTCTCCCCGGGGGCCACCCGGGCCCGCTTCCACCCGGTGGACTGGGTGGAGATGAACGAGGTCGTGAGCCTCGCCCTCACCGAGGGCACCCTGGCCGAGGTGCTGATGCGGGTGATCGGCGACGACGGCAGGGTGCTCCGCAGGATCCGTGTCCGCGCCCGGCCGCACCGGGACGCCGGGAGGGTCACGCTGATCGGCACCGTCCAGGAGCTCCCCGAGGAGCCGCGGCACGCCGACGACACCGCGGCGCCGCCCCGGGTCACCGGCGACTGGCGGCGGGCCCGCGAGGCCTTCCTGCTGGACGCCGGGCGGGCGCTGGCCGAGGCCCGGTCCACCTCCGAGGTGCTGCGGGTGGCCGGGAACCTCTCCATGCCGGGCTTCTCCCCGAACGGCCTGGTCGTCTTCACCGTCGAGGGGGACTGGCTGAAGATCGTGGGTTTCCAGGGCGACCGCCCCGACGACGAGGAGCCGCCCTTCGAGGAGATGCCGCTGGACACGCCCTACCCGGCCGCCGAGGTGGTGCGCACCGGCCGGGCCGTCTACCTCTCCTCGCCCGGGGAGTTCCGCGAGCGGTACCCCCTCACCTGGCCGCTGGTGTCCCGCTTCGACCTGCAGTCCTGGGCCTACGTCCCGCTGATCACGGCGGGCCGCACCACCGGCGCCTGGCTGGCCACCTTCGACCACCGCGTCGCCTTCACCCCGGACGAGCGGTCGATCCTGGCCACCGTGGCCCGGATGCTGGCCCAGGCGCTCTCCCGGGCCGGCACCCAGGAGTCCCAGCGGGAGCTGGCCGTGGGGCTCCAGCGGGCCATGCTGCCCCCGGTGCCGCCGGAGACCCCGGGGATGACGGTCGCGGCCCGCTATGTACCGACCGGCGGAGGGCTCCAGATCGGCGGCGACTGGTACGACATGATCCCGCTGCCGTCCGACCGCGTGGCCTTCGTCGTCGGCGACGTCCAGGGCCACGACGTGCGCGCCGCGAGCCTGATGACCCAGCTGCGGATCGCCCTGCGCGCCTACGCCTCCGAGGGACACCACCCCGACGCCGTGCTCTCCCGCGGCTCGCGCTTCCTGGCCGGGCTCGCCGACCGGCGGCCGGACGGCGAGGGCGGCGAGGACGACCCGCGCTTCGCCACCGTCCTCTACATCGAGGCGGACCCGGCGTCCGGGACCCTGGACATCGCCCGCGCCGGCCACCAGGAGCCCGTCACCCGGATGTACGACGGCACCATGATGACCCGGACCACGGCCGGCGGGCTGCCGCTCGGCGTCTCCCCGGACGCCGACTACCCGATCACCAGGATCGTCCTGGAGCCGGGGGAGCTGATGATGCTCTTCACCGACGGTCTGCTCGAAACCGGCGGGCACAATCTGGAGACCGGCTGGCAGCGGCTGCGCGAGGCGATCGAGGAGCACGTCTCGGAGGACATGGAGACCATGGCCGACAGCGTGATCCAGGCCGTGCACGGCCCCTCCTCGCACTACCGGCCCGGCCCGCTCTCCGACCGGCGCGAGGACGACATCGTCCTCCTGCTGCTCTGCCGGAACGGGCCCGGCTGCGGCGCCCCCGCCCTGTACCCGCTGCGTCAGATGCGCCGCACGGTCATGACCATCGCCCAGGCCGAGCCGGAGCGCATCTCCCTGGCCCGCCGCCAGCTGCGCGAGCTGATGCACGACTGGTCGGACCCAGAGCAGGTGGACTCGGCCGAGCTCATGCTCTCCGAGATGGTCACCAATGTGCTGGTGCACACGGACGGTGACGCCGTCGCGGTCGCGGAGATCACCGCACCGGAGGGGGACGGCAGTGTGGGCCGGCGGCTCCGCGTCGACGTGGCCGACAGCAGCGACGAGCTGCCGCACCGCCGCCGCCCGGGCGAGCTGGCCTCCTCGGGCCGCGGCCTGGTGCTGCTGGAACTGCTCGCCCACGCCTGGGGGGTCGATCCCCGGGGCGAGGGCAAGACCACCTGGTTCGAGCTGTACGAGAACCCCGGCCCGCCCGGCCCGGACGAGCCGGAGCCGCGCGGGCCGCTGTTCCCCGAGGCCGTCCCGGACTTCGCCGCCTGACCGGCCCGGCCGGCGGGACCGGCCGGCCCGTTCCCGACCGGCCCGGCCGGTGGCGGGGCGAAGGGGCGGGGCCCCGTCCCGGCCTACAGCCCGCCCTCGGACATCCCGTGCACGGCCGGGACCGTGCCCAGCCGCCCCTTCTGGAAGTCCTCGAACGCCTGCTGGAGTTCCTCGCGGGTGTTCATGACGAACGGGCCGTAGTGGGCCATGGGCTCACCGATCGGCCGGCCGCCGAGCAGGACGACCTCCAGATCCGGGGTGTGGGCGTCCTGCTTCTCGTCCGCGCGGACGGTGAGCGAGGAACCGGTGCCGAAGACGGCGGTCTGGCCCAGCCGGACCGGACGGCGCTCGGCCCCGGCCGTTCCGCGGCCCGCGAGGACGTAGGCGAGGCCGTTGAAGTCCTCGCGCCAGGGCAGGGTGATCCCGGCACCGGGGGCCAGCGTCGCGTGGACCATCGTGATCGGTGTGTGCGTGATCCCGGGACCGTGGTGTCCGTCCAGCTCGCCGGCGATGACCCGCAGCAGCGCGCCGCCGTCGGGCGAGGTGAGCAGCTGGACGCTGCCGCCCCGGATGTCCTGGTAGCGCGGCGCCATCATCTTGTCCTTCGCCCGGAGGTTCACCCACAGCTGGAGCCCGTGGAAGAGCCCGCCGGACATGACGAGCCGCTCCGGCGGCGCCTCGATGTGCAGCAGGCCGGCGCCGGCCGTCATCCACTGGGTGTCACCGTTGGTGATGGTGCCGCCACCGCCGTTGGAGTCCTGGTGGTCGAATATCCCGTCGATGATGTAGGTGACGGTCTCGAAGCCGCGGTGCGGGTGCCACGGGGTCCCCTTGGGCTCCCCGGGCTGGTACTCCACCTCACCCATCTGGTCCATCATGATGAAGGGGTCCAGGTGACGGTAGTTGATCCCCGCGAAGGCCCGGCGGACGGGGAAGCCCTCGCCCTCGAAGCCGCTCGGCGCGGTGGTCACGGCCAGCACGGGGCGGGCCGCGGCATCCGCCGGCGCGGCCACGCGCGGCAGGGTCAGGGGGTTCTCGACGGTGATGGCGGGCATGGGTTCCTCCTCGGGGCTTAGTTGAACAGTAAACAACAACCCGAGGCGCCGCCATTCCCGAGACCGGACATCGTCCGCCCGTCCGGCACCCCTTGTGCGGGGAGCATGCCCCATGCACGGCGCGGTGCGCGAGACCGCCTCCGGTCCGCGGCGGACGGCGGACGGAGCCGGCCGCGCCCTCTCATGAGGTCGCAGCCACAGCCCCGCGATCACCGCGCAGGCGGTCCCCTCCCGTCCGCCGCCCCGCCCCGCCCCGCTCCCAGGCGCCGGCCGGCGGGGGTGCCAGTTCGTCCGGAGATCCGTCAGAACGGCGACAGCGTGAGGGTGAAGCCGGTCGGGCGGGTGTCCTGGATGTAGGAGGCGAAGTCCGCGACGTCGTCGAAGGCGAAGCCGTACGCCTTGCCGTCCTCGGTCGCCGCGTGGACCGCCTTCGCGTAGTGGTTGGTCAGCTCGCCCCGGTAGAAGGCGGCCGGGTCGGTGGCCGGCTGGGCGGTGCCGGTGAGCAGGGTCGAGCGGTTGAAGCCCGCGCCGAGGACGGCGGCGACGGGACCGGTGGTGCCGTCGTTGGGCGCGGCGAGGTTGCCGTCGCAGAAGAACACGTCGCGGGTCGAGGGCTTGGCGAAGGACACGGAGGCCGGACCGTCGAAGGTGAACCGCTCACCGCGCACCCGGCCGGTGAACGTGCCGGCGTTGGTGGTGACCTTGAGGTCCTTGCCGGTGTAGGTGCTCCACACCTCGTCGATGTACGGGGCGAAGTAGTCCTCGGGGAAGAGGCCCGCGTCCAGACCGTGGCCGGGAGCGATGATGCGGGTGTCGTCCACGACCAGCCGTGCGAACTCCTCGGTCCGCCGGACGGCGGCGAAGGCGGCGGAGCGCCCGCCCTCGCGCAGGGCACCCGTCGTCTGGTCCTTCTCACCGGTGAGCCGGATGCTCATCGGCACACTGAACATGTCGACCATCGTGGTGTTGCAGAACATGCCGGCCGCGTTGTACGTGAACTCGGCGCAGTCGTGCAGGACGCCGTAGTTGGGGTCCGACTCGACCCACCCGGCCGGGTACTGCAGGGCCGCGTCGCCGTTGCCGTCGGCCACGGCCTTGAACTTGAGCTTCTCGCCGAGGGACACGTAGATGCGGCCCGACATGTGGGGGAGGGACAGCTTCGTCTCGCCGCTGCCCGCCAGGGGGATGGCGTAGTCGGTGAAGCCGTCGGCTCCGTTGTCCGACAGGGCGATGGGCACGACGGTGCCCTCCGGGGTGAGCCGTACCTGCCTGCCGTCGAGATTGCCGACGACGTAGAGGTGCACGGAGGTGTTGCGGAACGAACCGCTGTTGTTGGCGATGGTCACCGGGAGCGAGCCGGCGGCCGAGGTGCCGGCCTCGCCGCCGAGGGCGTACGGGGTGACGGTCGCGATCGCCGGGACGGCGACGGCCGCGCCGCCCAGGGCGAACAGCATCCTGCGACGGGTCAGGTTGCGCTGGTGACGGGGTGCCATGGGTACTCCTTGGGCCCCGGCCGGGGGCCGGGGCACTCGGGGGGATCGGGAGGAAGCGGGAGGCGGCCCGGCGCGGCGCCGCGGGTGCTCAGCCGATGGTCCACTTCTGGTTGGCGGCGCCGGTGCACGTCCAGATCTGGAGGCGGGTGCCGTCGGCCGAGGAGTTGTCCTTGGCGTCGAGGCACTTGCCGGATCCGGTGTTGACCAGGTCGCGGGCGGCGGTGTGGGTCCACTGCTGCGCCGCCGTGCCGTTGCAGGTGTAGAGCTGCACGGCCGCGCCGTCGTCGTGTGAACCGCCCTTGACGTCCAGGCACTTGCCGAGGGCCCGCACGGTGCCGTCGCTGCCCGCCGTCCACTTCTGGGCGTCGTGGCCCGTGCAGTTGTGCAGCTGAATCGGCGTGCCGTCGGCGCTGCTCGCGCCCGCGACGTCGGCGCACATGCCACCGATGCCCTTGATCGCGCCGGTGCGGGGCGTGCCGCCGCCGTCGCCGGAGCCGGAGGTGGTGACGTGGACGTAGTCGATGGTCATCGTCTGCGGGAAGGACGTGCCGGCGTCGGGGCTGCCGGGCCAGTTGCCGCCGACCGCGAGGTTCAGGATGAGGAAGAACGGGTGGTCGTAGACCCACTTGTTGCCGCCCACGTCCGCCGGGCCGCGGGTCTGGTACGCCTGGCCGTCCACGGACCAGGTGATCCCGGAGGGGCTCCAGTCGACGGCGAAGACGTGGAAGTCGTCGGCGAAGGACGCGCCGTTCGGCAGCGTGTACGCGGCGCCGATACCGCCCGAGCCCGAGTAGCCGGGGCCGTGGAGGGTGCCGTGGACGGTGCCGGGCTCGTGGCCGACGTTCTCCATGATGTCGATCTCGCCGCTGTCGGGCCAGCCGACGGAGCCGAGGTCGTCGCCCAGCATCCAGAAGGCCGGCCAGATGCCCCGGCCCCGCGGGATCTTGATGCGGGCCTCGAAGTGGCCGTACTTCTGGGTGAAGGTCTTCGCCGTGTTCAGCCGCGCCGACGTGTACTGGCAGGTGCCGTACCAGCACTGCAGGCCCGGGTCGCTGTTCTTGCGGGCGGTGATGACCAGGTTGCCCTTGCCGTCGAGCGCGGCGTTGTCGGTGCTGTTCGTGTAGTACTGGAGTTCGTTGTTGCCGTTGCCGCTGCCGCCCGTCTCCAGGGTCCACTTCGAGGAGTCGGGCGCGCTGCCCGCGGCGCCGTCGAAGTCGTCGGACCACGTCTGCGCCGCGGCGGCGTTCGCCTGGTTCGTGGCCGGGCCGGACGTGTTGAAGAGGATGGCGGAGGCGAGGGCGGTGGTGATCAGAAGCACCAGCCCTCCGAAGGACCATCGGCGTGCGCGATGAGCTGCCATGGCGTGGACACACCTCGTCTGTGGGGAAGGTTCGGCGTCGGGCGCCGGACGGTGCGCATTGAGCGCACGGACAGACGGACTCTTTCTGAGAGCGCTCTCTTTGTGCGCCGCGCGCCGCCGGTGGGCCACGACGATACGCACGACCAAGGGCCCCGCCAATCGGAAGGCGAAGCCCCAAAAGCCTCTGACCTGCGGATACGCGAGAAGGTGCGGGGAGCTGAGGAACGCTTGAGCCGCGCTTAAGCCAGGCTTAATGCGCCGGCCGCGGACCGTGACGCTTATGTCCGGGATGCGAACCGGACCCGCCCGGGGCCGGCTGCGGGCCCGGCGGGGCGGCGCCGGTCCACCGCGGAGGAGACAGGGACGGCCCTCAGCCGTACATCCGCCGCATCGCGAAGTCGACCATCTGCTCGACGGCCTTCGCGTCGAAGACCATCCGGTGCTCGCCCTCCATGTCCAGCACGAAGCCGTAGCCCGTGGGCAGCAGGTCGAGCACCTCGGCGCCGGTCAGCGTGAAGTACTTGGACTCCTTGCCGGCGTAGCCGCGCAGTTCCTTCAGCGAGGTGAAGAGCGGGATCACCGGCTGCTGGGTGCTGTGCAGCGCCAGGAAACCGGGCCCCTCACCGCGCGGGCAGTAGATCTTCGAGGTCGAGAAGATGTGCTGGAAGTCCTCGGCCGACATCGAGCCCGTGGTGAAGGCGCGCACCGCGTCGGCCAGCGACGGCGGGGACGGCTCGGGGTAGAGCGGCTGGCCCGGCTGGGCGCCGTAGCCGCCGCGCCCCTGCTGCGGGGGTGGCGGAGGGGCCGCGTAGCTCTGCCCGGCGCCCGGGTTCTGGTCATAGCCGTACATGCCCCAAAGGGTAACGAGTCACAGTTGACCGGCGGGGGCTTGCGTCTTATTACTGACGGGTAGCATCATGGCGGAACCACGTTTGGTACGCAGTAGAGGTATGCCGCCTCCCCGAAGCTACGGAGCCGTCGCCATGGGGCACTACAAGTCGAATCTCCGCGACATCGAGTTCAACCTCTTCGAGGTGCTCGGCCGCGACAAGCTGTACGGCACCGGCCCGTTCGCGGAGATGGACGTCGACACCGCCAAGAGCGTCCTGTCCGAGATCGCCCGCCTCGCCGAGAACGAGCTCGCCGAGTCCTACGCCGAAGCGGACCGCAACCCGCCGGTGTTCGACCCGGAGACCAACACCGCACCACTCCCCGAGTCCTTCAAGAAGAGCTACAGCGCCTTCATGGACGCCGAGTGGTGGCGGCTGGGCATCCCGGAGGAGCTGGGCGGCACCATCACCCCGCGCTCCCTGCTCTGGGGCTTCGCCGAGACCATCCTGGGCTCCAACCCGGCGGTCTGGATGTACTCCTCCGGCCCGGCCTTCGCCGGCGTGCTCTACGAGGAGGGCACCGAGGAGCAGAAGAAGATCGCGCAGATCGCGGTGGAGAAGCAGTGGGGCTCCACCATGGTGCTGACCGAGCCGGACGCCGGCTCCGACGTGGGCGCCGGCCGCACCAAGGCCGTCCAGCAGGAGGACGGCAGCTGGCACATCGAGGGCGTGAAGCGCTTCATCACCTCGGGCGAGCACGACCTCTCCGAGAACATCATCCACTACGTGCTGGCCCGCCCCGAGGGCGCCGGCCCCGGCACCAAGGGCCTGTCCCTGTTCATGGTGCCGAAGTACGAGTTCGACTTCGAGACTGGCGAGCTGGGCGAGCGCAACGGCGTCTACGCCACCAACGTCGAGCACAAGATGGGCCTCAAGGTCTCCAACACCTGCGAGATGACCTTCGGCGACAAGCACCCCGCCAAGGGCTGGCTGATCGGCGACAAGCACGACGGCATCCGCCAGATGTTCATGATCATCGAGTTCGCGCGGATGATGGTCGGCACGAAGGCCATCGCCACCCTCTCCACCGGCTACCTCAACGCCCTGGAGTACGCCAAGGAGCGCGTGCAGGGCCCGGACCTGGCCGCCTTCACGGACAAGACCGCCCCGCGCGTCACCATCACGCACCACCCCGACGTCCGCCGCGCCCTGATGACGCAGAAGGCGTACGCCGAGGGCATGCGCTCCCTCGTCCTCTACACCGCCTCGATCCAGGACGAGATCCTGGTCAAGGAGGCCGCGGGCGAGGACGCCTCCGCCATCCACCGCCTCAACGACCTGCTGCTGCCGATCGTCAAGGGCTACGGCTCCGAGAAGTCCTACGAGCTGCTCGCCCAGTCGCTGCAGACCTTCGGCGGCTCCGGCTACCTCCAGGAGTACCCCCTGGAGCAGTACATCCGGGACGCCAAGATCGACACCCTCTACGAGGGCACCACCGCCATCCAGGGCCAGGACTTCTTCTTCCGGAAGATCGTCCGGGACCAGGGCCAGGCGCTGACCGCCCTCTCCGAGGAGATCAAGAAGTTCCTGGGCGACGCCGAGGGCGGCGAGGAGCTGGCCGACGCCCGCGCCGAGCTGTCCAAGGCCGCGGTCGACCTGGAGGCCATCGTCGGCCACATGCTGACCGACCTGGCCGCCACCGAGCAGGACGTGAAGTCGATCTACAAGGTCGGCCTCAACACCACCCGCCTGCTGATGGCCTCCGGCGACGTCGTCGTCGGCTACCTGCTCCTCAAGGGCGCCGCGGTCGCCGCCTCGAAGCTCGCCTCGGCCTCCGCCAAGGACAAGTCCTTCTACGAGGGCAAGATCGCCGCGGCCAAGTTCTTCGCGCACACCGTGCTGCCGGGCGTCTCCGTCCAGCGCACCCTGGCCGAGAAGACCGACAACTCCCTGATGGAGCTGGACGAGGCCGCCTTCTGAGGCTCCCTCCCCCGGCTCCCCCGCATCCAGGTCCCCGTCCGCGGATGAGGCCCTGAAAACCTCGGCCCGCCCAGGCCGTCCGCGCCCCAGCGGCCGAGGTCCCGACCCCCGCCCGGCAGGTCCCACCGGGCGGGGGTCGTCTTCTGCGCACAGCGAGCCCGTTCGGGCCCCTCCGGGCCCTTCCATATGCTGAGAACCATGAGCCGATCTCCCCGCTTCTCCCGCGCCCACACCGACGACCTGATGTCCTACCTCGCGGCGAGCCCGTCGCCTTACCACGCGGTGGCCAACGCCGCGGGGCGGCTGGAGACGGCCGGGTTCCGGCGGGTCGAGGAGACCGAGGCGTGGGACGGCTCGGCGGGCGGCAGGTACGTTCTGCGCGGCGGGGCCCTCATCGCCTGGTACGTCCCGGACGGCGCCGGTCCCGAGACGCCGTACCGGATCATCGGCGCCCACACCGACTCCCCCAATCTGCGCGTGAAGCCCGTACCGGACACCGGCGCGCACGGCTGGCGGCAGATCGCCGTCGAGATCTACGGCGGCACGCTCCTCAACACCTGGCTCGACCGGGACCTCGGCCTCAGCGGCCGGCTCACCCTGCGCGACGGCTCCAGCCGGCTCGTCTGCGCCGACCGGCCGCTGCTGCGGGTGCCGCAGCTCGCCGTCCACCTCGACCGCGCCGTCAACGCCGAGGGCGTCAAGCTCGACAAGCAGCGCCACATGACCCCGATCTGGGGGATCGGCGATGTCCACGAGGGCGACCTCGTCTCCTTCGTCGCGGACGAGGCCGGGGTCGCCGCGGGGGACATCGCCGGCTGGGACCTCATGGTCCACAGCGTCGAACCGCCCGCCTACCTCGGCCGCGACCGCGAACTGCTCGCCGGGCCGCGCATGGACAACCTGCTGTCCGTGCACGCCGGCACGGCCGCCCTGACCGCCGTCGCCCGGGACGGCGGGAAACACCTCACCGCCATCCCCGTCCTCGCCGCCTTCGACCACGAGGAGAACGGCAGCCAGTCCGACACCGGCGCCGACGGGCCGCTCCTCGGCAGCGTCATGGAACGCTCCCTCTTCGCCCGCGGCGGCAGCCACGAGGACCGCGCCCGCTCCTTCGCCGGCTCGTTCTGCCTCTCCTCCGACACCGGCCACGCCGTCCACCCCAACTACGCGGAGCGGCACGAGCCCGGCCACCACCCGATGCCGAACGGCGGCCCGATCCTGAAGGTCAACGTCAACCAGCGCTACGCCACCGACGGCGCCGGCCGGGCCGTCTTCGTCCGCGCCTGCGAGCGGGCGGGGGTGCCGTGGCAGGCGTTCGTCTCGAACAACTCCATGCCCTGCGGCACCACGATCGGCCCCATCACCGCCGCCCGGCACGGCATCGCGACGGTCGACATCGGCGCCGCCATCCTCTCCATGCACTCGGCCCGCGAACTGTGCGGCGCCGAGGACCCGCACCTGCTCGCGGACGCGATCCGGGCCTTCCTGGAGGACTGAGCCGGGGCGGCGTTCCGGCCCCGGGGCGAACGCCCTGACGCACGAGGTACTTGACACACCGCCGGTTCCCCTCCCACCACGCGGCGCATGGAGCCCCCCGCCCCGGGTATCCGGAGGCTACGCACGAAGCCCAGAGAGCCAACGCTTGAGGAGGCGGATCCCATGGGTATCGGCGGATGCATCGGTCTGATGGCGGTGGGTGCCATCCTCACCTTCGCGGTGGACTGGGACATTGCCGGAGTGAACCTCGATCTGGCCGGCCTCATCATGATGGCGGTCGGCCTCATCGGGCTCGCGGCCTACGTGAGCATCCTGAAGCGGCGCAGGGTCCAGCCGCCGGCCCCCGGCGCCCCGGTGGTCGAGGTCGAGGACCACAACCGCTACTACAGGTGACGCGCAACGGCGCGGAGAACGACGGAGAAGCATTCAGCTGCGGGACAACGGCGTCCGCGGTCCCGCACCACCGGGGGCCGCGGACGCGTCCGTACGTCCCGGCGGGCTCACCCGGGCCCGGGCCGTGTCACGGCCGTCAGGGAGCGTCGAGTCCCGCCAGCACCAGGGGAAGCCGGTCCGCGCCGCCCTCGGCCACCGTCACCGGAACACCCCAGTCCTGCTGGTGCACATGGCAGGCCGGATACTCCTGCGCCGGGTCGTCGTCGCAGGACGCCGCCATCGCGGAGACGTGCAGCACGCCCTCGGTGATCCCCTCGGCCAGCGCCAGGTCCCGCCCGAGGCCGGTGTCCGTACCGGAGCCCTCCGCCAGCAGCTCCGGTGGCGTGGCGCTGACGACCAGCCGGGTCGCGGGGCCGTAGCGCTCGTCCAGCTTCTGCCCGGCGGGCGGCCGGAACACCACGTCCAGCCGGAGCCGCCCCGGCGCCACCTCGGTGGCAGCGCGCTGCGTCCGGTGCGCCACCGGCTCGACCCGAACCGCCTCCTCCGGCAGCCGCAGCCGGGTCAGCCGGTGCCGGGCGGACTCCACGACCACGATCGCGTCGCCGTCGAGCACGGCGTCCGAGGGCTCGCGCAGATCGGTGGCGAGGGTGGTCACCTCGCCGGTGGCCGGGTCGTAGCGGCGCAGCGCGTGGTTGTAGGTGTCGCTGACGGCGACCGAGCCGTCGGGGAGCGCGGTGACGCCCAGCGGATGCTGGAGCAGGGCCTGACCGGCGGGCCCGTCGCGGTGCCCGAAGTCGAAGAGTCCGGTGCCGACGGCCGTGCGGACGATGAACTCCCCGCCTTCGGAGCCGGGTTCGGCCGGCTCGGCCTGCTCTTCCGGGGCGGCCCGCTCGATCCAGCGGAGGGCGCTGGTCTCGGAGTCGGCGATCCACAGCCGGTCCCCGGCGGCGGCGAGCCCGGACGGCTGCGCGAACCACGCCTCGGCCGCTGAGCCGTCCACCAGGCCCTCGTTGGTCGTACCGGCGACGACCTCGACGGTGCCGCCGTCCCCGTCCTCGTCCCCGTCCGCCGGCGGGGTCCACGTCCAGAGCTGGTGGACGCCGGCCATGGCGATCCACAGCCGGTCCGCGAACCAGGCCACGTCCCAGGGCGAGGAGAGGTCCGTCTCCCGGGCCGGCCCGGAGGTCGCGGAGCCCTGCCACCACTGGCGGCCGGTGCCCGCGATCGTCGTCACCCGGCCCGTCTCCACGTCCACCGCCCGCAGCGCGTGGTTGACGGTGTCGGCCACCACGACCCTGCCGTCGGGCAACAGCGCCAGGCCCTGCGGCTCACTGAACCGGGCCTCGGCCGGACCGCCGTCGGCCAGGCCGCGCTCACCGCTGCCGATCCGGCCGACGACGGTCTCGCCGTCGGCGGCCAGCTCCACCAGCGCGTGCCGGGTGGAGTCCGAGACGAGGAAGGTGCCGCCGGGCAGCCGGACGGCCTTGCCCGGGAACCGCAGATCGGTCGGCACCGGCTCGGGCGCGACATACGGGCCCTCGCCGCGCCGCAGGGTGCCCTTGGCGGCGTGCTCCTCCTCCAGCTCCGCCACGAGCCGCTCGATGGCGTGGGCGTGGCCCTCACCGGCGTGCTGCGCGACGACATAGCCCTCGGGGTCGATGACGACCAGGGTCGGCCAGGCGCGCACGGCGTACTGCTTCCAGGTGGCCAGCTCGGGGTCGTCGAGGACGGGGTGGTGCACCTCGTAGCGCTCGACGGCGTCCACGACCGCCCGGTGGTCTGCCTCGTGGACGAACTTCGGCGAGTGGACGCCGATCATCACGACCGTGTCGCGGTGCTTCTCCTCCAGCTCCCGCAACTCGTCGAGCACATGCAGGCAGTTCACACAGCAGAACGTCCAGAAATCGAGAATCACGATCCGCCCCCGCAGGTCGGCGAGGGTGTACGAGGTGCCGCCGGTGTTGAGCCAGCCGCCCTTACCGGTCAGTTCGGGAGCGCGGACGCGTGCGTGCTTTGCCATCCGTCCATCGTGCCTGACAACGGGCGAGACCCGGACGCCGGGCACGGGCGTTGGCCGGGGTCGCCCAGAGGGCTCCGCTGAACCCCCGGGTGCGCCCCGGCGCGTAACGCCGGTCAGGCCCCCCGCGTGCCCGGGCGCGGGTCCGGAAGGCCGAGGACGCGGTCGCGGAGGACCGGGAAGTCGGCGCGGGTCTTCGCGACGCGGGAGAGATCGAGGTCGGCGGTGAGGATCTGCTCGTCCTCGCCCGCCTCGGCGATCACCTCGCCCCAGGGGTCGATGATCCGGCTGTGCCCGGCCTGTTCGACGCCGCCGTGCGTTCCGGCGGAGCAGCAGGCGAGGACGTACGCCTGGTTCTCGACGGCCCGGGCGCGGGCCAGCAGGGTCCAGTGCTCCCGGCGGCGGGCGGGCCAGCCGGCCGGGATGACGAGGAGTTCCGCGCCGGCGTCGGTGAGCTGCCGGAACTGCTCGGGGAAGCGCAGGTCGTAGCAGGTGGCCAGGCCGGCCACGGTCTCCGGGAGGCGGATGGTGGCGATCTCCTCGCCACCGCCCATCAGGGCGGCCTCGCCCTTGTCGAAGCCGAAGCGGTGGATCTTGCGGTAGGAGGCGCGGAGGCCGCCGTCGGGGCCGAGGACCACGGAGGTGTTGTAGAGGGTGCCGTCGGGGGCGCGTTCGACGACGGACCCGGCGTGCAGCCAGACCGACGCTTCGGCCGCGGCGGCGGCCATGGCGGTGACGGTGGGGCCGTCGAGGGTTTCGGCGTACTCCTCGAAGAGTTCGTAGGCGAAGGCGCCGGTCGGCCAGAGCTCGGGGAGGACGACCAGGTCCGAACCGGCCTGTTCCCGGACGAGCGAGGCCACCCGTTCCCGGCGCGCTGCGACCGTTTCGCCGGAATTGACGGCAATCTGCAACAGGGAGGCGCGCACGGTACCACCACTCTCGGCCTTCGGCCCGCCGTGACGGGCCTACGATCGTCATACGAAAGCACTGCCGGTGTGCCCACGCGCAGCGTAACTTAACTGCGTGAGCCGGTGGCTCAAGCACCCAGCCCGCGTACGAACCGCCGAGGGGTCACGTGACCGTCCACCCAAGCCTGCAGCCCTACATCGACGCCTGGACCCACTCCATCGAGGCGATATCCGAGCTGGTGACACCGCTCGTCGAGGGTGAGTGGAACCGCGCGACCGCCTGTCCCGGCTGGTCCGTCCGGGACGTCGTCTCCCATGTGATCGGCGTGGAGTGCGAGATGCTGGGCGATCCCCGGCCGATCCACTCGCTGCCGCGCGACCTGTACCACGTGACGGACGAGCTGACCCGCTACATGGAGGTCCAGGTCGACGTACGGCGCTGCCACACGGGGCCGGAGATGACCGCCGAGCTGGAGTACACGATCATCCGCCGCTCGCGGCAGCTGCGGAACGAGGGCCGCGACCCGGGTACGAAGGTCCGGGGTCCACTGGGCGGTGCGGAGATCACTCTGGAGCACTGCCTGCGGCTGCGGGCGTTCGACGTCTGGGTGCACGAGCAGGATCTGCGCCGCGCGCTGCGGCAGCCCGGCAATCTGGACTCGCCGGGCGCGCTGGTCGCCCGCGACCTGATGCTGGAGGGACTGCCGAAGGTCGTCGCCAAGGACGCGGGCGCGCCGCCGAACACGGCGGTGGTGGTCGATGTGCACGGGCCGGTGGAGTTCATGCGCACGGTGCGGGTGGACGGCGAGGGCCGGGCCTCGGTCAGCGGCAGCCCGTCGCTGGGCCCCGCGGTGACGCTCACCCTGGACTGGGAGACGTACGCGCTGCTGGCCTGCGGCCGGGTGAAGCCGGCGGCGGTGGCGGACCGGATCAAGACGGAGGGCGACCAGAAGCTCGCCGAGGCGATCCTGCGGAACTTCTCGACGACGCCGTAGGCGTCCCCGGCCGCCCTCGTACCGGCGGCCGGGGACGCGACCGGCTGCCGCAGGCCCCGTGGCGTCCGGACCGCGGCCCCACCCGCGGTCCGTCCCCGGGCCGGCCGCCGGGCTGCTCCCGCCGGTCCGGGCCGTTCCGGACGGCCCGTCAGCCCTGCCGGACGGCCGGCACGTGCACCGTCTCGACCCGGCTGGCGACGGTCCGTTCCCGCTCGCGCCGGTCCGCCCGGCTCCGGAGCCGCAGGATCTGTGCGACGCCCAGCGCCTGGAGGACGAACACGGAGGCGAAGGCGGCGCGGTAGTTGTCCCCGGTCGCGTCCAGCAGCACGCCGATGGCCAGCAGCGTCGTCATCGAGGCGGTGAAACCGCCCATGTTGACGATGCCGGAGGCGGTGCCGATGCGCTCCGGCGGGTTGGCCGGGCGGGCGAAGTCGAAGCCGATCATCGAGGCGGGGCCGCAGAGCCCCAGCACCAGGCTGAGCGCGACGAGCAGCCAGCCGGGTGCCGTGCCCGGCCAGGCCAGCGCGGTGCCCCAGAAGACTGCGGTCAGGCCGATCGTGCCCAGCGCGAGGGGCATCCGCGCCCGGTGGTGCCGGGCGATGAGCTGCCCGTAGACGAGGCCGACGGCCATGTTGGAGAGCACCACCAGGGTCAGCAGTTCACCGGCCTCCGGCCGGGTGCGGCCCTGGGCCTCGACCAGGAACGGCATCCCCCAGAGCAGCAGGTAGACCATGCCCGGGAACTGGGTGGTGAAGTGCACCCACATGCCCAGCCGGGTGCCGGGCTCGCGCCAGGAGTCGGCGATCTGCCGGCCGACGCCGAAGCGGGGCGCCGCGGCCCTCCCCTTGCGCGCACCGTCCTGCGGGGCGGGGGCGGCGCCCTCCGGGTGGTCCTTGAGGAAGACGAGCACCAGGGCGAGCACGGCCACGCCGCCGGCCGCGCTGCCCGCGAAGGCCGGGGTCCAGCCGAAGGTGTTCAGCAGTCTGGCCAGGACGAGTGTGGAGAGCAGGTTGCCGGCCATCCCGATCAGCGCCGCCACCTGCGCGATCAGCGGGCCGCGACGGGCGGGGAACCAGCGGGATCCCAGCCGCAGCACACTGATGAAGGTCATGGCGTCGCCGCAGCCGAGCAGCGCCCGCGAGGCCAGGGCCATGGCGTACGAGTCGGAGAGGCCGAAGCCGAACTGGCCGGTGGTGAACAGCGCGATGCCCATGATCAGGACGCGCTTGGTGCCCAGCCGGTCGACCAGCAGGCCCACCGGTATCTGCATCCCCGCGTAGACGAGGAGCTGGAGGATGGTGAAGGTCGAGAGGGCGGAGGCGCCCACCTGGAAGCGGTCCGCGGCGTCGAGCCCGGCCACGCCGAGGCTGGTGCGGTAGGAGACGGCCAGGAAGTAGACCAGGACCCCGATGCCCCAGACGAAGGCCGCCCGCCCGCCGCCGCGGGGGTCGGGCACGGCGGAGCCGGGGAAGGCGGGCGCGGGCCCGCCGGGACGCGCGGCGGAGCTCACCGGTCATCGCCTCCGGCCAGCTCCCGCACCCGGCCGATGTGCCGGCCGACGGCTCCGGCGGCGGCGTCGGCGTCCCCCGCGCGCAGCGCGCGGAGGATCTCGGTGTGCTCGGCGATGTTCTTGGCGATGCGGTCGGGGTGGGCGTGCATCACGGCGACGCCCATGCGCAGCTGCCGGTCGCGGAGCTGGTCGTAGAGGCGTTCCAGGATGAGATTGCCGGCGCTGCGCACGATCTCGGCGTGGAAGCAGCGGTCGCTGGCGGAGAAGGCCGGGAGGTCGCCGGCGGCCGCGTGGCGCCGCTGCTCGTCGAGGAGTTCCTCCAGCCGCTCCACCAGGCGCGGGCTCGCGGGAACGGCCTTGCGGGCGGCGTGCTCCTCGACCAGCAGCCGGGTCTCGACCACGTCGCGGATCTCCTGCGCGGAGACCGGGAGCACCAGGGCGCCCTTCTTCGGGTAGAGCTTGAGCAGCCCTTCGGCCTCCAGCCGCAGCAGGGCCTCCCGCACCGGGGTCCGGGAGACACCGGTCACCTCGGCGAGGTGGCCCTCGGTGAGCAGGGTGCCGCCCTCGTAACGGCGGTCCAGGACGGCCTGCTTGACGTGGGCGTAGACCCGGTCGGCGGCGGGCGGCCGCTTGTCGGGGGCGGTGGCGGGGGTGAGGGCGGACAGCATGGACACAGCTTAGATACATGAGATGAACGGGTTCCGAGCGGTCCGGGATGCGGACGGGACGGGCGGCTGAACGGCCGTGGGCGGCCGGAAGTCCGCGGTGGGCCGGGGCCGGGGTGCCCGGGAGAAGCCCGGACGCCGGCGGAACGCCGGGAAGCCCGGACGCGAACGGCGTCCGGGCTTCCGGGTGTTGAGCGGTGCGGGGCGGGCCGGGCCCGCGCGTCGTACGGGCCCCGCGCGGTCCGTATCCGTTCCGTCAGGCCCAGGTGATGAGCCGCTTGGGGTGTTCCAGGATCGCCGCGGTGTCCGCGAGGACCTTGGAGCCCAGCTCCCCGTCGACCAGCCGGTGGTCGAAGGAGAGGCCGAGCGTCGTCACCCGGCGCGGCTTCACCTTGCCCTTGTGCACCCACGGCCGCTCCTTGACCGCGCCGAAGGCCAGGATCGCGGACTCGCCGGGGTTGAGGATCGGCGTACCGGTGTCGACGCCGAAGACGCCGACGTTGGTGATGGTGACCGTGCCGCCCTGCATGGCCGCCGGGGAGGTCTTCCCCTCCCGGGCGGTGGCCACCAGCTCGCCGAGTTCCCGGGCCAGTTGCGGCAGGGTCTTGGCGTGCGCGTCCTTGATGTTCGGCACCATCAGACCGCGCGGGGTGGCCGCGGCGATACCGAGGTTGACGTACTCCTTGTGCACGATCTCCTGGTTGGCCTCGTCCCAGGCCGCGTTGACCTCCGGGTTGCGCTTGATCGCGACCAGCAGGGCCTTGGCGACCAGCAGCAGCGGGTTGACCCGCAGCCCGGCCATCTCCGGGTCCTGCTTGAGCTCCTGGACGAGCTTCATCGTCCGGGTCACGTCGACGGTGATGAACTCCGTGACGTGCGGGGCGGTGAAGGCGCTGCCGGTCACCGCTTGCGCGGTGGCCTTCCGGACGCCCTTGATCGGCACCCGGGTCTCGCGGCCGTCGGCGGAGACGGGCGCTGCGGCCGGCGCGGCGGCGGGGGCCGGAGCGGCCGGGGCCGCCTGCGGTGCCGCCGCGGGGGCGCTCGCCACGGCGGCCGCGGCGTGCACGTCCTCGCGGGTCACGATGCCATCCGGACCGGTCGGGGTGATCGATGCCAGATCGACGCCGAGGTCCTTGGCGAGCTTGCGGACGGGTGGCTTGGCGAGCGGCCGGGGAGCCTCCGGGACACCGGCCGGGACGGCCTGCGCCGGAGCGGCCGGGGTGGTCTGTGCCGGAGCGGACGCCTGGGGCTCCGCGGCGGGCACGGCCGGTCCGCCGCCCGCCTGCCCGGCGCCGGGCTGCGGCTTGCGCGCGCGGCGCTTGGTGGACGCGGCCGAGACGCCGTAGCCCACCAGCACCGGCTGCCGCTCCTGCGGCTGCTCCGCCCCTTCGGGGGCCGCCGCCTCCGCGGCGGGGGCGGGGGCGGGCACCGCTTCCGCGGCCGGCGCGGCGCCGCCGTCACCGTCCGGCTGGGTGTCGACGGTGATGAAGACGGAGCCGACGTCGACCGTCGCCCCCTCCTCGTAGTGCAGTTCGCGCACCACGCCGTCGAAGGGGATGGGCAGTTCCACGGCCGCCTTGGCGGTCTCCACCTCGCAGACGGTCTGCCCGTCGGACACGGTGTCGCCGGGCCCCACGTACCACTTGAGGATCTCGGCCTCGGTGAGCCCCTCGCCCACGTCGGGCATCCGGAACTCGCGGAAGCGCTGGGAAGTCGCTGTCATCGTCACTGTCCCCGTCCCTTCAGTACGCCAGAGCGCGGTCGACGGAGTCGAGCACCCGGTCCAGGCCGGGCAGGTACTCCTCCTCCAGCCTGGCCGGCGGGTACGGCGCGTGGTATCCGCCCACGCGCAGCACCGGGGCCTCCAGGTGGTAGAAGCACCGCTCGGTGATCCGGGCGGCGATCTCCGATCCCGTACCCAGGAATACCGGAGCCTCGTGCACGACGACCAGCCGCCGGGTCTTCTCGACCGAGCGCTGGATCGCGTCGAAGTCGATCGGGGACATCGAGCGGAGGTCCAGGACCTCCAGCGACTTGCCCTCCTCGGCCGCCGCGGCCGCCGCCTCCAGGCAGACCTTCACCATCGGGCCGTAGGCGACGAGGGTGAGGTCGGTGCCCTCGCGGGCGGTGACGGCCTCGTGCAGCGGGCCGGGGGCGGCGGCGGTGTCGACCTCGCCCTTGTCCCAGTAGCGCCGCTTGGGCTCGAAGAAGATGACCGGGTCGTCGCTCCGGATGGCCTGCTGCATCATCCAGTAGGCGTCCGCGGAGTTGGACGGGGAGACGCACTTGAGCCCCGCGACGTGCGCGAACAGCGCCTCGGGCGACTCGCTGTGGTGCTCGACCGCGCCGATACCGCCGCCGTAGGGGATGCGGATGACCACGGGCAGCTTGATCTTGCCGAGGGCCCGCGCGTGCATCTTGGCGAGCTGGGTGACGATCTGGTCGTACGCGGGGAAGACGAAACCGTCGAACTGGATCTCCACCACCGGGCGGTAGCCCCGCAGCGCCATGCCGATGGCGGTGCCGACGATGCCGGACTCGGCGAGCGGGGTGTCGATGACCCGGTCCTCGCCGAAGTCCTTCTGCAGGCCGTCGGTGACCCGGAAGACGCCGCCGAGCTTGCCGACGTCCTCACCCATGATCAGGACCTTGGGGTCGTCCTCCATGGCCTTGCGGAGGGACTCGTTGATCGCCTTGGCGATCGGGAGCTTCACGGTCTTCTCGGCAGCCATGTCAGTTGCCCTCCTCGGCGAAGGACGCCTGGTAGGCGGCGAACTGCGCGCGCTCCTCGTCGACCAGGGCGTGGCCGTCCGCGTAGATGTTCTCGAAGATCGCCATGGTGTCGGGGTCCGGCATCAGCCGGATCGCGTCGCGCACATGGCGGCCCAGCTCCTCGCTCTCCTGGTCCAGCCCGGCGAGGAACGCCGCGTCGGCGATTCCCTCGGCCTCCAGGTAGGCGCGCAGCCGCAGGATCGGGTCCTTGGCCTCCCAGGCCTCCCGCTCCTCGTCCCGCCGGTACTTGGTGGGGTCGTCGGAGGTGGTGTGGGCGCCCATCCGGTAGGTGAACGCCTCGACGAGGGTCGGGCCCTCGCCGCGGCGGGCGCGCTCCAGCGCGGAGCGGGTGACGGCGAGGCAGGCCAGGACGTCGTTGCCGTCGACCCGGACGCCGGGGAAGCCGTAGCCCTGGGCGCGCTGGTAGAGCGGGACGCGGGTCTGCTTCTCGGTGGGCTCGGAGATGGCCCACTGGTTGTTCTGGCAGAAGAAGACCACCGGGGCGTTGTAGACCGCGGAGAAGGTGAACGCCTCGGCCACGTCGCCCTGGCTGCTCGCGCCGTCGCCGAAGTAGGCGATCACGGCGGAGTCGGCGCCGTCCTTGGCCACGCCCATGGCGTAGCCGGTGGCGTGCAGCGCCTGCGAGCCGATGACGATCGTGTAGAGGTGGAAGTTGTTGCTCGTCGGATCCCAGCCGCCGTTGTTCACACCGCGGAACATGCCCAGCAGATTGGTCGGGTCCACGCCCCGGCACCAGGCCACACCGTGTTCGCGGTAGGTGGGGAAGACGTAGTCGTCGTCCCGCAGCGCCCGGCCGGAGCCGATCTGCGCGGCCTCCTGGCCCAGCAGCGAGGCCCACAGGCCCAGCTCGCCCTGGCGCTGGAGCGCGGTGGCCTCGGCGTCGAAGCGCCGGGTCAGCACCATGTCCCGGTACAGCCCGCGCAGCTCCTCGGGGCTGAGGTCGATGGAGTACTCGGGGTGCTCGACGCGCTTGCCCTCGGGGGTCAGCAGCTGCACGAGCTCCGGCTGCCCGGCTGCGCCGGCCGGTGCCGGTGGCTTCTTGGCGCCGGCGCGTTTCGCTGTGGTGCGGCGTGGCTTGCGCCCCGCGGTGCTCTCCACGGTCACGGTGTGCTCCTCCGTCTGTCCGGCCCCCGGGGTCGCCGGTGGCCCAGTAGGTCCCCTTGCCGACGGCAGGGGGGGCTCACCCGATTCGAAACGGCGCACGGGGTGGGTGCGGCCGCCGAACCGGGCGTGACAGGCGCCCGGCTCTGGCCGCAGGACGCACGTTACCCAGTGGTCCGCATTCCTGCGAAACCCCCTCTGACCTGGGATTTTGCTTGGATTTCCAAGTAAATCGGGAAAGCCGGGGAAGACCACTGGTCACAGCCCTGCGGAGCCGGGACAACGGCACGTTAACCCGGGGGGCAAGAGCACGGGAAGAGTTCGCGGGGATAAGCCGGAGCGGGAGCCCGTCTTGTTGAGGCCCCGGTTCCGGATCGAGTACTCAGCGTGATCTAACATTTGACGAGTGCCGCGCTCATCCGTTGCCCCCGCTCCACCGGACCCCGTCCCCGGCCCGGTCACCCCGGTCACAGCCCTCGCACCGGTCCGGCCGGACCCCGATCCCGGCGGCTCCGGCCCCTCCCGGACCGACGGGCCGGACAACACCGGCAACCCCGGCGGGCCCGGCGCGGACACCCCCGGCACGGACGCGCTGACCGTCCTGGTGCGCCGCTACGCCCTCGGCGAGCCGCTCTCCTGCGAACGGGTGACGCACGGCCTGCTCAACCGCGGCTACGCCCTGACCACCACCCGCGGCCGCTTCTTCCTCAAACACCATCTCGACGGCGACAGCCCCGCCATCGCCGGCCAGCACCGCGCGACCGCCCGGCTCGCCGCCCTCGGGCTGCCCGTCGTCCCTCCGCTGGCCGACACCGCCGGCTCCACCGTCACCGTCACCGGCGGCCGCTGCTTCGCCCTGCACCCCTGGATCGACGGCCGGCACCGCTACGGATCCCAGCTCACCCGCGCCGACTGCGGCCGGCTCGGCGAACTCCTCGGCCGGGTGCACACCGCGCTGGAGCGGATCATGCCGCCCGCGCCGGCGTCCGCCCCGGGGCCGGGCGGCACCGGGCCGGGCGACCGCCTCCGCTTACCCGGCCCCCGCCGCCCCGCCTCGCCCACCAGCCCGCCCGCCCTGGCCAGCGCCGAACCCGCCGACACCTACGCCCTGATCGACGAACTCCTGGCACGCGCCCGCCGCCGGCCGCAGCGCGACGCCTTCGACGAACTCGCCGAGCACCGGCTCACCGAACGGCGCGCCCTGCTCCGCCGCCACGCCCACCGCCGCCCGCGCCCCGGCGCCGAACCCGCCGCGGGCTGGGTGCACGGCGACTTCCACCCGCTGAACCTCCTCTACCGGGGCACCGAACCGGCCGCGATCGTCGACTGGGACCGGCTGAGCGTCCAGCCGCGCGCCGAGGAGGCCGTCCGGGCCGCGGCCATCTTCTTCGTCCGCCCCCGCGGTCCCCTCGCCCTGCCCGAGGTCCGCTCCTACGCGCGCGGCTACCGCCGGGCCTCCGGGGCGGACCCGGCCGAACTGGCCGCGGCCGTCCACCGCGTGTGGTGGGAACGGCTGAACGACTTCTGGATGCTGCGCTGGCGCTACGAACTGCGTGACCCGCGCGCCGACGCCCAGTTCCCCGCGGCGGCGGCCCTGGCCGTGTGGTGGACCGAGCACTACGACGCGGTGCGGGACGCGTTCACGGCCTGAGGGCCGGGGGGTACGGCAGCGGGCGGCCGGGGGCCGGGCGCGTCGGCCCGCGACGAAGGCCCCCGTCCGCACCGGGCAGATGGTCCGGTGCGGACGGGGCCGTAGCCATGTACTGCGGTGGGGCAGGGGAGGGGGCCCGGGCCGGTCAGTCTCCGGCGCCCCCGCCGTCGACCGCTCCCACGTCGCCACCGCCGCCGCCCGGGTCACCGCCGGCACCGCCCGGATCACCGCCCGGATCACCGCCGGGGTCACCGGTGTCGCCCGGGTCGCTGCCCGGACCGCTCGGGGTGGTCTGGGACGGGGTCGACGGCGAGGGCTGACTCGGAGTGGTGGAGGGGGTCTCGCCACCGGTCGGCTCCTGGGACGGGGTGTACTCGCCGCTCGGCTGTTCGGGCGTGTAGTCCTCGTTCTGCCCGCCGGTCCCGGGGTTCGTCTCCGTGTCCTGGGTGGTCTCGTCCTCCGGCGACTGAGAGGTCTCCTTGTCCTGGGTCTGGGAGACCGTCGGCGACGGCTTCTGGTCCGGCTCCCGGCCGTCGTTGCCCCTGTCGAGCGCGAAGATGATCCCGACGGTGACCGCGATCAGCGCCAGCGC
The DNA here is from genome assembly GCF_020982505.1 of Streptomyces sp. MNU89. Lineage (NCBI taxonomy): Bacteria > Bacillati > Actinomycetota > Actinomycetes > Kitasatosporales > Streptomycetaceae > Streptomyces > Streptomyces sp. MNU89. The sequence goes on along the minus strand of NZ_JAJKLL010000001.1, from coordinate 3,804,534 downwards.
CGCCACCAGCAGCAGCGGGCCGCGGCTCCGGCGGGAGCCGCCCCGGCCGCCGTCGTGCCGGGTGCCGTCGAAGCCGCCGTCGTCGCCCCGCGGCGGGCCCAGCAGCGGGGCCGGGATCTGCGAGGTGTCGCCGCCGCCCGCCGGCATCATGGCGGTCGTACCGGCCACGGGGGCCGCGCCCGCCATGGCGACCGTGCCGGTGTCCCAGGCGCCGGTGTGGCCGCCGTGCTCGGTCAGCATCTGCAGGGCGTACTGCGCCAGCCCGCGCATCTCCTCGGCGCTCTGGAACCGGTCGTCCGGGTCCTTGGCCAGCGACCGCATCACCAGCCCGTCCAGCTCCGGCGGCACCGCGTCCGACACCCGGGAGGGCGGCACCGGGATGTCCTGGACGTGCTGGTAGACCACCGACAGCGGGCTCTCGCCGGTGAACGGCGGGCGGTGCGCGAGCAGCTCGTAGAGCAGGCAGCCGGTGGCGTACAGGTCGGAGCGGGTGTCCACGGTCTTGCCGAGGGCCTGTTCCGGCGAGAGGTACTGCGGGGTGCCCATGACCATGCCGGTCTGGGTCATCGTGGACTGCGCGCCGTGCAGCGCGCGGGCGATGCCGAAGTCCATGACCTTGACCGCGCCCGTATTGGTGATGATCACATTCGCGGGCTTGATGTCGCGGTGCACGATGCCGTGGTGGTGGCTGTACGCCAGCGCCTCCAGCACCCCCGAGACGATGATCAGCGCCTGGTCCGGCGGCGGTGGCTCGGACTCGATCAGCAGATCCCGGATCGTCCGGCCCTCGACGAGCTCCATGACGATGTAGGGGACGGTGCTGCCGCCGATCACGTCCTCGCCGGAGTCGTAGACCGCGACCACCGCGTGGTGGTTCAGCCCCGCCACCGACTGGGCCTCGCGCGTGAAGCGGGCCTTGGAGACCGGGTCCTCGGCGAGATCGGAGCGCAGAAGCTTCACCGCGACCGTGCGGCCGAGCCGTACGTCCTCGGCGGCGAAGACCTCCGCCATGCCGCCGCGGCCGAGCCGGTGGGTCAGGCGGTAGCGCCCGTCCCCCACCAGTCCGCCGTCGCCCCACAGCTCGGGGGAGTCACCGGAGCCGCCGTTGCCGTTACCGTTGCCGCCGTTCGCCGGTTCGGATTCGGACGGGCCCCCGGAGCGCGTCTGTGCCATCAGTCCTCGCCGTAGTCAGTCTGTCCGCTGTACGCGGTCCGGGATCCCCTCACCGAATCCCCCGCCGCCGGCTCGGGGACCCAGGGGTCTTCCGGTAGGCACGCTACAGCCTCCGCGCGGCGCGCTGTTCCCCGGTGGACAGACCATCCAAACCGCCGGGGGCGCACGGAGGCAAATCCTCCCCCCGTCCATGGTGATGCTGTCACGCTTCCCGAACTCTTCTCGCCCATCCGGTCACGGAACGGGCACCCGGCTTGACGTGGCCGACCCCTGCGGCAGACTTGGCCGGTAATCAAGGTTGTTCGAGCAGCCGGCCAGGACGATCGGCCCGGCCGTCCGCACGGGGGGAATCAGTCACATGAGCGAGGACGGCGGGCAGGGCCGCTACCGGGGGCGCTCGGTCGCGGGCGGGCGGTACCAGCTGCGTGATCTGCTCGGCGCGGGCGGGATGGCCTCCGTGCACCTGGCGTACGACACCGTGCTGGACCGGCAGGTGGCCATCAAGGTCCTCCACACCGAGCTGGGCCGCGAGGAGGCGTTCCGCGAGCGCTTCCGGCGCGAGGCGCAGTCGGTCGCCAAACTCTCCCACACCAACATCGTCTCCGTCTTCGACACCGGCGAGGACGCCCTCTCCGACGCCGAGGGCGGCGGCAAGATGCCGTACATCGTCATGGAGTACGTGGAGGGCCGCCCGCTGCGCTCCGTGCTCGACGAGGACATCGCCCGGTACGGCGCGATGCCCGCCGAGAAGGCCCTGAGGATCGCGGGCGATGTGCTGGCGGCCCTCGAGGTCAGCCATGAGATGGGCCTGGTCCACCGGGACATCAAGCCGGGCAACGTCATGATGAACAAGCGCGACGTGGTCAAGGTCATGGACTTCGGCATCGCGCGGGCCATGCAGTCCGGCGTGACGTCGATGACGCAGACCGGCATGGTCGTCGGCACCCCCCAGTACCTCTCGCCGGAGCAGGCGCTGGGGCGCGGCGTCGACGCCCGCTCCGACCTCTACTCCGTCGGCATCCTCCTCTTCGAACTGCTCACCGGGCAGCTGCCGTTCGACGCGGACTCCCCGCTGGCCATCGCCTACGCGCACGTGCAGGAGGAGCCGCCCGTCCCGTCGTCCGTCAACCGCTCCCTGCCGCCGGCGGTGGACGCGCTCATCGCCCGGGCGCTGAAGAAGAACCCGAACGAGCGCTTCCCGACGGCGGAGGCGATGCGCCAGGAGTGCGAGCGGGTGGCGTCCGCGGCGCGGACCGGCGCCGCCCCGGCGATCGTCGACGGGGCGGGGGCCCGGGCCAGCGGCGCGGGGTGGGTTCGGCGGTCTTCCCGCCGCTGGACCAGCAGAACCCCGCCCTGTCCGCGCAGGGCGTGCAGGGCGTGCAGGGCGTGCAGGGCGTGCAGACGCCGTACCAGCCGCCGCCCGTGCCGGGTCTCGCGGGCCCGGGCGGCTTCGGCCCGTCCACTCCGCCGCCGCCGAGCTATCCGATGGGGCAGCAGGGCTATCCGACGCCCTCCCCCTACGGCCCCTCCGGCCCGGCCGCGCCGTACAACCTCTCGCCGCCGGCCGGCGGGAGCGGCACGGGCGGCGGCAGGAGCAGCAGCATGCCGGTGGTCGTGGGCGCCGTCGTGGTGGTCCTGCTGGCCATCGGCGGTCTGATCACGGCTCTCGTCCTCAACAACGGCGACGACGACGGGAAGCAGGCCGGCCCCGGAACCGGCGAGTCCGCGGACCCGTCCCCCACGGGCGGCGAGACGGGTGACGGCGAGGGCGGCGGCGCCGCGCCGGCCAAGGAGATCGCGGAGGACAAGAGCCGGACGATCGACCCGGAGAAGTGCACGGACGCGTACGAGCACTACGACGACAAGGACGCCGTGTCCATGCCGGATCTGCGCTTCCGCCACATCGCGTCGGTGAAGGACTGCATGAACCAGGCGGGCTGGAAGTACAACGACCTGGAGTACGAGGACTCCTCCATCTGGGGGAAGAACGCCGTCCTGGAGCAGATCCCCCGCAAGGGCGAGCCGTTCGACCCGGACAAGGACACGATCACGCTGACCGTCGCCACGGGCAAGCCCGAGTAGGCGGAACCGGTTCCGGGCGGGGAGTCCGGGCGGGGAGTCGCGGAACGGAGCCGGGAGAGGACTGGGCCGGGGACCGGCACGTACGGCGCGCGTCACACGCCGTACGTGCCGGTCCCCGGCCGTTGCCTGCGCAGCCCGGGGCACGGTAATCCCGCGAGAGGCCCCGCGAACCGTCCTCGAACCGTCCGCGGGGCGTTCCGGCCGATCAGAGATACGGGCCGGAGCGGGCGCCGCCGCCGGGACGGCCGCCCTCCTCCTCACCCTCCTGGTCCGGCAGCTGGACGCCGGGGGGCAGCGCGCGGCGCATCTGCTCCAGCTGGGCACGGGCTGCCATCTGCTGGGCGAAGAGCGCGGTCTGGATGCCGTGGAAGAGGCCCTCCAGCCAGCCGACCAACTGGGCCTGCGCGATGCGCAGCTCGGCCTCGGTGGGCACCACGTCGTCGGTGAACGGCAGCGACAGCCGCTCCAGTTCCTCCACCAGCTCCGGGGCCAGTCCGTCCTCCAGCTCCTTGACGGAGCTCGCGTGGATCTCCTTGAGCCGCACCCGGCTCGCCTCGTCGAGAGGAGCCGCCCGGACCTCTTCCAGCAGTTGCTTGATCATGCTGCCGATGCGCATGACCTTGGCGGGCTGTTCCACCATTTCCGTCAGCGGGGTCTCGCGGGACTCGTCCTGCTCTTCCTCGCCGGCGCCGGCGGCCTTTCCGAGAGCCATTCCGTCCGGCCCCACGACCAGGACATGGGAGCTCTCCTGCGACCGTTCATTCCTCGGCTTCTCCATGCGGCCATTCTCGCGCACACGGCGCGGGGCGGACGGTCAGGGGCCCGGGGAGACGATCCTCACAGACGGCGCGGAGGGGTACCGGATCGGACGGGGGCGCGCAGAGGCGGCGCGGGCGCCGGGCGGACCGCGCGGGCGCCGGGCGGGCGCCGCACGGGCGCGGACGGGGATCCGGTCCCGGACGGGGTCCCGGACGGGCGCGGTTCCGGACAGGAGCGGGTTCCCACGGGCGCGGGACGGGGCGCGGGCTCAGCCGCGGCGCAGGCGGAGGCCGATGAAGCCGAGCCCCAGACCGACCAGCACCAGGCCGGTGCCCAGCGGCAGCACCCGCATCGCCGGGCGGCCGGTCCGCACGGCGGCGGGAGCGCCCGTACCGGAGTCCGTACCGGAGCCCGGGCCGGCGTCCGTGGCGCCGCCGGTGCCGCCCGTTTCCGTGCCGCCGTCCGGCCCCTTCTCCGGCGGGCCCGGCCGGTCCGGGCTCCACTCGTACGGGCGCGGGCCGTACGGATACGCCTCGTCCTCGTACCGGTACCCGTACGGGAGGTCCGGGCGCCGCCCCCCGGCCGCCGCGCCGTGGTCCTCCGCGGGCGGGAACCAGGGGCCGCGCCACCGGGCGGAGGGTGTTCGGGACGGCCGGGCCGGGGCGGGGCGTGTTCCGGCCGGGCCGGGTGCGCCCTCGGCCGCCCGCCGTCCCGCGGCGGTCTCGCCGTCGCGCCGGGCGGTGGGGGAGGACGCGGCCCGCGGCTCCGCGTCGCCGGAGAGGCGGTCGTGCAGGAGGACGAGGGGCGCGGGGACGAGCACCGCGGCTGCCAGCAGTCCCGACGCGAGCCGTGCACGGAACACCGGAGTCACGGTCGGACACCTTCCCGGGCCGAAACGGTAGGACGGTGTCCAGCGTCACACGGGGGGACCCTCCCGGCATCCCGGCCGTCCCGGGCCTTCCCGGCACCGCGGCCGCCCCGGCACCGGCACCGCACCGGCGTCTTCCCGCCGCCCCGGCGGGGAGGCCCCGCTACGGCACCAGCAGGATCTTCCCGACGTGGCCGCCGGCCTCCATCGCCCGGTGCGCCCCGGCGGCGTCCCGCATCGGCACCGTGCGGTCCACGACCGGCCGCACCCGGCCCGCCGCGACCAGCGGCCACACGTGCTCGCGCACCGCCGCGACGATCGACGCCTTCTCCGCCTCCGGGCGGGCGCGCAGCGAGGTGGCGGTGACCGCGCCCCGCTTCGACAGCAGGGCGTTGAGGTTGAGTTCGCCCTTGACGCCGCCCTGCAGGCCGATGATGGCGAGCCGGCCGTTGACCGCCAGCGCCTTCACGTTCCGGTCCAGGTACTTGGCGCCGATGATGTCCAGGATGACGTCGGCCCCGGCGCCCTCGGTGGCCCTGCGCAGCTCCTGGACGAAGTCCTGCTCGTGGTAGTTGATCAGGATGTCCGCGCCCAGCTCCCGGCAGCGCTCCAGCTTCTCCGCGCTGCCCGCGGTGACCGCGACCCGGGCACCGGCCGCCTTGGCCAGCTGGATCGCCATGGTCCCGATGCCGCTCGCCCCGCCGTGCACCAGAAGGGTGTCGCCGGGCCGGAGATGGGCGATCATGAAGACGTTGGACCAGACCGTGCAGGCGACCTCCGGCAGGCCCGCGGCCGTCACCGCGTCGACCCCCTCGGGCAGCGGCAGCAGCTGCCCGGCCGGCACGGCCACCTTCTCCGCGTAACCGCCGCCCGAGAGCAGCGCGCACACCTCGTCACCGACGGACCAGCCCGCGACCCCCGGCCCCAGCGCCGCGATCCGCCCGGAGCACTCCAGACCGGGGTACGGCGAGGCGCCCCGCGGCGGGTCGTAGTAGCCCTGGCGCTGAAGGAGGTCGGCGCGGTTGACGGCACTGGCCGCCACCTCGACCAGCACTTCCCCCTCAGCGGGTACGGGATCCGGGACCTCGGCCCACACCAGGGCCTCGGGTCCGCCGGGTTCGGGGATGGTGATCGCGTGAATGGACATGCCCGCGAGGCTACTCCCGCGGCCGGCGCTCCTCCGGTTCCGCCGGGTGCGGCCGGGGGCGGGCCCGGACGATGGTGATGAGGCGGTCGGTGGAGCGCAGCGGGCTCGCGGTCGGGTCGTCGTAGGCCAGCAGCCGGTGCCCGCGGAGCACGGAGACCACCAGGTCGTCCGTCTCCCGCACGGAACGGCCCACTTCGGACTTGACCACCGGGCGTTCGACGAGGTCCAGTCCGCTGCCCTGCTGGATGAGGTCCTCCATGACCGTGCCCGCGCTCGGGCTGAGGGAGGAGAGGCCGAGCAGCCGGCCGGCCGCGCTGGCGCTGGTGATCACGGCGTCGGCGCCGGACTGGCGGAGCAGCAGAGCGTTCTCCTCCTCCCGGACGGCCGCGACGATCTTCGCCGCCCGGTTCATCTGACGGGCCGTCAGGGTGACGAGGACGGCGGTGTCGTCGCGCTGGGTGGCGATGATGATCTGGCGGGCCTTCTGCGCCTCGGCGCGCAGCAGGACGTCGCTGCGGGTGGCATCCCCGATCACGCCCACGAAGCCCTCGGCGTTCGCCGAGTCGATCACCTTGCTGCTCGGGTCGACGATGACGACCTGGTCCTTCGGCAGACCCTTGGCGTGCAGGGTCTGCACGGCCGAACGGCCCTTGGTGCCGTAGCCGATGATGACGGTGTGGTCGCGCAAGTGGGTCCTCCAACGGGCCAGCCGCCACTCCTCACGGGTGCGCTCCGTGAGGACCTCCAGGGTCGTGCCGACGAGAATGATCAGGAACATCACCCGCAGCGGCGTCACCGCCAGGATGTTGACGAGCCGGGCGCTGTCGCTGGCCGGGATGATGTCGCCGTAGCCGGTGGTGGAGAGGGTGACGGTGGCGTAGTAGGCGGCGTCGAGGAAGTCGACGCTCTCGTCGGTGTTGTCGGTGTAGCCGTCGCGGTCGAAGTAGACGATCAGAATGGTGGTCAGCAGGACCAGCAGCGCCAGCAGCAGCCGCCGCGCCACCTGGCGCAGGGGATGCGCGGCGATGCGGCGCGGCAGCTGGATGCGGAAGCCGGTGGCGTCCGGGGCATCCCGCGCGGCGACGTCGTAACTCGGCAGCTTCACTCGGTCTCCCCCTCGAACCAGGGGAGTTCGAGAATCTCCGCCATGGATCCGTCCTCGGCACCGCCCGGCGGGACGACGGCGAGCCCGTCGGCGGCGGCGATCCCGCGGAGCATAGCCGGTCCGTTGAAGCGCAGCGGCACCGCCCGGTGGCCGGTCTCCGCGCCGGTGTTTCCGCTGCTCCGGGCGCCGGTCCCCCGGCTGCCCGGGGCGCGTCCGCCGGGGTGCCCGGAGCGGCCGGACGGGGACGCCGCCGGGGTGCCGGTGCGGCGCACCACGGGCACCAGGCGGGTGTCCCGGGGGTGGCCCGGCGCGCCCTCCGCCAGCGGGACGTACACGGCGGTGCGCGGGGCGCGGCCGGAAAGCGCGCGGAGCAGCGGCTCGACGAGCGTCAGCAGCCCCGAGACGGCGGCGAGGGGGTTGCCGGGCAGGCCGACGAGGTGCCGGCCGGGCGCGAGCCGGGCCAGCAGCATGGGATGGCCGGGCCGCACGGCGACGCCGTCCACCAGCACCTCGGCCCCGGCCCGGCGGAGCACCGGGTGCACATGGTCGACCGGGCCGGCGGCCGTACCGCCGGTGGTGACGATCACGTCGGCGGCCGACGCGGTGACGGCGGTGTGCAGTACCTCGGCGTCGTCGCCGAGCCGGTACGTCCCGGTGACCTCCGCGCCGAGCGTCTCCAGCCAGGGGCCGAGCATCGGGCCGAGCGCGTCGCGGATGCGCCCGTCGCGGGGGAGCCCGGAGTGCAGCAGCTCGTCGCCGAGGACCAGCACCTCCACGCGCGGGCGGCGGACCGTCCGCAGCTCGTCGTAGCCCGCGGCGGCGGCGAGGCCGAGGACCGCGGGGGTGACCGCCGTCCCGGCCGCCAGCAGCCGGTCGCCGCTGCGGCACTCCTGGCCGCGCGGGCGGATGTCCTGGCCGGGCACGACGGTATGGCCGCCGGTGGTGTGGAGCCGGGCGTCGCCGGGGGCGGGGCTCCGGTGGTGCTGTGCTCCGAGCCGTGGGGGCCGCCGGTCGGGGGGTTCGTCGCGTCGCGGTCGCCGCCGCTGCCCGCGCCGGTGTTCCCGCCGTTGTGCCCGCCGGCCTCGGGGCCCCGGGCCGGGCGCCGGCGGATCTCGCCGTACTCGCTGCGGAGGACACCGGTGGTGCCCGGCGGCACCCGCGCCCCCGTCGCGATCCGGACCGCGTCGCCGTCCTCCAGCGGTACGAGCCCGTCGTCCCCGGCGAGGACACCGTGTCCGCCGGTGGCGATCCGCCAGGGGCCCGGGCCGGACACGGCCCAGCCGTCCATGGCGGAGGAGTCGAAGGACGGCAGATCGGTGAGCGCGGTGAGCGGCTCGGCCAGCACCGTGCCGAGTGCGTCCGGGAGTTGACGGACCTCCGGGGCCAGCGGCCCGCGCACCGCGCGGGCGGCGGTGGCGCGGGCCTCGGACCAGGGCATGGCCCCGTGCCGGTGCCCTGCGCGTGACCCCGGGGCCCCCGGTGCACGGCCGCCGGTACCGGCGGGGCAGCCGTGGTCGCGGTCGTGGCTATGGCTGTGGCCATGCCTGTGGCCGTGGCCGTCCTCCGGCTCTCCGCCGGAGGCCGCTCCTTCCGGGGAGGTCGCCGCCCCCTCGGGGGAGCCGTCGCCGTTGATCCGCTCCCACGGGTCCCAGGCGCCGTCGGCCCCGGCGAGCGGCCCGGCGGACGGTCCGCCGGACCCGCCGGGTGCCGCGGCGGCCGGTTCGGGGCGTGCCCCGGCGGGAGGCGCCGCCGGCTCCGCGACGGATCCCGCGGACGGTGCCGCGGCCGTACGCGGCGACGGCGGGCCGTCGTTGGCGATCGCGAGGGCCTCGTCGACGTCCCGGTCGGCGCCGGCGGCACCGCGGTCCGCTCCCCGGTGTGTCATTCCGTGTTCTTCCCCGGATCCTCGCCCGCCTCCTCGGCCCAGCGCGCGGCGAGTGCCGCGGCCCGGCGGACATTGGCCAGCACCTGCTCGGGACCGCCCCCGGAATGACCTGCCGCGTAGCCCACCAGGAAGGTGGTGAGCGGCGCGGCGGGCCGGGCCACCCCGTGGGCGGCGTCACGGGCGAGATCGAGAAGCGCGGCGGTGTCCACGTCCAGCTCGATGCCGAGTTCCTTCTTGACTTCGGAAATCCATTCGTCCAACACCCGCCCATGGTCCCTGATGCGGGCCCGTGCAGCGGCAAGGTGGTCCCAGGTGTCGCAGTCGAAGGCCGCGGCGGGGTCGGGGGCCGGCAGGCGGCGGAGCGACAGGTCCGCGGTGAGCAGGCGCAGCGGGAGGTGCGCGAGGCCGCCGTGTTCGGCCGCGATCAGGGCGAGTTCGCGGCGCAGCGGCTCGGTGCGGTAGACGGCGACGAGGGGCTGGTCCCGGCCGTCGGCGTCGGTCAGCAGCACGCCGTCGGGGCGGGCCGGGCGGCCGGGCGGTACGGGCTCTCCGGGCGGCGGGCCGGGCGGGCGGCTGCGGGGCGGCGGCCTCCCGGCCCGTGCCCGTCGCCGCGCCCGTGCCGGCCCCCGCGCCCGTGTCCGTCTCCGTGCCCGCGTCCGTGCCGGTGTCCGCGTACGGCACGTCGAGGGCGGTGAGCAGGGCTCGTACGGTGTCCGCCGTCAGAAAGGGGAGATCGGCGGAGAGGGCGAGCACGACCGGGGCGGTGGCGTGGCGGACGCCCGCGTCGAGCGCCGCCAGGGGCCCGCCGCCCGGCGGCTGTTCGAACGTCCAGCGCACAGGCCGTACGGTCGGTCGGCGCGAGCCCACGACGACCGTCCCGGCCGCGTCCGCGCAGGCGTCCAGCACCCGGTCCAGCAGGGGGCGGCCGCCCACCCGCAGTCCGGGCTTGTCGGCCCCGCCCAGCCGCTTCGCGGCCCCGCCGGCCAGCACCACGGCGTCGTACACCAGCACAGTCATGCCCCGAGTATCACCGGGGGCCGGCCGGCCCGGACAACCGGCCGGCCTCCGGCCCCCGCGGCCCCGCCCGGCGTCCCGTGTCCCGCGTGGCGCGTTCCGTTCCGACCGGCACGGGCCGCGTCAGAGCGTGCGCAGGAGCAGGGCCGGTTGCTCCACGCAGTCGGCCACGTGGCGCAGGAAGCCGCCGGCCGTGCCGCCGTCGCAGACCCGGTGGTCGAAGGTGAGCGACAGCTGCACCACCTGCCGCACGGCCAGCTCCCCCCGGTGCACCCAGGGTTTCGGGGCGATCCGGCCGACGCCGAGCATGGCCGCCTCCGGGTGGTTGATGATCGGTGTGGAGCCGTCGACGCCGAAGACCCCGTAGTTGTTGAGGGTGAAGGTGCCGCCGGTCAGCTCGGCGGGGGTCAGCCGTCCCGCGCGGGCGGACTCCGTGAGCCGGGCGAACTCCTCCGACAGCGCGGCGGCGCCGAGGGTGTGGGCGTCCCGGATCACCGGCACCATCAGGCCCCGGTCGGTCTGCGCCGCGAACCCGAGGTGCACGGCCGGGAGCCGGACGACCTCGCGGGCCGCGGTGTCCACGGTCGAGTTCAGCTCCGGGTACTCGGCGAGGGCCGCCGTGCAGATCCGGGCCAGCAGCGCGGGCAGCGACACCTTGGGGCGTCCCGGGGTGTTCATCGCCGACCGCGCCGCCAGCAGTTCGGTGGCGTCGGCGTCGACCCAGGTCGTGGCGTCCGGGATCTCGCGCCGGCTGCGGGACAGCTTGTCGGCTACGGCCCCCCGGATGCCGCGCAGCGGGATCCGCTCGGAGCGCAGGCCCCGCCCGGCCGCCGCGGTCGCCGGTGGGGTCCCCGTACGCGCCGCGGAGGACGGCGGCTCCCCGCCGCCTCCGGCACCGGTCCCGGCCGTGCGCGGCTCCGCGGGGGCCGGCGTCTCCGGTGCCGTGGCCGGAGCGACCGGGCCGGTCCGCCCGGCGGCCCGCCGCACCGCGCTCTCGACATCGGCGCGGAGGATCAGCCCCTCGGGACCGGAGCCCGCCAACTGCCGCAGGTCGAGGCCGTGTTCCCGGGCCAGCCGCCTGACCAGCGGGGAGATGACGGCCACCGGTCCGTCCCGCCCGTCCGTCCCGGCAGCGCCTCCGTCCGCGCCGGCGGCACCGGCCGTGCCGGGGCCGAGGGCAGCGCCGTGCACCGGTCCGGCGGTGGTACCGGGGCCGGTCTCCACCCCGGCTCGCGGAAGCCCGTCCCGCCGTACCCGGTGCGGCCGGAGCCGCCCGCGGGGCGGGAGCCGTTCCGGGAACGGGTGTCTCCCGGGGCCGCCGGGGCGCGGCCCGCCCCGTGGTGCCGCGGGCGCCGAAGCCCGTGGTGGGACGGACCCGGCGGCGGCGCGCGGGAGGCACGCCGGTGCCGTAGCCGACGAGGACGTTGCCGGAGCCTTCACCGGCCGCCCGTCCGTCGCCCGTCCCCGCCGCGGGCGCACGGGAGCCCTCCGGCCCCTGCTCCCCGGAAGCGGCCGGGCCGCCGGAACGGGCGGAGCCGCCGGAGCCCGCGCCGCCGCCCGCCGCGGGCCCCGCGCCCACGGCGACCGTCAGCAGCGCCGCGCCGACCGGGAGTTCCGTGCCCTCCTCGCCGAAGCGGGCCGTGACCACCCCCGCGTAGGGGCAGGGGACCTCCACCATGGCCTTGGCCGTCTCCACCTCGACGACGGGCTGGTCGACGGCGACGACGTCGCCCACCTCCACCAGCCAGCGGACGATCTCCGCCTCGGTCAGCCCCTCGCCCAGGTCGGGCAGCGCGAATTCACGGACGGCGGCCATCAGCGCGCCCCCTCGCGGCCGGTGAAGTCCGCCTCCCACTGGAGCCGGGCCACCGCGTCGAGGACGCGGTCGACGCCGGGCAGATGGTGCTTCTCCAGCATGGGCGGCGGATACGGGATGTCGAACCCGGTGACGCGGAGCACCGGGGCCTCCAGATGGTGGAAGCAGCGTTCGGTGACCCGGGCGGCGATCTCCGCGCCGGGGCCGGCGAATCCGGTGGCCTCGTGCACCACGACGGCCCGGCCGGTGCGGCGGACGGAGGCGGTCACCGTCTCGTCGTCGAACGGCACCAGGGAGCGCAGATCGACGACCTCCAGCTCCCAGCCCTCCTCGCGGGCCGCCTCGGCCGCCTCCAGGCAGACGGGCACGGACGGGCCGTAGGAGATGAGCGTGGCCGAGCGGCCGGTGCGGCGGACCGCCGCGCGGCCGATGGGGGCGACGGTCTCCGGCGACTCCGGCGACCAGTCGGCCTTGGACCAGTAGAGCCGCTTGGGCTCCAGGAAGACCACCGGGTCGTCGGAGGCGATGGCGGCGCGGAGCAGGCCGTAGGCGTCGGCGACCGTGGAGGGGGTGACGACGTGGAGGCCGGGCGTCGCCATGTAGTAGGCCTCGGAGGAGTCGCTGTGGTGTTCGACGCCGCCGATGCCGCCGCCGTACGGCACCCGCACCGTGATGGGCAGCGGCATGGCACCGCGCGTGCGGTTCCGCATCTTCGCCACATGGCTGAGCAGTTGTTCGAAAGCGGGATAGGCGAAGGCGTCGAACTGCATCTCGACGACCGGCCGCAGCCCGTACATCGCCATGCCGACGGCCGTGCCGAGGATGCCCGCCTCCGCCAGCGGGGTGTCGGCGCAGCGGTCGTCGCCGAACTCGGCGGCCAGCCCGTCGGTGATCCGGAAGACGCCGCCCAGCGGACCGACGTCCTCACCGAGGACGTGCACCGCCGCGTCGGCGGCCATCGCGTCGCGCAGGGCGCGGTTGAGGGCCTGCGCCATGGTGGCGGGCCTGCGGGTCGTCGTGGCCGGCCTCTCGGCGGCCGGTGCGGTGGTCACCGGTGGTCCTCCCCCGTCTGCTCCGTCTGCTCCGTCTGCTCCGTCCCGTCCGTCTCCTCGGCGGCTTCCAGCTCGGCGCGCAACTGCTCGGCCTGCTCGCGCAGTTGCGAGGTGCGCCGGGCGTAGACGTGCGCGAAGAGATCCATGGGGTCGGTCACCGGCTCCTCGTTCATCCGGGCCCGCAGGCCGGCGGCCATCTCCTCGGCCGCCTCCCGCGCGGCCGCCACGTCCGCGTCGCCGAGCTGCCCCGCTTCCCGCAACTCGCGTTCCAGCAGCGCTATCGGGTCGTGGCCGCGCCAGGTCTCGACCTCGTCCGCCTCCCGGTAGCGAGTGGCGTCGTCGGCGTTGGTGTGCGCCTCCATGCGGTAGGTGACGGCCTCGACGAGCGTGGGCCCGCCCCCGCCGCGGGCGCGCCGCACCGCCTCGTCCAGGACGGTGTGGACGGCGGCGGCGTCGTTGCCGTCGACCAGGCGGCCGGGGATGCCGTAGCCGACGCCCTTGTGCGCCAGGGAGGGCGCCGCGGTCTGCTTGGCGAGCGGTACGGAGATGGCGAAGCCGTTGTTCTGGACGAGGAAGACGACCGGGGCCCGCCAGACGGCGGCGAAGTTCAGCGCCTCGTGGAAGTCGCCCTCGCTGGTGCCGCCGTCGCCGACCATGGCGAGCGCCACGACGTCGTCCCCCTTGAGGCGGGCGGCGTGCGCCAGGCCCACGGCGTGCGGGAGCTGGGTGGCGAGCGGGGTGGAGAGCGGGGCCACCCGGTGCTCGCGGGGGTCGTAGCCGGTGTGCCAGTCGCCGCGCAGCAGGGTCAGTGCCTGAACCGGGTCGAGACCGCGGGACACGGCGGCGAGGGTGTCGCGGTAGCTGGGGAAGAGCCAGTCGCGCTCGGCCAGGACCTGTCCGGCGGCGACCTCGCACGCCTCCTGGCCGGTGCTGGACGGGTAGACGGCGAGCCGGCCCTGCCGGGTGAGGGCCGTGGCCTGCGTGTTGTAGCGGCGGCCGAGCACGAGGGCGGCGTAGAGGCGCTTCAGCAGCGCCGGGTCGGCGTCGCGGGCCGCGGGCGTGCCCAGCACGCGGAACGGCTCCTGGTCCGGCAGCAGGGGAGCGGGATCGGTGCGGGGCCGCCAGGCGGGCGGCGGGACCGGCCGGGCGGACGCGGCGGTCTGCTGCAGGACCGTCATGGACGAACACCTCCTGAACTGCCCCGGCGGGATGCGCCGGGGGCGGGCGGCTTCGAGCGCGGAGCGGGGTGGACTCCCCTACCGATTGTTCGGTCCGTCGGCACAGTTTGGCTACAGGCGGCCCCAGCCTGTGGACAAACGGTTTTCCACAACGTGGGATGTGTACAGGACGTCCAGGAGGGGGTGGCGCAGGGAAATGCCGGCTGAACAGATGGCCGCCGATGACGGGCCCAGACCCCCCGCGCGGCCGCTCGACTCCATCGACCGCGACATCCTGCAGATCCTGCGCGCGGACGGCCGTGCCTCCATACGGTCCGTCGCCGAGCAGGTGCACGTCTCGCGCGCCAACGCCTACGCCCGCATCAACCGCCTCATCGAGGACGGGGTGATCCGCGGCTTCAGCGCCCGGGTCGACCAGGAACGGGCCGGCCAGGGCGCGTCCGCGTACATCACCCTCAAGATCGTGCAGAACTCCTGGCGCCGGGTCCGCGAACAACTGCAGGAGCTGCCGGGTGCCGCCCACATCGCCCTGGTCAGCGGGGACTTCGACGTTCTGCTGCTGGTGCACACCGAGGACAACCGGGCGCTGCGGGAGCTGGTGCTCACGAAGATCCAGTCGATCCCGGAGGTGCTCAGCACCCGCACCCTGCTCGTCTTCGAGGAGACGGACCTGGGCCCGGAGCCGTAGGGCCCGTCCGGGCCCGGGCCCCGGCGCCCCGCGCGAGTCCGGCACGTCCGGCCGGAACCGGGGCCGGAGCCGGCCCGGCCGGTGCGCTCCGTTCAGGAGGTGCGCAGACCGCCGAAGGCCAGCAGCACCACCGCGTCCGCGACCCGTTCGCGCTCCGCCGCCCCGCCGCCGTCCGGGCGGTACCACTCCGCGATGGAGTTGATCATGCCGAAGAGGAGGCGGGTGGCGAGCCGCGCGTCGACGTCCTCGCGCAGATCGCCGTCCGCCGCCGCCTGCTTCAGCAGGGCCGCGACCCGCTGGTCGAACTCCCGGCGCCGCTCCATGGCCCAGCGCTCGGTGCCCGTGTTTCCGCGCACCCGCAGCAGCAGGGTGACGTAGGGGAGCTCCGCCATCAGCACCTCGGCGGTGCGCCGGGTCACGTGCTCGAGCCGCTCCACCGCCCGGCCCTCCCGGGCGCCCGGTTCGTCGAGCACGGCGAAGAGGCCGTCCAGCGCCCGGCTTATGGCCAGCCGCAGCAGCTCCTCCTTGCCGCGCACATGGTGGTAGATCGACGACTTGGAGATCCCCGCGGCCCGCGAGAGGTGCTCCATGGAGGTGCCGTCGTAACCGCGCTCGTTGAACACCCCGACGGCGACCGCGAGGAGCGATTCGGGCGTGTAGGTGTCGCGCTTGGTCATGGTCACGATTCAAGCAGGTTCTGTCCGGCGGCGGCCCGGCGGAGCAGGTACGGGGACGGGGCGTAGCGGCCGGTGGGGTACACCCGGTGGAGGTTCAGCAGGACGTCCCGCACCCAGCGGGCGCCCAGCGCGTCACCCCACTCCAGCGGCCCGCGGGGGTAGTTGACGCCCAGCCGCAGGGCGGTGTCGGTGTCCTCGGCGCTCGCCACCCCGCGGCCCACCGCGTCGGCGGCGAAGTCCACGAGCAGGGCGACCGTGCGGGCGACGATCAGGCCGGGTACGTCACCGACCACGCTGACCTGCTTGCCCAGCGCCTGGAACAGCCCGATGGCCGCCGCGACCGCCTCCGGACCGGCCCGCTCCGAGGGGGCGAGCGCGATACGGGCCGCGGTGCGGTAGTCCAGCGCGAGGTCGAAGGTGATGAGCGTGCCGGCGGTGTCGGTGGTGGCCGGGGAGCCGTCGGTCAGGGCGAGCCGGGTGCCGCCGGGCAGGGCGATGAACCCCGCCCCGGCGCCGGCGCGGGCGGCCTCGCCGCGGGTGATCCCGATGCCGGCCTCCTCGATCAGCCCGGGCAGCGGCGCGGCCGGGCCGAGGTCACCGTGGACCGTGACCTCGGCGGGGGCCTCGCACGGCGGCGCGGTGTGCGGGGCGGGCCGCTCGGCGTCCTCGCCGTACGCGTACCAGCCTCGGCCGGACTTGCGGCCGTGCAGCCCGGACTCCACCAGCCGCCGCTGGGCGAGGGAGGGCGTGAACCTCGGGTCCCGGAAGAAGGACTCCCACACGGAGCACGTGACGGCCTCGTTGACGTCCTGGCCGATGAGGTCGGTCAGTTCGAAGGGGCCCATCCGGAAGCCGCC
The DNA here is from genome assembly GCF_020982505.1 of Streptomyces sp. MNU89. Classification (NCBI taxonomy): domain Bacteria; kingdom Bacillati; phylum Actinomycetota; class Actinomycetes; order Kitasatosporales; family Streptomycetaceae; genus Streptomyces; species Streptomyces sp. MNU89. The sequence continues at coordinate 3,788,233 of NZ_JAJKLL010000001.1, read as the reverse complement.
GGACTCGCGCAGGACGGCGTCGACGGTGGCCGGGTCGGCGGCCCGCTCCTCGTACACCCGGAACGCCTCGGCGTAGAACGGGCGCGCGACCCGGTTCACGATGAAGCCGGGGGTGTCCGTGCAGCGCACCGGGGTCTTCCCCCAGGCGGCGGCCGTGGCGTACGCGCGGGCGGCCGCCGAGGCGTCGGTGGCGAAGCCGCTGACGACCTCGACGAGCGGCAGCAGCGGCGCCGGGTTGAAGAAGTGCAGTCCCAGGAAGCGGCCCGGCCGCCGCAGGGCGCCCGCCACGGCGGTGACGGAGAGCGAGGAGGTGTTGGTCGCCAGCAGGCAGTCGTCCGCGACGACCTCCTCCAGGGCCGTGAAGAGGCCCCGCTTGACCTCGGCGTCCTCGGCGACGGCCTCCACGACCAGTGCGGCGTCGGCGAGTTCGGCGATCCCGGCGGCGGGGGTGAGGCGGGCGCGGGCCGCGTCGCGGTCGGCGGGCGTCATGCGCCCCTTCTCCACCAGCCGGCCGAGGCGCGCGGCGATGCCCTCGGCGGCCTCTGCGGCCCGGCCGGGCACGGCGTCGTACAGCCGGACGGGATGCCCGGCCACGAGGGCGACCTGGGCGATGCCGGCGCCCATGGTGCCGGTGCCGACGACGGCGACCGTCCGGTCGGTGCCGAGGGGGCGGTGACAGGGGCGGTGCCGGCGGCCGGGGCGCCGGCGGCGCGGGACGGAGGCAGGGCGCGGGGCCGCGGGGCCGCGTCCCCGGAGGGCCGGACGGAGTCCGCCCGGGCCTTCCCACCGGGGGCCGGCGTCGGCTCGGCTGCGGTCATGCGCACATCCCTTTCACCCCGGGGACGAGGGGTTTCCGGAGTTTTCCACAGCCCCTTGTCCCGACCGATCGTTCGGTTACTCTAAAGCCGTTCCCGCATCCACGTCCCACCCGAGACCCCACCGTCCCCGCGGAGCGCTCACGCGCGCCGTCATTCCGGCTCGACGAGGAGTTGGTCAGACATGGCCCCCCATCTCACCGCACACCAGCTCGCCGAGAGGCACCGCCCCACCCTCGACCGGGCCCTGGAGGCCATCCGGACGCGGGCGTACTGGTCGCCCCACCCGGAGCATCCGAAGGCCTACGGCGAGAACGCCGCCGAGGAGGGCAGGGCCGCCTTCGAGGCGCTGCTCGGCCGCCGCCTGGAGCTGGACCAGCCGGGCACCGACGCCTGGACGGGCGGCGAGGTCTCGCCGTACGGCACCGAACTCGGCGTGGAGTACCCGCACCCCGACGCGGAGGTGCTGCTGCCCGCCATGCGGGCCGGCATGGGCGACTGGCGGCGGGCTGGCGCGGAGACGCGCGCCCTGGTCTGCCTGGAGATCCTGGCCCGGATCAGCGCCCGCACCCATGAGTTCGCGCACGCCGTGATGCACACCTCCGGCCAGGCCTTCCTGATGGCCTTCCAGGCCGGCGGACCGCACGCCCAGGACCGGGGCCTGGAGGCGGTGGCGTACGCCTGCGCCGAGCAGACCCGGGTACCGGAGCGCGCGGAGTGGTCCAAGCCGCAGGGCAGGCGCGACCCCCTCGAACTGACCAAGACCTTCACGCCCGTGGCGCGCGGCGTCTCGCTGCTCATCGGCTGCAACACCTTCCCCACCTGGAACGGCTACCCCGGCCTGTTCGCCTCCCTGGCCACCGGCAACCCGGTGCTGGTCAAACCGCATCCGCGCGCCGTGCTGCCACTCGCCCTGACCGTCGCGGCGGCCCGCGAGGTCCTGGCGGAGGCCGGCTTCGACCCCAATCTGGTGGCGCTGGCCGCGGAGCTGCCCGGGGAGGGCCTGGCGAAGACGCTGGCCACCAGGCCGGAGATCCGCATCATCGACTACACCGGCTCCTCCTCGTTCGGCGACTGGCTGGAGGAGAACGCCGTCCAGGCGCAGGTGTACACCGAGAAGGCCGGGGTCAACACGGTCGTCATCGACTCGACCGGCGACTATCGCGGCATGCTGGCCAACCTCGCCTTCTCCCTCTCGCTCTACAGCGGCCAGATGTGCACCACCCCGCAGAACCTCCTCATCCCGCGCGAGGGCATCACCACGGACGCCGGCCCCAAGTCCTACGACGAGGTGGTGGCGGACCTGGCGGCCGCCGTGGACAAGCTCCTCGGTGACGACGCCCGGGCGAACGCCCTGCTCGGCGCCCTCGTCAACCCGCAGGTGGAGAAGCGCGTCGAGGAGGCCGGCGGACTGGGCGAGACCGCTCTCGCCTCCCGCGCGGTCGCCAACCCGGAGTTCCCCGGCGCCACGGTCCGCACCCCGGTCGTGGTCAAGCTCGACGGCGCCCGGAAACGCTGGGAGGGCGCCGGGGACCGGCCGGCCTTCCTCGGCGAGTGCTTCGGCCCGGTGGCCTTCGCCGTCGCCGTGGACTCCACGGCCGACGGAATCGAACTGCTGCGCCGCACCGTCCGGGAGCACGGGGCGATGACCGTCGCCGCGTACACCACCTCCGAGGAGGTGGAACGGCTGGTGGAGGAGGTCTGCCTGGAGGAGTGCGCCCAGCTGTCGCTCAACCTGACCGGCGGGGTCTACGTCAACCAGACCGCGGCCTTCTCCGACTTCCACGGCTCCGGCGGAAACCCGGCAGCGAACGCCGCGCTGTGCGACGCGGCCTTCGTGGCGAACCGCTTCCGCACCGTCGAGGTGCGCCGGCCCGCCTGAGCGCGGAGTCCGGTGCCCCGGTAGGGCGCAGCTGCCGCCGGAGTCCTGTGACCCCGGCGGCGGCTGCGCCGCGGGCGGCCGTTCCCGGGCCGCCCGCGGTCCGCTCAGGTGGCGCGGAAACCGATCGTCGGGGTGGCACGCCGGAGCGGCCAGTCGGCGGTGCCCGCGGGCAGCAGATCGGCGAGGAAGCGGTAGCGCCGCATCACCTCGTCGCTCTGCCCGCCGCACTTGATGGCGTACTGCCACCAGGCGGCGACCTCGGCCCAGCCGGGGGCGGAGAGCGATCCGCCGAAGTGCTGTACGGACAGCGCGGCGGTGAGATTGGCGAAGGAGAGCCGGTCGGCGAGCGGCCAGCCGGCCAGGGTGCCGGTGATGAAGCCCGCCATGAAGACATCGCCCGCGCCGGTCGGGTCGAGGGCGTCCACCCCGAGGGCCGGCACATCGGCGCTCTCCCCGGTGAGGCCGTCGACGGCGACCGCGCCCGCGGCCCCCTTGGTGACCACCGCGACGGGCACCAGCTCGGCCAGCGCCCGCACCGCCGCCTCGGGGCTGTCGGTACGGGTGTAGTGCTGGGCCTCGGTGGCGTTGGGCAGGAAGGCGTGGCAGTGCGTCAGGTCCGCGAGGGTGTCCGGATCCCAGACACCGCTTCCATCCCAGCCCACATCGGCGAAGATCTTGCTTCCCTCGCCATGGGCCCGGCGCACCCAGTCGTCCAGCCGCCGGCCCGGGTCGAGCGAGGCCACACAGGCCAGGGAGCGCGGCCGTTCGGCGACGCTGACGCACGGGGTGGGCGCCTCGTGGCCGTGCGAGACCATCGTCCGCTCGCCCTCGTAGGCCATGGAGACGGTGACCGGCGAGTGCCAGCCCGGCGCGCGATGGGAGGGCCCGAGGTCGATGCCCTCGCAGTCCGCGAGGCTCTCCCAGCAGTAGTCGCCGTAGACGTCGTCGCCGAAGGCCGCCGCCAGTGACGTCCGCAGCCCGAGCCGGCGCAGCGCGGTGGCCATGTTGGCCGCGCCGCCCGGGCTGGACCCCATGCCGCGCGCCCAGGTCTCGGTGCCCCGCACCGGGGCGTGGTCGAGCCCGGTGAAGACGATGTCGAGGAAGACGGTGCCGGTCAGGAAGACGTCCGTCACCGGGTCGTCCTCGCGCCGTACGGAGGCCAGCGGGTCCATCGGCGTCCGCGACGGCGCCGGATGGGCGGTTCCGGTGTTACTCAACGCATTCGTGCCTCTCTCGCTGGACCTGCTCTCACTGGGGCCTGTCCGGCCCCGCCCGCCGGCCGGGCCGCGGCGTCCGGTGCCGTGGTGCACCGCACGGCGGAGGGCCGCCCGCGCACTGGGCGTACACGGGCGTGCCCGGCGGCGCGGCACGGCGCGGTGCCGGGCGTCACGGACCCGAGGGGGACCACCGGACAGGCCCTAGTGTGACGGACACCTTGCGTAGGCGATGGGGAGGTTGTCCAGGCATGAGGCTGACCGTGCTGGGCGGAGGCGGTTTCCGCGTACCGCTGGTGTACCGGGCGCTGCTCGACGACAGCGGTGACCCGGCGGGCCGCTGCACCGAACTGGTCCTGTACGACACCGACCGCGGCCGTCTCGACGCCATCGGCGCCGTGCTCGCCCGCCAGGCCGCCCGCCGCGCCGGGGACGGCCGCGGCACCGGCGGCCCCGCGCCCGCGGTCCGGCTCACCACCGAGCTGGACGACGCGTTGCGCGGCGCCGACTTCGTCTTCTCCGCGATCCGCGTCGGGGGTCTGGAGGGCCGGGTGCGCGACGAGCGGATCCCGCTGGCCGAGGGGGTGCTGGGCCAGGAGACGGTGGGCGCGGGGGGCGTGCTCTACGGGCTGCGCACCCTGCCGGTGGCGGTACGGATCGCGGAACGGGTCGCCGCGGTCGCCCCGGACGCCTGGGTCATCAACTTCACCAACCCGGCGGGCATGGTCACCGAGGCCATGGGCCGCGTCTTCCGCGAACGCGGCCTGCCGGACCGGGTGATCGGCATCTGCGACTCCCCGGTGGGGTTGTGCCGACGTGCCGCGCGCGCCCTGGGAGCCGACCCCGACCGCGCGGACTACGACTACGTCGGCCTCAACCATCTGGGCTGGCTGCGCCGGCTGACCGTGGACGGCCGCGATCTGCTGCCCGGTCTGCTCGCCGACCGCGCCGCGCTGGAGTCCTTCGAGGAGGGGAAGCTCTTCGGCGCCGACTGGCTGCGGGCCCTCGGCGCACTGCCCAACGAGTATCTGCACTACTACTACTTCAACCGGGAGACGGTGGCCTCCGTGACCGCCGCCGAGGCCACCCGGGGCGAGTTCCTCCACCGGCAGCAGGCCCGCTTCTACGCCGGCGAGGCCGCCGGCGGCGACGCCGCGGGGGATCCGTACGAGGCGTGGGAGCGCACCCGCCTCGAACGCGAGGAGACGTACATGGCCGAGAGCCGCGAGGCGACCGGCGGCTGGCAGCGCGACAGCTGCGACCTCGACGGCGGCGGCTACGACCGGGTGGCGCTGGCCCTGATGCGCGCGATCGCCCGCAACGAACGGACCAAGCTGATTCTCAACGTGCCGGGGCGCGGCGCGGTGCCGGCGCTCGACGCGGACGCCGTGGTGGAGGTGCCCTGCCTGGTGGACGCCGGGGGCGCACGTCCGCTGGCCACCGGGGCGGTGGCACCGGACCAGCTCGGGCTGATGCTGACCCTCAAGGCCGTGGAGCGGTCGGCGATCGGGGCCGCGGAGAGCGGCTCGCGCACCGCGGCCCTGCGAGCGCTGGCCCTCCACCCGCTGGTGGACTCGGTGCGGGTCGCGGAGCGGATCCTGGACGCGGCGGGCGGCTTCCGCGGCTGACCGCCGGGAGGACCGGGGACGGGGAAGAACCGGGGACAGGGAAGAACCGGCGACGGGGAAGGGGCGCGGTCGGGGAGGCGCCGCCGCAGCGGAGCCGGGGCGGGCCTCGCAGCCGCGTCACCGCGTCAACGAGGGGTGCCGGGTGGGTGCCCTCAGCCGAACACGTGCGTCTGGACCCAGGCGTGCATGGCGATGGCCGCGGCGGCGCCCGCGTTGATCGACCGGGTGGAGCCGAACTGCGCGATGGAGCAGACCATGGCGGCGTGTTTCCGCGCCTCCTCGGTGAGCCCCGGCCCCTCCTGTCCGAACAGCAGCACGCAGCGGCGCGGCAGGACGGTGGTCTCCAGCGGTACGGAGCCGGGCAGGTTGTCGATGCCGATGACGGGCAGGCCCTCGGCGGCGGCCCAGGCGGTGAGGTCCGCGGTGTCCGGGTGGTGCCGGACGTGCTGGTACCGGTCGGTGACCATCGCGCCCCGCCGGTTCCAGCGGCGCCGTCCGACGATGTGCACCTCCTTCGCCAGGAAGGCGTTGGCGGTGCGCACCACGGAGCCGATGTTGAAGTCGTGGGCCCAGTTCTCGACGGCGATGTGGAAGTCGTGGCGGCGGGTGTCCAGGTCGGCGACGATCGCCTCGCGCGTCCAGTAGCGGTACCGGTCGACGACGTTGCGGCGGTCGCCGTGCGCGAGCAGCTCCGGGTCCCAGCGGTCCCCGGCGGGCCACGGCCTCGGGTGCGGCCCGACGCCGACGGTCCCGGGCGCGTAGCCCTCGTCGTACTGCACGGGTTCGGAAAGGGCTTCCCGGCCGGTCTCCCGGCCGGTCTCCCCCTCGGCTTCCCTCCCGGGTTCCCGTACCGGCTCGTCCGGTGCCGCCGGTGGTTCCGTCCGGGAGGGGTTCTCGCTGCTCACCCGACGAGGGTACGGCGCCGCCGGTCCTCCGGGTCGCCGGCCGCCGGCTTCCCGGACGAGCCGTCCGTGCCGCCGCCGCGCCGCCGCTGGCCGGGCAGCAGCCGGCCGCGGGCCGGGCCGGTGATCCGTCCTGCGATCCGTCCCGCGATCCGTCCGGTGGACCGCAGGAAGCCGGTCGGCAGGAACACCGCGTCCGCCGCGATCATCGCCAGCGAGAAGAAGGGCAGTCCGAGGACGACCGAGATGGCGAAGTGCTCGGTCATCATCGCGGCCAGCAGGACGTTCTTGACCCGGCGGTTGAAGAGCGTGAACGGGAAGGCGACCTGGACGATCACCGTGCCGTAGGTGATGAGCATCACCATCACGCCGTTGGAACCGAGCGCCTCGGAGAGGGCGGGCCAGGGCGTGAAGTAGTCGAGGTGGAGCGGGTAGTGCAGCGCGGTGCCGTCCTGCCAGCGCGAGCCCTGCACCTTGTACCAGCCGGCGGTCGCGTAGATCAGGCAGACCTCGGCCATGATCACGAACAGGGCGGCGTTGTGGACGAGGTTGGCGGTCATGTCGAGGACGGCGCGGAGTTCGCCGCCGGGCACGTACCGGTTCACCGCCCACCACAGGGCGTGCACCAGCCAGAGGCCCCAGAAGACCACCGCCCAGCCGGTGGCCAGGCCGGGGAGGAGGGACGCCAGAGCGAGGACGAGGCCGAGCAGCGACCAGAGGACGACGCCCGTGACGTCCCGCGGGGCCCGGGGCGCCGCGGTTCGGGCGGCCGGAGTGGTCTCCCCGGCCTCCCCGGCCTCATGGACCTCCGCCGCCTCTCCGCCCGCGAAGCCGCTCTCCCGCTCCCGCCTCCGCCGCCGCTCACGGCGGGCGTCCAGCGACCAGACCCTGCCGCAGCGGGTCAGCACCAGGTAGATCGCCATGAGGTGGATGACGTTGTCCCCGCCGTCCCCCATGAAGACACTGCGGTTCTGCAGCGACAGCACGCCCACCATGAACAGCACGGAGACCGTGCGGGTGCGCCAGCCGAGCAGCAGCAGCGCGCTCGCCGCCACGGACAGCAGGTACACCGTCTCGAACCACAGCCGCCCGTCGGACCACATGAGCACCGTGAAGGCGCCGTTGCCGTCGGTCAGCTGCCGGGCCATGTCCCAGCTCCACGGCCCGTCCGGGCCGTACAGCTCCCGGCGGTGCGGCCACTCGCGGAGCAGGAAGACCAGCCAGGTGAAGGAGAAGCCGATCCGCACCACGGCGGACTGGTACGGGCCGAGGGCACCGCCCGTGACACGGGTGATGCCGCGCGCGAGGGCGCCGGCGAGACGGGAGACGCTCATGTGCCGCTCACCACCGCTGCCTGCCCGGGGCGGGCGCTGCCCGGTACGTCACCGGGGCCGACCGGCCACCACGGGAGTTCGCGGTGCACCGTACCGCCGTCCTCCCGCCCGGCCGTCCCGTCCTCGCCAGGGGCCCAGGCGGGCGGGGCCACCGGAGTGGTGGCGGAGCGCACCTGCACGCGGAGTACCTCGGTCCCGGCGGTCTCCGGGCCGATCCGGGAGAGGACGATGCGCCGCAGATACTCCTCGGAGAGCGCGCCCCGCAGCCCGTTCGGCCGGTTCTCGTCGTCGTGCGAGCCGGTGAAGAAGTCCCAGGCACGGCGGAGTTCGTTCTGGTGGACGTGGCTCGGGACGGGGTTGTGGCGGACGGCCTCCGCGTCGCGGGCGGTGAGGTCGGTCCAGCGGGTGACGGAGACGCCGCCGTCGGGCCCCATCACCTCCGCCCGGGCCTGCACGGCGATGTTCTGCTGGAGCGGGTTGGGGGCGAACAGCTTCCAGTTCTGCTCGAACTCCGGGTAGACGTAGCCGTCGATCGTTCCGCCGTGCCGGTCGGAGACCGTGTTCCCGGGGGCGACGTGCAGGAACACCATGGCCAGATGGACCAGGGCGGTCACCGTGACGCCCCCGAGGGCCACCGCGACGGCTATTCGCGCGGGCCACGACAGCGCCCCCACCCCGGCGTGCCCCGCCGCTCCCTGTTCGTGTGCGTCCATCGCGCCTCTCCCTGGCTTCCCCCCGGTCCCGGAGAACGGTACTCAGCGCGCTCCGGACCGGCACAGGCCCGTCAGGTTATCCACAGCCTTGACACCCCACAGCCCTCCCCGCACCATTGAACCGAACGATCGGTCGGTTGGCGGCCCGCCCGGGCCGGAGGACGGTGGCCCACTGGGGCCGGATGTCGGTGGCCGCTTGGGCCGGAGGACGGGAACGAGGGGTGGCATGACGGCGGCTGGGACGACAGCGGCGGCGCGGACCGGGGCGGCGCCCGGCCCGGCGGCGCCCGCCGGGAGGACGGCGCCGGAGACACCCGGCGCCGAGGCCGCGCGGGCGGTCTTCGAGGCGACGGTGGCGGCGGACGAGCGCATCGAGCCCCGCGACTGGATGCCGGACGACTACCGCGCCACCCTGGTCCGGCAGATGGCGCAGCACGCCCACTCCGAGATCATCGGCATGCAGCCGGAGGCCAACTGGATCACCCGCGCCCCCTCGCTGCGCCGCAAGGCGATCCTGATGGCCAAGGTGCAGGACGAGGCCGGCCACGGCCTGTACCTCTACAGCGCCGCCGAGACGCTGGGCGTGAGCCGCGCGGAGCTGCTCGACAAGCTGCACAGCGGCCGCCAGCGGTACTCCTCCATCTTCAACTACCCCACCCTCACCTGGGCCGACGTCGGCGCGATCGGCTGGCTGGTGGACGGCGCGGCGATCACCAACCAGGTCCCGCTGTGCCGCTGTTCGTACGGGCCCTATGCCCGCGCGATGGTGCGGATCTGCAAGGAGGAGTCCTTCCACCAGCGCCAGGGGTACGAACTCCTGCTCGCCCTCAGCCGGGGCACCGAGGCCCAGCACGCGATGGCGCAGGACGCCGTCGACCGCTGGTGGTGGCCCTCCCTGATGATGTTCGGCCCCCCGGACGCCGAGTCCTCGCACAGCGACCGCTCCATGGCCTGGAAGATCAAGCGGCACTCCAACGACGAGCTGCGGCAGCGCTTCGTGGACATCTGCGTCCCGCAGGCGGAGTCCCTCGGGCTGACCCTGCCCGACCCGGAGCTCGCCTGGAACGAGCAGCGCGGGCACTACGACTTCGGTCCGATCGACTGGCAGGAGTTCCGCGAGGTCCTGCGCGGCAACGGCCCCTGCAACGACCAGCGGATCTCCCAGCGCCGCCGGGCGCACGAGGAGGGCGCCTGGGTGCGCGAGGCAGCGGCGGCGTACGCCGCCAGGCACCGCGCGGACGGGCGGGAGCCCGGCGAGCGGCGGACCGGCGAGCAGAGCACCGGCGGGCCGCGGGCCGCCGCACACGGAGAGGCGGACGCATGAGCCACGACGACTGGCCGCTGTGGGAGGTCTTCGTACGGAGCCGGCGCGGCCTCTCCCACACCCACGCCGGCAGCCTGCACGCCCCGGACGCCGAGATGGCCCTGCGCAACGCCCGCGATCTCTACACGCGGCGCGCCGAGGGCGTCTCGATCTGGGTGGTGCCGTCCGCCTCCGTCACCGCCTCCTCCCCGGACGAGAAGGACTCCTTCTTCGAGCCCTCCGCCGACAAGCCGTACCGGCACCCGACGTTCTACGAGATCCCCGAGGGGGTGCGGCATCTGTGAGCACGCCACCGAACGCCCCTGCGCCCCCGGGCGCACCCGCGGCGGGGGACCCGGCCGCCGGACAGCTCCTCACGGGGGCGCCCGCCGCGGCGGCCCTGGCCCTCGGCGACGACGCCCTCGTCCTCTCCCACCGGCTGGGGGAGTGGGCCGGGCACGCCCCCGTCCTGGAGGAGGAGGTCGCGCTCGCCAATATCGCCCTCGATCTGCTCGGCCAGGCCCGGCTGCTGCTCTCCCTCGCCGGTGACGAGGACGAGCTGGCCTTCCTCCGCGAGGAGCGCGCCTTCCGCAACACCCAGCTCGTGGAGCAGCCGAACGGCGACTTCGCCCGGACCATCGCCCGCCAGCTCTACTTCTCCGCGTACCAGGAGCTGCTGTACGGACGGCTGGCCGAGGGCGGCGGGCCGTTCGCCCCGATCGCGGCCAAGGCCGTCAAGGAGGTCGCCTACCACCGCGACCACGCCGAGCAGTGGACCCTCCGCCTCGGCGACGGCACGGAGGAGAGCCACCGCCGCATGGCGGCCGGTGTGACCGAGCTGTGGCGCTTCACCGGCGAGCTGTTCCAGCCGGTGGAGGGGCTCGGTCTCGACGCGGCCGCGGCGGCGGAGCTGGAGGCGGAGTGGTCCGCCCGGATCACGGACGTGTTCCGGCGGGCCGCGCTCCCCCTCCCGGAGGGCCCCCGGCACAGCGCCTGGGCGGCCGGAGCCGGGCGGCAGGGCCTGCACACGGAGCCCTTCGGCCGGATGCTGGCCGAGATGCAGCATCTGCACCGCAGCCACCCCGGAGCGTCCTGGTGACCGCCACGGCGCTGGAGGAGCGGCTGCGCGAACTGGCCGGCTCCGTCCCCGACCCGGAGCTGCCGATGCTCTCGCTGGCCGAGCTGGGCGTCGTCCGCGGGCTCCGGCTGCTGGGGCCCGGCCGGGTCGAGGTCGAACTGACCCCCACCTACACCGGCTGCCCCGCGGTCGGCACGATGGCCGCCGACATCGAGCGGGTCCTCCGGGAGGACGGGATACCCGAGGTCACCGTCCGCACCGTCCTCTCCCCGCCATGGACCACGGACGCCATCAGCGCGGAGGGGCGCCGGAAGCTCCGGGAGTCCGGCATCGCGCCGCCCCGCCCCAGCGGGCCCGCCGCGGCCGGCGGGCCGGTGCCCGTGGAGCTGTCCCTGCGCTGCCCGAACTGCGGCTCGACCGACACGACCCTCCTGAGCCGCTTCTCCTCGACGGCGTGCAAGGCGCTGCGCCGCTGTGACGCCTGCCGCGAACCCTTCGATCACTTCAAGGAGTTGTAGATGACCGCGGCTGCCCGGCACGGCGCGTTCCATCCGCTGCGCGTGGCCGCGGTCGACCGGCTGACCGACGACTCGGTCACCGTCACCTTCGCCGTGCCACCCGGGCTCCGCCCGGCGTTCCGCCACCGCCCGGGGCAGCATCTGACCCTGCGGACGCGGTTCGACGGCGCGGAGATCCGCCGCACCTACTCGATCTGCGCTCCGGTGACCGGCCCGGACGGCCCCGACACCCTGCGCGTGGGCATCCGGCTGGTGGAGGGCGGCGCCTTCTCCACCTACGCCCTCAAGGAACTCTCCGCCGGGGACACCCTGGAGGTGATGACCCCGGCCGGCCGGTTCGTCCTCGACCCGCGCCCCGGGACGTACGCCGCCGTGGTCGGCGGCAGCGGCATCACGCCCGTACTGTCCATCGCCGCGACCCTGCTCGCGCGGGAACCGGAGGCCCGCTTCTGCCTCGTCCGCAGCGACCGGACCACGGCCTCGGCGATGTTCCTGGAAGAACTGGCGGACCTCAAGGACCGCCATCCGCGGCGGTTCCAGCTCGTGCAGACCTTCTCCCGGGAGCAGCAGCAGACCGGTCCGGTCTCCGGCCGGCTCGACGCGGAGCGGCTGACGGCCCTCCTCCCGGCGCTGCTGCCCGTGGACCGTGTCGACGGATGGTTCCTCTGCGGCCCGTACGGGCTGGTCGAGGGCGCCTCCCGGGCGCTGCGCGGACTCGGTGTCCGGCGCGACCGTGTCCATCAGGAGATCTTCCATGTGGACGGCACGGACGGCGTGGACGGCACGAACGGCACCGTGACCGCCGGGAAGGGAACGGCCGCCTCGGCCCCGGCGGCGCCGGGCCCCGAGGAGAGCACGCTGGCCGTGACCCTCGACGGCCGCTCCGGCGACTGGCCGGTCCGGAACGGCGAATCCCTGCTGGAGACGGTGCTGCGCAACCGCTCGGACGCCCCCTACGCCTGCAAGGGCGGCGTCTGCGGCACCTGCCGGGCCCTGCTGGTCTCGGGGGAGGTGCGGATGGACCGCAACTTCGCCCTGGAACCGGACGAGCTCGACGCCGGCTATGTGCTGGCCTGCCAGTCGCACCCCGCGACGGAACGGGTGGCCCTGGACTTCGACCGCTGACCGGCCGCCGGGGCAGAGGGCCTGGGGCAAGGGCCGGGCAGGGGCCGAGGGCTGACGATCCGAGCGCCGGGGCCGTACCGAGGGCCCGGGGGACGCGACCGGGCCTGTGCCGGGCTCCGTGCCCGGCGGCCCGCCCGGGTCCCGGGGCGGCGCCTCAGATCACGCGGGGCTGCCCGTCACCGTCCCCGGTCAGGGGCCGTCCGGCCGCCTCCCACTCCAGCATGCCGCCGTCCACGTTCACCGCGTCCACACCCTGGGCTAGGAGGTACTGCGTCACCCGGGCCGACCGGCCGCCGACCCGGCACACCACGTACACCCGGTCCGTCTCCGCCGCCGCCTCGGTCACCTCCCCGATGCGCGCGGGGATCAGGCCCATCGGAATGTGCAGCGCGCCCTCAGCGTGCCCGGCGGCCCACTCGTCGTCCTCACGGACGTCCAGCAGGAAACCGTCCTGCGGTACGGCCGCGGCGTCCACCGCGGGCACCTGGGCGAAGTGCATGATCAGCCTTTCGTCGAACCCTCGGACCGGTGAAACACCGGGCCGTTATCGAGCACCAGCACCCCGAACCGTCCGGCGCGCTACTCGGCGGCCAGCTTCGCCAGCGCGGCCTCGCGCTCGGAGACCTGTGCCAGCAACTGCTCGGCGATCTCCTCCAGCAGCTTGTCCGGATCGTCGGGGGCCATCTTCAGCATCTGCCCGATGGCGCTCGACTCCAGCTCCGCGGCGAGGCCGGACAGCATCTCCTTCCGCTGGGCGAGCCATTCCAGCCGCGCGTACAGCTCCTCGCTCCGGTCCAGCGTGCGCTCCGCGGGCGGCGGGCCGGACTCCCACTCCGCGGTGAGCTTCCGCAGCGCGTCCTCGTCCCCGATGGAGTACGCGGCGTTGACCCGGACGATGAAGTCGTCCCGGCGCCGCCGTTCGGCGTCGTCCCGGGCGAGGTCCGGGTGGGCCCTGCGCACCAGCTCGCGGTAGATCCGCCGGGCCTCCTCGCTCGGCCGCACCCGGGAGGGCGGACGCACCGGCTTCTCGTTGAGCATGGCCGCGGCCTCCGGCGGGATGCCCTCCGAGTCGATCCAGCCGTGGAACAGCTCCTCCACCCCGGGCATCGGCTGCACCAGGCCGCGCAGCTCCTCCGCCCGGCGCACGTCCTCCGGCTTGCCCGTGCGCGCCGCGACCGCCTCCGCGATCAGCGCGTCCAGCTCGTCCAGCCGGGAGTACATCGGACCGAGCCGCTGGTGGTGCAGCCGGGAGAAGTTCTCCACCTCGATGCGGAAGGTCTCCACGGCGATCTCGAACTCGATCAGTGCCTGCTCCGCCGCGAGCACCGCCCGCTCCAGACGCTGGGTGGCCGCCCGCTCGGCCTCGCGCTGCTCGGGCGTGGGCTCGGTCTGCTCGGCTTCCGGATTCGTCACCGGTACAGCCTACGAGCTACGCCGGCGCGCGTCAGACCCGCGGCCGCCCGCATTCCGCGGCCGTCCCCGCCCGGCGTGCCGCCCGGCCCGCCCGACCCCCTTCAGACCCCCGTCTCCGCCGCGATCCGGCCGCTCCGGACCGCCGCCACGAGGTCCGTGTGGTCCGCCTCCGTCCGGTCCGCGTACGCCACCGCGAACGCCGCCACCGCCTCGTCCAGTTCCTCACTGCGACCGCAGTAGCCCGCTATCAGCCGGGGGTCGGCACTGTGCGCGTGCGCCCGCGCCAGCAGCGCGCCGGTCATCCGGCCGTAGTCGTCGAGCTCGGCCGCCGTCAGCGCCGCCGGGTCCACGCTGCCCTTCCGGTTGCGGAACTGCCGTACCTGGAACGGCCGGTCCCGCACGGTGGACCAGCCGAGCAGGACATCGCTCACCACCTGCATCCGCTTCTGTCCCAGCACGATCCGCCGGCCCTCGTGGCCGGTCTCCGGAGCCGGGCGGCCCAGCCGCGGGTCCAGCGGGGTCTTCTCCAGATACGGCAGGAGCACCGACGGCCGCGCCTCCTTCACCTGGAGCACGAGGGGCGCCCCGCGGTGGTCCAGCAGCAGCACCACATAGGACCGCAGGCCCACGCTGCCGGTGCCCACCACCCGGAACGCCACGTCCTGCACCGAGAACCGCGCGAGCAGCGGCAGCCGGTCCTCCGGGAGCGTCCCCAGGTACTCGCCCAGCGAGCCCGCCACGGCGGCGGCCTCCTCGTCCTCCACCCGGCGCAGCACCGGTGGCGCGTCCGTGAAGCGCCGGGAGCCGTCGGGCAGCCGCTCCGTGGACTTGGCGGCGAACCGCGCGCTCGTGTTGCGCCGCGCCTTCTCCGCGACGCGCCCCAGCGTGCCCAGCAGATCATGGGCGTCGGTGTGCGAGACGAGCTCCTCGTCGGCGATGGCGTTCCAGGCGTCCAGCACCGGGAGCTTCGCCAGCAGCCGCATGGTCCGCCGGTAGGCGCCGGCGGCGTCGTAGGCGGCGGCGCGGCAGCTGTCCTCGGCGGCGCCGCTCTGCCGGCCCGCCAGCACCAGCGAGGCGGCGAGCCGCTTGAGATCCCACTCCCAGGGGCCGTAGGCCGTCTCGTCGAAGTCGTTGATGTCGATGACCAGTCCGCCCCGGGCGTCGCCGTACAGCCCGAAGTTGGCCGCGTGCGCGTCCCCGCAGAGCTGGGCGCCGATCCCGCTGACCGCCGTGCCCACCAGGTCGTACGCCATCAGCCCGGCGGAGCCGCGCAGAAAGGCGAAGGGACTCGCGGCCATCCGGCCGACCCGGATCGGGGTCAGCTCCGGCAGCCGGCCGGTGTTGGACTCCTCGACCGCGCGGACCGCGCCCGGCCGGTCCGGTGCCGTGCTCAGCCCGCCGTGCGCGGACCGTGGTACCCGCTGCCGCAGCTCCTTGCCCAGCCGCTTGGGGGAGACCGCGGAATCCGCCGGCCGGGGGGCGAAGCCCGGCACCGCCGGGATCCGGTGGTGCGGTCGCGCCCGCCCGCGCCGCCGGGCCCCGGCCCGGCAACGGCCCGTCCCGGCCCGGCAACGCCTCGTCCCGGTCCGGCCGCCGGACGGGACGCCCCGGCCCCGCCCGGCCCGGCCCCCGCCGCCCGCGTCTCCACCGGTCCGCCGGCACCCGTCTCCGCCATGTCCTGTCGCCTCCCCGCCGCCGCGCCGCCGTCCGATACGGCGGCCCGCCCTCGACTGCCCACGACCGTACCCCGGCCACCGGCACCGGGCACTCCCCTGTGGACAACTCCTCCACAGGGCTCCCGGCCCCGGTCCGACCTGCGCAAGGTCCTTCATCCCCGGATGCGCGGCCCCGGCTGCACCGCCGTCCCGGCCGCTCCCGGCGCCGCCCGCGTCCCCACCCCTTCCTCCCCGGCCCCGCCCCGCGCTCTACGCCCCCAGCCCCGCGTCCCGTGCGAGCAGCGCCGCCTGGACCCGGTTCTCGCAGTCCAGCTTCGCCAGGATGCGGCTGACGTAGGTCTTCACCGTCGCCTCGCTCATGTGAATCCGCGCGCCCGCGTCCGCGTTCGAGAGCCCCTCGCCCAGCAGGGCCAGCACCTCGCGCTCCCGCGCGGTCAGCGTCTCCAGGCGGCGGCGCGCCTCCTCCGCCCGTGCCGACGCGCGGCCCGCTCCCCCCGACGCCAGCGAGTCGACGACATGCCGCGTCGCCGCCGGCGACAGATAGGCGTCCCCCGCGGCCGCCGCGCGTACCGCCCGGATCAGCTCCCCGGGAGCCGAGTCCTTCAGCAGGAACCCGGCCCCGCCCGTCCCCAGCGTCCGCAGGACGTTCTCCCGCTCGCCGAAGGTGGTGAGTACGAGCACCCGCGCGTCCGGGGCGGCCCGCCGCAGCTCCGGGAGGGCCGACAGCCCGTCCATCACCGGCATCTGGAGGTCCAGCAGCACGACGTCGACGCCGTGCGCGCGGGCCAGTTCGACCGCTTCCCGGCCGTTGCCCGCCTCCGCCACGACGTCGATGTCCTGGTCCGAGGTGAGGATCATTCTGATGCCCGCCCTGATGAGCGGCTCGTCGTCCACGACGAGGACCTTGATCACAGCTCTCCTGTCCGACGGCCGTTTCCTCCGGCGGAGCCCCCGGGGCTCCGCACCCGGTGACGTGCGGGGAACGCTTCCCCCGAGCCGGGCGGAGCGGACCACGGGAGACCGGGCGGAGCGGCCCGCGCGGACGGACCGGCTACAACCGGGCGTCGTAGGACCGCTTCTGCACCAGTTTTCCGTCCCGGAAGCAGAAGCGGAACGCCGGATCGACATGCCAGTCCGCCGAGGTCTCGGTGGACAGCAGCGCCAGGCAGCGGGAGCCCTCCGGCCGGGGTGGCCCCTGCTCCTCCAGTCCGTCCGTCATCCACGAACGCCCCTCCGGCAGCTTCTTCCGCACCTCGGCCTCGGAATCCCCGACCCGCACCGACTGATAGGCCTTGGGCGTGATCATCGACGCCTCCATCGACCGGAACAACGTGACGGACCCCCAGCCGAGGAGCGCCACCACCACCAGCAGCACCAGAACGGCGATCCCGCAGCCGGTGGCCACGCCCCCGGACCTGCTGCCGCGGACCGCGCCGGACCCGCCCTGCGGCCGGTACGCCCAGGGGTCCGGGGGATCCCCGCTCACGGCGCCCGGTACGGGGAGGATGCCCAACCCGGCCGCCCCGCCCGGCCCGTGGAGCTCCGCAGCGCCCTCGGTGCCGTACACGCCCGCCGCACCGGAGCGGCCCTCCCCGGCGCTCCCGGGGTGTTTCCGCGCCGCTCCCTGCTCCGGCCCGTACGGCAGCACGCCCGCCAGCCGGAAGCCGCCGCCGTCCACCGGGCCGGCGTGCACCATGCCGCCGACCAGCCGGGCCCGTTCGCGCAGCCCCGGGAGCCCCTGCCCGCCGCTCACCTCACTGCCGACCGGGACCGCCGCCCGGACGGCCGCGCCGGCCGCCGCACCGTCACCGCGGCCGCCGCGCCCGCCCACCGCGGCGCCGACGGCCGCGGGAACGGAGACGGACCGGGCCGCCGGTACCGCGGCCGGGCCATTGGCGACCTCGACCACGAGCGAGTCCGGCTCATACCGCAGTTGCACGGTGATCGGCGCGCCCGGCGCGTGCTTGTGCGCGTTCGTCAGCCCCTCCTGCGCGATCCGGTACGCCGCGTGCCCGGCGGCCGGCGGCAGGTCCCGCGGCTCACCGGAGCGCACCAGTTCGACCGGTGTCCCGGCGCTCCGCGACGCCTCGACGAGCCCCTCGACGCCCGCCACGCCCCGGGCCGCCGGCCGCGCTTCCCCGGCCGGTTCCGGGCCCTCCGTGCCGTCCCGCAGAATGCCCACGGCCTCCCGCAGTTCGTGCATCGCCGCCACCGACGCCTCGCGCAGCACGCCCACCGCCTCGCGCTGCCGCCCCGTCAGTTCGCGGTCCACCTCCAGCGCCCCGGTGTGGACGGCGATCAGCGCGAGCTGGTGGCCGAGGCTGTCGTGCATGTCCTGAGCAATGCGCTGCCGCTCCCGCAGCCGCGCCTGCCGTACGACCATGGCGCGCTCGCGCAGCAGGTGGGCGTTGTGCTCGCGCAGAGTGTGCAGCAGGGTGCGGCGCTGCGACCAGTGGCGGCTGGCGAGACCGGGCACCACCGTCGTCGCCAGGAAGAAGGCGGCGGAGAAGACGAGCAGGGCCGGCAGCTCCGCCCCGAACCCCGGGTACTCCCTCAGCGCCCCCAGACCCGTGTTGAGGACGAACGCCGCGGCGAACGCCCCCAGGGCCCGGCCCGCCCCGGCAATCCGCCGCCCCCGGACCAGCCCGCGGCCATCAGCAGCAGCGCGAACCCGTCCAGCATCCCGGACCCGGCCCCGGTGACCACCAGCACCGTCGCCGGCAGGGCCCGCCGCAGCAGCGACAGCACCGCCACCGCCAGTGCGGTGGCGGCCACGCGGAGCCCACCGCCGTCCCCCAGCGCCTCCAATCCGGCCCCGGACAGCGCCAGCAGCGCGGCCAGCACCAGTTCCCCCGCGATGCGCCGCCCCGGCCAGTCGGCCCGTGCGAACAGCCGCCCCCGGACGTCCCGCACCCTCTCCCGTACATCCACGGGCCCACGCTAGGCAGCCCGGTGTCCCGGCGGCACCGTCTTTCGTCGCGGTCGCGCGCAACGAAAGTCGTCCTCGGGGGCACCGCGGGCCGGCCCGGCGGGCACCGCGGGGACAAGCCGGGCGGGCGGCGGATTCTGATTCGATGCACTTCTATGTTGACGTTCTTCGATTCAAGCACCACTCTTGATTCCACAACCGTCAATGCAGGATCGATTCCAGGGGAGTGCCCTCATGAACGACCAGTCCGAACTGCGCGAGACCGTCCGCGCCGGATACGCCGCCGCCGCACTCCAGGTGACCCGGGGCGGGACGGCGCGCTGCGGATCCGGGTCCCCGGAGACCGACGAGAGCTTCGGCGCCCGCCCCTACGGCGACGAGGACCTCTCGGCACTCCCCGAGGACGCCGTGGCGGCCTCCCTCGGCTGCGGCAACCCGCTCGCGGTCGCCGAACTGCGCGCGGGCGAACGGGTGCTCGACCTCGGCTCCGGCGGCGGCATCGACGTCCTGCTCTCCGCCCGCCGGGTCGGACCGGAGGGCAAGGCCTACGGCCTGGACATGACCGAGGAGATGCTGGCCCTCGCGCTGGCCAACGCGGAGAAGGCCGGTGCCCGCAACGCCGAGTTCCTCAAGGGCACCATCGAGTCCGTCCCGCTGCCCGCCGGCACCATCGACGTCGTGATCTCCAACTGCGTGATCAACCTGTCCGTGGACAAGGCCGCCGTCTTCGCCGAGATGTTCCGCGTCCTGAGGCCCGGTGGCCGCATCGGCATCTCGGACGTGGTGGCCGAGGACCACCTCACCCCCGCACAGCGCGCGGAGCGCGGCAACTACGTGGGCTGCATCGCCGGGGCGCTGTCCTACGCCGAGTACCGCGCGGGCCTGGAGGCGGCCGGGTTCGGCGAGATCGGGATCACGCCGGCGCACGAGGTCGCCGAGGGCATGCAGTCCGCCATCGTCCGGGCGGTCAAGCCCGCGGACGCTCCCGCGGTCCCGAGCGTCCGGAGCACTCCGGAGACCACCGCCGGCGGCTCCTGCTGCGGCTGACACCGGCCGCCCACGGCACCCGCCGCGCCGCGACGGCGCACGGACGGGCGGACCCGGCCCCCGGGGCCCGACCGGCTCCACGGACCCACGGACCCGCCTCGGGCCGGCACCCGCACGGGTGCCGGCCCGAAGGGATGCCGATGCCGGGGGGTTCGGCGGGCCGCGGCGTGCGGTCCGCTCGGGCCGCCGAGGGCGCTCAGGCCGCCGGTTCCGGGGCGATCTCGGCGATCAGGCCCTCGATCCGGGTCCTGATCTCGTCGCGGATGGGCCGTACGGCGTCGACGCCCTGCCCGGCCGGGTCGTCCAGCTTCCAGTCCAGGTAGCGCTTGCCGGGGAAGACGGGGCAGGTGTCGCCGCAGCCCATGGTGATCACGACATCGGAGGCCCGCACGGCGTCCACGGTCAGCACCTTGGGCACCTCCGCGGACATGTCGACGCCCACCTCGCGCATGGCTTCGACGGCGGCGGGGTTGACCTGGCCGGCGGGGGCCGAACCGGCGGAGCGGACCTCGACGCGGTCGCCCGCGAGGTGGGTCAGCCAGGCCGCGGCCATCTGGGAGCGGCCGGCGTTGTGGACGCAGACGAAGAGCACGGAGGGCTTCTCGGTCATCACGGGTTCTCTCTTGCGTAGGGGCGGACCGTGCGGGAGCACACAGGCGCGGCGAAGAGGGCCCGAGGCAACTGGCATCATCCGCCGCTGATGTGAGAGTATCAGCCCATGATGACGTCAGTCGACACTGAACTGATCCGGGTACTCGCGGACCCGCTCAGGCTGAGAATCGTGACGCTGCTCGCGAGCGAGACGCTGTGCACCACGCATCTGGTCCAGGAGACCGGCGCCCGCCAGACGAACCTCTCCAACCACCTCCGCGTGCTCCGCGAGGCCGGGGTCGTCGAGACCGAGCCCTGCGGCCGCTACACGTACTACAAGCTGCGGCCCGACGTCATCGAAGCCCTGGCCGGCTCGTTCGCCGAGCTGGCCCGCTCCGCCCGCGCCACCCAGGCCACCGACACGAAGAGGTCCTGCCCGTGACCCGCACCGACCCGCCTCCCGCGACGACCGCGGAGGACCCCGGCTCCTCCGTCGTCGCGAAGCTCTCCACCCTCGACCGCTTCCTCGCGGTGTGGATCCTGATCGCCATGGCCGTGGGGCTCGGACTGGGCCGGCTGGTCCCCGGAATGAACGACGCCCTGGCCGCGGTGGAGATCGGCGGCATCTCGCTGCCGATCGCGCTCGGCCTCCTGGTCATGATGTACCCGGTCCTGGCCAAGGTCCGCTACGACAAGCTGGACGCCGTCACCGGCGACAAGCGGCTGATGATCTCCTCACTGGTGATCAACTGGGTCGTCGGCCCGGCCGTGATGTTCGCCCTCGCCTGGATCTTCCTGCCCGACCTGCCCGAGTACCGCACCGGGCTGATCATCGTCGGCCTGGCCCGCTGCATCGCCATGGTCATCATCTGGAACGACCTGGCCTGCGGCGACCGCGAGGCCGGCGCCGTCCTCGTCGCCCTCAACTCGGTCTTCCAGGTCCTGGCCTTCGGCCTGCTCGGCTGGTTCTACCTCGACCTGCTTCCCGGCTGGCTCGGCCTCGGCGACGGCAGCCGCCTCGACATCTCCATGTGGGAGATCGCCCTCAACGTCGTCATCTTCCTGGGCATCCCGCTCATCGCCGGCTTCCTCACCCGCCGCATCGGCGAACAGCGGATGGGCCGCGAGTCCTACGAGGCGAAGGTGCTCCCGAAGATCGGCCCCTGGGCCCTCTACGGCCTGCTCTTCACCATCGTGGTCCTCTTCGCCCTGCAGGGGAAGACGATCACCTCCCAGCCGCTGGACGTCGCCCGCATCGCCCTCCCCCTGCTCGTCTACTTCGCGGTGATGTGGTTCGGCAGCTTCGCCCTCGGCAAGGCCATCGGCCTGCCCTACGCCCGCTCCGCGACCCTGGCCTTCACGGCCGCCGGGAACAACTTCGAACTCGCCATCGCTGTCGCCATCGCGACCTTCGGCGTCACCTCCGGCCAGGCGCTCTCCGGCGTCGTCGGCCCCCTGATCGAGGTCCCCGTCCTCATCGGGCTCGTCTACGTGTCACTGGCCTGGCGCAACCGGTTCGCTTCCCCCCTCCCGGCCGCCGGCCCGGAGGGAAAGCTGTCATGAACTGCCTCACCTGCACCCTGCACGGGGACACCGCCCCGGCCACCGGCCTCTGCCACACCTGCGGCACCGGAGTCTGCCGGGAGCACACCCGGACCGGACTCCAGCACGTCCGCCGCGGCCCGGTCACCGGCCCGGCGCTGTACGGCACCGAGCGCCGGCTCCTCTGCCCGGACTGCGCGACGGCCGGCGCCGAGACCTCGGTGGCGGTCGCCACGGCCGCGTAGCCGCGAGCGTCGGCATCACGGCGGCCCGCGGCGGGCGCACAGGCCCGCCGCGGGCCGCTGGCCGTTCAGCTCCGGGGCGGCCCGGCGGAGTGGAGCGTGTCCAGACGCCGCCGGTACTCCTCGTCGTCGATCTCGCCCCGTGCGAACCGTTCGGCGAGGACCTGCTCCGGCGACGGGGGAACGGACCGCTGCGGCTGCTCCGACCGGCTGCCCAGCGCACGGAAGAGCATCACCGCACCGGTGATGATCAGCACCCAGAAAAGGATCATCCCGGCGGACATCGCGAACCAGCCCCAGCCGCTGACATCGTGGTCGTACCAGAACATCATGATCTCTCACGCCCTTCGGATCCCGGGCTGCGAACACGGGCCGGTCGCCCAGGCCGTCCACCGCCCTCACCCTCCAGACTGCCTCTTCTCCCGGCCGCCCGCATGAGCCGGTGGGGGCCGTGACCCGGGACCAAATACCCCCACCCCGCAAGGGTGAATCCCCCCAAACGGGAGGCCGGGCCGAGGCCGCAAGCCCGCCCCGCCCCGGAACCCGGACGCACGGCCCGGGGACCGGCCGGGGGGCACCGGCCGGCCGCGGGACCCGACGAGCCCGGCCGGGCCGGCCGGCGGCCCCTCGTCAGGCGTCGATGACGACGGGAATGATGAGGGGCTTGCGGCGGTACGTGCGGAACGCCCAGGAGGCCACGGCGCGGGCGATGAGCTGTTCGAGCTGGTGGGCCTCTCCGACCCCTTCCTCCGCCGCCTTCGCCAGCGTCTTCTCGATGACGGGGACGACCGGCTCGAACGTGGTGTCGTCGTGGACGAAACCACGGGCGAGGAAATCGGGGGTCTCCGCCAGGGCTCCGGTGTCGGCGTCGACGATGGCCACGACGGTGACGACGCCCTCCTCGGCGAGCGTGACCCGGTCCTTGAGAGAGGCCTCGGTGGCTCCGCCGACCTCCATGCCGTCCACGTAGATGTTCCCGGCGGGCACCTTGCCGGTGATGGAGGCCCGCCCGTCCACCAGGTCGACGACCACGCCGTCCTCGGCGATGACCACACGGTCGGGGTCGACCCCGGTGCGGACGGCCAGATCGGCGTTGGCCCGCAGATGGCGCCACTCCCCGTGCACGGGCATGACGTTCCGGGGCTTGACGATGTTGTAGCAGTAGACCAGTTCACCGGCGCTGGCGTGCCCCGAGACGTGCACCTTCGCGTTGCCCTTGTGGACGACGTTGGCGCCCCACCGGGTCAGCCCGTTGATCACCCGGTAGATGGCGTTCTCGTTGCCCGGAATGAGGGAGCTGGCGAGCAGCACGGTGTCGCCCTCGCCGATACGGATCATGTGGTCGCGGTTGGCCATCCGCGACAGCGCGGCCATCGGCTCGCCCTGCGAACCGGTGCACACCAGCGCGATCTTGCTCGGCGGCAGCTTCTCCAGCTCCTTCACCGGCACCACCAGCCCCTGCGGGACCTTCAGATAGCCCAGGTCCCGGGCGATGCCCATGTTGCGGACCATCGACCGGCCCACGAACGCGACCTTGCGGCCGTGCTGGTGCGCCGCGTCCAGCACCTGCTGGATGCGGTGCACATGGCTGGCGAAGCTGGAGACGATGACCCGCCGCGGCGCGGTGCGCAGCACCTGCTCGATCGCGGGGTTCAGCTCCTTCTCGGAGGTGGTGAAGCCGGGCACCTCGGCGTTGGTGGAGTCGGTGAGGAACAGGTCGACGCCTTCCTCACCCAGCCGCGCGAAGGCCCGCAGGTCGGTGATGCGGTCGTCCAGCGGGAACTGGTCCATCTTGAAGTCGCCGGTGTGCAGCACCAGACCCGCGCCGGTGCGGATCGCCACGGCCAGGCCGTCCGGGATCGAGTGGTTGACCGCCACGAACTCGCAGTCGAACGGGCCGAAGCCCCGGCGGTCCCCCTCGCGGACCCGCACCGTGCGGGGCCGGATGCCGTGCTCCTTGAGCTTGGCCTCCAGGAACGCCAGCGTCAGCTTGGAGCCCACCACGGGGATGTCCGCCCGTTCGCGGAGCAGGTACGGCACACCGCCGATGTGGTCCTCGTGGCCGTGGGTGAGCACCACGGCCACGATGTCGTCCAGCCGGTCCCGGATCGAGGTGAAGTCGGGGAGGATCACGTCCACCCCGGGCTGGTGCTCCTCGGGGAAGAGCACACCGCAGTCGACGACGAGCAGCTTGCCGGCGTGCTCGAAGACCGTCATGTTGCGGCCGATCTCGCCCAGGCCGCCCAGAGCGACCACCCTCAACCCGCCGTCGGGCAGCGGAGGAGCGGCTTTCAATTCGGGATGGGGATGACTCATTATCCTGACGCTACCGGAGAGTCCGGCAGGCGGCTCCCCGCCCCCACCGCTCGGGCGACCGGGCACCGCCCGATCGGGTAAGGCCGGGGTGTGCGTCCGCCGCGGCGGACGGGGAGGCCGGCACCGCGGCATGCCGGGCGGGCCCGGGCGGTCTCCGTCCCGGCCCCTCCGCGCAAGCGCGGTCGCCACGCCGGCGAGGACGGCAACTCCCGTGCCGGCGTGGGGCGTTCGGCCGGGCCGCCGGAGGGACGCGGCCATGAGCTGCGCCGCCCCCTCGGGGGAAGGAGCGGCGCCGCCCGACGACGACGGCGGCCTGCGGGGCCGCCCTCGTTTCAGCGATTACCAACCTACCCTAACGTCAGGGTAGATTTGTGGCCGGCAAGCATGCCGGGCGGGCGATGCGAGGTGGTGGGCCGTGGGAGATCGGCTGATGCGGATCGGCGAGGTGTCCGAGCGCACGGGTCTGTCCCTGCGCACCATCCGCCACTACGAGGAGGTCGGGGTGGTGGCCCCCAGCGAGCGCAGCCTGGGCGGCTTCCGTCTCTACACCGAGGCGGAGGTGCGCCGGCTGGCGCTGGTGCGGCGGATGCGTCCGCTCGGCTTCTGCCTGGAGGATGTGCGGACGCTGCTGAACGTACTGGAGCGGTTGCCGGACACCGGCGGACCGCTGCCCGCGACCGAGGAACAGGCACACGAGGAACTGGTGACGACCTTGCGGAAGTACTGGGAGAGGGCCGATGCGCGGTGCGAGGACTTGCGCGGTGAGCTGAGGGCGGCCGAGGACTTCGCCGGTTCCCTGCACGGGCATCTCTCGCGGCTGCTGGAGGCCTCGGCGGCGTCCCGGAAGGCGGCCCGGTGAACGCGACCGCGCAGTGGGCGGCGGGTGAGGCGGCCCGGCGGCGGACCTTCGCCGTGATCAGCCATCCGGACGCGGGCAAGTCGACGCTGACCGAGGCGCTGGCCCTGCACGCGCACGCGATCACCGAGGCCGGGGCGGTGCACGGCAAGGCGGGCCGGCGCGGGGTGGCCTCGGACTGGATGGAGATGGAGAAGGCCCGCGGGATCTCCGTGACCTCCGCGGTGCTGCAGTTCGCCCACCGTGACTGCGTGCTGAACCTGCTGGACACCCCCGGGCACGCGGACTTCTCCGAGGACACCTACCGGGTCCTGGCCGCGGTGGACTGTGCGGTGATGCTCATCGACGCGGCCAAGGGCCTGGAGGAGCAGACCCGCAAGCTGTTCGACGTCTGCCGGCACCGTCGCATCCCTGTCATCACCTTCGTCAACAAGTGGGACCGGCCCGGCCGCGAGGCCCTGGAACTGCTGGACGAGATCGAGCGGGAGTTCGGGCTCCGCCCCACCCCCGTCACCTGGCCCGTGGGCATCGCCGGCCACCTGCGCGGGCTCGTGGACGTCCGCGAACCGGAGCGCATGCTGCGCTACACCCGCACCCCCGGCGGGTCCAAGGAGGCCCTGGAGGAACCGGTCTCCGCCGCCGAGGCCGCCTCCGCGGAAGGGACGGACTGGGAACAGGCGGTCGAGGAACTGGAGTTGCTGCAGGCGGAGGGGGCGGGCTTCGACCGCGAGTCCTTCCTGGCGGGGAAGTCCACCCCGGTCTTCTTCGGCGCCGCGATCTCCAACATCGGGGTACGGCTGCTGCTCGACGCCCTCGTCGACTTCGCACCGCCGCCCGGACCCCGCGAGCTGGAGGGCGGCGGCACCCGCCCCGTCGACGCCCCGTTCTCGGGACTGGTCTTCAAGGTGCAGGCCAACATGGACCCCGCGCACCGGGACCGGATCGCGTTCCTGCGGGTCTGCTCCGGGGTGTTCGAACGCGGGGCGACCGTCACCCGCGCCGCCTCCGGCAAGCCGTTCGCGACCAAGTACGCGCACAGCGTCTTCGGCCAGGACCGTTCCATGGTCGACACCGCCTACCCGGGCGATGTCGTCGGCCTGGTCAACGCCGCGGCACTGCGCGTCGGCGACACCCTTTACGCCGGCCCGCCCGCGGTGTTCCCGGCCATGCCCACCTTCGCGCCCGAGCACTTCGCGGTCGCCCGCCCCACCGACATCAGCCGCTCCAAGCAGTTCCGGCGCGGCATCGCACAGCTGGACGAGGAGGGCGTGGTGCAGGTCCTGGTGTCCGAGCTGCGCGGCGACCAGGCACCCGTCCTGGCGGCCGTGGGGCCCATGCAGTTCGACGTGGTCTCCGCCCGCATGGCGGGTGAGTTCTTCGCCCCGGTACGGCTGGAGCCGCTCCCGTACCACGTGGCCAGGGCCACCGACGCCGAAGGGGCCGAAGCGCTCAACGGCTCCCGGCTGGTCCGCGGCGAGGCGCTGACCAGGATCCGCGACACGGCGCACCTGGCCCTCTTCCAGGACCGCTGGCAGGCCAACTCCTTCCGCCGCGCGTTCCCCGACGCCCGGCTGGAACCCCTGCTGGCCGCCCACCAGTAGACCCCCGCCGGCAGCGGCGGAACGGAAACCGGGCCCCCTCGGCCCGGCCTTGCGCAAGGCCGGGACCGAAGGCGGCCGACGGCACCTGGTGGTGCTACTGAGGCGGGCGCCTGCGCGCCGTGCCGTCAGCCGTCCGCGTCAAGCCGCCGACGCAGCGTGGCGGCGAAGTCCTCGGCGGCCATCAGCTGGGCCCGCAGGGTCTCGCAGCGGGCGTCGGCCACTTTGCGGTACGCGTCCAGCCGCTCGCGCAACCGTTCCCTTTCTCCGCCCGTCGGCGGATCACCGGCGCCCGACAGGCGGTCGGTGATCTCCAGCAGGTCCCGCATCTCCTCCAGGGAGAAGTCCAGCGGCTTCATCCGGCGGACGACCATGAGGCGTTCGACGTCGGC
The DNA here is from genome assembly GCF_020982505.1 of Streptomyces sp. MNU89. Lineage (NCBI taxonomy): Bacteria > Bacillati > Actinomycetota > Actinomycetes > Kitasatosporales > Streptomycetaceae > Streptomyces > Streptomyces sp. MNU89. The sequence goes on along the minus strand of NZ_JAJKLL010000001.1, from coordinate 3,761,119 downwards.
GTCGGTGTAGAGGCGGAAGCCGCCCTTGCTGCGGGCGGAGGGGCTGACCAGACCGACGTCCTCGTAGTGGCGGATCGTGCGGAGTGACAACCCGGTCCGCTCGGCCACCTCGCCGATCTGCATCTGCCGCTCCGTCATCGCCGCGCCTGCTCCCTCTGCCGTTCCACCGCTTCGAACGTTCGCATCAATCCAGCCTACGTGTCTGGAATCACATGATCCGAGCGCTTGTTTGCCTGCATTTCACAGTTCCGATTCGCACCCTGCCCTCACGTCAGGGTAGGGTTTTGACGTGGACGCCCGCGCTGTACAGCTGCGGCCCGGGCCCCGCCGCCGGACTGCGGCCCCGACCGGGCCCCGCCGGCATCCGCAGACTTCCGGGCAATGATGCCCGACCGGCGGCCACGACGGCCGCCACCCCCTACCGGCAGGGCCCCCGTCGAGGCCGGGCCGCCGGGATTCCGCACCGGGTGCGGAGGAGAGCACGCGTGGGCATCCAGCGGTTGGACGTCTGCGCCCGAACAGAAACGGTTGCATGTCCTTCTCGCTGTCCGCAGTACCCAAGCTGCGCCTGTCCCGGCCCGACTGGCTCGCCTCCCCCAAGGTGTTCCGCACCGAGGTGCTGGCCGGCCTCGTGGTCGCCCTGGCCCTGATCCCGGAGGCCATCTCCTTCTCGATCATCGCCGGAGTCGACCCCGCCATCGGCCTGTTCGCCTCCTTCACCATGGCCGTGGTGATCTCCGTCGTGGGCGGCCGGAAGGCCATGATCTCGGCGGCGACCGGTGCCATCGCGCTGGTTATCGCACCGCTCAACCACGAGTACGGCCTGGGGCACCTGATCGCCGCGGTGATCCTCGGCGGCCTCATGCAGATCGCCCTCGGCGCGGTGGGCGTGGCCAAGCTGATGCGTTTCGTCCCGCGCTCGGTGATGGTGGGCTTCGTCAACGCCCTCGCGATCCTGATCTTCCTGGCCCAGGTCCCCGAGCTGCGGAACGTGCCCTGGGCCGTCTATCCGCTGGTCACCGGGGGCCTCGTGCTGATGGTGCTCTTCCCGCGGCTGACGAAGGCCGTCCCGGCCCCGCTGGTCTCCATCGTCATCCTCACCCTGATCACCATCGGCGCCGGCCTGGCCGTCCCCACGGTCGGTGACAAGGGCGAGCTGCCCTCCTCGCTGCCGGTACCGGGTCTGCCCGAGGTGCCGCTGACGCTGGAGACGCTCACCGTCATCGCCCCGTACTCCCTCGCCTTCGCGCTGGTCGGCCTGATGGAGTCGCTCATGACCGCCAAGCTGGTCGACGACATCACCGACACCCACTCCAACAAGACGCGGGAATCCATCGGCCAGGGCATCGCCAACGTCGTCACCGGCTTCTTCGGCGGCATGGGCGGCTGCGCCATGATCGGCCAGACGATGATCAACGTGAAGACCTCCGGGGCCCGCACCCGGCTCTCCACCTTCCTGGCCGGCATGTTCCTGCTGATCCTGGTCGTGGTCTTCGGGCCCGTCGTCTCCGACATCCCGATGGCCGCCCTGGTCGCCGTGATGATCCTCGTCTCGGCCGCCACCTTCGACTGGCACTCCGTCCAGCCCGGGACGCTGCGGCGGATGCCGCTGGGCGAGACGGGGGTGATGGTGGTGACCGTCGCCGTGGTCGTCGCCACCCACAATCTCGCCATCGGCGTGATCGTCGGCTGCGTCACCGCGATGGTGATCTTCGCCAAGCGCGTCGCCCACCTCGCCGAGGTCTCCGGCGTGGTCGACCCGGACGGCAACCAGGTGGTCTACGCGGTCACCGGCGAGCTGTTCTTCGCCTCCTCCAACGACCTCGTCTACCAGTTCGACTACAAGGACGACCCGGACGACGTCGTCATCGACCTCACCGACGCCCACATCTGGGACGCCTCCTCCGTCGCCGCCCTGGACGCCATCGAGACCAAGTACGCCCAGCGCGGCAAGAAGGTCACCATCGTCGGCCTGAACAAGCCCAGCGCCGAGATGCACACCAAGCTCGCCGGCCAGCTCACCGCCGGGCACTGACGCCGCCGTCCCGGCCCGCCGCGCCCCGGCGGGCCGGAACGGGCCCTCCTGACCACCGCGGCGGACCGGGACAGGCCGCGACTGACGGCCCCGGCCGGGCCCGTGGCCACCACGGGTACGGGACGATGGGCTGCGGACACCCTCTCGGCCCTCCCCGGCCGCCGGAGGCACGGCTCTGCGAGGACGGCCCCTGAACCGGCCCGCGGAACAAGCCCGTCCGGACGCCCCCGCGCACGCCCCCCACCACGACCGGCAAGCCCTTCCACGGCTGGCGCATCGTCGCCTACTCGGCGCTCGCCATGGCGATGACGGCCCCCGGCCAGACCGCCGGCATCTCCGTCTTCATCGACCCGCTCATCACCGGCCTCGGCATCGGCCGCACCGAGGTGCCCACGGCCTACCTCACCGGTACGCTCATCGGCGCCTGCGCGATGCCGCTGGTGGGCCGCGCGATCGACCGGTACGGCCCCCCGGCGGGTGATCGCCGCCGTCGGCGCCGTCTTCGGGGCGGTGCTCCTCGGCCTGTCCTTCGTCACCGGCCTCACCGGGCTGACCGCCGGGTTCGTCGGCGTCCGCATGACCGGCCAGGGCGCCCTCTCCCTCGTGGCCACGACCACCGTCGCCTACTGGCTCGACAAACGCCGCGGCAGCGCCCACACCCTCACCATCGCCGCCAACGCCTTCGGACCGCTCGCCATCTCCCTGGGCCACGATCTGACCGGCGGATACGGCACCGCGCTCGTCGTACTCACCGTCATCCCGGCCGCCGAGCGAGGGCGAAGGGGCGGGCGGCGCGGCCGCCCGCCCCCAGGTGCACGGACGGCGGATCAGGCCGTCGCGGGCCGGGGTTCCGCCTGCGGCGCGGGCCGTGCCAGGCGGCCACTGCGGTGCAGCCCGTAGAGGGCACCGGAGCAGGCCAGTCCCAGCGCGAGCAGCGCCATCCACGGCAGTGCGGACACTTCCGCCGCGCGGGCCGCGTCCAAGGCGGCACCGGTGAGCAGATTGCCCAGGGTGATCCCGATACCGCAGATGGTGTTGTACAACCCGTAGTGCGTGGCGACGAGACGGTCACCGGAGAGCCGGACGATGGTGTCCATCTCGAACGGGTAAGCGATCATCGTGCCGATGGCCAGCACCAGCGCGGCCAGCGTCGGCGGCACGGCGGCCAGCAGCCACAGCGCCGCACCGTCCTCCGGTACGGGAACGGCCGTGGCAGCCAGCAGCGGCGTGAAGGCGGCGCCCATGACGAGCAGTCCCCAGGTGAGAGCACGACCCGGCTCCATACGGGCCTTGCACCAAGCGGTCACCCTCGTCTGGAAGAGGATCGTGCTCAGCCCGGAGACGGCGAAGAGCAGCGCCACCGCCGCCGTGCCGGAGTTCCCGTCGCCGCCGAGGCGCCGGACCTCCATCGGCAGCGCGAGGTAGACCTGGAACTGCAGGACGTAGAAGCCGATCATGGCAGCGGAGAACAGCAGGAACGGCCGGTTGCGGACCACGCCGCGCCACTGGGACAGCACGCTCTCCCGCCGCTTTCCCGCGTTCTCCGTCTCCGTGCCGCCGGAGTCGCCGGCCCGGCGGGCGGGCAGGCTGCGGATCTGCACGATGCTCAGCACAGCGAAGATCCCTGCCGAGACCAGGCAGGTGACGCGGAAGTCGAACCCGGTCAGCACCATCCCCACCAGCGGGCCGAGCAGAATCCCGGCCTGGTAGAAGACGTTGAACAACGCGAACGCCTCCACACGGCGTTCCCCCGCGTCGGCGGCGAGGTAGGCCCTGACCGCGGGGTTGAACAGCGCCCCGGCGAGCCCGGTGGCCGCTGAAGCGGCCAGCAGGGCCGGGAGCGAGTCGACCAGCCCCAGCATCGCGAAACCCACCGTGCGCAGCACGCACCCGGCGACGATCAGCGGTTTGTAGCCGAGCCGGTCGGCCAGCGTCCCGCCGACCAGGAACAGGCCCTGCTGGCTGAAGTTCCGTACGCCGAGGACAAGTCCGACGATCCATCCGGCCAGCCCGAGCGTGCCCGAGAGATGCGCGGCCAGGTACGGCATCAGCATGTAGAAGCCGAGGTTGATGGTGAACTGGTTCACCATCAGCAGCTGGACGCTGCGCTCGTACGACCGCAGCTGCGTGACGACCGCCTTCACCGGCTCTCCTCCCCTGTTCCGGACCCGCCGTGGGCCTCGGTGCCGGCGCCGGGGGCCTCCGGCCGGTCCGCGGTGGCCCGCGGGGCCGCCGGTTCCGTCTCCCGCGGTTCGCCGGCGGTGAGGGTGAGGGGGTCGGTCACGGTGGTGCACCGCGTCCAGTGGGTGACCTCCTTCTCGTTCAGCCGGCCGATCACCTCCGGTTCGGCGGCCGGCGGGGTCTCCAGGAGTCCGTGGGCGGCGCAGTAGTCGTCGTCGTAGACGGTGCCGAGGTAACGCTGCGGGCCGTCGGGGAAGACCGCCGCGATCCTCGTGTCCGCGGGCAGGGTGCGGGCCAGCCAGCCGGCGACCAGGGCGACCGCTCCCACGCTCCATCCGCCGGTGGCGTAGTGCGAGGCCGCGAGCTGCCGACAGGCCCATACCGCCTCGGCCGGCGCCACCCAGTGCACCTCGGCGAAACTCCCGTAGGCGACGTTGCGGGGGTAGATGCTGGAGCCCAGTCCGCGCATCAGACGGGGACGGGCGGGCTGGCCGAAGATCGTGGAGCCGATGGTGTCGACGCCGACGAGCCGCAACCCCGGGTAGAGGTGCTGCAGCGTCCGGGACACGCCGGCGGAGTGGCCGCCGGTGCCCACGCTGCACACCAGGACGTCGATATGGCCCAGTTGGGAGGCGAGTTCGAGCGCCAGTGGGGTGTACGCGGTGGTGTTGTCGGGGTTGTTGTACTGGTCCGGGCACCAGGAGCCGGGGTGCCGCTCCATCAGCCGGGCGACCCGGTCGCGGCGGGCCTGCTGCCAGCCGCCGGTGGGGTGGGGGTCGGAGACGACGTTGACCTGGGCTCCGTAGGCGGTCAGCAGCCGTGTCATGGACGTTTCCAGGCCCGGGTCGGTGACCAGCGTGACCGGGTGGCGGTGGACCATGCCGGCCAGGGCCAGCCCCAGGCCGAGGGTGCCGCTGGTGGACTCGATGATCCGGCCGCCGGGCCGCAGATCGCCGCGGGCACGGGCTCGTTCCACCATGTGCAGTGCGGGGCGGTCCTTGATCCCGCCGGGGTTGAAGCCTTCCAGTTTCGCCCAGAAGCCGCGGCCCGCCGGAGCGAGCGGCTCGGACACGCGGAGCACGGGGGTGTTGCCGACCAGCCCGGGGAGGGCGGAGCCGGTGGGGGTGTCAGGTCGGTGGTCGGGGGGTTCATCTTCCCGCTCTCGGTCGATGGAGAGGTGCGTCGAGGGTTCGGTGTGCCGCCTCCTCGGCCCGGGCGGTGCCCGGGGGCCGGCCGGCGGCACGCGGCAGCCGGTCTCTCACGGCTGCGGGGCGGTCTAGATGCGCCACCGGCAGACGACGCGGAGCGTGGACCGGCCGGAGAGCGTTCTTCGGGCCTCGGGGGGAGCGGGCCACAGCGCCGTACCGCCGGGCGCCGTCTCCGCGGTCACCGCCGGCAGGGCGGCCGGGGCGGCCGGGCCGGGGACCGGTGACAGAGGACGGCTCTGGGGCACGGCGGCGGGCCCCGGCGGGGAACACGAGTCGCCGGGACGGGCCGGCTCGGCCGGATCCGGCCCCGCGCGCTCTGCTCCGACCGCGTCGTGGTCGGGGTCGGCGTCGGGATCGTGCGCGTCGCGGTGGTCCGAGGGGTGGTGCGGGGCGGGTCCGGAAACGGCGCGGGCCGCCGTGCCGTACGCGTGGCCGGGGCCGTGCAGAAGCACCGCGCAGTCGAAGGCGGTCAGCAGCAGCCCGCCGAGCACCAGCGAGAGAAGCCGGTACGGCCGGGGCCAAGCGGTGGAGACACGGGGTACGGGGGAGATCCGGGGGGTACGGAAGCGGGTCGGCACGGGTCCTCCGCGGAGCGGCCGCCTTCCCGGCATGCGGCCGGAAAAGGGGCGTACGGGCGGTGACGGACGGCTCGGGACACGACGCCACGGCCTACTCGCCCACCCCGCCGAGGGACGCGGGAGGAGAGTTGACGAGAAGCCGGACGCCGGTGACCGGAGGCGCGGAGCCCTGGGGCCGGAGGCGGCCGGGCCGCGGGATGCGGCGGACCAGGGCGTCGGCGTGACCGGTGGGAAGAGCGCCGGATGCTAGATCCGCAGTACGACCGTTCTGGAGGAATCCACCGGCGGTGGCTCGGCGGCCACCGAGCCACCCGGGAAGAGCCCGCTGGGCGCCACGTGCGGGATGTTCCCTTCACCGGCGGGCGAGGAGGCGCACGGAGCTCCCGACCCGGGGCCCTGCTGCGGCTGTCCGGGCACGCATTCCTGCACCGGGTGGGAAGGATCGTGGCCGTGACCACCGCCGGGGCGCTCCGGCGCTGTGCCCTCGATCACCTGCGGCCCGCTGCCGGCGCCGGGCCCCGTCCCGCTCACATGGCTCGCGGGGCTCATGGCGGCCGCCGCGGGCGCGGGTACCGAAAGGTGGCCCGTCACGCCCTCCGTGCTCACCGCGTGGGCGTACACCACGCCGAACACCAGCGCGGCCAACCACAGCACCCGCAGCGGTTCCGCCCAGGAGCGGAACCGCCGCGTACCGAAAGGCGGCCGGGCCGTAATCATGCCGTGATCCTAGCGACTTGACCGTTCCGGTACCGAACTCCGCCCAAGAACGGCGGGTTAACGACGGGTCAAAGGCGGCGGGTCCGGTCCCCCGGTCCGCCGGGAGGGCCCGGTGGCGTCCCCGGCCCCGGGGCCCGCGCGGGACGGGCCGGACGGGCCTCGCGCTCGCGGAGGTCGAGCACGGCCACCGCGTCGTCGTACACCGCGGCGGCCTCGACGGTGATGCCGTGCGGGCCGTCGCCGACCGCCGGGCTCGCCACGACGGAGAAGGGGCGCGAAGCCTGGGCGCGGCAGCCGGCCGGCGGCGGCCCTCCCCGGCCCGGGGCCACGCGTCACGTCCGGCGGCCGGCCGGAGGCCGCACGCCCTCTCGGGCCCTCCGCTCCCCGCCACCGCCGAACCGTCGAACCGTCGAGCGGTCATGCCTTCCTGCGGCCGGTACGGATCACGCCTGCCCGCCGCTCCCCGGCAGCCGCAGCCGTTTCAGGGCCAGGGCGTTGAGAGCCACGACGACGCTGGAGCCGGACATGGACAGCGCGGCGATCTCCGGCCGGAGGACCAGGCCGAACGCCGGCTCGAAGACCCCCGCCGCGATCGGCAGGGCCACGGCGTTGTAGCCGATGGCCCAGCCGAGGTTCTGCCGCATCTTGCGCAGGGTTCCGCGGCCGATGCGCAGCGCGGTGGGCACGTCGAGCGGGTCGGAGCGCATCAGTACGAGGTCGGCGGTCTCGATGGCGACATCGGTGCCCGCGCCGATGGCGATGCCGAGATCGGCCTGGGCGAGAGCGGGGGCGTCGTTGACACCGTCGCCGACCATGGCGACCTTCCGGTCGCCGCGCTGCAACTCGGCGATCCGGGCGGCCTTGTCACGGGGAAGGACCTCGGCGATGACGGTGTCGATGCCGAGTCGCCGCGCGATCCGTTCGGCGGTGGCCCGGTTGTCGCCGGTGAGCATCACCACCTCGACGCCCAGGTCGTGCAGTTCGCGCACGGCGGCGGCGGAGGTCTCCCGGGGCGCGTCGGCGATGCCGATCAGCCCGGCCGCCCGGCCGTCGACACAGGCGATGACGACGGTGCGGCCGGTGGCGGCCAGTTCCTCCCGCCGTGCGGCCAAGGGGCCCAGATCGACGCCTTCGCGTTCGGCCAGGCGGCGGTTCCCGACCGCGACCCGGTGGCCGTCCACGACGGCGGTCGCCCCGTGGCCGGGCACGTTCTCGAAGCCGCCGGCACTCGGGGCCGCCACGGCCCGGTCTTCGGCATAGCGGACGACGGCCTCCGCCAGCGGGTGCTCGGACTCCCGTTCCACCGCCGTGACGAGCCGCAGCAGTTCGTCCTCGCCGGACTCCTGCGTGGTGATGACGTCGGTGACCTCCGGTTCGCCCTTGGTCAGGGTGCCGGTCTTGTCCATGACCACGGTGTGGATCCCGGCAGAGGTCTCCAGGGCGGCGGCGTTCTTGAACAGTGCACCCCGGCCCGCTCCCAGTCCCGTGCCCACCATGATCGCCGTGGGAGTGGCGAGGCCCAGGGCGTCCGGGCAGGTGATGACCACGACGGTGATCGCGAAGAGCATCGCCGCGCCGAAGGTCCGGTCGGTGAGCAGCAGCCAGACGCCCAGCGTCGTCAGGCCGCCGATCAGGGCGAGGAGTACGAGCCAGAAGGCGGCCCGGTCGGCCAGCCGCTGGCCGGGCGCCTTGGAGTTCTGGGCCTCCTGGACGAGCTGGACGATCTGGGCCAGCGCGGTGTCGGAACCGACCCGGCCGGCCCGCACCCGCAGGGTGCCGTTGGCGTTGAGGGTGGCACCGATGACCTCCGAGCCGGGGGCCTTGTGCACCGGCAGGCTCTCACCGGTGACCATCGACTCGTCGACCTCGCTCTCGCCCTCCTCCACGGTGCCGTCGACAGCGATCTTGGCACCGGGGCGGACCAGCAGGAGATCCCCCACCACGACCTCGGCCGTGGGAATCTCCACCGGCTCACCGTCGCGGACGACGAGCGCCCTGGGCGGGGCGAGGTCCAGCAGGGTGCGAATGGCGTCGTTGGCGCCGCCCCGGGCGCGCGTCTCGAACCAGTGGCCCAGCAGCACGAAGGCCGCCAGGACGGTGGCCGCCTCGTAGAAGACCTCACCACCGCCGGTGAGCGTGACGATCAGTGAGTACAGCCAGCCCGAGCCGACGGCGACCGCCACCAGCACCATCATGTCCAGGGTCCGCGCACGCAGGGCCCGTACGGCGCCGCCGAAGAAGACCGTGCACGAGTAGAAGATCACCGGCAGGCTCAGCAACAGCGCCCACACGTCCTGCCGCAGCCCGAACGGCACGGGGGCGTGCAGGCCGAAGACCTCCTCACCGATCGGAGACCAGATCACGATGGGCACCGAGAACAGCACGGCCACAAGGAAGCGGTTGCGCATGCCGGCCGCCATCGCGGCCATGGACGTCTCACCCTGGCCGCCGTGTCCCATCGCCTCCCGCGGTGGACGCGTTTCCCCGGCCCCGGCGGGGGCCCCGGGCTCCGCGGGCCGGCCTGCGGCCCGTTCGGCGGGAGTCCGGCCTGGGTCGGTCAACGGGTCGCAGATGTGAGCGGGGACGGACTGACCCGCGCAGTGATATCCGCACTCGGTCACCCAGCGCCGCAACTCGGCCAATGATGTGCGTTCCCGGTCGAAGACGACGGTGGCCGTCTGCGCGACCGGGTTGGTCTCGACCTCCAGGACGCCGGGCCGGCGTTCCAGGACGGCGGTCACGGTGCTCTGCTGCGAGGCCCAGCGCAGGCCGCCCGTCTCCAGTACGACGGTGCCGTGCCTGCCGCTGTCGCCGGCCGGGCGGTCCGCGGCGTCACGGTGATCACCTGCCGGGTGGGACACGGCCGCTTCCTCCTTCGTTTCCTCAGCGGCCCGTCCGCCGGAGGGCCGCCGGGGACGCGTCCGCCGGAACGGTGAGGCAACCCCGCGGCCCGGCCGGAGCCCGGGCTCCCCACCGCCCGGACGGGCGGACGAGGCCGTCACAGGAGCGCTCCGACGGGATGTGAAGTCCGGCACCGGGCGCCCGTGTACCGGCCCCGGGCCTCCTGGTGACCGGCACCGTCCGAGTGTGGGACGACCACCGGGGCCCCCGGTCACTGACCCGCCGGGGCCGTGCGCCGTTCACCCCCGTGGCCGGGGATCCCGCGCTCCGCCTCCCCGCTCGCCGGTCCCGTGCCGGCGCGGACGGACTCGGTTGAGGTTCTTGAGCCGGCAGGCGGCGAGGGAGGCGGCGAGCAGCTCGGCGGGGCCGGGCCGTCCGGTCGGGGGCTGGGTCCAGCCGGCGTCGACGGGGACGGCCCGGTCGGCCGCCTCGATGCGGGCCGGGCCGTCCGGGGTGGTGCGGGCCCGCACCCGGTAGGGCGCGCGGGCCCGCGGCGTGGCGGTCACCGCCGGTCTCCGGTGAGGTCGGCCGGGCGGTGGCGGGGCCGTGGTGCGGTGCTCGTGGTGCGGTTCCCGCTGTGCTCGGCGTCGTAGCAGGTGGTGCAGGTGATGCGGCGCGCGGGCAGCGGCAGGGTGGCGAGCCCCAGGCCCGCGTTGCGGGTGACGAGCTCGGCGGTGGCGTGGGCGTGCTCGGTGCACACGGCGGCGCCGCAGTGCCGGCACACGGCCGTCGCCGGAACGGTCCGGTCTTCCCGGTCGCAGTCGTAGCAGTTCATGGTCGCCCCTTCTCTCCCTCTGGTGTGTCGGGCCGAAGGCGGCGGGCACCGCGGCGGACGCGACGCGCAGGCCGAGTACGCCGGAAACAGCGGACGTGACGAGTGGTCCCGTCGCCATGGCGAGCACAGTCCCGTCCACCGGAACACCTCCGGCTGACTTCGATGAACGTCGAAGTCACACTTCGATGCTCTGCCGCCCGTACGCGTGGCGGGAGAGCCGCATGGCCCCGGCGGAGGGCCGTTCGGCCCTGGCCACACCCCCCCTCCGGCCCGGGCGGACGGGCCCCCGGGGTCGCCGCGGACCGGCATCGGGCGCCGAGCGAAGGACCGACACGGTCACCCTGAAACAGGTTTCATCTATATAGATGACTAGCTATCATTCACGCCCAAGAGGGCCCTCGTACACCGCCAGTTCATATAGGCCAGCTTCGATCCAAGGGTTCGAACGGGGCGCGCTGCGCACCTGATCCAGACAGCCGGGGGATCCCGGCAGACACGAGGGTCGAGAGTCGTGAACATTTCCACTTCCCTGCGCCGGACCAGGACTCCCCTGGCTCTGACGGCTGCTGTCATGCTGGCCGCGAGCGCGTGCGGCGGCGCCGAGGCCGGCTCCGGTGGCGAAGGCGGCGACAAGCTGTCCGGGAGCGTCAAGGCCGACGGTTCGAGCACGGTGGCCCCGCTGTCCACGGTGGCGGCCCAGCTCTTCCAGAAGGCGAACCCGGCGGTCAAGGTCACCGTCGGCACCTCCGGCACCGGCGGCGGGTTCGAGAAGTTCTGCGCCGGCGAGACCGACATCTCCAACGCCTCGCGCCCCGTCAAGGACGAGGAGAAGGCCGCCTGCGACAAGGCCGGCGTCACGTTCGAGGAGTTCTCGGTCGCCAACGACGGCCTGTCGGTCGTGGTGAGCAAGGACAACGACTTCGTCGAGTGCCTGACCGTCGAGCAGCTCAAGAAGATCTGGGAGCCGGGCTCCAAGGTGAACAACTGGAAGCAGGTCGACCCCGAGTTCCCGGACCAGAAGATGGAGCTGTTCGGCGCGGGCACCGACTCGGGAACCTTCGACTACTTCACCGACGCGATCAACGGTGAGGAAGGCGCCTCGCGCACCGACTACAACCCGAGCGAGGACGACAACGTCACCGTCCGCGGTGTGTCCGGCTCCAAGGGCGGCATCGGCTACTTCGGCCTGTCCTACTTCGAGGAGAACAAGGACAAGCTGAAGGCCGTCCGGATCGACGGCGGCGACGGCTGCGTCGCGCCCAGCGTCGAGACGGTGCAGAACGGCACCTACAAGCCGCTCGGCCGGCCGCTGTTCATCTACCCGAACGCGGCCTCCCTGGACAAGCCGGAGGTCGAGGCGTTCGTCGAGTACTACGTCGAGAACAGCGCGGAGATCGCCGAGAAGGCGCAGTTCGTGCCGCTCAACGCCGAGCAGCAGAAGGAGCTGGAGAAGGACCTCGAGACGCTGCGGGAGCAGCACACGTCATGAGTTCCACCGCTCCTCCACGGCGGGCCGCTTCGGGAAGCCCCGGCTTCCTGAAGCGGTCCCAGCCGCGCTACGGCGAGAAAGCCGTCAAGGTCCTCCTGGTGGCCGCCTCGCTGGTCTCGGTGCTGACCACGATCGGCATCGTCATCGCCCTGATCCCCCCGGCCGGTGAGTTCTTCTCCGAGGTCGGCTTCGGTGAGTTCATCACCGGCACGGACTGGGCGCCGCTGTTCAAGCCACCGTCGTTCGGCGTTCTGCCGCTCGCCGGCGGCACCCTGATGGTCACTCTCATCGCCCTGCTGGTGGCCGTACCGCTGGGTCTCGGTGCGGCGGTGTACCTGAGTGAGTACGCGAACCGGCGCGTCCGCGAGATCTTCAAGCCGATGCTGGAGGTGCTCGCGGGCATCCCCACCGTCGTGTACGGCTTCTTCGCGCTGAAGGCCGTCACCCCGCTGCTGCAGGACGTCTGGCCCGCCGGTGAGGGGCCGCAGATCTTCAACGCGCTCGCCGCCGGCTTCGTCATGGGCATCATGATCATCCCGACGATCGCCTCGCTCGCCGAGGACTCGATGAACGCGGTGCCCCGCGCGCTGCGCGACGGCGCCTTCGCCCTGGGCTCCTCCCGGATGCAGGTCTCCACCCGCGTGGTGTTCCCCGCCGCGCTCTCCGGCATCGTCGCCGCCGTCGTCCTCGGCATCTCCCGCGCACTGGGCGAGACGATGATCGTCGCCATCGCGGCCGGCGGGCAGCCGAACCTGTCGTTCAACCCGCTCGAGGGCATGCAGACCATGACCGCCTTCATCGCCGCGGCCGGCATCGGCGACCTGCCCACCGGCTCGACCGGATACCAGACGATCTTCGCCGTGGGCGCGCTGCTGTTCGTCATGACGCTGGTGATGAACCTGCTCAGCATCCGTCTGGTGCGCAAGTACCGCGAGGTGTACGAATGAGTTCCGAAGTCGTCGACCGCGACGCACCCGTGCACGACGTCCCCGCACAACCCCGTCTCAAGGGGAGGGGCACCCCGCTGCGGGAGCGGTTCTTCCACCTGAGCCTGTGGGCCTCGCTCGCCGTCGCCGTCGTCTTCCTCGTCTCGCTGCTCGCCTACGTGCTCGCCGAGGGCTGGCCGCGGCTGGATCCGCGGCTGTGGACGAACTTCCCCGACTACATCGACCCGGGCCGGGGCGGTGCCCAGTCGGCGATCATGGGCACGGTCTGGGTCATCGGCTTCACCGCCGTCCACTGCCTGCCGACCGGCGTCCTCACGGCCATCTACCTGGAGGAGTACGCCGACCCGGAACGGTGGTGGAACCGCGCGATCGAGATCAACATCCAGAACCTGGCCGCCGTCCCCTCGATCGTCTACGGGATCCTCGGCCTCGGCGTCATCTCCCGCGGCCTGGGGTTCGGGCAGACCGTGCTGACCGCCTCCCTGACGCTGTCCCTGCTGGTCCTCCCCGTGGTGATCATCTCCTCGCGCGAGGCGATCCGGGCCGTACCGCAGTCCATCCGCCAGGCGTCACTGGCCCTGGGCGCCACGCAGTGGCAGACCATCTGGCGCCAGGTGCTCCCCGCCTCCGTGCCCGGCATGGCGACCGGTTCGATCCTGGCGCTGTCCCGCGCCATCGGTGAGGCGGCCCCGCTGCTGCTGCTCGGCGGCCTGACGTTCATCACGTTCAACCCCACCGGCGTGCAGAGCCAGTTCACCGTCCTGCCGATCCAGATCTTCAACTGGATCAGCCAGTCCCGCGCCGAGTTCGTCTCCCTCGCCTCCGCCGCCATCGTCATCCTGCTGGCCATCCTGCTGGTGATGAACTCCCTGGCGATCTGGCTGCGCAACCGCTACTCCCGCACCTGGTGACCGCCATGACCCCCCGGACCGACCGGTTCCGCCGGCCCGCCGACTCTCCGCATCCACAGGAGACCGCCATGACCCCTCCCTCCGACGCCCCGGGCGGCACCCGTTCCCCGCACGTCACCTTCCGCGAGGCATCCTCACTGGACAGCCCCGTCTTCGAGGTCGGCGGTCTCTCCGTCTTCTACGGCGACCACGAAGCGGTCCGTGACGTCAACATGCACATCGGGCACCGCCAGATCACCGCGATGATCGGCCCGTCCGGCTGCGGCAAGTCGACCGTGCTGCGCTGCTTCAACCGCATGAACGACCTGGTCCCCACCGCCCGCGTCGCCGGCAAGGTCCGCTACCACAACGAGGACCTGTACGGCCGGGACGTCGACCCCATCGAGGTCCGCCGCCGGATCGGCATGGTCTTCCAGAAGCCGAACCCGTTCCCCAAGTCGATCTACGACAACATCGCCTACGGCCCCCGCGTCGGCGGCTACAAGGGCAACCTCGACGACCTCGTCGAGGAGACCCTCACCCACGCCGCCCTGTGGGACGAGGTCAAGGACAAACTCAAGACGTCCGCCCTCGCTCTGTCCGGCGGTCAGCAGCAGCGCCTGTGCATCGCCCGCACCATCGCGGTCAAGCCCGAGGTCATCCTCATGGACGAGCCCTGCTCGGCCCTCGACCCGATCGCCACCGCCAAGATCGAGGACCTCATGGAGCACCTCGCCCAGGAGTTCACGATCATCGTCGTCACCCACAACATGCAGCAGGCCGCGCGCGTTTCCCACCGCACCGCCTTCTTCACCGCGGACGTCGACGACCAGGGTGAGCGCCACGGGCGCCTCGTCGAGTACGACGAGACCGAGCGCATCTTCTCCAACCCCTCCGACCAGCGCACCGAGGACTACATCTCGGGCCGCTTCGGCTGACATGCCCGTGTCCTCTTCGATGTCCCCGCCTTTGCGCCGCACGTGAAGGAGTCCCCCAGGGTGAACCCCGACGCACCCCCGCCGCCCAGCAGCACCGCACGACCGGAAGCGAACGGCACGGAATCCCGCAAGGCGCCCGCCCTGCTTCTGGCCGAGCCCGACGAGAAGCTCGCAGCCCGTGCCATGGCGCGCTTCGCGGCGGCCGGTGTCCCGGTGATCGCCTGTCACGACGGTGCCGAAGCCCTGCTCCAGGTCGGAGCGCAGCACCCGGGCGCGGTCCTTCTCGGTGCGCCACTGCCGGTGGTCGGCGCGGCGGTGGTCACCCGGCTCGTCGGGCGCCTCCACCCGGTACCCGTGATCGTGGGGGCCGGTCCGGACGGGGCGGAGGAAGCCACCGCCGCTCTGGCCGCCGGCGCGGTGGCGTATGTGGCCCGGCCCTACCGGACCGAGGAGATCCTGCCGCTGCTCACCGGTCTGACCCGCGGTGACGGGTCGGCCGGCATGCTGGTCGTCGGGGACATCGAACTGGACCCCGCCGGCTTTCACGTCCACGTCCGGGGCCGTTCGCTCCAGTTGCCGGTCCGGGAGTTCATGCTGCTGCGCTATCTGATGGAACACGCCAACCGGCTCGTCTCGCGCGGTGAACTGACCCAGGCCCTGTGGGGCACGGACAACCTGGAGAGCAACACCCTCACCGTCCACATACGCCGCGTCCGCAACCGGCTGCGGGAGGGCCCGGGGAGCTGCTGCACCATCGACGCGATCCGCGGCATGGGCTACCGCCTCGAGTGCCGCTCCTCCTGCCACCCGGGTTCGCAGACGCGGGCTCCCGGCCCGGCGCCAGCGCGGTAGGCACCGGGATCGCAGGGCGGGGGCCCACAGAACCCGGAGCGGTCTGCGTCCACGAACTCCGGCGGGAAGTGAACGGTCGGTGAATTCAGGGCGGTGAGGCGCTCGGGCCCGGGGCATGCCGCCCCCCGGCACTTATGGTGAATAGATGGCTATCACTGCGTTCGAGGCGACGGAGACGGTCGCGGAGGATGACGCGTCGACCTGCGGTTCTCATCTCGCATGCCTGCTGATCGACCGCGAAGAGGCCGAGCGCATGGCCACCGTCCTCAAGGCCATCGCCGATCCCACCAGACTGCAGATCCTGCGGCTGATCGAGCGCGCACCGGCCGGCGAGGCGTGCGTGTGTGACCTGACCCAATGCCTGGGGCTGCGCCAGCCGACGGTGAGCCACCATCTGAAGATCATGACCGATGCCGGTCTGCTCGACCGCGAGCGCAGGGGCACCTGGTCCTGGTTCTCCGTGAACCAGGAGGGCCTGCGCCACATCCGGGACATCCTCGAACCCGCCAGAACCTGAGCAGGCGCTCCCGGCGGTTCGCTCCAGCCCCGGTGACGGCGGCAGGTGCCGGCACCGCCGGCACTCGGTGGCATCATCCGCCACCGGTGTGGAAGCATCAGCCCATGCTGACATCATCTTGCGCTGAAACGACCCGGACCTCCTCGGTTCCGGCACGGCGCACGAAGTGCACGGCCCCGCGGCCGGGTTCATGACCCGGTCCGTTGACGTGGTGGTGATCGGCGGCGGCCAGTCGGGACTGGCCGCCGGTTACCACCTGCGCCGCCTCGGCATCGACTTCGTCGTTCTCGACGCGCAGTCGGCGCCGGGCGGCGCCTGGCAGCACACCTGGGGCTCGCTGCGTCTGTTCTCACCGGCCGAGCACTCCTCCCTCCCCGGCCGCCCCATGCCGCCGCAGGAGGGGGAGACCTACCCGGACGCCGGGCACGTCGTCGACTACCTGACCGACTACGAGACGCGCTACGAGCTGCCGGTCCGGCGCGGCGTCCAAGCCCACGACGTGCACCGCGACGGTGGTCACCGGTTCCGTGTGGAGACCGGCGGCGGCGACTGGTCGGCCGGGGCGGTCGTCAGCGCCACCGGGACTTGGACCCGCCCGTTCCTGCCCGCGGTGCCAGGGCGCGACACCTTCACGGGGCACCAGCTGCACACCGTCGGGTACCGCAGCCCCGCCCACCACGCGGGCCGGCGCGTCATCGTGGTCGGCGGGGGCAATTCCGGGGCACAGATCGCCGCCGACCTCGCCCTGGCCGGCATCGACCTGACCTGGGTCACCCAGCGCCCGCCCCGGTATCTCGCCGACGACATCGACGGCCGGGCACTCTTCGACGTGGCCTCCGCCCGTCGCCGCGCCCTCGATGAAGGCCGCACCGACACCAGGGGCGTCGCCTCGCTCGGTGACATCGTCGTCGTCCCACCCGTACGCGAAGCCCGTGACGCCGGGCTGCTCAAGGCCTCGCCGATGTTCGCCCGCGTCACGGCGAACGAAGTCGTATGGGCCGACGGCACCACCGCCGAGGCGGACGCCATCATCTGGTGCACCGGCTTCCGGCCGGCCCTGACCCATCTCGCGCCCCTCGGCCTGCGCACCGCCCGCGGCCGCATCCCCACCACCGGCACCCGCGCCACCGCCGAACCACGGCTCCACCTGCTGGGCTACGGCGACTGGACCGGCCCCGCGTCCGCCACCCTCATCGGCGTCGGCCGCACCGCACGCGACGCCGCCCGGGAGATCGCGGCGCTCGCAGGAGCCGGGGCGTGATCCCTGGGCCGGAAAAGCCCGCTCACCACCTGACGCACCCGTACCGCGACATTCTCCGGCAGCGGTGCGCAGTGGATACGGGCGAGGCCTTTCCGTCCTTCCTCGCTCGCGGTGTAGGCCAGGAAGGACTTGAGCGCCGGGAGAACATCGGACGGAGAGCCTTCAGCGCAGACGACCTCCTGGGTGACGAGCACGATCGGGTGGGCGCCCGGGGCTTTCCGGCCCTCGGACAAAAACCGCGGAGGCCGGAGAACTCCACCGGCCCCGGATCTCACCGGACACGGCGAAGCGGGCCTCTCCGAGCAACTTCCGTCACTTGGAGAGGCCCGCTTCGCCGGTACCTCTACGTGCGCGAGGGGGGAGTTGAACCCCCACGCCCTTTCGGGCACTGGAACCTGAATCCAGCGCGTCTGCCTATTCCGCCACCCGCGCATGGGTGCTGCCGAACGATTCTCTCACATCTCCCGGACCCTCTCGGGCCGGTGGTGTGTGAGCGCCTTCCGACATCCAGAAGATTAGCACGCCGGCCAGGGTGACTTCACATGCGTTCCGGGGCCCCCGCGCGACCCGGCGCAGGGCCCGCGCCGGCCGTGTTCCCCGCCCCGCGCGTCCGCTCTCTCCCCATCCGTCCCGCGATCTTCTCCCGGAGCTCCGCTTTCCCGCCCCCGACCGCCCGAGCACCCCGCAGGTTGCGGGACACTGTTGGCAGCCGCCTCTACGATCCTGTGAGCGGCGACACTGACAGGCAGGGGCGGGATGTGGAACCAGTCGTGTTTGCGGCTCGTGGATACGATCAGTAGGCAGTACCAGCGGCGGGTTGCGGCACGGGTCAGGGAAGGAGGTGCCCAGTGGGAGTACTGAAGCGCTTCGAGCAGCGTCTCGAGGGTCTCGTGAACGGCACCTTCGCCAAGGTGTTCAAGTCCGAGGTGCAGCCGGTCGAGATCGCCGGCGCGCTCCAGCGCGAGTGCGACAACAACGCGACCATCTGGAACCGCGAGCGGACGGTCGTGCCCAATGACTTCATCGTCGAGCTGAGCGCACCGGACTTCGAGCGCCTCAGCCCGTACTCCGGCCAGCTGGGCGACGAACTGTCCGGCATGGTCCGCGACTACGCCAAGCAGCAGCGCTACACCTTCATGGGCTCTGTCCAGGTCCATCTGGAGAAGGCCGAGGACCTCGACACCGGTCTGTACCGGGTCCGCAGCCGCACCCTCGCCTCCAGCGAGTCCCAGGCCCCGGCCGGCCGCCGCCCCGCCGCGGCGCCGCACCCCGGCGGCTATCCGGCGCAGCCCGGCGGTCCGCCGCCGATGCCGTCCTCGCCGCCGCCCGGACCTCCGCCCGGTCCGGCTCCGGTGTCGCGGCTGCCCGGCGCCGCGCCGCTGCCCGGCGCGCAGACCCGCCGCTGGATCGAGATCAACGGCACCCGCCACCAGATCTCCCGTCCGACGCTGGTCCTCGGCCGCAGCACCGAGACCGATGTCCGCATCGACGACCCCGGAGTCTCCCGCCGGCACTGCGAAATCCGGACGGGTACGCCCACGGTGATCCAGGATCTCGGGTCGACCAACGGCATCGTGGTGGACGGACAGCACACCACCCGCGCTACGCTCCGCGACGGCTCGCGAATCGTCGTGGGCAGTACCACCATCGTTTACCGGCAAGCCGAAGGGTGAAGCGGGGGCAATGTCAGAGCTGACCCTGACGGTCATGCGGCTGGGTTTTCTCGCCGTACTGTGGCTGTTCGTCATCGTGGCCGTACAGGTCATCCGCAGCGATCTGTTCGGCACCCGCGTGACGCAGCGCGCGGCACGCCGCGGCGCCGAACCCGGCCGCGCGGCCCAGGCGGCACGTCCGCCGCAGCCCCCGCGCCAGCAGACGGGCGGCCGCGGCGGGGGCCGGCAGCGGCGTGGCGCCCCGACCAAACTCGTCGTCACCGAGGGCACGTTGACGGGCACGACCGTCGCGCTGCAGGGGCAGACCATCAGCCTCGGCCGCGCGCACGACTCGACCATCGTGCTCGACGACGACTACGCCTCCAGCCGGCACGCCAGGATCTACCCGGACCGGGACGGCCAGTGGATCGTCGAGGACCTCGGCTCCACCAACGGCACCTATCTCGACCGGAACCGACTCACCGCGCCGACGCCGATTCCGCCGGGTGCGCCGATCCGCATCGGCAAGACCGTCATCGAGCTGCGGAAGTAGTAAGACAATGAGCGAGCGGAGCGAGCGCGCCCCGGCGGACACAGCCGCCGGGACCGTCCCGGCAGGGGACTCCCGCGCGCTCCCGACCGGAGGGTGGGCACCGTGCGGATGTACCCGGAGCCGACAGGCGAGGTGCGCATGAGTCTGTCACTGCGCTTCGCCGCCGGATCGCACAAAGGCATGATCCGCGAGGGCAACGAGGACTCCGGTTACGCCGGCCCCCGCCTCCTCGCCATCGCCGACGGCATGGGCGGCCAGGCGGCGGGCGAGGTCGCCAGCTCCGAGGTGATCTCCACCCTCGTCGAGCTCGACGACGACGTGCCCGGCTCGGACCTCCTCACCTCCCTCGGCACGGCCGTGCAGCGCGCCAACGACCAGCTGCGCGTGATGGTCGAGGAGGACCCGCAGCTGGAGGGCATGGGCACCACCCTCACCGCGCTGCTGTGGACGGGCCGCCGCCTCGGCCTGGTCCACGTCGGCGACTCCCGCGCCTATCTCCTCCGCGACGGCGTCCTCACCCAGATCACCCAGGACCACACCTGGGTCCAGCGGCTGGTGGACGAGGGCCGGATCACCGAGGAGGAGGCCACCACCCACCCGCAGCGCTCCCTGCTGATGCGCGCGCTGGGCAGCGGCGACCACGTCGAGCCCGATCTCTCCATCCGCGAGGTCCGGGCCGGCGACCGCTACCTCATCTGCTCCGACGGGCTCTCCGGCGTCGTCAGCCACCAGACGCTGGAGGACACCCTCGCCGGCTACCAGGGCCCGCACGAGACCGTGCAGGAGCTCATCCAGCTCGCGCTGCGCGGCGGCGGCCCCGACAACATCACCTGCATTGTGGCCGACGTCCTCGACGTGGACGGCACCGACACCCTCTCCGGCCGGCTCAACGACACCCCCGTGGTGGTCGGCGCCGTCGCCGAGAACCAGGCGCAGCTCGGCGACAACGGCGCGATGCAGACCCCGGCGGGGCGCGCGGCCGGCCTCGGCCGGGGCGTACCACAGCAGGGCCAGAACCCCGGGGCCCCGGCGGGCGGCTTCGGCCCGCCCGGCAGCGGCGACCCCGTCGGCGACCCGCCCGGTGACGGCGCCTACGGCGACTACGCCGGCGGTGATCTGAGCAAGCCGCGGCGCGGCAAGTGGCTCAAGAGATCCCTGGGGCTCGTCCTCGTCCTGGGCGTCCTCGGCGGCGGTCTCTACGCCGGATACCGCTGGACCCAGACCCAGTACTACGTGGGCACCGAGGGCGAGCACGTCGCGCTCTACCAGGGCATCAGCCAGGACCTCGCCTGGATCAGCCTCAACAAGGTCCACGAGGACCACCCCGAGATCGAACTCAAGTACCTTCCTGTCTACCAGCGCAACCAGGTCAAGGAGACCATCGCGGTCGCGAGCCTCTCGCAGGCCCGCGACAAGGTCGGCGACCTCGGCAAGCAGGCCACCGCCTGCCGCAAGAAGGCCGAACAGCAGGCCGCCGCCGAGGAACAGGCCGCCAAGGAGAAGGAAGCCGAGGAGCGGCAGAAGGAGGCCGGCGCCCCGGGCGACCGGACCGGCACCGAGGACCAGGACAACGACGCCAGCAGGGCCGCCACTCCGTCGCCGGGCCCCAGCCTTTCGGAGGAAGAGCAACGGCTGGCCAAGCAGTGCGACAGCACGCAGCCATAGGGGGCCAGCCATGAGCAGTTCAGCCAACACCACCACCATCGGGCCGATGGGCGCACCGAGCCGGCGCAACACCGAGCTGGCGCTGCTCGTCTTCGCCGTGCTCATCCCCGTCTTCGCCTACGTCAACGTGGGCCTGGCGAAGGAGGGCACCGTCCCCGCGGGGGTCTTCGGCTACGCCGCGGGCCTCGGCCTGCTGGCGGGCATAGCCCACTTCATGGTGCGCAAGTTCGCGCCGTACGCCGACCCGCTGATGCTGCCGATCGCCACGCTCCTCAACGGCCTCGGCCTGGTGCTGATCTGGCGGCTCGACCTGGAGCCGAGCATCACCACCCCGCGGCTCGGCGGCGCGATGGCGCCCGGCCAGCTGATGTGGTCCACCCTCGGCGTCGCCCTCTTCCTCGGCGTGCTGTTCTTCCTCAAGGACCACCGGGTGCTCCAGCGCTACACCTACATCTCCATGGTGGTGGCGCTGATCCTGCTGATCCTGCCCATGTTCTTCCCGGCCCGCTTCGGCGCCCGGATCTGGATCACCATTCCGGGCGTCGGCTCGCTCCAGCCGGGCGAGTTCGCCAAGATCATCATCGCGGTCTTCTTCGCCGGCTACCTGATGGTCAAGCGGGACGCCCTCGCCCTCGCCAGCCGCCGCTTCATGGGCATGTACCTCCCCCGCGGCCGGGACCTCGGCCCGATCATCGTCATCTGGGCGCTCAGCCTGATGATCCTGATCTTCGAGACCGACCTCGGCACCTCGCTGCTCTTCTTCGGCCTCTTCGTGATCATGCTGTACGTGGCCACCGAGCGCACCAGCTGGGTCGTCTTCGGCCTCACCCTCAGCGCCGTGGGCGCCGTCGCCGTCGCCTCCTTCGCCTCCCACGTCCAGAGCCGGGTCCACAACTGGCTGAACCCGCTGGAGCTGCAGGACGGCGGTGTCACGGAGACCGCGCAGGCCATGTACACCTTCGGCGCGGGCGGCATCCTCGGCTCCGGGCTCGGCCAGGGCTACTCCCGCCTCATCGGCGGCATCGCCCCCAAGAGCGACTACATCCTGGCCACCGTGGGCGAGGAGCTGGGGCTCACCGGCGTCATGGCCGTCCTGGTGCTCTACGCCCTGCTGATCGAGCGCGGGATGCGCACCGCTCTCGCCGCCCGCGACCCGTTCGGCAAACTGCTGGCCGTGGGCCTCGCCGGCGCCTTCGCCCTCCAGGTGTTCGTCGTCGCCGGCGGCGTCACCGGCCTCATCCCGCTGACGGGCATGACGCTGCCGTTCCTCGCCCAGGGCGGATCGTCCGTGATCGCCAACTGGGCGCTCGTGGCCATCCTGCTGAGAATCAGCGACACAGCCCGCCGCCCGGCCCCCGCCCCGGCACCGTCCACCGACGCCGAGATGACCCAGGTGGTCCGAACGTGAACAAGCCACTCCGCCGTGTAGCGATCTTCTGCGGCCTGCTGATACTGGCCCTGCTGGTCCGCGTCAACTGGGTGCAGTTCGTCCAGGCCGACGAACTGCAGAGCGACAAGCACAACCGCAGAGTCGCCATCGAGCGGTACAGCGTGCCGCGCGGCGACATCATCGTCGACGGCAAGGCCATCACCGGCTCCACCACCACCGACAGCGGCGACTTCAAGTACAAGCGCACGTACAAGAACGGTGAGATGTGGGCGCCGGTCACCGGCTACGCCTCCCAGGTCTACGACGCCAACCAGCTCGAAAAGCTCTACGACGGCATCCTCACCGGCAACGACGACCGGCTGTTCTTCACCAACACGATCGACATGCTCACCGGCAAGGAGAAGACCGGCGGCCAGGTCGTCACCACGCTCAACGCCAAGGCGCAGAAGGCCGCGTTCGAGGGCCTGGGCGACAAGAAGGGCGCCGTGGCGGCGATCAACCCGTCCACCGGCGCGATCCTCGCCCTCGCCAGCGCCCCGAGCTACGACCCGTCCGACATCGCCGGCATGAGCGAGAAGGAGGGCGAGAACTACCAGAAGCTCCTCAAGGACCCGGACAAGCCGATGCACAACCGGGCGCTGCGCGAGACCTTCTTCCCCGGCTCGACGTTCAAGGTGGTCACCGCGGCCGCGGCGCTCGAGCACGGTCTGATCGACGACATCGACGCCAAGACGGACACCCCCGACCCCTACATCCTCCCGAACACGCAGACCGAGCTGAAGAACGACGGGCCCCACCCGACGTGTGAGAAGGGCTCCCTGCGGGAGGCCCTGCGGGTCTCCTGCAACACGGTCTTCGGCAAGATCGGCGCCGATCTCGGCCGGGACAAGCTGGTCGAGACGGCCGAGAAGTTCGGCTTCAACAACTCCGAGATCGACACCCCGGTCCGGGCCGGCCGCAGCAACGTCTCCACCGAGATGGACAAGCCGCAGACGGCGCTCTCCGCCATCGGCCAGTTCGAGACGGCGGCCACCCCGCTCCAGATGGCCATGGTCGCCGCGGCCGTCGCCAACGACGGCAAGCTGATGCAGCCGTACATGGTCGACGAGCTGCGGGCGCCGAACCTCAATGTGATCGAGCAGACGAGCCCCGAGGAGATGAGCCAACCGCTCTCTCCGGAGAACGCGCAGAAGCTGCAGTCCGCGATGGAGACGGTCGTCGAGAAGGGCACCGGCCAGAACGCCCGGATCCCCGGTGTGACGGTCGGCGGCAAGACCGGTACCGCCCAGCGCGGTGTCGACAACAGCGAGAAGCCGTACGCCTGGTTCATCTCCTACGCGAAGACGGACGAGGGTTCCCCGGTCGCCGTGGCCGTCGTGGTCGAGGACTCCGACGCCGCCCGGGGCGACGTCAGCGGTGGCGGGCTGGCCGCTCCGATCGCGGAAGACGTCATGCGGGCCGTGCTCAAGAAGTGATCTCGGTCACCCCATGAAGCGATCCGCCCTTCTTGTCGTACCGGTCGTGTATCAGCTCGCCCTGACGCCCGGACCGCTTAAGACGCGCCGGGTACGGTATGCCCGGACAGCACACCGCCGGGCCCCATGTCGGTGCGGTCGGGAATGACGGAGAGGGCTGGAGAAGCTATGGAAGAGCCGCGTCGCCTCGGCGGCCGGTACGAGCTGGGCTCGGTGCTCGGCCGTGGTGGCATGGCCGAGGTGTACCTCGCCCACGACACCCGGCTCGGCCGTACCGTCGCTGTGAAGACCCTGCGGGTGGACCTCGCCCGCGACCCGTCGTTCCAGGCCCGGTTCCGCCGCGAGGCCCAGTCGGCCGCCTCCCTGAACCACCCGTCCATCGTCGCCGTGTACGACACCGGCGAGGACTACGTGGACGGCGTCTCCATCCCCTACATCGTGATGGAGTACGTCGACGGTTCCACACTGCGGGAGCTGCTGCACTCCGGGCGGAAGCTGCTGCCCGAACGGTCACTGGAGATGACCATCGGGGTCCTCCAGGCGCTGGAGTACTCCCACCGGGCCGGCATCGTCCACCGCGACATCAAGCCCGCGAACGTCATGCTGACCCGCACCGGCCAGGTCAAGGTCATGGACTTCGGCATCGCCCGCGCCATGGGCGACTCCGGTATGACCATGACGCAGACCGCCGCCGTCATCGGCACCGCCCAGTACCTCTCCCCGGAGCAGGCGAAGGGCGAGCAGGTCGACGCCCGCTCCGACCTCTACTCCACCGGCTGTCTCCTCTACGAACTGCTCACGGTGCGGCCGCCGTTCGTCGGCGACTCACCCGTGGCCGTGGCCTACCAGCACGTCCGCGAGGAGCCTCAGCCGCCGAGCACCTTCGATCCCGAGATCACGCCGGAGATGGACGCCATCGTCCTCAAGGCGCTCACGAAGGACCCGGATTACCGCTACCAGTCGGCCGACGAGATGCGCGCCGACATCGAGGCCGCCCTCGACGGCCAGCCCGTCGCCGCCACCGCAGCCATGGGCGCCGTCGGCTACGGGGCCTACGGCGCCGACCAGCCCACCACCGCCCTCCCGGCCCAGGGCGCGGGCGGCCAGACGAGCATGCTGCCGCCGATGCGCGAGGACGACGGCGGCTTCGGCTACGACGAGCGGCCCGACCGGCGCCGCGGCGCGGCCAAGAAGAGCAACACCTCGACGATCCTGCTCGTCGTCGCGGGGCTGCTGGTCCTCATCGGCGCGATCTTCATCGGCCGGGAACTCTTCGGCAGCAGCCCCGACGACGACCGCCCCGTCCCGAACCTGATCGGAAAGTCCTACGAGGAGGCGGAGGAGCGCGTCCTCAACTCCGATCTGGAGATCGCCAAGGGCGGCAGCGAGCCCTGCGAGAGCGGTGAGAAGGACAGCGTCATCAAGCAGTCACCGGAGCCGGATACCGAGGTGCCCAAGGGCGACACGGTCACCGTGACCGTCTGCTCCGGCCCGGAGAAGATCTCCGTCCCGGATGTCATCGGGGCCAAGTTCGAAGAGGCCAAGTCCGATCTGGAGGACAAGGGCTTCGAGAACATCCAGCGCAAGGACGTGGTCTCCGAGCGCACCCCGGGCACGGTCATCGAGCAGTCCCCCAAGGCGGGCAGCGAGCGGGCGAAGGACGTGACCATCACCCTCTCCGTCGCCAAGGAGGCGGAGCAGTCCACCGTCCCGGATCTCACGGGCAAGCGGCCGGACGAGGCCAAGACGATCCTCGAGGGCGCCGGTCTGGTGCTGGGCGAGCAGAGCGAGGTCGAGTCGGACGCCGAGCCGGGCACCATCGTCTCGCAGAGCTTCGCGCCGGGTGAGCAGGTCGCGGCGGGCTCGACCGTCAACATCCAGATCGCCAAGGCCGCCGAGCAGTTCCCGATGCCGGATGTGAAGGGCCAGAGCGTCAAGGACGCCAAGAAGACCCTGCAGGACGCCGGGCTCACCATCGGCGGCTTCACCGGACCGCAGGACGACAAGGCCGTGGTGATCAACACCTCGCCGGCCGCGGGCGAGCAGGTGAAGAAGGGCCAGGCCGTCACCCTGGTCACCATCGCCGCACCGGGCGGCAACGGCGGCAACGGCGGCGGTGACGGCGGAGACGGCGGCGGCTTCGGCGGCTTCTTCGGCGGTGCCGGCGGCGACGACTAGCCCCGGGCTCCGGAACCGGCCCTCCGGCCCCCGGCGGCCCGTTCCGTCACGCGGAAGTCCCCGGTGCCCCTCGCGGGTGCCGGGGACTTCTCATGAGCGACCGGCGGGACGACGGACCGGCGTTCCGGTGGTGTGCGGGCGCCCCCGCGGTCAGCGCAGTTCCGCCGGCGGGGTGCGGTCGGCGTCGACCTTCTCCGTGCGCTCCAGCTCGGCCCAGACGATGTAGCGGTAGTCCGAGGTGTAGATGGGGGTGCACGTCGTCAGCGTCAGATAGCGGCCGGCCTTCTTCTTCCCCGACACTTCGGGGACGTGGGCGAGCACGTCCACGTTGTACTTGGAGGTCTCCGGCAGCTTCTCGTAGACCCGGTACACGTACCAGGTGTCGCGGGTCTCGAAGACGACCGGATCGCCGTCCTGAAGCTTGTGGATGTTGTGGAACTTGGCGCCGTGGCCGTCACGGTGTGCGGCGAGCGAGAAGTTGCCCTTCTTCTTCCACGGCATCGCGGCCTTCACCGGGTCCGTGTAGTAGCCGGCGACACCCGCGTTGAGCTCCTCGGTGTCGGTGCCCTCGGTGACGAGGATCGCGTCCTCCTCCATCGCCGGGACGTGCAGGAAGCCGATGCCGTCCCCGGTGTCGAGGGCACCGGGGCCGCCCGCCCAGCGGTCCCGGATCTGCTCGCTCTTGCGGTCCGCCTCGCGGTCGGCCAGCACATTGGTCCACCACAGCGAGTAGACGACGAAGAGGGCCAGCACCAGCCCCGCGGTGATGAGCAGTTCGCCGAGCACGCCCACCACCGCCGCGATCCGCCCCCTCCGGCGCGGTCGGGCGGCGGGCCGCGGCGCCCCGGTCTGCTCGTCGTGTTCGGTCGTGGCTGCCACGGCGTCCCCGTTGTCCGTTCTGCTCGGTCCTCAGCCGACGAGCGCGTCGGGCTTGCCCTCGCTCCGCGGCCGTTCATCGACCATCTTGCCCCAGACGATCATCCGGTACGTACTGGTGAACTCCGGGGTGCAGGTGGTGAGGGTGACGTACCTGCCGGGTCCGGTGAAGCCCGACTGCTTCGGCACCGGGTCGATCACGCTGATGTTGGACGGCGGGGTCTGGGGGAGGATGCTCGCCATCGCGTAGATGTAGTACGTGTCCCGCGTCTCGACGATGATCTCGTCGCCCGGCTTGAGCTTGTTGATGTAGCGGAAGGGCTCGCCGTGGGTGTTGCGGTGCCCGGCCACCGCGAAGTTGCCCTTCTCGTCCCAGGGCATGGCCGTCTTCAGCTTGCCCTCGGCATAGTGCCCGGCCATACCGCGGTCGAGCACCTTGTGCTTGTCGATCCCCTCGGCGATCGGGACCTTCACGTCCAGCTTGGGGATGTACATGATCGCGAATCCCTCGCCGGGCGAGAAGACGCCCGGGTCCCGGTTCTCGGTCTTCTCGTCGCCGCCCTTGTCCCATTCCTCCTGGAGGTTGCTGGCGGCGCCGCCGGCCTGCTGGTTCGCCAGGACGTTCGTCCACCACAGCTGGTAGGTGACGAACAGCAGCATCAGCACGCCGACCGTGATGAACGTCTCACCGAGCACCCGGCTGGCGATCACCCCGGGGCTGTCCTTGCGGGCCCGCGCCAGCCGGCGGGCCTCGACCCGGGAACACGGCGCCGCGGCGGCACCGGAGCCGGCCGGAGCCGTGGCAGCGGCGGCGGCCGCTGCCGTCCCGCCGGCCGCGGCGGTTCCGGGGCGGCGGGCACGGCGGCCGCTCCCGTGCCGTCGGCCGCCGCTCTGTGCGGCCTTGCGCCGGGCCGCCCGGCCGCCGGTGGCGGGGACCCCGGTGGACGGGTCGGCGCGGCCGGCCCCGGTGTCCGTGGCCGGGATGTCGGCGATGCGCAGGGCCACCGTGGCCTCGTCCGCGGGCGGTTCCGGGGCGCGCAGGGTGACCGTACGGTCGTCGCCGGGGACCGCGGCGGGGCCGGGCGGAACCACCGGGTCCGGTGCGGCCGGGGTTTCCGGGGCGCCGGAGACGGCCGCCAGCCCGGCGGTGAAAGGGCTGGGGCCCCGCCGGTGCGTACGGGGCGCCTGAGCGCCCTCGTAGGGCTCCGCGGGGGCACTTCCGTAGCCGCTCTGCACCGGGCGGCCGGGGCGCCAGGGGTCCGCCACGGCCCGGAAGGCGGGGCTCCGGGGTACGCCTCGGCCGGGAACTCCTCGTGCGGGCGGGCGGCCGGCGGTGCGTACGGGTCGTCGTACCCCCGGAGTGGGCGGCCGCGGCGTGCGTCTCGCCGTAACCGGGCACGGTGCTTCCGCCGCCGGGACGGGCGTGCCGGGGAGCCGGGGAGGGGACCGTTCAGCGGGTCGGCCGGCCCGCCGTCCGCCGCGAACGAGGCGGGCTCGTCGTACGGCGGTGTCCCGCCGCCCTCGTACGGGGCGCGGGAGCTGTCCCGTTCGGGGCGGAGGGCGGTCACGCGGCGGCCTTGCCGACCACCGGCGCGAGACCCACCGACCGTTCCACCGCGCCGCCGTCCCCGCACTCGGCGAGCCAGTTCGCCAGCATCCGGTGCCCCCATTCGGTGAGGACCGACTCCGGGTGGAACTGCACTCCCTCGACCGGGAGTTCACGGTGGCGCAGCCCCATGGCGATGCCGTTCTCCGGGCCGTCCCCGCCCGTCCAGGCGGTGATCCGCAGCTCGGCGGGCACGGTCTCCCGCTCGACCGCGAGCGAGTGGTAGCGGGTGGCCGTGAAGGGTGTGGGAAGGTCCCGGAAGACGCCCTCACCGCCGTGGTGCACGAGAGAGGTCTTGCCGTGCAGCAGCTCGGGGGCCCGCCCGACGACGCCGCCGAAGGCCACCGCCATGGACTGCATGCCCAGGCAGACGCCGAAGACCGGGACGCCGGTGTCCGCGCAGTGGCGCACCATGTCCACGCAGACGCCCGCCTCTTCGGGGGTGCCGGGGCCGGGGGAGAGCAGGACGCCGTCGAAGCCGTCCCGGGCGTGGCCGAGCTCCACCGCGTCGTTCCGCACCACCTCGCACTCGGCGCCGAGCTGGTAGAGGTACTGGACGAGGTTGAAGACGAAGCTGTCGTAGTTGTCCACGACGAGGATGCGCGCGCTCACCGGGAACCACCCCCGTTGTCGACCGTCACGTCGCCGAACGGCAGCAGTGGCTCCGCCCACGGGAAGACGTACTGGAACAGCACGAAGACGATCGCCAGCACGAGCACGAGCGAGAGCAGTGCCCGCACCCATGTGTTCCCCGGCAGCTGCCGCCAGATCCAGCCGTACATGCTGACCCTTTCCGATCGGTGCACCGACCAGAGTAAGGGGATCCGGGCCCCGGCCGGGGGCCGGCGGGGGAAAGCACCTCTTCCGGTTGACGCCGCGGGACCGCGGCCCCGCGGCGGATCACCTCTCCACCGGGGTCGCGTGCTGGAGGTCGACGGTGCCGGCGTGGCCGCGCAGGGTCACGGCGTCGTGCCGCTCCACCTCCCAGCCCAGGCCGTACGCGTCGACGTAGCGCAGGTAGTTCTCGATCGCCGGGGAGTCGTTGAGCGCCTGCTGGAGGGACCCGGTGTCACCGACCGCGGTGACCACGTACGGCGGCGAGTAGACCCTGCCCTGCAGGATCAGGGTGTTGCCGACGCAGCGGACCGCGCTGGTGGAGATGAGCCGCTGGTCCATGACGCGGATGCCCTTGGCGCCGCCCTGCCAGAGGGCGTTGACCACGGCCTGGAGGTCCTGCTGGTGGATGACGAGATCGTTGGGCTGGGGGTCGGGGGCGCCGGGCGTGCGGGCCGTGGCGTCCGGCGGGGCGTCGGTGAGGGTGACGGTCAGGCCGGGGCCGCTGACCTTCTCGGTGCCGGCGGCCTTCTCCAGCGCGTCCAGCTTCCGGTCCTGGGCGTCGGTGCTGCCGTCGTCGCGCCGGGCCAGCCGGTCGATCTCGGCGCGCACGGCGGCGGACCGGTCGTCGAGCCGGGCGTTCTCCCGGCTGCGTTCCTGGATGAGATCGGAGAGTTCCAGCAGGGAGTCGTCGGTGCGGAGATTGGTACCCTGAGCGGTATTGAAACTGGTCCAGAACAGCAGGCCGGCCAGGGCGAAGATGCCTGCCGTGAGAAGCCGCACCGGATGCCATCCCGGCCTCCGGGGCGCGGGGAGGCGGGGTTCGGGGGCGGGATCCGCCGGATTGCTCACCGTACCCTTATCTCCTTCGAAGCCGCGGAAGCACTACGCTAACGGACGCGCCCGGGGGAGCAAGTGTCCCCGTCGCTCTCAACCGGCCGACAGCCCAGATCCCTGCGCGGCCGCACAGCGCATCGACAGGAGAGTCTCTCGTGCCGAAGTCACGTATCCGTAAGAAGGCCGACTTCACGCCGCCGCCGGCGAAGCAGACCACCGTCAAGCTGTCGAGCGGCCGCAGCTGGGTGGCGCCGCTGATGCTGGCCCTGTTCCTGATCGGGCTGGCCTGGATCGTGGTGTTCTATGTGACCACCGGTGACATGCCCGTCAAGTCGCTCGGCAACTGGAACATCGTGGTGGGCTTCGGGTTCATCGCGGCGGGGTTCGTGGTCTCGACCCAGTGGAAGTAGCGGTCGGTGACCGTACCGGTCAAGCTTTGCCCACACGTTGTCCACAGAGTTATCCACAGCGGGGGAAAAGATACTAAGAGCTGTGGATAACTCAGCCGGGCAGGCCGCCGATACGACTGCCTCGTTGTCGTACAATCCGCAGTCCGGTCCGTAAAAGTGCAGGTCAACCTGGTGTTGACGGAGGGTGCCCGCCCTCCCGCCAACACTGTGCACAAGATCCCGCACCCGCTGTGGACAACGGCCGTCACCCTGCGGAAAACCCCCGGTCCGGGAGTCGCTCAGCCCAGAAGCTGAAGGGTACGGACCCAGAGCACCACGGCGATCGCCAGCAGCACCGCCCCGCAGGTCAGCCACTGCACCAGCTCGCGCCGGCCTCGCGGGGCGTGCACCATGCCGAACGCCACCGCGGCACCGACGACCAGGCCGCCGATGTGCGCCTGCCAGGCGATGTCGGCCCAGGTGAAGGTGATGAACAGGTTCAGCACCAGCAGGATGACCACCGGCCGCATGTCCTGGTTCATCCGCCGCAGCAGCACGACGGTGGCCCCCAGCAGTCCGAAGATCGCGCCGGACGCGCCCAGCGACGGCTGGTTCTGGGCCGCGAGCAGATAGGACAGGGCGCTGCCGCCGAGCGCGGACAGCAGATAGAGCGCCAGATAGCGGACCCGGCCCAGAGCCGCCTCCAGCGGTCCGCCGAGCCACCACAGACCGAGCATGTTGAACGCGATGTGCATCGGCTGCTCGTGCAGGAACGCCGAGGTCAGCAGCCGGTACCACTCGCCGTCGGCGACGCCGACCACCTCTCCCGTACCGCGGTCCACGGCCAGGCCGAGCATGTCGAGGGAGTCGATGAACCGGTCCTGGATCACCAGGGCCGCGATCCAGACCGCCACATTGACGGCCAGCAGGATCTTCGTCACCAGCCGCGGATCGGCGGTCTGCACTCCGCCCGCCAGGGTCCGCGGCCGGTTGGCTCCGGGCGCGTGCCCCGTGCCCGAGCCGCTCCGCACGCAGTCCGGGCACTGGAAGCCGACCGAGGCACTGATCATGCAGTCCGGGCAGATGGGCCGCTCACAGCGGACACAGCTGATCCCGGTCTCACGGTCCGGATGCCGGTAGCAGCCGGGCAGGCCGCCCTCGGCCGCGGGCCGTTCCGGGTTTCCCGGCGCCTGCTCCATCGATCCCCCTCGGTCCTGCGGGCCCTGCGGTCCTGCGTCGTACGGTGCGGCGGCCGGCGGATCACCGGGACCGCCCCGGCCGGCGTTCGCGGACGGGCGGGGCGGTCCTCCGGCGACCTTGCCGGCCGTGGTTCAGCCCTCGCGGGTCTCCACGACGACCGACTCGATCACCACGTCCTGCGTCGGACGGTCGGTGCGCGGGTTGGTGGGGAGCGCCGCGATGGTGTCCACGACCTTCTGCCCCTCCGGGTTCGCGACCTCACCGAAGATGGTGTGCTTGTTCGTCAGCCACGCGGTGGGCGAGACGGTGATGAAGAACTGCGAACCGTTGGTGCCCGGGCCGGCGTTGGCCATGGCGAGCAGGTACGGACGGTCGAACGAGAGGTCGGGGTGGAACTCGTCCCCGAACTCGTAGCCCGGTCCGCCCGTGCCGTTGCCCAGCGGGTCCCCGCCCTGGATCATGAAGCCGCTGATGACCCGGTGGAAGACCGTGCCGTCGTAGAGACGGTCGCTGGTCTTCTTGCCGGTCCGGGGGTGCGTCCACTCACGCTCGCCCCGGGCGAGCTCGACGAAGTTCTTGACCGTCTTCGGGGCGTGGTTCGGCAGCAGCCGTACCTCGATGTCTCCGTGGTTGGTCTTCAGGGTGGCGTAGAGCTGCTCGGCCACGATCTGCCTTCCGTAGTTCTCACTGACGCCCCCGATCCTCGCACGCCCGGCCCCGCGGCGACGAGCAACCACCGATCCGGCCGCCCGCCCGGCCCCACCCGGATGCGCGTCACCGCATGCCGCGCCCCGGCGCCACGGGCATGATCTCTCTTCGGGTGGATAGGCGAACTGCGTCCCTACTGGGGGATCCCCCAGGCACCCGTGTTCCACCACCGAGGAGGAGGATCCCGTGACACGCATCGACAGCGTGCGCGCCGCGACCGACACCGCGAAGGAGAGCGTGCTGCACGCAGCGGAGGTGGTGGCGCCGTACGCCGGCACGGCCAGGCACCAGGCCGCGCACTACGCGCACGAGGCCCGGGTCAAGCTGGCGCCGAAGGTGTCGCAGGCCGCGCAGCAGGCCCGCACCACTGCCCGCGCGCAGTACGGCGCGCTGCAGCCCCGGATCGAGCAGGCCCGCGGCCAGCTGCCGCCCAAGGTCGATCTGGCGGCGCAGAAGGCGGTGGTCCGGGCGCGGGAGACCGCCCGCCAGGCCGCCGACTACGCCGTGCCGAGGGTCGAGCACGCCCTGGCCGACGCCATCGCCGCGGCCGAGCCCGCCCGCACCGAGGCCGCCGCGCGCAGTGCCGCCGCGGTGGCCGCGATTCGCGGGCAGGTCACCTCCGCGGAGATCCAGAAGCTGGTGAGGAAGCGCGAGCGCCGCGCCCGCAACGGCCGGGCCGCGAAGCGGCTGCTGATCCTGGGCGCCCTGGCGGGCGCCGCCGTCGCCGCCTGGAAGTGGTGGGACAAGCAGGCCAACCCCGACTGGCTGGTCGAGCCGCCCGCCGCGACCGAACTCGGCGAGCGGGCGCCCCTGGCGTCCGTGGACGGCAGCGAACAGGCCGAGCTGGACGCGGAGCTCCGGTCCCACCAGACCGGCGTCCCCGAGGGGGAAGCGGGGACCGGCGGCGCTACGGAAAGCGACGAAAAGCGCTGAACCGGTACCCGCGCGAGCGGCCGGGAACAGCGGAACGGCGGGAGACCACTGGTCTCCCGCCGTTCGTCGTGCGCGTGGAGCCTAGGGGAGTCGAACCCCTGACATCTGCCATGCAAAGACAGCGCTCTACCAACTGAGCTAAGGCCCCGGGCCGGTGAACCCCCGTCGCGCGAGCGCGCTCCGGTGTCCGCCGCAGACAAGAGTACCGGGTCCGCGGAGTGATCCCGGCAAAGGACGGGGACTCCCGATCCCCCGTCACGCTCCGTAGGATGGCGGCGCGAGGTTCGCAGCAGCGAAGGGGAGTCGCCATGGAAGCAGCACAGCAGGAAGCCACCGCCAGAGCCCGCGAGATGCAGCGGAGCTGGTACGGGGAACCGCTGGGGGCGCTCTTCCGGCGGCTCATCGACGATCTGGGGCTCAACCAGGCCCGGCTCGCCGCTGTGCTGGGACTCTCGGCACCCATGCTGTCGCAGCTCATGAGCGGCCAGCGGGCGAAGATCGGCAACCCGGCCGTCGTGCAGCGCGTGCAGGCGCTGCAGGAACTGGCCGCGCAGGTCGCGGGCGGCAGCGTCAGCGCCGCCGAGGCCGCGGAGCGCATGGAGGGGATCAAACGGAGCTCGGGCGGCTCGGTGCTCACCCCCACCGGCTCGCAGACGACCTCCAGTTCGGGCGCGCCCACCGTGCGACGGGTGGTGCGCGAGATCCAGTCGCTGCTGCGTTCCGTCGCCGCCGCCGGGGACATCATCGAGGCCGCCGAGGCGCTCGCGCCCTCCCAGCCCGAACTGGCGGAGTTCCTCCGGGTGTACGGTGCCGGGCGGACCGCGGAAGCGGTCGCCCACTACGAGGCGCACCAGAGCTGACCGGACGGTCCGCGAGGGGAGGCGGCACGATGGGTGAGGTCTTCGCCGGGCGGTACGAACTGGTCGACCCGGTCGGCCGGGGCGGGGCGGGCGCCGTCTGGCGCGCCTGGGACCACCGGAGGCGTCGCTACGTCGCCGCCAAGGTGCTGCGGCAGAGCGACGCCCACACGCTGCTGCGCTTCGTACGGGAACAGGCGCTGCGCATCGACCATCCGCATGTGCTGGCCCCGGCGAGCTGGGCCGCGGACGACGACAAGGTCCTCTTCACCATGGACCTGGTGCGCGGCGGCTCGCTGGCCCATCTCATCGGCGACTACGGGCCGCTGCCGCCCCGCTATGTCTGCCTGCTGCTGGACCAGTTGCTCTCCGGGCTGGCCGCGGTGCACGCGGAGGGCGTCATCCACCGGGACATCAAGCCGGCCAACGTCCTGCTGGAGGCCACCGGGGTCCGGCGGCCGCATCTGCGGCTCTCCGACTTCGGCATCGCCCTGCGCAAGGGAGAACCCCGGCTGACGGAGACCGACTACGTGGTCGGCACCCCCGGCTACTTCGCGCCCGAGCAGATGCTGGGCGCCGAACCCGACTTCCCCGCCGACCTGTTCGCCACCGGCCTGCTGGCCCTCTATCTGCTGACGGGGCACAAGCCCGACGCCCGGGCGCTCGTCGAGCGGTTCACGGCGCACGGTGTTCCGGGCGCCCCCGAGGAGGTCCCCGAGCCGCTCTGGCAGGCGCTGGCCGGCCTGCTGCAGCCGGATCCCGGCGCCCGGTTCCGTACCGCCACCGGCGCGCGCAAGGCGCTGGCCGCCGCCGTCGAACTGCTGCCGGAGGGCGCGGTGGACGAGGAGGCCGTGGAGGTCTTCGACCAACTCGGGCCGCTGCCCGAGGGGTTCGGACCCGATGGCCCGTTACGGCCGCGGCGTGCGGCACCGGCAGCCGACGGCGAGGGGGACGGAACCGGGCGTGCCCGGACTCCCGGGCCGGGCGGACCGGCGGCCACCACGACGCCCGGCTCCTCGCTGACGGACACCGGCAGTTTCACCCTGGCGCCTCCGGCCCGCTCCCCGGCGCACCCGGGACCGGCCGCACCGCCGGTTCCCGAGCCGCCGGCCACACCACCGACCCCGGTTCCGGTCCTGGCTCCCGCCCGGCCCCGCGTACACGCCCCCGCCCGGCCCGTTCGCCGGTACCCCGCTCCCCGGCGCCCCCGCCACGGCACGGCGGGGCCCGTGCCCCCGCGGCTTCCCCGGCTCCCCGGTTTCTCCCGGGCCACCACCGCCGACGTACCCGCGACTACGCCGCCACGGGCCCGTACACCGCGCCCGGCGCCCCCGCGGCCGCCGGGCGCCCCGGTGCCGCCGTACGCCGCCCGGCGGCTCACCGCGCTCCGGTGCAGAGGCGGCCGGGGCCGCCCGCGAAGGTGGCCGTTCCGGTGCTCGTTCTGGCGCTGCTGTGCTACGCCGTCGGCATCTGGGCCCTGACCGCCGGGTGAGCCGGTTCCACCGGGTGAGCCGGTGCCGGGGCGTGAGTCAGTGCCGGGGCGGCTGCCCGTAGCCGCCGTGCCGCTCCGGCGGCGTGCTCTCCGGCCCGGGGCCTCCCGGCAGCGGATGCTCCGGCCGCCGGCCCGGTGCCGGCAGGTGCGGAATTCCGCCGGACGCGGTGGTGACAGCGGGTCCGGCGGTTGTGGTGGCTGCGGCGGCGGGTCCGGCCGTACGGCGCCGGGCGGCCAGTGTCCACACCGCGAGCCCCAGCAGCAGCACGGTGCCCGCGCCGATGCCCGCGATCCCGACGGTCCGGAGCGCCCCGTCCCCGTCCGTCTCCCCGTCCTTCTCCCCGCCCGCCTGCTCCGGTGCCGTCGCCCGCCCTTCCGCCGCCCGTTCCCGGTCCTCGTCGGAGACGGCGAATCCGGCCGCGGCCGCGTCGCCGTCGTAGGCCGGCCCGGGCTGCGGTTCGCCCTCCACGGCCAGCCGGAGGGTGAGGTCCACGCCGCCCTCCATGTGCCCGGCCGCCTCCGGCGTCAGGGCCACCGACAGGTGGTACCAGCCGGCGAAGCGCATCTCCCCGACCTTGGCGGTGCCGCTGAACCGGTGGCCGAACGCGGCGGGCGCGGTGGAGAACCCCAGCCTCTTCGGCTGCCCGTCGAAGGCCGCGCCCTGCTCGTGGACGGGGGTGCGGGCCGTGTTGTGGAGCCGCAGCAGCACTCCGCTGCCGAGGTGAGGGGCGCCGCCGCCGGTGAGCTCGGTGCCGCTTACGTCCGCGGTGACACGGAGCCGCTGGCCCCAGTCGACCGGGATCCTGTAGAAGAGCGTCTCACCGGGCTCCAGCCGGTCCCTCCAGCCCCCCGTACCGGTGGCGGCCGCGTCGTTGAATCCGGTGCCGCCCCGCACCTTCCGCGGGAGGCCGCCCGCGTCGCCGGAGGCGGCGGGCGGCTCGGTGCTCCACTCGGCCCCGCCGGGCGCCTGGGTGGCCCCGCCGGTGACACCGGGCTCCGCCAGGAAGGAGATCTCCAGCGGCCAGTCCCCCGGCCCGGAGGCGGCGTCACCGGTGCGCTCCACCGTGAACAGGTACTCACCGGCCTCCTGGCAGCTCGCGTTGGGCCGGACGAGACGGGAGGCGGTGGCGGCGACCGGCAGGCCGAAGCCGCCGGGACCGGCTGTGCCGCGCATACCGTCGCACCGGGCCCCGTCCGCACTCCGCAGCGTCACCTCGATGCCGTCGCCGTAGGCCGTTCCGCCGGCGGGCGGGAGCGCGGCGACCGCGGAGAGATGGGCGTTGGACTCCTCGTCCAGCCGGACCCGGTAGTAGAGGGTCTCGCCGGCACCGATCGCGTCGGTGTAGTGGTGGCGGGCTTTCAGCTCCGGGGCGCCGGTGCCGCTCGCGGTGCCCTCGGTCCGCTCGGCGTCCTCGGCGGTCCGGTACGCCGGCGGGGGGTCCGCCCGGCCATCGGCCGCCGCGGCGGGCTGCCCCGGGACCGGTAACACCCCGCACAGCACCGCCGTGCACAGTGCCGTCACCGCGGCGAGCCGGGTCCCTCCCCCTGCGCCCTGCCTCATCGCACGACCGCCCTCCGTCGTCCCCGGCCGTCCCCGCCGGGCCCCGGACGTACGAGCACGCAGCGTACGGCGGTGCGGGGCGCCGCCGCGCGGCACGGCCGGGGTCCGTCCGCCGCGCCCCGTGCCCCCTCCCGGACCGGCCAGGCCTCTTTGCTTTTGCACCATATTTATTCGCTGGAGCAACAGCAAGAGGCCGCCGTGAGCGGCCGGACAGCACGGAGCCCCGGCCGCTCACGGCGGCCGGGGCTCGTACAGGCTTGGCGTCGGTCTCACACACCGGAACCCGAACCTGCGGGCACGGAGTCGGTCGCCTCCGTCCACAGATCCTGTTCGGCGCGGTCCGCCTGGATCTGGCGGTACACGAGGAGCCCGCCGATGGCGGCCAGTGCGACCAGGAGCAGCTTCTTCACCGCGCTACCTCGTCCTTCTTGACGTAGGGGACCTCTGCCGCCCGACTATACACACCGGCCGATACCCTTCGGTGACCTCCGGCGGAAGCGCCAACCGGCCGCCGGGACAGACGAGATCGGCCCGGACGGGATCCGTCCGGGCCGATGCACAGAGGTGGGGCTAACAGGACTTGAACCTGTGGCCTCTTCCTTATCAGGGAAGCGCTCTAACCGTCTGAGCTATAGCCCCGCGCGCTGCCCCTGAAGATTAGCGCACACCGGGCCCGGTCCCAAAATCGGTTCCGCAGGTGGTGAGGCGCCCCCGCCCGGCCGCTACTCGTCCTCGGCGAGCGTCAGCTCGACACCGCCGACGAACCCGGCGGAGAGGTTGTAGACGAAGGCGCCCAGCGTGGCCAGAGCCGTCGCCAGCACCACATCGATCACCGCGATGACCGAGGTGAACATCAGCACCCGCGGCAGCGACAGGAACGACTCCAGGTCGAAACCGCCACCGCCGCCCTCGCCGGACTGCGTCGCCTGCCCGATCGTCGTACCGACCGTGCTGAACACCCCCATGGCGTCCAGCACCATCCACAGCACCGCCACGGCGATGACGGTGCAGATGCCCAGCGCGATGGACAGCAGGAAGCCGACCTTCATCACCGACCACGGGTCCGCCTTGGCGACCCGCAGCCGCGCCTTGCGCGTCCGCGGGACCGTACGGGCCCCGGCGCCGGTGCGCGGTCTGCGCACCGGCTGCCCCGGTGCCTGGGCCGGGACCGCGACGGGCGGCTGCCCCGCCTCGGCGGGCGACGCGTAGGCCTGCGGCGGGTGGTACGGCTCCGCCGGCTGCTGCGGATAGGGCTGACGCGTGTCCGTCACAGCGGCGGTCCCCCCATGGTGTGTGCCTGCCGGATACGGGGCGGCGTGCGGGGGGCCGCCGGCCGCGGCGGGGCCGCGGGCACCGCCCGTCCCGGTGGCCCCCGGGGGGACGTGTCGCCCCTCGGCCTCCGCACCACCCGCGCCGGTGCCCGTGGCTCCACTCACGGCTTACTCCTCTTGGCTTCCGGCCGAGGACTCCTCGTCCCCGGCCGCCTCGGGCTCGGCCGCGACGGCTGCGTCGGCGATTTCCTCGACCTCTTCAGCCGCACGTCCGGCCTCGGCGTTCCGGGCGATACCGACCACGGCATCGCGCTTGCCCAGGTTGATCAGTTGGACGCCCATGGTGTCACGGCCCGTCTCCCTGACCTCGTTGACCCGTGTCCGGATCACACCACCGCTCAGCGTGATGGCGAGGATCTCGTCGCTCTCCTCGACCACCAGAGCGCCCACCAGCGAACCGCGGTCCTCCACGATCTTGGCGGCCTTGATACCGAGGCCGCCGCGGCCCTGGACGCGGTACTCGTCGACATTCGTCCGCTTCGCGTAACCGCCGTCGGTGGCGGTGAAGACGAAAGTACCCGGCCGGACGACATTCATCGAGAGGAGTTCGTCGCCCGCGCGGAAGCTCATGCCCTTCACGCCCGATGTGGCCCGCCCCATCGGGCGCAGCGTCTCGTCCGAGGCGGTGAACCGGATCGACTGGGCCTTCCTGCTGATCAGCAGCAGGTCGTCGTCGGCCGACACCAGCTCCGCGCCGATCAGTTCGTCCTCGCGGCCGTCCTCCGTCTCCCGGAGGTTGATCGCGATGACGCCGCCCGAGCGCGGCGAGTCGTAGTCCTTGAGCGGGGTCTTCTTCACCAGGCCGGACTTGGTGGCGAGCACCAGGTACGGCATCGCGTCGTAGTCGCGGATGGCCAGGATCCGGGCGATCTTCTCGTCCGGCTGGAAGGCCAGCAGATTGGCGACGTGCTGGCCGCGCGCGTCCCGGCCCGCGTCCGGCAGCTCGTAGGCCTTGATCCGGTAGACCCGGCCCTTGTCCGTGAAGAACAGCAGCCAGTGGTGGGTGGTCGAGACGAAGAAGTGGTCGACGATGTCGTCCTGCTTCAGCTTGGTGCCCCGGACGCCCTTGCCGCCGCGCTTCTGGGAGCGGTAGTCCACCGTCTTGGTGCGCTTGACGTAACCGCCGCCCGTGATGGTGACGACGATGTCCTCCTCGGCGATCAGGTCCTCGATGGACATGTCGCCCTCGAACGGCACCAGCTTGCTGCGCCGGTCGTCGCCGAACCGCTCGACCAGCGCGGTCAGCTCCTCGCTGACGATGTGCCGCTGCCGCGAGGGGGAGGCCAGGATCTCGTTGTAGTCGGTGATCTTGGCCTGGAGGTCGTCGTGCTCCGAGGTGATCTTCTGCCGCTCCAGGGCCGCCAGCCGGCGGAGCTGCATCTCCAGGATCGCGTTCGCCTGGATCTCGTCGATCTCCAGCAGGCCCATCAGGCCGCCGCGGGCCGTGTCGACGGTGTCGCTGCGCCGGATCAGCGCGATGACCTCGTCGATCGCGTCCAGCGCCTTGAGCAGGCCGCGCAGGATGTGCGCCCGCTCCTCGGCCTTCCGCAGCCGGAACCGCGTCCGCCGGACGATGACCTCGATCTGGTGGTCCACCCAGTGCTTGATGAAGGCGTCCAGGGAGAGCGTGCGCGGCACGCCGTCCACCAGGGCCAGCATGTTGGCGCCGAAGTTGGTCTGCAGATCGGTGTGCTTGTAGAGGTTGTTGAGCACGACCTTGGCGACCGCGTCCCGCTTGAGCACGATGACGAGCCGCTGGCCGGTGCGCGAGGAGGTCTCGTCGCGGACGTCGGCGATCCCGCCGACCTTGCCGTCCTTCACGAGGTCGGCGATCTTCTGCGCGAGGTTGTCCGGGTTGACCTGGTAGGGCAGTTCGGTGACCACCAGGCACTGGCGGCCCTGGATCTCCTCGACCTCCACCACTGCCCGCATGGTGATCGAGCCTCTGCCCGTGCGGTACGCCTCCTCGATGCCCTTCCGGCCCACGACGAGCGCGCCGGTCGGGAAGTCCGGGCCCTTGATGCGCTGGATCAGCGCGTCCAGCAGCTCCTCGCGGGAGGCCTCCGGGTTCTCCAGCGCCCACTGCGCGCCCGCCGCCACCTCGCGGAGGTTGTGCGGCGGGATGTTCGTGGCCATGCCGACCGCGATCCCGGCCGAGCCGTTGATCAGCAGATTCGGGAAGCGGGACGGCAGGACCGTCGGCTCCTGGTTGCGGCCGTCGTAGTTGTCCTGGAAGTCGACGGTCTCCTCGTCGATGTCCCGGAGCATCTCCATCGACAGCGGCGTCATCTTGCACTCGGTGTACCGCATGGCCGCGGCCGGGTCGTTGCCCGGGGAGCCGAAGTTGCCGTTGCTGTCGACGAGCGGCAGCCGCATCGACCAGTGCTGCGCCAGGCGGACCAGCGCGTCGTAGATCGAGGAGTCGCCGTGCGGGTGGTACGTGCCCATGACGTCGCCGACGACGCGGGCGCACTTGTAGAAGCCCTTCTCCGGGCGGTAGCCGCCGTCGTACATGGCGTACAGCACCCGGCGGTGCACCGGCTTGAGCCCGTCGCGGATGTCGGGCAGCGCACGCGACACGATGACGGACATCGCGTAGTCGAGATAGCTGCGCTGCATCTCCGTTTCGAGGCCCACCGGCTCGACCCGCATGCCCACGCCCTCGATGGCGACGGGCTCGCCCTCGGGGCTGACGGGAACGGGGACGGCGGGGCCGCCTTCGGAGGGAGGCGGGGTCACGTCGGCCATGGCAGTTCAGAAGTCCTTTCGAGGTACGGCGCGGAGCACCGGCCCGGATCGGGGCTGGCGCCGCGCCGGAGTCCAGAAGCGGATGCCGGAATGCGTCAGATGTCCAGGA
This sequence comes from Streptomyces sp. MNU89, assembly GCF_020982505.1. Classification (NCBI taxonomy): domain Bacteria; kingdom Bacillati; phylum Actinomycetota; class Actinomycetes; order Kitasatosporales; family Streptomycetaceae; genus Streptomyces; species Streptomyces sp. MNU89. Next base: position 3,719,436 of record NZ_JAJKLL010000001.1, on the reverse strand, counting down.
ATCTGACGTCCTTGGCATTGCGCTGGATGAAGGAGCGCCGCGCCTCGACGTCCTCGCCCATGAGCACCGAGAACAGGTCGTCCGCCTGGGCCGCGTCGTCCAGGGTGACCTGGCCCAGCACCCGGTGGTCGGTGTCCATGGTCGTGATGCGGAGCTCCTCGGCGTTCATCTCGCCCAGACCCTTGAAGCGCTGGACCGAGTCGTCCCTGATCCGCTTGCCGTTCTCCCGGCCGAGGGTGATCAGCGCGTCCCGCTCGCGGTCCGAGTAGGCGTACTCGAAGTCGTCGCGGCCCCACTTGATCTTGTAGAGCGGCGGGCGGGAGAGGTAGACGTGACCGGCCTCGACGAGCGGGCGCATGAAGCGGAAGAGGAACGTCAGCAGCAGGGTGTTGATGTGCTGGCCGTCGACATCGGCGTCCGCCATCAGAATGATCTTGTGATAGCGGAGCTTGGAGATGTCGAAGTCCTCGTGCACCCCGGTGCCGAAGGCCGAGATCAGCGCCTGCACCTCCTGGTTCTGGAGGATCTTGTCGATCCGCGCCTTCTCGACGTTGAGGATCTTGCCGCGGATCGGGAGGATCGCCTGGTATTCCGGGTTCCGGCCGGACTTGGCCGAGCCGCCGGCGGAGTCGCCCTCGACGATGAAGATCTCGCACTTGGTGGGGTCGTTGGACTGGCAGTCGCTCAGCTTGCCCGGCAGCGACGCGCTCTCCAGCAGGCCCTTGCGGCGGGTCAGATCGCGCGCCTTGCGGGCCGCGACCCGGGCCGTGGCGGCCTGGATGCCCTTGCGGATGATGTCCGCGGCCTCGTTGGGGTTGCGGTCCAGCCAGTCCATGAAGTGCTCGTGGACGATCTTCTGGACGAAGGTCTTCGCCTCGGTGTTGCCCAGCTTGGTCTTCGTCTGACCCTCGAACTGCGGCTCGCCCAGCTTGACCGAGATGATCGCCGTCAGACCCTCGCGGATGTCCTCACCCGTGAGGTTGTCGTCCTTCTCCCGCAGCAGCTTCTTCTCGCGCGCGTAGCGGTTGATCAGCCCGGTCAGCGCGGCCCGGAAGCCCTCCTCGTGCGTACCGCCCTCATGGGTGTGGATGGTGTTCGCGAAGCTGTAGACGCCCTCGGTGTACTGGGCGTTCCACTGCATCGCGATCTCCACCGAGAGCAGCCGCTCCTTGTCCTCCGCCTCGATGTCGATGACGGAGGGGTGGACCAGCTCGCCCTTGCGGGAGTTGAGGTACTTCACGAAGTCGACGATGCCGCCCTCGTAGTGGTACCGGACGGAGAGCGGCTTGCCCTCCTCGTCCACATGGTCCGCGCGCTCGTCGGTCAGCGAGATGGCCAGGCCCTTGTTGAGGAAGGCCATCTCCTGGAAGCGCCGCGCCAGCGTCTCGAAGGAGTAGTCGGTGGTCTCGAAGATGTCCGGGTCGGCCCAGAAGGTGACCGTGGTGCCGGTGTCCTCCACCGGCTCGTTCTTCGCCAGCGGCGCCGTCGGCACCCCGAGCTTGTAGTCCTGCGTCCAGCGGTGGCCCTCGGTGCGCACCTCGACGGCGACGCGCGTCGACAGGGCGTTGACCACCGAGACGCCGACACCGTGCAGACCACCGGAGACGGCGTAGCCGCCGCCGCCGAACTTGCCGCCCGCGTGCAGCACGGTCATCACGACCTCGACGGCGGGCTTCCCCTCCGACGGGACGATGCCCACGGGGATGCCGCGGCCGTTGTCGGTCACCCGCACCCCGCCGTCGGCGAGGATCGTGACCTCGATGGTGTCCGCGTGCCCGGCCAGAGCCTCGTCGACCGAGTTGTCGACGACCTCCTGCACAAGGTGGTGCAGGCCCCGCTCACCGGTCGAACCGATGTACATGCCGGGCCGCTTGCGCACCGCGTCCAGGCCCTCCAGGACCGTGATCGCGCTGGCGTCGTACGCGACCTCCTGTGCGGCCTCGTACACGGACGGCGGGCCGTCACCGGAAGCGGTGGGGGGAGCGGTGTTGGTCTCGTTGGGGTTGCCGGAATCGGCCACGAAGCGCCCTTTCTGGCACAGCACACGCCATCTCCCGGCGTGCAGGAGCGGCTGCGTCGTTCGACATGTTCCGCAAGTCGGCGGTATGGCCACCAGTCTACCGGTAGCGCTGACATGAATGGGGGTTTGCCGGTGCCTGGATCGTTGTGTGCCGCCCTGAACCGGCGTCTGCCGACTCCCCATATGCGGGCCCGGGCTCCGAGCGGCCCACAGGGGCACTCAGCGCTTCGGGCTGTCAACCCCCGACCACACAGCGGGACGCCCCGGGAGGCACATCCGTCACAGCGCCCCCGCGGCGCCGCGGGGGCGGTTCCCCAGCGGTTCCGGGGCCCTCCGCGGGGTGGTCGGGGAGGGCTCCGCGGAGGGTTCCGCAGGCGCTGTCCCGGACTCGGATGAACGTCAGCCGTAGGTGTCGCCCGGTCCTCTGCTTCCCGGCGCCCGCAGCGGACCGTAGCCCTGCCGGGGCCCGCCCCCGGGACCCAGGACCTTGATCAGCCGGACCGTTCCCCGGCCCAGGTCGCCATTGAGCCGGGCCACCAGCTGAGGTGCCAGGAGGCGTAGTTGGGTGGCCCACGCGGTGGAGTCGCAGCGCACCGTCAGCACCCGCGCCTCCTCGTCGTACCGCTCGGGCGCGCAGTGCTGCGCCACATCCGGGCCGACCATCTGCGGCCAGCGGCCCATCACCCCGCCCACCGCCGCCGGGGCCTCCCAGCCGCGGTCGGTGATCAGGCGGTCGATCGCCGCGCCCAGCGGCAGCGGATCCCGGCCGTCGGCCCGCGCCCCCGAGCGCAGACCACCGCGGCGGGCCTGCTTCTTCTGCTGGGCGGCCGCGCCCCGGGCCCGGGCCTGTTCCTTCGCCGCCCGCAGGGCGACGCGGGCGAGATCGACCCCGGATGACTGCGGCTCCGCGGGGCGCTCCGGCGGCGTCCCCGCCGGTACCTTGCCCGCGGATCCGGGCCCACCGCTTCCGGGCCCGCCGGAGCCCGGGCCCGAGCCACCGGTTCCCGGCCCGGCCGCGGCCGGGCCCGGCGCTCCGGGGCCGTCCCGGCGGGCCGGCCCGCCCGGTCCGCGCACTCCGCCGTTCGTCATGGCGCCACCCGCTCGACCGTGCCGCCGGCCACCTCGTACCGCGCTCCCGCCAGCACGCCCGGCACGTCCTCCGGCACCGCCGCCGTGACGAGCACCTGCTCCGCCGGGGCCACCAGCTCCGCGAGGCGGTCGCGTCGGCGGGTGTCCAGCTCCGCGAAGACGTCGTCCAGGACGAGCACCGGCTCGCCGGCCCGCCTCCCGCCCCGCCCTCCGGAGCCACCGGAACGCCTGGACCGGCCGGGCTCTCGGCGCGCAGCAGATCGTAGGAGGCGAGGCGCAGCGCGAGCGCGTACGACCAGGACTCCCCGTGGCTCGCGTAGCCCTTCGCCGGGAACCGGCCGAGCTTGAGCACCAGGTCGTCCCGGTGCGGCCCGACCAGCGTCACCCCGCGCTCGATCTCCTGTTTGCGGGCCTCCGAGAGCGCCGCCAGCAGCACCTCGTACAGCTCCTCGCGGTTGCCCGCCTCACCCAGCCGCTCACCCGCCGAGCCGCGGTACTCCAGCACGACCGGGCCGCCCCCGGGCGCCAGTTGCTCGTACGCCTTGTCGGCGAGCGGCTGCAGCGCGGCGATCAGATCCAGCCGCTGGGCCAGCAACTCCGCGCCGGCCCGGGCCAGATGCTGGTCCCAGACGTCGAGCGTGGAGAGGTCCGCCCCGCGGCCGCCGTGACGGCGGGCCATCGCGGCGCTCTTGAGCAGCGTGTTCCGCTGCTTGAGCACCCGGTCGTAGTCCGACCGCACCCCCGCCATGCGCGGGGAGCGGGCGGTGATCAGCTCGTCCAGGAAGCGCCGGCGCTCTCCCGGGTCGCCCTTGACCAGGGCGAGGTCCTCCGGCGCGAACATCACGGTGCGGGTGATGCCGAGGACGTCCCGCGGCCGCACCTGCGAGGAGCGGTTGATCCGGGCCCGGTTGGCCCGCCCCGGATTGAGCTCCAGCTCGACGAGCTGCTGCCGGTCCCCGCCGACCACTGCGGCCCGGATCACCGCCCGCTCGGCGCCCATCCGCACCAGCGGGGCGTCGGAGGAGACGCGGTGGCTGCCGAGCGTGGCGAGATAGCCGACGGCCTCCACCAGATTGGTCTTGCCCTGGCCGTTGGGGCCGACGAAGGCGGTGACGCCCGGGTCGAGGGGGACCTCGACCCGGACGTACGACCGGAAGTCGGCGAGCGACAGATGGGCTACGTGCATCGGGGCCGTCAGCCGCCCACCGGCGGTTCGACGTCCGCGCCCGGGGCGTCGGCGCCCTTCTCGTCCCCCGTTGCGGCCGTGACCGCGTGACCGCCGAACTGGTTGCGCAGGGCGGCGATCATCTTCATGGCCGGGGGGTCGTCCTGGCGGGAGGAGAACCGGGCGAACAGCGAGGCGGTGATCGCGGGCAGCGGCACCGCGTGGTCGAGGGCGGCCTCCACGGTCCAGCGGCCCTCGCCGGAGTCCTGGGCGTAGCCGCGCAGGGCGGTGAGGTGTTCGTCGTCGTCCAGGGCGCGGACGGCCAGGTCCAGCAGCCAGGAGCGGATGACCGTGCCCTCCTGCCAGCTGCGGAAGACCTCGCGCACATCCGTGACGGAGTCGGCGGCCTCCAGCAGCTCCCAGCCCTCGGCGAAGGCCTGCATCATGGCGTACTCGATGCCGTTGTGGACCATCTTGGCGAAGTGGCCGGCGCCGACCCGGCCCGCGTGGACGGCGCCGAACTCGCCCTCGGGCTTGAGGGCGTCGAAGACCGGCTGGACCTTGGCCACGTCCGCGGCGTCACCGCCGTACATGATCGCGTAGCCGTTCTCCAGGCCCCAGACGCCGCCGGAGACACCGCAGTCGACGAAGCCGACGCCCTTCTCGGCGAGCTCCCGGGCGTGCTTCTCGTCGTCCGTCCAGCGGGAGTTGCCGCCGTCGACCACCACGTCCCCGGGGGAGAGCAGTTCGCCGAGTGCGTCGATGGTCGACTGGGTCGCCGCACCGGCCGGGACCATGATCCAGACGACGCGCGGGCCCGTGAGCCGGCCCACCAGCTCCTCCAGGCTGTGGACATCGGCAAGATCCGGATTGTGGTCGAATCCGATGACGGTGTGACCTGCGCGGCGGATGCGCTCGCGCATGTTGCCGCCCATCTTGCCGAGACCGACGAGACCGAGCTCCATCAGTGACCCTCTTCGACGTAGTCGTTGCGATTGGTACCCGGCCGAGCCTACGCCCGGGCACCCGCCGCTCACCTGTGGGCTTCCGGTGCTCAGACGCACGTCGGAGGGGGCGACGGGGACAAAACGCCGGTCCCGGCGCGGTGGCCCGCGCGGACGCCGGCTCCCGCCGGGTACCCGCCGCTCAGCCGCTCAGTCGCACCGGCATGATCAGGTACTTGTAGGCGTCGTCCGCCTCCGCGTCCACGGCGGGCCTGCCGCTCAGCAGGGCGGGCTTCGTGGAGGTGGTGAAGGACAGCTGGGCCACCGGGGAGTCGATGGCGCTCAGTCCCTCCAGCAGGAAGCCGGGGTTGAACGCGATCGAGATGTCGTCCCCGTCGAGCTGGGCGTCCACCCTTTCCACAGCCTGTGCGTCGTCGCTGGAACCGGCCTCCAGGATCAGCACGCCCTGCTCGAAACTGAGGCGCACCGGGGTGTTCCGCTCGGCGACCAGCGCCACGCGCTTGACCGCGTCGACGAACGGAGCGGTCTCGATCACCGCGACGGAGTTGAACTCGGTCGGGAAGAGCGTGCGGTACTTCGGCAGATCGCCTTCGAGGAGGCGGGTGGTGGTGCGGCGGCCGGCGCCCTCGAAGCCGATCAGGCCCTCGCCCTTGCCGGAGCCCGCCAGCGCGATGCTGACGGTGTCGCCGCTGGTGAGCGATTTGGCCGTGTCGAGCAGCGTCTTGGCCGGCACCAGGGCGACGGCGGAGAGGTCGGGGATCTCGGGCTTCCACAGGAACTCACGGACCGCGAAGCGGTAGCGGTCGGTGGCGGCCAGCGTGACCGTGTCGCCCTCGATCTCGATCCGGACGCCCGTGAGCACCGGGAGGGTGTCGTCCCGGCCGGCGGCGATGGCGACCTGTGCGGCGGCCGCGGCGAAGACCTCGCCGGGGACGGTGCCGGTGGCGTCCGGCATGTCCGGCAGCGCCGGGTACTCCTCCACGGGGAGGGTGTGGAGGGTGAAGCGGGATGACCCGCAGACCACGGTCACCCGCACACCGTCCGTGGAGATCTCCACGGGGCGGTTCGGCAGGGCGCGGCAGATGTCGGCGAGCAGCCGGCCGGACACGAGGACCGTGCCGCCCTCCTCCACGTCCGCCTCGACGGAGACGCGGGCCGAGACCTCGTAGTCGAAGCCCGACAGGCTCAGGGAACCGTCCTCGGCCTTCAGCAGCAGGCCCGCGAGGACGGGCACCGGCGGACGGGCCGGGAGGCTGCGGGCCGCCCAGGCCACCGCCTCCGCGAGTACATCGCGCTCAACCCGGATCTTCACCGTAAGCCGCCTCCTGCTGTTGCTGGCTCGCCCTGCTGGCCTTCGTCGTCGGCTGTGTGCCGCCGGTCCAGTCTGACGCACACCACGGACACTCGGTGCGCTCCGGGGTCAAGTCGGGCCGGGAGGCGTGGCGCGGCCCGAGGGCGAGTTGTGCACAGGCCCCACTTCGAAACGGATTTCCCCCTGTAACTACGTGGTCGTAGTAGTAGGGCCTGTGGAAACCGTGGATAACCCGCTTTTCGCAGCTCAGCAGCTGTTTTTTGTCCACGGGCCCTGTGGGCGGGACCGGTGGACAACTCACCGGTCCTGTGGACGGGGAAGAGTTCTGCACACGCCGTACACAGGGAAGGGCGGGTTCTCCCCAGCGGCGTCCCCAGTTTTACCCAGGTTCTGCACAGCCCAATCCGGCGCGTTGATGTGATGCAGTTCACTCTTGGCGGTGACGAGGGGTGTTGTGTTGCCGAACAGTGGACAACGGTGTGGAAAGGCTGTGCACAACAGGGCCTTCCCTGTGGGCGGACGGTGGACAACCGGGCCGCCGCGCGCAGGCCGGGCTGTTCCTCCACAGTCTGTGGAGACCGGATAGCCACAAGTCCACAGGCGCTTGACCTCCCGGTGCCGCCTTCACCGGAGGCCGGCTGTGGACAAGATCTGGACAACTTCCCTCTCCCCAGGGTGTGGACAGCTCATTTGCCCATCCGCTGTGGAGAACCGCCCTGCGGCGGCACGTATTCGAACAGTGCCGGGATGCGCGGAGCACGGCCGCCGGGACGTGTGTGCGGTGTACGCACGTCCCCGGGGAGCCGGAACCGGCCCGGAGACGCGCGGGGAGAGGCAACGGAGACGCGCACGGAGAGGCCACGGAAGGCCACGGAGAGGCGCGCCCCGAGCCGCGGGGCGCGCACCGTCCGGCCCGGCCCGGCGGCTCGGGGCCGGCACAGGCCGGGGAACGCCGAGGGCGCTCCCCGGAGCCGTACTCCCGGGAGCGCCCTCTCGTACCGCCGCGGCGGCCGCGCGGTCCGTCAGCTGTTCTTGATGCGGTTGGTGAGCTCCGTGACCTGGTTGTAGATCGAGCGCCGCTCGGCCATCAGCGCGCGGATCTTGCGGTCGGCGTGCATCACGGTCGTGTGGTCGCGTCCGCCGAACTGGGCGCCGATCTTCGGCAGGGAGAGATCCGTCAGCTCCCGGCAGAGATACATGGCGATCTGGCGGGCGGTCACGAGCACCCGGCTCCGGGACGAGCCGCAGAGATCCTCCACGGTGAGACCGAAGTAGGCGGCCGTCTCCGCCATGATGGCCGAGGCCGTGATTTCCGGTGCCGCGTCCTCGCCGCCCGGGATCAGGTCCTTGAGCACGATCTCCGTCAGCCCGAGATCCACGGGCTGACGGTTGAGACTGGCGAAGGCGGTCACCCGGATTAGCGCGCCCTCCAGCTCCCGGATGTTGCGGGAGATACGGGAGGCGATGAACTCCAGGACTTCCGGCGGGGCGTTGAGCTGTTCCTGGACGGCCTTCTTCCGGAGGATCGCGATCCGCGTCTCCAGCTCGGGCGGCTGCACATCCGTGATCAGGCCCCACTCGAAGCGGTTGCGGAGCCGGTCCTCCAGGGTGACGAGCTGCTTGGGCGGCCGGTCCGAGGAGAGGACGATCTGCTTGTTGGCGTTGTGCAGGGTGTTGAAGGTGTGGAAGAACTCCTCCTGCGTCGACTCCTTGCTCGCCAGGAACTGGATGTCGTCGACCAGCAGGATGTCCATGTCGCGGTAGCGCTTGCGGAACGCGTCCGCCTTGCCGTCGCGGATGGAGTTGATGAACTCGTTGGTGAACTCCTCGGAGCTCACGTAGCGCACCCGCGTGCCCGGGTAGAGGCTCCGCGCGTAGTGCCCGATGGCATGCAGCAAGTGGGTCTTGCCGAGCCCCGACTCCCCGTAGATGAACAGCGGGTTGTACGCCTTGGCCGGCGCCTCGGCGACCGCCACCGCGGCGGCGTGCGCGAAGCGGTTGGAGGCACCGATGACGAAGGTGTCGAAGAGGTACTTCGGGTTCAGCCGCGCGGTGGGCTCACCCGGGCCGGTCGCGGGCGCGGGCTGGGCGGCCAGCGGCCCGGGCGCCCCGCTCGGCGCGGGAAGCCCGGCCGGTCCGCCGGGGCCCCCGTGGCTCCGGCCGGCCGGCGGCTCGGGGAGATCGCGGTGCTGGGAGCCGTACGGCGGGCGGTCGGAGGCGCCGGACCGGTAGTCGCCCTGCTGTGGCACGGAGCGCTGGGGGTCCTCGTAGCGCTGCGGTTCGTCGTAGCGCTGCGACTCGTCGTAGTGCGGGGCGTCCTCGTAGCGGTGCGGGCGGCCCTGCTGCTGGTCCCCGTGCGGGGAGGCATAGGGGTCGCGCTCCGGGAAGCCGCCTGACCGGGGCGGGCGCCAGCCGTAGTCCTCGCGCGGCCGGGGCCAGGCGCCGGGCTCGGGGCGGCCCCGCTGGTAGTCCGGGTAGGCGGGACGGGCCGTGGGCAGGCCGTCGGCGGGCCGGCCGTAGCCGTCGTATCCGCCGTCGTAGTCGTAGACGTCCCGCTGCGGATCCGGGTGCTGCGGCTCCTCGTAGTGCTGGGGGTCCTCATAGCGCTGGGCCTGCTGCGGTACCGGGTTCTGCGCCGGGGCCGGCTCCGCTCCGCCGGCCCCGGCGGCGCTGACGGTTACCGCCAGGCGCACCGTCTGGTTGCACTCGCGGCTGAGGGCCTCACTGATCAGCGGTGAGAGCCGGCCTTCGAGGACGCCCTTGGCGTATTCATTGGGGACCGCGAGCACCGCGGTCCCGGCGATCAGGACGAGTGGCTGGCAGTCCTTCAGCCAGCGGCGGTCCTTGGCCTCGATGCCCTGGGCGTCGTCGCCGAGAAGCTGATCGAGGACGCGGGGCCACACCGCGGCAAGATCAGCAGGTACGTCAGCCACAAGGCACGCTCTCTCACTCACTGGGTGGGTGGCGCCGACGGATCCCACGGATGTGTGGTTCTCGGGGCGGGAGGGAAGAATCCGGAGTTCCGCCACGGTAGTCAGGCCGACGCGCGGGGTTCAAGTCGTTGTCCACAGGGTGTGTACAAATGTGCCATGCTCGGCCCGCCCGCCTTTCCACGGCCTCGCCCGCAGCCTCGCCCGGGGAGACGTGCGGGGGGACGGGCCGCGGCGCGAGGCGGGGCCCCGGTGCCCGGCGTGGACCCGGTTTGACCGGGTGACGTGGCCGCGCGTACCGTGAGCAGGTCGAGTTGTCGATGGCTGCTGCCGCCTGCCTCCGATGGGCGAAGATCGCTTGAGTGTCGATCATGCGGTGCACTCGGGCGTGTGCGAGCTACTCGTGGGCGCACGGTGACAGCCAGATGACGTCACGCAATACCCGAGTCCTAGTGGAGCCCCCGAGTGAGCAAGCGCACCTTCCAGCCGAACAACCGCCGCCGCGCGAAGACCCACGGCTTCCGGCTGCGTATGCGGACCCGTGCCGGCCGCGCGATCCTCGCGACCCGCCGCGCCAAGGGCCGCACGCGTCTGTCGGCCTGAGCAACCAGAGCTCAGGGTCCATGTCGTGCTGCCTACCGAGAATCGGCTGAGGCGGCGCGAGGACTTCGCCACCGCGGTACGCCGAGGGCGCCGGGCCGGTCGCCCGCTCCTCGTCGTGCACCTGCGCAACGGTTCAACCGACCCGCACGCGCCTGGGGAGAAGGTTCCCCCGGTGCGTGCGGGTTTCGTTGTCAGCAAGGCCGTCGGCGGGGCCGTGACCAGGAATCTGGTGAAGCGGCGGCTGCGGCACCTGATGCGGGAGCGGTTGTCCGCACTGCCCGCCGGTAGCCTGGTGGTCGTAAGGGCACTGCCCGGGGCGGGAACGGCCGGTCACCACGAGCTCACCCGCGATCTCGACGCCGCGCTGAGGCGGCTGCTGGGTGGGGCCGTCCATGGCAAGGCCGAGGAGAAGGCGGAGCGATGAAGTATCCGCTGCTCTGGTTGATCAAGCTCTATCAGTGGACCATCAGCCCGTTGCTGGGTCCGGTCTGCAAGTACTACCCGTCGTGTTCACACTATGGCTACGGGGCCATCCGGGTGCACGGCGCGGTGAAAGGGACGGCACTGACCGCCTGGCGCATCTTGCGCTGCAATCCGTGGTCGCCCGGTGGCGTCGACCACGTCCCTCCCCGGAAGCATCCGGTCTGGCACCAACGGCTGCGGAACCGGTGGAGTACTCACTCCGCCGGGGCGCCCGAGGGACAGCCCGAGACTCAGCCCAACGCCCAAGGAGCCTGATTCGTGGACACGATCCTCGGTCCTCTCTATATCGCCGTCTCCTGGATCATCGTCCAGTTCCACTCGCTGTACAGCCTTGTCTTCGACGAGAACAGCGGCTGGGCCTGGGGTCTGTCCATCGTGTCGCTGGTGGTGCTGATCCGTATCGCTCTGATCCCGCTCTTCGTGAAGCAGATCAAGGCGACGCGGAACATGCAGGTGCTCCAGCCGAAGATGAAGGCGATCCAGGAGCGCTACAAGAACGACAAGCAGCGCCAGTCCGAAGAGATGATGAAGCTCTACAAGGAGACGGGGACCAACCCGCTCTCGAGCTGCCTCCCGATTCTGGCGCAGTCGCCCTTCTTCCTCGCGCTCTACCAGGTCCTCAACAAGATCGCGAACAATGAAGCGGTCGGCGTCATGGGCAAGGAACTGGTCGGCAGCGCCCGTAACGCGCACATCTTCGGTGCTCCGATCGCGTCCAAGTTCATGGACAGCGCGGCCAAGGTCGAGAGTCTCGGTGCCACCCTCGCCGACGTCCGCGTGGTCACCGTCATCATGATCGTCCTGATGTCGGCCTCGCAGTTCTACACGCAGCGCCAGCTGATGACGAAGAACGTCGACCTGACGGTCAAGACGCCCTTCATGCAGCAGCAGAAGATGCTGATGTACATCTTCCCGGTCATGTTCGCCGTCTTCGGCATCAACTTCCCGGTCGGTGTCCTCGTCTACTGGCTGACCACCAACGTCTGGACCATGGGTCAGCAGATGTACGTGATCCAGCGCAACCCCACTCCGGGCAGCATCGCCTTCCAGCAGCGCCAGGAGAAACTGCGCGCCAAGGGCAAGCTCAAGGAGGACCCGGCCCAGGCCGAGGCCAAGCGGGCGGTCGAGGAGGCGCGGGCCAAGCGGCAGCAGCCGAAGCGGCAGCCCAAGGCGAAGCGCCAGGCGGCCATTCCCCAGGGACCCGCCAAGCCGGGTACGGGCAAGCAGCCGGCGGGCGGTGAGAAGGCCCAGGAGAAGCCCTCGCTGGAGAAGAAGCCGGCTCAGGGCGACCAGCAGAAGCAGTCCGGGGGCGCGTCCGCCTCCCGCACCACCAAGTCCGGACAGCGCAAGGGCCGGCAGCGGCCCAAGCACCCGACCAAGAAGTGAGGAGCCACCCAGTGACGGAGGGCACCACCGCCACCGACGGCGCCGACACCCTGACCCGCCTGGAGCAGGAGGGTGATATCGCGGCCGACTACCTCGAAGGTCTGCTGGACATCGCCGACCTCGATGGCGACATCGACATGGACGTCGAGGGCGACCGGGCAGCGGTGTCGATCATCAGCGACTCGACCAGCCGTGATCTGCAGAAGCTGGTCGGGCGGGACGGCGAGGTGCTGGAGGCGCTCCAGGAGCTGACACGCCTCGCCGTGCACCGCGAGACCGGCGACCGCAGCCGGCTGATGCTGGACATCGCGGGGTTCCGGGCCCGCAAGCGCGAGGAGCTCGCGGAACTCGGCGCGCGGGCCGCGGAAGAGGCGAAGGGCAGCGGAGAACCGGTCAAGCTGAAGCCGATGACCCCGTTCGAGCGCAAGGTCGTTCACGACGCCGTCGCCGCCGCGGGCCTCCGCAGCGAGTCGGAGGGCGAGGAACCCCAGCGCTGTGTCGTCGTTCTCCCGGTCTGACCACACGCGGATGTGTGCCCCGGCCCCGCCTGTTCGCAGGCGGGGCCGTACTTTGTGAGCCTTGCAAGCCGGCGTCCCGCCGGGCGTCATAGGTCCGGGCAGCGGTGCTCCGGAAACCCGAGGAAGGACGGTCCCGTGACCGAGGCAGCAGAGCTTCCCCCGGCACCTCCCGCCGCGCAGACGGTGTTCGGCGAGCGCCTCCCGGAAGCGGTCCGCTACGCCGAACTGCTCGCGGACGCGGGGGTGCGCCGCGGGCTGATCGGTCCCCGGGAAGTGCCCCGGCTCTGGGAACGGCATCTGCTGAACTGCGCGGTGCTCTCCGAGGCCGTACCCGAGGGGGTGACGGTCTGTGACGTGGGTTCCGGGGCGGGGCTGCCGGGCATCCCGCTGGCGCTCGTCCGTCCTGACCTGCGCATCACTCTGCTGGAACCGCTGTTGCGGCGGACCACTTTCCTGCAGGAGGTGGTGGAACTCCTGGGCCTCGACCATGTCACGGTGGTACGCGGGCGGGCCGAGGAGGTGCTGGGCTCCCTGCCACCCGTGCACGTGGTGACGGCGCGAGCCGTGGCACCACTGGACCGGTTGGCGGGATGGGGTGTTCCACTGCTGCGGCCGTACGGCGAAATGCTGGCCCTGAAGGGGGACACGGCAGAGGAGGAACTCAAGGGGGCCAGGGCGGCGCTGAGCAAACTCGGTGTCGTCCGGACCTCCGTGCTCCATGTCGGAGAGGGCGTGGTGGATCCCCTCTCCACGGTGGTGCGGGTCGAGGTCGGCGAGAGCCCCGGCGGTGTCCGCTTCGCCGCCAAACGGGCCAAGGCCGCGCGGGTTGCCAGGCCCTCACGGAGTACGCGAAGGCGGCGCTGAAACCGTCATTGCTCCATACAAGCTGCCAAAACCACCCAAATCGGAGTGTCGTTGCGCCCGGGGAACCCGGGCGCGTGCATCGTGTTTCACGTGAAACGTCGCTCCCTGTTGCATGGAATCATTAGTCGTGGCCGGGCCGCCGTGCCCCGCCACCACGCCACACCCGAGAAAGCGGCAACCGACCCACCGTCGGACTCGCCCCGGCGGCGGGTCCGGTTTTCCACAGAGGGGTCGTCCGAGGCGGATTCATCCACAGGAGAACGGACCTCGCTGGTTCATAACCCCGAAAGCATGGCAGGCTCTGTCTATCGCGAGCCAGAAGTCGAGGAGAGTGAATCCTTGCGGTCCGACGCCAATATCGCGGGACCGATGACCGATCCGGTCCCCGGTCCCCGTGCCGCTGAGCCCTCCCGGGGGGTGACCTCCGACACCCCGCCACCGGGGGTTGATGTTTCACGTGAAACGCCGCCCTCCCTGGACGGCGCCCCCATCGGCCGCGCCGCTCAACTTGCCGTCGAAGCTCTGGGGCGCGCCGGTGACGGTCTGCCGCGCCCCGAGCAGACCCGGGTCATGGTGGTGGCCAACCAGAAGGGTGGCGTGGGCAAGACCACCACCACGGTCAACCTCGCCGCATCGCTCGCTCTGCACGGGGCGCGGGTCCTGGTGGTCGACCTCGACCCGCAGGGAAACGCCTCAACCGCGCTTGGTGTCGACCACCATGCCGAGGTGCCCTCGGTGTATGACGTCCTGGTCGACAGCAAGCCCCTCTCCGATGTCGTGCAGCCCGTGCCCGATGTCGAGGGCCTTTTCTGCGCCCCTGCGACCATCGACCTGGCCGGCGCGGAGATCGAACTGGTCTCCCTGGTGGCCCGGGAGAGCCGGTTGCAACGCGCCATCCAGGCCTATGAACAGCCGCTGGACTACATCCTCATCGACTGTCCGCCGTCGCTCGGGCTGCTGACCGTGAACGCGCTCGTCGCGGGGGCCGAGGTTCTCATCCCCATCCAGTGCGAGTACTACGCGCTGGAAGGGCTGGGGCAGCTCCTGAGGAACGTCGAACTGGTGCGAGGGCACCTCAACCCCAAGCTCCATGTCTCCACCATCCTGCTCACGATGTACGACGGCCGGACACGGCTCGCCTCGCAGGTCGCGGACGAGGTGCGCAGCCACTTCGGCAACGAGGTCCTGCGGACCAGCATCCCGCGTTCCGTGCGGATCTCGGAGGCCCCCAGCTACGGTCAGACGGTCCTGACCTATGATCCCGGCTCCAGTGGTTCTCTCTCCTACCTCGAAGCGGCCCGGGAGATCGCGTTGCGCGGGGTCGGAGTCAACTATGAGGGTCACAACGCCCACACCATGGGCGGCAACGCTCAGCACGAACAGCACGGCAGGCCGGAGGGGACGCAGTGAGTGAACGACGCAGAGGTCTGGGCAGGGGGCTCGGCGCGCTGATCCCCGCCGCGCCTCAGGGAGGCGACCAGCCGGTCTCGGCGGTGTCCCAGGGGGCCACCTCCCCCACGGCGGTCCCGGTCCTCACCCAGGAGCGCGGTGTGGCGGCGGCCAGGGTGACCGCGCTGCCGCAGAACGGTGCCGATGAGAGCGCGGAGGATGTGCCCGCGGCGACCGAGGTGGTGGCCGAGCAGCCGGCCGGTGCCCATTTCGCGGAACTGCCCCTGGACTCGATCACCCCGAACCCGCGCCAGCCACGGGAGGTGTTCGACGAGGACGCCCTGGCCGAGCTGGTGACGTCCATCCAAGAGGTGGGGTTGCTGCAGCCCGTCGTGGTGCGGCAGGTGGCTCCGGAGCGCTACGAGCTCATCATGGGGGAGCGCCGGTGGCGTGCCTGCCGTGAGGCGGGCCTGGAGCGGATCCCGGCGATCGTCCGGGCCACCGAGGACGAGAAGCTGCTGCTGGACGCGCTGCTGGAGAACCTCCACCGGGCCCAGCTGAACCCTCTCGAAGAAGCGGCTGCCTACGATCAGCTGCTCAAGGATTTCGAGTGCACGCACGATCAGCTGGCGGACCGCATCGGCCGGTCCCGGCCTCAGGTGTCCAACACACTGCGGCTGCTCAAGCTCTCCACCCCTGTCCAGCGTCGTGTCGCCGCCGGAGTGCTGTCCGCCGGGCACGCACGGGCCCTGCTGTCCGTGGAGGACTCGGAGGAGCAGGACCGCCTCGCTCACCGGATCGTGGCCGAAGGGCTGTCGGTGCGGGCCGTCGAGGAGATCGTGACTCTTATGGGGTCCCGGCAGGACAGCGCGGTGAAGCCCAAGGGGCCGCGAGCGGGAAACCGGGTGTCCCCCGCGCTCACCCAGCTGGCCTCGCGGCTCTCCGACCGCTTCGAGACCCGGGTGAAGGTCGACCTCGGGCAGAAGAAGGGCAAGATCGTCGTGGAGTTCGCCTCCATAGAGGATCTGGAGAGGATCCTGGGGACGCTCGCTCCGGGAGAGGACCGGGTTCTGGAACTCGGCCCGGAGGCGGAAGCCGGGAGCGCCGAGGGCAGGTGAACCGAGGCACAGGGCGGGTCACGCGGGTGGTGACCCGCCCTGTGCTCTGCCTTCGGTCCGGATCGGAGGCAGGCTGGTTACGATGCCCGAGGACACGGCGGGCGCTCGGCTTCGCTATCCGCGGGGAGCGCGTGGGACCGACGTGAGCCGCGCTCGAAGTGGTGGAGGGCGGGAGCGAAAGTGAGGAGCAGACTTCATGGGTCGTCGGCTCGTACCGCTCACCCTGGACAACCTTCCGGACGTTCCCAAGCGCTGCCGTACCTGCGTCTTCTGGGAGCTCGATCCGGTCAGTGGTGAGGCCGCGGTCCAGGCCGGCCGGCCGGAGTTGGAGAAGGAGGCCTGGATCTCCGCTGTCCTGCTGGAGTGGGGATCCTGCGGTCGCGTTCTCTACGTCGACGAGGTTCCCGCGGGCTTCGTTCTCTATGCGCCGCCCGCGTATGTGCCGCGGTCGACGGCCTTTCCGACAAGCCCGGTAGCCGCGGACGCCGTCCAGCTGATGACGGCCTCGATCATGCCGGGCTATCAGGGCCAAGGGCTGGGACGGGTCCTCGTCCAGACCGTCGCGAAGGACGTGCTGAGAAGGGGCTTCAAGGCGATTGAGGCCTTCGGTGACGCCCGCTGGACGGAACCGGCCTGCGTCCTGCCTGCGGACCACCTCCTGGCCGTCGGCTTCAAGACTGTGCGGCCGCATCCCCGCTACCCACGGCTGCGGCTGGAATTGAGGACGACGCTCTCCTGGAAGGAGGACGTCGAGATGGCGCTGGACCGCCTGCTCGGTGCGGTGCAGAAGGAACCGGCACTCCGACCGCTGTAGCTCTCTTCTCGGATGGTTCTCCCGTATCGGACGGATCTCCGGTGCCGGGGGTCACGAAGCGGAGAAGGAACAGGGCCTGCCCCCTTGAGAGGGCAGGCCCTGTTTCACGTGAAACCGGTGTGTCAGCCGATGAAGGGCTCCAGGTCGCGCACGATCGCCGCCTTCGGCTTGGCACCGACGATCGTCTTGGCGACTTCGCCACCCTGGTAGACATTGAGCGTCGGAATCGACATGACGCCGTACTTGGCGGCCGTCGCCGGGTTCTCGTCGATGTTCAGCTTCACGATCTCGATCTTGTCCCCGTGCTCCGCGGCGATGGCCTCAAGGGAGGGGGCGATCTGACGGCACGGACCGCACCAGGCGGCCCAGAAGTCCACGAGAACGGGCTTCTCGCTCTTGAGAACCTCTTCATCGAAGTTCGCGTCGGTCACATTCTTGAGGGCGCCGGCCATGGCGATCTCCTAGCTTTCTCGGGAGGGTAAGTGGGATGGTCAGACGGTGGCCGCGGCGGTCTTCTCCGGCTCCGGGGTGTGCTCAGCGGAGGTGTCGGAGAGGGCGGCGAGGTAGCGCTCGGCGTCCAGGGCGGCGGAGCAGCCGGTCCCGGCGGCCGTGATGGCCTGGCGGTACGTGTGGTCGACGACGTCGCCGGCGGCGAAGACACCGGGGAGGTTGGTGTGCGTGGAGGGGGCGTCGACGGTGAGGTAACCCTCGTCGTCCAAGTTCAGCTGTCCGGTGAAGAGCTCCGTGCGGGGGTCGTGGCCGACGGCGATGAAGAGGCCGGTGACGGGAAGCTCGCGGGTTTCGCCGGTCTTGGTGGAGCGCAGGGTGACGCCGGTGAGCTTCGGGTCGCCGTGGATCTCGGCGACCTCGCTGTCGTAGGCGAAGGTGATCTTCGGGTCGGCGAAGGCCCGCTCCTGCATCGCCCGGGATGCACGCAGTGTGTCGCGGCGGTGGATGACGGTGACGGACTTGGCGAACCGGGAGAGGAAGGTCGCTTCCTCCATCGCGGTGTCGCCGCCGCCGACCACGGCGATGTCCTGGTCCTTGAAGAAGAACCCGTCGCAGGTGGCGCACCAGGAGACACCGCGCCCGGAGAGTTCGTCCTCGCGCGGCAGCCCGAGCTTGCGGTGCTGGGAGCCGGTGGCGATGATGACCGCGCGAGCCTTGTGGACAGTGCCGGCGGAGTCGGTGACCGTCTTGATGTCCCCGGTCAGGTCGACAGCCGTAACGTCATCGGGAATGAGCTCGGCGCCGAAACGCTCCGACTGGGCCCGCATGTTGTCCATGAGGTCCGGGCCCATGATGCCGTCGCGGAAGCCGGGGAAGTTCTCCACATCGGTGGTGTTCATCAGCGCACCACCGGCGGTGACCGCCCCTTCGAAGACCAAGGGCTTCAACGAGGCCCGCGCGGTGTAGAGCGCCGCGGTGTACCCCGCCGGCCCGGAGCCGATAATGATCACGTTACGGACGTCGCTCACGGGTGTCTTCCTCGTCTCTGCTGACTGCTGTCCAGGGGTCAATCAGGGGCCCGTTCCGGAGTCCCACCCCACCCAACGGATCCTAGACGGCAGGCATTCCCACTGCTGACCCCGTGGGTTTCCAGGGGTCAGTGTCGGGCATAGACGCGGTTCAGAAGGACGTCGCCACGCGGCTCCGCGGTGGTGATACACGAGGAGTCGACGACGTAGGCGTCCACCCTGTCCTCATCCACGCGGTGGGGCAGGACGACGACGTAGACCCGCTTGCCCTCAAAGGTGCTCTCCCCCGCGGCCAGTGGTTCCGCCTGAGGATCGATGCCGTTCCGTATGCACGGAGGCAGCACCACATCGGCTCCGCTCAACGGCTGAGCAGGGCTCGACTGGGCTCCGAGCGTATCCGGCTCTGTGGTGGAGGGGTTCTCCGCCAGACCTTCCCGGCTCTCGCGGCCCTCGTCGAGCAGGCTCCGTACCTTGCTCTCCAAGGTCGCGGCGCTCAGCCCCGCCTCTTCGCTCTTCGTGTCGGAGGAGGTTTCGCCCGCGGCAGCTGCATCACCCTGCTGGGAGGAGCCCATGGACTGGACGAGGGCCGCACCGCCGACTCCCAGACCCAGGACACAGGCCACGCCGAGGGCCGCCGTCCGCCAGCGGCGCCGTCCGCCGGCCTGCCGTCCGGGACCCGTGCTGCCGTGGGGCCGCGTCCGCCGTCCGCCCGGACGCCTGAGCGGCGACCGGTCCTGCTCTGTTTCACGTGAAACAGGGGAGGGAGCGAGGGAGGCCGTTTCACGTGAAACGGTGCCGGGGGCGTTCGCATCGAGAAGGGACTCCGCGGCGATCGCCGCGTCGATCCGGCTTGCCACGTCGGCGGGCATGCGGGACGGCCCCGGCAGGGTGCCCAGCAGATCGCGGATCTCCTCCAGGGAGACCCGCACCTCCGTACAGAGATCGCAGTCATTGAGATGGCCGCGGACAGCGGAGGTGCGCTCCGGGGGCAGCACTCCTTCCGTGAGTGCGGAGATCTCCGCAACGTCCGGATGCTGGTCCGTGTCGATCGTGGATGTCACGCCCGCCTGCCTCCCTTCACGGCATCTGGATCCCGCGGTGGTGCCGCCGGTGGGACGGATGTCCTCGGCGCACGGTTCCTTCCCTTATTCGAATCCGTACTACCGCTTTCGCCACCGCGGAGATGGGAGAGCAGGGGGAGCAGGCGGGCCCGGCCACGGGCACACCGGCTCTTGACGGTTCCGCTGGGAACACCGAGAACCCGGGCGGCTTCTGCCACGGGGTACCCCTGCATGTCGACGAGCACCAGGGCGGCGCGCTGTTCCGGGGGCAGGGTGCCCAGGGCCTGCAGGAGTTCGCGGTGCAGATCCCCCCGCTCGGCGGGTGCGGAGGCCGATTCGTGGGGCTCCAGGAGTTGCTCCAGCCGCTCGGTCTCGGCGACCGGGGACGTTCTGCGGGAAGCGGTCTTGCGGGCCCGGTCCAGACAGGCGTTGACGGTGATGCGGTGAAGCCAGGTCGTGACGGCCGACTGGCCGCGGAAGGTGTGTGCGGCCCGGTAGGCCGAGACGAGGGCGTCCTGGACCGCGTCGGCGGCTTCCTCGCGGTCCCCGAGGGTCCGGAGCGCCACCGCCCACAGACGGTCACGGTGGCGTCGGACGATCTCTCCGAAGGCTTCCTGATCGCCGGCGATGTGTCGTGCGAGGAGATCCTTGTCGGTCATGGAGCCGCGCATGGCGTCGTCCACGTCGGGCCCTCCCCTCCGCCTCGGCTCCGGCTCAGCCTGTCACAGTGATCTCGGAAATACCGCCCCGGAACTGGTTCGCCGAACCGTCGTGCGGCAGCTCCGTGATGTGGATGAGTACGTACCGGGTCCGGACGGGCTTGCCGGTGCTTATCCTCAGTTCACTGCCGGCCTGCTCCCGCTTGCTGAGTTGCTCGGAGAAGTCGTCCAGTGAGGCGGGGGCGGAGGCGGATTCCGGGGCCGCCAGCACCTGAGCCGTCTGACCGCTGCGGTACATCCCCACCCGGACACCGGTCACGGCCTGCACACTGCCGAGATCGACGATGAGCCCACTGCCGTCCTTGCGGTTCGCGAGATTTCCGAAGTTGGCATAGCCCTTGTAGTGGGGAGTCACCCACGCGGTGCCCGGATCGCCGTCCACGGCGTTGGGCACCTTGCCGGCGGCCACGGGCGAGCCCAGGGGTGAGAACTCGGTCGCGGCCGAGATCTTCAAGGGGGTCGCCTTCTCCTTCTGCTGCGGTTTCTCCTCGGGTTCGCCGCCCTGGGCCAGGTCGGCATCGCCGGGCGCGCGCTGGTCGCGGTTCATCAGGGTGTCCGCGACCTGCCAGCTGCCGAGACCGAGCGCGGTGATCAGCAGGGCCGAGACGGTCCACTTCAGTGCCTTGCCCGTCCGGCTGTGCAGCGGCGGCGGAGGAGGCGGCGGGACGGGCTGGGCCGCCGGCGCCATACCGTTCCTGGAGGAAGTCTGCGGGTAGGCGGCCGGTGGCTGGTACGAGCCGGGCTGATAGGCCGGGGTGGCGAAGGAGGGCTCCGGGGGCCGGATGCGGGGAAGCGCCGCGACGGCCTTGCAGAGTTCTTCCGGGGTGGTGCACGGCTGCTCCAGGCGGAGCGGTGTGGAGCCGTTGTTGACCAGGGCCCGCATCGCGATGTCCGAGAGCCCGCGGTGGACCCCGGCCCGCACCTGGTCGGGAGCGATGAGCCCCGTTCCTCTGGGCAGTCCCGGCAGACCGTAGGCGTCTTCCTCGTACGGCCAGCGCTGGGTGAGGGAGGCGTAGAGGAGGGCGCCGATCGCCTCGGTGTCGTCGCGCTGGGGGTGCTGGGAACTGATGCCGCGCAGGGCGGCCATCACGGCCAGTCCCCGGATCCGGTACTGGCCGGAGTGGGTGCGCAGAACACAGCCGGGGGTGAGCCGCAAGTGGGCGAGACCTTCGCGGTGCGCGGCGGCCATGGCCTGGGACACCTGGGTCACGAGCTGGTAGGAGTCGTGCGGTTCCAGCGGGCCGGCGGCGAGGACGGCGGTCAGTTCGGTGGCATCGGGCAGCCATTCGTGAACGACATAGACCAGGTCGTTCTCCTCGACGGCGTCGAGGACCTGGACGAAGCGGGGGTCGCCCAGCAGGGCGGCGGAGCGCGCGGCGGCGAGGACGGGCCGGGCGCGCGGGTGGTCGGCGGGCAGCACATGCACGCCGACCGCGCGGCGGAGCTTCTCGTCCACGGCACGCCAGCTGCTGAAGCCGTCCAGACGGGTGAGGCACTCCTCCAGCCGGTAGCGCCCGGCGAGCTTGTGCCCGCTGTGCAGTTCGGGAGGGTCGACATCGGCCACGGACGCCGGCCGTGGTCTCGCCGCGTTCCTGGGGCCGGTGTCGGTGCGGGCGGCGTCCGTGTCCGCCGTGCCGGTCGTGTTCTGGGCTTTCACCTCGTCGGCGTTGGCATCTCCCGCCTGGGCGGTCAGCGGGTCCTCGCCGCTGTTGTCTGCCACGTCGACGGCAGCCGTGCTCCGTTCCGCCACCGTCGTTCCTGCCTCCCCATCCGTTGCACGCCGGTCACCACAGCTAAGCAATTGTGCCCACAGTCCGTCCCTCCGCACGACATGCGGCGTCGGACGATGGTTGTACGCGGTCAGCGGCCGAGGCGGCCGCGGACCATTCCGACCATGGCGGTCATCTCCTCGATCCTCATCCGCTTCGCAGCCAGGACGAAGACCGCCAGGAGCGCGATCCCGCCCGCGCCCAGCGACGCCAGCGAGGCGAGTCCGCCGTTGCCGAGAGCCTGTGTGATGCCATAGCTCGCCGCTCCTCCCGCGAGCGCGGCCGGGATACCGGCCCCTGCCAGCCGGGCGTAGGTCCGCGTGACGCGGCGCCCGTCGAGATCGCCGCCGAGCCGCCGGCTCAGCCTCTTCCATGCAACGCCTACCCCGACGATGTAGGCCAACCCATAGGACGCCCCCATGCCGACCACGGCCCAGCGGGCCGGGAGCAGAAGGAAGCTCGCTCCGGCGGCCGCGGCGTTGACCGTGGCGACGATGACCGTGTTGTAGAACGGCGTCCGCGTGTCCTCGTAGGCGTAGAAGCCGCGCAGGACCACGTACTGGACCGAGTACGGGATGAGGCCCAGGCCGAACGCCATCAGGGTGAAGCCGATGTTGCGTGCGCCGGACTCGCCGGAGGCGCCGTAGAGCAGGGTGGCCATGGGGACGCCGAGCGCCAGGAAGGCGAAGGCGCACGGGACGATGGCCACGGCGGACGTGCGCAGTCCGTAGGAGATGTCGTCGCGGACGGCTCCGGGGTCGTCGTCGGCCGCGGCACGGGAGATCCGGGGGAGGACCGCGGTCATCACGGAGACCGTGATGATGGCCTGCGGCATCTGCCAGAGCAGCAGGGCGTAGTTGTACGCGGTGATGCCGGTGCCGGGGTAGCCCTGCTTCTCGGCGACCGTGCCCGCCCAGGTGGCGAGCTGGGTGACCACGATCATGCCGAGCTGGTTGGCGAGTACGAAGAAGAACGTCCACTTGGCCAGCCGGGCCGCCTTGCCGAGGCCGTGGCCGCGCCAGTCGAAGCGGGGCCGGAAGGTGAAGCCCGCCGCGCGGAGGTAGGGGAGCATCGCCAGCGCCTGGACGGTGAGTCCGAGCAGGGTGCCGATGCCGAGGAGCCGGACGCCTTCCGGAGTGATGGTCTCCGCGTCCATGCCGGTACTGGTGAAGCCGCCGAAGGCCCAGATGAAGCCGCCGAAGGTGGCGATGACGACGACGTTGTTGAGAACCGGGGTCCACATCATGGCGCCGAACCGGCCACGGGCGTTGAGGATCTGCCCGAGGACGACGTGGACGCCCATGAAGAACAGGGTGGGGATGCAGTACCGGGCGAATGCGACGGCCACGTCCATCTGCGCGGGCTCGGAGACCCACTTCGCCGACATCATCCTGATGAGCAGCGGGGCGGCGAGCACACAGACGGTGGTGACGCCCGCGAGCAGGACGATGACGAGGGTGAGCAGGCGGTTGGCGTAGCCCTCGCCGCCGTCGTCGTCGTTCTTCATGGCCCGCACCAGCTGCGGGATGAAGACGGCGTTGAGCGCCCCGCCGCCGACGAGGATGTAGATCATCGTCGGGAGGGTGTTGGCGACCTGGTAGGCGTCGTTGAGTGTGCCGACGCCGATGGCTGCGGCCATCACCAGGGTGCGCAGGAAACCGGTGATCCGGGAGACCAGGGTGCCGGCGGCCATCACCGCGCTGGACTTCAGCAGTCCCGAGGCCCGCCCGGCGGACTTCTTCGCCGGCGCCGGTTCGGGATCCGACGGAAGCTCCGGGTTCGGGCCGGTGGCCGGGGCCGGGGCGGGGGCGGAGAGGACTCGGGGCCCGGAAGGCGGGGGACTGGGGCGGCGGAGGCGCTTGGACGGCCGGGGGCGCGTGGGGTGGCCGCTGCGGCTCGTACGGCTGCTGCTGGTCCCGGTAGAGGTGTGCGAAGGCGTCCTGCTGCCCGGCGGTCCCGCGCTCGGGACCGGGTGGGGGCGTCCACGGGGACGGCCCGGGCCCGGCGGGCCCGGCGGGCTGGTGGTCGTGGGGAGCGTCGCCGCCGGGGCCGGCCGAAGGGTCCGGGCCGGGCGCCGGGGTGTACGGGTCCCCGGTGTAGGGGCCGTGGCCGGTGTCCGGGGCGTACGGGTCGTGGCCGGCTTCCCGGGCGTACGGGTCGTGGGCGGGCGGCGGCGCCTGGGCGGCCGGGTCACCGCCCGGGTACCGGCCCCGGTCACCGTCGTACGGCGCGTTCATCGCTTCCCCACTTCATCATCCCGGGCCACCAGACCACGACTTCGCTCAACGCTCCACCCTCTCACCCGGATCGGGAGCTTCGCTCTTCTCCGGTCCGGCCTCCGCGCCCCCGGTCTCGCGCTTGCCGGGTGCCTCGGATCCGGCCGTGTCGTCCCCGCCGGCGGGCGGGGGATCCGCCGGGACGTCCTGCCCGGTCCCCTCCGCCTCCTCGGGCCCCCCGGCGTTCTCCGCGCCCGCGTTCCCGGTGGTCCCGGCGGGCTGCGGCTCGTCCTCCGCGGTCCCCGCTCCCCCGGCGGGCCCGCCCGCCTCCCGGGCCGCGGCCCGCTTGCGCTGCGTGTACATCCGGATGCCGGCCAGGACCAGGAGGAGCACCCCGCCCGCGATGACCAGCATGACGGTGGAGGTGATCTCGGTGACGTTCACCTTGAACGACATCGGGGCGCCGTAGGGCCGTCCGTCCTCCGTGTAGAGCTGGGCCTCGACCCAGACGAGCCCGTTCGCGTTGGCCGTGGTGTCGAACTTGACCGTCTGGCTGTGGCCGCTGCCGATCTCCACCGACTGGGGCTCGCCGGGGTCGAGCCGGTGCGGAGAACTGGACCGGAGCACCAGCTTGAGGTCCTCGACGCCCTGCAGGAGGTTGTTCTGCACGGTGACGGGAATCGTGCCGCTGCGCCCGGACAGCGTCAGCTTCTTCTGGGCCTTCTCGATCAGCTTCACTTCCTGGGTGAGACCCGCCAGATAGTCCTCCACGGACTCCCGGTAGGCCTCGGCGGCCCTGGGCTCGCCCCGCCAGGCGGTGGACATCTCGCGCAGGATCGCGTTGCCGAACGGGGTGATCACCCGGTCCGGCTCGGAGAGGATCACCGTGAAGCCGTTGAGCGCGTTCTGGGTCCGCTGGACGTCCTCGAAAGCCCTGGTGGGCAACTCCTGCTTGCGCAGCGCCTCGGGATAGGAGCGAACGCCCGGGACCCGGGTGGCCGCCCGCGGGTCGGGCTTCTCCTGGATGGCGTCCCGGAGTTCCTGCGGCTGGGTCCAGCCGCCGGCCCGCAGCCCTTCCAGTGCCTCGGCCATCGCCCGGGCCTGGTGCGCGGTGGGCCTGCGCTGCGGAGCGACGACGAGGCTGCGTTCCCGGCCCGGTGCCTCCCGGTTGACCATCAAGGTGTGGGCGAGGAACTCCTGCACGGCGAGTGTGGAGTTCTCCGCGCCGGTCATGTCGCCCTGGAAGGCCGTGGAGAGACGGGTGTCGGCCGCGAGGGCCGTGGTGCCGCCACCGATCGGCCGGACGGCACTGGTGGTGTAGGGCGGCTCGTCCTCCCCGCGCAGGCTGTCGCCGCGGGTGATGACGTTGCGTGCGCCGGCCGAGGTGGCGACGTCGATGACGGAGGTGTCGACGGCCCCGTTCACAGGCCAGGCGAAGTCGGCGCGCGGCTTGCGGCCGAAGATCGTTTCACCGGTCTTCACGGCGAGATCCGTGGCGGTCTTCAGATGACTGATCGATCCGGAGACCTTGGTCCCGCGGTGGGCGAGCGAGGCGAGGTCGGGATCGGCGAACGGCAGCGTGACCAGCTCCCGGCCCTCCACGGCGGCCAGCAGGTCGCTCATCCACTGGCGGGCAACCGCCTGGCCCTCCCCCTTGGTGACCGACCCGTCGGGTTCCCGGATCTCGTACTCCTTGGTCATCATCTCGACACTGACGAGCAGGTCGGGATCGACCACCCAGGTCACGGGGAGGTCCTTGCCGAGGGCCACGAGCTGCTGGAGCCGGCCGCCCGGTGCCAGTTCGGCGGCGAGGGAATCGTCGCGGAACTGCGGGGTCTGCTGCTGGTCCGACCCGGTCCGGGCCGTGAGGTGGGGGGTGGAGATGAGCGGCCAGAGGTACCCGATCTTCGTCGGCTTCCGTGCCTCCCCGGGCTGCCAGGGGAGGAAGGTCCGCTCGATGCCCAGTACCTGGTCGTACTGGCCCGCGGTGCGGCCGCTGAGGGCCACACCGAGCTGATAGACCCCCGCGTCTCCCAGGTTCAGATCCTCGGCGGGGAGCGTCATGCTGAACTTGCGGCTGGCACCGGCCGGCAGCTCGCCGAGCTTCACGGTGTGCTCACCGTCGACAGTGCGGCCGTCCTCCGCTGCGGAGAAGCCCTTGCGCTTGGCGACGATGCCGATGGCGCCCCGGCTGCTCAGAGGCGTCTGGCCGACACGGAGGCCCACGCGGGCACCGTCGACCGCGGATTTCCCGTCGTTGCTGACCCGGCCGGTGACGGTGATCGTGTCGTCTTCCGCGGGTACCACCGGGGTCAGCGAGTTGATGGAGACATCGACGGTCCGGGAGCCGGTGGCCGATGCCGCGGCCTCCGCTCCGGGCGCGGCGGGAAGCTGGACCAGCCCGGCGAGCAGCGGTGTGCCGGCCAGTACTGCGGCAGCCTTCCGCCACCACCGGCGGGCGGGACCGATAGTCGTCCCCTGGATTGCTGCCACCTCGGCCACGCGCTCGCCCGTCCCTCGTCATCGGTGGTGGTCGTCGGATGTGCGTCCACGCATGGTAACGATGCCCGGCCGGGCGAAGTGCTGGGGATGGCCTCACAAGATCCCCGGGGGAGCTGCCGCGGGAAACGTGGACGCCGCGGGGGCGCGGGGGCCGTACCCTGGTCTGTCGTGCCGAACGCGAAGAATGACAGCCTCAACCCGCAGGCCCCGCAGATCTCGAACGCCGCGCAGACGCTGAGCCGGGCGCAGCGCCGCGCTGTGGGGGAGCTGCTACGGGTGTCCCCCGTCGCCGACGACCTGGCGCGCCGTTTCCGGGAAGCCGGTCACGCGCTCGCCCTCGTCGGCGGATCGGTGCGGGACGCGCTGCTGGGCCGGCTGGGCAACGATCTGGACTTCACCACGGACGCCCGCCCCGACGACGTGCTGAAGATCGTGCGCGGGTGGGCGGACTCGGTCTGGGAGGTGGGCATCGCCTTCGGGACGGTCGGCTGCCGGAAGGGCGATTTCCTGATCGAGGTGACCACTTACCGCTCGGAGGCCTACGACCGCACCTCGCGCAAACCCGAGGTGTCCTACGGTGACGCGATCGAGCAGGATCTCGTCCGCCGTGACTTCACGGTCAATGCGATGGCGGTTGCCCTGCCGGAGAAGGAGTTCATCGACCCGCACGGCGGACTGGAGGACCTCGCGGCCCGGATCCTGCGGACCCCGGGCACCCCGGAGGAGTCGTTCTCGGACGATCCCCTGCGGATGATGCGGGCCGCGCGGTTTGCGGCACAGCTCGACTTCGAGGTTGCCCCGGAGGTGGTCGCGGCCATGACCGCGATGTCCGGGCGGATCGAGATCGTCTCCGCCGAGCGCACGCGCGAGGAGCTGAACAAGCTTCTGCTGGCCGACCGGCCGAGGAAGGGGCTCACGCTGCTCGTGGACACCGGCCTGGCCGCGCATGTGCTGCCGGAACTGCCGGCGCTGCGTCTGGAGCGTGACGAGCACCACCGGCACAAGGATGTGTACGAGCATTCGCTGACCGTGCTGGAGCAGGCCATCGAACTGGAGGAGAACGGCCCCGACCTGGTGCTGCGGCTGGCCGCGCTGCTGCATGACATCGGGAAGCCGAAGACGCGGCGGTTCGAGAAGGACGGCCGGGTCTCCTTCCACCACCACGAGGTGGTCGGGGCGAAGATGACGAAGTCCCGGATGGCGAAGCTCAAGTACTCGACCGAGATGATCAAGGATGTCTCGCGGCTGGTCGAACTGCACCTGCGCTTCCACGGCTATGGCACGGGTGAGTGGACGGATTCGGCGGTGCGCCGCTATGTGCGGGACGCGGGCCCGCTGCTGGACCGGCTGCACAAGCTGACCCGGTCGGACTGCACGACCCGGAACAAGAGGAAGGCGAACGCCCTCTCCCGGGCCTACGACGGTCTGGAAGCGCGCATCGCCCAGCTCCAGGAGCAGGAGGAGCTGGACGCGATCCGGCCGGACCTGGACGGCAACGAGATCATGGAGATCCTCGGCGTTCCTCCGGGGCCGGTGGTGGGCCAGGCGTACAAGCATCTGCTGGAGCTGAGGCTTGAGCACGGCCCGATGGAGCACGACGCGGCAGTGGCGGCATTGAAGGAGTGGTGGGCCACTCAGCGGTGAGGCGCCTCCGCGAGGGCCCGTGTTTCACGTGAAACGCGGGCGGGGCGGCGGCCGGTCCGGACCGAGGGCGGGGTGTGTTTCACGTGAAACACACCCCGTCTCTTGTGGTGCCGGCGCTCAGTGGGCCATCCGGAACCGGTGCAAGGTGAGGCCGGTCGCGCCGTAGAGCAGAGCGACCAGGCCGACCAGGAGGGCGGAACGCCCGTCGGGCGGCAGTATCACGGCGGCGAGCCCGGCTGCCCCGACGAAGGCGACGTTGAAGAGCATGTCGTAGACGGAGAAGACCCGGCCGCGGAATGCGTCGTCCACCGTGGACTGGATCACCGTGTCCGTGGCGATCTTGGCTCCCTGGGTGGTGAGGCCCAGGAAGAAGGTGGCGGTCAGGACCGGTACCGGCGCGAAGGTGAGTCCCAGGGCCGGTTCCAGAACGGCCGCCGCCAGCGCGCACGCCGTGATCCAGCCGGAAGGGCCGAGGCGCCCGGCCGCCCAGGGGGTGATGGCGGCCGCGGTGAAATAGCCGGCTCCGGACAGGGCGACCGCCAGGCCGAGCAGGGAGAGGCCGGCGGCGGCGTTCGATTCGTCGACCGGCCCTTCCGTGCCGTCGCCGGTCCAGGCGTAGCGGCAGAGCATGAGGACCATGACGGTCAGCGCTCCGTAGCAGAAGCGCATCAGAGCCATGGCGGCGAGCGCACGTGCGGCCGGACGGCGCCGGGACAGATGCGCGAGCCCGTCCAGGAGCCCGCGTGCCGTGCCGGCCACCGCGGCCCCGAACCGGATCCGGATGAGACCGCGGGGGCCCAGCTGATCGCGTCCGAGCCGGAGCGCCGTCAGGGCTGCCCCGAGGTAGACCGCGGCCCCGAGCAGGACGACTCCCGCGTCGGACTCCCACCCAGTGAGGCGCAGGGCGAAGACCAGGCCGCCCCCGGCGGTGGCGGCGATGGTGCCGGCCGTCGGGGAGATGGCGTTGGCGGTCACCAACTGCCCCTCGTCCGCGACGACATGGGGAAGCGCCGCCGAGAGGCAGGCGAGGATGAAGCGGTTCACGGCCGTGACGGACAGCGCCGAGAGGTAGAAGAGCCAGTCGGGCACCTCCGCGACGATCAGCGCGGCGGTGGCACCGGCCAGTGCCGCCCGCAGCAGATTGCCGTGGAGGAGGACCTGGCGGCGGCGCCAGCGGTCGAGGAGGACGCCGGCGAAGGGGCCGACGAGGGAGTACGGCAGGAGCAGGACCGCCATGGCGGAGGCGATGGCCGCGGCGGACGTCTGCCGCTCGGGGGAGAAGACGACGTACGCGGCGAGCGCGATCTGGTAGACGCCGTCGGCGGACTGCGAGACCAGCCGGACGGCCAGCAGTCGGCGGAAGCCGCGGAGCCGCAGCAGTGTCCCCGCGTCACGCAGAACAGCCATGCTCCACAGCCTCACACAGTGCGGGGACGCGGACGGACCCCGGGCGCGGTGCCCGGGGTCCGTACGGGGAAGCGGGTAAACCGTGCGGCAGAGGGCGCGGCTCAGCCACCGGTCAGTGATCGACCTCGCCGGCGATGAACTTCTCGACGTTCTCGCGGGCCTCGTCGTCGTAGTACTGCACCGGCGGGGACTTCATGAAGTACGAGGAGGCGGAGAGGATCGGGCCGCCGATGCCCCGGTCCTTGGCGATCTTCGCGGCCCGGAGCGCGTCGATGATGACACCCGCGGAGTTCGGGGAGTCCCAGACCTCCAGCTTGTACTCCAGGTTCAGCGGGACGTCACCGAACGCGCGACCCTCCAGCCGCACGTAGGCCCACTTGCGGTCGTCGAGCCAGGCGACGTAGTCGGAGGGGCCGATGTGGACGTTGTCCGCGCCCATGTCGCGGTCACGGATCTGCGAGGTGACGGACTGCGTCTTGGAGATCTTCTTCGACTCCAGGCGCTCCCGCTCCAGCATGTTCTTGAAGTCCATGTTGCCGCCGACGTTCAGCTGCATGGTGCGGTCCAGGATCACACCCCGGTCCTCGAACAGCTTGGCCATCACCCGGTGGGTGATCGTCGCGCCGACCTGCGACTTGATGTCGTCACCGACGATCGGGACGCCCGCCTCGGTGAACTTGTCCGCCCACTCCTTGGTGCCGGCGATGAAGACCGGAAGGGCGTTGACGAACGCCACCTTGGCGTCGATCGCGCACTGGGCGTAGAACTTGGCCGCGTCCTCGGACCCGACCGGCAGGTAGCAGACGAGCACGTCGACCTGGCGGTCCTTGAGCACCTGGACCACGTCGACCGGGGACTCGGCGGACTCCTCGATCGTCTCCAGGTAGTACTTGCCGAGACCGTCGAGGGTGTGGCCGCGCTGAACCGTCACACCGGTGGAGGGCACGTCGGCGATCTTGATGGTGTTGTTCTCGCTGGCGCCGATGGCGTCCGCGAGATCGAGACCGACCTTCTTGGCGTCCACGTCGAAAGCGGCGACGAACTCCACGTCACGTACGTGGTAGTCGCCGAACTGCACATGCATGAGACCCGGGACACGGCTGTCCGGGTCGGCGTCCTTGTAGTACTCGACGCCCTGCACCAGCGAGGCGGCGCAGTTGCCCACACCGACGATGGCTACACGAACCGAACCCATTCCGGTTACTCCCCTTGTTCATTCGACGAGGTCCCGCTGCATGCGGGCCTCACTTGGCGGTGTCGTCGGACGGATCCGGCCGGGAACTACCCCGGTTCCGGGGCAGGCCGCCCGTGTTTTCCGATGGTTCCTGAAACGACGCGCGAGACCGCGGAGGCCGGGATCGCTCCGGCGCGCGCTCTGCGGAGTCCGGCCCGGAGGCCGGTCCGGGCCCGGCCGGTGAGGCCGGCTCCGGTGCGGTGCCCGGCGCGGAGCCCGGCGTGGATTCCCCGGCCGCCGGGCCGGCGCCCGGCACGGCCCGGTTGCGGTCACGCCCGTACCGCTCGCTCTCGATCAGCTCGTTGAGCCAGCGGACCTCGCGCTCCACGGACTCCATTCCATGCCGCTGGAGCTCCAGGGTGTAGTCGTCCAAACGCTCCCGGGTGCGGGCGAGCGAGGCGCGCATCTTCTCCAGCCGCTCCTCCAGCCTGCTGCGGCGGCCCTCCAGCACCCGCATCCGCACATCCCGCGAGGTCTGCCCGAAGAAGGCGAAGCGGACTCCGAAGTGCTCGTCCTCCCAGGCGTCCGGACCGGAGTGGGCGAGGAGTTCCTCGAAGTGCTCCTTCCCCTCGGCCGTCAGCCGGTAGACAATCTTGGCTCGCCGGCCGGCGAGGGTGGCGGCGAGAGCGTCCTCCGGCGCGCTGCCGGACTCCTCGATCAACCAGCCCTGGCGCACGAGCGTCTTGAGGCAGGGATACAGGCTTCCGTAGCTGAAGGCCCGGAACACCCCCAGGGAGGTGTTCAGGCGTTTTCGCAGCTCGTAGCCGTGCATGGGGGACTCGCGGAGCAGTCCGAGAACGGCGAACTCGAGGACGCCGGAGCGTCTGCTCATGCGTCTCCTCCCTCGCCTTCCGCTGCTCCGTGGTCCGCGCTGCCGTCCGCGCTGTCTTCTGCTGCGTCTTCTGCTATGTCCAGTCGATGTATCGGATCGATACATCCAGACGATAGAACGGCGTCCCCGCCGTCACAAGAGGGGCTGGGGTGAACGGCGTCACATCACTGTTTTGACAGAGACAAGTTGCCTGTTATGTACGGAAGATGGCTGTCCAGCGGGTTTTGACCCTGCGTAGTCTGTGCGCCATGCAGACCACCGGGAACCGCGGGGCGCGGCGGAGCGTCCTCGTCCTGGGTGCAGTGCGGCCCGGCGCCCCTCCGGGGTGGCCGCCGGTCCGTACGTCGGGGGTACCGGAAGAAAACTGCCGCTTTCAGGCGATAGCGCCTGCCCGAGGAGTATCTGTTCCATGAGCGAGCACCGTCGCAAGCCACCGCAGTCCGCAGGTGGTGGACGCGCCGCGGCCCGACGCGGGGCGCAGGCCTCAGGCCGCCGTGCCGCGCCGAGGCGTGGAGCCACCGAACCCGAGTCGCCGCCGCCCGGTGAGGGGCGCCCCTACGGAGGGCGCGCCGAGGCCCGGCGGGCGGCGCAGCGCGGAGGCGGCGGACGCCGCCGGGCCGCCGAGGCCGGGGCCACCGCCACCGGTGCGGGTGCCGTGGGGCGGGGCCGCCGCGCGGCCGCGAACGGTCCGCAGAAGAAGCGCCTGATCGACTATCCGCGGTCGGGCCGGACCGGCGCCCGCCGGTGGATCCCGTCCTGGAAACAGGTCGCGGGCACGGCCGTGGGCTTCATGGGCCTGCTCGTGGGCGGCGCGGGGATAGCTTTCGCCGTGGTCGACATCCCCCAGGTCAAGGACGACTCCCAGGTCGAGAAGAACGTCTACTACTGGGCGGACGGCGAGCAGATGGTCGTGGCCGGCGCCGGTGAGTTCAACCGCCAGATCGTCAAGTACGACAGCATCCCCCCGGCGATGCGGAACGCGGTCATCGCCGCGGAGAACGCCTCCTTCGAGGACGACCCGGGCGTCGACCCGATGGGCATCGCCCGTGCCGTCTTCAACATGGCGAAGGGCGGCACCACCCAGAGTGGTTCCACCATCACCCAGCAGTACGTCAAGAACGCCATGCTGAGCCAGGAGCAGACCATCTCCCGGAAGGTGCGGGAGCTGTTCATCTCCATCAAGGTCGGCGCCGTCAAGGACAAGGAAGAGATCCTCGCCGGCTACCTCAACACGGCGTACTACGGCCGGGGCGCCTACGGCATCCAGGCCGCGTCCCGCGCGTATTACGGCAAGGACTGCGACGACCTGACGGCCAGCGAGAGCGCGTTTCTCTCCGCCACACTGAACGGCCCGAACCTCTACGACCCGGCCGGTGGCGTGGGCTCGGCGGCGACGCCGGAGAAGAACCGGAAGCGCGCGGAGGAGCGCTGGGCCTGGACCCTCAAGCGCGAGGTCGAGACCGGCCGGATGAAGGCCGCCGAGCGCAGCAAGTGGATCGCGGACGGCTTCCCGACACCGAACGACCCCAAGCCCGCCACGAACAAGGCCGGCCAGATCGGCTACCTCACCACGCTCGCCGACAACTTCATCACCTCCAAGAGCTCCATCTCCAAGGCCCAGCTGGACCGGGGCGGCTACGAGATCCACACCACCTTCGACAAGAAGAAGATGCTGCAGCTGGAGAAGGCTGTGCAGAAGGTGACGAAGGAGAATCTCAAGCCGAAGGAGCGCGACGAGGACAAGTACGTCCAGTTCGGCGGGGCGTCCATCGATCCCCGAAGCGGGGAGATCGTCGCCATCTACGGCGGCAAGGACGCCACCGAGCACTTCACCAACAACTCCGACTACACCGGCGTCCCCGTCGGGTCGACGTTCAAGCCGTTCGTCCTGGCCGCCGCGATGAGCGACGGTGTGCGCGACCCCGAGGGAGATCCCGACCAGGGGCCCGACCAGCGCACCCCGGTCTCACCCCTGAGCGTCTACAACGGCGACAACAAGGTGAAACTGCTCAACTACGACGGCTCCACCTGGCTGGACAAGGAGAACAAGGAGTGGCACCAGACCAACGACGGTGACAAGAGCTACGGCCAGGTCACCCTCCGCAAGGCGATGCAGCACTCCGTCAACACCCCGTTCATCCAGCTCGGTGTGGACGTCGGCACCGACAAGGTGAAGGAGACGGCGCTGGAGGCCGGTCTGGTCGAGGACCAGCTCGCCGCGACCGTGCCCTCCTTCTCGCTCGGTACCTCCTCCCCCAGCGCCATCCGGCTCGCGGGCTCGTACGCCACCTTCGCCGCCGAGGGCGAGCAGATCACCCCGTGGTCGGTGAAGACGGTCGAGAAGAACGGCCAGCCGGTGTACGAGCACAAGGCCAAGAAGACCCAGGGTCTCGACACCAAGGTCGCCAACAACGTCACCGACGTGCTGAAGAACGTGGTCGAGAAGGGCACCGGCACCTCCGCGCAGCTGCCCGACGGCCGGCCGGCGGCGGGCAAGACCGGTACCACCGACGGCAACAAGTCCGCCTGGTTCGCCGGCTACACCCCCCAGCTCTCCACCGCGATCGGCATGTTCCGGGTGAACGACCGGGCGGAGAAGCAGAAGTTCCTGGAGATGTACGGCACGGGCGGCCAGCAGAGCATCCACGGCTCGTCGTTCCCCGCCCAGATCTGGGCCGACTACATGGGCCGGGCGCTCAAGGGCGAGAAGATCGAGCAGTTCCCGAAGCCCGAGCCGATCGGCAAGAAGGTCTACGGCGACGGCGCCAGCCCGACCCCGACGCCCACCCCACGCCCACCCCGTCGGAGAGCGAGTCCACCGAGCCCTCGCCCAGCGAGACGCCCAGCGAGACGCCGTCCTCGTCGCCGAGCAAGACCTGTGGCTTCTTCGACCCGAAGTGCAAGGACGAGGACGAGCCCACGGGCGGTGCTGACGGAGGCACCGACGGGGGCGTCGACGGCGGAGCCGACGGGGGAGCCGACGGCGGGATCAGCAGTTCGCCGACGACGACGCCGCCGGGCGGCGGCAACGGCAACAACGGTGGCGGCGGCTGGCTCGGCGGCCCCGACGGAGACACCGGATAGGAACGGAGGGGCAGGGGCGCGCCGGCCGCAGGCCACCGGCGCCCCGCTCCTCCCGCGCCGTCAGCGGTGCCCCCGCCCCCATGGAGCGTCATGGGCGGGGGCACCGCCGCGTCCTGGCCCGTACGGCAGGATGGCCCCATGACGAGCGTGCGTGACGAGCAACCCGTACGGCCCACCCTCCAGGACGATGTGGCCGCCGCCGCCGGCGAGGTGATCGGGGGCCCGGCCGGGCGCCGGGCACGGTACGGCACCGGCTGGTGGACTCCCGTACGGATCATCGCCCTGCTCGCCATCGGGATGTTCGCACTCGGCATGGTCCAGAAGCTGCCGTGTTATGACGGCGGCTGGTTCCACGGCGCCGGCACCCAGTACACCCACGCCTGCTATTCCGACATCCCGCACCTGTACAACGCACGCGGCTTCGCGGCCGACCTCATTCCGTACTTCGACCGGCTGCCCGGTGACATGGAGTACCTCGAATACCCCGTGCTGACCGGGGTGTTCATGGAGGTCGCCTCCTGGCTCACCCCGCACGACGGCACGATCCAGCACCGCGAGCAGATCTACTGGCTCGTCAACGCCGGGATGCTGATGATCTGCGCGGCCGTCATCGCCGTCAGCGTGGCCCGTACGCACCGCCGCCGCCCCTGGGACGCCCTGCTGGTCGCCCTCGCGCCGGCCTTCGCCCTCACCGCGACCATCAACTGGGATCTGCTGGCCGTCGCCCTGACCGCCACCGCGATGCTCATGTGGTCCCGCGGCCGCCCGCTCCCCGCCGGTGTCCTGATCGGGCTGGCCACCGCCGCCAAGCTCTACCCCGTACTGCTTCTCGGGCCGCTGTTCCTGCTCTGCCTGCGCGCGGGGCGGATGCGGGCGTACGGCGGCGTGCTGGGCGGAGCGGTCGTGGCCTGGCTCGTGGTGAACGCGCCGGTGATGGCGCTGGCGCCGGAGGGCTGGAAGAAGTTCTACACGTTCAGCCAGGAACGGCCCGTCGACTTCGGCTCGTTCTGGCTGATCATCTCCCAGCGCACGGGCGACCCGCTGGAAGGGGCCAATTCCTGGGCCACGGCCCTGACCCTGCTGTCCTTCGCCGGCATCGCCGTGCTGACGCTCCGCGCGCCCCGCCGCCCGCGCTTCGCCCAGCTGGCGTTCCTGGTCGTGGCCGTCTTCATCCTGTTCAACAAGGTCTACTCCCCGCAGTACGTGCTGTGGCTCGTACCGCTCGCCGCGCTGGCCCGGCCGCGCTGGCGGGACTTCCTGATCTGGCAGGCCTGCGAGGCCGTCTACTTCCTCGGCATCTGGATGTACCTGGCCTACACCTCCAGCGGTGACGCGCACCGGGGGCTCCCGGCCGAGGGCTACCAGCTGGTCATCCTGGTGCATCTGCTGGGCACCCTCTACCTCTGCGCGGTCGTCGTCCGCGACATCCTCTTCCCCGAGCGGGACCCGGTCCGGCGGGACGGCTCCGACGACCCCTCCGGGGGCCTCCTGGACGGCGCCCCGGATGCCTTCGTCCTGCGCCGCCCCGCGCCGCACGCGGAGCAGCCGCCGTCCTTCGGCGGACAGCGGCTGCAGTGGGGCGTGGAGGCGGGCGGGACGGCGCAGCGGGGTGACCCCGGGCTGAGCGGGGTGCCGGGCTGAGCGGGGGTGACCGGGCGGGCAACGGCCTCAGCGGTCGACCATGCGGTCGAACTGGGTGGTGGTGTGCCGCAGATGGGCCACCAGTTCGTCACCCACCTGCGGCGGTGCCACCTCGGAGGGGACGAAGAGGATCGACACCTGCATGTGCGGCGGTTCCGCGAACCAGCGCTGCTTCCCGGCCCACACGAACGGCGACAGATTGCGGTTGACGGTGGCGAGCCCGGCCCGGGCGACGCCCTTCGCGCGCGGCATGACGCCGTGCAGGGCCTTCGGGGCCTCCAGACCCACGCCGTGCGAGGTGCCGCCCGCGACGACCACCAGATGGCCGTCGGAGGTGGCCTTCTGCTGGCGGTAGCCGAAGCGGTCGCCCTTGGTGACACGGGTGACGTCCAGGACCGCGCCGCGGTACTCCGTCGCGTCGTGGTCGCCCAGCCACAGCCGGGTGCCGATCCGGGCGCGGAAGCGGGTCTGCGGGAACTGCTGCTGGAGCTGGGCCAGTTCACCGGCCGCGAGGTGGCTGACGAACATGGTGTGCAGCGGCAGCCGCGCGCTGCGCAGCCGGTCCATCCACCCGAGGACCTCCTCCACCGCGTCGGAGCCGTCCGTGCGGTCGAGCGGCAGATGCAGCGCGAAGCCCTCCAGGCGGACGTCCTCGATGGCCGCGTGCAGCTTGGGCAGATCGTCCTCCACCACGCCGTGCCGCTTCATACTGCTCATCAGCTCGATGACGACCCGTGCGCCGACCAGCCCGCGCACCCCCTCCACGGAGGACACGGACCGCACCGCGCGGTCCGGCAGCGGCACCGGCTCCTCACCCAGCCGGAAGGGGGTGAGGACCAGCAGATCGCCGCTGAAGTAGTCCTTGATCCGGGCGGCCTCGTAGGTGGTGCCCACGGCCAGCATGTCGGAGCGGAAGCGGGTGACCTCCTCCGCGAGCCGCTCGTGGCCGAAGCCGTAGCCGTTGCCCTTGCAGACCGGGACCATGCCCGGGAACTGCTGGAGAACGGACTGCTGATGCGCCCGCCAGCGAGCGGTGTCGACATAGAGGGTGAGCGCCATGGCCGGTCCGGTACCTCTCTCGTGTTTTCGGTGGATGAGCTGTGAACGGCGGTCAGCGGCTGAAGCGGCGGCTGCGGCGGCCCGGGCGGGGTCAGCGCCGCGACATGTAGATGTCGAGCGCCTTGTGCAGCAGCTTGTTGAGCGGGAAGTCCCACTCGCCCAGGTACTCGGCCGCCTGGCCGCCGGTGCCGACCTTGAACTGGATGAGCCCGAACAGATGGTCGTTCTCGTCGAGGGAGTCACTGATGCCGCGCAGGTCGTAGACGCTCGCCCCGAGCGCGTAGGCGTCGCACAGCATCCGCCACTGCATGGCGTTCGAGGGCCGCACCTCGCGCTTGTGGTTGGCGGAGGCGCCGTAGGAGTACCAGACGTGGCCGCCGACGATGAGCATCGTGGCGGCGGCGACGTTCTCGCCCTCGTGCCGGGCGAAGTACAGGCGCATGCGGTTGGGGTCCTCGGCGTTGAGCGCCTTCCACATGCGCTGGAAGTAGCTCAGCGGCCGCGGCCGGAAGCGGTCGCGCTCGGCGGTGGTCTCGTACAGCCGCTGCCACTCGGCGAGGTCGTCGTAACCGCCCTGGACGACCTCCACGCCGGCCTTCTCGGCCTTCTTGATGTTGCGCCGCCAGAGCTGGTTGAAGGACTTGTGGACGTCCTCCAGGGAGCGGTTCTCCAGCGGTACCTGGAAGACGTAGCGCGGCTGGACGTCACCGAAGCCCGCGCCCCCGTCCTCCCCCTGCTGCCAGCCCATCCTGCGCAGCCGGTCGGCCACCTCGAATGCGCGCGGTTCGATGAACGTGGCCTCGACGTCCCGGAGCCGCTTGACGTCCGGGTTCTGGATACCGGCCTTGATCGCGGGGGCGTCCCAGCGGCGGATGACGACGGGCGGGCCCATCTTGACGGAGAAGGCGCCCGCCTGCTTGAGGTGGGCCAGCATCGGCTGCAGCCAGTCCTCGAGATTGGGCGCGAACCAGTTGATGACCGGGCCCTCGGGGAGATACGCCAGATACCGCTTGACCTTGGGAAGCTGCCGGTAGAGGACCAGCCCGGCGCCGACGAGGCGGCCGGATCCGTCGAACCATCCGAGATTCTCCGAGCGCCACTCCGTCTTCACGTCCGCCCACGCCGGAACCTGGCAGTGGCTGGCCGAGGGCAGGCTCTGGATGTACGCCAGATGCTGCTCACGGCTGATGGTCCTCAGGGTCAGGCTCATGCGGGGTGCTCCTCGGCAGGTTCGTCCCCAGGGGGTTGGGGCTCCGGCTCTCGCCGCGAAGCCTACTGCGCCGGGGCGGACCCCGTTCGGGCGTACGGCCCCGAGGGGCCGCGCCGGGAGCGGCCCCGGGCCGGCCCGCACCTGCCGGGGAGCGCGGGCTAACCGATCAGCCCGCCGAAGAGACCGCCGTTCGCCATGCCGAGGAAGAAGCCGAACCCCGCCGCTCCCAGACCGATGATCAGCGCAAAGCGCTCGGCGGTCGTCGCGGAGATCATCTGGCCCCAGGCCCCGCTGAGGATGCCGAGCAGGCCGGTCCAGGAGCTGACCAGGTGCAGGTCGTCGAATTGCGCGGTGATGAAGGCCACCACACCGAGGACCACGGTGGCGGCGACAAAGCTGTTCTCGACGGGGTGGGCCCTGCCGTCGCTGTTGAAGACGGAACTGACGGCGGAGAGGGGGTTGCGGTGATGACGTACTGGCTGCGCCATGAGACACCTCCTGGCGGAAAGCGGCGAACTGTAGCGCCGGTCACACCCGATGTACCCAGATTGCGGGGCCCTGCCACGGGATTTCAACCGGAAGCGGACTTGCGGGTAGGCTGAACGGTCTGCACCGGTGTCCACATGCCCGGCCCTCATCCCCGGCTCCTCCCGGATTCCCGCGGTTGTCAGTGCCGGCGGGTACCGTTGCGCACGCATCACGACCCTCCTGCCACGGAAAGACCGTGGCCGCTGAGTCCAGAGGAGGTGGGTTCCACATGCGTCACTACGAGGTGATGGTCATCCTCGACCCCGATCTCGAGGAGCGCGCAGTCGCGCCGCTGATCGAGAACTTCCTTTCCGTCGTCCGTGAGGGCAACGGCAAGGTCGAGAAGGTCGACACCTGGGGCCGTCGTCGTCTCTCGTACGAGATCAACAAGAAGCCCGAGGGCATCTACTCGGTCATCGACCTCCGGGCCGAGCCCGCGGTCGTCAAGGAGCTCGACCGTCAGATGAACCTGAACGAGTCGGTCCTCCGGACCAAGGTCCTCCGTCCCGAGACCCACTGAGCGCCCGCGCTCCGGCGCACGTTCAGCGGTGATGCCCGGGGCTGAACCGGGCAGCGCTGAGTAGTCCGGTCCACCAGCAATCCGCAGCCAGCAGAACCCGCCGAGAGGTACCCCTATGGCAGGCGAGACCGTCATCACGGTCGTCGGCAATCTCGTCGACGACCCCGAGCTGCGCTTCACCCCGTCCGGTGCGGCGGTCGCGAAGTTCCGTGTCGCGTCCACCCCCCGCACCTTCGACCGCCAGACGAACGAGTGGAAGGACGGCGAGAGCCTCTTCCTCACCTGCTCGGTCTGGCGGCAGGCGGCGGAGAACGTCGCCGAGTCGCTCCAGCGCGGCACGCGCGTCATCGTGCAGGGCCGCCTGAAGCAGCGGTCCTACGAGGATCGCGAGGGCGTCAAGCGCACGGTCTACGAGCTGGACGTCGACGAGGTCGGCGCCAGCCTGCGCAATGCCACGGCCAAGGTCACCAAGACCACCGGCCGCGGCGGACAGGGCGGCTACGGCGGTGGCCAGGGCGGTGGCGGTCAGGGTGGCGGCGGCTGGGGCGGCGGCCCCGGCGGCGGCCAGCAGGGCGGCGGCGGGGCTCCCGCCGACGACCCCTGGGCGACCGGCGCACCGGCCGGCGGCGGACAGCAGGCCGGCGGCGGCGGTGGCTGGGGCGGTGGCTCCGGCTCCGGTTCCGGCGGCGGCTACTCGGACGAGCCGCCCTTCTAAGCCGCGAGGCCCCGACCGGGCGGTCAGCGAAACTTTTTGATCACACTGGAGAGAGACAATGGCGAAGCCGCCTCCGCGCAAGCCGAAGAAGAAGGTCTGCGCGTTCTGCAAGGACAAGACCGCGTACGTGGACTACAAGGACACGAACATGCTGCGGAAGTTCATTTCCGACCGCGGCAAGATCCGTGCCCGCCGCGTCACCGGCAACTGCACCCAGCACCAGCGCGACGTCGCCACGGCTGTGAAGAACAGCCGTGAGATGGCGCTGCTGCCCTACACCTCGTCCGCGCGATAAGGGAAGGGTGACCGGACCATGAAGATCATCCTCACCCACGAGGTCTCCGGCCTCGGTGCCGCGGGCGACGTCGTGGACGTCAAGGACGGCTACGCTCGCAACTACCTGATCCCGCGCGGTTTCGCGATGCGCTGGACCAAGGGCGGCGAGAAGGACGTCGAGCAGATCCGCCGCGGCCGCAAGATCCGCGAGATCGCCACGATCGAGCAGGCGAACTCCGTCAAGGCCCAGCTGGAGTCCGTGAAGGTCCGCCTGGCCACCCGCTCGGGTGACTCCGGCCGCCTCTTCGGCTCCGTCACCCCGGCCGACATCGCCTCGGCGATCAAGCAGGCCGGCGGCCCGGACGTGGACAAGCGCCGCATCGAGCTCGGTGCGCCGATCAAGACCCTGGGCGCGCACCAGGTGTCCGTGCGTCTGCACGCCGAGGTCGCCGCCAAGGTGGGCGTCGAGGTCGTCGCCGCCTGATCGCGGCGCTCGACAGAGCGTGTACGGGGCCGTATCCCCTCCGCGAGGGGGTACGGCCCCGTGGCATGTCCGGGGCCGCGTGGCTTCCGAAGGATCCCGGTGGCTTCCCGGGGGTCCGGGCGGGCGCGGTCTGCCACGCGGCACCCGCCGGGACGGCCGTGCCGTGCCCCGGGCCGCCGTCTCCGTGCCGCCCAGCCCTCCCGGGCGTGGCGACCGGGCCTCCGGGGCGGCTCCGGGCCCCCGCGGGGCTCTCAGCCCCGTACGGCCCCGGTGACCAGCCAGCGGCCGGAGGCGGCGCGCAGGCCCAGGGTGACCAGCCGCACGGCCATCATCAGCCCCATCACCCACCACAGCGCGGTCAGGCCGCCGCCCAGTGCCGGCACGGCCAGGGCGAGCGGGGCGAAGACGGCGAGGGTCGCGAGCATCGCCCAGGCCAGATACGGCCCGTCGCCGGCACCCATCAGCACCCCGTCCAGTACGAAGACGACCCCGGACACCGGCTGGACGAGCGCCACCACCAGCAGCGCGGGCAGCAGCAGGCCGTGGACGGCCTCGTCCGCGGTGAACAGGGGGAGCAGCAGGGGCCGGGCCAGGACGAGGAGCAGGCCCAGGACGACCCCGGAGGCTATGCCCCACTGCACCATGCGACGGCATGCGGCCCGGGCGCCCGCGGTGTCCCCCGCGCCCAGGTAGCGCCCGGTGATGGCCTGCCCGGCGATGGCGATCGCGTCCAGCGCGAAGGCCAGCAGCGACCAGAGGGTCAGCACGATCTGGTGGGCGGCCACTTCCGTGTCCCCGAGGCGGGCCGCCACCGCGGTGGCGATCACGAGGATGGCGCGCAGCGAGAGGGTGCGGACCAGCAGCGGGGCGCCCGCCCGCGCGCAGGCGCGGATTCCCGCCGCGTCCGGCCGCAGCGAGGCGCCGTGCCGCCGGGCGCCCCGGACGACCACGGTGAGATAGGCGGCGGCCATACCGCACTGGGCGATGACGGTGCCCCAGGCGGAGCCGGCGATGCCGAGCCCGGCGCCGTACACCAGCAGGGCGTTGAGCGCCGCGTTCGCGGTGAATCCCCCGACGGCGATGTGAAGCGGGGTGCGGGTGTTCTGCAGCCCGCGCAGCACGCCCGTGGCGGCCAGGACCACCAGCATCGCCGGGATGCCGAGCGCGCTGATGCGCAGATAGGTGACCGCGTACGGGGTCGAGGTGCCGGAGGCGCCGAAGAGGCCGATGAGCCAGGGTGCGGCGGGGAGCGCGACGGCGACGACGGCGGCGCCCAGGAGCAGGGCGAGCCAGATGCCGTCCATGCCCTGCCGGATCGCGGCGGGGAGGTCGCCGGCTCCGACGCGGCGGGCCACGGCGGCGGTGGTGGCGTAGGCGAGGAAGACGAAGACATTGACGGCGGTCATCAGGAGCGCGGCGGCGATGCCGAGACCGGCCAGTTGGGGAGTGCCGAGGTGGCCGATGATGGCGCTGTCGGCCATGACGAAGAGGGGCTCCGCGACCAGGGCGCCGAAGGCGGGGACGGCGAGTGAGACGATCTCGCGGTCGTGGCGGCGGCCGGGCCGGGGCGGCGCGGGGGCCTGGGACATAGGCCGACGGCTCCAATCTTCCACAGGTAAGGGACGGAGTTTATCCCCAGCCCTTACCGGCTCGGTATCCCGGCGGTCCGCCGGGGCCTCTTTCCCGTGATCTCGGCCGGGTTGCGGATTTTTTTCTTCTGCACAGCCGGTGGATGACGAAGCAGCAGGTCAGGACGGTATCAATGGTGTGATTGGCGTACTGTCCACAGGGCTGTCCCCTGGCTCGTGCACAGGTTGGGGCGAGTTCTCCACAGGATGCGATCCGTCGTCCACACACCCTGTGGATAACTTTCTTGGTCCTCCGCTCCACCGGCCCTACGGTGGTCCGGCCACCGCACTGAACTCGACGCGCCGCCACGGCAGTCGAGCATCCCATTTGTCAGAGCCGTGCCGTAAGAAAGAGTCGCACGGCGAGGGGGTCTGCCGGGCGGTGAACAGTCCGCGTCGCGGACGGGAGGAGGTGCCGGAATGACCCAGCCGGACATGGAAGACACCTGGGCACCGGACGTCCGCCCGGGCGAGCGGCTGCCCGCGTCGCGCCCCGCACACCGGGGCGAGCGCGCCCGCACCGACCAGCACGACCGCGGCCGGGAGGATCCGTGGTCCGGCCCGGGCGGAGGGTCCGGCTTCGAGCGGGTGCCGCCCCAGGACCTGGACGCCGAGCAGTCCGTTCTCGGCGGCATGATGCTCTCGAAGGACGCCATCGCCGATGTGGTGGAGGTCCTCAAGGGCAGCGACTTCTACCGCCCCGCGCACGAGACGGTCTACCAGGCCGTTCTCGACCTCTACGCCAAGGGCGAGCCGGCCGACCCG
Organism: Streptomyces sp. MNU89; assembly: GCF_020982505.1. Taxonomy (NCBI): domain Bacteria; kingdom Bacillati; phylum Actinomycetota; class Actinomycetes; order Kitasatosporales; family Streptomycetaceae; genus Streptomyces; species Streptomyces sp. MNU89. The sequence goes on along the minus strand of NZ_JAJKLL010000001.1, from coordinate 3,676,008 downwards.
ATCACCGTCGCCGCCGAGCTGACCCGGCGCGGCGAGATCACCCGCGTCGGCGGCGCCTCGTACCTCCACACCCTCGTCCAGTCGGTCCCCACGGCCGCCAACGCCGAGTACTACGCCGAGATCGTCCACGAGCGCGCGGTGCTCCGCCGGCTCGTCGAGGCGGGCACCCGCATCACGCAGATGGGATACGCCGCCGACGGCGATGTCGACGAGATCGTCAACAACGCCCAGGCGGAGATCTACGCCGTCACCGAGCAGCGCACCAGCGAGGACTACCTCCCCCTCGGCGACATCATGGAGGGCGCGCTCGACGAGATCGAGGCGATCGGCTCCCGCAGCGGCCAGATGTCCGGGGTGCCGACCGGCTTCACCGACCTCGACTCGCTCACCAACGGGCTCCACCCGGGCCAGATGATCGTCATCGCGGCCCGCCCCGCGATGGGCAAGTCCACCCTCGCCCTGGACTTCGCCCGGGCCTGCTCGATCAAGAACAACATGCCGAGCGTCATCTTCTCCCTGGAGATGGGCCGGAACGAGATCGCGATGCGTCTGCTGTCCGCGGAGGCCCGGGTGGCCCTGCACCACATGCGCTCGGGCAGCATGACGGACGAGGACTGGACCCGCCTCGCCCGCCGGATGCCGGACGTCTCCCAGGCACCCCTCTACATCGACGACTCCCCGAATCTCTCGATGATGGAGATCCGGGCCAAGTGCCGCCGGCTGAAGCAGCGGAACGACCTCCAGCTCGTCGTGATCGACTATCTCCAGCTGATGCAGTCCGGCGGATCCCGGCGGCCCGAGAGCCGCCAGCAGGAGGTCTCGGACATGTCCCGGAACCTGAAGCTGCTCGCCAAGGAGCTGGAGGTCCCGGTCATCGCGCTGTCGCAGCTGAACCGCGGACCCGAGCAGCGGACCGACAAGAAGCCGATGGTCTCCGACCTCCGCGAGTCCGGCTCCATCGAGCAGGACGCCGACATGGTGATCCTGCTCCACCGCGAGGACGCCTACGAGAAGGAGTCCCCCCGGGCCGGTGAGGCGGACCTGATCGTGGCCAAGCACCGCAACGGCCCGACGGCCACCATCACCGTCGCCTTCCAGGGCCACTACTCCCGCTTCGTCGACATGGCACAGACCTGATCCGGCCTGCTGTAGTAGGCCCATGACTGCCTCCTTCGAAGATCTTCTGCCCGAGACGGCCCGTGCGCTGTACCACCGGATCGCCGTGGCCCAGACCGAGGGCCGGACGCCGTCCCTGGTGGCGGCCGTGGTGCGCGGCGGCCGGACCGTCTGGAGCGCGGGGCGCGGTACGGCCGCGGACGGGACACCGGGGGACGGGACGCAGTACCGCGTCGGGTCGATCACCAAGGTCTTCACCGCGGTGCTGGTGCTCCGGCTGCGGGACGAGGGCCTGATCGGGCTCGACGACCCGCTGGAGAGGCATCTGCCGGACACCGGCGTGGGGGAGGTGACCATCGCCCAACTGCTCTCCCACAGCGCGGGTCTGGCCGCCGAGGCGCCCGGGCCGTGGTGGGAGCGGAGCCCGGGGGAGCTGCGGCCCGGTCTCGCGGACGTGCTGGGGGACCGGCCGGTGCTGCATCCGGCGGGCCGGGTGCACCACTACTCCAACCCCGGCTACACCCTTCTCGGCGCCCTCGTGGAGAAGCTGCGCGGAGAGCCGTGGGAGGAGACGCTCCTCCGGGAGGTGCTGGAGCCGCTGGGGATGACGCGCACCGGCGTGCGGCCCCGCGCTCCCTACGCCAAGGGCTGGGCGGTGCATCCGTGGGCGGACGTCATGCTGCCCGAGCCGGCCGAGGACCTCGGGATCATGGCCCCTGCCGGGCAGCTGTGGTCCACCACCGCGGACCTGGGCCGCTTCGCCGCCTTTCTGATGCGCGGCGACGAACGGGTGCTCGACCCGGAGACGGTGGCCGGGATGCGCCGTCCCGCCACCGTGCCGGCACCCGGTGGCTGGGACGCCGGATACGGCCTCGGCCTGCAGCTGTTCCGCCGGAACGGACGGGCGTTCTCCGGACACACGGGGTCGCTGCCGGGCTATCTGGCAACCCTGTGGATCAGCACCGAGGAGGACGTCGCCGGACTGGTGATGGCCAACGTCACCTCCGGCCCCGCGGTCGGTCAGGTGGCGGCAGATCTGGTGGAGATCGTGGCGGAGCGCGAGCCGCCGATCCCGGAGCCCTGGCGGCCGCTTTCCGAGGCCGATCCGGCGCTGCTGGAACTGACCGGCCCCTGGTACTGGGGCCCCACACCCTTCGCGCTGCGGCTGCTCCCCGGCAGCGGGCTGGAGCTCGCCGCACTCGCCGGCGCGGGCCGCACCTCTCGCTTCCGAGCCGCCCAGGACGGTACCTGGACCGGACTGGACGGCTACTACCTCGGTGAAACGCTCCGGGCCGTCCGCCGCCCGGACGGTTCTCTCAGCCACCTGGACCTGGGCAGTTTCGTCTTCACACGGGAGCCGTACGACCCTTCGGCGCCGGTGCCGGGCGGAGTGGACCGGGAGGGCTGGCGGGCGGCCGAAGCCCACCCGCCGCGGTGATGCCCGGCGCGCGGTGCGGACGGGTCCGGAGACGGGTCAGAGCCGGAGCTTGAAACCGATGTGCGAGCCGGTGAAGCCCAGCCGCTCGTAGAAGCGGTGGGCGTCGGTACGGGTGGCGTCCGAGGTGAGCTGTACCAGCCCGCACCCCCGGCGCCGGGATTCATCGACGGCCCACCCGATGAGCCGGGTGCCGAGCCCGCTCCCGCGCTCGTCGGCATGGATGCGGACGGCCTCGATCACCGAGCGGGTGGTACCCCGGCGGGACAGTCCGGGGATCACCGTGAGCTGCAGGGTGCCGACCGGCCGGCCGTCCCGTACGGCCACCATGAGGTACTGGTTGGGGTCCGCGGTGAGCTGGTCGAGGGCGGCGCGGTACGGGGCCAGGTCCTCGGGGGATTCCCGTTGGGCGCCGAGTGGGTCGTCGGCCAGCATGGCCACGATGGGGCCCAGGTCGTCCGGGGTGGCGGGACGGATCGCAAGCGTGCTCATCATCAGGAGTCTAGAAGCGGGGATCACCTGGATCCGTTTCACGTGAAACTGCCTGTTTCACGTGAAACGGACCGGCCCGGAGGCCGGGACGGGGCCTGGGCCCGGGACGGGAGGGCTCAGCCCAGATCCGGCGCGTGAAGGGCCCGTACGCCCTCGATGTTGCCGTCCAGATAGTGCCGCAGTGACAGCGGTACGACCTCCACGGACGCCAGTCCGACGCGGGTGAACGGAATCCGCACGATCTCGTACTCCCCGCTCGGCTCCTCGATCTCGGGGCCGTGCCGCCGGGACGGGTCCATCGACTCCAGCCGGCAGAGGAAGAAGTGCTGCACCTTCACCCCGGCCGCCCCGTCCTCCGTGGCGTGCTCCACGGTGTCGACAAAGGCCGGGACCACATCCGTCACCTTCGCCCCCAGCTCCTCGTCCACCTCCCGGTGGAGAGCATCGACGACGGTGGCGTCCTCCTGCTCCACCCCGCCGCCGGGCGTGATCCAGTACGGGGGACGGCCCGGTTTCGTCCGCTTGATCAGAATCATGTGGTCGCCGTCGAGCAGAATGGCGCGGGCGGTGCGCTTGACCACCAACCGTTCGGTCATGGGGTTGATGTGGCCCAGGGCGGCCCGATCGAAACACCCGCGCCCGGACGCGCTCACCGGCCGACCGCGGGGTGCGCTCTCCCGCTGTCGCCGGCGTGCTGTGCGTCAGCGCCGGGGCGCACCGGCGCGGCACCGCGGGAAGGCGGGCGTCCAGCGGAGGGGCGGAGGCGTCGGGAGGACCGCGAGCCCGGCCGATTCCGGGCGAAACCACCCACGACGGGCGGGCGGCAGGTGCATGTGCCGTGAGGTTGGTGCCGTCAGGGTGATTGGACAATGACTGACTGTCAACTAGCCTTGTGGAAGCGGTTTCTCGCGCGCGGAACCGAGGACGGCTCGAACCATGAGGGGGGAGGTTCGAGCCGTCCGGCCGTCGCGGTCCATCAGCCCTGCGCCGCCGGGCCGGCCGCCTCGTCCAGGGCCCGCAGCACGTCGGTGAGCAGATCGTCCGTGTCCTCGACACCCACCGAGAAGCGGATGAAGCCCTCCGGCACGGCGTCCCCGCCCCACCTCCCGCGCCGCTCGGCCGTGGACCGTACGCCGCCGAAGCTCGTGGCCTCGTCGACCAGCCGCAGGGCGGCCAGAAAGCGTTCCGCGTGCGCCCGGCCGGGCAGGGTGAACGAGACGACGCAGCCGAAGCGCCCCGCACGCATCTGCGCCGCGGCGACCGGGTGCGCGGGATCGTCCGGCAGCCCGGGGTGGCGCAGCCCGGTCACCTCGGGACGTTCGCGCAGCGCCTCGGCCAGCGCCATGGCGGTCACCGCCTGCCGGTCGACCCGCAGCTGGAGCGTGGCCAGCGAGCGGTGCGCGAGCCAGGCCTCCATGGGGCCGGTGACGGCGCCCGCGGTCTTGCGCCACTTCCGCACCGCCGCGGCCCGCTCCGGATCGCGGCAGCAGACATAGCCCAGCAGCACATCGCCGTGCCCGGTCAGCGCCTTGGTGCCGCTGGCCACCGAGAAGTCGGCGCCCAGGTCGAGCGGGCGCTGGCCGAGCGGCGTGGCCAGGGTGTTGTCGACGGCGACGAGTGCGCCCGCCGCATGAGCCGCCCCCGCCAGCCGGCGGATGTCGCAGACGTCGAGGCCGGGATTGGACGGAGTCTCGATCCACAGCAGCTTCGCGCCGTCGAGCACCCCGAGCTGTGCGTCCCCCGCCGTCGGCGCGGTGCGCACCTCGACGCCATAGGCCTCCAGCCTCTCCCGCACCAGCGGCAGCGCCTGGTAGCCGTCGCTGGGCAGCACCACGGCGTCCCCGGAGCGCACCTGGGAGAGCAGCACGGCCGAGACGGCGCCCATCCCGGACGGGAAGACGACGGTCTCGGCCGCGGTGCCCGGGGATTCCAGCTCCCCGATGGCCTCCTCGAGCCGGGTCCAGGTCGGGTTCTCGTCGCGGCCGTAGGTATAGGGACCGACCGGTTCGCCCGGCAGGTGGTAGTGGGCGGCGAACACCGGCCCGGGCAGCGAAGGTTCGTACGCCACCGGCTCGGGAAGCCCGGCCCGGACGGCACGTGTTCCGTCTCCGGTCATCTCGCTCATCCGTCCATCATCGGTCAGTCCCGTCCGGTCCCGGTCAGCGGCCGTCGGGCAGCATCATGTTCACCGCCCAGGAGACGACGGAGATGATCAGGCCGCCGAGCACGGCGGTCCAGAAGCCCTCGACGTGGAAGGGGAGATCGACCAGATCCGCGAGCCAGGAGGTCAGCATCAGCATCAGCGCGTTCACGACCAGCGTGAACAGCCCGAGGGTGAGGACGAAGAGGGGCAGTGACAACAACTGCACCACCGGCTTCACCACGATGTTGACCACGCCGAAGATCAGCGCGACCAGGAACAGCGCCAGCGTCTTGCCGCCTGTGCTGTCCCCGGTGAGCGTGATGTCCTTGAGCAGCCAGATGGCCACGGCCAGAGCGGCCGCGTTGGCGAGCGTCTTGACTACGAAGTTCGTCATGGTGTGATCGTCCCAGATGGAACCGGCTGAGCCGAGGGGTGGAACGAGGGGTGGGCATGAAGGTCTTCCGGCTGGACGAACTGGACGCGGAACGCGCCGCGAACGAGGGCGCGTATCTGCAGTTCCTGCGCGAGCGGAACATGTCGGCGGGGCTGTACGCGCTCGACGCGGGGTCGATCGACCCGCAGCAGCCGCACCGGCAGGACGAGATCTACGTCGTCATCACCGGCCGGGCCTCGATCACGGTCGGCACCGAGACCACCACGGTGGCCCGCGGCAGTGTCGTGTACGTACCGGCCGGGGTGCCGCACAAGTTCCACCACATCAGCGAGGACCTCCGGGTCATGGTGGTCTTCTCTCCCCCGGAGAGCTGACCCACCGCCTCCGGGCCCCGTAGGGGACGGGTCAGGGAAGGACGGGGGCAGCGGCCCCTCCGCCGCGCTCCCGGCGCGTCTAGCATCGGAAGCAGCCGGAGATCCCGGCTCGGCAATCGGGAAGCAGGGGAACGACAGTGGCGGTCAAGGAGATCTTCGAAGGTCTGCCGTGGTGGGTGAAGTGGGTCGCCGTTCCGGTCCTGGCGCTCATCGTGTTCGGCGGCCTGCTCATGAACGTGGTCGGCTTCATCATCGGACTGCTGTTCAAGGTTCTGGTGTTCGTCGCCCTGGTGGCCGGTCTGGTCTACGTCGTCCGGAAGTTCGGCACCGCCTCACGGGACGGGTCCTCGCGCGGCGACTGGTGAAGCTCGCCGCCGGTGCCGGCCGGCGCCGTGGCCACCGGCCGGCCGGGATGCCCGTGTCCGGCCCGCGTCCGAGCCCCGGCCCGCCGGCCGGGGCTCGGCGCCGTCGCGTTCATCCCGTCGTCTTTCTCCGCCCCGACGCCATGGCGGTCAGCAACTCCTTGCGCCGAAACGGCTACGCTGCGCACTGGGCGGACTTCCCTGTGGCCCCGCCCGCACCTGAAACACCTGCACCACCACTCCTAGCGGTCCCGCCGGAGCGTTGAGCACCACGGCGCCGGGAGGACCGAGGAGGCTCCAGGACAGGCCACCCGAGCGACACGGGGCAGTGGACCATGCGCGACACGATTCAGGCAGAGCTGATGATGAGCTTCCTCGTCTCCGAGGAGCTCTCCTTCCGCATTCCGGTGGAGCTGGAGTACGAACCGGCCGACCCCTTCGCGGTCCGCTTCACCTTCCATCTGCCGGGCGACGCACCGGTGACCTGGGCATTCGCCCGCGATCTGCTGCTGGACGGGCTGAGCGCGCCCACCGGTGACGGTGACGTGCACATCGCTCCCGTCACCCCCGGCGTGCTCTCCGACGTCTTCATCCGGCTCCAGGTCGGCGAGGACCGCGCCACCTTCCGGGCGGGCGCGGCCCCGCTGGTGGCCTTCCTCGACCGGACCGACCGCATCGTCCCCATGGGACAGGAGCAGTCCGCAGGAGACTTCGACGACCGTCTGGCGGAGACACTCGACCGCATCCTCTCCCAGGCCCGCAACGCGGGCTGAGTTCGCGGGGCCGCACGGACGGCGGCGGGCCCGGCCGGCCACCGGCCCGGCACACCCGGCGCCTTCGCCCGCGCGGTTACGGCTTGCGGCGGCGCCCGCGCCCGCCCGCCCTCCGCGCGCCGCGGCTGCCCGTCTCCGTCCCCGCACCCGGCGCCGAGACGGCCGCCGCCGACCGGTCCGCCGAGACGACGAGCGCCGCGAGGCCGGTGGTGACCGGCACCGAGGCGATCAGCCCGATGCTGCCCACCAGCGTCCGGACGATCTCCTCGGCCACGACCTCGCTCAGTGCGACCGTGCCGACGCTGCTCCGCGCGATGGAGAACAGCAGCAGCAGCGGCAGGGCGGCACCCGCGTAGGCCAGCACCAGGGTGTTGACCACCGACGCGATGTGGTCGCGCCCGATCCGGATGCCCGCCCGGTACAGCCGCCGCGCCGACATCGTCGGGTCCGCCTGCTTCAGCTCCCACACCGCCGAGGTCTGGGTGACCGTCACATCGTCGAGCACGCCCAGCGAACCGATGATGACGCCGGCCAGCAGCAGGCCGCTCATCTCGATGTCCGGATAGAGGCCGTGGATGAGCCCGGTCTCGTCGGAGGTGTTGCCGGTCAGCCTCGCCCAGTCGATGAAGACGGACCCCAGGACACCGATCAGCAGCAGGGAGATCAGCGTGCCCAGGACGGCCACGGAGGTACGGGCCGTCAGCCCGTGGCAGAGGTAGAGCGCGGCCAGCATGATGGCGCTGCTGCCGATCACCGCGACGAGCAGGGGATTCTCCCCCTGCAGGATCGCGGGGAGGATGAAGAGCGTCAGCACCCCGAAGCTGACGACCAGGGAGACCAGCGCGAACAGACCGCGCAGCCTTCCCACCGCCACCACGGCGAGCGCGAAGAGCCCGGCGAGCAGCGAGATCGGGACCTCGCGGTCCACATCCGTCACCGAGTACTGCAGCTCCCGGGGCGCGTCCGGCGCGTACGCCACGACCACGCCCTGACCCTCGCTCAGCCGGCGGGTGGAGTCCGGCTGGACGATCTCCGTGAACTCGCGTCCCTTGTCGTCGCCGGTGGTGACGCGCACGGTCGCCTTCTCGCAGATGTCGCCGCGGGCTTCCCCCGGTGTGCCGGGCGTCTCCGGCTGCCCCTCGCCGGGCGGCTGTCCGCCTCCCGCGTTCACGTCGGAGCACCTCACCTTCTCGACGTCGACGACTTCGCCCTGCTCCATCTGCCGGTCCATGCCGACCCCGCTCGGCTCGTGCCCCGGCGCGCCACCGGGCCAGAGCACCAGCAGCCCGACGGCGACGGCCGCGGCGAACGGGATCAGCACCGCAGCGATGATCTTGCGCAGTCTCCGGGACACGGGGGCCGCGGGGCCGTGGGCGTGGGTGTGCGCGTGGCTTTCGGGAGTCGAGGTCACTGCCAGATCATCGCAAGAAGAGGGGCCCTCTGGTCATGAACACCGGGGCGGCGTTAGCGTGGGGGCTGCCTTTGCACACGCGGGAGCTCGGAGCACCGGGCTGAGAGGGCGCTGACCTCCGTACACGGAATGGCCGGGACCGGCCGTACCGTCGCGGAAGCCGCTGCGCCGACCGCCGAACCTGGTACCGGGTAATGCCGGCGTAGGGAGTAGGTCTCATGACCGTTCAGGACGCGCACACGTCTGCTCAGGAACCCGGCGGGAACGGGAACGGGCCGATCGGATGGCACAAGGACCATCTGACCGGCTCACGCCCGGACTTGCGGGTTCCGGTACGACGGGTGCACCTCACCAACGGCCGCGACGTCACGCTGTACGACACGTCCGGCCCGTACACCGATCCCACTGTCGACACCGATGTCCGGCGCGGCCTGGCGCCGCTCCGGGAGGGCTGGATCACCGGCCGCGGCGATACCGAGGAGTACGACGGGCGGCCGCCGCGCCCCGAGGACGACGGCCTCAGGGCCACCGGCCCCGGCGGCGGGCTGCGGAATCTCGACGCCGTCTTCCCCGGCGGGCCGCGGCGCCCCCGCCGCAGCCGGGACGGCTCCCCCGTCACCCAGCTCGCCTACGCGCGACGCGGCGAGATCACCGCCGAGATGGAGTACGTCGCGCTCCGGGAGAACGTCCCCCCGGAGACCGTCCGCGAGGAGATCGCCGCGGGGCGTGCGGTGCTGCCGGCCAACGTCAACCACCCCGAGACCGAACCGATGATCATCGGCAAGCGGTTCCTGGTGAAGGTCAACGCCAACATCGGCAACTCGGCCGTCACCTCCTCCATCGAGGAGGAGGTCGAGAAGATGACCTGGGCCACCCGCTGGGGCGCCGATACGGTCATGGACCTGTCCACCGGCCGCAACATCCACACGACCCGCGAGTGGGTGCTGCGCAACTCCCCCGTCCCCATCGGCACCGTCCCGCTCTACCAGGCCCTGGAGAAGGTCGACGGCCGTGCCGAGGAGCTGACCTGGGACATCTACAAGGACACCGTCATCGAACAGGCCGAGCAGGGCGTGGACTACATGACGGTCCACGCCGGGGTCCTGCTCCGCTACGTTCCCCTGACGGCCCGCCGGAAGACCGGCATCGTCTCGCGCGGTGGCTCCATCATGGCCGCCTGGTGCCTGGCCCACCATAAGGAGAGCTTCCTCTACGAGAACTTCGAGGAGCTCTGCGAGATCCTCGCGGCCTATGACGTCACGTTCTCGCTCGGCGACGGGCTGCGCCCCGGCTCGGTCGCGGACGCCAACGACGAGGCGCAGTTCGCCGAACTCCGCACCCTGGGCGAGCTGAACACCGTCGCCAAGGCCCACGGCGTGCAGACGATGATCGAGGGCCCGGGCCATGTCCCGATGCACAAGATCAAGGAGAACATCGACCTCCAGCAGGAGATCTGCGAGGAGGCGCCGTTCTACACGCTGGGCCCGCTGACCACCGATGTGGCACCCGGCTACGACCACATCACCTCGGGCATCGGGGCGGCCATGATCGCCTGGTGGGGGACGGCGATGCTCTGCTACGTCACCCCCAAGGAGCACCTGGGGCTGCCCGACCGCGACGACGTGAAGACCGGTGTCATCACGTACAAGATCGCGGCACACGCGGCGGATCTGGCGAAGGGGCATCCGGGAGCCCAGGAGTGGGACGACGCGCTGTCCGACGCGCGTTTCGAGTTCCGCTGGGAGGACCAGTTCAACCTGGCGCTCGACCCGGACACGGCACGGGCCTTCCACGACGAGACCCTCCCGGCCGAACCGGCGAAGACGGCCCACTTCTGCTCGATGTGCGGGCCGAAGTTCTGTTCGATGAAGATCTCTCAGGACATCCGCCGGCGGCACGGCGGGGAGATGGAGGAGATCGAGGCCGGTATGGCGGAGAAATCCCGGGAGTTCGCGGCGGCGGGCAACCGGGTCTATCTGCCGGTCACCGACTGACCGAACGGGTTCCCGTCCCGTCCGTCCCGCCCCTCCGGCGCGAACGCGCTTCCGGAGGGGCGGGACGGACGGCCGGCGGCCGGGGGCGGCGGCTACTCCGGCTGGTGCTCCGGGCCGCCGTAGTCCGGGCTGGAGAAGCCGGGGCTGTTGAAGCTGGGGCGCGTGCTGCCCCGCCCCGGGTCGTCGCCCGTGGCCGGGCTGCTGAATCCCGGCTTGCTGTAGCCGAGTTGGGGCGTGCGGGCCTCCGGAGCCCCGGCCGGGTCCGGGGCGCCGCCGTACGGGCTTCCGGTGGCCTGCCCGGCCGCCGGCGGCTCCTCCAGGGCCTCCCGCAGGAACGGCACGATGCCGCGGTCGAGCAGGGCTTGCCGCCAGGCCTCCCGGGCCCGGGCCAGCTCGCTCGTCCGGTCCTCCTCGGCCGAGGCCCGCAGGGAGCCGGCGCCGTCGCGCCGCGCGGTGAACAGCAGGCCGAACATCGCGATGACGATGCCCGCGGCGGTCAGCGCGAGGAAGATCCAGCCGGCAGTGATGATCGGTTCTGCCATCGGCTGCTCGGGGCTGACCAGATGGAGCAGGTAGCCGATCAGCAGGAAGATCGCCGCCGCGGCGCCTGCCAGTACCGGAGCCAGCACGGCGAAGACCGCGAGGAGTCCGGCACCGGAGCTCTCGGCGACCTCGCCGACGGCTCCGGCGAAGCCCGCTCCGTTCCCGCCCCTGCCGTCCTTCCCGCTCATCCCCGGGCCCCGCCCCGGCCGTCGTCCTGCGGCGGGACGCGGCGCGACTCGTCGCGGAGCTCGGTGTACTGCCGGTACTCGGCCGCGGCGCGGGCCGCGATCTCCGGGGCCGCGTCCAGGGCTCTGGTGCGCAGCTGCTCGGCGTTGAGCCGCCGGCCGACGGCGCCGAGTTCCGGGCGCCGGTGCGCATGACGCAGAACCTGGTCGAGGACTCGCGCGAAGTCGGGGCGGTCCTCGGGAAGCAGATGCGGTGCGCTGTTCATGTGCATCCCCCGATGCTCCGTAGGCCCTGGCACGCCGATTCTCACCGGGCGGAAGGGCGGAAACGGAGGAGAGCCTGCTGCGGATAAGCCGATGGTAGGGCGCCCACGGCACGCGGTGACAGGGTGTTGCCGGAAATTGACCCGACCGTGGACCTGACTACCTGCCCCCGCAGCGGACCGCGTAATCCTCAGCCCGGCAGCGGCAGTTGCGCGACCAGCATCTTTCCGGCCATGGTGACGCCGCCGTCCATGGCGATGGCCAGCCCGTCGGCGTAGACGTGCGGGCCGTCGACGACGGGCGCGCCGTCGTCCTCGCCGTCCTCGCTGCCCACCTGGCCGGTGAGATACGGGATCGGGCTGTGACCGTGGACGACGCGCCGGCCGCCGTACGCCCCGAGCAACTCGCGGACGGCCTCGGCGCCGCCCTGGTCGCGGAAGGCGAAGCGCTTGGTGAACTTGCGGAACAGGTCCCAGCACTCCTCGGCGTCGGCGCGCTGAAGGGCTTCGGTCACCGCGTCGTTGACGGCCTCGATCGAATCGCCGTAGTCGAGGTAGGCCGTGGTGTCCGAGTGGAGGAGCAGATGGCCGTCCTCCTCGGCCATCGCGTCGAGCCGGGACATCCACTGGACATGGTGGTCCTGCAGCCGGTCCATGTCGCTGCGCTGCCCGCCGTTGAGCAGCCACGCGGCGTGGAAGGACGCGGTTCCCGCGCCGGAGGACACCGGGGTGTCGCCGAAGCGCTTGGCGCCGATGAGCAGCAGCTCGTGATTGCCCATCAGGGCCTTGCAGTAGCCGCCGGCCGCGGCGGCCTCGGCGGAGAGCCGCATGACGAGATCGATGACCCCGATGCCGTCCGGGCCGCGGTCGGTGAAGTCGCCGAGGAACCACAGGCGGGCGTTGCCGGCGGCCCAGCGGTCCTGGGAGTCGATCAGCCCCTGGGCGAGCAGGGCGGCCCGCAGCTCGTCGAGGTAGCCGTGGACGTCGCCGACGACGTACAGCGGGCCGGGGCCGTCCGCGGGGGCGGTGGCGCCCGCCTCGGGTTCGGGTACCGGTGGCATGAGGGGCACCGTCGGCACGTCCGGGGTGGGCACGCGGCCGACCACTGGGAGGTTCCGTTCGGTGGGGGTGTAGCCCTCGTCGGCCGCGTACGGCGGAACCGCAGCGTTCACGGGCTCCACCGGCATGGCCATCATGCCCCGCACCGCGGGTCCCTGACCGGCCCCCTGGATCATCGACCCCTCCACCATCGCGCCGCCGTGCACCGGTCGGACCTGCCTCCCCGCTGCGGGCGGAGGCACTCGCCCCGCCTCAGGGTGGGGAGGCCCCTCGTGGTCAAGGGATCCGCGGTGTCGTGCGCCCATCATAGGAATGCCGCTCGTGGGTTGTGACGCACCAGGGAGCCGGCAATCACCGCGATGGCGTGAGCGCCGGGAGTTTGTGCCGGATTGCCCTGGTGGTCGCGGTGGTTGTGGTGACCGTCCTTCCCGGTGGCAGCGCCGGTCCCGCCGGTCCCGCCGACCGTCGGGACGGCCGGGTGCCCTCCGCGTCAGGCCGGTTCGGCGGGTGACCGGGGCGGGCTGACGGTAGTGCGCGAGGTCCGCGGCTGGGAGGAGGTGCGCACGATCAGCTCGGTCGGTATCACCTGCTCCACCGGCCGCCCCTCGTCCAGGCCCTCGATGGCGTCGATCAGCAGCTGGACGACCGCGGTGCCGATGCGGCGCGGTTTGAGGGAGAGGGTGGTGACGGGCGGCTCGGTGCTGGCGTAGACGGTGGACTCGCTGCAGCAGACCAGCAGCAGGTCGTCCGGGACCCGCAGGCCGTAGCGGCGGGCGGCGGCGAGGAGATCCGTGCCGTTGGGGTCGAAGAGGCCGTAGACGGCGTCCGGCCGGTCCGGGCGGGCCAGCAGCCGGTCGGCGGCCACCGCTCCGGCGCGCGGGTCGTGGGCGGGGTACTTCTCGTAGACCGGGTCCTGTCCGGCCCGTTCGCACCAGGAGAGATAGGCGCTGGTGGAGAGCCGGGTGTAGGTGTCCGTGGTGGTGCCGGTGAGCAGGCCGATCCGGCGGGCACCGGCGTCGGCGAGATGGTCGAGCAGGCCGAGGACGGCGGCCTCGTGGTCGTTGTCGACCCAGGCGGTGACGGGTACGGAGCCGGCGGGCCGGCCGTCGGAGACGACGGGGATGCGCTGCCGGGCGAGCTCGGTGACGACCGGGTCGTGGTCGGAGGGGTCGATGACGACCGTGCCGTCGAGGGCGACGTTGGACCAGACGTCGTGACGGGAGGTCGCGGGGAGGATGACGAGCGCGTAGCCGCGGGCCAGCGCGGCGGAGGTGGCGGCGCGGGCCATCTCGGCGAAGTAGGCGAACTCGGTGAAGGTGAAGGGCTCGTCCCCGTAGGTGGTCACGGTCAGGCCGATGAGGCCGGATCTGCCGGTGCGGAGGGTGCGGGCGGCGGCGGACGGCCGGTATCCGAGCCGCTCGGCCACTTCCCGGACATGGCGTCGGGTGGCGTCGGGGAGCCGGCCCTTGCCGTTGAGGGCGTCGGAGACAGTCGTGATCGAGACACCGGCGGCGGCGGCCACGTCCCGGATGCCCGCCCGCCCCAGCCGACGGCTGGTCGACCGGCTCACCTGGTGCTTCTCTGCTGCTGTCATGGCCAGCCGATACTAGGGCGACTGGGCTCCGGCCGAGGGGGTCGGCGATGAACCGTCAAGAGTCACGTTTCTGCAAGATCGAATCTATCAACTGTCTTTATATCAAAGGTCGTTGGGCGATTCCCCGGCTCTCATTGGGGCCGGGATGTGCTGATGTCCAGTGAACGATGTTTGTTGTGCAGCGGTCTCAAGTCACCTGGAAGAGTGACGCGCACCAGGGCGCGGACCACCGGCGTGCGCCGTGGGGAAGCGCGCGCCTCCCGGTTGTCCCGGCCCATTGCCCGGCGCCGCAATCCTCATAAGGTAAGCAGCATTGATGGCGGTGGGACGGTCGAGGAGGACGGCGATGCACACTGATTCCCGGGGGGACTCCCCCGAGACCCCGGTGATTCCCAGGCTGCGCGGTGTGCTGGAGAGCATTCCGACGTACAAGCCGGGCAAGCCGGCCACGGCGGGGGACGGGCCGGTCACATACAAGCTCTCCTCCAACGAGAACCCGTATCCCCCGCTGCCGGGGGTCATGGAGAGCGTTCTCGGCGCGGCGGGGAGTTTCAACCGCTACCCGGACATGGCCTGCAGCGGGCTGATGGCCGAACTGGCCGAGCGCTTCGACGTGCCGGCCACCCATGTCGCGACCGGTACCGGCTCGGTGGGTGTCGCCCAGCAGTTGATCCAGGCGACGGCGGGTCCGGGCGACGAGGTCATGTACGCCTGGCGGTCCTTCGAGGCGTACCCGATCATCACGCGGATCTCGGGGGCGGCCTCGGTGCAGGTGCCGTTGACCGGTGGGGAGACCCACGACCTGGACGCCATGGCGGACGCCGTGACCGACCGGACCCGGCTCGTCTTCGTCTGCAATCCGAACAACCCGACCGGCACGGTGGTCCGCCGCCCGGAGCTGGAGCGTTTCCTGGACCGGGTGCCGTCGGACGTCCTGGTCGTGCTGGACGAGGCGTACCGCGAGTTCATCCGGGACGAGGAGGTGCCGGACGGGATCGAGGTCTACCGGGACCGGCCGAACGTCTGCGTGCTGCGCACCTTCTCCAAGGCCTACGGGCTGGCGGGGCTGCGGGTCGGCTTCGCCGTGGCGCACGAGCCGGTGGCGGCGGCGCTGCGGAAGACCGCGGTGCCCTTCGGGGTGAGCCAGCTGGCGCAGGACGCGGCGGTGGCCTCGCTGCGCAGCGAGGAGGCGCTGCTGGAGCGGGTGGAGGCGCTGGTGGGTGAGCGGGCGCGGGTGTCCGCGGCGCTGACGGCGCAGGGCTGGACGGTTCCCGGGTCGCAGGCGAACTTCGTCTGGCTGCGGCTGGGGGAGCGGACGGCCGAGTTCGCGGCGGCGTGCGAGCGGGCCGGTGTGGTCGTGAGGCCGTTCCCCGGCGAGGGGGTGCGGATCACCATCGGTGAGACCGAGGCGAACGATCTTCTGCTGGGCGCCGCGGAGGCTTTCCGCAAGGAGTTGTGAACAGCGCCGACCAGCTTCGTCAAGATGCTGGTGGGGGTATAAAAACCGCAGGTAGGGGGGTGTGCCGCAGGGCACACCCCCTGGTTGTGTCGGGGTGGAAAGGGTGCGCCATACTGGTGCTTGTGAATGTGAACGCGTTCACAAGCACCAGCCTGTCTGCCTCCTCGCGGGTGGAGGCAGCGGGACATCTGCCGCATCGAATCACCGCGATGTGAAGGAGAGGAACCGTGGACATAGCCTTGGCGCCCGAGACGCTGGCGCGATGGCAGTTCGGCATCACCACCGTCTACCACTTTCTCTTCGTACCGCTGACGATCTCTCTCGCCTCCCTGGTGGCAGGCCTCGAGACCGCCTGGGTGCGGACGGGCAAGGAGAAGTACCTCCGGGCGACCAAGTTCTGGGGCAGGCTCTTCCTGATCAATATCGCCATGGGTGTCGTCACCGGCATCGTGCAGGAGTTCCAGTTCGGGATGAACTGGTCCGACTACTCCCGCTTCGTCGGTGACATCTTCGGAGCCCCGCTGGCCTTCGAGGCGCTGATCGCCTTCTTCTTCGAGTCCACCTTCATCGGCCTGTGGATCTTCGGCTGGGACAAGCTGCCCAAGAAGATCCACGCCGCCTGCATGTGGATGGTCGCCATCGGGACCGTGCTCTCCGCCTACTTCATCCTGGCCGCCAACTCCTGGATGCAGCACCCCGTCGGCTACCGGATCAACGAGGAATCCGGGCGCGCCGAACTCACCGACTTCCTGGCCGTGCTCACCCAGGACACGACGGTCGTCGTCGTCTTCCACACCCTCACCGCGGCCTTCCTGGCCGGCGGCGCCTTCATGGTGGGCATCGCCGCCGTCCACCTCCGCCGTGGCAGGCACCTCCCGGAGATGCGGACGTCGCTCCGGCTCGGCCTGGTCACCCTCGTGGCCGGCGGCCTGCTGACCGCCGTCAGCGGCGACCGGCTCAGCAAGGTGATGTACGAGCAGCAGCCCATGAAGATGGCCTCGGCCGAGGCGCTGTGGGACACCGAGGCGCCCGCGCCCTTCTCCGTCTTCGCCTACGGCGATGTCGACGAGGGCCACAACAAGGTGGCCATCGAGATCCCCGGGCTGCTCTCCTTCCTCGCCCACGGTGATCTGGAGACCGAGGTCCCCGGCATCAACGATGTCAACGAGGACCTGCGGGAGCAGTACGGGCCCGGCGACTACCGGCCCAACATCCCGGTCGCCTACTGGGGCTTCCGCTGGATGATCGGCTTCGGCATGGTCTCCTTCGCCATCGGCGTGGTGGGTCTCTATCTCACCCGCAACAAGCTGTGGCTGGCGCCCCGGCTCCGTACCACCGAGGAGGAGCCGCCGCGCCTGGCCCTCACCCGGGACCGGGAACTCGGTGCCGTGCTCACCGACTGGTACTGGAAGCTGGCCGTGCTCACCATCGGCTTCCCGCTGCTCGCCAGCTCCTGGGGCTGGATCTTCACCGAGATGGCCCGCCAGCCGTGGGTGGTCTACGGCGTGCTGCGCACCGAGGACGCCGTCTCCCCCGGCGTGACCCAGGGCGAGGTGCTGCTGTCGATGAGCGTCTTCACCCTGCTCTACGCGATTCTCGCGGTGATCGAGGTCAAGCTCCTCGTCAAGTACGTCAAGGCCGGTCCGCCGGAGCTCACGGAGGCCGACCTCAACCCGCCCACCAGGATCGGCGGCGACGGCGACGCCGACGCCGACCGGCCCATGGCCTTCTCGTACTGAGAGTGAGGAGCTGGACATGGAACTGTACGACGTCTGGTTCATCCTGATCGCCGTCCTCTGGACCGGCTACTTCTTCCTGGAGGGCTTCGACTTCGGGGTCGGCGTGCTCACCAAGGTGCTGGCCCGCGACCGGAAGGAGCGCCGGGTACTGATCAACACGATCGGACCGGTCTGGGACGGCAACGAGGTCTGGCTGCTCACCGCGGGTGGCGCGACCTTCGCCGCCTTCCCCGAGTGGTACGCCACTCTCTTCTCCGGCTTCTATCTGCCGCTGCTGCTCATCCTGCTCGCCCTGATCGTGCGCGGCGTCGCCTTCGAGTACCGGCACAAGCGGGATGAGGACCGCTGGCAGACCAACTGGGAGCACGCGATCTTCTGGACCTCGTTGCTGCCGGCGTTCCTCTGGGGTGTGGCCTTCGGCAACATCGTGCGCGGGGTCGCGATCGACCAGGAGAAGGAGTATGTCGGAGGCTTCTTCGATCTGCTCAACCCGTACGCGCTGCTGGGCGGGCTGGTCACGCTCACCCTCTTCACCTTCCACGGTGCCGTCTTCGTCGCCCTCAAGACGGTGGGGGACATCCGGGTCCGGGCCCGGAAGCTGGCCACCGGGGTGGGCCTGGTGACCGCGGTGCTCGCGGTGCTGTGGCTGGGCTGGACCCAGCTGGAGAAGGGCGATGCCGTGAGCCTCGTGGCGATGCTGGCCGCGGCCGGTGCGCTGCTCGGAGCCATCGCCATGAACCAGCAGGGCCGGGAGGGCTGGGCCTTCGCGCTCTCCGGGGTCACCATCGTGGCCGCCGTCGCGATGCTCTTCCTGACGCTCTTCCCGAACGTCATGCCGTCCACGCTGAACGAGGAGTGGAGCCTGACGGTCAGCAACGCCTCCTCCACCCCGTACACGCTGAAGATCATGACTTGGTGCGCCGGTATCGCCACCCCGCTGGTGCTGCTCTACCAGAGCTGGACGTACTGGGTCTTCCGCAAGCGCATCGGCACCCAGCACCTCGCCGACGTGCACTGAGGAACAAACCGAGGGACTGTTTCACGTGAAACCCGTCGACCCCCGCCTGCTCCGTTACGCCCGAGCCACCCGGATCTTCCTGCTGGCCGCCGTAGCCCTCGGACTGGCGGGGGCCGGCCTGGTGGTGGCCCAGGCCGTGCTGCTCGCCGAGGTGATCGTGGGCGCTTTCCAGCAGGGGCTGGACGCCGACGGGCTGACCACTGAGCTGCTGCTGCTCGTGGCCGTGTCCGCCGGACGGGCGCTCGTCTCGTGGCTGACCGAGCTGGCCGCGCACCGGGCCGGAGCCTCGGTCAAGTCCGAGCTGCGAACCCGGCTGCTGGACCATGCCACACGGCTCGGACCCGGCTGGCTGAGCTCGCAGCGCACCGGAGAGCTGACGGCGCTGGCCACCCGGGGTATCGATGCCCTCGACGGCTACTTCGCCCGCTATCTGCCGCAACTGGGGCTGGCGGTCGTGGTCCCGGCCGCCGTCCTCGCCCGCATCGTCACGGCGGACTGGGTGTCCGCGGCGGTCATCCTGGTGACCCTGCCGCTGATCCCTCTCTTCATGGTGCTCATCGGCTGGGCCACCCAGGCGCGGATGGACCGTCAGTGGCAGCTGCTCACGAGGCTGTCGGGGCACTTCCTCGACGTGGTGGCCGGCCTGCCGACCCTGAAGGTCTTCGGCCGCGCCAAGGCCCAGGCCGAGTCGATCCGCGCCATCACCGCCGACTACCGGCGGGCCACCCTGCGAACCCTGCGGATCGCCTTTCTCTCCTCCTTCGCGCTGGAACTCCTGTCCACCCTGTCGGTGGCGCTGGTCGCCGTCGGCATCGGTATGCGGCTCGTCCACGGCGACCTGGATCTCTTCACCGGGCTGGTGGTGCTGATCCTCGCCCCCGAGGCCTATCTGCCGATCCGGCAGGTGGGAGCCCAGTACCACGCGGCGGCCGAAGGACTGGCCGCCGCCGAGCAGGTGTTCACGGTGCTGGAGACCCCGCCGGGGAGCACCGGCGGGACGGCTCCCGCTCCCGACGCCCGGGTCTCCGGGCTGCGGGTGGACGGTCTGGCCGTTCGGCACCCCGGGCGCCCGGAGCCCTCGCTGCCGCGCACCTCCCTGACGGTCCGGCCCGGTGAGACCGTCGCACTGACCGGCCCCAGCGGGTCGGGGAAGACCACCCTGCTCCACGCCGTCCTGGGGTTCGCCGAGGCGGCGGAGGGACGCCTGCTGCTCGGGGACACGGACCTCTCCACCGTGGACCTCGACGGCTGGCGGCGGCAGATCGCCTGGCTCCCCCAGCACCCCTTCCTCTTCGCCGGGACCGTCGCCGAGAACATACGGCTGGCCCGGCCGGACGCGGACGACGCGGCCGTGCGGGAGGCGCTGCGCGACGCGGGCGCACTGGACTTCGTCACCGCGCTGTCCGAGGGGCCCGCCACCGTCCTCGGCGAGGGCGGCGCCGGGCTGTCGGCCGGCCAGCGGCAGCGGATCGCGATCGCCCGGGCCTTCCTCGCCGACCGTCCCGTGCTGTTGCTGGACGAGCCGACGGCCAACCTGGACGGCGAGAGCGAGTCGGCGGTCGTGGAGGCGGTCGCACGGCTGACGGCGGGGCGCACGGTGCTGATGGCGGTGCACCGGCCGGCCCTGCTGGCGGTCGCCGACCGGGTGGTGGAGCTTCCCCGGCCGGCCGGGACGGCGGAACCCGTCGCGGCTCCGGCATCGGCACCGGCCGCCGCGGTCTCCGTCCAGCCGGCGCCGGAGAACGGGGAGGGGACGCCGGCCGCGTCGCCGGAGACACCGGGCGGGCCGGTGGACGCCACCCGTGCCGGCGGCCGGGGCGGCCCGCGGGGCGCGGGCATCGTGGCAGCCGTTCCCGCAGCTGCAGGGGAGCGGCCGGACGGGCCCGGCCGGCCGGGCCGGCCCGGCGGGATCCTCCACCGGCGGGGCCCGGATCCGCTGCGCTGGGTGCGGGACCGGGCCCGGGCACGGCGGGGCCGGTTCGTGCTGGCCCTGGTGCTCGGCAGCCTCGCGCTCGGCAGCGCGGTGGGCCTCATGGGCGTCTCCGGCTGGCTCATCTCGCGGGCCTCCGAGCAGCCGCCGATCCTCTACCTCATGGTGGCCGTCACGGCCACTCGGGCCTTCGGCATCGGCCGGGCCGTGTTCCGCTACGCCGAGCGGCTCGTCGCGCACGACGCCGTCTTCCGGATGCTCGCCGACCTCCGCGTGGCCGTCTTCCAGCGGCTCGAACGGCTGGCGCCGGCGGGCCTCCGCACCACCCGCCGCGGCGACCTCCTCTCCCGGCTCGTCGCCGACGTCGACTCCCTCCAGGACTACTTCCTGCGCCGCCTGCTGCCCGTGGGCGTCGCCCTCCTGGTCTCCGCGGGCTCCGTCGGTTTCACCACCTGGCTGCTGCCGGAGGCGGGAGCCGTGCTGGCGCTGGGGCTGCTCGCCGCCGGAGCGGGGGTGCCGCTGCTCTCCGGGGCCGTGTCGCGCCGGGCGGAGCGGCGACTGGCCCCGGCCCGCGGTGTTCTGGCGACCCGGGTCGTGGACCTGCTGTCCGGCACCGCCGAGCTGACGGTGGCCGGCGCGCTCCGGTCCCGTACGGAGGAGGCCCGGCGCGCGGACGCCGAGCTCACCGGGCTCGCCGGGCGCTCGGCGGCCGCCGCCGGAGCCGGCGCCGGGCTCTCCGCGCTGGTCTGTGGGCTCACCGTGACCGGTACGGCCTGGGCCGGAGTGCAGGCGGTGCACGAGGGGAGGCTCGCGGGGGTCGCGCTCGCGGTGGTGGTCCTGCTGCCGCTCGCGGCGTTCGAGGCGGTCACGGACCTTCCCCTCGCCGTGCTCCACCAGCAGCGGGCCCGACGCGCAGCCGGGCGGATCCGGGAGGTGCTGGCCGCTCCCGAGCCGGTACGCGAGCCGGCCGAGCCCGCCGTACCTCCCGCCACACCGTTCCCGCTGGCGGTGCGGAATCTGACGGCCCGCTACGCCGGTCAGCGGCTGCCCGCCCTCGACGGCCTGGACCTCGACCTCGTACGGGGGCGCCGGATCGCCGTCGTGGGCCCGTCCGGCTCGGGCAAGACGACGCTCGCGCAGGTGCTGCTGCGCTTCCTGGACCCCGAGTCCGGCCGCTACACCCTGGCCGGCACCGATGCCACCGCGCTCGACGGCGACGCCGTGCGGCGGCTGGTCGGGCTCTGCGCGCAGGACGCGCACCTCTTCGACAGCTCACTCCGCGAGAACCTGCGGCTCGCCCGTCCGTCCGCCGGGGAGCCCGAACTGCGCGCCGCCCTGGCCCGGGCCCGGCTGCTCGGCTGGGTGGACGGCCTGCCCGAGGGCCTGGACACGATGGTCGGCGAGCACGGCGCGAGGATGTCCGGCGGCCAGCGCCGCCGACTCGCCCTGGCCCGGGCCCTGCTCGCGGACTTCCCCGTGCTGGTCCTCGACGAGCCCGCCGAACACCTCGACCTGGCGACGGCGGACGCCCTCACGGCCGATCTGCTCGCGGCGACCGAGGGCCGCACGACCGTCCTCATCACCCACCGGCTGGCGGGGCTGGAGGACGTCGACGAGGTGGTCGTGCTGGACCGGGGCCGTGCCGTCCAGCGCGGCACGTACGCGGAGCTGGCGGCCGCCGACGGGCCGTTCCGGCGGATGCGGGAGCGGGAGCGTGCGGCGGACACGGCGGGCGCCCGGCTGCCCCGGGAGCTTCCGGAGGCCGCGCCGGCGGCGTGCTGAGGCCGCTCCGTACGGGCGTCGGGACGGCGCTACGCCTGCTCCTCCAGGATGCGCTCGATGACGACCGCGACGCCGTCCTCACTGTTGGCGGCCGTACGGGCCGCAGTGGCGGCCAGCACCTCCGGATGCGCGTTGGCCATCGCGTACGAGCTGCCCGCCCAGGTCAGCATCTCCAGGTCGTTGGGCATGTCGCCGAACGCCACCACCTCGCCGGGGGCGATCCCGCGCTCCGCGCAGCACTGCGCGAGGGTGGAGGCCTTGCTGACCCCCAGCCCGCTGATCTCCAGCAGCGCGGTCGGACTGGAACGGGTGAACGAGGCGTGCGCGCCCGCCGTCTCCCGGGCCAGGGCGAGATAGTCGTCCGGGGACATCTCCGGGTGGTGGGCCAGCAGCTTGAGCACCGGCGTCTCCGCGTGCCACGCGTTCTCCGAGAGAAGCCGCTCTGCGGCGTCGACCGTGGCCCCGGGATCGAGGTGGAAGGGCGGGTACTCCGGTTCGTAGTGGAGCCCGGTGGTCAGTTCGACGGCGAACGAGGTGCCCGGCGCGGCGACGCGCAGCGCGCCGACCACGTCCATGGCGGCGAGACGGTGCAGCGGGCGGACCTCGACGACTTGGCCGCCCCGGTGCAGGTCGACGACGGCCGCGCCGTTGGCACAGATCGCCAGGCCGTGGCCGTGCACGTGGTCACTGACGACTCCCATCCAGCGCGCGGGCCGGCCGGTCACGAAGAAGACCTCGATGCCGGCCTTCTCGGCGGCCGCCAGCGCGGCGACCGTCCGGTCGGAGACCGTCTTGTCGTCGCGGAGCAGGGTGCCGTCGAGATCGGTGGCGATCAGCCGTACGGGCCCGGTCACGGAGGCCGGGTCACCGGCTCCGGCGAGGGCCGGGTGGTGCGGCTCGGGCCGCTCGGTAGCTGAGGTCACCTCTCCATCTTCGCGCATATGCGCGCACAAGCGTGCGACGGTACGCACAAGGGAGCGTCACGGGGGCCGGGGAGAACGCCGCCGTGCGACTCCGCTGGTCACTTGCGCCCCTGGTGTGCGGGCCGTATGCCGTGCGGAGCCCGTGCCGGACCGTGAGGGGGCAGACCCTGTCCGTCAGCCGAGCTGCGCGGCCGCCTCGGTGGCGATCTTCTCGAAGACAGCCTGGTCGGCGGCGAAGTCCGAGCCGGGTATCGGCCAGTGCACCACGATCTCGGTGAAGCCCAGATCCCGGTGGCGCCCGGCGAAGTCCACGAAGGCGTCCAGGGACTCCAGCGGGCGGGCGCGGTCCGGGGTGAACCCGGTCAGCAGGATCTTGTCCAGCTCCGCGACGTCCCGGCCGGTCTCCGCGCAGGCGGCGGCGAGCCCTTCGAGCTGGCGGCGCATCGCCTCGTCCGACTGCTGCGGCGTGCCCGTCTCGTAGAGCTTCGGGTCACCCGTCGTCACCCATGCCCGGCCGTGCCGCGCGGCCAGCCTCAGCCCTCGCGGCCCGGTGGCGGCGACGGCGAAGGGGAGCCGGGGCCGCTGGACGCAGCCGGGGAGGTTCCTGACCTCTTCCGCGGTGTAGAAGTCGCCGCGCTGCGAGACCGTGCCCTCGGTGAGCAGCCGGTCCAGCAGCGGCAGGAACTCGCCGAAGCGGTCGGCCCGCTCGCGCGGGGTCCACGGCCGCCGGCCGAGCGCCGTGGCGTCGAAGCCGCTGCCGCCCGCCCCGATGCCGAGGGTGATCCTGCCGCCCGAGATGTCGTCGAGGGAGATCAGCTCCTTGGCGAGCGTCACGGGATGCCGGAAGTTCGGTGACGTCACGAGGGTGCCCAGACGGAGCCGGCCGGTCGCCGTGGCGGCGGCCGTGAGCGTGGGCAGGGCGCCGAACCAGGGGCCGTCGCGGAAGGACCGCCAGGACAGGTGGTCGTAGGTGTACGCGGCGTGGAAGCCCAGTTCCTCGGCGCGCTGCCACTTCGCGCGGCCGCCCTCGTTCCAGCGGTCGACGGGGAGGATCACGGTGCTCAGGCGCGGACTCATGGCCCCGAGCCTACGTCGGCCTCCCCACGGCCCCGGTCGTGCGGGGATCGGGCCGGGATCGTGCGGGGCACCGCGCTTCCTCGGCCGAGCACCGTACCGACCGCCCGACCGTCCGACCGCCCGGCTCGGTGCATCGCCCGCCTCAGCGCACCGACCGGCTCAGCCAGGGGGAGAGCACCGGCCCGGAGAGCACGAGCTCCTTGAGGGCGCGGCCTCCCGGCAACGGCACGACGAGCCAGTAACCCGGCGGGAAGAAGCGGCCTTTCACATGGGCCGCTCCCCCGTACACGGAGCGGAGGAAGTCCGGCACCACGTCGCGCGGGAGGTCGTGGAACTCGACCCCCTCGACGGTGACCTTGGCGTCGCCCTCCGAGTACAGCTCGACCTCCACCGCGGGTGAGCCGGACAGTTCGGCATGGGCCTCGTGCGGGAGCGAGCCGTCCTCGTCGGTCACGGCGAAGGCCCCGGCCGCCGTTCGCCGGGCCGAGCGGTCGGCTCCGATGTCGTCGGTGACCCGTACCGTCAACTCGAACTCCCGCGCGATCTCCCGGATGGCGATGACGGCGGCCTCGGTGCTGGGCAACTGTTCGGGCGGCGGCTCCATGCCCCGAGTGTGTCAGCCGGCCGACGGTTCCGTGGCGGGAAAGCCGGAGGAGGCACCGGTCTCCAGAGCGAACTCCGCGATCCAGCCGGCCACCTGCTCCGGCTGTGTCCGGATCACCCAGTGCCCGGCGGCCACGCGCCGGCGGACGAGCCAGGGCGCCCACAGGCCGAGGTCGTCGTAGAGGTGTTCGGAGAGAAAGACGTCCCCGGCGGGGACGACGAGCTGGACGGGCACCCGGGCACGGGCGTCCTCGCGCGGACGGCGGGTGCGCGGGCGGAAGTTGTCGCGGTAGAGCCACGCGCCGTGGGCGGCGTCCCGGGCCAGGGACGGAGTCGGGTAGCCGTCGGCGGGCAGCTTCTCCAGCCTGCGCAGGACGCCGGGCCACCGGCGGGCGAGCGGCCCGCGCCAGGCCAGCTCGGGGAGGACCGGCGTGTGCAGCGCATAGACGTACCAGGACCGCAGGCGCTGGCCGAGCAGTTCGCGGACACCGCGTGCGCCGAGCGCCCCGCTCCGGCGCCGTGCGGCCCAGTGGCCGAAGTGGTCCAGCGAGGGGCCGGAGACGGAGGTGAAGGAGGCGATCCGGTCCGCGGCGGCCGTGGTGACGAACTCCCAGCCCTGCACCGAGCCCCAGTCGTGGCCCACCAGATGGACGGGCCGGCCGGGGCTCACCGCGTCCGCGACGGCGCGGAAGTCGGCGGTCAGCTTCTCCAGGGTGAAGCCGCCCCGCAACGGCCGGGGCGCGGTCGAGCGGCCGCAGCCCCGCAGATCGTAGAGGACCACGTGGAAGCGGTCCGCCAGCTGCCGCGCGACCTCGGTCCAGACCTCCTTGCTGTCCGGATAGCCGTGCACCAGGACCACCACAGGCTGCCCGGAATCTCCCAGTGCGGCCACGCACAGCCGTACGCCGTCCCCGCCCTGCACCCAGCGTTCGCGCATGTCACCGGTCACCCGGCACCGCCTTCCGGCCTCAGGGAGCCGCCGTCTTCCCGGCTCCTCCGCATCCCTGACGTTACCCATGATTATTACCGGTGGTAACAACTTAGGTGTACGGCCCTTACGGGTCCCTACACCTGAAGGGGGACGCGGAGACAGCCGTCAGGGCTGACGCCCGGTGTGGTCCGCGCCACTAGCGTCATGGCCGTGACAGTGATCGTGACCGAAAGCCTCAGCAAGCGGTTCCCCAAGGTGACCGCGCTCGACCGGCTCACCATGACCATCGGCCCGGGCGTGACCGGCCTGGTGGGTGCCAACGGGGCCGGCAAGTCGACCCTGATCAAGATCCTGCTCGGACTGTCCCCGGCGACCGAGGGGCGGGCCGCGGTGCTCGGCCTCGACGTGGCCGGCGAGGGCGGCGCCATCCGGGAACAGGTCGGCTACATGCCCGAGCACGACTGCCTGCCCCCCGACGTGTCCGCGACCGAGTTCGTCGTGCACATGGCCCGGATCTCGGGGCTGCCGCCCTCCGCCGCGCGTGAGCGCACCGCCGACACCCTGCGCCACGTCGGCCTCTACGAGGAGCGTTACCGGCCCATCGGCGGCTACTCGACCGGTATGAAGCAACGGGTCAAGCTCGCCCAGGCGCTGGTCCACGACCCGAAACTGGTGCTGCTGGACGAGCCGACGAACGGCCTCGACCCGGTCGGCCGGGACGAGATGCTGGGCCTCATCCGCCGCGTCCACACCGACTTCGGCATCTCCGTGCTGGTGACCTCCCACCTTCTCGGCGAGCTCGAACGCACCTGCGACCACGTGGTCGTCATCGACGGCGGTGCCCTGCTGCGCTCCAGCTCCACCAGCGACTTCACCCAGAAAACCGCGGTCATCGCGGTCGAGGTCACGGACACCGAGGAGCACCCCGACGGCACGGCCGCGCTGGCGGAGGCGCTGGCCCGCGCGGGCGTCCGCCACGCCGCCGGCGGACACGCGCCCGGCGCGGGCCGGGTGCTGCTCCTGGACGCCGAGGGCGACCGGACGTACGACACGGTCCGCGACACCGTCGCCGGACTGGGGCTCGGCCTGGTGCGCATGGAGCAGCGCCGTCACCACATCGCGGAGGTCTTCCGCCCCGGGGAGCCCCCGGAACCCACTGGGCCCGCCGGGCCGGAGCCCTCCGCCCGGCCGCACGCCAGCAGCACGGACGGACGGAACGGAGGTGGCCGCGATGCCGCCTGAGAGCATGACGCCGACGGCGGCGGACCCGTCCGCCGACCCGACCCGCATCCACAACATCGGCTACCGCCGCTACGACGGCCCCCGCCTCGGGCGCTCCTACGCCCGGCTCTCCCTCTTCTCCCAGAGTCTGCGCGGTGCGTACGGTCTCGGCCGCTCGGCCAAGTCCAAGGTTCTGCCGATGCTGCTGTTCGCCGTGATGTGCCTGCCGGCGGGCATCATCGTCGCGGTGGCCGTGGCGACCGACATGAAGGACCTGCCGCTCGAATACACGCGGTACGCGATCTACCTCCAGGCCGTCATCGGCCTCTATCTCGCCGCCCAGGCCCCGCAGTCCGTCTCCCGCGATCTGCGGTTCCGCACCGTGCCGCTCTACTTCTCCCGTCCGATCGAACGGGTGGACTACGTGGCAGCGAAGTACGCGGCGATGGCCTCGGCCCTCTTCCTGCTCACCGCGGCACCGCTCGTCATCCTCTACGCGGGTGCGCTGCTGGCCAAGCTGGACTTCGCCGACCAGACCAAGGGGTTCGGCCAGGGCCTGGCCTCCGTGGCCGTCCTGTCCGTGCTCTTCGCCGGCATCGGGCTGGTCGTCGCGGCCCTCACCCCCCGCCGGGGCTTCGGCGTCGCCGCCGTCATCGCCGTGATGACCATCTCCTACGGCGCGGTCAGCACCGTCCAGGCGATCGCCTGGGAGCAGGGCAACCAGGACGCCATCGGCTGGCTCGGCCTGTTCTCGCCGGTCACCCTCGTCGACGGCGTGCAGTCGCTGTTCCTCGGCGCGGACTCCGCCTTCCCCGGCGCCGAGGGGCCGTCCGGCGCGCTCGCCGGAATCGTCTACCCGGCGGTGGTCCTCGGGCTGATCGCCGGCTCGTACGCGCTGCTGATGCGCCGTTACCGGAAGGTCGGGCTGTGACCACCCTCAAGATCGACCACGTTTCCCGCTGGTTCGGCAACGTGGTCGCCGTCAACGACATCACCATGACCATCGGCCCCGGTGTGACCGGCCTCCTCGGCCCCAACGGCGCCGGGAAGTCCACCCTCATCAACATGATGGCCGGCTTCCTGGCCCCCTCGACCGGCACCGTCACCCTCGACGACGCGGCCGTCTGGCGCAACGAGGGGGCGTACCGGCAGATCGGCATCGTCCCCGAACGGGAATCCATGTACGACTTCCTGACGGGACGGGAGTTCGTGCTCGCCAACGCCGAGCTGCACGGGCTGAAGGATCCCCGCGGGGCGGCCCGGGAGGCGCTCGCCACCGTCGAGATGGAGTACGCGCAGAACCGCAAGATCGCCACGTACAGCAAGGGGATGCGGCAGCGCGTGAAGATGGCCTCCGCGCTGGTCCACGAGCCGTCCGTCCTCCTGCTCGACGAACCGTTCAACGGCATGGACCCGCGCCAGCGGATGCAGCTCATGGAGCTGCTGCGGCGGATGGGGGACGAGGGGCGCACCGTGCTCTTCTCCTCGCACATCCTGGAGGAGGTCGAACAGCTCGCCCAGCACATCGAGGTGATCGTCGCCGGCCGGCACGCGGCCTCGGGCGACTTCCGGAAGATCCGCCGCCTGATGACGGACCGCCCGCACCGCTATCTCATCCGGTCCGGCGACGACCGCGCCCTGGCCGCCGCGCTGATCGCCGATCCGTCCACGGCCGGTATCGAGATCGACCGGGCGGACGGGGCGCTGCACGTCCAGGCCGTCGACTTCCCCCGCTTCACCGAACTGCTGCCGCGGGTCGCCCGCGAGCACGGCATCCGGCTCCTCACGGTCTCGCCCTCCGACGAGTCCCTGGAGAGCGTCTTCTCCTACCTCGTAACGGCCTGAGCGGCCCAGCGGCTTGAAGGAGCCCGAACCGATGTACAACTCCACGGTCGCCCGGCTCACCTACCGGGGCCTGCTCGGCCGCCGCCGGGCGCTGATCCTCTTCCTCCTCCCCGCACTGCTGCTGCTCATCGCGGTGGCGGTGCGCCAACTGACCGGAGTCGACGACCAGATCGCCGCCGATGTGCTGGGCGGCTTCGCCCTCGCCACGATGGTCCCGCTGATCGGCGTGATCGCCGGCACGGGAGCGATCGGCCCCGAGATCGACGACGGCTCGATCGTCTACCTGCTCGCCAAACCGGTGAAGCGGCCCACCATCATCGTCACCAAACTGCTGGTGGCGATCGGGGTGACGGTCGTCTTCTCGGCGGTGCCCACGCTGATCGCCGGCTTCATCCTGAACGGCAACAGCCAGAACGTCGCCGTCGCGTACGCGCTGGCCGCCGCGGTCGCCTCCGTCGCCTACAGCGCCGTCTTCCTGCTGCTCGGCACGGTCACCCGGCACGCGGTCGTCGCCGGGCTCGTCTACGCGCTGGTGTGGGAATCGCTGTTCGGCAGCCTGATCGAGGGGGCCCGGACCCTCAGCGTGCAGCAGTGGGCGCTGGCCCTCGCGCAGAAGACCGCCGACGGCGGGCTGGTGACCTCGGACGTGGGTCTCGTCCCGGCCGTGGTGCTGCTCTCCGTCGTCACGGCCCTCGCCACCTGGTACGCGGGCCAGAAGCTGCGCGTCCTGAAGCTGGCCGGGGAGGAGTGAGCCGGGGCGACGGCGGGACGGCGGAAGGGCGACGAGAAGGAACGGAACGGGCCGGGGCGCGCACCTGGAGGGGTGCGCGCCCCGGCCTCGGCCCTGCCCGGCCGCGTCGACCGGTCAGTGCGGGCCCCGCGGGTGCGCGGGGCCGTGACCGGTCAGCGCCGGCCGCCTCGCGGGCGCGGGCATCGCGCCGTCTCCTCCTGGAGTTGCCGCAGCCGGACGTCCATGCCGGCCACGCGCTCGCTCATCGCACAGACGACCTGGTTGGTGTTGTCCAGCCGCCGGTCCATGAAGGCGATGCGGCGGTCCATTCCGTCGAGCCGCTCGTCGATCCGGTCCAGCCGGTCGGAGGTCCGGCGCAGTACCGGCCCGAGGTCGCGCAGCGCGGCGCCGACATCGGCGAGACAGGACTCGACGACGGTCATCCTGGCTTCGAGCGAGCGCTCCGCGGACGGGGCGGTCCCGGAGCGTGGCGTGGTGAAGCTCTCCTCGACGTCCAGCAGGTACCTGCGGACCTCACGTGCGACAGGGCTGTCCCGCAGCAGCATCGCCACGTTCAGTACGGCGCGGCGGGTGAAGACGCCCAGGTTCGACCTGGCCTGTGGATAACCTGCTGCGGTATAGCGTGACAGGATGTCACGCTTGAATCGGCGCAGGTCAGCGCCTCGTAGCGTGGTCATACCGTTGGATGACAACTCCGAGCGGTGGCGTGCCGTGAGTTGCCGGACCACTTCTTCACTCACCTCGAAGTACTCGGCGACCATGCGCGTCGTGACGTGCAGCCCGTCCGGCAGCATCGCCAGGACCTTGACCTTGTCGAGCACGCCCGTGCGCGCGGCGAGGCTCTCGCGGAGCGCGCGTGATTCGAGCAGTGCGGATTCGGGTGGCATGAGAGTGCCCTCCCCTTCGTTCCGGAACGGATGTGGGACTGCCCGTATCCAGGGACCAGGAGCGAAGGCTGCTCATATAGCCACGTACTCGATGACCGGTTCTGCCGCCCGGCAATCCGCCACTTCACGCACTCTCGACGTCTCGAACTCCAGTTGCCTCCACGCATGGTGGGCAACGAGCCGTCGGCGCGGCGGTCACGCGGAGCCGGACGTTCGCCGGGGCCGGGGGTCAGCCGAAGAGGCGTTCGACGACGACGGCGATGCCGTCCTCGTCGTTGGAGGCCGTGATCTCGTCGGCGACGGACTTCAGTTCGGCGTGCGCGTTGGCCATGGCGACGCCGTAGCCGGCCCAGCCGAACATCGGGATGTCGTTGGGCATGTCGCCGAAGGCGATGGTGTCCGCCGCCCGCAGTCCGAGCCGGCGGGCGGCCAGGGAGAGCCCCGTGGCCTTGCTGAGCCCCAGGGGCAGCAGCTCCACGATGCCCGCTCCGGACATCACCACGCCCACCAGATGCCCGGCGACGGTGCGCGCGACGTGGGCGAGGGAGTCGTCGTCCAGCTCCGGATGCTGGATGTAGAGCTTGTTGAGCGGCGCGGACCAGACCTCGTCCATGTCCTGGAAGGTGAGGTACGGCAGCGGGCCCTGTGCCTCGTAGCCCGGGCCGACCAGGACCTCGCCGTCCAGGCCGTCCCGGCTCGCGGCCAGCGCCAGAGGCCCGGTCTCCGCCTCGATCTTGGCGACCGCCAGCCCGGCGAGCTGCCGGTCGAGCGTGACGGAGGTCAGCAGCCGGTGCTCACCGGCGTGGTAGACCTGCGCGCCCTGTCCGCACACCGCGAGTCCCCGGTATCCCAGGTCGTCGAGGACGTGCCGGGCCCAGGGCACCGCGCGGCCGGTGACGACGATGTGCGCGGCGCCCGCGGCGGTGGCGGCGGCCAGGGCGTCCCGGGAGCGCGGGGAGACGGTGTCGTCGCCGCGGAGCAGGGTGCCGTCGAGATCGGTGGCGATCAGCCGGTACGGGAGGTGCCCGCCCGGG
This sequence comes from Streptomyces sp. MNU89, assembly GCF_020982505.1. Lineage (NCBI taxonomy): Bacteria > Bacillati > Actinomycetota > Actinomycetes > Kitasatosporales > Streptomycetaceae > Streptomyces > Streptomyces sp. MNU89. Next base: position 3,644,670 of record NZ_JAJKLL010000001.1, on the reverse strand, counting down.
GCTTCCGGGCGGGCGGTGGCGGGGGCGCTCACGCGGTCACGGGTTCCAGGATCTCGCGCCCGCCCAGGTAGGGGCGGAGCAGCTCGGGGACCCGCACCGAGCCGTCCGGCCGCTGGTGGTTCTCCAGCAGCGCGACGATCGTGCGGGGCACGGCGCAGAGCGTGCCGTTGAGGGTGGCCAGCGGGCGGACGTGCTTGCCGTCGCGCATCCGCACCGACAGCCGCCGGGCCTGGAACTCGGTGCAGTTGGAGGCGGAGGTGAGCTCGCGGTACTTGCCCTGCGCCGGGATCCAGGCCTCGCAGTCGAACTTGCGGGAAGCGGAGGCACCCAGGTCTCCGGTGGCCACGTCGATCACGCGGAAGGGCAGTTCCAGGGCGGTGAGCCACTGTTTCTCCCACTCCAGCAGCCGGCGGTGCTCGGCCTCGGAGTCCTCCGGGGTGACGTAGGAGAACATCTCCACCTTGTCGAACTGGTGGACGCGGAAGATGCCGCGGGTGTCCTTGCCGTAGGTGCCGGCCTCGCGGCGGAAGCAGGGCGAGAAGCCCGCGTAGCGCAGCGGCAGCCGGTCCGCGTCGACGATCTCGTCCATGTGGTACGCGGCGAGCGGGACCTCGGAGGTGCCGACCAGGTAGAGGTCGTCCTTCTCCAGCTGGTAGACGTTCTCGGCGGCCTGGCCCAGGAAGCCGGTGCCCTCCATGGCACGGGGCTTTACCAGCGCCGGGGTGAGCATGGGGATGAAGCCGGCCTCGGTCGCCTGGGCGATGGCGGCGTTGACGAGCGCCAGCTCCAGCAGGGCACCGATGCCCGTCAGGTAGTAGAAGCGGGAGCCGGAGACCTTGGCGCCGCGCTCGACGTCGATCGCGCCGAGCAGTTGTCCGAGCTCCAGGTGGTCCTTCGGCCGGAAGCCCTCCGCCTCGAAGTCGCGCGCCGTCCCGACGGTCTCCAGGACGGTGAAGTCGTCCTCCCCGCCCACGGGCACCTCGGGGTGGACGAGGTTGCCGAGACCGCTCAGCAGGCGCTGGGTCTCCTCGGCGGCCTCGTTCTGCTGGGCGTCGGCTGCCTTGACGGCGGCGGAGAGCTCGCCGGCCTTCTTCAGCAGCTCCGCCTTCTCCTCACCGGAGGCCTTGGGGATCAGCTTGCCGAGCGCCTTCTGCTCGGAGCGGAGTTCGTCGAAGCGGACGCCGGACGACCTGCGCCGTTCATCGGCGGAGAGCAGGGCGTCGACGAGGGCGACGTCCTCTCCACGGGCGCGCTGGGACGCGCGGACACGGTCGGGGTCCTCACGGAGCAGGCGAAGGTCAATCACGGCTCCAGGCTACCGGTGCGGACGCCCGGCCTTCGACTCCGATAATGACCGGAGTGTTTTGTCCCTTTTGCTCCGAAAAGGAAAATCCACGGAGCCGGGCCGGAATGGTGCACGCGGCCGTCCGGTGATGGTGCCGCGGGTGATATGGAGGTGAACGGAGTCGGTCGGCAACGGGACCGGTGCGGCGGGGGCGGACATTTCGCCGGAGGGTTTTCCACAGGTGGGGGCAGGGGTGGAGACTTTATCCACAGGCTGTGCGCGAGAACTGTGGAAGTCGGAATTGATCATTCCGGTCCCTTCTGTGCAGGCCGATGAATTCCCTTCTCAAACTCATTCCACACACTCTTTCGGGCGGTAATGCCTCACTCCAAAGAGTGCCCGCAGAGAATTGTGCTGACGAAAAGGGATCGAAGGTGCTGTGCACAGAAGGAAGGCGACTGGGGCGTTTTGTCTGTCGTGTCCGGTTACCGTGTCGACTTGTCCCCAGGCGGCGGTCCCGGCCTGTGGATAACTCGGCGAGCTGTGCACAGCCTGTCCGCGGACTTCCGTTCCGGAGCCCCGAAGCGCCTGATCGAGTTCCGGTGTCCCCGGGCCCGGCGCGCTCAGCTCCGCCCGTCCAGGCAGCGCGCCAGCCAGTCCGAGGCGGCCGAGAACTCCTCGTCCGTGGTTCCGTGCCGCAGCGGCGGAAGCTCCTCCGGGCTCACACCGGCGCGCGGATACGAGCCGAGGAAGCGCACCTTGGGGCAGATCCTCTTCAGACCCATCAAAGCCTCGCCCACCCGGCGGTCCGTGATGTGCCCCTCACAGTCCACCGAGAAGCAGTACCGGCCGATCCCCTCACCGGTCGGCCGCGACTCGATGCGCATCATGTTGACCCCGCGGGCCGCGAACTCCTGGAGCAGCTCCAGCAGCGCGCCCGGATGGTCGTCACCCAGCCAGATCACCACGGACGTCTTGTCGGCACCGGTCCGCGCCGCGGGCCGGGCCGGCCGTCCGGCCAGCACGAAACGGGTCACCGCGTTCTGCGCGTCGTGGATATCGGTGACCAGCGGCTTCAGCCCGTACGTCCCGGCCGCGAACTCCCCCGCGAAGGCCGCGTCGTACCGCCCCTCCTGCACCAGCCGGGCTCCGTCGGCGTTCGAGGCCGCGGATTCCCACTGGGCGTCCGGGAGGTGTGCCGCCAGCCACTTGCGGACCTGCGGCTGCGCCACCGGGTGCCCGGTCACCGTCTTCACATCGGTCAGCCCCGTTCCGGGCCGGACGAGCAGCGCGAAGGAGATCGGCAGCAGCACCTCGCGGTAGATCATCAGAGGCTTGCCGGTGGCCAGCTCGTCGAGGGTCGCGGTGACCCCGCCCTCGACCGAGTTCTCGATCGGCACCAGCGCGGCGCCCGCCTCGCCGGACCGCACCGCGTCCAGCGCCGCCGGGACGGAGACCATCGGCATCAGTTCGCGCGTCGCCGCCTCGGGCAGGGTCCTGAGCGCGGCCTCCGTGAAGGTGCCCTCGGGGCCCAGGTAGGTGTAGCGGCTGACGGACATCGCTGCGGGGCTCCTTCTCACGGGGAGCCTCCCACCATACCGGCGGCGGAAGAGCCCGGCCCGCCCACCGCGACCGCTCCCGGCGAGGGCCCGTACGGTGGCCGCCGCTCCCCGTACGGACCGTAAGGACTCATCCCTCCAGCAGCTCCCGGCCCACATAGCCGTCCGGCTCGCAGCCGCCCGGCACCGCGAACAGACCGCTCGTCTCGTGCCGGATGAACGGCGACAGCGCGTCCCCCCGGTCGAGCTTGCGCTGCACCGGCACGAAGCCCCGGAGAGGATCCGCCTGCCAGCAGACGAACAGCAGACCCGCGTCCGGTACCCCCTTCTCGTCGAAGCCGTCGTGGAAGGAGAAGGGACGCCGCAGCAGGGCCGCCCCGCCGTTCGTCTCCGGCATCGAGATCCGGGCGTGCGCGTTGGCGGGAACGACGGGCCTGCCGTCGGGGCCGGTCTTCTCCAGGTCCAGGGGGGTGGTCTCGGTGCCGCCGGTCAGCGGCGCACCGGTGTCCTTGCGGCGTCCGATCACCCGCTCCTGCTCCTCCCGCGACAGCTCCTCCCAGTCGTCGAGCAGCATCCGGATGCGCCGGACCACGGCGTATGAGCCGTGGGCCATCCACTCCGGATCCTTCGCCCCGCCGCCCTCGGGGACGAAGACCCGCTGCTCGAAGTCCGCCTCCTCCGGGCGTGGATTCCTGGTCCCGTCGATCTGGCCCATCAGGTTGCGGGTGGTCATGGGCCGGACCGTCGCCCCCGCGGAGCGGTTGAAGCCGTTCATCTGCCAGCGCACCCGGGCCGTTCCCGCGGCGTCCTTCTGGAGGGCGCGCAGGGCGTTGAAGGCGACCAGCGCGTCGTCGGCGCCGATCTGCACCCACAGATCACCGTTGCTGCGCCGCGGGTCCAGGGCGTCCGAGGAGAACGCGGGCAGCGGGTCCAGTGCGGCGGGGCGGCGGTCCTCCAGCCCCGTGCGGCTGAAGAAACTGTGCCCGAAACCGAAGGTGACGGTGAGAGAGGACGGGCCCGCGTCCAGGGCGATCGCCGTGTCGTCCGCGACCGCGCGGCCCGCGGTCAGGCGTCCGGCCGTCCGGGACCAGCGGCGCAGCAGGGCGGCCGCCCCCTTCCGGCCGGTGTCCGGCAGCAGATCGAAGGCGGCCAGATGGCCGCGGGACTGAGGCGCGGTGGTGATGCCGGCCTGATGTTTCCCGTGAAACATCACGCTGGTGGAGCCGACGGTGCTGAGCGGCGGGGTGTCGTCCCCGGCGAGTGCGGTGCCCGCCACGCCGCCCGCCGCACCGGCGACGAGTCCGGCAGCACCGGCCGCGCCGGCGGTTCCGAGCAGTCTGCGCCGGGAGAGGGGAGAAGTCGTCATCAGTTGATCTTCACGTTCCGGGTCTCGGTGATCTGGTCGATGTCGGAGGTCCGCACGGTGAGCGACGCCCTCCAGGTCCCTGTCAGGGGGAGCTGGAAACGAGCGGCCGACCAGTGGCCGGTGGCGAGCTTCGCCAGCTTCACCGGGAGCGGTCCGACGTCCTCGGCGGGGAGGGTGAAGGCGAGCTTCACCTCGGCGACGTCCAACGGCTTGCCGTCCGGGTCCTCGAGCCAGAGGTGGAGGCTGTTGCCGCAGGTGCTGGCCGGGTCGAAGAGGTGGAGCCCGGCCGTACCGGCGCCCTTCTCGCCGCCGGTGTCGAAGGGAATGTCGAGCATGACGGGCTGCCCGGACGCGGCGGACGCGGCGGACGGGGTGCCGGCGGCCGCGCCGGCCGTCCGCACCTCCGTACGGGCCGGTTCGGTGCTCGTCAGGGCTGTGGTGACGGCGAGTACCAGCGCGGCCACGCCGGCCTCGGCGAGCACCGAGCGGCGGAGCCGGGTCCGCTCCGGGTCGGCGTCGCGGACCCGCCGCTCACGGGCCGCCGCCAGGGCGGCACGCTGGCGGGCGAGCTGGGCGGCCCGCTCGGCGTCCACCGGGGCGGTGAGCGAGGAGGCACCGCTCCGGGCCGGCGCCGGCCGGTCCTCCGCCGGGGGCTCCGGCACGGGCACCGGATCCGTCAGCGGCGCGGCGGCGGGTTCGCCAGGACTCTCCCCGGCGGTGCCCGCCGGCCCGTCCGGCAGCCGGCCGGCGCGCTGCCGCGACCAGCGGGCGAAGAACAGCAGCAGGGCCACCATCCCCACCTTGACCAGCAGCAGCCGTCCGAACGAGGTGGTGGTGAGGGCGTCCCAGGAGCCGGCCTGCCGCCAGGACTGGTACAGCCCGGTCGTGGCCAGTACCAGCACACTGCCGAGGGCCACCCGCGAGAACCGCCGCACCACCTGCCGTTCCGCCGCCGGTCCCCGGTGGAGCGTCACCAGGAGGGCCGCCAGGCCGCCGAGCCAGAGCGCCACGGCCAGTAGATGCACTACGTCCACCGGAACGGCGAGCCACGGCTGGAGACCGGTCGACGCGTGCCCGGCGGCGGCCCAGGTGGCCGCCAGGCCGGTGGCGACGACGGCCCCGCCGGCCGCCGCGAGCCAGAAGCGTGCATTCCGGTGCTCCCGCTCCGTCTCCCCGGCGGCTCCTTCCGCGCTTCCGGCGGACCACCGGTCCGGGGAGAGCAGGACCGTCACGCAGAGAGCGGCCACCGCGAGCAGCAGCAGCCGGGAGACCAGCGCGGTTCCGGAGGGGGTCGCCACGACGTCCCGCAGCGCCCCCGGATCGAACATCCCGGCGAGTCCGCTGCCCCCGGTGTACGGTCCGCGCAGCAGAAGCAGCGCGAAGGTGGCCGCGGTGACCACGGCCCAGCCCCGGATCACCAGCCGCCGCAGTGCCGCGATGGAGGCGGCGGACGGCCGGCAGCCCAGGACGAACGCGCCACTGCCGACGAGCAGGACGAAGCCCGCGTAGGCCGCGTACCGCGCGACGGCGTGGAGGAGGCCGGTGAGCCCGCTTCCCGGCCGGTCGTCCGGCAGGGCCGCGGCGGTCGACGACGGGGCGCCGACGGAGAAGGTGTAGGCGCCCGAGACCGGATGCCCGTCGGCCGAGACGGCCCGCCAGGCCACGGTGTAGGTCCCGTCCGGCAGCCCCGGCCGCAGAGCGACGCCGTGCCGGACGGTGCCACCGGTGCCCAGGTCGCGCGGCTCACCGGTGTCGGCCCGTCCGCCGTCCGGAGCCAGTACCCGGATCGAGTCGGCGGACAGGGTGACGCGCGCGGAGAAGGTGAGCACCACCTTCTCGGGCGCCCGGTCGGCCACCGCGCCCTGCCGCGGAACGCTCCCGGTCAGCGCCGCGTGTGCCGAGGCCGGGGCGGCGCCGAGCAGTACGGCCAGCACGGCCGCGGCGCCGAGCAGCAGCACGGCGGTGGCACGCGCGGGGCGCGCGGCTCGCGCGGCGTGCGTGCCGGGCACGGCAGCGGCGGCAGGGGCGGCCGGGCGGTCCCGGCAGGGTGCGGGGGCCATGCCGGTCAGTGCTTCTTCATCGCGGGGTTGTGGGTGGCGGCCTTCACCGGAAGGGTCACCTCGAGGGCGCCCGACTCGGCGAAGTGGAGCGTCACGGAGACCTCGTCGCCCACGGCCGGCTTGTGCTTGAGCTCCTTGAACATGATGTGGTTCGCCCCGCGCTCGAGGACGAGCTCGCCGTTCGCCGGTACCTCGAACGACTTGACCTGCTGCATCTTGCCGTCCTTGGTGCGGTGCAGCTCCACGTCGTCGGAGATGTCGCTGGTGGCGTGGGTGAGCCGGTCGGCGGTGTCACCGGTGTTGGTCACCGTGAGGAACCCGCCGGCCATGTCGGGCATGACGGGCTCCGGGACGTAGCCGCCGCTCGTCCCGAGCTCCGGCCCGGTGGCGCAGCCGGTCAGGGAGAGCGTGGCACCGAGCACCAGTGCGGCGCTGAGGGCGGTAACGGTGGCGGTGCGGCGGTTCACGGGGTCTCTCCCTTGAGGAGCTTGGGCAGGTCTGCGGTGTAGTCGTCGACGGTGGTGTCCTCGCCGTAGAGGACGTGGGCCTTGTCGTCCTCCGGGGAGAAGGCGAGGACCTGGGCGCCATGAGTGGAGACGATGTCGCCGTTCTCGTCCTCGGTCGGCGGTGCGATGCCGATGCCGACACTGCGCGCGCCGGCCTGGATCGCGTCGAAGTCACCGGTCAGGCCGATGAAGTCGGGGTCCTGGCCGCGCAGCCAGGCGCCGAGCCGCTGGGGGGTGTCCCGTTCGGGGTCGGAGGTGACGAAGACGACCCGCAGGTCCTTCCGCTGGTCCTCGCTGAGTGCCTTGCTCGCCACGGCGATGTTGCTCATCGTCAGCGGACAGACGTCGGGGCAGTGGGTGTAGCCGAAGTAGAGGAGCGTCGGGTGTCCCTTGGTCTCCTCGACCAGGTCGTACTCCTGACCGGACGTGTCGGTGAGGACGAGGTCCGGCTTCTCGAACGGATTATCGAGAACGGTCGCGGCTTTGGAGGGTTCCGCGGAGACCTCCGCGGCGGTCCCGGCGCTGCCGTCGCCGCCACCGCCGCATGCGCTGAGGGCCAGAGCCGCGGTGACGGCGAGCATGCCGCCGCGCCACAGAGGTGTCCGCCTCGCGCCGCGCGTGCGGGCGGGGCGATGGGTGGTTCGCATAGGGGTCTTCCTGGTGTGGGTCGTGGTGGGGGTACGGACCGCCGGATCGTCCGCCGGACCGGTGAGGCCCTCGGACGGCGGCGGGCGGCGGGCACGCCGGGTCACACCGGCGGTGCCGGTGAAGACGCGGGGATGCCGGGCCGCGAGCGGTGGTGGCGGCTTCCCCGGGCCCGGCCACCGGACGCGTCGGGCACGTGCGGGAGGCATGCGGGGGAATCCGCATGGGCAGGGGTGGCGAGGGCTCCGAACGCGCGTTCGGAGGCGCGCGGATCCCGGCACACTGCCGGTGGAACCGCCGTTTCACGCCGCCAGGCGGACGTCCGGCGGACCCCTCCTGCTGACGGAGTGCTCCGGATACAGCGGCCGCGGACGCTCTGGTCCGTACCGGCGACAGGGGAGACCGCGCACGCGCGGACCCCCGGCCCCGGGCAGCCCCGCGAGCAGCGCCCGGGCCAGCCCGACGGCGGCACGCAGCGACCGTACGAGCGCCCCCTCGGCCAGCCCCTGTACGGACAGCCGTACGAGACGGAACAGCGCGGCCTCACCCCGCCGCAGCAACAGCCCGAGCAGGACCGCCGCCAGCAGATGGGCCAGCAGCATCTCCGGCGAGGGGAGCAGCGAGGCGGGGAGCGCCGCCCCGTGCCCGCCGGTCCCCCCGGCCGTCGCGGCGGCCGCGTGCACGCCGGGGTCGATGCCCGCGGCGGTCACCACGCGATGGGCCTCGGCGGCCGACAGGGGATGCCCGCCCTCGCCGCACAGCAGCCGCGCGGCGAGCTCCGTCACAGCGTCGGGCGAACCGCCGCCCGCCGGAGCGGCGGCCGGACCGTCGAGTTGCTGGGCGTATCCGAAGAGGGTGTGCAGAAGCACCTGCCCGGTGCCCAGCACCACGGCGATACCGGGCAGCGAACGCTCCCGGCCGGCGAGCCCCGCGGCCACCACGAGGACGGCGAGGAAGCCCCCGCCCAGAGCCCAGAGCGGGACCACGGCGGGGGAGGCGAGGACGTGCCCGGTCGCGGACAGCACGACGCAGACCGCGGCGAACACCGCGGCCCTCACCAGGCGCAGGCCCGTGCCGGCGCGTGCTGTGAAACCAGACATGGCGGACTCATCATCGCACCGCTCCCACCTGCCGCCTCCGTCAGGGTGGGTGGTGCGGAGGCACACGCCGGCCGCACCGGCACGCCCCCGCGCGCCTGCGGGGGCACACCGCCGAACGAGCGGAGTCCCGTCCGGCACAGGCTTACCGGGGAGGGGCCCGGGCAATACGTACCGGTATGTCGAGCCGCAGCCAGGAGGCCGCAGCATGAGCATCTGGTGGTCACTCCACTTGCGGCGCGAGGCGGCGAGTGTGCCGCTGGCCCGCCGGCTCCTCATCGGCACCATGGAGACCGCCGGGGTCCACCCCGAGACGTCCTACGAACTGTCCGTCGCCCTCTCCGAGGCCTGTGCCAACGCGGTGGAACACGGTGGTGGAGGCGGTGCGGACCCGGGCGGCGGGCGGTACCGCGTCACCGCGTACCTGGACGGCGAGAAGTGCCGTATCGAGGTCGCCGACTCGGGCCCCGGTTTCCCCGCCGCGCGTGACGAACCGGGCGGGCCCGCCGCCCGCCACCGCGGCCGGCAGGCGTGGCCGGAGGGCCAGGGCCCGCTCCGGGGCCCCGGCCCCGTGGACGGCACCGGTCACGCCGGTCGTGCGCATCGCACCGGCCATGCCGGCCACTCCGATCACACGGGCCAGGTCGGCCGCACCGACCACGCCGAGCACGGCCGCGGCCTGCTGCTGATCGAGGCCCTCGCCGACCACTTCCACGTCCGGAACCGGCCGGGCAGGGGCGCGGTCGTCTGCTTCAGCAAGATGCTCAAGTGGCGGGACGGTGCCCACCTCGCGGGCGGCCCGGTGGCCGGCCCCGTCCTCAGCCCGTGAACGCCCACCGGAGCAAGCGCCCACGGACCGGGCAACCGCGGGCCGCTCAGCCCTTCAGCCGCGCCATCCAGGACTCCACCTCGGCGGAAGCGCGCGGCAGGGCGGCGGAGAGGTTCCGGTTGCCGTCCTCGGTGACGAGGATGTCGTCCTCGATGCGGACACCGATGCCGCGGTACTCCTCGGGCACGGTCAGGTCGTCCGCCTGGAAGTACAGCCCGGGCTCGACGGTGAGGCACATGCCCGGCTCCAGCGTGCCGTCCACATAGGTCTCGGTCCGCGCCAGCGCGCAGTCGTGCACGTCCATGCCGAGCATGTGCCCGGTGCCGTGCAGGGTCCACCGGCGCTGCAGCCCCAGCTCCAGCACCCGCTCGACCGGGCCCTCGACGAGCCCCCACTCGACGAGCCTCTCGGCGAGGACCCGCTGTGCCGCGTCGTGGAAGTCGCGGTACTTGGCCCCGGGGCGCACGGCGGCGATCCCGGCCTCCTGGGCCTCGTACACGGCGTCGTAGATCTTCCGCTGGAGATCGGTGAAGCGGCCGTTCACCGGGAGGGTGCGGGTGACGTCGGCGGTGTAGAGGGTGTGGGTCTCCACGCCCGCGTCCAGCAGCAGCAGTTCGCCGGAGCGCACGGGGCCGTCGTTGCGCACCCAGTGCAGGGTGGTCGCGTGCGGGCCGGCGGCGCAGATCGAGCCGTAGCCGACGTCGTTGCCCTCGACCCGGGCGCGCAGGAAGAAGGTGCCCTCGATGTAGCGCTCGGAGGTGGCCTCGGCCCGGTCGAGCACCTTGACGACGTCCTCGAAGCCGCGCACCGTCGAGTCCACGGCCTTCTGCAGTTCGCCGATCTCGAACGCGTCCTTGACCAGCCGGAGTTCGCTGAGGAAGACCCGGAGTTCCTCGTCGCGCGCGGGGTCGAGCCGGCCGGCGAGGGCCTCCTCCAGTCCCGCGTCGTGGCCGCGGACGAGGCGGACGGGGCCGGCCGACTCCGCCAGTTCGCCGGCGGCCTTGCGGACGTCGCGGCAGGGCAGCCCGAGCCGCCGCTCGTTCTCGCTCAGGCTGTAGCGGCGGCCGACCCAGAGCTCGCCCTGGCCGTCCAGCCAGAACTCGCCGTTCTCCCGGTCGGAGCGGGGCAGTACGTGGAGCACCGCCTCGTGACCGCCGTCCGCCGCGGGCTCCAGGACGAGTACGCCGTCCTCCGTCTGGTCCCCGGTCAGATAGGCGTACTCCGTGCCGGCCCGGAACGGGTACTCCGTGTCGTTGGAGCGGGTCCGGAGATTGCCGGCGGGAACGACCAGCCGCTCGCCCGGGAAACGCCGGGAGAGCGCGGCGCGGCGGCGGGCGGTCTCGGCCGCCTGGGGCAGCGGCTCCAGACCGCGCAGCTCGGTGTCGGCCCAGCCGCCCCGCATATGGGCGGCGAGTTCGTCGGAGACGGCCGGGTAGAGGCCGTTCTTCCGCTGCTTGATCGGCTGGTGGTCGCCCGCCGGGGCGGTTTCGCTCTGCTGGGCCGGTACGGGCTGCTCGGTCACGGTTTCCTCCTTGAACGGGACCTTCTCCCCATCGTATGGGCGGCGGGAAGGGCGGAGCAGGGGCAGGAGTGAAGGCCGGGGAACCGGCACGAAGCCGCCGCCGGACCACCGCGCGCCGTCCCCGGCGGCGGGGCGGCCGGGGACGGCCGGGGGCGGGAGCCGGAGGGCGGCGCCGGAAGGGCTGCTCCGTAGGGCCGGGCATTATGGCCGGGCCGCGGAGCGATCAGATGGATTCCGGCCACTTTCCGTGAACATGACGTACGCGCGGTCGCCACCCCGGGGTGACGGACCTCCGTTCCGTCCACCCCTTCTGCGGCGATCCGCCCGCCGGGCGGCATATGCCGGGAACGGGTGCGAGGGCGTCCCGTGGTACCCCGGCACGAGGCCGAACGGGACGAACCGGAGCGGTCACCCTCACACTGCCCGGCGCCCCACGGCGAGGAGCCGGACCGGGAGCCCCGGATGCGCGGGGATCCGTGTACCGGGACCGACCTCGGGTATCCGGGTTTGACGAGGCCCGGGAGGCTGCTAGGTTTGGCCGGAAAACGACGTGCTCCAGTCGATGCGCGGTCGACTGAGGCTCGTCGGCAACGCGTTACGTCCACCACGGCGGGTACCTACTCGACAGGGGGCGGGGGCAGTTGGGCGTGCTGGAACCCGGCAGCGGCCGGGCGCGTCCTAGCCTGCGAACGCCGCGCTCCCACTCGTGAGCGGACAGGTGGGGGCACCTCGCCACTGGGGTACGGGGCGGCACGCGCCGAACGGGCGCCACCCCATGCCATGCTCCACGCCGGTCGGCGGTGTGATGCGCTGATCCACGCACAGCCAGGTGTGTTCCGCGCGGCGCGACGGGCCGGGTCCCGGGCGCGCGGTACCCGCAGTGCCACGCAGTTCGTGCAGTTCCGCTCCAGGTAGTTGCCAGACAGTTGCTCCACTGCTCCCCGCAGTCAGACGCAGTTCCACGCGACGGAAACAGCCCTCGGCGTTAACGGAAAGGAACGAGCGCTCATGCGCGAGATCCCCGGAATGCGACGCAGGCTCCTGCTCAAGCGCAGGCGCGGCGGAAGGTCGGTCATGCTCGATGCGGCACTGACCTGCGCCACCGAGTGGCGGTGGCCGGTACTGCCCGGCGTGGGCACCCAGCCGGGAAGGGGCGGCGCGGTCCACTGCGCCTGCCCGCACCCCGACTGCGCCGCCCCTGGTGCACACCCGTTCGATCCGGGGTTGCTCGCGGCGACCACCGACGCCCGCATGGTGCGCTGGTGGTGGACCAACCGCCCCTCCGCACCGGTGATCCTGGCGACCGGGGGCCGCGCCCCGTGCGCCGTCAGCCTGCCGGCCGTCGCGGGTGCCGAAGCGGTCACCGAGCTGGGGCGGATGGGGGTCCGGCTGGGGCCGGTCGTCGCCACCCCGTCCCGCTGGGCGCTGCTCGTGGCGCCGTACTCGCTGCCGGAACTGGGCGAACTCCTCTACAGCCAGGACTGGGTCCCCAGTTCGCTGCGCTTCCACGGTGAGGGCGGGTACCTGGCCCTGCCGCCCTCGGAGACGGGCGCCGGGCAGGTCCGCTGGGAGCAGGCCCCGCGGCGGGGGTCCGCCGGACCGTGGCTGCCGCGGGTGGAGACCGTCGTGGAGGCGCTGGTGGAGGCCAGCGCCGGAACGCCCGGCGGCGGCAGCCGACTGCCCTACTGAGCCCGTCGCATCCACCGGGTCCGCCGGGGATCCGGTCCGCCGGTGCCCTGCGAGGGGCCGGTCCCGGGAACGGGCCCGCTGTGTGTGCTTCCGGCACCGCAGCGGGTCATGTGGCGTGCCGGGGCGGGGAGTTCCCCGCCGCGCTCCCGGTGCTCCGGGGACCGGACGCGAGACCGACCAGGCGTACCCGGCGCCGGACATGGAAAGGCCCGGTCGCTGGCGACGGGGGATGCACCAGCGACCGGGCTCCTAGAACGGTAACAAGAGATCGGCCGTTCGCAAATTCGATCGCGCGGATCCGAGGGGGAATTTACTGCTCGGTAGAAGCTGGTGTGACAGGAATCACTCCTACCGCAGCGGTTGCCATCTCAGGTCAGCTGAGCGTGACTTGACGGTTCGTGAGGCCGCCGCGGGCCCGGCGCTCCTCCGGGCTCAGCGGATCCGTCGCGCCGAGCACCTCACCGAGCCGCTCGGCGAACGCCGCCGCCGGCTTCTCGGTGTCGTCGGCGCTCATGCCGCGCGGCAGGTCCCACACCGGGACCAGCAGACCGTGCGCCCGGAAGGAGCCGACGAGCCGGGTGCCCTCGCCGAGCGAGGAGGTACCCGCGGCGTGCAGCCGTGCCAGCGCGTCGAGCAGCTGCTCCTCGGGGTGGGGCATCACCCACCGCAGATGGTTCTTCTCCGGTGTCTCGCACCAGTACGCGGCGTCGACGCCGGACAGCCGGACGGTCGGGATGGCCGCCTCGTTCGCCCGCTCCAGGGAGGCGGCCACCTCCGGAGTGGTGTTCGAGGCGTCCTCCAGCCAGAACTCGAACCCGTCGTGGATCACCGGCGTGAACGGAGCCCCGGTGTCCAGCAGGTCCTGCAGGCGCGGTCCGCCGGCCGGCACCCGCTCGGCGGCGATCGGGCTGCCCGGCGTGGCGGTCAGGGCGCGGCCGAGCACATCCGCCAGATCGCGGCTGATGTCACCGGAGGCGGTGTCGTTCTGGAGCGCCAGGAGGACGGCGCCGGTGTCCCGGCGCAGCGCGGGCCAGGCCATCGGCAGGACGGTCGCCAGGGTCACCGAGGGCACGCCGTCGGGCAGCGGCTCCTTGAGCCGCAGCTCGGCCGTCGCCGCCGGGACCAGTTCGCGCAGGGCCACCCAGTCGCACTCACCCGGCAGCCCCTCGAAGGGCCGCTGGACGAGTTCGGTCACGGCTTGGGCGGCGGCCCGTCCGTGGCAGGCCTTGTAGCGGCGGCCCGAGCCGCAGGGGCAGGGTTCGCGGGCGCCGACGACGGGGATGTCGGCATCGGCGACGGCCGCCGGGCGGACGCCGGAGCCCCGCGCGGAGGACGACTTGCCGGCCTTGGTCTGAGGTCGCTTCTTCGCCATGGCGTGGCTTTCTCCCGGGTGCGGCGGTAGGTCTTGGCCGCCGAGCCTAGCCTCTCGCAGGGGCTCCGCCCGCCGAACGCGGAGGGCCGGCGGCGTGGCCTGCGTCGGCCGGGGCGGCGAGCGCCGGGCGGGAAGCGGACGGCGGAGCCGGTCCTCGGCAGGCCGCCGCGGAAGGAGGAGCCCGGCCGGACACGCAACGGGTGCCGCACGGCCTCGGCGAGGGGAGCGGCCGCGAAACGTGCCGCCCGGCTGCGTGCACTGCGGCTGTACGGGTCCGTGCCCCCAGCCCCGGGGCGCGCCCGGCTGCCGTGCGCCGGTGCTCGGTGCGGCCGCGTGCCCGTCAGGCCAGATCGTCCAGCAGATCGGCGACCTCGAGCCCGGGCAGCGCGCCCAGGTCCAGCCGGTCACCGAGGCCGTTCCCGCGGTTCCGCGTCACCGGGGCGAAGCGGGCCCAGACGGTCACCTCACCGCTCATCTCGTCCCGGACCCCCCAGTCCTGGGCGAGGGATCTGATGATGTTGAGCCCGCGGCCGCCGCGGGCCGTTACGGACGGAGTGGCCGGAAGTGGTCGGGTCGGACCGCCCCCGTCTGTCACCTCAACGGTCAAACGCCCGAATTCGTCCACCCGCCAGGCCGCGCGCACCGCTTCGCCCTCGCCGCAGCCCGGAAGCCCGGTCCGCAGGGGCCTGCCGTGGCGGCAGGCGTTGCTGAGGAGCTCCGACAGGACCAGGACCGCATCGTCGACGACTCCCTCGGGAACGCCGCTCATGCCCAGTCCCTCGCGCATCCGGCGCCGTGCCATGCCCACGCCCGAAGGCCCATGGGGCACGGCCATGCTCGATGAAGTCGGCACTTCCTGTGCCACCACCAACGCCACCCCCGAGACCTCCTTCGCCCCACGCCAGAGGATGGATGCCCTCCCCCGGTGGGCCGGAAACCGGCCATAAGCGATCCGGTGGCGCACTCCGCGCGATCGACGACGTACTGAACGCGCCGGTGCGCTCCCCACCGGGGAATTCAGCCGTTCCGGGGGCCGTCCGCGCGCCCGAGTTGTGACAGAACTCTCCCGGGCCGGTTGGTGATGATGGCGTCCACGCCGAGGCTCACGCACCGCTCGACGTCGGCGGGGTCGTCGACGGTCCAGACGTGGACCTCGTTGCCCGCCCGGTGCGCGCGGGCGACGTACTCGGGCTGGTTCCGCAGGATCCGCATGCTCGGCCCGGCGATCCGGGCCCCGGCGGGCAGCCGCCCGTCGCGCAGGCGCGGCGAGACGAACTGCATCAGGTAGACGGTGGGTATGCGGGGCGCTGCCACCCGGACGCGGTGCAGGGAACGGGCCGAGAAGCTCATCACCCGTACGGCTGAGTCCTCGCCCCGGGGCGGATCGGTCAGCCCGAACCGGCGGAGCAGGTCCAGCAGCCTCTCCTCGACCTGGCCGGCCCAGCGGGTCGGGTGCTTCGTCTCGATGGCGAGTTCGATCCGGCGGTCGGTGTCGCAGACAAGTTCGAGCAGGCGTTCGAGGGTGAGGACGGATGTGCGTTCCCAGTCCGGTGCCTCGTCCCGGTCCTTCCAGGAGCCGAAGTCGAGCGCGGCCAACTCGGAGAGCTCCAGCGCCGACACGGCTCCCCGGCCGTTGGACGTACGGTCCACCCGCCGGTCGTGGACGCAGACGAGGTGCCCGTCGGCGGTGAGCCGCACATCGCACTCCAGGGCGTCGGCGCCGTCCTCGATGGCTCTGCGGTACGCGGCCAGCGTGTGCTCCGGGGCCTCCTCCGAGGAGCCGCGGTGGGCGACGACAGCGGTGGTGGGGCCCCGGGCGGAGGCCGGGGCCGGGCGCATCGGTCACCGCGTTATGGTGCCACCCCTGCGGGCACACAGGGTGAACGGCCGCTGTCCGGAGACCCGGGCATCATGGAAGCCGTGCGTTATGTCCGGAAGGAAGGGCGGGCGGGTGAGCCGCCGCGCTTACAGCGCCCTGACACGCCGTGGGGAAAGCTGGTGGTGGACATGCAGCACTGTGGGCCGTGACTCGAGATTTTTCGCGCACCCAAGGAGAATGCCGTGAGCACCGAGAACGAGGGCGCCGCCGTTCCGCCGGGAACGGAGCGGCCGGCGCCGGGAGCGCCGCCCAGCCCGCCCTCCGCGCCGCCGCCCGGCCCGGAGGGTCCTTCCGGCGGGAGCGCGGCGCAGTCGGACTACCCGCTTCCGCGGCCCGAGCCCGGCGCGGCGGCGGGCGGTTGGCCGCCGGAGCAGCCGGCCGTACCGGAGCACCAGCCGGCTCCGGCAGACGGCCACGGCGCCGAGGGAGTGCGGGCCGGAGAGGGACAGCAGTACGGCGCTCCCGCCGACGGTGCCGGCCTCGCGGCGCACGGAGCGGCCCAGGGGCCGGGTGCGGGTGCGGGAAGCGCCGCCTGGCCTCCGCCGCCGCCCCTCCGGCGCTGCGGGCTGGGGCGCCCCGGGGCACGTACCCCCGCCGCCCGGTGTCGCGCCGGGTAAGCCGGGTAAGAAGGGCCGCGGCGGGCTGGTGGCGGCCGTACTCGCCGCCGCGCTGGTCGCGGGCGGTGTCGGCGGCGGCCTCGGCTTCTGGGCCGCCGAGCAGAACAACGGAGGCTCGACGACGGTCTCGGCCCCCGGCGACCCGGACGTTCTCGACCGTGCCCCGGACTCCGTCGCCGGAATAGCGCAGCGTGCGCTCCCCAGCGTCGTCACGCTGAACGCCCAGGGCGGCGGTCAGGAGGCCGAGGGCGGCACCGGCACCGGCTTCGTCTACGACAAGGAAGGCCACATCCTCACCAACAACCACGTGGTGGCCTCCGCGGCGGAAGGCGGCAAGCTCACCGCCACCTTCTCCAACGGCAAGGAGTACCAGGCCGAGATCGTCGGCCGCGCCGAGGGCTATGACGTGGCCGTGATCAAACTCAAGAACGCCTCGGACGCGGATCTCAAGCCGCTGCCGCTGGGGGACTCGGACAAGAAGGTCGCGGTCGGCGACGCCACGATCGCCATCGGCGCTCCCTTCGGCCTCTCCGGGACCGTGACCACGGGCATCGTCAGCGCCAAGAACCGCCCGGTCGCCTCCAGCGACGGCGGCAGCAGCAACGCCTCGTACATGAGCGCCCTGCAGACCGACGCGTCGATCAACCCGGGCAACTCCGGCGGCCCGCTGCTCAACGCCCAGGGCGCCGTGATCGGCATCAACTCGGCGATCCAGTCGGCGGGTGGCGGGGGCTTCGGCGAATCGCAGGCCGGCAGCATCGGCCTGGGCTTCGCCATCCCGATCAACCAGGCCAAGCGCGTCGCCGAAAACCTCATCGAGACCGGGGAGCCCATCTACCCGGTGATCGGCGTCCAGGTCGACATGCGGCAGCAGAGCGAGGGCGCCCGCATCCCCGAAACCGGCCAGGGCGGCAGCGATCCGATCACCGAGGGCGGACCGGCCGACAAGGCGGGCCTGAAGCCCGGCGACGTCATCACCAAGCTGGACGACACCGTCATCGACAGCGGCCCGACCCTGATCAGCGAGATCTGGACCCACGAGCCGGGCGAGACCGTGAAGATCACCTACGAGCGCGACGGCAAGGAGACCACGGTCGACGTCACCCTGGGCCAGCGCAAGGGCGACTGACCGGGAGCCCACCGGACGCTCCCCGACACCGACCCCGGCCGATACGGCTGAGCCCGGGGCACGGGAGCCAGGCCGGCAACTCAAGCACCACCCTCGGGGCCCTCCCCGCCACGAACGGCGAGGAGGGCCCCGAACGCACCACACCCCGGCCCGGGGCCGGCGCGGGAAAGGGTTACCCGAGCGGCCTGCGGGGATGGTCCTGAAAGCCGTAGTGGGCATCTCGTCCAGCCCACGACTGCGGAGACCACCCGCTCGACGGCACGGTCATCCGCCTGAGCAAGGCGTGCCGCTTCCTCAACTGCCCCCAGGGAAGCGATCGTGCCGCTTAGCATGGGGACGCCTGCCCGTGGCGCCGAGCGGCCGGAAGCACAGTCTCCGAGGTCACGGCCGAGGGACGGACCAAGAGCCCTACGGCTGGGCCCGCCAGGTAGGCTGTAGGTGCTTCCGCCGCAGGTGGGCGGGGGCGAGGGAGGGTTGCCCGAGCGGCCTAAGGGAACGGTCTTGAAAACCGTCGTGGTGGCGACACCACCGTGGGTTCAAATCCCACACCCTCCGCGCAGGTCATAGACGTTGCAGGTCAGAGAGGGTGTCCCGTCCACCGGGGCACCCTCTCTGCGTTCACCTTGTCTCACCCTGAATCGCCGGTATCCCAACTCTGACCAGCGCGTGCGGCCAACCTGCGGCCAGGTGTCGGGACGGCGTACCGGCCAAGGGCTGCTACTGATCACGCACACATGTGCGGTCTATCGAAGCGTCCGGCTAGTAGCTACGTTTGGAACGTCTCGTCTTCTTCGTAGGGGGAGGGACCGGCCTGACTGGGCGGCTTGCTCAGCTCGGGAGGCCGGTTCTACACCGAAAGGAGGGAGACATGGCCGACGAACCGTCGACCAAGCGGGCGAAGATCCTTCGGGAACTTGCTGCACGGGTAGCGGTAGCCCTGAGCGTTCGCGCTCTGTGGGCTGTCATTGTGGAGCTTGTTCGCGGCGGCGATCTCTGACCGCACCGGCGCGGCGGGCCCCCCTTCCCACGCGCCGGACCAGTGAGGATGACGACTCACGCTCTTTCGGCGCCGCTATCGTGTTCTGCCAGACCCTGCTCAATTAGAGCGTTCATCCTGTCCTCCTCACCGTCCAACACCTTGGCGTAGTAGCGCTGGAGTACAGCGACGCTCTGTCCCGCGCGGCGGGCAGTCTCGGCCAGGCTCACCCCGGAGCGGAGCCAGAACGACACGCACGCGTGCCGCAGGTCGTACGGGATGGCGGCCAGCGGAGAAGCGACCTGCGCGGGCGTGAGCGCCTTCCGGCGGGCCTCCTTCCACACCGCGCCGTACTCCTGCGACCGGACCGGACCGCCACGCACGGCGCTGAACAGCCGGTCGTCGGCCGTAGCCCCGATGGCTTCGAGGTGCTCGCGCAGGATGCCAACCAGTACGGGCGGGATGGGCACGGGACGGACCGCACGACGGGCACGGTGCTTCAACTGCCGTTCCTCGTACGGCTTGCCGTCATCGGTCCAGGCCGAGCCCACCTGGGGCCGGGCGCCGGCCAGCATGAGCCTGCCCCATCCCTCCGAGGGCAGGTCGCACTGTTCGGCGCTGAGCATGGACACTTCTTCCGGGCGCATCGCGGCGTAGTAGATGCACGCGAAGAACCCGACCAGATGGGCACCGCGGGGACCCTGCGCGCGGACGGCCTCCAGCAGCACCCGAGCCTGCGTCGGTGTGGCGACGCTGCGCACGTCCAGCTCTTCCACTGCTTTGGGTGTCTCCCAGTGGACCCGGTGCAGCGGGTTGCCGGGCAGCAGCTCGTGCTCGACGGCCAGGCGCAGGCAGTTACTGAGCACCGCACGGCGGCGCCGGAACGTGTTGGCGGCGGCTGGCTTGCCGTCCTGCCGCTGGGCCAGGTGCTCCAGCACCGTGCGCACGCGTCTGGGGTTGTCCAGGTCGATGACGGCCGGCGCGTTGCGTTCCACCCATGTCAGCGCCTTACTCTCCGCCTCCGGCGGTTCCTGGCCGTGGCGTCCGGCGTTGAACGCCCATTGGTAGAGCGCCCGCCGCAAGAGGTCGTCCGCCGGACGGCCCTTCCCCGTCGGGCACAGAGCCATCGTGGCAATGGTGAGGCTCTCCGCGATGCTCGCGCGGTGCTTTGCCGCTGCGGTTGGCCACTTCCGTGCGGCGTGCTCACGGGCGTGGGCGTACCAGCTCGTGCGGTTCCGCTCGCGCACCTCAGACACGGGAAGCCCGGTCTCCGTGTCGAACGGCTCGCCTTTGCGCGTCGCGGTCAGCAACTCCGCGCGGCGAGCATCCGCGAGCGTCTTCGTGGCGAACTTCTCCTGATGCTCTGTCCCGTCCACCTGCCAACGGAGCTGGAACGGAGCGGCCTTGCTCGGACGCTTTCGGACGCTCCAAATGCGCACGTCGTAGCTGTGCATTGCTCTCCTTCACGATGAAGGGACCCCGCCGTTCGGCGGGGTCCCTTCGGGGCGGTCGTGGATCAGGCAGACATCTCGTGCTTGGCCCACCACGCGTCCAAGTCGCTGCGGCGGCATCGGAGCTGCCCGTTGGGCAGCTTGATCAGCTTGGGGGCCTTGCCGCGGGCGCGCAGGCGGTAGAAGGCGGCGCGGCTCATCTCGATCTCTTCGAGCACTTCGCGGAGCTTGAGCTTTTCGGTGCTGGCCACGGGGCGTCTCCTTCGCAGGGAGGTGGATCCGGCGTGTTGGGTGCGCATTGCTGTGGTTCGCGGCCCTCGACGCCTCAGGGCGTCTTGGGCGGTCGGGGTCGCGTCTGTCCGAGGTGCGGATTTCTGCGTCATTGCGTCATCAGCGTCATTCGCGCTTCTGACCTGCGGTTTTGCGTGACGCAGTGGTTTGGGGGTGCGTCATTGGCGCGTCATGGGCTGCGTCATCCGGTGACGCAGATGACGCAGAATGACGCAGGGACGGCCGTCTGCGTCATGCCTCTAGCCGCAGGTCAGGGGCCGTTTTTCCGGCCTGCATGACGCAGATGACGCAGCGTCTCCCCTCTTAGGACAAAAGAAGGGGGTGGTGTCTGTTGTGGTGCGGGTGCTGCTTCGAGCGTGAAGAAGGAGCCGCTGCGCGGCGCGACCTTCGGGCGGCGTTCCGCCGAACAGCAAGAAGAGCACGCGTCGCCGGGTGCTCTTCTTGCTTGTCCGGTCGAGCACGCGGGGCGCGGGTCAGAACATCCGCTTCGGCTCGCGCGGTGGCGGGTCTTTCGGGCGGGTCATTTCGAGGTAGCGGCCTTCGCTGGTGCGGCCGGAGTCGATGAGGACACCGCGGGCGGCCAGGGTGGGCTGGAGGCGCTTGAGGCGGTCGGAGAGGACCTTGCCCGTGGTGGGCCACCCTTTGGGCAGGGGACGGAAGTCCTCGCCCGTGTAGAGGCGGCTGAGGCAGTGCAGCCACTCGGTGGAGGTCATCCGCTGCTCCGCGCCCGGTCCAAGGGTCTCGGCGTGCCGGAGGACGGTCTGCGCGAGCAAGTCGCCCTCGATCACGTCGTCGTTGAGGTCGTCCAGGCTCCGCCGGTAGGCGTCGAGAGCTCCCAGGCCCGTTGCCGCGTCGAGTTGCGCGCACAGGTGCGCGAAGTCCGCCATCCGCAGGTCGGTGGGGGTCTCCGCTTCAGCCGCGCGGACCTTGACGGTGAGGTCGAGCAGGGACCCGAGAATGGCCGGCAGGGCTTCTGCGTACTCCGCCCATAGCTCTGCCTCGGTGCGGCGGATGCGGGGGCGCTCCAGTCGCAGGGGCAGGAGGCGTTCGGCGAGGTCGGGCCGGATGACGCCGACGTCGATGCCGGTGAGCAGCATGGGGCGGCGGTAGCGGGCTCGGACGACGTCGCCGTCGGTGTACAGGGCGCGTTTGACGTTCTCGGCGCCGGTGACGATGCAGCACATGGCGTCGGAGAGGTCCGGGGTCATGTGGGAGAGGTTGTCCAGGGCGGTGACCCATCCGGCGGCCACGGCCGCGATCAGGTTCTCTTCATCCTTCGGCGCCCGCCGCAGGTCGCCGCTCATGCCCTCAATGATCCGCACGAGCATCCGCCCACCGGTGGACTTCCCCGCACCCTGCGGGCCGGTGAGGAACGGAGCAGGCACCGGCACCGACGGCCCGAGACAACCGATCAGCCAGGCGACGGCCAGGCACTCGGTCTCCGTGCCCGCGAAGTTGCACAGCCTCAACAGCAGATCGATGCCCTTACCCTCGGTGTCCTTGGCCGGCAGGGGCAGTTCGCCGGTGAGCTGGGTGCGCCGCCAGCACACCTCCCGCGGGTCCGGAGTGACGATGTCCCAGCCGGTGGGGTGGATACGGACCGACTGCCCGTCGCTGCGTCCCAGGTCCAGCCACGTCGCCCCGTCGAACCCGGGAGCAACGCGGATGTGAACGGGCTGCACCTCCTCCGCCAGCGCCAGGGCTTCGATCAAGTCCAGCGCTTCCTTCAGGGCGGTGCCGTTGAACACGCCCAGTCCGTCGCGGAAGAGGCCGACCATGAGTTCCTGGCGGTGGCTGCCCGTCGTGCCCTGGGAGCGGATCGGGCGGGCCACGGGATGGCCGTTCTTCTGCGCGTACACGGTCCCATCCGCGGTGCGGAAGTACCGGAAATGCGCCTGCGCGTAGTCGGTGATGACCTCACGCGCCGGGGTCTTGTCGTCATCAGACATGGTCACAGTCCCAACCGGTTGCGAGCGTTCGTCCACGCATCCGCGCAGTGCCGGGGCGATTCGCCCTTGGCCTGCGCGGCGGTGAACAGCCGGGTCATGTGGGCATCGGTGAGGCAGCCGCACCGGCCATGCGTGGACAACACGGCCAGGAACGTCCGGTACACGGTCGCGTGCACCGCACTGCGGGCCTCGGCGATGCGCTGCTCCGCCATGGCGAGGCCACCCTCCAGATAGGCGGGCGTGCGGTGAGGACACGCACCGCCCCCGGCTCCTGCGGGCACGGCGGCGGCGTGCAGTGCCGGCCGGACCGTGGGGGGCTCCTTCACCGGCAGCGCGCGGACGGTCTCCGGGAGGTCGGTCATGGTGCCGGTTCCGGGGCCGAGATAGCGGGCGTAGGACATGGTCGACTTGATGTCGACGCCGGGCCGTACGGCGTTGGCCGACTGCATGGCGCCCCGGTAGATCCAGTGCTCACCGCGCGTCGTCTCCACGGTCCGTGTGCCGAGCAGAGTCTCGCGGGCCCAGTCGACGGCCGCCGCGTCGTCCAGGTCCACCACGGTCAGCCCGGCGGCTCCGGGGTGGTAGGCGACGGTCACGGCCCGCCGCCATGCGGCCCTCCACGCCGGGGAGGTGAGCACGGCCGGGTCGGTGGTGGCGGCGGCCCACGCGTGGCAGACATCCGGGCACTGGCACGGGCCCGCGCTCTTCATGTTCGGCCGGCCGCCGCACGCGTTGTGCGCGCAGGCGGGGCAGTTGCCGAACGGCCTCTTGCCCGCGGGCAGGGGTAGCACCGGCACACCGGTAGCGGCCAGCGTCAGCGCCGCCCGCAGGTGTGCGGGCATGAGGCTCATGCCGCAACCTCCAGCTCGGCGGCGAGGGTGGCGAGGTAGGCGCGGCCGATGTACTCGGTGTAGGCGGGCGGGAGCGCTTCCCGCAGCCGCAAGTGATCGGTCGACCAGTCGATGCCCTTCGCGGCGCGGATCTCCTCCACGGTGGCCTTGCCTCCACCGGCGCCGTAGGCAGCGACGTACGGGCCGTTGCGGTAGACGCCGTGCCGCCAGCCGCGCACGTAGCCCCGGTGCCGGGGATGGGCCAGCTGCGCGGTGGTCCAGCCGCCCAACTCGAAGTAGCGGTGCATGAGCACGCCCAGGCCGAACATCTCTCCGCACAAGCGCAGGTCCTTGCGGACCTCGGAGCCGGCCACGTTCTCGATCACGTACGGCCGCCCCGTCGCCTCCAGCGCGGCCCGGGTCGGGGCGATGAGCCGGGGATAAGTCCGGCCGATGGCCGCGTTGCGCGCACGGTTGGTGCCCTTGGTCGGGGCACCCTCCCCCTGGCAGGGCGGAGAGGCGTGGATGAAGTCGAATTCGTGGCCGTGCGCGCGGATGAACTCGATCGCGTCGCCCTGGTGGAAGACGTCGCCGCAGTAGTCCGGCTGCGCCTGGATGTCGACGCCGGTGACGTGCGCGCCGGGGATGGCGCGCTTGATGCCTTTGGTGGCTCCGCCGATGCACGAGTAGGCGTCCAGCACCCGGAAGGGGCGGAACGTGTCCGGCGCTCGCCGGATGACGGTGGGTTGCGTCATGCTGGGAAACCTCCACAGGTCAGATGAGTGGCCAGGTGGGCAAGGGCGGCCCCGCATTCATTGGCGTGAGAGGGGGGCCGCCCTTGGCGTAGCTAGGCCGCGTCGAGGAGGGGCTGTTGCCAGGGCGGCAGGCCGGCCAGGACGCGGGTACGCCAGCGCATGGCGTAGTCGATGCAGTTGGCGCAGTTTTTGTGGGTGTGGCCGGGCAGTGGGGGCCGTCGGCGGGCGTGGTAGCTCCAGGCGGCGGAGTCGGCGGAGGCGAGCAGGTGCCCGACCCGTTCCAGGCCGAGGGTTTTGAAGCCGAAGCCGTGGAGCTTGAGCCTGCGGGCGGCCATGGCGGTGACGATCGCTGCTCCTTGGTGGGTGGATTGCAGGCGGCAGACGGAGCCGAGTCCGACGGTGGGTTCGCGGGTCAGGTCGACCCCGGCCCGTTCGTACAGTTCGGCGCACCGTTCGTAGTCCGCGATCGTGCGGCCCTGGAGGACGGGGGCTATGCGCAGGTCGGGGGCGAGGGAGCGCAGTTCGAGGAAGTTGGCGACGGTGCGTCGCTGGTGTTCGGGGACGCTGAGGTGGGTGCCGGTGAAGGTGAGGGGTCCGGCCGTGCCGCCGTGGATGATGAGGTCTTCGCACATCCAGTCCTGTGGGGCGGCCCAGTCGTAGGGGCCGACGTGCTCCCAGATGCGCCGCAGGTCGTCGATGTATTGGCGGGGGGTGCGGGTCCAGCGGCCGTGCCGCTGGAGCTCCGAGAATCCGCCGGAGTCGACGGCGTAGGGGCCGCGCGCCTCATCGAGCTTGACCGCGTTGGTGAAGTGCTCGGACTTCAAGAACAACGGCACGTCGGTCAGCCGCACCCAATGTCGCTTGTGCGTGGTCAGGTAGAACCGCAACGTGCCCTCCTCAGCCGTGGAAGTGGTTGCGCTTGAAGACCGCCCGGCGGATGTTGACCGTGGTTCCGTCGCCGTGGCGGCCGGGGCCGAGGACGCGGACGGCGATGGCGCCGCCGAAGATGACGGCGGCCAGGGTGATGAGCTGGGTGACGAGCGTGGCCAGGGCGGTGATGAAGGTGGTGAGCATCAGCAGTCCGCCACAGACCGAGAGGAAGCCGACGCCGCCGAGGGCGACGTTCACCGCCCCACGGGAGACGACCGGCGCCGGGGCGGCTCGTTCGGGCCGGGTGGGTTCGACGGCGTAGCCGGTGACGACCCGGCCGTCGGGCAGGACGACGCTCGCGACGGCCGGCACGGCGTGCGGCTGGGCGGGGACGACCGAGGCGGCCGGTGGGTGCAGGGTGATGGGTTGCGGCTGGTGGACTTTGATGGCCGTGGGCTGTTCGGGGTGGTCCACGGGTGATCCCTCCGGGATGGCGGCGGGCCCGCGCCACGGTGGTGGCGCGGGCCCGTGCGTCAGGGGGTGTCAGAGGACGGCGTCAGGAGCGCGTGACACCGCGTCTGCCTAGGGGTTTGGGTGTCAGGCGGCCGTGACGGTGTCAGGTGTCAGGCGGCCGTCAGGATGGGGACGATGCGCCACCGGCCGGTGGTGTTCGTCGGCTCCAGGCGGCCCTCCAGGGCGGCCTCCTTGAGTCGCGCGGAGACCCACGGGCGGGAGAGGTTGTTCCGGTCGCACCAGTCCATGAAGTCCTTGGGTCCGACGACCATGTGCCCGGCCCGCTCGAACTCCTCCAGTGCCTGAGCGAACAGGCGCCGGGCCTCTTCCGGCGACGGTTTGCGGCTGGTCTCCTGTCCGAAGATCGGGGCGTCGTCGCCCGGTTCGTCGTCGGGGAGTTCGGCTTCGGGGTCGATGTCGGCGTCCTTGGGGTCGACCAGCGGCCCGTACCCGGTGTCGTCCATGTCGTCCTCGTCGGTGGTGGCGTGGGCGGTGGGTGTGTCGCCAGGGGTGGGGCGGCCGGTGTAGGCGTTTCCGGCGACGCTGGAGGCGGCGCCGGCGGTGACGGGGTCGGCGGTGGCGCCGTTGCGCTGGGCCCAGTCGGCGAGGACTTCCATGCGGGAGACGGCGTCGGGGCCGAATCCCCAGGTGCGGCCCGGTGAGGCGTAGCGGGTCTCATCGATGCCGGGGGTGACGAGGTAGCAGTAGCCGGGGCGGCGGTTGCCCCAGGCGCCGGGGTGGGCGCCCGCGTCCAGCACGGTGTCCGGCAGGGAGAACGACTCATCCCGCGGGTCGCAGCCGAGCGCGATCACGGACGGCAGGGAGGCACGGGTGCTGGTGGACATCTGGTCGTAGGACGGCCGCTGGAGGGACACGATCAGCGAGACGCCGGCGGACCGGGCTTCCTGGGCGATGCCGGTGAACGCGTCGTCTCCGAGGTTGCGCAGCGTGCTGGCGGCCTCTTCCATCCAGGCCACCAGGTACGGCATCCCCACGCAGCCGCAGGCCCGGCCGTCGGTGCGGCAGGTGTGCTGGGGGTCGTTCTGCACCTGGGCAGCCGCGGGGATCCACTGGCGGTAGTGGTGCTGGCCCAGCCAGCGGGTGCGGGCGGGGATGACGGCCTGGATCGCTTCCACCATGACTTCGGTGGGGGTGCCGCCCTCGGCGGCCCAGTCGATGCCGGGCAGCAGCGGCCGGAAGTCCTGGAACATCTTCGGATCCGACAGCCACAGCAGCACATCCCGCCGGGACAGAATCTCCGTTTGCAGGTTGAGGGCGGTCTCGCCCTTGCCCGACCCGGTGCCGCCTGCGATGAGCACGTGGGTGCCGTTGCGGCTGGCGTCCGGGTCGCCGGGCAGCCACAGGAACATCGGGGAGCCGTCGTCGTAGCGGCCGATCACCAGGGGATCGGCGATCGAGCCGCCCAGGTTCGACGGACCCTCCCAGTACGCGGCCTCAGCGAGCATGTCCTCGGGCACGATGACCAGTTCGCCGCGGCGGGAGGAGTCGGGGGCGGGCTGGTAGCGCACGGCGGAGGTGGGCAGGTCCAGGGCGGAGGCGATCCGGCTCAGGGCCTTGCTCACGTCGTCGTTGGTCTGCTCACCGGCCTCCACCGCGAGCGGGGCGGTGACCCGGTTGGGCTCCACCTTGGCGTTGCCGATCTGCGCCCGCGCCAGGCCGACCTTCTCCAGCAGGCCCTTGTCGCCGCTCTCTGCGGTGGGGGCGTCGTTGCGGCGCAGGATCATCCGGATGTTCCAGGACAGCGCCACCGCTGGGGCGCCCATCAGGTACAGGTCGGGGAGCGGGCCCGCGGTGGGCCCGGCCAGGCACGCGGCCGTGGTCCACGCGGATGCGGCGGCCACGGTGATGGCGGAGTGGAGGCGCCGCTGGGGGGTGGTGGACTTGCCCATCCACCAAGTGGCGCCGGTGAGCCCGACGGAGGCGAGGGTCAGGCCGACCCCGGCCGCCGCGCTCTCGGACCACTGGAGGCTGCCCAGCCCGCCGGCGATCCCGATACCAGCGGCGGCCACCCACGGCGGCAGATGAGGCATGGCCCGCTGCACGAGGTAGGCGCCCACGCCACCACTGGCGGACTGGCCGGGAAGGAGACCGATACCGGAGTAGGCGCCACCGGCCCGGCCGTCGCCGAGAACGTCGGTGTGCCGCAGACGGTTGCTGCTGTTCCTTGCCATGGGTCGACCTCCTTACTGCTGGGCCCAGTTCATGACCGGCTGCTGCGGCTTGCGGGCACGGTGACGAACGCGGTTGATCTCTTCCTCGAACTCCTGCTGGAACGTCGCGTAGCAGGCGGCGGCGTTCTTCGCGGCGCTGCGCAGGTCATCGGCGGCCCGGTTCATCTTCCGGGCGACCTTCGCCGCGCGGATCCGGGAGCCGAACGCGCGGCCCTCGGGGTCCGGCACGGCCGCGAGCACGCCCTTGAGAATCTCGGTCCCCATGGCCACCTCGATCGACAGCGTCACCGCGGCGGCCCGCAGGGTGTTGCAGTAGTTCCGCACCTGCGCCGGGGAGGTGAAGTCCGGGGCCGGGAGCAGGGCTTCGGCGTGCGGGCGGCGCCCGCTGGAGCCGCCCGTCTGCCTGGCGTTGTTCACGGTGACGTTGATCGGCGGGACGATCGAGCCGCCCAGCGCCCCGACGAACCCGCCGGCGGCGGCCCCGGCGTTGGCGAACTTGCCGGTCTTGGGATCGTTCACGGGCCCGCGCGCACGCTGGCCGTTGGTGTTCTGCGCCATCAGACGATCTCTCCTTCAGGTCAGCGGGACGGGCGGATGATGAGCCATACGGTCTGAGCGGTGATCCCGATGAGCAGCCACAGCAGGACCAGCGGCCCGTTCAGCGGGCCGAACCCGGCGGCCAGGGCCAGCCACACCGCGGCGAGCGTGGCGAGGGCGGCCAGACCGATGCGCCAGGCGAGCGCGGCGGCGCGGGCCGGGCGGCGGCGCTGCATGACCAGCAACCAGACCACCGGCCCGGCCGCCACCGGGGCGATGACGAGAGCGGACCACCAGGCGATCACGTGCAGCAGCCCAGCCACCACGAACGCGGCCACGGAAAGACCGGTGGGGGCGAGGGCGCGGCGGACACTCCACAAGCCACGGCCCACGAAGCCGAGGGCTTCGCGGGTCAGGGAGGGACGCTCGGGGACGACGATCACGAACGGGTCGGAGCGGCGCCCCCGCTGGCGGGGGATACGGACGGTGTGGACGCCCGCGGCCGTCTTCACGGTGCGGGTACGGGTACGGCTGGACACAGCGAAACTCCCAGGAAGGTGAAGGGGTTCAGGCGGCGCGCTGTTCGTCGTCGGGATAGGCGCAGGACACACATCCCGAGTGCGGCAGGGATGACGTATCCGGCGTCGTGGTGGCACTGCGGGCAGGTGCGGCGGGCGGCGTTGGCCCTGGACAGGGCCACCCAGCGAGCCGGGGTCATGGGCCGCACGGGCTGGGCCAGGTCGATGCGGTAGAGGTAGGCGACCAGCGGCCCCCGCCGGCGGCGGGGGCATTCGAGCTGGGCGGCAACGTCCTGACCACCGGGCCGTAAGCCCAGGGCGCGGAGCTGCCGGCGGGTGGCCAACCCGTCCGACGCCAAGCGCCAGGGGTAGACCGGAACGGCGGCCATCAGCGGCTTGCGATGGCCAGCTCAGCCCCACCGTTGCCGGGCTCGCGGTGCTCGGCGTAGCGGGCGGAGACCCACCCGACCGACCAGCCGCACAGCTCGGCGGCGGCCCGTACCGGCAACCCGGCCTCGAACGCGGCCCGCACCATCTGGCGGGCGCGCTCCTCGGGGAGCTTGTCCGCGGCCGGTCCGGCAGCCAGCAGCGCGGCGCGTTCACGCTCGGCCCGCTCCTCGCGCTCGGCCCGTTCACGGCGCTCACGCTCGGCCCGCTCCCGCAGCTCCTGCTCGCGGCGCTCGGCCTCAGCGCGCTCACGACGTTCACGCTCCAGCCGGAGCCGTTCACGCTCACGTTCAGCGCGTTCACGCTCCTCGCGCTCGGCACGCTCGCGAGCCTCCGCCCGCTCCCGTTCCTCGCGCCGGGCCCGCTCTTCCCGCTCGGCCTGCTCGCGGGCCAACCGGGCCTCGTGTTCCCGCTGTTCACGCGCCAGCAGCGCGGCGTGCTCGCGCTCCTCACGAACCCGCCGTGCAGCCGCCTCACGCCGCTCGGCAGCCGCCCTTTCGCGCTCCTCGCGCTCGGCCCGCTGCTTGTCCTCCAGTGCGGTGACGGCGTCGGCGATCGCCCGCCGGTAGGCCAGGCCCGTCTCGGCGGTGACGATCAGCAGCAGTGGCGCGACCGCGTGCACAGCCACCCCGACCAGGTCTTTGGCCAGGGCGGAATCTGCGACGTTCAGGGCCAGAGTCATACAGCCGGTCATCCAGCGCAGGACCACCGGCCACCGGCCGCCGTGCCCGCCCAAGCGGGCCAGCGCCGCATCCAGGCGGACCACGATGACCACGGCCGCATCGACCACGAGCGGCAGGATCGGCGCCGTCCAGTCCCACTCATCCGGCGTGTGCTCGGCCGCGAGCGGGGTGACGGTGAGAATCGAGTACAGCATCGCGCCCGCCACGATCAGCCAAGTACCAGCCGACAGAGCGCGCTCGGCTGAACGGATCTGAACGCCGTTCACGCGCCCACCCCCGCCCATGAACGGACCCGAATCGCGGCGATCAGCAGCACCGGCGAGCACGGGTCGAAGGGGGTTTCGCTGTCCTCGGTCCACTGCCACTGCGCGCCCGGCACCGGCTCGAAGCCGAGCACGCTGAGCGCGTTCACACGGTCCGTGAGCGTCGGCACCGGCCCGCCATGCTCGAAGCTGTACTCCGGCCACCGCGCGGCGTTGTTCATCAACGCCACGTACAGGCGCCACCGGCCCCGACGCCTCGACATCTGCGCCGTGAACTCGCCCGCCATCACGCCACCACCCCCGACACCGTGGCGCCGCGGTTGGTCAGCTCGCGCCGCGCGGCCAGCACCTTGCGGCTGGCCCGCCGCAGCCGGCGCGTGTCCCACTCCGTCGCGGGCCGGTCCAGCAGGCTGATCTGCACGTCCAGCAACTCGACCTCCGCGACGATCAGCGGCGTCTCGTAGGCGATGGCGTCCAGCTCGGCATCCGTCGGCTCGCGGTCGAACTCGTCGGCGGTAACAACCGCCTGAACAGCACCGATGTGCTTCATGGGTCGTGGTGTCCTCTCTCAAGGTGAAACGGCCCGAACCGCGGCTCCCGGGTGGCACCCCGGGAGCCGCTTGCCGTGGCAGCCGGAAACGTCTCGGCTCCCCACACCTCGTCCGTACGGACTCCGCGCGGTACGCGGGCCCGGACGGGCGAGGGAGGCAACCGGCCGCAGCGCTAGCCGCTGCGATGGCAGGAAGAGGGCGGATCGGATTAGCCGCGAGTGCGTGTTCCACTCGCGGACCGGAATGCCGTACTGGCGCTCGCCGGCCGATCCATCACGGCGGCGCCCACCGATGTCGTTGGTACAACGGGGTTCCTCTCAGTCGAGATCACTCGGGGTAAAGCACTGCAAGGGGGATCGCGTCCCCACTCTCCGGCCGTTGCTCGCGGTCACCGGGCCACCTCGCCAGCACGGGCCGAAGCCCTGTTCCACCTGGCCTTTAGCGGGATTGCAGCGTCCCCGCTCCGTGCATAGGCGCAGCCCAAAGAAGGCCGCGACGCTCTGCAGTCCTGGGACTGCGAGGCGCTTGAGAAGACAATGGCCCACAGTCCCAGGACTGTCAACAGTCCTGGGACTGTGTTTCACTGGTCGAAGTCGACGGGAGGTTCTGATGGCGCCGAAGTGGCGAGAGCTTGCGGACCGGATCGCAGAGAAGATCCGGTCCGGCGAATACGCGCCCGGTGAGCAGTTGCCGCAGATCAGGGACTTGGTGGAGGCCGGTGAAGGCTCCAAGTCCACTGTCCACGCGGCCTACAAGGCGCTGGAAGCCGAAGGGCTGGTGACGTCTTCCCGTGGCCACGGCACGGTCGTACGCGACCGGCCGCCGCTCAAGCGGCTCGGAATCGAGCGGTACGACAAAGCCAAGTGGAGGGACGGCGACGAAGTCGCCTTCATCGCGGACCGGGTGGCGTCCGGCCGCGCATACCGGCGTAACGAACAGACGCAGACGGTCAGCAAGGTCCCTGCGCCACCGGTAGTCGCGGCAGCGCACGGCCTGCCCGAGGGAGCCGACGTCTACGCTCGCGCGCGCCTGGTCAAGGAAGGAGCGCAGCCCACGCACACACTGACCAGCTACTACCGCCCGGAGCACGTCGAGGGGACGCGCATTGTCGACCCGACTCCGGGCCCGGCCGGCCGGGGCGGTGGGTTCCGCGTGCTGTACGACGCGGGGTACGAGATCGACCACATGCGAGAGACGCTGTTCGCCCGAGTGCCCACCACTGACGAAGTGCAGCTCCTGCAGCTCGCCCCTGGTGAGTGGGTCGTGGAGCTGCACCGAACGACGTTCACGGCCGACGGCACGGTGGTCGAATTCGCGCTTGGCGTGCACGCGGCCACACGCTTCTCATGGACGTACGACTTCAAGGTGCCCGACTCGGCAGCGGAAGACGGAGACACGAAGTGATCTCGCAGCAGTCATGGGCGGATGCGCGACGACTCTGGGACTTCCAGCAGATGGGGCACGAGGTACGGCCGTGTTCGGTGGCCATCGGCCTGGGGAGCCATGATCTCGGGGTCGCCGACACCACGGTGGCCCTGTATCGGGACGGGATGGCTCCCCTGATCGTCTTCACGGGAGCGACCAGCCGGACCACCCGTGACCGGATGCCGCGCGGCGAAGCAGAGCACTACCGGGAGCGGGCCCTGGAACTCGGGGTGCCGGCGGACGTCATCCTTGTCGAACCGAACGCCCGGAACACCGGAGAGAACATCACGTTCTCGCGTGCGCTGCTTGCTGACCAGGACATCGCCGTTTCGTCTGTCCTGCTCGTCTGCAAGCCGTACGAGGAGCGACGCGCGTACGCAACGGCCCAGAAGCTTTGGCCCGATGTGGAGTGGATCTGCGCTTCCGCACCGATGAGCTTTACGGAGTACATCGCCTCAATAGGCGACGAGCGCCTGGTCATTGACATGCTGGTCGGAGCGCAGCAGCGACTCATGATCTACCCAGAAGAAGGGTTCATGCTCCGTCAGAAGATCCCGGCGGAAGTTGAGATGGCGTATCGCCGTCTCGTTGCTCACGGCTTCACGAGCCGTCTCGTTCCGACGGCCGCGGCACGCGACTGAAGAACCTCGCGGTCGGCCCAGGAGCCTGCGTGTCGACCCGGACAGAGCCGGAAAGTTCTGGTCAGCGGAAGTGACGATCGGTCTTGAACCCGGACGATCCCAGTGCGGTCACCTTTCTCTACAGGCACCCGCCGCGCGCGGCCCGTCGCCCGGGCCTGCGCTCCTGTTTGCGCCCCACTCCAGCCCAGCCGCCTGCCGCACGCCTGACTTGGTTGATGGGCGACGAACTCCCGGGGCAGTTGAGGCGGCACGGCGGCTCAAGACGGTGCCTCCGGCGGGGC
The DNA here is from genome assembly GCF_020982505.1 of Streptomyces sp. MNU89. Taxonomy (NCBI): domain Bacteria; kingdom Bacillati; phylum Actinomycetota; class Actinomycetes; order Kitasatosporales; family Streptomycetaceae; genus Streptomyces; species Streptomyces sp. MNU89. The sequence continues at coordinate 3,611,942 of NZ_JAJKLL010000001.1, read as the reverse complement.
GCCCAGACTCCGGGATGGCGGGGGCACCGGACGCGGGTGCCGGCCGGCGGGGTGGTGGTGGGGAGCTCCCATCTGCCGTCGACCCAGGCAGAGCCGAGCTGGCGCTGCACCGGGCGTCCAGGTCGCTCGTGCAGTGGCGCGCTCCACCTGGACGCCCGGTGCCGTGCCTGCTCCACGGTGTGTGGGTCGACGGCGGACGGGATGGGAGTTGAGGTGGCAGTGGTAGGGGAGCACCCCCCACCGATAGCCCCGCAAGTACGAGCCCTCTCTGATATGAGCCCGCCACCTCAGATGTATCCGGATAGGGGCGACCCCCACTCGTTTCGTCCTGAAACGCCCTCACACAGTCGCCACCTGGGGCTAGGCTAGCCCTGATCATGATGCCGCTCGTCCGGTTCAGCACTGAAAGTCCCAGGAGGAGTAATAGTGCAGGGTAGCGCGCCCCAAACCTTCACCATTGCCGAGTTCTTGAAATGGAATGACGACGATGAGTTGAACCTGAACCCGATATTTCAGCGCGGCCCTGTATGGTCCCCACCCGCACGCAGCTACCTCATCGACTCGATCATCCGCGGTTACCCCATTCCAAAACTGCTCCTTCGCACCAACATCGATAGAGATACGCGGCGAACCATTCGCGACGTCGTAGACGGTCAGCAGCGACTCAGGACCATCATTGCGTTCGCCGCAGGGAAGTTCGCATTGACTGCAAAGGCCGGCGAGTACAAAGGGAAGCGATATGCAGACCTCAGCGGCGAAGAAAAGGACAACTTTCTCGCTTACAAGCTCACATGCGAACAGCTGATCAACGCGAGCGACGATGACGTACTGGAGGTATTTCTCCGAATTAACTCATACGCCGTACCGGTTAACGGGCCGGAGTTGCGGAACGCGCGATTCGATACCGACTTTTCCTCGCATGTGAAGCAACTCTCTCACACAGTTCGCGAGGTATGGAGCCTTGGCGTAATCTCGCCTCGCGAGCGCGTTCGAATGGTGGACCATTCGACCGTTGCCGAGTTGATTGGCTATCTAATCAACGGCGTCGGTGAAGGGGCGGACTCCAACATCACAAGACTTTACGAACAGCAGATGACCACTATCGCAGCAGAACTCCCTGGCGAGGACCTGTTCGTAGACATCATCTCGACAGTGGAAGACCTCCTTCAAGAGTTCCGCGGCGAAGCAATTGTCGGCCGCCCTCACTTCCTCATGCTGGCTGCCGCTGTGATGTACGCCAAGGGAAAGCTCCCAGAGGGGCGACTCGACTTCACACGCGTCGAGGACGCAAGCAAGATGCTTCGGGACCGCACCCAGATCATCAAGGCTATTGGCGACCTCAATACGGCGATCGAAACGCCGGCCGAGGACCTTGACCCTAGGGCCCTTCCCTTCATCGAGGCGCGCTCAAGCAGTCAGCGAATGCCCAGCCGCCAGACCCGCTTCGAATACTTCTGCCACGCACTCGCCGGAAAGTCCTTTTACGACCTCTAGGGGGGAATTGTGCCTACACAGCCCCTGAAGGCAATTGGCGCCGGTTTCGCCCGAGAGGCAGACGAGATCGAAGCGGCATTCCATTCGACTTTATCCAGTAGCGTCGTCAACTCCTACAAGATCCCCTACGTCCCAGCCGTAGAGGGGTGCATCACCTCGCTATGGGACGCTTGGGGAAGGTTCAATCGATCAGTCATAATCCTGAGCGCCAGCGGCGATGTTCAAGGAATTTCGGGTGCCATCTACAGTCCTGGACAACCACGCACTGAATCTCAGGCAATTCGAAAGCTTGTAACAGACGCCCCCCTCCAATCGAATAGAATCAAGCTCCTTGGGGGCGAGCCGATCTGGCCCGCCCCGGAGATGCTGCTCGACGTCTGCCAAGCTCTAGACCTAGCTGCAGTCCACCCACTTCACGCCGCCGTAACATCCCACGTTCTGTCCCTGCCGTACAATCAGTCGACATCAAACCCGATCGTCGAGATTCGAGCGGTTCGAAACTACTGCGCACACAAAAGTGATGAAACATATCGAAAAATGCGCCGATTCTTTCGTCCCGGCATGACTAACGTCCACGCTCATGCCCGGCAAAAAGTTTCTGGAATTCCGCGGTTCGTTCATTGGATCGATTGCTTGAAAGTGATCGCAGAGGCCGGGGTCACCTAGCGTACTATCCAACCCGGCGAGCTTGCCCATGAATTCCTCGGGCGAGGCGAATTAAGAACTGTTATCGCGAACACGGGCACATCGGGGGATACGTGAGTCGTCAACTGAGAGTGGGACAGGTATATCGTTATGCCTCTGGAAAGGACCCCCAGCCAGTAGTCCTGGATGGATTTCCCAACTTCCATCACGTGACTCACTCGCCGGGTCTCCCGCGGGCCTTGCTGGAGGCTGGCATCAACGGTGTGGCGAAGGTGCGCACTCCGAGCGGGGAGAGGAGGCCCGTGATCCTCGTGCGGTCAAGCCCTTGGAAGGCTGGTACTGAGCAGACGCCCTGGCACGACGTGTTCGACATGGACAACGGGCACGTCCGCTACTTCGGCGATCACAAAGCCACCACCACGGTCGATCCGGGGAAGACCGTCGGAAACGCCGCCCTGCTTGACACGTTCGCAGGGCATCAGGGACGCACGCCTGAGGAACGGGCTGGCGCCGCCCCGCTGCTGCTGTTCAGGGCGGTGTCCCGCAGCGGGAAGGTCAAGGGACACGTCGAGTTCTGCGGGCTGGGCATTATTGAGCGGGCTGAGCGACTGGTGCAGTGGGGCGGGAGCGACCACACTACGTTCACCAACTACGTGTACGACGTCGCCCTTCTCGACCTCACCGACGAGAACGACAAGGTCGCTTGGGAGTGGATCGACTCTCGTAGGAACAAAACCCTGAGAGATGCGGATACGCTCGAACTTGCACCGCGAGCGTGGCGAGAGTGGGTCAGAAACGGCGGCTCGGAGCTTCCGCGACTCCGTCGGCGGGTTGCACGGGCCAAGGTGACCAAGGTGCCTGACCAACGACCGAAGCCGGGCACGGCCAAGGCTAAGGACCTGGAGCTGATCTACAAGTACTTCGACGGGCGCAAGCACGACTTCGAGGCTGTGGCCTCCGCGGTCGCCGCGCGCGTTCTGCGGGGTGCTGGGAACAGTTACCTCGAAGGGTGGCTGACCCAGCGGTCCGGCGACGGAGGGGCTGACTTCGTCGGAAGGCTTGACATCGGCAGCGGACTGGCAGGCACCAGCCTGGTTGTCCTAGGTCAGGCAAAGTGCGTCCGACTCGATCATGTCGTCTCCGCCGACCAGATTGCTCGTGTCGTGGCTCGGCTCCGCCGCGGCTGGATCGGCGTCTACGTGACGACCGGGGCCTACTCCATGCCGGCGCAGACCGAGATGATCGAGGACCAATACCCGATCGTTCTGGTCAACGGGCTGGATCTGGCGCGGGAGCTCAGGAGCATGGCCCGGGACGATCACGGTGGAGACCTCGAAGCCTGCATCGAGCACATACTGCGTGTCCGCGAGACAGCAGTCACCAATCGCCGACCGGAGGAAATCCTGCTGGAGTAGGTGCCCAGGCGGCTCGCGGCCTATTTGTGGACTTCGGCGGCCTCATCCAACCCGCTGCAGGCCGTTGAGCAGCCGCTATGCCCCTAGCTCACGCGCACTCCGGAGCCGTATACCGATGTAGTCGGGCAGAGACCACGGGAACCTGCCAGGTTCCTACGAATCGTCGTCAGGATCGTCAGTCAAACCACGTAGACAGCAGGCCCGCGACGGTTGCGCATAGCAGGCCGACGGAGGCAAGCACGGCAGGAGCTGTGATCTCTGGTGCCTGTTCGAGGCTTACGAGCTCGATGCGCTCTCGAATGTGCAGGAGGTCACCCCAGGTGCTCTCGCTGGGCACCTCTCGTTCCAGCCTGATCCTACGTTCCTCATCTGAAAGCCCAGCGTCTCCCATGATCTGTTCGTACCTTCGGAGCTTCCGTCTGAGGCGATCTCGTCGGCTGTCAACTCGCCGCCAGAGTAGCCAGACGCCAAGCGCCGGGAGTACGCCGCTGGCCGCAGTAAGGATGGTGATCGCCAGTTTCACTCCTGCACTATGCGGTGCGCACCCAGCGGCAGGGAAGCCGTAGAAACGTTGTGCATGAGCCTGGCCCTTACGTCGGGTGAGTGTCTAACTGCGTGACAATGCCACCACACCAGCGCACACCTGCGGACCATCAACGCAAGTGAGGATCACACCAGCCCAAGGCTGCGTCCCCGCCCAAGTTGCTTCAGGGCGAAGCGGTCGCTCCGCCGGGTGCGCCGCATGACCGACGACACCCCGGCCTGTCCCAAGTGCAGCCAGCACATGACGTCCGGCGGCTTCGTCCTCGTCAAGCGGGAGGACGATGGCCGGCGTGCCTGCCGGACACTACTGAGGTGTACCGGTCGGCACGTTTGGTGGCGTTGGGCCGACCGGTCGGAGGAGCCGCTGGAGGCTTTGCCCGGTGCCTGAGCTGTTCCGTTGACCGCTGACATCAACGACCCTGGACGACGACGGCGCACAGCAGCCCTGGTCGGCTGTCGGCGTCGCTTGAATCGTGCCCCTCTGCGGGCGGTTGAAAGCTGGGCCGTCTGTGGGCCGTCGAAGGGTGGCCCAGGGTGACCAACGACGACCATCAAAGACCCATCGGACAACAGCCGGCGCTGCTCTGGTGCCGCTCGCCCGACGTCGCTCCCGCCCCGCACCACTTTCTGCGCAACAAGAAGGAGGAGTGGCCAACCTCCGGCCAATACGAACCGAACGCGTGGTCCGCGAGGGAAAAAGGGCAGGTCAGAGCTGTATCTCCCTGTGCGGAAGGATGGTCTTGAAAACCGTCGTGGTGGCGACACCACCGTGGGTTCAAATCCCACACCCTCCGCGCGTAAGACGGCCCGTGGCCCGCTCAGCCGGTCACGGGCCGTTCCTGTGTGCGCCGGCTGCCGGCTGCCGGCTCGGCGGTCGGCCGTGTGCCCCAGGCGCAGGCGGGCCGTCCCGTTCGGGTGGCTTCCGTTTCCGTAATCGCCGATCGATACGTGCACCGAGTCCTGCCGGCGACGCGGCCGGGATCTCTGGGTGGCCCTCCTGCCACAGCCGGGCCGGTGCGGCAAGTTCGCGCAGGGCGGGCCGGGGGTGGTGGGGTGTCCGCCCTGGTGGGAGTGGGGGCGCGGTGCTCGGTGGGTTCCGGGACGTCCTTGGTGCAGACGGATGATCTCCATGGTCTCCGTCGCGTGTCCGCCCGCCGCCGTGGCTCCGGAACCTTTTCACTTCCCCGTATGGAACGACGAAAGAAGATCATCCAATACCTCGTGGCCATGCTGACCGCCCTGGCCTCGTTCATCGGGGGACTGCTCTCCGCGCCCACCGCCGCCGCGCCGTCCGCGGCGAGCCCCGCCGGTACCGGTGCGGTTCCGGCCGGTGGTTCCGGCAGCTCCGGCGGCGGGCCGGATGCCGGATCCGGCGATCCGCGCGAGCAGGGCGCGGAGATCTTCCGGGGGTACGGGTTCGACACCTGCCGTACGCCGTCCCTGGGCGCCATGAACGCCTGGCGCAAGTCCCACTACCGGGCCGTGGGCGTCTACTTCGGCGGCAGAGGGCGGGCCTGCAAGCGGCAACCGAACCTCAACCGCCGCTGGACGCTCGCCGTGCACCGCGCGGGCTGGCGGCTGCTGCCGCTCTACGTCGGGTCCCAGTCCCCCTGCGTTCACAGCGACAACAAGAAGCACACCCCCATCGGCGACGATCCCTGGAGCGAGGGCTCGGCGGAGGGCCGTGACGCCGTGCGCCGCGCTGCCGCGCTCGGCATGGCCGAACGCAGCCCCCTCTACCTCGACATGGAGGCGTACGACCACGACGACACCCGGTGCGCCGACACCACCCTGCGCTTCGTCCGGGCCTGGAGCCGCGAGGTCCGCCGGCGCGGGTACCTCCCCGGCTTCTACAGCAGCGCGGGAGCCGGCGTGGCGCACATGGAGCGTGCGCGCCGGGAGGGTGTACGGGATCTCCCCGAGGTGATGTGGTTCGCTCGCTGGGGTGTCGAACCGGCGGTCGACGACGAACCGGTCCTGGACCGGGATGCCTGGCAGCCGCACCGCAGGATCCACCAGTACGCGGGCGACGTCACCGAGCGCCACGGCGGGGTGCCGATGCAGATCGACCGCAACGCGGTGGACGCCCCGGTCGCGGTCATCGGCTGAGCCGGCCACCGCCCTTCTCCGTCCCCGCGGCGTCCCGCCGTACCGGAGACGGCCGGCCCGGACCGCGGTCCTCGCCCCAGGCCGTCCCGATCCCGGGGAACGACACCTCTCCACCCGGAGGGGGTGCACCTGAGTACACCCCTACAACCTGAGGCGGACGCGGCTTCGGCACCTGCGGGCGATCCGCCGCGGTGAGCCCGCTCCTAGCGTTGAGCCATGACCACGCCAGTCCGCACCAGTGCGACCGCGACCCACTTCACGTCCTATGTACGGGCCCGCGGGCCGGTGCTGCTGCGCACCGCCCGCTCGCTGACACCGGACCCGTGCGACGCCGAGGACCTGCTGCAGACCGCGCTGACCAAGACGTATGTCGCGTGGGAGCGGATACAGGACCACCGGGCGCTGGACGGCTATGTCCGGCGCGCCCTGATCAACACCCGCACCTCCCAGTGGCGCAAGCGCCGGATCGACGAGTTCGCCTGCGCCGAGCTCCCCGAGCGCGAGGCCGCCCCCGGGCCGGACCCCGCCGAGCAGCAGGTGCTGCGCGACGCGATGTGGCGTGCCGTGATGCGGCTGCCCGACCGCCAGCGGGCCATGGTCGTCCTCAGGTACTACGAGGACCTGAGCGAGGCGCGGACCGCCGAGGTGCTCGGAGTCTCCGTCGGCACCGTCAAGAGCGCGGTCTCCCGGGCGCTGGCCAAGCTGCGGGAGGACCCGGAGCTGCGGCCCGTGCGCGACTGACCCGCGGCCGCGCCCCCCGGCGGGGGACCGCGGAGCGGCCGGATTGCAGAAGCGTTACCTCAGGGGTAGTGACATACCGAGTGGTATGGCCGCAGAATCAGCGGCACATTACCGCTGCGTAACCGCTGCCCCGGGAGGCCGACGGTGCTGAGCACAATGCAGGACGTACCCCTGACCGTGAGCCGCATTCTGCGGCACGGCTCGACGATCCACGCCACCTCGCAGGTCATCACCTGGACCGGTGAGGGCGCCCCGCAGCGCCGGACCTTCGCCGAGGTGGGGGAGCGCGCCGGGCAGCTGGCTCACGCGCTCCGTGACGAACTCGGCGTACACGGTGACCAGCGTGTCGCCACGCTGATGTGGAACAACGCCGTCCATCTGGAGGCGTATCTCGCGATCCCCTCCATGGGCGCGGTGCTCCACACCCTGAACCTCCGGCTGCCGGCCGACCAGCTCGCCTTCATCGTGAACCACGCCGCCGACCGCGTCATTATCGTCGACGGCTCGCTGCTGCCGCTGCTCGCCCCGCTGCTCCCCGCTCTCAGTACCGTCGAGCACGTCGTCGTCAACGGGCCGGGCGACCGCTCCGTCCTGGACGGCTGCCGGCCCCGCGTGCACGACTACGAGGAGCTCATCGCCGGCCGCCCGTCCGACTACGCCTGGCCGGAGATCGACGAGCGCGAGGCCGCCGCCCTCTGCTACACCTCCGGCACCACCGGTGACCCCAAGGGCGTCGCCTACAGCCACCGGTCGATCTACCTGCACTCGATGCAGTCGAACAGCGGCGAGTCCTTCGGCGCCACCGGTGCCGACACCGTGCTGCCCGTGGTGCCGATGTTCCACGTCAACGCCTGGGGTCTGCCGCACGCCGCCTTCATGGCCGGCACCTCGCTGCTGATGCCCGACCGCTTCCTGCAGCCCGCACCGCTCGCCGAGATGATCGAGAGCGAGCGGCCGACGCTCGCCGCCGCCGTCCCCACCATCTGGCAGGGCCTGCTGGCCGAACTGGACGCCAAGCCGCGCGACGTCTCCTCGCTGCGCAACGTCGTCATCGGCGGCTCCGCCTGCCCGCCCTCCCTGATGCGGGACTTCGAGGAGCGGCACGGCATCACCGTCGTGCACGCCTGGGGCATGACGGAGACCTCGCCGCTCGGCAGCATCGCGCACCCGCCGGCCGGGGCGGACGAGGAGGCGGCCTGGGCATACCGCATCACGCAGGGCCGCTTCCCCGCCTCCGTCGAGGCACGGCTGGCCGGGCCCGGCGGTGACTTCCTGCCGTGGGACGGACAGAGCGCCGGTGAGCTGGAGGTGCGCGGACCGTGGATCGCGGGCGCGTACTACGGCGGCGGGGACGGCGAACCCTTCCGCCCGGAGGACAAGTTCAGCCCTGACGGCTGGCTGCGCACCGGTGACGTCGGCACCATCAGCCCGGACGGCTACCTCACCCTCACGGACCGCGCCAAGGACGTCATCAAGTCCGGTGGCGAGTGGATCTCCTCCGTCGAGCTGGAGAACGCCCTGATGGGACACCCGGAGGTCGCGGAGGCGGCGGTCGTCGCCGTACCGGACGAGAAGTGGGGCGAGCGCCCGCTGGCGACGGTCGTGCTCAAGGAGGGGGCGACCGCCGACCTGGAGGCGCTCAAGACCTTCCTCGGTGAGCGGATCGCCCGCTGGCAGCTGCCGGAGCGCTGGTCGCTGATCGAGTCGGTGCCGAAGACCAGCGTCGGCAAGTTCGACAAGAAGGTGCTGCGCAAGCAGTACGCGGAGGGACAGCTGGACGTCAGCGAGGTGTGACCGGGGTCCGGTTGCCGGACGCCCGCCGGCCCCGGCGCCGGACCGCGAAACGGCCGCCGCCGCTCCGCCCACGGGCGGGGTGGCGGCGGCCTGTCGTCTCAGGGCCGTCGCAGGATCCGGCCAGGGCGCCGGGCCCGCGGGCGGGCGCCGGTCGGGGAGCCGGCCACGGGAACACGGGAACACGGGAACGGCAACGGCGCGGCCGCCGAGCCGGACGGCCCGCACCGAGCGGGAACCGGGGTCCGGCCGGTCAGTTGGCGCCGATCTTCGCGAGCAGATCGACGATGCGGTCCTGCACCTCGGGGCTCGTCGACCGCTCGGCCAGGAAGAGCACCGTCTCGCCCGTGCTCAGCAGCTGCAGATCCGCCGGGTCGATACCGGCCGAGGTGTAGACGACCAGCGGGGTGCGGCTCAGCAGCCCGTTCGCGCGCAGCCAGTCCACGATGCCGGCCCGGCGGCGGCGCACCTGCGTCAAGTCCATCACCACCAGATTCGGCCGCATCTGCGCCGCCGGTGTCACCGCGTCGGCGTCCGAGACGGCGCGCGCCACCTGCATGCCGCGCCGCTCCAGTGTCGCCGTCAGGGCGCCCGCGATCGCGTCGCGCTCCTCGATCAGCAGGACACGCGGCGGGTGCTGTTCGCTGTCCCGCGGCGCGAGGGCCTTCAGCAGCACCGCCGGGTCGGCTCCGTACGCGGCCTCCCGCGTGGCCTGGCCGAGACCGGCCGTCACCAGCACGGGCACCTCGGCGGCCACCGCGGCGGCCCGCAGCGACTGCAGCGCGGTCCGGGTGATCGGCCCGGTCAGCGGGTCGACGAAGAGCGCCGCGGGGTAGGCGGCGATCTGCGCGTCCACCTCCTCGCGGGAGTTGACGATCACCGGGCGGTAGCCGCGGTCGCTCAGCGCCTGCTGGGTGCCCACGTCGGGAACCGGCCAGACGAGCAGCCGGCGCGGATTGTCCAGCGGCTCCGGCGGCAGCTCGTCGTCGAGCGGCGGACCGGTCTGCGCGTCGGTGACGTCGACCGCGCCGTTCGGGCCGTCCAGCGGCTCCGGGCCCTCCGAACCCTCCTGGGGAGCGCCTATCGCGTAGGCGCGGCCGTCACCCTGCGAGTCCAGCAGCCGGGGCGGCTGCTGCGGGTTCGGCTGCGGGGCGGTCTGCTGCCGGGGGCGCCCGGGTGGGGGCGCGGCGGCGGGCGTCCCCGCGGTGGGCTCCGTCTCCGGCGGGGCCGCCAGCTTGCGGCGCCGGCCGCCGGGCTGGGGGACGGCCTGCGGGGACGGCTGCTGGGGAGAGGTCTGCGGCTGCTGCTGTGCCCGGCTGCGCTCGGCGATCTGCTGGACGAACGGCACACCCTGGCCGAGGGTGCGCACGCTGATGGAGCGCCCCTGCGTGGTGTCCGCCTCCTGGGCGGTGGTGACCGGCGGCCGTGTCTGCTGTGACTGCGCGGGCTGCTGCAGCTGCCGGAGAGGTACGGCCTGCTGCCGCGGTGTCTGCGGCGGTGGCGGCGTCCGGTGAGGCGCCGGTGTCTGCTGCCGGGGTGCCGGTTCCGGCACCGCCTGCCCCGCCGGAGCGGGCTGTGTGGGCTGAGCGGGCCGAGGCTGAGCGGGCTGTGCGGACCCCTCCGCCGTCGGCTGAGGTGGCTGGGCACGGCGGCTTGTGGTGGCGGGCCGCCGGGCGGCGGGGTGGCGCCCTCCGGGGCGGGCTGCGGCGGGTACGGATGCGCACCGGTCTGCTGCTGTCCCCTGCGGGCGCGGCGGCCGCGGCGGTTCCGCGTCCGTCCGTACCCCAGCCGCCGGGGTGCGCCGGTGCCTGGGCGGGTGCCGGTGCGGCAGATGCCGGGGCCGGCGTCGCGGCCGGGTGGCCGCCCCGGCCGTCGGTGCCCCAACCGGGCTGCGGCTGCTGCCCGGTGGAGGCGGCGGCCGGCTGCGGAGCCGGGGTGTGCCGCCGGGCACGGGCTGTCCGGCGTCGGGCGCGGGGCGGGCGCGGCGGCGTCCGGTGGGAAGCGGTGCGGCTGCGGAGGGTGTGGTCCCGGTCCGCCCCGGGAGGGAGCTGCCCGTGCGCCTCCTGCTCGTACGGCTGTGCGGGCTGGGGCCGTGACGGCTGTGGTTGCCGCGGCTGCTGCCCGGGACCGGCGGCGGGTGTGCCCTGGGCGTACGGCTGCCCGCCGGCGCTCTCCTGTGCGTACGGCTGCGGGCCGCCCGCACCGCCACCGGGGCCGGGCGGGCGGGGAGCCCGCGGGACCCGGTGGCACCGGGACGGCGACGGCCGGGGCGCCCGAGGGCGGGGGCGGCGGCTGCCGGTCCGCCTCGGCGGGCGGCAGTGCGAACGCCTGTCGTGCGGCGGGGGTTGGGCGGGTCCCGGCTGCCCCTGGGGCCCGGGCTGTACCCGCCCGGACACCGGCTGCTGCGGCTGCGACGGGGGCTGGGCCTGCGGCTGGGGCTGCTCGGGGATCGGCCGGTCGCCCGGGGCGAGGCGCGGCGGGCGCGCCGGCCCGTGGGGGCACCGGCGCTCTGTTGTGGGAGGGCGCCGCTCTGCGCCGCGGGGGCGCCGGTTCCGCCGCCGGGCTGCGGCCCTCCGGCGGCGACCGGCGCGTCCTGGGGTTGTGCCGGGCGCGGCAGCGCGGCCGGGCCGGGCGTGGCCTGCGCGCCCCAGCCCGTACCGGCACCGGCCACGGGTTCCCCGGTGCCCGGTTCGGCGGCCGGCCCGGGGACCCGGCGGGCGCGACGGCCCGCCGGGTTCTGCCGCGGAGCGTTCTCCGCGGACGGGGCCTGGGGCGTCGCGGACGCGTAGTCGTCCTCGCCGCTCACGTCCTCCCGCGGCACCGGCCACTCGGCAGGCGCCGTCGCCACCGCGGCCCGGTGGGGCGGAGCGCTCGGGTGCTCACCGCCGGGCCGCGGATAGGGCTGAGCGGCCGCGGGTGCCGGTGCGGCCGCGGGCAGGGCCGGCCGCCCCTGTTGCGGTCCGGCGGGTCCGGCGCCGCCCGGTGCGGCGGCAGGTGGCCCGCCGTGGCGGGCCCGCCGGCCCTGCGGGGCGGCGGGCTCCGCCTGCGGGGCCGCGGGAACACCGCCCGCGCCGGGCTGCTCCTCGGCGGGGCTGGGACGGCCGCGGCGCCGGCCGGTGGGCCGGGCAGCGGCCGGGTCCGCCGCGTCACCGGACGGCGGTGGTGTCGCGGGGTGCCCCGGTGTCACGGGACCGGCCGGAGCGGCCGGTCCGCCGGGGGAGGGGAGGCCGTTGCCGACCGGGCGCAGTTCGGCCGCGTCCGTTCCGCCCTGCTGCCCGGCGGCGTCGCCCGCGGCCGGGGCAGGGCCGGCATGGCACGCCGGCCGGCGGGGGCGCCGAGGGGCCTGTGCCGGGGTGCGCGGCGGCCTGCGCGGGCGCCGTCGCGCGCGCGGGTGTCTGCGGGCCCGCACCGATCTCCCGGCGCGGGCCGCGACGGGGGCGGGCCGGTCCCGGAACGCCGGGTGCGGTGCCGGCGCCGTCGCCCGGACCGCTCTCCGCTGGCCCACCGCCGGCCGGTGCCGTTGCCGTGGCGTCCGTGACCGGGTTGCCATCGGCTTCGGGAGCCGGAGCGCTCGCCCGCGCGTTCGGCATGCCGGGGGCCCCGGGTGCGTCCGGTGTGCCGCGCGCGGGGGCCGTCGGCACCGGCATGACCGTGGCCGCCGTCTCTCCCTCCCGGTCGCGGTCCGCGTCGCCCTGCGGCCGGACGGCGGAACCGGCGTCGGCGGTGAGCGGCACTTCGAGCACGTACGCGCTGCCGTCCACACCGGGCACCTCGTGGGTCTGCAGCACACCGCCGTGCCGCTGCACGATGCCGCGCACGATCGGCCCGTGCACGGGGTCGCCCGCCGTGTACGGGCCGCGGACCTCGATCCGTACGACTTCTCCGCGCTGGGCGGCGGCCACGACGATCGTGGAGTCACCGGAGCCGCCTCCGGCCATGGTGTTGCCCGTGGAGTCGACGCCCGCCACATCCGCGATCAGATGCGCCAGGGCCGTGGCCAGCCGCTCGCCGTCGACCTCCGCCTCGATCGCGGGGGCGTGCACCGCGAACTGCGCGCGCCCCGGGCCGATCAGCTCGACCGCGCCCTCGACACCGGCCGCGACGACCGCGTCCATCGAGACGGGTTCCCGCCGCAGCTTCGCCTTGCCGGTGTCGAGCCGCTGGTAGGCGAGGACGTTGTCGACGAGGGTGGTCATCCGGGAGTACCCGGCGGCCAGGTGGTGCAGGATCTGGTTGGCCTCGGGCCAGAGCTGTCCGCCCGGGTCGGCGGCGAGCCCGCCGAGCTCACCGCTGAGCTGGTCCAGCGGCCCGCGCAGCGACTGGTCCAGGACGGCCAGCAGCTGGGCGTGCCGGGCGGCCAGGGCGTCGTACTGCCGCCGGTCGGTGAACGCCAGGACGGCGCCCACGAGCTGGTCGCCGTCCCGCACCGGCGCGGTGGTGAGGTCCACGGGCACCGGCCGCCCGTCCTTCGCCCACAGCACCTGGCCGCGCATCCGGTGCTTCAGCCCGGACTTGAGCGTGCCCGCGAGCGGTGTCTCCTCGAAGGGCAGCGGGGAGCCGTCGGCGCGCGAGTGGTGGATCAGCGGATGCAGTTCCTTGCCGCCGAGGTCGCTCGCGCGGTAGCCGAGGATCTGCGCGGCGGCGGGGTTGACCAGGACGACCCGGCCCTCCCCGTCCACGCCGATGACGCCCTCGGCCGCCGCGCGCAGGATCATCTCGGTCTGGCGCTGCTGGCGGGCCAGTTCGGCTTCGGTGTCGAGGGTGCCGGTGAGGTCCCGGACGACGAGCATCAGCAGTTCGTCACCGGTGTAGTGGTGGTGGTCGGCGTAGGCCGCTTCGAACGCGGACTCGTACGGCGTGCGGCCGTCCTCCAGGTTCGCGCTGGTCACCTCGACCGGGAACTCGCTGCCGTCGGTGCGCCGGGCCAGCATCCGCGTCGGCTTGGTGCGGCCCTCGTCGTCCTCGTCGGGGCGCCGCATCGAACCGGGGATGCGCTTGGAGTCGAAGGACGGCAGCAGGTCGAGCAGGCCGCGGCCGACGAGCGCGGTACCGGGCGACTCGAAGGTCTCCAGGGCGATGGTGTTGGCGTTGACGACGGTGCCGTTGCAGTTGACCAGCAACAGGGCGTCGGGCAGTGCGTCGAGTATGGCGGCGAGGCGAGCAGCGCCTCGGGATGGCCTGCTGCTCACGTCGGCGCTTCCTTCCTGTTACCGCGTATTGCCGACAGCCCCGGACATCGTGGCGCGCGTCCCGCGGTCTGTCACTAGAGGGAGTCTACGGGCAGCCGCCCGGCGGTCGGCGGTGGATGAGGCGAGGGGAGAAGATGACCTTGTGCTGGTCGGCCCAGGTCCGCGTAGACCGGACATATGACGTGCGATCGTGCCCGGCCGGTTCCGCGGAGGCCGCCGACGGTGCCGGGCGAGGTGGGGCGGGGCGCGCGGGCGGCCCGTGCGGAGCCGCCCGCGCTCCCCTTCCGGTGCTTCCGGTTCCGTGTCCCCGGTTGTTCCCGGGGTTGACGGGTCCCGGACGCAGGCAGCCCGGCCGGCCCGGTCAGTGGCCCACGTCGGGAAGGACGGGGCGGAGGCGGTTCCAGCGGGCGATCTCGCAGCCGTTGACGCGGTTGTAGCGGGCGTTCACCGGACGTCCGGCCCAGGAGCCGGTGATCCGGGCGGTGGCCGGACCGCCGTAGATCATGGTGCAGTCGGAGCGCGGCGGGACGGGCGCGAAGGGGCTCCTGCCGTACCGGGTGAGTTCGTCCAGCCGCTTGCACGCGGCCCGTGCCCGGGGATGGGTGCCCCCCGGCGGGTGGCAGTCGAGCGAGTACGCGCCCTCCAGGATGCGGTCGCCGCCGCCGTCGCGGACGAGGATGGTCAGCCGGTCCTCCCCTGCCGGGGGCACGCGGTACCCGTCCACCGGTGCGGCCGGGGAAGACGGCGGGGACGGGGCGCGCCGGCACTGGCGGCGGGGCGGCGGTGAGGAGCGCGAGCGCGCAGAGCGCGCCGGCGGCGAGACGGCGGAGCGGCATGGGGTCTCCTGGGGTGCGGTGGACGGCGAGGGGGAAGGGACGGTGCCTCTCGCGCCGTCCCCGCCGGGGCGGACGGGTCCGGCAGAACCCACCGGCCTCGTCTCTCCTAACGCTGGGCGCGCCGTTGCGTTGCGCAATCCGGCCGCGTCCGTACGTACGAGCGGATCCACCCGCGGGCGCACGCACGTGTGAGCGGGTGCTCTCGGCGGGTGCGAGGTTTGGGTGCCGGGCGCTCCGGGGCGCCGGGGGCACGGACACCGGTGCGCGGAGCGGGGGACGGCGGCCCCGGCCGGAAACAGCGCGGCCCGAAGCGGGGGTGGGAGACGCGGGCGAGCGGCCGTCTCCGCGGTGTCCCGTGCTCCGGGGAGCCGGTGCGGACCGGTAAGGGCTTTGCCCTGAGGCCCGCGCGCCGAGTACCGTGGGGTCCGATTGGTGACAGCCCATGAGGCTGTGCCATCATCTGCACACGCCACTCGCGCTCACGCGGGCGGTTGTGGAGGCTTCGCCTAGTCTGGTCTATGGCGCCGCACTGCTAATGCGGTTTGGGGTAACCCCCCATCCCGGGTTCAAATCCCGGAGCCTCCGCTCGATCCCCAGGATCATCGAAGCCCCGGCCGACGGCCGGGGCTTCCGTCGTCCCGGCTGGTCCGCAAGAGGGCCCCGAACGGCCGTTTCCGCAGGTCGGGCGAGGTTCGGACAATGGATTTCGCCTCACGCGACGGGTCATGTAATGTTGTTCCCGCAACGCCGACCGGCCGGAAACGCCGGAAAAGCAAGCGCTCGTAGCTTAACGGATAGAGCATCTGACTACGGATCAGAAGGTTGCAGGTTCGAATCCTGCCGAGCGCGCACAGCTCAGAAGCCCCTCGGAGATCATCCGGGGGGCTTTCGCGTGCCGTACGGCAGTGAAGCGACAGCCGTCGGGATCGGCCCTCGTTGCCGGATGCCACGGGTGGGGCGGAATCCCCGCGCATGAGCAGGGGCGGAGCGGGCTTGTCCTCGCGGTGCCGCCGGTGAGCCGAAGGGCCGGCCCCTCACGTCACGATGGCGTCTCCGGCGCCTTCTCCGGTTCTCCGTCGACCTGCCGGGTCACGTGGCAGGCCACCTCGCGCAGTACCTCGACCTGTTCCTTGGTCAGTCCGTCGATGACGTAACGGCGCACTGCCGCGACGTGCCCCGGAGCCGCCTCGACCACGCGCTGCAGGCCGGCGTCGGTCAGCACCGCGACGGTGTAGCGGGAGTTGTCCGGATCGGGCTCCCTGCGCAGCAGGCCGCGCCGTTCCAGCCGCTTGACGACGTTCGACAGCCGGGACAGTGAGCTGCTGGTGTGGTGGGCCAGGTCGCTGAGCCGCATGGTCCGCCCGGGTGTCATCGACAGGGAGCTGAGCACCAGATAGTCGAAGAGCGTGAGGTCGCTGTCGCGCAGGAGCTGGGCGTCCAGGGCGCCGGGGAGCTTCAGCATGAGGCCAGCCAGGGCCAGCCAGGCCTCGCGCTCCCAGTTGGACAGCCACCGTGGTTCGTCCTGCATGCCGCTCAGCGTAACCGTTCGCTTCACGGGTGAAGTAACAACCTCCGGGTTCAGTTCAAGCTTGAAGTTGAGGTGCTATGGTGACTTCAAGCTTGAATCAATCAATCCGAGGAGGAGCCGTGACCCTGTTCCGGCTGGACGCCAGCATCCGCACGCATGACTCCGCGAGCCGCGAGATCGCGGACATCATCGAGGAGGAGTGGCTCGCCGCCCGCCCCGGGGACACGGTCGCGAGCCGCCACATCGGCGTCGAGACCCTGCCGGCCACCGCCTGGGCGGCGGCCGTGACCGGCGGCATGACGCCGGAGCCCGACCGCACCGCCGAACAGCGGGAGGCCGTCGCTCTGGCAGCGGCGCTCGTCGACGAACTGATCGCCGCCGACGCGGTCCTGTTCGGCGTCCCGCTCTACAACTACGGCGTCTCCCAGCACTTCAAGACGTACATCGACCTCGTCTGCGCCGACCCGCGGGCGGCCGGAGAGCGGTTCCTCGGCGGCAAGCCCGTGGTGCTCGCCACCGTCCGCGGCGGCGCGTACGGCCCGGGCACGCCGCGGGAGGGCTGGGACCACTCCACGCCGTACCTGCGGCGCATCATCGCCGACCACTGGGGCGCCGACCTCACCGTGGTCGAACGCGAGTTCACCCTCGTCGGCGTCAATCCCGCCCTCGACTCCTTCAAGGACCAGGCCGCGCAGATGCAGGCCGGAGCCCTGGAGTCCGCCCACCGGGCCGGCCGCGCGCTCGGCGCCCTGCCCAGCCCGGTCTGAGGGCGCGCGTCGCCGGCACGGCATCCGATGCGGGCACCGGGCCGGTCGGTCCGGTGCCCGGTCGATCAGGGTCTGCTCCGAGAAGGCCCCTCCGAATCGGACCGATGGTGAACGACAACCGAGGAAGGTGAACGGTAGGGATCTGCATCTGCCGGTGCCGGTGCCGGTGCCGGACAAGAGTGACCCAGTCTGGACCGCCGCGCGGGGATTCGCGGTCCGCGAGGCCGAGGGAACCCCCAAGCTGCTCAACGGCGGGAACGAGGCGGCCCGGGGCAAGGTCACCGGGGAACGGACCGGTGGCCGGCTCAGCCTGATGGAGCTCGGCGTCGCACCCGGTTTCGGCAACCAGCCGCACGCCCACGGCGCCGAGGACGAGGCCCTCTACGTGACCTCCGGCGTGTTCCGGTTGCTCAACGGTAACCAGATCTTCGAGGCCGGTCCCGGCGACTTCGTCTATATCCCGCGCGGCACCCGGCACGGTTTCCGGATCCTGGCCACGGAGACGGCGAGTCTGATGGTCTTCTACACCTCGCGGGAGCCGAGCAGTTCTTCCTCCGGCACGGTGACGAACCCGACCCGTCCGGAAACCCGCCACCGGAGTGGACGGCGGAGAGGCGACCGTGGCCGCCCCGGAGGCCACGGTCGCCGACGTACCGCTCGCGCTGAACGGCCGCCCCCGCGTTGGCCCGGCGAGGCCACGGCTGCCGTCCGGATCAGGTGCCCCTCCCGGGCCTGCCGGGTAGGCCCGCGGCGCATACTGGCGGCTCCGTGATCGCCGAGCCGGGGAGCATGTCGTATGACCGGGAGGACCGAGAGGACCGAGCCGTCGGGGCACGCCGGACGGGGCGCCGGCCCGGCCGGGAGCGGGCGCCCGCCGAGGAGAGCCCGGGGAGGGCGGCGGGGCGGAGGTGCGGGAGGTGGCCCGGTTCCGGCAGGAGCTGGGGCTGGCCGGGCTGATCGACGTCCACACGCACTTCATGCCCGAGCGCGTGCTGCGCAAGGTCTGGGCCTACTTCGACGCCGCCGGGCCGCTGACCGGGCGGCCCTGGCCGATCACCTACCGGCGGACGGAGGAGGAACGCACGACCCTGCTCCGGGCCTTCGGGGTCCGCGCCTTCACCTCGCTGCTCTATCCGCACAAGCCGGGGATGGCCGCCTGGCTCAACTCCTGGTCCGCCGATTTCGCCCGCCGCACACCCGACTGCCTGCACTCGGCGACCTTCTTTCCCGAGCCGGGGGCCGGGGAGTACGTGCGGACGGCGGTCGAGGGCGGTGCCCGCGTCTTCAAGTCACACCTTCAGGTGGGGGCGTACGACCCGAACGACCCGCTGCTCGACCCGGTGTGGGGGCTGCTGGCGGAGGCCGCCGTCCCCGTGGTGATCCACTGCGGTTCGGGGCCCGCCCCGGGGAGGTTCACCGGTCCGGGGCCGGTCGGCAGGCTGCTCGCCCGCCACCCGCGGCTGCGCCTGATCGTCGCCCACATGGGCATGCCCGAGTACGCGGACTTCCTGGACCTCGCCGAGCGCCATCCGGGGGTGCGGCTGGACACCACCATGGCGTTCACGGACTTCTCCGAGGAGATCTGCCCCTTCCCTCTCCCGGCACTCCCCCGGCTGGCCGCGCTCGGCGACCGCGTGCTGCTCGGCACCGACTTCCCCAACATCCCCTACCCGTACGCGCACGCCCTCCGCGCGCTGGCCCGGCTGGACCTCGGGGACGACTGGCTGCGCGCGGTCTGCCACGACAACGCCGCCCGCGACTTCGGCATCCGGCCCGCCGGCCCCGCGGCTCCGCCGGTGCGGCGCGGGGGCGGCGGGGCGGAGCGGCGGCGTACGGAGCCCGGAGCGGGCGGCGCGTGAACCGCGGGGCCGCCCGCTCCGGGACCCTTCGCACGGGGATGCGCGGCGGGGCCGTCAGCCGTTCTTCCCGTCCGGCGGGGAGGCCGCGGCGCAGGCCCGCTGGCTGCCGGCCGCGGCGAGGGGGCCCGAGGGCCCGGCGTCCGCGGTGGTTCCGGCCCCGGCGGGGGTCCGGGGCTCCGTCTTCACGGTGTCCGGGCCGGCCGTCGCCGTCACGTCCGCCGTCCGCCGGGCGACGGCCTCCTGGAGGCCGCCGGTCGTCCTCAGCGGAACCTCCTTGATCAGCAGCGTCAGCACCAGCGCCACCAGGGCGACCGGGGCCGCGTAGAGGTAGATGTCCGCGACGCCGTGTCCGTAGGCGCTCTCGACGACCGCGCGCACCGGCGCCGGGAGCGTGTCCAGGTCGGGGATGCCGCCGTCGCCGGACTGCCGGACGCCGATCCCCGCCAGGCCCTCGCGGACGTAGCCGGCGACGCGGTGGCCGAGGACCGCGCCGAGCGCCGAGACGCCGATGGCGCCGCCGAGGGAGCGGAAGAAGGCGACGACGGAGCTGGCCGCGCCGAGGTCGCCCGGCTCCACCTGGTTCTGCGCGGCCAGAACGAGGTTCTGCATCATCATGCCGATCCCGAGCCCGACCAGGGCCATGGAGACGGCGAGCTGCCAGTAGGCGGTGTCGTGGCGCATGGTGCCGAGGAGGCCGAGGCCCGCGGTGAGCAGGACGGCACCCGTCACCAGCCAGCGCTTCCAGCTTCCGGTCCGGGTGATGAGCACACCGGAGACGGTCGAGGAGAGGAACAGGCCCGCGATCATCGGGATCGTCAGCACGCCCGACATGGTCGGCGACTCGCCCCGGGCGAGCTGGAAGTACTGGCTGAGGAAGACGGTGGCGCCGAACATCGCCACACCGACGAAGAGGCTGGCGAGCGAGGTCAGGGTGATGGTCCGGTTGCGGAAGAGGCGCAGCGGGATGATCGGTTCGCTCGCCCGCGACTCGACGAGGACGAAGGCCAGCCCGAGCACGATCGAGCCGCCCACCATGACGGCGGTCTGCCAGGAGGCCCAGGCGTACGTGTCACCGGCGAGGGTCACCCAGATCAGCAGCAGCGACACGGCCGAGGCGATGAGCGAGGCGCCCGCCCAGTCGACCTTCACGTCCCGCTTGACGACCGGCAGCCGCAGGGTCTTCTGCAGGACGATCAGCGCGGCCACGGCGAACGGCACACCGACGTAGAAGCACCAGCGCCAGCCGAGCCACGAGGTGTCGGTGATGACACCGCCGATCAGCGGGCCGCCGACGGTGGCGACGGCGAACGTGGCCCCGAGGTAGCCGCTGTACCGGCCGCGCTCGCGGGGCGAGATCATCGCGGCGATCACGATCTGCGTCAGCGCGGCCATGCCGCCCATGCCCAGGCCCTGGACCGCCCGGAAGGCGATCAGGGTGCCGGTGTTCTGCGCGAGGCCCGCGCCGGCCGAGGCCAGCACGAAGACGACCAGGGACAGCTGGATCAGGGTCTTCTTGCTCGCCAGGTCGGCGAGCTTGCCCCAGAGCGGGGTGCTCGCCGTCATGGTGAGCAGCGACGCGGTGACCACCCAGGTGTACGCGCTCTGCCCGCCCCCGAGGTCGGAGATGATCTCCGGCAGGGCGTTGGAGACGATCGTCGACGAGAGCACCGCGACGAACATGCCGAGCATCAGCCCGGAGAGCGCCTCCATGATCTGCCGGTGCGTCATGGGCGGGGTGTCTCCGGCGGACGAGCCGGTGAGGGCGTCCCTCCGCACACCGGCGGGCGGGGTGGTGGCCATACGCTTCCTTTTCCTCACGGGGGTTTCGGGGATCACGGTGACGAGGGGTGGTGGGGAGAGCCGGGGCGTCCGCCGTGCCGGGCCCCGGGGCGTGCTGGTGCCGTTCACCACGGGCCCGGCAGGTGGTGCCGAAGTCGGCCCGCAGCCGGGCCAGCAGTTCGTTCAGGCGCTCGACGTCCTCGTCGGACCAGTCCGCCAGGGCCTCGGCGAGGGTCGCGGCGCTGCGGGCGGACGCCCCGCGGAGCAGTTCGCGGCCGCGGGGACTCAGGCTGAGCAGCCGGGACCGCTTGTCGAGGGGGTCGGGCGTGCGCTCGATCCAGCCGCGGTCGACGGCATGGGCGACATGCCGGCTGGTCACCGACATGTCGATGTCGAGCAGTTCGGCGAGGCGGCTCATGCGCATCTCCCCGTGGTGGTGGAGCAGCGCGAGCACGGTGGTCGAGGCGGGCTGGCAGTCGGGCGGGAGTGCGCGGGAGAGGCTGCGCTTCACCGCCTCGACGCCGCCGAGCCGGCGGGCCAGCTCCTCGAAGTGGCTCAGCTCCGCCACGCGTCCCTCCCAGGTAGTTGCTCAGGGCAACGGTAAGTTCTGTTGGTTGCTGAAGGCAAGTTCATAACGGGTGATCCGGGTAAAGGAAGCGGAAAGACTGCCGCCGGGGCCGTGCGCTGCCGTGTGCTGCCGCCGGCGTTCCGGCGGAGAGCGGCTGCCGTCCCCGGAAACGGACGAGGTACCCGGGTGCGGCCGGCCCGCGCCGGCCCGGCGGCGGGCGGGCCCCGGACCGCCCCGGGGGTTGGGGCCCGGCCGGTGGTTCGCTAGGGTCCGCCCCATGACGAACAACCCTCACGGCCCCGCGCACCAGCCGGACCCCGCGGGCAGCACCCAGATGTTCCGCGCCTTCGTCGACGAGGGCGCTCCGCAGCGGCAGCCCGCCCCCGCCGCCTCCGGGCCGCGCGTCGGACTGATCGTCGGCGTGGTCGCCGCAATCGCGATCATCGCCGGGGTGGCCTGGCTCGCCATGTCCTGAGCCGCCCGGGCCCGGGCCCCGAGCCCGTTCACTTCCGGGCCGGGGGGTGCGTCTGCGCCGCTCGGTAAGGCCCGGCGCGGGTCCGCGTACGGAGCCGTGCCGGGAGTTCCCGGCGGCCGCGCTCCGCGGGCCCGTCCCTCCCCGCCCTCCTCACCACACGGACGGCCGCCGCGGCGCTTCCCTGCGCCGCGGCGGCCGTCGGTGCGTACGTACGCGTCACCGGCCCCGGGGGCCGGTGGGGGTCACTCCTCCGAGACCAGGCCCTCGCGGAGCTGGGAGAGGGTGCGGGTGAGCAGCCGGGAGACGTGCATCTGGGAGATGCCGACCTCCTCGCCGATCTGCGACTGCGTCATATTGGCGAAGAAGCGGAGCATGATGATCTGGCGCTCCCGGGGCGGGAGTTTGGCCAGCAGCGGCTTCAGCGACTCCCGGTACTCGACGCCCTCCAGCGCCGTGTCCTCGTAGCCAAGGCGGTCCGCGAGGGAGCCCTCGGTGCCGTCCTCCTCGGCGGCGGGCGAGTCCAGGGAGCTGGCGGTGTAGGCGTTGCCCACCGCGAGGCCGTCGACGACGTCCTCCTCGGAGACGCCGAGGCAGGCCGCGAGCTCGGGGACGGTCGGGGAGCGGTCGAGCTGCTGCGAGAGCTCGTCGCTCGCCTTGGTGAGCGCGAGCCGCAGCTCCTGGAGCCGGCGCGGGACCCGCACCGACCAGCTGGTGTCCCGGAAGAAGCGCTTGATCTCTCCCACGACGGTCGGCATCGCGAAGGTCGGGAACTCCACGCCCCGTTCGCAGTCGAACCGGTCGATCGCCTTGATCAGGCCGATGGTGCCGACCTGGACGATGTCCTCCATCGGTTCGTTGCGGCTGCGGAAGCGGGCGGCGGCGTAGCGCACCAGGGGGAGGTTCAGCTCGATCAGGGTGTCCCGGACGTAGGCACGCTCGGGGCTGTCCTGGTCGAGGAGGGCGAGCCGCAGGAACAGGGAGCGGGAGAGGGTGCGGGTGTCGATGGCGGCGCAGTCGTCAAACACATGCGGTGCGTCATTGGTGAGCACCTTCGAGCTGCCCAGTTCTACGGACATGCCACCCCCTTGGGTTGCGGACGAGTCGCAGCGGCATCCTCGCGGAAGAGGAGAACCAGCCTCCACCTGAATACCGGAGGCGGCGCCACGGCAAACACAGTTCCTGCAGAATGTCACATGTCGGCAACGCGCTGTAGTGCCAAGTCGATTTATCTGCGCAGGAATGGCCACTCGTCCCGGTTACGCCTCGATTCTATTGGCGGATCTCAGGCGTGCGAAGCTCCTCGACAGCAGTCGTGACACATGCATCTGACTGACCCCCAGCTCCGCGCTGATCTGCGACTGCGTCAGATTGTTGTAGTAACGGAGCATCAGGATGCGCTGCTCCCGCTCGGGCAGCTGGACCAGCAGATGCCGCACCAGATCGCGGTGCTCGACCCCGGCGAGCGCCGGGTCCTCGTAGCCGAGGCGGTCGACCAGACCGGGCAGGCCGTCGCCCTCCTGGGCCGCCTCCAGCGAGGTCGCGTGGTACGAGCGGCCGGCCTCGATGCAGGCGAGCACGTCCTCCTCGGGGATGCGCAGGCGCTCGGCGATCTCGGCCGTGGTGGGGGAGCGCCCGTGCAGCACGGTCAGGTCCTCGGTGGCGCCGTTCACCTGGACCCACAGCTCGTGCAGCCGGCGCGGTACGTGGACGGTGCGGACGTTGTCGCGGAAGTAGCGTTTGATCTCGCCGATGACGGTCGGCATGGCGAAGGTGGGGAACTGGACGCCCCGTTCGGGGTCGAACCGGTCGATGGCGTTGATCAGGCCGATGGTGCCGACCTGGACCACGTCCTCCATGGGCTCGTTGCGGCTGCGGAAGCGGGCGGCGGCGTAGCGCACCAGCGGCAGGTTCGCCTCGATCAGGGCGGTGCGCACCCGGGCGTGCTCGGCGGTGCCGGGGGTCAGTCCGGAGAGCTTCTGGAAGAGGACCTGGGTGAGGGCGCGGGTGTCGGCCCCGCGGCTCTCGCGGGATCGGCCGATGCCGCTCCGGAAGGGCGTCGCGGGCGCGGTGCGAGCCGAAGCGGTCATGCCACCCCTTCACAGAGTTCATCATCCGGCAAAAGCGGTCATAGCATCACAAGACATGCGCGTCGTGTGCAAGCACCGGATACTGCCGTGTCCGTGGCAAGTTGGGCCGTCGGCGCGGCCGGTGAGGAGCGCGCGGAAGCGCCGTGCGGAGCGGCCGGCCGGGCGGTTCCCGGCCGCTTACGGGCGCGCCCCAGGGGTGTTCGGGGCCGGCCCGGGTGCGGCGGCGGCCCCTCACCCGGGGTGGGTGAGGGGCCGCCCGCGGCCGGAGCCGGCCTCAGAACTCGTAGTCGGCGATCACCCAGGTGGCGAACTCGCGCCAGATCGACGCGGCGGCCTGGTGCGCCGGGTGTTCGAGGTAGCGCCGCAGGGCGTCCGCGTCGGCCACGGCGGAGTTGATGGCGAAGTCGTAGGCGATGGGCCGGTCGGCGATGTTCCAGGCGCACTCCCAGAACTCCAGCTCCGGGATCACTCCGCCGAGCTCCCGGAACGCCTCGGCGCCGGCCACGGCGCGCGGGTCGTCGCGCCGCACGCCCTCGTTCAGCTTGAAAAGGACCAGATGGCGGATCACGGGACGCTCCTCGCGGGGCTCACGGGGCCGGCGGGGACCCCGGCCGGGCACCGTCCGGCTCAGTTGACCAGCCGGGACATGAACTCACCGACGCCCTGGGCGGCGGTGGATATGCCGTCGAAGCCTATCTGGACGAGCTCACCGGCCCGGTCGGGGGAGGTGATGATCGTGTACAGCACGAAGACGATGAGCAGGTACATCCCGATCTTCTTCGCCTGTGCCATGACGAACCGCCTCCCTGCCCCGGTGCCGAGCGTGCTGCCCCCTGAGCAGTCGCGTGAGTCTAGCGCCCGAACGCCGGTGCGGGGCCAGAGCGTACGGTGATCTTGCCGCTCCGGGCAATGGGCCGGTGGCCTGCGGATACCCGCAGGCGCGGAGAGGGGCGGAACGGGACGCGCGAAGGGCCCCGCCGGATCGGCGGGGCCCTTCGACGAGAGCGGTAGCGGAGGGATTTGAACCCTCGGTGACTTGCGCCACACTCGCTTTCGAGGCGAGCTCCTTCGGCCGCTCGGACACGCTACCGGGAGAGAGCTTAGCGGAGGCGGCCCCGGGATCGAAATCCGGTTCCCCGTGCACCGGCCCGGGCGGTCCCGTCAGGCGCCGTCTCCCCGGAAGAAGCGGGTCAGCGGAGCGGCGCACTCCTCGGTGAGCACCCCGGCGATCACCTCCGGGCGGTGGTTGAGCCGGCGGTCCCGTACGACGTCCCAGAGCGAGCCGGCCGCGCCCGCCTTGGCGTCGGGCGCCCCGTACACGACCCGGTCGACGCGGGAGAGGACGGCGGCGCCGGCGCACATGGTGCAGGGCTCCAGGGTCACGACGAGGGTGCAGCCGGACAGCCGCCACCCCCCGCGGGCGCGGGCCGCCTCGCGGAGCGCGAGAACCTCGGCGTGCGCCGTCGGGTCGCCGGCCGCCTCCCTTTCGTTGCGGCCGCGGGCGAGTACGGCCCCGTCCGGGCCGAGGACGACGGCGCCCACCGGGACGTCACCCGTCTCCGGCGCCCGGACGGCCTCGGCCAGGGCCAGGCGCATGGCGGGCCGCCAGCGGTCCCGTACCGGGTCGTGGGGGCTCGGGGCGGCCGTCCGCCGGGGTGTCCGGTCCGGACGGCCGGGGAGGGGTGGGGTCCATGGGGACAGTGTCGGTCAGGGGCGGTGCGGGCCGCTTCTCAGCGGACCGCTTCCAGGACGTCCACGCAGCCGAGGGCGTCGGCGATCGAGCTGAGCGCGTCCGTGTCCAGGGCGAGCAGTTCGCTCTCGGGCATCCCGAGGTCGTCGAGGATCAGCGAGTCCCCGATCGGGCCGGGGGGCACGCCGTCGTCGGCGGTCTCCTCGTCGTCGTCCGGCTCGCCGTCCTCGGTGCCGTCGAGGTCGACCAGGTCGTCGAGGTCGTCCGGGTCCCTGCCGAGCAGTTCGTCGGTGAGCATGATCTCGCCGTACGAGCTGCGGGCGGCGGCCGCCCCGTCGGAGATGAAGATGCGCGGATCCTCCTCGCCGTCGACCCGCAGGAGGCCGAACCAGGCGTCCTCCTGCTCGATGAAGGCGATCACCGTGTCGTCGTCGGTCGATGCCCCTCGGGCCAGATCCATCAGATCGGCCAGGGACTCCACATCGTCGAGCTCTGTGTCGCTCGCTTCCCACCCGTCTTCGGTGCGCGCGAGCAGTGCGGCGAAGTACACCGTGACTCTCCCACTGGTCATAGGCGTGTGCCGGGGCCGTACCGGGCGCGGCTGTTCCGCTGTCCCGTCCACTCGGAATCGTGGCAGAAACAACGCCATTGTGAGAGGTCTTCGACTGTGCGTCGTGTACCAGTCCTGTGATCGGTCTCTTATCGAGCCTGATCGAGACGGTTCGGGGCTGCTCTGAAATGCAAGGAGGGAAGGGCCGTCGGCGGCGTGTCCGGCTCCGCTCACCAGCGGAAGGTGCGCATCCGCATCTGCTGGCGCATCCGGGCGGCGCGGGCGCGCCGCGGCTGCACCCGGTCGCGGAGCTCCCGGGCCTCGTGGAGTTCGCGCAGGAACTGGGCACGGCGCCGGCGCCGCTCCGCGGCGGACTCCGCCGCGGTCGCGGGCGAGGCCTCGTCGGTTCCCCGGTCGCGGTCCGCCATGCAGACACCATCCTCATCCGCTCGCGGCACCGCCCGGACGGCGGTACCGGTCCCGGGCCCCGGCCCGGGGGGGTATTCCTCCCACTTTCCCCGAGCGCGGATATTGATGCGACCGGACGCGGGCGGGGCGGGCCGGAGCGTGCGCCGGGGGCCCGCGCGGCGCACGCCCGGCCGGGGAGCGGTTAGTGTCGGTGCCATGCGGATCCACGTCGTCGACCACCCGCTGGTGGCGCACAAACTCACCACACTGCGCGACAAGCGCACCGACTCCCCCACCTTCCGGCGGCTCGCCGACGAACTGGTGACCCTGCTGGCGTACGAGGCCACCCGTGATGTGCGCACGGAACAGGTCGGCATCGAGACCCCGGTGACCGCGACCACCGGGGTGCGGCTCTCCCACCCGCGCCCCCTGGTGGTGCCGATCCTCCGGGCCGGGCTGGGGATGCTGGAGGGCATGGTGCGGCTGCTGCCCACCGCCGAGGTGGGTTTCCTCGGCATGCTCCGCAACGAGGAGACGCTGCAGGCCTCGACCTACGCGACCCGGATGCCGGACGACCTCTCCGGGCGCCAGGTCTACGTCCTCGACCCGATGCTGGCGACCGGCGGCACCCTCATCGCGGCGATCAACGAGCTGATCACCCGGGGCGCGGACGACGTCACCGCACTCTGCCTGCTGGCGGCGCCCGAGGGCGTGGAGCTGATGGAGCGGGAGTTGGACGGCGCCCCGGTCACGGTCGTGACGGCCGCGGTGGACGAGCGGCTGAACGAGCACGGCTACATCGTGCCCGGCCTCGGCGACGCGGGGGACCGCATGTACGGCACCGCGGGCTGATCCCCGGACCCACGCGGCGGAGCCCGCCACCTCACGGGGTGGCGGGCTCCGCCGCGTCCGGTGGCGGCCGGCTCAGCACTTCGGGGTGGCGGAGGGGCTGGGTGAAGGGCTGACCAGGGCGGTGACCGTCTCGACGGCCTGCGTCTCCGGCGCCAGCCCGGTGAAGGCCTTGCCGATGATGAAGTCGACCTCGGCCGGCTTCTTGCGGCTCTTGTCCTGCTTCGTCCGGGAATCTGTGGCGTGGGCGCCGAGCACCTCGAACGCGCCCTTCTCCGCCGCGGGCGCGCCCAGCAGCAGCGCGGTCTCCTCGACCTTCTTGTCGTACGCGGCCGGGGCGTTGTCCACCTCGCCGATCGTGAAGCCGCGCTTCTCCAGCGCCTTGGCCGTCTTCTTGGCCAGCCCGGCGCGGGTGGTGGCGTTGTAGACGTTGACCGTGATCTCGCCCGGCTTCGGCAGCACCCTCGGCTTCGGCGCGGGGGAGGCGCTCGCCTGGCGGCTCACCGCGCAGTTCTTGGCGGCGTCGGCCGCGCGGGCCTTGCCACCGCCGCCCGTGAAGATGTCGACGACCTGGAGCGTGCCCCACCCGATGAGGGCGACGGCCGCGGTGGCGCCGATCGCCGCGAGAACGACGCGGCGGTGCCGCGGCCTGCGCATGCGGGGGTAACGGTTGCCCGTGATGCGGTACTTCCCGCCCATGCCGGGAGGAGTGAGCATGCTCATGGGCGCAGCGTAGTGCGGGCTGTCATTTCTGCCTACTAAAGGATCAACGTGTGGCGGGCCCCTCAACCCGAAAGGGGCAACAGGCGGGCCGGGCTCAGCCCAGGTCGAGCACGCGGGCGTGGAGCACCTGGCGCTGCTGGAGCGCGGCGCGGACCGCGCGGTGCAGCCCGTCCTCCAGATAGAGATCGCCCTGCCATTTCACGACGTGGGCGAAGAGATCGCCGTAGAAGGTGGAGTCCTCGGCCAGGAGCGTCTCCAGGTCGAGCTGCCCCTTGGTCGTCACCAGCTGGTCGAGGCGGACCGGGCGGGGAGCCACGTCCGCCCACTGGCGGGTGCTGTCCCGGCCGTGGTCCGGGTACGGCCGCCCGTTTCCGATGCGCTTGAAGATCACACGGAAAGCCTACCGGGCCGGGCACTCCGGGCGCAGCCTCGGAGCGCCGGGCGATCCGCGGTGACCCGTCCGGGGCGCCCGCGCGTGCGCCGCGGGTGCCGGGCGGAGGGCCCGGCACCCGCGGTCACCCGGGCGGGGAGACGGCCGGGGTGCTTGTCGGTTCTGCCCGGTTTACTCGGTGGGCCGCTCGTGGGTGTGGCCTTCGTGCAGCCCGCCGCCGCTGCCCGCTTCACCGTCGGTGGGGACGGACTCCACGGGCTCGGTGAGGGAGCGCAGGTCGTGGGCGTAGGTGCCGACGGCGTTGGCGATCACGTCGATGTTGACGTCGAACGCCTCCATGCTGATGTTCGACAGGTCGTCACACGCCTCGTGGTAGCACGGGTCGTACGCGACGCCCGCCTGCCCGCCGAACAGCTCGGCCTGCTGCTCCGTCTTGACGCCCTCGGCGCCGGTGAAGGTGCCGCCCGAGGGGATGCCCGCCTCGATGAAGGGGCCGTAGTCCGAGCGCCCGGTGAAGTCCGTGCCCGCGTGCGGCGTGCCGCGGCGGTCCAGGAAGTCGGTGATCTGGCGCTCGAGCTGGGCCGATCCCTCGGGGCCGGGGCCGGCGCCCACGGCGTCGGAGTCGTCGCCGTCGTAGACGAAGAGGCCGTAGTTGGGCGAGGCGATCATGTCGAAGTTG
The DNA here is from genome assembly GCF_020982505.1 of Streptomyces sp. MNU89. NCBI lineage: Bacteria > Bacillati > Actinomycetota > Actinomycetes > Kitasatosporales > Streptomycetaceae > Streptomyces > Streptomyces sp. MNU89. The sequence goes on along the minus strand of NZ_JAJKLL010000001.1, from coordinate 3,582,826 downwards.
AGGTAGAGCTCGATCTGCTCGCGCTGCGCCTCGGTCAGGTCGGCGACGTAGTTCTCGGCGCCCTGCAGGCCCAGCTCCTCGGCCGACCACCAGGCGAAGCGCACCTTGTTGGCGGGCTTGGCGTGGGACTTCGCCAGCTGCAGCGCCACCTCCAGCAGGCCGGCCGAGCCGGAGCCGTTGTCGTTGATGCCGGGGCCCTTGGCGACGGAGTCGAGGTGGGCGCCGAGCATCACCGTGCGGTCGGCCCTGCCGCCGCGGGTCTCCGCGATGACGTTGCGGGTGGTGCGCTCCTCCTGGAGGGCCCGGATCTCGTACGAGACGGTCACCTCGCCCTGGGCGGCCTCGGCGGCGAGCGCCTCACCGGCCTCCTGGGTGATGCCGCCGGTGGGGATGCGGCCGGCGTCGGCGGCGCCGAGGGTTCCGGCAAGGGAGCCGTCGGTGTTGTTGTAGATGATCGCCCCGACGGCCCCGGCGTCGGCGGCCGTGGCCTGCTTCTGGGCGAAGGTGCAGCCGCCGCGCTTGATGAGCGCGATCTTCCCGGTGAAGGTCTGGCCGGCGTAGTCGGCGGCGTCGCAGCCGCTGGTGCCGTCCTCGTCCACCGGCGCGGCGGCGACGGGCGCCGTGATGCCGCCCTCGGGGGTGCTGGTGGTGTAGGTCATCGCCGAGACCTCGACGTCCCGCGCCTCCGGCGAGACCACGGAGAGCTTCTCGGCGAGCGTCTCGGTGTAGACGAACGTGAAGTCGTCGTAGGCGACCTTGTAGCCGGCCTTCTTGAGCAGCTTGTAGACGTAGGCGGCGGAGGCGTCGTAGCCGAGCGAACCGGCGGCGCGGTGGCCGCCGGTGGAGTCGGCGATGGCCTGGAATCTCTCCAGGTGGCGGTGGGCGTTCTCGGCGGAGGAGCGCTTGACCAGCTTCTTGGCGAGCTTGGCGGACCGGTGGGCCGGGTCCGGGTGGGCGGTGGCCGGGCCGGCCGAGGCCAGCAGCAGCGGAGTGGCGAGCGCGGCGGCGGCTATGGCCGCTATCGTCCGGCGCGGGTGGCGAACATCCACGGAAGTTCCTTCCGGCAGAGGACTGGGCCGATGGGGGGCGGTCGGCGACGACTGTCCGGCATCCGGTGGATCGGGTCCGTGATGCGAACAGCCGGTGTGGAAGGGAAAGTTAAGGGATGCGGACGGCCGCTGGGAACGGCCGCGACGTTTTCACCTCGAATTTTCACGTTCGGCATCCGGGCCCGCCGGGTGGGTGCGGCCGGACGGGTGCGGCCGGACGGGTACGGCCTACGGGAGCCGCCCGGCGGCCCGGCAACGGCCGTTCCGTCCGCCACCGTGCCCTCTCCCCGCGGGCGTGCCAGGCTGGAGTCGGAAGCTCCGGCAGAGAGCGGTGAGGACGATGCAGGCACAGCTCGGCGACCAGATCGTGGTGGAGAGCGGAACGACGGGCGGCGCCCGGCGCGACGGCGAGATCGTCGGACTGCACCACGCCGACGGCACTCCCCCGTACGACGTGCGCTGGTCGGACACCGGCCGGGTGACGGTGGTCTTCCCGGGGCCCGACGCGCACATCCGTCATCTGCACCACGAGGGCGGACCGGACCGCCGGTCCTGATTCCCCGGTACGTGGACTCCCTGGCCCGGACTCCGCGCTTGAACTCCCGGGTCCGGACGGCCGGGACGGGCCCGGGGCGCCGGCGCTTCCGGGGCGCGGCGCGGCCGCCGCGGCCCGGTCGGCGGGGTGTGTTTCAGCGGCCCGGTGTGCCCAGGACGCGGGTCTCGATCCGCCGGCGGACCTCCCCGGTGAGCCGGACGAGCGCCTCGGACACCCCGGCCTCCGGGGCCTGCGGATCCCTGATCCTCCGTGCGGCGTCCGGGAGTTCGGCCAGATCGGCCTCGAAGCGGCGCCGGGCGGCGTCGAGCGGGGCCGCCGGCGCGGTGCGCCGCCCGCCGGTCATCACGGTCTCCAGCAGCGGTTCGGCGCCCGGCGGCACCGGCTCGTCCCGGAGCGCGATCGTGTCCCGCAGGCCGGGGCGGCGGAAGACCTGCTTGGCCGCCGGCCGGGTGACCTTCCGGCGGGACAGCTTCATCACCGGGCGGCCGTCGTAGGCGACCAGCTTGTAGGCGGAGTCCAGATACGGGGCGTCGGCGGAGACGCCGGCCCGGGTGCCGACCGCGTAGGTGTCGATCGGGGCGCCCGAGGCCACCAGCCGGTCGATCTCGTACTCGTCCAGGCCCCCGCTGGCGGTGATCCGCACCTCGGGCAGCCCGGCCGTGTCGAGGATGTGCCGGGAGCGGACGGCCAGTTCGCCCAGGTCCCCGCTGTCGAGGCGGACCGCGCAGCCGGGCCCGTAGCCCAGGTCGTGCAGGACGCGGGCCGCGGCGTGGACGCCCTCCTCGGTGTCGTAGGTGTCCACCAGCAGGGTGACCGGGCCGGGGTGGGCGCGGGCGAAGGCGTGGAAGGCGGCCTCCTCGTCCTCGTACGCCTCGATGTACGAGTGCGCCATGGTGCCGACGGCCCGCAGGCCGAAGGCGCGGGCGGCGGCGACGTCGCTGGTGCCGGCGAAGCCGGTCAGGGCGCTCAGCCGGGCCATGGCGTGACCGGCCTCGATGCCGTGGGTCCGGCGCAGCGCGAAGTCCACGACCGGGCGGCCACGGGCGGCGAGGACGCAGCGGGCCGTCTTGGAGGCGACCGCCGTCTGGTGGCTGACCTGGTTGAGCAGGATGGTCTCCGCGAGCTGGGCCTGCGGGAGCGGGGCGGTGACCTCCAGCAGCGGCTCGCCGGCCAGCACGATCCGGCCCTCGGGGACGGCGCGGACCTCGCCGCGGAACTCCAGGCCGTTCATCGCCTCCAGCTCCTCGGCGGGCCGGTTCATCGCCGCCGCGAAGGCGGCCGTCTCGGCGGGGCCGACCCGGAGCCGGGAGAGGTGGTCGAGCGCCGGTTCGAGGCCCGCGGCGACCAGGAAGCCGCGGCCCGGCGGGAGCTTGCGGACGAACAGGCTGAAGGTGGCCTCGCCGGTCATGCCCTCGCGCAGATAGGCGAGGCACATGGTCGCCTCGTAGAGATCGGTGGTGAGGACGTCCTGTGACGGCGATTCTCCGGTCATGACGGCAGTATCCGGTCCGGTGGGGTGCGCGGCATGTGCGGCGAGTGCGGCATCGGTGTCCGGTGTGCCCGGACGGCGGCGGGAGGGGAGCGGTCCCTCGCGGCCTACTCCTGCGGGGCCTCCACCGGCAGGGGGAAGCCGGTGGTCGCGCCGCCGTCCACGACGAACTCGCAGCCCGTCGAGTACGTCGCGTCCGCGACGACGAACAGCGCCATCTTCGCGACCTCCTCCGGCCGCCCGAAGCGCGGGATCGGCTGCGTGGCAACCAGGGACGGGTCCAGCCCGGCGGTCATCGGCGTGGCGATCGGGCCGGGGTGCACGGAGCAGACCCGCACCTCGTCCGGGGCCAGTTCCAGCGCGGCCGATTTCGTCAGGCCGCGCAGACCCCACTTGCTCGCCGTGTAGGCGCCGAGGTTGGCGTAGCCCATCAGCCCCGCCGTGGACGAGATGTTGACGACCACGCCCCCGCCCGCCCGGCGCAGGGACGGGACGGCCGTGTGCAGGCCCAGCCAGGCGCCGTAGAGGTTGACGTCCAGGACCCGCCGGAAGGCTTCCGGGCTCTGCTCCCCGACGGTGCCGAAGTCGACGATGCCCGCGTTGTTGACCAGCACGGACACCGGACCGTACGCCTCTTCGGCCGCCGCGACGGCGGCGGACCAGTCGTCCGCGACGGTGACGTCCAGCGGGTGGAAGCGGGCGGCGGGGCCCAGCTCGGCGGCCAGCGCCTCGCCCTCCTCCCGCAGGATGTCGCCGAGGACGACGGAGGCGCCCTCCGCGGTGAAGAGGCGGGCCATGGCCGCGCCGATGCCCCGCGCGGCACCCGTGATGATGGCCGTGCGACCGTCCAAGCGGCCCATGTCAACTCCCGGTTTGTCGGTGCGTCGATCGTCATCCTGCTGCCCGTTGCCCGGTCCCGCCAGAGAAGAGCGGCCCCGGCCGCGGGGCACGGCCGGCCGGTGACGGCGGCGCCCGGGCCTGGGGGAGCGGTGTGCCCGAGGGTGTGCGCGGGCGAGGAGGGTATCCGGAATTTCCTGTTTTGTTTCCGCCGTTCGGGGCTACCCGGGGCGGCATGGCCAGTCAGGATGCCGGGGACATGGTGCGGTGGTTCGAGGACCTCTCGTCCGGCGATGTCGCGGTGGTCGGCGGCAAGAACGCCTCCCTGGGCGAGATGATCGCCCGGCTCTCCGCCCAGGGCGTCCGGGTGCCCCCCGGCTTCGCCACCACCGCCGCCGCCTACGAGGAGTTCCTCTCCACCGGGGACCTGCGCGGCCGGATCCGGGAACGGCTCGACGCGCTGAGCGCCGGGGCCGAGCCGGCCGAGACGGGCCGGGCGATCCGGGAGCTGATCCTCGGCGCGGAGCTCCCGCCACGCCTGACCGCGGCCGTACGGGAGGCGTACCGGGAACTCACCGCCCGGCTGGGGCGGGAGGACCCGGATGTCGCGGTGCGCAGCAGCGCCACCGCCGAGGACCTCCCGGAGGCCAGCTTCGCCGGGCAGCAGGAGACCTTCCTCAACATCACCGGTGAGGAGGCGCTGCTCGACGCCTGCCGGCGCTGCTACGCCTCGCTCTTCACCGACCGCGCGATCAGCTACCGCGAGCACCACGGCTTCGGCCATCTCCAGGTGGCGCTGTCCGTGGGCGTCCAGGAGATGGTCCGCTCCGATCTGGCGGGCGCCGGGGTGGCGTTCACGCTCGACACCGACAGCGGCTTCCCCCGCGTCGTGCTGATCAACGCCGCGTACGGGCTGGGCGAGTCCGTCGTCTCCGGCACGGTGGACCCGGACGAGTACCTGGTCTTCAAGCCGCTGCTCGGGAAGCCGGGGCTGAAACCGGTGATCTCCCGGACGGCCGGCCGCAAGCAGACGAAGATCGTCTACGGCGCCGGGGGCCCGGGCCGGGCGCCGACCGAGACCGTGGAGACCTCCGGGGAGGAGCGGGAGTCCTGCGTCCTTCGCGACGAGGAGATCCTGGCGCTGGCCGAGTGGGCCGTCGTCGTCGAGGAGCACTACGGCTGCCCGATGGACCTGGAGTGGGCCAAGGACGGGCGGACCGGCGAGCTCTCCGTCGTCCAGGCCCGCCCCGAGACCGTGCAGACCCGCAAGGACGCCGGGACCCTCCGCTCGTACCGGCTGACCGGCCACGACGGTCCGCTGGTGACCGGCCTGGCCGTCGGTGACGCCATCGCCACCGGCAAGGTCTGCCGGCTGCGGACCGCCCGGGAGATCGCCGACTTCGAGGACGGGGCGGTGCTGGTCACCGGCGCCACCGACCCCGACTGGGAACCGATCATGAAGCGGGCGGCGGCCATCGTCACCGACCGCGGCGGCCGCACCTCGCACGCCGCCATCGTCAGCCGGGAGCTGGGCCTCGCCGCCGTCGTCGGCACCGGTGACGCCACCACCGTGCTCAGCAGCGGCCAGGAGATCACCGTCTCCTGCGCCGAGGGTGAGGAGGGCCGCGTCTACCCCGGCATCCTCGACTACGACGAACGCGAGATCGACCTCGCGGACATCGCCCCCACCCGCACGCAGGTCATGCTGAACATCGCCAACCCCTCGGCGGCCTTCCGCTGGTGGCGGTTGCCGGCGGACGGCGTGGGGCTGGCCCGGATGGAGTTCGTCGTCAACAACCACATCAAGATCCACCCGATGGCGCTCGTCCACCACGCCACCCTGGAGGACGCGGAGGCCCGGGCCCGCATCGACGCCCTCACCCGCGGCTATGACGACAAGACCGCCTTCTTCGTCGACCGGCTCGCCCACGGCGTCGCCCGGATCGCCGCCGCCTGGTGGCCCAAGCCGGTCATCGTCCGGATGAGCGACTTCAAGACCAATGAGTACGCCCGGCTCATCGGCGGAGAGCCGTTCGAACCTGGCGAGGAGAACCCCATGCTGGGCTGGCGCGGTGCCGGCCGCTACTACAGCGAGGGCTACCGCGAGGGCTTCGCCCTGGAGTGCCGGGCCATCCGCCGGGTGCGCGACGAGATGGGGCTGACGAACACCGTCGTCATGATCCCGTTCTGCCGCACCCTCCAGGAGGCCGACCGGGTGCTGGAGACGATGGCCGCCCATGGCCTGGAACGCGGCCGGGAGGGGCTGGAGATCTATGTGATGGCGGAGATCCCCTCGAACATCGTCCTCGCCGCGGAGTTCGCCGACCGCTTCGACGGCTTCTCCATCGGCAGCAACGACCTCACCCAGCTGACCCTGGGGATCGACCGCGACTCGGAGCTGCTGGCCCGGGAGTTCAACGAGCGCGACCCGGCCGTCACCCGCAGCATCGAGTATCTGATCGAGACGGCGCACCGCAAGGGCCGCAAGACCGGGCTGTGCGGGCAGCGCCCCAGCGACGACCCGGACTTCGCCCGCTTCCTGGTGGGCGCCGGCATCGACTCGATCTCCGTCACGCCGGACAGTTTTCTCCTCGTCAAGGAGAACGTCGCACGGGCGGAGCGGGAGGGCGGAGGCGCGGAGAACGGCGAGGGCGGCCGAGGGCGGGACGGCGGGCGGGCGGGCACGGCGCCTGAACGCGGCCGGGGCGTCCGAGACGGCTTCCGACTCTGCCCTCCGAGGTGCCGTCCGAGGTGCCGTACCGGCCGGGGACGGGCTAGCGTGACGGCATGTCCGATCCGGAGGGAGCGACGCGGGTGCGCCCGGGGCCGCCCCGGCACGTCCTGGTGGCCACCGACCTCTCCGCGCACGCGGAGCGGGCCGTCGGGCGGGCGGCGGCGCTCTCCGCGGAGCACGGCGCCGCGCTGACCGCCGTCCACGTGACCGACCCGGATCTGGACCCCGGCCTCCTGGCGCACGCACGTGAACGGCTCCGTGCGCAGCTCGACCGGTGCGCGGGAGCGGTGGAGGCGCACGCCGTGGTGCGCTCCGGAAGAACCGCGGCCGAACTCCTGGAGGAGGCGGCGGAGCGGGGCGCGGACCTGCTCGTCGTCGGGGCGCACGGCGGGCACCGGAGGGCCGAGGGTCACCTCGGCGGCACCCCTCAGGACCTGGTGCGGGCGAGCGACATCCCGGTGCTGGTCGTCCGGATCCCTCCCGAGGGGTCCTACGGCAGGGTGCTGCTCGCCGTCGGCACGTCCGAGTCCTCCTTCGTCACGGCCGGGGCGGGTATCGCGCTGACCCCGGGCGCGGAGCATCTGCTGGCCCACGCCATCACCGTCCCCGGCGAGCACCTGCTGCTGATGCGGGGGATGGGCGAGCACGAGCTGGAACAGCTGCGGGGCACGGCCGCCGAGCGGTCGCGGACGGAGATCGAGCGCAGGGCGGCCGGGCTCGTGCCGCCGCCCGCGCAGGTCCTGGTGACCCCGGGCCGGGCCGAGGACGCCGTCCCCGAGCTGGCCGACCGCTACGGCGCCGACTTGGTCGTGGTCGGCACCGGCGCCCGGCACGGCCGGCTGGGCCGTGCGCTGCTCGGCGGCGTCGCCCGGCACGTGACACAGGAGGCGGTCTGCGACGTCCTCGTCGTCCCGGCGGCGGCCGAGGGGCCGTGACGGTGTCTCAGACCACCCCGGCCGGAAGCCCGAGCAGCGTCCGCATCGACTCCGCCGCCCGGACGGCCGCGCCACCGCAGCAGTTGTTGAACAGCACGTGCAGCCGCTCCGCCCGCTCCGCCATCCCCCGCACCTCCGGTATCCAGGCGGCCAGTTCGTCCTCCGTGTAGCCGTGCCGGAACCGGTCCTCCTTGCTGCCGGTGCCCCAGGCCGTGCTGCGGCCGTGGAAGCGGACCACGCCCAGCCGTGGCGACGTCACCGGGGTGACCGGGGGCACCGAGGCGGGCAGACCCTGCGCCATGTCCACCGCCACGGCCGCGAAGCCGAGGCGCGTCAGCAGGGCGGCCGTGGCCTCGCGGGTGTCCGCGTGCCACCAGTCCGGGTGCCGGAACTCGACCGCGACCGGCCAGCCCGCGGTGCGCTCCGCACAGGCGCGGAGGGCGTCTCCGGCCCGCGCGCCGGGCGCGAACCACGGCGGGAACTGGAACAGCACGGTGCCCAGCCGGCCTGCCTCGCGCAGGGGTTCGAGCGCCGTGGTGAAGCGCTGCCACACCTCGTCGAGCAGCGCCGGGTCGGTACTGCCGGGGCCGCGGCTCCGCTGCCGGGGGAGCGCGGGCCGCAGATCGGCGGGCAGGGATGCCTGCGGTGTCGGATGCCCCGTCAGCAGGGAGAACGCCTTGACGTCGAACACGAAGCCGGGCGGGGTGCGTTCGGCCCAGAGCAGGCTGTTGCGACGGCTCGGGAGGGCGTAGTACGAGGCGTCGACCTCGACGACGGGGAACCGTTCGGCGTAGTGCCGCAACCGCCCCTCCGGATCGCGGCGGCCCGGCGGGTACCAGCCCGAGGCGATCAGCGCGCGGTCCGTCCAGGAACACGTCCCCACCAGAATCTCGCCCATGACCGCTCGGCTACCCGGCCCGGGGCGGGACACGGCACGCTGCGCCGGGGTGAACTGGGGGCAGCGGCGGCGAGCCCGGAGCCGGCCCCGGGGGCGGTACCGGCGAACGCGCGGACGGGCGTCACCGGTGCTCGGGCGCACGCCGGGCCGGTTCCGCGGCCGGTCGGTCCCGGCCGTCACCGGTCTCCGGACCCGGCTCCGGACCGGGCTCCGCTGCCGCGCCGACGGCCCGGCGGGTGCGGCGGAGGAGGAGCACCGCCGCCAGCAGCCCGGCGAACACCGCGGCCACCACGGGCACACCGATCTCCGCCAGCGCCCCCGCCAGCAGCCGCTGCACGGCGCCCGCGCCGTCCACCACGGGGTCGGCGACCGGACCGCCGTCCAGCGCCCGGATCTCGTACCAGCCGTAGTACGCCACATACGCGCCGGCCAGGAGCAGCAGCCCGCCGCCCAGCCGGGACGCGGCCCCGCCGAGCCGGCGCAGCCCGCCCACCCGCGCGGTGCGGGTCAGGGCCACCGACAGCGCGGCCGCACCGGTGATCAGACCCATCCCGGCCGCGTAGGCCGCGAAGAGCGCCACGCCCGCCGGCACCGAGCCGCCGCGGAACGCGGAGACCACGATGGCGAGGAACGGCGCGATGGTGCAGCCGAGGGAGGCGATCGCGTAGGCGCCGCCGAACAGGGCCATGGACGGCAGGGAGCGGGAAACGGTGGGCGCGCGGCGGAGCTTGGGGAGCAGCGCGGGCAGTTGGCGGCCGGCCAGCAGCCAGACGCCGACGAGGCCCAGCAGCAGTCCGAAGACGATGGTGAACCAGGGCAGGTGCCGCTGCACCTGTCCCGCGACGGGGGCGACGGCAAGCCCGAACACGGCGAACACGGCCGTGAAGCCGGCCGTCATGGCGGCGGTCGCGGTCAGCGCGCGGCCGACCAGGGTCGCGCGGGAGGGGGTGTCCCCGCCGTCGCCCAGGACCAGCAGGGAGAGATAGGCGGGCAGCAGTGCGAATCCGCAGGGGTTCACGGCGGCGAGCATGCCCGCCGTCAGGGCCAGCGCGAGGGGGAGGTCCGGCACGGCGGATCAGCCGACCAGCTCGCGGACCTTGCCGGCCAGTCCCTCACCGGCCGGCAGATTGCCGGTGAAGACCGTCTTGCCCTTGCCGTCGAGCACCACGTAGACGCTCTGCTCGGTGACCCCGAACTTGCGCCACAGCGCGCCGGGTTCGTCGTTGAGCTGGGGGAAGCCGCCGACCTTGGCGGAGCTGACGAAGTCCTTCATGGCCGCCGGCTTGTCGAGGCCCGCGACGCCGACGACGTGTGCCTTCCCCTCGAACTCCTGTGCCACCTTCGCCGTTTCCGGGCCCTGTGCCTTGCACTTGGGGCACCAGGGGGCCCAGAACCACAGCACGGTGGGCTTGCCCGCGAGCTCCGCCCCGTCGAACTTCTGTCCGTCCAGGGTCTGCCCGGTGAACCGGAAGGCGTCGGGCACCTCCGCCGACCCGTTCGCGTCCCCGCCCTCCGTCCCGCCGTCCGTACCGGCCCCGTCGGCCGGCTCGTCGCCGGACCCGGCCTCCGGCGAGGAGCCGGCGGCGGTGCCCGCCTCCCCCGATCCGCCGGACGCGCCGGACTCCCCGCCGGAACCGCACCCGGCGACTGCGAAGAGGACGGCGGCCGCGAGGGCCGGAAGGGACGAGCGGCGGACGGGGACACGGACGCGCATGGCAGCTCCCAGGATTCGGTGTGTGAGCTGCGAATCTAGGCGCCACCGGCCCCGGAAACGGGCCGCCGAGTGCTTACGGTTCCATGACACCGCCGCCGCACCGGCCGCCCCGCACGCAGGTCCCCGATGCCCCGGCCTCCGGCTGTGCGCCCCCGGGTCCCGCCGTCCAAGTGACCGCCCTGGCCGTGGAGTTCCCCCTCCGTACCGGACCCGCGACCGATCGCCACTAGGCTTCCCGCGGAGGACGACGTGGACAGAGAGAGCCGAACGACCGGCACGAGCACGGGAATCGGCACCGGCCCCGGCACCGGCCCCGGCACGGGCACCGCCGTCGGCCCGCCGCCCTGTGACGGGACCCCGGTCGGGGAGCACGGCGCCTGCCTCGCCCATCTCACCGACGCCGACCGGGCCGCCTATCTGGCCTCCCTGGCCCCGGGCGCCGATGTCGACCACCGCGGCACCCCCTTCACCCAGGAACTGCTCACCGCCCTCCTCACCGCGCTGCGCGACCCCGCCATCCGGCGGCCGCGGATCGGCACCGCCCGGTTCGACGGGGCGCGGTTCGCGGGCGGAGCCGACTTCGGCGGGGCGTGCTTCACCGGCGACGCCTGGTTCTCCGGGGCGCGGTTCGCGGGCGACATGTCGTTGTCCGGGGCGGAGTTCGCCGCCGACGCCTGGTTCCAGGGGGTCCGCTTCGCCGGGACCGCGGGCTTCGGCGCCGCCCAGTTCCGCGGCAGCGCCTGGTTTCACGACACGCGGTTCGGCGGCGACGGGTGGTTCGGCAGTTCCCGGTTCCACGGGGCGTGCTGGTTCACCGGCGCCCGGTTCCGGGGGCGGGCCCGGTTCGGCGCGGCACGCTTCGCCGGCGACGCCCGCTTCAACGACACCCGGTTCCAGGGCGACGCCTACTTCACCGTGACCCGGTTCTCCGGCGCCGCCGGCTTCGACGGAACGGAGTTCCGCGGATCGGCGGGCTTCGGCGGGGCACAGTTCTCCGGGCAGACCTTGTTCCACGGCGCACGCTTCGCGGGCAACGCCCGCTTCGACATGGCACGGTTCGACGAAGCGCCCGTACTCGGCCCGCTGACCTGCGCCGACACCCTCGTCCTCTCCGGTGCGGTGTTCGCGGCGCCCGTCGTCGTCGAAGCGGCGGTCACGAAGGCGGTCTGCGTCCGGACCCGCTGGTCGTCCACGGCGACGCTCCGGCTGCGCTACGCCGGCGTCGACCTGACCGACGCCGTCCTCGAATACCCCCTCACCGTGGCCGCGGCCCCGGCCCCCTTCACCGCCCCGGAGGGCGGGACGGTCCCCGAGGCGGAACTGCCCGACGGCGACCCGGCGGTCCGGATCCTCTCGCTGACCGGAGCCGACGCCGCGCATCTGACGCTCAACGACGTGGACCTCACCGCCTGCCGCTTCTCCGGCACCCTCCACCTCGACCAGCTGCGCCTGGAGGGCCGGTGCGTCTTCGGCAGGAGCCCGGCCGGCCGGACCGGGATCCTGCCGCGCCGCTGGGCCCGGCGCAGCACCCTGGTGGAGGAGCACCACTGGCGGGCCGGGCGGGAATCCGGCCGCCGCCCCGGACGGCCGCACGGCTGGGAACCGCCGCCCGACGGCACGCGCCCCCCGGAGCCCGCCGCCCTGGCCGTGCTCTACCGCCAACTGCGCAAGTCCCTGGAGGACGGCAAGAACGAACCGGACGCCGCCGACTTCTACTACGGCGAAATGGAGATGCGCCGGCACGACCCCACCCGGGCCTCCGCCGAACGGAGACTGCTGACCACCTACTGGGCGCTCTCCGGCTACGGGCTGCGCGCCTCACGGGCTGTGTGCTGGCTGCTGGGCGCCATCTCCGTCACCGTGCTGACGCTGATGCTGTGGGGCATACCCGCCGCCGTTCCCGAGCCGGGGCAGGCAGCCGGACCCGACCGCGAGAGCGCGCAACCGGCCGCCGAACCAGCGGCCCCGGACGGCCCGTTGGCCGAACGCCTCACCACCGAACGGTGGGAGAGGTCGGTACGGGTCGCGATCAACTCGGTGGTCTTCCGCTCCGCCGAAGCCGAACTGACCACCGCGGGCGTCTACATCGAGATGGCCTCCCGCCTCACCGAACCCCTCCTGCTCGGCCTCGCCGTCCTGGCCGTCCGCGGCCGCGTCAAACGCTGAGGCACCCCCGCGAGCTGCCGGAAACCGGACTTTGCCCGCTCTTTACAACCCGCTCCGCCGCCGCCTCGTCTCTCCGCTCGACCGTCACCCAGTCCCCCGAGCACCCGGGCGGACCGACGAAAGAGAGCGATCCCATGCGCCGAACTGTCCTCAGTGCCCTCGCACTCGCGTGCACCGCCGTGCTGGCGGGCACCGGGCCCGCGTTCGCCGGCGGGGCGGCCGAGGCCCTCACCGCCCGTCCGGCCGCGGACGCCTCCCCGACCCCCACGGCCGTCCCCACCGAGGCGCCGGCCCCGGACTCGCCGACGGACGGGGCCGAAGCGTCCGAGGCGCCGGCTCCCGCCTCCCCGGTCCCCACCGTCGAACCGTCCCGCGAGCCGGCCGACGGGCAGGTCTCCGTGGTTCCGTCGGGCGCTCCCGACACCGGAGTGACGGCGGAGTCCTCGCAGTCCGGGACCGGCGGCGGGCTGATCGGCGGCGCCGCCGCGGTGCTCGTCGCGGGCGGCGCGGGGGCCTTCGTCGTACGCCGCCGGCGGGCGACCGGGGCCTGACCCGTGATGCCGCTCTCCAGGCGCGCCTTCGCCACCGCGGCGGTGTCCTCCCTGCTCGTGGGCTGCGGAGGCCGCGGGGCCGCGACCCCGTCCTCCGGCAGCACCCCGCCCCGGTCCCCGCCACCGTCCTCACCCGCCACCGGGAAGCCGGGGCAGGCCTCCGGGCGGCCGGCGGCAGTGCCGGTCGGGCTGCGGATTCCGGCCATCGGGGTCGACACCCCGGTCATGCGGCTGGGGCTGGCGGCGGACGGCACCGTGCAGGTGCCGCCGGCCACGGCGGACGACCGGGCCGGCTGGTACCGGCACTCGCCGCCCCCCGGGCGGACCGGCCCCTCGGTCATCCTCGGCCACGTCACGGTCGGCGAGGGCCGGGACGGGGTCTTCCGCCACCTGGCGCGGCTGCGCCGCGGCGACCGGATCGAGGTGCGCCTGGAGAACGGCACGACGGTGGCCTTCGCCGTCAGCACCGTACGGACGGTCGCCCGGGCGGACTTCCCGGCCGACGACGTCTACGGGGACGTGGACCGCCCGGAGTTGCGGCTGATCACCTGCGGCGGCCCCCGCACCGCCGACGGCTACCGCGACAACGTGATCGCCTTCGCCGCACCGAGCCCGTAGGACCCCTGACCCCGGAACGAACCCCCTTCCGGAACGAACCCCGACCCCGGAACGGGCCCGGGCCCGCCGAGAACCGCGACCCCGGAACGGACGCCGGGCCGGCGGAACGCACACCGGCGGCCCGGCATCTTCCAGCCGGGCACGCACGGCACACCCCACGACCCTGGAGAGCGTTGAAACGGTCCCGTGACGAGGCGGCGTCCGAGCTGTTCGCCGCCCTCTACCCGCGCCTCGCCGGCTGGTGCCGGCGTCTCGTGGACGACGACGAGACGGCCCACGAGATCGCCTCGGAGGCGTTCACCCGGCTCTGGGCCCGCTGGACGTCCGTGGAGGAGCCCCGCGGCTTCCTCTACGTCACCGCGGCCAACCTCGTCCGGGACCACTGGCGCAAGCTGGAGCGCGAACGCAAGGCGGTGCGCCGTGCCACCACCGAGGCCGCCGTCCGCCCGCACACCGAACAGTCCGACCCGTCGGTGCGCCTGCTCGTGCAGTCGCTGCCGCAGCGGCTGCGGGTCCCGATCCTGCTGCACTACTACGCTGACATGCCGATCCGGGAGGTGTCCGCGCTGACCGGGCGCAAGGAAGGAACCGTCAAGGCCGACCTCCACGCGGCCCGCGAACTGCTCCGCGCACACCTGAGGAGAAGCCTTGACCACACGCTTTGACGACGGTCCGGAGCCCGGCCCCTTCGAGCCCGACGACCCCCTCGCGGTGATCCTGCGGCCCGCCTCCGACCGCCTCGGCCCGCCCCCCGGCCGCTACGAGGCGATCCGCCGCGCCGCGTCCCGCCGACGGCTGCTGCGCACCGCGGCCGGCGCCGCCTGTCCGCCGCCGTCGCGGCCCTCGTCGCCCTGCCGTTCTACCTGGCGTCACCAGGGGCGCCCGCGTCCCCGACGGTCCCCAGGCGCCGGCGCCCACCCACGGCCGGGTGACGCCCTCCACCCCGCCGGCGGAGCCCACCCCGTCGGCCGCGCCGGAGACCCCGGCCTTGTTCCCTCCGGCAGCCCGCGCCCCCAGGAGTCCGGCCCGCCGACCGGCCCGGGCACCGCCACGCGGGAACCGGCGGACACATGGGCGACCCCCACCCCGACCGAACCACCCGCGAACCGGACCGGAACGGCCGCCGCCACACCCGGCGGACAGGCCCCGCCGTAGTCGCCAAAGACCTTGACCTGACCGAGACCGCGGTGCGGGACCGGGTGAAGCAGGCCGAGGTCGACGCGGGCGAAACGGGACGGCCTGGCCAGCAGTGAACGCGAGGAACTGGCCGCGTTGCGGCGGGAGAACCGTCGGCTGGGGGAGGACGTGGAGATCCTCAAGCGTGCGACGGCTTTCTTCGCGAAGGAGACCCGGTGACGGTGCACTCGTTCACCGAGGCGGAGAAGACCGCAGATCACAGCGTCAAGCGGGCGTGTGAACTGCTCAAGGCCTCCCGGGCCGCCTTCTACGCCCGCCGCAACGGCGGCCCTGGTCCCCGCGCGATCCGGGACGCCGAGCTGACCGAGCAGATCGTCGCCGTGCACGAGCGGTCCCGTGGCACCTACGGGGCCCCGCGCGTCCACGTGGTCCTCAAACGCCAGGGCCAGGAGTGCGGGCGTCGCATGTCGGCCCGACTGATGCGGCAGGCGGACTGTCCGGCCGGACGGCGGCGACCGTCGGTACCGCTCCCTCCGGTACCGACTGCCATGCCGGATTGCCTACGCCTGACCGTAAAGACTGTTCAGGCCGACGAGTTGAACGCTCGGTGAGGCTTCGGCGGCTGCGTATGCCGCCCGCAGTGGTACCTCTTGAGCAGAGCCGTGCCCGAGGTTCGCCGGGGCGGCGAACCGCTCCGGGTGAGAAGAACGTCTTGAATGCCGGAAATGAATGAGACCAAGAATTGAGACCAGAGCACACCGAGAACCCCGGGCCGCTCAGCGGTCCGGGGTTCTCGTTTCGCCTGTTCAGGCGGGTGCGGAGGATACGAGATTCGAACTCGTGAGGGGTTGCCCCCAACACGCTTTCCAAGCGTGCGCCCTAGGCCACTAGGCGAATCCTCCGCCGCAAACAATACAAGACGCGAGGCAGTGCTAGCGAACCCGTACCCCGGGCTCCCGGCGGACGCCGGCCGGGGCTGTCGCCGGGTGCCGTGCGGGTGTCCGGTGGGTACCCCCGCCGGTTCGAATCGGGGTCCGGGATCCGCTAGGGTGGGGGCCAGCCCCTCACGTGGCGCTATCTCACCGAACTCCCCCAGGGCCGGAAGGCAGCAAGGGTAAGTGGGCTCTGGCGGGTGCGTGGGGGCGTTGACGTTCCCGGACCGGCCGGTGAGCGGGGCGGCCAGGGGCGGGGCGCGCGAGGCGCCGGGGTCGTGTGCGCGGGGTCATTCGCGGGTGGGGCCGGTTGTCGGCGGCGGCCGATATCGTCGTATGCGTGTCGTCCCTCGCGCTCTACCGCCGCTACCGTCCCGAGACCTTCGCGGAGGTCATCGGGCAGTCGCATGTCACCGACCCGCTGCAGCAGGCGCTGCGGAACAACCGGGTCAATCACGCGTATCTGTTCAGCGGGCCGCGCGGCTGCGGCAAGACGACCAGCGCCCGGATCCTCGCCCGCTGCCTGAACTGCGAGCAGGGGCCGACGCCCCGGCCCTGCGGCGCGTGCCCGTCCTGCCGCGACCTCGCCCGCAACGGGCCCGGTTCGATCGATGTCATCGAGATCGACGCCGCCTCGCACGGGGGCGTGGACGACGCCCGTGACCTGCGCGAGAAGGCGTTCTTCGGCCCCGCCTCCAGTCGTTACAAGATCTACATCATCGACGAGGCGCACATGGTCACCCCGGCGGGCTTCAACGCCCTGCTGAAGGTGGTCGAGGAGCCGCCGGAGCACCTCAAGTTCATCTTCGCGACCACCGAGCCCGAGAAGGTCATCGGCACGATCCGGTCGCGGACGCACCACTATCCGTTCCGGCTGGTGCCCCCCGGCACCCTGCGGGACTACCTCGCCGAGGTCTGCGAGCGCGAGGCCATCCCCGTCGAGGAGGGCGTGCTGCCGCTGGTCGTACGGGCCGGGGCCGGCTCCGTGCGGGACTCGATGTCCGTGATGGACCAGCTCCTCGCGGGCGCCGCCGAGGACGGCGTGACCTACGCCATGGCCACCGCCCTGCTCGGCTACACCGACAGCTCCCTCCTCGACGCCATCGTGGACGCCTTCGCGGCGGGGGACGGCAGCGCCGCCTTCGAGATCACCGACCGCGTCATCGAGGGCGGCAACGACCCGCGCCGCTTCGTCGCCGATCTGCTGGAGCGGCTGCGCGACCTGGTGATCCTGGCCGCCGTGCCGGACGCCGCCGACAAGGGGCTGATCGACGCCCCCGCCGATGTCCTCGACCGGAGGCGGGCGCAGGCCGAGCGGTTCGGCGCGGCCGAGCTGAGCCGGGCCGCGGACCTGGTGAACACCGGGCTCATCGAGATGCGCGGGGCCACCTCCCCGCGGCTCCAGCTCGAACTGATCTGCGCGCGCGTCCTGCTGCCCGCCGCCTTCGACGACGAGCGCTCCTTCCAGGCCCGGCTGGACCGGCTGGAGCGGGGGGCCCTCGCGGGCGGCGCGGCCATGGGCGCGGGCGCGAGTGCGGGCCAGGTTCCGGGGCCCGGCCCGGACGCCTACGCGGCCCCGGCCGGCGGCCCGTCCGGTCCGGCGGGGCCCGCCGCGGCCCGGGCCGCGCTGCCGAACCGGGCCGCGCAGCAGCCGCCGGCTCCCGGTCAGGAGCCCACGGCCCCGGCGGCTCAGGGACCGCCTCCGGTCTCCCCCGGGGCGGGCGGCCCGGGCCAGGGGCAGGGAAGAGCGACGGCTCCGGGCGGTGCCCCGGGGCAGCAGGGCGGAGCGACCCCGGCCGGTCCCGGTGCGGGCCCCGGAGGGTGGCCGAGTGGTGCGGCTCCGGCCGCGGCGCCCCCTGCCGCGTCCGCTCCGGGAACGGGTGCGGGCCTGGGCGCCGGTGAGGAGCGGCGGCCTGCCGGAGCCCGGCCCGGTCAGGGTGGCGGGTCCGCCGAGGGCGGGCAGCGACCCGGTGGACGGCCCGGCGCGGGAGCGGGCGGCCCGGGTGCCGCACAGGGCGGTGCTCAGAGCGCGGCTCCCGGTACAGCCGGTGCGGAGGGTGCGGGCCACCGTCCCGGCGGCTGGCCCACGGCCGCCGCGCTCGGCCAGGGGTCGCGAGGCGGTGCCGCCGGGCCCGGCGGAGCCGGAGCGCCCGGGCCGCAGCAGCCCGCACCGGCGCCGGACGCCGCCGCGTCCGCTCCCGCGCCGGGGTCGGCCCAGGGCGCCGCCCAGGTGCGGCAGATGTGGCCGGACATCCTGGAGGCGGTCAAGAACCGCCGCCGGTTCACCTGGATCCTGCTCAGCCAGAACGCCCATGTCATGGGCTTCGACGGCACGACCCTGCAGATCGGCTTCTCGAACGCGGGTGCCCGTGACAGCTTCGTCAGCGGCGGCAGCGAGGACGTGCTGCGGCAGGCGCTGGCCGAGTCGCTTCATGTGCAGTGGAAGATCGAATCGGTGGTCGACACCACGGGGGCGGCGGGGCGGTTCGGCCCCGCCCGCCTCCGGGCCGGGCTCGGGCTTCGGCGGCGGAAGCGGCTACGGCGGCGGGAGCGGCGGAGGTGGCGGAGGCGGTTTCGGGGCGGAGCCCCGTCCGCGCCCCGGCAGTCCGCTCCGGCCCAGCCCTCCGCCGCACCGGCGCCCGCCGCGGATCCGGGGTCGCCGGTGGCGGCCCCGGCCCAGCCCCGGTCCCGCCCGGAGGCGACTGCTCCGGTCCCTCCCAGCCCGCGCGCGAGCCGAGGCGCACCCCGGTGGCCCCGGAGGACGACATGCCGGCCGCCGACGACCCCGACCTCGACGATTCGGCCCTCTCCGGGCACGAGTTGATCGTCCGCGAACTGGGGGCGACGGTCGTGGAGGAGATCACCCACGAGTAGCGGCCCGAAGCGCCCACCGGCCCGGAGTGCCTTCAGCCCCTTGAGCGCACTGGCTCACCGGGCGCCCCGGGGAGCCAGTGAGCGGTGGTCCGTGGGTGCGGGCCCGGGTTTCGGCCCGGCGGTGTGGACCTGCCGTGCACATCCGGGATGGGGTGGGAGGGATGTTCCGCCGGGTCTTGCGGCCCCCCGTCAACCGGTGTGGGGAGTACCACTGCGCGCAGCGTGCCGCCGCGGCCGGGCGGCGCATGCAACGTGCCGGCCCGGGGGTCGGCCCGGGGCGATCCGGGGGCGTGGAGGCGTTGAGTGCGCCCGGCGGAGGCCCCGGTGTCCCGTGGTGTACGGACGGTTGACGGCCCTCATACGCAGCGGAGCGGAAGCCGGGGCGGTGGCGCACGGGTCGGTGCCCCGTACCGCTTTCTCCTTCTTGCGGTGTAGAGCGCGGCGCCCGGGGACCACGTAGGCTCGTCAAGCGAAGACCGAACCGTTGTCGATGCCAGGAGCGAACTCGCGTGTTTCCCGGTGGTGGCCAGCCCGATATGCAGCAGCTGCTGCAGCAGGCCCAGAAGATGCAACAGGACCTCGCCGAGGCGCAGCAGGAGCTGGCCGAGTCGTCGGTCGAGGGCTCCGCGGGCGGTGGGCTCGTCAAGGTCACGGTGTCCGGATCCGGTGAGCTCCAGGGTCTGGTCATCGACCCCAAGGCGGTGGACCCTGAGGACACGGAGACCCTCGCCGACCTGATCCTGGCGGCGGTGCGCGATGCCACCGCCGCCGCGAGCGCGCTCCAGCAGGAGAAGCTGGGCCCGCTGACCCAGGGGCTCGGCGGAATGCCGGGCCTGCCCTTCTGAGCCGGCCGGCCCGGACCCCGGCCGCGGTCTCCCCGCCGGGTCCCCGCCCGGCCAACCGCGGCCGCCCGGCCACCGGTTGAGCACAGCAGCACCGCAGCAGGACGGCACGCAGCAGCAGGACGGCAACACGGCAGGACGGCAACACCGCAGAACGGCAACACCGCAACACAGCAGGACAGCGGCACAGCACCGCCGCCGGCCGCTCCGGGCACCGGTCCGGTGAGGCGGCGGGAAGAGAAGAAGGAGAAGGCGGCCCGTGTACGAAGGCGTGGTCCAGGACCTCATCGACGAGTTGGGCAGGCTGCCCGGCGTCGGTCCCAAGAGCGCGCAGCGGATCGCCTTCCACATCCTCCAGGCGGAGCCCACCGATGTCCGCCGGCTCGCCCAGGCGCTGACCGAGGTGAAGGCCAGGGTCCGGTTCTGCGAGGTGTGCGGCAATGTGGCGCAGGAGGAGCGGTGCCGGGTCTGCCAGGACCCGCGCCGCGATCCGACCGTCATCTGCGTGGTCGAGGAGCCCAAGGACGTCGTCGCCATCGAGCGCACCCGTGAGTTCCGCGGCCGCTATCACGTCCTCGGCGGAGCGATCAGTCCGATCGAGGGTGTAGGGCCCGATGATTTGCGTATACGGGAATTGTTGGCCAGGCTCGCCGACGGCACCGTCACCGAGCTGATCCTGGCCACCGACCCGAACCTTGAGGGAGAGGCCACGGCCACCTACCTCGCGCGCATGATCAAGCCCATGGGCATGAAGGTCACACGACTGGCCAGCGGCCTCCCGGTCGGGGGGGACCTGGAGTACGCCGACGAGGTCACCCTCGGGCGTGCCTTCGAAGGGAGACGACTGCTCGATGTCTGACGCCACGCTGCACAACCCCCAGATGAACCCGGACGACTTCTCCGTTCAGATCGCGGACCAGATCGAGAGTTTCCTGGTCGCGGTCACGGAGGTGGCGAAGGGCGACGAACCCGGCAGCGCGATCCCGTTCCTGCTGCTGGAGGTCTCGCAGCTGCTGCTGGCCGGCGGGCGGCTCGGCGCGCACGAGGACTTCGTCCCCGTCGAGCGGTACGAGCCGGACACCGGCCCGGAGCCCGACATGGACGAGCTGCGCGAGCGGTTCGCCGTGCTGCTCGAACCGGCGGACGTCTACTCCGAGGTCTTCGACCCGTACGTGCCGCGCAGCGAGCCGGTGCCGCACCGGATCTCCGACGACCTCGCCGACATCATCAGCGACCTGCGGCACGGCATGGCCCACTACAAGGCCGGCCGGGTCGCCGAGGCGCTGTGGTGGTGGCAGTTCTCGTACTTCAACACCTGGGGTCCGACGGCCTCGGCCGCGCTCCGCGCGCTCCAGTCGCTGCTCAGCCACATCCGGACCGGCAGCCCGCTGGAGGAGCTGGACGGCCTCGACCTCGACGCCGAGGCCAAGACGGACGACGGTTCGCTGGAGGAGGAGGCGGGCCGGGTGATGGCCGCCGAGATCGGCATCCCGCTCGGCGTCACCATCGAGTCCGGCCGGTCCTGAGTCCGGCCGGTGTCCGGAGGACCTGCCGCGGGTCGAGGGCGGGAGACGGACCGGACCTCAGGGATCGCGCTGCCCGGTCCGGGCGGCGGCCGCGGCCCAGGCACGCCGGTCGCCGCCCGGCTCGTAGCGCCGTAGCGGCTGTGTGGTCGCGACCAGCCGGCGCAGCGCGGAGCGGTCGTCCCCGACGACGCCGTGGGCACGGGCCTGGATGAGGAGACTGCCGATGGCCGTGGCCTCGGCGGGTCCGGCCACGACGGGCAACCCGGCCGCGTCGGCGGTGAGTTGGCACAGCAGTGCGTTGCGCGAGCCGCCGCCGACCAGATGCGCCACGGTCACGTCCCGCCCGGTCAGCTCCGCCGCCCGCCGCACCGTCCGGGCATGGGCCAGGGCCAGCGCCTCCAGGATGGTGCGCACCAGCGAGCCCGGGCTCTCCGGGGGTGTCTGCCCGGTGCGCTCGCAGAAGGCCGCGATCCGGGCGGGCATGTCACCGGGGGGCAGGAACTCGGGCGCGTCCGGGTCGATGACGGCGGCGAACGGCCGGGCCCGCGCCGCCTCGTCCAGCAGCGGGCCGAGAGCGTGCGGCAGGCCCCGCGCCGCCCAGGTGCCGAGGGTCTCCGTCAGCAGCCACAGGCCCATGATGTTGCGGAGGAAGCGGACGGTGCCGTCCGTGCCCAGCTCATTGGTGAAACCGGCGGTCCGGGCGGCCTCGGTGAGCACGGGTGCGTCCAGCTCCAGACCGGCCAGGGACCAGGTGCCGCAGGAGACATAGGCGAAGTCCGGTCCGCGGGCGGGCACGGCGGCGACCGCCGAGGCGGTGTCGTGCGAGGCCACGGTGGTGACGGCTGTCGAGGACGGCAGCCCGGTGTACGCGGCGACGTGCGGCAGCAGGGTCCCGGCCGGATCGCCGGGGAGGCGCAGCGGCGGCAGCAGTCCGGGCCGGATGCCGAGCCGGTCCGCCAGCCCGGCGGACCAGGTGCGGGTCGTGGCGTCGAACAGTCCGGTGGTGGAGGCGTTGGTGGCCTCCGCGCCGACGGTGCCGGTCAGCCAGTGCACCAGCAGGTCGGGGACGAGCAACAGGGTCCGTGCGGCGTCCAGTTGGGCGCTGCCCCGGGCCGAGGCGAGCTGGAAGACGGTGGTGAACGGCAAGTGCTGCAGACCGGTGATCCGGTACAGCTCCTCGCGCGGCACCACGGCGAACACCTGCTCGGGCGCGTGCTCCGTGCGCTCGTCCCGGTAGTGGTGCGGATTGCCGAGCAGCCGGCCGTCGGCGTCCAGCAGTCCGTAGTCCACGGCCCAGCCGTCGATGCCGACGGACGTGACGCCGCCCGCCCGCGCCGCCGCGCGCAGCCCGTCCAGGACGCCTTGGTGGAGGGCGAGGACGTCCCAGTGCAGCCCGCCGGGCAGCCGGACGGGGATGTTGGGGAAGCGGTGCGCCTCGGTCAGGTCGAGCCGGTCCGGGCCGAACCGGCCGAGGATCACCCGGCCGCTGGTCGCCCCGAGGTCCGCCGCGGCGAACACGGGCGGTACGGCGGCGGAGTGCGAGCGCGAGGATGAGGGGAGGGCGAGGGGGAGGGGAGGACGGAGCGGTGGACGTCATCGGCACCTCGGATGGGGAGGCGGGAAAGGGGGACGGCTGCGGTACGGATGCGGAACGGCCGGCCCGTGGCAGCCGGACGGCGTACGGGTAGGGGCGCGGACGGCGTGCGGCGTACCCGGGCGGCTTCACGGGCGCACGGCTCGCGGGGCACGCGCTCCGTCACCGGGCCGCGCCCGGCCGGAGAACGCACTCCCGGCCCGCGGCCCTGCCCCCGGTTCACCGCAGGAACGCCGCCGCCACTTCGCGTCCACCGGGATGTGCAACCCGGTGGTGTGGCTCAACTCCCCGCCCGACAGGGCGAAGACGGCGTTCGCGACATGCTCGGGCAGCACCTCCCGCCCCAGCAGCGTCCGCCGGGCGTAGAACTCGCCCAGCTTCTCCTCCGGCACCCCGTACACCGCGGCCCGCTGCGCGCCCCACCCCCCGGCGAAGATGCCGGAGCCGCGCACCACGCCGTCCGGGTTGACGCCGTTGACGCGGATGCCGTGCCGGCCCAGCTCGGCGGCCAGCAGCCGCACCTGGTGGGCCTGGTCGGCCTTGGCGGCGCCGTAGGCGATGTTGTCGGGGCCGGCGACGACGCCGTTCTTGGAGACGATGTAGACGATGTCGCCGCCCAGGCCCTGTTCGGTCATGATCCGGGCGGCCTCGCGGGAGACGAGGAAGGAGCCGCGCGCCATGATGGCGTGCTGCCGGTCCCAGTCCGCGGCCGTCGTCTCCAGGAGCGGCTTGGAGACGGAGATCCCGGCGTTGTTGACGACGAGGTCCACCCCGCCGAAGGCGAGCGCCGCCGCGCGCAGGGCGTCCGCGATGCCCTGCTCCGAGGTGACGTCGGCGGTGACGGCGACGGCCCGGTCCGGCCCGCCCAGTTCCCCGGCGACCGTCCGCGCCCGCTCCCCGTCCAGATCGGCGACGGCCACGGCCGCGCCCTCGGCGGCCAGCCGGTGGGCGATGGCCCGCCCGATGCCCGAGCCGCCGCCGGTGACCAGCGCGATCCGCGCCGCCAGCGGTTTGGGTGCCGGCATCCGCCGCAGCTTGGCCTCCTCCAGCTCCCAGTACTCGATCCGGAACTTCTCGCTCTCCTCGATGGGCGCGTACGAGGAGACGGCCTCGGCGCCGCGCATCACATTGATCGCGTTGAGGTAGAACTCACCGGCGACCCGGGCGGTCTGCTTGTCCTTTCCGAACGAGAACATGCCGACGCCGGGGACGAGCACGATCGCCGGGTCCGCGCCGCGCAGGGCGGGGGAGCCCTCCGTCGCGTACCGGGTGTAGTAGGCCGCGTACTCCCGGCGGTAGGCGGCGTGCAGGTCCCGCAACCGGGCGGCGGCCTCGGCCGGGGGTGCGCCGGGCGGCAGGTCCAGCAGCAGCGGGCGGACCTTGGTGCGCAGGAAGTGGTCGGGGCAGGAGGTGCCCAGGGCGGCCAGCCGCGGATGTGCGGCGCGGGAGAGGAAGTCGAGGACGGCGGGGGAGTCGGTGAAGTGGCCGACTTGGCGGGCGTCGGTGGAGACCAGCCCGCGGATCAGCGGGGCGAGGGCGGCGGCGCGTGCGCGGCGCTCCTCCTCGGGCAGTGGTGCGTATCCGTCGAGTACGGGCCCGAAGGGCTCCGCCCGGCCGCGCTCGGCGAGGAACTCCTCGGCGCCCCGGATGATGCGCAGCGCGTTGCGCTCGCACTCCTCGGAGCCGGCACCCCAGGCGGTGATGCCGTGCCCGCCGAGGACGACGCCGATCGCCTCCGGGTGGGCGGCCTCGACGGCGGCGATGTCCAGGCCGAGCTGGAAACCGGGGCGGCGCCAGGGCACCCACACCACGCGGTCGCCGAAGCACTCCTTGGTCAGCGCCTCGCCGTCGGCGGCGCAGGCGAGCGCGATGCCGGAGTCGGGGTGCAGATGGTCCACGTGGGGGGCGCGGAGGAGGCCGTGCATGGCGGTGTCGATGGAGGGCGCGGCGCCGCCCCGGCCGTGCAGGCAGTAGTCGAAGGCGGCGACCATCTCGTCCTCGCGTTCGACCCCGGGGTAGACCTCGCGCAGGGCGCGCAGCCGGTCCAGGCGGAGCACGGCGAGCCCGGCCTCGGTGAGGGTGCCGAGATCACCGCCGGAGCCCTTGACGTACATCAGCTCGACCGGACCGCCGGTGACCGGGTCGGTGGCGGTGGCCTTGACGGAGGCGTTGCCGCCCGCGTAGTTGGTGTTCCGGGGGTCGGAGCCCAGCCGGTGCGCGCGTTCGAGCAGGGCGGCGACCTCGGGGTGGACGGTGGAAGCCATGGCGGGACCCTTCGGTACGGGGACGGGCCGGTGCGGGGAGGCGTGAGGCGTGCGGACTCGCGGGAGCGGAGTGGCGGGGAGGACACGGGAGAGACGGTGCGGGGAGCCGGGGTGCCGGCGCGCGGGCGGCGTACCGGCGGGGCGGACGGTGGAACAGGCGGGCGAACGGGCCGGGTGTACCGGCGGACCGGCGGACCGGGGGCGCGGGTGAGCCGGGGGCGCGGGCCGGGCGGCTCAGGCCCCCAGCCGGCCTGTTCGCCCCCCACCCGCTCCGCGACGATCCGTTCCTGCCAGCCGGATTCCCGGTAGGCGGCCATCGGGTCCGGGTGCAGCCCCTGTTCCTCGCGGAGTCCGGCGAGCAGCGGGCGGACATCGGTGTTGTAGGCGTCCATCAGGACGGCGTTCGCGCCGAGGACGTCACCGGCCTGCTGTGCGGCGCGCAGCGCGTCGAGGTCGACCAGCAGGGCCTTGGCGGTGGCCTCCTGGACGTTCATCACCGAGCGGATCACCCCGGGGATCTTGGCCTCGATGTTGTGGCACTGGTCGAGCATGAAGGCGACGCCCTCCATGCCGTCCCCGTCCCCGAAGCCGCCGTTCTTGGCCACCTCGTGCAGGATGCGGAAGAGCTGGAAGGGGTCGGCGGCGCCCACCATCAGGTCGTCGTCGGCGTAGAAGCGGGAGTTGAAGTCGAAGCCGCCGAGTCTTCCCTCGCGCAGCAGGAGGGCCACGATGAACTCGATGTTGGTTCCGGGGGCGTGGTGCCCGGTGTCGACCACCACCCGCGCCCTGGGCCCGAGTTTGAGGCAGTGCGCGTAGGCGGTGCCCCAGTCCGGCACGTCCATCGTGTAGAAGGACGGTTCGAAGAGCTTGTACTCCAGCAGCATCCGCTGCCCCTCGCCCAGCCGTTCGTACACCTCGGCCAGTGCCTCGGCGAGCCGACCCTGGCGGGTGGCGGTGTCGTCCTGGCCGGGGTAGTTGGTGCCGTCGGAGAACCACAGTTTCAGGTCCCGCGATCCCGTGGCGTCCATGATGGCGACGCACTCCAGCAGGTGGTCCGTGGCCTTGCGGCGCACGGCCGGGTCGGGGTGGGTGACCGAGCCGAGCTTGTAGTCGTCGTCCTGGAAGACGTTGGAGTTGACCGTGCCGAGCCGCAGTCCCCGCTCCCGGGCGTACGCGGCGAGCGCCGCGTAGTCGTCCACCCGGTCCCAGGGGATGTGCAGGGCGACGCTCGGCGCGACGCCGGTGTGCCGGTGCACCTGGGCGGCGTCGTCGAGCTTTTCCCGGACCGTGCGCGGGACGCCGGGCTGCGCGAACACCTTGAACCGGGTGCCCGAGTTGCCGTACGCCCATGAGGGCGTCTCGATGGCCTGGGACCTCAGAGCCGCCTTCACGGCGGATACGGCGGCAGTCATGGATCGGCGCTCCCCGGGCCTCGGTATTGAATCGTTTTGACACGGAAGCTAAGGGCGCCCTCCAGGGCTGTCAAGGGTGCGGAAGGCCCGCCCGGACCCGTTAACCCGTGGCACCCGCAGAGGATCGAGAACTTCCGTGTGCACGCCCATTGACGCCGCCGTCGGGGCGGTTCTACGTTCCCCGGCAACTGGATGAATCCTTTCATCCACCCTGCTCGTTTCCGACCCCTTCACCGTCCCGGCCCCGGAACCGTCGAGCCGCCCCCGCCGCCGAGGAGCCCCCATGAACGAGTCCGACCCGGGCGCGGGACCCGCCGGGGCCCCGGAGACCCGGAAGCCCCCGGAGCCCGGCGCCCCCGCCGAACCCGTCCTGGCCCTGCGCGATGTGCACAAGTCCTTCGCCGCCGTCCGCGCCCTGCGGGGCGTCTCCCTGGAGCTGCTCCCCGGTGAGGCCCACGCCCTGGCCGGGGAGAACGGCGCGGGCAAGTCCACGCTCATCAAGATCCTCGCGGGGGTCCACCGCCCGGACGCGGGCGAACTGCTGCTCGACGGCCGCCCCGTCGTCTTCCACGGTCCCGCCGACGCCCGGCACGCGGGCATCGCGGTGATCCACCAGGAGCCGACGCTCTTCCCGGACCTCTCCGTCGCGGAGAACATCTTCATGGGCCGCCTGCCGCGCGTGTCCCGCCACTCCCGCCCCTCCCGTGCCTCGCACATCTCCCGTGCCTCGCACACCTCTCACGAGTCCCGGACCTCCCGCCCCTTCCGCCCCGCCCTCGGCCGCATCGACCGCGCGGCCGTCCGCGACGCCACCGCCTCCCTCATGCGACGGCTCGGCGTGGAACCCGACCCGGACCGGCCCGCCCGCGGCCTGTCCATCGCCGACCAGCAGATCGTCGAGATCGCCAAGGCCCTCTCCTTCGACGCCCGGGTGCTCGTCATGGACGAGCCCACGGCCGCCCTCACCGGCACGGAGACGGCACGCCTGTTCGGGGTCGTGGAGAGCCTGCGCGCCGAGGGCACGGCCGTGCTCTTCATCTCCCACCGGCTGCGGGAGATCTTCGAGCTGTGCCGGCGGGTCACGGTCCTGCGTGACGGCCAACGGGTCTCCTCCGAGCCGCTGGCCGGCCTCACCGAGGACGACCTCGTCCACCGCATGGTCGGCCGTGAGCTCGGCGACCTCTATCCCAAGCAGCCCGCGGACGTCGGGGAGACGGCCCTGTCGGTGCGCCGGCTCACCCGCGAGGGCGTCTTCCGCGACGTCTCCTTCGACGTGCGCCGCGGCGAGATCGTCGCCCTCGCCGGTCTGGTGGGCGCCGGGCGCTCGGAGGTGGCGCGGGCCGTCTTCGGCATCGACCGCCCGGACGCCGGAGAGGTGCGCGTCAACGGGCGGCCGCTGCGCGCGGGTTCCCCCGCCGCCGCCATGGCGGCCGGGCTGGCGCTCGTCCCCGAGGACCGCCGCCGCCAGGGCCTGGTGATGGACCTCTCCATCGAACGCAACATCGGGCTGACCGGTCTCGGCCGGCTCGGCGGAGCCGGCCTGGTGCGCCGCTCCCTCGAACGCGGACGGGCCGCCGACTGGGCCGTGCGGCTGCGGCTGCGGTACGGCCGCCTCTCCGACCCGGCCGGGGTGCTCTCCGGCGGCAACCAGCAGAAGGTCGTCCTCGCCAAGTGGCTCGCCACCGGCCCCTCGGTGCTCGTCGTCGACGAACCCACCCGCGGCATCGACGTCGGGACCAAGGCCGAGGTGCACCGCCTGCTGTCCTCGCTCGCGGCCGACGGGCTCGCGGTGCTGATGATCTCCTCTGATCTCCCGGAGGTGCTCGGCATGGCGGACCGGGTCCTCGTCATGCACGAGGGCTGGCTGACCGCCGAAATCCCCCGGGAACGGGCCACCGAGACCGCCGTCATGGCCGCGGCCACCGGGCTCGCCGGGAAGGAGCGGGCGGCATGACCACCACCCTCCGGCCGCCCCCGCGGCCCCGCCCGCCGCCGGCCGCTCGGCACGCGCCCTCGCCGACGCCGTCTTCCGGGCCCGGGAGATCAGCATCGCCGGCGCCCTTGCCCTGCTGATCCTCGGCACCTGGGTGGCCAACCCCCGCTTCCTGTCCGACCAGGGCGTCAAGGACCTGCTGCTCAACGCCTCGATCCTGGTGCTGCTCGCGGTCGGCCAGGCGGTCGTCGTCATCACCCGGAACATCGACCTCTCGGCCGGTTCGGTGGTCGGCCTCTCCGCCTTCGCCTGCGGCACCTTCGCCGCCGGTACGGAGCACGGGCCGCTCACCGTCCTGCTGGTCGGTACCGGAATCGGGCTGCTGGCCGGGCTGGTCAACGGCGTCCTCGTCAGCTTCGGCCGGGTGCCCGCGCTGGTCGTCACCCTCGGAACGCTGTACATCGTCCAGGGCGTCGACTACTGGTGGGCGCAGGGCGAGCAGATCAGCGCGGGCGAGGTGCCCGGCGCCGTGCTGCGGCTCGGCAGCGGCAGCATCCTCGGCGTGCCGTATCTGCCGCTGATCACCGCGGCCGTGCTCGCCGCCACCGCCTTCTACCTGCGTTCCTACCGCGGCGGACGGGAGCTGTACGCGATCGGCTCCAGCCCGGAGGCCGCCGGCCTCGCGGGAATCCCCATCCGCCGCCGCGTCCTCGCCGCCTATCTCTTCTCCGGGGCGGTCGCCGGCTTCGCCGGAGCCCTCTGGCTGGCCCGGTTCGGGACCGTCGTCGCCGACAACGCCCGCGGCTGGGAACTGACGGTCGTCAGCGCGGTCGTCGTCGGCGGCGTCGCCATCACCGGCGGCGTCGGCACCGTCTGGGGCGCGGCGCTCGGCGCCCTGCTGCTCACCACCATCGGCAGCGCCCTGGTCGTCCTCAAGGTCGACGCCTTCTGGCAGGGGGCCATCACGGGCGCGCTGCTGCTGGCGGCCATCAGCGTCGACCGCGTCGTCCACCTGCGCGTCACCCGCGCCCTGCGGAAGAGGAGCCCCCACCATGCCGACGGCGTCTGACACCGCGGCGGGGCGGCCGCACCCGGAGCAGCGCCCCGGCGGACGTTCCGGCGGCCCCGGCGGAGGCCCCTCCCGCCCCGGGCCGGCCGAGCGGGCGAAGGGGGTGGCCCTGCGCTGGGACACGGTGATCGGCATCCTGCTCACGGCCGTCCTCGCCACCGGGCTCGCCACCACCGAGGGCTTTGCGGACCCCGGCAACCTCGCCTTCGCGCTCAACGACATCGCCGAGGTGGCGCTCATCGCCCTGCCGATGACCCTGCTGGTGGTCGCCGGGCAGGTGGACCTCTCCGTCGCCTCCGTGCTCGGCCTGGCCAGTGCCCTCACCGGCGCCCTCTGGGAGGCCGGATGGGCGTTCGAGCTGATCGTGCCCGTGGTGCTGCTGGCCGGTGTCGCGGGCGGGCTGCTCAACGGCTGGCTGGTCACCCGGATCGGGCTGCCGCCGCTCGCCGTCACCATCGGCACCCTCGCGCTCTACCGCGGTCTCGCCTCGGTCGTCCTCGGCAGCAACGCGGTGACCGGCTTCCCCGAGACGTACGCGCGCTGGGCGAGCGACACCACGACCCTCCCCGGCACCTTCCTGCCGTACCCCGTGGTGCTGTTCCTGGCGCTGGCGGTGGTCACCGGCGTCGTGCTGCACGCCACCGCCCTCGGCCGGGCGCTCTTCGCCATCGGCGCCCAGGAGGAGGCCGCGTACTTCGCCGGCCTCCGGGTGAAGCGGATCAAGCTGCTCCTCTTCACCGTCACCGGGCTCTTCGCGGCCTTCGCCGGGATCGTCTTCACCCTCCGCTACGGCAGCGCCCGCGCCGACAACGGCTTCGGCTTCGAGATGCTCGTCATCGCCGCCGTGCTCCTCGGCGGGGTCGACTTCAACGGTGGCAAGGGCACGCTCGCCGGCGCCGTCTGCGGGGTGCTGCTGATCGGCGTCCTCAAGAACCTCCTCACCCTCAACGACGTGGCGAACGAGGTCCAGGTGATCGTCACCGGGCTGCTGCTCGTCGGCTCCGTCCTCACCCCCCGCGCCGTCGCCGTGGCCGCGGAACGGCGGCACCGGCGCGCGGCCGCGGCCACCGCCGCCCGCCGCCCTGATCCGCCGTCCCGCTCCCGAAGCCCGCCGCGGCACCCCCGACGTCCAGTCCCGTCCTCCCGAAAGGCCCACCGCCATGTACGCGAACCTCCCCGCCCGGCGCCGGGCCGCCGCGGCGACCGCCGCCGCCTGCGCCCTGGCCACCGTCCTGGCCGGCTGCTCCGGCACCACCAAGAACTCGGAGGAGAAGGCCACCGCCTCCCGGGACTCCGGCGCCACCGCCGACCCGGACGCCCCGCTGAAGAAGGGCCTCAAGCTGGCCTTCCTGCCCAAGCAGATCAACAACCCCTACGAGAAGATCGTCGACGAGGCGGGCATCGCCGCGGCCGCGGAGTTCGGCGGCACCGGCAAGGAGGTCGGCCCCTCCGACGCCGGAGCCTCCTCCCAGGTCTCGTACATCAACACCCTCGTCCGGCAGCGGCAGGACGCGATCCTCATCGCCGCCAACGACCCCAACGCCGTGTGCGGACCGCTCAAGCAGGCGATGCGGAAGGACATCAAGGTCGTCGCCTACGACTCCGACACCGCCAAGGACTGCCGCCAGCTCTTCATCAACCAGGCGAGCACCGAGGAGATCGGCCGCAGCCTCGTCCGCGACATGGCGGAGCAGATCGGCCACCAGGGCAAGATCGCGATCCTCTCCGCCACGCAGAACGCCACCAACCAGAACGCGTGGATCCGCTACATGAAGGACGAGCTGACGAAGCCCGCCTACCGGAAGATGGATCTGGTCCGGGTCGCGTACGGCGACGACGCCGACCAGAAGTCCTTCCAGCAGACCCAGGGGCTCCTCCAGGCGTACCCGGACCTGAAGGGCATCATCTCGCCCACCACCGTCGGCATCTCCGCGGCGGCCCGCTACCTCAGCGACTCCTCGTACAAGGGGAAGGTCGTCCTGAACGGCCTCGGCACGCCCAACCAGATGCGCAAGTACATTAAGGACGGCACGGTGGAGCGGTTCTCCCTGTGGGACCCGGAGAAGCTGGGCTACCTCGGCGCCTACGCCGCGGCGGCCCTCGCCTCCGGGCAGATCACCGGTGCGGAGGGCGAGACGTTCACGGCCGGGGAGCTCGGTGAGTACACGATCGGCACGGACGGAGAGGTCGTTCTCGGCCCTCCGGCGGTCTTCACCGAGGACAACATCGACGACTTCGACTTCTGAGCCCGGCCGACGGGGACCGGAAGGGGACCGGACATGCGGCGTGTCTGCTTTCTGCTCCAGGTCCGCCGGGAGCGCCTCGACGAGTACCGGGAGCGGCACGCCGCCGTCTGGCCGGAGATGCTCGACGCGCTCTCCGCGGCCGGCTGGCGCAACTACTCGCTCTTCCTGCGCGAGGACGGCCTGCTCGTCGGCTATCTGGAGACGGAGGACTTCGAGGCCGCCCTGCGGGCGATGGCGGAGACGGAGGTCAACGCCCGCTGGCAGGCGGAGATGGCGCCCTTCTTCGAGGCGCCCGACGGGACGCGGCCGGACGAGGCCATGCGCCCGCTGGCCGAGGTGTTCCATCTCGACTGAGGCGCCGCGCCCCGGCGCTCGCCCCGGCCCTCACCGCGGTGCCCGCCCTCGTGGACGCCCCCACCCATGCCCCTGCCCCTGTTCCGCCCCGCACCCGCCCCAGTTCCAGGAGTCCCGGATGGCCACCCGCGTCCCCGCCGTCACGCGCGCACCGATCGGCCCCGGAAGCGGGGCGGACGGGGCCGGAACCGGGGCCCGGGCCGGAGTTCCCGGGGCGGTGCTCTGATGGCGGCGCAGTCGGTGGGCATCAAGGACGTGGCCAGGGCCGCCGGAGTCTCCGTCGGCACGGTCTCCAATGTGATCAACCGCCCGGACGCGGTGGCGGTGGAGACCCGCGCCCGGGTCCAGTCCGCCATCGAACGGCTGGGCTACGTCCGCAGTGAGTCGGCCCGCCAGTTGCGGGCCGGCCGGAGCCGTATCGTCGCCCTGCTCGTCCTCGACATGGGCAACCCCTTCTTCGTGGACGTCGCGCGCGGCGCCGAACGCGCGGCGCGGGCGGCCGGGATGCGCGTCATGGTGTGCAACAGCGCACAGAGCCCGGAGGAGGAGGCCGAGTACCTCTCCCTCTTCGCCGAGCAGCGGGTGCGCGGCGTCCTGCTCACCCCGGCCGACGCCACCGGCCGCAACCTGGACGCCTTCCGCCGGCACGGCATCCCGTTCGTGCTGGTGGACCGGGTGGCGGCGGACGCGGCCGAGTGCTCCGTCTCGGTCGACGACGTGGCGGGCGGCGCCCTGGCCGTCCGGCACCTGGTGGCGGCCGGCCACCGCTCCATCGCGTACATCAGCGGACCGCCGCACCTCCAGCAGATCCGCGACCGCCGCGAGGGCGCCCTCCGGGCCCTCGCCGAGGCCGGACTGGATCCGGAGACGCTCCGCGAGATCCCCACCGAGAGCCTGGACGTCCCCGCCGGACGCGACGCGGGAGCCAGGCTGCTGGGCCTGGCCGACCGCCCCACCGCCGCGTTCTGCGCCAACGACCTGCTGGCGCTGGGCCTGCTCCAGTCGATGTTCGCCGCCGGTGTGGCCGTGCCCCGGGACATGGCCATCGTGGGCTACGACGACATCGAGTTCGCCGCGGCCGCGACCGTCCCGCTGACCTCGGTCCGCCAGCCGGCCGTCCGGATGGGCACGTTGGCCGCCGAACTGCTCCTCCAGGAGTCCGGCGGCGACGTGGCGGACCACCGCCACGAGCACATCGTCCTCCAGCCCGAACTCGTCGTCCGCGACTCGAGCCTGCCGCGCCGCTGACGCCGACCGGGTGACCGGGGAATTTGAGGCGGGGCGGTCCGCCGCTGCCCTTCCGCCCGCCGGCGCACACAGGCCCGGCCGACC
This sequence comes from Streptomyces sp. MNU89, assembly GCF_020982505.1. Lineage (NCBI taxonomy): Bacteria > Bacillati > Actinomycetota > Actinomycetes > Kitasatosporales > Streptomycetaceae > Streptomyces > Streptomyces sp. MNU89. The sequence continues at coordinate 3,549,764 of NZ_JAJKLL010000001.1, read as the reverse complement.
GGGCCGACCGGACCGTACGGACACGGACGAGGAGCCGGTCCGTACGGCGCGCGGCCGGTGCGCGGAGGCACGGAGGGCCGTACGGAGGCGACGGATGTAGGGGGCATCCCCAGGGCGCTTCCCGCCCGCGGTCCGGGGCCGTCCCGGGACGGCCCGGATGCCCGCCGCGAGCCCGGACGGACAGCGTTGCCCGTATGGCATCCACACCGAGTCCGTTCACACCGAACCCGTCCACCCCGGAACAGCCCGCCCGGCCCGGCCGTCCGGGCCGGGCCCGCCCGGCCGGACCGTATCGCCGCCCCGCCGTCGGCTGCTGCTGCCGGGCGCGGCCGCCCTCACCGCCGCGGCCCTGCTGGCCGGTGCCGCGCCGCCGGCGAGTGCGGTGGCCGGCCCCGTCCGTTACCGGCCCACGCCGCCCCGGGCACTCCCGCGGAGCCCGCCTCCGCCCTGCCCCTGTCGGCCCCGCCCCGGCGGGACGCCCGGCGCCCTCCGCGCCCGTACCGGTCCTGAACCCGTCCGCGCTCCGCGCCGCGATCGACGACCTGGAGCACCCGCCGGTGACCGCCGCGCAGGTGCGGATCAGCGGTTCGGCCGGCTCCTGGTACGGCGCCTCCGGCGTGGCCGACCTGCGCTCCGGCCGGAAGGTGCGGCCGGACGACCGGTTCCGGGTCGGGAGTGTCACCAAGGTGTTCGTGGCCACGGTGGTGCTCCAGCTCGTCGCCGAGGGCCGCGTGGACCTGGACACCCCGATCCAGCACTACCTGCCGGATGCGCTGCCCGCCTCGTACGCCCCGGTCACCGTCGAGCAGCTCCTCAACCACACCAGCGGGCTGCCCGCCGAGGTCGGATGGCCCGACATGAGCACCCCGGAGGCGGTCTTCGAGCACCGGTTCGACCGCTGGACGCGGGAGCAGCGGCTCGCCACCCTTCCTCCCGGTCCGATGAAGTTCGAGCCCGGCGAGCGGCAGGAGTACCGGGGCATCAACTACGTCCTGGCCGCTCTCCTCGTCGAGAAGGTGACCGGCCGCCACTTCGGCGAGGCGATCGGCGCCCGCCTGCTCCGCCCGCTCGGCCTGCGCCACACCTCCGTGCCCGTCGACGACCCGGGGATCCGCGGACCGCATGTGCACGGCTATCTGGAGATGTCCGACGGAACCCTGCGGGACATCACCGCGTTCGACCCCTCGGCCTCCTTCGGCCAGGGCGAGATGATCTCCACCACCGGCGACCTCACCCGCTTCATCACCGCCCTCTTCTCCGGACGGCTGCTCCCGCCCCGGCTGCTGGACCGGATGTTCACCCTGCCCGAGGGCGTGCGGATGACGGACGGGAGCCCCGCCCGCTACAGCACCGGCCTGCAGACCGCGACCGTCAACGGAGTCACCTTCTGGGGCAAGACCGGTGAGCGCTACGGCTACGCGGGCGGCATGTTCGCCATGCGCGACCAGCAGCGCCGTCTCGTCTACGCCTTCAACCCGACCCATCGCGACGACACCCAGACCGAGATGACCCTCCGCATCGCGGACGCGGCCACCCGCGCCCCGGGGGCCGCCGGCTGATCACCGCCGGTTACCGGCGGACGGCCCCGGAGCCGGCGCGCACCCCGCGCTCCGGGGCCGTACCGTCCGGACGGGACCGGACCTCAGGGGCACATCTCCTCCGGAACCGGGCAGAAGCACGGAGACCGACGCCCACCCCTGCGGAACCGGCACCGCACACCGCCACCGCCGGACGGGGCCGGGCGCGAGCACTGCGGGAGGAGCGACCGATGGACGGCACCGCCGAGACGGAGACCGCCGGGACAGACACCGGCGGCCCCGAGGCGAACGGCCCCAACAGCAATAACGGCCCCAACAGCAACACGGCCTACGGACACCGGCCCTTCCGGCGCTCGAAGAGCCACTTCACCGACCGGATCACGGCCGACGCCCGCGACGGCTGGCCGGTCGAGGCCGGCCGCTACCGCCTGGTCGTCAGCCGCGCCTGCCCCTGGGCGAGCCGTGCCCTGGTCTCCCGGCGGCTGCTCGGCCTGGAGGACGCGCTGTCGCTCGCCGTCGCGGACCCCATCCAGGACGACCGGAGCTGGCGTTTCACCCTCGACCCGGACGGCCGCGACCCCGTCCTCGGCATCCGCTTCCTCGGCGAGGCATATGAGGCGCGGGAGAAGGGCCACCCGGGCGGCGTCAGCGTTCCCGCGGTCGTCGACACACACTCCGGCAGGCTCGTCACCAACGACTACCAGCGCCTCACCCTGGACCTCGCCACCGAGTGGACGGCCCTGCACCGCCCCGGAGCCCCCGACCTCTACCCCGAGCCCCTGCGCGACGAGATCGACGAGGTGATGGAGGGCGTCTACCGGGACGTCAACAACGGCGTCTACCGTGCCGGTTTCGCCACCGGCCAGGACGAGTACGAGGAGGCGTTCCGCGACGTCTTCCGCCGCCTGGAGCTGGTATCCGAACGCCTGGCCGACCGCCGCTACCTGGTCGGCGACAGCATCACGGAGGCGGACATCCGGCTGTTCACCACCCTCGTGCGCTTCGACGCCGTCTACCACGGCCACTTCAAGTGCAACCTGCGGAAGCTCAGCGAGGACCCGGTGCTGTGGGGCTACGCCCGCGACCTCTACCAGACGCCCGGTTTCGGCGACACCGTGGACTTCGACCACATCAAGCGCCACTACCACCGGGTCCACACCGGCATCAATCCGACGGGCATCGTCCCCGCCGGCCCCGATCTCTCCGGCTGGCTCACCCCCACCACCGCGAACAGCTCGGCGGCCGTCCCTTCGGCGACGGCACCCGCCGGGCCCGCCCCCGACCGCCGAGCGCATCCCCGGCGGGACGCCCGTGACCGGTCCGTTCATACTGAGGGCGGGTGCGGTCATACGCCCGCCCGCACTGCCCCGCCCGGCCCGGGGTACAGCAGGTGAGCAGCGCGGCAGCATGAAGGGTCCCGTGTCGCGCAACGCGGAACAGAGCGCGGAGCGGAGTGCGGAGCGGTGTGCGGAGACGTGACGTGCGGATCATGACGGCCGCGGCGGGGCGGCCGGACGGGAACACCGGCTCCGCCCACGCGGCTGCCCCGGCCGCCCCGGCGGTGCCCCGGTGACCGGCATCGTGGCGAAGCGCTTCGGACGGAGCGGTTACCGCCCCGGGGTGGCGGCCCCGCTGCGCCATCCGGGGCAGATTCTCGTCGGCGGGTTCGCGGCGGCGGTGGCGGTCGGCACGGTGCTGCTGTCGCTCCCCGTGGCCACGGAGACCGGGGAGCGCACGCAGCTGGTCGACGCGGTGTTCACGGCCACCTCCGCGGTGTGCGTGACGGGTCTGGTCACCGTGGACACCGCCGGGCACTGGTCCACCTTCGGGGAGGTCACCATCCTGGTGCTCATCCAGGCCGGCGGTCTGGGCATCATGACGCTGGCCACGCTGCTCGCGGTGCTGGTGTCGCGCCGGCTGCGGCTGCGCACCCGGCTCCTGGCGCAGATGGAGACCAAGACGCTCAGCATGCGGGGGATGCGCCGCGTCGTGCGCAACATCGTGCTGTTCAGCCTGGCCGTCGAGGCGGTGGTGGCGGCTGTGCTCGCGGCGGTGTTCCTGACCGTCCACGACCGTCCTCTCGGCGCCTCTCTGTACGATGCCGTCTTCCACGCGGTCTCCGCCTTCAACAACGCCGGTTTCTCCCTCAACTCCGACAGCCTCATGGGATACGTGGACGACCCGTGGGTGTGCCTGCCGATCGCGGCGGCCGTTGTCGTCGGCGGTCTCGGGTTCCCCGTCGTCTTCGAGCTGGCGCGGGGATGGCGGCGGCCGCGGGCGTGGTCGGTGCTGACCCGGATCACCGTCGTGCTGACGTCGGTCCTGCTCGTCCTGGGCACCCTCGTGATCACCTCCGCCGAATACACCAACCCCCGGACGCTGGGTCCGCTGGACACTCCCGGGAAATGGCTGGCGGGCTTCTTCGCCTCGGTGATGTCCCGCACGGCGGGCTTCAACAGCATCGACACCTCGGCCCAGGTGCCCGAGAGCCTGCTGGCGACCGATGTCCTGATGTTCATCGGCGGGGGCAGCGCGGGCACGGCCGGCGGGATCAAGGTGACCACGTTCGGGCTGCTCGCCTTCGTGCTGTGGGCGGAGATGCGGGGCGAGCCGGGGGTGCAGGTCGGGCGGCGCAAGGTGCCCGAGAGCAACCAGCGGCAGGCGCTCGCCATCGTGCTGCTGAGCGTCGGCGGTGTGGCGCTGGCGACCTTCAACCTGCTGGTCCTCACCTCCTACAGCCTGGACCGCGTACTGTTCGAGGCGATCTCGGCCTTCGCCACGGTGGGCCTGTCCACCGGGATCACCGGCGATCTGCCACCGGCCGGGAAGGTGCTCCTGACCGTCCTGATGTTCGTGGGCAGGCTCGGCCCCCTGACCGTGGCGTCCGCCCTCGCCCTGCGCGAGCGCGCCCGCCGCTACGAGCTTCCCGAGGAGAGGACCATCGTTGGCTGACAACAGCAGGGAACCGGTCGTCGTGATCGGCCTGGGCCGCTTCGGGAGCTCCCTGGCCCTGGAGCTCACCAGCCGGGGCACCGAGGTCCTGGCCGTCGACAGCAGGCCCAAGGTGGTGCAGAGCCTGTCGGGCCGGCTCACCCACACCGTCACCGCGGACTGCACGGACATCGAGGCGCTGCGTCAGCTGGGCGTGCCCGACTTCTCGCGTGCCGTGGTCGCCATCGGCTCGGACATCGAGTCCAGCATCCTGGTCACCTCGCTCCTGACCGAGCTGGAGATCGAGAACATCTGGGCCAAGGCGATCAGCATCCAGCACGGCCGGATCCTGGACCGGATCGGCGCCCACCACGTCGTCTTCCCCGAGCACGACATGGGCGAGCGGGTGGCCCATCTGGTCTCCGGCCGGATGCTCGACTACATCGAACTCGACCCGGCTCACGCGCTCGTCAAGGTCAGCCCGCCCCGGGAGCTCGTCGGCGTGCCGCTGCGCGAGGCCCGGGTGCGGAACCGGTACGACGTCACCGTGGTCGCCGTCCAGCCCTCCGGCGGCGAATTCACCCACACCACCCCCGACACCGTCCTGGCCTACGGGGACGTCATCCTCATCCTCGGCCGCATCGACAAGGTCGAACGTTTCGCCAATCTCCCCTGAGACGACTCTCCCGCAGCCCGTCCCCGGTGCGGGACCGTGAGCACTCCGTTACGCGCCGTCTCAGTACGTGAGCTGCGTCTCGTTCCCGTGTGGGGTGCCGGAAACCGGGCAGGGGTCGTCGCTGGAGCGGGTGGGGACGCCCGCCCGGTGATCATGTTCTGAGACGGTGTCTCAGTGAGTGAAACCCGGGCGTCCGTTTTCACCCGCTCGATAAACTGAGCCGACCGCAGGGTTCCGCTTCGCCGCGGGGCCCCCGGAAGACAAGAGTTGCGAGGAGCGCACCGTGGGCCTTGTCGTACAGAAGTACGGCGGCTCCTCCGTCGCCGATGCCGAGGGCATCAAGCGCGTCGCCAAGAGGGTCGTGGAAGCCAAGAAGAACGGCCACCAAGTGGTCGTCGTGGTGTCCGCGATGGGCGATACGACGGACGAGCTGATCGAACTCGCGGAAGAGGTGTCCCCGATGCCCTCGGGGCGCGAGTTCGACATGCTGCTGACCGCCGGAGAGCGGATCTCCATGGCCCTGCTGGCGATGGCGATCAAAAACCTGGGCCACGAGGCGCAGTCCTTCACGGGCAGCCAGGCCGGTGTCATCACCGACTCGGTCCACAACAAGGCCCGGATCATCGACGTCACGCCCGGCCGGATCCGCAGCTCGGTGGACGAGGGCAACGTCGCCATCGTGGCCGGCTTCCAGGGCGTCTCCGCGGACAAGAAGGACATCACCACCCTCGGCCGAGGTGGTTCCGACACCACCGCCGTCGCCCTCGCCGCGGCGCTCGACGCCGAGGTGTGCGAGATCTACACCGACGTCGACGGCGTCTTCACCGCCGACCCGCGGGTCGTCAAGAAGGCCCGGAAGATCGACTGGATCGCGTCCGAGGACATGCTGGAGCTGGCGAGCTCCGGCTCCAAGGTGCTGCTGCACCGCTGCGTCGAGTACGCACGCCGATACAACATCCCGATCCACGTGCGGTCCTCTTTCTCCGGACTGCAGGGAACATGGGTCAGCAACGAACCGCGAGGGGACCAGCCGATGGAGCAGGCGCTCATTTCCGGTGTCGCGCACGACACGTCCGAGGCGAAGGTCACGGTCGTCGGGGTGCCCGACAAGCCGGGCGAGGCCGCCAAGATCTTCCGGGCGATCTCGGACGCCGAGATCAACATCGACATGGTCGTGCAGAACGTGTCGGCGGCCACCACCGGCCTCACCGACATCACCTTCACGCTGCCGATGACGGACGGCAAGAAGGCCATCTCGGCGCTGGAGCGGACCAAGGACGCCGTCGGCTTCCAGTCCCTGCGCTATGACGACCAGGTCGCCAAGGTGTCGCTGGTCGGCGCCGGCATGAAGACCAATCCGGGTGTCACCGCGACCTACTTCGAGGCGCTCTCCAAGGCCGGGGTCAACATCGAGCTGATCTCCACCTCCGAGATCCGCATCTCCGTGGTCATCCGCGCCGACGAGGTCAACGAGGCCGTGCGCGCCGTGCACACCGCCTTCGGCCTGGACAGCGACAGCGACGAGGCCGTCGTCTACGGAGGGACCGGCCGATGAGCGCCGCCGGCACAGGAACCGGCACAGGCGCCGGCGGCGGGGCCGGCCGCAAGCCGACCCTCGCCGTCGTCGGGGCGACCGGTGCCGTGGGCACGGTCATGCTCGGCATCCTCTCCGAGCGCAAGGACGTCTGGGGCGAGATCCGGCTGATCGCCTCGCCGCGCTCGGCGGGGAAGAAGCTCACCGTGCGCGGTGAGGAGGTCGAGGTCGTCGCGCTCGGTGAAGAGGCGTTCGAGGGCGTCGACGTCGCGATGTTCGACGTGCCCGACGAGGTGTCCGCGCAGTGGGCGCCGATCGCCGCCGCCAAGGGCGCGGTCGCCGTGGACAACTCCGGCGCCTTCCGGATGGACCCGGACGTGCCGCTGGTCGTCCCCGAGGTCAACCCGCACGCCGCGAGGATCCGTCCGCGCGGCATCATCTCCAACCCCAACTGCACCACGCTGTCGATGATCGTCGCGATGGGCGCGCTGCACGCCGAGTTCGGCCTCAGCGAGCTGATCGTCTCCTCGTACCAGGCCGTCTCCGGCTCGGGCAAGGAGGGCGTCGACACGCTGCGCGAGCAGATCGGCAAGATCGCGGGGACGGAGCTGGGCACCCAGCCGGGCGACGTCCGCCGCGTGGTCGGCGACCTCGGCCCGTACCCGGCGCCGATCGCCTTCAACGTGGTGCCGTTCGCCGGCTCGCTCAAGGAGGACGGCTGGACGTCCGAGGAGCTGAAGGTCCGCAACGAGTCCCGGAAGATCCTCGGCCTGCCGGATCTGCGGGTCACCGCGACCTGCGTCCGGGTGCCCGTCGTCACCACGCACTCGCTGACCGTCCACGCGCGCTTCGAGAACGAGGTCACCGTCGCCCAGGCGCACGAGATCCTCGCCGCCGCCCCCGGTGTGGTGCTCTACGACAACCCGGCCGCGGGGGAGTTCCCCACCCCGGCCGATGTCGTGGGCACCGACCCGACCTGGGTCGGCCGGGTGCGCCGGTCCATGGACGACCCCCACGCGCTGGAGCTGTTCGTCTGCGGCGACAACCTCCGCAAGGGCGCGGCGCTCAACACCGCCCAGATCGCCGAGGTGGTCGCCGCGGAGCTCACGGCCGCGGTGTGACGCGGACGCGGGCCCGGACGCTGGGGAGTGCGAAGGGACGGGACCCGGTGCCCGCTCAGCGGACGGAAACCGGTCGACAAGGTTGACCCAGGCGATAAGATGTGGACGCTTTGCGGGTTCTGTGAAGGCTTTGTGATCGTAACGATGATCAAGGGCGCTTGAACTGGATCATCATTCTGTTCGACGATGCGCTCCCCGCCTCGCCGCAACCGCGGCCGGGCGGGGAGCGTCTTTGCAGCAGTCCCTCGAAGTCGCTCAACTCAATGGGGCATTGGGGGATGAACTGTGCACATGAGGGCATTCGATGCATCGGCAAACGTGGCGGAGCGCGCGTACAACCCTGACGGGGGGTCGCGTGTCCAACAGGCGTGGCAGAGGCATTCGGTATGGCATCAACCCCTGGGGGCGGCGCGGCGGTTCTGCGCCCGCCCCGTTCGCGCACGCTCGGCGGGATGCCGGTGATCGCCCCGATGCCCGCAGCGCGGCCCGCCCGCATCCCGACCCAGCGCGAGGGCGCTGACGACGTGACGGCAGCGGGCACCACAGTCGACCACCTCACCGAGACCTACCGCGCGCACTACCGCTCCCTGCTGGGTCTCGCCGCACTGCTGCTCGACGACACCGCCTCGTGCGAGGACGTTGTCCAGGAAGCCTTCATCCGGGTGCACTCCGCCCGCAACCGTGTCCGCGATCCGGAGAAGACCCTCGCGTATCTGCGGCAGACGGTCGTCAACCTCTCGCGCTCGGCCCTGCGCCGCCGCATCCTCGGGCTCAAGCTGCTCTCCAAGCCCATGCCCGACATGGCGAGCGCCGAGGAAGGCGCCTACGAACAACTCGAGCGGGACCAGCTCATCCGCGCCATGCGGGGGCTGCAGCGCCGGCAGCGCGAGGTCCTCGTCCTGCGCTACTTCGCGGACATGACCGAAGCGCAGGTCGCGGACACACTCGGCATATCGCTCGGCTCGGTCAAGGCATACGGATCACGGGGGATCGCGGCGCTGCGCGTCGCCATGGAGGCCCCGGCATGACAGATCTGCAGCATGGAGCGGACGGCCCCGAGAGGCCGGACCGTTCCCATAATGCGCCGCGCCCCGAAGAGCCGGAACCCTCGGGCTCCCCGGAGAGCGCGGACCGCACGGACGGGCCCGCGGAGGAACCCTGTGGGTCGTCCGGTGTCGAGGAGTTGCTGAAAGCCCTGAGAGCGACCGGGGAGCCCGGGGCGACCGGAGCGCCGGAGAGCGGGGCGGAACCGGAGTCCCCGGAGAACACCGGCCCCCGGGGCGACCGCCCGGAGCCGTCCGGCGGCCCGGACGGCTCCGACGGCTCCGACGGTTCCGACGGCAGGGGTGGCCCGGACGCCGCCGAGCCGGACTCGGCCATGGACGAAGAGGCACTGCGGCGGCTGCTGCGGACCGTCGTGGAGGACATCGAACCGTCCCGCGATTCCCTGGACCACCTGCGGCACGCCGTACCGGCCCGCCGTGCGCGCAAGCGGCAGGCGCTGGTCGGTGCCGTCGCGGCCGTACTCCTCGTCGGCACCGCCGTACCGGGCCTGCTCCGGGTCGCGGACTCCGGCACGACCGACGAGGACCAGCGGGCCAACGCGGCCAGCAGCCAGCGGACCCAGGGCGGCGCCGACGGCACCGGTGGCGACTCCGCAGCCGACGAGGCCGATGAGCGCAAGCCCGGCAAGGCCGCGGAGAAGGACGGCGGCAAGGACGCCGAGGGCGGCGGGGAGAGCGAGCGCGACCGGCAGCGGAACAGCAGCGGTGCGAGCGCGGGCGCCACCCCCTCCCAGGGCATGGCCGCCAGTTCGCCCAGCTGCGAACGCACCCAGCTCGGCAGCGGAACGGCGGTCAAGGGCGAACCGGACTCCGAGAGCAAGATCTACGGCAGCTTCCGTCTCGTCAACGTCTCCGACACCACCTGCACCGTCTCCGGTCCCGGGCTGGTGACCGCCGCACCGCAGGGCACGGCGGAGAACATCCAGGTCGTCGACCACACGCTCGGCGACGCGGCCACCGGCCTGCCGGACCCGGCAGCGGACACGCAGAAGCTCATCCTCGAACCCGGCCAGGCGTACGAGGTCAGATTCGCCTGGGTGCCGGCCGAGGGCGGTGCCGGAGGGTGCCCGACCCCGGGCACGTCCCCGGAGCCGGAGACCTCCGACAGCCCGAGCGGAGACGGCACCATGTCCGACGGCGGCAACCAGACCATGGGCGCGCCGACGGAGGAGGAGCCGCCGCCGAGCGGGAGCGTGCTGCTCACGCACATCCCCGAGGCGGGTGAACCGGCCGCGTCCACGGTGACGATCGGCAATGTCTGCGCGGGAACGGTCTACCGCACCGGCGTCATCGCCGGCTGAACGCCCGGTCGCACTCCGGCTGCCCGTCCCCGCCGGACGAGGCGGTGCGTCCGGGGGGACGGGCCGGGGCCCCGCACACCCCGGCATCCGCTCCGCGGCCGTCTCCCCGTACCGTGGGTGTGTGTACCGGTTTCTGCTGACTCCCCGATGGTGGGGAATCAATGTCTTCGCCGCACTCGCCATTCCCTTCTGCCTCTTCATGGGCAGCTGGCAGCTCGGCCGGTTCGAGGCGCGCGCCGACTCGCACCGGGAGCAGCAGCAGAGCGCGGAGTCCACGGCGCGGCAGACCGCCGAGCCGCTGGCCGGCCTGCTGCCGGTCACCCAGCGGACCACCGGCCGGATCGCCGAGGCGACCGGCACCTACGGCACCCAACTGCTCGTCCCGGAACGCCGGCTGGACGGCCGGGACGGCTTCTACGTCCTGACCCTGCTGCGCACCGGTGACGGTCCCGCCCTGCCGGTCGTCCGGGGCTGGCTGCCCGGCGACGCGAACACCGCGGAGGCACCGGCGCCACCGGAGGGCGAGGTCACGGTCGTCGGCGCGCTCCAGGCCCCGGAGAACCGGAGGTCCGAGGGAGCGCGCGCCGGCGGCCTGCCCGAGGGGCAGATCGGCATCATCAGCGCCGCCGCGCTCGTCAACGTGGTGCCGGACGACGTGCACAACGCCTGGATCACCCTGACCGAGGGCAGCGACGGCCTGCGCCCGGTGCCCCCGGCCGTCGCCCAGAACACCGGACTCGACCTCAAGGCGTTCCAGAACCTCGGCTACACCGGTGAGTGGTTCGTCTTCGCCGGCTTCGTGCTCTTCATGTGGTTCCGCCTGTTCCGCCGCGAGGTGGAGACCCAGCGCGACCTGGCCCTCGGACTGGTCCCGGACGCGCCGACTCCGCCCGCCGGACCGGCACCCTCCGCCACACCGTCGCCGGAGGGAGAGCCCGCACCCTCCGCCGAGCCCGGAGGCGGGTCCGCCGGGGCCGGTGGATCCGCCGGGCCCGCGCCCGAGGCCGAGCCCGTCTCTCCGTCCCCGGCGGGGAAGGCCACCGCCGGGGAGAGCGGACCCACGGCGAAGACCTGACCCCTCCCCGGCTGCCTCCCGTCCGTCCTCCTCGGGACCCGGCCGGCTGGTTACACCCCCAGGTGCCGCCGCACGAAGTCGATCTCCATCCGCAGCTGCTTGATCCGCTCCTCCACCACGAGCGACCCGTGCCCGGCGTCGTAGCGGTAGACCTCGTGCGGCACGCCGCGCTGTTCCAGGCGGCGGACGTAGTTCTCCACCTGGCGTATCGGGCAGCGCGGGTCGTTCACCCCGGCCGAGATGTAGACCGGGACCCGCACCTCGTCGACGTAGGTCAGCGGCGACGAGGCCTCGAACCGCTCCGGGACCTCCTCCGGCGTTCCGCCGAGGAGCGTCCGGTCCATCGCCTTGAGGGCCTCCATCTCGTCGTGGTACGCCGTGACGTAGTCCGCGACCGGCACCGCCGCCAGCCCCAGCGACCAGGACTCCGGCTGGGTGCCCAGACCGAGCAGGGTCAGATAGCCGCCCCAGGAGCCGCCGGACAGCACCAGCCGCTCCGGGTCGGCGAGCCCCGACTCCACGGCCCACTCCCGGACGGCCGCGATGTCCTCCAGCTCGATCAGCCCGACGCGGTGCTTGAGGGCGTCGGTCCACTCCCGGCCATAGCCGGTGGAACCGCGGTAGTTGACGCGGACGACGGCGAAGCCGTGGTCGACCCAGGCGGCCGTGCCGGAGGCGAAGGCGTCGCTGTCGTGCCAGGTGGGCCCGCCGTGGATGTCGAAGACGCAGGGGAACGGCCCCTCGCCGGCCGGCTTCTGCACCAGCGCGTGCACCCGGCCGCCCGGCCCGTCCACCCAGGCGTCGGTGACCGGCACCGAGCCCGGCGCCTTCGCTCCCGGCGGATCGAGGACGACCCGGCCGGTGGTCGAGCGGATCTCGGGCGGCTGCGCCGCCGAGGACCACAGGAACTCCACGGTGCCGTCCGGCCGCGCCGTCGCGCCGGAGACCGTACCGGCGGGCGTGTCGATCCGGGACAGCTCGCGGCCGGCGAGGTCGTACCACCACAGCTCGCCGCGGGCCTGGTGGCTGTGTTCGACCAGTAGCGCCGAGCCGTCGGGGGACCAGCCCGCGCCGATGTCCCCGGGGAGGTCGATGGCGAGGGCGGTCTCCTCGCCGGTGACCGGGTCCCAGATCATCGGCTCCCAGCGGCCGCCGCGCTGGTGCCCGACCAGCAGCCGGGAGTCGCCGGCCACCGGCGCGAAGCCCATCACCATCAGCCCGAGCTCCTCGGAGCCGTCCTTGGTGTCGTCCAGCTCGGCGACCGTCTTCCCGTCGAGCGTGACGACGCGGATCGCCGAGTGCATGGCGTCGCCGTGCTCGGTGTGCTCAATGGCGATCAGGGAGCTGTCGTACGACAGATCGCCGACCCCCGCGGACTCCGGATGCCGGTAGATCTCCACCGGCTCACCGCCGGGCCGCACCACATGGAGGGACGAACCGCCCTCCCCCTCGCCGTCCGCGGACTCGTCCACCGACCGGCCGACGACCGCCGTGCCGTCCCGGCCCAGGGCCAGCCCCGCCGGGTACGAGGGGTCGAGGCCGGGCACCGCCGGTACGTCCTCCCCGCCCTCGAACGGCTGCCGCATCCAGACGCCGAACTCGTCCCCGTCCGTGTCGCGGAACCACCAGATCCACCGGCCGTCCGGGCTCAGCACGCCGTCCGTCGTGCCGTTCGGCCGGTCCGTGACCTGGCGCTGCGCGCCCGTCGAGCGGTCCCAGGCGTACAGCTCGAAAACGCCCGTGGCGTTCGAGACGAACAGCGAGCGGTCCGGGGCGTCCTCCGCCCATTCGGGGAGGCCGACCCGCGCGGCCCGGAACCGCAGCTCCCAGTCGGGCACACCGGGCCCGGAGGGCGCGGCGGCCCCGGTGGCGGCGGACGCGGGCAGGGCGGAGGAGCGGGCAGAGGTCTCGTCGGTCATGCCCCCATTCTGCGGGAGGCGTGGGACAAGCCGCTGGTGCGGTCCGCCGCCTGTGGATAACGTGCCCGGCATGCATGCGAGACGCGCCGCCCCCGACGACTGGCCCGAGCCGGAGGATTCCGACGACCTCGACGCCTTCCGGCACGGACAGGACACGATCCGAGAGATCGAGGCGTCCGGGGTCGGGGACGTCACCGGCAGAACACTGCTGCACCTGCGCTGCCGCAGTGGCCTGGACACCCTCTCCTGGGCGCGGCAGGGAGCCCGGCACGTCGTCGGCCTCGACAGCTCCGAGGCCGCCGTGGAGGCCGCCCGGGAGCTCGCCGCCGACCTGGGCCTCGGCCCGGACCGCGCCGCCTTCGTCACCGCCCCCCTCTACGACGCGGCGCAGGCCGTGCCGGACCCCGCGTACGACATCGTCCACACCGGCGCCGGAACCCTCTCCCGCCTCCCCGACCTGCGGCGCTGGGCCGAGACCGCGGCGGCCCTGGTCGCCCCGGGAGGCTTCCTCCACCTCACCGAGTTCCACCCGCTCACCGGCGTCCTCGACGACGAGATGGGCGCCCGGATAGTGCGCGACCACTTCAGCCGCGACCCGTTCGACGACACGCCGGACAGCCACCCGGACTTCGACACCCAGGCCGTCCGCCACCCGATGGGCGAGGTCGTCACCGCCGTCGCCGAGGCGGGCCTGCGCGTCGACTTCCTCCACGAGCACGACATCACCCGCTTCCAGCGCTTCGGCTCCCTCGAACCCCGCCGACCCGGCCCCCGCCGCCCAGCCGACCGCCCCTCGTCCCCTGCTCTACTCACTCCGCGCCACCCGGCTGTGAGGGGACGACACCCGCCCGGTGCATGATCGGACCAGCAGCAGTGGCGGGACACCCGGGCACTTGAGCACCCGAGAACCGAGGGAGTGATGACCGATGATCGTCGCGTTTTCCGTGACGCCGATCGGATCCGGCGAGGACGTCGGTGAAGACGTTGCCGAGGCCGTACGCGTCGTACGGGAGAGCGGCCTGCCGAACCGCACCGACGCGATGTTCACCAGCATCGAAGGTGAGTGGGACGAAGTGATGGACGTGGTGAAGCGCGCCGTCCAGGCGGTCGAGGCCCGCGCGGGCCGCGTCAGCCTCGTCCTCAAGGCCGACATCCGAGAGGGCGTCACGAACGGCCTCACCACCAAGGTGGAAACGGTGGAACGGCTACTCGGAGACGGGTGAGCGGTACCCGGCCGACCGCACGCCCGTGCACCGGCGGCCGCGGCTGGATATCGGCGGAGGCGGCCACTGGCGGCCGCGTTGACCACCGAGGGCATGTCCGCCGCCGTACAGAGGCGGGGGAGCCAGAGGGCACCACCGGCCTCACAGCTTGCCGAAGAGCACTCCCCGCCAGGTCCAGCCCGACTTCAGGACGGCCTCCCGCAGGGGGTCCCGCAGGCCGGCGCCGTCGAAGCGGAAAGTCTCCGTCGCTTCGAGACGTCCGCTGTCCCCGCGGCCGAGCGTCCAGTGGCGGGTGACGGTCCTGTTCGGTCCGCGCGAGTACTCCGACGAGATCGCAAGCCGCGGCGGATTCCCGACTCGGGTGACTCCCCACTGCTCCTCAAGGGCACGTACCTCGTGGTTCTCCGGCGTCAGGCGCATGCGTATCCGCACGGCGTGCGTCAGCTGGGACTGGATGAAGAAGGGCTGCCAGATGGGCTCCGCGATGCGCCACTCCGCCACCAAGTCGGCGCGGTCCGCGGCACCGTTGCGGATGACGTACGGCACATCAGGCTGGTTGAGGCCGAGCAGGGCCGCCCGAACCTCCTCGGCCGAGCCGTGAGCTACACCCTCGGGAGGACGCTTGGTCCCGGCCAGCTTGTCGAAGAGCCCCATGGAAGCAACCTATGAGGGGGCACGACACCGGTGCAAGATCTACAGTCTCTGCCGGACGCGCTACGAAGCGGCGCCGGTGTCCGGATGGACTGTGCGCAGAAACTCCTGGAAGTCGGACAGGACGGCGCTGTGTTGGGAGGCGGTGGTGGTTAGCACCAGGCGGACGACCACCCGCTTGCGTAGATCACCGGGGTCGAGCATGGACAGGTACACCTGCACCTGGATCAGTTCGCGCCGCACGCCGGCGGCGACGGCCGAGATGGCTAGGCTCTGCGTGAGGCCCGGGGCATCCGCCGAGCCGATCTCGCGGTGTTCGGTAACGTCGACCGATGTAGAGGCCCGGCGCACGCGCTCCACGGACTCGTGAGCCATCTCCTGCAGCGTCGCCGTGTCCGGGCGATATTCGCCGTCGATCGTGATGTTCGCGGTGAAGCCCGCATCCGGATGTGGATGTAGCGCAACGAAGGCCGCGCCCGGTGCGCCCACTTCATCTGGAGGCGCAGCGCGCCAACCTTCTGGCAACTGGAACTTGATCGGTACAGGTAGAGGTTCTGGCATCTCGTATCCTCGTCAATCACGGCAGTGCACCTGTCGAAACTTGCGCTAAAGGACGCTGTCGAACATGTCCCCTACAGCGTCGGCGGCATCCCCCGCGGTGTCGGCGACCTTCCCTGGGTCAACGGTGAACTCAAAGCCCAGAGCGCCACCAACGATGGGGGATATACCCGCTTTAGCAGAGAATGCCCATAGGCCGCTATTGTCCTTGCTGTAGTTCAGGTTTGCTTCAGCACCAGCTCCGGCCCATCCCTCGGCTGTGACGCCCACCCCGATTCCCCCGAGGTCCGCACCGGTGGCGACGGACCCCTTGGCGCCCGCAAACGCCTCAGCGCCCGCTCCCAGGTCATCAAGAGAGACTCCGGAATTAACACTCGCCTCAGCCCCCGCAGTGGTCCCGGTTCGCCCGTAGACGCCGACGGGGCCGACATCGGCGCGGCCTGAGGCCGTGGCCTCGCCACCTGCAAAGACCCCTGCGCTGCCTTTGATTCCCTCGTTGGTGATGCCGCCGCTAGCGGAAGCTTTGGCGCCTGCGAAGGCTTCGGCGGTTCCGGCGAGCTTCATCGGCCCGTTGGTGAGTGAGCCCTCCGCACCTGCGCGGCCTAGGTCGGCATGCGCCCCAATCTCCCGCATCTTGCCGGATCCGGTGTCGGGCCCATTGGCGGACGTGCCGACGCCGGGGCCGGAACTGGATGCCTGACCGTCGGCGACCCATCCGTTAGTCTTCGTTCGGGCATCTTTGGTCGCTGCGGCCTCGTACTTCTCAATGTCGCCCAATGCCTGGCCGTTGAAGCCGGTAAAAGATCCGTCGCTCCCCTCGGAATCGATCACTACCGCATGAAGAGCGATCTCGACGCCACGGTCGGCATCTCCGATGTCTTTCACAAGCTTGTCAATGCGAGCCTGCCAGGAGCTGACGGCCGTGCGCACGGATTGCTGATAACCGGGGTCGTGGTGCAGTGCGGTGCGCTGGCTGTCGCTGAACTTTTCTGTGTCGAAGGCGACCACGCCCTCTTCCGAGACCGTCATGTCGGCCGCAAGAGCATCCGCTCGGGCCGAATCGAGCTTCTTACGCAGATCCGTGAACTGTGTATGCGCGTCGCGCAGCAGCGAAGCCACCGCCTTGGCTTGGACCTGCGCGTTCTGCAGTTCCTTCAGGGTCGCCGCAAAGCGGTGGTTAGCGGCTTCCGCGCTCAGTCCAGTCCAGGTGTTGCCCATCGAAATGCCGTGCACATCCCGCTTGTAGGCGATCTCCTGGTTGCGGAACTGCTTCGCCATTCCATCCCAGCGGCTGGCGGCAGTGGTGAGTAAGGACAGGTCTGTGTTCCTGATCTCGTGATATGTCGGCATGAATTCCCCCGTTCTTCCTTGCCCGACGGCCCGTCGGCCGGTGCAGATCTACAGGACCGAGTCCTTCGCGCAGCCCTTTCAGTACCCCTCGATCACCGACACTGAGCGCGTACTCGCCCCGGCTTCAAGATCCGTGCCCGTCAGCACAGTGTTGGCACTCCGCAGCGCCGCCTTCTCCGACGCGAGTCGATTCATGAGATTTCGGACCTGTTCGCCCCACGTCTCATGTGCCTTCTTCAAAGCCCCTGAGGTGAGCCATCCGTCACGAAAACCCTTGACAGCCTCGCCGGTGTCCGTGTCCGCCCAGTTGCCAGCCTTGCGGGTACCGGGCTCGATGTGGTTCTCGATGGCCTTCGCCGCAGCCTTTTTTTCGGCCGACGAGGATGTGAGATCCTTCCCTCCTGCGGCGGATCCCGAGGAACCGGTAAACCATCTGCGGTCGTCAGGTAGCTCGTTCAGCCGCATCGTTCCGGTGGGGGGACCCCATCCGTTGCTGTCCGTCTGTCCTGCTCCCGGATTTGCCATGGCTCTATCTCTCCCCCGTGGGGCTACAGAAATTGCCCGATGCGCAAGGGGCCCCCTGGAGAGGCTTCTCACCTCGCCGCCGGGTGGACAGCACCACTACCTGGCGCGCTGCAATCACCGACACTCGAATCTGTTCAGACCTGCAGAGTCTTGGGTGGACCCGGCGTGAAGTGGCGAGGGCGTCAGTTCTTAGCCGGGGATGCTTTGTCATCGGCTTTGATGTCGAAGTTGATCTGGTCGCCCTCGACCGAAGTCACCTTGACCGACACACCCAGGGTGCTGCCGTCGTCCGCAGTGAGCTTGCACCGAGTGGTGTTACCAACCTGACCGGCGAGGTTCTCAGGACAGTCAATGCGTGGCTTCGGCTGACCGGTTGTGGCGGCGAGCTTCTCGGAGACGGTGGTCGCCAGCTTGTCCGCGGACAATTTGGGCGTGGACTTGTCGACGTCAACCGAGGCTGAGCAACTAGTGAGCAGCAAGCTGGCAGCCACAGCCGAGAGGATCGTGGCTGCTGCGGACAACCGGGTTACGGTCATGGTGGGCTCCGGCCTGGGCTATCGCGGTAGGAAGACGCGGGAAGCATACTGGGCAGAGGTGCCCAGGGCATGATTGAGTGCTCTTCAGCACAGTTGGCGCGGGGCCTCAACTCATCCAAGCACATTATCCGTTGGGTGATCGCTGTCGCTTCTGGGCGCGCTCGGCTCCGCCACTTGGCTGCCCGCGCTGATGCACCGCCATCGGCACCGCCCCGGTGCCCATCCTTGGCCGGTGGCCTGGATCAGTAGGGGGCAAGGCCCGGCTCGGCAGAGGACGCGCCTGCGCTGGGTGGCTACGGCTCCCCTCAGTACGGGCCGCGTACTCGCATCCCGGAAGTCTCGATTGGGGAGCCTCAACCATGTCCGACGCCAACGCTGAACGGCCTGCCGAACCGCACCGACGCGATGTGCACCAGCAGGTGGAACGCCTCCTCGCCGAGGACGATCCATCCTCGCCTCCACCTGACGGCTCCGATCACCGAATCCGGTCAAGCCTCCAGAATGTTCGCTCACTGGCACCACGGCCACCCGTACGTCCTCGCCGTGATCGCCACCGGCTGTCTCCTCATGTACCGCGGCTTCAAACGCAACGACTGGCTGTGAGGGGCCCCGGCGGGCGAGTCCGTATCCGGAACCCGTGCCCACCGGGCGGGTCAGGGATCCTCGGTGATCTCCACGCGGTCGCTCTCCTTGTCGGAGAGGAACAAAGCCAGTGCCCGGCCCTCTTCGGCGACGTCGGAGCGTTCCGTGCGGGAGAGGCGGCGCAGCGGGGTGACGGTGACGGTGGCGTCCCGGTCGGTGGTCCAGGTCGCGCAGACCCGGCCGTCGACCAGGACGACGCGCTCGCCGGCGACCGACAGGCCGCGGTGGGCGTCGTCGATGATCCTGGCGCGGTACTGGTAGCCGAGGACGGCGTTGTCGAAGGCGGGCAGGAACCGGGCCGGGGCGGGGTGCCGGGATCGGGGCGGGGAGCGTCGGGCAGGTCGAGGAGTTCCCGGCCGCGCTCGTCGCGGAAGGTGACCAGTTCTTCGCGTATCGCGGCGATCGCCGCGGGCAGTCCCGCGAGGCCGCACCAGGCGCGCAGATCCGCCGAGGTGGCGGGTCCGTACGCGGCCAGGTAGCGCCGTACGAGGGCCTGGCCGACGGGGTCGGTGCCGTGCGGGGCGGACGGGGTGACCTCACGGCCGAGCCAGGCGGAGAGCAGGACGTGGCGCACACCGGCTCTGGTGCGCCACAGCCCGCGCGGCGGGATCTGCGCGGCGGGCACCAGGGCCGGGACCAGCATTTCGCCCAGTGCGCGGCGTCGCCGCCCCGCCGTCGGCCACTGCCCAGCGGCCGGCCGTCGCTCCTCGACGGCTTGCAGCAGTTCGCTCATGGTGCGGGGCTCGCCGTCGGCCATCACCGCCCGGCCCGTCGCGGCGAGTTCATCGAGATCGACCCCGGCGAGTTCGCCGCGGTAGACGCCGAGGACCCGCTGGCGCAGCATGCTCTCGTGGCGGGAACGCCAGTCCAGGGCGTCGTCGGCGGTGAGCAGGTGCACGGTGCGGCGCATGAGGTGGGTCCGCACCACGCGCCGCCCGGTCAGCAGGCCGGACAGGTGCGACGGCTCGAAGGCGCGCAGCCGTGACCAGAGTCCGGTGAACGGTTCCTGGGGCTCCTGGGCCTGCAGACCGCCGAGATGGGCGATGGCGTCTTCGGCCGGCAAGCCGGCCCGGTCGAGCAGCAGTTGCCGGGCGAGTGTCGCGCGGCCCAGGGCCCTGTCGTCCAGAACGGTCATACGGGTCTGCCTTCTTCCCGGGGTCTGCCCCAGCGGTTCCCCGTGTGGTACCCGGGGAGCCGGGTGCGGCTTTCCTGCGGCTGCCGACGTGGACTCCGGTCCGCCCCGGCGCGCATCTTCATCAGCGTTCCTTGCCGTCGGGCCGTCGTGGTGTCGGGCCGTCCTGGTGTCGTGTCGCCGATCTCCGGCGAGCCGGTGGTCGGGCATTGCCCGGGAGGCGGCGGGTGTCCGCCTGCCCGGGCCGGGGCCGGTCAGCCCGCGGGGTATGCGACGGCGACGTCGACGACCCAGGTGACGCCGAAGCGGTCCTTGAGCATGCCGTAGAGCGGCGCCCACTGCGCGGGGCCCAGCGGTTGCAGGACGGTCGCGCCCTCGGTGAGCCCGTCCCAGTAGGCGGTGACCTCTTCGGCCGTATCGCCGCGCAGCGAGAGGAAGAACGCGTTCTCGCCCTGGTCCCACGGCTTGCTGGAGGGAACGTCGTAGGCCATCACCCGGAACCCGTTGTCGGCGGTGACCTGGCCCCACATCACCTGGTCCGCCTCCGCCGGGTCCTGGACGTTGTCGGCGTCCTTGTAGGTGACCACGGTCAACTGCCCGTCGAAGACGGACTGGTAGAAGGCCAGGGCGGCGCGGGCTTCGCCTCGGAAGTTGAGGTGGGTCACTGCGTTGACGGACATGATGGGCTCCCTCGCCTCGGAACAACACAAGATGGCTGACACGCCCGGTCTCAAGGGCCGTTGAGCGCGCCGGTCCACCGGGACCGGGCCCTTCGCCGCGAGAGCCAAAGCCCTCACGGACCGGCGGTGGCGGTACGGGTCCCCGGGCCCGGCGGCCCGGTCGATTCGAGGACCACCGTCGCAGCAGTAGCGGACAGGATGTGTCCTCTTCCCGGGGCAGCATGGAGAACATGCAGAAGACTTCCGCGCGGCTGCTGTCGTTGCTCTCCTTGCTCCAGACGCGCCGTGACTGGCCGGGGGCGTTGCTGGCCGAACGGCTGGACGTCAGCCCGCGCACCGTGCGCCGCGACGTCGACCGCCTGCGCGAACTCGGCTACCCCGTCGAGGCCGCCAAGGGCCCCGACGGCGGATACCGGCTCGGCGCCGGCACGCAACTGCCACCGCTGCTGTTCGACGACGAGCAGGCCGTCGCCCTGGCCATCGCGCTGAAGACCGCCGCCACCGGCGGTGCCGGTATCGAGGAGGCCGCGGCCCGCGCGCTGACCACCGTCCGGCAGGTCATGCCCGCCCGGCTGCGCCACCGCGTCGACACCCTCCGCCTCACCGCCGTCGAGCCGCCGGCCGATCGGCCGGCCCCGCGGGCCGGCGGTGAGCTGCTGATGACGCTCAGCGCCGCCGTCCGCGCCCGCGAGACACTGCGCTTCGACTACATCTCCGCGCCTGGGTCCGTGTCCGCGTCCGTGTCCGCTTCCCCGTCCGTGCCGGGCGCCGACGACAGCACCGGCGCGCCGCCACCGCGCCGGGCCGAGCCCCACCACCTGATCACCTGGGGCGGGCGCTGGTACCTCGTCGCCTGGGACCTCGACCGCGAGGACTGGCGCACCTTCCGCGCCGACCGCATCACCCCGCGCACCCCCACCGGCCCCCGTTTCACCCCCGCGAACTGCCCGGCGGTGACGTGGCCGCCTTCGTCACCGCCAGGTTCCGGGGCTCGGAGAACCCCGTCGGCCCCGGCGACCACGGGAGCTCCGACAGCACCGACAGCCCCGGCGACCACGGCTGGCCCTGCCGGGGCGAGGTGATCCTCGGCCTGCCCGCCGCCGAGGTGGCCCCGTACGTCCACGACGGAACGGTCGAGGATCTGGGGCCGCACCGCTGCCGGCTCGTCCTGGGCTCCTGGTCCTGGCCGGCTCTCGCCGCCGCCGTCGGCAGGTTCGACGCCGACTTCGAGGTCGTGGGCCCCGCGGAACTCACCGACGCCTTCGCGCGCCTGGCCCGCCGCTGCGCCGCCGCCTCCCGATGAGCCGGGCGCCGTGCCGGGCCGACCGGTGATCTGCGCTGCCTGCCGCGACCCTAGGCGGGCAGGCCGCTGTCCCCGCCCGGGACGGAGTCCCGGGCGAGGTCCTGGAGGCCGACCACGCGCAGCAGTTCGAGCCGCTCGTAGGACCTGCTGCCCGGACGAGCGGTGTAGACGATCAGCCGTTGGTCGTGCTCCGGATTCAGCAGGACCTCGCAGTCCAGCTCCAGCAAGCCGACGACGGGGTGCAGGAAGCGTTTGACGTCGGTGCGGCGCACGGCGACGTGGTGGGCGTCCCACAGCGCCGAGAACTCCTCGCTGCGGGCACGGAGTCGGCGTACGAGCCCCGCCAGCCGGGCGTCGTCCGGGCGGCGGGCCAGGGTGGCGCGCAGGTCCGCCACCGCCGCGCGACCGGCGTGGTCACGGTCCTCGGCCGGGAAGAGCTCCCGCGCGGTGGGGTCCGTGAAGTACCGCCAGACGATGTTGTGTTCCGCTTCGGGGCGGGTGGAGACGTCACCGTGGAGTGCCCTGGCCATCGCGTTCTGCGCGAGGATGTCGCCGCGGTCGCTCACCACCTGGGCGGGCGTGTCCGTCAGCCGGTCGAGGACGAGCAGCAGGCCGGGGCGGACGTGCTCCGTGACCGGCCGATGGCGCGGGGGCTCCTCACCGGCCAGGTGGAAGAGGTGGTCCCGTTCGTCGCGGGTCAGCCGCAGCGCGCGGGCGACGGCGGCGAGCATCTGGCGGGACGGGCGCGAGCCCCTGGCCTGCTCCAGCCGCGTGTAGTGATCGGCGGACATGCCCGCCAGCTGCGCCACCTCCTCGCGGCGCAGTCCCGGGGTGCGGCGCCGCGCGCCCTGCGGCAGGCCCACGTCGGCGGGGGCGAGCCGGGCACGGCAGTGGCGCAGGAAGTCGGCCAGTTCGGTTCTGTCCACGCCCCCACTGTGCCCCGGCCCGCCGGGCGCAGCCAGGGACCGCCCGTCCCCGGACAAGGACGTCTCTCCCGCCGCCGCCCGCACCGCCGCACGCTGGAGCCCGGCGCGGCAGACCGCTGTCGTCCGCACGGCAGTTCATCCGCCTCCGCGAGGTCTGCCGGGCGCTGTCGTGCAGTCGTGCACTCCCTCTTCCCAGCGAACAAAGGACTGTCCCCCATGCGATACCGCACACTCGGGCGAACCGGGATCAAGGTCAGCCCTTACGGGCTCGGCGCGCTGATGTTCGCCACGTCCGTCGGCAACCCCGACCCCGGCGACTCGGCCCGCATCATCCACAAGGCGCTGGACGCGGATATCAACCTCATCGACACCGCCGACGCCTACGGCGACTCGGAGGAGGTCGTCGGCAAGGCGCTGCAGGGCCGGCGGGACGGCGTCGTCCTCGCCACCAAGGTGAGCCGGCCGATGGGGGACGACCCCAATCACCAGGGGGCCTCACGGCGCTGGATCATGACCGCGGTCGAGAACTCGCTGCGCCGTCTGCGGACCGACCACATCGACCTCTACCAGATTCAGCGGCCGGACCCCACCACGGACATCGAGGAGACGCTCTCCGCGCTCTCCGACCTGATCCGCAGCGGGAAGGTCCGGGCGATCGGGACGTCCACGATGCCGGCGTCCGACATCCTGGATGCCCAGTGGGTCGCCGAGCGGCGCGGTCTGGCACGCTTCCACACGGAGCAGCCGCCGTACTCGCTGCTCGACCGCGGTATCGAACGCGAGGTGCTGCCGGTCGCCCAGCGCCACGGCGTGGGGACGCTGGTGTGGGGCCCGCTCGGGCAGGGGCTGCTCACGGGGCGCGTCCGCAAGGGTGGGCCGAACGAACTCCGCCGCGCCGGCTTCTTCCGGCACATGACCGACGAGCGCCGTGTCGACGCCGTCGAGCGGTTCACCTCGCTCGCAGGGGAGGCGGGCCTGCCGCTCACCCACCTCGCCATGGCCTTCGCCATCGCCCATCCCGGTGTGACGAGCGCACTCGTCGGACCGCGCACCATGAACCATCTCGACGACCTGCTCGCCGGCATCGACGTGACGCTCACCGACGACCTCCTCGACCGGATCGACGAGATCGTCCCGCCGGGCACCGACGTAGGCCCGCTCGACCAGGCCTACGTGCCGCCGGCTCTCCAGCAGCCGGGCCTCCGCCGCCGGCCCGCCGGTGAACGCGGCGCCGCCTGAGGCGTCTTGACACCGGCCACCGCCACCGGCCACGGACGGCGGGACCACCGACCGCAGCGTCCCGGACGCACCTGTGGAAGGAGCAGCCGGTCCGCATTCTGGACCTGAGTCCTTGAGCGTGAGAGGCGGGCAGCCCCAACCGCCCGTCAGGGCCACGTGCGTTCGATGCGGTCGTGCCGCACCGCGCAAGCCGCCGGGCCGCCCTTCTCGACGGCCCGGTGGATCGCATCGCGGCGCGCGACGAGCCGTTCGACCATCTCTTTGCTGCGAAGCTGCTGGTTGTCCAGGTAGAACAGCACCGCCTCGCGCTCCAGGACGGGCTGGATCTCCAGATCCCGGGTCTTGATCCGTCCGTCCTTCGACAGCGGCACCCAGGACCGGTCGGGCCCGTGGGTGATCCACTCCTCGTCGGGAACGTCCTGCCCGTCATCCGGGAAGACCTCGCCGATCCGGTGAACGATCCACCCGCAGGACCTCAGCCCTTCGGCGACACGGCGGCCGAGGTTCCGGTCGAGGAAGAACTCAGGCGGCAAGGCGCACCACTGCATGGCACAGGGCGTCGACCTGTTCCGGCGTCATGTCGAAGTCGTACGCGATGTCCTCGACGGTCTCCCCGGCCTCCCAGAGATCGGTGATGGCCTTCACCGGGACGCGGTTGGCGGCCACGACGGGGCGGCCGTGCCCGAACCGGGGATCGATCAGGACCGGCACGGAGTCCGGGTACTGCCTCAGCCGCAGACTGGAGGGGAAGTCGTCGTCCGGCTGCCAGGTCAGATAGCGAAGGTAGTCGGAGACCACCTCCTGGATCGGTGCTTGACCATCTCTGGCCCGGCGAAGATCCCCGAATCCGTGCTCCACGAAGATGTCCACGCCATCCGTGGCGATCCGCTTCGAAACAAGGCCGTAAGGAGTGTCGAAGGCATCCCGCACGGCGGCTGCGGCTTCCCTGATCTCGCTCATCCGCAGGCCCAGGGAGCGCAGAGAACGGAGTACGTGTGCCTCGGCGACGGCGATGAACGGTACCGATGGCTGCCCCGTCCGTACGGGCTCCACCTGGTGGACGAGGGGCGCTCCGGCGGCCTGGCCCTTCAGCCACGACTTGAGGGTCGACTGCGGGATCTCAAGGTAGGAGGACGTTTCCGTGGGCGTCAGGAGTCCGTCCGTGAACCGGTCGACCATGATCCAGCTCTTTCCCGTGCCGAGGCTCGCATGGTCGCACACCAAGCCTTCCACCTGCGGCCCGAGCGCACATCGGCTCACCGTCTCAACCGGCCGCACGCAGCGCCTCCTCGGAGCGACAGTCCCGGCAGCGTCCGGGCACCGGGGCGCGGAACGCGCGTTCGCAGCCGTCGCAGGTCTGGAAGGGCAGGACGGCCGGGTGGTTCACGGGGTGCGCCGGTGGGGGTGGAGATTGGGCGGGGAGGGGTGTTTCGCGCAGTCGGAAGGCGAGGATGCCTGCCGGGCGGGCGTGGAAGCGGTCCGGGAGCCCGGTGGTCAGCAGTTCGGTGATCTGTGGTGCTTCGACGCCCGCAGCGAGCCACTGGGCGACGGCCGGTGCGAGACGCGCGGCCTCCTGCGTGGAGAGGACCAGACGCGGATCGGCTCGGCGCAGGGCGGCAAGTACGGCGATGGCTCGGGGGTCGGTGGCTGCTTGCGGGTTGCCGGGTTCCCGGGACTGAGCGGCAAGCCCCGGGCCGGTGGCGGGCTGCGGTGCGGCGTCGGTGAGCGGGGTCGGCCGCTCCGCCTCACTCCGCGCGGGCGGCGGAGCGGGCGCGGACGCCGGTACGGGTGCGGGTGCGGCCGCCGCCGGGACCGACCGCTTCCGGGGTCCGGTCCGGCGCGGCCTCGGCGGCCCGGGAGGAGGCCCGTCCGGATCGGGGCCGGAGCCCGGCACGTCGCGGACGTACGTCCGGGTGCGGATCCGCCCGGAGGGCAGCCGCTCGCGTCGGCGTTCCAAGTACCCCGCCCGCTCAAGCTCCTTCAGCGCCCGGGAGATCAGGATCTCCCCCTCGGTGAAGTGCTCGCAGAGCGCGGCGATGCTCACGGGGGAGCCGTCGGGCAGGGAGAGGATGTAGGCCGCGACGCCGATCGTGACCGCGCTGCCGCGCCGCTGGGCGAGGGCGTTGGAGATCACGGTGAAGTCGGCCGTGAGGCGGGTGCGGAGGTGGATCACGCCGGAGGTCGGAGCTCCGGCGGCGGCGCGCAGGCGCGCGTTAGACTGCGGGTCAGCCATCGGGAAGGCGCTACTTCCTGATCGGTCAGGCCCTCGATCGGGATTGCCGTCCCGGCCGGGGGCCGTCTCTGTTTGCGGTTGTCCCGGTGAACGTAACGGCCCAAATCCCGCCCCGGCAAGCCGGTCACCCGGACGGGTGACACGGGCCGGGAGGGTGGGTGGGCGGGTAGTTCTGTTCCCGGTTCTTTGGGAGGTCAGCGGCCCGCCGGTCCCTGGTGGACAAGGAACCGGCGGATCCGGGAGACGGCCTTCGACCGGCGACCGGTTGGCTCAGACCCGGTGCCGGCCGGCCTTCAGCTCGGCTATGAACGTCGTCCAGGAGCGGGCCTCGAAGGCCAGGGCGGGGCCGTGTGGGGCTTTGCTGTCACGGACGGGCACGACGCCGGGGAATCCGTCCGCCACCTCCACGCAGTCGCCCCCTTCCTGATTGCTGTAGCTGCTCTTGCGCCACGCGGCGCCGTTCAGATCGGGACGGGACTTTCGCTCCACGGTTGTCCTCCATCACGGATCGGATCATGTCGAGCGACATGAGCGGGGGCAGAGCTGCCGCCCGCAGCCGATCGTAGGTCAGGACGAACTGCCTCACCTCGGTTGGTTCCTCGACGAGTTGGCCGTAATGCGCGCCTTCCGTGTAGGCGACATCCGAGCCGTCGAGCAGCGTGAGCATCGTCAGCGAGCCGCCCATCGCGTCGTGCGCACCCTGCTCGAACGGCAGCACCTGCACGGTGACGTTGGGCGTCGCTGCGGCCTCCAGCAGCCGCTCCAACTGCCCACGCATCACCGCCGGACCGCCGATCGGACGCCGCAGCACTGCCTCGTCGAGGACGGCCCACAGGGCCGGCCGGTCGGCTGTGTGGAGCCGTTCCTGTCGTCCCATGCGTGCGGCGACACGCTCCTCCAACTGCGCGTCGCTGCTCAGCGTGAGTCCGACGCTCAGGACCTCCCGCGCGTACTCCTCGGTCTGGAGCAGGCCGGGCACCACATGGGCCGCGTACTGGCCGATGAACACCGCCCGTTCCGCATGTGCCATGAACGCCCGCGACCAGTCCGGGAACGCTTCCCGGTACACATACGGCCACAGGTCGACCAGCAGGTTGTCCGCGCCGAGGACTGCGTCGAGCGACCGTGCCAGCGCCAGCGTCGGTTTCGCCCCGGAGGCCCGTTCGATCTGGGTGATCCGGGTGCTCACGACGTGCGTTTTCTGGCCGAGTTCCGCCTGCGTCAGCCCGGCCGCCGTACGGAGCCGCCGCACCCGTGCGCCGAAAAGGGCCGCCATGGACGCGCTGGGGTCAATTCCCTTGGCCATTGCGTTACTTCCGTTCCTTACATGCTGAAAGATATGGATGAATCCTCTTCCTGAGCCTAGGACCGGCGGGCCACTCTTGGGTACTCAACGTGACGACTCGCGTACACCGCGAGCTGTACCAAGGCTCAACAGGCAAGGACGGAAACCGCTGTGCTGACAGGAACGACGACCTCGGGCGAAGGATCACGGAGGGGCACCGGATCCCCGGTGGCGGAGGCCGTCGAGCCCGATGGCGAGACCGGCGAACGCCCAGCACCTGCACCGCAGTTCTCGGCGCAGTTCGCGTCCTCGCCCCGAGGCGCGCGGCTCGCCCGGCGTCTCGCCGTGCGGCGCATGGAGGACTGGGGGTACCCGCCGGAGTCCGACGTGTCCTGCGCGGTCGCGCTCGTCGTCGGGGAGCTCGCCGCGAACGCCGCGCGGCACGGCCGCGTACCGGGGCGGGACTTCGGCCTCCGGCTCGGCCTGGACGGCGCGGCGGGCCTGGTCCGGATCGAGGTCGCCGACGCGGCCTCCGGGAAGCGGCCGCCCGCCGCCCCGCCTCCGTCGTGCCCCGAGGGTGAGTCGGGCCGCGGGCTGCTGCTGGTGGACGTCCTGGCCGTGCGCTGGGGCTGCGCGCCCCGTCACCCGGTGGGCAAGACGGTCTGGGCGGAGGTGCCGACGGACGCCTCGACTGGCTTGCTCGGCACGTGATCCATGCCGTTCTGCCCCATCGCCCTCGGGCGCGGAGAGCGCTGTCGAGCTCGCGCATGGGTTCCCCACGCGCCCGCCTCCACAGGGCACGCGGGGCAGAGGTCAGGCGCCCGGGGCGGGGCGCGGTGACGACCGGCGCGGACCCGGGTCAGTCCGGCGCGTGGGCGTCGGGCGGGCCGGGCGGGCGGCCGCGGTGGCCGCGTTCCGGAGGGCGTCGAGGAGCGCGAGCAGGGCGGGCTGCTCCAGGGAGGTCTTCCGGGCCGCCGCCGAGATGACCCTGACCGGTTCGGGGTTGCGGACGCGCCGTACGACGACGCCGGGGTGCGGGGTGCGCAGCGCCAGCCCCGGCATCAGGCCGACGCCGAGACCGGCTGCCACGAAGCCCTGCGCGGTCGCGTAGTCCTCGCTCTGGATCACGAAATCGGGGCTGAAACCCGCCGCCGCACAGGAGCCGAGTACCGGTTCGAGGCAGGGCCCCGGTGGCTCGCTGCCGACCCACTGCTCCCCGGCCAGCTCGTGCAGGTCCAGCACCTCCTGCTCGGCGAGCGGATGTCCGGCGGGCAGCACGGCGGCGTACGGGTCGTCCAGGAGGTGCACCACACGGACGCCGCCGTCGTCGGTTCGGTGGCCCGAGGCCCGCACGACCACGGACACATCCGCCCGGCCCTGCGCCACCTCCCGGTACGGGTCCCCGGGGTCGGCAAGTCGGAGGTCGATCCGGACACCGGGGTGATCCTCGCGGAGCCGGGCCAGCGCGGGCGCCACCAGGGTGGAGCCCGCCGTGGCGAAGTAGCGCACCGACAGCCGGCCGGTGCGCCCGGCGCGCAGATCGGCCAGGGCCGTCTCGGCCCGGGCGACGGCCGCACTGATCAGCGCGGCGTGCTCGGTGAGCAGCAGGCCCGCCGCCGTGGGCCGTACCCCCCGGCCGACCCGCTCCAGCAGCGCCGTACCCGCCTGCTTCTCCAGCGCCGACACCTGCTGGCTGACGGCGGACGGGGTGTAGCCGAGGTGCGCGGCGGCAGCGGTGACGGTTCCGCTGGTGACGACCGCGCGTAGGACCTGGAGTCGCCTGACGTCGAGCATGCAGCTCAGCTTAACGGTGTGTGCAGAACTTTTTGCTTGTCCTGAAACTTCGGATGGGCCACCGTCGAAGCACCGGCGGACGGACCGGCCGACCGGGGGCGATGGACCGATGGAGGAAACGCTGTGAACAGCGGCACGCGGAGCCTGGTGGGCGGCGGGGCGCGGGTGGCCGTGCTCGCCCTGCTGTGGGGATCGACGTTCCTGTGGACGGAGCTGGCGCTGCGCGGGCTGTCGCCCCTTCAGGTCACCCTCGCCCGCTGCACGCTGGGCGCCCTCGTCCTCGTCGTCGCGGGACTCGCGACGGGCCGGCGGCTGCCGCGGGGACGCGCCGTCTGGCGGCACATCGTCATCGCCGCGCTCTTCTGCAACGCCCTGCCGTTCGCGCTGTTCAGCCTGGGCCAGCAGACCGTCGGCTCCGGCCTGGCCGGCGTCCTCAACGCGACCACCCCGCTCTGGTCCCTGACCCTCGGCCTCGTCCTCGGCACGGAACGCGGACCGCGCCCCGTACGCCTGGCCGGACTGCTGCTCGGCTTCGCGGGCACCGCCGTCATCTTCGCCCCCTGGCAGGACAACGGCCCCGTCGGCTGGGGCGCCCTCGCCATCGTCGCCGCCGCGGCGAGCTACGCCGTCGCCTTCACCTACATGGGCCGCACCCTCGTCGGCCGGGGCATCCCCACCCTCTCGCTCTCCGCCGCCCAGCTCACCGCCGCGACGGGCCTGGTCGCGTTCGCCCTGCCCGCCGGGGGCCTGGAAGCACCGGAGTTGGGCACGACGACGCTGATCGCGGTCGTGATCCTCGGCGTCTTCACCACCGGGATCACCTTCCATCTCACCTACCGCATGATCGCCGAGGAGGGCGCCACCAACGCCGCCGTGGTCGGCTATCTGCTGCCGGTGGTCTCCGTACTGCTGGGCGCGCTCGTCCTGAACGAGGACATCGGCCCGCGGGTGGTCATCGGCATGGTGGTCGTCCTGGCCGGGGTGGGGATGACGCGGCGGAAGGGGGAGCGGCAGGACGAGCGCACGGCCCCGGCGGCTTCCCGCACCGCGGCCGGAGAACACCGCGCGGACAACGGAGCCGTGGAGAACGCTGCGGCGAGCGCTTGCCGGCCGGGCTTTCCCGCTGGGTGAAGGAGGCCCGGGCGGCCGGCCCGTCCGCGCCCGGCGGTGGTGCCGGCGCCGTCTCGTCGCCGCGGACGGTCACGGCGTACCGGCCCGACGGGGGCGCTCGGCGGTGCCGAGGATGTGGGTGCTCGCGGGGGAGGGGAAGCCGCTCTCGGGGAAGGGGAACTTCTCCAGCGAGGTGACCGTGAACCCGGCGGCGACGACGGCCGCCCCGGTGTCGCGGCCGGTGTGGCAGCCGCCCGCCAGCAGGGGCCAAAGAGTGGCGTCCAGGGCCCGCTGGATACGGCGCATCCCGGGCGTATCGGCGCGTACGTGTTCGAAGAAGCGGAGCTGCCCGCCGGGGCGCAGGACCCGGTGGAGCTCGGCGAGGGCGGCGTGCGGGTCGGCCACCGAACACAGGGTGAGGCAGGCGACAGCGGCGTCGAACGAGCTGTCGGAGTACGGAAGTTGCTCGGCGACGGCGCCGACGACGTCCACCGGGACCGGTGCCGTGCGGGCGCTCAGCCCAGCCAGGGACCGCAGGCGCGGCTCGGGTTCGACGGCCACCACCCGCTGCACCCCGGGCGGGTAGTGGGCGAAGTTCAGCCCGTTGCCCGCGCCGATCTCGACGACCTCACCGGTGAGGCCGGACAGCAGGCGTTTGCGGTATTGCGTGATGCCGGCCCGGTCCAGGGCGGGCCCCGCGTACTTCGCGTAGACGCGGGCGAAGACCGGATGGCTTCTGGCCCGCGCGGCGGTCTGTGGGGTCATGGTGGGTCACCGTCCTGCTCGGCGGCAGTGTCTCGGGGCTACGATGGAGCGTGGAGGTGCTACATAGTGAAGCCACTTCACGATAGGCCCGGGGAGACCGCTTCCGCCAGCGCCTCGCTGAACCGGCTCTTCGAACTCGCCGAAGTGCTCGGCGCACTGATGGAGCGTGGCGTCGCCGAACGCGGACTGACCCGGGCCCGGGCCGGGCTGCTGTGGGCGCTCCTCCACCACGGACCGATGACGCAACGGGCCCTGGCCGCGCACCTGCGCGTCACCCCGCGCAACGTCACCGGCCTGCTGGACGCCCTCCAGGCCGACGGCCTGGTCGCCCGCGAGCCCCACCCGGACGACCGCCGCGCCACCCTGGTCACCCTCACGGAACCGGGCCGCACCCTGACCGCCGGCCTGCAAGCCGGCCGCGACGAACTGGCCACGCACCTCTTCGGCGACATACCGACGGCACAACTGACGGCCATCCAGGACGGCTTGGAGACGGTCATCGCCCGCCTGCGCGCCACGGACGAGGCAAGCCGCCGGGAGTGACGGGCGCGCGCATACTGCCGTGCGTGTGCGCTACCGAGACCGGGTTGCCCCCGCCGCGACGAGGAGACCGGCCGTCTCCGGGTGGGGGCCGGCGTCGGCCCACGCCAGCGGGGAAAGGCCGGTGCCGTGGTCCTCGCGCTGGTTCGGATCCGCGCCGTACGCCAACAGCTCCCGCACCGTCTCGGCGTGCCCCCAGCAGGCGGCTGCGCACAACGGCGTGCCCTCCGAGCCGGGTCCGCGGCTCTCGGTGTCGGGGGAGGCCCCGGCCGCCAGGAGCAGGCGAACGATGTCCGCGGCACCCTGCACGGATGCCGCGTAGAGAGGGGTGACGCCGTCGCCGTCCCTCCGCTCCGGATCGGCTCCGGCGCGCAGAACCGCCTTCACCTGGGCGGCATCACCCACGAGAACCGCTCCGAAGAGACGCCGGGAGAGCTTCTTCCGCTGCCGCTGGTTCATGAGGGCCGAGGGTAACGGCGGGGCCCGGGGCCGGGCACAAGGATTTCCCGCTCGATGACCACCCCCGGCACGGCCGCCACCGTCACGGCCGGAGTCTCATGCGGAGGCCCCAGCAGCCGAGGGAACGGCCGATTCCTGCCTGGTGCCGCTGATGAGACACCACGCATTGCCAACCGACCTGGTCACTATGGCACTGAGCTCTCCAGGGCTCCGCTCCGGATGAGTGGATCAGCGCAGTCCGGCGAAGAGATCGTTCTCGGGTACGGCCTCGCCGGTGGCGTCCTGGACACGTACGAAGGTCTCCATGCCCATCAACTCGGCGAACCTCTCCTTGCCCATCCTGAGGAAGAAGATGTTCTCGCCCTGACTGGCGTGCGCGGCCAGCGCGTCGAACTTCTGGGCGCTGAACGCGGTGGTGTCCACCCACGTGGTGATCTCATCGTCGGGGAGGCCGATCTCGGCCATCGCGGCGGCCTCGGCAGGATCCGGCTCCGGCATGTCCGGATGGAACTCGCGCATGATCTCGCCGAACCGCTGCATCCCCGAGCGGGGCATCGTGGTCCAGTACACCTTCGGTGTCAGCGCGGTCATCTCCAGCGCCGCCATCGTGATGCGGTTGGCCTGGATGTGGTCGGGGTGACCGTAGAAGCCGTTCTCGTCGTAGGTGACGACCACATCAGGTCGGTAGTGCCGCATGAGCTCCGCGAGTCGGGCCGCGCCTTCCTCCACGGGGGTCTGCCAGAAGGATCCGGGGGCGTCGTTGCTCGGCCAGCCCGTCATCCCGGAGTCGGCATAGTCCAGCATCTCCAGATCGCTGACCTTCAGGACGTCACAACTCGCCCTGAGTTCTTGACGGCGCATCAAGGCGACGGCCGCCGGATCGTGCCCGGGATCGCCCGGCTTGACACCCCCCGGTCCGTCACCGCAACCGCCGTCGGTACACGTCACGAGAACCGTGCGGATGCCTTCCGCCGCGTACCGCGCGAGGACCCCTCCGGTTCCGGTGGCCTCGTCGTCGGGGTGGGCGTGAACCGCCATGAGCGTCAAGGGCCGGTCAGTCATCGAGCAGTCCTCCTGCAGAAATACGTCTTGGTCCGAGTGCGCGGCGGGCGTACCGCGATCCCGGGGCCCGGATCCTGTCGGGGCAGACGACTTTGTGGTCTCCGAGTTCTTCGCCCGTGCAGCGCCCGTCCCTCGGTCGATGCAACAGTGCCGGCCGGACCCGCTGTTCCCGGCGTGGCCGTGCGTCTCAGCGCCGGGTCGGATCCATCCGGCACAAGGCGTGAGATTCCGACGCGAAACGTAAGAACCCACATGTCCATCCATCCACCGCCACAGGAGGACAGGAAAGATCTAGAAACGGCTGGTGAGCGGCTGCGCAGCGACAAACCTGCCGGACCCGGTGTACTGGGTCACCCCGCGTCATCCGGCCGGTGACGACGGTGTGCGCGCCGAGCGGATCGACGACACCCTGTCCGACCTCGACTGGCGCATGTGGCCCACCTTCATCGAGGACGCCGACCGCGTCCCGCCCTGGTGGGCCGGCAGGCGCGGGCGGACCCTGTTCCCGGCGCCCCGTACCTGTGGTGTGCCGGCTTCAGCGCCGGCGTCCCCCTTCGCAACCATCGCCCGGTCCAACTTTCCTTTGATGATTGAAGAGTTGTTCCATCCCTGCCCGGTCGGCGCGGAAAGTCACTGGGTGGCCGAGTCGACGCCGCTACGTCCGCCGGTACATCCCATACGCGGCCAGGAGATCGTCGGATCCAGTCCGAACTTGCGCCCATGACTGCTGACCCATTGCCCCCTGCACGCGGTGACCGGTGCCGTCAAGCGCGTGTCCCGCCTACTGTGGGGGAGTTGCCGAGAGGGGGTGGGGGGTTCGATGAAGCAGGGCGATGCCGAGTACCTGTCTGCGCTGGACGGGACGATGGAAATCCTTCGGCGCTGGGCACGACAGGGCCGTACCGACGGCTGGTACAAGTCCCTCAGCGAAGAACTGAAGGAGAAGGGGCACAATGTCCACTACCGCGGTCTGATCATCAGCCTCTTGCTGGGCGACGCTTGCCGACGAGACAGCCAGGGGCCGGAGCCGATGCTCTCGTCCATTGTGATTCTCAAGGCAACCGGCAGGCCCGCCAGCCAGTTCTTTGAGTTGGCCAAAGGAGCGCCGTTCTACCGGACGGCGGCGGAGTGGACCTGGGAGCAGGAGCGCTCTCGCGTCTTCGCGCGCTATCGCGAGCGCTGATCGGTATCGATGTCGCTGCCGGAGTGCTGCCGACGTAGCCTCGCATGACAGCCCAATATCTGACTCTTGCTGGTGATGGTGTGTCGAGATCACAGGGGCGACGGCATGCGTTTGAGCACATGCTTCCGGACCCACCGGGAGGGCGGGCGAGACAAGAAGCGACAGAAGAACTGGTGACTGGCTGAGGAAGTCGGAGGAGTCCGACGACCGCAGCTGGTCGATGGGCTCGGCGCAAGGAATACGGGAGCCGCCGGGGAGCCGCATCCCGAACTTGGCTCCCAAACGGCTCCCGAAACGCCCCCCGGAACCACTCAGGGGCCCGACCCGCGATGCGGATCAGGCCCCTGACCTGGTGTTTCTTCAGTCGGGGTGGCGGGATTTGAACCCACGACCTCTTCGTCCCGAACGCGATGAGGCCCCTTTGCGACCTCGTCTCGCGGTCGCTGACCTGCTCATTCAGCTCCAGTGCCGTTCACTACCGTCCGGGACAGTCCTGGCGTGGCTGCCTGGTTTGGCCCCCCGATTGGCCCCCGCCGGAGGAACATTTCCCCTGTTCAGGCATGGTCTGAGGGGGGTATCACGCAGTATCCGAATGACTCTGCATCTCGTGCTCCGCCTTGTCGCGGCCCGTTCCGGGAGCTCCCCACCCAGCTTGGGCCCGCTCAACTGACGGCCGGGATCTTCGACATGCCCCGTCAGAACCTTCGTTGACGACAGTCAGCCCCGATGGCGGGGAAGTCGACTGCACACAGCCCCAGTCCTCACCGTCCTGAGGCTGTCGCATGTCATTCGGTACCGACACCCTCCACGCTCCGATGAGTCTGGTCGCCGCGGGACAGAGCGGAGGCCCGCGGCGTCTGCGGAGGGTGGAGTACCGGGCGCAGTACTCACGCAGGCTGCCGGTCCATGTCCAGCCGTGCGTGCACGCTGCCGTCTCGGCGGTGCGGGTTCGCATCTCGGAGATTTGCTTGCGACTTGACGAGCTGTCAACTAACCTCTCTGAGGCAGGGTTGACGGAGGCGAGAGTTGGACGCAACGACGGGGGATCGGGTGCTGCATGAGCGCGAGTGCAGAGTGCGGGATTACTACGCTTCGGAACTGGCCCAGCACCGTCCGGGCGAGTTGCTTATCGCCCGGGAGAACAGTTACGACGGCACGGCCGTGCGCGGGGATATGCGCACCATTGACCGGAGCAACGTCACTCGCCTGTGGGAGTTCAAGATCAGTGCGAGTTACGAGGCGCTTGGGCAGATCCTGGTCTACGTGGCCATGGCGCGCCGGGCTGAGGAAGCCGCCGGCAACGACTGTTTGATCCGTGGCGTCATCGCAGCGTTCAACTTTCAGCCCGAGCTTCGCTACACCGTTGAGAGGATGAACCTTTCGATCGAGCTAGTCGATCTGCCTCCCGCCCTTGCTCACGCAGGTGGCATCCCGACCTTCGCAGAGCCCACATCGCTTCCCGTGATTCCAGGCCAGTCCGGGCTGCTCGCCTCGACGGGCGCCGAGCCCTCCCAGCAGGAGACGCCATGAGTACGCCGTTCATCAGTCAGCAGAAGCTGATCAACACCGACGAAATCCCTGAGGATGAGACATACGGGGGCCTGCGCATCCTGCGTGTCAGCTCGGACGAGGAGGCACGAGCCAACTTCGAGCAGCATCGCTACCGCTTCCAGCATGAGAGTGAGAAGCGGCACGCTATCCGCGGCACGCTGTGCCTTAAAGGTGCGGAGGGCGGGTACCGCATCTGCGTCACAGTCCATCCCAGCCTGCGGCAGTTTACGGACCTCGTAAGGTATAACCCTTCCGATCCGCCACGAGCTGTCGACTACGAGGCCAACGGCATGAAGGCCGCCCACCTCAAGACGCAGAGCGACTTCAAGGGCGCGAAGGCCGCCAACCGTGGTGACTTCAGTCGGTACATCTTGGAGGCCGTCCGCGGTGAGCGGGTCGCCTACCTGCCTACAGTCACCGGATGGCAGTCGGTCGAGGAGTTCGAGGAGGACCCTCAGCCCATTTTCGTCGCATTCGATGAAGCGAACCCGGCGGCCCTCTACGGCGAGATCTACCTGCCCAAACGGCCCATCATGCAGGCCGACGGACAGACCCAGACCGCCGCCCTCTTCGAGGCAGCGCAAAATCGTCTCGCTCTCCAGAATGGTGCACTTGACACCTTCTTCGTGACACTTGAGGTCGAACTAAAGGTTGACGTCGACGCGGCGGCCCAGAGTTTCGCAGATCGCAATGGACGCGGCACGAAGAAGAACACCAACCTGGTGGCGACCTTCGACACCTCGTCCGCCCTGGCCAAGCTGCGCAACCAGGCAGTCAAGGGCACCATCTTCGAGAACCGCGTCGCCGATGGCCGCAGTACGGGAGCCACGCTCACCGCGGTGCAAAATATCGTCGACGCATCGACGCTCGAGCAGATGCTGCTCAACGTGATCTCCCACGGCAACCGCAAGCGCGAGCACATCAAGCACCACCACATCGAGGCGGTGCTGCCGTACTGCCGTGAGTTCCTGCAAATGTTGGAAGGTCAATTCGGTGGTGCCTGGAACGACACCAAGCAGGCGGACACCTACCGACGGCTGTATGTCCATGGATGGGCATTCGCCCTCAAGGCCCTCGCACTGGCCTACAACCAGGTGCGGCGCGACAAACTCGGTCCGATCATGGACGCGATGCAGAAGGAGACTGCAACCGGAGACGATACGACTGAGCAGTTGGTGAAGAGGTTCACCGAAATCATCGGGGAACAGTCGGTGCCTACTCCGGCGGTGTCCTTTGACGAGTTCAAGCAGCGTCTGGCTGCCATTGACTGGCGGCGTGACCGCCGGCATTGGATTCGGATCACGGGTTGTCTGCAGGAGAAGAACGGCACCAAGAAGACGGTGAAGCTGAAGAGCACTGGGGAGACCGTCGTCGCAGCGGCAGCCTCGAACACCCCGGCGCACATCAGCCAGGT
Organism: Streptomyces sp. MNU89; assembly: GCF_020982505.1. Lineage (NCBI taxonomy): Bacteria > Bacillati > Actinomycetota > Actinomycetes > Kitasatosporales > Streptomycetaceae > Streptomyces > Streptomyces sp. MNU89. The sequence goes on along the minus strand of NZ_JAJKLL010000001.1, from coordinate 3,512,444 downwards.
CGAGAACAAGATCCTCTCCGACACCTGGACCGAGCTCACTAGTGGCGAACCCGAGCCCATCAACTAGACACCCACGCCCCGGTCGGCGCTGATCTAGTAGCCGTCGGTCCCTAGCCTCGATCTTGCGTGACGGTCCGCCGACGAAGTCGGTGGACCGTTTTCGTTCTGAGGGGTGAGGTTGGGCAGGCTGCGGGCCCGAGTGTCGTCTCGGGTGGACGCCGGGTTCCACTGCTCCGGCTGGAGGATTTCTCTCGCAGACGGGTGGATCCGCTGGTCAGCCGGGGTTCGGCAGGAGTGCGAGCCGTTCGAGGGCGGCGGTGATGTGGCTGGTGAAGGGCCAGTGCCGGGCCAGGCGGAGGATCCGCCGGCGGCCGGTGGTCACCAGATGTCCCGCGGTGGCGAACAGGCGGAGTCGCAGGCGTCGGGGCTCCCAGAGTCTCGCCTTGCCGGTCAGAGCGAGCATCGGCATCCAGGCCAGCAGATCGAGAGCGATCTGCACGATCTCCAGCCAGATCCGGTTCTGGGCGGTGCGGTGCAGAGGAAGATTCCGCAGGCCGGTGGCCCGGGCGGCCCGGATCCGGTCCTCCGCGCGTGCCCGCAGCCGGTGACGGAGCTCGAGCTCGGCGATCGGCCGGTCGGCGGTGTTGGTGGCGAAACACGTCAGCCGCATGCCGTCCGCGTCCGTGAGCCTCAACTGTGCACCCGGGTGCGGCCGTTCCTTCCTGACGATCAGCCGCATGCCCTTGGGCCAGCCGTGAAGGACGTCGCCGGTGAGTTCGGCGACCCAGGCGCCGTCCCGGATCTCGCCGTCCGCCTCGACGGCCGCCGTCCAGGCCGAGGCCGGAATGCGCAGGACATGCTGGTGGATCGCATCGGTGATCACCATGCTGACCGAGTAGGACAGCCATCTCCCACGCTGGGCAAGCCAGGTCACGAAGTCGTGGGTGCCGCCCGCGGAGTCGGTGCGGATCAGGGTCCGGCGCCCGCGCCGGTACTTCTTCGGCAGCTGGACCAGGGCCAGCCGGGCGGCGGTGATGTGGTCGGATGCGGTGTTCGAGCCCGCGTTGCCCGGCCTGAGCAGACCGGCGACCGGCTCACCGGTGCCACCCTGCCCGTGGTCGACGAAGGCCATGAGCGGGTGATGCCCGTAGGTCCGCTTCCAGGTCGGGGCCGCGTCCTCCTTGTCCGAGTGCGCGACCACCAGCACCCCGTCGAGGTCAACGGTCACCGTCCCGTCCGCATCAGGCGCACTGCTGTCGGCCAGCTTCCAGACCCGCTCGCGTGCTTCGGCCCGCGCGGAGCGGATCGCCGCCAAAGCCTTCTCGCCGGAGCCGGTGAGGGTGTCGACGAGGCGGGAGACCGTCGGGTCGGAGGCGACCCGTCCGAACACGGCCGCTCGGCCCGCAGCATGCCGACGTCCGCTAGGCAGTCCCCGCCCAGCGCCACCGCCAGTGCGACGTCCAGCAGGATCTTCCCCGGATCGTGGACAGCCCGCGGCTTCCGCCACGGCGTCAGCGCCGCGGATATCGCGGTGTCCAAACCGGCCTTGCGGACGGTCTCGACCAGCAGCACGCCCCCGGCCTGCGAGACCACCGCCCGGCCGCCGCCCTCGATGCGGACACGCGGGTACGACCCGATACGCTTCTTCACCTGGAGAGTGCTTCTTTCCGTGCAGCCAACAGGACCCTCGACAAGTCCCATCGTTGCAGGTCAGGAGCACTCTCCGCTTATCTGATCAAGCCTCGGACGCCCCACCTCGTGAAAGCGCGAGGCTAGAGCCGAAAGACGGCATCCCGCCCCACGTCGCGGTGTGGCGCTCGGTGCGCAAGCACGGCGAGACGAAGACCAGGAGGAGCCGCCGGACCATCGCTCTACCGAAGCAGGTGGTGGACGTCCTCGAAGAGCACATGCGATGGCAGAAGCAGGAGCGGGCATCGAGAGGATTGGAATGGAGTCCGACCGGCCGCGTCTTCACGACCCGGAGTGGCGAGCCGCTTGATGCAGCCAACGTCCGGCGCGACTTCAAGGCCATCGTCAAGAAGGCCGGGCTGAAGCCGGAGTGGACACCGCGAGAGCTTCGCCGCAGCTTCGTGTCGATCCTGTCGGACAACGGGGTCCCGTTGGAGACCATCGCCCTCTTGGTCGGTCACAGCAGCCAGGCCACGACAGAGGCGGTCTACCGGAAACAGCTCCGGCCCGTGATCACGACCGGGGCCGAAGCGATGGATGGCATCTTCGCCAAAGATCAGGAAGAGGGGAGGGCGGAAGGCCGGCAAGAGGGCGACGCGGTGGCCTGATCAAATCCGTTTGGCCCCCCGTTCGGCCCCCGGGTATGCCAGAGGGCCTGGTGCAACTTACACACCAGGCCCTCTGACCTGTGTCGGGGTGGCGGGATTTGAACCCACGACCTCTTCGTCCCGAACGAAGCGCGCTGCCAAGCTGCGCTACACCCCGAAGCAACGAGCTCTACTTTAGCGGACCCGGAGCCACAGGAGAAATCCGATATCCGGGGGCGGTGCCGCGGTCGCCCAGGCCAGGGGCCCGGGGGACCGTCCAGGCCGTTCAGGCCGCTCATCCCGGGCCCCGCGGACCATCGGCCCGGCCGAGCGCCCGCTCAGTCCCGCCGTTCCACCAGCGTCAGCAGCGTCGCCTCCGGGGGGCAGGCGAAGCGGACCGGGGTGTAGCGGTTGGTGCCGCAGCCCGCCGAGACGTGGAGGTAAGCGGTGTTGCCGGCCGCACGGTGGGTGGAGAGGCCCTTCACGCGCTCGGTGTCCAGGTCGCAGTTGGTGACCAGGGCCCCGTAGAAGGGGATGCAGAGCTGCCCGCCGTGGGTGTGGCCGGCCAGGATCAGCGGGTAGCCGTCCGCCGCGAAGGCGTCGAGGGTGCGCAGATACGGGGCGTGGACCAGGGCGAGGGAGAAGTCCGCGTCCTGCTCCGGGCCGCCGGAGACCTCCTCGTAGCGGTCCCGCTTGATGTGCGGGTCGTCGAGGCCGGTGAGGGCGATCTCGATGCCGTTCAGCTTCAGCCGCCCGCGCGAGTTCGACAGGCCGACCCAGCCGGCGGCGTCGAAGGCGTCCCGCAGGCCCTCCCACGGGTTGCGGCGGACGCCGATCGCCGGATCGTTCTTGCCGTTCAGCCCGTGCTCTCCGCGGACCTTCTCCAGCAGATAGCGGCCGGGGTTGCGCAGCTTGGGCGCGTAGTAGTCGTTCGAGCCGAAGACGTAGGTGCCGGGGAACTCCATCAGCGGGCCGAGCGCGTCCAGCACCTCCGGCACGCCCTCCGGGTCGGAGAGGTTGTCGCCGGTGTTGACGACGAAGTCGGGCCGCAGCCCGGCCAGTTCGCGCAGCCAGCGCTGCTTCTTCCGCTGCCCGCCCACCATGTGGATGTCGGAGACCTGCAGGACGCGCAACGGCCGCATCCCGCGCGGCAGGACGGGCACCGTCACCCGCCGCAGCCGGAACGAGCGGACTTCGAAGCCGGCGGCGTAGGCGACTCCCGCCGCGCCGACTGCCGTGATTCCCAGAGGTACTGCGTATCGCGCGCGCATCCCTCCATGGTCGCAGAGCCGGAGGGATGCGGTGCGACGAGGCGGCCGGTGCCCGGCGGGCCCCAGGCGCCGACGGACGCGCACGGTGAGCCCGGGGCGAGTCCCGGGGCCGGTGAGCCGAGGGGGACGGGGCTAATGAGCTGGGCGGATCGGCGCCCCTCCTGGCACACTCACGGCATGACCACGCTCAAGAACCGCCTGCAGGAGGACCTCACCGCGGCCATCCGGTCCCGCGACGAGCTGCGCTCCTCCACGCTCCGGCTGACCCTCACCGCGATCACCAAGGAGGAGGTCTCGGGCACCTCCGCCCGCGAGCTCTCCGACGACGAGGTGCAGAAGGTGATCGCCCGCGAGGCGAAGAAGCGCCGCGAGTCCGCGGACGCCTTCGAACAGGGCGGTCGTACCGAGTCGGCCGCGCGGGAGAGGGCCGAGGGCGAGGTGCTGGCCGAGTACCTGCCGAAGCAGCTGTCCGACGAGGAACTGGTGGCGATCGTCGACGAGGCCGTGAAGGAAGCGGTGGCCGGCGGTGCCGAGGGCCCCCGGGCGATGGGCGCGGTCATGAAGATCGTCAACCCGAAGATCGCGGGCCGGGCCGAGGGCGGCCGGGTGGCGGCCGAGGTCAAGAAGCGGCTCGCCGCCGGCTGAGAGCCGGACAGCGGCCCCGCGCACCCGGACGGACGGCCCCGCTCCCCTCTCCCGCAGGAGGGTGAGCGGGGCCGTCCGCGTCGGATACGGGCCGGGCTGGGCCGGCTCAGCGGCGTCCGCCGGAGCCGTTCCCCGGGCCCTGGATGAAGCCCTCCGGGATGGAGAACGTCGGGTTCGGCTCGGCGCCTCCATCGCCACCGCCACCGATGAGACCGCCGTTGCCGCCGCCCGGGAAACGGCCGCGCGGCTTCCGGTCGTCCTCGTCCTTCTCCTTGTCGTCCTTCTTCGGCGGGTCGGCGATCGGCACCTCGACGAAGCCCGGCGCCTCCTTGCCCTCCAGCGCTCCCGCCATCGCGTCCCGCCAGATCGGGCCGGGGACCCCGCCACCGAAGACCTTGGGGTGGTAATCGCCGCCGATGGTGATGTCGATCATCTTGCGCTGGTGCTGCGGGTCGCCCACCCAGACGGCCCCGGCCATGTTCGGCGTGTAGCCCACGAACCAGGCCGCGTACCGGGAGTCGGTGGTACCGGTCTTGCCCGCGCTGGGCCGTCCGCTGAGACCGGCCTGGGTGCCCGTGCCGTCCTCGACAACGCCCTTCAGCAGGGTGTTGATCGTGTCGGCGGTCCGCTCGCTCATCGCCCGGGTGCACTTGCTCTTGGGGACGTCCAGGGACTTGCCGTTGGCGTCCTTGATCGACTCGATGGCGACCGGGGTGCAGTACGTGCCGCGGCTCGCGAAGGCGGCATAGCCGGCGGCCATGGTCAGCGGCGACATCTCCTGGACGCCCAGGGTGACGGACGGCACCTGCTTGAGCTCGTCACCGCCGGCCGGCTCGATGCCCATCTTCTCCGACATCTCGACCACCGGGCAGATGCCGATGTCGCTGATCAGCTGCACGTAGTAGGTGTTCACCGACTTCGCGGTGGCCTCCCGCATGCCGTACGGGCCGACCTCGGACTCGTTCTCGTTCGCGACCTTGGGCGGGTTCGCCGACGACCACTGGCCCTCGCACTTCGGCACCGGGCTCGGGTAGGTCATCTCGTACGGCGAGGGATACGACCGCGACGGGTTGACGCCCCGCTCGAGCGCGGCCGCCGCGACGATCGGCTTGTACGTCGAGCCGGGCTGGTAGCCCATGCCACCGCCCATGCTCTTGTTGACCGAGTAGTTGATCGTGGTCTCGTTCTTCGCGAGACCGTACGGCCGGGACTGGCCCATGCCGAGGATCTTGCCGGTGCCCGGCTCGACCAGCGAGACCGCGGCGGCCACCTCGTCGCTCTGGTAGACGTGCTCCTTGACCGACGCCTGCACGGACTTCTGGGCCTTGGGGTCGAGGGTGGTGCGGATGGTCAGCCCGCCCTCGTTCCAGCGCTTGCTCCGCTCCTCGCGAGTCCTGCCGAACTCCTCGCTGCCCAGGAAGACCTTGCGGACGTAGTCGCAGAAGAAGCCGGCGCCGTTCACGGCGGTGATGCAGCCGTTCTGCGGTTTGCTGACGTCGAGGCCCAGGTCCTTCTTCTTGGCCTCGGCGGCCTCGTCCTTGCTGACGTGGCCCTGCTCGGCCATCCGGTCGAGGACCAGATTGCGCCGCTTGAGCGCCTGGTCGCCGTTGGCCACCGGGTCCCAGCGGCTGGGCGACTGCACGATGCCGGCCAGCAGCGCGGCCTCCTGCAGTTCCAGATCCTTGGCGGACTTGCTGAAGTAACGCTTCGCCGCCGCCTCCACGCCGTAGGCCTGCTGGCTGAAGTAGGTGATGTTGAGGTAGTTCTCCAGGATCTTCTTCTTGCCGAGCTCTTCCTCGACCTGGATCGCGTACTTCAGTTCCTTGATCTTGCGCCCGAGGGTCTGCTGGGTGGCGGCCTCGAACTTCTCCTCGTTGTTGCCCGCCTCCTCGACGAAGACGTTCTTCACATACTGCTGGGTGAGCGTCGAGGCGCCCTCGGAGACCTCGCCCGACCGGGCGTTCTTGTTGAGCGCGCGGAGGATGCCCTTGAGGTCGATCGCACCGTGCTCGTAGAAGCGCTCGTCCTCGATCGCGACGATCGCCTTCCGCATGTAGGGCGAGATGTCCTTGAGCGGGACCACCGTGCGGTCGCGCGAGTAGACGGTGGCGATCAGACCGCCCTCGGAGTCGAGGATGCTGGTCTTCTGGCTCAGCGGCGGGCGTTTGAGGTTGGCGGGGATCTCGTCGAAGCCCTCGACCGAACCCTTGGCCACCAGTCCGAGCGCGCCGGCGGCCGGAAGCGCGATGCCGGCCAGCACGGCTCCGGAGAGCACACTGACACCGAGGAACTTGGCGGCCTGTCGCGAGGTCGAGCGGCCACCGCCGGGGCGCTTGTTAGCCATAGAGGCAGCCTACGTTCTCATTCGCCGGACAGGTACGCATCCCTTGGCCTAAGCTCATCACGAGCGTAACGACGCTGTCATCGCGTACTCTCTTCCGCTCCTTCGGGTGCGACATCTGTCATCAATGCGGACATGTACCCCCCGATCTCCGTCGGGGTGAGCCTGAACCACCCCCCTCTGACCGGGATTTCCGTGATGTCCCCGGCTCACTCCGTTGGGTGATCTGCCGCGTACGCATAGTCCGTTCGGGCCATTCAAGATTGGGCCCGCTGGGGGTGTTGCGCTCTGTCCACCTTCCGTAACGTCCTCAACTGGCAACGGTGAATATGCCGCTGCCGCCGTGGGGGAGCCTCGATTCGGGAGAGGACGGCGCCAGCATGGGCTGGGTAACCGACTGGAGTGCGCAGGCAGCCTGCCGCACTACCGATCCGGATGAACTGTTCGTTCAAGGAGCGGCTCAGAACAGGGCCAAGGCCGTCTGCACCGGCTGTCCGGTGCGCACGGAGTGCCTTGCCGACGCTCTGGACAATCGCGTCGAATTCGGCGTCTGGGGGGGGAATGACGGAGCGGGAGCGGAGAGCACTGCTGCGCCGGCGGCCGACGGTCACGTCCTGGCGCAGGCTGCTGGAGACCGCACGCGCGGAGTACGAGCAGAGCTCGGGCCTGCTGCCCGTGGAGCTCGAGGAGGCCGGTAACTACGCCGCCGCCGGCTGACCCGCCAACTGCTCCCCTATGGCACGCAGACCCGCCAGGTCGTGTACGTCACCGGGCAGTGCGGCCACCTCCGTCACCGGCACATCCGGGTGGACGGCGGTGAAGCGCTCCCGGGTGCGCTGCTCCCGGGCCAGGGTCCGCATGCGCTCGGCGTGCAGCCGCAGCAGCCTCGCGGCGAGCTGATCCGCCGTGGGTCCGTCCACCGTGTCCGCCGCCGCGGGCCGTGCCGTCGCCGGCTCGCCGGAGGCGCCGCCCTCGGCGGTGTCCGGGGTGGCGGGGGAGTCCGCGGGCCGGCCATCGCCGGGAACCGTCCCGGTGGAGTCAGCCTGCCCGCCGGCGGCGTCGGCGATGCGGCCGTTCTCAAGATTTTCCGACTCGTTCTCCGCTTCGAGCTGCTCCGCGGCGGCCAGGGCGCGCTCGGCGCTGATCCGGTCGGCCCCGCTGCCGTGCACCCGGTTCAGCACCAGCCCGGCCAGCGGCATCTTCTCGGCCGCGAGCCGCTCCACGAAGTACGCGGCCTCCCGCAGCGCGTCCTGCTCCGGCGCCGCCACCACGAGGAACGCCGTACCGGGCGCCTGCAGCAGCCGGTACGTGGCGTCGGCCCGGGTGCGGAAGCCGCCGAACATGGTGTCCATCGCGGCGACGAACGTCTGGACGTCCCGCAGCAACTGCCCGCCCACCAGCTTGCTGAGCGTGCCCGTCATCACCGACATACCGGCGTTGAGGAACTTCATCCCCGCCCGGCCGCCGACCTTCGCCGGCGCCATCAGGACCCGGATGAACTTGCCGTCCAGGAAGGAACCGAGCCGCTTGGGCGCGTCCAGGAAGTCCAGCGCGGACCGGCTCGGCGGGGTGTCCACGATGATCAGGTCCCACTCGTCGCGCGCCCGGAGCTGGCCCAGCTTCTCCATGGCCATGTACTCCTGCGTGCCCGCGAAGCCGGCGGAGAGCGACTGGTAGAAGGGGTTCGCCAAAATCGCCCGTGCGCGCTCGGGGTCGGCGTGCGCCTCGACGATCTCGTCGAAGGTGCGCTTCATGTCGAGCATCATGGCGTGGAGTTCGCCGGATGCCCCGGCTCCGGTCTCGCCGGCCTCGCCGGTGTCCCCGGCACCCCCGGCGGACAGTCCCTCCACCCGGCGCGGGATGTTGTCGAGGGAGGCGATCCCCATCGACTGGGCCAGCCGCCGGGCCGGGTCGATGGTGAGCACCACGACCCTGCGCCCGCGCTCCGCGGCCCGTACGCCCAGGGCCGCGGCCGTCGTCGTCTTCCCCACCCCGCCCGAGCCGCAGCACACGATGATGCGTGTCCCCGGGTCGTCCAGGAGGGCGTCCGTGTCCAGCCGGGGCACCGGCCCGTCGAGGACCGAGTGCCCGGTGGACTCCGGCCGCTGACGCTCGCCGCTCATCCGGCCACCCCCGGCACTCCCTGCTTCCGTATGTCCTTGGCCAGCCGGTAGAGACCGGCGATGTCCGCGCCCTCGTCCAGGAACTCCAGTTCGGGCGCGGGAAGTCCGAGACCGGCTATCTCCTTGCGCTGCTCCCGCTCCAGCCGGACCCGTACGACATGTTCCCGGGCCTGCTCCAGCAGCGGATCGACCAGCCGCTCGGCCAGCCCGCCGCGGCGTGCCCCGCCGAGACCGGCCCGGGAGAACGCCTTGGCGACCGCCGGGCGCTCGCCGTCCGCGGCCCGGCGCAGCTCCTCCTCGCCGAGCAGCGGCGGCCGCACCATGTTGATGAAGATCCCGCCCACCGGCAGCGAGGCGGCACGCAGCTCCGCCACCCCGTCCACCGTCTCCTGGACGGGCATCTCCTCCAGCAGCGTCACCAGGTGGACGGCCGTCTCGGGGGACTTCAGCACCCGCATCACGGCCTGCGCCTGGTTGTGTATCGGCCCCACCCGGGCCAGCCCGGCGACCTCGTCGTTGACGTTCAGAAAGCGGGTGATGCGGCCGGTCGGCGGCGCGTCCAGGATCACGTGGTCGTAGACGGGGCGGCCGTTCTTCCGCTTGCGGCGGACGGCCTCGCACACCTTGCCGGTCAGCAGGACGTCTCGCAGGCCCGGCGCGATGGTCGTGGCGAAGTCGATCGCGCCGAGCTTCTTCAGCGCCCGGCCGGCGCCGCCGAGCTTGTAGAACATCTGCAGATAGTCGAGGAGGGCCCGCTCGGCGTCCACGGCGAGGGCGAACACCTCGCCGCCGCCCGGACCGACCGCGATCTTGCGCTCCTCGTAGGGCAGGGCGTCCGTTTCGAAGAGCTGCGCGATACCCTGCCGGCCCTCCACCTCGACCAGCAGGGTGCGCCGCCCCTCATCGGCCAGGGCGAGCGCGAGGGCAGCGGCGACCGTGGTCTTCCCGGTACCGCCTTTGCCGCTGACGACGTGGAGCCTGCTCATGCAAGGGAGCCTAACCAGTCGGGGCCCGGGCTACGCACGAGCCCGGGTGTCGCAGGCATTACAGTCACCACCATGACCAAGTGGGAATACGCGACCGTGCCGCTGCTCGTCCATGCCACCAAGCAGATCCTCGACACCTGGGGTGAGGACGGCTGGGAACTCGTCCAGGTCGTACCGGGCCCCAACACGGAGCAGCTCGTGGCCTACCTGAAGCGTGAGAAGACCGCGTGAGCGCCGTCGAGGACAGGATCGCGGAACTCGGGCTGACGCTGCCCGGCGTGGCCGCGCCGGTCGCCGCGTACATCCCGGCCGTGCGGACCGGCCCGTACGTCTACACCTCCGGGCAGGTGCCGCTCGTCGAGGGCAAGCTGCCGCTGACGGGGAAGGTCGGCGCGGAGGTCACCGCCGACGAGGCCAAGGATCTGGCCCGCACCTGCGCGCTGAACGCCCTGGCGGCCGTCAAGTCCGTGGTCGGTGACCTCGACCGGATCGTCCGTGTCGTCAAGGTCGTCGGCTTCGTGGCCTCCGCCCCGGACTTCACCGGCCAGCCGGGCGTCGTCAACGGCGCCAGCGAGCTGCTGGGCGAGGTGCTGGGCGAGAAGGGCGTGCACGCGCGGAGCGCGGTCGGCGTGGCGGTCCTGCCGCTGGACGCGCCCGTCGAGGTCGAGATCCAGGTGGAGGTCGAGGGCTGAGCCCGGGGCCGGCCCGGGGCCGGGCCGGTCGCGGGGCCGGGTCCTCCGGGAGCCGGCCGCTCGCTTCCCGGCCGGGCGCGGAGGCCCGAGATTGCCGGCCGGGCCGGCGGGCCGTGCGGCCTGCCGCCCTGCCCTGTCCGGTCGCCGCAGGCCCCTCACCTGCCCGGCCGCCCTCGTCACCTGCCCGGCCGCCCTCGAACATCAGCCCGGGAGCGCATAGCATCCGGCCATGTCCGCAACGAATGGCCAGTGGTATCCGCCCGAGTGGCCCGAACGCATCCGGGCCCTGGCGAACGGCGAACTCACCGCCGTGACGCCGCGCCGGGCCGCGACCGTCCTGCTGCTGCGGGACGGCACCGCCGGGCCCGAGGTCCACATACTCCGCCGGCGCACGTCGATGGCGTTCGCCGGCGGCGTGTACGCCTACCCGGGCGGCGGTGTCGACGCCCGCGACGAGCGCCCCGTCGGCTGGGCCGGCCCGTCCCGCGCGGACTGGGCGCGGTGGCTCGGCACCGACGAGCCGGCGGCCCAGGCCATCGTCTGCGCGGCCGTCCGGGAGACCTTCGAGGAAGCCGGGGTGCTCCTCGCCGGATCGAGCCCCGGCACCGTCGTCGAGGACACCACGGGCGAGGACTGGGAGGCCGACCGGGCCGCGCTCGTCGCCCGCGATCTCTCCTTCGCCGACTTCCTCTCCCGGCGCGGACTGCTGCTCCGCAGCGATCTGCTGGCGCCCTGGGACCGCTGGATCACCCCCGAGTTCGAACCCCGGCGCTACGACACCTGGTTCTTCGCCGCGGTCCTGCCCCGCGGCCAGCGCACCCGCGACGTCTCCACCGAGGCGGACCGCACGGTCTGGATCCGTCCCGCCGAGGCCGCCGCCGGACACGACCGGGGCGAACTGACGATGATGCCGCCGACCATCGCCACGCTGCGCCGCCTCCAGCCGTACGCGTCGGCCGCCGAGGTGCTCGCCGCGGCCGCGGACCGCGAGCTGACGCCCGTCCTGGCGGTGGCGGAGCTGCGCGACGACGGCATCGTGCTGAGCTGGCCGGGCAACGACGAGTTCACCACCCACATCCCGGGCGGGCCCGGAGCGCCGCCGTCCTTCCCGGATCCGGCTCCGTCCCCGCCTCCGTCCTCGTCCGCCCCGGCCGAGGGGACGGGCGCATGACGGACGCGGCGGCGCTGCCCGGACAGCCGCGCGGCCGGGTCGTCTCGGGCCCCGCCACGAAACGGGCCGTCTGCGTCCTGGCCCCCAACCCCTCGCCGATGACGCTGGACGGCACCAACACCTGGATCGTCTCCGAACCGGACTCGGACCTCGCCGTCGTCATCGACCCGGGACCGCTGGACGACACCCATCTCACCGAGGTCGTGGCGACGGCCGAGCGCGCCGGCAAGCGGATCGCGCTGACGCTCCTCACCCACGGGCACGCCGACCACGCGGAGGGCGCGGCCCGTTTCGCCGCGCTGACCGGCTCGGCGGTACGGGCCCTGGACCCGGCCCTGCGCCTCGGGGACGAAGGGCTCGGCGCGGGGGACGTCGTCACCACCGGCGGTCTCGAACTGCGGGTCGTCCCGACCCCCGGGCACACCTCCGACTCCCTCTCCTTCCATCTGCCGGCCGACGCGGCGATCCTCACCGGCGACACGGTGCTCGGCCGGGGCACGACGATGGTGGCCCACCCGGACGGGCGGCTGGGGGAGTATCTGGACTCGCTGCGGCGGCTGCGTTCCCTGACGGTCGACGACGGGGTGGACACCGTGCTGCCCGGCCACGGCCCCGTGCTCGACGACGCCCGGGGCGCCCTGGAGTTCTATCTCGCCCACCGGGCGAGCCGGCTGGCGCAGGTCGAGACGGCGGTCGAGGCCGGCCACCGGTCGGCGCCGGACGTCGTGGCCCATGTGTACGCCGACGTCGACCGCACGCTGTGGCCGGCCGCCGAGCTGTCGGTCCGCGCGCAGCTCGACTACCTGCGGGAGCACGGACTGATCTGAGGACACGGCCCCGCGGCGGACCGGTACGGTCGTGGGGCGGTTCGGCTGTGGTGGGTCCGCGTCCGCGCGGCCGGGGGCCGCTGAAGGTCAGCGGGAGCGCTTCGCGAGCCGCTCGACGTCCAGCAGGATCACCGCGCGCGCCTCCAGCCGCAGCCAGCCGCGGCCGGCGAAGTCGGCGAGCGCCTTGTTGACCGTCTCGCGGGAGGCGCCGACCAGCTGGGCCAGTTCTTCCTGCGTCAGGTCGTGCACCACGTGGATGCCCTCCTCCGACTGCACGCCGAAGCGGCGGGAGAGGTCCAGCAGGGCCTTGGCGACACGGCCCGGAACATCGGAGAAGACCAGGTCGGACATGGTGTCGTTGGTCCGGCGCAGCCGCCGCGCGATGGCGCGCAGCAGTGCCGTCGAGACCTCGGGCCGGGCGTTCAGCCAGGGCTGCAGGTCGCCGTGGCCGAGGCCGAGGAGCTTGACCTCGGTGAGAGCGGTGGCCGTGGCCGTCCGCGGGCCCGGGTCGAAGAGCGACAGCTCACCGATGAGTTCACCCGGGCCGAGCACGGCGAGCATGTTCTCGCGGCCGTCGGGGGAGGTGCGGTGGAGCTTCACCTTGCCCTCGGTCACCACGTACAGGCGGTCGCCCGGGTCGCCCTCGTGGAACAGGGCCTCACCTCGCGCGAGGGTGGCCTCGGCCATCGAGGCGCGCAGCTCAGCGGCCTGCTCGTCATCGAGCGCCGCGAAAAGCGGGGCGCGCCGCAGAACGTCGTCCACGAGATCTCTCCTTGTCGACATGCCCAGAGGACCTTGGTCCCCATGATGCCGGACGGCAAAACTGTGTGATCAAACACAAGTGTGGCGCATCGCTGCCGCAAGCCATACGGCAGGGGGCCGATTGGGGGGTGATTCTTTGTGGCCGGGGCGGATGACGGTGCCTGGCCTTAGGCTGGCCGGGTATCCAATACGCCTTTGAGAGCACAGGATAAGGGGGCCGGACGGGTGACTGAGGCGCCTGATTCCGCTGTGGGCGAACGTAAGCCCGCGGCAGCACGGAAAGCCGCGAAGGGTGGCCGGGCGGCCAAGTCCGCCGGGGCGGCGAAGCCCGAGTCGCGGCTGGCCCTGGTCCGCCGGGCGCGGCGGATCAACCGCGAACTCGCGGAGGTCTACCCGTACGCCCACCCCGAGCTGGATTTCCGTAATCCCTTCGAGCTGCTGGTGGCCACGGTCCTCTCCGCCCAGACCACGGACCTCCGGGTCAACCAGACCACTCCCGGTCTCTTCGCCGCGTACCCCACCCCGGAGGAGATGGCGGCAGCCCACCCCGAGGAGCTGGAGCAGATCATCCGGCCCACGGGCTTCTTCCGCGCCAAGGCCAAGTCGCTGCTGGGCCTCTCCGCCGCGCTCCGGGACCGCTTCGGCGGCGAGGTGCCGGGCCGGCTGGAGGACCTGGTCAAGCTGCCCGGCGTCGGCCGGAAGACGGCCAATGTGGTGCTGGGCAACGCCTTCGGGGTGCCGGGGATAACGGTCGACACCCACTTCGGGCGGCTGGTCCGCCGCTGGAAGTGGACCGAGCAGGAGGACCCGGAGAAGGTCGAGGCCGAGATCGCCGCCCTCTTCCCGAAGAGCGAGTGGACGATGCTCTCGCACCGGATCGTCTTCCACGGCCGCCGCATCTGCCACGCCCGCAAGCCGGCTTGCGGGGCCTGCCCCATCGCCCCGCTCTGCCCGGCGTACGGCGAGGGCGAGACGGACCCGGAGAAGGCGAAGAAGCTGCTCAAGTACGAGATGGGCGGGCAGCCGGGCCAGCGTCTGAACCCGCCCGCGGACTACCCGGGCCGGCCGGCGCCGCCGCTGGGGGCGGAGTGACGGGCTCCGCGAGTCCCCGGCCGGCCCGCGCGGGCGACATCACCGTCACCGCCGACGGGCTGCCCGGCTGGCTGGATCCGGTGGTGCAGGCGGCCCGTACCGTCCAGCCGCGGCAGCTCAGCCGGTTCCTGCCGCCGGAGTCCGGCGGCCGGCAGTCCGCCGTGCTGATCCTCTTCGGGGAGGGCGACGGCCGCGGCGGGGACGGCGGAGGTGGCCACGGCCGCGGAGGTGACGGCCGGGGTGCCGGTGACGGCCGCGAGCCGGAGTTGCTGCTCATCGAGCGCTCCAGCAGCCTGCGCTCGCACGCCGGGCAGCCGTCGTTCCCCGGCGGGGCGCTCGACCCGGAGGACGGCGATCCGCAGAGCGACGGCCCCCTGCGCGCCGCGCTGCGGGAGGCCGAGGAGGAGACCGGCCTCGACCCGGCCGGGGTGCAGCTCTTCGGCGTCCTGCCGCGGCTCTACATCCCGGTGAGCGGCTTCGTGGTGACTCCCGTGCTCGGCTGGTGGCGCGAGCCCACGCCCGTCGCCCCCGTCGACCCGGCGGAGACGGCGCGGGTCTTCACCGTCCCCGTGGCGCATCTCACGGACCCCGGCAACCGGGCGACCACCGTCCATCCCAGCGGCCACCGCGGCCCCGCGTTCCTGGTCGGAGAGGCGCTGGTGTGGGGATTCACGGCCGGCGTGATCGACCGGATCCTGCACCACGCGGGCTGGGAGCGGCCGTGGGACCGCGGCAGACAAGTGCCGCTCGACTGGCGCGCGTGAGACGGTGTCCCGGTGAATGTGCTGGACATCCTGTTGCTGCTCGCCGCCGTGTGGTTCGCGGTCGTGGGCTACCGCCAAGGCTTCGTGGTCGGCATCCTCTCGGTGGTCGGCTTCCTCGGCGGCGGTCTCGTCGCCGTCTACCTGCTGCCGGTGATCTGGGACCGGCTCACGGACCGCTCCCCGCCGGGCACCGCGGCGGTGGTCGTGGCCGTCGTCATCGTGATCGTCTGTGCCTCCGTCGGACAGGCCTTCACCACGCACCTCGGCAACAAGCTGCGCCGGCACATCACCTGGTCACCGGCGCGCGCGCTGGACGCCACGGGTGGCGCGCTGGTCAACGTCGTCGCGATGCTGCTGGTCGCCTGGCTGATCGGCTCGGCGCTGGCCGGCATAGCGCTCCCGCCGGTGGGCAAGGAGGTCCGCAACTCCAAGGTGCTGCTGGGCGTCGAGCAGGTGATCCCGGACGCCGCGAACAGCTGGTTCTCGGAGTTCGGTTCCGTCCTGGCGCAGAACGGCTTCCCCCAGGTCTTCAGCCCGTTCTCCAACGAACCCATCACCACCGTGGAGCCGCCCGACCCCGAGCTGGTGAACAGCCCGGTCGTCGCCCGCGCGCAGCGCAGCATCGTCAAGGTACTCGGCACCGCGGACAGCTGCAGCAAGGTCCTGGAGGGCACCGGCTTCGTCTTCGCGCAGAACCGCGTCATGACGAACGCCCACGTCGTCGGCGGTGTGGACGAGCCGACCGTGCAGATCGGCGGCGAGGGCAGGCTGTACGACGCCACGGTCGTGCTCTACGACTGGGAGCGCGACATAGCCGTGCTCGACGTCCCCGGCCTCGACGCGCCGGCGCTGGAGTTCGCCGAGAAGGACGCCGAGCGCGGGGACGGCGCGATCGTCGCGGGCTTCCCGGAGAACGGCGGATTCGACGTCCGCGCGGCGCGCGTCCGCAGCCGCATACAGGCCGACGGCCCGGACATATACCACCGGGGCACCGTGAGCCGCGACGTCTACTCCCTCTTCACGCTGGTCCGCCAGGGCAACTCCGGCGGCCCGCTGCTGACCCCCGACGGCCGGGTCTACGGCGTGATCTTCGCCAAGTCCCTCGACGACGAGGACACCGGGTACGCGCTGACGGTCGACGAGGTGCGTGAGGACATCAGCCGGGGCCGCACCGCCGAGCAGACCGTGGACAGCCAGGGCTGCGCCCTGTAGCGGCGGTGCCGGGAGCGCCGTACGCATGAGGGCCGCCCCGGTCCCGTGGGGCCGGGGCGGCATCGGATGTCGTACGGGACGGTGGTGCGGTGGCGCGGGGTACCGGAACCGCACTGCGCGAGTCGGTCCGGGGTCCGGCGGCCGGCCGTCAGCGGTCGGCGATCAGTCGCGCGGATGGCGCAGGCGCGCCGACACCCAGCGGGCGCGGCGGCGGAGAATGTGCGGGATACCGAGACCCGGAGGCTCCAGATGGAAGGCCACGGACGGGTTTTGGGCCCGTTTTCCGGAGGATCCGGGGGAGACCACCCCCTGGGGGGTGTTCCGCACGATGGCGGCGCGGTGATCACGAGATACGTCACGGTAGTCGTGCGTCCAACCCATACCGGGGGCTTTCCCGGGACCGGTGGTCGGTAACCGCCCGGGACTCGGCCAGTTGGCCTATGCGCCGGGCAATTGGCCGGTCCCCCGCGCGGCCGCGGCCCGGCCGGTGGCGGCTGCCGGGCCTACCGGTCCGGTTCCGTGTCCTTGAGCCAGCTGATCAGCTCGTGGGAGAAGGCCGCCGGATCCTCCTCGTGCGGGAAGTGGCCGAGGCCGTCGAACAGCCGCCAGCGGTATGGCGCTTCGACGTACTCGCCGGAACCGGCGGCGCTCCGCGTCCGCATCACCGGGTCGAGTGAGCCGTGCAGATGCAGGGTCGGGACCCGGACCGGGCGCTTCATCCGGCGGTTGAACTGGATGCCGTCGGGGCGGGCCATCGAACGCACCAGCCACCGGTACGGCTCGATCGAGCAGTGTGCGGTCGAGGGGATCGACATGGCCCGGCGGTAGGCGTCCACCGTCTCGTCCTCCGGCAGCCGCGGGCCGGACCACTCCCGTATCAGCCGGCCCACCAGCGCGGCGTCGTCGGCGAGGAGCTGCCGCTCGGGAACCCAGGGGCGCTGGAAGCCCCAGACATACGAACCGGCCCGGGTCTGCCGGACGTCCGTGAGCATCGCCGAGCGCCAGCGGCGCGGATGCGGCATGGAGGTGACCGCGAGCCGGCGCACCAGCTTGGGGCGCATCACCGCTGCGGTCCACGCCAGATAGCCGCCGATGCCGTGGCCGACGAGGGCGGCGTCCGGTTCGCCGAGGGAGCGGATCACCCCGGTGACGTCGAGGGCGAGGTTGGCCGGGTCGTAGCCGCGCGGGGTGCGGTCACTGCCGCCCACGCCGCGCAGGTCCATGGCGACGGCCCGGAAGCCCGCGTCGGCGAGGGCGGTCAGCTGGTGCCGCCAGGCCCACCAGAACTCCGGGAAGCCGTGGAGCAGCAGGACCAGTGGCCCGTCGCCGGCCTCGGCGATGTGGAAGCGGGCGCCGTTGGCGGCGACGTCCCGGTGGGTCCAGGGACCGCCGATCCTGACGGCCGTGGCGGGGGTCTCGGGCGAGGTCATGCGGAGAGCGTGCCACACACTCCCGCTACGGCGCCGGTTCGGCGGGCACGGCCGCCCGGGGGCGCGGGTGGGGTTTGGCGTTGCCGAGCACGGCCGCCGTCTCCCGGGCGGAGGCCATGCTCTTCTCCGGCTTCTTCACCTTCTTGAACTTGGCGACGGCGAAGACGCCCAGGAGCGCGGCCAGCAGCAGATAGGCGCTGCCCACGATGAGGAAGGACCAGGCCAGCCCGAGCCCCAGGTTGTGGATGCCGTACGCGGCGGCGAAGCTCAGCACGGGCAGGGAGAACAGGGCCAGGACTCCGGCGGTGGTGATGGCGAAGCCGCCGATGCCCGCCCGCTTCGCGTCCTGCCGCAGCTCGGCCTTGGCCAGCGCGATCTCGTCGTGCACGAGCGCGGACAACTCGGTGGTCGCCGTGGCCATCAGCTGTCCGAGGCTGCGGTCGGTGTCCTGTTCGACTGGGCTCATCGCTTCATCCCTCAATTCCGGTCTGCTGGGACTCCCTGGCGGGACTCAGCGGTCGGTTGCCCCCGATCATGCCGGATCATCACCGGCCGCGCGTTCCGCGGCGGCGAGTTCCGCCTGCTTCCGATGCTCGGCGGCTTTTTTTTCGTGGATCGCCGCCATCCGGAGGTGGTACGCGGGGTCGTGCCGCTCGTAGATGTCCGGGATGCCGGACTCGTCCTCGTCAAGGTTCTCCTCGTCGTAGAGCCGCTTGTACCTGTTGTTGCGGAGCTTGAGGAGGATGCCCGCGGCGACGGCGGAGATCAGGGAGCCGATGAGGACCGCGGCCTTCACCTCGTCCGCGAGGGCGGGGTCCTCGGTGAACGCCAGCTCGCCGATGAGGAGGGAGACGGTGAAGCCGATGCCCGCGAGCGAGGAGACCGCGAAGATGTCCGCCCAGGCCAGCTCCTCGTTGAGTTCGGCCCGGGTGAAGCGGACGGCCAGCCAGGAGCCTCCGAAGATGCCGACGACCTTGCCGAGGAAGAGGCCGAGGACGACGCCGAGCGGCTCGGGCTTGGTGAAGACGTCACCGAGGGCCCCGCCGGAGACCGAGACGCCCGCCGCGAAGAGCGCGAACAGCGGCACGGCGACGCCGGCGGAGAGCGGGCGGACCAGATGCTCGATGTGCTCGGCGGGGGAGTGGCTCTCGTTGTCGCGGACGGTGCAGCGCAGCAGCAGGCCCATCGCGACACCGGCGACCGTGGCGTGCACGCCGCTGGCGTGCATCAGCGCCCAGATCACCGCGACCAGCGGGACGTAGACGTACCAGCCGCGGACACCCTTGCGGTGCAGGAACCAGAAGAGGGCCAGCCCGGCCAGGGAGAGTCCCAGGGCGGGGAGGCTGATGTCGGTGGTGAAGAAGAGGGCGATGATGAGGATCGCGCCGAGGTCGTCGACGACCGCCAGGGTCAGCAGGAAGGCCCGCATCGAGGCGGGGAGCGAGGTGCCGAGCACGGCGAGAACGGCGAGGGCGAAGGCGATGTCGGTGGCGGTGGGCACCGCCCAGCCGTCGAGGCTGCCGCCCAGGCCGGACGCGGTGGCGAGGTAGACGAGCGCGGGGACGATCATGCCGCAGAGCGCCGCGACGACGGGCAGGGCCGCCGCTCTCGGATCGCGCAGCTCACCGGCGACCAACTCCCGCTTGAGCTCGATACCGGCCACGAAGAAGAAGATGGTGAGGAGGCCGTCCTTGGCCCAGTCGCCGATCGAGAGGTCCAGGTGGAGGGACTCGGGACCGACGGTGAAGTCCCGCACGCTCTGGTAGAAGTCGCTCAGCGGGGTGTTCGCCATGACCAGGGCGACGATCGCGGCCGCGAGCAGCAGCACACCGCCGACGGTCTCGGTCCGCAGCGCGTCGGCGACGAAGTTGCGCTCCGGGAGCGACATGCGGCCGAGGAACTTGGGGTGCTGGGGCGTGGCCACGGAAAAGGAACCCTCCGGTCGGTGACATGGAGACCAGCCGGAGCCGCGCTTTCCGGGCACGACTCGGCGGTTGCCGACCAGACTTCCCGGCGCACCTGAGGACTATCGAACGACTGCTGTGTTCTTCACCCTACCCGGGAGAGCCGGGAGAAACCGTCCTGGTCGGCGGCGTCTCCCGGCTCTCGGCCGGTCAGGGGTGGTGCCCGGTGGTCAGTCCTCGCTGGAGGCGGCGCCGGGCAGCCGGGTCTGGATGAGGTCCATCACCGAGGAGTCGGTGAGGGTCGTGACGTCACCGAGGGCGCGGTTCTCCGCCACGTCGCGCAGCAGCCGCCGCATGATCTTGCCGGAGCGGGTCTTGGGCAGCTCCGCGACCGGCAGGATGCGCTTGGGCTTGGCGATCGGACCGAGGTGCTTGGCGACATGGGCGCGGAGCTCCTCGACCAGTCCCTCCTCCTCGCTGTCCACGTTGCCGCGCACGATGACGAAGGCGACGATGGCCTGCGTGGTCTGCGGGTCCGTGGCGCCGACCACGGCGGCCTCGGCCACCTTGGGGTGCGAGACGAGCGCCGACTCCACCTCGGTGGTCGAGATGTTGTGGCCGGAGACCAGCATGACGTCGTCGACCCGGCCGAGCAGCCAGATGTCGCCGTCGTCGTCCTTCTTGGCGCCGTCGCCCGCGAAGTAACGATTCTCGAAGCGGGACCAGTAGGTGTCGAGGTAGCGCTGGTCGTCACCCCAGATCGTGCGGAGCATCGACGGCCACGGCTCGGTCAGGACGAGGTAACCGCCACCGCCGTTCGGGACCTCCTTGGCCTCGTCGTCGACGACGGTCGCGGAGATGCCCGGCAGCGGGATCTGGGCCGATCCCGGCTTGGTGGCCGTGACACCCGGGAGCGGGCTGATCATGATGGCGCCGGTCTCGGTCTGCCACCAGGTGTCCACGACCGGGGTGCGGTCACCGCCGATGTGCTTGCGGTACCAGATCCAGGCCTCGGGGTTGATGGGCTCACCCACGGAGCCGAGGATGCGCAGCGACGACAGGTCGAACTTGGCCGGGATGTCGTCACCCCACTTCATGCAGGCACGGATCGCGGTGGGCGCGGTGTAGAGGAGCGTGACGCCGTACTTCTGGACGATCTCCCACCAGCGGCCCTGGTGCGGGGTGTCCGGGGTGCCCTCGTAGATGACCTCGGTCGCGCCGTTGGCCAGCGGGCCGTAGACGATGTACGAGTGGCCCGTCACCCAGCCGACGTCGGCGGTGCACCAGTAGACGTCCGTCTCCGGCTTGAGGTCGAAGACGGCCCGGTGGGTGTAGGCGACCTGGGTGAGGTAGCCGCCGGTGGTGTGCAGGATGCCCTTCGGCTTACCCGTCGTACCCGAGGTGTAGAGGATGAACAGCGGGTGCTCGGCGTCGAAGGCTTCGGGGGTGTGCTGGTCGGACTGGCGGTCCACCAGCTCGTGCCACCACACGTCGCGGCCGTCGGTCCAGGCGGTGTCCTCACCGGTGCGCCGGACGACGAGGACGTTGCGGACGTTCTCCGTGCCGGGGCGGGTCAGGGCCTCGTCCACGGCCGGCTTGAGAGCGGAGGGCTTGCCCCGGCGGTAGCCGCCGTCGGAGGTGATGATCACCCGGGCGTCGGCGTCCTCGATGCGGGTGGCCAGCGCGTCCGCGGAGAAGCCGCCGAAGACGAGGGAATGCGGGGCGCCGATGCGGGCGCAGGCCAGCATTGCGAAGACCGCCTCCGGGATCATCGGCAGGTAGATCGCGACCCGGTCGCCGGCCTGGACGCCGAGCTCGGTGAGGGCGTTGGCGGCCTTGGAGATCTCGCGCTGCAGTTCGGCGTAGGTGATGGCGCGGGTGTCGCCGGGCTCGCCCTCGAAGTGGATGGCGACGCGGTCGCCGTTGCCCGCTTCCACGTGGCGGTCCACGCAGTTGTAGGCGACGTTCAGCTTGCCGTCGGCGAACCACTTCGCGAATGGCGGGTTGCTCCAGTCGAGGGTCTGGGTCGGCTCGGTCGCCCAGGTCAGCTGACGGGCCTGCTCGGCCCAGAAGCCCAGCCGGTCAGCCTTGGCTTGTTCGTATGCCTCGGCGGTGACATTGGCGGCCGCTGCCAGGTCGGCCGGCGGTTCGAACCGCCGCTCTTCTTTCAGCAGGTTGGCCAGGCTTTCATTGCTCACGACTACTCCCATTCCCTGGGTGTCCGCTGTGGTCCCGGCGATAGCACATCAGGCCACCGCCGGGCCTGACAAGAGCTTGCCACAAGAGGTCTAGACCTGTAGAGGTGGAGATTCCGCCGACTCACCGGCACCGGTGGACCAGGCCTCCGGCTGTACGGGTGCGAAGGTTTTGCCCTGGTTCATGAGCAAGTACGCCTGTGCTTCCGCCACGTGGAAGTACATTCCGTGCAGCGTGAGGGTGCCCTCGGTCACCCGCCGGGCAACCGAGGGATGCGCCGACAGATGCTCCAACTGCTGGATCACATTTGTGATACAGAGGCGCTCAACTGAGTCCCCGACGGGCCTGCCGGAGATCACCGGTTCCGGCTCCCCGCCGCGCAGCCGTTCCAGGCTGGGGACCCCGTGGCGCAGCCAGCGGCCCAGCGGGGTGGCGAAGCCGCCCGGCGGTGACTCCAGCAGCGCCTGCATGGCGCCGCATCCCGAGTGACCGCAGACCGTGATACTGCTCACCCCCAGGACGTCGACCGCGTACTGGATGGCCGCCGCGACGGAGTCGTCGGCGGAGTCCGCTCCCGGTGGCGGCACGAAGTTGCCGACGTTGCGGACGGTGAAGAGGTCGCCGGGCCCGCTGGACGTGATCATGCTGGTGACGAGCCGTGAGTCGGCGCAGGCCAGGAAGAGCTGGGACGGCCGCTGGCCCTCCCGCGCCAGACGGGCCAGCTCCTCCCGGACCAGGGGTGCGGTGTTGCGCTGGAAGGCCCGGAGTCCGCCCGTGAGCTGAACGCTGCCGGCCGTCGGCCGCCTCTCCCCGCGGGGCACCGCCTCCCCGGCCGGCCCCTGCACGCACTGGTGGTTGCGCCACGGGGTCCAGGGCCTGCAGCCGTGCCCCGAGGAGGGCTCGCAGATGTCCTGCCCGGCCCGTCCCGTCACGGCGACCCGTCCGCCCCGCGCGACATGTGTCTCGCGCCAGTGCTGCAGGGTTTCGTACGCCGCGTGGTCCATGAACGAGCCGTCCAGTTCGACGAGCGCGGTGGCCCCGGGCGGCACCCGGCCCAGGGCGCGGCTCAGCCGCGGCACCGCCAGGAACGTCAACTGGCCGTGCGCGCGGACCCGGTGGACGCCGCGGGCCTCGGCCACGGAGATACGGGTCCGGGCCAGCCGGTGCAGGGACACGGCCAGGGCGGCGGCGATCCCCAGCAGGACCCCTTCCAGGACGCCGGCCAGCACCACCCCCGCGATCGTCGCCGCGTAGACGGGGAACTCGCGGTGCCGGTGGACGTTGCGGATGTGGGCGTAGCTCACCATCTGCACGCCCACCACGGCCACCAGCGCGCCGAGGGCCGCCAGCGGGATCTGCTCCAGCACCGAGGCCAGGAGCCCGGCGGCGAGCAGCACCCAGACCCCGTGCAGCACGGTGGACCAGCGGCCGGCGGCTCCGGCGCGGACGTTGGCCGAGCCCCGCATCGCGCCACCGGAGACCGGCAGTCCGCCCAGCAGGCCGGAAACGGTGTTGGCCGTCCCCTGTCCGCGCAGTTCGCGGTCCAGGTCGGCCTGGGGCGGGACGGCACCCGCAGGGCGGTCGCGGGCCAGCCGGTCGACGGCGACCGCGGAGAGCAGTGACTCCAGGGCGCCGACGAGCGCGACGGTGAGCACCGCGGCGAGCAGCCCCAGCAGTGCGCCGTCCGGTGCCTCCGGCAGGATGTAGGCCCGCCAGGTGGGCAGATCGACGCGGTCCAGCTCCGGAGCGGCCACGACCGTCACGAGCGTGGCGGTGGCGACCGAGGCCAGGGCGGCGGGGAGGCGGCGCAGCGCCCTGCCCGCGCGGCCCGGCAGCCGCGGCCAGCCGATGAGGACGGCCACGGTCAGCGCCCCGACGGCGAGCGCGGCGGGCGGGGCCCCGGCCAGTTCGCCGGGGAGGGCGCGGAGATTGCCGAAGACCGTGCTGTGCGGCTCACTGCCGAAGACCACGTGCAGCTGTCCGAGCGCGATGGTGACGCCGATGCCGGCGAGAGTGCCGTGCACGATGGCAGGGCTGACGGCGAGCGCCGCGCGGGCCACCCGGAGCCAGCCGAGGGCGAGCTGCAGCAGGCCGGCGAGAACGGTGATGCCGCAGGTGGCCGGCCAGCCGTAGACCTGGATCAACTCGGCGGTGACGACGGTCAGTCCGGTGGAGGCGCCGGTGACCTGGAGGGGAGCCCCGCCGAGCAGCCCGCCGAGGATGCCGCCGACGGCGGTGGCGACCAGGCCCGCCTGCAGCGGGGCGCCCATGGCCACGGCGAGGCCGAGGGACATCGGAACGGCGATCAGGAAGACGGTTACGGAAGCGGCGAGATCGCCGGACCGGGGCGGGTGCAGGGGACACGGGGACGGCCTCCTGGGCTCTGCCATACGCGGTATGCCAACTCTTGGTAAACGAACCGTAATGCAGAGTAAAGAACGTGGAGGGTGATCCAGAACAAAGTGCCTGTTGATTGACTCAATGGGGTGAATACGTATGTTTATCGGCTTGTCGGTCTGAACCGTTCTTCCTCCCATGCGACCTTGGTCCGCGCTGTGTCGGCAGCGCACGAGGCGGAGGAAAGAAGGTGGGCCGATGGCCGCCCCGCGGAGAGTGACCACAGGGACCGTCGCCACCGTTCTGGCGCTGGCGGTCACCGGCTGTTCCGCCACCGGGGAGCGGGAAGAGGACGACGCGCGGCAGGGATCCGCGGAGCACGGGGCGGTCTCGGGCCCGGTCAGGCTGATCGGTGACGGGTCGACGGCCTTCACCGGCCGCCAGCCGAACCAGCCCCTCCCGAAGCGGCTGGAGGCCGGCCACCGCCCGCCCCAGTTCGTGGTCTTCTCCTGGGACGGGGCCGGCGAGGACGGTCAGAAGCTCTTCTCCCACTTCCGCCGGATCGGCCGGGAGTACGACGCGAAGATGACGTACTTCCTGAGCGGTGTCTACGTCCTTCCGCACGCCCGGCGCGAGGTCTACAAGCCGCCGCGGCACGCCCCCGGCTCCTCGGACATCGGCTTCAACGACATCGCGGGGATCAAGGCCACCCTGGAGCAGTTGCGCGGGGCCTGGCAGGAGGGCAACGAGATCGGTACCCACTTCAACGGGCACTTCTGCGGCCCGAACGGCGGCGTCGGGACCTGGACGACGGACGAGTGGCGCCACGAGATCCGGCAGGCCGAGGCCCTGGTCAAGAGCTGGAAGACGCACGCGGGCCTCGACGGCGCGCCGCCACTGCCCTTCGACTACGACCGGGAACTCGTCGGCGGCCGCGCCCCCTGCCTGGAGGGGCAGCGGAGCCTGTTGCCGGCGGCGAAGGCCGAGGGCTTCCGCTACGACGCCAGTTCGCCCGGGGGCCTGCAGGTCTGGCCGTCGAAGAAGGGCGGCCTCTGGGACTTCCCGCTCCAGCAGATCCCCATGCCGGGACGCGGTTTCGAGACGCTCTCGATGGACTACAACTTCCTCGCCAACCAGTCGGGCACGGTCCGGGGCGACCCCGCGCAGCACGCTTTCTGGAGCCGCCAGATGCGCGACGGGCTCCTCCAGGGGTTCCGGCGGGCCCACGAGGGCAACCGGGCGCCCTTCTTCATCGGCAATCACTTCGAGTCCTGGAACGGGGGCGCCTATATGAGCGCCGTCGAAGAGGCCATCAAGGAGATCTGCCCGAAGAAGGACGTCCACTGCGTGACCTTCAAGCAACTGGCGGACTGGCTGGACGTCCAGGACCCCGGGGTGCTGGCGAAGCTGCGCACGCTGGGAGTCGGGGAGCGGCCGGAGGGGGGCTGGAAGGCCTTTCTCAGCGGCGGGCCGCCCGCCGGTCCCGCCGGTTCCTCGGAGCCCCGGCGCCCCGCGGAACCGGCGGGACCGGCCCGGCCGGCGGGCGGACCGGCCCGGATCAGGCAGGCTGCGGACTGACCGCCCGCTCGTCCAGGACGAAACCGGGGTCCACCTGGGCCGCCAGATCGGTACCCGTCCGCGTATTGCCCCAGCTCTCCGCGTTCCGCAGGTGGAAGTGGACCATCTGGCGGGTGTAACGCCGCCAGTCGCGGCGCTCGTACGAGCCGTCCGCGGCCTCGTGCAGTGTCCGCAGGGCCTCGCGGTTGGGCTCCTCCAGCAGGTCGAAGCGGGGCGGGCGGCCCTTCTCCATGGCGCGGACCCAGTCCGAGTGGCCGAAGGCGGTCAGCAGGTCGTCCCCGGCCTCCTCGCGGAGGAAGGCCAGGTCCTCGGGGCCCTGCACCTTGTTGCCGACCACGCGCAGCGCGACGCCGAAGTCGCGCGCGTACTCCTTGTACTGGCGGTAGACGGCGACGCCCTTGCGGGTCGGCTCAGCCACCAGGAACGTCATGTCGAAGCGGGTGAACATCCCGGAGGCGAAGGAGTCCGAGCCGGCCGTCATGTCGACGACCACGTACTCCTGCCGACCGTCGACCAGGTGGTTGAGGCAGAGTTCGACCGCCCCGGTCTTCGAGTGGTAGCAGGCCACGCCCAGGTCGGCCTCGGTGAACGGGCCGGTGACCATCAGCCCGGCCTCGCCCTCGTCCAGCGGGACCGGCCGGACGCAGGCGGCGAAGACGGGGTTGTCCTCGGACAGCCGGAGCAGCCGTGAGCCCGTGCCCGGCGGGGTGGTCTTGATCATGGTCTCGGCCGAGCCGATCCGCGGGTTGGTGCCCCGCAGCCAGTCCTTGATCAGCGACAGCCGGGCGCCCATGGCCGGCAGCGCGGCCGCCTCCTCGTCGCCGAGGCCGAGGGCGGTTCCCAGGTGCTGGTTGATGTCGGCGTCCACGGCGAGCACCGGGATCCGGGCGGCGGCGAGCCGGCGGATGAAGAGCGAGGACAGCGTCGTCTTGCCGCTGCCGCCCTTCCCAACGAAAGCGATCTTCATATTCAACAAGCGTAGTGGACCGGAAGCGCGGAGTGAGGGACGCCAGTGAACAACACCACTCCATCGGGAGCGCCGGCCTCCGAGTGCGTAGGGTCGTTCCCATGCGTACGAATGCCGATCCGCTCGCCGCTCTCGGCGCCCTCCCGGGCGTGACCGACTCCGTGGACTCCGTACGGAAGGCCGTGGACCGGGTCTACGGCCACCGGGTGATGCGCCGCCGGAGCACCGAGATCACCTCCGAGGCCGCCCTGCGCGGCGCCCGCGCTTCCGCGGCGCTGGCCGGCGCCGACTGGGCGCTGGAAGAGGTCCGCAGGCGCACGGACTTCAGCGCCGCCGGGGAGCCCCGGGTGGTGGGCGCGGCCCTGCGGCTGACCGCGGAGGCGGGGCAGCTGCTGGGCGTGTGGCGGCAGTCGCCGCTGCGCGTGCTGGCCCGGCTCCATCTGGTGGCCGCCTCGGGCGCGGCGCCGGAGGACTCGGTGGGCCGGCCGCGGCTGGCGGGCGAGGCCGTCGACGAGCCGCTGGTGACGCTGCCGCTGCCGGGGGCGGACGAGATGGCGGGACGGCTGGAGGGGCTCGCCGGACTGCTGCCGGCCGGGGGTGGCGCGCCGGCCCTGGTGACGGCGGCGGTCGTGCACGGCGAACTGCTCACCCTCCGCCCGTTCGGCTCGCACAACGGGCTGGTGGCGCGGACCGCTGAGCGGATCGTGCTCATCGGCAGCGGACTCGACCCCAAGGCGGTGTGCCCGTCCGAGGTCGGGCACGCGGAGCTGGGATCCGCCGCGTACGCCGAGGCGCTGGCGGGCTATGCCTCCGGTACGCCCGAGGGGGTGGCGGCCTGGATCGCGCACTGCGGACGGGCGGTCGAACTGGGGGCCCGGGAGAGCACGGCGGTCTGCGAGGCCCTCCAGCGGGGCGCGGCCTGACCGGGGAGGAGGCCGGGCCGATCCGGATCCGGAATGCGACGGGTGCATTTCCGGCAGTGCCGCGGAGCGGGATGCGGAGAGTATTCCCCACAACTCCGGGCGGGCATTGATGCGGCGGTACCTCGCGGTACCGCCGCTGGCACGTCCGCCGGGTTACCAGTGCGTGCACGAGATGCGCATCAGGTCGGGCCTGAGCCCGTGACCTGTGCGACTGGCCCGTAATCGACGGGTCGGCGTCGCGTGGGTGCCCGGCTTCCGTGCTTCGGTCCGTGGGGCCGTGGACAATTGCGGAAGACCTCTTGGAAAGGTCTCCCCGGTCTCACGGGCCGGTAATTCCTTTGTACTCCTCCAGCCCGGTAAGTGGAAGCCCGGACCGGGATTCCTTGCCCGGTTCTCATGCCGGCGGGCAGGCGGCCGCACGGCGCCGGCCGGCGTACCAGACGAGTCCGGCGGCCGCTGCCGCCGCCGTCACCGCGACCGCGCCGACGACGAGGGGGCGGCTCGGGGACGTCCAGGCCGGTCCCCAGGCGGGGAGGGAGAGCGACGGCGCGCGCTGCTTCAGCCGGACCGGCCGGTCGAAGGAGAGAACGGGCCAGCCCCGGGCGACGGCCTCGCGGCGCAGCCCGCGGTCGGGGTTGACGGCGTGCGGATGGCCGACCGCCTCCAGCATGGGTATGTCGGTGATCGAGTCGCTGTAGGCGTAGCAGCGGGTCAGGTCGTATCCCTCGCTCTCGGCGAGCCGGGTGATGGCCTCGGCCTTCGCGGGCCCGTACGCGTAGTACTCCACCTCGCCGGTGTAGCAGCCGTCCTCGACGACCATCCGTGTGGCGACCGCGCGGTCCGCACCGAGGAGCCGGCTGATCGGCTCGACCACCTCGGCGCCCGAGGTGCTGACGATCACGACATCGTGGCCCGCGGTGTGGTGGCGTTCGATCAGCGAGGCCGCCTCGTCGTAGATGATCGGGTCGATCAGGTCGTGCAGGGTCTCGGCGACGATCTCCCGCACCTGCTGCACGTTCCAGCCGCGGCAGAGCGCGGAGAGGTACTCCCGCATCCGCTCCGTCTGGTCGTGGTCGGCCCCGCCGAGGAGATAGACGAACTGGGCATAAGCGGTGCGCAGGACGGCCCTGCGGTTGATGAGGCCGCCCTGGTAGAAGGACTTGCTGAAGGCCAGTGCGCTCGACTTGGCAATCACTGTCTTGTCGAGGTCGAAGAAGGCGGCTGTGCGCGGCAAGGAGGGGTTTTCCACGGGTTGAGCATAAGGCCCTCCATTCGGCGTAAGCTGAGGCGTGTGGGTTTGCCTGAGAAGGCCCTCGGGTACACCATGGAAGTCACGGATCGTTCGCGACCGTG
This sequence comes from Streptomyces sp. MNU89, assembly GCF_020982505.1. NCBI lineage: Bacteria > Bacillati > Actinomycetota > Actinomycetes > Kitasatosporales > Streptomycetaceae > Streptomyces > Streptomyces sp. MNU89. Next base: position 3,483,594 of record NZ_JAJKLL010000001.1, on the reverse strand, counting down.
CTAACCCGGCCCGACTCCTCCCCCCCCGAGTCGGCCGTGGGGACGACCCCGCTCTCCCCCCCGGCGGGGGTCGTCGCATGTCCGGACGCATTTTGCCGTCCTCCCGCCCGCCGCTCGGCGCTCTGTCCGGTTCTCTGTCGGACCGCTTCCCCCTGCCCTCTGATGTTACAGAGAGTAATCGTCATGCTGCGGATGGAAGTCACCGGTATAGGTGGTCCGGATATTCACAACCGCCGAGTTGTCCACAGATTTAGACCAAGATCCACGGGATTTCCCGGATCGCCGCACGCTGATTCCCGCGAGGTTCGCGCAGTGAGAGTGCTGAAGCGAGAGGGGATCCGCCATGAACGGACTGAACACTTCCGATCGGCTGGAAAGTGCCGTAACAGGAGCGGGGCCACCCCTGGTGGTCACGGAGGACGCGGAACTCCTGGACGAGCTCCTGCGGTTGTGCGCCGCGGCGGGTGCCGAGCCGGAGGTCTGCCACGGCGTCCCGGAGCGCGGTGGCTGGGAGCGCGCCCCTCTGGTGATCGTCGGCGACGACGCCGTGCCCCGGCTGCGCAACGCCGTACGGCGGGCCGGGGTCCTGCTGATCAGCCGGGACCCGGGGGACCACGGCATCTGGCAGCGGGCCGTCGGCGTCGGCGCCGACCACGTCGTTCCTCTCCCCGGCTGCGAGGCCTGGCTGGTGGACCGGATCGCCGACGCACTGGAGGGCACCGCCGCACCGGCGCTCGCCGTCGGCGTGATCGGAGGCCGGGGTGGCGCCGGGGCCTCCACCCTGGCCTGCGCGCTCGCCGTCACGGCGGCCCGCGACGGCCGGCGCACCGTGCTCGTGGACGGTGATCCGCTCGGTGGCGGGCTGGACGTGCTGCTCGGCGGGGAGAGCGTCGAAGGGCTGCGCTGGCCGGCGTTCTCCCAGTCGCGCGGCCGGGTGGCCGCCGGCGCGCTGGAGGAGTCGCTTCCGCGGCTGCGCTCCCTGCGCCTGCTCAGCTGGGACCGGGGCGACACGGTGGCCGTCCCGCCCGAGGCCATGCGTTCCGTGCTCTCCGCCGCGCGGCGGCGGGGTGGTGCCGTGGTCGTCGACCTGCCCCGGCGGCTGGACGAGACGGTCGCCGAGGCGCTGGCCCAGCTCGATCTGGGGCTGCTGGTGGTGCCGTCCGGGCTGCGTTCGGTCGCCGCGGCGCACCGGGTGGCGTCGGCCGTCCGCACCGTCCTCCCGGATCTCCGGGCCGTGGTGCGCGGGCCCTGCGGCGCGGGTCTGGAGGACGAGGAGATCGCCGCGCTGCTCGGGCTCCCGCTGGCGGGGGAGATCCCTCCGGAGCCGGGACTCCCCGCGGAGGCTCCGGGCGAGTCCGTCCCGGGCGACAACACCCGCGGACCGCTGGCCCGGTTCTGCTCGGCCTTCTGGGACCGGGCCCTGCCGAGTGGCGGGGGTGCCGCCGCATGAACGGTACGGAGACGAACCAGAGGCCCACGCTGCCCAGTTGGGCGAGGGAACCCGGGGAGCCCGGGGGACCCGGAGGACGCGGCGTGGGACCGCCGAGTCCCGGGCGCGCCTGCCGGGCGCCTGCCGCAGGGCCGGAAGCGACGGGGAGCTGGTGGCAGCGGCAGCCGGTACCACCGTCCCTGGTCGACGCGGTCCGGTTGCGCCTCGCCGAGACGGGGGCCGAGCCCACACCGGCGCGAGTGGCCGCCGCGCTGCGGGCCGAGGGCCGGCTGCTGGGCGACGCGGGTGTGCTCGCCGTGGTGACGGCGCTGCGCTCGGAGCTGGTGGGAGCCGGTCCCCTGGAACCGCTGCTCGCCGATCCCACGGTCACCGATGTCCTGGTCACGGCGCCCGACCGGGTGTGGGTGGACCGCGGCCGCGGGCTGGAACTGACGGATGTGGGTTTCCCCGACGCCGCGGCGGTGCGGGCACTGGCCCAGCGGCTGGCCGCCGTGGCCGGGCGCCGGCTGGACGACGCACGGCCCTGGGTGGACGCCCGGCTTCCCGGCGGAACCCGGCTCCACGCAGTGCTGCCCCCGGTGGCCGTCGGCTCCACCTGTCTGTCGCTGCGGGTGGTCCGCCCCCGGGCCTTCGGCCTGACGGGGCTGGTCGCCGCGGGAACGGTTCCGCCCGGTGGCGAACGGCTGTTGCGAGCACTGCTGGAGGCCCGGCTGTCCTTTCTGGTCAGCGGGGGTGCCGGAGCGGGGAAGACCACCCTGCTCTCCAGCCTGCTGAGCCTGGTGGATCCCGCCGAGCGCATCGTGCTCGCCGAGGACTCGGCGGAACTGCGCCCCGAACACCCGCATGTGGTCCGTCTGGAGACCCGGCCGCCGAACCAGGAGGGCACCGGCCGGGTCACCCTGCGGGATCTGGTGCGGCAGGCGCTGCGCATGCGGCCCGACCGGCTGGTCGTCGGGGAGGTCCGCGGTCCGGAGGTGACCGATCTGCTCGCCGCGCTGAACACCGGTCACAGCGGTTGCGGCACGGTGCACGCCAATGCCGCCGCCGATGTTCCCGCCCGGCTGGAGGCCCTCGGCTCCACCGCGGGGCTCGACCGGGCGGCGCTGCACAGCCAGTTGGCGGCCGCCCTGTCGGTGCTCATCCATCTGGTGCGGGACCGGCGAACGGGTCTGCGCCGGATCGCCGAGATGCATGTGCTGGAGCGGGGCGGCACCGGCCTCGTCACCACGGTCCCGGCGGCGGTCTGGGGTACGGCGGGCGGCGAGCCCGTGCTCGGTCCCGGATGGCCGCGGCTGAACCGGCTGCTGGCCGTGTCCGCCGGCGCGAGCCCGGAAGAGGGAGGCACGTGGTGACCGGGGTGACGGGACCCGCCGCCCAGGTGACGGTCTGCGCGGCTCTGGTGTCCGCGGGTCTGGCCGTGTGGCGGTCGGCGGGGCGGCGGGGCCAACGGCGCCGTGCGCGGTTGCTGTTGCCCGGAGCGGGCCCGGTGGTCCACGGGGACGGCCGCCTCCGCCGGTACGCGCGATGGCCGGCCGCGGCCCGGGCGTGGTGGGAGCGGATCCGGCCCCGGCTCGGCCAGGAGTGGCTGTGCCTGCCGGCCGGGTGCCTGATCGGTTGGTTCGGGGATTCCCCGCTCCCACCGCTCGCGGCTCTCGGGGCCGTACCGCTGGTGCGGCGCCGGCTTCGGCGGCGGGACGGGAGGCGGGCAGCGGAACGGCGTGCCGGGGAGGTCATCGAGTGGTGCGCGGTGATGGCCGGGGAGGTGCGGGCCGGCCGGCAACCGGCCGAGGCACTGCTGGCCGCGCCGGTCCGGCCGGGGCCCTCCCAAGCCTCGGTGACGGCCGCGGCCCGGTTCGGCGGCGACGTGCCCGGAGCCCTGCGGCAGGCCGCCCGATGGCCGGGCGCGGAGGGCTTGGCCGGGGTCGCGGCCTGCTGGCAGGCGGCGGCCGACACCGGGGCCGGGCTCGCGGGCGGGCTCGACCGGGTGGCGGCCGCCCTGCGAGCCGAACGGGAGCAGCGGGAGGACCTCCGCGCCCAACTGGAGGGGACGAGATCCACCGCGCTTCTGCTGGCCCTGCTGCCCGTCTTCGGGTTGCTGATGGGCGGCCTGCTCGGCGCGGATCCGCTCCGGGTGCTGCTGCACACACCGGCCGGCCTCGCCTGTCTGCTGACGGGGGCGGCGCTGGAATCCGCCGGACTGGCCTGGACGGCGCGGATCGTACGGGCCGCGGAGGGGGCCGGCGGAGCGCGGCCGGATGCGATGGAGCATCCGGGGCCCGCACACGGCCGGTACGGCGGGGGCGCCGGGGGTGCCGCGTATACCGACGGGCCGGGCAACGGCCGGGGCATCGCGGTCGGACACGGGAGGACGGCGTGAACACGGAACTCGTCCACAGCCTGTGGGCGGTGGCGCTGGCGGGTGGGGCGGTCTTCGCGGCAGCGGTGCTGCGGGGCGCGCGGTCCCGGGCCTCCCGGCGGCGGCTTGCCCTGCTGCTGACCCCGGCCCGTGCCCCGGGGCGCGACGGTGCCGCGCTGCGCCGCCCACCCGGCCACGGCATGTCCTGGCGGGGCCGCCGTCGCTCCGGCCGCGCCCGCACGGCGCGGTGGACCGGGGCGGCCCGGGAGTGGTGGCCGGTGGTCGGTGCGGGACTGGCCGCGCTGGCGGTCATCGGCGGAGCGGTGGGCTGCGCGGTGGGGATCGCGACCGGATACGCCGTCCGGAGACGGGCCCGGAGGAGACCCGATCCAGGAGCCCGGCGGAGTACGGAGGCGGCCGGGCTGCCGCTGGCCGCGGATCTGCTGGCGGCCTGCCTGGCGGCGGGTGCGGAGCCGCGAGAGGCCGCCTTGGCCGTGGGCCGTTCGCTCGGCGGGCCGGTCGGTGAGCGGCTGAACCGAGTGGCCGCCGAACTGCGCCTGGGCGGTGATCCGGAGGAGGCGTGGGGACGGCTGGCCGAGGTGCCGGGGGCGGCCGGGCTGGCCCGGTGCCTGGCGCGAGCGCAGGTCACGGGCGTGTCGGCGGTGGAGCCGGTGGCTCGGGTTGCGGCCGAGTGCCGGGCCGGAGGGGCGCGGGCGGCGGCAGCGTCGGCGCGGCGGGCGGCGGTGCTCGCCACCGCGCCCCTGGGCCTGTGCTTCCTGCCCGCCTTCCTGACCGTCGGGGTGGCGCCGGTGCTCATCGGTCTGGCCGGCGACCTGCTGAGCGGTCCCCGATGAGCCGTCGGACACGGCCCAGGGCCCCTCCCCACGAAGGGGGCTCAGGCGGTATCGGCACGGAACGACGCATGAACGGACGCCCCGGGAGCGGGCGGGACAAGGGGTGGGCATGTACACCTGGTTGCGGGACCGCAGGCGTGCGCTGCGCGGGAAGGACACGCAGGCCGGTATGACGACCGCCGAGTACGCGGTCGGCACCATCGCGGCCGCCGGCTTCGGCGCCGTCCTCTACAAAGTGGTGACCAGTGACACGGTCACGGGTGCCCTGCAGTCCGTGATCGGAAAGGCGCTCGATGCGCAGTTCTGACCGCGGATATGTGACGGCGGAGGCGGCCGTGGCGCTGCCGGTGCTGGCACTGTTCGCCATGATCCTGATCTGGGGTCAGATGGCCGCGTCCGCACACATCCGGTGTGTGGACGCGGCACGGGCGGGGGCGCGGGCCGCCGCCCGGTCCGAGCCCCGGGAAGCCGCGCTGGCAGCGGCCCGCGCGGCCGCGCCCCGAGGCGCGGAGATCGGCCTGCGCCGCGGGGACGGGCTGGTCCGGGTGACGGTCGCGGTCCGGGCTCCGGGCCCGGGGCCGCTGGGCCTCCGGCTGCGGTCGGAGGCCGTCGCCTTGGACGAGTCCGTGGGCGGACCACCGGAGGAGACGGAGCCCGGCCGGTCCGGCACCGGCCCTCCGGCACCGGATGGTGGTGCCGCGGAACCGGTGGACCCGGCAGGCCGGCCGGAGAAGCCCGGGGGTGGACGGTGAGAGCGGGAGGAACACCGGATGCGGACCGGGGCTCGGCCACGGTGTGGACGGCCGTGACGGCCACGGCTCTGTGCGCCGTGTTCGCGGCTGTGCTGGCCCTGGGGCAAGCCGTGGTCACCCGCCACCGGGCGGGCGGCGGCGCGGACCTCGCGGCCCTGGCGGCGGCCGACCACGCACTGTCGGGCCAGGACGCGGCCTGTGGACTGGCCCGGCGGGTCGCCGAGGCTCAGGGAGTCCGGCTGGTGCGCTGTGTGGTGCGCGGTGAGGTCTCGGACGTGACCGCCGAAGCCACTACCGGACCGTTCGCGTCCCGGGTCCGGGCCCGCGCGGGCCCGGCGGACCACCTGGTGGGAGGCGCGCACCCGGAGAGGGACGGCCCCGGCCGTCCCCGGGAACGGATACCCGGTTCGGGCGGGGGATGACCCGGGACGGCAACCGGTACGACGGCCTGCACGACGAGCGGCAAGGCGACCGGCACAGCGACCGACGGCCGGCACGGCAGTGTCCGCGCGCACGGGGACGCCGGGGCCCGGCGGCCCCGGCCGTCACTCCGCGGGGGCTCCGGCCAGGAGAACGGAGAGCAGCCGGACGGCGGCGTTCTTGTCCAGGGGGTCGTTCCCGTTGCCGCACTTCGGTGACTGGACGCAGGACGGGCAGCCCGACTCGCACTCGCAGGCCGCGATGGCCTCCCGGGTGGCCGTCAGCCAGCGCCGGGCGGTGTGGAAGGCGCGTTCGGCGAAGCCCGCGCCGCCGTGGTGGCCGTCGTAGACGAAGACGGTCGGCAGCAGGGTGTCGGGGTGCAGAGGCACGGAGACACCGCCGATGTCCCACCGGTCGCAGGTGGCGAAGAGCGGCAGCATGCCGATCGAGGCGTGCTCCGCGGCGTGCAGCGCGCCCGGGAGCTGCTCCGGGGAGATCCGGGCGGCCTCGAGCTGGTCCTCGGTGACGGTCCACCAGACGCCGCGCGTCCGCAGGGTACGGGGCGGCAGATCGAGTCTGGACTCGCCGAGCACCTCCCCGGTGATGAGTTTGCGGCGGAGAAAGGAGACCACCTGGTGGGTGACCTCGACCGAACCGAAGCACAGCCGGGAGCCGCCCCAGGGCACCTCGGTGGTGGTGTCGAGGACGGTGACGGCCGTGGTGTCCCGCGCGGTGGTCGAGTAGGGCGGGTCCGCCTCCTCGACCAGGGCCACGGAGTCCTCGAGGTCCAGCCGCTTGACGAGGTAGGTGCGGCCCTGGTGGAGGTGGACGGCGCCGTCGTGGACGGCGGTGTGGGCGGAGGAGGCGTCCACGGTGCCCAGCAGGCGGCCCGTCGCGGCCTCGACGACCTGGACGGGGGTGCCGCCCTCACCGCGGATGTCCGCGAGATCGGCCGCCCGCTCCCGGCGGGTCCAGTGCCAAGCGGTGGCCCGCCGGCGCAGCAGCTTGCGGCGCTCCAGCTGCGGGACGAGATCGGGCGCGGCGGGGCCGAACAGCTCCATGTCCGCCGCGGTGAGCGGGAGTTCGGCCGCCGCGGCGCAGAGATGGGGGGCGAGGACATACGGGTTGTCCGGATCGAGGACGGTGGATTCCACGGGCTGCCGGAAGAGTGCCTCGGGGTGGTGCACCAGAAAGGTGTCCAGCGGGTCGTCCCGGGCGACCAGGACCGCGAGGGCGCCCTGCCCGGCGCGGCCCGCCCGGCCTGCCTGCTGCCACAGCGAGGCGCGGGTGCCGGGGTAGCCGGCGATCACGACGGCGTCGAGCCCGGCGATGTCCACGCCGAGTTCCAGGGCGTTGGTGGCGGAGAGCCCCAGCAGGTCCCCCCGGTGCAGGGCGTTCTCCAGGGCGCGGCGCTCCTGCGGCAGATAACCGCCGCGGTAGGCCGCGACACGCCCGGGAAGCGAACGGTCCACGGCGGCCAGCCGCTCCTGCGCGATCACGGAGATCAGCTCCGCGCCGCGCCGGGACCGTACGAAGGCGACGGTGCGCACGCCACGGGCGACCAGGTCGGTCAGCAGGTCGGCGGTCTCCGCGGTGGCGGTGCGCCGGACCGGCGCACCGTGTTCGCCGTGCAGTTCTGTCAGCGGGGGCTCCCAGAGGGCGAAGACGAGCTCTCCTCGGGGCGAGGCGTCCTCGGTGACCTGGGCGACCGGCAGGCCGGTCAGCCGGCCGGCGGCCAGCGCGGGTTCGGCGGACGTGGCGGAGGCGAGCAGGAACACCGGGTCGGAGCCGTAGCGGGCACAGACCCGGCGGAGCCGGCGCAGCACCTGCGCCACGTGCGAGCCGAAGACCCCGCGATAGGTGTGGGCCTCGTCGATGACGACATGGCGCAGCGCCCGCAGAAAGGAGGCCCAGCGCGGATGGGCGGGGAGGATGCCCCGGTGCAGCATGTCCGGGTTGGTCAGCACGTAGTTGGCGTACTGGCGCACCCACTCGCGCTCCTCCACCGGGGTGTCACCGTCGTACACCGCGGGGCGCACGGCTCGGCCCAGGGGAGCGGCGAGTTCGCCCACGGCCCGGCGCTGGTCCGCGGCGAGCGCCTTCGTCGGCGCGAGGTACAGCGCCGTCGCCCCCCGCCCGTTCGGTGCCTCGGAACCGTCCAGGAGGGAGCTGAGGACCGGTGTGAGATACGAGAGGGATTTCCCGGAGGCGGTACCGGTGGCCACGATCACAGACTCGCCGCGCAGGGCGTGTCCGGCGACCCTCGCCTGGTGCTCCCACGGCCGCTCCATTCCGGCACTCCGGAGGGCTTCCACGACTTCTTCCCGGATCCCCCGCGGCCAGTCCGCATGGCGGCCCACGCGCGGGGGCAAGTGCTCCGTATGAGTGACGCGTGCAGCCCGGTCCGCCGTGCCGGCGAGCAGGCCGAGTACCGCCCGTGGGGCGGTGCGCGTGCCCGCAGACTGCGGGAGTTGGTCGTCGGCCATCGGCACCGAGTGTGTCACTGGCCTGATGAAGAATGGGCTCAAGGCGTCGTGCGCGCCTGCCGGTAAGTGATTGAATGCCATCGCGGCTGCCGATCCATGGGGGGCGACCGCTCGTTGCAAGGTGCTGGAGGATCCGTGGACCTGTCTCTGTCGACGCGTACCGTTGGCGACCGCACGGTCGTCGAGGTCGGTGGCGAGATCGATGTATACACCGCGCCCAAGCTGCGTGAGCAGCTGGTCGAGCTTGTCAATGAGGGCAGCTACCACCTGGTGGTCGACATGGAGGGCGTCGACTTCCTCGACTCCACCGGTCTCGGCGTCCTCGTCGGTGGTCTCAAGCGCGTCCGCGCGCACGAGGGCTCGCTGCGCCTGGTCTGTAACCAGGAGCGCATTCTGAAGATTTTCCGTATCACCGGTCTGACCAAGGTGTTCCCGATTCACACCTCGGTCGATGACGCCGTCTCGGCCACCGACTGACAGCTTCCGCACCCCGGGTCGCGTGCCGTCCGATGGTCGCGCGTCCCGGGGGTGGGAGTGACGGGGGTCGGCGGAGGGCCGCCGCGGTCCGCCTCCATGACGCAAGCCTGTATGACCGAGGGGGATGGCATGGCCACCGTGGAGCTCTTGTTCAGCGCTCTGCCCAATCACGTCCGCACAGCGCGCCTGGTGGCGGCGGCGGTGGCGCGCCGGGCCGGGGTCGACGAGGCCGTGCTGGACGAGGTGAGGCTCGCCGTCGGCGAGGCATGCAGCCGCGCTGTCGGTCTGCACCTCAGCAACAACGTTTCGGCACCCGTACGCGTCGTCCTGGTCGAGGACGAGAAGAAGTTCTCCATCGAGGTCGCCGACGAGGCCGCCCACCGGCCCACCGGCCCCCGGCGGGACGAGCACGGCGGGCCCGTCGCCGTGACCCCGGGTGAGGCCGTCGCCGAGGACGAGGACGAGATGGGTCTCGCGGTCATCAGCGGTCTTGTCGACGATGTCGAGGTGTCCGCGGACGAAACGGGCGGCCGGATCAGGATGAGCTGGCCGACGACCCCCGACGCTCTCCTGTCGTAGCTCTCGCGGCCTCACGCCCCCCGGGGCTCCCAGCACGCACCGCCCAGCCGATGCTCGCGGCCCTTCCGGGTCTCGCGGCCGCCGGCCCCGGGCCGCTACGGGCCCGTACCGCCGGCCCGTCCGCGCAGTGTCTGCCGCTCCGCGCCGCTCTCCTCCCTCTCCCCTCTTCCCCGCGGGCTCCGGCTGCCCACTGCGGGTGGCTCCGCACCGCAGCCATGGCCGCGGCACCGGACCCGGTGTGATCCACGTCTCTCGCAGACCGCCGCTGAGCTGGCTTTTCGTAGGATTTGAAGATCCAGCAAATGGCAATATTCGACCGTCAGCGAATGGATCAATTTCCTTCGTCCGGGCGAATTATTCGCGGGCTCTCCGGCTCATCTCCCCCGGTGGGAGTCAATTGCCCCTCATGGCCCCTGTCTTGATCCCGGTCCGGATCCCTAGAATCCGTTCACAATCTTTGCTCAGGACGCCTGAGTGCCGCGGCAGTTCCCTGTGCTGCGCGCCCATGTGCCAAACGTCAAGGAGGACGAATGGCGGGGCCCGTTACCCCTCTTCAGCAAGACCTCTCCCCATCCCTGCCCCTCGCGGCCGCCGAACTGACCACCGACAACCGGCTGATCGTCGTGGTCGTCGCGCTCGTCGCGCTGGCCGCGCTGGGTGTCGCCGTGATGCTGGTGCGTCAAGTGCTGGCGGCGGGCGAGGGAACCGACAGTATGAAGAAGATCGCGGCGGCTGTACAGGAAGGAGCGAATGCCTATCTCGCCCGGCAGCTGCGCACCCTCAGCGTATTCGCGGTCGTGGTGTTCTTCCTGCTCATGCTGTTGCCGGCCGATGACTGGTCGCAGCGCATCGGGCGGTCCGTGTTCTTCTTGATCGGCGCCTTGTTCTCCGCGGCGACCGGCTATATCGGAATGTGGCTGGCCGTACGGAGCAATGTGCGGGTGGCCGCCGCGGCGCGCGAGGCCACTCCGGGCGAGGGCGAGCCGGCCAAGGACCTCACGGACGTCTCGCACAAGGCCATGAAGATCGCCTTCCGTACCGGAGGCGTCGTCGGCATGTTCACCGTCGGCCTCGGCCTGCTGGGCGCCTGCTGTGTCGTGCTGGTCTACGCGGCCGACGCGCCGAAGGTGCTGGAAGGCTTCGGCCTCGGTGCCGCGCTGATCGCCATGTTCATGCGAGTCGGCGGCGGCATCTTCACCAAGGCCGCGGACGTCGGCGCCGACCTCGTGGGCAAGGTCGAGCAGGGCATCCCCGAGGACGACCCGCGCAACGCCGCCACCATCGCGGACAACGTGGGCGACAACGTCGGCGACTGCGCCGGCATGGCCGCCGACCTGTTCGAGTCCTACGCCGTGACGCTGGTCGCGGCGCTCATCCTCGGCAAGGTGGCCTTCGGCGACGCCGGTCTGGCCTTCCCGCTGATCGTTCCCGCGATCGGTGTGCTCACGGCCATGATCGGTATCTTCGCGGTGGCGCCGCGCCGCACCGACCGCAGTGGCATGACCGCCATCAACCGCGGCTTCTTCATCTCCGCGGTGGTCTCGCTCGTGCTGGTGGCCGTGGCGGTCTTCACCTATCTGCCGTCCTCCTACGCGGACCTGGACGGCGTGGACATTGCCATCGCCGGGCACGAGGGCAACCCCCGGGTCCTCGCGCTCGTCGCGGTCGCGATCGGCATCGTGCTGGCCGCGCTCATCCAGCAGCTCACGGGGTACTTCACCGAGACCACCCGGCGTCCGGTCCGGGACATCGGGAAGTCCTCGCTGACGGGGCCGGCGACCGTCGTCCTGGCCGGGATCTCGGTCGGTCTGGAGTCCGCCGTGTACACGGCGCTGCTGATCGGCCTGGGCGTCTACGGGGCGTTCCTGCTCGGCGGTACCTCGATCATGCTGGCGCTGTTCGCGGTCGCCCTGGCCGGGACCGGCCTGCTGACCACGGTCGGCGTCATCGTCGCCATGGACACCTTCGGGCCGGTCTCCGACAACGCCCAGGGCATCGCGGAGATGTCCGGCGACGTGGAGGGCGCGGGCGCCCAGGTGCTCACCGACCTCGACGCGGTCGGCAACACCACCAAGGCGATCACCAAGGGCATCGCCATCGCCACGGCCGTCCTGGCCGCCGCCGCGCTGTTCGGCTCCTACCGGGACGCGATCGCCACGGCGGTCGCGGACGTCAACGCCCGGGCGGGCGAGATGAACCTCAGTCTGGACATCTCGCAGCCGAACAACCTGGTCGGCCTGGTCCTCGGCGCCGCGGTCGTCTTCCTCTTCTCGGGGCTGGCGATCAACGCGGTGTCGCGGTCGGCGGGCGCCGTGGTCTACGAGGTGCGGCGGCAGTTCCGCGAGCACCCCGGGATCATGGACTACACGGAGAAGCCGGAGTACGGCCGGGTCGTCGACATCTGCACCAAGGACGCGCTGCGCGAGCTCGCCACCCCCGGCCTGCTCGCCGTGCTGGCGCCGATCGCCATCGGCTTCAGTCTCGGGGTCGGTGCCCTGGGCTCGTTCCTCGCCGGTGCCATCGGCGCGGGCACGCTGATGGCCGTCTTCCTCGCCAACTCCGGCGGCGCCTGGGACAACGCCAAGAAACTGGTCGAGGACGGCCACCACGGTGGCAAGGGCAGCGAGGCGCACGCCGCGACGGTCATCGGCGACACCGTCGGCGACCCGTTCAAGGACACGGCGGGCCCCGCCATCAACCCGCTGCTGAAGGTGATGAACCTGGTGGCCCTGCTGATTGCGCCGGCCGTGGTGCAGTTCAGCTACGGCGACGACACCAGTCCGGCCATCCGGGCGCTGGTGGCGCTGGTGGCGATCGGGATCATCATCGGCGCCGTCTACATCTCCAAGCGGCGGGGAATCGCCGTGGGTGACGAAGACAACAACGCCGACCGGGTGTCCGAGCCGTCGGATCCCTCCTCCGGGGCCGCGGTGGTGTCCTGAGCACCGGACCGGTTCCGGCCGGTCCGTGCCAGGTCAGGCGGTGGACGGGCGGTGTGCTGCGGCGCACCGCCCGCCCGTCTGCCCGGCCCCGGAAGCGGAGGCGGACGGCCCGCACCGGCCTGGTGCAGAAGACCGCAAAAACCCCTTCGGGGATATCGGGCTCGCGATCCCGGGCCTTTGGCCGTGTATGTTCCGGGGCCGAGAGTCATGGAAGGGGCCATCCGGTGAACAAGAAGCTCGCGGCCGCGCTGTCCGGTGGTGCGGCACTCGTACTCGCGCTGTCGGGCTGTGGCGACGACACCGACGAGAAGGTCGACGCCTACGCCAAGAAGGTGTGCGACCAGGTCCAGCCGCAGCTGGAGAAGATCGCTCAGGCGAACCAGTCCATCACCTCCACGGCGGCCGACGGCAAGCCCGAGGAGATCAAGAAGGCCGACTCGGCCGCGTTCCAGAAGATCTCGGACGCCTACGCCGCCATGTCGGACTCGGTCGAGAAGGCGGGCGTCCCGCCGGTCGACGACGGTGAGAAGACGCGGCGGGAGGCCGTCAAGGAGCTCGACGACACCGCCGGGGCGTACGCGGGCCTGAAGACCTCCGTCGACAAGCTGGACACCAAGGACCAGGCCAAGTTCGCCGAAGGGCTGAAGGGCGTCGCGGAGGACCTCGACAAGGTCAACAAGGTCGGCGGCGACGCCATCCGGAAGCTGCAGTCCGGGGACATCGGCGCCGCCATGAGCGAACAGCCCGGCTGCCGGCGCCCGTCCGGCTCGCCCAGCGCGAGCACCTGACCGGGCCCCGGCCCGCCGGGCCCCGCCCGCGCCGCACGGCCCGGAGCCCCGGGAAGACGTCCCGGGGCTCCGGGCCGTCGCCGTTCCCGGTCCGGAGCCCCGACAATGGGCCGGTGAGTACGCACGAGCACCCCCAGCCCGGCCGGCCCGAGCAGCCCGGCCCTTCCGGTCCCTCCGGCGCACCCGGGTCCGGTGGCGCCGCGCCGCACGGCTCCCTCGCCGCGCCGCCCCGGTCCGGCACCGGCCTCCCGGCCCGGCTCCGTGAGGCGTTCCTGGCCGCGGCCTTCACCGCGGACGGGCTCCTCGACCTGCTCGGCGCCCCGGCCTACGCGGCCCTCGCCCGCAGCGAGAGCGTGCCCGCCCTGCGGGCGACCCGCGGCGGATCGCCGCTGGAAACCCTGGTCCGGCTGTTCCTGCTGCAGCGCCCGGTGGAGTACGGACAGGCGTCGGCGGCGCTGCCCGCGGACGACTGCCTGGCCGAGGGCTGGCTGCTTCGGGACGGCGGCGAGGTGCGGGCGGCCGTGGACGTCCGCCCGTACGGCGGGCCGGAGGGCGAGGACTGGTGGATCGTCTCCGACCTCGGCTGCGCCGTCGGCGGAGCGGGGGGCGCGAGCGCTGCCGCGGGGCGGTCCGCCGGTGAGGACCGCGCCGCGCTCGTCCTCGGGGTGGGCGGGGCCTCCACCACGCTCGCGGGTCTCACCGTGCGGACCCCCGTCGGGCGGGCACTGGATCTCGGCACCGGCTCCGGTCTGCAGGCCCTGCACGCCGCTCGGCACGCCACCCGCGTCACCGCCACCGACGTCAATCCGCGGGCCCTGGGCTTCGCCCGGCTCACGCTGGCGCTCTCCGGCGCGCACGAGGCCGATCTCCGCGAGGGCTCGCTCTACGAGCCGGTGGCCGGCGAGGAGCCGTACGACCTGATCGTCTCCAATCCGCCCTTCGTCATCTCCCCGGGCGCCCGGCTGACCTACCGGGACGGCGGCATGGCCGGTGACGACCTCTGCCGGACCCTGGTCCGGCAGTCGGCGGATCACCTCGCCGACGGCGGCCACTGCCAGCTCCTCGCCAACTGGGAGCACCGGGAGGGCGAGGACTGGCGGGACCGGGTCCGAGCCTGGGTGCCGCCCGGGTGCGACGCCTGGATCGTGCAGCGCGAGGTACAGGACGTCACGCAGTACGCGGAGCTCTGGCTGCGCGACGCCGGTGACCACCGGGCCGGTCCGGAGACCTACGCCGCGCGCTACGACGCCTGGCTGGAGGAGTTCGAGGCGCGCGGGACCACGTCCGTCGGCTTCGGCTGGATCACCGTGCGCAAGTCGGGCGCCGCCCGGCCGTCCGTCATCGCGGAGGAGTGGCCGCACCCCGTCGAACAGCCGCTGGGGCAGACGGTGCTGGACCACTTCGCGCTCCAGGACTTCCTGCGGCGCACGGACGACGCGGCGCTGCTCGCCGCGCGGTTCCGGCTGGCGGACGACGTGGTGCAGGAACAGGTCGGGCTGCCCGGGGCGGAGGACCCGGAGCACGTGGTGCTCCGTCAGAACCGCGGCATGCGCCGGGCGACGAAGGTGGACACGGTCGGTGCCGGCTTCGCGGGGGTGTGCGACGGGACGCTCAGCGCGGGCCGCATCCTCGACGCCATCGCCCAGCTCGTCGGCGAGGACCCGGTGCTGCTGCGGGACCGGACGCCGGAAGCCGTCCGTCTGCTCGTCGAACAGGGGTTCCTCGTCCCGGTGGAGTGACCGGGGCCGGGCTCCAAGGTCCGGGCTCCGGGCTCCGGGCTCCGGGCTCGGGCGGTGGCGCGGGGGACGCCGGGGCGCACGGCGGAGGCTGCTGTTCACCGGGCGTTCGCTCCCGCGCCGCGCGGACGTGCCACGCTCCGGCACACCATGCCCGGTGCTAGGGGGTACGCAGCGATGGAGAGCGGGCCGGCCATATTCGCCGGAACAGTGTTCGTCCTGTTCGGAGCGGCATTGCTGGTGTGGGCGGGAACGCGCCTGCGCAGCGGTGCGCCGGTGGTCGAAGGGGTGAGCTCCCCGCTGCCGGTCCCACTGGTTCTGCTCTTCGGCCCGGCCGCGCTCCTCACGGGGGGCTGGCTCCTGCTGTCCGTCTGACGGCGGGTCCGCCGCGCACGGAGGGCACGGCGGGCCGGAGCCCGTGTGGACCCCGGAGCCCGGTGTACAACCGGCGGCATGCGCGCGGCCCGCGTCCGTACGATCCGGAACGCGGGCCGCGGCGGGGAGCCGGCGGTGCGTCAGCCGCGCAGGATGCGGCCCTCGCTGTCCGTACGGTCGTTGCTGGTCAGGAAGAGGATGCCGTCGATCAGCGCCCAGATGCCGCAGCCTCCGAGGGTGAACAGCTGACCGAGGGCCATCCCCGTGTGACCCGTGTAGAACCGGCCGATGCCGAGGGTGCCGATGAAGAGCTGGAGGATGCCGGCGACGATCTTCGACTTCTCGGAGTACGGCTGCCCGTTGGGGGCCACGGCCGGCGGCTGAGCGGGGTACGACATGAGGCGGGACTCTTCTCTCACGAATGAATGTTCCGCGCGGGACCTGGGGACGTGCCGCGACGATCAAATGACCCGGGAGAGAGCCGATCAGTTGTGCGGCTCGACGCATTGTGATCGTTCGGTGATGCAACGGCGGGGAGAAGGGGGACGGTGCGGGCGGCCGGATCCGGCGGGGGAGTTCACGGTGGCTCGTCCTCAGCCCGCGCTTCGGACCGCGCGTCAGCCCACCAGGTTGCGTTCGATGCCCCAGAGCGCGGTGAGCGTCAGCGCCACCGCGGTGAGCACCCGGCCGGGTGAGGGACGGTAGCGCCGCCCGCGCAGCCCCTCGCGCACCCAGCGCCAGCCGAGGAACAGGCCGACGGGGACGCCGAGGACCAGCAGGGCCGCGTTGTCGTGGAAGGCCGCGACCACATCGCCGTGCATCAGGTCGTACACCATGCGGGTCGCGCCGCAGGTGGGGCAGTCCAGGCCGGTCAGCCAGTTGAAGGGGCAGCGCAGCAGCCACTGCCCCGCCTCATGGGGGTTCGTGCCGTAGAGGTGGACGGCCCCGGCAGCCCCGGCCGCCAGCACCGAGAGCGGTGCCGCGGCCGGGTGCGAGGCCGCCTTGCGGAGCGCCGTCCGCACGCCTCCGCCGTCAGCGCCTCCGCCGGCAGGGCCTCCGCCGACCGCGCCGCCGGTGACCGTGGAGCCACCGGCCGCACCGCTGCCGGCCATACCGCCGTCAGCCACGCAGCGGACGGCCCTGGGCGTCGGTGGGCTGGCCGGTGAGCAGCATGATGCCGTCGATCAGGGCCCAGATGCCGCAGCCGCCCAGGGTGAACAGCTGGCCGAGCGCCATGCCGGTGTGGCCGGTGTAGAACCGGCCGATGCCGAGGGTGCCGATGAAAAGCTGCAGGACCCCGGCGACGATCTTCGACTTGTCCGAGTAGGGCCGGCCGAAGGGGTCGTAGCCGTACGGGGCGTTGGGGTCGCCGGTGTACTGGCCGGGGGCCACGGGCTGCTGCTGCGGGTAGCCGTAGCCGGGCTGCTGGCCCTGCTGCGGGTAGCCGTAACCGGGCTGGCCGTACGGCTGCTGGCCGCCCTGCTGCTGGCCCTGCTGCGGGTATCCGTAGCCGCTGTTGGGGTCCTGCGGCGGCGGGCCGTAGGGATTGGACATGGGCTTCCCCCCGTGAGTGCGAATGACTGAACGCGCGGCGCGCGCCGCCGGGGACGCCCCCGACACCCGCCATCCTGCCAGCCGGGCTCCGGGCGCTGGCAAGCACCTGTGGGCTCCGGGCCCCGGGATGTGAGGTTGGCGGGGTCCTCGCGGTACGGCGGCACGCACGCCCCTTGTCGGGTTACCGTTCGAGTGGCGTTGCGGGCTTTTTCCGCTTGACAGCGGGGCGGGAGGTACCGTCACACTCCGCACCGTCATGACAACGCCGTCACAGAAGTGGCAGTGATATTCACCGAGCGTCGACCGGAGAGAAGAGCGAAGTTGTCCCCGACCAGCGAGACCGCGAAGGGCGGCCGCCGACTCGTCATCGTCGAGTCGCCTGCCAAGGCGAAGACGATCAAGGGCTATCTCGGCCCGGGTTATGTCGTCGAGGCGAGCGTCGGGCACATCCGCGATCTGCCCAAAGTCGCCGCAGAGATCCCCGCGAAGTACAAGGGCGAGTCCTGGGCCCGGCTCGGCGTCAACGTCGACCAGGACTTCCAGCCGATCTATGTCGTCAACGCGGACAAGAAGAGCCAGGTCAACAAGCTCAAGGAGCTGCTGGCGGAGTCCGACGAACTCTTCCTGGCCACCGATGAGGACCGCGAGGGCGAGGCCATCGCCTGGCATCTGCAGGAAGTCCTCAAGCCCAAGGTCCCCGTCCGCCGGATGGTCTTCCACGAGATCACCAAGGACGCCATCCAGGCCGCCGTACGCAGCCCGCGCGAGCTGAACAAGCGCCTCGTCGACGCCCAGGAGACCCGCCGGATCCTCGACCGCCTGTACGGCTACGAGGTCTCCCCGGTGCTGTGGAAGAAGGTCATGCCGCGGCTGTCGGCCGGCCGGGTGCAGTCCGTCGCCACCCGGCTCGTCGTCGAACGGGAGCGCGAGCGCATCGCCTTCCGCTCGGCCGAGTACTGGGACCTCACCGGCACCTTCGCCACCGGCCGCACCGGTGACGCCACCGACCCCGGCACCTTCGGCGCCCGCCTCACCACGGTCGACGGCCGCCGCGTCGCCACCGGCCGCGACTTCGGCTCCACCGGCACGCTCAAGGAGGGCTCGCAGGTCCTCCACCTCGACGAGACCGCCGCGCGCGAGCTGGCCGCCGCCCTGGAGGGCGCCGCCTTCACCGTCCGCTCGGTCGAGTCCAAGCCGTACCGGCGCTCGCCCTACGCGCCGTTCCGCACCACCACCCTCCAGCAGGAGGCGTCGCGCAAGCTGGGCTTCGGCGCCAAGTCGACGATGCAGGTCGCGCAGAAGCTGTACGAGAACGGCTTCATCACGTACATGCGTACGGACTCCACGACGCTCTCCGAGACCGCCGTGGCCGCCGCCCGTGCCCAGGTCACCCAGCTCTACGGCGCCGACTACCTGCCGGAGAAGCCGCGGATGTACGCGGGCAAGGTCAAGAACGCGCAGGAGGCGCACGAGGCGATCCGCCCCTCCGGCGACCGCTTCCGCACCCCCGCCGAGACGGGCCTCACCGGCGACCAGTTCCGGCTGTACGAGCTGATCTGGAAGCGGACCGTCGCCTCCCAGATGAAGGACGCCGTCGGCCAGTCCGTCACCGTGAAGACCGGCGGGCGCGCGAGCGACGGCCGGGACGCCGAGTTCTCCGCCTCCGGCAAGATCATCACCTTCCACGGTTTCCTCAAGGCCTACGTCGAGGGCGCCGACGACCCCAACGCCGAACTCGACGACCGCGAGCGCCGCCTCCCGCAGGTCTCCGAGGGCGACCCGCTCACCGCGCGGGAGATCACCGCCGACGGCCACGCCACCAAGCCCCCGGCCCGCTACACCGAGGCGTCGCTGGTCAAGGAGTTGGAAGAGCGTGAGATCGGCCGCCCGTCGACCTACGCCTCGATCATCAGCACCATCCTCGACCGCGGTTACGTCTTCAAGAAGGGCACGGCCCTGGTGCCGTCCTTCCTCTCCTTCGCCGTCGTCGGCCTGCTGGAGAAGCACTTCGGCCGCCTCGTCGACTACGACTTCACCGCCCGCATGGAGGACGACCTCGACCGCATCGCCGCGGGCGAGGCCCAGTCCGTGCCGTGGCTGCGCCGCTTCTACTTCGGCGCAGCCGAGGCCGGCAGCGGTGCCGCGGCCGAGGCGGGCAACGGCGACGGCGACCACCTCGGCGGCCTCAAGGAACTGGTCACCGACCTCGGTGCGATCGACGCCCGCGAGGTCTCCTCGTTCCCCGTCGGCAACGGCATCGTCCTGCGCGTCGGCCGCTACGGGCCCTACGTCGAGCGCCCCGCGCCGCCCGCCGAGGAGGGCGGCAAGCCGGAGCCGGGTCAGCGCGCCGACGTCCCCGACGACCTCCCCCCGGACGAGCTGACCGTCGAACTCGCCGAGGAGCTGCTGGCCAAGCCGAGCGGTGACTTCGAACTCGGCACCGACCCGGAGACGGGCCGCAAGATCGTCGCCAAGGACGGCCGCTACGGTCCGTACGTCACGGAGATCCTGCCCGAGGACACGCCCAAGACGGGCAAGAACGCCGTCAAGCCGCGCACCGCCTCGCTCTTCAAGTCGATGTCCCTGGACACGGTGACGCTGGAGGACGCCCTCAAGCTGATGTCGCTGCCCCGGGTCGTCGGTACCGACCCCGCCTCGGGCGAGGAGATCACCGCGCAGAACGGCCGCTACGGCCCTTACCTCAAGAAGGGCACCGACTCGCGCTCCCTGGAGCGGGAGGAGCAGCTCTTCACCCTGACGCTCGAAGAGGCGCTGGAGATCTACTCCAAGCCCAAGCAGCGCGGCCGGGGCGCGGCCAAGCCGCCGCTGAAGGAGCTCGGCACCGACCCGGTCAGCGAGCGGCCCGTCGTCGTCAAGGACGGCCGCTTCGGCCCGTACGTCACGGACGGCGAGACCAACGCGACGCTGCGCCGGGACGACGACATCGAGACGCTCACCCCGGAGCGCGGGTACGAACTCCTGGCCGAAAAGCGTGCCAAGGGGCCCGCCAAGAAGACGGCCAAGAAGGCGCCGGCGAAGAAGAGCGCCGCCACCGCCAAGAAGGCCCCGGCGAAGAAGGCCGCGGCCAAGAAGACGGCCGCGAAGAAGACGACAGCGGCCAAGAAGCCGGCGGCGAAGAAGACCACCGCCAAGACCGCCAAGAAGGCGGCGGCCAAGAGCAGTTCCGCGGCCGACGGCACCGAGTAGCCGAAGCGGCGGGCGGGGTCCGCGCGGGCCGGACGTGCCGCGTCCGGCCACCGGACCACCGCCCGCGGTGGGCCCGCGGCGGGCTCGGGGCCGGCCGCGGCCGGCCGTTTCCGGAAAGTACGGCCGCATGTTCGGACGGGGCGGCATGGATTCGGCCAGTCCGGATAGGCTGGCCGGATGACGCGAGCCGAGCAGCCAACGGTCGTGAGTCCCCCCTCGGACCACCTTGCCGCAGACTCCCGCGAACGCGCCGTGCGAGCCCTGCTGCGGTTCCCGCCGCTGAGGCGGCTCTGGAGCGCCCAGCTCGTCGGCGGCGTCGGAGACGCACTGGCCCTGCTGGTGCTGCTGGTGCTGACCTATCAGGCGGCGGTGTCGGCGGGCACCTTCGGCACCGGGTACCGCGGCGCGGCCTTCGCGGTCGCGGCGGTGTTCGGGGCCCGTATCCTGGCGACGCTGCTCTTCGGGGCGGTACTCCTGGGGCCGCTGACCTCCCTGATCGGGACCGGTGAGAAGAGGCCGGAGCCCGGACGGCGGGAGACGCGGGAGGAGCCGGACGGCGAGTCCGGACCGGAGAAGCCCGGCGGGCCCGGG
Source organism: Streptomyces sp. MNU89 (assembly GCF_020982505.1). Classification (NCBI taxonomy): domain Bacteria; kingdom Bacillati; phylum Actinomycetota; class Actinomycetes; order Kitasatosporales; family Streptomycetaceae; genus Streptomyces; species Streptomyces sp. MNU89. The sequence continues at coordinate 3,463,027 of NZ_JAJKLL010000001.1, read as the reverse complement.
AAACCGGAGAAACCCGAGAAGCCGGGGAAGCCCGGGAAGGGCGCCGAGGGAACCACGGCCCGGAAGAAGAGCGGGACCGGCGGCGGACCGCTCGACCGCCGCTGGACCATGATGACCGCCGACGGTCTGCGGGTGGCGCTCCTCGTCGTCGCCCCGCTGTGGATCGACTGGACACCCGGCGAGGCCACCGCCGTCCTGCTCGTCACCGTCTTCGTCACCGGGGTCGCCGAACGCCTCTGGACCATCTGCCGGGAGAGCGCCGCCCCCGCGCTGCTGCCGTCCGTACCGGCCGGCGACGCCGCCGTACGGCCGCTTCCGGACAATCTCGACGCGCTGCGCCGGCTCTCGCTGCGCACCGGCTTCGTGGCGCTGCCGCTGGCCGCCGCGGCCTTCGTCACCATCACGCTCTTCAGCAACCTGCTCGGTGCCGTCGTCGCGTGGTTCCATCTGCACCAGGCCGCGCTCGGCTCCTATGTGGCGGCCGGGCTCTTCGCCGCCTGCGTGTCGATCCTCTACTTCGTCGAACTGCCCGGCGGGCGGACGCCCCGCGTGCGCTCCCCCCTGGAAGGGCTGCGCCGGCCCAGGAGCGGCGGCACGGGCGACAAGGGACGCACGGCCGACAAGGGACGCACGGGCGCCGTCCCGCTGCTGGTGGCCGCCTCCGCGACCGTCGCCGCCGCGATCGCCGCGGCCGTCGCGGTGTCCCTGCTGCACATCGACGACCTGGGCGGGGGCCCGGTCGGCTTCGCCCTGCTCGTGCTGGCCCTGACCGGCGGCACCGTCCTCGGCATCCGCAGCGCGCCCAAGGTGCTGCCCGCGCTGTCGCGGCGGCGGATGCTGGCCCTGTCCATCGCGCTCACCGGGCTGGCGCTGCTCGCGGTCGGCCTCACACCCGACCCGGCGACCGTCCTCTTCCTGGCCCTCGTCGCCGGCACCGCCGCGGGCATCGCCGCGAACACCGGGCACACGCTGCTCGACCAGGAGACCGAGGAGAGCCGGCGAGGTCGGACGACCGATCATCTGCACGCCGTCGTACGAGTGTTCGTCGCCGTCGCGGCGGTGGCGGCACCGCTGCTCGCCGGGGCGATCGGGGAACACCGGCTGGAGAGCGGCTCGTTCGTCTTCGCGCACGGCGGCGCCGGCTTCGCGCTGATGCTGACCGGCGCGCTACTGCTGCCCGTCGCCGCGCTGGTCCTGATCCGGACCGACGACCGGTCCGGCGTACCGCTCCGCCGCGACCTGCGCGACGCGCTGCGCGGCGGCGACCCCGACCGGCGGGCACCGGCCGGCAACGGCTTCTTCATCGCCCTGGAGGGCGGCGACGGAGCGGGCAAGTCCACCCAGGTCGAGGCGCTGGCCGACTGGATCCGGGCCAAGGGTCACGAGGTCGTCGTCACCCGGGAGCCCGGCGCCACGGCGATCGGCAAGCGGCTCCGCTCGATCCTGCTGGACGTCTCCTCGTCCGGGATCTCGCCGCGTTCGGAGGCCCTGCTGTACGCGGCCGACCGGGCCGAGCACGTCGACAGCGTCGTACGGCCCGCGCTCGAACGCGGCGCCGTCGTCATCAGCGACCGCTACATCGACTCGTCCGTCGCCTACCAGGGCGCGGGCCGTGATCTGTCACCGACCGAGATCGCCCGGATCAGCCGGTGGGCCACCGACGGCCTCGTACCGCATCTGACCGTGCTGCTCGACGTCTCTCCCGAGACCGCCCGCGAGCGCTTCACCGAGGCACCGGACCGGCTGGAGTCCGAGCCGCCCGAGTTCCACCAGCGGGTGCGGTCCGGCTTCCTGGCACTGGCCGCCGCCGACCCCGCGCGCTATCTGGTCGTGGACGCCGGGCAGGAGCCCGAGGCCGTCACCACCGCCGTACGGCACCGGCTCGACCAGGTGCTGCCGCTCTCCGAGGCCGAGATCCGGGCCCGCGAGGAGGCCCGGCGGGCGGCCGAGGAGGAGGCCCGCCGCCGCGCAGAGGAGGAGGCCGCGCGCAAGGCCGAGGAGGAGCGGCTGGAGCGGGAGCGGCAGGAGCAGCTCGCCCGGCTGCGCGCCGAGGAGGAGGAGCGCAAGCGGCGCGAGGCGGAGGAGGCCCGGGTCGCGGAGGCCCGCCGCCAGGCGGACGAGGCCCGCCGGCTCGCCGAGGAGGCGCAGCGCCGCGCCGAGGAGGAACGCGTCCGCCGCGAGGCCGAGGAGGCGGAGCGCCGCGCCGAGCAGGAGCGGGTCCGCCGCCAGCAGGCCGAGGAGGAGCGGCTGCGCCGGGAGGCCGAGGAGCGCCGGCTGGAGAAGCAGCGGAAGGCCGAGGAGGCGCTGCTGCGGGCGGAGCGGGAACGGCAGGCGGCCGAGGCCGCCACCGCCGCCGCGGCCGGAACGGCGGGCGGCGAGGCGGGCGGGACCGCTGCCGCCCCGCCGGACGACGCGCCGACGGTGCAGACGCAGACGCCCGCCGCGAGCGAGCCGTCCCCCCGGAAGCCGGACGCCCCGCGCGCCCCGGAGGCGGAGGCCACACAGCCGGTCCCCACGCCCCGGGGACCGGCGACGCCGACGCCGAGACGGCCGTCCCCGCCGGTGCGTCCCGGGGACGGCGAGCCGCGCGGGGAGCGGTCCGGAGCGCACCCGGCGCCGTCCGCCCGTCCGGACCGGCAGGGTGACGCGGCGGGCCGCGTACCGCCGTGGCTGTTCCGCGAGGAGGACGGGAACGGCCGGGGGCCCGGCCCGGAAGCGGGCCCGGACGATGCCGAGCGGACCCGGGAACTCCCGCAGGTCAATCCGGACGAGGACACCTCCCGGGGCACCACCGCAGGCCGCACGGGACGGAAGCCGGGACGCCGCGGCGGCCGGCCCCGCCCGGACTGGGCGGAGGAGACCCCGCTCGACGACCTCCCGACTCTCGCCGACGAACTCCTCGGCCCGAGGGACGACGAGGACGACGGCCGACGGCGGGGCGGCCGCAGAGGCTGACACGGCCGGCCGGGGGGCCGGTCCCGGTCCGCCGGGTCGCCGCTTCCCGCTTCGCCGCCCCACCGAGCGCCCGGTCGGCCAAGTGCCCCCGGGCGCCGGTGCGTTGAGGGCTGTTCGGGTCGGCTCGGCCGGGGCCGTCCGGGCTCGGCCGGAGCCGGCGCAGCCCGGTCTTTCCGGAGCCTGCGCGGGCGGTGGCCCGTACGCCCTGGTGCGGCGCGCAGCACCCGGGCGCGCAACCAGAGGCCCGGTCGCCGGGGACGGCGGCCGACCGTGCGGATGGCCGTGCCCGGCCGCAGCCGCCCCCGCCCCGCGCACAGGCGCGACGCCACTGGCCGGCCCCGGCCGGCGCCGGTTGTCGGCGCGGTGCACCACAATGGGGAGCCGCGAGGGCGTACGGACGAGAACCGGTGGAGAGGGGTGGCGGTCATGGCGGTGTGGGACGACCTGGTCGGCCAGGACCGGGTGACGGAGACGCTCACCGCGGCCGCCCGGGACGCGGACGCGTACGTCACGGCGGCGGAGGCCGCGGGCGCCGAGGAGCGCGCCGACCACCGCTTCGGCACGGGCAGCCGTCACACCGGGGCAGCGGCGGAGGCGGAGGCCCCGGCTCCGTTCCCGGCCTCCGGGCCCCCGGACGGCGACCGTTCGACCTCCCGGATGACCCACGCCTGGCTGTTCACCGGACCGCCCGGTTCCGGCCGCTCCACCGCCGCCCGCGCCTTCGCCGCCGCGCTGCAGTGCGTCAGCCCCGACCGGGCCCTGGGCGCGGCCCCCGGCTGCGGCTTCTGCGACGGCTGCCACACCGCCCTCATCGGCACCCACGCCGATGTGGAGATCGTCCGCACGGATCTGCTCTCCATCGGCGTCAAGGAGACCCGCGAACTCGTACGGCGCGCGCAGCTCTCCCCGTCCGCCGGCCGCTGGCAGGTGATCGTCCTGGAGGACGCCGACCGGCTCACCGAGGGCTCGGGCAACGTCCTGCTGAAGGCCGTCGAGGAGCCCGCGCCCCGCACGGTCTGGCTGCTGTGCGCGCCGTCGGTGGAGGACGTCCTGCCGACGATCCGCTCGCGCTGCCGCCATCTCACCCTGCGCACCCCGCCGGTGGACGCCGTCGCCGACCTTCTGATGCGCCGGGACGGCATCGAGCCGGAGCTCGCCCACGCCGCGGCCCGCGCCACCCAGGGCCACATCGGCCGCGCCCGCCGGCTGGCCACCGACGAGCGGGCCCGGTCCCGCCGCGCCGCCGTGCTGAAGCTGCCGCTCCGCGTCGACGACATCGGGGGCTGCCTCAAGGCCGCCCAGGAGCTGGTGGACGCCGCCGCCGAGGACGCCAAGCAGGTCGCGGAGGAGGTCGACACCAAGGAGACCGAGGAGTTGCGCGCCGCCCTCGGCGCCGCTGCCGGGCCGGGCGGACGGCTGCCGCGCGGCACGGCCGGGGTGATGAAGGACCTGGAGAAGCGGCAGAAGACCCGCGGCACCCGCACCCAGCGCGACACTCTCGACCTCGCGCTGACCGACCTCACCGGCTTCTACCGCGATGTGCTCGCCCTGCAGTTCGGTTCCCCGGTGGCCATCGCCAACACCGAGCAGCGCGACGCCCTGGAGCGGATAGCCCGCGGGTCCACCCCGGAGCGGACGCTGCGCCGGATCGAGGCGATCCTGGCCTGCCGCCGCGCCCTGGACCGCAATGTCGCCCCGCTGCTGGCCGTGGAGGCCATGACGCTGGCGCTGCGCGCGGGCTGATCCGGGCGTCCGCCTGCCCGGGCGCCCGAGCCCGCGGTGCGTCCGGGGCTCGCTCTGCCACCCGGCCGTCCTGCGTCTCTCCGCCCGTCCGCCGTTCTCCTGCCCGCCCGTCCACAGCCCCCGCCCGCCCGTCCGTCGTCCCTCTGCCCGGCCGCGCCCTCGCTCACTCGTACGGGCCCCATGGGCCGCGTCCCCGAGGGCCCGTACGGTTACGCTCCGAACAGAAGCCGCAGATCGTCACGCGCCGCCGAGGCGGTGCCCGGGCAACCGGTGACACCACCCGCGCCGCGCGTGCCGCCCCGGTGGCACCTCCGCGCCGCACGCGCCCCGCGCACCGGCCCGGCGTACGCCGAGAAGCGCCGCACACCGAGAACGCGCCGACCCGAGGGGTACCCATGGACACCAGCCGCCGACCGCGCCGTACCGCCGGTGCCCTCCTCGTGTCCGCCCTCCTGCTGCTCTCCGGCTGCTCCTCCGGCGCCGACACGGAGATCTCGGCCTCGGGCCCCGGCGGCCCCGGGCGCATGCCCGGCACCAGCGAGGTGCTGAAGCCCTTGCCCGCCGCCGTCCCGCCGGCCCTCAAGCCCTACTACGAACAGAAGCTGCGCTGGCGGGCCTGCGGAGTCGCCGGATTCCAGTGCGCCACCCTCAAGGCGCCCCTCGACTACGACAAGCCGGACGAGGGCCGGGACGTCCGGCTCGCCGTATCGCGCAAGAAGGCGGCCGGCCCGGGGAAGCGCCTCGGATCGCTGCTGGTCAACCCGGGCGGCCCGGGCGGCTCGGCGGTCGGCTACCTGCAGTCCTACGCTGCCGTCGGCTACCCGGAGCCGGTGCGCGCCCGCTACGACATGGTGGCCGTCGACCCGCGCGGGGTGGCCCGCAGCGAGCCGGTCAAGTGCCTCACGGACCGGGCGATGGACGCCTACACCCAGGTCGACATCACCCCCGACGACAAGCGGGAGACGGGCGCGCTCGTCGCCTCGTACAAGAAGTTTGCCGAGGGCTGCGAGCGGCACACGGGTGACGTCCTGGGGCATGTCTCCACCACGGAGTCGGCCCGCGACATGGACCTGCTGCGGGAAGCGCTGGGCGACGAGAAACTGACCTACGTCGGGGCCTCGTACGGCACCTTCCTCGGCGCGACGTACGCCGGGCTCTTCCCGGACCGCGTCGGCCGGATGGTCTTCGACGGCGGGATGGACCCCTCCCTGTCGTCCGTGCAGATGAACCGCGACCAGACCGCCGGCTTCGGCACCGCCTTCACCGCCTTCGCCGAGGACTGCCTGCGCGGCGACGACTGCCCGCTCGGCGACAAGAGCGTCGACGACGCGCGCAAGCGCCTCCGCGCATTCTTCGAGAAGCTCGACGCCCGCCCCGTCCCCGCGGGCAACGGCCGGGAGCTGGGCGAGTCGCTGGCCACCACGGGCGTGATCGCCGCGATGTACGACGAGGGGGCGTGGCCCCGGCTCCGCATGGCCCTGCAGTCCGCGATGGAGGGCCGCGGTGATGCCCTCCTCCAGCTCGCGGACCTCTACTACGAGCGGGATGAGGACGGCTCGTACGAGAACCTCATGTACGCGAACCCGGCTGTCAACTGCCTGGACCTCCCGGCCTCCTTCACGAGCCCGGAGGAGGTGCGGAAGCACACGGCGTCGTTCCGGAGGGCGTCCCCGGTCTTCGGCGAGGGGCTGGCGTGGTCGGCGCTGAACTGCGCGTACTGGCCGGTCGAGCCGACGGGCAAGCCCCACCGCATCGAGGCGAAGGGCGCGGCGCCGATCGTGGTCATCGGCACCACCCGCGACCCGGCGACCCCGTACATCTGGTCCCGCGGCCTGGCCGGCCAGCTCTCCTCGGGCACCCTCCTGACCTACGACGGCGACGGCCACACGGCGTACGGGCGCGGCAGCGCCTGTGTGGACCAGACGGTCAACACGTACCTGCTGCAGGGCAAGCCTCCGTCGGACGGCACGAAGTGCACCTGAGACGGTGGCCGGACAGGGTCCCGCGCAACGGAGCGCGAAGACGCGGGCCGCACGGCGGCCCGGGTCGGGACGGGTAAGGCAGCCGCCGGGCCGGCCACAACCCGGTACGGGGCACCCTCCCGCACTGTGTAGACTTGGCGCTGTTGCCGACACCCCCCGTGTGCCGCGAGGCCGGGTCGTCGCCGCAGCTCGCCGCCTTAGCTCAGATGGCCAGAGCAACGCACTCGTAATGCGTAGGTCTCGGGTTCGAATCCCGAAGGCGGCTCCACGAAAACCCAGGTCAGACAGTATATGGCCTGGGTCTTTCCCTTTTCTTCGCGATTCGCGGGCGGCCGGAAGAGATCGGCCGGAGGTGGCGATCTCAGGGGTGGCCAGCAAGGGGTGTCCGTTGGACAGGGACGGAATGTGCCGATGCCAGGGGGTCGCTGTGGTTGGCCGAGTAACTATTGCCGACAACGGAAATGGCACAGGTATGTGACGCGCCTGAGCCTCGGGAAGCCGTCCCAAGGTTCTGCTGCTGTCATTGCGCCCAGCGAACATGCCCGGATTCGATGGTTCGAAACCGATGCCGTACCCGAGGACTTCGTGGACACCACTGCCAGCGCGTCCCACTACCTGGGCCGGGCCCGGAAGTCTCCCTCGACGGCTGGTGATGGACACCTGTTTCGGGAATTCTTGTACGGGTTGCCACCTGATGACGTATGTATGTGAGAGTCGGCCCGCCGCGAGGCCGACTTCGGTGCCTTGCGCCCTCCTGACAGCATCCGTGAGGGTCAGTAGAGTTGGTGGCTCGCCGGATCGCAGATGGCCGCTGCGGGGGGAGGGCGATCGTGATCACTGGGGAGTCACAGGCCACGGTGTCCGCCGTGCTGCAGAACGACCTGACGGTGCCCGGCCAGGATGTCGGAGCTTCCCACACGACGGGCAATCCTCACCTTGAGAGACATGCGACCGTTCTCTCGGATCAGGCGAAGGAGTCCGCCGCCTGGATGACTCCCGCCTCTCCGCTGGACAACTTGCCCGCGCTGCCCGCGCAACCCCTCATCGGCCGTGCCCTCGACCTGTCGCGACTCAGCGCTTCCTTGCTCGCCGGCGGCGGGGTCGTCACCCAGACGACCACGGTGAGCGGTTTGGGCGGCATCGGCAAGACGGCTGTGGCTCTCCGGTATGCGCACGACCAGCGCGACCGGTACCAACTCGTCTGGTGGATCGTCGCCGAGACCGAGGAGCAGATCACCTCCGGATTCGGCGATCTCGCGATGCGCCTGCACCCGACGTGGGCGCACGAGGCCACCGCCAAGGAACGGACCGAGTGGGCGCTGACGTGGCTGGAGACCCACTCCGACTGGCTGGTCGTTTACGACAACGTGGAGCGGCCCGAGGAACTCACCCCTTTTCTGGGGCGATTACTTGGCCATGGCCACCAACTGGCCACGAGTCGACTTGGCACCGGCTGGCCCGCGAACACCGCGCTGGTCAGTCTGGACGTACTCGGTCACGAGGACGCTGTCCACCTGCTGCATCTCACGTCCGGGCTCGGCGAGGACGTGGCCGCAACCGGATCCGTTGCTGCCCCCTCACAGGCATCCCTGCTCGCGGCGGACCTCGGGCATCTGCCCCTGGCCCTCGCCCAGGCAGGCGCGTACCTGCGGGAGACCGGCATCGGCTTCGCCGCCTACCGGGACAAGCTGGCCCGGCTGCCCGACACGGTTCTGGGCGACGGCGCGGGCAGCGCGGACCAGACCATTGCCCGGATCTGGCGGGCCAGTCTGCAGTCGATCCGAGCTGTTCACCCCTTGGCCGTCCCTCTCCTGCACACCCTGGCCTGGTACGCGCCCGAGGCCATACCGCGCGAGGTGATCGACCGTCTGGGGCACACCGAATCCGCGCTCACCGCGCTTTCGGCCTACCACTTGGTCACCATCGATCCCGAGGGACCGACGCTGCACCGGCTCGTCCGGCGGACCCTCCAGCGTGCCGACCCGGCCGAGGTGCCCGAGGCCCGTGACTTGGCCGAGGCCGCGCTGGCCGCCGAGCTCTCGGGCGCCTCCGCCGAGCACCTACGGCGATGGCTGGTGCACATCCAAGCTCTCGCGGAGACCGGGCCGGCCGCCGAACCGGACGAGGCGGCCGTCGGGATGTACCGGCGGGGGACCCACGAACTCCTCGTACGGGAACAGCACGTCCTGGCGATCCCTTTGATGACACAGACCGTCGACGGCAGCTCGCGGCTGTTCGGCGTGGACCACGAGATCACACTCGATGACCGGGACCGCCTGGCGGAGCTGCACGCCAAGGCCGGCGACCCGGCCCGAGCGGTCAAGCTTTGCCAGGATGTCTACCTTGACCGCGCCCAGTCCCACGGCCAGGAAGCCGTGGAGACTCTCGCCGCCAGGGAACGGCTGGCGTACGCGTACCGCAAAGCCGGCGAGGTCTCCAAGGCCGTAGAGGAACTGACGGCCGTGGTCGCCGACCGCCGCCGGATCCAGAGCGACGAACACCCGGACACGCTCACCAGCCGCAACAACCTGGCCTACGCATTGCAGACGGCGGGCCGGTACGAAGCGGCTGTCGAGGAGTTCCAGGCGGTTGTCGCCGACCGCGAACGCTTTCTAGGGGCCCGGCACAAGGACACGCTCGCCAGCCGCACCAACCTTGCGTACGCCCATCTTCAGGCCGGTGATCACCGCACCGCGCTGAGCCTCTACGAGCAGGCGGTCGCGGACCGGCAACGTGAGCATGGTCCGGACCACCCCGACACGCTGACCAGTCGCGGCTGGCTGGCCTCCGCGCACAAGGACTCGGGAGACCCGCGCACGGCGGTCGCGCTGTACCGCGGGGTGATCGCCGACCGGACTCGGGTACAGGGTGCCGACCACCCGGACACCCTGCGCAGCCGCCACGAACTGGGCTGGGCACTGTCGGAGGCCGAAGGACCGGATGCGGCTTGGCGGGAGTTCGAGTCGCTGGCGGCTGACAGCGCCCGGGCGCAGGGGCCCGACCATCCCTCCACGCTCAACTACCGCGACGACATCGCGGAGGCCCACCGAGACCGGGCGGACTATGCCCGGGCGACCAACGCGTACGAGGCGGTGATCGCCGACTACACCCGCGTCTGGGACGAGGATCATCCGGAGACGCTGCGGGCCCGCGCTGCGCTCGCCTACACCTGGCAACTGGCTGGGGACCACCAGCGTTCGATACGAGAGCGCCGAACCCTGGTCGCGGACCGGACAAGGGTGCAGGGCAGCCGGCATCCGGCGACACTCACCGCTCGGGCCAACCTGGCCTTCGCTCATCGTGCGGCGTCCGAGTATCCGGCCGCGATCGGACTCCTTGAGGACGTGTTGCGGGATCGCCGCGCCATCCTGGGCCCCGAGCATCCTGACGTCTTCGCCACGCGCGAAGCTCTGGCCCGCACACTGCAGTGGGCCGACCGCCACTCCCGCGCGGTCCGGGAACTGAAGTCACTGCACGCGGACATGGAAGGGCTCCTCGGTCCGGACCACCCGCGGGTGCTCGGCGTCCGGCTCGCACTCGGCTGGGTGTACGCCGAGGAGGGCCGTCTGGAGCAGGCTCTGGAGCTCTACGAGCCCCTGGCCGAGGACTACGAGCGGATCTGCGGTTCCGACCACCCGATGTCCCTCGTCGTACGGCTGTGGACAGGCGCCGCGCACCGCTCGGCCGGCCGGTACGACCGGGCGGGCGAGGTGTTCGACGCACTGATCGACGATCACACCCGCATTTGGGGTCCGGACCATCCGGACACGCTGAATGTGAGGAGTTGGCGAGCCCTCGTCTTCCGGTCCGCCGGGCAGCACAAACGGGCGATCACGGCGTACCAGGAACTGATCGACGACCACACCCGGCTCCTGGGCCCGAGTGCCCGAGAGACCCTGCACGACCGCAACGGGTTGGCGCTGGCCCGGCTGGGCGACCGCGACCACGCGGGCGCGGTCGCCGGATTCACCGCACTGCTCGACGACCGGCGCAGGCTCCTGGGGGGCGACGCCCCGGATACCCTGCTGACGCTGGAGAACCTGGCAGACGCCTGTTCGGCGGACGGGCAGCACGACCGCGCCATCGCTTTGTACGAAGAGGCCGTCGAAGCGTGGACCCGGAAGTGGGGAGCCGCACATCCGCGCACCCTGCGTTCGCGGCGGGACCTTGCGATGGCCCAGCGAGCGGCGGGTCGGCACCGGTCGTCACTTAGCACGCTGGAGGCTCTGGTCGGAGAGCGTGAGCGCGCCGACGGGCCCGATCACACCGCCGTGCTGTCCCTCCGCTACGACGTGGTCGGGGGGCACAACGCCGCGGGCGACCATGTCCGGGCGGCGGAGCTCGCCGAGCAACTGCTGACCGATGCCGCCCGAGTGCGCGGCCGCGACCATGTCACCACGCTGAACGCCCGCATGCAGTTGACGCACGCGTGGCAACAGTCCGGTCAGTACCAGCGGGCCGTGGTCGGGTACGAGACGTTGGTGGAGGAGTGCACACGGTTCCACGGCCAAGCGCACCCCGAGACACTCGCAACCAGGAGTCTGCAGGCGTTCTCCTACTCCGAGCGGCTCGACTGTGAGAAGGCCATAACGCTCGGTCAGGCACTGGTGAACGACCGCATCCGTATCCAGGGCGCCGAGCATCCCAGCGTCCTGCGGGAGCGGTGCGGCGTGGCCCGATGGCGGGAGTGGGCCGACGACCGTACGGGAGCACTGCGGGACTTGGACCTTCTGCTGCGCGATCACGAACGGATACTGGGCGCCGAGCATCCCGACACCCTCGCCGTGCGAGGCACTGTCGTCTGGGTGCTGCTGGGCGAATCCATGGCCGTTCGTGCCGTCGAGGCCGCCACAAGGCTGTTGGAGGATGTCACCCGGCTGCTGGGGCCGGACGCCGTCACGGCTCTCGACACACGGCGCCGTCTCGCGAACGCACACGAGTACGCGGGCCATCTCCCCCAGGCCCTCGCCCTCCGCGAGTCGCTGGTGGACGACTGCACCCGCGTTCAGGGCTCCGGCCACAGTGCCACCCTGAGCGCCCGCAGGCGCCTGGCTTGGTCCCGGCGTCTGCTCGGCGACCGTGTACGGGCGGTCAGGGACCTCCTGGGCCTGGTCGACGACTACGACCGGGAACAGGGTGCCGACCACCCGGATTCCCTCAGCTGCCGCGGGGCCCTGGCAGCCGCCTACCGGGAGATGGGCGACCCACGGCAGGAAAGGGTGGTTCTCGAAGACCTCCTCAAGAGGTGCGAGGCGGCTCTTCCCGAGGAGCACCCGATGACGCGCGCGGTACGCGGCAGTCTGGCCTGGCTGGAAGCAGACACCGGCACCGCGGAGCGAGCGGTGCTGATGGCCCGCGACCTGATCGACGACTGCACACGGTTGTACGGCGCCCGTCACCGGCAGACATTGGAGCACCTCCCGGTCCTGGCGCACACGCTGTCCCAGGCGGGTCGGCCGGAGGAGGCCCTGGAAGTCTTCGGTGAGCTGCTGCGTTCCTGGGCCCGGCTGGTGGCAGGCCACTTGGAACTGCCCGGAACGGCCGAGGCCATCGCCCGGGCCCATCTCAAAGCCTGCGGAGCGAGCGGTGACCGCATGGCGTCCGAGGACTCCGACGAACGCATACGCCTGGGCACGGTTGTCGAGATCTTCGCCCGGGAATACGAGGCGTTGCGTCCCACACTCGCCGTCCAGCTGGCCGACACCCTCGCGCATGCGGGTGATCAGGCGGCGGCAATAGCGCTGCTGAAGGCCGTACATGCCGGCCGCTCCCACGTGTTCGGCCCGGACCACCCCCTCACGCTGGAGAGTCTCGCCACGCTCGCCCTCGCGTCCCTCGATGCCGGCGAACCCGACTCAGCTCCGCCCCACGCGGAGTTGATGGACCGCTGGGAACGGGTCTTCGGGCCCGGCCACCCCGACACGGAGGAGCTGCGTTGGCGGCTGCGCAGCGCGCGCCCGGCGTGGCGGGTCCGGGTGTCGCTGCCTGTGGACGGCGAGCCTGCCGAGGGCAGCCCGACACCTGTCGAGATCAGCCTGGTCCGCGAGGGCGGGAGTACGGCGCCCACGCCGGCCACGATGATGATTGTCCCGTCCTGGCAGACGGACGCCTCGGTGGAACCGGCCTTGGCACAGTACGACCCCGAAGGTGATCCGGCGCGCTTCGTGCTGACCGCGCACGAGCCGGGGGACCACGACATCCGTTTCACGCTGTACGACCACGTGTCCGGACTGGTGTTGCAGGACCTGCGGACGACCGTCCCCATCTCGGGCTCCACCCGGAACGAGGACGCACAACACAGTTCTGGGGAGGACTGACCCGGATGACGCAGGATCCCGCCGTGGAAGTGCTCCAGGACCCCTCCCACGGTTTCACGGGGATACCACACCAGCGAGAGCATTTCTCCGCCGAGCTGCGCGTGAGGCTGTACCGGAGCGGCACGGGCCTCAGGATGCTGGCCATCCCCAGAGGCCTGTCGGCGTCCGACACCGCGGAGTGGCACGAGGCCCTTCTGGAGGTACCGGCCGAGGAGCTGCTGGATCGCGCGAACCGGCTGCTGGCGATTTGGCGCGACCAGGTGGTTGGCCGTATCGGCACAGGTTTTGGGGACGGACAGCAAGTGGGCGGCCACCCCTTGGCCGAGTCCGTCGACCTGAGCGAACTGCGGCAGCTGACTGACCCGTTGGTGACGCAGCTGGCCGACGAAGGCTTCGAACTGCTCCAAGTCGTGCTCGACGGGACGGGCTACGACCTCGGCCGTTTCCGCGAGTTCCTGCTGGACACCCTCGCCGGCGGTCGGCAGCTGCGGGTCAGTTTCGACTCCGAGTGGCAGCTGCCCTGGCCCATGCTCGCGGTGGACCCGGCGGAGTGCGACAGTCCCTGGGAGGCGTTTCTGGGCTACCGGCACCAGGTCGAACAGGCCCGTACCGGCTACCCCTGGGACCATGCCCCGCTCGGCCGGCGCGAGCGAGCCACCGCCAGTCTCAACAAGGACACGTTCCTCGATCACGTGAACCGGTCGCACGAGGTGCAGAAGCTGTTGGAGGAGCGTTCGCTGCTGACCGTCCGCACCCGCGGCAGCGAGCTCCTGGAAGCTCTTTCATGTTCCGTGCTGCAGGAGGACCTCATGTACTTCTGGTGCCACGGTCGTTTCGTGAGCACCGGCGCCTCCGGCCAGGTCCTGGCTGTCCGGCTCTCCGACTCTGAGGACATCGACGGTCCTGTGGTGAAGCGCAAACGGCGCCGCTACATCCGTAGCCCGCAGTCCCGCTTCAAGCCCTTCGTCCTGCTGAATGCCTGTCACTCGGCGAAGGCAGCGGCCCCGGGGAGGCTGAAGCATCTCGGACAGGAACTCATCGACCAGGGCGCCGAGGGTGTCCTTGCACCGCAGATCGAGATTCCGGAGGACTTCGCGGCGGAGTACGCGTACGCCTTCCTCGATCGCTATCTGACCGGCGCGCACACGGCCGGTGCGATAGGCCAGTGGCTGGTGCGGCGCTTCGCACGGGAGTTCCACAACCCGCTTGCCCTCGTCTACGCGCTGAACAGCGGCATCAACACCCGTCTGGACCTCGTCTCATGAGCACACCCCGAAGGCGGCGGAAGCCGCCGGGACTCGCGCCACCGGCAGAGATCGATCTCAACGAACAGGGCCGCCTGACGCTGCCCGGCAGTGATACCCCCGTGCCGGTCGACCGGGTCGCCGAGCAGTTGGCCCGCCGACTGCGCGTCCCCGACCGGGTCACCGACATCCATGTGTACGTTCACGGTTGGCGGACTCCACCGGCCCGGGCGACCCGCACCGCCGTACAGCTGCTGGAGCAGGCCGTCGAACTGTACGCTTCGGCCCCGGACCGCTACCCGGCTTTGTTGTCTGGCTACCGCCCCTGGTGCGTTGTGGTCCGATGGCCGTCTTCCAGCCTGCCCGGGATGAAGGGCTACGAGAGGATCAAAGACCGGGCACATGCCATGAGCGCCGAGGGACAGGGGCATGCCCCCTACGTCATCGGGCACTTGCTGGGCTACCTGGACGCCGAACGGGCCGACCCTTCGGGCCCCGCGGTGCTGGCCAACCGGGCCGGCCAGTACCTGCATCTGATGGGCCACTCCTTCGGCGGCCGTTTCCTGTGCGAGGCGGTGCAGCGGGCGGCCGAGCGACCTCCGGTGCTTGGCTGGAGCACGCCGTACGACCCTCGTCGCCCCTTCACCGTCGACAGCATGCTGATCTTCCAGATGGCAGCCCCGCGCGACGCGTTTCTCCGCCAATTCGACACGCTGTTCCCGACGGCCACGCGCCCTGGCGCGCCCCTCCGCGGCCCGATTGCCTTGACCTACTCCCGCTGGGACCGTGCCACCGGCTTCTGGCACCTGCGCGCCGAGAAGGCGCCCGGCATCGGCCACTCCGGGGCGGGGGCGGCCCCGATTCCCCAGTTCTCGACCCGGCTGCTGCCCACGGACACCAATTATCCGCAGCAAGTCCTGGACCACCGCTTGGTCAACATCGACGCCGACTGGCTCTACCGCGGCAGCCGCCGCACCCGCCTCCACCCCTCGGGTGCCCACTCCGCCTTCCTCCGCCCGGAATCGGCTCACCTCCTGCTGACCCTGGCGGAACGCTCCCGCTGACCGGCATCGGTCAGAGGCCGACCGCTGCCCGCAGCGTGATGCCGACGCGTCCCATCCGCTCGGCGGGAGCATCGTCGAGATGATGTCTCTCGAACTGCAGCACCACGGTTCCGTTGGTAGATCTTCGTGGGTGCTGATGGGAGGGCCGCGGGGCGCTTCGATGCAGCGCATGGCTGCCCGTCTTTCACTGGACTCCTCGACCTTCGGCGAGCCTGCGTTCACGGCGCAGGGGGCCGCCGCTGACTCACCACAACGGCGCGACGTGGAAGTCCCGGATCATCACAGGAGTGCAGCGGCCGTCGTCGACGGTATCGGCGTCCGGACTTTCCGGGGGCCGACGGCAGGACGGTTGCTGGGGCAGGCCGGTGGTTCACGGTTTCTGCCCGGTCGGCCGGTCGGCGTAGTCCTCGACCAGGTTGCTGATGAGCGCAAGCAGGGCGTTGGCCCGGTGCCGGTCCTCGTGCTGGTTGCGCAGGGCCTCGTGGGCTGCCCGGAGGCGGGCCAGGGCGGCCGGGTTCCGGTCCCTCACCTCGTAGAGCAGCGGCGTGGTGGTCAGGTCCAGGCAGGCGGTGAGCAGCCGACGGGTGGTGGGAGAGGGCGGGTTGGGGTCGGGGTAGCGAACCCCGTGGTCAGGTACCGGGCCGGGTCGGTCAGGCTCCAGCCGACGACGGTGCCGTGTTGGACGAGGAGAGCTACGTCGGGGGCGATGCCGACGCGGGCATCCAGCGGCTCGGCCAGGACGTCGAGGTCACTCAGACAGGTCAGCACGGTGTCCCCGGGCGCGCGGCAGAGATCCGTGGCCACTTCCAGGCGGAAGTCCCGGGCCTCGTCCGCGCGAAGGCCGCCCGGATGGACGGGGGGTGTGGCGGGAACGCGGGCGCGGTCCTCGGCGGTAGGGGACTCATAGGGCAGCCGGAACCCGGCGCCGGCCAGTTCGCGGGTGTCCGGGGCGAACCGGAGCTCGTCGGGATCGTCCCACAGCCACGCGTGGCTGCCGAAGGTGTCCGTGAGGAACCGCTGCCATTCCTCCACGTTCGCGTACTCCGCGATGTGTACACATTGGCCCGGGAAGTCGAAGCGCGGGGTGATGCGCAGGGGATCGCCTGTCACCGTCGCGTTCCAGTCGCCGTCGAGGGTGAGTCTCATGGCGAGTGCCGCCTCGTCCCGGACGTCTTCACGGCACGGAAACGCCCGGCATCGAACTCGGTCACCAGTTTCCGTAGTCGTCGACCATGGTGGCGATGAGCTCGCGCAGGGCGTCGGCCCGGTGCCGGTCCTCTGGTTGGTTGCGCAGGGCTTCGTCGGCGGCCCGGAGGCGGGCCAGGGCGGCCGGTTCGCCGTCGACCAGGTCGTCGACCAGTGGCGTGGTGACCAGGTTCAGGCACTCGGTGAGCAGGCGACGGGTGGCGGGGAGGGCGGGTCGGGGTCGGGGTCGGCGTAGGCGGTGGTCAGGTAGCGCGCGGGATCGGTGAGGCTCCAGCCGACGACGGTGCCGTGCTGGACGAGGAGCGCCACGTCGGGCGCGATGCCGATGCGGGCCTCCAGCGGCTCGTCGAGGACGTCGAGATCGCGCAGGCAGGTCAGCACGGCATCGCCGGGAGCCCGGCACAGCACTGTGCACATTTCGTGCCGGAAGTCCTTGACCTCGTCCGCGCGGAGCCCGCCCGGGCGTACTTCGGGCGTGACGGGAAGGCGGGCCGAATCCTCGGCTGAGGCGGACTCTTCCGGAATCCGGAATTCAGCCCCGACCAGCCGTCGGCCGCTCGGGGCGAAACGGAAAACGTCAGGAAGATCCCACAGCCAGTCCTGGCTGCCGAACGTGACCGCGAGGAATTTCTCCCGTTCCACCCTGTCCGCATAAGGGGAAACGATCAGGAAGGTACCGAGGAGACGGGGCACGAGGTCGAGCGGTTCGCCTGTCACCGTCGCGGACCAGCCGCCGTCGAACTTCAGTTTCGTCGTCATCACTACCTCATCTGATCTGTACTGCCGGAGGCTGGAAGCGGCCGTCCTTGGCGGGAATCCTGCCGTTCACGATGTCCTCGTGCGTCACCGGGGCGCCGGGGTCCGTGGGTTTACCGCCGAGCGCCGTGGCCCCGGACTCGCCCTTGATGCCCGACGGTCCGTACGCCGTGATGGCCTGACCCTGGGTGTTGCCGGGGCCGTCGATCACCACGATGTCGTCACCCTGTCTGAAGGTGAACGTCCCGGCTGTGCCTGTCGAGTGGTACACGGCGTCCGGGTTCTTGAGGATTTCGACGACCCGTTCGTCGCTGAAGGCGTGCCGGGTGTCCCCGTGGTAGTCGTGGCGCTTCTTGAACCCGTCGTCCTGTGCTTTCTCGACGATGTCGTCCACGATCTTGTTGATCCGCTTCTGGGCCCGCTCCTCCTTCGTGTACTTGGGCATGAGGCCCAGCGGGTCGCACCCGATGAGCGGGTTGTCCACGTAGCCGACGGGATTCGGCGCGGGGGCCAGGCCGAGGGGGTCGGGGGAGGTGTAGCGGCCGGTTTCCGGGTCGTAGTGGCGGAAGTAGTTGTAGTGGAGGCCGGTCTCGGGGTCGTAGTACTGGCCCGGGAAGCGCAGCGGGGTGTAGGCGCTGCTGTTCCGGGGCCAGGCCGTGGTGCCCCAGAGCGTGCTCCGGGTGCGCCAGGCGATGTCGCCCGTCTCGTCGATGAGTTCGGTCGGTGTGCCGATGAGGTCCGTGGCGATGGCGAAGAACCGGCGGTCGATCTCCTCCTGGCGGGCGCCGGCCGTGAGGATGCGCTCGGTCTGCGCCAGGGGGACGACGTCCCGGTGGTCCCAGGTGAGGGCGACCACGGTCGGGTCGTCCGGCCGGTGGCTGGTCTGTTCGCACAGGGTCAGGCCGTCCCAGGTGAACCGGGTCTCCTCCAGCACGGTCTCGCCGTCGGCCGCCAGGCGCTGTTTCGCGGTGCGGCGGCCGAGCGGGTCGTAGCGGTACCTCCACCGGGTCCCGTCAGGGGTGGTCACCGAGGTGAGGCGGTTCTCCGTGTCCCACGCGTAGCGCCAGGTGTCCGGCTTGCGGGAGAGGCGGGTCTTCTGGCGCAGGGTGACCCGGCCGAGGGCGTCGTACTCGAAGCGGACGTCTCCGGCGCGGGTGAGGGTGGTGCCGGTGTAGGCGCGCGGTCCGGTTGCCTCGCTGCCGGGGTGGCGGGACGGCCAGGACGCCGAGGTCTGGTTGCCGGCGTCGTCGTAGGCGTAGCGCTCCGTCCAGCCCCGGGCGTGGACGGCGGTGACCCGGCCCGCACGGTCGAGATCGAAGGCGCGGGTGCCCGACAGCGGGTCCGTGACGGAGACCAGCTGGCCGTCGGCGCGGTAGGTGTAGGCGCGGCTGCTGACGTCGCGCCCTCCGGCGGTGATGTGCTGCGTCGAGAGCCGTCCGGCCGCGTCCCGGGCCGACGTCATGGTGATCGCGTCGCCGAAGACCCGGGCGAGTTCCCGGCCGGCCGCGTCGTGCGTGAAGTCGATCCGGTGCCCTCCGCTGGTCAGGCGGTGGGGCAGGCCGTCGGCGCCGTAGGCGTAAGACGTGACGTGACCGGTGGGTGTCGTGCGGCGCGTACGGCGGCCGAGGACGTCGTAGGCGTACAGGATGGGCCGGCCGTCGACCAGTTCCGCCTTGGTGAGTCCGCGGCGGTCGTACTGGTAGCGCAGTTCACTGTCCGGTCCGACGGCCTCCACCAGGCGCCCGGCCCGGTCGTAGGCGTAGGTCGTCACCCGGCCGTCGACGTCCTTGCGGACCACCTGGCCGAGCCGGTCGCGCTCGAACGAGATGGTCCCGCCGAGCGCGTCGACGCGCTCGGCGAGCCGGCCCGCGGCGTCCGTCCGGTAGGTGAGGGTGCGGCCGTCGAAGTCGGTCTCGGAGACGACTTCGCCCGCGGGGTCGTACTCGTAATTCCAGGTCAGCCCTTGCGGGTTGGTGACGCGGGTGAGGCGCAGTTCGGCGTCGTGCTCGAACTCGTAGCGGGCGCCGTCGGGCCGCGTGCGGGCGGCCGGCAGGTCGAAGTGCGTGTACTCGAAGCGGGAGACGCCACCGGACGCGTCGGTGTGGGTGAGGCAGTTGCCCTCGCCGTCGTAGGTCCATGACTCCGTGGCGCCGTCCGGGCCGGTGCGCCGGGCGAGCTGCCCGTCGGCGTGCCACTCCAGGCGGGTGACGCCGCCCGCCGGGTCGGTGACACGGACCGGCCTGCCGAGGCCGTCCCGCTCCGTGCGGGTGACCGCGCCGCCGGGATCGGTCACCTCCACGGGCAGCCCCGCCGCGTCGCACACCACGCGCGTCGTGGCCCCGAGGGCATCGGTGACCGAGGTGAGCCGGCCCGCGTGGTCGTAGGTGTAGTGGGTGGTGGCACCGGCCTGGTCGGTGACCGCCGTGCGGTTTCCCCGCTCGTCGAACGCATGGACCATACGGGTGCCGTCCGGCCCGACGACCTCCACCGGCAGGCCGAACGGGCCGCGCACCGTGCGCAGTTCGCTGCCGTCGGGGCGGGTGGCGGAGACGACCCGGCCGTCCTCGTCGTAGGAAAACGCGGCGGTGAGGCCCAGCGGGTCGGTGCGGGTCAGAAGGTTGCCGCGCGGGTCGTAGGTGAACCGGGTGGTGTGGCCGAGCGGATCGGTGACGGCCAGGAGACGGCAGCCGGGGCCGAACAGGTGGCGGGTCGCGTGCCCGTCGGCGGTGGTGAGCGTGGTGGTGCGGTGGCCCGTCCCGGGGTCGGGTCCGGTGTAGGCGAGGGTGATCTGGACGTGGCCGGCTTCGCCGCCTTCGGCGATGACGCGGTCGCGGTCGTCGTAGACGTAGTCGTAGCGGCTGTTGTTGGAGTCGATCCAGGCGATGACGCGGCGGCGGTCGTCGTAGAGGAAGGTGGTGGTGGCCCCGGAGGGCTTGGTGACGGCGGTGAGGTTGCCGTCCTCGTAGCCGTAGCGCATCAGGGGCAGGTCCGCGCCGTTCTCGCCCGCGCCGGCCAGGGACAGGGAGGTGACCAGGCCGTCGGTGACGGACAGCTTCACCTCGTGGCCCGCCGAGTGGGCCAGGGCCAGCGGCAGGCCGTCCTCGGCGCGGTCGATGGTGATCGTGTGGCCGTTGCGTTCGGTGATGGATGTGAGCCAGGCGACGCCGTCGCCCCCCGGTTCGCTGCCGGCCGGAGCGGTGAAGTGGAACGTCAGGCCGCTGTCGGGGTCGGCGACCGTGTAGTCGCCGTCCGTGTCGCGGGCCAGCAGGGTGCGCGACCGCCCCGACTCCGGCGTGGTGGACGCGCCGGGGACCGGATGCGGATACGGAACCAGCAGCCCCTCGGCGGTGACATGCACGACGCCGATGGCGTCGATCTGCAGACGCTCGTCGACGGTGGACGTCCAGGCGGGACCCAGGAAGCGGCCGACCGCGCAGCCGGACTCGGTGCGGCGGGTGAAGACCAGCGGCAGGATGCCGGGCAGTTCGACGTCGGTCTGGGGCAGGTACATCCGGCCCGTGGCCAGGTCCACCGGGTCGCCGCCCTGGTCGCGGTCGCCGTCCGGGGTGTTGTGGGTGCCGTCCGGGTCGTCGTCGATCAGCTTGCGCGCCCGTGCGGCGTCGGCCGCCTCCCCGGCGACCCGCACGCCCTTCACCGCGGCGCCACCGCCACCCGTGGCGACGGTCAGCAAAACGTCGGGAGCCAGCCGGCCGAGACCCTCGGACGGGTCCTTCATGAACTCCTTGACCATCTGGGTCCCGGTACCGACCGGGTCGTTGGCGGCGACCACCAGACCCGCGGCCAGGTTGTTGAGGTTCGTGGCGTACTCGGCCGGGTGGGTGAGGTTGTACGGGTCCAGCGGATTGATGCCGCGCGCGAAGTTGAGGAGTCCTGCCGTGCCCTTGATCAGCCCGCCGCCGACATGGTCGCCCATGATCTGCAGTTCCTGGAGGCCGTCGCCCAACTGGTCGGCGTACGACGGCTTGGCGGGGGCCTTGTCGCGGGCGGCGCGGACCGCGCTGCGGGCGGTCTCCGCGGCGGTGTTCCGCTGCTTGCGGGCCTCGGCGAGGATGTCCTGCGCCTCCTGCATCAGCTTCTTGCCCGGATCGGCGAACGTCGGCGCCGGGCAGGGCGGGAGCGTGGAGGGGTCGCGCTGGTCGGCGGGCTGGGCGTTGTAGCGGTCGACGGCCTTGTTGTAGGAGTCGACCTTCTTGCGGTGGGCGTCGGCGGCGTCCTCGGACGCTTTGACGCCCTCCTTCCACTTGTCGATCGCCGTCTGCGCCTGTCCCTGCGCCCAGGTGACGGTGCCGGCGAACGCCGACAGGGCGGAGGCCGCCTTCTCGCACGCGTCCGCGCCGGTGAACCACTTCGGCGGCTGCGTGCTCACCGCCTTGCGCAGAGCCTCGGCCGCCTCGCCCTTCAACTGCGAGGAGTCCAGGCCCTTCAGACCGCCGCCGGCGTCGTCGAACGCCGTCTGGAAGCCGCGCAGCTTCTCCGCGGTGGAACGGATCTTCTCCGCACTGCCGTGGACCAGCTTCGTCTTGTCCTCGGTCTGCCCGAGGTCCATCTCGTCGACCTCGGCACCCATCCGGTTGGCGACCGAACGGGACTGCTCGCGCACCCAGTCCGCACCGGACTCCCAGCCGACGTCGTCGAGCCGGTCCGCGGTCCAGTTCCCGGCGTCCTCGACCCGGTTGCCGGCCCACTCGACACCGTCCTCGACCGCGTCCTCCACCGAGTCGGGCGTGATGTCCTTGATGAAGTCGCCGAAACCCATGGTCAGTTCCCCCCGGACTCACCCTGCTGCTGCCCCTGCTGCCCCTGCTGGGCGCGTTCCTCCGGCGACGGGCCGAAGGTGTCGTCCAGCGCCTGGTTCCACTGGTCGTCCGAGATGCCGAGCCGTTCGTTGAGCATCTCGGACTGCCGGCCGCCCTGGCCCTCGGTGAGGACGGTGCGGCCGGTGTCCTTCCAGGTCTGTTCCATGTCCTGACCGGCCCGCTCCCAGGACTCGGCGCTCCAGTCCGGATCCAGGTAATCGGGAGTGAACGTCTCACCCCAGTCCTGCTGGGCGATCTCCTCCTCGGTGGCGTGCGGATTGCCGCCCATCACCGAGTTGACGCCCACCTTCAACGCGCCCTCGACGTACTGGTCGTGCTCCCACTGGGTGCCCGCCGCCAGGCCGAGGCGGTTCGCGATCGCGCTGGCATCGTTCACCAGGGCGCGCACACCCCACGCCCAGCGCTCGCAGAAGTCCTCGAAGTCGACGGAGAGGCCGTGGTGCCCGGCCTCCATCCCCGTCATCGACAGTGCCGAGAAACCCTTGCCCATCACCGAACCGGTGGCGCCGCCGAGATCACCGAGCCCGTCGATGGTCGCGCCCACGCCCCGCGTGAACTTCGCGACCGCCGCCTTGTCGAACTGCAGATCGCTCCCGTCACCGCCCATGGCCCCGCCCCTCCTGTGCCCCGACGGTGTCGACGGCGTCGATGGCGACACCGTCCGGAACGATGCCGGCGACCGGCGGGAAGAACATCGACCCGTCCTCGGTCGCGATGTCGACGGCCAGACCGGCGGGCTCGTCCAGGGACGGCACGACCTCGTCGACGATCCGGGCGCCCAGCAACGCCGCGTAGTCCATGGGCCGGTCACCGGATCCGTGACGCAGGGCGAACCGGGCCAGCGCCGCCTCGTCGGTGAACCCGCAGATCCACCGCACCCCGCCCGACCGCGCCGACCACAGGCCCCCACCGGCCACCGGCACCAGAAGCACCGAACGCCGCATCTCACCGACCAGCGCCCGAGGGTCACCCACACCCCTCCGCCGCTCGGCGATGCGCTCGGCGAGCGCTGTTCTCGTCTGCTCCACGAACTCTCCCCCGTCGCAGGTGACTGATGGCACCGTAGATCCAGACGTGCGCAGGCCGGGGGCGGTTCTTGTGAACGTCTGCCGGAGCCGAACGGTCTCAGGGCACGGGCGCCGCCGACTGGTCAGCCGTGCCGTGGACCGGACCGGCCCGGAAGGACTGGCGGGTCCGGACGAGCGCTTCGCGGCATCGGAGCCCAAGGGCCACACCGTGGTCCGCGACTGGCTGCGCGATGCAGCCGCGGAACCGTGCGCCGGGTCATCTGGCGACGAGGGCCACCCGGTACATCCTGGGCCACCATTTGCCGGTGAGCAGGAACTCATCGGTGCCGGGGACGGCGGCGATGCCGTTCAGGACGGCGGCGTGCCGCTGCTTCCCCGGGACCGGCAGCCCCGACGCGTCGATCTCCGCGGTCACCCTGCCGGTGCCGGCGTTGACGCGCACGATCCGGCTGGAGGGCCAGACATTGGCGTACACGCTGTCGCCCACGCACTCCAGCTCGTTGAGCTGGGGCACGGGGCGGCCGTGGAGGGTGACGGCGACCTCACCCGTCGGGGCCAGCGTCCGCGGGTTCCGGAAGGTGAGCCGGGAGGAACCGTCACTGGTGACCAGCCGGCCGCGCCCGGGCTGGTGGCACACACCCCAGCCCTCCTGCGCGTACGGGACCCGGCGCAGCTCCGCCAGTGTCCTGGCGTCGCGTTCGATCGCGATGTGGTCGAGCCAGGTCAACTGCCACAGCGTCGGCCCGAGGACGGTGATGCCCTCCCCGAACAGCGGTTCCGGCAGGTCGGCGCGCACGGTGGGAGGCCGGCCGGGCGGGCCCAGACGGACCGACGACTCCCCGGCCATGCCGGTCGACTCGTAGAGGGTGCCGCCCACCATCTCGAGGCCCTGGGTGTAGGCCCTGGGATCATGCGGCATGACGTCGAGGACCTCGGCCCGCAGTTGATCGACGCGATCGGCGGCGGGCGGGGCCGCGGCCTCCGGCCGGAGCGGTGAGCCCCCGTCCGTTCCACAGGAGGGGACGAGCACGGCTCCGGCCACAGCCACGGCGGCGACGGCCGGGTACGCCAGGAGTGCACGCAAGGGCTGAGACCGGCACGCCGGCCGGGAGCCACCGTGCGCCGCGCCGGATCCCGGGCGCGGACGACGACCCGGTCCACGGCACCACGCCCGCGTGCCGCCCTCTCCGGTCAGTGACGGTCTCCGCTCTCGTTCGCGGCCGACGGAGCGGAGCGGTTCTCCGCCGGGTCCGGGGAGCCGTCCCCGGAGCTGTCGCCGCGCAGGGGCGGGGAGCCGTGCACGGCCGGTGCCGCCGGCGCGGGGAAGGCGTCCATCGGCGCGGGCCTGCCGCGGCGCCGGAGCCGGGCTCGGCGTCCCTGGCTCTTCGGCTTGTACGTGTAGCCGTAGCCGTACTGCTCGGTGTCGCCCTTCGCCGGGGACATGTTGAGGATGCCGCCCAGCACCGTCGTGCCGACCTCCTGCAAGGCCCGCACGGCCTCGGTGATCTGGCCCGTGGTGCTCTTCCCGAACCGGGCCACCAGCAGGTAGCCGTCCACCGACGAGGCCATGGCCGGAGTGTCCGCCACCGGGAGCACCGGCGCGGTGTCGATCACGACGTGGTCGAACTTGTCGGCCAGCGAACGCACCACGGTGCGGAACTGCCCCGCGCCCAGCATCTCCGCCGGGTTCGGTGGCAGCACCCCACTGGCCAGCACCGTGAAGGAGCCCGCCGACTGCAATACCTCCTCGGCACTCGCCTGACCGATCATCACGGTGGTCAGTCCGGCGCCCTCCACCAGGCGAAGTGTCCGAGCGACGTTGGGGCGCCGCAGATCCGCGTCGACGAGACAGACGGAGGACCCGAACTCGGCGAGCGCGGCGGCCAGGTTGATCGAGACGCTCGTCTTCCCCTCGCCGGGCACCGCGCTGGTGACCGCGATGACCTTGGGGGGCCTGTCGATGTCCACGAACCGGAGGCTGGTGCGCAGCCGTCTGAAGTCCTCCGCCCGCCGGCTGAACACGTCATCGTCCGTCGCCACCGGGTGCCGGGATACGCGCTGGTCGTAGACGACGCTGCCGAGTACGGCCGGTCCACCGGCCGCGGCGAGGCACCGGGTCATGTCGTTGCGGCTGCGGACCGAGGTGTCCAGCGACTCCCGTGCGAACGCCAGTCCGGTACCGAGGGTCAGCCCGGCCACGAGCCCGAGGGCCACGTTGAGCACGGGCGTGGGCGAGGCCGGCGACGACGGCCTGGTGGCGGGCTCGGTGACGCTCAGCCGGACGGGTGAGCTCCGGGCGCCCACCGGTCGTTCGATGTCGGTGATGACCTCGGCGAAGCGGTGGGCGACGGCATTGCTGATCCGGGCCGCCCGGGACGGTTGCGTGTCCAGGACGGTGATCTTGAGAAGCACCGTGTCGAGCGGCACCTCCGTGGTGATTCTCCGAGCGAGCTGGGAGGGCGTCAGGTCCAGGTGAAGCGCCTGTGTCACGGGCTTGGTCACCCGGGGGCTGGAGACCACTTCCGCGTAGGAACGGACGCGGGCCTGGGCGAAGCTGTTGCCCTGGTTGAGCTTGACCGTGTCGTCCCAGTCCTGAAGAGACACGAAGAGCGTTGAGGTGGCCCGGTACTGAGGAGTGGCGGCGTAGGTGACGAACGCACCGATCACCGTTCCCAGCAGCCCCAGAGCGGCGATGGCGCGCCAGCGCCTGACGAGGAACCGGAGGTAGTCGGACAGATCCACGATACCCATCCCCAGATGTGCACAAGATCGACAAAACGGAACTTGAGAGGTGGAGCGAGCATATCCGTGAAATCTGCGCAAAGGGTGCAGGGTGGCGGCTCTGTCGCCGTTGAGCCGAGCGGGGCCGGTCGGGCCATTCGCGTAAGCCATCTGGCGACTACCCAAGTGCAAGGTGTTAGTCAAGCCTATCTGGCGTTATATATGAACATGTCTTTATTGACCCTTACGTCCTATTGGTCGGATGCCACCTGAGGAGAGTGAACGAGATGAATGCGCCATCGAAGTGGCGTACCGCTGTGGCGGCCGTGGCGGCTTCCGCTGCTTTCGCCGCCGTGCCGGTCCTGGGCGCCCAACCCGCCCACGCCCAATACCCACCACCGTCCCCGGGCCTCACCCTCAGTTCCACGGCCGTGTACCAGGGGAGCAAGATCGCTTTCATCGGGAGGGGGTTCGCTTCCGAACAGGCGGTCGTGGCCGAACTGCTTCCGGAACAGACCAGGCTGGGGTACTTCAGGGCCAACAGGCTCGGCGCGGTCTGGGGATCGGTGCGTATCCCCCGGTGCACGACGCCGGGTAATCACGTCTTCCGGCTGCGGGCGTGGAACCCGGCACGGGTCCTTGAGGCCGGGATCACCGTGCTCAAGCGCCCCGGGGACGATCCCTGCACGGCCAAGGCGGTACCGAAGCAGCAGGCCCGTGCCGCCGCGCTCCCCGCCGGACAGCGGAACCTGGCCGACACCGGTGACGACAAAACGCCTCTCCTGATGGGCGGGGCCGCGGGCCTGGCGGCCCTGGGCGGTGGCGGGATCCTCCTCGCCCGTCGGCTCCGGAAGCACTGACCGCCCTTCGCCTCACCCCACTCCGCGGCCTCCACGGCAGTGCCCCGCACGGCCCGGCGCCACGTCCGCCCGGTGACGGAAGGTCCGTCACCGGGCGGACGGGTGCCGTCGGCCGCGCTGCTGAGAGCTGATGGCGGGGGAACAGCCGGCTCGCATGGCCGCGGCGATCGTGTTCACCGACTCCTCGATGCGCATCGCGCACTGCCGTGCGCTCCGAACGTCCGCACCCAGGGGGTCGGCCACGTCGTCATCGCCCCCCTGTACCCGTTCGGTTCCACGCCGGCCGGCCGCGCCCCGGACCAGCGAGGTGAGCCGGGCGAAGGGAGCCGTCGCGTCCGCCGCGTCCTCGGCCCGCAGCAGCCGGGCGAATTCGCGCAGCGTGAACGCACGGGACAACGCCCGTACGGGGGACAGTCCCACGGCCGCCTCACGATGTTCCGCCGCGGCACCCAGCACCAGATCCGCTCTCTCGACCAGCTCGGCGGTGAGCCGGCGGGAGACGGTGCCCGACGGATCCCCACCCCAGCCGGCGAGGACGGAGGCGGCCTCGGCCGCCATCGGCCCGCCCGGCACGGCGTGTGTTCCCGCGCTGCTCACACGGATCACCTCCCGAGCCGCGGCCAGCCGTTCCCTCAGCAGGCACTCGGCGAGCGGCGAGCGGTACAGATTGGCGGTGCACACGACGAGTACGCGGAACAACGGCGGAGGCGAGGCGCCCTCGGCCGGAACGGGGAGAAAAACGTCCGACATGGCGTCAGTGCTCTCTTGCTCGGTGGGGCATCAGGCTCCGCACGGACCGTTCTGGCGCACCGTGGCCCGCAGGGGACGCACCAGTGGCTGACGCAGCACGACCGGAGCACGGCCGGTGGGCGGCTCCAGCAAGTGGAGGACGAGAGTGCGCGTGCTGCGCGCGGGCAGTTCCAGATCGAGGGTGAAGACCGGGTGGCCGCGCTCCGTGGCGTGGTTCACCAGTGCCGGGCGGCCGTCCAGCGTGGCCCGGGACAGCATCGCCCCCGCGCTCGCGTAGTAGGAGACCAGCAGGCGATTGTCGCCCGGCCGGGTGTCGTGGAGCGGGTCGTCCACCCGTTGGGTGACATACGGCGGGAGCCCCGACTCCGGTGCCCGGTTGGTCAGGCGGGCCGTCACGGTGATCTCGCGCCGGCCGTCGACGCACCGTCCCGGTGCCCAGACGAGCTCGCGGTCCAGGTAGTAGTCCAGCTTCGTGCCCGCCGCGTTGTTGACCACCAGTCCGGCCAGCGGGACGGACCCGTCGGGCAACGCTCCGCCGAACGACCCCGCCAGGAGTTCGCGTTCCTCGGCGGGGTGGGCACTCCACACCTTGATCCGCCCCGCCGCCAGTTGCCGGTGCAGCGCCGCGACGAGGGCGGGCCGGCGGGCCGGATCCTCCGCGGCGTCGAGCAGCCGGGTGGCCACGGCACGCGCGACGTCGAGGAAGAATGCCTTGCGCCGCGCGGTGTTCCGATGAACCGCGTAGCTGGCGCGCTCGGTGAGGTCCACCACGTTACCGGCGGTGACGGTGTTCCCGTCGGGCAGCCGGACGGGGCCGGAGGCGGCGAGAAGTGCCGACACCACACTGGGATCCAGGGAGATCGCGCCGTTCACCCTCTGGCCGCTGTGCCGGTGCCATGCGGCGGCCCAGATCCGTGCCGCATAGGGGAAGTGCGGGCTGACATTGGAGTTGACCCAGGTCGCGGCCGGGGCGCTGGGGCCGTACAGCGCGTCGTACTCGGCTCCCAGGTCCACATCCGCTTTGACCGAGGCCAGTTCGGTGTCGTTCCCGAAGCGCTCGAAACTCATCCGGCCCCGGTCCGCCCTGAGCACCGCGAAGGCTCCGGGCAGCCCGCCGGTGCCGCGTGCCTCGGCGGTGTTCTCGAACACCACGAGGTACCGTCGCGGTCCGTCCGCTCCGAGCATCGACGGCAGCACCCGGGCCGCCGCGGCGGCGTCTCCGGTGAGAGGACGGAGCCGGTCGAGCCGGCGGGCGAGCCGGGTACGCGCCCGGTCGGCGGCCGGCAGCCATGTGCGGTGCGGGAGGGCGTCGACCTCGGTCCGCACCCGTGCCGCGCTGCGCGAGGCGTGATCGAGGAGAGGAGCCGCACGGCGCACGGCGGAGAGGTTCAGCAGCCCGCCGTCGTCCCCCGGGCCGGCGCCGACCTCGCCGGCGGTGCGCGCCAGCGGGGACAGCACGTCGCCGGCCAGCCGGTCGGAGGCTTCCGCGATACCGCGGACGGTACGCAGCGGGGCGCCGAGCACGGGTAGTTGAGCCGCCGGGTACCAGGCCGGGCCGGTGGTGAGGCGATGCGCCCGTGCCGCATGCTCGGCGGCGCCGCGCACCGCGGCTTCGGCGGTCCGGGTCTTCGACGCGGCGGCCTCGGCGGGTGTGCCCGCCGCTGACTGCGACGCGGCCGTCCGCGGGCGCAGCGTTTCCAGCTTCCGCTGGGCGGCCAGGAGTTCCTGGGCGGCGAGCACACCGGTCACCGCGATCCAGGCGGCACCGGCCAGGAGCAGCCCGGCCGTCGCGTACGCCAGCACCTTGACGCGGCGTCCGTGCGGCCAGGGGAGGCCGGCGGCGCGTCGGCCGTCGTTCGTCCGCCGAGGCGGCATGCGTACCCGGCGCCTCCACCCGGCCCGGGGAGGGGGCGCCTGGCTGTGCGGCGTACCAGAGCGGAACTCGGGCATCCGGTGTCCCTTTCCTTCGCTGATCCCGTTGGCCGGGTCCGGCGGCCCGCGCTGGGTGGCCTCGCCGGTGCCCGGCCTGGATGTGACGGTCGCCTTGCGACTCGGTGGGCACCCCTCAGTAGGCGCCGTCACCGCGCAGCACGGCGGGCAGGGTCCGGAGGAGGATCATCAGGTCCAGCCTGACCGACCAGGCGTCGACGTACTCCAGATCCAGGCGCAGGGCGTCCTCCCAGGCGAGGTCGGACCGGCCGCTGATCTGCCACAGACCGGTGAGCCCCGGGCGGACCAGGAGACGGCGGCGGGCCTCTCCGGTGAACGCGGAGTCCCCGACCGGGAGCGGCCGGGGGCCGACCAGGGACATCTGTCCCTTCAGCACATTCACCAGCTGCGGCAGCTCGTCCAGGGAGTAGCGGCGCAGCCACCGTCCGACCGCGGTCACCCGGGGGTCTTCACGGATCTTGAACAGGTGTCCGTCCGCCTCGTTGCGGGCGGACATGGCTGCCCGCAACCGCTCGGCTCCGACTCCCATGGTGCGGAGCTTGAGGACCTCGAACTCCTTGCCCCGCCAGCCGGTACGGCGCTGGCGGAACAGCAGCGGGCCAGGGGTGTCGATCTTCACCGCGATGGCCGCCGCGAGGAGTACCGGTGCCACCAGCAGGAGCAGGACGGCGGCGCCCAGCACATCGATGGCCCGCTTGGCCGTCCTGCCCCCCCGGCGCGCCTGCCGGTACGGGGACGGTGGGCGGTGAGCCGTTTCGGCCGTGGACACCGGCATGTAGCACCCCTTCTCCTGACTGCGGCAGACGGGTGGAACATGCCGTACACAGGAGCGTTACCGCCCTGATAATGACAAATACACCCATATCAGATAAACGAATAGAAACATGACTTCAGTCCGAGTCTCGGCAGTGACACTGCGGCTTGCCGCCGCCCAGCTGCCCGGGCGGGACGGCCGAGAGGATCTGCATGCGTGCGGTAGTGACGGGTGGGGCCGGATTCATCGGCTCGCATCTGTGTGAGCGGCTGCTTCAGCAGGACCACGAGGTGGTCTGCGTCGACAGCTTCCTGACCTCCAGCCCCGACAACATCGAACACCTCACAGGCAACCGGCATTTCCAGTTCCAACACCGGGACATCACGCAGGGCCTGGACGTGCCGGGGCCCGTGGACGCCGTGCTCCACCTGGCCTCACCGGCCTCGCCGGCGGACTACCTGAGGCTGCCCCTGGAGACACTCCGTGTCGGCTCGGCCGGCACGTGGCACGCCCTCGACCTGGCCGCGGGGAAGGGCGCCCGTTTCCTGCTGACGTCCACCTCCGAGTCGTACGGAGACCCGCAGGTGCACCCGCAGCCGGAGAGCTACTGGGGGCACGTCAACCCGGTGGGCCCGCGCGCGGTGTACGACGAGGCGAAGCGCTTCGGCGAGGCCCTGACGATGACGTACCGCAGGGAACGCGGCGTGGACGCCAAGATCGTGCGCATCTTCAACACCTTCGGGCCCAGGATGCGACCGGACGACGGCCGGGCGATCCCCACGTTCATCCGCCAGGCCCTGCGGGGAGAGCCGATCACGGTCACCGGGGACGGCAGCCAGACCAGGTCGCTGTGCTACGTGGACGACCTGGTCGACGGGCTGATGCGGATGATCGGGAGCAGCCACGGCGGCCCGGTCAACCTCGGCAACCCCCACGAGATCACGATGCTCGAACTGGCCCAGTGGATCAGCAAGCTCACCGAGTCCCCGTCCGAGATCGTGCTGGTCCCCCGGCCGCAGGACGACCCCGAGAAACGCCGTCCGAGCATCACGCTGGCTCGCGAACTGCTGGACTGGAGCCCTACGACCCCGGTGGAGCACGGCCTGCGCGAAACCGTCGGGGACTTCCGCCGCCGTATCGACTTCGACGGCACCACCCCCCGGCGGCACCCCGTCACCGTGGTGAACGGCAGGGCCCGTCGATGACGGCGGTCGGCGAAACGGCGAGCGGCACAGCCTCCGTACCCGTCGTCTCGTGTCTGGGCGTGCCCGTCACGGCGCACACCCGTGAGGGCGCCGCCCGCCGGGTGGTGCACCGCGCCCTGCACACCCGGGAGGCACGCGAGGCGCACCGGTCGGCACAGGCCGGCACAGCCGCCTTCGCCCCCGCGGGGAGCGACGTGCACCTGTGCAACGCCTACACCCTCGCCCTGGCCGACCGGGACCCGGCGCTGCTCAGGACCCTCCGCTCGGCGTTCCTCAACCTCGCCGACGGGCAGCCGGTGGTCTGGGCGAACCAGCTCCTCCACCGGGGCACGGCGCTGCCGCGCGGGCGCGTCTACGGCCCCGACCTGATGCTGGACGTCTTCTCCATGAGCCAGGGCACGGGGTTGCGCCACTACCTGCTGGGCTCCACGCCCGAGGTGCTGGCCGCGCTGCAGCGCGAACTGCGGAGGCGCTTCCCCCGGGCCGTGCTCGCCGGTTCCTGTTCCCCGCCGTTCCGGTCGCTGACCGCCCAGGAGCTGCGGGATCAGGAGGAGGACATCCGCGCATGCGGGGCCGACATCGTCTGGGTGGGTCTCGGCACCCCGCTGCAGGACCACCGGGCCGCCGAGCTCAGCGCCGCGCTGCCGGTGGTGACCATGGCGGTGGGCGCCGCGTTCGACTTCATCGCGGGCAGCAAGCGGCAGGCGCCGTCCTGGATGCAACAGGGCGGACTGGAGTGGCTGTTCCGGCTGGGCTGCGAGCCGCGCCGGCTGTGGCGGCGCTATCTGTTCGGCAACGCCCGGTTCGTCGGGGCCGCCGTCCGGCAGGCGGCCCTCCGGCAGGCTCCGCGGGCGTCCGCCCCGCCGGCGCGGCCTTCGGACGTCGGGACGGGACTCACCGGCAGACGGGAGAGGGCGCGTTGACGGCCCCGACCGGCCAGGCCCCGGACGTACGCCACCGGAACGACGTCCCGCCCCCGCCCCCACCGCGCGGGCGCTGCGCATCGTCCTGGCGTCGTACGCGTGCGACCCGAGCCGCGGCACCGAGCCGGGCATGGGCTGGGCCTGGGCCGAGGCGCTGGCCCGGCGCGGACACACGGTCGAGCTGCTGACCCGTCCCCACGGCGGCAACACGGAGCACATCGGCAGGCGGATCGAGGCCCTCGGCCCGGTGGGGCGGCGGATCAGGACCCACGTCGTCCCCACCCCGCCCCGGCCCTGGTGGGTGCGCGTGCTGCCGGGCTTCCTGCGCGGCCAGGCCCTGGAGTTCGTCCACTACGACGGATGGCAGCGGCGCGCCCTGGAACACGCGCGCGGCCACGGGCTCGGCTGCGCCGATCTGGTGCACCACGTGTCGTACGGCTCGCTCGTGGGCGGCAGCGCGCTGCGGCGGCTCGGACCGCCGCTGGTGTTCGGCCCCGTGGGCGGCGGGCAGACCGCGCCGCGCAGCCACCGCCGCTGGCTGGGACCCGCGTACTTCCAGGAGATGGTGCGGGAGTTGCTGTGGGTGCGGGGCATGAGCCTGCGTCCGACGTGCCGCGCGACGCTCCGGGAGGCGGCCCTGGTCCTCACCACCAATCGCGACACCGCGCGACGGGCCCGCCGCCTGGGCCGCGCCGATCCCCGCATGGTCCTCAGCGACGGTGTGCCCGACGAGTTGCTGCGGGAGCCCGCGCGGGAGGGGCCGGAGCGGCCGGACCGCCCGCCGACCGTGCTCTGGGTCGGGAGGCTCACCGCCATCAAGGCGCCGGAACTGGCCCTGAGGGCGTTCGCGCTCCTCTCGGCCCGCGTTCCCGACGCCCGTTTCGTGGTGCTCGGGGACGGCCCGCTCCGCGCGGACCTGGAGCGGCTCACCGTCCGGCTGGGGCTCACCGGGTCCGTGTTCTTCCGGGGCCGGCTGCCCTGGAAGGACACCCTCGCCGCGTACGACGACGCGGACGTGCTGCTCTTCACCAGCCTCCGCGACTCCTTCGGCGTGCAGAACCTCGAGGCGTGGGCCCGGGGGCTGCCCGTGGTGCATCTCGACCACCAGGGAGTCGGGGACTTCTCCGCGCCGGGCTGCGCGGCTCCCGTGCCGCTGGGCGACCCGGCGGACCTGCCCAGGCGCCTCGCCGACGCGCTGGCGGGAATGCTCGCCGACGAGGAGGCCCGCCGCCGCACGGCGGAGGCCGGGCCTCGGTGGGCCAGGCAGCACACCTGGGCCTCGAAGGCCGAGTTCGCCGAGCGGCTGTACGAGGCCGTGCTGAACCGTCGTTGACGTGCCGGGCCGGGGCCGGCCGTCGTCCGACGGCCGGCCCCGCCGCCCACCGCGCGCCGCCCACCGCCCATCCGCGACCGGAAAGAGCAGCAGACCGCATGCCAGCACAAGAGGCACCCCGTCCCCGGACGGACCGTCCACCGGGCAATCTGTCGGCCCACCGCGTGGCGCTGGTGCACAGCTTCTACTCCTCCCGCCGGCCGAGCGGGGAGAACGCCGCCGTGCTCGACCAGGCGGAGGCGCTGCGCGCCGCCGGGCACGACGTCACCCTGGTCGCCGCCCACACCGACGCGCTGGAGACCGAGCGCGGCTACACCCTGCGTGCGGCGGTCCGGGTCGCCACGGGCCGCGGCAGGTCGCCGCTGGCCGAACTCCGCCGGCTCGGCCCCGACGTGGTGCACGTGCACAACCTGTTCCCCAACTTCGCCACCGACTGGCTGGACCGCTGGCCCGGCGCCGTGGTCGCCACGCTCCACAACTACCGGCCGGTGTGCGCGGCCGCCACGCTCTTCCGCGACGGGAAGACCTGCACCGCGTGCCCCGACGGCGACCGGTGGACCGGACTGCGGCACGGGTGCTACCGGGGCCGGCGCGGCGCGACGCTCCCCCTCACCTGGGCCGGTCGGCGCGGGGCGGCGGCCCATCCCCTGCTGCGGCGCGCCCAGCGGCTGGTGGCGCTCTCCGAGCGCAGCCGGGACCTGTACCAGCGGTTCGGGGTGCCGCCGGAAAAGCTGGCCCTGGTACCCAACTTCGTCGCGTCCGGGAGCCCGGCTGCCCCGGAGGACTGGACCGCGCCGGCCCCGGGCGCGGGCACGCGATGGGTGTACGTGGGCCGGCTGAGCGAGGAGAAAGGCGTTCTGCCCCTGCTCCGGAGCTGGCCGGAGGGCGAACCCCTCGACCTGATCGGCTCCGGACCACTGGAGCCGGCCTGCAGGGAAGCCGCCCCCGGCGGGGTCAGGCTGCTCGGCACGCTCTCGCGCCGGGAGATCGCCGCCCGGCTGCCCCGCTACACGGGTCTGGTCTTCCCCAGCGTCTGCCCCGAGTCCGCCACGGCCCTGGTCTGTCAGGAGGCGCTGGCGGCAGGAGTACCCGTGCTGGCCCTCGCCGGATCGGCGGCGGCGGACAGTGTGCGCAGGGACGGTACGGGGGCGGTCTACGGCGCCTCGGGCGAGCTGCCGCACGCCCTCGTGACGGCACGCGAGCGCTTCCCCCTGCTGCGTGAGCACTGCCGCCGGGTGCACGCCGAGCGGTACAGCGCACGGTCCTGGACGGCCGGCATCGAGGCCGTGTACGCCCAGGCCCTGGCGCGGGCCGCGAGCCGGCCGGCGGCCGCTGTCGCGGAGCCGTCGTGGTGACCGCCGGAAGCGGCCGGCGCCGCGTGGTCGTGGTGCAGCCGTACGTCGCGGGCTACCGCACGTCCTTCTTCGACCGGCTGCAGACACGGCTGGCCGCCGAGGGCGTGGAACTCGAAGTGCTGCACGGGCCCGCGCCCGCGCACCAGGCCGAACGCGGGGACGCCGCGTCCTGCGCCTGCGCGACCCAGGTCGACACCCGGCGCGTCGCCCTGCCGGGAGGACGGTCCCTGCTCTGGCGCAGAGTGCAGCGCCGGGCCGCCTCCGCCGACCTCGTCGTCCTGGAGCAGGCGCTGCACAACCTGGAGGCGTACCCCCTGCTCCTCCGGTCGACGGGCCGCCTGCGGTGCGCCCCCCGGGTCGCGTTCTGGGGGCACGGCCGGACCTACACCAAGCCGCCGAGCCGCGTGGAAGCCGTCGCCAAGGGCGCCCTGACCCGGCTCGGATCCTGGTTCTTCGCCTACACCGAGGGCGGAGCGGCGCACGTCGCCTCCCGGGGCTTCCCCCGCGACCGGATCACCGTGGTGCGCAACTCCGTCGACACCGCGGAGCTCGTCGCCGCGCGCGCCCGGGCCGTGCGGCCGGGGACGGCGGAGTTCGCCGAGGCGGCGCTGCTGCGCGAGCGGTACGGCCTGACCGAGGGGCGCACCGCCCTGTACCTCGGAGGGCTGGACGCGCCCAAGCGGATCCCGTTCCTGTTGGAGTGCGCCGACCGCATCGCCGCCGAACTCCCGGGCTTCCGGCTGCTGGTGGCGGGCGACGGCGCCGACCGCCACCTGGTCGAGGCCGCAGCGAACCGGCCCGGCAGCCCGGTCGTCGCGGTGGGCCGGCGGGGCGGAGCGAGCGCCGGGCCGCTCGGGGCGGTCGGCGACGTCATGCTGATGCCGGGCCGGGTCGGACTCTGCGCGGTGGACTCCTTCGCCCTGCGCACGCCCGTCGTCACCACGGACTGGCCCTGGCACGCCCCTGAGTTCGAGTACCTGGCCGACGGCCGCAACGCGCTGGTCGCGCCGGACGACCCCACGGCCTACGCCGGCGCCGTGACCGCGCTGCTGCGCGACCCCGCACGGCTGGACGCCCTCCGTACGGCCTGCCGGAGCGATGTCGCGGCGTACACGACGGAGGGCATGGCGGCGCGTTTCGGCGACGGGCTGCTGCAGGCGATGGAACGAGACCAAAGGAATCCGCATGCAGGTACATGAAGCCGGCCTCCTCGGCCGGACCGCCAAGGCCGCGGCGCCCCAGCTGTGCCGGCTGGCGAGCAGCCGGCGGATGCGGCAGGGGACCCGTCTGCTCGAGATCTACTTGGAGATCCTCCAGGGAAGGGGCGCCGGGACCGGCTGGGACCTGCGTGGCGAAATCCACGCCGCGCGGCGCTGCCTCCGGGGCGTCGAGGCCCCCGTGGTCTTCGATGTGGGTGCGAACTACGGCCAGTGGTCGGCCGGGCTGCGCTCCGCCCTCGGCACGCGGGACGGCCGCTTCTTCCTGTTCGAACCGCAGCCCGCGTGCCGGTCGGCGCTGGCCGGGGCCAGGATCCCGAACCAGGTGGTCATTCCCGCCGCGGTGAGCGACGAGGAGGGCTCCGCGACGATCTTCGCCGACACTCCGGGCTCGGGCGTGGCGTCCGTCCACCGCCGCAGGGACTCCTACTTCGGCGACATGACGGCTCATCAGGAGAAGGTGCCGGTCACCACCATCGACCGGGAGGTGGAACGTTGGGGGGTCGAGCGGATCGACCTGCTGAAGCTCGACATCGAAGGAGCGGAGTTCCAGGCGCTGCGCGGAGCGGCCGGCAGCCTCCGGGACGGGAAGGTGACGTCCATCGCCTTCGAGTTCGGCTCGGCCAACGTGTACTCCCGCACCTTCTTCCGCGACTTCTGGGACCTGCTCTCCCCGCTCGGCTACCGGCTGTGGCGGATCTGCCCCGGCGGGGTCCTGCTGCCCGTGCGGGAGTACACCGAGGAACTCGAGCACTTCCGCGGGGTGAGCAACTACGTGGCGTCCGTGAGGCCCGCGTGAGGACCCGGGCCGCCGCGGATGCCGCGTCCGCTCGGCGGAGCAGGGCATCCGCGGCGGCCCGGGCGGTCGTCCGGACGGCGGCGCGGGCCCGTCCGACGTCTCCTACGCGTAGGCGAAGCAGGCGATCTCCGAGAAGACGGTCGGGTACCGGCGGGCCAGCCGGGTCCCCACACGGGCGTTGATGGGCCGCGGGCCGATGAAGTAGCCCGTGCGTTCCACCCGGGAGAAGCCGCAGCGGCCGGTCAGCATGAGCTCCAGTGACCGGTAGGTGAAGTAGTGGAGGTGGCCCTCGTCGTGCAGGTCCACCTCGCGGCCGGCGTACGTGGTGAGCCCTTCGTTGTCGGAGGCCGTGGAGGGGAAGCGCCCGAGCGCGAGCTTCACCCGGCGGGTCCACTTGGCGATGTTGGGCGTGTCCACGTACACGAATCCGCCGGGCTTGAGGAGCGAGCAGACGTCGATCATGGCCCGGAGCGGATCGACCAGATGCTCGATCAGGGCCACCATCAGCACTGCGTCGAAGGGCCCCTGGACGGTCGCGGAGGGCCGCTCCGCGTCCGTCTGCGCGAACCGGAACCGGGGGTCGGTGAAGTTCCGCCGCAGTCCGGCCATCCGGGCCTCGGACAGGTCGCCGAGGGTGTACGACCCGAACGGCACGCCCCCCGCGAGCAGACTCCGGGCGATCAGGCCGTTGCCGGCGCCGAGTTCCAGGACGTCCGCGCCTTTCGGGAGCCTCCGGGGCAATTCGGCCACGGCCGCGGCGAACCGGTCCCTGGGCAGTGGCTGGTCGAGGCTGAGCGGGACGGGTGCCTCGCTCGTCGCGTCCGCCGCGTACTTGGTGTCGTAGTGCCTCGTGAGCTGGTGCTGTGACATGGGCCCTCCAGAGCCGGTTCGCGCGTGCGTCGGGATTCGATGGGGAGGAGGCCGGTGGTGGTGGACGCCCGCCCGGCGTACGGGGCCCGGGCGAGAGGCGACGGGCGGTGCGGCGAGTGGTCAGCAGGCCGTACGGAACCAGTCGACGTAGGCACGGGCCACGTCCTGGAGCCGGAAGTCGCCCTCGACGCGCTTCCGGGCCCGCTCGGCGAGCAGTGCCCGCCGCTCGTGGTCCCGGGCGAGCTCCGTCATGGTCGAGGCAAGCACCGCTGGGTCGTCGACGTCCGTCAGGGCGCCCGCGCGACCGCTGTCGAGTACCCAGGGCACCCCTCCGCTCCGGGCACCCGCCACGACCGGCACGCCGATCGCCATGGCCTCGAGGATCGTCAGGGGGAGGTTCTCCGCGAGGGACGGGTGGACCAGCACGTCGGCCTCCCGGGCGAGGCGCTGCGCCATGAGCGGATGGTCGGTGCGTCCGACGAAGTCCACCCCGTGGTGGAGCTCCTTCGCCACGGCCCATCTCTCGGCGGGCCCGCCGGGGCCGAATCCATGGCCGAACGCCAGCAGTCGTGCCGTGGGAAGCCGGACGCGCACGAGACGGAAGGCCTGCAGCAGCCCGGTTCCGTTCTTCAGCCGGCCCCACCCCTGCAGCGCCGACGCGAACACCGGTTCCGCGTCGCGGCGGGGAGCCCCGGCCCGTGGCAGGGAGTCGAGCAGCACGCCGTTGGGGATCACCTGGACGTGTCGCCGCACGCCCAGACAGCGCCGCAGATGCCGCACCGTGTACGGGCTGACGGCGCTCAGGGCGGTGGCCCGGTGCACGGCGGGCAGGGCCAGGCTGTGGCGCGTCCAGCGAAACGCACTGCGCATCTCCCAGGCGGCGCGGAGGGGCGCGTCGTGGGCGGTGACGCAGGACGGCAGTCCGCTGTCCGCCGCCGCGAGGGCGAACTCGTAGGTCCAGTGGGCGCTGATCACGTCGGCGGGGTGCGCACGTATGGCCGCGGCCAGCTCCCGGCGCTCGCGGCGGAAGAAGTCGCGCGCGCGGTGCCGGGCCTGGGGGCGCTGCGGTACGACGACGATCCGCAGCGGATCGCCGTCCCCGTACACACGACGCTCGCTCACCTCGGCGCTCAGGGCGTAGGCGGTTACCCGGTGTCCTTGTTCCAGCCAGGTGCGCACCAGCCAGCCGGTGTACGGGAACGCGTAGACGGGTGGGACGCCCTCCGGCAGCCGGTCGCGGAGCGTCGTGAGGTCCACGGGACCGGCAAAGCCGATGTGCATGGTCAGCTTCCTTTCACGTCGTCACGGGCCACGGCTGCGAACCGGACTCCCGCTCCGAGTGGTTCGGGGTCGGCGTGCCTTGCTCGGGGGGAACGCAGCATCCCCGTCGCGGCGGCCACCGCGTACAGCGGAATCCGGCGGCGCAGGAGGGCGCAGAGCAGGACGACCGGCAGCATGCAGACGAGGCCGTAGCCGAATCCGGCGGCCGGGGGACGGCCCGCGCCCCCCAGCGCGGCCGCACCACCCAGCCCGGCACCGATGACGGCGTGGATCGCGTGCATGCGCAGCGCCGTCCCCGTGTGAAGCAGGCCGGCCCGGTGCCAGCCGCCGATCTGCACCAGGTGCCCGGCCGCCTGCCCCAGCGCCGCCGCGCCGGCGAGGAGGACGAGGCTCTGCTCGGCGACCGCGACGGCGATCCCGGCGAACGTGGTGGAGAGCGCGGTCAGTTGGGTCGTCAGCACCACCCCGCCCGCGTGCCGGGTCTGGTCGACGATCATTCCGGACCGGCACAGCAGAGCCATGCCGGCCCCTGCCGCCGTGAGGGGCACCAGGGCGGTGGCGAGCGTCCAGCCCGGACCGAGCAGCAGTCCGAGCGCAGCCGGCCCGAGGCCGCACAGTGCCCCGAAGCCGACGAAGGTCGCCGCCGACGCGGCGCACACGACGTGCTCCGCCGCCCGGCCACCGACGAGGCGATCCGAGGCCCGGCGCTCGGCGAGCAGCGGGGTGGCCGCCGCGTTCAGGCCCTGGAAGAGGACTTGGGAGGGGAGGCCGACGAAATAGGAGGCGCGGGAGTAGGCACCGGTGGCGCCCGCCCCGAAGAAGTGGCCGGCCGTCCAGGTGGGCGAGCTGGTGCCGATGAACTCCAGGAGGCCGAAGCCAGCCAGGAACCCCGAGGGCGCCAGCAGTTCTCGCGCCCGGACCGGAGGGCCGGGGGCAGCGCGGGCGGGCGGTGGGCCGGAGCGTGACGATTGCCAGGGTGACGGCCGCCGCCGCGGGCTGTGCGGCGGCCAGCCCGAGGGGGTTCCACCCGAGGGCGATCAGTGCCACACCGACGGCGATGCCGCTCGCCTGGCCTGCGAGTTCGCAGGTGACCGCCGTGCGGGCTCGCCCGGTGCGACGCAGCGTGGCAATCACCACCGTGGCCGCCGGCTGGACGAGGAACTGGCAGCCGAGCAGGCGGAGCAGCGGCGTCATCTCGGGCATGTCCCACAGCGAGCCGACCAGGGGGGCCGCCGCCTGAACCACCAGGAAGCAGAGGACCCCGCAGGCCGTCCCGAGTCGCCAGGCGGCGCGCGCGGCGGGCCGCGTCAGCACCCCGGCCCGCAGTACATAGGTGGCCAGCCCGCCGTTGGACACGTACCCGAGCAACTGGATCATGGTGAGGGCGATGGCGTACGCGCCGAACGCGCCGGGCGTCACCGTCCGCCCGGTGTACATGGTGTACGCGAGCTGGAGCACCAGGAGCACGGCGGAGCCGGACCAGTTCCACCCCAGCCAGTGGAGGGCGGACCGGGCCCCGACCGAGGGGGCGTGGTCGGCGTCAGCGGGTTTCACGCAGGAACCACCTCATGCCGCACGAAGGGGAACGGCCGTACCGTGACCGGCTTCGGGAGGTCAGAGCGAGGGTGCCTTGCAGACGAGGACGAGGCCCTCGGAGAACGCCGGGCGCAGTCTGACGGCGGCGTGGGAGGCGGCCCGCAGAAAGCGCTCCCGGACACGCTTTCCCGACCCGAGAACGTGGTAGAAGAGCCACCGGCTCGGATGCAGTCCGCAGTCCGAGACCAGGCGGGCCAGGGAAGCGGGGGTGAACACGTACACGTGGTCCGGGTGAATGCTCTCCCACCCCCTCATGGTGTTGACCATTCCCTTGAACGCGAGGCCGTTGGGAGTCGAGAGGATCAACTCGGCCCCGTTGCCCGCCTCCCGCATCAGGTCCGCGATGCCCCGGAGGAACGAGGCGGCGTCCCGTACGTGCTCGATGACGTCGCCGGCCAGGACGATGTCGGGCTTGAACGCGGCGGCGACGGACCTGTCGGCCGGGTCGGAGACGTCCATCACGGTGTACTCCCCGCCCAGCCGGTTCCACAGGAGTTCGATGCCCTCGGCGTCGATGTCCGCCCCAAGCACCGCGGAGGCGGTCTTGAGCAGCCTGGCGTGGAGGATCGATCCGTCCTCCAGTCTCTCCTCGGTCAGCGGTGAGTCGGCACAGCCGATGTGCAGCACCCGGCGCCCGGCGCAGAGTTCGAGCAGGAGCGCGTCCCGCTCGGGCATGACCGGCCCCACGGGCAGACGATGGACGAAGAATCCGGGATGTGGCATGACGCCTCTCCTCAAACTTGCTGCACATTGCGCCGGGCGGATGGGATACGACGCCGGCACGCCCGAAAGGAAACGGATATCGGCATGCACGGATGCAGCCGCGCCGAATCCACAGGCTATCCCAGCGCTCTTTCGGCTCTGAACTGACACGCCCTCGTCATGACTCGGTCCGCAAACGCCACCCCGGGGAATTCTCCACAACGCGGAAATACCGGCCGGATCAACGGAGGAAGTCCGTGTCGTGAACGTCCGCCTGCTGCGGTGATCCGTGCACCGGGACATACGGACACCCGGAGCCCTGTTCCCGGGGCTGCACCAGCCCGTCCTCCAGCGGGCCGCCTTGGCGTTCGGGGTCTCAGAAGGCCCGAGTCCCGTGTGCGGGTCTCCCGCTCCCATCGTGCGAGGCCGGCGCCACGGGTCGCAGAACGCGGCACGGGACTCCCCCGGCCACCACACCGGGGGGGAGCGAGGACGTGACGACGGTGCCTGCGCCGACAACGGTCCCGGCACCGATCTCGACGCCCTTGAGGATGATGCTGCGCGCGCCCAGGAACACGTCGTCACCGATCACGACCGGGGCGGCTGCGGCCCGGGACTCGGGCTCGAATCGACGGGGAACCATGTCGACCGGATGGAAGTCCGTATCCGCGATGAGCACGTCGGCACCCATCAGAACGCGATTTCCGATCGTCACGGAAATCGATGCGCAAATCGTCGCTCCGCTCAGTCCGGCGTTCTCCCCGATCACCATGCGGGCGCCAGGTCGCAGAGTGCGCAGGATGACCGGACGGGCCACTCCGAGGGGAGTGTTCGGTGCCCGCGAGATCAGCGTGGTACCGGAGCCGATTTCGATACTGGACCCCTCGGCCAGACACACGATCGGACGGCCGATCGCCGTCACTTTCGGGGCCACTGTCACCCTCGAAACAGCAAGGGTGGCCCATCCCGCGATTCGCTGAGCGATGGTTCCCGCAGTGCGTGTCCACTCCACCGGTGTTCTCCTCGCTCCGCAGTCGACGACGCCGACACGTCCGTCTCGTCAATCCGTCCGTGAAGGTCAGATCTACCCTCCGCGGCTTTCCGGAGCGTGGAACAACACGATGCCCGGGGCGGCTCCGGCATTCTCGCCCCGTACGCGAAACCCCGGACGGGAACGGCCCGACGCAGGCCGCGTGACGCCGTTGCGTGCGGATCGCGGTGTTCACACGCCGGGTCGTCCGTGTCCGCCGGGCCACCGCGCCCCGGCAGGGGCGTGCGCGGCGCCCACCGCGTCGCCGCCCGGGACAGCCGACGGTCCGGGCACGCCGGTCGCGGGAGCGGGAAGGTGCCCCGGCGGAGGCACAGGCATGCCGGCGCCGACGGGGGACGGCCGGCGGGCTGCGTCCGCCTCCGAGGCGCGTGCCTGCCACAGGCACCATCCGAGGAGCACCGCCTGCTCCGGCGGCGCCGAGTAGGCGACGAAGAGCACCAACTGGCCGATGATCACCAGCCGCAGGGCCAGGTTCCCCTCCCCTCCGCGGCCGAGCCGACGCCACACCACCACGTACAGGGCGAGCAGCGCGACCAGTCCGACCAGGCCCAGGCGCAGCACGAGGTGCAGGTAGTAGTCGTGCGGGGAGACCGTGACGAGCCCTCCCTCGATGGAGCGCGCGTAACCGGATCCGAACGGGGATCCCAGGAACCACTGCATCGGTGTACGCGCCGCGTTCAGCAGTTCCTGCCAGCCGAGCACACGCCACACGAACGAACTGCGGGTGCCCTGGGTCTCGTTGAAGGAGTCCGCGAGCGACGCGCCGATCGAGCCGAACGCGCCGATGGAGTACAGCAGTGCCGCGAAGGAGAGCACCACTGCCCCAGCGATCGCGGAGGTCATGCGCTGACCGGCGCGGGCGGGACGCAGCGCCCACCAGCCGAGCGCCATGGCCGCGGCCCCCGCCCACACCGTGCGGTGCTGCAGCAGGGCCACGAGCACGAGGAGGAGGAAGGCCGCCGGCACCGCGAGCACACCCCGCCGTGCGGCCTTCCGCGTGCCGGGTTCCGACGAAGCGGGCCCTGAGCGGCCGCGCGCCGGGTGGCACAGGAGCAGCATCGCGCCCTGCGCGATCACCAGCGCCGCGCCGGCGGGCACGGGCCTCGGGTCTACCGTCACCCCGTCCACCGCCACGTGCGTGGTCAGCGAGTGCAGTCCTCGGCCCAGCCAGCCGGCCAGACTGAGCAGCACGTACGCCGCCGCGGAGGCCAGCCAGGCCCGGCGGACGATCCTGCTCAGCGGGGCGTTCAGGGGGAGGGTGGCCACGTACAGGGCGAAGGCGAGGAAGTGCCAGAAGTAGACCCGGGCGTCGTTGCCCGCGGCCTCGATACCGAAGGCGGCGACTCCCCGCAGGGTCGACCAGCCGGCCAGCGCGACCAACACCAGGACGGGCAGCAGTCCCGAACGGGCCCACAGGTCGCGACGCGGCAGACGGGCCGCGGCGACGCACAGGGCGCATGCGGTCAGGACGTCCGCCGGATACAGGCGGACGCCGAGGTCCAGACTGGCCGTCTGCCCGTCGACGGCGACGGACCACACGGGCACGGCCAGCAGCAGCCCGATCGCGATTCCGCAGTGCCGGGCGAAGACCCACAGCAGCAGCCCCACGAGCGGGGGCGCCGCGAGGAGCACCAGCAGGGCCTGCGGGTCAGCGGGTAGGAGTTGCACCGTGATCCGTTCTGGGATGGGGGAACGCGCTGGGGGTGAACCCGGCCGGGCGGTGCGGTCGGCCGTCCGGCCCGGCCGCGTGCCCGACCGGTCAGGGTTCGGCGCGGAGGGACGACTGCCGGTGCCGCGGTACGGCTCCCGGCAGGCGCACGCCGGCTCTCAGGACGGTCTTCACGTACGGGGAGCAGAAGACCAGCGGGGCCCAGGGGCCGAGATGACGGCGGCAGTACCGCCACCACGGCGCGGGCGGCTGCTCCCGCACCGAGGCCAGCCTCCGCAGCGCGGTGCGCGCGTCGAGCCCGGGTTCGGCCGAAGTCCCCCGCACCGCACCAGAGTTGTCGTCGCAGATGCCGACGTGGCCCGGTGCGAGCAGCAGCGGGATACCGGCGCTGCGGGCACGGAGCCCGTAGTCGTGGTCCCCCATGCGGTGCGGGAAGGCGGGGTCGAGGTCGCCCAGCACCCGCCGGGCGGGGGCGGTGACCAGGACCGCGTTGCCGTTGCAGGTGTCGCACGGCTTCGCGTGCCGGTCGTCCGGCTCGACCCGTTCCAGAACCGGGGGGCGGAGCCGGGGCCGGACGAGGCGGTAACCGCTGTAGGTGGTGCGGGTTCCGTCGCCGGAGCGCATGGCGCCGACGGCCACGGCCGGGCGGTCCAGGGGTGCC
The DNA here is from genome assembly GCF_020982505.1 of Streptomyces sp. MNU89. Classification (NCBI taxonomy): domain Bacteria; kingdom Bacillati; phylum Actinomycetota; class Actinomycetes; order Kitasatosporales; family Streptomycetaceae; genus Streptomyces; species Streptomyces sp. MNU89. The sequence goes on along the minus strand of NZ_JAJKLL010000001.1, from coordinate 3,418,197 downwards.
GCGGTGCGCAGCAGTGCGGCGAGGGCCCCCGGGGCGAGGACCACGTCGTCGTTGAGCCACAGCACATGGGCGGCGGGATCGGCGCGGGTGGCGGCGATCCCGGTGCCGGTGCCCCAGTGGACGTCCGTGCCGACCGTCAACACGTCGGTGCGGGGGAAGGCGGCGCGCACCTCGTCGGCCGTGCCGTCGGAGCTGCCGGCGTCGACGAGGTGGACCGTACAGCGGGTGCCTGCCGGGAGGCCGGTCTGGGCGTGCACCGAGGCGAGGGCCGCGAGCGTCCTGTCCCGGCGGTTGTGACAGGTCATCAGAACGGCTACGCCGGGCGGGGCGCCTCCGGGCGGGATGCGATCGGCGAGCACCGGGTCACCGCGCGGCCGGGGCGGGAACGGGGGTCGGCGCGGCCTGGTCTCCCGGCGTGAGGCCGTTCGGGAGGACGTCGAGCTCCGCGTCGACCATCAGGCGGGCCAGCTCGGGTGCGCGGACGGTCGCTCGCCATCCGAGTTGCGACTCCGCCTTGGAGGCGTCGCCGATCAGGTGGTCGACCTCGGTCGGGCGCAGATAGCGCTCGTCGAAGCGCACGTGGTCGCGCCAGTCGAGGCCGACGTGGGCGAAGCACTGCTCGACGAAGTCGCGCACGCTGTAGCTGACACCGGTCGCGACCACATAGTCGTCGGGTTCGTCCTGCTGGAGCATCCGCCACATCGCCTCGACGTACTCGGCCGCGTAGCCCCAGTCGCGCCGGGCGTCGAGATTGCCGAGGTAGACCACGTCCTCCAGGCCCGCTTTGATGCGCGCGGCGGCCGTCGCGACCTTGCGGGTGACGAAGGTGGGGCCGCGGCGCGGCGACTCGTGGTTGAAGAGGATGCCGTTGACCGCGTACATCCCGTAGGCCTCCCGGTAGTTGCGGGTGACCCAGTACGCGTACACCTTCGCCGCCCCGTAGGGCGAGCGGGGATGGAAGGCGGTCCCCTCGTTCTGGGGCGGTGGGGCGGCGCCGAACATCTCCGAGCTGGACGCCTGGTAGAAGCGGCAGGGGAGGCCGGTGGTCCGGATGGCCTCCAGCAACCGCGTCGTCCCCAGACCCGTGGAGTCCCCTGTGTATTCCGGTTCGTCGAACGACACGCGGACATGTGACTGGGCGGCCAGGTGGTACACCTCGTCCGGTTGCACCTGCTTCAGCAGACCCGCGATCCGGGTCCCGTCGGTGAGGTCCCCGTAGTGCAGAAAGAGACGGGCCTCCGGATCGTGCGGATCCCGGTAGAGGTGGTCGATGCGCTGCGTGGTGAAGGTTGAGGCGCGGCGGACGATTCCGTGCACCACGTATCCCTTCCGCAACAGCAACTCCGCGAGGTAGGAGCCGTCCTGGCCGGTGATGCCGGTGATGAGCGCGGTCTTGACTGTCATGGGGCCTTCTCTTGCTGGGCTGTCGGGGTGGGCAGACGGCGGCTCAGATCGCGAGCACCTCAGGACACCCGGCCAGGATACGGAAATCCTATTCTTTGTCCTTATTATTGTGGTGTGTCGCGTATGCCATGACGTGGCTCCGGTTCCATTCGGCGCACTCGGCGTAAGTTCCCCCGGGGCCCGCACCGGGGACGGCTCTCGTCCCGACCGGCAGGCCATGGCCCGGCGATGGCGCGGACGGCTCCGCGGCCCGTGCGCGCCTCACACGTCCGCCGGACCCGGACGGGGATGCTCTTCGCAGACGCGAGGCCCAGCCCTTCCGCCCTCGTCGAGAACTCGGCATCACGCCGGTGAAGGAGGACAGCGATGCCCATGGTCACCTGTACACATACCGGTGCCACCCGCCCGGTCGCCGCGGAGCAGAGCGCCCCGGGTGCGAGGTGGCGCCCCCTTGACCGCTCCGCACGGGTGTTCGTGGCCGGAGGGCGGGGGCTGGTCGGCTCGGCGGTGTGGAGGGAACTGCTCCGGGAAGGGTTCACCGATGTGGTCGGGCCCGGCTCCGCGGAGCTGGACCTGCGGGAGCGCGGGGCGGTCTTCGACTGGTTCGCGGAGACGCGCCCGGACGTGGTGGTCCTGGCCGCGGCGCGCGTGGGCGGCATCAAGGCGAACGCCACCCGGCCCGCCGAGTTCCTCTCCGAGAATCTGCGCATCCAGGTCAATGTGCTGGACGCGGCCCTGGAGCAGGGGGTCGAGCGGCTCCTCTTCCTGGGCTCCAGCTGCATCTACCCCAAGTTCGCCGACCAGCCCATCCGGGAGGAGGCGCTGCTGACGGGCCCTCTGGAGCCGACCAACGACGCCTACGCCATCGCCAAGATCGCCGGTGTCCTGCAGGTGCAGGCGGTCCGGCGGCAGCACGGTCTGCCGTGGATCTCCGCCATGCCGACCAATCTGTACGGGCCCGGGGACAACTTCCACCCCGAGCACTCCCATGTGCTGCCGTCACTCATCCGGCGCTTCCACGAGGCCCGGCAGACGGGGGCGCGGCGCGTGGTGAACTGGGGCTCCGGGACTCCCCGCCGGGAGTTCCTGCACGTCGACGACCTGGCCAGGGCGTGTCTGCACCTCCTGGAGCACTACGACGGGGACGAACCGGTCAACGTGGGAACCGGCACCGACCTGTCCATCCGGGAACTGGCACAGATGGTCGCCGAAGTGATCGGTTACCGGGGGCGCATCGAGTGGAACGCCGACCAGCCCGACGGCACCCCCCGCAAACTCCTCGACATCTCCCGCATCACCGCACTGGGCTGGGCCCCTCGGATCGGCCTGCGGGAGGGCGTGGGCGATGTGTACGCGTGGTACGCGGACCGCCTCGGGTCCGGTGACGTGCGGCAGTGAGCGGGCTCGGGGCTTCTTGACCGCGGGCACCCGCCCCGGCCGGAAACGGAGCTGCCTCTCCTGATCCCGGCTCACCGCAGGCCAGAGGGCTCCGTCGGCTGCCGGCCCGTGCCGGTCAGCCGCTCACGGTCTCGCGCAAGGCGTCCACCACCGCGGTGGCGCGGAGGTCCTCGTCCGCCTCCATCTGGTTGGTGAGGAACGCGAAGCCGATCTCCGCGCCGGGGTCCGCGAAGGCGACCTGGCCGCCTGCTCCGTCGTGGCCGAAGCTGCCGGGGGTGAGGTAGCGGCGGGCCGCGGAGTCGAGTTGGAAGCCCATGGCCCAGCGCGGCCACGGCCCCGGCACGCCGAACACGGGAGCGCCCTCGGTCTGGACCGCGAGCGCGCTCTCCAGGGTCGTGTCGTCCAGGAGACGGACGCCCTCCGTGGCGGTGACCGTGGCCGACCAGAGGGTGGCCAGCGCCCGCGCGGTCGCCACCCCGCCGGCGCCGGGGATCTCGGCGGCGCGGACGGCGGGGTCGTTGAAACCGCCGTCCGGGGTGACCAGTTCGGGTGGGAAGGCGCCGCCGAGCGTCATCGCCCGGCCGGGCCAGTCCGGATCGCCCGGCACGCGGGCAGCCGCCTGCCGGGCCACGTGCCCGACGAGGCCGGCCCCCGCGTGGAGGTGGGCCACCCGCTCGTCGAGGTGCCCGGGCAGGCCGACCCAGGCGTCGGCGCCGAGCGGTTCGGCCAGGAACCGGGCGAACGCCTCGCGCACCGGCAGGCCGGTGATCCGCCGGATGACCTCGCCGATCAGCCAGCCGTGGGTGAGAGCGTGGTAGGCGTACCCGGTGCCCGGCTCCCACAGCGGCTGCTGCTCGGCCAGGGCGCCGGTGACGGTGTGCCAGTCCAGGACGTCCGACGGCGAGAGCGCGCGGCGGGGCGCGGAGAGCCCGGAGCGGTGGGCGAGGATGTCCCGCACCCGTATGTCCCCCTTGCCGGCCTGCGCGAACTCCGGCCAGTAGGTGGCGACCGGCGCCCGGTAGTCGAGCCGGCCCTCCGCCACGAGCCGCGCGGCGAGGACGGACATCAGCCCCTTCGTGCAGGAGAAGATCACGCTCGCGGTGTCCCGTTCCCACGGGCGGCCGGTGCGGGGGTCCGCGAAGCCTCCCCAGAGGTCGACCACCAGTTCGCCGTGGTGGCGGACGGCCAGGGCCGCCCCCATGCGCGGGTTGCCGTCGAAGGCCCGCTCGAAGGCGCGTCGCACCGGCTCGTAGCCGGGGTCCGTCCGGCCGTGGACGGTGGGGATCGCCGGGTTGGCGGGGCTCGCGGGGGTCATCGGACCTCCTGCAGGCGTGCGACGGACAGATGCCCGTCGGGGGACCAGCCGAGCGGGAGGGGGTCGGATATCCGGCCGGTGAAATCGGTGTCCGGGCCGGTGTTCTCGAAGGCGAGCAGCACCCATCGCCCGTCGTGGGTGCGGACGGCGCGCCCGCTGTAGAGCTCCTCGCCGGTGAGGAGGGTCGCGTCCCCGGCGGGCACGGGGCCCGTCGGGTCGGTGACGGGGACGGCCCAGACGCCGCCGCGCTCCCCGCGGGTGCGGCGCTCGCCCACGACGTGCGCGGTGTCGCAGGAGAAGAGCACCGCGTGCCGGCCCTCGATGGTGACGAGCTGCGGGACCTCCAGATGGGCGAAGCCCGCGCCGGGGGAGCTGAGCGGCTCCCGGACGGACCAGGTCTCCAGGTCCGGGGAGGTGGCGTGGCCGATGACGCCCCGGTCGAGCGGGTCCCCGTGCGCGGCGCGGGCGGTGATCAGCATGTGCCAGCCGTCACCGGAGGGGTCGGGGAAGACCCACGGGTCGCGCCAGGTCTCCTCGCGCCAGGTCCCGTCCGCGTAGGTCTCGTAGTGGAGCGGGTCGGCGGAGACGACCGTCGCGGGCTCCTTGGTCCAGGTGCGGAGGTCGGCTGAGACGGCCACGCCGATGGTCTCGATGTTCGCCGCGGAACCGGACACCGGGAAGCGGGCGCCGGTGTAGAACATGCGCCAGCGGCCGTCCGGGCCCCGCACGACGGAGCCGGTCCAGGTGGCCGTCTCGTCGTGGTCCCCGGGGCCGCCCGGCCCGAGCACCGGGCCGAGATCGTCCCAGTGGCGCAGGTCCGTGGAGACCGCGTGGCCGATGGCGGCGTTGCGGTGGCGGAGGTGCTGGTCGCCGAGGGAGCGGGGCGCGTGCAGGTAGTAGAGGTGGTGGAGGCCGCCGGAGTCGGCGAGCCAGAAGTCCCAGACCCAGTGGTCGTCGAGGGCGAAGGTCACGTGTGCTCGTTTCGGTGGTTCGCGGGGGGCGGGGCCGCACGGGCCCCGGAAGTCAGCTCTTGACGGCGCCGGAGAGCAGCGCCTTGACGAACTGGCGCTGGAAGATCAGGAACACGATGATCACCGGTGTGATGACGATCAGCGCGCCCGCGTTGAGCAGCGGGATGCTCAGCGAGTACTGGCCCTGGAAGAAGGTCAGCGCTCCCGCCGCCGTCCGGTCGAGCGGGTTGTCGATCAGCACCACCGGCAGCAGGAACTGGTTCCACGTCCACAGGAAGTAGAGGATCGCCAGCGCGGACACCGCGGGCAGCGCCAGCGGCAGCTGGATCCGGCGGAACTCCTGCCACAGCCCCGCGCCGTCGACGCGGGCGGCCTCCGACAGCTCGCGGGGCACGTTGACGAAGTGCGCGCGCATCCAGAAGACGCCGAACGGCATGAACAGGCCGATCAGCGGCAGGATGACCGCCCACCGGGTGTTGAGCGTCCCCAGCGTCTGCGCCTGGTAGTAGAGCGGGATGATCAGGGACTCGAACGGGATGGCGAGCCCCAGCACCAGGAAGATCAGCACGGCGCCGCCGCCCCGGACGCGCAGCGAGCCCAGGGCGTAGCCGGCGAGCGTGGCGGCCAGCAGGGCGGCGGGGACGACCCCGGCCACGATCAGCAGGCTCGATCCCATGAGCTTGCCGACGTGCCCGGTCTCGAACGCGGCGGCGAAGTTGCCCCACTGCGGGTCGGTGGGCCAGGCGAGGCCGGTCGGGTTGACGTCCGCCGGCTGGAGCGCCGCCGAGACCATGTTGAGCAGCGGCAGCAGCGTGAGCACCAGGGCGAGGACGAGGAGGACGCGGCCGGTCAGGGTTTCGGTGCGGCTGGTGTTCATCGGTCACCCGCCCGGGCGAGTCGCTGGACCGGCAGCACACAGGCCACCACGAGGATCATGAGCACGATGCCGAAGGCCGAGGCGAGCCCCACGTCGCTCTGGGTGAACCCGATCCGGTAGATCGAGATGGCCGGGACGAGCGTGGAGCGTCCGGGGCCGCCCTGGGTCGAGGTGTAGATGATGTCGAAGCTGCTCAGCGCGGCGATCATGCTGAGCGTGACGAGAACGGCGATCTCCTGGCGCAGACCGGGCAGCGTGATGGCGAAGAACTCCCGCCACCAGCCGGCACCGTCGATCCGGGCGGCCTCGTAGAGCGAGCGGTCGATCTTCCCGATCCCGGTGAGCAGCAGCACCGTGCACAGACCGGTCAGTACCCATGAGCCGATCAGCCCCACCGCGGGCAGCGCGGTGCCGTAGTCCGACAGCCAGGGGCGGGCGAGCCACCCCAGGCCGGCCGCCCGGAGGATCTCGTTGACGGCGCCGGTCTGCGCGTACATCCAGGACCAGGCGATACCGGCCGCGGCCAGCGGGATGACCTGCGGCAGGAAGAGGATCGTCTGGGACGCCCGCGCGAAGCCGCCGGACCGCAGCGAGCGGATGAGGGTCGCCAGCACCAGCCCGGCTCCGACGGGGATGACCGTGAAGAAGACCAGCAGAACGAACGCGTTGCCGATGGCGCCGAGCAGTTCCGGGTCCGTGAACACGGTGGCGTAGTTGCCGAGCCCGACCCAGGTCGCCGTGCCGACGCCGTTCCAGTCGTAGAACGAGTACTGCACGCCCACGATCAGGGGCCAGACCACGAAGCCGACGTAGGCGCCGAGGGCGGGGAGGAGCAGCAGCCACCCGCGCGCCGCCCCGCGCCGGGGACCCTTGGGGGAGCGTGCCCGGCCGGAGCGGTGCAGGAGGGCCGGGGCGCCGGTCACTGCGGCCCTCCCCGTGCGGGGCGCCCCGCCCGCCCGGGCGCGGAGGCCGGGCGGGGGACGGGGCGCGCGATGCCCGTGCTCATCGCTTGCCGACCTCCTTCTCGTAGAACTTCTGCACGCGCCGGACGAACTCCTTGCCGCTGAGCTTGCTCGTCACCAGGAGCTGGGACTCCGGAATGATCGAGCCGGAGTAGATGCCGGCCGTGGTGTTCGCCATGAAGTCCACCTGTCCGCCCTCCTCGGCGAGCTGGGCGGACATCTCCAGCGCCGCCTCGGCGAGCGAGCCGGCCTCCGCCTTCGGCTGGGGCAGGTCCGGGTCGCCGCCGGCCGAGGCCCCCGAGACGTCGAGGACGATCTGGCGGGCCTTCTCGTCGCTGTGGACCCAGTTGAGGAAGTGGACGATCTCGTTCTTGTGCGGGGACTTCGCGGCCACGGAGAAGGAGTTGGCGGCGCCCATGGCCACGTGCTTGCCGCCCTTCTTCTCCGGCGGCACCAGGAAGAAGGTCACGTCGTCCCCGAGCGCCTTCTGGTAGTTGGCGGCCTCCCAGTTGCCGTTGAAGGTGAAGAGGCCCTTGCCCTCGGAGAAGCGGCTGACGAAGGCGAAGTAGTCGAGGGAGTTGATGTCCTTCGGGAAGTACCCGGCGTCCGCCCACTTGCGGACCAGCTCCGCGCCCTTCCGGTTGCCCGGGGTGTCGTAGCGCGCGCCGGGCTCGTTGTACATCCAGGAGAGGAACTCGTCCTTGTCGGCGTACTGGTTCATCGCCGCCTGGACGACGAAGTTCACCACGCCGTCCTTGTCGCCGGCGACGATGGGGAGCACGCCCTCCGCCTTCGCGGTCGCCAGGTCCTCCTCCAGTTCGGCGAGGGTCCCGGGCGGGCCGTCGATGCCGAGTTCCCCGGCGAGCTTCGTGTTCATGTAGATGCCGGTGACGCTGTAGCCGAGGCCGAGCTGGTAGAGCGGGCCGGAGCCGCGGACCCCGTCCTCGTTCATCCGGAGCGGTTCGAGCTGGGCCTCGGGCCAGGAGTCCCAGCCGTACGCCTTGTGGTACGGGTCCAGATCGGCGAGCAGGCCGTCCTTGACCGTCTCGCCCATGGTGGGCAGCCGGATCAGGTCCGGCGGGTTGTCGCTGGCCAGCAGCCGGGGGGCGTTGGCCGTGAGGTTCTGGAACGTGTCCCGGTTGATGTCGAAGGTGATGTTCGGGTGCTGCCGGGTGTACTCCTCGGTCAGCTTGTCCGTGAGCGGGAACCCGGTCTCGTCGGCAATGGTGAGCTCGACCTTCTCCTTGGTCAGCTCGGTGCTGACGTCGGTGGCGTCGGGCGTGTCCGGCGAGCCGCCGTTCCCGCCCGGCGCGCAGGCCGCGAGGACCAGCCCCGTGGTGACGGCCGCTGCTATCGCGGCCGGGGCGCGCCGCCCGCTGCGTCGGCGTGGGCGCCGTTCGTCCCTGTCTGCCATCTCGGCTCCTTCCGGGAGCGTCCGCGGACCGGCCGGCCGTTGCGGGGCGGGAGACGGTCGCCCCGCGGCGTCCACCACGGGAACCGTTCGCTCCAGTTTGCGTCGCTCCACTGCTAAAAGGTTTTAGCTTGCGTGTTAGGCTCACGGTGCCAACGGCGTCGTGTCAAGGGGCGTGACGCATTCGTCCTCAACGGCCGCAGCGGGGACGGGAGGGAGCGCGATGCCGCGGAAACGGGTCACCCTCGTCGACGTGGCGCGCCGGGCGGGGCTGTCCACCACCGCCGCCTCGATGATCCTCAACGGCCGGCCCGACACCCGGCTCTCCAAGGACGCCCACGAGCGGGTCCACGCGGCGGCGGCCGAGCTGGGCTACCGCCCCAATGTCGCGGCCCGGGGTCTGCGCACCGACAAGACGCTCACCATCGGCTTCGTCTCCGACGTGGTCGCCACCACGCGCTTCGCCGGCGGACTCATCCAGGGCGCGCTGGACGCCGCGCAGCAGGCCGGGCACGTGGTGCTGGTGACGGAGACCGGCGGGGACACCCGGCGCGAGACGGAGGCGATAGCGGCACTCCTCGACCGGCAGGTCGACGGGATCATCTTCGCCACCGTGCGCGCACGCGAGCTGTTCGTGCCGGAACTGCCCGAGGGCACCGACGCCGTCATGCTCAACGCCACCAACGCCCGCCACCCGACGGCGGTGCTCCCCGACGAGGCGGCGGGGGGCCGCGCCGCCGTCCGGCTCCTGGTCGAGGCCGGGCACGCGGAGGGCATCGCGCTGATCGGCCAGAGCGACGAGGCCGAGCGGGGCGTGTTCCGGTCCAGCACCGTCGCCCGGCGGGTCGCGGGCATCCGGGGCGCCATGGCCGAGCACGGCCTGGAGTTCGTGGCCGAGGAGTCCATCTGGGACTGGGAGCCGCACCACGGCTACGAGACGACCCTGGCGCTGCTCCGCCGGCGCCCGGACGTCCGGGCGCTGCTCTGCCTCAACGACCGCCTCGCCTTCGGTGCGTACCAGGCCCTCGCCGAGCTGGGGCTGAACGTCCCCGCGGACGTCTCCGTCGTCTCCTTCGACAACGACGAGATCGCCGCCTACCTCCGCCCGGGGCTCACCACCGTCGCCCTGCCGCACGAGGCCATGGGCCGCCGCGCGGTCGAACTCCTGCTGGGCAGGGCAGAACCGGCCGAGGTGCTGCTGCCGATGCCCGTGGTCGCCCGCGAGTCGGTGGCACCGCCCCGGGAGCGTGAGCGGCACAGCTGATCAGGGCAGCACGGCGACCGGCCCACCGCGAACCGTTTCTCCGGTCGTCGTCGCGGCATCGCCGGGCCCGGCCGCGCGCCGTGTCAGCGGCCCGTCTGCGATCCGGAGGGCTGGAGGAGCTGGTCAACGGGGGCGTGGTCGTCGGTGAGCGGCCGGGCGCCGCCGGTCCAGGAGGCGAGGTCGTCGCCGGTGGCGATCTTCCAGCCGGTGCGCCGGGCGTCCAGCGCCTCCTGGGCCGCTCGCAGGTCGAGCGGTCGGTCGGAGGCGATCGCCACCATGTTGCCGCCCTCGGAGGCGGAGGCCGGGCCGAGGCCGATGTCGGCGGGGTCGCCGTCGTCGCGGCATCGCCGGGCCCGGCCGCGCGCCGTGTCAGCGGCCCGTCTGCGATCCGGAGGGCTGGAGGAGCTGGTCAACGGGGGCGTGGTCGTCGGTGAGCGGCCGGGCGCCGCCGGTCCAGGAGGCGAGGTCGTCGCCGGTGGCGATCTTCCAGCCGGTGCGCCGGGCGTCCAGCGCCTCCTGGGCCGCTCGCAGGTCGAGCGGTCGGTCGGAGGCGATCGCCACCATGTTGCCGCCCTCGGAGGCGGAGGCCGGGCCGAGGCCGATGTCGGCGGGGTCGCCGACGAGAGCGACGTGCTCGAAGACTGCGCCGAGGGTGGCCACTTCGGCCCGTGCGAAGGCCAGCTCACCGTGGTCGATGAGGTTGGCGACGTACAGGCCGTCCTCGGTGAGAACCCGCCGTATACCGGACATCGCTTCCACCGTGGTGAGGTGCCACGGCACGCTCACGCCCCCGAAGGCGTCACCGACGACGAGGTCACGGCTGCCGGCGTCCAGCCGCCGCAGGCCGAGCCTGCCGTCCTCGGCGCGTACCTCGATACCGGCTTCCGGCTCCAGACCGAGCCGGTCGCGGTTGATCCGCACGATGTCCCCGTCGATCTCGGAGACGAGGCTGCGGGTCCCGGGCCGCGTGGCCGCGAGGTAGCGGGGAAAAGTGAGCCCGCCGCCGCCCAGGTGGTGGGCGGCGAGTGGTTCGCCTTCGGGAAAGGCGGCATCGACCACCGAGGCCACGGCGCGCACGTAGGTGAACTTCAGGAAGGTCGGGTCGTCGGTGTCGACGTAGGAGTGCCGCAAGCCGTCCAGAACGAGTGTGCGGCCGCTGTCCCGCTGGGGGTCCGTGACGATCCGCGCGCAGTGGTACTTGGTCTCGGCGTCGCAGCCACCGGGCGCGACCGCGGTGGCCAGGCCGCCGGCAACGACCACGAGCGTCAGGGCGGGGGCGCCGCTCCACCCGCGCGTCCGCCACTCCGCCAGCGCCGAGCCGACGACCAGCAGTGTCCCCAGGCCGAGCAGTATGCCGCTGACCGGCAGCCGCGATACGAGGACGAAGCCGGTCAGGACGGTGCCGACGATGGCGCCGACGGTGCCGACGCCGGACAGCCGGCCGACCACCGTCCCGGTCTCGGCGAGACTGGTGAGACGCAGCTTGGTCACGATCGGCGTCACCGCGGAGAGCAGCGCGCCCGGCACGAGGATGGTCAGCGACGCGATCAGCAGGAGCAGCGCGGGCGCCCACTCCGCCGTGGTGCGCAGCACGGCGGGGGTGAGCGCCACGACCGCACCGGACACCCCGAGCGCCGGGCCGATGAGCCGGCGGGGATCGACCTGGTCGGCGATGCGCCCGCCCAGCCAGGAGCCGAGGGCGATGGCGGTGAGGGCGATGCCGATCACCAGAGTGCTGGTTTCGAGAGTGAGGCCGAGGTAGGGGGCCAGCAGCCGCAGGGCGACGATCTCCACCACCAGGACTGCGGCCGAGGATCCGAACACCAGCACGGCAGCGGCACGGGGCCCCAAACCGCGGGTACGAGACGGGACTTCGGCGGCGGACGGGGGAGACGATCCGGTCACGCGTTACATCCTCGCACGCGATGCGCCGGGCGGGTGCGGTCATTCCCGGAGCAGCCGACTGCTTGCGACGGCGCGCCACCGCCGCTGACGGCCTGCCCCCGCATCGTGCCGGATCTCCCGGGAACTCCGCCGCCGATCGCTCGTGCGCAACGCTGCTGCGCCATGCGGAATATTGCATTGCGGCCGACCTTCGTTCCGGGACAGCCTTTCCGGATGATTGAGTTGCGCGTTCTCACAGCGGACGACTGGTCCGCGTGGCGTGCGTTGAGGCTGGCCGCGCTGGCCGAGGACCCGGATGCCTTCGGGGCCATGCTCGCGGACTGGCAGGGGGAGGGCGACCGGGAGCAGCGCTGGCGCGCCCGGCTGAGCATCGCCGGCTCGCGCAATCTCCTGGCTGTGCTCGACGGGAAACCGGCCGGGATGGTCAGCGGTGTTCCCGGCCCACGGCTCGGCGTGGTCGAGTTGATCTCCCTGTGGGTGAGCAAGGAGGCGCGGGGACGCGGTGTGGGGGACCACCTGGTCCGGGCGGTCGTGCAGTGGGCCGTGGAGGAGCGGGCAGAGACCCTGCGGCTCGCGGTCATGCCCGGCAACGAGCACGCGACCGCCCTGTACGGCCGTCACGGCTTCGTGGACGCCGGACCACTCGGTGACGTGTTGCCCGGCGGGCGGAGAGAACACGTCATGACGAAGCGGCTCCCGGCCGGCTGACCCCCGGGCAGCCCGCACCGGTGTGGGGGGCTGGGACTGCTGGGTGGCAAGTCAGGGGTGGCTCTGAGAGCCGCAACGGCAAGCCGGGCGGTATCAGACGGAAAGGGCTCCGGTCTTCACGGCGGTGACGAAGGACGACCAGTTGGGGGACGGGAAGACAAGGGCCGGGCCGTGGGGGTTCTTGGAGTCGCGGACGGGGACGCCCGCGGGGTGGTCGTCCAGTACTTCGAGGCAACTGCCGCCTTCGTTGTTGCTGTGTGACGACTTGCGCCAGCAGCCGCTCAGGGCGGCAGCCTCATGGGGTATGTGCTCAGTCATGGTGCCCGAACTCCTTAGCGATGGCCCTCATCAGAGTCAGCGACTCCCGTTGCGGGAGCGCCTCGCCCATCGCGAGAGCGTAGGCGTTGCGGAGGCGGTCGACCACGGAAGGCGAGTCGTGCAGTCTCCCCACTGACACGGCCTCGCTGTAGGCGACCGGGGGCTGGTCCTCGAAATCCATGAGCGACAGCATGCCCAGGAGGAGCGGATGGGCGCCCAAGTCCAGGGGCAGGGTGTGGATGCGCACTCTTCCGCTCTCGGCGAGCCGGGCCATGTGCGTGATCTGGTCCGCCATGACGGCCGGGCCGCCGATCGGGCGGCGTAGTACCGCCTCGTCCAGCAGAGCCCACACCGCCGGCTTCACCGGGTCGGTGAGGACCTTGGCTCGTTCGAGACGTGTGACGACGTGCCGGTCACACTCCTCATCGCTCCATGGCGGAAAGCCAGAGGCGAGAACCGCACGGGCGTACGCCTCCGTCTGGAGGATGCCCGGGATGTAGGAGAGGGCGAACTCCCGGATGATCGTCGCCTGTTGTTCGAGGAGGCGGGCGGGTTCGAAGTAGTCCGCTACCGCCATCTCCGTCTGCGGAAGGAAGTTGCTCAGCACATTCCCCGTGTTCAGGGCCTTGTCCAGGCGGCGGGCGTCGTCCTTGGACGGGATGCGGCGGCCCGCCTCGATGTGGGAGATGTGCGAGCGCGTCATGATCGCCGCGTCCGCCAGCTCCTGCTGCGTCATGCCCGCCGCCTCGCGCTGTGCCCGGAGCCAGTCCCCGTACGCGTTGCCCATCGCCGCCCCCCTTGTGCGACAAAACCCCCGTCACCTGCTGGTCTCTAGCGAGCCTAGCCCGTGTGGTCTCACAGTGTGAGGAGATCGCTACAGAGCGACAGATGAGACCTCAGGTGTGCAGGAGTTGAACATGTTGGATCGCATGGCCCGCGTCCTCGAACCGTTGTGGCGGTTCCTGTGGTGGGGGTTGGCGGGGTGTGGGCGCGGGCGCCGGACCGGGGCGGCATCGGGCCTCCGGAGCGTCCGGGGTGTCCGGGGCGCGTCTCGGTCCGTCCGCCCCGCCGCCCGTGATCCCGTTGCCGCACGGTGCCATGGTGCGGCGGTCGGCGGCCCCCGGTTCCGGGTGCCCGGCCGCCTGCGTCTGTGCGGCTGCGCCGCCGCGGGGCACGGCGCCGCGGCGGCGGGTGCTGTGGGTGGTCGAGGACGGGTTCGGGCTGAGGGCGTGGCCGGGATATGGGCCGCGTCCCCTCCGTGCCGAAGAGGTGGCCCGGTGAGTGAAGAGGCCGGGGCGGCGCGGCTGCTGCCGTGGTCGAACGACGGCAAGCCGTGCTATCTGCTCGGCGGCGGCAGCGGGCATGTCTCGCGGCTCGCCGACGACATGGAGCGCGTGCAGCTCGGTATGGCCGGTGCACTGCTCGGGCACGCCGCCGACCTGCTCGGTGACCCGCGGGCCACCCTGCCGCAACTGCGCTTCCTCGCCGCCCGGTTGGCCGATTCCCTGCGCGATGTCCACCGGATCGCGGGGAGCCGCGGCGCCCGGCTCCCCGTACGGGAGGGCGACGCTGCGGGGCCCAACGGGCGGTCCGAAAAGGACGGTTGAGGCGGACACCGTGTGCGGAGCCTTCACGGGAATGGGTGAAAGCTGTACGGTCGCCGGTCAGTCCCTGTTTCCTCATCGTGGACGAACTTTTCCGCAAGCCGCGTGGAGGAGAACCGTATGGCCCCACTTCTCGTCCCTGGTGTGCTGCAACGCTCCCGCTGCGTCGCCCCGCCGGGCTGGAGCCGCTGGCTCGTGCCGCCCGCCGCGCTCTCCATCCACCTCGCCATCGGGCAGGCCTACGCGTGGAGCGTCTTCAAACCCCCGCTGGAGGAATCGCTCGGCCTCTCCGGGACCGCCTCCGCACTCCCGTTCCAGCTCGCCATGGTGATGCTCGGGCTCTCCGCCGCGTTCGGCGGCAAGCTGGTCGAACGGAACGGGCCGCGCTGGGCCATGGCCGTCTCCGCCCTCTGCTTCTCCTCCGGGTTCCTGATCTCGGCGCTGGGCGCCGGGACCGAGCAGTACTGGCTGGTCGTCGTCGGCTACGGGTTCGTCGGTGGCATCGGGCTCGGTATCGGCTACATCTCCCCGGTGTCGACGCTGCTGAAGTGGTTCCCCGACCGCCCGGGCATGGCGACCGGTATCGCCATCATGGGCTTCGGCGGCGGGGCGCTCATCGCCTCGCCCTGGTCGGCGCAGATGCTCTCCGCCTTCGAGCCCGGGTCCGCGGGGATCGCACGGACGTTCCTCGTCATGGGCCTGGTCTACGCGGTCTTCATGACGCTGGGCGTGCTGCTGGTCCGGGTGCCCGCCGACGACTGGCGGCCGCCCGGGTGGGTGCCGTCCGCCGCCGTCGCCAAGCCTCTCGTCACCACCGGTCACGTCTCGGCGGACAACGCCCTGCGGACCCCGCAGTTCTGGCTGCTGTGGGTGGTCCTGTGCACGAACGTCACGGCGGGCATCGGGATCCTGGAGAAGGCGGCCCCGATGATCACGGACTTCTTCTCCGGCACCTCCGCCCCCGTCGGCGTGACGGCCGCCGCGGGCTTCGTCGGCCTGCTGTCCCTGGCGAACATGCTGGGCCGCTTCACCTGGTCCTCCACCTCCGACCTGGTGGGGCGGAAGAACATCTACCGTCTCTATCTGGGTGTGGGGATGCTGATGTATCTGGCCATCGCCCTGCTCGGCGACTCCTCCAAGGCCCTGTTCATCATCTGCACGGCGGTGATCGTGTCCTTCTACGGGGGCGGTTTCGCGACCGTTCCCGCGTATCTGAAGGATCTGTTCGGGACATTCCAGGTGGGCGCCATCCATGGCCGGCTGCTCACCGCCTGGTCCACGGCCGGCATCCTCGGCCCGCTGATCGTCAACGCCGTCGCGGACGCCGGGGAGTCCGCCGGGCGCACCGGGCCCGGCCTCTACACCTTCTCCTTCTATCTCATGATCGGCCTGCTGGTGGTCGGCTTCCTCGCCAACGAGCTGGTCCGGCCGGTCCATGAACGCCACCACGAACCGGACCCGTCCGGACCGGCCCGCTCCGGGCCGGAGGCGCAGTTCCCGACCGCCCGGCCCGAGGAGGCGGCTCAGTGACGGACCCCGGCTCCACCGCACCCGCCCCGTCGAACACGCCGCCGGACACGCGGCCCGAAGCCGGTGGGCGGCGGCCGCTGATGGCCCTCGCCTGGCTCTGGGTCGGGGCGCCCTTCGCCTACGGCGTCTACGAACTTCTGCTGAAGATGCGGCAGTTGTTCACCGGCTGATCGCCCCCTCCTGCCCCGCCCGCCCCGCACCCGCCGGGCCTCCGTTCGCCGTCCTCCCCCGGCGCGGAGGCCCGGCGGCTCTCTTCCGCCGCCGCGCGTGTCCACCCGCAGGGGCGCCGCACGCCTCCGCCGTGTGCTCCTGCCCGTCCGGGCGCCGTATGTCGAACACCTGACGGATTTTCGCCGTGTCCCGCCTCGCGCCTGCATCCGTATGGCGCTCCCCTGCGGAATGCTGGGAGTCCGCGGCCACCGCGCCGGGCGCCGGACCGAGGGACGAAGACAGCAGGACCGGCTTCCGCCGCCGGCCCGCGGTGTACGTCCGCAGTCCGCCGAGCGGCAGGTGAGGAGAGAGAGTCGTCGTGTACGACACGGAGGTCGCCATCGTGGGGGCCGGGGCCGCCGGGCTGTCGCTCGCGTACCGGCTGTGCGACGCCGCCAAACCCGGGGGGCGGCTCGGGCCCGAGGTGACACTGGTGGACGCTCCGGCCGGGCCCCTCCGGCCGCCCGAGCGGACCTGGTGTTTCTGGGAGGAGCCCGGGGGAGAGTACGACGGCGTCCTGGCCGCCTCCTGGGACCGGTTGCGGGTGCGCGGGGCCGGCGGCGCCGAAGTCGTCGGGCAGCCCGCCCCGCTGCGGTACAAGATGCTGCGCTCCCGGGACTTCGAGGCGGCGGTGGAGCGGCGGCTCGGTCCCTCCCCCTTCTTCCGGCGCCTGACCGCCGACGTCACCGATGTGGCGGAGCTGCCGCAGGGCGCCGAGGTGCGCGGGACGACCGCGGGCGGCGAGCCGGTGCGGCTGCGGGCGCGGTGGGTGTTCGACTCCCGGCCGCCGCAGCGGCTGCCACCCGCGCGGACCGTGCTGCTCCAGCACTTCCGCGGCTGGTTCGTCCGCACCGAACGGCCCGTGTTCGACCCGGCGGTCGCGGACCTCATGGACTTCCGGACCCCGCAGCCCGCGCACGGACTCTCGTTCGGATACGTGCTGCCGACCGGCCCGGACGAAGCCCTCGTCGAGTACACCGAGTTCTCGGCGACCGCACTGGCACGCGAGGAGTACGAGCAGGCGCTCCGGCACTACCTGGGCGAGGTGCTCAAGGCGGGGCCGTACGAGGTGACCGCCGCCGAGCAGGGGGTGATCCCGATGAGCGACGGCCGGTATCCCCGGCGCGTGGGGCAGTCCGTGTTCCGCATCGGTGCCGCCGGGGGTGCCACCCGGCCGTCCACCGGGTACACCTTCGCCGCCGTGCAGCGGCAGACGCGGGCCGTCGCCGAGGCGTACCACCAGGGCCGCACCCCCGTGCCGCCCTCTCCCCACCCGGCGCGCTCCCGCGCCATGGACGCGGTGATGCTGCGTGCGCTCGACAGCGGGCGGGTGGACGGTGACCGGTTCTTCACCGGACTCTTCGAACACGTGCCCATGGAGCGGCTGTTGCGCTTCCTCGACGGGCGCACCCGGATGCGCGAGGACTTCGCCATCGGACTGCGCACCCCCGTCCTTCCCATGCTGCGCACCGTGGCCGAGCTGCCCTGGCTGCGAAGACGTTCCCTCCCGCTCCGCGCCGGCCCGGGCGACGGGCGGCCGTGACGCGGCGCGGCGCGCACCGCACCGGCATCCCTTCCCGTCCCGTTCCGCGCACGCCCCGAGGCCGTGCCGGTTCGCCTTCCCGTCCCGTCACCCGCTGTTCGAAGAGGAAGAGACCCGCTCATGGTTCCGCCCGCCTCCGGCCCCGGCTCCCCAGTTCCGTCCCCGTCCGCTTCCGGAGGTTCCGGAGGACGCCCGGTGAGCCCCCCGCGCCGGGGACGGGACCGGCGGGCCCGCATCCTGCCCGCGCCGTCCGGCCGCCCCCGGATCACCGGCGAACCGCCCCGGACGGCCGTCATCGGCGGCGGCATCGCCGGGCTGGCGGCGGCCACCGGGCTGGCCGAGCGCGGCGTCCGCGTCACCCTGTACGAGCGCGAACCCGGCCTCGGCGGGCGCCTCGCCGGGTGGCCCGTCGAGCTCTCCGACGGCTCGTCCGCCACCATGAGCCGCGGCTTCCACGCCTTCTTCCGCCAGTACTACAACCTGCGGGGGCTGCTGCGGCGGGCCGACCCCGGGCTCTCCGCGCTCACCGGCCTGCCGGACTACCCGCTGCAGCACAGCGGCGGTCTGCGCGACAGCTTCGCCCGCGTCCCGCGCACCCCGCCGTGGAGCGCCCTCGGCTTCGCCGCCCTCAGCCCCACCTTCGGCTGGCGCGACCTCGCCCGGATGAACCCGCGCGCGGCCCTGCCCCTGCTCGACGTGCGGGTGCCGGAGGTCTACGAACAGCTGGACGGCATCAGCGCCGCCGAACTGCTGTCCCGCATCCGCTTCCCGGAGGCCGCGCACCATCTGGCGTTCGAGGTGTTCTCCCGGAGCTTCTTCGCCGACCCGCGCAGGCTGTCGGCCGCCGAGATGGTGCTGATGTTCCACATCTACTTCCTCGGCTCCAGCGAGGGGCTGCTCTTCGACGTGCCGGACGAGCCGTTCCCGCAGGCGCTCTGGGAGCCGCTGGGCGGCTATCTCGCCGGACACGGCGCCGAGCTGCGCACGGCGCGCGCCGTGGAGTCCGTGGAGCCCGGCCCGGAGGGCGGCTTCACCGTCGCCGCGGCGGACGGACGGCAGGACTGCGACGCCGTGGTGCTCGCCCTGGACACCGGCGGCCTGCGCGAACTCGTCGGCCGCTCGCCCCGGCTGGGGAACGAGCCGTGGCGCGAGCGGATCGCCCGGCTGCGCACCGCGCCGCCCTTCCTGGTCTCCCGGTTCTGGCTGGACCGCCCCGTGGCCGCCGACCGGCCCGGCTTCCTCGGGACGAGCGGCTACGGGCCGCTGGACAACGTCAGCGTGCTCGACCGCTGGGAGGGCGAGGCCGCGCGCTGGGCCGCCCGTACCGGCGGCTCGGTGGTCGAACTGCACGCCTACGCCGTCGACCCGGCCGCCGACCGGAAGGTGGAGGAGAAGCGGCTCCTCGCCGAGCTGCACCGGGTCTACCCGGAGACCGGCGACGCGAAGACCGTGGACGTCCGGCACGAATGGCGGGCGGACTGCCCGCTGTTCCCCGTGGGCGGCTACCCGGACCGGCCCACCGTGCACACGCCCGATCCGGCGCTGGTGGTGGCCGGCGACCTGGTGCGCACGGGGCTCCCCGTGGCGCTGATGGAGCGCGCCGCGACCTCCGGCTTCCTCGCCTCGAACGCCCTGCTGGAGCGGTGGGGAGTGCGCGGCCAGACGCTGTGGACGGTGCCGGAGAAGGGGCGCACGGCGCTGCTGCGGGCGCTGGCCGGCCGGCTGGGGTGAGAGGGACGGGCCGTCCTCCCCCACATCGTTCGTCTGTTCGGGCGCGTGTCGAGGACGGGCCCCGGGGTATCCGAAGCGCGCCGTGACCGACCGCAGAGAGGCTGGAGTCCACCGAGTGCTCGAACAGATCAGTGGTCAGTGGTCGGTGGGCTGGAGCATCGCGGCCTTCGTCATCGCCGGCGCGGCCACGGTGGTGTGCGGCATCCGGCTGACCGCCCTGGGGGACACCCTCGCGGACCGGACGGGTTGGGGCGAGGCCCTGTTCGGCGCGGTCTTCTTCGGGCTGGCGACCTCCCTGTCGGGAATCGTCATGACCGGTGTCAGCGCGGCGGACGGGCACCCCCAACTGGCGTACGGCAACGCCGTGGGCGGCATCGCCGCCCAGACGCTCGCCGTCGTCGTCGCCGACGCCGTGTACCGCGGGGTGAACCTCGAACACGCGGCGTCCTCCTCGCAGAATCTGCTGTTCGGCTCCCTGCTGCTGGCCATGCTCGGGATCGCGCTCATGGCGTCCCTCGGCCCCCAGGGGACGTTCCTGGGGGTCCATCCGGCGTCCGCCGTTCTGGTGGCCGTCTACCTCGGCGCGCTCCGGCTGATCCAGAACGGTGAACGGCCGTTGTGGCGTGCCGTGCGCACCAAGGACACCGTGGCGGACGTGCCCGACGACTCCCCCTCCTTCCCCGAGCGCCGTACCGGGAGCCTCTGGACCGAATTCGCGGGCGTCGCGGCCGTCGTGGTGGTGGGCGGCTGGGCGGTGGCGCGCGCCGCGGAGAGCCTGGTGGAGGCAACCGGCCTGAACGCCGGACTGGTCGGAGGCGTCTTCATGGGCGTCGTCAACGCCCTGCCGGAGACGGTGACCGCGATCGCCGCCGTCCGGCGGGGCGCGGTGACCCTGGCGATCGCCGCTGTGATAGGCGGGAACTGCCTCGACGTGCTGAACCTTGCCGTCGGTGACGTTGCCTACCGGGGCGGTTCACTGTACGAGGCCGCGGGAGCCGATCAGTTGTTCATGACCAGCGGTGCCCTGGTCATGACCGCCGTCCTGCTCGCCGGGCTGCTCGTACGGCAGCGGCGGGGGTGGCTGCGGCTGGGCTTCGACGGCATCCTGCTGATCACGGTCTACGCGGTCATCGTGGTGGCCCTGGCCGTGTGAATCCTCCGCGTGCCGCCGGAACGGTGCCGCGCGGGGCGGGGCGGGCGGCTTGCTCGCGCGCGGCGGGCGGTCGCGGGCCGACCCCCGCCGTCGCCCACCGGCTGCGCCGGGCAGTGCGCGAGAGGCCCGGTGGGCTCCGAGTGACGGCTGTGCGGTCCCGTTCAGCCCGGAAAACGCCCCGTGCTGCGCAGTTCCCAGCGGCGTTCCGCGTAGGCCAGGTCGTCGCGCCACAGGCGGCCCGCCGCGGCGCGCATCAGCGGGCGGAGCAGCGGCGCCGCCGCGCGGGCCAGCGCGAAGCCCCTGCGGTCCGAGGCGGCGACCACCGCTTCGATCACCGCCGTGCGCGGGGGGCGTCCGGACGCGGGGTCCGGGGCCGTCAGCGGCGTGGCGTGCGTCTCCACGACCGATCCCCGGCCCTCGCCCTCCGCGATGCGCATGACGACGGTGCGCGGCTCGGGCGCGGTGAACACCGCCCGCACGGGAACCACGGCCCGGCCCGCCACCTTGAACGACACGTCCACGGCGAAGCCGTCCTCGTCGGCCCCCTCGCCCGCCGTGCCCTCCCCGTCCGGGGTGCCCACCACGGTGAGGTCCACGAACGAGTACGGGTGGAACCAGGCGCCGTGCCAGGGGTCGAGCCGGTTGGCCACGATGTCCTCCGGCTCGCACCGCCCGACGCCCTGAAAGACGGCGGGCAGCGCGCCCCCCGGCTCCGGCCGGACCGGCACCACCGGCCGCTCCAGCGGTTCCTCGCCCCCGGTCGCGTCGAGGCGCACCCAGACCAGCAGCCCGTCGTCGTGCACCGGATACGGCTCCCAGCCGGCGAACGGGACGCCGGTCAGGGCCAGTCCGTGCCAGTGGCAGACGAGGGTGCCGCAGCGCACCGGGCTGTCCTTCAGGGGCGCGCCGAGGTGCGGGCAGGCGCCCGGCCCGGCGCGCAGCCGCCCCTCGGCGTCGCGCCAGGCGACGACCTCGGTGCCCGCGACGGTGCGGCCGAGCGGGCGGTCACCGGCGATGTCGCGGGTGGCGCCCAGGACGTACCAGTTGCCGGAGGGGCGGGCCTGTGAGCGCTTCAGCGCGTCGGCGATCAGCGCCGGTCCGGCGTCGCGCCAGGTCGGCCGCTGCCGGTCCCAGGGGACGGGGTCGCGGCGCAGACGGAGCGGGAAGCGGCCGCGGCGTCGCCGGTTGCCGTCCGCCGCCGTGGGCATCAGGCCGCCTCCCCGTGGGCCCGCTCGGCGGTGACGGCCGGGCGGGGCCGCGTGGTCCGCCACGGGGCGGACGCGGTGGACGGGGACCGGCCGGTACGCGCCCGCAGCCGGGCCGCCGTCACCCGGGCCAGCCCGTCGAGCGCCACGGCCGCCCGGCGCCGGCGCGGGACGACCGCCCGGCGGTGCAGCACCGCGTAACCGTCGTCGGCGACCGCCTCCAGGATGCCGCCGTACAGCACGAACGCGGTACGGATGCAGGGCCGCGCGACCGGGTCGAGCATCGGGATGCCGGGCGCCGCCTCCCGGTACACCCCGCGGGTGAGGTCGGCGGCGGCCATCAGGGCCGCCGTGATGCGGGGGTCGCGGGCGCCCGTCGCGCGGCTCCACTGGAGGAGGTCGCGGTCGACACCGTGGGCGGCGAGGAGGTCGGCGGGGAGGTAGACCCGGCCGCGGTCGAGGTCCTCGCCGACGTCCCGCAGGAAGTTGGTGAGCTGGAACGCCACTCCGAGCGCGGCGGCGTGCGGCGCCGCCTCCTCGCGGGGCACGACGGTGCCCAGGACCGGCAGCATCTGCAGGCCGATGACCGCCGCCGAACCGTGCATATAGCGCCGCAGGTCGTCGTAGGCGGGATAGTCGGTGACCTCCAGGTCGCTGCGCATCGAGTCCATGAAGTCGGTGAAGTGGCGGTGGTCGATGGCGTAGCGGTGCGCGGTGTGCGCCAGGGCCCGCACCACCGGCTCGTCGTCGGCGCCAGCCGGGGCGCTGTCCCCGTACCGGCCCCCGTCCCGCAGCCCTGCCGTGAGCCGCTCGCGCAGCCGTTCGAGCGCCAGGGAGCGTTCGCTGGGGGAGGTGTCACACGCCAGGTCGTCCACGATGTCGTCGGCCCAGCGGGCGAAGCCGTACAGGGCGTGCACGGCGGGGCGCCGTTCGACGGGGAGCAGCCGGGTGGCGAGGAAGTAGGTCTTGCCGTGGCGGGCGTTCAGCCGGCGGCACTCGCGGTAGGCGGCGCGGAGAGCGGGGTCGGTGATGCCCGCCGCGTCCAGTTCGCGTTCGGTCATACGTGCGTGCCTTTCCTGGCGGGGCCGGGGATGCGGCCGGTGGCGGAGCGCGGCGGGGAGAGCGGCCCGGTGACGCGGGCGGCGGCGAGCTTCCCCGAGATCAGTACGGTCGGCACCCCCACCCCGGGGGTGGTGCCGCAGCCGGCGAGCACGGCGTTCTCCGTGCCGCGGACGAGGTTGCGCGGGCGGAACGGGCCGGTCTGCGCGAAGGTGTGCGCGGCCGAGAACGGCGTTCCGGCGGCGTGCCCCTCGGCGGTCCAGTCGGCGGGGGTGACCAGGCACTCCTCCTCGATCGCCGCACCGAGGCCGGTGAGGCCGCGGCGCTCCAGTTCGGCGAGGAGACTGTCCCGGTAGCGGGGCGCGAGATCCGTCCACGCGCGGACACCGGGGCCGATGTCGGTGTTGGGGCAGGGCGCGAGGACGTAGTGCAGATGGCGGTCCGGGGGCGCGAGCGAGGGGTCCGTGGCGGTGGGCCGGGTGATGAGCAGCGAGGGGTCGCTCATCAGGCTTCCGGTGCGGGTCAGTTCGCGGAAGGTGCTCTTCCAGGCGGCGCCGAACGAGATGGTGTGGTGGGCGAGTCCGGGCCAGGTGCGGTCGGTCCCCGCGTGCAGGATCACCGCCGAGGGGGAGTGGCGCAGGGCGACCGGGCGGCGCGGGCCGCGGCCCAGCAGCCGGTACGTCACGGGCAGGTCGGGGGTGAGGACGACCGCGTCGCAGGGGATGCGGTCCCGGTCGGTGACGACGGCGGTGATCCGGTTCCCCGAGCCCGGGCCCGACCGGGAGCCCGGTCCCGAGCGCTCCAGCTCCGTCACCTCCTCCCCGTAACGGAAGTCGGCCCCGGCGTCGGCCGCCGCGTCCGCCAGCGCCCGCGGCAGGGCGTGCATGCCGCCTCGGGGGAAGTACACCCCGGCGACCGTGTCCATGTAGGCGATGACGGCGTACGCGGCGAGGGCGCGGGCCGGCGGCACCCCGGCGTACAGCGCCTGGAAGGAGAACACCCGGCGCAGCCGCTCGTCGGAGAGGAAGCGGCCGATCCGGGCGTCGAGCCGGCCGAAGCCGCCGAGCGCGGCGAGACGCGCCAGGTCGGGGTGGAGGAGCTGGAACGGGGAGTCGAAGTTGGCGTCGATGAAGCGGCGCATCTGCACCGCGTACAGCTTCTCCAGCCAGCCGCGCAGCCGCCGGTAGCCGACGGCCTCGCGGGCGCCGGCGAAGCGTTCGACCTCGGCCTCCATCGCCTCGGCGCCGGTGTGCACGTCGAGTCGGGACCCGTCGGCGAACCGGGCCCGGTAGGCGGGGTGGAGCGGTACGAGGTCCAGCCGGCCGGCGAGGCTGTCGCCGACGGCGGCCAGCGCGTCGTCCACCAGTTCGGGCATGGTCAGCACGGTGGGACCGGTGTCCATGCGGTAGCCCCCGCGGTCGAGGCGGCCCGCGCGGCCACCGGGGAGGGTGCCGCGCTCGACGACGGTCACCCGCCGGCCCGCGCCCAGCAGGTGCAGCGCGGCGGCCAGTCCGGCCAGTCCGGCGCCGACCACCACCACATGGTCGGTCCGGCCCGGGACGGTCCTCATCGGTGTCATCGGCGGTCTCCTTCGGGGGCGGCGGAGAGGAGCAGCGGTACGGGCATGCCGTCCGGCGCTCCAGCGGGGGCACGGCGGCCGGGTGCGGGGTCCGCGCCGTCCGGCCACGCGCCCACCCCCGCCACGGCGGAGAGCAGGGCCCGCAGGCGGCGGCCCGCGGCGGGCTCCACGGCGGCCCCCGCCAGATGACGCGCGCTCTGGCCGACCAGCCGGTCGATCTTGGTCTCGGTCAGGGCGCGTGCCCCGGTGCCGGTGAGCACGGCCCGTACCCGGCGCAGGTCGTCCGCGGACAGGCCGGGGTCGCCGAGGGCGCCGTCGAGGACGGCGAGCGCCGCGCCGTCGCCGTCCGCCTCGGCGCGCGCCCGGGCCACGGCGACGAGATAGGTCGGCTTGCCCTCGCGGATGTCGTGCCCGGACGGCTTCCCCGTCCGCTCCGGATCGCCGAACACGCCGAGCAGGTCGTCGCGGAGCTGGAAGGCGATGCCGGCGCAGCGGCCCGCCGAACAGAGCGCACGCGTGGTGCGGTCACCGGCGCCGGCGAGCGCGGCGCCGAGTGCGATCGGGCGTTCGACGGAGTACAGGGCGCTCTTCAGACAGGCGGTGCGGATCGCGCGCACCATGGAGCGCGAACCGGTGGCCTGCCCGTGCAGGTCGAGGTACTGCCCGGCGACCATCTCGGTGCGCATGGCCCGCCAGATGCCGCGCACCCTGCGGCGGGTGTCCGGCGCGAGCGGTGTCTCGGCGAGGGTGTCGTCCGCCCAGGCGAGGGCCAGGTCCCCGGCGAGGATGGCGGCCGCCCGGCCGAAGGGCTCGTCCGGTCCGGCGGCCGCTCCGTACCGGGACGGCCGGTGCCCGCCCGCCGTGCGGCCGGCGGCCCCGCGCCCAGACCTCCCGTACTGGGCCGCCAGTTCGACGTGGACGGTGGCCCGGCCGCGGCGCAGCGGGGAGTCGTCCATCACGTCGTCGTGCACCAGCGCGCAGGTCTGGATCAGCTCCAGCCCGGCCGCGACGCGCAGTGCGGCCTCCGCCGCCTCCGGATCGCGGCCACCGCCGCAGGCCCGCAGCCCCCACCACAGGAACTGGCTGCGCATGCGCTTGCCGCCGCCGAGCGTGAAGCGCATGACGCGCTCGGCGATGTCGCGGGCGAACACGTCGTCGATGCCCGCCGCGGCCGTGACCCGCTCCCGCAGAACGCCGTCGAGTATGTGTCCGACGGCGCTCGCGACATCCGCGTCCACGGCGCCGGGTTCCCTGAGGTCCGCCTCCGCGGTGTTCGATTCCACGGGGGCCGGGTACCCCGGCTCGGCATCCGAACCCCGTTCGTCCCCCCGGCCGTTGACGGCGTCGTCGAACGGCTCCCGCGGACCGCCCGGCGGCCTGGGCGCTGCGGACGGACCCGGGTGGCGGCCGGTGGCCGGGGGCTCCTCTGCCCGTGTGCGGCGCAATTCGCACATCCTCTCGTCGCGTCGATCGGCTGCGGTCCCATCTCATTCGGAGCAGAGGTGCCCCGCGGATGCGGCCGGGCGGGCACGTCGCCGATGTGGCTCGGAGGCGGCGCCGGACGCCGCCGTTCCAGTCGATCACGTCGGACCCGGCCGCGCCCCGCGCCACGTCCGGCGGAGGACCGTTCGGAGGACGCCGCCGCCCTCCCGAGCCCGGGCGGCGGCCGCGGAGCGGCGGTACGGGCACGATGGGCGGCGGGCACCGCGACGCCGCGGGCACCGCCGGCACGGGGCGGTACGGCACGCGGGGTCCGCCCGGGCCGCGGCGCCCGGACCACCCGAGCACTCCCAGCCGGAGGGGCGCCATGACCGTCTCGGTCGTCCTGTTCACCGCCGACCTGCGGCTGCACGACCACCCGCCGCTGCGGGCGGCACTCTCCTCCGCGGACGCGGTGGTGCCGCTCTTCGTCCGCGACGACGGCATCGAGGCGGCCGGGTTCGCCGGGCCCAACCGGCGGGCGTTCCTCGCCGACTGCCTGGCCGCGCTCGACGCGGGCCTCCGCGACCGGGGCGGCCGGCTGGTGGTGCGCTCCGGCCCCGTCGTCGAGCGGGTGTGCGAGATCGCCGCCGAGACGGGCGCGGTGGAGGTGCACACGGCGGCCGGCGCCAGCGGCTACGCCCAGCGCCGCGAGGAGCGGCTGCGCAGGGCGCTCGAAGCCGGCGGGCGGCGGCTGGTCGTCCATGACGCGGTGGTCACCGTGGTCCCGCCCGGAGCGGTGACCCCGGCCGGGTCGGACCACTTCGCGGTGTTCACCCCGTACTTCCGGCGATGGTCGGCCGAGTCCCCGCGGGCGCCGCTGGCCGCACCGCGCGTCGTGCGCGTGCCGGACGGGCCGGGCTCGGAGCCGCTGCCCTCCCGTTCCGCCGTTTCCGGTGTCTCCCCGGGGCTCGCCGCGGGCGGTGAGACCGAGGGGCGGCGGCGTGCCGCGGCCTGGCTGCGGAACGGCCTCGCGGCCTACGAGGACCGGCACGACGACATGGCCGGCGACGCCACCTCACGCCTCTCGCCGCACCTCCACTTCGGCACCGTCTCCGCGGCCGAGCTCGCCCACCGGGCGCGGAGGGCGGGCGGCCCCGGCGCCGAAGCCTTCGTACGGCAGCTGTGCTGGCGGGACTTCCACCACCAGGTGCTGGCCGCACGGCCCGCCGCCGCGCACGCCGACTACCGCACCCGTCACGACCACTGGCGCACCGGGCCGGAGGCCGCGGCGGACATCGCGGCCTGGAAGGAGGGGCGCACCGGCTATCCGGTGGTCGACGCGGCGATGCGCCAGCTCGCCCACGAGGGCTGGACGCACAACCGCGGCCGGCTGCTCGCGGCGAGTTTCCTCTCCAAGACCCTGTACGTCGACTGGCGCACCGGCGCCCGGCACTTCCTGGACCGGCTGGTCGACGGAGACCTCGCCAACAACCAGCTCAACTGGCAGTGGGTCGCCGGAACGGGCACCGACACCCGGCCGCACCGGGTGCTCAACCCGGTCGCCCAGGGACGCCGCTTCGACCCCGGCGGCGCCTATGTCCGCCGCTGGGTCCCCGAACTGGCGGACGTCGAACGCAGGTTCGTCCACGAGCCGTGGCGGATGCCGGCGGCCGAGCGTGCCCGGTACGGCTATCCGGAGCCGGTCATCGGCCTCGCGGAGGGCCTGGCCCGCTTCAAACGGGCCCGCGGCCGCGACTGACCGTGCGGTCGGCGGCTCCCGGCCACCGCACCGGCTCGTTCCCGCGCCGCGATGGTGCCCGTGCCCGGCGTGCCGCAGGCGCCCGCCGGCCACTCCCACGGGCCGCCGTGGCGGCCGGAGCCGACTGCCGGTACCCGGCTCGGGCGTGACGGCAGGGGCGGGTGCGGACCCGCGACGGGCCGGCGGAGGGCCCACCGGCCGGGCGGCCGGGCCGAGGCGGCCGCGGTCCTCCGCTACGGCACCGCCGGCCCTGCCGGCACCGTGCGGCGCAAGCGGCCGAGCGCCTCCAGCGCCTCCCGCAGCCCGAGCGGCCGCAGCGTCCCCGGGACGGACGGCCCCGCCCAGCCCGGACCGGCGAGCAGCACCGCCGGATGGGTCCGCGCACCCTTCACCCCCCACTCGCTGGCGGCGACGTGCCGTGCCAGCGGGCGGTTGGCGGTCGAACGGCTCTGCGACCACAGGACGACGGCCGCCGGACCGGTGCGCCGCACCGCCGCGTCCAGTGCCTCCGCCGGCAGCGCCGCGCCGAACATCCGCACGGGGAACCCCTGTTCGATCAAACCGGCCGCCAGCGCCTCCAGCGGCAGAGCGTGCTGCTCGTCCGGGACGCAGGCCAGCAGCACGGGCGGAGTCCGGGGCACCCCGGGTGGCGAGGGCGGGGCGGACGGCACCCGGCGCAGCGCCGAGGAGACGTGCCAGGACAGCAGGTGCTCCACCTCGACATAACGGTCCCCGGCCGTCTCCCACTTGCGGCCCGCCGCGCGCAGGGTCGGCACCATCACCTCCTCCCAGGCCGTGACCAGGCCGTGCTGTTCGACGGCGGACGCCAGCAGTTGCTCCACGGCCGCCGCGTCCAGGCGCACAGCGGCGCGCGCGAGACCGCGGCACTCCTGCCGTACGTCGCCGAGCGGCAGCCCGTTGCCGGAACCGGGCTGCCGGGCGGCACCGCGGGGGGCCGGTACGGGGGACTCGCCGGCGGTTGCGGCGGCCGGTGTCGTGGGCGGCGGTGCGGCGGGAGCGTGGCCCGCGGCGGGGGACGGTGCGCCGGACGGGCCGCCGGGTGACGCGCCAGGTGTTGTGGCGCTTGGCGAGGCGGGGGAACTCTCCGCGTCGCCGGGAAGGGAGCGGCCGGCGGCGCGGGCGGCGCGGGCCGCCTCGGCCGGGGGGATGCCCGAGGCGGTGAGCCGGCACATCTCCTCCAGCACCGCGATGTCGCGCGGCGCCCACCGGCGGTGCCGGCCGTCCCGCCGGACCTCCGGCCCGATGCCGTAACGGCGGTCCCAGGAGCGCAGGGTGGCGGGGGAGACCCCGAGCCGGCGCGCCACCGCCCCCGTGGTCGTCCCCGCCGAGTCCGCCGGGTCCGCCGGGTCCGCAGGGGCCGGGCCCGCCCCGGTCACCGTGTCCGGCTCCGGCCCCGTATCCGTCGTGCCGGTCCCGGCAGCTGCCGGGACCCGGCGTTCCGATGCGCTCATGGCATCACCATACGTTGCACAAACGATGCGAGTTGCTCGCTTCCGCGTTCCCTTCCGATGCTGGCCGGGCCGCGGCGCCGCAGAGGCGTCCGGCGGTGCCCCGTGTCCGCCACCCGGCCTCCGGCGGACGCGGGGCCGCCCGTCGCACCGGCCGGCTCCGAACCGGCAGGAGGAGCAGTTCGTCATGACCGCACAGCACACCGCCCCGCGGAGCGTCCCCGCGCCGCCGCACGGCACACCGGCCCCCCGCGCCCGGGACGAACTCCGCCTTCCGGAGCAACTGTCCGACGAGGAGGTGGCCACCGGTCTCGCCGCCGGGGACGAGCACTGCCTGGCCGCCGCCCACCACCGCTGGGGAGCCCTGGTGCACACGCTCGCCCGGCGGGCCCTGGGGGACGACCGCGAGGCCGAGGACGTCACGCAGCAGGTCTTCATCGCGGCCTGGCGGGGCCGCGCCGGCTACCGGCCGGAGCGCGGCTCCCTGCCGGGCTGGCTGACGGGCATCACCCGGTTCAAGGTCGCCGACGCGCTGGCGCACCGTACGCGGCGTGCGGAACTGGTGGCGGCCGCGGGCACGGTCCGGTCCGGTTTTCCCGATACCGCGGCCCGCCCGGAAGCGGTGATCGATCGCGTGCTGGTCCACCACGAACTGGAACGGCTCCCGGCCGCACAGCGCCTGGTGCTGCGCCTGGCGTTCTACGACGACCTCACCCAGGCCCAGATAGCGGTCCGCACCGGGCTGCCGCTCGGCACCGTGAAGAGCCATGTCCGACGTGGTCTGCTCCGTCTGCGCGACGCCCTCGGCCCGGAGCTCCCCGGCACGGAGGAGGCGGCCTGACGCCGGCGCACGGGCGCACGGGCGTGCGAGCCTGGCCGCCGCCGGACGCCGCGCGCCGGGCACGCTCGCCGCGGGACCCGGTGCGTGCGCCGGGCCGGTAAACGCGGCACAAACGGTGCACACGGAATCCGCTCTCCCGCAGCAGTCCGGCCCGCTGCCCGCTGCCCGCGGGAGTGCGGGCCGCTACGCCCGGCCGCCCCGCCGCCCGGGCCCGCCCCGGCTCCGCGTCGGAGAGGTTGTCCGGGAGGCGCAACCCCTGCCGCAGGGGCACCAGTTCGGTCTGCAGCACCATGGTCGCCGCCCCGATGGCCGGTGCCGTGGCCGCCGAGGTGGACAGCCGTACGGCGACGGGATGGGTGGCGCGGGAGAAGAAGGAGCGGTCCAGTTCCTCCTGGACGACCGGGAGATACGTGGCACCCGCGATCGCCAGGCTCGGTCCGGTGAGCACCAGCAGTTCGAGGTCCATCACATTGGCCAGAGTGCGGGCCGCCACCGCCAGATAGCGCGCCGACCGCTCCAGCAGCGCCCGGGCCGCCGGCTCACCGCCGCGCGCGGCCCGCGCGACCGCCGCGAACTCCGCGACCACCGACGGCCGGGCGCCCCTGGCGCCGTTCTCGCCGGTCAGCCCGGTGACCCGGGCGAGATGGGTGTCCGCCCGGGCGGCGGCGACGACGGAGGCCGGCCCGGCCATCACCTCCGTGCAGCCGCGCGCCCCGCACCAGCACTCCGGCCCCTCCACATCGAGGCAGATGTGGCCGATCTCGCCGGCGTTGCCGCTGGCGCCGCGGTAGGCGAGGCCGTTGATGAGCAGCCCGGCGCCGATGCCGGTGCCCATGTAGAGGGCGGCGAAGGTGGAGGTGCCGCCGACGACTCCGGACCAGTGTTCGCCGAGCGCCGCCGCGGTGGCGTCGTTGTCGAGGACGACGGGCAGCCCGGTGGCCTTCTCCAGGGCGCGGTCGAGGGGGTAGTCCTCCCAGGGCCGCATGGCGGGCGGGGTGAGCCGCATCCCGCTGGTGGGGGTGAGCGGACCGGGGGAGACGAGGCCGAGGCCCAGCACCCGGTCGCGTTCGACGCCGACGCCGTCGATCAGCGCGTCGACCTCCCGGGCCATCCGTTCGACGACCACAGGCGGGTCCTCGGCGCCGACCCCGGCGCGGGACATGCGGGCGACGACCGAGCCGCCGAGGTTCGTCAGGACGTAGGTGATGCCGGCCTGGTCGAGGTGGACGCCGACCGCGTACCGCGAGGACTGGTTGAGCTGGAGGAGCACCCGCGGCTTGCCCCCGGTGGACTCGGCGCGGCCGGTCTCCACCACCAGCCCGTCGTCGATGAGGCGGCGGACGACGGTGGAGATCGTGGCCCCGGTGAAGCCGGTGGCCCGGACCAGCCCGACCCGGCTGATGGTGCCCGCGGCCCGGATCACGTCGAGTACGGCGGATCTGCTGCTCGTATGGGGTGTGGCCTGCGCCGGTCCGCTGGGTCCGCTCACTGAATCCTCCGCCCGCGCTCGCTGTGCGCGCTCACGATATCGATGCCCTCCACAGCGGATCGCACCGCGCGAGCCTGCTTAGTTTAGCCGCTTGACGAAGTCCCCGCCGGGGAGCGGGAACCGGGGTGGCCGTCGGAGCGGAAGCCGGAGCCCGTCCGCCGCCTCCGGGGTCCGTGCGCGCTGCGGGATCACGGCGTGGCCACGGAGCGGCCGGGTGGCGTGGGAGCCGCCGCATCCCGCGATCGCCGGGGTATTGACTTTCTTTATTCGGCGTCTTAACAATCTCGACACAACGACAGACGCCCCCGACGGGGCGGGCGCACCGGGCCCATCGGCGTGCCGGCCAGCGAGTGAGAGGACCGACTATGTTCCTGCAGGCAAACCGCCGGCGCGCACGCACGGCAGCGGTCGGCGCGGTGGCGGCGGCCGCGCTGCTGGCCGGGTGCTCCGGGGGCGGCGGCTCCGGAGCGTCCGACGAGACGCTGGTCGTCTACACCGGCCAGTCGGGCGACTACCAGGCCAACTTCAACCCGTACTCGCCGTCCCGGCTCGACGGCGACGGCACCATCTTCGAGCCCCTCTTCTTCTACAACCTCACCAAGAACGAGGAGCCGACCCCCCGGCTGGGCACCGAGTACGCCTGGAACGAGGACGGCACCGAGCTGAGCATCACCCTGCGCTCCGACGTGACCTGGGGCGACGGAGAGAAGTTCACGGCCGACGACGTCGTCTTCACGCTCGACATGATCACCAAGCACCCGACCATGAACGGCACCGGGTACAAGGGCAAGGCCACCGCCGTCGACGACACCCACGTCAGGATCACCTTCGACAAGCCCTCCTTCATGGAGGCCCCGCAGGTCCTCGGCCGGGTCTGGATCGTGCCGGAACACATCTGGGGCAAGATCGACGATCCGTCGAAGGACGTCATGAAGAAGCCGGTCGGCACCGGCCCGTTCGCCCTGGACACCTTCAAGGCCCAGGCGTTCACCCTCAAGGCCAACGCCGACTACTGGGGCGGCGAGCCGGACGTCAAGAAGATCCGCTACCTCTCCCTCTCCGGCAACCAGGCGGGCGCCGACGCCCTCGCCGCCGGGAAGATCGACTGGCAGACCGGGCCGGTGCCCGACATGCAGAACGTCGAGAAGAACTACCCCGGCTACAAGGCGATCACGGTCCCGATGAACCAGACCGTGCTGATGACCTGCGCCGCCACGGACAAGGGCTGCAAGGGCCCGCAGACCGACCCGGCCGTCCGCAAGGCGATCCACCACGCCCTGGACCGCACACAGATCAACAAGCTCGCCTTCCAGGGCACCTCCTCGCCCATATCCCCCGGCTTCGCCCTCCCCGAGCGCGACAAGGCCCTCATCTCCGGCGACCTGGAGCAGCAACTCGCGCCGATGGAGCCGGACACCGCCCAGGCGACCGCGGTCCTGGAGGACGCCGGCTACCGGAAGAACGGCGAGGGGATCTACGCCAAGGACGGCAAGCCGGTGGAGCTGACCATCAAGGTGGTCACCGGCTGGACCGACTACATCACCGCGGTCGACACCATGGGCCAGCAGCTCGAGAAGGCCGGCATCAAGGTGACGGCCCAGCAGCTCTCGTGGAACGAGTGGTCGGACGCCCGCGGCCAGGGCGAGTACGAACTGCTGATCGACTCGCTGTACCAGGGTCCGTCGGCCGACCCGTACTACCTCTACAACTACTTCTTCTCCTCCGCGACCACCGCGAAGGTCGGCGAGGCGGCGAATCCCAACTACTCGCGCTGGAGCAGCGAGAAGGTGGACCGGGCGCTCGACGAGCTGAAGGGCATCGACCGCGAGGACACCGCGGAGCGCCAGAAGCGGTTCGACACCATCCAGACGGCCATCGAGAAGGGCATGCCGTACATCCCCGTGCTGACCGGCGGCACCACCAGCGAGTACAACGCCGAGAAGTTCACCGGCTGGCCCACCGAGGACAACATGTACGCCTTCCCGGCGGTGTGGAGCCGTCCCGACCACTCGCAGATCTTCATGAACCTCAAGCCCGCGAAGTAGGAGCTGAGCGGACCGGGTTCGGCGGGATCAGCGAGCGGTTTCGAGGAGGAGCCATGGTGATGGGCGGCAACCGATGAGGTACTACATCCGGAAGCTGGCGTTCTATGTGGTCGCCCTGTGGGCCGCGCTGACGCTGAACTTCTTCATCCCGAGGCTGATGCCGGGCAATCCGGTGGACACCCTGATGGCGAGGCTCGCGCAGCGCGGCGGCTCCGTGGACCCGTCGGTCCGCCGGTCCTATGAGCTCCTCCTCGGCACGAGGACGCAGGAACCCCTGTGGGACCAGTACCTGTCGTATCTGGTCAACCTCTTCCGGGGGGAC
The DNA here is from genome assembly GCF_020982505.1 of Streptomyces sp. MNU89. NCBI lineage: Bacteria > Bacillati > Actinomycetota > Actinomycetes > Kitasatosporales > Streptomycetaceae > Streptomyces > Streptomyces sp. MNU89. The sequence continues at coordinate 3,384,703 of NZ_JAJKLL010000001.1, read as the reverse complement.
CTGGGGATCTCGGTCAGCGTCTACCCGACGCCCGCCGCCGAGGTCATCCGGCAGTCACTGCCCTGGACCATCGTCCTCGTGGGGATCGCGACCCTGCTGTCCTTCCTCATCGGCGTCACGCTCGGCATGCTCGTCGGCTGGAAGCGCGGCACCTGGCTGGACTCGCTGGTGCCCGCCACCACCGTTCTCGCGGCGGTGCCGTACTTCTGGCTGGCGCTCATCCTGGTGGCCGTGTTCGGCTCGGCCCTGCGGTGGTTCCCGCTGCTCGGCGGCTACGACGTGATCCTCGACCCGGGCTGGAACCCGGAGTTCATCGGGTCCGCGATCTACCACGGCACGCTCCCGGCGCTGACCATCGTCATCTCCTCGGTCGGCGGCTGGCTGCTGGGGATGCGCAACATGATGGTCTCCACCGTGGACGAGGACTACGTCCTCACCGCCCGCGCCAAGGGCCTGCGCGAGCGCCGCATCATGACCCACTACGCGGCGCGCAACGCGGTCCTGCCGTCGGTCGCCGGCTTCGCGATCTCCCTCGGCTTCGTGGTCGCCGGATCGATCATCACCGAGCAGGTCTTCTCGTACCCGGGCATCGGCGGAAAGCTGCTGCAGGCGGTGCAGAACAACGACTACGCCCTGATGCAGGGGATCTTCCTGGTGATCACGGTGGCGGTGCTGGGCGCCAACCTCGTCGTCGACCTGCTGTACGGACTCATCGACCCCCGCACCCGAGCCGGCGCTTGAGCCGAGGAGCCGACACCGTGACGAATCTCAGCCCGGCCCTCACCGAGACGGCCGAATCCGGCGCGCCGGCCCCGGCGCCCGGCCCCGGCGGCACCGCCCCCTCCACGCGGGCGAGGAGCGGCTGGCACTCCCTGGTGCCGAGGTGGTCGCCCAAGCTCGGCGTCGGCCTCGGCCTGGTGCTCTCCATCGCCCTCTTCGGCCTGATCGGCCCACTCCTGGTGGGCGACCCGGACACCGTCCGCAACTCCGGGATGGCCCCGCCGGGCGACGGCTTCCTCCTCGGCACCACCCAGACCGGCCAGGACGTCTTCGCCCAACTGGCCTACGCCACCCGGGGGTCGCTCCAGATCGGCCTGCTGGTCGGCGTCATGGCGACCCTGCTCTCCGCTTTCTTCGGGATCATCGGCGGCTACATCGGCGGCGCGGTGGACGAGAGCTTCTCGCTGATCTCCAACGTCATGCTCGTCATCCCCGGCCTGCCGCTGGTCATCGTCATCGCCGGCTTCGTCCCGGCGGCGCAGCGCGGCTGGTGGACCATCGCGATCGTCCTGGCGATCACCGGCTGGGCGGCCTCCTCCCGGGTGCTGCGCGCCCAGACCCTCTCCCTGCGCAACCGCGACTACGTCGCCGCGGCGCGGGTGGCGGGGGAGAAGCCCTGGCGGGTGGTCTCCGTGGAGATCCTGCCGAATCTGCTGCCGCTGCTGGCCTCGCAGTTCGTCTTCGCGGTGATCCTGGCCATCCTCAGCGAGGCGGGCCTGTCCTTCCTGGGCCTCGGCGCCTCCAACTCCTCGACGCTCGGCACGATGCTCTACTACGCACAGAACGGCTTCGCGCTGCAGCGGGAGGCCTGGTGGTGGTTCGTACCGCCCGGCCTGATCATCGCGGCCTTCGGCTGCGGGCTCTCGCTGATCAACTTCAGCATCGACGAGATCATCAACCCCAAGCTGCGGAACATCCCCCGGAAGAAGGCCGGCGCGGTACGGAGTACGCGGCGGACACGGCCGTCCGAGACCCCGGTCGTCCCGGCCGGCGCGGACGCTCCCGCGGCCGCCGGGCGGGGCGGGGCCGAGGGCACCGGCCACCGGGACCCCGTCCTCACCGTCCGGAACCTCAACGTCGTCTACGACGTCGAGACCCCCGTCCACGCCGTCAAGGACGTCTCGCTGACCCTGGGCCGCGGCGAGATCCTGGGCCTCGCCGGCGAGTCCGGCTGCGGCAAGACCACCCTGGCCTATGCCGTCAACCGGCTCCATCTGCCGCCCGCCGAGGTCACCTCCGGCTCCGTGGTCTTCCACGACCGCGACGGCGGTGACATCGACGTCCTCGCCCTGGAGCGGGAGGAGTTGCGCACCTTCCGCTGGTCGAAGCTGTCGATGGTGTTCCAGGGCGCGATGAACGCCCTCAACCCCGTCATCTCCGTTCACGCCCAGCTCGACGACGTCCTCACCACGCACCGCCCGGAGATGACGAGGGCCGAGCGCGCCGGGCGGTGCGCGGAGGTGCTCCGCCTCGTCGGGGTCGACCCGCGCCGGCTGGACTCGTATCCGCACGAGCTCTCCGGCGGGATGCGGCAGCGGGTCATGATCGCCATGGCGCTGCTGCTGGACCCGCAAGTGATGATCATGGACGAGCCGACCACCGCGCTCGACGTGGTGGTCCAGCGCGGCATCCTCCGGGAGATCCTGCGGTTCCGCGACGAACTCGGCTTCGCCGTCATCTTCATCACCCACGACCTGCCGCTGCTGCTGGAACTGAGCGACCGCATCGCCGTGATGCGGGAGGGCGAGGTCGTCGAGTACGCGGCCGCCGGGGAGATCAAGGACCACCCGCGCCACCCCTACACCCGCCAGCTCCTCGACTCCTTCCCCAGCCTCACCGGCGAGCGCGGATCGTTCGTCCGCACCGGGGAGTCCAGCGCCCGCGACCACACCGCCGCGGCGCAGACGCCCGCGCCGGAAGCCGCCGGGACGGACCTGGCCGCGGCGGACGTCCCCGCCCCGGCCGGTGACGCCGGACCGCCCGAAGAGCAGCAGCACCCGAACGAGAGGGCCCCCCGATGACCACCCTGGAGGTACGCGATCTGGTCAAGGACTTCTCCGTCCGCTCCGGCTTCCGCCACTCCCGGCTGCGCGCGGTGGACCACGTCTCCTTCACCCTCGTGCCGGGCCGCACCGTCGCGCTCGTCGGGGAGTCCGGATCGGGCAAGTCCACGGTGGCCCGCATGATCGCCCGGCTGGAGAAGCCGACCGCGGGCACGATCGAGGCCGAGGGGCCGGACGGCAGGCGGGTGGGCGACCGCTCGTACCGACACCACGTCCAGATGGTCTTCCAGGACCCCTTCGCCTCGCTGAACCCCTTCCACACCATCGAGCACCATCTCGTCCGCCCGCTGAGGCTGCACGGCCGGGCGAAGGGGAGGGACGAACTCCGGCAGCAGGTCGAACAGTTGCTGGAGCGGGTCAATCTGACGCCGGGGGCGTCCGTCGCCCGGCGCCGTCCGCACGAGCTCTCCGGCGGGCAGCGGCAGCGGGTCGCCATCGCCCGCGCGCTGGCGCCCGGCGCCCAGGTCGTCATCGCCGACGAGCCCGTCTCCATGCTGGACGTCTCCATCCGGCTGGGTGTGCTCAACCTGCTCGCCCGGCTCCAGCGCGAGGACCGGCTGGCCGTCCTCTACATCACCCACGACCTCGCCACCGCACGGCACTTCTCCGACGAGATCCTGGTGATGTACCGGGGCCGGGTCGTGGAACGCGGCGCGGCGGACGACGTCATCCTCCGCTCCCGGCACCCGTACACCCGGCTGCTGGCCTCGGCCGCCCCCGACCCGGAGTCCGGACGCGGCCGTGCCGAACTCCTCGCCGGGACGGGCGTGGAGCCGGCCGGGACCGGGAGCCTGCCCACCACCGACTCCGGCTGCACCTTCCGCGACCGCTGCCCGCAGGTGATGGACATCTGCTCCCGCCCGGTGCCCGACCACACGGCCGGCGACGGCCACATCGCCAAGTGCTGGCTGTACGCGGAGGAGGCGAAGGACGCCCGCCCGGCCGGTCCCTCCGCACGCGGGTGATCGTCCACCGACGGCCGTTCCTCCTCCCTGTGGCCGGAAGACCGGCCGCGGGGAGGAGCCGCCCCCGCGCCGGCTCTCCGTAGCGTCGAGCCACACGACGAACGGCGAGAGGTGAGCATGCCGATGCGCGACGCGGCGGTGACGACGGCGGGCGGGGCCGGCGGAGCGGAGGACGACCTGCCGGACCAGGCGATCCGGGTGCGGGGGCTGCGGAAGTCCTACGGCACGGTCGAGGCGGTGCGCGGGCTGGACCTCACCGTGCGGCGCGGCGAGGTGTTCGCGTTCCTCGGCCCGAACGGGGCCGGCAAGACCACCACGGTGGAGATCCTCGAAGGCCACCGGCACCGCAGCGGCGGCGAGGTGTCCGTCCTCGGCACCGACCCGGCCCGCGCGACGCCCGACTGGCGGGCGCGCGTCGGCCTGGTGCTGCAGACCTCGCGGATGCCTCCCGAACTCACCGTGCGGGAACTGGTCGCCCGTCACGCCGGTTTCTACCCCGCGCCACGCGGCATCGACGAGACGATCGAGCTCATCGGGCTGGCCGGCCAACGCGACTGCCGGGCGGGAAGGCTCTCCGGCGGTCAGCAGCGCCGGCTGGACGTGGCGCTGGCGCTGGTCGGCGACCCCGAACTGGTCTTTCTCGACGAGCCCACCACGGGCTTCGACCCGGCGGCGCGCCGCCAGGCCTGGTCCATGATCGAGGCGGTGCGGGAACTCGGCAAGACCGTCTTCCTGACCACCCACTACCTCGACGAGGCGGAGGCCCTGGCCGACCGTCTCGCGGTGGTCGTCGACGGCCGGGTGGTGGCGCTGGGGACGCCCGCCACGCTCGGCGGCCGGGAGACGATGCCCTGCGAGATCCGCTTCAGCCGCCCGGAGGGGATGCCTCCGGCCCTGCTGGACGGCGCCGCCCCGGCGGGGGCCGGCGAGACGGTGGTCCTGCGCACCCCGGACCCCGTCGGCCGGCTCGGTCCGCTCCTGGACTGGGCCCGCGGCAGCGGCGCCGGTCTGCCGGGGCTGGAGATACGCCGGCCGACGCTCGAGGACATCTATCTGGCCGTCACCGAGGCCGCCCGCACCACCCCTGCGGAGGAGACGCGATGAGCACCCGCACCCCCGCGCTGCTGCTGCTGCGCGAGACCGGCTGCGCGGCCAGGATCGCGGTGCGCAACCCGCAGACCACGTTCCTGGTCGTCGTCCTGCCGCTGCTGTACCTGCTCGTCATCGCCTCGATCTTCGACGGGGAGGAGGTCCATGCCCCCGACCGGTCCCGGCTGCTCGACGTGTCCACCATCATGACCGCCTCCGTCGTGGTGATCGGAGTCGTCTCCGCGACGTTCCAGAACCTGACGATGACCCTCGTCGAGGACCGCGAGTACGGCGTGCTCAAACGCTTGCGCTCCACCCCGGTGCCCGCCCCGGTCTTCCTGGCGGGGCACGTGGTGACGGCCACCGTGATGTCGCTGCTGCTCGCCGCGCTCGTCACCGCCCTGGGCGTGCTCGTCTTCGGCGTGCCGTTCCCGGGGACGCGCATCCTGGCCGGCGCCGTCACCGTGCTGGCCGGAGCGCTCGCCTGCGCTCTCGTCGCCTTCCCTTTCAGCGTTCTGGTCAGAAAGGCCTCCGCGTCCCTCCCCATGGCCTTCGGGGCGGGCCTGACGATGTTCTTCCTCTCCGGGAACTTCTTTCCCGGCAAGGACCTGCCCGTCGCGATGGAGAGGGTGGCGGACCTCCTGCCGGTCCGCCACTTCTTCCTCGCCATGCTGACCGTGTTCGATCCGCACACCACCGGCACCGGATTCGAGGGGGGCCACCTGGCGGTGCTCGGGGTCTGGGCGGTCGCGGGCGCGGTCCTCGCGGTCGTGTTCTTCCGCTGGACACCCACGGGGGACGAGTGACCGCGGTGCGTCACCGGGGCGGTGTGACGCCCGACCGGGCAGCCAGCACCGCCAGCCGGACCCGGTTGGTGGCGCCCGTCTTGGCCATCAGGCTGGAGACATGCGTTTTGACGGTGGTCACCCCGAGGTGCAGCCGCTCGGCGATCTCGCCGTTGGACAGCCCGGCGCCCAGCAGGGAGAGCACCTCCCGCTCCCGCCGCGTGAGATCGGCGGGCGGTCCGGGGCGCCGCTCACCCTCGCCGTTCCTCGCCCGTACGGCCCGGCCGACCAGACGGCGCAGCACGGACGTACTGAACGGGTCGTCCCCTCCCGCGGCGCGCCGGATGCCGTCCAGCAGCTCGGCCGGTGCGGCGTCCTTGACGAGGAAGCCGCACGCACCCGCGGCGAGCGCCGGATAGAGGTGGTCGTCGTCGTCGAAGGTGGTCAGCGCGACGACACGGGTGGCCGGGTGCGCGGCCAGGATCCGGCCGGTCGCGGTGATGCCGTCGACGAGGGGCATGCGCAGGTCCATGAGGATCACATCGGGCCGCAGCTCCCCGGCGAGGTCGATGGCCCGGCGCCCGTCCTCGGCCTCGCCGACGACCAGCACGTCGGGGGCGGCCTCGCAGAGCATCCGCAGCCCGGCACGGACCAGCCGCTGATCGTCCACGAGCAGCACGCGGATCACCGGCGGACTCCCTCCTCGAGGTCCTCGTGTTCCTCGTGGTCCTCGTGGTCTTCGTGCGAGCCTCCGGCCCGCACACCGCCGGGACGAGCGGGGCCGTCGTCCAAAGGCGCCGGATCGGCCGGGAGCACGGCGGTGAGGTACCAGCCGCCGCCGGCCGGTCCCGCCCGCAGCGATCCGCCGAGCAGCCGGACCCGCTCCCGCATGCCGACCAGCCCGAGCCCCGTCCCGGGCGGGGCGGGCACGGTCCGGTCCTCGCCGCGCACCGGGCCGTCGTCCCGGATGTCCAGTCGGACGGCGCCGGCCCCGGTCATCTCCACCGACACCACGGCGTGCGCCGAGGGACCGGCGTGCTGGGCGACATTGGCCAGTCCCTCCTGTACCAGCCGCAGCACGGCGAGCCCGCGCACCGCGTCGAGGCGGCCGGTCTCCGGATCCGTCGACTCCTCGATGTCCAGCCCGGTCCGCCGGCCGTGTTCGACGACCGTGTGCAGGGCGGCCGGCAGCCCGCCGGGGGTCACCGGCGGGGCCTCCCCGCCGTCCCCGGGAACCTGCTCCGGGTCGCGCAGGACGGCCACCAGGCGGCGCAGGTCCGTCAGGGCGGCGGTGCCGGTGGTGTGTAGATCGTCGAGGACGGCGGTCACCCGCTCGTCCGTGACCGGCAGCGTGTGGCGGGCCACCCCGGCCCTCAGCACCATGGAGGAGACATGGTGGGCCACCAGGTCGTGCAGTTCCCGTGCGATCGCGGTGCGCTCGGCCACCCGCGCCGCGCGGACGCGCAGTTCGTGGCTGTGCCGCTCCTCCTCCGCTCGCTTCCGGGCGTGCCGGGCGGACTGGCGGGTGGCACGGACGGCACCGCCCAGCAGCAGCGGGCCGGCCACCGTCACCGCCACCCGGTACAGCAGCGAGGGCAGCTCCGCGGGCATGCCGTCGGCCGTGTGCACGACGTACACCGCGGTCAGGGCGGCGGCACCGATCAGCGCCCTCGGCCAGGGCCGCCGCACCGCCAGCTCCAGCAGCGAGAAGCCGGCGATGTACTTCACCACGGCAGCCGGACCGTGGGCGAAGCTCCCGCCGTACGCGTCCGCGGCGAGCAGCAGGGCCGCCTGGCCCAGCGCGGTGGTGAGCGGCCGGACGGCGCCGAACAGCCCGAGGGCCACCGTGGCGAGGGCGAAGACCCAGTCGGCCGCGGACGGCCCGGGGCCGCCCCGCAGCAGCAGGAGGTAGCCGACCGTGACCAGCAGCAGGATGACAAGGCGGGGTATCACGTGCGGCTTGTCAAGAACGCGTTCGGGCCATGAGGGCGACACGCCTCGATCGTCGCACACCAGTCCGGCACCGGGCGGTGCCGCGGAGTCCGCCTCCGTCGGCCGGAGGCCGGCCCTCTTGGACGGACCGGCCCTCCGGGACGGATCTTGCCGCGGACGGCCGCGGTCAGGTGTGCGCCGGGGCTGCCGGGGGCGCCGAGGGCGCCGGGGGCGCCGAGGGCGTTCCCACCCGTACCGCGCTCAGCAGCACCAGCCGCTCCGGGAACAGCACCGGCGCCTGCAGCCCCGCCGCCGCGAGCACGCGCCCGGGCAGCTCGACACCCTCCGGGGTCCACCACGGCAGTTCGACGCCCCACCGGTGCGCGTTGCCGTCCGGTACGTCACCGGGGGGCAGCGGGCGCACCCGGTAGACGGCGTCCGGGTCAAGTCCGGGCAGCCGTACGGCGCCCGTCGGGTAGTTCGCCGAGGTGGCGGTGGCCACCAGGGCGTAGACGGCCTCGGAGCCGTCCCCGGCGACCACGCCGTGCAGCTCGTGGGAGGGGTCCGGGTGGTCGGCGTGCACGGCGGTGCCCGAGTGCAGCAGCGGGCGCAGCTCCTTGTAGAGCGCGACCCACTCGGCCAGCCGTTCGACGTCCGCCGGCTCCGCCCGCGTCAGGTCCCATTCGATGCCGAAGTGGCCGAAGAGGGCCGTCCCGGCGCGGAAGTCGAGCGGGTGGCGGCGGTCGGTGGTGTGCGCGGTGCCCGAGCCGACATGGGTGCCCATCAGCTCCAGCGGGATCAGCGTGTTGGTCCACCGCTGGATCCGCTGCCGCTCCAGGGCGTCGATGCAGTCCGAGACCCACACCCGGTCGGTGCGCTCCAGGATGCCGAGGTCCACGCGGGCGCCGCCGGAGGAGCAGGACTCGATCTCCACGTGCGGATGGCGGCGGCGCAGCTCGTCGAGGAGCCGGTGGACGGCGAGGGTCTGGCCGTGCACCCCGGCGCGTCCGGTGGGCCGGTGGCCGGCCTCCACCAGATCGCGGTTGTGGTCCCACTTGAGGTAGCCGATGGGGTGGGCGGTCAGCAGCTCGTCCAGCCGCTGAAGGATGTACGCGTACGCCTCGGGCCGGGCCAGGTCCAGCACCTGCTGGGAGCGGGCGACGCCGGGGAGCCGGCCGCCGGTTGCCATGATCCAGCCGGGGTGGGCGCGGGCCAGGTCGGAGTCCTCGTTGATCATCTCCGGCTCCACCCAGAGCCCGAACTCCATGCCGAGGCCGGTCACATGGTCCGTCAGCGGCCCCAGTCCGTCCGGCCAGACCTCGTCGGAGACGTACCAGTCGCCCAGGCCCCGGCGGTCGTCGCGGCGGGAGCCGAACCAGCCGTCGTCGAGGACGAAGCGCTCGGCGCCCACGGCGGCCGCCGCGTCGGCCAGCTCGCGCAGCCGGGTCAGATCGTGATCGAAGTAGACGGCCTCCCAGGTGTTGACCACCACGGGGCGCGGGGCGGAGGGGTGGTGCGCGCGGGCGCGCAGATGGCGGTGGAAGCGGGCGGACAGCTCGTCCAGCCCGGTGCCGTGGGAGCCGTACTGCCACGGACTCGTGTACGACTCCCCCGGGGCGAGCACCACCTCGCCGGGCAGCAGCAGCTCGCCGGAGCCCAGGAGCGACACGGCGTGGAAGGTGCGTTCGGCGAAGGTGCGGTGGTTGCCGGACCAGGCGGTGTGGACGCCCCAGACCTCCCCCGAGCGGTTGCCGAAGCCGGCGCTTCCGGCGACCAGCAGATACGCCGAGTCGTAGCCGGTGCGGCCGGTGCGGTTCTCGCGCATCCGCAGGCCCTGGGTGAAGGCGGTGCGCTGCGGGCTGCGCTCGCGCAGATGGCGGCCGGTGAAGTCGAGCAGTTCGACCGCCTCGGCGGGCACGGGCAGCGTGAGGCTGACGGCGTCGACGGTGTAGGGGGTGGAGCCCTGGTTGGTCACGGTGGCGCGCTGGCGCACCAGCCCCGAGGGGGTCAGCTCGATGGTGAGGTCGAGCCCGAGCCCCGCGGTGCCGTCGGCGGCCCGCACGGTGAGCCGTCCGCCCCCGCCGCCCTCCGGCGCGTCCTCGCCGGGAGTGAGGTCGGCCCGCTCGACCCGGAAGGCGGCGGAGAAGTCCGTACCGCCGCGGTGGCCGGAGAGCCCCGGGGTGCCCAGCCAGCCGGCCGACTGCTCGGGCAGCACGGCGACCTCCACCGGCCCGTCGACGGAGAAGCCGATGGGCTGGCAGCGCCGGGCGAGCCGCAGCGCGTCGAGCTGCGGGCCGGTCGGTTCGCCGAGGCAGGGGCCCCAGTGCAGCACCCGGGGGAGAGTGGAGCCGGAGAGGTCGAGGACGAGGCTCACCCCGGCCGCGCGCAGGTGGGTGAGGCCGGAGCCGGGCTGTCCGTGCTGTTCGGAGGGCGGCGCGGTGGTCATGTGCATCCCTTGCTGTCGGTCGCCGGGGGGACGATCGCAACGCTGTTGACTTACTTAATTCAGTGGCGTAAGAATCCAGGACGGTCCCCGGCCCGCACAAGAGGACGCACCGGCCGAATCCCTTCACCTCCGCGGGCGCCCGCCGCGCCCCGCGGAGCCGACCTTGGAGTGATTGAGGATGATCCGTCAGACCCTGCACGTGGGATGGCAGTTGACGGCGGCCGCCGGGCCGGTGCCCGCGGACGTGGCGGGCCGGACCGTCCCCGCCCGGGTGCCCGGCAGCGCTCATCTCGATCTGCTGGCCGCGGGCCTGATCGCCGACCCCTACCTCGACCGCGCCGAGGAGGAGCTGGTCTGGGCGCACCGCACCGACTGGCGCTACGCGACCACCTTCGAGGCGGAGGCGGCGCGCCCCGGCGAACGCGTCGATCTCGCCTTCGACGGGCTGGACACCATCGCCACCATCGAGCTGAACGGCCGGGTGCTGGGCCGCACCGCCAATATGCACCGCTCCTACCGCTTCGACGTCCGCGAGGCCCTCCGCGAGGGCGCGAACGACCTGGTGGTCACCTTCCGCTCCGCCCTGGAGCACGCCGAGGAGATCGAACAGCGGCTCGGCCGGCGCGACCACGTCTATCCGCACCCCTTCAACATGGTCCGCAAGATGGCCTGCAGCTTCGGCTGGGACTGGGGGCCGGACCTGCAGACCGCGGGCATCTGGAAGCCGGTCCGCCTGGAGCGCTGGACCACCGCCCGCATCCACCGGCTGCGACCGCTGGCCACCACCGGCGCGGACGGCACCGGCCGCGTCGAACTCCACGCGGACATCGAGCACGCCGACCCGGCCGCCCCCCGCGAGCTGCGGCTGACCGCCACCGTCGCCGGCCGCGAGGGTGACGTCACCGTCCCCGCCGGTGAGACCTCCGCGGTGCTCACCCTGGACGTCCCCGGCGTCCGCCTGTGGTGGCCCGCCGGCTACGGCGACCAGCCGCTGTACGAACTGGGCGCCGAGCTCCGCGCGGGCGGCGGCGGCCCGGCCCTCGACTCCGCCGCCCGCCGCGTCGGCTTCCGCACCGTCACCGTCGACACCACCCCCGACGAGACCGGCACCCCCTTCACCCTCACCGTCAACGGCACCCCCGTCTTCGCCAAGGGCGCCAACTGGATCCCCGACGACCACTTCCTCACCCGCGTCACCCGCGAGCGCGTCACCCGCCGCGTCGAACAGGCCCTCGGCGCGCACATGAACCTGCTGCGGGTCTGGGGCGGCGGCATCTACGAGACCGAGGACTTCTACGACGTCTGCGACGAGCGCGGCGTCCTCGTCTGGCAGGACTTCCCCTTCGCCTGCGCCTCCTACCCCGAGGAGGAGCCGCTGTGGAGCGAGGTCGAGGCCGAGGCCCGGGAGAACGTCGCCCGGCTCTCCTCGCACGCCTCGCTCGCCCTCTGGAACGGCGCCAACGAGAACATGTGGGGATACCGCGACTGGGGCTGGCCCGAGCAGCTGCGGGGCCGCACCTGGGGTCTGCGCTACTACACCGAGCTGCTGCCGTCGATCGTCGCCGAGCTCGACCCGACCCGCTTCTACTCGGCCAACAGCCCCTACAACCCCGGCGTCCCGCTCGACGAGGTCCACCCCAACGACGAGAACCACGGCACCCGCCACGAGTGGAGGGTGTGGAACGAACGCGACTACACCACCTACCGCGACCACATCCCCCGCTTCTGTTCCGAGTTCGGCTTCCAGGGGCCTCCCACCTGGGCCACCCTCACCGACTGGGTGCACGACGAGCCCCTGACGCCCACCTCGCCCTCCTTCCTGCTCCACCAGAAGGCCGAGGACGGCAACGGCAAGCTCGACCGCGGCTTCGCCCCGCACCTCCCCGCGCCCGCGACCTTCGAGGACTGGCACTGGACGACCCAGCTCAACCAGGCCCGCGCGGTCGCCTTCGGCGTCGAGCACTTCCGCTCCTGGTGGCCCCGGACCGCCGGCAGTGTCGTCTGGCAGCTCAACGACTGCTGGCCGGTCACCTCCTGGGCCGCCGTCGACGGCGGCGAGCGCCCCAAGCCGCTCTGGTACGCGCTGAAGCACGCCTACGCGCCCCGGCTGCTCACCCTCCAGCCGCGCGACGGGGCCACCGTGCTCGTCGCGGTGAACGACACGGCGGAAGCCTGGACGGGCCCGGTGCGGGCGGAGCGGCAGGCGTTCGACGGCACCGTCCTGGGCACGGCTACCATCGAGCTGGACGTGAAGCCCCGGTCGGCCGTTCCGTACGCCCTCGCCGAGTCCCTGCTCGCGCCCGCCGATCCCGCCCAGGAGGTGCTCGTGCTGACGTGCGACGACGCGCGCGCCGTCCACCTCTTCCGGGAGGACGTCGAACTGGCCTATGAACCGGCGCCGTTGACGGCCAAGGCCGTCGCCGTGACCGGCGGCTACCGGATCGACGTCACCGCCGCCTCCTTCGCGCGCGACGTGGCCGTGCTCGCCGACCGGCTCGCGCCCGACGCCGAGGTGGACGACATGCTGGTGCCGATCCCCGCGGGCGAGACGCACTCCTTCACCGTCCGCACCGCCGCACGGCTGGACCCGGAGCAGCTGACCGGGCCGCTGGTGCTGCGCAGCGCCAACGCCCTCCACGCCCCGGCGGTGTCTTCCTGAGTGGCCGGAGCGGAGCGTGAGCTGACGGGAACGGGTGCGGTCGGGCTGGTGCTCGCCCGCCCCGCCCGGCTGCTCGGCGTCGAACCCTTCTTCATGGAGTTCATCGCGGGCATCGAGGAGAGCCTGGCGGAGCGCGGCATGTCCCTGCTTCTCCACGTCGTCCCCGCCCAGGACGCCGAGCTGGCCGCCTACCGGCGGTGGGCCGAACGGCGGCTGGTGGACGCCGTCGCGGTCGTCAACCTCACCGCCGGCGACCGGCGGCCCGCCTGCTTGCGCGAGCTCGGCCTGCCCGCCGTGCTCGTCGGCACCTGGGAGGAGGACCCGGCCGCGCCCGCCGTCCGCACCGACGACGCCGGGCCCGTACGGGAGGCGCTGGCGCGGCTGCTGGACCTGGGCCACCGGCGCATCGCACGGGTGAGCGGCCCGGCGGAGCTGCTGCACACCCGGGCGCGGACCGCCGCCCTGGAGGACGGCTCCCGCGCGGCCGGCCTGGAACCCCCGGTCATCGCCGAGGGCGACTACTCCGCCGAGGCGGGGGAGCGGCTGACCGCCCGGCTGCTGGGCGCGGAAGCGCCGCCCACCGCGATCCTCTACGACAACGACGTGATGGCGGTCGCCGGGCTGGCCACCGCCAAGGAGCTCGGCTTCGCGGTGCCGGAGCGGCTCTCCCTGATCGCCTGGGACGACTCCACCCTGTGCCGGCTGGCCTCCCCGCCGCTGACCACCATGAGCCTGGACGTGCACCGGTACGGCGTCCTGGTGGCCCGATCCGTACTCGAACTGGTCGACGGACGCCCGGTCGCGGAGCGCTCGCTGCCCACCGCCCGCTATGTGGAGCGCGGCAGCACCGCTCCCTGCGCGGCAGGCGCCGAGGGCGCCGCCGGTGTCGCCGGAGCCGCCGGTACCACCGGCGCCTGAGCCGTCCGGCGGGGCGCGCGGCCGGCGGCGCGCCGCCGTCATCCGCCCGCTGCGCCCCCCTCACCGTACGGACACCGGGCATTGGGCGGTGCCCGGCACAGTCATGGCATGCTCTCGACACCGACCGCTTCGGCGGGCACGTCCTCGTACATCATGGCGATAGCCGACACCGATGAGCTGATCCACGCCGCGCAGCGACTGCGCCACCAGGTCTTCGCGGAGGAGCTGGGCGCCCGGCTGCGCCCGACGGCCGACGGGCGGGACACCGACGCCTTCGACGACGTGATGGACCACCTCGTCGTCACCGACACGGCGACCGGCGAGGCCGTCGGCACCTACCGGCTGCTGCCCCCGGGCCGCAGTGAGCACCTGTACTCCGAAACCGAGTTCGATCTGCGCACCCTGCCCGCCGAGGTGCGCTCCTCCATGGTCGAGGCCGGCCGGGCCTGCGTGCACCCCGCGCACCGCTCGGGCGGCGTCATCAACCTCATGTGGTCGGGGCTCGCCCGCTACGTCCTGCTGTCCGGGCACCGCTATCTCGCCGGCTGCGCCTCGGTGCCGCTGGGCGACGGCGGGCAGGCGGCGGCGAACGCCTGGCTGCTGGGCACCACCCGGCACGCCGCCCCGCCCGCGCTGCGCGTCCAGCCGCTCGACCCGTGGACGCCGCCCCGCCCGGTGGACGCCCGGCCGGACCCGCTCGCCCTGCCCCCGCTGCTCCGCGGCTATCTGCGGGCCGGTGCCTGGATGTGCGGACCGCCGCAGCACGACCGGGTGTTCGGCGACGCCGACTTCTTCGTCCTGCTCGACACCGAACGGATGAACGACCGCTACCGGCGCTTCTTCCTGGGCGACCTCCGGTGAACCCCTGGGCCCCCGGCTCGCCCTGCACCCCGTCCGGCTGCGTCGCGCACACCGCTCCGCCCGTGCGCCCGGCGCCCGCCCTTCGCCGCGCGGCCGCCTTCACCCGGGAACTGGCCGGAGCACTGCGCGACGGCGACGGCATCGCCCGGCCCGAGGTGCTGCGCGGCCGGGCCCGCGCCCTGCTCGACGCCCTCGGCGTGCGGCTGGAGATCCCGGACGGCACCGTCCTGAGCGCACCGGGCGCACGCGGCGCGCGGGGCGAGCCCGCGCCCGGCACCCTCGTCGTCGCCAACCACGTCTCCTGGCTCGACGCGGTCGTCCTGCTGGCCGTCGAACCGGTGACCCTGCTCGCCAAGCGCGAGGTCGGCGACTGGCCGGTGCTCGGACCGATGGTCCGGCGCGCCGGTACGCGCTTCATCGACCGCGGCAGCCTGCGCGGCCTCCCCGGCACCGTGGAGACCCTGGCCGGACTGTTGCGCGCCGGGCGGTCCGTGGCCGTCTTCCCCGAGGGGATCACGCACTGCTCCGCCCCCGGCGGCCGGTTCCGCCCGGCCGCGTTCCAGGCGGCGCTCGACGCCGGGGCGCCCGTGCGGCCCGTCACCCTCGGCTATGAGCAGGCGGGCGTCCCGAGCACCGTGGCGGCGTTCGTCGGCGAGGACGGTTTCGGCGGTTCGCTGGGCCGGGTGCTGACCGCCCGCGCGCTCACCGTCCGGGTCCGCGTCCACCCGCCGCTGCGGACGGCGCCCGGCGCGGAGGGCCGGCGCTCCCTGGCCGCACGCGCACAGGCGCTCGTACGGGGCACGGACCCGGCCGCGCACCCCGCCGCCCGCACCCCTCCGCCCTCTGCCCCGCGGGTCCGCGCCCGGCGGACGGTCCTCCGGGCCGGGCACCCGCGGCCGTCCCCGCCGGCCGGGCGGGGCGGGATCCGGCCCGGACCTGAACCCGTACCCGGACCCGGAACGGCAGATGGGGTGGCGGGCACGGCAGAGGCCCGGACCACTGGTCGGCGAGTGGTCCGGGCCTCTGGAACATCCTCTGATCGGTCCTCCACCGGCGGTGGGACCGGTGCTCCCCGGCCCGCCCCTAACCCGGAGGCGGCCGGTGCCCGCGCGGTCAGGTCCGTGCCTTGGCGCGGTCGAGCGCGGCGACACCGGCGGCGGCCAGCGCGATCTGGATCAGCCACTCGATCCAGTCGGGGCCGTCCGTGTCGGAGACGCCCAGCGCACCCGCGAGAGCCGTGCCGATCAGCGCGGCGACGATACCGACGAGGATCGTCCACAGCACGCCGATCCGCTGCCGGCCGGGGATGACGAGCCGGCCCAGCACACCGATGATGATGCCGATGATGATCGCACTGATGATGCCCGAGATCTCCATGTCTGCCTCTCCGTAATGACTCCGTAGTGATGTGCGTCTGCCCCGACATGTGCGCGTCACTCCGCGCCGCCACGGCCCCGGTCTCCGCGCCCGCCCGGCCCCTTCGTCAACCCACCGCGTACAGCGCCCGTACGGCGTCCACGGTGTCGGCCTCGGACGCCTGTTTGTCCTCGCGGTAGCGGAGCACCCGCGCGAAGCGCAGGGTGATGCCCTCCGGATAGCGGGACGAGCGCTGCACCCCGTCGAACGCGATCTCGACGACCAGCTCCGGCCGGACGACCACCCCCCACGGTTCCCGGGCGGTGGCCAGATCCAGCAGCCGCTCCGTCTGCCAGGCGAGCAGCCGGTCGGTGAGCCCCTTGAACGTCTTGCCGAGCATGGCGAACGAGCCGTCGGGCCGCCGCGCGCCGAGATGGAGGTTGGAGAGCTTGCCGCTGCGCCGCCCGTGGCCCCACTCCGCGGCGAGCACCACCAGGTCGAGGGTGTGCACCGGCTTGACCTTCAGCCAGGAGGAACCGCGCCGCCCCGCGTTGTACACCGAGTCCAGCGCCTTCAGCACGACCCCCTCGTGCCCCCGCTCCAGGGTCTCCGCGGCGAACTCCCGTACCGCACGCCGGGTCTTCTCCGTCTCCGGCGCGGCGGCCTCCAGACGCCGTACGCGCAGGGGCTCCGGCACCACCCGGGCCAGTTCGGCGTGGCGCGCGGAGGCGGGGAGTTCGAGCAGGTCGCGGCCGTTCACCGACAACAGGTCGAAGAAGACGGCGGAGAGCGGCAGCGACAGCCGGGCGGCGGAGACGTCCGCGCGCGAACCGACCCGTCCGGAGACCTCCTGGAAGGGCCGCGGCCGGCCGTCCTCCCGCAGGGCGATCACCTCACCGTCGAGCACGGCGCTGCGGGCCGCCAGTGCCCGGGCCGCCTCGGTCACCTCCGGCAGCCGGTCGGTGATCTCGTCCAGGGTGCGGGTCCAGATCCGTACGGAGTCGCCGTCCCGGTGCACCTGCACCCGGATGCCGTCGAGCTTCTCCTCGACCGCGCACGGGCCCAGCTTGTCCAGCGCCTCGTCCACGCTCTTCGCGGTGTGCGCCAGCATCGGCAGCACCGGCCGGCCGACCCGCAGCCGGAAGTCGGCGAGCGCGGCCGGCCCCCGCTCCAGCAGCACCTCGGCGACTCCGCCGAGCGAACCGCCCAGCATCACGGCGCGGCGCACCTCGGCCGGCTCCGCGCCGGTGGCGGCGGCCAGCCCTTCCACGGCGAGCGCGTCCAGCGCGCCCTGCCGCGGTTCGCCGGAGAGCAGCCCGAGCAGAAACCGCTGCTCTTCCTCGGTCGCCGCCTCCAGCAGCGCGCCCACCAGCCGTTTCCGTTCCGCCAGCGCGCCGGTGCCGGAGACGGCCGCGATGGTGCCGAGCGCGGCGTCGACCTCCAGGACGGACAGCCGCGGCTCGGGCGCCGGCGGCCGGTGCTCCTTGAGGACGCTCCAGCCGACCCCGATCCGCCGCTGGGGCAGCCGGCCCGCCAGATAGGTGATGATCAGAGGAGCCTCGGCGGGCTCGGCGTCCCGGAACAGCCGGGCGAGCAGACGCGTCTTCTCCGAGCGGGCGGAGGTGGCGGCGACGTCTCTGGACGTCTCCGCGAGTTCGGCCAGCAGCATGCCGTCATCCCTACCCCCGCTCCCGCACCGCAGCCCGGGGCACCGGCATTCGGCCGCATACCGGGGATGCCTCTTCTGCTTCTTCCCAGCGGTTCCGCGGGGATGTGACCCCGGGTCCATTGCCCCTTGCCCAGCGCGACGAAGCGCGGCGCAAGGTGCGACGAAAACGGGGGCGGTGTCCACGGAGAAAAGCCTCCGTGCACCCTCTCCGAAGAAACCGGGGAAATTCCCGGCCGGGAACCAACCAGATGAACGTTCTTCACGTCATCCATATCGACCAGGAGACCTGCATTGAGTTGCCGGCCTTCTTCTCCTGCCCCGGGGGAAGGCCCGTGGGGGTGGAGTGACGCATGTCACGGCGTGGAGTAACGGTGCTGACGTGCGCCCCCGGGAAAGCGGCGAGGGCTGGAGCGGTACCCCGCCGCTCCAGGGAAAAGGGGGAATTGCGGACTCCGCGGAAACCGTGCGGAGTGGTTCGCATACCGATGGTGCACGTGCAAAGGCTCATGCATGGGCATGTGAACGCGGTTATGATCCGGGCAGCCCACAACCCCCCACACATACGGCGGGATACCGCCGAGCCATTTCGGGAGAGTCCTGTGCATCACGCGTACAACGGTATGGCCGCCACGGAACTGAGGGAGGTCGTGTGGCAGAAGAGCCGGCACAGCAATTCACAGGGTGCTTGTGTGGAGTTCGCCAAGCTGCCCGGAGGTGACGTCGCGGTGCGCAACTCGCGCCACCCCGACGGGCCCGCGCTGATCTACACGCCGGCCGAGGTCGAGGCGATGCTGCTGGGCATCAAGGACGGGGAGTTCGATCACCTGATCAGGGACTGACCCGCTCCGCGGCAGGCAGGCAGGCAGGCAGGCAGGCCGGGTCGCCGTCCCCGGCCGGTCCCCGGGCCTCACGGACCACCCCGCAGATCCCCCACCTCCCGTACGCCCGGTCGCCGGACGCCCTGCACACTCCCTCATGCCGCGCCCGCCGGCCGGACGCCGGCGCGTACCCGGGCGGGAGCCGGCGGATCACGCGGCCGAGCAGGTCGTCGCCGGCGAGCTCCGCCACGACGCCGAGCACCGCGCCGACCTCCCACCGGCCGGTCGCCGCCATGGCGCCTTCGATCCCGGCGGCGACGCTGTCGACCCCAACCCGACCCAAGATGGGGAAATCCAGCTCAGATCGGCTACTCGGTCGGACTTGCTGCGTCCGGCTCCGGCGCTTCCGCACCGCCCGAGTCGGCCGCCGGACCGAGGGCCAGTGCCAGCTCGCCGTCCTTGACATCGGCGACGACGGTGTCGTCCGGATTGAGCGAGCCGCTGAGCAGCATGTTCGAAAGGCGGTTGTCGAGCTCCGTCTGGATGGTACGGCGCAGCGGCCGGGCCCCGAACTCCGGCTGGTAGCCACGATTGGCCAGCCACTCCTTGGCGGTCTCGGTGACCTCGAGGTTGATCTGCTGGGCGTGGAGCCTGCGCCTGCTGCGTTCCAGCAGAAGGTCGACAATGCGCACCAGGTCCGCCCGGGTCAGGGCGTGGAAGACGATGATCTCGTCGATGCGGTTGAGGAACTCGGGCCGGAAATGCCCCTGGAGTTCGGCCATCAGGTCATCCCTGATGTCGTCGACCTCCCCCCGGTGGTCCAGGATGCGCTGGGAGGCGATGTTGCTGGTCATGATGACCACGGTGTGCCGGAAGTCGATCGTGCGTCCCTGGGCGTCCGTGAGCCGTCCGTCGTCCAGTACCTGCAGCAGCAGGTTGAAGACGTCCGGGTGGGCCTTCTCGACCTCGTCGAACAGCATGACGCTGTACGGCTTGCGGCGCACCGCCTCGGTGAGCTGCCCGGCCTCCTCGTAACCGACGTATCCGGGCGGGGAGCCGACGAGCCGGGAGACGGTGTGCTTCTCCTGGAACTCGCTCATGTCGAAGCGGATCATCCGGTCGGTGTCTCCGAAGAGCAGTTCCGCAAGTGCCTTGGCCAGCTCCGTCTTGCCGACACCCGTGGGTCCGAGGAAGAGGAAGCTGCCGGTTGGCCGGTCGGGGTCTCCCATGCCCGCCCGCCCGCGGCGCACGGCCTGGGAGACGGCAGTGACTGCCTCGTCCTGGCCGACCACGCGTTCGTGCAGGGCCTCTTCGAGCTTCGTGAGCCGCTCGCGCTCGGTCTCGGTGAGCTGGGAGACGGGGATGCCGGTGCGCGCGGAGAGCACATCGGCGATGTCCTCGGGAGTCACGCTGCCGGCCTCTTCCCGCTCCCCGCCGGCGCCGGCGAGTTCCCGCTCCGTCTGCCGGATCTGCCCCTTGAGCTGTGCTGCGCGTTCGTAGTCCTCGGTGCTGACGGCCTCGTCCTTCTCCCTGCGGAGCTTGGTGAGGCGGTCTTCCAGGCTCGCCGTCCCGGCCGGGGCGCCGAGGCCGCGCAGTCCCACCCGGGCTCCTGCCTGGTCCATGAGGTCGATCGCCTTGTCCGGCAGGAAGCGGTCGGTGATGTAGCGATCGGACAGGGCGGCCGCGGCGTCCAGGGACTCGTCCGTGTAACGGACCTGGTGGTGGGCCTCGTAGGAGTCGCGGAGCCCGTGCAGGATCTCGACCGTCTCCTCGACGGTGGGCTCGCGCACCATGACCGGCTGGAAGCGGCGTTCGAGGGCGGCGTCCTTCTCGATGTACCTGCGGTACTCGTCGATGGTGGTGGCGCCGACGACGCTGAGGTCGCCCCGGGCGAGCGCGGGCTTGAGGATGTTTCCGGCGTCCATGGCGCCTTCGGCGCCTCCGCCGGCGCCGACGACCGTGTGCAGCTCGTCGATGAACAGGACGATGCCGCTCTCGGACTCCGTGACCTCGTCGATCACCTTCTTCAGCCGCTCCTCGAACTCTCCCCGGTACTTGGACCCGGCGACCAGGCCGGCCATGTCGAGGCTCACGACGCGGCGGTCGCGCAGAGCCTTCGGGACCTCTCCGGCGACGATCCGCTGCGCCAGCCCTTCGACGATGGCGGTCTTGCCGACGCCGGGATCCCCGGTGAGCACGGGGTTGTTCTTGGTGCGCCGGGAAAGGACCTCCACGGTCTGCTCGATCTCCTCGGCCCGGCCGATCACCGGGTCGAGGCGTCCGCTGCGGGCCTCGTCGGTGAGGTCGCGCCCGTATTCGTCCAAGGTGGGGGTGTCGCTGTGCCCGCCCGACGGCGCCTTCCGGCCGGCTCCGCCGCCGCTCAGCGCGCCGGGGGAGACCCCCTCGGATTCCAGCGTGCGGGCGAGGTCCGAATCGTCCAGCAACGCGGTGAGGATGTGCTCCGGACCGATGTACGAGGCACCGGCCGCCTGGGAGTGGGCGTGGGCGGCAAGCAGGGCGCGCTTCGCCGCCGGGGTGAGCCCGGGGCCGCCGGTTCCGGTGGGAAGGTTCTCCTGCAGGTCCGCAGCCAGCTGGTCCGGATCAGCGCCTGCCTGCTCCAGCACCTGCCGGGCGGTCGGCACCTGCGTGGCGGCCCACAGCAGGTGCACAGTGTCGAGATCGGCCCCGTCCTCGGCCGCCCGGCCGCCTGCCGCCGCCAGCAGCTCGTGAGAGGAATCGCTGAGCAGTCGCCCGATGGGCACGCGCTGTACGGCCGGCGGCGAGGCTCCCGGACTCATGCCGAAGAAACGGTTGAAGAGATCGGAGAACGGGTCGCCGGACCCGAAGGGCGAAGTTGTCACAAGGACCATCCCGTCATGCGGGCGCCACCGCAGCGCGCAGCCTGCCGTAGTCGAAATATCCCTTACGTGGCTACTCTCCGCCGGATTGTCCCGGCGCGCGAACGCGGCAGGTGAGCGACGGGCGTCCTGATGCGGAGCCGCAGATGTCACAGGCGATCGGGCACGAGGCGGCCGTGGCTCCGCGCGATTGGGGAGTCGACCGACACCGGCAGTCGATGTCTCCGGCCGCATCCACCCTCGCCCGTGCGGCCCGGAGTATCCGGGTGAACGTGCCGTCTACGGCTCACCGGCGGAGCAGCGGCTGGGACTCCCGCTCTGCATCGGACAGTTCATGGCGACGTGCCACCCGACCATGATCCATCGGCCGAGATCATGTGACGACAGGCCCCTGGCGCACCCGGAGCGCCGGCAGCCGGAACAGTGCCCAGACGACCTTCCCGCGCAGCGTCCCCGCGAGCGGATGCCAGCCCCAGTTGTCGCTGAAGGCCTCGACGAGATGGAGACCGCGGCCGGACTCCCCGGCGCGCTCGGGGTCCTCCGGCAGATGTCTCCCCGTGACCGGGCTGTCCCGGCTGGGGTCCCGTACGGCGCAGACCAGATGAGTGCTCCAGCGCATCAGATGCAGCCGCACGGCCGGTTCCGCCGTGCGCGTCCCCGCGGCCGGGTCCTGGCGGGCGGCGGTGGACAGGGCGTCCGGCAGGGCGTGCCGCAGCGCGTTGGTGACCAGTTCCGAGACGACCAGCGCGACCGTGTCGAAGTGGTCGTCGAGATCCCACTCCGAGAGCGCGGACCGGGTGAACCGGCGTGCGCCCCCCACCGATTCGTAGTGCGGCGCGAGCGAGCAGGTGGCGCTGCTGGAGACCGCCTCATAGCCGATGGGCGGAAGCTCCCGCCGTAACGGCTCGAGCATGGTCGATCCTTTGGTCCCCATGCGAGGCACTCCTGGCCCAAGTGGAATCGGTCGAGGCAGCCGTGCTGTGGTGCTGGGGACCATCGTTCCCAATGCGTACGTCAGATGCAAGGGCAGATGCACGTGCAGCTGACGGTATTGCCCGGGATTGCGGTGGATTGAACCGTTAATCTTCGGGCCCGGCTCCACCGGACTTCCCGTCCGTCTCCGCTTTGTGTAACCGGACCGGCACGCAACGGAGCCCGGAAGTGGCAGACTTCGCCTGTTGACGGTCGCAGTGCATCAACTACGGAGACAGGTAGTCGGCACATGAGCACAGGGCAGCCGGGAAGCGGAACGGGCGGGGCAGGAGGATCCAGTGGCTCGATGGTGCGCCGCATCCTCCTCGGCTCGCAGCTCAGACGGCTCCGCGAATCCAGGGGCGTCACCCGCGAGGCCGCGGGGTACTCGATCCGCGCCTCCGAGTCCAAGATCAGCCGGATGGAGCTGGGCCGGGTGAGCTTCAAGGCCCGGGACGTCGAGGACCTGCTAACGCTCTACGGAGTCACCGACCCGGCCGAGCGCGACGCCCTCCTGGGCCTGGCCCGGGAGGCCAATGTCGCCGGCTGGTGGCACAGCTTCGGCGATGTGCTGCCGGGCTGGTTCCAGACCTACGTCGGCCTGGAGGGCGCGGCCTCCGGCATCCTCGGCTACGAGGTGCAGTTCGTGCCCGGTCTGCTGCAGACCGAGGCCTACGCCCACGCCGTCGTCACCCGCGGCCAGCCCGACGCGCCTCCGTCGGAGATCGACCGGCGCGTCGCCCTGCGCCTGGAGCGGCAGAAGCTGCTCGTCGCCGAGCGCGGACCGGAGTTCCACCTCATCCTGGACGAGGCGGCGCTGCACCGGCCCTACGGCGACCGGGAGGTGATGCGCGGCCAGCTCCGCCATCTCACCGAGATGTCCGAGCACGCGCGGGTGACGCTCCAGATCATGCCGTTCTCCTTCGGCGGCCACGCCGGCGAGAGCGGGGCCTTCACCCTGCTGCGGTTCCCGGAGTCCGATCTCTCGGACATCGTCTATCTGGAGCAGCTCACCAGCGCGCTCTACCTCGACAAGCCCGAGGACGTCCGGCAGTACCGGCGCGTGCTGGACCGCTTGCGCGCGGACAGCCCCGACCCGGCCGCGAGCCGCGAACTCATCGGTAAAATCCTCCGGGACTACTGAGACATCAGTACGATGACAATCCGTCAGGAGTCCGATCCCTCCGCGTGCGCCCCGCCCGGCGCTCCGGTCTCCACGTCAGGGGTGGCATGTCCTACTTCGCAGATTTGGCCCACCAGTACATAGCCGGTGAGTGGAAGTCCGGCACCGGCTCGTGGGACATCATCGATTTCAACCCCTACAACGGGGACAAGCTGGCGGCCATCACCATCGCCACCGTCGACGAGGTCGACGAGGCCTACCGGGCCGCCGAGCGGGCCCAGCGCGCGTGGGCGGCCACCAACCCGTACACCCGCCGAGCGGTCTTCGAGCGGGCGCTCACCCTCATCGACGAGCGCCAGGAGGAGATCACCGAGGCGATCATCGCGGAGCTCGGCGGCACGCGCCTCAAGGCCGCCTTCGAACTCCACCTCGCCAAGGAGTTCCTGCGTGAGGCGATCCTGCTGGCGGTCCGGCCCGAGGGGCGGATCCTCCCGGCGGCCGCCGACGGCAAGGAGAACCGGGTCTACCGGCAGCCGGTCGGCGTCGTCAGCGTCATCAGCCCGTTCAACTTCCCGTTCCTGCTGTCGTTCAAATCCGTCGCCCCGGCCCTCGCCCTCGGCAACGCCGTCGTCCTCAAGCCGCACCAGAACACCCCGATCGTCGGCGGTTCCCTGGTCGCGAAGATCCTGGAGGACGCCGGTCTGCCGCCCGGTGTGCTGAACGTCGTCATCACCGACATCGCGGAGATCGGCGACGCCTTCATCGAGCACCCGGTGCCCAAGGTCATCTCCTTCACCGGCTCGGACAAGGTCGGCCGCCATGTGGGCACCGTCGCCGCCTCCCACTTCAAGCGCTCGGTTCTCGAACTCGGCGGCAACAGCGCCCTGATCGTGCTGGAGGACGCGGACCTCGACTACGCGGTCGACGCGGCGGTGTTCAGCCGCTTCGTCCACCAGGGGCAGGTCTGCATGTCCGCCAACCGCGTGCTGGTGCACCGCGCCGTCCTCGACGAGTTCACCGAGAAGTTCACCGCCAAGGTCCGCTCCCTCAAGGTGGGCGACCCGGCCGACCCGGAGACCCAGATCGGCCCGCTCATCAACCCCGCGCAGGCCGAGGCCGTCACCTCGCTGGTGGAGCGCACCATCGAGGCCGGCGCGACCGCCCTGGTCCGCGGCGGGAGCGAGGGCACCCTGGTCTCGCCCACCGTCCTCACCGATGTGCCGGAGGGCTCGGACGCCCTCTGCCAGGAGATCTTCGGTCCGGTGGTCGTCCTCGTCCCCGTCGAGGACGAGGACGAGGCGGTACGGATCGCGAACGACACCCCGTACGGGCTCAGCGGCGCCGTCCACACGGCCGACGTCGAGCGCGGCGTGCGGGTCGCGCAGCGGATCGAGACGGGCATGATCCACGTCAACGACAGCACGGTGCACGACGAGCCGATCGTGCCGTTCGGCGGGGAGAAGCACTCCGGCCTCGGCCGGCTCAACGGTGACGCCATGATCGAGTCCTTCACCACCACCAAGTGGATCTCGATCCAGCACGGCAGGAGCGTCTTCCCCTTCTGACCCCGCCACCGGCCCGGCGCGGGGGAATCGCCGGGGCGCGAGCGGACGGCCGTACGCACAGCCGGCGACCGCACCACCGCACAGCACAGCCGCACCGCACAGCAGCACCGAGGCCCGGGCCCGCCGCCCGGGCCTCGGTGCTTTTGCCGTTCCCCCGTATGTTGCGGACAGGAGCTGACCGCAAGTACCCGTAGCGTGAGGGACGTTCCGAACAACCGGTACGCATCCGGCGGGACCGGAGCGTACGCGTACAGAAAGGCCCTCCCAACATGCCCACTCTCGTGGAAGCCGAGGCCCGCGGCGACGAGCGCAGCGCCCTCCTCGCCTACCTGGAGGCACAGCGCGGGGCGGTACGGCGCTCGCTGCTCGGTCTCACCGAGGAGCAGGCGGCGCGGAAGCCGAGCGTCAGCGAGCTCTCCCTCTCCGGCCTGCTCAAGCACCTGGTGGAGACGGAGGACGGCTGGGTGCGGACGGCCCGGGGCCTGAAGTACGCGACGGAGCGCGACGCCTCCAACTGGCACGAGAGCTTCGAACTGATCGGCGACGAGACGATCGCCGGCAAACTGGCCGAGTGGGACGCGGTCGCCGCCCGCACCGAGAGCTTCGTCCGCGAGGTGCCCGATCTCAACGCCGCGTTCGCGCTGCCCGAGGCGCCGTGGTTCCCGCCCGGGGCGGAGCGGTCGATGCGCTGGCTGGTCCTGACGCTGATCCAGGAGGTCGCCCGGCACGCCGGCCACGCCGACATCATCCGTGAATCCCTGGACGGGAAGACGGCGTTCGAACTGGTCGACATGGAGGTCGAGGCGGAGGCGGACCGCGACCGCCGCAACCGGGCCACCGCCTGAGAGACGGCCCTCCCGGCCCCGGCCGGGCCCCGCCGTCTTGGCTAGGGTGACGCCGTACGGACCGGCGGCGGGAAGCGGCAGGGGGAGGACGGGCCGATGTCGGCGACACGTCTACTGGTGCTGGGCGCCGTCCGCCAGCACGGCCGGGCGCACGGCTACCAGATCCGCGGCGACCTGGAGTACTGGGGTGCCCACGAGTGGTCCAACGTCAAGCCGGGGTCGATCTACCACGCCCTCAAGCAGATGGCGAAGGAGGGCCTGCTGCTGGCCCACGACACCGAGCCCAGCCCGGCCGGCGGCCCGCCGCGCACCGAGTACGAACTGACGCCGGAGGGGGAGCGGGAGTATCTCGCGCTGCTCCGCGAGGCCCTGGTCCGGCACGACCAGAAGCCCGATCTGCTGACCGCCGGGGTCGGCTTCCTCGTCGACCTGCCCCGCGAGGAGGCCGTCTCCCTGCTGCGGCGCCGGCTGGCGGCGCTGGAGGCGTGGCGGGACGAGGTCGAGCGGGAGTGGCTGCCGACGGCGCCCCCCGAGGAGTGGGGCCACATCGGGGAGATCATGAAACTCTGGACCCATCGCGCCGAGAGCGGCGCGGAGTGGACGCGCGGACTGATCGCCCGGCTGGAGGGCGGCGCCTACGTGATGGCCGGCGAGGGCGAGCGGTCCGTGCAGGTCCTGCCGGAGGGCGCGGAGAATCCGTTCGCGGACCGGGACGGGAAACGGGGCAAGAACCGGGACCGGCACCGGGACCGGAGCCGGGACGCCTGAGGGGGCACGGGAGGGCAGGCGGCCCGGGACCGGAGCCCGCCGGTCCCGGGCCGCCCCCGTCCGGTCGTCCCCCGTCCGGTCACCCTCCGTCGGCGGCGGCCCCGGCCTTGAGCGCCCGGGTGAGCCGCACCACCCGCTCGGCCTGCACCCGTGCGGCCCGCAGCGTGGTCTCGTCCACCGGGCTCTCCCCCTGGGCGTCCACGTGCGAGGTGCCGTACGGATTGCCGTCCGCGAACTTCGACGGATCGGTGTAGCCGGGGGCCACCACCACCCCGCCGAAGTGGTAGATCGTGTTGTAGAGCGCGAGCAGGGTGGACTCCTGGCCGCCGTGCAGTGTCGCCGACGAGGTGAAGCCGCTGTAGACCTTGTCGGCCAGCTTCCCCTCGGACCACAGCCCGCCGAGGCTGTCGAGGAACTGCTTGAGCTGCGAGGACACATTCCCGTAGCGGGTCGGGGTCCCGAAGATCACCGCGTCGGCCCAGACCATGTCGTCCGGTCCGGCCTCGGGGATGCCGGCCGTCGCATCGGCGTTCGCGGCCCACGCCGGGTTGGAGTCCACCGCGGCCCGGGGCGCGAGCTCGGCCACCCGGAGCAGCCGCACCTCGGCCCCCGCCTTCGCCGCGGTGTCCGCGATCTCCTTGGCGACGGTGGTGTTGGTCCCGGTGGACGAGTAGTAGATGACGGCCAGACGCACGGCACTGGTCATGGAACGGCTCCTCTCACGTGACGAACCCCCCTGATCAGAGGGCGGACATTACCGCCTGCCCGGTACACCGCCATGCAAGCCCGCACCGGTGTCCGCCGGCCCCGCACAACGGACCGGACCCCGGTCGGGGCTCCGGAACCCCCCGCATTCGCGGGGCGTTGGTAGCTTGGGAGGGCTGTACAGTCGCCCCACGAACCGCGCCCGGGCCCCGCTTGAGCCTGCGCCCCGAACCTGGAGTCTCCCCTTCGTGACCACCATCGCGCTCGGCCCCAGCTGGCTCGACCCGGACTATCTGATCCAGACCTTCGGCCTGATCGGCGTGCTGGCGATCGTGTTCGCCGAGTCGGGCCTGTTCTTCGGCTTCTTCCTGCCCGGTGACTCGCTGCTCTTCACCACCGGTCTGCTGGTGGCGACGGACACGCTCAGCTATCCGCTCTGGCTGATCTGCACCCTCGTCGTGGTGTCCGCGATCCTGGGGGACCAGGTCGGCTACCTCTTCGGGCGCAAGGTCGGGCCCGCGCTGTTCAAGCGGCCGGACTCCCGGTTCTTCAAGCAGGAGAACGTCGAGAAGGCGCACGACTTCTTCGAGAAGTACGGCCCGAAGTCCCTGGTCCTGGCCCGCTTCGTGCCGATCGTGCGGACGTTCACGCCGATCGTCGCCGGTGTGAGCCGGATGAACTACCGCTCGTTCATCACCTTCAACGTCATCGGCGGCGTGCTCTGGGGCGCCGGTGTGACGGTCCTCGGGTACTTCCTGGGCCAGATCGACTTCGTGCACGCGCACATCGAGAAGATCCTCATCCTGATCGTGCTGCTCTCGGTGCTGCCCATCATCATCGAGGTGCTCCGGGCCCGCGCCCAGTCCCGCCGGGCCGTGCCCCTCCCCGAGGAGCCGGCCCTGGTCCGTCCCGAGCCCGCGCCCGGGCCGCACGACGGCCCGGAGGCGGCGTTCGGACAGCCGGCGCAGCCCGCACCCGCGTACGGCGGGCAGCAGCCCCACGGTCAGCCGGGCCAGTACGGCCGGCCGGACCAGCAGGGGCAGCCCGGCCAGTACGGCCAGCCCGGCCAGTACGGTCAGCAGCCCCAGCAGTACGGTCAGCCGGATCAGTACGGTCAGCCCGGCCAGTACGGCCGGCAGCAGTATGGGCAGCAGCCGCAGCAGCCGCAGCAGTACGGTCAGCAGCCGCCGGATCAGTACGGTCAGCAGCCGCCCCAGCAGTACGGGCAGCCGGGCCAGTACGGCCAGCAGCAGTACGGTCAGCCGCAGCCGCAGCCGCAGCCCTACGGCGGGCCGGACGAGTACGGCCGGCAGCCGCAGCCGCAGCCCTACGGCCGGCCCGACCAGTACGGCCGGCAGCCCGACGAGTACGGACAGCCGGCTCGATACGGCGAGCCCGGCCGGTACGGGCAGCCGGAGCAGCCCTGACGGCCGGGAGCGGGCGGCCCGCCGGCCCTTCACCGCCGCGGCCCGCCGCCCGCTCCCCTCCGCGCCCGCCCGGTGGCCGGGACCCGGATCAGAATCCGCGGGTGCGCTTGGCCGCCCGCCGCTCGCCCGTCTCGGCCTCCACCGTCGGCCGCTTGAGGAAGAGCCGGGCCAGCTCGCCACCGAGGTTCACCCCGATGGCGATGGCCAGCGCCAGCGCCACGGCCTTCGTCAGCGAGCCGAGTCCCGCGTTGAGATCGCCCTGCGCGACGCCGAGCAGACCGAAGTAGGTCGCGCTACCGGGCAGCAGCGGCCCGATCGCGGCCGTGACGTACGGCAGCGCCGAGGCGTACCGGTAGCGGGACAGCAACTGCCCGAAGAGGCCCACCAGCCCGGCCGCCACAGCGGTCGCCGCCACCGGCGAGATCTCGCCGACGTCGTGCAGCGCGCCGTAGACGATCCAGGCGACGCCGCCGTTGAGGGTGGCCGCCAGCACGGTGGAACGTTCCTGCTGGAGCATGATGCAGAAGGCCAGCGCCAGCAGCATGGCCGCGACGATCTGGGTCACCGGCCGGTAGGCGCTGCCCAGTGACTCGTCCGGGCTGAGTTCGGCGCCCAGCTCCACGCCCACCACCAGGACCAGCAGCACCCCGGTCACGATGCCCACGATCAGGTACACGACCTCCAGCAGGCGGGCGGAGGCCGTGATGTAGTAGCCGGTCAGCCCGTCCTGCACCCCCGCGACCAGAGCCCGCCCCGGGATCAGCGCGAACAGGCCACCCGTGATCACCGCGGACGGTTTGACCTCCGCGTGCACCAGCACCAGCGTCACGCCCATCGCGGCGGGCGGCATCGCGGCCACCACGAACTGGTAGAACTCCGGCAGCCCGCGGCCCGAGGCCAGCCAGGCGAGCCGGTCGCCGAGCATGGCCCCGGCCGCCGCCGCGAGGAAGACGAGCCAGCCGCCGCCGACGAGGGTGCTCGCCGACCCCGACAGCAGCCCGCCGGCCAGGGTCAGCGCCCAGCCGGGGTAGGGGTGGCGGTTCCGGCGGATGTCGGCCAGCCGCCGGTACGCCTCCTCCAGCGTGATCTCGATGTCGTCCGAGGTGATGTCGTCCACCAGCCGGTAGACGGCCGACAGCCGGGTGTAGTCGGTCCCCCGGCGGCGCACTGTCCGGCTGGCCGTCACCGGGTCGTCCACCAGGGACGGCTGGTAGGTGACGGAGAGCAGGGTGAAGGTGACGGTCGGCTCGCAGCGGTCCAGCCCGTAGGCGTGCGCGACGCCGAACATCGCCGCCTCGACGTCCTCGGCTCCCTCGCCGCCCGCCAGCAGCAGTTCTCCGATCCGCAGCGAGATGTCCAGGACCCGGGGGACGGCGGGCCCCGATTCGTCCTCGTGGCGCTCCGCCCGCTCGGGCACCGGACGGTCGCCCACCGGCATCCGCAGCATGGTGCGCATCCGGTCCTGCCAGGGCTGTGCCTTGGACAGCCGGACGGCGGGTATGCCGTTCGGGGGAGTGAAGGCGGGGAAGGAGCTGGGCCGGTCCCGGCCGGCCGCCTCCGGCTGCCGCCCGCCCGGCGGCGCGAAGGCCGAGCCCTCGGGCTCGGGCGGCGGCTCCGGCGCCAGGCCCGTGGGGAGGGCGAACTCCGAGGTGGGGTGCTCCTCCTCCCGGGGGTGGCGGCAGGGGGACGCCGAGCGGTGAGGTGAAGGCGCTGCGCGCCTCGTCGGACTGCGGTTTGCGGTTCTCGGGGTCCTCCCGCTCCGACCCGGGGGCACCGCCGTGCCGCTGGGCGTCCGCCACCACGTGCTCCGTTCCTCCTCGTAGAACTCGAATGCGTCCCGCGCCCCTCAGGCCACCATGGCGCATTCCCGGGGCGCTCGCCCGGTATGTCCCGTCCGCCGGGGCCGGGCAGCGAGCGGGCGGCGCACCGAGGAGTGCGCCGCCCGCCCGTACCACCGTCATACGGTGCCGCCGCGCCGGCGGGACCGTGGCCGGATCACTCCGGCGCGACCGTCGTCAGTGCGCCCCTCCGGAGGCCTCCAGGCGCTTGATCGACGCCTCGACCTCGGCCTCGGCCTCGGCGCGGCCCACCCAGTTGGCGCCCTCGACCGACTTGCCGGGCTCCAGGTCCTTGTAGACCTCGAAGAAGTGCTGGATCTCCAGGCGGTCGAACTCCGAGACATGGTGGATGTCGCGCAGGTGCTCGACGCGCGGGTCCGAGGCCGGCACGCACAGGAGCTTGTCGTCACCGCCCGCTTCGTCCGTCATCCGGAACATGCCGATCGCGCGGCACTTGATGAGACAGCCGGGGAAGGTCGGCTCGTCCAGGATGACCAGGGCGTCCAGCGGGTCGCCGTCCTCGCCGAGGGTGTTCTCGACGAACCCGTAGTCGGCCGGGTAGCTCGTCGAGGTGAAGAGCCGGCGGTCCAGGCGGATACGGCCCGTCTCGTGGTCCACCTCGTACTTGTTGCGCGAACCCTTCGGGATCTCGATGGTGACGTCGAACTCCACGGGTGGCTCCTCCATGATCAGGCCATAATTCTGATGGTTAAGTGTCCCTTACGCGGGGGCGTGGGTGCGAAAGGGGCTGGTCCGAAGTGCCCGAGGCCGGATGGTGGCGGTACAGGTGGCCCGTAGGCGGGTGGTTGGCCCTGCCGCCGTGGCACCTGGCGGCGGGTTCCGCCGTACTCGGGCTCGTCATGGCGGCCGGAGCGGTGACCGCGGCCGGCCCATGGGACTCCGGACAGCGTACGGCCGAGCGGACCCGCGCGGCCCACTGGAACGGCGAGGGTGGTGAGCGTCACGATGGCCGCTCACCCGGTACGTCGGCCACGGACGAGTCGGCGCCCGCGGCCACCGCGGTCCTCGCCGCCCTCGGCGGCGCCGCCGGCTCGTCCGGAGCCGCCCCGCCGCCCACCGCGACGGGTCTGGAGGACGCCCTCACCCCGCTGCTGGAGGACCCGGCCCTGGGCTCGCTGAGCAGCACCGCGGTGGCCGACGCCGCCACCGGCGAACTGGTCCACGGCACCCGGGCGCACACCCCGGCGGTACCCGCCTCCACCATCAAGATCGCGACGGCGGTGGCCGCCCTCACCGCGCTCGGTCCCGACCACCGGCTGACCACCGAGGTCGTCACCGGCTCCGGCGACGGCGAGATCGTGCTGGTCGGCGGCGGCGACCCGACCCTCACCGCCCGCGGCTCCCGGCAGCCCGGCAGTCCCGCGAGCCTGCGCGACCTGGCCGACCGCACCGCGCGCGCCCTCAAGGAGGACGGCATCGGGAAGGCCGTCCTGGCGTACGACACCTCGCGCTGGTCCGGACCCGACCGGCACCCCATAGGGCTCAACGACAACATCGCCCCGGTCGTCCCGCTGAGCACCGACGCGGGCCGCCTCGACGACAGCCACCGCGGCCCGGCGCCCCGCTCCGCCGACCCCGCCGCCGACGCCGCGAAGACCTTCGCGGACCTCCTCCGCGACCGCGGCGTCAAGGTCGAGGGGGAGCCCCGCCGCGCCAAGGCCGGAAAGGACGCCGAGCGGGTCGCCGCCGTCCGCTCCATGCCCGTCTCCGCCCTCGTCGAACGGGCCCTGACCAACAGCGACAACGACATCGCCGAGGCTCTCGCCCGGGAGACGGCGGTCGCCGACGGCGGACCGGCGAGCTTCACCGGCGCCGGCAAGGCCGTACGGGACCGGCTCGCCGAGCTGGACCTGCCGCTCAAGGGCGCCCGGTTCGCCGACGGCAGCGGCCTCGACCGGGACGGCAGGATCTCCGCGGCCCTCCTCGCCCAGCTGCTGGTCCGGGCCACCGACCCCGAGCGCCCCGAGCTCCGCCCGGTCCTCACCGGACTGCCCGTGGCCGGATTCAGCGGCACCCTCCGCAGCCGCTACGCGGACGCCTCCGCGGGCACCGGCATGGTCCGCGCCAAGACCGGCACCCTCACCGGCGTGAACGCCCTCGCCGGCACGGTCGTCGACGCCGACGGCCGGCTGCTGGCCTTCGCGTTCATCACCAACGGCAGCACCGACGCCCACGGTGCCCAGGCGGCCCTGGACCGCCTGGCCTCGGCCCTGGCCAACTGCGGCTGCCGCTGACCGCCCCGGCACGGCCGGCCCGCCCGGAGCGCCGCAGCGGCGGCCGCCCGCGCGTCGCCCGCCCCTCGTCCGGCGGAACGGACGGGACGGACGGGCGCACCGGCCCGCCGGACCCCCGGACCCGCGGGAGCCGCCGGGCCGCACCCCCGACGTGCACTCCTCCCGCTCTCTCCGCGCGCCACGTACGGTGAAGTCATGACGAGTTTCGGCGGTGCCCAGATGGTCGACTGGAATCTCGCGGTCGCGACCGCGACCCGGCTGGTACGGCCGGGCCCCGAGGTGAGCCGTGACGAGGCACGCGCGGTCGTGTCCGAGCTGCGCCGGCACGCCCGCTCCTCCGAGGAACACGTGCGCGCCTTCACCCGGATGGCGGCTCCGCCCGCCGACGGTGTGGCACCGGCCCCCGGCGACGGCACCCCGGTCCTCGTCATCGACCGGCCGGGCTGGATCCGCGCCAATGTGGCCGGCTTCCGCGAGCTGCTGAAACCTCTGCTGGAGAAGGTCGAGGGCCGCCGGGCCGGCCGCCCCGGCGGAGCCGTGCTCAGCGCCGTGGGCTCCAAGGTGACCGGCATGGAACTGGGGGCGCTGCTCTCCTTCCTCGCCTCCCGCGTCCTCGGCCAGTACGAGACCTTCGCCCCGCCCGGCCGCGACCTGCCCGCCGGGGCGAACGGCGGCCGGCTTCTCCTGGTCGCCCCGAACATCGTCCACGTCGAGCGCGAACTCGACGTCGAACCGCACGACTTCCGGCTCTGGGTCTGCCTGCACGAGGAGACCCACCGCACCCAGTTCTCGGCCGTCCCCTGGCTCAGCGATCACATCGAGGGCGAGATCCAGACCTTCCTCGCCGAGACCGACATCGACCCCGGCACCCTCCTGGAACGTGTCCGCGAGGCCGCCCAGTCCCTCGCCGGCGGCCGGACGGAGGGCGAGGCGGACGGCGGGCGCAGCTTCGTCGAACTGGTGCAGACCCCCGCCCAGCGGGAGGTCCTCGACCGCATCACCGCCGTGATGTCCCTGCTGGAGGGCCACGCCGACTTCGTCATGGACGGGGTCGGCCCGGACGTCGTCCCCTCCGTGGCCGAGATCCGCGAGAAGTTCCAGCAGCGCCGGGCGAGCGGCGCGGGACGGCTGGACCAGGCCCTGCGCAAGCTCCTCGGGCTCGACGCCAAGCTCCGCCAGTACCGCGACGGCGAGCGTTTCGTCCGGGCCGTGGTGAAGGACGTCGGCATGGACGGCTTCAACCGGGTGTGGACCTCGCCCAACACCCTGCCGACCAAGGCGGAGATCGCCGCCCCGGCCGAGTGGGTCGCCCGGGTGCACCGCAAGGAGAGCTGACCCGCAGGTCCGCCCCCGTCCGGCCCCGCCCGCGAGCACCTCCTCCGGTCCGGGGCCGATCCGGACCGGAGCCGGGGGCCGGGAGCCGAATGGAAGTCCTGCAGATCACCCGTCCGAGGGACCGTGCGACCCCGGAAGGCGTGCGATGCTCGGGTAATGGCTCGCCTCTGTCACCATCTACACACACAGTGTGACGGAAGGCCGAGTGCCGTCGGGCGGTCCACCGCCCCCGGTCCGCACGGCCCCCGAGACATCTCCCCCTGACAGGAAGGGAACCGGACATGGGTCCCCATCCAGCGGTCGCGGCGATACGCCTGGCGGTCCGCCGCACGCTCCACGACCTCCTCGCCGAGCTCGCCGGCGTCGGCACGCTCGGCACTTCTTCCCCGCCCGCCTCTCCCTCCGCTCCCTCCGCCTCCACGTCGCCCCCGCCCTGCCCGCCGGACGCCCGAGCCGTCCGGCCGCCCGGCCCCGAGCGCCCCGGCGCCCCGCTGGTGCTCGCCGCCTGCAGCGGCGGCGCCGACTCCGTCGCGCTCGCCTCCGCGCTCGCCTTCGAGGCCCCCAAGCTGGGCATCCGTGCCGGCGGGGTCACCGTCGACCACCGCCTCCAGCCGGGCTCCGGGAAGCGCGCCGAGGAGGTCGCCGCGCGCCTGCTCGAACTCGGCCTCGACCCCGTCGAGACGGTCGCGGTCGACGTCGGCCGGTCCGGCGGTCCCGAGGCCGCCGCCCGCGACGCCCGCTACGCCGCCCTCGACTCCGTCGCGGACCGGTACGGCGCCCGCGCCGTCCTGCTCGGCCACACCCGCGACGACCAGGCCGAGACGGTTCTCCTCGGGCTCGCCCGCGGCTCCGGCATCCGCTCGCTCTCCGGCATGGCGGCCGTCTCCGGCAGGGACGGCCGCTACCGGCGCCCCTTCCTCCGGCTCGACCGGCAGACGGCGCGTACGGCCTGCCTCGCCCAGTCGCTGCCCGTCTGGGACGACCCGCACAACAGCGACCCCTCCTACACCCGCTCCCGGCTGCGCCACGAAGGGCTGCCCGCCCTGGAGAAATCCCTGGGCAAGGGCGTGATCGAGGCCCTCGCCAGAACCGCCCAGCTCTCCCGTGACGACGCCGACGCCCTGGACGTCTGGGCGGACGACGCCGAACGCACCGTCCGGTCCGCCCCGGGCGGCGGTTCCGGCGAGGGCGATCCGGCCGGCGGCCTGGACGTCGCCAAGCTCGCCGTGCTGCCGCCGGCCATCCGCCGCCGGGTGCTGCGCCGTGCGGCCATCGCGGCCGGTTCGCCCGCGGGTTCGCTCTTCGCCCGGCACATCGAGGAAATGGACCGGCTGGTCACCGACTGGCACGGCCAGGGCGCACTCAACCTCCCCGGGCGCGTCGAGGTCCGCCGGCGGTGTGGCAATCTGGTCATCGGGCGGCGCGACCAGACCGCCGCCGAGCACTGAGCCGCCTCCCGACACATCCTCCGGCCACCGCCGGGAACGAGTGCTGCCGGGACCGGGCCGTAACGACCGAGAGTGACGCGGGTGGACGACAAGGACATGGGCACCGACCTTCAGTCGGTGCTCATCACCAAGGAAGAGATCGACACCAAGCTGGCCGCGCTGGCCGCGGAGATCGACGCCGAGTACGCGGGCCGCGATCTGCTGATCGTCGGGGTGCTCAAGGGCGCGGTCATGGTGATGGCCGACCTGGCCAGGGCGCTGTCGACCCCCGTGACCATGGACTGGATGGCGGTCTCCTCGTACGGAGCGGGCACCAAGTCCTCCGGCGTGGTCCGGATCCTCAAGGACCTGGACACCGACATCGCCGGCCGCGACGTCCTCATCGTCGAGGACATCATCGACTCCGGGCTCACCCTCTCCTGGCTGCTGTCCAACCTCAGCTCGCGCGGACCGGCCTCGCTCAACGTGTGCACGCTGCTGCGCAAGCCCGAGGCCGCCAAGGTCGACATCGACGTCAAATACGTCGGCTTCGACATCCCCAATGAATTCGTCGTCGGCTACGGCCTCGACTACGCGGAGAAGTACCGCAACCTCCCCTTCGTCGGGACCCTGGCGCCGCACGTCTACGGCGGCTGAGCGGCCGGAAGCGCCCGGCGGGAACGCCGGGAGCCGTCGCGGCGTTGAGGTTTGTACGGACGGTGGTCATTCACCGCCCGGGCAGCGCCCGGGGCGGAAGCTGAGGTACCGTCCGAAGGCAAGTCTTCAACAGGTCGAGTAATTCACCGTACGCACGGCCGGCTCACCGCGAAGCCGGCGTGCCTCACTGTGGCAGGAGGGACGGGGCGCCCGCGCCCCGTATGGATGGACGTGAAGCGCTACTTCCGTGGGCCGGTCATGTGGATCGTGCTGGCCGTCCTCGCCGTGGTCGTGTTGATGCAGGTCGTCGGTTCGTCCGGCGGCTTCAAGACGGTGGACACCGGCCAGGTCGTCAACGCGATCGCCGACAACAAGGTCAAGTCCGCCGAGCTCACCACCGGCGACGAAAGCAAGATCAAGATCGAGCTCAAGGACGACGTCGAGATCGAGGGCAGCGACAAGCTGCAGGCGAGCTACATCGGCGATCAGGGCACCGAGCTCGCCAAGGACCTCCAGGCGAGGGTCAACGACGGGGACAAGAGCACGCTGCCGGACGGGTACACCGTCTCCCCGCAGTCGCAGAACGCCTTTGTCGGCGTCCTGCTCTCGCTCCTGCCCTTCGTCCTCATCGTGCTGGTCTTCCTCTTCCTGATGAACCAGATGCAGGGCGGCGGCTCCCGGGTCATGAACTTCGGGAAGTCCAAGGCCAAGCTGATCACCAAGGACACCCCGAAGACCACCTTCACCGACGTGGCCGGGGCCGACGAGGCGGTCGAGGAGCTCCACGAGATCAAGGAGTTCCTGCAGGAGCCGGCGAAGTTCCAGGCCGTCGGCGCCAAGATCCCCAAGGGCGTGCTGCTCTACGGCCCGCCCGGCACCGGCAAGACGCTGCTCGCGCGCGCCGTCGCCGGCGAGGCGGGCGTCCCGTTCTACTCGATCTCCGGCTCCGACTTCGTCGAGATGTTCGTCGGTGTCGGTGCCTCCCGGGTCCGGGACCTCTTCGAGCAGGCCAAGCAGAACGCCCCCGCGATCGTCTTCGTCGACGAGATCGACGCCGTCGGCCGGCACCGCGGCGCCGGTATGGGCGGCGGCCACGACGAGCGCGAGCAGACGCTCAACCAGCTGCTCGTCGAGATGGACGGCTTCGACGTGAAGGGCGGCGTCATCCTGATCGCCGCCACCAACCGGCCGGACATCCTCGACCCGGCGCTGCTCCGCCCGGGCCGCTTCGACCGGCAGATCGCCGTGGACCGGCCGGACATGCAGGGCCGGCTGGAGATCCTCAAGGTGCACCAGAAGGGCAAGCCGGTCGCGCCCGACGTGGACCTGCAGGCGGTCGCCCGCCGGACCCCCGGCTTCACCGGTGCCGACCTCAGCAACGTCCTCAACGAGGCCGCCCTGCTGACCGCCCGCAGTGACGCCAAGCTGATCGACAACCACTTCCTGGACGAGGCGATCGACCGTGTCGTGGCCGGACCGCAGAAGCGGACCCGGATCATGAGCGACAAGGAGAAGAAGATCACCGCGTACCACGAGGGCGGACACGCCCTGGTGGCGGCGGCCTCCCCGAACAGCGATCCGGTGCACAAGATCACGATCTTGTCGAGAGGCCGGGCCCTCGGCTACACCATGGTGCTGCCGGAGGAGGACAAGTACTCCACCACCCGCAACGAGATGCTCGACCAGCTCG
Organism: Streptomyces sp. MNU89; assembly: GCF_020982505.1. NCBI lineage: Bacteria > Bacillati > Actinomycetota > Actinomycetes > Kitasatosporales > Streptomycetaceae > Streptomyces > Streptomyces sp. MNU89. The sequence continues at coordinate 3,346,897 of NZ_JAJKLL010000001.1, read as the reverse complement.
CGTACATGCTGGGTGGCCGCGCCGCGGAGGAACTGGTCTTCCACGACCCGACCACCGGTGCCGCGAACGACATCGAGAAGGCCACCACCACGGCCCGCGCGATGGTCACCCAGTACGGCATGACCGAGCGGCTGGGCGCCATCAAGTTCGGCAGCGACAACTCGGAGCCCTTCGTCGGCCGTGAGATGGGCCACCAGCGCGACTACTCCGAAGAGGTCGCCGCGCTGGTCGACGAAGAGGTCAAGAAGCTCATCGAGACGGCGCACAACGAGGCCTGGGAGATCCTGGTCGAGAACCGCGACGTCCTGGACAACCTCGTGCTCCGGCTGCTGGAGAAGGAGACCCTGAACAAGGAGGAGATCGCCGAGATCTTCGCCCCGGTGGTCAAGCGCCCGGCCCGCCCCGCGTGGACCGGCTCCTCCCGCCGTACGCCCTCCACCCGGCCTCCGGTGCTCTCCCCCAAGGAGCTCACCATGGCCAACGGCTCCCAGTCGGCCGGAGCCTCCTCCAAGATCTCCACGGAGAAGGCCGAGCTGCCCGAGGAGACGCGTCCGGAGAGCTGAGCCGCCCGGTCCGGAATGAGTGCCGTGCCCTCCTGGGTTCTACCCTGGGAAGGCGCGGCATTCGTCGTACGAGGGTTCGTACGGCACGTACCAGGAAAACGAGGCACCACATGACCGACCCGGTGACGCTGAACAGCGGGCGCGCCGTCGGCGAGTTCGACGAGAAGCGGGCCGAGAACGCCGTCCGCGAGCTGCTCATCGCGGTCGGCGAGGACCCGGACCGCGAGGGGCTGCTGGAGACCCCGGCCCGGGTGGCCCGCGCGTACCGGGAGATCCTGGGCGGACTGCGGCAGGACCCGGAGGACGTCCTGACCACGACCTTCGACCTCGGCCACGACGAGCTGGTGCTGGTCAAGGACATCGAGATCGTCAGCCTCTGCGAGCACCACCTGCTGCCGTTCCACGGGGTCGCCCACGTGGGCTACATTCCGGCCGAGACCGGCAAGATCACCGGACTGTCGAAGCTGGCCCGCCTCGTGGACGTGTTCGCCCGCCGGCCGCAGGTGCAGGAGCGGCTGACCACGCAGGTCGCCGATTCGCTGATGCGCATCCTGGAGGCGCGGGGCGCGATCGTCGTCATCGAGGCGGAGCACATGTGCATGTCGGTCCGCGGCATACGCAAGCCCGGGGCGAAGACCACCACCTCGGCCGTCCGCGGCCAGCTCCGCGACGCCACCACCCGCGCCGAGGCGATGAGCCTCATCCTGGCGCGCTGAGACCCGCGCCGGGACCGGGCCGGGAGCCGCGCCGGAACCCGCGCGGGGATCGTGCCCGCCCCCGGCGTGCGCCGGGGCGCACCCCTCGGGGACCGGCGTCCGGATTCCGCCGGGAGCGCGCCCCGGCGCGGTGCCCCGGACGGGACGCGGGCCCTCCGGGGCCTAAGGTGGAGGGATGAGGAGCTTGCGCGGCGTGGTGACCGGTCTGCCGGAGTGGGACCGCTGCGCGGTGATGGGCGTGGTGAACGTCACGCCCGACTCCTTCTCGGACGGCGGCCGGTGGTTCGACACCGGGGACGCGGTCAAGCGCGGTCTGGAGCTCGTCGCCGAGGGTGCCGATCTGGTCGATGTCGGCGGCGAGTCGACGCGGCCGGGAGCCTCCCGGGTGGACGAGGCGGAGGAGCTGCGCCGGGTTCTCCCCGTGGTGCGCGGACTGGCCGCCGAGGGCGTGACCGTCAGCGTGGACACCATGCGGGCCTCGGTCGCGGAGCAGGCGGTGGCCGCCGGGGCGGCGCTGGTCAACGATGTGAGCGGCGGCCTCGCCGACCCGGCGATGGTGCCGGTGGTGGCCGGGGCGGGGGTGCCGTTCGTGGTGATGCACTGGCGTGGTTTCAGCCAGGACATGAACGCCCGTGCCGTCTACTCCGACGTGGTCCGCGAGGTCGTCGGCGAACTGCGGGAGCGGATGGACGCGGTGGTCGCCGGGGGCGTCGCGCCGGAACGGATCGTGATCGATCCCGGGCTGGGCTTCGCCAAACAGGCCGAGCACGATCTGGCCCTGCTCGCGGCCCTTCCCGAGCTGCGGAGCCTGGGCCGTCCGCTGCTGGTGGCGGCCTCCCGCAAACGCTTCCTCGGCCGGGTGCTGGCCGGCCCCGGCGGCAGCCCGCCGCCCGCCCGGGAACGGGACGCGGCCACCGCCGCCGTCTCCGCGATCTCGGCGCGCGAGGGCGCCTGGGCCGTACGGGTCCACGAGGTGCGGGCGACGGCCGACGCGGTGCGCGTGGCGCGCGCCGTCGAGGGGGCCGGGTGAGCAGGCCCGCCCGTAGCACCGACTACGAGCAGGTCGAGCAGGCCAACACGGCCCTCTACGAGGCCATGGAACAGGGCGACTTCGAGGCGCTCTCCGCGATGTGGCTCCCCGGTGACGTCAGTTGCGTGCACCCGGGGTGGCCGGTGCTGCGGGGCAGCGGCGAGGTGCTGCGCTCGTATGCGCTGATCATGGCGAACACCGAGTACATCCAGTTCTTCCTGACGGATGTCGAGGTGGAGATCGAGGGCGACACCGCGCTGGTGACCTGCACCGAGAACATCCTCAGCGGCGGGCCGGCCGAGGAGGAGGGCGAGCTGGGGCCGCTGGTGGGCCAGCTCGTCGTGGCCACCAACGTCTTCCGCCGCACCGGGGACGGCTGGCGGATCTGGGCCCACCACGGCTCGCCGGTGCTGGCGGACACCGCGGGGGAGGACGGCGAGCCGGACGAGGACGAGGAGCCGGGCGGCGCGGGCGGCACCGGGCTCGTCTAGGCGTTCGGTCCGGTGAGCGCTGTACGGGCGCCGTGCGGGTGCCGTCCGGGTGCCTTACGGGAGAAGTCCCGTGTTCTCCCGGGCTTCCCGCTCGCTCCCGGAAGGGTGTCGCAGTTCACCCGTTCGAGTCGCGCGGTGGCCGGGTAAGGGGTGAGAGCGTAGGTCACGGACCCCGGCGGGTCCGGCGGCGGCGAACCGAGCCGAGCCCCGCTCCCGGCGGCACCGTGGCACACGCGGGCACGGCCCGGGACGGGTGCTGTCGGTGGCCGCCGGTAGGTTTCCATCAGCGCGGCGCACCGGTCCCGGAGCGGGGCGGGGCCGCGGGGGACACCTGCGGCACACTCCGCCCGGCGTCCGTCCGTCCGTAACCGACAGCGGGAGTGATAGGCGTGGACCGAGTCGCGCTGCGCGGCCTCAGGGCACGCGGACACCACGGGGTCTTCCCCGAGGAACGGGAGAAGGGCCAGGTCTTCGTCGTGGACCTCGTCCTGGGTCTGGACACCCGCCCCGCGGCGGCCGCCGACGACCTCACGCTGACGGTGCACTACGGCGTCGTGGCCGAGGAGGTCGTCACCGTGATCCAGGGCGAGCCGGTCGAGTTGATCGAGACGCTCGCCGAGCGGATCGCGGAGCGCTGCCTCCGGCACGAGCCGGTACGGGAGGTGGAGGTGGTCGTCCACAAGCCGGACGCGCCGATCACCGTGCCCTTCGACGACGTGACCATCACCATTACCCGGAGCCGCCCATGACCACGAGCGACCCGACCGTGCAGCCCGTCCCCGCCTCGGTGGCCGACTGGGTGGACGCGGCGGACACCACGCTCTCCAATCCGAAGCGGGCCGTGATCGCTCTCGGCAGCAATCTCGGCAACCGCCTGGAGACCCTGCAGGGTGCGGTCGACGCGCTGGAGGACACCCCCGGTGTCCGGGTCAAGGCGGTCTCCCCGGTCTACGAGACGGAGCCCTGGGGCGTGGATCCCGGCACCCAGCCGTCCTACTTCAACGCCGTGGTGCTGGTGAGGACGACCTTGCCGCCGGGCTCCCTGCTGGAGCGGGCCCACGCCGTCGAGGAGGCGTTCGAGCGGGTGCGCGACGAACGCTGGGGCCCCCGGACGCTGGACGTCGACATCGTCGCCTATCAGGGCGTCCTCTCGGACGACCCGGCGCTCACGCTGCCGCATCCGCGGGTCCACGAGCGCGCTTTCGTGCTGGCGCCGTGGCACGACGTCGACCCGGCCGCGGAGGTACCCGGCCACGGCCCCGTGGCGGAGCTGCTGGACGAGGTCCCCGGCCAGGGGGTGGAGCGGCGCGCAGACCTGGAACTCCGACTGCCCGAGTAGCCGTTACCCTCGTGTCCACCTCCGGTGACCCGTGGTGCGGGGGTCGGTTCCCGTCCATCAGGAAGAGCGAGGCGAGCACTCGGTGAGGCAACTTCGGATCAGAGTGCTGGGCGGGATCTTCGCCGTCGCCGGTGTGCTGGCCTGGGCGGTGGCCGGTCTCTGGGACGCCTTCGGCTCGCTGCCGGGCGTGCCCTTCGCCGCCCCCGTGGTGCTGGCGGCCATCGCCGCCGTCCTCGCCGCCACCGCGCTGTCGCTGCGGAGCCGGCTGAAGGCCCAGCGGGAGCGGCAGCCGGGCGCGAAGGGCGTCGACCCGATGGTCGCCGCCCGGGCGGTGGTCTTCGGCCAGGCGAGCGCGCTGGTCGCCGCCCCGGTCGCCGGGATGTACGGCGGCGTCGGGGTCTTCCTGCTGACGAACGGCCTGGACGGCGGCAGCCGCGGCGACCAGGCCCTCTACGCCGGCCTCGCCGTCCTGGCGGGGCTGGCCGTGGTGGCGGCGGGCCTGCTGCTGGAACGGGTCTGCAAGCTCCCCGAGGACGAGGACGACGAGGGCGGCCCGGGAACGGCCCCGGCGTAACGGTCCCGGGGGTCCGGGCCGCCGCTCGGTGACAGCCGGCGGAGGCCACCGCCGTCGCGGCACCCGGCCGCCGCCCGCCCGGCGTCCATGGGGTGTTCGTACGGTGACCCGGAGGCGCCACCCCGGTCCGGGGCCACGGCTCACGGGGCGGACCGGGGAACCGCTCGGGGCCGCGCGGACCGCGGGAGACGGAACGGCGTGCGAGCGGTGCGATCCCGTCCGGCCCGTACGGCGCCCGGTCCGGCGACCCGTTGGACCGGACGCGACCCCGTCGGGGAGGGAGCCGGAGCCGGAGTACCCACGGTTCAGCGGCGGCGGGTGGTGCGCGGAGCCGGCTCGTGCACCGCCCCGGGAGGCGGCCGGTGGGCGAGAGCGCGGGAGGCCGAGGACTGCTCCGCGGCAAGGGAGTGCACCCGGCCACCGGAGATCCCGGTGCGCAGCCCCGCCGCTGCGGGCACGCGCGAGGTCCGGGCCACGTCGCCCGAGAGCCGGGACCGGAGCCCGGCGACGTGCGCCAGATGACTCCGCAACTGCTCCGGTGACATGTGCTCCACCGGCATGCGGGCCGCGGCGGACACGGCCGCCGGATGCACCGGTACCGGCGCGGCCCCCCGGCTCGCACCGCGCGGGTCGAGACCTGCCGAGCGCAGGGCGGCCGCGCGGGCGGCGGTGTCGGGGGTCTTTTCCGGAGAGGCGGGACCCCGTCGCTGTGGCTCGGCGGTATCCGGCCGTTCTCCGGCAGGGCGGTGGAGGTTCCGGTGCGCGGGGATGCGCCAGCTCACCGTGGCGTTGAGTTCGTTCACCGACACCTCCACCCGTACCCGCGCCGACCGCGCGCGGGCCGCCCTCGCCCGTGAGAGCGCCCGGTCCCGGTCGTGTCCCCGGGCGTGCCGGCGTTCCCGCTCGCGGTCGTGGAGCGCGGTGTCCGTCCCGCGGTGCCGGTCCTCGGGCGGACGTTCCCGCCCCGGGGCGGAGCGCCGGGTTTCTGATTCCGGTGTGCTCATGGCTGGATTCCTCCCGGGCGGCACGAGATCACGAGAGTATCGGTCAACTCCCGGGCACCGGCGGTCTTTTGCCCCGGAGGTCAGGAACCGCCCCGGCAGCGGGCCGGAAGCGGGGGAAAAGGGCGGTCACCGCCGGCTGCCCGTGTCACGAGGGGGATGACATTGTTCACATCCGTATGGCGCCGCGGCCCGCGCCGCGCCGCCGCTCTGCTGTCCTGTGCCGTGCTCACGGCGTGCGGTGGCGGCAACGGCACGACGGACGGGGCCGCGGCGGACGACGCCGCGCCGCGGGCGCGGGAGAGCAGCGCCGCACCGTCCCCGGTGCCGGCTCCTCCCGAACCGCGCGGCCCGGAACTGCGCTTTTCGGCGAAGAAGACGGCCGGATACCCCTTCATGGCCCGGGTCGTGTCGGCGCGGGTGACCCCGGACATCCCGCCCAGGGTCCCCTTCGCCGTTCCGGCCTCGTCCGGTACCACGTACGTGGAGGTCGTGGTCAAGCTGAGGGCGGCCGAGGCCGGACGGCGGACGATCGCTCCGCCGGCGGGCGTGTGGCTGGTGGAGTACCCGGCCTGCGACAAGGGGCGCGTCGCCGGCGAGAGGAGCGTCGCCTGCATGTCGGCCGAAGTGACCGATGGGTTCTACACCGAGCAGACCATGGCTTATCAGGGCATGGAGGGTGCTTACGACGTGGAGCCGTCCGGCACCATGCTCCGCGCCGACACCTCGTACTACACCCGGTTCTGGCAGATCGTTCCGGAGGACGCCGATCTCGGGGACTCCAGGCTGTGTGTGTCCCACACCCAGCCCAGGATCTGCGTTCCCCTCGGGGAGGTCGAGCAGTCCGGCGCCTGATCACGGCTCCCGGGGCGCCGACGGCTCCGAAGACCCCCGGGCCTGTCCGGCCGCCCGCTCGGCCAGCCGCCCCATGCGCCGCCGGGCCGCCTCCAGCTGCGTGATGTCGGCGGCGGCCGGACCGGCCACCGAGGCGAGCTCGGCCCAGAGGGCGAGCAACTCCTCGCCCAGCCGCAGCCCTTCGCGGGCATCGGTGACGGCACGCCAGGCGGCCGCCGCCTGGAGCACGCTCTGGTAGGCGCGCGGATCGCCCCGGTGGTGCCAGGCGCGGGCGGTGTCGAGGGAGATCGCCAGGGAGCGGGTGGGATCGCCGGCCAGATAGGCCACATAGGCGGACAGTTCCCGGAGGTGGAGCACATGCGGATGCCCCTCGCCGAAGGCCTGGACGGCGGAGGCCCCGCTCTGCTCGGCCATGGCCGCCGCCGACGTGATGTTGCCCAGGCGGATCGCCTCGTTGATCCGGGTGACCGCCTCGGCGAGGAACGCCGGGACCTCCGGCACGGCCTCCGGAGCGGTACCGGAGGGCTGTTCCGCGGAGGCCACGGGTACGGCCGGTGACGGCTCCGGGGCGGCGGCCGGCGGCTCCGGCAGCGGGGCGGGTGCGGGGAGGGCTCGGCGGCCCGGCCGGCCCGGCCGCGGCAGGGGGGTGGGGAGCCGGCGCGGGCGCGGCTTCCGTCACCAGCTCCGGCCGGTGGACCGGCTCGCCCGCGAACCGGCTCGAACCGTCCACCCGCACCTCGATGGGGGTGACATAACCGCTGCGCCCGTCGTGGACGGTGGCGAGCACCGCGTGCCCCGTGGCCATCGCCAGCCGGTAGAGGTAGTCGAGGACCGCTTCGTGCAGGGGTTCGCCCTCGGCGGAGACGACCGCCGTTCCGCCGACGGTGCACCTGCCGTCGGCACTGATGCGCACCTCGAAGGGCGCGGGTGCGGGCTGCGGGGCGGGTGACGGGGTGGTACCCCGCTGCCGGCGGCGGATCATGGCCATCTGGTGCTCACTCGGATCGGTCGGGAGAAGCGGTGGGCTGCGGACTCGGCACGGTGGCCGCCTCGACGACATTGACCTTCGAGACCCGCCAGGGCTTGCCCGCGCCGTCCCGTACGAGTTGCACGAAGGCGTGCAGCCGCGGCCCGGGGCCGCTCCAGCCGTCCCGGCCGCGGGCCTTGCCGGTGACGGCGAGCTGCCGCCATGCCGTGGTCGCGGTGTCGGTGGGTGCGTCGCCGTCGGTCTCCAGGGAGGTCTTCACCTGGGTCCACGCCTTGTGCTCCGCCCAGACGAGCCACTGGCCGCCCGCGCCGGCGGCGGGCCGGTACTCGCGCTCGGCGGCGGCGAGCTTCTCGGTGGCGTACCGGGCGGCCCTGAGGACGGCGTCGTGCGGGCTGGTGTCGTAGGCGGTGTCGTGGCTGTGGGCGGTGACCGCCCAGGCCGTGGCGACGGAGGTGGGGTCCTGGAAGTCGGCGTCCGGCGGATCCGGGACCTTCGCGCCGGGACCGAGCGGTTTGCCGCTGGGGACGGGGGCCTTGGCGGTGAAGGACGCCTCCGGCGAGACCTTGGGCGCGGGCTCCGCGGAGCCGCCGCCGAGCCCCGGCAGACCGCATCCCGCCAGCGCGAACAGCGCGGCGGCGGACACGGCCGCGGACACGACGGCGGAGCCGGCCCGCGGGGTGGCGCGGCGTGCGCCCGTCCGGTGCGTTGCCATGACCGTCCCCCTCATTTCCCGATCCATGGTGCCGGATTGACGTACTGGCCGTTCTGCTGCACCTCGAAGTGGAGATGCGCGCCCGTTGAGTATCCGGTGCTGCCCACGGCGCCGACGGGGGCACCCACCGTGACCTTCTGGCCCTTGGCGACGTTGATGGCCGACATGTGGTTGTACGTGGTGGCGATCGTCTTTCCGTCCATGGTGCCGTGGGAGATCACCACCCGGTTGCCGTATCCGGTGCTCCAGCCGGCGAAGGTCACGGTGCCGTCGAGGGCGGCGCGGACGGGAGTGCCGGAGGGGACTCCGAAGTCGATGCCCGTGTGGAGTTTGTTCACGCCGGTCACGGGGTGGACGCGCATCCCGTACGGCGAGGTCATCGGCGGGTTGCCGGCGAGCGGCATGGCCATCTTCCGGCCCGAGGGGATGGTCCCGCCGGTGCCCCCGCCCGCGGCCACGTCCTCGTACTTGGCGATGAGGGACTTGATGCGGGTGACATAGCCCCGGGTCTCGGTGTAGGGCGGTATGCCGCCGTACTGCTCGACGGCGCCCGGCCCGGCGTTGTACGCGGCGAGCGTCAGGTCGAGGGTGGGGCCGGCGGCGATGCCCCGGTCCTTGTAGCGCTCGACCTGCTTGGCCAGCGAGCAGTCGTAACGCCCCTGGGCCATGATCGCGTCACCGGGATCGAACGGCGAGACGCGGCCGTTGCCGTCGTCGTCCCGGCCCCAGGAGGTCCAGGTGCCGGGCATGAACTGGGACAGGCCCTGGGCCCCCACGGGGGATTCGGCGCCGGGGTTCCAGTTGGACTCGGCCTCGATCTGCGCCGCGATGACGGCGGGGCCGATCTCGGGGCACATCGCGCCGGCCCGGAGGACCCACGGTACGTACTCGGGGGGCACCGTTCCGGTCTTGAGGGCACCCCCGCCGGTGGCGCCGGCCTCCGTCCCCCCGCCGCTCACCGCCAGGAACAGCAGCACCGGCGCGAAGACCATGGCCCCCGCGCCGAGGGCCAGCCCTGCCAGCGCCCCCTTGTTGCCCTCGGACATCGCTCCCCCGTGTCTGCGCAGCCCTCAGTCGCACGAACTGACGTGCCGTGAGTAATATCCGGTGTTCACGTCACGAAATTATCTTGATGATGCTACTGATGCGCTCGAACTCCTGCTCGGGCGCGGTTCGTTGGGATGATGGCGTCGGCGAACACGGGGGAGAGATGAACCAACTGGTGGAGCGGGCTGCCCGGGGTGCGCCCTACGGTCCCGAGATCTGGGTGCGCGGCCCGCGGGCCGGAGCCGCCGGTGGCGGTGCCGGCCCGAGCGCCGGTGCGGTCGCCGCGGCGGAGGAACCCGCGCGGCCCACCGCTTTCGCCTGGGTGAACGCCCATGGCGGCGCGGGCGCGTCGACGCTGTCCGCGGTCCTGGGCGGCGCCGACTGCGGGAACCGCTGGCCGGACCCGGCGGAGGGCGAGCCGGTGGCGGTACTGCTGGTGGCCCGCACGCATGCGGCCGGTCTCCAGGCGCTGTCACAGGCCCTTGATACGTTCCGGCGGGAGAAGCAGCGGCAGGGTCTCGCTGTGGCCGCGGCCGTGCTGGTCGCGGACGCGCCCGGGCGGACGCCGCGTCAACTTGCGCAGCGCATCAAAGTCATCGGCTCGGTTGTCGAGGTCCACCGGGTTCCGTGGATCCCCCAGTGGCGCACCGGCAATCTCGACGCGCCTCTGCCGCGGGAACTGTCGTCCCTGGCCCGTCTCGTCTCCGGTCCGCACCAACCAACGGGGGGAACACAGTGATGCAGGCATGGCCCAGCGGGGTGCTGCTCGCTCAGCCCCCTTCCACCGTGACCGGGCCTCTCAACGAGGTGCTCGCCGCGATCGCCTGGCTGGCGACGGCGGCCGGCGTCGCCGGTCTGCTCTTCGTGGGCATTCGTATGGCCATCTCGCTGCGGCAGGGGGAGGGCCAGGAGCACCTGGTCCAGTTCGCCATGGTGATGGGGGCGTGCATCATCGCCGCGACGGCGGGGCCGATCGTCGCTTTCGTGAAATGACGCCTCTTCCTCGCGGGTGTGCGTCTGTCATGAGCGCATCACCCATCCCGGCATCCGCCTGATCACCCACGACGGGCGCGTTACCCCTGCCGCGTCGCGCGGCAAACCGAGTCAACCGAAGGAGCAGCACGTGCTGAGGGAACGCATGTACCGGTACCTGGCGGACGGCGGCGTCCCCGATCCCAGCCCCAACGCCCCCGACGCCCTGACGAACAAGGTCGACACGGTCCTGGGCATCGTGGCCTGGGCCGGCACCGCGGCGGGTGTCGCCGGCGTCCTCATCACCGGCGCCATGATGTCGATCTCCATGCGGCGGGGTGAGGGCTCGGAGCACATGGGGCGGCTCGGCATGGTGCTCGGCGGCTGTGTGCTCGTCGCCGCGGCCGGTCCGCTGGTCAATTTCGTCTTCGTCTGATCCCACGGAGGGCTGAGCGATGGTCAGGATGAACCGCGGGCGTGGCGAGAGCGGTGAGTGGGAGAAGCCCTTCTGGCAGCAGCGGGGGTGGGTCCTGTCCGCCGGGTTCCTCCTCTCACTCGCCGCTCTCGGCGGTGTCGCCGCCCTGGCGGGCGGCGGTGAGGACGGTAGCCGCGGCACCGAGGCGGCTCCCGCCGGCACGCCATCGGCGCCGCCGACCGCCGGAGGCGGCTCGGACGGGCGCCCGGAGGGGTGCGGCACTGACGACAGCGATCAGGACACTCCTACGGAGCCGCCGAAGGACCTGAAGTGGAAGAGCGTGGGATCCTCCCGGGTCCCCACATCCGCCTCGGTCGGTCCCACATCTTTCGAGGGGCGGGTGTGGTCCTGCTACGCCCGGACACCGATGGGTGCCGTCATGGCAGTGCACGGTATCTCGAGCCAGATGAGCTATCCGGGATGGCGGGATGTGGTCGAGAAGCAGTTCGTCCCGGGGAATGGCACGGACGCCTTTGTCGAGAAGAGGTCCAAGCTCAAGGACACTCCGCTCACCGAAGGCCCGGACAAGGGCAACTATGTGGGCTTCTCGGTTCTTTCATACTCCGAAAACCAGGCTGCCGTCATGATGCTCATGGAGATCGATGGCGACCACCTGAGCACCTCGCTCTCGGTCAAGTGGGAGGCAGGCGACTGGAAGCTGCTCCCGCAGTCCAACGGATCCATTACCTCGGCCTTCTCCCGTGCGAGCGGGACAAACGGATTCGTCCTGTGGGAGACGCCCGATGAGTAGCCGCGAAGATCTTCCAAGTCCGGGTGAGGTGGCCGACTGCGCGACCAGTCCGTTCGAGTGCGCCGGCAAAGTCACGGACAAGGTGACCGACGGCATCTCAGGCGCTGTCGACGACGCGGCCAACTCGGTCGTCGGCAGCGCCGTAGAGGCGTTCGCCCGGGCCATCGGCAAGGCGGTGTCGAGCATCCTCCAGGAACTCCACGGAGTATGGCTCGACATCGACATGGAGTCGACCGATCCGGCGAACAAGATCGCAGACCAGGTCGACTGGCTCGTTTGGTACATCGCCGTCGCGTCCCTCCTGATCGCGGCGATCAGAATGGCGGTGGACCGCAAGGGCCAGCCCATGCAGCAGGCCTTCAACGGCTTGTGGAAAGTCATTCTCGTGGGCGCCACCGCCACCTGGGCGGTGCAGAAACTGTCCCAGGCCTCCGATGCCTACGCCAGGTACCTCTTCGACCAGTCCTCCATGGGCGCCGATGGCGCGGAGTTCATCGGCGCGGGGGTCATCGGGGCGATGGTGACCGGGAATCCAGGGCTCATCATCATTCTGGGACTCCTCATCGTCCTGGCCACCTTCGTCCAGATGATGCTGATGTACCTGAGGATCGGTGTGGTCCTGATCCTGGTCGGCACGCTGCCACTCGCGGCCGCCTCATCGATGACCGGCTGGGGCGCCGGCTGGTGGAAGAAACACATCGGGTGGCTCGCGGCCTGGCTGCTCTACAAGCCGGCGGCGGCACTGATCTTCTTCTCCGCCGCCAAGATGACGGAGGAGGGCTCCGACGTCAGCCAGGTCGTCGCCGGCCTCGGCATGATCCTCATGGCCGTGTTCGCGCTGCCCGCCCTGCTCAAGCTGATCGTCCCCGCCACGGCCGCCCTCGGCGGGACCTCCGGCGGGACGGTCACCGTCAGTGCCGTCAACAACGTCGCCAGCGGCGCCGTCAGCATCGCGGGCGGTGCGGTCGGCGGCGGCGGCGGTGGCGGAGGCGCCGTGATGGGCTCGGGCGGCGGCAAGAGCGGCGGATCCGCCTCCAGCGGCCCGAAGGGCTCCCCGTCCACCGGTGCCGGACAGTCCGCCGGCGCTTCGGGCGCCGGCGGCAAAGCGGCCGGAGCGGGAGCGGGAGCGGCCGGGGGAGCGGCGACCGCCGGGGCGGCCGCCGGTGTGCAGGCCGCGGCCGTGGCCGCGCAGACGGCCGTCGCGGCCGGTACCCAGGTGCTCAATTCGCTGGATGACAACGACGGAAACAAGGGCCACAACGAGTAGTCGTTCCCTCGTTGCCTCCGGCCCGACACGGAAGGAAGTTCATGTCCACCGACGCCGCAACGCGTCCTACGTACGGCAACTGGCGGCTGCCCCGCCGCCCCGGCCTGGGGCCGCTCGGGCTGCTCGGCACCGTGATCTCCTTCGGCGGGCTGGTCGTCGTCCTGCTCGCGTCCCTCATCTCGCTGGCCGCGGCGGTCACCGTCCTGGTGCCGCTGCTGCTGATCGTCGCCCCGCTGGCGCTCCGCACGGTGGACGGCCGGAACGTGTACCAGCTCCTCGCCGTCCGCATCGGCTGGGCCCGGCGCAAGGCCAAGGGCTCCCACGTCTACGTCTCCGGTCCGCTCTCCCGCCGGCCCGGGGGACGCTTCTCCCCGCCCGGCATGCTGGCCCGCGTCAGGATGCGGGAGGGCCGGGACGCGTACGACCGGCCGTTCGGCGTGATCCATCACCCGGGCCGCAACTTCTACACCATCGTGCTCTCCTGCGAGCCCGACGGCGGTTCCCTCATCGACGCGGAGCAGATCGACATCTGGGTGGCGTCCTGGGGCGACTGGCTGGCCCGGCTCGCGCACGAGCCCGGCCTGCGCGGTGCCTCCGTCGTCGTCGAGACCGCACCCGACACCGGGACCCGGCTCGCGGCCGAGGTCCTGCCGAGGATCTCCCCGGACGCCCCGCCCGCGGCCCGCGCCGTCATGGAGGAGGTCGTCGAGCGCTACCCCGCGGCCTCCTCCGAGATGCACACCTACATCACGCTCACCTACGGCACGGTCGGCACCCGCCGCGATCCCGACGAGGTCATCACCGACCTCGCCATGCGGATTCCCGGCCTGCTCTCCGGGCTGGTCGCGGCGGGCGGCGGCGCTGCCGCGCCGCTCTCCGCCGAGCGGATCGCCGAGGTGGTCCGGGTCGCCTACGACCCGGCGATCGCCCCCGACGTGCTGACGGCCCGGGCAGAGCACGGCGGAACCGGCCTGGAGTGGGAGGACGCGGGGCCCGCCGCCGCCGTCGAGACGGCGACCTCCTACGAACACGACTCCGGTGTGTCCCGGAGCTGGCTGCTCACGCTGGCGCCCCGCGGCACTGTCCGCTCCAGCGTGCTGCGCGGGCTGCTGGAGCCCGCGCAGGGCACCCGCCGCAAGCGGGTCGCGCTGATCTACCGGCCGATCGACCCGGCGACCTCCGCCCGGATCGTCGAGGCGGACCGGCGCACCGCCCACTTCTCCGCCTCCTCCGGGCGCGGCCTCGTCCAGGCGCGGGCCTCGTCGGAGATCCGGGCCGCGGAGCAGACCGCCGCCGAGGAGGCGTCCGGCGCGGGACTCGTGGAGTTCTCCCTGATGCTCACGATCACCGTGGACACCCCGGAGCAGCTGGACGACGCCGCGACCACCGTACGGAATCTCCAGGCCTCGTCACGCGTCATGATGCGGCCCGCCGACCGCATGCAGGCCTCCGCCTTCACCTGCACCCTGCCCGTCGGCATCCTGCCGTGGGAGCACACCCTGATGCCGCGAGAGATCCGGGAGGCGCTGTGAGCACGCGCAAGCGGCAGCCCCGGCAACAACCCGCCCCGCGGGCACCGTTCGTGCCCTCCAGGGGCTGGCCGGGGCCGGGCGGCGGGCAGGTCGCCCACCTGGACCCGCCGGCGATGTGGCGCGCGACGACCGTCCAGGCCTGCGGGCTCTGGCCGTTCGCGGCCGGATCCGGCGCGCCCATGACCGGCGTACCGCTGGGCCAGCATCTGCACACCGGCGCGACGGTGTGCGGGGACCCCATCTCCTGGTTCACCCGGGCCCGCTACATCTCCAACCCGTCGCTGTTCATGCTCGGGATGCCCGGTCTCGGCAAGTCGACCCTGGTCAACCGGATGCTGATCGGCCTGGCCGCCACCGGCGTGGTCCCGCTGGTGCTGGGCGACCTCAAGCCCGACTACGCCGTCACCGTACGGGCCCTGGGCGGACAGGTGATCTCCATCGGCCGGGGGGTCGGCGGCATCAACGTCCTCGACCCCGGTGCCATGGGCGAGGCCGCCGAGCGCATCGGCGGCGACGCGGGCCGGGTCCTGCTGGCCGAGGCCCACGGCCGGGTACTCAACATGGTCGCGGCGCTCGTCACCATCGTCCGCAACCGGCCCATGGACGACCACGAGCAGTCGGTGCTGTCGGCCTGCCTGCACCATCTCCGCGAGCGGACGAAGCCGGGACGCGCGCCGCTCCTGCCCGACCTGCTCAAGGTGCTCGACGAGGGACCGGACCGGGTGCGCGCGGTCACCCTGGACCGCGGTGACGAGACCCGCTACCGCCAGGCCGTGGACCCGCTGCAGCGCTCGCTGCTCGGCGTCCTCGACGGCCCGCTCGGCGACACCTTCTCCTCGGAGACGTCCACCCGCATCAACCCGAACGCGCCCGCCGTCTGCATCGACATCTCCCGCATCGGCGAGGCAGACACCCAGCTCACGGCGGCGGCGATGCTCGCGGCCTGGTCGGACGGGCTCGGCACGGTCGCCGCCGCGCACGCCCTGGCGGACGCCGGACTGGCGCCGCAGCGCTGGTTCTTCACCGTGCTCGACGAACTGTGGCGGCCGCTCCGCGCGGCCTCCGGCATCGTCGAACGGATCGACGCCCTCACCCGGCTCAACCGCTCGCTCGGTCTGGGGGACGCCAAGATCACGCACACCCTCAAGGACGCCGAGGCGCTGGGCAACGAGTCGGACCGGGCCAAGGCCCGCGGCTTCGTCGAGCGGGCCGGCATGGTCGTGTGCGCGGGGCTGCCGCGGAACGAGATGCAGGAACTCGGCAAGGTCGTCGGCATGTCGGAACGGGAGATCGACCTGGTGTCCTCCTGGTCCTCGCCCCCGGGATGGGCCTCCGCGAGCGGGAACGAGGAGCCACCCGGGCGGGGCCGCTTCCTGATCAAGGTGGGCGGGCGGCCGGGTATTCCGATCAAGGTCGCCATCACCGAGACCGAGCAGCGGCTGCACGACACCAACACGCGCTGGGCGGGCAAGGACGACCCGGCCCACGAGAGTCTGGAGGGCCGCCGATGACCGCCCGTTCGGGGCGCAAGGGCACCGGGGCGGGCGCCGACGAGATCCTGCCGTGGTTCATCGTCGGTGCGGCAGCCCTCGTCGGTCTCGTCTTCTCCGGTGTCTGGCTCGGCGGCACGCTCGGGGCCGCGGTCTCCGGGGCCGGCTGGAACCCGCCGCCGTTCTCCCTGTCGACCCTGACGGCCCTCACCCGTGAAGGCCCGGGCGAGCTGTGGCCGGGCGCGTCGCCGGGAGCCGTGGTCGCCGGCATCGCGGTGCTGTTCGGCTCGGGGGTGGCGCTGGTCGTCCTGGCGCTCCTGGCGGTACGGCGCCGGCTGTCGAAGCCCGCCGGGCTGGCGGGGCGGCGGGAGCTGGCGGCCATGCTTCCCAAGGGCGCCGAAGCCCGTGCCAGGGAACTGCGGCCGGCGCTCGCCGGGCAGAAGCGGATCGACGCCGACGACACCGGGAACCTGCTGGGCAACCTGGAGCCGGGCGGACCGGAACTGCGCTCCTCGTACGAGGACGTGGAACTCGACCTGATGGCGCCGCGCTCCGGCAAGTCCACCGGTATCGCCGTACCGCGCGTGCTGCGCGCCCGGGGCTCCGTCCTGCTCACCTCCAACAAGGCGGACGTCTACAGCGTCACCAGGGCCGAACGCGAACGCACCGGCACCGTCTGGACGTTCGACCCCCAGGGCATCGCCCACACGCCGCGCGGCATGTGGTGGGACATGCTCGCCGACGCCGGCACGATCGAGGGCGCGCGGCGGCTGGCCGGCCACTTCGTCGCCGCCGTCAACGACGACGCCTCGAAACGCGACTTCTGGATCTCCGCCGCGCAGAACACGCTCACCGCGCTCTTCCACGCGGGGAACCGGGGCGGCCGGACGGTCTCCGACGTGCTGGGCTGGCTCGCCGACCCGGCCGACCGCACCCCCATCGATCTGCTCAACGACGCCGGCATGACCGCTCTGGCGGACCAGTTGCGCGGCACCATCCAGGGCGCGGTGGAGACCCGCGACGGCATCTACGAGACGGCACGCCAGTGCGCCGCGTGCCTGCTCGACCCGGCCATCGCCGCCTGGGTCACCCCCGACCCGCGGGTGCCGCAGTTCCGGCCGGAGCGGCACGCGCTGAGCCGGGACACGCTCTACCTGCTCTCCAAGGACGGCGGCGGATCGGCGGCCGGCGTCATCGCGGGCCTGGCCGACTCCGTACTGCGCGCCGGTGTCGTCGCCGCGGAGCGCCAGGGCGGCCGTCTGGAACCGCCGATGACGGCCGTGCTGGACGAGGCGGCCAACGTCTGCCGGATCTCCGATCTGCCCGACCTCTACAGCCACTTCGGCTCCCGCGGCATCAACATCGTCACCCTGCTGCAGAGCTACCGGCAGGGCAGCCGGGTCTGGGGCGAGGCGGGCATGGACGCGCTGTGGAGCGCGGCGACGGTGAAACTGCTCGGCGCGGGGCTGGACGACGCGGACTTCGTCGAGAAGGTGTCCCGGCTGGTCGGTGAGCACGACGTCAGCACGGTCAGCTACTCGCGCAGCAAGGACGGCCGGTCCCGCTCCACCTCGTACCGGCTGGAGCGGGTGCTTCCCGCCGACCGCATCCGGGCCCTGCCCAAGGGGACGGCCCTGCTGCTGGCCACCGGCGTCAAGCCGGCCCTCATCCGGCTCCGCCCCTGGTACAAGGAGCCGGGCGCCGAACGGATCCAGGCCGCGGCTCGGGCCGAGATGCAGGCGATCACCGCACGGGCGGCGCAGGAGGTGCTGAAGTGACGACGGAACTCCGGCCGGCCGGTGAGCAGGGCCGGGAAGACGGTGGGCAGGGCGGGGAACAGGACTCGGGGCCCGCGTTCATCCTCTACCTGGACGGCGAGGACTACGCCGTGGCCATGGAAGGGCTCACCACCTGGGTGCACGATCTGCTGCTGCCGGTGTACGGCCGGGAGGTCTCCTCCTCCTCGCCGTGGTGCCCGCAGTGGTGGGAGCACCTGGAGGCGGTGGCACAACTCCACGCCCTGTGGATGGCCTGGCAGGAACTCACCGATCCGGCGGCGGGGATGAGCGGTCCGGCGGTGTGGCACCGTGACTACCTCTGGCCCCTCATGCACACGCTCCGCGACCCGAACGGCCCGTTCGCCGGCTGCCGCGCCGGCGGCCACCGGCCGAAGGGGATGCCGCCCACGGAGCCGTATCCGGGCTGAGCGGGATCATGCTGGTGTCCGACGAATACGGGGGCCGGGCCGTTGCGGCCCGGACGGCAGCGAGGAGTTGTGTGTGAACAGCAGCGGGCAGCAGGACTTGGCGGAGAGCTTCGAGCGGGTTTACCAGGCGGCTTGCCGGATGCTGTGGGCGCAGGGTCGGCCGTCATGGCGGTCGGATCGGCGGACCAAGAGGTGGCCGGATGACCGGTGTACGGCGTTCCAGGAGCTGGAACGGGTGCTGCGGAGTGTGGACAGCGGCTCTTCGCAGCCGGGGGAGTTGTCGGACCCTGCCCGGCATGTGATTGCCCGGCGTGCTCCGGGTGGTGCGGACCGGCCGCTGACGTTCGACGAAGCGCTGCGCGACTGGGAGGAAAGGCTCGCGGCTGACCCGGGCTATCTGGTGGAGCGCAAGGAGGGTGGCTTCACGGACTTGTTCATGGGCCCGGGTTTGTGTGTGGTGATCCCGCATGCGCGGCAGTTGAAGACGCTTTCCATTCTGCGGGAGTTGTACCGCCGGCTGGCGCCCGGGCGGCCTGCCGTGGTGATCGGCTCCGAGGCCGCGGAGCTGAGTGGATTGGCTCATGAGGCGGCTGATGCTTTGCGGGCGCCGTTGGGAGTGGAAGTCCCGACGCCGCATCCGGGGAAGGCGCCGTGGATTTCTCCGGTTTCTCGGCCGGTGTCCGAGGTGCCGGACCTCGAAGCACGCCTGGAAGAGTTGCGGCGTGCGGCGTGGCGTGCGGCGGAAAATGTACCTTCTGTCGAAGAGCTGATGGCTGCGGGGGATCTGTCGGTTGCCAGGTCCGTTGCCGAGGCGGCTGCCGCCCTGCGGGAGTTGTTGGCCGGGCGACCCGCTGTGGTGTGGCAGGAGAAGCACGAGTCCATCGACCCGGCACGCCACCTGGTGTCGGGTTCTGTCCCGGGCAGTACGGGTGGGCAGCCCACGTCGTTCGCTCAGGAAGCCAGTTCCTGGCGGAAGCAATTTGCGCTGGTTCCCGTGCCGTGGACTCCCCCCACGTACCGCCGGCCTCCTGCTCCGGAGATGGGGGACAGGGATGTGGTGCTGTCGTCCACACGGGCCCTGGTCTTCGCGGAATTGCTCGACGAGTTCGCGGCACGCCTGTATCCCGGCAGGCGGTCCGGTGTCATTCATTACGGCGCCTACGACTTCGGCCATTCCCTCATGTGGGGATTCGGGCGGGAGTTGAAGGACATCAGCATCTGACGGAAGGCAGTCCGTGACGGGCCAGCGGTATCGCATCCTTGCGGTCTGCACGCGCAGTGGCATGGGTAAGGGCGGAATTCCGGTCTTCAATGAGCAGATCGCGGTTGCCCTGGGGAGGGAACACGAGGTCACGGTGCTCACGGGGCGGAGCGACACCGCGCCCCACGAGGGTGTCCGCGTGCTCACGATGCCTGACCCCCCCAAGGGCGTGGAGGAAGAGGACTGGCTCAAGCAGCAGGTCGCGCAGGACCCGCGGATTTTCGGCCTGCCCGATCCGCGAGAGCAGTCGTTCGACCTCATCATCGGTCATTCCCGGTTCTCCGGGCCTGCGGCCGTCGTTCTGCGGGACGCCTGGTTCACGGACGCGCGCGTCGCGCATTTCCTTCACACCAGCCCGGAGCGGCTGGCGGAGGTCAAGTACGAGCTGGATCCGGAAAGAGCGCGGACCAAGGCACTGACGGACTCGGCGATTGAACGCGACGTGATGGCGCGTGCCGATATTGTCGTCGGCGTCGGGCCGCTTCTGACCGAGGAGGCGAAACGGCTCGCCTCAACGGGCCCGCATGTGCCCGATGCGCACGAACTGATACCCGGTACGAAGATCGAAGAACTGGTCCAGCACACGGCGTCCAGCGGCAGGCTCAATGTGCTGGCGATGGGACGCGCCGGCGATCCTCTCAAGGGATTCGAGAGCGCCGCAGAAGCTGTCGCGTTGCTGAACGAGTGGGGCCACGAGGTCCACCTCACCATCCGTGGTGCTCCTCCGGAGGAGATCGAGGATGTGCGCGCGGAGTTGCGGGAGATCGGCGGTGATCACGTCGCCGTTGAGCTCTTCACCAAGGATGCCGCCGAGCTTCAGAACGCGGTCGGACAGGCTGATCTCGTCATCATGCCCTCCAAACACGAGGGTTTCGGCCTCGTGGCCACCGAGGCATTGGGGCACGGAATTCCCGTGCTGGTCAACGAGGAGAGCGGCGCGGCGAAGTTCCTCGGCGACGAGCGGCGTTTCGGCCCCGAGCTCGGCAAATCCTGCATCGTTCCCGAACCCGCGGACGCGGAGGACCGTCCGCTCGAGTGGGCAGCGGCAATCCAGCGCGTCCAGGCCGAGCTTCCCGAACGCCGGGAGCAGGCGCGGCAGTTGCGGGAGGTACTGCGTTCGTACTCCTGGGACCACGCGGGCAAGGCGCTGGTCGAGGCCGCCATGCGGGTGCCGGAGGACCGGACGGCGCGGGCCGCGGCGACGCGGGACGTGCAGCAGAAGGTCGTTCCCGGGGCGACCACGCAGGGCCCGGACGGAGCCCTGGTCACCCTGGACCCGGGTGGTTCCGGCGTGGGTAGTGCCGGACCGGGGGGTTCCGGACCGGACGTCCCGCAGCAGGCCGCCGCGGCGGCGCGGGCCCGGGCCCCGGGCCCGCAGACGCGGCTCGCGAAAGCCGCCGGCCTGACGTCACAGGGCCGGCGGACCACGGGGACGGCGGGAGCCGCGGATCAGCAGAAGGCCCGGCCCGGTCCGGCGCCGGGTCAGGGTCAGGGCCAGGGTCAGGGAATCGCACAGCCGGCCCGTCCGCAGATGCCCGGACTGCCCAAGCAGCCGGGGGCTCCGGGGCCGGGTGCTCCGGGGCCGGGCGACAGCCGGAAGCGGTAGAGCCATAAGCCGTACGGACAACCGAGGGGGCGGTATGACGACGCGATGGCGTCCGGACGAAAGCACCGAGTACGAGGTGGCGGCGGAGGTGGTGCACCAGCTCTGCGCGCTCTGCTCGGCGCGCGAGCTCCGGGAGGGGGAGGACCCCCGGACGGTCCGGCACTGGGCGGAGGTCCGGGAGGCCCGGACACGGGAGTTGCGCGCGCTGGACCCGGCGGACCGGGAAGGCGTCGCGCGGTTCACCGGTGAGGTGCGGGAACTCATAGCGGAGTTGCGGCGGGGGACGGCGTGAGCGACGAGACGGGCAAGTGGAAGCTGCCCGACGGCGAGAACCGGCGCATCTTCGAGGAGGTGATCGCTCCCCGTGCGCTGGAGGGGGTGATCCGCCCCGAGCAGCCGCGCATCGTCTTCATCGGAGGCCAGGCCGCGTCGAGCAAGACCACCGGACAGCGCACCGCCCTGGAGAGACTCGGGGAGGAGAGCGGTGTGATCGCGGACTTCGACGCCCTGCTGACCGATCACCCCGACTACGCCGGACTCCTCGCCAGGGACGACCGGACGGCTTCCCAGCTGGCGGGCGGCGACGCCTATGTGTGGATGCGGGATCTGATCCAGCTGGCCAAGGAGGAGCGGCTCAACATCATCCGCGAGGGCCATATGGGCGGCGGCTCCACCGAGCGCGAAGCGGTGGAGTTCCGGGGGCTGGGCTATGCGACCGAGGCCGATGTCATGGCCGTTCCGGCGGCGATCAGCAGGACGGCGAATCTCCACCGCTACCAGGAGATGCGGGAGATGTCGCTGCACGGCCGCCTGGTCGCGACGGAGATCCACGACAAGGCGTACCAGGGGATTCCCAGGACGCTCCAGGGCGTCGACGAACGGAAGTTCCTCGACGCGGTGAGGCTGCACCGCTGGGGCGGCGGCGTCGTCCACGAGAACGCTCTCGGAGCGGACGGTGAGTGGAGAGCTCCGGCGCAGGCCCGGGAGGCGCTGGAGCGGGAGCGGACGCGTCCGCTGGACCGCGAGCAGGCGGCGTGGCTGCAGGAGCGGTTCGACCATTTGAGCCGGGCGCTTCCCGCCGATCTCCGTCCCCAGCTCCAGGAGATCCGGGCTCTCGCCCGCCAGGTCGGGGTGACGGACCTCGGGCAGGGCAGCAGTGTGTCGGTCGCCGCAGCCGCCGGGTTGCACCGCAGGACGGCGGCGCGGGCCGAGGGCGGTCCGGCGCAGGGCGGAGCTGCTCAGGGGAGTCGGGCTCAGGGCGGTCCGGCGCAGAGCGGGCCCGCTCAGGGGGCACGAACCCAGGGGGGTCCGGCGCAGGGCGGACGAACTCAGGGCGGTCCGGGCAGCCGGGTTCCGCCGCCCGCCGCGCCGGGAACGGGGCGCCAACTGCCGCCGCAGCAGGGCCGCCCGTCCGGGCCGCAGGGCGGCCCGGGTGGCGGACCCGGCCGCTGAGCGGCCTCCCCTCCCCGGCTCTCCCCGTTCCGGCCGCATCCGGCCACCGGTGCTGCGGCCGTCGGCTCTCGGCCCTCGGCGTGGCCCGGGCGGGGAGGTCAGCGGTCGGGAACGGTCTCCACGGTGACCTCGGTGCGGGCGAGCGCGTTCGCGTCCGCGCCGATCGAGCGGCGCAGGGCCTCGTGGAGGCGGGCCGGGGTGAGGACGCCCAGGAAGTGGTCGCCGTCCAGTACCGCGATCCAGCCGGCGTCGTGCTGGAGCATGGTGGCGAACGCCTGCTTGAGCGAGGAGCCGACCGGAAGCCACGCCTCCATCCGGCGGGTGTGGTGCCGGACGGTGTTGTCGTCCCCGGCGTCCCCGGCCGCCCCGGCGGAACCCCTCGCGTCGCTTCCCAGCCCGGCCCCGGAGCCGGTCCCCGGACCGGAGGGGGTGGCTCCGGCGGCGGCTCCGGCCCGGGCCGCGTCGGCCGGCAGCCAGCCGTGGAGCCGTCCCGCGTCGTCCAGGACGACCGCCCAGCGCGCCCCCTCAGCCGTCAGCCGGCGCACGGCCGTGCCGAGCGGGTCGTCGAGGCGGACCATGGGCGGCCGCTCCAGGTCGCCCGCTTCGACGGGGGTGACCGAGAGCCGTTTCAGGCCGCGGTCCGCGCCCACGAAGCCGGCGACGTACTCGGTGGCCGGGGCGCCCAGCACGGCGGCCGGGGCGTCGAACTGCTCGATCGTCCCCTGCCCGTAGACCGCGATGCGGTCGCCGAGACGGACGGCCTCCTCCAGGTCGTGGGTGACGAAGAGAACCGTCTTGCGCAGCGTCGCCTGGAGCTTCAGGAACTCGTTCTGCAGCCGCTCGCGGACCACCGGGTCGACGGCTCCGAACGGTTCGTCCATCAGCAGGACGGGCGGGTCGGCGGCCAGCGCGCGGGCGACTCCGACGCGCTGGCGCTGCCCGCCGGAGAGCTGGTCGGGATAGCGGTCGCCGTACACGGCCGGGTCCAGGCCGACGAGGTCGAGGAGTTCGGCGGCGCGCTCGCGGACCGCCTTCCGGGGGCGGCCCAGCAGGCGCGGCACGGTGGCGGTGTTGTCGAGGACGGTGCGGTGCGGGAAGAGGCCGACCTGCTGGATGACGTAGCCGATGCGGCGGCGCAGCCGTACCGGGTCGGCCGCGGCGATGTCCTCCCCGTCCAGCAGGATCCGGCCGGAGGTGGGCTCGATCAGCCGGTTGACCATCTTCATCGTGGTCGTCTTGCCGCAGCCCGACGGACCGACGAGGGTGACGAGTTCACCCTCCGCGACCTCGAAGGAGAGATCGTTCACGGCGGTCGTGCCGTCGGGATAGCGCTTGGTCACCTGCTCGAAGCGGATCAAGGGTCCCCCCGGGACGACGGCTCCGGCTCTCCGGCCGGGCGACGGGCGCCCGTGCCGGATCCGGCGGCCCACGATACCGGCGCGCCACCGTTTCCCGGGGAGTTGTCCGACCCGGGGGATAGGGTCGCCGCACAGTGAGCATGAGGAGAACGTGACGCGGGACCACGCACGGGCACCACGGGCACCACGGGGACGGGCAGGCGGAGAGAAGCGCGGAGAGAACGGCTGACAACGCACCGCGAGGGGGACGGTCGTGAGCGGGCAGAGCTGTCTGACGGCGAACGAATGGATCTGCGGGGAGTATCTCCGCACGCGCTCGCAGGAGTTGCTGGACGCCACCGCGCAGCATGTGCTGATCGCGCTCTCCTCGGTGGTGATCGGGCTGCTGGCCGCCTTTCCGCTGGCGCTGCTGGCCCGCCGGTGGCGCGGGCTGGCCGGCCCGGTGCTGGGGCTGACGACCGTCCTCTACACGGTTCCGTCGCTCGCCATGTTCGCCCTGCTGATGCCGGTGTTCGGGCTGTCGGCCTCGGTGGTGGTGACGGGGCTCGCCCTGTACTCGCTGACGGTGCTGGTGCGGAACATCCTGGCCGGGCTCGACGCCGTCCCCGACGGCGCGCGTGAGGCGGCGCGCGGGATGGGATACGGCCCGGCCCGGCTGCTGTTCGAGGTGGAGATACCGCTCGCGCTGCCCGCGCTGATGGCAGGACTGCGGATCGCCGCGGTCTCCGCCGTGTCCCTGACGACGGTCGGCGCGATCGTCGGCCACGGCGGTCTGGGCAATCTCCTCTACGCGGGTCTGGACAGCTTCTTCCGGGCCCAGGTGCTGACCGCCTCGGTGATCTGTGTGCTGCTGGCCGTGCTGGCGGATCTGCTGCTGCTCGGGGCGCAGCGGCTGCTGACGCCCTGGACGCGGCACATACGGTCCGCCGGGGCGTCCGCACGGCCGGGTGGCGCCGGGCCGTCCTCCCCTCCCGCGGTCCCCCGGGCGGCGGCTCCGGCGTCCGATCCTTCCGCCGCCCCGGCGGCGAAGGCGGGCTGAGCACATGGACGTCCTGGCGGAAGCCTGGAACTGGCTGACCACGGAGGCGCATTGGGCCGGTGGCGCGGGCGCGGGGCGGCGGCTCACCGAGCATCTGTGGCTGACGGCGGTCAGCCTCGGGCTCGCCTGCGCCGTCGCGCTGCCCGTGGCGCTGTACCTGGGGCACCGGGGGCGGGGCGGAGCGCTGGCCGTCAACATCTCCAACGCGGGGCGCGCGGTGCCGACGTTCGCGGTGCTGGTCCTGCTCACGCTCACCCCGCTGGGCCGCCACGGCGACCTGCCGACGGTCATCGCGCTGGTGCTGTTCGCGGTGCCGCCGCTGCTGACCAACGCCTACGTCGGGATGCGCGAGGCGGACCGGGACGTCGTGGAGGCCGCGCGGGGCATGGGGATGTCCGGCGGCCAGGTGTTCGCCCGGGTCGAACTCCCGCTGGCCTTCGCACTGATCATGACGGGGGTGCGGTCGGCGGCGATCCAGGTCGTCGCCACGGCAACCCTCGCCGGGCTGGTGGGCGGCGGCGGGCTGGGCCGGATCATCACGGCGGGGTTCAACACCTACAGCACCCCGCAGGTGGTGGCCGGGGCGCTGCTGGTCGCCGCGGTGGCGCTGGCCGTCGAGGCGCTGTTCGCGCTGGCGCAGTGGCTGCTCGACCCGATCCGGCGCAGGGGCTCCGCGGCGGGGCCCGGGGCGGCGGCGGGCGGTACCCGGGTGGCGCCGTGACCGGGGTGCGCCGCCTCCGGCCCCGGCTTCGGGTGCGCCGGGTGCCCGGGGCCTCCGCCGGCGCCCGGGCCACGGGCCGCCCGCGTCCGTCCCCGGTCCCGTCCTCCCGGTCCGCGGGCCCCGCCTGCTGTCCCGTGGACCGGCCCGCGCGGCAGCCTCCCGGCCGCCCACCGGGCCCGTACGCCGATCACCACGCTTCCGTATCCCCGTCCCCACCCCGTCCCCATCTCCTCCCCGTCCCCGTGAACGAGCAGGAAGGTCTCCCGATGACCCGAATCGCGCACTCCGTCCGCTTCCGCCGCGTCCTCTCCGCGGCCGCCGGCCTCGCCGTCCTGACCGCGGGGCCGACCGGCTGCGGAGGCGGGAGCCTGGAGGAGAAGGGCGGTGGTGGAACCGGTGATTCCGGCAAGGGCTCGCTGGTCATCGGCTCGGCCGGCTTCACGGAATCCGCGCTGATGGCCGAGTTGTATGCGGCGCTGCTGGCGGATGCCGGTTACGACACCACGGTCAAGACGCTCAAGAACCGGGAGTTGTACGAACCGGCGCTGGAGAAGGGCGAGATCGATGTCGTGCCGGAATACGCGGCCACGCTCGCCGAATTCCTCAACGCCAAGGAGAACGGCCCGAAAGCCGAGCCCGTCGCCTCCAACGATGTCGGCGAGACCGTCGCCGCGCTGAAGAAGCTTGCCGGGCCGCGCGGTCTGAAGGTACTCCGTGCGGGTGAAGCCGTGGACCAGAACGCCTTCGCCGTCACGGAGGAATTCGCGGAGAGGAACGATCTTGAGACGCTCTCCGATCTGGGGGCCTCCGGGAAGCCCATCAGGCTGGCCGCGGGCGACGAGTGCGACATCCGCCCGTTCTGCCGGCCCGGTCTGGAGAAGACCTACGGCATCGACATCACCGCCGTCGACCCCAAGGGCGTCGGCACCCCGCAGGCCAAGCAGGCGGTCAAGGACGGCACCGACCAGATGGTGCTGACCACGACCACCGACGCCACGCTGGAGGAATTCGGGCTGGTCCTGCTCGCCGACGACAAGGGACTCCAGAACGCCGACAATGTGCTCCCCGTGGTGAACGCCGAGGACGCCGGCGGCAAGGACATCGAGACGGCGCTCGGCCGGCTCACCGACACCCTCTCCACCCGCGATCTCGTCGAACTCAATCGCCGGGTCGACGCCGACCGGGAGAAGCCCGCGGATGTGGCGGCCGACTACCTCAAGTCCAAAGGACTGCTTGACACGTAACCGGCGGAAAACAGATTGTCGTCGTGGTCCCCATCTACGTCAGGCGCACGGTAAGTTTCTGGCCATGCCACGTGGACGCCACCGCCATTCGCCACCCCTGCACCGGCTTCTGCCCCCGTCGACCGTCATCGGTGTCTCGGCCGCCTGTGCCGTCGGCGCCCTGCTCACCGACGATCCGGTGGGGCTCCGGTTGCTGGTGGTGGCCGCGGCGGCCACCGCCGTCACCGGCGCGGTGCTCATGCGCGCCTGGGACCGGGCCGCCGGCAAGCAGGTCGCCGACCTCCACCGGGCCCGCACGCGCGACGAGTGGCGCGCCGAGGAGCGGATCGCCGAACTGGAGTCGGACGTCGAGGAGTTCCGCGAGCTCCGCGGGGAGCTGGAGGCCAAGCTGCGCGCCAAGCGCACCGAACTGGCCCGGCTCCGCAACGAGCACGCCGGGCTGCTGCGCCGCTACGCCACCGCGGAGACCGAACGGGCCAGCGCCCTGGAGGGCCGCCGCCTGCTCGCGATCGAGGCCGGGCCCGCCAGGCCCGTCCTCGGCGGGGACGGCACCCCGACACCGGCGGCCTACCTCCGGGCCTCCGAGGCGCTGCGGCGGCTGGCCCGCAACGGCGCCCGCCAGCAGGCCGAGCGCACGGTCACGGCCGCCCGCAGGCGGGAGGCCGAGCAGGCCGGCCACGGTGAGGCGGACGAGCCCCGGGGGAAGCACGCGGCGGCCGCCGGGAGCGACGGCGGTGACCGCACGGCCGCCGATCCCAGCACCCCCGCGCCGCGCGAGCAGCACACGATGCCGGCCGCGGCGGCCGTGGTGCCGTACGAGCCCCGGCGCGGCAGCGCACCGCGCACCGAAGGCGGTTTCGACTTCTTCGGTACGCAGTCCGAACGGGCCGCGCGGCAGCGCCCGGAGCTGACGGCCGTCGCCCCGGAAGATGATCTGGCCGATGTGGTCGGCGCCGAGGCGCTCGCCGAGCACGAGGCGCGGCAGGGGCCGGCCGGGCAGGACGAGCCGGCCGGGCAGGACGAGCCGGCCGGACAGGAGGAGCCGACCGGGCAGAGCGAGCCGACTGGGGAGGACGAGCGGCCCGCCCGGCGCGACGACGGCTCCGCGCGGGCCGGCGGGTCCGGACGGCCGCAGCCGGCGAAGCGGACCCGGCAGACGCCTCCGCGGGGCAAGCGCACCGGGCAGCGGGACGAGCCGCGTTCCGGGCAGGGCCGCGGACCGCAGCCGCTCTCCCGGAAGCAGCAGTCCGAGCGGCGGCAGCCGCCGCGGCAGACCGGCCCGGCCTCCGCGACCCCGGAGCCCGAGGAGCCGGAGCACGCGCAGAACGAGGTCATCGACCTGACCGAGCACGACGAGACCGAACAGCTCAACCTCAGTGAGCTGCGCGCCCACTCCTCCTGACCGCCGTACCGGAGCCCCGCACCAGTGAGCCCTCGCCCGGGCTCCGCACGGGCCGTGCCGCACGGACCACACCGGCATCACCGCCGCTCCGACGCTCCCGTCGGGGCGGCGGTGCCATGTGACAGCGGGGCGGCACCGGGCGGCCGGGCACCCGGACGTATGGACACACGGAGAGGGCTCCGGCGCCGCGGACCGTCCCCGCACACAAGGCGGGGCGGCGGCCCGGGCCCGGTGGGGACACGGCCGCGGTCCGGTCCGGGCCGCAGTCCACCCGGCCGCGACCCCGCCCGCCCGGACCCCGTTACTTGTCGACGTCGCCGACGACGAAGAAGAGCGACCCCAGGATCGCCACCATGTCCGCGACCAGTGTCCCCGGCAGCAGTTCGGCCAGCGCCTGGATGTTGTTGAACGAGGCCGAGCGCAGCTTCAGCCGGTACGGCGTCTTCTCGCCCTTCGACACCAGGTAGTAGCCGTTCAGCCCGAGCGGGTTCTCCGTCCAGGCGTAGGTGTGCCCCTCGGGCGCCTTGAGCACCTTGGGCAGCCGCAGGTTGACCGGCCCGGGCGGCAGCGCGGTGAGCCGGTCCAGACAGGCGTCGGCCAGGTCCAGCGCGACACGGGTCTGCTCCAGCAGGCATTCGAAGCGGGCCAGGCAGTCGCCCTCGTCACGGGTGACCACCTTCAGCACGTCGCCCAGCTCGCCGTAGGCCAGATACGGCTCGTCGCGGCGCAGGTCGAAGTCGACCCCGGAGGCGCGCGCGATGGGCCCGCTGATCCCGTAGGCGTGCACCGCCCCGGGCGACAGCACACCCACGCCGCGGGTGCGGCCGCGGAAGATCTCGTTGCCGAGCACCAGGTTGTCGTAGTCGCTCATCCGGGACCGCACGGAGGCCACGGCCTGCCGGACCCGGCCGGTCCAGCCCGCGGGCAGGTCCTCCTTGAGCCCGCCGACCCGGTTGAACATGTAGTGCATCCGGCCGCCGGAGATCTCCTCCATGACGGCCTGCAGGTCCTCGCGCTCCCGGAAGGCGTAGAACACCGGGGTGATCCCGCCGAGTTCGAGCGGGTACGAGCCGAGGAACATCAGATGGTTCAGCACCCGGTTCAGCTCGGCGAGCAGGGTCCGCGTCCACACGGCCCGCTCGGGTACCTCCATGCCGAGCATGCGCTCGACGGCGAGCACCACGCCCAGCTCGTTCGAGAACGCCGAGAGCCAGTCGTGCCGGTTGGCGAGCACGATGATCTGGCGGTAGTCGCGCGCCTCGAACAGTTTCTCCGCGCCCCGGTGCATATAGCCGACGACCGGCTCGGCGGAGAGGATGCGCTCCCCGTCCAGCACGATCCGCAGCCGCAGCACGCCGTGCGTGGACGGATGCTGCGGGCCGATGTTGAGCACCATGTCCGTGCTCTCCGCCGCGCCGCCGATCCCGACTGTCGTCTCCGTCATGGGAACAGTCTGGCAGTTGCGGAGTCCGCCTACGCTGGGGGCATGGACACGGGGACGGACACGGCCGGTGACACGAGCGCGGACGACGGCACCGCGGGCGACGGCACGGCGGCCGGCATCGACGCCGACTGGACCCCGCTGCCGCGCGGACTGCTGCGGCTGCGCCGCTTCGTCCTCGCGGCGACGGTGCCCGTACTGACCGCCGGCCCGGGCGCCCTGCTGTGGTTCACCGCCGGGCCGGTCTGGGCCCTCTTCGCCGTGCCGCCGGCGCTCCTCGGAGGCTGGGGCTGGTGGCTGCTGGAGCGCAACTGGCGCTCCTGGCGGTACGCCGAGCGGGCCGACGACCTGCTGATCAGCCGGGGGGTGCTGTGGCGGGAGCTGACCGTGGTGCCGTACGGGCGGATGCAGCTCGTGGAGGTCACCTCCGGGCCGCTGGAACGGCACTTCGGTCTGGCGAGCGTGCAGCTGCACACCGCCGCGGCCGCCTCCGATGCCCGTATCCCCGGTCTGCTGCCGTCGGAGGCCGCCCGGCTGCGCGACCGGCTCACCGAACTCGGCCAGTCCCGATCGGCGGGGCTGTGACCGGCGCGGGGCCCGGCACCGAACGGAACGGCGGCGGGGCGGGCCCGGGGCCGGACCCGGAGCCCGGCAACGGCACCGGCACTGGCACTGGCACTGGCAACGGCACCGGAGCCGGCACCGGGCCGGGCGGTCCCGCTCCCGCTC
The DNA here is from genome assembly GCF_020982505.1 of Streptomyces sp. MNU89. NCBI lineage: Bacteria > Bacillati > Actinomycetota > Actinomycetes > Kitasatosporales > Streptomycetaceae > Streptomyces > Streptomyces sp. MNU89. The sequence goes on along the minus strand of NZ_JAJKLL010000001.1, from coordinate 3,316,635 downwards.
CCGGTCCCGGCTCCGGTCCCGCTCCGGGCTCCCGTCCCGGCCCACGCCGCAGCGGCGGGCCGGACCACGGCCCCGGTACGGGGAGCCCGCTGCCCGCCGGACGCGGCCCCGGCCGCCCCTCCCGGGGACCGGGCCGGCCCCCTCCGCCGGCCCGGCCACCGAAGTCGCGCCCGCCCCCGGCACCACTCCCGCCCCGGCACCGGTGCCGCCCTGCCTTCGGCCGCGGTGCCCCCGGCGAGCGCCGGCTCCACCCCGTCACCCCGCTGCGCCGCGCCTGGGCGCCGATCGCCATCGCCGTCGGGTGGGTGATCCACGATCTCGACCAGGCACAGAAGTGGATCGACGCGCTGACCCTCACCCATGCCCTCCTCGGCCTGCTGGTGATCATCCCGGCCGCGGCCGCGTACGGCTTCCTCAGCTGGTGGTTCACCCACTTCTCCGTGACCGACACCGAACTGCGCATCCGTACCGGCCTGTTGTTCCGGCGCACCGCGCACATCCGGCTCGACCGGCTCCAGGCCGTGGACGTCACGCAGCCACTGCTGGCCCGCGTCATCGGCGTCGCCAAGCTCAAGCTCGACGTCCTGGGCACCGACGCCAAGGACGAACTGGCGTTCCTGAGCAACAAGGAGGCCCGGGAGCTCCGCGCCGAGCTGCTGGCCCGTGCGGCAGGCATCGCCCCGGAGTCCGCGCGGGACGTCGGCGAGGCGCCCGCGCGGCAGCTCGCGCGGGTCCACCCCCGGACCCTCGCCGTGGCGATCCTGCTGCTCGCCGGGGTCTGGGTGGGCCTCGCCGCCGCGGCCGGCGTCACGGCGGTCGTCTGGGCGCTCAGCGGCAGCCCCTGGCCGGCTCTGGCGGCGGCGATTCCGTCGATGGGCGCCTTCTGGGCGGCGAGCGCGGGCCGGTACATCACCGAGTACGACTGGACGGTGGGTGAGTCCCCGGACGGGCTCCGGCTCGACCACGGGCTCCTCGACCGGACGCACGAGACGGTGCCGCCGGGGCGCGTGCAGACCGTGCGGATCGTCGAACCGCTGTTGTGGCGGCGGCGCGGCTGGGTCCGGGTCGAACTGGACGTCGCCGGTTCGAAGAACACCGTGCTGCTGCCCGTGGCGGACCGGGACACGGCGGGCATGGTGATCGCGCGTGTGCTGCCGGGGGTGGACGTACGGGCGGTCGCCGGCGCGATGCGTCCGGTGCCGCGCCGGGCGCGCTGGTGCGTGCCGCTGTGGTGGCGGGGCTACGGATTCACGGCCGAGGGGCCGGTGTTCGCGGCCCGGCACGGACTGGTGAGCCGCACGCTGTCGCTCGTCCCGCACGCGAAGGTGCAGAGCGTACGGCTCCGCCAGGGGCCGTGGACGCGGGCGCGCGGGCTGGCCGACGTCACCGTGGACACCGGCGCCAACAAGTCGGTGACGGCCCGGCTCCGCGACGCCGCCGAGGCGCGGGCCGTGATCCGGGCCCAGGCCGACCGCTCCCGGACGGGCCGCCGCGAGGCACTGCCGGACCGGTGGATGACGGGCCGCTGACGGAGCCCTGCCGGACAGCCCTCATGGCCGTCTATGGCCGCCTCCCCGCCGTGCTCTCCGCCTCTCCCGCCGTCAGGTCCGCCGGCAGTGCGATGCCGACCGGCTGGAGCAGCCAGCCGAACGCGCCCAGGCCGGCCGGGTCGGTGAGTTCCGCCGCCTCGCCGGCCCGGCTCAACGCCCGCACATACGCCGCCGGATGGTGCGACGCGAGGGCGAGGGGCGGCCTGCCGCCGCTGACGCCGAGCGCCCGCAGTGCCTCCCGCTGGGTCAGCAGGACCGGAGCACCGGACGACGGCGGTCCGGAGCCGCGCGCGGTTTCCCGCCCGTCCTTGTGCCCGCCCTCCCGCCGGCTGTCGTGCCCCGCTTCCCCACCGCTCTCCCGCCGGGCTCCCGGCCCCGGTTCCCGCCGGCCGTCTGCCGCGGCCGGACGCGCGCCCCTTCGCGCGCCCTCGCGCGCGTCCCTCTCCGCGACCGTCCTCCGTCCCGCCTCCGCACAGGCGTCCAGAGCGACATGGGCCGTGATGTCGCAGGAACCGTCCGGCACGGGCGGCACCTCGCGGCCGGCCCGGAAGCCCGTCAGCGTGCCCCGCGGCGGCCGGGACGCCCGCGTGTGGGCGTAGTCGGCGGCCACCGCCAGGCCGCTCTCCAGGGCACGCACGGCCCGCGCCCAGGCCGCGTCCCTCGGGCGGCCGATCTCCGCGCGCGTGCCCGGCCCGGAGTCCGCGGGCCACCACCGGCGCAGCCATTCCGCGTCCGGTCCGGTGACGGGTCCGCCCAGGGTCTCCCGCCCGTCCGGGCCGGCGAGGACCAGCCGCGGGGTCCCCCGGGGGTCCGTCTCCGCCACGTCGACGGGGATGTTGTCCAGCCACTCGTTGGCGAACAGCAGTCCCCGCAGCCCCTCTTCCGGAGCCGGGAGTCCCCGCCGCCAGACGATCCGGGGATCGAGCCCGCCGGGGCGCGCGGCGCGCTCCACGGCGTACGGGCGCAGCCGTGCGCCCAGGGCCGGCGGGACGGCCGCGAGAACGCCGGTGAGCAGTTCGCCGCGTCCCGCGCCGACATCCACCAGTGCCAGGTCCGCCGGCCGCCCCAGTGCGCGGTCCACCCGTGCCAGCAGCTCCGCCACCGCGTCCGCGAAGAGGGGCGAGGCATGGACGGAGGTACGGAAGTGGCTCGCGGGCCGCTCGCGCAGATAGAAGCCGCCCGGTCCGTAGAGCGCCCGCTCGGTGGCCTGCCGCCACCCCCGCGGGCCGGACGGGACCTCCGGGCCCGGCGAGCAGCCGCCCGGGAGCGGCCCCGGCGCCCCGCCGCGCCGCCCCGCCACGGCCCCTCCCGCCACGGCCGCCGCCCCGTCACCGCTGCCGCCGTCCCCGCCCGCGCCCTCGCTCGTCATCCGACCACGGTATGCGCGCCCCGCGGAGGCGCCGGTGATGGGTGATGTGTCCACCTTGGGGAGTAGGCCCGCGAACCGAGGATCGGCCGTCCGGTTGACCCCTACACCTACCCGCCGTCCCTACGCTGGGTCACGTGCAGCGTCTCTACGACTTCCTCCGCAGGCACCCGACGGGTGTCGACAGCTTCTGGGCTGCCATCCTGCTGATGCTCGGCGGGCTGTGGGTCGCGGAGGAGACGGCCGGCCGTCCCGGGCAGCGGCTCGCCGGGATCCTCGTGATGGCCGCGCTGTGCACGGTGGTCGCCCTGCGCCGCCGGGCGCCGGAGCTGATGCTGCTGATCGCCGCGGGAGCGGGCGTGGTGCAGCTCCTCACCGACATCCGGCAGAACCCGGCCGACTTCGGGATGCTGGTGATCGTCTACACCGTCGCGGCCAACGGGGCGCGCTGGGCGTCCCGGCTCGCCCTGGCGGCGGGTCTCGCGGCGCCGACGATCTACAACCTCCGCTGGCCCCCGCACGGCCCGGACATGGGCTCGTTCCTGATCGTCGTCATCTTCATGACTGTCCCCTTCGCCCTCGCCTGGGTGCTCGGCGACTCGATCCGCACCCGCCGCGCCTACTACGCCCAGCTGGAGGAGCGCGCCGCCCGGCTCGAGAAGGAGCGCGAGGCGCAGGCCAAGATGGCCGTGGCCGCCGAACGCTCCCGGATCGCCCGGGAGCTGCACGACGTGGTGGCACACAACGTGTCGGTGATGGTCGTCCAGGCGGACGGCGCGGCCTATGTCCTGGAGTCCAGTCCGGAGCAGGCGAAGCAGGCGCTGGAGACCATCTCCGGCACCGGGCGCCAGGCGCTCGCGGAGATGCGCCGGCTGCTGGGCGTGCTGCGCACCGGTGAGAGCGAGGAGTGCGGGGAGTACGTGCCGCAGCCGGACGTCCGGCAGCTCGGCGATCTCATCGAACAGGTGCGGGGCGCCGGGCTCCCGGTCGACTTCCGGGTCGGCGGCAAGCCGCGTCCGCTGGCGAGCGGTGTGGAGCTCACCGCGTACCGGATCGTCCAGGAGGCGCTGACCAACACCCGCAAGCACGGCGGCCCGGACGTCGGGGCGTCCGTGCGGCTCACCTACGGCGACAGTGAGCTCGAACTGCTGGTCGAGGACGACGGCCGGGGCGCCCAGCGGCAGGTGTACGAGAAGGGCGGCTCGGACGGGCTCGGCCAGGGCCTGATCGGCATGCGGGAACGCGTCGGCATGGTCGGGGGCAAGCTGGACGCGGGACCGAGACCCGGCGGGGGCTTCCGGATCAGCGCGGTGCTGCCGCTGAAACCGGTGGGCTGAGGCGGCCCCCGGCCGGGCGCCGTCCCCGGGCCTCCGGGCGCCGCCCTCGCGCACACCTCACGTCCCCCATGTCCCACCAGCTCCCGATCCCCCCGCTCGCACCGCCCTCAAGCACCGCTCCAGCACGACCCCACCCCTCGGAAAGGGAACACATGTCCATCCGCGTGATGCTCGTCGACGACCAGGTGCTGCTGCGCACCGGCTTCCGCATGGTGCTGGCGGCACAGCCCGACATGGAGGTCGTCGCCGAGGCGGGCGACGGAGCGGAGGCCCTGGAGGTGCTCGGCCCGGCCGCTCCGGACGTCGTCCTGATGGACGTCCGGATGCCCCGGCTGGACGGGGTGGAGGCCACCCGGCGGATCTGCGCCCGGGAGGGCGCGCCCAAGGTGCTGATCCTGACCACCTTCGACCTCGACGAGTACGCCTTCTCCGCGCTCAAGGCCGGCGCGAGCGGGTTCATGCTCAAGGACGTGCCGCCGGCCGAACTGCTGTCCGCCATCCGCGCCGTGCACAGCGGGGACGCGGTGGTCGCCCCGAGCACCACCCGCCGCCTTCTCGACCGCTTCACGCCCATGATGCCGGGCCCCGCCGACGTCCCCGCGAAGGGCCGCATCGGGCGGCTCACCGAACGCGAGCGCGAGGTGATGCTGCTGGTGGCGCAGGGGAAGTCGAACGGCGAGATCGCCGCCCGGCTGGTGCTCTCCGAGGCCACGGTGAAGACCCATGTGGGCCGCATCCTCACCAAGCTGGAGCTGCGCGACCGGGTGCAGGTGGTCGTCCTGGCCTATGAGACCGGCCTGGTCCGGGCGGGCGGAACGCCGTAGCCGCGCCGCGGGCCGGCGGCCGGGCGGCCGCGGGCCCGGCTCAGCCCTCCGTCCGCTCCAGGAAGCCGAGGAATCCCGCAACCGCCTCGGTGACGTCCCGCGCCGTCCACTCCAGCCCCGGACCGGCGACCGTCACCTCGGTCATCGCGACCCCCGGGACCCGCTGCTCGTCCCACCAGGCCCGGAACAGCAGCGTCCCCGTCTCCTCGGCCTGCCGCGTCCCCGCCTCGGTCAGCGCGTCCGCCGGGTACGGCAGCCACACCTGGAACTCGTGTGTGTGCGGCGGTTCCGGGTGCACCCGGAACCACGGCACCCCGGCGGCCGCCAGCCCCTCGCGCAGCGCGCCCGCGACGACCCCGGCGTGCGCGGCGTACGACGGCAGCCTCGGCAGTTCCCGGTCCAGCCCCGCCAGCGCGGAGAGCACCGCGGGCCACTGCTGGTAGAGCTGCCCGCCGTACCGGTGCCGCCACGCCTTCGCCTCCGCGACGAGGCTCTCCGGGCCGGCCAGCGCGGCCCCCGAAAGACCGCCGAGCGACTTGTAGAACGACACGTACACGCTGTCCGCGAGGGCCGCGATCTCCGGCAGCTCCCGCCCCAGATGGCGGGCGCACTCCCAGATCCGCGCGCCGTCGACGTGCACCACCGCGTCCCGTTCCCGCGCCGCCCCGGTGACGGCCTCCAGCTCCTCCCAGGAGGGAAGGACGAACCCCGCCTCGCGGAGCGGCAGTTCGAGCATCAGCGTGCCGAACGGCTCGTCCATCTCCCGCACCTCGTCCGCCGTGGGCTGCCGGGGCTCCCGCGTCGGGTGGACCGTCCGCAGTCCGCCCAGCACCGACAGGGCGTCCCGCTCGTGCCGCACCGGGTGCGCCAGCGGGTGGAGGGCCACGGTCGCGTTCCCCGTCCGGCCGGCCCAGCAGCGCAGGGCGATCTGCTGGGCCATCGTGCCGGTCGGGAAGAACGCGGCGGCCTCCGTGCCCAGCAGCCCGGCGACCCGGCGCTCCAGGGCCTCCACGGCGCCGTCGCCGTAGACGTCGGTCCGCTCGGACAGGTCGTACGCGGCGGGCGCCTCCGCGGCCAGCCGCGCCAGCCGACCGCCGATGGTCTCCGCCGACGCGACCTCCGCCAGCCTCCGGCGGGCCCCGCCCCAGGCGGCGAGTCTGCGGGCCCGCTCCTCGTCACTCGTGTCGTCCACCATGCGCCGATGATGTCGCACCGGCCACGGGCCCGCCCGGCCCCGGCCCCGTCCCCGGCTCCCGGCTCCCGGCCCCGGCGCGCAGCGCGGAAAGGCGGCCGACCGTCCTCGCGTAAGCTGGCCGGGACACGTCCGGTACCGCCCCTGGCCCTCCCGAACCGGGCCAGCGGACTGGAACGGAAGGCCGTATTCCGTGAACACACCCCCTCTCCCCGAGGCCAAGGACCGCCCCGCCAGGCTCGCCGTCGGGGTCGTCGGCGCGGGCCGGGTCGGCCCCGCGCTCGCCGCCGCGCTGCGGCTCGCCGGGCACCGCCCGGTCGCCGTCTCGGGCGTCTCCGACGCCTCGGTGCGCCGGGCGGCGGCCCTGCTGCCCGAGGTGCCCCTGGTGTCGCCGGCGCAGGTCCTGGCCCGTTCGGAGCTCGTCCTGCTGACGGTTCCGGACGACGCCCTGCCCCGGCTCGTCCAGGGTCTGGCGGAGACCGGCGCCGTACGCCCCGGACAGCTCCTGGTGCACACCTCCGGCCGCTACGGCACAGCCGTACTGGACCCCGCCCGGAGCGCCGGCGCCCTGCCGCTGGCGCTGCACCCCGCGATGACCTTCACCGGCACCGCCGTCGACGTCCAGCGGCTGGCCGGCTGCTCCTTCGGCGTGACCGCGCCGGAGGAACTGCGGCTCGCCGCCGAGGCCCTGGTCATCGAGATGGGCGGCGAGCCCGAGTGGATCGAGGAGTCCGCCCGCCCGCTGTACCACGCGGCCCTGGCGCTCGGCGCCAACCATCTCGTCACGCTGGTGGCCCAGTCGCTCGAACTGCTGCGCGCCGCCGGGGTGGGCGCCCCCGACCGGATGCTGGGCCCGCTCCTGGGCGCGGCCCTGGACAACGCCCTGCGCTCCGGTGACGCGGCCCTCACCGGCCCCGTCGCGCGCGGTGACGCCGGCACGGTCGCCGCGCACGTCGCCGAGCTGCGCGAGCACGCGCCGCAGACCGTCGCCGGCTATCTCGCCATGGCACGCGCCACGGCGGACCGCGCCATGGCCTCCGGGCTGCTGAAACCGGAGCTGGCCGAGGACCTGCTGGGCGTGCTCGCGGACGGAGGCACCCGATGACGGGCGACCGGAACACGACGGACGCGACGACCACCGCCCCCGGCGGCGCGACCGGCGCCCCCGGCGGGCACGTTGACGTGGACGCGGCCACCGCCGCCACAGGACCCGGGCCCGCCCTGATCCGTACGGCGGCCGCACTGCGCGCCCTGGACCGGCGCGGCGAGCGCGCGGTCGTGATGACGATGGGAGCCCTCCACGCGGGGCACGCCGCCCTGATCCGTGCCGCCCGCGACCGGGTCGGCCCGGACGGCCAGGTCGTCGTGACCGTGTTCGTCAACCCGCTGCAGTTCGGTGCCGGTGAGGACCTCGACCGCTATCCGCGCACCCTCGACGCCGATCTCCTCGTCGCCGCGCAGGAGCGCGCGGACGTCGTCTTCGCGCCGTCCGCCGAGGAGGTCTACCCGGGCGGGGAGCCGCAGGTCCGGATCTCCGCCGGCCCGATGGGGGAGCGGCTGGAGGGCGCCAGCCGCCCCGGGCACTTCGACGGCATGCTCACCGTCGTCGCCAAACTGCTCCACCTCACCGCCCCGGATCTCGCCCTCTACGGCGAGAAGGACGCCCAGCAGCTCGCGCTGATCCGGCGCATGGCGCGCGACCTGAACTTCCCCGTCCGGATCGCCGGCGTCCCGACCGTCCGCGAGCCCGACGGGCTGGCCCTGTCCAGCCGCAACCGCTATCTCTCCGGGCCCGAGCGGGTCACGGCGCTGGCGCTGTCCCGCGCCCTGGCGGCGGGCCGGGAGGCGGGGACCGCCGCGGCGGCCGGGACGGAACCGGCGGCCGGGAAGCCCGCGCCGGCCGGGGACCGCGCACCGTCCGCGACTCCCGGCGTGCCCGTACCGGTACCGGCGCCGGAGCCGTCCACCGTGCCGGTCGCGGACCCGGACGCCGTACGCTCCGCCGCCCGCGCCGTGCTCGACGAGGCGGCGGAGCGGCAGCCGCCGCTGGTGACCGACTACCTGGCCCTCGTCGGCCCTTCCGACTTCACCGAGGTCCCGGCGGACCACCGGGGCGAGGCCGTGCTGGCCGTGGCGGCCCGGGTGGGCACCACCCGTCTGATCGACAACATCCGCCTGCAGTTCGGAGCCACCCGATGAGCTTGTCCGGCCCGATGAGTCCGTCGCGCACGCCGCGCCGGCACCCGAACCGGCGGCCCGCCGCCCGGCAAGCCCTCGCCCCGGCCGGGCCGGCGCCGAGGCCCCGGACGGCCGCTCCGGCGCCCTCCCGCACCCACGCGCCTTGTGTCACGCCCCCGGCGCCCCGCCCGGCCGCACTCCCGGCCCCGGCTGTGGTCCCCGCGCCTCCCGCATCCCGGGGAGCACCGCAACGCGGCCCGGACCACGCGCCCGCCGCCCGTCCGGAGCCGCCCTGTGAGTACTCCCGACAACGGACACCGGGCCGACGGCGCCGACCGGGCCCGCCAGGACGACCACCCCGCCATCCCGACCAGCCCCGCCCCCGCACCGCGCCCACCACATCCAGCGGCCCCACCACCCGCACCAGATCCACCAGTCCGACCGGGTCCCCCCGGCCGACCGCCCCGGCGGCCCTGCCGTCCCCGAGGCGCTCGCGCTGACCGCCCCGGCACCCGGCTGGGCCATCGACGCGGATGTCGTCGTGGTGGGCTCCGGCGTCGCCGGGCTGACCGCCGCCCTCCGCTGCGCCGCCGCCGGCCGGAAGACCGTCGTCGTCACCAAGGCGCGGCTCGACGCCGGTTCCACCCGCTGGGCGCAGGGCGGCATCGCGGCCGCCCTCGGCGACGGGGACACCCCGGAGCAGCATCTGGACGACACCCTGGTCGCGGGCGCCGGGCTGTGCGACGAGACGGCCGTGCGCGCCCTGGTCACCGAGGGCCCCGACGCCGTACGCCGGCTGATCGGCAGCGGCGCCCGGTTCGACACCGACGCCGGCACCGGCGAGATACTGCTGACCCGCGAGGGCGGCCACCACCGCCGCCGGATCGCCCACGCCGGCGGCGACGCGACCGGCGCGGAGATCTCCCGGGCGCTGGTCGAGGCGGTCCGCGAGGCCGGGGTGGAGACGGTCGAGAACGCCCTGGTGCTCGATCTGATGAAGGACGTCCGGGGCCGTACCGCGGGCGTCACCCTGCACGTCATGGGCGAGGGGCAGCGGGACGGCGTGGGCGCCGTGCGCGCCCCCGCGGTGGTGCTCGCCACCGGCGGCATGGGGCAGGTGTTCTCCGCGACGACCAATCCCGCCGTGTCCACCGGCGACGGGGTGGCGCTGGCGCTGCGGGCCGGCGCGGAGGTCTCCGATCTGGAGTTCGTCCAGTTCCACCCGACGGTGCTGTTCCTCGGCCCCGGCGCCGAGGGGCAGCAGCCGCTGGTGTCGGAGGCGGTCCGCGGCGAGGGCGCGTACCTGGTGGACGCCGACGGTGTGCGCTTCATGCGGGGGCAGCACGAACTCGCCGAGCTGGCGCCCCGCGACATCGTCGCCAAGGGCATCATGCGCCGCATGCGCGAGACCGGCGCAGACCACATGTACCTCGACGCCCGCCACTTCGGCGCCGAGATGTGGGAGCACCGCTTCCCGACCATCCTCGCGGCCTGCCGGTCGCACGGCATCGACCCGGTGACGGAGCTGATCCCGGTCTCCCCGGCCGCGCACTACGCCAGCGGCGGGGTGCGGACCGACCTGCGCGGACGGACGACCGTCCCCGGGCTCTACGCCTGCGGCGAGGTCGCGTGCACCGGCGTGCACGGCGCGAACCGGCTCGCGTCCAACTCCCTTCTGGAGGGCCTGGTATTCGCCGAGCGCATCGCCGCCGACATCTCCGGCACCCCGGACAGCACCGAGGCCGCCCGGGCCGGGACCGGCACCGGACCCGCGGAGACCACCGGCACCGGCACCCCGGACGGCGGCTCCGGCCCCGTCCCCGACGCCGCCCCCGGCGGCCCCTCCCCGTCCCCGAGGCCCGCTACGAGATCCAGCGCATCATGACGGCCGGCGCCGGCGTCCTCCGCAGCGCCGCCAGCCTCGCCGGCGCCGCCGCCGACCTGGAGCGCCTGCACACCACGGCCGCGGCCGAGCTGAGCGTGGACGGCAAGACGGCCGAGCCCTGTGTGGAGAGCTGGGAGGCCACGAACCTCCTGCTGGTCTCCCGCGTCCTGGTCGCCGTGGCCCGCGAGCGCGAGGAGACCCGCGGCTGCCACTGGCGCGAGGACCGCCCCGACCGCGACGACGAGCACTGGCGCCGCCACCTCGTCGCCCGCCTCGGGCCGGATGCCGAACTGGCGATCATCTCCACGGACACGGCAGACTTCCCGCCCGTACGCCCCGGCGCGCGCGCCGGGGCCGGAACCGGCACGGATTCCCCCGGAGCCTCCCGCGGCCCCGCCGGCCGGACGGACGCCTCCGCGGCCGTCCACCACGATCCACCCCGAAGGGACAACTCGTGAACACCCCTGACCGTCCACAGCCCGTGGACCTTCCGCTGCTCCAGATCGGCGGCCCCTCCGCCGGGGCGGACGGTGGCGGGTGCGGCGACTCCTGCGGCTGCGGTGACGGCGGCGAGGGCTACGACCTGGACCCCCTGGAATGCGGTCTCGACCCCGCGCTCGCCGAACTGCTGGCGCTGGGCGGGCTCGACCCCGTCCAGGTGGAGGACCTGGCGCACGTCGCCATCGAGGAGGACCTCGACCACGGCGTGGACGTGACGACGGTGGCGACGATCCCCGAGGACGCCGTCGCCACCGGTGACTTCACCGCCCGCCAGGCCGGCACCGTCGCGGGCCTGCGCGTCGCCGAGGCGGTCCTCTCGGTCGTCTGCACCGACGAGTTCGAGGTCGAACGGCATGTGATGGACGGCGACCGGGTCGAGCCCGGCCAGAAGCTGCTGACCGTGCGCACCCGCACCCGCGATCTGCTCACCGGCGAGCGCGGCGCCCTCAACCTCCTCTGCCGGCTCTCCGGCATCGCGACCGCCACCCGCGCCTGGGCCGACGCCCTGGAGGGCACCGGCGCGGCCGTCCGCGACACCCGCAAGACCACCCCCGGGCTGCGCTTCCTGGAGAAGTACGCGGTCCGCTGCGGCGGCGGCCTCAACCACCGCATGTCGCTCTCGGACGCGGCGCTCATCAAGGACAACCACGTCGTGGCGGCGGGTGGGATCGCGGCTGCCTTCAAGGCCGTGCGGAGCGAGTTCCCCGACGTGCCCGTCGAGGTCGAGGTGGACCGCCTCGACCAGATCGAGCCGGTGCTCGCCGAGGGCGCCGACCTGATCCTGCTGGACAACTTCACCGTCGAGGAGACCCGCGAGGCCGTCGCCCTCGTCGCGGGCCGGGCCCGGCTGGAGTCCTCCGGCCGCCTCACCCTCGACAACGCGCGCGCCTACGCCGCGACCGGGGTCGACTACCTCGCGGTCGGGGCGCTCACCCACTCCTCCCCCATCCTCGACATCGGTCTCGACCTGCGCGACGAGCCGCAGGCCGGTGCCGGTGCCGGTGCCGGGGCGGGCGCCGCCGACGACCGCCCGGAGGCGTGAGAGACGATGCTGCTCACCATCGACGTCGGCAACACCCACACCGTCCTCGGCCTGTTCGACGGCGAGGACATCGTCGAGCACTGGCGGATCTCCACGGACGCCCGTCGCACGGCCGACGAACTCGCCGTGCTCCTGCAGGGCCTGATGGGCATGCACCCGCTGCTCGGCGACGAGCTGGGCGACGGCATCGAGGGCATCGCGATCTGCTCCACCGTCCCCTCCGTGCTGCACGAACTGCGCGAGGTCACCCGCCGCTACTACGGCGACGTGCCCGCCGTGCTGGTCGAACCGGGCGTCAAGACGGGTGTGCCGATCCTCATGGACAACCCGAAGGAGGTCGGCGCCGACCGGATCATCAACGCCCTGGCGGCCGTCGAGCTGTACGGCGGCCCCTGCGTGGTCGTCGACTTCGGCACGGCCACCACCTTCGACGCGGTGTCGGTGCGCGGCGAGTACGTCGGCGGCGTGATCGCCCCGGGCATCGAGATCTCCGTGGACGCCCTCGGGGTGCGCGGCGCCCAGCTCCGCAAGATCGAGCTGGCCCGCCCGCGGAGCGTCATCGGGAAGAACACCGTCGAGGCCATGCAGTCCGGCATCCTCTACGGCTTCGCGGGCCAGGTCGACGGTGTCGTGGGCCGGATGGCCACCGAACTGGCGGACGACCCGGACGACGTCACCGTGATCGCGACCGGCGGCCTGGCCCCCATGGTGCTCGGCGAGTCGGCGGTGATCGACGAGCACGAGCCCTGGCTGACGCTGATCGGCCTCCGCCTGGTCTACGAGCGCAACGTCTCCCGCACCTGACGCACCGGCCGGGACGGCGCCGGGCGGGGCCCGTACGACCCCCGGCGCCCCCGCCGGACCGTTCCGTCCGCGCCCCACCACGGCCGGGGCCCGCCGCCGGCGGCCCGTGAACGCACACACCCCCCCGGGGCACGCCCGACGGCGCCACACGCGGCGAATAATGTCCGTTAAGTGGTAAAAATCTGCTTATGCCCATGCCTCTTGATTCCCGCGGCGCCCTGGCGTTCAGCGCCGACGAAGTGTCCGTCCTGCGCCGGGCCCTCGCCCTCGCCCTGCGGCCCGGCCCGGCCCCGCCCGCCCCGGCCCCGAGCGGGCCGGGGAGCGCCGGAACTGGAGCGCCTCGCCGAGGACATGGCCGAGGCGGTGCGCGAGAGCGACAGGCTCCGCGCCTTCCTCCACGCCGATCTGGCCCGCTACCGGGCCGCCCTCCCGGGCTCGTCGGCCGGCTATCTGGACCGTCTCCGGGAGGCCGCCGACGCCGGCCGCCCGCCCGGGGAGGAGGATCTCGCCGCGCTCCGCTCGCTCTGCGCCGACCCGTCGGTGAGCCCCGCCGACGCGGCCCGCGGCCGCGCGCTGCTGCGCCGCGGTGGGGCCCCGCCCGCACCGCTCGTCCCACCGCTCGTCCCGCCGCCCGGACCACCGCCCCGGAGGCGGCCGCCCGGCACCGGCCCCCGGCCGCCGCCCCCACCGGCCCCCGGCGCCCGCGCAGGCCCGGCTCGCGGCCGTGCCGGGCCCCGCCCGGCGGGCTGCCCGGCGGCTGCTCGCCGTACCGGCCCTCCCCGCCCCGTCGGCCCCGCCCTTCCGGCTCCTCTGTCACCTCCGGCCCTACCGGTGCCACCTCCGGCCCTTCCGGCCGTTCCGGGCAGCCGCGCGGCGACGGCCGCCGAACCGGCGAAGCGGCCCCGCCCGCGGCGGGACACCGGCCCCGCGGAGAAGCCCCGGCCGGCCGCCCCGAGCCGGAGCGCCCGGCCGGTCCCGAGTCCGAGCCCCCGGCCCGCCCGGTGCCGACTCCGGCCGAGGTCTTCCCGCCGCGCCGGCGCCCGGCCCCCGCGCCGCCCCAGCGGCCCGAGGAGGGGCGTTCGGCCGGCTGAGGGTGCCGGAGGCCCGGCGGCGCGCCCGGCTCGTTACCCTGGTCGGTATGGAATACGTTGCCGCGCTTCTGCCCTCCACGGTCATGGCCGTGGCCTTCATCGCGCTGATCGTGACGATCGTGAAGAGCCAGGGCGGAGCCAACAAGGCCAAGGAGGACGCCGCCGTCGACGCGGCGCTGGCCCGGGCCGAGGCCGCCCGCCCCGGTACGCCGCCGGAGGGCACCGCCTCCTGACGGCTCCGCCGGCCGCATGACCGGCCGCGCCGGCCGCACCGGCCGAAGGGGCGCGGCCCGGGACCGCACGTCCCCGGGCCGCGCCCTTTTTCCTGTCCGAATAGCCGGAATTCGTAGGTTTTGCCGCTAGGGTTTCCGGGTGCCTCGACCATTGGGTGAGCTGGAAGACGCCGTGATGACGCGGGTGTGGCGATGGAACCGCCCGGTCACCGTCCGCGAAGTTCTGGAGGACCTCCGGAAGGAACGCCCCATCGCCTACACGACGGTCATGACCGTATTGGACAACCTGCACCGGAAGGGCTGGGTGCGCAGAGAAGCGGAAGGCCGGGCCTATCGATATGCGGCCGTCTCCACCCGGGCCGCCTACTCCGCCGCCCTCATGAACGAGGCGTGGGCCGCCAGCGACAACCGCGCCGCCGCCCTTGTCGCCTTCTTCGGGATGATGTCGGAGGAAGAGCGGGAAGACCTCCGGGACGCCATCCGCGTGGTGCGGCTGGACCGTCCCGATGAGGGACCGGAGGCCGCGGAACGATAGCGTCCGTGCATGTCCCCAGTATCAAATGAGGTCACTGTCCGGCGGGCGCGGACGGGCGATGTCCCGGCGATCCGCGGTCTCATCGACGGCTACGTCCGCGACGGTATCCTGCTCGACAAAGCGACGGTGACCCTTTACGAGGACATCCAGGAGTTCTGGGTCGCCGAACGCGTGGCGGACGCCCGGGTCGTCGGCTGCGGCGCACTCCATGTGATGTGGGAAGACCTCGCGGAGGTCCGCACCCTGGCCGTGGATCCCGCCGTGCAGGGCCACGGGGTGGGCCACCGGGTCCTCGGGAAATTGGTACAGACCGCCCGCCGCCTCGGGGTTCGCCGTATTTTCTGCCTTACCTTCGAAGTCGACTTCTTCACCAAGCACGGCTTCACGGAGATCGGTGACGCCCCCGTCGACGGCGATGTCTACAGCGAGCTGCTCCGTTCCTATGACGAGGGCGTGGCCGAGTTCCTCGGGCTCGAACGGGTGAAGCCGAACACCTTGGGCAACAGCCGGATGCTTCTGCACCTGTGACCGCGAGGTTATTCGCGCGTCTTCGTTCAGTCGTCTTCGGCAGTCCTTGCCCCACGCCTTCCGTACGCCTTCCGCAGCCCTTCCCCGGCGGAACCCATACCCTATGTCCGAAACGCGCACCTTTCTCGTGCCGATGCCGCACTGAACCCCACCCGGGGGTTTGTGTTTTTCCCTGAAAGGCGGTTTGCTTTCCGTCGTACTGCTTTTTCGATGAAAGGGAATCCGGTGGCACAGAAGGTTCAGGTCCTTCTTGTTGATGACCTCGACGGTGGCGAGGCGGACGAGACCGTGACGTTCGCTCTCGACGGCAAGACTTACGAGATCGACCTCACCACCGCCAATGCGGACAAGCTCCGGGGTCTTCTGGAGCCGTACACCAAGAGCGGGCGGCGCACCGGCGGCCGTTCGGCCGGCGGCCGCGGAAAGGCCCGGGCGGCCTCCGGGGGCGGCGGCCAGGACACCGCGAAGATCCGCGCCTGGGCGAAGGAGAACGGCTACGAGGTCAACGACCGCGGCCGTGTCCCCGCCACCGTGCGGGAGGCCTACGAGAAGGCGAACGGCTGACCCCGGCCGCGCAGCAGCCGGGCCCGGTGGCACTCCGTCGCCGCCGTGCCCAGGAGCCGTACGAGATCGGGGGCGGACGCACCGGCGCCCCCGGCCCGCGTCCCGCCGCGCACCGTCGCCGCGGGCAGGGCCGGCTCCACCTCGCGCCCCGGCACGGGCGGGCGCAGCCAGACGGGCCCGCCGCCCGCCCCGCGGGCCAGGGGAGCGGCCGTCCGCCCGCCCGCGCCGAGCGCGCTGAGCCCCAGGGGCACTCCGCCCCACTCCAGCCAGCGGAGCAGCTCCGGCAGCTCCTGGGCGCTCCCGGGCGCCACGAGCAGCCGCATCCGTGTGCCGTGCAGTGCGACCGGTCCGGTGCCCGGCACGCGCCGCAGCACGGCGAGCCCCGCGGCGGCGGGCAGCTCCAGGACGTCGAAGCGCACCCCGGTGAGCAGTTCCAGCGGCGTGCCGCCCGCCGTGGGCCAGCCCAGCCCGTGCTCGTACCAGTCGCGGGCGGCGCGTTCGTCGGCGGGCACCGTGCGGGGCCGACCGGGGGCCGTGGTCATGCCGGGAGCAACTGAGCGGACCCGTACGGGTTACGCAGAGTTGGCAAACGGGTACGCAACGTGGTAGCGACGGGGGCGTACAAGGCGCCCGAGGGGGCGCAATGGTGTTCGCCCGTAGCTGAGCGACGGGGGTCGCGCTGCATGGACTGTCGGTCCCCGGGGGTAAGACTTGCCTTGTGGGGAGGGACGGAGCGCGGTTGTCGCGGGTCCGGGCACGGCCCAGCGTTCGCCATCGGCGTACTGCCGAGGTGGATAGATGCCTGGCCTGCGGGAACATCGTCTCGCACCATCGGGTTGGAGCTGTTGTCGGCTGTCCGGGGCAGGAGACTTGTGGGAGTAAGTCCCCGTAACCAGCGGGGGAGACCGGACGGGTGTCGGCAGATGGAATGAGCTGTCCCCTGTTGCGGGACTAGCATGCGGAAGGACAGGGAGGGGACCGTCCCCGATCTGCCCGACCGCTCTGAGGAGCGATTAACGATGTTCGAGAGGTTCACCGACCGCGCGCGGCGGGTTGTCGTCCTGGCTCAGGAAGAAGCCCGGATGCTCAACCACAACTACATCGGCACCGAGCACATCCTCCTGGGCCTGATCCACGAGGGTGAGGGTGTCGCCGCTAAGGCCCTGGAGAGCCTCGGGATTTCGCTCGAGGCGGTCCGCCAGCAGGTGGAGGAGATCATCGGTCAGGGCCAGCAGGCCCCGTCCGGCCACATCCCCTTCACTCCCCGTGCCAAGAAGGTCCTGGAGCTGTCGCTCCGCGAGGCCCTCCAGCTCGGCCACAACTACATCGGCACCGAGCACATCCTGCTCGGCCTGATCCGCGAGGGCGAGGGTGTCGCCGCCCAGGTCCTCGTGAAGCTGGGCGCCGACCTGAACCGGGTCCGGCAGCAGGTCATCCAGCTGCTCTCCGGCTACCAGGGCAAGGAGGCCGCCACCGCCGGCGGCCCGGCCGAGGGCACGCCCTCGACCTCCCTCGTCCTGGACCAGTTCGGCCGCAATCTCACCCAGGCGGCCCGCGAGTCCAAGCTCGACCCGGTCATCGGGCGCGAGAAGGAGATCGAGCGGGTCATGCAGGTGCTGTCCCGCCGGACCAAGAACAACCCGGTCCTCATCGGCGAGCCCGGCGTCGGCAAGACGGCGGTCGTCGAGGGCCTGGCCCAGGCGATCGTCAAGGGCGAGGTGCCCGAGACCCTCAAGGACAAGCACCTCTACACCCTCGACCTCGGCGCCCTGGTCGCCGGCTCCCGCTACCGCGGTGACTTCGAGGAGCGCCTGAAGAAGGTGCTCAAGGAGATCCGTACCCGCGGCGACATCATCCTGTTCATCGACGAGCTCCACACCCTGGTGGGTGCGGGCGCCGCCGAGGGCGCGATCGACGCCGCGAGCATCCTCAAGCCGATGCTCGCCCGCGGTGAGCTGCAGACCATCGGTGCCACCACGCTCGACGAGTACCGCAAGCACCTGGAGAAGGACGCGGCCCTGGAGCGCCGCTTCCAGCCCATCCAGGTCGCGGAGCCGTCGCTGCCGCACACCATCGAGATCCTCAAGGGTCTGCGCGACCGCTACGAGGCGCACCACCGCGTCTCCATCACGGACGCAGCGCTGGTGGCCGCCGCGACGCTCGCCGACCGCTACATCTCCGACCGCTTCCTGCCGGACAAGGCGATCGACCTGATCGACGAGGCCGGCTCCCGGATGCGCATCCGCCGGATGACCGCTCCGCCGGACCTCCGCGAGTTCGACGAGAAGATCGCGAACGTCCGCCGGGACAAGGAGTCGGCGATCGACTCCCAGGACTTCGAGAAGGCCGCGTCGCTCCGCGACAAGGAGAAGCAGCTCCTGGCCCAGAAGGCCAAGCGGGAGAAGGAGTGGAAGGCCGGCGACATGGACGTCGTCGCCGAGGTCGACGAGGAGCTGATCGCCGAGGTCCTCGCCACGGCCACCGGCATCCCGGTCTTCAAGCTCACCGAGGAGGAGTCCTCGCGGCTGCTCCGCATGGAGGACGAGCTCCACAAGCGCGTCATCGGCCAGGAGGACGCCATCAAGGCGCTCTCCCAGGCGATCCGGCGCACCCGCGCCGGCCTCAAGGACCCGAAGCGTCCCGGTGGCTCGTTCATCTTCGCCGGCCCGTCCGGTGTCGGTAAGACCGAGCTGTCCAAGACGCTCGCCGAGTTCCTCTTCGGCGACGAGGACGCGCTGATCTCCCTCGACATGTCGGAGTTCAGCGAGAAGCACACCGTCTCGCGGCTCTTCGGCTCGCCCCCGGGCTACGTGGGCTACGAGGAGGGCGGCCAGCTCACCGAGAAGGTGCGCCGCAAGCCGTTCTCCGTGGTCCTCTTCGACGAGGTCGAGAAGGCCCACCCGGACATCTTCAACTCCCTGCTGCAGATCCTGGAGGACGGCCGGCTGACCGACTCCCAGGGCCGGGTCGTGGACTTCAAGAACACGGTCATCATCATGACGACCAACCTCGGCACCCGGGACATCTCCAAGGGCTTCAATCTCGGCTTCGCGGCCCAGGGTGACGTCAAGAGCAACTACGAGCGGATGAAGAACAAGGTCAACGAAGAGCTCAAGCAGCACTTCCGCCCCGAGTTCCTCAACCGCGTCGACGACACGGTCGTCTTCCACCAGCTCACCGAGGAAGACATCATCCGGATCGTCGACCTGATGATCGACAAGGTGGACGAGCGCCTCAAGGACCGCGACATGGGCCTGGAGCTCAGCGGTGAGGCCAAGTCGCTGCTCGCCAAGAAGGGCTACGACCCGGTCATGGGCGCCCGGCCGCTGCGCCGGACGATCCAGCGCGAGATCGAGGACCAGCTCTCGGAGAAGATCCTCTTCAGCGAGCTGCGCCCCGGTCACATCGTGGTCGTGGACACCGAGGGCGAGGGTGACCAGAAGAAGTTCACCTTCCGCGGCGAGGAGAAGTCGGCACTGCCGGACGCCCCGCCGATCGAGTCCGCCGCCGGCGGCGGCTCGGGCCCGAACCTCAGCAAGGACGCGTGACCGCTCGCGCGGGACGCTGAACGGCAGGGCAAGGCCGAGGGGCGGCCCCGGAACCGTAACGGTTCCGGGGCCGCCCTCTTGCTGTGTCCGGTGCCCGCGGCCCGGGTTGTCCTGATGGCCCTCGGCCGGGTCAGTCGGACCTGATGACTCGCACCGATTCCGGGAGGCGGTCGGTGCCACGGGCCGGCACGGTGTGGGGGGTCAGGCTGACGACCTCCAGATGGGGCAGGTCGGCCAAGATGGCGAGGTCTTCCGGCTCCTGGGTGGCTTTCCCCCAGGCGAGGTCCAGGCGGCGGAGTTTAGGGAAATGCGTGACGACCTGGGACAGGTTCATGGAGTGGCCGGGTACGCGGAGGACCAGCAAGCGCTCGACGCCGTCGAGGACCGTCTCCGGTCCGCACTGCCCCAGGGACGCGCCGCTGACCTCAAGGCCACGCAGCTCGGGCAGTCCACCGATCTCCTCCCATTCGGCCGGGGTGCGAGGGCTGCTCCTCAGCCCGAGGCCGAGGCGCCGCAGCGTTCGCCACCGGCCGATTCCCCAGAGCCCTCTGTGGGGCCGGGGCCCGGCGAGGGAGAGGAACAGGCTTTCCAGCGGTGCGCTGGAAGGGAGGTCGGTCAGATCCCAGTCGCCGTCCAGCGGGCTGAGCTCCAGCGACGTCAGGGAAGTCAGTTCCCGTAACGCGGTCAGGCTCTTGCCCGGCACGTCGTTCAGGGAGAGGTGTTCCAGCGGCAGCCGCGAGAGAGCGGGGAGATCCGTGACGGAGTGCCGGGTGAGCCGTAGGTTCCTGAGATCGCCCAGCCCCCGAAGGGGATTCAAGCGGCCAAGTCTGAA
Organism: Streptomyces sp. MNU89; assembly: GCF_020982505.1. Taxonomy (NCBI): domain Bacteria; kingdom Bacillati; phylum Actinomycetota; class Actinomycetes; order Kitasatosporales; family Streptomycetaceae; genus Streptomyces; species Streptomyces sp. MNU89. The sequence continues at coordinate 3,296,625 of NZ_JAJKLL010000001.1, read as the reverse complement.
CGGTGTGTGGAGTGCCAGATGGGTTAGGGGCGTCCGGCGTGCGTATACGGGCAGGTAGTTGGCCGCGTCCCGGTCCCGGATTTCCAGCATCGGGCGTCCGCCCAGGCCCAGCAGAGTCCGAAGGTGGTCCCGGGTTGGAGCCGTGAAGTAGAGGCCGTCCGGGTCGAGATGGGCGATCACCTCGTCGGCGTAGCGGCGGAGGTCGAACCGCTGCCAGCTCCATGCGAGCTGTGACCGCACCAGCAGCGCGGGGTGGGAGCGGAAGCGGGCGAGGAAGTCGATCGCCGCGTCGGACTGCACGTGGGACGCGGCGGTGACGACGGACACGGCCTCCTTCTCCGTCAACCCCTCGGGACCGGGCAGCAGTTCCAGAACCAGGGGGCCGGCCGCGGCGAGATCCCGGGCCTGCTCTGTGTTGCGCGGCGGGATCAGGGCGGCGGCGCGCTCCTCGACCACCGTGCGCACCGCCGGGTCGAGTTCCGCCGCGTGCTCCAGGCAGGCCATGGCCAGCAGATTGACCTTCGTCTGGAGGGTGCCGGGTGCCGAGTCCCCGTACGCCAGCAACTCCCGCAGGATCTCCGCTCGCTCGCGGGGCCGGGCGTGGGCGACGGCCATGCGGATGACGTCCTCCCACTGGGCGTCGGCCGCGTTGCGGATCAGCAGGCCGATGTCCCAGTCCTCCACGGCGGCCTTGGCGCCCAGGTAGTCCTGGAAGGTGCGGTGCACGAAGTCGACCGTGCCGTCAGCCGGTTCGCGGAGAAGACCGCTGCGGAGCAGAAGATGGCGGAAGACCCGCCCGGGGTCGCCCTGCCGGGCCGCGGCCGGTACGGAGGGGAGGGCGTCGGCGATCATGCGTTCCGCGTGCTCGCGGTCGAGCTCGGTGCGGCCGTTGCGGATGAGCCAGTAGGCGAGCCGCTGGAGGAGCTGGATCTGGGGTTCCTCGGTGAGCTGGATGTCGTCCGGGGCCGGGATGTCCCGCTCCACGTCGCGCCGGGAGAGGAGCATCCGCAGCGCCTCCTCGTACAACTCCTTCCGGCCGGGCGGCAGATAGCCGTTTCTGGCGCGGTGCAGGGCGCAGACCATGGCGCACATCAGCGGGTTGGTGACCAGTCGGCCGAGGTCCCGCTTGGTGCGTACGGCGGTGTGCAGGGCGGCGCGGAAGCGGTCCAGCTCGGCGGCGCGCTCGGCGTTGTGCCCGGGGGTGCGGCAGCCGGCCTTGGCGGCGTCGTGCCAGCGGTCGACGAAGGCGGCCACGTCGTCACCGCTCATGGGGGCGAGGGCCAGCTCGGAGAAGCCCTGGGCTGCGAGCCAGCCGTCGCCTACGGCCGAGGGGCGGGAGGTGACCAGCCAGAGGTTGCCGGGATAGGCGATCAGCAGGTCCGCCAGCCAGCGGCGGGCCCGTTCCCGTTCCTTCTCCGGGATCTCGTCCAGCCCGTCGACCAGCAGCAGTCCCCGGCGGGCGCGCAGCACGCGGTCCGCCCAGCCCTCCGGCTGCGCGGCGTGGAGGGGGTTGTGGGCGGCGGAGAGGAAGGCATCGGGCAGCGGGAGCGTCCCGGCGCGGATGACGCTGCGCAGGGGCAGCACGAAGGGCACTCGGCCGCGCAGTTCCGCCATGTCCTCGGGCAGTTCCCCATGGGCGGTGGAGACCGCCAGCCACTGGATGAGGGTGGTCTTGCCGGATCCTGCGGCGCCGCGGAGCAGGACACGGTCCCGGCCGGAGAAGATCCGGTCGGCCGGCAGCGGTGTGGCGGGGGCTTCGAGGGGCGGCGGGGCCCAGCCGTCGCCGTATGGCGGGGCCGAGTCCCCGTGCGGCGAGTCCGGGGAGCTCGCGTCCGGGGGCGACCAGCGGTCGTGCCCCGGAAGCCAGTGGGAGGACGGACCGTGCTCCTGTAGCTCCAGGCTCAGATACGCCGTGTCCAGCGGCCAGGCCGCCTCCGTGTGGTGGAGGTCGATGCCGACGATCGTCAGTGTGCCGTGCTTTTCCGCCACGTAGGCCGCGTAGCGCTCCTCGAACGCGGTGTCGCGGCCGTCCGGGCGCGGGACGCGGGCCAGCAACTCGTCCGTTTTCGCGATCAGTTCGGCCTGGCTGCGGGCCTGCTCGACGGCCGAGCGCGCGACGAAGGACGAGCGCTGGGTGAAGAAGTGCAGGATGTGCAGGCAGGCCGTGCCGAGCAGGCGCTCGAAGAGGCCGGCCGCGTCGGCGGACAGCAGGCGGTCCGGGCGGTCCGCGGCGCTCCGCAGTTCTCGGGCCAAGCGGGTGTGGCCGAGGCGGACGGCCTGGACGTCGTCCATGGCGAGGTCGCCGAGGGCGTGCAGGCTGCGGGCCAGGGCGTCCGCGACCGCCTCCTCCTCGTCCTCCGGGACCGGGCGTTCCCCGGACGCCACGGCCCGCCGTACGAGTTCGGAGGCGAGCTTGCGCAGGTCCCGCTCGGTGAGGGTCCGCTTCTCCCCGGTGAAGGAGAGATGGCCGGAGAGGCGCACGGGACGGTCCAGCAGGCCCGCGCCCGGGCCCTCGCGGACGAAGAGCCTCTTGATGAGCGGTGCGACGGCGGCGGACGCGACGCGTGCGCCCACGACTGCGGGATCCATCCCCCGGTTCCCCCCGGTTGTGCGTGCGGATGCGTGGCTGTGCGGCCATCGGCGGTCCGGCGGGCTGCTGCGGGCCCGTGCCCCCGACCCGTTGCCGCCCTCCGCCGCCGGAGCGTCAGCTTAGGGCGCCGCCCGTCGCGGGCGCAGACGATGCCGGAAGCCCGCCGGTACGGCGGGGAGGCGGCGGGGGAGGCCGGTCCCGGCCCGCCGGTCAGACCGTCACCAGGTGTATGCCCTCCGGAACCCCGTGCACCGGGAGGGCGTGGCGGCTCACGCTCAGGGTGTGCAGCCGGGGGAAGGAGCTCAGCCACTCCAGGGGGGTGCCCAGGTCGTAGGCGAGCCACAGGTGCGTCAGCTTCTCGGCGACCAGTCCCTCGACCAGCTGCCCCGCGGTGAACCGTCCGGCGATCTGGACGGCCGGGCGGCCCCCGAGGCGGCGCAGCGCGTGCAGCTCCTCCAGGTCGGACACGGGGAAGTCCAGGGCGCGCTCGTCGAGGTGGGCGATGATCTCGTCGGCGTACCGGTCGGTGTCGTACCGGCGCCAGGCGCCCGCGAGCAGGGAGCGGAGGTGCCAGGACTCGCGGTGCCGCAGTCGCACCAGGTAGTCGATGGCACGGTCGTCGGCGATGGACGTGGCCGTGACGGCCAGCAGATACGCCTCGCGGTCGGGGAGGCCGGCCGGGTCGGGCAGCATCTCCAGGGCGATCGGGCCGATCCAGCCGAGGGCGCGGGCGGCCGCCTCCGTGGTCGGGCGGACCATGTTCTTGGTGTACTGGTGCACTCTGGCCCGCACCCCGGGGTCCAGTTCGGTGACGTGCTCCAGGCAGGCCGCGGCGAGCAGCTTGCGGTGCCGGGCCTCCACGGGCTTGGCGCCCGGCCGGGCGGCCAGCAGCCCCTCCAGCAGCTTGGCGCACTCGTCCGGCCTGGCCAGGGCCACGGCCATCCGGACGACCTCCTCCCAGTCGTCCTGGTGGGCGTGGCCGATGAGGAAGTCGAAGTCGTGGCGCTCCACGGCGGCCCGCGCGCTCAGGTAGTCCTGGAAGGTGCGGTGGACGAAGTCCACCGAGCCGGGCGTGGGCTCCCGCAGCAGCCCGGTGCGGTTGAGCAGATGCCGGTAGATCTCCGCGGGCCCGCCCTGTTTCAGGGCCTCCGGTATCGCCGGCAGATGGCGTTCCAGGATGTCCACGGCCGTGCCGACGTCCATCTCCGAGCGCTCGTGGACCAGCATCCAGTGGGCCAGTTTCTGGAGCAGCTGGACCTTCGACTCCTGGGCCAGGTCGATGCCGTCGGTCGTGGCCATGTCCCGTTCCCGGTCGCGCCGCTCCAGCAGCATGGAGAGCGCGGCGTCGTACAGGGCGCGGCGGCCGCGCGGCAGATAGCCGCGCCGGTCGCGGTGGAGGGCGCAGAGCAGGCCGCACATCAGCGGATTGGTGGCCAGCCGGCCGAGTTCGCGGGTGGTCCGCACGGCTGCCAGCAGGGTGCGTTCGTACTCGTCCAGCCGGTGCAGGTCCTTGGGCTCCTCCGCCCGCGCCGCGGCGTGCCAGCGCTGGATGAACGCGGCCACGCCGTCCCGGCTCAGCGGGGCCAGCTTGAGCTCGGTGAAGCCGTCGGAGGCGAGCCAGGCGTCGGGCACGGCCGAGGGCCGGGAGGTGACGAGCCAGATGTTGCCCGGGTGGGTGGCGATCAGCGTCCGCAGTTCGGCCCGGAGCTGCTCGCGGAGGCCCTCGGGGGCCTCGTCGATCCCGTCGATCAGCATCAGCCCGCGCCCGTCGGCCAGGACGCGCACGGCCCAGCCCGGCGGCTGGTTCTCGGCGCACGGGTGCCGTACGGCGGTCAGGAACTCCTCGGGAGCCGGGAACCCCTTGTGCGGGAAGCGCCGTACGGGCAGGACGAACGGCACCCGGTCGCGGAGCGGCGCGAGCTGGTCCGGCAGTTCGTCCCGGGCCGTGGAGACCGCCAGCCACTGGACCAGGGTGGTCTTGCCGGAGCCGGCCACCCCGCGCAGCAGCACCCGGTCCCGGCCGGCGAGGGCCTGTTCGGCGGGGAGGGCGGGGTACGGCTGCGGGCCCGCCGTTCCGGAGCCGTCCGGGCCGAGCTCCGCTTCCAGGCTGAGGTACGCGGCGTCCAGCGGCCAGGTGTCGGGCGAGTGGTTGAGATCGATGCCGAGGTCGAGATCGTCTCCCGCCGCGTCGACCAGATCGGCGGCTCCCTCGATCTGCCGCCCGCCACCGACGGCCTGGCCGAGATACGGCGGGTGGTCACGGTCTTCCGCGAACTCCGCGACGGCGTCACGGCGGACGGCCGCACCAAGCTCAAGTCGCCCTCGGGCACGCTGTCCACGGCCGAGGCGATCTCCGTCGTCACCGGCGGCCTGGCCCTGGCCGCCCACTTCGGCGACGGGGTGCTGCGCCCGTCCGACGTGGCGGCCGGTCTGCTGGGAGCCGTGGTGCGCGATCCGTCCGCCGACCAGGTGGTCTGGCAGGAGTATCTGGAAGCGGTGGTCCGGGAGCGCGAGGGCTGGAAGGACTTCTACCGCGCCTGCCGGGAGGTGGCCGCCTGATGGCCGGACGACAGCCGTTCGGGGCGTGCGGACTCCGCCGCCGGGCCGGGGAGGTGGAGCGCGGTGGCACGGCCCGATGAGCCGCTGCTGCTGGGCGTGCGGCACCACGGGCCCGGTTCGGCACGGGCCGTCCGCGCGGTGCTGGACGCGTACGAGCCGCCCGCGGTGCTGATCGAGGGGCCGCCCGAGGCGGACGCGCTCGCCCCGCTCGTGTGCGAGGAGGGCATGCGGCCGCCCGTCGCCCTGCTCGCTCATGTCGCGGGGGAGCCGGCGCGCTCGGCCTTCTGGCCGCTGGCCGAGTTCTCCCCGGAGTGGGTGGCGCTCCGCTGGGCGGTGGAGCGCGGGGTTCCGGTCCGCTTCATCGATCTCCCGGCGGCCCATGTGCTGGCCTGGGAGGAGCCGGGCGGCGGCGGGGCGCCGGACGCCGGCCGCCCCGGGGGTGGCGGACCGCCGGGCGGTACGTCCGGCGCGGAGGCCCCGGGCGGCCCGGCCGGTTCCGCCGAGGGCGCCGGGGAGACGGCGGACGAGGTGCGGATCGATCCGATCGCCGTCCTCGCCGGGGCCGCCGGATACGACGATCCGGAGCGCTGGTGGGAGGACGCCGTCGAGCACCGGGCTTCCCTCACCGGGGCATCGCTCACCCGGGCGGTGGCGGAGCCGGCAGCCGCCCGGTCCGGCACGGGGAGCGGGCGTCCGGGTACGGACGGCCGCGGCGGCGACAGCGACGGCTGCTCCGACTCCGGTTCCCGCTCCGGCCGCGGCGGCCGCGGCGCGGAATCCGCCGGCGCCTCCCCGGCGGGAGACGGTCCGGCCGGGGGCGGTCCGGCGGGAAGCGGTCCGGCCCCGGGCGGTCCGGAGGCCGCCCTCGCGCCGTTCACCGCGCTCGCCGAGGCGATGGGCGTCCTGCGAGAGGTCTGCGGCGACGGCGGGCACACGCGTGACCTGGTGCGCGAGGCCCATATGCGGCTGCGGCTGCGGGAGGCGCGGCGGGAGTTCGGGGGCGGGTGGCCGTGGTCTGCGGGGCCTGGCACGTCCCCGCGCTGGCCGCGCGGACCACCGCGGCCGCGGACCGGCGGCTGCTCCGCGGGCTGCCGAAGGCCAGGGCGGAGATCACCTGGGTGCCCTGGACGCATCGGCGGCTCGCCCGGCACAGCGGCTACGGCGCCGGGATCTCCTCCCCGGGCTGGTACGAGCACCTCTTCCGGGCGCCGGACCGTCCCGTCGAGCGGTGGATGACCAAGGTGGCCCGGCTGCTGCGGGGTGAGGACTACCCGGTGTCCTCCGCCCATGTCATCGAGGCGGTGCGGCTCGCGGGCACCCTCGCCGTCCTGCGCGGACGGCCGCTCGCCGGGCTCACCGAGACGACCGACGCCGTCCGGGCGGTGATGTGCGAGGGGTCCGACGTGCCGCTGGAGCTCGTCGCGCGGCGCCTGGTGGTGGGGGACGCGCTGGGAGAGGTGCCGCGGTCCGCTCCGGCCGTGCCCCTGCAGCGCGATCTCGGTGCCGTGCAGCGCCGGCTGCGCCTCAAGCCGGAGGCGGCGGAGCGGCAGCTCGACCTCGACCTGCGCCGGGAGACCGACGCCGGGCGGAGCAGGCTGCTGCACCGGCTGCGGATCCTCGGCATCGACTGGGGCGAGCCGGTGCGCGGACGCGGCGGACTGGGGACGTTCCGGGAGTCCTGGCGGCTGCGCTGGGAGCCCGAGCTGTCCGTCCGGGTCTCGGAGGCGGGGGTGTGGGGCACCACCGTGCTGTCCGCGGCCACGGCCCGGGCGGAGTCCGAGGCGGTGTCGGCCGCGTCGCTGCCGGAGGTCACGGCCCTGGCCGAACGGTGCCTGCGGGCCGGGCTGTCCGACGCGCTGCCCGCCGTGATGCGGGCGCTCGCCGACCGGGCCGCTCTCGACGCGGACGTCGGCCGGCTGGCGGAGGCCCTGCCGGCCCTGGCGCGGTCCGTGCGCTACGGGGACGTGCGCGGCACGGACGCCTCGGCGCTGACCGAGGTGGCGGCCGGCCTGGCCGACCGGGTGTTCGTCGGCCTGCCCCCGGCGTGCGCGGGGCTGGACGGGGACGGCGCCGCGGTGATGCGCGGTCATGTGAACGCGGTTCAGGGAGCGGTGAGCCTGCTCGCCGGTGCGCCGGCGCAGAGCGGCGGGCCCGGTCGGGATCCGGGTGCCACCGCGCCCGCCCGGGGCGAGGGGATACGGGACCGGTGGGCCGGGGTGCTGCGGAATCTGGCCGGGCGGGAGACCGCGGCGCCCGGCATCCGCGGGCGGGCGGTGCGGCTGCTGCTGGACGACGGGCGGCTGGACGAGGGAGAGGCGGCCCGGCTGATGGGCCTGGCCCTCTCACCGGGCACCCCGCCCGCGGCGGGCGCCGCCTGGATCGAGGGGTTCGTCGGCGGGGAGTCGGGGGGCGGGCTGCTGCTCGTGCACGACGCACGGCTGCTCGCCCTCGTCGACGGCTGGCTCACCGGTGTGCCGGACGCCGCCTTCACGGACGTCCTGCCGCTGCTGCGGCGCACGTTCGCGGCCTACGAGCCCGCGGTCCGGCGCACCCTGGGCGAACTGGTCCGGCGCGGCCCGGCGGCCGGGCGCGGCCCGGGGGCGGACCGGGCGGAGGCCCCGGGCGCGCCCGGTTTCGGACCCGGTCTGGACGAGGAGAGGGCCTCGGCGGTCCTCCCGGTCCTGCGGATGCTGCTCGGAAGCGCTCACAACGACCTGACGGAGGTGGCCCCTTGAGCACGGTCCACGACAGCACGGTCCACGACGGTGCCCCGGCGGCCGGGGCCGTCCCGGTGGACGGCGAGGAGCGGCTGCGGCGGTGGCGGATGGTCCTCGGCGGTGAGGGCGCCGACGGGACGGGGTACGAACCGTCCGGCCGGGACGCCGCGATGGACCGCACCCTGGCCGCCCTCTACGGCGGCGGGGCGCGGGCGCGGGCCCGGGCGCCGGGGTGAGGGCGGCGGCCGGGAGGGCGGGCTCGGCGGTTCCGCGCCGCGCATGGCGCGCTGGCTCGGGGACATCCGCACCTATTTCCCCACCTCCGTCGTGCAGGTCATGCAGCGGGACGCGATCGACCGGCTCGGGCTCTCGGCGCTGCTGCTGGAGCCGGAGATGCTGGAGGCCGTGGAGGCGGACGTCCATCTGGTCGGCACGCTGCTGTCGCTCCACCAGGCCATGCCGGAGACGACGCGGACCACCGCGCGGGCCGTGGTCCGCACGGCGGTCGACCGGCTCGAGCGGCGGCTGGCCGCCCGGACCCGGGCCACGGTCACCGGCGCGCTCGACCGGTCCGCCCGCACCAGCCGTCCGCGCCACCGCGACATCGACTGGGACCGCACCGTCCGGGCCAACCTCCGGAACTACCTGCCGGAGTACCGCACCGTGGTACCGGAACGGCTGGTCGGCCACGGGCGTGCGGCGCACGGCGTGAAGAAGGACATCGTGCTGTGTGTGGACCAGTCCGGGTCGATGGCGTCCTCCGTGGTGCACGCCTCCGTCTTCGGCGCGGTGCTGGCCTCGATGCGCTCGGTCTCCACCCGGCTCGTCGTCTTCGACACCTCGGTCGTGGACCTCACCGAGCAGCTGGACGATCCGGTGGACGTGCTGTTCGGCACCCAGCTCGGCGGCGGCACGGACATCAACCGGGCGCTCGCGTACTGCCAGTCCCGCATCACCCGGCCCGCCGAGACCGTTGTCGTGCTCATCAGCGATCTCTACGAGGGCGGGATACGCGACGAGATGCTGGGGCGGGTGGCCGCGATGAAGAAGTCCGGGGTGCAGTTCGTGGCCCTGCTGGCGCTCTCCGACGAGGGGGCCCCGGCGTATGACCGTGAGCACGCCGCCGCGCTGGCGGCGCTGGGGGCACCGGCGTTCGCCTGCACCCCGGACCTCTTCCCGGAGGTGATGGCCGCGGCCATCGAGAAGCGTCCGCTGCCCGTCCCGGAGGAGCCGGCCGCGCGATGACCGCCGGGTGCGCCGGACACGGGGGCCGGTGACCGCCCGGGCGGGGCCCTGTCAGGTGGGCTCCGCCCGGACGGCGTTCCATGGTTTCACCAACCGGCTTGCCCGGAACGGCTGTTGGCCGGATCACGCGTACGGTGGCGGGATGCCGGTCCCGTCGGGCCCCGGCCGCCGGTTCCGTCGGGCCGGCCCGTCCGGCCCGGGCGCCCGCGCCCGGCGCGCGTGCCGTCAGACGTTGGGGACCTTCAGCTGCTTCCAGCTCGTGGCCCCCGGGATGCCGTCCGCGTCGGAGCCCGAGTAGCCGAGCTTCCGCTGCCAGGCGGCGTAGGACTGCCGGTCCGCCTCGGACCACCGCGGGCCCGGGCCGACCCGGTAGCGCCCGCAGCCCTGGGCGACGAGCCGCTTCCCCATCGCCGTGATGATCTTGCTGTTGCGGCCCGCCCGGAAGAAGTCGGCGCCGGGGAAGGGCTCGTACCGCGGCGGCGGCTTCGGCGAGGTCTTCGGCGGTCCGTCCGGTTTCTTCCCCAGGCGCCCGGCGATCCGGTTCCGCAGGGTGTTCATCGAGAAGCCCCGGGGATCGACCTTCCCCGGCTGCCACTCCAGATGCCCGATCACGGACCGGTGGGTCCAGCCGTGCGCGCGGCAGATCGCGGCCGACACCTTCTCGATCGCCAGCTTCTGCGCCTCCGGCCACGGGTCCCTGCCGTCACCGAGGTTGACGCACTCGAAGCCGTAGAAGCGGCGGTTGCCATCGGTGTCGGCCTCGTTGTCCCGGGGCAGCGCTGTCTCGTTCATGACAGCCCGCAGGACGTCGCCGTCGCCGAGGCCGGCGTGGTTCGCCCGGCCGTTGCCGACCAGGTGGACCACGCCCTTCTTGTCGATGACGCCGTGGCAGAGCGGGCCCGGCAGCGAGGAGTAGATGGTGAGGTGGTTGTGTCCGGCGATGATGTCGTGGGCGTAGCGCTCCTCGAACGCGGCGTCCTCGGGATGCATGTCCCGTCCCCCCGGGGTGGCTGTGGCGACAGCTCTACAGCTCTCTCTGGGCACCCAGGGTAGGGGAGCGGGGCGCTGCGTGAACCGGCTTGCGCCGGTTCGGGGAACGGCCCGGCGGGGCGGTGGGAGCTCCGGTCCGGAGGGCCGGGAGCGTGCGGAGAAGTCGTTGATCTCGGTTTCCGGTGACGTGCCGCACGTGGTCCGGCTCACCTCCTACCCGCCTTAGGAGACGGTGCGGGGGAGCCCGGGGCGCCCGGCGCGGAGGGGTGCGCGCCGCGTGACCGGACGGCTTCCGAAGTGGGGCGTTTACGGGCGGGCGAGCGGGAGGGGGCGGCGCCCGCGGGGCCCGGAGGCGGGGAGGGTCCCGCGCCTCCCCGGCGGCGCGTTCGGCGGAAGGAGGAGCCGGGTGCGGCTACGGCCTCCGGTAGGAGTGGGGGTGCTTGAACCCCTGGGCGGGGCGGGTTACCAAGGTAGGGCGCAAGCGGACGAAATCCGCGAAACGCGCAAACCCCCCACTCCGGAGGTAACTCCTGATGTTCAAGCACGCTCAGATCCTCACCGACATGACTCCCCTGCGCCGCCGCGCCGCCTTCATGGCCGCCGGTGTCGGAGCCACCGCCGTGCTGGGGACCGGAGTCGCGCTGGGCACCCAGGGCGAGACCGGGAACCCCGCCCCGCAGACGGGGATGACCTCGGCCGCCACGTCCAAGTCCGGTATCAAGGCGCTCACCGCTCAGGCCGAGGCGCAGAAGAAGGCCGCCGAGGGCAAGGCCGCGGCCGAGGCCGCCGCCGCCGAGCGTGCCGGCCAGGAGGCCGCCGACCGTTCCGAGCGGAAGGCCGCCCCGGAGGCCGCCAAGGCCCCTGCCAAGGCCGAGGCTCCCGTGAAGGCCGCCGCGAAGGCTCCCGCTTCCTGGGTGAAGCCGGTGGACGGCTATGTGAAGGGCTCCACCTTCGGTATCGGTGGTGACCGCTGGGCGAACAAGCACTCCGGCCAGGACTTCGCCGCGCCGACCGGTACCTCGGTGAAGACCGTGCACCAGGGCACCGTGGTCCAGGCCGGCTGGGGTGGCGCGTACGGCAACAACATCGTGGTCAAGCACGACGCCGGCACCTTCACCCAGTACGCCCACCTGTCGAAGATCACCGTTCCGGTCGGCACCCAGGTGACCACCGGGCAGGAGATCGGCAAGGTCGGTTCCACCGGTAACTCCACCGGCCCGCACCTGCACTTCGAGACCCGCACCACCCCGAACTACGGCTCCGGCATCGACCCGGTGGCCTTCCTGAAGCAGCGCGGCGTCACCCTGTGACGGACGCGGGGCGCACCGCGCGGCCGCGGGGTCACTGAGACCGCTTGAGGGGGCGGCCGGCATCCGCCGCGGCGATCAGATCGAGGGCGACTTCGAGGACGGCAGCACGCTTGTCCTCGGGGTCGCCCTCGATGTCCTTCAGCGCGAACATCCCGGCGTGGATGGTGAAGAGCGCGCTGACGGAGCGGACCTGGTCGGTGAGGCTCGCGTCCGGCTCCTTCACCAGCTCGAAGAGCGCGAACATCCGTTCCTTGACGTTGCCGCCGATGCTCAGGTCGCGCACCGTCGCCTGGTTCTCCTGGACGAAGCGGAAGACCGGGGCGGCGTCGTGGAGCGCGGCGCTGTAGCGGCGGAGCAGCTCACGCTTGGTCTCCTGGTTCCGCGGCTGTTCCCGGCCCCAGGCGATCAGCTCGTCGAGGGGCCGGGTCCGGTCCTCGAAGATGCTGATGAGGATGTCCTCCTTGGTTTTGAAGTGGTAGTAGAGCGCCGCCTTGGTGACGTCCAGCTGTGCGGCGATCTCGCGCAGCGAGGTCTTCTCGTACCCCTGCTCGACGAAGAGGGAGAGCGCGGCATCCTGGATGCGCCGGCGGGTGTCCCCCCGGCGCGTGCGCGGTGTGGCCACGATGGCTCTCCTGCTCCCTGCTCGTGTGCGTACCGGTCCGGCCGGCCGTGACGGGCCGGCCGCCGTGGGGCTCCCTGCCCGGCGACGGTGCCGTCCGGCCGCCACCGAATTTACTTGACGCCCGACAAGTGAGCGGGCTAGCTTCCGGGATATTCTGCTAGCCGGGCGGCAAGTAAGTTTACCCCGGCGGCCGGCACACGCCTCCGCGCGCCCGCCGCCTCCACGCGCCGGTACCCGGCCGGCGCCGAAGCCTTCTTCTCGCGCACTCCCGGGGGAGCGACCACCATGACCCAGGCCACACCCGACACCGTCCACGAGGAACCACCCGCCGGCCCGCCGGCCACGGAGCCGCCCCGGCGCAGCGTCCGCGTGGTGCTGCTCGCCCTCATGATCGCGATGCTGCTCGCCATGCTCGACAACATGATCATCGGGACGGCGATGCCAACCATCGTCGGTGAGCTGGGCGGGCTCGAACACCTCTCCTGGGTGGTGACCGCCTACACCCTCACGACCGCGGCCTCGACCCCGGTCTGGGGGAAGCTCGGTGACATGTACGGCCGCAAGGGCATCTTCATCACCTCGATCGTGGTGTTCCTGCTCGGCTCCGCGCTCTCCGGCATGGCCCAGACCATGGGCCAGCTCATCGGCTTCCGCGGTGTCCAGGGCCTGGGCGCGGGCGGCCTGATCGTCGGCGTGATGGCGATCATCGGCGATCTCATCCCGCCCCGGGAACGCGGCCGGTACCAGGGCATGATGGCCGGGGTCATGGCCCTGGCCATGATCGGCGGGCCGCTCGTCGGCGGCACCCTCACCGACACGCTCGGCTGGCGCTGGAGCTTCTACATCAACCTCCCGCTCGGCGCCGTCGCCCTCGCCATGGTCACGACGGTGCTGCACCTGCCGAAGAAGCGGACGAAGGCGCGGATCGACTACGCGGGCGCCGCGCTGCTCACCGTGGCCATCACCTCGATGGTGCTCGTCACCACCTGGGGCGGCCTGGAGTACGCCTGGGACTCCGGCGTCATCACCGGCCTCGCCGGCACCGCCGTCGTCACGACGATCGCGCTGCTGGTGGTGGAGAGCAGGGTCGCGGAACCGGTGCTGCCGCTCGGCATCTTCCGCAGCCGCAACTTCTCGCTGATGACCCTCATCGGCTTCCTGGTCGGTTTCGTGATGTTCGGCTCGATGACCTTCCTGCCGCTCTACCAGCAGACCGTGCAGGGCGCCTCGGCGACCAACTCCGGGCTGCTCCTGCTGCCGCTGCTGCTGGCGATGATGGTGGTCTCGCTGATCGCCGGCCGGGTCACCACCCGGAGCGGCAGGTACAAGATCTTCCCGGTTCTCGGCGGCGGGCTGATGGTCGCCGGGCTGTTCCTGCTGTCGACGATGGACACCGGCACCTCCCGGTTCGTCTCCGGCTGCTACATGGCGGTCCTCGGCGCCGGCCTCGGTTTCCTGATGCAGATCACCATGCTCGTCGCCCAGAACAGCGTCGAGATGAAGGACATGGGTGTCGCCTCCTCGACGGCGACCCTGTTCCGCACGGTCGGCGGCTCCTTCGGCGTCGCGATCATGGGCGCGCTCTTCACCCACCGGGTCCAGGACGGCATGGCCGGCGGAGCCGGGCCCGGTGCCCCGGCCGTCACGGAGGGAGCCGCGCAGCTCGACGCGGCGAGCCTGGCGAAGCTGCCGGACGCGGTGCGGGAGGCGTACCAGTCCGCGGTGGCCGGTGGTACGCACATCGTCTTCCTGGTGGCCGCGTTCGCCGCCGTGGCCGGCTTCCTGGCGGCCTGGTTCGTCGAGGAGGTGCCCCTGCGGGGGGCCGGCCCGGACGGGCCGGGAGCGGGCCCCGGGGACGGGCGGCGGGGGCCGGGGCGGACGCCGGGGACGCGGGTGCGCAGGCGGGCGCCGGTGCCGTCGGCGGCGGCGACGGCACCGGACCGGGTTCCGGCGGTGGTGTCCGGGCGGGCGGGTTCCCGGCGGCGAAGCCCGTCTGAGCCGAGTGGGAGCGAGCCCTCACACCACCCGTGCGGGTTCCGGTGCGGGGCGGCCGTGCGTTCCCGCCGTACGTCCGGCGTACGTCCGGCGTACGACCGCGTCGTGCGTCCGTCCCCCCGGGACCCGCTCCCGGGCCGTGCCGCTCCGTACGCGCGGGTGCCGTCCCCGGCCGTGCGTCCCCGGCCGTGCGTCTCGGGCGGAGCGTGCGGCCCGGTGCTCAGGTCCGGGGGCGGGCAGGGTCACGACGGGGATGCCGCCGGTGTCCGTGGGTGCCGTTCCCGGCAGCCACAGCACGGCGACCGCACCGCCGTCCTGTGCGTTGCGGAAGGTGAGGGCCGCGCCCAGCACCCGGGCCTGGCCGGCCGCGATGGTCAGGCCCAGGCCGTGGCCCCGCCCGGCCCGGTCGGCGCTGCCGGTGCGGAACCGGCTCGGCCCCTCCGCCAGCAGCGCCGGCGGGAAGCCCGGCCCGTGGTCCCGTACCCGCAGGACCCGGCCCTCCACGGTGACCCGGACCGGTTCCCGGCCGTGTTTGGCGGCGTTGGCGAGCAGATTGCCCAGGACCCGCTCCAGCCGCCGCGGATCGGTCTGCACCCGCGCGTCCCGTACGACCTCCATCCCGGCCTCCGGGGCGAGGACGCGGACCCGGCGGGCGACGAACTCGCCGAGCGCGACCTCCTGGAGCTCGGCCCGCTCGGTGGCGCTGTCCAGCCGGGCCACCTCCAGGACGTCCTCCACCAGGGTCCGCAGCGCCTGCGCACGGTCCCGCACCAGCTCCGAGGGGCGGCCGGGCGGCAGCAGCTCGGCCGCCGTGACCAGCCCGGTCACCGGGGTGCGCAGTTCGTGCGCGATGTCGGCGGTGACCCGCCGCTCGGCCTCCAGCCGCTGCTGGAGCGCGTCGGCCATGGCGTCCACGGCGCGCGCCAGATCGTCGGTCTCGTCCCGCACCCGGCCGCCGATCGCGTCCCGTACCCGGACGTCCGTATCGCCCTGGGCGACCCGGCCCGCGGCCGTCGCGGCCTGCCGCAGCCGCCGGGAGAGCTGGCCGCCGACGAGGACGCCCAGCAGGCAGCCGCCGCCGATCACCGAGACGGAGCCGATGGACAGCGCCCGGTCCAGATCGCTCAGCACGGCGTAGCGGTCCTCGAAGCGGGTGTGGATGGAGAGGACCCGGCCGCCGGCCAGCGGTACCGCCGCCCACACCTCGGGAGGGCCCTCGCCGGTGTCCTCCAGATACGTGGCGCGCTGCCCGCCCCGCACCGCCTCCCGGAGCTCGGGGGGCAGGGCGGGGTCGTCGATGTGCGCGTCGAAGTTGAGCCGGCCGGTGGACTCGTAGATCCGCTGGGCGAAGGTGACCCGCTCGTCCTGGATGTCGCGGCTGCCGTTGAGCAGCGAGACGCGGGCGGCGTTGTGGACGGCGAGGCTGAGCGCGAGGGCGACCAGCGCGCCCACCGCGGCGATGGCGGCGCTGAGCTTCCAGCGCAGCCCCGTGCGCGGACGGAAACGGCCGGAGGGGACGCGGCGCGCGAGACGGCGGAGCAGGGCGCGGAGCCGGCCGGTGCCCGGATCCCGGCCGGGCCCGTCCGCGCCGCGGCCACGGAGGGTGGGGACGGCGGGGAGCGGACGGCTGCGAGGGCGTCGCGGACGGCCCGGGCGGGGAGGGGTCGCGGATCGGCACAGGCGGTCCCCCGCTCAGCCGCGCAGTTTGTAGCCGAAGCCGCGAACCGTGTCGATGCGCTCCTGGCCGATCTTGGTGCGGAGCCGCTGCACATGGACGTCCACGACGCGGGTGTCGCCACCCCAGTCGTAGTCCCAGACCCGCTCCAGCAGCCGGTCGCGGGAGAGCACCGTGCCCGGCGCGGAGGAGAACTCCAGCAGCAGCCGCATCTCGGTCGGGGTCAGCGAGACCGGCTCGCCGTCCCTGCGGACCTCCATGCCGCCCGTGTCGATCTCCAGATCGCCGAAGCGCAGCGGTTCCTCGCCCGCCTCCCCGTCGGGCCCGGCCCCCGCGGGGCCGTCCGGGCCGCCGGCCGCGTGGCCGAAGCGGCGCAGCACCGCCCGGATCCGGGCGACCAGGACCGCGCTGTCGAACGGCTTGGTCACGTAGTCGTCCGCGCCCGCCTCCAGGCCCAGCACCACGTCGATCGAGTCGGCCCGCGCCGACAGCATGATCACCGGCACCGCCGACTCGTCCCGGATGTGGCGGCACAGACTCACCCCGTCCAGGCCCGGCAGCATCACGTCGAGCAGCGCGATGTCGGGCCGGTCGCCCCGGAAGAGCTCCAGGCCGGTCAGCCCGTCCGGTGCCGCCGTGACCACGAGTCCGGCGCGCTCCAGGGCGAGTTGGGTCGCCTCCCGGATGACGTCGTCGTCCTCGACGAAGAGCACATGCGTCGTGGCCATCGCCCGCCCCTCAGTCGGCCGGCCGCGGGCTGGGCGGTGCTTCCTCGCGAACGCCGCCCGCGGACTTGCTGTAATCGTTGTGTATGCGCGCCCGCTCGGAGAAGGCCCCGTCACGCCACCGGTAGGTGATCACTTCCTCGCCGGAGGGGCAGCAGACCTTGTCACCTCTCGCGTAGACCTGCTTCTTGACCTCCAGCTCACCCCCGATGATCTCGGCGTAGACCGGGGAGATGTCGTCGGCGAAGACATTGCGGTACCAGCGGCCGTCCACGCTGACGGATTCGCGGAGGTCCTTCCCGGTCTCGCCGTCGTTCCCGCCGGGACGGACCGTGGCGGGGCCCTGCTCGCGGTAGACGTAGGCCGCGATGCCGAAGGAGTCCTGACAGGTCAGCACGTTGATCACGACATCGGGCACGTCGTTCCCGGTGAGGGTGCCATAGCTGACGTCGACCGGGTACTCGTCCCCGGCGCACGGTTCGAGGCCCTTGCGGATCTTGGCGTCCACTGTGGGGTCGTTCTTGATGATCTCGACCGGATCGACCTTGCGGGGCGACGCGGAGGACGGCGCCGGGGAAGGCGTCGGCGCCGACTCGGTCCGCGCGGGCCCCTCCTCGCGCACCCCCGTCCCCGGGGCGCTGCACCCCGCCAGGACCAGTGCGGTGGCGGACGCGGCGGCCACCACCGCCCCGACCCGCACGAAACCCGCCGGGACGGTGCGCGTCCGGGCGGGTCCGGGTGCGGTACCGGCGGGCTCCGGGAGCCCCCGGGGGCGTTCGGTGTCCGTCACGCCGCGCACTGCGGCTGCCCTCGTTCCATGCGTTCTCTGCGTTCCGTCGCCCGCGCGTCCAGCTCGCGGTTCTCCAGCTCCTGGCGCATCCGGGCCAGCGCCCGGTGCAGTGTGCTCTTCACGGTTCCGGTGGACATGCCCAGGGCCGCCGCCGTCTCCTGTGTGCTCATCTGCTCCCAGTGTCGCAGGACCACCACACTGCGCTGCTTCGGGGCCAGCACCCGCAGGACGTCCATCAGCAGCGCCCGGTCCGCGCGCTGCTCGGAGCCGTCCTCCAGGCTGGCCTCCGGCAGCTGGTCGACGGGCACCTCGTCGAGCTTGCGGGCCCGCCACCACTCGGTGCGGGTGTTGATCATCACGCGCCGGAGATAGGCGTCGGCCAGGGACTTGTCGGCGATGCCGTCCCAGCGGCCGAAGGTGCGGGCGAGCGCGGTCTGCAGCAGGTCCTGTGCGTCGACGGGGTCCCGGACGAGCCTGCGGGCGCTGCGCAGCAGGGCGTCCTGCCGGGTCCGTACGTACTCCTCGAAGCCCAGCACCTCGTTGTCCGCCATCGCCGACCGCCTCCGTCCCCGCTCTTCCCGCCCCGTGTGTGGCCGGTCTCCCCGGCACGCAAGCAAGCTACTGAGCGGCTGTAACGGAGCGGTCCGGTCTGCCCCTCGGCGGGCGCACGGCAACCCATCGGTTGTGTAACAACTCCCCCGGGACGGGCGGTCCGTGGAACCGGACGGGGTCAGGAGGCGGCTGTGGAACGGCACTTGACCGGTTCGGATCGGCTGTTGACCAACTCCGAAGGGTTTCGCAGGCTTTCGATCGGTGTGGATCGCGCAACCGGTTCCGTGCCGTTCCCCCTCGGCCCGGCCCGGCCCGGCCCGGCCCGGCTCGGCGTGGCTCGGCTCAGGTCGGTTCGGCTCGGCTCAGCGGCAGCCGGTAGCCGCCGTCCGCCAGCGGTTCGACCAAACCGTCCGCGACGAGCCCGTCCAGCGCGCGGGCCCGCTGCACCGGTTCGTCCCACACCGCGTCCAGCACTCGCTGCGGAACCGGCGCCGTCGCCTCGCGGAGCACCGCGAGCAGTTTGCCGCGCACCTGGCGGTCCGTACCGGCGTAGGTCTGCCCGCGGCGCGGCGGGCCGTCGTGCGGCGGCGAACCGGCCAGCCGCCAGGCGCACCGCGCGGCGATCGGGCAGCGCCCGCAGCCGGGGCTGCGCGCCGTGCACACCAGTGCGCCGAGCTCCATCGTGGACGCCGCCCAGCGGGCCGCCGTGCCGTCGTCCTCCGGCAGCAGGGCACGGGCGAGGCGGCGTTCGGCGGCGGTCGTGGCCGTCGGCGGGTACTGGACGCCGGTCACGGCGCGGGCGAGGACCCGGCGGACGTTGGTGTCCAGCACGGCGTGCCGGCCGCCGTACGCGAACGAGGCCACGGCGGCGGCCGTGTACTCGCCCACACCCGGCAGCGCCAGCAGCTTCGCGTGGTCGCGCGGCACGTTCCCGCCGTGCCGTTCCGCTATCGCCACGGCGGCTCCGTGCAGCCGCAGCGCGCGGCGCGGGTAGCCGAGCCGGCCCCAGGCGCGCACCGCCTCCCCGGGCGCCTCGGCGGCCAGGCCGGCCGGGCGGGGCCAGCGCGCCAGCCACTGTTCGTAGACGGGCAGCACGCGCGCCACCGGGGTCTGCTGGAGCATGAACTCGCTGACCATGACACCCCACGCGCCGGCTCCGGGGCGGCGCCAGGAAGGTCGCGGGCGTGCTCGTCGAACCAGTCGATCACGGCGGAGTGGAGGGCGGCGGGGAGGCGACCGGGGGCGGGGCGGCGGAGTCGGCGGTCGCCGCGCTCGCCGTCGCCCCGCTCGCTGCCGTCGTGTTCTCGGGTGCCGCCGTGTGCTCCGGGGCTGTCGTGCTCTTCGGGGGTGCGCTCTTGGAGGGCTTCGGGATCGCAGTCATGACATCCCCGATCCTGCCAGAGCCCTCCGACGCCAGGGGGCTCCGCCACCGGCGCCGTCCGGCGCCCGGTGCCGCACAGGGCGGAAGGGGGTGCCGCCGCCGCTCTCCGTCACGCCCGTCTCCCGTACGCCGCACGGGAGTTACGGGGAGCGGGCGCGCCGTCACCCCGGGTGCACGGGACGGGAACCGCGCGCGCAGGGAACGGCGCTCGGAGGGCCCGTCCGAGACCGAACCGGAATGATGATCGTCAAAAGTTGCGGTGACGGCGGCGGGTATACGCCTGAACGGGCCCTCTTCTCTCGTAAGGTTTCCGGCGTGGGTTCTCTGCGCAATCCTGTCGGGCCGCTTCCCTCCTCCATCTACTGGCGCCGGAGGGCGGTAGCCCTGTGCGTGGTCGCGTTGCTGGCCGTGCTCGTCGTCTGGGCCGTCCGGTCCACCGGGGGCGGCGGCGGTGACGGAGACGGCGGAGCCAACGGCAAGGGCCCCGCGCAGTCCATCACCCCCGGCCCCTCCTCCTCCGGGCCCGCGATCAGCGAACGGCCCGGTGGCCGCGACGACTCGGGCGGCACCGGGGCGGCACCGGGGCGGCGACGGCGGCGGTGACAGCGGCGGCACGGGCGGCTCGGCCGCTCCGGCGGCGGCTCGGCGGGGACGCCGGCAGCGGTGGCTCCGGCGGCGGTGGCGGCGGCGGTGCGGCGGCGGCTCGGGCTCGGGGCAGCGGCGGCGGGAGCGGCATCCCGGCGGGAACGGCCCTCCCCGACTGCGGCGCCGGGGACGTGGAACTGCGGATCCGCACCGTCGAGAACCGCTACGAACCGGGCGAGAAGCCGGAGTTCGAGCTGACCGCCGAGAGCACCTCGAACCGCTCCTGCGAGGTGGACTTCGGCGAGAAGAGCGCGGTGCTCACCATCACCCCGGCCGACGAGGACGACCCGCTGTGGGCGTCCGACGACTGCCTCAAGGAGAGCCGGGAGATCCGGCTGCGGGTACCGGCCGGCGGCGAGGCCACGTACACGGTCGAATGGGACCGCAGGCCGAGCGCGCCCGAGTGCGCCACGCCCGGGGGCGGTTCGGCGAAGGCGGGCACCTATCTGATCGAGGCGGAGGCCAAGGGCATCGACAAGGCGGAGGTCTCCTTCGTCCTGACCAAGGACTGAGCCGGCCGGTCCGGCACACCGACCGGCCCGCGGCACGCCCGCTCCCGGCACACCGGCCCGCGGCGCGCCGGCCCGCGGAACGGCGGCCGCCGGAGAAAGCTCCGCCTCCCTCAGACGTAGCGTTCGAGGATCGAGGACTCCGCCAGCCGGGACAGGCCCTCGCGCACCGAGCGCGCCCGGGCCTCGCCCACCCCGTCGACCGTCTGCAGATCGTCGACGCTCGCGGCGAGCAGCTTCTGCAGCCCGCCGAAGTGCTCCACCAGCCGCTCGATGATGGTGTTCGGCAGCCGCGGCACCTTGGCCAGCAGCCGGTAACCCCGCGGCGACACCGCCGAGTCGAGCGTCTCGGGGGAACCGCTGTAGCCCAGGGCGCGGGCCACCACCGGCAGTTCCAGCAGCTCGGTGTGCGACAGCTTGTCGAGCTCGGAGAGAGCCTCGGGGACCGTGCGGGTCCGCTTGGCGGTCGGCTCGGGCACGTAGTCCCGCACCACCAGCTCACGCTCCGGCTCGACGCCCGCGATCAACTCGTCCAGCTGGAGCGAGAGAAGCCGGCCGTCGGTGCCCAGCTCGACGACGTACTCGGCGATCTCGGTGGCGATGCGGCGGACCATCTCCAGCCGCTGCGCCACGGCGGAGACGTCCCGGACCGTCACCAAGTCCTCGATCTCCAGGGCGGAGAGGGTGCCCGCCACCTCGTCGAGACGGAGCTTGTACCGCTCCAGCGTGGCGAGGGCCTGGTTGGCGCGGGACAGGATCGCCGCCGAGTCCTCCAGCACCCGGCGCTGCCCGCCGACGTAGAGCGCGATCAGCCGCATCGACTGGCTGACGGAGACCACGGGGAAGCCGGCCTGGATCGAGACGCGCTGCGCCGTGCGGTGCCGGGTGCCCGTCTCCTCGGTCGGGATCGAGGCGTCGGGGACCAGCTGCACCCCCGCCCGCACGATCTTGGTGATGTCCTTGTCGAGGATGAGCGCGCCGTCGAGCTTGCACAGCTCGCGCAGGCGCGTCGCGGAGAACTCCACATCGAGGACGAAGCCGCCGGAGCACATGGCCTCGACGTGCTTGTCCATGCCCAGCACGATCAGTCCGCCGGTGTTCCCGCGGAGAACGCGCTCGAGTCCGTCGCGCAGGGCGGTACCGGGCGCGACAGCGCTCAGCGAGGCGCGCATCAGGCCCTCGGTACCGGAGCTCCCGCCGGATTTGCCGGGAGTCGCTGCCCGGTCATTGGCTGCCACTGCACTCCTCCGGTCGCAGAATTCGGGGCCCGGGTGCGTACGTACGGGCGAGACCAGGGCAAAGTCTACCGGCGGCCGGACGACTTGTGTGGTGCGTCTCGGCTCGGGCGTGCGCGGCGCCCCCGGCGTGCGCTCCGGAGCGCACGCCGGGGAGCGTGGTGCGGAGCCGCCCGGAGTTCCCGCCGGAGTGCGCCCCGGACGGGCCGCCGCGGGCCTGCCCGGGCTCCGGGAACACCCGTCGGCGAGAGTTCGGCGGAGCGCTCGGCGGCGGCGTTCGCGGGGACGGGCGGCGGACCGGGCGGAGGGGCGGGAGGAGGGCGGAGGGGCGGCCGGCCGGCTCGCCGGGGCCTCAGCCGGAGGCGCCTCCCGAGAGCGGCGAGGACTCCGCCGCACCGCGATCCGGCCGCCCCGACCGGCCCGGCCGCCCGGACCGCTCCGCTCCGTCGGCTCCCTCCGGCCGCTCGGGCCGCTCCCGGCGCGGCCGGCGCGGCAGCACCCGCAGTGCCTCCCCCATGTCCGCGACCTCGATGACCCGCATGCCCTCCGGCACCCGCCCCGGATCGGTCGGCACCAGCGCGTGGGTGAAGCCCAGCCGGGCCGCCTCCGACAGCCGGCGCTGCACCCCCGTGACCCGCCGGACCTCGCCCGCCAGGCCGACCTCGCCGATCGCGACGAGGTTCTTCGGCAGCGGGGAGTCGCTCGCCGCGCTCGCCAGGGCCAGGGCGATCGCGAGATCCGCCGCCGGCTCCGACAGCTTCACCCCGCCGACCGTGGCGCTGTAGATGTCGCGCTTCCCCAGCTGGGAGATCTTGCCGCGCTGCTCCAGCACCGCCAGCATCATCGACACCCGCGAGGTCTCCAGGCCCGAGGTCGTCCGGCGCGGTGACGGGATCTGCGAGTCGACGGTGAGCGCCTGCACCTCGGCGACCAGCGGCCGGCGCCCCTCCAGCGTCACCGTCAGACAGGTGCCCGGGACCGGCTCGGCGCGGCGGGTGAGGAAGAGACCCGACGGGTCGGCGAGGCCCGTGATCCCCTCGTCGTGCAGTTCGAAGCAGCCCACCTCGTCCGTCGTGCCGTAGCGGTTCTTGACGCCCCGGACCAGCCGCAGCCGGGCGTGCCGGTCGCCCTCGAAGTGCAGCACCACGTCGACGAGATGCTCCAGCAGCCGCGGTCCCGCGATGGCGCCGTCCTTGGTGACGTGGCCCACCAGCAGCGTGGACATCCCGCGCTCCTTGGAAGCCCGGATCAGCGCCCCCGCCACCTCCCGCACCTGCGCCATGCCGCCGGGCGCGCCGTCGATCTCCGGGGAGGCCACCGTCTGCACGGAGTCCAGGACCAGCAGCGACGGCTTGACGGAGTCGAGATGGCCGAGCACGGCCGACAGATCCGTCTCCGCCGCCAGATACAGATGGTCCGAGATCGCGCCGATCCGGTCGGCGCGAAGCCGCACCTGGCTCGCGGACTCCTCGCCGGTGACGTAGAGCGTGCGCTCCTGGTCGGTGGCCGCCTTGGCCGCGACGTCCAGCAGCAGCGTCGACTTGCCCACGCCCGGTTCGCCGGCCAGCAGCACGACGGCGCCCGGCACCAGGCCGCCGCCCAGCACCCGGTCCAGCTCGGGCACGCCCGTGGCCCGCGCGGTCGCCCGGCGGCCGTCGACCTGGCCGATGGGCAGCGCGGCGGTGGACACCCGGCCGGGCGCGGTCGTCCGCACGGCGGGGGCGCCGCCGGCTTCCTCGACCGTGCCCCACGTCTGGCACTCGGGGCAGCGGCCGAGCCACTTGGCGGTGGTCCAGCCGCACTCGGTGCAGCGGTAGGAGGGACGGTCCTTGGCGGACGTACGGGTGCGGGAAGCCATGCCGCAACGCTAGCGCCGGGCGGTGACAACGCGCGGGGCGGTACCGGAACGGGGCAGGGGCCGCGCGGGACGCCCGACGCGGGACGAAGTCCCCGGGCGAAGCCCCGGGACGGAGCGAGGGGTACCGGGCGCGGCGGCACCGGACGCGGGCCGCCCCCGAAGCCGCCTCCGAGCGCGGGACCGACGGCGTCCATCACCCGTAGGGATGAAAAGCGCCGGAGCGGGGCGAGCGGGCCGGTCCGTCCCCCTACCGTCGCCGGGTGATGAACAGCAGGCCCGAGCACCCGACCCACGCCACCGGCGGCGCGCGCCACGAGCCGTACCTCGACGGGCTGTTCACGTACTGCCTCGCCGCGATGTGCGACCACGACGCGGCGACCGCCGTACTCGGCGAGGTCCTCGCCCACGCGGAGCGGCGCCACCGCCGCTCGCCGGCCGAGCCGGAGCGGCAGCGTGCCCGGCTCTACGCACTGGCCCGCTGGACCTGTCTGCGGCACCTCGCCGTCCGGCCCCGCCCGTCCGCGCGGTCCGGCTCCAGGGGCCGGCTCGTCCCGCACGACCCGTCCGACCGCGCCCACGACCCCGCTCACGCTCACGCCGACGATCCGTCCGGCCCCTCCGCGGAGACCGCCGCCCGGCGCCGCCGGGAACTGTCCGCGCTCGTCTGGCCGGAGGCCGCAGGCACCACCCGCGAGCAGCGCGAGGCTCTGGAACTCGCCGTGCGGCACCGGCTGACGCCACCGGAAATCGCCGCCGTGCTCGGCACGGACGAGGAGAAGGCGCGGCGCCTGCTGACGGCGGGCGCCCGCGAGGTGGAGCGCACCCGGGCGGCGCTGTCCGTCGCGGAGGGCGGTGGCTGTCCCACCGTCAACCGGATGACCCGGGACACCCGGGCCCTGATGGGCAGCGATCTCCGCCGCGAACTGCTGCGCCACATCAAGGACTGCGACGCCTGCCGCGACACCGTCCAGTGCTCTCCGGCGGACGCCCGCGGGCCGGGCACCACCACCACGGACGTGCTCCCCCTGGTCCCGGCACCGCGCGCTGCGGCGGCCGCCGCGATGCGCGCCGCGCTCCGCGCCCGCCCCCGGGACCTCCCCGCCGGCAGGCCGCGCCACGACCGGCAGGGCTTCCCGATGGACCCCGGACGCCTCGCCGTGCGCCGCCGGGCCGTACGCCGCCGCGTCGCCACGGCGGCCGTGGTGGCGGCTGCCGTGGCCGCACCGGTGGTCGCGCTGTGGGCGGCGTACCGGGGCGCGCCGCCCGGGCAGGACCGGTACGCCGGTCCCGTCTCCGCCGCCGAGGACGGCCATCCCGGGGCACATCCGTACGATCCGGCGGACGGCTCGGGCGGCGCCCCGGGCGGCCGGGGCGGGAACGGGCAGCCGGGCGGCGCCGCGGAGCGCGGCGGCGACAGGGGCGGCAACGACGACGCGGCCCGCGAGGACGGCCGGTCCGGCTCGGAGGAGGACGGCTCCGGCGGCGACGGCCGGGACGGGGCCGGGCTGACGGTCGCCAGCCGGAGCGGCGGAGGATCCACCCTCATCACCCTGACCGCCTCGGGCGGCGCACCGGTCGACTGGTCGGCGCGCACCGGCGCGCCCTGGCTGCGGCTCAGCGACACCGGGGGCACGCTCCGCCCCGGACGCTCGGTGACGGTCACCGTGACGGTGGACCGGGCGCGGCAGCCCGGCGGCGCGTGGACGGGCCGGGTGACGATCGGGCCGTCCGGCACGGTGGTCACCGTGACGGGCCGCGGCGCCCCCTCGCCGGAGGACCCGGTGGAACCGCCGCCGACCGCACCGGCGGACCCGGACCCGGAGCCGGAGCCCGCTCCGTCACCCCCGGCGCAGGAGCCGTCGAGCGAGCCGCCGGACTCCGGGGACGCCGGAGAGGCCGGGGACGCGGCCGAGTGAGGCGGCGGCGCGCCGCCGCTCCGCTGCCGCCCGCGAGTCGGACGCCCTGCGGGGCCGAGGGCCGTAGGAGGCCGTAGTCGTAGGAGGCCGTACAGGTCGTGTGCGCCGCCGGCCGGGCCGTACCGGTGGCCGTGGCGCCCGCACCGGGGTGACGGCCCCGTCGGAGCCGGGAGATCCGCCGGTGCCTATCGGTCCGCCGGGTGCGGCGCGACCGGCAGCTCCGCCGCCAGCCGTTCCGCGCAGAGCCCGGCCAGCCGCTCGTAGGCCGCCTTGCCCATGAGCTCCGTCAGTTCGGGCCGGTACGAGACGTAGACCGGTTCCCCCGCGCCGTGCGCGCTGGTCGCCGAGGTGCACCACCAGTGCAGGTCGTGGCCGCCCGGGCCCCAGCCCCGGCGGTCGTACTCGCCGATCGACACCTGCAGGAATCTGGTGTCGTCCGGGCGGTCGATCCACTCGTACGTCCGCCGGATCGGCAGCTGCCAGCACACGTCCGGCTTGGTCTCCAGCGGCTCATGGCCCTCGCGCAGCGCGAGCCGGTGCAGGGCGCAGCCGTGGCCGCCGGGGAAGTCCGGGCCGTTGTGGAAGATGCAGGCGCCGCCGAAGCGGCGGGTCTTGCGGGCGCCGTCCTCGTCGCGTTCGGTCCAGCCGCGCGGGCCGGTGCCCTCGGCGTGGTGCTGCCAGGTCTCGGGTGTGAGCCGCGCCATGTGCCCGGCGACGCGCCGCTCGTCGTCCTCGTCGGAGAAGTGCGCGCCCAGGGTGCAGCAGCCGTCGCTCGCGCGTCCGGCCTCGATGCCCTGGCAGCCGCTCCCGAAGATGCACGACCAGCGGGAGGTGAGCCAGGTCAGATCGCAGCGGAAGACCTGCTCGGGGTCCTCCGGGTCGGTGAACTCGACCCACGCCCGGGGGAAGTCCAGCCCCTGCTCGTCGGCGGGAGCGGACCGCGGCGGCTTCTTCGGGACCCGGGCCGGTTTGCCCCGGTCCGGCTTCACCCTCTTCGTCTTCGACACCTCTTCAGCGTAGGCGGACGGATCCCGTACGGGCCGCTCACCTGCCGCGTTGCCGTGAGCCATATGAGAATGTGCACGCTATGAGACTCGGTGTCCTCGACGTGGGATCGAACACGGTGCATCTGCTGGTCGTGGACGCACACCCCGGTGCCCGCCCGCTTCCCGCCCATTCCCACAAGGCGGAACTGCGGCTTGCCGAACTGCTGGACGAACGCAGCGCGATAGGCGACGCGGGCGTCGACCGGCTGGTCGCGGTGGTCGGCGAGGCGCTGCAGGCCGCCGAGGACAAGGGGGTGGAGGAGGTACTGCCGTTCGCCACCTCCGCCGTCCGCGAGGCGCCCAACGCGGACGACGTGCTGGCCCGGGTGGCCGGCGAGACGGGCGTGCGGCTGACCGTGCTGTCGGGCGAGGAAGAGGCCAAGCTCACATTCCTCGCGGCCCGCCGCTGGTTCGGCTGGTCGGCGGGGAGGCTGCTGGTGCTCGACATCGGCGGCGGCTCCCTGGAGGTCGCGTACGGCGTCGACGAGGAACCGGACAAGGCGGTGTCGCTGCCGCTCGGCGCGGGCCGGCTCACCGCCGCCCGGCTGCCCGGGGACCCGCCCGAGCCGGAGGACGTGCGGGCGCTCCGCCGCCATGTGCGGGCGGAAATCGCCCGGATCGTCGGCGAGTTCAGCCGCCTGGGCACGCCGGACCACGTGGTCGCCACCTCCAAGACCTTCAAGCAGCTCGCGCGGATCGCGGGCGCGGCGCGCTCGGCCGAGGGCGTCCATGTGCAGCGCCTGCTGAGCCGCGCGGCGCTGGAGGAGTGGGTGCCGAAGCTGGCGACGATGACGGCGGAGCGGCGCGCGGAGCTGCCCGGCGTCTCGGCGGGACGGGCACCGCAGCTGCTCGCCGGCGCCCTGGTCGCGGAGGCGGCGATGGACCTGTTCGGCGTGGACGAGCTGGAGATCTGCCCCTGGGCGCTGCGCGAGGGCGTCATCCTGCGGCGCCTGGACCATCTGCCGGAGTGACCCGGCCGCCCGCCGGACGCGGCACCGGTCCCGCGGGCCGCGGGCCACCCGCCCGGTGTGACGAACACCGCACCGCCGCGGCCGCCCCGCCGGGGGAACACCCGTACGGGCCGCTCACCGCCCCTGTCGCCCGGCGCCGCGCCTCCCGGAAGCGGACCCGGGGCATCCGCCGCCCGGGCGCACACGCTCCGGTGGCCCCTTCGGGCCGATCGCACACGCCGTACGCTGTTTCCCGTGGCTCAACCAGTGGTGCGCACCCCGGAAGTGAAGGTCGCCCTGTCCACCGCCTCCGTGTACCCGGAGTCGACGGCGACGGCCTTCGAGATCGCCGGACGCCTGGGTTACGACGGCGTCGAGGTCATGGTCTGGACGGATCCGGTCAGCCAGGACATCGAGTCGCTGCGCAGACTCTCCGACTACCACGGTGTCCCGATCCTCGCGGTGCACGCGCCCTGCCTGCTGATCACCCAGCGGGTGTGGTCCACCGATCCGTGGACGAAGCTGGAGCGGGCCCGGGCCGCCGCCGAGAAGCTCGGCGCGTCGGCCGTCGTGGTCCACCCGCCGTTCCGGTGGCAGCGCAACTACGCCCGCGACTTCGTGGAGGGCATCTGGCGGATGGCGGACGAGACGGACGTCCGGTTCGCCGTCGAGAACATGTACCCCTGGCGCTACCGCGACCGCGAGATGCTCGCCTACGCCCCCGACTGGGACGTCACCAACGACGACTACCGCCACTTCACCGTCGATCTCTCCCACACCGCCACCGCCCGCAACGACGCCCTCGACATGGTCGGGCGGATGGGGGACCGGCTGGCCCATGTCCATCTGGCCGACGGCAGCGGCTCCGGCAAGGACGAGCACCTGGTGCCCGGCCGCGGCACCCAGCCCTGTGCCGAGCTGCTGGAGAAACTCGCCACCAGCGGGTTCGACGGCCATGTGGTCGTCGAGGTCAACACCCGCCGCGCCATGTCCGGCGCCGAGCGCGAGGCCGATCTCGCCGAGGCCCTGGCCTTCACCCGGCAGCACCTGGCGACGGCCTTCCGGGTGCCCGGCGCGCCCAGGACCCCCGGGACGCCCCGGCCGTGACGGACCCGGCCACCCCGGAACCCGGCCCCGGTTCCGCCGCCACGCCCGCACCCCGCCGCGGCCGCGGCCGGCCCTCCGCGCGCGACGGCGGCTCGGGGCCCGGCGCCCGCGACCGCATCCTGCAGGCCGCCCGGGCCGAGTTCGCCGACCGCGGGTACGACAAGACGTCCATCCGCGGCATCGCGAAGAAGGCGGGGGTGGACGCCGCCCTGGTGCACCACTACTTCGGCACCAAGGAACAGGTGTTTGAGACCGCCATCGAGCAGTCCTTCGAACCGGCTCTCGACCTGCCCGATCTGATCGCGCAGGACCCGGCCGGCGCCGGTGAGCGCCTGGCTCGCCACTTCGTCGCCATCTGGGAGAACCCCGTCACCCGCGCCCCGCTGCTGGCCGTGGTCCGCTCGGCCGTCACCAACGAGACGGCGGCCGCCCTGCTGCGCGGCTTCGTCCTGCGCAGGCTTCTGGGACGGGTGGCGGGGGAGCTGGACGTACCGGACGCGAGATTCCGGGTCGAGCTGGCGGTGTCGCAACTGCTCGGCATCGTGATGCTGCGCTACGTCGTCAAGGTCGAGCCGATGGCGAGCGCGGACATCGAGGACATCGTCGCGGCCGTCGCCCCGGTGATCCAGCGCCACCTCACCGGGCCGTGAAAGGGCCGGGGAGCCGGACGCGGGCCGCCGTCCGGACCCCGCTCCGGACGGACCGCCGGATCCCGCGCGGCTTCGCCGGGTCCCCGCCGGACGCCCGTGCGCGAACCGGGAAAATCCGTCTCGGATTCCGGACGAACCGTCCGGATCGTGGCGTCGAGGCGTAGGCTCGTAGGATCCCCGGACCTCTGGCGACCGCCGGTGGTCCCGAGCAGTACCGCGAGAATCCAAGGGAGTGACCACCGTGCCAGAGCTGAGGTCCCGCACTGTCACCCACGGCCGCAACATGGCGGGCGCCCGAGCCCTCATGCAGGCCTCCGGCGTAGCGCGCGAGGACTTCGGCAAGCCGATCATCGCGGTGGCCAACAGCTTCACCGAGTTCGTGCCCGGGCACACCCACCTCCAGCCCGTCGGCCGGATCGTCAGCGAGGCGATCCACGCGGCGGGCGGCATCGCCCGCGAGTTCAACACCATCGCGGTCGACGACGGCATCGCCATGGGCCACGGCGGAATGCTCTACTCCCTCCCCTCCCGCGACCTGATCGCCGACTCCGTCGAGTACATGACCGAGGCGCACTGCGCCGACGCGCTGATCTGCATCTCCAACTGCGACAAGATCACGCCCGGGATGCTGATGGCCGCGCTGCGCCTCAACATCCCCACCGTCTTCGTCTCCGGCGGCCCCATGGAGTCCGGCCGCGCGACCCTCGTCGACGGCACGGTCCGCAAGCTCGACCTGATCTCCGCGATCTCCGAGGCCGTCAACGACCAGGTCTCCGACGAGGACATCGCCCGCATCGAGGACAACGCCTGTCCCACCTGCGGATCCTGCTCCGGCATGTTCACGGCCAACTCCATGAACTGCCTGACCGAGGCGATCGGCCTCTCCCTCCCGGGCAACGGCTCGGTGCTGGCCACCCACACCGCCCGCAGGGCGCTGTACGAGAACGCCGGCCGCACGGTCGTCGAGATCACCAAGCGCCACTACGAGCAGGACGACGCGACCGTCCTGCCCCGCGCCATCGCCTCCCGCGCGGCCTTCGAGAACGCCATGGCCCTCGACATCGCCATGGGCGGCTCGACCAACACGATCCTCCACCTCCTCGCCGCCGCCCAGGAGGCCGAGCTCGCCTTCGACATGAAGGACATCGACGAGCTCTCCCGCCGCCTGCCCTGCCTGGCCAAGGTCGCGCCCAACGTCGCCCCCGGCGGCGTCTACTACATGGAGGACGTCCACCGGGCCGGCGGCATCCCCGCCATCCTCGGCGAGCTGTACCGGGCCGGCCTTCTCAACGAGGACGTCCACACCGTCCACAGCCCCTCCCTCGCCGACTGGCTCAAGCAGTGGGACGTGCGCGGCGGCTCCCCGTCCGCCGAGGCCGTCGAGCTCTTCCACGCCGCACCCGGCTGCGTCCGCTCCGCGACCGCCTTCTCGCAGTCCGAGCGCTGGGACACCCTCGACACCGACGCCGCCGGCGGCTGCATCCGCGACGTCGAACACGCCTACTCCACCGAGGGCGGCCTCGCGATCCTCTACGGCAACCTCGCCGAGGACGGCTGCGTCGTGAAGACCGCCGGCGTCGACGAGTCCATCTGGACCTTCGAGGGCCCGGCCGTCGTCTGCGAATCGCAGGAGGAGGCCGTCGACAAGATCCTCACCAAGCAGATCAAGGAGGGCGACGTCGTCGTCATCCGCTACGAGGGCCCCAAGGGCGGACCGGGCATGCAGGAGATGCTCTACCCGACCTCCTTCCTCAAGGGCCGCGGCCTCGGCAAGGCCTGCGCGCTGATCACCGACGGCCGCTTCTCCGGCGGCACCTCCGGCCTCTCCATCGGCCACGCCTCCCCGGAGGCCGCGTCCGGCGGGACCATCGCCCTCGTCCGGGACGGCGACCCCATCCGGATCGACATCCCCGCCCGCAGCATCGAACTCAAGGTCGCCGACGAGGAACTGGCCGCCCGCCGCGAGGCACTCGGCGGCCGGTACGCCCCCGAGAACCGCGAGCGGAAGGTCTCCCAGGCCCTGCGCGCGTACGCGGCGATGGCGACCAGCGCGGACAAGGGCGCCGTCCGCGACGTCGGCCTGCTCGGCGGCTGACCGCACCCAGGGGCCGTGCCCGTCCCGCCCCGTGACGACGGCGACCAGGAGGCAGGGGCAGGGGCACAGGCGTACGTCACACCGTCCCGGCCGGGACCGATCCGGCCGGGACGGGCCATAATCGGCCGCATGAGCGACACGCGGCAGCCCCCGGGCTCCCAGGCCCCCCGGCCCGAGCCCATCCGGTTCTTCGGCACCACCTGGGTCGACCACGACGGCCGGTACGCCCTCCGGCGCGCGGGTCTCGCCGCGGGCTCCCTGCTGGCCGCCGCCGTGGGCACGTTCCTGCTGAAACTCGGCTTCGAGGGCCTCCTCATCGCCGACGTCGGCTCCACCCTCAGCTGGATCATCGTGGTGATCTTCGCGATCTCCGCCGCCCTCGCCTTCCGGCACACCTGGAAGGGGTTCACCGCGGGCCCCGGCGCGGACGCCGACCCCACCGTCGAGAGTTCCATGCGGAACATCAAGGCCATCGGCTTCATCGGCGTCCTCCTCGCCTGGTTCTGCCGCAGCCTGATCGAGGCCCCGGGCGAGAAGCGGCGCCGCGCGGAGTACGAGCGCGCCCGCGAGCTGTACGAGCGGCGGCGCGCGACCCGCACCGGCAACCCGGCCGCCCGCAAGCGCCAGGGCAAGCGGCGCGGCTGACCCCGGGCCGCCGGACGGGACGCCCGGAGCCGGGGCTCGCGCCGCGGCACCGCCGCGCCCCGCCCGGTCATCCCGGCGCCGTCACCCCCGACGCCTGTGTGCCGCACGTCACCGGCCGCCGTGTCACACTCCGGCCGGCCACTCCGTCCCCCTTCCGAGCGGACCGGATCGCAGGGCGCCCGCGCCGACGACAGGCGTTCGGCGACCGGTGAGGGACGCCCGGTGCCGGACGACCGGCGAGGGGAAAGGGAGGCCCAGTGGCACGGCTGAGCGAATTCGAGGAGCACCGCGGACGTCTCTGGGGCGTCGCCTACCGCATCACCGGCTCCGTCGCGGACGCCGACGACGCCGTACAGGAGGCATGGCTGCGCTGGCAGGCCCTGCCCGACGGCGGGGCGTCCGAGCCCCGCGCGTATCTCACCACCGTCGTCAGCCGAATCTGCTACGACCAGCTCGGCTCCGCCCGCTCGCGCCGCGAGACCTACGTCGGCTCCTGGCTGCCCGAACCCGTCCTCGGCAGGGACGGAGGCGCCGCCCTCCCCGAGGACCGGGTCACCCTCGACGAATCCGTCGGCATGGCGCTGCTCGCGGTGCTGGAACGGCTGACTCCGGCCGAGCGGACCGCCTTCGTCCTGCACGACGTGTTCGCCGTACCGTTCACCGAGATCGCCGAGATCGTCGGCCGCACCCCCGTCTCCGTACGGCAGTTGGCCTCGCGTGCCCGCCGGCGGGTCCGCGCCGAGAGCCCGCGCCGCTCCGTCGACCGCGACGAACACCGGCGGGCCGTGGACGCCTTCCTCGCCGCCGCCACGGGCCGGGACCTCGACGCGCTCATGAAGGTTCTCGACCCCGACGCCGTGTGGCGGGCGGACGGCGGCGGCAAGGTGTCGGCGGCGCGCCATCCGGTGCACGGCCGGGACAAGGTGGCCCGCATGGTCGAGGGACTGCTCCGCCGCTGGGCACCGGGCAGGGTGACGGCGGAGGTACGGGAGGTCAACGGCGCACCCGGACTGGTGCTCAGCGACCCCGGCAGCGGACAGTCCGCGGTCGTCGCGTTCACGGTGCACCGCGGCCTCATCACCGAGATCGACATCGTCGTCAACCCCGACAAGCTGCGCCACCTCGGCCTGGGCGGCTGAACGCCCGCCCGCGTGAACGGGGTTGACGTTGACCGGTCGGCTGCCCGGTCATCCTTCCGTCTGCCTGTGGCGAGGCCGTGTGCCCCGGCGCGGGGCCCACCGGGCTGGTCCGTCCTGCCCGTCCGTCCCGTCCCGCCCGTGCGTTCCGCCGGTCCCGCTCCTGCCGTCCGGGCGTCCGTCCGTCCGGGCGGACGGGCGGACGGCGGGCGGGCCCGGAAGCGCGGAACCGGCAGCTCGCCGCCCCGCCTCCCGCCCGCGGAGCCGTCCTGGCGCCCCGACCTCCCCTGCTGCCGCAACTCCGCCTGTCCCGCGTCCGCCGAACCACCGGCCCTCGTCCGTGTCACACTCCGGCCTCCCACGTCGTCTCCCCGGTGAACGTGAGGAAGAACCGGACCACCACAGGCTCCGGCCCCCGCCCAGGACCCGGCCCCGCCAGGCCCGGGCCCGTACACCCGAGGGAGACGAGACCCCATGCCGCAGCAGCACCCGGCCCGGCCGGGCGACCACGAGACCACCGCTGGCCCGGCCCTGGATCCCGGCCGTCCGGATGGCCGTCCGGGCGGCCGCCCGGCGGACCACCGCATCGTCGTCATCGGCGCCGGCTACGCCGGCCTGCTGGCCGCCCTGCGCCTGGCGCCGCACCACAAGGTCACCCTGGTCGATCCCGCCGACCACTTCACCGAACGGGTACGCCTCCACCAACTGGCCGCCGCTGGAACGGAGGTGACCCACCCGCTCAGCCGCTTCCTCCGCCGCCGCCCCGGCATCGCACACGTGGCCTCCCGCGCCACCGCCCTCGACACCGGGAACCGGCTGGTCCACACGGACGACGGACGCGCCCTCCCGTACGACCGGCTCGTCTACGCCCTCGGCAGCCGCACCGACACCCGAGGCGGTGCCCTCGGCACCGGCGACCGTGCGTACACCGCCGAGACGGCCGCCGAACTCCGGAAGCGGCTCGACGACGGCCGCGGCACGCTCACCGTCGTCGGCGGTGGGCTCACCGGCATCGAGACGGCCGCCGAACTCGCCGAGAGCCGCCCCGACTGGGAGATCCGGCTCCTCACCGCCGGCGAACCCGGTGCCGGACTCTCCCGCAAGGGCCGCGCGCACGTCCGGGCCTTCCTCCGCGACCACGGGGTCCGCGTCGAGGAGGGCCACCGGGTGGGCACGGCCGACGAGGTCGACGCCGACGCCGTCTTCTGGGCGACCTCCATGACGCCCCGTACGGAGATCGCCGAGCGGGCCGGGCTGGATCTCGACTCCGCCGGCCGGATCCGCGTCGACCCGACTCTGCGCTCCCTCTCCCACCCGGAGATCTACGCCGTCGGCGACGCCGCGGCCGCGTCCACCCCCGGCTCCGGGCCGCTCCGCATGGCCTGTGCGACCGCCGTCCCCACGGGCCTGCACGCGGCGGGCGCCATCACCGCCGAACTGCGCGGCCGGGAGCAGCGTCCGCTGAGCTTCCGCTACGCGATCCAGTGCGTCAGCCTCGGGCGCGACGACGGCCTGATCCAGTCCGTGCACCGGGACGACAGCCCGCGCGAACGTGCCCTCACCGGCCGCCCGGCGGCCCTGCTGAAGGAACAAGTGGTGCGCTCGACGGTGCACGCCCTGAGCCTGGCCGCCCGCCACCCGGCCGCACTGCGGCTCCTGCCGGGCTCCGGCTGACGCCGCCCCAGCCCCCCGGGCACGTCGAGAACGCCGGGGTCCGCCAAGCCGGACAGGCCCCGGGCACCCGTGCGCCCGTCCGGACCGGCGGGCCCCGCCCGCCTCCACCGCCCGCCTCCCGCACGCCCCCAGCGCGCGATCCCCTTCCTTGACCGCGCCGGGCTCCGGGAGCATTATTCAACACATGATGAATAACTCCGGGGAGCCCGCTGTCCGGGCCCGCGGCCTCCGCGTGGTCCGCGGCGGGCGCACCGTCCTCGACTCCCTCGACTTCGACCTCCACCACGGCCAGGTCACCGGCCTCCTCGGCCCCAGCGGGTGCGGCAAATCCACCCTGATGCGGGCCATCGCCGGCACTCAGGCCAGGGTCTCCGGCACCCTCGACGTCCTCGGCAGCCCGGCCGGCACCGCGCCCCTGCGCTCCCGCGTCGGCTACGTCACCCAGGCGCCGTCCATCTACGACGACCTCTCCGCCCGCCAGAACCTCGACTACTACGCCTCCGTGCTCGACCCGGCCCTCTCCCGCGCCGAACGCGCGGACCAAGTGGCCCGCGCCCTGGCCGAGGTGGACCTGGAGGACCACGCCGAGCAGCTCACCGGCAACCTCTCCGGCGGCCAGCGCTCCCGCGTCTCCCTCGCGATCGCCCTGCTCGGCTCCCCGGAACTCCTGGTCCTCGACGAGCCCACCGTCGGACTCGACCCCGTACTCCGCCGGGACCTCTGGAACCTCTTCCACCGCCTCGCCGACGAGCGCGGCACGACGCTCCTCGTCTCCTCGCACGTCATGGACGAGGCCGAGCGCTGCCGCCGTCTCCTCCTCATGCGCGCCGGCCGCGTCCTGGCCGACGACACCCCGGAGGAACTCCGCCGCCGCACCGGCTCCGCGACCGTCGAGGACGCCTTCCTGCGCCTGGTCGACGCCGAGAGGGAAGCCGAGAAGGAAGCCGAGCGGAACACCGCGAAGGGGCCCCGCAACGAGAAGGGGACCGGGGACGGGAACCCGGGCAACCCGGCGGCCCGCCCGGCCGCCCGCGGCAACGAGCCCGGGAACGACCCCGCACCCCACCGCACCCCGGACGCCGGAGGAACAGCGCAGTGAACCTCTCCCGCACCCTCGCCACCACCCGGCGCGTGCTCCGCCAGCTCCGGCACGACCCGCGCACCGTCGCCCTGATGCTGGTCGTCCCCCTGGTCCTGCTCTCCCTGCTCTACTGGGTCTACGACGACAGCCCGGGCACCTTCGACAACATCGGCGCCTCACTCCTCGGCATCTTCCCGATGATCACGATGTTCCTGGTGACGTCCATCGCCACGCTCCGCGAACGCACCTCCGGCACGCTGGAGCGGCTGCTCTCCATGCCGCTCGGCAAGGCGGACCTGATCGTCGGCTACGCCCTCGCCTTCGGGCTGCTCGCCATCGTCCAGGCCGGCCTCGCCACGGCCCTCGCCATCTGGGGCCTCGACCTGGACATCACCGGATCCCCGTGGCTGCTGCTGGTCGTCGCCCTGCTCGACGCGCTCCTCGGCACGGCGCTCGGGCTGTTCGTCTCCGCCTTCGCGGCCTCCGAGTTCCAGGCCGTCCAGTTCATGCCGGCGATCATCTTCCCCCAACTGCTGCTCTGCGGACTCCTCGCGCCCCGCGACTCCATGCAGCCGGTCCTGGAAGCCATCTCGAACGTCCTGCCGATGTCCTACGCCGTGGACGCCATGAACGAGGTGCTCCGGCACCCGGACGTCACGGGCGACTTCTTCCGCGACGTCGGCATCGTCGCCGGCAGTGCCCTGCTCGTCCTCGGCCTCGGCGCGGCAACTCTCCGCCGCCGCACGGCCTGAGCGGCCGCAGGGCCCGGGGACCGCTCCCGGCGGGGGGGGAGGGCGGGCCGGAGCAGGGCGGGGCAGGGCGACGACGACCCGCCCTGCCCGCCACTCGGACACGCCACACCCCGATCCCGCTCCGGTGCGAGGATGGCCCGCGCAGAACAAAGGCAGCCAGAGGCAGCCCTTACCTCCTTGTCACCACCTGCATGTCACCACCGGCATGTCATCGCACCGGATGGGGTGAACCCGCACC
The DNA here is from genome assembly GCF_020982505.1 of Streptomyces sp. MNU89. Taxonomy (NCBI): domain Bacteria; kingdom Bacillati; phylum Actinomycetota; class Actinomycetes; order Kitasatosporales; family Streptomycetaceae; genus Streptomyces; species Streptomyces sp. MNU89. The sequence goes on along the minus strand of NZ_JAJKLL010000001.1, from coordinate 3,259,937 downwards.
ATGACCCAGAAAGTGGCCGTGCTCGGCACCGGCAAGATCGGCGAAGCGCTCCTGAGCGGCATGATCCGCGCCGGCTGGCCGAAGAAGGACCTGCTGGTGACCGCCCGGCGCCCGGAGCGCGCCGCGGAACTGCGTGAGCGGTACGGAGTGGAGGCTGTCTCGAACGCGGAGGCCGCCAAGACCGCCGACACCCTGATTCTCACGGTGAAGCCGCAGGACATGGGCCGCCTCCTGGACGAGCTCGCCCCGCACGTCCCCGCCGACCGGCTGGTCGTCAGCGGTGCGGCCGGCATCCCCACCGCCCTCTTCGAGGAACGGCTCGCCCCCGGCACCCCGGTCGTCCGGGTCATGACCAACACCCCGGCCCTGGTGGACGAGGCCATGTCCGTCATCTCGGCCGGCAGCCACGCCACGGAGGAACACCTCGCGCACACCGAGGAGATCTTCAACGGCGTCGGCAAGACCCTCCGCGTCCCCGAGGCCCAGCAGGACGCCGCCACCGCCCTCTCCGGCTCCGGGCCCGCGTACTTCTACTTCCTGGTCGAGGCCATGACGGACGCCGGGATCCTCCTGGGCCTGCCCCGCGACAAGGCGCACGACCTGATCGTCCAGGCCGCCATCGGCGCCGCCGTCATGCTGCGCGACAGCGGGGAGCACCCGGTCAAGCTGCGGGAGGCCGTCACCTCGCCCGCCGGAACCACGATCAGCGCCATCCGGGAGCTTGAAAGCCACGGTGTCCGGGCAGCGCTCATCGCGGCCCTGGAAGCGGCACGCGACCGCAGCCGCGAGCTGGCCTCCGGCCAGGGCTGACCGGGCCATGGCTTCAGTCCGCCGGGGACCTGCGGGAGCCGATTTGATGACCATCGGCGTGTCGTGTAGTGTCCTTCGAGTTGTCGGGGCCGCACGTGGTCCCCGGCGGCCACTTCCCGCCGCGTCCGGCGGCACCCACTGAAGCAGGGTCTCTCCGATCGGGGATTGGTTCCGGCATGCCGGAATTCGATACCGAAAGGCTCGATTATGAGCCGGCCGGGAAATCCGCTAACGTAGGGGCCGCGCCGGAAGGCGCAGTGGAAACCCTCTCCAACGGGGACCGGAAACGGAATTCGGATCGGGAAATCGGTTCGGAAAGTGTCTGGTAGGGTTGGAAACACCGAAGGGAAGCGCCCGGAGGGCCCGGAGACGGGGCCGAAGGAAGCGTCCGTTCCTTGAGAACTCAACAGCGTGCCAAAAGTCAACGCCAGATATGTTGATACCCCGTCCGGGCGGCAACTCTTTGTTTGCTGCCGGGATGAGGTTCCTTTGAAAAAGCCCTCCCGTGCCACCGTTTCGGTGGCGGTCGGGAGGCAATCTTACAGCGAGGACGCTGTGCGCAGCCTGGATTATTCCTCCGGGCTGCGCCGCTCTTGCGTGAAGCATTCACGGAGAGTTTGATCCTGGCTCAGGACGAACGCTGGCGGCGTGCTTAACACATGCAAGTCGAACGATGAACCTCTTCGGAGGGGATTAGTGGCGAACGGGTGAGTAACACGTGGGCAATCTGCCCTGCACTCTGGGACAAGCCCTGGAAACGGGGTCTAATACCGGATACGACCATCTCGGGCATCCGATGGTGGTGGAAAGCTCCGGCGGTGCAGGATGAGCCCGCGGCCTATCAGCTTGTTGGTGGGGTGATGGCCTACCAAGGCGACGACGGGTAGCCGGCCTGAGAGGGCGACCGGCCACACTGGGACTGAGACACGGCCCAGACTCCTACGGGAGGCAGCAGTGGGGAATATTGCACAATGGGCGGAAGCCTGATGCAGCGACGCCGCGTGAGGGATGACGGCCTTCGGGTTGTAAACCTCTTTCAGCAGGGAAGAAGCGCAAGTGACGGTACCTGCAGAAGAAGCACCGGCTAACTACGTGCCAGCAGCCGCGGTAATACGTAGGGTGCGAGCGTTGTCCGGAATTATTGGGCGTAAAGAGCTCGTAGGCGGCTTGTCACGTCGGATGTGAAAGCCCGGGGCTTAACCCCGGGTCTGCATTCGATACGGGCAGGCTAGAGTTCGGTAGGGGAGATCGGAATTCCTGGTGTAGCGGTGAAATGCGCAGATATCAGGAGGAACACCGGTGGCGAAGGCGGATCTCTGGGCCGATACTGACGCTGAGGAGCGAAAGCGTGGGGAGCGAACAGGATTAGATACCCTGGTAGTCCACGCCGTAAACGTTGGGAACTAGGTGTGGGCGACATTCCACGTCGTCCGTGCCGCAGCTAACGCATTAAGTTCCCCGCCTGGGGAGTACGGCCGCAAGGCTAAAACTCAAAGGAATTGACGGGGGCCCGCACAAGCGGCGGAGCATGTGGCTTAATTCGACGCAACGCGAAGAACCTTACCAAGGCTTGACATACACCGGAAAGCCGTAGAGATACGGCCCCCCTTGTGGTCGGTGTACAGGTGGTGCATGGCTGTCGTCAGCTCGTGTCGTGAGATGTTGGGTTAAGTCCCGCAACGAGCGCAACCCTTGTTCTGTGTTGCCAGCATGCCTTTCGGGGTGATGGGGACTCACAGGAGACTGCCGGGGTCAACTCGGAGGAAGGTGGGGACGACGTCAAGTCATCATGCCCCTTATGTCTTGGGCTGCACACGTGCTACAATGGCCGGTACAATGAGCTGCGATACCGCGAGGTGGAGCGAATCTCAAAAAGCCGGTCTCAGTTCGGATTGGGGTCTGCAACTCGACCCCATGAAGTCGGAGTCGCTAGTAATCGCAGATCAGCATTGCTGCGGTGAATACGTTCCCGGGCCTTGTACACACCGCCCGTCACGTCACGAAAGTCGGTAACACCCGAAGCCGGTGGCCCAACCCGTAAGGGAGGGAATCGTCGAAGGTGGGACTGGCGATTGGGACGAAGTCGTAACAAGGTAGCCGTACCGGAAGGTGCGGCTGGATCACCTCCTTTCTAAGGAGCACTTCTCGGCCGGCAGGGGTTAACTCCTGGTGGTCCAGAGGCCAGAACACCGGCGAGTGTCCGGTGCTGGTTGCTCATGGGTGGAACGTTGACTATTCGGCGCATCACGGTTGCTGCTGCTAGTACTGCTCTTCGGAGTGTGGAACGCGGTGGGGGTCGGGGTGTGCCGGGCGCGCTGTTGGGTGTCTGAGGGTACGGGCTGTGAAGCTTGTGTCCTTTGGTGCCGGTCCCGGTGTACTCATTCCGTGTGGGGTGGGGTGGCGGGTGGCTGGTCGTTGTTTGAGAACTGCACAGTGGACGCGAGCATCTGTGGCCAAGTTTTTAAGGGCGCACGGTGGATGCCTTGGTACCAGGAACCGATGAAGGACGTGGGAGGCCGCGATAGGCCCCGGGGAGCTGTCAACCGAGCTTTGATCCGGGGGTGTCCGAATGGGGAAACCCGGCAGTCGTCATGGGCTGTCACCCATACCTGAACACATAGGGTATGTGGAGGGAACGCGGGGAAGTGAAACATCTCAGTACCCGCAGGAAGAGAAAACAACCGTGATTCCGGGAGTAGTGGCGAGCGAAACCGGATGAGGCCAAACCGTAGGCGTGTGATACCCGGCAGGGGTTGCGCTTACGGGGTTGTGGGATCGTACTTCGATGGTCTGCCGGCCATCGGGCGAGTCAGAAATTGTTGGTGTAGGCGAAGGGCATGCGAAAGGCCCGGCGTAGAGGGTAAGACCCCCGTAGCCGAAATGTCAGCAACTTGCTTGTGCGACACCCAAGTAGCACGGGGCCCGAGAAATCCCGTGTGAATCTGGCGGGACCACCCGCTAAGCCTAAATATTCCCTGGTGACCGATAGCGGATAGTACCGTGAGGGAATGGTGAAAAGTACCGCGGGAGCGGAGTGAAATAGTACCTGAAACCGTGTGCCTACAAGCCGTGGGAGCGTCGCGCATCGGACTTGTCCGGTGCGTCGTGACTGCGTGCCTTTTGAAGAATGAGCCTGCGAGTTTGCGGTGTGTTGCGAGGTTAACCCGTGTGGGGAAGCCGTAGCGAAAGCGAGTCCGAATAGGGCGATTCAGTAGCGCGCTCAAGACCCGAAGCGGAGTGATCTAGCCATGGGCAGGTTGAAGCGCGGGTAAGACCGTGTGGAGGACCGAACCCACCAGGGTTGAAAACCTGGGGGATGACCTGTGGTTAGGGGTGAAAGGCCAATCAAACTCCGTGATAGCTGGTTCTCCCCGAAATGCATTTAGGTGCAGCGTCGTGTGTTTCTTGCCGGAGGTAGAGCACTGGATAGGCGATGGGCCCTACCGGGTTACTGACCTTAGCCAAACTCCGAATGCCGGTAAGTGAGAGCGCGGCAGTGAGACTGTGGGGGATAAGCTCCATGGTCGAGAGGGAAACAGCCCAGAGCATCGACTAAGGCCCCTAAGCGTACGCTAAGTGGGAAAGGATGTGGAGTCGCAGAGACAACCAGGAGGTTGGCTTAGAAGCAGCCATCCTTGAAAGAGTGCGTAATAGCTCACTGGTCAAGTGATTCCGCGCCGACAATGTAGCGGGGCTCAAGCGTACCGCCGAAGTCGTGTCATTGGCACATATACCCCTAACGGGGGTGCTGATGGGTAGGGGAGCGTCGTGTGCCGGGTGAAGCCGCGCCGGAAGGCAGTGGTGGACGGTTCACGAGTGAGAATGCAGGCATGAGTAGCGATACACACGTGGGAAACGTGTGCGCCGATTGACTAAGGGTTCCTGGGTCAAGCTGATCTGCCCAGGGTAAGTCGGGACCTAAGGCGAGGCCGACAGGCGTAGTCGATGGACAACCGGTTGATATTCCGGTACCCGCTTTGAAGCGCCAGCGCTGAACCTTCTGATGCTAAGTCCGTGAAGCCGCCGGCTGAGTCTTCGGACGAGGTCGGAGTGGTGGAGCCGACGATCCAAGGGGGTAGTAGGTGAGTGATGGGGTGACGCAGGAAGGTAGTCCAGCCCGGGCGGTGGTTGTCCCGGGGTAAGGGTGTAGCCCGGAGGGTAGGTAAATCCGTCCTCCGTGTAAGGGTGAGACCTGATGCCGAGCCGATTGTGGTGAAGTGGATGATCCTATGCTGTCGAGAAAAGCCTCTAGCGAGTTTCATGGCGGCCCGTACCCTAAACCGACTCAGGTGGTCAGGTAGAGAATACCGAGGCGTTCGGGTGAACTATGGTTAAGGAACTCGGCAAAATGCCCCCGTAACTTCGGGAGAAGGGGGGCCATTGCTGGTGATCGCCCTTGCGGTGTGAGCTGGTGGTGGCCGCAGAGACCAGCGAGAAGCGACTGTTTACTAAAAACACAGGTCCGTGCGAAGCCGTAAGGCGATGTATACGGACTGACGCCTGCCCGGTGCTGGAACGTTAAGGGGACCGGTTAGTCATGATTCGTCATGGCGAAGCTGAGAACTTAAGCGCCAGTAAACGGCGGTGGTAACTATAACCATCCTAAGGTAGCGAAATTCCTTGTCGGGTAAGTTCCGACCTGCACGAATGGCGTAACGACTTCTCGACTGTCTCAACCATAGGCCCGGTGAAATTGCACTACGAGTAAAGATGCTCGTTTCGCGCAGCAGGACGGAAAGACCCCGGGACCTTTACTACAGCTTGATATTGGTGTTCGGTTCGGCTTGTGTAGGATAGGTGGGAGACTGTGAAGCCCGGACGCTAGTTCGGGTGGAGTCGTCGTTGAAATACCACTCTGGTCGTGCTGGATGTCTAACCTGGGTCCGTGATCCGGATCAGGGACAGTGTCTGGTGGGTAGTTTAACTGGGGCGGTTGCCTCCTAAAGGGTAACGGAGGCGCCCAAAGGTTCCCTCAGCCTGGTTGGTAATCAGGTGTTGAGTGTAAGTGCACAAGGGAGCTTGACTGTGAGACCGACGGGTCGAGCAGGGACGAAAGTCGGGACTAGTGATCCGGCGGTGGCTTGTGGAAGCGCCGTCGCTCAACGGATAAAAGGTACCCCGGGGATAACAGGCTGATCTTCCCCAAGAGTCCATATCGACGGGATGGTTTGGCACCTCGATGTCGGCTCGTCGCATCCTGGGGCTGGAGTCGGTCCCAAGGGTTGGGCTGTTCGCCCATTAAAGCGGTACGCGAGCTGGGTTTAGAACGTCGTGAGACAGTTCGGTCCCTATCCGCTGTGCGCGTAGGAGTCTTGAGAAGGGCTGTCCCTAGTACGAGAGGACCGGGACGGACGAACCTCTGGTGTGCCAGTTGTCCTGCCAAGGGCATGGCTGGTTGGCTACGTTCGGGAGGGATAACCGCTGAAAGCATCTAAGCGGGAAGCCTGCTTCGAGATGAGGACTCCCACCCCCCTTGAGGGGTTAAGGCTCCCAGTAGACGACTGGGTTGATAGGCCAGATATGGAAGCACCGCAAGGTGTGGAGTTGACTGGTACTAATAGGCCGAGGGCTTGTCCTCAGATGCTCGCGTCCACTGTGTTGGTTCTGAAACAACGAACTGTGTTGCCGTCCGGTTCGTGCAGTTTCATAGTGTTTCGGTGGTTATAGCGTGAGGGAAACGCCCGGTTACATTCCGAACCCGGAAGCTAAGCCTTTCAGCGCCGATGGTACTGCAGGGGGGACCCTGTGGGAGAGTAGGACGCCGCCGAACAATTCTTGAGATAGAAAGCCCTGTGGGGGACTCCGGTTCCCCACAGGGCTTTCTCACGTTTGAGGACCTTTCCCCGCCCGCGCGACCGGGACGGGTGTCCGGACCGGCCGTTCTACAGTGAGTCCATGCGCTACGACCTGGTCATATTCGACAACGACGGTGTGCTGGTGGACAGCGAGCCGATCTCGAGCCGGGCCCTCGCCGCTCATCTGACCGAGCTCGGCCACCCCACCACCTACGAGGACTCCCTCCGCGACTACATGGGCTCCGCCCTCCACCGGGTCCATGACCTCGTGTACGAGCGCTCCGGGCGCCGGCTCCCGGACGACTTCGACGACACCTTCCACCGCCGGGTCTTCGCGGAGTTCCGGCGCGGGCTCCAGCCCGTCCCCGGGGTGGCCGGCGTACTGGCGGGGCTGGGCACGGCCGGTGTTCCGTATTGCGTCGCCTCCTCCGGCAGCCATGAGCGGATCCGGGTCACCCTCCGCACCACCGGGCTGTACGAACTCTTCGGCGAGGAACGTATCTTCAGCTCGCAGGACGTCGGACGCGGCAAGCCCGCGCCGGACCTCTTCCTGCACGCGGCCGCCGCGATGGGCGTGGAGCCGGGCCGTTGCGCGGTGGTCGAGGACAGCCCGCTCGGTGTGCGCGCGGCCGTGGCCGCCGGGATGGACGTCTACGGCTTCACCGCCATGACCCCGGCCGCCGAACTGACGGAGGCCACCGCGCTGTTCTCCGCGCCGGCCGAGCTGCCGGTCCTGCTCGGACACGGCCGGGACGCGGCGGATGCGGCCATCTGAGCCATCCGGGCCGCCACTCCCCGGTCTCACCACGCCCGTTTGGTTCGGCTCTCAACGGGACCGATACGGTGGTCGGTATGAGCGGTCGCGCGCAGCTGATGTGGGACGAGGCGGTCACCCGCTATGACTTCGGTCCCGACCATCCGATGGATCCGGTGCGGCTCGCGCTGACCATGCGCCTGGTCGAGGCTTTCGGACTCGACCGCGAACTGCGGGTCACGTCGGCCCGGTCGGCCGGGGAGTCGACACTGCGGCTGGTCCACCGCGCGGACTACGTGGACGCCGTGCGCCGGGCCTCGGCCGATCCCGCCTCGGCGGACGGCTCGTACGGTCTCGGTACCGAGGACGACCCGGCCTTCAGCGGGATGCACGAGGCCTCGGCACTGATCGCCGGGCAGTCCGTGGGCGCCGCCGAGGCGGTGTGGCGCGGGGACGTCCGGCACGCGGTCAACTTCTCCGGGGGCCTGCACCACGCCATGCCGGGCGCGGCGGCCGGTTTCTGCATCTACAACGACGCGGCGCTGGCCATCGCCCGGCTGCTGGAGCTCGGTGCCGAGCGCGTCGCGTACGTCGACGTGGACGTGCATCACGGGGACGGCGTCCAGGCGGCGTTCTGGAACGACCCCCGGGTGCTGACCATCTCCCTCCACGAACACCCGCGCACCCTCTTCCCGCAGACCGGCTGGCCGGAGGAGACGGGCGGCGAGGGAGCCGAGGGCAGCGCGGTCAATGTGGCGCTGCCCGCCGGGACCACCGACGAGGGCTGGCTGCGGGCCTTCCACGCGGTGGTGCCCGAGATGCTGTCGGTGTTCCGCCCGCAGGTCCTGGTCACCCAGCACGGTGCCGACACGCATTTCGAGGACCCCCTCGCGCATCTGGCCGTCAGTCTCGACGCGCAGCGGGCCGTGCAGGCGGCCTGCCACGACCTGGCGCACAAGCACGCGGAGGGCCGCTGGATCGCTCTGGGCGGTGGTGGATACGCCGTCGCGGAGGTCGTGCCGCGTTCCTGGACCCATCTGGTGGCGATCGCCGCGGGACGGCCGATCGACCCCAAGGCGGAGACCCCCGAGGACTGGCGGCAGGAGGTCTACGCCAAGACCCGGCAACTGGCCCCGCGGCGGATGACGGACGGACGCGAGCCCTGGTGGCGCGACTTCGAGGACGGTGGCTACGACCCGGCGGACCGGCTGGACCAGGCGGTGCTCGCCACGCGCCGCGCGGTGTTCCCGGCGCACGGGCTGCTGCCGTAACCCCGGCCGTAACCCCGGCCGTGATCCCTGCCGGAGCCCTTGCCGCGCGGTGTCCGGTGCTCCGGAACCCCCGTGTGCTGGGCCGCCCGTGGGAGGTCTGCCCGATACGACGGCGGGGCCGGCGCCCGTACGACACCATGAGCGGGTGCTGACGCCCCCGGAGCCGGCCTCCGGCGCACCGTGTCCCCGGGCCCCGAGCCGCGGAGCGCTGCGCGCGTATCTGCGGGCCGTCGGGCTGGCGGGGACCGTGGCCACTCCGCGCGAGCGGAGCCTGCGCAGTTACCGTCTCTTCGCGGCCCGTGATCCCCGGCTGCTGCTCGGGCTCGACCCCGAAGGCGACTGGGGGCAGCGGGAGTTGCTGCGGATGATGGCCGACCGGTGTGGAGTCTCCCGCGATCCCTCCTATACGGTCGGCCCCGAGACCATTGATCCGGACCGGACGCTCGCGGCCCTGGACGCCTTCGCGGACCGGCTCGCCGCGGCGGCCGCGGCCCGCCTCCCGGTGCTGTTCGGGACCGGCCATCCGCACCGGCTCCTGGAGTTCTACGCCTCTTTGGCGGCGGCCCTCTCGGCGGCGGGATGTGCTGTCCTCAGTCCGGCGCAGGGGAGATGTGTCGACATAACGACCCGGTTCGGTCTACGCATCCACCGCATCGACTACGTACGCGGGGTCGCCCTCGTCCGGGAAACCGGCGGACCCGAACCCGGCGCGGGGGCGCCCGCGCACAGTCATTCGCCGCTCCCGGTTCGTATGGTTCTCGCCGCGGCCGCCGACTCCTCCGGGCCGTTGCCCGCGCTGGTGATCGGTGACCACGGCTGGATCTGCGGCGCAGGTCAGGTGGGTCTTGAGACCATGGGGCCGGCCGATGCGGACGACCCCGCGCCGTTCGTGGGTGAGGCCGAGGGGCGGGTCGCGGTCGCCGTTCCGCTTGATGACGGAGTGCGGTCCGCTTACTACCGGCCGCTTACGCGCTATGTACTCAATCGGGCGTGTCTGTCCCAGTAGGAGAGCGAACGCTGCTCCTCTTCCCCACTCGTACCACCCGCCCCTACTCTGGGAGTGAGCGCGCAGCGACAAGGAGTCACCGGAGGGGAAGCCGGTGGCCGTCAGGTGCGGAAGGTTCAGGTGTCTCTATGGCTGGTGGCGAAAGGCCTCTCAACGAGGTCGTGTTCCTGACCGTGGCGGAAGTCGCCGCGGTGATGCGAGTGTCGAAGATGACCGTGTACCGCTTGGTGCACAGCGGTCATCTGCCTGCCATCCGGGTGGGGAGGTCCTTCCGCGTCCCGGAACAGGCGGTCCACGAATACCTCCGCGAGTCCTATGTGGGGGTGGAGACCGCCTGACGGCGCCCCTCGGATTACGTCCATCACGCGGCGGCGGGTAGGCTGGGCCGACGTAGGTAGTGTGGGCTCGGACGCCCCGCACCGAGTGATGCGAAGTAAGCGAGGGTAGTCGTGGGCTCTGTTATCAAGAAGCGGCGCAAGCGGATGGCCAAGAAGAAGCACCGCAAGCTGCTCAAGCGCACCCGCGTCCAGCGTCGCAACAAGAAGTAGGACACAGGCGACAGCAGGACGTCAGCCGCCCTTCCGCCCACGGCGGGAGGGCGGTTCTGCTGTTCCGCGCGCTGCCGTTCCCGGAAAACGCTGCCGTTCCCGGAAATGGCCGCTTCCCGCGCCGGGGGTCATCACAGGGCAACAACCACGGGATACGGTGACGGAAAGAACCGTCGCAGCGTGACCGGAGCTCGGAAGGAAGGCGCGGATATTGGGCAAAGTCGTGCTCGTCACGGGTGCCGGCCGGCAACTCGCGGGCCGGTTCGTACGGCGCGTCCAGCGGGAGCCCGATGTCGCCCGGGTGATCGCCGTGGACTCCGTGCCGCCCGAACGCCACCTCGGCGGAGCCGAGTTCATCCAGGCCGACATCCGGCAGCCCACCATCGCGCGGGTGCTCGCCGAGTATGCCGTCGACACCGTCGTCCATCTGGACGTCACCGGCACGCCGGCCCCGACCTTCGGCGTCGGCTCCGCCAAGGCGCCCCGGGGCCGGGCGACGCTCAAGGAGACCAACGTCATCGGCACGATGCAGCTGCTCGGCGCCTGCCAGAAGGCGCCGTCCGTGCAGCGGCTCGTGGTGAAGTCCAGTACCAATGTGTACGGTTCGGCGCCGCGCGATCCGGCCGTCTTCGACGAGTCCACCCCGCCCAAGTCGCTGCCCAGCGGAGGCTTCGCCAAGGACACCGTCGAGGTCGAGGGCTATGTCCGGGGCTTCGCCCGGCGGCGCCCCGATGTGGCGGTGTGCGTCCTGCGCTTCGCCAACATCCTCGGGCCGTACGCCGACACCCCCCTCGCCGAGTACTTCTCCCTCCCGGTGCTGCCGACGGTCCTGGGATACGACCCGCGGCTCCAGTTCGTCCACGAGGACGACGTGATGGAGGTGCTGCGCATCGCGTCCTCCGAGCCCCGGCGCGGGACCCTCAACAGCGGCACCTTCAACATCGCGGGGGACGGCGTGCTGCTGCTGTCCCAGACCGCCCGCAGACTGGGCAAGCCGACCCTGCCGCTGCTGCTGCCGGCCCTCGCCTGGGTCCGCTCGGCCCTGCGCGTCGTCGGCATGACGGACTTCTCGCCCGAGCAGGTCCGGCTGCTCACGCACGGCCGGGTCGTCCGGACCGCCGAGATGCGGCAGACCCTGGGGTTCGAGCCCGCGTACACGACGGCCGAGACGTTCGCCGACTTCGCGCGCAGCCGGCGGCCCGGCCTGCTGCCCCCGGAGCGGCTCGCCCACACCGTCGACCGTCTCGCCGAGGCGCTGCTGGACCAGCCGGCGGACGCCGCGGGCGGTGACGGCCACCATCGATCCCACGCCACCTGAGGAGCGCAGCCAGCATGGCGGACGCCAAGGTCATCCCGTTCGGTGAGGACCGGCCCCGAGGGTCGGGTGACCGTTCGGCACGACGCCGTACCGGGCGGAGACGGAGCACCGACACGGGCGGGGCCACCGGGGCGGGCGGTGCGGCTCCGTGGGGCCCGGCGGCCCGGAGCCGGGTGAGCCGCCGCTGAGCGCCGTTCCGGACGGGAGCGGAGACGGGTCCGGCGGCGCCGCGGGCCCGCCGGAGGCGCCGCCGCAGGGGCACGGACCGGAGGGCTGGGAGCGGCGCCTCGCGCACGGCCTGGCCTTCCTCCGCCGCCGAGTCACCGGCGAGTACGAGGTGGACGAGTTCGGCTACGACGCGGACCTCACCGAGCACGTCCTGATGTCCGCGCTGCGGCCGGTGTACGAGAAGTACTTCCGGGTCGAGGTGCGGGGCATCGAGAACATCCCCGACGAGGGCGGGGCGCTGGTCGTCTGCAACCACTCCGGGACGCTGCCGCTGGACGGGCTGATGCTGCAGGTGGCGGTCCACGACAACCACCCGGCGGGCCGCAATCTGCGGCTGCTCGCGGCCGATCTGGTGTTCATGCTGCCGGTCGTCAACGAACTGGCGCGCAAGGCCGGTCATACCCTCGCCTGCGCCGAGGACGCCGAACGGCTGCTGGAGCGCGGCGAGGTGGTCGGGGTGATGCCCGAGGGCTTCAAGGGCATCGGCAAGCCGTTCTCCGAGCGCTACAAGCTCCAGCGGTTCGGGCGGGGCGGCTTCGTCTCCACGGCGCTGCGGGCCGGCGCGCCGATCGTGCCGTGCTCGATCGTCGGCGCGGAGGAGATCTATCCGATGGTCGGCAACGCCCGCACGGTCGCCCGGCTGCTGGGGCTGCCGTACTTCCCGATCACGCCGACCTTCCCCTGGCTCGGCCCACTGGGAGCCGTGCCGCTGCCGACGAAGTGGACCATCCAGTTCGGCGAGCCGATTCCGACGGACGGCTATGCACCGGAGGCCGTCGAGGACCCGATGCTGATGTTCAACCTCACCGACCAGGTGCGGGAGACCATCCAGCACACCCTGTACAAGCTGCTGGTCGAGCGCCGCTCGGTCTTCTTCTAGCTGTATCGCCCCGCCCGGCACACCCCGGTCCCCTCCCGGCGCGTTGCCGGGAGAGGACCGGGGGCGGCATGGCGGTGCCGATCACGGGAAGCCGCTGGGGCCTCGTGTGGATCAAGCCCCGGCGCTCGCGGGGCCGGCCTGATCCGAACGGAAGACGCCAAGGGTTGTCCCGTAATCCCCGGCGGGCGCCCGACGCCGGCTACGGCACTCCCCCAGCCTGTGCCCCCACGCCGCGTTGTCGGAACGTCCGCACACATCCAGCATGCGGACGCCCCTCCGCCTTGCGATGCACCGCATCCGACGCCGCGCGCTGCCCCACCGCGGATTACGGGACAACCCTTAGCCCGGGGGATTCTCGTCGAAGCCGAATTCCGTGAGCAGGCCCGGGAAGAGGGGCGGGATGGTGATGTCCGGTTCCTCCGGGGTGCTCACCCCGCCCTCGTCGGAGGGGTCGGACGGCGCGCTGGTCTCGGGCGGGTCGAGCAGATCGCCCGTACCGCCGATGAGCCCGTCCTCCTCCTGTTCGCCGGAGCCCGAGCCGGAGCCGGAGGGCAGGGGCTCGCTTCCGCCCGTGGCACTCACGGAGGGGCCGGTGCGGGGCGATGCCGATTCCGGGGCCCCGCTCTCCGGACCGGCCGGGAAGGAGGAGCGGCCGGAGGAGTCCCGGGGATCGGGCCCGCCGGGGTCCGGAGGGTCGGGGAGCAGGGACATCAGGGGGCCCAACTCCCGCTCTATGGCCTCCATGACGGCCGTCACGCCGTCGCGCACGTCGACGAGCTGGTGCGGCAGCCGGTTGCTGAGTGAACGCCAGCCCTCGCCGTGCGTGCGGGTGAAGGAGTCGAGCGCCTCGATGGGGGCCAGGGAGCCGTTCCGCTCGTAGACGGAGCTGAGCAGGCGGTGGCCCTCGGCGGCGTCGTGCCGCATGCCCGTCAGGGCGCGACGGAGCTCGCCGAGCGACTCCTCGTCCAGCTCTCCCGCGCGGCCGCGCTCCATCAGCCGGGCGGCCTCGCGCAACCGGGTGGAGGCCTGGTCGAGGTAGAGCTTGCCCGTCTCGCGGTCGTCGTCGGCCATGCCGCGCTTCAGGTCCTCCATGCCGCGCTTGAGGCCGTAGAGCGAATCGCCGGGCAGCGCCTCGGAGCTGGCGGCGGCCACGCCGCCGAACGCCCCGGCGGCGACCCCCACCGTCAGCCCGCCGGCCGCGAGCCCCTTGGACCAGCGCGAGCGTGGGCGCAGCCTGCTGAGTCTCTTGCGGCGGCGGGCGTGCGCGCCGGCGCGCTGGCCGGGCACGGACGCGCGTGCGGCCTCGCCCTCCCCGCTCCCGGAGCCCTCGGCGCCGTCGGCGAGCATGGCTTCCATGGCGGCGACCAGCCGGGCCCGTTGGACCGTTCTGACCTCCGGGTCCAGCCGGGGTTCCGGCAGTTCACCGAGCCCGGTGGCCAGGGCCAGCAGTCTCCCCAGCTCGGGGTCGTCCGCCGGCGGTTCGGGCCGCTGCTCGTCCAGGGCCTCGGCGAAGGCGTTCGCCCGCCGGTGCGCCGATACGGATCCGATCACAGGCGGCACCTCCTCTCCTCGTCAGCTGCGACTCCCGGGCCGGTGGAGGCGGTTGCCGGACTTGAGCACGACCACTCGAAAGAGTGACGTGTAGCAAGCATGGCGCAACCGCTGGGAGTCTGCATTCCGCACAACGAGCGGCTCCACCATGGGGTTACGCGGGAACGGCGGCCGTTCCACGCCGGGGGGCGCACAGTGCGCCGTCCGGCGGAGCCGACGGGGGCGGCCGGCCCGGTCAGCGGGTGTCTTCGGGCAGCAGGCGTGCCAGGGTGCGGACCGCCCGGTACTGCAGGGTCTTGATGGCGCCCTCGTTCTTGCCCATCGCCCGCGCCGTCTCCGCGACCGACATGCCCTGGAGGAAGCGGAGGGTCACGCACTCCTGCTGCTGGGGGTTGAGCCGGCGGACGGCGTCCAGCAGCGTGGCGTTGGAGAGGGACTCCAGGACGGAGTCCTCCGGGCTGCGCTCGACCTCGTTCGCGTCGAGCATCTCGCCGGTGGTGATCTCCAGGCGGAAGCGGCTGGACTTGAAGTGGTCGGCGACGAGGTTGCGGGCGATGGTCACCAGCCAGGCGCCGAAGTCCCGGCCCTGCCAGGTGAAGGTGGAGATGCGGCGCAGCGCCCGCAGGAACGTCTCGCTGGTGAGGTCCTCGGCGTTGGCCCGGCTGCCGACGCGGTAGTAGATGTAGCGGTACACGGTGTCGGCGTACTGGTCGTAGAGGCGGCCGAAGGCCTCGGCCTCCCCGTCCTGGGCCCGCTCGACCAGGTCCATCATGCGGCGGCTGTCGCCGTCGGCCGCGGGCCGGCGGGCCGTGGAGGTGCGGCCGCCTCCGGCACCCGCGGCGCCGGAGGTGAGCGGGACCCTTCTGTTGACGGCGGCGGGGACACCGGCCGCGATGGACGGCAGGGCGAAGGCGGGGACGGCGAGGGCCGGCGCGGCGCAGGCGGAGGGGACGAGGTCGCGCAGCTGGTCGAGGACCGCGGCGCGGAGTGTGGCCAGGCCCGAGGCGTCAACCCCGACATGTGGGTACACGGGACTCCCAGAGGCAGAGCTTCCATCACGTGCAGTGCGGAACCGTTCACCCGGTGCAGGGGATCGTGGGAACCGGTATTGCGTCTGAGGAGAATAACGCTTCGTGTAGGCGGTGCTACGCCGAGTTGCTCAAATCGCCGATTAGTTCCCGTGCGTTATGGAATGCTGATCGATTGAATATCGAACGAGGCCCGTGGTGCGACTGTTTCAGTGCACCTTCTGTCCGATTCCGGTGCGGGATGTGGCGATGCGCGGATTCCGGTCCGGGCCCGGCGCGGACGGGCGCGGCTCCGTCACCGCCGCCGGCGGTGCAGGGCGGCGGCCGCCGCGGCCCCGCCCGCCAGCGCCCCCACACCGGCGGCCGCGGGGATGCCGACCTTGGCGGCCTTGCGCGCGGTGCGGTAGTCGCGCAGCCGCCAGTCGTGCTCCCGGGCGTGCCGCTTCAGTTTGGTGTCCGGATTGATCGCGTACGGATACCCGACGATCGACAGCATCGGGATGTCGTTGTGCGAGTCGCTGTACGCGGCGCAGCGCGTCAGGTCCAGATACTCGGCCAGCGCCAGGGCCCGTACGGCCTCCGCCTTGGCGGGGCCGTGCAGCGGCTCGCCCACCAGCCGGCCGGTGTAGACGCCGTCGACGGACTCGGCGACCGTGCCCAGCGCGCCGGTGAGGCCGAGCCTGCGGGCGATGATCGTCGCGGCCTCCACCGGGGCGGCCGTGACCAGCCACACCTTCTGGCCCGCGTCGAGATGGGCCTGGGCCAGCGCCCGGGTGCCGGGCCAGATCCGGTCGGCCATGTACTCGTCGTAGATCTCCTCGCCCATCTCCATGAGCTCGGAGACGTGGTGGCCGCGGACGATGGACAGCGCACTGTCTCGGGCGTCCTCCATATGGGCCGGATCCTCGACGCCGGCCAGCCGGAACCAGGTCTGCTGCCAGGCGAACCGGGCGAGTTCGCGCTTGCTGAAGAACTCCCGCTTGTAGAGGCCGCGGCCGAAGTGGAACAGGGCCGCGCCCTGCATGACGGTGTTGTCCAGGTCGAAGAACGCCGCCGCGCGGACGTCGCCGACGACGGGGAACTCCGGTTCGGCCTTCGCCGCCTCCGGCGCGGCCTCGGCGACCCCGGGTGCCAGGGACGTCTTGCGCGCGGCCTCGGCCGCCGCCTCGCCGGCCAGCACGCTGCGGGCCGTGGCGGAGCGCTTGCGGTGGGGGAGCCATCCCAGAGAGGCCATGGAGCCGAGCATAGTCACTGATCATGCCCTCATGGAGACGGGAGAATTGCGGCGCGTGAACAACCGCCGGCGCGGATGTGACCCGGCCCGGGAGTGCTCCGGGTGTGTCCCCCCGGGGGCCGGCGCGGGGCCCCGGAGCCCGGGTTTCCTCAGCCGCGCAGGGCCTTCCGCAGGCGGTCCGGGTTGACCCGCCAGAAGTCGTGCTGGGCCCCGTCCACGAGCACCACCGGGATCTGCTCCCAGTACATGCGGTACAGCTCCTCGTCCCGGGTGATGTCCTTCTCCTCCCAGGTGGCCCCGAGCTCCCCGCAGACGGCGCTGATCACGTCGCGGGCGTCGTCGCACAGATGGCAGCCGGGCTTGCCGATCAGGGTGACGACGCGGTCGGCGGGGTCGCGGTGGGAACGGCGCGGCAATGGGCTCATGCAGTGCATTGTGCCGGGCGGGCGCGGCGCCGCGCGGGGAGGTGGCCCGCCGGCTTCCGGCCCGGGTGCCGTCCCGCCGCGTTCCGGCTGCTGGGCCGGGCATCTGGGGCCGTACGACGGGTGGGAACCGGCCAGGTACTCCACTAGCATCGGGGCCCGTTCCGGTGCGCTCGGGGGTGGAGTGACGAGGAAGGGTGGGCCGGTGCCCCCGTGGGTGGCGCGATGTGGTGGTGCGGTGAAGGCCGTGCCCGGTTCCCCGGTGGCGCGATTCCATCGCGTGAGCCCGGTCACTTTGCAAGGACAAAACGGACACCATCTTTGTGCACACGTTCACAAAGACATAGCCTGCAAAAGACGGGGCGGTCCGTGGAGACGAGGCCGCCCACAGCCTCGCTCTACCCGCAGGAGCACCGTGGCAACTGGCCGAACGCACCGACCGGCGACCCGAAGCCGAGGGATTCCCGAGGCCACCGTCGCCCGGCTACCGCTGTATCTGCGCGCTCTGACCGCTCTGTCCGAGCGTTCGGTTCCCACCGTCTCATCAGAGGAACTCGCGGCCGCGGCCGGGGTCAACTCCGCGAAGCTCCGCAAGGACTTCTCGTACCTCGGTTCCTACGGCACCCGGGGCGTGGGCTACGACGTCGAGTACCTCGTCTACCAGATCTCCCGCGAGCTCGGCCTGACCCAGGACTGGCCGGTAGTGATCGTCGGTATCGGTAACCTCGGTGCCGCGCTCGCCAACTACGGCGGTTTCGCCTCCCGCGGTTTCCGGGTCGCCGCGCTCATCGACGCCGATCCGTCCATGGCGGGCAAGCCCGTGGCCGGCCTGCCGGTGAAGCACACCGACGAACTCGAGGCGATCATCGAGGACAACGGCGTCTCGATCGGCGTCATCGCGACCCCCGCCGGCGCCGCCCAGCAGGTCTGCGACCGGCTCGTCGCGGCCGGGGTCACCTCGATCCTCAACTTCGCGCCCACCGTCCTCTCCGTTCCGGACGGGGTGGACGTGCGCAAGGTCGACCTCTCCATAGAGCTGCAGATCCTCGCCTTCCACGAGCAGCGGAAGGCCGGTGAGGAGGCCCTGGCCGCCCCCGCGCGCCCGGCCCCCGCCGTCCGCGGCGGCACCACCGGAGGAAAGGGCCCGGACGGGGACGTCCCCGCCGTGATGCCGGCATGAGTCTCCTGGTCGTCGGTCTGAGCCACCGCAGCGCGCCGGTCAGCGTGCTGGAGCGGGCCGCCCTCGCCCCCGAGGCGCGCGGCAAGCTGCTCCAGGACGCGCTCGCCGCCGAGCCGGCCGCGGAGGCCGCGGTGCTCTCCACCTGCAACCGCATCGAGCTCTACGCCGACGTGGACAAGTTCCACGCCGGGGTCGCCGAGCTGTCCACCCAGCTCGCCGTGCACAGCGGTGTCGAACTGGACGAGCTGACCCCGTATCTCTACGTCCACTACGAGGACCGGGCCGTCCACCACCTCTTCTCGGTGGCCTGCGGACTGGACTCGATGGTCGTCGGCGAGGGGCAGATCCTCGGCCAGATCAAGGACGCGCTCGCCCTCGGGCAGGAGCTGCACACCGCCGGGCGGCTGCTCAACGACCTCTTCCAGCAGGCCCTGCGGGTCGGCAAGCGGGCCCACAGCGAGACCGGGATCGACCGGGCCGGCCAGTCGCTGGTCACCTTCGGGCTGGCGGAGCTCGCCACCGCCGAGGGGGCCGCGCAGGTCACCGACTGGGCGGCGGGCAAGCGGGCGCTGGTCATCGGCGCCGGCTCGATGTCGTCCCTCGCGGCGGCGACCCTCGCGCGCGCGGGCGTCCGCGAGATCGCGGTGGCCAACCGCACCCTGGAGCGGGCCGAGCGGCTCGCGGCCGGACTGGCCGAGCAGCGGACGGCCGCCGCGGCCGGGACCGCCGCCGGGCCGGCCGCGCGTGCCGTCCCGATGGAGAGCCTCCCCGGTGAGCTGGCGCTGGCCGACGTCGTCGTCTCCTGCACCGGCGCCACCGGACTCGTCCTGACCGCCGACGACCTCCAGGACGCCCTCGCCGCCAGGACCGGGCCCCCCTCACCGGCGGCCGGCCCCGGGCTGCGGCTGCTGGACCTGGCGATGCCCCGCGACATCGACCCCGCCGCGCACCGCGTCCGGGGCGTACGGCTCGTGGACATCGAGACCCTCGCCGAGGCCTCCGCCGACGCGCCGATGGCGGCCGACGTCGACCGGGTGCGGACCATCGTGTCCGAGGAGGTCGCGGCCTTCGGCGCCGCGCAGCGGGCCGCCCACATCACCCCCACCGTGGTGGCCCTGCGCACCATGGCCGCCGACGTGGTCCGGAGCGAGATGGCCCGGCTCAACGGCCGTCTCCCCGGCCTGGACGACAAGGAGCGCGCCGAGATCACCCAGACCGTGCGCCGTGTCGTCGACAAGCTCCTGCACGCGCCCACCGTGCGGGTCAAGCAGCTCGCGGGCGAGCCCGGCGGCGCCGGGTACGCGGACGCGCTGCGTGAACTCTTCGACCTCGACCCCAAGGCGGTCGCCGCCGTCAGCCGGGCCGACAGCGGCGACTCCGAACGGGAGCGGGCATGACCGACAAGGGCACCATGAGCACCACCGGCACCACCAGCAGGATCACGAACAGCACGACCACGACAAGCACGACGGGCACCACCGCCGCCGGCACCGTCACCGACTCCGGGGCCCTCGCGGGCAGCGGACCGCTCCGGCTCGGCACCCGGCGCAGCAAGCTCGCCATGGCCCAGTCCGGCATGGTGGCGGACGCCGTCAGCGGCCTCACCGGCCGCCCCGTCGAGCTGGTCGAGATCACCACCTACGGCGACGTCTCCCGTGAGCACCTCGCGCAGATCGGCGGCACCGGCGTCTTCGTCTCCGCCCTGCGCGACGCGCTGCTCGCCGGCGACATCGACCTGGCGGTCCACTCCCTGAAGGACCTGCCGACCACACAGCCGGCGGACCTCGTCGTGGCGGCCGTACCGGTCCGCGAGGACCCGCGCGACGCCCTGGTGGCGCGCGACGGCCTCACCTTCGAGGAACTGGCCGCCCTCGGCCGCGACGGCCGCCCCGCGCCGAAGGTCGGCACCGGCTCGCCGCGCCGCATGGCGCAGCTCAACGCCTGGGCCGCCGCACTCGGCGGCGCCGTCGAGACCGTACCGATCCGGGGCAACGTCGACACCCGCATCGGCTACGTGCGCTCCGGCGAGCTCGACGCGGTCGTCCTCGCCACCGCCGGCCTCAACCGGGTCGGCCGCGCCGGCGAGGCGACGCAGACGCTTCCCGTCGACGCCGTCCTGCCCGCTCCCGGCCAGGGGGCGCTGGCCGTCGAGTGCGCCGCCGTGCACCAGGTGTACGGCACCGGCCTCGCGGCCCGGCTCGCCGAGCTCGACGACCCGCACACGCGGGCCGCCGTGACCGCCGAGCGTTCCCTGCTCGCCGCCCTGGAGGCCGGCTGCAGCGCACCCGTCGGGGCGCTGGCCGACCTGTTGGCCGACGGGCAGACTGTCACCGAATTGCGCCTGCGCGGCGTCGTCGGCACGACCGACGGCTCGACGCTGGTGCAACTGTCCACCACCGGTCCCGTACCCTCGTCGCTCGACGACGCCGCGGCTCTCGGCCGCGAACTCGCCGCCGAGATGCTCGCCAAGGGTGCGGCCGGTCTTATGGGGGAGCGAGCACTGTGAGCCCCACCGCCGTAAATCTCCGTTCCGCACACCAGCCGCCCCTCGGTCACGTCACCTTCCTCGGTGCCGGGCCCGGAGACCCGGGACTGCTGACGCTGCGCGCCGTGGAGGCGCTCACCCACGCGGACGTGCTGGTCGCCGACCCGCAGGTGCTCGACGTCGTGGTCACCCACACGCGGGCAGGGGTGGACATCCCGCAGCTGCAGGCGCATGACGGCACATCAAACTCCACGGCGGTACACGCCTTGGAGGGTGCCGCCAATCTTGTCATGGAGGCCGCGCGGAGCGGCAAGCGGGTGGTGCGTGCGCTCTGCGGCGACCCCGGCCTCGACGGCGACGCCGCCGAGGAGATGCTCGCCTGCGCCGCCGAGGGCATCGTCTTCGAGGTCGTGCCCGGAGTGGCGACCGCCGTGGGCGTGCCCGCCTACGCCGGTGTGCCGCTGCGCTCCGCCCGGGGCGCCGACGTCCGGTTCGTCGACGCCGCCACGGCCTCCGAGCGATGTTGGACCGAGGTCGGCTCCAGCGACGCCACCGCTGTCGTCTCCACCACCCTGGAGACCGTCGCGGCCGCGGCCGCCGAACTGGTCTCGGGCGGGCGGAAGCCCGACACCCCGATGGCCGTCACCGTCGCCGGCACGACCACCCGCCAGCGCACCTGGACCGCCACGCTCGGCACCATCGGACAGGTGCTCAAGGCCGCCAAGGTGCTGCCCTCGGCGGACGGCGGGCAGCCGGTCATAGCCGTCGTCGGTGAACACAGCTGCGACGACCGGCGGGACCAGCTCTCCTGGTTCGAGTCCAAGCCGCTCTTCGGCTGGAAGGTCCTGGTGCCGCGGACCAAGGAGCAGGCCGCGTCCCTCTCCGACCAGCTCGGCTCCTACGGCGCGGTGCCCAGCGAGGTGCCGACCATCGCCGTCGAACCGCCGCGCACCCCGCAGCAGATGGAGCGCGCGGTCAAGGGCCTGGTCACCGGTCGCTACGAGTGGATCGCCTTCACCTCGGTCAACGCCGTCAAGGCCGTCCGGGAGAAGTTCGAGGAGTACGGGCTCGACGCCCGCGCCTTCGCCGGGATCAAGGTCGCGGCGGTGGGCGAGCAGACCGCCAAGTCGCTGGTCGAGTTCGGCGTGAAGCCCGACCTGGTGCCGAGCGGCGAGCAGTCGGCCGCCGGGCTCCTGGAGGACTGGCCGCCGTACGACCCGGTGTTCGACCCGATCGACCGCGTCTTCCTTCCGCGCGCCGACATCGCCACCGAAACCCTGGTGGCCGGGCTGATCGAGCTGGGCTGGGAGGTGGACGACGTCACGGCCTACCGGACCGTGCGCGCCTCGCCGCCGCCGGCCGAGACCCGGGAGGCCATCAAGAGCGGCGGCTTCGACGCCGTGCTCTTCACCTCGTCCAGCACCGTGCGGAACCTCGTCGGCATCGCCGGCAAGCCGCACAACGTCACCGTCATCGCCTGCATCGGCCCGGCCACCGCCAAGACGGCGGAGGAGCACGGCCTGCGGGTCGACGTCCTGTCGCCCGAGCCGTCCGTCACCCGGCTCGCCGAGGCGCTCGCCGACTTCGGCGCCAAGCGCCGGGCGGCCGCCATCGAGGCGGGCGACCCCGTCACCCGTCCGAGCGAGCGCAGGCCCGGATCGCGCAGGAGGCGCGCCACTTCATGAGCAACGACCGCCAGCAGGGAGCGGACACCGTCGGACTGGAGCATCTGGGAGTGCGGCCGCGCCGGCTCCGCACCAGCCCGGCCATGCGCCGCATGGTCGCCGAACACCGGTTGCACCCCGCCGAGTTGATCCTCCCCGCCTTCGTACGGGAGGGGATCGGCGAGCCCGTGCCGGTGTCCTCGATGCCGGGCGTCGTCCAGCACACCCGGGACAGCCTGCGGAAGGCCGCCGCCGAGGCGGCCGGGGCGGGGCTCGGCGGGATCATGCTGTTCGGGGTGCCGCTGGAGAAGGACGCCTGCGGCACGGCGGGGACCGACCCGGAGGGCATCCTCCAGGTCGCCATCCGCGATGTGCGGGCCGAGGTCGGCGACGACCTCGTCGTCATGTCCGACCTGTGCCTCGACGAGTTCACCGACCACGGGCACTGCGGGGTCCTGGACGCGGCGGGCCGCGTCGACAACGACGCGACGCTGGAGCGCTACGCCGAGATGGCGCGCGTGCAGGCCGAGGCCGGCGTCCATGTGGTCGGCCCCAGCGGCATGATGGACGGCCAGGTGAAGGTCGTCCGGGAGGCGCTGGACGGCGCCGGGTACCAGGACGTCTCGATCCTCGCCTACACGGCCAAGTACGCGTCGGCCTTCTTCGGCCCGTTCCGCGAGGCCGTCGACTCGTCGCTGAAGGGCGACCGGAAGACCTACCAGCAGGACCCGGCCAACGCACGGGAGTCGCTGCGCGAGCTGGCGCTGGACCTGGCCGAGGGCGCCGACATCGTGATGGTCAAACCGGCCCTGCCCTACCTGGACGTGCTGCGCCGGGTCGCGGACGCGGTGGACGTGCCGGTCGCGGCGTACCAGGTGTCGGGGGAGTACGCGATGATCGAGGCCGCGGCGGCCAACGGCTGGATCGAGCGCGACCGCACCATCATGGAGACCCTGACGGGCGCGAAGCGCGCCGGGGCGAACATGATCCTCACCTACTGGGCGGTGGAGACCGCGCAGCGGCTGGCCCGGGGAGTGAGTCGGGAGGGCCGGGGGCGGCCGGTGACAGCAGGGCGGTCGGGGGCCGGGGAGTGACGACGGTTCTGTGACTCTGTGACGGACCCTCCGGGCCCCGTCCTCGCTCGGTGCGCCGGGTGGGGACGGGGCCCGGAGGTCTGTACGTCTGCCTGTCTGCCTGGTGGTCCGGCCGCCTGGCGGAACGGGGATCCGCCGGCGGAGAACCGGCGGAAAGGGGCATGGACGCACGAGCGGTTCTCGTGTTGCGTGAACAGCATGGTGTCCACCGACCGGCTTATGGCCTTCGCGGCCATGTCCCTCCTGCTGATCGTGATCCCCGGCCCCAGCGTGCTCTTCGTGATCGGACGGGCTCTGGCGCAGGGACGCCGCGCCGCGCTGGCCACGGTCGCGGGCAACACGCTCGGCTCCTGCGTTCTCGTCGTGGCCGTGGCCCTCGGGGTCGGGGCTGTGGTGGAACGGTCGGTCCTGGTCTTCACGGTGCTGAAGCTCGCGGGTGCCGCGTATCTGGTGTACCTCGGCATCAGGGCGGTGCGGCAGCGGGGAACGCACCATGGGGCCGAGGCGTCGCCATCGTCGGGCGCCGTTGACGGACCGGGAGGGGGACCGGGGCCGGGACCGGGACCGAAACCGGGACAGGAACGGGGGCGCGGTGGTCTGCGGCGCACGGTGTGGGAGGGGTTCGCGGTTGGCGTGGCCAATCCCAAGACCATCGTGTTCTTCGCCGCCGTGCTGCCCCAGTTCGTCGACCGCGGCCAGGGGTACGCCGCCCTCCAGATGATGCTGCTCGGACTGGTCTTCAATGTCATCGCGGTGAGCTGCGACAGCGTATGGGGGCTGGCCGCGGCCGCCGCGCGAAGCTGGTTCGCCCGCTCGCCGAGGCGACTAGCCCTGATCGGCGGAGCGGGCGGGTTCGCGATGATCGGCCTTGGGGTCACCGTCGCCGCGACCGGCCGGAAGGAGTAGCCCGGGGGGCTCGCATTCGTCCTCCGGGAGTCCCGAGGGTTCCGGGAGTCCCGAGGGTTCCGGGAGTCCCGGGGGTTTCGGGAGTCCCGGGGTTTCGGGAGTACAGGCGGTCGGTGGCTTGCCCCGTCCAGGGCACCGCCGCCCGCAGCCGACGGCGGGGCGGGGTGGTCGAGGCGGGTGCGTCGCGGGCTGTCCGGTGCCGTGCTGGTTGGGGTTACGGCGCCGGGTGGGCGGCGCGTTGGTGGTGGCGGGTGCGTCGCGGGCTGGCGGGTGATTCTCGGGTGGGGGTTACGGCATCCGTGCTGGGGTGGGCCGGTGGTCGGTCGTCTATCCGGTGCCGTGCGCGCCCGGGGTCGTTGGGAAAAGCGATGGCGTGGCTGGTGCCGGTGGGTGGTTGCGGGGGCACACGCGTGCCTGGGTTGTTCGGCTTTCCCGTTCGTCGTGGCGGGCTGTCGGTGGTGGCGGTGGTGTCCGGCTGTCGTGGCTGCTGTGGGGGTGTCGGCTGCCGCTGGGGTTGGGGTCTGGGTGGTGGCTCTTCCGGGTGGGCGAGCTGTGGCCGGTGGCGGTCGCTCACGGTGATGACACCCGGCTGAGGAGGCGCCGCCCGGGCGCGCGTGCCCTGTCCCTCGGCTCTGCCGCTGCCGTGGCGGGCCCTCGGTCGTGGTGGCGGTCGTGGGTGGCGTTGTTGGTGTTTGGTGTGGGCCATGGGTGGAGTTCCCGGGTCCGCTTTCGATCACTCGTTCGGGTGGTTCCGCGCTCTGGACCTGGATTCATCACCGTCCGTGACGGAAAATAGAGGTGCGAACTCGCTCCGTGAGGGCGGGAGTTCACGTGCGAATCCGGACGGGGGGACATCATGCAGGCCACGCTGCTCGACCACGACGAGACCGAAACCACTGGCCCGCCGGAACAGCCGGTGACGGCGGATGAGTGGGCCGCGTATCTGGCGTCGGCCACCCCTGGTCCGCAGACGGCGGCGATGCTCGCTCTGCTGGAGCGCGGGCAGCTCTCCACCACTGGGCGGATCGACGCCCTGAAGGCCTGGGAGCGGCATGTGGCGTGGATCCAGGCGCAGCAGGTTGGTCTGCTGGCCGATATCGAGGCGGATGCTTTGGATGCGACGCCGAATGAGGTCGGCTGGGTGGATTATGACTGGAACTTCGCCTGTGAGGATGTGGCCTGTGCGTTGAAGCTGTCGGGGAACACGGCCGCGGACCGCCTGGCGGTGGCCACGGCCCTGGAGGGGCGGTTTCCCACCACGGTGGGCCTGTTGGAGCGCGGGGAGATCTGCTACCTGCAGGCGAAGGCGGTGGCCGAGGTGACTGGCACCCTCGACCCCGAGGCCGCAGGGGTGGTGGAGGCCCTGGTGGTGCC
Organism: Streptomyces sp. MNU89; assembly: GCF_020982505.1. Classification (NCBI taxonomy): domain Bacteria; kingdom Bacillati; phylum Actinomycetota; class Actinomycetes; order Kitasatosporales; family Streptomycetaceae; genus Streptomyces; species Streptomyces sp. MNU89. The sequence goes on along the minus strand of NZ_JAJKLL010000001.1, from coordinate 3,234,389 downwards.
CAAGATGCCCGCCCAGTCCGTCGGCCAGACCCGGCGCGCGCTGAACCGTGCGGTGCTGAAGGCTGATCCGCAGGGGGCGGAGCGGCGGCATCGCCGGCGGCGGGAGGACCGGACGATCTGGCACCGGGCCACCGAGGACGGCATGGCCACCTGGACCGCCTTCCTCCCCACCCCGCAGGCCGCCCAACTGGACGCGGCCGTCGACGCGCATGCTGCCACGTTCACCGAGGACGGGCGCACCCTGAATCAGAAGCGGGTGGACGCCCTGTATGACCTGGTTGTCAACCGCCCCACCGGGACGGACACCCCCGCCGGAGGCACAACCCGGGGCGGCCGGTCGGCGGCGGTGGTGCAGGTGACGGTGTCGATGGACACGTTGATCGGAGTGGATGAGGAGCCCGCACAGCTCAAGGGCTATGGGTCGATCAGTGCCGGGCAGGCACGGGAGGTGGCTTTCGCTCCGGGCACGATCTGGCGGCGCTTGATCACCCATCCCGTCACCGGGCTGCTGGTCAAGACCGACCCCACCACCTACAAGCCCACCGCCGAAACCCAACGCCACGTCATCGCCCGTGACATGACCTGCACCTTCCCCTCCTGCCAGATGCCCGCCCACCGCTGCGACCTCGATCACATCGAGCCGTTCAACCACCAGGACCCGCAAGCGGGCGGCAGGACTGAGCCGGACAATCTGATGCCGCTGTGCCGACGCCACCACCTGTTGAAACACCGCACCGAATGGCAGGTGCAGCGCGACCCCGACACCGGCGAGGTCCGCTGGACGGCACCGACCGGCCACACCTACACCAACCCACCCCACACCCCTAGCACCAACCCCGGCCCCGGCCGCCGCCGAGCGGCTCCGGCCACCGGCACCAGCCCCTCCGCCACCACGCGGAGGGGCCCACCCCTGCCCAACACCCGGAACCCACCCCGGGCCACCACCGGGTGGGCAACACCTGCCGTTGACCAGGCGCGCACCTTGGCGCCGACGGGCACCAGCGACAGCGCACAACCTCGGCATCGACGCACACGATCGGCTTCCAGCACCCACCAACCGGTAACCGGCTACCGGCTACCGGCTACCGGCAAAAGAGAGAACCGAGCCCGCCACACCACCACCCGCCACGACCGTTACCACCGACAGCCCGCCACGACGGCGGGAAAGCCGAGAAGCTCAGGCGCGCGTGTGCCCCCTCAACCACCCACCGGCACCAGCCACGCCATCGCTTTTCCCAACGACCCCGGGCGCGCACGGTCCCGGATAGACGACCGACCACGGGGCCGCCCCCGACACGGATGCCGTAACCCCCACCCGAGAATCACCCGCCGGCCCGCAACGCACCCGCCACCACCATCGCGCCGCCCACCCGGCGCCGTAACCCCAACCAGCCCGGCACCGGACAGCCACGGAAGCACCCGCCCCCGCGGCCACCGTGCCGCCCACCTGGCGAACCTCCCATGGCGTGTGGACAGTCCGTTGCCTTCCGTTGTCTTCTGCGGGGACTCAGTCGAAGCGGCTTGCGGCGGGGCGGGCCGTGAAGGCGGCCTGGGTGTTGTCGGCGGGGAAGGCCGGGGCCGACCGTCCGCGTTCTTGCCCCGCGTATGGGGGTAACGTCGGGGATGCCGTCGGCGACCTCGGCCGTGTCCTTCCGGCCTTCCGGCCTCTCGGCCTTTCTCCCGCCGGTGCTACTCCTCCGGGCCCGACCAGGCCGCCTCTGCCGCCGTGGAGGCGGCGTCCAAGTCGGCGCGGACGCCTGCCGCGTTCAGGGCCTCGGCCAGCGCTGAGAGGACGCGGACGACAGTGCCCGGGGTGGCGTCGGGCCCGTAGTGGTTGACCCTGATCATCTCGCCGCCCAGGGCTCCGCCGCCCGCGGCCAGTGGCGGGGCGGGGGAGCCGGACGGGGCGACGGCCAGTGCGGCGGCGACGAGTTCGCGGGCGTCGAGGGAATCGGGGGCGCGCAGGGTCGTGGCGACCGGGGCGGCGTCGCGGGCGTCGGTCACGTACGGGCGCAGGCCCTCCGCGCTCTGGTCGGTCAGGGCCTCGACACCGGCGCGCAGAGCGGCGGCCGTGGCGCGGTGGCGGGCGATGGACGCGTCCAGCCCGCCGGTCTCCTCGATGCGCCGGACGCACGCCTCCAGGGCCAGCATCTCCAACTGCGCGGGTGCGTGCGGCAGGGCGATGCGGCCGGGGTTGATCCAGCGCTCCTTCCAGTCCAGGAGGGAGAGGTACGAGCGGCGCGGCGCGCCCGGGTTGGCGTGGATCCGCTCCCAGGCCCGCTCGCTCACCGACACGGCCGAGACACCGGCGGGGCCGCCCATCGCTTTCTGCGCGCCGATCACGCACAGGTCGACACCCCAGGCGTCGGTGTGCAGTGGCTCGGCGGCGACGGAGGCCACCGCGTCGAGCATCAGGAGGGCGCCGTGTTCGCGGACCACCGCGCCGACCGGTGCGACGGCGTTGGTGTTGCCGGTCGCGGCCTCCGCGTGCACCAGGGACACGAGTTCGGTCTCCGGGTGCTCTTGGAGGGCCCTCCGGACGGTCTCGGCGGAGACGGAGGTGTCGTACGGGACCTCGATGTCGACGACTGTGGCGCCGCTGTCGCGCAGCCAGCCGCCGAACGTCTGCCCGTACGGGCCCGTGATGACGTTGAGCGCGGTGGAGCCGGGGCGGGCCGCGCCGCGGATACAGCCCTCCAACGGCAGCAGTGCCTCCCCCTGCATGACGATCACGTCGGCGTCGGTGCCCATCACGGAGGCGACCTGCCGTTCGATGGCGGCGAAGTGCTCGGCGGGGAGCGGTGCGAGGTCGAGGAGGGTGGGGCATGGGGCTCGCTCACTCGTTTCGTTCGGTGGGGTTGGGGGCTGTGGGGACGGTGCGGGGATTTTGTGCCGGGTGGTGCGGTATCGGTTGCCGGGGTGAGCGTACCGCCGTGATCCACTCCGGGCCGCGTACGCACGGTCGTGCGGGCAGGCGGGGTGCGTCGCAAACCCGGGGCCCGGCGTCTGCGGTGTTTGCCCGCGTGCACTTGCCCGCGCATGTCACTCGCGTACCCGGTTCCCGAGGTGCGGAGGCCCGCCGCCGGGCGTGTATCCGGCGGCGGGCGGTGGCGGACGATTCCGGCCGGGTGGGACGCGGCGCGGACCGCGTTGCCGGCCCACCGATCGCGGCCCACGGCCCGAGGTCCACGGCACGGTGATGCGGCCGCCGCGCGGTGCCGCGCGATGCCACACCCGCGCGATGCCCCGCCGTGCGGGGCCCCGGCGCGGCCCCGTTCTAGTGGGCCCGCAGGTCGTCCACGAGAAAGCTGCCGGCCGTGCCGGTGGCGCCCTCCGCCTGGTTGATGAAGAGGTTGAACTGGGAGAGGTTGCGGAGGTCCTCCGGGGTGATCCGCCGGTCGGCGTTCCCGGTGTCCCAGGGGGCGGGGCGGAAGTCGGCGAACGGGATGTCGACGACACCGGCCTCGGTGCCCGTCATCGACGGGTACGCCTCGTACGCGACGCCGCCCGCGACGAGTTGCAGCACCAGTTTCTGGTTCGAGCCGTCCGGTTCCAGCCAGAGGGAGAAGGTGTCGTACGACGACCAGTCGCCCTCGATGCGCTTGCCGACGCCCGTGTAGGTCTGGTGGGCGAAGTCGTAGTCGAACCTCAGCGCGTACTCGCCGGAGCCCTTGGGGTCCCGGGAGAGCGAGATGGTGTTGGTGCCGTAGGGGCTGTACTCGGAGCGGAGCGCCAGGTCGTCGGCGTGGCCTTCGAAGTCGTCCACGACACCGGGCGCCAGTGGGGGCTTCTCGCCGAGGACCAGGCGGCTGGTCTCCTCCAGCGGCGGGTGTCCAGCGAGGACGGCGCGGACGTGCAGCTCGGTGACGGTGTTGTCGAGGTTCTCCTCGCCGATGTTCCACTCAGCGGTCCAGTAGCCCGTCGCACGGTCGTAGCGCAGCCGGTGGCGGGTGCCGTCGCCTCCGCCGCCGGTGGCCGTGTAGGAGACGGGGTTTGAGGAACCGGCCCCCGGCAGCCGCTTCGTCCCGTGAACGGCGGCGATGATCCGGACCGGATGACGTCGTAGGCGCGGACGGCGCCGGTGTGGATGGCGCCGATGATCCGCAGGATGTCCTCCCAGCGCCGTTCGATCCGGGCGAGGTCGATCCGGCCGCGGGCGGCGTCCTGGAAGGCGCCGTAGTCGGCGGTGCGGTCGATGCGCCACATCTTCTGGTCGGGCAGGTCCGCGAGCTGCGGGGCGTAGGCGAACCCGGCTAGGGTGAGCAGCCCGAACACGATGTCGCTGTAGCTCGGGGTATCGGTGACGATCATCTCCGGGCGCTTGCCGCCGTCGCGGTCGTAGAGGACATCCAGCACGTACAGGGAGTCGCGCGGGATGCCAGCCACGACCTTCCCGCCGAGACCCGCGGCCTGGCCGTTGATCATGTTCAGCCACGTCGCGCCGCCCCGGCGCCCGAAGTACTTCGGATTCGGCCGCGCGTACACGCTGGGGACTGGGACGACGAACCGCATCCCGTCGACCGAGGCGACCAGGCCCCGCCCCAGCTCTGTGCGAGGCCGATGGACGCCTGGTGGCCGATGAGGGCGGCGTTCGCGGCCCGGTAGGCCGCCAGCCGCAGATATGTCTGGTCGACGTGGGACAGCCGCCCGTACTTCAGTGCGTCCGCGCCGCCCAGGACCGGGGTGTAGCCGACGTTGCAGCCGTGGGCGACCAGCAGCGCGGCGATCCTGACGTGCAGGTCCTTCAGTCTCGCCTCGCCGCCGGTGACCGAGGTGAACGCCTGGTCGGCGCCGGTCCAGGAGAACACCTCCAGCAGCACCTCGGGCAGGTCCGCCCGGGGCAGCATCGCGTTGACGGCCGCCCGCAGGTCCAGCAGGGAGGCCGGTTCGGGCTCCGGCTCCAGGGCGGCGAAGTGCAACCTGCCGTCGTCGTCGAAGACGATCTGCGCGTTGTCCGGGACCCGGGCGGCAACCTCCCGGTAGGTGCCGTCCAACAGCGCGGCCCGCGCCGCCAGGTGCCCGCCCGCTTCCCCGGGCAGGTTCAAGGAGGCGAGTACGGTGGGCCTCGCCTGCTGCCACGCCTCGCCGGCCAGCAGCTTCGCCCGCGGGTCGCCCCACTTGGAGGAGTTCCGAGCGAACACCTGCTTGCTCCGCAGCATTCGGTGCAGCTGCTCCAGCACGCAGAACGTGTACGCCTTCCAGTCCACCGTGCGGAAACGCCGCGGGCCCCCGCCCGCCGGCCGGTCGCCGGTGGAGGGGGCCCGTTGGATCCTGATGTCCGGTGGCCGCCCGGGCCGCCGCGCCGCCCGGGTGCCGCCCGCCGGACCCGCAGGAGCCGCGACGGGTGGCGGACCGTCCCGTCAGAGCCGCTCGGGGGTGCGGATGCCCAGCAGCGCCATGCCCTGCCGCAGGGTGCGGGCGGTGAGGTCGCAGAAGAAGAGGCGGTTCTCCACCAGCTCCGGGGAGTTGTCCTTCTTCAGCACCGGGCACTGGTCGTAGAACGTGGTGAACGCGGAGGCCAGCTGGTAGAGGTAGGCGGCCAGCTTGTGCGGTTCGTACGTCTCGGCGACCGCCGCCAGCGTCTCGGCGAACTCGTCCAGATGGAGCCCCAGCGCCCGCTCCGCCGGGGACAGCGGCAGCTCGGGGCGGGCCTTCGGGACGGCCGTGCCGGCCTTGCGGAGGATGGACTGGATGCGGGCGTAGGCGTACTGCAGGTAGACGCTGGTGTCGCCGTTCAGGGACACCATCCGGTCCAGGTCGAAGATGTAGTCGCGGGTGAGCGAGGTGGAGAGGTCCGCGTACTTCACCGCGCCGATGCCGACCTGCGCGGCGCGTTCGGAGATCTCCTCCGCCGTCAGGTCCGGGGCCTTCTCGGCGACGACCACCGCGGCCCGGTCCACCGCCTCGTCGAGCAGGTCGACCAGCCGTACGGTCTCGCCCTCACGGGTCTTGAACGGCTTGCCGTCCTTGCCGAGGACCGTGCCGAACGGGAGCTGCCGCGCGGCCCCCTCCGGCAGCCAGCCGGCGCGGCGGGCGGTCTCGAACACCATTTTGAAGTGAAGGGCCTGCCGGGCGTCCACGACGTACAGCAGGGTGTCGGCCTTGAGGCTGCCGACGCGGTCGCGGATGGCGGCGAGGTCGGTGGCCGCGTAGCCGAAGCCGCCGTTGGACTTCTGGACGATCAGCGGCACCGGCTTGCCGTCGGGACCCTTCACGTCGTCGAAGAAGACGCACAGCGCGCCCTCGGAGCGGACGGCGACCCCGGAGGACTCCAGCTCCCGGCAGACCGCGTGCAGATCGTCGTTGTAGGCGCTTTCGCCGACGACGTCCTCGTCGCGGATCTCCACGTCGAGCTTGGTGTAGACGCCGCGGAAGTAGATCTTCGACTCGTCGACGATCTTGTGCCAGAGGGCCAGGGTCTCCTCGTCCCCCGCCTGGAGGTCCACCACCCGGCGGCGGGCCCGGTCCTTGAACTCCTCGTCGGAGTCGAACAGCGCGCGGGACGCCTTGTAGAGCCGGTTGAGGCGGGACATCGCGGCCTCGCCCTCGGCGGTCGCGTCCGCGGCGTCGGAGGCGTGGTCCAGCTCGTGCGGGTGCTCGATCAGGTACTGGATGAGCATGCCGAACTGGGTGCCCCAGTCGCCGATGTGGTGCCGGCGGACCACCGTCTCGCCCCGGTGCTCCAGGATCTGCACGATGGCGTCACCGATCACCGTGGAGCGGAGGTGGCCGACGTGCATCTCCTTGGCCACGTTGGGCTGGGAGTAGTCGATGACCGTGGTGCCGGGGCGCTCCGCGTACGGCACGCCCAGCCGGTCGTCCGCCGCGCGCAGGGCCAGCGTGGAGGTGATGGCCGAGTCGGCGACGGTGATGTTGAGGAAGCCGGGGCCGGAGACCTCGATCGCCCGGACGACCGGGTCCGGGTCGGCGTCGTCCGCGGTGGGGATGCGGTCCACGACCTGCCCCGCCAGCTCCCGTGGGTTGCCGCCCAGCTTCTTGGCCAGCGCCAGCATGCCGTTGGCCTGGAAATCCGCCCGGTCGCTCCGTCGCAGCAGCGGATCGGCGGCGCCGGCCTCCGGCAGGGCGGCGGCGAGGGCCTCGGCGAGACGCTGGTGGACGGTTGCGGAAAGGGAAGGGACCGGGGCCATGAGGAGCTAGCGCCTTCTTTCGCGGTGGGGTGCGGGGCCGTGGCGGCCGCTCGGCGGACTGCGCAGCCCGGTGCCGCTCCGGCGCTGCCGGGCCGCGGTGCCGGGCGGACCGGCGGCGTTCGCCGCCAGTATCCCACGGCGCTCCCGTGGCACCCGGGGCATTAACGGGTCTGGGAGAATGGCGGCGTCGGGCTCACCGCCGGACTCACCGCCGGGCGCACCGCCGGGCTTCCGAGCGCAGGAAAGCGAAGAAAGAAGAGGACGTGCCGATCGTGGCTCAGAGCACTGAGACCGACTGGGTCTCCCGTTTCGCGGACGAGGTCATCGCCGAGGCGGAGCGCCGTGCCCCCGGCAAACCGATCGTCTGCGCCTCGGGGCTGAGCCCGTCCGGCCCGATCCACCTCGGCAATCTCCGCGAGGTGATGACCCCGCACCTCGTCGCGGACGAGATCAAGCGGCGCGGACACGACTGCGTCCACATCCTCTCCTGGGACGACTACGACCGCTTCCGCAAGGTGCCGGCCGGTATCGACCCGTCCTGGTCGGAGCACATCGGCAAGCCGCTGACCAGCGTGCCCGCGCCGCCCGGCAGCGAGTACGCCAACTGGGCCGAGCACTTCAAGGCGCCGATGGTGGCGGCGCTGGAGCAGCTCGGCATCGAGGTGCACCCGATCAGCCAGACGCTGCAGTACACCTCCGGCGCGTACCGCGACCAGATCCTCTTCGCCATGCGCGAGCGGGCGCGGATCGACGCCGTCCTGGACCGCTACCGCACCAAGGAGAAGAGCGGGGCCGGGAAGCCGGGGGCGCAGAAGGCGGGAGCGGGCGGGCAGCAGAAGGGCAAGAAGCTCGACGAGGCCGAGGCCGCCGCGGCGGAGGCCGCCGCCGAGGGCTCGGGCGCGGCGGCCGAGGACGACGGCTCGGGCGCCGGTGCGGGCTACTTCCCGTACAAGCCGTACTGCTCGGTCTGCGGGACGGACTTCACGACCGTCACCGGGTACGACGACGAGACCACCGAGCTGACGTACGTCTGCCGGTGCGGGCACTCCGAGACGGTGCTGCTCTCCGAGCACAACCGCGGCAAGCTGGTGTGGAAGGTCGACTGGCCGATGCGCTGGGCCTACGAGGGCGTGGTGTTCGAGCCGTCCGGGGTGGACCACTCCTCGCCCGGCTCGTCGTACGTCGTCGGCGGGCAGCTGGTGAAGGAGATCTTCGGCGGCGAGCAGCCGATCGGGCCGATGTACGCCTTCGTCGGCATCAGCGGCATGGCCAAGATGTCGAGTTCGAAGGGCGGTGTGCCGACGCCCGAGGACGCCCTGCAGATCATGGAGGCGCCGCTGCTGCGCTGGCTGTACGCGCGGCGGAAGCCGAACCAGTCCTTCAAGATCGCGTTCGACCAGGAGATCCAGCGGCTCTACGACGAGTGGGACGCCCTGGAGCGGAGGATCGCCGACGGCTCGGCGCAGCCCGCGGACGCCGCCGCGTACCGCCGTGCCACGCGCACGGCCGTCGGCGAACTCCCGCGGACGCCGCGCCCGTTGCCGTACCGGACGCTCGCCTCGGTGGTGGACGTCACCACGGGGCACGGCGAGCAGACCCTGCGCATCCTGCGCGACCTCGACCCGGAGAACCCGATCAACTCCCTGGACGAGGCCCGGCCCCGGCTGGACCGCGCCGAGAACTGGATCCGGACGCAGGTGCCGGCCGAGCAGCGCACCCGGGTCCGGGAGGAGCCGGACACCGAGCTGCTGGCCTCGCTCGGGGAGACGGAGCGGGAGTCGCTGCGGCTGCTCCTGGACGGACTGGACGAGCACTGGTCGCTCGACGGGCTGACGGCCCTGGTCTACGGGGTGCCGAAGCTGCAGGCGGGCCTCCCGGCGGACGCGAAGCCGACGCCGGAGCTGAAGGCGGCGCAGCGGTCGTTCTTCGCCCTGCTGTACAAGCTGCTGGTCGGCCGGGACACGGGGCCGCGGCTGCCGACGCTGCTGCTGGCGGTCGGCGCGGACCGGGTGCGGAAGCTGCTGGCGGCCGGGGTGTAGGGCGCTGTGGGGTGACGCGCGGCGGCGCGGTGGTGCGGCTCGGGCCGTGGCACCGCGCCGCCGGCGTACCGGGCGGTCGGGGCCGTACCGGGCGCGGGTGAGCCGCGGGGCGGGCCGGCGGAGCGGGCCGGCGCGGGCCCGTCAGGCGATGTGCTCGGTGTCCATCTCGGCCGTGTAGCGGTGGCGGAACTCGCGGAGGTAGCCGCGGAGCGAGCTCTCGCTGAGCGGGCCGCCGGTGCGGCCGCGGATGCCGTAGAGGTCCATGAGGTAGAGGCCGAACTGGCGGGCGTTGGGAAAGTCGCCGCGCTCGGCGACGTACCGGCGGAACGCGCCGAAGTACGCCTCCTCGCGGGACATGTCGTCGGGCAGGCCCGGGGCGGCGGCGGTCTCCTCCTCCGCGGCGGGGCCCGGCTCGGCCGGGAAGGGGCCGCTCTGCGCCGGGACGTACGGCTGGGGGCTGCCCAGGGGCGCTCGCGGCCCAGGGCGACCGGCACGGTCACCCGGGGAGACCGGCTCGGCCGGGGAGAGGGTTCGCGGGCGGGGCCGGGGGCGGCGGGGTACTCGGAGGCTCCGTCGTGGTGCGGGGCTCCGTCGTGGTGCGGGGATCCGTCGTACCGGGGGGTTCCGGTGTACTCGGGGCCGGCGGCGGTGTGGTCCGCGGCGCCGTATCCGGCGGTCGGTGCGGACTCCCCGGCGGTGGTGTGCTCCGCCGGGCGTTCGTGGCCGGGCGCCCGCCCGGCCTCGGCCCCGGAGTGGTGTTCCCCGGCGGTGAGTTCGGGGCGGCGCGGGGAGGGGCGCACGGCGGCCGGTGCGGCCGGGTCGATGCCGGCGGCCGCGAGCCCGTCGGGCGCGGTCTCGGCGAGCGGGACGCCGTAGCGGGCCAGCCGGAGCGGCATCATCGACTCGACGGGTGCCTTGCGGCGCCAGGCGCGGCCGTAGCGGGCGCGGAGGCGGGCCTGGTAGACGAGGCGGTCCTGTTCGAGGCGGATGACCTCGTCGTAGGAGCGCAGTTCCCACAGCTTCATCCGGCGCCAGAGCCGGAAGGTGGAGGGGAAGGCCAGCAGCCAGCGGGAGAGGCGTACGCCCTCCATGTGCTTGTCGGCGGTGATGTCGGCGATCCGGCCGATGGCGTGCCGGGCGGCCTCGACGGAGACGACGAAGAGGATGGGGATGACGGCGTGCATGCCGACGCCCAGCGGGTCGGGCCAGGCCGCGGCGCCGTTGAAGGCGATGGTGGCGGCGGTGAGCAGCCAGGCGGTCTGGCGCAGCAGCGGGAACGGGATGCGGATCCAGGTCAGCAGCAGGTCCAGGGCGAGCAGGACGACGATCCCCGCGTCGATCCCGATGGGGAAGACGACGGAGAAGGCGCCGAACCCTTTCTGCTCGGCGAGGTCGCGGACCGCCGCGTACGAACCGGCGAAGCCGATCGCCGCGATCAGCACGGCACCGGCGACCACCACCCCGATCAAAATGCGGTGTGTGCGTGTCAGCTGCATGGCGGCCACCCGCGCTCCCCTTCCGGTGTCGACAACTGGCGGGCACAGCCTGGCACATGTGTGCGAGTGCGAGGAGCCCGGACCTGTCGCGGGCCCGGGCTCCCGGGCGGTATCCCCGGTTACGCGCGGTATCTCATGGGCGGTTCGGGCGGAAGCCCGTCCGGATCCCGGTCCGGGGGCGGCGGCCGTCGCTCACTTGTTGGCGCCGGCGACGGCCTTGACGGCCTCCTTGGCGGCCTTCTCGGCGTCCTTGAGCAGCTCGTCGGCGCTCGGGGGCTTGGCGTCCTCGTAGCCGGCGCCGTTGTAGTTCAGGGTGATGACGACGTTCTCGGTGCGGGTCACGACGGTCTGGTTCTTGAAGCCGTCGCCGTCCTTGGTGATGTCGTAGCGCACCGTGGCCGCCTCGTCGCCGATGCCGGACGGTGTCGCGTTCTTCACGTCCTTGCCGCCCTTGACGGACTTGGCCTCGCCGACCTGCTTGGTGAAGTACTCCTGGGCGCGCGACTCCGCGCTGCCGAGCGTCGCGTCGGAGTCGAAGCGCTGCAGGGAGATGTCCAGCCAGCGGTACTGGAAACCGTCGAGGCCGTACCAGGAGCAGGTGCTGCGCGCGTTGACGTCGCTCGACTTGCCGGCCGTGCCGGTCTCGCTGTCGGCCTTGGGGACGAGGTCCTCGATGGTGTCCTTGCCGACGGCCTTGCACGCCTTGGGCAGTTCGGCGTATTTCGCGGGGGCCGTGGTGGGCGAGGCGCTCGCCTCCGCCGATGACGCGGACGGCTTGGTCTCCGCCTCGTCACCGGAGTCCGAGGAGCAGCCGGCGACGAACATCATGGGTATGACGGCTGCGGCGGCGAGAAGTCGCGTGGCTGATCGGTGCATGGTTCCTTCGCTCATCTGTCATCCAGGGGCGGTGGTACCACCCGTACGCCGCACCACCGTAAGGGAGGACGGCGGGACGGGCGGCGGTCATGCGTCGAAGGTGTCCGACAGCTCACGGGCCAGGCGCTGCGCCCTGGCCTGGAGCTCCCTGCTGCCCGGGATGTCCGAACGGCGCGTCGACCACTGGTCATACGTGATGGTCACCAGGACGTTCGAGGCCCGGAAGACGATCGTGATGTCGCGGTGGGCGCCGGAATCGGCGGTGCCGAGATGGTCGTCGATGTAAGCGACATCACCCAGCCCGTCGAGGGCCCGGGGGCGGTGGAGGGTCGGCGGAGGGAGGACGCGGGGATTCCTCGCTTTCCTCCTCCTTCTCCCCTTTTTCGCCGTTCTCCCCGGATGTGCCGTTGCCTCCGGTGTCCGTGCCGCCTTCCCCGCCCTTGTCCCCGCTGCCCTGCTCGCCGTCCCCGGCGTTCTCGCCCTCTCCGCTGTCCGCCGCGCCCGTGGTCTCGACCGGGTCGGCGTTCCCGGCCTGGGACTCGGAAGCGGCGGCGGACGGCTTGCCGTCCTCCGGCTTCTCGTCGACGGGGGCGGGGATGCCGGCCTCGGCGGCCTTCTTGTCGTACAGCTGCTGCGCGCGGTCGTCGTCGCTGAGGGCCGGGTCGTAGGAGACGACCCGCTCGAAGTCGATGACCAGGTTGCGGGTGCCGTCGGAGAGCCCGGTGGCCCAGCGGCAGCCGGTGCGGCGGTCGGTGTCGTAGGTGAGCGCCGGCTGGCCGTCGTACGCCTTCTCGCGCGTCGTGCCCTCCAGCTTGTCGAGGCCGGGGAGGAGGACGCGCAGGGTGCCGCGCTCGACGGCGCCGCAGGCCTCGGGGAGGGTGCGGTACTTGCCGGCCCCGGCGGAGGAGGCGGCGGAGGGGTCGCCCTGCTCGGAACCGTCCCCGCCGTCGTCACCGGAGGAACCGGTGCACCCCGTCAGCCCGACGAGCAGCGCGGCTGCCACGGCGCTCGTTCCGTACGCCCATCGCTGCACGGTGCCCGGCTCCCTTCGGAAAAGCTGTTGCCGCCGGTCGGCGGCCGATGGAGACAATGTGTACCGCACGCGCCGCCGCCTCCGCCGGGCCGATGCCGGTTATCCGGGGGGATGGAGGGTTTTGTACCGTGCGCTTTCGACCAGCGGGAGACATCAGTCCCGGTCACGGGGGGACCCCGGCCGGCGGGGGAATCGAGGACGTCGTGGGATACACCGAGCTGCCCGGTGCGCGGGTGCCGATCCGGATGTGGGCCGACCCGGCCACCGTCGAGGACGGCGCGATGCGCCAGCTGGAGAACGTCGCCACGCTGCCCTGGATCAAGGGCCTGGCCGTCATGCCCGATGTGCACTACGGCAAGGGCGCGACGGTCGGTTCGGTGATCGCGATGCGGGGCGCCGTCTGCCCGGCCGCGGTCGGGGTGGACATCGGCTGCGGGATGTCGGCGGTGAAGACCTCGCTGACCGCCAACGACCTGCCCGGTGACCTCTCCCGGCTCCGGTCGAGGATCGAGCAGGCGATACCGGTGGGGCGCGGGATGCACGACGAGCCCGTCGACCCGGGGCGGCTGCACGGCTTCCCGACGGCGGGCTGGGAGGACTTCTGGTCCCGGTTCGGCGGGGTGGCCGAGGCGGTCAGGTTCCGCCGGGAGCGGGCCGCGAAGCAGATGGGTTCGCTCGGTTCGGGCAACCACTTCATCGAGTTCTGCCTGGACGAGTCCGGCACGGTCTGGCTGATGCTGCACTCCGGCTCCCGCAACATCGGCAAGGAGCTGGCCGAGCACCACATCGGTATCGCGCAGCGACTGCCGCACAACCAGGGCCTCGTGGACCGGGACCTCGCCGTGTTCGTCGCGGACACCCCGCAGATGGCGGCCTACCGGAACGACCTGTTCTGGGCGCAGGAGTACGCCAAGCACAACCGCGCGATCATGATGGGCATCTTCCAGGACGTGGTCCGCAAGGAGTTCAAGAAGGCCCGGCCCGTCTTCGAACCGGTCATCTCCTGCCACCACAACTATGTGGCCGAGGAGCGGTACGACGGCATGGACCTGCTGGTCACCCGGAAGGGGGCGATCCGCGCGGGCGGCGGGGACTACGGCATCATCCCGGGCTCCATGGGCACCGGCTCGTACATCGTGCGCGGGCTCGGCAACGAGGCGTCCTTCAACTCCGCCTCCCACGGCGCGGGCCGGCGGATGAGCCGCAACGCGGCCAAGCGGCGGTACACGGCCCGGGACCTGGAGGAGCAGACCCGGGGCGTGGAGTGCCGCAAGGACTCCGGGGTCGTGGACGAGATCCCGGCCGCGTACAAGCCGATCGAGCAGGTCATCGACCAGCAGCGCGATCTGGTCGAGGTCGTGGCCAAGCTCAAGCAGGTCATCTGCGTGAAGGGCTGAGGGCGCCGCCCGGGCCCATGGATTCGGGCCCGGGCGGCTGCCGGGCTCACCTCTCGCGGTGGACCTTGGTGTTGGACGCCTGTGCGCGCGGGCGGACGACGAGCAGGTCGATGTTGACGTGCGGGGGGCGGGTGACCGCCCACGCCACGGTGTCCGCCACGTCCTCGGCGGTGAGCGGCTCCGCCACGCCCGCGTAGACAGCCGCCGCCCGCTCCTCGTCACCGCGGAAGCGGGTCATCGCGAACTCGTCGGTGCGCACCATGCCGGGGGCCACCTCGATGACCCGGACCGGTTCGCCGCACAGCTCCAGCCGGAGGGTCTCGGCGAGGGCGTGGGCGCCGTGCTTGGCGGCCACATAGCCGCCGCCGCCCTCGTAGGTGCCGTGTCCGGCGGTGGAGGTGAGCACGACGACCGTGCCGTCGCCGGAGGCGGTCAGGGCCGGCAGCAGGGCCTGGGTGACGTGCAGGACGCCGAGGACGTTCACCTCGTACATCGCCCGCCAGTCGGCGGGGTCGCCGGTGGCCACCGGGTCGAGGCCCAGTGCGCCGCCGGCGTTGTTGACCAGTACGTCGCAGCGGTCGAGGGAGGCGGCGAAGGCGTCGACGGCCGCGCGGTCCGTGACGTCGAGCGGGTGGGCGGCGGCCTCCAGCCCGGCCGCCGTCAACTCGGCCGCCAGCGCCTCGATGCGGTCCGCGCGGCGCGCGGTGAGCAGTACCCGGTATCCGGCTTCGGCCAGTCTGCGGGCGGTCGCCGCGCCGATTCCGCTGCTGGCGCCGGTGACGACTGCGGTACGCGTGCTCATGGTGCCTCCGTTGCGAGCCTGGCTTGGCTGTGATCGTCCGCACGAAGGATATGCCGCTGCTGATCGGATCAGAGGAAGGTCTGATCGGGGGACGAGATGCATATTCCATGACAGACCGTCAGGCGGGCGGGGAAAGGTGCGGTCGTCCGGCATCACCGGACGGATCGGATCCCGACATCGAGGAGCACCTTTCATGCCCGTAACGGACCCTGCCCTCCGCCGTTCGCGCACGGTCGCCCAGCGGCTGGGCGCCGCGGTCACCGGTCTGGTCGCCGCCGCCGCTCTGGTCGCCGGAGTCCCGGCGACGGCCTCGGCCCACGACCAGCACCGCGGTCACGGTCACCACGCCGGTCACGGCCACGGCCACCACTCCGGCCACGGCCACGGCCGCTGCCACAAGCACCACGGCCACCACGGCAAGCACGGCAAGCAGAACAAGCACGGCCGGCACGGCCACGCGCACCCGGTGGAGATCCGCGAGGCGATCACGATCGCCGAGGGCGCCGTGCCCGGGAAGGTCACCGCGGCCGAGGTGGAGGAGGAGAGGCTCCACCCGAAGGACAAGAAGAAGCGGAAGGTCTGGGAGGTGGAGGTCAAGCGCGGCAAGATCACGTACGACGTGCTGATCGACCCGAGGACCGGCTGCATCCTGAAGGTCGAGAAGGACGACTGAGACACCGGAGAGACACCCGGGGACACACCCGGGGGACGGCCCGGTTACGAGGCCGGAGCACGACGGCCGGGACCGGAGCCGCACACAGCGCCTCCGGCCCCGGCCCCCCGCTCCCGGCGCCCTTCACCGCCGTCCGGCGCCGGCGGGCCGTGTGGCAGGGTTCTTGACGCGCGGCCCCGCTGACGCGACCGCGCCGTCCGTTCCGCCACGTCGGCCCAGTGAGGCCGGAAAAAAGGGGGTCACCGTGCCGGCACCACGCATGAGCACGACACCACTGCCCGGCATTGGTGTCCAATACGACCTGACCACGCGCGAACAGCGCCATCTGTCCGTGGTCGCCCACCGGGACGGCACCCGCACCTTCAACGCCTACCGGTCCGACGATCCCGACGCCTGCGCGCTGTCGCTGCGCCTCACCGGCTCCGAAGCGGCCCTCCTGGCGGACACCATGGCCCCGCAGGACCACAGCCCGAGCCTGCTCTACACCACGGACCTCGGCCTGGTCGCGGAACGCATCCCGCTGAGCGGGTCCTCGCACTGGAACGGACGCGTCCTGGGCGACACCTGCCTCCGCACGGAGACGGGTGTCTCCGTCGTCGCCGTGCTGCGCCGCTCCGAGGCGATCCCCTCGCCGACCCCCGACTTCCGCCTGGCCGGGGGTGACACGCTCATCGTCATCGGGACCCGCGAGGGCGTGGACGCCGCCGCCGCGATCCTCGAACGGGAATGAGCGCATGCACGGAGCCATATTCCTGATCGAACTCGGCGGCCTCATCCTCGCGCTGGGCCTGCTGGGACGCTTCGCCGGCCGCTACGGCTTCTCGCCGATCCCGCTCTACCTCCTCGCCGGTCTGGCCTTCGGCCACGGCGGGCTGCTGCCGCTGGGCGCGAGCGAGGAGTTCGTCGCCCAGGCCTCGGAGATCGGCGTCGTCCTGCTGCTGCTGATGCTCGGCCTGGAGTACACCGCCGCGGATCTGGTGGGCAACCTCCGCAAGCAGTACCCGGCCGGGATCGTCGACTTCGTCCTCAACGCGCTGCCGGGCGCCGCCGCGGCGCTGCTGCTGGGCTGGAGCCCGGTCGCCGCCGTGGTGCTGGCGGGCGTCACCTGGATCTCCTCCTCGGGGGTCATCGCCAAGGTCCTCGGCGACCTCGGCCGGGTCGGCAACCGGGAGACACCGGTCATCCTCAGTGTCCTCGTCTTCGAGGACCTGGCGATGGCGGTCTACCTGCCGCTGCTCACGGCGCTGCTCTCCGGGCTGAGCATCGCGGCCGGCAGTGTGACCCTCGGTGTCGCGCTGGCTGTCGCGGGCTTCGTCCTGTTCGCCGCGGTCCGCTACGGCCGGGTGATCTCGCGCTTCGTCTCCAGCGACGACCCGGAGAAGCTGCTGCTGGTCGTGCTGGGGCTGACGCTGCTGGTCGCGGGCGTCGCCCAGCAGTTGCAGGTCTCGGCGGCGGTCGGCGCGTTCCTGGTCGGCATCGCGCTCTCCGGCGAGGTGGCGGAGGGGGCGCACGCGGTACTGGTCCCGCTCCGTGACCTCTTCGCGGCGGTCTTCTTCGTCTTCTTCGGGCTGAACACCAATCCGGAGAGCATCCCGCCGGTGATCGTCCCGGCGCTGATCCTGGCGGTCCTCACCGCCATCACCAAGATCGCGACGGGCTACTGGGCGGCGAAGCGGGCGAGGATCGGCGAGAAGGGCCGCTGGCGGGCCGGTGGCGCGCTGGTGGCCCGCGGCGAGTTCTCCATCGTCATCGCGGGGCTCGCGATCAGCTCCGGAGTCGAACCGCGGCTCGGCGCCCTGGCGACGGCGTACGTGCTGCTGCTCGTCATCATCGGCCCGCTGACCGCCCGTTACACCGAGCCGGTCGCCCTGCGGCTGTTCGGCGGCCGGAAGCCCCCGGCCGCGCCCGCGGAGGGCGGTGCCGGTACGGACGCGTCGGCCGCGGCGGGCAGCAAACCCTGACGCGGGGCGGCGGGCACCCGGACACGGCCGGCCGTCAGCTGCCGGGGCCGGGCGGGGACGGTGGTCCGGCCCAGCGGTGGAGGGCCGTGCGGAGGCCGGACGGGGACGGGGCGTCCGAGGCCCAGGCCACGTAGCCGTCGGGGCGGACGAGCAGGGTGGTACGCCGGTCACCCGCCCAGTGCACGGGCCGGACCCGGCTCCCGTATCCGGCCGGCGCCTCCCTCGGCCCGGCCTGCCCGGGTCCGTCCGCCGGAGCCACGAGGACGAACCGGCCCCCGCGCAGGGCCTCGTGGAGCCGGGCGGGGGCGTCGGTGCCCGCGGCGGCCCCGGGCGGAGCCGCGAGCCGGAGGTCCGGGGCGCGCCGCCCCGTCAGGACGTGCGCTCCGCGTCCGGCGCGGTAGGCGACGCCGATGCCGGTGACGTTGCCGAGCGCGCGCCGGCCCACGGGGCGGATCCGGCCGACGGCCAGCGCGGCCAGCCGGCGCGCGCCGAGCCCGGCCGGGCCCGAGGCCATCGCCAGGCGCAGGATCGCGCCGCTGCTGCGCAGCACCATGCGGCCGACCGGGTGCCGTTCGTCGTGGTAGGTGTCCAGCAGGCTGTCGGGTGCTCCGTCGCGGAGGACGGCGGTGAGCTTCCAGCCGAGGTTGGCCGCGTCCTGCAGGCCGGTGTTCATGCCCTGTCCGCCGGCGGGGGAGTGCACATGGGCGGCGTCGCCCGCGAGCAGCACCCGCCCGGTGCGGTAGGCGGGGACCTGACGCTCCTCGCTGTGGAACCGGGACAGCCAGCGCGGGTCCCGCATCCCGAAGTCGTCGCCGAGCGCGCGGCGCACGGTGTCCCGCACCTCCGCCAGGTCCACCGGCGCGTGGTCGGGCACCTGGCGGTGCCGGTTCCAGCCGCCCACGCGGTACCAGCCGTCGCCGAACGGGATGACGAGCGCGAAGTTCTCGCCGTCGCCCCGGAGCGCGAGCAGCTCCGGCGGCTCCCGGTCCAGCCGCACATCGGCGAGGACCAGCGAGCGGATCACGGAGCCGCCGGGGAAGGGCAGGCCCAGGGCGCGGCGGACGGTGCTGTGGTGGCCGTCGGTGCCGGCGAGGTATGCGGCGCGGTGGGTGGCCGTGCCGTGCTCCTCGGCGGCGGTCACCTCCACTCCGCCGGGGTCCTGGCGCAGGCCGGTGACCTCGGAGCCGTACCGGAAGCGGACCCCGCGCTCCGCGGCGCGCCGCTCCAGCAGCCGTTCGACCTCGTACTGCGGCGTGACCAGGAGGAACGGGAAGCGGCTGGGGAGCCGGCCGAGGTCGAGGGAGAGGGTGCCGAAGAGCTCGACGCGCTCCAGGGGCGTGCCGCGCGCGACCAGGTCGTCGGCGAGGCCGCGGGCGTCGAGCTGTTCCAGGGTGCGGGCGTGCACGGCGAAGGCCCGGGTCAGCGAGGAGCGGCCCGGCGGGCGTTTCTCCAGGACGGTGACGGAGAGCCCGGCCGCGGCGAGGTCACCGGCCAGCAGCAGCCCGGTGGGGCCGGCGCCGACGACGAGGACGTCCGAGGTGGTGAGGGGGGTGCGCATATCCGCCTCCTGGGAACGGCGCGGTCATGCCCCCATGATCCGGGGGCCGCGCCCGCCGATGATGTCAACGCTTGTTGGCCAACACTTGTTGGCAAGCGTAGGTGTGCGGTTCGGCGCGGTCAACAGCGGTGGTCCGTACGAACGTTGGCGTGCCACCGCGGTGCGCGGCCGTCGGCCCACGGCTGTTGGCCCACAGGCGTGGGCCTAGGCTGACCGGTATGGATCCCGCACCCGCCCGCCGCTCCCAGGCCACCCGCGACGCGATCCTCGCCGCGGCCCGCGTGCGCTTCGCCGCGGACGGGTACGAACGCGCCACCATCCGCGCCATCGCCCGGGAAGCGGGGATCGACCCGTCGATGGTGATGCGCTACTACGGCAACAAGGAGGGCCTGTTCGCCGCGGCCTCCTCCGCCGTCGACCTCCGCCTCCCGGACCTCGGCGCCGTACCGCGCGAGGAGATCGGCACCGTCCTCGTCGCCCACTTCCTGGAGCGCTGGGAGGAGGACGAGGCGATGACGGCGACCCTGCGCGTCGGCGTCACCAACGCGGCGGGCGCCGAGCGGACCCGCGCGATCTTCCGGGAGCAGCTCGGCCCGGTCGTCGCCGCCGTCTGCCCCGACCCCGGCCAGGCCGCGGTCCGCGCGGGACTCACGGCCTCCCAGATGCTCGGCATGGCGCTGACCCGCTATGTGCTGCGGCTGCCGCCGGTGGCGGAGATGCCCCGCGAGGAGGTCGTGGCCTGGCTCGCGCCGACGGTGCAGCGCTATCTGACGGCGGCGGCGCCGTGACGGCCGCGACCGGGGCGGCCGTGACCGGGGTGCCGCTGACCGGGCGGTGCGCCTGTCCGGCCGCCGGACGGCAGCGGTGGGCACGGACACCTGCTGCCCGCGGGACTGCGGCTCAGGGCCAAACGAGGCAGTACGGCTGGTGGCCCGCGTGGTGGAGGCGTTCGGAGAAGTCCTGCCACTCGTGGAGCAGCTGGTAGACGGTGAAGGCGTCGCGCGGGCCGCCGCGGTCGGGGACGGTGGACCAGATGAAGGCCGCCGCGCCCACCGCCTCCTCGCCGACCCCGCGCAGCGGGTCGACGGCCGTCACCGGCAGTTTGACCACGGCGTAGTCGGGGTGGAGGACGACCAGTTCCAGCGGCGGGACCTTGTGCAGCGGTACGCCCTCGATGCCGGTGAGGACCATCGCGGCCATCGTCTCCGGCTTGATCTTGGTGAACATGCCGCCCATGCCGAGCTCGTCGCCGCCGAGTTCCTCCGGACGCATGGAGACCGGGACGCGGGCGGCGGTCGCTCCGTCGGGCGCCCCGAAGTACTTGTAGGTCACCCCCACGCGGCCACTCCTGCTCCCCCTCGGTGCCTCGGGATCACGCTCGCCCCGGTGCCGGCCCCTCCCCCGGCGGGCCGCACGGGAGGCGCGGGCGCGCTCGGGGTCCAGGTCGTCGGTCCCCTCGCCCAGTCCGCCACCGCGATGCATAGTCTCCACCCGATAAGTCGCGGCACAGGCCGCGCAACCCGATCATCGTCTCAGAGACATCCCCAGCGACCGGCGGCCGAAACGCCCGGCCGCACACGATCCTGCGGGGCTCTGAGACCATGGCTTGTGTGACTTACTCCTGCATGCCCCAGTCTCGCAGACGTACGGACGGCTGAAGGTCTCGTCTCAGTGTCGGAGGAAAGTCCCGCACCTTTGTCAGCCGGGCGCGGCCGCCGCCGTCCCTCACCTACGTACCCGCAGGTCAGGATCAAAGTGTCTTTTCCGTATGAAGCTCCCGTCTCGCAGGCGCTCTTCGACCGTGCGGCCGCCGTGACACCGGGTGGTGTGAATTCCCCGGTCCGCGCCTTCGGTGCCGTGGGCGGTACGCCCCGGTTCATGGTGTCCGGTACGGGTCCGTACCTCACCGACGCCGACGGCCGCGAGTACGTCGATCTGGTGTGCTCCTGGGGCCCGATGATCCTGGGCCACGCGCACCCCGGTGTTCAGGAGGCCGTACGGGCGGCGGTCGCGCGCGGTACGTCCTTCGGCACACCCGGTGCGGACGAGGTCGAGCTCGCCGAGGAGATCGTGGCCCGGGTGGCGCCCGTGGAGCAGGTGCGGCTGGTGTCCTCCGGGACCGAGGCGACGATGTCCGCGATCCGGCTGGCCCGCGGCTTCACCGGCCGCGCCAAGGTGGTCAAGTTCGCCGGCTGCTACCACGGCCACGTGGACGCGCTGCTGGCCTCGGCCGGCTCCGGGGTGGCGACCTTCGGGCTGCCGGACACCCCCGGGGTGACGGGCGCGCAGGCGGGCGACACGATCGTGCTGCCGTACAACGACCTGGACGCCGTGCGGGCCGCGTTCGCCGCCCACCCGGAGCAGATCGCCTGCGTGATCACCGAGGCGTCCCCGGGCAACATGGGCGTCGTCCCGCCGCGGCCCGGCTTCAACCAGGGCCTGGCCGACCTCTGCCGGGAGAACGGCGCGCTGTACGTCTCGGACGAGGTCATGACGGGCTTCCGGGTCTCGAAGGCCGGCTGGTACGGCCTCGACGGGGTGCGGCCGGACCTGATGACCTTCGGCAAGGTCATGGGCGGCGGCTTCCCGGCGGCGGCCTTCGGCGGCCGGGCCGACGTCATGGCGGCGCTCGCCCCGGCGGGTCCCGTCTACCAGGCGGGCACCCTCTCCGGTAACCCGGTCGCCACCGCCGCCGGCGTCGCGCAGCTGCGGCTGCTGGACGACGCCGCGTACGAGACGCTCGACGCGGTCTCCGCCGAGGTGCGGACGCTGGTGACGGAGGCGCTGGCCAAGGAGGGCGTCGCGCACCGGCTGCAGACCGCGGGCAGCATGTTCTCCGTCTTCTTCACCGACGAGGCCGTGACGGACTACGCGACGGCGAAGACCCAGGCCGTCCACCGGTTCACCGCCTTCTTCCACGCGATGCTCGCGCACGGGGTGTACCTCCCGCCGTCGGCCTTCGAGTCGTGGTTCGTCTCCACGGCGCACGACGGGGCCGCGGTGGAGCGCGTCGCGGCCGCGCTGCCGGCCGCGGCCCGCGCCGCCGCGGCGGCGGCCCCGGGGGCGGATGCGTGATGGCCGGTCCGGGCGGACGCGAACGGAACGGGAGAGCGGAAGGGGAGCGGAACGGGATGGCAGCCAGCAACGGCAGCACCGGTGGCGGCAGCACAGCCGGTGGCGGCAGTGGCTCGGGTGGCGGCAGTGGCTCCGGTGGCCCGGCCGGCGGCGACGAGATCACCGTCGTCCATCTGATGCGCCACGGCGAGGTGCACAATCCGGACGGCGTGCTCTACGGGCGCCGGGCCGGTTACCACCTCTCGGAACTCGGCCGGAAGATGGCCGAACGGGTGGCCGAACACCTCGCCGGCCGCGACCTCACCCATGTCGTCTCCTCCCCGCTGGAGCGGGCCCAGGAGACGGCCGGACCCGTCGCCAAGGCGCACGCGCTGACCGTCGCCACCGACGAACGGCTGATCGAGGCGGCCAACGTCTTCGAGGGCAAGACCTTCGGCGTCGGGGACGGCGCGCTGCGCCGGCCCGCCAACTGGCGGCACCTGACCAACCCGTTCCGGCCCTCCTGGGGCGAGCCGTACGTCGAGCAGGTCGTCCGGATGATGGCGGCGCTGCACGCCGCCCGCGA
This sequence comes from Streptomyces sp. MNU89, assembly GCF_020982505.1. Lineage (NCBI taxonomy): Bacteria > Bacillati > Actinomycetota > Actinomycetes > Kitasatosporales > Streptomycetaceae > Streptomyces > Streptomyces sp. MNU89. The sequence continues at coordinate 3,211,766 of NZ_JAJKLL010000001.1, read as the reverse complement.
CGCCGCGCGGGGGCACGAGGCGCTGGCCGTCAGCCACCAGCTGCCGATCTGGACGGTGCGCAGCTTCGTCGAGAAGCGGCGGCTCTGGCACGACCCGCGCAAGCGGCAGTGCACCCTGGCGAGCCTGACCACGTTCACCTTCCAGGGTGACCGGGTCGTCTCGGTCGGCTACACCGAGCCGGCCCGGGACCTCGTCCCGGCCCATCTGCTCGCGGGCGCCAAACCGGTCAAGGGCGCCAAGGGCTTCGGCGCCTGAGAGGGACTCCGGGGGGCCCCGGCCACAGGCGGTTTCCGGGCGGGCAGGGGGTGCGGAAGATCGGCCAATCGGTCATGCGAAACTTTTCACATGAGTGCCTGCCACACCCCCCGAGGCCGCACGCCCCGCCGCCGCACCGCCGCCCTCGCAGCCGCCGCCGCGGCGGGAATGCTGCTGCTGACGGCCTGCGGGGGCGGAGAGACGTCCGGGGGCTCGGGCAACACGGGCTTCGTCGCGGGCGACGGCGGCGTCGACCGCGCGGCGAAGGGCGACCGGCAGAAGGCGCCCGACCTGTCCGGTGAGACGGTGGACGGCGGGCGGGCCGCGCTCGCCGACTACAGGGGCGAGGTCGTGGTCGTCAACGTCTGGGGCTCCTGGTGCGCCCCCTGCCGGGCCGAGATGCCGCACCTGGTGAAGGTCGCGAACGACACGAAGGACGAGGGCGTCCGCTTCCTCGGCATCAACACCCGCGACCCCAACATCACTCCGGCGAGAAAGTTCGAGGAGGAGTTCGAGGTGCCGTATCCGAGTCTCTACGACCCGGTCGGCAAGCTCATGCTCCGCTTCCCCAAGGGCAGTCTCAACCCCAAGGCCATCCCGTCCACGCTGGTCATCGACCGGGAGGGCAAGATCGCCGCCCGTGCGCTCAAGCCGCTGGGCGAGGACGAGCTGCGCGAGATGATCGAACCGCTGATCGCGGAGAAGTGATTCCGTGACGACGCTTCTCGCCGCGGAGACGTTCAACCAGACCGTGCTCAGCGGGGCCCTGCTGCTCGCCCTGCCGATCGCCGTGCTCGCCGGACTGGTCTCCTTCTTCTCCCCCTGCGTGCTGCCCCTGGTGCCGGGCTATCTCAGCTACGTCACCGGCGTCAGCGGCAGCGATCTCGCCGAGGCCCGCAAGGGGCGGATGGCGGCCGGCGCCTCGCTGTTCATCCTCGGCTTCACCGCCGTCTTCGTCTCCTACGGCGCCCTCTTCGGGAACTTCGGCTTCACGCTGGAGGAGTACCGGGAGACGATCACCAAGGCCCTCGGCGCCCTCACCATCGTGATGGGCCTCGCCTTCATGGGCGTGCTCGGCGGCTTCACCCAGCGCGAGTTCCGCTTCCACCGCAGACCCGCGATGGGCCTGGCCGGGGCGCCCCTGCTGGGGGTGCTCTTCGGCATCGGCTGGACGCCGTGCATCGGCCCGACCCTCGCCGCCGTCAACACCCTCGCCTTCAACGAGGCCAGCGCCGCCCGCGGCGCGCTGCTCACCGTCGCGTACTGCCTGGGGCTGGGGGTGCCGTTCCTGCTGGCCGCGGTCGCGTTCCGGCGGGCGCTCGGCGCCTTCTCCTGGGTCAAGCTGCACTATGTGTGGGTGATGCGGGCGGGCGGCCTGATGATGATCGCCGTCGGCCTGCTGCTCGTCACGGGCGTCTGGGACCGTCTGATCGGCGGCCTCCAGGTCTGGTCCTCCACCTTCACCCCGGGAATCTGATCCATGGCCGAGACGACGAAGAACGCCGAAGCCGGCACCAGGGCCGGGAACGGCCCCGACCCGGCGGCCGGGCCGGACGGTCCCCCGTCCTCCGGGCTCGGCGCGGCGGGCTCCCAGCTGTCCACCGCCCCCGACGAGAGCGCCCCGCTGCCCGGCCTGGGCGTCATCGGCTGGGCCCGCTGGTTCTGGCGGCAGCTCACCTCGATGCGGGTGGCGCTGCTGCTGCTCTTCCTGCTGTCGCTGGGCGCGATCCCCGGCTCGCTGATCCCGCAGACCGGCGTCGACCCGATGGCGGTCGAGGAGTTCCGGGCCGAGAACGAGACGCTGGCGCCGCTCTACGACAAGCTCGGCCTGTTCCACGTCTACAGCTCGGTGTGGTTCTCGGCGATCTACATCCTGCTGTTCATCTCCCTCATCGGCTGCATCGTGCCGCGCACCTGGCAGTTCACCGGCCAGCTCCGCGGCCGCCCGCCGGCCGGCCCGAGCCGCCTCACCCGGCTCCCCGCGTACACGACCTGGCGGACCGCCGCCGCGCCGGAGGAGGTGCTGGACGCCGCCCACCGGACGCTGCGCCGGCGGCGCTTCCGCGCGTGGCGCGGCGGGGACACCGCCGCCGCCGAGAAGGGCTATCTGCGGGAGGCGGGGAACCTCGTCTTCCACATCGCGCTCATCGTGATGCTCATCGCCTTCGCGGCGGGCAGCCTGTGGAAGGCCGAGGGCGGCAAGCTGATCGTCAAGGGCGACGGCTTCACCAACACCCTTCCCCAGTACGACGACTTCCGCGCCGCGAGCCTCTACGACACCGACGAGCTCACCCCGTTCGGTTTCCGGCTGGACGACTTCGAGGCCACCTTCGAGCGCGGCGGCCCGCAGAAGGGCACCCCGCGCACCTTCCGCGCCGACGTCACCCACTGGGAGGGCGCGGACGGCGCGGAGAAGAAGGGGAGCATCGAGGTCAACCATCCGCTGGAGGTCGACGGCACCAAGGTCTATCTGATCGGCTACGGCTACGCGCCCGTCGTCACCGTCAAGGACGGCCAGGGCGACATCGCCTACCGGGGGCCGGTGCCGTTCCTGCCGCAGGACACCAACAACACCTCCGTCGGCGTCATCAAGGTGCCCGACGCCCGCGACAAGGACGGCGAGAAAACCCAGCTCGGCTTCCAGGGCCGCTTCCTGCCGACCTTCGCCCTGGACGAGGTGCGGGGCCCGCACTCCACCTTCCCGGCGCTGGACTACCCGGTGCTGTCGATCAACGCCTTCATGGGCAGCCTCGGCGTCGACGCGGGCATCCCGCAGAACGTCTACCAGCTCGACACCCGGAAGATGAAGCAGTTCAAGGAGAACGGCGACCTCTACCGGAAGTTCCTGCGGCCCGGCGAGACCGCGCAACTGCCCGACGGCCAGGGCTCGCTGACCTTCGACCGCGTCGAGGAGTGGGCCAGCTTCCAGATCTCCAGCCAGCCCGGCAAGGGCTGGGCCCTGGGCGGCGCCGTCGCGGCGCTGCTGGGACTCGCGGGCTCCCTCTTCATCCAGCGGCGCCGGGTGTGGGTCCGGGCGCGGCCGGCCGCGGACGGCTCCGGCACCGTCGTGGAGATGGCCGCGCTGGGCCGCAGCGAGTCCGCCCGGCTGCCGGAGGAACTGGCCGATCTGGCCGTGGCCCTCCGGGAGACGGCCCCGCCGGTACCCGAGCCGGACGCAGAAACCGCCGCCGGGAAGCCGGCCGAAGAGACAGCCGCCGGAGAACCTGCCGGCGACGACCGTGAGAACCCCGATCCCGCTGGTCCCGCCGAAGGAGCGCGCGCGTGAACCTGGCAGCCGCAGCCAATGAGAACCTGGCCACCATCAGCAATGTGCTGATCTACTCCGCGATGGCCGTCTACGTCCTGGCCTTCGGCGCCCACATGGCGGAGTGGGTGCTGGGCGGCCGAAGCAAGGTCGGCCGCACGGCCGCCGCGCTGACCGAGAGGCCCGCCGGGCAGGCCGGGGCCGCGTCCGCGCCCGCCGTCCGGGTCACCGGCCGGGGCGGCACCACCGTGCTGGAGCGCCCCCGGGTCGTGACCCGGGGTGCGGCCGGCAGCCGGGACGTGCCCGACGGGCCGGGCGCTGCGGGAGGTGACGAGGGCGGCGACCTCTACGGCCGGATCGCCGTGTCGCTCACCACCCTCGCGTTCCTGCTGCACGCCGGCGGGGTGCTGACCCGCGCCCTGTCCGTGGAGCGCGCCCCCTGGGGCAACATGTACGAGTTCTCCACGGCCTTCTCGATGGTCGTGGTCGGCTCCTACCTCGCTCTGCTCCTCGCGAAGAAGCCGGTGCGCTGGCTCGGCCTGCCGCTGGTCACGACCGTGCTGCTCGACCTCGGCCTCGCCGTCTCCGTGCTCTACACGGAGAGCGACCAGCTCGTCCCGGCCCTGGACTCGTACTGGCTGTGGATCCACGTCTCCTGCGCGATCATCTCCGGCGGGGTGTTCTACCTCGGTGCCGTCGCCACGGTGCTCTTCCTCTTCCGCGACCGCTACGAGGCCAAGCTGGCGGCCCCGGAGGGCAAGCAGCCCGGCGCCTTCGCCGACTCGGTGCTGAGCCGGCTCCCCGCGGCCGCCACGCTCGACAAGTTCGCGTACCGCGTCAACGCGCTGGTCTTCCCGCTCTGGACCTTCACGATCATCGCGGGCGCCATCTGGGCCGAGGCCGCCTGGGGCCGCTACTGGGGCTGGGACCCCAAGGAGGTCTGGTCCTTCATCACCTGGGTCGCCTACGCCGGCTATCTGCACGCCCGCGCCACGGCCGGCTGGAAAGGCCGGAAGGCCGCGTACATCGCGCTGGCCGCCTTCGCCTGCTTCCTCTTCAACTACTACGGCGTCAACATCTTCGTCACCGGCAAGCACTCCTACGCCGGGGTGTGAGCGGGCGGCCCTCCGCTCGACAGCGCAACGGGAGGGCGCCCTCCGGTCACCGGGGGGCGCCCTCCCGTTGCGCTGTACGGGTCCCGGGTCCGGGCCCGCGGGTGTTCCCGGGCGGTCAGGCCGCCGGGCCGTCGTCCGGGCCGTTCCCGTCCTTCTTGCGGTCCTTGTGCTCGTCGTCGAGCGAGCGGAGGAAGTCCGGGTTGTCGTCGGGCGCGATCCACTGGCCGCCGCCGCGCACTCCGCGCCCGCCCCAGCCGCCGCCCGCCCCCGCGGTGCGCCGCGGCCGGCCGGCCAGCAGCCACGCGAGCGAGCCGAACAGCACATAGCCGAAGAGCACCACGATCAGCACCCACACCGGCTTCGGCAGCTTGCGGACCTGGTCCTCAGGCGTGTTGAGGCAGTCGATGAACGCGTAGATCCACAACGCCAGGACCAGGAGAAACGGCAGATACCTCAACATGTCGGAGCAGGCCCCCTGAAGTACGGTGGCGGATCCGGGACAGCCCCGGTGACAACTCCAGCGTACGGGGTGACGGATACTGGTCCGCATGGCTTACGACGATCTGCGCTCGCTGCTGCGGGCGCTGGAGCGCGACGGTGACCTCAAGCGCGTCAAGGCCGAGGTCGATCCCTACCTGGAAGTGGGGGAGATCACCGACCGGGTCAACAAGGCCGGCGGTCCCGCACTGCTCTTCGAGAACGTCAAGGGCTCCTCGATGCCGCTGGCGATGAACGTCTTCGGCACCGACCGCCGGCTGCTCAAGGCCCTCGGCCTGGCCTCCTACGCCGACATCAGCGACAAGATCGGCGGGCTGCTCAGGCCCGAGCTGCCGCAGGGCTTCACCGGGATGCGCGAGGCGTTCGGGAAGCTCGCCGGCATGACGCACGTACCGCCGAAGAAGGTCAAGGACGCCCCGGTCCAGGAGACCGTCCTCACCGGCGACGACGTCGATCTCGACCGGCTGCCCGCGCTGTTCACCTGGCCGGAGGACGGCGGCTCCTTCTTCAACCTCGGCCTCACCCACACCAAGGACCCGGAGACCGGGATCCGCAACCTCGGCCTCTACCGGCTCCAGCGGCACGACCGGCGCACCATCGGCATGCACTGGCAGATCCACAAGGACAGCCGCAACCACTACCAGACGGCCGCCCGGCGCGGTGAGCGGCTGCCGGTCGCCATCGCCTTCGGCTGCCCGCCGGCGGTGACGTACGCCTCCACGGCGCCGCTCCCCGGCGACATCGACGAGTACCTCTTCGCCGGTTTCGTGCAGGGCAAGCGGATCGAGATGGCCGACTGCAAGACGGTGCCGCTGCAGGTGCCGGCGCGGGCCGAGGTGGTACTGGAGGGCTGGCTGGAGCCGGGACGGATGCTGCCGGAGGGGCCGTTCGGCGACCACACCGGCTTCTACACCCCGCAGGAACCGTTCCCCGCACTGACCATCGACTGCGTGACGATGCGGAAGCGGCCGCTGCTGCAGTCGATCGTGGTGGGCCGGCCGCCGACGGAGGACGGTCCGCTGGGCCGGGCCACCGAGCGGTTCTTCCTGCCGCTGCTCAAGATCATCGTTCCGGACATCGTGGACTACCACCTCCCCGAGGCGGGCGGCTTCCACAACTGCGCGATCGTCTCGATCGACAAGAAGTACCCGAAGCACGCGCAGAAGGTGATGCACGCCATCTGGGGCGCCCACATGATGTCGCTGACCAAGCTGATCGTCGTGGTCGACTCCGACTGCGACGTGCACGATCTGCACGAGGTGGCCTGGCGGGCGCTGGGCAACACCGACTACGCCCGCGACCTCACGGTGGCCGAGGGCCCCGTGGACCATCTCGACCACGCCTCCTACCAGCAGTTCTGGGGCGGCAAGGCCGGTATCGACGCCACCGCGAAGCTGCCCGAGGAGGGCTACACGCGTGACGGCGGCTGGCCGCGGATGGTGCTGCCGGACCCGGAGACCGCCGAGCTGGTGAGCCGGCGCTGGGCGGAGTACGGGCTGTGAGCGCGGAATCCGCGGCCTCCGGGCGCCCCCTGCCGGAGCGGGAGCCCGTCCCGGCGCGGCCCGCCGCTAAGGGCGGTGTCCGGGCGTTCCTGCGGCTGGTGATGATCGAGCACTCGGTCTTCGCGCTGCCCTTCGCCTACATCGCCTCGCTCACCGCGATGTTCCTGGACGACGGGACCGTCCACTGGTGGGAGCTGTTCCTCGTCACCGTGGCGATGGTCGGACTGCGGACCTTCGCCATGGCCGCCAACCGGATCATCGACCGCGAGGTGGACGCCCGCAATCCGCGCACCGCGGGGCGGGAACTGGTGACGGGCGCGGTGTCGGTGCGCTCCGCCTGGACCGGCGCGCTGATCGCCCTCGCCGTCTTCCTGGGCGCGGCGGCCCTGCTCAACCCGCTCTGCCTGGCGCTGGCGCCGATCGCCGTCGTCCCGATGGTGGTCTATCCGTACGGCAAGCGGTTCACGGACTTCCCGCACGCCATCCTGGGGCTGGCCCAGGCGATCGGCCCGGTCGGGGCGTGGATCGCGGTGACCGGGGCCTGGTCCTGGGACGCGGTGGTCCTCGGGCTCGCCGTCGGCGTCTGGATCGGCGGCTTCGACCTGATCTTCGGCAGCCAGGACGTGGCGGCGGACCGCGCCGAGGGCGTGCGCTCCGTCCCCGCCCGCTTCGGCGTCCCGGCCGCGCTGCACGGGGCGCGCGGCGCGCACGTCGTCACCACGGGGTTGCTGGCCTGGTACGGGGCGCTGACCGGCGCGGGCGCGTTCTTCTGGGCGGGCCTGGCGATCGTGGCGGTGGCGTTCGTCTACGAGCACTCGATCGTGCGGCCGCACGACCTCTCCCGGCTGAACCGGGCGTTCTTCACGGTCAACGGCGTGATCGGTGTGGTGCTGTTCCTGTTCACCCTGCTCGACCTGGTGGTGCGCGGACTGACCGTGTGAGGCGGGCGGGGCATGTGAGGCGGCTCGGCTTGCGCGGCGGCCGGGCGGGTGAGCGGCGCCCGCACGGGGAGGGGGCGCCGCCCGTGCCGATCCTGCCGGGGACGTCAGCCGACGATGGTCTCCCGCCGCCCGCCCGCACCGGCCCGGCGGCGGAACACCACCGCCGCGATCACTCCGCCGATCAGCCCGAAGAGGTGGCCCTGCCAGCTCACGGAGCCCGCGGTGGGCAGCACGCCCCAGATGATCGAGCCGTACAGCACGGCGATCACCAGGCCGACGATGACGTCCGTCACCACCCGGTCGATGAAGCCCCGCACCACCAGATAGCCGAAGAGGCCGAAGACGACGATCGAGGCGCCGGCGGTGACCGACCCGGCGGGGGCCGTCAGCCAGACCCCGAGCCCGCCCGTCACCACGATCACCGCGACGACGGCCAGGAAGCGGCCGATGCCGCGCAGTGCGGCGAGGAAGCCGAAGAGGGCCAGCGGAACGGTGTTCGCCGCGACGTGGTCGAAGCCGAAGTGGAGGAACGACGCCGGCACCACGTCGCGCAGCTCGCCCGTGTCGCGCGGGGAGACGCCGTAGGTGTCGAGGGAGTTGCCGGTGGCCACGTCGATGAACTCCAGCAGCCACAGCAGCGCCACCCAGACGGCCATCAGACCGGCCGCGGCCTTCGCCTTCTGGCCGCCGCTCGGCTCGGGCCGCCGGGCGGGCCGCCCCGGTGGCGGCCAGCCGGATCCGTAGCTTCCGTAGCTCATGGTTCCCCCTCACGCTCCGTGTACTTCTGCCCAGAAGAACGGCCGGGGTACCTTGTCCTGTTCCGGCCGGGGGCTCCCGATAGGCTCGAACCGTGGAGCCGCCGCACGGAGAACAGTACGAGACGACCGGCGCGCCCCCGGTCCGCGCGGGGCGCCGCCCCTGGGTCGTGGGGGTGTCCGGGGCGTCCGGCACGCCCTACGCCGCCGCGGTGCTGCGGGCGCTCCTGCACGCCGAGGAGACGGTGGACCTGGTGGTCAGCCGGGCGTCCCGGCTGACCCTGCTGGACGAGACGGGGATCTCCTTCCGGGACGCGCACTGGCGGGAGGACCTGCGCCGCTGGCTCGCGCGGGGAGCCGACGGCACCCCCGACCGCTTCGAGGCGTCCCTGCCGGACCTGGATGCGGTGCGGTACTGGCCGGCCGGGGATCTCGCCGCGGGGCCGTCCTCGGGCTCGTACCCGGTGCGCGGAATGCTGGTCGTCCCGGCGAGCACGGCCTCCGTTGCCGGGATCGCGCTGGGGCTGTCGAAGGATCTGCTGCAGCGGGTGGCGAGCGTCACGCTCAAGGAGCGCCGCCCGCTGGTGATGGCCGTGCGGGAGACGCCGCTGAGCGGGCCGACGCTGCGCCAGCTGGTGGCGCTGGACGAGGCCGGAGCGGTGGTGCTGCCCGCCTCCCCGGCCTTCTACGCGGGCGCGACGGACATCCAGGACCTGGTCGACTTCGTGGCGGGCCGGGTGCTCGACGCGGCGGGCGTACCGCACAAGCTGTACCGCAGGTGGGACGGAGCGCTGGGCGGGGCCGCCGGGAACGGGACCGGAGCGGCCGGCGCGGTGGGCCGGACCGGCGGGGCGGCCGGAGACCGCCCCGGGCCCCGGACGGGCGGCGCGGGTGAGTGAAACCCGCATCCGAAGGCCCGTCCCCGATGGGCCGGGTGCTTCGCAGGCCGCACGCCCTGCGATTCTTGGATTCACAACTCCCATCCACGATCTTCGCGCATCGCGCGACAGTGCTGAGCATCGGAAGGCTTCAACGTCATGGACGCGGTGGACAGGCAGCTCATCCAGGCTCTGCGGGAGAACGGCAGGGCCTCGTACGCGGAGCTGGGGCGGCTGGTGGGGCTCTCCGGCCCGAGTGTCACCGACCGGATCAACCGCCTGGAGGGGGCGGGCGTGATCACCGGCTACCGGGCGACCGTCGACTCCGCGTCCCTGGGCCTCGGCGTCACGGCTCTGATCGGCATCTCGCTCTCGGACGCCACGGACCACGAGGACATGGCGCACCGGCTGCGCGATCTGGGCGAGATCGAGGACTGCTGGTTCATCGCCGGTGACGACTCCTACATGCTCAAGGTGCGCGCCACCGACGTGGACGGACTGGAGTCGATCATCCGCCGCCTCTCCGCGATCAAGGGCGTCTCCCGCACCCGCACCACGATCGTGCTCTCCACCAAGTGGGAGGACCGGGTCGGGGAACTGCCCGGGGAGTGAGCGCCGGACGGGAAGGCGTAGGCTCGACGGAGTCCGATTGACGAGGTAATGGGAGGCTGCCGCATGGCTGCATCTGCTCAAGACGAGGGCCTCAAGCGCGAGCTCGAGCAGAAGGTTCTCGCCGGGGAGCGGCTGACCCGGGAGGACGGCATCGCCCTCTACGAGAGCGACGACCTGGCCTGGCTCGGCGGCCTGGCCCACGAGGTGCGCACGCGCAAGAACGGCGACGTCGTGCACTTCAACGTCAACCGGCACCTCAACATGACGAACGTGTGCACCGCGTCCTGTGCCTACTGCTCCTTCCAGCGGAAGCCGGGCGAGAAGGACGCGTACACGATGCGCATCGAGGAGGCCGTCCGCCTCGCCACGGCGATGGAGGGCGAGAACCTCACCGAGCTGCACATCGTCAACGGACTTCACCCGACGCTGCCCTGGCGCTACTACCCGCGCTCGCTGCGGGAGCTGAAGAAGGCGCTGCCGGACGTCTCGCTGAAGGCGTTCACGGCCACGGAGATCCACCACTTCGAGACGATCTCGGGCCTGTCCGCCTCGGAGATCCTCGACGAGCTGATCGACGCCGGTCTGGAGTCGCTGACCGGCGGCGGCGCCGAGATCTTCGACTGGGAGGTGCGGCAGCACATCGTCGACCACCGCACCCACTGGGAGGACTGGTCGCGCATCCACCGCCTCGCCCACTCCAAGGGGCTCAAGACGCCCTCCACGATGCTCTACGGGCACATCGAGGAGCCGCGCCACCGCGTGGACCACGTGCTGCGGCTGCGTGAACTCCAGGACGAGACCGGCGGGTTCCAGGTCTTCATCCCGCTCCGCTACCAGCACGACTTCGTGGACATGAAGGACGGCAAGATCCGCAACCGGCTCCAGGCCCGGACCACCATGGCCACCGGCGCCGAGGCGCTGAAGACCTTCGCGGTCTCCCGGCTGCTGTTCGACAACGTGCCGCACGTCAAGGTCTTCTGGGTGATGCACGGCGTGCAGACGGCGCAGCTCGCGCTCCAGCACGGGGCGGACGACATGGACGGCTCGGTCGTCGAGTACAAGATCACGCACGACGCGGACAACTACGGGACGCCCGACAAGCTGACCCGTGAGGACCTGCTGGAGCTGATCCGCGACGCCGGCTTCCGCCCCGTCGAGCGGAACACCCGCTACGAGATCATCAAGGAGTACCCGGGCCCGGACCCGGACCGGCGCGAGACGCCGCAGGCGATGCGGGTCTGAGCCGCCCCGGCTCTCCGCTCCCGGGCTCTCCGTTCCCCGGGTCCTCCGTTTCTCCGGCTCCGCTGTTCCTTCGTTCCGTCCGCCCCGGATGCGCGTACGACGCGTCGCGCCTCCGGGGCGGACGTGCGCCCGGACTGGTCCCGTGGCGGCCGGGTACCCGCGCCGTATGGGACGCACCGAGAAGACCCGGGGCAGCGAGAAGACCCGGGGCAGCGGGACCGGCGGTGGCGGCGGCCCGGAGGAGCGGTACGACGCCGCGCCGTTCGTGCCGCGCGGGGCGGACCTGGCTGCGCTCCGCGAGTCCGTCGCCGGCTGCCGCGGCTGCCCGCTGCACCGGGACGCGACGCAGGCCGTCTTCGGCCGCGGTGACGCCTCCGCCCGGATCGTCCTCCTCGGGGAACAGCCCGGGGACCAGGAGGACCGGCGCGGGGAGCCGTTCGTCGGCCCGGCGGGCCGGGTGCTGGACGAGGCCCTGGCCGAGGCGGGCATCGACCCGGGGGAGGCGTATGTCACGAACGCCGTCAAGCACTTCAAGTTCGAGCGCCGGGCCGAGCGCGGCAAGCGGCGCATCCACAAGCCGCCGACCCTGCGGGAGATGACCGCGTGCCGCCCCTGGCTCGCGGCCGAACTGGAGCTGCTGGACCCGGAGGTGATCGTCGCCCTGGGGGCGACGGCGGGCAAGGCGCTTCTCGGCTCCGCGTTCCGGGTGACGAAGGAACGCGGCCGGCTGCTGACCTGGTCCGCCCCGGAGCCGAAGCCGGGGCCGGAGAGCGGTGATGGTGAGGGGCACGGGGGCCGGGCCGGCGGTGGCGGGGAGGCCGCGGGTGCGGCCTGGGAGGGCCCGCTGGTGGCGACGATCCATCCGTCCGCCGTGCTGCGCGCGGAGGACGACCGCGAGGCGGTGCGTGCGGGGCTGGTCGCGGATCTGCGGATCGCGGCCGGAGTGCTGGACGACTGAGGGCCGGCGGTCGCGGGCGCCCGAGGCCCGACGCACGGCTCATGGCTCGCGCTCGCGGCTCCCGGCGGTCCGGCCGGACCGGGGTGTCCCACAGCGTTCACCGTGCCGATTGAGTGTCGATCGGGTAAGGGCTAGTATCGCACCGTGCCACTTACCTTCACCCTGGATCCCCCCGTGTCCCCCGAACTCCGGGAGGGCATCCTCTCGCTGTGGGCGGACGTCTCCAACGCCGGGGGCGCCGTCGGCTTCCTGCCACCGGTGACCCCCGGGGAGATCCGGCCGGAGCTGGTCAGGCAGCTGGTGGCGATGGTCGAGGGGCGCAGCCGTCTGGTCGTCGGCACCGACCAGCGGGGCCGTCCGATGGCGACGGCCTTCCTCACCCTCAACACCCACCGGCTCATGCGCCACTGGCTGTGGGTGTACACCGTCATGGTGCACCCCTCCCTCCAGGGGCAGGGCGCGGGAAGGGAGTTGATGGCCGCCGTCGCGGACGCCGCGCGCGGTGCCGAGGGCATCCGCGGTCTCCGGCTCACCTGCCGGGGCGGCACCGGCGCCGACCGCTTCTACGCCGCCTGCGGCTACAAGGAGGTCGGCCGGGTGCCCGACGCGATCAAGGTCGCGGAGGACGACTACCGGGACGACATCACCATGTGGCTGCCGCTGGATTGACGGCAGGGGCGCTGTGCTTCACTTGGAGGACAGCCATACCAGCCATACCGGCCCATTCGGTCGCCGCCGCGAAGAAGGTTCCTCCCGTGAGCAGCAGCACGAGCAGCAGTAGCACCAGTGGCAGCAGCGCCAGTGGCGGGCAGAACGCCGCCATCCGCTACACCGTCCTGCGCTTCGCCCTGTTCGCCGCCTGTTTCCTGGCGGCCTGGGGACTGAGCTATCTCGGTGTGGTCCCGGCGGGGGTCGGGGACTCGCAGGTGTTCTGGGTCATCCTGCTCGGTCTGGTGCTCTCCGCGCCGCTGAGCTGGGTGCTGCTGCGGAAGCAGCGTCTGGCGATGTCCGAGCAGGTGGTGGAGAAGGTGGAGCGGGCCAAGCAGCGGCTGGCCGCCGACCAGCGCCAGGAGGACGGCGCCGACGACGCCGCCCACGCCCAGGGCTGAGCCCGCCGCCCGGGGCGTGAGCCCGCTCCGGGCCCGCCGCCCCGGCTCGTCAGGGCTTCCTGCGGAGAGCGCTCCGAAGGGCGCTCCGGGCGACCCCGCACCCCGCCGTCGAAGCGACCGCTTCCGGCGGGGTTCTTGCTGCTCAAATGGATGATCTCCAGGCTGGATCGTCTCCGAGCCTTCGATGTGAAGCGATACCGTCGCTCATCTTTGCGGTTCCCAGGTCCGGTGTTACGGTGGTGCGCATGACGACGACCGCGCGCCACTGCACACCGGGCATCCCGCTCGTGGCACGCCTTCATGTCGATCTCTGCCGCTGCCTCTCCGCGGCCTGTCGCCGCCACTGACGCGACCGAGCAGCCGTGCTGCCGCCCCGTACCGCCCGAGTGAGGGCGCGGGGTGCGACCACGGCCGCCCACCGCCCCGGGTCCCCGGTTCCCGCACGCCCGCGCGTTTCCGGCGCGGTCTGCCCCGGGTCCGTCCGGCCGGGCGGCGGCCGCCCTCCACGGCCGTCCGTCGCCGGAGTCCGTCCCGCCCCCGTGTCCGTGCCGCCGTCCTCCGCGCGCCCGCGCCGCCGTGGTCCGCTGCGGTTGGGGCGCGGTCCGGGCCGGTGCGGCCCGTCCCCCTCCTCCCCTTCCACCTCTTACCGACGGGTGTGTCCGTGACCACCGCTTCCTCCCCCAACGCCCCTGATGCGCCCGAGCCCTCCGGCTCTCCCGGCCCGGCCGGCTCCCCGGGCCCGTCCGGCACAGCACGAACCCCCGGCCGGACGCCTCGACTTCCCCGCGTGCCCTTCTGGGCCCAGATACTTCTCGGTCTCGTCCTCGGTGTGCTGCTCGGCTGGGCCGCCCGCACCTGGGACATCGCCTGGCTGGCCGCCACCCTGGAGCGCACCGGCGGCCTCTTCGTCCAGCTGCTGAAGCTGGCGGTGGCCCCGCTCGTCTTCTTCGCGATCCTCGTCTCGATCACCAATCTGCGGAAGGTCAACAACGCCGCCCGGCTGGCCTCCCGCACCCTGCTCTGGTTCATGGCGACCTCGCTGATCGCCGTGGCCATCGGCCTCACCATCGGCCTGCTCACCAACCCCGGCGAGGGCACCGGCCTCACCCCCGCCGACGGCGCCCGCCCGGAGAGCGCCGGCTCCTGGCTCGACTTCCTGACCGGCATCGTCCCGACCAACGTCATCACGCCGTTCACCGAGCTCAACGTGTTGCAGATCGTCTTCATGGCCGCCGTGGCGGGCATCGCCGCCCTGAAGACCGGCGAACGGGCCCGCCCCGTCCTGGAGTTCAGCGAGTCGGTGCTCGCCCTGCTGCAGAAGGCCCTGTGGTGGGTCATCCGCCTCGCCCCGCTCGGCACCCTGGGCCTGATCGGGAACGCCATCGCCTCCTACGGCTGGGATCTGATCGGCAAGTACGCGACCTTCACCGCGGACGTCTACATCGGCTGCGCGCTGGTGATGTTCGGCGTCTACCCGCTGCTGCTGGCGACGGTCGCCAGGGTCAGCCCGCTGCAGTTCTTCCGCGGCGCCTGGCCCGCGATCCAGCTGGCGTTCGTCTCCCGCTCCTCGGTCGGTACGATGCCCGTCACCCAGCGGGTCACCGAACGCCTGGGCGTGCCGCGCGAGTACGCGTCGTTCGCCGTCCCGTTCGGCGCGACGACGAAGATGGACGGCTGCGCCGCGGTCTACCCGGCCCTCGCCGCCATCTTCATCGCGGAGATCTTCGGTGTGCAGCTGGGCATCGGGGACTATCTGCTGATCGTCTTCGTCTCGGTCATCGGCTCGGCGGCCACCGCCGGACTGACCGGTGCCACCGTGATGCTGACCCTGACCCTCTCCACGCTGGGCCTCCCGCTGGAGGGTGTGGGCCTGCTGCTGGCCATCGACCCGGTGCTGGACATGATGCGCACCGCGACGAACGTGGCCGGGCAGTCGGCCGTGCCGATCGTCGTCGCGGCACGGGAGAAGATCCTCGACCGGGAGGCGTACGACAACGCCACCCTGTTCGACCCGGACGGCACCGACGCGGTGCGGGACGGGGAGAACACCGGGGACGGCGGCCCCGGGCGGGAGCCCGTGGGGGCCGCCGCCGGACGGGCGTAGCGGGGAGCCGTCCTCCGAGGGGAGGGCGGGACCGCCCGGTCCGCGGGTCCGGACGGTTCGGGGCCGTCGGGGCCGGTGAGGGCATCACCGGCCCCGGCGGCCCTCGCCGTTGGCCCGGTCGGGCTGGTCGGGGGTCCGGCGGGTCGGGCGGCAACTCGGGTGCCGGTGACGGCAATCGGCGTAGGGGAGACGTCGCGGGCGCCACCGCCACCGCTCCGGACTGTCGCGTGCGCCACATCTCCCGGTCGGGACCGAGAAGTTACCGGTGAGTTGCCATATGGACACCCGCGTGCCCTGGAATGCGGCGTACGCCCTCGCAACGGCGGGCCGCACCACCCCCGCCACCGCCGCCCCGAGCGGGCCGTCCGCCCCGCCACCGCGGGGACGGGCCCGCCGCCGGTGCCGTCCCCGCGGAACCGGGACCGGTACCGGAAGCCGAGGACCGTCCCCTCCCCTCCCCCCCGCCCGCCGTCCGGTTCCCACCGGGCGGCGGCCCAGCCCCACCCGGAGCCCTCATGCCCCCACCGACCGGTCCCGCTGGTCCCGCCGCTCGTTCCTCGCCACGGTCGCCGGCGGCGCCGGCGGCGTCATCGTCGGCCCCGGCGCCTCCACCGCCCGCGCCGCCGGTGCCCGTCCCGCCGGCCGGCTGCGCACCTACGTCATCGTCGTCGACGGCTGCCGGCCCGACGAGATCCGGCCGCTGTTCATGCCCCGGCTGTCCGCGCTGCGCGACACCGGCACCACCTACCCGGCCGCCCAGTCGCTGCCGGTCATGGAGACCATCCCCAACCACGTCATGATGATGACGGGCGTGCGCCCCGACCGTTCCGGTGTCCCCGCGAACGCCGTGTACGACCGCACCGAGCGCACCGTGCGCGACCTGGACCGCCCCGCCGACCTGCGGGCCGTCACCCTCTTCGAACTGCTCCGCGCCACCGGCCGCACCAGCGGCTCCGTGCTGTCCAAGCGCTATCTGCACGGGATCTTCGACACCCGGGCGGACTTCCACTGGAAGCCGGAGCCGATGCTGCCGATCACGGAGCACGCACCGGACGGCTTCACGGCCGACGCGGTGATCTCGATGATCGACAGCGCCGACCCCGACCTGATGTTCGTCAACTTCGGTGACGTCGACCGGGTCGGGCACAGCGACCTCACCGGCGGCACGCTCGAGCTGGCCCGCAGGGCCGCCCTGGTGAGCACCGACTACCAGATCGGCCGGGTCGTTCGGCACCTGAAGGACACCGGCCGCTGGGAGGACTCCGTCCTGATCGTGCTCGCCGACCATTCGATGGACTGGTCGCTGCCGTTCGCGATGGTGAGCCTCGCCCCGCTGCTGGCGGAGGACCCGCTGCTGAAGGACCGCTGCGTCATCGCGCAGAACGGCGGCGCGGACCTCCTCTACTGGACCGGGCCGGACGCCGACCGGGGCCGGGCCGTGGCCCGGATGCGGGAGATCGTCCTCGCGGAGGAGGGGGTGCTGTCCGTGCACGCCCCCGGGGAGCTGCGGCTGGGCCCGGAGGCCGGTGATCTCGTGGCGTATGTGCGCCCCGGCTACCGTTTCTCCGACCCGCTGCCGATCTCCAACCCCATCCCCGGCAACCACGGCCACCCGGCCACGCTGCCCATCCCCTTCTTCGTGTCCGGCGGTTCCCCGCTGGTCCGGCGCGGCGCCGTCAGCGACGCCCCGGCCCGCACCATCGACGTCGCCCCCACGGTCGCCGCCCTGTACGGCCTGGGCCGGCCGCCCGGCGGCTGGGACGGCACGGCCCGCCGGGACGCCTTCGTGCGGTAGGGGGCGTCCGGGGGTTCCCGGCGGAGTCGCCGGTGCCCGGGCGGCTCTGCCGGGGCCGGCGGTGTTTTCCGGCGGGCGGGGAAGCCGTTTGGCATATGCGGCCGGAGGGCGGGCCGTAAACTTACCTCTCGGTAGGCACGGTGGAGGGGCGGACAGTGACGGGCACCAGGGGCAAGCGGATGCCGCGGGCGGTGCGGGAACAGCAGATGCTGGACGCGGCCGTGACGATCTTCGCCCGGCGCGGCTACCGGGCCGCCTCGATGGACGAGATCGCCGAACTGGCCGGTGTCTCCAAGCCGTTGGTCTATCTGTATCTCAACTCGAAGGAAGAGCTGTTCAGCGCCTGCATCCGGCGGGAGGCGGCGGCCCTGGTGGACGCCGTGCGGGCGGCCGTCGAGCCGCAGGACGCCCCGCCGGACCAGCAGCTCTGGAGCGGACTGCGCGGCTTCTTCGCCCACACCGCCGAACGCCCCGACGGCTGGGCCGTGCTGCACAACCAGGCCCGTACGCACGGAGAGCCCTTCGTCAGCGAGTTCGCGGCCATGCGGGAGGAGATCGTCACCTTCGTGACGCAGCTGATCGCCGCCGCGGCGCGGGAGGACGACTGCGTTCCGGATCTGGCCGACCGGGAGGTGGCCGGACTGGCGCACGCCCTGGTCGGGGCCGCCGAATCGCTGGCCGGATGGGCCAACGACCCCGGCGGCGAGGGGGGCGGCGGTACCGGCGCCCTCACCGGCGGCGCGACCGGTGACGGCGCGGACCGGCCGTCGGCGAAGGAGACCGCGGCGCTGATGATGAACTTCGCCTGGGCGGGCCTCGCCAATCTGATGGAGGGCCGCCCCTGGCACCCGCGCGGCAAGGCCACCGCCCGGAACCCCTGAGCGGGGGCGGGCCGGCCGGGCCGGTCAGGCCCCGCCGGGGGTGGTCACCGTCCCCGTGAGGTGCAGCCGGGAGCCGTCCCGGCCGCCGCGCAGTTCGAAGGCGGAACCGAGGCGGCCGAAGGCGACGGTCGACGGAAGCAGGACCGGCGCCCTGAACTCCGCCCGCACGGTGACGCGTTCCGCGCCCGGCGTGCCCGTCTCGGCCACGCAGCGGGCGAACGTCCACATGCCGTGGGCGATGGCCCGGGGGAACCCGAGGGGCCGCGCGGTCAGCGGGTGGAGGTGGATCGGGTTGTAGTCGCCGGAGACGGCGGCATGGCGGCGGCCCAGATCGGCGGGGAGTTCCCACTCGGCGACGGAGGGGAGCACCTCCGCGCCGGCACCGCGGGAGGCGTCCGGTCCCCGGCTTTCCCCGGTGGCGCGGCCGGGCTCGGTGGTGCGGCCGGGCTCCGGGGCGCCGCCGGGCTCCGGGGTGCGGTGGCGGGCCAGATAGGTACTGCGGTCCGTCCAGACCGGTTCGCCGTCGATCCGGGCCTCCGTGACGACCACGGCCTCCGTGCCGCGGCGGTGGGGGAGGAGCCGGGGGATGCCGACGGTCAGCTCGGGACGGTCGTGCGGGTGCAGCGCCCGGTGCTGCGTGATCTCGATGCCGGTGTGCACCAGGCCGAGGAGGGGCAGCGGGAAGGCCCGGTCGCCCATGAGGCGGGCGGCGAGGGGGAAACCCAGGATGTGCGGATAGGTGATCGGCAGCGGATCGGTCTCCCGGAAGCCGCACACGCGGGCGTAGCGGAGGACGCGGCCGGTGTCGATCCGGGCGGCCGGCAGCAGGAGCCGGGTGCCGGGGAGCGGCGCGCCGGCCGAGGGGCGCTTGCCGATCCCGGTCAGCACACCCCGGCCGAGGGCGGGCATGAGGCGCGGGAGCGGGTGAGGCGCCGGGCGGTCGGGTGGTCATGGGGGCTCCGTCGGAATCGTGGCTGGTGGGTCTGTCAGGTCCCGCTCGGTCCGGGCCGGTTCCGGAGGGCCCTGCCGCGGTGGCGGTTCGCCGCCGGTACGGGGTGTCGGGGCGGGAGGGCAACACCCGCGCGAAGCGCGGAGGAACGGGCAGCGGTGCCGCGGCCGCCGGACCCGCACGGGGCGCCCGGAACCGCACCCGGGCAACCCGTGCGACACCGCCGCCCGGAGCCACCCCACCCCGCCGGAGGCGTTACGCCCCGAGCAGGCTCTGCCCGCAGACCCGGACGGTCTGCCCGTTGACCCCGCCGGAGGCGGGCTGCGCCAGCCATGCCGTGGTCTCGGCGACGTCCACCGGCAGGCCGCCCTGCGCGAGGGAGTTCATCCGCCGCCCCGCTTCCCGGATCAGCAGCGGCACCGCCGCCGTCATCTTCGTCTCGATGAAGCCGGGGGCGACCGCATTGACCGTCACCCCGTACTCGGCCGCCGCGCGCGGTGCCAGGGAACGGGTGAAGCCGATGATCCCGGCCTTGCTCGCCGCGTAGTTGGTCTGCCCGGCGTTGCCGGCGATGCCGGCGATGGAGGCGGTGGCGATGATCCGGCCGGTGCCCCGGCGCACGGCACCGGCCTTCAGCAGACGGTCCGTCACCCGCAGAACGCTGCCCAGATTGACGTCGATCACCTGGTCCCAGCGGTCGGCCGCCATATTGGCGAGCCTGCGGTCCCGGGTGATGCCGGCGTTGTGGACGAGGATGTCGAGCCCGCCGGGCACGGCCGCCGCGATGCGGTCGGCGGCCTCGGGCGCCGTGATGTCCAGGGGCAGGGCGGTGCCGCCGAGACGTTCGGCGAGGGCGGCCAACTCGCCTTCCGCGGACGGTATGTCGAGGCAGACGACCCGTGCGCCGTCCCGGGCGAGGGTCTCGGCGACCGACTCGCCGATGCCGCGGGCGCAGCCGGTGACGAGCGCGGTCGTGCCGGCCAGCGGCCGGGTCCAGTCCGTCGCGGCGGCGCCGTCGGATGCGCCGTCGGTTGGGCCACCCGCCCCGGCCGGCTGCGGTCCCTCGGGCCCGTCCGCCCCGTCCGCCCCGACGACGTCCGCGCGCACCGTGATCGGCTGGCCGCTCACATACGCCGACTTGGGCGAGAGCAGGAAGCGCAGCGTCGACTCCGCCGCCGCTGCCGCCGCGCCCAGGGCGGCAGTCCCCTCCGCGCCGGGGTCGAGCCGCAGCAGGTTCACCGTGCAGCCCTTGCCGATCTCCTTGCCCAGGGAGCGGACGAAGCCTTCGAGGGCCTGCTGCGCGGCGGCCCGGTGGTGGTCCGCGGGGCCGGGCGCGGTGCCGAGGACGACGATCCGGCCTCCGGTGGCGACCGAGCGCACCACGGGGTGGAGTGCGGCGTGCACCTCGTGCAGCGCGTCCGGGCCGTCCACGCCGGTGGCGTCCACGACGACCGCGGCGTACGGGGCGGTGCCCCGGTGCCCGGTGCCGGCGGTTCCGTCGCCCTCCCGGTGCTCCGTGCGCACCGGCGGTCCGGTCCGGTTCAGCACCCCGGCGAGACCGGGGCAGGGCGCGGCCACCGTCAGCCGGAGCAACGGACCGTCCAGGGAAGGCCGTTCGGGCGACCAGCGGTGCAGGGGCGCGGGGCGGGGCAGGCCCAGCCGGCGGGTGAGGAACCGGCCGGGAGCGGTCCCGGTGAAACGAAGATAGCGATCGGCCATTGGCCAACTCCTCACCGTGGCGTAAATTTACTTCGCAGTAAGGTTACTCCCGGGTCAGGAGTTGGTCGAGATGAGTCCCCGCACCACCCTCCTCGCCACCGAGGCGCGGCGCGTCGCCGTCCTCGGCGGCAGCAGGATCCCCTTCGCGCGGGCCGACGGCCCGTACGCCACCGCCTCCAACCAGCGGATGCTGACCGCCGCCCTCGCCGGCCTGGTCGAGCGCTTCGGCCTCGGAGGCGCACGGCTCGGGGAGTTCGCCGCGGGCGCCGTCCTCAAGCACAGCCGGGACTTCAACCTCGCCCGCGAAACCGTGCTCGGCAGCGAACTCGACCCGCGCACCCCCGCCTACGACGTCCAGCAGGCGTGCGGCACCGGGCTCCAGGCCGTCATCGCCGCTGCCAACAAGATCGCGCTGGGGCAGATCGACTCGGCCGTCGCCGGCGGCGTGGACTCGGCCAGCGACGCCCCGCTCGGCGTCAACGACGAACTGCGCCGGCTGCTGCTGGCCGCCCGCCGCGCCCGCTCCCTCGGCGGGCGGCTCGGGGCGCTGGCCGGGGTCCGCCCCCGTCACCTCGTCCCCGACATCCCGCGCAACGCCGAACCCCGCACCGGCCTGTCGATGGGCGAGCACGCCGCCCGCACCGCCAGGGAGTGGAGCATCGGCCGCGAGGAGCAGGACGAGCTGGCCGCCACCAGCCACCGCCGCCTCGCCGCCGCCTACGACCGCGGCTTCCTCGACGACCTGGTCGTCCCCTTCCGCGGCCTGGAACGGGACCAGAATCTCCGCCCCGACTCGAGCCCGGAGAAACTCGCGCGCCTGAAGCCGGTGTTCGGCGTCGCGGACGCGGACGCGGACGCGGACAGGGACGGGGACGGGGCGGGGACGGGGACGCCACCATGACGGCGGGCAACTCCACCCCGCTGTCCGACGGTGCCGCGACCGTCCTGCTGGCGAGCGAGGAGTGGGCCGCCGAACGCGGCCTCGAACCGCTGGCCTACCTCACGGCGTACGAGACGGCGGCCGTCGACTACGTCGGCGGCGAGGACGGCCTGCTGATGGCACCCGCGTACGCCGTGCCGCGGATGCTGGAGCGCGCCGGGCTCGGGCTCGACGACTTCGACCTGCTGGAGATCCACGAGGCGTTCGCCTCCCAGGTGCTGGCCACGCTGGCGGCCTGGCGGAAGCAGGGCCTGCCCGAGGCCGACCGGGACCGGCTCAATGTCGCCGGTTCCTCACTGGCCACCGGCCACCCCTTCGCCGCGACGGGCGCACGGATCGTCGCCACGCTCGCCAAGCTGCTCGCCGAGCGCGACGCACCGGGGCGCGGCCTGATCTCCATCTGCGCGGCAGGCGGCCAGGGGGTGACGGCGATCCTCGAACGGCCCTGATCCGGCGGGCGGTTCCGCCCGCGGGCCCGGAAAGCCCCGCCGCAGCACCGGACCTCCGCAGCCCGGCCCCGGCCCCCGGCCCCGACCTCGCAGCCGAAACCGACACCCGGCACCGACTCCCGACTCGCGCGCATGAGCCAACCCCCACGCCTCGTACGACCGCCCGCCCCGCACGCCCCCGCTGATCCCGCCGCCCCGCTCCCCTCCCCACGGAGCCGGGGCCTCCGCCCGCCCGCGGCCGCCCCGGACCCCGTCCGGTGCCGCCCGCCCGGGCGGCCGAGACAAGAGGAGCCGCCCGTGTCCCGTTCCCGCCTCCGCCCCCGCCGCGGCGCGGTGCCGCCCGAGTCGCCGGAGCCGGCGCTGACCGTGGTCGACGGCACCGTCCGCGAGGTCGCCGTCCCCGCGCTCGTGGCGCCCGTCGAGCAGGGCTCGCTCGCCGACATCCCGTTCCACAACGCCGTCGAGGCCCCGGGGGAGATCGTCCTCAGCCGGGTCCGGGAGGACGGGAGCTGGCGCGACGTCAGCGCCGCGACCTTCGCCCAGGAGGTGCTGGCCGTCGCCAAGGGCCTGATCGCCCACGGTCTCGCCCCCGGCGAGCGGCTGGCCATCATGGCCCGCACACGCTACGAGTGGACGCTGCTGGACTTCGCCGCCTGGGCGGCCGGCCTCGTCACCGTCCCGATCTACCCGACGTCCTCGGCCGAGCAGACACGCTGGATCATCGAGGACTCCGGCGCCGTCGCCTGCGCAGTCGAGGACGTCACCCAGACCCGGCTGATCAGCGGCATACGTCCCGACGTGCCGGGGCTGAAGCACCTCTGGCAGTTCGACACCGACGCCGTCCAGCTGCTCGTGACGGCCGGCAGGGACGTCCCCGACTCCGAGGTGGCCGCCCGCCGGGCCGGCCTCGGCCCGGACACCATCGCCACCCTCATCTACACCTCCGGCACCACCGGGCGTCCCAAGGGCTGCGTGCTGACCCACGGCAACTTCTTCGCCGAGGTCGACAACGCCATCGAACTGCTCCACCCGGTCTTCAAGTCGGTCAGCAAGGACCCCGCCTCCACCCTGCTCTTCCTGCCGCTGTCGCACGTCTTCGGCCGGATGGTGGCCATCGGCTGCCTCCGCGCCCGGGTCCGCCTCGGGCACCAGCCCAGCATCCGGACCGAGGACCTGCTGACCGCGCTGGCCGGCTTCCAGCCGACCTTCCTCCTCGCCATCCCGTACGTCCTGGAGAAGGTCTACAACACCGGCCGCGCCACCGCGGAGAAGATGGGCCGGGCCTCCTCCTTCGACCGGGCCGCGAAGATCGCCCAGCGGTACGGGGAGGCGCGGGAGGCCGAACAGCACGGCACCGGACCCGGCCCGGGCCCCGGCCTGCGGGCCGCCCGCGCGCTCTACGACCCGCTGGTCTACCGGCGGATCCGGGCCGCGCTCGGCGGCAGGGTGCGGTACGCCATCTGCGGCGGCTCCCCGCTCGGCCGCCGGCTCGCCGCCTTCTACGCGGGCGCGGGCATCGAGATCTTCGAGGGCTACGGGCTCACCGAGACCACCGCCGCCGCCACCGTCACCCCGCCCCTCAAGCCGCGGCTCGGCACGGTCGGCATGCCGCTGCCCGGCGCCGCGGCCCGGATCGCCGAGGACGGCGAGGTGCTGCTCCGCGGCGGCCAGGTGTTCAGCGGCTACTGGGACGCGGCGCGGGGCGCGGCCGTCCGGGGCGCCGAGACCGACGCCGGGGGCTGGTTCGCCACGGGCGACCTGGGAGCCCTCGACGAGGACGGCTATCTCAGCATCACCGGCCGGAAGAAGGAGATCATCGTCACCGCGGCCGGGAAGAACGTCGCCCCGGCACCGCTGGAGGACCGGCTGCGGGCCCACCCGCTGGTCGGCCAGTGCCTCGTCATCGGCGACGACCGCCCGTACGTCACGGCCCTGGTCACCCTGGAGCCGGACGGGCTGCTGCACTGGCGGCGGATGCGGAAGAAACTGGACGTGCCGCTGGGCGAGCTGGTGCGGGACGAGGAACTCCTCGCCGACATCCAGCGGGCCGTCGACGACGCGAACGCCTCGGTCTCCCGGGCCGAGTCGATCCGCCGCTTCCGGGTGCTGCCGGTGGACTTCACCGAGGACAGGGGCCATCTGACCCCCTCGATGAAGCTGAAGCGCCAGGTGATCCTGCGGGACTTCACGGAGGACATCGAGGAGCTGTACCGGCGTTCCTGAGCCCGCCCCCGGGCGGGCGGACCCGGGTGCCGGTCCGCTCGGGAGCCGGCACCCGGGGTCCGGCCGTCCGCGGCCCCGGCCCGCCCGGACGGGCAGGAGCCCCGCCCCCGCCGAAGCGGGGGAGCGGGGCTCCTTGGGTACTGCGCGTCAGCCGCGATGGGCCGACCCGGAGATCCCTGCGGGATCAGACCGGGGTGACGTTCTCCGCCTGCGGGCCCTTCGGGCCCTGGGTGACGTCGAAGTTCACGGTCTGGTTCTCCTCCAGGGAGCGGAAGCCAGACGCGTTGATCGCGGAGTAGTGGACGAAGACATCGGGGCCGCCGCCGTCCTGGGCGATGAAACCGAAGCCCTTTTCGGCGTTGAACCACTTGACGGTTCCGGTAGCCATAAAGCCCTCCTTGGGCCAAAGGGTTGCCCTGCTCCAGAACCTGCAAGAAGTCTGAAAACAAAAGCCCGCGGAGTCACATGATCCGCAGGCTCTGTACTGCAAGGGAAACCAAACTGCAACTTGCGGCGAGCCTAGCACGGGCTCTCTGCGGCAGGAAAGAGGCGAAGATCACTCGTTCGTGGGGTGTATCCGGGAGCCGTCGCGACAGCCGTGACCTGCACCGGACCTCCGCCCGTACCGGCCGGTCGGCCGACACGTGCCCGCTCCTCGTCCGTTACCGGCCGGCTTCCCCACGGGACGCGCGCGAGCGGAGTGCCGGTCCGCCGTACACACCGCTGCGCCCGCCCGCGTCCGCCGTACGGCCCCGCTCCCGAGCCTGCCGGGAGACGGAGTTAGCCTCATGGAGTGGACCATTCCGACCGAGCAGACGAATCCGGCCGAGCAGACCGGGCAGACAGCACAGAGCGAGCGGACCGGGCAGCGGACCGCGCCGGCCGGACAGCCGGGGACGCCGCCACCGGCGGTGACCACAGCCGTGACCACAGCCGCGACCGTCCCCGGGTCGGCCACATCCAGTTCCTGAACTGCGTGCCCCTCTACTGGGGCCTCGCCCGCACGGGCACCCTGCTCGACCTCGACCTGCGCAAGGACACCCCCGAGAAGCTCAGCGAGCAGCTGATCCGGGGCGACCTCGACATGGGCCCGGTCACGCTCGTGGAGTTCCTGCGCCACGCCGACGAGCTGGTCGCGCTCCCCGACATCGCCGTCGGCTGCGACGGCCCGGTGATGTCCTGCCACATCGTGTCCCAGGTCCCGCTGGAGCAGCTCGACGGGGAACGGGTCGCGCTCGGCTCCACCTCCCGCACCTCCGTCCGCCTCGCCCAGCTGCTGCTGGCCGAGCGCTTCGGCATCCGGCCCGACTACTACAGCTGCCCGCCCGACCTGGGCCTGATGATGCGCGAGGCCCAGGCCGGGGTGCTGATCGGCGACCCGGCGCTCCGCGCGTACCTGCACGACGCCCCCCGGTACGGACTGCAGGTCCACGATCTCGGACAGCTGTGGAAGGAGTGGACGGGGCTGCCCTTCGTCTTCGCCGTCTGGGCGGTACGGCGCGACTACCTGGCCAGGGAGCCGGAGGTGGTGCGCCGGGTGCACGAGGCGTTCCTGGCCTCCCGCGACCTGTCGCTGGAGGAGGTCGGCAAGGTCGCGGAACAGGCCGCGCGCTGGGAGGCCTTCGGCCCGGAGGTGCTGGAACGGTACTTCACCACACTCGACTTCAGCCTCGGCCCGCGCCAGCTCGCCGGCATCGCCGAGTTCGCCCGCCGCACCGGGCCGACGAGCGGATACCCGGCGGACGTCCGGGTGCGGCTGCTCGGCGACGAGGACGAGGGCGACGGCGAGGAGGACAGGAACGGAGAGGACGGGGAAGCCGGCGGCCGGTCCGCGCCGGGCGCACTGCCGCGGCACTAGCCGGCCCGGGCCCGGCCGACCCGCGGAACCCGGGCGCGGGTCACCACACTCCCGGACGGCCCCTCCGGATGCGCCGGACCGCTGACGTACGCTGGATCGGTCCACAGAATCTTCCGGAAGGGACGCCCCGGTGCCCGAGAACTCCGAGCTTGCGGGTACGAACCGCGCAGCCGTACTCGCCCGTGCCGCCGAGGGCGGCCGGATCACCCCGGAAGAAGCGCTCGACCTCTACCGCCACGCGCCGCTGCACGCCCTGGGCGCCGCGGCCGACGCCGTACGCCGCCGCCGCTACGCCGGCACCGAGCACATCGCGACGTACATCATCGAGCGCAACATCAACTACACCAACGTCTGTGTGACGGCGTGCAAGTTCTGTGCCTTCTACGCCGCGCCCAAGGACACCGCCAAGGGCTGGACCCGCGATCTCGACGACATCCTGCGCCGCTGCGCCGAGACCGTCGAGCTGGGCGGCACCCAGATCATGTTCCAGGGCGGTCACCACCCGGACTACGGGGTGGAGTACTACGAGAAGCACTTCGCGGCGATCAAGAAGGCGTTCCCGCAGCTGGTCATCCACTCCCTCGGCGCCTCCGAGGTCGAGCACATGGCCCGCATCTCGGGCGTCACGCCGGAGGAGGCGATCCGCCGCATCCACGCCGCCGGCCTCGACTCCTTCGCGGGCGCGGGCGCCGAGCTGCTGCCCGCGCGGCCGCGCAAGGCCATCGCGCCGCTCAAGGAGTCCGGCGAGCGCTGGCTGGAGATCATGGAGACCGCGCACCGGCTGGGCGTCGAGTCGACCTCCACCATGCTGATGGGCACCGGCGAGACCAACGCCGAGCGGATCGAGCACCTGCGGATGATCCGGGACGTCCAGGACCGGACCGGTGGCTTCCGCGCGTTCATCCCGTACACCTACCAGCCGGAGAACAACCATCTGAAGGGGCGGACGCAGGCCACGCTCTTCGAGTACCTGCGGATGATCGCCATCGCCCGGCTCTTCCTCGACAACGTCGCCCACATCCAGGGCTCCTGGCTGACCACCGGCAAGGAGGTCGGCCAGCTCTCGCTGCACTACGGGGCGGACGACCTCGGCTCCGTGATGCTGGAGGAGAACGTCGTCTCCTCGGCCGGCGCCAAGCACCGCTCCGACCGGCTGGAGCTGCTCCACCTGATCCGCGCCGCCGGGCGCGTCCCGGCACAGCGCGCGACGACGTACGAGCACCTCGTGGTGCACGACGACCCGGCGAACGACCCGGTCGACGACCACGTCGTCTCCCACTTCTCCTCCACGGCCATCGAGGGCGGCACCGCCCACCCGGAGCTCAAGCTCGTCGACGCGGGCTGAGCCCGGCGGGGCGGCCGGAACACTCCGATCGGGAAGGACGGGCCGGTGCTGACGATCCACCGCGCACGGGTGGTGCGGCGCACGCCGGAGGGCGAGCCGCTCCCCGGGCACGCGCTGGTCGTGGACGGCGACCGGATCGCGGCCATCGGCCCGTACGAGGAACTGCTCGGCGAGTACGGCGGACGGGCCCGGGTCCGGGAATGGGACGGCGAACTCACCCCGGGCCGCCACGAGCCCGGCGCCCGGACCCTGCTGGAGTCGGTTTACCACCCCGACGACCCGTATGAGGTGGACGAACTGGGCAGCGCCCCGCTCACGGGCGAGGCCGTGGCCGCCCTGGAGATGACCGACACCCGGTGGGGCCAGAGCGCCCGGCGCGCCCTCCAGAAGCTGCTGGCCACCGGCACGACCGGCCTGACCGGGCCCTTCACCCGCCCGAGGGTCCGCACCGTCGTCTCCCGCTCCGGGCTCCGCGTCCTGCCGCCGGGCGGCCCCGCCGCACCTCCGCCGCTCACCCCGGGCGCCCGCGCGGACTTCGCGGTCTTCGCGGCCCCGGGCACCTCTGCCCTGCGGCCCGCCGCCCCGGACACCCCCGGCGGGGAGCCCGTCCGCTGCCTGGCCACGGTCATCGCGGGGCGCCTGGTCCACCGCCGGGCCTGAGTCGCGGGTCCTTTCCGGGCGGGTGCCCGTCAACAGCGCGGAACACCTCGCCATCACTTCGGGTGAGGGTACGGTCGTACCTGTAAACCGTGATCCGCACGCCCGTCCATGATGCGTCCCATGGGAGTAGCGATGGTCGCCGAACGGCAGAAGGCCACTCCGGACACCTGGATGTACCCGCCGGAAGAAGGCTGGAGCTTCGACCAGGTGAAGGACCTGGAGCTGCCCTTCGACTGGCAACTGGTGGACGGGAACATCGTGGTTCGTGGGATGACGGCCCTGTGGCACGACGGGGTCCGGGACGGGACGTACGACCGGCTCAAGAGCGCACGGCGAGAGCCCTTCGCCGTCAACGTGGAGCGTCGCGTCCTCATCGACGAGCGCAACGTCACCAAGCCCGACATCACCGTCTACGACAAGCGGGATCTGGACTTCTTCACGGCCGAGTGCGTGCCCGTCGGGAAGGTGGCTCTGGTCGTGGAGATCGTCACACCGGGTTCGCGCCAGGAGGACCGGGTGCGCAAGCCGGCGATGTTCGCGGAGGCCAAGGTGCCGTATTACTGGCGGGTGGAGCGGGGTGACGACGGCCTCCCGGTGGTGCACGAGCTGTGGCTCCACCACGACCTGGGCATGTACGTCCCCGCCCCCGCGCACCCGTCCCACAGCGGGAAGCTCGACACAAATCTTCCGTTCCCCGTGACGATCGACCTCCACAGCCTTGTGGAGCTGTGACAGGCGCGGCGGAGAGCGGTGCGCCCCCGCCGCACCGGTCCCCGCCGGCACCGGCCACAATGGAACGGTGACCCGAGCCTCCCTGGACAAGCAGCCGCACGAAGTCGCCGCCATGTTCGACGACGTGGCGCCCAAGTACGACCTGACGAACGACGTGCTGTCGCTGGGCCAGACCCGGCTCTGGCGCAAGGCCGTGGTGCGGGCCGTGGACGCCCGCCCGGGGGAGCGGGTGCTCGACCTGGCCGCCGGCACCGGCACCTCCTCCCAGCCCTTCGCCGCCGCCGGAGCGCACGTCGTCCCCTGCGACTTCTCGCTCGGCATGCTCCGCGAGGGGCGCAGGCGGCAACCGCATCTGCCGTTCACCGCCGGTGACGCGACGAGGCTGCCCTTCGCCGACGGGGTCTTCGACGCCGTGACGATCTCCTTCGGCCTGCGGAACGTTCAGGACACCGACACCGCCCTCGCCGAGCTGCTGCGGGTCACGAAGCCCGGCGGCCGCGTGGTGATCTGCGAGTTCAGCCACCCCACCCTGGCCCCGCTGCGCACCGTCTACACCGAGTACCTGATGCGCGCCCTGCCGCCGATCGCCACCACGGTCTGCAGCAACCCCGACGCGTACGTCTACCTGGCCGAGTCGATCCGCGCCTGGCCCGACCAGCCGGCGCTGGCGGCCCGGCTGCAGAAGGCGGGCTGGTCGAAGGTGGCCTGGCGCAATCTGACCGGCGGCATCGTGGCCCTGCACCGGGGCATCCGGGCCTGAACCGGGCCGGCCTTCCGAGGCACACGGCAGGCCGGCGCGGCGGAACCGGTGTTGCGGGAGCGGGACCGCTGCCGGTCAGCGCTCGAAGCGGCTCGGGAAGGGGGAAGTACTCCTCCAGGAAGGCGTGCAGCCGGGCCGCCACCCGCTCCTGTTCGGCCGCCGGGGTGTCGACGTCGTTCAGGCAGAAGAAGTCGAAGCGGCGGGTGCTCAGCAACTCGGTCAGGCGCTCCTCCGCGTCCGCCCGGGCCACGTCGACGTACCGCAGTTTGTACGGTCCGGGGACCTCGCGCCCCCGTGAGGTAGGCGTGATGGTGGTGGAGGGACGCTCCCACTGCTCGGTGGCCTGCGCGACTGGTGGAAGAACACCCGCGCCGCGAAGCGGTACGCATCCTGCGAGGCCAACAGCTTGCGGGGAGCCGGGAGTCGGGGGATGAAGGTCGGGCACGCCGTTGGGAAGAATGGCGAGAATGGGAAGGGCGAGAACTTGAGCGGGACGTGGTCATTGGCCATGCTGCCTCGGTCTCAATGTGGGACAGTTGGAGTCGAGATGAGCAGATCGAGATCCTTGGCGTCTACTGTTCGCCCTTCTCGGTGACTGCCGGTGATCTCGAAAAGTTGCGGTTGGAAGTGGAACGGAATCGTCAGTCCACCCGCTGACGGCGGAGTCTGGGGCGGCGCCGATGGCAACCTGGATGAACGAGGGGTCAGACCGACTCATCTGGAGAACGCGGCACCACCCAATGCCCTCACCCGCCCGGCCGAAATCCGTCGTCGATGCCGCCCCGGCCGCGCTTGCCGGCTTCTGGCGCAGCCAGGCTTCACGCCGGGTCCGGCGCCCTCGCCCAGTTCCCGGCTCGCGAACCACCGCCCTTCCGCGGCACCGGCATAACGCGGGCACCGGCCGGTGTCAGCCCCCGATCGGCAACCCCTGCGGCTCCTTGATGCGTTTCATCACGATCTGGGAGTTGACCTCCGTCACCCCCGGCAGGGCCGTGATCTTCTCGATCCAGAGCCGCTCGTACGTCTCGATGTCCGCGACCGCGATCCGCAGCAGGCAGCCCGGGCTGCCGAAGAGGCGGTAGGCCTCGACCACGTCGGGGAGGTCCTGGAGGGCGTCCTCGAAGGCCTCCACCGTCTCGCGGTCGCGGCGGACCTCGACGGAGACGAGGACCTCGAAGCCCCGGCCCACCGCCGCCGGGTCGAGCAGGGCGCGGTAGCCGCGGATCGCGCCGTCCTGTTCGAGCTGGCGGACCCGGCGCAGGCAGGGGGAGGGGGAGAGGCCCACGCGCTGGGCCAGTTCCTGGTTGGTGAGCCGGCCGTCCTTCTGGAGTTCGCGCAAGATGCTGCGGTCGATGGCGTCCATAGCGTCATTGTCTGCCAAATCAAGGCGCGTAGACCACAGGACTTGGCAACTTATTTTGGGCAAAACTGGCTATTCTTGCTGGTAGGACGAGGTTACTCGTCCGTATGGGTCTTCTCCGGGCGCGGGCCCCGGGCCGCCCACGGGACTCCGGGTCCCGGGGGCGCCGGGCCGTCGGCCCGGGTGCTCTTCAGTGTTCTTCTCCGGCATTCCGGACGGGCGAGGGGGCAGTATGCGACGTGTCGTCGTGGTCACCACGGGCGGGACGATAGCCAGCCGCTGGCAGGGCAAGGGGTACGCGGCGGACGCGGCCGGGCAGGACGTGCTCGCCGCCGCCGACCTCCCCGAGGACGTGACCACCGAAGTGGTCGATCTCTTCACGGTCAACAGCCCCCGGCTCACCACCGCGCACCAGATCACGCTGTTGCGCGCGGTCCACGAGGTGCTGGAGGACCCGGGCGTCGACGGTGTCGTCGTCACCCACGGCACCGACACCCTGGAGGAGTCCGCCTTCCTCCTCGACCTGCACCACGCCGACCGCCGCCCTGTCGTCTTCACCGGCGCCCAGCGCCCGCTGGAGGACGCCGAGGGCGACGCCGCCGGCAACCTCTACGACGCCCTGCTGACCGCCTCCTCCGTCGAGGACCTGGGCACCCTGGCCGTCTTCGCGGGACGGATCCACGCCGCCCGCGGCACCATCAAGACCCACACCACCGCCCCCGACGCCTTCCACGACCCGTCCTGCGACGCGGTCGGCAAGGTCGGCTGGGGCCGGGTCACCGTACGGCGCCGACCCGAGCGCACCGAGGCGCTGCCGCTGCCGCCGGTCGAGGCGCCCCTGCCGCGCGTCGACATGGTCATGCACCACGCCGACGCCGACCCGCTGCTCTTCGACGCCGCGGTGGAGGCCGGTGCCCGCGGCATCGTGCTCGTCGCCACCGGCGCGGGCAACGCCACCCCGGCGTTCACGGAAGCGGTGGCGCGAGCCGTCGGGCGGGGGGTGCTGGTCGCCCTCACCACCCGCGTCCCGGCGGGCCCCGTCACCCCCATCTACACGGGCGGCGGGGCCGTGGACCTGATCGAGGCCGGCGCGGTGCCCACCGGCTCCCTGCGCGCCGGACAGTCGCGCATGGCGGTCCTGGCCGCCCTGATGTCCTCCACGGACACGGCGGAGCGGACGGCCACCCTGCGCCGGATCGCCGACCCGAGCGGGGCCCCGGTCCCGGCCTGACGGATCAGGGCGGCCGGGTACGGCCGGTGGCGGCCGGTGCGGCTCCGGGAGCGGTACGGGCCCGTACCCGGCCCGGTGAACCGATACGGGCCCGTACCGGCCCGGTGCGGCGGACCGCCCCGACACCCGGCCCCAACTGCCGTGCGCCCGGCCCCGGTTCCGTGTGAACCGGGGCCGCCGCCCGTCCGGGACACCTCCGCGCCCGGGGCGCCACCGCGCCCGTCGGACCATCCGGTCACCGTTCCCCGGCCGTTCCCCGGCCGCCCGGCCCGGCGGCCCGCCCACCGGCCGCCCGCCCGGGCCCTGCCGCCCGTCCTCCGCGAACCCGGGACAGTCGGCACCGCCGGCCGGGGCGCCGGCCGGCAGCGGCAGCCGGGCCGGCAGCCGCCGGTACCCGACCCGCCCAAGCGCCGTCCGTCCCCCTGCATAGACTTGAGCCGTTCCCCGCAGGCCGCCCCGACGAGGGCCTGCGCTCCGCCTCTCGCCGGGAGTGCCGACGTGACCGACACCGACCTCAACGAGCGCAGCGCCGATGTCATCGTCGTCGGGGCCGGCCCCGCCGGCTCCACGACCGCGTACCACCTGGCGAAGTCCGGGCTCGATGTCCTGCTGCTGGAGAAGACGGCCTTCCCCCGAGAGAAGGTCTGCGGCGACGGCCTGACGCCGCGCGCCACCAAGCAACTCGTCGCCATGGGCATCGACATCTCCGAGGAAGCCGGCTGGCTGCGCAACAAGGGCCTGCGGATCATCGGCGGCGGTGTCCGGCTGGAGCTGGACTGGCCGGAGCTCGCCTCCTTCCCGGACTACGGGCTGGTCCGCAAGCGCGACGACTTCGACGAGCAGCTCGCCCACGCCGCACAGAAGGCCGGGGCGCGGCTCCACGAGCGCTGCAACGTCGGCGCCCCGGTCCTCGACCCCCGCACCGGCCGCATCACCGGCGTCGAGGCGAAGCTCGGCGAGGAGAAGACGCCCGTCACCTTCCACGCCCCGGTCGTGGTGGCCGCCGACGGCAACTCCACCCGGCTGTCGGTGGCGATGGGCCTGCACCGGCGCGAGGACCGCCCGATGGGCGTGGCCGTCCGGACGTACTTCACCTCCCCGCGCCACGACGACGACTACCTGGAGTCCTGGCTGGAGCTGTGGGACCGGCGCGGCCCGCAGGACCGGCTGCTGCCCGGCTACGGCTGGATCTTCGGCATGGGCGACGGCACCTCCAACGTCGGCCTCGGCATCCTCAACAGCAGCTCGGCCTTCAAGGAGCTGGACTGGCGCGAGGTGCTCAAGGCCTGGTGCGCCTCGATGCCCGAGGACTGGGGTTATGTCCCGGAGAACATGACCATCCCGATCCGGGGCGCCGCGCTGCCGATGGCCTTCAACCGGCAGCCGCACTACCACCGCGGGCTGCTGCTGGTCGGTGACGCGGGCGGCCTGGTCAACCCGTTCAACGGCGAGGGCATCGCCTACGCCATGGAGTCCGGGCAGATCGCGGCCGAGGTGATCGTCCAGGCGCACGCCCGGCAGACCCCGGCCCAGCGCGAACTGGCCCTCCAGCGCTACCCGAAGGTGCTCAAGGACACCTACGGCGGCTACTACACCCTGGGCCGCGCCTTCGTGAAGCTGATCGGCAACCCGAAGGTCATGAAGATCGCGACCGAACGCGGCCTGACCCACCCGCTGCTGATGCGCTTCACCCTCAAGATGCTGGCCAACCTCACCGACCCGACGGGCGGCGACGCGATGGACCGCGTCATCAACGGCCTCAGCAAGGTGGCTCCGCGGGCCTGACGGACGCGCCGAGGGCCGTCATCCCCGAGTGGGATGACGGCCCTCGGCGCGTGCGTTGCGTGCCCTGACGGGCGCGTGTGGCGGTTGCGGCTGAGGTTGCCGCGGGGTAACGCCGTGTCAGAGGACGCGGACGGCGCCCGTCGGCGGGTCCCAGTCGAGGGTGCGCTCGACGACGCCCGTGCTGGAGTTCTGCGCGCCGACGTACTTGCCGTCACCGATGTAGACGGCCACGTGGTACGCGCTGCCGGCGCCGCCCCAGTAGAGGATGTCGCCCGGCTGGAGGGCGTTCAGCGACACCGGGGTGCCCGCCGTCGACTGGTCCTGGGAGACCCGCGGCAGGGAGACGCCCACGGTGCGGAACGCGGCGGTGGTGAGGCCCGAGCAGTCGTACGCGGAGGGGCCGACGGCGCCGCTGACATACGCCTTGCCGACCTGGGCCTTGATGAAGTTCACCACGGTCGCGGCGCTGCCCGTGGCGGAGGAGCCGGCCGACGAGGCGGTGGACGCGGCGGAGGTGGTGGCGGTGGAGAGCGTCGTGCGCTCCTCGGAGCGGTCGGAGCGCTCCGCGGCGGCTTCGCGGGCGGCCTCGGCGCGCTCCGCGGCGGCCCTGGCCTTGGCCTTGCGCTCGGCCTCGGCCTTCCGTTCGGCCTCGGCGCGGGCCTGCTTCGCGGCCTTCTTCTCGGTGGCGGCGAGGGCGTCCCGCTCGCTCGCGATCTCCAGGTTCAGGGCCGCCTGCTGGGTGGCGGCGGTGGACATCGCGGCGTCCTCGGCGAACGAGGCGCTGATGGTGGGCATTTCGGCCGTCTGGGCGGCCGGCGCGGCGTTGGCGGAGGAGGCCGCTGCCGTCACGGCGATGGTGCTGAGGACGCCACCGGCAACTCCGGAACGCAGCGTTCTGGTGGAGACGTTGCGCCGGGGTTTCCGGTGGCTGGGTATGTGAGCGGTATGGGCCATGGGGTCCTGGCTATCAAAGACCCTCGCCGCGATCAACAGGAGTGGGATGGGACACAGTTGACGCGTACGCGACGGCAATAGCCGGAATTCGATCTTCGGCTGCCGTTACCGCCCTGTGATAGCGGATTCACAAACCCGTCATGAGCAAGACGTTTCAATGATTCGCCCGTTTTGTTCCGGGGTTTACCACCCCTCGGCCCACGGGCCAATCGCCGGATCCGTTCACCGGAAGCGGCGTGGGAAAGGTCACGTATTCCGGCCTTCCGGGGCGGCCGGCGGCGCCGCGTGCCGCCGGGGGCCGTCACCGCGGGGGCGGAAGCCGTCCCGTCGCTCCCCGGAATCCGGCACGTGGTGATCCGGGGAGCGGCGTCGCGGCCGTACGTGAATCCGTGCACACACCAACGATCTTGGTGCCCCGGCGGGCGGTGTGTTCCGCCGGCGTCCGCCGGCGGCCGTGGCCGGACCGTGACTATCACTTGCCGGCCGTCCAGCGCCAATTTGTTTCGGGACGACGGTTCTTGATAGTGCAAGCACCGCTCCGACCTGCGGTGACCGGCGAGGGTATTGCGGTCTGTGGCCGTGGAAACGCGCAGGGTGCAAGCCGTTTCCGGGTTCCGCTTTGCTGTCGAACGCCCGGGTGGTGGAGATCACAAAGGCCGAGGTGACCCCCGTGTCGCAGCTCACAGACCCCCGGGCATAAGATGCCCTCGGCCTGGGCTTGTGAACTGCCTCACATAATCACGATCTTGGTGGGGCGGCCACGGTGCGGCCACCCTCCGCCCAGGGCGGGGGAGCAGCAGTCACCGTCGACTGGAAGGAGCGAGCAGCGTGAACGCCTATGCACCCATCCTCGTGCTCGGCGCCCTCGGTGCAGGCTTCGCGATCTTCTCCGTGGTCATGGCGTCGATCGTCGGCCCGAAGCGCTATAACCGGGCCAAGCTCGAGGCGTACGAATGCGGGATCGAGCCCACGCCGCAGCCGGCCGGCGGCGGCCGGTTCCCGATCAAGTACTACCTGACGGCGATGCTCTTCATCATTTTCGATATCGAGATCGTCTTCCTTTACCCCTGGGCCGTCTCCTTCGACATGCTCGGGATTTTCGGACTCGTCGAGATGCTCCTCTTCGTGCTCACCGTCTTCGTCGCCTACGCCTATGTCTGGCGCCGCGGCGGACTGGACTGGGACTAGGGGAACGGAGGAGAAGCCATGGGTATCGAAGAGAAACTTCCGAGCGGCTTTCTGCTGACGACCGTCGAGCAGGCCGCGGGCTGGGTCCGCAAGTCGTCGATGTTCCCGGCCACGTTCGGGCTCGCCTGCTGCGCCATCGAGATGATGACCACCGGAGCCGGCCGCTACGACCTCGCCCGCTTCGGCATGGAGGTCTTCCGCGGCTCGCCGCGCCAGGCCGACCTGATGATCGTGGCCGGCCGGGTGAGCCAGAAGATGGCCCCGGTGCTGCGCCAGGTCTACGACCAGATGCCCAACCCCAAGTGGGTCATCTCCATGGGTGTCTGCGCCTCCAGCGGCGGCATGTTCAACAACTACGCGATCGTGCAGGGCGTCGACCACATCGTCCCCGTCGACATCTATCTGCCCGGCTGCCCGCCCCGCCCCGAGATGCTGCTCGACGCCATTCTCAAGCTCCACGAGAAGGTCCAGGGCTCCAAGCTCGGCGTCAACCGAGAGCAGGCGGCCCGCGAGGCGGAGGAAGCGGCGCTCAAGGCGCTGCCGACGATCGAGATGAAGGGCCTGCTGAGGTGAGCGAGAAGAACGAGAACGCCCCCACGGGCCGCGAGGCGGGGGCCAGCGGGGTCAACCCCGACCAGGACCTCAACACCCAGAACCTGCCCGGCAACCGCGGCGACCGCGGTGAGGCCATCGGCGTCCGCCGCGGCATGTTCGGCGCCGACGGCCCCGGCGACACCTCCGGCTACGGCGGCCTGGTCCGCACCGTACGGCTGCCCGGCCCGTCCGTCCGCCCGTACGGCGGCTGGTTCGACGAGGTCGCGGACGAACTCGAGGGCGCCCTGGACGAGCAGGGCCTGCTCCCGGAGAACGCCATCGAGAAGACCGTCGTCGACCGCGACGAACTGACCTTCCACATCGCCCGCGAGCACCTGCCGCGGGTGGCCCGCACCCTCCGCGACGACCCGGCGCTCCGCTTCGAGATCTGCACGGGCGTCAGCGGTGTGCACTACCCGGACGACAAGGGCCGCGAGCTGCACGCCGTCTACCACCTGCGCTCCATCACCCACAACCGGGTGATCAGGCTGGAGGTGAGCGCCCCGGACGGCGACCCGCACATCCCCTCGATCGTCGAGGTCTACCCGACCAACGACTGGCACGAGCGCGAGGCCTACGACTTCTTCGGAATGATCTTCGACGGCCACCCGGCGCTGACGCGGATCATGATGCCGGACGACTGGCAGGGCCACCCGCAGCGCAAGGACTACGCGCTCGGCGGCATCCCCGTCGAGTACAAGGGCGCCCAGATCCCGGCCCCCGACCAGCGGAGGTCGTACCACTGATGCCGCGTATCCCCGGGGGGCGACCGGCCCCCGAGAAGCACCAGCAGCCGCCGGCCGCGGCCCCCACGGGGCACGGCACGCCGGCCACGACCACGCGGGGAGGGACCCGATGACGACCTCGCACGCGCAGGAACGCGAGACCACCGAAGGCAAGGTCTACACCGTCACCGGCGGCGACTGGGACGAGCTCGCCCAGGCCGCGGCCCAGGCGGACGACGAGCGCATCATCGTCAACATGGGCCCGCAGCACCCGTCCACGCACGGGGTGCTCCGGCTCATCCTGGAGATCGACGGCGAGACGGTCACCGAGGCCCGCTGCGGCATCGGCTACCTGCACACCGGCATCGAGAAGAACCTCGAATACCGGAACTGGACGCAGGGCACCACCTTCGTCACCCGCATGGACTACCTCACGCCGTTCTTCAACGAGACGGCGTACTGCCTGGGCGTGGAGAAGCTGCTCGGCATCGAGGCGGACATCCCCGACCGGGCCAGCGTCATCCGGGTCATGATGATGGAGCTCAACCGGATCTCCTCCCACCTGGTGGCTCTCGCCACCGGCGGCATGGAGCTGGGCGCCACCACGATCATGATCTACGGCTTCCGCGACCGCGAACTGGTCCTGGACCTCTTCGAGCTGATCACCGGCCTGCGGATGAACCACGCGTACATCCGCCCCGGCGGCCTCGCCCAGGACCTGCCGGCCGGCACCGTCGACGCCGTCCGCGAGTTCATCAAGCAGATGCGGAAGAACCTTCCGGAGTACGACGCCCTGGCCACCGGCAACCCGATCTTCAAGGCGCGCCTCCAGGGCATCGGCCACCTCGACCTGACGGGCTGCATGGCCCTCGGCGTCACCGGTCCCGTCCTCCGCTCCACCGGCCTCCCGCACGACCTGCGCAAGGCCGACCCGTACTGCGGCTACGAGACCTACGACTTCGAGGTGGCGACCGCCGACACCGCCGACTCCTACGGCCGGTTCCTGATCCGGCTGGAGGAGATGCGGCAGAGCCTGCGGATCGTCGAGCAGTGCCTGGACCGGCTGGAGCCGGGCCCGGTGATGGTCGCCGACAAGAAGATCGCCTGGCCCGCGCAGCTCGCGCTCGGCCCGGACGGGCTCGGCAACTCCCTGGACCACATCAGGAAGATCATGGGCACCTCCATGGAGGCCCTCATCCACCACTTCAAGCTGGTCACCGAGGGCTTCCGCGTGCCCCCGGGCGAGGCGTACACGGCGGTGGAGTCCCCGAAGGGCGAGCTGGGCGTCCACGTCGTCAGCGACGGCGGCACCCGCCCGTACCGGGTCCACTTCCGGGATCCGTCCTTCACCAACCTGCAGGCCGTGGCGGCGATGTGCGAGGGCGGCCAGGTCGCCGACGTCATCGTCGCCGTCGCATCCCTCGACCCCGTGATGGGAGGCGTGGACCGGTGACCACACCAGCCAACCGGGAGGTGGCGCTCGGCATCCCCGAGATGCCCGCCCCCGACTACCCCGCCGAGGTCCGCACCCGGCTGGAGACGGACGCCGCGGAGGTGATCTCCCGCTACCCGGACAGCCGTTCCGCGCTGCTGCCGCTGCTGCACCTCGTGCAGTCCGAGGAGGGGTACGTCACCCGCACCGGCATCAAGTTCTGCGCCGAGATGCTCGGGCTGACCACGGCCGAGGTCACCGCCGTCTCGACCTTCTACACGATGTACCGCCGCAAGCCCTCCGGCGACTACCAGGTCGGCGTCTGCACCAACACGCTCTGCGCGGTCATGGGCGGCGACCAGATCTTCGACGAGCTGAAGGAACACCTGGCCGTCGGCAACCAGGAGACCACCGAGGACGGCAAGGTCACCCTGGAGCACATCGAGTGCAACGCCGCCTGCGACTACGCGCCGGTCGTGATGGTCAACTGGGAGTTCTTCGACAACCAGACCCCGGACAGCGCCAAGGCCCTCGTCGACGACCTGCGGGCCGGCCGCGAGGTCGCGCCCACCCGCGGCGCCAAGCTCTGCGACTTCAAGGCGACCGCCCGCATCCTGGCCGGCTTCCCCGACGAGCGGCCCGGCGCGGTCGCGGAGAGCGGCGGCGCCGGCCCGGCCTCGCTGGCCGGACTCCGGCTGGCCAAGGGCGAACCGGAACCCGGCCGCCCCGGGCCGTCCCGCGGCGCGGCACCCACCGGCGAGGAGCGGGACACCCACCCCAGCTCCCACGACGCCCCGCAGAAGACCGCCGCGTCCGATCCGGCCAACCCGGCCGGACCGGTGTCCGAGGAGGGCGAGCGATGACCGAGTCCGCCCGCACCGACGGAAACGGAGACGGGATGGGCCACGAGAAGCTCCTCTCCCCGGTGCTCTCCGCGTTCTGGGACGAACCCGAGTCCTGGACGCTGGAGACCTACCGCCGCCACGAGGGCTACGAAGGGCTGCGCAAGGCCCTCGCCATGGACCCCGACGACGTCATCGCCTACGTCAAGGAGGCCGGCCTCCGCGGCCGCGGCGGCGCCGGTTTCCCCACCGGGATGAAGTGGCAGTTCATCCCGCAGGGCGACGGCAAGCCGCACTACCTCGTCGTCAACGCCGACGAGTCGGAGCCCGGCACCTGCAAGGACATCCCGCTCCTCTTCGCCAACCCGCACTCCCTCATCGAGGGCATCGTGATCGCCTGCCACGCGATCCGCTCCAGCCACGCCTTCATCTATCTGCGCGGCGAGACGGTCCCCGTCCTCCGCCGGCTCCACGAGGCGGTGCGCGAGGCGTACGCGGCGGGCATCCTCGGCCCG
This sequence comes from Streptomyces sp. MNU89, assembly GCF_020982505.1. Classification (NCBI taxonomy): domain Bacteria; kingdom Bacillati; phylum Actinomycetota; class Actinomycetes; order Kitasatosporales; family Streptomycetaceae; genus Streptomyces; species Streptomyces sp. MNU89. Next base: position 3,171,594 of record NZ_JAJKLL010000001.1, on the reverse strand, counting down.
GACGCCCTCGGCAGCGGCAAGAACCTCGACATCACCGTGCACGCCGGCGCCGGCGCGTACATCTGCGGTGAGGAGACGGCGCTGCTGGACTCCCTGGAGGGCCGCCGCGGCCAGCCCCGGCTGCGGCCCCCGTTCCCCGCGGTCGCCGGCCTCTACGCCTGCCCCACCGTGGTGAACAACGTCGAGTCCATCGCCTCCGTGCCCGCCATCTTCGCCCGCGGCAAGGAGTGGTTCCGCTCGATGGGCAGCGAGAAGTCCCCGGGCTTCACGCTCTACTCGCTCTCCGGGCACGTCGCCCGCCCCGGCCAGTACGAGGCCCCGCTCGGCATCACCCTGCGCCAGCTCCTCGACATGAGCGGCGGGATGCGCCCCGGCCACCGGCTGAAGTTCTGGACCCCCGGCGGCTCCTCCACCCCGCTCCTCACCGACGAGCACCTCGACGTCCCCCTCGACTACGAGGGCGTCGGCGCCGCCGGCTCCATGCTCGGCACCAAGGCGCTCCAGTGCTTCGACGAGACCACCTGCGTGGTCCGCGCCGTCACCCGCTGGACCGAGTTCTACGCCCACGAGTCCTGCGGCAAGTGCACCCCCTGCCGCGAGGGCACCTACTGGCTCGTCCAGCTCATGCGGGACATCGAGGCCGGCAAGGGCAAGATCTCCGACCTCGACAAGCTGAACGACATCGCCGACAACATCAACGGCAAGGCGTTCTGCGCGCTCGGGGACGGCGCCGCCAGCCCGATCTTCTCCTCGCTCCAGTACTTCCGCGAGGAGTACGAGCAGCACATCACCGGCCGGGGCTGCCCCTTCGACCCCGCCCGCTCCACCCTCTGGGCCGACGGCCCCTCGACCTCTCACCTGGAGGTGAACGCATGACCGTCACCGCCGCAGCGTCCAACAGCGGCTCCCCCGGGTCCTCCGGGAGCGGTGAGGCGGCCGTGCCGCCGGAGGACCTCGTCACGCTCACCATCGACGGCATCACGACCAGCGTGCCCAAGGGCACGCTCGTCATCCGCGCCGCCGAGGAACTGGGCATCGAGATCCCGCGGTTCTGCGACCACCCCCTCCTCGATCCGGTCGGTGCCTGCCGCCAGTGCCTGGTCGAGGTCGAGGGCCAGCGCAAGCCCATGGCCTCCTGCACGATCACGTGTACGGACGGGATGGTGGTGAAGACTCAGCTCACCTCACCCGTCGCCGAGAAGAGCCAGCGCGGGATGATGGAGTTCCTCCTCATCAACCACCCGCTGGACTGCCCGGTCTGCGACAAGGGCGGCGAGTGCCCGCTGCAGAACCAGGCGATGAGCACCGGCCAGGCCGACACCCGCTTCGACGGGCAGAAGCGGACGTACGAGAAGCCCGTCCCGATCTCCACCCAGGTGCTGCTGGACCGTGAACGCTGCGTCCTCTGCGCCCGCTGCACCCGCTTCTCCAAGGAGATCGCCGGCGACCCGATGATCGAACTGCTGGAGCGCGGCGCGCTGCAGCAGATCGGCACCGGCGAGGACGTCCCGTTCCAGTCCTACTTCTCCGGCAACACCATCCAGATCTGCCCGGTCGGCGCGCTCACCTCGGCCGCGTACCGCTTCCGCTCCCGCCCGTTCGACCTGATCTCCTCGCCCAGCGTCTGCGAGCACTGCGCGGGCGGCTGCGCGACCCGCACCGACCACCGGCGCGGCAAGGTCATGCGGCGCCTCGCGGGCCACGACCCGGAGGTCAACGAGGAGTGGCTGTGTGACAAGGGCCGCTTCGCCTTCCGCTACGCGCAGCGGCCGGAGCGGCTCACCACCCCGCTGGTGCGCGGCGCCGAGAGCGGTGAACTGGAGCCGGCGAGCTGGCCGGAGGCCCTGGAGGCGGCGGCCCGCGGGCTCGCCGCCGCCCGCGGCCGCACCGGTGTGCTCACCGGCGGCCGGCTCACCGCCGAGGACGCCTACGCGTACGCCAAGTTCGCCCGGATCGCCCTCGACACCAACGACATCGACTTCCGAGCGCGGGTCCACAGCACCGAGGAGGCCGACTTCCTGGCCTCCCGGGTCGCGGGACGCGGCACGGACCTCGACGGCACCGGTGTCACGTACACCGCGCTGGAGAAGGCGCCCGCCGTCCTGCTGGCGGGCTTCGAGTCCGAGGAGGAGGCCCCCGGGGTCTTCCTGCGGCTCCGCAAGGCCATGCGCAAGCACGGCCAGAAGACCTTCTCCCTGGCGCCCTACGCCACCCCGGGCCTGAACAAGGCCGGCGGCATACTGCTGCCGGCCGCGCCGGGCACCGAGGCGGAGTGGCTGGACGCCCTCGCCGGGCGGGTCGGCCTGGAGGAGGACGGCAACGCCGCCGCCGACGCGCTGCGCGCCGAGGGCGCCGTCATCGTCATCGGCGAACGGCTGGCCGCCTCCCCGGGCGCGCTCTCCGCCGCCGTACGGGCCTCGACCGCCACCGGTGCCCGACTGGTGTGGATTCCGCGCCGGGCCGGGGAGCGGGGCGCGGTCGAGGCTGGTGCCCTGCCCGGGCTGCTGCCCGGCGGCCGCCCGGCCACCGACCCGCGCGCCCGTGAGGAGACCGCCGCCGCCTGGGGCGTCTCCGCCGCCGAACTGCCGCACCGCCTCGGCCGGGACACCGGCGAGATCATCGAGGCCGCGACCACCGGCGGACTGGCCGCGCTGCTCGTCGGCGGCGTGGAGGTCGCGGACCTCCCGGACCCGGCGGCGGCCCGGCGGGCCCTGGACGAGGTGGGCTTCCTGGTCAGCCTGGAGCTGCGGCCGTCGGAGGTCACCGAGCGGGCCGATGTGGTCCTGCCGGTCGCCGCCGTCGCGGAGAAGGCCGGCACCTTCCTCAACTGGGAGGGCCGGGCGCGCATGTTCGAGGCGTCCATCAAGCCCGACCAGATGACCCGCCGCCACGTCGTCCCCGACAGCCGCGTGCTGCACATGCTCGCGGACACCCTCGCGGACCTCGGCGCCGGTGACGGCGAGCGCGGCACCGAGCGGTCCGCCGCCCGGCTCGCCCTGCCCGATCTGCTCGCCGTGCGCCGGGAGATGGACCGGCTCGGCGGCTGGGCCGGCGCCGTGCCCGCCGGGCCCGGTGACTCCGACTACGGCGGCCCGGCGGGCGGCACCACGCGGTCCGCGGCCCGCCCGTCCGCGGGCGAGGCGGTCCTCGCGGGTCACCGGCTCCTGCTCGACCAGGGCGTCCTGCAGGTCGGTGACGAGGCGCTGGCCGGCACCCGGCACGAAGCGGTCGCCCGGCTCTCCGCGGTCACGGCCGCCGAGGCCGGGATCGCCGAGGGAGAGCCGCTGCGGGTCTCCGGACCGGCCGGTTCGACCGAACTGCCGCTGCGGATCACGGAGATGCCCGACCGCGTCGTCTGGCTGCCGCTGAACTCCGTCGGGGGCGGCGTCCTGGCCGACACCGGGGCCCGCCCCGGTGAGGTCGTCCGGCTCTCCGCGGCCACCGCCGCGGCGGGCACCGAAGCCGAGGAGGTGCGCTCATGAGTTCCGTCACGCTGTGGGACGCGGCCGCCGAGCCGGGCCGGGCCGTGCACCTCGCGGCCGAGGACCTGTCGGTGTTCGGCGGCGATCCCTGGTGGCTCGTCGCGCTCAAGGCGGTCTTCTGCTTCGCGTTCGTGCTGCTGACCGTGCTGTTCTCCATCGTGTGGGAGCGCAAGGTCGTCGCCTGGATGCAGCGGCGCATCGGCCCCAACCGGCACGGCCCCTGGGGTCTGCTGCAGTCGCTCGCCGACGGCGCCAAGCTGATGCTGAAGGAAGACATCATCGTCAAGCGGGCCGACAAGCTCGTCTACGTCCTGGCGCCGATCGTCGCGGCGGTCCCCGCCTTCATGGCGATCGCGGTGATCCCCTTCGGCCCGCCCGGCAACGAGGTGTCGATCTTCGGCGAGCGCACCGCGCTGCAGCTGACCGACCTGCCGATCGCCGTGCTGTACATCCTGGCCGTCGCCTCCGTCGGCATCTACGGCATCGTGCTCGCCGGCTGGTCCTCCGGCTCGACGTACCCACTGCTCGGCGGTATGCGCTCGGTCGCCCAGGTGATCTCCTACGAGATCGCGATGGGCCTCTCCTTCGCGGCCGTCTTCCTCTACTCCGGTTCGATGTCCACCTCGGCCATCGTCGACGCGCAGGGGGACCGCTGGTTCGCGATCCTGCTGCCGGTGTCCTTCCTCATCTACATGGTGTCGATGGTCGGTGAGGTCAACCGGGCGCCGTTCGACATGCCGGAGTCCGAGGGCGACCTCGTCGGCGGCTTCAACACCGAGTACTCGTCGATCAAGTTCGCGATGTTCATGCTCGCCGAGTACATCAACATGGTCACCGTCTCGGCGGTGGCGGTCACCCTCTTCCTCGGCGGCTGGCGCGCCCCCTGGCCGGTCAGCACCTTCTGGGAGGGCGCGAACCACGGCTGGTGGCCGATGCTCTGGTTCGTCATCAAGGTCAACCTCCTGCTCTTCGGCTTCATCTGGCTGCGCGGCACCCTCCCCCGGGTCCGCTACGACCAGCTGATGAAGCTCGGCTGGAAGGTCCTCATCCCGGTCGCGATGGTCTGGCTGATGATGGTCGCCACCGTCCGGGCCCTGCGGAACGAGAACTACGACTTCCAGGAGATCGCGTTCTATGTGATCGGCGCCGTGCTCGTCGTGCTGCTGCTGTCCTTCGTCGCGGATCTCTTCCGCGGCAGGCAGGACGAGCCGGACGGCCCCGGCGCGGACGGCAAGGGCGCCGGGGGCGAGTTCGACCCGATGGCCGGCGGCTACCCCGTACCGCCGATGCCGGGGCAGACCCTGCCACCGGTTCCGCGCCGGCGCCCCCGTCACGAGCAGCCGCCCGTGACCGTCGCCGCCGGTTCCGACGCGACGACCAACGGAGAGGAGGCCGACAATGCCCGATAACCCCGTGGCCGGCTTCGGCGTGACCTTCAAGGCCATGTTCAAGAAGCGGCTGACCGAGCAGTACCCGGAGGAGAAGAAGCCGACGGCGCCCCGGTTCCACGGCCGGCACCAGCTCAACCGGCACCCGGACGGGCTGGAGAAGTGCGTCGGCTGCGAACTCTGCGCCTGGGCCTGCCCCGCCGACGCGATCTACGTCGAGGGCGCCGACAACACCGACGAGGAGCGCTACTCGCCGGGCGAGCGCTACGGCCGCGTCTACCAGATCAACTATCTGCGCTGCATCCTCTGCGGTCTCTGCGTCGAGGCGTGCCCCACCCGGGCGCTGACGATGACCAACGACTACGAGCTCGCCGACCGGACCCGCGAATCGCTCATCTACACCAAGGAGGAGCTGCTCGCGGGGCTGAAGGAGGGCATGGTCGACTCGCCGCACGCCATCTTCCCGGGCATGACCGAGCAGGACTACTACCGGGGCCTCGTCACCGAGGCCGCCCCCGGGACCGTTCAGCAGCCGGCCGTCTCCAAGGGCGAGATGCCGCAGGACGCGGCGTCCGACTTCGGCCCGGGGGAGCCCGCCTCGGAGAAGGTGGTCGAACGATGAGCACGCTCGCCGCCTACTCCACCTCCACCGGGGAGGCCGTCCAGTTCTGGGTCCTGGGCACCGTGGCCGTTCTCGGGGCGCTCGGCACGGTCCTGCTGCGCCGGGCGATCCACTCCGCGCTCTGCCTCGCCGGGACCATGATCATCCTCGCGGTGTTCTACCTGGCCAACGGCGCCTACTTCCTGGGCGTCGTCCAGATCGTCGTCTACACCGGCGCGATCATGATGCTGTTCCTGTTCGTGGTGATGCTCGTCGGTGTCACCGCGGCGGACTCGCTGAAGGAGACCCTGAAGGGCCAGCGCTGGCTCGCCGCCCTCACCGGCCTCGGCTTCGGCGTCCTGCTGATCGCCGGCATCGGCAACGCCTCGCTGGAGACCTTCGCCGGACTCGGCACGGCCAACGCCGGCGGGAACGTCCAGGGGCTGGCGGAGACCATCTTCACCCAGTACGTCTTCGCCTTCGAGCTCACCGGCGCGCTGCTGATCACCGCCGCCGTCGGCGCGATGATCCTGACCCACCGCGAGCGCACCGAGCGCCTGCCCAGCCAGCGCGAACTCGCCGAGCGCCGGGTCCGCGAGGGGAAGCAGGTCCCGCCGCTGCCCGCGCCCGGTGTCTACGCCCGGCACAACGCCGTGGACATCCCCGGGCTGCTGCCGGACGGCACACCCTCGGAGCTCACCGTCAACCCGACGCTGCGCGCCCGCGGCCAGATCCGCGACGTGTCCGGGCGGGCGCTGGCCGATCTGGCCGCTCTGGAGCAGCGCTCCGAGGTGCGCCTGGAGCGCCGGGACGCCACTTCTGAGGAGGCCGGCAAGTGAACCCGGTGAACTACGTCTATCTCGCCGCGCTGCTGTTCACCATCGGCGCCGCCGGGGTGCTGCTCCGGCGCAACGCGATCGTCGTGTTCATGTGCGTCGAGCTGATGCTCAACGCCTGCAACCTGACGCTGGTCGCCTTCTCCCGGATGCACGGCAACCTCGACGGGCAGATCATCGCCTTCTTCACGATGGTCGTCGCCGCGGCGGAGGTCGTGATCGGTCTGGCGATCATCGTGATGCTCTTCCGTACCCGCCACTCGGCCTCGGTCGATGACGCCTCTCTGATGAAGCTGTAAGGGGTCGAAGAAGTGGAGAACCTCATCGGATTGCTCGTCGCGGCGCCGCTGCTCGGCGCGGCCGTGCTGCTGTGCGGCGGCCGGCGGCTGGACCGCGCCGGGCACTGGATCGGCACGGCGCTCGCGGTGGCCTCGTTCGTCGTCGGCGCGGTGCTCTTTGCCGACATGCTGGGCCGGGACGGCGAGGACCGCGCCCTGCACCAGCGCCTGTTCAGCTGGGTGCCCGTGGAGGGCTTCCAGGCGGATGTCGCCTTCCAGCTGGACCAGCTGTCGATGACCTTCGTACTGCTGATCACCGGTGTGGGTTCGCTGATCCACATCTACTCGATCGGTTACATGGAGCACGACGAGCGGCGCCGCCGATTCTTCGGCTATCTCAACCTGTTCCTCGCGGCGATGCTGCTGCTGGTCCTGGCCGACAACTACCTGCTGCTGTACGCGGGCTGGGAGGGCGTCGGCCTGGCGTCCTACCTGCTGATCGGCTTCTGGCAGCACAAGCCGAGCGCGGCGACCGCCGCGAAGAAGGCGTTCATCGTCAACCGCGTCGGCGACGTCGGCCTGTCCATCGCGATCATGCTGATGTTCACGACCTTCGGCACCTTCGCCTTCGAGCCGGTGCTGGCCTCGGCGGGCGAGACCTCCGAGGGGATGCTGACGGCCATCGGCCTGATGCTGCTGCTGGCCGCCTGCGGCAAGTCGGCCCAGGTGCCGCTGCAGTCCTGGCTGGGTGACGCGATGGAGGGCCCGACCCCGGTCTCGGCCCTCATCCACGCCGCCACCATGGTCACCGCCGGCGTCTACCTGATCGTCCGCTCCGGCGCCATCTTCAACGGCTCGCCGGACGCCCAGCTCGTCGTCGCCATCGTCGGCGCGGTCACGCTGCTCTTCGGTGCGATCGTCGGTAGCGCGAAGGACGACATCAAGAAGGCGCTGGCCGGCTCGACGATGTCGCAGATCGGCTACATGGTGCTGGCCGCCGGTCTCGGCCCCATCGGCTACGTCTTCGCGATCATGCACCTGGTCACCCACGGCTTCTTCAAGGCCGGGCTCTTCCTCGGCGCCGGTTCGGTCATGCACGGCATGAACGACGAGGTGGACATGCGGAAGTACGGGGGCTTGCGGAAGTACATGCCGGTCACCTTCGTCACCTTCGGCCTCGGCTATCTGGCGATCATCGGCTTCCCGGGCCTCTCCGGCTTCTGGTCCAAGGACAAGATCATCGAGGCCGCCTTCGCCAAGGGCGGCACCGAGGGCTGGATCCTCGGCGGCGTGGCCCTGCTGGGCGCCGCGATCACCGCGTACTACATGACCCGCGTCATGCTGCTCACCTTCTTCGGCGAGAAGCGCTGGGGCCCGGCGCCCTCCGCGGACGCGCCGGACGTGGAGCCCGCCGCCGAGACGGCCGGCGACCACGCGACGCCGCATCCGCACGAGTCGCCCAAGTCCATGACGATCCCCATGATCGTGCTGGCCTTCGGGTCCGTCTTCGCGGGCGGGCTGTTCAGCTGGAACAGCTCCTTCCTGCACTGGCTGGAGCCGGTCACCGGACACGACCACGGCCACTCCCCGCTGAGCGCGGCGGCCGTGACCGGCGCTACCGTCGTCGTCCTGCTGCTCGGTGTGCTGGTGGCCTGGCTGCAGTACGGCCGCAAGCCCGTGCCCGTCACCGCGCCGCGCGGCTCGCTGCTCACCCGGGCCGCCCGCCGCGATCTGCTCCAGGACGACTTCAACCACGTCGTACTGGTGAAGCCCGGCGAGTATCTGACCCGCGGTCTGGTCTACGTCGACAACAAGGGCGTGGACGGGGTCGTCAACGGCACCGCGGCGGCGGTCGGCGGACTCTCCGGCCGGATGCGGCGGATGCAGAACGGCTTCGTCCGCTCCTACGCGGTCTCGATGTTCGGCGGTACGGCGGTCCTGATCGCCGCGACCCTGCTGATGAGGGCGGTCTGATCATGTCTTCTGTTGTCAACGAGGGCTTCCCGCTGCTGACGGCCGCGGCCGTGCTGCCGGCGCTGGGAGCGATCGCGACCGCGGCGGTGCCCGCCGCGAAGCGCACCGCGGCCAAGTGGACGGCGCTGCTCTTCTCGCTCGGCACCCTGGTGCTGGCGGGGATCGTGCTGGCCCGCTTCGACCCGGGCGGCGAGCGCTACCAGCTCGCCGAGTCCCGGGCCTGGATCGCCGACTTCGGCGTCCGCTACGAGCTGGGCGTGGACGGCATCGGTGCCGCCCTGATCGGGCTCACCGCGCTGCTGATGCCCTTCATCATCCTGGCGGCCTGGCGCGACGCCGACCCGGCGGCCGAGGAGAGCGGCGACGGGGCCGGCCGGCGCTGGCGGCCGGTGCAGGGCTTCTTCGCGCTGATCCTGATGGTCGAGGCGATGGTGATCATCTCCTTCGCCGCGACCGATGTCTTCCTCTTCTACATCTTCTTCGAGGCCATGCTCATCCCGATGTACTTCCTCATCGGGGGCTTCGGGGACCGGGCGCACGCCCAGAGCGACGAGGAGGCGGCCAAGCAGCGCACCTACGCGGCCGTCAAGTTCCTGCTCTACAACCTGGCGGGCGGCCTGATCATGCTCGCCGCGGTCGTCGGGCTCTACGCCGTCACCGCCGACCAACTCGGCGAGGGCACCTTCTCGCTCCAGCAGATCACCGAGGCCCGCGCCTCCGGTGAGCTGACCATGGCGACCACCACCGAGCGGCTGCTCTTCCTGGGCTTCTTCTTCGCCTTCGCGGTGAAGGCGCCGCTGTGGCCGCTGCACACCTGGCTGCCCAACGCCATGGGCGAGTCGACGGCCCCCGTCGCCGTGCTGATCACCGCGGTGATGGACAAGGTCGGCACCTTCGCGATGCTCCGCTTCTGCCTCGGGCTCTTCCCGGAGGCCAGTGCGTGGGCGACGCCGGTGGTTCTGGTGCTGGCCCTGGTCAGCATCGTCTACGGCGCGCTGCTGGCGGTCGGCCAGCGGGACATGAAGCGGCTGATCGCCTACGCCTCGGTGTCCCACTTCGGCTTCATCATCATGGGCATCTTCGCGATGACGAGCCAGGGCCAGAGCGGGGCGACCCTCTACATGGTCTTCCACGGGATCTCGACGGCGGTGCTGATGCTCGTCGCCGGCTTCCTGATCTCGCGGCGCGGCTCGCGGCTCATCGCCGACTTCGGCGGGGTGCAGAAGGTGGCCCCGGTGCTGGCCGGCACCTTCCTGATCGGTGGTCTGGCGACGCTGTCCCTGCCCGGACTCGCCCCGTTCGTCAGCGAGTTCCTGGTGCTGGTCGGCACCTTCAGCCGGTACCCGGTGATCGGGATCATCGCCACCATCGGCATCGTCCTCGCCGCGATCTACGTCCTGGTGCTCTACCAGCGCACCATGACCGGACCGGTGAAGGAGGGCGTGCTGAAGATGCCCGATCTGCGGCTGCGGGAGCTGGTGGTCGTCACGCCGCTGATCGCTCTGCTGATCTTCCTCGGCGTCTTCCCCAAGCCGCTGACGGACATCGTCAACCCGGCTGTCGAGCACACCATGTCGGACGTGCGGAAAACGGATCCGAAGCCCGACGTCGACATCCCGTCACCTGATGTGGAGGCCGCGAAGTGAGCCCCATGGCATCCGTCCACAGCCTGTGGACGATCTCGGCCGAGGCGCCGTTGAAGATCGAGGCGCCGGACATCGAGTACGCGCAGATCGCCCCGGTGCTGATCGTGCTGGGCGCGGCGGTCGTCGGGATCCTGTTCGAGGCGTTCCTGCCGCGCCGGGCCCGCTACTACGCCCAGGTCGGGCTGACCGCGGTCGGCCTGGCCGCCGCCCTCGCCTCCGTGATCGGCCTGGCGGCCGGCGGGCACGGCACGGACAAGGCGCAGGTGGCGGCGATGGGCGCCCTGGCGGTCGACGGCCCGGCGCTCTTCCTCCAGGGCACGGTCCTGCTGGTGGCCCTCGTCTCGGTCCTCATTTTCGCCGAGCGGCGGCTGGACCCGGCGGCGCACGGCAACCGGGTGGACTCCTTCGCCGCGCAGGCCGCCGCCGCCCCCGGCGGGGCGGCCGAACAGGCGGCGGTGAAGGCCGGGTTCACCACCACCGAGGTCTTCCCGATGCTGCTGCTGGCGGTCACCGGCATGCTGGTGTTCCCGGCGGCCAACGACCTGCTGACGCTCTTCGTGGCCCTGGAAGTCCTCTCGCTGCCGCTGTACGTGCTGTGCGCGCTGGCCCGCCGGCAGCGGCTGCTGTCGCAGGAGGCGGCGGTCAAGTACTTCCTGCTCGGCGCCTTCTCCTCGGCGTTCCTGCTCTTCGGCATCGCGCTGCTGTACGGCTACGCGGGCACCGTCACCTACGGCGGCATCGCGCAGGTGATCTCCGGCGACCTCCAGCAGGTGGAGCCCTCCGTGGCCGCCACCATGGGCAATGACGCGCTGCTGCTGATCGGCGCCGCGCTGGTGCTGATGGGCCTGCTCTTCAAGGTCGGCGCGGTCCCGTTCCACATGTGGACCCCGGACGTCTACCAGGGCGCCCCGACCCCGGTCACCGGCTTCATGGCGGCGGCCACCAAGGTCGCGGCCTTCGGCGCGCTGCTGCGGATCCTGTACGTGGTGCTGCCCGGTCTGCGCTGGGACTGGCGGCCGGTGATGTGGGGCGTCGTCATCGTCACGATGATGGTCGGCGCGATCGTCGCGGTCACCCAGACGGATGTGAAGCGGCTGCTGGCGTACTCCTCGATCGCCCACGCCGGGTTCATCCTGGCGGGCGTCGTGGCCACCACGCCGTCCGGCATCTCCTCGGTGCTCTTCTACCTGCTGGCCTACTCCTTCGTCACGGTCGGCGCCTTCGCCGTGGTGACGCTGGTCCGCGACGCGGGCGGCGAGGCCACGCACCTGTCGAAGTGGGTCGGTCTGGGGCGGCGGTCGCCGCTGGTCGCGGCGGTCTTCGGAGTCTTCCTGCTGGCCTTCGCGGGCATCCCGCTGACCTCCGGGTTCGCGGGCAAGTTCGCGGTGTTCAAGGCGGCGGCGGAGGGCGGCGCGGGCGCGCTGGTCGTGGTCGGTGTGGTCTCCTCGGCCATCGCGGCGTTCTTCTACATCCGCGTCATCGTGCTGATGTTCTTCAACGAGCCGCAGGCGGGCGGCCCGACGGTCGCCGTGCCCAGCGCGCTGACCTCGACGGCCATCGCGGTGGGCGTCGTCGTCACGCTCGTGCTCGGCATCGCGCCGCAGTACTTCCTGGACCTGGCCGGCCAGGCGGGGGTCTTCGTGCGCTGAGCACCACGGTGCGGCGCGGTTCGCCCGCGCCGCGCACCCGGCACGGCGGTGGGCCGCCGCCCCCGAAGCAGGGGGCGGCGGCCCACCGGCATGTCCGGCCGGCCGCTGCCGGGGCAGCCGGAGCGGTCGGAGGGTGCTACGCCGGGACGATCCGGCCGGTGACCTCGCCGAGGCCGAGGCGGGTGCCCTCCGGGCCGGGGGCCCAGGCGGTGAGGGTGACCTCGTCGCCGTCCTCCAGATAGGTGCGCTTGCCGCCGGGCAGGTCGAGCGGGTCGCGGCCGTTCCAGGTGAGCTCCAGCAGGCAGCCGCGCTGGTGCGGCTCCGGGCCGCTGACGGTGCCGGAGGCGAACAGGTCCCCGGTGCGCAGGGAGGCGCCGCCCGAGGTCAGATGGGCGAGCTGCTGGGCCGCCGTCCAGTACATGGCGGAGAACGGCGGTTCCGCGACGGTGTGGCCGTTGACGGCGACCGTGATGCGGAGGTCGAAGCCGCCGGGCTCGGCCCCCGCCGTGTCGTCGAGGTACGGCAGCGGCCGGGGTCGCGCGGGGCGGCGGGACCCGGGCCGCGTCGAGGGCGTCGAGGGGTGACCCAGGCCGAGACGGAGGTGGCGAAGGACTTGCCGAGGAACGGCCCGAGGGGGCGGTACTCCCAGGACTGGATGTCCCGGGCGGACCAGTCGTTGAGGAGGCAGAGGCCGAAGACGTGCTCGCGGAAGGCGGAGAGCGGCACCCGCTCGCCGAGCCGTGAGGGCGCGCCGACGACGAAGCCGACCTCGGCCTCGATGTCGAGCCGCTGGGTGGGGCCGAAGACGGGCGCGTCGCCCGCGAGGCGCTGGCCGCTGGGGCGGATGACCGGGGTGCCGGAGACGACGACGGTGCCGGCCCGGCCGTGGTAACCGATCGGCAGATGCTTCCAGTTGGGGGTGAGCGGGGCTCCGTCCGGCCGGAAGATCCGCCCGACGTTGGTGGCGTGGTGCTCGCTGGAGTAGAAGTCGGCGTAGTCGGCGACCTCGAAGGGGAGGTGCAGCGTCACCTCGGTGAGCGGGTGCAGGAACGGCTCGATGGCGGGATAGCCCACCCAGGTGGCCACGCTCGCCCGGACGGCCCGCCAGGTGGGGCGTCCGGCGGCCATCAGCGGGTTGAGGGTGGGGTGGGCCAGGATGTCGGCGTGCGGGGAGCCGAGGGCGGTGGCGGCCGTGTGCACGTCCAGGACACGGTCGCCGTAGCGCACGCCGATGCGCTTGCGGCCGGGCTCGTCGGGGGTGCTGAAGACGCCGTACGGCAGGTTCTGCGGACCGTAGAGACCGTCGCTGTCGTGCGCCGAGGGTCTTGGGGGATCGAACGGATCCTGCTGGGGCATGGACACTGCCTCGCCTTCGTATCGCCCGGATCGTGCTCGGCCTCAGATTACGGGGCGGATGGGGCGGTGTGCCGAGCCCGGGGGCCGATCGGGGGCCGGGCCGATGCGGTCCCAGGCGAAGGGCTTGCGTTGTGAAGTGAGCGGAAACAGTACACAGAGTGTGCAATGTCCGGAAAAGGATTGCTGGAACTGGACATTCCGGCGTACGTTCCCTGACGGGTCACGGACAGCGGGGGCCGCTGGCCGCTGTGGCCGAGGGGGCGGGGAGTGGCGAGCCGAAGCATGCCCTTACGGGCCGACCGGGCCGTGCCCGGACTGATCGTCAAGATCGGGAACTACCCACTGCACCACGGCGGCGTGGGCGCCATCCGCAGTCTCGGCAGGCTCGGCGTGCCGATGTACGCCCTCACGGAGGACCGCTGGACGCCCGCGGCCGTCTCCCGCTATCTGCGGCGGGCCTTCGTCCGCCCCACGACCGGCCGGGAGGCACCGGAGCGGCTGGTGGGCCAACTCCTCGACGTCGGGCGGGAGATCGGCCGCCCGGCGGTCCTGGTGCCCACCGACGAGGAGGCGGCGGTGCTCATCGCCGAGCACGCCGGGCCCCTCGCCGAGCGCTTCCTCTTCCCCCGGGTCGAACCGGGGCTGCCGCGCCGGCTGGCCAGCAAGCAGGGCCTGCACGAGCTCTGCGCCGAGCACGGGGTGCCCTCGCCCGCCGCCGCCTTCCCCGACTCGTACGCCGACGTCGAGGAGTTCGCGGCCACGGCCCGCTTCCCCGTCGTCGCCAAGAACCGGGAGGCGTTCGTCCGCCGCAGCGCCCCGGCGGTGGCCGGGACCACCCGGATCGGCGGCGCCGCCGAACTCCTGCGGCTCGCGGAGGGCTGGGGGCCGCGGCCGGGGGTGGTGCTCCAGGAGTACCTGCCGCGCGAGGAGGCGGAGGACTGGATCGTCCACGGCTACTTCGACGCCGACGGCGACGCGCTCGCCCTCTTCACCGGCGTCAAGGTCCGCTCCTGGCCGCCGCACGCGGGCATGACCGCCAGCGCCTACGTCGTCGACAACCCGGAACTGGCCGCGCTCGCCGCGCGCTTCGTCAAACGCATCGGCTTCACCGGCGTCGTCGACCTCGATCTGCGGCACGACCGCCGCGACGGCCGCTACAAGCTGCTCGACTTCAACCCGCGGATGGGCGCCCAGTTCCGGCTCTTCGAGAACACCGCCGGTGTCGACGTGGTCCGCGCCCTCCACCTCGACCTCACCGGCCGCCCGGTGCCCGGCGCCGCACAGCGCTCCGGGCACCGCTTCGTGGTGGAGAACATCGACCTGCCGGCGCTGCTGGCCTACCGGCGCAGCGGCTACACCACCCCGCACGCCCCGGCGCGGCCGGCCGGTACGGAGCTGGCCTGGCTCGCCCGGGACGACCTCAGGCCGTTCTTCACCATGCTCGCCCGCTTCGTCGGGCCCGGCGCCCGGCATCTGCTGCAGTGGCGGCGCGCGAGACGGCGGCGGGCGGAGGAACTGCGCGCGGAACGGCGGCGGGGTGGCGCGGGGACGGGGGCACTGGACGGTGGCCCACCGGTGGGGAGTTCGTCCGCCGGGAGCCCGGCGGCCGGAAGCCCGTGCTCCCCTGGCGGCGGGCCGCGGGGCCCGGCGGTCCCGAGCCCGGCGGTCCGCAGCGTGGCGGTCCGGCAGATGCGGACGGCCGCCGTCCGGGCGGTGTTCGGCCGCCGCGCCGCCGGCAGACCCCGGCGGAAAGCCGGATGACGTACCAGCAGCAAGCGGCCCCGCGGTGTCCTCCGCCGGTGCCGAGCCCCGTCGTGTCCCCGGGAGGGAATCGTCCGTGACCAGTCCCGCAGCCTCCTCCGCGCCGTCGCCGTCCGGTGAACCGTCGGGCCCGCACGGTCCGTCCGGCGCCCCGTCCGGTGGGTCCGGCCGGCCCGGCACCCCGGCGTCGTATCCCGGTCCCGTGGCCGTCATCGGGGCCGGCCCGTACGGTCTGTCGACCGCCGCCCATCTGCGGGCCCGCTCCCTTCCCGTGCGGGTCTTCGGTTCCCCGATGTCCAGTTGGCGTGAGCACATGCCCGCCGGGATGCTCCTCAAGTCCACCCCGGCCGCCTCCACCATCGACGCGCCGCAGGCCGGGCACACCCTCGCCGACTACTGCGACGCGGCGGGCATCCGCCGGCTCGTCACCGACGAGGACCTGGTCCCCGTGGAGACCTTCGCCGCCTACGGGGACTGGTTCCGGGAGCGGCTGGTGCCCCGGCTGGAGCAGGTCCGGGTGGTCTCCGTGGAGCGGCGGGCCGGGGGCCGGGGCTACGAGCTGAAGCTGGACTCCGGAGAGCGGTTCACCGCCCGGGCCGTGGTCGTCGCCACCGGCCTCAGCGGGCTGGCCCGGCTGCCCGCGGCGCTGGCCTCCGCCGTTCCCGGGGGCCCCTCGGCCACCGGCCCCGTCTCGCACAGCTCCCACCACCGGGATCTGAGCGGCTTCGCCGGACGGTCGGTGCTGGTCGTCGGCGCCGGGCAGTCGGCGCTGGAGAACGCGGCGCTGCTGCGGGAGGCGGGGGCCGAGGTCCGGGTCGTCGCCCGCGGCCGGGGCGCCGTCGGCTTCGGCTCCCCGCCCTGGCGGCAGCCCCGCCTCCGCCCCGATTCGCCGTTCGGACGCGCCTGGTCCCTCCACGTCGTCAGCCACTACGCGGACGCCTACCGCCTCCTGCCCGCCCGCGCCCGCCACCACCTCGTGCGCCGGGTGCTCGGCCCGCTCGGCGCCTGGTGGCTGCGGGAGCGGTTCGAGGGCCGCGTCCCGGTGACGCCGGTGCGCGCGATCCGGGCGGTCCGGATCGAGGACGGCCGCCCGGTCCTCGCCGTCGCCGGTCTCGACGGCGCCACCGCGGAGCTCTCCGCCGACCACGTCATGGCCGCCACCGGCTACCGCGTGGACCTGGCCGCGATGGACTTCCTCGGGCCCGGCCTCCGCACCGAACTGGCCGCCGACCGCGGCTCCCCGGCACTTCGCGCGGGCTACCGCTCCTCGCTCCCCGGCCTCTACTTCACCGGGCTGCCGGCGGCGTTCTCGTACGGGCCGGTGATGCGCTTCGTCTGCGGTACGGAGTACGCCTCGCCGCGGCTGGCGAAGGCGGTGGCCACCGACTGCTGGTGACGGGCGCGGGCCCCGTGACCGGCGGGCCGGGGCGGAGTGCGGGGCCCGTCCGGCGTGACCAAGAACACATCGGGGGCCGTCCGGTGCGGCGGAGTGCCGGGAGCGGGCGCGGGAAGGCGTCCCCAGCGGTCTTTCCCGGTGAACGGGCGCCCGCTGTGATCGTCGGGCGACCGGATACGCTGCGCGTGATGGTGATGGCCGTGACAGCGATACATCGACATTCCGCGGGTCGCACATGAGCCGCGGGGTCGTCCGCAGACAGGAGAACCCCTCGTGACCGTCGTCGGGCCCTTCGGGCTGAGCGTGCGGGACCAGGCTCTGGAAGCCGATGTCCAGGCCGGGTTGACGGCTGTCGAGGAGGGCCTGCTGGAGGCCACCAAGAGCGGTGTGCCGTTCATCACCGAGGCCGCCCAGCACCTCGTCCGCGCCGGGGGCAAGCGGTTCCGCCCGCTGCTGGTGACGCTCGCCGCGCAGTTCGGCGACCCGCACGCGCCGGGCGTCGTGCCGTCCGCCGTCGTCGTCGAGTTGACGCACCTCGCCACGCTCTACCACGACGACGTCATGGACGAGGCCGATGTGCGCCGGGGGGTGCCCAGCGCCAACGCCAACTGGGACAACTCGGTGGCCGTCCTCACCGGCGACTTCCTCTTCGCCCGCGCCTCGCACCTGTTGGCCGACCTCGGCCCGGAGGCCGTCCGCATCCAGGCCGAGGCGTTCGAGCGGCTGGTCACCGGTCAGATCCTGGAGACCGCCGGACCGGGCGCCGGGCGCGATCCGATCGCCCACTACCTCGACGTGATCGCCGGCAAGACCGGTTCGCTGATCGCCGTCGCCGGCCGCTTCGGCGCCATGATGGCGGGCGCCGACGAGCGGGTCGTGGACATCCTCACCCAGTACGGCGAGCGGCTCGGCACCGCCTTCCAGCTCGCGGACGACGTCCTCGACATCGCCAGCGACAGCCGCGAGTCGGGCAAGACCCCGGGCACGGACCTCCGCGAGGGCATCCCCACCCTGCCGGTACTGCATCTGCGGGCGGCGGCCGAGAGACACGGCCGCCCGGAGGACCGCGAGCTGTGCGCACTCCTGGACGGCGACCTCACGGACGACGCGGTGGTGACCGAGGCCCTGCGACGGCTGCGCGAGCACCCCGCGCTGGAGCAGGCGCGCCAGGACACCGTGCGCTACGCCGAGGAGGCCCGCGCCACCCTCCTCCCGCTGCCGGACGGCCCGGCGAAGGCGGCGCTGGAGAGCCTGTGCGACGCGGTGGTGCACCGGGCGGGCTGAGGCCGCGCGCCCGGCGGAACACCGCACGGGCGGGCCCCCGGACGCCGGCTCCGGACTCCGGACTCCGGACTCGGATCCCGGCCCCAAGCCCGGCCCGGACTCCGGGGCCCGGTCCGGGAGCGGACCCGGTCACCCCTACGGGTGGCTGCGCCTCCGGTGGTACGGAACCCGGCCGGTGGGGGAGCGTTCTCCTCCCCTGGGACTACCCGAAGTTGATGCCGCCGGTTGACGCCCCGCTCCGTTCTCTTTGATGTGATGGGAGTACGAACGCGGCGGACTCGGGAGACAATGGACCGGGTGGGCAGCGCCCCGACCGGCCGGGAAGCCCGGACGGCAGGGCCCGAAGGTGTTACGCGAACCGCCGCCGACCACGGAGGTAGGGCACATGCCAGGAAAGCGACCGACACAGGTCACCGACGAATGGGACGGCGAGGGCGCCCCGGCGGCGCCGGCTCGCGGACTGGTGCGCTGGGGGGTGCCGGTCGCGGTGGCGGGAGTGGCGGTGGCGGGCATCGGTCTCGTACCGGCCCTCGCCAGCTCGGGCAGTCCGGATCTGCCGGAGATCACCGCGGCCGAACTCATCGAGCGCATGGCCGAGTCGGACACCGAGCGGCTGTCCGGCACCGTCAAGATCAGCACCGACCTGGGCCTCCCCGCGCTGCCCGGGATGAGCGGCGGGGGCGGTGGCTTCGGCATGGGGCCGGGCCACGGTGACGATTCCGCCGAGGGCCGGGGAGACGCGGGCCGGGGGAAGGGCGGCGACGAGCAGGGCTCGCCCGCCGATCCGCAGGCGAAGCTGATGGAGCTGGCGTCCGGCACGCACACCCTGCGGGTTGCGGCCGACGGCCCCGGCAAGCAGCGCCTGTCGGTCATGGACGAGGCCGCGGAGTACAGCGTCATCCGCAACGGCGAGGACCTCTGGGCCTACGACTCGGGCAGCAACTCCGCGTACCACGCGACGCTTCCGGAGCACGACGCCGACCTGCACGCCGAGCACCACGGCAAGGACAAGGACGGCGAGCACGGCAAGCACGACCTGCCGGAGGGGCTGGCGGACGCCACCCCGCGCGAGCTCGCCGAGCACGCGCTGAAGGCCGTCGACGAGACGACCGCGGTCACGGTGGACGGCACGGCCCAGGTCGCCGGCCGCGACGCGTACCAGCTCGTGATCACGCCGAAGGCCGGGGAGTCCACGGTCGAGGCGGTCCGGATCTCGGTGGACGCGGAGAACGGCGTGCCGCTGAAGTTCACACTGACGCCCAAGAGCGGCGGCAAGGCCGCGGTCGACGTGGGCTTCACCTCCGTGGACTTCGGCAAGCCCGCGGCGGAGACCTTCGCGTTCAAGCCGCCGAAGGGCGCGAAGGTCACCGAGGAGGACCTGAGCGAGCGCGCGGACAAGCACGCCGAGCACCGGAAGAACGGCGAGCACGGCGAGGACGGCAAGCCCGGCTCCGCGGAGACGCGGGGGAACGGTCCCGCCGGGCTGAACGTCATCGGTGAGGGCTGGGCGAGCGTCGCGCAGCTCCAGGCCCCGGCCGGAAAGCGCGGCGCCGGTGCGGAGGAGCTTCCCGCCGAGGCGGAGCAGCTGCTCAACAGCTTCGGCGAGCGGGTCAGCGGCGACTTCGGCACCGGCCGGGTCTTCAGCACCCGGCTCGTCAACGTCCTGCTGACGGACGACGGCGGGGTCTACGCGGGCGCGGTCGACAAGGCCGCGCTGGTGAAGGCCGCCGAGAAGGCCGAGAAGGCGGAGTAGGGACGCGCGGTCCCGGCACCGCCGGCGCTGCTCGTCCGGATCCCGGGCGGGCAGCGCGCCGTTGACCGGGTACGGGGCGCCGGGCAGGGGCCGCCCGTCGTCCCGTACGTCCCCCGGCCCGTGCGCCGGACTCAGCCGCAGCCGGACAGGAGAACGATGAAGCAGCCGCCCGCCGCCGAGACCGGGACCGGGGCCGTGAGCCAGGACGGGACCGAGACCGGAACGGCCGCCCCGACCGCCGCCGAGAACGCCGGCGGAACGGCCGCCCGGCCCGCGGCCGCCGGACCCGCCGCCGAGGACGCGGGCGGAGCCGCCGCCGGGAGCGTCATCGTGACCCGCGGTCTCACCAAGCGGTTCCGCGGCGGGCAGCTCGCCGTGGACGGGCTCGACCTCACCGTGCCCGCCGGCTCGGTCTTCGGTTTCCTCGGACCCAACGGCTCCGGCAAGACCACCACCATCCGGATGCTGATGGGCCTGATCCGGCCCACGTCCGGCAGCGCCCGCGTACTCGGCGCCCCCATGCCGGGCGCCGCGCGCCGGGTGCTGCCGCAGGTCGGTGCGCTGATCGAGGGCCCCGCCCTGTACGGCTTCCTCTCCGGCCGGGACAACCTCCGGCGCCTCGACGCCGCCGACCCGGACGCCGACCCCCGCACCCGCGACGCCCGGATCGCCGCGGCGCTGGAGCGGGTGGGGCTGGCCGCCGCCGGGAGCAAGAAGGCGCGGGCCTACTCCCTCGGCATGAAGCAGCGTCTCGGCCTGGCAGCGGCGCTGCTGCGGCCGCGCCGGCTGCTCGTTCTCGACGAGCCGACCAACGGCCTGGACCCGCAGGGAATGCGGGAGATCCGGGCCCTGGTGCGGGAGGTGGCGGACGGCGGCACCACGGTCTTCCTCTCCTCCCACCTCCTGGACGAGATCGAGCAGGTGTGCACCCATGCCGCGGTGATGGCCCGCGGACGGCTGGTGGTGCAGGGCCCGGTCGCCGAACTGGCGGCCGGGGCGCGCGGCCGGCTCTCCGTCACCACACCGGACACGGCGGACGCGGCCCGGGTGCTCGGGGAGCACGGGGTGACGAACCTGGTGGTGGCGGGCGGCAGGGTGACGGGCGAGCCGCCGGCCGGACCGCCGGGTCCGGCCGGGGCGTTCGACCCGGCCGACCTCAACGCCGCACTCGTCCGGGACGGCGTGCGGGTCCGGGGCTTCGGGCTCGAACGGGCTTCGCTGGAGGACGCGTTCGTGGCACTGACCGGGGAGGGTTTCGATGTCGCGGGCTGACGGCAACGGGCGGGACGAGCGGACCGAACAGGCCGAACAGGCCGGACACGCCGGACACGCCGAACGGACGGGCCGGGCCCGGGGACCCGGGTCCGCCGGGACGGCGGCCGGCACGGTGGCCCGCACCACCCCGGGGCCACGGAGTACCATTCCCGCCGCCCCCGGGACGTCCACGGCACCCGGGACGTCCCCGTCCCCCGAGCCGTCCGCGGCGGACGGCTCGCGGCGCCGCACCCGGCCCAGCCCGTTGTGGACCCTCGGCCTCTTCCGCAGTGAGCTGGTGACGGTCTTCCGCCGCTGGCGGACGCTCGCCCTGCTCGGGGTGCTCGCCGCCGTGCCGCTGCTGATCGGGATCGCGGTGCGGATCGAGACCGGCGACGGCGGCTCCGTCGGCGGCGGCAACGGGGGCGGCGGTCCGGCGTTCATCGCGCAGATCACCAACAACGGCCTTTTCCTGGTCTTCACCGGCCTGGCGGCCACGCTCCCGCTCTTCCTCCCGATGGCCGTCGGCGTCGTCGCGGGGGACGCGATCGCGGGCGAGGCGAACGCCGGCACGCTGCGCTATCTGCTGGTGGCCCCGGCCGGCCGGACCCGGCTGCTGCTCGCCAAGTTCGCCGCCGTCCTGGCCTTCTGCCTGGTCGCCACGGTGACGGTGGCGGTTTCGGCGCTCGCGGTGGGGGCGCTGCTGTTCCCGCTCGGCGAGGTCACGCTGATCTCGGGGACGACCGTCTCCCTCGGCGAGGGCCTGCTGCGCGCGCTGGCCGTGGCGGTCGCCGTCGCCGCGTCGCTGACCGGGATCGCGGCGCTGGGCCTGTTCGTCTCGACGCTCACCAACAGCGGGATCGCGGCGATGGCGGCCACGGTGGGTCTGCTGATCACCGTCCAGATCGTCAACACCATCCCGCAGCTCGACGCGGTGCACCCCTACCTCTTCCCGCACTACTGGCTCAGCTTCGCGGATCTCCTCCGCGCCCCCGTGTACTGGGAGGACCTGCTGCGGAACCTGGGCCTTCAGGCCCTGTACGCGGCGGTCTTCGGCTCCGTAGCTTGGGCACGCTTCTCGAATCGGGACATCACGGTGTAGCGGCGTCCGCCGTTCGCCGGGGTCCCGGACGGCCGGACGCCGGGCCGCTGCGACAACGCCGGGCCTGTATACCCCCTGAGGTATTTGCCAACCCTGCCGCGAGTGGTTTACGCTCCCTGTCATGGATACCCATAGGGGTATCGAGAGGAGGTTCTGGACTTGTCCCCCCATTCCGCGGAGCCGACAGGCTCCGCCGGCCACCACCACGTGGTCGTCGTCGGTGGCGGAACGGCCGGCATCAGCGTCGCCGCCCGGCTCCGTCGCGCGGGCGTCGGTGACATCGCCGTACTCGATCCCTCCGATACCCACTGGTATCAGCCCCTGTGGACCCTCGTCGGCGGCGGTCAGGCCCCGCTGGAGACGTCACGGCGCTCCGAGGAGTCCCTGATCCCGGACGGCGTGCGGTGGATCCGCGACTCGGCCGTGGCGGTCGACCCGGACGCCCGTACGGTCTCCGTCGCCGGCGGCGGCCGGATCGGCTACGACTACCTGGTCCTGGCCCCCGGTCTCCAGCTCGACTGGGACAGGATCCCGGGCCTCGCCAAGGCCGTCGGCCGCGACGGCGTGGCCAGCAACTACGCGCCCGAGTACGCCCCCTACACCTGGGAGCTCATCAAGGGCATGCGCTCCGGCACCGCGGTCTTCAGCCACCCGGCCACCCCGCTGAAGTGCGGCGGCGCCCCGCAGAAGATCGCCTACCTGGCCGCCGACTACTGGCGCAAGCAGGGTGTCCTGGACGCCATCCGCATCGTCTTCGTGCTGCCCGACCCCAAGCTCTTCAAGGTCCCGGTCTGGACCAACGCGCTGGAGAAGGTCGTCGAGCGGTACGGCATCGAGGTCCGGTACGAGTCCGAGGTGACCGCCGTGGACGGCGCGGCCCGCGAGCTGAGCGTCACCGACCTCAAGACCGGCGCCGAGGAGACCCTCGCCTATGACATGGCGCACCTCGTCCCGCCGCAGAGCGCCCCGGACTGGGTGAAGGCGAGCCCCCTCGCCGAGGGACCCTACGGCTTCGTCAAGGTGGACAAGCACACCCTGCGCAGTCCGGACCACCCGGAGATCTTCGCGCTCGGGGATGTGGCGAACCTGCCCACGTCCAAGACCGGCGCGGCCGTGCGCAAGCAGTCCCCCGTGGTGGTGGAGCACCTCGTCGCCGCCATGAAGGGCGCCGAGGCCGGGGCGCGGTACGACGGCTACACCTCGTGCCCGCTGGTGACCGCGCGCGACAGGATGCTGCTCGCCGAGTTCGACTACGACCTGAAGCCCAAGCCGAGCTTCCCGCTGATCAACACCTTCAAGGAGCGCCGCGACATGTGGGTGTTCAAGCGGTACGTCCTGCCCGTCATCTACTGGCGCGGCATGATGTCCGGCCGCGTCTGATCCGGCCGTGCGGCGGTCCGGTCGCCGGTGCCCGTGGGCTCCGGCTTCCGGCTCGCCCGTTCCCTTGCCGTTCCTTGCTCCGCCGGCCTTCCCGGCCTGTTGATCCGCCGATTTTCCGCATGACCGGCCGCGGGCCGGAAATATACCCAACTGGGTATCGCTTACCTTGGTATATACCCCCCAGGGTATGAGAGTTCCGAGAGATCCCGACACGGAGGCTCCGCATGTTCTTCGCCCAGTACTACCTCGACTGCCTCTCCCAGGCCTCGTACATGGTCGCCGACGAGACCAGCGGCAAGGCCGTCGTCGTCGACCCCCGCCGCGACGTCACCGAGTACGTGGCCGACGCCCAGGACCGCGGCTTCACCATCGTGGGCGTCATCAACACCCACTTCCACGCCGACTTCATCGCCGGCCACCTGGAGCTCGCCGACCGGACCGGCGCCTGGATCGGCTACGGGCAGCGCGCGGAGACCGAGTACGAGAGCCGCAAGCTGGCCGACGGCGAGCGCATCAGCCTCGGTGACGTGACCCTCCAGATCATGGAGACCCCCGGCCACACCCCGGAGTCCGTCAGCGTCCTGGTCTACGAGCACGCCGGCGACGAGGTCCCCTACGGCGTCCTCACCGGTGACGCGCTCTTCATCGGCGACGTCGGCCGCCCCGACCTGCTCGCCTCCATCGGGGTCACCGCCGACGAGCTCGGCCGGATGCTCTACGACAGCGTCCACAACAAGCTGATGGCGCTCCCGGACGAGGTGCGGGTCTTCCCGGCCCACGGCGCCGGCTCCGCCTGCGGCAAGAACCTTTCCACCCAGCGGCAGTCCACCATCGGCGAGCAGCGCGCCACCAACTACGCCTGTGCCCCGATGGGCGAGGACCAGTTCCTGGCCGTGGTCACGGCGGGCCAGCCCTCCGCCCCCGGCTACTTCGTCTACGACGCGATCCTCAACCGCAAGTCGCACGAGCTGTTCGACCCGAGCACCACGGCGCCCTCCCTCTCCGTGGAGGAGTTCCTGGCCCGCCGGGACGCGGGTGCCGTGATCGTCGACGGCCGCGACCCGCAGGAGTTCGCCGCGGGCCACCTGCGCGGCTCCGTCAACGTCCCGGCCGACGGCCGCTTCGCCGAGCAGGCGGGCTCCGTGGTCGCCCCGGACGCGGAGATCATCGTCGTCGCCCCGGAGGACCGCGAGGAGGAGCTCGTCACCCGGCTCGCCCGGATCGGCTTCGACCACGTGGCCGGCTACCTGCGCGACCCGGAGGGCGTCTTCCCCGGCCTGGCCGCGGAGATGACCCAGGCCAGCCGGGTCACCGCGGACGAGCTCCGCAAGGTGCTCGCCTCCGGGCAGGCACCGGTGGTCGTGGACGTGCGCGGCGGCGGCGAGCGCGAGGAGGGCTTCATCGAGGGCTCCCTGCACATCCCGCTGGCCGAGCTGGCCAAGCGGCAGGACGAGATCCCGGCGGACCGCCCGGTCGTCGTCCACTGCGCGGGCGGCCACCGCTCCTCCATCGGCGCCAGCCT
Organism: Streptomyces sp. MNU89; assembly: GCF_020982505.1. Taxonomy (NCBI): domain Bacteria; kingdom Bacillati; phylum Actinomycetota; class Actinomycetes; order Kitasatosporales; family Streptomycetaceae; genus Streptomyces; species Streptomyces sp. MNU89. The sequence goes on along the minus strand of NZ_JAJKLL010000001.1, from coordinate 3,146,932 downwards.
GCTGCGGCACGCCGGCCGTGAGGACGTCTCCGACCTGCTCGGCGGCTACGGTGCCTGGCTGCTGCTGCCCGAGCCCGCGGCCCGTTCCTGACCCGGGCCCCCAGCGCGGTCCGCGCCCGTCCCCCCGGGGCGCGGCCCGTACCGGGCGCCGGCGGCGGAGATGTCCTGCCCTGACGACACCGCCGCCGGAGCCCGCCCGGCTCGCAGGCCCCCCCATGACCGGGCGAGCCACAGGCGGGCACCCGGCCCCCGGGCGGGGTGCCCGCCCCCGGAAGACCTCCGGAGACCCGAGACCACTGGTCACCACCCCAATGACCCGGTGCATCCCCAGTGCACCCACGCCCCCGAACAGTGAGGATCCAGATATGAGCCCCAACTCCACGGGCGACACCACCACCGCGAAGCTCGGTCCGGACGCCCTGCAGGCGCTGATCCGGGACGGCGGTGGCCCCCGCCTGCTGGATGTTCGGACTCCGGGCGAGTTCCAGAGCGTCCACATCCCCGGCTCCTACAACGTCCCGCTCGACACCCTCAAGGAACACCGCCAGGAGCTGCTGTCGCACCTGGACGAGGACGTCGTGCTGATCTGCCGTTCCGGCGGCCGTGCGGCCCAGGCCGAGCAGGCGCTGGCCGAGGTCGGCCTCCCCAACCTGCGGGTGCTCGACGGCGGCATGGTCGCCTGGGAGACGTCGGGCGGCGACGTCAGGCGCGGAGCGGACCGCTGGGACCTGGAGCGCCAGGTCCGGCTGGTCGCCGGCCTGATCGTCCTGATCAGCGGCATCGCCGGGATCTTCTTCCCGGGCTGGCACCTCGTCGGCACCTTCGTCGGCGCGGGCCTGACCTTCGCGGCGCTCAGCAACACCTGCGCCATGGGGATGATGCTCTCCAAGCTCCCCTACAACCGCGGACCGAAGACGGACCTCAAGACCGTCATCCAGTCGTTGCGGGGTGACCGCGCGTGATAGCACTTGTCATCGCCGGATCGCTGCTGATCGGGATCAGCCTCGGCATCCTCGGCGGCGGCGGTTCCATCCTGACCGTCCCGATCCTGATCTACCTGGCCGGCATGGACGCGAAGGAGGCCATCGCCACCTCGCTGCTGGTCGTCGGCGTCACCTCGCTCGCCGGTCTGGTCTCGCACGCCCGTGCGGGCCGGGTCCGCTGGCGGACCGGACTGCTGTTCGGTGTGGCGGGTATGACCGGTGCCTACGCGGGCGGCCGGCTGGCCGAGTTCATCCCCGGGACCGTGCTGCTCATCGCGTTCGCCCTGATGATGCTCGCCACGGCGGTCGCCATGCTGAAGGGCCGCAAGAAGGAACTCAAGAGCAAGCACGAGGAGATGCCGGTCCTGCACGTCCTGGTGGACGGTGTGGTCGTCGGCCTGGTCACCGGCCTCGTCGGCGCCGGCGGAGGCTTCCTCATCGTCCCGGCCCTGGCCCTGCTGGGCGGACTCCCGATGGGCGTCGCCGTGGGCACCTCGCTGCTGGTGATCTCCATGAAGTCCTTCGCGGGACTGGCGGGCTACCTCTCCAGCGTGCAGATCGACTGGGGTCTGGCGGGCATCGTCACCGCCGCGGCCGTGGTCGGCAGCCTGGTCGGCGGACGGCTCGCGGGACGCATCCCGCAGGACACGCTCCGCAAGGGCTTCGGCTGGTTCGTGGTCGTCATGGGCGTCTTCGTCCTCGGCCAGCAGGTCAGCGCGGACATCCGTGAGACCGTGCTGACCAGCCCGGTCACCTGGGCCGCGGTCGCCGTCCTGGCGGCGTTCCTGATCTTCGGAATCCGGCGCAGGAACTGCGCCGCCGGTACCGCCGCCGGCCAGGACGGCCCCGGCTGCCCGGCGGAGCGCGACATCGCCGCGCGGGAGGACGCCAAGGCCGCGCGGGCTGCGGAGGACGCGAAGCCCGGCGCGGAGGGCAAGGGTCCGGACGCCGGCGAGCACGGTGCCGGCGCCGGTGCCGCCGAGGCGCGGCGGCGCGAGCGGCAGCGGGCCGGGAGCACCGGCTCCCACCGGACCTGACCCCCGGCTCCACCGGGCCCCGCCCGCCGCCGGGCTGAGATTCCGGCGGCGGGAGCCAGGGGCTCCGGACCGCACCGCCCCACGCGGCAGCCCGCGGTGGCACGGTACGCACCGTGCCACCGCGGGCTCGTGCGTGCCGGGGCGGAGCCCGGCCGGGGGTCCCGCGCCGCTCGGCTCAGAAGGTGAGCTTCCAGCTGTCGATGTAGCCGCTGTCCTGGCGGTACACGTCCCGGACCCGCAGCTTCCAGGTGCCGTTCGCCGTCTCACCGGAGACGTCGGCCGTGTAGGTGGCGATCACGTCGTCGGCGCCGTCCCAGCTGCTGGAGTCCTTCAGCCGGTACGCGGTGCCGTCCGGGGCCAGCAGGTCGATCACCAGATCGCCCCGGTAGCTGTGCTTGATGTCGACCCCGATCCTGAGCGCCGCCGGGGCGCTGCCCGGACGGTCGGCCACGGCCACGGGGGAGACCGCCTCCGAGGTGCCGTCGGGGATGGTGACGTCCTCGGTGTTCTCGTAGACGACGGACGGGTCCGTACCGCCGCCGTCGGCCGCGCCGAGCGTCCAGACGGCGTGGGCGAGGGCGTCGCTGTTGCGGTCCAGGGCGGTGTCGTCGACGTTCGCCAGGGTGTCGCAGGACGAGTGGTAGCAGCTGTCGAACGCCCGCCCGGCCGTGCCGCCCCACTTCTGCGCCTGCGCCGACGACTTGGTGCGGCTCGCGCCGGTGAACAGACCGCCGACCGGGATGCCGTAGTTCTTGAAGGAGGCGTGGTCGGAGCGGCCGTCGCCCTCGGTCTCGATCTCCGTCGGCACGCCCTTGGCGGCGAAGAAGTCCTTGAAGACCTTCTCGATGGCCGGGTCGTCGTCGTAGACGAAGTAGCCGGGGTTCGGCGAGGCGATCATGTCGAAGTTGAGGTAGCCGCCGATCGCGGACCGCTGGGTGCTCGTCAGGTTGCGCACGTAGTGGTTGGAGCCGACCAGGCCCAGCTCCTCCGCGCCCCACCAGCCGAACCGCAGGTGCCGGTCCGGCTGGTGGCCCTCGCGCGCCACGGCGAGCGCGGTCTCCAGGACGGCGGCCGAACCGGAGCCGTTGTCGTTCATCCCGGGGCCGCTGCTCACGGAGTCGAGGTGGGCCCCGGCCATGAGGACGTTCCCGGTGTCGCCGCCGGGCCAGTCGGCGATGAGGTTGTAGCCGGTGGAGCCGTTCGAGGTGAACTGCTGGACGGTGGTGGTGTACCCGGCGGCGTCCAGCTTGGCCTTGATGTGGTCGACGGCGGCCTTGTACCCGGGCCGGCCGTGGGCGCGGTTGCCGCCGTTGGCGGAGGCTATCGACTGCAGATCGGAGAGATGCGCCTTGACGGCGGAGAGCGGGATGTCCGGGGCCGCGGCGGCGGACGCCCGGGGCGCGGACTCCGCGGCGGACGCGGCCGACGCGGCGGCGGCCGGGGCGAGCAGCGCGACGGCAGCGGCGGTGGCGAGGGCGGCCGTGGAGGCCCGGCGGGGACGCGGACGTGGTCTTCGGCGGGGCGGTGCTCGCGGTGCGGGGAGTGAGGCGCATGGGGGCTCCGTTTCCGGACGTGGGTGCGAACGGTTGGATGACGGACCGCGCGGGCCGCCCCGCGCTGGGTGGGCGCGGGGCGTGAGGTTCAGCTGAACGTTCGATTGACGTGGGCATGATGGTCGGCTCCGCGTCACTGTCCCGTCAAGACGCAATCCGGACTGGGGTGTTCGGAAATCGGACACACCCTGGGCGTCGGACAGTCGGACAGTCGGGCAGTCGGGCAGTCGGGGCCGGTCGACCGGCCGTGCCCGGGGAGGAGAGGGCGGGGCGCCGGGTGCCGGCCGCCCGGAATCCGGGATGCGGTCGTCCCGCCCCGCCGCCTAGGGTCGCCCGTGGCGGAGCCGTTGAGCGGCGGAGCCGCTGAGCCGCAGAGCTGCCGTCGGCAGGAACAGCCCGGAGCAGAGGACAGGGACGGAAACGGTGAGGCCCCGCATGACCGACGCCCTCTTCCCGCCCGCCCGCCGGGAGATCGCGCCCGGTGCGGTCCATGTGCCCGGCTGGCTGGACCCGGCCGCGCAGCGCCGTCTGGTCGCCGCCTGCCGCGCGTGGGCCCGCGGCCCGGTACCGATCCGGCACACCCGGCTGCCGCGCGGCGGTGTGATGTCCGTGCAGACGGTCTGCCTGGGCTGGCACTGGTCCCCGTACCGCTACACCCGCACCGCCGTGGACGCGGGCGGCGGACGGGTCGCGGAACTGCCGGAGTGGCTGGCCGGCCTGGGCCGCCGCGCGGTGACCGAGGCCTACGGGGACCCGGCGGCCGGCGCCGCGTACGCCCCCGACACCGCGCTGGTCAACTTCTACGACGGCGCGGCCCGTATGGGCATGCACCAGGACAAGGACGAACGCTCCGCCGCCCCCGTCGTCTCCCTCTCCCTCGGCGACACCTGCGTCTTCCGCTTCGGCAACACCGAGACCCGCACCAGGCCGTACACCGATCTCGAACTGGCCTCCGGCGACCTCTTCGTCTTCGGCGGCCCCTCCCGCTACGCGTACCACGCCGTCCCGAGGACCCTGCCGGGCACCGCCGACCCGGCCCTCGGCCTCACCGGCCGCCTCAACATCACCCTCCGCGAAACGGGCCTCCCGGCGGACTGAACGCGTGGCAGGCGTCAAGCCGCCGCTGACCGCAGTAACCCGTTCGGGCGTTCCGTGCGTATCGGCCCTCGCGGATATGTCCGAAGGCCGAGACTCGGCGGGGTACAGACCTGCATGGGATGCTGTTGCCGAGACACGCGAGGAGGCGGTGATGACGACGATGAGCGTCATGAAGCACAAGTGCGTGGACGACCACGAAGGTCCCTGGACCGTGGAAGACGTCCTCGCCCTCCCCGAGCACCCGGCACGCGCCCGCTATGAGTTGGTGGACGGTGTCCTGATGATGTCCCCCGCGCCCAGTTTTGCGCACCAGATCGCTTCCTCGGCGCTCAACCGCCAGATCCGTGGAGCCATCGCTGCCGCCGGTGCGCCTTTCCTCGTCGTCGAGGCATCCAACGTGATCGGCGAGTCCCGGCTGTTCATCCCCGACATCATGGTGGTGGACCGGTCGGCCGTGCTGCGGGACACCGTCGCGGTTCCCCTGGAGGCCGTGCTGCTGCTGGCGGAGATCGTCTCACCCCACAACCGGGCGGCCGACCGCATCCTCAAGCCCGCCCTCTACGCCCAGGCCAAGGTGCCCGCTTACTGGCGGATCGAGCTCGAACCGGAGCCGGCCGTGCTGGTGCACGAGCTCTCCGGGGACACCTACCGCGAAGTCCAGCGCGTCACCGGCAAGCAGGGCGTCGAGGTCGCCGGGGCGTTCCCGGTGGATCTGGACGTCGCGGCCCTGCTGGACGACCTGGAGGACTGAGGTGAGGGGCCGAAGTGTCCCGCCCCGGTGGTGTCTCCCGGGGTGACGCGGCCCTCCGTCCGCCCCAGACTGGGCTGTATGGACCATCTCGAACAGCTCTACCGGCACTGGCTGCAGGACCTCTGGGGCGGCGACTACGACCTGGCGCCCGAGATTCTGACCCCCGGCTTCACCGGCCACTGGCCCGACCGCGAGGTGCACGGCCCGGACGGTGCCGTCGAAGCGATCCGCCGGTCCCACGCCCTCTTCGGCGACATCAACACCACCCTTGACGTCGGCCCGGTCATCGACGGGGACCGGCTCGCCGCCCGCTGGACCTTCCACGGCACCTACCGGGGCGGAATCCCCGGCACCACCGCCCCGCCCGGCACTCGTATCAGCTTCACCGGCCACGACATCTTCCGCGCCGAGGGGCGCCGCTTCGCCGAGTACTGGGTGGTCTCCGACGTCCTCGGCATGATGACCCGCCTCGGCGCGGTCGGCGGCTGACGGGCCCCGCCCCGCCCGCCCGTACGAGGCCGCGGGTGTCCCGGTCCGCCGTCCCGGCGGCTCAGGAACCCGTGGTCCCCGGGCCCTCCGCGCGGGCGGTGGCCGCCGCCTCGGTCTCCGTGACCGGGCCCGCCAGGGGGAGATCCGTACGGGGGCGGTCCGCGCCGCCGGGCCCGGTGCCCGTCCTCGCCGCCGCTTCCGCGGCCGCCGCCGCCTCGGCCGCGGCCTTCTCCGCCGCCGCGGCGCCCGCCCGGCGGAGGTCGCCCCGGGTCCGGTGCGCGGTGCGGAGCGCGTCCCAGGTCAGCAGGGACAGGGCCAGCCAGACCAGGGAGAAGCCGGCCCAGCGCTCCGGCGGCATCTCCTCGTGGAAGACGGCGACACCCAGGACGAACTGGGTGAGCGGGGTCAGGTACTGCAGCAGGCCGATCGTGGACAGCGGCAGCCGGACGGCGGCACCGCCGAAGCAGACCAGCGGGAGCGCGGTGACCGCGCCGGCGCTGATGAGGAGCACGGCGTGCCCGGTTCCCTCGGTGGTGAAGGTGCTCTCGCCGCGCGAGCCCAGGAAGAACAGGAAGCCCAGGGCCGGCAGGAACTGCAGGGAGGTCTCGGCGGCCAGGGACTCCAGGCCGTCCAGCCCCACGTGCTTCTTGACCAGGCCGTAGAGGGCGAAGGACAAGGCCAGCGAGAGGGCGATCCACGGCAGCTCGCCGTAGCCGATGGTGAGCACGAGCACCGCGACGGCGCCGATGCCGACGGCCGCCCACTGCGCGGGCCGCAGCCGCTCGCGCAGCAGCAGGACCCCGAAGGCGATGCTGACCAGGGGGTTGATGAAGTAGCCGAGGGCGGCCTCGACGACATGGCCGGAGTTGACGCTCCAGATGTACAGGCCCCAGTTGGCCGAGATGAGAGTGGCACCCAGGGCGATCAGCCCGATCCGCCGGGGCTGCCGCAGCAGCGGACGCAGCCAGGACCAGCGGCGCAGCACCAGCAGCACAAGCCCGACCACGGCCAGCGACCACACCATGCGGTGCGCCAGGATCTCCACCGCGTCGGCGGGTTCCAGCAGCGGCCAGTAGAGCGGGAAGAGGCCCCAGATCCCGTAGGCGGCGAATCCGTAGGCCAGCCCGGTCCGGTGCTCGCTCATCGGTTTCAAGGGGTTCCTCCTGGGGCGCACGGCGACAGCAACGACGGTAACGCCGCCGGGGGGCACCTGTCATGTCCGTATCGCTCCATGGTCATGACGGGAGAGGCGGGGCCCGGCACGGGTAAGGGCCGCTGCCCAGGGGCAGCGGCCCTTACCTCGGAGCCCGGTTCGGGGCGGGCGGGTCAGCCCGCGACCGTCCAGGTGTCGTTGCCGTGGAGGAGGGCGGACAGGTCGCCCTTGCCGTGGCGCTCCACGGCGGCCTCCAGCTGGTCGGCCATGAGGGTGTCGTAGACCGGGCGCTCGACGCTGCGCAGCACACCGATGGGCGTGTGGTGCAGGGTGTCCGCGTCGGCCAGCCGGGAGAGGGCGAAGGCCGTGGTCGGGGACGTGGCGTGGGCGTCGTGGACCAGGACGGCGGCGGCGTTCTCCGCCGTCACGTCGACGACCAGGAGGTCGCCGGTCGCCTGGTCGCGGACGACGCCCTTGGAGCCGAGGCCGTCGCCGCCCTCCTCCTCGCTCCACGGGAGGCCGAAGCGGATCGGCCGGCCGTGTTCGAGGCGGATGACGGCTTCCTGCGCCTGCTGCTTGTCCTTGAGCACCTCGAAGGCGCCGTCGTTGAAGATGTTGCAGTTCTGGTAGATCTCCACCAGCGCGGTGCCCGGGTGGGCGGCGGCCTGGCGCAGCACCTCGGTGAGGTGCTTGCGGTCGGAGTCGACCGTGCGGGCGACGAAGGACGCCTCGGCGCCGATCGCGAGCGAGACCGGGTTGAAGGGCGCGTCCAGCGAGCCCATCGGCGTCGACTTCGTGATCTTGCCGAGCTCGGAGGTCGGGCTGTACTGGCCCTTGGTCAGCCCGTAGATCCGGTTGTTGAAGAGCAGGATCTTGAGGTTGACGTTGCGGCGCAGTGCGTGGATGAGGTGGTTGCCGCCGATGGAGAGCGCGTCGCCGTCGCCGGTGACGACCCAGACGGACAGGTCGCGCCGGGAGGAGGCGAGGCCGGTCGCGATCGCGGGCGCGCGGCCGTGGATCGAGTGCATCCCGTAGGTGTTCATGTAGTACGGGAAGCGGGAGGAGCAGCCGATGCCGGAGACGAAGACGATGTTCTCCTTGGCCAGCCCCAGCTCGGGCATGAAGCCCTGCACGGCGGCCAGCACGGCGTAGTCACCGCAGCCGGGGCACCAGCGGACCTCCTGGTCCGACTTGAAGTCCTTCATCGACTGCGGGGCCTCGGCGCGGGGCACCAGGGAAAGCGCCTCGAACGGGGTGGCGGACCTCCCGTTCGCCGCCCCCGCGGCGGCCCCCTCCGTCGCTGTCTCAGTCATCGATGGCCTCCTTGACCACGCCGGCGAGCTGCTCGGCCTTGAACGGCATTCCGTTCACCTGGTTGTACGAGCGGGCGTCGACCAGGTACTTCGCCCGCAGCAGGGCGGCGAGCTGGCCGAGGTTCATCTCCGGTACGACCACCCGGTCGTACCGCTTCAGCACCTCGCCCAGATTCCGCGGGAAGGGGTTGAGATGGCGCAGATGGGCCTGGGCGACGGAACGGCCCCCGGCGCGGACGCGGCGCACCGCGGCCGTGACGGGGCCGTAGGTCGAGCCCCAGCCCAGGACCAGCACCTTCGCCTCACCGGACGGGTCGTCGACCACGAGGTCCGGGACCTCGATGCCGTCGATCTTGGCCTGGCGGGTGCGGACCATGAAGTCGTGGTTGGCCGGGTCGTAGGAGATGTTGCCCGTGCCGTCCTGCTTCTCGATGCCGCCGATGCGGTGTTCGAGACCGGGGGTGCCGGGAACGGCCCAGGGGCGCGCGAGGGTGTGCGGGTCGCGCTTGTACGGCCAGAACACCTCGGTGCCGTCGGCCAGTTCGTGGTTGGGGCCGGAGGCGAAGCGCACGGTCAGATCGGGCAGGTCCTCGACGTCGGGGATGCGCCAGGGCTCGGAGCCGTTGGCGAGGTACCCGTCGGAGAGCAGGAAGACCGGGGTGCGGTAGGCGAGCGCGATCCGGGCGGCGTCGATGGCGGCGTCGAAGCAGTCCGCCGGGGTCGCCGGGGCGACGACCGGCACCGGGGCCTCGCCGTTGCGGCCGTACATGGCCTGCAGCAGGTCGGCCTGTTCGGTCTTGGTGGGCAGGCCGGTGGAGGGGCCGCCGCGCTGGATGTCGACGATCAGCATCGGCAGTTCCAGGGAGACGGCGAGCCCGATGGTCTCGGACTTGAGCGCCACCCCGGGGCCGGAGGTGGTGGTCACCGCCAGCGCCCCGCCGAAGGCCGCGCCGAGCGCCGCGCCGATGGCGGCGATCTCGTCCTCGGCCTGGAAGGTGCGCACACCGAAGTTCTTGTGCCGGGACAGCTCGTGCAGGATGTCCGAGGCCGGGGTGATCGGGTACGAGCCCAGGTAGAGCGGGAGGTCCGCCTGCTGAGACGCGGCGATCAGCCCGTAGGACAGCGCGAGGTTGCCGGAGATGTTGCGGTACGTGCCGGTGGGGAACGCGGCGGCGGCCGGGGCCACCTCGTAGGAGACCGCGAAGTCCTCGGTGGTCTCGCCGAAGTTCCAGCCCGCGCGGAAGGCCGCGACGTTCGCCTCGGCGATCTCCGGCTTCTTGGCGAACTTGCTGCGCAGGAAGCGCTCGGTGCCCTCGGTCGGCCGGTGGTACATCCACGACAGCAGGCCCAGCGCGAACATGTTCTTGGAGCGGCCGGCGTCCTTGCGGGAGAGGTCGTAACCCTTCAGGGCCTCGACGGTCAGGGTGGTCAGCGGCACCGGGTGCACCCGGTACGCCTCCAGGGAGCCGTCGTCCAGCGGGCTGGCGGCGTAGCCGACCTTGGCCATGGCGCGCTTGGTGAACTCGTCGGTGTTGACGATGATCTCCGCGCCGTGCGGCAGGTCGGCGAGGTTGGCCTTGAGGGCGGCCGGGTTCATCGCGACCAGGACGTTCGGCGCGTCACCCGGGGTGAGGATGTCGTGGTCGGCGAAGTGCAGCTGGAAGCTGGAGACGCCGGGCAGGGTGCCGGCGGGGGCGCGGATCTCGGCGGGGAAGTTGGGCAGCGTGGAGAGGTCGTTGCCGAAGGAGGCGGTCTCCGAGGTGAAGCGGTCACCCGTCAGCTGCATCCCGTCGCCCGAGTCACCCGCGAAGCGGATGATCACACGGTCGAGGCGGCGGACTTCCTTGCCCGACGTGCCGGACGCACCGGCCGCGCCGGCCGCCTGGTCCCCGGCGGCTGCCCCGCCGTCCTGCTCGGCTGGGCTACTGACCTGGCTGGTCACTGAACTGGACCTCCCTTGAGGCGGCGACTCCGGGATCCGGACACGTCGGCCGGCCGTCCCGCTGGCCACTCTACGTCGGTAAGGGTGGCCTTCCCTGGATAGTTCATATGGTGGACATGATTATGAGACGGACATGAGAGGTCAGCATCGGTCATTTCCGCCATTCCCCCGTACCTTTCCGGGCTTTCTCCGGTGGTGCACCTGGCCGACTGCCTCCGCCTCTCCTTTCTCTCCCGCCGCGGTCCCTCTTCGTGCTTCCCGCGGCCGTTCCCGGCCCGTTCCGTCCCCCGCCGGGGCTCGCGCGGACCGGCCGGCCGACGGTACCCGTCCGTCCCCCCGGGACCGCGGCTCGGGCGAACCGTTTCACCGCCCCGCCCGGCCCATGGTCCAACACTCCGCTGACCGCCTCTCTTCCGCCCCCGCCGGGCGGCCGGACCGGCGGGGCGTGCGGGGCCCCGCCCGAGGGCCGCCCGGAGGGCCCGGCCGGGGCCCGCACGCCCGTACGGCCGCGCCCGGAGGCCCGCGCCGCGAACCCTCCGGGAGTGCGCCGAGGGCGCTCCCGCTCGACCTCCGAGAGGCCGCGGCGGCCTCCGGGAGACGGCCGGGACTTCGGACCGGGAGACGGTCAGGACTTCAGATAGGTGAGCACCGCCAGCACCCGGCGGTGATCCCCGTCACTCGGCGAGAGGCCGAGCTTCAGGAAGATGTTGCTCACATGCTTCTCCACCGCGCCGTCGCTCACCACCAACTGCCGCGCGATGGCCGAATTCGTCCGCCCCTCGGCCATGAGCCCGAGCACCTCCCGCTCGCGCGGGGTGAGGTTCGCCAGCACGTCCTGCTTGCGGCTGCGGCCCAGGAGCTGGGCGACGACCTCCGGGTCCAGGGCGGTGCCGCCGGCGGCGACGCGCACCACCGCGTCGACGAACTCCCGCACCTCGGCGACCCGGTCCTTGAGCAGATAGCCGACGCCCCGGCTGCTCGCCGCCAGCAGCTCGGTCGCGTACTGCTCCTCCACGTACTGCGACAGCACCAGCACCCCCACCCCGGGGTGCTCGCGGCGGAGCCGCACCGCCGCCCGCACGCCCTCGTCGGTGTGGGTGGGCGGCATCCGCACGTCGGCGACGACCACGTCCGGCAGCGCCCCGTCCGCCGCCAGCTCCCCGATGACCTTGAGCAGCGCCTCCGCGTCCCCCACCCCGGCGACGACCTCGTGGCCCCGGTCGGTGAGCAGCCGGGTCAGGCCCTCCCGCAGGAGGACCGAGTCCTCGGCGATGACCACGCGCACCCCGGTGTTCTCCCGTTCCCGCGTCCGTACCGTGCTGTCCCTGTCGTTCACGTCCTCGTCCCCCAGCTCCGCGATCCCCCGACGGTCGGCACCAGCATCCCAGGTATCGGATACGGGCGCGCGGCTGTCGCCGGCCGGACACGGAGCCGAGGGGCGGGCGGGGCCGCCGGGACGGAACGCCGCCGGGGCGGGATGACCGCCGCGGCGGACCCGCCGCCGGTCAGCCCCTCCAGGGCAGCTCGGCGGTGACCACGGTGCCGCGGCCGGCGGGGGAGTCCACGGCGAGGACCCCGTCCACCGCCTCGACCCGCTCCGCCAGCCCGGCCAGCCCCGTCCCCGGAGCCGGGCCGTCGGCGCTCATGGCCGCCGTCGCGCCGCCGGTCCCGTCATCGGAGACCTGGAGCATCAGCCGCCCGCCGGCGCGCCAGATGTCGACGGTGGCCCGGCGCGCTCCGCTGTGTTTGCTGATGTTCTGGAGGAGTTCGGAGACGGTGAAGTAGGCGATGCCTTCGATGGCGGGTGCGGGGCGGTGGGGAGGTCGGTGGTGACGGTGACGGGGACGGTGCAGCGGGCGGCGAGGTGGGAGAGGGCGGGGCCGAGTCCGCGGTCGGTGAGGATGGCGGGGTGGATGCCGCGGGCGAGGTCGCGGAGTTCGCGGAGGGCGGTTTTCACTTCGCCGTGGGCTTCGTCGACCATTTTGGCGGCGGCTTGGGGGTCTTCGAGGAGTTTTTCCTTGGCGAGGCCGAGGTCCATGGCGAGGGCGACGAGGCGGGCCTGTGCTCCGTCGTGCAGGTCGCGTTCGATGCGGCGCAGGTCGGCGGCGGCCGTGTCCACGACCCTCCCCCGGCCCGACTCCAGCTCCGAGACCCGGGCGGCCAGCCGCGAGGGCCCCAGCAGACCGCCGACCAGCCCCCGGTCCACCATCGTCATCCCGCGGAACACCCACGGCGTCGCCAGGACGACCAGCAGGCCGACGGCGCCCGTCAGCAGGATTTCGAACGGGGTGTCGAGATAGAAGGTGTTGCCGCGCCCGTCGCCGTAGAGCTGGATGCCCGACGGCCCGGCGCCGTCCGGCAGGAACCGGAACCAGACCGGGTAGAGCAGCAGCGACCAGCCGGACGTCCACAGGGAGACCGCGACGGAGAAGCCGAACACCGCCCACGGGAAGTGCACCACGGCGTAGAGCAGGTGCCGCCAGGAGACCCCGCTCTTGAGGAGTGCCCCGACCCACGCGAACATCCCGGGACTCTCCGGACGCACCGGCGCCGGCGCCCCGACGTCCAGGTCCAGCAGCATCCGTGCCCGGCCGCGCTCCACCGCGCCCAGCGCCCGGCAGCCGGCCAGGGCGGCGGCGAGCACGGGGATGCCGAGAAAGGTGACGAGCAGCCCGAGACCGGTGGCCGTCATCGAGACCGCGAAGACGAACATCACCAGCGCCATCGGCAGATTGAGCAGCAGATAGAGGAATTCGCGCCAGGTCCGGCCCTCCAGCGGCGCGCGCAGCGCCGCCGGCAGCCTGCGGACGCGGGTCTCCGATGCGTCGTACGCGGTGGCCATGGTGTCGTCCGTCCGTTCTGCCGTGGTGGCCGCGGGGCCGGTGCCGCGCGGTCCGCCGGGTGGGGGTGGTTCCATGCTGCGGCGGCGGGACCCGTCGGGACCATGGAGCGGGTCGGCGTCCGCCGGTGGGGTTTTCCCCACCGGCGGGGAGAGGCGGGCCGGGGAGACGGGTGAGGAGGCGGCCGGGGAGCGCCTCGGCCGCCGGTCCGGAGCGAGCCGGAGAGCCGGAGAGCCGGAAGGGAACCGCCGGGCCGGGCGGGCCGGTCGGGCGCGCTCAGCCCACCGGCCGCTCGCGCCACGGCAGTTCGGCCGTCACCGTGGTCGGCCCGCCCGGCGGCGAGTCCAGGACGAACAGCCCGTCCACGGCCTCCAGCCGCTCCGCCAGCCCGGTCAGGCCGCTGCCCCCGTCCGGGCTCGCGCCGCCCTTGCCGTCGTCCCGCACCTGGACCAGCAGCCGGTCGCCGCTCCGCCACATCTCCACCCGGGCCGTCCGCGCTCCGCTGTGTTTGCTGATGTTCTGGAGGAGTTCGGAGACGGTGAAGTAGGCGATGCCTTCGATGGCGGGTGCGGGGCGGTGGGGAGGTCGGTGGTGACGGTGACGGGGACGGTGCAGCGGGCGGCGAGGTGGGAGAGGGCGGGGCCGAGTCCGCGGTCGGTGAGGATGGCGGGGTGGATGCCGCGGGCGAGGTCGCGGAGTTCGCGGAGGGCGGTTTTCACTTCGCCGTGGGCTTCGTCGACCATTTTGGCGGCGGCTTGGGGGTCTTCGAGGAGTTTTTCCTTGGCGAGGCCGAGGTCCATGGCGAGGGCGACGAGGCGGGCCTGTGCTCCGTCGTGCAGGTCGCGTTCGATGCGGCGCAGGTCGGCGGCGGCCGTGTCCACGACCCTCCCCCGGCCCGACTCCAGTTCGGCGATGCGCCGCTCCAGTTCGTCCGAGGGTGACAGCAGCCCCCGCACCATCGCCCGGTCACCGTGCGTCAGCAACCGCGCCGTCCACCCCAGAACGGGCCAGGCGGCGAAGAGCGAGACGAGGGTGACGGTGAAGGTGAGCACCCCCCACGGCAGCCTGATCAGCGAGTACAGCACGGTCCGCCAGCCCACCGGGTCCTTCAGGCTGCTCCACAGCCAGGGGAAGAAACCGCCGTGCGCGCGGCCGCGGATGGGGCTGGGCTCCTCGACCGGCAGGGCCAGCAGCACCCGTGCGCGGGCCCGCTCCAGCTTGCCGAACTGGCGTGCTCCCAGAAGCCCGAGGGCCAGCATCGGCAGACCGATCACCGTCACCGAGAGCGCCGCGCCCGCGTACAGCCACACCGACACATAGGTGAACCCCGCGACGCCCAGCGGCAGATTGGCGAGGAGATGCGCGATCTCCCGCCAGGTCTGCGCCCCGTACGCGAAGCCGGGCGACGGGAGCCGCTCGCCCTCTCCCGGGTCCGCCGGGGCGCGGCCCGTGCGGCCCGCGCGGCCGCGTCCGTCCGTCCGGCCCGTCCCGTCCGCGCGTCCTCCCCGCGGCCCGGGGCGGCCGGCGGCGCGGGGAGCGGAACTCTCGGTCATGCGCTCAGCCTGCCGGAGGGAGGGGCCCGCGCCATGGGGACGCCCGGGGGCCGGGGTGGGGACAACCCACCGTTCCCCCACCAGGTGCGGTACGGGCTGCTCACACGCGGGCGGGCAGGGCCTAGACTCCCTGCGTACAGATCGTCGGACGGACGGCCGGGAGGGCGCCCGTGCGGACGTCGTGAAGAGAGTGTGGACGGCGTCGGGCAGACGTTCGGACGACGTGGAGAGAACGCAGCCGAGTAACGAGGGGCGGACGTGCTGGAGCCGACCGTACGCACGGCACCTGTCCAGTTGGCGGCGGATTACTTCGAGGGCTACGCGGTCGTCGGCGTGCTCGCCGCCGTCGGGGTGCTCTTCGTCGTCGTGGCGTTCACGGCCGGGCGGTTGCTCCGGCCGGTGGTGCCGACACCGGAGAAGCTGCTGACGTACGAGTGCGGGGTCGACCCCGTGGGCGAGGGCTGGGCGCACACCCAGGTCCGCTACTACGTCTACGCCTTCCTGTACGTGATCTTCGCCGTGGACTCGATCTTCCTGTTCCCGTGGGCGACGGTCTTCGCCGCGCCGGGCTTCGGCGGCGTCACGCTGGTGGAGATGTTCGTCTTCCTCGGCTTCCTCGCCGTCGGCCTGCTGTACGCCTGGAAGAAGGGCGTCCTGGAATGGACGTGACGAACACGACCGACGGCCCCGGCGAGCACGGAGTCCCCGCCGAGCACGGAGTCCCCGCCGGCCCCGAGTTCCTGCCGGAGCCGCGCCGTCTCGGGGTGCTCTCCCGGCTCGCGCCCGAGCCGATGAAGGTGGTCCTCAACTGGGGCCGCCGCTACAGCCTCTGGGTCTTCAACTTCGGACTCGCCTGCTGCGCGATCGAGTTCATCGCCGCGTCGATGGCCCGGCACGACTTCATCCGGCTCGGCGTGATCCCCTTCGCGCCCGGCCCGCGCCAGGCCGACCTGATGGTGGTCTCCGGCACGGTCACCGACAAGATGGCGCCCGCGGTCCGCCGGTTGTACGAACAGATGCCCGAGCCGAAATACGTCATCTCCTTCGGCGCCTGCTCCAACTGCGGCGGCCCGTACTGGGACTCGTACTCGGTGACGAAGGGCGTGGACCAGATCATCCCCGTCGACGTCTACGTCCCCGGCTGCCCGCCCCGGCCGGAGGCGCTGCTCCAGGGCATCCTCAAGCTCCAGGAGAAGATCGCGCGGGAGTCGCTGGGCGAGCGGTACGGACCCGGAACCGGGCCGGCCGCCGGGCGCCGCCCCACGGCGGCCCAGCTCCGCAGCGGACCGGTCCAGGCACCGCCCGGCCCCGCGGGGGACGGTACGGACCCCGGCGCGGGAGCGGGCGCCACGGCCGAGCCCACCCCGGCGGCAGCGGCGGCGGAGACGGCCGCCGGCGAACCGCGCTCCGGCGGCGGCACCGCTGCCAACACCACCCGCCCGAGCCGCCCGCCGACCGCCCGTCCACCACCTCCCCGGCGGACGAGAGTCCGGCGGCCGGACCCGGGCACCCCGGCAGCGCACCGAAGCCGCCGGCCGCCCCCGAGGAGGGCGACCGATGACCGAGCCGAACCGGCCCGACGAGACCGCCAGGCCCGACGAGGCCGACGGCGGCGCCGCCGGACAGCCGCCCGTCGGCTGGCTGCCCGGGGCCGCCGAAGAACTGTTCGGCGCCGGGGCGACGGCCTCGGACGCCTACGACCTGCTCACCGTCGATGTGCCGGCCGCCTCCTGGGTGCTCGCCCTGGAGATCGCCCGGGACGCGCTCCGCTGCACGTACTTCGACTGGCTGAGCGCCGTGGACGAGCCCGGCACCGGCTTCCGGGTGGCCGCGCACCTCGTCTCCCTGCCCGACGCCGCCTCCGGCACGGGCGTGCGGCGGCTGCTCGTCCGGACGACCGTCGCGCACGACGCCGCCGAACTGCCCACCGCCACCGGCGTGTACGCGGGCGCGGCCTGGCACGAGCGCGAGACGCACGAGATGTTCGGCATCGGCTTCACGGGCCACTCCGGACTGGAGAAGCTGCTGCTCCCCGAGAACTTCGAGGGGCACCCGCTGCGCAAGGACTTCGTCCTGGCGGCCCGGGTCGCCAAGGCGTGGCCGGGAGCCAAGGAGCCCGGCGAGTCCGGGCACGGCGGGCCCAAGCGGCGGCAGATGCTGCCGCCGGGCGTGCCGGACCCGAACGAGTGGGGTCCGCTGAAGGGCCAGTTGCCCCCGGCGCCCACCCGCGCCGCCCGCGGTGCGCGGGCGGCCGGTGCGGCGGGCCGGGCCGGTGCGGCGGGCGCCGCCGCCCCGGCGGGCGCGGCCGAGCGCAGGCCGCGCCGGGCCCGCAGCGCGAGCGCGGGCTCCGCGAGCCAGCGGGCGGCGGAGCGGGAGGGAACGCCCCCGGACGGCGCGGCGGCCCCGCCCGCGGCGGGAACGGATGAGCCCGCCCGGGACACCGGCACGCCGGAGAGCGGCCCGCGCGACAGCGGCCCGCGCGAGACCGGACGCGCGGCCGGGAAGCGCCCGGCGGGGGAGTCCGCCGGGCGGAAGCCGGCGCCGCGCTCCCCGGACGCGCCCTGGCTCAACCCCGGCCCGGCTCCCGCGGAGCCGCAGCCGCCGGGCGGCGAGGGCACGACCGGCGAGGGCACGGCCGGCGGTGCCGCGGCCGGAGGCGGCGGCGACTCCGGGGCGGCCACGGGAACCGGGAAGACGGCCGGTTCCACGGAGGCGGACCCCGGCAGCGCTGGGACCCCGGATTCCGGCGGGGGACCCGGCCGGAGCCCCGAAGACGGGACCGGCCGTGAACCCGGGCGCGGGGAGTCCGGTCACGGGAAGCCCGACCACGGCGAGCACGGGCGGGATCCCGGCCGGGCACCCCGCCCCGACTCCGACTCCGACTCCGCGGGAGGCGACTCGTGAGCGACGTGCTCGACGTCGTATGGCGGCTGCTCGCGGTCTTCCTGGCGTTCCTCGTCCTGCCGCTCGTGGTCGGCCAGACCGAACACAAGGTCATGGCCCATATGCAGGGCCGGCTCGGCCCGATGTACGCGGGCGGCTTCCACGGCTGGGCCCAACTGGTCGCGGACGGCGTCAAGTTCGCGCAGAAGGAGGACATCGTCCCGGCGCGGGCCGACCGGCGCGTCTTCCAGCTCGCGCCCGCCGTCGCGCTGCTGCCGTATCTGCTGGTGCTGGTCGCCATCCCGATCGGTCCGGGGGACGCCGTCGGCCAGTCCCTGGACGCGGGAATCTTCTTCGTGCTGGCGGTGCTGGGCGTCGGCGTGCTCGGCTCGCTGATGGGCGGCTGGGCGTCGGCGAACAAGTTCTCGCTGCTCGGCGGGCTCCGCACGGCCGCCCAGCTGCTGGCGTACGAGCTGCCGATGCTGCTGGCCGCCGCCTCCGTGGCGATGGCCGCCGGGACGGTGTCGCTCACCGGCATCGTGGACGGCTTCCAGTGGTGGTGGGTGCCGTGGCAGATCACCGGCGCGCTGGTGTTCTTCACGGCCGGGCTCGCGGAGCTGCAGCGGCCGCCGTTCGACATGCCGGTGGCCGACTCCGAGATCATCTTCGGCGCGTACACCGAGTACACCGGTCTGCGCTTCGCGCTGTTCCTGCTCGCCGAGTACGCGGGGATCGTCGTGCTCTGCGCGCTGACCGCCGTGCTCTTCCTCGGTGGCTGGCACGGGCCGTTCGCGGCCGACGGACTCGGCTGGGTCTGGACCCTGCTCAAGGCCGGGCTGCTCGCGTTCGTCGTCGTCTGGCTGCGGGTCAGCTACCCGAGGCTCCGCGAGGACCAGTTGCAGAAGCTCGCCTGGACCGTGCTCGTCCCGCTCGCGCTCGCGCAGATCGCGCTCACCGGTGTCGTCAAGGTGGTGATTTCCTGATGTCCCCCATGCCGGGCAGCGGCCTCGCCAAGGGGCTGGCCGTGACACTGCGGACGATGACGCGGCGCGCGCACACCGCCCGTTACCCGGATGTGCAGCCCGAACTGCCGCCGCGCTCGCGCGGTGTGATCGGGCTGTTCGAGGAGAACTGCACGGTCTGCATGCTCTGCGCCCGGGAGTGCCCGGACTGGTGCATCTACATCGACTCGCACAAGGAGACGGTGCCCCCGGCCGCGCCGGGAGGGCGTGAACGCAGCCGCAATGTGCTCGACCGGTTCGCCATCGACTTCGCGCTCTGCATGTACTGCGGCATCTGCATCGAGGTCTGCCCCTTCGACGCGCTGTTCTGGTCACCGGAGTTCGAGTACGCCGAGACCGACATCCTCGAACTCACCCACGAGCGCGACAAGCTCCGCGAGTGGATGTGGACGGTGCCCGCTCCGCCCGCGCTCGACGCGGCGGCCGAGGAACCGAAGGAGATCGCGGCGGCCCGCAAGACCGCCGACAAGATCGCGGCGGCCGAGCAGGCGGCCGGACAGCAGCCGGGGCAGCCGGAGCAGCGGCGGGAGGGCGGCGCATGACCGGGACCGGTCCGGCGCTTCTCGCCGCCGGAACCCTGGCCGCCTCCGAGCAGACCCGGGGCTTCCTGTCGACCTCCGGCGTGGAGATCGCCTTCCTGCTGGTCGGCCTGGTCACCCTGGGCGCGGCCGTCGTCACCGTCACCACCCGGCAACTGGTGCACGCCGCACTCTGGCTGGTGGTGGCGCTCGGCGGACTGGCCATCGAGTACCTGCTGCTGACGGCCGAGTTCATCGCCTGGGTGCAGGTGCTGATCTACGTGGGCTCGGTGGTGGTCCTGCTGCTCTTCGGGCTGATGCTGACCAGGGCGCCCATCGGCCGTTCCCCGGACGCGGATTCGGGCAACCGCCCGGTCGCCCTGGCGGTGGCGTCGGTGGCCGCGGTGACCCTGGTCTGGGTGGTCGTGGACGCCTTCCGCACCACCTGGATCGACCTCGGCGGGCCCGCGCGGGGCAGCACGGAGGCCTCCGGCCGGATGCTGTTCAGCCACTGGGTGCTGCCGTTCGAGGCGCTGTCCGTGCTGCTGCTCGCCGCCCTCGTCGGGGCGATCGTCCTCTCCCGCAGAAACGGCACCCCGGCCACTCCGCCGGCCGGTCCCGGCACCCCGCCCCCGGGCCGGCCCGGAGACACCACCGGCAGTGGCGGCGGCGCCGGCGGCAGTGCCGGCAGCACGCGGGGCAGCAGCGCCGGGAACGGCAGCGGCACCGGCCGGAACGGCGACCGGGACGACAAGGAGCAGGGCTGATGCATCTCGCCTATCCCGCCGTGCTGGCCGCCCTCCTCTTCTGCACCGGCCTCTACGGGGTCCTTGCCCGGCGCAACGCGATCCTGGTCCTGATGTCGGTCGAGCTGATGCTCAACGCCGTCAACCTCAACCTGGTCGCCTTCGACGTCTGGCTCCGCGACACCCTGCACGCCGGGCAGGCGCTGACCCTCTTCACCATCACCATCGCCGCCGCAGAGATCGGCATCGGCCTCGCCATCGTCCTCCTCGTGTACCGCAACCGGGGCGGCTCCGACATCGACCGGCTCCGGGACACCGCCGAACCCGGCGGACCCGGCCCGGGCACCGACCCGGACGGGACCGCCGCGGCGGCGGACGGCACTCAGCAGGCACCGGAACAGAAGGCAGAGGCCGCCGCGTGACGACCACGACCCTTGCCGTCCTCGTCCCCCTCCTGCCGTTCCTCGGCGCCGCGGCGATCCTGCTCACCGGCCGGCGGGCCCCCGGCTTCGTGCAGCCCCTCGCCGTGCTGCCGACCCTCGCGGCCGCGATCCTGGCCGGGTTCACCGCCGTGCGCCAGGGCGGCGGCGAGGCCCTGGACGCCGGGACCCGGCTGACGCCCACCGGATCCGTCCCGATCGATCTCGCCCTGCACCTGGACGGGTTCGCGGTGCTGGTCGCCGTGCTCGTCGGCACCGTCGCCACCTGTGTGCAGCTCTACTCGACCGGCTACCTCCGGGACGACCCCCGCTACGCCTCCTACGCCGCCCTGGTCTCCCTCTTCACCGCCGCGATGCTGCTCGTCGTCTACTCCGGCGATCTGATGGTGCTGCTGGTCGGCTGGGAGATCATGGGCATCTGCTCGTACTTCCTGGTCGGCCACTACTGGGAGACGGAGGCCGCCCGCGCCGCCTCCCTCAAGGCGTTCCTCGTCACCAAGCTCGGTGATGTCCCCCTCCTCATCGGCCTGTTCGCGCTCGCCGACGAGGCCGGCACCTTCCGCATCAGCGGCATCCTCACCACGGCCTCCTCCGGTGACGGGCTCGCCCATCCCACCCTGATCGCGCTGCTGCTGCTGGCGGGCGTGGCGGGCAAGTCCGCGCAGTTCCCGCTCCACACCTGGCTGCCCGACGCGATGGCCGGCCCCACGCCGGTCTCCGCGCTGATCCACGCCGCGACGATGGTCGCCGCCGGTGTCTACTTCGTCGCCCGGCTGCTGCCGGTCTTCACCTCCTCCGCCGTCGCGCTCGTCGTTCTCGGGCTGATGGCCGCCGTGACGATGGCCGGCTCCGCGCTCGCCGCGCTCGCCCAGGACGACATCAAACGCGTCCTCGCCTACTCCACCCTCGGCCAGCTCGGCTACATGACCGGGGCCCTGGCCGTCGGCGAGCGGGGTGCCGCCGTCTTCCACCTCCTCACCCACGGCGCGTTCAAGGCCCTCCTCTTCCTCGGCGCGGGCGTGCTCATCCACGTCGCCGGGACGAACTCGCTCGCCGCCATGTCCCGTATGCCGGAGCTGCGCCGACGCGCGCCCGACGCGTTCTGGACGATGACGGTCGCGCTGCTGGCCCTGGCCGCCGTCCCGCCGTTCAGTGGCTTCTTCTCCAAGGAGGCCGTGCTGGGCGCCGCCGAACACACCGCCCTCGGCGCCACCCCGGGCATCCCGGCCGCCGCGGGCTGGATCGTGCTCGCCGCCGGCCTGCTCACCGCCCTCCTCACCGCCGCCTACGCCACCCGTCTCTGGCTCCTCATGGGCGTCCCCGGCGCCCGCGCGTCCGCCGCCGCCCCGGACACGGCCTCGGCCGTCCCGGACTCCACCCCGGCCGCGGGCCGTGGCGCGGTGCTGGCCGCGGCCGCCGTACCGGACGATGGCGAGGACCCGCCGCCCGGGACCGCCGGCGCCCCCGGTCCCGCCCCGGTGCCCCGCACCACGGCCGTACGCCCGTGGTCATGAACGCCGTGCTCTGGGTGCTGTTCCTCCCCGCGGCCGGGCTCGGCGCCGCCGTGGGGTGGCTGCCCCGCTGGTTCGACGGCGACTCGCTCGCCCCGACCCTGGTCACCTCCGTCCTCGGTACCGGTCTCGCCCTCGTCGGCATCCTCCTCACCTACGCCACCTGGCGGCACACCACCGCGCTGGCCCGCCCGGCGGTCCGCCCCTTCCCGGCGGCGGCCGTGCCGGCGCACCCCGGGACCGGGGAGCCCGCCCGCTCCGAGGCGGAGGCCATCGCCACCCACGAACCGGCCTACGGGGACATCGCCTCCGCCCCCGACCCCGCCGACCCCGGACGGCTCCTCCTCGGCCCGCTGCACCGCCACGCCGCCGCCGGCTTCCACCTCGACCGGCTCTACTCCGCGGTCTTCGTCCGCCCCGTCCGCGCCGCCGCACGCCTGGTGGGCTTCCTCGACCGCGAGGTCGTCGAGACCTACGTCCGCGGTGCCGCCGCCGGACCGGGCCTCCTGGGCGCCGCCGTCCGCCGTGCCCAGACCGGCAATGTGCAGACCTATCTGGGCGCCCTGCTCGCGGGCTCCGTCGTCTTGGCCGTAGCCGCCGTCCTCGTCGCCACCGGAACCGGAGCGTGACCCGTGAGTGGCCTGCTCAATGACACCGTGATGCGGTACCTCCTCGTCGCGATCGTCCTTCTCCCCCTGCTCGGCTCCGCCGCCGCCCTGCTCCCCGCGCCCCCCGGACTCAGGGGCCGCGACCCGGAACAGGCCGTGCTCCGCCACGGCGTCACCGTCACGGGCGCCGTCCTGCTACTGTCCATCGCCCTGGCCGCGGGCTTCGACCGCGGTGACCCGGCGCGCATGCAGGCCACCACGGACGTCAGCTGGATCCCCGCCCTGGACACCCGGATCCACCTGGGCGTCGACGGTGTCTCGCTCCCCCTTCTCGTGCTGACCTCGCTGCTGACCTTCCTCTGCGCGGTCCACGCCTACTACCGCGGGCCCGGCGGAACCCCGGACGCCTCCGCCACTTCCGCTCCCTCCGGCACTTCCGCCGCTTCCTCTGCTTCCTCTGCTTCCGCCAAGGGGTATGTGGCGCTGCTCCTCCTCCTGGAGGGCGGCACCCTCGCCACCTTCGCCGTCCTCGACCTCCTCCTCTTCTTCCTGGCCTTCGAGACCGTCCTCATCCCGATGTACTTCCTCATCGCCCGCTGGGGCGGCGAGGGCCGGGAACGGGCGGCCTGGAAGTTCATCCTCTACACGCTGCTCGGCTCCGTCGTGATGCTGCTCGGCCTCCTCCTCCTCGGACTCCGCGGCGGCACGTTCGACATGGTGGCACTCGCCACTGACAACGGGTCGTCGATCGGTCACACCACGCAACTGATCGCGGTCCTCGCCATCGGCATCGGCCTCGCCGTGAAGACCCCGATGTGGCCGCTGCACAGCTGGCTCCCCGACGCCCACACCGCCGCCCCCACCACCGGCTCGGTGCTCCTCGCCGGCGTCCTGCTGAAGATGGGCACCTACGGCTTCGTGCGCATCGCGCTCCCCATCGCCCCCGACGGGATGCTGACCCTCGCCCCGTATCTGGCCGCCTTCGCCGCCGCCGGCATCGTCTACGGGTCCCTGGCCTGCCTGGCCCTGGCACGCAGCGGTGCGGGCGGCGACCTGAAACGCCTGATCGCCTACTCCTCCGTCGGCCACATGGGCTTCGTGCTGCTCGGCATCGCCACCCTCACCCCCACCGGCGTCAACGGCGCCCTGTTCGCCAACGTCGCCCACGGCCTGATCACCGGCCTCCTCTTCTTCCTCGTCGGCGCGGTCAAGGAGCGCTACGGCACCGCCGACCTGGACCGTCTCGCCGGCGTCTCCGGGGGCGCCCTCTACGGCCGCGCCCCCCGCCTCGGCGGGCTGCTCGCCTTCGCCGCCGTCGCCTCCCTCGGCCTCCCCGGACTCGCGGGATTCTGGGGCGAGATGCTGACCCTGTTCGGGGCCTTCCGGCCCGCCGAGGGACTGAGCCGCCCCGCCTTCCTCGTCTTCATGTCGGTGGGGGCCTTCGGCACCCTGCTCACCGCCGCGTACCTGCTCGTCGTCGTCCGCCGCGTCTGCATGGGCGACGGGCCCGACGGCGGCGAGGCCGCGCCCGCCGTGTTCACCGACGTCCGGGGCCACGAGTTCGCCGCCTGGACCCCGCTCGTCGTCCTCACCGTCCTCGCCGGCCTCTGGCCCGCCGTCCTCCTCGGCCTGACCGATCCGGCCGTGCAGACGCTCCTGACCGGAGGCAGCCGATGACCTCCCTCGTCCAGTCCGTCGACTGGCTCGCGATCGCCCCGCCCGCCATCGCCGCCGGTGCCGCCCTGGTGGTGCTCGTCGCCGACCTCTTCCTCTCCGAGCGCCGCAAGCCGCTGCTCGGTGCCCTCGCGCTCGCGGGCCTCGTCCTCGCGGCGCTGTCGCTGCTGCCGCTGCTCGACGGCGACCGGCGCACCTTCTGCCTCACCACCGCGCCGGACACCTGCAGTTACGCGGCCGACCCGTTCGCGCTCGCCATCCAGTTCCTCGTGCTGGGCGGGGCGCTGCTGACGGCCCTGCTGTCCGTGCACACCGTCCGGGACCTCGGCCTCCCCGCCGGCGAGTACTGGTTCCTGCTGCTCGCCTCGGCCGCCGGTGCCGCCCTGCTCCCCGCCTCGCGCGATCTGGCGACGCTGGTCGTCGCCCTGGAGGTCGCCTCCCTGCCCGCCTTCGCCCTCGTCGGCCTGCGCCGCGGGAGCCGGCTCTCCTCGGAGGCGGCGCTCAAGTTCTTCCTGTCGTCCGTGGCCGCCACCGCCGTCATGCTGCTCGGCGTGAGTTTCGTCTACGCGGCCACCGGCTCGATGCACCTCTCGCGGGTCGCGGACGGCCTCGACGCGGTGCCCGCACAGCTGTCCACCCTCGCCACCGCGGGCGTCGCCCTCACCCTCGTCGGCTTCGCCTTCAAGACGGCCGCCGCGCCCTTCCACTTCTGGGTGCCCGACACCTACGTGGGTGCGCCGGTGCCCGTCGCGGGCTATCTGTCGGTGGTCGGCAAGGCGGCAGGGTTCTCCGGGCTGATCCTGGTGACCGTACTGGCGTTCCCCTCGCACGCGGAGGTCTGGGGCCCGGTCGTCGCCGTGCTGGCCGCGCTCACCATGACGGCCGGCAACGCGGCCGCGCTGCGCCAGAACCCCGGCCGCGCGCACAGCGCCGTCCGCCTGCTGGCCTGGTCGTCCGTCGGCCAGGCCGGTTACCTCCTGGTGCCGATCGCCGCCGCCGCGTACACGGACGACCCGAACGACGCCATCGGCACCACCGTCGCCTACGCCCTGATGTACGCGGTGGTGAACCTCGGCGCCTTCGGCGTCACCGCCCTGGTCGTCCGCACGCACCCGGAGGGCCGGATCACCGACTTCCGGGGCCTGTGGGCCGCCCGGCCGCTGGCCGCGCTGTCCCTCGGCTTCTTCCTGCTCGCCCTCGCGGGGCTGCCGCCGGGGATCATCGGGCTCTTCGCCAAGGTGGCGGTCTTCTCGGCGGCGGTCGAGGCCGGGCTCGGCTGGCTCGCGGTCGTCATGGCCGTGAACGTCGTGATCGCGCTCTACTACTACCTCCGCTGGACGGCCGTCCTCTTCCGCGCCCCCGCCCCGGAGCCGACCGCGGAGCCGGTCCCGGCCGGGGCTCCGGGGGGTACGGCGGAGCCGGCGGCCGCGGCGGCCCCGGAGCCTGCTGCCGGTGGGCCCGCGGCCACCCCGGCCACCGCTTCCGCCGCCGCGCCGGCCGTCACACCGGCCCGGCCGTCGAGGGCTCCGGCTCCCCTCGCCGCCGCCATCGGCCTCGCCGCCGTCCTGGGCGTCGCTCTCTCCGGCGCACCGCAGCTCGTCCTGCGCTTCGCCACCGCCGCCCTGCTGTGAGCTGACGCAGACCCGCCCGGCCCCGCCCGGCACGGCAGGCGGGTGGGACGCGGCCGCCCCCGCACGGCCCCGCGCGGGCAGCGCACGGCAGCCGCGCGGGCCACCGGCCGCCACGCCGGCAGACCCGGCGGCCCGGCGCCCGTACGGCCCTCTCCGGCGCGTCCCGGAGCGGCCGTGAAGGGCTCCGCACGCCCGGGCACCGGGCTGTCCGTCCTGCTCCCCGGGGGCGCACGCCGGAGCGCGCTCCCCGCGGTCACGGGCCCGGAGAGCCGCGGTCCCGGGCGGCCGGACGCCCCCGCGCTTGCCCGGCGGTGCCCGTGCACCCCCGCGGCCACCTGGGAACTCACCACCCCCGCCCGGCGTTGACCGGGAAGGACAGGGGCCACTGGAAGGTGGAGCACAGAGCGGCAAGTTCCCCACCACAGCACCAGGAGGGCGTACCGTGCACCGCCGGCACAACGGGCTGAAGACCGCCGTACTCCTCGGCGCGCTGTCGGCACTGATCATCGCCATCGGTGGCCTCTTCGGCCGTACGGGCCTCGCCGTCGCGGTGCTCGTGGCGCTCGGTACCAACGCCTACGCGTACTGGAACAGCGACAAGCTCGCCCTGCGCGCGATGCGGGCCCGGCCCGTGAGCGAGTTCGAGGCCCCGCAGCTCTACCGCATCGTCCGTGAACTCTCCACCGCCGCACGGCAGCCCATGCCGCGGCTCTACATCTCCCCGACCCAGGCACCGAACGCGTTTGCAACCGGCCGCAATCCGCGCCATGCGGCCGTCTGCTGCACCGACGGGATCCTCCGCATCCTCACCGAGCGCGAGCTGCGCGGCGTCCTCGGCCATGAGCTGAGCCACGTCTACAACCGCGACATCCTGATCTCCTCGGTCGCCGGTGCCCTCGCCTCCGTCGTGATGTTCCTGGTGAACTTCGCCTGGCTGATCCCGTTCGGCCGCACCGACGACGACGAGGGCCCCGGCCTCTTCGGCTTCCTGCTGATCATGCTGTTGGGCCCGCTCGCGGCCTCCCTCATCCAGCTCGCGGTCAGCCGGTCCCGCGAGTACGAGGCCGACGCGTCGGGCGCCGGGATGACCGGTGACCCGCTGGCCCTGGCCAGCGCCCTCCGCAAGCTCGACGCGGGGACGAAGCAGCTGCCGCTGCCACCCGAACCGCGCCTGGAGACGGCGAGCCACATGATGATCGTCAACCCGTTCCGCCCCGGCACGGTGTCGAAACTCTTCTCGACCCATCCGCCGATGGCCGAGCGCGTGGCCCGGCTGGAGCGCATGGCGGGCGGCCGCTGACGGGCCGCCCGCCCCCGCCCCGCGCGCCCGGATCCCGGTGCCACATCCCCAAGCGCACACCGAGGCCGGAGCGGAGGCGGGAATCCGCGAAGACGCCCACCCCGCGAGCGGGCCCGGGCGGCACCGGCCCGCTCCCCGCGCGTACCGATGAGCCGGACCCCGGGAACGTCCTGGGACGAGCCGCCCGGCCCGCCCGGGGAGCCGTGCGTTCCGGTCCCGGAGACCCCGGCTCTCTGCCCGGAGCGCGGGCAACCTCCGACGCCGGAACCGGAACGGCGGAACCGGGACGGCGGCCGGTGCCCTGCTCCGTCCCTCCGCCGCCACCGCAATCGGCCGGTCGCGGGCCTGCGCCGGGTCCCTGCAGCGGCCGTGGCTACAGGACGCGGGGGCAGCCGGACGGCCGGGCCCGGCGGCGAACGGGCATGACCGGCTGCCCCGCCGTGGAGGGTCGCCCTTTTTCGCGTGGATGACCCCGGCGTACGATCCCGAATTGCGCCGCGCTGCCCCGTAACTCCGTACGGGCCGCGACAGGCCGGGAGAAGTCGCACCGCGTACTCGGCGCCGCGGCCGCGCCGCCGGCACCGGTTCCGGGGCGCCTCTTCCACGCCCCGCTCGACCGCGATCGCGACTGCCACCGCCACCGCCACCGAAGGAAGTTTCAGCTGATGACACTGATACGGCGGCTCACCCGTTTGTCCCGCGCCGCCCGCCCCGCGGCCTCCGCGCCACCGCCCGCCCCGGCCCCGCCGCAGGCCGCCGGGAACCCCGATGGCGACGCACCTCTCCCGTCCCCGGGCTCCGGGGCGGCGGACTGCTCGCCGCCGCCACCGCGGCCGTCCTGTTCAGCGCCTCCGGCGCGGCCGCCGCCGACTGCGCGGACGGAGCGGACGGCGGCAAGTCCGGCCGGGGCACCACCTATTACGTCTCCCTCGGAGACTCCCTCGCCTCCGGCTACCAGCCGGATGCCGGCAAGGACACGGACGTCGCCTACACCGACAAGCTGTTCGAGACCCTCAAGAAGAGCAACCCCGGTCTCGAACACATACGCCTCGGCTGCTCCGGGGAGACCACCGAGACGTTCATCAGCGGCGGCAAGTGCGACTACCCCGACGCGTCCTCCCAACTCGACGCCGCCCTCCAGGCCCTGTACGAGCACAAGGGCAGCGTCGCGTACGTGACCATCGACATCGGCGCCAACGACATCAGGGCCTGCTCCGGCGCCACCGGCGCCATCGACCCCGGCTGCATGGCCGAGGCGTCCCGGACCATCGGCACCAACCTCACCGAGATCACCGGCAAGCTCCGCAAGGCCGGTTCGGCGAGCACCCAGTACGCGGGCATGACGTACTACAACCCGTTCCTGGCCGCCTGGCTCCTCGGCGAGTCCGGGCAGCAGACCGCCAAGAGCTCGGCCGCCGTCGTCAAGGCGGGCAACGAGGCCATCGCCGGGGTCTACCGCACCGCCGACTACAAGGTCGCCGATGTGGCCGCCGCCTTCGGCTCGGACGACTTCGACACCCGCGTCGAACTGCCAGGCATGGGGTCGGTGCCCGCCAACGTCGCCAGGATCTGCGAGCTGACCTGGCAGTGCACCCATCAGGACATCCACGCCAACGCCGCCGGCCACGAGCTGATCGCCGCCACCTTCGCCGGGGTTCTGCCGCGGACCGCGCCCGGCGACGACTGCACGGCCCCGGGCGGGACCCCGTCGGCGGAGCCCTCCGGGGACGGTAACGCCCCGGGCACCGAGACGGACGGCAAGAAGCCCGCCCCGGACGGCACCGACGACGGCAAGGGCGGCGACGACGACAAGGCCGGAACGGCCGGCTCCGGCGAGGACTCCGGACCCGCGCCCGACGGCGGCCTCGCCACCACGGGCTCGTCGAGCACCACCCCGATCGTCGCGGGGGCGGCCGCGCTGGTGCTGGCGGCCGGTACCGGCATGGTCCTCGCGGTACGCCGTCGCGGCGGCCGGTCCGCCGGCAGCGGACCGACGGAGTCGCAGACCGGATGAACGCCAACGCGGCGGTCCTGCCCGTCGAATGACGTGTGGGGGCGCGTCCCGCACACCGAGTGAGCGCGCCGAGGGCGCCCGTGCACCGCGCGGGCGCCCTCCGTACGCACCCCCGCCGCCGTGCCCGCCGTGAGCACCGGCCGGGCAGGGACCGAGCGGGGACCGAGCACAAAAGCGGCACCCCTGGCAGGCTGGAGGGGTGAAGACACTTCTGAACCTGATCTGGCTCGTGCTCTCCGGCTTCTGGCTGGCCCTCGCCTATGTGCTGGCGGGGCTCATCTGCTTCGTCCTGATCATCACGATCCCGTTCGGCATCGCGTCGTTCCGGATCGCGGGCTACGCCCTGTGGCCGTTCGGCAAGACGACCGTCGAGCGGCGTGACGCGGGCGCGGGCTCGCTGATCGGCAACGTCCTCTGGATCCTCTTCGCGGGCTGGTGGCTCGCCCTCGGGCACATCGTCACCGGCCTGGCCCTCTGTGTGACGATCATCGGTATCCCGTTCGGTATCGCCAACTTCAAGATGATCCCGATCTCCCTGATGCCCCTCGGCCGCGAGATCGTCCCCTCGGACCGCCCGTTCGCCACCCGCTGAGGCGGCGGCCGCCGAAGCGGTGACGCGCGGCCGCCCGTATCACCGGCCCGAACCCGCCGCCCGCCCCGGCGTTTCCGGTCAGCGGGGCGGCGGCTCAACTGCCGGAGCCACCGGAAGCCGGAGATTCCGGAGTACCACCCGGACCACCGGCTGAACCGGCCGAACCGGCCGAACCGGAGCGTGCCGCCCCGTCTCCCGGCGCCTGGAGCAGCCGCGGCGAGGCCACGAACCCGTGCCGGCGATATGCCGGGACCGCCCGGGAACTGGAGTGCACCGTCACCCGCTCCAGCCCCGCCTCCCGCGCCAGCTCCCGCAGGGCGTCGATGAGCCGCCCGCCCAGCCCGCGATCCCGCTCCGCCGGTACGACGTACACGCACTGCACATCGCCGGACGCACGTGCCGGCGCCCGCGGGCTCGGTACCCGCCGCACGACCGCCAGCCACGCCATCCCGATGACCTCGGTGCCCCGCAGCACGACGAGACAGCGGTGCGACCCCGCGTTCTCCCGCGCCCAGCCCACGAAGTACCGCAGGAATTCCTCGCGCGTGGTGACGGGCGTCCCCTCGTTCTCCAGCACCCACTCCCACCGCAGCGCGGCGACGGCGGCCAACTCCTCGTCCCGAGCTTCCCGGACGACGACACCGCCGGGAAGGCCGTCCGCCGCCGCGCCGGGACGACCGCCCGCCGTGCCGCGGGCCATGCCGTTCATGCCGTCCGCCGGGGTGCCGTCCATGCCGTCCATGCCCGTCATTCTGACGCACCGTCGGAGCCCGTCCACAGGCCTCACCAGCCACGGAACCCTTCCGCACCCCCGCCGGGGGTTCAGGGTCCCGACAAGGGTTTTCCCCGTATCGGGTCCGCGAGCCCGAACCTACGCTCGGAGAACCGGTCACCGCCTCCCCCTCTGTGGTGACCCGGTCCGGCTGGTCCCCCGCGCTCCGCGATCCCGTCTCCACCCCAACTCCCCAACGGGACACGGGATCGCGGCCCGTGGATCACGATGCGGCGACGCAACGACGCGCGAAGGCGGTGGACGTGTCATGCGGTCGACAGTGCACGGCGGAGCACCCGTCGGACGACCCGGAGCCCCCGTGGGACGCTCGGAACTCCTCGACCGGCTCCACCAGACCCTGCGCAGCCACGGCCGCGCCGTGCTCACCGGTGCGCCCGGAGCCGGCCGGTCCGCGATCCTGGACGTGGTCGCCGCGACCGCCGAGTCGCGCGGCGAGACCGTGCTGCGCCTGGCCCCGGCCGAACGCGACCGTACGGTGCCCGGCGCCGCCGCCACCGAACTCCTCGCCGCCATCCCGACCGCGGCACTCGCCCCCCTGCCCGGCATGTCCTTCCGCGCGGGCCCCGGCAGTCTGCCCGCCCTCGGCGCGGTCCCCGGCACCGGCCTCCGCCCCGGCAGCGGTACGCATCCGGGCGCCGCCGCAGCCGGAACCACCCGCGCCACCCCCCGTACCGGCGGCGGCCGGAGCACCCGGAGCACCCGTACCGCCGGAGCCCGCCGCACCACTACTGGCGCGGGCACCGGCCGGTCCCGCGGAAGCGGCCCGCTCGGCGCCGCACCCGCCGCCTCCGTCCCGGCGCTGCTCCGCAGACTGGCGGGGGAGTGGCCGGTGCTCCTCGTCATCGACGACGCCCAGTGGCTGGACGAGGAGAGCGTGCTCCTGCTCCGCTCCGTCCTGCACCCGGGCGCCGGGACCGTACCGGCGGAGCTGCGCCTGCTGATCGCCGAACGCACCACGCCCGGCGACCCGCGTGAACCCGTCGCCCACGCCCTCTGCGGCGCCACCTCCCGGGACACCATCCCCGTGCCGCCGCTCGACCCCGCCTCGACCGCCGAACTCCTCGCCCGCCACCGGCTGCCGCGCCGGCTGACCGACGCGGTGCACCGGGCCTCCGGCGGCAACCCGGCCCGCGCCCTGGCCGTCGCCCGCACCCTGACCGCCACCCCACCCGCGGAACTCGCCGCCGGCTGACCCCCGGCGTGCCCGCCGTCCACGACCCGCGAGCGCCGGAACGCGAACGGAAGCTCGTCACGGCCCGGACCTACGTCACCCGGGCACACAACGAGGGCAGTGCGTCGGACGGCGATTCCGACGTACTGCCCTCGCTGTGTCGCAGCCGACCGCGCGGACGCGGACCTCAGGCCACGGGGCTCACCGGTAGTTCACGAACTGCACCGCGAAGTCCAGGTCCGCGCCCTTGACGAGCTGCTGTACCGCCTGCAGGTCGTCCCGGCTCTTGGACGACACCCGCAGCTCGTCGCCCTGCACCTGCGCCTTGACGCCCTTGGGGCCCTCGTCGCGGATCATCTTCGCGACCTTCTTCGCGTTCTCCTGGGAGATGCCCTCCTGGATGGTCGCGAAGATCTTGTACTCCTTGCCGGAGAGCTGCGGCTCCCCGGCGTCCAGCGCCTTGAGCGAGATCCCGCGCTTGACCAGCTTGGACTGGAAGACGTCCAGGATCGCCTTGACCCGGTCCTCCGAGTTCGCCTGCATCAGGATCTTCTCGCCCGACCACTCGATCGACGCGCCGACGTTCCTGAAGTCGTAGCGCTGCGAGATCTCCTTGGAGGCCTGGTTGAGAGCGTTGTCGACCTCCTGCCGCTCGACCTTCGAGACGATGTCGAAACTGGAGTCGGCCATCGTGAGTTGGCTCCTCATCCCTAGATCATCCGGTACCGCGGAACCATCCCGGTCCGCAGCGCCCAGCCTAGCCATCCGATCCATGATCCAACCGCGATCAACAGGGTGGCGGACCACCCCGGTTCATCGGGTATGGTTGACGACGTTGCCACCGAGCACCGCCACCGAGCGGGACGGCGGCGACACCTCCTAGGCGGTGTGCCCGAGCGGCCAAAGGGAGCAGACTGTAAATCTGCCGGCTCAGCCTTCCCAGGTTCGAATCCTGGCGCCGCCACAGGAACCGAGAAGGCCCCCGGTCCGCGAGTACGCGGACCGGGGGCCTTCTCCGTGCCGTGGTTCGCATCCCTTCCCCGGGCCTTCCCCCGTCTCGTTCAGTCCGACGCGGCGGCCTTCACCGCCTCCGCCACCGGTACCAAACCGCTGATCAGTTCCAGCGTCCTGCCGATGGTGCCCGGCTCGTCCAGCAGCGCGGCCAGCACCGCCGCCACGTCGTCCCGCGGCACCGCGTCCCGCCCGGTGCGCTCGGCGAGTGTGACCAGCCCCGTCCCGGGATCGTCGGTGAGCCGGCCGGGCCGCAGGATCGTCCAGTCCAGCTCGGTACGCGCCCGCACGGCCGCGTCCGCCGCGCCCTTGGCCCGCAGATAGGCGGCGAAGACCGGGTCGGTGTCCGGCGGCGGCTCGCTGTCGGCGCCCATCGACGAGACGACGAGAAAGCGCCGCACCCCGGCCCGCTCGGCCGCCTCGGCGAAGAGCTCCGCGGCCGCCCGGTCCACGGTCTCCTTCCGGGCGACGCCGCTGCCCGGTCCGGCGCCGGCCGCGAAAACGGCCGCGTCGGCGCCCTGCAGGTGGGCCGCGACCTCCTCGGTGATGGCCGACTCCAGGTCGCACAGCACGGGTTCGGCTCCCGCTTCCCGCAGGTCGTCGCCCTGCGCGCGGTTGCGGATGAGGCCCGCGACCTCGTCACCGCGCCCGGCGAGCAACCGCTCCAGCCGCAGCGCGATCTGACCGTGTCCTCCAGCGATGACAATGCGCATGGTCCCGACCGTACGCCGAGGGCACGAGCCGCAGACAGAGGGCGCGCTGGCCATACCTTGCGCCGGCCTGAACCCCCGTCATACCCGAGGGCCCGCCCCCGCCACGTCAACAGAGCCACCGCCTAGGGGACTTCGCCCCCCGGTCCCTGCCGCGCCTGCCGGGGCAGGTCGAGCGCGGCCACCGTCTCCGAGTCGCAGTACTCGCGCACCGCGCTGGTACGCGCCACGATCCGCCCCCCGTGCACCACGATCCGGCTGTACGCCAGCGACAGCGCCCCGGCCACGCTCTCCCCGCGCACCGCCAGCAGCTCCGCCGGGAAGCCGGCCTCCAGCCGCACCGGCCGCAGCCCCATCACGGCCCGGGCCCGGTCGCTGACCGCCGCGTACGCCGCCTCGGGGCTCTCCCCGCCCTGTGCGGCCAGCAGATACGCGGCCTCCAGCGGATCGCCGCGCCCCACCGGATTGGCCGCGTCCCGCAGTGCCCCGCTGCCCGCGGCCACCCGCACCCCGCCGCCCGCAGCAGCCGCACCGGAGCGGCCGCGGGCGCCGGCGGTCCCGGGCGCACCGCTCCGTCGCACTCCATGGCCGCGCAGTCGCCCTGCGGCAGCAGGACGACGGAGACGCCCGCGGCCGCGAGCCGGTCGGCGGCCCGGCGCGCGTCCGGCCGGGGAAGCAGGGAGAGCCCCGCGCACGGTCCGATGGACACCCCGGGCCGCAGCCCGCCGGCCATCGCCGCCAGCCGCGCCAGCCGGGCCGGGTCGTCACCCTCCGTGTGCAGGTCCACGGGGCACCCGTGCTCCGCCGCCACCCCCAGCACGGCCTCGACGTAGCCGGAGGGGTCCGGGTCGAGATCCGGACAGCCGCCGACGACCGTCGCGCCCATCTTGACCGCGTCCCGCAGCATCGCCAGTCCGTCCGCGCCCGCGGCCCCGGTCAGCACCCGCGGCACGGCGACGGTCGTCAGTTCGGTCAGCCCGGTGAGCGCCCGCCGTGCCTGGAGCGCCCCCTCCAGTGCGCGCAGCCCGTGCACCCCGCCGACGCGGATGTGCGCCCGGAGGGCGGTGGCGCCGT
The DNA here is from genome assembly GCF_020982505.1 of Streptomyces sp. MNU89. Taxonomy (NCBI): domain Bacteria; kingdom Bacillati; phylum Actinomycetota; class Actinomycetes; order Kitasatosporales; family Streptomycetaceae; genus Streptomyces; species Streptomyces sp. MNU89. The sequence continues at coordinate 3,112,522 of NZ_JAJKLL010000001.1, read as the reverse complement.
GACCGAGATGGAGCAGCGCGGCCTCGATGGTGCGGCGCTGCACGTCGTCGGCGCCGTACGGGGCGGGGCCGTCCCCGCCGGCGGTGAGTGCGGTGTCGGTGTGGGCGTGCGGTTCGGCCGGCGCCGGGAGCAGGAGATAGCCGCTGAGGTCGATCCGGGCGGGCTCGCCCGCGCGGCCCCCGGCGCGCTCTCCCGCCGGGGCGGACCGGGTGAGGCTGCCGGCCGTGCCGACCGCCTCGATGCGTCCGCCGCTGATCCGGACGTCCACGTTCCGGCCGTCGGGGAGCCGGGCGCCGGACAGGACGAGCGCGGACGGCTCCGGAGCGCTCTCGCTGCCGGAGGGCTGCGGTCGGCTGCTGTCGGGCATCGCGCTCCTGCGGGCTTCTGCGGGCGGTTCCGTTCCGGGTTCCGGGGGAAAGATCACGAAGCGTGAACCGAGCCTAGGCCGCCTCCACGGCGGTCACGAGCAGGAGCGCAATAGTCGTACCGGCGGGGTCGCGGGCACGCGTGGGAGGGGAGTGCCGGGCGGTGAGCGGCGGGCCGGGCGAGGGCCGATACGGATTTCACCTTCGGCCGTTCAGCGTGTAATGTCTTCATCGCTCGCCCCAATAGCTCAGTCGGCAGAGCGTCTCCATGGTAAGGAGAAGGTCTACGGTTCGATTCCGTATTGGGGCTCTGGTGTGGGAACAATCCGTCCGACGGGCGGGTTGTCCGACATCGAAGCGGTGTAGCTCAGTCGGTAGAGCAAGCGGCTCATAATCGCTGTGTCACCGGTTCAAGTCCGGTCACCGCTACGAACAGTAGCCGATTGCAGGCTAAGTCCTTCGATCGGCTACTCTTTCTGCGTTCATCCACTGTTCGTCCAAGGAGCACTCACGTGGCTGCCACCGACGTCCGCCCGAAGATCACGCTGGCCTGCGTGGAGTGCAAGGAGCGGAACTACATCACCAAGAAGAACCGGCGTAACAACCCGGACCGACTGGAGATGAAGAAGCACTGCCCGCGCTGCAACGCGCACACCGCGCACCGCGAGACGCGATAACAACAGGCTCGTCCATGAGGCCGTCCCCACCCGGGGGCGGCCTCATGGCGTTGCCGGGACCACCGGAACCACCGGGTCCACCAGGCGGCCGGGCCGGTCACCCGGGACCGGTCTGGTAGACCGATCAGCATCAGCCCCGAGCAGGAGGTGCCGAGCAGATGGCGCTCGACCAGTCCTTCGTCGGCCGGGCGTACCCGCCCACCGCGCCGTACGAAGTCGGACGCGAGAAGATCCGCGAGTTCGCCGAGGCCATCGGCGACCCGAACCCGGCCTACACCGAGCCGGACGCGGCCAGGGCGCTCGGCCACCCGGATGTGATCGCCCCGCCGACCTTCGTGTTCTCGCTCACGTACCGGGCGGCCGGACAGGTGGTCGACGACCCGCAGCTCGGCCTCGACTACAGCCGGGTGGTCCACCGCGACCAGCGGTTCGTCTACAGCCGCCCCGTGCGCGCCGGCGACCGGCTCTCCGTCACCACCACCATCGACGAGGTCAAGACCCTCGCGGGGAACGACATCGTCGACATCCGCGGTGACGTGCACGACGCCGCCGGTGAACACGTCGTCACCGCCCACACCAAGATCGTGTCGCGCGCACCGGAGGAGAACTGACATGGCGGCCGTCATCTCCTACGACGACGTCGAGCCCGGCACGGAGCTGCCCTCCCGGAGCTTCCCGGTCACCCGTGCCGACCTCGTGCGCTACGCGGGCGCGTCCGGCGACTTCAACCCGATCCACTGGAACGAGCGCTTCGCGAAGAGCGTCGGCCTGGAGGACGTCATCGCGCACGGCATGTTCACCATGGCCGAGGCGGTCCGCGTCGTCACCGACTGGGCGGGTGACCCGGCGGCGGTGGTCGAGTACGGGGTGCGCTTCACCAAGCCGGTGGTGGTCCCGGACGACGACAAGGGCGCCGTGATCGAGGTCTCGGCGAAGGTCGCGGCGAAGCTGGGCGAGGACACCCGCAGGGTCCGGATCGACCTGACCGCGACGAGCACGGGCGAGAAGGTCCTGGGCATGTCCCGGGCGGTGGTCCAGCTCAGCTGACCCGAGCGGGGCGGGCGACGGACGGGCTCCTGGCCCACCGCCACCGGCTCGGAGCACCGCACCCGCCCACTCGCTTCTCCGCACCGGAGACATGGGTGGGCGGGAGGGAGAACACCCGAGCGAAGCGCGGAAAGCGGAGCCGCACCGCCACAGAAGCGCACCCCGAGCCGGAGGCACCCGGGGCAGCAGGGCGGACACACCACCGCCGGAGGCGGCCCCGTACGCTGGGCCCGTGCAGGTACTCCACGACGCCCCGCTGGCCCCGCTCACCACCTTCCGCCTCGGCGGCCCGGCCAACCGCCTGGTCACCGCGGTGACGGACGAGGAGGTCGTCGAGGCCGTCCGCGAAGCCGACGCCGCCGGCACCCCGCTGCTCCTCATCGGCGGCGGCAGCAACCTCGTCATCTCCGACAAGGGGTTCGACGGCACGGTCCTGCGGATCGCGACCCGTGGCTTCGACCTCGCCGGCACCCGCCTCGAACTGGCCGCCGGCGAGAACTGGTCCGAGGCCGTGGCCCGGACCGTCGAAGCGGGCCTGGCGGGCGTCGAGTGCCTGGCCGGCATCCCCGGCTCCGCCGGCGCGACGCCGATCCAGAACGTCGGCGCGTACGGCCAGGAGGTCGCCACCACCATCACCGAGGTGGTGGCGTACGACCGGGTGTCCGGCGAGACGGTCACCGTCCCCAACGCGGACTGCGGCTTCTCCTACCGCCACAGCCGCTTCAAGTCCGACCCGGACCGCCATGTCGTCCTGCGCGTCCGCTTCGAACTGGAGGACGCCGGCGGTTTGTCGGCGCCCCTGAAGTACGCCGAGACGGCCCGCGCCCTGGGCGTCGAGCCGGGCCAGCGCGTCGCCGCCTCCGCCGCACGCGAGACCGTCCTCGCACTCCGGGCCGGCAAGGGCATGGTGCTGGACCCGGGGGACCACGACACCTGGTCCGCGGGGTCCTTCTTCACCAACCCCGTCCTGGACGCCGACGAGCACGCCGCCTTCCTGGCCCGCGTCGCCGAACGCCTCGGCCCCGGCACCGAGCCGCCCGCGTACCCGGCGGGCGACGGGCGGATGAAGACCTCCGCCGCCTGGCTCATCGACAAGGCCGGCTTCACCAAGGGCTACGGCACCGGCCCGGCCCGCATCTCCGGCAAGCACACCCTGGCGCTCACCAACCGCGGCGAGGCCACGACCGAGGACCTGCTCGCCCTGGCCCGGGAGGTCCGCGACGGTGTGCGCGAGGCCTTCGGGGTGACCCTCGTCAACGAGCCGGTGACGGTGGGCGTCAGCCTCTAGAACACCCGCGCGCCACCGGGCGCGGCACGCGCAAGCCGCCGCGACGCCCGGCAGCCAACACCCGCCGGCCGGCCCACGGCGCACCAGGACGCCTCCCCCCCGGCGGGCCGGGCACCGTACGCCGGCCCGAGCCCGCACGGGCCGGCCACCGCGACCCGGCGGGGAACACCGCCCCGGCTACTCCGCCGCCAGCCAGTCGTCGATGCCGCTCAGCATCTGCTTGCGCACATCCTCCGGCGCCTGCGAAGCCCGCACCGACTGTCGTGCCAGCTCGGCCAGTTCGGCATCGCTGAACCCCAGCACGGACCGCACCAGCGCGTACTGGTCCGCCAGCCGCGACCCGAACAGCAGCGGGTCGTCGGCGCCCAGCGCCACCGGCACCCCCGCGTCGAACAACGTCCGCAGCGGCACGTCCTCCGCCTTCTCGTAGACACCGAGCGCCACATTGGACGCCGGGCAGACCTCGCAGGCCACCCCCCGTTCGGCCAGCCGTTCCAGCAGCCGCGGGTCCTCCGCGGCCCGCACCCCGTGCCCCACCCGGTCGGCGCGCAGATCGTCCAGGCAGTCCCGTACGCTGCCGGGCCCCGACAGTTCACCCCCGTGCGGGGCGGCGATCAGCCCGCCGGCCCGGGCGATGGCGAACGCCCGGTCGAAGTCCCGGGCGAATCCGCGCCGCTCGTCGTTCGACAGCCCGAAACCGATCACCCCGCGGTCCGCGTACCGCACCGCCAGCCGCGCCAGGGTGCGCGCGTCCAGCGGATGCTTCACCCGGTTCGCCGCGACGAGCACCCGCATCCCGACCCCCGTCTCCCGCGACGCGGCGTCCACCGCGTCCAGGATGATCTCCATGGTGGGGATGAGCCCGCCGAGCCGGGGCGCGTACGAGGTCGGGTCGACCTGGATCTCCAGCCAGCCGGAGCCGTCCCGCGCGTCCTCCTGCGCGGCTTCGCGCACCAGCCGCTGGATGTCCTCGGCGGTCCGCAGGCACGACCGGGCGATGTCGTAGAGCCGCTGGAACCGGAACCAGCCCCGCTCGTCCGTCGCCCGCAGCTTCGGCGGCTCGCCGCCGCTCAGCGCCTCCGGCAGGTGCACGCCGTGCTTGTCGGCGAGTTCCAGCAGCGTGGTGGGCCGCATCGACCCGGTGAAGTGCAGATGCAGATGAGCCTTCGGCAGCAGCCGGACATCACGCGCGGCGGTGCGGGGGAGCGGGGGATTCCCGTGGTGGTACGGCGACATTCCAAAATCCTGCCGTATGACCCGCCCACCACGGTAGAGGATTCGGAATCCCCCTCCCCGGACGTTCTCGCCTCCCGGACCGCCCGGCCCATTCCGCCTCGTTCCGCCCCGCTACGCCCGCGCCTCGCCCAGCAGGCTCTGCAGGCGCGAGACCCCCTCGGCCAGGTCCTCGTCCCCCAGCGCGTAGGACAGCCGCAGATAGCCCGGGGTCCCGAAGGCCTCGCCCGGGACGACGGCCACCTCCGCCTCGTCCAGGATCAGCTCGGCCAGTTCGGCGGAGGTCTTCGGCCGCTTCCCCCGCAGCTCGCGCCCGAGCAGCGCCTTGACCGAGGGGTACGCGTAGAAGGCGCCCTCCGGCTCCGGGCACTCCACCCCGTCGATCTCGTTCAGCATCCGCACGATCGTCCGCCGCCGCCGGTCGAAGGCCTCCCGCATGGCCGCGACGGCCTCCAGGTCACCGGAGACCGCCGCGAGGGCCGCCACCTGCGCCACATTCGACACGTTGGACGTCGCGTGCGACTGCAGGTTGGCCGCCGCCCTGATCACGTCCCGCGGGCCGACGACCCAGCCGACGCGCCAGCCGGTCATGGCGTACGTCTTGGCCACGCCGTTCACGACCACGCACCTGTCCCGCAGCTCCGGCACCACCACGGGCATCGAGGTGAACTCCGCGTCCCCATACACGAGGTGCTCGTAGATTTCGTCCGCCATCACCCACAGGCCGTGTCCGGCCGCCCAGCGGCCGATGGCCTCCACCTCGGCCCGGCTGTGGACGGCTCCGGTCGGGTTCGAGGGCGAGACGAACACCAGCATCCTGGTGTTCTCGGTGCGCGCCGCCTCCAGCTGCTCCACGGAGACCCGGTAGCCGCTGGTCTCGTCGGCGACGACCGGCACCGGCACCCCGCCGGCCAGCCGGATCGACTCCGGATAGGTGGTCCAGTACGGAGCGGGGACGATGACCTCGTCGCCCGGATCGAGCAGCGCCGCGAACGCCTCGTGGATCGCCTGCTTGCCGCCGTTGGTGACGAGCACCTGGGAGGCGTCGACCTCGTAGCCGGAATCGCGCCGGGTCTTCCCGGCGATGGCGGCCCTCAGCTCGGGGAGGCCGCCGGCCGGGGTGTAGCGGTGGTACCGGGGGTCCCGGCAGGCCTCGGCCGCCGCCTCGGTGATGTAGCCGGGCGTCGGGAAGTCGGGCTCGCCGGCACCGAAGCCGATCACCGGCCGCCCCGCCGCCCGGAGAGCCTTGGCCCTGGCGTCGACCGAGAGGGTCGCGGATTCGGAGATCGCGGCGATACGGGCGGACACCCGCCGGCCGGTCCCGGGCGGTGTGGGAGGAGTGGCAGCAGTATTCATGGGCGGCATTGTTCCGGACCGGACCCCGCCGGGGGCGAGGGTGACGGGAAGCGGAGCGCGGCCGCCGGGGGGAAGGGCCCGGCCGATCCCCCGTGGCCGCCGGAACCGGTACCTGTTCGACGCCCGGCCGCAGAACACGTACACTCACTGGGCGTTGGCCCTCACGGCCGCTCCGGTCACGCCCACTCCATGGGTTGCCCCGGATGCGGTAGGTTGAGGGGGACAAAGGGTCGTAGCTCAATTGGTAGAGCACTGGTCTCCAAAACCAGCGGTTGGGGGTTCAAGTCCCTCCGGCCCTGCTACACGCATCTTCGCCAGGATGTGTGCGCAGGTACGTACGACAACGCACCGCCGTGCGGCTCCACCGGGCGCGGCACGGCCACGACCCGGATTCAGGTGAGGACGAGTGACGGACGCCCTGGGCTCCATCGACACGCCTGAGAGCGGTCGGTCCGACGGCGAGACGGACGAGCAGAAGAAGGTCCGGCGCGGCGGCAAGCGCGGCAAGAAGGGCCCGCTGGGCCGGCTCGCGCTCTTCTACCGGCAGATCGTGGCCGAGCTGCGGAAGGTCGTCTGGCCGACCCGCAACCAGCTCACGACCTACACCACCGTGGTGATCATCTTCGTCGTCATCATGATTGCCCTGGTGACTGTGATTGACTTTGGATTCGCCGAAGCCGTCAAGTACGTCTTCGGCTGATCCCGCGTCGGCGTCGCTCTCGGCGCCCCACGACGCATGTTCAACCCCTTGAAGCCAGGAAGAAGCAGCCACCGTGTCTGACCCGAACCTGAACGACGCCATCGAGCCCGACCAGGGCGAAGAGGCTGCGGCGACGGCCGAGGCGGCCCAGGCTGCACCGGACACGGTCGGCGACGGCACCGAGGACACCGCACCGGCCGCGGAGGCCGGGGAGACCCCGGAGCCCGCCGCCGCGGAGGAGCCCGCCGAGCCGGCTGGGCCCGCGGAGTCCCCCGAGCCCGCCGAAGCGGAGGGCGCGGAGGACGAGACCTCCGCCGAGCCCGCCGCTGCCGAGGAGCCCCAGGCCGACCCGGTTGAGGAGCTCCGCCGTGAGCTGCGCGCCCTCCCCGGCGAGTGGTACGTGATCCACACCTACGCGGGCTACGAGAAGCGCGTGAAGGCCAACCTGGAGCAGCGCGCCGTCTCGCTCAACGTCGAGGAGTTCATCTACCAGGCCGAGGTCCCCGAGGAAGAGATCGTCCAGATCAAGAACGGGGAGCGGAAGAACGTCCGCCAGAACAAGCTCCCCGGCTATGTGCTGGTGCGCATGGATCTGACGAACGAGTCCTGGGGCGTCGTCCGGAACACCCCCGGCGTCACGGGCTTCGTGGGCAACGCCTACGACCCCTACCCGCTGACGCTCGACGAGATCGTCAAGATGCTCGCCCCGGAGGCCGAGGAGAAGGCCGCCAAGGCCGCGGCCGAGGAAGCCGGCGTCCCGGTGCCCAGCCGCAAGGTCGAGGTCCAGGTGCTGGACTTCGAGGTCGGCGACTCGGTCACCGTCACCGACGGCCCGTTCGCCACCCTCCAGGCCACCATCAACGAGATCAACGCCGACTCCAAGAAGGTCAAGGGCCTGGTCGAGATCTTCGGCCGGGAGACCCCGGTCGAGCTGAGCTTCGACCAGATCCAGAAGAACTAGGCAGCCGGCCCCCCGGGGCCGCGCCCGGCAGCTTCCGAACAGGTCGGACGGCTCTCCGGACATCCCGCACGCGGGATCACGGAGAACCGTCTGACCTGCTCGGTTTTTGGCCGCACTGTCATACCCGTTATCGTGGTGCGGTATGCCTCCGTCCGGATGACCGGACCGGGGCGGAAACCTCTCACTAGGACCCGGAGAGAGCAATGCCTCCCAAGAAGAAGAAGGTCACGGGGCTGATCAAGCTCCAGATCCAGGCCGGCGCCGCCAACCCGGCCCCGCCGGTCGGCCCCGCGCTGGGCCAGCACGGCGTCAACATCATGGAGTTCTGCAAGGCCTACAACGCCGCGACCGAGTCGCAGCGCGGGATGGTCGTGCCGGTGGAGATCACGGTCTACGAGGACCGCTCCTTCACCTTCGTGACGAAGACCCCGCCGGCCGCGAAGCTGATCCTCAAGGCCGCGGGCGTGGACAAGGGCTCCGGCGAGCCGCACGTCAAGAAGGTCGCCAAGATCACCCGCGACCAGGTGCGCGAGATCGCCACCACCAAGATGCCCGACCTCAACGCCAACGACCTGGACGCCGCCGAGAAGATCATCGCCGGCACCGCCCGTTCCATGGGCGTCACGGTCGAGGGCTGACGCCCGTCCCGGTCGAGGGCCCCCTCGCACCGTCACCGTGGAAGGGCCGGCGCGGCCCGCACCACGACTCCCAAGAACCCGAGGAGCAGCAGTGAAGCGCAGCAAGTCCCTCCGCGCTGCGGACGCCAAGATCGAGGCGGGCAAGCTCTACGCCCCGCTCGAGGCCGTCCGTCTGGCCAAGGAGACCTCTCCCACCAAGTTCGACGCGACCGTCGAGGTCGCCATGCGCCTGGGTGTCGACCCGCGCAAGGCCGACCAGATGGTGCGCGGCACCGTGAACCTGCCGCACGGCACCGGCAAGACCGCCCGGGTCCTGGTCTTCGCGACCGGTGAGCGTGCAGCGGCCGCGGAAGCCGCGGGCGCCGACATCGTCGGCTCCGACGAACTGATCGACGAGGTCTCCAAGGGCCGTCTGGACTTCGACGCCGTCGTCGCCACCCCGGATCTCATGGGCAAGGTCGGCCGCCTGGGCCGCGTGCTCGGTCCCCGTGGCCTGATGCCGAACCCGAAGACCGGCACCGTGACCCCGGACGTGGCCAAGGCCGTGACGGAGATCAAGGGCGGCAAGATCGAGTTCCGTGTCGACAAGCACGCGAACCTCCACTTCATCATCGGCAAGCTCTCCTTCGACGAGAAGCAGCTCGTGGAGAACTACGGCGCCGCGCTGGAGGAGATCAACCGCCTCAAGCCGTCCGCCGCCAAGGGCCGCTACATCAAGAAGGCCACCCTGAGCACCACGATGGGCCCCGGCATCCAGCTGGACTCCAACCGCACCCGCAACCTCCTGGAGGAGGAGGCCGCCGTCTGACCGACGGTGGCAGCGACGCGCTGTGAGCGACCGGGCCCCGCACCTCTTCGGAGGCGCGGGGCCCGGCCCGTGCGCCGCCGCGAACCGCCCGTCCGGTGCCGGCACGGGAGCCGGTGACGTTCCGATTTGCCTGGACGCGTGCCGTCCGCGTACGCTACTCCCGTAGCCAAAGACCGCTGGTCGTTGCCGTGCGCTCCCGAGTGTGCGGTGGCCGAAGGATCCGCTTCCGCGGACGGCCCGTGCAGGTGAATGAGGAGAGACTCCCCCGGAGCCCGATGGGCTTTCGTGGTCGAGTCACGCCCCGTGCGCCTGCACCGGGGCGTTTCGTTTTTGTTGAGCCCCCTTCTTCGCGTGCCCGATGCGGGCGGTCCGGCGACGTGTGCGGCTGATCGTGAGGTCAGTCGAGGATCATCACCCGGAAGGAGGCCGAGGCTCATGGCGAGGCCCGACAAGGTCGATGCCGTCGAGGAGATGAAGGACAAGTTCCAGAACTCCAACGCGGCCGTTGTGACCGCGTACACCGGTCTCACCGTGGCTCAGCTCAAGGAGCTGCGCCGTTCGCTCGGTGAGAACGCTCAGTACCGTGTGGTGAAGAACACGCTGACCAAGATCGCGGCTAACGAAGCCGGGATCACGACGATCGACGACCTGTTCGCGGGTTCGTCGGCCGTGGCCTTCGTGACCGGTGACCCGGTCGCGGCGGCGAAGGGTCTCCGTGACTTCGCCAAGGACAACCCCAGTCTCGTCATCAAGGGCGGTGTCCTTGACGGCAAGGCGCTGTCCGCCGACGAGTTCAAGAAGCTTGCGGACCTCGAGTCCCGCGAGGTGCTGCTCGCCAAGCTGGCCGGTGGCATGAAGGCGTCCATGGCCAAGGCCGCGGCGACCTTCCAGGCCCCGCTCTCGAAGTTCGTCCGCACCGCGGACGCCCTTCGCAGCAAGGTCGAGCAGGGCGGTGCCGGTACGCCGGCTCCCGCCGAGGCCGAGTCCGCCGAGTAAGAGGACGCGGTCGCAGCGGGCCCGTGAAGTAACGCCGCCAGGCGCACGCCCGCCGAAATGTAGATCCGGCACCTGCCGAATGAGTGGAAGGACGCCATCATGGCGAAGCTGTCCCAGGAAGACCTGCTCGAGCAGTTCAGCGAGATGACCCTCATCGAGCTCTCCGAGTTCGTGAAGGCCTTCGAGGAGAAGTTCGACGTCGAGGCCGCCGCCCCGGTCGCCGTCGCCGCTGCCGGCGGTGCCGCCGCCGGTGCCGCCGCCGAGGCCCCCGAGGAGAAGGACGAGTTCGACGTCGTCCTCACCGGCGCCGGCGACAAGAAGATCCAGGTCATCAAGGTCGTGCGCGAGCTGACCTCGCTGGGTCTGAAGGAGGCCAAGGACCTCGTCGACGGTGCTCCGAAGCCCGTCCTCGAGAAGGTCAGCAAGGAGCAGGCCGACAAGGCCGCCGAGTCCCTCAAGGGCGCCGGCGCCTCCGTCGAGGTCAAGTGACCCCTGCGGCCTGAAGCGGACGCCTTGTGAGAGGCCGTCCGCTCCGGGTCCGTACACGAGGGCGGCCACCCGCACGGGTGGCCGCCCTCGGGCGTTCTCCGGCGCCGGTGTGGCGGGCGTCCTTGCCCTGCCGGGTCCTGCGGGTATGGTGATCACCGCTGCTCCGGCGGTGCCTCCGCAACGGTCTCCGCGGGGCGGGGGCCTTGACGTATGGCACCGAGGCACGCGATTCTCTCCACGCGCCGCGACATCGATCCCGGGTTCGATGCATGGATCGCGTACGAAGTGGGAAACCTTGCCGCAGGCGTTGGACAGCGTGAGGAACAACGAAGTGCGGCCCCTTTTCCGAGGGGGCGGCCGTCACTTCCCGGAGGGAGAGAGTGGTACTGCGCCGGTCTCCGGAAATCTGCTCTGGACATCAGTGTGCCTTGTGGCTACACTGACCCTTTGCGCTGCCTGTTAGCTGCCCTCTGCCCGTCACCAGGGGCATGACCCGTTCTCGAAAGCTGCTGAAGACTCCCCGGACCAGGGATCTGACCTGGGACGTCTTCTCCGCGCACGGAACGGGGCCGGTACGCGCGTAGTGAGTCCGAGCCCTCGGAAGGACCCCCTCTTGGCCGCCTCGCGCAACGCCTCGACCGCCAATACGAACAACGGCGCCAGCACCGCCCCGCTGCGCATCTCCTTTGCAAAGATCAAGGAGCCTCTCGAGGTTCCCAATCTCCTTGCGCTGCAAACCGAGAGCTTCGACTGGCTGCTCGGCAACGCCGCTTGGAAGGCCCGGGTCGAGTCGGCCCTGGAGAGTGGGCAGGACGTCCCCACGAAGTCCGGTCTGGAGGAGATCTTCGAAGAGATCTCCCCGATCGAGGACTTCTCCGGGTCGATGTCGCTGACCTTCCGCGACCACCGCTTCGAGCCGCCGAAGAACTCCCTCGAGGAGTGCAAGGAGCGCGACTTCACGTACGCCGCGCCGCTCTTCGTCACCGCCGAGTTCACGAACAACGAGACCGGTGAGATCAAGTCCCAGACGGTCTTCATGGGCGACTTCCCGCTCATGACCGACAAGGGCACCTTCTGCATCAACGGCACCGAGCGTGTCGTCGTCTCGCAGCTGGTCCGCTCGCCGGGCGTCTACTTCGACAGCTCGATCGACAAGACCTCCGACAAGGACATCTTCTCCGCCAAGATCATCCCTTCCCGGGGTGCCTGGCTGGAGATGGAGATCGACAAGCGTGACATGGTCGGTGTCCGCATCGACCGCAAGCGCAAGCAGTCCGTCACCGTCCTGCTCAAGGCGCTCGGCTGGACCACCGAGCAGATCCTGGAGGAGTTCGGCGAGTACGAGTCCATGCGCGCCACCCTGGAGAAGGACCACACCCAGGGGCAGGACGACGCGCTGCTCGACATCTACCGCAAGCTGCGTCCGGGCGAGCCCCCCACGCGCGAGGCGGCCCAGACCCTGCTGGAGAACCTCTACTTCAACCCGAAGCGCTACGACCTCGCGAAGGTCGGCCGCTACAAGGTGAACAAGAAGCTCGGCGGGGACGAGCCGCTGGACGCCGGCGTGCTCACCACCGCCGACATCATCGCCACCATCAAGTACCTGGTGAAGCTGCACGCGGGCGAGACCGAGACGGTCAGCGCCGAGGGCCAGGAGATCGTCGTCGAGACCGACGACATCGACCACTTCGGCAACCGCCGCCTGCGCAACGTCGGCGAGCTCATCCAGAACCAGGTGCGCACCGGCCTGGCCCGGATGGAGCGCGTCGTCCGCGAGCGGATGACCACCCAGGACGTCGAGGCGATCACGCCGCAGACCCTGATCAACATCCGGCCGGTCGTCGCCTCCATCAAGGAGTTCTTCGGCACCAGCCAGCTCTCCCAGTTCATGGACCAGACCAACCCCATCTCGGGGCTGACCCACAAGCGCCGCCTGTCGGCGCTGGGCCCGGGCGGTCTGAGCCGTGAGCGGGCCGGCTTCGAGGTCCGTGACGTCCACCCCTCGCACTACGGCCGCATGTGCCCGATCGAGACGCCCGAGGGCCCGAACATCGGTCTGATCGGCTCGCTCGCCTCGTACGGCCGGGTCAACGCGTTCGGCTTCGTCGAGACCCCGTACCGCCGGGTCACCGAGGGCATCGTCACCGACAGCGTGGACTACCTCACGGCCGACGAGGAGGACCGCTTCGTCATCGCGCAGGCCAACGCCCCGCTGACGGACGACTTCCACTTCGCCGAGGGCCGGGTCCTGGTCCGCCGCCGCGGTGGTGAGGTCGACTACGTCCCCGGGACCGAGGTCGACTACATGGACGTCTCGCCGCGCCAGATGGTGTCGGTCGCGACCGCCATGATCCCGTTCCTCGAGCACGACGACGCCAACCGCGCGCTCATGGGCTCCAACATGATGCGTCAGGCCGTGCCGCTGCTGAAGGCGGAGGCCCCGCTGGTCGGCACCGGCATGGAGTACCGCTGCGCGGTCGACGCCGGTGACGTGATCAAGGCCGAGAAGGACGGTGTGGTCCAGGAGGTCTCCGCGGACTACATCACCGTCGCCAACGACGACGGCACCTACACCACCTACCGGGTGGCGAAGTTCTCCCGCTCCAACCAGGGCACCTCCTTCAACCAGAAGGTCGTCGTGGACGAGGGCGCCCGCGTGGTCGAGGGCCAGGTCCTCGCCGACGGCCCCTCCACCGAAGAGGGCGAGATGGCCCTCGGCAAGAACCTCCTCGTGGCGTTCATGCCGTGGGAGGGCTACAACTACGAAGACGCGATCATCCTCAGCCAGCGTTTGGTGCAGGACGACGTCCTCTCCTCGATCCACATCGAGGAGCACGAGGTCGACGCCCGTGACACCAAGCTCGGCCCCGAGGAGATCACCCGGGACATCCCGAACGTCTCCGAGGAGGTCCTCGCCGACCTCGACGAGCGCGGCATCATCCGTATCGGTGCCGAGGTCGTCGCGGGCGACATCCTGGTCGGCAAGGTCACGCCCAAGGGCGAGACCGAGCTGACCCCGGAGGAGCGGCTGCTCCGCGCGATCTTCGGTGAGAAGGCGCGCGAGGTCCGCGACACCTCGCTGAAGGTGCCGCACGGCGAGACCGGCAAGGTCATCGGCGTCCGCGTCTTCGACCGCGAGGAGGGCGACGAGCTGCCGCCCGGCGTCAACCAGCTCGTCCGCGTCTACGTCGCCCAGAAGCGCAAGATCACCGACGGTGACAAGCTCGCCGGCCGTCACGGCAACAAGGGCGTCATCTCCAAGATCCTGCCGGTCGAGGACATGCCGTTCCTGGAGGACGGCACCCCGGTCGACATCATCCTCAACCCGCTCGGCGTCCCGTCCCGGATGAACCCGGGACAGGTGCTGGAGATCCACCTCGGCTGGCTCGCCAGCCAGGGCTGGAAGGTGGAGGGCGACGAGGAGTGGATGCAGCGCCTCAAGGCCATCGGCGCCGACGAGGTCGCACCGCGCACCAACGTCGCCACCCCGGTGTTCGACGGCGCCCGCGAGGACGAGATCGCCGGTCTCTTCGAGGCCACGATCCCCAACCGCGACGGTGACCGCATGGTGCAGGGCTCCGGCAAGGCCCGGCTGTTCGACGGCCGCTCCGGCGAGCCGTTCCCGGACCCGATCTCGATCGGGTACATGTACATCCTCAAGCTCCACCACCTGGTCGACGACAAGCTGCACGCCCGGTCGACCGGTCCGTACTCGATGATCACCCAGCAGCCGCTGGGTGGTAAGGCCCAGTTCGGTGGCCAGCGCTTCGGTGAGATGGAGGTGTGGGCGCTGGAGGCGTACGGCGCCGCTTACGCCCTCCAGGAGCTGCTGACCATCAAGTCCGACGACGTCACCGGCCGCGTGAAGGTCTACGAGGCCATCGTCAAGGGCGAGAACATCCCCGAGCCCGGCATTCCCGAGTCCTTCAAGGTGCTCATCAAGGAAATGCAGTCGCTCTGCCTCAACGTGGAGGTGCTGTCCTCGGACGGCATGTCCATCGAGATGCGTGACACCGACGAGGACGTCTTCCGCGCCGCGGAGGAGCTCGGAATCGACCTGTCCCGGCGCGAGCCGAGCAGCGTCGAAGAGGTCTGACGGTCGGGCCGGGACCCGCTGCCCAGGGCGGCGGGCCCGGCCGGCCCGGACCGTACAGACCACGATGAAGACACAGCCGCAGCCGGCAGGCGCCCCCCTCGGCAGCGGCGACAAACCCCGAAAGAGGGATTGACGACAAAGTGCTCGACGTCAACTTCTTCGACGAGCTGCGGATCGGCCTGGCCACCGCTGACGACATCCGTCAGTGGTCGCACGGCGAGGTCAAGAAGCCGGAGACCATCAACTACCGCACCCTCAAGCCCGAAAAGGACGGACTCTTCTGCGAGAAGATCTTCGGTCCGACCCGGGACTGGGAGTGCTACTGCGGAAAGTACAAGCGCGTCCGCTTCAAGGGCATCATCTGCGAGCGGTGCGGCGTCGAGGTCACTCGCGCCAAGGTGCGCCGTGAGCGGATGGGCCACATCGAGCTGGCCGCTCCCGTCACCCACATCTGGTACTTCAAGGGCGTTCCGTCGCGGCTGGGCTACCTGCTCGACCTCGCCCCGAAGGACCTGGAGAAGGTCATCTACTTCGCCGCGTACATGATTACGTACGTGGACGAGGAGCGTCGCACCCGCGATCTGCCCTCGCTGGAGGCCCATGTCTCCGTCGAGCGCCAGCAGGTCGAGCAGCGCCGTGACGCCGACCTCGAGGCCCGTGCCAAGAAGCTCGAGACCGACCTGGCCGAGCTGGAGGCCGAGGGCGCCAAGGCGGACGTCCGCCGCAAGGTGCGCGAGGGCGCCGAGCGCGAGATGAAGCAGCTGCGCGACCGCGCCCAGCGCGAGATCGACCGTCTCGATGAGGTGTGGAACCGCTTCAAGAACCTCAAGGTCCAGGACCTGGAGGGCGACGAGCTGCTCTACCGCGAGCTGCGCGACCGCTTCGGCACCTACTTCGACGGCTCGATGGGTGCCGCGGCGCTGCAGAAGCGCCTGGAGACCTTCGACCTCGACGAGGAGGCCGAGCGCCTCCGCGAGATCATCCGGACCGGCAAGGGCCAGAAGAAGACCCGCGCGCTCAAGCGCCTCAAGGTCGTCTCCGCCTTCCTGCAGACCCGCAACAGCCCCAAGGGCATGGTGCTGGACTGCGTGCCGGTGATCCCGCCGGACCTGCGTCCGATGGTGCAGCTGGACGGTGGCCGCTTCGCGACCTCCGACCTGAACGACCTGTACCGCCGCGTGATCAACCGGAACAACCGCCTCAAGCGGCTTCTCGACCTCGGCGCGCCCGAGATCATCGTGAACAACGAGAAGCGGATGCTGCAGGAGGCCGTCGACGCGCTCTTCGACAACGGCCGCCGCGGCCGCCCGGTGACGGGCCCCGGCAACCGTCCGCTGAAGTCGCTCTCCGACATGCTCAAGGGCAAGCAGGGCCGGTTCCGCCAGAACCTGCTCGGCAAGCGCGTCGACTACTCGGCCCGTTCGGTGATCGTCGTCGGCCCGCAGCTCAAGCTGCACCAGTGCGGTCTGCCGAAGGCCATGGCGCTGGAGCTCTTCAAGCCGTTCGTGATGAAGCGCCTGGTGGACCTCAACCACGCGCAGAACATCAAGTCGGCGAAGCGCATGGTCGAGCGCGGCCGCACGGTCGTGTACGACGTGCTCGAAGAGGTCATCGCCGAGCACCCGGTGCTGCTGAACCGTGCGCCGACGCTGCACCGCCTCGGCATCCAGGCCTTCGAGCCGCAGCTCGTCGAGGGCAAGGCCATCCAGATCCACCCGCTGGTCTGCACCGCGTTCAACGCGGACTTCGACGGTGACCAGATGGCCGTCCACCTGCCGCTCTCCGCGGAGGCGCAGGCCGAGGCGCGCATCCTGATGCTGTCCTCGAACAACATCCTCAAGCCCGCCGACGGCCGTCCGGTGACGATGCCGACCCAGGACATGGTGCTGGGTCTGTTCTTCCTCACCACCGAGCCGGAGGAGCGCGAGATCAAGGGCGAGGGGCGCTCGTTCGCGTCCACCGCCGAGGCGATCATGGCCTTCGACGCCGGGGAGCTCTCGCTCCAGTCGAAGATCGACATCCGCTTCCCGGCCGGCACGGTCCCGCCGCGCGGCTGGACCCCGCCGGCCGACCAGGCCACCGAGGGCGGCGAGGACTGGCAGATCGGCGACGGCTTCCGGCTCCGCACCACCCTGGGCCGGGCGCTCTTCAACGAGCTGCTGCCCGAGGACTACCCGTTCGTCGACCACGTCGTGGGCAAGAAGCAGGTCTCCGAGATCGTCAACGACCTCGCGGAGCGCTACCCCAAGGTGACGGTCGCGGCGACCCTCGACAACCTGAAGGCGGCCGGCTACCACTGGGCCACCCGCTCCGGTGTCACCGTCTCGATCTCCGACATCGTGGTCCCCGAGGCCAAGAAGGAGATCATCAAGGGGTACGAGGCGCAGGACGAGAAGGTCCAGAAGCAGTACGAGCGCGGCCTGATCACCAAGGACGAGCGCACCCAGGAGCTCATCGCGATCTGGACCAAGGCGACGAACGAGGTCGCCGAGGCCATGAACGTGAACTTCCCGAAGACGAACCCCATCTTCATGATGGTCGACTCGGGTGCTCGCGGAAACATGATGCAGATGCGTCAGATCGCCGGTATGCGTGGTCTGGTGTCCAACGCGAAGAACGAGACCATCCCGCGGCCGATCAAGGCGTCGTTCCGCGAAGGTCTCTCCGTGCTGGAGTACTTCATCTCCACGCACGGTGCCCGTAAGGGTCTCGCGGACACCGCCCTCCGTACCGCCGACTCCGGGTACCTCACCCGGCGTCTGGTGGACGTCTCGCAGGACGTCATCATCCGCGAGGAGGACTGCGGCACCGAGCGCGGCCTCAAGCTGCGGATCGCGGTCAAGGGCACCGACGGCACGCTGCGCAAGGCGGACGACGTCGAGTCCAGCGTGTACGCGCGGATGCTCGCCGAGGACGTCGTCGTGGACGGCAAGGTCATCGCGCCGGCCAACGTCGACCTGGGCGATGTGCTCATCGACCAGCTCGTCGCGCACGGTGTGGAGACGGTCAAGACCCGCTCCGTCCTCACCTGCGAGTCGGCGGTCGGCACCTGCGCCTACTGCTACGGCCGCTCCCTGGCCACCGGCAAGCTGGTGGACATCGGCGAGGCCGTCGGCATCATCGCGGCCCAGTCGATCGGTGAGCCCGGCACCCAGCTGACGATGCGTACCTTCCACACCGGTGGTGTGGCCGGTGACGACATCACGCAGGGTCTGCCCCGTGTCGTCGAGCTCTTCGAGGCCCGTACCCCCAAGGGTGTGGCCCCGATCAGCGAGGCGGCCGGCCGGGTCCGCATCGAGGAGACCGAGAAGACCAAGAAGATCGTCGTCACCCCGGACGACGGTTCCGACGAGACGGCCTATGCCATCTCCAAGCGGGCCCGTCTGCTGGTGGGCGAGGGTGACCACGTCGAGGTCGGCCAGCCGCTGACCGTGGGTGCCACCAACCCGCACGACGTGCTGCGCATCCTCGGGCAGCGTGCCGTCCAGGTCCACCTGGTCGGCGAGGTGCAGAAGGTCTACAACTCGCAGGGTGTGTCGATCCACGACAAGCACATCGAGATCATCATCCGGCAGATGCTGCGCCGGGTGACGATCATCGAGTCCGGCGACGCGGAGCTGCTGCCGGGCGAGCTCGTGGAGCGCACGCGCTTCGAGGGCGAGAACCGTCGTGTGGTGCAGGAAGGCGGCCACCCGGCCTCCGGCCGTCCGCAGCTGATGGGTATCACCAAGGCCTCGCTCGCCACCGAGTCCTGGCTGTCGGCGGCGTCCTTCCAGGAGACGACCAGGGTCCTCACCGACGCGGCGATCAACGCCAAGTCGGACTCCCTGATCGGCCTCAAGGAGAACGTCATCATCGGTAAGCTCATCCCGGCCGGTACGGGCCTGTCCCGCTACCGCAACATCCGGGTGGAGCCCACCGAGGAGGCGAAGGCCGCGATGTACTCGGCCGTCGGTTACGACGACATCGACTACTCGCCCTTCGGCACCGGCTCCGGCCAGGCGGTCCCGCTGGAGGACTACGACTACGGTCCGTACAACCAGTAGGCCCCGGTCTGCGTCTTCCAGGGCGGCCACTCCCCGCGGAGTGGCCGCCCTGCGGCGTTGCCGGGGGCTGTGGTGAGAACCGCCCCACCGGAACTCCCCGGCTCCGCCCTGCGTCGGGGATGATGAGGGGGAGACGCGGCGAGACGGGGAGGTTCTGCGGTGACATTCGAACCGTGGCAGGGGGGCAAGCCCCCACAGCACATGCAGCCGGCTCAGCCCGTGCACCTTCCGCAGATGTCGGTGATGCGCGCCTCCGACGCGGACCGGGAGCGCGCGGTGGACGTGCTCAAGGCCGGCTTCGCCGAGGGGCGGCTCTCCCAGGGGGAGTACGAGCAGCGGATCGGGCGGGCCTACCAGGCGCAGACGCACGGCCAGTTGCAGGCGATCGTCGCGGATCTGCCGCAGGGGCCGGTGCCACAGAGCTTCCCGGCGCCGGTGCACGCGGTGGTCCCGCAGACGTTCCTGCCCGCGCCGCCCATGCCGTCCCGGACGAACGGCAGCGCCACCGGCGCCCTGGTCTGCGGGATCCTCTCCCCGATGACCTGGGGTCTGACGGCCATCCCGGCGGTGATCCTGGGCCACAAGGCGCGTGCCGAGATCCGCAGGACGGGGGAGGGCGGTGATGGCTTCGCCACGGCGGGGATCGTCATTGGCTGGCTGTCCATAGCGTTCGGCCTGTTCTTCATCCTGCTACTGGTGGCAGCCGCGGCCTGAGCGCCGGCACCGGGCACCGGAGGACCCTTCACGGGCTTTCACCGGGCCCGGCGGGGCCGGGGCGGCGGGCCGCCGGACGGGGAGGCGGCGGGGCGGATCAACTCGCCCGTCCGTCGCTCGACTGCCCGCGGGGACTTGTTTTGACCGGAGCCCATGCGGTAGGTACGCTCTGACCTTGTGCCTGGGGTGTCCCTGGGCCCCCGTGCGCGCATTTCGCCCTGCCACCGGCAGGGAGGGTGCCTCACGTCCGGGGGCCGGAGACCGTTACGGTCCACGACACCGAATTCTGTGTCCTGACTGCCCCGCAGGAAGTCCGCAGCTTCGACACACCCGACCGCGTGGGTCGGGGAAGTGGTCGGGAATCCGTACAAAACCCCAGGTTAGCTTTAACGAGACGGCACACAGAAACCGGAGAAACGGTGCCTACGATCCAGCAGCTGGTCCGCAAGGGCCGGCAGGACAAGGTCGAGAAGAACAAGACGCCCGCGCTCGAGGGATCCCCTCAGCGGCGCGGCGTCTGCACGCGTGTGTTCACCACCACCCCCAAGAAGCCGAACTCGGCCCTGCGTAAGGTCGCACGTGTGCGTCTCACCAGCGGCATCGAGGTCACCGCTTACATCCCGGGTGAGGGACACAACCTGCAGGAGCACTCCATCGTGCTCGTGCGTGGTGGCCGTGTGAAGGACCTGCCGGGTGTTCGCTACAAGATCATCCGCGGCTCTCTCGACACCCAGGGTGTCAAGAACCGCAAGCAGGCCCGCAGCCGCTACGGCGCCAAGAAGGAGAAGTAAGCATGCCTCGTAAGGGCCCCGCCCCGAAGCGCCCGGTCATCATCGACCCGGTCTACGGTTCTCCTCTGGTGACGTCGCTGATCAACAAGGTGCTGCTGAACGGCAAGCGCTCCACCGCCGAGCGCATCGTCTACGGCGCCATGGAGGGTCTCCGCGAGAAGACCGGCAACGACCCGGTCATCACGCTGAAGCGCGCTCTGGAGAACATCAAGCCGACGCTTGAGGTCAAGTCCCGCCGCGTCGGTGGCGCCACCTACCAGGTGCCGGTCGAGGTCAAGCCCGGCCGCGCCTCCACCCTCGCGCTGCGCTGGCTCGTCGGCTACTCCCGCGCCCGCCGGGAGAAGACCATGACCGAGCGGCTCATGAACGAGCTCCTGGACGCCAGCAATGGTCTGGGCGCCTCCGTGAAGCGCCGCGAGGACACCCACAAGATGGCCGAGTCCAACAAGGCCTTCGCGCACTACCGCTGGTAGTCGCTACCCACATCGAGACCGAGAGAAGACTGAGCCATATGGCCACCACTTCACTTGACCTGGCCAGGGTCCGCAACATCGGGATCATGGCCCACATCGACGCGGGCAAGACGACGACCACCGAGCGGATCCTGTTCTACACCGGTGTGAGCTACAAGATCGGTGAGGTCCACGAGGGCGCTGCCACGATGGACTGGATGGAGCAGGAGCAGGAGCGCGGCATCACCATCACGTCCGCCGCGACGACCTGCCACTGGCCCCTGGACGACGTCGACCACACCATCAACATCATCGACACCCCGGGTCACGTCGACTTCACCGTCGAGGTGGAGCGTTCGCTCCGCGTCCTCGACGGCGCGGTCACCGTGTTCGACGGTGTCGCCGGTGTGGAGCCCCAGTCCGAGACCGTGTGGCGGCAGGCGGACCGTTACGGCGTGCCGCGCATCTGCTTCGTCAACAAGCTCGACCGGACCGGCGCCGAGTTCCACCGCTGCGTCGACATGATCGTGGACCGCCTGGGCGCGGTTCCGCTGGTCATGCAGCTGCCGATCGGTGCCGAGGCGGACTTCAAGGGCGTCGTCGACCTCGTCGCGATGAAGGCTCTCGTCTGGTCCCCCGAGGCGACCAAGGGCGAGATGTACGACGTCGTCGACATCCCCGACACCCACGCGGAAGCCGCCGAGGAATGGCGCGGCAAGCTGCTGGAGACCGTCGCGGAGCACGACGAGGAGATGATGGAGATGTACCTGGAGGGCCAGGAGCCCACCCAGGAGCAGCTCATCGCCGCCATCCGCCGTGCCACCATCGCGTCCACCCACACCGAGAACGAGGGCCAGCCGACCTTCACCCCGGTGTTCTGCGGAACCGCGTTCAAGAACAAGGGCGTTCAGCCCCTGCTCGACGCGGTCGTGCGCTACCTGCCGTCTCCCCTGGACGTCGAGGCCATCGAGGGCACCGACGTCAAGGACACCGAGACGGTCATCAAGCGCAAGCCCAGCGAGGAGGAGCCCTTCGCGGGGCTCGCCTTCAAGATCATGAGCGACCCCCACCTGGGCAAGCTCACCTACGTCCGGGTGTACTCCGGCCGCATGGAGACGGGCACCGCGGTGCTCAACTCCGTGAAGGGCAAGAAGGAGCGCATCGGCAAGATCTACCGCATGCACGCGAACAAGCGTGAGGAGATCTCGGGCGTGGGTGCCGGCGACATCGTCGCCGTCATGGGCCTGAAGCAGACCACCACCGGTGAGACGCTCTGCGATGAGAAGAACCCGGTGATCCTGGAGTCCATGGACTTCCCGGCGCCGGTCATCGAGGTCGCGATCGAGCCCAAGTCCAAGGGCGACCAGGAGAAGCTGGGTGTCGCCATCCAGCGGCTCTCGGACGAGGACCCCTCGTTCCAGGTTCACTCGGACGAGGAGACCGGCCAGACCATCATCGGCGGCATGGGCGAGCTGCACCTCGAGGTGCTGGTCGACCGCATGAAGCGCGAGTTCAAGGTCGAGGCCAACGTCGGCAAGCCGCAGGTCGCCTACCGCGAGACCATTCGCAAGACGGTCGAGAAGGTCGACTACACGCACAAGAAGCAGACCGGTGGTACCGGTCAGTTCGCCAAGGTGCAGATCTCGATCGAGCCCCTGGAGGCCACGGACGGCTCGGCCTACGAGTTCGTCAACAAGGTGACCGGTGGCCGCATCCCCAAGGAGTACATCCCCTCGGTGGACGCGGGCTGTCAGGAGGCCATGCAGTTCGGCATCCTGGCCGGCTACGAGATGGTGGGCGTCCGCGTCACCCTGCTCGACGGTGCCTTCCACGACGTGGACTCCTCGGAACTCGCGTTCAAGATCGCCGGTTCCCAGGCGTTCAAGGAGGCCGCCCGCAAGGCGTCCCCCGTGCTGCTGGAGCCGATGATGGCCGTGGAGGTCACCACCCCCGAGGACTACATGGGTGATGTGATCGGCGACCTCAACTCGCGTCGTGGCCAGGTCCAGGCGATGGACGAGCGCAGCGGCGCCCGTGTCGTCAAGGCCCTGGTCCCGCTGTCGGAGATGTTCGGCTACGTCGGCGACCTCCGCAGCAAGACGTCCGGTCGCGCGAGCTACTCCATGCAGTTCGACTCCTACGGCGAGGTTCCGCGGAACGTCTCCGAGGAGATCATCGCGAAGGCCAAGGGCGAGTAGCACTAGGCTGCTCAGCTATTAGGCTGGAGCACACAAGGCTGCGGGAATCTCCGCCGCGGGCCGTCACGGTCCGTGGCGGGGGCCCCGGCAGTCTGCCCCCAAGCGAATACGGCCAAGGGCATCCCCTCGGGGTCCTGGTCGGTTCGGAAAGACCACCTGAACCCATCCGCAAAGTGTGGATGGAGTACAGCACCAGTCCACAGGAGGACCCCAGTGGCGAAGGCGAAGTTCGAGCGGACTAAGCCGCACGTCAACATCGGCACCATCGGTCACATCGACCACGGTAAGACGACGCTCACCGCGGCGATTACCAAGGTGCTGCACGACGCGTACCCGGACCTGAACGAGGCCTCGGCCTTTGACCAGATCGACAAGGCGCCGGAAGAGCGCCAGCGCGGTATCACCATCTCCATCGCGCACGTCGAGTACCAGACCGAGTCGCGTCACTACGCCCACGTTGACTGCCCGGGTCACGCGGACTACATCAAGAACATGATCACCGGTGCGGCGCAGATGGACGGCGCCATCCTCGTGGTCGCCGCCACCGACGGCCCGATGCCGCAGACCAAGGAGCACGTGCTCCTGGCCCGCCAGGTCGGCGTGCCGTACATCGTCGTCGCCCTGAACAAGGCCGACATGGTGGACGACGAGGAGATCATGGAGCTCGTCGAGCTCGAGGTCCGTGAGCTTCTCTCCGAGTACGAGTTCCCGGGCGACGACCTCCCGGTCGTGCGTGTCTCGGCGCTCAAGGCGCTCGAGGGCGACAAGGAGTGGGGCGAGTCCGTCCTCAAGCTCATGCAGGCCGTCGACGAGTCGATCCCGGAGCCGGAGCGCGACGTCGAGAAGCCGTTCCTGATGCCGATCGAGGACGTCTTCACCATCACCGGTCGCGGTACGGTCGTCACCGGCCGCATCGAGCGTGGTGTCCTCAAGGTCAACGAGAACGTCGACATCATCGGCATCAAGACCGAGAAGACCAGCACCACGGTCACCGGCATCGAGATGTTCCGCAAGCTGCTCGACGAGGGCCAGGCCGGTGAGAACGTCGGTCTGCTCCTCCGTGGCATCAAGCGCGAGGACGTCGAGCGCGGCCAGGTCATCATCAAGCCGGGCTCGGTCACCCCGCACACGGAGTTCGAGGCGACGGCGTACATCCTGTCGAAGGACGAGGGTGGTCGTCACACCCCCTTCTTCAACAACTACCGCCCGCAGTTCTACTTCCGTACCACGGACGTGACCGGCGTCGTGACCCTCCCCGAGGGCACCGAGATGGTCATGCCGGGCGACAACACCTCCATGTCCGTCCAGCTGATCCAGCCGGTCGCCATGGAGGAGGGCCTCAAGTTCGCCATCCGTGAGGGTGGCCGGACCGTCGGCGCCGGCCAGGTCACCAAGATCGTCAAGTGACCCCGGTCGCCGTCTAGGCAACCGCCGGCTTTGGCCGGCACGCGAGGGCCCGTACGACTCCGGTCGTGCGGGCCCTTCGCGCTGCCCTGGCGCGGGGACCGCCCCCCACCGCCTTGTCAGTACGGCGAAACCGGATGTATAACGTTGTAAAACATGCGCACAAGGGCTCGGCGCACGGCTCGCGGTGACACCATCGGACCCGCACCGACCACCCGAGTCGGGCCGCTCAGAAAGGGATGGACGTGCGGGTCAGCCTCAAGGACGTCGCCGCGCATGCGGGGGTCTCCATCAAGACCGTCTCCAACGTGGTGAACAACTATCAGCACGTCACCCCCGCCATGCGGGAGCGCGTCCAGCAGTCGATCGACGCGCTCGGCTACCGGCCCAACCTGGCCGCCCGGCACCTGCGCAAGGGGCGCACGGGCATCATCGCGCTCGCCCTGCCCGAGCTCGGCAACCCCTACTTCGCCGAGCTCGCCGCCGCCGTCATCGACACCGCCGCCGAGCACGACTACATCGTGCTGCTGGACCACACCGGCGGGCGGCGCGAACAGGAGATCCTGGTCAGCCAGGGCTTCCGGGCGCGGGTCATCGACGGGCTGATCCTCAGCCCGATCGAGCTGGAGACCGGGGACCTGCGCGACCGTGCGGAGAACGTGCCGCTGGTGCTGCTCGGTGAACGGGAGTACGACCTGCCGTACGACCACATCGCCATCGACAACGTCGCCGCGGCCCGTGACGCCGTCCGGCACCTGATCGCCCTGGGGCGCCGTGAGGTGGCGTTCATAGGGGACCGGCGCGGTCGCAGTGAGCCCGCCCAGCTGCGCGTGCGCGGCTGGCGTGAGGAACTGACCGCGGCCGGACTGCCCGCCGACGACGGGCTCGTCGCCGCCACCGACGGCTGGGGGCACGCGGACGGCGCGCAGGCCATGACCCGCATCCTGGAGGCCGGGAGGCGCCCCGACGCGGTCTTCGCCTACAACGACCCCATGGCCATCGGGGCGATGCGTGTGCTGCACGAGTGGGGGCTGAGGGTTCCCGAGGACATCGCGGTCGTCGGATTCGACGATGTGATCGAGGGGCGTTTCGGCGCGGTGACCCTCACGTCCGTCTCGCCGGACAAGGAGGCCATCGGCCGGCTCGCGGTGGAGTCGGTGCTCGCCCGGCTCGGTGGCGGGGCTCCCGAACCCCGGTGCATCCGGGCGGAGCACCGGCTGGTCGAGCGGGAGAGCACACGGGGACGCCGGGCGGCGGCCGGCGGCACGGACAGCTGACCCACGGGCCACCGGACGGGCGGCGGCTGCGGCCGTATCGCGTGCGGCGCGCCGGTGGCGCGGCGAAGTGCCTGCTCGGCGGGTGTCCTGCGTCGCTCCGAGGGTGCCGCTGCCCGTGGGGCCGGGGGCATGCCGGCCGGGGCATGGCGCGTTGCCGGTCTCCGTACTCCTGGGGCAGCCGGTGTGCGAGGGGTTTACAGCGCTCTTCCAACGATGTAAAAAATCTCTTGCGGCGGACCGGACAACGGCCTGCGCCGGGTGGGGGAACACCGTCCTTGCCCGCCCTTCGGCTCCCCAGTTCCCTCTCCGTCACCCGGATCGGGGTCACCATGCAGAGTCGCACCACTCACCGTCCTCACCTTCTCGTCCGTCCCGTGGCCGTGGCCCTGGCGGCCACCGTGGCCCTGACCGCCACCGCCTGCGCGAAGCCGGAGGACGACGCCTCGGGCGGCAAGCAGTCCTCGTCGGCCGCCGCCGGCGCCGAGCAGAAAGCCATCGAGCCGAAGCCGGGCAGCGAGACCTGCGCCATCGACGCCTACGGCGCCGAGAAGACCGACCTGAAGAACGCCACCGTCGGCTTCTCCCAGTCGGAGAAGGAAGCCAACCCGTTCCGCATCGCCGAGACGCGGTCCATCAAGGACGAGGCCGAGAAGCGGGGCGTCAAGCTGCTGACGGCCAACGCCCAGTCGAAGTTCTCCAAGCAGATCAGCGACGTGCAGGACCTGCTCGCCAAGGGCGCCGACCTGCTGGTCATCGCCCCGCTCAACTCCGACGGCTGGGACCCGGTGCTGCAGGCCGCGGCCGCCAAGAAGGTCCCGATCATCACGATCGACCGCAAGATCAACGCGCAGCCCTGCAAGGACTACGTCTCCTTCATCGCCTCGGACTTCGTCGAGCAGGGCCGGCGCGCCGCCGACCAGATGATCGAGGCGACGGGCGGAAAGGGCGAGGTCGCCATCCTGCTCGGCTCGGCCGGGAACAACGTCACCACCGAGCGGACCAAGGGCTTCAAGGAGCGGATCGCCGAGAAGGCGCCGGATCTGAAGGTCGTCTTCGAGCAGACCGGTGACTTCGCCCGCGAGAAGGGCCAGCAGGTCACCGAGCAGCTGATCCAGTCGAAGCCGGGCATCAAGGGCATCTACGCGGAGAACGACGAGATGGGCCTGGGCGCGGTGGCCGCGCTCAAGGGCGCCGGCAAGAAGCCCGGCGACATCGAGATCGTCACGGTCGACGGCACCCGCAACGCCGTCCAGGGCATCGTCGACGGCTGGATCAGCGGCGTCATCGAGTCCAACCCGCGGTTCGGCCCGCTGGCGTTCCAGACGCTGGACTCCTTCACCCGGGGCGAGGAAGTCCCGCAGGACATCATCATCCAGGACGGCGCGTACACCGCCGGCAACGCCGAGCAGGACCTCGGCAGGGCCTACTGACCCCCTCGGTGGGCCCGGCCCCGGCAGGGCCCACCGCCCGCTCCCTCACCCACTCTTCTCCCGCTCTGCCTGGAGGCACAGGTGGCTCCCCCCGCCGAGGCCCTCGCCGCCCGCGGACTCAGCAAGACCTTCCCCGGTGTCCGGGCCCTGGACGGCGTGGACCTCACCCTGCGCCCCGGTGAGGTGCACGCCCTCATCGGGGAGAACGGCGCCGGCAAGTCCACGCTCATCAAGGTGCTGACCGGCGTGTACCGGGCGGACGCCGGCGAGATCACGTTCCGGGGCCGGAAGGTCTCCTTCGGGACACCGCTGGAGGCCCAGAAGGCCGGCATCTCCACCATCTACCAGGAGGTCAACCTCATCCCGCTGCTGAGCGTGGCCCGCAACCTCTTCCTCGGCCGCGAGCCCCGCACCCGCCTCGGGCTGCTGGACTCCGGCCGCATGAACAGGGAGGCCGGGGAGACGCTGCGGACCTACGGCGTCCGGGTGGACGTCCGGCAGCCGCTGCGCACCCTCGGCGTCGGAGCCCAGCAGATGGTGGCCCTCGCCCGGGCGGTCGCGACGGACGCGCGGATCGTCGTCATGGACGAACCGACCTCCTCTCTCGAACCACGCGAGGTGGAGACCCTGTTCTCGGTGATCCGCCGCCTGCGCGACCAGGGCATCGCGGTCCTCTACGTCAGCCACCGCCTGGACGAGCTGTACGCCGTGTGCGACACCGTCACCGTGCTGCGGGACGGGCGCCGCGTGCACCACGGCCGGCTGGCCGACCTGCCCCGCCTCGAACTGGTCTCCACGATGCTCGGCCGCGAACTCGGCGAGGTCCGCACCGAGGGCCTGACCAAGTTCAGCGGCGGCCACCACGCGGCCGGCGCCCGGCCGGTGCTGGAGGCGGCGAACCTGACCGTCCCGCACAAACTGCACGCGGTCTCCCTGAGCATCCGGCCGGGGGAGGTCGTCGGGCTCGGCGGCCTGCTCGGCTCGGGGCGCACCGAGACGGCGAAGGCCGTCTCCGGTGCGCTGCCCATCCGCTCCGGCAGCATCGTGGTCGCCGGGGCCCCGCTGCGCGGCGGCTCCACGCCCGGTGCCATCAGGGCCGGCGTCAGCCTGCTGCCCGAGGACCGCAAGAGCGAGGGCATCGTCCCCGGCCTCTCGGTCCGCGAGAACATCGCACTGGCCGTCCTGCCCCGCCTCTCCCGCTTCGGCCTCGTCTCCGAGGCCCGCGTCGACAGCATCGTGGACACCTTCATGGAGCGGCTGCGCATCAAGGCGTCCTCGCCGCACCAGAAGGCCGGCGAACTGTCCGGCGGCAACCAGCAGAAGGTGCTCCTCGCCCGCTGGCTGGCGATGAACCCCAAGGTGCTGCTCCTCGACGAGCCCACCCGCGGCATCGACGTCGGCGCCAAGGCCGAGGTGCAGAGACTCGTGGACGAACTGGCGGCGGACGGTCTGGGCGTCCTGCTCATCTCCTCCGACCTGGAGGAACTGATCGAAGGGTCCGACCGCGTGGTCGTACTGAAGGACGGTGCGGTCGTCGGCGAACTGACCGGCGAGGACGTCACCGAGGACCAGCTGATGCGGACCATCGCCGGGGACGCCCCGGCGCGGGACGCGGTCGGGAAGGCGGCCACCGATGGCTGAAACCGCTCTCCGCACCGCCCCGCTGGACCGGACCAGCCCGCTGCAGTGGCTGCAGACCTACGGCGTCTACGCGGGCGTCGCCCTGCTTCTCGTCGTCAACGTCCTCGCCACCCCGCACTTCCTGTCCACCGAGAACTTCCGGACCCAGGCCGTCCAGGTCGCTCCCGTGATCATCGTCGCGCTCGGCATGGCGCTGGTGATCGGCACCGAGGGCGTCGACCTGTCGGTCGGCGCCGTGATGGCACTCGCCGCCTCCGTGACAGCCCTCTATCTCGGCTACGGCCTGCTGCCGGCGCTGCTGATGGTGGCGCTGTTCGCCGCCGGGGTGGGTCTGGTGAACGGGGCGCTGGTCGCCTTCCTCGGGGTCCAGCCCATCGTGGCCACCCTGGCCCTCATGGTCGGCGGCCGCGGCCTCGCCCTGGTGCTGCTGCCGCAGCTGGAGGACCTGCGCAACCCCGCGCTGGCCTCCCTGGGCTCCGGCGACCTCCTCGGCTTCCCCTATCTGATCCTGATCGCCACCGCGCTCGCGGTGCTGGTCGCGTTCGTCGTCCGCCGCACCACGTTCGGCCGACAGCTCCTCGCCATCGGCGACAGCCGCCCCGCGGCCCAGCTCGCCGGTCTGCCCGTGCGCCGGGTCCTGATCCTGGTGTACGCCGCCTGCGCGCTGCTGGCGGCCGTGGCGGGCGTACTGGCCACCGCCCGGCTCCAGGCCGGCGACCCGACCTCGCTCGGCAACCTGATGGAGCTGTCCGCCATCACGGCGGTCGTGGTCGGCGGCACGCCGCTGACCGGCGGCCGGGTCAACATCGCCGGCACGGTGGCGGGCGCGGTCCTCATCCAGCTGCTCACCGCCACGCTCATCAAGCACGATCTGCCGCCCTCCTGGACCCAGATCGCCCAGGCCATAGTGATCGTCGCCGCGGTCTACGCGGCACGGGGACGGGGGAAGCGATGACCACCGGGACGGACACCCCCGTGACCACCGCGAGCACAGAACCGGGCAGCGACTCGGAGCCGGTGGGATCCGCGCGCTCCGAACGCCTGAGCGCCCTGGTCCAGCAGCACGGAGCGCTGGCGGTACTCGTGATCGTCTCGGTCATCGCCTCGTTCGGCTTCGACTCCTTCGCCACCGGCGACAACATCGCGAACATGGCGACCAGTTCGGCGTTCCTCGCCATCGTCGCCCTCGGCATGACCTTCGTCATCATCACCGGCGGCATCGACCTGTCCGTCGGCTCCCTGTTCGCCCTCGGCGGTGTCCTGGCGGCCTGGGGGTCACGCCACGGCACCCTGGTGGCCCTGCTGCTGCCGCTCGCCGTCTGCGGCCTCATCGGCGTCGTCAACGGCCTGCTGATCGCCCGCTCCCGGCTGGCCCCCTTCATCGTCACGCTGGCCGCCATGCTGGGTGCGCGCGGCGTGATGCTGGCTCTGACGGACGAGGGCGCCGCGACGTATCTGATCGGCAAGGGGTCCTTCCTCGCCGAGCTCGGCCAGGGCAGCACCCTGGGGATCGGCAACCCGGTGTGGATCATGCTGGGCCTGTTCGCCGCGGGAGCCGTGGTGCTGCGCCGGACGCGCTTCGGGCAGCATGTGTACGCGGTCGGCGGCAACGAGGACGCGGCGGCCCTGATGGGCGCTCCCGTGGCCCGCACCAAGATCCTCGTCTACACGCTGTCGGGTGTGCTGGCCGGACTGGCCGGCGCTCTGAACGCCGCGTGGCTGGCGTCCGGCGTCACCATCCTCGGCAACGGCATGGAGCTGGACGCCATCTCCGCCGTCGTCATCGGCGGCACCCTGCTCACCGGCGGACTCGGCTATGTCAGTGGCTCACTGGTCGGCGTGCTGCTTCTGAAGGTGATCCAGAACGTCATCAACCAGATCGGCTCGCTGGACTCCTCGTACCAGCTGGTCGTCAGCGGTGCCTTTCTGGCCCTCGTCGTGGTCGCCCAGACCTGGCTGGGCCGCAAACGGCAGCTGATGTGACGCGGCCCGGACGCGGCGGCCGTGCCTCTCTCACGCCGCCGGCTGCCGTGCTGCCGGGGCCGGGGGCCCACGGCACCGTCCGGCGCGCCGGGACACCGGTGAAGGACAGCACGGCGCGGCCGGCCACCACGGAAACGGTCCCGGCGGGTGTGCCGGGTGGCACCCGCCGGGACCGTCGTGCGGCCGCCGGAGCTACGGCTTCTCCTCCGCGTGGAGCGCGCTCACCTCCTCGGCGGTGAGCGCCTTGTCGTAGGCGTGGACCTCGTCGATCGCGCCGTTCCAGAAGTCGGTGTCCGCGCCGTCCCACTGGGCGCGGCCGACGGCGAGGGGGCCCGAGCCGACGTAGTTGGGGCCGGCGGTCGCGGTCGCCGCGGGCTTGCCGTCGACATACAGCCGGATCTCACCCGTGGAGCCGTCACGCACGCCGACGAGGTGGTACCAGCGGCCCTCCTCCGGAGTGGTCTCCAGCCGGGCGCGGTTCCCGCCGGGCGTGCTGAAGGCGAAGGCCCCCTGGCCGTACTGCAGGTAGAACGGGCTCTCCCGCCGACCGCCGTCCTGGCTGACCGCGGTGGCGTAGTTGCCGGGGAGCGAGTCGAGCGTCACCCAGGCGGCGACCGAGTAGCTGCCGGTGGTGTCGAGCACGGGACCGTCGGTCTCGCCGTACCGGCCCCGGCCGTCGAACCGCAGTGCGCTGCCGCTGACGCCGGATCCCCAGGTGGTGCCCTCGGAGAGCCGCAAGGGCCTGTCGTTGGGGCCGTCGTCCTTCGCGGTGGTGCCCGAACCCTCGTCCAGGGACCAGTGCCCGCCGCCCTTCAGTTCCTGCCGGTCACCGGCGGCGGCTCCGGCCTCGACGACCTTGCTGTTGATGTCACGGACCGGTCCCGGGTCGACCTTCATCTCCCGGCGGTCATAGGTGTAGAGACCGTTGAGTTCGTTCTCCAGGTCGGTGATCTGCGTGTACACCGAACCGGACAGCTCGGCGCCGGCCTGGGCGAGGTAGAACGTCTCGGTGTTCTCGACGTACTTGCGGGTCAGTGCCTCCTTGTCGGCGACTCCGCTGTAGATCACCGTCGGGGCGCCCGGCCACACGTGGCCCGGGGTGGGCAGGGTGAAGCCGCCGTGCTCGCCGTCCATGGCGGCGCGGTGGTCGGGGAACGGCGGGTCGTCGTTGCCGTAGTCGTGGTGGTCGATGATGTCGCCCTTGCCCGAGTCGCCCTTGGAGTTGCAGCAGTTGACGCCGCTGTGGGCGTTGACGACCCGGGACGGGTCGGCGGCCTTGACGGACTCGGCGATGCGGCCGCTCTCCTCGCGGTCCCACTCGCCCCAGCCCTCGTTGAAGACGATCCAGCCGATCACGGAGGGCGCGTTGTGATGCGCCCGCATCATGTCCATGCCCTGGTCGACGAAGGCATCGCGGCCCTTCCCGGTGGGCAGGTCCCCGGAGACGAAGTCCTGCCAGACCAGCAGGCCGAGCCGGTCCGCGTGGTGGAACCACCGGGCCGGCTCCACCTTGATGTGCTTGCGGACGGCGTTGAAGCCCAGCTTCTTGTGGGCCTTCAGGTCGAAGGCGAGGGCCTCGTCGCTGGGCGCGGTGTACAGGCCGTCGGGCCAGAAGCCCTGGTCGAGCGTGGCGAGCGAGAAGACCGGCTTCCCGTTGAGCACGAGCTTCCGGTAGCCGCCGACCTTCTCGATGCCCACTTCCCGCATGCCGAAGTAGCTGCCGACCTTGTCGGTCGACCTGCCGTCGGTGAGCTTGACGTCGAGGTCGTAGAGGTAGGGGTCGTCCGGGCTCCACAGGCGCTGCCCGGCCACGGGCAGGCGCAGCTCCTTGTTGGCGGGCCCGCTGACCCGGCCGACGACCCTGCCGCGCTTGTCGCGTGCGACGGCCTCGGCACGTGCCCGGGCGGAGGCGCCGTCGGACCGGACCGTCACGGCCAGGCTGCCGGTGTCGATGTCGGGCGTGGTGACGAGGCGGTCGATCGACGTGCGGGCGACGGGCTCCATCCAGACCGTCTGCCAGATGCCGGAGGACTGGGTGTAGAAGATGCCGCCCGGGTTGGTGGACTGCTTGCCCTTCGGCTGGTCGGAGCCGCCGGTGTCGGTGACCGCGACCACGATCTCCTGCGGACCGGTGCCCCGGAGGGCATCGGTGATGTCGGCGCTGAAAGCGGTGTAGCCGCCGGTGTGTTCGGCGACCTTCCGCCCGTTGACCCAGACGTGGGCCTCGTAGTCGACGGCGCCGAAGTTGAGCTTCAGCCGGTTGCCCTTGCCGGCCTTGCCGATCCTCCAGTTCTTCGGCACGTCGACGAGCCTGCGGTAGAACATGTGGTCTTCGTGCCGCTCCAGCCCGGACAGCTGCGACTCGACCGGGAACGGCACGATGATCTTCTCGTCGAGGTTCCTGCCGAAGGCCGGCTGCTCGCCCGCCTCGGCGGCGCTGAACTGCCAGGGCCCGTTGAGGTTCTTCCAGCGGGACCGCACCTGCTGCGGGCGCGGGTACTCCGGCAGCGGGTTCTTCTCGTCGAGCCGGTCGCCCCACTCGGTGGTGAGCCGCTGGGTGGACGTGTTCTGCGCGTAGCGGACGATCTCCGGTACGGTCTCGCCGCCCGCCGTCAGACCTCCCTCACCGTCGTACGCGACCCGGACCTGCTGGCCCTTCTGGACCGGCTTCGCGAGCGTGACGAGCAGGGATTCGGGGTCGCGCGGGTCGACGGCGGCGTCCTCGACCGGCATGGCCACCGTGTCGGCCTCGATCTTCAGATGGTCCCCGGCCTCCCAGGCGCCACCGACCCCGTCCTCGAACCGGGCCCGTAACCGCCGCCCGTCCTCGGTGACGGACAGCTCCACCGGGTAGACCTCGAAGCCGGCCGGCGGGGTGAACGCCGACATGGGCACGGGCTCTCGGGGCATCGACGACGTCGACCAGCGCAGCTTCATGTTGGCCCCGCCGGTGTCCTGGAACATCTCCAGACGGAAGTCGTGCTTCTCACCGGCGGTCAGCTCGACCGGCTCGCTGGTCTGCTCCCTGTCCCAGTCGGGTACCCAGTGGTCGATCACCGGCTCGCCGTCGATGTACAGCCGGAAGCCGTTGTCGCCGATGGCGTGGAACGTGTACGCGCCGGTGGCCGGTGCCTCGATCCGGCCGGTCCACCGGGCGGTCGTGTGCTCCGACTGCCCGGTCAGTTCCTGGAATGTGCCGGTCAGGCTGGAGAAGTTGATCTGGGGATCGAGCATCGTGCCCCCGAGCTTCGCGAAGTCCCGCGCGCCCGGTGCCGACATGCTGAAGTACTCGCCCTTCAGGCCGTGCACCTCCACGGCGGCCCGTTCGGCCGGGAGCGCAGGCGCGCTCCGGGACGTGCCGGCGGTTGTTGTCCCGGCGGCCGACGCCGCGGGCGCCGGGCCGGTCGTGGGCAGCATCAGGGCGACCGCGACCAGCAGCGCCCGGACTCCGGCTCTTGGGTGGGTGTGTCGTCTTGTCATCGAACCTTTCCTCGCACAGGGGGCTCGGGACCGGAGACAGCCGGCAGACGGCGGCGGGTGAGAGTGCCGGTGGCGTTCCTGTCCACCTGCGCGTTCACCTGGAGGCCGGTGGCTGTCGGGACACCGTCGCCACGGGGGACCGGGCTCCAGCCGGAGGCCCGCGGGCACGGCGGAAGACCGCTACGGGTATCGGTCAGCGGTTCTTTCAACGTTGGAAACCTTGCGACAGCGGAATGACAGCACGCCGCTCGGCGGCTGTCCAGACCCCGCGTACCGCCGGGCCGGGCCGAGTGCCGTTGTGGCGATCGTCACGAAGAACTTCGGGGGGCGTTGCGTACGCTGATCCGGGCGGCTCGTGACGGACGGCCCGGGGGAGGACGGCCCCGGGCATTCCTTCCGGCGTCCGACGCACCGTCAGGGCAGTCGGTATTCGGTCAGCGTGCATTCCGGAAACCCCGGGGAGCTGCCCGGAGGCGCGACTGGCTGTAAGGTATGGAAACAGCCCTTGACCTGCAAGAACGCAGGCAGGGAGCCTACTCGCAGGAGCGCACCGATGTTCCGTACTATGTTCAAGTCCAAGATCCACCGTGCCACCGTGACCCAGGCCGACCTGCACTACGTCGGCTCCGTCACCGTCGACGCCGATCTGCTGGACGCCGCCGATCTGCTCCCCGGTGAGCTGGTGCACATCGTCGACATCACCAACGGCGCCCGGCTGGAGACGTACGTCATCGAGGGCGAGCGGGGCTCCGGCGTCATCGGCATCAACGGCGCCGCCGCCCATCTCGTGCACCCCGGCGACCTGGTCATCCTCATCAGCTACGCCCAGGTCGACGACGCCGAGGCGCGGGCGCTCGAGCCGCGCGTGGTGCACGTCGACGCGGACAACCGCATCGTCCGGCTCGGCAGCGACGCCTCCGAGCCGGTCCCGGGCACCGACCAGCGCCGCAGCCCTCAGGCGGTCCCGCCCGTCCCGGTCGGCTGAGGGACGCGGAACGGGGCGGAGCCCGGCCGGAGTCCTTGGAGCGGGACAGCCGCGGAGCCGGGCAGGGCGGCTGCCCGGCCCGCACCAGGGTGAGCCGGGCAGCCGCCCCCCTCACCCCCCGGCGAAGATCTCCTCGGTACGGCCGGCGGGTGGTCCGGTCGTATCGGTGACCTCTTCACCCGAAGGTGTGGCATGCCCCGGTTGGGCCCGGACTGCCGCCTTCCGCGGCCGGGTTCGCGGAAGGCCGGGGCGGGGGAGGATTCCGGGCCCGTTCGCCGGGGTACGATCCCCGGTTCCCAATTGGCGACGGGGACGCCCCGTGTGGCACACTGTCCAGGTTGCTCGGTTGAGTGCCGATGTTGCGCGCCTCCCGCCGGGAGGACTGGAAGCGAGTCCCGCAGTACTCGTCGCCTCTCATCAGGGGCGGAAGTACGGGAATCTTCCGGGAAGCGTCAGCGGGGTACCGGCCAGGCGCCCGGTGGGTGTCTTCCCCCGGCTCGCGGTCTTCGGGCCGCACCCCCTCAGCAGGGAAATCCTTCGGGAAATCCGTACTGGCGGGAGTGCGACACGCCCGACCGCGTGGGTCGGAGAAAAGACGCTCACCCGCCGGGTCCCAGAGCGTTACGAGAGACAGGACTACGAAGTAGCCATGGCGGGACAGAAGATCCGCATCCGGCTCAAGGCCTACGACCACGAGGTCATCGACACTTCGGCGAAGAAGATCGTCGAGACGGTGACGCGCACTGGTGCGTCGGTCGCGGGCCCGGTGCCGCTGCCCACAGAGAAGAACGTGTACTGCGTCATCAAGTCGCCGCACAAGTACAAGGACTCGCGCGAGCACTTCGAGATGCGCACGCACAAGCGCCTCATCGACATCCTCGACCCCACGCCGAAGACCGTCGACTCGCTCATGCGTCTCGACCTGCCGGCGGGCGTCGACATCGAGATCAAGCTCTGAGGTGACGCGCGAGATGGCTAAGCAGATCAAGGGCGTCCTGGGCGAGAAGCTCGGCATGACGCAGGTGTGGGACGAGAACAACCGTGTCGTCCCGGTCACCGTCGTCAAGGCCGGTCCGTGCGTCGTGACCCAGGTCCGTACCGCTGACTCCGACGGCTACGACGCCGTCCAGATCGCCTTCGGCGAGATCGACCCGCGCAAGGTGAACAAGCCCCTCAAGGGCCACTTCGCCAAGGCCGACGTCACCCCGCGCCGCCACCTGGTGGAGCTGCGTACCACCGATGCCGGTGAGTACTCGCTCGGCCAGGAGGTCACCGCCGAGGTGTTCGAGTCCGGTGTCAAGGTCGACGTGACCGGCACCAGCAAGGGCAAGGGCACCGCCGGTGTCATGAAGCGCCACGGCTTCGCCGGCCTCGGCGCCGGCCACGGCACCCAGCGCAAGCACCGCTCGCCGGGCTCCATCGGCGGCTGCGCCACGCCGGGCCGCGTGTTCAAGGGCCTGCGCATGGCCGGCCGCATGGGCAACGAGCGGGTCACCACCCAGAACCTGACCGTCCATGCCGTTGACGCGGAGAAGGGCCTGCTCCTGATCAAGGGAGCGGTTCCTGGTCCGAACGGCGGCCTCGTCCTGGTCCGTACCGCGGCCAAGGGGGCCTGAGGTAACGATGAGCACCATTGACATCCTTTCGCCGGCAGGCGACAAGGCCGGGACCGTCGAGCTCCCCGCGGAGATCTTCGACGCGCAGGTCAGCATTCCGCTGATCCACCAGGTCGTTGTCGCACAGCTGGCCGCTGCCCGTCAGGGCACGCACAAGACCAAGACCCGTGGCGAGGTCCGCGGCGGCGGCAAGAAGCCGTACCGCCAGAAGGGCACCGGCCGCGCCCGTCAGGGCTCGACCCGCGCGCCGCAGTTCGCCGGTGGTGGCGTCGTGCACGGTCCCGTGCCGCGCGACTACTCGCAGCGGACCCCGAAGAAGATGAAGGCCGCCGCGCTCCGCGGTGCCCTCTCGGACCGGGCGCGCCACGGCCGCATCCACGTCGTCACCGGCGTGGTCGAGGGCGAGGTCTCCACCAAGGCCGCGAAGACCCTGCTGGGCCGGATCAGCGAGCGCAAGAACCTGCTCCTGGTCGCCGAGCGGTCCGACGAGGCCGCGTGGCTCTCCGCCCGCAACCTGCCCCAGGTCCACCTCCTGGAGCCGGGCCAGCTGAACACGTACGACGTGCTCGTCTCCGACGACGTGGTCTTCACGCAGGCCGCCTACGAGCGTTTCGTGGCGGGTCCCGCCGCGGCCGCCAAGGCTGTCGCCTCCGAGGCTGAGCTCGAAGGGAGCAACGCCTGATGAGCGAGGCAACGGCAACCGCGGTCACCAGCAAGACCTTCACGGACCACCGTGACATCCTGGTCAAGCCGGTGGTCTCGGAGAAGAGCTACGCGCTGCTGGACGAGAACAAGTACACGTTCATCGTCGACCCGCGCGCCAACAAGACCCAGATCAAGCAGGCCGTCGAGGCGGTCTTCTCGGTCAAGGTCACCGGGGTCAACACGATCAACCGGCAGGGCAAGCGCAAGCGCACCCGCACCGGTTACGGCAAGCGCAAGGACACCAAGCGCGCCATCGTGACCCTCGCCGAGGGCGACCGTATCGACATCTTCGGCGGCCCGGTCTCCTAAGGGAGTCCGAGTCGTCCGGAATCGGACGAGGACTGAGAAATGGGTATCCGCAAGTACAAGCCGACGACCCCGGGCCGTCGTGGCTCCAGCGTCGCCGACTTCGTCGAGGTCACGCGGTCCACGCCGGAGAAGTCGCTGGTCCGCCCCCTGCACAGCAAGGGCGGCCGTAACAACGCCGGTCGTGTGACCGTTCGCCACCAGGGCGGTGGCCACAAGCGCGCCTACCGCGTGATCGACTTCCGTCGTCACGACAAGGACGGCGTGCCGGCCAAGGTCGCGCACATCGAGTACGACCCCAACCGCACCGCGCGCATCGCGCTGCTGCACTACGTGGACGGCGAGAAGCGCTACATCCTCGCCCCGCGCGGTCTGAAGCAGGGCGACCGGATCGAGAACGGGCCGGGCGCGGACATCAAGCCGGGCAACAACCTGGCGCTGCGCAACATCCCCGTCGGTACCACGCTGCACGCCATCGAGCTGCGGCCCGGCGGCGGCGCCAAGTTCGCCCGCTCCGCGGGCGCCTCGGTGCAGCTGCTGGCGAAGGAGGGCTCCATGGCCCACCTCCGCATGCCGTCCGGTGAGATCCGCCTGGTCGACGTCCGCTGCCGCGCCACGGTCGGCGAGGTCGGCAACGCCGAGCAGTCGAACATCAACTGGGGCAAGGCCGGCCGCATGCGCTGGAAGGGCGTCCGCCCGACCGTCCGCGGTGTCGTGATGAACCCCGTCGACCACCCGCACGGTGGTGGTGAGGGCAAGACCTCCGGTGGTCGCCACCCGGTCTCGCCGTGGGGTCAGAAGGAGGGCCGTACGCGCTCGCCGAAGAAGGCCAGCAACAAGTACATCGTCCGCCGCCGCAAGACGAACAAGAAGCGCTAGGAGCGGGTTCAGATGCCGCGCAGTCTCAAGAAGGGGCCCTTCGTCGACGACCACCTGATCAAGAAGGTGGACGTACAGAACGACGCGGGGACCAAGAACGTCATCAAGACCTGGTCCCGCCGCTCCATGATCGTCCCGGCCATGCTCGGCCACACGATCGCGGTGCACGACGGCCGCAAGCACGTCCCGGTGTTCATCACCGAGTCGATGGTCGGCCACAAGCTCGGCGAGTTCGCGCCGACCCGCACCTTCCGCGGCCACGTCAAGGACGACCGCAAGTCGAAGCGTCGTTGACGGGCGGGGTGTGAAGACCATGACAGACACCGAAGGGACAACCATGGAAGCCAGGGCCCAGGCGCGGTACATCCGCGTCACGCCCATGAAGGCCCGCCGCGTGGTGGACCTCATCCGTGGCATGGATGCCACGGAGGCTCAGGCGGTCCTGCGTTTCGCCCCGCAGGCCGCGAGCGTGCCGGTGGCCAAGGTGCTCGACAGCGCCATCGCCAATGCCGCGCACAACTACGACCACACCGACGCCGGCAGCCTCGTCATCTCCGAGGCGTACGTCGACGAGGGCCCGACCCTGAAGCGGTTCCGGCCGCGCGCCCAGGGCCGCGCCTACCGGATCCGCAAGCGGACCAGCCACATCACCGTGGTCGTCAGCAGCAAGGAAGGAACCCGGTAATGGGCCAGAAGGTTAACCCGCACGGGTTCCGGCTCGGCATCACCACGGACTTCAAGTCCCGCTGGTACGCCGACAAGCTGTACAAGGACTACGTCAAGGAAGACGTCGCCATCCGCCGGATGATGACGAAGGGCATGGAGCGCGCCGGTATCTCCAAGGTGGAGATCGAGCGCACCCGTGACCGCGTCCGCGTCGACATCCACACCGCCCGGCCGGGCATCGTCATCGGCCGTCGCGGCGCGGAGGCCGACCGCATCCGCGGCGAGCTGGAGAAGCTCACCGGCAAGCAGGTCCAGCTGAACATCCTCGAGGTCAAGAACCCCGAGACGGATGCCCAGCTGGTCGCGCAGGCCGTCGCCGAGCAGCTCTCCTCCCGCGTCTCCTTCCGTCGCGCCATGCGCAAGAGCATGCAGTCGACGATGAAGGCTGGCGCCAAGGGCATCAAGATCCAGTGCGGTGGCCGCCTCGGCGGCGCCGAGATGTCCCGCTCGGAGTTCTACCGCGAGGGCCGTGTGCCCCTGCACACCCTCCGCGCGAACGTCGACTACGGCTTCTTCGAGGCCAAGACGACCTTCGGCCGCATCGGCGTGAAGGTGTGGATCTACAAGGGCGACGTCAAGAACATCGCCGAGGTTCGGGCCGAGAACGCCGCCGCCCGTGCCGGTAACCGCCCCGCTCGCGGCGGCGGCGACCGGCCGGCCCGTGGCGGTGGCCGTGGTGGCGAGCGCGGTGGCCGCGGTCGTAAGCCCCAGCAGCAGTCGGCTCCGGCCGCCGAGGCCAAGGCCGAGGCTCCCGCTGCCGCCGCCGCTGAGCCGAGCGCTGCCGGAAAGGAGAGCTGACCCATGCTGATCCCTCGTAGGGTCAAGCACCGCAAGCAGCACCACCCCAAGCGCAGTGGTATGGCCAAGGGTGGTACGGAGCTGGCGTTCGGCGAGTACGGCATCCAGGCCGTGACCCCGGCCTATGTGACCAACCGGCAGATCGAGTCCGCTCGTATCGCCATGACCCGTCACATCAAGCGTGGCGGCAAGGTCTGGATCAACATCTACCCGGACCGCCCGCTCACCAAGAAGCCCGCCGAGACCCGCATGGGTTCCGGTAAGGGTTCTCCCGAGTGGTGGGTCGCGAACGTCAAGCCCGGCCGGGTGATGTTCGAGCTGTCCTTCCCGAACGAAAAGGTAGCCAAGGAGGCGCTGATCCGCGCCGCCCACAAGCTTCCGATGAAGTGCCGGATCGTCCGGCGCGAGGCAGGTGAGTCGTGATGGCGGCCGGTACCAAGGCGACCGAGCTGCGTGAGCTGGACGACGAGGAACTCGTTGCGAAGCTTCGCGAGGCCAAGGAGGAGCTGTTCAACCTCCGCTTCCAGGCGGCGACCGGACAGCTCGAGAACCACGGCCGGCTGAAGGCCGTCCGCAAGGACATCGCCCGCATCTACACCCTGATGCGTGAGCGCGAGCTCGGCATCGAGACGGTGGAGAGCGCCTGATGAGCGAGACGAATGTGACTGAGAACAACAGCGAGCGCGGCTTCCGCAAGACCCGTGAGGGCCTTGTCGTCAGCGACAAGATGGACAAGACCGTCGTCGTCGCCGTCGAGGACCGCGTCAAGCACGCGCTGTACGGCAAGGTCGTCCGCCGTACCAACAAGCTCAAGGCGCACGACGAGCAGAACGCTGCCGGTGTCGGCGACCGCGTCCTCCTGATGGAGACCCGGCCGCTGTCCGCCACCAAGCGCTGGCGCATCGTCGAGATCCTCGAGAAGGCCAAGTAGTCATTCCCGTCCGGGAACGGCACGTGATACAGCCTGAGGTTTCTCCTCAGGACAGTTCCGCCAGGCTCGGCAGGGGCTCCGAGAGGGCCCCTGCCGGGAACCGGCAGACGATCAGGAGATAGACGTGATCCAGCAGGAGTCGCGACTGCGGGTCGCCGACAACACGGGGGCGAAGGAGATCCTTTGCATCCGTGTTCTCGGTGGCTCCGGTCGACGCTACGCGGGCATCGGTGACGTCATCGTCGCCACCGTGAAGGATGCGATTCCCGGCGGCAACGTGAAGAAGGGTGACGTCATCAAGGCGGTCATCGTTCGCACGGTGAAGGAGCGCCGCCGCGCCGACGGTTCGTACATCCGCTTCGACGAGAACGCGGCCGTCATCCTCAAGAACGACGGTGACCCCCGCGGCACCCGCATCTTCGGCCCGGTGGGCCGGGAGCTGCGCGAGAAGAAGTTCATGAAGATCATCTCGCTCGCGCCGGAGGTGCTGTAACCGATGAAGATCAAGAAGGGCGACCTGGTCCAGGTCATCACCGGTAAGGACAAGGGCAAGCAGGGCAAGGTCATCCAGGCCTTCCCCCGCGAGGACCGCGTCCTGGTCGAGGGTGTCAACCGGGTCAAGAAGCACACCAAGGCCGGCCAGACCGCCCGCGGTTCGAAGACCGGCGGCATCGTCACGACCGAGGCCCCGATCCACGTGAGCAACGTTCAGCTCGTGGTGGAGAAGGACGGCAAGAAGGTCGTCTCGCGTGTCGGCTACCGCTTCGACGACGAAGGCAACAAGATCCGCGTTGCCAAGCGGACCGGTGAGGACATCTGATGAGTGCCACCACAGTGACCCCGCGCCTCAAGCAGCGCTACCGCGAGGAGATCACGGGCAAGCTGCGTGAAGAGTTCTCCTACGAGAACGTCATGCAGATCCCGGGCCTCACCAAGATCGTGGTCAACATGGGTGTGGGCGACGCCGCCCGCGACTCCAAGCTGATCGAGGGCGCCATCCGCGACCTCGCCACGATCACCGGCCAGAAGCCGTCCGTGACCAAGGCCCGCAAGTCCATCGCGCAGTTCAAGCTGCGCGAGGGCCAGCCGATCGGCGCCCACGTCACCCTCCGCGGTGACCGCATGTGGGAGTTCCTGGACCGGCTGCTGTCGCTCGCGCTGCCGCGCATCCGCGACTTCCGCGGTCTGTCGCCGAAGCAGTTCGACGGCCGGGGCAACTACACCTTCGGTCTCACGGAGCAGGTCATGTTCCACGAGATCGACCAGGACAAGATCGACCGGGTCCGGGGCATGGACATCACCGTGGTCACCACGGCGACCAACGACGACGAGGGCCGTGCCCTGCTGCGTCACCTCGGCTTCCCGTTCAAGGAGAACTGACCGTGGCGAAGAAGGCTCTGATCGCTAAGGCCGCCCGCAAGCCGAAGTTCGGCGTGCGCGCGTACACGCGCTGCCAGCGTTGTGGCCGGCCGCACTCCGTCTACCGCAAGTTCGGCCTCTGCCGTGTGTGCCTCCGTGAGATGGCGCACCGCGGCGAGCTGCCGGGCGTGACCAAGAGCTCCTGGTAATCCCTCCCGCCGCCCGGCCCCGCCCCTCGCGGGTGGTCCCCGGGCGACGGGACGCAGGGACCAGCCAGGACTCTCGGTAAGCACGTGGCTGGCGAGGGCCCGGCCCGGACCACTCCACGGGTCCCGTAGAGTGGAAGGGTTGGGCGTTCGCCGTCCATGGCCGTCCGCGGGCACAGCCCGCTATGACACTTACTACGCCGTAGGTCCCCGCGCCGCACCCGTCCCGGAACACACCCCGGGGAGAGGGATGGCGCAGATAGGAAACCCCGGCGAGAGAGGCCGAAGGCCATCATGACCATGACCGATCCGATCGCAGACATGCTCACTCGTCTGCGAAACGCCAACTCGGCTTATCACGACACCGTCGTGATGCCGCACAGCAAGATCAAGTCGCACATCGCGGAGATCCTCCAGCAGGAGGGCTTCATCACCGGCTGGAAGACCGAGGACGCCGAGGTGGGCAAGAACCTCGTTCTCGAGCTGAAGTTCGGCCCGAACCGCGAGCGCTCGATCGCCGGCATCAAGCGGATTTCGAAGCCGGGCCTGCGGGTCTACGCAAAGTCCACCAATCTGCCGAAGGTTCTCGGCGGCCTGGGCGTGGCG
The DNA here is from genome assembly GCF_020982505.1 of Streptomyces sp. MNU89. Classification (NCBI taxonomy): domain Bacteria; kingdom Bacillati; phylum Actinomycetota; class Actinomycetes; order Kitasatosporales; family Streptomycetaceae; genus Streptomyces; species Streptomyces sp. MNU89. The sequence continues at coordinate 3,069,335 of NZ_JAJKLL010000001.1, read as the reverse complement.
ATCATCTCCACGTCCCACGGGCTGCTCACCGGCCAGCAGGCGCAGAAGAAGGGCGTGGGTGGGGAAGTCCTCGCCTACGTCTGGTAGTCGGGAAGGAGGAACTGCAATGTCGCGCATCGGCAAGCTCCCCATCCCGGTTCCCGCCGGCGTGGACGTCACCATCGATGGCCGGACGGTCGCCGTGAAGGGTCCCAAGGGATCCCTCTCGCACACCGTTGCCGCGCCCATCGAGGTCAGCAAGGGCGAGGACGGTGTCATCACCGTCAGCCGCCCCAACGACGAGCGTCAGAACAAGGCCCTGCACGGCCTGTCCCGCACGCTGGTGGCGAACATGATCACCGGGGTGACCCAGGGATACAGCAAGAAGCTTGAAATCAGCGGTGTCGGTTACCGTGTCCAGGCGAAGGGCTCCAACCTGGAGTTCGCGCTGGGCTACAGCCACCCCATCCTGATCGAGGCCCCCGAGGGCATCACCTTCACGGTGGAGTCCCCGACCAAGCTGAGTGTCGAGGGCATCGACAAGCAGAAGGTCGGCGAGGTCGCGGCCAACATCCGCAAGCTGCGGAAGCCCGACCCGTACAAGGCCAAGGGCGTGAAGTACGCCGGCGAGGTCATCCGGCGCAAGGTCGGAAAGGCTGGTAAGTAAGCCATGGCATTCGGCGTGAAGATCGCTAAGGGCGACGCCCGCAAGCGCGCCGCCATCAAGCGTCGCCACATCCGCGTCCGCAAGCGGATCTCCGGTACCCCGGAGCGTCCCCGCCTGGTCGTGACGCGCTCCAACCGCCACATGACCGCCCAGGTCATCGACGACATCGCGGGCCACACGCTGGCCTCCGCGTCGACCCTGGACGACTCCATCCGCGGTAACGAGGGCGACAAGAGCTCCCAGGCTCAGAAGGTCGGCGCCCTGGTGGCCGAGCGGGCCAAGGCCGCCGGTATCGAGACCGTGGTGTTCGACCGCGGTGGCAACCAGTACGCCGGGCGGATCGCCGCTCTGGCCGACGCCGCCCGCGAGGCCGGGCTCAAGTTCTGAGCACGGTTCCGTAGCAGCGGACGTAAACGAGAGAGGTAAATCCAATGGCTGGACCCCAGCGCCGCGGTGGCGGCGCCGGTGGCGGCGAGCGGCGGGACCGTAAGGGCCGGGACGGCGGCGCTGCCGCCGAGAAGACCGCGTACGTTGAGCGCGTTGTCGCGATCAACCGTGTTGCCAAGGTTGTGAAGGGTGGTCGTCGCTTCAGCTTCACCGCGCTGGTCGTGGTGGGCGATGGTGACGGCACCGTGGGTGTCGGTTACGGCAAGGCCAAGGAGGTGCCGGCTGCCATCGCCAAGGGTGTGGAGGAGGCCAAGAAGCACTTCTTCAAGGTCCCCCGGATCCAGGGCACCATCCCGCACCCGATCCAGGGCGAGAAGGCCGCGGGCGTCGTCCTGCTGAAGCCCGCTTCCCCCGGTACCGGTGTGATCGCGGGTGGCCCGGTGCGTGCCGTGCTCGAGTGCGCGGGCATCCACGACGTGCTCAGCAAGTCGCTCGGCTCGTCGAACCCGATCAACATCGTGCACGCCACGGTGACGGCTCTCCGCGGGCTTCAGCGCCCGGAGGAGATCGCCGCCCGCCGCGGCCTGCCCCTGGAGGACGTCGCCCCCGCGGCTCTGCTGCGGGCGCGTGCGGGAGCGGGTGCGTGATGGCCCGTCTCAAGATCACGCAGAAGAAGTCCTACATCGGCAGCAAGCAGAACCACCGCGACACCCTTCGTTCGCTCGGCCTGAAGCGTGTGAACGACGTGGTCGTCAAGGAGGACCGTCCCGAGATCCGCGGCATGGCGCAGACCGTGCGGCACCTCGTCACGGTTGAGGAGGTCGACTGACATGGCGGACGAGAAGCCGCTGAAGGTCCACAACCTCCGGCCCGCCCCGGGCGCCAAGACCGCCAAGACCCGTGTGGGTCGTGGCGAGGCGTCCAAGGGTAAGACCGCTGGTCGTGGCACCAAGGGTACGAAGGCCCGCTACCAGGTTCCGGAGCGCTTCGAGGGCGGGCAGATGCCCCTCCACATGCGTCTCCCGAAGCTGAAGGGCTTCAAGAACCCGTTCCGCACCGAGTACCAGGTCGTGAACCTGGACAAGCTGGCCGCGCTCTACCCGCAGGGTGGCGAGGTCACGGTGGCCGATCTGGTCGCCAAGGGCGCGGTTCGCAAGAACCAGCTCGTGAAGGTGCTCGGCACCGGTGAGGTGTCCGTGGCGCTGCAGGTGACGGTCGACGCCGTCTCCGGCTCCGCCAAGGAGAAGATCACCGCCGCCGGTGGCTCCGTGACCGAACTCGTCTGAGTTCGCCGGGCCGCTTGAACGGACCAACCGGGGATGCCCTAACGGGGCATCCCCGGTTGGTCGTTCCGCCCGGGGCACGTCCGCCGGTAAGGTGGCGTGCGTTACTGTCCGCGTGGCGTGTGCCTCCGCGGCTATTGACTGCTTTGTATCCGTCGACCCTCAAGACCGTCACCTCTCGCGCCTGGCGCGGGGGGCGCAGGAGGCACCGTGCTCACCGCGTTCGCCCGGGCGTTCAAGACGCCCGACCTGCGCAAGAAGCTGCTGTTCACGTTGGGCATCATCGTGCTCTTCCGACTCGGGGCCCATATTCCGGTCCCCGGGGTCAGCTACGTCAACGTCAACTACTGCATGGATGCGGCGAAGGGCCAGGGCGGCGATCTCTTCGGCCTGGTCAACATGTTCAGCGGCGGCGCACTGCTGCAGCTGACGATTTTCGCCCTCGGCATCATGCCGTACATCACGGCCAGCATCATTCTGCAGCTGCTCGTGGTGGTGATTCCGCGGCTCGAGGCCCTGAAGAAGGAGGGCCAGAGCGGCCAGGCGAAGATCACGCAGTACACCCGCTATCTGACCGTGGCGCTCGGTGTTCTGCAGGGCACGGGTCTGGTGGCCACCGCCCGCAGCGGCTCGCTCTTCCCGGGCTGTGACCGGGCGTCCGAGATCATCCCGGACCAGTCGATCTTCACGACCGCCGTCATGGTCATCACCATGACCGCCGGCACGGCCCTGGTGATGTGGCTCGGCGAGCTCATCACGGACCGCGGCATCGGCAACGGCATGTCGATCCTGATGTTCATCGCGATCGCCGCCGGGTTCACCGGCTCGCTGTGGCAGATCAAGCTCTCGGGCAAGATCATGGACGGCTGGCTGGAATTCGGCGCCGTGATCGCGGTCGGTCTGGCGATGGTCGCGCTCGTGGTCTTCGTCGAGCAGGCGCAGCGCCGTATTCCGGTGCAGTACGCGAAGCGCATGATCGGCCGCCGGTCCTATGGCGGTACGTCCACCTACATTCCGTTGAAGGTGAACCAGGCGGGTGTGATTCCCGTCATCTTCGCGGCCTCGCTGCTCTACATTCCGGCCCTGCTGGTCCAGTTCAGCAACTCCACCGCCGGGTGGGCGACTTGGATTCAGGCGAATCTGGTCTCACCCGACAGCGCGATGTACATCATCGTCTACTTTGTGATGATCATCTTCTTCGCGTTCTTCTACGTGGCGATCACCTTCAACCCCGAAGAAGTCGCCGACAACATGAAGAAGTATGGTGGCTTCATCCCGGGCATCCGGGCTGGACGTCCGACCGCTGAGTACTTGAGCTACGTGCTCAACCGCATCACGTGGCCGGGCTCGCTGTACCTGGGCTTGATCGCATTGGTGCCAACGGTGGCACTGGTTCTGTTCAACGCCGATCAGAACTTCCCCTTCGGCGGAACCAGCATCCTCATCATCGTGGGTGTCGGTCTGGAGACGGTGAAGCAGATCGAGAGCCAGCTTCAGCAGCGTAACTACGAAGGGTTCCTCCGCTGATGCGAATCGTCCTCGTCGGGCCGCCTGGCGCCGGAAAGGGTACGCAGGCCGCGTACCTGGCCAAGAATCTCTCCATTCCGCACATCTCCACCGGTGATCTCTTCCGCGCCAACATCAGCCAGGGCACGCCCCTCGGCAAGCAGGCGCAGGAGTTCATGAAGGCCGGGGAGCTCGTCCCCGACGAGGTGACGGTCGGAATGGCGAAGGACCGCATGAGCCAGGCGGACGCCGCCGAGGGCTTTCTGCTGGACGGCTTCCCGCGCAATCTCGACCAGGCCAAGGCGCTCGACGAGATCCTCGCCGCACAGGGCATCGCCCTGGATGCCGTGCTGGACCTGGAGGTCCCCGAGGACGAGGTCGTGAAGCGGATCGCCGGCCGGCGGACCTGCCGCAGCAACAGCGCGCACACCTACCACGTCGAGTACAAGAAGCCGAAGACCGACGGCGTCTGCGACGAGTGCGGTGGCGAGCTCTACCAGCGTGAGGACGACCGCGAGGAGACCGTCCGCAAGCGACTGGAGGTCTACCACCGGGAGACCGAGCCGATCATCGACTACTACCGGGCCCAGGGCCTGGTGGTCACGATCTCGGCGCTCGGCAAGGTCGCCGAGGTCACCGAGCGGGCGATGGCGGCACTCGACCGCCAGGCGGCCTGAGAACAGAGAAGTACGGTACGGCCGCGGCGCCCCTCGGGGCATCGCGGCCGTACCGTTGTTGTGTACGCACGGACCGGACGGTGAGCTGATCCGGTGACGACGGAAGGCGGAAGGCGCCCCCATGGTGGAGATCAAGACTCCGGAGCAGATCGCGAAGATGCGTGAGGCCGGGCTGGTCGTCGCGCGCATCCATGAGGCGTGCCGGGCGGCGGCGGTCCCGGAGGCGACGACCAAGGACCTCGACGACATCGCCCGCAAGGTGCTGGCCGAGCACGGCGCCAAGTCCAACTTCCTGGGCTACGGCGGATTCCCGGCGACCATCTGCACCTCGGTCAACGACGTGGTGGTGCACGGCATCCCGGACACCACGACCGTGCTGCGCGACGGGGACATCATCTCCATCGACGCCGGAGCGGTGATCGAGGGCTGGCACGGCGACGCCGCCCTCACCGTGTTCGTCGGCGGTGGCCACGCACCGGAGCTGCTGGAGCTCAGCCGGGTCACCGAGGAGTCGATGTGGGCCGGCATCGCCGCGGTGAAGCAGGGCAACCGCCTGGTGGACATCTCCAAGGCGATCGAGGGCTACATCCGCCGCCAGCCCCGTCCGTCCGGCGGCAAGTACGGGATCATCCAGGACTACGGCGGCCACGGCATCGGCTCGGAGATGCACATGGACCCGCATCTGCTGAACTACGTCGACCGCAGGCGCGGCCGCGGCCCGCGCCTGGTGCCCGGCTTCTGCATCGCGATCGAGCCGATGGTGAGCCTCGGCACCCCCAGGACGCACGTCCTCGCCGACGAGTGGACCGTCAAGACCGACGACGGCAGCTGGAGCAGCCACTGGGAGCACTCGGTGGCCCTCACCGAGGAGGGACCGCTGGTGCTCACCGCCTTCGACGGCGGCCGGGCCAAGCTGGCGGAGTACGGGGTCACGACGGCCCCGGACCCCTGCGCCGGATCCTGAGCCGGGGCCTCCGACGGCGGCGGGGCCGGGGCGGAGGGACAAGACCGGCGGCGGCGCGGAGGCGTAAGGATCTCCGCACGGGGGAAACCTGATTAGTCTTTCCGGTTGCCGTCGCGTAGACTGACACGTCGGGTCACGCCTGTCCTCGGGCATGCCGTGAGCCGATCAAGGTAGCCGATTCGAAAGGCGAAGCGTGGCCAAGAAGCAAGGTGCCATCGAGATCGAGGGCACCGTGATCGAGTCTCTGCCGAACGCCATGTTCAAGGTGGAGCTCCAGAACGGTCACAAGGTCCTCGCGCACATCAGCGGCAAGATGCGGATGCACTACATCCGTATTCTTCCCGACGACCGGGTCGTGGTGGAGCTCTCTCCGTACGACCTGACGCGCGGCCGGATCGTCTACCGCTACAAGTAGATCTCGTGATCGTTTCGCCTTCGGGCGGTGCGGTCGCACGACCCGGAGAACCTCACATCCCATGAAGGTCAAGCCGAGCGTCAAGAAGATCTGCGACAAGTGCAAGGTGATCCGCCGTCACGGCCGGGTCATGGTCATCTGTGACAACCTGCGCCACAAGCAGCGCCAGGGCTGACACCGACCCGCACTGAAGCAGTTCGCGCGACGCAACACAGACAGAACCGCAGTCATCCGTCCCTCGCGCAGGGACGACACCCCCGGCGGAGGCCGGGGACCCGGCGGCCGGACCGCCGGGAGAGATGCTGTGGAAGACCTCCGATGCAATCAGGAGCCAATCAATGGCACGCCTTTCCGGCGTTGACCTCCCGCGCGAGAAGCGCGTCGAGGTCGCCCTCACCTACGTTTTCGGTATCGGGCGCTCCCTGGCCCAGCAGACGCTGGCCGCCACGGGCGTGAACCCGGACACCCGTGTCCGGGACCTGGCCGAAGAGGATCTGATCAAGATCCGCGAGTACGTGGACGCCAACCTCAGGACCGAGGGTGACCTCCGCCGTGAGATCCAGGCCGACATCCGCCGCAAGGTCGAGATCGGCAGCTACCAGGGTCTGCGCCACCGCCGCGGTCTGCCCGTCCGCGGTCAGCGTACGAGCACCAACGCCCGCACCCGCAAGGGCCCGCGTCGCGCGATCGCCGGCAAGAAGAAGCCGGGCAAGAAGTAGTCCGCTCCGGACGCCACTGCGGTCCTCCGGGATGCGTCCCGGGGTCCGCTGTCACCGCGGTCCGGCAGGTAGGACCGACCACCTCCACAGGAGTTTCTGAGTATGCCTCCGAAGAGCCGTACGGCCGGCGCCAAGAAGGTGCGCCGCAAGGAGAAGAAGAACGTCGCCCACGGGCACGCTCACATCAAGAGCACGTTCAACAACACCATCGTCTCGATCACCGACCCCACGGGCAACGTGATCTCCTGGGCCTCGGCCGGCCACGTCGGCTTCAAGGGCTCGCGCAAGTCGACCCCGTTCGCCGCGCAGATGGCCGCCGAGTCGGCCGCGCGCCGCGCGCAGGAGCACGGCATGCGCAAGGTCGACGTCTTCGTCAAGGGTCCCGGCTCCGGCCGTGAGACCGCGATCCGCTCCCTCCAGGCCACCGGCCTCGAGGTCGGCTCGATCCAGGACGTGACCCCCACCCCGCACAACGGATGCCGGCCGCCCAAGCGCCGTCGCGTCTGAGCCGGCTGAAGTAGGAGACAAACAAACAATGGCGCGTTACACCGGGGCCGACTGCAAGCGATGCCGTCGGGAGAAGCAGAAGCTCTTCCTCAAGGGGAGCAAGTGCGAGAGCGCGAAGTGCCCGATCGAGATCCGTCCTTACCCCCCGGGTGAGCACGGTCGCGGGCGCACCAAGGACAGCGAGTACCTGCTGCAGAAGCGTGAGAAGCAGAAGGCCGCTCGTATCTACGGTGTCCTTGAGAAGCAGTTCCGTGGTTACTTCGAGGAAGCCAACCGCAAGCAGGGCAAGACCGGCGAGAACCTGCTGCGCATCCTCGAGACCCGGCTGGACAACGTGGTCTACCGAGCGGGCTTCGCCAAGTCCCGCGACCACGCCCGTCAGCTGGTCAAGCACGGTCACATCACCATCAACGGCCGCAAGAACGACATCCCGTCGGCTCGCGTGTCCGTGAACGACATCATCGAGGTCCGCAAGTCCTCGCTGGAGCTGACGCCGTTCGTCGTCGCTCGGGCGGAGGCCGGCGAGAAGACCGTTCCGGCGTGGCTGGAGGCCATCCCGTCGAAGATGCGGATCCTCGTGCACAGCCTGCCCGAGCGCCAGGTGATCGACACCCAGGTGCAGGAGCAGCTGATCGTCGAGCTCTACTCGAAGTAAGGGCTCGTAACAGCTGAGGGGGCGGGCGGCCGAAGCGGGGGAGACTCGCGGCGGCCGCCCGTATCCTTGGGATTGTCCGGCATCAAATAGCGGGTGCCGAAGACTGAAGGAGTACGTCCATGCTGATCGCTCAGCGCCCCTCGTTGACCGAAGAGGTCGTCGACGAATACCGCTCCCGGTTCGTGATCGAGCCGCTGGAGCCGGGCTTCGGCTACACCCTCGGCAACTCCCTCCGCCGTACGCTGCTCTCCTCGATCCCCGGTGCCGCCGTCACCAGCATCCGGATCGACGGGGTCCTGCACGAGTTCACGACCGTGCCGGGCGTCAAGGAGGACGTCACCGACCTCATCCTCAACATCAAGCAGCTCGTCGTCTCCTCGGAGCACGACGAGCCCGTGGTGATGTACCTGCGCAAGCAGGGCCCCGGGCTGGTCACGGCGGCGGACATCGCGCCGCCGGCCGGTGTCGAGGTGCACAACCCGGACCTCGTCCTCGCCACGCTGAACGGCAAGGGCAAGCTGGAGATGGAGCTGACCGTCGAGCGCGGTCGCGGCTACGTCTCCGCCGTCCAGAACAAGCAGCTGGGCCAGGAGATCGGCCGGATCCCGGTGGACTCCATCTACAGCCCGGTGCTCAAGGTCACGTACAAGGTCGAGGCCACCCGTGTCGAGCAGCGGACCGACTTCGACAAGCTGATCGTCGACGTCGAGACCAAGCAGGCCATGCGTCCCCGTGACGCCATGGCGTCGGCCGGCAAGACCCTGGTCGAGCTGTTCGGTCTGGCCCGCGAGCTCAACATCGACGCCGAGGGCATCGACATGGGCCCGTCGCCGACGGACGCCGCCCTGGCCGCCGATCTGGCGCTGCCGATCGAGGAGCTGGAGCTCACGGTCCGGTCGTACAACTGCCTCAAGCGCGAGGGCATCCACTCCGTGGGCGAGCTCGTGGCGCGGAGCGAGGCCGATCTGCTGGACATCCGCAACTTCGGTGCCAAGTCGATCGACGAGGTCAAGGCGAAGCTGGCCGGAATGGGCCTGGCCCTCAAGGACAGCCCGCCCGGATTCGACCCGACCGCCGCCGCGGACGCCTTCGGGGCGGACGACGACGCGGACGCGGGCTTCGTGGAGACCGAGCAGTACTGAGCCGGTCCGCCTCCGGCGGGGTGGTGGTCCCGGCACCGGGTGCCGGGGTGCCGCCCCGCCGGGCGCCCGGCCCGGACGCAAGCCTCCGGGAACCGCCGGTTCCCGGGTTCCGGCGGGCACGAGCCCGTACGGACACTGACACCGGTACCTGATACGGCCGGTGCAGAGACTGAGGAGACACACATGCCGAAGCCCGCCAAGGGTGCCCGTCTGGGCGGCAGCGCCGCGCACGAGCGGCTGATGCTGGCGAACCTCGCCACCGCGCTCTTCGAGCACGGCCGCATCACCACCACCGAGGCCAAGGCCCGCCGGCTGCGCCCGGTGGCCGAGCGTCTGATCACCAAGGCGAAGAAGGGCGACCTTCACAACCGCCGCCAGGTGCTCCAGACGGTCCGCGACAAGGGTGTCGTCCACACCCTGTTCACGGAGATCGGCCCGCGGTATGAGAACCGTCCGGGTGGCTACACCCGGATCACCAAGATCGGCAACCGTCGCGGTGACAACGCCTCGATGGCCGTCATCGAGCTGGTCGAGGCGCTGACCGTGCAGCAGACCGCTGTCGGCGAGGCCGAGGCCGCCACCAAGCGTTCCGCCAAGGACACCGCCGGTGACCAGGCTGTCGCGGACCTCAAGAAGGACCAGGGCGAGGCGGCTGCCGCCGAGTCCGAGGCTCCGACCGCCGAGGCCGAGGCCGCCGAGGCCACGGAGTCCGGCGAGGAGAAGAAGGACGCCTGATCCAGGCTCCGCCTTCCGCTCCACGGCCGGCTGCCACAGCAGGCTGTACGGACGGGCCCGCTCCAGTTCTCTGGGGCGGGCCCGTTCCGCGTCTGGTGAGAGGATCTTCGGATGAGTGACGACGTTGAGCCGGGACACGTACGGGTGCGGCTGGACCTTTCCTACGACGGGAAGGACTTCTCGGGCTGGGCGCGGCAGCGCGAGCGGCGCACGGTCCAGGGGGAGCTGGAGGACGCGCTGCGGGTCGTGATGCGGCTGCCGTACCCGGTCGAGCTGACCGTGGCCGGGCGCACGGACGCCGGAGTGCACGCCCGGGGCCAGGTCGCCCACGTCGACTTGGCGGAGGAGGTCTGGGCCGAGCACGGCGGGAAGCTGCTGCGGCGGCTCGCGGGGCGGCTGCCGCACGATGTGCGGGTCTGGCGGGTGAGCCAGGCGCCCCCGCACTTCAACGCCCGGTTCTCGGCGATCTGGCGGCGTTACGCCTACCGGGTCGGCGATCACCGCGGTGGTGTGGATCCGCTGCGGCGCGGTCACGTTCTGTGGCACGACCGGCCGGTGGACGTCGATCTGATGAACGAGGCCGCGGCCAGGCTGCTCGGGGAGCACGACTTCGCCGCGTACTGCAAGAAGCGCGAGGGCGCGACCACCATCCGGACGCTGCTCGACCTCCACTGGGAGCGGCCGGGCCCGGGGGAGGAGGACGCCGGGCTGGCGGTGGCGACCGTGCGGGCGGACGCCTTCTGCCACAACATGGTGCGTGCGCTGGTGGGGTCCATGCTGCTGGTCGGCGACGGGCACCGCCCGGTGGGCTTCCCGGCCGAGGTCCTGGCGGGGCGGGTCCGGCACTCGGCGGTCAACGTCGTGCGGCCGCACGGGCTGACCCTGGAGGAGGTCGGCTACCCGGCCGACGACCAGCTGGCGGCCCGCAATCTGGCGGCCCGCAACAAGCGGAGCCTGCCGGGGTGGCGGCTGCTCCGGGGCGGCCGGGCGGTAGCGGGCCGCGGTCGCCGCCGCCACCGGTGACGGGACGGGGTGGCCGGCGACTCCGGGCGGGGCGTCCGGGCGGCGGTGATTCTCCGCCGGAGCAGCGATGAGTTTGCCGTCCCGGGGCGGTCGGTATGGGTAAACACTCTCGCGCTCCAGGAGGGCACCCATGATCGAAAAGGGCTTCACCACCTGTCTGTGGTTCGACGGCCGTGCCGAAGAGGCGGCGCAGTACTACACCTCGGTCTTCGAGGACGGGCGGATCGGGAAGACCAGCCGCTACACCGAGGCCGGTCCCGGGCCCGCGGGCTCGGTGATCACCGTGGACTTCGAGATCAACGGCCAGAAGTTCGTCGCGCTGAACGGCGGACCGGAGTTCAGCTTCACCGAGGCCATCTCGTTCCAGATCAAGTGCGAGAACCAGGCCGAGGTGGATCACTACTGGGACCGGCTCACCGAGGGGGGCGGCCAGGAGGTCCAGTGCGGCTGGGTGAAGGACAGGTTCGGGGTGTCCTGGCAGATCATTCCGAGCGTGCTCCTCGACATGGTCGGCGACCCGGACCCGGAGAAGGCCAAGCGGGCGACGGAGGCGATGCTCGGGATGAAGAAGCTCGACATCGCGGAGCTCCGGAAGGCCTACGAGGGCGCGTAGCCCGCCCGGCGAGGGCGGGCTGCCGCCGGGGCCGGGGAGGCCCGGCGGGAGCGGCCGGCGGGGCCGTGCGCCGGCCGCCTCGTCCGTGACCGGGGCGCACGGGGGTCCCGGTCACGGACGGTGCGCTTCGCCGGCCCGTACGACGGCCGAGGAGACCGCCGGCCGCGGAGCCTCAGCCGGCGCGCTGGGCGAGGAGGTGGCGGAAGCGGGCGTCGTGGGCGCCGGCGGGCGGGTCGTCGAGCCGGTCGACGAAAACGGCGACCAGGCTCGCGGGCGCGTCGTAGTCCACCGTGTCCGGGAGCCGGTGGCGGAGGTGGCGCCAGGCGGCGAGATTGGGGTGGTCGTAGTCGGGGCACGCCTCGGCGGGGGCGAGGAGCCCGATGGCCTCGTCGAGCTGGTCCACGGTGACGGGGTAGGTGCGGGTGCCGACCCGGTGTTCGCAGACGGTGGAGAGCACGGCGGCCGGCAGATAGTGCTCACCGGCGTTGACCACGGGGAACTCGGTGCCCGAGGGCGTGATCAGGCCCAGCCCGTGGGCGGCGGGCCGCCGCCACCCGGGGAGCTGCCGCATGAAGTGGTCCATCGCGGCGGCCAGTTGTTCCTTGGTGGTCCAGGCTTCCGCCACGATTCCCGCTCCCTCGCCCCGTACGCCCCGTAGAAGGTCCGAACACTAGTGGCGCGCCGCTGGGCTGGACAGCCCTTGCGCGGGCCCGTCAGCGGTCGCCGGAACCGCCGGACCGGGCTGTCGTCGTGCGGTGACGGATGGTGGCGGACGGGGAGCGCGGACCGCGCCGACGCGGAACGGGGAGCCCGGCAGGGGTACGGCGGAAGTCCGTACCGGTGCTCGCGGCTGCGCGGGGCGGGCGGGTGCTTCGCGGCGTGTGGGGTGGTCCGGCTCCTCGCGGCGCCGGTGCGGCTGCCCGCGCAGGTCAACCGCGTGTGACGATACGGGCCATGCCAGATCTTCATCCGCCCGTCGAACCGTACGACCGGGGCATGCTCGATGTCGGCGACGGCCAGTTCGTGTACTGGGAGACCTGCGGCAATCCGCGCGGCAAGCCGGCGCTCGTGGTCCACGGCGGTCCGGGGTCGGGCTGCTCGGAGCGGGCGCGGCGGTACTTCGACCCGCAGCGGTACCGGACCGTCCTCTTCGACCAGCGGGGCTGCGGCCGGAGCACTCCGCACGCCGGCGATCCCGCCACCGGCCTGCGCCACAACACCACCGGCCACCTGATCGCCGACATGGAACAGCTGCGCGAGCATCTGGGCGTCGAGCGCTGGCTGCTGTACGGCGGTTCGTGGGGCTCGACGCTGATCCTCGCCTACGCCGAACGCCATCCCGGGCGGGTGTCGGAGATCGTCATCGCCGGTGTGACGACGACCCGGCGGTCGGAGACGGACTGGCTCTACCGGGGCGTCGGCCGTTTCTTCCCCGCCGAGTGGGAGCGCTTCCGGGCGGCGGCCGGGGTGGAGCGGGACGGCGATGTCGTCGGCGCGTACGCGCGCCTGATGTCGGACCCGGATCCCGCGGTGCGGGAGAAGGCCGCCGTGGACTGGTGTGCCTGGGAGGACGCCGTGCTGTCCCTGGAGCCGCAGGGCGCGCCCGGACCGTACGGCGGACGGCCCTCGCGGGACCGGATGGCGATGGTGCGGATCTGCACGCACTACTTCGCGCACGGGGCGTGGCTGGAGGAGGGCGCGCTGCTGCGGGACGCCGGGCGGCTGGCGGGCATCCCGGGCGTGCTGGTCCACGGCCGGCTGGATCTGAGTTCGCCGCCGGACACCGCGTGGGAGCTGCAGCGCGCCTGGCCCGGCGCGGAGTTGATCGTCGTCGGCGAGGAGGGGCATCAGGGCGGCGCGGCGACGCGCGGGCATGTGCTGGCGGCGCTGGAGCGGTTCGCCGGGCGGTGAGGCGGCGGGACGGCCGGCGGGGCCTCACCGGGCGGGACGCGGGAGCGGTGCCGCGGAGCGGGGGCGGCGGTGCCGGGTCAGGCGTGGGGTGAGGCCGGCGGCCACGGGCCGTCCGACAGGCCGTACGCCGAGCTCAGCCAGGAGCTGAGCTGGGTGCGGGAGCGGATGCCGAGCTTGCGGTAGATGCGGGTCAGCGAGGCCTCGATGGTCTTGACGCTGAGGAACATCCGCGCCGCGACCTCCTGGTTGGTCGCCCCCTCGCCGACGAGGACGGCGATCCGTTCCTCGGAGTCCGTCAGGACGGCGAACGCGGCGGCTCCGGCCCCGCTCCCGTGCCCCGGTGCCGCCCCGGGGTCGCGGGCCGTGGCGGGCGCGCCCGCGCCGGACGGGACGCCGAGCGCGGTGCCGCCGGCCGTGCCCGTCCGGCCGGGTTCCGCCGTCGTGCCGTCGACCTGGGCCAGCAGACGGCCCGCCTGCTCCGTCCACGGCTTCGCGCCGTGGCGGGTGAAGAGGGCCAGCGCCTCGCTGACGGCCGTACGGGCCGCGGCGGTGCGGCGCCGCCGGCGTTCGATTCCCGCGCGGACCAGCAGGCAGTGGCCGCGTTCGAGCGGCTGCCCCAGCACCTCGAAGCGGCGCTCGGCCTCTTCGAGCAGGCGTACGGCCGCGTCGGGGTGGCCCTGTGCGGCGAGCAGGGCGGCTTCGGCGCGGTCGAGTTGCGCCATGACGCCGGCGCCGGGCGGAAGGGTGCCGGGCGTTCCCGGCTCTCCGGGGTCCGCGGGGCCCGGCCGGCGGTCCGTACGGGTGTGCGCTCCGGCGTCCCGCTTGCCGGCTGCCGTGCCGCCGAAGCCGCCGGGGCTGCCGGGGGCTTCGGGGCCGCCAGGGCCGTCGTGCCGTCCGCCGAGCTCCACGGTGATCGCCTCGCGTGCCGAGGCGATGGTCTCCGCCGCCTCCTCGTGGCGTCCGAGGGCCGTCAGCCCGGCCGCCAGATCGCTGTGCCAGCGGAGCACCAGGGGTGCCGAGACGCCCTGTTCGCGTTCCAGCGCGCGGATGCGGAGCAGCGCCTCGACCCCGCGCCGCACGTCTCCGCCGCGCAGCCGGGCCTGGCCCAGGACGTGCAGATGGCGTCCCAGGAAGATGGAGTCGCGCTCCTGTTCGGAGGCGCGCACGCCGCGCTCCGTGTAGGCGACGGCCCGCTGGACGCTGCCGCCCGCCAGTTCCGCGACGGCGGCGTTGTACCAGGCGGGGCCGGGGCTGAGCGCGGCGTCCTCGGTGATGCGGATCGCCCGGTCGGCGAAGTGCAGCGCGTCCGCGCACCGGCCGAGCCGGGCCGAGACCTCGGAGAGACTGCGCAGGACCTCCATGACCTCCTCGCCGTGCCCGCGCTCGGTGAGGGCGAGCATCCGCAGCAGGTCCTGCCGGGCCTCCTCCAGCCGGTCGTCGAAGACGGCGAACCGGGCGGCGTGGAAGCGCGGCGCCATGTGCAGCCGGCCGTCGACGGCGGGCTGCGGCAGGGCCAGCGCGGCGTCCATGATCGCCCGGTGGTCGGGGCGGCCCATGACCCGGGCGGCGATCGCGCGGATGCAGAGGGCCATGGCCTCGGTGTCGGTGTCGCCGACGGTGCGCGCCAGTCCGGCGGCCCGCTCCGCCTCCTCGGCGCCGGGGCCCGGGCGGCCGTCCACCAGCGCCGCCCAGGACAGCCGCAGCCGCAGCGGCGCCAGCAGGGACGGGTCGTCGCCCGCGTCGACGAGGGCGGCGGCGAACACCTCGTCGCGTTCGGCGAGTGCCTGCCCGGACAGGTCGATCAGTGCCAGCCGGACCCGTACCCGCTGGTCGCGGTGGGCGTCGGCGGCGAGGACGGCGTCGGCCGCGCGGTGCACGATGCCGGGGAGGCCCGCCGCCGCGCCGACCTCCGCGGCGGCCACCAGCCACTCCAGGCGCTCGGCCTCGAACTCGTACGGTGTGCGGTCGGCGGCCAGCAGGTACAGTTCCGCGGCCAGCCGGTGGGAGCCCTGGCGGCGGGCCGCCTCGGCGGCGGTGACCAGGGAGCGGGCCACCTCGGCGTCGGGGTCGGCGGAGGCGAGGGCGCGGTGCCGGACGCGGCCCGCCGCGTCGGTCACGACCCCGGCGAGCACGGTGTGCGTGGCGGCCCGGTGCCCGGCCGACGCCGACTCGGCCAGGACGGTGCCGACGGCCGGCGGGGTGAACCGCAGGGTGCCGCTCTCGCTCACCAGCAGCCCGGCCTCGACGGCGCGGCGGATGTCCCGCTCGGCGTCCGCCCGGCCCGCCCGCAGCAGCAGCTCCGCCGTGGGATGCGCGGCCAGCGCGGCGACCAGCAGCGTCTCGCGGGTCTGCGAGGGCAGCGCGGCGACCCGCTCGCTGATGAGGGCGTGCACATGCCGGGGGAGCGGGACGGGACGGCCGTGCCGGGGGAGGCGGTCGGTGAAGGCGCCGCCGAGCGCCAGGGCGAGATACGGATTGCCGCCCGATTCTGCGTGCACGGTGTTCGCCACCCGGGCCGGCAGGCCGTACTGGTCCAGCAGTTCGGCCAGTTCGTCCGGCGCGAGCGGGGGTACGGCGATCTCGGCGGTGCCGGGCGGTACGGGCCACGGGGCCCGGCGGGCCCGGCCGTATCCCGTCCCCGGGGCGGTGCCCGTGCCCGTACCGGGGTCCGGGAGAGGGCCGCCGGGTGCGCCGGACTCCGCTCCGGCGCCGGCCGGGGCCGCGTCCACGGCCTGTTCCGGCCGCTGCCCGGCGAGCAGGATGCGCACGGCGCCGCCGGTCAGCCGCCGCGCCGCGTAGGCGAGGGTGTCCGCGGAGGCCGTGTCCAGCCACTCCGCGTCGTCCAGGAGCAGCAGCACCGGTCCCGCCTCCGCGCAGCGGGTGAGCAGCGTCTGCCACGCGAGCCGGCAGGCGAACTGCGCGCGGCCCGCGGTGACGGCGGGACGGTCGCGCAGCAGCACCCCGTCCATGGCGGCGCGCTGCGGCCCCGGGAGGGCGTCCAGCCACGCGGCGGGCACCTGGCTCAGCAGCTCGGCGAGCGCCGCGTAGGGGATCCAGCGCTCGGTCTCGGCACCGGCGGCGCGCAGCACCAGTTCGCCGCGTGCGGCGGCGGCCGCGCCGGCGGCTTCCAGCAGGGCGGTCTTGCCGATGCCGCTCGGGCCGGTCAGGACGACGCTGCCGCCCGCGGCGATGCGGGATTCCACGGAGGCGAGGAGAGCCGCCCGGCCCACCAGACGGGGCGCGGACCGGAAGGCGGCTGCGGCCGGAACGGCCGGGGTGCCTGTGATGGTGTCCTCCCGGCTCGGAGCGGGACGGGACGGGATAACGCGCCGACCTTAACCAGCCCGGTGCGCGAGCGGCAATGGCCCGGCCGCTATTGCCGGAACCGGGCCGGACCGGATCGGACCGGACAGGACCCGGCCGGAACGGAGAGACGGAGGAGACGAGGAGGGGACCGGGGCGAGGGTCGGTGGACCCGGCGGTCTCGTCCCGGGCGGGGCGGAGACCCCGGCGCGGGCCGCCGGCCGGGCCCGAGGGCGACCGGACCGCGGCCGGACCGATCGGCCGGAATTGCCCGCCCGGAGCTGCCCCGCCCGGAGCTGTCCCGTCCGGCGGTCAGCCGGCCTGGGCCGTGGCCGCCTTCGCCGCCTGCGCCTCGCCCCGGTTGACGATGCTGTTGAAGGTGTAGTCGGCGACGTCCTTGCCGGCCTGCCGCGCCCGGGTGTCGGCGGTGGTGACGTCCTCGCCGGAGGTGTAGCCGGCGACCGTGAAGTAGGCGTAGCGGCCGATGGAGTTGGCCGTCAGCCGGCAGGCCGTGGCCCGGCAGAAGACCGGCACGCCGTCGCCGGGCAGTGACCGGATGTTGCCGGTCGCGTCCTCCTTGGCCTTCGCCGCCTGCGCCTCGGTGCCGAACACGGCGACGCCCACGGTGACCGCGACGCCGTCCCGCATGTACGTGGCCCGGATGACCTGGTCGCAGCCGTTCTCCGTCAGCGCGGGCGCGAGCCGGCCGGAGGCGGCGGTGGCGCAGTTGGTGACCGAGTCGGTGGCGCCCTTGCCGTACGCCCGGCTGGCCATGGTCATCCGGGTGTCCGGGAACAGGGTGGTCGCCGTGAGCGGTGCCGTGTCCTTGTCGGCGTCCGAGATGAACTCGCGCGGGTCGGGCGGAGGCGGCGGCTTGACTTCCGAGAAGGACGGTTCCGGTTGCTGTGGCTCGCTGGGCAGGGTCTCCGGTGCGGGGAGACCCTCCTGTCTGCCCTCGGCATTGCCCCCGTTGACGACGCCGAAGGCCACGATGGTGCCGACAATGGCCGTGGCGGCGGCCCCTCCGCCCATCAGCAGCATCTTGCGGCGGCGGTTGCGGGCGGCGGTCCGGTCCGCCATGGCGCCCCAGTCGGGCGTCGAAGAATCGAAGGAACCCCCGGGCCCCGAAAAGCCCCTTTGCCCAAAGCTCATGCGGTGCAGTCTAAACCGGTTGGTACGCCAGCTGTTGTCTTGTGACAATCGCCCGCATGGGGCATGTGGAAGTGGCGCACGTCGAGTATTACCTGCCGGACGGCAGACCTCTGCTGGTCGACGCCTCCTTCCGGGTCGGTGAGGGATCGGCCGTGGCGCTCGTCGGGGCCAACGGCGCGGGCAAGACGACTCTGCTGAAACTGATCGCGGGTCAGCTCGTGCCGCACGGCGGTTCGGTGACGGTCAGCGGCGGCCTGGGGGTGATGCCCCAGTTCGTCGGCTCGGTACGGGACGAGCGGACGGTGCGCGACCTGCTGGTGTCCGTCGCCCCGCCCCGCATCCGCACGGCGGCGCGGGCGGTCGACGCGGCGGAGCACGCCATCATGACCACCGACGACGAGGCTGCGCAGCTCGGCTACGCGCAGGCGCTCAGCGACTGGGCGGAGGTCCGCGGCTACGAGGCCGAGACCCTGTGGGACATCTGCACCACGGCCGCGCTCGGCGTTCCGTACGAACGGGCGCAGTGGCGCGAGGTGCGCACCCTCTCCGGGGGCGAGCAGAAGCGGCTGGTGCTGGAGGCGCTGCTGCGCGGCCCGGACGAGGTGCTGCTGCTCGACGAGCCGGACAACTATCTGGACGTGCCCGGCAAGCGCTGGCTGGAGGAGCGGCTGCGCGAGACGCGCAAGACGGTCCTCTTCGTCAGCCACGACCGCGAGCTGCTGGCCCGCTCCGCGAGCAAGATCGTCAGCGTGGAGCCGGGGGTGGCCGGCAGCGACATCTGGGTGCACGGCGGCGGCTTCGAGACGTACCACGCCGCGCGCAAGGAGCGCTTCGCCCGGTTCGAGGAGCTGAAGCGGCGCTGGGACGAGGAGCACGCCCGGCTCCGGGCGCTGGTGCTGCGGCTGCGGCAGCAGGCGGCGAACAGCCCCGACATGGCCTCCCGCTACCGGGCGATGCAGACCCGGCTGCGCAAGTTCGAGGAGGCCGGCCCGCCGCCCGAGCCGCCGCGCGAGCAGGACATCCGGATGCGGCTGCGCGGCGGCCGCACCGGCGTACGGGCCGTGACCTGCGAGCAGCTGGAACTGACCGGGCTGATGAAGCCCTTCTCGCTGGAGGTCCACTACGGCGAGCGGGTCGCCGTGCTCGGCTCGAACGGCTCCGGGAAGTCGCACTTCCTGCGGCTGCTGGCCGGTGACGACGTCGCCCACACCGGAAGCTGGAAGCTCGGCGCCCGCGTGGTACCCGGGCACTTCGCGCAGACCCACGCCCACCCGGAGCTGGAGGGGCGCACCCTCACCGACATTCTCTGGACCGAACACGCGCGCGACCGGGGTGCCGCCATGAGCGTGCTGCGCCGGTACGAGCTGGAGCGCCAGAGCGACCAGCTGTTCGGCAGGCTCTCCGGCGGCCAGCAGGCGCGCTTCCAGATCCTGCTGCTGGAGCTGTCGGGGACCACGGCCCTTCTGCTGGACGAGCCGACGGACAACCTCGACCTGGAGAGCGCCGACGCCCTCCAGCAGGCGCTGGAGGCGTACGACGGAACGGTGCTCGCGGTGACGCACGACCGCTGGTTCGCCCGTTCATTCGACCGGTTCCTGGTCTTCGGCGGCGACGGTGTCGTCCGGGAGACCCCGGAGCCGGTGTGGGACGAGACCCGGGTGGCCCGCGCCCGCTGAGCCGCGGGCCGGTTCGGCGCGTCCCGCCGGGTGCCCGGCCCGGCTGTGCAGCCCCGGGGCCCCGCCCCGGGCCGCCCGGGTGCCGGATTGCGGAGGCACGGGGCCGGTCACCCGCCGCGCCGCTCCGCCGGGGCCGGTCCGGGCCGGGGCCGCCCGGGCCCGGCCGGCCGGGATGTCCCCGGCGGCACGGGCGCCCGCCGGCCGGCACCGGACCCGGACCCGGAGCACCGTGCCGGAGCTCGCTGCGCCGACGCAGCCGAGTGCCAGCCACTGCACCGGCACCAGATGCTCGGACAGCAGGACGGCGCCCGCGAGCCCCGCGCTCACCGGTTCGAGGCTCTGCAGCACCCCCACCGTCCGGGGCGGTATGCGGCGCAGCGCAGCCATCTCCAGCGAGTACGGCAGCACCGTGGCGAAGACGGCCACCAGCGCGCCGACGGCCAGCGCCCGCGTCGCCAGCAGCGCGGTCCCGCTCTCCACCGCCCCGAACGGCACGGTGAGCACGGCCGACCAGGCGACGGCCAGCGCCAGGGGCGCTCCGCCGGCGGACCGGGCCCCGGCCTGCCGGCTGAGCAGCAAATAACAGGCCATGGAGGCCCCCGACGCCAGGGCGAGCAGCACCCCGGGCAACGGGAGCCCGGCCCCGCCGGGCAGGTGGAAGAGCCAGACGCCGAGGCCCGCCAGGGCGGCGAGCGCGAGGTCGGCCGTCCGCCGGGAGGACAGCAGCGCGAGCGTGACCGGCCCGATGAGCTGCAGGGCCGAGGCCGTGCCGAGCGGCAGGTACCGCAGCGCGGGATAGACGAGGTTCATACCGGCGATCGCCGTCCCGAAGGCGAGGACGAGGAGGACGTCGGCCCGGGTGCGCGGCAGTGCGGGCCGGTGGAGGAGGAGCAGCAGCAGGGCGGCCAGGCCCAGCCGCAGGGCCACGACCCCCATCGGGCCGACCGTGTCGAACAGCTGTTTCCCCACGGCCAGACCGAAGTGGATGCTGAGCATGCTGCCCAGCACCAGAACGGGGGCGGTGGACTCCCTCATCCCCCAAGGCTCCGGCGCCCCAACTGTGTACGTCCATCGAACGTTTGGGGTCGAATTCCTTTAGCATTTGCTACATGGTCGATTTACGGAGACTGCGAGTCCTGCGCGCCCTGGCCGAGCACGGCACGGTGACGGAGACCGCGGCGGCGCTGCACCTCACCCCCTCCGCCGTCTCCCAGCAGCTGCGGCAGCTCGCGCGCGAGCTCGGCGTCGAGCTGCTCCGGCCCGAGGGGCGCGGCGTACGGCTCACACCGGCCGCGCGGATCCTGCTGCGGCACGCCGAGACGCTGCACGCCCAGTGGGAGGCGGCCCGGGCCGAACTGGCCGCCGAGGGGCGGGATGTCACCGGCACCCTCCGGCTCTGCGGCGTCTCCTCGGCCGTCGCGGCGCTGGCCGCCCCGGCGGTGACGGCGCTGCGCGCCGCCCATCCGGGGCTGACGGCCGAGGTGAGGGAGGAGGAGAGCGGCGACTGCTTCCGGCTGCTGCTCGCCGGTGAGACCGATCTGGCGCTCGTGCTGCCCGGCCCGGGGGTGCCGCCGGTGCCCGACCCGCGCTTCGAACAGTTCCCGCTGCTGGACGACCGTCAGGACCTGCTGGTGCCGGAGGGGCACCGGCTGGCCCGGCCGGGCGGGGTGACCCTCGCCGAGGCCGCGGCCGAGCCCTGGATCGTCAAGCGGCGGGACAACGACACCTTCGGGCTGCTGGCCGCCGCCTGCGCCGCCGCGGGGTTCACGCCGCGGGTGGCGCACGAGGCCAAGGAGTGGTTCGCGGTGTCGGCGCTGGTGGCCGAGGGGCTCGGGGTGTGCCTGCTGCCGCGGCTGGTGCCGCTGCCGTCCCCGCACGCGGTGGTCCGGGTGCCGCTGACCGGGGAGCCGGTGCCGTTCCGGCGGATCGTCGCGGGAACGCGGCGGCCGTCGCGGCCGGGCTCGACGCGCTCCGCGGGCCGCCGCGCGGCCGGGCGTGGTCCCGGCCGGCGGGAGGCGTTTTGACCGGCGCGGGGCGGGCCGGTATTCTGCGGGTTCGTTATGCGTATTGGCTTGCTCTATCTCACGTGAGGGGGCCTTACGCCGGTCCACCGGGCCGAACACCAGCGGCAGGCACGGGCTGCGTCACCCGTGGCGCCACGGCTGTCGTGATCGTCCGGGTGACCTTGTCAGGACCTTTCCCCACAGCCCTGGCGGGCTGGGGGAGACCCCATCACTGCAGAAGCGAAGGCTAACGACCGTGCGTACGTACAGCCCCAAGCCCGGCGACGTCCAGCGTCAGTGGTACGTCATCGACGCCACCGACGTGGTTCTCGGACGCCTGGCCTCCCAGGCCGCCACCATCCTGCGTGGCAAGCACAAGCCGGTGTACGCGCCGCACGTTGACGCTGGTGACTTCGTCATCATCATCAACGCCGACAAGGTGCACCTCTCCGGCAACAAGCGGACCCAGAAGCTGGCCTACCGCCACTCCGGCTACCCGGGTGGTCTGCGGTCCGTCCGCTACGACGACCTGCTGCGGAACAACCCCGAGAAGGCCGTGGAGAAGGCCATCAAGGGCATGATCCCGAAGAACTCGCTGGGCCGCCAGGTCCTCTCGAAGCTGAAGGTCTACGCCGGCTCCGAGCACCCGCACGCCGCCCAGCAGCCGGTTCCGTTCGAGATCACCCAGGTCGCGCAGTAGTCCGGCCACCCCAACAGAAGAGAATCTGAGGAGAATCGTGGCCGAGACCACCGCAGAAGCCCCCGTCGTCGACGTCGAGGAGACCCCCGGCGTCGAGGAGTACACCAGCGAGTCGCTCGCGTCCCGCTTCGGCGACCCGCAGCCGGCCGCCGGCCTGGGCCGCCGCAAGAACGCCATCGCCCGCGTCCGCATCGTGCCGGGCAGCGGCAAGTGGAAGATCAACGGTCGCACCCTTGAGGAGTACTTCCCCAACAAGGTGCACCAGCAGGAAGTCAACGAGCCCTTCAAGGTGCTGGAGCTCGACAACCGTTACGACGTCATCGCCCGCATCAGCGGCGGCGGCATCTCCGGCCAGGCCGGCGCGCTGCGCCTCGGCGTCGCCCGCGCCCTGAACGAGGCGGACGTGGACAACAACCGCGGCCCCCTCAAGAAGGCCGGCTTCCTGAGCCGCGACGACCGCGCCGTCGAGCGGAAGAAGGCCGGTCTCAAGAAGGCCCGCAAGGCGCCGCAGTACAGCAAGCGCTGAGCGTTCACCCCACCGTACGACTCGCCCCGGCGGGCACACTCCGTGCCTGCCGGGGCGTTCGTCATATGGTCGGCCAGAGGCGTATACAGACAGCAGGACGCCCCGAAGCCAGGCAGGCTCCCGGCGAGATCACAGCAGTGTGCGGCCGTGCGCGGCACCTGTGCAGCACAGACGGAGGACACCAGTGGGACGACTCTTCGGCACGGACGGTGTGCGCGGTGTCGCCAACGCGGATCTGACGGCCGAGCTTGCGCTCGGCCTGTCGGTCGCGGCGGCGCACGTGCTCGCCGAGGCGGGTACGTTCGAGGGCCATCGCCCGACGGCCGTGGTGGGACGTGATCCGCGCGCCTCCGGAGAGTTCCTGGAATCGGCCGTCGTGGCGGGCCTCGCCAGCGCGGGCGTGGACGTCCTGCGCGTCGGTGTGCTGCCCACCCCCGCGGTGGCGTACCTCACCGGCGCGCTCGGCGCCGACCTCGGCGTGATGCTCTCGGCCAGCCACAACCCGATGCCGGACAACGGCATCAAGTTCTTCGCCCGCGGCGGCCACAAACTCGCCGACGAGCTGGAGGACCGCATCGAGGCCCTCTACACCTCCCACGGCGCCGGCGAGCCCTGGGACCGCCCGACCGGCGGGGGCGTCGGCCGGATCCGCACCTACGACGAGGGCTTCGACAACTACGTCGCGCACCTCATCGGCGTCCTCCCGAACCGCCTCGACGGCCTCAAGGTCGTCCTCGACGAGGCCAACGGCGCGGCCGCCCGGGTCTCCCCGGAGGCGTTCGCGCGGGCCGGCGCCGAGGTCGTCACCATCGCCGCCGACCCGGACGGCCTCAACATCAACGACGGCTGCGGCTCCACCCACCTCTCCCTGGTCCGGGACGCCGTCCTGGAGCACGGCGCGGACCTCGGCATCGCCCACGACGGCGACGCCGACCGCTGCCTCGCCGTCGACGCCGAGGGCAACGAGGTCGACGGCGACCAGATCCTCGCCGTCCTCGCGCTCGGCCTGCGGGAGCAGGGCCATCTGCGGAAGAACACCGTGGTCGCCACCGTGATGTCGAACCTCGGCTTCAAGCTCGCCATGGAGCGGGAGGGCATCGAACTGGTGCAGACCGCCGTCGGCGACCGGTACGTCCTGGAGGAGATGAAGCGGGAGGGCTTCGCCCTCGGCGGCGAACAGTCCGGCCACGTCATCATCCTCGACCACGCGACCACCGGCGACGGCACGCTGACCGGCCTGATGCTGGCCGCCCGGATCACCGCCACCGGACGCGGCCTGCGGGATCTGGTGTCCGTCATGGACCGGCTGCCGCAGGTCCTCGTGAACGTCCCCGACGTGGACAAGTCCCGGGTGGACTCCAGCGCCGAGCTGGCCGCGGCCGTCGCCGACGCGGAGCGCGAACTCGGCGCCACCGGGCGGGTGCTGCTCCGCCCCTCGGGAACGGAACCGCTGGTCCGCGTGATGGTCGAGGCGCCCGACACCGAGCAGGCCCGCTCGGTCGCCGGACGGCTGGCCGACGCGGTGAAGTCCGCGCTGGGCTAGCCCGCGCGGGGCGCCCGGCCGGTGCCTACCGGCCGGCGCCCGCGGCCCGCTGCTCCGCCAGGGCGCGCTCACGCCGCTTCGTCCGCTCCAGCAGCTTCTTCTGGACGAGCAGGGTGAGGGCGCCCGCGGCGATGATGCCGGCCAGGTTCACCGCGAGCTGCAGACTGGAACCGCGCAGCTCCTCCAGGTCGCCGTAGGCCAGCGCGGCGGCCGCGTTGGCCGCCGCGGGGATCGTCGTCACGGAGATCGCCACGCCGATCAGCGCACCCGACTTCTCCGAGGTCAGCGAGAGCGTCCCGGCGACGCCCGCGAGCAGCGCCACCACGAGCGAGAGGTGGCCCGGCGGCCAGACGAACTCGGTCGGGCCGTCGTCCCGGGTCAGCATGTCCGCGCTGAACAGCCCGGCCGCGTCCAGCGCCAGGACGAAGGCCGTGGCGACGGTCATGGCCACCGCGAATCCCGCGGTCAGCGCGGTGAACGAGCGTCCGGCCTCCCGCAGGCGTCCCAGCACCAGCCCGGTACTCACCCCCGACAGCGGCCCGAACTCCGGGCCGACCGCCATGGCCCCCACGATCAGGACGGCGTTGTCCAGCATCACGCCGCAGGCCGCGATCATCACCGCGACCGTCATGAACGCCAGATAGGTGGCCGAGACGGTCGACTCCTCGTGGGTGGCCTCCGAGAGCTCCTCCCACAGCACCGCGTCCGCCGGCTCGCCCGGGGCGTCCCGCTCGGCCTGCTCGGCGCGTCGCGACAGGGAGACGGCGATGTCCTGGAGGGCGACCGACCCCTCCTCGTGGAGGCGCAGCTCCCGCAGCTCGTCCGTCAGTTCGTCGGCCGCCTCGCGCGCCACGTCGCAGACCACCAGGTCCCCGGCGGGGTCCCGTCCGGCCCCCGGAACGACCATCAGGTTCGCGGTGCCCACGGCCCGCCGCAGCAGCGCCGTGACCTGCTCGGTGCGGTCGGCGGGGCAGATGATCCGGAGCTGCAGCATGGGCGCAGATTACGCGGGCCGGGCCGCGGGCCGGGTCACAGTTGGCGCAGGTTCGGCCGCTGCCCCTTGTGGCCGCAGCCCGTGCGGAGGGCGAGGTTGGCGCGGCCCCGGGGCGGGATGGTGTTCTGCTCCGGATGGGGCCTGCTGTTCCGTCCACGGAGGAGGCCGGACCGGGCGCGTCCGAGAGCGGTCTGCCGGACAGGTGCCCCACGAGGACGGTCCGTGACGGACCGTCGTGCCGGAGAGCCTCAGCCGGGGCTGCCGGTGGCACGGTCCGCCCGGCAGGTGGTGTCCTTCTCGCTCCGGCCCAGCGGGACACCGACAAGATCGCTGCCGGCACCGCAGTGGACGTTCTGTTCACCGGTCTGCGCGGTGGTGGTCCGCGGGCCGAGGGCGGTGCCGCTCCCGGCCGTGGCCGTCCCGGGGCCGTGGCCGGGCGCGCCGGTGGCCGGGGCGCGCTCCTCGGCCAGACAGGTGGTCCTCTTGCGCACGCGGCTCAGGACGTTGACGGTCACCACGTCGGCGGAGTTGCCGCAGTTGAGGTTCTGCCGGCCGGTCTGCGCGGTGGTGAACTGCGGGCCCAGCGCGGTGCCGCCCAGTGCGGTCGCGGGCGCGGCGGTTCCGACCCCCTCCGGGGAAGGGCCGCGGTCCGCCGCGGCGGACTCCCCCGGACCCCCGGTGCGGTGGTCCCGGGACTCGCACACGATCTCCTCCTCGACCGTGGCCAGGACGTTGACGGTCACCACGTCGGCGGAGTTGCCGCAGTTGAGGTTCTGCCGGCCGGTCTGCGCGGTGGTGAACTGCGGGCCCAGCGCGGTGCCGCCGAGTGCGGTCGCGGGCGCGGCGGTTCCGCTTCCGCCCCCCTCCCGCTCCGCGCATCGCTCCCGCCGGCTGGTGGTGCCCGTGATGCTTGCGTCCAGGAGGTCATGGCTGTTGCCGCAGTCGAGGTTGTGCTCCCCGGACTGGGCGGTGGTGAACGGCCCGCTCCGCACCGGGATGCCGAGATCCTGGGCCTGTGCTCCCCCGCCGGTGCTCACCGCGGTCCCCAGGGCGAGGACCAGGACGGCCCTCCTGCCGCTCACGCGCATTGCTGCTCCCCTCGTCGAGGGGTGCCGGAAAGGACCCCGGTTCTGCTCAACGGTCCGCGCGCCCACGGGGTCACGGTCCGGGCGCGGGGACTGCCCGAAGGGCGCGGGGTGCGGCGGTGGCGCTCCCCGCCCGCGGTGGGTGCGCACACCCGAACGAGGTATTCGGATGAATCCGCGGCCGGGTTCGTGTCCCGCGGCCCGGGGCGGGGTTAGCAGGCGGAGGGAGAACGAGCCCCGGTGATACGGGAATCCGGCCAGGAGGAGCGATGAAGACTGCCATGGTGCGCGGGAAGAGGGCGGCGACGATGACGGCCGTGGCCCTGGTTGCCGCGGTGTCCTCCGGTGTGAGCGCGGCCGCGTCCCTGCCCGAGGGCGGCGCCGAGGCCACCGGAGGATCCGGGGTGGCCGAAGTGGCCGGTCAGGACACCGCGTTGAACGGCCGGCAGAACAACGCCTGCGGGAACGTCCCCGCCTTCCCCGGGATGGTGTTCGACGGCCGGTCGCAGGCGGACTGCGCGGTGGCCGACCGTTCCGAACGGACAGCTGTGCTGGACACGGCGGGCGGTGCCACCGCGACCGGCGGTGACGGTGCCGTGTACCAGCAGAACACCGCCGAGCGGGGCCGGCAGAACAACGCCTGCGGTAACCACAACAGTTCCTTCGGCATGTCCGGTACGACGGACGCGGACTGTACCGCCGCGGACGCCTCGTGGAGCAGGGGTGTCGTCCACCGCGGCGACGGTGCCGCCGCGACCGGCGGTGACGGCGGGGCCTACCAGCAGAACACCGCCCAGGAGGGCCGGCAGAACAACTCCTGCGGCAACACCAACAACACCACGGTCTCCGGTGCGGCGGAGGCGGACTGTGCGGCGAACGACGCGTCGGCGAGCAAGGGCGTCGTCCACCACGACGAGGGTGCCGCCGCCACCGGCGGTGACAGTGTCTTCGGTGCCTCGACGCAGGACACGGCCCAGGAGGGCCGGCAGAACAACTCCTGCGGGAACATCAACCTCGGCGGAACACCCGGTGAGACGGACACCGGCTGCACGGCGAACGACGCATCCGTGAGCAGGGGCGTCGTCCATCGCGGTGGTGGCGCCGCCGCCACCGGCGGTGACAGCGGCTTCAGCGCCACCGCGCAGAACACGGCCCAGGAGGGGCGGCAGAACAACTCCTGCGGCAATGCCAATACCGGCTCCCTCTCCGGCACGGCGGAGGCCGACTGCGCCGCGGTCGACGCGTCGGTGTCCCGGGGCGTCACCCGCCACAGCGGCGGGGCCACCGCGAACGGCGGCTCCGGCCTTTCCACACTGTTCCAGCAGAACACCGCACAGGACGGCCGGCAGAACAACGTCTGCGGCAACACCAACGGGCTCGCGCTGGACTCGGGCCGGACGCAAGCCCGGTGCTCCGCGGTGGACACCTCCACCGAGAACAGGACGGGCTCGGGCCGGGTAGGCCGCTGACGAGCCGGTCCGCTTTCGCTGCCGGAAGCCCTTGCGCGGAGGTCTCCTCCCCGCAGGGGCTTCCGGGTGTCCGGACGCCCGCCGCCGCGCCCGCGCCACCCGTCCGGGGCGGTAGCAGGGTGCGGGGGCGGGGCGGCGGGTGCCCGGGGCACCGAAGCCGGCGGGGCGAGGGGCGTGACGCGGCGGGGCACACGGCGTTCGCGTCGTCTCCCGCCGCTCCCGCGTCTCCCGCCGCTCTCGGCGGAGCGCCGGGACGCAGGCCGGCACCTGCGCCGCAGACCGTACTCCTTCCGGCGCGAACGCCGGCCCGGCGTCCGCGGCGTGCGGCGCGTGCCGGGGGACTCACCCCGGTAGTACACCCGGACGGCGGTTGCGGTCGTGCGCTCGCCTGTCCGAGTGGCTCTCGGTGATGGCTCTTGTCCGGTTCGTCACCGGAATGGCTTACTGGGCATGAGCCGGAATGGTGAGGGCAACCATCCCTTCCCAGGACGGCGGCCACGGGCCCGGCCGCCGGCTCATCAGGGAACGAAACAGAGTCCCGTTCCGTCGCGGACCGCCACCGGCGGCCGGACGGACGCGGAAGCCACGAGTCGGCGTCTTCCGCCGGGGCGGCTGGTGCGGCGGAAGGCGCCGCCGGGCGGGAATCCGTTCCGCAGCCGTCGCGCACCCTTTCGACCATCCATTGACCTCACGTGGCCACGGTGCCGTACCCCGGGACTGTCCCGGGCAGAGCCGGGGCTCTCGGAGCGGGCCCCGGCCGGCGGGGCGGCCCCGTCACGAGGCCGGCGGTCGCCGGCCCGGCCACCGATCCGTATCGCCCACGGCCGTCCCGGCGCAGGACACCGGCGGCCCCGGGACCCGCGGTGACCGGCCGCGTCCGTCGGCAACCGCGCGCCATGGCGGCAGACCCCTGCCGGCTGCTCGTCTCTCGCCCACACGCACCACCCACCGCATCAGCGGAACCGACCAGGAGGCACACCATGCCCATTTCACCCAATCAGGGTTCCACCGGGGGCGGCACCCCGGTCACCATCACCGGGACCAACCTCACCGGCACGTCCGCGGTGACGTTCGGGACGAAGGAGGCCACCAACGTCGTCAACGTCCTCCCGACCGAGGTCACCGCCGTCGCCCCGTCCGGCACCGGCACGGTCGGGGTGACCGTGACCACCCCTGGGGGGACCAGCAACCCGGTGCCGTTCTTCTACGTGGGCGCACCGTTCAAGTCCACGCTGAGCCCGACCGAAGGGGTCACCGCGGGCGGTAACACCGTCACGATCACCGGCACCGGCCTCTCCACGGCCACCAGTGTGTCCTTCGGCGGTGTGACCGCGGTGCCCACCGTGACCAGCGACACCCAGCTGACCGTCACCGTTCCCGCCGGCGTCGGAGCCGGGCCGGTTCCGGTCAGCGTGACCACCGCCGGGGGCGTCAACAACGGCTTCAGCTACACCTACGTCGACGCCCCGACGCTGGGCTCCCTGACCCCGACCAGCGGTCCGACGACCGGCGGAACGGCGGTGACCATCACGGGCACCAACCTGACCACGACCCAGGAGGTCACCTTCGGCGTCAACCCGGCCCCGTTCTCGGTGGTCAACAGCACGACGGTGTCGGCGGTCACCCCGGCCGGCGTCGCGGGTGCCGTCGACGTCACCATCACCAACGCCGCCGGCAGCGACACCGCGCTCGGCGCCTTCACGTACGTCGCCGGGCCCGGTATCTGATTCCCCGCGGCCCAGCGGTTGGGCGGGCGGTGCCGGTGCCGGGCCCTCGGCGGCCCGTCCCGGTACCGTCCCGCCGCTGTCCGGGCCCGCGGCCGCCCAGTGCTCCGGCCGGCCGGAGTTCCCAGCGAACCGATGAGGAGAGCGGTCTTGGCTCCCCCTGTGCTCAGCACCGTGGTCCCCCAGCAGGGGGCGAGGACGGGCGGTACTCCGGTCACCCTGACCGGCAGTGGTTTCGGCGGTGCGACGGCGGTGCGGTTCGGTACGACGCCGGCGGCCTCGTTCACCGTGGTGTCGGCCACGCGGATCGACGCCGTCACCCCTCCGGGAAACGGCACCGTCCACGTGACCGTCAGCACTGCGGGCGGTACGAGCACCCAGCCCGTGACCTTCACCTATGTCACGGCAGCCCTGCCGTCCGTGACGAGCGTGACCCCCGACCGGGGGCCGGCGGCCGGCGGTACTCCGGTCACCCTGACCGGCAGCGGCTTCGGCGGTGCGACGGCGGTGCGGTTCGGTACGACGCCGGCGGCCTCGTTCACCGTGGTGTCGGCCACGCGGATCGACGCCGTCACCCCTGCCGGGAGTCCGGGACCGGTGGCCGTCACGGTCACCACGCCCGGCGGAACGTCCGTTCCCCAGGCGCCTCAGTCGTACTTCTACTACCTCGCCCAGCCCGCGCTCAGTGACCTCAGCCCCGGCGCGGGGCCGGCGGCCGGCGGTACTCCGGTCACCCTGACCGGCAGCGGCTTCGCCGGTGCGACGGCGGTGCGGTTCGGAACGACGCCGGCGGCCTCGTTCACCGTGGTGTCGGCCACGCGGATCGACGCCGTCGCTCCTGCCGGGAGCCCCGGTCCGGTGGCCGTCACGGTCACCACGCCCGGCGGCACCAGCAACTCTCTGACGTACACCTGGGTCTCCGCCGCCGTCCTCAGCGATGCGGTCCCGGCCGCCGGGCCCACCTCGGGGGGCACCATCGTCACGCTGACCGGCAGTGGGCTCACACTGACCGGGACCGTCGCCTTCGGTGGCGACTCCGCGGCCTTCACGGTGGTCTCCGACACCCTGGTCACCGCGGTCTCCCCGCCCGGAGCCGCCGGTACCGTCGCGGTGACCGTCACCACCCCGGGCGGCACCAGCAACGGTGTGCCCTACACCTATGTCCCGCCACCGGACATCTGACGAGCCTCCCGCTACGGGCCCCGCCGGGCCCCGTCACAGCTTGCGCAGGCTCAGCCGCTGCACCTTGTGGTCGGAGCCCTTGCGGAGGACGAGGTTGGCGCGGCCCCGGGTCGGGACGATGTTCTGCTCCAGGTTGGGCCGGTTGATCGTGCTCCACATCCGCCGGGCGTAGTCCAGCGCCTCCTCCTCGGAGACCTGGGTGTACTTGCGGAAGTACGAGAACGGGTTCTGGAAGGCGGTCTCGCGCAGCTTGCGGAACCTGCCGAGGTACCACTGCTCGATGTCCTCGGTCCGCGCGTCCACGTAGACGCTGAAGTCGAAGTAGTCGGCGAGGCCCACCCGGGTGCGTCCGTCGTGGCCCGGCAGGGCGGGCTGGAGGACGTTGAGCCCTTCGACGATCAGTATGTCGGGGCGGCGCACGGTCAGCCGCTCGCCCGGCACGATGTCGTAGATGAGGTGGGAGTAGACGGGGGCGGTGACCACGTCCCGGCCCGCCTTGACCTCGGCGACGAAGCGGGTCAGGGCCCGCCGGTCGTACGACTCGGGGAAGCCCTTGCGGGACATCAGGCCGCGCCGGTGCAGCTCGGCGTTGGGCAGCAGGAAGCCGTCCGTGGTGACGAGTTCGACCCGGGGGTGCTCCGGCCAGAGGGCCAGCAGGGCCTGGAGCAGCCGGGCCACCGTGGACTTGCCGACGGCGACGCTGCCCGCGACGCCGATGACGAACGGGGTGCCGGGCTGGACGCCGTGCCCGCTCGCGGTGTCGCCGAGGAAGGTGTTGAGCGCGCCGCGCAGATTGCCGGCAGCGGCCACATAGAGGTTGAGGAGCCGGGAGAGCGGCAGGTAGACCTCGCGGACCTCGTCGAGGTCGATGACGTCGCCGAGACCGCGCAGGCGTTCGACCTCGTCGGCGGTCAGGGGCAGGGGGGTCCGCTCGCGCAGCGCACTCCACTCCGCACGGGTGAGGTCCATATAGGGGGTGGCGTCGGAACGGCGTCGCTGCTGCGGCTCGGTGAGGGACACGAGGCCCATTGTGCGGGTGGGCGCGGAGCGGGACGGGGCGCGGGGTGCGGGGTGCGGGAACGCTCCCGTGCGCGCCCCGCTCGGCGCACATCCGTTCTCCCCAGGGCCTACACAGAATGTTCGGCACGGCATAACGTTCGGGCAACGGAACACCGGCCGAAAGCCTGCCCGGGGGGAGCGGGGCACGGGTGCGTCCCGCGGGATGCCGGCCGTCCGCACCCGCGACCAGGGGGGAACCCATGTCCGTATCCGTGTACGGCCCGGTCCGGATCTTCGGTCACCTGTTCGGCAGGGGGCGGGACGGCCCGGCGCCGCGGCCCCGGCGCTCCGACGCCCGCGCGGAGCGGCGGGGAGCGGCGGGGCGGATCGTCAGCGAGCTGGCCGACGAGCTGCCCGACGAGGACCTGATGGAGGACCTCGACGACTCCATAGACCTCTACCGGACGGGCTCCAAGCCCAGCTGCGAGGAGTCCGAGTACCTGTGGCTGCTGCGGGACGCCCGGGACCGGATGGAACGGGGCGGCTGACCGCACGCCGCTCCACCCGTGACCGCCGCCGTGACCGACGCCGGGCCCTCGCCGGGCCCCCGAGGCGGCCGGCCGCCGGTGCGGGGCCGTAGGCTGCGGTCATGTGCGGAATCGTTGGGTATGTGGGAGGGCAGTCCGCCCTCGACGTTGTCATCGCCGGTCTGAAGCGCCTGGAGTACCGGGGCTATGACTCGGCCGGGGTCGCCGTGCTCGCCGACGGCGGGCTGGCCGCCGCGAAGAAGGCGGGCAAACTGGCCAACCTGGAGAAGGAGCTGGCGGGCCGCCCGCTGCCGTCCGGTTCCACCGGTATCGGCCACACCCGCTGGGCCACCCACGGCGCCCCCACCGACGCGAACGCCCATCCGCATCTGGACAACGCGGGCCGCGTCTCCGTCGTCCACAACGGCATCATCGAGAACTTCGCCCAGCTGCGGGCCGAGCTGACCGACCGGGGCCATCAGCTCCTCTCCGAGACCGACACCGAGGTCGTCTCCCACCTGCTGGCCGAGGAGTTCTCCTCCTGCGGCGACCTGGCCGAGGCGATGCGCCAGGTGTGCGGCCGGCTGGAGGGTGCTTTCACGCTGGTCGCCGTGCACGCCGACGAGCCGGACGTGGTGGTCGGCGCTCGCCGCAACTCGCCGCTGGTGGTGGGCGTCGGCGACGGCGAGTCCTTCCTCGCCTCCGACGTCGCCGCGTTCATCGCGCACACGCGTGAGGCGATCGAGCTGGGCCAGGACCAGGTGGTCGAACTCCGCCGGGACGGCGTGACGGTCACGAACTTCGACGGCAGCCCGGCCGACGTCCGCGAGTACCACGTCGACTGGGACGCCTCCGCCGCCGAGAAGGGCGGCTACGACTACTTCATGCTCAAGGAGATCGCGGAGCAGCCGAAGGCCGTCGCCGACACCCTCCTCGGCCGGATCGACGGCTCGGGCACCCTGCTGCTGGACGAGGTGCGCATCCCGCCGTCCGAGCTGCGCGAGGTCGGCAAGATCGTCATCGTGGCCTGCGGCACCGCCTTCCACGCCGGGATGATCGCCAAGTACGCCATCGAGCACTGGACGCGCATCCCCTGCGAGACCGAGCTGGCCAGCGAGTTCCGCTACCGCGACCCGATCCTCGACCACCGCACCCTCGTCATCGCCATCAGCCAGTCCGGCGAGACCATGGACACCCTGATGGCGCTCCGGCACGCCCGCGAGCAGGGCGCCCGCGTCCTCGCCATCTGCAACACCAACGGCTCGACGATCCCGCGCGAGTCCGACGCCGTGCTCTACACCCATGCCGGGCCGGAGGTCGCGGTCGCGTCCACCAAGGCGTTCCTCACCCAGCTCGTCGCCTGCTACCTCGTCGCGCTCTACCTCGGCCAGGTGCGCGGGACCAAGTGGGGCGACGAGATCCACTCCGTCATCCAGGAGCTGTCGGCGATCTCCGTCCAGGTCGAACAGGTGCTCGGCACGATGGAGCCGGTACGGGAGCTGGCCCGGAGCCTCGCCGACAAGAACACCGTGCTGTTCCTCGGCCGGCACGTCGGCTTCCCGGTCGCCCTGGAGGGCGCGCTCAAGCTCAAGGAGCTCGCCTACATGCACGCCGAGGGCTTCGCCGCCGGCGAGCTCAAGCACGGTCCGATCGCGCTGATCGAGGAGGACCTTCCGGTCGTCGTGGTCGTGCCCTCGCCGCGCGGGCGGTCGGTGCTGCACGACAAGATCGTCTCCAACATCCAGGAGATCCGGGCCAGGGGCGCGCGCACCATCGTCATCGCCGAGGACGGCGACGAGACGGTGGTGCCGTACGCCGACCACCTGATCCGCATCCCGCCCACCCCGACGCTGCTCCAGCCGCTGGTGGCGACGGTCCCGCTGCAGGTCTTCGCCTGCGAACTGGCCACGGCCCGCGGCAACGAGGTGGACCAGCCGAGGAACCTCGCGAAGTCGGTGACGGTCGAGTGATCCTGGGCGTCGGTATCGACGTCGCCGAGATCGACCGCTTCGCCGAGGCGCTGGCGCGTACGCCCGCGCTGGCCGACCGGCTCTTCGTCGACCACGAACTGACGCTGCCGAGCGGCGAGCGGCGCGGTGTCGCCTCGCTCGCCGCCCGCTTCGCCGCCAAGGAGGCGCTGGCCAAGGCGCTGGGCGCGCCCCGGGGGCTCTCCTGGACGGACGCCGAGGTCGTCACCGAGTCGAACGGACGGCCGACGCTGCGGGTGAAGGGCACGGTCGCGGCCTGCGCGGCCCGGCTCGGGGTGACCGGCTGGCACGTCTCGCTGAGCCATGACGCCGGAGTCGCGTCGGCGGTGGTCATCGCGGAGGGCTGAGCCGCCGTCCGGCCGCCGCCCAACCGCTGTCCGGCGGGAGCCCGGCGGCACGGGCCGGACGGCCTCTGCCGCCGGGCCGGACGAGGGCGGTAGCGTCCGAGTATGCCCGTGCTGTGGTGGATCGTCCTGTCGGGCCTGGCCATGAGCGGTCTGGCGCTGTCGGGGGCGGTGGCGCTGCTGCTGCCCGAACGGCTCTTCGGACGAGTGGTGCTGCCGCTGGTCGGCCTGGCGGCGGGTGCCCTCCTCGGCGGCGCGCTGTTCCACATGCTCCCCGGGGCGGTGCGGGTGCTCGGCAACGGGCTGGGCGTCTACGCGTGGGTCGCGGCCGGCCTGTTCTTCTTCTTCGTGCTGGAGCAGTTCCTGCACTGGCACCACTGCCACCGGCCGCCCGGGGCGCACCGGGTCCCCCGGGGCCGGCCGCTCGGCTCGCTGATCCTCGTCGCCGACGGGCTGCACAACTTCATCGGCGGCCTGGCGGTGGGTGGCGCGTTCGTCGTCGACGTCCGGCTCGGTGTGGCGACCTGGCTCGCTGCGGCCGCGCACGAAGTACCCCAGGAACTCGGCGACTTCGGGGTGCTGGTGCACAGCGGGTGGAGCTCCCGCCGGGCGCTGGCCTTCAATCTGGCCTCGGGGCTGACCTTCCCGCTCGGCGGGCTGATCGCCTACGGCCTGGCCGGGCAGGTCGACGTGGCGGTGCTGGTGCCCTTCGCCGCCGGCAACTTCGTCTACATCGCCCTGGC
This sequence comes from Streptomyces sp. MNU89, assembly GCF_020982505.1. Lineage (NCBI taxonomy): Bacteria > Bacillati > Actinomycetota > Actinomycetes > Kitasatosporales > Streptomycetaceae > Streptomyces > Streptomyces sp. MNU89. The sequence continues at coordinate 3,034,194 of NZ_JAJKLL010000001.1, read as the reverse complement.
CGACCTGCTGCCCGAGATCACCACCTCCCCGGTACCGCGCGAGAAGGCGCTCCACACGGCGAGTTTCGCGGTGGGGCTGGGAACGCTGCTGGCCCTCGCCCTGCTGATCTCCTGACCGGGGCCGCCGGCCGGTCCGGTGAGACACGGGCGTGGGGAGGCAGGGCGGCACGGGCGGGGCGCGGGTGCCCGTACCCCGTTCGGCGTCCTTCCGCTGGTCGGAGCAGGTGTCCCTTGCGAGGCTCGATCCGGTGGGCTCGTGGGCCGCTTGGCCGGGGCCCGCCGGACCGCCCCCGCACCCCCCGGAGGACCCCTGATGGACATGCCGATCATCAATGACTGCGCGGCCACCTCCTGCGCGTACAACCGGGAGAGCACCTGCCACGCGCTCGCCATCACCGTGGGCGATCCCGGCCACGCGCACTGCGACACGTTCATCGACTCCGGCGCCCGGGGCGGCGACATGTCGGCCACCGGCCGGGTCGGTGCCTGCAAGATGTCCGAGTGCCGGCACAACGACCAGCTGGAGTGCCGGGCGCCGGGCATCACCGTCGGTTTCCAGCAGAACGCGGCCGACTGCCTCACCTACGCGCCCGCGTAGCCGGCGTCCGGTCCCGGTGACGTGATGACGGTGGCCGGACCGGGTGTGCCGGAAACGGCGGCCGGACCGGCCCGCGGACCTGGACACTGGGGACATGAGAACTGCGTACAGCGTGGAGACCGTACGGGCAGCCGAGCGCGCGCTGATGGCGCGCCTTCCGGAGGGGGCGCTCATGCAGCGCGCGGCCGCCGGGCTCGCGGCCGCGTGCGCCGGACTGCTGGGCCCCGGACGGGTGTACGGAGCGCGGATCGCGCTGCTGGTGGGGAGCGGTGACAACGGCGGTGACGCCCTCTTCGCCGGGGCCCGGCTGGCCCGGCGGGGGGCCGGTGTCACCGCCGTTCTGCTCTCCGCGGACCGCACCCATGCCGGTGGTCTCGCCGCCCTGCGCGCGGCGGGCGGCCGGGCGGTGCCGGCGGCCGGGGAACCGGGGAGACGGAGGGGCCGGGCGAGACGGCGGACGCCGGGGCCGCGGGGACGGGGTCCGCGGAGACGGGGTCCGGAGGCGACCGCAGGGCCGGCAAGAGGGCCGGCGGCAGGGGAACCGGCACCGCCGGCCGGCCGGTCGGCCGTGCCGCCCTGGCGGCCGTCCGCCGGGCGGATCTCGTCCTCGACGGGATCGTCGGCATCGGCGGGCACGGCGGACTCCGCCCCGCCGCGGCCGAACTGGCGCTCGCCGCACGGGAGTCCGGGGCGGCCATCGTGGCGGTGGACCTCCCCAGCGGCATGGAGGCCGACACCGGCGAGATCACGGGAACGGCCGTACGGGCCGACGCGACGGTCACCTTCGGCACATACAAGCCCGGCCTGCTCATCGACCCCGGGGCCGGGCACACGGGCGCGCTGCGGCTGGTGGACATCGGCCTGGCAGCGTATCTGCCGGACGTCCCCGAACTGGAGGCGCCGCAGCACGCCGACGTGGCCGCGCTGCTGCCCGTACCGACCGGCGAGAGCGACAAGTACCGGCGCGGAGTCGTCGGCGTGGTGGCGGGCTCGGCGCGCTACCCGGGTGCCGCGGTGCTCGCCGTGGCGGGCGCCCTGCGCGGCGGGGCGGGCGCCGTGCGGTACGTCGGCCCGGCCGGGGACGCGGTGATCGCCCGCTTCCCCGAGACCCTGGTGCACGGGGGACCGCCCGCGAAGGCGGGCCGCGTCCAGTCCTGGGCCGTCGGCCCGGGCCTCGGGGACGGCCAGGAGGCGCGCCGGGCGGTGAAGGACGTCCTGGCCTCGGACGTGCCGGTACTGGTGGACGCGGACGGGCTGCGCCTGCTGGACCGCAAGCAGGTGCGGCGCCGGACGGCACCGACGCTGCTGACCCCGCACGCGGGCGAGGCGGCCGCGCTGCTGGGCGTGGCCCGTGAGGAGGTCGAGGCGTCGCGGCTGTCCTCGGCGCGGCGGCTGGCGGCGGAGTTCGGCGCGACCGTGCTGCTCAAGGGTTCGACGACGCTGGTGGCCGCCGCCGACGGGCCCGTACGGGCCAACCCGACCGGCACCGGCTGGCTCGCCACGGCGGGCACCGGCGACGTGCTGTCCGGGCTGACGGCCTCTCTGCTGGCGGCGGGCCTGGAGCCCCGTGACGCGGCCTCGGCCGGCGCGTATCTGCACGGACTGGCGGGCCGTCTGGCGGCGGGGCGCACGGGGGCGCCCGTGGGGGCGTCCGATGTGGCGGCGGCCCTGGTCACGGCCTGGCGCGATGTCGCCTCGGCCACCGCTTAGCCCTCGTCACCGGTTCGCCGTCTGCCTCCGGCTCGCCCTGCGCCACCGGCCGACCGCCCGACCGCCCGGCTGCCTGACCCGGCTCGTCCGGCCGACCCGGTTCGACCCGTCCGCCCATGGCCTCTCGCCGGTGGGAGCCGGGAAGGCCGGCGCGTGAACGCGTCCGGCACCGGTACCAGGCGCCGGGCGGCGCCGGCGGCCGCCGCCCGGCGCCCCGTGATCCGGGTGAAAGTCCTGGGGCAACCGGGTGGGGAGCCGGGGGCGGCGGTGTGCCGCCGGGCGGCCGGCGGGATGGTCATTCCGTTCCGATCACCGAAGGATCGGCCGCGCGCCGGTGAGCCGCCGGACCGCGGCGGCCGCCGTGGAGAGGTACGGGGAGCCGGTATGGGTCCTGCGGCGAGAAGGTACGGGCGCTGGGCGGCCGCGGCGGCGGTCCTGCTGCCGGTGGCGGGCTGTGGCGCCGTGGTGGCGGAGCAGGGGCGGCCGTCACCGGCCGTGAACGGCGGCCCCGGCACGGACAGCAGCACGCACGCGCCGACGACGGCGCGCCCGTGACCCGGAAACCCCTCGGCCGCCCCGGTCTCCCGGGCCCCTCGGCCGGTCCGTCCGCCTCGCCCCGCCCCGGCGCCGGCCCCTGCACCGCTCCGGCCGGCCCGTACCAGCGCATGGTGGAGGAGTTCCTGGGACTGCCCGTTGACGGCCGGCAGTCGGAGGCGGACTGCCGCGCCATCAGCGCCTGGCAGCGGCGCGAGAAGCTGCGACCGGCCGTCCCCGGCTACGCGGGCGTGAAGACCCGGAGCCACCTCCGCGTCGTCGAGGCACGCCGCGCCCCGAACGCCGGGGGCCGGTGCCCCGAGACGAGGGACCGCATCGCCTGCGTCGACCTGCCGCGCCAGCTGATGTGGGTGCAGCAGGGGAGGAAGGTGCTGCTCGGTCCGGTGCCGATCCGCAGCGGCAAGGACGGGCGCCCGACCCGTACCGGCTGGAACCGCATCTCCTGGCGGAACGAGAAGCACGTCTCGACGATCTACAAGACGCCGATGCCGTACGCCCAGTTCTTCAACGGCGGGCAGGCGTTCCACGGGGTGCGCGACGACGTCTACGACCCGGACGGCGGCTCGCACGGCTGTGTGAACCTCACCCGGGCCGACGCGGAGCGGCTGTGGAAGACGCTGCGGGTGGGGGACCGGGTCTACATCTGGGGCCGCCGCGCCGGGACCTGAGCCCGGCGGCCCACCCGCGAGCCCGCCGGCCCCGGGCCCGCGCCCGCCGCTCCCTCGGCGGGGACGTCCCGCCGGGCCGGTGAGACACTGAACCCGATGAACGAAGAGATGCGGGCCCGTGCCGAGATCGATCTCGGCGCCCTCCGGGCCAATGTCCGGGCGCTGCGGGCCCGCGCACCCCGCTCCGAACTGATGGCCGTCGTCAAGTCCGACGCGTACGGCCACGGCGCGCTGCCCTGTGCCCGCGCCGCACGGCAGGCCGGCGCGAGCTGGCTGGCCACCGCCACGCCGCAGGAGGCGCTGGCCCTGCGCGCGGCGGGCGACACGGGCCGTCTGCTGTGCTGGCTGTGGACCCCCGGCGGCCCCTGGCGCCAGGCGATCGAGGCGGATGTCGACGTCTCGGCCGGCGCCCTGTGGGCGCTCCGCGAGGCCGCGGAAGCCGCCCGCGCCTGCGGCCGCACCGCCAGGGTCCATCTCAAGGCGGACACCGGCCTGGGCCGGGGCGGCTGCCAGCCGCACGACTGGGACGCGCTCACCACCGCCGCGCGGGCCGCCGAGGCCGAGGGCGTGCTGAAGGTGACCGGCGTCTGGTCGCACTTCGCCTGCGCCGACGAGCCGGGACACCCGTCGATCGCCGCGCAGCTGGAGTCCTTCCGGGCGGCCCTGGCCGCCGCGGAGCGCGCCGGGCTGCGGCCGGAGGTGCGCCACATGGCCAACTCGCCGGCGACGCTGACGCTCCCCGAGGCGCACTTCGACCTGGTGCGGCCCGGGATCTCCGTCTACGGGATCTCGCCGAGTCCGGAGGTCGGCCAGCCGGGGGACTTCGGTCTCCGCCCGGCCATGACGCTCTCCGCGCGGCTGGCGAACGTCAAGCGGGTCCCGGGCGGGCACGGCGTGAGCTACGGCCACCACTACGTGACCGCCGGTGAGACGACCCTCGCCCTGGTGCCCGTCGGCTACGCGGACGGCATTCCGCGGCACGCGTCGGGCACCGGCCCGGTGCTGGTCGGCGGCAAGTGGCGGACCGTCGCGGGGCGGGTCGCCATGGACCAGTTCGTCGTCGACCTGGGCGGCGACACCGCCGAGGCGGGCGACGAGGCCGTGCTGTTCGGCCCGGGCGACGCGGGCGAGCCGACCGCCCAGGACTGGGCGCAGGCCGCCGGCACGATCGCGTACGAGATCGTCACCCGGATCGGGGCGAGGGTGCCCCGGGTGTATGTGAACGCGGACGGCGGATAGGGGGCGCGGGAGGCGGGGCCCCGGCGGCCCGGTGGCCCCGGTGGCCGCCGCACCCGCCCGGCCCGCAGACGCCGCGGGCTCCGGTGCGGCTGCCGGCGACGGGGCCAGGGGACCGGACCACCGGCACCGGGAACGGGGAACGGGCCCGGCGGTGTTGTCCGTACAGGACCCCCGGGACCCGTGGGAATCCTGAGACACACCTCCCACGCGGCCCGGGGAACGCGATCGGTACACGGAGAGGCTCCCCCGCCCGGCGGCCGAGCCCGTATCGTCGCTGCCCGGTACGGACCGCCGGTCCGCCGCCCCGCGCGGCGGACCGCGCCCCCCGGAACCCGTGCGGGAGCGCCCGGGAGGGGTGCCGGGCATCGGCCCGGCCCTGATCCGGGGCATACGGCCGCTGTGGCGGGCGAGGCGGTGAAGAGGCGGACGGCGGACGACGGCCGGGAAGCGGCCGGCCGGCCGCCGGGCGAGGGACGGACGACGAGGAGCGGTACGACGATGGCTGAGATCACTGCCGGTGAGCCGGCAGCCGGTGCGGTACTGGACGCCGCGGCGTCCGCCGTGGCCGCGGGCGGTCATGCCGCTCACGGCGGGCACCGGCGCCGCGTCGGCCTGGCGGGCACGGCGCTCGGCGTCGTCGCCGCGACCGCCGCGGCCGGTGTCGCGATCGAACGGCTGACCGTCCACCGCGGGATGCGCCGCAAGGCCCGGCTCGCCCTCGACACCGCTGGCCCGTACGGCGCGCTGCGCGGCACCCCCGGCGAGGCCGTGGCGGACGACGGCACGGTGCTCCGCTACGAGGTCCACGAGGCGGAGCCCGAGCCGGCGGCCCACCGCCGCCGCAGACTTTTCGGGCGTCGCGGGCCCGGCCCGCTCACCGTGGTGTTCTGCCACGGCTACTGCCTGAACCAGGACTCCTTCCACTTCCAGCGCGCGGCGATGAACGGTGTGGTCCGCACGGTCCACTGGGACCAGCGCAGCCACGGCCGTTCCCAGCGCGGCATGGCGCAGGCGGACGGCGTCCCGGTGACGATCGACCAGCTCGGGCGCGACCTGCGGGCCGTGCTCGACGCCGCCGTGCCGCAGGGCCCGGTGGTGCTCGTCGGCCACTCGATGGGCGGCATGACGCTGATGGCGCTGGCCGCCCACTACCCGGAGTACGTGCGGGAGCGGGTCGCGGGCGTCGCGTTCATCGGCACGTCGGCGGGCGGGCTCGGGGAGGTCAACTTCGGGCTGCCGGTGGCCGGGGTGAACGCGGTGCGGCGGATGCTGCCCGGGGTGCTCCGGGCGCTGGGCTCGCGGGTGGACCTGGTGGAGCGGAGCCGGCGGGCGACCGCCGACCTCTTCACGGGGATCGTCAAGCGGTACTCCTTCGGCTCGCGGCACGTGGACCCGGCGGTGGCCCGTTTCGCCGAACGGATGATCGAGTCGACGCCGATCGACGTGGTCGCGGAGTTCTTTTCGGCCTTCCAGGAGCACGACAAGGCGGACGCGCTGGCGGTCTTCGCGGGCCTGCCCGTCCTGGTGCTGAGCGGCGACCGGGATCTGGTCACCCCCGCCTCGCACAGTCAGGCGATCGCCGAGGCGCTGCCGGACGCCGAACTGGTGCTCGTCCCGGACGCGGGCCATCTGGTGATGCTGGAGCACCCGGAGACGGTGAACGACCGGCTGGCCGAGCTGATCACCCGCGCTGCGGCGGTGCGCGGGGCGCCGCGGAAGCGGCGGCCGCAGCGCCCGGTCCGCAGCCGGTAACCGGGGCCTTCCGGCCTTCGCCACCGGCCGCCTGCCGGGCCGCGCCGACGTTCCGGTTCCGTGCGGCGCGGGCGGCCGCCGCGGTGCGTCCGCCCGGTCGTGCCCGGCCGGTGCCCGGCGGCGCGTCACGGCCCGCGCCCGGAGGGCGTGCCGCAGGCGTCCCGGCGGCGCCCCGGCCGTGCGGCTCGTACCATCGGCCGCAGTGCTCCTCCCGGCCCGAAGGGGCGGTTCCCGCCCAGGCCCCCCGCCGCCTCGGGCACCGGAGGAGCGGGACGCCTCCCTCCCGTGCGAAGGCGGGACGGGACCACGCAAGGAGAGAGATGGAAGCCCCGTACGACACGAGCCGCGCCCCGGGCGCGGGTACCGGCGCGGACACCGTCGCCCCCGCGGACCCGGCAGCGGCCGCATCCCCGGTCCGGCTGACCGTCCGCACCCCCGACGCGATGCGCGAGCTCGGCCGCCGCCTGGCCCGGCTGCTGCGCCCCGGCGATCTCGTCCTCCTCACGGGCCGGCTGGGCGCCGGCAAGACGACGCTCGCGCGCGGTCTGGGGGAGGGCCTGAACGTGCGCGGCGCGGTCACCTCCCCGACCTTCGTCATCGCGCGGGTGCACCCGCCGCTCGGCGCGGGCCCGGCCCTGGTCCATGTGGACGCGTACCGGCTGAGCGGTGGCCTGGACGAGATGGAGGATCTCGATCTCGACGTGTCGCTGCCCGAGTCGGTGGTCGTCGTGGAGTGGGGCGAGGGCCGGATGGAGGAACTGTCGGAGGACCGGCTGCACGTGGTCATCGAGCGCGCGGAGGGCGCCGACGGCCCGGGCCCGGACGAGGCGGTGGCCGGGGACGACGTGCGGGAGGTCTCCGTGACGGGCGTCGGCCCCCGCTGGGCGGCCGCCGGTCTGTCGTCCCTCATGGACCTGCCCGGCCCGTCGGCCGGGGCGGACGGGCCGGGCGGGGCGGCTGGGGCGGACGGGACCGACGGCCGCGGCTGAACGGACGGGATGGCCCGGACATGCCGGGGCCAGAGGGGCCGGAGGGGCATCCGGCGCGGGCCCCGGGGAAACTCCGGGGGACACGTTCCGACATCGTGTCGGCAAGATGTTGCGCCGACGGCGCCGGGCGTGGTCCCATGGGAGAGGAGTGTGGTTAGGTGAACCTAACCCATCCTCCGAACGTTCGTACCGGAGCTCCCCGGGAGGCACCATGCAGCGCCATGAGCCCGCCGCCGACGCGGCGGCACCGGGCACCCGTCCCGAGGATCAGCAGCCGTCGGTGAGCCGCCTGCTCGCCGCCTGCGCGGCGGCCGCGGCCGTCTCCACCCCGCCGAAGGGCCCGGAGGAAGCCGGCGCCGGGAACACCGGCGGTGCCCGGGACGGCCGCCCCGGTACCCCGGGCGCGGCCACCGTGCGTCAAGCCGCCTGACGCGGATTCCGCCCTCGCTCTGATCTTCGGAAGCGGACCGGAAGCGAACCGGGAACGGGCCGGGAAGGGGCCGGAGAAAGCCCCCGGCGCCGCCTCCGGACCGGGCCGGTCAGGGAACCACGACGACCTTCGTCCCGACGGGCGCGAACTTCCACATCGCCGCGCCGTCCTCGCGCGTGGCCCGTATCCCGCCGGTCTTCCCCGCGTCCGGATCCGGCTTGGAGCCGTCCACCGCGGCGCTGAACCCGATGACCACACCCTCGGTGGTCGTGAACACCACCGAGTGCTCGATCGGCACCCCGTCCGACCCGGCGACGCTCTCCGCGCGCGACACCACCGCGTACTCGCCCGGTGCCGGGCTCACGGCGCTGGGCCAGACCTCGTACGTCCGGGTGGGCTGCTCGTTCTCGCCGACCAGCCACACCCGCTCGGCGCCCAGCGAGTAGACGACGCGCAGCCCCGTGCCGGAGTCCGCCGGCACGGCCGGCTTCTCGTCCGCCGTCTCCCCGCTCTCCGGTCCGGCGTCCTCGCTGCTGCCGGGCTCGGGCGAGGCCGAGGCGGCGGCGCGGTCCTTGGGGGCGGCCGGCCGGTCGGAGGCGCTGGCGGCAGCCTGGTAGGCCAGGAATCCGACCGCGGCGAGAGCCACCGCGGTCAGCCCGGCCACGATCTTCCCCGAGCTGCTCACTGCCACCCCTGCGACCACCTTTTCGTACCGTCGTCGTGCGTGGGCCCGACGTTAGCACCGCCGGAACCCCGCCCCGCGCCCGCGCCGGAGCCCTGCCCCGCCCGGCGCCCGGGCACGCCCCGGGCACGCCCCCGCTTCCTCTCCCGGACGGGATACCGGGGCCCGCGGCCCGGCGGGCGGGCCACGGGCCGGGCCGGGGTCCGCGCGGAGCGCCGTAGGCTGTACCCGTGCTGCTGCTCGCTCTTGACACCGCGACCCCCGCCGTCACCGTCGCCCTCCACGACGGTGAGCGCGTCCTCGCCGAGGCGTCCCGCGTGGACGCCCGGCGCCACGGGGAGCTGCTGATGCCCGCCGTGGACCGGGTGCTCGGAGAGGCCGGGGTGAAGCTGCCCTCGGTGACCGGCATCGTCGTCGGGGCCGGGCCCGGCCCGTACACCGGACTGCGCGTCGGCCTGGTCACGGCGGCCGCCTTCGGCGCCGCGACCGGCGCCCCGGTGTACGGACTGTGCACCCTCGACGGCATCGCGTACGCCGCCGGGCTGGCCGGGCTCGACGGCCCGTTCACCGTGGCCACGGACGCCCGGCGCAAGGAGGTCTACTGGGCCCGCTACGCCGACGCCCGCACCCGCCTCACCGCACCCGCCGTGGACCGCCCCGCCGAGATCGCGGAGCAGGTCGCGGACGGGCCGGCGGTCGGCGCGGGCGCGCTGCTCTACCGGGACCTCTTCCGCGACGTGCCGGAGGGGATGCCGGAACACCAGTCGGCGGGCGCGCTGGCCGCTCTCGCCGCCGAACGGCTCGCGGCCGGGGACCCGGAGTTCCTGGCGAGCGCCGGGGAGTCGGTCCGGCCGCTCTATCTGCGCCGCCCGGACGCCCAGGTGCCGGCCAACTACAAGGTGGTCACGCCACGGTGACCGGCGCGGCGACACCCGGAACCACCGGCGGGACGGCGGCCGGCGCGGCGAGGGGCGCGACGCCCGGTGTGCGCACCGGCGCGCACGCCTCGGCACCCGCCCCCGTGCCCGCCGTCGTCCTGCGCGAGATGCGCTGGTGGGACATCCCGGCGGTGCTGGACCTGGAGCGCGAGATGTTCCCGGAGGACGCCTGGACGGCGGGCATGTTCTGGTCGGAACTCGCGCACGCCCGCGGCAGGGACGCCTCCCGCCGCTACCTCGTGGCCGAGGAGACCGGCCGGGACGGGGAGCCCGGCGGGAGCGCCGGACCCGGCGGAACCGGGGAGCCCGGGAGCACCGCGCGGCCCGGCGCCCCGGCGGCAACCGGCCGGATCGTCGGCTACGGCGGCCTCGCGGCCTCCGGCTGCACCGGCGACGTGCAGACCATCGCCGTCACCCGCTCCCACTGGGGCACCGGCCTCGGTGCCCGCCTGCTGGCCGAACTGCTCGCGGCCGCCTGGGCGTTCGCGTGCGAGGAGGTGCTGCTGGAGGTCCGCGTCGACAACGCCCGCGCCCAGCGCCTCTATGAGCGCTTCGGCTTCCGGCCCATCGGCATCCGCCGCGGCTACTACCAGCCGGGCAACGTGGACGCCGTGGTCATGCGCCGCACGGCACCGGGCCCCGCCGCTCCGGACGCCCCGGCCCCCGGCCGCGCACCCGGGTCCGTATCCGAGACGGCACCCGAACCCGAACCCGAGCCCGAGCCCGAACCCGAGCCCACCGCCGGCCGCGCCACCACCGCCGGCACCCGCCACACCCCGGCAGCGGACCCAGACGAACAGGGAACGACCATCCATGGCTGACGAGCCCCTTGTCCTCGGTATCGAGACCTCCTGCGACGAGACCGGCGTCGGCATCGTCCGCGGCCACACCCTCCTCGCCGACGCCGTCGCCTCCAGCGTCGACGAGCACGCCCGCTTCGGCGGGGTCGTGCCGGAGGTCGCGAGCCGCGCCCACCTGGAGGCGATGGTCCCGACGATCCAGCGCGCCCTGAAGGAGGCCGGGGTCGCGCCCGGCGACCTCGACGGCATCGCCGTCACGGCCGGGCCCGGCCTGGCGGGCGCCCTGCTGGTCGGCGTCTCGGCGGCCAAGGCCTACGCGTACGCCCTCGGCAAGCCCCTGTACGGCGTCAACCACCTCGCCTCGCACATCGCCGTCGACCAGCTGGAGCATGGACCGCTGCCCGAGCCGACGATGGCCCTTCTCGTCTCCGGCGGTCACTCCTCCCTGCTGCTCGCCCCGGACATCACCAGTGACGTCCGGCCGCTGGGCTCGACCATCGACGACGCTGCGGGCGAGGCGTTCGACAAGGTCGCCCGGGTCCTGAATCTCGGCTTCCCCGGCGGCCCCGTCATCGACCGGATGGCGCGCGACGGCGACCCGGACGCCATCCCCTTCCCGCGCGGCCTGACCGGCCCCCGCGACGCCGCCTACGACTTCTCCTTCTCCGGGCTCAAGACGGCCGTCGCCCGCTGGATCGAGGCCAAGCGGAACGCGGGCGAGGAGGTGCCCGTGGCGGATGTGTCGGCGTCCTTCCAGGAGGCGGTCGTCGACGTCCTCACCCGCAAGGCCGTCCGCGCCTGCCGGGACAACGGCGTGGACCATCTCATGATCGGCGGCGGTGTCGCGGCCAACTCCCGGCTGCGTGCCCTGGCGGAGCGCCGCTGCGAGGACGCGGGCATCACGCTGCGCGTACCGAGGCCGAAGCTCTGTACGGACAACGGCGCGATGGTCGCCGCGCTGGGCGCCGAGATGGTGGCCCGGGGCCGGTCGGTCTCGGCCTGGGACCTGTCCGCGGACTCGTCCCTCCCGGTGACGGAACCGCACGTCCCGGGCGGGGAGCCCGCGGAAGCGGAGCACGGCCACGGAGGCACGCACTCCCACTCCCACTCTCACTCGCACGATCACGTCCACGAGCTGAGCAAGGGGAATCTGTACTCATGACCGTGGCCCTGATGTGGGAGGCCCGCGCCGCCGAGGGGCGCGCCGAGGAGTTGCTGGCCTGGGTGCGCGAGCAGCGGCTCGACGGCGAGCGGTCCCCGCTGCGGCGCGAGACCTTCGCGGCGTCCGGCGACCGGGTGCTGGTGATCACCTGGTGGGACGTCCCGCTGGACGCCGATGTCCCCGAACTCCCGGATCCCAGCCCGGAGTTGGCCGCCCGCCCGGTGCACCGCTGGCGCTTCGCATCCCTCGGCGCGGACTGACCGGCGCGCAGACCCCGGGCGCGGGGCAGGGCATCCCGCGCCTCGCGCCCCGTCCCGGTCCCGCCTCAGCCCCGTCCGGCGCCGCGCTTCAGCGCCGTCCGGACCCGCTCGCGACGCCGCCGGTCCCGCTGCCGCTCCCGGTGCCGCCGCTGCCGCCGCCGTTCAGGTCGGAGTCGTCCAGCTTCCCCCGCATGATGTCCCCGTGGAAGCCGCGGATGTGGGCCTCCACCAGGTCTCCCGCGCGCTCCTGGTCCCCGGCGGCGATCGCGTCGTAGATGGCGCGGTGCTCGCCGCGCAGCCGCCGCGCCACCGCCTCCCAGTCGTCGATCTTGTTGAACGCCTTGAGCAGGACGTGCCGGAAGGCGTTGCGCACGGCGACGGTCATGTCCGTCATCAGCCGGTTGCCGCCGGCCTCGGCGATGGCGACGTGGAACGCGGTGTCGTGGTCGTTGAAGCGCTCCCGGGACAGCCCGGGTTCGTCCATGGCGTCCAGCTCGGCCCGCATCCGCGCGAGGTGCTCGACGGTGGCGCGCCGGGCGGCGAGGCGGGCGCTGGCCCGTTCCAGTGTGGCGCGCGACTCGACGACGTCGTCGAGCGGGAAGTTCGCCAGCGCCATGTGCAGCCGGAGCAGCTGGGTGAGCCCCTCGCTGGGCATGGCCGCGATCACGCTGCCGGAGGACGGCCCGGTGCCGACCCGGGCGCGCAGCACGCCGTGGGCCTCCAGGACGCGCAGGGCCTCACGGACGGCCGCGCGGCTGACGCCCAGCAGGTCGACGAGTTCCCGCTCCGGGGGCAGCCGGTCCCCGACCCGCAGATTGCCGGCGAGGATCTGCTCCTCGATGCGGGCCAGTACGAGCTCGAAGGTGCGGGAACGCGGCACCGGTTCCCAGGCCGCGGCGTCAGCCATAGAACGCCTCTTCCCTTTCCGAGGGCCGTCGTTGGACGGGACGGGTCCCCTCGCCCCACTCCGTGAGCATACGTGAGGTCCTGGCGGCGAAAGGTCTGACCAATCAAATTGACCCGGTCGAACCTATGGACACCTCGCGATTGGCTCAATAGCGTGTGCGCGCCCCATCCGTATGGTCTGACCAAACCCTCAAGAGGACCGTATGTACCAGCCTGATCTCTCTCCCATCGCGGACAGCCTCGGCCTGTCCGCCCTCGTGGCCGCCCTTCCCCTGCTCACCCTCTTCGTCCTGCTCGGCGGCCTCAGGATGAAGGCGCACTGGGCGGGCCTCGTCTCGCTCGCCGTGGCCGTGCTGGTCGCCGTCGCCGGCTACGGCATGGCCCCCGGCCTCGCCCTGCTCTCGGCGACCCAGGGGGCGGCTTTCGGCCTCTTCCCCATCATGTGGATCGTGCTGACCGCGATCTGGGTCTACCAGCTCACCGTGGTCAGCGGCCGCTTCGAGGATCTCCGCCGGGCCTTCGGCCTGATCAGCGACGACCCCCGGATACAGGCGGTCATCATCGCCTTCTGCTTCGGCGGTCTGCTGGAGGCGCTCGCCGGATTCGGCGCCCCCGTCGCGATCACCGGTGTGATGCTGATGGCCCTCGGCTTCTCCCCGGTCCGCGCGGCGATCACCGTCCTGGTGGCCAACACCGCGCCCGTCGCCTTCGGCGCGATCGCCATCCCGATCATCACCGCCGGTGAACTCACCAAGATCCCGTACACCGAGATCGGCGCCTACGTCGGCCGGCAGACCCCGCTGCTCGCCCTCTTCGTCCCGCTGCTGCTGGTGGCGCTCGTCGACGGCAGGCGCGGTGTGCGGCAGACCTGGCCCGCCGCCCTCGTCTGCGGTGCCGCCTTCGGCCTCGCCCAGTTCGTCAGCGCCAACTACATCTCCGTCGAGCTCACCGACATCATCGCCTCGCTCATCGGCCTGGCCGCGCTGGTCGTCTTCCTCCGCGTCTGGAAGCCGCAGGGCGGCCAGGACGCCAAGGCGTCGCTGAAGGCCGCCACCGAGAAGGAGCTCGGCACGGAAGCGGCCGAGGCCCAGGAGGCCGCCAACGCCACCTCGGACCGCCGCGAGGGCTCCCTCCTCATGGCCTTCCTGCCGTACCTGATCATCATCGCGATCTTCTCGCTGGCGAAGCTGTGGACGCCGCTCAAGGAGTTCCTGGCCTCGACCGATGTGAAGATCCCCTGGCCCGGTCTGGACGGGAACATCCTCAACGCCGCGGGCGACGTGGTGACCAGCACCGTCTACACCCTGCCGTGGCTCTCCTCCCCGGGCACCCTGCTGCTGATCTCCGGCGTGCTCGTCGCGCTCGTCTACAAGGTCGACCCGGCCACCACCGTGCGGGAGTTCGGCGGAACCGTCGCCAAGCTGCGCTGGGCCCTGCTCACCGTCGCCACCGTGCTCGCCCTCGCCTACGTCCTCAACATGTCCGGCCAGACCATCACCATGGGCACCTGGATCGCCGGAACCGGCGCGGCCTTCGCCTTCCTCTCCCCGATCCTGGGCTGGCTGGGCGTCGCCGTCACCGGCTCCGACACCTCCGCCAACGCCCTCTTCGCCACCCTCCAGCAGGCGGCCGCCGCCAAGGCGGGCCTCGACCCGACCCTGCTGGTCGCCGCCAACACCTCCGGCGGCGTGGTCGGCAAGATGATCAGCCCGCAGAACCTCACCATCGCCGCCACGGCGGTCGGCCTGGTCGGCAAGGAGTCCCAGCTCTTCCGCGGCGCCATCAAGTGGAGCCTCGGACTGCTGCTCGCCATGTGCGTCCTGGTCTACCTCCAGTCCAACGTCCTGGCCTGGATGCTGCCGTAAGGCGGACGGAGAATCCCCCTCATGCGAATCGCCCTGTTCATCACCTGCTTCAACGACACCCTCTTCCCGGCCACCGGCCGGGCGGTGGTGGCGCTGCTGGAGCGGCTCGGCTGCACGGTGGAGTTCCCGCCGGACCAGACCTGCTGCGGGCAGATGCACTTCAACACCGGCTACCAGCGGGACTGCGTGCCGCTCGTCCGCTCGTTCGGTGAGGTCTTCGCCGGATACGACGCCGTCGTGACCCCGTCCGGCTCCTGCGCCGGCATGGTGCGCGAGAACCACGGCCGGGTCGCCGAGATCTCCGGCGACCCGGACCTGGCCGCCTCTGTGGCGGCGGCGCCGAAGGTGTACGAGCTGTCCGAGTTCCTGGTGGACGTACTGAAGGTCACCGATGTCGGGGCGTACTTCCCCCACCGGGTCACCTACCACCCCACCTGCCACTCCCTGCGCATGCTCCGGGTCGGCGACAAGCCGCTCCGGCTGCTGCGTGCCGTGCGCGGGATCGACCTGGTGGAGCTGCCCGAGGCCGACCAGTGCTGCGGCTTCGGCGGCACGTTCGCGCTGAAGAACGCGGACACCTCGGTCGCCATGTGCTCCGACAAGGTCCGCCATGTGCGGAGCACGGGCGCCGAGGTGCTCGTCGCCGGCGACAACTCCTGCCTGATGCACATCGGCGGTGCGCTGTCCCGGCAGCGCACCGGCGTGCGCACCCTGCACCTGGCGGAGATCCTGGCCAGTACGGAGGCGGACCCGGCCCCCGGGATGCCGGCCGCCACCGTCACCGGCTCACGGAAGCCGAAGTCCGAGAAGACGAAGTCCGGGAAGACGAAGTCCGAGAAGACCAAGGGGGCGAAGCGATGAGCGGCGGAACATTCGTTGGTATGCCGGCCTTTCCCGAAGGGGCCGCGACGGCGCTCGGCGACACCCAGCTGCGCCGCAACCTCGCGCACGCCACCGGCACCATCCGCGCCAAGCGGGCGGCGGTCGTCGGCGAACTCGGCGACTGGGAGGAGCTGCGCGAGGCCGGACGCGCCGTCAAGGAGCACACCCTGCGCCATCTCGACCGCTATCTCCTCCAGTTGGAGGAGAAGGTCACCGCGGCCGGCGGCGTGGTGCACTGGGCACGGGACGGCGACGAGGCCAACCGCATCGTCACCGAACTGGTCAAGGCCACCGGCGAGACCGAGGTCGTCAAGGTCAAGTCGATGGCCACCCAGGAGATCGGGCTCAACGAGGCGCTGGCCGAAGCCGGCATCGCCGCGTACGAGACGGACCTCGCCGAGCTGATCGTCCAGCTCGGCGACGACCTCCCCTCGCACATCCTCGTCCCGGCCATCCACCGCAACCGCTCGGAGATCCGCGAGACCTTCCTCCGCTCCATGGGCGACTACGGCACCCCCGCCCCGGACGGTCTCACCGACGAGCCCCGCGACCTGGCCGGCGCCGCCCGGCGCCATCTGCGGGAGAAGTTCCTCCGCGCCAAGGTCGGCGTCTCCGGCGCCAACTTCCTCGTCGCCGAGACCGGCACCGCCGTGGTGGTCGAGTCCGAGGGCAACGGGCGGATGTGCCTCACCCTCCCGGAGACCCTCATCTCCGTCGTCGGCATCGAGAAGCTGGTGCCGACCTGGCAGGACCTGGAGGTCTTCTTCCAGCTCCTGCCCCGCTCCTCCACCGGCGAGCGGATGAACCCCTACACCTCCACCTGGACCGGCACCGCCGACGGCGACGGCCCGCGCACCTTCCACCTGGTGCTCCTTGACGGCGGGCGCACCGACGTCCTCACCGACGAGATTGGCCGCCAGGCCCTCAACTGCATCCGCTGCTCGGCCTGTCTGAACGTCTGCCCGGTCTACGAGCGGGTCGGCGGCCACGCCTACGGCTCGGTCTACCCGGGCCCGATCGGCGCGATCCTCGGACCGCAGCTGCGCGGCACGCGGTCGGAGGTGGACAAGTCCCTGCCCTACGCCTCCACGCTCTGCGGCGCCTGCTACGACGTCTGCCCGGTGAAGATCAACATCCCGGAGGTGCTCGTCCATCTCCGGGCCAGGGTCGCGGACGGGCCACCGGAGACCGGCAAGGGCGCCGGTGCGGGCACGGGTTCGGATACGGGCACGGGCGCGGCCGGAAGCGGCGGCACCCCGGCCCGGGAGCCCGACCGGCGCCGCGGCGCCTTCTCCGAACGGATGGCCATGAAGGCCGCCCGCTGGGTGCTCTCCGACGCCCGCCGGCTCGCCGCCGCCCAGCGGCTCGGCTCCCTCGGCGGACGGCTGCTCGCCGGACGGGGCAACACACCCCCGGGCAAGATCGGACGGCTGCCCGGCCCGCTGTCCGCCTGGAGCGACGCCCGCGACACCCCGGCCCCGCCGCAGGAATCGTTCCGCGCCTGGTGGAAGAGGACTCACCAATGACCACACCCGACACCCCCGAACCCGCACCCGGGCACGCCACCGCACCGAGCCCCGCCGCACCGGCGGCCCGGCGCAACGCAGAGGCCCGCGCGGCGGTCCTCGGCCGCATCCGCCGCGCCCTGTCCGACGTACCCGGAGCGTCCGAACCGGGGCCGGTCCCCGAGACCGTCCCGGTGGAGCGCCCCTACTCCCACGCCGGCCCCGAGGCCCCCGGATCGCCCGAGGCGCTGCGGCTGCTCGAGGACCGTCTCGTCGACTACAAGGCGACGGTGCGGACGGTCGCCGACGACGCGGTGGCGGGCGCCATCGCCGAGTCCCTGGCCGCACGCGGCGCCACCCGGGTCGTCCTGCCGGAGGGCTTCCCGGAGCACTGGCGCCCGGACCCGCCCCGGGCGCGGTCCCGGGCCCCGCGCCCCGGCTGCTCCCGGACGGCGACCCGCCGCTGACCGTGACCGAACTCGACGCGGTGGACGGCGTGGTGACCACGGCGGTCACCGCCATCGCCGCAACCGGCACCCTCGTCCTCGACGGCGGCCCGGGCCAGGGCCGGCGCGCCCTGACCCTGGTGCCGGATCACCACCTGTGCGTGATCCGCGCGGACCAGGTGGTGGCGTCCGTACCGGAGGCGATGGCGCGGCTCGACCCGGCCCGCCCGCTCACCTTCATCTCGGGCCCCTCGGCCACCAGCGACATCGAACTCCGCCGCGTCGAGGGCGTCCACGGCCCCCGCACCCTGGAGGTCCTGCTGGTGACCGGCTGACGGCCCGGGCGCCGACCGCCCAACTCCCCGACCGGGGCAGGGCATCGGGGACCCCGCGCGCACAGCGTCCCGATACCCGCGCCCACCGGGACCGGCCCGTCTTCCGCCGCACGGAAGCCGGGCCGGTCCGCCTTTTTCTCGTACGGAGACGGGGGCGCCCCGCACCATGTCGCATCCGGTGCGGGGCGCCTCGGTGTCCGTCCGGTTCGGTGCCGCCGGGTCAGCTCCGGGCCGCGTAGGAGACGAAGGCGGCCCAGGCGGCGGGGGAGAGGGCGAGCTGAGGACCGGCCTTGTCCTTGGAGTCGCGGACATGGACGGTGCCGGGACAGGAGGCGACCTCGACGCAGTCGTCGCCGTCGGGGCCGCTGTGGCTCGACTTACGCCAGGAGAGGGCGACTTCAACACATGCGTCGCCCTGTGACCCGCTGTAGCTGCTCTTGAACCAAGCCAGTTCACTGGAACTCATAGCGCTCCTTGGATTCGCTTCAGCAGGCTCACGGAATCCACAGGGGTAAGAGCCTGTGAGCGCATCTTGGCATAGCGCTGGAGCAAGATGCTCACGTGCTGTGGGTCAGAAATCAGCCCACCGGACTGCTGGCCTTCGGAGTAGCCCAACCACCGGGCGCCCTCTGTCTCAAGGAGGAGGATCGGTCCGTCGAGCCCTGCGTGATCGTGCTGCTGCAACGGCATGACTTGAAGCTCAACGTTTGTCAGCGAAGCACAGTTGAGCAGATGATCGATGAGTTCCCCGGTGACTTCGCGCCCACCTGTCCGCCGCTCGATCACGGCTTGGTCGATGATGAAGCTGATGGCGATGAGCGGAACTCGTTTCAGCAGTCGCTGTCGTTCCAGCCGCGCCGCCACACGCTGCTCCACCTGCTCGTCAGACGGGGGTGGCGGCACGCTCAGTGTCACCGCCCGCGCGTACGCCTCGGTCTGCAACAGCCCGGGCACCACGCGGCACTCGTACGTGCACAGGCTTACGGCCTCCTCCTCCAGCGAGGCCCATCGGCGGAACCAGGACGCCAGCCCCGGCCGCCGGGTCAGATGCTTCGCCGCGCCCCGCAGTGCCCCGAACGCGTCCAAGACTTCCTCGGCCCGCTCCACGAAGTTGTCCGGCGGGAAGCGGCGGCCCTGCTCGATCGAGGCGACGGTCTGGACGGAGTACTGCACCTGCGGAGCGAACTCCTCCTGCGTCAGCCGGGCCCGGGCGCGGAACGCCTTGACGACCGCCCCGAATGTCTTGAGGCTCTCGGTCGGTTCGGGCTCACTGCCCTTGCCGCCGCCCGTACAGCCCGCCGCACCGCTGCCGCCCTCGCCGCCGGTGCCCTCCGATGCGACCGTCGTCATGACCGTCCCCTCCGCGTACCGCTGCTCCCCGTGGTGCTCTCGAACTCCCTTATGCTCACGCACGGTTACGCGCGGCGTCTACCGAAAGTAGCCGTACGCTGACCGGGAGTACGACCGCCCGGGCTGGAGAAGTGCCTGCTCAGAGCGGGACGGTGGACCGCATGACCGCACCACTGCACCCCAACGCGTCCGTCACCGTACGTATGTTCACCCGGCGGTTCGCTTCGACGCCGCTCGGCGTACAGCTCGCCCGCCGTCACACCGTGCACCAGCTTGACGGCTGGGGCGTCCGGCGCGGCTCGGAGCTCTCCGACGCCGCCGCGCTGCTCGTCGCGGAACTGGCCGCGAACGCGGTGACCCACGGCCGGGTCCCCGGACGGCAGTTCGAGGTCCGGGCGAGGCTCTGCCCGGTCACGCTGAGGATCGAGGTCTCGGACGCCAGGGGTGAGCGCCGCCCGCCCCGCCCGGGCACGGTGACCGCCCCGGCCCGCTGGCCGAGAGCGGCCGGGGCCTGCTGCTGGTCGAGACGCTGGCGGACCGCTGGCGGGTGCTGCACCGCCTGGGAGCCGGCAAGACCGTCCGCGTCGAGCTCGACCTGCCCGGGTGACCGGACGGGGACCTCCGGCGGCGATCAACTCCGCGACCCGGGAGGGTCCGTGCGCACGTGCGCGGCGCCCCGCACCGGAATCACATCCGGTGCGGGGCGTCCGCGGGTGAGGCGAGGGAGGGGCCGGCTCAGCCGAGCGGGCCGAACGGCCGGTGGTCCTGGCGGCAGACCGTGCCGCGCGGCGGGAGCACGCCCTTGATGAAGTAGCGGCTCTCGTGACGCTTCACGCAGTCGCTCGGGTTCATCAGGGCCATGTGCCCGTCACCCTTGACGGTCAGCAGGCGGGCGTTGGCGAGCTGCCGCGTCATGGCCAGCGAGCCCTCGTACGGGGTCGTCGGGTCGTTGGTGATGCCGACCGTCAGGACCGGGGCGGCGGTGTACCGGTCCCAGGGGCCGGTGTAGGGGTTCGCGGCGCGGACGGGCCAGGTGGCGCAGGGTTCGTTGCGCCACGTCCAGTACGAGCCCGGGTCACCGGCGCGGGCCCGGCTGAACCTCTCGATGGCGCGGTACCGCCGGGGATCGCGCGGGTTCGGGCTCTCCCCGCACATCATCGCGTACTGCCATTCGTAGCCGGGGTAGTCGTCGTCCGTGTGCGTGGGGGCGTGCGACGGCGCGGGCAGCGTCCGGGCGCGGAGACCGGATCCCGGTCCGGCGGGGGCGCTGTCCTCCCACAACTCCTGCAGTTTGTCGGCGAGTTCGGTCCAGCCGGGGTCCACGTCGCGGAGCTGCAGGACGACGAAGGACACGGTCGCGGCGTAGGTCCAGTACCCCTGGGGGTCGTGGCGCAGACGGTGCAGCAGCCGTTCGAACTTGGTCCGGGTGGCCTGCGGGTTGCCCGCCGAGAAGGCGCAGTCGTCCGGTGTGCTGCGGCCGCAGAGGTCCAGGAAGCGGGAGAGACCCTGGGCCGAGGCGAGGTCGAAGTCCTGCCGCAGGAAGGTGGGGAGCCAGGAGCCCCGGCGCACCCATTCCCGTGGGTTGACGTTGCTGTCCAGGGTCATGGCCCGGACCCGGTGCGGGAAGAGGTTGGCGTAGGTGGCGCCGACGAAGGTGCCGTAGGAGGTACCGAGGTAGTTCAGCCTCCGGTCGCCCACGGCCGCCCGGAGCAGGTCGAGGTCGCGGGCCGTGTCGGCGGCGGACATGTGCCGGAGGAGGGCGGGGGCCCGCTCCGCGCAGCGCCGCCCGAGCTCGGCCCAGCTTCTGATCCACACCTTGCGTTCCCGCGCGCCGACGGGGAAGCCGTCCGGCAGCTTCTCGGCCCAGCGCAGCGCCTGGGCGGTGGAGCGGAAGCACCTGACCGGCGTGGACTGTCCCGTGCCGCGCATGTCCCAGCTCACGAGGTCGAAGCGCTTCCGCACAGCGAGTGGGAAGTCCTCGTAGGACTCCCGGAGCGCCGCCGTGCCGTCGGCTCTCAGGCCGGGGTGGTAGAACAGCGAGCCGACGCGGCGGTGCGGTTCGACCGCGGGCCGTTTGATGAGGGCCAGCTCGATGGTGCGTCCCCAGGGGCGCCGGTGGTCCAGCGGGACCCTGGCGGTGGCGCAGTGGTACCGGGGCGTGTGAAGGCAGGGGGCCCAGTCCAGCCGGGGCACGGAGGAGGCGCCCGCGCCGGTGTCCGGTCCCGCTCCCTCGGGCACGGGGGCGGGTGCGGGCGCCCGGCCCGGGACCGGCGCGGCGGTCGCGGCCGCCGCGGGCGGGACGAAGGCGCCCACGGCGCACGCCAGGGCGGTCGCTGCGGCAAGTCTTCGCCAGCGGCGGGGAGGAGTGGCAGGTGACACGGGACAGATCCTTTCTGACCGGCGGCACAGCAGCGCCGCCGACGCCGTTCCACCGCCCCGTGGCGCTGCCCGTCCACCGGCCGTGCCGGAACCCCGGTCACGGGAAGCGTGGCCGGAGCCGGGAGACCAGAGGCTGGAAGGCCGTGTGCCGGATGCTGTGCGGCCGTCGGCCGCAGGGTGCGCGGCACGGTGGCCGCCCGGCCCCGGGTTCCGGCACGGGCGGTGGCGCCCGGCTCGGCCCGGGACGATGTCTTCCAGACCGCAGCCTGCATTCCCCCCGCCTCCCGCGCCCGGTGGGCGACCCGTACGGGGGGCCGGCACGGCCGTACGGGTGTCACCCCGCGGGCGCCGCTGCGGGTCACGCCGGCCGTGTCACCGGGGAGCCCTGGACGGGCGCGAGGCCGTGAGCCGATAAGGGCCTTACGCGCCCCGGAACTTGGGAAGCGGCCGGCAGACGCTGCCCACCCGGGCATGCGGCCGCGTGTGCCCGGGCCCGGCTCAGCGGAGGCGGCCGACCGCCCAGAAGGTGGACACCAGCACCCCGGTGAACCACGCGGCCATCTCGACGGCCCGGCCCGCGAGCGACTCGTCCAGCAGCCCTTCGGACACCGCCCGTCCGGCCATGCCGAACGCGCCGGTGCACAGGACGCAGACCACCGCCACGATCGTGATGTCGGCGATCTGGCCGTCCCGCTCGTCCCTGCGGCCCATTCCCGGTTCTCCGTCCCCGCTCATCCGTGCACCCGTGTATCCGTACATCCGTACGGTGTCGGGACTCAACACGGGAGGGGGTACATCCCATTCCACCCGTCTCACCCACTGGACGGGGAGGCGCCTCACCAGGGCATCTGGCCGCGTTCGGCCGTCTCAGCGGGGCGCCGGCCGGCCGATCAGCATCACCGGGGCTCCGGCCGCGCGGGTGAGGAAGACGGTGGCCGCGTTCGGGCCCTTGGGCTTGATCCGCCTGCGCAGCTCCTCCGGTTCGACCGCCGAGCCGCGCTTCTTGACCGTCAGCGTGCCGACCTCGCGTTCACGCAGCAGCGCCTTGAGCCGTTTGAGGTTGAAGGGGAGGGCGTCGGTGATCTCGTAGGCCGTCGCGTACGGGGTCGGCGTGAGCGTGTCCGCCGTGATGTAGGCGATGGTCGGGTCGATCAGGCGTCCGCCGTCCAGCTCCGCCGCCACGTCCGCCACCAGATGGGCCCGGATCACGGCGCCGTCCGGCTCGTAGAGGTAGCGGCCCACCGAGCCGGCCTCGGGGTCGGGCAGCCCGGAGGCCGGCAGGGAGGCGCCGGACGGCAGCAGGGTCGCGCGCCGGGTGCCCGGCGCGACGCGGGTGCCGCCACTGCCGGTCGCGGTGCGGGCGTCGGCGGCGGCGTCCGGACGGCCCTCGGGGGAGCCGGTACCCGGGGCGAACCAGAGCACCGCCTCCTTCACCTCGCCGCCGTCCGAGATCCACTCCGCCTCGGCGTCCTCCGGCACCGCCTCGTGCGGCACCCCGGGGGCGATCTTCAGCGCCGCGTACGGTGCCCGGCGCGCCGCCCCGATGGCCCAGGAGAGCGGTGGCGAGTACGCCTCCGGATCGAACACCCGGCCGCGTCCCCTGCGCCGTGCGGGGTCCACGAACACCGCGTCGTACGGCGCGGTGTCCACCTCCGTCACCTCCGCGCGGCGCACCTCGATCAGCCCGTCCAGTCCCAGCGCCTCGGCGTTGGCCCTGGCGACCGCGCAGGTCAGCGGATCGCGGTCGACGGCCAGCACCGACATCCCGGCCCGCGCCAGGGCGATCGCGTCCCCGCCGATGCCGCAGCACAGGTCCGCCACCCGCCGCACGCCCAGGGCGGAGAGACGGTGTGCGCGGTACGCGGCGACGGACGTGCGGGTCGCCTGTTCGACCCCGTTCGGTGTGAAGAACATCCGGTGGGCGTCCTCCGCGCCGAACTTCGCCACCGCCCGCTGCCGCAGCCGTGCCTGGCCCAGCGCGGCCGACACCAGCTCGGCCGGGTGCTCACGGCGCAGCCGGGTGGCGGTCGCCAGCTCGTGTGCCGGGTCGTGGTCGCGGAGTGCGGTGAGGAGTTCCCGTCCCTCCTCGGTGAGCAGGGCGGAGAAGGCGGAGACGGCGGGATCGACGGCCCCGGGGACGGAACCCGGGTGGCCGGAAGAGCCGGAAGAGCCGGAAGAGCCGGGGGAGACGGCGGCGGGGTCGTTCACCTGCCCATTGTGGGCCATCCGGGGGGCGGCGACCGGCGGACGGGGCACCGGAGTTGCGCCGGGCGGGGCCCCTGGCAGCATCCCGTTTCATGGGGTTTGTACGAAAAGCCTACAAGTCAATCGGGCCCACGAAGGCACAGACCCGGCGGGCACGGCCCCGCACTCCCCGGACCTCCGCCTCGCCGGCCCGCCCCGCTCCGTCCAGCAGGCGTCCCCGGCGCCACCGTCGGAGGCAGCGGCCCGCTCCGGCTGCCCCACGGCCCCGGCGGTGCCGGCGACTGCGGCTGCTCCGGCCATTCCGGCCGTGCCCCGCGGCCCCCGAACCCTCAGTGCCCGGGCCCCCACCCCGTCCCCGCGGAACGGCCCGGTCCCGTACCGGCCGTACCGGCCGCACTGCCGCCGCCCTCGTCCTCACCGGACTCCTCGCCGCCGCCTGCGGCCCTCCGAGGAGCGCGGGCCGGTACCCGATCCCTCCCTCGACGCCCGGAACGCCGCCCCCGACGAGGTGCCCGGCTCGGGCGACCTGCTCTCCGTCCCCGCCCGCGCCCTCGCCGCCCGCGCCGAGCGGCTGCGGCGCGCCCCGGCCGCGCGCCCCGCCGTAGCCCACCAGCTGGGGGCTGCGCTCGGTGCCGCTCGCCCCGCCGCCCCCGCCCGTCGTCAAGCCGGTGCTGACCACCCCGGAAGGGCTCCGCCGCGGCCCGCACCGCCCGGAGGACGGGCTGCCGCACGTGATCACCCGGGTCCCCACCGACGACCGCGTCATCTTCCTGACCATCGACGACGGTGCCGACAAGGACCCCCGGCTGCTCCGCATGATCCGGGAGCTGAACGTCCCGGTCAGCGCCTTCCTCACACACAACCTCGCCCGCGAGGACTACGGCTACTTCCGCCGGCTGCGCGACCTGGGCGCCGGGATGCAGAACCACACCCTCACCCACCCCTACCTCCCCGCTCTCCCCTACGAGAAGCAGCGCCGGGAGATCTGCGCCCAGCAGGACAACCTGGAGCGGGAGACCGGTGTGCGCCCGACGATGTTCCGCCCCCCGTTCGGCGGCTACGACCGCGCCACCCTGCGCGCGGCCGCGTCCTGCGGGATCGGGGTCGTGCCGCTGTGGAGCCAGGAGGTCTTCCCCGGGCGGATGGAGTACCGCCGCGGGGCGCTGGACGGGCGGTTCCACCCCGGCGACATCGTCCTCACGCACTTCCGGGGGCCGGCCCACTGGAAGGGCGACATGCGGGACGTCCTCCGGCGGGTGCTGGACCAGGCCACCGAGGAGGGGTTCGCGGTGGCCCTGCTGGAGGACTACGTCGGCGGCTCCTGAGCGAGCGATGGCCCCGAGCCCCCGCCCCGCCCCGGCCGGGGCCGCCGGCCCGCCGAAGGAGACCGGAGAAAAGCCCGCCGCCGCCGATGAGTTCCGCTCCGCCCGCCGGTCCACCCCCGTACAGCGACCCCACAGCAGAGCTTCGCGCCGGCGAGCGGTGCGAGCGAGAGAGAAGAGGCGACACCATGGCCGTCACCAGCGTTTTCGTCAACCTCCCCGTCAAGGACGTCCAGCGCTCCCGCGCCTTCTTCGGCGCACTCGGCTACTCCTTCGACGAGCGGTTCTCCGACGAGAAGTCCGCCTGTCTGGTGCTCAAGGAGGAGAGCATCTTCGCGATGCTGCTGGCCGAGCCCTTCTTCAAGGGCTTCATCAGGAAGGAGATCGCGGACGCCGCGAGCACCACCGAGGTGATCACCGCCCTCGCCGCCGAGAGCCGCGAGGAGGTCGACCGGCTGGTGGACACGGCGCTGGCGTCCGGCGGTTCGCCGGCGAGCGACACCATGGACGAGGGCCCGATGTACGTCCGTTCCTTCCAGGACCCGGACGGGCACCACTGGGAGGTCGTGTACATGGACATGTCCGCCATGCAGTGACGTCGCCCGGCCGGCGCCCCCGGCATCCCCGGCCCGGATTCTCCGACGTACCGCCGCGCCCCGGCCCGGCGGCGCGTCGGCCTGCCCGGAACCGGCGCGTGCGCGCCCCGCACGCGCCCCGGGCACCCCGTATCCCCGGACGATCCTCCGGCCGCCCCCGCTCCGGGTCGCCGGCGCCACGACTCGTTGGCACTCAGCTTGACCGAGTGCTAACGCCGTCATAGGCTCGGCGCTGGCACTCACCACCGGCGAGTGCCAACACAGCGACGGGCAGGTCCGGCACCCGCGACGACGGATTTACCCGGTCGCCACCTCAGACAGTTAACCCCGTGAGATCTCCGAAGGGGGAGGTCGGATCGTGACGACCGCCAGCTCCAAGGTTGCCATCAAGCCGCTCGAGGACCGCATTGTGGTCCAGCCGCTCGACGCCGAACAGACCACGGCTTCCGGCCTGGTCATCCCGGACACCGCCAAGGAGAAGCCCCAGGAGGGCGTCGTCCTTGCCGTCGGTCCGGGCCGCTTCGAGGACGGCAACCGTCTTCCGCTCGACGTTTCCGTCGGCGATGTCGTGCTCTACAGCAAGTACGGCGGCACCGAGGTGAAGTACAGCGGCGAGGAGTACCTCGTCCTCTCGGCTCGCGACGTGCTCGCGATCGTCGAGAAGTAATTCACCCAGCAATTCTGATCTGCGCCCCGGCTCTCCCGTGTACTGAACCACCGGGCGCCGGGGCGCGGCTCGTTGAGAGGACTCAGGCAACCCATGGCGAAGATCCTTAAGTTCGACGAGGACGCCCGTCGCGCCCTCGAGCGCGGCGTCAACAAGCTCGCCGACACCGTGAAGGTGACGATCGGCCCCAAGGGCCGCAACGTCGTCATCGACAAGAAGTTCGGTGCTCCGACCATCACCAACGACGGTGTCACCATCGCCCGCGAGGTCGAGGTCGAGGACCCCTACGAGAACCTGGGCGCCCAGCTCGTCAAGGAGGTGGCGACCAAGACCAACGACATCGCGGGTGACGGCACCACCACCGCGACCGTGCTGGCCCAGGCGCTGGTCCGCGAGGGCCTGCGCAACGTCGCCGCCGGCGCCTCCCCGGCCGCCCTGAAGAAGGGCATCGACGCCGCCGTCAAGGCGATGTCGGAGGAGCTGCTGGCCACCGCCAGCCCGATCGACTCCAAGGCGGACATCGCCGCGGTCGCCGGTCTGTCCGCCCAGGACAAGCAGGTCGGCGAGCTCATCGCCGAGGCGATGGACAAGGTCGGCAAGGACGGTGTCATCACCGTCGAGGAGTCCAACACCTTCGGTCTGGAGCTCGACTTCACCGAGGGCATGGCCTTCGACAAGGGCTACCTCTCGCCGTACATGGTGACCGACCAGGAGCGTATGGAGGCCGTCCTCGACGACCCGTACATCCTGATCCACCAGGGCAAGATCGCCTCCATCCAGGACATGCTGCCGCTGCTGGAGAAGGTCATCCAGGCCGGCTCCTCCAAGCCGCTGCTGATCGTCGCCGAGGACGTCGAGGGCGAGGCGCTCTCCACCCTCGTCGTCAACAAGATCCGCGGCACCTTCAACGCCGTGGCCGTCAAGGCCCCCGGCTTCGGCGACCGCCGCAAGGCGATGCTCGGCGACATGGCCACCCTCACCGGTGCCACCGTCATCGCCGAGGAGGTCGGCCTCAAGCTCGACCAGGCCGGTCTGGACGTGCTGGGCTCCGCCCGCCGCGTGACCGTCACCAAGGACGACACCACCATCGTCGACGGTGCCGGCAAGAGCGAGGACGTGCAGGCCCGCGTCGCGCAGATCAAGGCCGAGATCGAGACCACCGACTCCGACTGGGACCGCGAGAAGCTCCAGGAGCGCCTCGCCAAGCTCGCCGGCGGGGTGTGCGTGATCAAGGTCGGCGCCGCGACCGAGGTCGAGCTCAAGGAGAAGAAGCACCGTCTGGAGGACGCCATCTCCGCGACCCGCGCCGCGGTCGAGGAGGGCATCGTCTCCGGTGGCGGTTCGGCGCTGGTCCACGCGGCCAAGGTGCTGGGCGACTCGCTCGGCAAGGAGGGCGACGAGGCCACCGGTGTCGCCGTCGTCCGCCGCGCCGTCGTCGAGCCGCTGCGCTGGATCGCGGAGAACGCCGGCCTGGAGGGCTACGTCATCACCTCCAAGGTCGCCGAGCTGGAGAAGGGCAACGGCTTCAACGCCGCGACCGGCGAGTACGGCGACCTGGTCAAGGCCGGGGTCATCGACCCGGTCAAGGTCACCCGCTCCGCCCTGGAGAACGCCGCCTCCATCGCCTCGCTGCTGCTGACGACCGAGACCCTGGTCGTCGAGAAGCCCGCCGAGGAGGAGCAGGAGGCCGGTGGCCACAGCCACGGCCACTCCCACTGACGCGACCGGTGCCCCGGGCCGCCCGCACGGGTGGTCCGGACTCCGGCCGTACGGACGAAGCCGGCGCCCCGCTGGGGGCGCCGGCTTCGGTGGCTCGGGGGGCAGGGCCGCGGGCTCACGGCCCCGGTCGCGTAACGCCCTTGCTCCGTCCCGGGGTTCCGGGCCCGGTGCAGCCGTCACCGCGGACCGAACTTGCGCCCCGTGCGGGAGGTGATCCCGCCCAGCATGTTGCGCGGCGCGAGCTTCACCAGTCCCGTGAGGGTCTTGTAGCGGGGGTCCGGAACGCTCAGCGACTTGCCGCGTTCCAGGTCCTTTATCGCGGCCTCGACCAGGCGGTCCGCGTCCAGCCACATCCAGCCGGGGATGTTGTCCGTCCCCACACCGGCCCGCTCGTGGAACTCCGTCCGCACGAAGCCGGGGCAGAGGGCCATCAGCCGCACGCCCGACCCGGCGAGGTCGTGGGCCACGCCCTGGGTGAACTGCACGACCCACGCCTTGCTGGCGCCGTACGTGCCGCGCGGGACGAACGCGGCGACGGACGCCACGTTGATCACCCCGCCCCGGCTCCGGTTCCGCATCCCGGCGACGGCCGTGTACGTCAGCCGCAGCACCGCCTCGCAGTGGACCTTGAGCATGGTCAGCTCGTCCTCGACCGGTACGTCGAGGAAGGCGCCGCGATGCCCGAACCCGGCGTTGTTGACCAGCAGGTCGACGGGGTGGGTCCGCTCCTCCAGCCGGGCACCGACGGCCTCGATCCCCTCCTCGGTGGAGAGGTCGGCGGGCAGCACCTCCACCTCGATGCCGTGCCGGTCGTGCAGCTCGGTGGCCTGTTCGCGGAGCCGCTTCTCGTCACGCGCCACCAGCACCAGATGGTGCCCGTCGGAGGCGAGCCGCCGGGCGAAGGCCGCACCGATGCCCGCCGTGGCTCCCGTAATCAACGCAGTCGTCATACGCGCACGGTATCCGGCGCCGTCGACGGCCGCCGTGCCGCTCCTCACCTTCCGGGGCCCGGCTTCCGCCCCACCCCCGGGCCGCCGGTGGCTGTGCGGCACAACCCAACTGAGGCACCGTCAGAGACGGACCGCCGCCCGGCCCGGGTCCCACGGGGTGTCAGGCCGGCTTGTTGGGCCCCGGATAAAGCCCGGGGCCGCAACCAGCTTTGCCGCTCCGGGCGTTGAGGACGGGCGGCCGGGCCGGCGTCAGCCGGCGGCGGCCCGCCGCAGCGCGGTCTCGCGGGACTCCGGGTGCAGGGCGTCGCCCGCGGCGAGGATGCGCGGCAGCAGCCGGGGTTCGAGCGTCAGGGCCCGGAAGAGGAAGGAGACCGTGACCTCGTGGTCCGGCCGGTGCTCGACGGCGACGGTGTCCCCGGCCCGGACGGAGCCCGGGCGGACGACCCGGAAGTAGGCGCCCGGGACCGCGGCGCGCATGAAGGTCTTGATCCAGCCCCGCCCGTCCGCCGTGGGCAGCAGCCCGGCTCCGCCCAGATGGCCGGCGAAGGTGCGGCAGGGGATCCGCGTGCCGCTGACCTCCAGCACCAGGTCCGGTCCGACCCGCCAGCGCTCGCCGATCAGGGCGCCGTTCACGTCCACACCGGCGGTGGTCAGGTTCTCGCCGAAGACGCCGTTGGGGAGGGTGGAGCCGAGCTCGGCCTCCCAGCGGTCCAGGTCCTCGCGGGCGTAGGCGTACACCGCCTGGTGCTCGCCGCCGTGGAAGCGCCGATCGCACACCGCGTCCCCGGCGAGGCCGCTGCCGCCGGAGCCCCGGGGCCCGGGCGCCGTCACGGCCACCGGTCCCTCCGCGGGCCGCTTGCCGATCCCGGTGAGCCTCCGGGCCCGGTCGGTGTGGCCGGAGCGCCGGGGGCGGCCGGTGTTCACGGAGAGGAGGCGCATGGGGGCGGAGGGGAGGAGCCGTCCGTGCCCCGGCCCGTGCTCGTGCCCCGGCCCGTGCTCGTGCTTGCGCGCGGGGTGGGGCCGCACCGCCCGCTCGTCTGTGATGCCCGTCGTCATGACCGTCGGCTGCCCCGGTCCGCCCGGGTCAACCACGGCGGCCGGCGCGGCAGCCGGCGCGGCGCCGCGCCGCGGCCCGCCGTACCGGGCCCCGGCTCACCGGGGCGGGCCCTGGTACCCGGGCGCCTGCCCGGTGGGGACGAGCCGGTTGCGGGCCCGGCCCATCAGCTCCTCCCGTTCGTCCTCGGTGAGCCCGCCCCACACGCCGTACGGCTCCCGCACCGTCAGCGCGTGCGAGGCGCACTGGGCGCGGACGGGGCAGCGCATGCAGACCTCCTTGGCCGAGTTCTCCCGCGCGCTCCGGGCCGCCCCGCGTTCGCCCTCCGGGTGGAAGAAGAGCGAGCTGTCGACCCCGCGGCAGGCGGCCAGCAGCTGCCAGTCCCACAGATCGGCGTTGGGTCCGGGAAGGCGGGAGAAATCTGCCATGGCTCGTCTCCTCGGGAGGTACCGGTACGGCGTCGGAGGCCGGGTGGCCACGGCCGGTGGAGCTCGCGACCGCGCGTCCGTGAGTGCCCACGACCGCACGTTCCATGTGTAACCACCTGAAAATATTACTCATGGAAAATCTAGCCACACTCGTCAGCAAAGCGGTATGAATGCCACCAAATAGGGCATAGTCCGTCCGGAGCCCCCGGCCGGAGCCGGGGGCCGGGGCCCGTAACTCTTTCGGGTGACCATCGTTGAAAGTGCGGAGGCGGTTGACGCCGCAAGCAGCCGGGCAGGGCCCGGACCGCGGCCACCGCCCAGGTGACGACTACGTACCAGCCTGGAGGCTCAAGGTGACGCGCATCAGCTGCGGAGGGCGGCCATGACATCCGTCCTCGTCTGCGACGACTCCCCGCTTGCCCGAGAGGCGCTGCGCCGGGCGGTAGCGACCGTGCCCGGCGTCGAGCGCGTGACGACGGCCGCCAACGGCGAGGAAGTCCTCCGCCGCTGGGGTGCCGACCGTTCGGACCTGATCCTGATGGACGTCCGGATGCCCGGCCTCGGCGGCGTCGAGACCGTGCGCCGGCTGCTCTCGGCCGACCCCGGCGCCCGGATCATCATGCTCACCGTCGCCGAGGACCTCGACGGCGTCGCCCTCGCGGTGGCCGCCGGCGCCCGCGGCTATCTGCACAAGGACGCCTCCCGCGCCGAGCTGCGGGCCACCGTCACCCAGGCGCTCGCCGACCCGACCTGGCGGCTGGCCCCGCGCCGGCTGCGCTCGGCCGAGATGGGCGCCGCCCCCACCCTCACCGCCCGGGAGATCCAGGTGCTGGAGGGCATGAGCCACGGCCGCTCCAACGCCGAGATCGGCCGCGAGCTGTTCCTCTCCGAGGACACGGTCAAGACCCACGCCCGCCGGCTGTTCAAGAAGCTGGGGGCCTCCGACCGCGCCCACGCCGTCGCGCTCGGCTTCCGCTGGGGCCTGGTCCGCTAGCAGTGCGCCGCAACGGGGGAACGACGGTCCTCGCCCGCGCCCCGCGGGCGAGGCGGCGCACCGCCGGAGTGCGCGGCGAGGGGAGCCACATCCCCGTTTCGCGCGGGCTGCCGCATCCTTGGAGACATGAACTTCCTCGGGGACGGCTCGGTCGGGGGGAGGGCGCGCGACGTGACAGCCGGCGCACCTGCTCATAACGCTTCGGTGCACAAGTGCGGAGGCGGTGCGCCGCACGGTCCGGGACCAAGGCACCATGGACCGATGCGTGACACCGAGAAGCCGGGTTCCCCCGTGGCCGGAGGCGGCCCGGGGGGGATCGGCGCACTCGTGCGGCGCGCGGCCGACGGCGACGAGCGGGCCACCGGTGACCTGCTCGCCCAGGTGCATCCGCTCGCCCTGCGCTACTGCCGCACCCGGCTCTCGCGGCTGCCGGGTGACGCCCGGCACTTCGTGGACGACCTGGCGCAGGAGGTCTGCCTGGCGGTGCTGTGCGCGCTGCCCCGGTATCGCGACACCGGCCGGCCCTTCGAGGCCTTCGTCTTCGCCATCGCCGCGCACAAGGTCGCCGATCTGCAGCGGGCCGCGATGCGCGGGCCCGGCTCCACGGCCGTGCCCTCGGACCAGATGCCGGAGCAGCCGGACGACTCCCTGGGCCCGGAGGAGCGGGCGCTGCTGAGCAGCGACGCCGAATGGGCCAAGAAGCTTCTCGCCAATCTCCCGCACCACCAGCGCGAGCTGGTGCTGCTGCGGGTCGCCGTCGGGCTGACGGCCGAGGAGACCGGTCATCTGCTCGGCATGTCGCCGGGGGCCGTACGGGTCGCCCAGCACCGCGCGCTGAGCCGCCTGCGGGCCCTGGCCGAGCAGTAGGAACGGCCCCGGGCGAACGGCACGGCGGCGCGGTCCGTACCTGCTTCCGGGGAGGCCGCGGCGGGTGGTGCGGGGTGATCCGGCGGGGGGACGGGCAGCTTCCGCAGGCCGTTAGCATGGGGAGTCCGCGCTGGGCAAGAGCACTGGGAAGGTGTCATGACTGACAACGTCGACGGAACGCCCGAGAAGTTCGCGATGCTCGGGCTGACATACGACGATGTGCTCCTGCTGCCGGGTGCCTCCGAGGTGCTCCCGAACGCGGTCGACACCTCGTCCCGGGTCTCGCGCAACGTCCGGGTCAACATTCCGCTGGTGTCCGCCGCGATGGACAAGGTCACCGAGTCGCGGATGGCCATCGCCATGGCCCGGCAGGGCGGCGTGGGCGTGCTGCACCGCAATCTCTCCATCGAGGACCAGGCCAACCAGGTCGATCTGGTGAAGCGCTCGGAGTCCGGCATGGTGACGGACCCGATCACCGTCCGCCCGGACGCGACCCTGCACGACGCCGACGCGCTCTGCGCCAAGTTCCGGATCAGCGGGGTGCCCGTCACGGACCCGGAGGGCAAGCTGCTCGGCATCGTCACCAACCGCGACATGGCCTTCGAGATGGACCGCAGCCGCCGGGTCCGCGAGGTCATGACGCCGATGCCGCTGGTCACCGGGACGGTCGGGATCTCCCGCGCGGACGCCATGGAGCTGCTCCGCCGGCACAAGATCGAGAAGCTGCCGCTGGTGGACGGGGCGGGCATCCTCAAGGGCCTCATCACCGTCAAGGACTTCGTCAAGGCCGAGCAGTACCCGAACGCCGCGAAGGACGCCGAGGGCCGGCTGATCGTCGGGGCCGCGGTGGGCGTCGGCGACGAGGCGTACGACCGGGCGCAGGCCCTGGTCGAGGCCGGTGCCGACTTCCTGGTCGTGGACAGCGCGCACGGCCACAGCCGCGGCATCCTCGACATGATCGCCAAGATCAAGTCGAACGTCGAGATCGATGTGGTCGGCGGCAACGTCGCCACCCGCGACGGCGCCCAGGCGCTGATCGACGCGGGCGTGGACGGCGTGAAGGTCGGCGTGGGCCCCGGCTCCATCTGCACCACGCGCGTGGTCGCCGGCATCGGCGTCCCGCAGGTCACCGCGATCCACGAGGCCGCCCGCGCCTGCGGCCCGGCGGGTGTCCCGCTGATCGGTGACGGCGGCCTCCAGTACAGCGGCGACATCGCCAAGGCCATCGCGGCCGGCGCCGACTCCGTGATGCTGGGCAGCCTCCTCGCCGGTTGCGAGGAATCGCCCGGCGAGATGGTGTTCATCAACGGCAAGCAGTTCAAGTCCTACCGGGGCATGGGCTCCCTGGGTGCCATGCAGTCGCGCGGCCGGGCCCGTTCGTACTCCAAGGACCGCTACTTCCAGGACAACGTGCTCTCCGAGGACAAGCTCGTCCCCGAGGGCATCGAGGGCCAGGTGCCCTACCGCGGCCCGCTCGGCTCGGTGGCCCACCAGCTCATCGGCGGCCTCCGCGCCTCCATGGGGTATGTCGGCTCGGCGGACGTCCCGGAGCTCAAGGAGAAGGGCCGCTTCGTGCGGATCACGGCGGCCGGTCTCAAGGAGAGCCACCCGCACGACGTGCAGATGGTCGGCGAGGCCCCGAACTACAGCCGCCGGTGACCGCTGCCGGGCGCCGGCGCCCGTACGGGGTCGGCGATACTGGGACGGCAGACCGAACTGGGAAAGGCCAATTGTGACTGAGATCGAGATCGGGCGCGGCAAGCGCGGCCGGAGGGCGTACGCGTTCGACGACATCGCCGTGGTGCCGAGCCGGCGCACCCGCGACCCGAAGGAGGTCTCGATCGCCTGGCAGATCGACGCCTACCGGTTCGAGCTGCCGTTCCTGGCCGCCCCGATGGACTCGGTGGTCTCCCCGGCCACCGCCATCCGGATCGGTGAGCTGGGCGGCCTGGGCGTGCTCAACCTCGAAGGGCTGTGGACCCGTTACGACGACCCGGAGCCGCTGCTCGCCGAGATCGCCGAGCTGGACGAGCGCACCGCCACCCGCCGGATGCAGGAGATCTACGCGGCCCCGGTCCGCGAGGAGCTGATCGGGCAGCGGATCAAGGAGGTGCGCGACTCCGGCGTCATCACCGCCGCCGCGCTCTCCCCGCAGCGCACCGCGCAGTTCTCCAAGGCCGTGGTGGACGCCGGCGTCGACATCTTCGTGATCCGCGGTACGACGGTCTCCGCCGAGCACGTGTCGGGGGCCGCCGAGCCGCTCAACCTCAAGCAGTTCATCTACGAGCTGGACGTGCCGGTGATCGTGGGCGGCTGCGCCACCTACACCGCCGCGCTGCACCTGATGCGCACCGGAGCGGCCGGTGTGCTGGTCGGCTTCGGCGGCGGCGCCGCGCACACCACCCGCAACACCCTGGGCATCCAGGTGCCGATGGCCACCGCGGTCGCCGATGTGGCCGCCGCCCGCCGGGACTACCTCGACGAGTCCGGCGGCCGGTACGTCCACGTCATCGCGGACGGCGGCGTCGGCTGGAGCGGCGATCTGCCGAAGGCCGTGGCCTGCGGCGCGGACGCGGTGATGATGGGCTCCCCGCTGGCACGGGCGGAGGACGCCCCGGGCCGCGGCCACCACTGGGGCATGGAGGCCGTCCACGAGGACGTGCCGCGCGGCAAGGTCATGAACCTGGGCACGGTCGGTTCCACCGAGGAGATCCTGCTCGGCCCCTCGCACACGCCGGACGGCTCGATGAACTTCTTCGGCGCGCTGCGCCGGGCGATGGCCACCACGGGCTACTCCGACCTCAAGGAGTTCCAGCGGGTCGAGGTGACGGTTGCGCCGTCGCGCCACGACCGCTGAACAGCAACGTCCCTCTTCGGCGCCCCTGGGGATTTCCCCAGGGGCGCGTTTTTCGTTATGAGTTCAACTTTCCGAGCGCACGGGCAGGCCCCCGAAGCTCAGGATTCGCTCAAGTCCTCGAAATGTCATGGACGGCGCAAGGCTTGATCGCCTAGATTGATCATCGCTGAAGCCGATAGTCCTTTTCTGACCAGAAGAGGACATCTTTTGCGCCCGCGTTGCATACGTGGAGCGGAGAAGGGTTTCCGTTTCCACGCTTGCTGCTGGTGTGTTATCCGAATGGGGGATCTGTGTCATTTCGCCTTGGTCTTCGAGGTGTCGTTGCAGCGGCGGCCATACTTGGGGTAGTCGCCGGTGGTTCGGGGGCAGCGCAAGCAGTTGAGTCGTCAACTGCGGGGGCTGCTGGGGGCTGCAAGGTCGGCCATATGAACATGTGCAAGGTCAAGAAGCTCAAGTACCACGGAAAGAAGTGTGGTAAGAGCTCGGTGGCCGAGGTTAGGGGGCGTGGCCCCATGACTCTGTCTCTCACGCATGACGAGACCGTGAGCAATACGCGCAGCACAACCGTTACGGTCAGCGCCGATGTCATATCCGCTGCCGTGGGATTCGATGTGACGAAGTCTGTCACGCGGAGGATGACTGGGTCCTATAACGTCCCCAGGGGTAAGTACGGCACGCTGAAGGCGTATCCGCTCTACAAGAGGTACACGTTCAAGCTGTACTTCCTGGACCAGAAGTATGCGGGTAAGGGGAGCGCGAACAAGGTCGTGGGGTACTGCTACAAGCACTCGGCCCGCTAGGAAGCGGAGTTTCAGCATTGCGCGTTGTGCCCGGGGAACTCCCCGGGCACAACGCTGTTGTGATGCCTGGGCCTCCGGGAAGAGCCGCCGCCCGGGCCAGTGGTCAGAGGCGGTGTGCCGTGCCCGCCGGGCTCGCGCCGCGGGTGTCCAGCAGCAACTGGGCCTTCACCGCGAGCCCTTGGAGGTCGTAGAAGCGGTGCGGCTGGAGCAGGACCGTCAGGTCGGCGCCGGCCGCGGCCTCGTAGGGGGAGTCGGCGCGCGGCACCGGGCGGCCGAGGACGCTCCACTGCGGCACATGCGGATCGTGGTAGCTCAGCTGGGCGCCCAGTTCCATCAGCCGGGAGGCGATCTCGCCGGCGGGGGAGCCGGTCCGGTCCCCGAGGTCGGGCTTGTAGGTGACGCCGAGCAGCAGTACCCGGGCTCCGCGCGCGGACTTGCCGTGCTCGTTGAGGAGGGTCGCGCAGCGCTGCACGACGTAGCGCGGCATCCGGTCGTTGACCTCCTTGGCCAGTTCCACCATCCGCAGTGGATAGCCGGGGCTGCGCCGCCGGTAGGCCAGGTAGTTGGGGTCGATGGGAACGCCGTGTCCGCCGGCTCCGGGGCCCGGCCGGAAGGGCTGGAAACCGAACGGCTTGGTCTCGGCGCAGCGGATGACGTCCCACAGGTCGACGCCGATGTCGTGGCAGAGGACGGCCATCTCGTTGGCGAGCGCGATGTTGACGTGCCGGTAGTTGGTCTCCAGAACCTTGACGGTCTCGGCCTCGCGCGGGCCGCGGGCGCGGACGACGCGGTCGGTGACCCGCCCGTAGAAGGCGGCGGCCGCCTCGGTGCAGGCGGGGGTCAGACCGCCGATGACCTTGGGGGTGTTGGCGCAGCCGAACTCGCGGTTGCCCGGGTCGAGCCGGGTGGGCGCGTAGGCGAGGTGGAAGTCGCGGCCGGCGCGCAGCCCGGACCCCTCCTCCAGCAGCGGGCGGAGGTATTCCTCGGTGGTGCCCGGGTAGACGGTCGATTCCAGCAACACGGTGCTGCGGGGCCGGAGATGGGGGGCGAGTACGCGGGCGGCCCGGCCGACGGCGCGCAGATCGAGCGCGGCGTCCTCGCCGAGCGGTGTGGGGGCGCAGATGACGGCGGTGCGGACGCGGCTGAGCGCGGCCGGGTCGGTGGTGGCGCGGAAGCCGGCGGAGAGCATCCGCCGCAGGCCGGCGGCGGTGAGGGAGCCGTCCGCGGGCGGGCGGCCGGCCATGAGCCCGTCGACGCGGGGGCCGTCGGTGTCGTAGCCGACGGTGGCGATACCGGCCCCGGCGGCGGCCCGCGCGAGGGGAAGGCCCAGCGGGCCGAGACCGAGGACGGCGAGGTCTGCGGGCATGGCTGGGGCCGTCCTTCCCGGGGGCACAGCTTTGTCGATCTATGTAAGGCTAAACAGACATATTGCTGATAGTGAGTATTGCCCGCGATGTGACGGCCCGGTGTTGCCGTGCGAGGGCGCTCGGGGTTGCGCGCGCGCCGGGCGGTGAGAATCGCTGGGTGGGGAACGCGCGACCCGACCACGACCGGAGGCAGCGGTGAGGACAGCGACACTGGGACCGGCCGAGCGTGCCGAGGCACTCGCCCGGATGGCCGAACACGAACTCGACATTCTCGTGGTGGGCGGGGGAGTGGTCGGCGCGGGCACCGCCCTGGACGCCGCCACCCGCGGACTCTCCACCGGCCTGGTCGAGGGCCGGGACTGGGCCTCCGGCACCTCCAGCCGGTCCAGCAAGCTGATCCACGGCGGGCTGCGCTATCTGGAGATGCTCGACTTCACGCTCGTCCGGGAGGCGCTGAAGGAGCGCGGCCTGCTGCTGGAACGGCTCGCGCCGCATCTCGTCAAGCCGGTGCCGTTCCTCTACCCCCTGCGGCGCAAGGGCTTCGAACGCTGGTACGCCGGTGCGGGCGTGGCGCTGTACGACGCCATGTCCGTCTCCTCCGGGCACGGCCGCGGCCTGCCGGTGCACCGTCACCTCAGCCGCGGCCGCGCCCTGCGCGTGGCCCCCGCCCTCAGGAAGGAGTCCCTGGTCGGGGCGTTGCAGTACTACGACGCGCAGGTGGACGACGCCCGCTTCGTGGCCACCCTGGTCCGCACCGCCGCCGCCTACGGCGCCGATGTCGCCAACCGGGCCCGTGTCATCGGCTTCCTGCGCGAGGGCGAGCGCGTCGTGGGCGCCCGGGTGCGGGACGTGGAGGCAGGCGGCGAGTACGAGATCCGCGCCCGCCAGGTGGTCAACGCGACCGGCGTCTGGACGGACGACACCCAGGGACTCATCGCCGAGCGCGGGCAGTTCAAGGTCCGCGCCTCCAAGGGCATCCACCTGGTGGTGCCGAAGGACCGCATCCACTCCACCACCGGCCTGATCCTGCGCACCGAGAAGAGCGTCCTCTTCGTCATCCCCTGGGGCCGGCACTGGATCGTCGGCACCACCGACACCGACTGGGACCTGGACAAGGCCCACCCGGCAGCCTCCAGCGCCGACATCGACTACCTGCTGGAGCGGGTCAACTCCGTGCTGGCCGTGCCGCTCACCCGGGATGACGTGGAGGGCGTCTACGCCGGGCTGCGCCCGCTGCTGGCCGGGGAGTCCGACGCGACGAGCAAGCTGTCCCGGGAGCACACCGTCGCGCACCCCGTGCCGGGGCTGGTCGTCGTCGCCGGGGGCAAGTACACGACATACCGGGTGATGGCCAAGGACGCGGTGGACGAGGCGGTGCACGGGCTGGACCAGCGCGTGGCGGCGTGCGTCACCGAGGACGTCCGGCTGGTCGGCGCCGAGGGGTACCGGGCGATGTGGAACGCGCGCAACCGGCTCGCCGCACGCACCGGCCTGCACGTCGTCCGCGTCGAACACCTGCTCAACCGTTACGGCTCCCTGGCCGAGGAGGTCTTCCGGCTCGTCGAGGAGCAGCCGTCGCTGGGCGAACCGCTGGCCTGCGCCGACGACTACCTGCGCGCCGAGATCGTCTACGCCGCCTCCCACGAGGGCGCCCGGCACCTGGACGACGTGCTCACCCGGCGCACCCGCATCTCCATCGAGACCTTCGACCGCGGCACACGCAGCGCGCGGGAGTGCGCCGAGCTGATGGCCCCGGTGCTCGGCTGGGACGAGGGCCAGATCGCGAAGGAGGTCGAGCACTACGAGAAGCGGGTGGAGGCCGAGCGGGAGTCGCAGCGCCAGCCGGACGACCAGACGGCGGACGCGGCCCGGCTGGGCGCACCGGACATCGTGCCGCTGAGCTGAGCCTCCGCGGCCCGGCCCGGCCCGTTCCCGGCCGAGGGGCGGCCGGCCCCGCCCGCACGGTGGTGCCCCGCCTTCGCCGAGCCCGGCCGCTGGCACACCCCCGAGGTCGCCACAGCCGCGAAGGTTGCCCTCCCCGTCCGGAGCGCGCGCCCGGCTGAGGCCGGCCGTCCGCTTGCCGGACCGCGACGAAGCCTCACGGGCGAGGCCGGCGTCCGCCCCGCCGCGCACACCCGAGCGGGCAGGGCGGCCAGTTCTTACGAGAAGCTGACGAGTCGCCGACGGCCCGCAGCTTTCACGTTCCCATCCGTAACTCTGGTTACGCATCAGCCCTGACGCAGCGCCAGAGGAGCGATACATGAACACGATCTCGGGCACCGTGGCATTCCCGGGCGGCGGCTGACCGGCTGCCCTCATGCGGCCCTCCCGTCACAGGAATTGCCCGCTGTGTCGGGACGGCGTTCTCGGCCCGTCCCCCCTGCCGTATCCGGGCGCCCACGGCGATCCGGTGCCGGCCCGGGACGCGCATCCCACGGAAATCTCGGAGGAGTTCCATGCGACGCAACACCCGCAAACGATCGAAGGCCATACGCCGGACGACCGCCGCCGCGGCGGCTCTGGCCCTGGGAGCGGGCGGGCTGGTGGCGGCCAACGTGTACGCCTCGGCCGGTGAGAGCGGCTCCGGGACGAAGAAGGGGGCCCCTCAGGCCCTGGTCTCCGGCGCCGCCACCATCGACTGCCCGGACGTCGGCGGTGAACTGCGCAACGTGCCGGACCGGGCCAGGAAGGAGGTCGACAAGAACCTCGCGCTCCTGGACCAGCAGGTCGCGGAGGCGTATCAGCGGCTGCAGAATGAGTCCCGGTCCGTCCAGCAGGATCGGGGCTTCGCCGACAACGCGATCATGGGCCCGCTCAAGGCGAAACGGACGGCGACCATCGACCGGATCGCGATCGCCATCGGCAGGGCGGCCGACCGTCCCCAGGGCCTCGAACCGCTCGCCGCCTGCACACTGCGTGCCTCCGGCAACCAGGACGGCGGTGATCAGAGCGGCGGCGGTGATCAGGGCGGCGCCGGCGGTCAGGCAGGAAACGGCCCGGTCGCGTCCGACTTCGTGGACATCACCACCGTCCAGCCCACGGCGGACAAGCCCCGCACGTCGCGGGGCGGATCCCGCGGCACGTTCACCAGCGCGTGCGGAGTGAACGAGAACAAGCTGTACAACACCGACAACATCATCGTCGCGCCCGGCGTGTCCAACGGCGCGCACCACACCCACGACTACATCGGCAACCAGGCCAACGACGCCTTCGCCGGCGACGAGGACTTCGCAGGCGGTGAGACGACATGTGAGAACCCGGGCGACAAGTCCTCGTACTACTGGCCGGTCCTGCGCCTGCAGGACGGCACCGATGAATTCGACGCCGACCAGCAGGGCGGCGGCGCCGAGGGCAACGTCGGCAGGATCCTCACGGCGAAGGAGGCGACCCTGGAATTCGTGGGAAACCCGCGCAGCAAAGTCGTGGCGATGCCGAAGTTCCTGCGGATCATCACCGGTGACGCCAAAGCGTTCACCAACGGAACGGCCAACGCCAACGCCTCCTGGAGCTGCACCGGCTTCGAGGACCGGCAGCTGACGGACAAATACCCGCTCTGCCCCGATGGCAGTGACGTGGTCCGCACCTCCACATTCCAGAGCTGCTGGGACGGCCGGAACACCGACAGCGCCAACCACCGCTCCCATGTCGCTTTCGCCGATCCCGAAACCGGCGCCTGCCCCAGCGGATTCCAGGCCATACCGCAACTGGTGCAGCGCCTGGTCTACGACGTCGACGCACCCAGCCTGAACGACAACGGGCGGTCCACCCCCTTCTTCGCCGTGGACGGCTTCCCGGAACAGCTCCACAAGCCGGTCACCGACCACGGCGACTTCGTCAACGTCTTCGACGAAGGCCTGATGAACACGATGGTCCAGTGCATCAACACCGGCCGCAGCTGCCGATGATCCGAGTGCGCTGAACGACCCACCACCCGAAGCGGGCCCGGCTCTGCCCGGAGCGTCACACATCCGGGCAGGGCCCTGCCCCACCGCACGACCCCGGACGGCACGGAGGACACCGCCCGCCGCCGTCACCCCCGCGGGCAGAACGCCACGCTCAGCAGCCGCCGTTCGGCCTCCGCGTCGCCCACCTCGTCGGTGTTGACCCGGTAGCCGAGCACCCGCCGTCCCCCCGCGGTGGCGGTGATCCGGACGTACGAGCCGCTGATGCTGCCGTTGTGCCCCCACACCGTCACCCCGCAGGACAGCCGCTCCGGGAAGAGGCCGTAGCCGTAGCGCCCGCGGGTCACCGAGGTGTCCGTCATGCGGCGCAGCTCCGGCGCGGGCAGCAGTTCTCCGCCCAGCAGAGCGCGCAGAAAGCGCTCCAGATCGCCGAGCGTGGAGACCATCTCGCCGGCGGCGCCGGCCGTCGACGGGTTCAGCTCCGTCACGTCCATCAGCGCGCCGGAGCCGCCGGGCGCGGCCGCCGCCGAGTAGGCCCGGCCGTGCGGGCGCGGCAGCCCGTGCCGGGTGCCGGGGAAGGAGGTGCCGCCGAGACCCAGCGGCCGGATGATCCGCTCCTCCACCGCACGGGCGTACGGGCGGCCGGTCACCCGCTCCACCACCAGCCCCAGCAGGATGTAGTCGGTGTTGGAGTAGCGGTAGCCGGTGCCGGGCGCGAAGTACGGCCGGTGCCGCAGCGCCGCGCGCACCAGCTCCCGGGGCGAGCGGGTGTCGTAGCGGTGGCTCCGGAAGCCGCGGCCGAAGGACTCCTCCGCCAGCCGCGGATCGCGTACGTAGTCGAAGACCCCGCTGGTGTGGGTGAGGAGCTGACGGAGCGTGATCCGGGCGCCGTCGTAACCGGGCCCGCGCACCAGACCGGGCAGATGCCGCTCCACCGGGTCGGAGAGCCGCAGCGCTCCCTCGGCGCGCAGCTGGAGCACCACGGTCGCGACGAAGACCTTGGTGACGCTGCCCGCGCGGAAGCGGTCCGCCCGCCCGATCCGCCGCTCGCTGCGCCGGTCGGCGACCCCCGCCGTGGCGAACCGGGCCCGGCCGCCCTCGCGGGTGTACGCGGCGGCGCCGGGGGCGTCGGCGGCGTCGGCCAGCCGTTCGACGGCCGCCGCCAGCCGGTCGGTCCGGGCCGGCGGGCGCTTCACCACCGCGCCGGCGCGGCCGTGGTCCGCCGGCACCGCACACCCCGTCACCAGGGCCGCGCACAGGGCCCCCGCCATCCCTGCCAGCAGGCGCGGGCGCACTCCGCGAACCGGCACCCTCCGGCCTCCCTCCGGGCTCCGCTCCGTGTACGCGCCCATGATGACGGCCGGCGGCGCGGCCCGTGTACGCGGGGCACGACGCGCCGGACCCCGGGCATGGGCATGGCGGGGCATGGGGGAGAATGGAGACTCTGCCGGGGCGGACCACCGCGGTTGCGACAGAGGCGCGGTGAGCCACTGCCAACTCGGCGCCACCGCCTGGACATCGCAGCGCTGAGGGGACACATGTCGGAGCCGGAGCAGACACAGGGCGCCACCGGACGGATCCTGGCCGGCCGCTACCGGCTGGGCGAGGTGCTGGGGCGCGGCGGCATGGGTACCGTCTGGCGCGCCGTCGACGAGACGCTGGGCCGTCAGGTCGCGGTCAAGGAACTGCGTTTCCCGTCGTCCGTCGACGAGGACGAGAAGCGGCGGCTGATCACCCGGACCCTGCGCGAGGCGAAGGCCATCGCCCGGATCCGCGCCAACGGCGGCATCACCGTCTACGACGTCGTCGACGAGGACGACCGCCCCTGGATCGTCATGGAGCTCATCGAGGGCTCCTCGCTCGCCGAGGTCATCCGCGACAAGGGCCGGCTCTCCCCGCGCCGGGCCGCCGAGGTGGGGCTCGCCGTCCTCGACGTGCTGCGCGCCGCGCACCGCGAGGGCATCCTCCACCGCGACGTGAAGCCGTCCAATGTCCTGATCTCCGGCGACGACAGCCGGGTGGTGCTCACCGACTTCGGCATCGCGCAGGTCGAGGGCGACCCGTCCGTCACCTCGACCGGCATGCTCGTCGGCGCGCCCTCGTACATCTCCCCCGAACGGGCCCGCGGCCACAAGCCCGGCCCGCCCTCCGACCTCTGGTCGCTCGGCGGTCTGCTGTACGCCTGCGTGGAGGGCGTGCCGCCGTACGACAAGGGCAACGGGCTCGCCACCCTGACGGCCGTGATGACGGAGCCGGTTCCCCCGCCGGAGCACGCGGGGCCGCTGGCGGACGTCATCTACGGCCTGCTGGAGAAGGACCCGCAGCGGCGCCTCGACGACGCGGGCGCGCGGGCCCTGCTGACCGGGGTCCTCGCGGAGACCGAGGAACGCCCGCAGGCCGCGAGGACCCGGAC
This sequence comes from Streptomyces sp. MNU89, assembly GCF_020982505.1. Classification (NCBI taxonomy): domain Bacteria; kingdom Bacillati; phylum Actinomycetota; class Actinomycetes; order Kitasatosporales; family Streptomycetaceae; genus Streptomyces; species Streptomyces sp. MNU89. The sequence continues at coordinate 2,990,602 of NZ_JAJKLL010000001.1, read as the reverse complement.
GATGGCGGTTCCGGGGGAGCCGTCCGGCAAGGAGACCAAGGGGAGCAAGGGGGGCAAGGGGACGAAGAGGGCCGCGGTCGCGGGCGCGGGTGCGGCGGGCGCCGCGGCGGGCGCCTCCGCGGCCGGCAACGGGAACGGCGGTGGGACCGGGACCGGGAACGGCCGGAAGCCGGAGCCGGCATCGGGCGGAGAGCCCGGAGCGGCGCGGACGCCCCGGCCGGCCCGGCGGCGGAATCCCCGTCGGACTCCGCGCCGCAACCCGACGGCCGCAGCGCCAAGGAGGGGCGGCTGCGCTCCGCGCTGCGCTCGGCGCGGGCCGCCACCGCTGCCGGAGCCGCCTCCACGGCGTCCTCCCTCTCGGAGCCCTCCTCCGGCCCGGCCTCGTCCGCCGGTGCGGCCGCCCCGGCCACCGCCACCCACGCCTCGCCCTCGGCGGACACGGGCACCGGCACCCGGCGGCCCGTCACCGCCGCGATCACGGACGTGGTGCCGAGACGGGTGCTGGCCCTCATCGCGGGTGTCCTGGCGCTCGCCGTGCTGGGCGTGGTGCTGGCCTTCACCCTCGACGATGACGGCGGCGCCGGCGAGTCGGCGGGCGGCGCCAAGGACGACAGGGCGGCCACCAGCGGCGCCAACGGCGGCACGGACGATTCCGCGGACGCCGGCAAGGACGCCGGGGCGTCGGCCGATCCCTCGGAATCCGCGCATGACGGCACGGGCGAGGGGAAGCCGGACGACGAGGGCTCCGCCGGCAAGGACGGCGGACAGGACGGCGAGAGCGGCAAGGACGGCGGCACGGATGCCGGAGACGCGGACAAGATCCCCGAGGGCTACGAGACCAGGACCGAGAACCGCTTCAACTTCTCCATGGCGATGCCCGGGAACTGGAAGCTCACGCGGATAGCGGGCCAGAACTCCGGCGGCGAGTACAGCGAGTCCGGCGGAGTGCCGCGGATCCAGGTCGACTTCAGCTCCCAGCCGAAGAACGACGCGGTCGCGGCCTGGCGCGCCCAGGAGCAGGCGTCGCGCGGCTCGTTCCCCGGGTACTCCTCACGGGGCATCAAGAGCGCGGAGTACCGGGACTATCCGACCGTGGCCGACTGGGAGTTCGAGTACAACCGGAGCGGCGAGCGGGTGCGGGTGCTCAACCGCGGCTTCAAGGTGGACGACAGCCACGCCTACTCGATCATGATCACATGCGTGGCGGACGAGTGGGACGGCAAGGAGTGCACCACGCTCCGCGAGACGGCGTTCCGGACGTTCAAGCCCACCGGCTGAGTTCGCTCTCCGGGCGGCGGAACGGGCGCACCGGGGGCGCACCGAGGGCGCTGCGGGTGGCGCACGGGCGGCTCCCGGGCAGCGCGTGCGCCCGTCCGGCCGCGGTCGCCGGCCCGCTCCGTGCGGGGTGGGGCAACCGGTTGCGCCGTCCGCTCTGCACTGCCCCGCCGGGGCACGTATCGTGAAACGGTGCGGACGCTACGCAGCCGCAACGGGTCGGTGGACGAACAGGGTTGACTGTTCCGGGTGGATGCGGAACGCGCGCTTGGGGAGGCGTCGTGGAGGACTACGCGGGCCGGGTGCTGGCCGACCGCTACCGCCTGCCCCGAACCGCCGACGACGTGCTCGACGCCACCGAGACCCGCGCCTTCGACACCTACAGCGGCCAGGAAGTCCTGATCCGGCACATCCCCCTGCCGGAGACCGTCGAGGCCGAGATCGTCGGCGCCGACGGCAGTTACGGGCCCGGAGACCCGGACGGCCCCGCCCGCGGGGCCGGTGACCCGGCGGTGCGGCGTGCCCTGGCCGCCGCTCAGGCCGCGGCGGCGGTGTCCGACCATCCCCGGTACGACCAGGTGTTCGACGTGTTCGCCGAGGGCGGCGGGCTGTGGATCGTCAGCGAACTCGTGGTGGGCCGGCCCCTGGCCGCGCTGCTCGCCGAACACACGCTCTCCCCGCACCGCGCGGCGGAGGTCGCGGCCGACGTCCTGACCGCCCTGTCGGCGCTGCACGCCCAGGGCTGGATCCACCGCAACATCACGGCCCGCACGGTGCTCGTCTGCGAGGACGGCCGGGCCATGCTGACGGGGCTCGCGTCCGGCGCGGCGGAGGAAGCGCTCTGCGGCTACGACCCGACACCGCCCCCGGAGGACGGGCCGGGCGGGCCCGGCGGACCGGGAGCGCCGGGCGGACCGGACGGCCCGGGAGGCTTCGACGGCGGGCGGGGGCCGGGGGTCCGGGCGGTTCCGAGGGCTTCGACGGTGGTCCGGGCGCTGCCCGGGCGGGCCAACGGCCCTCGTGACGACGGCGGTTCCGGCCGGCCGTACGGCGGTGGTCCCGGCCGTCCGGCGGCCCGCGGGCATGGCGGCCCCGGCCGGTCCGGGCTCCGAGGGTCCGGGCGTGCCCGCACACCGGTCCCGTCCCCGGTCCCGATCCACACCGCGCCTTCCGGCGACCGTCCCCGTCCCCTCCGGCCGGGCCGCGTCCGCCGCCGACCTGGACGGCGTCCGGACCTCGTACGGGCCCCGCCCCCGGGCAGCGGTCCGGCCGCGCAACGCCCCGAACTCGCCCGGGCCAGGGGCCGGACGCCCGTACCGGGGCACCCCGGTCGGGGGCGGGAAGGTGCCGCCCCGGCGTACTACGGCTCCGACGGCGCCCCTGCCGCCGACCCCGGCGCGCCCGGCACCGGCACCGGCCTGTCGGTCTCCGGACCGGACGGGCCCGGGGACCCCGGCCGGGCGGGTGGCGCGGACGGCGGCCTCCACCCCGTGGCCGGACCGGAGCGGGACTCCGGCCCGGCCGGCCCCGCGGACCAGTCCGGCGCGGACGGCAGGCAGCCCCGCTCCCGTGCGATCGCCGCCTACTCGGCCGGCGCCCGTGCGGCGGCCCGCGCCCAGATCCAGCCCCAGGCCCAGCCCCGGGTCCGTCCGCTGTCCGCCCTGCCGGGGCCGGACGGCAGCGCGACCGGCGGCCCCGGACGACAGGGACCGTCCGGGGACGCCGCGGCCCGCGAGGGTTCCCGGGGCGCGGAGGGCAACGGCACGGCGGCGGCACCGGGCCTGCCCGGTCCCGCGCTCCCGGGCGGCGCCCTGGGCCCCGCCGTGCCCGGCGGCCCCGCTCTCGGTCCCGCCGTGCCCGGCGGCGGCGTTCCCGGCTCCGCCGCACCGGGGGGCTTCGTACCGGGCGGCACCGCCCTGGGCCCCGCCGTGCCCGGCGGCAGCATCCCCGGTCCCGCCGTCCCGGGCCGCACGGTGACCGGGCCCGCCGTCCCGGACGGTGCCGTCCCCGGTTCCGGGGCGCCCGGTTCCGGTGGGCCCCGGTGGCCGGGCGCCGAGCCCGTCCCGGGGTCCGGCGGGACGTCCGCACCGCGCCGGGGCGGACTGCCCGACGTCCCCGTGCCGGCGGAGTCGAGCTGGCACGGCAGTACGGGACGGCCCGGGCGCCCGGGCGGGCCCCCGGGCTCCCCCGGCGCCGGACAGCAGGGCGGCGGAAGGCCGGCGCCCTCCGGGCGCCGCCCCGAGGGCGCCGGTGAACCGGACCGTGTATCCGGCGGCACGGACCGTGCGGACCGGGAGCGCTCGGCTCTGCCGCCCGCCGAACGGCCCTTCGGCGGCCATGCGCTGCCCCCGGGGACGGGCCGCCGCGAGGAACAGCCCCGCCGCCCGGGGCGGTCCGGGGAGCCGGGGCCGTCCGGCGCGTCCGTACGACAGGGCGAGACCGCACGGCAGGGCGAGACCGGCCGGTCCGCGGAAGCCGGGCGGCCCGACACGGCCGGATGGCCCGGACAGCCCCGAGAGCCCCAACAGCTCCGCTCCGGCGAGCAGTCGGGCCGGTCCGGCGCCGCCGGGCCGCCCCGTCCGCGCGGCTCCTTCGAACCGGCCCGCCGGCCGGACGGCGACCCGGCCCGGCGGACCGGGGCCGGGAGCGGACCCGGCCCCGATGCGGACCGGCCGTCCGGAGCCACGGAGCAGGAGGGCGGCCACGGTCCCGGCCGTTCGCCCGATCCGTACGCCTCGCCCGGTCCGTACGACCGCGAGGCCCCGCAACCGCAGCACGGCCCTTACGCGTACGGTCCCGACGGCCGCCCCGGCCCGCCCGCGCCGGCGCAACGCCCCGGCCCCGAGGGCCGTCCGCCGCACCGCGCCGGCACCGTCGAGCAGGCCCGGCGTCCCGGTGCCGTGGAGCCGGCCCGCCGGCCGGGCGGCGAGCGGCCCGGCGGTGCGGCACCGTCCGGCGGAGCCGCGGGCGCGCACCGGCACGGCGTGCCCGGCCTGCCGTCCGCCGGGCACCGTGACGGCACCCGGACGACCCCGGAGGCCCCGGCCGTCCCGTCCCCGGCCCGGGCGGCCCCCGGCCCCTGCCGGCTGGGACGAGCCCGCGCACTCCGGCGGCGGCTGGGACGAGACCCCTGCGGGCGGCCCGGGCTCCGGGCGGTACCAGCGCGGTCCCACCACGCCCCTGGCCGCCGAACGGGCCCGCCAGGCCCGCATCCTGGTCGTCGGTGCCGTCACCGAACGCTGGGCGCCCGAACAGGCCGGTCCCGTGCACGGCAACTGGCAGCTCGCGCCGCCCATCGGACCCGCCACCGATCTGTGGGCCGTCGGCGCGCTCCTCTTCCGCGCCGTGCAGGGCCACGCGCCCTACCCCGAGGAGAGCGCGGCCGAGCTGGTGCAGCTCGTCTGCACCGAGGCGCCCGCGTTCGCCGAGGAGTGCGGTGCGCTGCGGCCCGTCGTCGAGTCGCTGCTGCGTCAGGACCCGACCGAGCGGCCGGAGTTCGAGGAGGTGCGCGGCTGGCTGCGGTCGCTCATCCGTACGGCTCCGGAGCCGGACGTCGGCGCGCGCACGGTCACCGTCCCCTCGCTCGGCCCCGGTGTGGACGCCGACCCGCGGCGGCTGCCCGTGATACGCCGCCGGGGCGAACTGGTGCGCCGCCGCCGCGCCGGCGGCGCGGTGGTGCACGGCCGGCACAAGCGGGCGAAGGAGCACCGGCACAGCCCGCGCCGTCTGGGACGGCTGCTGCTCCTGCTGATCCTGCTGGCGCTGGCCGGTGCCGTCGCCTACGCGATGCTCTTCATGCCCCGAGCCGGGGACTCGGCCGACGGCGGCACCGGCCGCGCGGGCACGGCGGGAGCGCCGAGCCCGGCTCCGTCCGCCGAAACCTCCCCGGACGAGGGCGAACAGGGCACCGCGGGCGGCGGGAACGGCGACGGCGGGGAAGGCGGGGAGGGCGGCCGGAAGGAGAGCGGGAACGAGCGGGAGAAGGACGGTTCCTCCGGCTCGTCCGGTACCTCCGGTCTCGCCAAGGGCTTCAAGCTCCGCACCGACCCGGGGGGCTTCCGGATCGCCGTGCACGAGAGCTGGGAGCGGCGCGGTGAGAACTCCCTCGGTCAGATCCGCTACGGCCGGGGCGACTTCGAACTGACCGTCGTGCCGGGGCGGGACACCGTCGAGGAGTTCGGCGGCGATCCGATGGCCTACCAGCAGGACGCCGAGCGGGAGCTGGCCCCGTTCCGGGAGTCGCAGTGGTCCTCGGCCTCCGGGCTGCGGCGGATCGAGGTCGGGCGGACATCGATGGCCGAGGGGACCTTCACCTGGCGGGACGACGCGGACCGGCAGATTCACACCCGCAATCTGGCGATGATCATCGACGGCCGCTACCACCTCGTCCTGGTCTCCGGACCGGTCGCGGACAAGCAGGAAGTGGCCCGCTTCTTCGAGCAGGCGACCGCCACCTACAGCCCCACGGACTGAGCGGCGGAGCGCGGCCGGAGTCCCGCGGGACCGCTCTGAGGCGGTGCCGAGGTCTGGCCGAAAGACGTTCCCGGCCGGGAAGTTTAAACGGAACCGGCGGGCGAAGACCCTCGGATCGCCCGAAAACCTGGGGCACCATGGGCATCATGGGGAGCTTCGGGGCGGAGAGCCCACTCATCGCCGGCCGCTACCGCCTGGACTTCCGGCTCGGCCGGGGCGGCATGGGGACCGTGTGGCGCGCCACCGACGAGCTGCTCCAACGGCACGTCGCCGTCAAGGAGATCCATGTCGGCGAAGGGCTTCCCGAGAGCGACGCGCGGTCGCAGCGCGAGCGCACACTGCGCGAGGCCCGTACGGTCGCGCAGGTCCGGCATCCCAGTGTGGTCGTCGTCCACGACGTGGTGGAGGAGGACGAACGCCCCTGGATCGTCATGGAGCTGATCGTCGGCCGGACGCTCGCCGACCGCATCGCCGCCGAGGGCTCCGTGCCGCCGCGCGAGGCCGCCCGGATCGGGCTCGCCCTGCTGGGCGCGCTCCGCGAGGCGCACCGGCACGGCGTGCTGCACCGGGACCTCAAACCCGCCAACGTCCTGCTGGAGGCCCCGGCGGGGCGGGTGGTGCTGACGGACTTCGGCGTCGCGCGGATGGACGGCGGCACGACGATCACCGAGAGCGGCACCTTCGTCGGCTCGCCCGAGTACACCGCACCCGAGCGGATGGCGGGCACCGGCGCGGGCCCGGAGTCCGACCTGTGGTCGCTCGGGGTGCTGCTGTGCGCGGCGCTCAGCGGCCGCACCCCGTTCCAGCAGGACTCGCTGGGCGGGGTGCTGCACGCCGTCATGGCGGGCGACATCCGGCCGCCGGAGGCCGCCCGCCCGCTGCTCCCCGCGATCCTCGGCCTGCTGGAGCGCGACCCGGCGCGCAGGATGGGCGCGGCGGAGGCCGAGGGGCTGCTGACGGAGTATCTGCGCACCGGCCGGATGCCGGAGGTGCCGCGCTTCGCGCGGGCCGAGGGGGGACGGGACGGCGCGGTCGGCGGCGCCGGTGCGGACGCCGCCGCGGCGGCCGGGTACGCGGGCCCGCCGCCGGACGCGGTCCGCCCCGGGGACGGTCTCCCCGGCGGGCCGCCGCTCAGCCCGCTGCTGCCGCCGCGCTGGAGCAGGCACCGGGGGCGCACGGCGCTGGCAGCGGCCCTGATGGTCGCGGCGGCGGGCGGTACGGGTGTGGCCGCGGTGGCGATGCTGGTGAACGGCGAGACCCCGCTGGACGACCGGCCGACGTCGACCTCTCGCCCGGACGGAACCGGAGACGGCGAGGGCAGCGGCAGCGGAGGGCCCGCGAGCCCGACGGCGACGCCCAGCGCGTCCCGCTCCTCCGCCTCTCCCGGGCCGTCCGGCAGCGGGCCGTCGTCCTCCGCGCCGCCGGGCCCGTCCGGGTCCGGGACGGCCGGCCGCGGCCCGTCGGGCTCCGCCTCGTCCGCCGCCGGTCCGTCCGTGCCGGGCCGGCTGTCCGGGGTGGACGGGGCGTCCGCTCCGGCCCCGCCCGCCGGTGGCCCCGCCGCGGGCGCTCCGCTCCCGTCGGCCCCGGCGTCCGCGCGGTCCCTCCCGGAGGTGCCCGTTCCGCCGCTCACCGGCCGGCTCCCGGCCACGGAGGGGACCGGTACGGCGGCGGACGGCGGCGGCGACGGCGCGCCGGAGCGTCTGCGGGCGGACGAGGAGGCGGCGGCGGGCCGCGAACGCGAACACCCGCGCGCGCCCTGGTAGTTGCACGGGTGCCGCGCGCGGCGCGTTGCCGTGTGCGGCGCCGCGGGGCCGTTTCCGGGGCCCGTGCCGCGCGCCCCGCCCCGTGGCGCGCCATGTCACGGTGCTGCACCGTCGCGGGGGACCGACTGGAACCGGGCGCCGGGGGACGGCCATGATGGGGCCATGAAGAACGACGGGGGACGGGCCGACGAGCCCACCAGCTATCTCATCCCGCCACCGGGCGCGCCCGCGCCGCCGCCCCCGGCCGCCGGGCCGCCGCGCCCGCGCGCCGGACCGGGCTACCGGGACGCCGGCGCCCGGCGCCGCGTCCCACGGGCAGCCGCGCAGGCACCGGAGCCCCACCGGCCGCCCGCGTCCCATCCGGCGCCGGGAACGCCGGCCCCGTGCCGACCGAAGTGGTCGCCACCCCGCCGCCCCGGCCCCGCACGGAGCCGTCCCGGGCGCCGCCGGCCCCGCGCCCGGCCGGACCATCGGCGGCCGCTACCGCCTGCTGTCCCGGCTCGGACACGGCGGCATGGGCACCGTCTGGCGGGCCCGGGACGAGGTCGTCGACCGCGACGTGGCCGTCAAGGAGCCCCGGGTACCGGACCAGTTGAGCGAGCAGGAGCGGCAGACCGTCTACCAGCGGATGCGGCGCGAGGCCCGCTCCGCCGCCGCCATCGACCATCCCTCCGTCGTAACCGTGCACGACGTGGTGGTGGAGGACGGCCGCCCGTGGATCGTCATGGAGCTGGTCCGCGGCCAGTCGCTGGGAGACCGGCTCGGCGAGGGCACCCTCGACCCGCGGGAGGCGGCCCGTATCGGCCTGGCCGTACTGGGCGCGCTGACCGCCGCGCACGAGGCGGGGGTGCTGCACCGGGACGTCAAACCGGACAACGTCCTGCTGGGCCGGCACGACCGGGTGGTGCTCACGGACTTCGGCATCGCGCAGGTCGAGGGGGAGCAGCGGCTCACGGAGACCGGCGCGTTCGTCGGCTCCCCGGAGTACATCGCGCCCGAACGGGTGCTCGGCCAGCTCCCCGGGCCGGAGTCCGACCTCTGGTCGCTGGGCGTGCTGCTGTACGCGGCGGTCGAGGGCATGTCCCCGTACCGGCGTTCCAACACCCCGGCGACGCTGCAGGCCGTGCTCTCCGCCGAACCGCCCGCGCCGGCGCGCGGGGCGGGCGCGCTCGGCCATCTCGTCATGCAGCTGCTGCGGAAGGACCCGGCGGCGCGCCCCGCACCGGCCGAGATCCGGCAGACCCTGGAGAACGTCGCCCGCCCGCCGCAGCCCCGGCCCGCCCTGCCGCAGACCCGCGCCATGACGGCCGGCGGCCCGGGCGGCCTGCTCCGCACCACCAGGGGCCGCTTCGGGCTGGGCGGCGGGCTGCTGGCGGCGGTACTGGCCCTGGTGCTGGTCGTCGCCAATCCGTTCGGCGGCGACGGGCCGCCGGAGGACTGGCGGGTCCGGGAGGAGGGCGAGATCGTCAAGGCGTCCCTGTTCCTGCCGCCCGACTACGAGCGCACCGACTCGGAGGAGGGGTACGTCACCTTCGCCGACCCCAGCGGGGTCTACACCGTCGAGCTCTGGCGGGACCAGGACACCGGGGAGCCGGACGATCCGCCGAACCCGGACTCGGCGGAGAAGGCGGCCGAGGAACTGATCGCGTACTACGGGGACGGCGCCGAGAACTCCGTGAAGGAGGCCCGCAGCACCACGCGGAAGGCGCTCCAGCAGGAGCGGGAGGCGGTCCAGGTCCTCACCACCTACCGGGACTACGGGGCGAACGAGGACGACATCACCCGGCACTTCCGGGAGCACGTCTACGTCAACGAGGACCGGGTCGTCTGGCGGCTCCGCGTGCGGATGCCCGCCGAGGGCCACGCGCGCCCGGAGGGCGAGAAGCTGTTCGACGAGATCGTGAGCCATCTGAAGATCCAGGAGCTCTGAGCGCGGCGGCGGCAGCGGCCGGAGACGGCGCGAGGCGGTGGCGCGAGGCGTGGCCCGGTGTCCCCGGCGGACGCCGGGCCACCGCCAAGATCCTTCCCGGGCACACTTCCCTCACCGGTCGGCCATGAGAACTCCCTGACCAGGGCCCTTTTGCCAGTAATCGCTGGCGCGATCACGCCGTTTCGTTCCGCTGGAGTGAAATCGGTGTTACTGCCGGGTACACAAACGGAGCGCCCCGGCATACCCTCACCCGCATGACGGAGACGCAGGCCACCCCGCAGGACAGCGCAGCACCCACCACCGCCGACGGCACCCCGGCACCGCCCGCCCCGGCGGACGTGACTCCGCCCGCCCCGGCGGACGTGATCGGCGGCAATCCGGTCTTCACCGCCCCGGCAGGCACCCGCACCGCCGCCGACGTGGTGACGCCCGAACTCGTCGCCCGGCTCACCGCCGGCCTCACCGGCACCGGCAGCACCGCCAACCACACGCCCTTCACCGGCGAGCGCCTGGCCGAACTGCCCGAATCCACCCCCGAGGACGTGGCCGCCGCCTTCGAACGGGCCCGCGCGGCCCAGCGGGCCTGGGCCGCCGTCCCCGTGCGCAAGCGGGCCGCGGTGCTGCTCCGCTTCCACGACCTGGTGCTGGCACGGCAGGACGAGGTTCTCGACCTCATCCAGCTGGAGACCGGCAAGACCCGGATGCACGCCCACGAGGAAGTGCAGGCCGTGGCCATGGCCGCCCGCCACTACGGCCGCCGCGGCCCCGCCTATCTGCGCCCCAGGCGGCACACCGGCGCCGTCCCCGTCCTCACCAAGGTCACCGAGCTGCGCCAGCCGCGCGGCGTCGTCGGCCAGATCGCCCCCTGGAACTACCCGCTGGAGCTGTCCGCCGGCGACGCGCTGCCCGCCCTCGCCGCCGGCAACGCCGTCGTGATGAAGCCGGATACCGAGACCGCGCTCACCGCGCTCTGGGCCCGGCGGCTGCTCATCGAGGCCGGACTGCCCGAACAGGTGTGGCAGGTGGTCATCGGCGACGGCCCCGTGGTCGGCCCGGCCGTGGTCCAGCACGCCGACTACGTCTCCTTCACCGGCTCCACCCGCACCGGCCGCACCGTCGCCCAGACCGCGGCCCTCCGGCTCGTCGGCTGCTCGCTCGAACTGGGCGGCAAGAACGCCATGCTGGTGCTCCGCGACGCCGACCTGGACAAGGCCGCCGAGGGTGCCGTCCGCGCCTGCTTCTCCTCCAGCGGCCAGCTCTGCATCTCCATCGAACGCCTCTTCGTCCACGAGTCGGTCGCCGACGACTTCCTGGAGCGCTTCGCCGCCCGCACCAAGGCCATGAAGCTCGGCACCGCCCTCGCCTACGGCGCCGACATGGGTTCCCTCGTCTCCGAACGCCAACTGGAGACGGTCGGCCGCCATGTGGACGACGCCGTGGCGCGCGGCGCCAAGGTCGTCGCCGGCGGCCGCGCCCGCCCCGACGTCGGCCCGCTCTTCTACGAGCCGACCATCCTCGACGGCGTCGCGGACCCGATGGCCGTCTGCTCCGAGGAGACCTTCGGCCCGGTCGTCTCCGTCTACCGCTTCGCCGACGAGGACGACGCCATCGAACGCGCCAACGCCACCACCTACGGGCTCAACTCCAGCGTCTGGACCAAGGACGGCCGCCGCGGCCGCGCCGTCGCCGCCCGGCTGCGCACCGGCACCGTCAACGTCAACGAGGGCTACGCCGCCGGCTACGGCAGCGTCCAGTCGCCGATGGGCGGCATGGGCGACTCCGGACTCGGCCGCCGGCACGGCTCCGAGGGCATCCTCAAGTACACCGAGGCGCAGACCGTCGCCCACCAGCGGCTGATGCCGCTCGCCCCGTCCTTCGGGCTGACGGACGAGAAGTACGCGGCGCTGATGTCGGTCAGCCTGCGCGCCATGAAGGCGCTCCGCTTCCGCTGAGCGCCCCGGGCCGGACCGAGACCGCCACCCCGCCGGCCCCCATCCCGATCCCGACCCGGCGCCGCCGGCCCGCTTCCGTCCGCGGACCGGCGCCGCCGGCCGCACGACCCCACACCGCTCCCGTGCGCGACGGCACCACGGGCGCGGCCGGAACAGAACCACACAGCATGGGAGGGCCGACACCGTGGCCGAAGGCAAGTACGACTACGACGTGATCGTCGTGGGCTCCGGCTTCGGCGGATCCGTATCCGCCCTGCGGCTGACCGAGAAGGGCTACCGCGTCGGCGTCCTCGAAGCCGGCCGCCGCTTCACCCGGGACAGCCTCCCCAAGACCTCCTGGGACCTCAAGAACTTCCTCTGGGCGCCCGCGCTCGGCCTCTACGGCCTGCAGCGCATCCATCTCCTCGACAATGTGATGATCCTGGCCGGCGCCGGGGTCGGCGGCGGCTCGCTCAACTACGCCAACACCCTCTACGTACCGCCGCGCCCGTTCTTCGAGGACCGCCAGTGGGGCCACATCACCGACTGGCAGGAGGAGCTGAAGCCCTACTACGAGCAGGCGCAGCGCATGCTCGGGGTCCGGCTCAACCCGACCACCACCCCCTCCGACGTCCACCTCAGGGCCGCCGCCGAGAAGATGGGCGTCGGCGACACCTTCCACCACGCGCCCGTCGGCGTCTTCTTCGGCGACGGCAAGGACGCGGACGGCCAGACCCTGGCCGAGCCGGGCGCCGAGGTCCCCGACCCGTACTTCGGCGGCGCCGGACCCGACCGCAAGGCGTGCACCGAGTGCGGCGAGTGCATGACGGGCTGCCGCCACGGCGCCAAGAACACCCTCAACGAGAACTACCTCCACCTCGCCGAGAAGGCCGGTGCCGTCGTCCACCCGATGACCTCGGTCACCGCCGTCACCGAGGACGGGGACGGCGGCTACGCGGTCTCCACCGTCCCGACGGACAAGCGCCGCAAGCTCCGGAAGAAGCCGAAGGTGCTCCGCGCCCGGCAGGTCGTCATCGCCGCCGGCACCTACGGCACCCAGACACTGCTGCACACCATGCGCGACCAGGGTCTGCTGCCGCGCGTCTCGGACCGCCTCGGCGAACTCACCCGCACCAACTCCGAGGCCCTGGTGGGCTCCATGACCTCACCGGCCCGCTACCGCAAGAAGTACGGCAAGGAGCCGGACTTCACCAAGGGCGTCGCCATCACCTCCTCGATCCACCCGGACGAGAACACCCACATCGAGCCGGTCCGCTACGGCAAGGGCTCCAACGCGATGGGCCTGATGACCACACTCCAGGTGCCGCACGGCTCCCGGCTGCCGACCGCCCTCGCCCACGCCCTGCACTGCCTGCGCCACCCCGTGCTGCTGCTCCGCTCGCTGTCCAACCGCCGCTGGTCGGAGCGGACCATCATCGGCCTCGTCATGCAGTCCCTGGACAACTCCCTGACCACGTACCGCAAGACCAAGGGCCCGGGCAAGGGACTGCTCACCGCCCGCCAGGGCCACGGCGCGCCCAACCCGGTCTTCCTGCCGGAGGGCGCCGAGGCCGCCCGGCACATCGCCGAGGACATCAACGGCTTCCCCGGGACCAACATCGGCGAGGTGATGGGCACCCCCCTGACCGCCCACTTCCTCGGCGGCTGCCCGATCGGCGAGGACGCGGACCACGGCGTCATCGACCCGTACCACCGGCTCTACGGCCACCCCGGCATCCATGTCGTGGACGGCTCCGCGGTCTCCGCCAACCTGGGCGTCAACCCGTCGCTGACGATCACTGCGCAGGCCGAACGGGCCATGTCCCTCTGGCCGAACAAGGGGGACGCGGACCCCCGCCCGGCCCAGGGCGAGGAGTACGTACGGCTGCCCGCGGTGGAGCCGCGCTCCCCGGCCGTCCCGGCGGGGGCCTTCGCGGAACTGCGGCTGCCGGTGATGCTCCCGGTGCCGGCCGTGCCGCCGAAGGCCAAGGTGCCGGAGCCCAGGACGGAGGAGGCGGTGCCGGCCGAGCCGGCCGAGCCCGCCGGGCCCGTGGAGCCTGCCGGGTCCGCGGCTCCGGTGGCACCGGCGGCGGCCGACGGGGCCGTGGCGGCGCCGGAGCCGTCACCGAACGGCCGCCCCGCCGGGGCATGACCGCTCCGGGCGGACGGCCCCGCGGCTGACGCCCCCCGCGGAAACGGGAAGGGGCCGCACTCCGGGGTGCGGCCCCTTCCCGGCGTCTTCCTGCCGTGAGCGCGACGCCTTACGCGGCGGCGCCCATGTCACCGGTCCGGCGGCGGACGACGAAGACCGCACCCGCGCCGGCCACCATGGCGACGCCACCGATCATGGCGATCGCCGGCAGCATGGAGGAGGAACCGGTCTCGGCGAGGTTGCCGGTCACCGGCTGCTTCTCGACACCGCCCTGCGGCTTCGGGCCGGTGCCGGCACCCGGCTTGGCCTCGTTGCCGGGCTTCGGCTTGGCCTCACCCGGGTCCGGAACGGTCGTGCCCGGCCTGACGACGGTGAACTCGTAGTCGTCCCAGCCCTCGGCGATGCACTCCTGGCCCTCGACGTTGTCGAGGAAGGCGCCGGAGCCGAAGGTCCAGCCGTCACCGGCCGGAGCGTCCTTGTTGATGTTGACGCGGAGGTCGATGGCGACGTAGTCCTTCGCCTTCATGACGTCGACGCCCCAGAAGTAGGCGCCGGCCCACTCCTTGTCACCGATGGCCACCCACTGGTCGGTGCCCGGCACCTTGAACTGGAGCTGGACGAAGCGGCTGAGGAACTTGTCCTCGTCCATTTCGTAGTTCTCCACCTCGGCGTAGAAGGCGACCTCGTTGAGCTCCTTCTCCGAGGTGTTGGTGACGGTCAGCTTGAAGCCGTGCCAGCCGCTGCCGGCCTCGATCTTGCCCGGCAGCCCGCTCAGCTCCGCCGTGACCGCCTGGGTGTAGTTCTCGTCGACCTCTTCGCAGAAGAGCGGGAACTCGAAGTCCTCCTCGCCCTCACCGGGCCCGGTGGCGGGGGGCTCGCCCGGCTCGGCGGGCTTGTCCTCGTCCTTGCCCTGGTCCTCGGTCTTGTCGCCCTCGGTGTCGTCCCCGGCCTCGGCGTCCTCACCGGAGGGCCCGGTCTCGGGGTCCTCCTCGGCCGGCTTCTGCTCCTCGGCGGAGGGCTGGTCGTCCCCGGACTCCGGTGCGGCGTCCCCCGGCTCGTCACCGGGCGCGGGCTCGGTCGTCCCGGAGTTCTCGGGGGCCGGGCTCTCCGCGGCGGTGACCGTGGTGTCGTTCGCGTACGCGGCCGGGGCCGCCATCAGCGCTGCCGGGGCTATGACAGCCGTCGCGGCGGCGGTCGCCAGAACGCGGCGAATTCTCATGCAGACCTCTTCGGTCAGTGGTGCCGTGGTATTGCGGCACCGGAAAGAAAAAAGAAAGGTGTGGCGCCCTGCCGTCGCGGTGGGGGAACGCGTTATGGCGGAGCGATCGCCATAAGTGACCGGTAAAGATCGGCAATGGTTGTATGCCCATGACACAGGCATGGGGTGACGCACGTCACGGCACATGCCGAAGGGCCTCACGGGGCCGGGGGCGGGGTGGGCGTGAGGCCCTTCGGCGGCGGCCCGGCGTCAGGGGCGCCGGGCCGGGGAGGGCGGGCGCGAGGGAACGCCCGCCAGGGGAGTGACGGAGAGAGGGGACGGGGCCGGGGTCGGGGCCGGGGACCGGAGACGGCGGCTCCGGGCGTCCCCGGAACCGGCCGCTTCGGCAGTGACCGGGCTGCTGTCCCCTGCTGTCCGGTCACACACTGAAGCGCGGTCCCACGACGTGCACCGCTTGTCCCCAAGCCACTCGGCACGCCACACGCTTCAGTGAGATCCGCCCCTGCCGTACCGGGCGCCCGGAGGAGCTGGGCGGAAGCCACGCGTCATCTTGATCGACCCGCGCCCGGCCGGCACGGACAACCGGCTCAACGAGGGGCGCGGGGAACGGTCACGGCCTCCCCGGCACCGCGAAACGGCGGACCGGGAACCCCTTCCGCGTCCGCGCAGCGCCGACCGTCCGGGCGGAGAATGCCCGTTCCGTGAAAAAGCCGATGAGTTTCGCCCGCCGGAGGAGTCCCATAGGACAGGGCGGGCCGGGGCAGGGGCCAGCGACGGACACCACGGACCTCCTGGCCGGCGGCCACACCGGACGCGACGTGCACGACGCACGACGCACGACGGAAGACGGAAGACGGAAGACGAGATGGGGACGACCGATCATGAGTAACAGCGGTTCCGGCCCGGCGATCGAGACGTCGGGGCTGGTGAAGGTATTCGGGGAGACCCGCGCCGTGGACGGTGTGGACCTCACCGTCCCCACGGGCACGGTCTACGGAGTCCTCGGCCCCAACGGCGCCGGGAAGACCACCACGGTCAAGGTGCTCGCCACGCTGCTGCGCCCCGACGGCGGCGAGGCCCGCGTCTTCGGCCACGACGTGCTGCGCGAGGCGGACGCCGTCCGCGGCCGGGTGAGCCTGACCGGGCAGTACGCCTCGGTGGACGAAGACCTCACCGGCATGGAGAACCTGATCCTGCTGGGCAGGCTGCTCGGCCACGGCAAACGCCCGGCCCGGGAACGGGCCGGACAGCTCCTGGAGGCGTTCGGGCTGGCGGAGGCGGCCGGCCGGCAGGTCAAGAACTACTCGGGTGGGATGCGGCGCCGCATCGACATCGCGGCGAGCATCCTCAACACCCCCGACCTGCTCTTCCTCGACGAGCCGACGACCGGCCTGGACCCGCGCAGCCGGAACCAGGTCTGGGACATCGTGCGGGCCGTCGTCGCCCAGGGCACCACGGTGCTGCTGACCACCCAGTACCTCGACGAGGCCGACCAACTGGCCTCCCGCATCGCCGTCATCGACCACGGCAAGGTCATCGCGGAGGGCACCAAGGGCGAGCTGAAGGCGTCGGTGGGCGCCGGCACGGTCCACGTACGGCTGCGGGACGCGGCCCAGCGGCCCGAGGCCGAACGGCTGCTCACCGAGGCGATGGCCGCGCACATCCAGCTCGACCACGACCCGGTGGCCCTGACCGCCCGCGTCGGTACCGGCGGCGACGGCAAGGGCGCGGCGGAGCAGGCCGCCCACGCCCTCGCGGAGCTCGGCCGCGCCGGCATCGTCGTCGACAACTTCTCGCTGGGCCAGCCCAGTCTGGACGAGGTCTTCCTCGCCCTCACCGACCGCACCGACCGCACCGAACACACCGCCACCGGTACGGCGTCCGCCACGAGCAAGGACAGCAAGGAAGAGGTCCCGGCATGAGCACCGCGACGAGCACCGCGAGCACCGAGGCGCGGACCGGGGAACCGGCCCCCGTCGCCACCGAGAGCCTGGCCGAACTGCTCGTCGCCGGGCGGCGGCCGCCGCGGCCCAGCGCGTGGTCCGCGTCGGTCACCTTCGGATGGCGGGCCGTACTGAAGATCAAGCACGTGCCGGAGCAGCTCTTCGACGTCACGGCGTTCCCCGTGATGATGGTGCTGATGTACACGTACCTCTTCGGAGGTGCGCTCGCCGGCTCGACCACCCGCTACCTGCAGTTCCTGCTGCCGGGCATCCTGGTGATGAACGTCGTGATGATCACGATGTACACCGGGGTGTCGGTCAACACCGACATCCAGAAGGGGGTCTTCGACCGGTTCCGCACCCTGCCGATCTGGCGCCCCTCGGCGATGGTCGGCTATCTCCTAGGCGACATGCTGCGCTACGCCATCGCCTCGGTGGTGATGCTGACCCTCGGCCTGATCATGGGCTTCCGGCCGGACGGCGGCGTGGCCGGTGTGCTCGCCGGGGTGGCGCTGCTGGTGGTCTTCTCGTTCGCCTTCTCGTGGACGTGGACGATGTTCGGCCTGCTGCTGCGCAGCGAGAAGTCGGTGATGGGCGTCAGCATGATGGTGATCTTCCCGCTGACCTTCCTCAGCAACATCTTCGTCGATCCGCGGACCATGCCGGGCTGGCTGCAGGTCTTCGTGAACAACAGCCCGATCACCCATCTGTCCTCCGGCGTGCGGGAGCTGATGGCGGGGGAGTGGCCCGCGGACGAGATCGCCTGGACCCTGGGCTGGGCCGCGGTGTTCGTCCTGGTCTTCGGGACGGTCACGATGCGGCTGTACAACCGCAAGTAACGTCCGGTGGGACGGTGTGCCGCGCCCCGGGGACGGCGGGTGACGCCGGGGCGCGGCACGGGCACGGGCCGTTCGGTTCGGAGTCGTCCGTCCGGAGTGTCCGTCCGGAGCCGTTCGCCCGAAAGCCGTGTGCGGCTCAGACCCGCCCGCGGCAGAGATCCAGGAGGGTCATCGCCAGCGCGGTGCCCGGCTTGCCGAGCTGCTCGCGGTAGTGGTGGAGCACCTCCATCTCGCGGGAGAGGTTCACCCGGCGTCCGCCGGAGGTGATCCTCGCCTCCTGGATGGCGGCCGAGACGGCCATCCGCTCCCGCACCAGGCCGATGATCCGGGCGTCCAGATCGTCGATCCGCTCGCGGGCCCCGGCGATGAGGGCCGCGGCCTCGTCGGTGCGGGCGCCCGTGTCGGGGGCGACGGCCTGCGCGGGCACCCGCGCGTCCGCCGCGGGGCCGGTGGCCGTGTCCGTGGTGCTGTCCGTGCCGCTGTTCCTGGTCAGGTTCGTGTTCATGTCCGTGTCTCCTCGGAGCCGTGGGCCCCGGTACCGCCGCGGCCCGGACCGAACGCAGAGCGCCCCGGGCCTCGACCGGCCCGGGGCGCCTGGAAAGTTGCGTGTCAGTGGCTCACGCAGCGCGACCATGGCAGCCGGACGGGCCGGTGCCATAGGTAAAGCGGAAGGTGAGCTGCGAGAACATGCCGACAGTATGGCCCGCCCGGGGCGGACGGTGCCAGGGCGGGCCGGATGCTGAGACGGACGGGGGCGCCGCCCCGCGCCGTTAGAATCGGGATCCAGCCAGCTCCACCGTCCACGCCGGAAGGCCGCCGCAGTGCCCTCAGCGACCCCCGCTTCCGCTCCCGACGCCGACCACTCCCCGGACACGGTCCTCGTCGTCGATTTCGGTGCGCAGTACGCCCAGCTCATCGCCCGTCGCGTCCGCGAGGCCCGGGTCTACAGCGAGATCGTCCCGCACACCACGCCGGTGGCCGAGATCCTCGCCCGCAACCCCAAGGCGATCATCCTCTCCGGCGGCCCCTCCTCGGTCTACGCCGAGGACGCCCCGCACGTCGGCCCCGAGCTGTTCGAGGCCGGCGTCCCCGTCTTCGGCATCTGCTACGGCTTCCAGGCCATGGCCAAGGCGCTCGGCGGCACGGTCGCCCGCACCGGCACCCGGGAGTACGGCGGCACGGACCTCACCGTCGCCCGCCCCGGCTCCACCCTCTTCGAGGGGACCCCCGCCGAGCAGTCGGTGTGGATGTCGCACGGCGACTCGGTCGCGGAGGCCCCCGAGGGCTTCACCGTCACCGCCTCCACCCCCGGCACCCCCGTCGCCGCGTTCGAGAGCGACGACAAGAAGCTCTACGGCGTGCAGCACCACCCCGAGGTGATGCACTCCACCCACGGACAGCTCGTCCTGGAGCACTTCCTCTACCGCGGCGCCGGCCTCAGCCCGGACTGGACGATGGCGAACGTCGTCGACGAGTCCGTGGCCGCCATCCGCGAGCGCATCGGCGACAAGCGCGCCATCTGCGGGCTCTCCGGCGGCGTCGACTCCGCGGTCGCCGCGGCCCTCGTACAGAAGGCCATCGGGGACCGGCTCACCTGCGTCTACGTCGACCACGGCCTGATGCGCAAGGGCGAGTCGGAGCAGGTCGAGAAGGACTTCGTGGCGGCGACCGGCGTCAAGCTCAAGGTCGTGGACGCCGAGGAGCGCTTCCTCACGGCGCTGGCCGGGGTCTCCGACCCCGAGCAGAAGCGGAAGATCATCGGCCGGGAGTTCATCCGGGTCTTCGAGCAGGCCGCGTCCGAGATCGTCGCCGAGGCGGGCGAGCACGGCGAGTCCGTGGAGTTCCTGGTGCAGGGCACCCTCTACCCGGACGTCGTCGAGTCCGGCGGCGGCACCGGCACCGCCAACATCAAGTCCCACCACAACGTGGGCGGTCTCCCCGAGGACCTCCAGTTCCAGCTGGTGGAGCCGCTGCGCCGGCTCTTCAAGGACGAGGTCCGGATGGTCGGCCAGGAGCTGGGCCTCCCCGAGGAGATCGTCCAGCGCCAGCCCTTCCCGGGCCCCGGCCTGGCCATCCGCATCGTCGGCGACGTCACCAAGGAGCGGCTGGATCTGCTCCGCGAGGCCGACGCCATCGCCCGCCAGGAGCTGACCGCCGCCGGCCTGGACCGCGAGATCTGGCAGTGCCCGGTCGTGCTGCTGGCGGACGTCCGCTCGGTCGGCGTCCAGGGCGACGGCCGGACGTACGGCCACCCGGTCGTACTCCGCCCGGTCTCCTCCGAGGACGCCATGACGGCGGACTGGACGCGGCTGCCGTACGACGTCCTGGCACGGATCTCCACCCGGATCACCAACGAGGTGGACGAGGTCAACCGCGTGGTCCTCGACGTGACCAGCAAGCCCCCGGGCACCATCGAGTGGGAGTGACCCGTCACCGGTCCCGCTCCTGACCCCTCCGCACGTCAACCCCGGCGCCGCCGCTCACACGAATGAGTGGTGGCGCCGGGGTTTGTCCCGGGTACGCCGATCAGGTCGGCAACGATGCGTCCCATGGAAGCGTCACGGCCCGGCGCCGAACCACCGTGGCGGCACACCTGGCCGCAGCCGCCGCCGGGTGGCTACACCGCCGACGACCTGGACCGGCTCCCCGGCCTGCCTCCGCACACGGAGTTGATCGACGGAAGCCTTGTCTTCCGGAGCCCGCAGACGGTTTTCCACACGCGGACTCTGCGCCTGCTGGAGCACAGCCTGCTGCGCACCGCGCCCGAGGACATGGAGGTCCTCAGGGAGATGACCATCGTCCTGGACGACCGGCAACGGCCGGAGCCCGATGTGATGGTCGCCCGCGCCGACGCCGACACGGGGCTGGACCAGACGGCTTACCGTCCGCAGGACGTGCTCCTCGCCGTCGAGGTCGTCTCCGATGACCCCGAGGCACGGGACCGCGAGACCAAGCCGCTGAAAGTACGCCAAGGCGGGCATCCCGCACTTCTGGCGGGTGGAGAGCGACAACGGGCGGCCCAGGGTCTACGTCTACGAGCGCGACCCGGCCACCGGCGCCTATGTGGCGACCGGCATTCACCACAACCGGCTGAAGCTGTCCGTTCCGTTCACCATCGACATCGACCTGACCGGGACCGCCCGCCCCTGAGCGGCCGGGGGCCGGGCCCGCACCCAGAGGTGATCTGCTCGAAGGTGATCGGACCTGCTCAATTTGTTTGATTGTTGATGTACTTCGTCTCCCGTAATCGGGCCGGATCGTGGAGAATCCCCTCTCCGGAAGCGATCGAGAGGCGGACCTCATGGCGCACGGGCTCCACCGGGCACATACGCCGGAGCCGGCGGGAGCACGGGCCACCGCGGCCCGCTACGCCCTGCTTCCGCTCCGCATTTTCCTCGGCGTCACCTTCGTCTACGCGGGTATCGACAAGCTCACCGATCCGGCCTTCATCGCCGACTCCGGAGCCGGGTCGATCGGCCAGCTCATGAACTCCGTGCGGGACGCCTCCGCCATCCCGGCGCTGGTGGATCTCGCTCTCCGCGACCCCACGCTCTTCGGCTACGCCATCGCCGGCGGGGAGATCGCCGTCGGTCTCGGCACGCTGTTCGGGCTCCTCGCCCGGCTCGCGGCCTTCGGCGGCGCGCTGATCTCCCTGAGCCTCTGGCTGACCGTCAGCTGGCAGAGCGACCCCTACTACTACGGCAACGACCTGGCCTATCTGATGGCCTGGCTGCCGCTGGTGCTGGCGGGCGCGCCGTATCTGTCACTGGACTCGGCCATCGCCAACCGCCGCGCCCGCCACGGACAGCAGCTCTACGGCTGACAGCGCGCTCCGCGGTGCGCGGCGGGACGGTCCCGTCCGGGGCCGCGCGCGGCGGGGACACCGCCGGTCCGCGCGTCCGGCGCCGCGCGTCACCCGAGGGCGTCCGGCGGCCCCCCGTCACCCGGGAGCCCCCGGCGTGCCCGGCGCCTCGCGCGCCGTCGGCGCACACCGTGGGAGACCGCGCCCACGACCCCCGCGAAGCACAGGCCGAGCAGGACGGCGGGCAGCAGCCGCGGGCCCGGCCCGGGGTCCACGGTGCCGGCCGAGGACAGCAGGGCCACGACACCCGCGGCGAGCAGGACCAGTCCGGCGACCAGCTTCGCCGGTTCGAACGCGTGACGGCCGCGGCCGCCGTGCTCACGGGGCGGCACGTTCCACCTCCACCCGGCCCATGCCGGCTTCCAGTTCGAGGACGAGGGTGCCGGCCGGGGTGAGTCCGCCCTCCGGCCGCAGGGTGACGGTCCGCCGGGCGCCCGGCTCGATGTCGATGTCGTTCTGCGGGTCGCCGGGCAGCCGGCTGTCGCCGAGGCCGATCTCCAGGCCGAGTTCGAGCACGGCGTCCGGCGGCACGAGGACGCGGAGCTCCCCCGCGCCGACGCTCGCGCGGGTGCTGACCGTCTCGCCCCGCTCCAGGTCGAGCGCGGTGAGGTCGAGTACGCCCCGCCCCGTGCCGATCCCGTACACCGGCCGTACCTCGGCCGCCGAGCCCGGGCGCCAGGTGCTCTGCTGCCAGTGCGTGGTGACGTTGCCCGGGACCGCGCCCGCGCCCACCAGGAGCCCGCAGGTCAGCACCGCCGCGACGACCGTGCCGCCCCCCGCCCGGCCGTACCAGGCGGCCACCGCCAGTCCGAGTCCGAAGACCGCCAGGGCGGCGGCGAGTCCGGTCTGCAGGCTGGTGGTGAGCGGCCCCTGCTCCCAGGTCACGAGGGTGCCGGTGACGGCGGCGGCGGCCGCCGCCAGGAACGTCCAGCCGCCGGTCCAGGGGCCCGACGGACCGCGCCGGCCACCGCGTGCGGCGGCACCCGTCCGCGGGTCGTACGGGCCGGCGTCCCGCCCGTCGTCCGGACCCCAGAGGTAGCCGGTGCCCAGGGGGCCCGTGGTGCCGTCCTTGATGATCGGGTCGCGCCACCAGGACGGCCCTCCGGGGGACGGCGGGGCCGTCGTCTCGGGGGGCGCGTCCGCGACGGCCTGCGCCGCGGCCGCGTCCACCGCGGCGCCCGCCTGCTCCACGCGCCGTTTCCGCAGCGACCACGAGCACACGCCGGCCAGCGCGGACGACAGCAGCACGGCGAAGAAGAACACCGACCCGTTGTTGAGCATCGACAGCAGCAGACCGGAACCGACCAGCGCGAAGAGCACGGCGGTCAGCGCCGGACCCTCGACGCGGCCGGAGAGCAGCCGCCGCAGCTCGTTCTCGTCCTCGCCGTCGAGCGGGATCAGCAGCCAGGCGAAGCCGTAGGCGATGAGGCCGACGCCACCGGACATGGCGAGCACCGTGAGGACGACCCGGAAGATCACCGGGTCCAGGTCGAACTGCCGGCCGAGGCCGCCGCAGACCCCGGCGATCGTCTTCGTACGGCGGCTGCGCCGCAGCCGGGGCAGCACCGGGGGAACACCGGAGGTGGGGTCGGCAGTGCTGCCGGTGGTGGATCCCGGGGCCCCTCCCGGGCCCGCCGGACCCGGACGCGCGGAACCGCCGGGGGCCGCCGGGGCGCCTCCCGGCGCGTCCGCCGCCGGGCCCGGGGCGGGCTGCTGATCGCTCATGCGTCCATGGTGACGGCCCGGCGGCCCCGGACCCACCCGTGACGACCCTGGCGGAACCCTGACCTTTCCCCGAGACGGGCCGCCACCGGGGCCGGGAGCGACTCCGCCCGGACCCCCGGGACCGTTCAGGTCCGACCCTGATGCCGGGCCGCCCCGTCCCGTGTGACCATCGGGTCATGACCGCCGCCGCCCCCGCGCCGGGACCCCGGCGCGGGCAGTCCCGCCCCGCCCCCGGACCCGAGGCCCCGACGAGCCACCGGTCCGCAAGCTCTACCGGAGCGCCGAGGGCCGGATGCTCGGCGGAGTGGCCGCGGCCTCGCCGGCCATCTCGGGCTGCCGGTGTCCTGGGTGCGGATCTTCTTCGTGGCGCTCTTCATGGTGGAGGGGCTCGGCGCGCTGCTGTACGCGGCTTTCTGGTTCGTGGTGCCACTCGGCGTCGGCGGCGTGGAGGCACCGCGCGGCGCGGGCGGGGGCCCTGCGGCGGCCAGGGGTGGAGCCACCGCGGCAACGGAGGCGGGAGCGGAGGCCGCCGCCGGGCCGGACGGCCGGCGGCGGCTCCTCGTCCGGAAACCCGACCGGGGGCAGATCATCGCGCTCCTCGCCATGGTCGTCGGCGTGGCCGTGTTCGTGGACAACCTCCAGCTCGGCCGCCGCGCCAACGCCTACCTCTGGCCGGCCCTGCTGATCGGCGCGGGCGTCGTCCTGGTCTGGCGGCAGGCCGACAACGCGCGCCGCGCCCACTGGGCCGCCGTCACCCGCCGCAAGCAGGTGCTGCCGCTGGTGCGCGGCGCGGCCGGGGTGCTGCTCGTGGGTGTGGGCGTGAGCGCCATCGTCGTGATGCAGGGCTCGGCGCGGCATCTGGGCACGGTGCTGCAGGCGTCCCTCGCGGTGCTGGTCGGCATCGCCCTGCTCGCGGGCCCGTATCTGATCCGGATGGCACAGGACCTGTCGGAGGAGCGGCTGATGCGCATCCGCGCGCAGGAGCGCGCCGAGGTCGCGGCCCACGTCCACGACTCGGTGCTGCACACCCTGACGCTGATCCAGCGCAACGCCGAGAACGCCCGCGAGGTCGCCCGTCTCGCGCGAGCCCAGGAACGGGAGTTGCGGGCCTGGCTCTACAAGCCGGAGGGCCGCGGCAAGGACGAGGAGGAGGAACCGGACACCCTGGCCGAGGCCGTGAAGGCCACGGCGGCGGAGGTGGAGGACGACCACGGGGTGCCGGTCGAGGTCGTCTGCGTCGGCGACTGCCCGGTGGACGAAGGACTGGGTGCCCAGCTCCAGGCCGCACGGGAGGCGATGGTCAACGCGGCCAAGTACGGTGGCGAGGGCGGGGCGGTGCAGGTCTACGCGGAGGTCGAGGGCACGACGGTGTTCATCTCCGTACGGGACCGGGGCCCGGGCTTCGACCTGGACGCGGTGCCGGCGGACCGGATGGGCGTCCGGGAGTCGATCATCGGCCGGATGCAGCGCAACGGCGGTACGGCGAGGCTCCGTTCGGCACCGGACGGAGGCACCGAGGTGGAACTCGAAATGGAACGCGCGGCATGACGGACACGGGCGGGACGCCCCACGCGTGCGCAAGCCGCACGGGGACCGCCGGGCGCCACACCGGTCCGGCCCGCCCCGGACGTGGCCCGGCCGCCCCCAGCCGAACAGGCGCGCCCGCACCTACGCTGGCGCACAGGGGCCGGGGCGACGGGAACACGACCGCGGGCACGGCCGGGCGGTACGGACGAGGGACGGACGGGCGATGAACGACGGAACACAGCACACGAGCGGCGGTACGGGCGGCACCAGCGGCGCGGGCGGAGCCCGGGGAACCGGCGGCGCCGAGGGCTCCAGCGGCCCCGCGGACACCACCAACGGCCCGGGGACCACCGGCCGCCACGCACGGGTGGTCCTCGTCGACGACCACCGGATGTTCCGCACCGGCGTCCAGGCGGAGATCGGGCAGACGGAGACCACCGGGGTGGAGGTCGTCGGCGAGGCCGCGGACGTCGACCAGGCGGTCACGGTGATCACCGCGACCCGGCCCGAGGTCGTCCTGCTGGACGTCCACCTCCCGGGCGGCGGCGGCGTGGAGGTGCTGCGCCGGTGCGCCTCCCTGATGGCCGACCAGCAGCAGCCGGTGCGCTTCCTCGCCCTCTCCGTCTCCGACGCGGCCGAGGACGTGATCGGCGTGATCCGCGGCGGCGCCCGCGGCTACGTCACCAAGACCATCACCGGCACCGACCTGATCAACGCGGTCTTCCGGGTCAAGGAGGGCGACGCGGTCTTCTCCCCGCGTCTCGCGGGCTTCGTCCTGGACGCCTTCGCCTCCACGGACGCCCCGCCGGTGGACGAGGACCTGGACCGCCTCACCCAGCGCGAGCGCGAGGTGCTGCGCCTGATCGCGCGCGGCTACGCGTACAAGGAGATCGCGAAGCAGCTCTTCATCTCCGTGAAGACGGTCGAGTCGCACGTCTCGGCGGTCCTCCGCAAGCTCCAGCTCAGCAACCGCCACGAACTCACCCGCTGGGCCACGGCCCGCCGGCTGGTGTGAGCCCGGAATGTGAGAACCCCGTAACGCCACGGCTGAAGTGGTCGGACGAGACGTACACCGTCGAGGAGGAGGGGCCGGCCTTCCTCCTCGCCGTGGGGCGCCGTCCTGCGTGCAGGCGCAGACCCGAGGCGCGGACTTCGCCGCGGACGACATCGGCGTCCCAGCGGCGGAGGGAGCGAAGCCGGCGACTCATG
Source organism: Streptomyces sp. MNU89 (assembly GCF_020982505.1). Lineage (NCBI taxonomy): Bacteria > Bacillati > Actinomycetota > Actinomycetes > Kitasatosporales > Streptomycetaceae > Streptomyces > Streptomyces sp. MNU89. The sequence continues at coordinate 2,964,754 of NZ_JAJKLL010000001.1, read as the reverse complement.
GCCCGGACCGGGTGTGACCGGCCTGCTCGGCCGGTTGCCGGCAGTTCTTTCGCTCGGTGTCCGACAGCGGTCCGAGCGGATGTGCGCGGGCAGTCGCTCACGGCTCCCTCCCCGTTCTCGGCCGGAATTCTTACAAGATCGCGAAGTCACACCGGAGTTAGGGTGAGCGGCATGACGCTGCAACTTGTTCAGGTGAACTTCAAGGCCCGGGACGACGCGGCGCTCGGCCGGTTCTGGGCGGAGGCGCTCGGCTGGGGTGTCTCCAGCGAAGGGCCCGGTGTCACCAATCTGGAACCCGTGGGCTTCGACTGGCCGGATCCGTCCGTCGTCTGCATCGACCTCGTCCGTGTCCCGGACCCGGAGGCGGTGCAATACCGCGCGCACATCGAGCTCGCCACCACCTCCGACGCCCATCGGACGGAGCTGGTCGCACGCCTGCGGGAACTCGGGGCGACGCCCGCCGCCGTGGACGGGGGCGACGCGCCCCGGACGGTGATGGCCGACCCGGAGGGCAACCTGTTCAGCGTCCTGGAGCCCCGGGAGATCCACCGGGACACCGGGCCGATAGCCGCCGTGGTCGTCGACTGCGCCGACCCACGGGCCATGGTCCGGTTCTGGGGCGAGGCGATCGACTGGACCGTCCATGAGCTGACCGACGACCGCGCTCTGCTGCGCTCCGTCCAAGGCGTCGGGCCGTATCTGGAGTTCTGCCGCCCGCCCGACGACGAGGTCGTGTGGAGCCGCCTCCACCTCGACGTGATGTCCGACCCCGTCGAGGACCAGGCGAGGGAGGTCGCCCGGCTCGAAAGCCTCGGCGCGGTACGGACTGACGTGGGCCAGGGTGACGTCTCCTGGGCCGTCCTGACCGACCCGGAGGGCAACGAGTTCTGCGTCCTCGGCCGGGGCTGACGCGGAACTCCGCCGTGGAGGTCAGCCCGTGCTGTCGAGATCCCCGGCATAGAGGGCGATGGCGCGGCGGTACTCCCGTACGGAGGGGTCCTGGCTCGTGGTGGCCAGCAGGTCCAGCAGGAGGCTCATGGCCTCGTGGTGTTCGCCCGTGTTGTACAGGGCCATGGCGAGGAACGTCCGGAGACCGCCGTCGTCCGGGTACTCCGCGACGCCCCGGCGCAGTGTTTCCACGGCACGCGTGTACTGGCCGAGTACCCGGTAGGTGCTGCCCAGGCCGAGGAAGGCCCCGCGGCGGTCCTCGTCCGGGAGGCCGGTCCCGGCCAGGCAGCGTTCGTAGAACGGGACCGCCCCGGCTTCCAGACCGAGGCGGTCGTGGGCGCAGGCCGCGCGGTACGCCACGCCGGCATCGCCCGGGAACCGTGCGGCCAGGTCCAGCAGTTGCTCCAGGCTCTCGTCAGGACGGTCGTCCTCCGGTGCGTTCATGTGCACATCGTGGCAGTGCGGGCATACCGCAAGGGCCGGAAGCGAAGGAACGGGTCCGGAGGCGGCCTCCCGGACTGTCGTGGCCGAGAAAGGGAACGCCGGCGTCACCCGCGGCTCGTACACGGCGCGGCTCGTACACGGCGCGGCTCGTACACGGAGCGTCTGTACGAGCCCACGGCCTGTCACGGAGGTGCGGGGCGGGCCATGATGGCGGGGCCGTGAGCGGCCGGCGCCCCCTGTCGTAACCGCTCGCGGAGCCCTGTTCCGGGCGGTGCGTCGCTCCCGCCCACCTCCGGCCGCCCGGAACGGGGCGCTCTCCTCCCGAGCCGCCGCACCGGGGCCGGGTGCGTTGCCCGGGCCGGGGGTCCGGGAGGCGGGGCAACCGGTGCCGGGCACGGCCCGGTCACGCTCCGGGAACCATGGGGACACCTGGGTGCCGGGCCGGTCGGGGGCCCGCATAGGCTCGCGGGCATGGACGTACTCATCGATGTCTTCGTCGGCCTGCACATCATCGGTATCGCCTCGCTGCTGGGCGGCTTCCTCGTCCAGATGAAGGCGATGGGCGCCGGCACCGCGCGCATGGTGCCCGCCATGCTGCACGGGGCGCTGACCATGCTCGTCACCGGTGTGCTGCTGGTCGGGTTCAACGAGATGAACGACGCGATGGTCAACAACGTCAAGGTCGGCGTGAAGCTGGTGGTGCTGGTCGCCATCCTCGGTCTCGTCTACGTCAAGCGGGACGAGGAGCGGGTGTCGAAGGGCGTCTTCGGCGCCGTCGGCCTGCTGACCGTCCTCAACGTCTTCATCGCCGTCCTCTGGCACTGACGACCCGATGACCCGATGACTGCGGCGGGGCCCGTCCCGGGGCACGTGCTCGGGGCGGGCCCGCTGTCCCCGGAAGCCGGAGGGTCTTTCAGAAGGTGATGACCTGGTCGGCCCAGAGGGTCCAGTCGGCCAGTTCCTCGAGGGTGGAGCGGCGGGCCTCACCTGTGAGGAGGTCCTCGCCGAGGCCGCGGGCGTCCATGCACGTCCCGCAGCAGCCCACTTCGGCGCCGTGGCGGATGCAGGACTCGACCATCCGGTCCAGGTGGTAATAGCCGTTGGGGACTTGCTGGCCGGCGATCGCGCAGCCGACCGCGTCCCCCATGAGGAAGACGCGGATCTCCGTTCCCGGCCGCTTGGCAAGGGCTCCGGCCAGGCGCAGGCCGTTGTAGGAGCGTTCGGTGCCGTAGGGCGGGTCGTTGAGGATGAAGAGGATTGTGCGGCTCATGGTGGCCTCCGGCGGTGGGAGTGGTGACCGGCTGTCGGGAGGCTCCGGGTCCGGAGCGGGCGGCGGGGCGTGCCCGTGCTTTCTCAGGGCCGGGCGGGTGCGGTGGCGGCGGAGACGAGCAGATCCGCGGCGGTGGTGATGTCGGCGTTGGTCGTGTGGCGGCCGATGCCGAGGCGGACGGTGCGGGCCGCCTCGTCCGGGGTGAGGCCGATGGCGGTCAGCACCGGGGAGGGTGCGGTGGCGCCGCTGTGGCAGGCGCTCCCGGCCGAGAACGCCAGTCCGGGCGTGGCGGTCATGATCCGGTCGGCGGTGTGGCCGGGGAAGGTGAGGCTGAGATTGCCGGGCAGCCTGTGGTTGAGGGAACCGTTGACCCGCAGGCCGGGCAGTGCCGTGGTGAGTGCGCCGAGCAGGCGGTCGCGGTGGGCCCCGATGCGTGCGGCGTCGGTGCCGTGCTCGGCCCGGGCGATCTCCGCGGCGGCGCCGAGGGCGACGATGCCGGGCACGTTCTCGGTGGCGGCCCGCAGGCCGTGCTCCTGGCCGCCGCCCACGAGCTGGGGCCGGAGGGCGGGCGTTCCGCGGCGGATGTAGAGCGCGCCGACGCCCTTGGGGGCGTACATCTTGTGTCCGACGACGGTGAGGAGGTCCACACCGAGGGCGTCGACATCGACCGCGACGGTGGCGGGGGTCTGGGCGGCGTCGGTGTGCAGCAGGATGCCGCGCTCACGGGTGACGGCGGCGAGTTCGGCGAGCGGCTGGAGGGTGCCGATCTCGTTGTTGGCGTGCATCACCGACACCAGGACGGTGTCCGGCCCGACGGCGTGGACGAGTCCGGCGGGGTCCAGGCGCCCGTCGGTGCCGACCGGCAGGCGGGTGACGCGGAAGCCGTCGCCGGCGAGCCGGTCGCAGGTGGCTTGAGTCGCGGGGTGCTCGATGGCGGTGGTGACGATGTGGTCGCCGCGGCCGGCGGCGCGCAACGCGTGGGCGGCTCCGGTGAGCGCGAGGTGGTTGCTCTCGGTACCGGAGGAGGTGAAGACGATCTCGTCGGGACCGGCGGCGCCGATCAGCGAGGCCACCCGGGTGCGGGCCGTCGCGACCGCCGCCGCCGCGGTGCGGCCGTAGGCGTGGGAGCTGGAGGGGTTGCCGAACTCGCTGGTCAGGTACGGCAGCATCGCCTCCACCACGCGCGGGTCGACGGGGGTGGTGGCCTGGTGGTCCAGGTAGATCGGCCGGTCGTTCATGCGGGATCTCCGGCGTTCGGAGGGCGGGGATCGTCCTCGGCGTGCGGCGGTGGCGGGTTCAGTGGGTGCCACGGTGCGTCGCCCCGGGTGCGGCGGGCGCCGGGGCTCACCCGCAGGGCGTAGGCCGGCCGGGGCGTACCGGGGACGGGGCCGAGGTAGGTGTGGCCGGTGAGGTGGCACCAGGCCGGCAGGTCCAGCGGGGCGGCCGGATCGGTGGCGATCAGGTGGACGACCGTGCCGGGTTCGGTCCGGCCGACCCGGCGGCTCAGTTCGAGGATCAGCTCGGCGCACAGCCGGTCGCCGCCGTCGATGACCAGCGGTGCCGGGGAGCCGGGGCGTTCGGTCGTCACGCGGCGGTCGTTTCGACGGGCAGCCCGTCCAGCCGCCACTCCAGCATCCCGTCGGTGAGCCGGGCGGCCGTGCGGCCCCGTTCACGCAGCAGGCGCACGGCGTCGTGGGCGAGGACGCAGTAGGTGCCGCGGCAGTACGCCACCACGTCGGTGTCCGGCGGCAACTCGGCTATCCGCTCGGGGAGTTCCCCGACCGGGATGGACACGGCTCCGGGGATGTGCCCGGCGGCGTACTCCTCGGCCGGGCGCACATCGAGGACGACGACGTCACCGGCCGCCGCGCGGGCGAGCAGCTCCTCCCGGCCGACCCCTTCCCCCGGGTCCGCACCCAGGTAGGCGGCCCGGGCCGGCTCGACGGCGGGCTGGTGGGCCCGGGCGACCCGGCGCAGCATCGCGTACAGGGCGGCGACGTCCTCCCCCGCCAGCCGGTAGTGGACGCGGACCCCCTCGCGGCGGGTGGTGACCAGACCGGCCTGCTTGAGGGTCTGCAGATGGGCCGAGGCGGTGGTGAGGTTCAGCCCGGCCGCCCTGGCCAGGGCCTCGACCGGGCGTTCGCCCTGGGCCAGCAGGTCCAGCAGCTCAAGGCGCTTTCCGCTGCTCAGGGCCTTGCCGGTGCGGGCGAAGGCGTCGTACAGCGCACTCTTGCGCGCGGCGTCTCCCATGACATCCTCCATACATCCATGGAATATTGTAGCTTGAGTGGCCGCTGAAGCGACCCGACACCCGGGCAGCCGGCACCCCCCGTATCCGGCCGCATCCGGTACCCGCAGCACCTGGAGGATCCGATGGGCTTCGCCGATGGCCACCGCGGCCGTGACGACCACCCGGGCCGCGACGGCCACCGCGGCCTCGCCGTGCTCGACAGCGGACCCGCCGACCGGTCCGAAGCCACCGGACGCCCCCTCAAGGAGAACGCGTGACCACCCCCCGCACCGCCCCGGAGCGCGACGGCATACGGCTCGGGCTGCGCGCCAACCTCGCCCAGTTCAGCCTGCTCGTCCTCGTCAACGCGCTGGTCGGCGGCATGCTGGGGCAGGAACGCACCGTCCTGCCGCTGCTCGCCGAGGACGTCTTCCACCTCTCCGCCTACACCTCCGCCCTCACCTACATCCTCGCCTTCGGCGCGACCAAGGCCGTCACCAACTTCTTCGCCGGCACCTGGTCCGACCGCTTCGGCCGCAAGCCGGTCCTGATCGCCGGATGGCTGATCGCCCTGCCCGTACCGGCGATGCTCGCCTGGGGGCCCACCTGGGGCTGGATCATCGCCGCCAACGTGCTCCTCGGTATCAACCAGGGCCTGACCTGGTCCACCACCGTCATCATGAAGATCGACCTGGTCGGCCCCGGACGCCGTGGCCTGGCCATGGGCTTCAACGAGGCCGCCGGCTACGTCGCCGTCGCCGTCACCGCCATGGCCACCGGCGCCATCGCCGACCGCGCGGGGCTGCGGCCCGAGCCGTTCCTGCTCGGCGCCGCCTACGTCGTCCTGGCCCTGGGCCTGTCCACCCTCGCGGTCCGCGAGACCCGCGGACACGCCCGCTTCGAAGCCGCCCGCCACACCACCCCGGCGGGCAGCGAGCACCACGCGGAGCTGACCACCGGGCAGGTGGCGCGCCTCACCAGCCTGAGCGACAGGGCGCTGTCCGCCGCCAGCCAGGCCGGCCTGGTCAACAACCTCAACGACGCCCTCGCCTGGGGGATCTTTCCGCTGATCTTCGCCGCCCAGGGCCTGTCCATCGCGCAGATCGGCGTCCTCGCCGCCCTCTACCCGGCCGTCTGGGGCGCGGGCCAGATGCTCACCGGCTGGTGGTCCGACCACATCGGCCGCAAGCACCTCATCACCGCGGGGATGCTGCTCCAGGCCGCCGCCATCGGCCTCGTCGCCCTCGGCTCCACCTTCGGCGTCTGGGCCGCCGCCCAGATCCTGCTCGGTGTCGGCACCGCCCTGGTCTACCCGACGCTCCTCGCCGTCATCGGCGACGTCGCCCACCCCGCCTGGCGCGCCCGCGCCGTGGGCGTCTACCGGCTGTGGCGCGACGGCGGGTTCGCGGTCGGCGCGCTCCTCGCCGGCGTCCTCGCCGACCTCTACGGCCTCACCACCGCCCTCTGGGCCATCGCCGCCCTGACCGCCGCCTCCGGGCTGGTGGTCGCCGTACGGATGTACGAGACCCGGCCGCCTCGCGCCGTCCCCGCGGGAGAGCCCGGCCACGGCTGACGGCGGAGCACCGGGCGGCCTGGGACCCTCTCACGGACCACCGTCGCGGACGCCCTCTCGCGGGCCCGGGCACGGCGACGGGCCCGGAGCCCGCCACCTGCCCTCAAGATGGCGGCAGCTCGGTGTTGAGCCTGTCGGCAGGCACTCGTTCGATGCGGGTCCAGCCCTTCCAGCCCCGCTCCTCCAGGATCGCCACGAGCCGCTTGGCGCCCGGTGAGGACTCGACCATGGTTGAGTCCAGCAGGTCGGCGAACTGGTCGTCGGTGCCGTCGTCGGCACCCACCTCGCCGGCCTCCACAGCCCGGATCATCAGGCGCTCCACGATGTCGGCGACCTCGACGATGCGCGGGTCGTCGGCCGGCCAGTCGAGCGCCCCGCTGAGAAGGCTGTAGAGCCTCACCATGTCGGGGTCGTCCAGTTCCTCGTGCTTCTTGGCGATCACGGAGTCGATCAGGTGCGGCACCTGGGCGGCGATCATGATCCAGGCGTCCCGCTCCATCGCGATGTACCCCTCCTCGACGCCGAGACCGCGCAGCCGGTCGAGGTAGTCCACGACGCTCTGCGGGAGCGCCAGGTGCTCTCCGGCGGCGAGCCGGGCGAGCCGTCTGCGGGTGTCCTGCAGCCGCCGGATCTCGGCGCGCAGATCCTTGTCGATCTCCTGGACGCCGCCGGTGAACTCCTCCGGGCCGGCGTCGAGGAGTTCCTGCACCCTGGCCAGCGGCACGCCGGCATCGGCCAGGGTGCGGATACGGATCAGTCGCACGACCGCGCCGGCGTCGTAGGTCCGGTAACCGGATCGGTCGCGTTCGGGCTCCGGCAGCAGCCCGATCCGGTGGTAGTGGCGTACCGCCCGCACCGTCACCCCTGCGTACGCCGCAAGCCGGCTGATGGTGAGCATGGATCTCGGACTGCCTCAGGCTGTCTTCCGGCGATAGGCGGCCATCGCGAAGACGTACGCCACGACGAGGATGCCGACGCACCAGGCGAGGGCGGCCCAGATGTCGTTGCCGACCGGCCGCTGGGCGAACAGGTCGCGGATCGTGTTGACGATCGACGTCGCCGGCTGATGCTCGGCGAACCAGCGCACTGGGCCGGGCATGGTCTCCGTGGGCACGAACGCCGAGCTGATGAACGGCAGGAAGATGAGCGGGTAGGCGAACGCGCCCGCTCCCTCGACCGACGCCGCGGAGAGCCCGGGAATCACGGCGATCCAGGTCAGGGCCAGGGTGAACAGGAACAGGATGCCGGCGACCGCGAGCCATGCCGGCACACCTGCCCCCGTGCGGAAGCCCATGAGCAGCGCGACGCCCACGACGATCACGAGCGAGATCAGGTTGGCGACCAGAGAGGTGAAGACGTGTGCCCACAGCACACCCGACCGTGCGATCGGCATGGACTGGAACCGCTCGAAGATTCCGCTCTGCATGTCGGTGAAGAGCCGGTACGCGGTGTAGGAGATGCCCGACGCGATGGTGATCAGCAGGATGCCGGGCAGCATGTAGTTCACGTACGAAACCGACCCGGTGTCGATCGCGCCGCCGAACACGTAGACGAACATCAGCATCATGGCGACCGGCGTGATGGCGGTCGTGATGATGGTGTCCATGCTGCGTGTGACATGGCGCAGGGTCCGCCCCGTGAGAACAGCGGTGTCGCCGAAGAAGTACGCACTCATCCTTGTCCCCTAGCTGTTCGTGCCGATGGCGTCGCTTCTGTCGTCGCCGCCGATGATCGCGAGGAAGATCTCCTCCAGGGTCGGCTGCTTCTCGACGTACTCGACGGTGGCGGGCGGGAAGAGCTGCTTGAGCTCCGCGAGGGTGCCGTTCACGATGATCCGCCCCTGGTGGAGGATCGCGATCCGGTCGGCCAACTGCTCGGCCTCGTCCAGATATTGCGTGGTGAGCAGCACCGTCGTTCCATGGCCGGCGAGCTCCTTGACCGCCTCCCACACCTCGATGCGCGCCTCGGGATCGAGCCCGGCCGTCGGCTCGTCCAGGAAGATCACCGACGGATTCCCGATGAGGCTCATCGCGATGTCCAGCCGGCGGCGCATCCCGCCCGAATACGTGGACACCTTCCGCGTGCCGGCGTCGGTCAGCGAGAAACGCCTCAGCAGGTCATCCGCGGTCGCGCCCGGGTCCTTGAGGTGGCGCAGCCTGGCGACGAGCACGAGGTTCTCCCGACCGCTGAGGATCTCGTCGACGGCCGCGAACTGCCCGGTGAGGCTGATGGACTCCCGCACATTCGTCGGTTGCCCGGCGACGTCGAAGCCATGGACGCCGGCTGTCCCCGCGTCGGCCTTCAGGAGCGTGGCGAGGATCCTCACGGTCGTGGTCTTGCCCGCCCCGTTGGAGCCGAGCAGGGCGAAGATGGTGCCTCGCGCCACGTCGAAGTCCACGCCGCGCAGCACTTCGAGCTTTCCGTACGACTTCTCCAGACCCCGCACGCGAATCGCCGGACCGGCGATCGATTGGGTCACCATGGTCATCTGCCTCCTTCGCGGAGCTCTCCAGTCGACTGTGAGGAAGCTCCTGCCGGAAGGATGGAGGGTTGACCCAGCGTCAAGGTCAAGCCGCGGCCCGGCAACCGGGCAGCCCTCGGGGACCTGGGCCCCGGGCACGGCGACGGGCGGTGCCCGGCCTCCCCCCGAGGCCGGGTACCGCCCGTCGTGTCGTGTTCCGTGCCGCCTGCCGCGTCCTGATGCCCGCCGCCGCGCCCGGAGCCCGCCCGCGCCGCCCGGTTACGCGGGGCGCGTCGCGGCGTAGAAGGGCATGGTGTCGATCGACTCGATGCGCACGTTCGTCCCCGGCTTCGGGGCGTGGATCATCTGGCCGCCGCCTATGTACAGGCCGACGTGGCTGATGTCGCCGTAGAAGAAGATCAGGTCACCCGGCTGCATGGCTGACTTCGCGACGCGCGTTCCCGTGTTCACCTGGTCGTAGGTGGTGCGCGGCAGCGTGACACCGGCGGCCTTCCAGGCGGCGCCGGTGAGACCCGAGCAGTCGTAGGAGTTGGGGCCGGTCGCACCCCAGACGTACGGCTTGCCGATCTGGGCGCGGGCGAACTCGATCGCCTGCTGGGCCTTGGTGCCGGTCGTCGTCTCCGAGGTGCCCGTGCCCGTGCCGGCCGAGGTGTCCGTCCCGGTGGACGTACCGGTGCCGGAGCCGGACGCGGTCTCCGTCCGCTCCTCCTCCTGCTGCCGTGCCTCCTCCGCGAGGCGCTGCCGCTCGGCCTCCTGCTGCCGCGCCAGCTCCTCCGCCTTGCGCTGGGCCTCCGCCTCCTTCTTGCGCTCGATCTCGGCCAGCCGGGCCCGCTCCTCCGCGGTCAGCCGGCCGAGCAGCTCGCGCGCCTCGGCCAGCTTGGTCTGGACGGTCCGCTTGCTCTCCCGCAGCTTCTCCTGCGCGTCGGTGAGCGTGGCGAGGCTCTTGCCCGCCTCCTCGCGCTTCTCCGTGGTCGCGACCTGCTGCTCGCGGAACTCCTCGACGGCCTGCTCCTGCTGGTCCGTCATCCGGGCCATCACGCGCGTCTGGTCGAAGTAGTCCTGCGGGTCGGAGGCGAGGAGCATGGTGGCGGTGGGGCTCATGCCGCCGTTGCGGTACTGCGCGGTCGCGAAGCTGCCGAGGCTCCTCCGCGCCTCGTTGAGCTTCTCGGTGCGCTTGGCGACGGCGTCGAGGAGGCCGTCGACCCTGGAACGCTGTTCCTCCGTGCGCTCCTTGGCCCTGTTGTACTGCTGGGTGGCGCTTCCCGCCTGGCGGTAGAGCTCGTCGACCTTCTTCTGTACTTCCTCGACGGACTGCTTCGGTTCGCCGTCGCCGGGCGCGGCCTGCGCGCTCTGGAGGAGGGTGACGGAGGCGAGGGCCGCTGTGCCGAGGCCGACGGCGGTGCGACGCGAAGCCGGGGTACCGAGGGGCCGGGATTTGCGGTGCGACGCCAAGATCGGCGCTCCTTCCGTGGACCGCCTACCGGGTTAGCTGTCGGGTTCGGGCGTATTCGGAAGGCTGCCCTACGGTCGGTGCGAGGCGCGGTGCGCGCCGCGCGGTGACCGATTCACCCCGGTGCCGCGTCTGGGTCCCCGGTTCCGGACGCCCTGGGGAAGGGGGCCGGATTCGGCGGTGGCTGCCCGTGCCGGCGCGGTCGCCGGCGGGGAGTGCGGGCCGCCTGATCGAGCACCGTAGCCAGTTGTGCGGCTCGTGTGAAGGCCGGTGTGCGATATGCCCGAAACCATTCCGTTATATTTTCCGAGCGGAGTGGAATTCTGCCGTCCGGGTGGCTGACCGGGCACGGTAAGTAACGCATAAAGACCGGAGGCGGTACGGGAGTTCGGGCCTCGGGTCCCTTCCCGCGGCCGGGGCCGGGCGACGCGTCCCGGGGCGTCCCGGGAACGGGCCGGCCGTGCCGGCACCCCGGGCTCCGCGCGCCCGTACGGCCCCGTGACGGCGGAAGCGGGCAACCCGGTGCCGCCTGTCGGCGGGGCCGCCTAGACTCGGTGGGCGATGAGCAGCCTCTTTGACGACAGTTTCCTGGCAGACCTCGGCCCCGCGGACGAGGAGCCCCCGCCGCCCGAGCACGACGCCCCCGGCGAGGAGATCCCGGCCGATCTCTTCGGCGGCGCGTTCGACGGCGCACCCCGGGAGGCGTACTACCGCGACGGTGCCCCGAGGCCCGTCACCGACCCCGCCGCGCTGCTGCACGGTCTCAACGACCAGCAGCGCGCCGCCGTGCTGCACACCGGTTCGCCCCTGCTCATCGTCGCCGGTGCCGGCTCCGGCAAGACCCGGGTCCTCACGCACCGCATCGCGTATCTGCTCGCCGCCCGCGGCGCGCACCCCGGCTCGATCCTCGCGATCACCTTCACCAACAAGGCCGCGGGCGAGATGAAGGAGCGCGTGGAGGAGCTGGTCGGCCCGCGGGCGAACGCCATGTGGGTCTCCACCTTCCACAGCGCCTGCGTCCGCATCCTGCGCCGCGAGAGCAAGAAGCTGGGCTTCACCTCCAGCTTCTCGATCTACGACGCCGCCGACTCCAAGCGGCTGATGGCCCTGGTCTGCCGCGATCTGGACCTGGACCCCAAGCGCTTCCCGCCGAAGTCCCTCACGGCCAAGGTCTCCAACCTCAAGAACGAGCTGATCGACGAGGAGGACTTCGCCGCCCAGGCCGCCGCCGAGTCCTCCCCGAGCAGCTTCGACAAGACGCTCGCCGAGGCGTACACGATGTACCAGCAGCGGCTGCGCGAGGCCAACGCCCTCGACTTCGACGACATCATCATGACCACCGTCCATCTCCTCCAGGCGTTCCCGGACGTCGCCGAGCACTACCGGCGCCGCTTCCGGCACGTCCTCGTCGACGAGTACCAGGACACCAACCACGCGCAGTACACGCTCATCCGCGAACTCGTCGGCACGGCCGCCGGAGCGGAGCGGGGCGGGGACGAGGGCGGTCGGGGCGAGCCGGCCGTGGAGCCGGCCGAACTGTGCGTCGTCGGCGACGCGGACCAGTCGATCTACGCCTTCCGCGGTGCGACGATCCGCAACATCCTCCAGTTCGAGGAGGACTACCCCGACGCCACCACCATCCTGCTGGAGCAGAACTACCGCTCCACCCAGACCATCCTGAGCGCCGCCAACGCCGTCATCGAGCGCAACGAGAACCGCCGCCCCAAGAACCTCTGGACGGACGCCGGCGCGGGCTCCGCGATCACCGGCTACGTCGCCGACACCGAGCACGACGAGGCCCAGTTCGTCGCCGACGAGATCGACCGGCTGACCGACGCCGGCCAGGCCAAGGCGGGTGACGTCGCGGTCTTCTACCGCACCAACGCCCAGTCCCGGGTGTTCGAGGAGATCTTCATCCGGGTCGGGCTGCCGTACAAGGTCGTCGGCGGCGTGCGCTTCTACGAGCGCAAGGAGGTCCGGGACGTCCTGGCGTATCTGCGGGTGCTGGCCAACCCGGAGGACGCCGTCCCGCTGCGGCGCATTCTCAACGTCCCCAAGCGCGGCATCGGCGAGCGCGCCGAGGCGATGATCGACGCCCTCGCCTCCCGCGAGAAGATCAGCTTCGCGCGGGCGCTGCGCCGCGTCGACGAGGCGTACGGCATGGCCGCGCGCTCGGCCAACGCCGTCAAGCGGTTCAACACGCTGATGGAGGAGCTGCGGACGATCGCCGAATCCGGCGCCGGCCCGGCCACCGTCCTTCAGGCCGTGCTCGAACGCACCGGCTATCTCGCCGAGCTCCAGGCCTCCACCGACCCGCAGGACGAGACCCGCATCGAGAACCTCCAGGAACTCGCCGCCGTGGCGCTGGAGTTCGAGCAGGAGCGCGGGGCGGAGGCGGCCGCCGGCGACAGGACCGGGGAGGAGGCCGGGGAGGAGACCCCGGCCGGGGGAGAGAGCCCGGGCACGCTCGCCGACTTCCTGGAGAGTGTCGCCCTGGTCGCCGACTCCGACCAGATCCCCGACGAGGCGGAGGACGGCGGGGGCGTCATCACGCTCATGACCCTGCACACCGCCAAGGGCCTGGAATTCCCGGTGGTCTTCCTCACCGGCCTGGAGGACGGCGTCTTCCCGCACATGCGCGCCCTCGGCCAGACCAAGGAACTGGAGGAGGAGCGGCGCCTGGCGTACGTGGGCATCACCCGCGCCCGCGAGCGGCTCTACCTCACCCGCTCCGTCCTGCGCAGCGCCTGGGGCCAGCCCTCGTACAACCCGCCCTCCCGCTTCCTGGAGGAGATCCCCGACACCTACGTGGAATGGCGGCGCACCGGTCCGGCCGTCCCCTCCGCGTCGGCGGCCGGGGCGGGCGTGGCCGCGTCGCTGTCGTCGGCGCGGGCCAAGGGGCCGAGCGGCTTCGCCACCCGCCGGACGGCCGACCGCCCGGTGATCGCGCTGGCCGCCGGGGACCGCGTCACGCACGACCAGTTCGGGCTGGGCACGGTCCTGTCGGTGGCCGGCAGCGGACACGACGCGAAGGCCACCATCGACTTCGGTGACGCCAAGCCGAAGGTGCTGCTGCTGCGCTACGCCCCGGTCGAGAAGCTGTGACGCGGCGGCCGGCGGGCCGGGCCCGCGGCCGGTGAGCCCTCACGCGAGCGGGCCCCGGGTGTCCCGGGGCCCGCTCGCGTGTCGTCCTGCCTTGTTCACTCACCGCCGTCCGGCTGCTGCCACCGGAGACCGGGTTACTGCGGGTCGAGGCCGTGGCTCTGGAACCAGCCCAGCGGGTCGATCGCCGAGCCGCCGCCCGGGCGCACCTCGAAGTGCAGGTGCGGGCCGGTGGAGTTGCCGGAGTTGCCCGCGTAGGCGATGGTGTCGCCCGCCTTGACCGTGCCGGACCGGATCTTGGTGCTGCTCAGGTGGCAGTACCAGGTCTCGGTGCCGTCGGGGGCCGTCACGATGGCCATGTTGCCGTAGGCGAGGTTGTACTGCGTGCGGACCGTGCCGTCGGTGGCCGCCATCACGGGCGTGCCGTAGGCGACGGGGAAGTCGATGCCGCTGTGCACGGACATCCAGTTGACGCCCGCCTGGCCGTAGTAGGCGCTCAGACCCTTCTGCGCCACGGGAAGGGCGAACTTGGGGCGCAGGGCCTCCTTGCGCGCCGCCTCCTCCTCCTTGCGCCGCTTCTCCTCGGCCTGGCGCTCCCGGAGGTCGATGCGCTCCTGGGTACGGCTGGCGCGGTCGGCGAAGTCGCCGGCGTCGGCGGTGAGGGTGGCGAGCTGGGTGTCCAGCTTGTTGTTGGCCAGGGCCGGCTTGACCGCGTCCTTGTCGGCGGCGGCCTGGGTGGTCTTGGAGTCGTCCGTGGAGGTCCCGCCGACGGAGGCGGCGGCGATCCCGGCCACGCCCATCACGGCGACGGAGGGGACGGCGACGGTGAGCAGCGCGGACCGCTTGGCGGGGGCCCGGCGGCGGCTGCGGTTCCCGGAGCCGCCGCGGCGCGGTGGCGGGCCGGCGGCGCAGGAGGCGGCGGAGGTGGCGGTACTGAGGACGGCGATCTCCTCGGCGTCCGGGTGGCCCGGCTCGAGGTGGCCGTCGGCGACGGCGCCGTCGTACGGCTCGGCGTCGTATGCCTCGGGGCCGTACGGATCGGTGGTGTACGGATCGGCCCCGTGGGAGCCGGCGGAGGAGAGGCCGCCGTCGGTGTCCTCGGTGGTGTGGGCGTGGCCCGCTTCGTTCGGGTCGGTGTAACCGCCGTAAGGGGCATAACCGTCGTGAACGTCGTGACCGTCATGGCCGGGGTCGTGCTCGCCGTGGGCGGCCGTCTCGGGCAACTGCTCGAAGACGGCCGTGCGTTCGTGCTCCGCCTCGGGCGCGGGGTGGTGGGCGCCGTCGGCGGGCGCCGGACCGTCGGCCTGCCACGCGGTGGCGTCCCACTGGCCCGAGCCGTCGAAGCCGGCGGCGGTGCCGTAGGCCGCGACGGTCTCGTAGGAGCCGGTGTCGTGGCCGAGGGTGGCGTACTGGCCCGTGTCGTACGGGGCGGCGGGGTCGTAGCCCTGCGTCTCGGCGGCGTACGGGTCGGCCGTCGGGTACGAGCCGGTGGCGGCGTTCGCGCCGTGGTCACCCGCGCTCTCCCAGGCGCCCGTCTCCCACTGCCCGGTGGCCTGGTGGCCCTCGGGTGTCCAGTGCGCGCCCGTGTCATAGCCGCTCGTGTCGTAACCGCCGGTGTCGTAACCGGAGTTGTGGTGCGCGCCGGTCTCACCGGGGCCGTAGGAGTGCGGGCCGTACGGCTGGGCGTGGGCGCCGGTGTCCCAGGCGGCGGAGTGGTGCTGTTCGCCGGCCGGGGCCGCGCCGAAGAGCGGGTCGCCGTCCCCGTAGGAGGAGGCGTCGTGATGGCCGGGCGCGCCCGGGGCGTGGTCGCTGTAGCCGGCGTAACCGATCTGGGTGCCCTGCTGGCCGTAGGGGTCGTAATACCCGTACGAGGCATCAGGAGCGTGGGCCGTCTGGAAGGGGGTACCAGACGGGTGACGATCGTTCACCACCAACTTCTCTTTCGCCTCGACAGCAGGAGAATTAGCGGCGACTGTACCCGGCGGTACACGACGCCCACAATCTTCCCCGGGTTTCCGGCCGCCCGGCGGCGGGCATTTGGATACCTTTCGGCGAACTGTCGGCCGCGGTTTGGCTCTGCGTTCGAATGGTGTTCGATAAATAATCGGTTGCGCGCCCGGCCGTCAGGCCACCGAGCCGGCCTCTCCGGTGTCCGTGTTGGCCTCGGGCGCGTCCAGCGCCCGCAGGATCTCCGCCGCGACGGCGCCGTGCACGGGCAGTGCGAGATGCCCGATCCCGCTGACCCTGATATTCACAACGGCCAGATCCGGATGCTCGATGCGGGCGGTCGCGGGCGGAAGCACCACCTGGTCCAGATCGCTCCAGAAGCAGACGAAGCGGGTCGCGCATTCCGGCGCGGGAGCGGACAATTCCTCGATGACGGGGGAGTCCGGGCGCATCTGCCGGACGATCGGATGCGCGCTCAGCCAGGGTGCGGCGGTGGTGCCGGAATGCGGGGTGCCCAGCGTGACCAGGGTCCGGACCCGTGCGTGGCCGCCCAGCCGCTGGACGTAATACCGGGCGATGAGCCCACCGAGGCTGTGGCCCACCACGTCGATCCGGGCCCGGCCGGTGCGCTCGCAGATCTCCTCGATTCGCTCCGCAAGCGCCGCTGCCGCCGAGCGGATGTCGCAGGTCAACGGTGAGTAGTTGAGCGCCTCCACCTGGCGGTGCCCATGCCGGCGGAGGGCGCGCCGGAGGAGGACGAAGACGGAGCGGTTGTCGATGAAGCCGTGCAGCAGCAGCACGGGCGGCCGCTCCGGTCCGCTCGCCGGGGAGGGCAGCCGCAGCCGGGACGGCGTCCGGGGCGCGGGGCCGGCCAGCTCGGCCGGCAGGGCCCGGGTGCCCGCGGAGCCCGGGGAGCCCGGAGCGGCGGACCCCCGGGGCTTCCCGGCACCGGACAGCTGCTCCGCGGCCGGGGGCGCCCCCGGCGGCCCGGGGACGGTACGCCGTTCCTGGGTGAGGCCCGTCGGATAGAGCAGGGCGTGACCCGCGAGAACCAGCAGTTCCAGGACGGAGGCCCGGATCAGGGCGCCGGAGGGCGGCCGGGGCAGTGGCGGGAGCGCCGGCGCGGGGAGGGAAGGCAGGGGCAGGGCCCCAGCGCTCTGCGGGTGAACGCCTTCATCGGCAGACCTCCGGATCGCACACGGCGGTGGCCGCGGTCTCCGGCCCCGTGCGCTCTGAGGGGTGGCCGTGGTGAACGGGGTCACCCGGCGTCGCGGAGCGGGCACACGGCTCCCCGCTCCTGCGATGACGGCTGCGGCTCGCTGCGGCGGCCCCGCTCCGACCGCCCCGGCGGCCGCCCGGCGGATCGGGCCGCCCGCCGGGCTTCCGGCGGGGAAGCGGCCGGCCCATGGCCCGAGCAGCCGGGACGGCACGCGAAGCGAATATGTCCCACGTGTGATTTCCCCCTCCCTGGTGGTCGTGAAACTGCCGGGCGCGCGATGCTGGGGATAACGTTCGTTCACCACCCTGCCGCGGGCGGCGGCGGGGGAACACCACAGGGCCGGTGACGGCATGCGTACAGGAGGCAGATGATGGGTGTGTCGGGTCCGATCCGCGTGGTGGTGGCCAAGCCGGGGCTCGACGGCCACGATCGCGGGGCGAAGGTCATCGCGCGGGCGCTGCGGGACGCCGGTATGGAGGTCATCTACACCGGTCTGCACCAGACACCGGAACAGATCGTCGACACGGCGATCCAGGAGGACGCGGACGCCATCGGCCTCTCGATCCTCTCCGGCGCGCACAACACCCTCTTCGCCAAGGTCCTGGAGCTGCTGAAGGAGCGCGACGCGGCGGACATCAAGGTCTTCGGCGGCGGCATCATCCCCGAGGGCGACATCCCCCCGCTCAAGGAACTGGGCGTCGCGGAGATCTTCACCCCGGGCACGCCGACCGGTGATGTCGTCACCTGGGTGCGGTCCAACCTCCGCGAGCTCGCGGCCTGATCCCGGACCTGCCCCGCTGGGCGGTCCCGACCGGGCTCCCCGTACGGTGCCCCGCTCCCGCGCCGCCCCGCTGCCGCCCGTTCGTGTGCCGTGCCGGCACAGCCGAGCCCGTACGGGCCGTACGGGCCGGATGGGAACGGTGAGCGCGCGGGCTGTCACGTCAGGGGAGGCGGCCGTCGTCGCGAGGACCAGGGACCGCCGGGCCGGTCCCCCCGGCGGGGCCGGGGCGGCGGGAGTCTCCGGCGGGCTCGGCGCGTCCGGCGAGTTCGTCGAGCATCGTCCGGCGCAGCCGGAGTGTGCGGACCAGACGCTGGAACGCCTCGGACCAGTAGCCCCCCGCGCCCGGTGAGGCTCCCTCCGGCTCGTCGGTCGCGGCCGTCAGCAGCTCCAGCCGGTCGGCCTCGGCCGGGTCCAGGCACCGTTCGGCCAGGCCCATCACCCCGCTGAAACTCCAGGGGTAACTGCCCGCCTCCCGCGCGATGTCGAGCGCGTCGACCACGGCCCGGCCGAGCGGGGCGGCCCACGGCACCGCGCAGACCCCCAGCAGCTGGAAGGCGTCCGACAGGCCGTGGGCCGCGATGAACCCGGCCACCCAGCCCGCTCGTTCGTCCGGAGGCAGGGCCGACAGCAGCCGGGTCCGCTCGCCGGGCGAGGCCGTGCCGGGAGCCGCCGCCGACACCGCGGACGGGGAGCCGAGCAGGGCCCGCGACCACTCCGCGTCCCGCTGCCGCACCGCCGCCCGGCACCAGGCCGCGTGCAGCTCGGGCTGCCAGCCGTCGGCCACCGGCAGCGCCGTGATCTCCGCGGCCGAGCGCCCGCCGAGCCGCTCCGTCCAGCAGCTCAGCGGGGCCGCCTCCACCAACTGCCCGAGCCACCAGGCACGTTCGCCGCGGCCCGACGGCGGCTTCGGTACGACGCCGTCGCGCTGCATCGCCGCGTCGCACGCGTGCGGGGCCACGACGGTGAGGAGGGGGACGGGCGCGGCCGGGTCCAGGAAGACGCAGGCGGCTGCCCGCGCGGCCATCCGGGCGGCGAACGCCGAACCGGGAAGGGCGGACAGCAACTCGGCGGCCGTCGCCCGTACATTGCGGCTGCGGTCCGCCAGCGCCCGTTCCAGAAAGGGTTCGTCGGCGCCGGACAGGCCGGTCCGCAGCGAATCGAGGAACATCAGCCGGTCCTCCGCCCGTTCGGTCCGCCAGGTGGCGTCGAGCAGGGCGAGCGCCGCGGCCGGCTCCCGGCGGCGCAGGGCCTCCAGCAGCGCGACCCGCTCCGCGAACAGCCCTTCCTCCCAGAGGCGGCGGACCGCCGCCGGGGCCTCCGCTCCGCCCTGCGGCTCCGCCGCCGGTACGGGGACGCCGGCGGCGGCCGGAGCGGATGGCGCGCCCGGCCCGGACGGCTCCGGCACGGCCGGGGGGACCGAGCCGCGCAGGGCGAACTTCCAGTCCGGATTGGCCCGGGCCAGCCACAGGGCCCGGGGGCCGGCCAGGGCGAGGGCCGCCGACCGCAGATCGGTCCGGGCCCGCGCCGCGTCCAGCAGCGCGGGGAGCAGGGCGGCGGGCGCCCGGTAGCCGTGCCGGTTGGCGGCGGACAGCCACTGCGGCAGCAGTTCCGTGAGATCCGGTGCGGTGCCCCGGCGGCCCCCGCCGCTCCCCGGTCCCAGACGGTCGGCGAGCAGCAGGGTCAGCCGGCGGCGCGCGGCCGCCGGCAGCGGCGGCCGGGTGTCCGGCGGGGCGGGCGCCGGCCGGGGCCGGGCCGCGGCGGGCCGCAGTCCGGCCCGCCGCCGCAGCGTGGCGACCGCCGCCGCGTCCAGCAGCGCGGCCGCCGGTTCGGCGCCCGGCGCGGCGCCGGGCGGGGTGCGCCGCTCCGTGCCCAGCAGCGCGGTGGCCACCAGGTCGTCCCAGTGGACGGTCGCGTGGTTGTCCGTCGATGTCGTGCGGCAGTCGGCCGGGTGGTGGCCGGCGGCCTGGGTGACGTGGTTGTCGGAGACATTGCCGGTGGTCGTCATGTGATCGTCGGCCGTCATCATGAATCCCCCTGTATGCGGATCATCCGGACCCTCGCGGGCCGTCTTCTCCCGCTGTGCCGCTGTTCCCGTGGTTCTGGCCGTTCGTCCTGTGGCTGTGGCTGTGGTCGCTGTGGCCGGGCCTGTGGAGCCGGGTTCGGGTGTGGGTGTGGGTGTGGTGGTCGGAGGTGCGGGCGGTGCGGGTTGCTTCCGGGTGAGGGCGCCAGTCCCTCCGGCCGGGTGCGTGGCGAGCGGTCCGAGGGCGCCGCTTGCCTCTTGCCTCGGGCCCCGGCCCGGGCGGACGGGGCGGTTTCGCGGCGCGGGGCCGGCCCCGGCCGCCGGTCGGGCGTCGCCGGGCGCGTGGTCGTCCGGCCGTCGGGGCGCGCCTCCTCACCGGTGGTGGGGAAAGACGCTCCGGAGCCCCCGGTGGTTCAGGGAAGGCTCACAGCGGTATCGCCTCGCCGGTCTCCGGCGACCAGACGGTGTACGGCAGGAAGCCGCGGTGGCCGCATTCGCCGAAGACGGTCACCGGGCCGCCGCCGGAGACCGCGAGCAGCCGCCACAGACCCGGCCGCTCCGCGGACCGCGGGTCCACCGGGAGCGCGGCGCCGCCGTCCGCATCGGCCAACTGCCAGCCCGCGCAGGGCTGTTCGTCCGGACCACCGGCCGTGTCCCGGAGGGCATCGCCGCCCGGCACGGGGACCACCTCGGCCAGGACCGCCGGCCAGGCGTCCAGCCACGGGTCCTCGCAGAGCGCGCGGCCGTAGGCGGCGAGAGCCGTGCCGGTGTCCGAACCCGGCGGGCGGCCGCCCTCCCGGGGCGGGGAGAACCGTTCGCCGAGTGCGACCCGCAGGGGCGGGGAGCCGGGGTAGGGGCGAGCTCCGCGTCCAGCGAGCCGCCGATGGGGAGGTCGATCTCCGGGGCGCGGCCCAGGGAGCCGAAGCTCAGCAGCAGCGCCGTCCGCCCCGTCCGCGCCCCGCGCAGCCAGGTGCGGCGGGTGGTCAGCGAGCCGTCCGAGCCGTCCCGTTGGGCCAGCACCAGCCAGTCGTCGCGGACGGCCGCCCCTTCGGCGGCCAGCACCTCGGCCGCCTTCACCGGAACCCCGGCCCGCGCCCGCACCGTCGCGGCCGGGGCATCGGGCAGGGCGGAGACACCGAGCAGGGCCCGGTTCAGCAGATGCAGCAGCGCGCACTCCTCCAGCAGTCTTCCCGGCCAGCCCGGACCCGATCCCGCCGCGGCCGCCAACTCCCGCACCCTCGCCGCCAGTCCGGGGGCCTGGGCGTCGACCATCCGGGCCGCGGTCTCCTCCCACGCCCCGTACCCCGCCCGGTCCGCGCCCGCCAGCCCGCCCCGGAGCAGATCCAGCAGCCTGCGCTCCAGCTCCGAGGCGCCGGCGGCCATCCGCTCCGCCCGCTGCTCCGCCCGCCGCCGGGCCGCGGCGGCGTCCTTCGGCCCCACCTCGCCCGCGCCCGGACCGGCCGCCCGGCGCTCCGCCCGCCGCTCCCGCTCCGTCAGCCAGCGCCGGGCCCAGTCCGGCGGCTCCCCGCCCGGCACGGAGCCCGCACCGGCCGGCCCGGCGCCGTCGGACGCCCACAGCAGCAGCAACCCCAGCGCGTGCTTGCAGGGCACCTTGCGGCTCGGGCAGCTGCAGTGGC
Source organism: Streptomyces sp. MNU89 (assembly GCF_020982505.1). NCBI lineage: Bacteria > Bacillati > Actinomycetota > Actinomycetes > Kitasatosporales > Streptomycetaceae > Streptomyces > Streptomyces sp. MNU89. Next base: position 2,943,651 of record NZ_JAJKLL010000001.1, on the reverse strand, counting down.
AGCCCGGCGCCGCACCCGGACGGTCCGCGCCGCGCAGCGCCACGACCGTGCGGTGGGGAGCGCTCCCGCTGCCCTCGCACAGCCCCCACAGCGCCTCCTCTCCCACGCCCGTCCCCGACCACGGACCGGCCGTGCCGAGCCGGCCGCCGGCCTTCCGCGACGCGGCGTCAGGTGCCAGCGCCAGCACCTGCTCGACCGTCCAGCGCACCCCCTGCTGAGTCATGTCTCCGACCGTACGGGCGGGCACTGACAATCCCCTCCGGGCGCCGTGTGGCGGGGCGGCCGCATCTGCGGTTTGATCTGCCTTCTCCCGTCCCGTGATCCGGAGGCATCCCCGCCGTGAAGCGTTCCGTCCGCACCGTCCTTCCCGCCCTCGCCGCGGTCCTGTCCGCGCTCACCGCCTCCGGCTGCTCCGGAGACGCGCCGGCCGCCGCCGGGGACCGGGCCGCGGACGAGATCACCGATGGCGTCGACCGGGCCTTCGACGAGAAGTACGAGGTCACCTACGAGGTCTCCGGCGACGGCGTGGAGGCGATCGAGTTCAACGCGGGCCGGGGCACGGCCACCGAGCCCGAACTCGACGCCGTGGAGACGCCGGAGACCCCGTGGCGGAAGACCGTCGAGCTCAAGGGCGTCGCCGCGCCGACCGTTCTGGCGGTGCCCGGCCCCGGCGGCTCCGAGGTGACCTGCACGATCACCCATAAGGGCGAGGTCATCGAGGAACAGGCCAGCGAGGGCGCCACGGCCCCGGCCTCCTGCGTCGCCCTCTCACCCATCGCCGGGTAGCGGCCCCGTCCGGGCCGGACGGCGCACCGGCCTCCGCGGCGCCCGCCGTTGTCAGTGCCCTCGTGCAGGGTGGACGACGAAGCAACCGGCCCGCGGTCGTCGGCGGTGGGCCGTCCGTTTCCGCGGAGGGGGAGCCATGACCACGGACGCCACCACGACCGGCCCGGGCGAAGCGCTGAGGCCGCACGCCGAGGACGCCTTCGCCGGGGAGCTGCGCGCCCTCGCGGCCGCCGACGACCGGCCCCGGCCGGAGCGGTGGCGGCTGTCGCCCTGGGCCATCGCCACCTATCTGCTCGGCGGCACGCTGCCGGACGGCACCGTCATCACGCCGAAGTACGTCGGCCCGCGCCGGATCGTCGAGGTCGCCGTCACCACACTCGCCACCGACCGGGCGCTGCTGCTGCTCGGCGTGCCCGGCACCGCCAAGACCTGGGTCTCCGAGCATCTGGCGGCCGCCGTCAGCGGCGACTCCACCCTTCTGGTGCAGGGCACCGCCGGCACCCCGGAGGAGGCCATCCGCTACGGCTGGAACTACGCCCGGCTGCTGGCCCACGGACCGAGCCGGGAGGCGCTGGTGCCCAGCCCCGTGATGCGCGCGATGGCGGAGGGGATGACCGCGCGGGTCGAGGAGCTGACCCGCATCCCCGCCGATGTCCAGGACACGCTCATCACGGTGCTGTCCGAGAAGACCCTGCCCATTCCCGAGCTGGGCCAGGAGGTGCAGGCCGTCCGCGGCTTCAACCTCATCGCCACCGCCAACGACCGCGACCGGGGCGTCAACGAGCTGTCCAGCGCCCTGCGCCGCCGCTTCAACACGGTGGTGCTGCCGCTCCCGGCGACCGCCGAGGCAGTGCCCCTCGTAGCAGAGCCGTACCGTGGCGTCGGTCCCGGAGGTCACGGTGTGGTGGATCATCACCCCGTTGACCGGACCCCAGGGGCCCTTGTGATTGCGGTTGTGCGAGCGCCAACTGCGGTACTCCCGGACCTCCAGTCCTTCGTCGCGCAGTGCCTTCAGCAGGCGGGAGGCGCTCAAAGGCGTTGCCATCGCCGGTACTCCTCTCGTTCGTCCGCCGGCTCCCGGAGGCCCGGGCCCCGCGCGGGTGTGGTTCACCGCCCGCCGTTCGCGGACCCGTTCGCGGTCCTCCGTCGGCGCGGCACGCCTCACCGGGCGGTACGCCTCCGCATGCGGTTCGGCTCATGAGTGGTTCGATGGGATGGATCACGTCCGGTACGCCGAACGGCCGGACCGGAACACGGGATCGCGAGGCCGGGATCCGGACCGGACCGGCACCGGCGCCGGTGCCACGGCCGTCCCGGTCCCGGCCCGGGCCCCTGGCGCGGGCTCCGCCGGGGGAACGGAGCCCGCCGCCGCTCAGCTCTTCGCCGCCGCCTCGCCGCCCTCCTCGCCGCTTCCCTCGCCCGGCGCGGACGCCGACGACGCGCGCCGCCTGCGCGCGGTGGCCCTGGTGCCCGAGCCGGAGCCCCCGGAGGAGCCGGAGGAGCCGGAGGAAGCGGACTGCTCGCCACCACCGGCCTCGGCGCGTGCGGCCTCCGTCTCCGCGTCCTCCGCGGCCTTCGCCTCCGCCTCAGCCCGGGCCTCGGCCGCCAGTTCGGCCTCGCTCGCCGGCGGCACCGGAACGCCCAGCGGCCCGAAGACCATCCGCAGATCCGCGATCGTCCCCTCGCCCGTCACCCAGGCCAGCGGCGCGTAGTGCGCCGTGATGCCGGCGGGCGGCCGCAGCAGCGGCTTGCGCGCCGCGTTCACCGGCCACTCCACCGAGCCCGTGGCCGTACGGGCCGGGACGATCCAGTGGTCGCCGGACCGGTACCGGCCGCCGCCGGCCTCGAAGTACACCTCGACGCCGTCCTCCAGCGGCAGCCAGCGGCCCTCCTCGACGCGGGCCGCGCCGCCGCGGAAGCGTCCCGCCGCGCTCTTCCGGCCCCGCGCGGAGCTCTCCTTCTGGTCCCAGCGGCGCAGGAACGGGCGGAGCTCCGGCCGCCGCCCCACGCGGGGGTCCGGCTCACCGGACAGCCGCACCCGCCGCCCCGGCAGGTCCAGCTCCTCCACCCGCAGCAGCGGCAGCGGTTCGCCGCGGCTGGTGTACGCGGTGTCGGCGAACTCGACCCAGTCGCCCACGTTCAGGTCCAGCTTGTCGTCGCTGCCCAGGGAGGCCAGTTCCACCCAGGTGCCGTCGAGTCCGTCGACGGGGAAGACCACGGAGCCGTTCTCCCGGGACCACTTGAACGTCGCCTCGCCCGCCGCGCCGCCCTCGTGGACCTCCACCCGGTAGAGCTGGTTCTCCGGTCCCCGGTAACGGGCGTCCGGCGCGGTCAGGCAGGGGTCCTCGTCCGCCCGGGCCGGCCGCTCGCTCCGGGCCGCCAGCCGGGGGCGGCCGGACCGCTCGGTCTCCGCCCAGGTGCGGAAGGCCTCCCGGACGGCCGGCTTGTCCGGGTCCTCGCCCAGGCCCAGCGCCGAGCCCTCCAGCGGCAGCACCTGCCAGACGACCTTGGCGCGGGCCGCGGTGTCCGGCATGGCCGAGCCGAGGGCGACCTCGCGCAGCTCCGGGTCCTCGGCCGCGGTCACCGAGCGCTCCCACACCTTCAGATACATGAGGTACGGGTAGCGGCCGGGCAGCCGGTCCTCCGGGCGCTCCGGGTCCCGGAAGCCGTCCGGCTGGTCCCAGTACGTCCAGGTGGCGGGCGGTTCAGGCTCCGCCGCCCCGCCGCCGTCCGCGCCGTCCCCGTCCGGGTCGTCCCCGACGGCGTCGCCCGGCCCGGGGCGGTCGGCGTCGCAGAGGATGCCGTCGACGTAGTAGCGACCGCCGCCGATCGTCAGATCGTCCAGGTCGCGGCTGCCGGTCAGCGGGCCGACGGCGAAACCGGCGGCGCCGGCCGGGCCGCCGTCCGGGCCGATCAGGTCGTGGGCGGTGGTGCGGGCCAACCGCAGCTGGATGGCCGCCTGTTCGTTGGCGTCGGCGTCGAGCTGGACCCGTCCCTGCTGGGCGATCACGGCCGAATAGTGGCGGTCCGGGCGGAAGGTGGAGCGGGAGATGTCTGCGTACATGAAGGGGTCCCCCTCGGAAGGTTCGGCGGCCGGGCGGGGCGCGGTTCCCCGCGGCCCGCACCGGCGCTGGTGGCTCTCGTGGCGCTGGCGGCTCGTGTGGCTCGGTCGGTGATCGGCGGTCAGGTGACGGGGATGACCCCGGCGTCGGTGCCCGCGGGCGCGTACTCGGCCAGCCGGGCCCGGAGGCTGTCCATCCGCTGCGGCTCGTACAGGTCGTGGAAGACGCCCATCTCGGACCCGTCGTCGGCGCCCCGGCGGATCTCCTCGGCGCAGACCGCGGCGAGCCGCGCGTACGCCGGGGTGCCGTACCGCTCGCTCTCGAACAGCGGCCGGACCCGCCCCGCCTCCTCCGGGCCCACCAGGTCCGGCTGGCAGCGGTGGCGCCGCGGAGTGCGCGAACCCGGCGGGACGTAGCTGTACCGCAGACAGCCGATGCCGCGCCGGGCCACGTGCATCCGCCCGGTGAAGACGCTGTTCTCCGCGATCCGGACGGCATGGGTGTGGATCTCGCCGATCACCGTGCTGCGGTGCACGTGCAGCACGGCGTGGGCGTGCCGGCAGTCCGGGGCGGAGAGTGCGGGCAGGGTGTGGCCGGTGGCGTCCAGGACGCTGTCCCGCAGGTGGATGGCCGGCGGGTCGGTGCTCACCTCGTCCCCGATGACCTCGATGGTGCCGAGGACGCTCCGCTCGATCTGCAGGCAGGCGGTGGTGCGTTCGAGGACGACACTGGGCTCCTCGGGGGAGGCCGGCTCGCAGTCCGGCTCCAGGGACCAGCCGGGCACCAGGGTGCAGTGGCGGAGCACGACCGTGCCGACCGGTCCGGTGACGTTGATGCCGCGGCCGGCGATCAGCAGTCCGTCGAGGACGATCCGGGCGGGCTCGCCGTGCGGGCAGCCGTGGGGGCCGGGGCGGTGGCCGGGTTCGCCGGTACGGTCCGCCGGCTCCGTCCCTGCCGTCGTCCCTGCCGTCGTTCCTTCCGCCGTTCCCCCGGCCGTTCCCTCCGCTCCTTCCGCCTCCGCCGTCGCGCCCGGTCCGCCGTCCCGGCAGTCGCAGCCGTGCGCGCGGATATTGAGGGCGTCCGGCCGGTTGCTGTACCAGTCCAGGAGCCGGATCGCCGGACGGGCGCCCTCCGCCGCGCGGACCTCCAGCCGGTCGCCCGGCTCCAGGTCGAAGTCCAGCTGTTCCTGGTAGGCGCCGCTGTGGGTGATCTCGATGACGCCCTCGGGGCCCACCCGCCCCTCGCGCCGGTCCTGCCGCCACCGCTCGTACGCGTCCATGATCCGCAGGAAGCTGCGGCCGGGACCGACCCGGTAGACCTTCGCCGTCGCCGGGGTGTCCCGGTCCCGGTCGTACTCGCCGCCGCCCAGGTCGTCACCGAAGGCGTGGTGGTAGCTCACCCACACCCCCCGCCGGGGCGCGGAGCGGGAGGCGAACGCGATCCTGCCGAGCTCCGGGTCCACGGCCACCTGACCGCGCTGCGGCCGGTAGCGCCAGTCCGTCAGATCGGCCACGACGATGTCCGACAGCGGCACCGGCTCCTCACGGCCGTCCCGGTGGATCTCCAGGGACTTGCCGGGCCCGTAGTAGTCCGCGAGCCGGTCCGCGAACTGCCGGCGCCGGATGTACGCCGGGACGTTGTCGACGGTCGCGAGGTGCGCGGCGGACGGCTCGGGCTCCGGCTTGGTCACCAGCCGGGTGTCGTTGCCGAGGATCGAGAAGGTGTAGAGGTTCCGGGCCCGGTCGACGCAGTACGCGGGCGCGTCCGTCACCGGGTACGGCCGCAGCCGCCACACGAACAGGCCGACCCCGGCCGGCGTGAGGCCGGCGGGGCGGCGCGCGGAGCCCGCACGCCGTACGTCCGCGGAGCGCGCCACCGCGCCGAACGGGCCGCCCGCCAGGTCCAGTTCCGCCGAGTCCCGCAGATCGGCGAGCCGGCCGCGCCCGGAGCGCCGGGCGCGCACGGCCGCCGTCTCCGGGCCGTACAGCCGGACCGGCTGGTGGTGGGAGAGCAGCCGGGAGAACTCCACGGCGCGGGCGGGCCAGCCGGCGACCGACTCCGCCAGCTCCTCGAGCAGCGGCAGGGTGCCCTTGCGGCGCCGGTTGGCGACCGTGGCGGCCACCTCCCGGCGCGGTGAGAGCGCCGCGGCCAGCCGCCGCCGGGAGAGGTCCGGCCGGCCGCCGTCCTCCGGTCCCGTGGCGAGCAGGTGTTCGTAGCCGGGCAGCGGGCGGTGGCCCACCAGATCACCGAGGTAGGGCAGTACCCACTCGGCGGCCGTCTCCACGAACCAGTCGTCGTATTGCTGTTCGACGCCGCTGCGCACCAGATCGACCTGTTCGGCGATCACCGCGAGCAGCGCGCGCAGTGGCTCACCGCCCGGCCCCTCGCCCTGTTCGGCGTCCCGCAGCCGGTGCCACTGCGGAAGGAGATCCGCGAGCCCGTCCGGTTCCCTGCTCATCGGGTGACCTCCGTAAGAATCAGCGTGTCCGGGACCTCGGGTGACAGCAGCGCCAGCTGGGCGGGGCGCACGCCGCGGAAGACGAGCACCGAGCGGCCCCTCGGCAGCCGCCGGACGCTGTCGATGTCCGGGTTGAGGCGCAGCAGTTCGGTCAGGGTGATGCCGTGGCGGGCGGCGACCTCGGTGAGGGTCTCGCCGCCCTCGGCCGTCACCCGGTACGTCGTCTCGTCGAACTCGGCCCGCCGGGCGGGCACCACGGACCGCGGCCCGTCGAGGTCCGCGGGCGGTACCAGCCCGTCCGGGCCGCCGGTGACGGGGACCCCGGTGAAGACGTCCACGTCCAGGTACTCGACACCGGGCACGGTGTGGGCCGTGGCCAGCACCTCGGAGAGCAGCGCGGGCTGCCCCAGCTCGCGGCCGGGGTAGCCGAGCCGGCGCAGCAGCGCCTGCCGCAGCCGGGGCTCGACCGTCTCGAAGGAGTGGTCCGCCGCCACCCTCACCCTCGCCGCGAGCAGCAGCACCACCAGTTCCCGCACGTCGACGCGGACCGGCAGTCGCGCGTCACCGTGCTCGGCCAGCGCGGAGCGCAGGGCCCGCAGGGTGTCCGAGTCCGGGCCGAGGGGGACGTCGTCCACCCCGGCGACGGTCACATGGACCACCCGGCGCCGCCCGTCGAAGAGTTCGCGGGCCGCGGCCCGGCCGACGCCGGCCCGGGAGCGGGCGAAGTCCGCGTAGTCGGGGACGGACACCAGCCGGTCCAGCGCGGAGACCGCGAGGGGGATGGTGCGGCGGGTGAGGCCCGGGCCGTCGCCCGCCGCGCCGCCGGTCGCGGGCAGCGGGTTGGTGACGCCGGTGACGCCCAGGGGGCGGGTGACGGCCTGGGTGACGCGGCCCGCCGGGAGGTTGGCCGGGACCTCCGTGCCGCCCGGCCCCTCCGTGCCGTGGCGGTAGCGGGCGCGGACGTTGTCGTGCCCGGTGGGCAGCCGCGCGCCGTTCACGCCGTCACCGAAGGTCACCGTCGGACGGCCGTCCGCGCCGGCGCCCAGCACGTAGACCCGTTCGCGGGGGCCGCGCCCCGCGAGGCTGTCCACCCGGTGCCACAGCAGCCCGTCCACGCGCACCTCCAGCGCCGGTACGGCACCCAGCGCGTTGTCCGAGGGGAGCCAGGCGAGCGGGGCGCGCCAGAGCGTGAACGTCTGGTTGGGGCGGGTGGTGTCACCGCTGCCGACGGGCTCGTCACGGCTCTCGCCGTGCGAGGCGGGCACGACGTTGCCCAGCACGCGGACGGTGTCGCGGTCGTAGCGGTGGGCCAGATCGGCGGTGAGCGTCAGCACCGTGTGGACGTGGTCGCCGGGCAGCTCCGGGTCGAGCCGCTGTTCGACGCCGGCGATCACGGCGAGCTCGGTGGCGCGCAGCCCGGCGACACCGGGGATGTCGCTGCGCTCGCCGGTGACGACGATATGGCGGCCCGGGGCCAGTCCTTCGTGCAGATCGTCGAGTTCGAGCTCGTTGCCGTGCACGTCCTCGCCCAGCGGCTCGTCGGCCATCCGCAGCGGCTCGCCGCCCGCGTGCACCGTGGTGTCCCGGATGTGCGAGAGCAGCACGTCCTGGTCGTCCAGCCACGGGTCGGCGAGGGTGAGCTCGGTGCCGCGCCCGGTGATCCCGTAGTTGGTGTACGCGACGGTGCGTACGGCGGTGACCCGGGTGATGACGCGGCGGAGTGCAGGGTCGCCGGGGATCTCGTCCGGGGTGCCCTTGCGGGGGCGTTCGACGGCGACCCAGCTGCCGACCGTGAGGGAGTCGTGCACGGTGTCGAGCGGCAGGACGTGGCGGTTGGGCGCCGAGGGGACGGTGGCGATGCCGATCTCGACGCTGTGCTGCTCGCTGGCTGTCGAACGGCGGACGTAGACCTCGTAGCCGCCGACGGTCTCCTGTCGGCGCTCACCGGGCGCCAGCCGCCAGTCGTGGCTGCCGCCGTCCGCGATGGACACATGGATGGTGCCGTCCTCGGCCGGCCGGGAGACGAACAGCGTCCGCTCCGGCAGATCCGCCAGCAACTGCGCGGTCACGCCCGGCTCCGCGGGCTCCGCGGGCTCCGCGGCCGCCGCCCGCCGGCCGGTGCGGCCGCTCTCCTGCTCCTGGGGGCTCTGGGCGGAGAGAACGACCGTGCCGGGGCCGAGGTCGAACGTCAGCTCGTTCGGGAGGTTCTCGCTGCGCTGCCAGGAGGCGTCCAGCTGGGCGTGGACGAACTCGGCCTTCACGGGCACTTTGCCGGCCGTGTCGAACACGACCCGCATGGTGGTCAGCGCCGAGCCGGTCAGCGGCCAGTCGGACTGCCGGATGATCCGGCCGCGCTCGTCCTGTACGGGCTTGAGCGGGGCCGTAGCCCCGAACGGCGCGGCCGTCACCCGCATCGCCAGCAGATCGCGCAGGACGGCGGGACCGGGCACGGGAACGGCGGCCGCCGTCCCGGTGGCGGTGGCGGCCGGGGTGGCGCGGCGCCAGGCCGCGTGCAGCTCGCCGCCGTCCAGGTGCGGGTCCAGGGCGGTCAGCAGCCGGGTGGCGAGGCCCGACTCCGGGCCGAAGAGGCGCCGCGGGTCGCGCGCCGCGGTGCGGGCCGCGGCCGGCGGGCGAACGGAGCGGGAGGAGCGGAGAGCGGGGAGCAGCGCGCCGAGCGTACGGAGGGCGGCCGGGCTCTGCGGGCCCGGTGCCGTCTGCGGGCTCTGCGTGCTCCGTGGGCTCCCTGGGCTCTGTGCGCCGGCGGGCGCGGTGGACGGGACCGCCGGGTGCCCGGTGCCGCCGCTGCCGCTGCCGGTCTCCGTCCCGGCCTGCGTCTCTGCCGGTGTCTCCGCCTGTGTCTCCGTCTCCAGGACGCGTCCGTCGAAGGCGGCGTCCTCGGCGGCCGTGCGGCTCGGGCCCAATTCGATCGCCCGTTCCCGCAGTTCGGCCACCACGGCCGCCAGCCGTTCGAACCAGGCGGCGACATGTTCGTACGGCCGGGCGATGATCTCCGCCTCCGCCAGCCGGTCCAGGGGTTCCTCCAGCCGGTGTGCGAACTCCTCGGGCGTGGTGACGCCGTCCAGGTCGGCCCGGAGCGGAGCCAGCACCTGCGCGTCGAAGTCGTCGACCAGACGGCTGACCGGACGCGGATTCGGGTGCTCCGGGCTCGGCTCCGCCGGCTCCTCCCCCTCCTCCGGGTCCCCCGGGCCCTCCGGTTCCGTGATCCACTGCCGGAGTTCGGTCAGCAGCTCGAACAGGCTGGGCGGCGCCGACCGCGGCAGGGCGACCGCCGTCACGCCGTCCTCGCGGTCGACGCGCAGCCGCGCCGCCGGCAGCAGCAGCCGCTGCCCGGCGCCGGGCGCCTCGCCCCCGCCGAAGAGGAACAGCAGCCGGTCGCCGACGTGCAGACCGGTGTCCGTCCCGGCGACGTACAGCTCGGACCGCTGGGCCAGGTCGTCCGGGGTCAGCAGGGCCGGGCGGCGCCGCCGCACCGTCAGCTCGTTCGAGGACCGGCGGGCGGTCAGCTCCTCGTCCGTCTCGAAGGTGTGCGGCTCCTCCCGCGACACGGCGGGCACACTGTGGCTGCGCGCCCCGCGCGGGATCAGCACGGGGATGTCCTCCCCCGAGCGGGGATCGCGGTCCACCGTGTATGCGAGATGCGTGTCCGCGGCGATCCCGGGCCGTGGGCGGTGGCCCACGAGCCGGCCCAGTAGCGCCAGGGAGCGCTGCTCGCGGGCGGTGCGCAGATAGCCCTCGTCGGCGATCCGTTCGGAATGGAACGTCAGCAGGTCGCCGAGGACGGCCCAGGCGTCCAGCAGGGCGATTGCCGGATCGTCCGGGGTCCGCACGGTCAGCCGGCGCAGCGCCGGATAGGCGGGTGAGGCGAGCCGGTCGAGCATGGCGGCCAGGAAGGAGCCGTACTCGCCGACCCGGTAGTCGAGGGCCGAGCGGCCCGGCGGGTTGTGCGGGGAGGCCGCCGGGCGGCGCTCGTCGTGGCCGCCGCAGCCGCAGTCGTCGGCGCAGCCGCGGCCGCCGCGGCCCGTGGTGGTCGTGTCGGTCGGTTCGATGGTCACTGTCCGCCCCCGAACTCCAGCTCCAGCCGGCCGTTCTCGGGCCGGTCCGGGTCGTTGTCGCACTGTGCGATCTCCAGCGGTCCGAGCCGCAGCACGCCCTCGTCCAGGGCCGGGTCGCGGAAGCCGCCGAGATCGCCTGCGTTGTCGTTGCCGGCGTCGATGCCGCCGCCGAAGAGCCGCCGCGCCCTGGTGACGTGCACGCTCCGCACGCCCGGCACCGCGGCCGCCACCGCCATCAGCCGGCTCAGCCGCACCGGGTCCCCGAAGCCCAGGGCGTCGGGGTGGAAGAAACCGAGCCGGCCGTCGGGCAGGGCACGGGAGCCGAGCACCCGGTGCAGCTCGGCCAGGACCGGGCCGTGCTGCTGCCCCGGCGCCGCGCAGACGGTCAGCGCGATGTCGAGCGGCACCGTCCGCGCCGGGACGACGACCACGTCGTGACCGATCCGGCGGTACCTCTCCAGATGCTGCGCCACCGCGTCCAGCAGCTCCGGGGACGGCTCCCCGGTGGAGAGGGCGTCCACGGCGACATGCACCTCCTGGGCGCTGCCGGTCCAGCGCATCTCCGCCGCCGCGCGCTGTACCCCGGGGACGGCGGACGCCAGCTCTGCGTAGTCCCCGGCGGTCACGGCCCGCAGCCGGGTGCGCTTGAGGGCCAGCGGCGCCAGCCTGCGCACCTGTTCGACGGGTTCGGGCTCCGTGCCGCCGGTCGCGGGGAGCGGGTTGCGCACCCGGAGCACCGGAAGGCCGCGCCACGCGCCGGTCCCGGGCTCGCCGGTCTCCTCGGCGTCCCCGGACTCCGGGTCCGCGTCCCGGCCGGGCTCCGCTTCCCCGTACCCGCCGTACTCCTCCGGTCCCGCCGACCGGTCCGTATCCGTATCCGTGTACGGATCCCAGCCGCTGTACGGGCCGGGCTCCTCCGAGCCGTCGTCGTCCGGGCACCCGCACAGCACCAGCCGGTTGACGGCCTCCGCGCCGACGTTGCCCGCCGTGCCGCCGCCCAGCCGGTACCGCAGCTCCAGCGTGCTGCCGGGCTCCGGGGCGGCGCCGTGGACGCCGTCTCCGAAGCGCAGCGCGAGACGGCCGTCGTCCTCCGGCTCGCCGGTGACGTGCCGGTCCCGGGACCCGCTCTCCAGCAGGTCCCGCCGGGGCTCCCACACCCGGGTGCCGTCCTGGCTCCGCTCCAGCACCCGTACCGCCGGGAGCGCCGCCCGCGGGTCCTGGCGGAGCGACGCGGCGGCCGGGCCCGCCAGCACCGGGTCGTCCGGGTCGAGCCCGGCCGCGTACGGCGGGCCCCAGCAGTGCGCGATCTCCCAGGCGGTGCGCCGGTCCAGCACCGTGCCCGCGCGGGCACGGGCGGTCAGCACCTCCAGTCGGCGCTTCTTGCGGGCCAGCAACCGGTCGCTGCGGACCAGCAGTTCGCGCAGCGCACGCCGCGGGTGGACGCGCAGCTCCAGCCGCTCCAGCACACCCAGCCCGAACAGCACGGTCAGTTCGGCCGTCTCCCGCTCGGAGAGCCCGTCGCGGTCGCGGGCGCTGCGCCACAGCTCCACCAGCCGCTGCCGCACCTGCTCCGGAACGGCCGCCAGCCGCTCCGCCTGCCCGGCGGCGACGAGGCGCGGCTCGGGGAACGGCACGGCCTGGACGACGGGGAAGCGGTCGAGGACCGGCCGGAAGCGCGGCACGATGCCCGGATAAACCGACTGCGCGACGAGCGTGCGCAGGGCGGCCGCCTGGGCGCGGGCGGTGTCCGGCACGACCTCCTCGCGCCGCCCCTCGCCGCCGATCCCCAGCCCGGCCCGCGCGGTGGCGTCCTCGCCGAACGCGGTGAACACCTTCCGGACGTGCGCCGGCGTCAGCAGCCGTCCGCTGTCGGTAAGATCGAGCAGCGCGGCGACGAGCCGCGCGGGTCCGTTGCCGCCCGCGCGGTCCGGGCAGCCGAAGGCGGGCGGCTCGCACCCGGCCGGCACGGCCGGCACCGGCGGCACGGTGACGCGTTCCGGTTCGCCGTCGCAGAAGGCCGTCGACCGGCCGTGGTCGGCCAGGACGATGTTGCCGCGCGCCACGCTCACATCCGGGACCGGCTCGCAGCGCGTGCCGCCGGTGGTGGAGAGGCAGAGCGGGAAGCGCAGGGCGTCCTCGCGGGCCCAGGTGATCTCCAGGACCGGCTGTCCGCACAGCCGGTCGACGGCCGGGGTGACGGAGGTGAGGCGCACCGCCTGCCGGTGCGCGGGGTCGGCGTCGCCGTGGGTGCCGGAGCGCGGGCCGCGCACCTCCTCGAACACCAGCAGGTCGCCGGGGGACAGGTCCAGCCGACGGCGCCGGGGGCGCTCATGCCCGGGGTGGCCGTGCCCGTGTCCGTCTCCGCCGTGGTCCCCGTGCCCGTGCCGGTCACCGCGTCCCCGCGGGGCGTCCCCGTGTCCGCCGTCTCCGTCCCCGTCTCCGCGCCCGTCGTCCCCGTGCTCCCGGTGCGCCCACGCGTCGCGCAGGGTGGCGGAGGTGGCGCCCCGGGGCAGCGAGCACTGTTCACCGCCCCAGGTCCAGAACCGGATGGTGTTGTGCTCGGGCCGCAGCCGCAGCGGCTTCCGCTCCACCGGCTCGAAGACCTCGACCCGCCCCCGCTCGTCCAGCGCCGTCAGCTCCTCGTCCCCGAGGACGGTGCCGGGCCGGGCGCCGTGCCGGTCGCGCGGACCCGCGTCGCGGAGGTCGACGGAGGCGAAGCGGAAACGGCCGGGCGGCAGCGTCAGCGGCCGCGCCACCTCCACGGCCACAAGGGCGCGGGCGTTGCAGCCGTCGTGCATCGGATAGTCGACCAGCCGGACGTGGCGGCGTACCGACACCCGCCGGCGGGCCGTGTCCAGATAGGCCTCGGTGGCGACCGCGTCCTGCTGGTAGCTGATCAGATCGGCGGTGTGCGCCAGCAGTTCGACCAGCGTGACACCGAGGTCCGGCGCATGCCGCTCCACCCAGCCGGGTGACGTCAGCGCCAGCCGGTCCAGGACCACCTGGCGCAGGGTGTCGTAGTCCCGCGCCGTGTAGTCGATGACCGGGGCGGGCTTGAAGGTGGGCGGGCAATCCGGCTGCTCGTCCGCACAGTCGAACGGTGTGGGGCAGTCCGGCCGGAAGAAGAAGTCCGCCGCGTGGTAGCGCTGGTCGAAGCCGCGGTACGGCTCGGTGCCCGGACGCCCGTACGGATCGGTCTCGACGACGGCCAGCCGGTATCGGGAGGTGTCACCGGCCTTGTCGACGGTGACGTACAGCCGGTCGTCCAGCTCCGGGTCGTCCTCCCGTTCGACCTCCACCTCCAGCGCCTCGATGCCGGTGACGCGCCGGCCGCCGTCGACGCGGATGCTCTCCGGGCCCAGGCCGTGCGGGGCCTTGCCGAGGAAGGTGACGGTCAGCGTGCGGCCGTCGTCGCCCACCTCGACCGCGTCGACCCCGTTCAGTTCCGCCCGGCGCACCGTGCCGCGCCTGCCGTCGCCCCGGCACACCAGTGCGGTGCCGGCGGCCCCGGCCGTCGATTCCCTGTCCGGCCCGCTCATGCGGCGCCCCTCCCCTCGAACACCTCGTCGCGGCGGTCCGCGGTGGCGCGCACCACGTACCGCAGATGGACGCGGACCACGCTCTCCTCGCTCTCCACGTCCACGTCCTCCACCTCGATCAGATCCCCCAGCCAGCGCTGCAGCGCCGCCTGCACGGACAACTCCAGCGCGGACGCCAGTTCGGGGCTGTTGGGGGTGAACACCAGGTCGAGCAATCCGCAGCCGAAGTCGGGGCGCATCACGCGCTCACCCGGGCTGGTGAACAGCAACTGCTCGATCAGATCGCGCACATGGTCCTCGTACGACGCGGCCCGGGCCGTGCGCCCCCGGCCGTCGATCCGGAACGGGAACGCGATGTCCTCCCGTGCGGTCGTCCTTGCCCTCATCGGCACACCACTCCCTGCTGTGCGGTTCCGGGTCCCGAGCCGGCCACGAGCGGCGCCCCCTGCGGCAGCAGGGCGTTGCTGAGGCACTGCGCCCGCGAGGCCGCCGTGTCCAGCAGCACGGGCACGCCATCGACGGTCACGCCGTCCCGGCCGCCGTCCGCGCTCCAGCGGACGCTGGTGCACGGCGAGGGCCGGCTGCCGTCGGTGTGCCCGCAGCCGCTGACCGTGTGGACGTCGGCGGCGGTCATCAGTGGCAGTCCGTCCATCCGCACCGCGGACCGGGCGTGCGCGCCGGCCCCGGCGGCGGAGGCGGCCGCGACCCGGCCGCCGTGCGGGCAGCGCAGCTCCGCCCCCGTGTGGACGGGGCTCCCGGGATGCCCGAGGCCCCCGCTCCCGTAACTCCTGGACACGACGTCTCTCCCCGTTCCTGTGCTAGCTCTTCTTGGGCACGGTCAGCCGGCCCTCGTTGACGTCCACCTGATCGCCGTCGAGGACGATCGAGGTCCCCGCACCGCTGTTGATCTGCACCCCGGCGTTGCTGATCCGGACGAACGCGCCGCCCGGCGCCTGCAGCAGAATCCCGCCGTCCGGGGAGTCGTGGAGCACGATCCTGTGGTGGCTCCGGTTCTCGATGACGACCGGTTCGGCGCCTGTGCGCGCCGCGGCCTGTGCGTCCCGCGGCAGCTCGCCCGCGTCGCCGTACCAGCAGCCCGTCCAGATCGGAAAACTCGCGTCGCCCTGCTCGAACTCGATCCACACCCCTGCCCCTTCGGCCGGGACGACGTACTGCCCGGCCTGCTCGCCGGTGAACGGGAAGCAGGGCATGGCCCAGGTGGACGGCTCGTCCCCGAGCACGTCCGGCACGAGCGCCGTGATCCGGCCGATCCGCAACGGATCGTCGTTGTCCACCACGCGGCCGCGGAACTTGCCGAGGTAGCGGTTGGCGGGTCCTGGTCCTGCTGCTGGCGCCATCGTGTGCTTCTCCAGATGTCTGTGGCTGCCGTGTCTGTGGCTGCCCTGTCGCCGGGCACGTTCACGGTCGGACGGTGTCGCTCAGCGCGACCAGCCCCTCCCGCGAGAGCGTGAAGTTCTGCTGGTACGAGCCGGGCCGGAGGTTGTGGGTCACGCTGGTGACGTAGTAGTCGCCGTCGTACGTCACCCCGGCGCCCCGCACCCCGACCAGCTCCCGCGGCCGGAGGATGTAGCCGTGCCGGTTGACGTCGAGCTGCCCCGAGCCGGACACCGCGTCGGCGGAGGTCGCGGCGCGCGCCAGGGTCTCGGCGCGGGCCTGCTCCGGGCTGAACTTGGCGGTGCCGGTCAGCTTGCGGCGCTTCAGCGCCGGACTGGGCCGCCGGCCCAGCGGCGGGCGCAGCGGGCTGATGTCGGGCTGGGGGAGCAGCGGCGCCCGCCGGGTCACCGGGTCCAGCACCCGCGCCTGCGGCTCCTCGCGGGCGGTGCCGTCATAGGCGAAGGTGAGCTGGTCCACCGTGGAGTTGACGTCCATGTTGACGTTGAGCGCGTGCTGCCGCTGACCGACCCGCTTCTGCGGGCCGAAGTAGGCCGTGGAGTAGCCGGGTGCCGGACCGGGTTCGAGAGAGAAGACGTAACCGTTGGCCTGGGCCAGTTCGTTGAGGTACGCCAGATCGGTGCCGGTCTGGTACTCGACGCGGAGCTGGGCGCGCGGCGGCTGCTCGATCTGCTCCCGGACGACGTACGGCTGGATGCCGTAGTCCTCGTAGCCGCGCAGGATGCGGGCGGCGCGGGCCGAGGGCGCAAGGTTGGGGTAGCGCTCGGTGCGCTCCTCCAGGTCCATGAGGAGGCTCAGGTCCTCGCCGGTGACGGTGAGGGTCGTCTGCCCCAACTGGTTGCTGGCCCCGACCTCCTGCCGGACGATCAGCCCGTCGAGCAGGACCCGCGGGGTGCCGCGCACCGAGGCGGTGACGATGACCCGGGTGCGCGGGTCGAAGTAACCGTCGGGAAGCAGCCGCCGGCTGATCGCGCCGCGCTTGGTGAGGTCGAACGCGATCTGGAAACCGCTGCGTTCGCCCGCCGTACTGGTGATCTGCACGGAGAGCAGGGCCTCCGACACCTCGTACGGCACCGGGCGGACCAGCTTCGGCCCCATGTGCAGGGTGAGATGGACCGGGCCGCCGCCGACCGGATCTTCGTCAGCCACGACCGCCGCCTCCCGCCGAGCCGCTTCCGGGAGCGCCGCTTCCCGGGGTGGTGAAGGCGCCGGGCAGCGGGATCGCGATCTCCTGCCCCGGCTCGGCGGTCAGCTCGCGGGGATCGAGGACGGGGTTGGCGTCGGCGATCCGCCACCACTGGCCCGGATCGCCGAAGTAGCGCTGGGCGAGCTGGTCGGGGCGTTCGCCGGCGCTGACGGTGTGGGTGGCGGTGTCGCCGTCGCCGGGTGCGCCGGTGCCGCTGCGGTCGTCCTCGGGAAGCGGGGGGAGTAACCGGCGCTTGGTGTACCGGACTTCGGTGCCGTCGGGGAAGCAGTACGTCCCGATCCCGGCATCGTGGTACCGGCTGCCGCGCGGATAGGGATGCGATCCGGGGATCGCGTCCAGTGCGCTGTCGTACGGCTCGATCATGGTGTCACGCCCTCCCCGGACCACTGCCCGCGCGGGTACCGGCCGTCCGCGCCCCCATGCCGATGTCGGCCCCGGTGAGGCCGAGGGAACCGAGCGAACCGGACCGGACGGTCCCGGCCAGCCGCTCCTTCTGCGCCAGATGCGCGAGATAGAGCTCGGCCCCGCGGTGCCCGGCCGGCAGATCGCTGACCGTGAGCACCTTCATCCCGATGCTGAGCGCGGCCCGTATCGGATTGAGATTGATGTCGAACGCCGACTCGGTGACGGAGAGTTCCGTCAGCCGGACGGGCATCACGCGCTTGCTGCCCCAGGTGAAGAGGGTCAGCGGCATCTCGATCGGACTGATCTCGATGGTGCCCTTCTTCGACAGGCGCGCGTTCTCCCGCAGTTGTGCGGTGGTCGGCTGCACCAGCATTTCCAGCGTGGCGAGCTGCGGGTGAATGCCGTCCGGCGCCGCGATCTCGAACTGGTCGGTCGCGTCGATCTCGGCGGTGAACTTCCAGGTCTCCTCCGCCGGCCCCTTGAGGCGGAGGGCCTCGTTGCGATCCCCTCCACTGCCTCCGCCGCCGGCATCACCGGTTCCTCCGGCGGCCTGCGGCGCGATGGAGCGCTCCAGGCTGTCGGGGTTGAACTGCAGCACGATGATGCGCTGCGGGGTGCCGCGCTCGGGGTCGACGATGACGATGCCGGAACGGATGGGCTTGGGAATGTCCGCGTAGCGGGTCATGTTCGCCTCCTGTTATTGCGGGCGTCGGCCGGCCAGTTCCTGAACCGCTTGCGAGTTCGGCAGCGTCTGTTCCCGGGAACCCGCGGAAATCGCACCGCCCGTTGGGTGCTCAGGCTTTCCCACCCATTCACGGACAGCCGTCAGCGGCGACATTCCTTTCTCTTTCGACAGTTTCAGCCGGCCGCGCCAAACACCGCCGGCATTGAAACCAGCGGCTCCTGTTCCGCGCCGGGCGTAGAAGGCGGCTGCGTCCTCCGTATCGGATTCGGACGCCCATAGGTATCCGACCAGTTGGCCGTGGAGCGTGACCGGCAGACAGCGCACGGGATTCTTGGTCACGCTCAAGTACTCGTGGCGTTCCAGCGTGAACGGGCTCAGATCACCGAATTCGGTGGGCCGTCCCATGGGTGGTTCTGCCGGATGGCTGGGCATCTCTGCTCCTCGGATTGGTACAGCGTTACTTATGGCGCGGCCACACGGTGGTCTAGGGCATGGGACTCACAACCTCGGCGATGATGGTCCATGGCCCGTTCCGGCCGTGCGGAATAACATCGAGGATCCGGTACTCCGTATTGCTGGGAAGTAGAAGTTCCCGTTGGTGAGGGTACTTGCTGGTCCTGCCCAGCCAGAGAGCCGGGGAACCTTCCGGTACGTTGATCCGCAATCTGAACGGTTGGCTGGCGAAAGTCGATTCGCCTCCTACCGAGGTCGACATGAAGCCCGGTTCGCGCTGGGTCGTGCCGATGAGCCGGTCCAGGCCCAATGGGCTGTATCCCTCCATGAAGTTGACGTTCCGCAACGACCGGTGCACTTCCAGTCCTTCGGGTAGCCGATGGGATCTTGTGGCCTCATCGATGAGGACGTTGCGTTCGAGGAAATCCTCGGGGGTCGGATAGGTGCCACCGAATGAGAGGGTGAGACGTTCCCGGGGGCTTGCGTATTTCTTCATCCAGCGTGCGATCGTGCGAAGCTGTTTGCTCCGGACCTGCTCCGGGGTGTCACCCGGGGATCCAACGTCCAGGATCCCCCTGAGTTTTCCCTCGTCGACATCCACCAAGCCAGGACGGCTCAGTGCTGCGGCGATGTCTTCCGGGGTGTAGCGTCCGTGCCGCCCCGTACCAGTGGTACCCAGGATCCGTTGCAGCGTGACCCGTGGGCCGGGATACATTACCGGATCGCGCCAACTTTCCAGCAATTCTTCCGGATCGTCAACGGCGCGGAGGATTTCATTGTAAACCCATCCGTACTCCGAATATTCGAGGGCAGCCCTTCTCTGGTCTCGTGGAAGGTCACGCATATGGTGACCCAACTCTGCTTCCCCGTACCGCTCGGCATTGACATTTTGCTCCGATTCGGAGAACTGCCTTGTGCGGTCTGCGTTTTCGGTGAATCGGCGGATGCCATCTGCTGCCACCCGACTGAATTTGTCCCAGTAGGCTTCGCCAAATTTGAGTGACGGATTCAGGGATGCCGTGAAACCGAACTGCTCCGCATCGCTGGATATCTCAAGGCCCGTGAGCCGGTACCAAGCCCGCATGGTGGCGAGTGCGCCTCGCAGCACCGGTTGCGGAACACCCCTCCCCAGGATTCCGTCAAGCTTCGGCCTGATACGGGCAACGATCCTTTTCAGGCGATCCTGCTTCGATTCCTCGGAGCTCTCCTTCTTACGGCGGTCGTCGCGCTGCTTCCGGCGTTCCTCCTGCCGCCTGTCGCGATCGTCGCGGCGGTCCGATGCGGGGCGGCGCGGACGGTCGCGGTCCCGAGTCCTGTCTGTGTCCCGGTCGCGGTCGGGGCGGCGGGAGTCCGGGGTGCGGTCGTCGGGGCGGCGGTCCCTGTCGCGGTCCCGGTCGTCCGGGCGGCGGGAGTCCGGGCGAGTGTTGTCGGGGCGGCGGTCGCCGGGGCGGTCGGGGCCCGGGCGCGCGGGCGGGTCGGGGTGTCCGGGCGCTGCGGGCGGGGTGGCCGCCCGGGCCGTCCGGGGTGGGGCGGGCCTCGTCGGGCGTGCTGGGCGGTCCTGGCCCGGGCGGGCGGGCGGGCGGCCCGGGGCTGTTGGGCGGGTGGTGCCCGCCGGGCGGTTCCGGTCCGGGGTGGGGCGGCGGTCGCCGGGACGGGCCGGGCGGTCGCGGTCCGTACCGGAGGGGCGGTCGCGGTCCGTGCCCGTCGGCCGGTCGCCGGTGGCCGGGCGGTCCGTGCCCGCCGGCCGGTCCGCGCCGGCCGGGCGTGGTGCGGCCGTCGTCGCGGGTTCCCTCGGGCGGTCCTGGTCCTTCGGGCCCGTCTGGTCCTTGCCGCCGGGCTTCTCGCCCTTGGGGCCCTTCTTCAGGTTGGCCGCGATGCCCTTGAACTTGTCGCCGACCTTGCTGACGTACTTGCCGATGCCGCTGAGCAGGAACTCGTAGGCGAGTTCGAGGAGGGCGACGACGCCGGACGCCACCGCCTTGGCGAAGAGGAGGCCCGCGCCGCCGCCCTTGACCGCCTTCAGGAAGTTCATGAAGGCGCCCAGGGCGTTGAGAATCTCGCTCAGCGCGCCCCACGCCGCCTTCAGCGCGTCGATGATGGCGAGCACCCATCCGGCGCCCGGGATCAGTTTGGCGATGACCTTCGTGACGACGATCTCGCCGATGATGATGGGGAGTTGGGGAAGCGCCGCCTCCCATGCCTCCTTGACCATCTGCTGGACGGTGATGCCGCCGTTGAGCAGGGCCTGGAAGATCGCCGTCGGCAGACCCAGGATCTCCTGGATCTTCGCGTTGAACCATTCCTTGATCGCCGAGGTGACCTCGCGGAACAGGTGGTTCTTCGCGCCGTCCTCCGCCGAGGCCTTGGCGTTGCTCAGCCAGCCGCCCGGGTCGGTGATGATGTCGGCCGCGATCATCGCCCACTCGCCCAGGGCGTTGAGCAGGCCCAGGGCGAAGTCCATGATGCCCTTGACCGCGGTCATGACGGCCTTCACCGCCGTCTCCAGCCCCTTGCGCAGGGCTTCGAGGATGCCGTTCAGCAGGCGGCCGAGCGCGTTCAGCAGGTCGGTGACCATCTGCCGCAGCTTGCGCGCCAGTTCGTTGACGAGGGCGATGGCCGCGTCCCGGATGCGGATGATGAGGTCGCGGATCCGGGTGGCGATCTCGATCAGGGCGGTGAGCAGGGCCTTGCCGAGCTCGATCAGCGCGTCGACGAACTCGCGGAACTTCTCGACGATCCACTTCCGGGCCTCCTCGATCCAGCGGAGGACCGTGCCCTTGAAGTCCTTGATCAGATTGCGGACGGCGTCGCGGGCCGCCCGGAAGAAGCCGACGATGGCGTCCCGGAGCTTGACGAACTGCTCCCGGATCCAGTCGAACGCCTTGGAGATCCAGTTGCCGGAGTCGTTCTTGGCGTCGTCCCGCTTCTTCTCGGCGTCGTCCTCGGCCTTCTCCTGCTTCTTCCCGATCTCCTTCTCGTCCTTGTCCTGCCGTTCGCCGACGTCCTTGTCGGTCTTCTCCTCCTTGTCCTTGACGTCCTGGCGGATCTTCGTGAGTCTGGCGCTCTTCTTGGTGCCGAGACCGTCGAGTTCGCCGTCCTGCTCCTCGCGCCAGCGGGCGCGGGACTCGGCCACCTCGGTCTTCGTCTTCCGGCGCTCGTCGGCCTGCGTGCGGGAGTTGGTGTCGATCTCGGTCCGGACTTTCCGCCGGTGGTCGTCCCGGGAGGAGCGGAAGTCCTCGTCCTTGGTGCGGCGCTTGGCGGAGATGTCCTGCCGGCCGTCCGCGAACGCGCTCTGCAGCTGCGGGCCGCGCTCGTGCTCCGCCACCGCTGAGACGGCCTCCGGCGGGATGGCGCCGGTGCCCGCCCCGGGGCCCGTGCCGCCGCCTCCGCCCTTGCCGCCGGGCACCTTGGCGGTCAGCTTCTCCCGGGGCACGTCCGGGTAGATCTGGTCCTCGCCGAGCGGGCGTTCGGAGTCCTCCCGGCCGGAGGAGTGGAGCTGCCGGCCCTTGCTGTCGAGTTCGCCGTCCTGTTCGCCGGCCCGTCCGCCGGTCTCGCCCTGGAGGTCGACGCCGTCCGGTGTGCCCACCGTGGCGTTCTTGAGCATCTCGTCCTCGGTGGGCATCCCCATGATCTTGCCGACGAGGGCGTCGGTGTCGATGATGTCGCCGTCCGCGCCGAACCAGCCGCCGACCGTGTTGACGGCGCCCGCGACGAACTTGGCGCCCGCCGCCAGGCCCAGGTCCACCGGGCTCGGCTCCGGGATGTCGGCGCCCGGGATCTCGCCCTCCGGGGTCTTGTCGCCCTCGACCTTCGCCTTCTTCTCCTCGGGGGCGTCCACCTTGGCGGCCGGGTCGCCGGAGTACTGCCCCGGGGCGGACGTCGCCGGTTTGCCCCGCAGGGTCTGCGGCGCGCCCGCGGGCCGTTCCATCGTGGGCGGTGCGGACTGCAGGGTCTTGTGCTCGTCGCCGACGGTCTGGTCGACGGCCTGGCTGACGCCGCCCAGCGCCTCGAGTGCCCGGTGCGGCTTGAGCTTCGCCGCCGTGGCCAGTCCGGCCTCCGGGCTCACCCCGGAGAGGTTCGGCGCGGCCGCCTCCTGCCGGGGGCCCGCGCCGCCGCCCGCGGGCCGTGCGCCACCGCCCCCGCCACCACCCCCCGGCGCTGCGCGTACCGCCGCCACCGCCGCGGGTACGGCCGGCCCTGCCGCCGGACGACGGCGCGGACCCGGACCGTGCGGGCGCCGCCGGGGCACGGGCCGGGGACTCCTGCCGGACGGGTGCCGAGGCGGCGCCCCCGCCGTCCGGGCCGCCGCCCGTGGCGTCCGTGCCGCCCGTTCCGCCGCTACCGCCCGTGCCGGGGCGTCCCGGTCCGGCGAGGCGCCGGGGACGGTTCGGGCGTCCCGCCGGGCGGGGACCGGGGCTCCGGCCCGGGGTGGGGCGCCGCTGTTCTGCCGTGACGCGTCCGAGGTGTCCACCGCCGGTGCGGGCGGCGGGGGCGTGGAGGCCGCGCCGCCGCCGACTGCGGGCCCGTCCGCTGCGTCGCCGCGTTCGGCGAGCCGGGGCCTCCGACTCCGGGGCTGTCGGCCGGCGCCTCCGCCGTGACCGTTCCGGCACCGGCAGCGCCCGCTCCGGCGGTGTCCTTCTCCTGCTGCTCCCCGGCGGTCCGGGCGGCCTCGTGCTCCCGCTCCGTCTCCGCCGCGGTCCGCACGGCCAGGGGTTCGACCCCGCCGGAGCGCTCCGACTCCCGGTCCCGGGACGGCGCCGTGACGGCGGCCGAGAAACCGCCGGGGCCTCCGGGCGGGCCGGACTCGCCCCCGCGCCCCCGGCCGCCGGCGCCGTCGGCCGCCGCGTCCTCCGTGCCCTCGGTCACCGGGGCCGCGGCCCGCTCCTCGGCCTCCGCCTCGGCCGCGTCCTCCTCCTCGCGCCGTTTCCGGACCTCCTCGGCCCTGGTCGGCGGCGGATCGGGGAAGGAGGGCGCCGGCGGCGTCCCGGTCTGCCCCGGCACGAGCTGGTCGGCCGTGGGCACCCCGGAGACATCGAGGTCGGTGGCGGGGAGGAAGTCCTCCGGCTTGAGCTCGGTGTTCCAGGCGCTGTCCGGGTCCTCCAGGGGGCCGGGTTCCGCTGTCTCCGCGGCGTCCGGGGCGCGGGCGGGCTCCTCCTCCGCACGGGGCGCGGGGCCGCCCGCGCGGTCCTGGAACCGCATGCCGTCCAGGCGGCTGAGGTTCTCCGGCTGTTCTTCCGTCGTCGCCTGCTCGGCGGACTCCGTGCCGGGCTCCCGCCCGTCCTGCTCCTTCTTGTCCCGCTGGGGCACCTGCTGTCCGGCGACGAGCGGTTCGACGGCTCCCGGCCGGTTCTTCGCGGCGGACTCCTCCTTGGACGGCGCGCGGGCACCGCTCAGCCCGGCCTGCCCGCCGCCTTCCTCGGCGGCACCGCCACCGCCGCCGGACGGGCGGGCCTGCGACGGCGCGCTCGCGGACGGGGACGGAGCCCGGCTGCCACCCGTGGACGTGCCGCCCCCGGACGGCCGGCCCGCCGTGCCGCCGCCGGAGCGGGCACCGCCACTCCCGCTCCCGGCCGGGGCCGGCCGCGGGCGCCATGGCTCCGGACGCGGCTGCTCCGGCTGCCGGGGCTGCCGGACGGGCGGCTCGGGCCGCTCCTCCTCCCGGGGCTCCTCCGGCGGCCGCTCCGTCTCCCCGCCCGGGTCCGTCTCCTCGTGCGGCGTCCCGGTGCCGTCCTCGGGCCCGGCGGTCTCCCCGTCGCGGTTGACGGGTGTCCCGTCCGGGGTCTGCCGCTCCTCCTCCGGCGGCTCCGTACGGTGACCGTTCTCCCGTTCGGTTTCCGCCCGTTCCCGTTCGCGCTCCCGATCGTCCGCGAGCAGCTCGGCGGGGTCGGGGACGGCCTCGGGTGCGTCCAGCGCGCCCCGCTCGAGCGGGCCGCTCTCCGCGGTCTCCTCCACCAGCTCGGCGATCCGGTCGAACTCCGGGCTGAGCAGACGCCGTTCGAGCCGGTCCAGGACGGCGTCCCGCAGGTTGTCCGACATCTGCGCCAGTTGCAGCCGTACGCGCTTGGAGCGGTCCGCCGGGTCGCCGCGCAGTGAGCGGAGAAGGCCGTTCGCCACCCGGTCCGTCAGCGTCGCCGGGTCGATGAGTTCCATGCGGCGCCGGTCGGCGTCGACGGTGGCGTAGCGGAGCCAGCCGGGGGTGGCCCGGCCCGGCTCCACCCCGGCCGTCGTGCCGGTGCCCGTGACCGCGCCGGTGTCGGCATCGGCCGCCGCCCGCACGGAGGCGCCCATCGCGGCCCGCGCCGCCGACTCCGCCTCGCGTTCGACCGTCTGCTCCGGCAGGCTCACCGCGCCCAGGTCGCGGCCGGCGCGCAGGGCGCCGAGGCCGTCCGGGTTCTGCACGGTGTGCAGCAGCTCGTGGGCGAGGAGGCGCTGCCCCTCCGCCGTGCCCGGGTGGTAGGCGCCCTCCCGGAAGAAGATGTCCTGGCCGACGGCGACCGCGTCCGCGCCCATCAGTCCGGTGAGGACGTCCGCGTCCCGGTCGGTGTGCAGGCGTACGCGGCTGAAGTCGTGGCCGAGCCGCTCCTCCAGCTCCCGGCGCACGCTCAGGTCGAGCGGCTGCCCGGCACCGCTGACGATGTCCTTGGGCTCCGGCGCGGTGTTCTTCGCCGAACGCTCCGTGCGCTTGCGGCGCTTGGCGTTCCGCGCCGCCTCCGCGCTGGAGTCCTGTGAGGCGTGCGAACTCATGTGCGCCCCCGTCCCGTGGCGTCCGGCCGCCGCCCCGGGCCGCCGGGTGCGTCCGGCGCGCCGTCCCCCGACAGCCCCGCGTGCACCGCGCGCGCCAGGGCCTCGCCCAGCCGGGCGGGTGAGGCGGTGCGCGGCAGCGGCGGCAGCCCGGCCAGGGTCTCCACCGCCAGGTCCCGGCCGCCAGCCGCCAGGGGCACGCCCTGTTCCCGTACGAGCCGGGTGAGTTCGGCGCGGAAGGCGGCCGTCACCCGGTCGGTGTCGATACGGGCGTCGAAGCCGTCGAGCACCAGTTCGCCGATCTCGACCCGGACCTCCCGGGGCGGCCGCGTCCGCTCCGGCCCGGCGGACGGCGGTGTCCCGTCCCGCAGTGCCCCCTCCGGTGGCATCCCGCCGCGCGGCGCCCCGTCGTGCGGCGCCCCCGTCGTCCGCCCCGCCGCGTTCCGTCCCGTCTCGTTCCGACGTGTCCCGTTCAGATCCATCCGCGGACCTCCGAGGGCGTCAGGGAGCGTTCCAGCTTCAGGTACTCGGTGCGGGCGGCGGCCAGCATGTGCCGCATCCGGAGCGACTCGCCCTCCTCCGCCGCGAGGAAGGCGCCCGCCAGCGCGATGTTGCGGATGGAGCCGCCCGTCACGGTGAGCTGCGCCAGCCGCTCCGGTTCGAGGTCCTTGACCGGCGCCTGCGCGGGGAGCACCCGGCGCCAGATCTCGGCCCGTTCGCTCTCTCCCGGGAACGGGAAGTCGACGACGAAGCGGATGCGCCGCATGAAGGCCGTGTCCAGGGCCTTCTTCATGTTCGTGGTGAGGATCGCCAGGCCCCGGTAGGCCTCCATCCGCATCAGCAGATAGCTGACCTCCAGATTCGCGTACCGGTCGTGGCTGTCCTTGACCTCGCTGCGCTTGCCGAACAGGGCGTCGGCCTCGTCGAACAGCAGCAGGGCCCCGCCGCGCTCCGCCGCGTCGAACACCTTGCGCAGGTTCTTCTCGGTCTCGCCGATGTATTTCGACACCACCTGCGAGAGGTCGATGACGAAGAGGTCGAGGCCCAGCTCCTTGGCCATCACCTCGGCCGCGAGGGTCTTGCCGGTGCCCGAGCCGCCCGCGAAGAGCGCGGTGACGCCGAGGCCCCTGCGCAGCGTCCGCGCGAAGCCCCACTCCTGGTGGACGGTGCCGCGCTGCCGTACGTGCGCCACGATCTCCCGCAGGATGCGCAGCTGGCGCTCGTGCAGCACCAGATCGTCCCAGCCGGCCTCCGGTTCGATCCGGCGGCCCAGCTCGTCCAGGCCCATCCGGGCCTCGGTCAGCCCGGCCGCCCAGGCGAGCCCCTGCGCGCCGGAGGCGGCGGCCTCCCCGCCGGCGAGGCCGCGGCGCACGGTCGCCGCGGCCGACCGCACGACGTGCGGCGGCAGCGAGAACTGTGCGACGAGTTGCCGCAGCTGTTCCTCGCCGACCCCCGGCACACCGCTGAACGCCTCGGTCCACAGCCGCAGTTGCTCCTCGTCGCCGAGCTCCGGGACGGTGATCCGTTCGCCGCGTGTCGCGTGCGTGGCGGGCCGGGCGTCCGTACTGGCGACGACCAGCGGCACGGCGGCGCCCGCGATGAACGCGTCGGCCGCCGCGGCCTGTTCGCGGTCCAGCTCGCCGCTCTCCAGCAGCAGCGCGGCGGGCAGCAGGATCGCCTCGCGCTGCCAGAGCCGGGAGAGACGGTCGCGCTCGGCTGGACCGGACGGCAGGTCCTCGGCGGCCATCGTGTAGAGCCCGAGTCCGCTGCGGCGGGCGGCGGACGCGGCGATCTCCTCCCGGGTGTGCCGGTCGCCGCCGACCAGCTCCACGCGCGGCGGCACACCCGGTCCGGACTCCGCCCAGCCGGTGGCGATCCGCCGCGCCGCGGCCTCGTACGACGGCGGGAGGCCGGCCGGGAGCGGCACCCGCCGCAGCAGGCCGTGCAGCCGGGCGTCCAGGTACGGCGAGCCGAGGAGGAAGTGCAGGATGCGCTCGTCCGGACGGAGACGGGACGTGGTCAGCCGGGTCTCGTCGTCCAGCTCGATCAGCCGCCAGCGGCGCAGCGGGGCCACGGGGGTGAGGGCGCTCCAGTGCGGCTCGGTCAGCGCGGCCAGGGCGAGGGAGAACGTCGGGTACGGGCGCTCGGGGTCCCCGCTCGCGGCGGCGCAGCGGGAGGCGGTGGTCGGCTCCAGCTCGGCGGCCGCGGCGAGCAGCAGGACATCGCGTTCGAAGGAGCTGAGGCCGAAGCAGGCCACGAGGGTGTCGAGGGTGGCGGGTCCGCCGGACGCGGACCGCTCCGGAGTCCCCGGTCCGGAGCCGGCGGGCGGCCGCTCCCCGGGCCGGGCCGGTCCGGTGCCCGGGCCCGGGCGTCGGCGTGGGCGGGAGCCGGGTGGGGCTCCGTCCCGGACGCTTCCGGACGCGCGCCGGGGACGGGCTCGGGCGCCGGACCGGGAGGCCGGGCCGGCGGTGCCGGGTCGGCCGGTCTCCGGCCGGGTGGACGTCCGGGCGCGGGCGGCGTGGGCGTCGAGGCGCGCCAGGACCGACCGCACGGCAGCGGCCAGCGCCGGACCGTCCGTGTACCCGGACGCGGCGGCCGGCCCGATCCCGCCGGACGCCATCCCGCCCTCGCCTGTTCCCGCCACCGCGCCTCAGCCCTCCCGCTGCTCGCCGGCCGCGCCGGGGGCGCCGTCGGCGCCGCCGCTTCCGGGACCGGTGGTGTCGTTCCTGACGGTCGTGCCCGCCGGGCTCGCCGGGCCTGCCGGTCCCCCGGCATCTGCTGTGCCGGTGGGCGCGGCGGCGGTGCTGCGGCCCGTGCCGGGCACGGGGGCCGGGGACGCGCCCGTGACACGGGACTTGCGCGCCGGTGCCGTGGTGGCGGGCGCGGGCTCCTCGGGCCTGGTCCGTGCCGCCGGTGACACGGCTCCGGGGCGGCCGGCCCGGGCCGTGGTCCGCCGGGCGGAGGCACCGGCCGCCGCCGGAGCGGAGGCCGCGGAGGCCGTCGCGGCGGCGGACGCCGTCCGGGGCCGGGCGGGGAAGAGGCCGCAGCCGCGACGGGGTTCCGCCCCGCGCGCGACGCGCCACCGCCGACCGGCGCCCGGCCCCCGGCTCGCGCCGGGTCCCCGGCCCACGCCGTGCCGTCCGCCGGATCCGTGCCGCCCCCCGGCGGCACCGGGGCGCCCGGGGCGCCGAAGGGCAGCGCCCGTACCGTGTGCCGCTCCACCGGCGGCGCCTGGACGGGCAGTTCACGGCCCTCGATCAGCACCAGTGACGCCTGGTAGGCCACCGACAGCGAGTACGGCGTCTGGTGGAGCATTCCCCAGAGCTTGGAGGTCTCGTCGATGTCCATCTGGGCCGGGGTGAAGCGGACCTTCTGCACGGCGTCGGCCAGATCGCTGCCCGCCAGATGCGGACGCTCGGCGGCCTGCGTGATCACGTCGCGCGGCAGCACCGGGATCTCGTGCAGCGTGCGCACCACGCATCCGATGAGCCGCTGCCCGACCAGCTCGGCCTCCTCCCCGTAGGCGCTGATCAGATAGTGCAGATCGAGCGCGGCCGCGGCCCGCTGGACGAGGGTGCCGTCGGCGGCCCGGGTCGGCAGGTCGTTGCCCCGCATCGAGGCGTTCGGCGTCACCTGGTAGCAGAACACCGTGATGAGCGGGTCGGGCGGCGGCTCGGCCGGGGGCTTGCGGGGCTCGACGCGGACCGCCTCGTTGAACTCCGGCGTCAGGTTGTTCGCGATCAGGTGGGCCAGCGCCTGGGTGACCGTCGCGATGGCGAGTGCGTTGCTCATGCCTCAGCTCCTCCGTCCGCCGCGCGTCAGGTAGTCCTCCAGGCTCAGCGCCGGCGCGGGCCGGCCCGTACGGCCGGAACCGCCGCCCGCCCGCTCGCCGGGACGGGCCGCGCCCGCGGCGCTGACCTCCAGCCGGCCGATCTCCACGTGCACGACCTGCTCCGCGCCCCGTCCCCGGCGCCGTCCGGCACCGGAGCGGGCGGCTTCCCGGGCCGCGGCCGTGTCCGCCTCGCGCGGGCGCGGCGGTACGGCGGCCGGGGAGCGGCGACCACGCCCGGGGTGGGGCGCGGCCGCCGCGACCATGGGTTCCGGCACGCCGGGGCGGCCGCGGCGGCCGCGGCCCGCCGTTCCCGCCGCGGAGCCTCCCGCCCCGCCGGGCGGGGACCGGGTGCGAGCGGCGCGGCGGGCCGCAGCAGCGGCGCCGCGGGCCGCGCGGTGACCGGCGGCCCGGGCTCGCCGCGGGGCACCTCGGAGCGGACGACGGTGTGCCGGTCGGTCCGGACCTCGCGCTCCCGCCGGACCGTCTCGACCACCCCGCGGGCGGCCGGGGGCGGGGGCGCGGAGAGGAATCCGTCCTCGTCCTGCCCGGGGCCCGCCGGACGCAGCGACTCGACCCGCTCGAACGGGCCGGGCAGCCGGGGCCGCACCCGCGCCGGGGCGGCGGCGCCGGTCACCGCCCGTACGGGGGTGTGCCGGGCCAGCAGCCGGTCGAAGTAGTCGGGGTCAGCCATCTGCGCACAGCTCCAGGTAGTAGCGGCGCCGCAGCGGACTCAGCGCCAGGATCTCCGGCTCGCTCCAGCCGTAGGCGGTGGCGAGCAGGTGGACGTCGAGCAGCAGGTCCCGCGCCCAGGAGTCGAGTTCGGTCCAGAGGTGGGAGGCGATGTCCAGCTCGGCCGGGGTGGCCTCGCCGCACTCGGGGCAGGTGACGTGGAGCGTCACCTCGGCGGCCGGGTCGGCGCACTCGGCGGCCTCGGCGATCCGCCGCCGTACCCGCTCGGGCAGGGCGTCGGGCAGCCGGTCCCCGGGGACCGGCTCGCCGTTCCGTACCGCGGAGACGGTGCAGCGGGCCAGCAGCATCCGCCGGGCCTGCGCGGCGGGGCCGGCGGAATCGGCGGAAACGGGGGCAGCGGCGGGGCCGGCGGAATCGGCGGAACCGGGGGCAGCGGTGGAACCGTCGGAGGCACCACCCGCGCCGCCCTCCCCACCGGAACCCGGATCCGGCCCCGGCCCGGAGCCGGTACGGGACCCGGGCCCGGCCTCCGCTCCGCCGTCCGTCCCCGCCCGGCCATCCGCCGCCGCCCGGGCCACCGCCGCGAGATCGGCGACCGTGGGCAGCCGGAACTCGACCACCCAGCCGTCCTCCGCGACCCGCAACGGGCCCCCGGGCCGGGGCGTTTCACCGGGCAACCGCCCGGCGTCGAGGTCGAACTCCATCGCCGTACCGCAGGCACGGCACTCGATCCGCACCTCCATCCGCTCGCCGAAGAGCGCGCTCCGCAGCGCGAACAGATCCGTCTCCCGCTCGCCGACCGGCATCGCCAGCAGTTCGCCGGTGCCGGTCCCCGGGCGGGCCGTGCGGTGCAGCAGCAGGGCCCGCCCGGGGCCGTGCTGCGCGAGCCCCGCCTCCCACACGGCCAGCAGCTCCGCGGTCCCGGGCGGGTGCACCGTCCCGGACCGCGGGGATTCCGCCGGCGCCGTCGTCTCCATCACGCGGGCCCGGCGCTCAGACCGGGTTGGTGAAGGACGGCTCCGTCGGCTCCGGAACCTCGTAGTCCCGCTCCCAGCCCTCGCACTCCAGCTTGAGGCTCTGGATCGCGACGGCGTTGGCGTTGGCGTCCAGCTCGCCCAGTACCTGGTACTCGCTGGGCCAGGCCCGGTAGAGCTTGTGCGAGACGGCCACCTGCCCGGCCTCGTTGAGGACCTGGATCACGATGTCCCGGCGGAAGTCGGCGAGCGACACCTCGGCACCCAGCCCGGCCCCGACCTGCCAGACCTTGTTGGCCCAGCGGTCGAATTCCGGATCGTGGGTGACACCGCGTTCGAGCGTCACACCCTCGAATTCGGAACGCCCGGGCGATTTGCGCGGAGTGCTGGGGTCGCCGCCATTGCGGTGCTTGACCACTTCGGTGGTGCGCTTCAGCGGGCTGATTTTGCTGATGCCCGCGACCGTACGCCCGCCCCAGAGAACGAGGAACTTGAAATTCTTGTACGGGTCGAAGCGATGGGCGTTGATCTGAAACTCGGCCATCGGATTCCTAAATCTCGAACTGTCCGGCGATCTGCTGGATCTTGACGACCACGAACTCCGCGGGCCTGACCGGCGCGAATCCCACCACGACGTTCACCACGCCCTGCGCGATGTCCTGCTCGGTGGTGGTGTCCGCATCGCATTTCACGTAGTACGCCTCGCGTGGGGTGCGGCCCTTGAACGCGCCCTGGCGGAACAGGGTGTGCAGGAACGACGAGGCGTCCAGCCGGATCTGCTGCCAGAGCTGTTCGCTGTTCGGCTCGAAGACCACCCACTGCAGCCCGCGGTGGAGGCTTTCCTCGATGTGCAGGGCGAGCCGCCGCACCGGTACGTACTTCCAGTCGCTGTCCAGGCCGTCCGCGCCCTCCAGGGTGCGGGCCCCCCAGACCAGCGGGCCGAGTACCGGGAAGGTGCGCAGGCAGTTGACGCCCAGCGGGTTGAGAAGACCGCTCTCCCGGTCGGTGATCCGCACGGTCAGCGACCGCACGCCGGCCAGCCGGGCCTCCGTGCCCGCCGCCGCCTTCCACACCCCGCGCTCACCGTCCGTACGGGCGGTGACGCCGGCGACGGCGCCGGACGGTGGGAAGGCGCGCAGCCGCCCGGTGAGCGGGTCGGTCAGCCGCACCTGCGGGAAGTACAGCGCCGCGTAGTCGCTGCGGACGGGGTCGAACGCGGCCAGCCCGGCCCGCGCCCGGTCCACGCTGGTCCAGGACGCCGGGGCGTCGGCCAGCAGGAAGATCCGCCGCTCCTCGCAGAGCGCCACCGCCGCCGAGATCACCGTGACCATGTCCTCGGTGGACTCGTACGCCGCCAGTTCGGGCAGGGACAGCAGGTTGACGTCGTCGGCGTCGCGCAGCGCGTGCAGCCCCGTCTTGAGGTCCTCGCTGCCGATGAGGTCCCGCGGTCCGGGCGGATCGCCGTCCGCGCCGCCGGTGAGCGGGAAGACGGGCGGGTTGACCGAGCCCTCCAGGCCCAGGTCGTTGGCGCACTCGCCGAGGAACCGGACGGTGTCGCGGGGGTCCGCGGACCCGGCGACGACCTGGATCCGATCGCCGAAGGCCGTGGCCTCGGCCCGGGCGAAGGCGCGCTTGCCGGGCGCGTCGGGCAGCGCCCGCAGCTTCCGCTCCAGCAGCAGGGCGAGTTCGGTGACGGTCACCGGGGCCGGGCCGTCCACCGCGGGGTCGTACAGGGTGAAGCTGCGCTCCGTCTTGCCGATCTTGACGGTCAGTTCGACGGCCGGGTCGGGCAGTTCGGCCCCGAACGGCTTCGACACCGTGCCGGAGGGGTCGGGCCGGCCCTCGCCGGTGACCCTGACCCGCACCAGCTCCGAGCCCTCGTTCACCACGGTCTCCACGTAACGCCCGTGGCCGGGGTGCATGGAGAGACCGGTGTGGCTCTCCCGGGCCTCGCCGTTCGCGTCGGTGACCCGCAGATTGAAGGTCTCGTCCGGGCGCCGGGTGTCGTGGTCGACGGACACCCGCAGGCCGGAGCCCCAGACGCCGGCCTCCCGGGCGGTGACCCGCAGTACCGGGCGTGCGCTGCCGTCCTCGGTGGACTCGAGCGTGACCTCGGCCTCCTCCCCGGAGCCGGACGCGGCCACGCGCACGATCACCGCGGCGGAGCCGCCGTTGCCGAAGAACTGGTGGACGGCGTGGCCGACCGCGCTGCGGGCGGTGAGACCCCCGAAGCGGCGTTCGAAGTCGGCGAAGCTGGTGATCCGCACCGGCTGGTTGAGCGGCCCTCGGCGGGTGTGCCCGACGAAGGCGGTCACCGAGGTGGTGACCGCGCCGATGGTGCGGACGCTACTGGGAAGTTCCTCGATGTATACGCCGGGATGGGCCGTTCGCACCGGCATTCCCTCCATTCCCTTCGCGCACCAAGAGATGAGAAGAAGGGATGAAGGAGTTGTGTGCGGTCCATGAACGCAAGCGCACGTTCTCCGTCCCCCCGACGCACACCCCGCGCGATTTTCGGTACCGCGCGCCCAAGCGTTAATTGCCTGTGGCTCTTGGTGCATGAGTGCCACTTGGAGTCTGGGTGCCCCGTCAAGTGAGGGTCAAGGACGGTTTCCGGCCTTTCCGTGAAGCGGATGGCACCGTTCCGTCGGCCGTGCCGCGGCAGTGGATCAGGGCATTTTCCGGGGCCGGGACGGGAACGGGCGGTCAAAGCCGTGGCGGAATTCAATGTTCCGGGAATCGGATTAAGTCGAAAGGGTGAGGGTGTCGGCGCGCCGGTTTGTGTACCGGAAGGCGAAAAATGGGCGCTTTGGCCTTGGGTCGCGGGGCCACCGGCATCTGTACAAGGGCTGAAAGAGCCGTATACGGCCCGGCGGGAGAAGGCCGGCGGGGTCGTCGGATGCCGGCGGCGCCCACCCCGGAGCCTCCGGCGGCGCCGGTCGCGACGGGCCCGTGGGGCCCGGTCCGGGGCGGGCCGGGCACCCGGCGGCATAGGCGGGGCAGGCGAGAGAGAAGAGGGAGGGAGGGAGGCGAAGGCGTGAGGCCCGGAGCGGGGAGAGGCGCCCGGCACCGGCCTCCACCGCTGGTGCCGGGCACCGCCCGGTCGGCGCAGCCGCCCCGGGCGAGGCCACTGTCACCGATGCCGGGGATATCCCCGGTACGGCGCGCCGCCACTCCCGTGATCTGTGACTGTAATCACCGCGCACATGTGATCTGCGATTTAGGGCGCTCCCGCGGACGGCGATAACCTGCGGGACGGACATGCCGCGTACCGGCCAGTGTGTGCGCCTCCCAGTGACCGCGTCGTCACGCTGCCCCTGCGGCACGCCCATGCAGACAACGCACCGCAATCACCACGACAGCGGTATCGAGACGCAAAGGGACGGACGCGCGTGGACCTGTTCGAGTATCAGGCGAGGGACCTCTTCGCCAAGCACGGTGTACCGGTGCTGGCCGGTGAAGTGATCGACACGCCTGAGGCGGCGCGCGAGGTGACCGAGCGTCTCGGCGGCCGCGCGGTCGTCAAGGCGCAGGTCAAGGTCGGTGGCCGCGGCAAGGCCGGCGGCGTGAAGCTGGCCTCCGACCCGGCCGACGCGGTCGAGAAGGCGGGCCAGATTCTGGGCATGGACATCAAGGGCCACACGGTCCACAAGGTGATGCTGGCCCAGACCGCGGAGATCAAGGAGGAGTACTACGTCTCCTTCCTGCTGGACCGCACCAACCGCACCTTCCTGGCCATGGCCTCCGTCGAGGGCGGCATGGACATCGAGGAGGTCGCGGCCACCAAGCCCGAGGCCCTCGCCAAGGTCCCGGTGGACGCCAACGAGGGCGTGACCCCTCAGAAGGCCCGCGAGATCGTCGAGGCGGCGAAGTTCCCCGCCGAGGTGGCGGACCAGATCGCCGAGATCCTGCAGACCCTGTGGAAGGCGTTCATCGCCGAGGACGCCCTGCTCGTCGAGGTCAACCCGCTGGCCAAGACCGGTGACGACGGCAAGGTCCTGGCGCTGGACGGCAAGGTGTCCCTGGACGCCAACGCCGACTTCCGCCAGCCGGACCACGCGGCGCTGGAGGACAAGGCCGCGGCCGACCCGCTGGAGGCCGCCGCCAAGGCCAAGGGCCTCAACTACGTCAAGCTCGACGGCGAGGTCGGCATCATCGGCAACGGCGCCGGTCTCGTGATGAGCACCCTGGACGTCGTCGCGTACGCCGGTGAGGCGCACAACAACGTCAAGCCCGCCAACTTCCTCGACATCGGCGGCGGCGCCTCCGCCGAGGTGATGGCCAACGGTCTGGAGATCATCCTGGGCGACCCGGCCGTCAAGTCCGTCTTCGTCAACGTCTTCGGCGGCATCACCGCCTGCGACGCGGTCGCCAACGGCATCGTGCAGGCCCTGGAGCTGCTCAGGTCCAAGGGCGAAGAGGTCGACAAGCCGCTGGTCGTGCGGCTCGACGGCAACAACGCGGAGCTGGGTCGCAAGATCCTCTCCGACGCGAACCACCCGCTGGTCCAGCAGGTGGACACCATGGACGGTGCGGCCGACCGTGCCGCCGAGCTGGCTGCTAAGTAAAGGGAACGGGTCACCAACACCATGGCTATCTTCCTCACCAAGGAAAGCAAGGTCATCGTCCAGGGGATGACCGGCTCCGAGGGCCAGAAGCACACCAAGCGGATGCTTGCCTCGGGTACGAACATCGTCGGCGGCGTGAACCCGCGCAAGGCCGGCACCACGGTCGACTTCGACGGCACCGAGGTGCCCGTCTTCGGCTCCGTCAAGGAGGCCATGGAGGCCACCGGCGCGGACGTCACGGTCATCTTCGTACCGCCGAAGTTCGCCAAGGACGCGGTCGTCGAGGCGATCGACGCCGAGATCGGCCTGGCCGTCGTCATCACCGAGGGCATCGCGGTGCACGACACCGCCGCGTTCTGGGCCCACGCCGGTGCCCGGGGTCACAAGACCCGCATCGTCGGCCCCAACTGCCCGGGCCTCATCTCCCCCGGGCAGTCGAACGCCGGCATCATCCCGGCCGACATCACCAACGCCGGCCGCATCGGCCTGGTCTCGAAGTCCGGCACGCTGACGTACCAGATGATGTACGAGCTGCGCGACCTCGGGTTCTCCTCGGCCGTCGGCATCGGTGGCGACCCGGTCATCGGCACCACGCACATCGACGCCCTGGCCGCCTTCGAGGCCGACCCCGACACCGACCTGATCGTGATGATCGGTGAGATCGGCGGCGACGCCGAGGAGCGGGCCGCGGAGTACATCAAGGCGAACGTGACCAAGCCGGTCGTCGGCTACGTCGCCGGGTTCACCGCGCCCGAGGGCAAGACCATGGGCCACGCCGGCGCGATCGTGTCGGGCTCCTCCGGCACCGCGCAGGCGAAGAAGGAGGCCCTGGAGGCCGCGGGCGTGAAGGTCGGCAAGACCCCGTCCGAGACGGCCCGCCTGGCGCGCGCCGCCCTCGCCGGCTGATCTCCGGCCCGCCGCACGGCTGTACGGCCGCGCGGCCGGCCTTCACCGGGGCGCCGGTTCCCCCTCCGGGCGGGAGCCGGCGCCCCGTGGCATGTCCGGAACCGCCGCGGGCGCCCCGTGCCCGGGATCGTCCGATCAGGCCGGACGCTCACACGACACAACGAATATTTGCGGCTAACCGGATATACCGGATGCCGCTTGGCAGCATGGCCGTGTGAGCCGACCGATCGCCGACCCCGGCCTGCTGCCCCTCTCCGCCCGCGACCACTCCGCCGCCCCGCCCGTCCGGGCGGCGAGCGCCTCCGCACCGCCGGAGCCGGGGTGGCGGGCGGCGTGGTCGCGGCCGGGCTGGGGTGGGCGTGCCCGCCGTGGTGGTGCTCGCCCACTGGATCGTCTCGGCCGACGCCGGCACCGGACCCGAGGGCGCGCTGCGGACCGCGGCCGCCCTCTGGCTCCTCGGCCACGGCGTGGAACTCCTCCGCGCCACCGGGGCGGACGGCGGTACGGCGCCCGTGGGACTGCCGCCGCTGCTGGTCGGGCTGTTGCCGGTGTGGCTGCTGTTCCGCTCGGCGCGGCGGGCCACCGAGGAGGCGGAGCAGGCGGAGGCGGCGGAATCCGCGGCGCTCGCGGAGGCGGCCCTGGCGGCGCGCATCGCACGGACGGAGTTCGCCGGACCCCGAGGGGCGGCCGGTGACCGGGACGCGGCACGCGACGGGGCGCCGGAGAGCGAGGAGCCCCCGCACCCGCCCGCGTACAGCGCGTTCGGCGCACTCGGCTGGCTCTGCGCCGGCTACCTCCTCATCGGACTCGGCGCCGCCCTGTACGCCGACGAGGGGCCGCTGCGGGCCGTGCCCGCCGAGGTGCTGCCCCGGCTCGGTGCCGTCTGCGCCGTGACGGTGCTCTGCGGCACCTGGGCCTCCGGCGGCCTGGCCGAGCGGCGGCTGCCCGCCGGCGTGCGCGCCGCTCTGCACCGGCTGCCGCGCGCCGTGCGCGCCCCGTTCGGCTATCCGGAGGCGGGGGCCGGGCCCCGGGCGGCGGCTCTGGCGGTCGGAATGCTCCTCGGCGGCGGTGCGCTGCTCACGGCCGGCTCCCTGGCCGTGCACGGCGCCGAGGCGCGGGACGCGCTGCTCGGCCTCGACGGAACGGTGCCCGGCCGGGCCGCCGTCCTGCTGCTCTGCCTGGCCCTGGTGCCCAACGCCGCCGTCTGGGCCGCGGCCTACGGACTGGGGCCCGGCTTCACGGCCGGTGCCGGGAGCACCGTCACCGCCCTCGCCACCACGGGCTACCCGGAGCTGCCGCGCTTCCCCCTCCTCGCCGCGCTCCCGGCAGAGGGCCCCGGTTCCCCGCTGACCTGGGCCGCGGGCGCGATCCCCGTGGCGGCGGGGATCGCCCTCGGCCGGCGCGCGGCCCTCGCCGCGTACCGGGCACGGGCGGCGGGGCGGCCCGTCCCCGCCTGGTGGCAGACACCGTTGACCGCCCTCTACGGTGCAGTGGTCTGCGGGCTCGCGATGACGCTGATCGCGGCGGTGTCGGGTGGCACCCTGGGCACCGGCGCGCTGGCCCGGCTCGGTCCCGACGCCTGGAGGACCGGAGCGGCCGCAGCCGCCTGGACGGGCGCGTTGGGGCTGCCCACCGCACTCGTGCTCCACGGCTGGTGGCTGCGGAGGAGCCGGTGGCGCGGCACGGGCCCGGACGCCGTCACCGCCACGGCCTGACGGGCCGGGACTCCGGCCGGACCGCCGTGCCGGCGGAAGGCGCGAGGGCCTCCTCGGGAGGCCCGGGACAGGCCCGGGACGGGGCTGGTGCCCGGGATCAGTCCGGGACGCCGAGGAGGGGGCGGAGGCGCTCGGGGAGGAGTTCCTCGCACTGCTGCTGGGACGAGCGGGTCAGGGCATCGTCCACACAGGTGTAGTAGTCGCGGTAGACGATCTGGAAGGTGTAGGTCGTCGCCACGACGGCAAGGGCGAGGCTGCCCGTGACCAGGCCGCTGACCGCCGCGCTCTTCTGCGACCTGGCCCCGTAACCGCCGTTCTGCGACGGGGACTTGGCAGGTCCGGCGGCGGTGTCCGGTGCGCCCGACACGTCCTCCGGGCGGGCGGTCGCGGTACGGGACGGCGAACTCTCCGGGCGCTGTGCCCTGCCCCGCAGGGAGCTGATGCCCCAGTACAGGGCGAGGGAGCCCAGCAGCAGGGCGATCTCCGGCAGGCTGAACAGGGCGAGGATGAACCCCCACATGCCCGCGACCATCGCGTACCGGGCGCGCCGCTGATTCGGATCCGTCGGGTCCCAGCGCAGTTCGCCGGGACCGCCCGGGCCCTCGGAGCGGCCCGGCCCGTCCTGGCGTCCGCCGCCGAAACCGCCGCTCTGGCGGCCCGGCTGGCGGCTGCTCCACCGGGAGCTGCCCCAGGAGGGGCGCCGGCCGCCGTCCTCGCCGCCGCCCCGGCCCTCGCCGCGCCCGCCGCGGGGCCGCCACTCCTGGTCGGGGCGGCCCTCCGGCGGCGGTGCGAAGGGGTTGTCGGGCTCGCCGGCGCGGCCGCGGGAAGGCCGGTCACCGCCGTCCCGGTCACCGCCCGCGTTCCCGCGGTCCGCGCCCGGCTCCGGCGTTCCGGCCGTTCCGCCGTCACTGTCGCCCTCCGGGCCCCGCCCGGTGTCCCGCGGTCCGCCGCCGTCACCGCCGCTGCCGCGCGCGTCATGTCCGTCACGTCCGTCCCGCCCGCCGGAGGCCGGGGACGCCGATGCCGGGGGCGTTCGCGCAGGAGCGGGTGGGGAACGGCGGGAGGCTGGGAGTCGCGCGGAGGCGTCGGTCCGGCATCTGGAGTGTTGTCTTCCCTCGTGTCGTCGTCCGGGCCGCGGGCCCGCTTCGGCGGATTCGGCCCTCGGAGTGACGTCGGTGTCTGAGACGCACGCTACCTCCCGCGCGCGCCCCCGTCCCGCGGGGGCTGCCCGCGGTGCCGGTATCGTGGCCCGTGGTCGGCGGCTTCGTAGGGTCTTCCGGACACCAGGATGCTCCTCGCTTGTGCGACCCCACAAACCTGCGCCCCGTGAGAAAGAGTTCCGCCGTGTCCTCGCCCCCTCTTCGCGCCCGCTCCCGGACTCCGGCCGGGGGCCGGCCCGCCCGGCTGGTGGTGCTGGTCTCCGGCTCCGGTACGAATCTCCAGGCGCTGCTCGACGCGGTCGCGGCCGCCCCGGACGGCTCGTACGGCGCCGAGATCGTCGCCGTCGGCGCCGACCGCGACGGCATCGCCGGCCTGGAGCGCGCCGAGCGCGCCGGGCTGCCGACGTTCGTCTGCCGTCTCGGCGACCACCCGGACCGGGCGGCCTGGGACCGGGCGCTCACCGAGGCCACCGCCCGCTTCGCACCGGACCTCGTGGTCTCGGCGGGTTTCATGAAAATCGTGGGCAAGGAATTCCTCGCCCGGTTCGGGGGGCGGTTCATCAACACCCACCCCGCGCTGCTCCCCAGCTTCCCCGGCGCCCACGCCGTGCGCGACGCCCTCGCGTACGGGGTCGGGGTGACCGGCTGCACCGTCCACTTCGTCGACGACGGCGTCGACACCGGACCGGTCATCGCCCAGGGCGTGGTCGAGGTCCGGGACGAGGACCACGAGGACGGGGGAGCGGCGCTCCATGAGCGGATCAAGGAAGTCGAACGACGGCTGCTCGTCGATGTCGTGGGGCGCCTGGCCCGCAACGGCTATCGCATCGAGGGACGAAAGGTACAGATCCCATGACCACTCCTGAAGGCCCCGCGGGCCCCGCGGGCCTCCACGGCCCCGACGGCACGCAGCGGCCCATCCGCCGCGCGCTGGTCAGCGTCTACGACAAGACCGGCCTGGAGGAGCTGGCCCGGGGGCTGCACGAGGCCGGGGTCGAGCTGGTCTCCACCGGCTCCACGGCCGGGCGGATCGCCGC
Organism: Streptomyces sp. MNU89; assembly: GCF_020982505.1. NCBI lineage: Bacteria > Bacillati > Actinomycetota > Actinomycetes > Kitasatosporales > Streptomycetaceae > Streptomyces > Streptomyces sp. MNU89. Next base: position 2,903,947 of record NZ_JAJKLL010000001.1, on the reverse strand, counting down.
CGCCGGCGTGCCCGTCACCAAGGTCGAGGAGCTGACCGGCTTCCCCGAGTGCCTGGACGGGCGCGTCAAGACCCTGCACCCCCGGGTGCACGCCGGCATCCTCGCCGACCTGCGGCTGGAGGAGCACCGCAAGCAGCTCGCCGAGCTGGAGGTGGAGCCCTTCGAACTGGTCGTCGTCAACCTCTACCCGTTCCGGGAGACCGTGGCCTCCGGCGCCACCCCCGACGAGTGCGTCGAGCAGATCGACATCGGCGGGCCGTCCATGGTGCGCGCCGCCGCCAAGAACCATCCCTCGGTCGCCGTGGTCACCAGCCCCGCGCGCTACGGGGACGTCCTCGCCGCCGCCCGCGACGGCGGCTTCGGCCTGGACGCGCGCAAGCGGCTCGCGGCCGAGGCGTTCCAGCACACCGCCGCCTACGACGTCGCCGTCGCCTCCTGGTTCACCGGCAGCTACGCCCCCGAGCACGCGGAGAACGTCACCGCGCTGCCCGAGTTCCTCGGCGAGACCTGGCGCCGCAAGAGCACCCTCCGCTACGGCGAGAACCCGCACCAGTCGGCCGCCCTCTACACCGACGGCACCCCCGAGGGGATCGCCAACGCCGAGCAGCTGCACGGCAAGGAGATGTCCTTCAACAACTACGTCGACACCGAGGCCGCCCGCCGCGCCGCCCACGACCACGACGAGCCCTGCGTGGCGATCATCAAGCACGCCAACCCCTGCGGCATCGCCGTCGGCGCCGACGTGGCCGAGGCGCACCGCAAGGCCCACGCCTGCGACCCGCTGTCCGCCTTCGGCGGCGTGATCGCTGTCAACCGTCCGGTGTCCGTGGCGATGGCCGAGCAGGTCGCGGAGATCTTCACCGAGGTCGTGGCCGCCCCGGCGTACGAGGACGGCGCCGTCGAGGTGCTGGCCCGCAAGAAGAACATCCGGGTGCTGCGCGTCGAGGGCGCCCCGGGCCGGGCGAACGAGCTGCGGCCGGTCTCCGGCGGTGTGCTCCTCCAGCACGGCGACCGCCTCCAGGCCGAGGGCGACCTGCCCGAGACGTGGACCCGGGTCTCCGGGGACGCGCTGGACGAGGCCGGGCTGGCCGAACTGGCCTTCGCCTGGCGGGCCTGCCGCGCCGTGAAGTCCAACGCCATCCTGCTCGCCAAGGGCGGCGCGACCGTCGGCGTCGGCATGGGCCAGGTGAACCGCGTCGACTCCGCGAAGCTCGCGGTGCAGCGGGCCGGCGCGGAGCGGGCGGCCGGCGCGTACGCCGCCTCCGACGCCTTCTTCCCGTTCCCGGACGGCCTGGAGGTGCTGCTGGAGGCCGGTGTCACCGCCGTGGTCCAGCCGGGCGGCTCCGTCCGCGACGAGCAGGTGACCGAGGCGGCGAAGGCGGCCGGCGTCACGATGTACCTCACCGGGACCCGGCACTTCTTCCACTGAGCCGGCCCGCCCCCGCACCCCGCGGACCGCCCGGCGCCGCGCCCCTTCCGGGCGGCGCGGCCCCGGCCGCCGGTGCCGCGCCCCGCACCACCGCCCGTACCCCCGCGGGCCCCGCCCGTCGCGGCGGACCACATTGGCCACCGCCGCCGGTCATCCGGGAGGATGAAGCCATGACTGCCCAGATTCTCGACGGCAAGGCCACCGCGGCCGCGATCAAGTCCGAACTCGCCACCCGCGTCGCGGAGCTCAAGTCCCGCGGCGTGACGCCCGGCCTCGGCACCCTCCTCGTCGGCGACGACGTCGGCAGCCAGAAGTACGTCGCCGGGAAGCACCGCGACTGCGCGCAGGTCGGCATCGCCTCCATCCAGCGCGAACTCCCCGCGACCGCCACGCAGGAGGAGATCGAGGCCGTCGTACGGGAGCTCAACGAGGACCCGGCCTGCACCGGCTACATCGTCCAGCTCCCGCTGCCCAAGGGCATCGACACGGGCCGCGTCCTGGAGCTGATCGACCCCGCCAAGGACGCCGACGGCCTCGCCCCGATGAGCCTGGGCAAGCTGGTGCTCAACCAGGAGGCCGCCCTGCCCTGCACCCCCAACGGCATCCTGGCGCTGCTGCGCCGCCACGGTGTGGAGACCAAGGGCGCGCACCTGACCGTCGTCGGCCGCGGGATGACCGTCGGCCGCTCCATCGGGCTGCTGTTCACGCGCCGCGAGGTCAACGCGACCGTGACCCTCTGCCACACCGGTACCCGCGACCTCTCCGCCCAGCTCCGGCAGGCCGACATCATCGTCGCCGCCGCCGGGGCCCCGCACATCGTCCGGCCCGAGGACGTCAAGCCGGGCGCGGCCGTCCTGGACGTCGGCGTCAGCCGGGACGAGAGCGGGAAGATCGTCGGCGATGTGCACCCGGGCGTGGCGGAGGTCGCGGGCTGGGTGGCGCCGAATCCGGGCGGCGTCGGCCCGATGACCCGCGCGCTGCTGCTGCAGAACGTCGTGGAGGCCGCCGAACGGCAGGCCGGGGTCCGGGACACCGCGGACCATGCGGGCTGAGGCCGCCGTGGAGAGCCGCGAGGCGGACGGGAACGCCGGGACGGAGGGGAACGCCGGGACGGAGGGCGGGACGGAGGGGAACCACGGGACGAAGAGGAACCACGGGGCGGAGGGGAACCCCGGACCGGGCAGGGATTCCGGGCCGGGCCGCAGCCGCCGCTTCCCCCGCTTCACCCGGAGCACCGCCCGTCCCGAGGGCGGCGGCCGTGCGGCGCCGGGCGACGCGCCGGCCCCGGTACGGCAGTGGCCGCTGCTGTCGGTGCTGGGCGGCACCGCGGTCGGCCTGATCCTCGTCGCCTTCGGCGTGTCCCGGGTCGGCACCCTGCTCATCGGGCTCTCGCTGCTCGCCGGGGCGGTGCTGCGGTGGGCGCTGCCGTCAGTGGGGATGCTGGCCGTGCGGTCCCGCTTCACGGACATGGTGACCTACGGCGTGCTGGGCTTCCTCATCTCGCTGCTGGCCCTGATGTCGCTCCCCGACCCCTGGCTGGAGATCCCCTGGCTGGAGAAGATCATCCGCTTCGCCGTGCGCTGACCCGGCCCCGGTATCCCGGACGGCGGCCCGTCCTCTCCCCCGTGAGAGGACGGGCCGCCGCCGTGTGGAGGAGCCGCCGCGGCCTGTGTGCCGCGCGGCGCCCTCCAGGTCTCCGGGCCCGTTCCCGCGACGGATCCCCCCGGGCGGTGCGGGCGGTGCGGGCGGTGCCGGTGGTGCTGATGGTTCGGGTGGTTCGGGAGGTTCCGTTGGTCCGGGTGGGGGCGGCGCGGGGTGGACCGCGCCGCCCTTGTCGCACAACCGATAGTGCGGGCCATTCCTCGGCGGCGCCACGCCTGCCCGCCGGCGGGGGCGATCGTGGGACGCCACCCGCTCCCACCTGCTGGGACGCCGTCCGGAACGGTACGGAGCGGGGACGCGCCCGGGCACGGGACCCTGACCGGAATCCGTCGGTTCGGATGTCCGGCCGGGAAACCCCGCGCTCCGCCGCCAAGTTCTCGGGCGTGGTGGGGGATAACCTCCCTCCGGGGCTCCGGACGCGGATGAGGTGGAGCATGTCGCGTTGGAAGCAGTTGCCGGACACGCTCGACGAGCGCACGCGGCACCTGGTGGTGCAGTTGAGACGGCTCAAGGACCGCAGCGGGCTGAGCCTGGTCTCGCTCGGAAGGAAGACCGCGTACAGCCGCTCCTCCTGGGAGCGCTATCTCAACGGGAAGGCGCTGCCACCGCGCCAGGCGGTGGAGCAGCTCGCCCGGCTCGGCGGCACCGACCCCACCCGGCTGCTGGTGCTCCACGAACTGGCCGAGGCGGCCGGACGCAGGACCGCCGGGGCCCCGGCGACCGGGAGCACCGGCGCGGAGGCGGGCCCGGCGGAGGACGGCGCGGCGGGAGACGGCGGAGCGGGGGACGGCGCGGCGCGGGACAGCCCGGCAGGAGACGCACCGGCGGAGGACGGCACGGCCCGGGCGGCCTCTCCCGTACCGCGCCCGGGCGGGTCGGAGGACCCGCTCCCCGGGCCGGGCCCGGATCCGGCCCGCGCGCCGGAGGCCACCCGGCGCCGCCGCCTCCGAGTACCCGTGGTGGCCGGCCTCGCGGTGGCCGCCGTGGCCGCCGGGACCGCGCTGCTGGTCGCCGCGCCCTGGGAGGACGGGGACACCCCGGCCGCTCCCGGGGCGGCCGTTTCCTCCACCCCGGCGGAGCCCTCCGCCCGGGCGCACGACGGCCCGTTCGTCTACGAGCCGGGACGCACCTACCGCTGTGACGTGCGCCGGGAGAACGGGCTCCTCGGCGCCGGGCACAGCGCGACCCGCGACGCGGTGCTCCAGAACTCCACCACCGGGTGGGACGTCGTCGAGGCCCAGTGCCTGCTGAAGTACCACGGCTTCTCCCCGGGCGGCATCGACGGCATCTACGGCGATCTCACCGCCCGGGCCGTCAAACGCATGCAGGACGAGCACGGACTCGTGGTCGACGGCAAGGTCGGCCCGCACACCTGGGGAGTGCTGCGCAGATGACCGGGACCCAGGGGACTCCCCGCCCGCCCGGACCGGGGCGTGCGCCCGCCGCCCGGCCGCCCGGCCTGGCACCCGAATGCGCCCGTCTCGCCGAGGAGTTGCGGGAGCTGCGGAAGGGGACGGGGCTCAGCCTCGCGGCGCTCGCGGAGCGCACCCCGTACAGCAAGTCCTCCTGGGAGCGGTACCTCAACGGGAAGAAGCAGGTGCCGCGGCAGGCCGTGGAAGCGCTCTGCCGGCTCGCGGGGGAGCGCCCGGAGCGGCTGCTGGTGCTCTGGGACCTGGCCGACGCCGAGTGGAGCGGCCGCGGGGCCTACGGCTCGGCGGTCCCGCGCCCCCCGCGCGCCGCGCGCACCCCGCCGCGAGGCCGGACGGCCGGGGACGGGCCGGCACGGAGGGGCCCGGAACGGGGCGGAGACCGTCCGGCCACCGGGAGCCGAGCGGGGCGGGGCGGACGGCGCAGGGGCGGCACCGGGGAAGGCCGCTGGAGCGGAGCCGCGGCCGGCCGCGGCCGAGCCGTCCACCGGCACACCCACCGGCACCCCCGCCGGGAGGACACCGACGACCGGGACGACCGGGGAAGCGGTCGCGGTCCGGCCGGAGACGCCGGGCCCGGGCAGCCGCCCGCTCCGCCCGCTCCGATGGCCGCCCGCGGCGCGTTGGCGGACCGCGGTCGTCGCCGCGGTCGGCGTGACCGTGGCCGTCGCGGGCGCGCTGGCCCTGGGCGGTGTCCTGCCCGACGGTTCCGGCGGACGGGCGGCCGCGGGACCGGGCGGCTCCGCCTCCGCATCGCCGAGCCTGCCGCCGCCGGGCTGCCGGGGAGCGGCGTGCGACGGAAAGGACCCGGAGAGCATGGGCTGCGGGATCGCCGTGCGGACGCTCGGCGGTCACCGCACGGCCGGGGGTGCGGGCATGGAGATCCGCTACAGCGAACGGTGCGGTGCCGCATGGGCCCGGATCTGGCAGTCGGGCGTCGGTGACCGGATCCGGATCACCGCCCCGGGCGGCCGGTTCCAGCAGGCGACCGTGGCCGACCGGTACGACGCCGAGAGCTATCTCTACACACCGATGATCGGGGCCGGAGAGCGGTCGGCCCTCCGCGCCTGCCTGCTCCCGGCAACGGGAGGGCAGCGCGAGTGCTTCGGCACGGCGGAGGACGGGGACGCGACCGAGGACGGGGACGCGACCGGGCCCGCGGCCGCCGGTGCGGACACGACTTGACCGGTACGGCTCCGGCTCCCCGCGCCCGGCGGGGCGGCGCTCCGGGCCGGGCGACGGGTGCTCCGGCCGGGCTTTCGCCCGGCGCGTCTCCTGCCCGACGCCGTCTCCGCCCACGCCCCGTCCGCCCCGGAGGCCGTTGGCCAACGCCTGTGGGTGCCAGGCAGGTTGGCCGTGGGGCATCCCGCGCCACCGCGAACGGCGGAGCCCGTCCCCTCCCCCGGGTCAGGACGAGCTCCGCCTGGCTCAGAGCCTCTTCGTCCGCGTGTTCGGGAACAAGAGAGGTGGGTGCTCTGTGGCTCGGAAGTGACCGTTCCGGCACGCCGTGATCACGCTGTGCGCGGTGTGTCGGCAGTCGGTAACGGCTCCGAACGGCCGCGCCGGGCCGCGCCCCGGCCCCGTATCCGCCCGGCCCCACGGCCCAACCCCTCCCGACCGGGACGGATACGGGCGTACCGCCGCCGGCGCGGGACGTCGTCCCGGGCGCCCGCGTCCCGAACGGGGGACACCCGTGTCGCAGCCGCGGGGGAACTGACATCCTGATCCTGAACATCCTTGACGGCAGGCGGTGTTGTGCTGGGAGGCCACACCGCGGCCGGGTACTTGTGCACACGCGGGGGGAACAGGGGGAGGCAATGCCTCGTTGGAAGGTGCTGCCGGAGGAACTGGACCCGCAAATACGGGAGTTCACCGGACAGCTCCGCCGGATCGTCGAGCTCAGCGGTCTGGGGGTCGGGTCCGTCGCGGACCGTACCGGCTACAGCAAGACCTCGTGGGACCGTTACCTGAACGGCCGTCTGCTGCCGCCGCTGGGCGCGGTGGTGGCGCTGGCCGAGGTGACGGGTTACGCCACCGGGCCGCTCACGGCCCAGTGGGAACGGGCCGAGGCGGCCTGGGCCCGCGCCGAGGCCGGGCACGATCCCGCCACGGAACAACGGCAGGCGCCGCCGCCCGGGCAATCCGCGCCCGGGCAGCCGGCTCCCGGACCGGCCACGGCCGGGCCACCGGCCCCCGGCGGGCCGGCCTTCGGCGGCGCGGCAGCCGGACCCACGGCGCCCGGAGCGCCCTCGTACGGCCGGCCGGCTCCCGGGCGGGGAACGCCCGGACACCCGGCCGCCGCTCCCGACGAGCCCGGGCATCCGACCCCCGACACCGTCGCGCTGTCCGTCGTGACGGCTCCGGGGCCGGGCCGGGCGGGGCCGCGACGCACGCTCCGGCGGCAGCACGGGCTCCGGCGGCGGCGCCCGGCGCCTGCTGCTGTTCGGCCTCGGGCTGGCCGGGGCGCTGGCCGTGACCGCCGGTGCCGTGTTCTTCCTCGACCTCGGAGACGGGGCCCCGGCGGACGGCAAGGCCCGGGTCGCCACCACGCCGACACCCACTCCGGAGCCGACGGAACTCCCGGAGGGCGTGAACTGCTCGGGTGACGCCTGCACGGGCGAGGACCCCGAGGAGCAGGGCTGCGGCGGTGAGTACGCCCGCACGGTCACGGAGGTCCGGGTCGGCGCCGCGTTCGTCGAGATGCGGCACAGCGAGGTCTGCGGTGCGGTCTGGGCACGGATCACCGAGGCGGCCGCCGGCGACTCGGTGCGGGTCGCCGTGGGGAAGCAGAGCGAGAGCGCCGAGGTCGCCGCGGGGAGCGGGGGGCAGCCCGGGGTGACGGAGGCGTACACCCTGATGGTGGCCGCCGGCGAGCCGGCCGACGCCGAGGTCTGCGGCACCACAGTGGCCGGTGAGAAGGGCTGCGCGCGGCCCAGCGGCGAGGACGGCTCCGGGACACCCGCCCCGCCGGGCTCCGGGACCTCCGCCCCGCCGGGCGGCACCGGGTCGGGCACGTCGGAGACCGAGGGGGGACCGACCGCCGCGGGGTAGCCGCCCTCGCCCCCGGGCCGGGAGTGCCGCGCGCTCGTGGGGCCGGTGCCTCCGTGGGGACCGCCGTGCCGTTGAGACCGCCGTGCGCCCGTGGGACCGCCCTGCATCCACGGAGCCGCCGCGGACGGATGGGGCAGCCGTTCGCCCATGGGTCCGCCGTTCACCGGAAGGCCGGACCGTCACCGCTCCCGGTGGCGGTCCGGCCGGTTCTCTCCGCCGACCGGGGTGCATGGGTCCGCCGCTCGGGGGCAGGCGACCGACAACCCCCCCACGGGTGCGGCACACCCCTTGGCGGCCGTTCGTCTCCCCCTCCTCGACGAGCGGCCGCCCCCGCCGCCCCACCCCGCGACTCCGCACCTCCTCCCGGCGCACCCCACGCCCCCGCATCCCGTACTCCGCGCCGCCACCGCCGTACAGCCGCAGGCGCAGCCCGCACCCGGCGTGCCCCGCCGTACCCGCCCCCGTCCGTCCCCGCCCCCGCAGGCCGTGAGCCGGGACACACAGGGGCGGCAGGGCCCCGCGGAGCCGCGGTCGGATAGCCTGACGCCGGTCTCCCGCACCTTGCTTTTCCCGGGCACAACCGGGCCGGGAGGCCGAAGATCACATGGGGCAGGGACACCCACCACGACCCGCAGCAGGAGATCGCACATGACTCGCACTCCCGTCAATGTCACCGTCACCGGCGCGGCCGGGCAGATCGGCTACGCGCTGCTCTTCCGTATCGCCTCCGGTCACCTCCTCGGCGCGGACGTGCCGGTCAAGCTGCGCCTCCTGGAGATTCCGCAGGGACTCAAGGCCGCCGAGGGCACCGCGATGGAGCTCGACGACTGCGCCTTCCCGCTGCTGCGCGGCATCGAGATCACCGATGACCCGAACGTGGCCTTCGACGGCGCGAACGTGGCCCTCCTCGTCGGCGCCCGCCCCCGGACCAAGGGCATGGAGCGCGGCGACCTGCTGGAGGCCAACGGCGGCATCTTCAAGCCCCAGGGCAAGGCGATCAACGACCACGCGGCGGACGACGTCAAGGTCCTCGTCGTCGGCAACCCTGCCAACACCAACGCGCTCATCGCGCAGGCCGCGGCCCCGGACGTACCGGCCGAGCGCTTCACCGCGATGACCCGCCTGGACCACAACCGCGCCATCTCCCAGCTCGCGCGGAAGACCGGCGCCGCGGTCTCCGACATCAAGAAGCTGACGATCTGGGGCAACCACTCCGCCACCCAGTACCCGGACATCTTCCACGCGGAGATCGCCGGCAAGAACGCCGCCGAGGCCGTGAACGACGAGGCCTGGCTCGCCGACACCTTCATCCCGACCGTCGCCAAGCGCGGTGCCGCGATCATCGAGGCCCGCGGCGCGTCCTCGGCCGCCTCGGCCGCCAACGCCGCCATCGACCACGTCCACACCTGGGTGAACGGCACCGCCGAGGGCGACTGGACCTCCATGGGCATCCCGTCGGACGGCTCCTACGGTGTCCCGGAGGGCCTGATCTCCTCCTTCCCGGTCACCTGTGAGGGCGGCGCGTACAAGATCGTCCAGGGTCTGGACATCAACGAGTTCTCCCGCGCCCGCATCGACGCCTCGGTGCAGGAGCTGGCGGAGGAGCGCGACGCGGTGCGCGGTCTCGGCCTGCTCTGATCTGCCGCCCCGGTCCGGCCCGCGGCCGGTACGGAGCCTGGCGACGGCCCGTCGTCGGTCTGCTACACGACCGGCGGCGGGCCGTCGTCCGTCAGGGGCCTTAACCGAACCGTAAGTGAGGAAAAACACTCAGCGTTAAGTTTTCCGCATACTTTTCGGCCAAGGGGGGATGGTTCCCCGTCGCCGGTGCCTCAACCCTGACCGCACCGGCACGCACATCCAGGCAGAGAAGGTGGAACCCCCATGTCGGCCCTCGACACCCTCCATATCGACGGCATCTGGCGCGCGGCCGCATCCGGCGCCACACGCGAGGTACTCGACCCCGCGGACGCCACCGTCCTGGCGCTCGTGGCCGAGGGGGACGCCGGGGACACGGACGCCGCCGTGGCCGCCGCGCGCCGCGCCTTCGACTCCGGGCCCTGGCCCCGGACCCCGGTCGCCGAGCGCGCGGAACTGCTGCGCCGCGTCGCCGCGCTGCTCCAGCGCGACCGCGAGGAGATCGCGCTCACCGAGAGCCGCGACACCGGCAAGACCCTCGAAGAGGGCCGCGTCGACGTCGACGACGTGACGGCGGCCTTCCGCTACTTCGCCGGCCTCGTGGAGCACGAGAGCGGCGGCCGGGTCGTCGACGCGGGCGACCCGCGGGTGCACAGCGTCGTGGTGCACGAGCCCGTCGGCGTCTGCGCGCTGATCACCCCCTGGAACTACCCCCTGCTGCAGGCGTCCTGGAAGGTCGCCCCCGCCCTCGCCGCCGGGAACACCTTCGTCCTCAAGCCCAGCGAGATCACCCCGCTGTCCACCGTCCACCTGATCCGGCTGCTGGCCGAGGCGGGGCTCCCGGCCGGGGTCGCGAACCTCGTCACCGGCGCCGGCGACCCCGTCGGGGCCCGGCTCTCCGAGCACCCCGGCGTCGACCTGGTCTCCTTCACCGGGGGACTGGCCAGCGGCACCAAGGTCGCCCGGGCCGCCGCCGCGACCGTGAAGAAGGTCGCCCTGGAACTGGGCGGCAAGAACCCCAACGTCGTCTTCGCCGACGCCTGCGCCACCGAGGAGGGCTTCGACACCGCCGTCGACCAGGCGCTCAACGCCGCGTTCTTCCACAGCGGCCAGGTCTGCTCGGCCGGCGCCCGCCTCATCGTCGAGGAGTCCGTCCGGGAACGCTTCGTCACCGAACTCGCCCGCCGCGCCGCCGCGATCAAACTCGGCCGCGGCACCGAGGACGGCGTGGAGTGCGGGCCCCTCGTCTCCGCCCAGCAGCTCGCCAAGACCGAGATGTACGTCGCCTCGGCCCGCGAGGAGGGCGCCGTCGTCCGGGCCGGCGGCTCCCGCCCCGAGCCCTCCGCCGTGCGCCCGGCCACCGGCTGGTTCTACTCGCCCACCGTCCTGGACGCCTGCCACCGGGAGATGCGGGTCGTCCGCGAGGAAACGTTCGGCCCGCTGCTGACCGTCGAGACCTTCCGCGACGAGGACGAGGCCGTCGCCCTCGCCAACGACACCGAGTACGGGCTCGCCGGAGCGGTGTGGACCTCCGACGCGGGCCGCGCCCGGCGCGTCGCCGGACGGCTGCGCCACGGCACCGTCTGGATCAACGACTACCACCCGTATCTGCCGCAGGCCGAGTGGGGCGGCTTCGGCAGGTCCGGCACCGGCAGGGAGCTGGGCCCGGCGGGGCTCGCGGAATACCGCGAGGCCAAGCACATCTACCAGAACCTCGACCCCCGCCCGCAGCGCTGGTTCGCGGGCTGACCCACCCCGGACCTCCGCCGCACCGACCTCACGCGCACCGTTCTTCCAGGAGGAGCACCACCCATGCCACCGCCGTCCGCGACCACCCGCCCCGATCCGGCAGCCGCCGACTACGTGATCGTCGGAGGCGGCACCGCCGGCTCGGTGATCGCCTCGCGGCTCGCCGAGGACCCCTCGGTCACCGTCGCCCTCGTCGAGGGCGGCCCGTCCGACATCGACCGCCCCGACGTGCTCACGCTGCGCCGCTGGCTGGGCCTGCTCGGCGGCGAGCTGGACTACGACTACCCGACCACGGAGCAGCCGCGCGGCAACTCCCACATCCGGCACAGCCGGGCCCGGGTCCTCGGCGGCTGCTCCTCGCACAACACGCTCATCAGCTTCAAGCCGCTGCCCGGCGACTGGGACGAGTGGGCCGAGGCGGGCGCCACCGGCTGGGACGCGGCGGCCATGGAGCCCTATTTCGGCAAGCTGCGCAACAACATCGTCGCCGTGGACGAGAAGGACCGGAACGCCATCGCCCGGGACTTCGTCGAGGCCGCCCGCGAGGCCGCCGGCGTCCCCCGCGTCGAGGGGTTCAACGAGCGGCCGTTCCACGAGGGCGCCGGCTTCTTCGACCTCGCCTACCACCCGGAGACCAACAAGCGCTCCTCGGCCTCCGTCGCCTACCTCCACCCGCACATCGAGGCCGGCGACCGCCCCAATCTCCGCATCCTGCTGGAGACCTGGGCGTACAAGCTGGAGCTGGACGGCACCCGCGCCACCGGCGTGCACGTCCGCGCCGCGGACGGCACGGAGACGCTGCTGCGGGCCCGGCACGAGGTGCTGGTCTGCGCGGGCGCCGTCGACACCCCCCGGCTGCTGCTGCACTCCGGCATTGGTCCCCGTGAGGACCTGGAGGCGCTGGGCATCCCCGTCGTCCACGACCTGCCGGGGGTGGGGGAGAACCTGCTCGACCACCCCGAGTCGGTGATCGTCTGGGAGACCCACGGGCCCATCCCGGAGAACTCGGCGATGGACTCGGACGCGGGCCTCTTCGTCCGCCGGGACCCCGCGTCCCGCGGCCCGGACCTGATGTTCCACTTCTACCAGATCCCGTTCACCGACAACCCCGAGCGGCTGGGCTACGAGAAGCCCCCGTACGGGGTGTCGATGACCCCCAACATCCCCAAACCGCGCAGCCGCGGCCGGCTGTACCTCACCAGCGCGGACCCGGCGGTGAAACCGGCCCTGGACTTCCGCTACTTCACGGACGAGGACGACTACGACGGCCGCACGCTGGTGGACGGCATCAGGCTCGCCCGCGAGATCGCGAAGACGGAACCCCTCGCCCACTGGCTGAAGCGCGAGGTGGCCCCCGGACCGGAGATCACCTCGGACGAGGAACTCGGCGAGTACGCCCGCAAGGCGGCTCACACCGTCTACCACCCGGCCGGCACCTGCCGGATGGGCGCCGCGGACGACCCGCTCGCCGTGGTCGACCCGCACCTGCGGATCCGGGGCCTGGACGGCATCCGGATCGCCGACGCCTCCGTCTTCCCGACCATGACCGCCGTCAACCCGATGATCGGCGTGCTGATGGTCGGGGAGAAGTGCGCGGACCTGCTCGCCGACCCGACGACCCCGGGAGATGACGCGCGATGAGCGCCGAGAAAACCGACCCGCCGGCCACGCCGGCCGCCCCGGCCACCGCCGATACCGCGGAGACCGCCGAGACCGCCGAGACCGCAGCCACCGCAGCCCCGGCCGGGGGCCCCGCCGACCCCGTCTTCTCCGTCCGCGGCCTGTGGAAGGTGTTCGGGCCCGGCGCGGACAAGATCCCCGGCAGCGCGCACGCGGACCTCTCCGCCCGCGAACTGCGCGAGCGCACCGGCTGCACCGCGGCCGTCCGCGACGTCTCCTTCGACGTCCACCGGGGCGAGGTCTTCGTCGTCATGGGCCTCTCCGGCTCCGGCAAGTCCACCCTCGTCCGCTGCCTCACCCGGCTGATAGAACCCACCGGCGGCACCCTCGCCATGGACGGCGAGGACGTGCTCGCCATGGACCGCGCCCACCTGCGCGACCTGCGCCGCCACCGGGCCTCGATGGTCTTCCAGCACTTCGGGCTGCTGCCGCACCGCACCGTCCTCGACAACATCGCCTACGGCCTGGAGATCCAGGGGATCGGCCGGGCCGAACGCCGGGCCAGGGCGGCCGCCATGGTGGAGAAGGTCGGCCTGACCGGGATGGAGCACCGCCGCCCCGGCCAGCTCTCCGGCGGCCAGCAGCAGCGCGTCGGCCTCGCCCGCGCGCTCGCCGTCGACCCCGAAGTCCTCCTCTTCGACGAGCCGTTCAGCGCGCTCGACCCGCTCATCCGGCGCGACATGCAGGAGGAGGTCATCCGCCTGCACCGGGAGGAGGGGCGGACGATGGTGTTCATCACCCACGACCTCAACGAGGCGCTGCGCCTCGGCGACCGCATCGCGCTGATGCGGGACGGCCGCATCGTGCAGCTCGGCACCCCCGAGGAGATCGTGAGCTCCCCGGCCGACGACTACGTACGGGACTTCGTCCGCGACGTGCCCCGTGAACAGGTCGTCACCGTACGGAACGCCATGCGGCCCGCCGAGGACGGCGAGAGCCGGCCCGGGGAGACGGTCGCCCCGGACACCACGGTCGCCGAGGCCGTCGGGACCGTCGCCCGCTCCGGCGCCCCCGTCCGCGTCATGGAGGACGGGCGCTGCCTGGGCGTCGTCGACGCCGGGTGTCTGCTGGCCGCGATAGCCGGCGAGAAGGCGGTGGCGGCCCGATGAGACCGCGATCCGCGACCCGGCACCTGCCCGGGACGGCCGGGCCCCGGCTCCGCCCCCGGCTCCGCCCGGCCTGTGCCCCAGAGGGGGCGGCGGCATGAGCGCGACCACCTCCCCGGCCACGACACCGGCCGGCCCCGGCACCGGCGGCCCGCCGGGGGACCCCGGGCAGCCGGAGAAGACCACCACCGCCGGGCGCACCGGGGCAGCCGCCGGCCGTCTGCCCCGCCTGCCCGCGGGCAAGGCGGTCATGCTCGCCGCCGTCCTGCTCGTCCTGCTGTCCCTGGCCGCCGCGACCGAGTTCACCGGCACCTGGCCGGCCGCGCTCCGGGCCGAGCTCTCGGAACCGCTGAACGGGCTCAGCGACTGGATCATCGACAACCGGGACACCCACCCCCTCTTCCTGTACTTCCTCCTGCACATCAGCAACACGGCCACCGCCTCCGTCGACGCGGTGTACCAGCTGCTGCTGTCCCTGGGCTGGCTCGGGGTGACCGCCGGCGGGGTGCTCCTCGCCTGGCGGGCCGGCGGCCTCGCGCACCGCAACGGGCTGCGGACCGCCGCCACCGCCCTCGGGGCGTTCGCCGCCTGCGGTCTGCTGGGCATGTGGGAACCCGCCGTGCTGACCCTGGCCCTGATGGTCGTCGCGGTGGCCGTGGCGGCCGTCATCGGCGTGCTGCTCGGGCTGGCCGCCGGCCTCTCCGACCGCGTCCACCGGCTGCTGCGCCCGGTCCTGGACACCATGCAGGTGCTCCCGGCCTTCGCCTATCTGCTGCCGTTCGTGCTGGTCTTCGGCATCGGCACGCCCGCCGCCCTGTTCTCCACCGTCATCTACGCCGCGCCGCCGATGGCCCGTCTCACGGCCCTCGGCCTGCGCGGCACCGACCCGGCGGTGCTGGAGGCCTCGGCCTCGCTCGGGGCGAGCCCCCTCCAGCGGCTGCTGACCGTCCGCATCCCGCTGGCCCGCAAGGACATGCTCCTCGGCCTCAACCAGACGATCATGATGGCGCTGTCCATGGTCGTCATCGCGGCGCTGGTCGGAGCCGGCGGTCTCGGCGAGGAGATCTACCAGGCGCTGTCGACCGTCGACGTCGGCGAGGCGCTCGCCGCCGGCATCCCGATCGTCCTCATCGCGATCTGGCTGGACCGCACCACCGCGGCGGCCGGCGCACGGCTGGACGACACCGGGCGCGCCGCCGGGCCGCGTCTTCTGCGCGGGCCGGCCGCCTGGGCCGCGGTCGTCGCCGGTACGGCCGCCCTGGCGGTGGCGGGCCGGTTCCTCACCACCGCGGAGTGGCCGGCGGCGTGGACGTACGACATCTCACCGGCCGTCAACGACTTCAAGAACTCGGTCATCGCGCAGCTCCGGGACGGCCTGCCCGTCGTCGGCGGCACCGAGGTGTGGGCGGGCGCCTTCACCGACTGGGTGCTGAACCCGCTGCACGACGGCCTGGTGGCGCTGCCCTGGTGGCTGGTCCTGCTGCTGGTCGCCGCGCTCGCCCTCGCGGTGGGCACCTGGCGGACCGCGCTCACCGCGGTGCTCGCGATGGCCGCGATCGGCGTCATGGGGGTGTGGCCGGAGTCCCTCAACACCCTGTCCCAGGTCCTCGCGGCCCTGGTGGTGACCCTGCTGCTCGGCTTCGCCACGGGCATCCTGGCGGCCCGGGTCCCCTGGGTGGACCGCGCGCTGCGGCCCGTTCTCGACGCCATGCAGACGATGCCGCAGTTCGTCTATCTGATCCCGGTGGTGGCGCTGTTCGCGGTCGGCCGGGTCGCCGCCATCGTCGCGGCCGTGGTCTACGCGCTTCCCGCCGTCGTCCGGATCACCGCCCAGGGACTGCGGCAGGTGGACCCCGCCGCCGTGGAGGCCGCCCGCTCCCTGGGGGCGGGCGGTGCCCAGCTGCTGCGCCAGGTGCAGCTGCCGCTGGCCCGCCCGGCCCTGCTGCTGGCCGTCAACCAGGGCATCGTCCTCGTCCTCGCCGTGGTCATCGTCGGCGGCCTGGTCGGTGGCGGAGCCCTCGGCTACGACGTCGTCTACGGCCTGTCGCGCGGCGACCTCGGCGTCGGACTGGTGGCCGGAGCGGCAATCGTCTGCCTCGGCCTGGTCCTGGACCGGGTCACCCAGCCCACCACCGCCCGGCGGAAGGACACCTGACCACCGCCGGCCGCCTCACGGCGCTCCCGCACCACCGATGTTCACGCGCCAGCGATGTTCACGCACCAAAGGATAAGGAACCCTCTTATGCGCACCACCGAACGAACCCGCAGAACCGCCACCGCCATCGCCGTCGCGGGCGGGATGCTGCTGCTCAGCGCGTGCGGCGCCGCCGACACGGGCGCGCCGGACTCGGCGGGCGGCGGGAAGAAGACCGTCCGGCTCACCGTCCCGTCCTGGGTCGGCGCCGAGGCGAACGTCGCCGTGGCCAAGCACCTGCTGGAGAACGAACTCGGCTACAAGGTCAAGGCGCAGCAGATGGGCGAGGTCCTCGCCTGGGACGCGCTCAGCAAGGGGAACATCGACGCCATCCTGGAGGACTGGGGCCACCCCGAGCAGGAGCAGAAGTACATCGAGGAGAAGAAGACCGTCGTCCGGGCCGGTGACCTCGGCGTCACCGGGCACATCGGCTGGTTCGTCCCCAAGTACTTCGCCGACGAGAACCCGGACGTCACCAACTGGAAGAACCTCAACAAGTACGCCGACGAGCTGAGCACCTCGGAGACGGGTTCGAAGGGCCAGATCCTGGAGGGCTCGCCCGACTACGTCACCAATGACGAAGCGATCATCAAGAACCTGGACCTGGACTTCAAGGCCGTCTACGCGGGCAGCGAGGCCGCGCAGATCACCGAGATCCGGAAGAACGTCAAGGACAAGAAGCCCTTCCTGACGTACTGGTGGACCCCGCAGTGGCTGAACGCCGAGATCGACCTGGTCGAGGTGGAACTGCCGGAGTACAAGGAGGGCTGCGACAAGGACCCGAAGAAGGTCGCGTGCGCCTACCCGGACACCCCGCTGCAGAAGTTCCTCAACGCCGACTTCGCCGAGAAGGGCGGGGACGCGGCCGAGTTCCTGAAGAACCTCAAGCTGACGACCGAGCAGCAGAACGAGATCGCGAAGATGATCGCGGGCGAGAAGATGTCGCCGGAGGCCGCCGCCGAGAAGTGGACGAAGGCCAACCCGGACGTCTGGAAGGCGTGGATGCCGTAACCCCCGCCTCCGCGAGCCCTCGCCGGCCGCGGAGCCGCCGGGGTACGGGAGCCGGCGCGGGCCGGGCCGCCGGGAGACCGGTGGCCCGGCCCGCGCCGTCGTTGCGGGAGGCGCCGGCCGCTGGGGCCGTCAGTGCCGGCCCGGCTGGTAGACGCCCGGCAGGGCCCGGGTGGTCACGGCGATCCGGTTCCAGGCGTTGATGGTGAAGATGAGCGCGATGAGCTGGGCCAGTTCGGCCTCCTCGAACTGCCCGGCGGCCCGCTCGTACACCTCGTCCGGGACGCCGCCGGGGAGCAGGGTGACCGCCTCGGTGAGCGCGAGCGCCGCCCGTTCCCTCTCCGTGTAGTAGCCGGTGGCCTCCTCCCAGGCGTTCAGCAGGTAGATGCGGTCCTCGCGCTCACCGGCCGCGCGGGCGTCCTTGATGTGCATGTCCAGGCAGAAGGCACAGTGGTTGAGCTGTGAGGCACGGATCTTGACCAGCTCGGCCAGCACCGGGTCCACGCCCTCGGAGGCGGCCCGGTCGAGGGCCACCATGGCCCGGTAGACGCCGGGGGCCAGCTTCGGCAGGTTCATCCGGGGACCGCCGAGGCTGCCCCCCGCCTTGCCCGCCGCCCTGCCTGCTGCGGTGCCCTCCGCCGTGCCGGCCGGTGCCGCGCCGCTCCCGGCCCCCGCGCCGTCCGTGCCCCCGGTGCCGTCCGTGCGGCTCTGCGTCTCGGTCGTCGTGTTCGTCATGACAGGGACGGTACGGGGCGAGTGGCTCAGGTGTATGGGCCATTTCACCGGTCTGTGCACGGGCCAATCAGGAGAGGGCCGCCGCGGTTCCGGCAGCACATCCGGTGGCGGGCGGGCATCGGGCGGGCATCGGACGGACATCAGGCGGCCGTTCGGAAACGGCTCTGCCACACCCATTGACGCCTTCCGGTGCACAGCCTACGTTCGTTTCACTCTCCGCACACTCGTGCGCATAGCGAACACTACGGGATCACCGGTCTCCGCCGGCCCCTCATACTCGGGAGTCCTTATGCACCACCGGCTTTCCAGACTCGTCATCGCGACGGCGACCGCCGTCGCGCTGGCCGGATGCGGTTCCTCGGCCTCCTCCGGCGACGACGCCGAGGCGGGGGACGGCGGCACCGCGCAGGTGAAGGTCGGCGTCATCCCGATCCTCGATGTCGCCCCGATCTACCTGGGCGACAAGAAGGGCTTCTTCAAGGACCGGGGCATCGACCTGACGCTGGAGAGCGGCCAGGGCGGCGCGGCCATCGTGCCCGGCGTGGTCAGCGGCCAGTTCCAGTTCGGCTTCTCCAACGTGACCTCCCTGATGGTCGCCCACTCCAAGGGCGTGCCGATCCAGTCGGTCGTCAACGGCGTGGCCTCCACCGGCAAGGACGGCGCCGACTTCGGCGGCGTGGCGGTCGCGAAGGACAGCAAGCTCAAGTCGGCCGAGGACCTGGCCGGCAAGAAGGTCGCCGTCAACACCCTCAAGAACATCGGCGACACCACCGTCCGCGAGTCGGTGCGGAAGGCCGGCGGCGACCCCGGGGACATCGAGTTCACCGAGCTCGCCTTCGACCAGATGCCCGCCGCCCTCTCCGAGGGCCGGGTCGACGCCGCCTGGCTGGTCGAGCCCGCGCTCTCCATCGCCAAGGCCCAGGGCGCCCGCGTCATCGCCTCCAACTTCGTCGACACCGCCCCCGACCTGACCGTGGCCACGTACTTCACCTCCGCCAAGCTCACCAAGGAGAACCCGGAGCTGGTGGAGAAGTTCGGCGAGGCGATGAACGAGTCCCTGCGGTACGCCGACGAACACCCCGACGAGGTCCGCGACATCCTCGCCACCTACACCAAGATCGACGCCAAGCTGGCGAAGTCCCTGACCCTGCCGCGCTGGCCCACCGAGACCAACCGTGCCTCGATCGAGAAGCTGGCCGAACTCGGCAAGAACGACGGCGTGTTCACCAAGGCCCCGGATCTGGACGCTCTCTTCCGATGACCTCCACCACCCTGCCCGGGGAGACGAGGCCGGCCGGCCCCGGCCGCCTCGGCCCGGTGCTGCGCGGCCTGGCCGGGCTCGCCGGCCTGGCCGCACTGCTCCAGGTGCTGCCGCTCACCGGCCTCGTCTCCGCCGACTACCTGCCCACCACCACCTCCATTCTCGCCGCGTTCACCCAGCTTCTCGGCGACCCGGGATTCTGGACCGCGCTCGGCGACACCCTGACCGGCTGGGCGCTCGGCCTGGCCATCGCCGTCGCCGCCGGCGTCGTGCTCGGCATCGTGATCGGCTCCGTCCCCGTGCTGCGCGCGGCCACGGCCTCCACCATCGAGTTCCTGCGGCCGATCCCGTCCGTGGCGCTCATCCCGGTGGCCGTGCTGCTCTACGGCACCGACCTCCGCTCCACCCTGCTGCTCGTCGTGTACGCCGCCTTCTGGCAGGTGCTCGTCCAGGTGCTGGCCGGGGTCCACGACGTCGACCCGGTCGCCGACGACACCGCGCACAGCTACCGGCTCGGCCGCTGGGGCCGCGTCCGGTACGTGCTGTGGCCCACGGCCCTGCCCTACGTCATGACCGGGGTGCGGCTGGCCGCGGCCGTCGCGCTCGTCCTCGCCATCACCGCCGAACTCATCATCGGCACCCCGGGCCTGGGCAAGCAGATCGCCGTCGCGCAGAACTCCGGCGCCGTCCCCGAGGTCTACGCCCTCGTCCTCGTCACCGGACTGCTGGGCGTGACGATCAACCTCGCGGCCCGCGCGGTCGAGCGACGCACGCTCTTCTGGCACCAGTCGGTCCGCGGCAAGGAGGCACCGTGATCCTGTCGGCCGCCAAACGGGCGCTGACCGTCCTCGGCCTGCCCGCCGTCCTCTTCACCGTCTGGTGGTTCGCCACGGCGGACAGCACCGACTTCTACTTCCCCGCGCTGCGGGACATCCTCGCCGCCTTCGGCACCGTCTGGACCGGGGAGCGGCTCGCCACCGACGTGCTGCCCAGCCTCGTCCGGCTCGCGGAGGGCTACCTCCTCGCCTCCGCCGCGGGCATCGCGCTCGGCGTGCTCATCGGCACCAAGCAGGCCGTGCGCGACGTCCTCGAACCGGTCCTGGAACTCTTCCGGGCCATCCCGCCGCCCGTCCTCATCCCGGTGATCATGCTCTTCGCGGGCATCGGCGACACCATGAAGGTCCTGGTGATCGCCAGCGGCTGCCTCTGGCCGGTGCTGCTCAACACCGTCGAGGGCGTCCGCTCCGCCGACGAGGTGCTGAGCGACACCTGCCGCGCCTTCGGCATCACCGGCTTCGCCCGGCTCCGGCACTTCCTGCTCCCCGGCGCCGGCCCGCAGATCGTCACCGGTATGCGCCAGGCGCTCTCCATCGGGATCATCCTCATGGTCATCAGCGAGATGTTCGCGGCGAGCAACGGCCTCGGCTTCACCGTCGTCCAGTTCCAGCGCAGTTTCGCCATCCCCGAGATGTGGAGCGGTGTACTGCTCCTCGGCATCCTCGGATTCCTGCTCTCACTGCTCTTCCGGCTGGTGGAGAACCGGGCCCTCGCCTGGTACCACGGCCTGCGCCGGGCCCAGAGGTCGTCATGACCGGCGGCCGGCTGCCCGTTTCCCCCAAGGAGGCGTCGATGCTCGACGTACAGGGTCTGCGCAAGACCTACACCGCCCGCGGCCGCACCGTCGAGGCCGTCCGCGACCTGACCTTCCACATCGCGCCCGGCGAACTCGTCTGCCTCGTCGGCCCGTCCGGCTGCGGCAAGACCACCCTGCTCAAGTGCATGGCCGGGCTGCTGGCCCCGACCGGCGGCGAGGTGCTGCTGCGGGGCCGTCCCGTGACCGGACCGCCGGAGGGCATGGCCGTCGTCCTCCAGGAGTACGGCCGCTCCCTCTTCGCCTGGATGAACGTCCACGACAACGTGGGCCTGCCGCTGCGCCGGAAGAAGATGTCCAGGGCGCGCCGTGAGGAACTCGTCGACCACGCGCTGGAACTCGTCGGCCTCTCCGACGCCCGCGACGCGTACCCCTGGCAGCTCTCCGGCGGTATGCAGCAGCGCGTCGCGATCGCCCGCGCCGTGGCGTACGAGCCGCAGGTGCTGCTGATGGACGAGCCGTTCGCGGCCGTCGACGCGCAGACCCGCGCCGAACTGGAGGACCTCATCCGCCGGCTCTGGCACGAGCTGGGTGTCACGGTGCTCTTCGTCACCCACGACATCGACGAGGCCGTCTACCTCGGCCAGAAGACGATCATCCTCTCCAAGTCGCCGACCGTCGTGCAGGAGGAACTCGTCATCGACCTCCCCGACGAGCGCGACCAGCTGCACACCCGCTCCAGCGCCCGCTTCGGCGAACTGCGCGCCCACGTCTACGAGCAGATCCAGCGCGCGAAGAACGGCGCCGTGCCGGAGACGGGGAGCGGAACCGCGGGGCCCGGAGGAGGGGGAGAATCCGGCGCAGCCGGAGAGTCCGGAGAGTCCGGAGAGTCCGGAGAAGACGCGAAGACGGTGAAAAGCTCCGGCTTGACACCGGAATCGGCCAAGTCCTAACGTCCGCCCGGGATCTGCGCGGGATCCGCGCAGGTCAACGGGGCAAGGAGAACGATGACGGACAGCGGTACGGACAGCAGCGGTACGGACGGCGGGCGCGGCCCGCACTTCGTCCAGTCGCTGGAACGCGGCCTCGCCGTGATCCGGACGTTCAGCGCCGAGACACCCGAACTGACCCTCACGGAGGTCGCCAAGGCCACCGGCCTGAGCCGGGCCGCGGCCCGCCGCTTCCTGCTGACCCTGGCCGATCTCGGCTACGTGCGCTCCGACGGCCGGCTGTTCCGCCTCACCCCCCGGGTCCTCGACCTGGGCTACCCGTATCTGTCCAGCCTCTCGCTGGCCGACGTGGCGGCGCCGCACCTCGAACAGCTCGTCGCCACCGTGCGCGAGTCCTCCTCGGCGGCCGTCCTCGACGGCGAGGACATCGTGTACGTCAGCCGCGTGCCCACCCGCCGGATCATGACCGTGTCCATCAGCATCGGCACCCGGTTCCCCGCCTACGCCACCTCCCTCGGCCGGGTCCTGCTCGCCGGGCTCCCGCCCGCGGAGCGGGAGGCGTTCCTGGAGCGCGCCGCACTCGCCCGGCTCACCCCCCGGACGATCACTTCCCGGGAGGACCTGGCGGCCGAGCTGGAGACGGTGCGCGCCCAGGGATGGAGCATCGTCGACCAGGAACTGGAGCTCGGCCTGATATCGGTCGCCGCGCCGGTCCACGACGAGCAGGGGCGCGTGGTCGCGGCCATCAACGTCTCCACCCACGCCAGCCGGGCCACCCCCGAGTCGATCCGGCAGGACCTGGTGCCGGTCCTGCTGGACACCGCCGCGGGCATCGAGGCCGACCTGCACAAGAACAGCCGGTCCTGAACCGAAGCCGACCCCGGTAGGGTCCGGGGACATGGAGGAACCCCGGGCCACCACCACCGGCTCCGATCTGCACCTGGACCTCCCGGCCCCGGGCGGCGCCGGAGTGCGCGACGCCCTCATCACCGCCCTGCGCGAGGCCGTGCGCGGCGGCCGGCTCGCCCCCGGCACCCGGCTGCCCTCCTCCCGCTCCCTCGCCGCCGACCTCGGCCTCGCCCGCAACACCGTGGCCGACGCCTACGGGGAACTCGTCGCCGAGGGCTGGCTCACCGCCCGCCAGGGCTCCGGCACCCGCGTCGCCCTCCGCGCCGACCCCGTACCGCCGCCCGCCGGCCGCTCCGTCCCGGCCGCCCGGACGCCGCGCCGCCGGGTGCACAACCTGCTGCCCGGCTCACCCGACCTTTCCGCCTTCCCGCGCGCCGCCTGGCTCACCGCCGCCCGCCGCGCCCTCGCCGCGGCCCCGGCCGACGCCTTCGGCTACGGGGACCCGGCCGGCCGGCCCGAGCTGCGGCACGCCCTCGCCCACTACCTCGCCCGGGCCCGCGGCGTGCGCACCGCCCCGGAACGCATCGTGGTCTGCGCGGGGTTCGTCCAGGGCCTGATGCTGCTGAGCCGCGCGCTGAGAGCCATGGGAGCGGAGGCCGTGGCCGTCGACTCCTACGGGCTCGACTTCCACTGGTCCCTGATCCACGGCGAGGGGCTGCGCACCGTACCGCTGCCGAAGGACGGACAGGGCACCCGGGTCGGCGAGCTGGACCACCGGCGGGACGTCGGCGCCGTGCTGCTCACCCCGGCGCACCACTTCCCCACCGGGATGCCGCTCTCGCCGGAGCGCCGCTCCGCCGTCGTCGACTGGGCCCGCCGCACCGGCGGTCTCGTCCTGGAGGACGACTACGACGGGGAGTTCCGCTACGACCGCCAGCGCGTCGGGGCGCTGCAGGGGCTCGACCCGGAACGGGTGGTCCACCTCGGCACGGCCAGCAAGAGCCTCGCCCCCGGGCTGCGGCTGGCCTGGATGGTGCTGCCGCAGCACCTGGTCGGCGAGGTCCTCGCCGCCAAGAACCCGGCCGAGGAGATGACCGGCACCCCCGACCAGCTGATCCTGGCCGAGTTCATCACCGGCGGCGGCTACGACCGCCATCTGCGCTCCATGCGGCTGCGCTACCGGCGGCGCCGCGACCGGCTCGTCGCGGCCCTCGCCGAACGGGCCCCGCACATCCCCGTCACGGGCATCGCGGCCGGCCTGCACGCCGTGCTCGAACTCCCGCCCGGTACCGAGGACCGGGTGCTGCGGGCCGCGGCCTGGGAGGGCCTGGCCCTGGAGGGCCTCAGCCGCTACCGCCACGACCCGGGGCCCGTCCCGGTGCCCGGCGCCGACTCCGCCGGGCCCGCCGCCGTCCCCGGCCCGGACGCCGCGGCTCCCGGCCCCGACGGCCTCGTCGTCGGCTACGGCACGCCGCCGGAGCACGCCTTCACGGCCGCCGTGGACGCCCTGTGCCGCGTCCTGCCACCGGCACCCTGAGCCGGCCGTAACCCGGGCATCGCCCGGCCCTCAGGCCCCCCGCAGCTCGGCCCGGAGCCGGTCCAGCCCCCAGTCCAGGTCCTCCTTGGAGATCACCAGCGGCGGCGCGAGACGGACCGTGGCCCCGTGGGTGTCCTTCACCAGCACACCGGCCCGCAGCAGCCGTTCCGAGAGCTCCCGGCCGGTGCCGTTCCGGGGGGCGATGTCCACACCGGCCCACAGCCCGCGGCCCCGTACCGCCTCGACCAGGCCCTCACCGGCCATCACGGCCAGCTCCCGGTGCAGATGCCCGCCCAGCTCCGCCGCGCGCCGCTGGTACTCGCCGGTCCGCAGCAGCTCGATGACCTCCAGGGCGACCGCGCAGGCCAGCGGGTTGCCGCCGAACGTCGAACCGTGCTCGCCCGGCCGGAACACCCCCAGCACCTCCCGTGAGGACACCACCGCGGACACCGGCACCACACCGCCGCCCAGCGCCTTCCCCAGCAGATACACGTCCGGGACGACGCCCTCGTGCTCGCAGGCGAAGGTACGGCCGGTGCGCCCCAGCCCGGACTGGATCTCGTCCGCGACGAACAGCACGTTCCGGGCCCGGGTCAGCTCCCGCACCCCCGCCAGATAGCCGTCCGGCGGCACCAGCACCCCCGCCTCGCCCTGGATCGGCTCCAGCAGCACCGCGACCGTGTCCTCGCCGATCGCCGCCTCCAGCGCGGCCAGGTCCCCGTACGGGACGATGTCGAAGCCGGGGGTGTAGGGGCCGTAGTCCGCGCGTGCCTCGGGGTCGGTGGAGAAGCTGACGATGGTGGTGGTCCGGCCGTGGAAGTTGTCCGCGGCGACGACGATCCTGGCCCGTCCGTCCGGCACGCCCTTGACCTTGTAACCCCACTTGCGGGCCGTCTTCACGGCCGTCTCCACCGCCTCCGCTCCCGTGTTCATCGGGAGCACCGTCTCCATGCCGCACAGATCGGCCAGCCGCTCGCAGAAGTCGCCGAACCGGTCGTGGTGGAAGGCCCGGGAGGTGAGGGTGACCCGGTCCAGCTGCTCCCGGGCCGCGGCGATCAGCCGCGGATGCCGGTGGCCGAAGTTGAGCGCCGAGTAGGCGGCCAGCATGTCGAGATACCGCCGCCCCTCCACATCCGTCACCCAGGCCCCCTCGGCGGTGGCCACGACGACGGGCAGGGGGTGGTAATTCCGTGCGCTGTGGGCCTCTGCGGCGGCGATACTGCGTTCCGTACGCGCTGTCACGGCTTCTCCATTCGGTGGCCCGGGGGGAATGCGAACTCTTTCTATCGCTGATCGGCCACCGCGCGAAACAATCTCTCCGAGCGGCTTCCGGATCGGGGGGCCGGGAGCCCTCGCACACCTGAGACAATGGGCCCATGGCCCTTGATCGACCTCGTGTGCTCTCCGGTATCCAGCCCACCTCCGGTTCGTTCCACCTGGGGAACTACCTGGGCGCGGTCCGCCAGTGGGTGGCCCAGCAGGACACCCACGACGCGTTCTACATGGTGGTGGACCTCCACGCGCTCACCGTCGTGCAGGACCCGGAGGCGCTGCGCGCCGACTCCCGGGTCGCCGCGGCGCAGCTGCTCGCCGCCGGTCTCGACCCGGAGCGCTGCACGGTCTTCATCCAGAGCCACGTCCCGGAGCACGCGCAGCTCGGCTGGGTGCTGAACTGCCTGACGGGCTTCGGCGAGGCCTCGCGGATGACGCAGTTCAAGGACAAGTCCGTCAAGCAGGGGACCGACCGGACCACCGTCGGCCTCTTCACCTACCCGGTCCTCATGGCCGCCGACATCCTCCTCTACCAGTCGGACGCCGTCCCGGTCGGCGGCGACCAGCGGCAGCACCTGGAGCTGACCCGGGTCCTCGCCGAGCGCTTCAACGGCCGCTACGGCGAAACGTTCAAGGTCCCCGACGCCTTCATCGTCCCGGAGACCGCCCGGATCACCGACCTCCAGGACCCGGCGCTCAAGATGAGCAAGTCCTCCTCGACCCCCAAGGGCATCGTCAATCTGCTGGACGAGCCCAAGGTCTCCGCGAAGAAGATCAAGAGCGCGGTCACCGACACCGACACGGTGATCCGCTACGACGAGGAGAACAAGCCCGGCGTCAGCAACCTCCTCACCATCTACGCCGCGCTCACCGGCGCCACGGTGGCGGAACTGGAGCAGCGGTACGAGGGCAAGGGCTACGGTGCGCTCAAGACCGACCTCGCCGAGGTGTACACGGAGTGGGCGACCCCCTTCCGGGACCGCACCCGGGAATATCTGGACGATCCGGAGACGCTGGACTCAATCCTGGCCAAAGGTGCGGAGAAGGCCCGCGCCGTGGCGGCCGAGACGCTCGCGCGGGTCTACGAGCGCGTCGGCTTCCTGCCCGCCAAGCACTGAGCGAGCCCCGAAGGAGCCGGTACGTCCGGGACAACGACACCAGCAGAGGAGAACGACGTGGGGACCGTAACGCTCGGCGTTTCGATCGCGGTCCCGGAGCCGTACGGCAGCCAGCTCCAGGAGCGGCGCGCGGGCTTCGGGGACACCGCCGCGCACCACATCCCGACCCACGTCACCCTCCTTCCCCCCACCGAGGTCGACGCCGCCCTGCTGGCGGACTTCCGCCGCCATCTCGCGGAGGTGGCGGCCGGCGGCCGTCCGTTCGCGATGCGGCTGGAGGGCACCGGCAGCTTCCGGCCGGTCTCGCCCGTGGTCTACGTCAAGCTGGCGGAGGGCATGCGGGAGTGCTCCGAGCTCCAGGAACTGGTGCGCTCCGGCCCGGTGGAGCGGGAACTCCAGTTCCCCTACCACCCGCATGTGACCGTCGCCCACGGCATCGCCGACACGGCGATGGACCGGGCCCTGGTGGAGCTCGCCGACTACACCGCCGCCTGGCTCGCCTCCGGCTTCGCCCTCTACGAGCAGGGCACGGACGGGCAGTGGCGGATGCTGCGCGAGTACCCCTTCGGCCGGGACGCCACGGCCTCCGGCCGGCCCGTGCGCCCCTCCCCGGCCGGCGCGGCAGCCGCCTCCTTTCCGCGCCCCTGAGGAGGCCGCGCCCGAGCCCCGTCCCCGGAGGACGCCCGGGGGGGCGCGGACGGCCCCGCCCCCGGGGAGCTCCGGAGACGGGGCCGGGAAGGGGAGCCCGGCCGCCGGCCCACGCCTTGACCGGCCGGGTCCTCGCCGCGCGCGAACCGGCTCAGACGACGATGACCCGGCGCCCGCGCGTGTGACCGGCCTGGCTGTCGATGTGCGCCGCAGCGGCCTCGGCCAGCGGGTACGACCTCTCGACCGGGATGTGGAGCCCGCCCTCCGAGATGAGGCGGGCGGCCTCGGCGAGCGCGTCCGTCATGCTCCCGGCCGCCCCGGAGAACCGGACACCGAGTTCCCGTGCGGCGGGATCGGCGATGGTGATCACCTTCTGCGGATCCCCGGTCAGCTCGACCAGCTCGCGGAGCACGCCCGAGCCGGCCAGATCGAGAGCCGCGTCGACACGGCCCAGCCGCCGCACCCGCTCGGCCCAGCCCTCGCCATACGTCGTGGCGACGGCACCCAGGCCGCGCAGATAGTCCTGGTTCGCGGCCCCGGCCGTGCCGATCACCGTGATGCCGCGGTCGCGGGCGATCTGCAGCACCGCCGATCCGACGCCCCCGGAGGCACCGTTGACCAGCAGCGTCTGCCCGTAAGACACACCGGCCTCGCGGATGATGCGCAGCGCGGTCTCCATCACGGAGGGGTACCCGGCCGCCTCCTCGAACGTCAGGCCCTGGGGCATACGGGCCCAGGCCGACAGCACGGCGAACTCGGCGTAGGTGTCGGAGCCTCCGCCGAACACGGGGTCGCCGATCTCGACCCCTTCGACACCCTCGCCGATCTCGTCCACCACCCCGGCGGCGTCCTGCCCGACTCCGGCGGGCAGCGCGAGCGGGCTGATCTGCTGGAACTGGCCCTCCCGGATCCTCCAGTCGACGGGGTTCACCCCCGCCGCCCGTACGGCGATACGTATGTGGCCGGGGCCCGCGTGGGGCTCCTCGGCATCCATGAGGCGCAGAACGTCGGGACCGCCGAAGGCGGCGAAGCTCACTTTCTTCATACGGGGACCGTAACACTAACCGTTAGTTTTATTGAACCGTTCCGCATTTGTATCTGATAGTTTCAGGCCATGACCGAGCCGACCGGACGCCGTGAGCGCAAGAAGGCCGCGACCCGCCAGAAGATCGCCGAGACCGCCCTGCGGCTCTTCCTGGAGCGCGGGTACGACGCGGTGGGCATCCGTGACGTGGCCACCGAGGCCGACGTGGCCGTCACCACGGTCTTCTCGCACTTCGCCTCGAAAGAGGCCCTGGTGTTCGAGCAGGACGAGGACTTCGAGCAACGCCTCCGGCAGGCGGTCACCGGCCGGGCGCCGCACGAGCCGCTCATCCCCGCGCTGCGCCGCGAGATCCAGGCCCTGGTACGCCATTGCACGGCGGACGGCACCGCCCCGATCCGGCGCATGGTCGACGCGACCCCCGCCCTGCGGGAGTACGAGGAGTCGATGATGCTCCGCCACGCGGAGTCGCTGGCCGCGGCCATCGCCGGCGAATCCGGCCCGCCCCGGACCACCACGGCCTGCCGGACGATCGCGAGGTTCGTGGTCGACGCCTTCTCCCTGGCCCGTGAGGCGACCGATCCGGAGACCGCGGTGGACGAGATCTTCCGGATGATCGAGGCGGCCTGGGAGGCCACCCGCCCTCCGGGCGGGCGCCGGCCCCGTCCCCGGGAACGGCGGGCGCGGGCCGCGGATAAGGGCTCCGGCCGGGTCCGCCGGGACGGCTCCCTCCGCGGGCGTGGACCGTTCACCGGCCGGCCGCGACGGCTCATACCGGGACGCCCGCACCGCGCCCCCGCCCACCCGAAGCACCGGGCGCGCCGGGGCGGCGCACCGTTCAGGTTTCCCGGTCCCCCGGTGCGCGACCGGCGGCCGGAGGGGGTAGGCGACCGCCATGGACTGGCTGAAGAGACTCCCCGTGGTCGGCCCCGCCGCCACCCGGCTGCTGCGGACACACGCCGGGCGCGCCTATCAGCGGCTCGACGAGGTGCACTGGGACCGCCTCGCCGCGGCCATCACCTTCTTCAGCTTCATCGCGGTCTTCCCGCTGATCAGCCTGGGCGCCTCGATCACCGCCGCGCTCCTCGGCCCGGCCCAGGTGCGCGAACTGCAGCGGCAGGTGGCCGAGCAGCTGCCCCTCTCCGCCGAGCGGCTCGACCTGGCCGAACTGGTGACGAACGCCGGCACGGTCGGACTGATCTCCGGCAGTGTGCTGCTGGTGGTCGGCACCCGCTGGGTGGGCTCGCTCCGGGAGTGCCTGCGCACCGTCTGGCAGAAGGAGGAGGACCCCGGCAACCCCGTGGTGCTCCGGCTCAAGGACATCGCGGTACTCCTGGGCCTGGCGGTGACCGGGCTGTGCGCCGTGGCCGGCTCGGCGTTCGCCAGCAGCGCCGTCGGCTGGGCCGCCGGACGGCTCGGGCTCGACGAGGGCGGCGTGGGCAGCGTGCTGCTCTTCCTCGCCGGACTGGGCATCGGGATCCTCGCGGACTTCCTGATGCTGGCGTATCTGCTGACCAGGCTGCCGCAGGTGCACCCGGAGCGCCGCGCCGTGATCTTCGCCGGACTGATCGGCGCGGTCGGTTTTGAACTGCTGAAGCTGCTCCTCAGCAGCTATCTGCAGGGCGTGGCCGGCAAGAGCATGTACGGCGCCTTCGGCGTGCCGGTCGCCCTGCTGCTCTGGATCAGCCTCATGGCCCGGCTGCTGCTGTACTGCGCCGCCTGGACGGCGACCGAACTCCCCCGCCCCGCCGGGGACCATGCCGCCGGGGAGAACCCTTCCGGCGCCGGTGCGCGGTCTTCCGCCGGTGCGCGGGCCCCCGCCGGCCCGACGGCCTCCGGAACCGGGGTCAGCCCCGCGGCTCCGGCTTCCCCTCCGGGGACTTCTCGGAAGCCGGGGTCTCCCCAGGCTTCTCCGGCTCCTTCGGCTTCCCCGGCCTCCCGGGCTTCCACAGTTTCCACGGCGTCCGGGACCGCGGAGCAGCCCCCGGAGCGCCCGGATCGCCCGGGGTCTCCGCCGGGTGGCGCCCTGCCCGCTCCGGCAGCGGCCAGCGGCGGTGAACCAGCAGCCCCGCCGCGGCCAGCACCACCAGCAGCGCGCCCATGAGGCCCAGCACCGTGCCGACCCCGGCCGAGCCGCCCGGCGTCCGCTGCGCCGCGACCCCGGCCTGCGCGGGATCCTCCGGCCGCGCGCCGTCGGTGCCGCCCGCCTCGCCCGTGGCGGGCTCGGCGCCGCGGGGCGGTACCAGCGTGCCCACCGGCTCGGCCTTCCCGGCGGCCTCGAACCCCCAGTCGAAGAGCTTCGCGGTCTCCTTGTAGACCGCGTTGTGCTCCTTGGAGGACGGGTTCATCACCGTGACCAGCAGCACCCGCTCACCGCGCTGGGCGACCCCGGTGAACGTCCAGCCCGCCTTCGAGGTGTAGCCGTTCTTGATCCCGGCGACG
The DNA here is from genome assembly GCF_020982505.1 of Streptomyces sp. MNU89. Taxonomy (NCBI): domain Bacteria; kingdom Bacillati; phylum Actinomycetota; class Actinomycetes; order Kitasatosporales; family Streptomycetaceae; genus Streptomyces; species Streptomyces sp. MNU89. The sequence continues at coordinate 2,873,561 of NZ_JAJKLL010000001.1, read as the reverse complement.
CCCTTGTACGGAGTGAGGTCGTAGTCCCCGGTGAGCAGCCGGTCGGTGTTCTGGATCGTGAAGGTCTCGCGCTTCTTCTTCTTGGTCTTCTTGTCCGTCTTCCACTTGCCGGGGAAGTCGGCGCTCACCGTCGAGCAGTACTCGCGGAAGTCGGCGTTCTGCAGCCCGGAGCGGGCGATGAGCGTCAGATCGTAGGCGCTGCTGAACTGGTGGGGGGCGTCGTAGCCGTCGGGGCTGACGACGGTGGTGTCCAGGGCGTTGAGCTCCTCGGCCCGCGCCTGCATCTCCTGGACGGTCCGGTCGATGCCGCCGTTCTTGTGGGCCAGCACGCGCACCGCGTCGTTGCCGGAGCGCAGGAAGACACCGAGCCAGAGATCGCGCACCGTGTAGGTGAGGTTCTCCTTGATGCCGACGGCGCTGCTGCCCGCGCCCATGCCCTCCAGCTCGGTGCGGAGGACCTTGTGCTCCTGCTTCTTGTCGAACTTCGGCAGCAGGGTGTCCGCGAACAGCATCTTGAGGGTGCTCGCGGGCGGCAGCTTCCAGTGCGCGTTGTGCGCGGCCAGCACATCGCCCGACTCGGCGTCGGCGACGATCCAGGAGCGGCCGGTCAGCTTCGCGGGCAGTGCGGGCACCCCGGGGCCGGGGCGCACCTGGGTGCCGGGGCGGCCGAGCAGCTCGCCGCCGATCTCGGACATCCGCGCGGGCGGCTTCGGCTCCTTCGGCTTCCCGCTGTCCCCGTCCGCGGCGAGCGCGGGCCCGGCGGAGAGCGGGAACAGCAGCAGGGCGGCCGCGACGGCCGGTATCAGTCCGCGCGACAGTGCGGCGGGGCGGCGGGCGGATACGCCCGGTACAAGAGCAGGCACGACCGTGAAAGTACCGTGTGCCGCCCGCCAACGGCACACCGCGGTGGCCGAGTTGCGCCACGCCCGGGAAATCCGCAGGCCGTGCCGTCCGGACGGCCGCACCGCCCCGGGCGTCGGGCATCCCGCGGGGCCGGTGATACTGGAACGCATGTCGCGTTCTGCCGTGGACTCCCCGCCCGCAACCTCCCGTCCGATGCTGCCCGGCCGCAGGGCCTCCTGGTTCCTGCTGGCCTTCGGGGTGTGGAGCTGGTTCATCTGGACGACCTTCGCCCGGAACCTCTGGGGGAACGGAAGCGGACTGGCCTTCGACGACGCCGGTGAGCCGACCGCTTACTTCTGGGTGCATCTGCTGCTCGCCGTCACCTCCCTCCTGCTGGGGACCGCCGTCGGCCTGATCGGGCTGCGCGGTGTACGCGCCTGGCGCGCCGTCGCGGACGCCGGGGCCGGGCGGAGCGGGCAGGACGCGGGCCACGGTGACGTGCCGGCGCCGGGCACCGGGAGCCGGACGTGATCTTCCTCCTCGTCCTGCTGGTGATCCTCGGCCTGTTCGGGGGCGTGCACTGGTACCTGTGGCGGCGGATCGTCCGCGACACGACGGCGCCGGGCGGTGCCGGGCGGCGGATCGGCACGGCCGCGGCCGTGCTGCTGCCCCTGACCACGATCGCCGCCCTGACGAGCGGCCGGGCCGGGGCGCCCTTCGCCGTCGAACAGGTGCTGGCCTGGCCGGGCTATCTGTGGCTGGCCGTGGTGCTCTATCTGACGCTGGCCCTGCTGGTCGGCGAGGCGGTGCGGCCGCTGCTCCACCGTCTGCTCCGGTCCCGGGACAGGGCGGCCCGGCCCGCCGCCGCGGGCGAGCCCGTGCCCGCACCGGTGACGGCCCCCGGGGGCTCTCCGGAGACGGCAGCCGAGAGCTCCCCGGAGGCTCTCTCCGTCGCGGCCCCGGCGGGGGCGGGGGAGACGGCGGGTTCCGCCGCCGCCGGTCCCGCCGGGCCGGCTCCGCGGGCCGCCGGGTTGGGCCCCGCCCCGGCGGCTGATCCAGGACCGTCCGCCCAGTCCGCCCGGTCCGCCCCGCCGGAACCGTCCGCCCCTCCCGCTCCCAGCCGGAGGCTGTTCGTGGCCCGCACGGTGGCCGTCGCCGCCTCGGCGGCCGCGCTGGGCACGGTCGGCCACGGCACCCTGGACGTCCTGAACGGTCCCTCGGTCAAGCGGATCACGGTCCCGCTCGCCAAGCTGCCGCGCTCCGCGCACGGCTACCGGATAGCCGTGGTCAGCGACATCCACATCGGCCCGGTCCTCGGCCGGGCGCACACCCGCCGGATCGTGGAGACGATCAACCGGACGCGGCCGGACCTGGTCGCGGTCGTCGGGGATCTCGTCGACGGCGACGTCGCCGACCTGGGCCCGGCCGCCGAGCCGCTGGCCGGTCTCCGGTCCCGGGACGGTTCGTTCTTCGTGACGGGCAACCACGAGTACTTCTCCGGTGCGGCGCAGTGGGTGGACTTCGTGCGCGAGCTGGGGGTCAATCCGCTGGAGAACGCCCGGGTGGAGCTGCCCGGCTTCGACCTCGCCGGGGTCAACGACCCGGCGGCGGAGCGCGAGGGCACGGCGGGGGAGGGCCCCGACTTCGGCCGGGCGCTGGGCGACCGCGACCCGGCGCGGGCCTCGGTGCTCCTCGCGCACCAGCCGGTGGTGATCGACGAGGCCGTGCGGTACGGCGTCGGCCTCCAGCTCTCCGGGCACACCCACGGCGGTCAGCTGTGGCCCGGGGAGTATCTCGCCGCGCTCGCCAACCCGACCGTCGCGGGGCTGGAACGCTACGGCGACACCCAGCTCTATGTGACGCGCGGGGCGGGCGCATGGGGTCCGCCGGTCCGGGTGGGGGCGGAATCCGACATCACTGTGGTCACTCTGGCCTCACCACACGCCTGACGGCGGCCCTTACTGATCGATACAGATCGCCGATGATTGAACTTGACCAAATCTGACTATCAGGTTTGATCTCCCGCACAGCCCGAAAATGCTTGGGCGCATACGGCTATGCGCTGACTGCACACTGTGTTTAAGTGATGCAGATCACCGGATGGGGGGCAGGGGCGCTCTGCGCCCTTCCACCGGTGGAGCAGGTGTGCCGTGGGAGGGCTTCCGTGGAGTGGTTCCAATTCCGGATCGTCGCGATCATCGTCGCGGTCTCCGTGACGTTCGGCGTGATCGGCATCCGACTGCTGGAGGCTTACGAGAAAGGCGAGAAACCGATCCTCGTGGGGACCACGGACACGGTCTCCTCACTCGACCCCGCGGGCGCCTACGACGCGGGCTCCTGGGCGGTCTACTCCAACATCTACCAGTCGCTGCTGACCTTCGAGCGCGGCAAGGAGGAGCCCGTCCCCGACGCCGCCCGCAGCTGTGAGTTCACCGGCGCCGACCTGCTGCAGTACACCTGCGAGCTCCGCTCCGACCTGCAGTTCGCCAACGGCAACCCTCTGACGGCCGAGGCGGTGAAGTTCTCCTTCGACCGCATCCGCCGCATCAAGAGCCCCCAGGGCCCCATGCCGCTGCTGGACACCCTGGGCTCCGTGAAGGCCCGGGACAACACCGTCACCTTCTTCCTGCGGTCGCCCGACGCCACCTTCCCGTTCAAGATCGCGACAGGGGCCGGGTCGATCGTCGACCCCGCCACCTACGAGAAGGACCGGCTGCGCAGGGACGGCGACGCCAACGGCTCCGGCCCGTACCGCATCGACGGCTACTCGGAGGGCCGGGAGGCCCGGCTGGTGCCCAACACCGGCTACCGGGGAGCACTCGGAAGCCTCGGCAACCGCGTCACCATCCGCTACTACGACGGCCCCGGCGAACTCGAGAAGGCCTGGCAGAAGCGGGAGATCGACGTCGCCGCGCGCGGACTGCCGCCGGAGGCCCTGACCTCCGTCGTCGAAGCCGGCGCCCGCAACGTCAACGTGGAGGAGAACACCGCGTACGCCACCCGCTCGCTGGTGTTCAACCTCCGCGAGAACGCCCCGCTGAGCGAGCCGGCCGTACGGCAGGCCGTCGCCGCCGTCATCGACCGGCAGGCCCTGGCGCGGGACGTCCACGACCGCACCGTCACACCGCTGTACTCGCTCATCCCGACCGGGGTCAATGGCCACACCACCTCGTTCTTCGAGAACGACCCCAAGCCCGACCCGAGCCGGGCGCGCCAACTGCTGGAGGAAGCGGGCATCGAGACCCCGGTGCGGTTCCGCATCGCCTACTCCCAGGGCTCCGCCACGGACGCCGAGGCCGAACTCCTCCGCGAGCAGCTGGAGGAGACCGGGCTCTTCGAGGTCGACGTCACCCGGCACGCATGGGCCCAGTTCCAGAAGGGGTACGCCGAGGGCAAGTACGACGCCTACTGCATCGGCTGGGTCGCCGACTTCCCCGACCCGGAAACCTTCGTCACCCCGGTCGTCGGCTCCGGCTCCGCCTTCCACAACCAATACCGCGACAGCCGCGTCGACCGGCTCATCCGCGCCACCCAGCGCACCACCGACCGCCGCGAGGCCGCCCGCGACTTCGCGGCGATCCAGGAGATCGTCGCCGAGGACGTGCCGCTGATCCCGCTCTGGGAGCGCAAGGACTACGTGCTCAGCACGGAGGGCGTCGCCGGCTACCAGTACCTGTCGGACGGCAGCGGGGCCTGGCGGCTCTGGGAGCTGAGCAGGATCTGACCGGCGTTCCGGGGCACCGGCCGGAGCAGGATCCGACCGGCGTCCCGGGACCCGGCCGCCACCGGGATCCGCCCCGGCGCGCCGACGGGCCCGGTCCGTACGTCTCGCACGTACGGACCGGGCCCGGTCGCGTTCACCACGGGGCCGCCCGGAAACGGGCGGCCCGGCCGGCTCAGAAGCGGCGCGTGATCAGTGCCCGCTTGACCTCCTGGATGGCCTTGGTGATCTCGATGCCGCGCGGGCACGCCTCGGTGCAGTTGAAGGTGGTGCGGCAGCGCCAGACGCCCTCCTTGGAGTTGAGGATCTCCAGCCGCTGCTCACCGCCCTCGTCGCGCGAGTCGAAGATGAAGCGGTGCGCGCCCACGATCGCCTGCGGGCCGAAGTACTGCCCGTCGTTCCAGAACACCGGGCAGGACGACGTGCACGCGGCGCACAGGATGCACTTGGTGGTGTCGTCGAACCGCTCGCGGTCCTCGGCGCTCTGCAGCCGCTCGCGCGTCGGCTCGTTCCCCTCGGTGACGAGGAACGGCATGATGTCGCGGTACGCCTGGAAGAAGGGCTCCATGTCGACCACGAGGTCCTTGAGGACCGCCAGGCCCTTGATGGGCTCGACCGTGATCGGCTTCTCCGGGTTCATGTCCTTGATCAGCGTCTTGCACGCCAGCCGGTTGCGGCCGTTGATGCGCATCGCGTCCGAGCCGCAGATGCCGTGCGCGCAGGAGCGCCGGAAGGTCAGCGTCCCGTCGAGCTCCCACTTGATCTTGTGGAGGGCGTCGAGCACCCGCTCCTTCGGGTCGATCTCGAACCGGAAGTCCTCCCAGCTCGCGTCGGCCGACACCTCCGGGTTGAACCGGCGGATCCGGAAGGTGACCGTGATCAGGTCCGCGGCCGTGGCGGAAGCCGGCGTGTCCTGGGGCTCGTGCTTGTCGAGCGTTGCGGTGCTCATCAGTACTTACGCTCCATCGGCTGGTAGCGGGTCGTCACGACCGGCTTGTAGTCGAGCCGGATCGACTCGGTGCCGTCCTCGCCCACCTCGCGGTACGCCATGGTGTGCCGCATGAAGTTGACGTCGTCGCGGTTGGGGAAGTCCTCGCGGTAGTGACCGCCGCGGGACTCCTTGCGGGCCAGCGCGGACACGGCCGTCACCTCGGCCAGATCGAGCAGGTTGCCCAGCTCCAGGGCCTCCAGCAGGTCGGTGTTGAACCGCTTGCCCTTGTCCTGCACGGACACGTTGAGGTAGCGCTCGCGCAGCGCGCCGATCTCCTCGACCGCCGTCTTCAGCGTCTGCTCGGTGCGGAACACCATGACGTTGGTGTCCATGGTCTCCTGCAGCGCCTTGCGGATCTCGGTGACCCGCTCGGTGCCGGTGGCGCTCCGCATCCGCTCCACCTGGCCCACGACCTGGGCGGCCGGGTCCTCCGGCAGCTCGACGTAGTCGTGCTCCGCGGCGTACTCGGCGGCGGCGATGCCGGCCCGGCGCCCGAAGACGTTGATGTCGAGCAGCGAGTTGGTGCCCAGCCGGTTGGCGCCGTGCACGGAGACGCAGGCGACCTCGCCGGCCGCGTACAGACCCGGCACGACGGTGGTGTTGTCCGCCAGCACCTCGCCCTGGACGTTGGTCGGGATGCCGCCCATCGCGTAGTGCGCGGTCGGCTGGATCGGGATCGGGTCCGTGTAGGGCTCGATCCCGAGGTACGTCCGCGCGAACTCGGTGATGTCGGGCAGCTTGGCGTCCAGCTGCTCCGGCGGCAGGTGCGTCAGGTCCAGGTAGACGTGGTCGCCCTCGGGGCCGCAGCCGCGTCCCTCGCGGATCTCGGTGTAGATCGAACGGGAGACGACGTCGCGCGAGGCGAGGTCCTTCATGACGGGCGCGTACTTCTCCATGAAGCGCTCGCCGTCCTTGTTGCGGAGGATGCCGCCCTCGCCGCGCGCGCCCTCGGTGAGCAGGATGCCCATCCGCCAGATGCCCGTCGGGTGGAACTGGAAGAACTCCATGTCCTCCAGCGGCAGACCGCGGCGGAACGCGGCGGCCTGGCCGTCACCGGTCAGGGTGTGGGCGTTGGAGGTCACCTTGAAGAACTTGCCGGTGCCGCCGGAGGCGAAGATCACGGCCTTCGCCCGGAAGACGTGGATCTCGCCGGTGGCCAGCTCGTACGCGACGACGCCCGCGGTGCGCTTGACCCCGTCCGTCTCGTTGAGGAGGAGGTCCAGGACGTAGAACTCGTTGTAGAACTCCACGCCCTCCTTGACGCAGTTCTGGTACAGCGTCTGGAGGATCATGTGGCCGGTGCGGTCCGCGGCGTAGCAGGACCGGCGGACCGGCGCCTCGCCGTGGTTGCGGCTGTGGCCGCCGAAGCGGCGCTGGTCGATGGTGCCGCCCGGCGTGCGGTTGAACGGCAGGCCCATCTTCTCCAGGTCGAGGACGGCGTCGATGGCCTCCTTCGCCAGGATCTCGGCGGCGTCCTGGTCGACCAGGTAGTCACCGCCCTTGATCGTGTCGAAGGTGTGCCACTCCCAGTTGTCCTCCTCGACGTTCGCGAGGGCGGCGGCCATGCCGCCCTGGGCGGCGCCGGTGTGGGAGCGCGTCGGGTACAGCTTCGTCAGGACCGCGGTCCGGCTGCGCTTGGTCGACTCGATGGCCGCGCGCATGCCCGCGCCACCGGCGCCGACGATGACGGTGTCGTACTTGTGGATCTTCATGGTCTCGTCAGCCCCGGCTCTAGCGGATGTTCGGGTCGAAGGTGAAGATCACCAGCGTGCCCAGCAGAACGGTGAACACCGTGGCGGTCCACAGCAGCATCTTCAGCCAGAAGCGCGTGGTGTCCCGCTCGGCGTAGTCGTTGATGATCGTCCGCAGGCCGTTGGCGCCGTGCAGCATGGCGAGCCACAGCATGGTCAGATCCCAGATCTGCCAGAACGGCGAAGCCCAGCGGCCGGCGACGAAGGCGAAGTTGATCTTCTGCACACCGCCGTCCAGCACCAGCTGGAGCACGAGGTGGCCGACGACGAGGACGGTCAGCACGATGCCGGACAGCCGCATGAACAGCCAGCCGTGCATCTCGAAGTTGGTCCGGGACGCCCGCGGGGTCTTCTTGGTGCGGGCCCGCGGCGGCTCGATGACCGGAGCGGGGTTCTCGGGGCTGTAGCCGGCACTGCTGCCGGTCAGTTCGACGGACGAGCTCTCAGTGGTTGCCATGGTGCTCAGCTCCCGAAGACTTCGCTCGCGGCGTGGCCGAGGACGGGGTACAGGGCCCCGGCCATCAGCACGATCCAGATGGCCATGACCGTCCAGAGCAGCTGCCTCTGGTACTTGGTGCCCTTGGACCAGAAGTCCACCGCGACGACCCGCAGGCCGTTCAGCGCGTGGAAGAGGATGGCGGCGACGAGGCCGTACTCCATCAGGGCGACGAGGGGAGTCTTGTAGGTCGCGACCACGTCGTCGTACGCCTCGGGGGAGACGCGGACGAGGGACGTGTCGAGCACATGGACGAACAGGAAGAAGAAGATGAGGACACCGGTGACTCGATGAGCCACCCAGCTCCACATGCCTTCCCGGCCGCGGTAAAGCGTTCCAGCCGGCACGGACTTACCCTCCGGAAGCGGGACTGGGGCCTGCCGGCTCGGATGTCGGTATGGCCCGGCCGGGTACGGTCCACCGGCCCCGGCCATCGTAGCCACGCCGGAGCTGATCACTCCCACGGGGGGCCTCAGGTGTGATCAAACAGGCACGTACGGGCTACCGGAAGCCAGGAACCCGGCCGGAGACCCCGGGGCGAGCCGTTCAGGCCATGAGCCGGGCGAGCCTGCCGCGGCCCAGCCGGCGCATCTCCTCCGCCACCACGACCCGCTCCTGCTCCGGCTCGTGGCCGAGCCGGGTGCGGAGGCCGGCCAGCACATGGTCCAGCGACTCCGCCGGGTCCACGCCGTCCAGGCAGATCACGAAGGCGTGGCCGAAGCGGCTCTCGTACGCGGCGTGGGCGGCGCGCAGCGCGGTGTGCGCCGCCAGGACGCCCGGCCGCCGGGCCGGGACGGCGTCCGGCTGCCCGCTGCCGCAGCAGGAGTCGCGCGGGCCCGCCAGGGCGGGCTGCCGCTCCTCGCCCGAGCGGGCGCGCGGCAGCGGGAGCCCCGGCAGCCCGGGCGCGGACTCCCGGGCCAGGGCCTCGGCGAGGTCGGCGGGGGAGAGGTCGTAGCTCGCCTCGTCGGCGGCCGCCAGCAGCGCGCCGACATCCGGGTACGGCCGGTGGCCGGTGAGCCTGCGGGCCCAGCGGCGGCTGCCGCAGCAGGCGAGCAGCGCGTGTTCCGCGGCGTCGGGTGGCTGGGCGTTGAAGTGGTCGAGGCCGGAGACGGTGGACTCCTCTGGGAGCCCCCTGGCAGGGCCGGGGGAGGTGAGGTGAGGTGAGGTGCGAGAGATGACGCGGTGCGCGCACCCGCGCGGTGGGCCCGGGCGGCACGATGGGGCGAGGGGGTAACCGTAGCGGGCGGTGATGGCCGCCATGCCACAGATGCGCGAATTTCACCCACCGGGGGAGGTTTTTTGACGTGGCGTTGATGACGGCTCCGCGCCGCCGGTCCCACCGACCGCGGCCACCCGGTCCGACCTGGGCTTTTGTCGGGCCGACCGGTCGGTCCGACGGGAGAGGCGCCCGCCCGGTCCGGGCCGCCCGCGCGTGTGACGGACGGGAAAGCCCGTGCGGGGCCTTACCTTCGCGGGTGAACGAGGAGGTTTTCCCTTGCCCATGCTCTCCGCGCCGAAGGCGACCCGGCGGCCGCTCCCCGCGCCGGGAATCCGCCGGCGGCTGCCCGCCTGGACCGCCGTGACGGTCGCGGCGGTCCTGCTGGCCGGATGTTCGGACGGACCGGCCGACGGAACCGGTACCGACGAGAGGTCACCGGCGGCCACCGCCACCCGCTCCTATCCGCCGTCGTCCCCGCCCGTGACCATCCCCGCCGTACGGAAGTTCGAGAGCGGCCGGGGGCCCGGCTGGCGGCCCGGCTCCGGCAGCCGTGTCGTCGCCGACCCGGACGGTCCGCTGGCCGACGAGGCCCGGACGGTCGCCGCGGAGCTGGACCTGCCCCGTCACGACGGCCCGGCCCGGCGCGGCGACCTCGAACTGGCCATCACCCGGGAGCAGAAAGGCGGGGCCGAGGCGTACCGGCTCACCACCCGCGACGGCCGCGTCCGGATCACCGGCTCCACCGACGCGGGCGTCTTCTACGGCACCCGCACCGTTCTGCAGGTCCTGCGCACCGAGGGCACCGTCCCCGAGGGCACCGTCGACGACCGCCCCGACCGCGCCCAGCGCGGACTGATGCTCGACATCGCGCGCAAGCACTTCACCCCGGAGTGGATCGAGGCCCGCATCCGGGAGATCGCCGACCTCAAGTTCAACCAGCTCGGTCTGCACTTCTCCGACGACCAGGGCTTCCGCATCGAGAGCGACTCGCACCCCGAGATCGTCTCCGAGCAGCACCTCACCAAAAAGCAGCTGCGGCGGATCCTCGACCTCGCGAAGCGGCTGCACGTCACCGTCATCCCCGAGATCGACTCGCCCGGCCACCTCGGCGCCGTCCTCCGCGCGCATCCGGACCTGCAACTCCGCAACGCGCAGGGCGTACCGGTCCGGGGCGCCATCGACATCACCAAGCCGCGGTCGGCCGAGCTCGTCGACGACCTGCTGCGCGAGTACTCCGGCGTCTTCCCCGGCCGGTACTTCCACCTCGGCGCCGACGAGTACCGCGCGCTGATGGCCGAGAACCCCGAGGCCGCCTACCCGGGCCTCGCCGCGCAGGCCCGCCGCGACTACGGCTCGGCCGGGCGCGTCCAGGACCTGGCGACGGCCTGGCTCAACAACCGCGCCGAGACGGTGCGGAAGGCGGGCAAGCGGCCCAAGGCGTGGAACGACGGCTTCTTCAGCGGCGGATCCGTACGGCCCGACGAGGACATCGAGGTCGAGTACTGGACCGGCAAGGAGATCGGCGCCCGGCCGCCGGCGGAGTACCTCCGCGAGGGCCGCAAGCTGGTCAACCTCAACGACGAGTATCTGTACTACGTGCTCGGCGAGCCCAACCAGTTCACCTATCCCACCGGTGAGCGGATCTACAAGAGCTGGACCCCCGCCGTGCTGCGCGGCACCGAGCCGGTGCCGGCCGCGCTGTCCGGCCCGGACCGGGTGCTCGGCGGCCGGCTCGCCGTCTGGTGCGATCTGGCCGGCGCCCAGACGGAGGCCCAGGTGGCCACCGGGATCCGGATGCCGCTGCGGGCGGTCGCGCAGAAGCTGTGGGACCCGCGGAAGCCGTCGGCGAGCTGGACGGAGTTCCGTAAGCTCGCCGACCGCCTGGAGGCGGAGCGGGAGGAGAGGCCGGGCGGCTGACGGGGCCGGGTCGCAGCGGCCGGGCGGCGGACGCGGTCCGGGGGCCTGCCGGGCTGAGATGGGCGCGGCCCGGGCGGCGGACGGGGTCCGGGCGCCCGCCGAGCCGAGGTGAGTGCGGGCCGGGCGCCCGCCGGAACGGGTTGCCCGGGCCGGCGCGGCCTCAGGGCTGCCGGGGGCGCCTGACCGTCCGGTCCGGCGTGCCGGGCCCGGTGCCGCCGGTGCCGGCGGCCTTCGCCGACTTGGCGGCCTTCGCGGCGCGCTTGGTCTCCTGTTTGAAGGCCCGGACCTCGGCCAGTGACCCGGGTCCGGTGACGTCCGCGGCCGACCGGCGGGCGCCCTCCTCGCCGTACGGGCCCGCCGCCTCCCGCCAGCCCTCCGGCCGCACCCCGTACCGCTTGCCGAGCAGCGCGACGAAGATCTGGGACTTCTGCCTGCCGTACCCGGGCAGCTCCTCCAGCCGCCGGAGCAGCTCGGCCCCGCTCCCGGCTCCGCGCCACACCGCCGCCGCGTCCCCGTCGTAGTGCTCGACCAGATGGCGGCACAGCTCCTGCACGCGCTTGGCCATCGAACCGGGGTAGCGGTGCACCGCCGGCTTCTCCGAGAGCAGCGCCGCGAAGGACTCCGGGTCGCGGGCGGCGATCTCGTGCGCGTCCAGGTCGTCGCCCCCCATGCGCCGCGCGATCGTGTACGGGCCGGTGAACGCCCACTCCATCGGGACCTGCTGGTCGAGCAGCGTGCCGACCAGCACGGCCAGCGGGCTGCGGGCGAGCAGGGCGTCGGCCTCCGGCTGCTGGGCGATGCGCAGGGTGATGTCGTCCATCCGGTCATCGTCCGGCCGCGGGCCGCCGGCCGCCCGCCGACACGCCCGCCCGGCGGCCCGAGCGGCACGGGACCGGGGGCGGTCCGGGCTCCCCGGGCGCGGCGGAGTGGGAACGCCGGTCCGCCCCCTCCCCTGTGAGGGGCGGACCGGCGTGCGCGGTGCCGGAGAGTGAGCCCCGGTTCCGCAAACCGTCACGGCGTCCGCACGCCCCGCCGGGCGGAACCCCGCCCGGCTGCCCGGTGGCCGCGGCCGGCGCCGCCGCCGGCGGCGCCGTGCGGCATCACACCCGAATCACCGGCGCCGTCCTACCCGTTCAGCGCTGCGTGTCCGCGGAACGTCACAGCGTCCGCACCCGGGGGCCGGTGTGACGTTTGCCACTCCGTTTGCGCTGGTGCCGGTGGACGGGCCGCCACGGAGGGAGATCACGATGGGTTTCTGGGGTTACTTAGTCGTCGGCAGGAGCGACCGCGAACTGGCGGAGTGCTCCACGCTCGCGCCCGGCCGGGAACGGCTGGAACTGGCCGAAACCTTCGCCGACGGCTGGCAGTTGTGGCAGCACCCGAGCGAGCCGGGGCTGGGCGACCTCGACGACGTGGCCGGCGCCCTGGCGAGGGAGACCGGCGCTCCGACCCTGCTGGCGTACGTCATGGACGGCGACTGCGCCGTTCTGGAGGGCGCCGGTCCGGTCCGCGGCTCCTGGACGGCCTGCCTGGGACGGACCGCGCTGGCCCGGCACGTCGGCGAGAACGAGATCGTGCTGGACGACGTCTTCCCCTCCCCGGCGGGCGCCGCCGCCCGTGCCGCGGGGTGGGCCGCGGCGGCCGGGCGTACGGTGGACTCCCGGCGCCTGGCCGATGTCCTCAGCGCGGAACCGGACCCGGATGTCGAGAAGCTCTTCCACGAAGTCCTGGAAAAGCTCGGCATCCAGGCCGCCGGGGCGTGAGGATGTCACCTCCGGGTGAATCAGCAGTCCGGCCCGCGTGACCAGAGGGCGGGCCAGTGCCCGGATGCGTGACAGCGGCGGACGAAGAGGACAGCGTGGGCAAGCGTGGGGAGCGCCGACGTACGCAGCAGGGTGACGACGGAGGGCTCGGGGAAGCCGTCGAACGCGCCCAGAACGGCGATGAGGAGGCATTCACCCTGCTCTACCGGCTGGTTCAGCCGAGGCTGCTCGGCTATGTACGGGGCCTGGTCGGCGACGACGCCGAGGACGTGACCGCCGAGGCGTGGCTGGAGATCGCCCGGGACCTCGGCCGGTTCCGCGGCAACGGCGACGGTTTCCGGGGCTGGACGGCGACCATCGCCCGGCACCGCGCCCTGGACCATCTGCGCCGGCAGCGCAGCCGTCCGCGCACCGCCCTGCTGGAGCAGGACGTGCTGGAGCTGCCGGGCCGTCAGGACACCGAACGGGAGGCGCTGGAGACCCTGTCGACCGAGGAGGCCCTGGCGATGGTCGCCGAACTGCCGCGGGACCAGGCCGAGGCGGTGCTGCTCCGGGTGGTCGTCGGCCTCGACGGCCCGGCGACCGCCCGTGTGCTGGGCAAACGCAGCGGCGCGGTCCGCACCGCCTCGTACCGGGGGCTCAAGAGACTGGCCGGGCAACTCGCGGACCGGGCGTCGGCGGGGGGCCGGTCCGTGACGACTCCCGCCTCCCGGACGCTTGGGGAAGTGGAATGAGCGGGCACCGACACCCCGACGGGAGCAGCGTGAACCGGAAGAAGGCGGAGCGTTTGCTGAACCGTGAGCCCTCGGGTGTCGCGGGAGGCGCCGCCGGCTCCGACCTCGACCGGCTGCTGGCGGCGGCGGCCCGTCCCGCCGCGGGCGATCCGGAACGCGCCCGGATCCACGAGGAAGCCGCCCTGGCGGCCTTCCGCGCCGCCCGCGTCCCGGGGACAGCCGGTACGGAGCCGCGCCCGCAGGACGACTGGCGGCCGGGGCGGCAGCGCGGACTGGCCGGCCTGTGGGCGCGGCACCGCCCGGCGAAGGCGGTGGTCGGCGGCGTCGTGGCCGGGCTCATGCTCGGCGGCGTGGCGGTGGCCGCCGGCACCGGAGTCCTCCCGGTGCCGTTCGTCTCCGGGGACGAGCCCGGCGGCTCCCGGCCCGGAGGAGACGGTACGGAGAGCCCGGGGCAGCCGGGACCGGGCGGGCCGGACGGCTCCCGACCCGACGGCCGGGACCGCCACGACGACGGCGCCGCGGAGAAGGACGCAAAGGCCCTGCGGAAGCTGTGCCGGACATACGACAAGGCGAAGGGCGGCGGCAGCGGCAAGGGCACCGGTGAACAGCTGAGCCCGGAGGCCCGGGAACGGCTCGCCGCGGCGGCGGGCGGCGAGAACCGGGTGGGCGACTACTGCGACTGGCTCACCGGCCCCGGTGCCACCGGCGGTGCGGAGAACGGAACGGCCGGTGACAGCGCCGGGAACGGCAACGCGAACAGCGGCGGCAACAACGCCAACAGTGGCGGCACCGGCAATGCCAACAGTGGCGGCACCGGACACGCCAACAGCGGGGGGAACAACGCGAACAGCGGCGGCAACAACGCGAACAGTGGTGGCAACGATGCCAACAGCGGCGGCACCGGCAATGCCAACAGCGGCGGCAGCGAGAACGCGGGAAGCAACGCCAACAGTGGCGGCAGCGCCAACGACACCACGAGCGGCACCTCCCGCGGCAACGCGGTCGGGGGCTCCAACGGCAACGCGAACAGCGGCGGGAACGGCAACGGGAACGGAGGCGGGAACGCCAACGGAGGCGCGAACGCGAACGGAGGCGCGAACGCCAACGGAGGCGCGAACGCCCGCGAGCGCGGCAATGCCGGTGGTGCCCAAGGGGCCGGCGGTGACGGGGACCTCCTCCGGGCCGGCAACGCCGACAGGTCCGGTACCGCCGCCGAAGCCCGCGAGAGAAGGGCCGGCCGGCGGACGGGCCCTCCCCGCCGCCGCCGGGACCGGGGCGGCCCGGGAGAGCCCGGGGACGGCGGCGCCCCCGCACGCGGTGGCGGTGATGCGTGAGCGGCAGGCCCGCAGCCACCGCCCGTCGCGGGACGAGGCGCGGGACGCGACCCGGCAGGGACCGCGGCACCCCGGAAAGCGGCACCGCGGAAAAGCGGCATCCCGGAAAAGAGGACGACCGGGGTCGCCACCCCCCACAGGAGAGACCCCGGCCGTCGTTCTGGAGGACCCGTCGGGGTCCGTACTCCCTTCAGCGCCGGCCGAGCGATTTGTGTCACAGTGCCGTCCGGCCCGGCCCGCCCGGCCCACCGCCGGGCCGGCCGCCCGCGGCCCGTGGCGTGATCCCGTCCATGGAACCCGGCCGTGGACTGGAACGCGCAACTACCCGTAGCGTTCGTGGGAGTGGCACTCGCCGGGGCACTTCCGCGACATGACCTGCGGCCCGGAGAGGCCGTACCGCCACCGGAACGTCCGGCGGGTTCACGGAGCCGTGTCTCCGGGACCTGATGTCGGAAGTCCGGAAATAGTCAGGCAGGATGAAAGCGTGCTGGGGGACGACGCGGAGCTGACCGCCGCAGTGCACGCGGCACAGGACGGAAGCGAGACCGCCTTCCGTGCTGTCTACCGCGCCGTGCACCCGCGGTTGCTGGGCTATGTCCGGACACTGGTCGGCGAGCCCGACTCGGAGGACGTGACATCCGAGGCCTGGCTGCAGATAGCCCGGGACCTGGGCCGGTTCAGCGGCGACGCGGACCGCTTCCGGGGCTGGGCCGCGCGCATCGCGCGCAACCGGGCGCTCGACCACATCCGGATGCGCGGCCGGCGCCCCGCCGTCAGCGGCGACGAGACCGAACTGGCGGACCGAGCGGCCGACGCCGACACCGCCTCCGAGGCACTGGAAGCCCTCGGCACCGGCCGCACGCTCCGGCTCATCGCCCAGCTCCCGCAGGACCAGGCCGAGGCCGTGGTGCTGCGGGTCGTCGTGGGGCTGGACGCGAAAAGCGCGGCCCATGTGCTGGGCAAGCGCGCCGGCGCGGTGCGCACGGCCGCCCACCGGGGCCTGCGGCGGCTCGCCGAACTCCTCGACGAGACGGCGGCCGCCGACGGCGTCCCGGCCGTCGGCGAGCGTCCCGCACACCAGGGCGGACTGGACGGCGTGCCTCCGCAGCGCGGCCCGAGAAGTGATACGGCGGCGGCCGGTGTGACGGAAACGTATGTGCGGACGCAGAAGGACATGTGATGGCCGACAACCGCTACAGCTGGCTCGACGAGGACGCCGCGGAGCGGTTGCTGCGCGGCGAGCCCCTCGACGTGCCGGGCGCCGGAGCCGGTGACGGCCCGGCGCGGGAGCGGGCCCGAAGACTCTCGGCCGCCCTCCAGTGCGTGGCGGACCCGGCCCGGCTGCCGGCCGGCACGGATGACGAAGGCGCGTTCCTCTCGGAGGCCGTCGTCCTGGCCGCCTTCCGCGAAACGGCCCCCGGCGCGCAGGCGCACGGCGCGGGACCCGGCACCCGGGGCCGCTCCCTGTTCCGTCTGCCCCGCACCACCGCCGGGGGCGGCCGTCGGACGTCCCTGGGGCGGCCGCTGCGCGCGGGCATCGCCGCGGCGCTGGCGGGCTGCGCCCTGGGAGGGGTCGCGGTCGCCGCCGGCACGGGGGTGCTCCCGACACCGTTCAACCACTCCGTCGAGCCGGGGCCGACCGGCAGCGCTCCCGGCACCGGCAGCGACCCCTCCACCCCCGGGCACGGTGCGGGCGGTACGGACGGCGAGTCGCCGGGCGACGGCCACGAACCCAACGAGCACGGCGAGAAGAGCCCCGGCACCGGGGGCCACGGCGGCACGAAGGGCCTGGGCGGCGAACAACAGGACCGGCCCGGCGACGGCGAGGACGGCACGCTGGACGGTATACCCGGTCACCCCGGCTTCGGCGACGAGAGAACCCGCGGGGCCGCGATCGTGCTCTGCCGGAAGTACACGGCGGACACACTCGACGGGAAGACCCGCGAACGGCTCGAAGCCGCCGCGGGCGGACCCGCGGCGGCGGGCGACTACTGCGCGCGGCTGCTGAACACCACGGACGACAACGATGCCGGGGGCTCCCGCGAGGGCTCCGGCTCGGACACGCGCTCCGGCAAGGGGACGGATCCCGGGGGCTCGGGCGCGGTGCCGGGCTCCGGCTCCCCGGCCGACCCGTACACCGGTGCCGGCCCCGGCACCGGAAACCCGTCGAGCCCCGGCAGCGGCCACGACGGCGGAGAGAGGGCCGGTGACCGCGGGGACACCGCGGACCGGCCCCGGACCCTGCGTGACAGGTCCCGCGCCGGACGCGAGGACCGTCCGGCTCGCGATGACCGCTCCGGCCGTGATGGCCGCAGCCGTGGGGGCCACCGGGACAGCCGGTCGAGCGGTCAGGGGAACAAGCAGGCGAACAGCCCGGCCGGCGGTACGGCGAGCAGCCAGTCGAACGGGCAGGGCAGCACGCGGGGAATCACGCAGTCGAACAGCCAGGAGAGCGGCCAGGGGAACGGCCGGGCGAACAGCCGCTCTGCGAACGGCCGTTCGGGCGGGTCGGCGACGGAGCGGGACGCCGCCCCGGCCGGCTCCGCGTCGCACGCTTCACCGTCCGGCAGGCCGGAAGGCGCCCCCACGGCAGCGGCTTCCCCGACGCCGGCTAGACACCGGACGCGGATCGGCACCGGGCGCGGCCCCGCCCCCGGTCCCCGGAGGCCCGCCGCCCCGCCGCCTCTGGCTCCGTCCCCTTCACCGTCACCCCGGCTTCCGCCGGTCCCCTGCGCCGGCCGTCCGCGGCCTCGGCCCGGCAGACCTCGCCCGTCATCGGGCCGCTGCCGGGCGGACCTGGCCGGACGGCGCCCCGACTACCGCAGGGCGACAGGGCGGCAGGGCGACAGGGCGGCGACGCGGGCGGGGACGCGGGCGGGGACGCGACGGCGTGCGGGCGACCGACTGCGCCGCGGCGAGTACGGGGCCGAGGCGACGGGCCGTGGAGAGGTTGTCCCAGGAGACCGTGGAGACCGGTGGTCCCGGGAGCCCGCGGAGAAGAGAGGGGCCGGGGAGAAGAGAGGGCGCGGGCAGGGCCGGGGGAACGTGCCCCGCCCGCGCCATGCACGGAGCCTCAGGTACGGGGGGAACCCGGGCTCACGTGCCGCCGATGACCAGTCGGCTCACTTCTAACTGCGCCCCCCGGTCGAAAAACGTCACACCTGACGCCGAAAAAATGTGCCCATCCCGCTGGGTCCACGGATCGCGGCACGACAACCCGGCCCGAAGCAGTACGAACGCACCGGCTCGGACGGGTACGAAGGCGCGCCGGGCCACCGCGGGACGGCAGGCAAGCGAGGGCCCCGTGGCTGCCGTCGGTCCGGTCTTGCCCGGTGGTGGCCGGAACCCTCCCGCGGTGGTCCGGCCCGTCCGTGGCCCTTCGCTCCGCCTGCGTCGCCGCACGGATGAGCCCATGCTGGTCTCTGTGAGCAAGGTCCCAGCGTGCGGGCCTCCACGGCACGTGCGCCGCGCCGCTACAGTCCGTGGCGGACCCAACCGACTACCGGTGAGTACCGGGCGGCGGCACCCCACCCGCTCTACAGGAGGCAAGGCGAACATGGCGCGCGAGTCCGGCAAGAAGCGAATGACCGAGTCCGGGCTGCCCATCGAGCCGGTCTACGGGCCGGACTCGCTCAAGGACTGGGACGCGGACGAGCGGCTCGGCGAGCCCGGCTCGTACCCCTTCACCCGCGGTGTCTACCCCACGATGTACACCGGGCGCCCCTGGACGATGCGCCAGTACGCGGGCTTCGGCACCGCCGTCGAGTCCAACGCCCGTTACAAGCAGCTGATCGCCAACGGCACCATGGGCCTGTCGGTCGCCTTCGACCTGCCGACCCAGATGGGCCACGACAGCGACGCCCCCATCGCGAGCGGTGAGGTCGGCAAGGTCGGTGTCGCCATCGACTCGATCGAGGACATGCGGATCCTGTTCGGCGGCATCCCGCTGGACAAGGTGTCCACGTCCATGACGATCAACGCCCCCGGCGCGCTGCTGCTCCTGCTCTACCAGCTCGTCGGCGAGGAGCAGGGCGTCCCGGCGGACAAGCTCACGGGCACCATCCAGAACGACGTGCTCAAGGAGTACATCGCCCGCGGCACCTACATCTTCCCGCCCAAGCCCTCCCTGCGGCTGATCGCGGACATCTTCAAGTACTGCAGGGCCGAGATCCCGAAGTGGAACACCATCTCGATCTCCGGCTACCACATGGCCGAGGCCGGTGCCTCGCCCGCGCAGGAGATCGCGTTCACCCTGGCCGACGGCATCGAGTACGTCCGCACGGCCGTGGCGGCCGGTATGGACGTGGACGACTTCGCGCCCCGGCTGTCGTTCTTCTTCGTCGCCCGGACGACCATCCTGGAGGAGGTCGCCAAGTTCCGCGCCGCGCGCCGGATCTGGGCGCGGGTGATGAAGGAGGAGTTCGGCGCCAAGAACCCCAAGTCGCTGATGCTGCGCTTCCACACCCAGACCGCCGGGGTACAGCTCACCGCGCAGCAGCCCGAGGTGAACCTGGTCCGCGTCGCCGTGCAGGGCCTGGGCGCCGTCCTCGGCGGCACCCAGTCGCTGCACACCAACTCCTTCGACGAGGCCATCGCCCTGCCGACCGACAAGTCGGCGCGGCTGGCGCTCCGCACCCAGCAGGTTCTGGCCTACGAGACGGATGTGACGTACACCGTCGACCCGTTCGCCGGCAGCTACGTGGTGGAGTCGATGACCGACGAGGTCGAGGCCGCGGCCCTGGAGCTGATGCGGAAGGTCGAGGACATGGGCGGCGCGGTCAACGCCATCGAGCGCGGCTTCCAGAAGAGCGAGATCGAGCGCAGCGCGTACCGCATCGCGCAGGAGACGGACAGCGGCGAACGGGTCGTCGTCGGCGTCAACCGCTTCCAGCTCGACGAGGAGGAGCCGTACGAGCCGCTCCGTGTGGACCCGGCCATCGAGGCGCAGCAGGCCGAGCGGCTCGCCAAGCTCCGGGCGGAGCGCGACCAGGACGCGGTGGACGCGGCGCTGGCCGAGATGCGGGCCGCGGCCGAGGGCACCGACAACGTCCTCTACCCGATGAAGAAGGCGCTGGCGGCAAAGGCCACGGTCGGCGAGGTCTGCAACACGCTGCGGGAGGTCTGGGGGGCGTACGTCCCCACGGACGCGTTCTGATCCCGCTGCGACACGAATCGACACGACATGACGCGGCCGGGGCCGTCCCGCCGGGCGAGGGGGACGGTCCCGGCCGGGTCATGTCCCGGTTGCGTGACTGCCCGGCTCCGGGGTCGGGGCGGGGCCGGGGCCCGGGCGTTCGGCGGGCCGCCCTGCGGTGGCATCCGGCACCCGGGATCCGCCTGACGCGCAACCGTCTTTGTGTGCGAAACTCCGCTCATGCTGGGAGTCACCGATCTTCCGACGTATCTGGTCGGACTTGCCCTGATCATCCTGCTGCCGGGGCCCAACAGCCTGTACGTGCTATCGGTCGCCGCACGCCGCGGGGTGCGGCGCGGTTATGCGGCGGCGGGCGGGGTCTTCTGCGGGGACGCGGTGCTCATGCTGCTGTCCGCCGCCGGTGTCGCCTCGCTGCTCCAGGCCAACGCCCTGCTCTACAGCATCGTGAAGTACGCGGGCGCCGGCTATCTGACGTGGCTGGCGGTCGGCATGCTGCGCGCCGCCGCCGGGATGTGGCGGAAGCGGCAGCGACGGGAAGGGGATGCTCCGGGGAGCACGGCGGGCGCCTCGACCGGCACCGCGACCGGTGCTGCCGGTATCGCCACCGCAGGCACCGGCACTGGCACTGGCACTGGCGACGGCACTGTGACCGGCACCGCCGCCCCGGCCGAGCGGCCCTTCCGCCGGGCGCTGGTGATCAGTCTCCTCAACCCGAAGGCGATCCTGTTCTTCGTCTCCTTCTTCGTGCAGTTCGTGGACCCGGGCTATGCCCATCCCGCGCTGTCGTTCCTGCTGCTCGGCACCTTCTGCACCCTCTTCAGCTTCCTGTACCTCACCACCCTGATCCTGGGCGGCAGCCGGATCGCCGAGCGGTTCCGCAGCCGCAGCCGGCTCTCCGCCGGTGTCACCTCGGCCGCGGGCGCGCTCTTCCTGGGCTTCGCGGTGAAGCTGTCCCTCAGCAGCGCCGCGGGCTGACGCGGCCCCGGGTTCGGGCCCGAGGCCGGGATCGGACTCGGGATCGGACTCGGACTCGGACTCGGACTCGGGCGGCGTGAACTACGGCGCCAGCACGTCCAGTTCGGCCATGGCGCCGACCGTGATCTCCCGGGTCAGCCGTTCCGCGCGTTCCTCGTCCCGGGCCCGTACCGCCTCCGCGACCTGGACGTGCAGGGTGACGGCGGCCGGGTCGGGGTCGCTGAACATCACCCGGTGCTGGGTGCGGCCGGTCAGCACCTCGGCCACGACGTCGCCCAGCTTGGCGAACATCTCATTGCCCGAGGCCCGCAGCACGACGCGGTGGAACGCCACGTCGTGCACCAGATAGGACTCCAGCTGCCCGCCGCGCGAGGTCGCCACCATGCCCAGCGCGTGCCCGGTGAGCTCCGCGCACTGCTCGGCCGTCGCCAGCCGGGCGGCCAGTCCGGCGGCGACGGGTTCGACCGCCGAGCGCAGCACGGTCAGCGAACGGAGCTGCCGCGGCCGGTCGGTGCCCGCCAGCCGCCAGCGGATCACCTGGGGATCGAAGACGTTCCACTCCTCTGTGGGCCGCACGGTGACCCCCACCCGGCGCCGGGACTCCACCAGCCGCATCGACTCCAGTACGCGCACCGCCTCCCGGACGACGGTCCGCGAAACGTCGAAGCGCTGTTCGAGCTGGTCCGTGCGCAGCACCGTGCCCGGCGGGTACTCACCCGACGCGATCGCGGGGCCGAGCGTCGCCAGCAGCTTCGCGTGCAGTCCCCGCTCCTTGCCGCTGGTCATGCGTCTGCGTCTCCCCGTGTCCGGATCACTCCACCGAGTGGAAGCAAGCCTACGGCTCGGTTGGCGCTCTCAAGTTAAGTATGTCTTTTAGATGACGAACTCTTGAATACGTCATACATATGAGCTTGAGTGTGCTGCGGCGCCGGACGGCGGAAGCGGTCCGCGGACCTCTCCCCGGCACCGGACCGCGGCTGCCCGGCAGTACTGCGGCACCGTGCCGCCGGGCAGGGATGGCGGACAGGCGCGATCCGGTGACGGCCGGCGGCGCCGGCCGCAGCGCCGGGACGGCCGGCGAGACGGCCGGTACCGGTGTCCGTCACCGATCGTCACCGACCGCCACCGACCAACCGGCAGAGACAGCGAGGTAGTGATGCCCACCCCCCACGTCGTGGTCGTCATGGGTGTGTCCGGCACGGGCAAGACGACCGTCGGCCGGCTCCTGGCGGACGAGCTCGGCGTCCCGTACGCCGAGGCGGACGACTTCCACCCCCCGGCCAACATCGAGAAGATGAGCGCCGGCATCCCGCTCGACGACCGGGACCGCGAACCCTGGCTCGACGCCATCGGGACCTGGGCGCACGGCCGTACCGGCAAGGGCGGGGTCGTCAGCTGCTCCGCCCTCAAACGGGCCTACCGCGACCGGCTGCGCGCCGCCGCGCCCGGACTCTTCTTCCTCCATCTCGCGGGCGACCGCGACCTGATCGCGCAGCGGCTCGAACAGCGCCGGGGCCACTTCATGCCCGGGGCCCTGCTGGACTCCCAGTTCGCCACGCTCGAACCGCTGCGGGAGGACGAGCAGGGCGTCACGGTGTCCGTCACCGCGGAGCCGGAGGAGATCACCGCCCGCGCGGCCGCGGCCCTCCGCGCCCTGCCCGCACCACCCGTTCCCCCGCCCTCCCCACAGAGACACCGGAGAATCCAATGGAGCGTTCTCATGGAAGCGATTGACCCGGCCTACGGCACGGCCACCCTGCTGCTCATAGCGGCGGGAGCCGTCGCCCTGCTGCTGTTCCTGATCATGAAGGTGAAGCTGCACGCCTTCGTGGCGCTCGTCCTGGTGAGCGTTCTGACGGCCCTGGTCGTCGGTTTCCCGCTCGTAGACATCCCCGCCGCCATGATGTTCGGCTTCTCCAGCACGCTGGGTTCGGTGGCCCTGCTCGTCGCCTTCGGCGTGATGCTGGGACGGCTGATGGAGGTCACCGGCGGAGCACAGGTGCTCGCCGACACCCTGATCGGCCGGTTCGGGGAGAAACGGGCCCCGCTCGCCCTCGGCGTCGCCGCCCTGCTGTTCGGGTTCCCGATCTTCTTCGACGCCGGTCTGGTCGTCTTCCTGCCGATCATCCTCACCGTGGCCCGGCGCTTCGGCGGCTCCCTGCTGCTGTACGCGCTCCCCGCCGCGGGTGCCTTCGCGGCCATGCACGCGATCGTCCCGCCGCACCCGGGCCCCGTCGCCGCGGCCGAGGCGCTCGGCGGCAGCGTCGGCGTCATCCTGCTCGTCGGCATCCCGGTCGCCGTGGCGTCCTGGTACGTGGGTGTCCTGCTGGTCTCCCGCTATCTCGGGGCGCGCATCGACGTCTCCGTGCCCGTCGCGCTGTTCGGTGAGGTCAACGACGGGCGCGGGCAGGGAGCGGGCGACGGCGAGAAGGAGACCGGAGACGGCACCGGCTCCGATGCGGCGGCGCGGATGGACCGGAAGCCGCCGTCCTTCCGCACCGTCCTGCTGCTTCTGCTGGTGCCGCTCGTCCTGATCTCCTTCGACACCGTCCTCGACACCCTCACCGTGACCGGAGTTCTGGAGGAGGGCGAGAGCTGGGCCGCGTTCCTCAGCCTCCTCGGGCACACCCCGGTGGCCCTGCTGATCACCGTGCTCGTCGCGATCGCCGTCCTCGGCCGGCCTCGGGCCCGGATGACAGAGGTCACCAAGATCCTCGACGACGCCCTGGGGCCGATCTGCTCCATCATCCTGATCACCGGAGCCGGCGGCATGTTCGGTGGCGTCCTGCGGCTCAGCGGCATAGGTGACGCGCTGAGCGGCTCCCTCGCCGATCTCGGTATCTCGCTGATCGTCCAGGCGTTCGTCATCGCCACCCTGCTGCGCGTGGCGCAGGGCTCGGCGACGGTCGCCCTGACCACCACCGCCGGTCTCATCGCCGGCGCGGTCGCCGAAGCCGATCTCGGGGACTTCCGGACCGCGCTCATAGTCATCGCCATCGCGGCGGGGGCGACGGTGCTGTCGCATGTGAACGACTCCGGCTTCTGGCTGGTCAGCCGCTTCTTCGGGATGGACGAGAAGACGACGCTGAAGACCTGGACGGTGATGGAGACCACGCTCGGCCTCTCGGCCTTCGTGATCGCGCTGGGCTTCTGGATGGTCGTCTGACGGGAGTTCCCGTCAGTCAGTCCTGTCTGTCCGGCCCGGCGAGCCTGGCCCCGCCGGTCCCGGCGAGCCCGGTGGCTCGGCCGGGGCCGGCGGGCTCCGGCGCCCGGCCCAGTCCCCGGCCCGGCCCTGCCCGGCCCGGCCGTAATGCCTTCGACGGGCCCGTGTGCGTCCGGCAGGATTCCGTCATGGAAACGCGCGACTCGCACTACTGGCCGCTCTACGGACTGCGCATCACCACCCCGCGCCTTGAACTGCGCGTCCCGGACATCGCGTTGCTGGACGCGCTGGCCGCCGTAGCGGCGGACGGGGTGCACGACCCGGCGGAGATGCCGTTCTCCTTCCCGTGGACGGACGGAACCCCCGAGGAGCGCGGCCGCTCCACCTTCCAGCACGTGCTGCGCACCGTGGCGGAGTGGAGCCCCGACAAGTGGACGCTGAGTCTCGCGGTGCTCTGTGACGGCCGAGTCGTCGGCCGGCAGGACATGGTGACCAGCGACTTCGCCGTGACGCGCGAGGGCGAGACCGGCTCCTGGCTCGGTATGGCCCACCAGGGCAAGGGCATCGGCACCGAGATGCGTGCCGCTGTGCTGCACCTGGCTTTCGAGGGGCTGGGTGCCCGAGCCATGACCACGGGAGCCATGACGGACAACCCGCGGTCGATCGCCGTCTCCCGGAAGTGCGGCTACCGCCCGGACGGCGAGACGGTGCTGGCGGTACGGGGGGAGGCCCGGACCCTGCGCCGAATGCGTCTGGACCGCGCCGGCTGGGAGGCCCGCCGCACCGTTCCGGTGGAGGTCCACGGCCTGGAACCGTGCCGTGAACTCCTCGGCCTGCCCCGGGAGTCCGCCCCCTTCAGCGGGACGGGATGAAGGGCCGCGGCCCGCGCCGCCGAAGCGGTCGTGAAGGTCGGGGACCGCGCCGCCCTGCGTAGCGCCTCCTCCCCGGCACAGCTCCTGTGCGGACCCGACCTTCGGCCGACCCGGGAGGAGAGCAGCCCCGCGGCCGAACAGGCCACCGGGGCGCCCGACGGTATGGCGCGCGGCGCGCGGCGCCGTGGTGTGCCGAGGGGGTGCGCGGAAGGCCGAGGGCGGAGCCGGGTCGGCGTCAGGGCACGGTCAGGACGCGGGGGCCGTCCTCCGTGATCGCGACGGTGTGCTCGACATGGGCCGCCCGGCTGCCGTCCGTGGTGGACAGCGTCCAGCCGTCCGGTTCGGTCCGGTAGTCGTCGCCCCCGCCCGCCATGAACATCGGCTCCAGGGCCAGCACCAGGCCGTGGCGCAGCGGGAAACCCCGTCCGGGACGGCCGCGGTTGGGGACGTGCGGGTCCTCGTGCATGCGCCGGCCGATGCCGTGTCCGCCGAAGTCCCGGGGCATACCGCAGCGGGCCGCCAGCGCGACGGACTGGATGGCGTGCGAGATGTCGCCGATCCGCTGGCCGGGGACCGCGGCGGCGATCCCCGCGGCGAGCGCTTCCTCGGCGGCCCGGATCAGCTCCAGATCGGCCGGCCGGGGCGCGCCGACGGTGAAGCTGATGGCGGCATCCCCCGTCCAGCCGTCCAGCTCCGCGCCGCAGTCGACACTCACCAGATCACCGTCCCGGAGCCGGTCATCGGTTGGGATTCCGTGGACGACGGCGTCGTTGACGGAGGTGCAGATCACCGCCGGAAACGGGGTGGGCGCGAAGGACGGCCGGTAGCCGAGGAAGGGTGAGCGGGCCCCGGCTTCGGACAGCACGGCGCGGGCCGCCTCGTCGAGTTCGCGCAGTGACACCCCCACGCCCGCCGCTTCCCGGGCGGCGGCGAGCGCGTGGGCCACGACGCGCCCGGCCTCCCGCATCGCTTCCAGCGCCGTATCGGTCTTGATCTCCACCATGTCCTGCGACACTCCGTCTCCACGCCGTCGGCACCGGTCGTACGGCCGAGCGCACCCGTAAGGGTGTGCGCGGCATGGCACGACACGGCGCCGTCGTCCAATTCTTATACCGGTATTAGTATCACGGCATGGTGAGAACTCCTCTGAGTCCGTGGGAATGGCAGCGCGGTGAACGGTTCGGCGCGTTGCTGCGCCGGGCCCGTGGCGACCGCAGCATGGTGGAGGTCGCCGCGGCGGCCGGAGTCTCGGCGGAGACGCTGCGCAAGATCGAGACCGGCCGGGCCCCGACGCCCGCCTTCTTCACGGTGGCGGCACTGGCCGGAGTGCTGGGACTGTCCCTTGACGAGTTGGCCGCGTCCTGCGCGGAGGACGCGGGCAGTGAGCAGGAACGGGCGTTGTCCGCATGAGGCGGCAGGGTGAAAGTGAGGGTGAGGGCGTGGATCAGGGAGCGGGCGAGGGAGTGGGCGAGGGTGTGGATCAGGGAGTGGGCGAGAGAGCGGGCTAGGGCGTGGTCGTCTACTGGCGGCCGGGCTGCCCGTACTGCATGAAGCTGCGCTTGCGCCTGCGCTTCGCGCGGCTCCGGTACACCGAGGTGAACATCTGGCGGGACGAGGAAGCCGCGGCCTTCGTCCGCTCGGTGGCGAACGGGAACGAAACCGTGCCAACGGTGACCGTGGCAGGCCATCCACTGATCAACCCGTCGAAGCGGCAGTTGATGCAGACCGTCGAGACGTACGCCCCGCACTTGCTGGCGTAGACGGGCCCGACCGGCGGGCTCGCGGCTGACGCGCCCGCCGGTGCGAGGTGGGCGCGCGGTTGGCGCGAGGTCGGTCCGAGGCCGGTGCGCGGTTGGCACACGGCCGGTCGGTGGATCGGCGGGTCGGCGGGTCGGCGGCGGGTCCGTCGGTTCGTGGCGCGGGCCGGGAACGGCCGGGCCTTCGACGCGGTTGGGGGCGGTCGGCGGTCGGCGGTCGGCGGTCGGCGGTCGGCGGGTCGGCGGGTCGGACGAGTGGCGGGTCGGCGAGTGGCGGGTCGCGGGCGCGGCCGAGGGTGAGCTGCGGCCCGGTGGCGGGCTGGGGTTACGGCGCCGGGTGGGCGGCGCGGTGGTGGTGGCGGGTGCGTCGCGGGCGGCGGGTGTCGTTTTGGTGGGTGTTACGGCATCCGTGCTGGGGTGGGCCGGTGGTCGGTCGTCTATCCGGTGCCGTGCGCGCCCGGGGTCGTTGGGAAAAGCGGTGGCGTGGCTGGTGCCGGTGGGTGGTTGAGGGGGCACACGCGTGCCTGAGCTTCTCGGCTTTCCCGTTCGTCGTGGCGGGCTGTCGGTGGTGGCGGTGGTGTCCGGCTGTCGTGGCTGCTGCGGGGTGTCGGCTGCCGCTGGGGTCGGGGTCTGGGCGGTGGCTCTTCCGGGTGGGCAAGCTATGGCCGGGGGCGGTCGCTCACGGTGATGACACCCGGCTGAGGAGGCGCCGCCCGGGCGCGCGTGCCCTGTCCCTCGGCTCTGCCGCTGCCGTGGCGGGCCCTCGGTCGTGGTGGCGGTCGTGGGTGGCGTTGCTGGTGTTTGGTGTGGGCCATGGGTGGAGTTCCCGGGTCCGCTTTCGATCACTCGTTCGGGTGGTTCCATGCTCTGGACCTGGATTCATCACCGTCCGTGACGGAAAATGGGGGGTATGAACTCGCTTCGTGAGGGCGGGAGTTCACGCGTGTGATCCGGACGGGGGACATGATGCAGGCCACGCTGCTCGACCACGACGACACGGCCGCGACCGGGGACACCGTCGGGGTGCCGGAACAGCCGGTGACGGCGGATGAGTGGGCCGCGCATCTGGCGTCGGCCACCCCGGGGCCGCAGACGGCGGCGATGCTCGGTCTGCTGGAGCGCGAGCAGCTCTCCACCACTGGGCGGATCGATGCCCTGAAGGCCTGGGAGCGGCATGTGGCGTGGATCCAGGCCCAGCAGGTTGGTCTGCTGGCCGATATCGAGGCCGATGCGCTGGACGCGACGCCGAATGAGATCGGCTGGGTGGACTATGACTGGAACTTCGCCTGTGAGGATGTGGCCTGTGCGTTGAAGCTGTCGGGGAACACGGCCGCGGACCGCCTGGCGGTCGCCACGGCCCTGGAGGGGCGCTTCCCCACCACCGTCAGCCTGTTGGAGCGCGGGGAGATCTGCTATCTGCAGGCGAAGGCGGTGGCCGAGGTGACTGGCACCCTCGACCCCGAGGCCGCCGCGAGGGTGGAGGCGATGGTCGCGCCCAAGATGCCCACCCAGTCCGTCGGCCAGACCCGGCGCGCGCTGAACCGTGCGGTGCTGAAGGCTGATCCGCAGGGGGCCGAGCGGCGGCATCGCCGGCGGCGGGAGGACCGGACGATCTGGCACCGGGCCGCCGAGGACGGTATGGCCACCTGGACCGCGTTCCTCCCCGCCCCGCAGGCCGCGCAGCTGGACGCGGCCGTCGACGCGCATGCTGCCACGTTCACCGAGGACGGGCGCACCCTGAATCAGAAGCGGGTGGATGCCCTGTATGACCTGGTCGTCAACCGCCCCACCGGGACGGACACCCCCGCCGGAGGCACAACCCCGGGCGGCCGCTCGGCGGCGATGGTGCAGGTGACGGTCTCCCTCGACACGTTGATCGGGGTGGATGAGGAGCCCGGACAGCTCAAGGGCTACGGCCCGGTCAGCGCCACCGCGGCGCGGGAGGTGGCTTTCGCTCCGGGCACGATCTGGCGCCGTCTGATCACCCACCCGAAGACCGGCCTGCTGGTCAAGACCGACCCGACCACCTACCACCCCACCGCCGAAACCGAACGCCACGTCATCGCCCGCGATATGACCTGCACCTTCCCCTCCTGCCAGATGCCCGCCCACCGCTGCGACCTCGACCACATCCAGCCCTTCGACCACGAGAATCCAACGGCGGGCGGGGCGACGGAGCCGGGCAATCTGATGCCGCTGTGCCGACGCCACCACCTGTTGAAACACCGCACCCGCTGGCAGGCCGAACGCAACCCGGACACCGGCGAAGTCACTTGGACCGCGCCGACGGGCCACACCTACACCAACCCACCCCACACCCCCACCCACATCACGTAGCCCCCGCCCCCGGCAGCTACCGGCGCCAGCCCCTCCGCCGCCACGCGGAGGGGCCCACACTCCTGCCCTAAACCCGAACCCACCCCGGGTAACCATCGGGCGGGCAATACCTAACAGCGGCCACACGCACACCTCGGCGTCCATGCGCACCGGCGACGGCAGGCACCTCGGCATCCACGGGTACGAGTTGCTCCCAGCCCTCACCGACCGGCTACCGGCTACCGGCAAGGGGAGAGAACCGAGCCCGCCACGCCGTCACCCGCCACGACCGTCACCACCGACAGCCCGCCACGACGAACGGGAAAGCCGAAGAACTCAGGCGCGCGTGTGCCCCCTCAACCACCCACCGGCACCAGCCACGCCATCGCTTTTCAAGACGACCCCGGGCGCGCACGGCACCGGATAGACGACCGACCACCGGCCCACCCCCAGCACGGATGCCGTAACCCCCACCAGAACAACACCCGCCGGCCCGCGACGCACCGGTCACTACCATCGCGCCGCCCACCCGGCGCCGTAAGCCCAACCTGCACGGCACCGGACAGCCCGCGACGCATCCGACGCCACCGCACTGTCCCCTTCCGACGCCACCGCACTGTCCCCGTCCGGCGCCCCGACCGTGACCGGTCTCCGGATCGTTAGCCGGATCGGTCCCTGAGAGGGGTGGCCTTGCCGGGCAATCTCCGTGACCTTGCCTCCAGCCCGTGACCGGCACCCGGCAGGGCCCGGCAGGACTCGGTCCCTGACCGGCAGTTGCTGACCGGCAGTCGACACCGGGCAACCGGCGAATCGCCTGTGCGGCCGCTCGCTCTCCCGGATCCCCGGTGCCGCCCCGCACCGGGACTGCCGCCCCGCACCGGGACTGCCGGCCGTGCCGCCCCTGCCCCCGCGTCGGCCATAAACGCGACCAAGTGAGAACGGCAAACCCAAGGTCTGTTGGCCCGTCAGCCACCACCGACGCCGCCGACAGCCACGGCTGGGCCGATTGACCCCCATCGAGTTCGAGACCACCATGAACCCCGCCACGACCCTCGCGGCATAAACCCCACTGTCACCAAACCGTGCAGCAGACCCCATCGCTCGTCGCCCGTCGGCCTTCGCCCGTCGGCCTTCGCCCCTCGGTTGATGGCCCCAGTGCCCCAGTGCCTCACGGCCCGTTCGTCCTGTAGGCCCATCGCCCTCGCGATGGCAGGTGCCCCGCGCGGCTGCTCTCCGGCTCGCAGCCGTCCGGACCGTCTCGCGTCTCCCGTCGCCGCCCCTGGCCTGTGGCTTCCTGCGGCCGTACCGGTGCCCCTACCCGTGGCGCGTGTCCGCCAGCATCCGCCGCATCCACGGCGTCAACGGCCGTTCCACCCAGCGGTGCAGCAGCCACGCCAGCATCAGCATCCCGGTGAGCGTTCCGGCGAACGTCACGGCTGACGGCACCCCCCACGTCCGGTGCAGCAACTGGACCGTGACCCAGCCCAGGTGTTCGTGCACCAGATAGAACGGATAGGTCAGCGCGCCCGCGACGGTGAGCCATCTCCAGTTCGCCCAGCGGAGGTGTCCCAGCGCGACGAGACCGACCGCCACGAAGCCGGCCGTGACGATCAGGATGACGACCAGCGACGACCGGTACGAGAAGGCCGGCACGTCCGCGGGGTGCCAGAGGTTGTCCACGGCGTACTTCTGGCCGATCAGCCAGCTGATGCCCACGACACCCCAGGCGACCGCGTCGTGCCGGTCCCGGTACAGCAGGAACAGCCCGATGCCGCCGATGAAGAAGGCGGAGTGCTCCGGCATCAGGACGACGGCCGGCAGCGGTTCCCCGCTCGCCTCGGCCATCGCCGCCGCCAGCGTCCAGGCGGCGCAGAACACCAGGACGCGCCCTCTCGTCGCGCCGGGCACCACCACGAACAGCGCGAAGAGGACGTAGAACCGCAGCTCCACCCAGAGAGTCCAGTCCACGCCCAGGACCCGTTCGGCACCCACCGACTCCTGCAGCATCGTCATGTTGACCAGTGCGTCACTGGGCGGGACGGCGTCGTACGCCACCCATGGCAGCGCGAAGACCAGGGTGACGAGCACGACCGCCACCCAGTAGGCCGGGTAGAGCCGGGCGACGCGGGAGGCGAAGAAGGAGCGCAGCGGGCGCCCCCAGCCGCTCATGCAGATCACGAAGCCGCTGATGACGAAGAAGATCTGCACGCCCAGACTGCCGTACGCGAAGCCCTGTGAGGCGGTGGGGAACTGGTCGGCGGGTGAGGTGCCCCAGGCCCTGCCGATGTCGCCGTCCCGTCCGCCGTAGTGGTAGCAGGCGACCATCAGGGCGGCGACGAGCCGCAGTCCGTCCAGGGCGCGCAGCCGGGGCTGCGGCCGTCCGCGCGCGCCGGCCCCGCTGCCCTCCAGCCCCGCGCCGGGCAGCGCGGCCTCACGGGAGGAGGCGTCCGGGGTGCCCGGCCGGGCCGACGTGCTCGGGGCGTCGGATCTGCCCGGTGCACTCGGCGCCGCCGCCGCGGATGATGCCGCGGTCAGCGGCGGCGCCGCCCGCACAGTGTCGCTGCCGGCGCCCGTCACGGGAACCCCGTCATCGGGCTCCGCCCCGCTTGCTGGCGATCCGGCGCTGCACCGTTCGCGCTCGCCGGACGGCTCGCCGGACCGCCGGGTTGCGCGGCAGGAAGGCGAGCTGTGACGGGACCGCGCCGGGCAGTCCGAGCGAGGTCAGGCGGCGGCGCTTGAAGTAGCGCCAGGTGTAACCGTCCAGGTGGTCGCGGAGATAGCGTTCCGCCGCCGGCCTCAGCCCGGGATGGAGCTGTGCCTGCATGGCGTAGCCGACGGCCGTCACCAGATCGGTCAGTTGTTCACCCGAGCGCAGCAGCGCGGGCGTGGTGGCACCGCGGAGTACGGCGCTGTCGGCATCCAGGTCGGGCAGCAGGGCGTCGACGATGGTGACGGGCACCCGGTTGCTGTTCTGGTACGGGCTGAGCCGCTCCAGCAGCAGTTCCGTCCCCGTACGGGCGACCGGCAGCCGGTAGAAGGCGGCGGCCGTCAGCAGCGCGGTGGAGAAGCAGCCGACGACGAGCGCGGGCCGCATGCGCTCGTAGAGCACCTCGGCGAGCACCGGGGTGTCCAGGACGGTGAGTTCGAGGCCGAGTTCACCGGCTTCCTTCTCCAGCATCCGCGACCAGCGCGCGGGCGCGGTGGGGTGCGGTTTGAAGACGACGTGGTGGTGGCCGAGCGCGGCCACCCCCCGCAGCATCCGCACATGGAGCCGTTCCTCTTCCTCGGCGGTGAGGATGCCGAGCGCGGAGAGGTACTGCCCCAGCAGCAGGGCCGGCGCGTCGGCCGCCCCGGCCCTCCCGCCGGAAGCGTTACCGGAGGAGGCCGCACCGGTGGAGGCGCGGGAGGCGCTTACGCCCAGTACGTCGTCGTCCACGGCGGCGGTCACCTCGGCGAGTACGGAGGTGAAGGCCGCGGTGGGGATGATCCGCTGTTCGACGCCGAACTCGGTGAGCAGCAGCGGTCGCAGGCCCGGCACCAGGTCCAGGTGGAGCAGCCGGCGGATGCGGGTGCCGACGAGCGCGTCGATCTTGTTGCGGGTGGGTCCGTAGCTCATCAGCCCGTCGGCGTACACGTCGACGGCGGCGTCGGGGAACAGTTGTGCCAGCGCCAGCGCGGGGTTCACCTGGATCGACTCGACCACGACCTCCACGTCGTCGTCGCCCAGCTCCCACAGCAGCCGCAGCTGCCGCTCCCACAGCGGTACGTCGTCGGGGCGCGGGGCCCAGCCACTGGGGTGGTAGGGGCTGATGGTGTCGTTCCAGGACAGCACCCGGTCGAAGCGGGACCGCAGGGGGCGGAAGCCGGGCATGGTGTCGAGCGGGGGCGCGGTCTCCGGTGTGGCGGCGTTGTTGCTGACGAGCAGCAGCCGGCGGCCGCTCGGCCGGAAGCAGCCCGCGTCGAGCGCGGCGGCGAGTGTCGCGGCGCCGTAGAGGGTGGAGGCGACGAAGATCTGCGTGCGGCCGCGGCCGGCTCCCGGTCCGGGACCGGCGTCGGCGCCACCCGGGGTCTCGACGCGGTTGGTGTCGCGCTCGGTGTCGCGGTCGGCTGGGCCGGGCATCAGGCCGCCACCTCCGGGCTGGAGAGGGCGGCCCGCCGGCGCAGCCGCCGGAGCCGCGAGCCGCGCCGCAGGTCCATCGAGTCGAGGGCGTCCTTGAGGACGTCCTGCGGCATGCGCCGCAGGGCTGCGGCGCTCATCGAGCGCAACTTACGTGCCACGGCCGGTTCAAACCTCTCCATGTTGCCGAGATGGTGGGCGATGATCGCGCAGTACGTCCGTACCGCCTTGGGGAGCAGCCGGTCGGCGTCCGGGTCCCGTGAGGTCTCCTCGACGACCTGGTCCAGCGCACGAATGAAGTCGAGCTGCCGTACGTCCCCGATCTGGGTCAGGGACGAGGCGACGCCGCGCCGGTAGAAGACGCCGTGCAGGCCGACGACCGCGAAGGACTCCGCCTCCCGGTGCAGCCGCCAGATCCACGGCCGGTCCTCGGCGGTGCGCAGACCGTCCAGGAAGCGCAGTACGCCGTTGTCCGCGAGCCGCCGGTGGTAGATGCCCGCCCACGCGTAGGCGTAGTCCACGGAGGTGGAGCGCTCCGGGGGCAGGATCGCGTCGCGCGGGTTCATGACGACCTGGCGCGGACCGTGCGGTACCCGGCGGAGCGAGCGGCTCCGGCCGGTGTTCTCCACGTGGTCGGTGCGGACGAAGTCGCAGCCGAGGTCCTCGATGGCGGCGACGAGTTCGCCGTAGTGGCCGGGGGCGAGCCAGTCGTCGCCGTCGAGAAAGGTCAGGTACTCGCCGCGGGCCGCGTCGATGCCGGTGTTGCGTGCGGTCGCGAGCCCGCTGTTCTTCTCGTGCCGGAGCACCACGGCGCCCGGGAGTTCACGCTCGGCGCGGGCCAGGATTTCCGGTGTTCCATCCGTCGAGCAGTCGTCGACGAGGATGAATTCGAAATCCTGCCGTGCGTTGGCGTGCAGACTTCTGAGCGCGTCGGGTGCGAACGTCTGGACGTTGTAAAAGGGCACGATGACGGAGAGCTTGACCACTCGGGCGACGTTAGGCGGAGGCCGGTCATTCGTCTTGTCCAGGAGTGGGAATTCTGGTGAACGAAGCATGGCGGAACGGTTAACTCGACTTATGCGCAGGCCAATTCGCCTTCCGGCGACTTCTTGTTAACCCTTTGTTGAGATGGCGTTGGGCCGGGAAACGAAAAGGCTTCCTAGCGTTTTCGATGTGCCAGCCAGTACCAGTCATCGTCCGCGGGTCGCCGTACTCGCCGATTCCGATACGCGATGGAAATGGGGCGCGCTCACCGCGCACCGCATCGCGCCGGAACACCGGCTCGACGGTTTTCTCCTGCGCGGACGAGCCACGCCGACCGCCCGTCAGCTCGACGAGGTGGGAGTCCGCGCGGACTCCCTCCGCGAGGTGACCACCGCCGGGTTCCTCCGCGCGGTCACCCGTGAGCCGTACGACGTGGTCGTCCTGGCGTGCGTCGGCGGCGCCGTCCAGGCGATGCTGCACGGTCTGGCCCGTGCCACGGCCGGCGGTGCGGCGGACGGTGGTGGGACGGACGGCTGTGCGGCGGACGGCGGCGCCACGGGGGAGCCGCCCCGCAGGCGCCCCGTCGTGGTCACCGGCTATGTGGGTGTCGTCTACGAGAAGCTGGCCGACGGCCTGCTGCTGCGCCACGGCGCCGATGTGGTCCTCGCCAACTCCCGGCACGACGCGGAACGTTTCCGCGCCGTCTACGCCGGTGTGCGCGCCGGTACGCGGAGCGTCGTCGAGGCGGCCCTCCCGTTCCTCGGCGGCGAGCCCTACCGGGAGCCGGCCGCGGGGGAGCGTCCCCACACCGTGTGCTTCGCCGTCCAGCCCTCCGTACCGGACAACCGCGCGGGCCGCGACTACCTGCTGCGCCGGGCCGCCGGGCACGCGCGGCTGCACCCGGACCGCGAGGTGCTGATCAAGCTGCGCAGCAAGCCCGGCGAGCACACCACGCACATCGAGGAACTGCCGTACCAGAAGCTGGTGGCCAGGCTGCCGGGCGGCCTGCCCGCCAACTGCCGCCTGGTCTACGGGCACATGGGCGAGGTGCTGGACCGCACGGACCTGCTGGTCACGGTCAGCTCCACCGCCGCCCTGGAGTCCCTGCACCGGGGGATCCCGACGGCCGTCCTCACCGATCTCGGCATCCGCGAGGCGCTCGGCAACCACCACTTCCTGGGCTCCGGCTGCCTGGCCTCCTGGGACGAACTCGACGCCGGGCACCGGCCGGAGCCGGACCGCTCCTGGCTCGCGCGGCAGGGGGTGGCCGCCGACGGCCACTACGAACACGCCTTCGACGCCGCCCGTGAGCGGATCGCCGAGCTGCTGGCCGGGCCCGCCCTGCCGCCCATCGCGCCGTACTACACCACTTTCACCGCACCCGGATACCTGCCCGGCATCCTCGCGCGCTACGGCCTGGACGTCCGCGGCGAGCCGACCGGCTCCGGCGCCGGCGAGGACACGGCCGCCCGCGGGGTCCGGCACGTCGTCCGGGGTGCCGTACGGGATGCGGCGCGCGGCGCCTACCGCCACGGAGTGCAGCGCGTGGCGCCTGTCATCCGACGGCTGGGGGAGCTGTGAGCGGCCGCCGGGACGCGGCCGCCGGCCCGACCCCGTCCACGCCGTCCGAGCCCGCACCCCCACCCGTATCCGCTCCCGGGGAACGGCGGCAGCCGCCGCACCGGAGCGGGCAGACCGGGGCCCCAGGGCCCTCCGAAGGAGCCACCATGCCGCAGGCCGGAACAGAGGCCGCGGGCCGGTCCGCGAGCCGCCCCGGGAAGGACCAGCGGTCCGTACTGGCCGTCATCCCCGCACGGGGCGGGTCGAAGGGCGTGCCCGCCAAGAACCTCGCACCGGTCGGGGGCGTGCCGCTGGTCGTGCGCGCCGTCCGGGAGTGCCTGGCGAGCCGGCTCGTCACGGACGTCGTCGTCTCCACCGACGACGACGCCATCGCCGCGGCGGCACTCGGCGCCGGGGCCGAGGTGGTGCGCCGCCCGGCCGGCATAGCGGGGGACACCGCCACCAGCGAGGCCGCCGTGCTGCACGCCATGGACGCCCACGAGGCCCGGCACGGTGGCAGCACGGACGTCGTCCTGCTGGTGCAGTGCACCAGCCCGTTCCTGCTCCGCTCGGACATCGACGGGGTGGCCGCGGCGGTGGCCGAGGACGGCGCCGACAGCGCGCTGACCGTCGCGCCGTTCCACGGCTTCGTCTGGCGCGAGACGGGAAGTGCCGCGAGCGATGGGGGAGTTGACGGCGCCGGCGGCACGGCCGGTGTCGACGGCGTGGGCGTCAACCACGACAAGGCGTACCGCCCGCGCCGCCAGGACCGCCCCCAGGACTTCCTGGAGACCGGTGCCGCGTACGCCATGGACGCCGCGGGCTTCCGCGAGGCGGGCCACCGCTTCTTCGGCCGTACCGTGCCCGTGCGCACCGACCCGGCCCGGGTCCTGGAGATCGACGACCCGCACGACCTGGCCCGCGCCCGCGCTCTCGCGCCGCTGCTGGACGCCCCCTCGGGCTCCGGCGGGGACGCGGCGACCCGGCCCCGGGCGCTCCCCACCCGCGACGACGTCGACGCGGTGGTACTCGACTTCGACGGCACCCAGACCGACGACAGGGTGTACGTCGACTCCGACGGACGGGAGATGGTCGCCGTGCACCGCGGCGACGGCCTCGGCATCGCAGCGCTCCGCCGCGCCGGCGGACTGAAGGTGCTGATCCTGTCCACGGAGCAGAACCCGGTCGTCGCCGCCCGGGCCCGCAAGCTCCGGGTTCCCGTGCTCCACGGCATCGACCGGAAGGACCTCGCGCTCAAGCAGTGGTGCGAGGAGGAGGGCATCGCGCCCGAACGCGTGCTCTACGTCGGCAACGACGTGAACGACCTGCCCTGCTTCGGCCTCGTCGGCTGGCCCGTGGCCGTCGCCGACGCCCACGACATCGTCCGCGGCGCCGCCCGCGCGGTGACGACCACCCGCGGCGGCGACGGCGCGATCCGCGAGATCGCCGGATGGGTCCTCGGCCCCTCGCTCTGACCGCACACGACACCGGCTCCCGACGCCCGCCCCCGACCACCGCCCGCACCGACCGCCCCGGAGCCCCGCACCGGCCACCCGCTCCACCCCGCCCCACCCGCACAGCCCCACCACCCGAACCGACCCGACAGCACGTCCCCGCAGACCCGATCCGACCCGGTCCGACCGGCCCGGACGGTCGCCCGCCCGGGGCCCGCACCCCGGAACTCCCAACGTTCCGGAGCACCCCGAAACGCCGCGAACCCCGCGAACCCCGAAAAAGAGGATCTTCCTGATGAGCACCACGTCCCGTCTTCGCACCCTCGGTGACCGTCTCGCCGGACCGGGCCAGCCCGTGTACATCACCGGCGAGATCGGCATCAACCACAACGGTGACCTGGACAACGCCTTCGCGCTGATCGACGCCGCCGCCGACGCCGGCTGCGACGCCGTCAAGTTCCAGAAGCGGACCCCCGAGGTCTGCACCCCGCGCGACCAGTGGGAGATCGAGCGCGACACCCCCTGGGGCCGCATGACGTACATCGACTACCGGCACCGCGTCGAGTTCGACGAGGACGGCTACCGGCAGATCGACGAGCACTGCAAGAAGCGCGGCATCGCCTGGTTCGCCTCCCCGTGGGACGAGGAGTCCGTCGCCTTCCTGGAGAAGTTCGACGTCCCCTGCTACAAGGTGGCCTCCGCCTCGCTGACCGACGACGACCTGCTGCGCGCCATGCGTGCCACCGGCCGCACCGTCATCCTCTCGACGGGCATGTCCACCCCGAAGCAGATCCGGCACGCGGTGGAGGTGCTCGGCAGCGACAACATCCTGCTCTGCCACGCCACCAGCACCTACCCGGCGAAGGCCGAGGAGCTCAACCTGCGCGTGATCAACACGCTGCAGGCCGAGTACCCGAACGTGCCGATCGGCTACTCCGGCCACGAGACCGGTCTGCAGACCACCCTCGCCGCCGTCGCCCTCGGCGCCGCCTTCGTCGAGCGCCACATCACCCTCGACCGCGCCATGTGGGGCTCCGACCAGGCCGCTTCCGTCGAGCCGCAGGGCCTGCAGCGCCTGGTCCGCGACATCCGCGTCGTGGAGGAGGCGCTCGGTGACGGCGTCAAGAAGGTCTACGAGAGCGAGCTCGGCCCCATGAAGAAGCTGCGCCGGGTCGCCGGG
Organism: Streptomyces sp. MNU89; assembly: GCF_020982505.1. Classification (NCBI taxonomy): domain Bacteria; kingdom Bacillati; phylum Actinomycetota; class Actinomycetes; order Kitasatosporales; family Streptomycetaceae; genus Streptomyces; species Streptomyces sp. MNU89. Next base: position 2,835,259 of record NZ_JAJKLL010000001.1, on the reverse strand, counting down.
GTCGTCGCCGAGGGCGCCGACCGCGAGCCCGCGACGGTCTGAGACCGGGAGGTCAGCCGCGGTGAGCAGATCCCGTACGGACGGGGGGACGGACGGGGCGGCGGACGGCGTGACGGGCGGCGGCAGCGGCGCCCGTGACGGCCGGCCGGACCCGGCGGCGGAGCGCCCCCGCGCGCTCCGCCGCCGGGCCGCCCGGCGCGCCGCCACGGAGCCGGACGGGCCCGGCAGCGGGGACACGCTCGCCTTCGTCGAAAGCCCCGTCCAGCTCCTGAACGTCCTGGAGTGGCTGCACGCGTACCTCGGCCGGGGCGCCGGGGGGCCGGCCGGGGTCACCGTCGTGGTGCTGTCCAACAACGACCCCATGACCCGCGGTCAGCTGCGGCGGATGGCCGAACTCGCCCGCGAGGAAGGGGTGGGCGTGCGCTGGGAGGACGCGCGCGGCGGCGCGTCGGCCCCCCTGCGCACCGTGGGGTCGCTCTCCGGCGCTCTCCGGCGCGCACGCCGGGTCGTCATCGGCGATCCGTTCTCGCGCTATGTGCAACTGCTGCTGACGCTCACCGGCGCGCCGGAGATCGTCGTCGTGGACGACGGCACGGCCACCATGGAGTTCGTCGCCCAACTGGCCCGCGGGGAACGCCTGGTGCGCTGGCACCGCAGCGGCAGGGGCGGCATCGGGGGGATGCGCGACGCCGTGTACGCGCCCGTCTCGGCCGCCGCCCGCCGGCGGCTCACCCCGCGCGCCGGGCGGTCCGTCGAGGTGTTCAGCTCGATGCCCGTCGAGGTGCCGGACGGCATCACCCTCGGCACCAACGACTTCGCCTGGACGCGCCACCGCTTCGGGCCGCCCGCGCTCACCCGGGGCGCCGACCTGGTCGGCACGAACCTCGCCGAGACCGGTGTGGTCGACACGGAGCACTACATCCGCGCCGTCACCGCCCTGGCCCGCGAGCACGGCGCCACCCGGTACTTCGCCCACCGCAGGGAGAGCACGGAGAAACTCCACCGGCTGGCGGACGAGGCGGGGCTGGAGATCGTCCGGCCCGAGCTGCCGCTGGAGCTGATCGCGCGCCGGGGCCCCATCGGGCGCAGCGTCGTCAGCTTTCCCTCCACGGTGCTGCACACGCTGCCGCTCGCGCTCGCGGGCACGGGGGTGCGGGTGTCGGCCTGTGACATCGACCCCGGGTGGCTGACGGAAAGCGCCTCGCCCCGGGCGGAGGGGTTTCTCGCGGTGGTCACGGGGACGGCCCGCGATGTGCACCGGCTGAGCTCGGCTCCGTCAGGGGGGCAGTGAGCTGGGGCGGCGGGAACGGTGCCCGGTCACCCGGCCGGCTCCCCTCCGGCCACCGGCTCACCCGTGCGGTCTCACATGCCGGGCAGCGGCCGCAGACGGCTATCAAAGCTGGCTACCCCCCAGATGCTGCGGTTATGCGGCGCGGACCCGTTTTTTCTTCCCCTGACGGGTTGAACTTTTACTGATCGACAGGCGACGGCAGGTCCAACGGCCGTACCCTGCACAGGGTGAACCATGTGATGTCCCCCGAGCCCGACGCCGAGCTGTCCGCGGACGACACCGCGGAACCCCACGCTCGGGGATCCGCAACGGCACCCACCGCGGCGGCCGTGTCCGCCCGGATCGCCGCCGCCGGCCCCCGGATGCCCGGCACGCTGCCCGACGCCCTCTTCGCCGAGCTCGTCGCGTTCCGCCGGGATCTCCACATGCACCCGGAGCTGGGCAACCAGGAGTTCCGCACCACGGCCGCGGTCAAGGCGAGGCTGGAGCACGCGGGCCTCGCCCCGAGGGTGCTCCCGGCCGGCACCGGGCTCGTCTGCGACATCGGCTCCGCACCGGCCCCGGGCGGAGACGCCACAGCCACAGCCACGGGCACGGACCCGGCCCCGCGCACGGACCGTCCCGTCCTGGCGCTGCGCGCGGACCTCGACGCGCTGCCGATCCCGGACACCAAGACGGTCTCGTACCGTTCGACGATCCCGCACCGGGCCCACGCCTGCGGCCACGACGTGCACACCACGGTCGTCCTCGGCGCCGGGCTGGTCCTCGCCGCGCTGGCCCGCGAGGGCCGGCTGCCGCACCCGGTGCGGCTGATCTTCCAGCCCGCCGAGGAGGTGCTGCCCGGCGGCGCACCCGACGCCATCGAGGCGGGTGTCCTGGACGGGGTCGGCCGCATCCTGGCCGTGCACTGCGACCCCCGGGTGGACGCGGGCCGGATCGGCCTGCGCACCGGTCCGATCACCTCGGCCTGCGACCGGCTGGAGGTCTCCCTCGACGGCCCGGGCGGGCACACGGCACGTCCGCATCTCACCACCGATCTGGTGACGGCCGCCGCGAAGGTGGCCACCGAGGTGCCCGCTCTCCTCGCCCGCCGGGTCGACACCCGCTCCGGGCTCGTCGTGACCTGGGGCCGGCTGGAGACGGGGCACGCCTGCAACGTCATCCCGCAGCACGCCGAGCTGTCCGGCACGGTCCGCTGCCTGGACCTGCCGGCCTGGCGGGCGGCGCCCGACCTGGTGCACGCCGCGATCGACGAGATCGCCACCCTCGGCGGGGCCAAGTCGGAGATCAACTACGTCCGCGGGGTGCCGCCGGTGGTCAACGAGCACGGCGCCACCGAACTGCTGGCCGACGCGATGACCGCGCGCCGCGGGGCGGACGCCGTCGAGGACACCGAGCAGAGCCTGGGCGGCGAGGACTTCTCCTGGTATCTGGAGCGGGTCCCGGGCGCCATGGCCCGGCTGGGCGTGCGGCGGCCCGGGGACACCTCGCGCCGCGATCTGCACTGCGGCGACTTCGACGTCGACGAGAGCGCGATCCGGATCGGCGTCGAGCTGTTCACCGCCGCTGCGCTGCTGGACGGGCACCGTCCGTAAGAACGCAACACGCCGTCCACATACTGGTCGACACCACTTCGCGTCGATCCGATAACGGCTGCGGAAGAGGCGATTTCCCGGCATCTACGCGCGTTACGATGCGAAAAAGCCAGCGCCGTTGCCAGGCGCTCGTCCTACACAGCGCCGCCCAACGGCAGCGCTCGTCCTAAGGGGAAGTCCTCGTGCGCCGGGTAACCAAGATCGCTGCCGCGGGTATGGCCTCCGCGGCTCTCATGTTCACCACCGCCGCCTGCGGTGAGTCCTCGACGGAGTCGGGCGGCAAGGAGAAGGGCGTCGGCCTCGCCTTCGACGTGGGCGGCCGTGACGACCACTCGTTCAACGAGTCGGCGGCCCGCGGTGTCGACAAGGCCAAGGACGAGCTGGGCGTCGACGCCAAGCTGATGACGGCCAAGAACAACGAGACCGAGGCCGACCGCGAGCAGCGGCTGTCCTCCCTCGCGGAGGCCGGCTACAACCCGGTCATAGGCGTCGGCTTCAACTACGGCAAGTCGATCGAGAAGGTCGCCAAGCAGTTCCCGGACACCACCTTCGGCGTCGTCGACTCCGTGTCCGAGGGCAAGAACGTCGACAGCATGGTCTTCTCCGAGCACGAGGGCTCCTACCTCGCCGGAGTGGCGGCCGCGCTCAAGTCCAAGACCGGCAAGGTCGGCTTCATCGGCGGCGTGAACAACGCGCTCATCCAGAAGTTCGAGGCCGGCTTCGTCCAGGGCGCGCAGGACACCAAGAAGGACATCGAGGTCTTCCCGGAGTACCTCTACCCGAACAACGACAAGGGCTTCAACGACCCGGCCGCCGCCAAGGCGAAGGCCAAGGGCATGCTCGACCGCGGCATCGACGTGATCTACACCGCGGCCGGCCAGTCCGGCGCCGGCTCGATCGAGGCCATCGCGGGCAAGGAGGGCACCTGGGCGATCGGCGTCGACTCCGACCAGTACCAGCAGCCGGGTCTGGCGAAGTACAAGGACTCGATCCTGACCTCCGTGGTCAAGAACGTCGACGTGGCGGTCTTCGACCTCATCAAGAGCGTCGAGGACGGCAAGCCGCTGACCGGCGTCAACGCCTACACCCTGAAGGAGGACGGCGTCAGCCTCGCCACCTCCGGCGGCTTCATCGACGACATCCAGCCGAAGATCGACGCCGCCAAGGAGAAGATCGTCAGCGGCGAGGTCAAGGTCGACGAGCAGCCGAAGCGCTGACACCGGCTTCCGTCGCGGGACCCCCGGGCCCGGGGAAGGTCCGACCTTCTCCGGGCCCGTGTACGGACGGGATGCTACGCGCGTAGCATGGTGGGGCGGGGTAGCTTCGCTACTGTCCCCCCGAACGCTTGTGTCCCTCCCCCCTCGCCCGGCCGGTCCCGGCCGGCGCCCCCGTCCCGCTCCCTTCTCCGAGGAGAGTGCGCCATCAAAGCGTCCAGCAGCAGTTCACGGGCGGACAGCGCCCCCGCGGTCGAACTGCACGGCATCACCAAGCGATTCCCCGGCGTCGTCGCCAACCACGACGTCGACATCACCGTCCGCCGCGGCACCGTCCACGCGCTCGTCGGCGAGAACGGCGCCGGCAAGTCCACCCTGATGAAGATCCTCTACGGCATGCAGAAGCCGGACGAGGGGACCATCTCCGTCGACGGCGAGCAGGTGTCCTTCCACAGCCCCGGCGACGCCATCGCCCGCGGCATCGGCATGGTGCACCAGCACTTCATGCTGGCCGACAACCTCACGGTCCTGGAGAACGTCGTCCTCGGCGCCGAGAGGCTGCACGGCATCGCCGGCCGGGCCCGCGCCCGGATCATGGAGATCTCCGACGCGTATGGCCTGGGCGCCCGCCCGGACGTCCTCGTCGAGGACCTCGGGGTCGCCGACCGCCAGCGCGTGGAGATCCTCAAGGTCCTCTACCGCGGCGCCCGCACGCTCATCCTCGACGAGCCGACGGCCGTCCTCGTGCCGCAGGAGGTCGACGCGCTGTTCGACAACCTCCGCGAGCTCAAGGCCGAGGGCCTGACCGTCATCTTCATCTCCCACAAGCTGGGCGAGGTGCTGTCCGTCGCCGACGACATCACCGTCATCCGGCGCGGCACCACCGTCGCCTCGGTCAAGCCGGCGGACGTGACGCGGAAGCAGCTCGCCGAACTGATGGTCGGCAGTGAACTCCCCTCGCCGGAGACGCGCGAGTCCACGGTCACCGACGTGCCGATGCTGACGGTCGACTCCCTCAGCCTGTCGGCCACCGACCCCGACGGCGTGGTGCGGGCCGTGCTCGACGACGTCTCCTTCGCCATCCACCGGGGCGAGGTCCTGGGCATCGCCGGAGTGGAGGGCAACGGCCAGGCCGAACTGGTCCAGGCGATCATGGGCATGCGGATACCCGACGGCGGCAGCGTCGTGCTGGACGGTGAGGACGTCACCCACGCCCCCACCCGCAAGCGCCGCGAGGGCGGCATCGGCTACATCCCCGAGGACCGCCAGCGGCACGGCCTGCTGCTGGAGGCCCCGCTCTGGGAGAACCGCATCCTCGGGCACGTGACCGAACGCCCCAACAGCAAGGGCGGCCTGCTCGACATCAAGGCCGCCCGTGCCGACACCCAGCGGATCGTCCGGGAGTACGACGTCCGCACGCCCGGCATCGACGTCACCGCGGCCAGCCTCTCCGGCGGCAACCAGCAGAAGCTGATCGTCGGCCGCGAGATGAGCCACGACCCCAAGCTGCTGATCGCCGCGCACCCCACCCGGGGCGTGGACGTCGGCGCCCAGGCGCAGATCTGGGACGCGATCCGGGCCGCGCGCCGCGAGGGCCTGGCCGTGCTGCTGGTCTCGGCCGACCTCGACGAGCTGATCGGCCTCTCCGACACCCTGCGGGTGATGTTCCGCGGCCGCCTGGTCGCCGACGCCGACCCCGCGACCATCACCCCCGAGGAGTTGGGCTCGGCCATGACCGGCGCCGCCAGCGGCACCCTGCAGCCGTCCGCCGACCGCGACGGCGAACCGCACGAGACCCGTGGGGAGGACGAGGCATGAGCACCACCACCCCCGCCCCGCAGGGGACCGGAGGGGCCGAAGCCCCGGCGGTCCGGTCCCGGGCCGCCATCGACTGGCACCGGGTGGGCCTCGGCGTCGCCGCCCCGCTGCTCGCCATCGTCGCGGCCCTGGCCATCACCTCACTGATCTTCCTGACGACCGGTGACAACCCGTTCCGGGCCTTCTCGATCATGGTCGAGTACGGCTCCAAGAGCGACAGCCAGATCGTCATCGTCAACAAGGCGATCCCGTACTTCCTGTCCGCGCTGGCCGTCGCCATCGGCTTCCGGATGAACCTCTTCAACATCGGTGTGGACGGCCAGTACCGCATCGCCGCCTTCTTCGCCGCCGTCGTCGGCGGGGCGCTGGCGCTGCCGGGCATCGTCCAGATCCCGGTGATCATGATCGTCGCGATGATGGTCGGCGCCCTCTGGTCCGGTATCGCCGGCCTGCTGAAGACCACCCGCGGCGTCAGCGAGGTCATCAGCACCATCATGCTGAACGCCATCGCCGGCGCGATCATCGGCTACTTCCTCCAGGACGGCCGGCTCGCGGTCCGCGACGGCAACATCATCCACACCGAACCGATCCCCGAGTCCGCGCACTTCTTCGAGATCCCGACCGGGCAGGCCCCGGTCAACGGCTTCATCGTCGTCGCGGTGATCGTCGGAATTCTGTACTGGTTCCTGCTGAACCGCACCCGGTTCGGCTTCGACCTGCGCACCGTGGGACGCTCCGAATCGGCCGCGCAGGCCGGCGGCGTCAGCGTCGGCCGCATGGTCGTCACCAGCATGCTCCTCTCCGGCCTCGTGGCCGGCCTGGTCGGCATGCCGACCCTGTTGGGCGAGTCGTACAACTTCGGCACCGACTTCCCCAACGGCATCGGTTTCACCGGCATCGCCATCGCCCTGCTCGGCCGGAACCACCCGGTGGGCATCGCGCTCGGCGCGCTGCTCTGGGGGTTCCTGGAGCGCACCGGCGGCCGGCTCGAATTCGAGGGCTACGCCCAGGAGATCGTCGGCGTGATGCAGGGCGTGATCGTCCTCTGCGTCGTCATCGCCTATGAAGTCGTCCGCCGCTACGGCCTGCGGACCCAGCAGCGCAAGGTCGGCGAACGCCTCGCCGCCGAGGCCCGGGACAACGGGAAGTCCGAGAAGGCGGAGGTGTCCGCGTGAGCACGAACCTCACAGCCGCGGTCGCGAAGGGACTGGGCGGCAGAAACGGCAAGCAGGACGGCAAGCGGGAGCGCCGCAGGCTGTCGTATCCGGTGGTCCTGCTGATCATCGCCGGTGTGCTGCTGCTCCTCTCCGTCCTGCGTGCCTGGACCGGCGCGGGCGACCTCACCTCCTCAGGCCAGTACGGGGGCGCGCTGATCGCCGCCGTGCCGATCGGCCTCGCCGGACTCGGCGGCCTCTGGGCCGAGCGCGCGGGCGTCATCAACATCGGCCTCGAGGGCATGATGATGCTCGGCACCTTCTGCGCCGGCTGGGCCGGGTACCAGTACGGGCCGTGGGCCGCCGCGCTGGCGGGTGTCATCGGCGGTCTCCTCGGCGGACTGATCCACGCCATCGCCACCGTCTCCTTCGGCGTGGACCACATCATCTCCGGTGTGGCGATCAACATCCTGGCGCTGGGCGTCACCCAGTACCTCGCCAAGCTGCTGTTCGGCGCGGAGGGCTCCGCGGCGGCCGCCGCGGGCGGCAACGACAAGCAGTCGCCGCCGATGGACGACATGTCGACGTTCTCCGTCCCGCTGCTCTCCGACGGGCTGGGCACGCTGGAGAAGAAGGACTGGTTCCTGCTCTCCGACGCCGCGGGCATCCTCCGCGGCCTGACCACGAACGTCTCCTGGCTGACGCTGGTCGCCGCGGGTCTCTTCGTCGGCACCTTCTTCGTCCTGTGGCGCTCCTCCTTCGGTCTGCGGCTGCGCTCCTGCGGTGAGAACCCGACCGCCGCCGAGTCGCTCGGCGTCAACGTCTACACGTACAAGTACGCGGCGCTGCTGGTCTCCGGCGGGCTCGCGGGCCTGGGCGGGGCGTTCATGGCCATCGGCGTGCACTTCTACTCCGACGGCCAGACCGGCGGGCGCGGCTACATCGGCCTCGCCACGATGATCTTCGGCAACTGGCGGCCGGGCGGTGTCGCGATGGGCGCGGGCCTCTTCGGCTTCATGGACAGCCTCCAGCTGCGCGGCGGCGGCGACACCGTCCACGCGCTGCTGCTGCTGGCCGTGGTGCTGCTGGTCGCCGTCACCCTGTGGAAGCTGCGGGCCACCAGCCGCCGCACCGCCGCGATCAGCGCGGTCTTCGCAGTGCTGCTCGTGCTCTGGTACGCCTTCACCGAGACGGTGCCGCGTGAGTTCGTCGAAGCCACCCCGTACGTCGCCACGCTGCTGGTGCTCGCACTGGCGGCCCAGCGGCTGCGGCCCCCCAAGGCCATCGGCCGTACCTACCAGAAGGGCCAGGGCAAGTAAGTGACCGCTGTCCCCGTCCGGGAAACCGACTGGGAAGCCCTGCGGGGCGCGGCCCGGGACGTCATGTCCCGGGCCTACGCCCCCTACTCCGGCTTCCCCGTGGGTGCCGCCGCCCTCGCGGCCGACGGCCGCACCGTGACCGGCTGCAATGTGGAGAACGCCGCCTACGGGGTGGCGCTCTGCGCCGAGTGCGGCCTGATCTCGGACCTCGTCGCGGGCGGCGGCGGCCGGCTCACCGCCTTCACCTGCTGCGGCCGGGACGGCGAACGGCTGATGCCCTGCGGCCGCTGCCGCCAGCTGCTGTGGGAGCACGGCGGCCCGGACCTGCTCGTGGACACCCCGTCCGGCATCCGCCCGATGAGCGAGGTGCTGCCCGACGCCTTCGGCGCGGACGACCTCGGCCGCCACGGCCGCCCCGTCGGTCCGGGCGGCTCCGGCGGTCCCGGCCGCCCGGGAAACGGCGATCACCAGGAAGAAGAAGCGAACTGATGGAACCCATGGACGCCGTCTCCGTCATCCGGACCAAGCGTGACAAGGGCCGGCTGACCGACGCCCAGATCGACTGGGTCATCGACGCCTACACCCGCGGGGAGGTCGCGGACGAGCAGATGTCCGCGCTCGCCATGGCGATCCTGCTCAACGGCATGGATCGCGCGGAGACCGCCCGCTGGACCGCCGCCATGATCGCCTCCGGTGAGCGGATGGACTTCTCCGCGCTGTCCAGCCCCACCGCGGACAAGCACTCCACCGGCGGCGTGGGCGACAAGATCACCCTGCCGCTGGCGCCGCTGGTCGCCGCCTGCGGCGCCGCCGTGCCGCAGCTCTCCGGCCGCGGCCTCGGCCACACCGGCGGCACCCTCGACAAGCTGGAGTCGGTACCCGGCTGGCGGGCGTCGCTGTCCAACGCCGAGATGATGGCCGTGCTGCGGGACGCCGGCGCCGTCATCTGCGCGGCGGGCGACGGACTCGCCCCGGCCGACAAGAAGCTGTACGCCCTGCGCGACGTCACCGGCACCGTCGAGGCGATACCGCTGATCGCCGCCTCGATCATGTCCAAGAAGATCGCCGAGGGCACGGGCTCCCTGGTGCTGGACGTGAAGGTGGGCTCCGGCGCCTTCATGAAGAACCTCGCCGACGCCCGCGAACTGGCCGCCACCATGGTCGGCCTCGGCACCGACCACGGCGTGCGGACCACCGCCCTGCTCACCGGCATGGCCACCCCGCTCGGCCTCACCGCGGGCAACGCCCTCGAGGTCCGGGAATCGGTGGAGGTGCTGGCGGGCGGCGGCCCGGCGGACGTGGTCGAGCTGACCCTGGCGCTGGCCCGCGAGATGCTCGACGCGGCCGGCCTGCCGGACGCCGACCCGGCGAAGGCGCTGGCCGACGGCTCCGCCATGGACCACTGGCGCCGCATGATCACCGCCCAGGGCGGCGACCCGGACGCGCCGCTGCCGGTCTCCCGCGAGCAGCACGTCGTGACCGCCCCCGCCTCGGGCGTGCTCACCGTCCTCGACGCCTACGCGGTCGGCGTGGCCGCCTGGCGTCTCGGCGCGGGCCGGGCCCGCAAGGAGGACCCGGTGCAGGCCGCCGCGGGCATCGAGATGCACGCCAAGCCGGGTGCGGAGGTCACCGCGGGGCAGCCGCTGCTGACCCTGCACACCGACACCCCGGAGCGCTTCGGCTACGCCCTGGAGGCCCTCGACGGCGCCGCGGAGATCGCGCCCCCCGGCACGCCGTACGAGCCGTCGCCGATCGTGCTGGAGCGCATCGCCCCGGACGCCTGAGGCGGCCCCAAGACCGCCCGTACAGGGGCTGGGCCCCACCCCGCCCCGTACGGGTGAAAGGGACCGGTGGACCCGCACCGGTCCCTTTCGGCATGCTGGGACCGGTGACGCACCGAATGAGGAGACCGCCGTGAGCGCACTCACCGTCGACCACCAGTCCGGCAACGGCTACGAGTGGGACGACCTCGTCCGCTTCTGGAAGGAGACGGACGCCCCCGAGGGCTGCAGGGTGGAGATCATCGAGGGGATCATCACCGTGTCACCGCCGCCTGCCAACGACCACAACAACATCGCTGACGACATCCAGCGCCTGCTGTACACCGTGATTCCCCGGGAGTGGGGGATCTACCAAACCCAGGGTGTCTCCGTACCGGGCCGCAAAGGGCTCTTCATCCCGGATCTCGCGGTGATCCCAAAGGAGGCGCTCGACGCACCCGGCTACGAGATTCCGGCCGGGCATGCCCGGTTGATCGTGGAGATCACCTCGGAGAGCAACGCACGCACCGACCGGCTCAGCAAGCCGAGAGCCTATGCCTCGGCCGGCGTTCCGCTGTATCTGCTCGTGGACGCCTGGGCGCCGGGTGGGCCGACCGTGACCCTCTACGGGGAGCCGGTCGGTGATGTGTACCGGCTCCTCCAGGCGGGCAAGTTCGGTGACGGCATCCATGTGCCGGCGCCCTTCGATCTCGTGATCGACACGGGCGTGTTCCCGGTCGCCTGAGACCGTCAACCGACCCGAGCTGTGTGCCGGGGCCTTTCTCCTCTCTGCGCGGGGAGAAAGAGCCCCGGACACCTCCTTATGAGGTCAGGACCGCGCGTACACCGCCGGATGCGCCGCCCGGCAGCGCCGCTCCGCCAGGGCCCTGCGAGTGGCGTACACCGTGATGCCCGCCGCCGCGACCACCGCCACCAGCCCGAGAGCCACCGTGCCCGGCCAGCCCGCCGCGTGGTACGCCAGGGCGCCCACCGCGCCGCCCGCGCTGGAGCCCACGTAGTACGCCGCCTGGTACAGCGCCGACGCCTGCGCCCGGCCCGTGCGCGCCGACCGGCTGACGGAGGACGAGGCCACCGCGTGGCCCGCGAAGAAGCCCGCCGTGACGAGCACCAGCCCGGCGAGGACCGCCGCGATCGCGTCGGCCAGGCTGACCAGGAGCCCCGCCGCCGTCGTCACCACCGCCGCGTAGAGCGCGCCGCGCCGCCCCAGCCGGGCGACGAGCCGGCCCGCGGTGGCGGACGCCGCCGTCCCCACCAGGTAGATGAGGAAGACCGAACCGGCGATGCCCTGGGGCAGTCCGAACGGCTCGTCGGCCAGCCGGTAGCCGATCACCGTGTAGACCGCGCCGAAGACGGTCATGAAGAGCGCGCCGATCGCGTACAGCCGGCGCAGCAGCGGATCCGAGAGGTGCCCGCCGACGGTCCGCAGCAGGGCCCGCGGGCCGGCCTTGACCGGGGTGAAGTGCGCGGCCCGGGGCACCAGCAGCCGGAAGACGGCCGTGCAGACCACCGCGAGCAGGGCGATCGCGCCCAGGGCCGCCCGCCAGCCCCACAGCTGGGCGACCCAGCCGGTCACGATCCGGCCGGACATGCCGCCGATGCTGTTGCCCGCCACGAACAGCCCGACCGCCCCGACCAGCGCCTTCGCCCGCACCTCCTCGGCCAGGAAGGCCATCGCGGAGGCGGGCACCCCGGCGAGCGCCACACCCTGGACCGTGCGCAGCGCCACGAGCGTGCCGAGGTCCGGGGCGAAGGGGACCGCCAGCGCGATGAGCGCGGCCGCCGTCAGCGAGCCGGTCATCAGAGCCCGCCGCCCGAAGCGCTCGGAGAGCGCGCTCAGCGGCAGCACCGCCAGCGCCAGTCCGAGGGTGGCGCCGGAGACGGTCCAGCTCGCCGCGTCGGGCGTGACCCGCAGATCGGCCGAGATCGCGGGGAGCAGCGCCTGGGTGGAGTAGAGCAGGGCGAAGGTCGCGACACCGGCGGCGAAGAGGGCGAGGCTGAGCCGCCGGTAACCGGGGCCGCCGGGGTGGAGACCGGTGGCGTCGGCACCGGAGTCGGCACCGGCACCGGCACCGGCGGCGGCGCGGGGCGCGGAAGGGCCGGGAGCGGAGGGGGACGTCGGGTCGGCGGCGCCCGCGCGGATCACGGCGGACGCCCCGGTATCGGCGGGAGACATACCGGAACCGTAGGCACGCGCGGTTTAATGCGTCCAATGCACGGATTCCGGGAAAACGATGCACTGCTGCATGAGGAGAGCTGAGAGGCGCGCGTGTCACCGAACAGGAACGAAAAAGACATGCCGGTGACCACCGGAGGCAGCCCCGCGCCGGACACCGCGGCCGCCGGGCTGGAGGCCGGCTCCTGGCCGGCGCTGCTCGCCCCGCGCCTGGCGCAGTTCGCGGGCGTCGCCCGGTACGAGCACGTCACGCGGGCGGCGGAGGAGCTGGCCGTACCGCAGTCCACCCTGAGCCGGGCCATGGTCCGGCTGGAACAGGACCTCGGGGTCGCGCTCTTCGCCCGGCACGGCCGGACCGTGTCGCTCACCCCCGCGGGCCGGACCTTCCTCCGTTCCGTCGAACGGGCCCTCGCCGAGGTCGGGCGTGCCGCCGAGTCCGTGCGGGCCGACGCCGATCCGGCCGCGGGCAAGGTCGCCTTCGGCTTCCTTCACACACTCGGCCCGGAGACCGTGCCGGGGCTGATCCGGGCCTTCCGCGCCGACCACCCCCGGGTCCGCTTCCAGCTCGTCCAGAACTACGGGGAGGCGATGCTCGAACGGCTCCGCACGGGCGAGCTCGACCTGTGCCTCACGGCGCCGGTCCCGGACGCCCCGGACCTGGTGGCCCGGAGGCTGGACGAGCAGCGGCTGCGGCTGGTCGTCCCGGACCACCACCGGCTGGCCGGGCGCAAGCGCGTGCGGCTCGCGGAGGCGGCCGAGGAGGTCTTCGTCACGCTCGAACCCGGGTACGGGCTGCGCCTCATCACCGACGCGCTGTGCGCGGAGGCGGGCTTCAAACCGCGGGTGGCGTTCGAGGGGGAGGAGGCGGAGACCCTGCGGGGGCTGGTGGCCGCCGGCCTCGGTGTGGCGCTGCTGCCGCCACCGGCGGTACCGCGACCGGGGGTGGCCGAACTGACGGTCACGGCGCCGCGCGCGGTACGGGAGATCGGCGTGGCCTGGCTGGACGGCCATCCGGACACACCCCCGGTGGCGGCCTTCAAGCGCTTCCTCCTCTCCCGCCGCGGCCGTCTGCTGCCCCGCTGAGCCGGGGGCAGGGGCAGGGGCACGGGCGGGGCGGGGACGGCTCGCGCGGATGGCCCGCCCCGGGCGGAGGGCCCCACCCGGCCGGAGCGGCTTCACCCCGCCGGAGGCGCCCCGTCCGGGCCCCGGGCACCGCAGCCCCGAATCCCGCCGCGAGCGGCATCCGCAGCCCCAGCGGCGGCGGGGCCGCCAGCGCGTCCTCCAGCGGGCGGGAGAACCCGCGCTCGAAGAGCGACCCCAGCACGAAGTCCGCGGCCAGCGCCCGGACTTCGGCGCGGTGCTGCTGGAGCCGGTGCCCGTCCGAGTGGACCTCGAAGCGGCAGACGTCGCGGTTGGCCTTCTTCACGCGCTGCGCGTAGCGGTAGGACTGCTCGGGGTCGGTCCGCTCGTCGTTCGTGCCGTGCACCAGCAGCACCCGGCGTCCCGCCAGCTGCTTCACGGGGTCGGGGTCGGGCGCGTCCTTGCCCTCGGCCGGCAGCCACGGGGCCAGCGCCAGGACGCAGCCGACCCCCGGCCGGCCGGCGGCGAGCAGTGCGGCCCGGGCGCCCATGCCCGTCCCGGCCAGGCAGACGGGTATGTCGCCGTAGCGCCGCACGACCTCGTCGACGGCCCACGCGGCGTCCTCCGCCGGATGGGCCGCGGAACCGTTCCAGCCCCGGCAGCGGTAGCGGACGGAGTGGACGACCAGCCCGTCGTCGTGCCCGGCGCGGGCGAGGTGGCGGGCGAGCGGCAGCACGGCCGCCGCCGTCAGCGGGGACTGCCGTTCCGTGCCCGCCGGCGGGCCGTCCGCCAGCAGCACGACGGCTCCGCTCACCGCCGTTCTCCGCCCGGTCGCCCCCACCGCCCGTCCCAACCGGGCACCCCGTGCCGGCACTGCTTGCTGAGCCATGACAGAACCTTGGCAGAAGACGGGGTGTACTCCACCGCACGAAGAGGTCACCGTTCTGCATCCATCACCGCGCCCACCGGCTGCTTCCCGGCGGGCCGCGGCGGGACGGCAGCGGATCTACGCGCGTAGGAGTTAGAGTACGGAGATGACGGAGACGACGAACCAGACCCGAGGCAGGACCCCCGGCGCGGACCAGATCCGCCGCGCCCCGAAGGTGCTGCTCCACGACCACCTCGACGGAGGCCTCCGCCCCGCCACCGTCGTCGAACTCGCCCGCGAACAGGGGTACGAGGGCCTGCCGGAGACCGAGCCCGCCGCGCTCGGCCGATGGTTCCGCGAGGCCGCGGACTCCGGCTCGCTGGAGCGCTACCTGGAGACCTTCGCCCACACCTGCGCTGTCATGCAGACCCGGGAGGCGCTGTTCCGCGTGGCCGCGGAGTGCGCCGAGGACCTCGCCGCCGACGGCGTCGTCTACGCCGAGGTCCGGTACGCGCCCGAGCAGCACCTGACCGGCGGGCTCGGCCTGGAGGAGGTCGTCGAGGCCGTCAACGAGGGCTTCCGGGAGGGAGAGCGCCGGGCCCGGGAGAACGGGCACCGTATCCGCGTCGGCGCCCTGCTGACCGCCATGCGGCACGCCGCCCGCTCGCTGGAGATCGCCGAACTCGCCAACCGCTACCGCGACCTGGGCGTCGTCGGCTTCGACATCGCGGGCGCCGAGGCCGGCTTCCCGCCCACCCGCCACCTCGACGCCTTCGAGTACCTCAAGCGGGAGAACAACCACTTCACCATCCACGCGGGCGAGGCGTTCGGCCTGCCGTCCATCTGGCAGGCACTCCAGTGGTGCGGTGCCGACCGGCTCGGCCACGGCGTCCGCATCATCGACGACATCCAGGTCGCCGGGGACGGCACGGCGAAGCTCGGGCGGCTCGCGGCCTACGTCCGTGACAAGCGCGTCCCGCTGGAGCTGTGCCCGACCTCCAACCTCCAGACGGGCGCCGCGGAGTCGTACCGCGAACACCCCATCGGCGTGCTGCGGGAGCTGGGTTTCCGCGCCACGGTCAACACCGACAACCGGCTTATGAGCGGGACGAGCATGAGCACCGAGTTCGAGCGGCTGGTGGAGGCGTTCGGCTACACCCTCGACGACATGCAGTGGTTCACGGTGAACGCCATGAAGTCCGCCTTCATCCCGTTCGACGAACGGCTCGCCATGATCAATGACGTGATCAAGCCCGGCTACGCCGAGCTGAAGTCCGAATGGCTCTTCCGCGAGACGGGCGGCGGCGCCGCGCAGGGCTGAGGGGGCGCGCGGGCCGCACGGCCGGGACGGGACGGCTCGCGGCGGCCCGCCCCGCCGGGCGGAGGACATGCGGGGGCCGCGGGGGCGACGCGCCCGGCCGTTGATTGCGGTCATCCCTGCGGGTGGCTACCTTGCGCATGCATTCGGTAGCGGAGCGTACACACAGGTTTCCGTGTGTACGCCGATTCGCTCCACCTCCCCCCAGCAGAGGATGTATGTCGATGAAGCAGGTAACCTCCCGGATCTTCCGGGCCGCCGTGCTCGGTGTCGGCTTCGCCGTCGCCGGTGCCGGCGTCGCCGTGGCCACGCCGGTCGACTCCATGGCGCCCACCACCCGCCAGGCCCCGCAGCAGAGCACCGGCCTGATGGCGGACGAGACCACCGGAGCCGAGCGCACCGCGAGCGGCCGTGACCAGAGCCGGGCCGGCAGCGGCCAGGAGTGCGGCGGATGCCACCACGACAAGGGCAAGCACCACAAGGGCAAGCACCACAAGGGGAAGCATCACAAGGGGAAGCACCACAAGGGGCACAAGGGCCACCACAAGGGGAAGCACCACCACGGCCACAAGGGTGAGCACCACCAGGGCAAGCACCACCACGGCCACAAGGGCGAGCACCACAACGCCCGTCACCACGACCAGCACCAGGGCGGCCACCACGGCTCCCCCTACGCGGACCAGGGTCGTGACCAGCGGGCCGCCGAGAGCCGTGACACCGCGCACCGCGCCGGTCACAGCGACTCGGGCTCGGCTCCCCGGATGAACGCGCCCATGAGCCCGGCCCAGGGTCAGGCCGCGCCCATGAGCCCGGCCCAGGGTCAGGCCGCGCCGGCCCGTTCCGCTCAGGGTCAGGCCGGCTCGCCCCGCACCCTGCCCGCGCAGGACAGCCGGACCCAGGGCATGGGCGGCATGCTGGGCCGGCTGTTCGGAGGCCTGTCGCTCTGACCCCGCCGGGCCGCCCGCCCGGAACCGGGCGGTCGCGGGGCAGCAGGGCGGCGGAACGGCCGCAGAACGGCGAGGAGGGGGCGCGCACCCGGTTCACGGGTACGCGCCCCCTCCTCTCGTGTGTGCCGGGGGCCGGTGCCGGTGCCGTGCCGGACGGGCCGTGTACCGCGAGCCCTTTCCGGTGCGCCCGGCGGGGCGTGCGGCCGGAACCGGCCCGCCGGGTGGGTCACCAGGTCTGCTGCGCGGGGCTCTTCTCGGACGGCAGAAGTGCCCACAGCGCCAGGTAGAGCAGGAACTGCGGGCCGGGCAGCAGGCACGAGGCCAGGAAGATCACCCGCATGGTGGTCGGGGTGGTGCCGAAGCGCCGCGCCAGCGCTGCACACACCCCACCGATCATGCGGTCGTCGCGGGGGCGGACAAGGGCGCTCATGGGGACTCCTTCGTGAGCCGTCGAGTGTGTTGTGCGATGTCTCGACCGTATGCCCATGAAGGGGATGAAACATCCGTCCAGGGGACCGCACCGACCCGGGGAATCCTCAGGGGCGGCCCCTGAGGCGGCTCCTCCGCGGGGAGACCGCCGGGGCGTCCCGGGGAGGCGGGCACGGCCGGCGACGCCCGGCCGGCCCGCTCGCACAGCCGCCGCAGCCACCCCCGGAGCGCCGGTACCAGGGCCAGATGGGCCAGGGCGATGCCCAGCGTGTGCAGGACCAGGGAGTCCACGTCCAGCGTGCGGCCCGAGAGATTGGTCTGGAGCAGCGCCAGACCGAGCGACACCATGACGCCGGTGAAGACGGTGCGGGTGAGCGAGGACAGCAGCGGCACCTCCAGCCGTCCGGCCGCCCAGGGCAGCAGGACGCCCAGCGGTGCCAGCAGCAGCAGGGCGCCGCCGAGGTGCTGGACGGCGGGCCAGAGCCCGAGCGCCAGTTCGGCGCGGACCGTGGCCAGCGGCTGCAGATGGGCGGCGGTCACCCAGGGCAGCGCCGGCGGGCGCAGCGCGGTCCATGCCACGTACAGCAGGTGGGCGAACAGGAGGACGAGTCCCGTCGCGCGGAAGCGGAAGGCGGCACGGGCGCCGCAGCCATGGCGCTGCACGCCGGGGAGGACGCGGCGCCGGGTCCGCGCGGTTCCGGCGGCCGGACGGGGCCGTTCTGTTGCCCCGGTCACACCGCGTCACGCCGCCCGGCGCGGAGGTCCGGCCCCGCGCCGGCCCGCGGCCGCCGGTCCCGGTGCTGCTTCCGGTCCGCGTCCGGTGCGCGTCCGGCCCTTCCGACTGCCGCTCCGGCCGCCGGTGCCGGCGCCGGTCCGGCCGGCCCTCGGTCAGTCCAGCGGTACGCCCGTCGTCTGCGCGGCCTCCGGCCGGGCGCGCAGCTCCTCCGTGCACGGGTAGCGCTTCAGCGGATCGCCGTCCGGTCCGCCGAGGACGACGGACTCGTCGCCCGCGACGGCCGCGGAGCCCGCGAAGGTGCAGACGAGCTGGGCGAGCGCGTACGCCGGGAGCTCCTCCGGGATGCGGCTGAGCCGGAGCGCGTTGCCGGGGTCTCCCTCGCGGGGGGCCGCGACCTCCAGCCCGTCGGGCACCTCGCTGGAGAACCCGCCCTCGTCCTCGGCCCGGGAGGGCGGGGTCTGGAGCTCCGCGAGCAGGTCCCGCGCCCTGCGCAGCCGGTCCTCGTCCGTCCGGCCGTCCGTGTACCGCACGGCGCGCTGCACCCGCATGATCTGGGCGCTGCACACCAGATAGACGTCGGCCGGGGCCTCCTTGCCGGAGTCCGGTACGGGCGTGGGGTCGCCGGAGACCTGACAGGACACCCGGGACGGGGCGGGGCCCGCGTCCACCGGCACGGAGGTGCCGCGGATGCCGCAGCCCGCGCCGCCCGCGAGGGCGAGGGCGGCCAGGGCGGCGGCCGGCAGGCCGCGGCGCAGGCGGCGGGGACCGGCGGCCGGTGCGGGTGCCGGTGTCGGGGTGGCGGCGGGTATCACGCGGTGTCCTGTCCCTGCTCGTCCGTTCCGGGGCCGGCGGCGTCGGCGTCCATCGGCAGGCGCAGCCGGAACACGGCGCCGCCGTCGGGGTGGTTGGCGACGGCGATGTCGCCGCCGTGGATGTGCGCGTTCTCCAGGGCGATGGAGAGGCCCAGTCCGCTGCCCTCGCTGCGCGGCCGGGACGCGCTCGCCTTGTAGAAGCGGTCGAAGACATGCGGCAGGACGTCCTCGGGGATGCCCGGCCCGTGGTCCCGCACCTCCACGGTCAGCCAGGAGTCCTCGGGCCGGACGGTGACCCGTACCGGCGACCCGCCGTGCTTGAGCGCGTTGCCGATGAGGTTGGCCAGGATGACGTCGAGCCGGCGCGGGTCGAGGCGGGCCACGATGCCGCGTTCGGCGTCGAGTTCGACCGCGTCGAGCCAGGCCCGGGCGTCGATGCAGGCGGTGACCATGTCGGCCACGTCCACGTCGTCGAGCACCAGCCGGGCCGTGCCCGCGTCGAAGCGGGTGACCTCCATCAGGCTCTCCACGAGGTCGCCGAGGCGCCGGGTCTCGTCCACCACCAGCCGCACCGCGGGGGCGATCATCGGGTCGAGGTTGTCGGTCTCGTCCTCCAGCACCTCTGTGACGGCGGTGATGGCGGTCAGCGGGGTGCGCAGTTCGTGCGACATGTCGGCGACGAAGCGGCGGCTCGCGGCCTCCCGCGCGCTCAGCTCCTCGACCCGTTGCTCCAGGGAGGCGGCGGCCCCGTTGAAGGTCCGGGAGAGATCGGCCAGTTCGTCCGTGCCGGAGACCTGCAGCCGGGTGTCGAGCTTGCCCTCGCCGAGCTGCCGCGCCGCGTCCCCCAGCCGCTGCACGGGCCGCAGCACGGTGCTGGCCGCGGCCTGGGCGAGCAGCGCCGAGCCGATCAGCGCCAGCGCCGTGGCGATGCCCAGCGACCAGGCCAGCGAGTTGAGGTCGTCCCGCTCGGTGGTGAGCGACTTCAGCATGTAGCCGGTGGGCCCGCCGCCGATCACCTTCGCCCCGCCGACCAGATACGGGTCGCCGTCGAGGGTGATCCGCTGCCAGTACAGGTGGTAGGGCAGCCCGTCGCCCACATCGGCCGGGCGCTCCTCGTTGACCGCCGTCCGCAGCGGCTCCGGTACCGCCTTCAGCGTGAAACCGCCCGCCCGGGAGACCGCGGCGCAGGGCTTGTCGTCCCGGTCCCGGTCGACGAGGACGACCTCGTACCGCTGGGTGCTGTCGGCCATGCGCTCGGCGGCGTCCCGCAGCTGGTCGCACTGCGGGCGCATGGGCAGCGAGCCGGTGTTGTCGGCGAGCGACTGGCGGAAGTCGTTGAGGGCGGCGTTCTGGGTGCGGGTGAGCACGGCGTCCCGGTTGAGCCAGTACGCGATGCCGGAGGCGGACACGGCGGCGGTCAGCGCGACCAGCGCGAAGACGAACACGAGACGCAGCCGCAGGCTCGTCAGCCGGAACAGGCCGGAAGCCCAGCCGCGCACCCGCCCGGAGGGCTCGGTCACTGCGGGCTGTCCAGCCGGTAGCCCACGCCCCGCACGGTACGGATCAGGGTCGGCGAGGACGGCACGTCCTCCACCTTGGCGCGCAGCCGCTGCACACAGGCGTCCACCAGGCGTGAGTCGCCCAGGTAGTCGTGCTCCCACACCAGCCGCAGCAGCTGCTGCCGGGAGAGCGCCTGGCCGGGCCGGCGGCTCAGCTCCAGCAGCAGTCTCAGCTCGGTCGGGGTGAGCTGCAGATCCTCGCCGTTCTTGGTGACCGTCATCGCCGAGCGGTCGATGACCAGGCTGCCGAAGGTCGCCGCGTCGTTGTTCTCCCGCTCCCCGCGCCGCAGCACGGCACGGATCCGGGCGTCGAGGACCCGGGGCTGGATGGGCTTGACGACGTAGTCGTCCGCCCCGGACTCCAGCCCCACCACCACGTCGATGTCATCACTGCGCGCGGTCAGCAGGATGATCGGGAGCTGGTCGGTGCGGCGGATGCGGCGGCAGACCTCGAAGCCGTCGATCCCCGGCAGCATCACGTCCAGCACAATCAGATCCGGCCGCTGCTCGCGCAGCAGTTTCAGGCCGTCCTCGCCCGTCGCCGCGGCCACCACACGGTGACCCTGGCGCGACAGGGAGAGTTCGAGGGCCGTACGGATGGCGTCATCGTCCTCGATCAGCAACAGATATGGCACGTTGGTCATTCTGTCCCACGGAGGGCCGATAGTTCGAGGGGCGAAGGATCCGGGCTTTGGTTACTGCCCCGGGAGCTCCTGTGACACGGCTGTGACAGGCGACGGACAGGGCGATGAAACTGGGCCTGCAATCTGGTGTGCACCGGGCGGGGGAGAACGGCCCGGACAGCCAACGGACGTCAGCAGGCTCCACCGACGGGGGGCGCGGGATGAACACACTGCACGCCGGATCCACCAGCGCAGTTGTCACGCGCCTGCACGCCGCCGGCCGGGCCTTCGGACGCGACCGGGCGGAGTCCGGGGTGGAGAAGTCCGGTGCCGTGAGCGGGCGGGGGTGCGCTCGCGGCACCGGGCGTCAGAGCCGGCAGCAGACGTATCTGCCGGTGGTCGACGCGGTGACGGCCGGCAAGGGGGGCGGCTCCTCCTGCGGGAGCGCCGCGTACGGGGAGGTCCGGGGGGAACGCAACACCCTGCCGGAGGCGGAGTTCACCGCCTACGTCCGGGAGCGCCGCGCCTCCCTGTACGCGACGGCCTACCACCTGACCGGTGACCGGTACGAGGCGGAGGACCTGCTGCAGAGCGCGCTGTTCTCCACCTACCGCGCCTGGGAGCGGATCAGCGACAAGGCCGCCGTCGGCGGGTATCTGCGGCGCACCATGACCAATCTGCACATCAGCGCCTGGCGCCGGCGCAAGCTGAACGAGTACCCGACCGAGGAACTGCCGGAGACGGCGGGCGACCACGACGCGATGCGCGGCACCGAGCTGCGCGCCGTGCTGTGGCAGGCGCTGGCCCGGCTGCCCGAGCTGCAGCGCACCATGCTGGTGCTGCGCTACTACGAGGGCCGCACCGATCCGGAGATCGCGGACATCCTCGACATCAGCGTCGGCACGGTCAAGAGCAGCATCTGGCGCTCGCTGCGCCGGCTGCGCGACGACGAGGCGCTCAGCTTCGGCCGGGACCGGGAGGAGTCCTTCGGCGAACTGGTCGCCTGAGACCCGGGGCGGCGGGGAGCCGCCCGGGGACGGGGAGCGGGGCACGGGGATACGGGGAACAACGGGGGCCTGCCCCTCGGGGACGGGCAGGGCAACGGGGTCACCGCTCGGGGAGTGGTGGAAGAGGCGGGACCGAGCGGCCGGGGGGTCTGTTCGGTCCCGCTTCGTCATGTCCGGGGGAGGACCGGGCCGTTATCGGCCCCGCCCTCACCTCCCGGGGCTCGCCGGGCTCGCGGAACGGGCCGGGGCCGGGCGCGGGGCGGGAACGGCCGCGGTCGTGGCCACGGTCGTGGTAGCGGCGGCGGAGGCCCGCCCGGCCGCCGGACGGTGGCGGGCCGCGGCCGTCCCGATCCGGGCGAGCGCCTCGTCCCGGCCGCAGGGATGGGCGCCGAGCGCCGACTGGCGGGCCACGATGCCGCGTTCGGACCGCATCAGCCGCCAGCCGCGCCGCAGCAGGACGGTGGCGGACTTGCGGCCCTCCCGCAGATCGCGCAGCAGCCGCCGCCGGAAGGTGGTGGACGGGCGGCCGCGCAGGCACAGGGCGTCCGCCAGCAGCCCTTCCGCGCGGCAGCGTTCGATGATGTCGGCGGCGAAGATGCCCTCCGCCACGAACAGGGGCGCGTCACCGAGGCCGAGCGTGACCTCGCCGGTCCGCGAGCTCGTCGCGATGTCGTACACCGGGACGGCCGCCCGGCCCGTGCGGCACAGCGCCCCCACCGCGGCCACCGCCCCGTCCGCGTCCCAGGAGAGCGGGGAGTCCCAGTCCGTGCCGCTGCCGTCCGGGAGCCGGGGCAGGGCGGGGTCGCCGGTCTCGCGGTAGAAGTCGTCGAGATTCAGGACGGGCAGGCCGGTGCGGGCGGCGAGGGAGGACTTGCCGGAACCGGAGGGCCCAGTCAGGAGGACGACACGGGCGCGGGGGTGCGGTTGGCGGTTCACGGAACGCCATTCTCGCGCATGGCACGGCGTACGCGGCAGGGGGACGGGGCCGCGGACTTTCCGTCGCCCGGGGGTCACCTGACGTGTCCGGAAGCCCGGAAGCGGAACGGTGGCGGGGAGTGCCCGCGCGGTACGGCGGCCGGCTCGGGGAGGACGCCCGCGCGGTACGGCGGCCCTCGCGCGGCGGGCCCCGGCCGAACCGGGACAGCGGTTCGGCCGGGGCCCGCCGGGATGCGCGGGGGCACCCGGGTGCCGGGGCACGGGGACCCGGGGCCCCGGGCCCGGGGCCGCCCGGGTCAGATGCCCATCGGGTGCCAGACCGTCTTCGTCTCCAGGAAGGCCAGCAGCCGCTCCGTGCCCGGGTCGGCGGCCCAGTCCATCCCGGCCGGCGGGCGGAGCACCCGCTTGAGGTTGTCGGCCGCGGCCGTCTCCAGCTCCTTCGCCAGGGCGGCGTCCGCCCCGGCCAGGTCGATCGCGTTGACGTCCTGGTGGGCGGCGAGGGGCGCGGCGATCTCCGCGGTGCGGCCGGAGAGGATGTTGACGACCCCGCCCGGCAGATCGGAGGTGGCCAGCACCTCGCCCAGCGAGAGCGCCGGGAGCGGAGCCCTCTCGGACGCCACGACCACGGCCGTGTTGCCGGTGACGATCACCGGGGCGATCACCGACACCAGTCCGAGGAAGGACGAGGTGTCCGGCGCGAGCACCGCCACGACCCCGGTCGGCCCCGGGGTGGAGAGGTTGAAGTACGGGCCCGCCACCGGGTTGGCCGCGCCGGCGATCTGGGCGACCTTGTCGGACCAGCCCGCGTACCAGACCCAGCGGTCGACCGCCGCGTCCACCCGTGCCGCCGCCTTCGCCTTCGACAGGCCCTCCGCGGCGGCCACTTCGGCGGTGAACTGCTCGCGCCGGCCCTCCAGCATCTCGGCGACGCGGTAGAGGATCTGGCCCCGGTTGTAGGCCGTGGCGCCGGACCAGCCGGGGAACGCCTTGCGGGCGGCGACGACCGCGTCCCGCGCGTCCTTGCGGGAGGACAGCGGCGCGTTCGCCAGCCAGTTGCCCTTGCTGTCGGCCACCTCGTACACCCGTCCGCTCTCGGAGCGGGGGAACTTCCCCCCGACGAACAGCTTGTAGGTCTTGAGGACGCTCAGCCGCGCGGCGGCGCCCCTGCCGGTGTTCCCGGAAACGTCGGTCGCATCAGACATCGAGATAGGCCTCCAGGCCGTGACGTCCGCCCTCGCGGCCGTAGCCGGACTCCTTGTAGCCGCCGAACGGCGAGGCGGGGTCGAACTTGTTGAACGTGTTGGCCCAGACGACGCCTGCGCGGAGCTTCTCGGCCGTCCACAGGATGCGCGAGCCCTTCTCCGTCCAGATGCCGGCGGAGAGCCCGTACGGCGTGTTGTTGGCCTTCTCCACGGCCTCCGCGGGGGTGCGGAAGGTCAGCACCGACAGCACCGGGCCGAAGATCTCCTCGCGGGCGATGCGGTGCGCCTGGGTGACGCCGGTGAAGAGGGTCGGCGCGAACCAGTAGCCGGAGGGGGGCAGTTCGCAGGACGGGGACCAGCGCTCGGCGCCCTCCCGCTCGCCCGCGTCGGCCAGCTCCCGGATGCGGGCCAGCTGCTCGGGGGAGTTGATGGCGCCGACGTCGGTGTTCTTGTCCAGCGGGTCGCCGACCCGCAGGGTGGCCATCCGCCGCTTGAGGGCGTCCAGCACCTCCTCCGCCACCGACTCCTGCACCAGCAGCCGGGAACCCGCGCAGCAGACATGGCCCTGGTTGAAGAAGATGCCGTTCACGATGCCCTCGACGGCCTGGTCGACGGGCGCGTCGTCGTAGACGATGTTGGCGGCCTTGCCGCCCAGCTCCAGGGTGAGCTTCTTGTCCGTCCCGGCGACCGTGCGGGCGATGGCCTTGCCGACCCCGGTGGAGCCGGTGAAGGCCACCTTGCGGATGTCCGGGTGGGCCACCAGAGCGGCACCGGCCGCGCCGTCGCCCGTGACGATGTTGACGACGCCCCGCGGCAGTCCGGCCTGCCGGCAGATGTCCGCGAAGAACAGCGCGGACAGCGGGGTGGTCTCGGCGGGCTTGAGGACGACCGTGTTGCCGGTGGCCAGCGCCGGGGCGATCTTCCACGCCAGCATCAGCAGCGGGAAGTTCCACGGGATGACCTGCCCGGCCACGCCCAGCGGCTTCGGGTCGGCGCCGTAGCCGGCGTACGCCAGCTTGTCGGCCCAGCCCGCGTAGTAGAAGAAGTGCGCGGCGGCCAGCGGCAGGTCGGTGTCGCGCGACTCGCGGATCGGCTTGCCGTTGTCGAGGGACTCCAGCACGGCCAGTTCGCGCGAGCGCTCCTGGATGATCCGGGCGATCCGGAACAGGTACTTGGCCCGCTCCGCGCCGGGCAGCGCCGACCAGGGCCCGAAGGCCCGGTGGGCGGCGGCCACCGCCGCGTCCACGTCCTCCGGGCCGCCCAGGGCGACCTCGGAGAGCACCTCCTCGGTGGCGGGCGAGACGGTCGTGAAGACCTTGCCGCCGGCCGCCTCGCGGAACTCGCCGTCGATGAAGTGGCCGTACGACGGCGCGATGGCGACGACCGAGCGCGACTCGGGCGCCGGCGCGTAGGCGAACGCGCTCCGGGGCGCCTGCTGTGCCGGCTGCTTGTCCACGGGCTGGGTGTCCTCGGGGTGCTGGGGGGTGTCCTGGGTCTGGGGATCCGTCATGGGGCTCAGTCCACCGTCACGTAGTCGGGACCGGAGTAGCGCCCGGTGCTCAGCTTCTGGCGCTGCATCAGCAGATCGTTGAGAAGGCTTGAGGCGCCGAAGCGGAACCAGTCCGCGGTCAGCCACTCCTCGCCGAGCGTCTCGTTGACCATCACCAGGTACTTGACGGCGTCCTTGGTGGTCCGGATGCCGCCCGCGGGCTTCACCCCGACCTGCACCCCGACGGCCGCGCGGAAGTCGCGCACGGCCTCCAGCATGAGCAGGGTGACGGGCGGGGTGGCGTTGACGGCGACCTTGCCGGTGGACGTCTTGATGAAGTCGGCGCCCGCGAGCATCGCGAGCCAGGAGGCCCGGCGCACGTTGTCGTAGGTCTGCAGCTCGCCCGTCTCGAAGATCACCTTGAGGTGGGCGGTGGTGCCGTCGTCACGCCGGCAGACCTCCTTGACCCGCCGGATCTCCTCGAACACCTGGAGGTAGCGGCCGGAGAGGAAGGCGCCGCGGTCGATCACCATGTCGATCTCGTCCGCGCCGGCCGCCACCGCGTCCCGGGTGTCGGCCAGCTTGACGGGCAGCGCGGCCCGGCCGGAGGGGAAGGCGGTGGCGACGGAGGCCACGTTGATCTCCGGGGCCCCGGCGTCGCGCAGCGCCGCCTTGGCGGTGGCCGCCATGTCCGGGTAGACGCAGATCGCCGCGACCCTCGGGACCGTGCGGTCCAGCGGGTCGGGATGCGCCCCCTTGGCGCACAGCGCCCGGACCTTGCCCGGGGTGTCCGCACCCTCCAGGGTCGTCAGGTCAATCATGGAGATGGCCAGGTCGATGGCGTACGCCTTCGCCGTGGTCTTGATCGAGCGGGTGCCGAGGGCCGCCGCGCGGGCCTGCAGGCCGACGGCGTCGACACCCGGCAGGCCGTGCAGGAAACGGCGCAGCGCGGCGTCGGAGGCGGTGACGTCCGCCATCGACGTCAGACGCTCCGGGGCCTCGCTGCCGTACGCGGGTACTGCGGGCTTGGGAAGCATGGTCACCAGGTGAGCATATCTACGCGCGTAGCAGCCTGTCACCCCCGGGGAGGGTGGTTCCCGCCACGGGCCGCCGCGGCGGGACGGGGCAGGACGGGGCGTGGCGGTGCCGGACCGGGACGTGTGCCCCGCCCGGCCCGTCGGGCACAATCGCCCCATGACGAGCCCGGACACCCCTCCTCCCCGCAGCCCGAGACCGGCCCGGGGTACGCCGACCGCGTCTACCGCTCCGGCTCCGCGCTGGCCGGTGGCGTGCTGCTGCTCGGACTCGCCGGCTGGCTCGGCATCGACGCGATGATCCGCGGCGAGGGACGCACCCCCTGGTTCGCGCTGGCCGGGCTGCTGCTCGCGGTGCCGCTCGTCGTCGCCTTCACCTTCCGGCCCGCCGTGTTCGCCGGTGAGGACCGGATGCGGGTGCGGAACCCGTTCCGCACCATCACACTGCCCTGGGGCGCGGTCGAGGGCGTGCGCGCGGGCTACTCCAGTGAAGTCTTCGCCGAGGGGCGGACGTTCCAGCTGTGGGCGATCCCGGTGTCGCTGCGGGCGCGGAAGAAGACCGCCCGGCGCAGCGCCCGGAGCGCCGCCGCCGACGACATCCGCGGAGCCTCGCC
Organism: Streptomyces sp. MNU89; assembly: GCF_020982505.1. Lineage (NCBI taxonomy): Bacteria > Bacillati > Actinomycetota > Actinomycetes > Kitasatosporales > Streptomycetaceae > Streptomyces > Streptomyces sp. MNU89. The sequence goes on along the minus strand of NZ_JAJKLL010000001.1, from coordinate 2,808,260 downwards.
CGTCGGGGCGGGGCCGGACCGGGCCCCCGCCGACGAGGCCGTGGCCGAACTCGCGGAGCTGGCCGAGCGGTACGCGCGCCGGGAGACGGCGCAGGGGACGGCCGAGGTGCGCTGGGCCTACGAAGTGCTGGCCCCGGCGGCGGCGGGTGCCGTGCTGCTGGCGGTCGTCGCGCTGCTGGGCTGACGTCCCCAGCCGCGGGCCGCCGCCGTCCGGTCCGCTGCCCGGCCCGTCCCTGCCCGGGGTGCTGCCGGGAGCCCGCGGCGTACCGGCGTCCCCCGGCGGGGCCGGGGCCGGCCCCGCCCGGGGACTCACAGCCCGGCGGCCGCGGAGAGGTCCACCTTGAGGGCGGCCAGGACCGCCCCGGCGGTGATCCGGGCATCGGCCAGCGCGTCCGGGGCGTCCACCGGCACGACGGCTTCCAGGTAGCACTTGAGCTTGGGCTCCGTGCCGCTCGGCCGGACCACCACCCGCGCCGCCTCGACCCGGCAGCGTCCGGCGGATGTGGAGCCGCCGGCGAGCGTGTAGCGCAGCCCGTCCGTGGGCGGCAGCTGCTCGCTGCCCCCGGTCAGGTCCTCGGCCCGGGTGACGGGGAGCCCGGCGAGCGTGGCGGGCGGCTGCCGCCGCAGCCGTCCCATGGCGTCGGAGATCAGTGACAGGTCGGTGACGCGGACCGACAACTGGTCGGTGGCGTGCAGGCCGTACTCCAGGGCGATGTCGTCCAGGAGTTCGGTGAGGTCGCGGCCGGTCGCCTTCAGCTCGGCGGCCAGTTCGGCGATGAGCAGGGCGGCGGTGATGCCGTCCTTGTCGCGGACGCCCTCCGGGTCGACGCAGTAGCCGAGCGCCTCCTCGTAGGCGTAGCGCAGCCCGTCGACGCGGGCGAGCCACTTGAAGCCGGTCAGCGTCTCCTCGTACGGCTGTTCGGCCGCCGCGGCGATCCGGGAGAGCAGCGAGGAGGAGACGATCGTGGTGGCGAAGGAGCCGGACGCCCGCTTGTGCACCAGGTGCTCGGCCAGCAGCGCGCCGACCTCGTCGCCGCGCAGCATCCGCCAGCCGGTCGCGGTGCCGGGTGCGGGGACGGCCACGGCGCAGCGGTCCGCGTCCGGGTCGTTGGCGATGATCAGGTCCGGTGAAGCGGCGCGGGCGGTGGCGAAGGCCAGGTCCATGGCTCCCGGCTCCTCCGGGTTGGGGAAGGCCACGGTCGGGAACGCCGGGTCGGGATCGCCCTGTTCGGCCACGACGACGGGGGCGGGGAAGCCGGCCCGGTCGAAGGCGGCGAGCAGGGTGTCGCGGCCGACGCCGTGCAGGGGGGTGTAGACGGTGCGGACGTCCCGCGGGGAGCCGCCGGTGAGCACCGCGTCGGTACGGGCCAGATAGGCGTCGACGATCTCGTCCCCGAGCGTCTCCCAGCCGGTCTCCGCGCGGGTCACGTCCGCCAGGCTCCGCACCGCCGCGATCTCGGCCGCGATCTCCGCGTCCGCCGGGGGAACGATCTGCGCACCGCCGCCGGTCCCGCCGAGATACACCTTGTAGCCGTTGTCGCGCGGCGGATTGTGGCTCGCCGTGACGGTGACGCCGGCGACCGCCCCCAGGTGCCGTACGGCGAAGGCCAGGACGGGTGTGGGCAGCGGACGGGGCAGCAGCGCGGCGCGCAGCCCGGCGCCGGTCATGACCGCGGCGGTGTCACGCGCGAAGTCCGCGCTCTTGTAGCGGGCGTCGTAGCCGATGACGACGAGGCCCGGCCCGCCGTCCGAGGACGCGGCCTGTTTGCGGAGGTATGCGGCGAGACCGGCAGCGGCACGGATCACCACCGCGCGGTTCATCCGCAGCGGGCCCGGGCCGAGCTCGCCCCGGAGACCGGCGGTGCCGAACTGCAGCATGCCGCCGAAACGGTCGGCGAGGGCCGCGGTGTCCTCCGCCTCGATGAGCGCGCTCAGCTCCTCGCGGGTCTCGGGGTCGGGATCCTCGGCCAGCCAGGCGCGGGCCTGCCGGATCAGCTCCGCTGTGTCGCTTGCCACTGCCACGTGACGCTCCTGCTGTGTCGTGGGCGGACGGCCCGCCGGGACGCGGGCCGCTCGCCCGGGGCTGCGGCCGCCGCCTCGCGCCCGTTCGGCGCGGCGGGGGCCGGTGTACGGATCTGCGGTGTACGGGTCTGGTCGGTGCGGGTCGTCGGACGGGGGGACGGTGCGCCGGCGGGCCTGCGACCGGTGCTCCACCGGAACCGGGAACCGGAGCCGGGGGACCGGCGGGCGCGGGACCCGGGGGACCGGCGCCGCGCACGTCCCCGCGATCCCGTGGACTCCGGGGACCGGCGCACGGCGGCCCCCGGGAACCGCACCCGCCGGAACCAGTACCCGGCTTGATCGTCCTCTACCGGCCCTCGGGGCGGTGGAAGGTACCCGGCGCGCGAGCCGGCCGGTCCCGGTTCCGCCGGCCGGGCGGCCGTGACGCCCGGTCGCGGCCCGTCCGCTCCGTCGCCCGCCCGTGCGCCGGACCGCTCAGAGGCGGCCGAGGACCTGGGCGAGCAGGCTGCCCATGCGGGTGGCCGAATCGCGGCCGGCCTGGAGCACTTCCTCGTGGTTGAGCGGCTCGCCGGTCATGCCCGCGGCCAGGTTCGTCACCAGGGAGATGCCCAGCACCTCGGCGCCCGCCTCGCGGGCCGCTATGGCCTCCAGGGCGGTCGACATGCCCACGAGGTCGGCGCCCAGGGTGCGGATCATGTTGATCTCGGCCGGGGTCTCGTAGTGCGGGCCGGGGAACTGCGCGTACACGCCCTCTTCGAGGGAGCTGTCGATCTCCCGGCACAGGGTGCGGAGGCGGGCCGAGTACAGATCGGTGAGGTCGACGAAGTTGGCGCCCACGATCGGCGACACCGCGGTGAGGTTGATGTGATCGCTGATGAGGACCGGCTGGCCCGGGCGCATACCGGAGCGGAGGCCGCCGCAGCCGTTGGTCAGGACGACGGTCTTGCAGCCGGCCGCCACGGCGGTGCGGACCCCGTGCGTGACGGCGGCGACGCCGTGGCCCTCGTAGTAGTGCGTGCGGCCGAGGAAGACCAGCGCGCGCTTCTCCCCGATCCGGTACGAGCGGATCTTGCCCGCGTGGCCCTCGACGGCGGGCGGCGCGAAGCCGGGCAGCTCGGTGACCGGCAGTTCGCTCTCCGGCGTACCCAGTGCGTCCGCGGCGGGGACCCAGCCGGATCCCATCACGAGGGCCACGTCATGGCTCTCGGCACCGGTGAGCTCGCGCAGGCGGGCGGCGGCGGCGGTGGCGTCGGGTGCGCCGGGGAGGTGCGGGGAAGTCTCAGAAGCGTTCACGCGGAGAGGGTAACCCGGTTTGGCCTACGCGCGTAGACGTAAGAGCGCGACCCGACGGAACCCGGCCACCCGGCAGGGCGCCGGCGAGGGCCCGGAGAGGCCCCCGGACGGCCGTTCTCCACGGGTTCGAAGGTGTTCGTCCGCCGGGTGATCCGGTCGGCGCGGCCGTTGCCGGACGCGGTCAGCAGGGCCGCTTCCGCAGCTCCATCACATAGTCGTGCGGTGCCCCCGCCGACTCCGCCGCGTCCGCGATCTCCCCGAGGTAGCGCGCGGAGGGCAGCCCGCCCTCGTAGCCGTTGAGGACGTACAGCCAGGCCGCGTCCTCGCCGTCGAGGGTGTGCACCCGCACCCGCATCCGGCGGTATATGTCGAGACCGACGCCCTCCCAGCGGTCCATGGAGTCCTCGTCCATCGGGGCGATGTCGTAGAGCGCGACGAAGGTCTGCGCGCGCGGCGCCTCGACGATCGTGGCCAGGGCGCCTTCCCAGCCCATCTGCTCCCCGCCGAACGTCAGCCGCCAGCCCGAGAGCCAGCCCGTACCGCGCAGCGGTGAGTGCGGGGCGCGGCGGGACATCAGCCGCGCGTCGAGGTTGCCGGCGTACGCGGCGTAGAGCGACATGAGCACGAGGGTACGGGAGGCAGGGCGCGGGTTCGCGGCTTCACCCCTCCGCGGCCCGCCCCGACGCCCCGCCCGGACCCCGCCGGGAGGTCCGGGGCCGCGTGGGTGACAATGGGGTACGTGACTCGGATCGTGATCATTGGTGGCGGACCAGGCGGCTACGAGGCGGCCCTGGTGGCCGCGCAACTGGGCGCGGAAGTGACCGTCGTCGACACCGACGGTCTCGGCGGTGCGTCGGTGCTGACCGACTGCGTGCCGTCGAAGACGCTGATCGCGACCGCCGAGGTGATGACGACCTTCGACTCCTCCTACGAGGAGCTGGGCATCATCGTCGCCGACGACACCCCGCACGTGGAGCAGTCCGCCCGCGTCGTGGGGGTGGACCTCGGCAAGGTCAACCGCCGGGTGAAGCGCCTCGCGCTCGCCCAGTCGCACGACATCACCGCGTCCGTCACCCGCGCCGGCGGCCGGGTGCTGCGCGGCCGGGGCCGGCTGGAGGCGACGCGGGCCGCGGACGGCTCCCGCGAGGTGACCGTGCGGTTCGCCGACGGCAGCCAGGAGACCCTGGCAGCGGACGCCGTGCTGGTGGCCACCGGCGCGCACCCGCGCGAGATCCCCGACGCCCTGCCCGACGGCGAGCGCATCCTCAACTGGACCCAGGTGTACGACCTGGAGGAACTGCCCGAAGAGCTGATCGTCGTCGGCTCGGGCGTGACCGGCGCCGAGTTCGCCGGCGCGTACCAGGCGCTGGGCTCGCGGGTCACCCTGGTCTCCAGCCGGGACCGGGTGCTGCCGGGCGAGGACCCGGACGCCGCGGCGGTCCTGGAGGACGTCTTCCGGCGGCGCGGCATGAACGTTCTGAGCCGCTCCCGCGCGGCCGCGGTGAAGCGCACGGACGACGGGGTCGAGGTGCGGCTGTCCGACGGCCGGACGATCACCGGCTCGCACTGCCTGATGGCGGTCGGCGCGGTCCCCAACACCAGTGGCATCGGCCTGGAGGAGGCCGGGGTCGCGCTCAAGGACTCCGGGCACATCCGCACCGACCGGGTGTCCCGCACCAGCGCCCCGGGCGTGTACGCCGCCGGCGACTGCACGGGTGTCTTCGCGCTGGCGTCGGTGGCGGCGATGCAGGGCCGGATCGCGATGTACCACATCCTCGGTGACGCGGTCGCGCCGCTGGACCTCAAGACCGTCTCGGCGAACATCTTCACCGACCCCGAGATCGCCACGGTCGGGTACTCGCAGGCCGACATCGACAGCGGCCGCATCGAGGCCCGCTCCGTCAAGCTGCCGCTGCTGCGCAATCCGCGGGCCAAGATGCAGGGCATCCGGGACGGCTTCGTGAAGCTGTTCTGCCGCCCGGGCACGGGGATCGTCGTGGGGGGTGTGGTGGTCGCCCCGCGCGCCAGCGAGCTGATCCACCCGATAGCGCTCGCGGTCGACAACAACCTCACCGTGGAACAGGTCGCCAACACCTTCACGGTCTACCCGTCGCTGTCGGGCTCGATCGCCGAGGTGGCCCGGCAGCTGTACACCCGGAAGAGCGTGGGCGAGGTCTAGCCGGACGGGCGAACGGCAGGACGGGCGGGACGGGACGGGAGCCGGGGCCCGGACGGGAGCCGGGCCCGGTGCGGGCAGGCGTCCGACGTCCGGCCGCGATCGCGTATAGCAGGTGCGGGACCCGCCTGCGGGCAACTTCTGCTATTCGGTGAAAACTGCTGAAAGCAGTCGGTCGATGGCGTTACTGTCAGTTTCGTGTTCGCTGCAGAACGTCGCCAACTGATCCTAGAAATGGTGCGTGCGAACGGAGCGGTGTCGCTCCGGGAGCTCGCCCGCGTCGTCCAGACCTCCGAAGTGACCGTACGGCGGGATGTGCGGGCACTGGAGGCAGAAGGACTGCTCGACCGCCGCCATGGTGGTGCGGTCCTGCCCGGGGGCTTCAGCCGGGAGTCCGGCTTCCCGCAGAAGTCCCATCTCGCCAGCGCCGAGAAGACCGCCATCGCCGATCTGGCGGCGAGCCTCGTCACCGAGGGGGAGGCGATCGTCGTCGGCGCGGGCACCACCACCCAGGAGCTGGCCCGCCGGCTCGCCCGCGTCCCCGGTCTGACCGTCGTCACCAACTCCCTGCTCGTCGCCCAGGCCCTCGCCCATGCCAACCGGGTCGAGGTCGTCATGACGGGCGGCACCCTGCGCGGCTCGAACTACGCCCTGGTCGGCAGCGGTGCCGAGCTGTCCCTGCAGGGGCTGCGCGTCTCCCGCGCCTTCCTGTCCGGCAGCGGGCTGACCGCCGAGCGCGGGCTCTCGACCTCCAACATGCTCTCGGCGAGCGTGGACCGGGCGCTGGTCCAGGCCGCCGGCGAGGTCGTGGTCCTCGCCGACCACACCAAGCTGGGCACCGACACCATGTTCCAGACGGTGCCCACCGAGGTGATCACCCGGCTGGTCACGGACGAACCGCCCGCCCCCGACGACCGGGCCGCCACCGAACTCCAGGCCCTGGCCGACCAGGGCGTGCAGATCGCGGTGGCCGGACCGGGAGGCGGCGGTACGGACAGCGGCGGCCCGGCCGGCCGAAGACCGCGCCGGACGGCCCCGCCGCCCGCCGTCGCCAAGACGGACGACCTGCCGCTCCCCGGGCAGCGCCGGGCCCATCCGGGGGGCGGGCCCCCGCCCCAGTTGCGCAGCGCCGCCTCCCTGGCCGAACAGCCCCCGGGCAACGGCCGGGTGGCGGACCTGCGCCGCCGCTGAGCGGCGGGCACCGACGCCGTACGGTGCCCGCCGCCCGGGGCGCCGGGTTCCCCTCCGGTGCGGGCCGTGCTTCTCCGGTGCGGGCCGTGCTGCTCAGGCGGCCGGCCGGAGGCCGTGGAGGGTGAGGGTGAGGAGCCGGTCCGCCAGCCCGGCGTCGTCCGGGCTCTCCTCGGCGGCGATCGCGATGGCGTTGGTCAGCTGCAGCAGGTCACCGATCCCCACCTCGGGCCGCACGCTCCCGGCCCGCTGCGCCCGGGCCAGCAGGGCGCCGCCCGCGGTCCGTACCGGCACGCTGCAGGAGGAGAGTTCGCAACTGCCGTCCGGGGAGGCGGTCATCAGGGTGCGGGAGAGGCCGCGGTAGGTGACGGCGTGGCCGATGAGGGCCCGCAGCCAGGCGAGGAGCGCGGCGCACGGCTCCGCCGCGTCCAGCAGCTCCCGCCCGCGGGTCACCAGGGCGTCGGCCTCGCTCTGGAAGACGGCGCTGATCAGCGCGCGGCGGCTGGGGAAGTGCCGGTAGAGGGTGCCGACGCCGACGCCCGCGCGGCGCGCCACGTCCTCCAGCGAGGTGTCGGTGCCGTGCTCGGTGAAGGCGGACCGGGCCACGGTCAGCAGCCGCTCGTGGTTCCGCCGCGCGTCCGCGCGCATGGGACGCGCCGCCGTCCGCTCCGTCTCCGTCGCCATCGCCGCCGGTCCTCCCCTCACTCTGCCGACCGTGTGCGTCCCAGGATGCCACCGCCGGACGGGTGGGCGACCGCCGAATGCCCGGGCCGGTGGTCATGCCCGTGCTTGCCGGGCCGGGATTGCGGGCCGTGGTTCCCGGGCCGTGACTCCGGCCGTGGTGACGGCTCCCCCGGCGGCGGCCCGGGAAATGCCGCAGCCCCGGCCGTCGGGCCGGGGCTGCCGCGTGGTGGGTCCCCCGCGCGGGCGGGCTCAGTCCTTGATCTCGCAGATGACGGCGCCGGAGGAGAGCGCCGCGCCGACCTCGGCGGCGAGGCCCTTGACGGTGCCGGAGCGGTGCGCGTTGAGCGGCTGCTCCATCTTCATGGCCTCCAGGACGACGACCAGATCGCCCTCGTTGACCTGCTGGCCCTCTTCCACGGCGACCTTGACGACGGTGCCCTGCATGGGCGAGGCGAGGGTGTCGCCCGAGGCGGCCGCGCCGGCCTTCTTCGCGGTCTTCCGCTTGGGCTTCTTCTGCCCGGCGGCCGGGGCGGACGCCACACCCAGCGAGGCCGGGAGGGAGACCTCCAGCCGCTTGCCGCCGACCTCGACCACGACCGTCTCGCGGGTCTCGGCCTCGGCGTCCTCGGAGCCGGGGGCCGCGAACGGCGGGATCTCGTTGGCGAACTCGGTCTCGATCCACCGGGTGTGGACGGTGAACGGCTCGCCGGAGCCGTCGAGTTCGGGGGCGAAGGCCCGGTCCTCGACCACCGCGCGGTGGAAGGGGATCGCGGTGGCCATGCCCTCGACCTTGAACTCGGCCAGCGCGCGGGCGGCCCGCTGCAGGGCCTGCTGACGGGTGGCGCCGCTGACGATCAGCTTGGCGAGCAGGGAGTCCCACGCCGGGCCGATGACGGAGCCGGACTCGACACCGGCGTCCAGCCGCACGCCCGGGCCGGACGGCGGGGCGAAGACGGTGACGGTGCCGGGGGCGGGGAGGAAGTTGCGCCCCGGGTCCTCGCCGTTGATCCGGAACTCGAAGGAGTGGCCGCGCACGGCCGGGTCCCCGTAGCCGAGCTCCTCTCCGTCGGCGATCCGGAACATCTCGCGGACCAGGTCGATGCCGGTGACCTCCTCGGTGACCGGGTGCTCCACCTGGAGGCGGGTGTTGACCTCCAGGAAGGAGATCGTGCCGTCGACGCCGACGAGGAACTCGACGGTGCCGGCGCCGACGTAGCCGGCCTCCTTGAGGATGGCCTTGGAGGCGCGGTACAGCTCGGCGTTCTGCTCCTCGGAGAGGAAGGGCGCGGGGGCCTCCTCGACGAGCTTCTGGTGGCGGCGCTGGAGCGAGCAGTCGCGGGTGGAGACGACCACCACGTTGCCGTGGGTGTCGGCGAGGCACTGGGTCTCGACGTGCCGCGGCTTGTCCAGGTAGCGCTCGACGAAGCACTCGCCGCGGCCGAAGGCGGCGACCGCCTCGCGCACCGCGGAGTCGTACAGCTCGGGCACCTCTTCGAGGGTGCGGGCAACCTTCAGGCCGCGGCCGCCGCCGCCGAAGGCGGCCTTGATGGCGATCGGCAGGCCGTGCTGCTCGGCGAAGGCCACGACCTCGTCCGCGCCGGAGACCGGGTCGGGGGTGCCGGCGACCAGGGGCGCGCCGGCCCGCTGGGCGATGTGCCGGGCCGCGACCTTGTCGCCGAGGTCGCGGATGGCCTGCGGCGGCGGACCGATCCAGATCAGGCCCGCGTCGATGACCGCCTGGGCGAACTCGGCGTTCTCCGAGAGGAAGCCGTACCCGGGGTGGATGGCGTCCGCGCCGGACTCGGCGGCGGCCCCGAGGACTTTGGACATGTCCAGATAGCTGGCTGCCGGGGTGTCACCACCCAGCGCGTAGGCCTCGTCGGCCGCGCGGACGTGCAGAGCGTCCCGGTCCGGATCGGCGTAGACGGCTACGCTCGCGATCCCGGCGTCCCGGCAGGCGCGGGCAACGCGGACAGCGATTTCGCCACGGTTGGCGATGAGCACCTTGCGCACGATGGCTCCCTCCTTGAAACAAGGCGAGTTTAGGGACTGCCGACACGCCATGCCGAGGCGCCTCAGGGGGTGACCTTCCCCACACGCACGGTCAGGCCACCGGTGTCCAACTGCCGAAAGTCCTTGTCGTGCAAGGATAAGCGCGCCTCACCGGGGCCGTGGTCGAGCGCCGGTGTGGGCAAGGTCTCTGTCGGGGCCCCAGGTGGGCGGGTGGATTTTTTTGTGGGGTCCCTACGAAGCCCGGCCGGAAACTTTGCCGGGTGGTCGCTTCCTCGCCGCAGCCTTCGCAGACCCCTTGTCCTACGGCATTACCCGTTAGTAGCGTGCCGCACGTCGTCTGATACTCGTGGTAACAGACCGAGCGGTGGGAAGAGGGGTGGGTCCGGTGGCTCGCAGACCGGTGGCGCTCGTGGCGGCGGTGGTGCTGATGGCCGAGGCGCTGGGCATCGTCTGGCTGCACTGGTTCCTGGGGAAGGTCGTGGACGGCCAGCGCATGTCGCTCGCCGGCCTGGACCCGGACCACATGTCGGCCGGAACCCTGGCGCTGGGCATCGGCTTCGGGCTCTACCTGTTCGCCTGCGGGGCGGTGCTGCTGTACAGCGCGTTGCGCGACCGGGCGCCGAACCGCTTCTTCCGCGTTCTGCTGATCGCCTGCGCGGTGGTGCACGCGCTGCTGGGGGCCCTGACGGTCGGTCTGGTGGGCTGGGGCGCGTTCGCGTTCATGATGCTGGTGTTCGGCCTCGTCGTGCTCTCGCTGATCGCTTACGGGGAGCCGGGCCGCGGCAGGGCCGCCCGGCGCGGCGCCGCAGGTCGCGGCGGAGCCGGCGGAACGGGACCCGGCGGGACGGTCCCCGGGCCCCAGCCGCCGGTCGTCCCGGGCACCCCCGGAGCGGCCTGAGCGGGCCCGCCGCGCGGCGGGTGCCCCGGCTCCCGTCCGGCTCCCGTCCGGCTCCCGTCCGGTGCCCGGGGCGGGCGCCCGGGCCCCCGCGGGTCCGGTCCGGTGAGCGGCCTCAGACCGCCGGCGCGACGTCCTCGCGCACCCACAGGTCGGTGATCCGCAGGTCCAGATCGGCGAGGAGCGCGCGCAGGGTCGGCAGGGACAGCCCGATGACGTTGCCCGGGTCGCCGTCGATCCCGTCGATGAACGGCGCCGACCGCCCGTCGAGCGTGAACGCGCCCGCCACATGGAGGGGTTCACCGCTGGCGACGTAGGCGGCGATCTCCTCGTCCGACGGCTCGCCGAACCGTACGGTCGTGGACGCCGTCGCCGACACCTGCCGTCCGCTCACCGTGTCGATGACGCAGTGCCCGGTGCGCAGCACGCCCGAGCGGCCCCGCATGGACTTCCAGCGGGCCGTCGCGTCCTCCGCGCCGTCCGGCTTGCCGAGCGCCCGCCCGTCCAGGTCCAGAACCGAGTCGCAGCCCACGACCAGCGCCCCCGCGGCCTCCGCCCGGCCGGCCACCGCGGCGGCCTTGGCCTCCGCCAGCAGCCGCGCGAGTTCGCCCGGGGTCTCCGCGGTCAGCGCGTCCTCGTCCACCCCGCTCACGATGACCTCGGGCGCGAGCCCGGCCTGCCGGAGCAGGGCGAGGCGGGCCGGGGAGCGGGAGGCGAGAACGAGCGTGCGGGGTACGGCGGATGCGTTGTTCGGCATGCGGGCCAGCGTATAGAAGCGGCCGCGGGGGCGGCGGGGACTCCGGGCGGCGGAAGGCGGCCGGGGCGCGCGGGCCGCCGGGAAGGGCGTCAGCCCTGGAAGCCCAGGATGAGCAGCAGGACCATGATCACCGCGACCGCGAGCACCCCTCCGGCACGCCGCAGCATCTCCTCGGTGTCGCGGAGGTCCCGGGGCGGTTCGTCGGAGGGGTCGGACCACAGCATGCGTCCGATGATCCGCCGGAAACGGCGGTGCCGCCTGAGTACGGATACTCAGGCGGCACCGCTCCGTTCGCGGGGCCGGGAACGGGCCGGAGCGGGCCGGACGCGCCTCAGCGCGGCCAGTACGAGCTGCGCCAGGCCGTGGGGCCGGGGTGCGGCAGCCTGCGGCCCGGCACGTTCCGCGCCGGGTCGGCCCATTCGTCCAGCTGCTCGGGCGCCGCGGTGGCGGACGAGGCCGCCGAGGCGCGTGCCTGGACCACCGCCAGTGCGGCGGCCAGCTCCTCCGGGGTCGGATTGCCCCGTACCACCTTGAACATCGCCGGCCTTCCTTCCTCGGCTTCCGCCGTGTCCGCTTTCACCCCGTACGTACCCGCTGTACCGCTGCTCCTCACCGCCCGCCGGGCGGGCCTGCTACAGCGGGATGTTGCCGTGCTTCTTCGGCGGCAGGGACTCGCGCTTGGAGCGCAGGGTGCGCAGGCCCCGGGTGATGTGACGGCGGGTCTCGGACGGCATGACCACCGCGTCCACATAGCCCCGCTCGGCCGCGACGTACGGGTTGAGCAGCGTGTCCTCGTACTCGGCGATGAGCTGCTGCCGCAGCTCCTCCTGCGCCTCGGGCGTCTCGGCCGCGGCGAGCGTCCTGCGGTGCAGGATGTTCACCGCGCCCTGCGCGCCCATCACCGCGACCTGGGCGGTGGGCCAGGCGAGGTTGAGGTCGGCGCCGAGGTGCTTGGAGCCCATCACGTCGTACGCGCCGCCGAACGCCTTGCGGGTGATGACCGTGATCAGCGGGACGGTCGCCTCCGCGTAGGCGTAGATCAGCTTGGCGCCGCGCCGGATGATGCCGCCGTACTCCTGCTCGACGCCGGGGAGGAAGCCGGGGACGTCGACGAAGGTCAGCACCGGCACGTTGAAGGCGTCGCAGGTGCGCACGAAGCGCGCGGCCTTCTCGGAGGCGTCGATGTCGAGGCAGCCGGCGAACTGCATCGGCTGGTTGCCGACGATGCCGACGGGGTGGCCCTCGACCCGGCCGAAGCCGGTGATGATGTTCGGCGCGAAGAGCGCCTGGGTCTCCAGGAACTCGCCGTCGTCCAGGACGTGTTCGACGATGGAGCGCATGTCGTACGGCTGGTTGGCCGAGTCCGGGATGATCGCGTCCAGCTCGCGGTCCTCGTCGGAGGTCTCCAGGTCGGCCTCCTCGGGGAAGGCCGGGGGCTCGCTGAGGTTGTTCGACGGGAGGTAGGAGAGGAGCGCCTTGACGTATTCGATGGCGTCCTTCTCGTCGCCCGCCATGTGGTGCGCGACCCCGGAGGTGGCGTTGTGGGTGCGGGCGCCGCCCAGCTCGTCGAAGCCGACGTCCTCGCCGGTGACGGTCTTGATGACGTCCGGGCCGGTGATGAACATGTGCGAGGTCTGGTCGACCATCACCGTGAAGTCGGTGATGGCGGGCGAGTACACCGCGCCGCCCGCGCAGGGGCCGACGACCAGGGAGATCTGCGGGATCACCCCGGAGGCGTGGGTGTTGCGGCGGAAGATCTCGCCGTAGAGACCGAGGGCGCTGACGCCCTCCTGGATGCGGGCGCCGCCGGAGTCGTTGATCCCGATGACCGGGCAGCCGTTCTTCAGCGCGAAGTCCATCACCTTGACGATCTTCTGGCCGAAGACCTCGCCGAGGGCGCCGCCGAAGACCGTGAAGTCCTGGGAGAAGACGGCGACGGGGCGGCCGTCGATGGTGCCGTAGCCGGTCACCACGCCGTCACCGTACGGGCGGTTCTTCTCCAGGCCGAAGTTGGTGGAGCGGTGCCGGGCGAACTCGTCCAGCTCCACGAAGGAACCCTCGTCGAGCAGCAGATCGATCCGCTCCCGAGCCGTCAGCTTGCCCTTCGCGTGCTGTTTCTCGACGGCGCGCTGCGAGCCGGCGTGCGTGGCCTCGCCGATGCGCCGCTGCAGGTCCGCGATCTTTCCCGCGGTGGTGTGAAGGTCGATTTCCGGCTCGGACATCGGGATGCGGCTCCTGCTCGTCCTGGTGGGGGCTACCTGGTTACCGCCTCGTAGCGTATCGGCGGCACTGTGTCCTGCGAGTGCGGCGTTGGCCACATCTCCGCAGGCCGGGTACCCCGCGCGGAGGGGCGCGTGCGGTGAGCGCGCGCTCCTTGTGCGCGGGGGACGCGGCCGGGCGGCGCGATGTGGGCGATCGCACAGGGGCGCGCCGGAGCGGGCGGGGGCGTACGCTCCGGCACGCCGGCCGCCCGTTCCCTGCCTACGCTGGCCCCATGACTGCCACACCGTCCGGCGGATCCGCGCCGGAACCGCCCGGCCGCTGGTCCGATCTGGAGCGGCCGCCGCTGAACGCCACCGGGCTGCGCCGCGCCCTCGTCCGCCCCGGCGGGCTGTGGACCTCGCTGGACGTCGTCGAGGTCACCGGCTCCACCAACACCGATCTGGCGGAACGGGCGGCGGCCGGAACCGTCCCCGAGGGGGCGGTGCTCGTCTCCGAGGAGCAGTCGGCGGGCCGCGGCCGGCTCGACCGCCACTGGGTGGCGCCGGCCCGCTCCGGGATCTTCGCCTCCGTCCTGCTGCGGCCGGGACCCGCCGTCCCCGTCACCCGCTGGGGCTGGCTGCCGCTGCTCGCCGGGGTGGCCACCGCGACCGCCGTGTCCCGCACCGCGGGCACGGACACCGCGCTGAAGTGGCCCAACGACCTGCTGGTGACGGTGGACGGGGAGGAGCGCAAGGCGGGGGGCGTCCTCTCCGAGCGCGTCGGCGACGGGGACGTCGTCCTCGGCATCGGCCTCAACGTGTCGCTGGGCGCGGACGAACTCCCCGTGCCGGGCGCGGGCTCGCTCGCCCTGGCCGGAGCGGTCTCCACGGACCGCGACCCGATCCTGCGGGCCGTCCTCCGCTCACTCGAACAGTGGTACGGCGACTGGCGCGCGGCCGAAGGCGACCCGGCGCGCAGCGGAGTCCTGGAGGCGTACGCCGCCGGCTGCGCCACCCTCGGCCGGACGGTCCGGGCCGTGCTGCCGGGCGACCGGGAGATCAGCGGCGAGGCGGTCGCCCTGGACGGGGACGGGCGGCTGGTGCTGCGGACCGAAGGGGGCGGCCGGGAGGCCGTCGGCGCGGGCGACATCGTCCACCTGCGGCCCCGCGGGTGAGAGAGCGGCCGGAGAGAGTGAGCCAGCACACACCTGACGTATCGTTGAGGCGGCCGGGGACAGCGTCCCGGGCCCGTCCGGGTGGCGGACCCGGACGGCACGGCGAGATGTGATCGGAAGGGCTGTGCGCACGGATCGGACAGGGGGCGGGCAGTGATCGTCGACGACGCGGGCGCCGGCGAGGGCTCGGAAGGACCGGATGCCGGCGGTGCCCCCGGCGACGGCGCGGGCACGGCCGGCGGCGAGCGGGCCGGGGAGGGCGCCGAGGGCTCCGAGGGCTCGGAGGAGGGCCCGGACGGCCGCTCGGAGGAGGGCCCGGACGAGGGCCCGCCTCCCGGCGCGGAGCGGCCGGACACGGGCGGCCCGCCCCGGTGCCCCCCGGCGCCGGAGCCCCGTACACGGCGAACGCCTTCGCGGGCTCGCACGACTCCGACGAGGTGGAGGAGACCGAGGACAATCCCCTCGCGATCCGCCTGGAGCAGCTGATCCTGGGCGCCGAACGCCAGTACACCCCCTTCCAGGCGGCCCGCAGCGCCGGGGTGTCGATGGAGCTGGCCTCCCGCTTCTGGCGCGCCATGGGCTTCGCCGACATCGGCCAGGCCCGGGCGCTGACGGAGGCCGACGTGCTGGCGCTGCGGCGGCTGGCGGGCCTCGTCGAGGCGGGACTGCTGAGCGAGCCGATGGCCGTCCAGGTCGCCCGGTCCACCGGCCAGACCACGGCCCGGCTCGCCGACTGGCAGATCGAGGGCTTCCTGGAGGGCCTCACCGAGCCCCCCGAGGAGGGGATGACCCGCACCGAGGTCGCGTACCCGCTGGTCCAGCTGCTGCTGCCGGAGCTCCAGGAGTTCCTGGTCTATGTGTGGCGGCGGCAGCTCGCGGCGGCCGCCGGGCGCGTCATCCAGACCCAGGACGACGAGGAGATGGTCGACCGGCGGCTGGCCGTCGGTTTCGCGGACCTCGTCGGCTTCACCCGGCTCACCCGGCGGCTGGAGGAGGAGGAGCTCGGCGAGCTCGTCGAGGCGTTCGAGACGACCGCGGCGGATCTGGTCGCGGCCCGCGGCGGCCGGCTCATCAAGACCCTCGGCGACGAGGTGCTGTACGCGGCGGACGACGCGGGCACGGCCGCCGAGATCGGCCTGCGGATGATCGAGACACTGGCCAACGACGAGACCATGCCGGAGCTGCGGGTCGGCATCGCCTTCGGCACCGTCACCACGCGCATGGGCGACGTCTTCGGCACGACGGTGAACCTCGCGAGCCGCCTCACCTCGATAGCGCCGAAGGACTCGGTCCTGGTGGACGAGGCGTTCGCGGCGGAGCTGATGCGGTCCGGGGACGCGCCGGAGTCGGAGGCCGAGGCGGCCGCGGCGGAGAAGGAGGGCGCGGAGCCGCCGCACCCGTACCGCTTCGCGCTCCAGCCGATGTGGCAGCGCCCGGTCCGCGGCCTGGGGGTCGTCGAACCCTGGCTCCTCACCCGCCGTCCGGAGCGACGGCCGGTGTCCCCGCCGGCAGAGCCGTAACGGGGCCCGACCGCGCGGTGTGGCGGCCCGCGGCCGCGACGGAGTACCGGGCGGGAGCTTGCCGAGGACGGGCGCTCGCGCGGGGCGGGGGCGTTCGGCCGCACTCGGCCCGGCGGGAGGCCGTCACCCGGCGCCGGGACCGGGCCGGCCGGCGACACCGCGGGGGACGGAGACGGGCGCGATCCGGGGAGGCCCGTACCCGGGGAAGCCGTACCTGCGCCTGCGCCTGTGCCTGGGGGACGCCTGTATCCGGGGAGCCCGCCTCTCCGGGAAGCCTGCTCCGGGAACAGCAGGACCCGCGCCGGAGGCTCAGCGGCCGCGGAACCGCCGCCGCTCCGGTCCGGGGGCGGGAGCCGTCGGTGAGGCGTCGGCCATCCGCACGACCGGATCGTCGGGCCCCCCGTCCCCCGCCACGACCGGCCCGTCGGCGCGGGCCGCCTTCGCCCGGTACTGTGCCGCGTCCGCCAGCCGGAACAGCCGCCGCGCGGACGGCACGGGACCGATCGGCTGCCCCGTCGAGGCCACCCCGCAGGCGACGCCCTCGCCGAGATCCAGTTTGGCCGCGCGGTGGCACAGCTCGGTCGCTGCCCGCACCACCTCCTCGGTGGGCGGGCCGACGGTGACGAGACAGAACTCGTCACCGCCCAGCCGCGCCGCCAGCGCCCCGGGGAGCATGGCCCCGCAGACCGACAGCACGGAGCCGAAACGCTCCAGCAGCCGGTCGCCGACCGCGTGCCCCAGGGTGTCGTTGACCTGCTTGAGCCCGTTGATGTCGCAGACCACGAGGCTCACCACGGTCCCTTCCGCCCGGTGCCGCTCCAGCGCCTCCTCCAGCCGGACGTCCACGGCCCGGCGGTTGGCCAGGCCGGTCAGCGGGTCGGTGAAGGCGAGCCGGCGGGCCTCCGCGAGCCGCTCGGTCTGGGCGATCCCGGAGGCGGCCACCGCGGCGAGGACCGTGGCGAACCGGGCGTCCTCCCGGTCGAAGACGGGGACGCCGGCGGGCCGCGCCACATAGAGCTCGCCCCAGGCGCGGCCGTGGAGCACGATCGGCGCGACCACACAGCAGCCCCGCCCGCGCCGCCGGAGGGCGGCGACGCGCTGGTGGCAGTACGAGCCGGGCCCGCGGTCGCGGGGCGGGCCGTCGGCGGTCTCCACCCAGGCGTCGGGCTCGCCGCCGCCCGCCCACCGCTCGTGCAGGAATTCGGCGATCTCGGGGAAGTCGCGGACGGGATACGACTCGTTCTCCGGGAACTCCTCCTCGCCCGGAGCGAGTTCGCCGACGTTGACCAGGACCCGGAGCCGCCCGAGGTCCCGTTCCCAGGCGGAGATCGCGGCGAAGCAGCCGCCGAGGGCGCTCCGGGCGCCGAGCGCGGCGGCGCGTGCCGTCTCGCGGGGGGTCTGGGCGGCGGCCATCGCCTGGGCCAGCGCCACCACGGCGGCCAGCCGCGCATCGCCCCCGCCGTCACCAGCCACCCGGCACCTCGTGTTCCGTCACTGTGGGCCCATCCTTCACCCCAGACTAGGAACATTTCCCGGTGAGCGCCCTCCTGGGGAGGGCTTCTTCTCCGGTCCGAAACCCGGCCGACGCCGCTCCGCCGCCGACGGCCCCGCGGCCGCCGGACGGGCCGCGACGGAGGGGCGCCGGGTTCGCCGGTACGGGGGCCGGCGAACCCCGCCTCCGCCGCGTGCCCGCAGCCGGTTCCCGCGCCCCTTCAGCCGTCCCGGTTCACTCCCCGGGCCAGTCCGGCGCCCGCTTCTCGTTGAAGGCCGCGACGCCCTCCGCGCGGTCCCCGGAGAAGGCCACCGCCCGCCAGGCGCCGTCCTCCACCTCCAGGCCGGCGCGCAGGTCCAGCCCGTGTCCCAGCCGGAGGGCGCGCTTCGCCGCGCGCAGGCCGACCGGGGAGTTGGCGGCGATGCGGGTGGCGAGGGCGAGGGCCTCCTCGCGGTCCCGGCCCTCGTCCGCGAGCTGGTCGACCAGGCCCAGGGAGAGCGCCTCGGCGGCGGCCACCCGGCGCCCGGTGAAGATCAGCTCGGCGGCCCGCGCGGCACCGACCCGGCGGGGCAGCAGCTGGGTGCCGCCGCCGCCCGGGATCACGCCGACGGACACCTCCGGGAGCCCGACCACGGCCGTGGGATCGGCGACGATCAGATCGCAGGAGAGGGCGATCTCGAAGCCGCCGCCGAGGGCGAACCCGTGCACGGCGGCGACCGTGGGCATCGGCAGTTCGAGGACACCGGTGTAGGCGGCCCGGTTGACCGGCCTCTGGCGCAGCAGTTCGGCGTCCGTGAAGGAGTTGCGCTCCTTGAGGTCGGCGCCGACACAGAAGGCGCGCTCGTGGCTGGAGGTCAGCACCACGACCCGCGCCGAGGGGTCGGCGGTGAGGGCGTCGCAGGCCTCGGTGAGGCGGCGGGCCAGCTCGGTGGAGACGGCGTTCATGGCCCGGGGGCGGTCCAGGACGAGCTCCGCCACATGGGTGCCGTGCCGCCGGACGGCGATCCACTCGCCGTACCGCACCTCGTCCGCCGCGCCGCCCATCGCCGCCTCCTGTCCTCAGTCGTGCATCGTGTTAACGATCGTTCATCCGATCATGTCAGGCGCGGGGCGGCCGGGCCAGGGGCGGTGCCGGACGGCTGTGCGGCCCGCGTCGTGACAGAACATGATTCAGAACTTAGGGTGCCTGAATATGAATATGCACACCGTGGTGCTGGGATCGTCCGGCGTGAGCGCGGACGACGTGATCGCCGTGGCCCGCGGCGGGGCCCGGATCGAGCTGTCCGCCGGAGCCCTCGACGCGCTCGCCGCCTCCCGGCGGGTCGTCGACGCGCTCGCCGCCCGCCCGGAGCCCGTGTACGGCGTCTCCACCGGCTTCGGCGCCCTCGCCGTCCGCCACATCGGCCCCGAGCTGCGCGGCCGCCTCCAGCGGAACATCGTCCGCTCGCACGCCGCGGGCATGGGCGCCCACGTGGAGCGCGAGGTCGTCCGCGCCCTGATGTTCCTCCGGCTCAAGACCCTCGCGTCGGGACATACGGGGGTGCGGCCGCTCGTCGCCGAGACGATGGCCGCCCTGCTCAACGCCGGCATCACCCCGGTCGTCCACGAGTACGGATCCCTCGGCTGTTCCGGCGACCTGGCGCCGCTCTCCCACTGCGCCCTGACCCTCATGGGCGAAGGCGAGGCGGAGGGGCCCGACGGTGCCGTGCGCCCGGCCGCCGAACTGCTCGCCGAGCACGGCATCGCCCCACTCGACCTGCGCGAGAAGGAGGGCCTGGCCCTCCTCAACGGCACCGACGGGATGCTCGGCATGCTCGTCATGGCCAACGCCGACCTCGCCCGCCTCCTCACCTCCGCCGACATCACCGCCGCCCTCTCCCTGGAGGCGCTGCTCGGCACCGACCGGGTCCTCGCCCCCGAACTGCACGCCGTCCGGCCCCACCCGGGCCAGGCCGCCAGCGCGGACAACATGCTGCGGATGCTCGCCGGCTCCGGGCTCACCGGCCACCACCAGACCGGCTACGACGGCCTTCAGGCCGCCCCTCGCGTCCAGGACGCCTACTCGGTGCGCTGCGCGCCGCAGGTGGCCGGTGCGGGCCGTGACACCCTCGCGCACGCCCGCCTCGTCGCCGACCGGGAACTCGCCGCCGCCGTGGACAACCCCGTCGTGCTGTCCGACGGGCGGGTCGAGTCCAACGGCAACTTCCACGGCGCGCCCGTCGCGTACGTCCTGGACTTCCTGGCCGTGGCCGCCGCCGACCTGGCGTCCATCGCCGAGCGCCGCACGGACCGGCTGCTCGACAAGAACCGCTCCTACGGGCTGCCGGCCTTCCTCGCCGGTGACCCGGGAGTCGATTCCGGGCTGATGATCGCCCAGTACACGCAGGCGGCGCTGGTCGGTGAGCTGAAGCGGCTGGCGGTCCCGGCCTCGGTCGACTCGATCCCGTCCTCCGCGATGCAGGAGGACCACGTCTCGATGGGCTGGTCCGCCGCGCGCAAACTGCGCACGGCCCTCGGCAACGTGAACCGGGTCATCGCCGTGGAACTGGTGGCCGCCACCCGCGCCCTCGAACTGCGCGAAGGTCTCGCCCCGGCCCCCGCCACCCGCGCCGTCCTGGAGGCGGTGCGCGCGGCGGGCGTCGCGGGCCCGGGCGGCGACCGCTTCCTCGCCCCCGACCTGGCCGCGGCGGACGCCTTCGTGGCCTCCGGGGCCCTGGTCGCGGCGGCGGAGACGGTCACCGGACCGCTGGCCTGACAGCCCGGTCGCCTCCGGACGCGAGGACGCGAAGAGACGAAGAGGCGAAGGGGCGAGAAGTCGAGACGGAGAGGCAGCGACGGCGGGACGCGAAGAGCCCGCCCGGGGAGCCCTCGATCCCGGGCGGGCAGAGCGCGTGCGGAGAAGTCCGTTGACGGCTCCGGCGGAGCCGGTGCGGCAGCCGGAAGAGCGTTCGTGCGGGCGTCCGTTCAGCGCGGAACGCGACGGGGACGTCCGGCCGGGACCGGTGTCCCGTGCTCGGACGACTCAGATGAGGGTGCGCGAGCGGCGTCCGGCGGAGGAGACCAGCGCGGCGCCGAGGCCCAGGAAGAGGGTGCCGCCCAGCAGGTACGGGGTGGTGTCGACGCTGCCGGTGTCGGCCAGCGCGAGTTCCTCGGCGTCCGTGACCGTCTCTCCCGCGGCGGGGCCGGAGCCCGCGGCGGGATCCGCCTCCTCGGCCGGCGACTGGCCCTGCATGCGATCCCCGACCTGTTCCGCGGCCGGAGCTCTGCCCTCTTCGACGGTCGCGTTCGCGGACGGCACGAACCACAGGGCGAGCAGCATGGCCCCCGCGGCGGAGGCGGTCAGCAGTGGTCGGCGTGCGGACACGTCATGGACCCCTTGCGGTGCAGGTTGGTTGAACGGCCGGGTCCGATAGTAGTGAAGGTCACGGGTCATGGGAAAGTCCGGAGGGCGAGCGGTACTCTCGCCAGTGTCCCGCCTGCCGCGGATCGTCCGGTCCTGGTGTATTTCGCGGCAGTTGGGGATGTCCGGCCGCCGCGGGGGCCGGGGGCTCGGGGCCGGGAACTGCGGAAGCAAGCCGTCCGGTCAGGGATGGAAACCCGCGGACGCGGGCAGGCGCCCCACACGGCAGGCGTCTGAAGACACGAAGGGGTGAGGAGCGGCGCGGGACAACCGGTCACTCTTCGGAGGGCCGTGTCCGGATCGGGTACGCACGTGGCGTGCGCCACACTTCCGAGACCCGTGGAACGGGTCGACGGGTCCGGGTGTTCTTACTGAGCACTGGCCGGAAGACTCGCTTGCGGCTTCCGGCCCGCGACCCGGGGACAGTAGCAATGGAGAAGCGTGTGATGACGACAGGTAAGCGGCGGAAAGCGGTCGTCGCCGCCGCCGCGCTGCTCAGCGGCGTGCTGACGCTCACCGCCTGCGGGGGTGGCGGCAGCGCTGACTCCGACGGCAAGGGCGGGGACAGCGGTGACAGCGGAAAGCAGTCGCAGGTCGACCGGGCGGCTGCCAAGGACGCCTCGGACGCACGAATAAGGATCAGCCCCAAGAACGGCACCGACAACGCGGGCATCAACAACGACGTCCGGGTCACCGTCACCAAGGGCAAGCTCTCCGATGTGTCGATGACGGCTGTCGCCTCCGGCGCGGAGATCCCCGGGAGCCTGTCCGGCGACGGCAAGAGCTGGAAGCCGGACGGCTCGCTGGAGCGTTCGACCAAGTACAAGATCACCGCCACCGCGGAGGACTCGGAGGGCCGCAAGGCCACCGAGCACTCCACCTTCACCACCGTCTCGCCGGACAACAGCTTCCTGGGTTACTACACCCCCGAGGCCGACTCCACCGTGGGTGTCGGGATGCCCGTGTCGATCAACTTCGACAAGAGCATCCAGAACAAGAAGGCCGTGCAGTCGGCGATCGAGGTCAACACCACCAGCGGCCAGGAGGTCGTCGGACACTGGTTCGGCACCCAGCGGCTCGACTTCCGGCCCAAGGAGTACTGGAAAGCCGGCTCCACGGTCACCGTCAAGCTCGGCCTCGACGGTGTCGAGGGATCGCCGGGCGTGAAGGGCGTCCAGGACAAGTCGTTCAGCTTCAAGATCGGCCGCAGCCAGGTCTCCACCGTCGACGTCAAGAGCAAGACGATGTCGGTGGTGCGGGACGGCAAGGAGATCAAGAACTTCAAGATCTCCGCGGGCAGCTCCGAGAACCCGACCTACAACGGTCAGATGGTGATCTCCGAGAAGTTCAAGGAGACCCGGATGAACGGTGCCACCGTCGGGTTCACGGACGACGACGGCAAGGGCGAGTACGACATCAAGGACGTGCCGCACGCCATGCGGCTCTCCACCTCCGGCACCTTCATCCACGGCAACTACTGGGGCGCCGACTCCATCTTCGGCCAGGCCAACACCAGCCACGGCTGCGTCGGTCTGAACGACGTCAAGGGCGCGGACGACCCCGGCCAGGACGGCGCCTGGTTCTACAACCAGTCGCTCATCGGCGATGTCGTGACCGTGAAGAACTCCCCCGACAAGGAGATCGCCCCGGACAACGGCCTCAACGGCTGGAACATGGACTGGAACGAGTGGGTCGCCGGTAGCGCGATCTGACCCGCACCGGAGCGATCCGGGCTTGCACACGCCGCGCGCGGCGTGACGCACCACCGCCGGGCGGTGGCCGACAGGACCGTCGGCCACCGCCCGGTGTCCGTCCGCCACCCTCCACCGCGTCGCCGGCCGGTGCCGTTTCTCACCCCGCTCTCATCGGGGCCTCAGCCGTCCCTCACCGCGGCTGCCTACCGTCGCCCGCATGTTCTTCACCTACCTCCGGCGCGAGCTGCGCCGCCGCAGAAAAGCGGCGCTCGTCGTCGCCTCCGGCCTCGCCCTGGGCATCGCCCTCGTCATCGTCGTCACCTCCGTCTCCGCGGGGATGAAACAGGCCCAGGCCCGGGTCCTGGAGTCCCTGTACGGACTCGGCACCGACATGACCGTCACCAAGGCGCAGGAGCAGCCCGAGGAGGGCGAGGCCCCGCAGCGCCCCCGCTTCCGCTTCGACGCCGGCGAGGAGGGCGAGGAGCAGAGCGACGACCGGCTGATGGTGCAGGGCTTCGAGACGCTCGACGCGAGCACCGTGGGAAAGGTGGCCGGGCAGGAGGGCGTCGCCGACGCGGTCGGCGGCCTCAGCCTGGTGAACCTGAAGATCAGCGGTAGCTTCGAGCGCGGCGAGATCGGCGCGGCGCCCGGCCCCGGCGCCGGAGACGGCGGCGACAGCGGCCGGGGCGGCGGTGAGATCCGCGGCGGGGGCGCCGACTTCGGTATCGAGTCCTTCACCGTCTACGGCACGGACGTCACCGAGCCCGCTCTCGGACCGCTGACCTCCTCCGCCCTCACCGAGGGCCGGACCTTCGAGAGCGGTGAGACCGACGCCGAGGTCGCCGTCGTCGACAACGCCTACGCCCAGCGGGAGGACCTCGCGGTCGGCGACGAGATCTCCGTCAAGGGCACGGAGTTCGAGATCGTCGGCATCGCGACCGCCGACAGCGGCTCCGCCGCCGCCGATGTTTACATCCCGCTCGAGCGGGCCCAGACCCTGTCCGACTCCAAGGACGAGATCACCACGGTCTATGTGCGGGCCGAGGACTCGCAGGCCATCGGCGCGGTCAAGTCCGCCATCCAGAAGAACGTGACCGGGACGACCGTCACCACCTCCGAGGACCTGGCCGCCACCGTCTCCGGCTCCCTCAGCACCGCCGCCGACCTCGCGTCGAGCGTCGGGAAGTGGCTGTCCGTCGTCGTCCTCGCCGCCGCCTTCCTGGTGGCCGGGCTGCTGACCTCCTCGGCCGTCAGCCGCCGGGTACGGGAGTTCGGCACCCTCAAGGCGCTGGGCTGGAAGAGCGGACGGGTGACCCGGCAGGTCGTCGGCGAGGCCGTGGTCAACGGACTGCTCGGCGGGGCCCTCGGCATCGCCCTCGGCCTCGGCGGCGCCTACCTCATCACCGCGCTCAGCCCCGGCCTCACCGCCGAACTCGCGCGCGGGGCCGGGCTGTCCGGCGGCGGCCGGATGGGCGCGGGGCCCGGCGGCGGACCGGGCGGCGGTGGCGGCGCGGCCGCGGCACAGAGCATCGACATCGCGCTGACCGCACCCGTCGCCCTCGGCACCATCGGCCTCGCGGTCGGCCTCGCGGTCGCCGGCGGACTCGTCGCCGGAGCCTTCGGCGGCTGGCGCGCCGCCCGGCTGCGCCCGGCCGACGCCCTCAGCCGCGTCGCCTGACCGGCGGCTCCCGGCCCTCCCGGCCCCTTCCGACCCGTCCTCTCCCGACCCGTCTTGTCCAGGCCCGGTCCTCCGCGCGGCCCCGGTCTCGTCCCCGAACGGCACGGCTCCGACGGCCCGGCTCGTACAGCCGTACGCGGAGGCCACGCCTTCCCCCCGGCCCGCGCGGCACCGCGCGGTCCCCGCCATCCACCCAGGAGCGACATGTACCAGCTGACAGGCGTCACCAAGCGCTACACCCGGGGCAAGGAGACCATCGACGCCCTCGCCGGTGTCGATCTCACCATCGACGACGGCGACCGGCTCGTCATCCAGGGCCCCACCGGCGGCGGCAAGTCCACCCTGCTCCAGATGCTCGGCGGCCTCGACCGCCCGACCACGGGCAGCGTCGAACTCGACGGCGTGGATCTCGCCCGGCTGAGCGAGGCCCGGCTCACCGCCGTACGGGCCGAGAAGATCGGCTTCGTCTTCCAGAGCTTCAACCTGATCCCCACGCTCACCGCGCAGGAGAACGTCGAGACCGCCCTCGTCCCGCTGCGGGTGAAAGCGGCGGAGCGGCGGCAGCGGGCGGCCGAGGCCCTCGGCTCCGTCGGGCTGGGGGAGCGGCTCGGCCATCTGCCGGGCGAACTGTCGGGCGGCCAGCAGCAGCGGGTGGCGATCGCGCGTGCTCTGGTGAAGCGGCCCGGGGTGCTGCTCGCCGACGAGCCGACCGGCAACCTCGACGAGGGGACCCGGGACGACATCGTCGACCTGCTGGAAGGGCTCTGGAAGGAGCACTCCCTGACCTTCGTGATGGTCACCCACGACAGCGCCGTCGCCCGGCGTGCTCCCCGTCTCGCCACCATCGAGGCGGGGAGGCTGACGGTCGCGGAGCAGGCCGTCCCGGCTTCCTGAGTCCCGGCCGGGCTCTCCGTACGACGGTGGCGAGCGCCTGCGAACGGCACCGGCACCCGGGCCACCGGACCGCGGCCGGCGCGGCGGGGCGGCGGCGCGGGTGGCGCGGGTGGCACGGGTGGCGGAGAGGAGGAGGGGTGGGAGAGGCAGGTCTCAGCGGACTCTGCCGTAGAGCCGGTAGTTCACCGCGATCATCATCCCGAGGCCGACGAAGAACCCGATGGCCGAGGCCTTCAGTACGGCGGCCCCGCTCAGTCCGACCAGGAAGCCGATGGCACTCCCCGCCAGAGCCCCGTAGGCCGCTGACCGCACCTCGCGGATCATCTTCGTGCGCACGCCGTGGATGGCCAGCCACAGCGCCAGCAGCGCGACGCCCGCCAGGATGCCGAGCAGCCAGGCTCCCCCGAGGGAGGCACCGCCCTCCTGGTCGAGGAAGCCGGCGTAGAAGCCGAAGACGACGCTGGTCACGACGGGTGTCCGCCAGATGTTCCGCCCGCGGGGCCGGGCGTGTGCCGCTGTGCCGCGGCGCTCCGCCTGGGTCTGCATGGCGCGGCTCCTCTCTCCCGCTGCCCCCGCTCTTTCCAGAGCACACCCGGCCGGCCGGTACGTCAATTCGATCAGCCCCCGCCGGGCACCCGGGCGGGGGCTGATCGCGGGCGGTGAGGACCCGCCGCCTGCCGTACAGCACCGTGCCGTCACGGCACGGTGCTGTACGTGTACTGCGGCAGACCGCTCTGCCGGTCCACCCCGGCGAGCATGTCGTCGGGCACGGTGGACGGGACCTCCCAGCCGCCCGGGTGGACGGAGTGGCCGTAGGAGTCGTAGAAGTCGTAGGCGTCGTCGAGGTCGGTGCTGCTGCGGCGGTGCCGTCCGGACCGAGCCTCCCCGCCCGGGCCGCTGCCCGCCCAGGGCGGTGAGAGCCGTCCCTCGGCCGACAACTGCTGGGCCCGGGAGATCAGCCGGGCCAGATCGAGGCCGAACTCGGCGGCCAGGACCTGGAGATCGACCCCGGTCTGCCAGCTGCCGACGAGCAGCGCGTCCATGGCGCCGGACCAGCGCGGTTCGCGGAGCTGCTGCTGGGGCTGTGCCTGCGGCTGGGGTTGCTGCGGGGCAGGCGGTGGCTGGTGCTGGTGCTGGGTCTGCTGCGGGACCGGTGTCTGGTGTTGCTGGTAGTGCTGGTAGTAGGTGTGCTGCTGGTGCTGGGTCTGCTGGTACTGCGTGGGGGGCTGGGCGGGGGCGTAGTGCTGGTACGCCATCGGGTCCGCGTACGCATCGTGCGCCGTCCCCGGTACCCCGGCCGCCCCAGCGGCTCCCGGCATTCCGGCCGTTCCCATGGGCTGTGCGGTGACGGCCTCCGGTGCCGTCAGCGCCTCCGCCTGTCCGTCCTCCGGCGCCACCGCCGCGGCGGCCAGCAACTGGTCCGCCACCCCGCGGGCGTCCTCCTTGCCCACCGTCCGCCGCGCGACGCGCACTTCGCGTTCGTTCAGCCCCAGCACGCCGGCCACCGCGCCGTCGCTGCCGACCGTGACCGCGAACGCCGCCAGCAGGCGCGACCTGTGCACCTGGGCCTCGTCCAGAGTCGCCTGCGCCGAGCGCACCTGATCGTCACTCCGACAGAACGCTTCTGCCAACACCGTGTTCCGTTCCCACCACTGCCGCGGCTCCATGACGCGACAACGCCCCTACGGATGATCGGGTAACCCTCCGGACGCCTCTCGTTGGGCCAAGTGGGTGGTATGTCGCATGGACGTTTCTTCTTTCCGCTCCTCCGTTCGCTTCTCCGCCGGCGTCCGCGCATGACCCGGGAGGTAATCGACCCCGCCGGAACCCGGCGGCAGGATCGTGCACGGGAGGACGGAATCCCGCACGACCAGCGAAAGGCCCGCCATGACCGGCATGTTGAACCCCTCCGGCGAGTCCGGGAGCAGCACGGTGGCCAGGGGCTCCGACCCCGTCGGCCGCTCCGGGGAGGAGACCGGGGAGGCGGCCACCCGGCAGAGCGTGCGGGAGTTCCTGCGGCGCGTGACGGAGGGCGATCCGGACCGCATCGCGGCCCTCTACGCCGACGAAGTCGACTGGATGGTCGCCGAGAACCCGGCGGTCCCGTGGATCAAACCGCGCCCGACCCGTGCCGATGTCGCCGGGCACTGGGCCGATCTGGCCGCGCACACCGTGAGCGGGGAGGGGTGGGCGACGGTCGGCGCGATCGTCGTCGACGGCGCCGAGGCCGTGGTAACGGGGGAACTCGGCGGGACGGTCGCCGCCACCGGCAAGACCTTCAGGAGCCCCTTCGCCCTCCGTCTGACCGTTGAAAACGGTCTGATCACCCGGCATCACGTCTACGAGGACAGCCTGGCCGTGGCGGCCGCCTGCACCCCGGACGCCGCGGCCTGAGCCGCCGTCACCACCGGCGCGGCTCCGCCCCGCGCCCGCCCATGCCGGTCCGTGCCGGCCATCCGCGACAGCCGTTTCGAGGAGAGACCATGCCCGCCTACGCCATCGGCCACTTCACCAGCGTCCGTCCGCACCCCGACGTCATCGACTACGTGGAGCGGATCCAGGCCACACTCGACCCGTACTCCGGCCGGTTCCTCGTCCACGGAGGGCCGGTCGAGGCACTGGAAGGCGAGTGCGGGGCGGAGCTGGTCGTCATCGAGTTCCCGGGGGCGGACGAAGCCCGGGCCTGGTACAACTCGCCCGGCTACCAGGAGATCCTGCCGCTGCGCACCCGGCACGTCGACGGCGACGCCTTCCTGATCGAGGGGGTCGGGCCGGACTACGACCCCGCCCGGAAGGGCGAGGTGCTGCGCCGTTCGCTCTGAGCGGGTCCGGCCGAGCGGGCTCTTCCGCCCGCGCCGGAGTGGACGGGGTGTCCGTCGGATCCTGTGACGTCTGGGGGATCAGGGGCCGTTGAGCTGGGTGTTGCTGAGTGTTGCCGGGTGATGTTCCCGCCGGGCCGTGCCGTGGGGGGACCGCGGGCGCCCGGCGGCGCTTACCACGGGCCCGCGACGCGGGGATGCCCCCCGTGTAACAACTGGCCGAGGAGTCTGGCATTCCGGGGTGGCCGCCCCTACGGTGGGAGCGCTCCCACTCTTGCCCCTCGGGAGAGTCCACGGCCCGAGGGCGGAATTCCGGCCCGGCCGGCGAGAAGACGCGGAGGCGCCACGGTCCCCCACAGGCCGTGGCGCCTCCGTCCCTTTCCGGGCGGCGGCCCGCCGCGCCGCGTCTCCGTACGCCGGTCACCGTGCGGCCACGGGCGCGGAGCGGGGCGTGAGGAGAGCTACTCCTCCAGGGGCGGCCGAGGGTGCACTCCGGAGGGCGGACCGGGCGGACCGGCGGAGGCGCCGGAACGGCTGCCTCCAGGGAGAAGCCGGTGGGCGTAGCCGTCCCCGGCTGTCCGTGCCGCGTCCGCGTCGTACCCGTACGGAGTGATCAGCGCGGCGGGGTCCCGCCCTCGGGTCCGTCCGCCGGTATCGCGCCGGAGGGCAGGGGGCGGCCGTCACACAGCGCGCTGAAGACCTCGTCCGTGAGGGCGTCCGGTCCGTGCTCGGCGAGGAACGCCTGGGCGCGGCCGAGCGGAGAGTCCGCAGGGGCGGGCTCCTCGGAAAGCTCCACGCCGAGGATCATCGCGCCGAAGAGGGCTCCGATGTGCTGCGGGTCCTGTGAGTCCATGCCGGGAGCGTAGATCCGGGCACTGACACCGATGCCGATGCCGATGTCGATGCCCGGGTTCCGGTGGCCGCGCGGTGGCGTACGGAGGCCGGGGCCGGGTGCGTGCGCGGCGTTGCCCCGGGCCCGTGGCGGGCTCTCTCAGGAGTCCCGCCTCCCGTCGCCCTTCGGGGTCGCGAACAGGAGGTAGAGGGCAATGCAGAAGCCGATCCCCAGGACGATCATCGACGTACCGCTCACGCTGCACCGCTTCCTTCGGCCGGATCTCGTGGACAAGGGCTAACACAGTCACGGGCTCCGGCTCCACTTTCTTCGCTTTCCGTATACCCGCTGTTCGCGGCCGTCCACGGTGCGCGACGCCCTGCGGGGCCTGCGGGCGCGGAGGGGTGGCGGTGCGGTGGCATGGCGGGCCGGGGGCGCGGAGGGCCCCGTACAGCGCCTTGGAGCAGGGTGGTCCCGCGGTCCACGGCCCCTCGGCTCCCGGCCCGTCCGGCCACTGCCCGCCGACTGCCTCGCCCCGCCGTCTGTCACCTGCCGGATTCCTCCGCCGGGCCGACCGACTCCCGTCCGACCTGGGGAGATGCCGGCGCGGCAGGCGCCGCCCCCGCGCATCGCGAGCGGACGCGCAGCGAGGGCGCCGTCACCCTATGCGACCGCTTGGATATGCCGCAGGAGAATGCCCGAATTCCCGTGCGAGTGGGGCACGTTGCGTAACCTTCTGGTCACTGGAGCGGGGTGACGCCCGCCTCAGCACGCTTGGGATGGGGAGGGCACCGGCGTGTCCGGAATCGATGAGTGCCTGATGGAAGCCATGGTGCTGCCCGGCGCGCGGGGTGCCGCCGTGATCGAGTGGACGAGCGGGCTCGCCCTGGGCACGGCGGGGGACGCCCCCAACGGCGACCACGAGGTCACCGCGGCCGAGATGGCCGAGATCGCCCGGCTGGCCGCCGAGCACACCGCGTTCGGCTCGGCCGAGGAGAACGGGGCCGGCGGCGCCCGGGCGGGGGCCGGACCGGAGCGCAGGGGCGACGGAGAGCAGCCGGGCCTCGCGGAGCCCTCGGCCCGGGTGCCCGGCGGAAGGGACGCTGATGTCCCCGTGGAGGACGTTCTGCTCACCACCCGTACCGGCTACCACCTGCTGCGCTTCGTCGAGAACACCCTGGACAGCAGCGTCTTCGTCTACCTGTGGCTCGGCCGGGACGACGGAAACCTGGCCCTGGCCCGGCTGCGGCTGCGCGATCTGGTCGAACGGCTGGCCCTGATATGAGGACGGGAACGGCGGTACGGCCGGCGCTCTCCCCGCTCCTGGTCCGCATGGCCGCGCGGCGGGCCACCGGGGCGCTGTTCGGGGACTCCGGCACGCTCTACCTGGTCGACGGGCGGATCGTGCACGCGGAGAGCCCTGCGGCCCCCGGCCTGGACATCCTGCTGGCCGCCGGCGGGAGACTGCCCGCCGAGGGCTGGCGGGAGGCGATCGCGCAGGCCGGTGCCCGCCGGGAGGTCGGCCGCTTCCTGGTGGAGAGCGGGCGGCTGGCCGGCGGCGAACTGGAGATCTGCCATCTCGGCGCGCTGTTCGACGCGGCCTACTTCGCGCTGGCCCCGGGCCGCGGCCCGGTCCGCTTCCGCCACGGCGCCGCGCACTGGCTCGGCCCTGTACGGCCGGTGCGCGTCGAGGCCGTCGAACGGGAGACCCGCCGGCGCAGGGCGCTGCTGGAGGCGGTGTGGCCGCATCCGCAGGTCGACACCGCCCCCGTGGTGCGGCGCGCCCCGATACGGGCGCCGGCGGTCACCCGCAGGCAGCGGGCCCTACTGGACCTCGCGGACGGGGTGCGCACCGCCGCGGAGATCGCCCGGCTGCTGGGACGCCCGGCCTTCCACGCCCTGCTGGACATACGGAGGCTCGCGGCGGCGGGGCACGTCGAGACGCCCCGCCCGGGGAAGCACCGCCCCGCCCGCCCTGCCCGCTTGGGTCGCGGACATCTCCGACGACCCGGACGTCGAACTGCTGCGCCGGCTCCGTGCCGCACTGGAGGCCATGTGAATTCCCCGTCCACCCATGAGGCCCCCTCAGCGGTGTCATGAGGCGAGCACTCCGACAGCGCGCCGAGAGGAGGCAGCTGATGAAAACGGAACCCGAAATCCTGGAGGAACTGGGCCGGTTGCGAGCCCGCGTGCCCGGGGTGACCGGGGCCCTGGCGGCCAGCGCCGACGGGCTCGTCCTGGCCCAGGACGGCGCGGGGGAGGGCGCCGAGGGAGTCGCCGCACTGACCGCGGCCGCCCTCGGGGTGGCCCTGCGGCTGACGGACGCCACCGGCCGCGGGAGCTTCCGCGAACTGCTGGCCCGGGGCGACCGGGGCTATGTCGCGACCTACGCGGCCGGAACGGCGACCGTCGTCACCGTCCTGGCCGGGCCGCGCACCAACGTGGGCCGGCTCCATCTGGAGGCGCGGCGGTCCGGGGCGCGCATCGGGGAGATGGTCGACGGCGCACTCGAACGGCCGGAGCAGGGCGGCTGAGCAGCGGGCCCGGGCGGGCCGCCCGCTCTGCCTGCCCGGCTCTGCCTGCCCGGTCACGGGTGGCCGGAGTACGGGCCCGCGGGAGAGCCCGTACGAGCGCCGTCCCGCTACGGAGCGTGCCTCGTCCGCCGGTGTGCCGGTGCACGGAGGCCGGGGCGTACAGACGTGGTGGCGTACGGGGCTGCGCGTCCACCCGGGTCTTTCCGCCCCGGCGGAAAGACCCCCACAGAACAGAACACCCAACAGGGAAAGGAAGAAGGAACGGATATGAGCAACACGGAAACCGCCCTCAAGGAAACGATGACGTCGATCGAGGGCGCCGTCGGCGTCGCGCTCGTCGACTTCAACAGCGGCATGGCGCTCGGAACCCTCGGCGGCGGCAAGGACCTCGATCTGGGCGTGGCCGCGGCGGGCAACACCGACGTGGTGCGGGCCAAGGTGCGCACCATGGAGCACCTGGGGCTGAAGGACGAGATCGAGGACATCCTCATCACGCTGGGCACCCAGTACCACCTGATCCGGCTGATGAAGGGCCGCGGCAAGAGCGGTCTCTTCCTCTATCTGGCCCTGGACCGCGGCCGCGCCAACCTGGCGATGGCCCGCCACCAGCTCAGGCAGATCGAGGCGGGCCTGGAGGTCTGACGGGCCGCCGGGTCCGCGGTTTCTCGGGGTCCGCACGAGGTCCGGGGAGTACGGCGCGCCCCGGCCGGGGCGCGGATGTGCCGCCGGAGACCCGCTCGCGCGGAGGGCCGGAAGGGCCGCCTTCCGGCTCCCCGCGGCGGGGCGGGGTCCCGGCTCGAACGCGTGGTCACCGGCGCGCCGGCGGCTGATCCTCCGGGCTCGTGTTCGTCCGGGTCGGGGAGCGCCGAAGGGATGACGGGATCACGCGGCCGCGACAACACCGGCGGCGTCGTGATGACAGAACCGCCCCGGTCTCCGCGTCCCGGGCACCCGGCCCGGCCCCGGGGTGTTCCTAGCGCCAGCCGGTGGCGGGCCCGGGACGGACGGGGGCGATGCGGAAGGGCCCCGCCGCCCCGGCCGCGTAGAAGACCGTGGTGCCGTCCGTGCAGGTCACCCAGACCGGTCGCTGCCATTGCAGGCATTTCTCCAGCCGGGGCCGGAGGACGAGATCGACCATGGTTTCGTCGGCCGAAACGGGTTCGAGAACGGTGGGCTCGTGTTCCAGGTGGGGGGCGGAGTGGATGGAATACACCGGAAGCCATGTGCCATTCACCAGAATCTCGGCGCGCACCTGAGTCATCTCACCAGCATGGCCCACCCACCGGGCCGCCGCTCCCCAGCGGCGGCACTCTGTGACCGAGGGGACGCACGTGGCGCGTGGTATCGGCCCGCGGCTGGGACCCGCGGTGTCGACCACGGGGGCGTGACACGGGTCGCCGTCGCCGGATCGGCATCGAGCGGGGGCGGTGCTTCCGAGGCGGGGCCGCGGTCTCCCCTGGTCTCCGCGACCGTCAGCGACGCGGGTGCCGGGACGGGTGTGCGTACCGGGTGAGGACGAGGGTGGGCTTCGGGGGCCTCCGCCGCTCATCGCCGCGTCCGTCCCGTCCGTGTGAAGCGTTTCGGGTTTCACCCGGACGGGTAGTGTGGGAGCGCTCCCAACTTCGAAGCCCACGCCGGAAGGCGGAGATTGCCAGTGCATTGGCATGAACGCGCAAAACTGTCTTGGCCGCTTCGCGTCCTCACCCTCCTGTCCGCGGCGCTGCTCTGCCTGATCCCCTGGTCGGGCACCGCCGTCGCCCACGGCTCGGTCACCGACCCGGCGTCCCGCAACTACGGCTGCTGGGAACGCTGGGGCAGCGACTTCCAGAACCCGGCCATGGCCCAGCAGGACCCCATGTGCTGGCAGGCGTGGCAGGACGACACCAACGCGATGTGGAACTGGAACGGGCTGTACCGGGAGAACGTGGGCGGCAACCACCGGGCAGCCATCCCGGACGGGCAGCTGTGCAGCGCCGGCCTGACCGGGGACGGCCGCTACGCCTCGATGGACACACCCGGGCCGTGGAAGACCACGGACGTCGGAGCCGCCTTCACGGTGACGCTGACGGACCAGGCCCACCACGGCGCGGACTACATCCAGGTCTACGTCACCAAGCAGGGCTTCGACCCGGCCACGCAGCGGCTGGGCTGGGGCGATCTCGAACTGGTGGCGGAAACGGGCAGGATCGCCCCCAGCGGGACCATGCCGGTCGACATCCGCACCTCGGGCCGCAGCGGCCACCACGTCGTCTACACGATCTGGCAGGCCTCGCACGCCGACCAGTCGTACTACATCTGCAGTGACGTCAACTTCCGCTGACCGGTCCGCCGAACCAGGGGCCCCACCGGACGCACGCACCGTCCGGCGGGGCCCCGCCCGTTCCCGCAGGTTTCCGCCGGTTCCCGCCCGCCTCCGGCAGGCGGGGACGGTCGCGTGTCGCGAGGATGTCGAATATGCCGGTTCCCGATCGACGCAGGGGTGAAGGCATGACGTTCCACGACTCCAGGAGCACACCATCGTGACCGTAACCGCGGATCTGGCCGTCTCCCTCGACGGCTTCATGGCCGGCACCGACGTCACCCCCGACAACCCGGGCGGCGACGGCGGCGAGCCGCTGTTCGAGTGGATCCACAACCTGGCGAGCTGGCGGGAGCGCCAGGGCATGACCGGCGGGGAGGAGAACCGCGACTCCAAGCTGATGCGCGAGTGGTTCGAGGCCACCGGGGCCGTGGTCATGGGCCGGACGATGTACGACACGGGCGAGGAGTTCTGGGGCGGCAACCCGCCGTTCCGCGCCCCGGTCTTCGTGCTCACCCACCGCCCCCGCCCGGCCCTGGCCAAGGAGGGCGGCACCACCTTCACCTTCGTCACGGACGGCATCCACAGCGCCCTCGACCGGGCGAGGGCCGCCGCCGGGGACAGGAACGTCGACATCGCGGGCGGCGCGAGCACGGTACGGCAGTACCTCCGGGAAGGGCTCATCGACGAGCTGCACCTGCATGTGGTGCCCGTGCTCCTGGGAGACGGCCTGCGGCTCTTCGAAGGACTGGGCACCGAGCGGCGGGACCTGGAGCCCCTCGGGGTGGTCCACACGCCCCTCGCCACCCACCTGAAGTACCGCTTCGTGCGGTGATCCGGCGCGGCTGACCAGACCGGTGGACGAGGACGGCTCGTGAGGCGGGCGGGCAGGCGGACGAACGGCCGGCTCCGGCTGCGGGCAGAGGCAGGGGGCCCACCTGCTTCCCGGCGTCCTGTGGTGTGACACGCCCCAGCCCCGGCGGTCGGATCTGCGGTGCGCCGGGTGATCACGAGGCCGGACTTCCCGGGCGGCGCCGTGTTGTCAGCGGCCCCGCATACGGTGCGTGGTACCGGCCGGACGGAGATCGTGAGGGACTCGCGGCCATGGGGGGTGGGTGTGGAAGGTCCCCGGCAGCCGGCCCGGGACTGGAACGGGATCCGTGACCCCACCCCCCACCTCCGTCATGACGCGATCGCCGCCGGCCGCCGGCTGATCATCCGCCGGCTGATCACCCGTCGGCCGGCGCCACCCCGATCGGGCAGGAGACACCGGTGCCTACGAGCGTGTAGCTATGTATCCCATGACCATACGAGCCGCGATCTACTGCCGCATCAGCCAGGACCGGGGCGGGGCCGGGTTGGGCATCGCCCGCCAGGAGGAGGACTGCCGCAAGCTGTGTGAGCGCAAGGGCTGGGAGGTCGTCGAGGTCTACACCGACAACGACGTCAGCGCGTACTCGGGGGCACCCCGGCCGGCCTGGCAAGAGATGATCAGAGACGTCCGGGACGGACAGGTGAACGCCGTTGTCTGCTGGCATGTGGACCGGCTCACCCGGTCACCGCGCGAGCTGGAAGACGTAATCGACCTCGCGGATCGGCACGGCCTGGAACTGGGCACCGTCAGCGGCGAGATCGACCTCGCCACACCGACCGGCCGCATGATCGCCCGCATGCTCGGTGCCGCCGCCCGCCACGAGGCGGAGCACAAGGCCGAGCGGCAGCGCAGGCAGCGCCGCCAGGCGGCCGAGGCCGGGAAGATAGCCGGTGGTGGGAAACGCCCCTTCGGCTACGAGGACGACCGCATAACCGTCCGGGAGAGCGAAGCCGAGATCATCAGGGAGGGCGCCCGCCGAGTGCTGGCCAGTGAGAGCCTGGCGAGCATCTGCCGTGACTGGCAGAAGCGGGGCATCACCACGACGGCGGGCATCCCGTGGAAGCCCAGCGCACTGCGCCGCATGCTGGCATCCGCGCGGATCAGTGGCCGACGCGAGCACACCCCGCGCAGTTCGTGGGAGACGACCCGCCCCCTGCTCGGTGTGATCGTGGCCGACGCTCTGTGGCCCGGGATCATCAGCCACGAGGAATCCGACCGACTGCGTGCGCTGCTGTCCGACCCCGAGCGGCGGCGCCGGGTCGAGGGCAGCACCAGGAGAAGCTATCTGCTGTCCGGCATCCTGCGGTGCGCGAAGCCCCGGGAGGACGGCACACCGTGCGGATTCGGCATGGTGGGCAGGCCCCGCTCCGGCGTCCCGCGCTACGTCTGCCCCAACACACCCGGCACCGACGCCTGCGCCGGGACCGCGACGAACGCCGAGAGGACCGACGCCCACGTACGCGACGTGATCCTGACCGCCCTCGACTCGCCCGCCGTTCGGGAACGCCTCCAGCGGCCCGACGAGGAGGGCAGCGGACTGTACGAGGAGATCCGGACCGATGAGGAGGAGCTTGAAGAACTCGCCCGCGACTTCGGCAACCGGAAGATCAGCCGCAAGGAATGGATGATCGCCCGCCAGTCAGTCGAAGAACGCTTGGAGCGCAACCGCGCGAAGCTGTCGAAGACGTCGAAGGCGACTGTCCTTCTCGACTTCGTAGGCACCTATGAGGACATGCGGGAGCGCTGGGAGAAGCTGAACGACTCCCAGCGCCGCGCCATCGTCACCTCTGTCGTGCGGAGCATAGATGTGGGCCCCGCCAACCCGCGCAAGCGCTGGGACCCGGACCGTTTCATCTTCGACTGGATCGCGTAGAGCGGCGGCACGAGGTGCGGGTCTCCGGACCGACCAGCGCGAAGACCCGCACCACGCGCTCTATCACCGCAGGGTCCTCGATGACGGGCGGGAGACCCTGCCTACGGCGGGACGCGGACACCCGCCTTCTCAGCTCCTCAGGCGCCAAGAGCACCCCCGGAGCCGGACCGCAGCGCTTCCCGGGCAACCTCCCGATTGGTTGCCAGATCTTCGGCAATGCCCGCGGCGATGAGCGCGGCGCCGGGCGAGTGGCCGGAGCCGACGTAGCGCCAGTGGGCATCAGAGGTCGTGTCGGCACCGGAGAGCGACGATGAGCCCTGCACGGCTTGCTCATGCTGGGCACGCTCAGCACGCAGAGCCGCGTAAGTGGTCGAGTAGGCGCGCGATTTGGTCAGGATGTGGCCCCGGTAGCCGAGGGTGTGAGTCCAAGCGCGCAGCCTCAGCGGCTCCAGTTCGGGCAGGCCGCCCAGGCGCCAGCACGTACCCATCAGGGCGCGCACGTGCGCGGACACCGGGGCGGTGCGTACTTCCTCGGCGGAGGTCACCCGGTGGTCGAGGCCGGCCGCGGTCTCGGCTGCACCCTTGCTGACGTACTTCGCCACGTAAGCCGCCACCGCTTCGTCAGACAGCCCATCAGGACCGTAGGACGCACGCAGCGGCCGGACGTCGAGCTGGTCGCCCCACCGCAGGGTGCACTCACCGAGCGCGGCACTGTGCACGGTGGTCAGGCGGACCGCCGCCGCAGCGCTGCGTACGGCATCGGCCAGGGTGTCGGCGTCCGCCCAGAGCGGAGGAGGGCTGGCAGGGTCGCCCGCGCCGTCGAGGCGCACCACGGCGTGAACGTGGACGGCCGCGCGTTTCTGGTACTCGGCCACCTTCGCGTAGGAGACGCGCACCGCCCGGCGGAGACCCGATCGCGTGCGGCCGGTACGGGCGGCCAAGTGGTGGTACAGGTTGTCGGTGAACGCCTTCCACAGCCGTCCCGCGTAGGCGTGCCACAGCACGTGACCGCAGTAGTCGTAGCAACCGGGGCAGAGCGGTTGCCCGATGAGCGGGTCCCCCTCTTCGTGCACGGTCAGGCAGCGAATCAGGCGTCCGTGTTCGCAAGCTCTGCCGCTCCGCCGAGGACGGCACCGCGAGTTCCCGGCGGCGCGGTGCACCGGCCCGAAGCTGGGAGCTGTCAGCGTGAGGAAGACCCGCGGCCGGTCGCGTACGTCAGCGGGTACGTTCTTGCCGCCGACCAGCCCGGCGCGGACCAGGTGGAAGGTATCCCCGGCGTGCAGCCGGGAGCACGGGGCGCAGACAGTGGCCCGGCGGTTGCGGCACCGGACCAGCAGCCGTTCCCCGGGCTCGTCGGCGGTGGTGTAGTGGTGCAGAAGCTCGCCGGTCAGCGCGTCGTAGGTGGTGGTGGAGCCCGCCAGATGCACCGGGTGGGCACAGCCGGCCGTGGCGGTGATCTGCTCCAGCCGGCGGGGGAACAGCGGGTCGGACGCGAGGTGGATGACGTCGCGTTCCACGTCGGAGAGATGGCGCAGGCGCGCCGCGCGGTCGAGAGCGGCGCGCCTGTCGGCCGAGGTCCGATGCTCGGCGGTGATGGTGGGGACCTCCCGGGGTGGGCCGCCGCAGCGGCACGGATGGATGAGGATGGGTGGCTTGGGTCCATGGCGATCACTCCAAAGCGGGTGGGTTGCGAGGCGCGTAGGTCAGCGGATGTTTCCGGCGCCCCGGCAGATGCGGCAGCGGCGTCGGCGGCCGGTGCAGGTCTTCCGTGATCCCTCGCCCTTGCAGATGGGGCAGCGCACGCGGCGCATGGGCATCAGTGGCTCTCTCCTTGTCTCAGGTGTGGAGGAAGCCGCCGGACAGCCAGTCCACGACGGCTTGGACGGTCCACCGGACCGGGGTCAGGGCCAGGTAGAAGCCGAACAAGGCGACGACGGTCGCTTCCCAGGCGCGGATGTCGCGTGAGCGGACCAGGAGCACGGTGACGAGCCCGAAGACCACCACCAGCGGCATCGTCGTACTCGTCACTGCTCCTCGCCCCCGTCCAGTGCGGCCGCTGCGAGCGGCAGGTGCGGAGCCATGTCGGCGTGCTCGGACGCGATGCGCTGAGCGTCCTCCGGAGTGGTCAGGCAGGACCGGCCGCGGACCCAGCCGTCGGCATCGTCCGTGGTGACCGCGACGCCCTTCTGACCGGTGCCGATGCTCTGCGCGACGACCACCGCGTCCTTGTGGAGATCCCCGAGGGTCATCTCCGCTGTGGTGGGATCGTTGACCCGATGGCAGACCCGGCCGCTGAGCTGAGCACGGAGCGCGGTCACACCGGGCCCGAGATCGGAACCGACCCGCTGCCCGGCGATCACCAGGTGCACACCGAGGGCCGCGCCGAGTTGGGCAAGGCGCAGCAGGTAGCTGGAACACTGCTCGGCCTCTGCCCGGTCCTCCTTGGAACCGTTGGTCAGGTACAGCTCTGCCAACTCGTCCACGATCACGACCACGGGTACGGGCCGTTGCTTCTCCGGCAGTTCCCAGATGGACCGGGCGCCGACGCGGCGGCACGTCCTCATACGTTCCTGCATGTCGGTGACGAGTGCGGTCAACACGGCCACGGCCTCACGGCGACAAGTCGTCAGCGCCGACAGCCGGCCCGCGAACAACCCCAGTTCCATGCCGCCCTTGCAGTCGATCCCGACCAAGGCGACCGGCTGCGGCGCGAGTTGCGAGACGAGCCGTGCCAGGAGCGTGGACTTGCCCGACTGCGTGGCCCCGACGATCAGCCAGTGCGGTACGCGACGGAAGTCCATCACCCACGCACCCCCCGTCTCCAGCACGCCGACCACGGCCGACAGCAGCGGTGGAGAGCCGGTGTCCTCCGGGAGTTGCGGATCGTCGAGCGGATCGACTGCCGTTGCGGTGATCAGTACGGCGCCCCGCCGAGGGGAGGTGACCCGCACACCGTGCACACCCCAGGTGTGCGCCAGCGCGTCGGCAGCTTCAAGGAACGGAGCCGGAGTCTGCCCGGGGCGGAGCCGCACCAGCAGTGACAGGCCGTTCGGCAGAGCCCGCGGGAAGGAGATGCGCGGAGGCGTCGAACGCAGGGCCGTACCCTTCACCGCCACGCCACCCAGAACACGCCGGGGCGGCTTGTAGGAGACGGACAGGTCGTTGAGCTGGGCGACCTTGCGCCAGGTCAGCACCACACGTGCGGCGGTGCGGGGGTAGCCGGTCACGTACCAGTGCCAATCAGGCCGCCGCTGGCGCAGCCACTCACCACCGCCCAGCAGCCAGGCCAGGAGTACCAGCCCGACGACGAGCGGGATCACGTGTTCCATCAGGCACCACCGCCCTTGCTCGCGGCAGGCATGACGGGGGTGATAGCAGCGGCACGGAAACTGATCCCGTGCCGGTCGCCCATGGCCCACGAGAAGGCCTCCAGTCCGGTGATACGGACTTCCGCGCCCTCGATGACGCCCTTGGGCTCCCCGGTGACGGCGACTTCGATCACCGACACCCGCCGCTTGTCCTGGCGGACCATGACCGCCACGGTGTAGATCGTGTTGCCTTCTCGGTCTTTCTTGACCTCCTGCTTCTCGTAATCGGCGATCTTCGGTTCCGGTGCCACGGCGCACCGCAGTACGCCGAGGCGGGATGTGTCCACAGGGATGGACTGCATCAGTGGTTGGCCTCCTTGGCCGATCGAGACGCCAGTCGTAGTGCTGACGTCACTCGTCATGACGAGTGACGACTATGCATGCCTTGACGGTTGAGCGCAACCACTTATGCTGACGAGTGACATCGTGCCGGGTACGCGGGCCCGCGCCCCAGACGACAGCGAGGCACCCATGGGAGAGATCCAGCGCCCCGGAGCGCTCTACAAGCAGGTGGCCGCCGCCATCCGTGACGCCATCGCATCCGGGGAGTTCCCGCCAGGTGCGCCGCTGCCCTCAGAGGCCCAGCTCATCGCCCGCTACAGGGTTTCCCGGCCCACCGTGCGGAACGCCATCGCCGCCCTACGCACCGAAGGTCTGATCGAGGTGATTCACGGCAAGGGCAGCTTCGTTCGCGGCGCCCAGGCCCCGGTCCTCACCGTCGCACGCACGATCAGCCGCGATGACGCAGGCAACTTCACCACCGGCCAGGACGCATGGAAGCCGGCCGAGGAGCCCACCGTGTACCGCACGAAAACGACGGTCACCACGGGCGCACTCCTGGCCCTGGGGGAAGGTGAAGCACTCTTCGGCGTAGATCGCCTCCTCACCGACCCCACCACGGGAACCCGCGCCCTGCACCGGACCTTGATCCCGTTCGCCACGGCGGAGGGAACCGCCCTGGCCGAGCATCCGGACGCCGAACCTGCGGAGATCTACACGCTGCTCGCCGAGGCCGGGCATGACCTGTCCTGGGCAGAGACCACCCGCGCCCGCATGCCACTGCCCGACGAACGCGCCACGCTCCAACTGGCAGATGCCGTCCCGGTCATCCACACCACTCGCACCACCCTGGGCCGCGACGACCGCCCGCTGATCGTCGAAGAACTCACGGCCAGCGGCGACCGAGCCCAACTCACCTACCGCATCACCGCGGACGGCCCGAAGCGGGTCCAGCCCACAGCCTGATCCGCCACCCTGTCGAAACCCGTCTTCACTTACTCAAGGCGGCTCGCTCCGCTCACCGCGCGCGGCCCGGCCCCCGGCCGGGCCTGCGCTCCTGTCTCCGCCCCGCTCCAGCCCGGCCAGCGCCCGTCCCGCGCGCTCAGCACTCAGCCGCTTGCCGTAGAAGGGGTACATCGTGGCTGGGGGCTTCGCGGCTTTACCCACCTCCCCGGTCCGGGTCCCGCGTCGGGCAAGACCAGGGGGCCACTCGGTCACATTGCGGGCAGGGGTGAAGCCTGCCCGAGTTGCCGACCAGCGTACGGCCCCCTGATCGTGCCCAACCCCAGACCGGGCAGGCCACCGGCCAAACCCGCTCCGCCTCGGTGAGGTCAGCAGGGCCCAACTTTGCTAGATCGCTACCACAGTCAGCGACCCAAATGAGAACATCGTCACCATGGAGCAGAAGGACTTCGCGGTCACGGACCTCACCCTCGACAGGCAGAACCCGCGGCACGACATGCCTACACCAACGACGCGCGAGGCCATCTCAGCCCTTCTCGCGGAAGATCCCGAAAAATGGGTGAACTTGACTCAAGACATCGCCTCCGAGGGATTGAACCCGACCGAGCTGACCATCGTCGTGGAAGAAGAAGGCGACATGGTGGTAATTGAAGGAAATCGTAGGGTGTCAGCGCTCAAGGCGTTATTGGATGCGAGCCTCGTTGAGGATCAAAGGATCCGGCAGCAGGTAGCGATTATCGCCCGTCGGCACCGGAATGCAATTCCTCGCACAGTGCGCTGTGTCGTTTCACCCAGTCGAGAAGCAGCACGCCATT
The DNA here is from genome assembly GCF_020982505.1 of Streptomyces sp. MNU89. Classification (NCBI taxonomy): domain Bacteria; kingdom Bacillati; phylum Actinomycetota; class Actinomycetes; order Kitasatosporales; family Streptomycetaceae; genus Streptomyces; species Streptomyces sp. MNU89. Next base: position 2,766,522 of record NZ_JAJKLL010000001.1, on the reverse strand, counting down.
GGATCGTACTACGGCATACCGGAGAGAATAATGGCGTAGGTGTTCTCAGATGGAACCATGAACAAATAACGCGGTACGCAAAAAAGAAGAATCCCTCTGAAAAGGCTCTGCGTTTCATTCGCCAGGTGACTATCTGGTACGGAAGCGACCGGGAGCTTCTTGAGAACGTCGAAAAGGTTCGATCCACTCGTCTTACTACGCTAGCCCGAGTACTTAGCGACCCCAAGGTTCGACACTCATTGGGAATTGAATTTACCGAGGACGGTATTCTCGCCGATTACGAGCCGGAAGCCATGCATGGCTCGGTTCGCAAAATCTTCTCGGATCTAGCATCCCATCTTTCAGTTTCACTAATTAAGAGTAAAGAACTGCGGCGTGAATACCTGGGGGCTATCAAAGAGCATCTGCCTCAAAACTCCGATCGTCTCGCACAGCCCCGCCTAATTGCGGGCGCTGACGCTGCACCACCCCCCGCCCTTCAGCATCCTCCCGTCCCAGCCATTTCTACGGGATCGCCGCAGCAAAGGCCTTCCGCTACTGGGCGTCCAAATCAAGACAAACGCGTCTTCCAGGGTGTTGTATTGCGGAACGTTAGCTCGCGAACCGCAAAGGTCCTCAACGAAGCGAAGAAAGTCGTAATTGCAGAATCTCCCAACGTGGCAGCGATTATGATTCGCGCAGTGATTGACATCACTGTCACGGAGGCGGCCGAGAAGCAGGGGTGGAGAAGAAGACAAGACAAGTTGCGCGACCGAATTCGTGTAGCACTACTTCAGATTGACCCCGACAGCAGCGATCGCGCTCTGGATGAGGCTCGCCGAATGTCCCAGAATGATGGAGCTCTCTCCGTTAAGAACCTCCACGCTTTCATGCATCAGTGGGACGTCGAGCCCATGATCGTCGACGTCACTAGACTGAGCGCGGTTTACACACCGATGCTCATGAAGCTAGATGCTTTCATGGGGGAGAATCGCAAATGATGAGATACATCAGCCCTCTGCGTTATCCAGGCGGGAAGGCTCGTCTGTCGGGCTACATTAATCGACTCATCTGCGCCCAGGATCCCAAACCCAAACACTATGCGGAGCCATTCTGCGGCGGAGCCGGCGCCGCATTAAAGCTTCTCGTAGACGGGGCCGTAGAGCGCATCCACTTGAATGATGCAGACCCTGGAGTCGCTGCCTTCTGGCGCTGCGTGTTTGGCATGAGCAGTGAGCTAGCTTCAATAATTCGCAGCGCCGATGTGACTATTGATGCCTGGAGAAGGGCATCCGCCATATATTCAAGCCCTATAGGGAAAGACGACCTTGAGCTCGGATTTGCAACGTTCTTCCTAAATAGATGTAATCGCTCCGGCATCTTGCGTGCACGCCCGATTGGCGGTTTCGAACAAACCGGGAAATGGAAGATGGATGCCCGCTTTAATCGTGAGGCTCTAGCGGAGCGCATAGAATTCCTGGGAAACTACAGTAACAGGGTTTCCTTGTCGCAGCAGGACGGTAGAGAGCACATCCGCAGTCTCTCTGGTTTAGGGCAGGACGTTATCGCCTACGTAGACCCGCCCTATCTAGTGCAGGGTGATCGCTTGTATATGGACTCGCTAAGTTCATCAGATCATACCGAGCTATCCGCGGTCCTTAGTGAGACTCCAATCAAGTGGCTTCTTACTTACGACGCCGAAGCCCGGATTACGGAAGATCTCTACTCGAAACATCGTTGTATGCAGTTCGAAATTGCCCACAGCGCCCAAGTTCGCCATTTGGGAATAGAGTACGCCGTCTTCAGCGACTCTCTCACTGTACCGGAATTTGATGGAGTTATCGGCACAGGTGATTATTTGTGGCTAAGCAACTAAGGGGGCGGCGTGAGCTTTGTTCGTTTTCCTGAGTATCGTGCATATGAACAAGATAGAATCCGCGCCAGTGACGCAATCATGGCATTGTTGGCTGGCTCGCGACTTGCCGAGAATACCCTTCAACTAACCGCAGGCAGTGCACGTCTATTGCCGGAAATTTTTCCTGCTGTGCCTCATATCAAACGCATGAATCTTTCAACCGCGAGTGCGCAGTCCCTACTGGCCGAGGCGGAGACACACCTTAGCGCTATGGCAGTGCCATATGCGCTCGCAATCCACGAAGACTTCGTGCAAACTTGCTTCGGTCTTCTAATAAGAGCAGGACAGATGACTCAAGCGGAAGCTGACGGCACAAAAGCTTACTCCATGCACAGAACTTTTGAAAGAAAAGTTGGGCAGAGGCTCCCTCAAGATCCAATGCAGCAATTCCATCTGATTCGCCAGATGAGAAACGCAGTCATCCATGCTGGAGGAATTCCCGAGCCGCGCCTGATAGCGGCGGCTGCAAACCTCAGCCAAAGCGCCCTAAGCCAGTGGATCAAGCTGACCGGGGAGCATCCACAGGCTCGCATTTCTCCGCGGGTACCTGTGACCTTCTCACACGGCGAGTTGATTCTCGCGCTCGCCGTCACAAAGCGCATATCGCAGGAAATGAACTGCCTACTTAGGGACCGGCTCAGGCGCGCAACGTGGGCGGATATATCCCTTGAAGACTTCACATCTCAACACGCCGCGCTGAAACATATATCCCAGAGGAAGAGAAAACTTCCGGGGTTTCTTCGCACTTACTACCGCTCGCTCAATCTGACCCAGAGTGAATTGAACTCCGCAATGCAGAGAGCTGGTTGGTGAAGAATAAAAAGAGGACGCTCTACCGGTTAAGCTACAAGCCGGGACTCGAACCCGGACCTTCCTCTTCTGTGGATACCAACGGTCACGAACCGTAATGGGCTTCTTCAGCCTCGCATCCTGTAGTGGAGTTCAGCTTATCAGGCTGTTGAGAGCGGTTGACCCACGAACAGGCAGCTGTGACGCACACCACGCTGTCTATCTGGCGGCATGTGCGAGCCCGAGCTCTCGCCGGGGCGAGCTGTGGGCGGACGGACCTGTTTGCTGGGCCAGGATGTCAGCAGGACCGGCCCCGCCGTCCGTCTCAGTTTCTGTCTCATTGAGCGCCGTTCATGGTGGTTCAGACGACACGAAAGCTCGTAGCTTCTCCCACGGTCGACCGCCTATAAAGGCAGGTGAACGGGACCGTCCGCAGCCCAGGCCTCCAACACAGTTGGAAAACGTGTGGGCCGGGCAGCTCTCTCCCTGGCTGAAGCCGTCGTGCCCGATGCGTGCCTGATTGGGGAGCGAACTGCGGCCAACCACGGTCAGCAACGAGTGGTGTCGCGGTCATTGGACGGATCGTTCTAGCTGGTCAGGCGTCGTTTTGCTACCCAGGCGCCCGGTGATTCCCAAGCTCGGGTCCCAGGCCGTACGACTTGCTTGCCGCGGGCTGTCAGCCTGTCTGGCGCCAACTCGGTGTTCCCCTGCGCGCAACGGCTGCAATCGCGCGTGCTGCCTCTACGGGAATCGCCAGTCGGACGATGCCCGAGCCGTCAGGTGCCGCGTCCGCCCGAGACTCGAACCCGGATGTGTCAACGCCCGCCTCCGCCATGGCGGCGATCAGTTCTGCCGCAGCATCCGTGGCACTGCGCCAGCCGGCCACGTAGTCCACACTTCGCACCCAAACCCAGCCGTCCGGGTCCAGACCTTCACCGCTGAAGTCTGGGTCCATCGGATCATGCTGCACAGAACTTCCCTCCCAGGAGCTGTCGTTGAGCACCTGGGCCGCCCGCCCGCCGGTCACGGGCATGACAGCGGCCCCAGTACCATCGGCACCGGGGTCCGCGAGGGCTCCGGACCGGACCACCCCGGATGCTGTCCAGGCGAGGGGTGGTCCGGTCTCACATGTCTTGGGTCAGCCGTTGCCAGGAGTGCTGATCACGGCGAGCGGCACCACGGCCGCTGTCCAGAAGGCGACGATCAGGACGCTGAGTATTCGCTGTCTCACCGGCACTCACCGTCCGTCGGCGTCATGCGCCAGAAACGGGTCACGGTCTCGCGATAGCCGCGGTGTGCCGGGTTGCCGCTCGTGTGGGCAAAGGCCCAGTCGCGGACGGTCTCGAAGCCATCCGCAGGGCTGGACTCCGCGTGGCACGTCGTGCACTCCAGCTCGTGCACCATCTCGGGTGCTTCCCGGGCCGTCTCCCGCGCCATCGTCCACCTGATGCGGCGGAAGATTGAGCGGGTCACAGCCTGCCCCCACTGTTGGCGTTGCGCTCAGCCACCCGAGCAGCCAGGAGTTCCGAGGTATCGATCGGGCGCAAGTCCTCCGGTCGCGCGTCCCATTCGATGCCGCCGCTTGGCGGCCGTAGTTGCACCCGCGACCCCAAGTGATCCATTACCCGCCCGACGCGGCCGCTCTTGACATCCAGCGTCAGCGTGCCCACTTCCGGGGCTCCCTTGTCGCTCATGCAGGGAGGATCACGCCGGTGACCAGGACGTGGAAACCTCCTCCAAAACCCATTTGGGGACGTCCCAGAAGCGGTAGAACGTCCCTAGCAACGTCCTGAGTTCTGGGGAGAGACTGCGATGCCGAACGAGAGGCTTCGAGCCGCGATGGCAGCCGGAGGGTGGACCTACGCCACCCTCGCAGCGAAGGCCGAGGTGGATCCCAAGTCCGTTGAGCGATGGGTGAATCTGGGACGCACACCTCGGCGGGCAACGGCCCTGCTGGCGGCGGAGACGTTAGGAGAAGACGTGCACGCTCTTTGGCCGGCGCTCCGGCAGGCCCGTGCTGCCCGTGCTGTCAGTCCTGAGTTGGTCGCTCTGTACGACCAGCGAGCCGACGTCCCGGTGTCTGCGTTCACCGACATGTTCGCCCAGGCCCGCGAGAACATCGACGTCCTCGTCTATGCAGCGATCTTCCTGCACGAGGCGTACCCCCGGCTCAACGACTTGCTCCGTGAGCGTGCTGCCGAAGGATGCTCCGTGCGGATCGCACTGGGGGATCCCGAGAGTGACAACGTGCGGCAGCGTGGCGCGGAGGAACGGTTCGGCCACGGCATCGAGTCCCGATGTGAGTTGGCTCTGATGCACTACCGGCCGTTGATCGGGGTGCCGGGTATCGAGATCCGAACCCACGAGACGACGCTCTACAACTCCGTCTACCGGGCAGACGATCAGCTCTTGGCCAATGCGCATGTGTGGGGAGTGAACGCCTACGGAGCACCTGTCTGGCATCTGCGCCGCAATGGTGACGGCGGGATCTTCGACACCTACGCCCAGAGCTTCGACGCGGTATGGAAGACGGCGAAGCCCGTACAGGAGGACTGACCTCTGTCGCGTACCGAGTACTACGACGACCCAGACGCACCCGAGCCCAACAGCCTTGTCGTTGCCGCTTCGGCCGTGGTGACCGACGACCAAGGGCGCATCCTGCTCCAGCGTCGCCGCGACAACGATCTGTGGGCACTTCCGGGCGGCGGCATGGAGATGGCCGACTCCCTACCGGGCGCGGCCATCCGGGAGGTGAAGGAGGAGACCGGCCTTGACGTGGAGATCACGGGGCTGGTGGGCACCTACACCGATCCCCGCCACGTGATCGCATACACGGACGGGGAGGTGCGGAGGCAGTTCAACGTGTGCTTCACCGCGCGCATCGTTGGCGGGGAGCTGGCCATCTCGGATGAGTCCACGGAGCTTCGGTTCATCAGCCCGGACGCGATCGACGCCCTCCCGATGCACCACACACAGCGGCTCCGTGTTCGGCACTTCCTGGAGCACCGGGAGAGGCCGCACCTGGGGTGATCCTCGGGACAGCGTCTCGGGGCGGTCAACGCTCGCTAGTCGGCGAGTCCAGGGATGAACGCAGCGAGGCCGGAGGCAAAGCTGCCGAGTCCGGCCAGTGTGACGACGGTGGCCTTGCCGTCGGAAAACAACCCTGAGCAGAATGCGCGCACTTGGCGTCGAACGACGAGCATCTTCAGCTTCTGCCAACGGTGTTGCCGAATGTGGCAGCCCAAGAGGAGACCAGACGCGTTGTTGCGGCAGCCGTCTGTACGTCCTCGTACCTCAGCTTGGCATGTCACCGGTGCCTGGAAGAAGCACCAGAGCAGGACCCCGGAGGAGAGCAGAACAATCACCACCGGTCCGGCCGCCTTGTTGATCCAGGCAGCGATCAACAAGGCGCCGGCCAGGGCTCCCCACCACTGGCCCAGTCCACCGAGCTTCCTGCTTCTTACCCCCGAAGTCGCCATGCGACGGATCGTAGTGAGCGCAGGGGCACAGAGTGTTATGAACTGAGACTTCGACCGAAAATCAGGCTCAGCGCGGCTGGTGGACGCGGACGGTCGGCCGCGGGCTCAGGTGCGGCGATCACTCCTCCGTAGGCGCGATCCCCGTCGGGCAGGAGCGGCCCCAGTTGGTTTCCGAAGGGTCACTTAGCTTGACGCCCGTGCCGCCGATCCCGCAGTACCCGTTCGGGTTCTTGTCGAGGTACTGCTGGTGGTAGGGCTCCGCCGGGTAGAAGGGGCGGGTGTCGGCCGGGAGGATCTCCGTGGTGATCGTGCCGTAGCCGCGGGCGGTCAGGACGGCCTGGTACGCGTCGCGCGAGGACTCCGCGGCCGCCTGCTGGGCGGGGGAGTGGGTGTAGATCGCCGAGCGGTACTGGGTGCCGACGTCATTGCCCTGGCGGAAGCCCTGGGTGGGGTCGTGGGACTCCCAGAAGAGCTTGAGCAGGGCCTCGTAGGAGACGGCCTCCGGGTCGTGGACGACGCGGACCGCCTCGGTGTGGCCGGTCAGGCCGCTGCACACCTCTTCGTACGCGGGGTTGCGCGTGTAGCCGCCCTGGTAGCCGGCGAGGGTCGTCCAGACGCCGGGGGTCTGCCAGAACTTGCGTTCGGCGCCCCAGAAGCAGCCGAGGCCGAAGTCCGCGATCTCCAGACCCTCCGGGTACGGGCCGAGCAGGGGGTTGCCAAGCACCGTGTGGCGGTCGGGGACCGTGTACCCCGGCTCCGGGCGGCCTTCGAGGGCCTGCTCGGGGGTGGGCAGTTGCGGTGTGCGGTTCCAGAACATGGTCGGGCGCTCCTCGGCTGTGGTGTCCGCTCCGGAGAACGTACGGGGCGGGCCGGGGATTCCGCATCCGGAGGAACTCCGGGACCTCCCGCCGCCGGTGCCCGTGCGGAGAGAGCGCGGCGGATCCCGGCTTCTTCGCGGCTTTCCGGCCGGGCCCCGGCACGGCTGGGGCGGGGCGGGTCCATGGACGTGTTCCCCCCGGGATCATCCGGGGGGAACGGATTTTCGCCTCCCGGCAGGCGGCATCACAGGGCTGCGCCGCTCCTCGCCTTCCCGGGGTGGACCGGGACGCCCTGGGCCCGGCCCCGCTCAGTGCGGCATCGTCGCCGGGGTGCCGCCCGAGGACTCCCAGCCCGCGACGGCCATGGCGCGGTGGGCCGCGTACTCCGCCGCCGGGTTCGCGCCGTACGACCACGGGACCGCGCCCACGTGGCCGTCCACATGCGCCAGCTGTTCCATCGCGTCCGCCCAGCGCTCCGCGCGGACCAGGAACCACACCAGCAGATGCCGGACGTGCGGCATCACCGGGTGGTCGGCGGGCGCCCCGCGGACGGCGTAGAGGGCGCCCTCGACCGCCTTGGTGACGACATCGCTGTGGTAGAGGCTTCTGACGGTGTTGACCTCGGGAAGATGTTCGAAGACCGCGAACAGCGGCAGCGCGGGCAGCAGGCTCCGTTCGGGGGCCGCGGCCGCCGCGCGGTGGGCGAAGGCGTCCGCGAGCTCCTTCGAGCCGTGCCACTTCTCGCACCAGTAGTGCAGCGCGGCCAGATGTGCGCCCATGTGGTGCGGGGCACGCGCGGTGACGGTGCTCCACAGCTCCTCGAAGTCGGCCTGCCGGTAGCCGAGACCGCGGGCGACCGCCAGTTCGACGATGTACGGGGTGGGGTCGCCTGGCGCCAGCAGTGCGGCGTCGGCGCACACGGAGCGCGCCTCCTCCAGGATGATCCGGTGCTCGTCCGAGCCGGCGCCGGAGACGGCCGCCGTCTGCCGGGCCTGGTGCACCAGGAACTCGGCGTGCACCACGGCGGCCCCGGCGTCCTTCGGGGCCTCGACCCGCCAGCTCCGCAGCCAGCGGCCGCCCTCTCCCGGCCGTTCCGCCAGTTCGTGGGAGGCCGCACCGGCCAGGCTCTGCACGCGCTGCCAGCGCAGTTCGTGGTCCGCGGTGGCGGCGAGCAGCCGCTGGGCGTGGCGCCAGTCCTGGGTGCGCGCCAGTTCGTCCAGCGCCCCGGTCAGTTCCTCGTCGGGGCCCGGCAGCCGTACGTCGAGCTGGTCCACCGGGGCGAAGCCGTAGCGCTGAGGGTCGGTGGCGGCGCTGAAGCCCCCCACGGCCTGCGCACCGGCGCGCATGCGCCGCAGGAAGACGACCAGGACAGCGCCGATCATGGTCAGGGCGAGAAGCAGGAAGAGCATGTCCATGGAGGTCCTGTCGGTGTCCTGTGCGGTCACGGTGGCGGATCGGGCGGCCCGCGCGGTCCGGGCGGCGGGGCACGCTCCCAGTGTCGCGCCCCCACTCTCTCTACTCGCGGGCGGTGCGCTCAAGTTCCGGGCGCGGCCTCCCCGGGTACTACTCTCGAGCCCATGAGCGACCAGCACCAGCAGCACGGAGCCACGAGCTTCGAGACCCTTGCCATCCACGCGGGACAGGAGGCCGACGCGGCCACCGGTGCCGTGGTACCGCCGATCTACCAGGTCTCCACGTACAAGCAGGACGGCGTGGGCGGGCTGCGCGGCGGCTACGAGTACAGCCGTTCGGCCAATCCGACGCGCACCGCGCTGGAGGAGAACCTCGCGGCGCTGGAGGGGGGCCGCCGGGGGCTGGCCTTCGCCTCCGGTCTGGCCGCCGAGGACTGCCTGCTCCGTACGCTGCTCGGGCCCGGGGACCACGTGGTCATCCCGAACGACGCCTACGGCGGCACCTTCCGGCTGTTCGCCAAGGTGGTCGAGCGCTGGGGTGTCGAATGGTCCGTCGCCGACTCCTCCGACCCGGCGGCCGTGCGGGCGGCGCTCACCCCCCGGACCAAGGTGGTCTGGGTGGAGACCCCGTCCAACCCGCTGCTCGGTATCACGGACATCGCCGCCGTCGCCGAGGTCGCGCGCGGCGCCGGCGCCCGGCTGGTCGTCGACAACACGTTCGCCAGCCCGTATCTGCAGCAGCCGCTGGCCCTGGGCGCGGACGTCGTCGTCCACTCGACGACCAAGTACATGGGCGGGCACTCGGACGTCGTCGGCGGCGCCCTGGTGGTGAACGACGACGCGCTGGGTGAGGAACTGGCGTTCCACCAGAACGCGATGGGGGCCATCGCCGGACCGTTCGACGCCTGGCTGGTGCTGCGCGGGATCAAGACCCTCGCCGTCCGCATGGACCGGCACACCGCGAACGCCGAGCGCGTCGCCGAGATGCTGACCGCGCACCCCAAGGTGACGCGGGTGCTCTACCCGGGCCTGCCGGACCACCCCGGCCACGAGACCGCCGCCAAGCAGATGCGGGGCTTCGGCGGCATGGTGTCGTTCCGGGTGGCGGGCGGCGAGCAGGCGGCCGTGGACGTCTGCGACCGGGCGCGGCTCTTCACCCTCGGCGAGTCGCTGGGCGGAGTCGAATCGCTGATCGAGCACCCGGGCCGGATGACGCATGCCTCGGCGGCGGGCTCCGCGCTGGAGGTGCCGTCCGATCTCGTACGGCTGTCCGTCGGTATCGAGGCGGCGGACGACCTGCTGGCGGACCTGGCGCAGGCCCTGGGCTGAGCCCTCCGACGCCCGCGCGTCGGTTCATGCGCCGGGCGTGCGCCCCGGCGCACGCGCCGGGGCGTCCGCCGGGTCAGAGGCCCCCGACCGGCGGGGTGGTGCTCTCGGGCGGCGACCAGGGCTGGGTGGCGAACGCCCAGAGCAGGAGGGCGCCGACCGCCGCGCCCGCGAGAACGAGCAGCAGCACGCGCAGCATCCGGCGGCGGGTCACAGCGCGCTTCCCGCGGGCCGCGGCCCGCGCGCCCAGATCCGGGGGGACCGGCGGATGCGGGCCGTCGAGCATCCGACGGACCATCTCCTCCTTGTGGTCCGGTATGCCGGAGAGGTCGGGGAGGCTCATGGCCCGCTCTCCCAGCTCTCCCAGCTTTCCCCGGACGCGGACGGGCGGTGGCGCGCGGAGCGTCCGCCCGGGCCGCCGGTCCGGCGCCGCGCGCCCGCGTCACCGGTCGCGTCACCGGTCCCGGCGCGGGGAGCCGCCCGGCCCGGCGCGCCGCCGTCCACGGGTTCGTCCGCGGCCCGTTCCCTCCTCTCCGGCCCGCCTCCCCGGGCCGTGCGTGACGACGAGCGCAGCAGGGAGACCGAGCGCAGGCAGATCGCGCGCACCCGGTCGGCGGGCAGGCCCAGTTGCGCCGCGGTCTGTTCCTCGGGCACCCCCTCGTGCAGACGCAGGACGACGATCAGCCGCTCCTGCGCGGTCAGTCCGTGGAGGACCCCGCCGTGCGGGCGGCGCCGGCGCCAGGCGGTGTTCGCGTAGCGGGCGGCGAGCTCCTGGCGGGCGAGGTCGTACGGGTCGTCGCCGCGCAGCCGGTCCCACCCGGCGTAGGTGCGGGCCAGGGCGGCGGTCAGCAGCCGCTCGGCGGCGGCCCGGTCGCCGGTGAGGAGCGTCGCGGTGTGCAGCAGCCGGCCGGCCGCGCCCGCGACGAACGCGTCGAACTCCCGGGCCCGGCGGCGGTCCTGCTCCAGCCACCGCTCTCGCACAGCGCCTCCCGCCCTCCATGGGACGGCAGCCGGGGTGGCCGGTCAAGAGGCTGGAAGGAGGGTGCCCGCGCGGCAGGGGCCCGGGAGGGTCCCGGACGGGGCGCCCGCCCGGGCGGGGCGGGCCGCGGCGGGGTGCCGCGTGGGTCAGGAGGACGGAACCTCGGGCACATCCTGCGGGGACGCGGGCGCGACCGTGTGGTGGCGGGCGGACAGCGCGGTGTTGAAGCGGGTGAGCAGTCCGCAGAAGAGTGTGCGCTCCTCCTCCGTCCAGTCCTCGGTGAGCAGCTCCATCAGCTGCCGGCGGGAGGAGCGCACCTCGTCGAGCCGGGCCTGGCCGCGCGGGGAGAGTTCGAGGACGACGGCACGGCCGTCCTCGGGGTGCGAGGCCCGTTTGACCAGGCCGGTGTCCACGAGCGGCGCGACCTGTCGCGTGACGGTCGAGGAGTCGATGCCCATGCCGGCGGCGAGGGCCTTGACCCCCATGGGGCCCTCCCGGTCGAGCCGGTTGAGCAGGAGGTACGCGGCGCGGTCCATCGAGTTCCGCACCTGTCCTACGCCGCCGAGCCGGGTCTGCTCCGCGCGCCGGGCGAAAACCGCGACCTGGTGCTGGAGGTCGTCGAGAAGGCCGCGGTCGGGGGGAGTCGTCACATCCGGAGTGGGGGGCATGGCCTGGGCTCACTTCGTGAAGGGGCGATGGGATGGCCACAGGTTACGCGGCCGGGCCGGATGCCGTACGGGCGCCGGGCGAACCGGCGGTACGGGGCCCGCGGGGCGATCCGTGGGACGCGGGGGACCCGGGGGCCCTGCGAGACTGGCGGCATGGCTGCAACCAATGGCTGCGAAGCGGACCACAAGTCCGCCGTCCCGTCCGTGCTCACCGTGGAGGATGTGCGCGCCGCGCACAAGATGCTGTCCGGGGTCGCCCGGGTGACGGCGATGGAGGGCAGCCGGCATCTGTCCCGGCTGGTGGGCGCGCCCGTCCATCTGAAGTGCGAGAACCTCCAGCGCACCGGTTCCTTCAAGCTGCGCGGCGCCTATGTGCGGATCGCGGGGCTGACGACGGAGGAGCGCGCGGCCGGCGTCGTCGCGGCGAGCGCGGGGAACCACGCCCAGGGCGTCGCGCTGGCGGCCTCCCTGCTGGGGGTGCGGTCGACCGTCTTCATGCCCGTCGGCGCCCCGCTGCCGAAGGTGGCGGCGACCCGCGAGTACGGGGCGGAGGTGCGGACGCACGGGCAGGTCGTCGACGAGACGCTGCGGGCCGCCCAGGAGTACGCGCGGGAGACGGGCGCGGTGTTCATCCACCCCTTCGACCACCGGGACATCGTCGCCGGGCAGGGCACGGTGGGGCTGGAGATCCTGGAGCAGTGCCCCGAGGTCGGCACCATCGTGGTGGGGATGGGCGGCGGCGGGCTGGCGGCGGGGATCGCGCTGGCGGTCAAGGCGCTGCAGCCGCGGGTGAAGGTGGTCGGGGTCCAGGCGGCCGGCGCGGCGGCCTATCCGCCCTCGCTGGCCGCGGGGCACCCGGTGGCTCTGGGGTCGCCGTCCACGATGGCGGACGGCATCAAGGTGGGGCGGCCGGGCGACGTGCCGTTCAAAATCGTTGGCGAACTGGTGGACGAAGTCCGTACCGTCACCGAGGACGCGCTCTCCCGGGCGCTGCTGCTGTGCCTGGAGCGGGCGAAGCTCGTGGTGGAACCGGCCGGTGCGAGCCCGGTCGCTGCGCTGCTGTCGGAGCCGGAGTCCTTCGAGGGCCCGGTCGTGGCGGTGCTTTCCGGGGGGAACGTGGATCCGCTGCTGCTGCAGCACGTCCTGCGGCACGGCATGGCGGCGGCGGGCCGGTATCTCTCGCTGCGGCTGCGGCTCACGGACCGTCCGGGTTCGCTCGCGACGCTTCTCGGGGTGTTGTCAGAGGCGGACGCTAACGTCCTCGACGTGAGCCATGCCCGGACCGATCCGCGGCTCGGGCTCTCGGAGGCGGAGGTGGAGCTGCGGCTGGAGACCCAGGGGCCGGAGCACTGCGCCGAGGTACGGGAGGCGATCCGGGAGGCCGGTTACACGGTCCTGCCGTGAGGGGGCGGGCGGTGCGCCGCCCGTGACGCGGCCGGGGAGGCGGCCGTGAGGAGAACGGGAGACGCGTGAGGGGGACGGGGAGACGAGGAGAACGGGGAGACGGTCGTGATCCGGCCGGGGGCCGGACGGGGGACCTACGCATCCGACTGACGCGATATATCGTGAGTGCGTTAAGGTGGCGTCCCCGCGCCGCCCTGCTCACTCTCCCCCCGGCGCCGGGCCGCGGAGGCTGTCCGCTGCCCGGCGGAGTCAGACAGAGCAAACAATTCACCTGAAAAAGTCAATAACACCAGGAGACTTTCCATGCCAGGCGCCATTTACGCCGAGGGTCTGGTGAAGACCTTCGGCGCTGTGCGGGCACTGGACGGCGTTGACCTCGACGTCCCCGAAGGCACGGTGCTCGGGCTGCTCGGCCCGAACGGTGCCGGGAAGACCACCGCGGTACGGGTCCTCACGACCCTGCTGCGGCCCGACAGCGGTTCCGCGGTCGTGGCGGGCATCGACGTGCTGAAGCACCCCAACGAAGTCCGCCGCTCCATCGGCCTGTCCGGCCAGTTCGCCGCCGTCGACGAATATCTCACCGGCCGCGAGAACCTCCAGATGGTCGGGCAGCTCTACCAGATGAGCGCGCGCGACGCGAAGACCCGCGCCGTCGAGCTGCTCGAACGCTTCAACCTCAGCGACGCGGCCGACCGGCCCGCCAAGACCTACTCCGGCGGTATGCGGCGCCGTCTCGACCTCGCCGCCGCCCTCGTCGTCAGCCCGCCCGTGATGTTCATGGACGAGCCGACCACCGGACTCGACCCCCGCAACCGGCAGCAGCTCTGGTCGATCATCCAGGAGCTCGTCGCCGGCGGCACCACCCTGCTGCTCACCACGCAGTATCTGGAGGAGGCCGACCAGCTCGCCCACGACATCTGCGTGATCGACCACGGCAAGGTCATCGCCCGCGGCACCTCCGACCAGCTCAAGGCCCGCACGGGCGGCGAGCGCGTCGAGGTCGTCGTGCACGAGCGGGATCAGGTGGCCACGGCCACCGAGGTGCTGAGCGGCTTCGGCAAGGGCGAGCTCAGCGTCGACGACCACACCCGCAGGATCACCGTCCCGGTCACCGGCGGCGCCAAGCTCCTGGCCGAGGTCATCCGCGAACTCGACGGCCGCGGCGTCGAGATCGACGACATCGGTCTGCGCCGCCCCACCCTCGACGACGTCTTCATCTCCCTCACCGGCCATGCGGCCGAAAGCCGCGCCGAGGAGAACGCCCAGCCCGAGGAGGCCGCCACATGAGCGCCGTGACCAAGACGGCGGCCGCCACGGCCGCCCCGCGCCCGCGCGGCGGGGTCGTCCAGTCCGCGAAGGACTCCCTGGTCGTCGCCAAGCGCAATCTCATCCGCATGATGCGGATCCCGGAGATGGTCATCTTCGGGCTGATCCAGCCCATCATGTTCGTGGTGCTGTTCAGCTATGTGTTCGGCGGCTCCATCAGTGTGGGCGGCAGCCTCAGCCCGGAGCTGTACCGGGAATTCCTCATGGCGGGCATCTTCGCCCAGACGGTCACCTTCGCCACCGCGGGGGCCGGCGCCGGTATCGCCGACGACATGCACAAGGGTCTCATCGACCGCTTCCGGTCGCTGCCCATGGCGCGGGGCGCGGTGCTCACCGGCCGCACCCTCGCCGACCTGGTGCAGACGACACTCACGGTCATAGTGCTGGCGGTCGTCGCCCTGATCGTCGGCTGGCGGATCCACGAGGGCGTGCTCAAGATGCTGGCGGGCTTCGCCCTGCTGCTGTTGCTGGGCTACGCCTTCTCCTGGATCGGCGCGCTGATCGGGCTCTCCGTCCGGACCCCGGAGGCGGCCACCTCGGGCGGCCTGATCTGGCTCTTCCCGCTGACGTTCATCTCGAACGCCTTCGTGCCCTCCGACAACATGCCGACCTTCCTCCGGCACATCGCCGAGTGGAACCCGTTCAGCGCGACGGTGCAGGCGTGCCGGGAGCTGTTCGGCAACCTTCCGGCCGGTTATCCGGTGGCGGATGCCTGGCCCATGCAGAACCCGGTGCTGGCGTCCGTCCTCTGGTCGGTGCTGATCATCGCGGTCTTCCGCACGCTCGCCGTGCGGAAGTACCGCTCCGCGGCCGCCTGAACGGTCCCGCATGGCGGAACCCCCGGTTGTTTCCACCGGGGGTTCCGCCATGCGTGGGGTCGGCCGCGGCGGCCGGGGGCGGGCTCAGCCCTTGTAGGGCTTGGCCTCCAGGATCTTCACCGAGGCCATCTTGCCGTTGGGCAGCTCGTACTGCGCCTCGTCGCCGACGCGCTTGCCGTTCACTCCCTGGCCCAGCGGGGACTGCGGGGAGAACGTCTCCACGCTCGACGCGCTGGCGTACTCACGGGAGGCCAGCAGGAAGGTGGTCGTGTCGTCCGGGTCGCCGTCGAAGGCGATCGTGACGACCATGCCCGGCTCCACCACACCGTCGTCCGGCGGCGTCTCGCCGACCTTGGCGTGCTGCAGCAGCTGGGTGAGCTGGCGAATGCGAAGCTCCTGCTTTCCCTGCTCCTCCTTGGCCGCGTGGTAACCGCCGTTCTCCCGCAGGTCACCCTCTTCCCGAGCCGCCTCGATCTTCTTGGCGATCTCGGTGCGTGCGGGACCCGACAGGTACTCCAGCTCGGCCTTGAGCTGGTTGTACGCCTCCTGGGTGAGCCAGGTGACGTTGTCGCTGGTCTGGGTCACAGGTGCTCCTCGTCCGTGCTGGGAATACAAAGCAACGCCCTACCCGTAGGGTTTGCGCCTTCACGGGTGGGCGAAACCACGAGCCTAACAATTCCGGCGGAAAAGGGAAGGGAGAAAAACCGGTACGTCCGGGTGTGCGCAGCTCAGGCGCCGGGCGCGGGCCGGCATCCGAGGAGTTCCACGGCCGTGGCGCGCTCCGTGGTGCGGACGGTCACGACCTTGTCGATCCGGTCCTCGCGCTCGTCGAAGCGGACGTCCTTCCAACCCACCTCGGCCCCCGACTCGGAGAGCGAGCGGAGGGTGCACAGGCCGGGCGTGGCGGCGTCCTTGCGGACCTCGAGATGCGCCTGCACGGAGTCGTCCGAGACCACCTGGAACTTGATCAGTTCGCCGGTCACGTCCTGGCCGGACACGTAGGAGTAGCCGAACCAGCCCAGAAGCGCCAGCAGCCCGGCGCCCAGCACCGCTCCGGTGACCTTGAGCACCCGGTCGGTGCGCTCGTCGGCCGAGCGGCCGTACCGGCCCTCGGGGAGGGTGGTGCGCGTGGCGGTCATCGTGGTTCCTCCGGGGCCCGGGAACGGTGGAATGAATAGGCTCCCGCTTCGGTCACTATAGAAGGCGCCGTCTCCGAGCGGCGGAGGGGGCCGAGACCACTGACCGAGGATGAGTCTTGACCGAGCAACTGCGTTTGATGGCGGTGCACGCCCACCCCGACGACGAGTCGAGCAAGGGCGCGGCGACCATGGCGAAGTACGTAGCCGAGGGGGTGGACGTGCTGGTCGCGACCTGCACGGGCGGGGAGCGGGGCTCCATCCTCAACCCCAAGCTGCAGGGCGATCCCTATATCGAGGAGCACATCCACGAGGTCCGGGCCAAGGAGATGGACGAGGCCCGCCAGATCCTCGGCGTGAAACAGGCCTGGCTGGGCTACGTGGACTCGGGGCTGCCCGAGGGCGACCCGCTGCCGCCGCTGCCCGAGGGCTGCTTCGCGCTGCAGGACGTGGACGAGGCGGCGGGGACGCTGGTGAAGCTCATCCGCGAGTTCCGCCCGCATGTGATCACCACGTACGACGAGAACGGCGGCTATCCGCACCCCGACCACATCATGACCCACAAGATCTCGATGGTGGCCTTCGACGCCGCGGGGGACGCCGAGCGCTACCCGGAGGCCGGGGAGCCCTGGAAGCCGCTGAAGCTCTACTACAACCAGGGCTTCAACAAGCCCCGCACCCTCGCGCTGCACGAAGCGCTGCTGGACCGCGGCATGGAATCCCCCTACGGCGAGTGGCTCAAGCGCTGGGAGGAGTTCGCCCGCAAGGACCGGACCCTGACCACCTATGTGCCCTGCGGCGAGTTCTTCCCCGTCCGGGACAAGGCGCTGATCGCGCACGCCACCCAGATCGATCCGGACGGCGGGTGGTTCCGGGTGCCGATGGAGATCCAGCAGGAGGTCTGGCCGACCGAGGAGTACGAGCTCGTGAAGTCGCACGTGGAGACTTCCCTCCCCGAGGACGACCTCTTCGCGGGCATCCGGGAGAATTGACCCCATGACGATCGACAGCACCCTCCCCTTGGCCTCCGCCTGGGGCAACCAGGCCATGACGCAGCTCGTCCCGCTCGCGAAGGAGCTGGACAAGAACAAGGTGACGCCCGGTGTCCTCGGCTTCATCGTCTTCGCTCTTCTCGGCGGGGCCGTCTGGCTGCTGATGAAGAACATGAGCAAGCAGTTCACCAAGATCGATTTCCAGGAGCGGACCGCCGGTGAGGGGGAGACCGTCCCGGCCGCCCGCAAGGCGGCCGGCTCCGGCACGGCTTCCGGCACGGCTTCCGGGACGGGCGGGACCACCGGCACCGGCGGCGCCGACCGCCCCGCCTCCTCCACCGGGGACTGACACCGGGCCCGTCGCGGTCCGCGCCGGACCCCCGCATCCTTCCGGGCGACTGGAGGAGGGGACGGGGGCCCGGCGCGCACCGCGCCGCCCCGCGCCGGCCGCCGGCGGCCCGGTGGCAGGGACCCGCCGGGGCCCGGCCGCACGGCCACCGACCCGCCCCGCACGCCGTGGTGCGCGCCCGGCCCCGCTCCGTACGTCCGCATCGCTCCGCTCCCTTCGCTCCGGCCGCTGCCGCCGCCGTCGCCGACGCGGATCACTCTCCCCCGTCCGCGGACATTCCGGCAGACCTGTGGACAACGGCCTGTGGATAACCCGGGTGCACCGGCACGCATGGGACAGGATGGGGGCATGCCCAACCGACTGGCCCAAGAGACGTCCCCCTATCTGCTCCAGCACGCCGACAACCCCGTCGACTGGTGGCCCTGGTCGGAGGAAGCCTTCGCGGAAGCACGCCGGCGCGAGGTGCCCGTGCTGCTCAGCGTCGGGTACTCGAGCTGCCACTGGTGCCATGTGATGGCCCGCGAGTCCTTCGAGGACGGGGAGGCCGCCGCCTATCTCAACGCCCACTTCGTGCCCGTCAAGGTGGACCGCGAGGAGCGGCCGGACGTGGACGCGGTCTACATGGAGGCCGTCCAGGCGGCGACGGGCCAGGGCGGCTGGCCGATGACCGTCTTCCTCACGCCGGACGCCGAGCCGTTCTACTTCGGCACCTACTTCCCGCCCGAGGCCCGCTACGGCATCCCCTCCTTCCGCCAGGTGCTGGAAGGGGTGCACGCCGCCTGGAGCGACCGCCGGGAGGAGGTCGGCGAGGTGGCCGGGCGGATCGTCGGCGAACTCTCCTCGCGCTCGCTCGCGCTCGGCGGCGGGGAGGACGCCCGCCCGCCCGGCGAGGAGGAGCTGCACGCCGCGCTGCTGGCCCTGACCCGTGACTACGACGCGGCCCGCGGCGGGTTCGGCGGCGCCCCCAAGTTTCCGCCGTCGATGGTGCTGGAGTTCCTGCTGCGGCACCACGCCCGCACCGGCTCCGAGGGCGCCCTCCAGATGGCCTCCGACACCTGCGAGGCCATGGCGCGCGGCGGGCTGTACGACCAGCTCGGCGGGGGCTTCGCCCGTTACTCCGTCGACCGGCGCTGGGTGGTGCCCCACTTCGAAAAAATGCTGTACGACAACGCGCTGCTGCTCCGCGTCTACGCGCATCTGTGGCGGGCCACCGGCTCCGGCCTGGCCCGGCGCGTGGCGCTGGAGACCGCCGACTTCCTGCTGCGCGAAATGCGCACGCCCGAGGGCGGGTTCGCCTCCGCGCTGGACGCCGACAGCGAGGTACCGGACGGCCGGGGCGGTCCGGCCGGCGCGGAGGGCGCGGGTGCCGGGGGAGGCGCCGGCGGCCACGCCCGGCACGCCGAGGGCGCCTACTACGTCTGGACGCCCGCCCAGCTCCGGGAGGTCCTCGGCGAGGAGGACGCCCGGCTGGCGGCCGGATACTTCGGGGTCACCGAGGAGGGCACCTTCGAGGAGGGCGCCTCGGTGCTCCAGCTTCCCGGAGAAGGGCTCGCCGATGGAGACCGCATCGCCTCCATCCGCGAGCGCCTGGCCGAGGCGCGCGCCAAGAGGCCCCGGCCGGGGCGGGACGACAAGGTGGTCGCCGCCTGGAACGGACTCGCCATCGCGGCCCTGGCCGAGACCGGCGCCTACTTCGACCGCCCCGACCTCGTCGAGGCGGCGACCGCCGCGGCCGATCTGCTGGTACGGGTCCACATGGACGGCACCGGCCGGCTCGCCCGGACCTCCCGCGACGGCACCGCCGGGGCCAACGCGGGGGTCCTGGAGGACTACGCGGATGTCGCCGAAGGCTTCCTCGCCCTCTCGGCCGTCACCGGTGAGGGCGTCTGGGTGACGTTCGCCGGGCTGCTCCTGGACACCGTGCTGCAGCACTTCCGGGGCGAGGACGGCGCGCTCTACGACACCGCCGACGACGGCGAGCGGCTGATCCGCCGCCCGCAGGACCCGACCGACGAGGCCACGCCCTCCGGCTGGTCCGCCGCGGCCGGCGCGCTCCTGTCGTATGCCGCGTACACCGGCAGCGCCGAGCACCGCAGCGCGGCGGAGGGGGCGCTCGGTGTGGTGCGGGCGCTGGCTCCTCGCGTTCCCCGGCACACCGGCTGGGGGCTGGCCGTCGCGGAGGCGGCGCTGGACGGACCGCGCGAGGTGGCCGTCATCGGCCCGCGGGACGATCCGGCGACGGCCGCTCTGCACCGTACGGCGCTGCTGGGCACCGCGCCCGGCGCGGTCGTGGCGCTCGGGGAGCCCGGCGCGGAGCATCCGCCGCTGCTGCGGGACCGCCCGTTGCGGGACGGCCGGCCGGCGGCGTACGTCTGCCGCCACTTCACCTGCGACGCGCCGGTGACCGAGCCGGAGGCTCTCGCCGGCCGGCTCGGCGGGTCCCACGATGCCGGGGGGTGACCCGGCGGGGGAACGGGTGGTGCCGCACGGCCGGGGCACCCGGGCCGTGCGGCTGCCCGGGCGACGCCGGGCGTACGGGCAACGCCGACGCCCCGGCCGCGTGACAGGGCCGGGGCGCCGGGGCGGCTCGGGGGCGGCGGTGCGGTCCGCTACGGCCCGGCGGCGAGGTCCGCCACGGGGCCGCGGTGCGGCCGGCGGGCGGTCGGCAGCGGGGCGAGGGGGCCCGGGGGCATCAGCGAGCCGTCGCCCCGGTTGCCGCACCGCGCCCCGCGGTGGCCCTGCGGGGCGTCCGACGTCGTCAGATCGCCACCAGCGAGATGCCGATGTAGTGCGCGATGAAGGCCGCCAGGGTGAGCGAGTGGAACACCTCGTGGAAGCCGAAGAACCGCGGTGACGGGTTGGGGCGCTGGAGTGCGTAGATGACACCGCCGGCGCTGTAGAGCAGCCCGCCGGTGATCACGAGCAGCAGCACCGCGATCCCGCCCTCGCGCAGGAAGTCGGGCAGGAAGAAGACGGCCGCCCACCCCATCGCGATGTAGCAGGGGGTGTAGAGCCACCGCGGGGCGCCCACCCAGAAGACGCGGAAGGCGATGCCGATCAGCGCGGCGGCCCAGATCGCCCACAGCAGCGTCTCCCGGGTGCCGTCGGGGAGCAGCAGGATCGTGAGCGGGGTGTAGGTGCCCGCGATGATCAGGAAGATGTTCGCGTGGTCGAGTCTGCGCAGGACGGCGTTCGCGCGCGGCCCCCAGTTGCCGCGGTGGTAGAGCGCGCTCACGCCGAAGAGCAGGCAGGCGGTGAGGGTGAAGACGGCGCAGGCGATCCGGCCGGGGTCGGTGTCGGCCAGCGCGGTCAGGAAGACGCCGGAGATCAGGACCGCCGGGAACATGCCCGCGTGGAGCCAGCCCCGCAGCCGCGGCTTGACGGGTTTGGAATTGGCCTGCGGGAGCACACCGGAGGTCTCGGAGGGCGCGTTGTCGTCGTGTTGCACGGCCTCGCGTGAGGCGCCGGATGGGGCAGTCATGGGTCAATGCTAGCTACGGGACCGTAACTTGCGGGGGTCCGAGTGGCCCGAATAAGGCGGGTGCGAGTGGCGATGCTCACGTGGGCTGCCCTCTGGACAGATGAGCCGCACAGGCGGATGATCAAATGAGTGCGGTCGGCACCGGATGAGCGCACAGGACGCATCCGGGTCGCAGCCCCCACGGGGCAACTAATGACATATGCGGGTATCAGGGACAGTGATGCCCGTATGACCCTCGCTATCTGACGCCGGAGCGGCGCGGTTCCGGCGGAACGGAGTGATCGTGGCGCTCAGCGCTGTGTCTCCCGGGGGCGACCCCCAGACCCCCGTGGCCACCAACCCACCCACCAACCACCAGGAACTGGTCTCCTGGGTCGGCGAGATCGCCGCCATCACCCAGCCGGACCGGATCGTGTGGTGTGACGGCTCCGAGGCCGAGTACGAACGCCTCTGCGAAGAGCTGGTCGCCAGGGGGACCTTCACCAGGCTCGACCCGATCAAGCGGCCGAACTCGTACCACGCCGCCTCCGACCCGAGCGATGTGGCGCGTGTCGAGGACCGCACCTTCATCTGCTCCGAGAAGGAGGAGGACGCCGGCCCGACGAACCACTGGAAGGACCCCGCCGAGATGCGGGAGATCTTCACCGGTGAGGACGGGGTCTTCCGCGGCTCCATGCGCGGCCGGACGATGTACGTCGTGCCCTTCTGCATGGGCCCGCTCGGCTCGCCGCTGTCCGCGATCGGCGTCGAGATCACCGACTCCGCGTATGTCGCGGTCTCCATGCGGACCATGACCCGGATGGGGCAGCCCGTCCTCGACGAGCTCGGCTCCGACGGCTTCTTCGTGAAGGCCGTGCACAGCCTGGGCGCCCCGCTGGCCGAGGGCGAGGCCGACGTGCCGTGGCCCTGCAACACGACCAAGTACATCTCGCACTTCCCGGAGTCCCGCGAGATCTGGTCCTACGGCTCCGGCTACGGCGGCAACGCCCTGCTCGGCAAGAAGTGCTACGCCCTGCGCATCGCCTCCGTCATGGCGCGCGACGAGGGCTGGCTCGCCGAGCACATGCTGATCCTCAAACTCACCCCGCCGCGCGGTGAGTCCAAGTACGTCGCCGCCGCCTTCCCCTCGGCCTGCGGCAAGACCAATCTCGCCATGCTGGAGCCCACGATCCCCGGCTGGACCGTGGAGACCATCGGCGACGACATCGCCTGGATGCGCTTCGGCGAGGACGGCCGGCTCTACGCGATCAACCCGGAGGCGGGCTTCTTCGGCGTCGCCCCCGGCACCGGCGAGCACACCAACGCCAACGCCATGAAGACCCTCTGGGGCAACGCCGTCTTCACCAACGTGGCGCTCACCGACGACGGTGACGTCTGGTGGGAGGGCATGACCGAGGAGCCCCCGGCGCACCTGACGGACTGGAAGGGCAACGACTGGACCCCGGAGTCGGGGACCCCGGCGGCGCACCCCAACGCCCGCTTCACCGTCCCGGCCGGCCAGTGCCCGATCATCGCGCCCGAGTGGGAGGACCCGAAGGGCGTGCCGATCTCGGCCATCCTCTTCGGCGGCCGCCGCGCCTCGGCCGTGCCGCTGGTGACGGAGTCCTTCGACTGGCAGCACGGCGTCTTCCTCGGTGCGAACGTCGCCTCCGAGAAGACCGCCGCCGCCGAGGGCAAGGTCGGCGAGCTGCGCCGCGACCCGTTCGCCATGCTGCCGTTCTGCGGCTACAACATGGGCGACTACATGGCCCACTGGGTGAAGATCGGCCGGCGGGCGGACGCGGAGAAGCTGCCGAAGATCTACTACGTCAACTGGTTCCGCAAGGACGCCGACGGCCGCTTCGTGTGGCCCGGCTTCGGCGAGAACAGCCGCGTGCTCAAGTGGATCGTCGAGCGCCTGGAGGGTGTAGCCGAGGGCGTCGAGACGCCGATCGGCGTCCTGCCGGCCAAGGGTTCCCTCGACACCGAGGGGCTCGACCTGGCCGAGGAGGACCTCGACTTCCTGCTCAGCGTGGACCTCGACACCTGGCGGGACGAGGCCTCCCTGGTCCCGGAGCACCTGAGCACCTTCGGCGACCACACGCCCAAGGAGATGTGGGACGAGTACCGCGCTCTCGTCCGCCGTCTCGGCTGACGGCACCGGTTTCCGTACCGCGTGGTACGGGGACGGCCCCGACCGGACGCACCGATGGCCGGGTGCGGCTTCGTGCCGCACCCGGCCATCGGGTTTCGGTGGTTGCGCCGGGGCCGCGGGCGCTGATGCGGGGCGCGGCCCCGGCGCGTCAGTGGGCCGCCCCCGAGAGGGCGGAACCGGCGCCGTCCAGGGCGGCGGCATGCGCGTCCATGCGCTCGGCGGAGAGGATCGCGGCACCGGTGTCCGCGCGCGACGCGGCCACGACCAGGGCGCGCCCGGCGAGCGTGTGCGCGCGGCGGTGCAGCGACGCGACCTGGTCGGCGTCCGGCCGCTCCTGTGCGGGAGCGGCGGCGGAGCGGGCCGGCCGGGAACCGTCGCGGAGCCGGGTGACGCGTTCGGTGAGCCGCTGCGCGGCCCGGTCCAGGGACGGATCCGGGGCGAGGGCCCGCAGCTCGTCGGTCACGGTCAGCAGCGCGGCCAGATGCCCGGCGAGCTGGATGTCCAGCTCCTCCTGGCGCGGCCGGCGGGGCAGCGGCGTCGGCTCTCCCATGGCGTGGACCGACTTGGAGCGGATCGGTTCGTACATGGATGGCCTCCTCATGTGAGGGGACCATCCTAGCTTGGATTCTGTCTAAAGTTGACTCTGTTCGCATCCGGAATCCCGGCGGGCCCGGTTCCGCCCCGTGCCGGCGCCTCCGGCACCCGTGCCGACCCCCCGGTGCGGGTGCCGGTGCCGGCGGGCTCAGAACTGGCTGTAGCCGTCCAGGAACTCCCCGATCCGGGTGATCGCGTCCGCCAGATCTTCCTTGTACGGGAGGGTGACCAGCCGGAAGTGGTCCGGCTCGGGCCAGTTGAAGCCCGTACCCTGCACGATCATGATCTTCTCGGCGCGGAGCAGGTCCAGCACCATCTGCCGGTCGTCCTTGATCTTGTAGACCTTGGGATCCAGCCGCGGGAAGGCGTACAGCGCGCCCTTCGGCTTGACGCAGCTCACGCCCGGGATCCGCGTCAGCGCCTCGTACGCCGTGTCGCGCTGCTCCAGCAGCCGGCCGCCCGGCAGCACCAACTCGTTGATCGACTGCCGGCCGCCGAGGGCGACCGCCACCGCGTGCTGCGCCGGGACATTGGCGCACAGCCGCATATTGGCGAGGATCGTCAGCCCCTCCATGTAGCTGGAGGCGTGCTCCTTCGGCCCGCAGACCGCCAGCCAGCCGCTGCGGTAGCCCGCCACCCGGTACGCCTTGGACAGGCCGTTGAAGGTGAGGACGAGCAGGTCCGGGGCGAGAGCGGCGGTGGGGGTGTGGGAGGCGCCGTCGTAGAGGATCTTGTCGTAGATCTCGTCGGAGCAGACGATCAGATGGTGGCGGCGGGCGATCTCGGCGATGCCGCGCACCAGTTCGTCGTCGTAGACCGCGCCGGTGGGGTTGTTCGGGTTGATGACGACGATCGCCTTGGTGCGGTCGGTCACCTTGCGTTCGATGTCGGCGAGGTCCGGCATCCAGTCGGACTGCTCGTCGCAGCGGTAGTGCACGGCCGTACCGCCGGAGAGCGAGACGGCGGCCGTCCACAGCGGGTAGTCGGGGGAGGGGACCAGCACCTCGTCGCCGTCGTCGAGCAGCGCCTGCATCGACATCTGGATCAGCTCGGAGGCGCCGTTGCCGAGGTAGACGTCCTCGACGTCCAGCTCGATGCCCTTGGTCTGGTAGTGCTGCATCACCGCGCGCCGGGCCGTGAGCAGGCCCTTGGCGTCGCCGTAGCCGTGCGCGTCGCCCAGCGTCCGGAGCATGTCCTCCAGGATCTCGGGCGGGCACTCGAAGCCGAACGGCGCCGGGTTGCCGGTGTTGAGCTTGAGGATGCGGTGACCCGCCGCCTCCAGCCGCATGGCCTCCTCGAGAACCGGACCCCGGATCTCGTAGCAGACATTGGCGAGCTTCGTTGACTGGATCACCTGCATGTTCGCCACCATACGGCCGCCCGGGTGGAGCCGCTCGGTGTTTTCCGCCACGCGGGGGGCGCCCCGCCGGGGGACCCTGTGAGCTGCGCGTCGCCCGGCGGGCGCGGACCGGGGGGAGCTGCCGGACGGCCCGTTCGGCAGCCGTCTTCGATGCGGAAGCGACCGCTGTCCGGCGCATGCGGAACACCGGCCGGAAGAGTCCGCGCGGCTTCGAAAGTGGAAGCGGAAGCCGGCGGCCGGGCGGGCCGGGGCAGGCGGACGGGAGACGGGGCCGGGCGGGCGCGGAGCGGTGGAGCCGCCGGCGGGGAGGTCGATGTGAGCTCCGCCACGCCCGATCGCGCGGGTGTTCGCCCCGCGCCGGGGCGGGTGTTCGCACACCTGTCCGTGCCGCACCGGACCTCACGGGGACGGCCGTCAGCCTCCGGCCGGAGCCCGCGGACGCGGAACGGCGCCGTCAGAAGAAGGTGCGGACGAAGTCCGTGACGGTGCCGTCCGCCGTCACCACCGGGATCAGCTGCCACTTGTCGAAGACCGTGCAGGGATGCGACAGCCCCAGCCCCACCCAGTCGCCGACCTCCAGGACCCGGCCCTCCTCCGCGACGTCCAGCCAGGCGTGCTGGTCGGACAGGGCGGTCACCGTGAGGCCGGTGGCGGGCCGCTCCGCACCGTCCCGCGCGGACCGCACGAGCTGCGGTTCCGGCAGGTGCAGGTCGCAGGGGGCGTCCCGCTTGCCCGCGTTGAGGAACGCCTGGCCCGGCTCGGGGCGGGAGAGGACCTGCGCCCACAGCCGGAAGGCGGGCCGCAGAGCGCCCTCCTCCGGGATCCGGTTGAACGGGGTGAGGCGGCGGTAGTGACCGTCGTCGTGCGAGACGTACGCGCCGGAGCGCAGCAGCCGGAGCACCGGCCGGGACAGGGCCGGGATCTCGCCGAAGACCTGCGCGACCGCGTCGAACCAGGCGCTGCCGCCCGCGCTGACGACGATCTCCTCGGTGTCCGCGAAGTGGCCGGCCGCGTCGAGCGCGCCGGCGAGGGCGACCAGCCGGCGCAGCCAGGCCGTGACCCGCTCGGGGTCCGCGCCGGGCACCTCGCCCTCGTACCCGGCGACGCCGGTCAGGCGGAGGGTGCGGGCGGCGGTGACGGCCGCGGCGACCGCCGCGCAGTCGTCGTCCGTGCGCGCCCCCGTACGCGCTCCCTGTCCGGCACCCAGTTCGATCACCACCTCGACGGGCCGGGTGGCACCGCAGGCGCTCAGGGCGGTGTCCATCAGTTCGACTCCGCGCACGGAGTCGGCGTATACGACGCAGCGGAACTCCGGGTCGGCGTCGAGCTCCCCGGCGAGCCAGCGGAGGGCGGCCGGGTCGACGAGCTGGTTGGCGAGGAAGATCCGGCGGACGCCGAACGCGCGGTAGACGCGGGCCTGGTGCGGGACGGCGGCGGTGATGCCCCAGGCGCCGTGCTCCAGCTGGCGTTCGAAGAGGGCCGGGGCCATGGAGGTCTTGCCGTGCGGGGCGAGGGCCAGCCCGTGCCGGGCGGCGTAGCGGCCCATCAGGGCCAGATTGTGCTCCAGCGCCTCGGCGGAGAGGGCCAGGACCGGCGTGGTGAAGCCGCCGCCGAACAAGGACCGGCGTTGAGCGGCCAGTTCGCGGACGGTCAGGCCGGCGGCGTCCGGCGGCAGTCCCTTGAAACGGTGGTCGACCCGTTCCTCGGCCAGGCGGGCGGCGGCATGGTCGGTGGGGTGCTCGGCGGTCATCGGGCCTCCGCGGGCTGCGGTGCGGGTGGGACTCCCGGAATCCTCCCGCATCCGCGGGCGGCGGTGTGCGGACCGGTGACGGATTCCGGTGCCCGGCCGCGAGCCGGAGGGCCCCGGCACGGCGGACGCGCCCCCGGGCCCTCCCCCCGGGGGCGCGTCGTCGTCACCGGCTCAGCCGGAGGCGCAGTACTGGGTCTCCTTGCCGATGGAGCGGTACATGCAGTCCGCGTTCTCGATCAGCTGGAGCACCGCGTCCCGGTTCCGGCTGGTCTCCCGCTCGATCACCTCGTCGGGCGGGTAGAAGCCGCCGCCGGAGGCCGAGGACGGATACATCTCGTAGGTGTACGAGAAGATCCTCTGGTCGCCCCACATCCAGTCGTTGACGCTGCCGTCGGTGATGTAGAGATCGCTCGACTGCTGCGGGGTGTAGCCGTTGCTCGCGGCCATCTTCCGGCCGATGGCCGCGAAGGCGTCGCGGTCGTCCCGGGTCATGCCGCCCGCGGTGTCGGAGTAGGTGTAGCCGTACGGCCAGAGCACCAGCTCGCTGTAGGTGTGGAAGTCGATGCCGGCCTTGATCTGCTGCTTGCCGCCGACGACCCGGCTCCGGACGAAGTCGGTGACGGTCTTCGCCTCGGGGGTGGACTCGGCCGAGGGGCCCCGGTAGGTCTCCGAGGAGGTGCTGCCGGAGGAGCCGCCGCAGCAGCCCCACTGGTAGGGCCAGTTGCGGTTGATGTCGGTGCCGACGGCCGAGGAGCCGGCGTTGGGCTGCCGGTTCTTGCGCCACGAGCGGTAGGAGCCGGTGGCGATGTCGTACTCGCCGCCGTCCGGGTTGAGGTCCGGCAGGATCCAGATCTCCCGGTCGTTCACCGCCTTGGTGATGCGCGCGTCGGTGCCGTAGTCCTCGCCCAGTTCGCGCAGGAGGTAGAGCGCCATCTCGACGGTGAGGTGCTCGCGGGCGTGCTGGTGGTGGGTGAAGAGGACCTCGGGCTCGTCCTCGTCCGTCCTCACGTTGTCGCTGATCTTGACGGCGACGATGTCGCGGCCCTCGTGGGACTTGCCGATCACCCGCTTGCTCATGATGTCCGGGTGGGCGGCGACACGGGAGTTGATCTCCGCCGCGGCCTCGGCGTAGTTGTGGTACTTCGCGTCGGCCGGCGGGAAGTCCGCCGCGCGCAGGCTCTGTTCGCCCGCCCGCCGGGACGGGGGAGCGGGCAGCGGCTCCAGCGTGTAGCCGAGGGCGCGGAGCTCGCGAGCCTGCCGGGAGTCCGCGGAGACGACGACGGAGTGGTCGCGCACCTCGTCGACGGAGGCGCCGGTGGCGAGCAGGCGGGTGCGCTGGGCCGCGGTGGCGGGGCCCGCGACCTCGTACTGACGGGGGGTCTCTTCGGCGGACGCGACGCTGGTGAGCGCGTCCGCACGGTCGGTGGGGGGAGTCGTGCCGGCCTGGGTCAGGGGAACGGCCAGCGCGAGCGTCAGAAGAGCGGCGAGGGCGGTGACCCGTTGGCCGCGTGATGGCAGTCGCATGCTGCGTCATGCTGGGGCCTTGGCATGGGCGGGTCAATGGTGCCGCGCCGACCGGAAGAGGCCATGCCGGTTCCGGCCGGGCGGTCTCGCCCGGACGGCCGGACGATCTCGCACAGACGGCCGAGAGTTCGGCGGCAGCGGGCCCGCGTTCCGCGGCTCTCAGTCCGCGCGCCGTGCGCCCCGCCGCACGCCGTACAGCACCGCGCCCGTCGCCAGCACGGCGGCGCCCGTGACCACCGACGGCAGCGGTAGCGTGACGGCGAGCAGCACACAGCCCGCCAGCCCGATGACCGGGACGGCGCGCGGCGGCCGTCCCTCCTCCCGGCTCAGCGTCCGGGCGGAGGCGTTGGCGATCGCGTAGTAGACGAGCACCCCGAACGAGGAGAAGCCGATCGCCCCGCGCAGATCCGCCGTCGCCGCCAGCACGGCGACCACCGCGCCGACCGCCAGTTCGGCCCGGTGCGGCACCCGGAACCGCGGGTGGACGGCGGCCAGGACCGACGGCAGATGCCCGTCCCGGGCCATGGCCAGCGTCGTCCGGGAGACACCGAGCACCAGCGCGAGCAGCGAACCCAGCGCCGCGACGGCCGCGCCGGCGCGCACCACCGGCGCCAGTTCCGGCACGCCCGCCGCCCGCACGGCCTCGGCGAGCGGCGCGCCGGCGTCCGCCAGCCCGCCGGGGCCGAGCACCGCGAGCGCCGCGACGGCCACGGCCGCGTACACGGCGAGCGTGATGCCGAGCGCCAGCGGGATCGCACGCGGGATGGTGCGCGCCGGATCGCGCACCTCCTCGCCGAGCGTGGCGATCCGCGCGTATCCGGCGAAGGCGAAGAACAGCAGCCCCGCCGCGCCCAGCACCCCGGCCGGCGAGGCGTCGCCGCCGAGCGCCAGCCGCGCTCCGTCGGCCTCCGGCGAGGTCAGCCCGGCCGTCACCACGGCCGCCAGCACGGCGAGCACCACCGCGACGATCGCCCGGGTCAGCCAGGCCGACTTCTGGACTCCCCGGTAGTTCACGGCCGTCAGCGCCACCACGGCCGCCACCGCCACCTCCCGGTCGTGCCCCGGCCACGCGTACGCCCCCACGGTCAGAGCCATGGCCGCGCAGGACGCCGTCTTGCCCGCCACGAACCCCCAGCCGGCCAGATGGCCCCAGAACGGGCCGAGCCGCTCCCGCCCGTAGACATAGGTGCCGCCCGACTCCGGGTAGCGGGCCGCGAGCCGCGCGGAGGACGTGGCGTTGCAGTACGCGACGACCGCCGCGACCGCCAGCGCCGGCAGCAGCCCCGAGCCGGCCGTCGCGGCGGCGGGCGCGAGCGCGGCGAAGATGCCCGCGCCCACCATGGCGCCCAGACCGATCACGACGGCGTCGAAGAGCCCGAGCCGCCGCCGCAGGGCCGGGGCCTCGCCGGGAGAGGTGGTGTTCATGGCCGGGACCCTAGCGGGCACGGGTTACGGCCCGCCGACGGGCGGGAGGCGCACCGGCGGGGGGGCCACCGCGGGAGCGAGCGGGCGGGCGGGGAGCGGGGCCGGCGCGGGAGTGGAGCGGACGCCCGCGGGGAATGGCACTTCTTGTGCGCCCGCGCCCCCCGGCCGGTCTCCCGTGCCGGCCGGCAGCGGCGCACGGCAACGACAGCGGCGGCGGCAGTGCAGCGGCGACGGCAACGGCAGTGACGGCAGCGGCGGTACGGACGCGGAGGCGGGCCAGTGACACGTACGGACGAGGCGGGGGAGAGCGCCGGGCCCGTCACCGGACGGCCGCGCAGGTCGAGTTGGCGGTACATCGGCCCCGGCATCGTCGTCGCCGCGACGGGCGTCGGCGCCGGTGACCTCGTCGCCACCCTGATCGCGGGCAGCCGGTTCGGCTACACCCTGCTGTGGGCCGCCGTCATCGGATGCGTCGTCAAGATCTCCCTCGCCGAGGCCGCCGGGCGCTGGCATCTGGCCACCGGGCAGACCCTGTTCGAGGGCTGGCGCAGCCTCGGCTCGTGGACCACCGTCTACTTCGCCGGCTACGTCGTCATCTGGGGCTTCGTCTACGGCGCGACCGCCATGTCCTCCAGCGCCCTGCCGCTCGCCGCGCTCTTCCCGGACTTCCTCGGTCTCAAGACCTGGGCGGTGATCACCGGTCTGATCGGCCTGGTGTTCGTCTGGTTCAACCACTACGCCGTCTTCGAGAAGACCATGACCGTGCTCGTCGGCGTGATGTTCGTGGTGGTCGTGTATGTGGCGCTGCGGGTCGGCCCGGACGTCCCCGCGGCCGTCGCCGGGCTGGTGCCCGCGCTGCCGGACGGCTCGCTGCTGTACACCCTCGGCCTGATCGGCGGCGTCGGCGGCACCATCACCATGGCCGCGTACGGGTACTGGGTCAACGCCAAGGGCTGGACCGGCCCCGGCTGGATGAAGGTGATGCGGCTCGACAACCGCGTCGCCTATGTGACGACCGGCGTCTTCGTGATCGCGATGCTGATCACCGGCGCGGAGCTGCTGCACTCCGCCAACATCGCGCTGGCGAGCGGCGACAAGGGCCTGCTCGCCCTGGGCGAGGTGCTGGAGGCACGCTTCGGCGCCACCACCGCCAAGCTCTTCCTGATCGGCTTCTTCGCCGCCTCCTTCTCCTCGCTCATCGGCGTCTGGCACGGCGTCAGCCTGCTGTTCACCGACTTCGTGGAGCGCATCCGCCGCGACCGCGCTGCCGACCGCGCGGCCGCCCGTGCCGCGGCGCCCGCGCCCGTCCCCGAGCCCGCCGCACCGGCGGACGACACGGCCGCCGCGGGCACGGCCGCCGGCACGGGCGTCACCGGGAAGCCCGACCCCGCCGTCACCGGACTCGCCACCGGAGCGGCGGAGAAGTCGCTGCCCTTCCGGGCCTATCTGCTCTGGCTGACCTTCCCGCCCATCAGCCTGCTCTTCCTCGACCGGCCGTTCGGGCTCGTGATCGTCTACGGCGTCCTGGGCGCCTTCTTCATGCCGTTCCTCGCCCTGACGCTGCTGTGGCTGCTCAACTCCGGCCGCACCCCGCGCGAGTGGCGCAACGGCGCGCTCAGCAACGTCATGCTGGCCGCCGCGGGGCTGCTCTTCGTCGTGCTCTGCGTCCAGCAGGTCCGGGAACTCCCCTGGTGAGCGGGGGGCGGGGGAGGGGCCCGACGGTTCGTCCACAGAAGAGACGGAAGACGCCCCGGTGTCAGTTGAAGATCGAATTCCCCGATACCGGCGAACTGTTCTCCAATGCAGACGACACGGATAAAGTGCTGTGACAGTAGCGAAGCAGTTGCGCTGCGCAGTGTTGGTTGGTCCACGGCGTCCGCAGCCCGGCCGCCGGAGTGAACGGGGAAACCTGACGTGCACACCGCGATAGCAGTCACCGCCCCCGACCTCGTTCTCCCGGCCCTCGACCGGCAGACGCCGCCCGCCACCGTCCTCGCGCCGGAGATGCCGCTGGAGGACGCGCTCGCCCGGACCTACGGACTGATCGAGAGCCACGGCTATCTGATCGTCCTCTACCCGGCCTCGGTGCCCGGTGCCGTCCACCGCCGGCTGCACGGCGTGCGCTCCATCCTGGAGAGCGACCGGATAGCCCTGCTCCGCCTGGAGTTACCCCCGCTGGCCGTGGCCGTCCTCGCCCACCAGCTGCGCCGTCTCTCGCTCTGCGACTTCAGCCCCGGCATCCTCGGCTCGGCCGCGCGGCTGCTCACCCACTACGTCCACGCCGGCGCGCTGCTCTCCTCCGTCTCCCGTCTCGACCATGTGCCCGTGGGCCTCCGGGAGCACGCCAAGTCCTGGGTTCCCGGCAGCCAGTTCGCCGTCCTCGCGAGCCCGGAGCCGCGGCTCACCCGCGTCACCCCGGGTGGCACGGTCCCCGGCGGCCCCCAGTACGGCACCGAACTGGTGGTCGCCCGCGGCCAGTCCCCGTCCGACTGGGTGTTCAGCACCCTCGTTCCCGCCTGGCGCGTGCACAGCGTGCGGGAGGCCACCCTGCCCGCCGACTCCGCCCGCTGGTGGGGCAGCGGCCGGCTCGTCGAGTTCGCCGCGGCCATCCCCGATCTGTCGATCCTCTACCAGCTCGTCGCCTCGGTCCGCACCACCGAGTGCCGCTGGTGCGGTCTCGAACTGATCGGCGACCGCTGTGCGTTCTGCTGCTCCCCGGTGGCCGCCGGGAGCGCGGCCCTCACCTCCGGCGCCGCCACCTAGCCGGCCGCCCGGAGCCACCCGCCCCGTGCCCGCCCGCTCCAGCCCCCGTCCGCCCCGGACACGTCCCCGAACGAGGTTCTACGCCGATGAACTCACGTCAGCGCCGCGGAGTGATCCTGCTCCTGCTCTCCGTCCTCTGCGCGGCCGGTGCCTTCGTCGGAGTCCTGATGGTGATCGGCGACGTACGGTCCAAGGTCGGCCCGGAGACCACGGCCTACGAGGTCAAGTCCGACATACAGCCCTACGAGGAACTGTCCGCGGCCAAGTTCGACGAGATCACCATGCCGGAGCGCTGGCTTCCGGAGACCGCGGTCACCGATCTCCGCGACCTCACCGGCAAGATCGCGCTCACCCCGCTCCGCAAGGGCTCGCTGCTCCAGCGCGACATGATCGTCGAACGCCCGGCGCTGGAGGAGGGCGAACAGGAGATCGCCATCATGATCGACGCCGCCACCGGGGTGGCCGGCAAGATCCGCCCCGGCGCCCGGGTCAACATCTACGCCACCTTCGACGGCCGGGACGGGGACGCCGAGCCGCAGTCCAAGGTGATCGTCGAGGGTGCCGAGGTCATCGACGTCGGCGAACTCACCCCCTTCGACCGCGACGACGACGCCAGGCGGCGCGGGCAGACCACCGAGGCGGTGCCGATCACCTTCGCCCTCGGCACTCTCGACGCCCAGCGGGTCGCCTACGCCGAGTCCTTCGCCTCCCACGTCCGGCTCGCCCTCGTCGCGCCCGGCGGCACCGAGTCCATCCGCCCGCGCGACCGCACGTACACCCTCGACGGGGACAAGTGAGGCACGGATGACCACGAGAATCCTCCCCGCGGCGGGCGACCCCGAGGCCGCCCGCTCCCTCACCACCCTGCTCAGCCAGCTCCCCGACGCCGAACCGGCACCGCCCGTCCCCGACTCCACCACCCTCCTCGACACCCTCGCGCGGCTCGCGGGGGAATCGGTCGGGGAACTCCCCGAGGTCGTCGTCGTCCACGAACGGATCGGGCCGGTGCCCGCCCTCGACCTCGTCCGGGAGACCGTGCTCCGCTTCCCGGCGGTCGGGGTGGTGCTCGTCTCGGCCGACGCCGGGCCGCAGCTCTTCCAGGCCGCCATGGACGCGGGCGCCCGGGGGCTCGTCGCGCTGCCGCTGAACTACGAGGAGCTGTCCGCCCGGGTGCAGGGCGCCGCCCAGTGGGCCGCCGGGGTCCGGCGCCATCTGGGGGCCGGTCCGGAGACGCCCGGCGGGCCCGGCGGCACCGTCGTCAGCGTCACCGGCGCCAAGGGCGGTGTCGGGACGACCGTCACGGCCGTGCAGCTGGCGCTGGCGGCCCGCGCCTCCGGGCGGAGCACCGCGCTGGTCGACATGGACCTCCAGTCCGGCGACATCGCCTCCTACCTCGATGTGCAGTTCCGGCGCTCGGTGGTGGACCTGGCGCAGATCAACGACATCTCGCCGCGCGTCCTCCAGGACGCGGTCTGCGACCACGCGACCGGTCTGGGGCTGCTGCTCGCCCCGGCGGACGGCGAGCGGGGCGAGGAGGTCACCGACCGGGCGGCCCGGCAGATCGTCAGCTCGCTGCGGACCCGCTACGAGGTCGTCGTCATCGACTGCGGCACCCAGATGAACGGGGCCAACGCGGCCGCCGTCGAGATGTCCGACACCGCGCTGATGGTCACCACCCCGGACGTGGTCGCGGTCCGCGCCGCCAAACGCCTGGTACGGCTCTGGGACCGGCTCCAGATCCGCAAGGCCGAGGAGACCCTGACGCTCGTCAACCGGCATACGCGCGCCACCGAGATCCAGCCGCCGCTGGTCGAACGGATCACCGGCACACGGGTCGCCCGGACCGCCGTGCCGGCCGGCTTCAAGGAACTCCAGCCGGCCGTGGACGCCGGGCGCCTCCAGGACCTCGACCACCGGTCCTCCGTCAAGCAGGCGCTGTGGGCCCTCGCCGCCGAACTCGGCCTGGCGGGCGATCCCGCGGGGACGGGGACGCCCGGCCGGGGCGCGCGGGGCGGGCGGTCGAGAAGTACGGCGACCGGGGCGCGCTGAGCCTGCGGCGCCGGCGGGGCGGGCCGAAGGGCGGCCGGGCGGCCGGGGCGGCGACAGCGGGCAGGTCGCGGTGGAGTTCCTCGGCATGGTGCCGCTGCTGGCCGTGGTGCTGATCCTGTGCTGGCAGTGCGCGCTGCTCGGCTACACCTACTCGCTCGCCGGCCACGCGGCCGACCAGGGGGCGCGCACCGCCACCGCCGCCCAGAGCGCGGGGGCGTGCGAGACGGCCGCGGTGGAGGACCTGCCGGGGGCGTGGCGGAGCGGCGCGTCCGTGAGCTGTGTGCGCGAGGACGGGCTGTGGAAGGCCGATGTCGGGCTGGAGGTGCCGGTGCTCTTCCCGGGCGCGGTGGCCTTCCCGGTCACCGTGAACGGCAGCGCCGGCGCGGCGGAGGAGGGCAGGCCATGACGATGGCGATGGACGGTGCGGCGGCGACGGACAGCGCCGCGGAGAACGGCGCGGCGGCGGACGCGGTCGCGGGGCGGGCCCGGACCGTCCGCGGCGCAGCACGCGAACGCGGCCAGGTGGCCGTGGAGTTCATCGGCTTCGTCCCCGTCCTGCTGCTGGTGGCGTTCGCCGCGATCCAGCTCGGCGTGGTCGCCCACACGGTCTCCCAGGCCGGCACGGCCGCCCGGGCCGCCGCCCGCACCGCCTCCTACGAGGAGGCCGACGCCGACCCGGCGGCGGCCGGACGGGCCGCGGTCAGCAGCTGGCTCGCCGACGGCACCAGCATCGGCATCGGCGGCGGCGACGAGGAGGCCATCGCCACCGCCACCGTCACCATCCCCTCGCTCATCCCCGGGGTGGGCGACTTCGGCACCGTCACCAAGAGGGCCACCATGCCCCGCGACTGACCGCCCGCACGGCGCCCCGGAGCGCCCCAACGGCCGCGGCACCGCACGGACCGGCACCGCACGGACCAGCACGGCACGGACGACGAGGAGCACACCATGAGCCTGAGGGCGCGCGTCACCTCACCCGAGGACAACGGCGGCACCCGCGAGGACGGGCACCTCGTCGCCGTCTACCGCGCCAAGCTGCTGGAGGAGATCGACCTCGCCGAGATGTCCGCGCTGGCCGCCGCCGAGCGCCGGGCCCGCCTCGAACGCGTCCTCGGGCACATCATCAGCCGGGAAGGCCCGGTCCTCTCCACCTCCGAACGGGCCCAGCTCATCCGGCGCGTGGTGGACGAGGCCCTCGGCCTCGGCGTGCTCGAACCGCTGCTCGAAGACCCGTCCGTCACCGAGATCATGGTCAACGGCCCCGACCAGGTCTACGTCGAACGCGCCGGCCGGGTCGAACGGGTGCCGGTGCGCTTCGCCTCGCACGAGCAGCTGATGCAGACCATCGAACGCATCGTCTCCACCGTCAACCGCCGCGTGGACGAGGCCAATCCGATGGTCGACGCCCGCCTCCCCTCCGGCGAGCGCGTCAACGTCATCATCCCGCCGCTCTCCCTCAGCGGCGCCACCCTCACCATCCGCCGCTTCCCGCGCGCCTACCGGCTCCAGGAGCTGATCGACCTCGGCACCCTCGACGAGCGGATGATGATGCTCCTCTCCGGTCTGGTCCGGGCCAAGTTCAACGTGATCGTCTCCGGCGCCACCGGCTCCGGGAAGACCACCCTCCTCAACGCCCTCTCCGGCCTCATCCCGGAGGGCGAACGCATCATCACCGTCGAGGACGCGGCCGAACTCCAGCTCCAGCAGTCCCACGTCATCCGGCTGGAGACCCGCCCGCCCAACGTCGAGGGCAAGGGCCGGATCACCATCCGCGACCTGGTGCGCAACTCCCTCCGCATGCGCCCGGACCGGATCATCGTCGGCGAGGTCCGCGGCGGCGAGACCCTCGACATGCTCCAGGCCATGTCCACCGGCCACGACGGCTCCCTGGCCACCGTGCACGCCAACAGCGCCGAGGACGCCCTGATGCGGCTGCAGACCCTGGCCTCCATGTCCGAGGTGAAGATCCCCTACGAGGCGCTCCGGGACCAGATCAACAGCGCGGTCGACTGCATCGTCCAGCTCTCCCGGCACGCCGACGGCAGCCGCAAGGTCGGCGAGATCGTCCTGCTCTCCTCGCACGGCCGGGAGACGTACCGGATCGCCACCGTCGCACGCTTCGAGCCCCGGCCCGTGGGCGCCGACCGGGTGGTGCGCGGCACCTTCGGCCACTTCCCGCTGCCCCGCCGCGTCGCGGACCGGCTCCATCTGGCGGGCGAGCCGGTGCCGCCCGGCTACGGGATCGCCGCCTCCGAGGACCAGCTCACGATCCGGGAGGCGAGCTGACCGCCATGAACCTGGAGGCCAATCTTCCGCTGCTGACGCTCGGCGCCGCCCTGCTGTGCTGCGTGCTGGGCGTCGCCGGTGTGCACGCCTACGCGGCCGGCCGGGCGCAGCGCCGTGACCTCATCGACCGGCTCACCTCGCCGGGCAAGCCGCCCGCGGTCGGCGGCCGGGAGCGCCGCTTCGGCACCGTCGACCGGAAGCTGCGGCGGACCCGCTTCGGCAACCGGCTGGAACGGCGGCTGGCGGCCACCGGGCTGGACGTCACCCCGGGTGAGTTCTTCGTCTGCGTGGCCGGGGGGATCGCCGCCCTCTGGCTGATCGCGGCTTCCCTGCTCGCCGCCTTCTTCGGCCCTGTGGCGGGCCTCATCGGCCTCTGGGCCGCCCGCGCCTTCCTCAGCTGGCAGAGCGCCCGGCGGAACGAGAAGTTCATCAACCAACTGCCGGAACTCGCCCGGGTCCTGGCCAACGCCACCCAGGCCGGACTGGCCCTCCGCACCGCACTCGCCATGGCCGCCGAGGAACTGGAGGCACCGGCCGGGGAGGAACTCGCGCGGGTCGCCGACAAGCTGGGCGTCGGACACTCGATCGACGACGCGCTCGGGGAACTGGCCGAACGGCTGCCCTCCCGGGAGCTCTCCGTCCTCGTCACCACCCTGATCCTCTCCAACCGGGCCGGCGGCACCGTCGTCGCTTCGCTGCGCAATCTCACCAAGACCCTGGAGGAACGGAAGGAGACCCGGCGCGAGGTCCGCACCCAGCTCTCCCAGATCACCGTCACCGCCTACGCCGTCCCGGCCTTCGGCCTCGGTGCGCTGCTGCTGCTGGACCGCGTGATGCCGGGGGCGCTGGAACGGATGACCGACTCCTTCTACGGGCAGGCCGCGGTGATCGTCAGCCTGGGCCTGTACGCGCTGGGGTTCGTGCTGATCCGCCGCATGTCCAAGATCGACGTCTGAGGACCGTGACGACCATGACGGAGACCCCGGCCGCGGCCCCCGCCCCGGAACCGCGAGAGGAGGACGACCACCGATGACCGCTCTGCTGCTCGCCTCCGTCGCCGCCCTGAGCGCCGCCGGCATCGGCTACGGCATCGCGCTCTACCGCCGCGAGGCCGAGCTGCCCGGCGACCTCAAGGTGGCCCTGGAGGTGGGCGCCACCCGCACCACCGCCGTCGGCTCCGCCGTCGACCGGCTCGGCATGCGCTACGCGCCCCTGGTGCTGCGCATGATGGGGCCCCGGCGCGCCGACGCGGTGCGCCGCCGGATCGACCGGGCCGGCAACCCCGGCGGCCTCACCCTCGACCGCTACGCCGCGCGCCGCGCCGTCTACGGCTTCCTCGGCTTCGCCGGGGCGCTGGCGATGCTGCTGCGCGGACAGTTCGTCATCGCGGCGCTGCTCGTCCTCTTCGGCCTCTTCTGGGTCGAGGTCGGCATCTGGGCCGCGGTCCAGCAGCGCAAGGCCGACATCGAACGGACGCTCCCCGACTTCCTCGACGTCCTCGCCGTCGTCGTCAGCGCCGGACTCGGCTTCCGGCAGGCGCTCGAACGGGTCTCCGAGAAATACCGGGGCCCCTGGTCGGACGAACTGCGGATCGCTCTGCGCCGGATGGACATGGGCGTCAGCAGGCGCGAGGCGTTCGACGAACTGCGCCGCCGCAACGACAGCGACCAGGTCGCCATGTTCGTCACCGCGCTGCAGCAGGGCGAGGAACTGGGGGCGCCCATCGTCGACACACTCATCCAGATCGCCGACGACATGCGCCGAACCGACGCCCAGAACGCCCGCCGCCGCGCCGCCCGGGCCGTCCCCAAGGCCACGCTCGCCGTCACCACGTTCATGCTCCCGGGGACGCTCATCCTGCTGGTGGCGGGCTTCGTCTTCGGCTCGGGGGTCGACTTCGGCGCCATCACGGGCTGACCGGCGGGGGAGAGAAGGACACGGAAAGAAGGACACGGAGAGAAGGACGGGGGAGGAGGAGGTGAAAGCGATGGGACGGGAACGGACCGCGACGGGGACGCGCGCGGCGGGACCCCTGCCGGCGGCCGGCACGGCACCGGCGGAGCCCGGTACGGCGGCGGCGCCCCGTACGGCGGGACCGGCCGGCACGGGCGGTGCACCCGGTACGGCGAGGCGCGCGCCGGAGGTCGCGGGGCCACCGGGCCCTGAGGGAGCCGTCCGGCCGTCACTCTCCGGGAACCCCGGGCCGGCGACCCGGTCCGCGCCGCCGGGCACGGGCGCGGGCACCGGCGCGGCCGCCGGGCGGCCCGCGGAGCCCGTACCGGGGGAGGACGGGCGCGCGACGACGGCCCATGTCCCCGTGGCCGACGACGAACAGGGTCTCCGCCTCCAGCTCAACGCCCTCCAGGCACTGGCCCGTCATGTGTTCGGTTTCCGCCTCGCCATGATCGCTCTCGGCACCCCCTTCGCCCTCCACCGCACCGCACCCGGTCCCGCGACCTGGCTCATCGGCTCGGCCGTCGTGTGCACCTTCATGGGCTCGTACGTTCTCTTCCGCGACTGGGAGCGCTTCGGCCCGCTGCTGCTCCGGCACCCCGCGCTGCTGGGCATCGATCTGCTGTTCGGCGCACTGCTGCTCCTGACCGCGACCCCCGAGTCCACCCTCGGCTACGTCACCGTCTGCACCCCGCTGCTGGCCGGGCTCTGCTACGGCTGGCGCGGCGCCGGTGTCTTCGCCGGACTCCAGATCCTCGTCCTCGCGGCCGCGTACGGCGCCAACCCCTATCTGGGCGGCGGACTGGCCTCACGCCTGGTCCTCCCCGGTTTCTGCGTCATCGCCGGTGCCGCCGGAGTGGTCCTGCGGAACCTGCTGCTCCGCTTCGGTGCGGCGGGCCGTGCCCTCGCCGAGACCCGAGCCCGGCTGGCCGCCGCGGAGGCCGTCTGCGGCGAACGGGCCCGCCTGGCACGGGAGATGCACGACTCGGTCGCCAAGACCCTGCATGGCCTGGCCCTGGCTGCGGAGGGCCTGGCCGCCTCGGTGGACCGTACGGACCCGGGGACGGTGCGGGAGCGCGCGGAACTGGTGGCCCACGCCGCCCGGTGCGCTGCCGCCGAGTCCCGCGAACTCCTGTCCGATCTGCGCCGCGCCCCGGACGGCGCGGACCCGGGCCGGAACCCGGGGGAGTCCGGGGACATCCCTCTCGGCCGGGAACTGGCCGCCCGTACGGCCGACTGGTCCCGGAGCACCGGTATACCGGCCGACGTCCGGGTGGCGGACGGAGCCCCGCTGCCCGCCCTGCCGCCCGCCGTGGCCCGGGAGTTGCTGACGATCACCGCCGAGGCCCTGGAGAACGCGGGGCGCCACGCGCACGCCGAACGGGTCACGGTGGAGGCAGGCATCACGGAGAGCCCCGCCCCGGAGAACCCGGGGCCCGGCGGCGGACGAACCGTCCGCACCCTCCACCTCGGGGTCCTCGACGACGGCCGGGGCCTGTGTCCCGGTACCGACCTGGAAACCCTCTGCCGCGACGGCCACTTCGGGCTGCTGGGCATGGCCGAGCGGGCGGCCGGTATCGGCGCGCGGCTCCGTATCGGCAGCGGACCCCGGGGACCGGCACGGAAGTCCGGCTCGAACTCCCGCTGGAAGCGGTGCCGATATCGCAGACCGCACCGCCACCTCCCGCCCCCGGCCGCGCCGCCGGGCCCGTCCCCGTCCCCGTCCCCGTCCAGGAGCGTCCCGCCGCCGAGCCGGGCCCGCTGCTGGACGGCGTCCCCGAACAGCCGCCGGGCCGAGGAGGCCCGGTATCCCCGCATACCGAGAGGAGGCCCGGCCATGCCGGAAGATCACCCGGCCGCGAACTCGCCGGTCCCTGACCGCCCCGCAGCACTGCTGAGGGTCGTCGTCGCCGACGACAACCCGGTGGTACGGGCCGGACTGGCCGCCCTGCTCGACGGCCGGGACGACATCCGGGTCGTCGCCCAGGCGGCGGACGGCGACCAGGCCCTGCGCGCGGCCCGCGAACACCGCCCGGACGTGGTGCTGCTGGACGTGCGGATGCCGGGGGCCGACGGCATCGACGCGCTGCCGCATCTCGTGCCGGTCGCGCCGGTGCTGATGCTCACCTACAGCCGGGAGAGCGAAACCGTCCGCGAGTGCCTGCGGCTGGGCGCGGGCGGCTATCTCGTGCACGGTGAGTTCACCGCCGACGGACTGGTCGCCGCCGTACGGGACATCCGCGCCGGCCACTCCCCGATGACCACGACCGCCGTGAACGCCCTGGTGGCCCATCTGCGCCGGGAACGCCCCCGGCCGCCGGGAAGCCGCCCCGACCCGGCACCCGGCAGCCGGTCCGGGCGGAGCCGGCGCACGGCGGCCGGACGCCTCCGCGCGCAGGGCCGGGCGGCGGCCTCCCGGAACCGCATGGACCCCTCCATCGGCAAACACAAAACCGATGCTTCTGCACACTTGAATCCGTCCTCATTCCGCCCATACTCCCTGCAAGGCCGAGGCGGAGCCTGGACGGAACCGGCCGAACGTCAACAACCCTCTTCGCAAGCGCAACTATTTATGGGACAGTCGTTGGTCGGGCGACCCCAACGGCGGGGACCGCGGGACGAGTTCGGACTGAGCCACCGGGAGGCGGAAGTGATGGACCTGATCGCTTCGGGCCTCAGCAACCGCGACATCGCGGCCACCTGTTTCATCAGCGAGAAGACCGTCAAGAACCACATCAACCGGATCTTCGCGAAACTCTCCTCGACCAGCCGCTCCGAAGCCATACTGACCTGGCTCGGCGTAGGACGACGGGAACGGGGACCGGCCGGGGGCGGCCATGGCTGAACGGGGGACACGGACGATGCCCATTCCGCACCGGGACCCCCGGCACCCGCGCACGCGGTTACGGCCTCTTCCCGCCGCGGGATCGAACCCCGCGCTCTGGGCCCGCATGTGGGCCCACGGGCCCTCGCCCGACCCGGGCACGGCGCCGTACGGTCCGGCGGAGACCTATGCGTCGGTCGAGGCGCGACCGGCCAGCACGGGAGGACAGTCCCATGTCGAACAAGACCTTGGCGAAGGCCGCGGCCGACACCAGGATCCGCGTGCACGGCTGGCGGAACACCGCGATCGAATCCCTCACCGCCCGAACGGCGAGGACGGGAAGCGCGGACCGGGGGCAGACGGCACTCGAATACCTGGGCATCATCCTGGTGGTCGTACTGATCATCGGAGCCATCGCGGGCTCGGGGATCGGCAGTGCGATTCTCAGCAGGATCATGGAAGCGATTTCCAGCATCAACTCCGGTTGAGTCGCCACCGTCTGCGGGGCGATGCAGGGCAGGCCTTCCCCATCTACATCACGGTGGTGGCGGGCCTGCTCTTTCTTGCTTTCGCCTACTTCGCGGTCGGCCAGGCCGCCGCCATACGCAATGGCGCCCAGACGGCGGCGGACGCAGCCGCGCTGGCCGCGGCCCAAGACGTCCGCGATCAGATGTACGACGGTTTCCTGGATGCCGTCGAGGCGGAGGACGCGTGGGAGGACTGGCTCGGTGGCAGCGGCCTCACGGGCGTGGACGAGGGTGCCGCCTGCGCCCAAGCGGCCGACTTCGCGGCCAGGAACAGCTCCAGCGTCAACCCGTGTCAGTGCTCCGAGGAAGAGTGCACGGTAGCGGTCCGCACCGACTCCTCCATCGGGAAGACCATCGTGCCCGGTACGGAGGGGACGCGCGGAGAAGCGGACGCGACAGCGGCCGTTGAGCCGCGCTGCCGCGTCGAAACCGGCGACACGGACTCCATCGAGTTCTCCTGCGACGGCAAGGACTGGATCATTGATCCGGCTGATCTGGATGATTCGGACGTGCTGCCGGAAGCAGCGGATCTGTTTTCCGTCTATCTGACCGAATGAGCACGGACCACACCAGTAAAGGAACGCACTTCATGAGCATTCGGCACACAGCGAAGGCCCGAAGAGGAGCCGCCGCAGTAGCGCTCGCGGCGGGCTTTGCCCTCGCCGTGGCCGGTTGCGGCGGTGGCGATGGGGGACAGCCCGAAGGGAATCCTTCCGAGCGATCGGCCTCTGCGGACAAGCCGACGTCCGAGGCGGAAGGAGAAGGGTCCGAGGACTCCAAGACGACCGAGCCCATCGCCGAACTGGGGGGTGAGAACGGGATGCAGTTGTTCATTCACTCCGTGAACCGGGATACCGGCGGGTTCGTCACGGTGAATGGAGCCGTGAAGAACACGGGCAAGAAGGGGTACTTCGACACGCCTGCATGGCGTGGCAACGAGAAGGAACTCGTATCCAACGGGTACTCGCTGGGCGGTGCCGCTCTCGTCGACCAGAAGGGTAAGAAGCGCTACTACGTGCTCCGGGACACCGAAGGGCGCTGCCTCTGCACGACAGGCATCACCA
Source organism: Streptomyces sp. MNU89 (assembly GCF_020982505.1). Classification (NCBI taxonomy): domain Bacteria; kingdom Bacillati; phylum Actinomycetota; class Actinomycetes; order Kitasatosporales; family Streptomycetaceae; genus Streptomyces; species Streptomyces sp. MNU89. The sequence goes on along the minus strand of NZ_JAJKLL010000001.1, from coordinate 2,723,398 downwards.
AGGTCGAACCAGGTGAGGAAATCCCCGTTTTCATGCAGTTCCCCGCCCCGCCCGAAGGCACCACCGAGGTGGAGTTCTCCCTGCCCACGTTCGACTCCGCCACCGTAGAGATCACCGAGTGAGTCCGCCATGACCTCGACTCGTCCTCACCCCAAGCCCCTGCCCCGCACCCTGATGGCCCCCACCGCCGTCGTCATGGCCCTCGCCCTCTCCGCCCTCGGCGTGCACACGGCCGGCGGTGCCCGCGCCGACGAGGGGCCCGGAGCGCCCGGCGGTCCCGGTTCGGCGATCACTCCGTCCCCGCCCGTCGAGATCGACGCCGACGACCCGGATCTCAAGATGGTGGCCGGGGCCCAGCTCGCCGACGCCAAAGTGCTCGACATCAAGTCCGTGGTGGAAGACCTCGGTGGCGAGGAGCGCCGCGAGGACACCAACGCCGACGTCACCTTCGCCCTTCAGGCCGAGGTGCTCTTCGGCAGGGACAGCGCCAAACTCGACGGCAAGGCGAACGCGCGGATCGCCACCATCGCGGAGGAGATCAAGAAGCAGGACGCCAAGCGGGTCCAGGTCTTCGGCTTCACGGACAATCTCGGCTCCTCGGCCCATGGCGACGTCCTGTCCAAGAAGCGCGCCAACGCCGTCCACAAGCAGCTCGCCAAGGATCTCGACTCCGGCGTCGCCTTCGACATCCGCGGCTACGGCGAGCAGTTCCCGATCGCGGACAACTCCACCGAAGAAGGCCGCAAGAAGAACCGCCGCGTCGAGGTCTCCTTCCCCCGCACCGACAGCAGCACCGATTGACCGTCTTCCCAGGGCCTGCCACCACCCCGCATTGAGCCGGCGGACATCTCGGCGTCCTGCCCCCTCCGCGACAGGCGCCGCTCCGGTCCGTTCAAGCACGACCGACTTCCCCCACTTCTCGCGCGCGCCCTCGCACGCCACGGGCGCCGGGTGCGCCGCGGTCTGGGCGCTCCCCGCGCGTGCGGGCATCATGCCGGGGAGGGGGCGGCGCCCTGCCGTCCCGCGGAGGAGGCGCGTGGTGGTGGAGCAATCCGTACTCGTGACCGGTGGCACCGGCACGCTCGGCCGGGCCGTCGTCCAGCGGCTCCTGGACGCCGCGCCCGCCGGCGCGCGGCTCCCCGACGGCCGTCCCGCGGTACGCGTGCTGAGCAGACGGTCCCGTTCCGCAGCCGACGACCGGCCGTACGACTGGGCCACCGGCGATCTGCGCAGCGGCGAGGGCATCGACGCGGCGGTCACCGGGGCGGACGTCGTCATCCACTGCGCCACGACGCTCGGACGCGGGGACGTCGAGGCCACCCGGCGGCTGACGGACGCGGTGGCCCGGCAGCCGGACGGCAGCCCGCATCTCGTCCACGTCTCCATCGTGGGCATCGACCGGATTCCGCTCGGCTACTACCGGGCCAAGCTGGAGGCCGAACGGATCATCGAGTCCTCGCAGGTGCCGTGGACGATCCTGCGCGCCACGCAGTTCCACGACCTGATGGCCCGCATCGCCTCCGCGCAGCGCCGGCTGCCCGTGCTGGCGGCCCTCGCCGGGGTGCGTTTCCAGCCCGTCGACGTGACGGAAGTGGCCGGGCACCTTGTCGAACTGGCGGACGGCTTCCCGGCCGGCCGGGTCCCCGACCTGGGCGGGCCGGAGGCACGTGCGCACACGGACCTCACCCGCGCCTGGCTGCGGGCCACCGGCCGGCGGCGGGCCGTGCTGCCACTGCCACTGCCCGGGAAGGCGGGGCGGGAACTGCGCGCGGGAGCCAATCTGGTGGTGGCCGGAGAGGACGGAAACACCCTCGGCCGGATCACCTTCGAGGATTTCCTGGCGGGCCGGAGGCCCACCGGACGGGAACCGGAGCGGGGGCAGTCCGGCGGAGAGTGAGCCGGCGAGGGTTGGACGGGAAGAGGGGAAGAGGGGCAGACCCTCCCGGACGCGGTCCTCACGTCGCCCGCCCGCCCGCCGGCCGCACCGGCACCCCGCCCCTGTCCTCGTCAGCCGATGCGAACCCGTCCGCCCCGGACCAGCCCCCACTCCCGCATCGCACCCGCCTCCGCCTCCAGGACATGGCGGGCACGGAAGCGGGGCAGGCCCAGCCGCCCCGGGCGCATGGTGCGGACGGCGAGTACCCGGAAGTCCCGGCTCAGATAGGCGACGTCGATCGGGAAGCGCATCCGGAACGTGTGCACGCTGTTCGCCGGGGTCAGCAGGATCGCCCCGTCGATGCCGTCCCGGCCCAGCAGACCTCGAGTACGGGCCCGCAGGGAGGCGGCGACCTCCAGGGGGACGGCCCGGCCGGCCGGCCGCGGTCCGGTGTCCGTACCGGCACGGCCCCCGGCAGCGGTACAGGCGACCGCGGTGCCGTGGCCCGCGGTGCCGGCGTCATCGGAGCCGGCGTCATCTGCGGTGGCCGGCGGGGTGACGGTCAGGACGGTGGTGCCGTCGCGCAGGTGTTCCATGCCACTGTCTCCTCGCCGGTCGCCGGTCGCCGGTTGCTCGTTGCTGGACGTACAGAGGTGCGACGGTCGGCAGTCCGGCCCGCTCCTCCCTGCCCTCAAGCCCTTCGGCGAGCCCTCAACCGCCCTGTGCGCCTCCCGGGCGTCCGGCCCGGCGACGCTTCTCGCGTTCTACCAGAGCCCGGATACCGAAGACCCGGAGGAGGCCGGTCCGTCCGGTCCCGCCGGTCCGTCCGGTCCCGCCCGTCCGGCCCGAAGCCCGCAGTCCGCTCCGTGTGGGCCCACGGGCCCATGACCCGCCCCACCGCGGTCCGTACAGTCGGGACGTGTCCCTGCCGCTGACCGTTCTCGCCGCCCTGTACGGCGCCGCCGCCGGACTGCTGGTCCCCCGTGCGGCCTACCGGCTGGCCGTTGAAGCCGGGGACCCCTGGCGGGCCGGCTGCCCCGGCGGGCATCCGCTGACCGGTCCGGCGCGGGGCTGGGCGGGCCTCGGCCGCTGCACGCTCTGCGCGGCCGGTGACCGGAGCGGTGCGGTGCCGCCCGCCGGGGCGCTGTCGGCGCCCGCGCCCCCGGGCGCACCCTCCCCACCGGTACGTCCCCGGAGCCGGGCCCGGACGGGGCCCCGGCCCGGCCCGGTCCATGGTTCGGCCCGCGTTCCGCCGGCGCGGCCCTGCTCTCCGCGCTCGCGTGCGGCGGGCTCGCCGTGGCCACCGGGGCGCGGCCCGAACTGGCCGTGTGGCTGCTGCTGGTGCCGTTCGCGCTCGTCCTCGGCTATGTCGACGCGGCCGTGCACCGCTTGCCGGACGTGCTCACCCTGACGCTGCCCGCCGCCACCGCCGCCCTGCTGGGCGGGGCCACGCTGCTGCCCGGGTCCGGCGGCTCCTGGACCGGTGCGCTGCTGGGCGGCGCGGCGCTCGGCGGCGCGTATCTGGTGTTGTTCCTGATCCACCCGGCCGGCATGGGCTTCGGTGACGTCAAGCTGGCGCTGACCGCGGGGGTCGCCCTCGGGTGGTACGGCTGGGGCGTGCTGTTCGCCGGCGCGTTCGCCGGATTCCTGTTCGGGGCGGTATACGGAGCGGCTCTGGTGGTGCTGCGACGCGCCGGGCGGAAAACGGCTCTTCCCTTCGGCCCCTTCATGATGTGGGGCACTTTTCTGGGGCTGCTGCTGGGCGGTCTGGCCCGGTCCTGACCGGCGCGAACGGCCATGACGCGGGGTTCGCTCCCCTTTGCCGGGTATCGGCGCTCCCGTCCGCCGATGCGCCGAGCGCCCCTTCGGTGCGCGGATCACCCCGTTCCACGGGCTATGGTGGAAACCCCCCCTCGGGCCGGTCCGTATCCCCCCACGGACCGGCCCGCTTCTCTTTTTCCCGCACGGCGCCCGCCCCCGCTTCGTAGAATTCCCCCGTCGACGACCGTGCGCGGCAGCGCCGTGGACGAGACGGGGGAAGTGTGTCGAACGGGGGATGGGGGCCGCCGCCCGCGCCCGGGCAGGGCAATCCGTACGGACCGCAGCAGGGACATCCCTGGGGGCCGCCGCCCTCCGGTGCCCCGATGCCGGGCGCGGGCCCGTACGCTCCGCCGCCGGGCCACCCGTACGCCCCGGCCCCGGGCCCGCCCCGGTGTGCCCGTGGTGCCGCCTCCGCCGTTACCGCTCCCGCCGCCCCGGGCGCGCTTCCGGCTGTCCCTGGGGGCGCTGCGCACGGGGCGTGCCTGGGCGGACGCGCTCTTCAACCGGCCGGGCCCCGGCCGCGTCGAGGACCCCACCGTGCGCCAGGCCCAGCTGTGGCGCACCGCGGCGGGTGCCGTCTCGACGGTCGTCCTGGTCCACGCCTACGGGACCGACGGCGGCTGGAGCGAGCTGCTCGACGACGGCGTGTTCCGGCTCGTGACGGCGCCTCTGCTGCTCGTCCTGCTCGGGCCGCTGGTGGTCACCCTGTTCATCCGGCAGGCCCCGCCGCGCTACCGGCCGGTGCTGCGCTCCCGGCTGTGGCTGCCGGCGAAGACCGTCGGCTGGTTCTTCGGCTCCTACCTGGTCTGCGTCTCCGCCCTCGTCGGGATCTTCTGGGTGACGGAGCAGGTGGCGTCGCCCTGGAACATCCTCGCCGGACTGGCGGGGCTCGCGGCCCTTGCCTGGATGCTGCCGTTCCTGGTCTTCGCGCTGCTGAACACGGCCCGCTACGCCTTCAACGCCGCGACCGTGCACGCCTATCTGCCGGCCGTCCTGACGATCTCCCTGGTGTGGGCGCTGGCGGGCATCAGCGTCCTCGCCGACGGCATGCCGCACAACGGGCCGCTCCAGGCCCAGCTCGCGGCCCTGCTCGGAGGCCCGGTCACCGTCAGCGTCATCTCGGTGTGGGAGCTGCACCGGCTGCGCACCCGTTTCGGGGTGCGGCTGCGCACCTGAGTCCGCGGCGGGGGGTGCGAGAGCATGTCACCGTGCCCGGCGGACGGGCCCGGGCGATCCGGAGCGAGTGGCGAGCCGCGCGCCCGCGCCCCACCCCGCGCCCCGTCCAGCCCCGCCCACCAGTCCCTCAGCTCCGCAGCGCCCAGATGTTGACCCCCGGTGTGGTCACGGCGAAGGTGTCGATCTCCGCCAGCTCCTCCCCGGTGAGCTCCGGCCCGTCCAGCGCCGCCACATTGGCCTCCAGCTGCCGCACGCTCGACGCCCCGATCAGCGCGGACGTCATCCGCTCGTCCCGCAGCACCCAGGTCAGGGCGAGCTGGGCCAGCGACTGGCCGCGCCGCCGCGCGATGGCGTCCAGCCCGCGCAGCCGCCGCACGACGTCGTCCGTGAGCAGGCCCGGGTCGAGGGACTTGCCCTGGGCGGCGCGCGAGCCCTCCGGGATGCCGTCGAGGTACTTGTCGGTGAGCATCCCCTGTGCGAGCGGTGCGAAGGAGATGCAGCCCATGCCCTCAGCCTCCAGGGTGTCCAGCAGTCCGTCGTCTTCCGTCCAGCGATTGATCATGGAGTAGGACGGCTGGTGGATCAGTGCCGGGACGCCCATGGAGCGCAGCAGCCGCGCGGCCTCCCGCGTCTGCTCCGCGGTGTACGAGGAGACACCGGCGTACAGCGCCTTGCCCTGCCGTACGGCGGTGGCGAGGGCGCCCATCGTCTCCTCCAGCGGGGTGGAGGCGTCGAAGCGGTGCGAGTAGAAGATGTCGACGTAGTCGACACCCATCCGGCGCAGCGAGGCGTCCAGCGAGGAGAGCAGGTACTTCCGCGAGCCCCACTCGCCGTACGGGCCGGGGTGCATGAAGTAGCCGGCCTTGGTGGAGAGCACCAGTTCGTCGCGGTACGGACGGAAGTCCCGGGCGAGGAGCCTGCCGAAGTTGATCTCGGCCGCGCCGGCCGGCGGACCGTAGTTGTTGGCCAGGTCGAAGTGGGTGATCCCGAGGTCGAAGGCTCGGCGCAGGATCGCCTGCTGGGAGGCGAGGCTCCGGTCGTCGCCGAAGTTGTGCCAGAGTCCGAGGGAGATCGCGGGGAGCTTGAGCCCGCTGCGGCCGGTCCGGCGGTAGGACATGGAGTCGTAGCGTCCGTCGGCGGCGCGGTGCGGGGAACCGGGGAGGGAGTGCGTCACGTCCTCCTCCCTATCACGGCTGTCGCAGGACACGGTTGGCCCGCTCGGCCGTGGGCACAGTAATGTGCTGGTTTCGGTGCTGGCACTGCTCGGAGGGGCTGAAGAAGGCGATGCTGCGTAATGCCGGGGGGCAGAGCGAGACCGAGCGGCGGCGCCGCGGACCCTACGCGGCAGTGCGTGAACTCGTGTACGGGCTCTACGCGCGCAGGGTCGAACGGCGGCTCGACACCGCCCGGGGTCCCAAGCACATCGGCGTGATCCTGGACGGCAACCGGCGCTGGGCCCGCGCCTCCGGCGGCACCGCCGAGCAGGGGCACCGCGCCGGCGCCGGGAAGATCCGGGAACTGCTGGGCTGGTGCACCGAGACGGACGTCGAGGTGGTCACGCTCTGGCTGCTCTCCACGGACAACTTCGACCGCCCGGAGAAGGAGCTCGTCCCGCTGCTCGGCATCATCGAGGACGCGGTGCGCGACCTCGCCGCCGACGGCCGCTGGCGGGTGCACCACGTGGGCACGATGGACCTGCTGCCGCACCGCACGCAGACCGTGATCAAGGAGGCCGAGGAGGCCACCGCCCACATCGAGGGGATACTCGTCAACGTCGCCGTCGGCTACGGAGGCCGTCAGGAGATCACCGACGCCGTGCGCTCCCTCCTCACCGCGGAGGCCGAGCGGGGCACGTCCCTCCCGGAGCTGGCGGAGAAGCTCGACATCGAGCACATCTCCCAGCACCTCTACACCCGCGGTCAGCCCGACCCCGACCTGGTGATCCGCACCAGCGGCGAGCAGCGGCTCTCCGGCTTCATGCTCTGGCAGAGCGCCCACTCGGAGTACTACTTCTGCGAGGTCTTCTGGCCCGCGTTCCGCAAGGTGGACTTCCTGCGCGCGCTGCGCGACTACGCGGCGCGTCACCGGCGGTACGGCGGCTGACGCCCCGCCGCTTCCCGGCCGACAGGCGGAGGGCGGCACCGGTGCCCGCGCACCGGTGCCGCCCTCTGTGCCGCCGGTCGGAACACCCGCTGCCGCAGCGGCCGTTCACCGCCGCGCCGCGCCGGCCGCCCCGGGCTCCCCGTCGCCCACGGGTCCTCCCTCTCCCCGGGCTCGCCCAGCCGGCTGCCCAGCCAGGCCGGCAGGAAGCCGGCCGGGATGCTGAACGCCCCCGGGGAGCGCAGCGGGAACAGCCACCAGTCGGAGTGGGGGAGGAGCGTGTCGGGGGCGCCCGACACGGCCGGGGAGAAGAGGAGCAGCAGCACCGTCACGGCCGTCCCGCCGTAGACCGCCCAGCGCAGCCCCGCGACGGTGCACCGCTTCCAGATCAGGGCGCAGCACCAACTCTCCCGGTGCGCGGAGGAGGTGTTCGCTCCGGCGACACGCGCATCGGGGCATGGCGTCGCTCCTTCGAGGGAATATCACCACCAGATCGACGCCCGGTCCACGGGTGTCGAACGCAGCGGGCGGCTCGGAGGCCGTCCGCCCGGGAGGCCCTTTGCACACGGACGACCGCGCGGAACGACCGGCTCCGGCCGGGCCTTCCGTGGACGGGAGCCGCGGAGGGCCGGTCTCCGGCCCGTGCAGCGCGGCCGGCACCGGCCCAGTCCCCCGCGACGCCGTCGCACCCCGACCTCATCCGAGGGGGTTCGTCCACCCGTGGTGACCAGCACGAAGCGCCGCCCGAACGACCGGCGCACCTATGTCATCGACACCAGCGTCCTGCTGGCCGATCCGTCCGCCATGAGCCGTTTCGAGGAGCACGAAGTCGTGCTCCCCGTGGTCGTGGTGTCGGAGCTCGAAGCCAAGCGGCACCATCCGGAGCTCGGTTACTTCGCCCGGCAGGCCCTGCGCCTGCTGGACGAGTACCGGATCCGCCACGGCCGTCTGGACGCGCCCATCCCGATCGGAGAGCTGGGCGGAACCCTGCGGGTCGAGTTGAACCACTCCGACCCCTCCGTACTGCCGCCGTCCTTCCTCGGCCCGGGCGGCGGACTCGCGTCCAACGACACCCGCATCCTGGCGGTGGCCAGGAACCTGCAGGCCGAGGGGTACGACGTCACGGTCGTCTCCAAGGACCTGCCGCTGCGGATCAAGGCGTCCTCGGTCGGCCTGCTGGCGGAGGAGTACCGCGCCGAACTCGCCATCACCGACTCCGGCTGGACCGGCATGGCGGAGCTGGCCGTGGCCCCGGAGGAGGTGGACGAACTCTTCGCCGCCGAGAGCGCGTATGTGGCCGAAGCGGAGAAACTGCCCGTCCACACCGGCCTGGTGCTCCAGTCCGAGCGCGGCAAGGCGCTCGGCCGGGTCACCGCGGACGGACGGGTCCGGCTGGTCCGCGGCGACCGGGAGGCCTTCGGCATCCACGGCCGCAGCGCCGAGCAGCGCATCGCGCTCGACATCCTGCTGGACCAGGAGGTCGGCATCGTCTCGATGGGCGGCCGGGCCGGTACGGGCAAGTCGGCGCTGGCACTGTGCGCGGGTCTGGAGGCCGTCCTGGAGCGCCGGCAGCACCGCAAGGTGATGGTCTTCCGGCCGCTGTACGCGGTGGGCGGGCAGGAGTTGGGCTATCTGCCCGGCACCGAGGCCGAGAAGATGGGGCCCTGGGCGCAGGCCGTCTTCGACACCCTCTCCGCGGTGACCTCCGCCGATGTGATCGAGGAGGTGGTGGAGCGGGGCATGCTGGAGGTGCTGCCGCTGACGCACATCCGCGGACGCTCGCTGCACGACGCCTTCGTGATCGTCGACGAGGCGCAGTCGCTGGAGCGCAACGTCCTGCTGACCGTGCTGTCCAGGATCGGCGCCAACTCCCGGGTGGTGCTGACCCATGACGTGGCCCAGCGGGACAATCTGCGGGTGGGCCGGTACGACGGCGTGGTCGCCGTCGTCGAGAAGCTGAAGGGGCACCCGCTCTTCGCCCATATCACCCTCAACCGGTCCGAACGATCGCCGATTGCCGCCCTGGTGACCGAAATGCTCGAAGAGACGCACATCTGAGAGCAGTTCAGGGCGCTTGCGCCCTATGCGTCACGACGCCGCGCGAAGAGCCAAGGAGCTTAGCGCCGCGGCGTCGTGGCGCACCTCCTTTTCCGATAAAAAGAGAGCGCAAACACGATGTGAGCTTTCCCACGCAACGGGGAATTGCCTCAACGCGTCGCCGTCCGGCAGGGTGTGGGTTCTGTCAGGCCCCGCGTACGGCACCACGAGCACCATCCCCCGGGAACGCCTTCGGGCCGGGACCGGGAAGCGGAGCACACCGCCCCGGTGCGCACCGCCAGAACTGAAGAGCGCCGCCGTACGCCGCCCGAGCACCACGCGGAACTCCCCCCGGGGAGGACGCACCGGGTCCGCGCCTCCCGTGACCAGCCGGCTCCCGCACCCGGGGACCGGACAATGGAGGCCAGTGCCAGGGGCACGATTGCGCCCGCGAGGTCACCTAAGCGGGCGATGCTGGAAGGAAACCGTGTGAGCCGGATTTCGGTCCGGGGATTCGCCGTGGCGTCCGCCACCGCGGTCACCACCGTCGGCGCCGTCGTCGGTGTGGCTTCGGGCGGCACTCAGACTTCGACCGAACCGGTCGAGGCCACCGCTGCCGACGCGACGCTCCTCGCAGACATACCCGCCGGGAATCACGCCCAGGCGCAGACCGCTTCCCTGACCCAGCAGGCGGACGCCCAGTCCCTCGCTGCCGAGACGGAGGCGCAGAAGTCCGCTGAGGAAGCCGCACGCAAGCAGGCGGCGAAGGACGCGGCGGCCAAGAAGGCCGAAGCGGAGAAGGCGGCCGCGGAGAAGCTCGCCAAGCAGCGCGAGGAGGCCGAGAACAAGGCCGCCCGTTCCGAAGCCCGCGCCGACGCGTCCGACTTCGGGGTCAAGAGCTCGTACACCGTCGCCGAGGTCCAGGCCATGGCGCGGCAGATGGTCCCGGGCGACCAGTTCCAGTGCTTCAGCAACATCGTGGACCACGAGAGCAGCTGGAACTACCGGGCCACCAACCCCTCCTCGGGCGCCTACGGTCTCGTCCAGGCCCTGCCGGCCGGCAAGATGGCCTCCGCCGGAGCCGACTGGCAGACCAACCCGGCCACCCAGATCAAGTGGGGCCTCGGCTACATGAACGACCGCTACGGCAGCCCGTGCGGCGCCTGGGAGTTCTGGCAGGCCAACAACTGGTACTAGAGGGATTCTTCACGGGCGGGTACCCCGTCCACCTCGCGCGTGCGGCCCCCGGCCCCCGTCACTACGGGCCGGGGGCCGCACGCGTGTAACGTCATTCCGACTGCCTCGGGGGACTGGGGGAAGTGGGAGTGATATGTCGAAACTGTCTGACTGGCTCGGGGACGCGGGTTCCGGGCTGACGAAGATCGCCGCCCGGATGAAGGAAAGCCGGGCCCGCGCCGAGGAACGCGCCGCCGAGGCCGGGGAGGAGGAGGCCGCCGCGCACGGCGCTCCCGCCCTCGAGGCAGCCGGAACGACGGGGGGCGAGCGGGGCGGGAACCCCGTGGGGCAGAGCCTGCTGGTGCCGCCCCCGCCCCCGTACGCGCCCGCCGTCGCCGCACACCGCGTGCCGGCGGCCGCCGTGCCCTGGAGCATGCGGGTGGCGGCCGAGGTCGGCTGGCGGCTGCTGGTGCTGGCCGGGACGCTCTGGGTGCTGATGCGGGTCATCAGCACCGTGCGGCTGGTGGTGCTCTCCTTCGTCGTGGCCCTGCTGATCACCGCGCTGCTCCAGCCGACGGTCGCCCGGCTCCGCAAACGGGGCCTGCCACGCGGTCTCGCCACGGCCGTCACCTTCATCACCGGCTTCGTCGTCATGGGCCTGGTGGGCTGGTTCGTGGTCTGGCAGGTCATGGAGAACATCGACAATCTCTCCGGACAACTCCAGGACGGTATCCAGGAGTTGAAGGAGTGGCTGCTCAACAGTCCCTTCCATGTGACCGAAGCCCAGATCAACGACATCGCCGAGAACCTCAGCGACGCGGTCGGCACCAACACCGAGGCCATCACCTCCGCCGGCCTGGAGGGCGTCACCGTCGTCATCGAGGTGATCTCCGGGCTGCTGCTCGCCATGTTCTCCACCCTCTTCCTGCTCTACGACGGCCGCAGGATCTGGGAGTGGCTGCTGAAGCTGGTACCGGCTCCGGCGCGCGACGGGGTGGCGGGTGCCGGACCGCGCGCCTGGCTGACCCTCACCGCGTATGTGCGGGGCACGGTGCTGGTGGCCATGATCGACGCCATCTTCATCGGTCTCGGGATCTACTTCCTCGATGTGCCGATGGCGGTGCCGCTGGCCGTCATCATCTTCCTCAGCGCGTTCGTCCCCTTGGTGGGCGCGGTGGTCTCCGGCGCGCTCGCGGTGGTCATCGCCATCGTCACCAACGGGGTGTTCACCGCCTTCATGGTGCTGCTGGTGGTGCTGGCGGTGCAGCAGCTGGAGGGCCATGTGCTGCAGCCGTTCATCCTGGGCCGCGCGGTCCGGGTGCATCCGCTGGCCGTGGTGCTCGCCGTCACGGCGGGCTCGCTGATCGCGGGCATCGGCGGGGCGGTGGTGGCGGTGCCGCTGGTGGCCGTCACGAACACGGTCGTCGGCTATCTCTACCGGCACGCCGAACGGCGGGCCGCCACCCAGGCGTCGCTGGGCGGCGGCGTCGCCGGGGTGCCGGTGGGCACGATGCCGGCGCGGGCTCCCGGGGCCGGGGGGACGCCTCCGGAGGACGAGGGGCCCCGGACGCCCGACCGGCCCGCCGAATAGCCGGACGTTGCGAACAGCCCGTCCGAGTCCGGGCGTTCGAGCCCTCGCTGCCGCGGACGCACGCGCGAAGGGCGCCCCACCGGGGAACGGCGGGGCGCCCTTCGTCCTTTCCGCGCGTCGCGCGGGCCGGATCAGAGTCCGGCCAGGACCTCTTCGGCGTCCAGGGTCGCGGCGACGGCCTGGATGACCGAGGCGATCTTGAACGCCTCCTGGACCGTCTCCCGGTCCACGCCGCCCTTGCGCACGACCTGCTCGTGCGAGTCGAGGCAGGCGCCGCAGCCGTTGATCGCGGAGACGGCGAGCGACCAGAGCTCGAAGTCGGTCTTCTCCACGCCCGGGTTGCCGATGACGTTCATCCGCAGGCCCGCGCGCATCGTGCCGTACTCCGGGTCCGACAGCAGGTGCCGGGTGCGGTAGTAGACGTTGTTCATCGCCATGACGGCTGCGGCCGCCTTGGCGGCGGTGTACGCCTCGGGCTTGAGGTACGACCGGGCCTCCGGCTCCAGCTCGCGGAGCACGATCGGGGAGCGCGAGGCGATCGCGCAGGCGAGCACGGTGCCCCAGAGCTGCTGCTGCGGGAGGTCGGAGTTACCGATGACCGAGCCGAGGTTCAGCTTCAGGTCCTTGGCGTAGTCCGGCAGGGCGGACTTCAGCGCGTCCAGTGCCATGTCGGATCACTCGCCCGAGAGGAGCTTGACCGGGTCCAGGGTCTCGTCGCCCTGCTTCCAGTTGCACGGGCAGAGCTCGTCGGTCTGCAGGGCGTCGAGCACCCGCAGGACCTCCTTGGGGTTACGGCCGACGGAGCCGGCGGTCACCATGGTGAACTGGATCTCGTTGTTGGGGTCCACGATGAAGACGGCGCGCTGGGCGTAGCCGTCCTCGCCCTCGACGCCGCAGTCGCGCATCAGCTCGTGCTTGGCGTCGGCGAGCATCGGGAAGGGCAGGTCACGCAGGTCGGCGTGGTCCTTGCGCCAGGCGTGGTGCACGAACTCCGAGTCGCCGGAGACGCCCAGGATCTGCGTGTCGCGGTCGGCGAACTCGTCGTTCAGCTTGCCGAACGCGGCGATCTCGGTGGGACAGACGAAGGTGAAGTCCTTCGGCCAGAAGAAGACGACGCGCCACTTGCCCTCGTAGGTCTTGTGGTTGATCTGCGCGAAGGCCTTGTCCGCGTCGAGGTCGACACAGGCTGTCAGGTCGTAGGTGGGGAACTGGTCACCGACGGTGAGCACGCGATCTCCTTGCGAAGGTGGAAAGCGCCTTTTGGGTGCTTTCCTGTGGGTTGGACGTGCCTCACCTTTTCATAGCCGCTATTGATCAAAGAAATCGACACGCGGCGGCATATTGATAGGATCCACCTATTGACAGGAGGAGGGTGATCGGTGCACGCGGTAGGAGGGCTGGGGCGCAACGGCGCACGTCAGCCAACTCTCGCGCAGCTGCGGGCCTTTGCCGCCGTGGCCGAGCATCTGCACTTCCGCGACGCGGCCGCTGACATCGGAATGAGCCAACCCGCGCTCTCCGGCGCCGTGTCCGCGCTGGAGGAGGTGCTCGGAGTGCGGCTTCTGGAGCGTACGACACGCAAGGTGCTGCTGACACCCGCCGGGGCCCGGCTGGCCGCCCGGGCCCGTACGGTCCTGGAGTCCGTCGGGGAGTTCCTGGAGGAGGCCGAGGCCGCGCGGGCCCCGTTCACCGGCACGCTGCGCCTCGGCGTGATCCCCACGGTGGCGCCCTACCTGCTGCCCACGGTGCTGAGGCTGGTCCGCGACCGCTACCCGGACCTGGACCTCCAGGTCCACGAGGAGCAGACCGCCTCCCTGCTGCACGGCCTCGGCCGGGGCCGGCTGGACCTGCTGCTGCTCGCGGTACCCCTCGGCGCCACCGGGGTGACCGAACTCCCGCTGTTCGACGAGGACTTCGTGCTCGCCACCCCGAGCGGGCACCGGCTCGCCGGCCGCTCCGGCATCCCCCGGCAGGCGCTGCGCGACCTCGACCTCCTGCTGCTCGACGAGGGCCACTGCCTGCGCGACCAGGCGCTGGACATCTGCCGGGAGGCGGGCCGCCGGGACGGCGCGCGGGCCACCACCAGCGCGGCCGGGCTCTCCACCCTGGTCCAGCTCGTCGCCGGCGGACTCGGTGTCACCCTGCTGCCGCGCACGGCGCTGTGCGTGGAGACCGGGCGCTCCACGCGGCTGGCGGCCGGCTCCTTCGCGGACCCGGCCCCGTCCCGCCGGATCGCGCTCGCCCTGCGCACCGGGGCGGCCCGGCAGGAGGAGTTCGAGGCGTTCGCGGACGCGCTGCGCGAGGCACTGACGGAACTGCCGGTACGGGTCCTGCCGGCGCAGGCGCCCCCGCCGGGCCGGGCGTAACCGCACTTGCGGGCTTCAGGGGCGGGGACCGGCGGGCCCCGGACCGGCGGGCCCCGCGAGGGCCTTCGGCCCGGCCGCTACCGCGACGGAACGCGGCACCGTCCGGCACACCGTCCCCCCTGCGGACGGCATACCGGACGGCGCCGGGTCCCCACACCGGTGTGCGGGGGTGGGGTCCTACTCCGTGCGGAGCCCGTCCGGCCGCATCATCCGCCACAGCGGCGGCAGGCTCAGCAGGGTCACCAGGAGCACCAGCCCCGCGCCGACGCCCGTCATCAGCCCCAGGCTCGCCCAGTCCACGGACACCGGGGTGTTGACCATCTTCAGCAGAACGGCCCCCAGCCCGACCCCGCCGACGGCGGCGAGCGCCAGCCCGAGGGCCACCGGCACCGCCGTCTGCCACAGCACCGACCAGGCGAGCGTTCGGCGCCGGGTGCCGAAGGCCACGAGAACGGAGAGCAGCCGACGGCGCTCCCGGAGCTGCTCCAGGGTGGAGACGATCATGCTCGCGCCGATGAGCAGCAGCGTGGCAGTCGCCCCGATGAACAGCGCGCGGCTGATGGCGGTGAACCGTTCGCCCTGCACCGTGCTGCGCAGGGTGTACACCTCGCCCAGCGGGGCCACCTCGACCATGGTGTTGCGGACGTGCTCGGCCGCGTCCGGAACGCGTGGGTCCAGCCGCAGATCGGCCATGACCAGCGGCTCCTGCAGCTTGTTCACGTCCAGGGCGGACGGGGTGGCGAAGACGCCCGACTGCCGCCCGCCGAGCGGGTCCACGCGGTAGCCGGCCTTCCCGGCCGTCTCGGGCACCGTCCACAGCAGCGGGTCGTCGGTCGGTTCACCGTTCTCGTCCGTGCGGAGGTCGAGCGTGGTGCCGGGCCGGGCGAACTGCTCGAACTCGTCGCCGGTCGGGGTGACGAACGTGTCGCCGTCCTCACAGCGCCCGTCGATCGCGACCAGCTCGCGGAGCGTGGCGCAGTCGGCGACGGTGATCTGGGTGTACCGCGGCGACTCCCGGACCTCGGCCTTGGGCTCGGTGACATGGCTCTGGGAGTAGCTGATCACTCCGGTGACGCCTTCAGTGGCGCGGAACCGCTCGGTCAGCTCCCGGGTCAGGCCGCCCTCCCCGGCGCTGACGGAGACCCGCATCTGGGCCCGGCTGAGGTCGTGGCCCGTCTCCTTCGTGTTCTGCGCCTCGGCGCTGGCGAACAACATCTGGATCGCGATGGCACCGGCCACGGCCACGGTGATCCCGCTGACGGCGCGGGCCGCGGTGCCGCTACTGAGCTGGAGCCTGCGGACCGCGAGCTGCCAGGGGACGGGCCCGCCGGACATCCGGTGCACCACCGACTCGACCAGCCACGGCAGCAGCCCGGCCACACCGGTGAGCACGAGCACCGTGCCCGCGGCGACCTGGTACGTCTCCCAGTCACCGCTCCCCGGGCCGTCCTCGGTCCAGCCGCCCACCATCGGCAGCAGCAGGGCGAGGCCCAGGCCGGGCAGCAGCAGCCGCCACCACAGCCTGCGGCGGCGCGGGACGGCGCTGCGCACCACACCGAGTGGTTCGATGACGACCCCGCGCAGCACCAGCAGGGTGACGACCACCGCGGACGCCGGCACGGCCAGCACGATGAGGGCGGCCAGCAGTGGCGACGGGCGGAGGTCGGAGGCGAAGGTGCTGACGTCGAACAGCACCACCGACTCGATCGAGGTCCGCACCAGCAGGAACAGCACGGCCCCGACGGCGAGCCCCAGCAACGCGCCCGCCATGGCCTCACCGGCGGCGATCCGCCGGACCATCCGGCCGTCCGCGCCGACCAGCCGCAGAGCGGCCAGCCGCCGGTCGCGCCGCTCGCCGCCGAAGCGCACCGCCGTCCCGATGAAGGTCATCACGGGGAGCAGCAGCACCACGCAGATGATGATGACCAGCAGCAGCAGCTCGGCGGGCAGGGGCTCGCTCTCCGCCTCGTAGCCGAAGGAGTCCAGGCGGTACGTGTGACCGGTGGCGAAGTCCTCCTCGGTGGCGCCCGCGTAGTAGATCAGGTCGCTCGGACCGAGCAGTCCCTCCCGGCCGACGGTGGCGGTGATCCGGTGGTCCAGGCGTTCCCGCAGCAGCTCCCCATCGGGGGAGTCCAGCAGCTTCCGGAGTGCCGGGGAGACCGCCATCTCGCCCGGGCCGGGGAGTTCGGAGAGGCCGGGCGGGACCGGCGGCTCGTCCCCGTCGGCCCGCACCAGCAGGCCGTTGATGCCCTCGCCGCGGTACTCGGTGTTGGCCTGGCCGACCTCGATGGTGCCTGGCCCGGGCGTCACCTCCTCGCCGAAGTTGGAGGCGGAACGTTCGGCGCCGCGCGCGTCCCGGCTGGACATGATCTCCGGAACGGAGGCCGCGGCGAGGAGCAGGGCGGCACCGAGGCCGACGCCGACGGCGGTGAGCACCGCGCGGATCCAGCCCTCGCGTCCGCCCGTGAACGCGAACCGGACGCCCATGAGGAGGTCGGCGGCCCAGCGGGCCGGGGCGGAGCGGGAGTCGGTGCCGGGCGGCGGAGGGGCGGCGGTGTCCGGCTTCGCGCGTATCCCGGTGCCGGTTTCGGTGCTGGTCATACCGCACCCGCCATGTCCCGGGCGACGCCGTCCCGTACGACGACCTCGCGGTCGGAGTAGGCCGCCACTCGCGCCTCGTGGGTGACGAGGACGACGGCGGCGTTGGTGGAGCGGGCCGCCTCGGTGAGGAGCTGCATGACGCGCTCGCCGTTGAGGGAGTCCAGGGCGCCGGTCGGCTCGTCGGCGAAGAGCACGCGTGGCCCGCTCACCAGCGCGCGGGCCACGGCCACCCGCTGCCCCTGGCCGCCGGAGACCTCGCCGGGCCGCTTGTCCCGGACGTCGCTCACCTCCAGCCGCTCCATCCAGGCGGCGGCGCGGGACTCGGCCTCCTTGCGTCCCGTGCCGTGCAGGCGGAGCGGCAGGGCGACGTTCTCGACACAGGTCAGCTCCGGCACCAGCTGCCCGAACTGGAACACGAACCCGAACTCGCCGCGCCGCAGCGCGCTCCGCTCGGCGTCCGGCATGGCCGACATGTTCCGGCCCCGGTAGAGGACCTGGCCGGAGTCCGGCGTGATGATCCCGGCGAGGCAGTGGAGCAGCGTCGACTTGCCGGAGCCGGAGGGGCCCATGACGGCGACGATCTCGCCCGGCCGGATGGCGAAGGAGGCACCGTCGAGGGCGGGGGTGGTGCCGTAGGTCTTGTGCAGATCCTCCGCGGCCAGCAGGGCGCCGGCCTGATGGGGCGCGTTCGGCGCATCCGGTGCGGGCGTGCGGGCGGTTTCGGGGTTCATGCGCGGACCTCCGAGGCGAGCGCGTCGAGCCGGGCGGCGGTCAGTTCCAGCCAGCGCAGATCGGCTTCGAGATGGAAGAGGGCGTGGTCGCAGATGAGCTGGTCGGCGAGGTCGCCGCTCGTCTTGCGCCGGGTCAGCTCGCGCATCAGCCGCAGATGCTCCGACCGCTGCCGGTCGAGGAGTTCGGTGGCGTCGCGGTGGGTCAGCAGCGCGAGGACGACCTTGGTGTAGAGGGTCGACTGGAGATACGGCTCCGGCTTCTCGGGCGAGGCGAGCCACTTCCCGACGTCCGTGATCCCGGCGTCGGTGATGGCGTACCGCTTCCGCTCGGGCCCACCGCCGGGCTCGATGCCGTCGACCTCCACGAGGCCGTTCTTCAGCAGGCGGGACATGGTCGAGTAGACCTGGCCGTAGTGCAGCGGCCGGTCGTGGCCGAAGCGTTCGTCGAAGGCGCGCTTGAGGTCGTAGCCGTGGCGCGGCCCGGACTCCAGCAGCCCGAGCAGAGTGTGACCAATGGACATGCGGAGCACTGTACACCAGGTGTATACACGGGGTGTATACATAGGTCGCAGAAGGGATCGCCGCAGGTGGGGCTGGATCTGAACGCGGCGAGTGGCGCCGATGCCGCCGCGGCGAGCTCTGCTCAGGCGGGGTCCAGGACGGTTGCGACGTCAAGCGTCACCCGGGCGCCGAGGCAGGCTTCCGGCAGGGTGACGGACTCGCCCGGAGGGTAAACGGCGTGGACGCGATACTCGCCGGCCGTCGGCTCTGTGAGCACGCGAAGGCGGTTGTTCCTTCGGTCGACGATGACGTAGGCAGGGATGCCGGCGGCGGCGTAGGCGCTGACCTTCTTCTTCAGGTCGTTGCCGTAGTTGGAGGACGTTACTTCGACGACCAGCCGGAACACGGCGGGGTCGTAGCAATTGTTCTTCACGAGGTGATCGCGATAGTCGGCGTCGACCACGGCGAGATCGGGGATCGCGAAGTCGGATGGTCCGTCCGGCATCCAGACACCGAACGCCTGGATCACCCTCGTCTCCTTGCCGTGAACGCCCGCGCTCAGCAGCGGTGCCATGACTTCGGTCAACGAGTCCCCATGCGGGCCGTCGGCAGGCGGCGTCACGGTGATTTCTCCCCCGATGATCTCGACGCGGTAGCCGGGGAGCTTCCGGGAAAGCTCCTCAGCTGCCTCAAGCAGTGTCGGCTCGTCGTCGCAGGGATGCTCGACTGCTGCGGCGGACATGGCGTTCCTCCTGACGGCCGGATGTCGAGAACATCATCGTAAGCCGGGGATGCCGCTCCGGTATGGACCGCGGCTTCTCACCCGAGGTGTGATCAGCGGTCCGGCTCGGCGCTGGCCGAATGCGCCGGACCGGGAGATGCTGTGCTCCGGTCGGAAGGGGAGGGCCCACCATGGCGAAGGTGACGGTAACGCTCGACGCGGATCTCGTGATCGAGGTGATGCTGCTGTCGGGCACGAAGAACCCGCAGGACGCGGTGGAGCTGATCGTCCGGGACTATCTCGCCCGGGGCCGCCGCACCGAGGCCCGCACCGGCGGCGTGGAGGACCCGAACCGGGTCCGAGAAGCGGAGCCGCCCCGGCAGGAGGGCTGAGGGGAACGGCTGGCGGGTTGACCGGCCGCTGCGTCAGGCGAGGCGGCCGGTCTTCACACCGCTGACGAAGGTGGCCCAGGTGGCGGCCGGGAAGGCGAGGGCGGGACCGTGCGGGTTCTTGCTGTCACGGACTGGGACGGTGTCCGCGACGCCGTCGGCGACTTCGAGGCACTCACCGCCGTTGCCGCTGCTGTGGCTGCTCTTGCGCCACGTCAGGCTGGAGAGGTCCCGTGGAACGGTCGTCGTCATGGGCTCAGTTCCTTCATGGCAGCGGTGATCAGCTCTACGGACGCGCTGGGCGACAGGGCGACGGCCCTGAGCAAATCATAGGAGCGCACGGCCGCGTTGACGTCCCCCGGATCGGCCAGAAGTTGTCCGCGGGAGAAGCCGTCCTCGTGTACGACCCGGGCCGTCAACCATCAGCCCTGGTCACGCTAGCCGCGCACCGCGACGATGGGAGCACGGAACGTCACGGCTCACTCGAAGGAAGTGCGGCCGGCGAAGCAACGCACAGACGGGCGACAGCACATGGGAATGACGGGCGCGGAAAGCCAGGGGCGCCGAGGCGGGCACGGACCGGTCCCGAAGTGGCGTCCGGACCCCTGGGAGGAGGCGGAGGACGCGGCGCAAGCGCTCGCCGAAGCCCTCGACGCGGCCGGGCTGACGCTGCCTTCGCTCGGGGTGGACCAGTGGCCGGTTATCACCGGCCGCCCGCTCGTCGAACTGGGCCGGGCCCGCCCGGACGTGGTGACGGAACTGGCCGAACTGGTCACCAGGGGGACTCGCTCGGCGGTCCCCGGGCGACCGGCCGAGCGGGCGGATCCCCCCAGCCATCCCGGCGGCAGTGAATCCGGCGAAGCCGAGCACGGCGGGCCGGTCCTGCTCGGCCCCGACGATCTCCTGACCGTCGAAGAGAACGACATGGACGCCGGCCGTGCGGCGGAGGGCTGACCGCATGACCGGGACGCCACCGCGCGAACATGCTCCCGAACGCTCCCCCGTGGACGCGGACTTCGCCCGCCCAGGGCCTAACCTGGTCCGGTCGGTGAGGCGGGAGGCCGCGATGTACGTGTCCAGGCTGCGAGTTGACGGTGTCCGCGGGTTCCACGGCCAACGCCGGGTCGACCTGGACTTGGCGCGCCCGGACGGAAGCCACGCGGGCTGGACCGTGCTCGCGGGCCGCAACGGCTCCGGCAAGACCACACTGCTGCGCGCCCTGGCGATGGCGTTTCTCAACGAGAAGCACGGGTCCTTGACAGGCGGTCCGGAGGCTTGGTCCGCGTCATCGCGGAGTGACCCCCTGATCGCGGTGGACATGGTGGCCGAGGGCTTCCACACGACCTGTCGGATCGGGGCCGGGCAGTCGACGGGCGAACCCGCTCTGAGCTGGTCCTATGAGGTGCACACTCCGATCACACCGTCCTCGGTCCCACATGACTTCTGTGCCGGCTACGGACCGCACCGGCGTCTCACGGGCGGCACGGTCGAAGTGCCCGCATCCGCTGTGTCCGCCCTGCGCGTGGCCACTCTCTTCCAGGAGGGCGCAGCGCTGGGGGAGAGCGTCGCCTGGCTGATCCAGCAGCACCTCAGACGGCTCGAAGGCCGTTCGGGGGCGCAGGAGTTGATCGATGCGGTCTTCGCCCTGCTCGGAGACGGTCTGCTGCCCGACGACTACCGCGTCGTGCGGGTGGACTCCGAAGGGCTGTGGGTACGCCGGGGCGGCCGGGAGTTCCCGCTCCGCGAGATGAGCGACGGATACCGCACGGTCACCGCTGTCGTGGTGGACCTGCTGCGGCACCTTCAACTCTGCTACGGCGAACTGCCGCTGGACACCTCCGGCGATGTCCCGGCCGTCCCGCTCCCGGGGGTCGTCCTCATCGACGAAGTGGACGCGCATCTCCATGTCAGCTGGCAGAAGCGGATCGGCGGCTGGCTCACGGCGCACTTCCCCCGGATCCAGTTCATCGTCACCACCCACAGCCCGTACATCTGCCAGGCGGCCGACCCCGGCGGGCTCATCCGGCTGGCCGGCCCGGACGAGCAGGAGCCGCCGCACACAGTGGACCAGGACCTCTACCGGAGGGTCGTGTACGGCAGCGGTGACGACGCGGTGCTCTCCGATCTGTTCGGGCTGGACAGCCCTTACTCGGACCGGGCCGAGGAACTGCGCCGCAGAGTCGGCGACTTGGAAGGGCTGGTCCTCTCAGGGGAGGCGACGCCCGAACAGGTTGAGGAGTACCGGCAACTCAGCGAGATCCTGACCAGCTCGGCCGCTGCTCGCGTGGACGAGGTGTCGGCCCGGCTCGCGAGGCGTTGCGGATGATCCCGCTCAGGCGGCCGCCCCTGGACGGTGAGTTACGCGACCGCTTGTCGCGCCGTGCCGCCGCGCTGAGGGAACGGGCGGCCGGAGCCGCCGAGGCGCGGCAGGAGTGGCGCCGGGCCCGTGCCGTGCGCAGCTCGCTGCTGGAACTGCTGGAAAACGCCGCTCCCGGGATCATCCGGTGCATGTACTGCGGTGACAGCGAGGGGACGGCCATTGACCACTTCGAACCGCTCGTCCGTGCCCCGCTGCGTGCCTTCGACTGGCTCAACCATCTCCTCGCCTGCTCGCACTGCAACAGCAATGAGAAACGCGACCGTTACCCGTGCGGACCCGACGGTTCCTGCCTGCTGGTCGACCCCTGCCGCGAGGATCCGGCCGATCATCTCCGGCTGATCCTGCCGACCGGCGAGTACCGCCCGCACACGGAGAAGGGCGCTGAGACGATCCGCACGTTCGGGCTGGACCGGGAGGTGCTGAAGCGGGGCAGGGCCCATGCCTACGTCCGCTGCAAGTCCATGCTCCGCGACTACGACGGACTGTGCCGGAGCGGCGGGAAGTCCGAGGCGGGTGACGTGGCCCGGGCGCTGGGGGTGCATCCGTTCGCTGACGTCCTCTACGCGATGGTCAGGGTCATGCACGAGCCCGGGGCACCCCTCGTCATGGGGGCGCAGGTGGTCGCGGCACTCCACAGTCTCGTGGGCGGCGCCGCCTTCCCGTACCGCGTCACCATCCCGGCGGCCCGGCCAGGCGGCGTCACCACGGCCGGGAGAGCTGCGGCACCACCGGCCGGTTTCGCAGAAGCTGAGGGAGATGCCGGCTGAAGCGCTCCTCCCGTCAGCCCGGTTCGGCGTCCGGGATCTGTTCCGGGCCGCTGCCCTCCTGGCCCGACTTCGGTGGCCGGCCACGTTTCGGGATCGGGCGGACCGTTTTCGGGAGGCGGCCCGCGTCGGAGAGAGCGCGGCGGAGGAGGAATTCGATCTGGGCGTTGGTGGAGCGGAGTTCGGCCGCGGCCCAGGCGGCGAGGGCGTCGTGGACGGCCGGGTCGAGCCGCAGCAGCACCTGTTTGCGCTGCTGCCGCGGCCGTCGCTGAGCGGGTGCCGCAGCCGCCGCGGGGGCGGCCTCGGAGGCAGGGCTCGATCGCCCTGTGCGGGCTGACCCGGAGGCGGTGTCCGGCTCCGGCTCCGGGTCCGGATCGGCGTCCGGCCCCGGGCCGGTGGCCGCCCGGGGACGTGGCGGGTTCGGCGGGGCCGGGCCCGGGAGGGGCTGCGGATCGGGTTCGGCCCGGTCGGCGGTCTCGTCCCGGTCCGGGGTCACTGGTACAGGCCGCCCGTGTTGAGGACCGGCTGCGGGGAGCGGTCACCGCAGAGGACCACCATCAGATTGCTGACCATGGCAGCCTTGCGCTCCTCGTCCAGCTCGACGATGCCCTGTTCCGTGATCCGGGAGAGCGCCGCCTCGACCATGCCGACCGCGCCGTCCACGATCTGCCGCCGCGCGGCCACGACCGCGCCCGCCTGCTGCCGCTGGAGCATCGCCGAGGCGATCTCCGGGGCGTACGCGAGGTGCGTGAAGCGGGACTCGATGATGCGGACGCCCGCGGCCTGGACCCGGGCGGAGAGTTCAACCGCCAGCTTCTCGGTGATCTCCTCGGCGTTTCCCCGGAGCGAGAGCGCCTCCTCGTCGTAGGCGTCGTACGGGTACTCGATGGCGATGTGCCGGACGGCGGCCTCGGTCTGGGTGGAGACGAACTCCAGGAAGTCGTCCACCTCGAAGACCGCCTGAGCGGTGTCCTCGACCTTCCAGACGACGACCGCGGCCAGCTCGACCGGGTTGCCGTAGGCGTCGTTGACCTTGAGGACGGCCGTCTCGTGGTTGCGGACCCGGGTGGAGACCTTCTGCCGGGTGGTGAGCGGGTTGACCCAGCGCAGGCCGTCGGTGCGGATGGTGCCGGTGTAGCGGCCGAAGAGCTGGACGACGCGGGCCTCGCCGGGGGCGACCATGTTGAGCCCCGCCATGGCGAAGATCGAGCCGAGGAAGACCAGCACTCCGAGGATGATCAGGCCGACCGCCGCCCCGGTCGAGCCGTCGCTCCCGGCGCCCGCGCCGAGGACGACCAGTCCCGCGCCCGCGAGCAGCCCGATCAGGCCGAGCAGCAGGGCCAGGCCGCCGCCGATGCTGTTGGCGGCGAACTCCCTGACCCGCGGCTTCGGCATCTCCGGCAGGTCGCCGTCGGCGGCCGGCCCGTTCGCCGCTGCCGCCGCGGCCGCACGGTCGGGAGTGGTGGTGGGTGGAGTCTTCGGCATGGCGGGTCCCCGTCTCTGCGGTCGGTGCCCGATCGGCGCTCGATCGGCGCTCGATCGGCGCTCGATCGGTGCGATGTTCTAGCAAATTGATAGCACTTTTCTTGACGCAGTGCGAGGCCCGGTGGTTGCACTCCCGGCGGGTGCTGATTCTCACGGCCCCGGAGCCGAGAACTCCGGGGCCTCCCGTGCGTATAGGGTGTTAGCTTTTGTCGTTTCCCGGGGCATGAGGACTGGAGCTCGGATCTATGGGACGCGCGGACTACCGACGGGCCCAGCAGCAGTGGGCCCGTGAAGAACGGGGCGGGTTCTTCCGCCGGCTCTTCTCGCTGAAGAAGGTGCTGGGCACCTTCGTGCTGCTCGGAGCGCTCGCGGTGGGCTCCTTCTTCGTGCTCTACCTGCTCGTGGACGTACCCGACGGCGGCAACCCGGAGGCGACGGCCCAGAGCAACGCCTTCACCTTCAGCGACGGGGCGCTCATCGCCCGCGAGGGCGACTTCAACCGCGAGCTGGTGCCGATCAGCCGGATCCCCAAGGACACCCAGTACGCGTTCGTGGCCGCCGAGAACAAGAGCTTCTACCAGGACCCCGGCGTCGACGTGAAGGGCCTCACCCGTGCCCTCGTCTCCACCGCGATGGGGCGGAAGCAGGGCGGCTCGACGATCACCCAGCAGTATGTGAAGAACTACTTCCTCAGCCAGGAGCAGACGGTCACCCGCAAGGCCAAGGAACTGATCATCGCGCTCAAGGTCGACCAGCAGCAGTCCAAGGACGAGATACTGGCCGGCTACATGAACACCAGCTACTTCGGGCGCGGCGCCTACGGCATCCAGGCCGCGGCCAAGGCGTACTACGACACCGACGTCGACGACCTCACCGTCGAGCAGAGCGCCTACCTCGCCGCGCTGCTCCAGGCGCCCAGCCAGTACGACCTGGCCGTCGCAAGCCCGAAGGCCCGCCAGCTGGTCACCGACCGCTGGCACTTCGTCCTCGACAACATGGTCGAGATGAAGTGGCTCAGCCCCGTCGAGCGCCGGGAAATGGCCTTCCCCGAGCCAGGGAAGCCCGAGCCCAACCCGGGGCTGGAGGGCCAGGCCGGCTACTTCGTCGAGGCGGCGAAGGCCGAGCTGATCGCCGCGGGCGTGGACGAGCAGGAGCTCGCCGCCCGGGGCTGGACCATCGAACTCAACATCGACAAGAAGAAGCAGCGCGACCTGGAGAAGGCCGTCAAGGCGGCGCTGCTGGACGATCTCGACCCGGAGCAGCGGGAGACCGACGCGCAGGCCCAGCCGGGTGCCGTGTCGGTGGACCCGGAGACGGGGGCGGTGGTCGCGATGTACGGCGGCCGGAGCTACGTCGAGCACTTCATCAACAACGCCACCCGCCAGGACTACCAGCCGGCCTCCACCTTCAAGCCGGTCGTCCTCGCCACGGCCTTCGAGACGGCCGCCGACACCCAGGAGGGGCAGCCGATCACGCCGAACACGGTGTACGACGGCACCAGCGAGCGCCCCGTCGAGGGCAGCGACACCCCCTTCGCCCCGCCGAACCAGGGCGATGTGGACTACGGCCCGATCACGGTCCAGCAGGCCATGAACAACTCGGTCAACTCCGTGTTCGCGCAGATGGCGGTGGACGCCGGGCTGGAGCGGACCAAGCAGACCGGCATCGAGCTCGGTATGAAGGGCGACGCGAGCGGCTTCGACGTCAAGCCCGCCATGTCCCTCGGCGTCATGGGCGCCAGCCCGCTGGACATGGCCGCCGTCTACGCGACCCTCGCCAACCACGGTGAGCAGGTCAAACCCCGGCTGGTGAAATCCGCCAAGCGCGGCGACCGCGTGGTCGAACTGCCCGACGCGATCGGCGAGCAGATGATCGAACGGCAGACCGCGGACACCGTCACCTCCGTGCTGCGGGGCGTCGTCAACGACGGCACGGCCAAGGGCATCCGCTCCAACACGCTCAACTTCGCGGGCAAGACCGGCACCTCCGACGACAACAAGTCGGCCTGGTTCGCCGGTTACACCCCCGACCTGGTCACCACCGTCGGCCTCTTCGGCGAGGGCGAGGGCGGCAAGCAGGTCTCCCTCCAGGGGACGGGGGGCGGCGGACGCGTCAACGGCGGCGGCTACCCGGCCCAGATCTGGGCCGAGTACAACCGGCTCGCCCTGAGCGGCAAGCCCGCGGCCCAGTTCGACCTGGACGTCATGGAGGCGCCCGAGCCGAGCATCTCGCCCAGCCCTTCGGCGAGCGAGAGCGAGGCCCCGGAGTCGCCGGAACCGCCGGAGACCACGGTGCCGGGTCTGCCGGAGACCTCCGCCCCGCCGCCGGCCGGCACCCTTCCGCCGCCCGTCACCACCACTCCGCCGCCGGACACCGCACCCCCCTCCGCCTCCACCCTGCCCGTCCCGGGCGGCGGAACGCCGGACGGCGGCGCCCGCACCGCCGCCGGGACGGACACCGGCCCGGGGGACGGCACCTAGCCGGGGGACGGCACCTGGAAGGACCGTGACGATCCCGGCCGTTGAGGGGCGTCCCGGAGGGGGCGCCCCTTCCGCCCGGTCTCTTCACCGTGGAGTGGATGGGGCCCGTCATCGTGTCGATCGACGTCCCGCAACCGCCCGAGCAGGTCTGCGGCTTCCTCGATGTCATGGCGCACCACGAGCGCTTCACGGATCACCGTCCGACCGGCTGGCGCTACAGCGGCCCCGAGCGCGGCACCGGATCGCGCGCCACGGTCACCGCCCGGCTGGGCGGCACCAGGACCGACGTCACCATCGAGGTCGTCGAGGCCGAACCGCCGCGGCGCATCGTCGAACGGAACGTCAGCGCGGCCGGCCGGCGCCTGTCCCACGGCACCTACACCATCGAACCGCTGCCGGCCGGCGGGAGCCGCGTCTCGTTCACCTACGGCTGGGTGCGTGCCCCGCTCGCCGACCGTCTGGCGGCGCCCGTCGTCCGGGCCACGACGCGGCGCGCCAATCGCACGGTCATGCGGCGCCTGGCCGCCGAACTGGCCCGTCACGGGCCGCTGCCTGATCCTGACGCCCCCGCACGCCCGGAGGAGCCGGCTCCTCCGGGCGCGCGTTCCCGGTCCGGGCGGGCGGGAGCCCCGGCCCCGTTCCCGCCGGCGACGGCAGCGGACGGAACGGGGCCGCGTCCCCGCTAGCCGCCGTTCGTGAAGGGCAGTTCGAACCAGACGACCTTGCCCGTGCTCAGCCGGGTCGCCCCCCACCGCCGCGCCACCTTGTTGACCAGGTACAGCCCGCGTCCGCCCTCGTCCGACGGCCGTGCCTGCCGCAGCCTCGGCAGCTGCGGCACGTCGTCGCCGACCTCGCAGCGCAGCACGTCGGTACGGAGCAGCCGCAGCGTGATGGGGCGTTCGGCGTACCGGACGGCGTTCGTCACGATCTCGCTGACGAGGAGCTCCACCGAATCCGACAGCTCCTCCAGGCCCCACCGGGCCAGCGCCCGCCGGGCCAGCCGGCGCGCCTTGCTGGGCGCCCGCTCCTGCGGATCGAGGAACCAGTACGCCACGTCGCTCGGCGGTATGCCGTCGAACCGGGCCGCGAGCAGGGCGATGTCGTCGTCCCGGTCGCCCGGGCCGAGCATGTCCAGCACCTCGTCGCAGAGCGGCTCCAGCGGCGGCGGGTGGTCCGGGCCGGTCAGCCGCGCCGTCGCCACCAGCTTCTCGCGCAGCTGCTCGATGCCCGTCCACACGTCGCGCAGCCGGGACTCGACCAGGCCGTCGGTGTAGAGCAGCAGCGTCGCCCCGGCGGGCGCGTCCAGCTCCACCGCCTCGAAGTCCACCCCGCCCACGCCGATCGGCGCGCCCGGCGGGACGCGCAGCACCTCCGCCCGGCCGCCGAGATGGAGCAGCACCGGCGGCGGATGGCCCGCGTTGGCGACGACGATCCGGTGCGCCACCGGGTCGTACACCGCGTAGATGCAGGTCGCCATCCGGTCGCTGCCCAGCCGCTGGGCCTGCTCGTCGAGGTGGTGCAGCACCTCCTGCGGCGGCAGGTCGAGCTGGGCCAGCGTCTGCGCCGTCGTGCGGAGCTGTCCCATGATCGCGGCCGAGGTCATGGAGTGGCCCATGACGTCACCGACGACCAGGGCGACGCGGCTGCCGGGCAGCGGGATCGCGTCGTACCAGTCGCCGCCGACCCGGGCCGTCTCCGCCGCCGGGAGGTAGCGGCTGGCGAGCCGGACGCCGGTGGGCTGGGGGAGCGAGTCCGGGAGCATGGAGCGCTGCAGGGCGTCGGCGATGTACGCCTCGCGCCCGTACAGCACGGCCTTGTCCACGCCGAGCGCCGTGTGGGTCGCCAGCTGGGCGGCGACCAGCAGATCGTCGGCCTCGAACGCGGGCCGGTCGGTGAGGCGCAGGAACACAGCCGCGCCGATCACCCGGCGGCGCCCGCGCAGCGGCGCCAGCACGGCGCGCCGGCCCGGCGGGACGGGATAGTCGGGCCCGAGCAGCTCCGGGACGGCGTCCAGGGCCGCCTCGGAGTCACCGAACACCGGGCGCACGCCCCGCAGCACCTCCGCCAGCGGCCCGCCCGGCGCCACCTCCGCGAGCTTGACGGCGGGCAGCAGCCCGGGGCCGGCCGCGGATCCCGGCGGACGCGCCGGGTCCGGCTCCGCCGCGCCCTCGGGGCGTCCCTCGCGCTCCTCGCGTCCGGTGCGCTCCGTGTGCTCCGTTCGGTCCGTGTGCCCGCCGGCGGCCGTCCCCCGCTCCGTGCCGGAGGCCGTCATGCCGCCGGTGGAGCCGCCGCGCCCGGGCGGCAGCCGGTCGCTGCGGCGCAGCCGCAGCACGAACGGGTCCACGGGCCGCTCGTCGCCGACCGGCAGCGGGTCGCGCAGATAGACGAGGATGACGTCGGCGAAGGTCGGCACGGTGGCCCGGCAGAGGCCGAGCACGATCTCGTCGAGGTCGATGCCGCGCGCGATCCGGCGGGTGGCGGCGCCGATGAACCGCAGCCGGTCGCCGTCCCGCTGGTGCCGGGCGGCCATCTCGGCCGCGGTCAGCACCACGCCGCCGTCACCGCCCGGACCGCCCGCCGCGTCCGCTCGTTCATGGGTCTCCGTCCGCTGGGCCGGCGGCTGCGGCGCGGTCTCGGGACCCGCGCCCGCCGGACGGCGGGACCGGCCGCCGGGCCGGTTGCGCCGGGCCGCGGCCGCGGCAGCCGCCGCCGCGGCCTCACGGTCGGCGGCGGTGGAGTCCTGCGGCAGGTCGCCCTTGCGGGTCGCCGCCATGCCGACGGCCACGGTGGCCCCGCGCGGCCGCCCGCCGCGGGCCTTCGCCGCGGCGTCCCGGCCCTCCTCGTGGCCGGTACGGGCCGCCGCGGTGCCGCGCGCACGGCCCCCCTGCCGGGCCATCGCCGTCCGAGGGTCCTCCGGCTGCTCACCGCCGGACCGCCGCGGTGCCGGGCGCGCACCGCGGCCTTTGTCGTCGGGGTCCGCCTCGGCCGGGGGCGGCTCCGGGTCGCCGTCCGTCCCGTCGCCGCGCGGGCGGGGCCGGGAACGCCGCGCGGCGGCGGAAGCGCCGTCGCGGTCGCCCGTGCGGCGGGCCGCCGGGCGGGGCCGGCCCGCGGGTTCCTGGCCCGGGGCAGCGGCGTTGGCCGGGGCGTGCCCGGGCTGGGTGGCGGCCTGTCGGCCGTCGTTGGAGGTCGGGTACTCCGTCACGCGTGGGGTTCCATCCGTCCGGGGCTGGCGTCGGGCGCGCCAGTGGTCAGGCGCTCCGTCGGCACTGCAGGAAGAGTTGGATCTCGGGAGGTACTTCGGTGCTGGCCGGCGCGTACGCGTACGAGTCCTCCCCGGCGATCTCGAAACCCGCTCCGCGCACGACCTGCCGCAACTCGTCCCGTAGATAACCCGATACCCGGATCGGGCTGCCCAGGAACGGAATCACCGCGTCGTCCACATCGGCTTCGACCATCGACAGCACCAGCGGACCGCCGGGCCGCAGCAGGCCGTGCAGCATCCGCAGGGCGTGCGGGATCTCGGCGCGCGGCAGCATCAGCAGGGAGAAGAAGGCGGCGGCGCCGTCGAAGACACCGAGATGACCCGGGCGTCCCGGCCCGAGATCGGCCAGATCGAGCTGGTGGAACTCGGCCTCGGGCACGTTCTCCCGGGAGAGCGCGACCATGGTGGCCGACAGGTCGACGCCCACCACCCGGTGCCCGGCCTCCGCGAGCTGGGCGGCCGTCGGCACGCCGGTGCCGCAGCCGACGTCCAGCACCCGGGAGCCCGGCGGCAGCTCCCCGGCCAGCCAGGCGCCGGCGGCGACCTGGCCCTCCCGGTGCGGGAAGGCCTCGGTGTAGCGGGCGGCGATGGCGTCGAACGCCTCCGCCTGCCCGGAGCGGTCGATGACGGTCCGGTCGTATCCCTCGTAGCCGTCGGCAGCCGCCGGTGCGCCCTGCCGGCCGTCTCCGCTCATGGTCGTCCCCTCCGGTGGCTCGTGTGACTGACGGTCACTTTCCGTCCGGATGGGCGGAGTTGTGGCCGCGAATCGCCAGGAGGCGATCCTACGTTTCCTGCATGGGGGGTGCTACAAGAGGATCACGCCCCATCACACCAGCGCCCGGCCCGGCCGTCCACCGGCGAGCGGCGACATCCCGCGCGGTACGCCGCCCCGGCGGGCTCCGGCGGGCCGCCGCGCATCATGGCCGCGTCATCCGCAGCACGTCGAGTGCTTCGTCCAATTGTTCCACCGTCAGCAGCCCGCGCTCCACGTATCCGGAGTCCAGGACCACCTCGCGGATGGTGCGCCGCTCGGCCAGGGAACGCTTGGCGACCTTGGCCG
Organism: Streptomyces sp. MNU89; assembly: GCF_020982505.1. Classification (NCBI taxonomy): domain Bacteria; kingdom Bacillati; phylum Actinomycetota; class Actinomycetes; order Kitasatosporales; family Streptomycetaceae; genus Streptomyces; species Streptomyces sp. MNU89. The sequence continues at coordinate 2,692,881 of NZ_JAJKLL010000001.1, read as the reverse complement.
CCTCCTCGTAGCCGAGGTACCGGTTGAGCGGGGTGACGACGGAGGGGGAGGACTCCGCGTACTCGCGGGCCCGCTCGGTGTTGGCGGTGATGCCCCGCACGGTACGGTCCGCGAGCAGGCGGGCGGCCGACGAGAGCAGCCGGACGGACTCCAGCAGATTCTTGCCGATCACCGGCAGCATGACGTTGAGCTCGAAGTTGCCGGACGCGCCCGCCACGGCGACCGTGGTGTCGTTGCCGGTGACCTGCGCGGCCACCATCAGCACCGCCTCCGGGACCACGGGGTTGACCTTCCCCGGCATGATCGACGAACCGGGCTGCAGATCCGGCAGGTTGATCTCGGCCAGCCCGGTGCGCGGACCGGAGGCCATCCAGCGCAGATCGTTGCAGATCTTGGTGAGGCCGACGGCGATGGTGCGGAGCTGCCCGGAGGTCTCCACCAGGGCGTCCCGGGCGCCCTGCGCCTCGAAGTGGTCCCGGGCCTCGGTCAGCGGCAGCCCCGTGGTCCGGGCCAGCTCGGCGATCACCGCGGCGGGGAAGCCGGGCGGGGTGTTGATGCCGGTGCCCACGGCCGTGCCGCCCAGTGGCAGTTCGGCCAGCCGCGGCAGGGCGGACTCCAGCCGCTCGACGCCGTAGCGGACCTGGGCCGCGTAGCCGCCGAACTCCTGGCCGAGCGTGACCGGCGTGGCGTCCATCAGATGGGTCCGGCCGGACTTCACCACCTCGGCGAACTCGGCCGACTTCTCCTCCAGCGCCGCCGCGAGATGCCCGAGGGCCGGAATGAGGTCGGCGGTCACGGCCGCGGTCGCGGCGATGTGGATCGAGGAGGGGAAGACGTCGTTGGAGGACTGGCCGGCGTTGACGTGGTCGTTGGGGTGGACGGGGGCGCCCCCCAGCCGCTCGCTCGCCAGGGTGGCCAGCACCTCGTTGATGTTCATGTTCGAGGAGGTGCCCGAGCCGGTCTGGAAGACGTCCACCGGGAAGTGCTCGTCCCAGCGGCCCTCGGCCACCTCCTGGGCCGCCTCCGCGATCGCGGCGGCCGTCTTCGGGTCGAGCACGCCCAGCTCGGCGTTGACCTTGGCCGCGGCCCCCTTGATCCGGGCCAGCGCCGCGATGTGTGCCCGCTCCAGCCGCTGCCCGGAGACGGGGAAGTTCTCCACCGCGCGTTGCGTCTGGGCCCGCCACTTGGCGTGCGCGGGGACCCGCACCTCGCCCATCGAGTCGTGCTCGGTGCGGTGTCCGCCCCCGTCGGAGCGGCCCCCGCCGCCTGTTCCGCCGCGCGCCGCGTCCTGTGCATCGGCCATACCGCGTGCCTCCCTCGGTCGTCCTCGTGTACTCAGCGCCTGCCCGGCTCCCGGTGTCACCAACGGGCCGCACCCCGCCAGTTAATCCGCGGAGGGGCCCGGTGAGGGGAAGGCGGCCGTTCCGCGCGCCGGGGCGGACTCCCAGCGGCGGGTGGCGGTACGGGACGGCGGCACGACGGAGCGGCGGTACGGGAGGGGGCCGGGCGGCGCCGGAGCGCGGGAGGTGTTACGCCCCGCGCACCGGGATGCTCGTCACGAACGGCTGCTCCGGTGCCGGATCGGTGAAGAAGTCGTTGCCCTTGTCGTCCACGACGATGAACGCGGGGAAGTCCTCCACCTCGATCTTCCAGACCGCCTCCATGCCCAGCTCCTCGTACTCCAGGACCTCGACCTTCTTGATGCAGTCCTGGGCGAGCCGGGCCGCCGGGCCGCCGATGGAGCCGAGGTAGAAACCGCCGTGCGCGGCGCAGGCGTCGGTGACCTGCCGCGAGCGGTTGCCCTTGGCGAGCATCACCTTGGAGCCGCCCGCCGCCTGGAACTGCTCGACGTAGGCGTCCATCCGGCCGGCGGTGGTCGGGCCGAAGGAGCCGGAGGCGTAGCCCTCGGGGGTCTTGGCCGGGCCGGCGTAGTAGACCGGGTGGTCCTTGAGGTACTGCGGCATCTCCTCGCCCGCGTCCAGCCGCTCCTTGATCTTGGCGTGCGCGATGTCGCGGGCGACGACGAGCGTGCCGGTGAGCGACAGCCGGGTCTTGACCGGGTGCCTGGTGAGCTCGGCCAGGATCTCGTCCATCGGGCGGCGGAGGTCGATCCGCACCGCCTCCAGGTCGGGGCCCGCGCCCTCGGTGAGCTGCTCCTCGGTGGTGTCGGGGAGGAAGCGCGCCGGGTCCGTCTCCAGCTGCTCCAGGAAGACGCCCTCGGCGGTGATCTTCGCGACGGCCTGGCGGTCGGCGGAGCAGGAGACGGCGATGGCGACCGGGCAGGAGGCGCCGTGCCGCGGGAGGCGCACCACGCGCACGTCGTGGCAGAAGTACTTGCCGCCGAACTGGGCGCCGATGCCGATCCTCTGCGTCAGCTCGAAGACCTTCTCCTCCAGCTCCTTGTCGCGGAAGCCGTGCCCGGTGGGGGAGCCTGAAGCGGGCAGCTCGTCGAGGTAGTGCGCGGAGGCGTACTTGGCGGTCTTCAGCGCGTACTCGGCGGAGGTGCCGCCGACGACGATCGCCAGGTGGTACGGCGGGCAGGCCGCGGTGCCCAGCGAACGGATCTTCTCCTCCAGGAACCTCATCATGCTCTTCTCGTTGAGCACGGCCTTCGTCTCCTGGTAGAGGAAGGACTTGTTCGCGGAGCCGCCGCCCTTGGCCATGAAGAGGAACTTGTAGGCGCCGCCGTCGGTCGCGTACAGCTCGATCTGTGCCGGGAGGTTGGAGCCGGTGTTCTTCTCCTCCCACATGGTCAGCGGGGCCATCTGCGAGTAGCGCAGGTTGAGCTGGGTGTACGCGTCGTAGATGCCGCGGGAGAGCGCCTCCTCGTCCCGCCCGGAGGTGAGGACGTTCTGCCCGCGCTTGCCCATGACGATGGCGGTGCCGGTGTCCTGGCACATCGGCAGCACGCCGGCCGCGGCGATGTTGGCGTTCTTCAGCAGGTCCAGCGCGACGAAGCGGTCGTTGGGGGACGCCTCGGGGTCGTCCAGGATGCGGCGCAGCTGGGCGAGGTGGGCGGGGCGGAGGTAGTGCGAGATGTCGTGCATGGCCTCGGCGGCCAGCTTGCGCAGCGCCTCCGGCTCGACCTTGAGGAACGTACGGCCGTCCGCCTCGACGGTGCTCACGCCCTCGGAGGTCACCAGGCGGTACGGCGTGGTGTCCTCACCCAGGGGGAGGAGGTCGGTGTACGCGAACTCGGGCATGGTCGGGGTTCCTCGTCTCGGCGGGCCGGCTGGGGGCCCGTCCAGCCTAAGACGCCGCGCGGACACCGGGCCTGTGAGGTAGGGCTCACCCCGGGGCGGCGGGGCGGCGGGCCGGTGGGGCGGCGGGCTGAGGGGCCGGCGGAGAGGGCGGGCGGAAGGGGCGGACAGGATGGGCGGCCACGGTCCCGCGGGAGGCGGTCCGCCGGGCATCCGCCCCGGGCGTCCGTCCCCGGGCACTAGTCGCGATCTATCGCGTCTGGGTAGGCTGACGGACGTGGATGCCGCATCAGCACGGGGCCCGCCCCGACGCGCCCGAACCGCCCGTGGCCCCGGCCGCGCCGGAGCCGCCCGCCGCGCCCGGGCCACCGCCGGCGCCGGCCCCTCCCGAGCCGCCCGCCGCACCGGACCCTCCGGCGCCGCCCCGGGCGCGGGACGGCGAGGCCGGCCGTCGCGCGGCCGGTCACGGCTCGCTGCGGCCCGGGTGGCGGGAGATGCGCGAGCCGGAGCCCGCCCCTCTGGACCTCCGGAAGAACGGGCCGGTCCCGGCGGCCCCGGACACCGCGCTCGCGGCCGACGCCCCGGCACCGTCCCCCGCCGGGATGCGCGCCTCCGACCGGGAACGGGACCGGATCGCGGACATCCTGCGCGAGGCGCTGGCCGAGGGCCGGCTGACCGCCGAGGAGCACTCCGAGCGAATCGACCTGGCCTACCGGGCCCGGACTGTCGGCGAACTGGAGCCGCTGGTCGGTGACTTGCCGGCGCAGAGCGGCCCGGACCGGGGCCCGGACCGCCCCGCGCCGCGCCCCGGTGGAGCGCCGCCCTCGGCGACCGGCGCGGCCTCGGAGAATCTCATCGCGGTCTTCGGCGGCTCCACCCGCAAGGGCCGCTGGCGGGTCGGTCCGCGTACCACGGCCTTCGCCCTGTTCGGCGGGGTCGAGATCGATCTGACCGAGGCCGTCTTCCGGCAGCAGGAGATCGTCGTCAATGCCGTGGCGATCTTCGGCGGGGTGGAGATCCGGGTGCCGGAGAACGTGACGCTGCGCTGTACGGGCACCGGGATCTTCGGCGGCTTCGACGTCAGGAACCGCGAGGCCGACGACCCCGACGCGCCGATCGTGGTCGTCACCGGCTTCGCCGTCTTCGGCGGGGTCGACGCCCGCCCGAAGCGCGGCAAGCTGCTCAGGGATCTTCGCGATCGCATGCGGCGGGAACTGGGCGGCTGAGTCCGCCCGGATCGGTCCGCCACGGTGTGAATAGGCGCGCGTACAGCGGGTAGGGAGAGTCGAGTCGTCTCTCGTGCGGCATGGGGGTGCAAACGGTCGTGCGAAGGGAGACGGGCAAGGGTGACCCTTTCGCGTAGCTGTCGTCAGGAGTGGACCGTGCTGCATTCGCCGCATCAGCCCCCGCAGGCCGCCGTCGTGCCATCCCAGCGTGTGACCGCGCGGGACCAGGACGGCCCCTGGCATTCGGAGGCGGTGTGCCGCCGGGACGAGGCAGGACTGTTCTTCGCGCCGTCCAAGGAACCGACGGCCGCGAGGCTGTCGCGCGAGGAGGCCGCGAAGAGAGTCTGCGCGCGCTGCCCGGTGCTGGTCGAGTGCCGGGAGCACGCTCTGCTGCAGCCGGAGCCCTACGGCGTGTGGGGCGGCCTCACCGCCGCCGAGCGCCGGGTCGTGCTCGCCCGCCGCCGGCGGCGCGACGCGGAGCTGCAGAAGGCCGCGCGACCGGCGATACCGCACATCGCCGCGGCCGGCTGAAGGCCGGCCGGGTACGGCCCCGGCAGTAGGGGCCGGTGGAGAGGAGGAGCGCCCCCCGCACGGGGCGCTCCTCCTCTCCTGCCTGTCCTCCGCCGGCCGCCCCGGTGGACGGGGGCGGCTCCGTCAGCGGGCCCGGTCGAAGTCCACCGCGCTGTAGGCGCGCAGCTTCTTCAGCCGGTGCGTGGAGTCGATCTGCCGGATGGTGCCCGACTTCGAACGCATCACCAGGGACTGGGTGGTGGCCGTCTCCGCGCGGTACCGCACGCCGCGCAGCAGCTCGCCGTCCGTGATGCCGGTGGCGACGAAGAACACGTTCTCGCCGCTGACCAGGTCGGAGGTGTGGAGCACCCGGTCCAGGTCGTGGCCCGCGTCGAGGGCGCGCTGCCGCTCCTCGTCGTCCTTCGGCCACAGCTTGCCCTGAATGGTGCCGCCGAGGCACTTGATGGCGCAGGCCGCGATGATGCCCTCCGGCGTGCCGCCGATGCCCATCAGCAGATCGACGCCGGTGCCCTCGCGGACGGCCATGATCGCGCCGGCCACGTCGCCGTCCGAGATGAACCTGATGCGGGCGCCGGTCTCCCGGATCTCCTGGACGATCCCGTCGTGCCGCGGCCGGTCCAGCACGACGACGGTGACGTCCTCGGGCTCGCTCCTCTTGGCCTTGGCGACCCGGCGGATGTTGACCGCGGGCGGGGCGGTGATGTCCACGTAGTCGGCGGCCTCGGGGCCGGTGACCAGCTTGTCCATGTAGAAGACGGCGGACGGGTCGAACATCGTGCCGCGGTCGGCCACGGCCAGCACGGACACGGCGTTGCTCATGCCCTTGGCGGTGAGCGTCGTGCCGTCGACGGGGTCCACGGCGACGTCGCACTCCGCGCCGGTCCCGTCGCCGACGCGCTCGCCGTTGAACAGCATCGGCGCCTCGTCCTTCTCGCCTTCGCCGATCACGACCACGCCGTTCATGGAGACCGTGTGCACCAGGGTGCGCATGGCCTTGACGGCGGCACCGTCCGCGCCGTTCTTGTCGCCGCGGCCGACCCACCGCCCCGCGGCCATCGCGGCGGCCTCGGTGACCCGGACCAGCTCCAGAGCGAGGTTGCGGTCGGGGTGCTCGGGCTGGACATCGAGAGCGGGCGGTAGATGGTTGTTTTCGGTCATCGGAGCGCACCTTTCTGTACGGCGACGGCCGGATGCTGAGGGTAATGAGACTTTATCCGCTCATTGGCAATCTGAGCAGAGCGCCCCACGTTTGAGCACATCCCCCCGGCCCCGGCCGGTGCCCACGGGGTGCGGTTCCCGGAAGCCGCCGGTCCACACCCGGGGGCGGGGGCGGACCACCACGGCGCATGAGGGACCATGGACGGGTGGCAAGTGGACGTGGCAGGCAGACGGTGCGGGACATGGTGCTGTCGATGACGGTGATCGTGCTCTTCGCTGCCGTCATCTACGTATTCATCCCGCACGACGACTCAAAGGACCCGCTCCAGCGGGTGGACTACTCGGTGGAACTGAAGTCGGCCCGCCGCGCGGCTCCGTATCCGCTCGCGGCCCCGCAGGGGCTGCCGGAGACGTGGAAGGCCACCTCGGTGACGTACCGGGGCGACGGCCGGCACGGCGCCGCCTGGCATCTGGGCTTCCTCGACCCCGACCGGGAGTACGTGGCGGTGGAGCAGAGCGACGGCAAGCCGGAGACGTTCGTGACGAGCGTGAGCCGTGGCGCGGAGCGCACCGACCGGACCCAGCGGATCAACGGCGAGGAGTGGGTGCGCTACGAGGGCGAGAAGTACGACGCCCTGGTGCGCGAGGAGGACGACCACACGACCGTCGTCCTCGGCACCGCCTCGTACGAGCGCCTCACGACGATGGCCGCCGCGCTCCAGACCTCCTGAAGCCGGGGGTTCGGGAGGTCCGGAGCGGGCGGCCGGTGGCCGTGGCCGGGGCGCGCTGCCGGTGCGGCCCGGTCAGACGGTGGTGACGACCTCGTCGTAGGACAGCCGCGGCAGGCGCTCGGGGAACCAGGCGTTCTCGGCGGGCCGGCCGATGTTGACCACGGTCAGCACGGCGTGGTCGCCCCCGGGGAAGAAGTCCTTGTTGATGCCGTCGGCGTCGTAGCCCGTCATCGGGCCGGCGGCCAGGCCGGCGGCGCGGACGCCGAGGATGAAGTAACCCGCCTGGAGCGTGGCGTTGAAGGAACCGACCCGCTCGCGCACCGGGCGCTCCGCGAAGAACGTGTCCTTGAGGTCCGGCGCGAAGGGCATCAGCCGCGGCAGCTCCTCGTGGAACTCGTGGTCCACGGCGAGGATCGCGGTCAGCGGCGCGGCGGCGGTCTTCGCCCGGTTGCCCTCCATCAGGTGCCCCACCAGGCGCTGCCGCGCCTCGGGGGAGCGGACCAGCACCACGCGCAAGGGCTGCTGGTTGAAGGCGGTCGGCGCGTACTTGACCAGGTCGTAGATGGCCTGGACCTGCTCCTCGGTCACCGGCTCGTCGGTGAAGGCGTTGGCGGTACGGGCCTCCCGGAACAGCAGGTCCTGGGCGGCGGCATCGAGGGCGAGAGTCATGAGGAACACCTTGTTCACGGGGGGTGTGCGGGGGAGACCCGCACGCTGACAAGATGTATTAACCTTCAACTAAATCTTCTTATGCCCGCCCCTGATGTGACTCCCGTCACGTCGGGTCGCGCGGGTGCGGTACCCGCAGGACGACGACGGTTGTCGGAGGGCCCCGGGGTGCGGCCCGGACCGTCTCTCAGTCCCCGGAGCCGCGGGGAGAGCCGCCGGAGGGCCCGGAGCCCTCCTCCGAGGACTCGGCCAGGGCAGCGTCCAGCCGCGCCCGGGCGCCGTCCAGCCAGCGGCGGCAGATCTTCGAGAGCTCCTCGCCGCGCTCCCACAGGGCGAGCGACTCCTCCAGCGTCGTGCCGCCCGCCTCCAACCGGCGTACGACATCGATCAGTTCGTCCCGCGCCTGCTCATAGCCCAGCGCGTCACTCGGCGCGGCCGCCCCGGCCCCGGTCTCTGTCATGCGGTCAGCCTACGGTCCGGCACCGACAGCGGGCCCCGCGGCGGCCGGTTCCCGGAGCGGCGGCTCCGGCACCGCCCGGCCGGGCGGCCTGCACTCCGGGCCGGCGCCCTTCACTCCGGGCCGGCCCCGTCCGCCGTTCCGCCCCTGCCCGGCCCGGTGGCCGCCGCCCCGGTGCCGTCCGGGTCCGCGCCGCTGCCGCCGGCCGCCACCACCGTCAGCTCGCCCTCCGCCACCCGGGCCCGCAGCCGCTCGCCCTCCGGCACCTCCCGCGCCGCCCGCACGACCGAACCGTCGGGCCGCTGCAGCACCGCGTAACCCCGCTCCAGCGTGGCGGCGGGCGAGAGCGCGACGACCCGCGCCCGGGTGTGGGCCAGCTCGGAGTCCGCCCGGTCCAGCAGATGCCCCAGGGTGCGGCGGCCGCGGTCGCACAGCGCCGTGATCTGCTCCTCCCGCTCCTCGACCATCCGGTGCGGCCGCTCCATGCAGGGCCGGGCGCGGGCCGCCGCCAGACCGCGCTCCTCGCGGTCCAGCAGGCCGCTCACCGCGCGCAGCGCCCGCTCGCGCAACTGCTGGATGCGGTGGAGCTCCTCGCCGACGTCCGGCACCACCTGCTTGGCCGCGTCGGTCGGGGTGGACGCGCGCAGATCGGCGACCAGGTCCAGCAAAGGTGTGTCCGGCTCGTGCCCGATCGCCGAGACGACCGGGGTGCGGCACGCCGCCACCGTCCGCACCAGCTGCTCGTCCGAGAAGGGCAGCAGATCCTCGACGCTGCCGCCGCCCCGGGCCACGATGATCACGTCCACCCCGGGATGGGCGTCCAGCTCCCGCACCGCCTCGACCACCCGGGTGACGGCGTGCACCCCCTGCACGGGGACATTGCGCACCTCGAAGCGGACGGCGGGCCAGCGCAGCCGGGCGTTCTCCAGGACGTCACGCTCCGCCGCCGAGGCCCGCCCGCACACCAGCCCTATGAGCTGCGGCAGGAACGGCAGCGGATGCTTGCGCTCGGCCGCGAACAGCCCTTCGGCGGCCAGCGACTTCTTGAGCTGCTCCAGCCGGGCCAGCAGCTCACCGACCCCGACCGGTCTGATCTCGGCCGCGCGCAGCGAGAGCTGGCCGCGCGGCGCGTACCACTCGGGCTTGGCCTGCACCACGACCCGGGCGCCCTCGGACACCACGTCCGCGACCCGGTCGAAGACCGAGCGGAAGCACGTGACGCTCAAGGAGATGTCGTACGACGGGTCGCGCAGGGTCAGGAAGACCACGCCCGCCCCGGGGCGCCGCGACAGCTGGGTGATCTGCCCCTCCACCCAGACGGCGCCGAGCCGGTCGATCCAGCCGCCGATGAGCCGCGACACCTCGCCGACGGGGATCGGCGTCTCGGCCGAGGTGTTGAGTGCCATGGGAGGAGGCTAGCCGGGCGCACCGACAGCGCGCCCCGCCGGACCGGCGCGGGCGCCCCGCCGCCCGGAGCCCGCCCGGCCTTTACGATGGCCCCATGACTGCTACGCCCAGCCCGTCGCCCGACGCCGCCCCGAGCGGGGACACCCCGGACGGCGGTGCCCGCAAGCGCGTCCTGCTCGCCGCACCCCGCGGATACTGCGCGGGCGTGGACCGCGCCGTGATCGCCGTCGAGAAGGCTCTGGAGCAGTACGGCGCGCCGGTCTACGTGCGCAAGGAGATCGTCCACAACAAGTTCGTCGTCCGGACACTGGAGAAGAAGGGCGCCGTCTTCGTCGAGGAGACGGAGGACGTCCCCGAGGGCTCCATCGTGATCTTCTCGGCGCACGGCGTGGCCCCCGTCGTCCACGAGGAGGCCTCGGCCCGCAAGCTGGCGACCATCGACGCCACCTGTCCGCTGGTCACCAAGGTGCACAAGGAGGCCGTCCGGTTCGCCAAGGACGACTACGACATCCTCCTCATCGGCCACGAGGGCCACGAGGAGGTCATCGGCACCAGCGGCGAGGCCCCCGACCACATCACCCTGGTCGACGGCCCGGGCGACGTGAAGAACGTCGAGGTGCGCGACCCGTCGAAGGTTGTCTGGCTCTCCCAGACCACGCTCTCCGTCGACGAGACCATGGAGACGGTCGACGCCCTCAAGGACCGCTTCCCCCAGCTCATCAGCCCGCCCAGCGACGACATCTGCTACGCCACGCAGAACCGGCAGATCGCGGTCAAGCAGGTGGCGGCCGACTCCGACCTGGTGCTGGTGGTCGGCTCCAAGAACTCCTCCAACTCGGTGCGCCTGGTCGAGGTCGCCCTCGGCGCGGGTGCCCGCGCCGGTCACCTGGTGGACAACGCCGGGGAGATCGACGAGGCGTGGCTGGCCGGGGTGGACACGGTCGGCATCAGCTCCGGTGCCTCCGTGCCGGACGTGCTCGTCGAGGAGGTTCTCGACTGGCTCGCCGAGCGCGGCTACGCCGATGTCGAGATCGTCCAGCCGATGCAGGAGAGCATCACCTTCTCCCTGCCGAAGGAGCTCCGCCGGGATCTGCGCGCGGAGGCCGCCGCCCTGTCCGGCGGACCCGCCGCCGGCGCGCCGGACGCCCGCGCCTGAGGCCCCGCCCGGACTCCGCCCGGCTCGTACCCCGTGGTGCCGGCAGGCTCCCCGCCCCGGTCCGCCGCCCCGCGCGGCGGGCCGGGGCGGTTCCGTGCTCCCGGACGCAGCGGCGGGCGAGCACGCCGCGCCAGGGCCTAAGTTGGTGACCATGGTGGCTACATCCGGGGCGCAGGCCCCCCAGACAACCGCAGGACAGGCCGGACGGGTCCTCGGAGTGGACATCGGCGGCTCCGGTATCAAGGGCGCCCCGGTCGACCTGGAGCGCGGAGACCTCGCGGAGGAGCGGCACAAGGTGCTGACCCCGCAGCCGGCGACGCCCGAGGCGGTCGTCGAGTGCGTGGCGGAGGTCGCCGGGCACTTCGGCTGGACCGGCCCGGTCGGCGTGACCTTCCCCGGTGTCGTCACCGGGGGCATCACGCGCACGGCCGCGAACGTCGACCCCGGCTGGATCGGCCGCGACACCCGGAGCCTGCTCGCGGACCGGCTGGCCCTGCCGGTGACCGTGCTCAACGACGCGGACGCGGCCGGGGTCGCCGAGATGGCCTTCGGCGCGGGCCGCGGCCGGAACGGCACGGTAATCATGCTGACCCTCGGCACCGGTATCGGCAGCGCCGTCTTCACCGGCGGGCAGCTCGTCCCCAACACCGAGCTGGGTCACCTGGAGCTCGACGGCCACGACGCGGAGACCCGGGCCGCCAGCCGCGCCAAGGAGGACGAGGACCTGAGCTGGGCCGACTGGGCGCGGCGGCTGGAGCGCTATCTCACGCATGTCGAGATGCTGTTCTCCCCGGACCTCTTCATCATCGGCGGCGGGGTGAGCCGCAAGGCCGTGAAGTACCTGCCCCTGATCGAGGGCGTACGGGCCGAGATGGTGCCGGCGGAGCTGCGGAACAACGCGGGCATCGTCGGCGCGGCGATGAGCGCGGCCCGGAGCCGGACGGAACAGGGCTGACCGGGTTGACCGTGGCCGGGAGCCGGACGGAACGGGGCCGAGCGAGGGCCGCCGGAGCCGGGCGGAACAGTGAGCGAGGGCCGGAACCGGGGCGGAACAGCTGAGCCGGGGCCGGGGCCGGGCGGCGCCCGCGGCCGTTACGGTGCCGTCGCGGTGCCGGGGGTGCCGGGTGCAGTGGCCGCGGGAGCCTCGGCGGTGGCCGGTGCGGTGGCGGACCGGGACGGGCCCGCCGGGCCGCGGTCGTCGGCCGCCGCGCGCTGGGCGGCCCGTGAGGCCAGCAGCACCACTTTCCGCGCCGACACGGTCAGCACGGCCAGCAGCGTCCCCGCGTACAGCCAGAGGGCGTCGAGGGCCAGGGCGGTGACCAGGTCCACCAGCCGGTCGGCCACTGCCGCGCCCTCGCTGACCGGCACCAGGCCGACGAAGAAGGCGATCGGCAGGGCGACCGGCGCTGCGGTCAGTTCGGTGGGACGCACCCACAGGGCGCAGACGGCGGAGGCCACGAGAAAGGCGATCCCGTACGCGGACGGGGAGTGGTCGCCCGGCAGCAGCCGGTCCAGGGTGCCGGCGGCGAGCATCAGCAGCAGCGCCAGCAGGCCGCAGCCGAGACCGGTGAGCTTGGGCCCGGGCATCCGGCGCAGCCACCGCAGCTTCTGGAGGGCGGCGAGCACGGACGGGACGGAGCGTGGCCGGCCGGACCGGTACACGGCCGCGGACTCGTCGTCGGCACCGGCGGGGGCGGCGCCGGTCCGCCCGGGGCCGTGGCCACCGGCTGCGGCGGAACCGCCGGGCCCGCTCGGGGCGTTGGCGAGTGACTCCCGGGGGTCCACGGGCGGGGCCCCGCGCGTGGGGCGGGGCAGCGGTGCGGGCCGGTGCGGTGTGCGCTCGTTACTGCGCGTACGGGGTTGCTCCACGCGACCAACGTAGGTCGGGGGAGGGGCGGAATGTGGCGCGGGACACGCGGCCACCACCGTCTCGGTCGTATTTTCAGCCGATCATCCGCCCGGACGGAGCCGGCTGGGCCGCCCCGTAGACTTGGAGGCCCGGTCCCGCTCCGGGATCCGCAGTCCGCACCCTCACCCTCGCTCCGGGAAGTCGCCACGTGTCGCTCACGATCGGAATCGTCGGCCTGCCGAATGTCGGCAAGTCGACCCTGTTCAACGCCCTGACCAAGAACGACGTCCTGGCGGCCAACTACCCGTTCGCCACCATCGAGCCGAACGTCGGCGTCGTGGGCGTCCCCGACCCGCGCCTGGACACGCTGGCCGAGATCTTCGGCTCCCAGCGGAAGCTCCCGGCCACCGTCGACTTCGTCGACATCGCGGGTATCGTGCGCGGCGCCTCCGAGGGCGAGGGCCTGGGCAACAAGTTCCTGGCGAACATCCGCGAGTCCGACGCGATCTGCCAGGTCATCCGCGCCTTCGAGGACGAGAACGTCGTCCACGTCGACGGCAAGGTCTCCCCGAAGAGCGACATCGAGACGATCAACACCGAGCTGATCCTGGCGGACCTGCAGTCGATCGAGAAGGCCCTGCCGCGGCTGGTCAAGGAGTCCCGTCTCCAGAAGGAGAAGGCCCTGGTCGCCGCGGCCGCGGAGGCCGCGCAGAAGATCCTGGAGGAGGGGCGGACCCTCTTCGCCGCCGGGATCACCAAGGACTCCGAGCAGGGCCGGCTCCTCCACGAGCTGCACCTGCTCACCGTCAAGCCGTTCCTCTACGTCTTCAACGTCGACGAGGACGAGCTGGTGGACGACGCCTTCAAGGCGGAGCAGCAGGCGCTGGTCGCCCCGGCCGAGGCGATCTTCCTCAACGCGAAGATCGAGTCCGAGCTGATCGAACTGGAGGACGACGAGGCGCTGGAGCTCCTCCAGTCCATGGGCCAGGAGGAGCCCGGCCTCGCCACCCTCGCCCGCGTCGGCTTCGACACGCTGGGCCTGCAGACCTACCTCACGGCGGGCCCGAAGGAGGCCCGCGCCTGGACCATCAGGAAGGGCGCCACGGCCCCCGAGGCGGCCGGTGTCATCCACACCGACTTCCAGAAGGGCTTCATCAAGGCCGAGGTCATCTCCTACGCGGACCTGGTGGAGTGCGGCTCCGTCCAGGAGGCCCGCGCCAAGGGCAAGGCCCGCATGGAGGGCAAGGACTACGTCATGCAGGACGGCGACGTGGTGGAGTTCCGCTTCAACGTGTAGTTGTCTCCCCGGATCGCCCCCTGGTCTGCATGTGCGCAGGTCGGGGGGCGGTTCGCTGCTCGGATTCGTTCGTTGCGGCGGAACGTTCGGGATCTGGGACCGGGAGATGGGGCGCAGCGTCTTTGCAGGTCAGGGCACTGCTGGGTGGTAGTTGAATCTGGGCGGGTTTTCCGGCTGCTGGGTCCTGGCTGGATCACGATCGCGACTCGTAGACCGTGGAGCGGTGGCCGACATGAAGACCCATACAACGAGTTCGCCGTTGTCGACGGTGTAGATGACGCGGTAGTCGCCGACCCGGAGGCGGCGGCGGTCGGGTTGGGACACGAGCGCCGTGGTGCTGAATCCGAGCGGGTCACTCTCCAGTTCCGTCAGCTTGGCCAGGATGCGTAGCGCCATGTCGCGGGGGACTTTCCGAAGCTCGGCCTGTGCCTCGGGTCGGAAGACGGTGCGGTACTCACTCACCGCGCGCCAGGGTTTCCTTCATGACGTCCTCGATGGGGACGCCGGGCGAGCGGTTTGCCATCCGCTCGTCGATGATGCGATTGATCTCGCGCTCTTCCCACTGTTGGTACTTGCGCAGAACATCGATCGAGACGACGGCGGCGACTTCCTTTCCTCGTCGCGTGATCACGGTGGGCTGGTCATCGCGATCGGCCCGTTCGACGACCTCCGCAAGGTGTGCGCGGACGTCACGGATGGACATGGGCATCTGCGTCATGACTCATGAGTACCGGATGTTCCATGTGTACACAACGGGATGGGCTCCGGGGAGCGGCGAAGCTCTGCTCCGGCTCAACCTTCACGGAATGTCCTCGGAGGTTTCGTGCCCGCGGCGGAAGTAGTCCCCGGGCTCTTCGGCAGCAGGACCGTCGAGCGGGCTGCCGGTCCGGCCGGTTCGCCGAGCGACTCCGGTGCCCGGCGTGCGGGTTAGCGCACAGTGATGCTCACGGATCGCGGCCGGTCTTGACGGCGCCCTCGTGTGCCGCGATGCGTTGTTCCGGCTGCTGGATCCCGGCTGGATCGCCGGAAACCGGCATGACGGTGGGAGGATGCGGGGCTTGCGGAGAGGGCCGGCACGGGCCGTCCGCCTCTCGGAGGCCCAGCGGGCGGACGGCACACCAGCCCTTCACTGCCCGAGGCGAACCCCACGAACGACGCCCAGCCCTCGCGGCCGACCGTGAAGGCGGGGATGGTGACGTCCTTCGAGTCGCGTACGTGGACGGCCTGTTCGATGATCGCGACACCTACGCAGTCGTCACCCCGGGTGCCGCTGTAGCTGGGCCTGAACCGGATGAGTTCCGTAGTGCCGCTGCTCATCGCTCTCCTCGGAGTCGCTCCGGACGAGTGCGCCGAACGTCCGTCAGGCTGTCCGAGGGGCACGGCTCCCGCCCCCAGCCCCGGCCGGATCCGGCCGTACGCCCGCGCCTCCGCCCGCGTCCGTCCCCGGCTCCGGGGAAGCTCCGCAGAACCTTACGGAGCGTGCCGGAGTCGTCGAATGCCCGCCATCTCCCCGCCGCTCCGGCCGCCGCGGCCGTGCCGGAGGGGCTCAACGCCCCGGACCGCGCCTGGCCGGCGGTGCCGAATCCACCGACTTCCGCGACGGACCGGCCGCCCCTCCCCGTAGAGACAGGTGACAGTGTCCGCGCACATGCGGCGCGGCAGCGGGACGGGGAGGGATCCGACGTATGGCTGGACGGATGCGCAGAGGTGTGAGCGGGACGGCGGTCGCGGCGGTGGCCATGGTGGCGCTGACGGGCTCGCAGGCGACGGGCACGGCGACAGGGACCGCCGCCTCCGGGAGCGGCAAGGCATCGCCCCGGCAGGAGACCTCGGGCGATACGCACTATGACCGCGAGCTGCCCCCGCTGGTGGCGCGCTACTCGCCCGGTTCGCCCGCACGGCCGTCCCCGGGCGCCGGTCCCGTGGTCGCGGCCGGCCACGCGGCGATACCCGGCGCGGTCCTCAGTGCGTACCGGAAGGCGGAGGCCTCGCTCGCGCGGAGCGCCCCGGTATGCGAACTGCGCTGGCAGTTGCTCGCCGCGATCGGCCAGGTCGAGTCCGGCCAGGCGCGGGGCGGGCGGGTGGACGCGGCCGGTACGACGTACACCCCCATCATCGGTCCGCAGTTGAACGGCCGCGGCTTCGCCGAGATCCGGGACACCGACGGCGGCGCGTACGACGGCGACAGCTCCTACGACCACGCCGTCGGCCCGATGCAGTTCATCCCCTCGACCTGGGCCGTGTGGGGCGCCGACGGCAACGGCGACGGCGCCGCGGACCCCCACAACGTCCACGACGCGGCGCTCTCGGCGGGCCGTTACCTGTGTGCGGGCGGGCGTGACCTCTCGCGGGCGCGGGACCTCGGCCTCGCGATCCTCTCCTACAACCGTTCCCAGGAGTACCTGCGTACCGTTCTGGCCTGGTACGGCTACTTCAGTGACGGTCACCGGGTGGTGCCGGGCCCGAGCGGCGAGGGCTCCGGCTCCGGTTCCGGTCCCGGTTCCCGTGCGCAGCCGGGCTCGTCCGGCGCTGCGAAGCCCGAGCGGGGCGGCCCGGGGCCGCGGGCCGGGGCGGCGTCCTCGGGGCCGGGGTCCCCGCCGCCGTCGCATTCGCCGGAGCCGTCCCCGGAGCCCGCGCCGGCGCCGGAGTCCGCGCCGGAACCCGCCCCGACGGACCCGCCGGTCGTCCGGGTGAGCCCGCCCTTTGGCCACCACCCCCGGCACCGGCACCGGGCTGCCGGGTGACGAGGTGCTTCCGGACGTGCGGGACGGGGGGCGCTGACCGGCGACGATGAGAACTTCCTCCCGCACCACCCCTCCACAACTCCGGATACCGGGCGGTAACCTCCCGGCCATCAGGGGTGAGCGCGAGCGAGGAGGGGCTTCATGGCGACGGACAGGCATCCTGCTGACCCGGCGCCACCGGGTGACGAAGCGGCCCGTCTGCGGTGGCAGCGGATGTGGGGCCACCGCGAGCACCTGCTCAAGGTGGCCCGCCGCAGGTCCATGAGCGCCGAGGACGCCGAGGACGCCGTACAGGAGGCGATGCTGCGCGGCGCGCAGAACGCGCACCTCGACGACGCGCGGATGGGCGCCTGGCTGACGACGGTGACCATGCGCCTGTGCGTCGACCGGTACCGGCAGGTCCACCGGGAGGCCCAGGTCTCCGGCACCCGGACGCTCACGGCCCCCGGCCCCGTCCCCGTCGAGGAAGCCGTCTGTGACCGGGCGGAGGCCAAGTGGCTGGCGTACCGGAGCGAGGAACTGCCCGCCCGCCAGGCGGAGGCGATCCGGCTGAAGTCGCAGGACCTGGACGTCGGGCAGATCGCCCGGGAGATGGATCTCAGTTACGAGGCGGTCGAGTCACTGCTGGCCAGGGCCCGGCGTACGCTGCGCAAGTCGCTGGCCGGCACGCTGGCGTTCGGCCTGTGGCTGATCGGGCGCCACCGCGACGGCGGGCAGGCCCCCGCCCTGGTCGCTGCCTCCGCGGCGGCGACGCTGGCCGTGGTGGGCCTGGCCGGTCCTTTCCCGTACGAGCCGGATACGCCGCGGCCCCCGAGGCCCGCCATGTCGGAGCCGGGTGAGGCGGCGGTGGGCGTGTCGCCCCGCGTCCTGCCGGCGGACGCCTCCCCGCCCGCTCCGTCCCGGCTCGGAACTGCGCCCCCCGAACAGGGAGAAGAAGACGCCGACGCCACCCGCCGGCCTCCGGCTCCCGGCGGTGCTGCCCGAGGTGCCGGAAGTTCCGGAGGTGCCCGAGGTGCCCGAGGTTCCGGAGGTTCCGGAGGTGCCGGCGCCGGAGGTCGAGCTGCCGGACGTCTCCCCGACGCTGCCGACCGGGGCGGCTCACACCGTGCCGGTGCCGGCGCTCCCGTCCGCACCCGCTCCCACGGTGTCCGTGCCTCCGCTCCCGTCCGCCGTGCCCGCCCCGTAGGGGCCGTCCCGGCATCTGCCCTCCGCGCCGGCCCTGTCAGGCCCCGTGAGCCCCGTCAGGCCCGGCGGCGCCCGGCGACGGCCGCGGCCCGCCGGCCTCCCGCCGGGGCGCCGGCCACGGAACCCCGCGACCGCACCCCCGCACACCGGCGCCCGCGGCACGCCGCCGGACCCCTGGTCTCCACCCCGTAAAAAATCTTGCCCTTCTCCGCGACGGACCCGCCGCCCTTCGCCGTAGAGCAGATGTCGGAGCTGCTCCCCGCTGAAGGGTGAACCGGATGGGTGTCGAGATCTGTGTGGAAGGGTTGACGAAATCCTTCGGCCACCAGGTCATCTGGCAGGACGTATCGCTGACGCTGCCCGCCGGCGAGGTATCCGTCATGCTCGGCCCCTCGGGCACGGGAAAGTCGGTGTTCCTCAAGACTCTCGTGGGTCTGCTCAAGCCGGAGCGGGGATCGATCACGATCGCCGGGCAGGACATCACGAAGCTCCGCGAGCGCGACCTCTACGAGGTGCGCAAGCTCTTCGGCGTGCTGTTCCAGGACGGCGCCCTGTTCGGGTCGATGAGCCTGTACGACAACATCGCCTTCCCGCTGCGCGAGCACACCCGCAATCCGGAGAGCGAGGTCAGGCGGATCGTCCTCGAAAAGATGGACATGGTCGGTCTGATCGGTGCCGAGGACAAGCTGCCCGGCGAGATATCCGGCGGTATGCGCAAGCGGGCGGGGCTGGCGCGGGCGCTGGTGCTCGACCCGGAGATCATCCTGTTCGACGAGCCGGACTCGGGGCTCGACCCGGTGCGGGTCGCCTATCTCAACCAGCTGATCGTCGACCTGAACGCACAGATCGACGCGACCTTCCTGATCGTCACTCACGACATCGCCTCGGCCCGCCTGGTCCCCGACAACATAGGGCTGCTCTTCCGGCGCGAGCTGGTGATGTTCGGCCCTCGCCAGGAACTGCTCACCAGTGACGAGCCGGTTGTCCGGCAGTTCCTCCACGGCCGTATGCAGGGGCCGATCGGCATGGCGGAGGAGAAGGACGCCGCCCAGGTCGAGCAGGAGCTCGCCGAGCTCGGCACCGGCGCGAGCCCAGGTGACGGGGAAGCGTCCGCGGCGCCCATGACCCCCGCCTGCTCCCCAGCCCGGGAGTCACCCGCCCGCCCCGCTGGCAGGCGATCGCCGAGCGCGAGACGGAGCTCCACCAGCCGCAGCCGAAGCAGGGGCCGAAGCAGGAGCCGGAGCCGAAGCGGAAGGAGGTGACGGACGCATGAGTTTCTCCCCCACCGGAGTGCTGAGACACTCCGGCAGCCTCTTCGCCATGGCGCTGGACGTCCTCAGGACCCTCCCCCGGCGCCCCTTCCAGCTGCGGGAGTTCATCCAGCAGGCCTGGTTCATCGCCAGCGTCACCATCCTGCCCACCGCCCTCGTGTCCATCCCGTTCGGCGCCGTCATCGCACTCCAGATCGGCAGCCTGACCCGGCAGCTCGGCGCACAGTCGTTCTCCGGCGCGGCCTCGGTGCTCGCCGTACTCCGAGAGGCGTCCCCCATCGTGACGGCGCTGCTCATCGCGGGCGCCGGCGGCACCGCGATCTGCGCGGACCTCGGGGCTCGCAAGATCCGCGAGGAGATCGACGCCATGCAGGTGCTCGGTATCGACCCGATCCACCGGCTGGTCGTGCCCCGGGTGCTGGCCACGATGCTCGTGGCGGTCCTGCTCAACGGCCTGGTCTCCGTCGTCGGCGTGGCCGGTGGCTACTTCTTCAACGTCGTCATGCAGAACGGCACCCCCGGCGCGTACCTGGCCTCCTTCACCACCCTCGCCCAGCTGTCCGACCTGTGGGCGGCCGAACTGAAGGCGCTGGTCTTCGGCGCGATCGCGGCGATCGTCGCCTCGTACAAGGGCCTCAACGCCAAGGGGGGACCCAAGGGCGTCGGTGACGCCGTGAACCAGTCCGTGGTCATCACCTTCATGTTGCTGTTCGTGACGAACTTCGTGATGACCGCCGTGTACTTCCAACTCGTCCCGCAGAGGGGTTAGTCGTGCCACGACTTCTCGACCGCCCGCTGCGCTCCCTGCAGGAGCTGGGCACGCAGATGGTCTTCTACGGGCGTTCCCTCGCCTGGACCGGCCGCACCCTGCGCCGCTACAAGAAGGAGGTGCTGCGGCTGCTGGCCGAGGTGAGCTTCGGCCGCGGTGCGCTGGCGGTCGTCGGCGGCACGGTCGGCGTCATCGCGTTCCTCTCCTTCTTCACCGGCACCGAGGTCGGACTCCAGGGGTACGCCGCCCTCAACCAGCTCGGCACGTCCAACTTCGTGGCGTTCCTCTCCGCGTACTTCAACACCCGCGAGATCGCCCCCCTCGTCGCCGGCCTCGCGCTGTCCGCGACGGTCGGCGCCGGGTTCACCGCCCAGCTCGGCGCGATGCGCATCAGCGAGGAGACGGACGCGCTGGAAGTCATGGGCGTACCGTCGCTGCCGTTCCTCGTCACCACCCGTATGATCGCCGGCTTCGTGGCGGTGATCCCGCTGTACGTCGTCGGCCTGCTGTCCTCGTACTACGCCGCGCGCACCATCACCACCGGCTACTACGGGCAGTCCACCGGGACGTACGACCACTACTTCCAGCAGTACCTGCCACCGGTCGACGTGCTGTGGTCCTTCGGCAAGGTGATTGTCTTCGCCGTCGTGATCATCCTGGTGCACTGCTACTACGGCTATTACGCGAGCGGCGGCCCGGCCGGTGTCGGAGTCGCGGTCGGACGCGGCGTACGGACGTCGATCGTGGCCATCAACATCCTCGACTTCTTCCTCAGCCTGGCCATCTGGGGTGCCAGCACGACCGTACGGATAGCGGGGTAGGCGGCCCATGCGCATACGCACACCGAAGAACCCGGCCACCCTCGCCCGGCCCACTCGACTCCGCCTGTACGGGGTCGTGTTCATCGTGTTCATCGCCCTGCTGCTGTCCCTGACGGTCGCCGTCTACCAGCAGGTCTTCACCTCCGTCGTACGCATCACCCTGGAGGCGGACACCCTCGGCAACCAGATGGAGCCGCGCGCCGACGTCAAGCTGCGCGGCCTGCTGGTCGGCGAGGTCCGCGAGGTGCGGGCCGACGGCGAGAAGGCGACCCTCGGCATCGCGCTGAAACCGGAACACGTCCCGCTCATCCCGGCCGATGTCCATGCCCGGCTGCTGCCCAAGACCCTGTTCGGCGAGAAGTACGTCGACCTGGTCGAGCCGGCGAAGCCCTCGGCGCGGCACATCCGCGCCGGTGACGTCATCACCCAGGACCGGACCACCGTGGGCATCGAACTCCAGCAGCTGATGAACGACCTGCTGCCGCTGCTGCGCACCCTCCAGCCCGCCAAGCTGAACGCCACCCTGTCCGCCTTCTCCACCGCCCTCGAAGGACGCGGCGACAAGATCGGCGACAACCTCGTCCGCCTGGAGGACTACCTGCGCCGGCTCAACCCGCACATGCCGTCCCTCCAGAAGGACATCTCCCGGCTCGCCGACGCGGTCGAGGTGTACGGCGAGGCCGCCCCCGACCTGCTGCGGACCCTGCGCAACACCCTCACCACCAGCCGCACCCTCGTCGAGCGGGAGGACCGGCTCGCGTCGGTCCTCACCTGGACCGCCACCGCCGCGGACACCACCGAAGGCCTACTCGACGAGAACTCCGCCCGGCTCATCACCCTGGGCCGCGTCTCCCGTCCCACGCTGGCCCTGTTCGCCCGCTACTCGCCGGAGTACCCGTGCCTGCTGGCCGGGCTGGTGCGGCAGAAAGAGGAGTCCGAACGGGCGTTCAGCGGCGGAAAGATGCGCATCACCCTCGAATTCGTCCCCCAGCGTCCCCCCTACCGACCCGGCGAGGAACCGCGCTATGCCGACCGCTCCGGCCCCGACTGCAGAGGTCTGCCCCACCCCGCGTCCCCGGACCACCGACCAAGCTCGACGACGGCACGTCGGCGTCACGGAGCCCGGGCGGTGCTGCGCCCTCCGTGTCCGGCACACCGGCCGAACAGAACGCCGTCGCCTCGCTCGTGGCTCCGGCCATGGGTGTGCCCGCCGACGAGGTCCCGGCGGTCGCGACGCTGCTCTTCGGCCCGATGGCGCGGGGAACGGCGGTGAGCGTCGCATGAGCCGTACGAACGCCAGAACGACAGCTCCTCAGCTGATCAAGCTCGGCATCTTCGCGGTGGTGACGGTGGCGGCGACCGCCGTGCTGGCGGCCACCATCGTCAACATCTCCTTTACCCCGAAGGAGACGTACACCGCCGTGTTCAGCGATGTCACGAGCCTGGAGGAGGGCGACGACATCCGGGTCGCGGGCGTGCGCGTCGGTGAGGTCGACAGCATCGAGATCAAGGACCGCACGCTGGCCGAGGTCGCCTTCACCGTCTCCCGCGACCGGCCGCTGCTCACCAGCACCCGCGCCGCCATCCGCTACCGGAGCCTGATCGGGCAGCGGTACATCGCGCTGACGGAAGGCACGGGTGACGCCACGCGGCTGCGGCCGGGCGGGCGGATCCCGCTGGAGCACACCGAGCCGGCGCTCGATCTCAACGCGCTGCTGAACGGGTTCAAGCCGCTGTTCGCCGCGCTGAGCCCCAAGGACGTCAACCAGCTCGCCACCGAGATCGTCATGACCCTCCAGGGCGAGGGCGGTACGGTCCGCAGTCTGCTCGCCCACACCGCATCGCTCACCACGACGCTGGCCGAACGCGACAAGGTGATCGGTTCCGTGATCGACAACCTCAACACCGTGCTCAAGACGGTGAACAAGCGCAGCAGCCGCTTCTCCGACCTGATCTCGCAACTGCAGCGGCTGATCTCGGGGCTGTCGGCCGACCGGAAGCCCATCGGGAAGTCGCTGACGGGCATCAACGCCCTCGCGGAAGCCACCTCGGGGCTCCTCGAGGACGCCCGCCCGCCGCTGAAGACCGACATCGCCGAACTCGGCGAACTCGGCGGAACGCTGAACGACCACGAGAAGACCGTGGAGGGCGTCCTGAAGAGGCTGCCGGACAAGCTCAACAAGCTGACCGGCACCGCCTCCTACGGCTCATGGTTCAACTTCTATCTCTGTGACTTCGACGGCCGGATCGTGCTGCCGAAGACCTCCGAAGCCATCACTCCGGAACTCCATGTCGCGCGAGCGAGGTGTGGTCGTTGATTCCCTTCCGTGAACGCAGTCCGGCGGTGATCGGCGCCGTCGGCCTCACCACGATCGCGCTGCTCATCGCCGCCGCGTTCAACGTCCAGAATCTTCCGCTGATCGGCAGCGGCGAGAAGTACAGCGCGGCGTTCTCCGAGGCCGGCGGACTCAAGCCGGGAGACGAGGTACGGATCGCCGGTGTGAAGGTCGGCAAGGTCGACGACGTGGGACTGGACGGCGGCCACGTCAAGGTCACCTTCCGGGTGAAGGGAGACCCGGAGTTCGGGTCGCGGACCGGTGCGGCCATCCGCGTCAAGACCATCCTCGGCGCCAAGTACCTGGCGCTGGAACCGAAGGGGCCGGGGCTGCTCGAGCCGGGCAGCGAGATCCCGCTGAGCCGTACGGTCCCGGCGTACGACGTGGTGGAGGCCTTCAGCGACCTCACCACCACGACCGAGGAGGTCGACAAGGAGCAACTGGCCACTGCCCTGGACACGCTGTCCGCCACCTTCGAGGACGCCCCCGACGAGGTGAAGGCGTCCATCGCGGGCCTGTCGAAGATCTCCCGGACCGTGTCCTCCCGCGACCGGGCTCTGCGCGAACTCCTCGACCACGCCAACGGCGTCACCGGTGTTCTCGCCAAGAGGAAGGGCGAGTTCAGCAAGCTGGTCAAGGACGGCGACAAGCTGTTCAAGGAGATCAACGCGCGGCGCAAGGCCATCCACGCACTGCTCAAGAGCTCCGTCGCCCTCGGCATCCAGCTGTCCGGCCTGGTCGACGACAACCGGGAGGCGATCGGGCCCGCGCTCACCCGCCTGAACACCGTGGTGAGGATGCTGGAACGCAACCAGGCCGCACTCGACCGCAGCGTGCGGCTGCTGGCGCCCTTCACCCGGGTCTTCACCAACACCCTCGGGAACGGCCGCTGGTTCGACAGCTACATCCAGAACATGGTCGCCCCGGCACCGGTGGAACCACGGACAGGAGGGTCACGATGACGGCCGGCCGCATCAGAGCCGTACGCCGGATCGCGCTCGCCACGGTCCTCGTGGTCTGCGCCGTCCTCGCCTTCGTCCGCCTGTCCCCGACGCAGGTGGTCCGGGTGACGGCGTACTTCCCGCGTACGGTCGGCATCTACCCGGGGTCCGACGTGCGCGTGCTCGGCGTCCGGATCGGTGAGGTCAAGAAGATCACGCCGCAGGGCGGCCGGGTGCGCGTCGAGCTGGAGTACGCCGACGAGTACAAGGTCCCGGCGGACGCCCGGGCGGCGATCATCAACTCCTCGGTGGTCAGCGACCGTTATCTCCAGCTGCTCCCCGTCTACCGCTCCGGCCCGGCGATGAGGGACAACGACGTGATCCCCGAGCAGCGGACGGCTGTGCCGGTGGAGCTCGACCGCGTCTTCGACAGCCTGCGCACGACGGGAGAGGCGCTCGGCCCCAGGGGGGCCAACAAGGACGGTTCGCTGTCCCGGCTCCTGGCCGTCAGCGCGGACAACCTCCAGGGGCAGGGCGGGAAGCTGCACCGGACGGTCGAGGACCTCTCGCAGGCCGTCACCACGCTGTCGGACGGCCGGAAGGACCTCTTCGGGACGGTGGAGAACCTCCAGGGGTTCACGGCCGTGCTGGCGGCGGACGACGCGAGCGTCAAGTCGTTCAACAACAGCCTGGCCAAGGTGGCCGGCCAGCTGGCCGGGGAGCGCAAGGACCTCGCCGCGGCGATCAAGCATCTGGCGGCCGCGCTCGCCGATGTGACGGATTTCGTCAGGGACAACAAGAAGGCGCTGACCGCGAACGTGAAAGGGCTCAGCAAGGTGACCAGCGTGCTGGTCACGCAGCGCGCGGCCCTGGAAGAGCTGCTCGAGGTGGCACCGGCCGGTCTGTCCAACCTCCAGAACGCCTACAACCCCGAATCCGGCACGCTCGACACCCGTAACAACGCCGAACAACTCCACCAGGACCCGGCTTCCCTGCTCTGCTCCCTGCTGAAGACGGCCGGGGAGACGGCCGACTGCCGTGACCTGAGGAAACTGTTCGACTCCCTGCCCGAGCTTCCGGAGGCGGACCCGGTCACCGGCGCGGTGCCGACGGGCCCGACCGACAGGACACTCGGCGGAATCCTGGAGGAGGGCGCATGAGAGCTCCACGGAAAGCGGCCCTGTGGACCGCCGCCGGTTCCCTGCTCCTCACCGGCTGCGAATTCAACGGGCTGTACGACGTCCCCCTGCCGGGCGGCGCCGCCGCTGACGGCGGCAGTTACCGCGTCACGGCCGAGTTCCAGGACGTCCTCGACCTGGTCCCGCAGTCCACGGTCAAGGTCAACAACGTCACCGTCGGTGCCGTCGAGAAGGTGGAACTGGACGGCTGGCACGCCCGGGTGCGGCTGCGCGTCGACGACTCGGTCCGGCTCCCCGGCAACGCGGTCGCCGGGCTGCGGCAGACCAGCATGCTCGGTGAGAAGTACGTCGCCCTGTCGGCACCGACGGACACCGAGCCGGTGGGCAGGCTCACCGACGGCGCGGAGATCCCGCTGTCCCGCAGCGGCCGCAACCCGGAGATCGAGGAGGTGCTGTCGGCCCTGTCGGCTCTGCTCAACGGCGGCGGGGTCGCCCAGCTCAAGACCATCACGGTGGAGCTCAACAAGGCCCTCGACGGCCGCGAGGACCGGGTCACGTCCCTGCTCACGGAGCTGGACACCTTTGTCGGCGGGCTCGACGAGCAGAAGAAGGAGATCGTCCGCGCGCTGGAGGGCATCGACAAGCTCTCCAAGACCCTCGCCGAGGAGAAGAAGACGATCGGCCGGGCCGTCACCACCCTGCCGCCCGCGCTGAAGGTGCTGGCCGACCAGCGGTCCAAGCTGACCAGGATGCTCACCGCCCTGTCGAAGCTGGGCGAGACGGGCACCAAGGTGATCAATGCGTCCCGGGACGACACGATCGCCAATCTCCGCCGGCTCCAGCCGATCCTCCGGCAGCTGAACAAGGCGGGCGCCGATCTCCCGAACTCCCTGGAACTCCTGACGACGTATCCGTTCCCGCGCAATGCGGTGGACGCGATCAAGGGCGACTACGTCAATCTCAAGGTCACCGCCGATCTCGACCTGGAGAGCGTCTACGGGAACCTCGCCGACGACCCGGAGAAGCCGGGCGATCGGGCAGAGCCGGGGGAGCCCGCGCTTCCCGGTCTGCCCGGCCCGGAGGTGCCCGGCGTGCCCGGACTCCCCGAGACACCCCGGCTGCCGGACCCACCCTCGGCTCCGCCGGTACCCCCGGTCCCGTCCGACCCCGCGGATCCACCGGGGGCGGGCGACGGCGACCTGGGGTGCCTGCCGCTGTGCACCGGCACCCCGGCTTCGTACAGCGGGAGTTCACCCGGTTCCGGGAGCGGCTTCCCGCGCGGTGCCGACATGGCCCTCGCGGAGCTGCTGATGAAGGGGATGATGCCGTGATCACCCGCATGGTCAGACTCCAGCTGCTCGCCTTCGCGATCATCACCGCACTCGGTGTGTCGTACGTCGGCGCCCAGTACACCGGCCTGGCCGACAGCGTCCTGGACCGCGGCTACACCGTACGGGCCGAGTTCGCCGCTTCCGGGGGCATCTACTCCGGCGCGGAGGTCACCTACCGCGGGGTGCCCGTGGGCCGCGTCGGCGACCTGCGGCTGACCGCCGCCGGCGGCGTATCGGTGGCGCTGAACCTGGAGGACTCCCCGGGCATCCCGGCGGACAGCCTGGCCGTGGTGGCGAACCGCTCGGCCGTCGGCGAGCAGTACGTGGACCTTCAGCCGCGCTCCGGCGACGGGCCCCGCCTGCGGGACGGCAGCACCATCCCGCGCCGGAACACCCGGGTGCCCGTTCCCACCACCGAGCTGATCCTCAGCCTGGACCGGCTGGTCACCTCGGTGGGCAAGAAGGACCTGCGGACCACGGTCGACGAACTGGGCAAGGCGTTCGCCGGGACCGGCCCGCATCTGAGCCGGCTGGTGGACTCGGGCAACGCCCTGATCGAGTCGGCGTCGGGCTCGCTCCCCGAGACGATCGCGCTGATCGAGGACTCGCGGAAGGTTCTGAAGACGCAGGCCGACCAAGGCTCGGCGATCAAGTCCTTCTCCCGCGACCTGGCGGCGCTCACCGCCCGGTTGAAGGCGAGTGACGGGGACATCCGGGCCCTGATGGACAGCGGCACCACGGCCTCCCGCCAAGTGGACGCGCTGCTGAAGGACAACCGGACCCACCTCCCGGTCCTGCTCGGCAACCTGATCAGCGGCGGTCAGGTCACCCTGGCCCGCCTGCCGGGCGTCGAGCAGATGCTGGTCACCTTCCCCGTGGTGGTATCGGGCAGCTACACGGTCCTCCCCGGCGACGGCACCACCCACTTCGGCATGGTCACCAACGCCGACGATCCCCCGCCCTGCCGCGAGGGCTACGACACCCGGCGCCGCGACCCCGCCGACACCACGGACCGCCCGGCCAACACCGGGGCCCGGTGCACGGCCCCGCGCGGCGGCGACACCTCGGTCCGGGGAGCCCAGAACGCCCCCGGCGCGAGCGGCACTTCCGGCCGGGCGTCACACGTCACGGCATACGACCCGGAGACCGGCGCCGCGAACGGCCCGGACGGAAGGCCCGTACAGATCGGCTCCACGGGCGGAGCACAGAGCCTCTTCGGAAAGGACTCCTGGCAATGGCTGCTGGTGGGACCCATGGCATGACCCGTGTATTCCTGACCCGCGCGATACGGCCCCTGCGCCACCCGCGCGCCGTGGTGCCGCTGGCGGTTGCGGCCGCCGTACTGACGGCCTCGTCCGGCTGGCTGGGTTTCCAGGTGTACGAGCGGCACACGACGGAGCGGCGGCACCAGGACATCCTGGCCGCCGCCCGCCAGTCGGCGCTCAATTTCACCTCGCTCGACTACCGGCACTACGACCGGGACAGCGGGAACGTACTGAAAGGCGCCACCGGCGACTTCGAAAAGCAGTTCTCGGCCCAGACCGAGAAACTGACGAAGATCGTGGCCGAGAACAAGTCGGTTTCCGAAGGAAGAATCCTCGAAGCGGGCATCGCGCGTGCGGACGAACGCACCGCCCGTGTCCTGGTGGTGGCCGACAGCAAGGTCACCAACGTCGCCGCTCCGCAGGGCACGTCCCGCAACTACCGCCTCCAGCTGGACCTGGTCCTCAAGGACGGACGGTGGCTGACGTCGAACGTCGAATTCGTCGGCTGACGCACCCTGCAGCACCTGGCTCCGCACCACCCATGAGGAGAGACACCGTGGCGAACCAGACCCTCCGAGGCCGCGGCGGCACCGGCGCCCCCCGGCAGCGCGCCGTGGCGGCGGCCGCCCGCGCCGCGGCCAAACGAGCCGAAAGGACGCGAGGCACCACCGGGCCCACCGGGTCCGGCGGGCCCACGGAGCCCACGGAGCCCACCGGGCCCGCCGAGGAGCCGTCCCCCCGGCCGGCCGCCGAGCCAGCCCGCCGCCGCGGCCTGCTGACTCCGGCACTCGCCGTCCTCACCCTCCTGGGCTTGGCCGCGACCGCCACCCTCGGTCTGCAGCACCGGGAGGCCGGGCGCACGGCCGAGGCCCGCACGGCCGCCCTCGCAGCGGCACGCAAGGCAGCCCCGGTCATCCTGTCGTACGACTACCGCCACCTGGACCGCGACTTCCGCGCGGCCCGGTCCCACCTCACCGCCCCGTTTCTCGGCCAGTACAGCAAGACCACCACATCCGTGGTCGCGCCGACCGCCAAGAAGTACCGCGGGGTGGTCAAGGCCACGGTCGCCAGTCCGCCGGGCGGCGACGCCCCGGCGGCCTCGGTGGTGTCGGCCACCCCGGACAAGGCCGTGGTGCTGCTCTTCATGAACCAGGCCACCACCAGTACCCAGATCTCGGGCCCGCGCCTCGACCTCAACCGCGTCCGGATGACTCTCGTGCGGACGCCGCGGGGCTGGAAGGTCGGAGCGGTGGACGCGTTGTAGAAGGCTGTGGAAAGAGGCCGGCCGGTGCGGCGCCGCGCGGAAGGTCCGGCCCCGGATCGTGGGGACTCGCGCGCCGGTCTCATGAGCCGGCCCGGTCGACCGCGAGGCCCACGGCCGCGGGCGGGCGGCCCGTTCCGCCGGCCCTGCTGACGGAAGTCCGGTCCGGAGGCGCCGTCGGTGCCGAGCACCTTCTGGCGCGATAGGCGTCATTGACGGCATCGTGACGGACTCCTAGTTTCATCTACCAAAGCGTCAATTTCGCACTTTCAAGGAAGTGGGAGCCAGTGATTCGGCTTAGACGCACATTTCTCGCTTTATCCGCAGCGGCAGTTGTCCTCCTGGCCGGCGTGGAGACCGCCTCGGCGCAGTCTCCGGCCTCCGCGCAGCCGTCGTCAGATCCGGGAGCGACCGTCACCGCGACGGCCGGGCTGGACACCGGTGCGCGGATCAACTCCGCCGACACCGCTGAAGAACTGGAGAGTTACTGGACCCCGGAGCGTATGCGCAACGCGATACCGGTATCCGTCGAAGGCACCGCCCAGCGTACGGGCGGCCTGGCCGGAGACACCTCCGAGGGGCCGGCGGGCTCCACCCCGCCCGCACCGCCGCGGAAGGACATGGTCCGGCCGACCATCACCGAGACGGCTGTCGCCGGCAAGGTCTTCTTCACCAAGCCCAGCGACGGCAAGGACTACGTCTGCTCCGCGAGCGCCCTCAACAGCTCGTCCAAGCAGATGGCGATCACCGCGGGCCACTGTGTGCACGAGGGCAACGGCGGTGACTGGATGCAGAACTGGGTCTATGTGCCCCGCTACCGGGACGGCGCCCGGCCGTTCGGAACCTTCGCGGCCAAGCAGTACCGGGCGTTCAACGGCTGGATCAACGACGGCAGCTTCGACTGGGACGTGGCCATGGTGACCACCTGGCCGCTGAACAGCCAGAAGCTCGTCAACGTCACCGGCGGCAACGGTCTGAGCTATAACTACTCGCGCGAGCAGGCCGTGACGGTGAACGGTTATCCCGGGGACCGGGACAACGGGCAGCGCCAGTGGTATTGCCAGGGAACGACCCAGCGGGTCGGCGTGCTCGACGGCAGGATCCAGCTCCGCTGCGACTTCGGCGGCGGCTCGAGCGGCGGCCCCTGGATGCGGCAGTTCAACGAAAGCAGTGGCCTTGGCTACACCAACGGGGTCACCAGCACGGTCAACAGCGAAGGCTGGAACCGGAGTTCCTACTTCGGGGACAGCGTCAAGCAGATGTTCGACGACCAGGGCGGCGCGACGTAGCCGCACTCCAGGACCCGGTGCCCGCTCGACCGCTGCGGCTAGACTGGTCGAGCGGGCTCCCCGCAGCGCTTCCGAGCCTCGCAGGAGGTCATTGACGTGAAAGGCTCCGCACCGCGCAAGCTTCTCCTCCTCGCGGGGGTGGCCGCCGCGATCGCCGGCGCGATCGCCCTGCGCCCGGAGGCCGCGGAGACCCCGGGCCCGTCCCCCGCCCCGGACGGCGGGACGTCGGTCTCCGAGGTCCAGGAGGACCCGTCCGCCGTCCAGGAGTACTGGACGCCCGAACGGATGGAGAACGCCGAGCCGGCTCCGATGGAGGAAGACGACTGAGCCGTCGCTGCCGCTCCCGCTCACCGCCGCCCGGCCGCGGGTCAGAGCTTCGTCCACGCCTCCGTCAGGACGGAGCGGAGGATCTGCTCGATCTCGTCGAAGGTGCGCTGGTCGGAGATGAGCGGCGGGGCGAGCTGGACGACCGGGTCGCCGCGGTCGTCGGCGCGGCAGTACAGGCCGTTCTCGAACAGCGCGGGGGAGAGGAAGCCGTACAGAACGCGTTCCGTCTCCTCGTCGGTGAACGTCTCCTTGGTGGCCTTGTCCTTGACCAGTTCGATGCCGTAGAAGAAGCCGTTGCCGCGCACGTCGCCGACGATGGGCAGGTCGTGCAGCCGCTGCAGGGTGGTGAGGAAGGCGTTCTCCTGGTCGAGCACGTGCTGGTTGAGGCCCTCGCGCTCGAAGATGTCGAGGTTGGCCAGGGCCACGGCGGCGGAGACGGGGTGGCCGCCGAAGGTGTAGCCGTGCAGGAAGGTGCTGTCGCCCCGGTAGAAGGGCTCGGCGAGGCGGTCGGAGATGATCGCGGCGCCGATCGGGGAGTATCCGGAGGTCATGCCCTTGGCGCAGGTGATGATGTCCGGCACGTAGTCGAACTTGTCGCAGGCGAACATCGTGCCGAGGCGGCCGAAGGCGCAGATGACCTCGTCCGAGACGAGGAGCACGTCGTGGCGGTCGCAGATCTCGCGCACGCGCCGGAAGTAGCCGGGCGGCGGCGGGAAGCAGCCGCCGGCGTTCTGCACCGGCTCGAGGAACACCGCGGCGACGGTCTCCGGCCCTTCGAAGAGGATCTCCTGCTCGATCTGGTCGGCGGCCCAGCGGCCGAATGCCTCCGGGTCGTCGCCGTGGACCGGCGCGCGGTAGAAGTTGGTGTTGGGCACCTTGTGCGCGCCGGGCACCAGCGGCTCGAACGGGGCCTTCAGCGCCGGGAGTCCGGTGATGGACAGGGCGCCCTGCGGGGTGCCGTGGTAGGCCACGGCGCGGGATATCACCTTGTACTTGGTGTGGTTGCCGGTGAGCTTGTGGTACTGCTTCGCCAGCTTCCAGGCGGTCTCCACGGCCTCGCCGCCGCCGGTGGTGAAGAAGACCTTGTTGAGGTCCCCCGGTGCGTAGCCGGCCAGCCGCTCCGCCAGTTCGACGGCCCTGGGGTGGGCGTAGGACCAGATGGGGAAGAAGGCGAGCTCCCGGGCCTGCTTCTGCGCGGCCTCGGCGAGTTCGGCGCGGCCGTGCCCGGCCTGGACGACGAACAGCCCGGAGAGGCCGTCGAGGTAGCGCTTGCCCTGGTCGTCGAAGACGTGGGTGCCCTCACCGCGCACGATGGTGGGGACGGGGGCGTTCTCGTACGACGACATCCGGGTGAAGTGCATCCACAGGTGGTCGTACGCGGTACGGGACAGGTCCTTGCTCACGGTTATCGGGTTCCCCAGGTATAGGTCTGCTTCCGCAGCTTGAGGTAGACGAAGCTCTCGGTGGAGCGGACGCCGGGCAGCGTCCGGATCCGCTTGTTGATGACTTCGTGCAGGTGGGCGTCGTCCTCGCAGACGACCTCCACGATGAGGTCGAAGGAGCCCGCCGTGATGACGGCGTAGGCGACCTCCTCCATCTCGGCGAGGGCGTCGGCCACCGGTTCGAGGTCGCCCTCGACGTTGATGCCCAGCATCGCCTGCCGCAGCAGGCCGACGGTGAGCGGATCGGTGACGGCGACGACCTGCATGGCGCCCTGGTCGAGCAGCTTCTGGACCCGCTGCCGCACCGCCGCCTCGGACAGGCCCACGGCCTTGCCGATGGCGGCGTACGGGCGGCGCCCGTCCTCCTGGAGCTGTTCGACGATGGCGAGGGAGACGGCGTCGATCAGCGGGCCGCCGTTCGCTTTCTTGTCATCACGGGCCATGGCCTCACTCTTCCCGAGGGACCTCCGTAATGCAACCCTCTTGCGACGTAATCGGTTTTCGAAATGCCATTTCGCAACTGATTCCGGAGGTATTGCGAGGTGAATCAGTCGAAAACGTGGATCCGGGCGCCCGTGGGCGGACGGTGTGGACAGTGTGGACGCCGCCGGCCGTCGGGGACGCCGTCAGCTGTCGAAGCCCAGCCCCAGGCGGTCCAGCGCCCGCAGCCACAGATTGCGGTGCCCTCCGCGGGCGTCGGCCCGGGCCAGTGACCACTGGGTGAGGCCGATGCCCGCCCAGCGCACCGGCTCGGGCGGGAAGGGCAACGGCTTCGTCCGGACCATCTCCAGCGCGGTGCGCTCGCTCTCCACCCCGTCCAGCAGGTCCAGCATCACCTCCGCGCCGAAGCGTGTGGCCCCGACGCCGAGACCCGTGTAGCCGGCCGCGTAGGCGACACGGCCGCCGTGCGCCGTGCCGAAGAACGGCGCGAAGCGGGAGCAGGTGTCGATGACGCCGCCCCAGCGGTGGGTGAAGCGCACCCCCTCCAGCTGGGGGAAGCAGGCGAAGAAGTGCCGGGCGAGCGTGGCGAAGGTCTCCGGGCGCTGGTCGTGGTCCGGATGGATACGGCTGCCGAAGTGGTAGAGCACGTCGTAACCGCCCCACAGGATGCGGTTGTCGGCGGTGCGGCGGAAGTAGTGGAAGTGGTTCGCGCTGTCGCTGAGCCCCTGCCGCCCGCGCCAGCCGATCGCGGCGAGCTGCGCGGCGTTGAGCGGCTCGGTCATCAGCGCGTAGTCGTAGACGGGGACGACGTACGGGCGCACCCGCCGCACCAGGGACGGGAAGGCGTTCGTGCCGAGCGCGACCCGCCGCGCCCGCACCCGCCCGTAGGGGGTGCGCACGGCCATGCGCCCGCCGTCGCCCGCGAGCGCCTCGGCGGGGGTGTGCTCGTAGACGCGGACGCCTGCGTCGAGGCAGGCCCGGCGCAGTCCCCAGGCGAGGCGGGCGGGGTTGAGCAGGGCCACGCCGTCGCGGTCCCACAAGCCCGCCAGGAACGTGGGGGAGTCCACCTCGGCGCGTACGGCCTCCCGGTCCAGGAAGGTCATCCCGCCCAGGCCCAGCCGCTCGGCCTCGGCGGCCGTCTCGCGCAGTTCGGCGATCTGGTGGGGCTCGGTGGCGACGTCGATCTCGCCGGTGCGTTCGAAGTCGCAGTCGAGCGCGTACCGTTGCACGGCCTGCTCGATGGCGTCGAGGTTGGCCCGGCCCAGCTTCTCCAGGACGGCGATCTCACCCGGCCAGCGGGCCACGCCGTTGGCCAGGCCGTGGGTGAGGGAGGCCGCGCAGAAGCCGCCGTTGCGTCCGGAGGCGGCCCAGCCGGTCTCCCGGGCCTCGATGACGACGACGTCCCGGTCCGGGTCCCGCTCCTTGGCCAGCAGCGCGGTCCACAGTCCGCTGTAGCCGGCGCCGATGACGAGCAGATCGCAGCTCTCCTCGCCGACCAGGGCCGGGGCGGCGGCGGGCCGGCGTGCGGGGTCGTCCAGCCAGAAGGGCACGGGCCGGGCGCCCGCCAGGGCGTGCAGGGCGGCGTCCGCCGCCGGGGTGTCGCGGCTGGTCATGCGGTGCTCCTTCCCCGGCGGCGCGCGGTGAGCTGTCCGGCCAGCACGATGCCGACGGCGATCAGGAACATGGCCGTCCCGATCACATTGACCTGCACGGGCACCCCGCGCTGGGCGGCGCCCCACACGAACATGGGGAAGGTGACGGTCGAGGGGCCCGCGTTGAACTGGGTGACGACGAAGTCGTCGAAGGACAGCGCGAAGCTGAGCAGGGCGCCCGCCGCGATGCCGGGGGCGGCCAGCGGCAGCGTGACCCGCAGGAAGGTCTGGAGCGGCCCGGCGTAGAGGTCCCGGGCGGCCTCCTCCAGCCGCGGGTCCATGCTCGCCACCCGCGCCTTGACCGCGACGACGACGAAGCTCAGGCAGAACATGATGTGCGCGATGAGGATCGTGGTGAAGCCGAAGCCGACGCGCATGTTGAGGAACAGCGTGCCGAGCGAGGCGGCCATCACCACCTCGGGCATGGCCATGGGCAGGAAGATCAGCCCGTTCGCCGTGCCCCTGCCGCGGAAGCGGTGGCGGGCCAGGGCGAAGGCGGCCAGGGTGCCGAAGGCCGTCGCGCCGAGCGTGGCGAGGACGGCGATCTGCAGGCTCAGCGTGAGCGAGCCGCACATGTCGGCCACCCCGCAGGGGTTGGTCCAGGCCTCGGTGGAGAAGGTGCGCCACTCGTAGTTGAAGCGCCCCGCCGGGTTGTTGAACGAGAACAGCATCACCACCGCGTTCGGCAGCAGCAGATAGAGCAGGCCGGCGAGGCCGGCGAGGACGACGGCGTTGCGGCGCAGCCAGCGCACGGGCGTCCATGAGGTCACGGCGGTCATCAGACCAGCTCCTCCGTTCCGGCCTTGCGCATATAGACGGTGACCATGATCAGGATGAGGGCCATGAGCAGGAACGACATGGCGGCGGCGGTCGGGTAGTCCAGCACCTTGAGGAACTGCTGCTGGATCGCGTTGCCCACCATCTGCTCCGAGGGGGAGCCCAGGAGCTGGGCGTTGATGTAGTCCCCGGAAGCCGGGATGAAGGTGAGCAGGGTGCCGGCGACGACCCCCGGCAGCGAGAGCGGGAAGGTGACCCGGCGGAAGGTGGTGGCGGGGCCGGCGTAGAGGTCGCGGGCCGCCTCGTGCAGGGACGGGCTGATCCGCTCCAGAGAGGCGTAGAGCGGCAGGATCATGAACGGCAGGAAGTTGTACGTCAGACCGCAGACGACCGCCAGCGGCGTGGCGAGCACCCGTTCACCGCTCGTCAGACCGAGCCAGGCCGTGACGTCCAGGACGTGCAGCGCCTCCAGGGCGCCGACCACCGGGCCGCCGTCGGACAGGATCGTCTTCCAGGCGAGGGTGCGGATGAGGAAGCTGGTGAAGAACGGCGCGATCACCATCACCAGCAGCACGTTCCGCCAGCGCCCGGCGCGGAAGGCCAGGGTGTACGCGAGCGGGTAGCCGATGACCAGGCAGAGCGAGGTGGCCGTGGCCGCGTAGCCGAAGGAGCGCAGGAAGTGGACGCCGTACTCCCGCAGCGCCTCACCGTAGGTGGCGAAGTGCCAGGTGACGCGGTAGCCCTCCTCCAGTGAGCCGGTCTGCACCGAGGTGGACGCCTGGTAGACGAGCGGCGCGACGAAGAAGACCGCCAGCCACAGGCCGGCCGGGAGCAGCAGCCAGTACGGGGTGAGGCGGCTGCGCGGCGCGCGGACGGCCGCCGGGGCCGGACCGCCGGACTCGCCGGTCGCCGGCGGCGGGGCGGTGGCCAGGGCCGTCATATCGCCTCCTCGCCGGTGCCGGCGGCGATCTCCCGGCCGGGGTCGCGGCCCGGTTCCAGCCCGAAGGTGTGCGCGGGGTTCCAGTGCAGGACGACCTCGGCGCCGGCGACGAGCCGCGGGTCGCGTTCCACGTTCTGCTGGTAGACGGCGAACCCGGGGCAGGCGGGGGTCTCCACCAGGTACTGCACGGAGACACCGAGATAACTGGCCTCCGTGATGCGGCCGGTGAGCCGGTTGCGGCCGGCGGGCACCCCGCCGGCGTCGTCCGCCGGGGTGAGGGAGATCTTCTCCGGACGCACCCCGACCAGCACCCCGTCCCCGGCACCGGTCCCCTCCGGCATCCGCGCTGAGGGCAGCCGCAGCGGGCTGCCGGCGGCCTTGACCTCGGCCTCCCCGCCGCCGGCGGCCGTCACCTCGGCCTCGACGAGGTTGGAGGTGCCGAGGAAGTTGGCGACGAAGGCGGTGCGCGGGTGCTCGTACAGCTCGGCCGGAGCGCCGAGCTGCTCCACGCGCCCGGCGCGCATCACGGCCACGGTGTCGGCCATCGCCATGGCCTCCTCCTGGTCGTGCGTCACGTGCACGAAGGTGATGCCGACCTCGGTCTGGATGCGCTTGAGCTCCAGCTGCATCTGCCGGCGCAGCTTGAGGTCGAGGGCGCCCAGCGGTTCGTCGAGCAGCAGGACCTGCGGCTTGTTGACGAGGGCGCGGGCCAGCGCGACGCGCTGCTGCTGTCCCCCGGAGAGCTGGTGCGGCCGGCGGCGGGCCAGGTGGCCGAGCTCGACGAGCTCCAGCATCTCCGCGACCTGGTTCTTCACCTGCTTCATCCCGCGGCGGCGCAGTCCGAAGGCCACGTTGTCGTGGACGTCGAGGTGGGGGAAGAGCGCGTAGTTCTGGAAGACGGTGTTGACGGGGCGGCGATGCGGCGGCAGCGCGGTGATGTCGGTGCCGTCGAGCAGGATGTGCCCGGTGGAGGGCTCCTCCAGCCCGGCGATCATACGGAGGGTGGTGGTCTTGCCGCAGCCGGAGGCGCCGAGGAGGGCGAAGAAGGAGCCCTCGGGGATGGTGAGGTTCAGCGGGTGGACGGCGGTGAAGTCGCCGAACGTCTTGCTGACCCCGGTGAGCTGGATCGTCATGCGTGCGTGTCTCCGGTGGGTTCAGGCGCCGATGAGCTTGGCGAACTTGGTCTCGTAGCGCTCCTCTTCCTTGGCGCTGAGCGGCCGGAAGTTGTGGCCCTTCGCGATCATTTCCTCGTCGGGGAAGATCAGCTTGTTCTCCGCCAGCTCCTCGTCGATCTTCCGCATCTCCTGCTGGGCGCCGGTGACGGGGCAGATGTAGTTGACCCAGGCGGCCAGCTCGGCGGCGACCTTCGGCCGGTAGTAGTAGTCGATGAAGGCCTCGGCGTTGGCGCGGTGCTGCGCCCCGGCGGGCACCAGCAGGTCGTCGGTGCCGAACAGGTAGCCGGTCTCCGGCAGATGGAAGCGCACATCCGGGTTGTCGAAACCGAGCTGCACGATGTCGCCGGCCCAGGCCACGCAGGCGGCGATGTCGCCCTTGTTGAGCCCGTCCATGTAGTCGTTGCCGGTGAAGCGGCGTATCTGGCCCCGGTCGACTGCCTTCTGGACGAGGTCGACGGCGGCGTCGAAGTCGTCGTCGGTGAAGGACGAGGAGTCCGCTCCCATGCCGAGCATGACCAGGCCCATGGTGTCCTGCATCTCGGTGAGCAGGGAGACGCGGCCCTTGAGCTTCGGGTCGGTCAGCAGCTGCTCGACGCTGGTGACCTTCCGCCCGCCGGTGGCCTTCCGGTTGTAGGCGATGACGGCCGCGGTTCCGGCCCACGGGTAGCTGTACTGCCGGCCGGGGTCGTGGGGGGCGGCGCGGAAGCGGCCCTCCAGGTTCGTCACGGCGTTCGGCAGGTTGGCCTGGTCCAGGCGCTGCGCCCAACCCGCGCGGATCATGCGTCCGGCCATCCAGTCGGTCAGGCACACCAGGTCCCGGCCGGTCTTCTGGCCTGCGGCGAGCTGCGGTTTGATCTTGCTGTAGAACTCGTTGTTGTCGTTGATGTCCTCGATGTACTTGACCTTGATGCCGCTCTCGCGCTGGAACTCGCGCAGCGTGGGCCGCACGTTCTCGTCGTCGTCGTCGACGTCGATGTACAGCGGCCAGTTGGAGAAGGCCAGCACCTTCTCCTGCTGCGAGCGGTCCTCGCCGCGCTTCTCCTTGCCGGAGGCGCCGTTGTTCGCGGGCGGGATGCCGCAGGCGGCCAGGGCCGCGCCGCCGGCGGCCAGTCCACCGGCGCGCAGCAGCCGCCGCCGGCTCATGGCGGCCCGGCCGTTCGTGAGGCTGCGCTGCCATGCCTTGCGCACCGGCTCGGGCATGCCGTCGTAGGGGTTCACGGGGGCCTCCGGGTGATCGTCGGGAAACGGGAGAAGGGGGAGGGGGCTTTCAGAGGGCGAGGACGGTGCGGTGCCAGTCCTTGCGGGCCACTCCGGTGGTGTCGGACATGACGTGCTTGACCTGGGTGTACTCCTCGAAGGAGTAGGCCGACATGTCCTTGCCGTAGCCGGAGGCGCGGTAGCCGCCGTGCGGCATCTCGCTGATGATGGGGATGTGGTCGTTGACCCACACACAGCCCGCCCGCAGCTCCCGCGCGCCGCGCCCGGTGCGGTAGACGTCCCGGCTCCAGACGGAGGCGGCCAGGCCGTAGGGGGTGTCGTTGGCCAGCGCGAGGCCCTCGTCGTCCGAGTCGAAGGGCAGCACGGTGAGGACGGGGCCGAAGACCTCGCTCTGCACGATCTCGCTGTGCTGGGCCGCGCCGGTGACGAGCGTGGGCAGGTAGTAGGCGCCGGCGGCGAGGTCGCCGCCCGGGGCGCGGCCGCCGGTGGTGACACGGGCCCCGTCGGCGCGGGCCCGGTTGACGAATCCGGCGACGCGGTCGCGGTGCGCGTGCGAGACCAGCGGCCCGAGGTCGGTCGCCGGGTCCGACGGGTCCCCGAGGACCACCATGCCCATCAGGTCGGCCACGCCGGCGGTGAACGCCTCGTACAGCGGCCGCTGGACGTAGGCCCGGGTGGCGGCGGTGCAGTCCTGGCCGGAGTTGATGAGGGCCGCGGCCACCGCGCCGTGCACGGCCGCCTCCAGGTCGGCGTCGTCGAACACCACGAACGGCGCCTTGCCGCCGAGTTCCAGGTGGAGCCGCTTGACGCCCTCGGTGGCGAGCCGGGCCACGCGCCTGCCGACGGCCGTGGAGCCGGTGAAGGACACCATGGCGACACCGGGGTGGCCCACCAGGTGCTCCCCGGCCCCGGGACCGGCTCCGCTGACGATGTTGATCACCCCGTCGGGCAGGCCCGCCTCGTGCGCGGCCTCGGCGAACATCACCGAGGTGAGCGGGGTGAGCTCGGAGGGCTTGAGTACGACCGTGTTGCCCGCCGCGACGGCCGGGAGGATCTTCCACGCGGCCATCTGGAGCGGATAGTTCCAGGGGGCGACGGACCCGATGACGCCGAGCGGCTCCCGGCGGACGTACGAGGTGTGGTCGCCGCTGTACTCGGCGGCGGCCATGCCGTCGAGGCGGCGGGCGGCGCCCGCGAAGAACGCGACGTTGTCGATCGAGCCCGGTACGTCGAACTCCCGGCAGAGCCGCACGGGCTTGCCGCACTGCAGCGACTCCGCCCGCACCAGCTCCTCCGCCCGGCCGTCGAGCACCGTCCGCAGCCGGTGGAGGGCCTCGGAGCGCTCGGCCGGGGTGGCGCCGGACCACTCGGGCAGGGCCCGTCCGGCGGCGCCCACGGCCGCGTCGACGTCCTCGGGGCCGGCCAGTTCGTACTCCAGCAGCTGCTCGCCGGTGGCGGGGTCGGTGACCGCCTGCCGGTGCCCGGAGGTGCCGGCGGCGCGGCGGCCCGCGATGTACTGGGCGCCCTCCGCGAAGGGGGCGATCACGTCGGACGGCGGCCGGTCGGACGGCTGCTGAGACGGCTGCTGAGAAGGCTGGTCGGCCATGGGGCATCTCTCCCGCTGTTGCGCTGAACGCTGCGGCTGGACCGGGGATGAGCGCCGATCCTGGCAGTCGGAATGGGTTTCAACAAGGGATTCCGTTCCAGAATTTTCCTGCGGCAACGAAATCGTGATTCCTGGGTAACGCGTCCCCACCGTGCGGGTGCGCTGCGTCACACGGCGTCCGTGAGGACCTCCGCGAGACCGTCGACGATCTCGTCCAGCACCGCACGGTCGCAGATCAGCGGCGGCGCGATCTGCAGCACGCTGTCGCCCCGGTCGTCGGGCCGGGCGATGATCCCCGCCTCGCGCAGCCGCCGGGGCAGCACGCCGCGCAGCAGCCGGTCCCGCTCCGCGGTGTCGAAGCGGGTGTTCGCCTCGTCCTTGACCAGTTCCAGGGCCCAGAAGAAGCCCGCGCCGCGCACGTCGCCGACGATCGGCAGGGACCGCAGCCCGGCCAGCCGGCTCTCCAGGTACGGGCTCAGCGCGCGCACGTTCTCCAGCACGCCGTCCCGCTCGAAGATCTCGATGTTGCGCAGCGCGACGGCCGCCGACAGCGGATGCCCGCCGAAGGTGACACCGTGCCGCAAGGGCTGCCCGGTGCCGGTGAGCGCGGCCGCGACCCGCTCCGCCACGACGACGGCGCCCATCGGCGCGTACGCGGACGTGAGCCCCTTGGCCAGGCTCACGAGGTCCGGTGTGACGCCCTCCCGCGCGATGCCGAACCACTCGCCGAGCCGCCCGCAGCCGGTGATGACCTCGTCCGCCATGAGCAGCGCCCCGTACCGGTCGGCCAGTGCGCGCAGCCCCCGCCAGTAGCCGGGCGGCGGGGTGAAGCAGCCGCCCGCGTTCTGCACCGGCTCGGCGATGATCAGCGCCACCTCGTCGGGACCCGCGGCGGTGATCGCCTCCTCCACCTCGGCCAGCAGGCGGGCGCAGAAGGCCGCCGGGTCGCCGCCGTCGGGCGCCCGGAACGCGTTGGTGGCGGACACGTGCGTGACGTCCACGGGCGCCCGCCCGAACGGCTCCTTGAACCTCGGCAGCCCGGTGAACGACAGCGCGCCCAGGGTGACCCCGTGGTAGGCGGTCTCCCGGGCTATGGCCTTCGTGCGCCGCGGCTCCCCGTTCGCCAGGTGGTACTCGCGTGCGATCTTCCACGCCGCCTCCACGGCCTCCGAGCCGCCGGAGGTGAAGAACACCCGGGTCATGCCCTCGGGTGCCAGCGCGGTGAGGCGCTCGGCCAGCTCGATCGCGGGCGGGTGCGCGGTGCCCCAGGTGGTGTTGAACGCCAGCCGGGTGAGCTGCGCGGTCGCGGCCTCGGCCATCTCGGCGCCGTAGGAGTAGCCCAGCTGGGAGCAGAACAGGCTGGACAGGGCGTCGATGTAGCGCTTGCCGCGGGTGTCGAAGACATACGGCCCCTCACCGCGTTCGAGGACGAGCAGATCGTCGATGCGCTGCGCCGAGAAGTGCAGCATCAGGTGGTGCGCCGCGGCGTCCTGCAGCGCGTCGTGCCGGGTGTTCACGTCGTCTCCGGGTCTCTCGGTGCGGCTCAGTCGTTCTGCGGGAAGCCGAGGTCGATGCCGCGGTGCCGCGGATCGGGCCAGCGGGTGGTCACGGTCTTGGTCCGGGTGAAGAAGTGCACGCCGTCGGGGCCGTAGGCGTGCGTGTCGCCGAACAGCGAGTCCTTCCAGCCGCCGAAGGAGTACGACGACACCGGCACCGGGATGGGCACGTTGATCCCGACCATCCCGGCCTCGGCCTCCTCCTCGAAGCGGCGGGCGGCGCCGCCGTCGTTCGTGAAGATCGCGGCGCCGTTGCCGTAGGGGCTGCCGTTGACCAGGGCCAGCGCCGCGTCGTACGAGTCCGCGCGCAGCACGGACAGGACCGGGCCGAAGATCTCGTCGGTGTAGACGGACATGTCCGGGGTGACGCGGTCGAAGAGGGTCGGGCCGAGCCAGAAGCCGCCCGCGTCCCCGTCGACGGGATGGGTCCGGCCGTCGGCCACCAGTTCCGCGCCGGCGGCCGTGCCCGCCTCCACATAGCCGGCCACCCGGTCCCGGTGCGCCGCGGTGACCAGCGGCCCCATGTCGCAGCCGCGCCGGCCGTCGCCGACCCGCAGACCGGCGATGCGCTCGGCGATCCGGGCCACCAGCGCGTCGGCGACAGGTTCCACGGCCACCAGCGCGCTGACGGCCATGCACCGCTCGCCCGCCGAGCCGAAACCGGCGTTGACGGCGGCGTCCGCGGCGAGGTCCAGATCGGCGTCCGGCAGGACCACCATGTGGTTCTTCGCCCCGCCCAGCGCCTGCACCCGCTTGCCGTGGGCGCTCGCCGTCTCGTACACGTACCGGGCGACCGGTGTGGATCCGACGAAGGACACCGAGGCCACGTCCTCGTGGGTCAGCAGCCGGTCCACGGCCTCCTTGTCGCCCTGCACCACGGTGAAGACACCGTCCGGCAGGCCCGCCTCGCTCCACAGCCGGGCCAGGAGCAGCGAGGCGGACGGGTCCTTCTCGCTCGGCTTGAGGACGACGCTGTTGCCGCAGGCGATCGCCACCGGAACGAACCAGAGCGGGACCATCGCCGGGAAGTTGAACGGCGAGATGACCGCCGTCACGCCGAGGGGCTGCCGCACCGCGTGCACGTCCACCCCGGTCGAGACGCCCGCGGTGTGCCCGCCCCTGAGCAGGTGCGGGATGCCGCAGGCGAACTCCACGACCTCCAGGCCCCGCTGCACCTCACCCGCCGCGTCGTCGAGCACCTTGCCGTGCTCGGCGGTGATGGCCGCGGCCACCTCCCCGGCCCGCTCGGCCAGCAGCCGGCGGAACGCGAAGAGGACCGCTGTCCGCCGGGACAGCGACGTGCGGCGCCATGCGGCGAAGGCGCCGCGGGCGGACGCGACGGCCTCGTCCACGGTGGCCACGCCGGCCAGGTCCACCCGCGCGGTCACGGAGCCGGTCGCCGGATCGAACACCTCCCCGGTGCGTTCCGGCGTGCCGGTCCACGGCCTGCCGTCGATCCAGTGGGTGATGCGCTGCTGTGTGTCGGTCATGCGGCACATTGCACCGGCCGCACGCGCCGGGGCGTAGCTGCACACCGTCGGATGTGGCACGATCTGCCGACACTCTGTAAGGCGGCCCCGGGCCGCGGGACCGGGAGGAGGCGAGGAGGTGTTCCCGACCGTCGCCGACGTCCTGGCCATGCCCGAACTGCGC
The DNA here is from genome assembly GCF_020982505.1 of Streptomyces sp. MNU89. Classification (NCBI taxonomy): domain Bacteria; kingdom Bacillati; phylum Actinomycetota; class Actinomycetes; order Kitasatosporales; family Streptomycetaceae; genus Streptomyces; species Streptomyces sp. MNU89. Next base: position 2,650,061 of record NZ_JAJKLL010000001.1, on the reverse strand, counting down.
CAGGGCGACCCGGAGGTGGTGGCCGCCGCGGAGGCGGTGACCCGCCGGGTGCGGTGGGTGCACTGCGTGGAGCTCCCGGAGGTCGCGCCCCTGCTGCGCGGCAGCGAACTCGTCCTGGCCACCGGCATCGCCCTGCCCGCCGACGCCGCCGGGCTCGACCGCTACGTCCGCGAACTCAGCCGCGCCGGGGCCGCCGGCCTGGTCGTGGAACTCGGCCGGCGCTGGACGGCCGAGCTGCCCGGCTCGCTCGTCTCCGCCTGCGAACGGGAGAAACTGCCGCTGGCCGTCCTCCACCGGGAGGTGCGCTTCGTCAGCGTCACCCAGGCCGTCGGCGAGCAGGTCGTGGACGCCCAGGTGCTGGAGCTGCGCGCCGCCGGGCAGATCCACGACGCCTTCACCGCCCTCAGCATGGCCGAGGCCGGACCGGCCGACATCCTCGCCGAGGCGGCGCGCCTCGCCGGGTGCCCCGTGGTGCTCGAGTCCTTCCACCACCAGATCCTCGGCTACCACACCGGCGGCCGGCCCGCCTCCGACCTGCTGCACGACTGGGAGGACCGCTCCCGCCGCATCCGGATCGGCGAGCGCACCGGCTACGATCACCGCGCCGGCTGGCTGGTGACCGTGGTCGGCTCCCGCGGCGACGACTGGGGCCGGCTCGTGCTCGTCACCCCGCAGCCGCCCCCGCACCGCCACCTCGTCCTCGTCGAACGCGCCGCCGCGGCCCTCGCGCTGCACCGGCTGCACGCACGACACCGGGACGGCGTCGAACGCCAGGCGCACCACGCCCTGCTCACCGCGCTCCGCGACCGCCCGGTGGACGATGAACTGATCGGCCGCTGCGCCGAGGCGGGCGTACCGCTGACCGGCCGCGCGCTGCTGGGCCTCGCCGCCCGGCCCGTCGTCCAGCGCCGCCGCCGGACATACGTCGCCGCCGACGCCCTGACCGCGCTGGCGGACTCCCTCGTGGTGACGCTGCGCCAGCGCGGGGTGCCGGCCCTGGTCGCCGTCGAGTCCGACGACGTCGTCGCCCTCCTCGCCCCGCCCGCGGGCGCGGACACCGATGCCCTCCTCGCCGCGGTCGCCGCCGGCACCGGGTCACCCGCGGAGACCGTCCTGGCCGTGGGGGAGACGGTGCGACCCCGGACGCCGGCGCTCCCTGGCCGAGGCCCGGCACGTGGCCGCGTCGCTGCGCCCCGACGGCCCGGCCCGCCCCACCACCGCCTGGCGGACGTGCATCTGAGAGGACTGCTCCACCTGCTGTCCGGCGACGACCGGGTCACCCGCTTCGTCCAGCGGGAGATCGGGGCGCTGCTCGACCACGACGCCGGACACGGCACCGCCCTGTACGAGGTGCTGCGCGCGGTGCTGGCGACGGGCGACAAGACGGCGGCCGCCGCCGCGCTGCACATCTCCCGGCCGGTGCTCTACGACCGCATCGCGCGCGTCGAGCGCATCCTCGGACGGGACCTGTCCGACCCCGCGACGCGCACGTCCCTGCACGTGGCCGTGCTGGCCCACGGGACGCCGCCGGGCCGGTGACCCGGGGGCGCGCTCGGGCCGCCGGCGGACGCACCGGCGTACGCGCCGCGGCCCCGCGCCGCGCCGCGCCGGTACGATGGGCCGTTGATCTCGGCCGGACGGCACGGCCGCGGAGGGAGGGGCCATGGCGCAACCGGACAGCGGCGGTTCACGGCCGCGGCGGCGGGGCCAGGGCGAGCTGGAGGCCCAGGTGCTGTCCGTACTGCGCGAGGCACCCGGACCCGCGACCGCCGGCTGGGTGCTGGACCGGCTCGGCGGGGGGCTGGCCTACACCACCGTGATCACCATCCTCACCCGGCTGCACGCCAAGGAGGCCGTCACCCGGGAGCGGTCCGGCCGCTCCTTCACCTGGCGGGCGTCCTCCGACGGGGCGGGGCTCGCGGCGCTGCGCATGCGCCGGGTCCTGGACGGCGAGACGGACCGGGAAGCGGTGCTGGCGAGCTTCGTCACCGCGCTGCCGCCCGACGACGAGCGGCTGCTGCGGGAACTCCTGGACCGGGAAGCCGGCGCACCGGACGGCCGGTGATGGGCGTCTTCGTCTTCCTGCCCCTGGTGCTGCCGCTGACGGCCTGGCCCATCGCCCGGCTGGCCGAGCAGCACCTCCATCCCCGCGCGGCCACCCTGCTGCTGACCGGCGCCGCCGCCGTCCTGGCGGTGTGCAGCACGCTCTGCCTGGCTCTGCTCATGGTCGTCGGCACCGCCCAACTGCCGGGCAATCCCTTGCCGGACGGCTGGTCCGATCCGGAGGTGCGGGAGGCCGTCCCCTATGACGAGGTCCTGGGGGTCGCGGCCATTCCCGTGCTCAACGCCGTGGCCGGGGGCTGCGCACTGACACTCTGGCGCCACCGCCGGACGCGGCTCCGCGTCCGGCGGGCCCTGGACGGGCTGCCCGGCTCCCAGGTGGCCGTCCTGCCCGACGAGACGCCGTACGCCCACGCGCTGCCCGGCGGGCGGGGCCGCATCGTGGTGTCCGCGGGCATGCTGGCCGCGCTGCAGCCCCGGGAGCGCCGGGCGCTCTTCGCCCACGAGCGGGTCCATCTGACGGCGCGGCACCACCGTTATCTGCTGCTGGTCCAGCTGGCGGCCCGGGCGAACCCCTTTCTGCGGCCCCTGCGGACCGCGGTCCTCTACGGGGCCGAGCGCTGGGCCGACGAGGAGGCGGCGCGCACCGTCGGGGACCGGCGCCTGGTGGCCCGCGCCATCGGGAAGGCCGCGCTGGTCTCCGCTCCGGCGCCCGCGCCGGCCTTCCCCGGCTTCGCCTCGCCGGGGCCCGTGCCCCGCAGGGTCCGGGCGCTGCTGGCCCCGGCCCCGCCGGCCCGCGTCTGGCCGCCCGCGCGCACGGCCGCCGGGCTGGCCGCCTGGGCCGCGGCCATGGGCACCGCGGCCTCCGCCTTCTCCTCGGCGAACGCGGCCGTGGCGCTGTTCCTCGTCCTGCAGGCGGCGACCCCGCTGTGAGCCGGGGGTGTGGCCGGGGGTGCGGCCCGGGCCCGGCTCAGAGGTCGAACTCGTGGGGCGGCAGGTCGAGGGTGTAGCAGGCCTCGCGGACGACGGCCTGCTCGGTCTTGTCGAAGTCGCCGTCGGCGCCGCCGATGACGATGCCGATCTGGACGACGGCGCGGGCCTCGGCGGGCTTCTTCTTCGCCTTGGCGATCTCCTGGAGGACGCCGACCTTGCCGAAGTCGAAGTCGGCGGTGAGCTTGTCGAGGTTGGCGTCGAAGCGGCGCTGGAGGTCCTCGGCGGGGAAGTTCCGCAGGACGTCGTTGCTCGTGATGAGCTGGGCGACACGCCGGCGCTCGGCCGGGTCGATCGTCCCGTCGGCCGCCGCGACCAGAGCGCACATCGCCATGCTCGCGTCGCGGAACGCGCCGCTCTTCAGGTCGTTCTTCTTCGCCTCCAGTTGCGTCTGCATCGTCTGGGCGGATTCCTTGATGCGGTCCCACAGAGCCATGAAAGGTCCTTGCCTGGTCGGGGGGTGGTCCGGGCCGGGCGGACGCGGCCGCCCGGACACCGGACATCTCTACATTTCTGTAGAAGCTACAGGGTCACGGGGTGCCGGGAAGAGCAACTCCCCGGCGCGGAGCGGCGGACGGCGGGCCCGTCAGCCCTCCTCGTCCTCCTCCTCGCCCTCGAAGGCGTCACCGATCTCGTCGACGACCTCGGCGGCCACCAGGCCGCCGGCGACCCCGACGGCCAGGCCGGCCGCGCCGGCCGCGATGGCGGTGCCCATGCCGGGGCCGGAACCGTGGCCGCCGTGGTGGTGGCCGTCCTTGTGCGCGTCCCCGCCTCCGTACGGGCCGCCGTGGCCGTACGTCTGGCCGTACGGCGCGGGGGCCCCGTACGCGGCCCGGTGCTCGACGAGTTGCCGGATCCAGGAGTCGACCTCGGCCTGCCAGTCGCGCGCCGCGGCCTCGTCGTGCCCGACGGTGTGGCGGCTCAGGGCGTCGTGGCCGCCGGAGAAGAGCCCGCCGCGCTTGTCGGCCTCCAGCACGACCTCCACCCCGGCGGGACCGGCGAGGAAGGTCACCTCGATCTCGTTCACCGCGTGCGCGTACTGCGGGGCGGGGGAGAGCTCGATCTCCTGGTAGAACGGCAGTTGCTGCCCCGTGCCGTGGATGCGGCCCAGCTCCAGGTCGGCGGAGGTGAATCCGAAACCGAGCCCGCCGAGGGCTTCCAGCACGGCCTCCTGGACCGGCAGCGGACGGACCGTCAGCGCGTCGAGGTCGCCCTTGTCCTTCGCCCCCGCCACCGCCAGTTCGGTACGCACCCCCAGGACCACGCCCAGCGGCTGACCGTGGAGCTCGGTGACGGGGGTCTCCCAGGGCAGCGTCACGGCGAACGGGACGGCACGTTCCTCGCCCTCCGCGAGCCGGAAGCCGCCGCCCACCGTGAAGCGCTCGAAGGGGACGGTGCCCTCCCGCTCGCCCTCCTCGTGCTCCGCCTCGACCCGGGCGACCAGCTCCAGCGTGATCTGCTCGATCTCGAAGTCCGCGCTCCCGCCCCGCAGCAGGACCTGTCCGCGCAGGACCCCGCCGGGCGGCACGGCGTCGTCCTCCAGAACCGTGTCCACGGTCGGTCCGCCGACACCGAGCGTTCCGAGCAGTCGTTTGAACACCATGGCGGCGTTCACTCCTTCTTGTCCGTTCCTGTGTTCCCTGCCGGGGCCGCCGCGCGGCCTCCGGTCACTTGGCCGATGCGTCCAGGGCCACCAGGGCCTGGGCCCACCGGGCGTACTTCAGCGATCCCAGATCGGCGACCGTCTTCACGCCGAAGGCCTCCCGCAGCAGCTCGCCGTCGCGGTCCGACACGCCCTTGAGGGCCGAGACCGGTGCGGCCAGGACTTCGGGGAGGCTCTTGTCCGCCCACGCCTTGTCCAGCACCTTGTCCAGGTCGATCGAAGCCACCGTGTCCTCCTGAAGTTCATCCGTCGGTCCGGGCGCAGACGCTTGCCGCACCGCCGCCCGGGGCATGCTCCGGCCGGCGGCTGACGGGCCGTCTGTTCATGTTCTACATGCGTGTAGAAGAATAGGCCGCCCGGCGTCGTGCCGTCCGCGGAGCGGGGGTCTCGGCGGGGGAACGTCCGAAAGACGTGGTCTCCCGGACCCGTCCGGCGCGGAGGGCCCCGGACTCCAGCGCATGCGGGGGCCCGGCGGGCCCCCGGCCGGGGGGCGACTTTCGGACAGACGGGGCAATCATCGGTGCGCGGAAGGGAATACACAGATGTTCGGGATCAGCGAAATCGCCCTCATCCTCATCGTCGTCGTCGTGCTGCTCGGGGCCAAGAAGCTGCCCGAGCTGGCGCGTTCGATGGGGAAGTCGGCCCGCATCCTCAAGAGCGAGGCCAGGGCGATGAAGACGGGTGACGGAACCGGCCCCGGCGGTGGCGCCTCGGAGCCGCCGGCACCGCGCACCATCCGGGCCGCACCGGGGGACGTCATCTCCCGTACGGACGGCGGCCCGGGGAGCGGGACCACGCGGACGTGAGCGGGGCGGTGGCGGAGCCGGCCGGGCGGTGAACTCCCGCCGAAACGCGGGTGACCGGTGGGGTGGGCGCACTCTTGTGCGAGGGACGGAGGTCGGCCACTCTTGCGTCGGCGAGCGGCCGTGCATGTCCGCCGGCGCCGCCGCGCCCGCGTATCGGCGCCCCGGCCGCCGGTTCCGGGCGGCACCCCACCCGCGCACCTTTCCGAGAAGGAACCCCCATGGCAGTGATGCGCAACCCCGGCAGCCCCAACAGCCCCGGCGCTTATGGCGTTCCCCGCGCCCCCGGCTCCGCGCCCTCCCGAGCCGCCCATTGGTTCGTCCGGCCCTCGCGGCCGGCGCGGCCCTCGTCCTCGGCGCGGTCTGGGCCCTGCCCGCCGCGGCCGCACCGCCCGCGGAGGGCGAGATCCTCGGCGCAGGCGGCGCCGGAGCGGTCGAGGACAGCTACATCGTCGTGCTCGACGAGGACGCCCCCGCGGCGGACTCCCGGCAGGGCCGCGCGCTGGCGAAGCGGTACGGCGGCGAGATAGCCGAGACCTACGACGCCGCGCTCAACGGCTTCGCGCTCGACCTGCCGGAGCGCCAGGCCCGGCGGCTGGCCGCCCATCCCGACGTCGCCTCGGTCCACCGCAACCGGACGGTCACCACGGCGGCGACCCAGCCCTCCCCGCCGTCCTGGGGCCTGGACCGGCTCGACCAGCGCGAACTCCCCCTCGACTCCAGCTACACCTACCCCGACTCCGCCGGTGAGGGCGTCACCGCCTACGTCATCGACACCGGAGTCCGCATCAGCCACCAGGACTTCGGCGGCCGTGCCTCGTACGGCTACGACGCCGTCGACGGGGACACCTCCGCCGACGACGGCGTCGGCCACGGCACCCATGTCGCCGCCACCATCGCCGGCACCGAGCACGGGGTGGCCAAGAAGGCCGAGATCGTCGCCGTCCGCGTGCTGGACGACAACGGCTCCGGCACCGAGGCGGGCGTCATCGCCGGTATCGACTGGGTGACGAAGAACGCCGTCAAGCCGGCCGTCGCCAACCTGAGCCTGGGCGGCAGCGCCAGCGACGCCCTGGACGCGGCGGTCCGGGGCTCCATCGCCTCCGGCGTGACCTATGTCGTGGCGGCCGGCAACTCCGGTGCGGACGCCTCCACTTCGTCCCCGGCGCGGGTGGCCGAGGCCGTGACGGTCGGCGCCGTCACGAAGGCCGGGGCGCGCTCCGGCTTCTCCAACTACGGCGAGAGCGTGGACCTCTTCGCCCCCGGCTCCTCCATCACCTCCGCCACGAACGCCGGTGACACGGCGACCGACACCGCGTCCGGCACCTCGATGGCCGCCCCGCATGCGGCGGGCGCCGCCGCGCTCCTGCTCGGCGACCGGCCCTCGGCCGCTCCGTCGGAGGTCTCCGGCACCCTCGTCTCGTCGGCGGTGCCCGGCACCGTCGGCAACCCGGGCGACGGATCGCCGGACCGGCTGCTGCACATCGGCGGGCAGGCGGGCGGCGGCGGCCAGGGGCCGGCCGTCGCGCGGTTCGAGAACACCGCCGACCTCCTCATCGCCGGCACGGCGGTCACCGAGTCCGCCATCGCCGTCTCCGGTGTCGGGGACAGCGCCCCGGCCGATCTGGGGGTCGACGTCGACATCCGGTTCGCGTGGAGCGAGAGTCTCCGGATCGAGCTGGTGGCCCCCGGCGGCTCCGTCCACGTGCTGAAGGAGGCCGGCCCCGAGGGGATGGCGGAGAGCACCGCCCACTACACGGTCGACGCCTCCGGTGAGACGGCGGACGGTGTGTGGAAGCTCCGTGTCCACGACCCGGCCTCCGCGACCCCCGGCTTCCTCAACTCCTGGGCCCTGCGGTTCTGATCCCGGGCGGGCCCCGCCCCACACCGGGTCGCGGCCCCGGCTCGTCCCCTCCCGTCCCGTTCGCACACCGCGGGGCGGGACGGGGCGTGCCCACCCGGCGCACCGGGCCCACCCCTGAGCCCCGGAGGACGCAGCACACCCGGCGCACGCGGCGCACGCACGCCGCTTCCCCGGCCGGGCCCGTTCATGCCTGCTCCCACCCAGCATCAGCCCTTCGGGCGAATCTTTGGCCTTTGCTTGCGATGGCAACTCTCGGTTGCCAAGCTGTCGCAGAATGTCAACTCGTTGGGAGGGGCACGTGTCCTTCGGTGAGCAGCCCGCGTATCTCAGGGTCGCCGGCGACCTGCGGCAGAAAATCGTCGACGGTGCCCTGGCGCCGCACACCAGACTCCCCTCCCAGGCCCGCATCCGCGCGGAGTACGGCGTCTCCGACACCGTGGCGCTGGAGGCCCGCAAGGTGCTGATGGCCGAGGGGCTGGTGGAGGGACGTTCGGGCTCGGGCACGTATGTACGGGAGCGCGTGGAGCCGCGCCGCATCGCGCGGACCGGGTACCGCTCGGCGGACGACCGTAGCCCCTTCCGGCAGGAGCAGGCCGACGAGCGGATGCGGGGCACGTGGGAGTCGCGCAGCGAGCAGGAGGCCGCGTCCCCCGAGGTCGCCCGGCGGCTCGGTGCCGAGCCGGGCGACCGGGTCATGTGCACGCGCTATCTCTACCGCACCGAAGGGGAGCCGATGATGATCGTCAGCTCCTGGGAGCCGCTGGCGGTCACCGGCCGCACGCCTGTGATGCTGCCCGAGGAGGGGCCACTGGCCGGGCGCGGGGTGGTGGACCGGATGGCGGCGATCGACGTGGTCGTGGACAACGTCCAGGAGGAGGTCGGGGCCCGCCCGGGGCTCGCGGAGGAGACGGTGGTGCTGGGCGGGGTGCCCGGCCGGGTGGTCATCGTCGTCTCCCGGACATTCTTCGCCTCGGGCCGGGCGGTGGAGACGGCCGACGTGGTGATCCCGGCGGACCGCTACCGCCTCTCGTACCACCTCCCCGTCAGATGAGCACCGGGAGCCGCCCCGCCGCCCGTTTCCGCGCCCGGGGCGTCCCGGCCCGTCCCCCGCCAGGGGTCTCCGTCCCCGCCGCGGAGCCCGGAGCCGTGCTCCGGGGCCCGCCCGGCGGTGACGTCGGCACGCATTCGCCTGCTCGAACGGGTGGCCGGATGCGTGCCTCTTCGTGCAAACTCGTATCCGCTCCGTAAGGGCCCGGCGTAGGCTCGGGCATATGCAGACTGCTGTTTCCTCACAGAACGGAACCCTGTGCGCGGGCTCGCGCGCCCCGGCGCGGGAGGGGCGGCGATGAGTGACAGCGGCGCGGTCCTCCCCTGGCTCGTCATACGCGAGGACGGCAACGGCAACCGCTACCGCGTCGGCAGTTACGCGACGCGCGGGGAGGCGGAGAAGGCCGCGGCCCGGCTCCACCGGTCCGGGGGTGAACAGCTGTACGTGGTCGAGCGCGTGGCCCGCGGCTCGTAGAGTCCGTCCCATGACGGAGGACCTCGTATGACCCGGGACCGGGAAGCGCGGGAGACGCGGGCAGCGGGCCCGGAAGCCCCGCACACCCCGGAAGCCCGGGAAGCGCCGCACACCCCCGGAGCCCCGCACACCCCGGAAGGGGCGGAAGCGCGTGTTGTCGTCGGCGGCGCCGTCCTGCGCGACGGCAGGCTGCTCGCGGCCCGGCGCAGCGCGCCGCCCGCGCTCGCCGGCCGGTGGGAGCTGCCCGGCGGCAAGGTGGAGCCGGGCGAGACGGCCCCCGAGGCCCTGGTGCGTGAACTCCGCGAGGAACTGGGCGTGGAGGTGGTCCCCGTCGCCCGTGTCCCCGGTGCCTGGCCCCTCTCGCCGCCCCATGTCCTCCAGGTCTGGACGGCGCGGCTGGTCTCCGGTGAGCCGGAGCCGCTGCAGGACCACGACGCCGTGCGCTGGCTGACGCCCGAGCGGGCCGGCGAGGTGAACTGGCTGGACCAGGACCGCCCCGCCGTCGCCGAGGTCGTACGGCGGCTGGCGGCGGAGGCCGGCGGAGCGTGCGCCGGAGCGGGGTGACGCGGGGACGGGGCATGGGGCGGGCGCGCTGCGCCGTTCGTGCCACAGGTGCTGCGGCAATGCGATATTCACACCGTGATATCGGGTAAGCGATGCTTCGACCGGATAAGTCCGGCCGCAGTGTGCCAGTAACCCCGCTCGGGCCGTGACGCCCGGCCTGCCGTCACCGGTTGGGAAGTGGTCGGTGTGAGTGACACCACAGGGTCCCCCGAGCCGGCGGTCCCGTTGTCCTTCCGGCCCGCCGGGGCGGTGGCTCCCGGCACCCCTCCCCTGAACGGGCAAGTGGCCGAATGGAGCTTCTCCGCCGGACCCGGCGCGCTGCGCGACGCCCGTGCGCTGACCCGGGCCACGCTGCGGGAGTGGCGGCTGAACGCTGTGAGCGATATCACCGTACTGCTGGTCAGTGAGTTGGTGACCAACTCGCTCCGCTACGCGAGCGGCCCGATCGGAGTCCGTATGGAACGCACCCCGAACCGTACTCTTGTGGTCGAAGTGTCCGACCCGCTGCCCGATCCGCCTCTGACGCGCGTCGCCGCCCCGGAGGACGAGGGGGGCCGCGGTCTGCAACTCGTGGCCGGTGTCTCCCACCGCTGGGGTGCCCGCCGGGGCAGTTCGGGGAAGACGGTGTGGTTCGAGCTGGTCCTCTCCGGTTAGGAGAGAGAAAGGACCTGATCACGTCCGATTCAACAGTTGAAACCGTGCTGTGATCGTGAAGGCCGTGTTCCGGATGGTGTTGGTGCTGGATACTCGGCCCATGCCGGTCCGGGCAAGGTGAGCTGGAGGGGACGGGCGCGTGAGCGATATACCAGCGGGGCCGGGATCGGCCGGCGAGGGAACCGGTGTGCCCGTGTGGCAGGGGCACCCGCCCGGCTCGATCTACGACTACATCGGGGTGGCCTCCTTCTCGCTGGGGCCGGACGGCAGGATCGCCCAGTGGAGCGACCGGGCCGCGGAACAGCTCGGCATCCCCGCCCGCGACGCTCTCGGCAAGGACCCGGTCGAAGCCTTCCTCCGGCCCGATCTGCGGGACCGGGGGCGCCGCACGATGGCGGACGTCATGGACGGCCGCGAGTGGGTCGGCCTGGTCCCCTTCCGGGCCGCCGACGGCTCCGGGGCGCACGGCCTCGCCGAGGTCTATGTGATGCCGGCCGACACCGAGAAGGGCGAACGCGGCGCCGTCTGCATCGTCGTGGACGTCCGCGCCCTCCGCGGCATCGAGACCGACCTTGCCGTTTCGGAGGCGGTTTTCGGCCAATCTCCGATGGGCTTCATGCTCTTCGGCACGGACCTCCGCATCATGCGGGTGAACGAGCGCTTCGCCACCGTCTTCGGCGGCACCCCCGAGTCCCACCGCGGCTGCGTCCCCGCCGACTATCTGCCGCCCGGCGAGGCCGACCGGCTGGAGAACGCGGTCCGCAAGGTGCTGGAGACCGGCAGCCCCGTCACCGACCTCCAACTCCTCGGCTCCGTACGGGGCGACGAGGAGCAGCACCGCTGGACCGTCAACCTCTACCGGCTGCACAACGCGGGCGGCCGCCCCATCGGCGTGGCCGGCCTCGGCACCGACGTCACCCGGCGGCGGAACGCCGAACGCGAGGCCGCCAGCGCCCGGCGCAACCTCGCCCTGCTCAACGCCGCCGGCGCCCGGATCGGCAACTCCCTCGACCTGGAGACCACGGCCCGGGAACTGCTCGCGGTGGCCGTGCCGCAGTTCTGCGACATCGCCTCCGTCGACCTCTTCCAGGGACTCCTCAGCCGGGACGAGGCCCCCTTCTCCGCGCGGGTCGGCCGCGAGCCGGTGCCCGGGCTGGCCGACGGCAGCGCCGAGATGCGCCGGGTCGCCTTCGCCAGCGCCGTCTCCGGCGCCCCGCTGCCGATATCCGAGCCCGACGACGGAGAGGAACGGCGGAGCGCGAGCTCCCCGGTGAAGGTGGGGGCCGTGCACCGGTACCCCTTCGACTCCTCGCTCGCCGACGCCCTGCGCACCGGCCGCCCCCACGTCGTCCCCGGCTGGGGCAGCGACGACCGGCCCGACCTGGCCGCGATCGTGCAGTCCACCCTGGCCGTGCCGATGATCGCCCACGACACGGTGGTCGGCCTCGTCCGCTTCTCCCGGGTGAAGGGCAGCGAGCCGTTCGGCGAGCGCGATCTGGGCCTGGCCGCCGAGCTGGCCTCCCGCGCCGCCGTCTGCATCGACAATGCCCGCCTCTACCGCCGCGAGCACGAGCGGGCGCTGATCCTCCAGCGCAGCCTGCTGCCGCCCGGCGACCCGGAGGCGGCGGGCCTCGACATCGCCTGCCGCTACCTGCCCGGCACCACCGCCACCGAGGTCGGCGGCGACTGGTTCGACGTCATCGAACTGCCCGGCCACCGCACGGCACTGGTCGTCGGCGACGTCATGGGCCGCGGCCTGCGCGCCGCCGTCGCCATGGGCGAACTGCGCACCGCCGTCCGCACCCTGGCCATGCTCGACCTGGAGCCCGCCGAGGTGCTCTCCCACCTGGACGAGATCGCCCGCGGCCTGGCCGCGCCCGCCGGCACCCACGTCGCCCACGGCACGCAGAGCGGATCGCGCTCCGCGGCCCGGAGCGGCCGCGAGGCCGACGACCTCTCCGAGGTCTACCTCGCCACCTGCGTCTACGCGGTCTACGACCCCGTCACCCGGCGCTGCACCTTCGCCAACGCCGGTCATCTGCCGCCCGTCCTGGTGGAGCCCGGCGAATCGGCTCTCATGATGGAGGTCCCCACCGGGATGCCGCTCGGCGTCGGCGGGGAGCCCTTCGAGGAGGTCGAGGTCGAACTCCCCGACGGGGCGCTGCTGGCCCTCTACACCGACGGCCTCGTCGAGTCCCGCGAGCACCCGCTGGAGGAAGGGCTGCAGGCGTTCCGCGCCGCCCTGGACAACCAGGGCCGGCCGCTGGAGGACGTGGCCGACCATGTGCTCAACACCCTGCACACCCAGCACGGCGAGGACGACACCGCCCTGCTCATGGCGAGGGTCCAGGGCCTGCCGACGGAGTCCGTCGGCGACTGGACGCTGCTGCGCGAGCCGCAGTCGGTCTCCCGGGCACGGGAACTGGCCCGGGACCAGGTGGTGGCCTGGGGTCTGGAGGAGCTCGTCGACACGACCGAGCTGCTGGTCAGCGAGCTGGTCACCAACGCCCTGCGGTACGGCGAGGGGGAGATCCGGCTCCGTCTGCTGCTGGACCGCACCCTGGTCTGCGAGGTGTGGGACAGCGGCCTCGTCCAGCCCCGGCGGCGGCGCGCGCGCGACACCGACGAGGGCGGCCGGGGGCTGCAGCTCGTCGGACTGCTCAGCAGCGGCTGGGGCAGCCGGCGCACCCCGCGCGGCAAGACCGTCTGGTTCGAACTCGCCCTGCCGGACGGGGAGTCACCGGGCACGGACCCGGTCGAGGCGCTGCTCAGCCTCTACTGACGCCGGGCCGCCGGCTCCCGCCGCGGGGATTCAGGCCCCGCGGCGGCGGATCTTCGAGCCCAGCCAGACCAGCGGGTCGTACTTGCGGTCGGCCACCCGCTCCTTCATCGGGATCAGCGCGTTGTCGGTGATTTTGATGTTCTCCGGGCAGACCTCCGTGCAGCACTTGGTGATGTTGCAGTAGCCGAGGCCGTGCTCCTCCTGCGCCGTGGACCTGCGGTCGAGACCGGTCTCCGCGGCGGCGTCCAGCGGATGCATGTCCAGCTCGGCGACGCGCATCAGGAAGCGCGGCCCGGAGAAGGCCGTCTTGTTCTCCTCGTGGTCGCGCACCACATGGCAGACGTCCTGGCAGAGGAAGCACTCGATGCACTTGCGGAACTCCTGCGAGCGGTTCACGTCCTCCTGCCGCATCCGGTACTCGCCGGGCGCCACCCCGGGCGGCGGCACAAAGGCGGGCACCTCGCGGGCCTTGGCGTAGTTGAACGACACATCGGTGACCAGGTCCCGCAGCACGGGGAAGGCGCGCAGCGGGGTGATGGTGACGGGCACGGTGAGGTCGAGGACCGACATCCGGGTCATACAGAGCAGCCGCGGCCGGCCGTTGATCTCGGCGCTGCACGAACCGCACTTGCCCGCCTTGCAGTTCCAGCGGACCGCGAGGTCCGGGGCCTGGGTGGCCTGAAGGCGGTGGATGGCGTCGAGGACGACCTCGCCCTCGTTGACCTCGACGTCGAAGTCCGCCAGGCCGCCGCCCTCGGCGTCGCCCCGCCAGACCCTGAAGTGAACGGTGTGGGTCACAGGGAAAGCTCCTCATCGGCCAGGTACTTGCCCAGTTCGTCCTTCTCGAAGAGGGCGAGCAGATCACTGCGGACGGGCGGGGCGGTGAAACGGGTGAGCGCGATCCGGCCGCGGGAGGCGGGGGCGGCGGGTGCCGTACCGTCCTCCTCCGCCGCCAGGGAGCAGAGCAGGTTGATCCGCCGCCAGGCGCGGTCCATGCCCGGGTGGTCCTCGCGGGTGTGGCCGCCGCGGCTCTCCTCCCGCTCCAGCGCGGCCCGGGCCACGCACTCGCTGACCAGCAGCATGTTCCGCAGATCCAGGGCGAGATGCCAGCCGGGGTTGAACTGCCGGTGCCCCTCCACGCCCGCGCGGCGGGCGCGTTCCCGCAACCCGCCGAGGCGCTCCAGGGCCTCGGCCATCTCGCCGCCGCGGCGGATGATGCCGACGAGATCGTTCATGGTCTGCTGCAGCTCCTGGTGGAGCGTGTACGGGTTCTCGACCCCGCCGCCACCACCGCCGGCCGTGTCCGCCGCGCCGTCCTCCGCCGCGCCGAACGGGCGGAGGGCCTCGGCGACGGCCGCCTCCACGGCGTCCTCGCGCACGGCCGGCGGCTCACCGGCCGCCGCGAGAGCGTGCTCCGCTGCGTGCAGCCCGGCGCGGCGGCCGAACACCAGCAGATCGGAGAGGGAGTTGCCGCCCAGCCGGTTGGAGCCGTGCATGCCGCCGGCGACCTCGCCCGCCGCGTACAGCCCGGTCACCCCGCGGGCCTGCGCGGTGTCCGGCTCCACCCAGACACCGCCCATCACGTAGTGGCAGGTGGGGCCGACCTCCATCGGCTCGGCCGTGATGTCGACATCCGCCAGCTCCTTGAACTGGTGGTACATCGACGGCAGCCGGCGGCGGATCGTCTCGGCGGGGATGCGGGTGGAGACGTCGAGGAAGACCCCGCCGTGCGGGGAGCCGCGGCCGGCCTTGACCTCGGCGTTGATGGCGCGGGCCACCTCGTCGCGGGGGAGCAGCTCGGGCGGGCGGCGGTTGTGGTCCGGATCCTCGTACCAGCGGTCGCCCTCCGCCTCCGACTGCGCGTACTTCTCCTTGAAGACGTCGGGCACGTAGTCGAACATGAACCGCCGGCCCTCGCTGTTGCGCAGCACGCCGCCGTCACCGCGGACGGACTCGGTGACGAGGATGCCCTTCACGGACGGCGGCCAGACCATGCCGGTGGGATGGAACTGGACGAACTCCATGTTGGTCAGCCGGGCGCCCGCGAGAAGGGCGAGCGCGTGCCCGTCGCCGGTGTACTCCCAGGAGTTGGAGGTCACCTTGAACGACTTGCCGATGCCGCCGGTCGCCAGCACCACGGCGGGCGCCCGGAGGACGAGGAACCGGCCGGACTCGCGCTCGTAGCCGAACACCCCGGAGACCTTGCCGCCGTCCCCCCCGCCGTCCTTGAGGACGCGGGTGACGGTGCACTCCTGGAAGACCTTCAGCCGGGCCTCGTAGTCGCCGTGCTCCCGGAAGTCCTCCTGCTGCAGCGAGACGATCTTCTGCTGGAGAGTGCGGATCAGCTCCAGGCCCGTGCGGTCGCCGACGTGCGCGAGGCGCGGGTACTCGTGGCCGCCGAAGTTGCGCTGCGAGATGCGGCCGTCGGCGGTGCGGTCGAAGAGGGCGCCCCAGGTCTCCAGCTCCCACACCCGGTCCGGCGCCTCGCGGGCGTGCAGCTCGGCCATCCGCCAGTCGTTGAGGAACTTGCCGCCCCGCATGGTGTCGCGGAAGTGGACCTGCCAGTTGTCGCCCTCGTTGACGTTGCCCATGCTGGCCGCGATGCCGCCCTCGGCCATCACCGTGTGGGCCTTGCCGAACAGGGACTTGCAGATGACCGCGGTGCGCGCGCCCCGCTCGCGGGCCTCGATGGCGGCGCGCAGCCCGGCGCCGCCGGCGCCGACCACGACCACGTCCCAGGCCTGCTGTTCCGGTTGGGTCATCGTTGTCCTATCCCTCTGCGAACGCTCGTCACTCTTGTCACTCCCGGAATGTCTGGCACCCCCTGGACGCCCGGCTCTCCGCTCAGAACAGCCTCGGGTCGTCGAACACGCCGGTGGCCAGCAGATAGACGTAGAGATCGGCGAGGGCGACGCTGATCAGCGAGGCCCAGGCCAATTCCATGTGGCGGGCGTTGAGCCGGCTCACCCATCCCCAGAGGCGGTAGCGCACCGGGTGGCGCGAGAAGTGCTTGAGCCGGCCGCCGATGATGTGCCGGCAGGAGTGGCAGGAGACGGTGTAGAGCCAGATCAGGGCGATGTTGACCAGCATGATCACGGTGCCGAGGCCCATGTGGCCCCAGGCGTAGTCCTCGTCGCGGAAGGCGAGCACCGTGTCGTAGGTCAGGATCAGGGCCACCGGCAGCGCCGCGTAGAAGAAGTAGCGGTGGATGTTCTGCAGGATCAGCGGGAAGCGGGTCTCGCCGCGGTAGGCGGTGTGCGGCTCGGCGACCGCGCAGGCCGGGGGCGAGGCCCAGAAGCCCCGGTAGTAGGCCTTGCGGTAGTAGTAGCAGGTCAGCCGGAAGCCGAGCGGGAAGACCAGGATGATCAGCGCCGGGGAGAGGCCCCACCAGTCCCCGAAGAGCGGCCAGTTGGGGCCCGCCTTCATCGGCTCGCAGTTCTCCGCCAGGCAGGGCGAGTAGAACGGCGAGACGTACGGGGCGGCGTAGTAGTCGGCGTTGGCGAAGGCCCGCCAGGTGGAGTAGACGACGAAGGCGAGCAGCCCGGCCGCGGTGGCGGCGGGCGACAGCCACCACCGGTCGGTACGGAGATGGGCGGCGCCGATGGCGGCGCGTGCCGGGGAGTTCACGCCCCGGCGCACGCCGCCGGGGGCTGTGCCGCCGGGGCCGGTGCCGCCGCCGGGCTCGCCGGCGGTCGTGGAGTCGGTGCCAGTGGCCAAGAGGGGCTCCGGTTCAGGACGGATGGGGCGGCGGGTCCGCGTGCTCCGCGGGGCCCGCGGGTTCCTTGTGTTCCTCGGGTTTCTCGGGTTCTTCGGGCGGTCCGGTGATTCCGGGCGGCCGGGGTTTACGCGGCGGCGGACCGGGAGGGCCGGGGACACCGCGACGGTGACGGGAGCCGGGGTCGCCGGCCCGGGCGGCCGGGCCCCGCGTCAGGGCGCCTGCCCGTGCCGGGCCCCGAGCCCTTCGTCCTCGGCGTCGGCCCACAGCGCCGTGTTGTACGGAGCGTCCGGGATCACGATCACGTCCTGCCGGGGCTCCGCCGGCAGTGCGTCCGGCGCGGCCTCTCTGAGCAGCGCGAGACTCTCGCGCAGGTGCTCGGTGTCCGAGCGCACCCGGCGGATGTCGGGACCTCCGCCGACCTGGCGTTCCAGGCGGCCGACGGTGCGGCCCAGCTCGTCGAGACAGCGCTGCGCGGCTCGAAGATCGTCGTGCAGAGACATAACTCGCCCTCACCTCCGCGGTGTTGCGGTGTGCGACACCCGGAGAGTGTCGCGCGTCACACGCGCGCTTGTGAAGACGGCGGCAGCGAATAGCACTCCGTTCACCCGTGACGCAGGCCGTCCCCGAATCCCCGTCCGTCCGCCCGGCGCGTGTGCGGAAGGGGGTGGCGACGGGAAGCCGCGGCACCGCCCGAGACAGCTACGGGCAGAACCAGGGGCCTCTCGCCACGGAGGAAGGGGTGGCCGTGGGAGAGCGGCCCCCGCGCGCAGCGCGGGTATACGGCGCCGCACCCGGACAAGAACCGGAACCCCGCCGGAGGCGAACCGGCGCCGGCAGGTGAGCACCACTCGCACGGGTGACATCCCCGGCCCCCCGGCCGTATCCACCGTGCCCGGGGCCCGGGCCGCCCCTTCAGTGGTGGGGAGAAACGCGTGCGAGCCGGGAGGTCCACCATGTCCAGTACCGGAGCAGCCGACCCGAGCGCCGGTGTGGCCGGCCGCCGGCCCCCGGCACCGCCCGACCGGGCCCCGGCACCGCCCGACCGGTCCCCGGCACCGCCTGCCCGGGCGCGGGTGCGCGCACCCGCGCCCACCGCGCTGCTGCTGACCGCCGCCCTCCTGGCCGGCCTCACCGCCTGCGGGGGCGACGACGACAGGGCCGCCGCCTCCACCGCCCCGCCGGACATCGCCGCCACCCCACGCGACCAGGTCCGCGAGGGCGGCACCGTCCGGTGGGCCGTCGACTCCGCGCCCGCCACGCTCAACGCCTTCCAGGCCGACTCCGACGCCACCACCGACCGCATCGCCGCGGCCGTGCTTCCCGCGCTCTTCACCCTCGACCGCGCGGGCCGCCCGCAGCGCAACCCGGACTATCTCCGCTCGGCGGAGGTCGTCCAGCACGAGCCCGCGCAGGTGGTCGTCTACCGGCTGAACCCGAAGGCGGTCTGGAGCGACGGCCGCCCCCTGGGCGTGGCGGACTTCCGGGCCCAGTGGCAGGCCCTCAACGGGCGCGACCGCGCCTTCTGGACGGCGCGCAACGCCGGCTACGACCGCGTCGCCCGGGTCGAGCCGGGCCGGGACGCCCACGAGATCCGGGTGACCTTCGGCACCCCGTACGCCGACTGGCGCTCCCTCTTCACCCCGCTCTACCCCAGATCGGCGACGGGCGGGGCCGACGCCTTCAACGACGTCACGCGCCGGACCCTCAAGGCCACCGCGGGCCCGTTCACCCTCCGCGCCCGTGACGCCCGGAAGCGCACCGTCACGCTGGTGCGCGATCCCCGGTGGTGGGGCGACCGGGCCAGGCTCGACCGGCTCGTCCTGACCGCCGTGCCCCGCGAGCGCCGGGTGGCGGCGCTGGCCGGCGGGAAGCTCGACATCGCCGGGATCGGCCGGCCGGAGGTGGAGGACATCCGCACCTCCGTGGAGCGCCGCGACGCGAGCGCGGCCGCGCTGCGCCGGATCGACGTCCGCCGTTCCCTGGCCCCCGCCCATACGCAGCTCGCGCTGAACGGCGCCGAGGGCCCGCTGGCCGACGAGCGCGTGCGCCGCGCCGTGGCCCGTGCCATCGACCGCTCCGCGCTCGCCGAGTCGGTGCTGAAACCGCTGGAACTCCCGGCCGTTCCGCCCGGCAGCCATCTGCGCCTGGCAGGCCAGCCCGGGTACGAGGACAACAGCTCGGCCCTCGGCGGGCAGGACCCCGCGGCGGCCCAGGCGATGCTCGCGGACGCCGGCTGGCGGACGATCACGGCGGAGGCCGGGAACAAGGACGCCGGGAACAAGGACGAGGGGAAGCGGGACAACGGCCCCGGCGGCGACGGCACCGACGACGGGACCGGGGAGAGAGCGGCGGAGAAGGGCAGGACAGCGGGGAGCGGGCGGGTGAGAAGGCCGGGGAGCGGGCCCTGCCGGGCAACGCCCATGTGCTCCACAAGGACGGCGTCCCGCTCACGCTGGAGTTCGTCCTGCCGAAGGAGCGGGGCACCGGGCAGCTCCGCGCCGTCGCGGAACGGATCACGCAGATGCTCACCGCCGTCGGGATCCGCGCGGAGATCGAGGAGGTGGCGGGGGAGAAGTTCTTCCGGGAGCACGTCGCCTCCGGGGACTTCGACCTCGCCCTCTACTCCTGGCCGGCGACGGCCTTCCCGGCGACCGACGCCCGCCCGGTGTTCGCCAAGCCGCGGCCGGCGCCGGACGGCTCGCTGACCGTCGAGCAGAACTACACCGGGGTCGGCACCGACCGCATCGACCAGCTCTTCGAGCAGGCGGCCGCGGAGCTGGACGAGTCGGTCGCCCGGGAGCTGATGAGCCGGGCCGACGCCCGGATCTGGGCCGCGGCCGCCGCCATCCCGCTCTACCAGCGGCCCGAGCTGGTGGCCGTACGGCCCGGGGTGGTCAACGCCGGCGCCTTCGGCTTCGCGACCCCGCGGTACCAGGACGTGGGTTTCCGCCGCTGAGCCGTTCCTCCGCCCCGGGCCCCGCCGGGCGGCCGATGAGCTCCGGGTGCGCGGAGGCCCGTACGATGGAGTAAGGCCGAGGCATGTTCCAGCCCGGCGGGCGCGCGTGCCACACCGTACGCGCCGCCATCCACGATTCCGGGAGTGCCCCGCAGTATGCCCACGCGCCACGACATCCGTAACGTAGCCATCGTCGCCCACGTCGACCACGGCAAGACGACCCTCGTCGACGCCATGCTCAAGCAGGCCGGCGCCTTCGCCGCGCACGCCGCCGAGAACCTCGACGAGCGCATGATGGACTCGAACGACCTCGAGCGCGAGAAGGGCATCACCATTCTCGCCAAGAACACCGCGGTCAAGTACCACCCGTCCACCGGTGGCGGGCCCGTCACCATCAACATCATCGACACCCCCGGCCACGCGGACTTCGGCGGCGAGGTGGAGCGCGGTCTGTCGATGGTCGACGCCGTGGTGCTGCTGGTGGACGCCTCCGAGGGCCCGCTGCCGCAGACCCGCTTCGTGCTGCGCAAGGCGCTGCAGGCCAAGCTGCCGGTGATCCTCTGCATCAACAAGACGGACCGCCCGGACGCCCGGATCGCCGAGGTCGTCGACGAGACGTACGACCTCTTCCTCGATCTCGACGCGACCGAGGAGCAGATCGAGTTCCCGATCGTCTACGCCTGCGCCCGTGACGGCATCGCCTCGCTGACCAAGCCGGAGGACGGCACCGTCCCGGCCGACAGCAAGAACCTGGAGCCGTTCTTCACCACGCTCCTCGGCACCGTCCCGGCCCCGGAGTACGACGACAGCGCCCCGCTCCAGGCCCATGTCACCAACCTGGACGCCGACAACTTCCTCGGCCGGATCGCGCTGCTCCGCGTCGAGCAGGGCGAGCTGAAGAAGGGCCAGACCGTCGCGTGGATCAAGCGCGACGGCTCCGTCTCGAACGTCCGCATCACCGAGCTGATGATGACGGAGGCGCTGACCCGCAAGCCGGCCGAGAAGGCGGGCCCGGGCGACATCTGCGCGGTCGCGGGCATCCCGGATATCATGATCGGCGAGACGCTGGCCGACCCGGAGAACCCGATCGCCCTGCCGCTGATCACGGTGGACGAGCCGGCCATCTCGATGACGATCGGCACCAACACCTCCCCGCTGGTCGGCAAGGGCGGCAAGGGACAC
Organism: Streptomyces sp. MNU89; assembly: GCF_020982505.1. NCBI lineage: Bacteria > Bacillati > Actinomycetota > Actinomycetes > Kitasatosporales > Streptomycetaceae > Streptomyces > Streptomyces sp. MNU89. The sequence continues at coordinate 2,629,302 of NZ_JAJKLL010000001.1, read as the reverse complement.
AAGGTCACCGCCCGGCTGGTCAAGGACCGGCTGGAGCGCGAGCTGATCGGTAACGTCAGCCTCCGGGTGCTGCCCACCGAGCGCCCCGACGCCTGGGAGGTGCAGGGCCGCGGCGAGCTGGCGCTGGCCATCCTCGTCGAGACGATGCGCCGGGAGGGCTTCGAGCTCACCGTCGGCAAGCCCGAGGTGGTCACCAAGGAGATCGACGGCAAGCTCCACGAGCCGATCGAGCGGATGACCATCGACTCCCCCGAGGAGCACCTGGGCGCCATCACGCAGCTCATGGCCGCGCGCAAGGGCCGGATGGAGACGATGACCAATCATGGGTCCGGCTGGATCCGGATGGAGTGGATCGTCCCCAGCCGCGGCCTGATCGGGTTCCGGACGGAGTTCCTGACCCAGACCCGCGGCACGGGCATCGCGCACTCGATCTTCGAGGGCCACGAGCCGTGGTTCGGCGAGCTGCGCACCCGGAACAACGGCTCCCTGGTCGCCGACCGGTCCGGAGTCGTGACCGCCTTCGCGATGACGAACCTCCAGGAGCGCGGTGTGCTCTTCGTCTCCCCGGGCACCGAGGTCTACGAGGGCATGATCGTCGGCGAGAACTCCCGTGCGGACGACATGGACGTCAACATCACCAAGGAGAAGAAGCTCACCAACATGCGCTCCTCCACGGCCGATGTGACGGAGTCCCTGGTCCCGCCGCGGCTGCTCTCGCTGGAGCAGTCCCTGGAATTCTGCCGCGACGACGAGTGCATCGAGGTGACCCCGGAGACGGTGCGCATCCGCAAGGTCGTCCTGGACCAGAAGGAGCGCGCCCGCGCGGCCTCCCGCGCCAAGCGCTGAGGTCTCCGCGGCCGTCCCGCCGCGGTCCTTCCGGCCCTTCCGGGGGCGTCCTGCGGGGCGCCCCCGGCGGCGTTCCCCGGGGGCTCGGCCGGATGTCGTGTTCCCGCCGGTTTCCGGTGCGCTACGCGCGGGTAACTGTCGCCCGGCGGGCCCGCCGGAAAGACGCCCGGAGCAGGGCTTTCACCGGGTCTTGATGATCTCCGTTGTCAATCTGATTTCGGTCGGACGACGTTCGACTATCGGTCCCTGTCATCCGGAACGTGAGTTAACAGTCCGTTTCGTGCCTGTCTGTATGGGCTTAGTTTGCCCGGATTTCGGCCATCCGGCCTGGTTGATGTGACCAAACCGAGATCCCTGACGTGTGGTTTCAAGGGTCCCGGGTGACCGATAGTGGGGTCCATCGAGCTCGGGTCAATGGGTCACGCGCTGTGGGGAGCGCGCCGACTCACGAGCACAGGTGCCGGCTGCGGCTGTCAGGGGTGTCAGCCCGCGACCGGCGCCCTTCCATGTACTGACGATGGACTCCTGAGGAGGCACACCCATGCGCGGTGCCAGAAGTGCCAAGTTCGCTGCGGGTGCGATAGCCGTAACGATGGCCGTGACGGCGTGCGGCGGCGACAGCGGGGACGACGGCAAGAAGTCGAGCTCCGGCAAGCCCGAGGGCTACGTCTCGATCGAGGTCGGCGAGCCGCAGAACGCGCCGATCCCCTCGGACACCAACGAGAGCAACGGCAGCTACATCGTCAAGGCGCTCTTCACCCAGCTCCTCGAGCACGACAACGAGGGCAAGCCGGTCTACCTGAACGCCGAGTCCATCGAGACCGAGGACTCGAAGACCTGGACGGTCAAGCTGAAGGACGGCTGGACCTTCCACAACGGCGAGAAGGTCACCGCCCAGTCCTACGTGGACACCTGGAACTTCGCCGCCCACATCAAGAACAACCAGAAGAACAGCTTCTGGTTCTCGGACATCAAGGGCTACGACGAGGTGCACCCGGAGAAGGGTGACGCCAAGGCCGACACGATGTCCGGCCTGAAGGTCGTCGACGACCTCACCTTCACCATCGAGCTCTCCGAGGCCGTCCCGTACTTCGAGTACAAGATGGGCTACACGACCTGGGCCCCGCTGCCCAAGTCGGCCATCGAGGACCCGAAGGCGTTCGCCAAGAAGCCGGTGGGCAACGGCCCCTACAAGTTCGAGAAGTGGAACCACAACAAGCTCTTCCAGGTCGCCGCCTATGACAAGTACAAGGGCGACGACAAGGCGATGAACAAGGGCATCCAGTTCAAGAACTACTCGACGCCCGAGGCCGCGTACCAGGAGCTCATCTCCGGCAACGTGGACATGGTCCGCCAGATCGCCTCCAAGGACCTGCCGAAGTACAAGAGCGACCTGGGCGACCGGGCGATCGAGGAGCCCTTCGCCGGCGTCCAGAGCATCGTCCCGGCCTTCTACAGCAAGCCGTTCAAGGACGTCGACCCGAAGGTCATCCAGGGTCTGTCCATGGCGATCGACCGCGAGACCATCGCGAAGACCGTCATGAACGGCACCCGCGACGCGGCCACCAGCTTCACCCCGCCGCAGGTCATGGGCAACCAGGACCTCGACTCGCCGGCCTTCAAGTTCGACCCGAAGCGGGCCAAGGAACTGGTCGAGGAAGGCGGCGGCATCCCGGGCAACAAGGTCTGGATCCAGTACAACGCCGACGGCGGCCACAAGGAGTGGATCACCGCGGTCTGCGAGAACATCCGCCAGAACACCGGTGTGGAGTGCATCCCGGACTCCAAGCCGGACTTCCAGACCGACCTGGACCTGCGTGACGCCAACAAGGTCAAGGGCATGTACCGCGGTGGCTGGGTGGCCGACTACCCGCTGAACGTCAACTTCATGCGGGAGCTCTACCACACCAAGGCCGAGGCCAACAGCGGTCGCTTCTCCAACAAGGAGATCGACGAGCTGATGGAGAAGGGCGACAACGCCAAGACCCTGGAAGCCTCGATCGAGCTCTACCAGGAGGCCGAGCGCAAGATGGCCGAGCAGATGCCCGCCATCCCGGTCTTCAACTACAAGATCAACGCCGGCTACGGCAAGGACGTCGAGAACGTCACGACCGACTGGCACGGCGACATCGTGGTGAACGAAGTCACCGTCAAGTAGTCCGCGCGCGGCTCGTTCCGCATCAGGCCGTCCCCCGCCGGCGCCGCGATCCGGCACCGGCGGGGAAGGCACCCCGGGGGCCGTTCCCGTAGTGGAACGGCCCCTTGGGGCCGTCCGTATCTCAATGGAGGCAACATGGGGCGCTACGTCGTGCGGCGACTGCTCCAGGCGATTCCGGTTTTCCTCGGGGCAACCCTGCTGATCTTCCTCATGATGTACAGCCTGCCCGGCGACCCCGTGCGGGCCCTCTGGGGCGACCAGTCCGTGGACCCGGCCCAGATCGCGGCGCTGAAGAAGGACCTCGGGCTCGACCTGCCGCTCTGGCAGCAGTACCTGAACTACCTCTTCGGCCTGTTCCAGGGCGACTTCGGTACGCAGATCGCGAGCCAGCGGCCGGTCGCGGACGTCATCGCCGAGGCCCTGCCGGTCACCATCCGGCTGACCCTGTTCGCCTTCACCTTCACCGTCCTCGCCGGCATCTCGCTCGGCATCGTGGCCGGGCTCTGGGCGGACCGGCTGCTGGACCGCGGGATGCTCTTCTTCACCCTGCTGCTGATCTCCGTCCCGTCCTTCGTCCTGGGCTACACCGCCCAGTTCTGGCTGGCCTTCAAGTTCCAGCTGCTGACGCCGACGGTGCAGGACTCGGAGGCCTTCGGCGACCTGCTGATGCCGGCCATCGTGCTCGGCTCGCTCTCCCTGGCCTATGTGGTCCGGCTGACGCGCACCTCCGTCGTGGAGAACCTGCGCTCCGACTACATCCGCACCGCGATCGCCAAGGGCCTGCCGCGCCGCAGGGTCATCGGGGTGCACCTGATGCGCAACTCCCTGATCCCGGTGGTCACCTTCCTCGGTACCGACCTGGGCGCGCTGCTCGGCGGAGCGGTCATCACGGAGGGCATCTTCAACGTTCAGGGCGTCGGTAACCTGGTCTACGAGGCGCTCAACCGGCGCGAGGGGTCCACGGTGGTCGGCATCGTCACCCTCCTGGTCATCCTCTACCTCGCCATCAGCCTCATCGTCGACCTTCTCTACGCTGTCCTGGACCCGAGGATCCGCTATGTCTGACGTGACCCAAGCCACCATCCCCGCTCCGGCCACCCCCTCGGACGTGGACAAGAGTGCCGCCACCCCGGGCACCGGCGACGGCGGTCCGGTCGGCAAGCCGCGGAGCCTGTGGTCCGACGCCTGGCACGATCTGCGGCGCAACCCGCTCTTCGTGGCGTCCGCCGTCCTCATCACGCTGCTGCTGACGATGAGCGTCTTTCCGGGGCTGTTCACCAGCGCCTCACCACGCCGCGGCGACCTGGCGAACCACTTCCTGCAGGCGCCGCAGCTGACGCACTTCTTCTCCCCCGAGTGGCTCGGCTACGACGCCCAGGGCCGCTCCATCTACGCGCGGGTCATCCACGGCGCCCGCGCCTCCGTGACCGTCGGTGTCGCGGTGACCCTGCTGGTCACCTTCTTCGGCGGGCTGATCGGCATGCTGGCCGGCTACTTCGGCGGCTGGATCGACAGCATCCTCTCCCGGATCCTCGACACCTTCGCCGGCATCCCCTTCCTGCTCGGCGCCATGGTCGTCCTCAACGTCTTCGACGTCCGCACCGTCTGGATCGTCGCGCTGGCCCTGGCCTTCCTCGGCTGGACCCAGATCGCCCGTGTCACGCGCGGCTCGGTGATCACCACCAAGCAGTCGGACTACGTCCAGGCCGCCAAGGCGCTCGGCGCGGGCACCGGCCGGATCCTCACCCGGCACGTGCTGCCCAACGCGATCGCCCCGGTGATCGTGGTCGCCACCATCGCCCTCGGCGGCTACATCGCCGCCGAGGCGAGCCTGTCCTTCCTGGGCATCGGCATCTCGCCGCCCACCGTCTCGTGGGGCATGGACGTGTCCGACGGCAAGGACCAGCTGCGCAACGCGCCGCACGTCCTGCTCATCCCCGCGGTGATGGTGTCGGTCACGGTGCTGGCGTTCATCATGCTCGGCGATGCGGTCCGCAACGCCCTCGACCCCAAGCTGCGCTGAGGGAGGCGTACGTGACCACCATCGAGAAGACCTCAGCCGCGGCCAAGCCCTCGGGCGGGGCCGACGGCGCCCCGCTGCTCGAAGTCCGCGATCTGCACGTGGAGTTCCACACCCGCGACGGCGTGGCCAAGGCCGTCAACGGCGTCAACTACTCCGTGGCCGCCGGTGAGACCCTCGCCGTGCTCGGCGAGTCCGGCTCCGGCAAGTCGGTGACCGCGCAGGCGGTCATGGGCATCCTGGACATGCCGCCCGGCCGCATCCCCAAGGGCGAGATCCTCTTCCGCGGCCAGGACATGCTCAAGATGTCCAACGAGGAGCGCCGGAAGATCCGCGGCGCCAAGATGGCGATGATCTTCCAGGACGCGCTGTCCTCGCTCAACCCGGTCTTCACCGTCGGCTTCCAACTGGGCGAGATGTACCGCGTCCACCAGGGCCTGTCCCGGAAGGCCGCCAAGGCCAAGGCCGTGGAGCTGATGGACCGGGTGAAGATCCCCGCCGCCCGGCAGCGGGTGAACGACTATCCGCACCAGTTCTCCGGCGGTATGCGGCAGCGCATCATGATCGCGATGGCGCTGGCCCTGGAGCCGGACCTGATCATCGCGGACGAGCCCACCACCGCCCTGGACGTCACCGTCCAGGCCCAGGTGATGGACCTGCTCGCCGAACTCCAGCGCGAGTTCCACATGGGCCTGATCCTGATCACCCACGACCTGGGCGTGGTCGCGGACGTCGCCGACAAGATCGCCGTGATGTACGCGGGACGGATCGTGGAGACCGCTCCCGTGCACGAGCTCTACAAGCGGCCCGCGCACCCGTACACGCGCGGCCTGCTCGACTCCATCCCGCGGCTGGACCAGAAGGGCCAGGAGCTCTACGCGATCAAGGGCCTGCCGCCCAACCTGACCCGCATCCCGCCGGGCTGCGCCTTCAACCCGCGCTGCCCCAAGGCGCAGGACGTCTGCCGCGCCGACATCCCGCCGCTGTACCAGGTCACCGAGCGGGACGGTACGGAACTCGACGGCCGCGTCAGCGCTTGCCACTTCTGGGAGGAGACGATCCATGGCTGAGATCAGCAAGAAGGACGAGGCCGGGAACGTCTCCGAGGTCGCGAGGAACGACGCGAAGACGGAGGCCGCGGCCCGGGCCGAGAAGACCGCGGCCGACATCGACGCGGCCCGGGCGGCCGACGAGGCGGCGGAGGCCGTGGCGGCCATCGAGGCGCCGGCCGAGCGCGGCGAGCCGATCCTGCGGGTGCGCAACCTGGTCAAGCACTTCCCGCTGACCCAGGGCATCCTCTTCAAGCGGAAGATCGGCGCGGTCAAGGCCGTCGACGGCATCTCCTTCGATCTGCACCAGGGCGAGACCCTGGGCATCGTGGGCGAGTCCGGCTGCGGCAAGTCCACCGTGGCCAAGCTGCTGATGACGCTGGAGCACGCCACCGCCGGCGAGGTCTTCTACAAGGGCCAGGACATCACCAAGCTGTCCGGGCGGGCGCTGAAGGCCGTCCGCCGCAACATCCAGATGGTGTTCCAGGACCCGTACACCTCGCTCAACCCCCGCATGACGGTGGGCGACATCATCGGTGAGCCCTTCGAGATCCACCCCGAGGTGGCCCCCAAGGGCGACCGCCGGCGCAAGGTGCAGGACCTGCTGGACGTCGTCGGGCTCAACCCCGAGTACATCAACCGCTATCCGCACCAGTTCTCCGGCGGCCAGCGGCAGCGCATCGGCATCGCCCGCGGCCTCGCCCTCAACCCGGAGATCATCATCTGCGACGAGCCCGTCTCGGCCCTGGACGTCTCCGTCCAGGCGCAGGTGATCAACCTGATGGAGAAGCTTCAGGACGAGTTCAACCTCTCCTACATCTTCATCGCGCACGACCTCTCCATCGTCCGCCACATCTCCGACCGGGTCGGGGTCATGTACCTCGGCAAGATGGCCGAGATCGGCACCGACGAGGAGATCTACGACCACCCGACGCACCCCTACACCCAGGCGCTGCTCTCCGCCGTCCCCGTCCCGGACCCGGAGCTGCGCGAGGGCCGCGAGCGGATCCTGCTCACCGGCGACGTCCCGTCCCCGGCGAACCCGCCGTCCGGCTGCCGCTTCCGCACCCGCTGCTGGAAGGCCCAGGACAAGTGCGCCGAGGAGGAGCCGCTGCTGGCGGTCCCGGAGCACTTCCGGGGCTCCGACAGCCCGGTGGCCCACGAGTCGGCCTGCCACTTCGCGGAGGAGAAGGACGTCGTCCACGCGTAGCGCCCGCCCCGCCCGCCCCGCGCCCGACGCGGGCCGGGTGGACTCGGCCCCGGCCCCCGGTTCACGACCGGAGCCGGGGCCGTTCGCGTATCGCCAGGAGCGTCGCGGAAGGGGCGGCCACTCATTCGGGTGGTCCTCTGCCGTGGTCCCCACCTCACGGCTTGCCGATGTCCACCACCCACACGCCGGTTCCGTCGTACGCCTCCGGGGTGCCGCTCAGCACCTGGCCGCCCGCCGGGTCGGAGACGGCGGCGTAGACGGCGTGGGCGTGGCGCCAGTCCAGCCCGGCGCCGGCGGCCTGTTCCGCGGCGGCGGTCGCGGCGAAGTCGAGGGGGAGGAACTCCAGGCCCGGAAGGGCTCCCAGATGGGCGGCGGCGCCCGGGAGTTCGAGACTGGCCGCGACCAGGCACAGGGCGGGCACCTGGGCCCGCTGGGCGGGGTCACCGGCCTCCACGATCGCCAGGCCGGAGAGGAAGCGGTGCCCGCGGCAGAGCGCGAGCACCGCCGTGTGGTCGAGGATGATCACCTGCGGCTCCCGAGGCGGCCGGCCGCGATGTCGGCACGCCACTGCTGGGCCCGGCGCACGTCGTCCTCGGTGAGGTCCGGGCAGAGGTTCGCACGGATGTAGGCCAGGCCCCGCGCGGTGCGCTCGGTGCGCTCCGCCTCGGTGGGCATCTCCGTGGCCATCCGCTCCACCAGGCTGCGCACACTGGTGCCGCGCTCCTCGGCCAGTATGCGCAGGCGGTCGCGGACGTCATCGGTGATCTTGATGGTGGTGTCAGCCATACGGCGAGAATACCGTTGAATACCGGCCGGGTGCACCCAGAGGGCCCCCGGACGCCCGCTCCCGCGGACGGGTGACTCCCCGGCCCCCGCCCGCGCGGATGGCTCAGGCCGGGGTGCGGGTGCGGGCGAAGCGGGCTCGGATGGGATCGGGCGTCCGTTCCCCGACCGAGGAGGCACCTCATGCGCCGATCCGTGCACGCCAGATGGGCCGCCTGCGCGATCGCCGTCGCACTGGCGGCGACCGCCTGCGGTGGGGACGACGACGGCGGCGGGAGCGGGGGAGGGGACGGGAACGGCGTCCTCAGCTCCTCCTGGGGCGACCCGCAGAACCCGCTGGAGCCGGCGAACACGAACGAGGTCCAGGGCGGCAAGGTCCTCGACATGATCTTCCGGGGGCTCAAGCGGTACGACCCGGAGACCGGCGAGGCCAAGGACATGCTCGCCGAGAGCATCACCACCGACGACTCGCAGAATTTCACCGTCAAGATCAAGGACGGCTGGACGTTCAGCAACGGTGAGAAGGTCACGGCCAAGTCGTTCGTGGACGCCTGGAACTACGGCGCCGACGTCCGCAACGCGCAGAAGAACGCCTACTTCTTCGAGTACATCGAGGGATACGACGCGGTCCACCCGGAGGAGGGCGATCCGACGGCCGAGACGCTCTCCGGGCTGAAAGTCGAGGACGACCGGACCTTCACCGTCGAGCTCAGCCAGAAGTTCTCCACCTGGCCCGACACCCTCGGCTACAACGCCTTCGCCCCGCTGCCCCGGGCCTTCTTCGACGACCACGACGCCTGGGTGAGGAAGCCCGTCGGCAACGGCCCCTACCAGGTCGAGTCGTACACCAAGGGCTCCGCGATGAAGCTGCGGAAGTGGGACGACTACCCCGGCCCGGACAAGGCGCAGAACGGCGGCGTCGACCTCAAGGTCTACACCGACAACAACGCCGCCTACACCGACCTCCTCGCCGGCAACCTCGACCTCGCCGACGACATCCCCGCCGCCCAGCTGAAGAACGTCGAGAACGACCTCGGCGACCGCTACATCAACCAGCCGGCCGGGATCATCCAGACCCTCGCCTTCCCCTTCTACGAGGAGGCGTGGGGGGAAGGGAAGGAGCAGCTGCGCAAGGGCATCTCCCGGGCCATCAACCGCGAGCAGATCACCGAGCAGATCTTCAGCAACACCCGCACCCCCGCAAGCGACTGGACCTCGCCCGTCCTCGGTGAGGAAGGCGGTTACGAGAAGGGCCTGTGCGGCCAGGCATGCGAGTACGACCCGGACGAGGCGAAGAAGATGATCGAGGACGCCGGCGGCCTCCCCGGCGGGAAGATCACCCTCACCTCCAATGTCGACACCGGCTCCCACCGCGAGTGGCTCGACGCCGTCTGCAACAGCATCAACAACGCCCTCGGCCGGGACAGCGCCTGCACCGTCAACCCGGTCGGCACCTTCGCGGACTACCGCAACCAGATCGGCGACCAGCGCATGAAGGGCCCCTTCCGGGCCGGCTGGCAGATGGACTACCCGCTGATCCAGAACTTCCTCCAGCCGCTCTACTACACCAACGCCTCGTCCAACGACGGGAAGTGGAGCAACGAGAAGTTCGACCGGCTCGTCGACGAGGCCAACGCCCAGAGCGACACCCAGAAGGCCGTCAAGACCTTCCAGGACGCCGAGAGGGTGCTCGTCGAGGAGATGCCCGCCATCCCGCTCTGGTACCAGAACGGCAGCGCCGGCTACTCCGACCGGCTCTCGGACGTGAAGCTCAACCCCTTCAGCGTCCCCGTCTACGACCAGATCACGGTCGCCTGACGGTCCCGTACCGCCCGGGCCGGCCCCGCACCCCCGGACCCGTGGACGGAACGGTGCCGGGGCCCCCGCCGGGCCCCGGCACCGGCGTCCGCGGCGGCGAACCACGACCCCCGGAGCACTCCCATGGGACGCTATGTGATCCGGCGGCTGCTCCAGATGATCCCCGTGTTCATCGGCAGCACCTTCCTGATCTTCGTCATGGTGTACGCGCTCGGCGACCCCGTCGCGGCGCTCTTCGGCGACCGCGCGCCCGACCCCGCCACCGCCGCCCGCATCCGTGCGGAGCTCTACCTCGACCAGCCGCTGTGGAAGCAGTACCTGCACTACATGGGCCAGATCTTCCGCGGCGACTTCGGCACGGCCTTCAACGGCCAGCCGGTGCTGGAACTGATGTCCACCGCTTTCCCGGTGACCCTGCGGCTGACGCTGGTGGCGGTGGTCATCGAGGTGATCATCGGCATCGTCCTCGGGGTGGTCAGCGGGCTGCGGCGCGGCCGGGCCGTGGACACCGGCCTGCTCTTCCTCACCCTGATCGTCATCTCGGTCCCCACGTTCGTCACCGGCTATCTGCTCCAATTCCTCTTCGGCGTGAAATGGGGGCTCGTCCGGCCGTCCGTCTCCACCGACGCGACCTTCGAGGAACTGCTGCTGCCCGGTGTGGTGCTCGCGCTGGTCTCCCTGGCCTACGTCACCCGGCTCACCCGCACCTCGATCGCGGAGAACGTCCGCGGCGACTACGTCCGCACCGCGATCGCCAAGGGCCTGCCGCGCCGCCGCGTCATCGTCCGGCACCTGCTGCGCAACTCGCTGATCCCGGTGGTCACCTTCATCGGCACGGACATCGGCGCCCTCATGGGCGGGGCCATCGTCACCGAGCGGATCTTCAACATCCACGGCGTCGGCTTCCAGCTCTACCAGGGCATCCTGCGCAACAACTCCCCCACGGTCGTCGGCTTCGTGACGATCCTGGTCATCGTCTTCCTGCTGGCGAACCTCATCGTCGACCTGCTGTACGCCGTACTCGACCCGAGGATCCGCTATGCCTGACGGCAACGACCCGAAGCAGGCCGTCGCCCCCACCGGAGCCGGGGGCTCCGCCGACCTGGCCATGGGCGAGGCCGAGACGCTGGAGCGCCCTCCCGGGCGCGGACCCGACGGCGGCGACACCGGCAAGCCGCGCAGTCTGTGGTCCGACGCCTGGCGGGAGCTGCGCCGCAACCCCGTCTTCATCGTCTCCGCGCTGCTGATCCTCTTCCTGGTGGTGATCTCGCTCTGGCCGCAGCTGATCGTCTCCACCAACCCGCTCTCCTGCGACCTGGGCAAGTCCCAGCAGGGCCGCGAGCCCGGCCATCCGTTCGGCTACGACACCCAGGGCTGCGACGTCTACGCCCGCACCGTGTACGGTGCCCGCGCCTCCGTCACCGTCGGCGTCTGCGCCACCCTCGGTGTGGCGCTGCTCGGCGGGCTCATCGGCGGGCTGGCCGGCTTCTTCGGCGGCTGGGCGGACGCGCTGCTCTCCCGGGCCGCCGACATCTTCTTCGGCATCCCGGTGATCCTCGGCGGGCTGGTCTTCCTCTCCGTGGTCACCAGTACGACGGTGTGGCCGGTGGTCGGCTTCATCGTGCTGCTGGGCTGGCCGCAGATCGCCCGTATCGCCCGCGGCGCGGTGATCACGGCCAAGGAGAACGACTACGTCCAGGCCGCCCGGGCGCTCGGCGCGAGCAACCGCCGGATGCTGCTGCGCCATGTCGCGCCCAACGCCGTCGCCCCGGTGATCGTGGTGGCCACCATCGCGCTCGGCACCTACATCGCGCTGGAGGCCACGCTGTCGTTCCTCGGGGTCGGGCTGCGCCCGCCGACCGTCTCCTGGGGCATCGACATCTCCAACGCCGCCTCCCAGATCCGCAACGCCCCGCACATGCTGCTCTGGCCGGCCGGCGCCCTGAGCATCACGGTGCTGGCGTTCATCATGCTCGGCGACGCGGTGCGCGACGCCCTCGACCCCAAGCTGCGCTGAGGAGCCGCCATCATGCCCGCCACCGCGACCGCGACCGCAGACGGAGAACAGCCCGCCCGGGGACGGAGCGGCGCGCCGGAGGGGGAGGGCCCGCTGCTGGACGTCCGCGACCTGCGGGTGGAGTTCCGCACCCGGGACGGCGTCGTCAAGGCCGTCAACGGGGTGACCTACGACGTGGACGCGGGGGAGACGCTCGCCGTGCTGGGCGAGTCCGGCTCCGGCAAGTCCGTGACCGCGCAGGCGGTCATGGGCATTCTGGACTCCCCGCCGGGGCGGATCACCGGCGGGGAGATTCTCTTCCGGGGCCGCGACCTGCTGCGGACGGGCCGCGAGGAGCGCCGCGCGATCCGGGGCGCGCAGATGGCCATGATCTTCCAGGACGCGCTGTCCTCGCTCAACCCGGTGCTCTCGGTGGGCTACCAGCTCGGTGAGATGTTCCAGGTGCACCGGGGCGACTCGCGGAAGACGGCCCGGGCCAAGGCCGTCGAGCTGATGGACCGGGTGCGCATCCCGGCGGCGAAGCAGCGGGTGAACGACTATCCGCACCAGTTCTCCGGCGGTATGCGGCAGCGCATCATGATCGCGATGGCGCTGGCCCTGGAGCCGGACCTGATCATCGCGGACGAGCCGACGACGGCGCTGGACGTCACCGTGCAGGCCCAGGTGATGGACCTGCTCGCGGAGCTCCAGCGCGAGTACCGGATGGGCCTGATCCTGATCACCCACGATCTGGGCGTGGTCGCGGACGTCGCCGACAAGATCGCGGTGATGTACGCGGGACGGATCGTGGAGACCGCTCCCGTGCACGAGCTCTACAAGCGGCCCGCGCACCCGTACACCCAGGGCCTGCTCGACTCCATCCCCCGGCTCGACCGCAAGGGGCGGCGGCTCTACGCGGTCCGGGGCCTGCCGCCCAACCTCACGCGGATCCCGCCCGGCTGCGAGTTCCATCCGCGCTGCCCCCGGGCGCAGCACGTCTGCGTCACCGACCGGCCACCCCTCTACACCGTCGCGGAGAACGACGGCACCCCGCTGCCCGGCCGCGCCAGCGCCTGCCACTTCTGGAAGGACGAACTCAACGATGCACCAGCACATTGAGGTGGAGCCGCCGCGCGAGCCGGAGCCGGAGCAGTCGCCCCGGCCACCGCGGCCCGAGCCGATCCTCGAAGTGCGCGATCTGCAGAAGCTGTACCCGCTGACCCGCGGCATCGTCTTCCGCCGGCAGACCGGCGCGGTCCGGGCCGTGGACACCGTTTCGTTCGACCTCGCGCGCGGCGAGACCCTGGGCATCGTGGGCGAGTCCGGCTGCGGCAAGTCGACGGTGGCCAAGCTGCTGGTCCATCTGGAGCGGCCGACCTCTGGCACCATCCGCTACAAGGGCGAGGACGTCACCAAGCTGTCCGGGCGGGCGCTGAAGGCGGTGCGGCGGAACATCCAGATGGTGTTCCAGGACCCGTACACCTCGCTCAACCCGCGGATGACGGTGGGCGACATCATCGGTGAGCCCTTCGACATCCATCCCGAGGTGGCCCCCAAGCGGGACCGGCGGCGCCGGGTGCAGGATCTGCTGGACGTTGTGGGGCTCAACCCGGAGTACATCAACCGCTATCCGCACCAGTTCTCCGGCGGTCAGCGGCAGCGCATCGGCATCGCCCGCGGCCTCGCCCTCAACCCGGAGATCATCGTGGCCGACGAGCCGGTCTCGGCGCTGGACGTCTCCGTCCAGGCGCAGGTGATCAACCTGATGGAGAAGCTGCAGGACGAGTTCGACCTCTCCTACATCTTCATCGCGCACGACCTGTCGGTGGTGCGGCACATCTCCGACCGGGTCGGGGTGATGTACCTCGGCCGGTTCGCCGAGACCGGCACCGACGAGGAGATCTACGAGCACCCCACCCACCCCTACACCCAGGCGCTGCTCTCCGCCGTTCCCGTCCCGGACCCGGCGGCACGCGAGCAGCGCGAGCGGATCCTGCTCTACGGGGACGTGCCCTCCCCGGCCGACCCCCCGTCCGGCTGCCGGTTCCGCACCCGCTGCTGGAAGGCCCGGGAGAAGTGTGCCCGGGAGGTGCCGGCGCTGGCCGTGCCGGAGGAGTTCCGCGGCCGGTCCGGGCCGGCCGCCCACCCCTCGGCCTGCCACTTCGCGGAGACCCTGCCGCTGGCCCGGCCGGCGCCGCAGCACGTACGGCAGGGCGGGCCCAGCGACCCGTACGGCTCGGGGCAGACCCCGGAACCGGGCGGCCGGCGCGACGGGTGACGGGGCGGAGCGCGAAAAGGGCGGAGGGGCGGACGGCGGAGCGGCCGGTCAGCCCGGTTTCCCGGTCCCGGGCCCCCGCTCCTCGATCGCGGCCAGCGCCGGGTCCAGGACGACATCCTCGGTGCGGGCCGAGGTGGACGGCTCCTCCGGGAAGTGGCAGGCCGTCAGATGCCCCTCGCGGTTGCCGTCGATCCGGGCCAGCGGCGGCACCTCCGCCGCGCACTTCTCCCGCGCCTTCCAGCAGCGGGTGCGGAACCGGCAGCCCGACGGCGGATCGACCGGGGAGGGCACGTCGCCCGCGAGCCGGATGCGCTCGCGGCGTTCCTCCCCGCCGGCGCCGTGCCCGGCCTCCCCGGCGCCGTACGTCCCGATCTCCGGCACCGCCGACAGCAGCGCGTGCGTGTACGGGTGCCGGGGTCTGCGGTAGATCGACTCGCGGTCGCCGGTCTCCACGATCCTCCCCAGGTACATCACGGCGACCCGCTGCGAGAAGTGCCGCACCACGGCCAGGTCGTGGGCGATGAAGAGGAACGCGATGCCCAGCTCCCGCCGGAGGTCCTGGAGCAGATTGACGACCTGCGCCTGGATGGAGACGTCCAGCGCCGAGACCGGCTCGTCGGCCACGATCAGCTTGGGCTCCAGACCGAGGGCGCGGGCCACCCCGATGCGCTGCCGCTGCCCCCCGGAGAACTCGTGCGGGAAGCGGTTGTAGTGCTCGGGGTTGAGGCCGACGGTCTCCAGCAGCTCCCGCACCCGCCGCTCCCGGCCGCCGGGCGGATCGATGCCGTTGATCTCCATCGGGCCGCCGACGATGGTGCCGACGGTCTGCCGGGGGTTGAGCGAGGAGTACGGGTCCTGGAAGATCATCTGGATCTCGGAGCGGACCGGGGCCAGCTGCCGGCGGTTCGCGTGGGTGATGTCCCGGCCGCGGTAGACGATCCGGCCCGCCGTCGGCTCCAGCAGCCGGGTGAGCAGCCGGCCGGTGGTGGACTTGCCGCAGCCGGACTCCCCGACGAGGCCGAAGCTCTCGCCCGCCCGGACGGTCAGATCGATCCCGTCCACGGCCCGCACGGCTCCGACCTGCCGCCGGAACGGAAAGCCGCCCAGGACGGGGAAGTGCTTGACCAGGCCCTCGGCGGTGAGCAGCGGCTCCCCGGCCGCCGGTCCGCCTTCCGCGGGCTCCCCTGTGGCACGCACCGCGTGCGGTGTGCGGTCGTCCTTCATCGGCCGGTCGCCCCCCGGTCCTGTCCGGGCACCCCGGGTGCCCCGGTCTCCGTGTCCCGCTCCTCCCGGGGCGGCAGGCCCCCGGCCGCCCACAGTTCCCGCTTCCGCTCCGGCGTCAGGTGGCAGGCGGCGCCCCGCCCTTCGGGCAGGTCGGGCCGCTCGCGGACACAGCGTTCCGGCCCGCCCCGCACCTCGGGCGGGAAGGCGCAGCGCGGATGGAACGGGCAGCCGGAGGGCGGTGCCAGCAGGCTCGGCGGGGTGCCCGGGATCGGGTGCAGGGCCGCGTCGGGGTCGGAGCGGAGGCTCGGCATCGAGCGGAGCAGGCCCCAGGTGTACGGGTGCTGCGGCGCGCCCAGCACCTCCCGGACCGGGCCGCGCTCCACGGCCCGTCCCGCGTACATGACCAGGATGTCGTCGGCGGTGTTGGCGACGACGCCCAGGTCGTGGGTGATGAGGATGATCGCGGAGCCGAACTCCTGCTGGAGCTCCCCGAGCAGGTCCAGGATCTGGGCCTGCACGGTGACGTCGAGCGCGGTGGTCGGTTCGTCCGCGATCAGCAGGTCCGGGTCGCAGACCAGCGCCATGGCGATCATGGCCCGCTGCCGCATCCCGCCGGAGAACTGGTGCGGGTAGTCGTCCGCCCGCAGCCGGGGACGGGGGATGCCGACCTTCTCCAGCATCTCCACCGCCCGCTCCCGGGCCTCCCGCTTCGAGGCCCCGGTGTGCTTGCGGTAGGGCTCGGCGATCTGCCGGCCGATGGTGTAGTACGGCGAGAGCGCGGTGAGCGGATCCTGGAAGATCATCGCCATCTTGTTGCCGCGCAGCTTCTCCAGCGTCCGCTCGGGCGCCCCGCTCAGCTCCCGCCCGTCGAGCAGGATCTCCCCGGTGATGGTGGTGGTGCGCGGGTCGTGCAGCCCCAGGACGGCGAGGTTGGTGACGGACTTGCCCGAGCCGGACTCGCCGACGATGCCGAGGGTCCTGCCCCGTTCCAGGGCGAAGGAGAGCCCGTCCACGGCCCGGACGGTGCCGTCCTCGGTGGAGAAGCGCACATGGAGGTCGCGTACGGAGAGGAAGGGCCCGGAACCGGTGTCCGGGCCGGCGGGGGCGGGCCCGGCCGCTTCCTTGCTGACGGTGGTCACAGGGGTCTCCTAGGACAGGCGCACGCGTGGGTCGATGAGCGCGTAGGCGGCGTCCACGACGATGTTGAACAGGATGATCGCCGTCGCGGCGAACAGCATCACCCCCATGAGCATGGGGAGGTTGGTGTTGACGACGGACTCCACGGCGAGCCGGCCGAGGCCGGGCAGGGTGAAGGTGAACTCGGTGATCATCGCGCCGCCGAAGAGGGAGCCCATGTCGACGCCGAAGATGGTGATGATCGGGATGAGCGAGCCGCGCCAGGCGTAGCGGAAGAAGACCGTGCGCCGGGTCATGCCCTTGGCGCGGGCGGTTCTGACGTGGTCCTCCTGCAACTGCTCGATCATCGTGGAGCGCGCCATGCGGGTGTAGTTGGCGGTGAAGATGATCGACAGCACGCACCAGGGCAGGATCAGCCCGGCGAACCAGCCGGCCGGGTCGTCCGTGAGGTTCACGTACTCGGGCTGGGAGAGCCAGCCGAGCTGGTAGACGAAGAGCGCGATCGCCAGCGGCCCGACGAAGTAGATCTGCATCGAACTCAGCACCAGCGAACCGGAGCTGACGATCTTGTCGACGAGCGTGCCGCGCCGGGCGGCGGCCAGCATCCCGGTGCTCAGGCCGACGGTCAGGAAGACCGCGGCGCCGCCGAGGGCCAGCGAGACGGTGGTCGGGAAGCGGTCGAGGACGGTGTCCCAGACGGGTGTGTTGTCGACGAAGGAGTAGCCCAGGCAGGGCGCTGGGCAGGGGCCCACCGCGTAGTCGCGGCCGGCGAAGATCCCCACCATGTATTCCCAGTACTGCACCGGCACCGGCTTGTCGATGCCCATGTTGCGGCGGATCACCTCCAGCGCGTCCGGGGTGCAGTTCTTGCCGCAGGCGAGCAGGGCCGGGTCGCGCGGGATGCTGTAGAAGAGGAAGAAGGTCAGGGCGCTGATGATCAGCAGGATGACGACGGCGCCGAGCGACCGGCGGACCAGGAATCTCAGCATGCGTGGACAGCTTTCGCGGATGGCCGGTCCGCGCGGGGACGCGCGGGACGCGGACGGCCGGGACGGGGAAGGCCGGGACGGGGACGGCGGACGGCCGGCCGGGTGACGCGGCCGCGGTGCGGCGGAGGTCCCGGTGCGCGGGGGCGCGGGTCCACCGGCCGGCGGCCGGGCCGCGCCTCCCGCGCACCGGGGGCCGTCACTGCTTCAGATAGAGCTTGTTCGGGTCGAGGCCGCTGAGGTCGTTGTTGTAGACCGCGCCGCCGATCTTCGAACCGCTGATCTGCATCTGCTTGTAGTAGTACGCGGGCACCACCGGGGTGACCTCCTCGACGATGTACTTGCCGAGGCCGAACCACTCCTCGGCGGCCTTCTCCGGGTCGGCGATGGCCGAGATCCGGTCGATCTCCGCGTTGATCTTCTTGTCGTTCACGTGCGCGTAGTTGGCCGAGCCGTCGGCGATCTTCCGGCCGTCGAACAGCGGCGGGATCACCGTCGACGAACTCACCCAGTCGTGGCCCCAGTTGTTGCGGTACAGGTCATAGCCGTTGTCGACCTTGCCGACCCGGTCGTAGTAGGTGTCGGTCGGCAGCTCCTTGCGCTGCACGTCGAAGCCCGCCTCGCGCAGGGCGTCCGTGACGGCGACCGCCTCCTGCTGGCTCTCGTTGTCGTTGCGGAAGGCGTAGACCAGCTTCATGTTCTCCTTGCCGGCTTCCTTCAGCAGCTCCCGCGCCTTCGCCGGGTCGCCGTTCGGCTTCGCCAGCTTGCCGAAGGGGTCGTAGCCCTTCTCGTAGCCGGGCAGCAGGGGGCTGATGACGCCGCCCGCGAGCTCGCCGCCCGCCGAGCCGCCGTACGGGGCCAGGATCGCCCGGAGCGGCAGGGCGTGGGCGATGGCCTGCCGGACCCGGTGGTCCTTGATCCGGTCCATGTTGATGGCGTACATGGCGACATAGGACTGGTAGCCGGAGATGGTGCGTTTCTTGGCCTCCTCGTCGCGCAGCACCTGCGGGATGGTGCTCGCGTCCACCGAGTTGCTGAAGCTGGTGGCCCGCTGGTTCTCCCCGGTGTCGGAGAGGATGCGCTTGCTGGAGTCCTCGTACTGGTGGTTGAAGGTGATCTCGAACTTCTCCGGGTACTGGTGCCGCGCGGCGTCCGTGTCCGGGTCCCACTCGGCGTTGCGCACCAGCGTCATGGACTTGCCGGGCTTGAACGACTGGATCTTGTACGGGCCGGTGGCCAGTGGGTCCTTGTCGTACTTCTCCTTGGTGTCCTTCTCCGCGGACACCACCCCGTAGCCGGGCATCCCCAGCGCGTAGGGCAGGTCGTTCTGCGGCTTCTCGAAGCGGAAGACGACCGTCTTGTCGTCGGGGGTCTCCAGGATCGAGTCCGGCAGGTGGTCGCCCTTGTACGGGCCGCCCGGCAGCAGGTCCCGGTACTCCGGGTCGTCCGCCATCCAGGACTGCACGAAGGTCGGGCCCTCGGTGACGAAGTCGGCGAACAGCCGCTCGAAGCTGTGCCGGACGTCCTGGGAGGTGATCGGCGAGCCGTCCTCGAAGCGGATGCCGTCCTTGAGGGTGTACGTCCAGGTCTTCCCGTCGTCCGAGCGGGTGCCGCTGTCGGTGGCGAGATCGCCGACGACCGAGTAGTCGCCCTTGTTGTCCATCTTGACGGTGGTCAGCCGGCGGTGGATGAGCGCCGCGAGCTTGCCCTCGTCGGAGACGTAGATCTGCGCCGGGTCCAGATGCGCGAAGCTGTCCCGCGCGAGCACCCGTATCGTGCCGCCCGGCTCGGCGCCCGCGATCGGTTCCGCCGGCCCGGTCGACGCCGTGGCGTCGGCGAACGGCACGGGCGCCTGCGCCGTGGCGCCCTTGTCCTTGCCGTTCCCGTCGTCCCCGCCGCCGCCTCCGCCGCCCTCGCTGCAGCCGGAGAGCAGTAACGCCCCCGCCGCCAGCGCCACCACGGCGGCGCGCCCTCCGCGTGCCCGAATCCTGCTCATGGCCTGTCGCACCTGCCCGTCCTTGAGTGGTGGCCTGTGGTTCGCCGCCCGGTGTGCGCCGCCGGGCCCGGATCAGTGCCGGGTCTTGGGGTCGAACGCGTCCCGGACGGAGTCCCCGAGCAGGTTGAAGGCGACGATGAAGATCACCATCGCGCCGCCCGGGAAGAACATGTAGGTGAAGTCGTTCTCGAAGACCTGGGCGCCGGTGGCGAACATCCGGCCCCAGTCCGGAGTGGGTTCGATGAATCCGACCCCGAGAAAGGAGAGCCCGGCGGCAGCGGTCACGAAATTCGGCAGCATCAGCGTGCTCTGCACCAGAATCGGGGTGACCACATTGGGGAGCAGTTCCCGGCGGATGATCCGCCACGGGGAGGCGCCGCTCACCCGGGCCGCCTCCACGAACTCCCGCTCCCGCAGCGACAGCACCGTGCCGCGCAGGATTCTCGCCAGGCTCATCCAGCCCAGGAACCAGAGCACCAGCACCATCGCGACCGCCCGGACCCAGGTCGGCGTCTCATCGGTGTCGGCCACGAACAGGGCGACCACGATCGGCATGAAGGCGACGAAGAACAGCTGGTTGGGAAAGGCCATCAGCAGGTCGATGGAGCGGCCGATGAGGAAGTCGGTGCGGCCGCCCAGATAACCCGCCGCCACCCCGAGCACGATCGCGGTCAGCGTGGCCAGGACCGTCACCGCGACCGCGACCAGCAGCGAGGTGCGGATGCCGTAGAGGAGCTGGGTGAAGACGTCGCGGCCCAGAATCGGCTCGATACCGAACCAGAATTCCCCGGAGATGCCGCCGTTCGGCGCGATCGGATAGCCGAACTCGTTGAGCAGCCCGTCCCGCTGCTGTCCGTAACGGGTGTACGGGTCCTTGCCGTACAGATGGGAGATCACCGGCGCGAGCAGGCCCACGGCGAAGAAGAAGAGCACCACACCGGCCGAGATCGTCCCGGCGCGGTCGCGGCGGAAGCGCCGCCACATCAGCCGGCCCGGCGAACGGCCGCCCGGCACGTCCGCCGTCCGGGCTTCGGGCCCCGGCGGCCCGCCACCGGCCGCCGCGGCCTTCGATAAGCTCGTCATCGCGCTGGGGCCCCCGTGGTCACGTCTCCGCCGAACTGGTCTGTACCGCTTTCCTGACGTGAGCGCGACTTTGCAGCGGAGCCCCGGTCCAGTCAAGAGGGCGCCCGGACCGAAAAGACGCCGCCCCGGCATCTTGGGAGAAGGTTTCGGATATCGAGGTCGCCGTGTGCTTGACGCCGGACCGCGGCGCCGGACATTCCCGCCGGAATCGCCGTCGAGCGCGTTAACACCCGGGCAACTTGATGGAAGCAAGCCCGATATCCACAGGCGGCAGGCTGAACGGCGTACGGCCGTGCGGGTGCCGTAGAACCGGCCGGGGCGGTCCGTGGACCGCCCCGGCCGGCCGCGGTCAGACCAGGCCCAGCGAGCGGCGGAGGAAGCCCGCCTGGAGCAGCAGCAGATTCTCCGCGACCTGCTCCTGCGGGGTCATGTGCGTCACCCCGGAGAGCGGCAGCACCTCGTGCGGGCGCCCGGCCGCCAGCAGCGCCGAGGACAGCCGCAGCGTGTGGGCCGCCACCACGTTGTCGTCCGCGAGCCCGTGGATCACCATCAGCGGCCGGTGCTGGCCGGCCGCCCCGGAGAGCCCGCCCTCCTCGGTGACCAGCGAGTTGGCGTCGTACACCGCCGGCCGCTCGGCGGGATGGCCGAGATAGCGCTCGGTGTAGTGGGTGTCGTAGAGCCGCCAGTCGGTCACGGGCGCCCCGGCGACGCCCGCGTGGAAGACGTCCGGACGGCGCAGCACCGCGAGCGCCGCCAGATACCCCCCGTACGACCAGCCGCGGACGGCCACCCGCCCCAGATCCAGCGGGAAGCTCTTCGCCAGCCCGTGCAGCGCCTCCACCTGGTCGTCGAGGGTGACCCCGGCGACGTCGTGCGCGATCGCCTTCTCCCAGGCCGGGGAGCGGCCCGGGGTGCCGCGGCCGTCGGCGACGACCACGGCGAAGCCCTGGTCGGCGAACCACTGCGAGGTCAGATAGGCGTTGTGGGCAGCGACGACGCGCTGGCCGTGCGGACCGCCGTACGGGTCCATCAGCACCGGCAGCGGACCGTCCCCCTCCCGGTAGCCGGTGGGCAGCAGCACGGCGCACGGGACGCGGCGCTCCCCGGCCTCCGCCAGCCGCACATGGGCGGTCAGCACCGGCTGCTCCGCCAGCGACATGACCGTCCCGGCGGGCCTGTCGTCCCGGTACAGCCGCACCGCCGCGCCGCTGTGGTCGAGCGTGGCCGAGGCCAGCACGGTCACCGCGCCGGAGCGGACCGCCGAGTGCACCCCGGGGCCCTCCGAGATCCGCTCCACCCCCAGCTCGCTGACCCGGTGCACATGGATCTCACCCGTACCCGGCGCCGCCGCCTCCGGCCCGGCGGAGGCCGTCACCAGCACGTCCTCCGCGCCGACGTCGAGCACCGCCCGGACGTGCAGCTGCGGCCCGGTCAGCGGGCGGTCGCCCACCATCAGCACCCGAGCCCCGCCCTCGTCCGCGATCCGCACCAGCCGGCCGTCCGGCGTCCACACCGGGACCCCGGGGAAGAGGTCGAGCCAGACCGGGTCCTCGTCCGCGTGCAGCAGCCGGGTG
Organism: Streptomyces sp. MNU89; assembly: GCF_020982505.1. Classification (NCBI taxonomy): domain Bacteria; kingdom Bacillati; phylum Actinomycetota; class Actinomycetes; order Kitasatosporales; family Streptomycetaceae; genus Streptomyces; species Streptomyces sp. MNU89. The sequence goes on along the minus strand of NZ_JAJKLL010000001.1, from coordinate 2,607,144 downwards.
GCGCCGGTCTCCGGATCGGCCGCCAGATACAGCTGGGAGCGCTGGTCGCGGGCCTGGACCAGCAGCAGCGGCGGCCCGGCCGCGGACCAGTGCACGCGCGCCAGATACGGATAGCGCTCCCGGTCCCACTCCACCGGCACCCGCGAGCCGTCGAGACCGGTGAAGGCGAGCGTCACCTCCGCGTTCTCCGTGCCGGCGGCCGGATACGCCACCTCGGCCGGCTCGCGGCCGGGATGCGCCGGGTCGGCGATCCACCAGCGGCGCACCGGTGTCTCGTCCACCCGCGCCACCAGCAGCCGGTCGCTCTCCGGCGACCACCAGAAGCCCCGGGAGCGGTCCATCTCCTCCGCGGCGACGAACTCCGCCAGCCCGTGGGTGATCCGCTCGTGCTCCGGCTCGGCCAGCGCCCGGGCGTCCGAGCCGTCCGCGGCGGCGACGTACAGGGCGCCGCCGGCGACCCAGGCGATGTGGCGGCCGTCCGGCGACGGGCGGGGATCGACCACTGGGCCCGGCACCGGGAGCTCCCGCGCGGTCCCGGCCCGCAGCTCGGCCGCGAACAGCCGCCCGGAGAGCGCGAAGGCGGCCAGCTCGACGGCCGCGTCGACCGCGTAGCCGACGACCCCCGCCGAGCCCTCCCGGCTCCGCTCCCGGCGCGCCCGCTCCTCCGGGGACAGCCGCTCCGTGCCGCCGCCGAGCAGCGCCGCGGGATCGGCGGCGATCCGTTCCGTCCCCTCGCCGAGATCGTGCACCCACAGCAGGTTCGCCCGGTCGGTGCCGGAGCGGGACCGCAGGAAGACGAGGCGGGTGCCGTCGGGCGACACGGTGAAGGAGCGCGGCGCGCCCAGGCTGAAGCGCTGGGTTCTGGCATGCTGCCGCGGAAACGAGAGCTGTCCGTCCATGCGGCGACCCTACGTGCCGGGCCCCGCCGGGCCGAGTCCCCGCACCGCTCCCGGGCCGTCCCGCACCGCTGCCGCACCGCCTCTGACCGGCCGTCGGCCGTGCTCCGGCGTACGCCCGGTGGAGCTGAAGGGGCGCCCGGTCCGTGCGCCCCTTCTCTGCTGCGATGCACCCGCTCGTGCGCAGGAACGGATCGTTATGATCTGTGGCGCATCATGGGTAACCACACTGTGGCGCCCGTGCGTTACCCCTCGTCGCCCCGACCGCACATACCTTGGAGGTGAACCGCCGTGGCACTCTCGATTTCGGTGGTGGTGCTGCTGGCGATCATCGTCTTCCTGCTGGTCCGGAAATCCGGGCTGAAGGCCGGACATGCGGTGGTCTGCATGCTGTTGGGCTTCTACCTGGCCAGTTCCTCGGTGGCCCCGACCATCAGTGAGCTGACCAACAACGTCGCCGGGATGATCGGGGGGCTGAAGTTCTGACGGCCCGGCGCCGTTTTCGCTCGTACGCTGTAGCGCATGACTGACCTGCCCTCTCCAGGCCGTGGCCGGGCGCTGCCCGCCCGCCGTCTGCTGCTGGTGCACGCGCACCCGGACGACGAGACGATCAACAACGGCGCGACCATGGCCAAGTACGCCTCCGAAGGGGTGCACGTCACGCTGGTGACCTGCACCCTGGGCGAGGAGGGCGAGGTCATCCCGCCCGAGCTGGCGGGCCTCGCCGCCGACCGCGACGACGCGCTCGGTCCGCACCGGGCGGGGGAGCTCGCGGCCGCGATGGCCGAACTGGGCGTCACCGACCACCGGTTCCTCGGCGGGCGGGGCCGCTACCGCGACTCCGGCATGATGGGCCTCCCGCAGAACCACCGCCCGCGGGCCTTCTGGCGGGCCGACACCGACGAGGCCGCCGCGCATCTCGTCGAGGTGATGCGCGAGATCCGCCCCCAGGTCCTGGTCACCTACGACCCCGACGGCGGCTACGGGCATCCGGACCACATCCAGGCGCACCGCGTCGCCATGCGGGCCGCCGCGCTCGCCTCCGAGCGGGCCTACCGCCGCGACCTCGGCGAGCCGCACACCGTCCGGAAGATCTACTGGAACTGCCTGCCGCGGCCGGTGGCGGAGGAGCGGCTGGCGGCGCTGCGGGCCGCCCCCTCCCTGCCCTTCCCGGGCGTCGCCGGAGTGGCGGACCTTCCCGGGGTGGTGGAGGAGGAACAGATCACGACGGCCGTGGACGGCGGCGAGTGGGCCGGGCGGAAGGCGGCGGCCCTGCGGGCGCACGCCACGCAGATCGCCGTCGCGGAGGGCGTGGAGGGCGTGGAGGGCGGGGCCTGCTTCGCCCTGTCGAACAATCTTGCGCAGCCGCTGCTGGCCACCGAGTACTACCGCCTGGTCCAGGGCCCGGCGGCGGACGGACCGCCGGCGGGCAATCCGCCCGAGACCGATCTGTTCGCGGGCATTCCGGACGCCGGGGAGAGCCGGTGAGCGCCGGGCGCCTCGCCGCGTACGCCGCTCTCGCGGTGCTCGGGGTCCTGACCGGCGCGGCGGGCGCCCTCGTCCAAGGCGCCTGGTTCCCGGCCGGGTTGCTGCTGGCCCTGCTGGCCGTCGGAGCCCTCTGCTACGGCGGGCTGCGGGCCACCGGCACCCGGATCGGTCCGGGCGCGGCGGCCGGCGGCTGGCTGCTCGCCGTGATGGCGCTGACCACCTCCCGGCCGGAGGGCGACTTCCTGTTCGGGTCGGGCGTGGGCTCGTATCTCTATCTGCTGGGCGGGATGTTGACCGCTGTGATCTGCACCACTGTGCCCTCGCTTCCCCCACCGGCCCCCGGAGCCAAGCCACTTGGCGTCTGACGCGCCGACGGGCGGGGGGTGCGGGCCCCCCGCCCGGGGCGCCGATGCGGCGGTCGCGGTATGAGCGCGGGCATCGGCCAGTATGGTGGTAGCGCCGCCGAGCTCCCCTGCCCTACGGCAGGGAGAACCCCCGCCCGCGGCCTCAGGCACGGGGGGAGCCCAGTGCGAGTACTACGGGCGGCGGAGCCAACCGGGAGAACCAGCTTTGAGCCGTGAATCTGACACCACGTCCTCCGGGCCCCAGGGGCACGGCGGGGCCGCGTCGTACCCCTCGGGTACCCCGCCCTACGGCACGCGCCGGTATCCGTCCCTGCACCCCCCGCAGGACGCGCCGGACGCACCCGAGGCCGCCGACGCCGGCCGGCCCTCCGAACCGGAGGAGCAGCCGAAGACCGAGACCACGCTGACGACCCGGATCAGAATCAACATCCCCGGGTCCCGGCCGATCCCCCCGGTCGTCATGCGCACGCCCGTCGAGGACCGGTCGTCCGCCACCGAGCCCGGCGTGCCCAGACCGGCCGGGCCCGCCGAGGAGCGGCAGCCCTCCGCTTCCGTCTCCGCGGCGGGCGGCGGCCGGGAGGGGACGGGGAAGAACCCGTCGGCGCCCGGCGGGCAGGGCGGCGGGGAGCGGGCCAGTGACTGGTTCGCGCCCCGCAAGACCCGACCCCCACCTCGGGCACCCCGATTCCGGGCGGCCCGGCGGCGGGCGGCCCCGGCGGTGCCGGCGCGGGCAGCGGTGGTGCGGCGCACGGTGGCGGTCCCGCGGCGCCCGGCGGCCGGCCCGCGGGAGGCCCGCCTCCCGGCCGGGACGCCGATCCCACGTCCACCCGGCCTACGGCACCCGTGTCGGCCCCGTCCCGGAGCGGGCCCCAACGGGCCGACCGGCGGACCCGCCGAGGGCGACATGCCGCTGCTGCCGCCCGCCTTCCGGCAGCAGGCCGCCCCGGCGGACCGGCGGGCGGTCCCGGCGGACCGGCCGGCGGGGACGGAGCCCGCGTTCCGCACCGCCGTCCCCGCGTACGGCGGCTTCCCGCCCGCCGCTCCCGGGCCGATGCAGGACCCGGACGCGCCCGCGCCGGCGCCGTTCGGCGCGGACCACGGCTTCGCGGCGGACCCGCCTTCGGCGGACCGGAGGAGCGGGTCTCCAGCGACACCCTGGTCAGCGGCATCCAGGCGGTGCCGCCGGCCGGTGAGTCCCCGTTCCCGACCCTGCCCGCCGACGACGCCGGTGCCCCGCGCCCGCCGGCGCCGCCCGGCCCGCCTCCCCGGCCCCGGCCGCGCGGAAGAAGGGCCGGTCCAAGCTCGTCCTGGCCGGTGCCGCGGTCGTCGCCGCGCTCGGCGTCGCGTACGCCGCCGGGCTGCTGCTCGACCACGCCGAGGTGCCGAAGGGCACCACCGTCGCCGGGGTCGACATCGGCGGCATCTCCCGGCAGGAGGCCGTCAACCGGCTCGACCAGGGGCTCGGCCGGCGTGTCGACGCCCCGATGACCGTCCGCGTGGCCGGGGAGCAGCACGAACTCAAGCCCTCCGTGGTCGGGCTGGACGTCGATGTCGACGCCAGCGTCCGGCAGGCCGCCGGGCGCGACTACAACCCGGTCTCCGTGATCGGTTCGCTCTTCGGCGGTTCCCGCGAGGCGGAGGCCGAGATCGTCACGGACCGGGAGAAGCTGCGCGCCGCGCTGGAGTCACTGGCCGGGGAGAGCGGCGCGGAGCAGGACGGCATGATCCGTTTCGAGGCGGGCAAGGCCGTGCCCGTCCCGGGCAAGCCGCACCGTGCCGTGGACGTCAACAAGTCCGTCACCGCGCTCTCCGACGCCTACCGGGCCCGCACGGAGACGGGGGCGAGCGCGGCCGTCGAACTGCCCAGCACCGTACGGCAGCCGGCGGTGGACCAGGCGGAGATCGACAAGGCGATGAAGGAGTTCGCCGAGCCCGCGATGTCCGGGCTGGTCACCGTGCGGACGGACCCGGCGCGCACCATCTCCTTCAGCCCGGAGAACTCGCTGCCGAAGTTCCTCTCCATGAAGGCCGTCAACGGCAAACTGGTGGACACCTACGACCTGAAGGTGCTCAAGAGCCTGTACGGCGGGGTGTTCGACGGCGTGCTCATCGAGCGCGGCAACGGCTCCAAGACCCCGGTGAGCCCGCAGGACGTGGCCGGGGCGCTCCGCGAGGCGCTGCGCTCCACCGACCCGGCCGGGCGCACCGTCACCATCGACACCACCCCGTAGCGGGGAGGCGTTCCCTCCGGCCCGGTGCGCGGCGCGCACCGGGCCGGACCGGTGTTTCCGTCCCGCAGGGCGTACGGGCCGCCCGGGTGCGTCAGTTGAGCATCGCGCGGGCCGCCCGGGCCTGCCGCCGCACATCCCGCGCCTCCTCCGGGTCCACCGCCTCGGCCACCTCCGCGTAGGTCTCCAGCTCGGCCGCGCCGGTCAGGAAGTCGCCGCGCCCGACCAGCAGTTGCCCGTGCTCACGGCGCAGCCGCGCCGGGTGGTGGGGCAGCAGCAGGGAGAGCTCGACCGCCCACAGCCGGACATCGACGCGCTCGGGCCGGGCGGCGGCCCAGGCGCGGATGTTGCCGAGAACGCGCCGGACGATGTCCAGCGGCGCGGCCGGGGTGAGCATCGCGGGGGTGAGCGGCTCACCGGTCACGGCGGCCAGCAGCAGTTCGGTGTCGCTCTCGGTCAGCGGCCGGCCGCCCTCCGAGGGGTCGGCCAGCACCCGGCCGCGGGCGTCCGTCCCCGCCGGGTCGCCGAAGCCGACGACGAAATGGCCGGGCAGGGCCACCCCGTACACGGGCGCGCCGGCCCGCCGGGCCACCTCGATCCAGACGACGGACAGCAGGATCGGCAGTCCGCGCCGCCGCCGCAGCACCTCCGGCAGGAGGGAGGACTCCAGGGCGGCGAAATCGTCCCGGGAGCCGCGGAATCCGTACCGTTCGCCGAGGAGCGCGCCGACCGCCCGTGCCCAGCCCGCGGCGCCGCCGCCGGGCGCGTACGGCAGCTCCCCGGCGAGCCGGTCCAGCTCGATCTGGGCCGCGTCGATGCCCTTCTCGCCCAGCGACGGATCGGCCTCGGCGGCGATCAGCAGGCAGAGCAGGGCGAGATCGGGCCGCTCCGCCCGCGCCTCGGCGGCGAACCGGCGCCGGACCGCCGTCCGGTCACCGGCGTCGTCGTCCGCGCCGCGGGGGTCGTGTGCGTCCGGCCTGTCCGGCATGGGGAAGCCCTATCGCTCAGTGGCCGCCGTCATCCGGCGCGCGCCAGTGGTGGTACGTGTGGTGGACGGTGAAGCCGAGCCGGTCGTAGAACGCGCGAGCGGGCCCGTTGTCCGTCTCGACCTGGAGATACGCGGCCGAGGCGCCCTCCTCCAGGGCCCGCGCGGCGAGGGCGGCCATCACGGCGGACGCCAGGCCCCGCCGCCGGTGCTCCGGTGCCACTTCCACCGCCGAGAAGCCCGCCCAGCGGCCGTCCACCACGCACCGTCCGATGGCCGCGGGGGCACCGCCGGCGTCCTCTCCGTCCGCGGCCCCGTCCGCCGGCTTGTCCGCCGGTACCGCGGCGAACCGGACGGACGGCCCGCCGCACAGCACCCGCCGCACCTCCGGGGTGTCACCGGCGAACCGCTGGTAGCGCCGCAGCCAGGCGGTGCCGGGGGTACGGGTCAGCCGCACGGGGGGTGCGGCGCTCCCGGCCCCCGCGGTCGCCGGGACGCCGTGCACGGGCCCCGCCTCCGCGACCGGGGCCAGCGCCGCCGTCCGCACCTCCGCGGAGACCTCCCGGATCCAGCCGCGGGCGTCGAGGGCGGCGGCCAGCTCCTCCTGGGTGTCCCCGGCGCCGGTGGTCACCTGGATGTACGCGGGCAGGCTCCGTGCGGCGTACCAGCGGACCACCCGGCGCAGCGCCTCGTCCACCGGGAGCCCCGGATCGCCCAGCGGCAGCACGGAGTTGGCGCGCCGGGTGAAGCCGCCCGAGGCCCGCAGGGTCCAGCCGCCCAGCGTCTCGCTCTCGGCGGGCGGCCAGGCGCGGGCCGCGACCCGGCTCAGCTCGGCCGCGGAGGCGGCCGGGCCCCGGCGCCGGGCGGGCGCCGCGGGCACCACCTTCCCGGCGGCCAGCGCGGATTCCGGGATGCGGACGATCTCGCCGTTCCGGCGTGTGAGACACAGCACACCCCCGTCCCAGGATGTGAGCACGCCGACCGCGTCGGTGAACCGCCCGCCCGGTGCTCCGGGCTCGCTCCACCGCCGCACCGATACCCTTTTGCCCACGTCAGCGGCGGTGATCCGGACCGTGAGGCGTCCGCCGGTGGTGAAATCCACAGCTGTGCCCGCCCCTCCTGTTCGACTGGTGCCCCGGAACGGAGATACTAGTTGCGGGCATCGACGACGCCGCGCTCCCGCGCGCCATGCGGCGGAGACGACAACCGCTCCGCCCGCCCTACCGAGGAGGAACGACAGCGTGACCTACGTCATCGCGCAGCCTTGTGTCGACGTCAAGGACAAGGCGTGCATCGAGGAGTGCCCCGTCGACTGCATTTACGAGGGCTCCCGGTCCTTGTACATCCACCCCGACGAGTGCGTCGACTGCGGCGCCTGCGAGCCGGTCTGCCCGGTCGAGGCCATCTTCTACGAGGACGACACCCCGGAGGAGTGGAAGGACTACTACAAGGCGAACGTCGAGTTCTTCGACGAGCTCGGTTCGCCCGGCGGTGCCTCCAAGCTCGGCCTGATCGAGCGCGACCACCCGCTCATCGCCGCGCTTCCGCCGCAGAACCAGTAGCCGCGGACCCCGCGGCGGCGTCCCGGTCCCGTACGGCACCCCGGCCGTGCGGGACCGCGGTCTTCGCGCCCGCCGCGCCGCCCCGGGATGCCCGCCGGAGCCGTCCGGCCGCCCCGAACGCCCGAGAGAAGTGAGCACCGTGCCCGGAGTCTCCGACCGGCTTCCCGTCTTTCCCTGGGACCGCCTCGAACCGTACCGAGCGTCCGCCGCCGCGCACCCCGGAGGTCTGGTGGACCTGTCGGTCGGCACCCCGGTGGACCCCGTCCCCGAGGTGATCCGCGAGGCGCTCACCGCCGCGGCGGACAGCCCCGGCTATCCGACCGTGTGGGGGACCCCGGAGCTCCGCGACGCCCTGGCGGGCTGGGCCGGACGGCGGCTCGGGGCGCGGGGCGTGGAGCACACCAACGTCCTGCCCGTCGTCGGCTCCAAGGAACTGGTGGCCTGGCTGCCCACCCAGCTGGGCCTGGGCCCGGGCGACCGGGTCGCCTTCCCCCGGCTGGCCTATCCGACGTACGAGGCCGGGGCGCGGCTCGCGCGCGCCGAACCCGTCGTCTACGACGAGCCGACGGAGGTGGCGCCGGAGGGCCTGCGGATCCTGTGGCTCAACTCCCCCTCGAACCCCACTGGCCGGGTCCTCTCCAAGGAGGAACTGCGCACCGCCGTGGCGTGGGCGCGGGAACACGGCGTGCTGGTCGTCAGCGACGAGTGCTACCTGGAACTGGGCTGGGAGGCCGACCCCGTCTCCGTGCTCCACCCGGACGTGTGCGGCGGCAGCTTCGACGGCGTCGTCGCGGTGCACTCGCTCTCCAAGCGCTCCAACCTCGCCGGATACCGGGCGGCGTTCATCGCCGGGGACGCGGCCGTGCTGGGCGAGCTGCTGAAAATCCGCAAGCACGGCGGGATGATGGTGCCCGCACCGGTCCAGGCGGCGACGGTCGCGGCCCTCGCGGACGACGAGCACGTGGCGGAGCAGCGCGCCCGGTACCGGGCGCGGCGCACGGCCCTGCGCGGTGCGCTGGAGGTGGCCGGCTTCCGGATCGAGCACAGCGAGGCGAGCCTCTACCTCTGGTCGACCCGGGACGAGCCCTGCTGGGACACCGTGGCCGATCTCGCCAAGCGGGGCATCCTGGTGGCCCCGGGCGACTTCTACGGCCCGGCCGGCGAACGCTTCGTCCGGGTCGCGCTGACGGCGAGCGACGAGCGCGTCGCGGCCGCGGTGGAGCGCCTGCGCGGCTGACCGCGGGGCCGGACCGCGGACGGGCCCGGACTGCCGACGGGTGCGACGGGCGAGACGGGCGCGACGGAGCACGGTGGAGCGCGGCGCGGGACGAACGAAAGGGGAGCGCCGGAGCACCGGAGAACAGCGGAACGCCCGGCCGGGGCATCCCCGGCCGGGCGTTGCCGTCCGTACCGCTCACGGCCCGTGGACCGTACGGGTTCCGGCCGCCCGCGGCGGGGCGGCCCTCCCCGGTCAGACGCCGAGCTGCAGCGGGCCGTTCGCCGTCAGATCACCGGCCGCCTCGTTGACCTCGGAGAGGTTGTTGTAGGCCACGTTCGGGGCGGCCGGCGTCCTGATCTCCTCGGTCGCCGGGAGGCTCCCGGGTACGCCGGGCACGCCCGAGGAGTCGGTGAGACCACCGGCGAACTCCCGCACCCGCAGGCCTCCGGGGCGCACTCCGGCGGTGTCCTCGGTGAGCGTGCCGGCGGTGTCCCCGCTGCCGGTGACGGTCTGCCCGGCGACCGGGGCTGCGGTGCCGACGGCGGAGTCGAGCAGCCCCTCGGCGGCCGGGAGGGCGGCGTTCCCCACGGTGCTGTCACGCGTCGTGACGGCACCGGCCGTGGTCTGCCGGGCGGTGGTGTCGAGGATTTCCCCGAGGGCCGCGCCGTCGAGGTTGCTGACCCCGCCGAGACCGGCGGACTCCGGCAGCTGCGCGGCCTGCACCGGGCCGGCCGCGCCGACGAGGGGAGCCGCGCCCGCTGCGACCAGCAGCGCGGCTCGGGCGATCCGACGCGTGAGGGGGAGGGACATGGTGCTCCTTCGGCGGGGAAAAGCTGATGATTTCAGGGGAGTTGTGTCCGTTCGGCGGACACAGTGACTACCGCGTGAGGAGCGGGAAGGTTGCGGCGGACCGGGGTAAAGGATTGGCAATGCGCCGCGCCCCGGGGCCGGCCGCGAAGGGGCGCGGAGGGGGCGCGGAGCGCCGTACGGGACCGGTGCGCGGGAGCGCCGGTCCCCGGGCCTCGCAGGTCGGACGGGGGCCCGGGGCTCCGTCCGCGCCCGGCCGGGACGCTCCCCCGGGTGCCGGCCCGGCGGCGGGCGGCTCCCCCGGGCGGGCGACCCTCCGTACTACTGAACGGTGGTGATGACCACGGCCGCCGCGGCCCGCTTGCGGGCCGCCGCCGAGGAGCCGGCCGCCTCCGGGCGCCAGCCGTTGCCGGAACTGGAGGCGCTCCACACCCGGCCCGCGTACGAGACCTGGGCGATCCGCAGCTCCCGGGCGTGCGCCACCGCCCAGTGGGCCAGCTCCCAGCCGCGCCGCTCCGGGCCGCCGGAGGCCGTCTCCGGCACCGGAACGCTCACCACCGGACCGGGCGAACCGCTCTTCCCGGCCCCGCCCAACCGTCCGGCGCCGCCCGCCAGCACGTCGCGGCCGAACTCGCGCCGCAGCTTCTCCCGCACCCGGACCGGGTCGCCCGGCTGCTCCTGTGCCCCCGGAGCGCAGCTCAGCGACGCCTCCGCGCGGCCGGTCAGCGCCGAGGTGAGCAGCGCGGCGTTCGGCTCGTGCTTGGCGTACGCCTGCGGGAACCCGCTGCGCTGCACCTGCTGGGCGGCCACGGTCAGCGGCAGCCGGGAGTAGCCGGGGACCTTCACCAGATGGTCGTAGAACGCCCCGGCCGAGTACACCGGGTCCATGATCTGCTCCGGCGTGCCCCAGCCCTGGGTGGGCCGCTGCTGGAAGAGGCCGAGCGAATCCCGGTCGCCGTAGCGGATGTTGCGCAGCCCGGACTCCTGCATCGCGGTGGCGAGCGCGATGGTCACCGCGCGCTCCGGGAGCCGGCGGGCCGATCCGACGGCCGCGATGGTGGCGGCGTTCACCGCCTGCTGGGGTTCGAGTTCGTACGGTTCGCCGTCCTGCCCCGGGGCTCTGACGGCACAGCGAGGCGAACCCGGTCCGGAGGTCTGGAAGTGCACCGCCAGATACCCGGCCAGGGCCAGCAGGACGGTGCACGCCACCAGCGCGCGCAGAAGGCGCCGGCGGCGGACGGAAACGGTTCGGCTGGACACGCCGCACACGGTACCGGGCGGCCGTGAAGGCCGCGGCCCGTGCCCGGAAGGACGGCCCCCGGGCGGCCGGGGGGCGGCCCCCGCCGACGGGTTAGGGTCGCCGCCATGGACCCACACGTGCTCGATCTGTCCCTGGACGCCGCCGCCCTCACCGCCGCCCTCGTGGACATCCCGTCCGTCAGCGGCCGGGAGAAGCCGCTGGCCGACGCGGTCGAGACGGCGCTGCGCGCCCTGCCGCACCTCACCGTGGACCGGCACGGCAACAACGTCGTCGCCCGGACGCGGCTGGGGCGCCCGGAGCGGGTGGTGCTTGCCGGCCACCTCGACACCGTGCCCATCGCGGACAACGTGCCCTCCCGGCTGGACGAGGAGGGCTACCTCTGGGGCTGCGGGACCTGCGACATGAAGTCCGGGCTCGCCGTGCAGCTGCGCATCGCCGCGACGGTGCCGGAGCCCAACCGCGATCTGACCTTCGTCTTCTACGACAACGAAGAGGTCGCCGCCGAGCTCAACGGCCTCGGCCATGTCGCCGCGGCCCATCCGGACTGGCTGGAGGGGGACTTCGCCGTCCTCCTGGAGCCCTCGGACGGGCAGGTCGAGGGCGGCTGCCAGGGCACGCTCCGGGTCCTTCTGCGCACCACGGGGGAGCGGGCGCACTCGGCCCGCGCCTGGATGGGCTCCAACGCGATCCACGCGGCCTCGCCGATCCTGAGCCGGCTGGCCTCGTACGAACCGCGCCGGGTGGTCATCGACGGGCTGGAGTACCGCGAGGGGCTGAACGCCGTGGGCATCGAGGGCGGGGTGGCCACCAACGTCATCCCGGACGACTGCACGGTCACCGTCAACTTCCGCTACGCGCCGGACCGCACCGAGCAGGAGGCGGAGCAGCACGTCCGGGAGGTCTTCGCGGACTGCGGGGTGGCCGAGTTCGTCATCGACGACCACACCGGCGGCGCCCTGCCCGGCCTCTCCCACCCCGCCGCGGCGGCCTTCATGGCGGCGGTCGGCGGCCGGGCGCAGCCCAAGTTCGGCTGGACCGACGTCTCCCGCTTCAACGCGCTGGGCGTTCCGGCCGTCAACTACGGTCCGGGCGCACCGCTGCTGGCGCACAAGCGGGACGAACGCGTGCTCACCTCGCTGATCAACCACTGCGAGGAGCGGTTGTCCGCCTGGCTGACGGCCTGAGGTGCCTTGCCGTCAACCTGCCGGGGCATACGCTGATCCGCGAAGATCCTCCCGTCGCCGGACGACACGGGAGGCGGTGTCTCGGAAGGAGCGGCCCGTGACCAGTGCCGAGGGAGAAGCCCGGGAAGGAGTCGGCCGGGAGCAGCACCTGGGGCCGGTGACGCGGCGGCGCGGCCAGGTCCAGCCGACCACCACCGACCAGCGGCTGCTGGACTCGCCGCCGGGGCCCGTGGAGTGGGTGCACCAGGACCCGTGGCGGGTGATGCGCATCCAGTCCGAGTTCGTCGAGGGCTTCGGTACGCTCGCCGAACTCGGCCCGGCCATCAGCGTCTTCGGCTCGGCCCGCACGCCCGTCGGCTCGGAGGACTACGAGAACGGGGTCAGGATCGGCCGGGCCCTGGCCGAGGCCGGCTTCGCGGTGATCACCGGCGGTGGGCCCGGCGCGATGGAGGCCGCGAACAAGGGCGCGTACGAGGTGAACGGGGTCTCGGTCGGCCTCGGCATCGAACTCCCCTTTGAGCAGGGGATGAACAACTACGTCGACATCGGGGTGAACTTCCGCTACTTCTTCGTCCGCAAGACGATGTTCGTGAAGTACGCGCGGGGGTTCGTGGTGCTGCCCGGCGGACTGGGCACGCTGGACGAGCTGTTCGAGGCGCTCACGCTCGTGCAGACGCGCAAGGTCACCCGCTTCCCGATCGTCCTGTTCGGGACGTCGTACTGGAAGGGCCTGGTGGACTGGGTGGAGAACACCCTGATCGGCACGGGCAAGGCGGCGCAGCACGATCTGGACCTCTTCCACCTGACGGACGACGTGGACGAGGCCGTCAGCCTGGTGAGCAAGGAGACCGGGCAGGCCTGAGGGGTGTCCCGCAAGCCCCGGCCGGCTTCCCGCCGTCCGGGCCGCCCGTCCCGGCGCGGCACGGGTGTCCCGGCGCGGCGGGGGCGTCCGCTCAGGCCAGTCCGCGGCGGGCCACGGCCGGGGGCCGGTGGCCCGCGATGGACGCGACCATGTCGAGCACCTGCCGGGTCTCGGCCACCTCGTGCACCCGGTAGACGCGGGCTCCCAGCCACGCCGAGACCGCGGTCGCCGCGAGCGTGCCCGTCAGCCGCTGCCTGACCGGCCGGTCGAGGGTCTCCCCGACGAAGTCCTTGTTCGACAGGGAGACCAGCACCGGCCAGCCCGTGGCCGTCATCTCGCCGAGCCGGCGGGTGGCCTCCAGGGAGTGCCGGGTGTTCTTCCCGAAGTCGTGGCCCGGGTCGATGAGGATGCCGTCGCGGCGCACCCCCAGCTCGACCGCCCGTTCGGCCAGGCCCAGGGTGACCCGGAGGATGTCGGCCATCACGTCCTCGTACGCCACCCGGTGCGGGCGGGTGCGCGGCTCGGCGCCGCCCGCGTGGGTGCAGACCAGGCCGGCGCCGTACCGGGCGGCGACCGCGGCGAGCTGCGGATCGACCCCGCCCCAGGCGTCGTTGAGCAGATCGGCGCCCGCCTCGCAGACCGCCTCGGCGACCTCGTGGCGCCAGGTGTCGACGCTGATCACCACCTCCGGATGGCGCCGCCGCACCTCGGCCACGAAGCCGACGGTGCGCCGCGCCTCCTCCTCGGCCGTGACCTCCTCGCCGGGGCCGGCCTTGACACCGCCTATGTCCACGATGGCGGCACCCTCGGCGATCGCCTGCTCGACGCGGGCCAGCGCGGGCTCGTCCCGGAAGGTGGAGCCCTGGTCGTAGAAGGAGTCCGGGGTGCGGTTGACGATGGCCATGACCACCGGCTCGTGCTCGCCGAACTCGCGCTTCCCCAGCCGCAGCACCACTCGTGACCTCCTCCGGCCGCCCGTCGGGCGGTGGGACCGCTCTCCGGCCCCGGGACAGTTCTCCGACCGGCCCGTCCGGCTCTCCGCACGGACCCGGTGACCGACTCCGGGGTCGGTCCGGCCCTTCCGCGGCGCCCGGCACCGCACCTCGCCGCGTCGCCGGGCACGCCCGCGTACGGTCCGGTACGCCGGCGGCCCCCCGCCTCGCGGGGCTTCCCCACGGCCCGAAGGGTGTGGGAGGTGCCCCCGGCACCGGGCGCCGCGGCCCGGTCCGACGCGGAGCGCCAGACAGACCCTAGCCCCTCCGGACGGCCCGCCGGAGCGTGCCCGGCACCCGGCCGGTTGCCCGGCGTCCGGCGGAGCGTGGCACCATCGTCCCCTCAGACCCTGCCGACGCATCCGGGGAGACGGTCGTGTTCTGGTTCTTGCTCATCGCGCTGGTCGTGGTGGTCGCGGCGGTCACCCTCGCCGTGGTCGGCGGCGACGACGGCGCGGCGCTGCCGGACGCCGAGCCGGACCGGCTCGCCGATCCGCTGCCCCTCTCGCGCCCCGTCAGCCGCGCCGACGTCGAGACGGTGCGCTTCCCGGTGGTCGTGCGCGGCTACCGCATGACCGACGTCGACGACGTGCTCGACCGGCTCGCCGCCGAACTGGCCGAGCGGGACGCCCGGATCGCCGAGCTGGAGACCGCGCTGACGGGGGCCCGGGCGGCAGCGTTCGGCGCCCCGGACCTCTTCCGCGAGGGGACCGGCGAGGAGGAGCCGGCGAACGGCCGCGCGGCCGACGGCGGCGTGATGGGCGGGGACGACGCGTCCACCGGTGCCACGGCCCCCGGCGGCGAAGCCGGCGGTGACGGCGGCGGAGCCCCGGACACCGCCGCCCCGGACACCGCGGCCCCCGGCACCCGCCCGGCGGGCGGCGGCGGGCGGACCGCGTGACCGGCCCGGCCACCGAACCCGTACCGGCGGGCGCGCCGCTCCCCGGCCCGGACGGCCTGCTCCGCTGCCCCTGGGGCCTCTCCGCGGAGGAGTACGTGGCGTACCACGACACCGAGTGGGGCCGCCCGGTCCACGGCGACGACGCCCTCTTCGAACGGCTGTGCCTGGAGGCGTTCCAGTCCGGGCTGTCCTGGCTGACGATCCTCCGCCGCCGCGAGGGCTTCCGCGCGGCCTTCAAGGACTTCTCGATCCCCGACGTGGCCGCGTTCACCGCGGAGGACGTGGAGCGGCTGCTCGGCGACGCCCGGATCATCCGCAACCGCGCCAAGATCGAGGCGACGGTGGCCAACGCCCGGGTCGCCGACCGGTGGGAGAAGGGCGAGCTGGACGCGCTGGTCTGGTCGTACGCGCCCGCCGCCCGCCCGGCCCCGCGCACGCTCGCGGACGTCCCCGCCGTCACGGCCGAGTCGGCGGCGCTGGCGAAGGCGCTCAAGAAGCGCGGCTTCCGCTTCGTCGGGCCCACCACCGCCTACGCCCTGATGCAGGCCTGCGGGCTCGTCAACGACCACCTCGCCGAGTGCTGCGCGCGGGCGGGCGGCCGGGCCTGAGGGCGGGGCCCGGCCCCTCCCGGCCGGCCCTCCGCGCGGCCCGGGCCCGGTTCCGGCGTACCGGCCCCGGGGTGCCCGCTTCCGTGTGCCGGCTCACCGGCCCGTGAAGCGCGGCTTCTCCTTCCGTACGAAGGCCTCGACCGCGATCGCGTGGTCCTCGGAGGCCCCGGCCCGGGTCTGGAGCTCGTCCTCCTTGGCCAGCGTCTCGACGAGGGTGTGCGTGGTCCCGTAGGCCATCGATTCCTTGAGCGCCGCGTAGGCGAGGGTCGGCCCGCCGGCCAGCTTCCGGGCGACGGCCTCCGCCTCGGCGGCGAGCTCGTCCGCCGGGACCACCCGGTTGACCATGCCCAGGTCCAGCGCCTCGTGGGCGTCCACGGTGCGCGGGAAGAGCAGCAGATCGGCGGCCCGGCCGTGGCCGATCAGCCGGGGGAGGGTCCAGGAGACCCCCGAGTCGGCGGTGAGGGCCACCCCGGCGAAGGACGTGGTGAAGGCGGCGGTGGCGGCGGCGATCCGGTAGTCGGCGGCGAATGCGAAGCCCGCGCCCGCCCCGGCGGCGACGCCGTTGACCGCGGCGACCACGGGCTTGGGCATCCCGGCGATGGCTTCGGTGATCGGGTTGTAGTGCCTGCGCACGGTGTCCATCGAGTTGCCCCCGCCGGACTCCCGCGCCGCGGCCAGCGTGCCGATGTGCTCCTTGAGGTCCTGGCCGACGCAGAAGGCCCGGCCCCGGCCCGTGAGCAGCACGGCCCGTACGGCGGAGTCCGCCGCGGCCTGCTGGAGGGCCTCCCGCAGGGCCTCCTTGATCTCGGTGTTCAGGGAGTTCATGGCGTCGGGACGATTCAGGGTGATCGTCGCGAGTCCGTCGGTCACCTCGTGGAGCACGGTGTCGGCCATCGCCGGCTACCTCCGTCAGGGCTGGTGGGAATGGTGGTGGGCGGTCGGATCACAGCATGACGGAGACGGGCGGCGGCGGACATGTGACCTGCGTCAAGGCGGTGGATCAGCCGGGGAGGCCGGGCGGCGGCGGAGTATGGCAGCCGCATGGGCCAATTGTCAGTATTTGCGGAAGCCCGTTGTGCAAGCGATGCAGACCGATGTTGGTCATCGGGTCCCGCGATGCGGGATAATGGCCTGGAAGCAATCTGTTCGATGCCGGTGACGCTGCCTTTCAGGGGCCGTCGGCTGACTGTGAGCTGGTTTCAGGAAGGGGAACGAGCATGGCGGCCATGAAGCCGCGGACGGGCGACGGCCCGCTCGAGGTGACCAAGGAGGGGCGGGGCATCGTCATGCGCGTTCCGCTCGAAGGCGGCGGTCGGCTCGTCGTCGAACTCACACCCGACGAGGCCGATGCGCTGGGCGACGCTCTGAAGAAGGTCGTCGGCTGAGGCCGGGTCACCACACTCGTCCCGCCGCCCCGGCGGGAGCCGCGTACTCCGGTACCGGCTCCTGTCCGGGGCGGTGGCGTGTCCGGGGTGGGGGCCGGGCCGGACGGAACGCGCGCCGGGCCTACGGGCCGCGCTTGACCGCGCAGAGCAGGCCGTCGCCGACCGGGAGCAGCGAGGAGAGCAGCACCGTGCTCTCCCGCACGGTGCGCAGCAGTTCGCGCAGCCGCTGCACCTCCAGCGGCTGGGCCGAGGCGTCCATGGTGCGGCCGTGGGCGAAGACGCCCTCGAAGACCACCAGACCGCCGGGGCGCAGCAGGCGCAACGATTCATCGAGGTAGTCGAGGCACTCGGCGCGGTCGCCGTCGCAGAAGACGAGGTCGTAACCGCCGTCGGCCAGCCGGGGCAGCACGTCCAGCGCGTGGCCGGGGATGAAGCGGGCGCGGTTGGCGGCGAAGCCGGCCGCGCGGAAGGCCTGGCGCGCGAACTGCTGGCACTCGGGGTCGGTGTCCACGGTCGTGAGCACACCGTCCGGCCGCATGCCGTGCAGAAGATGGATCCCGGAGACGCCGGTGCCGGTGCCGATCTCCGCCACGGCCTTGGCGTCCACCGTGGCGGCGAGCAGGCGCAGGGCGGCACCGGTGCTGGCCGACACCGAGCGGAGCCCCGCCTCGCGGGCCCGGTCCCGGGCCCAGAGCAGGGTCTCGTCCTCGGCGACGAACGCATCGGCGAACGCCCAGCTCGTCTGCCGGTTGCCGGTAATGGCCCTCTCCTGTCCCCGTAGTCGACGCAACGGTGACTGTATCCGCTGCCCTCGGGAACCCGCTGATGGGACCGGACGTTAGCCCAGCGGGGAGAAGGAAAGGGGTCGGGAGAGCGGTGACCGAAAAGCGGGTCAAGGATGCTTATCCGGAGCTAACGGGCGAGCTGGCTATGGTAGGTGCTCCACTGGACACCACCAGAGCCACCAGGGGAGGTGCGGCTGCAGCCGGTGACCGGGGGGTGCTCCGCCGCCTCCGCAGGTACTCCGGTGAGCCGAAATCCGTGACCGACACCGCTGACCGTCCGCGTCCCGCCGACTCCACCGCCACCGCGACCTTCTCCACGACGGCGTCGTTCGGTGAGGGGGAGTCCCCCGCGTGGACCCCTCCCACCTGGGAGGAGATCGTCAGCACCCACAGCGCGCGGGTCTACCGCCTGGCCTACCGCCTGACGGGAAACCAGCACGACGCCGAGGACCTCACCCAGGAGGTCTTCGTCCGCGTCTTCCGCTCGCTGTCCACCTACACCCCCGGCACCTTCGAGGGCTGGCTGCACCGGATCACCACCAATCTCTTCCTGGACATGGTCCGCCGCCGGCAGCGCATCCGCTTCGACGCCCTCGGGGACGACGCCGCCGAGCGGCTCCCCAGCCGCGAGCCCTCCCCGCAGCAGCACTTCCACGACGCCCACTTCGACGCCGACGTGCAGCAGGCGCTGGACACCCTCGCCCCCGAGTTCCGCGCCGCCGTCGTGCTGTGCGACATCGAGGGGCTGTCCTACGAGGAGATCGCCGCCACCCTCGGCGTGAAGCTCGGCACCGTGCGCAGCCGCATCCACCGCGGCCGTTCCCATCTGCGCAAGGCGCTCCAGCACCGGTCGCCCGCGGCCCGTGCCGAGCAGCAGCGCGCCTTCGCCACCGCGCTCCCGGGACAGGGAGGACTCGGAGGAGAGGTCGGGACGGCGTGACCGGATCGGGCGGCGCGAGCCCCGCCGAGCAGCATCTGGGCGACCGTCTCGCCGCGCTGGTGGACGGGGAGCTCGGCCACGACATGCGCGAGCGGGTGCTCGCCCATCTCGCCACCTGCTGCAAGTGCCGGGCCGAGGCCGACGCCCAGCGGCGGCTGAAGAACGTCTTCGCCGAGGCGGCCCCCCCGCCGCCGTCGGCGGGGCTGCTCGCCCGTCTGCAGAGCCTGCCCGCGGGAGACGGATCACCGGAGAGCCCGGACGGCCCGTTCGGCGGCCCGGTGTCCTCCCCCGCCGAGCGCGGCCCGCGGTCCGGCCGTTCCGCACCGCCCGACTGGTTCACCGGCGGTGGGGCCGAGGCCGCCGTGGCCGTGTCCGGTGGGGCCCGGCGGAGCGGCTTCCGCGTCCACGAGTTCGCCCGCCGCCCCGCGCCCTCCGTCTCCGCCCTGGCGCCGGGTGTGCGCCAGGGGCATCAGCAGCGCAGCCGCCGTTTCGCCTTCGCCGCCGCGGGAGCGGTGTCGCTGGCCGCCTTCGCGCTCGGCGGTGCCCTGCCGCTGGAAGCGGCGGTGGACGGCCCGAGAGGCCGGGCCGACACCGCGGGCACGGCGGACCGGCCCGGCACCGCGGGGGCCGGCGACGTGGTCGCCGCCTCGGTCGCCGCGGGGGACGGTTCCGGCCGCTCCGGCGGCGCCACCAGCGTGGACCTTCCGCAGTCCGCCGCGCCGGCCGGTCCGGGGACGCCCACCCCGACCACCCACCCGGAACAGGCGCTGAGCCGCCCGCTCCGCTGCTCCCCGCCGACGCCGCGCTCTCGCCGCTCATACGCCACCTCATGAACGCCCGGCTGAGCGACGGGCTCCCGGGCGCCCCGCTCGGCGGTCCGGCGCTCTCCCCTCCCCGACGACGCTCACCGGGCCCTCCGCCCCGACGCGGACCCCCGAACCGGGGAATCGGGTGGCGCCGCTCGCGGGCGGCGCCACGGCCACCGCCTTCCTGCCGCCCGCCGCCCGCTGAGCCGTCCGTTCCGGACCGGCCGGAACCGGACCCCTGCGGAGCGGCGAGTGAACCTGGTTGAATCGCACGGTGGACCGCGGGCGGCTCGCGCCGCGGACGGACTGTGGGGAGAACATGAACCAGGGCAAGGCCACCGGCCCGAAGCCGCAGTGGTGGAGCCAGGGCGGCACCGCCCCGACCCGGCACCGGCCCCGCGCCGCCCCCGCCCCGAGCCGCCCCCGCCGCCCCGCCCGCCGCGACCGGCCCGGGCACTCCGGCCGATCCCGTCCCCCTTCCGGCCCTCCGGCTCCCGGGGCGCCCGTGGACGGACTCCCTGTGCCACCGCCCGTGCCACCGCCCGCGCCGGTCCCGTCCGCCCCGGATGCGGAACGGCCCGCCGGGGAGCCGCGGCATCCGTCCGATCCCTGCGGCACCCCGCCCTACGGCACCCCGGCCCCTGGGCCCCGCGCCGCCGGTCCAGCGTCCCGCGGTGACTCCGGCCCGGGGCACCGCCCTGCCGGCGGAGGCGGCGGTCCCTCCGCCGGCGGCCGGGACGGGCGCGGAGGACGCGGCCGCCGGCCGCTCCCCGCGGCCGTACCGCCGCCCGCGGCGGACGCCGCCGTGCCGCCGCAGGGCCCGCCCGTACCGGCCCCGGCTCCCCGGCGGCGGAGGGCTCCGCCCCGCCGCCGGGACCGCACCCGCGGCCTCTTCCGCCGCCCCGCGCCCGCTGTTGACGCGGCATCGGAGGGCACGGCCCCGTCGTCCCCGGCAACCGGCGATGCCTCACCGGGGCCGCGCCCGCTCCCGTTCCCGCCGGACCGGCTGCCGGGCCGCCGGCCGCACCGGTCCCGCCCGCGGTGCCGTCGGCAGCGGGAACCGGCGGACACTGGGAGCGGTACGACCCCTGGCGCGCTCCCGGCTCCCCGGTCACCGGGACGGCTTTCCCCTCCCCGGACGGGCCGGGGCCCGCCGCGCGCCGCCGCCGGAGCCCATCCCGGGGCGCCCTGCTGGCCGGCGCGCTGCTGCTCACGCTGGTGGCTGGAGGCATCGGCGGCGGCGTCGGCGCGTACGTCGAACGCAACGGCGGCGTGGTCGACGTCGCGCTGCCGCAGGCGCCCGCCGAGGACCGCCCCCGCGACCCCCGCAGCATCGCGGGCATCGCCGAGGCCGCGCTGCCCGGTGTGGTGACCTTCCACGTCAAGGGCGGCGGCAAGGAGGGGACGGGCACCGGCTTCGTCCTCGACCGGCGGGGCCACATCCTGACCAACAACCATGTCGTGGAGGCGGCGGCGTCGGGCGGCGACATCTCCGTGACGTTCAGCGGCGGCACGACGGCCGAGGCGGAGATCGTCGGCCGCGACAGCGGCTACGACCTCGCGGTGGTCAGGGTCTCCGGCGTCCGCGGGCTGCGTCCGCTGCGGCTCGGCAACTCCGACTCGGTCCGCGTCGGCGACCCGGTCGTCGCGATCGGCGCCCCGTACGACCTCGCGGGCACCGTCACCTCCGGCATCATCAGCGCCAAGGAGCGCCCGATCACGGCGGGGGGCGGGGACGACGGGGGGAGCGACGTCAGCTATGTGGACGCCATCCAGACGGACGCGCCCATCAACCCCGGGAACTCCGGCGGCCCGCTGATGGACGGGGAGGGCCGCGTCATCGGGATCAACAGCGCGATCCGGGCCGCCGACGACGAGACGGGTCTCGGCGCCAGCCAGGGCGGCAGCATCGGCCTCGGCTTCGCCATTCCGGTCAACCAGGGCAAGCGGGTCGCCGAGGAGCTGATCAACACCGGCCGGGCCACCCACCCTGTGATAGGGGTCACTCTCGACATGCGCTTCGCGGGCGACGGCGCCCGGGTCGGCGTGGACGACGGCGACCGTCCGGCGGTCACCCCCGACGGCCCGGGCGACAGGGCGGGCATCCGGGCCGGTGACGTCATCACCGCGGTGAACGGCGCCCGGGTGCACAACGGCGAGGAGCTCATCGTGAAGATCCGCGCGCACCGCCCCGGCGACCGGCTGGAGCTCACCCTGGAGCGGGACGGCCGGGAGCGCACGCTGCGGCTGACCCTGGGGTCGGCGAGCGACGACGAATGACGGCCGGGCCGCGGCCGCTCCGCACGGCGCGGCCGCCCCTGCCGGAAACCGCCCCCCGGGGGACCCCCGGGCTTCACCGTGCCGTTCCCCCGGCAGTACCGTCCACCCCGCACCGCCGGGTACCGTGGACAGGCCCCGACCTCGTTCCCCCACCGTCCACGGCGGCGGAGACCCACCCGACAAGCGGGCCGTGGACGTCCCAAGGAGCTGCACGGTGTTCAACGACATAGGCGCACTGGAGCTCGTGGCGCTCGTGATCCTCGCGGTGCTCGTCTTCGGCCCGGAGAAGCTGCCCAAGGTGATCCAGGACACCTCGCGCTTCATCCGGAAGATCCGGGACTTCTCGGAGAACGCCAAGGCGGACATCCGCTCGGAACTGGGCCCCGAGTTCAAGGACTTCGAATTCGACGACCTGAACCCGAAGAACTTCGTCCGCAAGCAGCTCCTGGACAACGACGAGCTCGGGATCAAGGAGATCCGCAGCAGCCTCGACCTCCGCAAGGAGATGAACGAGGTGGCGGACGCCGTCAACGGCCGGGACGGTGACGCGTCCGGCGGCGGCTCCGCGAGTGGTTCCCGCCTCTCCCTGGAGAAGTCCCCGGGTGGTACGGGGAGCGCGGGCGGCGGCTCCGACCTGCTGCGGAAGCGGGACGGGCTGGAGCCGGGCGAGCGTCCGCCCTTCGATGCGGATGCCACCTGAACCAGCCATATGTCCGAACGAAACGACTGGTGTGGTTATCCTCCCTGTGTCCGGGGTCAGCCCGCCCGCTCGGCGGTTCGCCCTTCGGCAACGGGGCAATGAGGAAGGACCACGCAGATGGAGACGACGAGCCGGGCAGGGGCGCAGGGAGCGCTGGAGGAGGCCGAGGGCTCCGGGGCGGCGGTCGGGGACAGGGTCCGGAGGGCTCTGGAATCCCGCCCGGCGGACGGGTATCTGCGGGCCGATTTCCCGTGGTACGGCCTGGACGAGGCGTTCACCGGTCCCCGCTGGCTGACCGGCGTGGGGACCGCCGCCGACGGCACGGTCGAGCACGGCTCCACCGGGCACGGTGAGGTCCCCTCGTACCGGGCGGAGACGGAAGAGCGGGACCAGCGCTTCGTGATCGTCGTCACGGTGGCCGACCGGCCCGTGCGCAGCAGCGCCGACGGCACCGGCACCCTGGAGGCCACCTCGGTCTCCTCGGCCGCCTGGCTCGCCGGCTCGGGGCTGCTGTCCCGCACCTGGCCCAACCAGATGGAGCGCTCGCTCCGCGAGGACTGGCTGGAGCAGCAGACGGCGATCGCCTGGGAGCTCGCCGACGACCTGGACGGCCCGGCCTGGTCGGTGCTGTCGCTGCCGGTCGACGGGGTGCCCACGCCCTTCCGCCACCGCGAGTCCGAGTACGGCTGGGTGCTGGCCGGCGAGGCGCCGGGCGGCGTGCTGCTCGGCGCGTACGGACGCGGCATGAGCCCCTACGGACTGGGCTTCTCGGCGATCAAGGACATCGCCGGGTACGCCGGCTGAGCGGAGAACGGCCGCGGGCCCCGTTCCGCCGCCCCCTGGAACCCAAGGACAAGGGGCGGCGGAACGGGGCCCGCGGCGCGGAAGCTCCCGGACGGCCGGGAGTCCGCGGGGCTCAGAACTTGTTGCGCGGGGTGATCCCCAGCGCCATCCCCGACAGCCCGCGCTTGCGGCCGCCGAGCTTGCCCGCGATCGAGCGCAGCGCGCTGCCGGCCGGGGACTCCGGGTCGGTGAGCACGATGGGACGGCCCTCGTCGCCGCCCTCGCGCAGCCGGACGTCGATCGGGATGGTGCCGAGCACCGGCACGTTCGCACCGGTGGTCCGGGTCAGCCCCTCGGCGACCCGCTCACCGCCGCCGCTGCCGAAGACGTCCACCAGCTCGTCGCAGTGCGGGCAGGGCATCCCCGACATGTTCTCGACCACACCGACGATCTTCTGATGGGTCTGCACGGCGATGGAGCCGGCCCGCTCGGCGACCTCGGCCGCCGCCTGCTGGGGTGTGGTGACCACCAGGATCTCCGCGCCGGGGACGAGCTGCGCCACGGAGATGGCGATGTCGCCCGTGCCCGGCGGCAGGTCGAGCAGCAGCACGTCGAGGTCGCCCCAGAAGACGTCCGCGAGGAACTGCTGGAGCGCCCGGTGCAGCATCGGCCCGCGCCACACCACGGGGGCGTTGCCGGGGGTGAACATGCCGATGGAGATGACCTTCACGCCATGCGCCGAGGGCGGCATGATCATGTCCTCGACCTGGGTCGGACGGGCCTCCGTACCCAGCATGCGGGGCACCGAGTGGCCGTAGATGTCGGCGTCGACGACCCCGACCTTCAGGCCGTCGGCGGCCATCGCCGCGGCGAGGTTGACCGTCACCGAGGACTTGCCGACACCGCCCTTGCCGGAGGCCACCGCGTAGACGCGGGTGAGCGAGCCGGGCTTGGCGAAGGGCACCTCGCGCTCGGCCTTGCCGTCGCGGAGCGCGGCGGCCAGCTCCTTGCGCTGCTCGTCGCTCATCACGTCCAGCTCGACGCTCACGGAGGTGACGCCCTCGACGGCGGAGACCGCCTCGGTGACCTCACGGGTGATCGTGTCGCGCAGCGGGCAGCCGGACACCGTCAGGTACACGCCGACCGCGACGGAGCCACCGGCGGCGATGTCCACCGACTTGACCATCCCGAGTTCGGTGATGGGGCGGTGGATCTCCGGGTCGTTGACCGTCGCGAGGGCGGCGCGCACCGCCTCCTCGGAGGGCGTGGAGACGGGGGGAGTGTCGGTAGCCATACCGTCGATGGTACGGCGCCCGCGCGGCTGTGCGGACGGCCGGTCCGGGAGGTGCGTCACAGTTCCCGGAGCCGGGGCGCGGACGGGCGCGGACGGACCGGGCGGCGGGCCGCGCGGCGGTCCGCGCCCGGACGGGCGCGGGGCGGGGACCGGCCCCGCCGTCAGCGCTCCGCGGAGCGCTCGCCGGCCGCCGTGCGGCCCTCCAGCTCCTTGAGCAGGTCCTGGAACTCGGAGCGGATCCAGTCCCGGGTGGCGACCTCGCCCAGGCCCATCCGCAGGGCGGCGATCTCCCGGGTCAGGTACTCGGTGTCCGCGATGCTGCGCTCGTTCTGCTTGCGGTCCTGTTCGAGGTTGACCCGGTCCCGGTCGTCCTGCCGGTTCTGCGCGAGCAGGATCAGCGGCGCGGCGTAGGACGCCTGCAGGGAGAGCATCAGCGTCAGGAAGATGAACGGGTACTCGTCGAAGCGCAGCGCGGCCGGGCCGAAGGTGTTCCACAGCAGCCACAGCACGATGACGACCGTCATCCAGACGATGAACCGCCCGGTGCCGAGGAACCGCGCGATCTTCTCGGAGACGCGGCCGAAGGCCTCCGGGTCGTACTCGGGCATCAGGCTGCGGCGGGGGGCCCGCGGCTGGTCGAGGCGGGTGCGTTCGGTCGTGCTCATCGGCTGCCTCCGGACAGGTTCTCGATGCCGGCCGGCCCGTGGAACTCCGTCTCCCGCCAGTCCTCCGGGAGCAGGTGGTCGAGGACGTCGTCGACGGTCACCGCGCCCAGCAGCGAACCGCTCTCGTCGACGACGGCGGCCGCGACCAGGTTGTAGGTGGCGAGATAGCTGGTGACCTCGGTCAGCGGGGTCTCTGGGCGCAGCGGCTGCAGGTCCTTGTCGACGATGGAGCCGACGAGGGTGAACGGCGGGTCGCGCAGCAGCCGCTGGAAGTGCACGGTGCCGAGGAACTTGCCGGTGGGGGTCTCGTCCGGCGGCCGGGTGACGTACACCTGGGCGGCCAGCGCGGGGGAGAGGTCGCTGTTGCGGACCCGGGCCAGCGCGTGGGCGACGGTCGCGTCCGGGCGCAGCACGATCGGGTCGGTGGTCATCAGCCCGCCGGCCGTGCGCTCCTCGTACGACATCAGCCGCAGGACGCCGGCGGCCTCCTGCGGCTGCATCAGCGCGAGAAGCCGGTCCTTGTGGCGTTCGGGCAGCTCGGAGAGCAGGTCGGCGGCGTCGTCCGGGTCCATCGCCTCCAGGACGTCCGCGGCGCGCTCCTCCTTGAGCTTGCCCATGATCTCCACCCGGTCGTCCTCCGGGAGCTCCTCCAGGATGTCGGCGAGCCGGTCGTCGTCGAGGGCCGAGGCGACCTCCACACGGCGCTTGGCGGAGAGATGGTGCAGCACATTGGCCAGGTCGGCCGGGCGCAGCTGTTCGAAGGTGGCGAGCAGGTTGGCGGCGCCCTGGCCGTGCTCCTCCAGGGAGAAGCCGGTGACGGCCGACCAGTCGACGGTCAGCGCCTCCCCGCGCCGCCGCAGGGCGCCGCCCTTGCCGCGCCGGACGAACACCTTGTCGATCTCCCAGTCGCGGCGCGCCGGGAGCTGGATGATCCCCACGTCGAGCACCGTCACCTCCTCACCGCTCTCCACCAGGCGCACACGCCGGTCGAGCAGTTCGCCGAGCACCAGGGTCTCGGTCGCCCGCTGCTCGAAGCGGCGCATGTTCACCACACCGGTGGTGATCACCTGCCCCGACTCGACGCCGGTCACCCGGGTCATGGGGACGAAGATGCGCCGCCGGCTGACCACTTCGACGACCAGACCGACCAGTCTCGGCGGCCTGTTCCCCAGCCGCAGCATCGCCACGAGGTCCCGGACCCGCCCCACCTGGTCGCCATTGGGATCGAACACCGGGACACCCGCGAGGTGCGAGACGAACACCCGGGGGGTGCCTGACGCCATGGCGCGGGTCTCCTTTGCCGGGAAAAACGGGCTGATGACTGGGTTCAGGCTAACGTGCCCCGGTCCCGCCCGCCGTGGCGCCGGCGGCGGCCCGCGGGCCCGCCGGGGGGCCTGGACAGCACCGGTACGCTGCCGTCGAGTTCCCCCGCACTCAGGAGGCACAACCGACGTGACCGCACATCTCCGGACCACGGCCGCCGCCCCCCGCACACGCTACGCGGCGTCTGTGGCCGCGGTGTTGCTGGGCCTCACCGCGGCCCTCACGGGATGCTCCGCGGAGGAGGAGGATCCGGACGCGGGAACGAACGGGGTCGGCAAGCTCTCCGCCAAGAAGATCGAGGGCAGGGCCATCAAGGCGGCGGACGCGGCCGACGCCGTCCGGCTGTCCGGCAACGTCGTGAGCAAGGGCCGGACGTACGAGCTCGACATGCGGCTCAGGGAGGACGGCGGCAGCGGCCGGGTCACCACCGGCTCCAGCACCTTCGAACTGCTGCGTGTCGAGAAGGACCTTTATCTCAAGGCCGACGCGGCGTTCTGGAAGAGCCAGCAGGAGAAGCCGAGCAAGGCCGACGCCGAGGCGGCCGGGAAACTCGACGACAAGTACGTCAAGGTGCCCCCGGCCGACCCCGCGTACCAGCAGTTCACCGGGTTCACCGACATGAGCGTGCTGCTCGACGGGCTGCTCGTCCTGCACGGCGACCGGTCCAAGGGGGAGCGCACGGAGATCGGCGGCGTCCGCGCGATACGGGTGGCGGCCGGTGGCGGCACCGGCGGCACCATCGACGTCTCCCTGGAGGGCACGCCCTATCCGCTGCGCTTCCAGCGGGCCGGGGACGCGGGAGTTCTCCGGCTCACCGACTGGAACAAGGACTTCGGGCTCAAGGCCCCGGAGAAGAACGACATCGTCGACTACGGGCAGGAGATCACCACGGAGTGACGGGCGCGGCCGCCGCGCCGCCGGCCCGTGCTTCCCGCTCCCCTCGGCCCGTCCCGCTCCGCGTCAGCGGCGCCCGCGCCCCCGCAGAAGCAGCTTCGGCAGCGCGCCCGGCGCCGCCCGCCGGGTGGTGGCGGGCGTGGCCGGCGGGGCCGCGGCCAGCGAACCGTCCGGCAGCGGCGCCGGGCCGCCGGCCGGGGTCAGCCGCAGCACCCGGCACTCGCGCGCCCACCGCTCGGTGATGGTCTCGGAGTCGGGCGCGTTGAGCCGCTTGCCCTTCAGCTCGGCGACGGCCGCGGCCCACTCCCCGGAACCGGGCGGGAGTTCGGTGACGGCGGCCTCGAAGGAGACCAGCCGTCCGCCCTTGTCCTTGCTCCGCAGGGTCACCGTCGCGGTGGCGCGGGCGCCGTCCGCCCGGCCGAGCCCGGTGAGCGGCTGCTCGCCGGGTCCGTCGCCGACCACGCACACGGCGCCCTCGTGCCAGACGTGCCACAGGGCGCGGTCCGGGCCCTCGGAGCCCCGTACCCAGACCAGTGCGGACTTCTTCGCGGCCTCCTCGACGATCGCGCGTTCCAGCGGCGTCGCCGGCGCCCCCGTCTGCCCCTGCGTGCTTGTCATGCCCGCCAGCCTACGCAGCCGCGGCGGGCGGTCACAGCCAGCCGTTGCGCTTGAAGAGCCGGTACATGGTGAGACAGATCCCGGCGATCGCCGCCATCACCACGGGATAGCCGTACTTCCAGTCGGTCTCCGGCATGTAGGAGAAGTTCATGCCGTAGACCCCGCAGATCATG
This sequence comes from Streptomyces sp. MNU89, assembly GCF_020982505.1. NCBI lineage: Bacteria > Bacillati > Actinomycetota > Actinomycetes > Kitasatosporales > Streptomycetaceae > Streptomyces > Streptomyces sp. MNU89. The sequence goes on along the minus strand of NZ_JAJKLL010000001.1, from coordinate 2,579,140 downwards.
GTGGGGACGGCGATGATGGCCGCCCAGGCCGTGATCTTGCGCATGTCCTCGTTCTGCGCGACGGTCGCCTGCGCCAGGTTGGCCTGGAGGATCGAGTTGAGCAGGTCGTCGAAGGAGACCACCTGCTCGTTGACCCGGGCGAGGTGGTCGGCGACGTCCCGGAAGTAGGTCTGGATCTCCGGGTCGACCATCCGCATCGGCCGCTCGCTGAGCAGTTGCATCGGCCGCAGCAGCGGTGACACCGCCCGCTTGAACTCCAGGACCTCGCGCTTGAGCTGGTAGATGCGCCCGGCGTCGCCGCCGCGGGTTCCGCCGCGGGTCCCGCCGCCGGCCGGCGCCGAGCTGAAGACATCGATCTCGACCTCGTCGATGTCGTCCTGCACGGCGTCGGCGACCGCGATGTACCCGTCGACGGTCTGGTCGGCGATGGCGTGCAGCACCACGGACGGCCCTTTGACCAGCAGTTCCGGGTCGTCCTCCAGCCGGTGGCGGAGGCCCCGCAGGGATCCGTGGCCGCCGTGCCGGACGGTGATGACGAAGTCCCGGCCGGTGAAGCACATGACCTCGCCGGTCTCCACGACCTCGCTGGTGGCGGTGAGTTCGGCGTGCTTCACGTAGTGGATGGTCTTGAAGACGGTGAAGAGGGTGTCGTCGTAGCGCTCCAGCTTCGGCCGCTGGTGGGCGTGGACGGCGTCCTCGACGGCCAGCGGGTGCAGCTCGAACTCCCGGGCGATACCGGCGAATTCGGCTTCCGTCGGCTCGTGCAGGCCGATCCAGACGAAGCCCCCCTCGGAACGCACCCGCTCCACGGCGGCGGCGGGGGAGAGGCGGTCGCGGCTGCGGCGGCCGTCCTGGTAGACGGCGCAGTCCACCACGGCGCTCGGGGCGTCGGGGCAGCCGGGCGGGACGGCCGTGCCCGGGTAGGGGTGTCCCTTGCGCAGGGAGGGGCGGAACGACGGGCGCACCGCCGCTCGCAAGTCGCGGATCATGGACATGGCAAGCTCCTTCGCGGGCCGGCCACCGGGCGGACGGGCAGCACTGCCGGGAATGGGGGCGTACGGCGGCGTACGGCCGAACGTCCGCAAAGCCGGCGGTGCGGCGGGTCGCGCGGCGAGCGGCGGGTATCGCTGCGGACACGGAACGGGATGGAGACGGAATGCTCTTCCGCCGTGCGCTGCGGAACTCCGCGGTGACGGTCTCCGGGTGCCCTCGGGTGGTGGGGAGAAATCCTGGGACCGGACGATTACCGCGCTGCGCGGTGGGGTACGTCAGGGCTCAGATCGCGAGGAACAGCCGCGGTGCGGAAGAGCTGCCGGTACTGCACGGTCGACTCGGATCCATGTGCAGCCCCACCTCCTCCGGTCGGTCCCCCGTGGGGGAAGCGCCGATCGCGGCGCGTGCCGCGAGACTGACATCCGGCCGCGTTCGGACGGTGCTCTCGCACGCACGTCCTGGCCGACGGCTCAGACTAGCAGTCATATGTGATGCCGGGACGCCTCCGTGCGGGCGGCCCACCCTTCTCCCTCGCGTCTATGCTCGCCCCATGTCTCACGTTTCGCAGCTGGTGGAAGCCCGGCTGAGCTCCGCACTCGGCGAGCCCGAGGCCCGCGCGGCCGTCACCTTCCTGGGCGCGGACCGCGTCGAGGTGCTCCGCTTCCGCGACGGGGGCCTCGTGAGATACGCCACCCTCGGGATGTCCGCCCACCCCATGACCGACCCGACGGCCGTGACCGCCGACCCGGTGCGCGGCCCCCGCGCCGAACTCGTCCTCTCCGTCCGTCCGGGGTACGCGGACACCGACCAGGTGTTCAGGCCGCTGGCCGTGCTCGCCGCCTCTCCGCAGGTGGAGGGCGTGGTGATCGCCCCCGGCGCCTCGCTCGACCTCGGCGAGCCGCTCTGGCCCGGGGCGCCCTTCGGCTCCGTCCTGGTGGCCGAGCCGGGCGGTCTGGTGGAGGACCTGGAGCTGGACGAGCCCATGGACCCCGTCCGCTTCCTCCCCCTGCTGCCGATGACGGCCAACGAGGCGGCGTGGAAGCGGGTGCACGGCGCCGCGGCGCTGGAGGAGCGCTGGCTGGCCCACGGCACGGACCTGCGCGATCCGCTGCGCGCGGGCGTCGCCCTGGCGGACTGACACCGGCCGCCGGCGGGCCGTGCCGGCTACGTCCGCGGGATGTCATATGCGTCCGGCGTTTGTCGGACTTTTGCGCCCCCGGACGAGTGATCGTCCTTGACGCAACGGGTGCCGGAGAGGACCGTTGGTCCTTATGAGGGGTGAACCGAGTTGCCCGAAGTGCGGTGGGAGGGTCCGGCCGCCCGGACTCTTCGCGGACACCTGGCAGTGCGATGTGCACGGCACGGTTCATCCTCTGCAGCCGGTCGTCCCGCCCAGCGTCGAAGCCCTCACGGTCGTGGTGAAGCGGGCCCGGGTCCCGGTGTGGATGCCCTGGCCGCTGCCGGTCGGCTGGCTGTTCACCGGCATCGCGTGCGCGGGTGACGACCGCAGCGGCGGCCGCGCCACCGCCGTCGCCTGCTCCGGCCCCGGCCCGCTGGGCGGCATGGGCGAACTGCTGCTCGTCGCCGAGGAACTGGGCGTCGGGCTGGGCGCCCGCTACGCGGGAATCGACGGCCCGGACCCCGGCCCCCACCTGCGCGTGGACGACCCGCCGGACGTGAAGCTGCACGCGGCCGGCCGGCCCACCCCCCTCTGGCCCGTCCGGGAGGTCCCGCCGGACCGCGCCGTCTTCGCCGGTGAGGCGCTCGGCATGTGGCTCTGGGCCATCGTCTGGCCCGAGCAGACCGGGCTGCTGATGTACGACGAGCTGGTCCTCACCGATCTGCGGGACGCGGGCGCCGAGATCGACCTGCTGCCCTGCGGCGCGCTCTCCCCGCGCCTGCTCACCTGATCCCGCGCCTCGTCCGGTCCCGCCCCGCCCCGGCGGCCCCGCGGAGCCCCGTCCGGTTCCGCCGTGACGTGTGGCCCGGTGGGCCCGTACGGGCAGGGTCGGACGGCCCCGGGGCCGGAGTGCGGGCCGCCGGTAGAGTGGGGCGTCGTCCCTCACCGTCCCGTACCGTCCCTGGAGCCGTGCCGTGCGCATCGACCTGCACACCCACTCCACGGCCTCGGACGGTACCGACACCCCCGCCGAGCTGGTGCGGAACGCCGCCGCGGCCGGACTGGACGTGGTCGCGCTGACCGACCACGACACGGTCCGCGGCCACGCCGAAGCCGCTGCCGCGCTCCCGGAGGGGCTCACGCTGGTCACCGGCGCCGAGCTGTCCTGCCGTACGTCCGGCGGGACCGGGCTCCATCTGCTGGCCTACCTGTTCGACCCGGACGAGCCGGAGCTGGAGCGGGAACGGGAGCTGGTCCGGGACGACCGGGTGCCGCGCGCCCGGGCCATGGTTGCCAAACTGCGCGATCTGGGGGTCCCGGTCACCTGGGAACAGGTGGCGCGGATCGCCGGTGACGGCTCCGTCGGGCGCCCGCACATCGCCACGGCCCTGGTCGAACTGGGGGTCGTCGGCAGTGTGTCGGACGCCTTCACCCCCGACTGGCTCGCGGACGGCGGACGGGCGTACGCCGAGAAGCACGAACTCGACCCGTTCGCGGCCGTCCGGCTGGTCCGGGCCGCGGGAGGGGTCACCGTCCTCGCCCACCCGCTGGCGGCACGGCGCGGCGGCGCGCATGTCGGCGAGGACGAGATCGCGGAACTGGCCGGGGCCGGTCTCGACGGCATCGAGGTGGACCACATGGACCACGACACCACCGCCCGCGCCCGGCTGCGTGCGCTGGCCGGGGACCTCGGGCTGCTCACCACCGGATCGAGCGACTACCACGGCAGCCGCAAGAACTGCCGGCTCGGCGAGTACACCACCGACCCGGAGATCTACGGCGAGATCGTGCGCCGGGCCACCGGCGCGTTCCCCGTGCCCGGCACCGGCGGCTGAGCCCCGGCCGCTCCCGGCCCGTCCTCCCGGGCCCGTTCGCCCCCGCCCTCATCCGGGCCGCGGCCGGCCGTCCGCCGTCCGTCTCCTCCACCCCTCTTCCCACAAGGCGCCCCCGTGTTCGACGTCGCTCTCTTCGGTTCGGTCTTCGTCACCCTTTTCGTGATCATGGACCCGCCCGGTATCACCCCGATCTTCCTCGCCCTGACCTCCGGCCGGCCCACCAAGGTGCAGCGCCGGATGGCCCTCCAGGCGGTGTTCGTCGCCTTCGGCGTCATCGCGGTCTTCGGGGTCTTCGGGCAGCAGATCCTCGACTACCTGCATGTCTCCGTCCCGGCGCTGATGGTCGCGGGCGGGCTTCTGCTGCTGCTCATCGCCCTCGACCTGCTGACCGGCAAGACGGACGAGCCCACGCAGACCAAGGACGTCAATGTCGCGCTCGTCCCGCTGGGGATGCCGCTGCTGGCCGGGCCCGGCGCGATCGTCACCGTCATCCTGGCGGTGCGGGAGGCGGACGGCCTGGGCGGTCAGCTCGCGGTGTGGGCGGCCATCCTGGTGATGCATGTGGTGCTGTGGCTGGTCATGCGCTACTCGCTGCTGGTCATCCGGCTGATCAAGGACGGCGGTGTGGTGCTGGTGACCAGGCTTTCCGGGATGCTGCTGTCGGCCATCGCGGTGCAGCAGATCGCCAACGGGATCATCCAGTTCGTCGAGCAGGCCTGACGCCGCGCCGGGTCGCTCCGGGCATGACCGCGCCCCCGTGCGCCGCGGCGTACGGGGGCGTGATCAGGCGGCCGGTCCGGCCGGACGCGGACGCGGGCCGGCCCGGCGGCGCGGGTTACGAGGCCGGGGTCTCGGCCGGGCGGATGTAGAGGCGGCGGCCGGTCGCGGCCGCCTGCTGCACGATCCGGTTGACGGAGGCGGCGTCCACGACGCTGCAGTCGACGGCCGAGCCGTCGATGTCGTCGAGGTGCATGATCTGGAAGCGCAAGCGCTTCTCCCTTCGTCTGATCCTCCTGCGGAGAACTGCTGGTGCGGGGACGCGGAACGCGATCCCGCGGTGTCACGGCGGTCGTCCGGCCGTGGCGGAAGAGTGGTCGGCGGGGTGGGTCCGTCCCCGCCTCTCCCCGGTGCCAACGGCGTGCACCGTACAAACATTCCCTACGCTAACGAAATCTTTTCCCGGCCTAACCAATGCCCCGGCCGGCATCGGGCGGCACCCCGGCTCCTGGCGGCACCGCGGGCCCGGACGGAGTCGCGGGAGCCGCCCCGGGCCCGCCCCGGCCGCAGGCCGGTTGTGTCCTCCGGAGGGCCGCCCGGACAATGGAGCCCTATGGACGACGCCGCAGAGACCTCCCCGATCCCGCTCCCGCGGCCGCCCGCGGGCGCGGACCCCGCACCGGAGCCGTACCCGGGCCCCGGGCTCGGCGAGGTCGCGGCCGGTATCCGGCGGACCAACGAACTCCTGCAGCGGGTGCTCGCCGAGGTCGCCACCACCCCTTCCACGCACGCCGTCTTCGCCGACGCCGGATACGTCTACGCGGCGGCCGGGCGGCTCGTCACGGGCGTGGAGGACCGGCGGGCCTTCGACCTCGACGCCGAGGGCCTGATCGAGGCGTTCATCGACAAGGCCCGCACGATCTTCCCGGACAGCCGGCTGCTCCGCGTCTACTGGTACGACGGCGCCCGCCGCCGGATCCACACCCCCGAGCAGCAGCGGATCGCCGAACTCCCCGACGTCAAGGTCCGGCTCGGCAACCTCAACGCCAACAACCAGCAGAAGGGCGTCGACTCCCTGATCCGCGGCGATCTGGAGTCCCTCGCCCGGCACCGCGCCATCAGCGACGCCGTGCTGATCGGCGGGGACGAGGACCTCGTCTCCGCCGTGGAGGCCGCCCAGGGCTACGGCGCCCGCGTCCACCTCTGGGGCATCGAGGCGGTGGCCGGCCGCAACCAGGCCGGTCCGCTGCTCTGGGAGGTGGACAGCCAGCGCGTCTTCGACCTGGAGTTCTGCAAGCCCTATGTCACCGGCCGGGGCGCCGCGGAGCCGGCCGGCGACCACGTGCTCTGCGAGGGACACCCGCCCGGCCGGGAGGACGTACGGTTCGTGGGAGCCCGGATCGCCGCCCGCTGGCTGGCCGAGCGCGGCCGGGACGCCCTCGCCGAGATGCTGCCCGGCTATCCGTATCTCCCGCCCCAGGCGGACCAGGAACTGCTCAACGAGGCCGAGGAACTGCTCCAGCACTCCCTGCGCGGCCACGCCGGTCTGCGCCGGATCCTGCGCGACGGCTTCTGGGACCATCTGCGTCCGCAGTACTGACGGCCTCCGGGCGGACGGAGCTCAGTCCCCGGCCCCGTCTCCGGCCGCCGCCCAGAACCGCGCCAGCGCCCGTGCCGTCTCCCGCGGGCGCTCGGCGTTCGGCGAGTGCTCCGCGCCCTCGATGACGGTGCGCCGCGCGCCCAGCCGTACCGCCATCTCCTCCATCAGCGCCACCGGCCAGGCGTGGTCGACCGTGCCCGACAGCACGTGGATCGGCAGCCGCACGGTGGCCAGCTCCGCCACCCGGTCCGGCTCGGCGATCAACTGCCGCCCGGTGGCGATCAGTTGCTCCGGCACCGTGGCCATCCAGCGGCGGTGCAGAAACGCCGCCGTGGCGTCGGGGACCTCCGGGGCGTCCGCGATGTCGGCCACCTCCGGGGTGCCCGCCGCTCCGTTCCCGACCCCGGCGGCCGCCCGGGCGTCGGACTCCCGCATGGCCTGCCAGACCGACTCCATGTCCATCACCCGCAGGGCGTCGACCAGCTGCTTGGTCCGGGCCTGCTGCGCCGGCGCGATCGCCGCCGGGCCGGAGCTCATCAGCGTCAGGGAGGTGAAGGGCGCCGGATCCAGCAGCACGGCGGCCCGGCCGATCAGCCCGCCGAACGAGTGCCCCAGCAGATGCAGGGGACCGGCCGGTGCGGACCCGGGCGTCTCCGCCCGCACCGCCACGGTCTGGGCGAGTATGTCCCGGGCCAGCTCGGCCTGCGCGTAGGCGGACTCCTCGCGCGGGCCCCCGCTCTCGTGCTGCCCCCGCCCGTCCACCGCGACCACCCGGAAACCGGCCAGCGCCAGCGGCTCCAGCAGCGCGATGAAGTCCTCCTTGCTCCCCGTGTAGCCGGGAATCAGAAGGGCGGTGCCCCGGGGCGCCGTGCCCGCGGGCGGTACGGCCTCGTGCACGGCGAAGTCGCCGCGCGCGGTGGGAAGACGGCGGGCCCGGGCGCACGCGGGCAGGGTGAGGAACGGCGGCCTGCTCATGGGCCCGAGGCTATCGGTCCGCGCCGGCGACGAAGGAACGGCCGCCGGCCCCGGGCAGAGCCGGACGGCCCGGCTCCCCGCCGAGCGGAGGACCGGGCCGTGGGGCCGTGCGGTGGTGCGGGTCAGCTCTCCGGGGGAGCCTCGGCGGAGGCGGACGAACCGGCGCGGGTACGACGGCGGCGGCGGGCCGGCTTGGCCTCGCCTCCGCCCGGGCCCTCGCCGTGACCCTGCGACGATTCCCGCTGCCCCTCCGGGGCCGGCGCCGTGGCCTCCGGCTTGGCCGCGGCGCCCGAACGGGTGCGACGGCGGCGGCGCGGGGTCCGCGGCGCGGTGGCGTCGGCGCCGTCCGGAACGGAACCGGAGGCTCCGCCCGGGGCCGCGCCCTCGGCCGTGGCGACGGCCTGCTCCGCGGCGCCGGTCTCGCCGGCCAGCGACTCGCCGGCCCGGGTGCGACGGCGGGCGCGCGGAGTGCGGGTGCGCCGCGGGCGCTCCTCCTCCTTGGCCGCCGGTGCCCCGCCGCGTCCGCCGGTGCCGCGGCGGCCGCGGCCACCGGTCTCACCGAGGTCCTCGATCTCCTCGGCGCCGAGACCGGCACGGGTCCGCTCGGCCCGCGGCAGGACGCCGGTGGTGCCCTCGGGGATGTTCAGCTGCTCGTACAGGTGCTCGGAGGTGGAGTAGGTCTCCTCCGGGTCGTCGAACGGCAGGTCCAGCGCCTTGTTGATCAGCTTCCAGCGCGGGATGTCGTCCCAGTCGACGAGGGTGACGGCGATGCCCGACTTGCCCGCGCGGCCGGTGCGGCCGATGCGGTGCAGGTAGGTCTTCTCGTCCTCCGGCGACTGGTAGTTGATGACGTGGGTGACGTTCTCGACGTCGATACCGCGCGCGGCGACGTCGGTGCAGACCAGCACATCGACCTTGCCGTTGCGGAAGGCGCGCAGCGCCTGCTCGCGCGCTCCCTGGCCGAGGTCTCCGTGGACGGCGCCGGAGGCGAAGCCCCGCCGGGCGAGCTGATCGGCGATGTCGGCGGCCGTCCGCTTCGTGCGGCAGAAGATCATCGTGAGCCCGCGGCCCTCGGCCTGGAGGATGCGGGAGACCATCTCCGGCTTGTCCATGGAGTGCGCGCGGTAGACGAACTGCTCGGTGTTGGCCACCGTCTGGCCCGCGTCGTCCGGGGTGGTCGCGCTGATGTGCGTGGGCTGCGACATGTAGCGCCGGGCGAGGGAGATGACCTGGCCCGGCATGGTGGCCGAGAACAGCATGGTCTGCCGCTTGGCCGGCAGCAGCTGGATGATCCGCTCCACGTCCGGCAGGAAGCCCAGGTCGAGCATCTCGTCGGCCTCGTCGAGGACGAGCACGCGGACGGCGGAGAGGTCCAGCTTCCGCTGGCCCGCCAGGTCGAGCAGCCGGCCCGGGGTGCCGACGACGACGTCGACGCCCTTCTTGAGCGCCTCGACCTGCGGCTCGTACGCGCGGCCGCCGTAGATGGCGACGACGCGCACGTTGCGGACCTTGCCCGCGGTGAGCAGGTCGTTGGTGACCTGCTGGCACAGCTCGCGGGTGGGGACGACCACGAGCGCCTGCGGGGCGTCGGTCAGCTGTCCGGCCTCGGCACGGCCGGCCTCGACGTCGGCGGGGACGGTCACGCGCTCCAGGATCGGCAGGCCGAAGCCGAGCGTCTTGCCGGTGCCGGTCTTGGCCTGGCCGATGACGTCGGATCCGGAGAGCGCGACGGGGAGGGTCATCTCCTGGATCGGGAAGGGGGACGTGATGCCGACGGCCTCAAGGGCCTCGGCGGTCTCGGGAAGGATCCCGATGTCTCGGAACGTAGTCAGGGTCTTGCCTCTTCTGTGAGACGCGACACGAGGCGGCGGAGGGGGTCAGTACCGCGCCGGTTCATCGGCCGGTCACCAGGACCTGCCGGACAGTGCGGGACCACTGCCTCCGCATCACGCGCTCGCGTCACGAGCGGTTCCCTCATGTGCGGTCCGTACGGTGGTACGCACCGCGGGAGGGCGGTCGGGGTTGGAAGCCGATCGGCCAACCGACCGGGCATCCGCTGGGGTGCTGAGGGATGTGCCTCAGGTGACTCCACATGCGACGGACTCCTGGGGGAGGACTCCACTTGCTCCACATGCGACGGACCCGCCGGTATTCGGCGGGCGCAATACCACTGTACCCCGGAATCGCGCATTTGTATTGGGTCCTTCTCGCTCCCGGGCCGTACGGAAGGGGTCGGCCGGCCCCTTCCGGGCCGCCACGGGCGGACTATTGTGCGCTGCATGGAGACGCCCGACGAGACCCCCGACGCAACCACCGACCCTGCCGAGCAGCACACCGGGATCGCCGCCCAGAACTGGGCCGAGGCATCCGCCGACCCGCAGTACCGGGCGGCCGTGGTGGATCTGCTGGGCGCCCTGGCGTACGGCGAGCTCGCCGCCTTCGAGCGGCTGGCCGAGGACGCCAAGATGGCGCCGACCCTGGAGGACAAGGCGGAGCTGGCGAAGATGGCCTCCGCCGAGTTCCACCACTTCGAGCGGCTGCGGGACCGGCTGAGCGCGATCGACGCGGAGCCGAAGACGGCCATGGAGCCCTTCGCCGCGGCCCTGGACGGCTTCCACCGCCAGACCGCCCCCTCGGACTGGCTGGAGGGCCTGGTCAAGGCGTACGTCGGCGACTCCATCGCCAGTGACTTCTACCGGGAGGTGGCCGCCCGGCTGGACTCCGACACCCGGGATCTGATGCTGCAGGTCCTCGACGACACCGGGCACGCGAGTTTCGCGGTGGAGCGGGTGCGGGCCGCCATCGAGGCCGAGCCGCGGGTCGGCGGGCGGCTGGCGCTCTGGGCGCGGCGGCTGATGGGCGAGGCGCTCAGCCAGGCGCAGCGGGTGGTCGCGGAGCGGGACGCCCTCTCCACGATGCTGGTCGGCGGTCTCGCGGACGGCTTCGACCTGGCCGAGGTGGGGCGGATGTTCTCCCGGATCACGGAGGCGCACACCAAGCGGATGGCGGCGCTGGGTCTCGCGGCCTGAGGGCGCGCGGGTGCGGGGCCGGAAGGCCGGGGCGGGCGGGCAGTCGGGCGGGACCGTCAGGCCGCGGCCGACCGGCGCATCCGCCCCGGCCTGCGGACCAGCAGCGACAGCAGCGCGGCGGCGACCACGAGCGCCCCGGTCAGGCTCGCGAGGGCGTGGTCCGGCCCCACCACCGTGCGCGTGATGAGGCAGCCGAAGAGGGCGGCGACGGGGCCGGTGGCGTACACCAGCGGCGAGGCCGGGAGCCGGCCGGACAGCCACCGCACCCCGGCGGAGGCGACGGCGAGGCCGATCAGAACCGATCCCAGGGCTTCCCACAGCATCGCAGCGTCCCTCCCGTTTCCGTGGCCGGCGGACGGCGCGGCGCCGGCCCCTGCTGCGTCGTACCCCGCGCCTCCGGACGGTAATCCTCCGGGGCCGGTGGGTGGTTCCGGTGGTTCCGGCCGGGCCCCGGTACGCGGACGCGCGGCGGCCCGGTGGTCCGCGGACCACCGGGCCGCCGCGCGTGCGGTGTGCTGCGGGTCTGTCCCGGTCTACAGGGCGCCGAAGCCGACCTTGCGGACCGCCTGCTCGCCGATCTCCACATAGGCGAGCTTCTCGGACGGCACCAGAACCTTGCGGCCGTGCTCGTCGACCAGGGTCAGCAGCTGTGCCTTGCCGGCGAGCGCGTCCGCCACCGCACGCTCGACCTCGTCGGCAGTCTGCGCGCTCTCGAGAACGATCTCCCGAGGCGTGTGCTGCACACCGATCTTGACCTCCACGGCTATGTCCCTCCGACGTTTTCGGTTTCCCCGGCGAACGGGCCCGGGGAAGGGTGCGCGGCCTGCCGCGCCGTACGCAGGCAAGATTAGCCCCGTCCGGGACCCGTACCCGTGTACGGCCGCACGCTTGCGGCGAACACGGGACGGCGCCGGATCAGTCCTGCTGGTTCGAGCCGTGCAGCGGGAAGCCGGCGATACCGCGCCAGGAGAGCGAGGAGATCAGCTTGGCCGCGGCGTCGCGCGGCACCTGCTGGCCCGAGCCGAGCCAGTAGCGGGCGGTGATCTGGGCCATGCCGCACATGCCGACGGCGAGCAGCATCGCTTCCTCGGACGGCAGGTCGGTGTCCTCGGCGATCACTTCGCTGACGGCCTTGGCGCTCTCCAGGCTGACGCGCTCGACGCGCTCGGCGACGGCCGGCTCGTTGGTGAGGTCCGACTCGAAGACCAGCCGGAAGGCGCCGCCCTTGTTCTCGACGTACGCGAAGTAGGCGTCGATGGTGGCCTCGACGCGCAGCTTGTTGTCGGAGGTGGAGGCCAGAGCCGTGCGGACGGAGTCCAGGAGGGCGTCGCAGTGCTGGTCCAGCAGGGCGAGGTAGAGATCGAGCTTGCCGGGGAAGTGCTGGTAGAGCACCGGCTTGCTGACCCCCGCGCGCTCGGCGATGTCGTCCATCGCCGCGGCGTGGTACCCCTGGGCCACGAAGACCTCCTGGGCGGCCCCCAGGAGCTGGTTGCGACGGGCTCGGCGTGGCAGGCGCGTGCCCCGCGGGCGCGCCTCGGTCTGCTCGATGGCTGTCACGCCGCCTCCCAAGAATCGTTCCGTGCACGGTGAGCACCGCGCCGCCATCGTACTTTCGGGTAACCCGGCTGTGCGCGGTGCCGACCGACAATTTCACCGACCGGACAGGGCATTGCGGTGATAAGGGGCGAATCGCCCCGGTGGCCGGCCGGCTCCCGGCTCCGGCGCCCCCGTTCCCTGGGTGCGGCTACCGGGTGGCTCAGCGGTAGTCCTCCTCGTCGATCTCCACCACCCGGGCCTGCTCCACGGCGTCGGCCGGGTTGGCGGCGTCGGGGACGTGGTCGGGCAGCGGGGAGTCCTCCTGCTCCAGGAGTTCGGCGCGCTGTTCGGCGGCGTCCGCCTCGGGGGTCTCGATGTCGGGCTCCTCCTCGCCGGGGCCGGTCTCGTCCTCGAAGGTGTCCGGTTCTGTGGGATCTGCTGACATGCGTGTTTCCCTTTCCAGGCCGAGCGCTCTTACACCGAACCCGAGCTCCCCGTACCGAGCCTAGGAGCAGCGGCGGTCCCCCGCTATGCGGACCCGGCGCGGTCTGTGACGGCGGACACACGGGAGGGGGTGTGATCGTCTCGTAACATTGCGGCATGTCGTCGACCGAACTGCCGTGGGCCCGCGCCGCGGCCGAGGTGACCGGGGCGCACGGGGCCGCGGTCGTCCCCGGTGAGGAACTGCGGACCGTCGCCCTGCCCGGGCTGACCCTCGCCGTCCGTACCCGGCCGCCCGCGCGCGAAGGGCTGCCGCCCGCGCTGTACGTCCACGGGCTCGGCGGCTCCTCCGCCAACTGGTCCGCCCTGATGCGGGAGTTGACGGGGCATCTGGACGCGGAGGCGGTGGACCTCCCGGGCTTCGGCTTCTCCCCGCCGCCCGATGACGGCAACTACTCGATATCCGGGCACGCCCGCGCCGTCATACGGCTGCTGGACTCCTCCCGCCGCGGCCCCGTCCATCTGTTCGGGAATTCCCTCGGGGGAGCCGTCGTCACCCGCGTCGCGGCGGTCCGTCCCGACCTGGTGCGCACCCTCACCCTGGTCTCGCCCGCGCTGCCCGAGCGGCGCCCCCAGCTCTCCGCCGTCCCGACCGGACTGCTCGCGGTGCCCGGCGCGGCCGCCCTGTTCAGCCGCGTGACCAGGGACTGGACGGCCGAGCGGCGCACCCGCGAAGTGCTCACGCTCTGCTACGGAGACCCGGCGCGCGTGGACGCCGACGGATTCCGCGCCGCCGTCGCGGAGTACGAGCGGCGTCTCGGACTGCCGTATTTCTGGGACGTGATGACACGCTCGGCCCGGGGTGTGGTGGACGCGTACACCCTCGGCGGGCAACACTCTCTGTGGCGGCAGGCCGAGCGGGTGCTCGCACCGACCCTGCTCGTCTACGGCGGTCGCGACCGGCTCGTATCCTTCCGGATGGCCCGCCGGGCGTCCTCGGCCTTCCGCGACTCCCGGCTTCTCGCTCTGCCGGAGGCCGGACACGTAGCAATGATGGAATACCCGGAGGCGGTGGCGCGGGCCTTCCGCGAACTGCTGCACGAGACGACCGCTGATGCGGGCAGGAGCTGAAGCGACGCGTGGGACGTCATAGCCGTCGGAGCCGCACCGAGCCGGCCGGGGACACCGGATCCCCCGGATTGGACGCGCCGGCCGCCACCGGAACACCCGCCGCTCCCGGCGCGGGCCGGCGCGGGCCGGCCGCGGCGACGGCTCCCGGCGCACCGTACGAGCGCCCCCGGGCGCCCAGGGCCCCGCGGCCGCAGGACGGCCCGTACGGCACGCCTCCCCAGGGCACTCCGGCGCGGGGCACCCCGGTGTACGGCACCCCGCCCCGGGGCACGCCCGCGTACGGGACGCCCCCGCACGGGACATCCGCCCACGGCACCCCGGCGTCCGGCACCCCGCCGCACGGCATTCCCGCCCACGGGACACCGCCGCACGGCACGCCCCGGGTCCGCGGCGGGCACCCCCAGCAGTACGAGGCCGGCGGCGGCTGGGGCGCCGCGACCGCGCGCCCGGCGCCGTACGCCACGGGTGTCGCCCCGCCACTGCAGCCGGCGTCCGGGACCGTGCCGAGGCCCCGGCAGGACTTCGTCGAGGCGTTCGACGACGGGGTGTTCCCGGCCCGTACCCCGCGCCGCCCGCCCGGCCGCGGCCCGGTGGTCCGGACGGCGGCCGCGGCCGGGGACCCGAGCCCTCGGCGGCGGGCGGCGAACCGCCGGAGGACGGCGACGGGGCGGCCCGGGGGCACGGGCGGCGGTGACGACCCCGACCGCCAGGCCCGCCACTCCGGGACCGGTGAGACCGCGGAGAAGGGCGGCAGGGGCCGCGCCTTCACCGGGGTCGCGGCGGCCGCCGTGACGACCGTGCTGGCGATCGTCGTGGCGGGACAGGTCGCCGACGGCGGCCCGAACACCGATGCCGCCCCGGTGCTCGGCGGCGGACAGCGTGACGACGGCGCGGGGCTCTCCCGCTCCGACGACCGCAAGGCGGTGGAACAGCCCGGTGGCGTGGTCCGGAAGCCGCAACGGCTGTCGTACGCGGACCGGATGGCGCGCAAGGACACCCTCGACCCGCAGCTCGCCGGCCCCGGCGCCTTCCGGACCGTCGGCAGTCCGGCGGAGGGCACCGGCAAGGGGCAGGTGGTGCGCTACCGCGTCGACGTCGAGAAGGACCTTCCGCTGGACGGCGACCTCTTCGCCGAGGCCGTCCACCGCACCCTCAACGACGAGCGGAGCTGGTCCCGGGGCGGGGCCCGCACCTTCGACCGGGTGACCGGCGCCGACGCGGACTTCGTGATCACGCTGGCCAGCCCCGGGACGACCGGGGTCTGGTGCGCCAAGTCCGGACTCGACACCACCGTGGACAACGTTTCCTGCGACTCGGCGTCCACCCCGCGGGTGCTGATCAACGCCTACCGCTGGGCGCGGGGGTCGAAGACCTTCGGCGACGACATCGCCGGGTACCGCCAGATGCTGATCAACCACGAGGTGGGCCACCGGCTCGGCCTGAACCACCGGTCCTGCACCGCGCAGGGCGCGTTGGCGCCGGTGATGATGCAGCAGACCAAATCGCTCTCCTCGGCCGGCATCACCTGCCGGCCGAACGCCTGGCCGTTCCCGTAGCCTCCGGGCCGCCCGGGCCCGGGGCGCCGCTTCACCGTCGCCCGTGGCCCGTCCGCCTGTCACGCCGCCACTGCCCCGCCACCGCCCCGCCTCCTGCCGGGCGGTGGCGGGGCGGCTGCCGGTGCGCCGTGGCGTGCGCCGGTGCCACGCCCCTGCCTGCCGCTCCCGGGCGCGCGGCCTGCCGCTCCCGGGCGCGCGGCCTGCTGCTCCCGGACGTGCGGCGGGCCGAGTGAGGCCCGGTGACAGCCGCCCGGCGCCGGGGCGGATGATCACGCAACGCCTCCGAGCCTGAAAAGTCACGAGCATTCACCCCTTTTGGTGGTGCTGCGGACAACCGTCCGTCGGGCCGCCCGGCGGCCTCGTACGGTCGTGCCGCTGTCCGCCGGACGGCCTGTGCGGAGACAGGTGGTGCACTCGTGCGTGTTGACGTATTCACGGAACGTGTGGGTCCGTATGCGACCCGTGAGACAGAGGTGTCCCGGGGCGCCCCGGGTTCGCGGGGCGCGGGCTGTGCCGCGGCACCCCCCGCCGGCCTCCGCGGCAGGGCCTCCCGGGCGGAGGCGGAACGTTCCGCTCCGCCGCCGCCGTCCCCGCCGCCGGGCCCCGCCCGCCCACCGGGTGCGCTGATCCCCGGCAGACCGTCACGGCCGGAGAACACCACCGGCTCCCTCCCGTCCACCCGCCGCGACCCCCGCCGCGGCGCACCCGGCGGCCCCATCCCGGCCGCCCCGCCGGTTCCCGCACGGAACCGGGCTCCGCCCTTCCCGAATCGCAAGGAGAACGAGACATGACGTCACGCGACTTCCGTACCGGCGCCCCGGGTCCGTCCCGCCGCACCGGCGACCTCGCCGGCCGGAAGCGGGAGGGCGGGCGATGAGGGTGCTGCTGATCGGTGCCAACGGCTTCATCGGACGGCATGTCGCCGAACGGCTGCTCGCGGACCCCGCCGCGCAGCTCACCGCGCTCGGCCGGGGCGACGACGCCGATGTCCGCTTCGACCTGGCCGGCGGCAGCCCCGGCGCGCTGGCCCGCTTCCTGGACGCGGTGCACCCCGGTGTGGTCGTCAACTGCGCGGGAACCACCCGCGGCGGTGCCCGGGAGCTGACCCGGCACAACACCGTCGCCGTGGCGACGATCTGCGAGGCACTGCGCCGCAGCCGCTGTGGCGCCCGGCTGGTGCAGGTGGGCTGCGCCTCGGAGTACGGGCCCGCGCAGTCCGGCTCCTCCACGGCCGAGGACGCGGTGCCGCGCCCCGGCGGGCCGTACGGGGTGAGCAAGCTGGCGGCGACCGAACTGGTCCTCGGCTCGGACCTGGACGCCGTGGTGCTGCGGGTGTTCTCGCCGGCCGGGCCCGGCACGCCGGCGGGCTCGCCGCTCGGCCGGCTGGCCGAGGCCATGCGGCGCGCCCTCCAGTCGGGCGACACCGAACTCAGGGTCGGCGGCCTCGGCGTGCAGCGCGACTTCGTGGACGTACGGGACGTGGCGCGCGCCGTGCACGCGGCCTCCCTGTCGGCCGCCCAGGGCGTCGTCAACATCGGGACCGGACGGGCCGTACGTCTGCGGGACGTGGCCGGAGTGCTCGCGCGGGTGGCCGGATTCGGCGGGGCTGTCCGCGAGCTGGACATCGCGTCTCAGCGCGGGCCCGGCGGAGGCGGGACGGGGGAGCAGCCGCCGCCGCCCCCGCATCCGTACCCCGACGGCTGCGGCGCCTGGCAGCAGGCGGACGTGCGCACCGCCCGCGACCGCCTCGGCTGGCGGCCCCGGATCGGTCTGGAGGAGTCGCTGGCCGACATCTGGATGGAGGCGGCATGTCGTCTCTGACCCGGAGCGGCCCCCGCCGGGAGGTGAGAGAGGCAGCGGCCGCCCGGCCGGGCGTCGGCGTGCCCGGCTGCGCGCATCCGCTGCTCGCCCCCGCGGAGTGGGCGGCTCTCACCCGTCCGCACACCCCGCTGGACTGGGCGGTCCTCGACGTCGCGCGCGGGCCGGGCGCGCTGCCCGACCCGCGCTGCCTGGAGGCGGCCGGACGGCTGCGGAACGGCGGGGTGCGGGTCCTCGGCCTGCTGGACCTGGGCCACGGCACCCGGCCGTTCGGCGAGATCGTCCGGGACGCGCGGCGTTTCACCGAGTGGTACCGGACGGACGGCTTCTATCTGCGCCGCTGCCCGGGCCTGTACGCCGCCCTCGACGGGGTCCGCCGCCTCGCGGACGCCCTGCTGGCGCTGCGGCAGGACGCGCATCTGGTGCTGGAGCACGGGCTGCACCCGGACCCCGGCTTCGCGGAGATCCCGGGCTGCCAGCTGGTGACCTTCGCCGGGCCGTGGGCGGAGTACCGCTGGTCACAGGCGCCGGAGTGGACGGCGGAGTACCCTCCGGAGCGGTTCTGCCACCTGGTCCACTGCCTGCCGCGCGGCCATCTGGAACAGGCGCTGCGGACCGCCCGTTGGCTGGGGGCCGGGACCGTCTACTTCACGGACCGGACCGACCGCGGCGACGGCGGGTGCCCCTGGGAAACGCTGCCCGGGTACTGGGACGAATTCGTCTCGCGGATCGGAACGCGTGTCTCGGAATGAGAAGGGGCGTGGCAGTGTTACGGAGAGAACCAACTGTCCTCTTAACGACCAACGGAGTCCCCGTGTCGCTGCCACCCCTGGTCGAGCCGGCCGCCGAGCTCACCGTCGACGAGGTCCGCAGGTACTCCCGCCACCTGATCATCCCGGACGTCGGGATGGACGGGCAGAAGCGGCTCAAGAACGCCAAGGTGCTGGCCGTCGGGGCCGGAGGGCTGGGCTCGCCGACCCTGATGTACCTCGCCGCCGCGGGCGTGGGAACCCTCGGCATCGTCGAGTTCGACGAGGTGGACGAGTCCAACCTGCAGCGCCAGGTCATCCACAGCCAGGCCGACATCGGCCGGCCCAAGGCGGAGTCCGCCCGGGACACCATCCTGGGCATCAACCCCTACGTCGATGTCCGGATCCACGCGGAGCGGCTGGACAGCTCCAATGTGATGGAGATCTTCGCCGAGTACGACCTGATCGTGGACGGCACGGACAACTTCGCCACCCGCTATCTGGTGAACGACGCCTGCGTGCTGCTGAACAAGCCGTACGTCTGGGGTTCGATCTACCGCTTCGACGGCCAGGCCTCGGTCTTCTGGAGCGAGCACGGGCCGTGCTACCGCTGCCTCTACCCGGAGCCCCCGCCGCCGGGCATGGTCCCGTCCTGCGCCGAGGGCGGCGTGCTCGGCGTGCTCTGCGCGTCGATCGGGTCGATCCAGACCACCGAGGCGATCAAGCTGCTGGCCGGCATCGGCGAGCCGCTGCTCGGCCGGCTGATGATCTACGACGCCCTGGAGATGACGTACCGGCAGGTCAAGGTCCGCAAGGACCCGAACTGCGCGGTCTGCGGCGAGAACCCGACCGTCACCGAGCTCATCGACTACGAGGCCTTCTGCGGTGTCGTCTCCGAGGAGGCCCAGGAGGCGGCGGCGGGCTCCACGATCACTCCGGCGCAGCTCAAGGAGTGGATCGACAGCGATGAGAAGATCGACATCATCGACGTCCGGGAGCCCAACGAGTACGAGATCGTCTCGATCCCCGGCGCGCGGCTGATCCCCAAGAACGAGTTCCTGATGGGCACCGCTCTTCAGGACCTGCCCCAGGACCGGAAGATCGTCTTGCACTGCAAGACGGGTGTCCGCTCCGCGGAAGTCCTCGCGGTCCTGAAGAACGCGGGCTTCTCGGACGCCGTTCACGTCGGCGGCGGCGTGATCGGCTGGGTCCACCAGATAGAGCCGGACAAGCCGGTCTACTGACCGGCGGTGCCGGCGGTCCGGCCGGCACGGGTCCGCGGAAGGCCCCTCGCGCACCGAGCGATGCGCGAGGGGCCTTCCCGCGTGTCCGGGGGCGCCGTCCGGGCCCCGGGCCCGTCCGGCGCGCGGGGCTCAGGAGCAGGTCGTGCCGTCCTCGGGGACCTCGCCGTCGAGGAAGTAGGCGTCGACGGTCTCCTTCATACAGGCGTTCCCCGAGCTGTACGCGCCGTGGCCCTCGCCCTCGTACGTCAGATGGATGCCCACGCCCTCGCCGAGCCCGTCGGCCATGATCTTCGCGCCCTCGTAGGGCGTCGCCGGGTCGCCGGTGGTGCCGACCACCAGGATCGGATCGGCGCCCTCCGCGCTCACCTCCGGGCGGCCCGCGTCCTCCCGCACCGGCCAGCCGGCGCACCAGCCGGCCAGGTCCCAGGCCAGGAACTCCCCGAAGACCGGGGAGAGTTCGCGGAACTCCGGCAGGAGTTCCCGGGCCTCGCCGAGACTCATCCGGTCGGCGGAGTCGGCGCAGGATATGGCCCGCTGGGAGTGGCTCTGGCTGCTGTACCGGCCGTTCTCGTCCCGGTCGTTGTAGGCGTCGGCCAGGGTGAGCAGCCGGCTGCCGGTGCCCGCTTCGAACGCTTCCCGCAGGGCGCCGGTCAGCTGTTCCCACAACTGCTCGGTGTAGAGGGCGCGGACGATGCCGGTGCGGGCCAGGGACTCGGTCAGCTCGCGTCCGCCGGAGGCCGGGAGCGGATCGCGGTCCAGCCGGCGCAGCAGTCCGGCGATCTTCTCGGCACCGGCCGCCGGATCGCTGCCGGCCGGGCAGGCCGCGCCCTGTGCGGCGCAGTCGGCGAGGTAGTTGTCCAGCGCCCGCTGGAAGCCGGTGGTCTGGTTGCGCGCGTGCCGCACGTCGTCCGCGGAGGGGTCGCTCACCGCGTCGAGCACCAGCCGCCCCACCCGCCGCGGGAAGAGGTGGGCGTAGACGGCGCCGAGCCGGGTTCCGTAGGAGAAGCCGAGGTAGTGGAGCTTGTCGTCACCGAGGACCGCGCGGAGCAGGTCCAGGTCGCGGGCCGCGCTCTCGGTGCCGACGTGGGGCAGCACCGTGCCGGACCGGCGCTCGCAGCCGGCCGCGAAGTCCTTGGCGTCGGCCAGGAACGCCTTCTCCTCCGCCGCGTCGTCCGGCGTGTGGTCGAGCCGGGACGCCGCGGCCTCCATCGCCTCGCTGTCCCGGCAGACCACCCCGGAACTCCCGGCGACGCCGCGCGGGTCGAAGCCCACCAGGTCGTACCGGGAGTTCAGGTCGTCGAAGACGGTGCCCCAGCCGGGGAGGCTGGCCACCCCGGAGTTGCCGGGGCCGCCGAAGTTGAGCAGGAGTGAGCCGATCCGCTCCCCGCGGTCGGTGGCCCGGGCGCGGATCAGGGCGATGCCGAGGGTGTCGCCGTCCGGGTCGGCGTAGTCCAGCGGTGCCTCGACCGTGGCGCACTGCCAGCGGGCCCCGGGGGCCCGGGCCGAGGAGCCGAGCTCCGCGGCCGGTGCCTCGCACTCCTTCCAGCGCGGCTTCTGGCCGGTCAACGCGGCGGGCAGGGAGGGCGGTTCCCCGCCGTCCGTGCCGGGGGAGGCGGACACGGCGGCCTTCCCGGGCGCGCTCTCCTTCCCCTTCTCCTTGTCCCCGCACGCGGCCGTGGTGGCGGCCAGCAGCAGCGCGACGGCGGCCAGCGCCCCGGCCCGGACGGTTCTGGACATGTGGGCTCCACTTCGCCTGGCAACCGTCGGCTCGGGGGCGCTCGACGTGAGAGGAACGACGACGCAACATCGTAGGCCCTGGGTCTGTCAGAGGGTGACGAAAGTGACTTCTGTGGCCTTGACCCCGACCCAGACCGGGGAGCCCTCGCCGAGTGCCAGATCGGCCGCCGCCTGCGGGGTGATCTCGGCGACGACGTCCGGTTCCGCGTCGATCAGCACCCGCAGCCGCCCGCCCTGCGCGCCGATCTCCCGTACCGTGCCCCGCCAGACGTTGCGCGGACTGCCGGACGGCCGCCGGGTGTGGAGGGACACGGCCTCGGGACCCACCACGGCCAGCGCCCGGCTGCCCGCCGGCGGCAGCGGGTCGGCGGCCACCAGGCGTCCGCCGCCGTCGAGGTGCAGGACAGCGGCCGCACCGGCGCCGTCCGCCGCCGCGGTGGTGCCCGGCCACGCGTTCCGGCCGAGCATCCGCGCCACCCACGGGGACCGCGGATGGCGGGAGACCTCCGCCGGCGCCGCGTACTGCACGGCCCGGCCCTCCTCCAGGACGAGCACCCGTCCGGCGAGCGAGACCGCCTCGACCGGATCGTGCGTGACGATCAGGCAGACGCCGGGGAAGCCGGCCAGATGGGTGCGCAGGGTGTGGCGCACCGCGGCCCGGGTGGTCTGGTCGAGCGCGGCGAGCGGCTCGTCCAGGAGCAGCAGCCGGGGGCGCGCTGCCAGGGCCCGGGCGAGGGCGACGCGCTGCGCCTGGCCGCCGGAGAGTTCCCCGGGCCGCCGGTGCGCCAGCCCGCCCACAGCGAGCCGGTCGAGCCACCGCTGGGCCTCCCGGCGTGCGACCGCCCGGCTCACGCCCTGGGCGCGCGCGCCGTAGGCGGTGTTGGCGAGGGCCGAGAGATGCGGGAAGAGGGCGCCGTCCTGCGGTACCCAGGCGACGCCGCGGCGGTGCGGGGGGAGTGCGGAGACATCGCGGTCGCCGAGGAACAGCTGTTCGGCCCGGGCGCGGGGGGTGAGCCCGAGGAGGGCGCGCAGCAGGGTCGTCTTGCCCGCCCCGTTGGGACCGACGACGGCGACGGTCGTTCCGGCGGGCACGCCGAGGGAGACCCGGGTGGAGCCGGTGACCTCCGCGGTGAGGGGGAGTCCGCCGTCCGGCGCGGCGGGCGGGGACGGGCCCGGGCCCGGGTTCGGGTTTGGGTTCGGGTCCGGGTCCGGGGCGCTCCGCGTACCGCCGTCCGTGCCCGCCTCCGCGCCGCCGTCCGCGGGGGCACGCGTGCCGCCGTCCGCCGCGCCGGGCGGAGGCGCGGAGTGGTCCGCTCCGGCCGGGGCGGAGACCGCCGGACGCCGGCCGGTCAGCCAGCGGCCGCGCAGCGCGATCAGCACGGCCGTCGCGATGGCGAGCAGCAGAAGGGAGACCGCCGTCGCGCCCTCGGGGTCGTCCTGGAGCAGGAGGTAGACCTGGAGGGGCAGGGTCTGGGTCGTCCCGGGGAGGTTCCCCGCGAAGGTGATCGTCGCCCCGAACTCGCCGAGCGCCCGCGCCCAGCACAGCGCCGCCCCCGCGAGCAGGCCCGGCGCGACCATCGGCACGGTCACGGTGGCGAACACCCGCAGCGGCGGGGCGCCCAGGGACGCGGCCGTCTCCTCGTAGCGCGGATGGAGGCCGGACAGCGCCCCCTCCAGGCTGATCACAAGGAATGGGAGGGAGACGAAGGCCGCCGCCACGACGGCCCCGGCGGTCGAGAAGGGCAGGCTGAGCCCGGTCCACGCCTCCAGCCGGCCGCCGAGCAGGCCCTGGCGTCCGTAGCCCTGGAGCAGGGCGACACCGGCGACCGTGGGCGGCAGGACCATCGGCAGCATCACCAGGACGCGCACCAGGCTCCGGCCGGGGAAGCGGACGCGCGCCAGCAGCCAGGCCAGCGGCACCCCCAGGACGAGGGACAGCAGCAGGGCCCAGCCGGAGACGGCGAGGGAGAGCGTCAGCGCCTCCAGGACGGCGGGCCGGGTCAGCCGCTCCGGCAGTCCGGTCCAGGGTGTCCCGGCGAGCACACCGGCCAGCGGGACGAGGAGGAAGGCGACGGCGAGGGCGGCCGGCACCGCGAGGGCGAGCGGCGGGCGCCCTCCGGGCCGCCGGAGACGGTTCCGCGCTCCGGGCCGGGCGCGCCGGGCGGTGGTGCCGCCGGAGCTCCCGCCGTGCTGTCCCGGGCATTCCCCGGGGGTTGTCCCGGGGACCGCCCCGGGGGTTCCGGTGCGGCTCACGGCCGGGTGAACCCGGCGTCGCGCAGCAGGCGCTGGGCCGGCTGCGAGCGGAGCCAGCGGACGAACTCGGCGGCCGCGGCGGGGTGGCGGGAGCCGCTGAGCGCGGCGGCGGGATAGGACACCGCGGCGTTCCGGCCCTCGGGCAGGTCCACGGCCGAGACCGCGTCCCCGGCACTCATGACGTCGGTGCGGTAGACGAGGCCGGCGTCGGCCTCCCCGAGCCGGACCTTGCTCAGGACCGCTCGGGTGCTCGGTTCCTGGGAGACGGGGGTGACGGTGACGTCCGCCCCGTCCAGGACCCGCTCGCTGTAGCGGCCGACCGGGACCTCGGGGGCGGCCAGGACGACCTTGAGGCCGTCCCGCCCCAGATCGCGGAGGTCCCGGACGTTCTCGGGGTTCCCCGGGGCCACGGCGATGACCAGTTCGTTGCCGGCGATCACGGCCGGGGTCTCCGTGTCGTCCGCCACCGCGTCCATGGTGGTGGTGTCGGCGGTGACGACCACGTCGGCGGGCAGCCCCTGCCGCACCTGGGACACCAGTTCCTGCGAACCGGCGAAGGAGAGGCGCACGGAGGTTCCCTGGTGGGTCCGCTCGTAGCGGGTGGCGAGCCGGGCGGACACATCGGTGAGCGAGGAGGCGGCCAGGACCGTCAGCTCCGTCGTACCGCCGTCCGCCTCCGTGCCGCCGGAGCCGGAGCCCGGGGCGCAGGCGGTGGCGGAGGCGAACACCACAGCGGCCGCGAGGGCGGCCGGCGAGGCCCGCGCCACGGCCACCGCGCGGGGTGCGAAGCTGCTGTGGTCCATGGCTGCTGCTCCGCGGCTCAGACGAGATCGATGTGGACGTTGGTGGACTTCACCCGGGCCACCGCCTCCATCCCGACGGCCAGCCCCAGTTCCTCCACCGCCTCCCGGGTCAGCAGGGACACCAGGCGGTGCGGACCGGCCTGCACCTCCACCTGCGCGGCGACATCGCCGGTCTTCACCGAGGTGATGATCCCGGGGAAGGCGTTGCGGGCGGTGGTGTACGGCTCCTCCTCGCCGTCGCCCGGGTGGCCCTCGGCGGCCAGGGCGACGGAGAAGGCGGCCAGATCCGGGCCCTCGATCAGCCGCTTGCCGGCGCCGTCCCGGCGGGTGGGGAGCCGGCCGGAGTCCGCCCAGCGGCGGACGGTGTCGGGACTGACGCCGAGCAGCCGGGCCGCCCGTCCGATGGTGTAGGACCGCATGTGCGGCACTGTACGGATGTTTTCCTCGCACATGCAAGGAAGAGGTCGGGCGAAGTGCGGCAACTGCGGCACCGCGAACAGGACGCGGCCGTACGGGGCGGGCCCCGGCGGGCGAGGAGAACCACGCCCCGGGAGACTGCGGGCCGCCGCGGGCCGGTGGCCCGTTAGATGGCGGCCTTGCGGGTGAGCTGCGTGAAGGCGAACCACCCCGGCAGCACCGGCAGCCAGAACGTCATCAGCCGGAAGAGCAGCACCGCGGGGGTGGCGATCTCCTTCGGCAGGCCGGCCGCGATGAGGCCCAGCGTGAGCGCCGCCTCCACCGCGCCGACGCCGCCGGGGGTCGGGGCCGCCGAGCCGAGCGCGTTGCCGGCGAGGAAGACGACGGCGATGCTCGCGTAGCTCAGCTCGCCGCCGAACGCCCGGATCGAGGCATCCAGGCACATGACGAACGCGAGCTGCATCAGCAGCGTGCCGCCGATCCCGGTGAGCAGCTTCTGCGGACGCTGCATGATGTCGAGCATCCGCGGCACCACCCCGGCGAAGAGCGACCGCACCCGGGTGGAGACGAACTTCCGCAGCACGGGCACCGCCGTGACGATCAGCGTCAGCACCGCCGCCGTCAGCAGTCCGGCGATCACCGTGCGGGAGGGCGAGAGCGACGGAGTGCGCTCCGTGCCGGTGAGATAGCCGAAGGTGGCCAGCAGCAGGATGTGCAGGCCGAGGCCGACGAGCTGCGAGGCGCCGACGCTCGCCACCGCGAGCCCCGGGCGCACCCCCGCCCGCTGCAGGAAGCGGGTGTTGAGCGCCACCCCGCCGACGGCGGCCGGGGCGACCAGCTTCACGAAGGAGCCGGCGACCTGGGCCATCACCGTCCGGATGAAGGGCACCTTCTCCGAGACGAAGCCGAGGAGGTTCAGGGTGGCGCCGAGGTAGCTGAGCGCCGCGAAGAGGAGGGCCGCCGCCACCCAGCCCCAGCGGGCCTCGGCGACGACGTCCCGGAAGCTCACATGGGTGAGCTGGGAGAGCAGGAAGTACGCGGCGAAGGCGCCCGCGATGAAGGTGACGAGGGTGCGCGGCCGGATCCGTTCCAGCCGGGCCGGCTCGACCGGGGCCTGCGGGCGGATCAGCAGGACCTGCCGCCGGATCTGGGCCAGCAGGTCCTCCTCGCGGGCCTCCTCGATCGCCTCGTCCACGGCCCGCTTCTCGGCGCGTACGGCCTTGCGGTCCGGCAGCAGCGAGGACGGGCCGTGGGCGGCGGCGTGCCGGGCCCGGGACGCCTCCACTGCCGCCTCCCGCTCCCGCTGCGCCCGGTCCTTGGCGCGTCTGCGGAGTTCGGCGCGGGTGGCGCGGCTGAGGGCGATCGGCTGGAGCAGCGGCAGGCTGTCGGCGACGGCGTCCGGGCCGAGGACGGCGACCGCGGCGCTCACCGACCGCTCGGCACCCACCCGCAGCCCGAGCGTGGTCAGCAGCTGGGCCACGTCCATGCGGAGCACCAGGTCGCTCGCGGCGATCTCGCCGCCGCGCAGGTCGGTGAGGACCACCCCGCCCGAGCGGTCCACCAGGATCGCGTCGCCGACGAGTCTGCGGTGGGCGATCCGCCGTGACTGGAGTGCGCGCACCTGGTGCCAGGCGCCGTGGAGCAGATCGTCGGTGATCTCGTCCTCGGGCAGGGAGTCCAGGCTGCGGCCGCCGGTGTGCTCGTAGACGAGCATCACGGCGTCCGGGCCGAGCTCCGAGGTGGCGATCAGCCGGGGCGCGTTGGCGCCGGCCGCGATGGCGGCGTAGGCGAGCAGCGCCTCCTGCTCCAGTGCCTGGCGGAGCGACTGGAGGCTGCGGCGCTGGGTGATGCCGCGCAGGGCCATCCGGCGCCAGACCCGGTAGAAGAAGCCCTGCGCCTGCTGTTCGCGGTCGACGACGGTGACGTCGAGGGGCGGGCCGTCCTCCAGGGTGACGAGGTAGCTGCGGCCGCGGTCCTGCCGCTCCGCCTCCTGGTCGTCCTCGGTGCGCAGGGCGCGGACGGGGGTGAAGCCGACGCGGCGCAGACCGGCCAGCAGCGTCTGCCCGGTCGGCCGTACGTTCGGCGAACCGACGGCGTAGAGCGTGCCGTAGGCGACGGTCCAGCCCAGCAGCACGGTGACGACGATCGAGAACGGGGTCGAGAAGCCGCCGACGAGCACCGCCAGCGAGTCGAGCAGCAGGACGAACCAGAGGACCACCCGCCAGCGGGGCCGCCGGGCCATCCCGACCGCCGTCATATAGGCGATGACGGGCGCCAGATAGCCGTGCACCGGGTCGGTCACATCACCGTTGGGTGCCTGCTGGGTGAGCGCGTCGCGGATGGAGCCGGGGGCCGACTCGGCCACCCACAGGTCGGTGAGGAGCGCGAGGCCGTGGGCCAGGACGGCCGCCAGCACGCCGTCGGCGATGCGCAGCCCGTCGCGCTTGGCGAGCCGTTCGATGGCGAAGGCCACCGGCACGATCAGCACGGCGACGCTGGAGGCCAGACCGGCGAAGTTGATCAGGAGGGTGGGCGCCTGGCCGGTGCCCTTGCCGATGTCCTTCTCCAGACCCTCGGTCGTCCCGTGCGCGAAGGCGGCGACGGCCAGGACCACGGCGATGCCGAGCACGCCGACCAGCAGCCGTACGAGGTCGGGCGGGCGGTGCACGCGGGCGGGCAGCAGCGGCTCGTCCCCGGAGACGGGGTCGGTGTGCTCCTCGGCGCGCCGCCCCGCGGGGGTGGCGCCGGAGTCGGCGCGCTCGCGGCCGGCCGCTGTGTCACCGGAGGAGCCGTCGGAGGAGGGGTCACCGGAGGAGCCGTCGGCCGGGAAGGCGCCGTCGGCGGCGGTGTGACCGGCGGGGACGTCCGGGCGCGGCGGCGCGGCGGAGCTGCCGGCCCCCTCGGGGCCGCGGCCGTTCCGCTGCTCTGCCGTCTCTTCTTGGTCTCGTATCACCAGTCACCGCCCGAAAGATGGTGTCACGGTTGCGCCCGATCGAGGGGCAGGAGGGCGCATTTCGGAGGCGTGGGAAATCCCACGCACGCCCCTCGGCGCGCCGCCCGGGACCCGGCCGGCGGCCGCACCGGGACGGTGTCGGCGCCGTGGTGCAGGATGGGCCGGATGAGTGGAGAGAGCACCCCGGACGGACCGGGGGACCTGCCCGAGTACGCGGAGCGGGTGCTGGCGACGGCCGAACTGATCCCGCCCGGCCGCGTGATGACGTACGGCGACGTGGCCGAGTGGCTCGGCGAGTCCGGTCCCCGGCAGGTGGGCCGCGTCATGGCGCTCTACGGCGGCGCCGTCCCGTGGTGGCGCGTGGTGCGCGCCGACGGAGCGCTGCTGCCCGGGCACGAGAGACGGGCCCTCGCCCACTACCGCGCCGAGGGCACCCCCCTGCGGCAGCCCCGGGGCGGCTCCGGCCGGACCCCGAGAATCGACCTGGCGGCCGCCCGCTGGGACGGCGGTACCGGCGCGGCCGCGGGGGACGGCGCCGCGCCGCGCGGTGCGGGGGGCGGCGCGGAGCGCGGTGCCGGGGCGAGGAGTCACATCGGACAGCATCCGTCATCCAGCCCGTGAAACGCCCGCGGGTCTTCCCCGTGAAGCGCCCGCGCGTTCTCCCCGGGCCCCGGACGGACCGGTGTGCCGCACGGCGCCCCGTGCTTCCATGAGCGGGGCGCCCCCGCCGCCGCGGACGGGCGGCACCCGCGCACCACCGTCACACCCGGCCGTCACCGGGCACCCCCCGGCACACGGCGACCAGCACACCCACCAGGACCGGCGACCCACGTGAGCACCTCCCTCCCGTCCCTCTCCCCGCACCCGCGGGTACGGCAGCAGCCGGCGGGTCCGTACCGGCTCGTGCGGACCCCGCCCGGGCCGGTGGCCCCTCCTGTCCTGGACGCGGACCAGCGCGCCGTGGTTGAGCACGGCGGGGGACCGCTGCTCGTGCTCGCCGGGCCCGGCACCGGCAAGACCACCACCCTCGTGGAGACCGTCGCCGAGCGGGTGCGCCGCGGCACCGACCCGGCGCGCATCCTCGTCCTCACCTTCAGCCGCAAGGCCGCCGTCGAACTGCGCGACCGGATGGCCGCCCGGCTCGGCGGCGGCGGACCGCAGGCCACCACCTTCCACTCGTACTGTTACGCGCTGGTGCGGGCGCACCAGGACGCCGATCTCTTCGCCGATCCCCTGCGGCTGCTGTCCGGACCCGAGCAGGACGTCGTCGTCCGCGAGCTCCTCGCCGGGCAGACCGAGCTGGAGCGCGGGGGGCGCGGCGCGGTGCGCTGGCCGGACGACCTCCGCGCCTGCCTGACCACCCGCGGCTTCGCCGACGAGGTCCGCGCCGTCCTGGCGCGCAGCCGGGAACTCGGCCTGGGCCCCGGTGCGCTGGGCGCCTTCGCGGCCCGGACCGGACGGCCCGACTGGAGCGCCGCGGCCTCCTTCCTCGCGGAGTACCTCGACGTCCTCGACGCGCAGGGCGTGCTCGACTACGCCGAACTGGTGCACCGGGCCGTGCTGCTCGCCGAACGCCCCGAGGTCGCCGCCGAGATCGCCGGACGCTACGACGTGGTGCTGGTCGACGAGTACCAGGACACCGACGCGGCGCAGGTCCGGCTGTTGCACGCGCTGGCGGGCCGGGGCCGCTCCCTGGTCGCCTTCGGCGACCCTGACCAGTCCATCTACGCCTTCCGCGGCGCCGACGTGAACGGCATCCTCGGCTTCCCGCACGCCTTCCCGCGGGCCGACGGCCGGCCCGCGCCGGTGCGCGTGCTGCGCACCTCCCGGCGGTCCGGTGCCGCCCTGCTCGCGGCGAGCCGCCTCGTCACCCGCCGGATGCCGCTGCCCCGGCTGCCCGCCGACGTCGTCCGCGCCCACCGGGAGCTCGCACCGGTACGGGACGGCGGCCGGGCCGAGGTCTTCACCTATCCGACGGCGGGCGCCGAGCTGGACAACATCGCCGACATCCTGCGCCGCGCACACCTGGAGGACGGCGTGCGGTGGAGCGACATGGCCGTCCTGGTGCGCGCCGGAGGGCGCTCCATTCCGGGCGTGCGCCGGGCGCTCACCTCGGCAGGCGTCCCGGTGGAGGTCGACGGCGACGATCTGCCGCTGCGCCACGAGCCGGCGGTGGCACCGCTGCTGACGGCGCTGCGCGCGGCGGCCACGGCCGCGCTCCCCGGCCGGCGGGACCTCGCGGACCGCGGGCCGGCCGACGGCGTCGCGGCCGGGGCGGAGGACGGAGCCGGGGCGGAGGACGGAGCGGGAGCCCGGACGGAAGCCGGGCAGGCCCCGGCGGAGCCGGAGGCCGGGGCCCGGGCCGGGGCCGGCCCGGAACCGGAGCCGGGATTCCAGCCCGAGCCGTGGGCCGCCCGGCTCGACACCGAGACCGCCCTCACCCTGCTCACCTCCCCGCTGGGCGGCATGGACAGCACGGACCTCCGGCGGCTCGGCCGGGCCCTGCGCGAGGAGGAGCGGGCGGCGGGCAACCCGCTGCCGCGCCCGTCCGACGTCCTGCTCGCCGAGGCCCTCGCCGAACCGGAGCGGCTCGTCGCGCACGACCCGGCGTACGCGCGGGGCGCGCAGCGGCTCGGCACGCTGCTGCGCAAGGCGCGCGAACTGCTGGCCGGCGGCGGCACCGCCGAACAGGCGCTCTGGGAGCTGTGGGACGGCACCCCCTGGCCGTCGCGGCTGGAGCGGGCCGCCCTGCGCGGCGGCGCGGCCGGGCGCAACGCGGACCGCGATCTGGACGCCGTCTGCGCGCTGTTCGAGACCGCCGCGCGCGCCGAGGAGCGCATCGGCGGCCGGGGCGCCCTCAACTTCCTGGAGGAGCTGGACGCCCAGGACATCGCCGCCGACACGCTCTCCGGCCGCACCGTCCGGCCCGACGCCGTCCGGCTGATGACGGCGCACCGGGCCAAGGGCCTGGAGTGGCACCTGGTGATCGTCGCCGGGGTGCAGGAGGGGCTCTGGCCCGATCTGCGCCGCCGCGGCTCCCTGCTGGAGGCCGACCGGATCGGCCGGGACGGCATCGCCGAACCGCTCACCCCCGGCGCCCTGCTCGCGGAGGAGCGGCGGCTGTTCTACGTCGCCGCGACACGGGCCCGCGAGCGGCTCGTCGTCACCGCCGTCAAGGCGCCCGCGGACGACGGCGACCAGCCCTCCCGCTTCCTCACCGAACTCGGCACGGACCCGGTCGACGTCACCCAGCGCCCGCGGCGCCCGCTGTCCGTGGCCGCGCTCGTCGCCGAGCTGCGGGCCACCACCGTCGATCCCGCCGCCTCACCGGCTCTGCGCGAGGCGGCGGCCGAGCGGCTGGCCCGGCTGGCCGCGCTGCGGGACGAGGACGGCCGCCCGCTCGTGCCCACCGCGGACCCCACCCGCTGGTGGGGCCTGTACGAGCCGACGCACAACCGGGTCCCGCTGCGCGACCGGGACCAGCCCGTCGCCCTCTCCGGCAGCGCGCTCGACCAACTGGTGAACACCTGTTCTCTCCAGTGGTTCCTGGGGCGGGAGGTCAGGGCGGACAAGCCGTCGACCGCCGCGCAGGGCTTCGGCAACGTCGTCCATGTGCTCGCCGACGAGGTGGCCTCCGGCCGCACCCCCGCCGATCTGGACGTCCTCATGGAGCGGCTGGACTCCGTCTGGGACTCCCTCGCCTTCGACGCCCCCTGGAAGTCCCGCCAGGAGAAGGAGAACGCGCGTGCGGCGCTGGAGCGCTTCCTCAGCTGGCACGTCCTGGACCGGGGCGCCCGCACCCCGGTCGCGGGCGAACACGACTTCGACGTGACGCTGGAGGCGGGCGACCACGCCGTCCGCATCCGGGGCAGCATGGACCGGGTCGAGGCGGACGCCGAGGGACGCGCCTACGTCGTCGACTTCAAGACCGGCAAGTCCAAGCCGGCCGGCCCGGAGGTCGCCCGCCATCCGCAGCTGGCCGTCTATCAGCTCGCGGTGCGCGAGGGTGCGCTGGACGAGGTCTTCGGGGGGCGCACCCCCGAGGCGGGCGGCGCCGAGCTCGTCCATCTGCGGCTGGGGGCGCCCAAGAAGGAGGGGGGTGACGCCCTGCCCGCCGTCCAGGCGCAGGAGCCGCCGGTGACGGAGGCCGGCGAACCGGCGGAGTGGGTGAGCGGGCTGCTCGCCGACGCGGCCGGCCGGGTCCTGGACGAGCGCTTCACCCCCAGCACCGGGCAGCACTGCGGGCACTGCGCCTTCCAGAACTCCTGCTCCGCCCGGCCCGAGGGCCGGCACGTCGTGGACTGAGGCCGGTACCGCGGAAACGGCGGCCGGGGCCCGCCCGCGACGGCTAGGCTGCGGGAGCCGGCGCGGGCCGTCTCCGGAGTCCCGGCCCCGGCCCTTCCGCCCTCCGCCCCTCGGGCACCAGGGCTCCGGGCCCGCCGCGGACGCCGCCGCGGCCACGGCTGTCGGCGGGCACCGCTAGCCTCACTCGGGTGGCAGCACGCATCACCGACCCCGAGCAGCTCAAGGAGCTCCTCGGCATCCCCTTCACCCCGGAGCAGACGGCCTGCATCACGGCGCCGCCCGCCCCGCAGGTGATCGTGGCCGGAGCCGGCTCGGGGAAGACCACGGTGATGGCCGCACGCGTCGTCTGGCTGGTCGGCACCGGACAGGTCGCGCCGGAACGGGTGCTGGGCCTGACCTTCACCAACAAGGCGGCCGGAGAACTCACCGAGCGGGTCCGCAAGGCCCTCGCGGCCGCCGGGATCACCGACCCGGACCCCGGCCCCGGTCCCGGAGCGCTGCCGCGGCCGCGCGGCGAGGGGCGGGAGCGCGCCCGGGCCGGTGGCGAGCCCGGCCCCTCCGGAGCCCCGTCCGGCGACGAGCCGTCCGGTGAACCGCAGATCTCCACCTACCACGCGTTCGCCGGGCAGCTCCTCAAGGAGCACGGTCTGCGCATCGGGCTCGAACCCACCGCCCGGCTGCTCGCCGACGCCACCCGCTTCCAGCTCGCCGCGCGCGTGCTCCGCACCGCCCCGGCCCGTACCCGGCCCTCACCAAGTCCCTCCCCGCCCTGGTCGAGGATCTGCTCGCGCTGGACGCGGAACTCGCCGAGCACCTCGTGGAGCCGGAACGGCTGCGCGCGCACGACACCGCGCTGCTGCGCGAGCTGGACGGTGCCCGGCTGAGCAACGCCGAGCTGCGGAAGGTCCCCGAAGCCGCCCGCGCCCGGCTGGAACTCCTCGAACTCGTGAGCGCCTACCGCGAGGAGAAGCGCCACCGCGACCTGCTGGACTTCGGCGACCAGATCGCGTTCTCCGCGACCCTCGCCCGCACCCGCCCCGAGGTCGGCCGCATCCTCCGCGAGCAGTTCGAGGTCGTTCTCCTGGACGAGTACCAGGACACCTCCGTGGCCCAGCGCATCCTGCTCTCCGGGCTGTTCGGCGGCGGCACCGGCCACGCCGTCACCGCGGTCGGCGATCCCTGCCAGGCCATCTACGGCTGGCGCGGCGCGTCCGTCGCCAACCTCGACGACTTCCCCCGGCACTTCCCGGACGCGTCCGGCCGCCCCGCCCGCCGCCAGGCGCTCAGCGAGAACCGCCGCAGCGGCGGCCGCCTCCTCGACCTCGCCAACCGGCTCGCCGCCCCCCTGCGCGAGATGCACGAGGGCGTCGAGGCGCTGCGCCCCGCGCCCGGAGCCGAGCGGGACGGCAGCGTGCGCTGCGCGCTGCTCCCGACCCACGCCGAGGAACTGGCCTGGCTGGCCGACTCCCTCGCCCACCTGGTCCGCACCGGCACCCCGCCGGGCGAGATCGCCGTGCTCTGCCGCACGGCCGGCGACTTCGCCCGCATTCAGGGCGCGCTCGTCGAACGGGACGTCCCGGTGGAGGTCGTCGGCCTCTCCGGGCTGCTGCACCTGCCCGAGGTCGCCGACCTGGTCGCCGTCTGCGAGGTGCTGCAGGACCCGACGGCCAACGCCGCGCTGGTCCGGCTGCTGACCGGACCGCGCTGGCGGATCGGCCCGCGCGACCTGGCACTGCTCGGCCGCCGCGCCCGTCTCCTCGTCCGCTCCCGGCCGGACGGCGACGCCGGTGACGACCCGGACCGGCGGCTGGCCGAGGCCGTCGAGGGCACCGACCCCGCCGAGACGGTCTCGCTCGCCGACGCCCTCGACACCTTCCTCGTCCCGGACGGGGCGGGACGCTCCGGCCCGTCCGGCCGACCCGAACGCTCCGACGACGGGCTGCCGTTCTCCGCCGCGGCCCGGGTCCGGTTCGCCCGGTTCGCGGCCGAGCTGCGCGAGCTGCGGCGCTCGCTCGCCGATCCGCTGATGGACGTCCTCCACCGGGTGCTCGCCACCACCGGCCTGGAGGTCGAGCTCTCCGCCTCGCCGCACGCGCTCGCCGCCCGCCGCCGCGAGACGCTCGGCAACTTCCTGGACGTCGCCGCCTCCTTCGCCGCGCTCGACGGAGAGGCCGGCCTGCTGGCCTTCCTCGGCTTCCTGCGCACCGCCGTGCAGCACGAGAAGGGACTCGACAACGCCCTGCCCGGCGGGGACAACACGGTCAAGGTCCTCACCGCGCACAAGTCCAAGGGGCTGGAGTGGGACGTCGTCGCCGTACCTGGCCTGGTCGCCAAGCAGTTCCCCAGCGCACAGCCGCGCGACTCCTGGACCTCCCGGGCCAAGGTCGTGCCGCACGCCCTGCGCGGTGACGCCGACACCCTGCCGGATGTCACCGCGTGGACGGGGGAGGGGATCAACGCCTTCCGGGCCGCGATGAAGGAACACCAGGCGACCGAGGAACTGCGGCTCGGCTATGTGACGTTCACCCGCCCGCGGTCGCTGCTGCTCGCCTCGGGCCACTGGTGGGGGCCGTCGCAGAAGCGGCCCCGCGGCCCCTCCGCGTTCCTCGAAGAGCTGCGGGGGCACTGCGAGGCGGGGCACGGGGAGATCGACGCCTGGGCCGAGCCGCCCGCGGAGGGCGAGGAGAACCCGGCCCTGCGGGAGGCCGCCGAGGAGCAGCCCTGGCCGCTGCCGCTCGACCCGGCGGCGCTGGCGCTGCGCCGGAGGGCGGCGGAGCGCGTCATGGCCCACCTGGACCGGATCGCCCCGGGAGAGCGCGGGCTGCCGGGGGCGGCGGACGCCGGTCCTGCCGGATTCGGCGCGCCCGGCACCGAGGCCCTGCCGCATCCGGCGGACGCCGTCGGGGTGGAGCGGTACGCGGAGCCGGGGAACGCGGCGGGGACCGGCGGCGAAGCGACCGGTGCGGAGGTGCCGGATGCCGCTGCGCCGGGTGCGGAGGTCCCCCCGGACCTGCTCTGGGGACCGGAGCTCTGGGACACGGAGCCGCCCCAGGATCCGGACTGGCCGCCCCCGCCGGAGGACGAGGACGGGAACGATCCGTTCATCCCCGGCAGCGGTGCACCCGCACGGCCCGCGCCACCGGACCGGCCGGAGCACGGGACGGTGGACGGCGCGGTGGACGGCGGGGTGGCGGAGCCCGAATCCGCCGCGTCCGGTCACGGGGCCGGGCGGGCCGGCGCCGCCACCGAGCACACGGACGGGCGGCGCCCCGGTGGCGTGCCCGAACACGCGGCGGCCGGGGACGGGCCGGGCCCGTCGTCGCGGATCCCGGGGCGGGACGGGGACCCCGCCCCGCCCCACGCCGACGGCGCCGCCGACAGTGCTGCCCGCGACGGAGCCCTCGGCGTTGCCGAGGCCCACGGCGCCGTACCCGACCCCGCGCGGGAGCGCGACGGAGCCGGGGAGCACCCGCGTGAGCCGGACACCACGGAGCCCGGCTCCGACCCTCCGCACCGCGGCGGCCCCGGTGCCGTCCCGGCCCAGACCCGCGCTCCAGGCGGACGTGAGCACACCGCGGAGACGGACCCGGACGCGGAGCCCGCCGCCGGCCCGCTCGTCCCCGAGGAGGCCCGCACCGTGGCGTCGTGGGACCGGGATCTGGAAGCGCTCGCGGGCGAGCTGCGCCGCGCCCGCGAGGCCGTGCGCGAGGTGCCCGTTCCCCGCACGCTGAGCACCTCCCAGCTGCTGCGTCTCGCCGCGGACCCGGGCGGCTTCGCGCGCGAGCTGGCCCGGCCGATGCCGCGCCCGCCGCAGCCCGCCGCCCGCCGGGGCACCCGTTTCCACGCCTGGGTCGAGTCGCGGTTCGAGGAACTGCCGCTGCCCCTGCTCGGGCCGGAGGAGCTCCCCGGCGGCTTCGACGACGAGGGCGCGGCGGGGCAGGAGATCGCGGACGAGCGCGATCTGGCGGCGCTGAAGGAGGCGTTCGGCCGCACTCCCTACGCGCGCCGCACGCCGTTCCGCGTCGAGGCACCGGTCCAGATCACGCTCGCGGGCCGGGTCATCCGGGGCCGCATCGACGCGGTGTACCGGGAGCGCGGCCCGGACGGAGACGTGTTCGAGATCGTGGACTGGAAGACCGGCCGCTCCCACTCCGCCGACCCGCTCCAGCTCGCCGTCTACCGGCTCGCCTGGGCCGAGCAGACGGGGGTTCCGCTGTCGTCGGTCACGGCGGCGTTCCTGTACGTCCGCAGCGGCGAGGTGGTCCGGCCCCGGAACATGCCGGACCGGAGGGCCCTGGAGGACATCCTCCTGGGCCGGAGCGGCAGTGACGGCAACGGCAACGGCGAAGGAGACGGAGACGGCGACGGCCACGACCCCGGCAGGGGCGACCGCGGCGGCGCGGGTGAGGACCGTGCGGACAGCGGTGGGGGCGCCGGGACAGCCGACGGCGGCGACGCCGGGCCCTGACCGCCGGATCCTGACCGCCGGATCCTGACCGCCGGCGGCGGCCGTCCGTCCCCGCCCGCCTCCCTCCGCGAGCAGACCGCCGCGCGGCCCGCCCGGAGTCCGCCGCCGCCCGGCCGGATAGGCTCGGAACCATGAGCGTCACCCCGGACAGCGCCGTCCGTGCCCCCGGTCCGTGCACCGTCCGGGCACCGCGCGGCCATGTCCGGCGGCCGCGACGGGGCGCCGCGCACCCGCTCCCGGGCGGCAGCCGCCCGCCCCGCCCGGCGCCCGCGCCGTGCCGCGCCGGCGGACCCGTCCCGCCTGCCGGGCCGGGGCCGCGTCCGGCCGGTCCCCGGCCCGTCACCGCGCGGCACACGCCGGCGTCCGCCCGTGCGGCAGAGGGAGAACACCGGCTCCCGGCGGCGGAGCGGCCGGCCGCCCACGGCTCCGGTGGCCGGTCCGTGCCCGCACCCGGCTCCCCGCCGCCGGCTCACACCCGTCCGCACCCGTCCGCACCGTCATCCCCGGGGAGCAGGAAGAAGCAGCCGTGATCATCTCGACCGACCGCCCCGACGCCCCGGACATCCCCTCACGGCCCCGGGCGGCATCGACCGGGCCGCGCACCACCGCTTCGACGAAGCGTGGCTCGCCGCGGCGTGGAGCCATCCGACGACGCGGGTCTTCGTCGTCTCCGGGGGGCAGGCGCTGATCGACGACACCCCCGACGGGCGCACCGAGCTGGTGATGACTCCCGCGTTCGAGGCCCCGGTCACCGAGACCCACCGTTACTTCCTCGGCACGGACGAGGAGGGCGTGCGCTACTTCGCGCTGCAGAAGGACGCCCTGCCGGGCCGGATGGACCAGTCCGCCCGCCCGGCCGGCCTGCGGGAGGCGGGGGTGCTGCTCTCCGCGCGCGACGCGGCCCTGATGGCCCACGCCGTCGCCCTGGAGAACTGGCAGCGGCTGCACCGCTTCTGCTCCCGGTGCGGGGAGCGCACCGTCATAGCGGCCGCGGGCCATGTGCGCCGCTGCCCGGCCTGCGGCGCGGAGCACTATCCGCGCACCGACCCGGCCGTGATCATGCTGGTGACCGATGACCGGGACCGCGCGCTGCTCGGCCGTCAGGTGCACTGGCCCGCCGGGCGGTTCTCCACCCTGGCCGGCTTCGTCGAGCCGGGGGAGTCGATCGAGCAGGCCGTGGTCCGGGAGGTGGCGGAGGAGGCCGGGGTCGCGGTCGGCGAGGTCCGCTACGTGGCGAGCCAGCCCTGGCCGTTCCCGTCGAGCCTGATGCTCGGCTTCCTGGCCCGCGCCACGTCGCCGCACATCACGGTGGACGGCGAGGAGCTCCACGAGGCGCGCTGGTTCTCCCGGGAGGAGCTGGGGGCGGCCTTCGAGTCCGGCGAGGTGCTGCCGCCGACGGGCATTTCCATCGCCGCCCGGCTGATCGAAATCTGGTACGGCAAGCCGCTGCCCGCGGGCTTTCCGCGCTGAGGCGGGTGCCGCGGGCAGCGGACGGTACGGAGGCGGCGGGAGCGGGCGCCGGGCCGGGCCGGGGCACGCGCGCCCCGCACTCCCGCAGCGCCGTCAGACGCCGAGCTTGGCCTTCACCTGGGCCAGCGAGGGGTTGGGCAGCGCGGAGCCGTCCGGGAACAGCACGGTCGGCACCAGCTGGTTGCCGTTGTTCACCTTCTCCACGAACTGCGCCGACTCCGGGTCCTTCTCGATGTTGACCTCGGTGTACGCGATGCCCTCGCGCTCCATCTGGCTCTTCAGCCGGCGGCAGTAGCCGCACCAGGTGGTGCTGTACATCGTCACAGTGCCCGTCGTGCCGGTCATGGATTACGGCTCCTTCGCTGTCGCCTGGTTACGGGGAGGCAACGTGCCGACGTGCGCGACCATTCCCGGGCCGCGTCCCGTCCGTCCGTGATCCGCCCCTCACCGGACGCCTCCTCCGCCCGTGCGCCCGGGCCCGCTCCCGGCTCCGTGCACCACCTCCGCGAACCACCCCCGCGAACAGCGCCCCGTGAGGGCCGTTGGCCCGTGCAGCGTAAAGCTGTGGCGTCCGGACCGGACCCCAGCCCGCCGGGGCAGCGACCGGGGCGCGACCGGTGCATCGGCCGGGGGACCGGTACGACCGGAGGGGCCCGGCTGTGGACAACCCCCCGGCCGCTCCGGGGAACCTGGCAGCATGGCGGGGTGACACCAGCGACACCAGCCACTCCCTCCCCGCTCTTCCCGGGCCCCGCGGCGCCGTCGGAGTACCCGGCCGTGCCCGAGGGCGCCGACGCCGTGCTCGCCGGGCTGGACCCGGAGCAGCGCGAGGTCGCCACCGCCCTCCACGGGCCGGTGTGCGTGCTGGCCGGCGCCGGTACGGGCAAGACCCGCGCCATCACCCACCGCATCGCCTACGGGGTGCGCGCGGGCATCCTCCAGCCGGGCTCCGTGCTCGCGGTGACGTTCACCAACCGGGCCGCCGGTGAGATGCGGGGCCGCCTCCGGCAGCTCGGTGCCACCGGGGTCCAGGCCCGCACCTTCCACTCCGCCGCGCTCCGCCAGCTCCAGTACTTCTGGCCCAAGGCGGTCGGCGGCCCGCTGCCGCGGCTGGTGGAGCGCAAGGTCCAGGTGGTCGCCGAGGCGGCCGCGCGCTGCCGTATCCGCCTGGACCGGGGCGAACTCCGGGATGTCACCGGCGAGATCGAGTGGGCCAAGGTCACCCAGACGGTCCCCGAGGACTACCCGGCGGCCGTCGCCCGCGCCCGCCGCCAGCCGCCCCGGGACCCGGCGGAGACCGCCCGCGTCTACGAGACCTATGAACTCCTCAAGCGGGACCGCGGCGTCATCGACTTCGAGGACGTCCTGCTGCTCACGGTCGGGGTGCTGCAGGACCGGCAGGACATCGCCGACGAGGTCCGCCGCCAGTACCAGCACTTCGTGGTCGACGAGTACCAGGACGTCAGCCCGCTCCAGCAGCGGCTGCTGGACCTGTGGCTGGGCGAGCGGGACAGCCTCTGTGTCGTCGGCGACGCCAGTCAGACGATCTACTCCTTCACCGGGGCCACCCCGGACCACCTGCTGGACTTCCGCGCCCGTCACCCCCGCGCCACCGTCGTCAAACTCGTCCGGGACTACCGCTCCACCCCGCAGGTCGTCCATCTCGCCAACGGTCTGCTCGGGCAGGCCCGCGGCCGTGCCGCGGAACACCGGCTGGAGCTGGTCTCGCAGCGCGGCGCGGGCCCCGAGCCGGCGTTCGCGGAGTACCCGGACGAGCCGGCCGAGGCCGAGGGCACCGCCCGGCGGATCCGGGAGCTGATCGACTCCGGGGTTCGCGCCGGCGAGATCGCCGTGCTGTACCGCATCAACGCCCAGTCGGAGAGCTATGAGCAGGCCCTCGCCGACCAGGGCGTCCCCTACCAGCTCCGCGGCGCGGAACGGTTCTTCGAGCGGCCGGAGGTGCGGGAGGCCGGACTGCTGCTGCGCGGCGCCGCCCGCGCCGGAGGCTCCTCCGACCCCTCGCTCACGGAGACGGACATACCGTCGCAGGTGCGGGCCGTGCTCTCCACCCGGGGATGGAGCCCCGAACCGCCGGCCG
Organism: Streptomyces sp. MNU89; assembly: GCF_020982505.1. Taxonomy (NCBI): domain Bacteria; kingdom Bacillati; phylum Actinomycetota; class Actinomycetes; order Kitasatosporales; family Streptomycetaceae; genus Streptomyces; species Streptomyces sp. MNU89. Next base: position 2,539,892 of record NZ_JAJKLL010000001.1, on the reverse strand, counting down.
GCTCGGGGGCGGTCCGCGACCGCTGGGAGTCGCTGGCCGCGCTCGTGCGTCTCGCCGAGGACTTCGCCCGGGCGCGGCCGCAGGCGGCGCTCGCCGACTTCGTGGCCGAGCTGGGCGAGCGGGCCAACGCCCAGCACGCGCCCACGGTGGAGGGCGTCACCCTGGCCTCGCTGCACGCCGCCAAGGGACTGGAGTGGGACGCGGTCTTCCTGGTCGGCCTGACCGAGGGCATGATGCCGATCACCTACGCCACGACCGACGCGCAGATCGAGGAGGAACGCCGGCTGCTCTACGTCGGCGTCACCCGGGCCCGGGTCCACCTCGCCCTCTCCTGGGCCCTGTCCCGGACTCCGGGCGGCCGCACCGGCCGGCGGCCGAGCCGCTTCCTGGACGGGCTGCGGCCCGGCTCCGCCGCACCGGCCGGCGCGGCGGCCCGCGGCCCGGCCGCCGGGGGCGGGGTGGAACGGGGCGGGGCGACGCGACGCCGCAAGCGCGGTCCGGTGCGGTGCCGGGTCTGCGGCCGCACCCTCACCGACGCGGGCGAGATGAAACTGATGCGCTGCGAGGACTGCCCCTCCGAGCTCGACGAGGGCCTCCACCAGCGGCTGCTGGAGTGGCGGGCGGAGCGGGCCCGCGAGCTGGGCCAGCCGGCCTTCTGCGTCTTCACCGACAAGACCCTGCTGGCCATCGCCGAGGCCATGCCCGGGGACGCCGCCGAGCTGGCGGTGATCTCCGGTGTGGGACGGCGGAAACTGGACCGGTACGGGGCGGACGTCCTGGCCCTCTGCGCGGGTGAGGAGCCGCCCACCGGGATGCCGGACGGGCGGTCCGGCGGCTGATGCGAACTCGTCGCGAAAATAGTTTGCGCATGCCGCCGGATTCCCCATAGGTTCTCTTTCGCGGGCATGACAGGGCCTTTTTCGGGCCCACTGTTCCGTGCTGTACTTGTACGAGTGACTGGTTCCCACCAGTCCCCGAGACGCCGAGAGGAGGCGAGCCCCAATGATCAGCATCACCAAACTGGCCGGTCGTGACGTGCCCGTCTCCTGCCTGTCCGGCGTCTCCGTGCTCCGTGGATCCGCCGTGCCCGGCGCCCTCGAAGCACGCCTGGCCGAGCGCTGCCTTCTGGCGAGCGCTCAGCGACCGACCAAGGCACCGGCGGCAGTAGTGGCGGCAGAGGCATCGGCCTATGCCCTCGCGGCCAAGGGTGCCGACCTCCGGCAGATGTGGACCGATGGCGGCTTTGCCAACGGTGCGGCGTCTGCGGCCGAGCACCACACGATTCGGGGCCTCCGCGGCCACGAACCCTGGAGAGATCCAGCCTGATCGCCACGATCAGGTCGGCACCTTCCAGGGCCGCGGAACCCGAACCGGGATCCGCGGCCCTTTTCGTTGCCCCGACCGGCATCGACGACCACCTCCGGCTCACCAGGCCGGCCGAACACAAGGAAGAAACCGACTGTGCCCAGCCCAGCGCCCGCCCCGTCCCGCACGCAGCAGCCCCCTCCTCTCCACCTGGTCCTCCGGAGGTCCTCTTGTCCCAGCCCACCCGGCTCACGGTGCTCGACGACGAGATCGAGCGTCTCGGCGAGCTCGTTCCCTGCCGCAGCTACGACCCCGAGGTGTTCTTCGCCGAGTCGCCCGCCGATGTCGAGTACGCCAAGTCCCTCTGCCAGACCTGCCCGCTGCGCGAGGCCTGCCTCGCGGGGGCCAAGGACCGGCGCGAGCCGTGGGGCGTCTGGGGCGGCGAGCTGTTCGTCCAGGGTGTGGTCGTGCCGCGGAAGCGGCCCCGTGGCCGCCCGCGCAAGAACCCGGTCGTCGCATGAACGCCCCGGGAACCATCGACCGCCCTCTCACGCACGACCCGAAGAAGCAGGTCCCGACGATGAAGCCGTCCGCCCACGAGCCGTCAGCCGCCCGTACCACCGCCAGAACGGCGTCCGACGCGACCGACTCGCGTCAGAACAGGAACCGTGAAATGCAACTCATCCCAGAAGCCCTGGCTCGTGCTCATATGCACGAGCGCATCCAGGAGGCCGAGTCCGAACGCAGGGCCGTGCGTCTGGCCCGGGCCCGCCGGATGCAGCGCCGGGCCGAGCGCGCCTCGCTCCGCGCCCGGCGCGCGCTGGCCATGGCCGTCATGCAGTAGTAGTCACTCCCCGGCCGTCATGAGACGGCCGCCGCGCGACGCGCACCCCAGCCGAAGGGCCGTTCCCGTCCGGGAGCGGCCCTTCGGCCGTGGCACCGGCCCGTTGTCCGGACCGGCCGGAGGGTTGCACCGGGGCAGACCGGGCCGGAGAGCGCACTGTCCCCGGCTGTGGGCGGTCGCCGGCGTCTCAGCGGCCGGCCGCCTTCTCGAACGGCTCGTCGGCCGGCTCCTCCACCGCTCGATCCGCCGGTCCGTCCGCGGGGCCGCGCTCCGAGGGGTCCAACGCGCCGGCATGACTCTCACCGGGCCCCGGTTCCCCGTCCTCGGCCATGTCCCCGCCCCGCCCCCGCCCTCATCGGCCCCGTCCCCGTCCGGGAGAAAACCGGGGAGCCAGTCACGCAGCTCCTCCCGCAGCCGGACGGTCGCCCCCAGCTGGCACAGCACACCGATGGTGCTCAGGGTGACGCGGTGGATCAGCAGATAGGCGGGCGGCAGATTGAGCTGGCGGCCCAGCTGGTGCGCGGGCGACCGCGGGTCGGCGATCCGCGCCGCCTGGGTCCGCAGCCAGCCGCGGGTGAAGGTGAACTCCTCGGCCCGGGCCGGTTCGATGATCGGGATCAGATAGTCCAGGACGGCGTCCGGGTCCAGCTCCACGGACTCCCTGACGAAACCCGCCTCGCAGAGCATCGCGTACACCCCCTCCGCGTCGCCCTCCAGGGCTCCGCGCAGCGCGGCGCCGATCAGCGGCGGCAGCCCGTCCGGCAACCGGTCGACCGTGCCGAAGTCGAGGACGCCCAGCCGCCACTGCTCCGGCCCTCCGCCCTCCGCCTTTCCCGGCAGCAGCCGGAAGTTCCCCGGGTGGGGGTCGGCGTGCAGCAACCCCGTGCGGGCGGTACCGGAGAAGAGGAAACGGGCCAGCAGCTGTCCGGCCCGGTCCCGCTGCTCCGGGGTGCCGTCGGCTATCACCTCCGACAGCGGCACACCGTCCATCCACTCGGTGACGAGCACCTCGGAGCCCTGGTGGACGACGTCCGGGATCACCACATCCGGGTCGTCGGCGAACTCGGCGGCGTGATCGCGCTGCGCCTGGGCCTCCAGGGCGTAGTCCAGCTCCTCCGAGACCCGGTCGCGCAGCTCGGTGATGAGCGGCTTGATGTCCATTCCGGGAATGAGAGGGCCCAGCAGCCGGGCGAACCGGCCGAGCTGGGTGAGATCCGAGAGCAGCGCCTCACCCGCGCCCGGGTACTGCACCTTGACGGCCACCTCCCGGCCGTCGTGCCAGACGGCGCGGTGCACCTGGCCGATCGAGGCCGCGGCCGCCGGCTTGTCCTCGAACTCCTCGAAGAGATCACGCCAGTCGGACCCGAGCCGTTTCTCCAGCGCGGCGTGCACGCTCTGGGACGGCATCGGAGGCGCGGCTTCCTGGAGCTTGGTGAGGGCGGCGCGGTAGGGGCCGGCGATCTCCTCCGGGAGGGCGGACTCGAAGACGGAGAGGGCCTGCCCGACCTTCATGGCCCCGCCCTTGAGCTGGCCCAGGGTCGAGAAGAGCTGCTCGGCCGTCCGCTGCTGCAGCTCACTGGCGATCATCTCGGCCGGCCGTCCGCCGATCCGTTTTCCGAGCCCGAGGGCGGTGCGTCCGGCGAAGCCCAGTGGCAGCGCCGCCAGTTTGGCGGTCCGGGTGACCGCCTTGCGGGGAAGGTCAGACATGCGCTCCTCCAACTTCACTGCGCTTCACCGGAGGGCAGCCGCCCTCCGCGTCGGTGCCCGGACCGGCCCGTTCCGGCCGTTCCGGTGGTCCGGCACCATCTGGTGAGTATGGACGCTCGACCGCTTCATACGCACCGCACCCGCAGGCCCGGTGCGGTGTGATGGAACACGGATCCCACGCCAGATCGGGCAGCGCGAGCTCCAGCCGCGCCCCGGCGCACACCGGCGGCCGGCCGTCCAGAAAGGCCAGCGCGTGGGCCGCCGCCAGCCCCGCGACCACGGTGGCGAGGGCCGTGTCACAGGCCGGTTCGGCCGGGTTCCGGGCCGACCGCCACTGGGCGAGCAGCCGGGACCAGGCGGGATCCCGCTCGGAGCGGTGCAACTGCAGACAGCCCGCGCAGGCCGACTCGCCGGGCAGCACCAGCGGGCCGACCACGCCCGTGCCCTCCAGTACACCGGCATAGAGATGAGGGATGCCGGAGGCGAGCAGCGCCTCGGCCGGCACGGGATCAGGGGCGTAGGCGCCGAGACCGTCGCGCGGGGCCAGCACCGTCAGAGCGAGCCCCGCCCCGGGCGGCGGGCCTCCGCCGCCGGGCCGTCCCCGCCGGGCCCGGCCCCGCGCGGTCGCGGCGGCGCGGACGGCCTTGCGGGCGGCGGTGTCCCGGCGCTCGCCGGCCGCTTCCGGCGGCAGCCCGCCGGGGCCGGTCTCCCAGGGCGCGACCCGGCCGCCGTCCACCACGTCGACCTGTCCCACCCCCGCAGCCGAGAGCGCCGTCGCGACGGCAGCGCCGACCCGCCCGGCACCCCGCACCTGGACCCGTGCCGCTCCGCGCGCCGCCAGCCGGCGCCTGCCGCCGCCCGGTTCCGGATCGACCACCGACAGGGAACCCAGGTCGGCCCGCAGCCGGTCCGGGACCCCGGCCCGTTCCCGGCACTCCGGCGGAGGGAGGCCCTCCGCCGCCGGGCCGTCGCGCGCCGTCGGATCGTCCAGCAGACCCGCCGCCGCCAGACGCCTCAGCAGCTCACCGGGCCGGTCCCCGGACAGGCCCAGGGCCGCCGCCTCCGCCCGCAGCAGCGGAAGCCCCCGGGTGCCGTCCAGCAGGGAGAGGAAACTGCCGGTCGCCGTGTCGACCGGGCCCAGCAGCACGGCGTGTGCGGGCGTCACCCCGAACTGCACCGTCTGCCGGTCCCGCCAGCCGCGCCGCAGCACGGGCTTGATGATCGGATGCATGGCCGCCCCCTCGGTTTCTCCCGCTCGGTTCCTCTTCGACGGGTGCCAGCATGGCCGGGCGGGCGGACTCCCCGCCGAAAGTTGTCCACAGGGCCTGTGGATGGTCATCTCATCGGTCTCCACTTGTGGGGGAGTCGCGCACGAAGCGAAGACGGGCGGGACTTCCCGTGCCCGCAGCGGGTAACGTCGGCAGGGTGCCCTCCGATCCACTGAGCCGCGCCGGAGAGAACCCCCTCAGCACGCCGGGCCGGCTCGGCCAGCCGCCCCGCCGTTCCCGGACCAGCGCGGTCGAGGTGCGCAGAAGCGCCCGCCGGCGCCGTACGGTCTCCGCCTACCGCGAGGGCGACCGCACGGTCGTCCTCATCCCGGCCCGGATGTCGCAGGCGGAGGAGGAACGCTGGGTGACGGTGATGCTGGACCGGCTCGCCGCCCAGGAGAGCCGGCGCATGCTGGGCGACAGCGAACTCGCCGAGCGGGCCGGGCGCCTGTCCGCGCAGTACCTCGACGGCAGGGCGCGCCCCCGGACCGTCCGCTGGGTCACCAACCAGAACACCCGCTGGGGTTCGTGCACCCCCGCGGAGGGCAGCATCCGCCTCTCACACCGGCTGCAGGGCATGCCCGGTTATGTGACGGACTACGTCCTCCTCCACGAACTCGCGCATCTGCTCGTCCCGGGCCACGGGGCCGATTTCTGGCGGCTGCTGGAGTCCTACCCCCGGACGGAGCGCGCCCGCGGCTACCTGGAGGGTGTGGTCGCGGCCGGACGGCTGCCGCATCTCACCGGCGACACCGACGCCTGACCGCGCCGGTTCCGGTACGAGCCCGGGGCGAAAGCTTTTCCGCTCCGAGATCGCCGGGGGCCGTGACCAGCGGCTAGCCTGGCGCGCAAGCACGTACAGCTCGGGATGGGGGACGGTCGTTACGCATGGCCAGGGAATTCCAGCGCGGCCACAAGGCCAGGATCAGTGACCTGACAGCGGGGACGGATCTGTACGTCGGTGTGCAGATATCCGGTCCCGGGCTGTCCTTCGACATCAGTTGCTTCGGTCTCGACGCGGACGAACGGCTGTCCGACGACCGGTACTTCGTCTTCTTCAACCAGCCAAAGTCGCCCGAGGAGTCGATCCAGCTTCTCGGCGCGCAGGCGGGGGACACCGAGTCCTTCCGCGTCACCCTCGACCGCGTCCCGGACAGCATCCACCGGCTGTCGTTCACCGCGACGATCGACGGCGCGGGCCAGATGTCCCAGGTCGGCCCCGGCTACCTCCGGATCGTCGCGGGCGGCGAGGAAGTGGCGCGCTACGCCTTCGACGGCTCGGAGTTCAGCACCGAACGGGCGGTGATGCTCGGCGACTTCTACCGGAAGGACGTCTGGCGGTTCGCCGCCGTGGGACAGGGGTTCGACGGCGGGCTGGACGCGCTGCTGAAGAACTTCGGCGGCGAGGTGCTGGAGGAGGAGACCCCGGAGCCGCAGCAGTCCGCGCCGCAGCAGGACGGGGCGGCGCCCGGGTTCGCCCCGCCGGCGGCCGCGCCCGCCGCGCCGCCCGCGTTCGGCGTCCCGGCGGGGCCGCCCCCGTCGGCACCGCAGCACGCGGCACCGCAGGCGCCCGCTCACCAGGCACCGCCCGCGCCGCAGCCCGTTCCCCAGGCACCGCCCGCTCCCGCGCCGCAGGCCACGCCCCCGCAGTTCACGCCTCCGCAGGGCTCCCCGCCGGCGCCCCCGCCCGCAGCCCGCCGCCCCGCCGCCCCACGCCGGGGCACCGACCTCGCCGCGCCCCTGGCGCCTCCCGGCCCGGTGCAGCCGCCCGGTCCTCCGCAGCCACCGGCGGCGCCCGCCGCGCCCTACGGCCCGCCGCCCGGCTCACAGGCCCCGTTCCCCGGCGCCCAGCCGCCCGGCGCACCCGCCCCGTACGGCCATCCGTCGCCGCTGCCCGGCCGGATCCCCGGGCAGCCCGGCCCGTACGGCCTGCCGCAGGGCGCGGGCGCCGCCCCCGCCGGCCTGGGAAGCGTCCTGGAGAAGTACCGCGAGGTGCCCACCGGGCAGCGGTGGACCCTGCAGAGCCGGCAGCTCGTCCGGGTCGACCTCGGCGCCGACGACCGGCCGGTGCTGGCCCGCCAGGGCAGCATGGTGCTCTACCAGGGCAAGGTCGACTTCGGCTACAAGGGAGCGGGCTTCGCCGGCCGGGTCGTCGGCAACGCCACCGGCCAGGAGATGCAGCTGATGCGCTGCACCGGCCGCGGCCAGGTCTTCCTCGCCGAGGACGCCGCCGAGATCCACCCGATCGAGCTGCAGGGCGACGCGATCTGCGTCTCGGCCGAGAACGTCCTCGCCTTCGACGAGTCCCTCCAGTACGAGGTGCGGCGGATCGAGGGCCACGGCATCCCCGGCGGAGCGCTCTTCACCATGCTCTTCCAGGGCACCGGCACCGTCGTGGTGAAGACGCGGGGAACCCCGGTGGTCCTCCCCGTCACCCCGACGACCTTCGCCGACAGCAACGCCGTCGTCGCCTGGTCCGCCGCCTCGCAGGTGATCATCTCCAGCCAGGTGCGGCTGCGCCGCAACGCCTATCCCGGCCACAGCGGGGAGACCGTGAATCTCCAGTTCCGCGGCGCGCCCGGCAATTTCATCGTCGTCCAGCCGTACGAGGTCTGAGGGAGCCCGTGATGGACCAGCACATGATCTCGGGCTATGCCCCGGCCCCGGTGGCCGCCCGGATGGAGAACCACGGCCCGAGCATGCTCCGGGTCGCCATGCAGAGCGGCCAGGACCTCTTCGCCCGCACCGGCTCGATGGTCGCCTACGAGGGATTCGTCCAGTACGAGCCCAACCCGCCGGCCGTGCGCCAGATGGCCTCGCAGTGGCTCACCGGCGAGGGAGCGCCGCTGATGAAGTGCAGCGGTGACGGCCTGCTCTATCTCGCCGACTACGGCGCCGACGTGGTCTGCGTCAACCTCGCCGACGAATCACTGTCGGTCAACGGCACCAATCTCCTCGCCTTCGACGCCCACCTCCAGTGGGGCGTCCAGCGGGTCAAGGGGATGGCCAAGTTCGCCGGCCAGGGCCTCTTCAATGTGGCCGTCTCCGGCACCGGCTGGGTGGCCCTGACCTCGCGCGGCACCCCGATCGTCGTCGACTGCGGCCGCGGCGAGGACGAGACCTATGTGGACCCGGACGCCCTGGTGGCCTGGTCCAGTGGTCTGAAGATGAAGGGGAAGCGCAGCTTCAAGGCGTCCTCGATGATCGGCCGCGGCAGCGGCGAGGCGTACCAACTCGGCTTCTCCGGGCAGGGCTTCGTCGTCGTCCAGCCGAGCGAGGACAGCACCGACCGGCTCCGGGCCCGGGGCTGAGGGGGGACGGGAAGAGATGCAGAGTCCGCTGTTCGGCCACACCGAGAACCAGACCCAGGAGCGCTACGCCCTGCAGAACCCGCAGATGCTGCGGGTCGCGCTCGGCGGCCACGACGACATCCTCGCCCGCAAGGGCAGCATGGTCGCCTACCAGGGCCTGGTCGAGTTCGACGGCGAGTACCAGACGCCGGGCCGGCGCCGGTCCCGCGCCCACACCGGTGAGGGCCTGGACCTGATGCGCTGCTCCGGCCAGGGCACCGTCTATCTGGCCAACCTCGCGCAGTACGTGCACCTCCTGGACGTGGACCAGGAAGGGCTCACCGTCGACAGCGCGTACGTCCTCGCGCTGGACTCCGCGCTGCACTGGGAGACCATCGCCGTCGACAGCCAGTTCGGCATCTCCGGCTCCGGCGCCTACAACCTGCAGATCTCCGGGCGGGGCAAGGTCGCGCTGATGACCTCGGGCAAGCCGCTGATGCTGCAGGTGACGCCCGACAAATACGTCAACGCGGACGCCGACGCGGTGGTCGCCTGGTCGACGTCGCTGCGGGTGCAGATGCAGGCGCAGACCCACTCCTCCGGGGTCTTCCGGCGGCGCGGCAACACCGGCGAGGGCTGGGAGCTCAGCTTCCTCGGCCAGGGGTACGCCCTCGTCCAGCCGAGCGAGCTGCTGCCCCCGCAGAACGCCGTCACCGGCCAGGGGGTCCGCGCCCAGTACGGCATGGGGCCGCAGGGCGCGCAGGGTCAGAACCAGGGGAACATCTGGACGAACCGCTGACGCTCCGGCACGGGACGCCGGTCCGCGGCCGACAGGGCCCGGACCGGCGTCCGCCGTCGCGGCCGGCGCAAGCCATCACGCCGGCCCGGCCGTGCGGCCCCCTCACAGCAGCGCGCGGGTGCCCTCCGCAAGCCGGACCACGGACGCGTCCGCCACGCGCGGCACCTCGTCCCAGCCGTACCAGCGCAGCTCCAGGGACTCCTCGCTGACCGCCTCCACCGATCCGGCCGGGGCGAGGGCCGCGTACTGCACGTCCAGATGCCAGGCGCAGGGGGTGCGGTGCCGGTCGAGCCGGACCGGTCCGCCGGGGAGCAGTTCCAGCCCGGGGATGCCGGACTCCTCGGTGGCCTCCCGCAGCGCGGCGCCCGCCAGCGTGGTGTCCTCCGGCTCGCAGTGGCCGCCGGTCTGCAGCCACATCTCCAGCTTCCGGTGCAGGGTCAGCAGCACCCGCCCGGTCCCCGGATCCACCACCAGCGCGCTGGCCGTGATGTGCCCCTCGCGGCAGTTCTTCCACATGCCGTCCGGGTGGGCGCCCAGATGGCCGAGGTAGTCCCGCCGCAGCTCCTCCTGGCCGGGACCGTCCGGGGGCGGCGAGCCCGGGGCCGGAGGCGCGGTCCGGGCCGGCGGGAGCCGCGGGCTCCAGTTCTCCAGGACGCGGGTCGCGTCCGTGTGCAGGCTCACTTCCCGTCTTCGTCCTCCCGGCCGGAGCCGTCCCGGCCACCGGAGCCGCGGGACTCTCCGCCGTCCCCGCCCCCTTCCCCGTTGCCGCCGCCGTTCCCGGTGTCCTTGCCGGAGCCGTCGGCCGCCTCCCCGAGCATCTTGTCCAGCTCGGAGAAGTCCACCTGCTCGCGGTGGACGAAGCCGTCCGGGTCGTCCAGGTCCTCCGCGGTGGGCAGCATGTCCGGGTGCTCCCAGAGCGCGTCCCGGCCGTCGGCTCCGCGGGCGTCGGTGAGCGAGGCCCACAGCCGGGAGGCGTCCCGCAGCCGGCGCGGCCGCAGCTCCAGCCCGATGAGTGTGGCGAAGGTCTGTTCGGCCGGCCCGCCGGTGGCCCGGCGGCGCCGCAGCATCTCGCGGAGCGCGCCCGACGACGGCAGATGCGGCGAGGCCGCCGCGTGCACCACCGCGTCCACCCAGCCCTCGACCAGGGCGAGGGCCGTCTCCAGCCGCGCCAGCGCCGACTTCTGCTCGGGGGTGTCCTCGGGCTGGAACATGCCCTGCTGCAGGGCGTCCTGCAGCTGCTCCGGGCGCGAGGGGTCGAGCTGGCCGACGACGTCCTCCAGCTTGGCCGTGTCCACCTTGATGCCGCGCGCGTAGCCCTCGACGGCGCCGAACAGATGCGAGCGCAGCCACGGCACATGGGCGAAGAGCCGCTGGTGGGCGGCTTCCCGCAGGGCCAGGTAGAGCCGTACCTCGTCCAGCGGCACACCGAGGTCCTCGCCGAAGGCGGCGATGTTCACCGGCAGCAGCGCGGCCTTCTGCGGCGGCCCGAGCGGCAGTCCGATGTCGGTCGAACCGACCACCTCGCCCGCGAGCGTGCCCACGGCCTGGCCGATCTGGGTGCCGAACATGGCACCGCCCATCGACCGCATCATCCCGAGCAGCGGGCCCGCCATCGCCTGCATCTCCTCGGGCAGGACGTCGCCCATGGCGCCCGCGACGCGCTCGGCGACCGGGTCCACCAGTTCCTTCCACGCCGGCAGCGTCGCCTCGACCCACTCGGCACGGCTCCAGGCCACCGCCGAGCTCGATCCGGAGGGCAGCGAGGTGACCCCGTCCAGCCAGAGGTCCGCGAGCCGCACGGCCTCCTCGACGGACGACCGCTCGCCGGGAGTGACGCTCGGGTCCCCGGCGCCCTCGGCGGCCCCCCGGGCCACGGTCTGCCGCGCGATGTCCTTGGCCATGTCCCAGTTCACCGGGCCGCCCTCGTAGGAGAGCATCTGGCCGAGCTGCTGGAAGGCGGCGCCCAGATCGTTCGGGTTCAGGGAACCGAACATCGCCGCGAGCGGGTTGTCACCGCCCGGGCCTCCGGGCCCCGTGCCGAACCCGAAGGGATTCGCCGGGCCCCGGCCACCGCCCTCGCCGCCCTGCTTCCTGCCGTCGTCGCCGTCCTCCGGCTCCTCCGGCGGAAGGCCGAATCCGAATGGGTTGTCACTCACGGGCTTCCTCGGCTCGTAGGGCCGCCGGCTCCGGCCGGCGGCGACTGTCCGGCGTCACCACCCAGCGTAGACACGTCGGCCGCGTTCTAGGCTCGGGTGCTCCGCCGCCCCACCGCCTGCGGCAGGATGGACGCCACCTGGTCCGTACGCTCAGGCGCACGTACGCATGTACGCAGACAACCGCTGGAGACGCCCGGTGAGTTCCCCAGACCCTCAAGTTCGCGCAACGCGAAACCCCCCGCCGGCGACCGTGCGGCGGCCCGTCGTCGCGGTCACCGGCGCCGCGACCGGAGCCGGGGAGCTGCTGACCCGGCGGCTCGCGGCCTCCGAAGAAGTCAAGCAGGTCATCGCCATCGACGAGCGGCGCGGCGAGGTGCCGGAGGCCGAGTGGCACCTGCTCGACGTGCGTGATCCGCTCATCGCCGGCAAGCTCCGCGGGGTGGACGTGGTGGTGCACCTCGCCCTCGACCTCGATCTGGAGTCCGACGCGGCCGCCCGCACCGCGTACAACGTGCGCGGCACCCAGACCGTCCTCACCGCGGCCGCGGCCGCGGGTGTGCACCGCGTCGTGCTGTGCACCTCGGCGATGGTCTACGGCGCCCTGCCCGACAACGACGTACCGCTCGCGGAGGACGCCGAACTGCGCGCCACCGCGGACGCCACGGGCGTCGGCGACCTGCTCGAGATCGAACGGCTGGGCCGCCGGGCACCCCGCGCCCACCCCGGTCTCAACGTCACGGTGGCCCGCCCCACCGTGCTGGTCGGCGGCACGGACACGGCCCTGACCCGCTATTTCGAGTCACCGCGGCTGCTGGTCGTCGCGGGCTCCCGCCCGACCTGGCAGTTCTGCCACATGGACGACCTCGTGAGCGCGCTGGAGTGCGCGGCGCTGGAGAAGGTCGAGGGCGAGTTCGTGGTCGGCTGCGACGGCTGGCTGGAGCAGGAGGAGATCGAGGAGCTCTCCGGGATCCGGCGGATGGAACTGCCGTCCGCCGTCGCGCTCGGCGCCGCCTCCCGGCTGCACCGGCTGGGCCTCACCCCGTCCCCGGCCGGCGATCTGGCGTACACGATGCACCCCTGGGTCGTCAGCGGCAGCAGGCTGCACGACGCCGGGTGGCGGCCGCGGTACACGAACGAGGAGGTCCTGGCCGAACTGCTGGACGAGGTGGCGGGCCGGCACACGGTCGCCGGCCGCCGGCTGGGCCGCAAGGACGCGACCACGCTGGGCGCCGCGGGCGCCACCGTCGCGCTGGTCGGCACGGCCGCGCTGGTGCGCCGGGCGCGCAAGGCACGCCGCCGCATCTGAGCGCCGGCCGCCGCGGCGCGCGGGAGCCTGTTCCGCGATCCCCGTGCGGTGCGGCACGATGGGCGCCATGGCACGTACGTACGAGCACCCCGGCGAGCAGGCCCATCCCGACCCCATCCGCCTGCTGGCGGTCCGCGACAGCCCGCTCTCGCTCGACGAGGTGTTCGGTGCCGTGCCGGACGACGCCGCGGGCGGCACCGCGCTCTTCGTCGGCACGGTGCGGGACCACGACGAGGGCGCCGGTGTGGCCGCCCTGGGCTACACCGCGCACCCCACGGCCGAGGCCGAGCTGCGGCGGGTGGCGGAGAAGGTGGCCGCCGAGTTCCCGGTGCGGGCGCTGGCCGCCGTCCACCGGGTGGGCGATCTGGTGGTGGGGGATCTGGCCGTGGTGGTCGCGGTCTCCTGTCCGCACCGCGCCGAGGCGTTCGACGCCTGCCGCCGCCTCATCGACGACCTCAAGCACGAGGTCCCCATCTGGAAGCACCAGCGGTTCACGGACGGTACCGAGGAGTGGGTGGGGGCGTAGAAGGACGGCGCGCGGGAGACGGCGCGCGAGCCCTCGCGGCCGGGACGCGACCCGGAGACGGGCGGCCGGACGGTGTACGGTCCGTCACGCCGGGTATCACCCGGAACAGTCACCGCGCTGCCGCACCGGTTGCGTAACCGCCCCCCTGCCGTGAGCGTTGACAGTGCGGATGGCTAATCTGCTCATCTGTTGTTGACTGCGCTGATGAACGCGCGCTGGTGCAGGGAGTCGGGAGGCCGGCATGGCGGCTGTCGCCTGGTTGCTGATTCCGGTGGTCGCGGCGGTGGCCGCGGGGGTGTGGGCCCGCTGGGCCGCCCGCAAGCGCAAGACGGGGGACGTCGCCGAGCTCGCGGGCTACGCGAGGTTCCGGGAGGCGATGGAGCGCCCCGGCTCCGCCCCCCGGCCGGCAGCCCCGGACCGGGGCCCCGCCTCCGGCTCCGACGCCGCCTGAGACCGGTCGCCCTCCCTCTCGGGCGCCGGCCCCTCCGGGCCGCCGCGAGCCCTCGCGGGCTGTCCGTGAGCCCTTCCGGGGCGGTCCCCGGACGGCCCGCCCGGCGAGTGGACCGGTGACCTGGTCCCGTACTGTCGTTCCATGCCACGCCGCACTGCGACGATGCTCGCCTCCACCCTGATGCTGATCGCGCTGCTGTGCGCCGGGGTGCTGATCCCGGTGCCGTACTCCGAGATGTCTCCCGGTCCGACCGTGAACACCCTGGAGAAGCACGGTGGCGAGGAGGTGCTCCGGGTGACCGGCCGGAAGACCTATCCGGCGAGCGGCCATCTCAACATGACGACGGTCAGGGTCACCGGCGCCGACTACCGGATGAACCTCGCCGAGGCGGTCTACGGCTGGCTGTCCCGGGACGCCGTCGTACCGCACAGCACCCTCTACCCGGAAGGGCAGACGGCGGAGCAGGCGGACGAGGAGAACGCCGAGGAGTTCAGCCAGTCGCAGGAGAGCGCCAAGGTGGCGGCCCTCAAGGAACTGGGCATATCCGTGACCTCGCGGGTGGTCGTGGCCTCCGTCGTCAAGGACGGCGCTGCCGAGGGCAGGCTGCACGCCGGTGACGTGATCAGGGCCGTGGACGGGAAGGCGGTGCGCAAGCCCGCCGACGTGGCGGACTTCGTCACGGAGCACGAGCCGGGCGAGCGGGTCGAGTTCACCGTCGTACCGGCCAAGAAGGCCGAGGCGGCCGAGAAGGCGGGCAAGGCGGAGCCGAAGGCCACCGAGACGGTCACCGTCACCGCCGGGAAGGCGCCCGAGGACGGCCGTGCGCTCGTCGGCATCCAGGCCGGGACGGACCACACCTTCCCGTTCGACATCGACATCAAGCTCGCGGACGTCGGCGGCCCCAGCGCCGGGCTGATGTTCTCGCTCGGCATCGTCGACAAGCTGACGCCCGGGTCGCTGACCGGCGGGAAGTTCGTCGCCGGCACCGGGACGATCGACGACGCCGGCAAGGTCGGCCCCATCGGCGGCATCCAGATGAAGACGATCGGCGCCCGGGAGCAGGGTGCCGAGTTCTTCCTGACCCCGGAGGACAACTGCCCGGCCGCCCTCGTCGGCAAGCCGGACGGGCTGACCCTCGTCAAGGTCCGCACGCTGCGGGACGCCGTGGACTCGCTGGAGAAGATCGCCGAGGGCGGGACGGCCGGCCTGCCCGGCTGCTCGGCGAAGTGACCCGGCCGGCGCATGCCGGTCCGTACGCGCCCCCGGGCGCCGCCCGGCCCGCCGGGGGCGAGGAACCCGCCGGGGAGCGGGAATTCGCCCGGAGGCGGAATCCGCCCGGAGGCGAGGAGGGGGCCGGGAGACGAGGGGCACGGCCGGGACGCCTGCCCGGAGCCGGGCGGGACCGCGGCCCCGGCGCGGCCCGCGCTACTCGGCGAAGGTCGCGGACAGCGCCTCGGCCAGCCCCGGCACGAGGCCGGCTCCGGTGAGCACCTCCGTGGGGGAGTCCTTCTCGCGCAGCCGCAGCGCCGACTCACGGCTGCCGTCCCGCAGCACCGCCACCGTCATCCGGACCTCCTGCCGGTCCGGGTGGTCGGCGACCCACCGCGTCAGCTGTTCGCCGTCCAGCCCCTCCGGGACGGACTCCTCGGCGGTCGGCGGCAGCATGAGCCGCTCCACGGTCATGGCGCAGCCGCTCACGGCGTCGGGCCAGGCGATGGTCCCCAGGAACTCGTCCAGCGGCGTTCCGGCCGGCAGTTCGTCCTGTTCGACGGGGGTCAGGGTGCCGGAGCCGTCACCGCTCTCCAGCCCGAGCTGGGCGGCCAGTTCGGGCTCCTCGGACAGCAGCCGCTCGGTGTCGACGAGGGCGAAGAGACGGGCGGGCTGGTCCCAGCCGAGCGCGGCGGCGTACTCGTCGATCTCGAGCACGGCACGGGTGAGCGGTCCGGCGGCGATCGGGTCCGGGCCCGCGGCGGGCTCGGGGTTGTCGGGGCCGTTCGGTACGGAGGAGGCAGACATGGTCCGTATCTTGCCTTCTTCGTGGCCGGAATCGGGAACTGGGTAAAGCTTGAGTAAGTTGCATGAGTGGGCCCTAGTATCTCTGGGCTCGTTCACACGACCCATATGACTGCGATTTCTTCGAGGGGCGCACCTTGGCTTTCCAGATGCCGGACCGCGGCGGAGGCCCGACCGGGCCACGGATGAGAGCCGGCGGACCGTCCCGGCGGTCCAGGACCCTGCTGCTGACCATGGCCGCGCTCGCCCTGCTGGCCATGATGTTCGTCATGTTCGCCGGGTTCTGGACGGACTGGCTCTGGTACCGCTCGGTCGACTACTCCTCCGTCTTCAGGACGACCCTGTGGACCAAGATCGGGCTGTTCGCCGTCTTCGGACTGGTGATGGCGGCCGCCGTGGGCGTCAACATCTGGCTGGCGCACCGCATGCGGCCGCCGCTGAGCGCGATGTCGCTGGAGCAGCAGAGCCTGGACCGCTACCGGATGGGCATCGCGCCCTACAAGAAGTGGGCGCTCCTCGGGGTGACGGCCCTGGTGGGCCTGATCGCCGGCGCCTCGGCCGCCGGCCAGTGGCGCACCTGGCTGATGTGGATCAACGGGGTCCCGTTCGGCACCGAGGACCCGCAGTTCGGCAAGGACGTCTCGTTCTACGCCTTCGACCTGCCCTGGTACCGCTTCCTGCTGGCCTTCGGTTTCGCGACGGTCGTGCTGTCGCTGATCGCCGCCGCGCTGACGCACTACCTCTACGGCGGCCTGCGGCTCACCAGCCCGGGGGCCCGCGCCACCGGTGCGGTCACCGGGCATCTGTCGGTGCTCGTCGGCCTCTTCGTCGCGCTGAAGGCGGTCGCCTACTGGCTGGACCGGTACAGCCTGGCGGTGAAGTCCAGTGACTTCAAGGCGACCGGCAACTGGACGGGTCTGCGCTACGTCGATGCCAACGCCTACCTGCCGGCCAAGACGATCCTGTTCTTCATCGCCGCCATCTGCGCGGTGCTGTTCTTCGCCACGCTCTGGCGGCGCACCTGGCAGCTGCCGGTCCTCGGCTTCGGCCTGATGGTGCTGTCGGCCATCCTGATCGGCGGCCTCTACCCGGCCATCGTCCAGAAGTTCCAGGTCGAGCCGAACGAGCAGGCCAAGGAAGCCCCGTACATCAAGAAGAACATCGACGCCACGCGCGACGCGTACGGCATCGACGACGCCAAGGTGAGCGACTACGAGGGCAAGGTCTCCGTCGACGAGGCCGAGAGCGCGAAGCTGCGCGCGGAGGCCGAGAACACGGCCAGCCTGCGGCTCCTCGACCCGAACGTCGTCTCGCCCACCTTCCAGCAGCTCCAGCAGGTCCGCGGCTACTACGGCTTCCCGGACACCCTGGACGTCGACCGCTACAAGGACGGCGACGGCAGGGAGCAGGACACCGTCATCGGCCTGCGCGAGCTGAACATCAACGGCATCCCCGAGCGCAACTGGATCAACGACCACTTCAAGTACACCCACGGCTACGGCGCGGTGGCCGCCAAGGGCACCTCGACCACCCGCGGTGGCGCGCCGGACTTCATCGAGTCCAACCTGCCCTCCAAGGGCGAGTTCGGCGAGTACCAGCAGCGGGTGTACTACGGCGAGAAGACGGAGCAGTACTCCATCGTCGGCGGTCCGCAGAAGGAGCTGGACTACTCCGACGACAGCGGCGAGAAGCTGTACAGCTACACCGGCGACAGCGGGGTCGACCTCTCCGGCCCGGTGAACCGCGCCGCCTACGCGGCCGCGTTCAGTGAGCCGCAGATCCTGTACTCGGGGGCCATCGGCGAGGGCTCGCGGATCCTCTACAACCGCACGCCCAAGGACCGCGTCGAGGCGGTGGCGCCCTGGCTGACCATCGACGGTGACGCCTACCCGGCCGTCGTGGACGGCCGCATCAAGTGGATCGTCGACGCCTACACCACGTCGAACGGCTATCCGTACGCCTCCCGCACCACGCTGGGCGACACCACGGCCGACTCGCTGACCACCGGCCAGCGCGAGGTGGTCGCCCAGGAGAACCGGGTCAACTACATCCGCAACTCGGTGAAGGCCACCGTCGACGCCTACGACGGCTCGGTCGAGCTCTACCAGTGGGACACCGAGGACCCGGTGCTCAAGACGTGGATGAAGGCCTTCCCGGACACGGTCGAGAAGAAGAGCGCCATCGGCACCGAGCTGATGGAGCATCTGCGCTACCCGCAGGACCTGTTCAAGGTCCAGCGCGAGCTGCTGACCCGCTACCACGTCACCAACTCCGCGCAGTTCTACAGCGGCAGTGAGGTCTGGCAGGTCCCGGACGACCCGACGAACAAGTCGGGCAACTCCGTGCCGCCGTACTACCTCAGCATGCGGATGCCGGACCAGAAGGAGCAGACCTTCTCGCTGACGACGACCTTCACCCCGAACCGGCGCGACAACCTCGGAGCCTTCATGGCCGTGGACGCCGACGCCACCAGTGACGGGTACGGGAAGATCAGAATCCTGAAACTGCCGTCCAACACCACTGTGTCCGGACCGCAGCAGGTGCAGAGCAAGTTCAACTCCGAGACGGCCATCGCCAACGAGATCAACATCCTCCAGCGGGGTGACTCGGAGATCGAGTACGGCAACCTGCTGACCGTCCCCCTGGACGGTGGCCTGCTCTATGTGGAGCCGGTCTACGTCCGCGGTGCCGGCACCAACTACCCCCTGCTGCGGAAGGTTCTGGTCTCGTACGGCGACGAGACCGCCTTCGAGGACACGCTCGGCGAGGCGCTGGACGTCGTCTTCGGCGAGAAGGAGCCCGGCGCCGGCGAGACCGAACCCCCGCCGGGTGAGGGCGAGGAGGGCGACACGGGCGACGAGGGCGAGCGCGACCGGCCCAGTGACGACCCGACCGTGCGCCAGGCCCTGGAGGACGCCCAGGAGGCCATCGAGGCGGGCGAGAAGGCGCTCGCGGAGCAGGACTGGACCGCCTACGGCAAGGCCCAGGACGATCTCAGGGACGCTCTGAAGCGGGCCGCGGAAGCCGAGAAGGCGGCCAGGGAGCCCGAACAGGGCGGCTGAGCAGGGCACACCCCGCGCCGTGGTACGGTTGTCACACAACGGCGCGGGGTGGAGCAGCTCGGTAGCTCGCTGGGCTCATAACCCAGAGGTCGCAGGTTCAAATCCTGTCCCCGCTACTCATATGAAGGACCCGGAGTCAACGACTCCGGGTCCTTCACTTGTCCGGGGGGACTGTGCGCCCCGGCGTTTGAGCCCTCGTCATGTCGGGAAGTCGACAAAACGCCGAAGTGACTTCACTGGCTGCGGTATACCAGGTGTACGCAGGTTTCAGGTGGTGCGACGATGGCCCTTATGGGGGACAAGGCAAATCTGTTGGAATCAGGTCGATTTGTGGCTCCACCGGATACCGGAAGGTATGCGGTCGCGCCGGCCGGCGCTGCGGCCTGCCCGGACGCCGCCACCACCCCCGCTCCGGAGACGACCGGCACCACCACCACCGCTCCGGAGTCCGCCGCCGAGGCGGAGAAGGAGGCCCGGCACCGCCGCGCCGCCGAAGCCGGTGACCCCGAGTCCGCGGGTGTCCTCGGGGCGCTGCTGCTCCGCCGCGGCGACCTGGACGGGGCGGAACCGCACCTTCGCGCCGCCACCGCCACCGGAGACCGCGCCGCCGCCAACAACCTGGGCGTCCTGCTGCACCAGCGCGGCTACGTCGACGAGGCCGCCGGCTGGTGGCGGATCGCCGCCGTCGCCGGATCCGCCGCCGCCGCGCACTCCCTCGGCCGCTACTGCCGCGAGCGCGGCGACGAGACCGGCGCCGAGTACTGGCTGCGCCAGTCCGCCGAATCCGGGCACGCCCTGGGTGCGTACGCCCTCGGGGACCTGCTGGAGCACCGCAGCGACGTGGGCGCGGAGCGCTGGTTCCGCGTCGCCGCCGAGCAGGGGCACCGGGAGGCCGCGTACCGGCTCGCCCGGATTCTCGACCTGAGCGACCCGGCCCGGCGCGACCGCACCGCCGGCGCCCGCGAGCTCGGCCCCGGCCCGGCCCCGCCGCGCCCCCTGCCGGGCGACGGCGCGGAGCGGGGTGCCTCCGCCGAGGCGGAGCAGTGGTACCGCCAGGCAGCCGCGCGCGGCCACCGGCGTGCCGCCCTGTACCTCGGCACGCTCCTGGAGGAGCGCGGCGAGACCAAGGAGGCCGGCCGCTGGTATCTCAGCGCGGCCAAGGACGGCGAGGCCCGCGCCGCCTGCGCGCTGGGCTTCCTGCTGCGCGACGCGGGCGACCCGGACAGCGCCGCGGTCTGGTGGCGCCGTGCCGCCCAGGACGGGGACGGCAACGCCGCCAACGCCCTGGGCGCGCTGCACGCCGACCGCGGCGAGCCGCAGACCGCGGAGCGCTGGTACCGCGCCGCCCTGGACGCGGGCGACATCAACGGCGCCTTCAACCTCGGGCTGCTCTGCGCCGAGCAGGGCCGCACCGACCAGGCCGAGCAGTGGTACCGCCGCGCGGCCTACGCGGGGCACCGCGAGGCGGCCAACGCCCTGGCCGTCCTGCTGCTTCAGCAGGGCGACGCCGCGGGCGCGGGCCCGTGGTTCTCCAAGGCCGCCGAGGCGGGCAGCGTCGACGCCGCCTTCAACCTCGGCATCCTGCACACCGGGCGGGGCGAGGAGGCCGAGGCACGACGCTGGTACGAGCGCGCCGCGGCGGCCGGGCACACCGAGGCGGCGCTCCAGGTCGCCATCGCCCTGCTGCGGGACGGCGACGAGCGGGAGGCCGAGCGCCATCTGCGCTGCGCCGCGGGCGGCGGCAGCGCGGAGGCGGCCTTCCGCCTCGGCGCGCTGCTGGACCGCAAGGCGCGCGGCCGCTCCGGCGAGCAGGAACCGGAGGCAGGCACGGCCGGTCCGCAGGACGGTCCCGTCGCGGAGAGCGAGGAGTGGTACGAGCGCGCGGCCGAGCAGGGCCACCGCAGGGCGCAGGTGCGGTGCGGGACGCTCGCCGCGGCGCGCGGCGACGTGGTGCGGGCCGCCCGCTGGTACCGCCGGGCCGCCGACGCGGGCAGCCGCAACGGCGCCTTCAACCTCGGCCTGCTCTACGCCCGCGAGGGCAGCGAGCCGGAGGCCGCGCTCTGGTGGACCCGGGCGGCGGAGGCGGGCCACGGGCGGGCGGCGCTGCGGCTGGCCCTGCTGGCGGCCCGGCGCGGCGATCTGGTCGACGCCCAGCAGTGGTGCTCGGAAGCGGTGAAACTGGGCCCGCCGGAGGTGGCGGAGCGCGCGGCGAGACTCCGGGACGCCCTCCGGCAGGAGCTGTCGGCGTAGCGTCCCGGAGCCGTCCTCACCCCGCGGAGCAGGCCGGGCCGCCTGGCCTTTTCCCGCTGTTCCGGGGCCCGTGTCCCGGATTTGCGCTGGTTGTCGCCGACGGGCTAGAGTGGAGACAACGACGCGGGGTGGAGCAGCTCGGTAGCTCGCTGGGCTCATAACCCAGAGGTCGCAGGTTCAAATCCTGTCCCCGCTACTCAGTACGAAGGCCCGGATCTCCAAAATCCGGGCCTTCGTCATGTCCGGAGCCGGGTCGCGCCGCCCGGCGGCCCGCAGCGCCTCGGCGGCTGCCGGGCGCCGGCGCTCCGGTCACCCCCGCGGACCGGTCGCGGCGGAGGGGCCCCGGCTCCCGTGTGCCGGCGGCCCCGTCCCGCTCAGGCGGAGGAGGCGCAGGACGGGCAGAGGCCGTGGTACGTCACGTCGACCGCCGAGATCGTGAAGCCGAAGCGCTCGCTCTCGGGCAGGTCGGCGAGCGGGGTGCCGGTGGGGTGGACGTCCCGCACCGTGCCGCACTGGCCGCACACCAGATGCTGGTGCGGGCGGTGGGCGTTGGGGTCGTACCGCATGGCCCGGCGGTCGGTGGAGACCTCGATCACTTCACCGAGGGAGACCAGCTCACCGAGGGTGTTGTACACCGTCGCGCGCGAGATCTCGGGCAGTCGCGCGGCGGCCCGCGCGTGCACCTCGTCGGCGGTCAGGTGGACATGGTCGCCGTCGAGAACCTCGGCGATGACCCGCCGCTGGGCGGTCATCCGCCAGCCGCGGCCACGGAGGCGGTCCAGTAGGTCACTCATGTCCATCACCTAACGAAATCTGGGGGTCCAGCTTAACAAGCGTGTACCCCGGGCTCCGAACGCGTACGGTCTTCGGGTTCTTCTTGACTTGGACAGTGTCCAATGTAGGATCGGTTTCGCTGTAAACCAAGCTGTGGAGCAACAGAACTGCAGATACTGCAGACAACGCGGGAGGCGTAAGTGACGGTGCAGGGCGAGGCGACAGGGCCGCTGACGACAGAATCCGGGGCTCCGGTCGCGGACAACCAGAACAGTGAGACGGCCGGCGTCGGCGGTCCCGTACTGGTGCAGGACCAGCTGCTGCTGGAGAAGCTCGCGCACTTCAACCGCGAGCGGATCCCGGAGCGGGTCGTGCACGCCCGGGGCGCGGGCGCCTACGGCACCTTCACGGTGACCGCGGACGTGACGAAGTACACCAGGGCGAAGTTCCTCTCCCAGGTGGGCAAGGAGACCGAGGTCTTCCTCCGCTTCTCCACGGTCGCCGGCAACCTCGGCGCCGCCGACGCGGTGCGGGACCCCCGGGGCTTCGCGCTGAAGTTCTACACCGAGGACGGCAACTACGACCTGGTGGGCAACAACACCCCGGTCTTCTTCATCCGGGACGCCATCAAGTTCCCCGACTTCATCCACACCCAGAAGCGCGACCCGTACACCGGTTCGCAGGAGGCGGACAACGTCTTCGACTTCTGGGGGCTCTCCCCGGAGTCGACGCACCAGGTCACCTGGCTCTTCGGCGACCGCGGCATCCCCGCCTCGTACCGCCACATGGACGGCTTCGGCTCGCACACCTTCCAGTGGAACAACGAGGCCGGCGAGGTCTTCTGGGTCAAGTACCACTTCAAGACCGACCAGGGCATCAAGTGCCTGACCCAGGAAGAGGCCAACAAGCTCGCGGGTGAGGACCCGGACAGCCACCAGCGCGACCTGCGCGAGTCCATCGAGCGCGGCGACTACCCGAGCTGGACCGTCGGCGTCCAGATCATGCCCGCGTCCGAGGCGGCGACTTACCGCTTCAACCCGTTCGACCTGACCAAGGTGTGGCCGCACGCGGACTACCCGGTCATCGAGATCGGCAAGCTGGAGCTCAACCGCAACCCGCAGAACATCTTCGCCGAGGTCGAGCAGTCGATCTTCTCCCCGGCGCACTTCGTGCCCGGCATCGGCCCGTCCCCGGACAAGATGCTGCAGGGCCGGCTCTTCGGCTACGGCGACGCCCACCGCTACCGCGTCGGCATCAACGCCGACCAGCTGCCGGTGAACCGCCCGCACGCCACCGAGGCCCGCACCCACGGCCGGGACGGCTTCCTCTACGACGGCCGGCACAACGGCGCCAAGAACTACGAGCCGAACAGCTTCGGCGGTCCGGCGCAGACCGACCGTCCGCTGTGGCAGCCGATTCCCGTCAGCGGTGAGACGGGCGAGGCGGACACCCCCCGGCACGCGGAGGACAACGACTTCGTGCAGGCGGGCAACCTCTACCGGCTCATGAGCGAGGACGAGAAGGAGCGCCTGGTCGGCAACCTCGCGGGCGCCATGAGCGGCGTCACCCGGGACGACATCCTGGAGCGGGCGATCAACAACTTCCGCCAGGCGGATGAGGACTTCGGCAAGCGTCTGGAGGCCGCGGTCCAGGCCCTGCGCGGCTGACCCGGCGCCTGCCGCAAGGACGGAGAGAGCCGGTCCCCTCCGGGGGGCCGGCTCTCTCCGCCGTTCCGGGCGCGGGTTCCTCCGCCGCCCGGACCCCGGCCGTCTTCGCCGGCGGTCCGGGCGGCCCCGCCCCGGCACGGTGGTGCTCAACCCGCCAGAGCGGCCGGCTCCCGGCGCGCCGGCGACCAGCAGCGGATGATGTCCCGGACCGAGACCACCCCCACCGTTTCCTGGTCGTCGAGCACGATCAGATGGCGGAAGCCGCCGTGCGTCATCGCCGCCGCGGCCTCCTCCAGCGTCCAGCCGGGGGCGGCGAAGACGACGTCGGTCGTCGTATGGGCCTGTGCGGTCTCGTGGTCCGGGTCCTGGCCGGCGCCCAGGGAGTCGATGATGTCGCGTTCGGTGAGGATGCCGATGCCACTGGTGTCGGGGTCGTGGACGATGGCGGCGCCGACGCGGCGGTCCGACATCAGACGGGCTGCCTGACGCAGCGTGTGGGCGGGGCCGATGGTGAGGACCACGGTGCTCATGGCGTCACGGACGAGCATGGAGCGGAGCCACCTCCTTCGCGGCTCCCCGGCCGGCCCTCGCGGAACGGCCCGGCGGGAGACGCACAAATGCACAAGCGGGGGAATTCTCATGTTCACATGCGGTCGGCGGGCCGGGCAAGAGGGCGTACGGCGGCGCTCGGGAGCCGCCCGGCGCACCGGTGGCGGGCGCGGCGGGCGGCTGACACGGCGGGCCGGCCTGTGCTAACGCGGATTCAGATAGCCCAGCAGTTCGCTGTGGAGGAGCCCGTTGGACGCCGCGGCGTTGCCGCCGCCGGGCCCGCGCACCCCGTCCAGACCGGTGAACTCCCCGCCGGCCTCGCGCACGATGACCGCGTTGGCCGCCATGTCCCAGAGCGACAGCTCCGGTTCGGCGCACATGTCCACCGAGCCCTCGGCGACCATCATGTACGGCCAGAAGTCGCCGTAGCCGCGCGTCCGCCAGCAGTCGCGGGTCAGATCCAGGAAGCCGTTCAGCCGGCCCTGCTCCTCCCAGCCGGTCAGCGAGGAGTAGGCGAAGGACGCGTCCGAGATCTTCGAGACCTGCGAGACGCGCATCCTGGTCGCGGACGACAGGCTCCGCCCGGTGTACGCGCCCGAGCCCTGCACCGCCCACCAGCGGCGGCCGAGCGCGGGCGCCGAGACCAGCCCCACGACCGGCTGGTGGCCGGACTCGCCGGGCGCCATGAGCGCGATCAGCGTGGCCCAGACCGGCACCCCGCGGACGTAGTTCTTGGTGCCGTCGATCGGGTCGATCACCCAGCGCCGGGGCCCGGACCCCTCGCTGCCGTACTCCTCGCCGAGTACCGCGTCCCGGGGCCGGGCGCGGCGCAGCGAGGTGCGGATCAGCTCCTCGGCGGCCTTGTCCGCCTCGCTCACGGGTGTCATGTCCGGCTTGGTGTCGACCTTGAGGTCGAGGGCCTTGAACCGGCCCATGGTCTGGGCGTCGGCGGCGTCCGCCAGGACATGGGCGAGTCGGAGATCGTCGTGATAGTCGGGCATGTGTGAACAGTATCGACGCAGCTCGCGGCGGGCCACACGGCCGAGTCCGTACGGGAGCGGACGGGGCCCGGACGGGGGCACTCTTGACAGTCCCTGTCGGCGCGTCAATTCTGACCCCACAGCAGCCGTGTGAGACCAGGACGGGGACGCGCCCGGGAGGCGACGATGCCCACAGCACGCGAATCCTTGCTGGACGCCGCGCTCGCGGCACTCTCCGGGCGCCCCTGGCCCGGTGTGCGGATGGTCGACGTGGCGGTGGCCGCCCGGGTGTCCCGGCAGACCCTGTACAACGAGTTCGGCAGCAAGGACGGCCTGGCCCGGGCGCTGGTGCGGCGCGAGGTCGACCGCTATCTCGCGGGCGTCCGGCACGCGCTGGCCGGTCCGCCGCCGGGCGAACCCGGTGAGCGGCTGGCGGCGGTGGCGGACTGGACGGCGCGGACGGCCCGTCACAATCCGCTGGTCCGCGCGGCTCTCACCGGCTGCTGGGGGGAACGGCTGCCCCGCCCGCCCCGTGCGTCCGCCGGGCCGAACCCCGGGCCGTACGTCCCCGCGCAGCGGCGCGCGGACGGCCCGCTGCCCTCGCCGTCCGAACTGGTGGCGCAGATCAGGGATCTGGCGGCGGCGGCGCTGGCGCCGTGCCGGCCGCCGGAGGAGGTCCAGCGGATGGCCGGGGTCTGCGAGATCGCCGTGCGGCTGGCGCTGTCCTGTGTGGTGGCCCCGGTCGGCGAGCAGGAGACCGGCCGGCTGGTCCGGCGGGCCCTGCGCGCGGGCGGCGGTCTCTGAGGCGGACGTCTCCGGGGCGGACGTCTCCGGGGCGGCCGGACCCGCCCCGCGGCCCGCGTGATCCCGCCCGGGCGCCAGGGCAGTTCCCCGGGCGGCCCGGGGGAGTTCCCCGGGCGGCCCGGGGGAGTTCCCCGTACGGGCCGCTCACGGCGGAACCCGGGCGGAGGCGCCGCTCAGTCCTCCTCGCGCCGCTCCCGTGCCGCGAGCAGCCGCCGCAGCGAGTAGAGCCGCTGCGGATCGGCGTGGCCGTCGGCGACCCACTGGTCCAGCGCACAGTCCGGTTCGTCGTGGCTGCACGCCCGGGGGCAGCGCTCCGTGCCCGGGACGAGGTCGGGGAAGGCCAGGACGAACTGGGAGGGGTTCACGTGGTGGAGCCCGAAGGAGCGCACGCCCGGGGTGTCGATCACCCAGCCGCCGCGCCGGCCGTCGGGCGCCCCGGGGGTGTCCGGCAGCGGCAGGGCGAGCGCCGAGGTGGTGGTGTGCCGGCCGCGGCCGGTGACCGCGTTGACCACTCCGGTGGCCCGTGCCCGGTCCGGCACCAGGGCGTTGACCAGCGTCGTCTTGCCGACCCCGGAGTGCCCCACGAAGACGGTGATGCGCCCGGCCAGCCGCTCCCGCACCCGGTCGGCGGCGGCACCCCCGGCCAGCTCCGCGCGGCTGGTCACCACATAGGGCACACCCAGCGGCTCGTAGGTCTCCAGCAGCGGCGCCGCGGGCGCCAGATCCGCCTTGGTGAGAACGAGCAGCGGGTCCAGGCCGGCGTCGAACGCGGCGACGAGGCAGCGGTCGATCAGCCGCGGCCGCGGCTCCGGGTCGGCGAGGGCGGTGACGATGGCGAGCTGGTCGGCGTTGGCGACGATCACCCGCTCGTAGGGATCGTCGTCGTCGGCCGTGCGGCGCAGCACCGAGGAGCGCTTCTCCACCCGGACGATCCGCGCCAGGGTGTCCTTGGCGCCGGACAGGTCTCCGACGATGCCGACCCGGTCGCCGACCACGACGCTCTTGCGGCCCAGTTCGCGGGCCTTCATCGCGGTGACGCTGCGGTCGTCGACGAGGCAGGTGATCCGGCCGCGGTCGACGGTCAGCACCATGCCCTCGGCGGCGTCCTCGTGCTTGGGGCGGATGCTGGTGCGGGGCCGGCTGCCCTTGCCGGGCCGGATCCGGACGTCGTCCTCGTCGGGGTGCTTGCCGTAGCGACGCATCGCGGGACGTCCCTCAGCCCTTCCTGGCGGGGGCCGCGGCCCGGGCCGGGCTCAGCATCTCCGTCCACAGCCGCGGGAAGTCCGGCAGTGTCTTGGCGGTCGTGGCCACGTTCTCGACCTCGACGCCTTCGACCCGCAGGCCGATGACGGCAGCGGCGGTCGCCAGCCGGTGGTCGTCGTAGGTGTGGAAGATCCCGCCGTGCAGCGGGCGGGGCCGGATGCGCAGGCCGTCCTCGGTCTCGCTGACGTCGCCGCCCAGCTCGTTGATCTCCTTGGTGAGCGCCGCGAGCCGGTCGGTCTCGTGCAGCCGCAGATGGGCCACGCCGCGCAGAACCGACTCGGAGTCGGCCAGTGCGGCGACGGCGGCGATGCCGGGGGTCAGCTCGCCCACGTCACCGAGGTCCACGTCGATGCCGTGGATGCGGCCGGTGCCGGTGAACGTCAGGCCCTCGGAGGTGAGTTCGCAGGCGCCACCCATCTCGGTGAAGATCCGGCGCAGCGCGTCACCCGGCTGAGTGGTGTGCTCCGGCCAATCGGGGATGGTGACCCGGCCGCCGGTGACGAGCGCCGCGGCCAGGAACGGCTGGGCGTTCGACAGATCCGGTTCGACGACGAGGTCGCGGCCGAGCAGCGCGCTGTGCGCGACCCGCCAGACGCCGGGTTCGCCGCCCGCCTCCGGGGTGTCCACGGCGGCGCCGGCGGCGCGCAGCATGTCCACGGTCATCCGGATGTGCGGCATGGAGGGCAGGGCGCGGCCCACGTGCCGCAGTTCGATCCCCTGGTTGAAGCGCGGAGCCGACAGCAGCAGCGCGCTGACGAACTGCGAGGAGGAGGAGGCGTCGATCTCGACCCTGCCGCCGTCCAGCGCGCCGCCGCCGTGCACCGTCATCGGCAGGGAGCCGCGGCCCTCGTCGTCGATGCGGGCGCCGAGGGCGCGCAGGCCGTCGATGACGCCGTGCAGCGGGCGCTCGTGGGACCGGGGGTCGCCGTCGAAGCGGATCGGGCCGTCGGCCAGGGCGGCCACCGGCGGCAGGAAGCGCATCACCGTGCCGGCGTTGCCGACGTCCACCGCGGCCGGGCCGTGCAGGCCGGCGGGGATGATCCGCCAGGCCTCGCCGCCGGTGTCGTCACCGGAGTTGGAGGAGACGGTCTCCTCGATGCCGGTGCCCATGGCCCGCAGGGCCTCGGCCATGAGGAGGGTGTCGCGGGAGCGCAGCGGGCGGCGCAGCCAGCCCGGCTCGGAGGCGAGGGCGGCCAGCACCAGGCCGCGGTTCGTGACCGACTTCGAGCCCGGCACCGTGACGGTCGCGTCGACGGGGCCGGACGCGATCGGGGCGGGCCAGAGGGCGGTGTGCTCGGGGGTACCGGTCATAAGCCTCACCTTAATGGCTCGCGGCATGCCGGAAACTTCAACAAAACTGCCGCAACGCGCTCGAAAGGTGTCAGGGGATCATGGTTCGTCCAGCCGTTCCCCGGCCGTCCGGCGCGAGTCCCCCGCCGGTTCGCCGTGGTCTCCGGCCCGGGCCCCGTCCGGCTCCCGCGCCGCGTCCCCGTGGGGTCCGGGCCGGTGGCCGGTCGGCCCCGCGGTCACAGTCCCAGCAGCCAGCGCCCGCCGCCGGTCAGCGAGCAGAGGGTGACGGTGTGGAAGAGGAACAGCCACACCGCCGCCGGCGCGTGCGTCAGCCGCGCGAGCTGGTCCGCGTCGGAGTCGGGTGCCCCGCCCGCCGCCGTACCGCCGGAGCCGAACGGCAGCCCCCGCCTGCCGTAGCGGCGCCGCTTGGCCTGGAGTTCGAAGACCGGCCGTACCCCGCCGAGCAGCAGGAACCACACGACGCCGTAGGCGAAGACCGCCTGGACGTCCGGACCGGTCAGCCAGGAGACGCAGAAGAAGAGGGCACCGGTGACCAGGACGGTCAGCACGCCGTAGGCGTTGCGGATCATCACCAGCATCACGGCGAGCAGCCCCGTCGCGCCCCAGAGCAGCGCGGTGATGTGCCCCGCCGCCAGCAGCCAGGCGCCGCCGAGCCCCAGCAGGGAGGGCGCGGTGTAGCCCGCGGCGGCGGTGAGGATCATGCCGGCGCCGGTGGGCTTCCCCCGGGAGACCGTCAGCCCGGAGGTGTCCGAGTGGAGCCGGATGCCGTCGAGCCGGCGGCCCGTGAGCAGCGCGACCAGCCCGTGGCCGCCCTCGTGGGCGATGGTCACGGCGTTCCGCGCGACCTGCCAGACCGGCCGCCACAGCACGGCCGCCAGCGCGACGGCCGCCGTCGCGAGCACCAGCCAGGAGGCCGGGTCGGGCTGGGAGCCGGTGACGCGATCCCACAGATCGCCGGGGCTGGATATGTCCATCGGGCAGAGGTCCCTCGGTGTGCTTGCGGTGATGTCGGTGCGTCGTGGCAGTCTGGCACTCATGTGCGGCCGATACGCAGCAAGCCGGAACCCGGCGGAACTCGTGGACACCTTCGGGGTGGCGAAGTGGGACCCGTCGGAGACCCTCGCGCCCGACTACAACATCGCCCCGACCAAGACCGTCTACGCGGTCCTGGAGCGCCCGGACAAGGAGACGGAGGCCCCCGGCCCCGTCCGGCAGCTGCGGACGCTGCGCTGGGGGCTCGTTCCGTCCTGGGCGAAGAGCCCGGAGGGCGCCGCGAGGATGATCAACGCGCGGGCGGAGACGGTCCACGAGAAGCCCGCCTACCGCCGTGCCTTCACCTCCCGGCGCTGCCTGGTCCCGGCCGACGGCTACTACGAGTGGACGACCGGGGCCGCCGAGCGGGAGCTGGAGGAGAAGGGCCGCAAGAAGCGGCCGCGCAAGCAGCCGTACTTCGTGACCCCCGTGGACGGCTCCGTGATGGCGATGGCCGGACTGTACGAGTTCTGGCGGGACCGCACGCTGCCCGACGACCACCCCCGGGCATGGTGGGTGACGTGCACGGTGCTCACCACGGAGGCCGAGACCACCCCGCTCCCGGGGACCCGCGGCGGGAGCGGACCCCGGGCGCTGGCGGACATCCACCCCCGGATGCCGCTCGCGCTGCCCGCCGACCGCTGGGACGCCTGGCTGGACCCGCGCACCACCGACCCGGACCGGCTGCGCGAACTGCTCGCCCCGCCCCCGCCCGGCACCGTCCGGGCCTTCCCGGTGCCGACCGAGGTCAGCAACGTCCGCAACAACGGCCCGGAGCTGCTGAAGGAGCTCGACGCGCCCGAGGAGGAGACCCTCTTCTGACGCGGGAGCGGGCCGGCCGGGGAGGATGGCGGCATGGCAGCAGACACCCCGGCCGGAACCCCGGCCACGGCATCCGGCGGACAGCGGGCCGGCACCACCCGGACCACCGGCACCACGACCGTCCCCACCCCCGCCGGTGACGCCCGCGTCACCTGGCACCCGGCTCCACACCCCCGGCTGGTCCTCGCACTCGGGCACGGCGCCGGCGGCGGCATCGAGGCGCGCGACCTGCGGGCCCTGGCCGCCGCACTGCCCGCCCACGGCATCACCGTGGCGCTGGTCGAACAGCCCTGGCGGGTGGCCGGCAAGAAGCTCGCCCCCGCCCCGAAGACCCTCGACGCCGCCTGGACCGCGCTGCGGCCCGCGCTGGCCGCACCCGGCCGGCCGGTCGTCGCGGGCGGACGCAGCGCGGGGGCGCGCGTCGCCTGCCGTACGGCGCGGACGCTCGGGGCCCACGCCGTACTGGCGCTGGCCTTCCCGCTGCACCCGCCCGGTCGGCCGGAGAAGTCCCGCGCGGAGGAGCTGACCGCGGCCGGGGTGCCGCTGCTCGTCGTCCAGGGGACCAGGGACCCGTTCGGCCGCCCGGAGGAGTTCCCGCCCGGGACGGAGATCGCCGCGGTGCCCGGCGGCGACCACGGCTTCGCGGTGCCGAAGAAGGCAGAGGTCTCCCAGGAACGGGCCCTCGACATCCTCACGGAGGCCGTCGCCGGCTGGCTCGACCGGCTGCCGGAGGGGCCGCCTGCGGCGCCGTAGCGGCGCGGGGGAGGCCCGCCGCGCCGCCCGGGGTGACCGCCGCGCCGCCGGGAGGACGGACCGGGAATGCGGCGCGGGAGCCCCGTGTTCTGGAGGAGGTCCGCACATACCGGCCGCCCGCCGGTCACCGCCTCAGCGAGGGAGTCCTCTCCATGGGTTCGACGCAGTGCCCCGCGCGCCCGCAGACCGGCACAGCCACGTGGTCGCGCATCACGCTGCCCGCACCCTCCGGAGCCGCGGCAGGAGGGCATCGTCGTCTATCCTCCGATTCGAGCGGGTCCGCATCCGGATCCGCCACGTCGCTGGAGGAGGTGGGTCCGGTCACCGGGACCGACGCAGGGGCCGAAGACGGCCGCGCCGAGGACAGTCGTACGGCCGAGACGGCGGAGGAGCGCAACGCCCGCTTCGAACGGGACGCCCTTCAGTTCCTCGACCAGATGTACTCCGCCGCGCTGCGCATGACCCGCAACCCGGCGGACGCCGAGGATCTCGTGCAGGAGACCTACGCCAAGGCGTACGGCTCCTTCCACCAGTTCCGCGAGGGCACCAACCTCAAGGCGTGGCTGTACCGCATTCTGACCAACACCTTCATCAACTCGTACCGGAAGAAGCAGCGCGAACCCCAGCGCAGCGCCGCCGAGGAGATCGAGGACTGGCAGCTCGCCCGCGCCGAGTCGCACATGTCCACCGGTCTGCGCTCCGCCGAGTCGCAGGCGCTCGACCGGCTGCCCGACTCGGACGTGAAGTCGGCCCTCCAGGCCATCCCCGAGGAGTTCCGCATCGCGGTCTATCTCGCGGATGTCGAGGGGTTTGCGTACAAGGAGATCGCGGACATCATGGGGACACCCATAGGAACCGTGATGTCGCGGCTCCACCGCGGCCGCCGCCAGCTGCGCGGCCTGCTGGAGGACTACGCCCGTGAGCGCGGGCTCGTCCCCGCCGGTGCAGGTGCTGCGCCGGGCGAGTCGCACGATTCGAAAGGCTCGGGCTCATGAGCTGCGGCAACCCGCACGAGATCGACTGCTCGGAGATTCTCGACCACCTGTACGAGTTTCTCGACCAGGAAATGCCGGCCGGGGACCGCGCCAAGTTCGAGACGCACATCGACGAGTGCTCGCCGTGCCTGGAGAAGTACGGCCTGGAGCAGGCCGTGAAGAAGCTCGTCAAGCGCTGTTGCGGCCATGACGACGTGCCCGCAGACCTCCGCTCGAAGGTCATGGGCCGGATCGAACTGGTCCGCTCCGGCCAGGCCGTCCCGGAGAAGCCGGTGATGGAACGCCGGGCCGCCGAGCGCGATCCCGGGTCCTGCGGCACCGCCGAGGCCCCCCGGGAGACGGACTCCTCCGCGGCCGCCGCCCGCGCCGATTCGGCCTGACGGACTCCGATTCACCCGAAGGGACGAATCGGGGTCTCCCGGGCCCCTTCGATCCGCCGAACCCCCCGCCTCCCGGCGTCCGCCGTCCTATCCTCACCGGTCTGACGCGCCCACGGAGCCGTGGGCGCGGGACCGGCGGGAGGACGCTCCATGCGAGTGGTGCCACGGGGGGCGCGCGCGTATCTGTTCTGCGTCACGCTCGCCGCCGCGGTGTCCGCCGCCCCCGCGCTGCTCCCCGGGGCCCGCACCCCCTGGGCGGCCGTGGCCCTGCTCGCCGCTCTGTACACCCTCTGCGGCGGGCTCGCCCGGCTTCCCTTTCCCGGCTTCCCGCCGTTCCCCGGCGTCACCGGGCGAGCGGCCGCGCCGGGCGGTGGCGGTGTGCGGACGGGCCGTCCGTCCGCCGCGGGGAGCTTCGCGCCGGTCCTGCTCGCCGGAGCGTTTCTGCTGCCGCCCGCCGCCGCGGCCCTCGTCCCCGTACCCGGCGCGCTCGCCGGCCGGGTGGAGCGGCGGCCGGTGGGGCTCCGCCGCCTCTGGAACGCCGTACGGCTCTCCCTCGCCACCTGCGCCGCGGCCCACGTCCACGCGCGGGCCGCCGACGCGGCCGGCGGGCCCCTCGGCGCCGGTGACTTCCCCGGCGCCCTGCTCCCCGCGGCCGCCGGCGCCGGCGCCTACTGCCTGGTGCTCGCCCTGCTGGACTGGGGCATCCTCGTCACGGCCGAGGGGCTGCCGGCCCGCGACGCCTCCCGGGGCCTGCCGCGCACCCTGCCGCCCCATCTTCTGCACGGCCCGGCCGGGCTGCTCGCCGCGGCCCTGTGGCACAGCCCGTACGGCCCCGCCACGGCGGCGGCCGCGCTGCTGCCGATGTCCCTCTCCGGCTGGGTGCTCGCCCGGTACCACCACGAGCACGCCGCCCACCAGGCCACCATCCGCGCCCTCGTCCAGGCCGTCGGCATCAAGGACCACTACACCCGCGGCCACAGCGAGCGGGTCGGCCGCGCCTCCGTCCTGATCGCGCGCGAACTCGGCCTGGCCGGTGACCGGCTGGAGGCCCTGCGCTTCGCCGGCGTGCTGCACGACATCGGCAAGATCGGCGTCCCCACCCGGCTGCTGCGCAAGGACGGGCCGCTGACGCCCGAGGAGCGCCGCCTCATCCAGCTCCACCCCGAGTACGGGGACGAGATGGTGCGGGGCATCGCCTTCCTGGAGGAGGCGCGCGCCGCCATCCTCCACCACCACGAGCGGCTGGACGGGCGCGGCTATCCGTACGGGCTGAGCGGCGACAGGATCCCCGAATCGGCGCGGGTCGTCGCGGTCGCCGACGCCTTCGACGCCATGACCTCCACCCGCTCCTACCGGCGGGCCCGGCCGGTCGGCGAGGCCGTCGCGGAGCTCCGCCGCTGCGCCGGGTCCCAGTTCGATCCGCGCATGGTGCGGGCGCTCTGCCGGGCGCTGGAACGGCACGGCTGGCATCCGGCGGCCGCGGCGTACACCGAGGCGCGGCCGGGGCGCGGAGGGGTCCTGCCCCCGTCGCGCACGGCCGCATCCGGCGGCCGGACGGGAGCGCGGGAGGCGCCGGGAGCGGGGGAGCGGCGGGGACCGGGCCGCGGCCCGCACGGAGGTGTCGCCCGGTGAGCCCCGGCGGAGCGGCCGCGGAGCCCCGGGCGGCGCGCCCGGGGGCCGGGGCCGTTCTCCTTCTGGCGGCGGCCGCGCTGCTGGCGGCCGGGGCGCTCGGCCGGACGCTCGCCCAGGGCGTCACGGGCCCGCGCACCGCGCTCGCCTTCGGCGCGCTGATCGCCGTCGGCGAGCTCCTCCGCTGCGGACCGGACCGGCGCGGCCCCGCGCCGCTGGCCGCCGCCGGCGCGGTGGGATACGCGTTCCTGGGCCCGGCCGTCGGGGACCCCGGCCGCCCGGACGGCCCCGGGGTCCTCCAGACCGTCGCGGTCGTCCTCGTGGCCGGGCTGGCCGGCCCGGCCGGTGCGGTGCTGTCCGCCCGTTCCGGCGACGGTGGCCGGGACGGGCGGACCGCCGAGGACACCCGGACCGCCGTGGACGCCCGGCACGCCCGGGACCGGCTGGGCCGCCGGGTGCTGACCGCCGGGTTCGCCGCCTGCTGCGTCCAGCCGCTGTCCCACCCGGAGGCACTGCCCGTCTGGACCGGCGGCGGTCCGGGCCGGGCGCTGTACCTGCTGCTCGCCGCGGTCCTCACCGCGCAGTGCGACACCGCGCTCCGTGCCGTGTTCGCCCGCTCCCGGCGCGAAAGCCCGTCCGGGACGCGGTTCCGTGACGAGCCGCGGGCGCGGGCGGGCCCCGCGGCGGTGGTCTGCGGCACCGGCGCCCTGCTGGCCCCGGCCGTGGACGTCGCCGGCCTGTGGGCGCTGCCCGCCTTCTGCCTGCCGCTGCTGCCGGCCCTGTACGCCCACCGCCGCTACGAGGAGGTCCGGGCCACCTGCCGCCAGACCATCGCCTCCCTCGCCCGTGCCACCGAGATCGCCGGCTGCGTCCCCGTGGGCCACGCCCGCCGGGTCGCCGCGCTCAGCCGGGACGTCGGACGCGAACTGGGGCTCTCCGGGCCCGAGCTGGACGTCGTCGAGTACGCCGCGCTGCTGCACGACGTCGGCCGGCTCTCCCTCCCGGACCCCGCGCCCGGCGGGGCGGGGGAGCTCCCGGCCGAGGACCGCCGCCGGATCGCCCGGCTCGGCGGCGCGGTCGTCCGGCAGACCGGGGTGCCCTCCGAGGTGGCCGTGGTCGTCGAGCGGCAGGCGGACCCGTGCCCGGAGCAGCCGCTGCCCACCCGCATCATCCGGGCCGTCGACGCCTACGACGATCTGACGGACGGCGCCGGCCGTCCCGCCGGCGCCGAGGCGCTGGACCGGCTCCGGCGGGACGACGGGGAGGAGTACGAACCCCGGGTCGTCGACGCGCTCGCCAGGGTGCTCTCCCGCGGCGGTGCCGGGCCCTGACGGCCGGAGGACCGGGCCCCGGCGGACCGGGGCGGCGGAATGCCGGAGCGGCGCGGGTGGCGGAGAGCCCCGGGCGGCAGGGCGGAGAGCGGGGAGCGGGCGGGAACGGGGCCGTGGCGCGGGCGCCCCGGCGGACATGGTTGGATGCGGCCCAGAGGGATTCGGAGGCCGTCCGCGCGGCAAAGAGCTGTGGTGGGCGCCGATATCCGGGCTGAGGCGACGGCCGAAGTGTGGCAGGTTGTCCTCAGGGAGGAAGACGCGTCCCCGGTGCTTCGCGCACCGCATCCGGCCCCGGGCCGGCTGGAGCAGGGCAGAAGGACACGGAGCGAACCGGCAGGCGGGAATCGTGAAGATCTTCGGCAAGGTACGGAACCGGCCCTCCGCCTCCTGGCGGCAGGCGACCGACCGCGCTTTCACGCTGATCGGCGACGGCCGGTACGAGGACGCGGGAGCGCTGCTGACGCGCGCCGCGGACATGGAGCCCTGGCTCTCCGAGTCCTGGTTCAACCTGGCCCTGCTGCACAAGTTCCGGCACGACTGGGAGCAGGCGCGCACGGCCGGCCTGCGCGCGGTCGCCCTGCTGGACCGGGACACCGGCGCCCCGGACTGGTGGAACGTCGGCATCGCCGCCACCGCCCTGCAGGACTGGCCGCTGGCCCGCCGCGCCTGGCAGGCGTACGGGCTCCGCGTCCGCGGCGACCAGGGCGCGGACGCCCCCGTCGGCGAGCCGGTGGGCATGGAGCTGGGCAGCGCCGCCGTACGGCTGTCGCCGGAGGGCGAGGCCGAGGTCGTGTGGGGCCGCCGGCTGGACCCCGCGCGGATCGAGGTGCTGAGCATCCCGCTGCCGTCCTCCGGGCGCCGCTGGGGCGAGGTCGTCCTGCACGACGGCGTCCCGCGCGGTGAGCGGCTGACCGCGGCCGGGCCCTCGTACCCCGTCTTCGACGAGATCGAGCTGTGGGCGCCGTCCCCGGTGCCGACCTGGGTGGTGCTGCTGGAGGCGGCGGCCGAGGCCGACCGGGACGCCCTGGAGCGGCTGGCCGCGGACGCCGGGTTCGCCGCCGAGGACTGGTCCTCCTCGGTGCGGCTGCTCTGCCGCACCTGTTCCGAGAGCCGGATGCCGAGCGCCGAGGGCGACGGGGAGCACCTGGACCCGCACGACCACAGCGTCCCGGGCCACCCGGGCCCGCTGGGCCACCGCACCGCGGGTGACCGCTGGGTCGCGGAGCGCGAGTGCGGCATAGCCGCGCCTCCCGGGCTGGTCCGCGGCCTCCTCGACGGCTGGGTCGCCGACAGCCCGGACACCCGCGCCTGGCGGGATCTCGAAGAGGTCTGCTGAACGGCCCTCCCCGGTGCCCGTACCCTGTACGGGCAGCACCACGAGGGTTCTTCAGGGAAGGCGTACGGCGGACATGGCCCAGCAGGACAGCGCACGGCAGGCGGCGGAGGGGACACCGGCCGCGGAGGCTCCGGAGCCCGCGGAGTCCGGGGAGGACCTGGAGTTCTCCGACGACACGGCCGACGCCGAGGAGCGCGAGCGGGCGCACCGCGAGCGGGGCACGGCCCGCCCGATCACCGTGGTGGGCAATCCGGTGCTGCACCGCCGGTGCCAGGACGTCACCGAGTTCGACGACAAGCTCGCGCAGCTGATCGACGACATGTTCGCCAGCCAGCGCGCGGCGGAGGGCGTCGGCCTGGCGGCCAATCAGATCGGCGTGGACCTGCGGGTGTTCGTCTACGACTGCCCGGACGACGACGGCGTGCGCCACGTCGGCGCCATCTGCAACCCGGTCATCGAGGAACTGCCGGCCGAGCGCCGGGTGCTGGACGAGTCCAACGAGGGCTGCCTGTCCGTCCCGACCGCCTACGCCCCGCTGGCGCGCCCGGACTACGCGGTCTGCCGCGGCCAGGACGCCCAGGGCAAGCCGATCGTGGTCCGCGGCACCGGCTATTTCGCGCGCTGCCTCCAGCACGAGACCGATCACCTCGACGGCTATCTCTACATCGACCGGCTGTCGAAGCGGGACCGCAAGGACGCCCTGCGGCAGATGGCCGAGGGCACACCGCGCTACGAGACGGTGCCGAACGACTGACCACGGCGGTGCGGCGGCCGGCCGCCGTCTCCCCGGTCCCTTCCCCGCCGGTGACTCCCGGGAAAGCCCCGGGAGTTGACCCGGAGCCCGCGTTTACGGAGGCGGCGGAGTCGTTTACGACGATTCCGCCGCTTTCTGTTCGACTTCCGTACGGTTGACGCGCGTCGACCGTACCGTCAGTCTCTTCCGTACCGAATCCCCACTCGTTGGAGGCACTTGTGATCAGACGTGTCGCACGGCTCGTGGTCGCCTTTGTCATGCTCATGACCGGTCTGACCGCCGGGGCGCTCGCCACCGCCGGGACCGCGCAGGCCGACAGCTGTTACACCTGGTCCCGCACCCTCTCCCAGGGCGCCTCGGGCGCCGACGTCAGCCAGCTGCAGATCCGCGTCGCCGGCTACCCCGGCACCGGCGGGGTCCTGGCCATCGACGGCTCGTACGGACCGGCGACCGCGGCCGCGGTCAAGCGCTTCCAGGCCGCGTACGGGCTGGCCGCGGACGGTGTCGCCGGCCCCGCGACGTTCAGCAAGATCTACGCGCTGCAGGACAACGACTGCACACCGGCCCACTTCTCGTACAGCGAGCTCAACCAGTGCAACAGCAGCTGGGCCGGCGGCGCGGTCAGCGCCGCCACCGCCAAGTCCAACGCACTGCGCACCATGTGGAAGCTGGAGGCGATGCGGCACGCACTCGGCGACCAGCCGATCCGGGTGACCAGCGGCTTCCGCTCCACCGCCTGCAACAACGCCGCCGGCGGCTCCGCCAGCAGCCGCCATCTCTACGGTGACGCGGCCGACCTGGGTGTCTCCCCGCACTCCCTGTGCACCCTGGCCAAGGCCGCCCGCAACCACGGCTTCCGCGAGATCCTCGGCCCGGGCTACCAGGGGCACGACGACCACACCCACGTCGCCCACCGGTCGAACCGGTTCTGGTCCGCGTCGAGGTGCGGCATCTGACGCGATCCTCCCCGCCCCGGCGGGACCGGCGCCGGGCCGCTCCGTCCGCTCCCCGCGGACGGAGCGGCCCGTGCCGGGGCCGGGCGCAGCGGCGTTGCTCCCGGCCGGGCCGAACGGAGGGTCCGGGCGGCGCCGGCGCGGGTCACCGGGCACCTGCTGCCGGTGAACTCCCACGCCGGGCACCGCGGTGGTTCAACCGTCGTCCAGCGCGTTCAGATAGGCGAAGGCCAGTTCCGGGGACCGTTGCACAATGGCGGTGAGCGACGCGGCGATCACCAGGGACAGGGCCGGGGCCACCCGGAGCGCGACGGTGCGCCGCACCGGTCCGCGGCGGGCGCTCAGTGACGCCAGCGGCAGCCCCACGGTGAGCAGGATCAGGGCGAGCAGGGACAGCGGCCTGACCGACAGCGCATACAGAGCGCCCCAGGGCTGCGACCAGGCGGCGAGATGCCGGACCCACACGGCAAGGGACACCAGGAGGCAGGCCGGCGGTGCCGCGGCGATGGCTGTGGCCAGCCCGGCGGAGCCGGTCAGCAGGACGAGCGTCACGAGGCAGGCCACACCTGCCGAGGTGACCACCCAGAGGTCGAGCAGATTGTCGGCCGGGCCGGAGCCTCCGGCCCGCTCCGCCGCCGGAAGGGCCCAGCGCGCGGCCATCGCGCCGACCGCGGCCCCGCAGACCGCCGGGACGACCGCGACGGGGAGGAAGGCGCCGCCCAGGCCGCAGCCCGGCGCCGTCGACGCGTCCCCGGGAGCCGTGCGGACGCTCCAGCGCCAGGCCAGGAACGCCAGGACGGCCAGCGCGGCGGCGATCTCGGTCTCGCGGCCGGTGAACATCGCGGCAGCGTTGTACCCGTTCCACCAGACCGTCCAGCCGCCGCCCGCCGGTGAGTCGCCGAAGATGTGAAAGTGCAGAGCGGTGTCCAGCCCCGCCCAGAACGCCCCGGTGAACAGGGCCAGGTTGACCGCTGCGGCCACCAGCGGATCCCAGCGCGTCCGCCGGCCCGCCGGGCGCCCGCCGGCCCAGAGCCCCGCCAGGACGATGCTGCACCCCGCCGCACCGGCGACGGCGACCGGCACGGTCACCAGGGTGCTCCACAGGCCGAACGGTCCCGTCGTCCGGATGAGTCCGGTGGCCCACAGCTGCGCCAGCAGCCCGAGCAGAAGCCCGGCCGGCAGGGCGAGGAGCAGCCGGCGGGTTCCCGGCGGCCGGTCGGCAGCCCGGCCGGCCAGGACCCCCGTCCACAGAGGTACCCCCCAGGCCGCGGCCAGGGCGAGCCCGGCCGGCACCGCGGCCGTGTGCAGCTGGTCTCCCCACGGGAGCAGGC
Source organism: Streptomyces sp. MNU89 (assembly GCF_020982505.1). Classification (NCBI taxonomy): domain Bacteria; kingdom Bacillati; phylum Actinomycetota; class Actinomycetes; order Kitasatosporales; family Streptomycetaceae; genus Streptomyces; species Streptomyces sp. MNU89. Next base: position 2,500,251 of record NZ_JAJKLL010000001.1, on the reverse strand, counting down.
GATGGGGCCCCTGCGGCAACGCGGCGGCCAGCGCGGGGAGGAACATGCCCACCAGCAGGCCGACCGCCGCCGTTCCCGTGACCGAACTGCGCAGGACGAGGTCGGGGCGGCGTACGGCGGCCAGTCTCCGTGCGGGGGACGGGTGCAGGGCGAAGGGACGGCGCCACCACCGTACGGAGGAGTCCGCCCGGTAGGTGAGCAGGGCCTGCAGTGCCCCGGGCGACCGGCCGTGGACGGACCGGAGATCCGCCTCGTACTCGCGGCGTCGCAGCAGGGCGGCCGCGACCACAGCGGCCGTGCCCAGGAGCAGCACGGCCCGCAGCCCGTAGTCGAGGTAGAAGGGGCTGGAGAACATCTCCCACACCAGCCCGGGCAGGAGGCCCGGCAAGGAGGAGAGCAACGGTGCGCCGCCGGCGGACAGCAGTGCGCTCACAAGGTCTTGGAGCAGCGGGACCGCCAGCACGGCGAGCACCGCCCAGAGGACGCCGCGCGTCAGCCAGGCCAGGGTGATGTCTCCGGCGGCGACGTGCGCTGTCTCGTGCCGTATGAGGGCCAAGCGTTGCTCGGGCGGCAGACCCGCGGCCCCCGGCGGCAGGACGATCCGGGCCCGGCCGTGGTGGGCGTAGGCGAACGCCTCCCGCAACCGCAGCCCGCCGCGCAGGACTTCCGGTGCCCGCCGGAGCCCCAACTCACGCGCGGCCTCAGCGGCCGGGTCGCTCCAGCCGGGCGGCGCGGGGACGAGCGGGCCGGCTCGGCGGGCGAGCAGCAGGGGCAGCAGCCGCATCAGGAACAGACCGAGCGCGAGCGTCACCGCGGCGCCCGCCATCACGAAGACGTCCATCTCCTGCTGCACGTCGGCCGTGCATTCCTGCAGGTGCGCGAGCGCAGCCGCGGAACGCCGGGGGTCGGGCTGCGGCCCTGCCGGGGCCTCCCGTTCGTACACGGCCGAGCACTGCTCCAAGGCCCGCGCGGGGGCGCTGCCCCGGAGGCCGACGAAGAGCACCCGGCCCGCGTATCCGCCGGCCAGCAGCAGGACGAGCAGCAGGAGCACGTACCGTCCCCGGCCGGGGGAGGGGTGGTTAGTGGAGTCCCACCGGGCTTCCGGAGACCCTCCCGGCTCCGCTTCCCGGCCGGGCGCCTCCGCCGGGGCGCTCACCCGGGGTTCCCGGCCGTGCCGGCACCGCTGTCGTCCGCGTCGCTCTCTCCTCCGCCGCCGCCACTGTCGCGGCCGCCGCTTCGCGGGGTGTCCCCGGGGCCGCTGTCGCCGTGGGCGCCCAACGCCTCCAGGACGGCGTTCACATACCGTTCGGCCGTGAGCTGGGGGACCCCCAGGTCCGCCGCCCCGGCTTCGAGCAGCGCCCGGACCTCGCGCCACTCCTCGGCACCGAGTCCTTGCCCACCGTCCTCCGGCCCGGAGCCCCGGGCCCCGGGCTCGGAGTCCGTCCGGCCCTCCGCGGTGCCGCGGCCGCGACGGCGCAGCAGCGGCATCAGCCGCTGCCGGGTGACGCGGCTCAGCCCGTTGACGGTTTGCTCTGCCACCTTGGCCGCCACGGCCGAGACCAGCAGCGATACCAGCCAGAGCACTTGGGGTGACCCCAGAGCCAGGTCCACTCCCATGCCCACCGGGGGGCGCAGGTGGCCGCCCCGGGCGGCCTTCCTCGGGTTCTTCCTGTACGCGGTGAGGATGTCGCCGAAGAACTCCCGCTCTCCCGGACAGGCCCGGCTCGACGCCTCCCGGCCGATAGCCGCGACGGCGGCCCATTCCTGCGGGCTGTGCTCGGGTTGCGGTAAGCGGGACCGTCTCCCGCCCGGTCTCCACCACGCGCCGACACCGCCACGTCGCGGCCATCGCATTCCCCGTGCTCCTCTCCGCCCCGGATCCCTGCTCCGCCCCCGCCGCGCCGGCCTGCGCGGCCGGGCACCGTACGGAGCAGCCGCTCCCCGGAACGGCGACCGGCAGAAGCGCCGGGGGAGCAGGGACGGCGAGCATAGAACCGCAGGTCGCCCCTACCGGCCGGTTCGCACAGCAGAAGGCCGGGACTGACTGGATGTTGTCGAACGTGACCGGTTGCGCCGGGGTTCGGAGGGCCTGCTCTCCCTCATGTGGTCGGAAGACTGCCGGCGCGGCCCCCGGGGCGGCTGTCCGTGTCCGTCCGCCTCAAGGCATCCCCTTCCACCGGCGGAGCTCCCGTGGTGAGGACGTCCCGGGGGAACAGACCTCTTCCACGGCAGCTCCGCCGTTCTGCCTGCCCGCGGGCCGTGACCGACAGGCCCCGCACGCGGCGGAAGGGTCCCGGGCCTAGAAGTCGTCGTCGAAGGAGACGGACCCCTCCACCGCGACCTGGTAGGCCGACGGCCGGCGTTCGAAGAAGTTGGTCAGCTCCTGCACCCCCTGCAGCTCCATGAAGGAGAACGGGTTCCGCGTCCCGTAGCGGACCGGCAGCCCGAGCCGGAGCAGCCGCTGGTCGGCGACGCACCGCAGATAATCGCGCATCGAATCGGTGTTCATGCCCGGCAGCCCCTCCCCGCAGAGATCACGGGCGAACTGCAGTTCCGCCTCGACCGCCTCCTCCAGCATCGCCGTGACCCGGCCGGCCAGTTCCTCGTCGAAGAGGTCCGGTTCCTCCTCGCGGACGGTGTCCACGACCGAGAAGGCGAAGTCCATGTGCAGGGACTCGTCGCGGAACACCCAGTTGGTGCCGGTCGCCAGCCCGTGCAGCAGCCCGCGGGAGCGGAACCAGTAGACGTAGGCGAAGGCCCCGTAGAAGAACAGCCCTTCGATGCAGGCCGCGAAGCAGATCAGGTTGAGCAGGAAGCGCCGCCGGTCGTCCCTGCTCTCCAGCCGGTCCAGCTTCTCCACCGAGTCCATCCACCGGAAGCAGAACTCGGCCTTCTCGCGAATCGAGGGGATGTTCTCGACGGCGGCGAAGGCGGCGGCGCGGTCGTCGTGGTTGGGGAGGTAGGTGTCCAGCAGCGTCAGATAGAACTGGACGTGCACCGCCTCCTCGAACAGCTGACGGGAGAGGTAGAGCCGCGCCTCGGGGGAGTTGATGTGCCGGTAGAGCGTGAGTACGAGATTGTTGGCGACGATCGAGTCCCCGGTGGCGAAGAAGGCGACGAGCCGCCCGATGAGATGACGCTCGCCGGGGGAGAGCCGGGCGAGGTCCGCCACGTCGGAGTGGAGATCGACCTCCTCCACGGTCCAGGTGTTCCTGATCGCGTCGCGGTAGCGCTCGTAGAAGCCCGGATAGCGCATCGGGCGCAGGGTCAGCTCGAACCCCGGGTCGAGCAGGTTCCGGGCGGCCGGTGCCGCTCCGGTGCCGGACGCGGCCGCGGCTGCCGCGGTCGTGGTGGTCGGTGTCGCTTCGGTGGTCACTGGCAGGCCTCGCAGGACTCGGGGTTCTCCAGGGAGCAGGCGGCCGCGTCCCCGCCGGCCGTCCGCTCCGCCGGAGCGGGAGCGGAAACGCCGACGGAGTCGGGACGGTGCGCCGGGACGGGGGCGGGTACGGGGTCAGGCGGCGCGGCCGCCGCATCGGCGGAACCGGCGGCCCGCGCGATCCGGGTGGCCGGGCGCGACCGCAGGTAGTAGGTGGTCTTGAGGCCCTTCCTCCACGCGTAGGCGTACATCGAGCTGAGCTTGCCGATGGTCGGCGAGGCCATGAAGAGGTTGAGCGACTGGCTCTGGTCCAGATACGGCGTGCGGGCCGCGGCCATGTCGATCAGCGCCCGCTGCGGCAGTTCCCAGGCGGTGCGGTAGCGGTCCCGCAGCCCGGCCGGGAGCCAGTCCAGCGCCTGGACGGAGCCGTTGCCGTCGCGCAGCGCCTCGCGGGTCCGCGCGTCCCAGCGGCCGAGCTCCTTGAGCTCCTCCACCAGATAGGTGTTGACCTGCAGGAACTCACCCGAGAGGGTCTCGCGCTTGAAGAGGTTCGACACCTGAGGCTCGACGCACTCGTACACCCCGGCGATGGAGGCGATCGTCGCGGTCGGGGCGATGGCGAGCAGCAGGGAGTTGCGCAGCCCCGTGGTGGCGATCCGGGCCCGCAGCGCCTCCCACCGCTCCGGCCACCGGGGCCGGACGCCGTAGTGGTCGGGGTGGAGCACGCCGCGCGAGGCGCGGGTGGAGGACCAGGCCGGGTGCGGACCGTGCCGTCCGGCGAGATCGCAGGAGGTCTCGTAGGCCGCGAGCATGATCCGCTCGGAGATCTCGGTGGAGAGCCGGGCCGCCGCGGGGGAGTCGAACGGCAGCCGCAGCCGGAAGAAGACGTCCTGCAGCCCCATCACCCCGAGTCCGACCGGGCGCCAGCGCCGGTTGGAGGCGGCGGCCTGCGGGGTGGGGTAGAAGTTGATGTCCACGACCCGGTCGAGGAAGGCCACGGCGGTGCGGACGGTGGCGTCCAGCCGCTCCCAGTCCATCGCCTCCGCCACCGCGGCCTCACCGGTACCGGCGTCCGCCGCGACATGGGCCGCGAGGTTGACCGACCCGAGATTGCAGACGGCGGTCTCCCCGTCGTCCGTGACCTCCAGGATCTCGGTGCAGAGATTCGAGGAGTGGACGACCTTGCCGGGCTCGGCGGTCTGGTTCGCGGTCCGGTTGGCGGCGTCCTTGAACGTCATCCAGCCGTTGCCGGTCTGCGCGAGCGTGCGCATCATCCGGGCGTACAACTGCCGTGCGGGCAGCCGCCGGACGGCGAGCCCGGCCTCCTCGGCCCGGCGGTAGGCCGCGTCGAACTCGGCGCCCCACAGGTCCGGCAGCGCGGGCACGTCGGAGGGGGAGAAGAGCGACCACTCGGCGTCGGCCTCCACCCGGCGCATGAACTCGTCCGGGATCCAGTTGGCCAGATTGAGATTGTGCGTGCGGCGGGCCTCCTCGCCGGTGTTGTCCCGCAGCTCCAGGAACTCCTCGATGTCGGCGTGCCAGGGCTCCAGGTAGACGCAGGCCGCTCCCTTCCGCCGGCCGCCCTGGTTGACGGCGGCGACGGAGGAGTCGAGCGTGCGCAGGAAGGGGACGATCCCGCCGGAGTGGCCGTTGGTGCCGCGGATCAGGGCGCCCCGGGAGCGGATCCGGCTGAACGGCAGGCCGATGCCGCCCGCGTGCTTGGAGAGCCGGGCGACCTGGTGGTAGCGCTCGTAGAGGGAGTCCAGCTCGTCGAGCGGGGAGTCCAGCAGATAGCAGGAGGACATCTGCGGGTGCCGGGTGCCGGAGTTGAAGAGGGTGGGGGAGCTGGGGAGGTAGTCCAGGCGGCTCATCAGCCGGTGGAGCGAGGCGACCTCGTCCACGGCCGCGGGCGAGTCGTCCGCGGCCAGCCCGCAGGCAACCCGGAGCAGGAAGTACTGCGGGGTCTCGATGACCTGCCGGCTCACCGGATGGCGCAGCAGGTAGCGGCTGTGCAGGGTCCGCAGCCCGAAGTAGCCGAAGCGGTCGTCGGCGCCGTCGGCGAGCGACATCTCCACCAGGGTGTTCAGCCGCGCCGCGTGCTCGCGTACGAAGGCGGCGGTGCGGTCGGCGATCAGGCCTTCCCGGTGGCCGGCCGCGATCGAGTCCGGGAAGGAGACCGCGCCCTGGCCGGCCGCCTCGTCCGCGATGGCACGGCTGAGGAGCCGGGCCGCCAGTCGCGAGTACACCGGGTCCTCGGAGATCAGCCCGGCCGCGGCCTCCGTCGCGAGCTCGCGCAACGCGGCCTCGTCCGCGCCGGGTTCGCGGCCGCGCAGCACGGCGGCGGCCACCCGGCCCGGGTCGGCGGCGGGCAGATCGGCCGTCAGCCCGGTGAGGAGGCGCAGCAGCGCGGTACCGGGGGCGTCCCGGCCGGCGGTCGCTGTGCCGCCGCTGTCGGCTGATGCGGGATCGGCGGGCGCGATGGTCACGGAGAACTCTCCCTCGCTCGGCAGGGCCGCGGTGACGGAGCGCGGGGCGCGTGCGGTCCCCGTGCGCCCGGAGGGGGCAGGAGACAGCGCGACGTCCACCGGCCCAATCCCCGGAGCCCGGACGGAATCGACGCCGGCTCGGTCGAGCCGGACGTGGCCGACGGCAGGCGCTCGGACTCGAAGGCAGGCGAAAGCCGCCTTCACACCGTTGCGGGACAGTTCAGGATTCGCACCGGATTCCCCTGGCGCGTCAGCGAGCATGAGCATACATCTTGTGTCGCTTTCCGCGAGCGGCACTAGATGTTGTGTATCCCGGCGCACGGGGGCGCTTTGCAGGGGAACACGTCCGAGGCCGCCCCCGGAGCGCGCGGTGAGCGGGAACCGGGCCGCCGGGAAGGGCGGGTGTTCCCATTCGGGATCCCGGAAAAGTCCTCCGCGCACCGGAGCGGCGTGCGGCCGGCAGCCCGGGGCGCACCCCGGCGCGCCCGGGCACGCCGATGGCCCCGGCGCGGGGCCGGGGCCATCGGGCGGTTCGGGCGGTTCGGCCGGAGCGGGGGCGTCAGCAGCAGCGGAAGCCCTCGCGGGGGTCGGCCTCACGGCCGTCCACGCGCTGCTTCTCGAACTCGCGGCGGCTCAACACCTTTGCGTCCGGATCACACTTCCGTGCGTGGGCGACGTACCGGTCGTAGGTGGCCTCCCCGGTCGCCTCCCGCCAGAGGAAGCGGATCCTGGCGGCCTTCTCCCTCAGCGCGGGGCTCACGAGGAACTCCCCGTGCCGGTGCTCTCCTTGCCGTCCGCGCCGGCACCGGCCGCGACGAGTTCGGCCTTCTCCTCCTTGGTGAGCCACAGGGCGGCCGGGGCCACGAGCTTCGACTCCACGTAGGGCACCTCCTCCAGTTTGGCCTGCGCGGGATTGCGGATCGCCTTGACGCATACCCGCCCGGCGTCGACGAGCACCACGACGACCAGCAGGAGGAAGAGGACGGAGAGGACGCCGTCCACCGTCGCGTTGGTGACGACGGTGTGCATGTCGCCCATGTCCTTGGCGGGCGGCAGCACCTTGCCGTCCTCGATGGCCTCCTGGTATATGGAGCGCTGTGTGAAGAAGCCGATCTTCGGGTCACCCGAGAAGATCTTCTGCCAGCTCGCCGTGAAGGTCACCACGACGTCCCAGGCCAGCGGGATACCGGTGACCCAGGCCCACTTGAGCCGTCCGGACTTGATGAGCAGCGTGGTGGCGACGGCCAGCGCGACGGCCGCCAGCAGCTGGTTGGCGATACCGAACAGCGGGAAGAGCTGGTAGATGCCGCCCAGCGGGTCGTGGACGCCGACCCAGAGGAAGTAGCCCCAGAGGCCGACGACGACCGCGCTCGCGATCCAGGCACCCGGCTTCCAGCTGACGTCCCGGAAGGGCTTGTAGACGTTGCCGAGCATGTCCTGGAGCATGAACCGGCCGACGCGGGTACCGGCGTCCACCGTGGTGAGGATGAACAGCGCCTCGAACATGATGGCGAAGTGGTACCAGAAGGCCTTCATCCCGGCGCCGCCGAAGACCGAGGAGAAGATCTCCGCCATACCGACGGCCAGTGTCGGGGCGCCGCCGGTCCGCGACAGCAGGGAGTCCTCCTCCACCGCCGCGGCGGCCGCGGCCAGATCACCGGGGGAGATGGTGTAGCCGAGGTTCGCGACCGCCTCGGAGGCGGACTGCACCGAGTCGCCGATCAGGCCGGCCGGTGAGTTCATCGCGAAGTAGAGGCCGGGGTCGATGATGGACGCGGCCACCAGGGCCATGATCGCCACGAAGGACTCCATCAGCATGGAGCCGTAGCCGATCATGCGGACCTGGGTCTCCTTCTGGATCATCTTCGGGGTGGTGCCCGAGGAGACCAGGGCGTGGAAGCCGGAGAGCGCGCCGCAGGCGATGGTGATGAAGACGAACGGGAAGAGCGAGCCGGCGAAGACCGGTCCGGCGCCCGAGCTCGCGAACTCGGTGACCGCGGGCATCTTCAGGGTCGGCAGGGCGAACGCCACCCCGAGGGCCAGCAGGACGATCGTGCCGATCTTCATGAAGGTGGACAGGTAGTCACGCGGGGCCAGCAGCATCCACACCGGCAGGACCGAGGCGAAGAAGCCGTAGACCACGAGCCAGATCACCAGGGTGCCGGGCTGCAGGGTGAAGGTCTCCGCCCACGAGGACTCGGCGACCCAGCTGCCGGAGATGATCGCGAGCAGCAGCAGCGCCACACCGATGACCGACACCTCGGTCACCCGGCCCGGGCGCAGCACCCGCAGGTAGAAGCCCATGAAGAAGGCGATCGGGATCGTCATCGCGATGGAGAAGGTGCCCCACGGCGAGTGCGCCAGGGCGTTGACGACGACGAGCGCCAGCACCGCCAGCAGGATGATCATGATGGCGAAGATGGCGATCAGAGCCGCGGCGCCGCCGAACGGGCCGATCTCCTCCCGGGCCATCTGCCCCAGCGACTTGCCGTCCCGGCGCATGGAGAAGAACAGCGTCACCATGTCCTGGACCGCGCCGGCGAAGATCACGCCGACGATGATCCATATGGTGCCGGGGAGGTAGCCCATCTGCGCGGCCAGCACGGGGCCCACCAGCGGGCCGGCTCCGGCGATGGCGGCGAAGTGGTGGCCGAGCAGCACGCGCCGGTCGGTGGGGTGGAAGTCGACACCGTTGTCGAGCCGCTCCGCCGGGGTGGCCCGTGTCTTGTCGGCCTTCAGGACGCGGTTGGCGATGAACCGGGAGTAGAAGCGGTAGGCGATGGCATAGGAACCGAGAGCGGCGGCGACCATCCAGGCGGCCGACACCTCCTCACCGCGCGAGAGGGCGAGGACGGCCCAGCCTGCCGCGCCGACGAGGGCCACAGCGGCCCAGACCGCGATCGATCCGGGGGTCATCCCGCGTTTCGCGGTGGTGGGCGGGGCTGCGGATGCTGACTCTGGCATGGGAGCGTCTCCGTTTTTTCCGGGAAGGATCTCCTGCGTAACGCGCAGGGAAATCTAGGGCAGCGCGCGGCCGATGGTCACTACGCCTGCATACCGGTACGGACACGTTGTGGAAACCATAGTCCGGCAGGCGGAATGGCTCGTGACTCTCCGCCCCGCCGTCCCGACCCGGCGACAGCCGGTGCCGGCCGGGCCCGCGAAGCCCCCGGAACCCGCGGCCCCCGGCTGTCTCAGCTCTTGGGGCGCTGGAGACGGGCGACGAACTTGTAACGGTCGCCCCGGTACACCGAGCGGACCCACTCCACCGGCGCCCCCTTCGCGTCGAAGGAGTGCCGGGAGAGCATCAGCATCGGCAGCCCGACGTCCGTCCCCAGCAGGCCGGCCTCCCGCGGGCTGGCGAGCGAGGTCTCGATCGTCTCCTCGGCCTCGGCCGGGCGCACTCCGTAGACCTCGGCCAGCGCGGTGTAGAGGGAGGTGTACTTCACCAGGCTGCGGCGGAGCGCGGGGAAGCGCTTGGCCGACAGATGCGTGGTCTCGATGGCCATCGGCTCACCGTTGGCCAGCCGGAGCCGTTCGATCCGCAGCACCCGGTCCCCGGTGGCGATGTCGAGCAGCCCGGCGAGCCGGTCGTCGGCGGTGACGTAGCCGATGTCGAGCAGCTGCGAGGCCGGCTCCAGCCCCTGGGCCCGCATGTCCTCGGTGTAGGAGGTGAGTTGGAGGGCCTGGGAGACCTTGGGCTTGGCGACGAAGGTGCCCTTGCCCTGGATGCGCTCCAGCCGGCCCTCCACGACGAGTTCCTGGAGCGCCTGGCGCACCGTGGTGCGCGAGGTGTCGAACTCGGTGGCGAGCGTGCGCTCCGGGGGGACCGGGCTGCCCGGGGGCAGGGTCTCGGTCATCTCCAGCAAGTGGCGCTTGAGCCGGTAGTACTTGGGCACCCGCGCGGGACGCCCGGTGCCCGCCGTGCCGCCCGGGCCGTTCTCGGCGCCCCCGTCGGTCTCCATCGTCAGCCTTCCCGACTCCTGGCCTGCTGCCGTCACCGGCTCCTCCGTACGTAGGGCTCACATCGTGGCACGGTCCGGCGTTCACGGTGCGCTGCCCCTGTGCGGCCGGAAGGTGCCGGGCCCCGTCACCGGGGACCGACAGCCCTCCTTATACACCTCCGGGATCTCCGCGGCGTTCCGGTCCGGACGGCGGGACACGGGCGTATTGGTCTAAACCAAATGAGGGTACCCTGATCGCGTCCGGCCCCGCGCCGGAGCGGCCGCCGCGGAGCACCGCGGCCGGCACTCCGGTGGCCCCAGAGCTACGGGAGGCACCCCGCATGTCCGCCAAGCAGCCGATCCGGTACCCCGAGCAGCCGGGCCGCATCATGGCCGGTGAGATCGCCGAACAGCCCGCCGTCCTGGCCCGGATCCTCGGCGAGGGCGCGGACGCGATCCGCGAGACCGCCCGCCGGGTCGCCGCCCGCCGGCCGCGCTTCGCGCTGCTGACCGCCCGCGGCACCTCCGACAACGCCGCCCTCTACGCCAAGTACCTGCTGGAGATCCGCCGGGGCATGCCCTGCGGTCTCACCTCGATGTCCACGACCACCGCCTACGGGGCCCGCCCGGACCTCACGGACGTCCTGGTCATCGCCGTCAGTCAGTCCGGCGGCTCACCCGATCTGGTGGCCTCCACGGAAGCCGCCCGCGCGGGCGGCGCGGTCACCGTGGCGGTGACCAACAACCCCTCCTCCCCCCTCGCGGCGGTGGCGGAGTTCCACATCGACATCCTCGCGGGGGCCGAGAAGGCCCTGCCGGCGACGAAGACCTACACCGCCGAACTGCTGGCGCTCTACCTCTTCACCGAGGGCCTGGCCGGCGGGGACGGCGCGGCGGCCGCGGTGCTGCCGGAGCTGGCCCGGCAGATCCTGGACCGTGCGGCCGAGGTGCGGACGCTGGCCGGCCGCTACCGCTTCGCGGAGCGCATGGTGCTCACCTCCCGCGGTTACGGCTATCCGACCGCCAAGGAGGCCGCCCTCAAGCTCATGGAGACCAGCTACATCCCCGCGCTCTCCTACTCCGGCGCGGATCTGCTGCACGGGCCGCTCGCCATGGTCGACAACGTCTCGCCGGTGATCGCCATCGTGCCGGAGGGCCGGGGCGGCGAGGCGCTGCGGCCGGTGCTGGACCGGCTCCGGGACCGGGGCGCCGACCTCGTCGTCATCGGCGGCAGCGAGCAGGTGAAGGCGGCCTCCGCGGGCTTCGCCCTGCCGACCGCCGGCGTCGCCGAGGAGGTGCAGCCGGTGCTGGAAATCCTGCCGCTGCAGATGCTCGCCCGCGAGGTGACGATCGCCCGGGGCCAGGACCCGGACGCTCCGCGCGCCCTGGCGAAGGTGACCGAGACCCGCTGACGAAGCCCGGGGGCGGGGCCGGGGAAGGCCCGGGGACGAGCGGACCGTGCGGCCCGCCCAAGGAAAGACCCGCGGGCCGCGGCGCCGGGACAGGACCCTCAACCTGTCCGGCACCGCAGCCCGGAGCTGTACCGGCCGGTGGTTTCCCGGGGTGTGCGGTCCCCCGGGGCCGTTTCCGGCCGACCGGAGACCCGGACGCGGTCAGGGCAGAGAGCGCCCCGGGTCTCGTATCCGCCCTCCTGTGCGGGGAGGGCAGAGGCTCTGTTCGATTGTCTCCCCACCATCTTGGACCGGACCTCCGCCACTGTCCAAGCCCGCAGGTCCGGAGCCCGTCCGGGTAGGCTCGCGGGTGTGCCGTCCATGAACGACCTCGTCCGCCAGCACACCGCGCTCGGTGACTCCGACCTGGAGTGGCTCCACCTTCTGGTGTCGGAGTGGCAGCTGCTCTCCGACCTCTCCTTCGCCGACCTGGTGCTGTGGGTGCCCACCCGGGACGGGACCCGCTATGTGTCCGTCGCCCAGATGAGGCCCAACACCGGGCCCACGTCCTATCAGAACGACATGGTCGGCCATCTGGTTCCCCGCGGCCGCCGCCCGATGCTGGACGCCGCCCTGGACGAGGGCCGCATCGTGCGGGAGGGCGACCCCGAGTGGCGCGAGGAGGTCCCCGTCCGGGTCGAGTCCATCCCCGTGCGCCGGGAGGGCCGGGTCCTCGGGGTGATCGCGCGCAACACCAATCTGCTGACCGTCCGCACGCCCAGCCGGCTGGAGCTCACCTACCTCCAGAGCGCCTCCGACCTCGCCCAGATGATCGCCGCGGGCGCCTTCCCCTTCCAGGACCAGCAGGGCGACATGGACGTCTCGCCCCGCGCCGGCGACGGGCTGATCCGGCTCGACGCCGACGGCATCGTCCAGTACGCCAGCCCCAACGCCCTCTCGGCCTACCACCGGCTGGGTCTCGCCGCCGACCTGGTCGGCCTCCACCTGGGCCGGGCCACCGCCGAACTCGCGCCCGCGCGCGGCCCGGTCGACGAGGCGGTGGCCAAACTGGCGAGCGGCTGGGCGCCACGGGACTTCGAGGTGGAGAGCGACCAGGGCGTCATCCAGCTGCGCTCCATCCCGCTGAAGCCCAAGGGCACCCGGATCGGTTCCCTGGTGCTGCTGCGCGACGTCACCGAACTGCGCCGCCGGGAGAGGGAGTTGCTCACCAAGGACGCCACCATCCGGGAGATCCACCACCGGGTGAAGAACAATCTTCAGACGGTCGCGGCGCTGCTGCGGCTCCAGGCCCGCCGTATGGACTCCGACCAGGGCCGGGAGGCGCTCGGGGAGGCCGTCCGCCGGGTCGGCTCGATCGCCATCGTCCACGAGACCCTCTCGCAGAACCTCGACGAGCGGGTGGAGTTCGACGAGATCGCCGACCGGGTGCTGGCGATGGTGGCCGAGATCTCCCCGGGGCGGGTCGTCTGCCGCCGCACCGGCCGGTTCGGGATACTCGACGCGGACGTCGCCACCCCGCTGTCGATGGTGCTGACCGAGGTGGTGCAGAACGCCCTGGAGCACGGCTTTCCGCCGGGGGCCCCGGGCCGGCGGGGGAAGCAGCAGGGCACGGTCGAGGTGTCCGCGGTGCGGGGCGGCGGCCGGGCCGACCCGCGGCTGCTGGTCACCGTCCAGGACGACGGCGCCGGTCTCCCGGCGGACTTCGACCCGCACCGCACCGGCAATCTGGGCCTGCAGATCGTCCGGACGCTGGTGGAGGGCGAGTTGGGCGGCACCTTCGACATGCGGCCGGCCCCGGAGGGCGGCACCCGGGTCCTGCTGGACATCCCGGTACGGGCCGAGGGCGCCGAGCGGAGGGTCCTTCCGCAGCCGGGGCGGCTCTGAACGGTCCGGCGCGGCCCGGCCGGGCGCACCCACCGGCCCCGTACCGTGCCGGGGCACAGCACTGAGCCCCGGCCGGGACCCGGCCGGGGCTCAAAGCTTTATGTGCAACGGGTACTGCGCGCTGCGACTCGGGGGGCGGGTGGTGCGTAACCGCTGGGATGACGTGGTGTCATCGGGAACACGCTCCGCCCGGGTGCAGGGGGCTTCAGGCGCTGGCGTTGCGCGCCCGGTTGCGAGCGGCGCGGCGCTTCATTGCGCGGCGCTCGTCCTCGCTGAGGCCACCCCACACACCGGAGTCCTGACCGGACTCCAGCGCCCACTGCAGGCACTGCTCCATGACGGGGCAGCGACGGCAGACGGCCTTGGCTTCCTCGATCTGCAGCAGCGCAGGACCGGTGTTGCCGATGGGGAAGAAGAGCTCGGGGTCTTCCTCGCGGCAAACGGCGCGGTGACGCCAGTCCATGGCTGCTCCATCTCCTTGTGATACTTGCTGATTGCTTGTGAATGTGAACGCTTTCACGAATCCCCCCGCGACAGAAGGGGCCGACGACCAGTTCCCTGGTGCGGTCCCAGCGGGATTGAGGAGGGGGGTTCGGGCTCTCAAGGGGGCCATGTGCGAGGCCGTCCCGATCGCCAGGAAGAGACTCGCAAACCTGGGCTGCGGATACAACCCCTTCCGGAAAGTTTTTTTTGATTCCTTGGTGTCGCCTCGGTCACAGCCTCACTTCCAGGGGGTGGAAGATGGCCTAAACGTTCGAGTGAAAGGACTTTCTGCGGTTCCGCTCACACAATCACACGCAGTGCACGCCGTACGCCTGTGAACGTCACGCTGGAACGCAGTCCCAGGTGGTCACCGTCCATCTGAAACGGCAGTTTCGCCTGCGAATGCAAGGTGAAGTCCGTCAGGTCGTGCAGTGACAGAGCGTGCTTGCCGTGCGGGCCCCTCCCGGGCGAGGACGTGAGCAGCTGGGTCCCGTACCGCGCCACCGCGGCGGCGGACAGACTGCTCAGTCCGAGCACGTCCAGCGCGGTGTCGAACGTCGCCCCGGGGGCGGCGTAGACCGGACGATTGCCCAGGTAGGTCCAGGGGGCGGTGTTGCAGACCACCGACAGCACCAACTCCCGTACGGGCGTGTGCCCCGGGCGGTCGAGCGTAATCGTGCCGCGGCCCCGGTGCGGGTCGCTGAAGAACTGGCGGAGCACCTGGCGCACATACAGAGCGTGTGTTGAACGCCGGCCTCGCTCGCGCTGCTGTTCGACTCGGCCGACGACTCCGGCGTCGAATCCGAACCCCGCGGTGAAAGTGAACCAGCGCGCCGGAACCGCCTCGTCCACCGTTCCGGGAGTTCCCGAGGCGAGACCCAGGCCGACCGTCCGTTCGTTTCCGTCACGCAATGCGTCCAGCAAAGCACCGGTCGCTTCCACCGCGTCATTGGGAAGTCCCAGAGCGCGGGCGAACACATTCGTGGAACCGCCCGGGACCACCGCGAGCCGGGGCAGGGAATCCGGGTCCGGGCCGCGGTGCAGCAGACCGTTCACGACCTCGTTGACGGTGCCGTCGCCGCCGAGCGCGACGACCAGTTCGACCTCACCGCTCTCGGCCGCCCGCCGGGCCAGGTCGCGGGCGTGCCCCCGGTACTCCGTCGTCGCCACCTCCAGTTTGAGGTCGCTCGCCAGGGCGTGGATCAGGACGTCCCGCGTGCGGGCGCTGGTGGTGGTGGCTGCCGGATTGACCACGAGGAGGGCGCGCATGCCGTGCACATTACCTACCTGCGGGTATACGGCACAGTCCGGACGGTGCCCCGCACCGGACGGGAAGAGGACGGCGGATACGCTGCTGAGGTGAGCAGTGAGCAGCGACCGTCCACCGGTGCATCATCTCCCGCCGCCCCCCGCCCGGCCCGGCTCTCCGCCGCCGCGGCCCTCTGTGCCGCCGAGGGCGTGGTGCTCGCCGGGTTCGGGGCGTATCTGCTCGTGATGGGGCTGCTCGGCGACCCGTCGAGCCCTCAGCAGGCGGAGATGGGCGGGCTGACCCTGCTGGCGCTGGCCGCGCTGCCGCTCGTCGCGGCCCGCGGACTGCTGCTGCGGCGGCGCTGGAGCCGCGGACCGGCGGTGATCACCCAGCTCATGGCCGTGCCGGTCGCCTGGACGCTGGTGGGCACCGGCGGCGCGATGATCGCCGCGGGGGCGGCGCTGGCCGCGGTGGCCGTCACCGTACTGGTGCTGCTGGTCAATCCGACGGCCACCGAGGCGCTGGGCGTGGGTCCCCGCAGCGAGCCCTGACGGGCCCGGGGCGGCGCCTATCGTGAGGGGCCGCCGCCCGCGGGTGGCGGCACACCGCGCCCCCCGTACGGAGCCGGGGGCGGCCCGCGGCGGTCACTCCTCGACGAGGAGCTTGTCCCGCAGCTGCGCCAGGGTGCGGGCCAGCAGCCGGGAGACGTGCATCTGCGAGATGCCGACCTCCTGCGCGATCTGAGACTGCGTCATATTGCCGAAGAAGCGCAGCAGCAGGATCTTCTTCTCCCGCGGCGGCAGCTCCTCCAGCAGGGGCTTGAGCGACTCGCGGTACTCCACGCCCTCCAGGGCGTCGTCCTCGGCGCCCAGGGTGTCGGCGACGGCCGGCGACTCCTCGTCCGTGTCCGGGACGTCCAGCGACAGGGTGCTGTAGGCGTTGGCGGACTCCAGGCCCTCCAGCACCTCCTCCTCCGAGATGCCGAGCTGGACGGCGAGTTCGTGGACGGTGGGGGAGCGGCCGTGCCGCTGGGACAGCTCGGCGGTGGCCGTGGTCAGCGACAGCCGGAGCTCCTGGAGCCGGCGCGGGACCCGCACCGCCCAGCCCTTGTCGCGGAAGTGCCGCTTGATCTCCCCGACCACCGTCGGGGTGGCGTAGGTGGAGAACTCCACGCCCCGGTCGGGGTCGAAGCGGTCCACCGATTTGATCAGGCCGATGGTGGCGACCTGGGTCAGATCGTCCAGCGGCTCGCCGCGGTTGCGGAACCGCCGGGCCAGGTGCTCCACCAGCGGCAGATGCATCCGCACCAGATGGTCGCGGAGTTCGGCGCGCTGCGGCGAGCCCTCGGGGAGACCGCGCAGCTCGATGAAGAGCGCGCGGGCACCGCTGCGGTCGTGCGGATCCGGCTGCTCCCCGCGGGCGTAGTCGTGCTCGCGCCCCGGGTGCCCGCCCTGGCCCTGCTCGCGCCGGGGCTGCTCCTGCCGCTGCTCCTGCTGATGCTGGTCCATGTGGTCCGCCCGCTCTGCCTGTTGCTCGGGGATGGCCGCCCTGGGCACCGCCCCCGCCGAGCGCCTCTCGTCCTGCACCGGCCCGCCCGTCCCCTCCGTCACGGCTGACCGGGACCCGCGCCGCGCTTCTTGTGCAGTCCGATGCTCACCGTGCGGTCCTCGGCGACCGTGGAGTCCACCTCACCGGCGAGCGCGGAGAGCACCGTCCAGGCGAAGGTGTCGCGCTCGGGGGCGCGGCCGTCGGTCGTCGGGGCCGAGACGGTCACCCGCAGCGAATCCCCGACCAGGCGGAAGACGCAGCTGAGCACGGAACCCGGCACCGCCTGCTGCAGCAGGATCGCGCAGGCCTCGTCGACCGCGATGCGCAGATCCTCGATCTCGTCGAGGGTGAAGTCCAATCGGGCCGCGAGGCCCGCCGTGGCCGTCCGCAGCACGGAAAGATAGGCACCCGCGGCGGGCAGCCGGACTTCCACGAAGTCCTGGTTCCCGGGCTCACCTGCGATGTGGGACACCCTCACCTCCAAGGTGACAAGCTCTTCGAGCTGATCGAGCGCCGGACCGCGCGCTTCACGCGAGGGCGGAACCGGCGCAGCACATGGTTCGTCTGCGACGCTATCGTGATCTGTGGGCCGGTGTCGCCTGCTCGGGGGGCGCAGGGCACACGGGGCCGCCCTCCAACGGCCGGTCGGAGCCCGCGGTCCGGTGAACGTCACTCATTGTAAACACGTCTCTACGGACAGTGGCTAGGGGTGCGGCGGTCCCAATTCCCGTCATCCGGCCCGGGATTCAACCCGCGGGGCCGGGGGCGGCCGTCGCCACTGGTCAGCCGGGTCCGGTGAGAACGGCCGCGATCACCGTGCCCCGGGGGAACGCGCCCTCTTCGGTCAGCGACAACAGTCCGTAGAACATTTTGGCGACGTACAGTGACTCCAGGATAACCCCGTGCCGGGCGGAGAAGTCCTCCGCGAACGCCCGCAGTCGGGGCGGGACCTTCGCGTAGCCGCCGCAGTGGAAACGGTGCTCCACCCGCCAGTCGCCCCGGCGGGCGCCGAACGCCTCGCGCTGCAGGCGCTCGACCTCGTCGTCCAGGAAACCGCCCTTCAGCACCGCGAAACCCAGGGCCCGTTGACCGGGCGCCAGCCCCGCCGCCAGCCCGGCGAGGGTGCCGCCGGTGCCGCAGGGGACCGCCACCACATCGGCCCGGCCCCGCAGTTCGCGGCCCAGGTCCGTGCAGCCGTGCACGGCGAGGGCGTTGCTGCCGCCCTCCGGTACGAGATGGAAGGGGCCGAACCGCTCCCGCAGCTCCGCGACGAACTCCGGTGCGGTCTTGCGCCGGTAGGCGGCCCGGTCGAGGAAGACCAGCCGCATCCCGTCGGCGGCGCAGCGTTCCAGGGACGGGTTGAGCGGGCGGTCCGCCAGCTCGTCGCCCCGTACGACACCGATGGTGGCCAGGCCCAGCAGCCGGCCGGCCGCGGCGGTGGCCCGGAGATGGTGGGAGTAGGCGCCGCCGAAGGTGAGGAGGGCGGTGTGGCCGCGCTCGGCGGCGGCGCGCAGATTCGGGGCGAGCTTGCGCCACTTGTTGCCGGGCAGCTCGGGGTGGATGAGGTCGTCCCGCTTGAGCAGCAGCCGCACGCCGTGGCGCGCGAAGCGCTCGTCCCCGGCCGGGCGCAGCGGTGACGGCAGCCGGGGCCGCAGGGCACCGGGGCCGGAAGTGCGGCCGGGCGGGGTGCCGGGAGCGGCGGGGAGGGACGGACACCGGACCATTGTCGCCCGGCGCCGGCGTGGGACGCGCGGGCGGGGCCGGCGGCCGCGGACCACGGCGCCCGGGCCGGACGGAGCGCCCGTGGCCGGGACGGAGCCGCCCGGTCCGGACGGCGGCACCGCCGGGGCGCGCCGCGGCCCGGGGCGGGCGCCGCGGGCTCAGCCCCGCAGGACCCCGTCGCCGTGGGTCGCGATGTGCTGCTCCAGCGCCGCCATCGCCTGCCGGGTGGCCTCCGGGGAGCCGGAGCGGCGCTGCTCGGCGTAGTACGCCGCGCCGAGCTTCTTCAGCAGATCGGCACCGGCGCGCTGGGTCTGCACCTCGTCGAGCTTCTGCTTGCCCTGCGTGAGCCCGCGCTGCGCCTGCTCCTTGGCGCGGTCCAGAAACCCTGCCATGTGCTGCCTCCTGCGATCGGTGCGGCGGGGGCGGCCGGGCCGGTGCGCCACCCCTCGTCCCCTCAACGCGGGGGCCGGGCCGGACGTTCCCCGTGTCGCCCGGACGGAGGAGCACCGCTCCGCCCGGTCCGGCCCGTGGCGGCGGAGCCGCCGGGTCCTACGGGCAGTGGATGACCTGGCCCGCGTACGACAGATTGCCGCCGAAGCCGAACAGCAGGACGGGAGCGCCCTGTTCGATCTCTCCGCGCTCCACCAGCTTCGACAGTGCCAGCGGGATGCTGGCGGCCGAGGTGTTGCCGGAGTCCACCACGTCCCGCGCGATCACGGCGTTGACCGCTCCGAGTTTACGGGCGAGCGGCTCGATGATCCGCAGGTTCGCCTGGTGCGGCACCACCGCCGCCAGGTCCTCGGGCCGCACCCCGGCGCGGTCGCACACCCGGCGCGCGATCGGCGGCAACTGGGTCGTGGCCCAGCGGTAGACGGTCTGCCCCTCCTGCGCGAAGCGGCTCGGGGTGCCCTCGATGCGCACGGCACCGCCCATCTCCGGCACCGAGCCCCACACGACCGGCCCGATGCCCGGCTCCGCCGCCGCGGTCACCACCGCGGCGCCGGCGCCGTCCCCGGTGAGCACGCAGGTGGTGCGGTCCGTCCAGTCGGTCACGTCGGTGAACTTCTCGGCGCCGATCACCAGTGCCGCGCTGGCCGCGCCGGCCCGTATGGCGTGGTCCGCGGTGGCCAGGGCGTGGGTGAAGCCCGCGCAGACCACGTTGAGGTCCATGGTGGCGGGGGAGGGGAGGCCGAGCCGGGCGGCGACGCGGGCGGCCGTGTTGGGGCTGCGGTCGACGGCCGTGCAGGTGGCGACGAGGACCAGGTCCACGTCGGCGGCGGCGAGACCGGAGCTTGCCAGCGCCTTGGCGGCCGCTGCGGCGGCCATCTGGTCCACGGTCTCGTCGGGACGCGCCACATGGCGCGTGCGGATGCCGACCCGGCTGCGGATCCACGCGTCGTCCGTGTCGACCATGGCCGCCAGATCGTCGTTGGTCAGCACGGCGGCGGGCTGGTGGTGGCCGAGAGCCAGGACGCGTGAACCCGTCAAGGGGTCCCCCTTCGTATCCGGCGGCACCGGTCGGACGACGGTGCCGGGTGCGGTGGGCACCGCCCCACCATCCTGGGCGCCCGGACCCCCGTGACCGGGTACGCGTTCGGCCAAGGATCCGGGCACAGAACTGGCGCGACCCGCCAGCGGGGCGCTCAGGTGCGGGCACCGTGGCGGCGCAGCGCCTCGGCCAGCGTGGGGACGGGGCGGAAGCGGTGGTCGAGGCCGGTGATGCCCAGGATGCGCAGGAGGCCCGGCCGGTCGCAGACCAGGGCGAGGCGTCCGCCCTGGGCGTGGACGCGGCGGTGGACACGGCACAGCAGGCTCAGCCCGGAGGCGTCGAGGAACGTGACCGGGCTGAGGTCGATGACGAGCCGGGGCTCGGCCGTGGCGGTGGCCCGGTCGAGGTGCGGGGCGGCGTCGAGGGCCGCGGCGATGTCCATCTCGCCGCGGAGCTCGACGACCGTGCAGCCGCCCGTCCGGTAGGTGGCCATGTGCCGACTGGGCTTCGGGGTCAGCTGAACTCTCCTGTTCGGGCCACGCGCCGGACCCTTCCGCCCGGTCCTCCGCGCGTGGCTGTGCGAATCCCCGGAACGGCCGGCGCCGCGCCCCCGGTCCGGCGGACCGGCCCGCCCCGGTCGTACGGCACCGGCGGGCGGACGGGCCGCGGACGGCCCAGGGGAAGGGGTGACGTACCGTCACCGTAGCGGTACAGCACGGGAGGACGGGAGCGCAGAAACGGTCTTCGGCCGGGAAATTACATCCGTGTAGGTGATTTTCCCTACTTGGCATTGACGAAGGCCCGAAGGTCTGACCGTGTCGCCCGAGGCGCCCTGGAGGGCGGGTGCCGGACGTCCTACCGTGAAACCCACGAGACCCTGGAGGCAGCAGAAGATGTCATTGATCCCCACCGCCGCACCGACCCCGGGCATACGGCGCGCCGGAGCGGACGACCGCACCTGGGTCGCCTCCCTCCTGGGCGAGGCGTTCATGGAGGACCCGGTCAGCAGCTGGGTCTTCCCGGAGGCGGAGCAGCGCCGCGCGCTCCACCCGGCCTTCTTCGGCGTCTTCCTCGACGCCGCCCTGGAGGAGGGCTCGGTGGAGGTCACCGACGACGGCTCGGCGGCCGCCCTCTGGCTGTCCGTCCCGGCCGTGGCCGAGGCGGACGTCCCGGCCGCGATCGCGGAGGACGAGAAGGCCGCCGCCCTCATGCGCGCGGTGAGCGACCCCGCCAACGAGCGGACGGAGGCGGTCGGCCGGCTGACCGCCCGGGTGCACCCCCGGCACCGGGAGCACCGGTATCTGATGCTCATCGGGGTCGACCCCGGCCGGCAGGGACAGGGGATCGGCAGCGCGCTCCTGGGGCCCGCGCTGCGGCACTGCGACAGCGCGGGACTGCCCGCCTACCTGGAGGCCAGCAGCGCCCGCAGCCGCTCGCTGTACGAGCGCGAGGGCTTCGTGTTCACCGGCCGGACCGTCGACCTGCCGGACGGCCCCCCGATGTGGCCCATGTGGCGCGAGCCGCGCGGCTGAGAGCGGGGGAGGAAGCCCGCACCCGGTCCATCGCGGCCGCCGGGGTCGGCGGCCGGTGGACCGGGTGCGGGCGGGAGGACCGGCGGCCGGGCGAACCGCGGGCCGGAACCCTGACCGGTGGTCAGGCCTTCTTGGTCTCCCAGAAGATCTTGTCGATCTCGGCGATGAGGTCGAGCAGCTTCTGTCCGGTCGCCGGGTCCGTCGAGGCCTTGGCGGCGCTCGCAGCCTTGAGGGCGTCGTTCACCAGCTGGTGGAGCTGCGGGTACTTCTCGAAGTGCGGCGGCTTGAAGTAGTCGCTCCACAGCACGGAGATGTGGTGCTTGGCGAGCTCCGCGCGCTCCTCCTTGATGACGGTGGCGCGGGTGCGGTAGTGGGGGTCGTCGTTGGCCTGGTACTTCTCCTGGATGGCCTTGACGGACTCGGCCTCGACGCGGGCCTGGGCCGGGTCGTACACGCCGCAGGGCAGGTCGCAGTGGGCGCTGACCTTGACCGTCGGGGCGAACAGGCGGGAGAGCATGTAGCTGTCCTTCCTCGTGATCGTCTTCTCAGGTGGGACATTACTCCGTGAAGGCTGTCATGTGGCGAGTGCCCCAGCGGGCTTGGGACAAAAGTCCCAGTGAGGTCGGTACTCGTGGAGGAACGGACCGGGAGGTGCCGGATGCCTGATGCCGGTCGGCGGCGGGGATACGAACACGGGCGCGAGCCTGCGCCGGGGCCCGGACCCGAACCGGTGGACCCCGGGGGGCGCGGGCCGCTGCTGCCGTACGGGCTGGCCGAGGTCGTCGGCCCGTCGATGCTGCCGGCCCTGCGGCCGGGCGACCGGCTGGTCGTCCGGTACGGGGCGCCGGTGCGGCCGGGGGACGTGGTGGTGCTGCGCCATCCGATGCAGCAGGACCTGCTGATCGTGAAGCGGGCGGCGGAGCGGCGTGAGGGCGGCTGGTGGATGCTCGGCGACAATCCGGCCGCCGAGAGCGACAGCCGCGAGTTCGGAGTGGTCCCCGCCGAACTGGTCCTGGCGCGGGCCCGGCTGCGGCTGCGTCCGCCGCGCATGGTGCGGGCTCAGCGGTCGCCGACGGTGCTGCTGTCGTGGATGGTCTCGGCCGTGCGGCCGGTGCCGTCCTCGCGGCGGTCGGCCGGGCCGGTGCGTGCGCTCTCCAGGCGTTTGCGGGCCCGGTAGGCGGCCACGTTCGCGCGGGTCGCGCAGCGGTCCGAGCAGTACCGCCGGGAGCGGTTGGTCGAGGTGTCCAGATAGGCGTTGCGGCAGGGCGCGGCCCCGCAGATGCCCAGCCGGTCCGCGCCGTGTTCGGTGAGGTGGAAGGCCAGGCCCATGGAGGCCGTGGCGGCGTAGTCGGCGGTGGCGTTGGCCGCGTGGTCGGCGATGTGCAGATGCCAGTCGGGGCGGCCGTCCGCGTCGCGCAGGGCGTGTCCGGAGATCTGCGGGCTGACCGGGAACTCCAGCAGCAGGGCGTTCAGGAGTCCCACCGCCAGGGCCTCATCGCCGGCGTCCGCCGCCTCGAAGACGGCGCGGAACCGGGACCGTACCGACCGGAGCCGGGTGACGTCCGCCTCGTTCGCCCGGCGCGCCGTCTGCCGGCCGGGGCCGAACAGGGCGCGCACCGCCTCGACGGAGGTGAGCCCGTCCCTGCCGCGGCCCGGTTCCTCGGTGTTGACCAGGCGCACCGCGAAGTCCGAGTAGGAGGCCAGTTCCACGGGGTTCCTTCACGGGTCGGGGTCGGGGTGCGCGGCCGGGCGGTCCGCGGTACCGGAAGTATCACGGACCGCGCGCTCCGGCGGTTCCGGCGCGTCCCCGGCCCGCGCGGGTCTCCGGCACGGGCGCGGGCGCGGTCCGGGACGCCGGCCGCGGAGACGCGGAGGCGGTACGGACCGCTGGTCCGTACCGCCTCCGTCCGCTGTCCGCACTCCCGGGGAGCCCTTGCTCAGAGCACCTTGGAGAGGAAGGACTTGGTGCGCTCGTGCTGCGGGTTGGTCAGGACGTCGCGCGGATTGCCCGACTCGACCACCACACCGTCGTCCATGAAGACGATCGAGTCACCGACCTCGCGGGCGAAGCCCATCTCATGGGTGACGACGACCATCGTCATGCCCTCCTCGGCCAGTCCCCGCATGACGTCGAGGACCTCGCCGACCAGCTCCGGGTCGAGCGCCGAGGTCGGCTCGTCGAAGAGCATCAGCTTCGGCTCCATGGCGAGCGCCCGGGCGATCGCCACCCGCTGCTGCTGGCCGCCGGAGAGCTGCGAGGGGTAGTTGCCGGTCTTGTCGCCCAGCCCGACCCGGTCGAGGAGCTTGCGCGCCCGTTCGCGGGCGACCGCCTTGGACTCCCGCTTGACCTGGACGGGCGCCTCCATGACGTTCTCCAGCGCCGTCATGTGCGGGAAGAGGTTGAAGCGCTGGAAGACCATGCCGATGTCGCGGCGCTGGGCGGCGACCTCGCGCTCCTTCAGCTCGTAGAGCTTGTCGCCCTTCTGGCGGTAGCCGACCAGCCGCCCGTCGACGTAGAGCCGGCCCGCGTTGATCTGCTCCAGGTGGTTGATGCAGCGCAGGAAGGTGGACTTGCCGGAGCCGGACGGGCCGACCAGGCAGAAGACCTCGCGCGGCGCCACCTCCAGGTCGATGCCCTTGAGCACATGGGTGTGCCCGAAGGACTTGTGCACCTGCTCGGCCTTGACCATCGGGTGCTTGCTCACGGCGGTGCTCATACGGTGGTACCCCCCACCCGGCTCGGAGTGCGGAAGGAGCCCAGGTTCTTCCTGATCTTCTGCAGCGGCGTGGGCGGCAGGGTGCGGGTCGACCCGCGCTGGAAGTACCGCTCCAGGTAGTACTGGCCGATGCTGAAGACCGTGGTCAGGGCCAGGTACCAGAGGGTGGCGACGATCAGCAGCTCCATCACCGCGAGGTTGCGGGAGTAGATCGTGCTGGCCGCCTTGAGCACCTCCGGGTACTGGATGGCGAACGCCAGCGACGAGGTCTTGAGCATGTTGATGAACTCGTTGCCGGTCGGCGGGATGATCACCCGCATCGCCTGCGGCAGCACGATCCGCCGCATGGTGCGGGGGCCGGTCATGCCGAGGGCGTGGGCCGCCTCGGTCTGGCCCTCGTCCACCGACTGGATGCCCGCGCGGCTGATCTCGGCCATGTAGGCGGCCTCGTTCAGGCCCAGGCCCAGCAGGGCGGCGAGGAACGGCGTCATGACGTCGTTCATCTCGTCGCGGTAGAAGCCGAGGTCCAGCAGCGGGAAGACCAGCGCGAGGTTGTACCAGAGCAGGAGCTGGACGAGGACGGGGGTGCCGCGGAAGAACCAGATGTAGCCCCAGGCGACGGAGGACATCACGGGGTTCTTCGACAGGCGCATCACCGCGAGGAGCGTGCCGAGCACGACACCCAGGAGCATCGCGAGGACAGTGATCTTCAGGGTGTTCCAGGCGCCCGTGAGGATGGTCCCGTAGGTGAGGTAGTCGGGGACCGTGGGCCAGTGGATCTCGGCGTTCGCGAACGCGAGACCCAGCAGAACGAGCAGGCCCAGCACGATCGCGGCGCTGATCCAGCGGCCGTAGTGGCGTACCGGGATGGCCTTGACGGCCTCGGGCGGGACCGGGGAACCGGCGGTGGCCGGTCCGCCGGGGCCGGACCCGGCGGTGTCGTCCTTGGATATCGACACCGCCCGGCCCGGCACCTTGTCATGGGGTTCTGACACGGAGAGTTACCTTTGCTGGGGAGCTGTGCGGTTCCGGCGGCTCACTTGCCGCCGTTGACGGTCGCCTCTTCCACCGCGCCGTTGGTGACTTCCCACTTCTCCAGGACCTTCTCGTACTCGCCGTTCTCGATGACGGCGTCGACGGCGGCCTTGATCGCGTCGCGCAGCTCGGTGTTCTTCTTGCTCACGGCGATGCCGTACGGAGCGGCGTCGATCTGCTCGCCGACGACCTCGAAGTCCTTGCCGCCGCCGGAGGTCTTGGCGTTGTACGCGGCCACCGGGAAGTCGTTGATGTCCGCGACGGCGCGGCCCTGCTTGACCTGCAGCAGCGCCTCGGTGTCCTTCTCGAAGGCGAGCACCTTGATCGGCTTGTCGCACTTCTCGCTCTGCGCCTTGGCGAGGTCCTCGTTGGCGGTGCCGCGCTGGAGGGCCACGGTCTCGCCGCAGAGGTCGTCCAGGGACTTGATGTCCTCCGGGTTGCCCTTCTTGACGAGGATGGAGGAGCCGGCCCGGAAGTAGTCGACGAAGTCGGCGCCGTCGCCGACCTTCTTGTCGCCGTCCTTGCCCTCCTGCCGCTCCTTGGTGTCCGTCATCGCCGACATGATGATGTCGTGGCGGCCCGAGTTGAGACCGGTGATCAGGCCGTCGAAGGTGCCGTTGGCGAACTCGAACTCGACGCCGAGCTGCTTGCCGAGCGCCTCGGCGAGGTCCGGGTCGATCCCCGCGACCTGGTCCTTGTCGTCGTAGAACTCGACCGGCGCGTAGGCGATGTCCGAGCCGACCTTGATGACACCCTTGTCCTGGATCTCCTTGGGGAGCTGGTCGAAGAGCGGGGCCTCGGATCCCTTTGTCTTCTTGTCGCCCGTGTCGCCGCCGTCCGCACCGTCGGTCTGGTCGCCGCAGGCGGTGAGCAGCAGGGCGCCCGCAACCGCTATCGCGCCGACGGCGGCTGTCCGTGACCTGCGGGCGGCCGTGCGGCGGGTGGGGAAAGCGGTCATGGTGGGATCCTCCTGCGAGTGAGGGATGAAACTGCGGCCGGACGCACTCCTGCGAGCGGCGCGACCCTGGCTGATTAGGGCATCTTGCCATCCGGACGGAACAGGACAGCCGGTGGTCGTGTCAAAATCGGATAACGGGCAATCCCCTTTGCGTACGGAACGAACACGGCCGAACACGCCACCGCCGTACGCCCCGAACGAGACCGGCATCACGGTTTCGCTCCCCGGCCGGTAAAAGTGCTGGTGAACGGCTTGATTTGGGCTTGACGACGCATCGTGCCGAGCCCAGATGCAAGGGAAGTCACTCGTATGAGCAACCGCTCGTCCGGTAGAAAAGACCCTTACACCCCTCACCCGGGGCTCAGGGCGCGTGTGCGGCGCGCCCGGCGTCCGTAACTCCCCCCCGCGCGGCTCCGGCCGCGGGGACGGCCAACCGCCGTCCGGGACCGCGGACGCGGTGCCCGCTCGCGCCTCAACCCGGCGCGGCAACCCTCAACACTTTCAGATTTAAGGGGTCAGAACAGTGGCAGCGGAGATCGTGAATCCTCGCAGCGACAGCGAAACGGACGGTGAAGAGCCCTTCGATCCGGCCTTCGCCCTGCACCGCGGCGGCAAGATGGCCGTCCGGGCGACGGTGCCCGTGCGCGACCGGGACGATCTGTCCCTCGCCTATACGCCCGGCGTCGCCAAGGTGTGCAGCGCCATCGCCGAGCAGCCGGAGCTGGTGTACGACTACACCTGGAAGTCGCAGGTCGTGGCGGTCGTCACCGACGGCAGCGCGGTGCTCGGGCTCGGCGACATCGGCCCGGAGGCCTCGCTGCCCGTGATGGAGGGCAAGGCCATCCTGTTCAAGCAGTTCGGCGGCGTGGACGCGGTGCCCATCGCCCTGGACTGCCGCGACGTGGACGAGATCGTCGACACCGTCGTCCGGCTGGCCCCCTCCTTCGGCGGGATCAACCTGGAGGACATCTCCGCACCCCGCTGCTTCGAGGTGGAGCGCAGGCTCCAGGAGCGCCTGGACATCCCCGTCTTCCACGACGACCAGCACGGCACGGCCATCGTCACCCTCGCCGCCCTGCGCAACGCCGCGAAGCTCACGGGCCGGTCCCTCGGTCAGCTGCGGGCGGTCATCTCCGGCGCCGGCGCCGCGGGCGTCGCCATCGCGAAGATCCTCATCGAGGCGGGGATCGGCGATGTGACGGTCTGCGACCGCAAGGGCATCGTCTCGGCGGACCGGGACGACCTGACCGACGTCAAGCGGGACGTGGCCGGCTTCACCAACAAGGCGGGGCTGACCGGTTCGCTGGAGTCCGCGCTCGACGGCGCGGACGTCTTCATCGGGGTCTCCGGCGGCACCGTGGCAGAGGCGGCGGTCTCCAAGATGGCCGCGAACGCCATGATCTTCGCCATGGCCAACCCGGACCCGGAGATCCACCCGGACGTCGCGCACAAGTACGCGGCCGTGGTGGCCACCGGGCGCTCCGACTACCCGAACCAGATCAACAACGTCCTGGCCTTCCCCGGGATCTTCTCCGGCGCCCTCCAGGTGCGGGCCACGCGGATCACCGAGGGCATGAAGCTCGCGGCGGCCGAGGCGCTCGCCGCGGTCGTCGCGGACGAGCTCAGCGCCGACTGCGTGATCCCCTCGCCGTTCGACGAGCGGGTCGCCCCCGCCGTGACGGCGGCGGTGGCCGCGGCGGCCCGGGCCGAGGGCGTCGCCCGGCGCTGAGCCCCGTCCGGGCCCGACCGGCTCTCCCGGCCGCTGCCCGGTCCGCCGGGACGGGCCGTGCCGTGCCCGGACCTCTGTGCCGTGGTGCCGCCTCGGGGGTGGTGCCACGGCGCCGGTGTGTCCGCGGACGTCTCCCGCAGGGGCCGGTCACCCGCGGGGCCGGTCACCCGTGCTGCGCGGACGCGAATACCGCCCTTCCGCCCACCCTTGACTGCCCGTTCGTCCCCTCGGGCAAGGGTTGCGGGGACAACGGGGGCGTAGGGCCCGGGAGCCGGGGCCCGCGGCGCGGGCGGCCGGGAAGCTCCGGGGCCGCCGGTTGGGGGCACGCGGCGCGCGTCACACCCGTGCGTGGTTCCGTGGGCTCGTCCCGGCGATCTAGGGTCGGATCATGTTCGCCGCCTACGCAGCTCGTATCGACCGTGACCAGCCGCTCAACGGACTGGAAGTGGGTGAGCGCCCCGCGCCCACGGCCCGTTCCGGCTGGACGACCGTCAACGTCAAGGCCGCCTCGCTCAACCACCACGACCTGTGGTCCCTGCGCGGTGTCGGTCTCGGTGAGGAAGCGCTCCCCATGATCCTCGGCTGTGACGCGGCCGGGATCGACGAGGACGGCAACGAGGTGGTGATCCACTCCGTCATCGGCCAGAGCGGCCACGGGGTGGGCCCCAAGGAGCCGCGCTCCATCCTCACCGAGCGCTACCAGGGCACCTTCGCCGAGCAGGTCACCGTCCCCGCCTGGAACGTGCTGCCCAAGCCGAAGGAGCTCAGCTTCGAGGAGGCGGCCTGTCTGCCGACCGCCTGGCTGACCGCGTACCGGATGCTCTTCACCAACGCCGGTGTCCGGCCCGGGGACGCGGTCCTCGTCCAGGGTGCCGGCGGCGGTGTGGCCACGGCCGCGATCGTCCTCGGCCGGGCGGCCGGGCTGCGGGTGTACGCCACCAGCCGTGACGAGGCCAAGCGGCGGCGGGCGGTGGAGCTGGGCGCCTACGAGGTGTACGAGCCCGGCGCGCGGCTGCCGGAGCGGGTGGACGCGGTGATGGAGACGGTGGGCGCCGCCACCTGGTCGCACTCCGTCAAGTCCCTGAAGCCGGGCGGCACTCTGGTGATCTCCGGCGCGACCAGCGGGCCGAACCCGAAGAGCGCCGAGCTGAACCGGATCTTCTTCCTGGAGCTCAAGGTCGTCGGCTCCACGATGGGCAGCAAGGACGAGCTGGAGGACCTGCTCAGCTTCTGCGCCGGCGCGGGCGTGCGGCCCGTGATCGACTCCGTGCTGCCGCTGGACCGGGCGCGGGAGGGCTTCGAGAAGATGGCGGGCGGCGACCTCTTCGGCAAGATCGTGCTCACGGTGTGACGCGCCGGTCCGGGTCCTCCGGGGCCCCGGACCGGCCGGCCCGGTCCGGTCTTTCCGGGCGCGTACGGCGGCGGCCCCCTCCGGGAGTCCGGAGGGGGCCGCCGCCGTGTCGTCCGTCCGGCCTCGCGCCGGTCAGGGGCGGTCCGGGTCGCGCAGAACGACTCCGATGCGGGCGGCCGCGGTGGAGAGGTGGCGGCGGGCCTCCCGGAGCTGTTCCTCCGTCACGCCGTGGTCGCGGGCCGCGTCGCGGATGTCGTCGCGGAAGCGGTCCAGCAGCCGTTCCAGGTCGCGTACGGGGTCCCCGGAGGGCTCCGGGGCCTCCCGCGCCCACTCGGGCTCCGGCGGGGCGGTGCCGGGCGCGGTTTCGGTACGGGCGCCGGTCTCCGTGTCCGTGCCGGTCTCCGGGGCCATACCGGTGTCCGTGCCCGTGTCCGTGCTCGTCTCCGGGCCCGTGCCGGCGCCCGTCCGGCCTCCGGGGCCGCCCGAGAAGCGGTTGACCTCGCGGGTGATCTCCGCGAAGCCCTCCCGCACCGCGCGCTGCCAGTCGCCGGTGCGGATGTGCTCCTGCGTCTGGTCCTGGAGGCGGCGGGCGAGCCGCTGGATCTCCTCCACGACGGCGTCCTGGGCGTCCCGGGCCTGCCCGCCGGTCCGCCGGGCCCTCCGCTCGGCGCGGCGGCTCTCCTGCGCGGCGCGGTGCGCCTGCCGTTCCTTGGCGCGGCGGGTTTCCTCCTGGGCCCGCCGCCGGGCGCCCCCGTCGCCGGGGCCGCCGGGCTCCGCGGGGCCGCTGCCGTACTCGCCGCGGTGCGCCCGGGCGGTGCCGGAGGTGCGGGCCGTGCGGGCCCGCTCGGCCGCCGCGCGCATCTCGCGGCGCAGCTCGCTGGCGGAGCCCCGGACGTCCTCGCGGATCTCGGCGGCCAGGACCGCCACGGACTCCCGGATCTCGCGCTCCAGATCCGCCAACTCGGCCTGGCGCGCGATGAGTTCGTCCCGTCCGGCCTCGGTGAGGGTGTAGACCTTGCGGCCGCCCTCGGTGGCGTGGCTGACCAGGCCCTCGCTCTCCAGTTTGGCGAGGCGCGGGTAGACGGTGCCGGCGGACGGCGCGTAGAGGCCCTGGAAGCGCTCCTCCAGGAGCCGGATCACCTCGTAGCCGTGGCGCGGTGCCTCGTCCAGCAGCTTGAGCAGGTAGAGGCGGAGCCGGCCGTGGGCGAAGACGGGGGGCATGTCAGAGCACCTTCTTGTCGTCCGCGGTGTGCGCGGAGTCCGCGGAGTCCGTGGTGTCCGCCGCGTCCGGACCGGGCGCGTCCTCCGAGGCGCCGGCCGCGTTTCCCGGCCCGCCGCGCTGGTCCGTTCCCGGGCCGCGCCGGGGCGGCCGGATCCGGGCCGGGACCGGGTCCTCCTCGGCCCCCGGAGGGCGGCGGAGCAGCGCTATGGCGCCGGTGACACTGGTGACCCTCAGCCTGCCGCCGCCGTCGCCGAGCCGGCCGGTGATCTTCTTGGCGCCCCAGTGGCCGTCGATGTCGAGATCGTCGAAGGCGCAGGAAACGGCTCCGCCGGCGGTGTGCGCCTCGACCGTGGTGTCGGCGCGCTGCGGGAGCCGGACGGCGACCTCGCCGGAGACGGTGTTCAGCCGGACGTCCGCCTCCCAGCCGGCGGTGGCGAGGTCGATGACCATGTTGCCGCTGACCGTGTCGGCGCGTACGGAGCGGCCGGAGCCCTCGATGACGGTGAGGTCGCCGGAGACCGAGTTGAAGCGCAGATCGCCGGTGACGGCCTGCGCCTCGACCCGGCCGGAGACGGTCTCGGCGCGGACCGGGCCGCTCAGCCCGGCGAGGGTGCTGTCCCCGGAGACGCCCCGGAGATCCGTACCGCCGGAGACCCCGGAGACGACGGTGCCCGCGCCGACCGTGCCGACCTTGACCCGGCTGCCGGCCGGGACGGTCACCGAGACGGTGACCTCGCGGTCCCGGCCCTTGCGGTCGAGCCACTGGAGGAAGCCCTGCCAGGGCAGGTCGTCGTAGGCGATGGTCAGGGTGGAGTCCTCGTGGACGACGGTGAGCGGTGGTCCGTGCAGCTCGTCGATGTGGAGCCGGGCCGGGCCGCAGCCGTCCGTTCCGACGATGTTGACGTTGCCGCCCACCACGCGGACGTGGACGGCGGTGACGGGTGCGTCGAGGACGAACTTGCGCGCCTCGGTGACGGACCACTGGGACCGGGCTGGCATGGGCCTGACCTGACCTTCCTCCGGGCGGACGGCAGCACGCAACATATCGCGTCTGCCGAAAGACACGATATATCGCGGATGGGGGAAGTCAACAGGCGAGGCCGGCCGGTGTGGCACGGCACGGCACGGAGCGAGTGCGGGGTGAGCCGGCCGGGTCTCCGTCTCGGCTACTCGTCGTCCTCGTCGTCGAGGCGGGCCAGCCAGGTGGCCAGGCGGTCCACCGGCACCTCGAAGTCCGGGTTGAGGTCGACGAACTCCCGGAGCCGCTCGGCCACCCAGGACAGCGGGACCTCCTCCTCGCCGCGCCGGTTCTCCAGCTCCTCGATACCGCGGTCGGTGAAATACAACGTGCGCTCCGCCAGGACGATCGGTGGGATGGGGCGGGGCCAGGATATTCCGGCCCGGAGGAGGGCCCTCCGCGGCCCCGGAAAGCCCGGGCGGGCGCCGGGTGGGGCCCCGGCAGAACGGGCCGGGCCCCCACCGCGGGGGTGGGGGCCCGGCCCGTCGCCGTGCTGCCGTGTCCGGCGGGAAGGTGCCGGATCAGGTGCCGGATCAGGCGTCGAACACCTCGTTGACGAGCTGCTGCTGCTCCGCCTGATGGCGCTTGGCCGAGCCGACCGCCGGGGAGGAGGAGTGCGGCCGGGAGATCCGGCGCAGCCGCTCGGCGGGCGGGAGGCCCGCGCCGACCGAGAGGTCCAGGTGGTCGATCAGGTTGAGGGCGATGAAGGGCCACGCGCCCTGGTTCGCCGGCTCCTCCTGCGCCCAGATGTACTTCTCGGTGTTGGTGTAGCGGGAGATCTCCGCCTGGAGCTCCTTGCCGGGCAGCGGGTAGAGCCGCTCCAGCCGGACCAGGGCGGTGTCGTGGGCACCGCGCTTCTCCCGCTCGGCGAGCAGGTCGTAGTAGACCTTGCCGGAGCAGAAGACGACCTTGCGGACGGCCGCCGCGTCCACCGTGTCGTCGCCGATCACCGGGCGGAAGCCGCCGGTGGTGAACTCCTCGGCCTTCGACGCCGCCGCCTTCAGCCGGAGCATCGACTTCGGGGTGAAGACGATCAGCGGCTTGTGGTGCGGGTTGTGCACCTGCCAGCGCAGCAGGTGGAAGTAGTTCGACGGCAGGGTGGGCATGGCGACCGTCATGCTGTTCTGCGCACAGAGCTGGAGGAAGCGCTCGATCCGGGCCGAGGAGTGGTCCGGGCCCTGGCCCTCGTAACCGTGCGGCAGCAGCAGGGTGACGCCGGAGGTCTGGCCCCACTTCTGCTCGGCGGAGGAGATGAACTCGTCCACGACGGTCTGCGCGCCGTTGACGAAGTCGCCGAACTGCGCCTCCCACATCACCAGGGCGTCCGGGCGGGCCAGCGAGTAACCGTACTCGAAGCCCATCGCCGCGTACTCGCTGAGCAGCGAGTCGTAGACGTTGTAGCGGGCCTGGTCCTCCGACAGGTACAGCAGCGGGGTGTAGTCGTCGCCGGTCTCCCGGTCGACGAGGACCGCGTGCCGCTGGCCGAAGGTGCCGCGGCGGGAGTCCTGGCCCGCGAGGCGGACCGGGGTGCCCTCCATCAGCAGCGAGCCGATGGCGAGGGTCTCGCCCATGCCCCAGTCGATCGTGCCGTCCTCGACCTGCGCCGCGCGGCGCTGGAGCTGCGGCATCAGCCGCGGGTGGACGGTGATCCGGTCGGGGACGTTGGTCTGCGACTCGGCGATGCGCTTGACGACCTCGTAGGAGATCGCGGTGTCGACCTTCACCGGGAACTCGGCCTGCGGCTCCGGGACCTCGGGGGCCATCGGCGCCGCGGTGGCGTCGCGGACCTCGGTGAAGACCTTCTCCAGCTGACCCTGGTAGTCCTGGAGCGCCTGCTCGGCCTCCTCGACGGTGATGTCGCCCCGGCCGATCAGCGACTCGGTGTAGAGCTTGCGCACCGAGCGCTTCTTGTCGATCAGGTCGTACATCAGCGGCTGGGTGAAGCCCGGGTTGTCGGACTCGTTGTGGCCCCGGCGCCGGTAGCAGATGAGGTCGATCACGACGTCCTTGTTGAACGCCTGGCGGAACTCGAAGGCGAGCCGCGCGACGCGGACCACGGCCTCCGGGTCGTCACCGTTCACGTGGAAGATCGGCGCCTCGATCATGCGGGCCACGTCGGTGGCGTACATGGAGGAGCGGGCCGACTCCGGCGCGGCGGTGAAGCCGACCTGGTTGTTGATGACGATGTGCAGGGTGCCGCCGGTGCGGTAGCCCCGCAGCTGGGACATGTTGAGCGTCTCCGCCACGACACCCTGGCCGGCGAAGGCCGCGTCGCCGTGGAGCTGGACGGGGAGGACGGTGAAGTCCGTGCCGCCCTTGCCGATGATGTCCTGCTTGGCGCGGGCGATGCCCTCGACGATCGGGTCGACGGCCTCCAGGTGCGAGGGGTTGGCGGCGAGCGAGACCTTGATCTGCTCACCGTCCAGGCCGGTGAAGGTGCCCTCGGCGCCCAGGTGGTACTTCACGTCGCCGGAGCCGTGCATCGACTTCGGGTCGAGGTTGCCCTCGAACTCCCGGAAGATCTGCGCGTAGGACTTGCCGACGATGTTGGCCAGGACGTTCAGCCGGCCGCGGTGGGCCATGCCGATGACGACCTCGTCCAGCCGCGACTCGGCGGCCGAGTCGAGCACCGCGTCCAGCAGCGGGATGACGGACTCGCCGCCCTCCAGCGAGAAGCGCTTCTGGCCGACGTACTTGGTCTGCAGGAACGTCTCGAACGCCTCGGCGGCGTTGAGCCGGCGCAGGATGCGCAGCTGCTCCTCGCGCTCCGGGTGGTCGTGGCCGCGCTCCACGCGGTCCTGGATCCACTTGCGCTCCTTGGGATCCTGGATGTGCATGAACTCGATGCCGGTGGTGCGGCAGTACGAGTCCCGGAGCACGCCGAGGATGTCGCGGAGCTTCATCATCGAGCGGCCCGCGAAGCCGCCGACGGCGAACTCGCGCTCCAGGTCCCACAGGGTGAGGCCGTGCTCGATGATGTCGAGGTCGGGGTGCTTGCGCTGCATGTACTCCAGCGGGTCGGTGTCGGCCATGACGTGGCCGCGGACCCGGTAGGCGTGGATCAGGTCGAAGACCCGGGCCGCCTTGGTGACGTCGTCGTCGTGCGAGACGTCGATGTCGCGGAGCCAGCGGACCGGCTCGTAGGGGATGCGCAGCGACTTGAAGACCTCGTCGTAGAAGTCGTTCTCGCCGAGCAGCAGCTGGTTCATGATCCGCAGGAACTCGCCGGAGGCGGCCCCCTGGATCACGCGGTGGTCATAGGTGCTCGTGAGCGTCATGACCTTGGAGATGCCGAGCTTGTTGAGCGTGTCCTGGGAGGTGCCCTGGAACTCCGCCGGGTAATCCATGGCGCCGACACCGAGGATCAGGCCCTGACCGGGCATCAGCCGCGGCACGGAGTGCACGGTGCCGATGCCGCCGGGGTTGGTGAGGGAGGCGGTGACGCCGGTGAAGTCCTCCATCGTCAGCTTGTTGGCGCGGGCGCGGCGGACGATGTCCTCGTACGCCTGCCAGAACTCGAAGAAGCTGAGCGTCTCGGCCTTCTTGATCGCCGCGACGACGAGCTGGCGGTCGCCGTTCGGCTTCACCAGGTCGATGGCCAGGCCCAGGTTGACGTGGTCGGGCTTGACCAGCGTCGGCTTGCCGTCCCGCTCGGTGAACGAGTAGTTCATCGAGGGCATGGCCTTGAGCGCCTGCACCATGGCGTAGCCGATGAGGTGCGTGAAGGAGACCTTCCCGCCCCGGGCCCGCTTCAGGTGGTTGTTGATGACGATGCGGTTGTCGAACAGCAGCTTCACCGGGACCGCGCGGACGGAGGTGGCCGTCGGCAGTTCCAGCGAGGCGTTCATGTTCTTCGCCACGGCGGCCGACGGGCCGCGCAGCGTGACGTACTCCGGCCCCTCGGCGGGCGCCGCGGGTTCGGCCGCGGCCTTGGCCGGTGCCTTCTTCGCGGGCGCCTCGGCGGGCTTGGCCGCCGGCTCGGCCGGGGCCTTCGCCGCGGGGGCGGGTGCCGGCTTCTGCTCGGCGGGCTTGGCGGCCGGCTTCGGCCGCGCCGCGGGCGCGGCGGCCCGGGCCGGTGCGGCCGGTGGCGCGGATGCTGCCTCGCCGTTCGCTGCCGGGGTGGGCTTGGCCGGGGCGGCCGCTGCCGACCCGGTGTCGGCTCCCGGCTTGTAGTCGGCGAAGAAGTCCCACCAGGCTCGGTCGACCGAGTTCGGGTCCTGGAGGTACTGCTGGTAGATCTCGTCGACGAGCCACTCGTTGGGACCGAAGGCGGCTGCGGGGTTGTTACCCCGTCCGTCCCGGTCGGTCGAGACGCTCGAAGTGTTGGGGGACTGTGGCGACACGGCGGCTACCGCCCTCTTCCGCTTCCTAAGGTGGTGGACAGCGGAAATAAAGGCTACGCCTCTTACCGCGTCCGGTGCAGGCCGGGCTGGTCAGTCGTCGCGCAAGTCACACTGACCGACTGGTTTCGGGGCAGCGCGCGGCGGGAAAATCCCCAGGTTTCGCGTCGGTGCGGGATCCCGGGGATCGCCGCCGGGCGGCGGCGGCCTCCCGCTGCCGCGACCTCCGGCCGCGCGCCGCGGGCCGGGATGCCGTGGGCATCCCATCCGAACGGGCGCTTCCGCTTCCGAACCCTACGTCAACCCTGCCCTTGACGGCTGCCCGGGAGAGTGACCTTTATGCGGCAGCCGCGGGGTGACTCGGCCACGCCGATCGAGCCGCCGTGGAGATCCACCGCCCAGCGGGCGATGGCCAGCCCGAGCCCCGTGCCGCCGTCGCTGCCGGGGCCGTGCGGGGTCGAGACGCGGCCGCGGTTGAAACGCTCGAAGATCCGGGCCCGCTCCGGCTCCGGAATGCCCGGCCCCTCGTCCAGCACCTCCAGCACCACGCTCCCCGGCTCCTCGCCGTGGCGCGCGCGCAGCGTCACCCGGCCCTGCGGAGGGCTGTGCTTGATCGCGTTGTCGACGAGGTTGGCCACCACCTGGTGCAGCCGCTCGGCGTCCGCGTACCCGGTCAGCTCCGGCGGTGAGACGTCCAGATGGAGATGGACGTCCGCCCGGCCCGGCAGGCCCGTGGTGGCGGCCCGGCCGCGCGCCGCGTTGGCGATGCCGGCCTCCTTGATGATCCCGGAGAGATACGGCCAGACCTCGAAGCGCCGGGCGTGCAGCGGGACCACGCCGTTGTCGATGCGCGAGAGGTCGAGCAGCGTCTCCACCAGCCGGCCGAGCCGCTCGGTCTGCCCGAGGGCCATCCGCATGGTCTCCGGATCGGCCTCCGAGACCCCGTCGACGACGTTCTCCAGCACCGCCCGCAGCCCCGCGATGGGGGTGCGCAGCTCGTGCGAGACATTGGCCACCAGCTCCTTGCGGTGCCGGTCCACGGCCTCCAGATCGGCCGCCATGTGGTTGAACGTCCGCGCCAGCTCGCCCAGTTCGTCGCGACGGTGCTCGCGGACCCGGCGGCTGTAGTCGCCGTTGGCCATGGCGCGGGCGACGGTCTTCATCTCGTCCAGCGGGGCGGTCAGCCCGTGCGCCACGAACTGGGTGATCAGCATGGTGGCGATGATCGAGAAGATCGTGACGATGCGCAGCTCGGTGGCCGTGTTGAGGGCCATCACCACCAGCAGCGTGGTGATCGTCACCGAGCTGATGACCAGCGCGCCGAGCGCCGCCTTCACCGAACGGTACGGGTCCAGCGGGCGCAGGCTCTCCCAGAAGCGCGCCCACAGGCCGGGCTTCGCCGGCCCGGACGGGCGGCTGATCACGGTGCGGGGGCGGCCGGGGTCTCGAGCGCGTAGCCGACGCCGTGGACCGTGCGGATCCGCTCGGCGCCGATCTTCCGGCGCAGCGCCTTGATGTGGCTGTCCACGGTGCGGGTGCCGGAGGCGTCCGCCCAGTCCCAGACCTCGGCCAGCAGCTGCTCCCGGGAGAGCACGGCGCGGGGGGTGGCGGCCAGGCAGACGAGCAGGTCGAACTCGGTCGGGGTGAGGTGGACGTCCTCGCCGTGCACCCGCACCCGCCGCTGCGCGTTGTCGATCTCCAGCTCGCCGAGGCGGAGGATGCCGCTGCGCGGGGTGTGCGCGGCGAGCGAAGCCCGCTCCACGCGGCGCAGCAGGACGTGCACCCGGGCCGCCAGTTCGCGCATCGAGAAGGGTTTGGTCATGTAGTCGTCGGCGCCGACGCCGAGGCCCACGAGCATGTCGGTCTCGTCGTCGCGCGCGGTCAGCATCAGCACCGGGACCGGGCGCTGTGCCTGGACCCGGCGGCAGACCTCCAGCCCGTCGAAGCCCGGCAGCATGACGTCGAGGACGAGCAGGTCGGGCTGCCACGTCTGCGCGGTCTCCACGGCGGAGGGCCCGTCGTGCGCGGTCTGTACCTGGAAGCCCTCGGCGCGCAGCCGCACGGAGATCGCGTCCAGGATGGTCGTGTCGTCCTCGACGACGAGGACCCGGCGCTGGTTGCCGGTGGTGGCGCCCGCGGTGCCGCCCACGCCGTTCTGTATCTGGTCCATTTCGGTCTGCCCCTGCTGTCCCCGTGCCTGGTGCCCCGTGTCTGCCGCGGCGCGTGCTGGCTAGCAGCGTAAAGGCAGGGCGAGGGGCGCGGCTACGCAGGACCGACGGCGAGGTGCACGGCGTCCGGTACGCCCCGGGCAACCGGGATCTCTTCCGTCCGTACCCTGAGGAACCCGGCATTCCGCAAGGCTTGTTCGAAAGCGGCGGATGGCCGGGCGGACCAGACGGCGAGCACGCCGCCCGGGGTCAGCCGGGCCCGGCAGGCGGCCAGACCGTCCGGGGTGTAGAGGCTGTCGTTGCCCTCGGTGACGGTCCAGTCGGGCCCGTTGTCGATGTCCAGGCAGAGCGCGTCGAAGGTCTCCCCGCGCGGCGCGGTTCTCAGGTGGCGGACGAGATCGGCGTGGACGATCTCCGTCCGGGGGTCGGCCAGTGCCGGGCCGGACACCGCGGCCAGGGGCCCGGAGTGGTGCCAGCCGATCACCACCTCCTCCCGCTCCACGACCGCGATCCGCCCCCACCGCGGCTCGGCGGCGGCCCGGGCCAGCGAGAAACCGACACCGAGACCGCCGATCAGCACGGAGGGGCGCGGCCGGTCCGCGGGGAGCGCCGCCAGGGCCGCGTCGACGAGCAGCCGCTCGGAGCGGCCGTCGGAGGTGTCCATGAGGAAGCAGCCGTTGGCGATGATCTCGTACCGCCCGCCGCGCCGCCGCAGCACCACCTCGCCGTACGGACCGCTCCGCCGCTCGACGACCACGGGCTCCCCGTCCGGACCGTCGTCCCCCTGCACCGCGACCGTGCCCGGCCCCGGGGGCGGGGATGCGGCCGGCGGCGTTGACGACGGGGACGGCGACGACGGGGCGGTGCGGGTGCATGGGCGGACCGGGTCCTTCTCGGAGCGCCCCGGTTCGGGGAGCCGGGACGGCGGGCGGGCGGCGGGCGGCGCTTCCCGCTCGGCGCGCGGGGCGGACCGACGGGAGGCGCCGCCCAGGGTAGTGATCAGCCCGGCCGGCCCGCCGGCATTTCCCCGCCGGCCGCGACCGCGCGCAGCAGTTCGGCGTCGCTCGGGTCGGCCCCCACGGGGCGGAACGGTCTCACACTCCTCTATCGCGCCCGCGTTCACTCCCGGTTCACGGGCAGGCGAAGGTTCCCCGGCGAGCAATACGGACAGGAGATATCCATGAGTGCCAAAACCGTCGCCCCCCTCGCTCATGTCCACCGCGTTCCGCATGAGCCTCCCGAGGACTGGGAGTACTCCCTGCAGTTGCCGCACGATCCCAGGGGCCCGCGCATAGCGCGCTCCACCGTCCGTACGGTGCTCGCCGAACACGGGCTGGGCGACCTCGCGGACCGGGCCGAGCTGCTCACCTCCGAGCTGGCCACCAACGCCTTCCGCTACTCCGACGGCCAGACCGCCGTCCGGCTCAAGTGGCGCGAGGGGACGCTGCGCGTCAGCGTCTGGGACACCTCGCCGAGCCGTCCGGCGCCCGTCATCGCCGGGCCGCAGAGCGAGAGCGGCCGCGGTCTGCTGCTGCTCTCCCTGATCGCGGACGACTGGGGCATCCTCGACCTGGAGAAGGGGCACCCGGCGGTCGGCGGCAAGGTCGTCTGGTTCACCCTGTGCCGCCCGATGCTCAGAACGGGCACCCTGTAGGAGCCCGCCGCCCGCCGCCCGCCGCCCGCCGCCCGCCGCCCGCCGCCCGCTCCGTGGGAGGGTGGTCCCGTGACGTTGGAGGATCTCGTCCGGCTGCGCCGGGCCCGTGACCGGATGGACCGCGACTACGCGAAGCCGCTCGACGTGCCGGCGCTGGCGCGCACCGCGCTCATGTCGCCCGGCCACTTCTCCCGCAGCTTCCGGGCCGCCTTCGGGGAGACCCCGTACAGCTATCTGATGACGCGCCGGATCGAGCGGGCCAAGGCGCTGCTGCGCCGGGGCGACCTGTCCGTGACGGAGGTCTGCTTCGCGGTCGGCTGCACCTCGCTGGGATCGTTCAGCTCGCGGTTCACCGAGCTGGTCGGCGAGAGCCCGAGCGCCTACCGGGCCCGCCCCCATGACGAGGGCGCCGCCATCCCGGCCTGCATCGCCAAAATCCACACGCGACCGGTCAGGAATGGAGAAGCGAAAGGCGCCGCACCGCCCGTAGCGTGACGGGCATGGACATCAAGCTTTCACAGTGCTTCATCGCCGTCGACGATCACGACAAGGCGCTCGCCTTCTACCGGGACGTGCTCGGCCTGGAGGTGCGGAACGACGTCAGCTTCGAGGGCATGCGCTGGGTGAGCGTCGGCGCGCCGTCCCAGCCGGATGTGAACATCGTTCTCGAACCGGCCCTGGCGCATCCGAACGCCTCCCGACCAGCAGATCATGGCGGAACTGCTGGCGAAGGGCCTGCTGCGCGGGGTCATCTTCAGCACCGACGACTGCGACGCCACCTTCGAACGCATCCGCGCCGCGGGCGGCGAGGTGCTCCAGGAGCCGATCGAACAGCCGTACGGGGTCCGCGACTGCGCCTTCCGCGACCCCTCCGGCAACATGCTGCGCTTCAACCAGCTCCGCAAGCCGTGAGCTCCGTTCCCGTGATCCTGCACCGGCGCCCGGACGAGAGGGAGAGACGATGAGCACGGCCGGGAGGACGGACCCGCGGCCGCCGGCGCACGCCGCCGACAGCCACGACGTGATCCGGGTCCACGGTGCCCGCGAGAACAACCTCAAGGACGTCGGCATCGAGATCCCCAAGCGCCGGCTGACGGTGTTCACCGGTGTCTCCGGCTCGGGCAAGAGCTCGCTGGTGTTCGGCACGATCGCCGCGGAGTCGCAGCGGCTGATCAACGAGACCTACAGCGCCTTCGTGCAGGGCTTCATGCCGAACCTGGCGCGTCCCGAGGTCGACGTGCTCGACGGGCTGACGACGGCGATCATCGTCGACCAGCAGCGCCTGGGCGCGGATCCCCGCTCCACGGTCGGCACCGTCACGGACGCCGGCGCGATGCTCCGCATCCTCTTCAGCCGGCTCGGGGAGCCGCACATCGGCCCGCCCGGCGCGTATGCCTTCAACGTCCCCTCGGTCCGGGCGAGCGGCGCGATCACCGTGGAGCGGGGCAACAAGAAGGCGGTGAAGGCGACCTTCACCCGCACCGGCGGCATGTGCCCGCGCTGCGAGGGCCGGGGCACGGTCACCGACATCGACCTGACCCAGCTCTACGACGACTCCAAGTCGATCTCCGAGGGCGCGTTCACCATCCCCGGCTGGAAGTCGGACAGCTGGTGGACGGTGCGGCTCTACGCCGAGTCGGGCTTTCTCGACCCGGACAAGCCGATCCGCGACTACACCGAGAAGGAGATGCGCGACTTCCTCCACCACGAGCCGGTCAAGGTGAAGGTCGAGGGCGTCAACCTCACCTACGAGGGGCTGATCCCGAAGATCCGGAAGTCGTTCCTGGCCAAGGACCGGGAGGCGATGCAGCCGCACATCAGGGCGTTCGTGGACCGGGCGGTCACCTTCACCGCCTGCCCCGAGTGCGGCGGCACCCGGCTCAGCGAGGCGGCCCGGTCCTCGCGGATCGGCGGGGTGAACATCGCCGACGCGTGCGCGATGCAGATCAGCGATCTGGCCGAGTGGGTCCGCGGCCTCCGCGAGCGGTCGGTGGCGCCGCTGCTCACCGCGCTGGGGCGGACGCTCGACTCGTTCACGGAGATCGGCCTCGGCTATCTCTCGCTCGACCGGTCGTCCGGCACGCTGTCGGGCGGCGAGGCGCAGCGCGTCAAGATGGTCCGCCATCTCGGATCCTCGCTGACCGACGTCACCTATGTCTTCGACGAGCCCACCATCGGCATGCACCCCCACGACATCCAGCGGATGAACGACCTGCTGCTGCGGCTGCGGGACAAGGGCAACACGGTGCTCGTCGTGGAGCACAAGCCGGAGACGATCGCGATCGCCGACCATGTCGTCGACCTCGGCCCCGGCGCCGGCACGGCGGGCGGCACCGTCTGCTACGAGGGCAGCGTCGAGGGACTGCGGGCCGGCGGCACGCTGACCGGGCGGCACCTGGACGACCGGGCCTCCCTGAAGCCGTCCGTGCGGACCCCGGCGGGAGCGCTGGAGGTGCGCGGCGCCGACGCGAACAACCTGCGGAACGTGGACGTCGACATCCCGCTCGGTCTGCTCTGCGTCGTCACCGGCGTCGCCGGATCGGGCAAGAGTTCGCTCGTGCACGGGTCCCTGGTGGCCGGTCCGGCGGGCGCCGCCCACGGCGTGGTCTCGGTGGACCAGACGCCGATCCGCGGTTCGCGGCGGAGCAACCCGGCGACGTACACGGGGCTGCTCGACCCGGTCCGCAAGGCGTTCGCCAAGGCCAACGGTGTGAAACCGGCGCTGTTCAGCCCCAACTCCGAGGGGGCCTGCCCGAACTGCAACGGCGCCGGCGTCATCTACACCGACCTGGCGATGATGGCGGGCGTCGCCACCGTCTGCGAGGAGTGCGAGGGGAAGCGGTTCCAGGCCCCGGTGCTGGAGTACCGCCTCGGCGGCCGCGACATCAGCGAGGTGCTCGCCATGTCGGTGACCGAGGCCGGGGAGTTCTTCGCCTCGGGGGACGCGCGCACGCCGGCCGCGCAGCGCGTCCTCGGCCGGCTGGGCGACGTGGGGCTCGGCTACCTCACCCTCGGCCAGCCGCTCACCACACTCTCCGGCGGCGAGCGGCAACGGCTCAAACTGGCGAGCCACATGGGCGAGAAGGGTGGCGTCTACGTCCTTGACGAGCCCACCACCGGCCTCCATCTCGCCGATGTCGAGCACCTGCTCGGCCTGCTCGACCGGCTCGTCGACTCCGGCAAGTCGGTCATCGTCATCGAGCACCACCAGGCGGTCATGGCGCACGCGGACTGGATCATCGACCTCGGCCCGGGCGCCGGTCACGACGGCGGACGCATCGTCTTCGAGGGCACCCCCGCCGACCTCGTCGCCGCCCGGTCCACCCTCACCGGCGAGCACCTCGCGGCCTACGTCGGCGCCTGACCGGGATCTCGCGGCCCTGCGGGGCCCTCGCGTGACGGCTGCGGGGGCCCCGTCCGCCGGGCCGCGTGCGCGCGACGGGTGAGGGCGGTGCGGGGGACGCGCCGAGCGGCCCGCGGCGCACCGTCGCCGTCCGAGTGAGCCGCCCCCAGGGGCTGTTCGCTGCGAGCGAACACGAGCCGGGGAACACCCGGGGCAGCAGAGACATTGAGTCCTTACAGCTCAACTTGCCTGCTGAAGGGGAGATCATGGCTTCGACGTCTACGTCACTCACCCTGCCGGTGCTGCCTCTCGACGACGAGGTGGTCCTGCCCGGCATGGTGGTGCCGCTGGACCTGTCCGACGCGGAGGTCCGGGCCGCGGTGGAAGCCGCGCAGGCCGCCGCGGGAAGCGGCGGGGGGAACGGGGGAAACGGGGAGAGCGGCGGCAAGCCGCAGGTGCTGCTGGTGCCGCGGATCGACGGCACCTACGCCGCCGTCGGCACGCTCGGCACCGTCGAACAGGTGGGCCGGCTCTCCGGCGGTGACCCCGGCGCGCTCATCCGCGGTGTGAGCCGGGTGCGGATCGGCGCCGGCACCACCGGCCCGGGAGCCGCGCTCTGGGTCGAGGGCCGCCCGGCCGACGAACCCGGGCCCGACCCGGTGCCCGGTGCCGTCACCGAGCTGATGAAGGAGTACAAGGCCCTCGCCGCCAGCTGGCTCCGCAAGCGCGGCGCCTGGCAGGTCGTGGACCGCGTCCAGCAGATCGACGACGCCGGACAGCTCGCCGACAACTCCGGCTACTCCCCGTTCCTCACCGCCGAGCAGCGCGTCGAACTGCTGGAGACCACCGACCCGGTGGCCCGGCTCAAGCTCGCCGTGAAGTGGCTGAGCGAACATCTGGCCGAGCAGGATGTCGCCGAGTCCATCGCCAAGGACGTCCAGGAGGGCGTCGACAAGCAGCAGCGGGAGTTCCTCCTCCGCCGCCAGCTGGAGGCCGTCCGCAAGGAGCTCCGCGAGCTCAACGGCGAGCCGGAGGACGAGTCCGGCGACTACCGCGCCCGGGTCGAGGCCGCCG
Organism: Streptomyces sp. MNU89; assembly: GCF_020982505.1. NCBI lineage: Bacteria > Bacillati > Actinomycetota > Actinomycetes > Kitasatosporales > Streptomycetaceae > Streptomyces > Streptomyces sp. MNU89. The sequence continues at coordinate 2,456,517 of NZ_JAJKLL010000001.1, read as the reverse complement.
ACCTCCCGGAGAAGGTGCGCGAGGCGGCGCTCAAGGAGGTCGACAAGCTCGAACGCGCCTCCGACCAGAGCCCGGAGGGAAGCTGGATCCGGACCTGGCTCGACACCGTCCTGGAGATGCCCTGGAACGAGCACACCGAGGACGCCTACGACATCCCCGGCGCCAAGGCCGTCCTCGACGCCGACCACGCCGGCCTGGCGGACGTCAAGGAGCGCATCACCGAGTACCTCGCGGTGCGCAAGCGCCGTGCCGAGCGCGGCCTCGGGATGGTCGGCGGGCGCCGCGGCGGCGCCGTCCTGGCGCTGGTCGGCCCTCCCGGCGTCGGAAAGACCTCGCTGGGCGAGTCCGTCGCCCGCGCGATGGGGCGGAAGTTCGTCCGGGTGGCGCTCGGCGGGGTCCGCGACGAGGCGGAGATCCGCGGCCACCGGCGCACCTACGTCGGCGCGCTGCCCGGGCGCATCGTGCGGGCGGTCAAGGAAGCCGGCTCCATGAACCCCGTCGTCCTCCTCGACGAGATCGACAAGGTCGGCTCCGACTTCCGCGGCGACCCGGCCGCGGCCCTGCTGGAAGTCCTCGACCCGGCGCAGAACCACACCTTCCGCGACCACTACCTGGAGGTCGAACTCGACCTCTCCGACGTGGTCTTCCTCGCCACCGCCAACGTTCTGGAGGCCATTCCCGAGGCGCTGCTCGACCGGATGGAACTCGTCCGGCTCGACGGCTACACCGAGGACGAGAAGGTCACCATCGCCCGCGACCACCTGCTCGCCCGGCAGCTCGAACGGGCCGGCCTGACCGAGGGTGAGGTCGTCCTGGAGGAGGGGGCGCTGCGCAAGCTGGCCGGCGAGTACACCCGCGAGGCCGGGGTGCGGAATCTGGAGCGCGCCGTCGCCCGGCTGCTCCGCAAGGCCGCCGCGCAACACGAACTCGGCGAGCTGGAACTCCCCGTCACCATCGGCCCGGACGACCTGCGCCGGTACCTCGGCCGGCCGCACCACGTCCCGGAGTCCGCGCAGGACCCGGAGGAGCGGCGCACCGCCGTGCCCGGGGTGGCGACCGGACTGGCCGTCACGGGCGCGGGCGGCGACGTTCTCTACGTCGAGGCCTCGCTCGCCGACCGGGAGACCGGGGCCACCGGGCTCCAGATCACCGGCCAGCTCGGTGACGTGATGAAGGAGTCCGCGCAGATCGCGCTCTCCTTCCTGCGCAGCCGGGGTGCCGAACTGGAGCTGCCCGTGGGCGACTTCAACGACCGCGGCGTGCACCTGCACGTCCCGGCCGGCGCCGTGCCGAAGGACGGGCCCAGCGCCGGTGTCACCATGACGACGGCGCTCGCCTCCCTGCTGTCCGGACGCCGGGTGCGCCCCGATGTGGCGATGACCGGCGAGGTGTCGCTGACGGGGCGGGTGCTGCCGGTCGGCGGCGTCAAGCAGAAGCTGCTCGCCGCGCACCGGGCGGGGATCACCACGGTCGTCATTCCCAAGCGGAACGAGGCCGATCTGGACGACGTTCCCGCCGAGGTGCTGGAGAAGCTGGAGGTGCACCCGGTCTCCGACGTCCGGCAGGTGCTGCGGCTGGCCCTGGAGCCGGCCGGCACGGAGCGGGCCGGGGACGGGCCGACGGGAAGCGAGCCGGAACTGCCGCTGGCCGTCTGACCGGCGGGTCGCGGGTCGCGGGCCGCGGGTACGGGTTGCGGGCCGGCGGTCCGCGAGATCGGGGATGGACGGGGCGTCCGCTCCCGGCTCCGCCCGTCACCGTCCGCCCCCGTGCCGCACGCACAACAGCGCGTACGGCACGGGGGCGGACGCGTGTCCGGGGGCGCTCGGGTGCGGAAAGGGGCGCGCGATCTCGTGGCGGCACCACCGTGTGCGGGCCGCGACGCAGAGGCGGGGTCTGCGGAAGGGCGCGGACCGGGCCCGGGGAAAAGGCACCCGGCGGTTTCGCCGGTCCGCGCGGGAAGAGAGGCCGGGAAGCGGGCCGGTTGCTGTCCCCGGGCCGGTCCTGCGAAATACTGGCGGGGCACCGCGGCGGCCACGCGACCGCCGAAAGCGAATTCCGCCCCGGAAACGACGGGAGCGGAAAGCCGGGAGGACCCAGACCATGCGCCGGACCGAAGCCGGAGACGTCCCCCGAACCGGAAGGGCCGGGGAACCCACGGAGCCGGACACCACCCCCGACGCGCCCGGGGACAGCGCTTTTCTGGCCCTGGAAAGGGAGTTGTCCGTCTTCCTGCGCCGGGCCCGCGCCTCCTCCGGCGAGGTGGCCCGCGAGGTCCACCCCGATCTGGAGCCCGCCGCGTACGGGCTGCTGGTGCGGCTGGCGGAGGCGGGGGAGCAGCGGGCCACCGCCCTCGCCGCGTACTTCGGTGTCGGCAAGGCCACCATGAGCCGCCAGCTCCGCGCCCTGGAGGAGCTCGGCATCGTCTCCCGCCGGCCGGACCCGGCCGATGGACGCGCCTCGCTGGTGGCCCTGACCGAGGAGGGCGCCGGCCGCTTCTCCGCGGTGCGCCGCGCCCGCCGCGAGCGCTACGCCCGCAAGCTGCGGAGCTGGGACCGGGCGGAGATCGCCGAACTCGCCCGCCTGCTGCACCGGTTGAACGGGCTGAGCGGCGCGGAGGACTGAGCCGGCGGCCGGACGGCCCGGTTCCGGGGCGGCCGGGCCCGGAGGGGCACGGATCCGGCGGGCCGGACATTCTTCCGCGTCCGCCGTCTCCTCAAACCTCCGGGAAGGGCAGGCCGGTCGAGGGCACCGGCCGAGGGCCCGCCCCGGGAAGACTGCCCGGATCGCCCGCGCCCGTGCACCCCGGCGCACGCGCCGGCGCCCGCGTCCCGCCCTGGAACTCCGCGTAGACGGCCGTCGCGTCGTCGTGCCGCTTGCCGCGCGGGAAGGCGCCGCCCCGCGGGTCCGCCGCCTCCGCCGTCCGTACCCGCCGCACCAGGCCGCCCGTCCCCTCCTCGCGGAGCAGCGCGGGGCAGTCGGCCCAGGTGCCCTCACGGAAGACCTCGACCCAGCGCCCCGCGCCGTCCGTCAGGGCGGTCAGCGAGCGCACGTCCGCGCGCGGTACGGCGCCGGTCACGGCCCGGGAGGCGACCGACGGGTCGGCGGCGGCCGTGAAGAAACCGCCCTCCGCGTTGCGCAGGGCCTCCACCGCGCGGACGTACTCGGCGGCCCGCGCGGCGCGTTCGGCGGAGCCGGGCGGCAGGGCCCGTACGGCGGCCCGCAGCTCCGGCACATGGGGCGGCAGCCGGGACAGCCGGTCGTCCCGCTCCGCCGTGACCCGGCCGTCCCGCCGCTCGACGAGCAGGACGGAGTCGGAGAGCACGAGATGTTCCACGTCCCGCTCGTCCCAGCGGGCGGCCACGACCGTCGCCTGCGGGGTTTTAACGTGAGAAAGGTCACAGGCTGTTCGGTGGGCATCGGCGGTGCGTTCGATTGCCTCCGCGAGGCACGTCCGCAAGGTCATATCCCGTCGCGAAACGGACAGTTCGAGCAGTGCCCCGCCGAGCCGCGCGGTGAACCACGGCACTCCGTGTACGCATCCGCCGCCGTCCTCGGGAGGTGTGACGCCGTCCAGCAGGACCAGGGAACCGCCCGCACCGGACGCCGGCAGGGCCACCGAGACGTAGTCCTCGTTGGGGATGCGGGGATCACCCGGCTCCGTGGTGAGGTCGATGCGCATGCGGTCAGTCTGCCGGACCGTGCCACCGGCCCCGGCGGCCGGCGTGACCTGCGGTGACGGCCGGCGCGGCCGGCGGGAAACGGCCGAGGTGCCGGAATTCCCCCGTATTCACCGGCCGGTGGAATGTGCGGGCGCGCATCTTGCCAGCACCGGCTGGCGATTTCCAACCGGCGCTCCCCGCGGCGGCGCCGGAGTCCCGCGCCGGGGTTGTTCGCCAACTCCGGATTGATGTTCACTCGTTCGGGTGGCCAGGCGGGTGATGGGCGGCCCCATTCACACCGGCGGTGGAATCGTCGAATTCCGTTGCCGGTACGGGGAGAACGCCCGTCGGCGCTCCGCGCTCCAGGGGCACGAGGAATGCGAGCGGATCGCCGGCGCCTCGGCCCTGCGGAGACGAGACAAGATTGCGAGCACCGGTGCGAAGAATGCGGCCTCGGGGCAAGGAACGTGAGTCGGTACAGACCGCGGGGTCGGCGTCCGCACCGCCCGGGAAGCGCGCCACCAAGGTCCGCAACCGGCTCGTGGTCTCGGTGGCCGTGGTCGCCGCGGCCGTCGCCGGTGCCGGCGCCCCCGCCGTCATCGCCGCCTCCTCCGACCTCAACGACTCCCAGCGCCTGGTCACGCTCTCCGAGCTGAACGCGCAGGCCGTCGTGCTGGCCCACTCGCTGGCCGACGAGCGCGACACCATGACGCGCTTCGTCGCCGCGGGCCGCGCCGCCGGCTCCGGCAGCGCCACCGGGATCTCGGAGAAGCGGCGCGCGAGCGTCGACCGCCGGCTGGAGGAGATCCGGGAGAACGCCCCGGGTGCCCTGGACCGCCGGCTCGCGGAGCTCCCGGACATCCGGCAGTCGGCGCTCACCGGCTCCGGCCCGGCCTCCGAGACCTTCGCCCGCTACACCCAGCTGGTGCAGGCGCTGCACGGTGTCTCCGCCGACCTCGCCCGGCGCATCCCGCCGCGCGCCGCCGACGGCCCCGCCGACGCGCTGTCCGGGCTGGGCCGTGCCGTGGAGCAGGCCGCCGCCACCCGCACCCTGCTGCTCGGCGCCCTGGCCGCGGGCGGCGAGGGCGAGCTGACCGCCACCGCGCAGCGCACCCGCGTCCAGGAGCTCGCGGCGGTCGCCGACTTCCGGCAGACCGCCCCGGCCGCCGCCAAGGACAGTTACGACGGCACCGTCAACGGCGACGAGGCGGACCGGGCCGAGCGCTACCTCAAGGTCCTCACCGACCAGCCGCAGCTCTCCCCGGCCGAACTGGCCCTGAACCAGAAGCGCGTGGACGCCGCCCTGTCCGGCCGGATCGACCTGATGCGCGCCGCCGAGTCGGCTCTCACCACCGAGGAGTCCGCCCGGCTCGCCGCCCTCCGCGACGACGACGTGCGCTCCCTGGAGCTGGCCGTCGGGCTGCTCGCCCTCTGCGTGCTGGTCGCCGTCGGCTCCGGCATGTCCGCGGCCCGCTCCATGACCCGGCCGCTGGCCGTGCTGCGGCTCGGCGCCCGGCGCGTCGCCGCCGACCCGGTCGGCGAGGAGCCGGTCAAGTTCACCGGCCGCAACGACGAGTACGCCGAGGCCGTGGGCGCCGTCAACGAGCTCCGCGCCAAGGCGGAGGGCTTCCACCGGGAGCTGGAGAAGCTCCGCGCCGAGCGCGGCGGCCTGATCCGCGAGCGGCAGAAGCTCGCCGACAGGCGCGACGAGCTGGCCCGGCAGAAGAGCGATCTCGCCGAGCGGCTCACCGGCCTCCAGGACCGCGTGCACAGCAGCTTCGTCAACCTGTCGCTGCGCACCCTGGGCCTCGTCGAACGCCAGCTCGGCCTCATCGAGGGGCTGGAGGAGCGGGCGAACGAGCCCGAGCACCTCGACGCCCTCTACAAGCTCGACCACCTCGCCACCCGGATGCGCCGGCACAGCGAGAACCTGCTGGTCCTCTCCGGCGCCGAGCACACCACCACGCACAGCGCCTCCGTGCCCCTGCTCGACGTGCTGCGCGCCTCGGTCAGCGAGATCGAGCGCTACGAGCGGGTCCGCATCCTGTCGCTCCCCCCGCACGCCCGGGTCGCCGGGTTCGCCGCCGACGCGCTCAGCCACCTCGTCGCCGAACTGCTGGAGAACGCGGCGGCGTTCTCCCCGCCGGAGGACGACGTCGAGCTCTCCGGCTGGCAGCTGGAGAACGGCGAGGTGATGCTCTCCGTCGAGGACCGGGGCATCGGCATGACCGAGGAGCGGCTGGCCGAGGTCAACGCCCGGCTCGCCGACCCCGACGGCGAGGCCGCCGGCGCCGACGAGGACGCCCTCGGGCTCGGCCTGTACGTGGTCGCGCGGCTCGCGGCGCGCCACGGCATCCGCGTCGAACTGCGCGACCGGGCGCAGGGCGGGGTGACGGCCGTCGTCGTGCTGCCGACCTCCGTCCTGCCGACCCGGCCCGAGCCGTCCCACGTCCAGTCCGCTGGGACCGGGGCCACCGGCGTCTCGCTGCCCGGCTCGGTGGCCGAGGCCAACTCGAACGCCCTGCCGCACCGCCGCGGCGGCTCCCTGCCCCGGCGCGGGGACGCGGCGGAGACCGGAGCCGGAGCGGCCGCCGTGGACACCGGTACGGCCGGTGGAGCGGCGGACGGAACGGCGGATGCCGCCGGCGCTGCCGCCGGAACGAGCACGCACCCCGACGCCGCGGAACCCGCCGGGAGCTCGTCGGCGGACGTCCCCGCCGGCGCCGCCGAGTCCGCCGGGCCGGCCCCGGCCGCTCCCGCCGGGACCCCCGCCGCGTCAAATGCCGCGCAGGGTGGGTCCGTTGAGGCCCCGGACTCCGACGCGACCCCGCTCGCGGGCCTCGCCGCCGACGGAGCCGGAGCCCCGGACCCGGCCCCCGCTCCGGAGCCGGCCGCCACCGGCACCGGAGGCGGGCCGCGCCCCGGCCGGTGAGCCGGCCACGGGCCGTGCCCTGCGGAGGAGTCCGGCGCGGAGCCCGCCCCCGGTTCCGTACCGGCGGACGCGGACACCCCCGGCGCCGGAACCCCGGACGACCTCGGCGCGCACGCCGGACTGGCCCGGAGCGCGGAGCACGACCCCCTGGTCGCGGCCGCCGAGGAAGCCCTGCGGGCGGCGGAGGCGGAAGCCGGAAGCCCCGAGGGCAGCCTTGCGGGAACCTCCCACGGCACCTTCACGGAAACCCCCGGGACGACGGCGGAAGCCCCCGGCGGGACGGCCGCCCCGGAGCCCACCGCCAGGCCCGCCACCGACGCCGGTGAGTCCCCAGCCGCCGACGACGACCCGTACGGCATCCGGCGCACCGGGTCCGGTGAGGAGCAGCACGCGCGGGCCTCGGACGACGCCGCGTTCGCCGGGATCGACGAGCCGACCCAGTCCTTCCGGCTGGCCCCGCCGCTGCCCCGTCCGGACACCGGACCGGCCGAGGCCCCCCACACCCCGGACGGCACGCACACCACCGGGACCGGAACCGGCCCGACCGGGCAGGACACGGCGGACCCGGCCCCCGGCACCGGGAGCCCGGCCGCCCCCGCCAAGCGGCTGACGGACAAGGGCCTCCCCAAGCGGACACCCAAGACCGTGGCGGCGCAGACCGGCCCGGTGCGGGCGCGGGCGAGAGGCGTGGACGCGGAGGCACTGCGCCGCAAGCTCGGCGGCTTCCAGCAGGGGTCACAGCACGGTCGGCGCGACGCCGACGCGGAGATCGCCGAGAAGACCGGTGAGCACCGGACGGGGGCACCGGACGACGGTGGCACAGTCGAGGAGGCACGCGGTTGAACGCGTACACGAAGGCCGGCTCGGAGCCGCACGGTTCGCAGGGCCTCAGCAGTGAGGCCCGCAATCTGCACTGGCTGCTGACGAACCTGGTCGAGGAGGTGCCCGGCGTCCACTCGGTGGCCGTGGTCTCCTCCGACGGCCTGCTGCTCCTCAGCTCCGACCCGGGCATGGGCGTGCGGCCGGCAGACGCCGGCGGGAACGGCGCCGGCAACGGGAACGGGGGCGGCACGGCGGCCGCCGCCGACGACGACGGCAGCGGCCCCAAGGGCTCCAGCGCCGACCTCGCCACCATCGTCTCCGGTGTCGGGGCGCTGACCCACGGCGCCTCCAAGCTCATGGACGCCGGCCCGGTGAAGCAGACGATGATCGCGATGGACGAGGGCAGCGTCTTCGTCATGTCGATCAGCGACGGCTCGCTGCTCGGGGCGCACGCGACCCCCGACTGCGACATGAGCGTGGTGGCGTACCACATGGCCCTCTTCGTCGGCCGGGCCGGACACGTCCTCACCCCCGAACTCCGCAACGAACTGCGCCAGTCCCTGGAGAGCCGCACGTGACGTCCCCCCGACTCCCGGTCCGCACCGCGGACCGCAGCCAGCAACGCAAACCCGCCCGGGTACGCCCGTACTCGCTGACCGGCGGCCGGACCCGCTTCGGGCACGTCCTGCTCGTGGAGACCTTCGTCGCCGCCATCGAGGCACCGGAGGACCGCCCGGAGCTGACGGCCGGCAACTGGGCCGACCGCGTGATGCCCGAGATGCGGGCCATCGTCGAGCTCTGCCGGAAGATGCGCTCCGTCGCGGAGATCTCAGCGCTTCTCCGCATCCCGCTCGGAGTGGTCCGCGTGCTGCTCAGCGACTTGGCCGACCAGGGAAAGATCCGCGTGTACGGGAACGGCGCCGGCACCGAGACCGGCCGCCCCGACCGCGCACTGCTCGAAAGGGTCCTGAGTGGACTTCGCAGGCTCTGACACCATGACCCCCGCGGGACCGACGACCACGGCGCCGCCCGTCGCGGACGAGAACGTCCAGAGCTGGCAGACCGACCGCAGCCGCGCCCCCCTCTCCACCAAGATCGTGGTGGCGGGCGGTTTCGGCGTCGGCAAGACCACCTTCGTCGGCTCGGTCTCCGAGATCACCCCCCTCACCACCGAGGCGGTGATGACGCAGGCCAGCGAGGACGTCGACGACATCGCGGCGACCCCGGACAAGACCACGACGACCGTCGCCATGGATTTCGGCCGGATCACCCTCGACGCCGAGCTGGTCCTCTACCTCTTCGGCACCCCCGGCCAGAAACGTTTCTGGTTCATGTGGGACGACCTGGTGCGCGGCGCGATCGGCGCGGTCGTCATGGCCGACACCCGGCGGCTGGAGGACTGCTTCCCGGCCCTCGACTACTTCGAGAGCTGCGGGCTGCCGTACGTCGTGGCCGTCAACCACTTCGAGGGCACTGAGTCCTACGCGGTGGAGGACGTGCGCGAGGCGCTGTCCGTGCCGGACCACGTCCCGGTCGAGATCATGGACGCGCGCGAGCGGACGACCGTGATCCGGTCCCTGCTCGCCCTCGTGGCCCACGCCCTTGACGTGACCCCCGAGTGACATAGCCTCACCTCCGAGCCCGGAACGGGCAGTTGTGCTGCTCAGAGCCCCGGTGGCCGCAGACACCGCGATGCTCCGGCACCCGGATGACGCGGTACCCCGGGCCTCCGGCGCCCCGGTCCGAGCATCCCGCCGGGTGTCCCGGCGCCCCTGCCGTTCCGCGGTTCCGCCCGTGTTCCTCACCGTGTGAAAGAGAGCCCACCGCCATGCGGAAGATCCTCGTCGTCGGAGCCGGCCAGTCCGGTCTCCAACTCGCCCTCGGCCTGCAGCAGCACGGCTACGAGGTCACCTTGATGTCGAACCGCACGGCGGACGAGATCCGCTCCGGCCGGGTCATGTCCACCCAGTGCATGTTCCACACCGCCCTGCAGCACGAGCGGGACCTCGGGATCAACTTCTGGGAGAGCCAGGCCCCGCGCATCGAGGGACTCGGCGTCTCCGTCGCCGGCCCCGACGGCAGCCGCCCCGTCGACTGGGTGGGCAAGCTGGAGGGCTACGCCCAGTCCGTCGACCAGCGGGTGAAGATGGCCGGCTGGATGGAGACCTTCGCGCAGCGCGGCGGGCAACTCGTCATCCACGGCGCCGCCGTCTCCGACCTCGACTACTTCTCCCGCTCCTACGACCTGGTGCTCGTCTCGGCCGGCAAGGGCGAACTCGTCTCCATGTTCGGCCGGGACGCCTCCCGCTCCCCGTACGACAAGCCGCAGCGCGCCCTGGCCGTGGCCTACGTGCACGGGCTCGGCCCGCGCCCCGAGCACCCGGACTACGACGCCGTCCGCTGCAACCTCGTGCCGGGCGTCGGCGAGATGTTCGTCATGCCGACCTACACCCTCTCCGGCCGGGCCGACATCCTCTTCTGGGAGGGCATCCCCGGCGGCCCGCTGGACGTCTTCGACTCCATCAAGGACCCGGGCGAGCACCTGGCCACCACCCTGGACCTGATGAAGCGGTTCCTGCCCTGGGAGTACGACCGCGCGGGCAAGGTGGAGCTGACCGACGCGGGCGGCACCCTCGCCGGCCGCTACGCCCCGACCGTGCGCAACCCCGTCGGCCGGCTGCCGTCGGGCGGGCTGGTACTGGGCGTCGCGGACGTCGTCGTCGCCAACGACCCGCTGACCGGCCAGGGCTCCAACTCGGCGTCCAAGTGCGCCGCCTCGTATCTGGCGAGCATCCTGGAGCGGGGCGACCAGCCGTTCGACGCCGAGTGGATGCAGTCCACTTTCGACCGCTACTGGGAGACCGCCCGGCACGTCGTCAAGTGGACGAACGCGATGCTGGCCCCGCCGCCGGAGCACGTCCTCAACCTGATCGGCGCGGGCGGGCAGTTCCAGCCGGTCGCCGACCGCTTCGCCAACGCCTTCGACAACCCGGCCGACCTGGAGAACTTCTTCTACGAGCCGGCGAAGACGGAGGGCTACCTCGCCGAGGCCGCGGGCGCGCGGTAGGCCGGCGGGCCCGGGTCGGTCGCCCCCGGCCCGGGCCGGTGCTCGGCCCCGCCGGCCGGCGATCGGACCGCACGCGACCGGTGGCGGGAGGCCGGGTGGCCGGTCCGTGGTCCCCTTCGGTACCCGGTCGGCCGCCGAGGTCCGTGCCGCCGGTTCAGGCGCCGGGGGTCCGCCGGGTCCAGGGCCAGTTCGGGCCCGTGGCGCGCCGGCCCTCCGGGTCGTAGACGTACTTCCAGCCCAGCGGCAGCCCGAGCCGCTTGCTGTGGCCGCGGATCTCGCGCCGGTAGACGTGCACCACGGGCGCGCCGCCGTCCGGTTCCGGTACCGGGACCTCGTAGACCTTCGGCGGCTTTCCGGTCGCCCCCGTCAGCACCGGCAGGACCCGGCCGTCCAGCGGCCCGCCCACGAAGAGGGTGTCCTCGCTCCTCACGAGGCGCCCTCCCCCGGGCCGCGCGGAGCCGCAGCGGACGCGCCGCCCTCCGGCGGAGCCCCGTTGGCCTCGGCAGACCAGGAAGCACCGGAAGTCCCGGGAGCCCCGGCATTCCCGGATTCACCGGCACCCGCGGCGTCCAGCAGATGCCCCGCTTCCGCGACCAGCGGCACCAGCCGCCGGAGGAGAGCGCCCACGGGCCCGTCCGCCCGCTCCGCCGCCAGCGCCTCCCTGAGCACGCCCGCCGTCTGCGGGTCGTGCGCCGCGGTGGCGGTGAGGAGGGCGAGGAAGTGGTCGAGCAGCCAGTCGCGCAGTTCGGCGGCGGGCGGCTGCTTCTCCTCGTCCAGCCAGATCAGCGAGGCGGCCTCGACCGCCGCGATCCAGGTGCGGACGGCGGTGCGCAGCCGCAGCCCGGTCCGGGAGACGCCGAGATGGACGAGGATCTGCTCGGCGGCGGCCCGCCGCACCTCGTCCACGATGGCCGAGGTGCGCGAGGTCTCGGCGACGCTGCCGCCCTGGAGCAGCGCGCTGAAGCCGGCGTCGTACTCGTCGACGAAGGCGAGATAGCGGTCGAGGGCGCGCCCCAGCCGCTGGGTCATCGGACCGGTCTGGGGTTCGGCGAAGCACCGTTCCATCCGGTCGGCGGCGCTGCGCAGCGCGGCCTCGTACAACTGCGGCTTGCCGCCCGGGAAGTAGCGGTAGACCAGCGGGCGCGACACCTCGGCGGCGTGGGCCACGTCGTCCAGCGAGACCTCTTCCGGCGCCCGGTCGGCGAAGAGCGCGAGCGCCGCGTCCAGCAACTGGCGGCGCCGCTGCTCGACGGTGAGCCGCCGGTACGCGGCGCCGGGGCCGGACCGGCGGCCGGACGTTGCTCTCGGGGCGGTGCCGCTGCCGTTCATGCCCGCAGGGTAACCGGCCCGGCGGGGCGGCGGCCCGGTCCGGGTGTCGTCCGGGCCTTGCCGGGACCTGCCCGTTGTCCGCGCGGCCCCGCCCCTCCGCCCTCCCGCCCCTCCGCCCGGCCGGGGCGGCGGTCTCAGGCCAGCAGCCCCGAGCTCTTCCACATCCGGCGTCCCGCCCCGCGCAGCACGCCGATGTCGTCCAGGAAGTCCGTCAGCTTCTTCGCCCCGGTCTGCATGACCTCGCGCCGGTGCCCGCTGGCCGCGACCTGGGCGACCGCCTCCCGCTTGTCGAGGCCCACGTTCGTGTAGACCTCGGGGTTGATGAATGCCTTGGAGAAGACGCGGGCGAACTCCCCCGAGGTCAGCCGGGTGAACTCACGGCTCCAGCGCGGCGCGCCGACCATCTGGTGGCGCAGCTCCTCCCGGGCGTACCGCACGTGCCGGGCCTCCTCCACCACGTGGATGCGTGTGACGCCGCGCACCAGCGGCTGGATGCGCTCGTCCGGGAAGGTCAGCCGCTGCATCCAGTCGAGGATCTCCTCGCCGAGCAGGGTGGCGGTGAAGGACCCCGGCGTGGTGGAGACCGTCTTGAACAGCCGGCCGAGGTTCTGGTGGACCCGCGACACCGGGTACACGGGGGTGTCGTTCCGCTGGATCAGCCGGGCGAACATCTTGGAGTGCCGGCACTCGTCCTCGATCTCGGTGAGGGCGTAGCGCACGTGCGAGCTGGTCGGCGACTTGTCGTAGATGTGCCGGCAGAGCAGCTGCATGAGGATGATCTCGAACCAGATGCCGAGCGAGGCCAGGGCCGAGGCCTCGTGCTTGGAGAGCTCGATGCGCTGCTCCTCCGACATGGTCTTCCAGAGCGGGGTGTCGTAGAGGGAGACCAGCTCCGGCGGCCAGAACCAGAGGCCCTCCTCGAAGGGGGCGTCCCAGTCCAGTTCGGCGTCCGGGTCGAAGGAGTGCCTGGCGGAGGAGTCGAGCAGGCGCAGGGCGACTTTTTCCCGGTCCTTGAGCAGGCCGAGAGCATCCCGCTGCGCCGCTGCCCCGGTTGTGATCGTCATGCTGTCGGCCACCTCGCTTGTGGGTTACCCGCGGTACCCCTTTATGAGACTGCGTGTCAGCAAGAACGTCAATCCCCTGGCGAAGACTTGTTGAAGCCCGGTTGACCCCGCCGCGGAGGCCGTGTGAGCCTGCCAACCATCCCGCTCTCCACGGGAGTCCGCGAGGCCGAGGCCGAGGAGGCGTCGATGACGACGCACGATCTCTACGCGAAAGACCCGGGAACCCCCGACTGGCAGGTGCCGGCCTCCGGCGCCGCCCGCTTCAGCTGGGACTACGACGACGGGCGCGACCGGTTGCTCGCCCTGTACCAGAAGGGCAAGGACAAGCAGTGGGACTCGGTCCGCCGCATCGACTGGGACCTGGAGGTGGACCCCCGCGACCCGCTCGGCACCCCCGACGAGGCCCTCGCCCTCCACGGCACCCGGCACTGGAGCCGGATGACCGAGCGCGACAAGGGCGAGCTGCGGCGGCACTACAGTTCCTGGCAGTTCAGCCAGTTCCTCCACGGCGAGCAGGGCGCCATGATCTGCGCCGCCCGCATCGTGGAGTCCGTCCCCGACCTGGACGCCAAGTTCTACTCCGCGACCCAGACCATGGACGAGGCCCGGCACGCCGAGATCTACGGCCGCTTCCTCCACGAGAAGATCGGGATGCTCTACCCGATCAACGACAACCTCCAGGCCCTGCTGGGCGACACCCTGCGCGACTCCCGCTGGGACATGCCCTACCTCGGGATGCAGGTTCTGATCGAGGGCCTGGCCCTGGCCGCGTTCGGCATGATCCGCGACACCACCGACAAGCCGCTCCCGAAGCAGATCCTCGCCTACGTCATGCAGGACGAGGCCCGGCACGTGGCCTTCGGGCGGATGGCGCTGCGCGACTACTACCGGCAGCTCACCGACGCCGAACTCCGCGAACGCGAGGAGTTCGTCATCGAGGGCTGCTACCTCATGCGCGACCGGCTGCGCGGGACCGAGGTGCTGGAGAACTTCGGCATCCCGGCGGCGGAGGCGGCCGAGTACACCGAGCAGTCGGAGTTCCTGCACCTCTTCCGGAAGCTGCTGTTCAGCCGGATCGTGCCGTGCGTCAAGGACATCGGCCTGTGGGGCGAACGCCTCCAGCGCGCCTACCTCGACCTGGGCGTCTTCGAGCTCGGCGACTCCAACCTCGATCTGCTGATGGCCCAGGACGAGGAACTGGCCGAGCAACTGGACGCCGAACGCTTCGCGGCCGAGGAGGCCGCCCGCACGGCGGAGGTCACCGAGGCGATCGCCGAGGGGGCGGCGGCCGAGAGGTAACGGGGCCGGCGCCCGGGGTGCGTGCCCGCGGCCTGCGGCCGGGCGGACCGTCCCGCGCGGTGCCCACAGTGCGGTGCCTGCCTACGGCGCGGCGCGTACGGCGGCGCCTATGGCGGTGCGGCTGTGCGTGCACACCACATGCCACGGCGCCGCGCGGCTGACAGCATGGACCCATGACAGCGATCCGTCCCGGCAGCCGCGCCGCCGCCCACGACAGCCTCCGCGCCCTGGCCCTCGGCGACGCCTTCGGCGAACGCTGGTTCCCGCTCGCCGCCGAGCGGGGAAGCGTCGGCGAGGCCATCAGGGAGCGGCGGACACCCGAAGCGCCCCTCTGGCACTGGACGGACGACACCGCCATGGCCCTGGCGCTCTTCGCCGTCCTCGACCGCCACGGCGAGGTGCGGCAGGAGGAACTGGCCCGGGAGTTCGGCGAACGCTTCCTCGCCGAGCCCGCCCGCGGCTACGGCAGCGGCATGCACGAACTGCTGCCGCTGCTCGCCCGGCGGCCGGACCGGTGGCGCGAGGACGCGGACGCCCTCTTCGGCGGTCAGGGGAGCCTCGGCAACGGCGCCGCCATGCGCGTCGCACCCCTCGGCGCCTGGTTCGCGGGCGACCCGGAGCGGGCCGCCGCGCAGGCCACGCTGTCGGCGCAGGTCACCCACGCGCACCCGGAGGGCATCGCGGGCGCGGTGGCCGTCGCCGTCGCGGCCGCCCTCGCCGCCGACCGGACGGAGGAACCCCCCGCCCCCGCCGAGCTGTTGGCCGGGGTGGCGGATCACACCCCCGAGGGCGCGGTACGCGACGGCGTGCTGCTGGCGGCCGGACTGCCCCCGGGCACCGAACCGGCAGCGGCGGCGGCCGCCCTGGGCAGCGGCTACCGCATCCGCGCCGACGACACCGTGCCGTACGCCCTGTGGTGCGCGGCCGGGCACCTGGACGACCTCACCGAGGCGCTGTGGACCACCGCGGCGGGCCTGGGCGACATCGATACGACCTGCGCCATCGCGGGCGGTGTCGTCGGCGGCCGGACGGGCATCGCCGATGTTCCGGACGTCTGGCTGGAGCGCGCGGAACCCCTGCCCACGCCCTTCGCGGCCTGACCCCCGCTCCCGGGGCCGGCATCCGGCAAGGGCCCGTCGCCCGCAGGAGCGGGACCGACCGGACCGGGGCCCGCCGGACCGGGACCCGCGAGCCGGCCGACTGCCGCCCGGGAGTCAGCCGACGGTGCAGACGTCACCGGCGTTCGCCTCGCGGGCGCGCGTCAGCTCGGCCGCCGTGGCCTCCGCGGTACCCGGCACGGGGCTCGCGGGCCCGGGCGGGAAGGCGCTCCGCAGCCCGAACGCGTACGGCGTGGGCCCGTGCCGGCGCAGATGCGTCAGCCGCTCCTCGGCCTCGGCGACGGACGGCCGGTGCCCGGCGGGGACCCACCACAGGGCGGTCACCGCCTCCGCCGGCCGCTCGAACCACTCGCGGCGGCGGCGCATCAGGTCGCGGTGGAGGCCGTCGTACATGAAGCGGGTGAGGGAGTCGAGATCGCGCCACACGGTCAGGTTCACGATCAGCCAGTCGTCCCCGAGGACCGGCACGTCGGTGGCGTTGCCGCTGTCGCTCTGGAGCCGCCAGCGGAAGCCCTCCGAGGCGTCCGCGGTGGCGTTGACGGGGTCGAGCCCGTCCGCGAAGTCCTTCAACTGCGGTGAATCGAGCGGGGCGAGGAGCCGGGCGATATTGATCTGGGCAAGCTCGAACGGTGCGGCTGCGTCAGTCATGGCCGCACGCTAGCGCCCACCGTCCGGCCGCGCACTGGATTACCACCGGCCGCCGCCCCGGCGCCTGGTCCGCCTCCGGGAGTGCGGCCGGCCGCACACCGTGCTGAGCGTCGCCCCGGGTATCTGGCCGGCCTTCGCGCGGGCCGTCAAGGCCGGCGAGTACGACCACGCCGGCCGGCACCGAGGGTGACGCCCCCCCGGAACCCCGGCCCCGGAACCCGGAGAGACGGCAGCCCGCAGTGCGGAGTCCTCAGAGCCCCAGTGCCGCCCGCATCACCTGGCGGGCGATCGGGGCCGCGTTGCCGCCGCCGCTGATGTCGGCGCGGTCGGCCGCCGCGTCCTCGACGACCACCGCGACCGCGACACCGGGCTCGTCGGCCCCGTCCTTCTGCGCCCAGGAGATGAACCAGGCATACGGGATGCCCTCGTTGCCCACACCGTGCTGCGCGGTGCCGGTCTTGCCGCCGACCTCCGCGCCGGGGAGCGCCGCGTTGGTGCCCGTGCCGTTCTCGACCACGTCGCGCATCAGTTCGCGCAGCACCTCCGCCGTGCCGGAGTCCATTGTCCGCTCGTAGGTGCGGGGGCGGGTGACGGCCACCGTGTCGCCCTCGGAATCGGTGATCCTGTCGACCAGATACGGCTTGCGCAGCCTGCCGTCGTTGGCGACGGCCGAGGCGACCATCGCCATCTGGAGCGGTGTGGCGGCGGTGTTGTACTGGCCGATCGACGACAGGGCGAGCTGGGCGTCGTTCATGTCGGTGTCGAAGACGGATTCGGCAACCCGGGAGGGCACCCGCAGACCGTCGTCGTTGAAGCCGAACTTCTCGGCCGTGTCCACCATGCCGTCGAGCCCGACCTCCACACCGAGTTTGGCGAAGACGGTGTTGCAGGAGACCTCCATGGCGTGGCGCAGGTCGGCGTCCTCGCACCCCCGCGCCTCGTTCGTCAGATCCGTCCGGGTGCCGGGGAGGGTGTACGGCGCGGGGGTGTCCGTCGGCTCGTCCACATCGGTCACCACACCCTGCTCCAGGGCGGCCGCCGCCGTCACCACCTTGAAGACGGAGCCGGGCGGATAGGTCTGGCGGAGCGCCCGGTTGAGCATCGGCTGGTTCTCTGCGCCGGTCAGCCGCTGCCAGGCGTCGACGGCGGCGTCTCCGTTCCCGGAGATCTGTTCGGGGTCGTAGCTCGGGCTGCTGACGAGGGCGAGGATCTTGCCGGTGTCCGGTTCCAGGGCGACCACCGCGCCGCGCGCGCCGCCCAGGCCGTC
Organism: Streptomyces sp. MNU89; assembly: GCF_020982505.1. Taxonomy (NCBI): domain Bacteria; kingdom Bacillati; phylum Actinomycetota; class Actinomycetes; order Kitasatosporales; family Streptomycetaceae; genus Streptomyces; species Streptomyces sp. MNU89. Next base: position 2,439,312 of record NZ_JAJKLL010000001.1, on the reverse strand, counting down.
GGCGGCGGCGCGCTGGACGGCCGGGTCGATGGTGGTGTGGACGTCGCCGGCCGGTTCGCGCTCGCGGGTCAGTGCGTGCCAGAGCGGGAAGACGGAGAGCCGCGGGTCGGCGCCGGAGAGGATGTCGTCCTCGGCGTCCTCCAGGAGCGTGGTGCCGTAGATCTGCGAGGCGTAGCCGGTGACCGGCGCGTACAGCGGTCCGTTGACGTATGTGCGTTCGTAGCGCAGCCGCTCGCCGGTGTCGCGGGAGCCGGTGACGGGCTCGCCGTCGACGAGGATGTCGCCGCGCGGGGCGCTGTAACGGGCGATGTTCTTGCGGCGGTTGGCCTGGTTGTCCTCGTACTCCTCGGCGTCGATCACCTGGATGCGGGAGGCGTTGAGCAGCAGGGCCACCAGGAGGAGCAGGAAGAAGGCGGACAGATGGCGGATCTGGCGGATCACGGCCTCGCCTCCCCGGGGGCGTCGAAGGCGCCGGGGCCGCCGGGATCGCCCGGGCCGACGGGTCCTCCGGGTTCGCCGGGGCCCTCCGGGGCGGCCGGCGCCGGGGCGGGCCGGCGGGCCGTGTCGCTCATCCGGATCAGCAGGGCCACGATGATCCAGTTGGTGACGACGGAGGAACCGCCCTGTGCGAGGAACGGCATCGCCATCCCGGTGAGCGGGATCAGCCCCATCACCCCGCCCGCGATGACGAAGACCTGGAGCGCGACGATCGAGGCCAGGCCGACGGCCAGCAGCCGGCCGAAGGGGTTGCGCTGGGCGAGGCCCGCCCGCAGCCCTCGTTCCACCAGCAGGGTGTACAGCAGGAAGATCGCGAAGAGCCCGGTCAGCCCCAGTTCCTCGCCCGCCGTGGCCAGGATGAAGTCCGATTTCGCGGCGAAGCCGATGAGGACGGAGTCCCCCTGGCCGAGTCCGGTGCCGAGGACGCCGCCGGAGGCGAAGGCGAAGTAGGTCTGCGCCAGTTGGCTCGCGCCCTCGCCCGCGTCGATGGAGGCGAAGGGGTGCAGCCAGTCCTGGACCCGGCTGTGGACGTGGGGTTCCAGGGAACCGACGGTGACGGCGCCCGCGGCGGCCAGCAGCAGCCCGACCGCGATCCAGCCGGTGCGGCCGGTGGCCACGTACAGCAGCACCACGAAGAGGCCGAAGAAGAGCAGCGAGGTGCCGAGGTCGCGTTCCAGGACGAGGACGCCGACACTGGCCAGCCAGATGGTGAGGATCGGGCCGAGCACCCGCCCGGTGGGGAACTGGAACTTCCAGATCCGGCGGCCGGTGTACGCCAGGGCGTGCCGGTTGACCGCCAGATAGGAGGCGAAGAAGACGGCGAGCAGGATCTTGGCGAACTCGCCGGGCTGGAACGAGAGACCGGCCACCCGGATCCAGATCTTGGCGCCGTTGATCGCGGGGAAGAAGATCGGGACGATCAGCAGGACCAGCGCGGCGGCGACGCTCAGATAGGCGTAGCGCTGCAGCACCCGGTGGTCGCGGAGGAACAGGACGACGGCGATGAAGAACCCGACACCGAGCGCGGACCAGATGAGCTGGGTGGGGGCGGCCTCGTCGGCGGGGTGGCGAGGTCGAGCCGGTAGATCACCACCAGGCCCAGACCGTTGAGCAGGACGGCGATGGGCAGCAGCAGGGGATCGGCGTACGGGGCGCGCAGGCGTACGGCGACGTGGGCGAGGAGGGCGAGGAGCCCGAGGCCCGCTCCGTAGCCCGCGGCGCCGGCCGGCACGGTGCCGTCGGTGGCCAGGCCGACCTCGACGTAGCCGTAGACGGAGATCAGGACGGCCCCGGTGAGCAGGACCAGCTCCGTACCGCGGCGCCGGGGGAGCCGCACCGGGGGCGGGAGCGCTTCCGGGAGGCCGTCCGGGTGCGAGCCCGGACGGTCCGAGGGGGGACCCGCTGTCGATGCGGCCATGACAGAGAACGTAACAAACTCGCCGGTGTTATGTCTGTTATGCCATCAGATGTACTGAGGGAGAAGGGGGTTGGCGTCGCACGCCGTCCTACCCGCCCCTCCGTCCCGGTACACACGGCCGTGCGCTGCGCACCCCGGCGTGCGCCGCCGTGCGCAGCGCCACGCCCCCCGCGCGCGAGGCGCGCGGGGGGTGCGACGTCATCCGGGCGGCCGGTCCGTCAGCACCGGCGCGCGGTCAGCACCAGCGCGGGGCCGGGCCGATGTTCTTGATGTAGCGGGCCGACGCGAACGCGTAGTGGCCGTCCTTCAGCACGTACCAGCGGTTGTTGCCGTTGATGTTCTGGCCGTGGACCTTGCACTTGATCTTCACGATGGCGCCGTACGGCTTGGAGCCGACGACGTGGCCGCCCTTGTTGGGCGCGCTGCGGAGCAGCAGGCCGGAGTGGGCGATGACCTTGCCCTTGTAGAAGTGGTGGTGGTGACCACCGCCGGTCGGAGCGGCGGTGGCCGCGGCGGCGGGGCCGGCGGCGGCGAGGGTGGCGATGGCGCCGGTGGCGACGCCGACCGCGATCTTGCGGAACTTGGACTGCAGCATCTGCGATGCCTCCTGTGGAGGGGAGGGCCCTGTCCCAGAGGGAGCGGGGCGTTGGTATTTCCGGGGACCGGCTGGTTTCACGGGCAGCGTTGACCGTGATCAACCGGCATGAATGACGCTAAATCGGACACTCTGGGCTCGCAACCGGTCACGTTCCGGCGTGCGCGCGAAGGGGCGCGTCGGCGGGGTGGGGGCCCGCGGTGGGCTCGTGCAGGGGTCGCCCCGGTGCGGGCGTGGAGAGGGTCGGGGCAGGTTTCCGGAAGCTCTCCTCGGTGTCCGTCGGGGGTGAGGGGGTGTCGATCAAGGGATGCGCAGGTCGGAACCGGGAGAGTCTGGCGAGCGCTCCGGCGGATCGTTGAGTCCATCCGGATGCGGCACTCCGGTTATCGGAAAGCTCTGGAAATTCTGTTGAACGGTGTGCATTTCCGGACCGGCGCCCGCCTCCCGTCGGGACATTGACGCAGGTAGATCCCGGGCAAGCCGCCGTGACGGAGGTGTTTCGCCGTTGAAAAACTTCCGGAAACAAGCGTTGACGCTGCGTTGTGACGGGCGCCATACTCCGGATCGATCGAACTACCGCACGCACGGAACCGCCGTTCACCTCCCCCCACTGTCCGGCGTCCCGGCTCGCGGGCCGATCGCACCCACCATGCCCGGACGGTTCCTCCACCTCCGTCCGGTCCCCGGCAGAAGGGGCAGTAATGATCAGGAAATCGTTAGCCGGACGAAGAAGCCCACGGCGGTACGTCCGCCAGGTGTTCGTCTACGGTGTGGCCGCCGTCCTGGCCTCGACCGGTGTCGTCGCGATGTCCGGCACGGCTCACGCCGCCGACACCCTGGGCGCCGCGGCGGCCGAGAAGGGCCGGTACTTCGGTACCGCCGTGGCCGCCAACCGCCTCGGTGAGGCGGACTATGTGGCCACGCTGAACCGGGAGTTCAACAGCGTCACCGCCGAGAACGAGATGAAGTGGGACGCGCTGGAGCCGTCCCAGAACAACTTCAACTTCGCCAACGCCGACCGCATCGTCAACCACGCCCAGCAGCAGGGCATGGACATCCGCGGTCACACGCTGGTGTGGCACTCCCAGCTCCCCGGCTGGGTGAGCAACCTCGGCAGTGCCGACCAGGTGCGCAGCGCCATGCGGAACCACATCAACCGGGTGATGGGCCAGTACAAGGGCGAAATCCACTCCTGGGACGTGGTGAACGAGGCGTTCGAGGACGGCGGCAGCGGTGCCCGGCGCAACTCGGTGTTCCAGCAGCGGCTGGGCAACGGCTACATCGAAGAGGCCTTCCGCATGGCCCGCGAAGCCGATCCCAACGCCAAGCTCTGCTACAACGACTACAACACCGACGGCCAGAACGCGAAGAGCAATGCCGTCTACAACTTGGTGCGCCAGATGAAGCAGAACGGCGCCCCGATCGACTGCGTGGGCTTCCAGTCCCACTTCAACCAGCAGTCGCCGGTGCCCAGCGACTACCAGGCGAACCTGCAGCGCTTCGCCGACCTCGGCGTCGATGTGCAGATCACCGAGCTGGACATCCAGAACGCCCCGAGCGACAGCTACAGCCGCGTGACGCAGGCCTGCCTGGCCGTCGCGCGCTGCACCGGCATCACGGTCTGGGGTGTCACCGACAAGTACTCGTGGCGCAGTGAGCAGAACCCGCTGCTCTTCGACGGCAACTACAACAAGAAGCCCGCGTACAACGCCGTTCTGTCGGCCCTCGGCGGCAGCAGCGACGGCGGTGGTGACGACGGTGGCGGTAACACCGGGGCCACTTGCACCGCGACGTACTCCGAGACCATGCGCTGGGGCGACCGCTTCAACGGCCAGGTGACGGTCACCGCCAACGGTGGCGCGATCAGCGACTGGACGGTCACCGTCAACCTGACCTCGCCGCAGAGCGTCTCCACCACCTGGAACGGCACGCCCAGTTGGAACGGCACGGTGATGACGATGAGACCGAACGGCAACGGCACGCTGTCGTCCGGCTCGTCGACGAGTTTCGGGTTTACGGTGATGGCCAACGGCAACTGGTCGCAACCACGGATCGGCGGCTGTACGGCCCGTTGACCGACTCGCACCGACGGCCCGGCCGGCCGGTCACCTGACAGTCCGGCCGGCCCGCCGCGCTGCGGGGCCGCCGTCGCTTCCCCCGTCCAGGCGGGCCCTCGCAAGGGGCAGCTCCGCCCGGCTCTCCGGAAACTCCCCGGAGAGCCGGGCGGAGCTTTCTGCTGTCGGGGCCGGGGAACCGCCGGGTGAAGACCGCGCGCGGCGTGCACCACCCGGCAGGCGGGCGCAACCGGCCCGCCGAGTGATGCCGTTTAACGGAAGTCTCCGATAATTTTCTGCCTCCTCGAAGATCCAAAACTGACGACCCGTCGAACGCGGCCGCATAACTCCAGTTCAGAGAGGGTTATTCAAGTTACCGACGTGTTTCACGGCCGAAAAACTTCCGGAAAGAAGCGTTGACGCCCCCTCACCGATCCGGCCATACTCCGGAGCGATCGCCGCCCGCGGCACCGACACCCCACCGTCGGCCGCGGCGGTACGTGGGGGCACGGCATCACACCGTTCACACCCACCAAGTCCGGACGGGTCCCCCACCTCCGTCCGGTCCCCGGAAGAAGGGGCAGCAATGATCAGCATGACGTCAGCCCGGCGGCAGCGCCGCAAACCCGGCACCCGGAAGACGCTCGTCCTCGGCCTGGCCGCCGTCCTGGCCTCGACCGGCGTCGTCGGCCTGTCCGGCACCGCTCACGCCGCCGACACCCTGGGCGCCGCGGCGGCCGAGAAGGGCCGGTACTTCGGTGCCGCGGTCGCCGCCAACCACCTCGGTGAGTCCCAGTACGTGCAGACGCTGAACCGGGAGTTCAACAGCGTCACCGCCGAGAACGAGATGAAGTGGGACGCGCTTGAGCCGTCCCAGAACAACTTCAACTTCGGCAATGCCGACCGGATCTTCAACCATGCCCGGCAGCAGGGCATGGCGGTCCGCGGTCACACGCTGGTGTGGCACTCCCAGCTCCCCGGCTGGGTGAGCAACCTCGGCAGTGCCGACCAGCTGCGCAGCGCCATGCGGAACCACATCAACCAGGTGATGGGCCACTACAAGGGTCAGATCCATTCCTGGGACGTGGTGAACGAGGCGTTCGAGGACGGCGGCAGCGGCGCCCGCCGCAATTCGGTGTTCCAGCAGCGGCTGGGCAACGGCTACATCGAAGAGGCCTTCCGCATGGCCCGCGAAGCCGATCCCAACGCCAAGCTCTGCTACAACGACTACAACACCGACAACTGGAGCCACGCCAAGACGCAGGCCGTGTACAACATGGTCAAGGACTTCAAGTCCCGCGGCGTGCCGATCGACTGCGTGGGCTTCCAGGCCCACTTCAACAGCGGCAACCCGGTGCCGAACAACTACCACACCACCCTGCAGAACTTCGCGGACCTGGGTGTGGACGTGCAGATCACCGAGCTGGACATCGCCGGCTCCGGCAGTTCCCAGGCCGAGCAGTTCGGCGGCGTGACCCAGGCCTGCCTGGCCGTCTCCCGCTGCACCGGCATCACCGTGTGGGGCATCCCCGACCACTACTCCTGGCGCTCCAACGACACCCCGCTGCTGTTCGACCGCAACTACAACAAGAAGCAGGCGTACACCGCGGTGCTCAACGCACTGAACGCCGGCTGACCGGCAGCCGGACCACGGACCGGGCGGACCCGGCCGTCCGGACCGGCGAGCGCATGACGCGACGGCGCGGCGATCCCCACGGTCGCCGCGCCGTCCGCGTACCGGCGGCGCCGGAACGGGCCACGCCGATGACGGTGCGCAACGGGCCGCCCGCGCCGCCGATTAGGACAGGCATCCGACAGAATCCAGCAGTACGGGGGATAGCCGCCCGATCCGGCACCCGGCCCCCGGCGCCGCGTCCATGCTGGGCCCGTGACTCAGTATGACGAGCAGAACCCCGCCTACCGAACCGTCCGCGTGACCGCACTGGAGAGCCCTGTCGCGGCCATGGCGGACCTGGAGGCGTGGGAGGCCCGAGAGACGTACCCGGAGATCCGCTCGGCCGGCGCACCGGTGTTCGGGACCGCGCGGGAACGCGAGGAGGGCGGCTGGGAACTCCGCCCGTACTTCTGCGACACGGCACCCCAGGGGTCCCGGGACGGCCTCGGAGCGCACTTCCGGCTGACGGCCCGGGACGCGGAGGAGGCCGGTGACGAGGCAGCGCGCGACGCGTGCCTGCGGGCCGCGGAACGCCTGGACTGGGAACCCCTCGACGACATGACCGTGCTCGGCGACCGGTACCGCGTCGTCCGGGCGGAGCGGTTCATCCGCATGGGCCCGGACGGCCCCGAGCCGCCCCGGCCCTCCGACCCGGACCCGGCCGCACCGGGCGAGTCCGGCAAGATCCAGGACCCGTCCGTCGGCTTCGTGATCGACACGACCACCGCCACCGGGATGTCCGAGGGCATCCTCAAGACCGAACTGCTGGGCATGGTCCGCGCGGCCGGCACCGTGCCGCCGGACGTCCGTGCCGACTCCCTGCGCGCCGCGCGGACACACCCCGGCGGCGTGCTCCTCCCCCCGACCTTCATGATCGCCGAGGACTCCGACGGCCACTGGCGTCCCGAATCGGACGGCACGTCGACCACCCCGCAGGCGGCCCGCGACGGACTGGCCACCCACTGGCGAGGCCCGTTCTTCCCGCAACTGCGGAAGCTGACCCCGGAGTTGCGCGCCGAGTACGCCGCCGCGGCCGACCGCATCTCCTCCGAACGCCTGAACGAGGTGACGGTAGCGGGCGTGCGCTACCGGGTGGCCCGGGTCGAACGCCTGGTCCGCGTCGGCCCCGACGGCCCCGAGAGCCCACGCCCCTCCGACCCGGACCCGGAGCCACCGATCAAGGTCCACGTCCGGCAACTCAAGGAACAGGGCCTGTGGGAGGAGGACGACGAGGAGGACTGACCCGGCCTCTCCCGACACGGCCACCGGCCCTGGCCCGCCCCGAAAGTACCGGAGCCTGCGCGGACAGACCCCGGCCCCGGCTTTGCCCGGCCCCGGCATCGGGGCCGGGCGGACCCTTGCCACCCGGTCCGGCGGGGACCGGCGTGACCGGACCGGGCCGGGGAGAACGGGACCTCGGGTGAGTACGCCGACCGCTCCCGTGATGTTTGCCCCTTCCACGCTTGGTCGAGGGGGTAACGAAAACTCGCGCACTGCACTGCGGTTGCGTGTCGATGTGTGGTCCGCTACGGTCATCCTGACGCTGCGGACCGTGGGAAAAGGCGAAACCCCTGGCGGTGGATGACTGCCAGGGGTCCGGAAGGCCGTGCCCCGGGTGGCGTGCTGAGCAGAGGCGGGCCCGGGGCTTTCACGACCACGGTATCACCGCCACCAGTTCTTGCAACGGCCTGCGTAGGCGGAGCCGTGTCCAGAGGGGGAGTCCGTGATCGAGAGGCTGCCGGAGTGGCTGGTCCGTGCCCTGTCCCGGCCGCGCCTGAGCAGGTATGTCATGGCCGCGCAGGGCGAGTCACTGACTGCTGTCCGTCTGTACTGGTGGAACGTTGAGGTTTGCGGCGCTTTGTATGGTCCGCTGCACTGTCTGGAGCTGGCCCTGCGCAACGCTCTCCACGATCAGCTGAGTCGGAAGTATGGCCGATCGGATTGGTGGGAAGCGGCTCCTCTGGACTGGCAGACCAAGCGCCTTGTCATGGAGGCCAGACGGAAGTGTGAGCGCCGAAGGACGGCCCCCACGCCCGACAGCATGGTGGCGGAGCTGTCGTTCGGCTTCTGGGTCTCCCTGCTGAGCCGTAGCTACGACCGAGGCCTGTGGGTGCCCACCCTGCACAAGGCCTTTCCCTACCTGGACCTGCCGCGTAAGAGGCTCTACGACGGCTTGTCCTCGCTGGTCCTCCTGCGCAACCGGATCATGCACCACGAACCCGTGCACCATCGTGATCTTTCTGCGGACCACGCCAAGATCTATCGCATGCTCGGCCACATCAGCCCCGAGCTGGCGATTGAGGCCAAGACGATGGACCGCTTCCCCGAGGTTCTCGCAGGCCGTCGTGCCTCTCTCGGCGGCACCCGGCCCGTGCGCTTCTGACCGGAGGATGATCTTGTGACGGACCTCGGGCGACTCGTAGTGACCCGTGCCGACATCGCGCGCCTCGCGGGTGTCCAACGTCCTGCTGTGGCCAACTGGGAGCGGCGGCATCAGGATTTTCCTGCACCGGTGCCGTCATCCGGCCATTCGGGCACCGACGTCTTCCGGGCAGACGAAGTAGCCGCTTGGCTGGGCCGGCGGACAGTACCGGCGAACGTACGGCGGGAAGGGGAACTGGCGGGTACGACCTTCGGTGATCGGTTCCGGGCAGGGCTGGACCGTGGCAACTTCAGCGCGCAGGACTTTGTTCACAGATTGCTGGCCGAGGCGGATCGATTCCGTGGGCAGTTGGCTCCAGCTGAGAACATGCTGTTGCTGCTCGGGCTGGTCCACACATGGGGAACCAGCCCCGCGGCCCGTGTTTCGGCAACCTCTCTGCGTACCGTTCTGCGCACCGTGCTCGACCGTGATGTCGCAGGCCACGAACAGGTCGCCACTCTTATCGAGGTCTTCAGCCAACAGGGCCCGGGGACACGAGCCGAGTGCGCGGCTGTATTCGACTTGCTGGTGGACCGCTACCGGAGTGAGTACGGACGGCGTGAAGGAGGAGAGCTTTTCACGCCGAAGTCTGTGGCGCGCACCATGGCACGCATGCTGTCCGTCGCCGTCCCCCGGCCACGCCGTGTTCACGATCCCTTCTGCCGTGCCGGGGAAGTGCTCACGGCGATTCTTGCCGAGCTGCCCGAATCCGGGATCCGGCCATGCGTAACGGGTACGACTCCGAGCAGTGACGCTCTGCATCTCGCCACGATGAATCTCACCCTCCATGGCGCGGAAGACGCAGTCTTCCACCTGGGAATGGAGATCGAGGGGCCAGGGCCACGTGATGGATCTGGATCCCCTTGGCCGAGCGGCATCGACTGGATCGTGACCAACCCGCCCTTTGCACAACGGCTGTCCGCCTCCGAGGAGCAGCGGACCTGGCGCTATGGCCCGCCGGGCTCGCGGGGTGACTTCGCATGGCTGCAGCACGTGATGGACCAGTTGGCTCCGGGCGGGCGGGCCGCAGTGGTGATGCCGGAGGGCGCCGGATTCATCGGCGGCCGCCCAGGGCGGATCCGTGGCGCGATGATCGAGGATGGAGCGGTCGAATGCGTCGTGGCACTGCCCCCGCAGCTGTTCGCCGTCACGGCGATCCCCGTCAACATCTGGATCCTGACACGACCGGTGGGCCGGTGCGAGGAAGTCTTGTTCATCGACGGCTCAGCGCTGGGCAGCATGACCGGCCCGGCCTTGCGTGAGCTGTCCGAAGGGGACATTGCCGCAGTGGTCGATGCCTACGCGGCATGGCACCACGGAATGGAGCGAACCGAATCCACACCGTCCGGTGCCGGTGCCGGTGCCGGTGCCGTCGCCAGTCGTGCCCTCAAACTTGATGAGCTGCGGGATCGGACTTACATGCTCACGCCCCGCTCCCTGACGGCTCCAGAACTCCCGCTGATGAATCCCCAAGTCACCGAGCAGGTCATGGCTCGTCGAATGGAACGGCTGGAGTCCGCCGCAGCGCGGCTGCAAGAGCTGAGCGGCAACCTGGAACGGTCCGGGAACCCATGGCGCGAAACATGGTCTCGGGCTGCGCCCAGTGGGACAGGGGAGAGCATCCCATCCGGATGGCGTCAAGAGCGGCTCGGCACACTGGCGGAGATCACGGTCGGCCCGGGCGGGCGAAGGCGGGATAAGGCAGACGACACCGGTCGCGGGATTCCCGTGGTTCGTCCTGCGGCCGTGCGCGGACATCGGATTCTGCATGAAGGCGTGACCTGGGTTCCGGAGGACGAAGCAAAGAGTCTGACGCGCTATCGACTCAAGCCCGGAGACGTGGTGATGACGCGAACCGGCACCCTGGGCCGCTGCGCCCTGGTCACGGAAGCCGAGGAAGGGTGGATTTTCGGCACTCACCTGGTGCGGATCCGTCCCTCCGAACTCTCGTACGCCGACTACCTCCTCGGCTTCCTGGAACGTCCCGAAGCCCAGAGTTGGATCAGCCGGCGGGCCAGAGGAACCGCTGTGCAGTCGGTCTCCTCGAAGGATCTGTACGATCTGCCCGTCCTGCTGCCTCCCCGGGCAGAGCAACAGAAGATCGGGCGTGTACTGAACATCCTGGATCAGCAGCGCCAAACGCACACCGAACTCATTGCGGCGCTCGATGCCTACCGTGCGGAACTGGCGGATCTGCTCATGTCCGGCCGCGTTTTGCTTCCAACAGAGGAATGACCACGGTGTTACTACGCAGGGCCTCGCCCCATGCGCTGGACGGCATCGGAGGGGGCTCCAGAGAAGGCGCGCCCTTCTGACGCGTGAATGAACCCTGGTCAGAGTGGTGTGGGCAGGGCTGGAGGCCCGGTGGGCCGCCGGGTGTCCGGGCTGCGTCGGTCCAGCGCTGGTCTCCCTCGGGCTGAGGGTGCCGAGTAGCCGAGTTGGCCGGCAACGCGGTTGAGGCCAAGCCGAGATCATCACATCCGTCCCGGCAGCGTGATCAGGTGTTCCAGTTGCGCGCGCATCACCTCCGCACCGCCGACCTGCTGACGAAGGGCTCCTTCGGCGAGCATCGCCCAGAACTCCAGCGGTCCTTCCCCGGTGAGCCGTTTTCGCCTGGCGAGCCGGACTTGAATGAACTGGTCGATCTCCTCGGGGGTTTGCCAGGCACGTGAGGCCACCGTGACTGCTCTGCCGTACTCCGCGGTCTGCAGGAGTCCGGGCACCAACTGCACCTGGTAGGTCCGAATGCTGTCGCAGCGGGAGGGGGACCCCCGAGGTCCGGGAGCCGACCGAGGACGACCCAGGAGGGCGCGGCTTGCTGCTTGTGGACACCCTCTGCCACCGCTGGGGAGTCCGGGAGCGCGAAGCGGGGATCGGCAAGACGGTCTGGGCCGAGCTCAAGGGACGAGGGTCCCCGCGAATTCTGATGACTCCGGCCGGGGGCCGTCGGCTGCGGCGGGCCGGGGAAATCGGGGAGGATCACGTCCACCCGCCGCCGTTTCCGCCCGGAGCCCGGAGCCCGGAGCCCGGAGCCCGGAGCCGGACCGGAACCGGCACACCGCCTGCGGCCCCCTCGGGGCCCGGACCCAGGAGAGCGATCCCCTTGAGCGCGAAATTCCAGGAACTCGACTGGCGCCCCACCCCCATGGGGGAGATCAGCCTGCGGCGGCGCCGCCATCTCCCCACGGACACCGACGTGTACGAGGTGAAGCTCGGCGACGAGTGGCTGATGTCCAGCATGTTCACGGCGGGGGAGATCGCCCTCGCGGACCTCGGCCTGGCGGAGTGCGGGGGCGGCGAACTGGACGTCGTCGTCGGCGGGCTCGGGCTCGGCTACACCGCCGACGCGGCGCTGAACGACGAGCGCGTCCGGTCGCTGCTCGTGGTGGAGGCGCTGGGCGAAGTCGTCGAGTGGCACCGGCGGGGGCTGGTACCGCTGGGTGCGCGTCTGACGGCGGACCCCCGCTGCCGTCTGGTCCAGGGCGACTTCTTCGCCGAGGCGGCCGGTTCCGATGGCTTCGACCCCGAGGCGCCCGGCCGCCGGTTCCACGCCGTCCTCCTGGACATCGACCACTCGCCGGAGCACGTGCTGCACCCCGGCCACGCCGGCTTCTACCGGCCCGAAGGGCTGCGCGCCCTGGCGGGCCACCTTCACCCCGAGGGGATCTTCGCCCTGTGGTCGAACGACCCGCCGAGCGAGGAGTTCAACTCGGCGCTCGCGCAGGTGTTCCCGGAGACCGAGGCGCGGATCGTCACCTTCGACAACCCTCTCCAGGGCAACACGGCCTCCTGCACGATCTACATCGCCCGGGCCCGGTGAAGCCGGCCCGCACGCGGAGCGGTGGCACTCCGGCCGACCCGGCCGGTGGGGGCTGCGTCCAGTACACCGTCAGACGCCAACTGTGAACACCCTGCGAAAGGATGTGCACTCAATCAACGCATTAACCCTCGGCATGCACTCACCGGCCACTAGAGTTCCCGCACACAGCGGGTGTGGCACACATCACGCTTCATGGCGGCCGTGCGGACCGGGGAGGGTCCGGCCGGCCCGGGCACTTGGGGGCGGGACATGCTGGAGATGGTCAAGGGAGCCAACGTGGGACTGGCGGCTCTGAGCGAGGACACCGGCGCCGTGGTCCTGAGTCTTTCCTGGTGCAGTACGGACGGTGACGGGGACGCTGACGTCTCCGTTCTCCTCCTCGACGCCAACGGCAAGGTACGCGGCGACGCGGACTTCCTCTTCTACAACAACCCGGTGGCGGCGGACGGCAGCGTGCAACTGCTCGGCAAGACCCCGACCGCCAACGGCAGCGAGGACCGGATCAGCCTCGACCTCTCCGTGATGCCGCCGGAGGTGGAACGCGTCGTCCTGGCGGCCAGCCGCTACGGCGGCGCCCGCTTCGGCGACCTGGACGACCTGCGGATGACGCTCGCCGACCGGACGGGGGAGACCGTCCTCGGCTTTTCCATCGGTGACGCGAGCGTGGAGAGCGCCTTCCTCTTCGGCGAGCTGTACCGCCGTGCCGGGGAGTGGAAGTTCCGGGCCGTCGGGCAGGGCTACGAGACCGGGCTGGCGGGCCTGGCGACGGACTTCGGCATCGACGTGGACGAGGCCCCGGAGGAGGAGCCCGATGCTCCAGGGGCGGCGGAGGAGACGGGGGAACCCGTACCGGGCACGGCGGCGGTGCCACCCGCCGAGGGGCGGCCCCGGCGCCCGCCCCGCCCCGCCCGCTGCGACGGCACCCGCGCCCGTGCCGGGAACGGCGGTGCCCCTGCGTCCGTCCACCACGGTCCCCTCTCAGCGGCCGTCCCCGAAGCCGAAGCCGAAGCCGAAGCCGCAGCCGAAGCCCCGGCCCCGGCCCCGACGCCGGCAGGGGCCCCGCCCCGGCCGCCCGCCGCCCCCGTACCGCCAAGAAGAAGGTGACGATCCCCCGGACGGCCAAGAAGTCCCTCGCCGAGAACGACACCTGGCGGCAGGCCCGGCTCTTCCCCGCCCCGGCACTCAAGAGCGACCGGGAGCGGGAAACCAGGGCGACCTCCGTTCTGCTCTCGGTGATGGCCCAGGTACCGGAGTTCGGGCGCCGGCTCACCGCCGCGTTCGGGGCGCCGGCCGGCCGGACGGAGACCTTCGCCGAGGTCTCCCTGCCGCACGGGGACACGCCCAGGCGCCCGGACGGCATCATCCGCGTGGAACGTGCGGGCAAGCTGTGGACCGCCCTGGTGGAGACCAAGACCAACGGCAATCCGCTCAAGCCGGCGCAGGTGCAGGACTACATGGACATCGCCGCCCGGCGCGGCTACGAGGCCGTCATCACGCTCTCGAACGACGTGGCCCTGGAAGGACGGCCGCTGGTCGACGTCAAGATCGACAAGCGCCGCAAGCACAAGGTCGCGCTGTGGCATCTCTCCTGGGCGGAGGTCGCGCACCAGGCGCAGATGCTGATCCGCCACGAGGGCGTCGGCAACGCCGCCCACGCCTGGCTCCTCCAGGAACTTCTGCACTACCTCCAGCACGACAACTCCGGGTGCCACGGCTTCCAGAACATGGGCCCGGCCTGGGTACCGGTGCGCAAGGGCATCGACGAGGAGACGCTCTGCGAGGGCGACCAGCGGGCCGTCGAGGTGGTGGAGAGCTGGGAACGGCTCGTCCGGCAGGTCTGCCTGCGGCTCGGCGGTGAACTGGGGCAGAAGGTGCTGCCCGTGCAGCGCGCCAGGCGCGGCTCCGATCCCGACGCCCGCCGGGCGGCGCTCGCCGACAGCTTCTGCCGGGACGGCCGGCTGAGCGCGGAACTCCGTGTCGACGGGGCACAGGGCGTCCTGGGCATCGTGGCCGACCTGCGCACCGGCAAACTGCGCACCTCCGTCGAGATGCCCGCGCCGGACCAGGGCTACCCGCTGACCTGGGCCAAGCGCCTGATCCGTCAACTCGCCGAAGCGCCCGCCGACACCCACATCGAGACGCTGGTCGACGGCCGGGGTGCCGGGCCGCGCGGCACCCTGGAGCGCCTGCGTCCGGAGCCGGCCGACATCCTGCCGAAGGACGGATCCGCGATCACTGGCTTCCGGCTGTCCCTCTTCAAGGGCATGGGCAGCACGCGCGGCAGCGCCGAGTCCGGCTTCATCCGCAGCGTCGACGACGCGGTGGACCGCTTCTACGCCGGTGTCGTCGCCCACCTCGACACCGCCCGCCCGGGGCGCCGCTCGCAGTCCGCCGCGGGGGCCGGGGCCGTGGCGCGGGCCGCCGCCGGGTGACCGCCTTCCGGTGGTGCGGCGGGGAGTCCCGGGGCGGTCCGGGGCTCCGTGCTCTCCGTGCCCCTGCGCTCACCGGGCGCGGGGGCCGGAGGCCGGCGGCGGGGGGCCGTGCCGCCGGAACCGGGGTGTTCCCTCACCGGACGTCCGAGGACGCCAGGGTGATGAAGGCCTCCAACGCGTCCTTGGCCCGGCCGCCTTGGGCGCTCAGCTCCGCCTTGGAGCCGGCGCGGGGGATCTCGGAGGTCAGCTCGTAGGCGTGGCGGGCCGCGTCCACCACCGCGGCCGCGCTGGCTATGAGCTGGACCCGGAACAGCCCGTGCAGGGCCGTGCCGCGCAGCCGGTGGGCCTCCAGGCGGGCCTCGAAGTGGGCCGGGCCGTCGGGGTCCTCGTCCCTGCGGTGCCACCGGTCGTACTGCCCGCGCCGGAAGTCGGCCACGGCCCCGGCGAAGTCGCTGTAGACCTGCATGCGTTCGGCCCGTAACTGCTGCGCGGCGGCGAAGTCCTGGGCGCGGCGGTCGGCGGTGCGCTGGAAGACGTGCGTCACGGCGGAACCGAGCAGGGTTCCGACGACAGCGATCAGAGTCGAAAGAGTGGCGTCCACGCGGAGCAGGACACCACAGACTCACCCGCCGCAGAGCCGGTTTCAGCCGGGTGCGGGGCTTCCCGCACCTGCCGTGCCGTGCCCGGAGCCCACGGAGCCTGCCGCACACGAGCCCCCGCCGCACCGGAGGGCGCACAACCGGAACCCGCCGAACCCGGGCCCCGGCCGTCGTGGCGTCCGCCGTTCCGTACCAGGGGCGGGGCGGCTCAGACCATGGCCGCGGAGGCCGCCGGCGAGTCGGCGTGGGCCGCCTGGTGCGGGACGCGGGGGACCGCCGGGCCGTGCTCCACGGGCGCGGTGCCCGGCCCCCGGAAGTGTCCGGTCTCCGCCCCGGTGTCCGCCGCGGCACCGGCCCCGTTCGCCACGCCGCTCCGGGCCCGGAAGGGGCACTGCCAGTCGGCGGGCTTCCGGCTGCCGGAGTAGCGCCGGGCCTCGGACAGCTGCTCGTACTCCTGGAGATTGGGGTTGATGTCGCCCTGCAGCTTGATGTCCTGCTTGCGTATCTTGTCGGCCAGCCGGTCCCACATCCCCGCGGCCTTGATCCGCCGGAACTGGACATGGGAGTTGAAGGCCAGCATCGGGAAGGGCGGGCGCCGGCCGAGCCGGACGTGGTTCGGGTGCAGTCCGATCACGAAGAAGGGGTGCCCGGCGACGCTGAACGCGAACTCCCCGGACTGGGCGTCGGAGGAGTAGCCGTCGGCCCAGCGGTGGGTCTCCGCGTCGTACTCGTGGAGCGCCTGGAGCTGCTGCCAGAGGTGCTGTTCGAACCCGGCCTCGTCCAGGCCGCGGGGGTCCTCGAAGGTGGCGATGAAGCTCGTGAAGGAGCGGCTGTCCCAGTCGGCGGACCCGACGAACTCCGCGAGGTCGAGGGCCAGCAGCCGGGCGGACTCGCTGCCGCCGAACCGCTCGTAGTGACGGTGTGTGATGCCGCCCTGACGCCAGGCGGACCGCCCGGCCAGACAGGAGAACCTGTCACCCAGCAGGAACTTCTCAACCTCTGCACGCGCAGAAGCGTTCACGGCTCGCCCTCCTTCCGCCACATCCCACGCGGAGGGCGATCAATTCCGGCATTCATGTCCTGGGCGTCCGCCCGGCACCCTTATGAAAAGCTGCACGATCCCGCAGGTCAAGAGCCTGCTGAGGCGGAGAGAAACGGGTCTCACCCCCGCGGCTGGCGGAGGCGCCACGGCCATTGTGACGGCGCGAAGCCGATCAGCGAAATCCGCCGGTGGGAACCCCTGTCCGGAGGGCGTCCGGAGGTGTGATCCGCGGGACCGGATCTCGCTCGGCGTGATCGCCGGGGCACGGCCCGCGGACACGGAGAGTGAAGCGGCGGGTCTCTCGGGCGCGGCGCCGGGCCGTGAGGCGCCGTCCGGCCGGGGCGATCGGCGGGCTGCCGTGGAGGGGCGGGGAATCCGGGGGAACGCCCGGTGAGCCGGAACCCGAGGGTCCGTTGAACGGTGCGGGAAGGCCGGAAAAAATGCCTCGCGCAGGTGTCAGAGGGGCCCGGTACCGTGCGCCCATGGACCACGCGACCGGCGGTACCCGTATCGATCGACGTGCCCTCGCCGCAGTAGTCGTCACCGTGGTGCTGTGGGCGTCGGCGTTCGTCTCCATCCGCGTGTCGGCCGAGCATTACGCTCCCGGCGCGCTCGCACTGGGGCGGCTTCTGATCGCTTCGCTGGCACTGGGCTGTGTCTTCCTGCTCAAGCGGGGCACGCTGCCCGACCGCAGAGCCTGGCCGGGGATCGCGGGGGCCGGCGTGATGTGGTTCGGCGTCTACATGGTCGCGCTGAACTGGGGCGAGCAGCTGGTGGACGCCGGGACGGCCGCCATGCTGGTCAACATCGGACCCGTGCTGATAGCCCTGCTCAGCGGCCGGCTCCTCAAGGAGGGCTTCCCGCCGCTGCTGCTGGCCGGGATGGCCGTATCGTTCGCGGGGGCCGCGGTGGTCGGGCTGTCGATGTCCGGTGACGGCTCGTCCTCCCTGGCGGGTGTGGTGCTCTGCCTGGTCGCCGCCGTCACGTACGCCGCCGGGGTGGTCGCGCAGAAGCCGGCGCTGCGCTACGCGAGCCCGATGCAGGTGACCACCTTCGGGTGCTTCGTCGGCGCCCTGGCCTGCCTGCCGTTCGGCGGCCAACTCCTCGCGGACCTGCCCGAGGCCCCGCTGCCGGCGACGCTCAACCTGGTCTACCTCGGCCTCTTCCCCACCGCTCTCGCCTTCAGCACCTGGGCCTACGCCCTGGCCCGTACGACGGCGGGGAAGCTCGGCGCCACCACCTACGCCGTCCCCGCGGTCGTCGTCCTGATCTCCTGGATCACGCTGGAGGAGGTGCCCGGCTGGCTCACCCTGCTGGGCGGCGCCGTCTGCCTGGCCGGTGTGGCCGTCTCCCGGCTCCCGTCCCGGCGGGCCACGGCACCGCCGGCCCCGGAGCAGCCGCCCGGGCCGGTCGCCGGGCCCGCCGCGGCGAAGGAGGCCCGGGGCGCGGCTCCCGGTACGGACGAGCAGGTCGGGGTGGGCTGAGGGGCGGTGAGGTGGTGAGGTGAACCGAGCCGTGCCCCCCGTCCGCGTACCGCAGGAGAGTCCCGCATGAGCCGCCGATCCGCTGACGACCAGTACCGCAAAGCCACCGAGTTCCGCGCCCTGCACACCGGCCCGCAGCCCTTCGTCGTTCCGAACCCGTGGGACGCGGGCACCGCGCGCCTGCTCACCGGTATGGGCTTCGCGGCCCTCGCCACCACGGGCGCGGGCTTCGCCTACACCCTCGGCCGGCCGGACGGCGCGAACCGCGTCGGCCGGGACGAGGTCCTGGCCAACGCCCGCTCCATCGCCGCCGCGACCCCGCTGCCGGTCACCGCCGACCTGGAGAGCGGCTTCGGCCGGACACCCGGGGAGGTCGCCGAGACCATCCGGCTGGCCGCGGCCGCCGGCCTGGTGGGCGGCTCCGTCGAGGACTCGACGGGGCGGGCGGACGACCCGGTCCGTCCGGTCGGGGAGGCGGCGGAACGCGTGGCCGCCGCCGTCTCCGCCGCCCGCGAACTGGACTTCCCCTTCACCGTGACGGCACGGGCGGAGAACTTCTTCCAGGGCCGGCCCGACCTCGACGACACGATCCGCCGCCTGCGGGCGTACGAGGAGGCAGGCGCCGACGTCCTGTACGCCCCGGCCCTCCCGGACGCCGACGCGGTGCGGGCGGTGTGCTCCGCCGTCGGCAAGCCCGTCAACGTCCTGATGGGCGGGGCGCTGCGGCTGTCCGTCACCGAGCTCGGGGAGCTCGGCGTGCGGCGGATCAGCGTCGGATCGTCCATGGCCCGGGCGGCGCTGGGAGCGCTGGTCCGGGCCGCGGGGGAGATCCGGGAGCACGGCACCTTCACCTTCGGCGCGGACGCCCTCTCCTACCCCGAACTCAACGCGCTGCTCGGCCCGGCCGGGGAACCGGAACAGCAGCCCCGACGGGTCCCCGGGCAGCCCCTGCTCCCGGCCCGGCCCCTCTCCCCGGAGGAGGCCGAGAACGTGCGGCGCCACCGCGACGGCGAACGCGCTGTCCCGCGACGATCGCGGTGAGGGAGAGCCCGAACCGGACGACCTGGCCCGCGCTCCTGGAACGGGAACTCGGCGCGAGACTCTTCGAGCGCACCAGCCGCCGGGTGCGGCTGACACCGGCCGGCGCCGCGTTCCTGCCCGCCGCCCGCCAGTGTCTGGACGCCGCCGGGCGCGTGGCCGCCGAGGTCGCCGCGGCGGTGGGAGAGGTCCGCGGACGGCTCGCCGTCGGCCTGATCCCCACCGTCGCCGCCGTCGATGTCCCGGGCGGCCTGCGCGAGTTCCGCCGCCAATACCCGCACGTCCGTATCAGCCTGCGGGTGGGCGCGAGCGAGGACCTCGTCGAGCAGGTCGGACAAGGAGCCGTCGACGTGGCGTTCCTCTGGCTGCCGGTCACCGAGCGGCCGCGGGGCGTGGCAGCCCGCGAACTCACCCGCGACCGACGCTCCGGCCCGCGTGGAATACGTCATCTGGAGCCGCGCCGGCCGCTCACCCGCGGCGACCGCCTTCCTCGCCCTCCTGGGCATCACGGCCGCGGACGGTGCGGCGGTCGACGGGGCGCCGGGTAAAACCCGGGCAGCCCAGGGACAGGGACGACCGAGGCGACCGAGGCGACCGAGACGATCGCGTATGCAGACGAGCTTGAGCGCCATGTACCGTCCGCGCCGCGGAAACTTCAATGGCGTCATGACCACACACACGCACAACACCGCACCCATCCTCCTCATCGGCGGCACCGGCAAGACCGGACGGCGCGTCGCCGAGCGCCTGCGGGCCCTCGGACGGCCCCTGCGGACCGGATCCCGCAGCACCGGGATCCCCTTCGTCTGGGAGGACGAGAGCACGTGGGAGGCCGCGCTGGACGGGGTCTCCGCCGCCTATGTGACGTACTACCCGGACCTGGCCTTTCCCGGGGCGACCGAAGCCGTCGGGCGGTTGGCGGCCTTCGCCGTGGCGCGGGGCGTCCGCCGCCTGGTGCTGCTGGCCGGCCGGGGCGAGGAGGGAGCCGTCGCCGGCGAGGACGCCCTCAAGGCGTCCGGCTGCGACTGGACCGTCGTCCGGGCCGGCTGGTTCAACCAGAACTTCAGCGAGAGCTTCTTCCTCGACCCGGTCCGCTCGGGCGAGCTGGTGCTGCCCGCCGGAGACGCCGTCGAACCGTTCGTGGACGCCGGCGACATCGCCGACGTGGTCGTCGCCGCCCTCACCGACGACCGCCACATCGGCAGGACCTACGAACTGTCCGGTCCCCGGCCGCTGAGCTTCCACGACGTGGCCCGCGAACTGTCGGCGGCCACCGGCCGGACGGTCACCTATGTCCCGGTCGGTGCCGACGACTACCGCGCGGCGCTGCGGGAGGCGGGCGAACCGGAGCAATTCGCGGACCTGTTCACCCTCATCACCGACGGACGCAACGCCGCCCCGGTGCACGGTGTCCGGGAGGTGCTGGGGCGGGAGCCCAAGGACTTCACGGACTACGCCAAGGAGGCCGCGGCCACCGGCGTGTGGGACGCGTAGGCCGCCGGGGAACGCTCGGCCGCCGGGAATGCGCAGACCGCCCGCGCCGGTGGGAGACGATGTCCGCGACAGCACAGGCACAGGGAGGGGTGAGGGGCGTGGACATGCTCAGCGGCCTGCTGGAGAGCCCCCAGGCACGCGGCGCCTTCCTTCTGAAGTCGGTGTTCAACCCCCCGTGGGGACTGCGCATCGAGGACCGCGCGCCCCTGTCGCTCGCCACCATGCTGCACGGCTCGGCGTGGGTGCTCCGCGAGGACGCCGCCCCGGTGCGGCTGGAGGCCGGGGACGTGGCGGTACTGCGCGGCCCCGAGCCGTACACGCTCGTCGACGACCCGGCGACACGGCCGGACATCACCGTCGGCCCGGACCAGCGCTGCAACACCACCGACGGGGAGGACGTCACCGAGACGATGGCCCTGGGGGTGCGCACCTGGGGCGAGCCCCACCGCACGGGATCGACGGTGATGCTCAGCGGCACCTACCAGGCACCCGGCGAGGTCGGGCGCAGGCTGCTCGCCGGACTGCCGGCGCTGCTGGTGCGGCCCGCCTCGGCGGCGCGGTCCCCGCTCATCGGCATGCTGGCCGCCGAGCTGGAGCAGGAGGACGTCGGCCAGGAGGTGGTCCTCGACCGGCTCCTGGACCTGCTGCTCATCAGCGTCCTGCGCTCCTGGCTCACGGAGCCGGGCAGCGGCGCGCCGCTCTGGCTCCGGGCCGGGAGCGACCCGGTGGTGGGGCGGGCCCTGCGGCAACTGCACGAACGGCCGGGGCAGGCATGGACGGTGGCGTCGCTCGCTTCCGCGGCCGGGGTCTCCCGGGCGGTCCTGGCCCGCCGCTTCACCGAACTCGTCGGCGAACCGCCCATGTCGTATCTGACCGGCTGGCGGCTGACGCTCGCCGCGGACCTGCTCCGGGACCCCGACCTCTCCCTCGCCGGCATCGCCCGGCGGGTGGGCTACTCGAGCCCGTTCGCCCTGAGCACCGCCTTCAAACGGGAACGCGGCGTCAGCCCGCAGGAGTACCGCAACGGCAACCGGCCGGGCACCGTCGTATCCGCCGCTGCCACGGCACGGACGGTGGTCCTCGGACACTGACCCCCGGCCGGGACTGCCGCGCGGGAGAGGACCGGGGCGATTCGCGGTCCCCGCCGCGGCTGGTCCGCCGGGTGCCGGACGCCAACCGGGGGCCGTGAACCCGGAAGGTGTACCGCCGAGTTCTCTTCGTTCGGACTCCCGGCGTTCCTCCCGCTCCGCCGTGCCGGCCCGCCACCCCGCGACCGTACGGCGGCTTATCACGCCGTCCTCCGGGTAGCCGACCGGTTCGGTGGGAACACCGGGCCACCGCGCCGCCACCGCGGGCTGCTGCCCCGCTGGGGAGGGCCACGGCGTGTCCCGCGGCCGGCCGGGGGCACTGGGAGACGATGAGCGTTCCCAGGGCGGGGACGAAGGGGACGAGCAGGGCCGGAGGAGAGGAACCACGTGGACCAGCGCGTCACATCCGCGCGGAGGAGGACGCGGGCGCCGGAAGGCGCACCCGGGACCACCCGGGCCGCCCCGGCCGGCCGGGAGGACGACGTGCCGCGCGGGGCCGCGCCCGACGCGCGGCGGCGGATTCCCCGCACCGACGCGGTTCTGCGCGATCCCCGCCTGGTGGAGGCGGCCGGCCGGCTCGGGACGGCGCCGGTCAAAGCGGCGGTCCACCGGGCGCAGGAGCGGGCGCGCGACGGAGCGGTACCGCCGGACGGGGTGGCCGATACGGCGGTCGCCCTGCTCCCGCGCGCGGCGAGCGGCCTGCGGCCGGTGATCAACGCCACCGGGGTCGTGCTGCACACCAATCTCGGGCGGGCGTCGCTGTCGCCGGCGGCCCGGCGGGCGGTGCAGGAGGCCGCCGGGCCCACGGACGTGGAGCTGGATCTGGAGACCGGGGTACGGGCCCGCCGGGGCCGCACCGCCCTGGCGGCCCTGCTGGCCAGGATGCCCTCGGCCGCGGCCGCGCACGTCGTCAACAACGGTGCCGCCGCGCTGGCCCTGGTGGCCGCAGCCCTCGCCGCCGGACGGGACATCGTGATCAGCCGGGGGGAGATGGTGGAGATCGGGGACGGCTTCCGCCTGCCGGACCTCCTGGTCTCCACCGGGGCCCGGCTGCGCGAGGTGGGGACCACCAACCGCACCACCGCCGCCGACTACGCGGCCGCCGTCGGCCCGGAGACGGCGTTCGTCCTGAAGGTGCACCCGTCCAACTTCCGCATCACCGGCTTCACCCGGGTCCCGGACACCGCCGAGATCGCGGGACTGGGGGTCCCGGTCGTCGTCGACATCGGCTCGGGGCTGCTCGCCCCCCATCCGCTGCTGCCCGAAGAGCCGGACGCCGCGACGGAGTTGCGCGCGGGCGCGTCACTCGTCACCGCGAGCGGCGACAAGCTGCTGGGCGGGCCGCAGTGCGGGCTGCTCCTCGGCCGGGAGGAACTCGTCCGCACCGTCTCCCGGCACCCGCTCGCCCGCGCCCTGCGGGTGGACAAGCTGACCCTGGCCGCTCTGGAGGCGACGCTGACCGGGCCCGGCACGCCGACGGATATGGCGCTGACCGCCGATCCGGCGGGTCTGCTGCGCCGCGCCGAGCGGCTGGCCGCCGTGCTGAGCGCCGAGGGCGTGGACGTACGGGCCGTCGAGAGCACCGGGACGGTCGGCGGCGGCGGAGCCCCCGGTGTGACGCTGCCCGGCGCCGCGCTCTCCCTGCCCGAGCGGTACGCCGCCGCCCTGCGCACCGGGGCGGTTCCCGTCGTCGGGCGCCTGGAGGCGGGGCGGTGTCTGCTCGACCTGCGGGCGGTGCCCGTGGAGGACGACGAGCGGCTGGCCGGGGCCGTCCGGTCGGTCGCGGCGGCGGAGAGGTGAGGTGGGGACATGCGGGTCCTGGCCACCGCGGGGCATGTCGACCACGGCAAGTCCGCCCTGGTGCGGGCGCTGACCGGAATGGAACCCGACCGTTTCGAGGAGGAGCGGCGCCGGGGGCTGACCCTGGATCTCGGATTCGTGTGGACCCGGCTGGATCCGGACGGCTCCGGGGGCCCGGACGGCTCCGGGGGCTCCGGAGGGGAGACCATCGCCTTCGTGGACGTGCCGGGTCACGAGCGGTTCGTCGCCACCATGCTGGCCGGCGTCGGCCCCGTGCCCGCCGTGCTGTTCGTGGTGGCCGCCGACCAGGGCTGGCAG
Organism: Streptomyces sp. MNU89; assembly: GCF_020982505.1. Classification (NCBI taxonomy): domain Bacteria; kingdom Bacillati; phylum Actinomycetota; class Actinomycetes; order Kitasatosporales; family Streptomycetaceae; genus Streptomyces; species Streptomyces sp. MNU89. The sequence continues at coordinate 2,415,536 of NZ_JAJKLL010000001.1, read as the reverse complement.
CCGCAGTCCCAGGAGCACCTGGAGATCCTGGACGCGCTCGGGGTGCGGCATGCCGTGCTCGCCGTGACGCGCAGTGACCTGGCCGATCCCGAGCCCGTGCGCGCGGACGCCGCCGAGCGCCTGGCGGCCACCTCCCTCGGCGCCGTGCCGTCCGTCGCGGTGAGCGCGGTCACCGGCGGCGGCCTGGACGGACTCCGCGCCGAACTGGCCCGCCTGGCCGCCGTGCTGCCCGACCCGCCCGCCGGCGCGGACGTACGGCTGTGGCTGGACCGCGCCTTCACCGTGCGGGGGCACGGCACGGTCGTCACCGGCACGCTGGCCGCGGGAACCCTGCGCGTCGGCGACCGGCTGGTGACGGGTGAGGGCTCCGCCCCGGTCCGGGTGCGCGGGCTGCAGTGCCTGGGCGAGGACCGCTCCTCGGCCGGTGGCGTGGCCCGTGTGGCGGTGAACGTGCACGGCGCGCCCAAGGGCCTGCTCGGCCGCGGCCGGGTGCTGCTGACACCGGACCGCTGGCTGCCCGCCACGGCGGCCGATGTGCGGATCACCGGAACGCCGGCCGGGGAGCTGCCGCGGACGGTCACCCTGCACATCGGCACCGCCGCGGTCCCGGTGACCGTCCGGCCGCTCGGTACGGACACCGCGCGGCTCACCCCGGCCCGGGCCCTGCCCCTGCGCGTCGGTGACCGGGCCGTGCTCCGCGACCCGGGCGGGCGGCGCGCGCCCTGCGGCGTGACGGTCCTGGACGTGCGGCCTCCGCAGCTGAGACGGCGCGGGGCCGCCCAGGCCCGGGCGGCGGAGCTGGCGGGCATGAGCGGCCGCCCGGACGCCGTGGCGGAACTGCGGCGGCGCGGGCTCGTCCGCCGTTCCGAACTGGAGGCCATGGGGGTGCCCGCCACCGTCCCGCCCGTCGCCGGGGACTGGCTGGCCGAACCGGCTCACTGGGCCGCCCTGAGGGACCGTCTGGCGGCCGAGACGGAACGGTACGCGGCACGGCACCCCCTCGATCCCGGCCTGCCCACCGAGGCGGCCCGGCGCCTGCTCGGCCTGCCCGACCGGGCCCTCGTCGACGCGCTGGCCGCGACCCCGGGCCGTCCGCGGCTGCGGAGCGCGCAGGGGCGGCTGTACGGGCCCGCGAGCGAGAAGCCCGCCCTGCCGCCGGCCGTCCGGGCGGCCGTCGATGCCGTGCGCCGGGAGCTGGAGGTGTCACCGTTCCAGGCCCCGGAAGCAAACCGGCTGGCCGAACTGGGGCTGGACCGCAAGGCGGTGGCCGCCGCGGTCTCGGCGGGTGCGCTGCTGAGGGTCGGCGACGGCATCCTGCTGCTGCCCGGCGCGGACGCCCGGGCCGCCGCGGTCCTGCGCGAACTGCCGCAGCCGTTCACCCTGAGCGAGGCGCGCAAGGCCCTCGGCACGACACGCCGCGTGGCCGTGCCGCTGCTGGAGTACCTGGATGCCCGTGGCCACACCGAACGGGTGGACGACCGGTGCCGACGCTGCCGGACCGGTGCGGGGAGCGGAGGCGGACGGGAATCGAACCCGCCTGCCCGAGATCCTCGGACACCTCGGTTTTGAAGACCGGGAGGGCCACCAGGCACCCACACGCCTCCACCGCCCGTACAGGCTACCGGAGCACCCGCGGGACCGGTCCCCGCAACCCCGCCGCCCGGCAGCCCACTTCGACCGCCCACCGGACCCGGGACCCACCGGACCCGACACCCCACCAGAAGGACCAGCATGACCACCGCGAGCGACACCCCCGTACGGCTCACGCAGCTCGCCCACGGAGGAGGCTGCGCCTGCAAGATCCCGCCCGGCGAACTGGAGGACGTCCTCGGCGGCCTGGCCGTCCCGGCGCCGGCCGCGGCCGGCACCCCGCTCCTCGTCGGGCTGGCCACCGGCGATGACGCGGCCGTCGTGTCCCTGCCCGCGCCGGACGGGGCCCCGGCCCAGGCCGTGGTCTCCACCGCCGACTTCTTCACCCCCGTCGTCGACGACCCCTACGACTGGGGCCGCATCGCCGCGGCCAACGCCCTGTCCGACGTCTACGCGATGGGCGGCCGGCCCCTCGTCGCCGTCAACCTCCTGGCCTGGCCGCGCGACGTGCTCCCGTTCGACCTCGCGCGCGAGGTGCTCCGCGGCGGCCTGGACATCGCCACCGAGGCGGGTTGCCATGTGGGCGGCGGACACAGCGTGGACGACCCGGAACCCAAGTACGGCATGGCCGTCACCGGCCTGGCGGACCCGGAACGGCTGCTGCGCAACGACGCCGGCCGGCCCGGCCTGCCGCTGTCGCTCACCAAACCGCTCGGGCTGGGCGTCCTCAACAACCGGCACAAGGCCACCGGTGAGCGGTTCGAGCAGGCGGTGGCCGCGATGACGGCCCTCAACCGGGACGCCTCGGCCGCGGCCCTGGCGGCCGGGGCCGTCTGCGCCACCGACGTCACCGGCTTCGGGCTCCTCGGCCACCTGCACAAACTGGCACGGGCCTCGGGCGTCACCGCCGTGATCGACACCGCCGCCGTCCCCTACCTCGACGGGGCGCGTGAGGCCGTACGGGACGGCTACGTCAGCGGCGGCAGCCGGCGCAATCTGGAGTGGGTCGCGCCGTTCACCGACTTCGGGACCACCGGCACCGCCACCCGGCTGCTGCTGGCCGATGCCCAGACCTCGGGCGGGCTGCTGGTGGCGGGCGAGGTGCCCGGCGCGCCGGTCGTGGGCGAACTGGTGCCCAGGGGCGCGCACTCCGTCGTACTGAGGTGATCCGTGTTGTGCTGAGGTGATCCGTCGCGCCGCGGTGGGCCGCCGCGCCGAGGTGATCCGCGCGGCGGCCCCTCACAGTCCGGTGCCGGTGTGCTCGTCGATGCCGGCCCGGGCCCGGTACTCCCGTACCAGTTCCGGGGCGGCCGGTCCCCGGGGGCGGCGTCCCGCCCGGATGTCCACGGCGAACGCCTTGGCCTCCTGGATGTGGGTGTTGGGGTCGAGCGACATGTGGAGCAGCTCGTTGGCCGCGTCTCCCGTGGAGAGGCCGTTCGGGCCCCAGTGGTAGGGCAGGCCGACCTGGTGCAGCCGCCGCCCCTGCACGGTCAGCGGAGCCATCCGGTCGGTGACGAGGACCCGCGCCTCGATCACGCCGCGCGCGCTGACGATCGTCGCCCACCCGGTGTGTTCCAAACCGTGTTCCGCGGCGAGTTCGGGCGACACCTCGCAGAAGAACTCCGGTTGCAGCTCCGCCAGGTACGGCAGATGGCGGGACATGCCACCCGCGGTGTGGTGCTCGGTGAGCCGGTAGGTGGTCGCGACGCAGGGGAACACCTCCGAGCCGGGCTCCGTACCGCTGGGCTGGTAGCGGTTGTCGGGGTGCGGCTGCAGCAAATGCCGTACGGGGTTGCGCTGATGCCGCGGGTGGAGCAGGTTCGGGAACGGCGAGTCCTGCGGCTCGTAGTGCGTGGGCAGCGGGCCGTCGGTGAGGCCGGACGGCACATACAGCCACGCCTTGCCGTCGGCCTGCATGATGAAGGCGTCGGTGCCGGAGAGGGCCTCCGGGCCGGTCGCGCCGGACGGCGGCTCGTGGTCGGGCGCCTTGTCCGGCTTGAAGTCCGGGACGTCGTGGCCGGTCCACTTGCCCTGCTCCTCGTCCCACCACACCAGCGTCTTGCGCTCGCTCCACGGCCTGCCCTCCGGGTCGGCCGACGCGCGGTTGTAGAGGATGCGGCGGTTGGCGGGCCACGCCCAGCCCCATTCACCCGCGACCCAGTTCTGCTCCCCGCCCGGTTTGCGGCGGGCCGCCTGGTTGACGCCGTCGGCGTACACCCCGCAGTAGATCCAGCAGCCGCAGGCGGTGGAGCCGTCGTCCTTGAGCTGTTCGTAGGAGGTCAGCGGACCGCCCTCGGCGTCGTGGCCGTTGATCTCGGCGAGCACGGCCTCCGCCTCGGGCTCCGCGAGCCGCCCCTTGGTGGGGTAGTCCCAGGTCAGGTCCAGCAGCGGCCGGTCCATCGGGTCGGTGGAGGCGGCGAGCTTCTGCCGGATGAGGCGCCCGAGATGGTAGGTGAACCACAGGTCGCTGCGGGCCTCGCCCGGCGGTTCGACGGCCTGGTCGTGCCACTGCAGCAGGCGCTGGGTGTTGGTGAAGGTGCCGTCCTTCTCGATGTGCGCGGCGGCCGGCAGGAAGAACACCTCGGTGCCGATGTCCTCGGTGCGCAGCTCCCCCGTCTCGATCTCGGGGCCGTCCTTCCACCAGGTCGCCGACTCGATGAGGGAGAAGTCCCGGACGACGAGCCAGTCCAGCTCGGCCATGCCCAGACGCTGCATCTTGGCGTTGGCGGAGCCCACGGCCGGGTTCTCGCCCATCAGGAAGTAGCCCTTGCAGACCCCTTTCAGCTGGGCCATGACCGTCTCGTAGGTGGAGTGCGAACCCGTCAGCCGCGGCAGGTAGTCGAAGCAGAAGTCGTTGTCCTCGGTGGCCGCCTCGCCCCAGTACGCCTTGAGCAGACTGACCAGGTAGGAGCGCATGTTGCCCCAGTAGCCCTTGCGTGCCGTGTCGGACTGCACGAAGGTGTCCAGGTTCTGCTGCTCGTGGGCGTGGGGCATCGGGATGTAGCCGGGCAGCAGGTTGAACAGGGTGGGGATGTCCGTCGACCCCTGGATGGAGGCGTGCCCGCGCAGGGCGAGGATGCCGCCGCCCGGCCGGCCGATGTTGCCGAGCAGGCTCTGCAGGACGGCGGCCGCGCGGATGTACTGCACGCCCACCGTGTGCTGGGTCCAGCCGACCGCGTAGGCGAAGGCGGTGGTCCGCTCGCGTCCGGAGTTCTCCGTCACCAGGTCGCACACCTGGCGGAAGACGTCCTGCGGCACGCCGCAGATCTGCTCGACCATCTCGGGGGTGTAGCGGGCGTAGTGCCGCTTGAGCACCTGGAAGACGCAGCGCGGATCGGTCAGCGTCTCGTCCCGTTCGGGTTCGCCCGCGCCGATGTTCGCGCCGCCGGACCCGTGGGCCTCGCCGCGGGCCGCGCTGGTCACCGAACTGTCGCCACTGCCGCCCTGGACGCGCTTCTCGTACATCAGGTCACGCTTGCCCGAGGCGGCCTGGACCGTCATCCCCTCGTACTGCCAGCTCTCGTTCTCGTAGGTGCGGCTTTCGGGGTCGAGGCCGGAGAAGGCCCCGTCCAGGTCCTCGGTGTCACGGAAGTCCTCCCGCAGGATCACCGGCCCGTTGGTGTAGGCCACGACGTAGTCGCGGAAGTAGCTCTCCGTCCGCAGCACGTGGTTGATGATCCCGCCGAGGAAGGCGATGTCCGAGCCCGCGCGCAGCGGCACGTGCACGTCCGCCAGCGCGCTGGTGCGGGTGAACCGCGGATCGACGTGGATCACCTTCGCACCGCGGGCCTTGGCCTCCATCACCCACTGGAACCCGACCGGATGGCACTCGGCCATGTTCGAGCCCTGGATGACGATGCAGTCCGAGTTCTGCAGGTCCTGCTGGAAGGTGGTCGCGCCGCCGCGGCCGAACGAAGTCCCCAGACTGGGGACGGTGGAGGAGTGTCAAACACGCGCCTGGTTCTCGATCTGCACGGCCCCCAGGGCGGTGAACAGCTTCTTGATCAGATAGTTCTCTTCGTTGTCGAGTGTGGCTCCGCCGAGGCTGGCGATGCCCAGCGTGCGACGGGTGCGGGCCTTGCCGTCCTCCCACTGCCACCCGGCCCGGCGCGCCTCGATCACCCGGTCGGCGATCATGTCCATCGCCGTTTCCAGGTCCAGACGCTCCCACTCGGTTCCGTGCGGGCGCCGGTGGAGGACCTGGTGCTCGCGGGCGCCGCCGGTGGTCAGCTGCAGGCTGGCCGCGCCCTTGGGACACAGCCGGCCGCGCGAGATGGGGGAGTCGGGGTCACCCTCGATCTGGGTGACGCGATCGTCCTCGACGTAGACGTTCTGGCCGCAGCCCACGGCACAGTACGGGCAGATCGACTTCACCACCCGGTCGGCCGAGGCGACCCGGGAGGTGAGACGCGCGCTGGTCCCGCTCTTGACGGCGGCCCCGCGGCCCAGGGGATCCGTCCCCTTGAGCTGCCGGTACACCGGCCAGGAGTCGATCCAGGTGCGCACACCCATGATGTCTGCCCCTTCCGTGGTCCGGCTGCTGCGCTTCCAGTGCCCGGTTCCCGCCCGTTCACACCGGTGGATCGGAATGTCTTCCGTCCGGCCCACCGGCGGGCGGAAGGACGCCGCCGGACGCCGCCGTATCCCGTACCCCGCCGCCGGTGCGGAGCCCGCCCCGCACCGCCGCTGCCCGGACTCCCCGCGAGGCGGACCGTGCGCCGGGCACCGGCCCTACGTGTTCGCGGACGGCCCGGCGGAGGGCTCCGCCCGCCGGGCCGGGGGCGGCGCGTACCGCTCGCGCAGCTCGCGGGCGACTCCGAACCCGGCCGCGGTGGCCGGTACCGCGAGGAGCACGCCGACGATCCCGGCCACGGCTCCGCCCGCGGTGAGGACCACCAGGACCACCGCGGGGTGGATCCGCACGGTCCGGCTCTGGACCATCGGCTGGAGGATGTTGCCCTCCAGCAGCTGCACCACGAGCACCACCCCCAGCGTCCACAGCGCGATGGCGAGCCCCCGGTCGGCGAGCGCGACCAGCACGGCGGCGGTACCGGAGACGAAGGCGCCGATGAAGGGAACGTAGGCGCCGATGAAGACGATCGCCCCGAGCCCGGGGGCCGCGGGCACCCCCAGGATCAGCAGGCCCGCGGTAATGAAGGACGCGTCGATGAGCGCCACCACGGTGGTGCCCCGCATGAAGCCCTCGACGCCTTCGAAGGCCCGCCGGGCCATCGCCTCGACGATGTCGGCGCTGCCGCGGGGGACGAGCGAGCGCAGACTGCCGGCGGCCCGGTCGGAGTCGCGCAGGAAGAAGAAGACCAGCAGCAGCGCGAGCACCGCCATGCCGAGGACCTGGAAGGCCCAGCTGACCCCGGTGGCGACGCTGGAGGCGGCCGTTCCGCCGAATCTGCCGAGCGTGTCCACGGCTTCACCGCCGAGTTCTTCGAGCGAGGTGCCGGACGCGCCGAACCGGTCGGCCAGATCCCGCACGGCCTTGCGCAGCGAGGCGACGATCTGGTTCCAGGTGTCGACCAGCGCGATCGTGACGGCGTACACGGTGCCGCCGACGGCGCCGAGGACGGCGGCGCAGGTGAGCCCCGCGGCGATGGAGCGTTTCACCCCCGCCTTCACCAGCCGGCGGAACAGGGGAAGGAGCAGCGCCGTGCCGAGCAGGGCGAGCAGCGCGGGAATGAGGGCCGCCCGGAACATCACGCACAGCCGGATCCCGATGTAGACGACCCCCGAGACCACCAGGATGACGGCGCACCAGGCGGCAAGCCGGCGAACGGGTTCGGGGAGCGGCAGCACGCGCCCAGCGTACGTTCGCGGCCGCGGGCCCGCCCGTGGACGGCCCGCCCGCCGGGGCGTTCCCGTGCGGGGGCGGCGGAGTGCTGGTACCGGCACCCCGGTGGGCACGGGAGTGGCCCCGTCCACAAGACACGGGGGCGGCGCGGGGGAGCAGCCGTTTACCCGCCCCTCCGCCGGGTCACCCACGGGAGACGGCGAGATGCCGCGGGCGGGTCCGGGGGGAGCCGAAGCAGAGACACACCGAGGGAGTGCGTGATGACACGGGTGGCCGACGGCCCCTCCACGAGCGGCGGAAGCCTGCCGTATGCGGCGCGGCCGGCGGGAAGCGCGAGGCCCGCCGCCGCCCCCGCGACCGCGCCGGCCCCGCCGCACACCCGGCCCGGGCCGGGCGGCAGGACCGCCGGCGCCGTCGAGCGCCTGCCGGGGCGGCCCTCATGACGGGCCCCGCGGGCCCCGCGGGCCCCGCGGCCGCCGCAGCCGCCGGGGGAGCCGGCCTGGAGGACAGCCGCATCGACGCGGTCGAGGTGCACGCCTTCGAGGTGCCCACCGACGGCCCCGGCGGGAAGGAGCAGGACGGCACGCTGGAGTGGGACTCCACCACCATGATCCTGGTCCGGGTGCACGCCGCCGGCCGGACCGGCCTCGGCTACACCTACGGTGACGTGTCCGTCGCCTCCTTCGTGACCTCGAAGCTCGCCCCGGTGCTGCGGGGCGAGAGCGTCACCTCGCCACCCGCGCTCTGGCAGCGCATGGGCGCGCGGATCCGCAACGCCGGCCGCCCCGGCGTCGGAGCCATGGCGGTCTCCGCCGTGGACGTGGCGCTGTGGGACCTCAAGGCGCGGCTGCTGGGACTGCCGCTGATCCATCTGCTGCCCGCGCACCACGACCGGGTCCCGGTGTACGGCAGCGGAGGCTTCACCAACTACCCGCTCGACCGGCTCACCGGGCAGCTCGCCGGATGGGTCGAGCAGGGCATCCCCCGGGTGAAGCTCAAGACCTCCCGCGAGCCCGAACGCGACCCGGAGCGGCTGGCGGCCGTACGCCGGGCCGTCGGCGACGGAACGGAGCTCCTCACCGACGCCAACGGAGCGCTCACCGGCAAGGAGGCCCTGTACTGGGCGCACCGGTTCCACGACGAGTGGGACGTGCGGTGGCTGGAGGAGCCCGTCAGCTCGGCCGACTTCGCGGGGCTGCGCCTGCTGCGCGACCGGGGCCCCGCCCGCCTGGAGATCGCGGCGGGCGAATACGCTTCACCACACGCGACTTCGTCAACCTCCTGGAGCCCCCGGCCGTGGACTGCCTGCAAGCCGACGTGACCCGCTGCGGCGGCATCACCGGCGTGCTGGAGATCGGCGGCCTGTCGGCGGCCCGGCACATCGACCTGTCCGCCCACTGCGCCCCGGCGCTCTCCGCCCACGCCTTCTGCGCCGTGCGCCGGCTGCGGCACCTGGAGTACTTCCACGATCACGTGCGCGTGGAGCGCCTGCTGTTCGACGGCACCCCGGAGCCCGACGGCGGCACCGTGCGGCCCGACCCCGGCCGCCCGGGGCTGGGCCTGGACGTCACATGGTCCGACGCCGAGCCCTACCGGGTGTACGGCACACGACCGGACCGACGGGCCTGACCGGCTCGGCCCGGCGTTGACGAGGAGAGCGGAAACCCGGATCACCGGGGCAGCACGCCGCAGGAGACGCGAGATCCCGGCCAACTCGGCCCGGGGCAACTCCCGGGCGCCTCGGCTGACCGGGGCGCCGGGGACCGATACCCGCGCCTCCCCACGGCCCCTCTGCCAGGGGTGCCGCCTCACCAGCCCTCGCTGCCGGCGACCCCGCCGGCCACTCCACCCCAGCCGGCACCACGCGCCGCCGCCCGCCGCACCACCGGCCGATCACCGTGCGCGGTACGGACGGGCGGTGGCCACGCGCGGAGCGGGTGCCGCGCGGACCGCCCCCGGACCGTGCCGGTCACCACAGTTGCCCGGGCTGACGGGGAAACGGCGGGTACGCGTAGCCGGGTCCCCAGAACGGGCGGTAACCGTAGTGCCGGTAGAGATCGTCATAGAACGCGTCGCGGTCCACGAGCTCCGGGTCGTACTCGGGTGCGCCGGCCACCTGCTCGCGGGTCCGGTCGATGCGCACCCGGTCCTCCGAGACGTCGGCGACGGCATCGACCGGTACATAACTCTCCTTCTCGCCGATGCCGAGGAAACCTCCGTGTTCCAGGAGAAGGAAGCGGACTTTGTGCTCCTCTTCGTCGACGAGCAGGTCGCCGACCTTGCCGAGTTCGTTGCCCGAGCGGTCGGTGACCTTCCGGCCCCGGATGTCTTCGCCGGGTGCGCTGATCGTCTGGTCGGAGTCCGAGATCCTCGTCAGTACGGGGACGTCGCCGGATTCCATGGGGGCCTCCTCACACATCACAGGGGTGCCTGCGTACCCGGACCGGGCGGCCCGGGCGCCTTCTGCCCCGGGTTCCCCCCTCCGCCGGGCCCCATCCCCCCCGTTTCCTGACTGGTCCTCATGTATCGGAAGCCTTAAGGCGGGTGCAGTAACGCAGGAGCCGGGTACCCCGCCCGGAACAGTCCGTACACGTCCGCACACGAGTCCCAGGAAGGGGAGAGCGGCATGTCCCGAACGAGGAAAGGGCCGGGGCGCCGGGCCCGATCGGCAGGGGTGGTCGCCGCCGCGGTTCTGGCGTTGACGGCCGGGTGCGCCGAGGAGGACGCGCCCCCGGACGCCGCCTCCGCGGCCGAGGAGGTGAAGGAGGAACTCCGCGAGATCCGCGACGGGATCGTGGCCACCGGCGACGTGGACGTACGCGGGACCGAAATCGACGACGAGGGGCGCGCGGTCGCGGAACTCGCCGTAGCGAACAGCGGTGACGAGACCGACTCGTACGCGATCCAGGTCAACTTCCATGACGGGAACGGCGATCTGGCCGACGTCGTCCTGGTGACCGTGTCGTCCGTGGCACCGGGCGACACGGTGCGGGCAACGGCGCGGAGTCATCTCGACCTGCCCGAGCGCACCACCGCCGAGGCGGTCATGGCCGTGCGCCACTGAGCAGCACCGGTCTGCTCAGTCCGCCGACGGCTCGGTGGCGGGCCCCGCGGGGGGCGGGCCCTCAGGCGACGCGTACCGTGCGCGCAGCTCGCGGCCCACTCCGAACGCCGCCGCGGTGACCGGCACAGCGAGCAGCACGCCGACGATCCCGGCCACGGACGCGCCCGCGGTGAGCGCCACCAGGACCACCGCGGGGTGGATCCGCACGGTCCGGCTCTGGACCACCGGCTGGAAGATGTTCCCCTCCAGCATCTGGACCACGAGCACCACCCCCAGCGCCCACAGCGCGATGGCGAGTCCCCGGTCGGCGAGCGCGACCAGCACGGCCACGGTGCCGGAGACGAAGGCGCCGAGATAGGGGACGTAGGCGCCGATGAAGACGAGCGCGCCGAGTCCGAGAGCCCCCGGCACGCGCAGGACCAGCAGGCCCGCCGTGATGCAGACGGCGTCGATGAGCGCCACCACGGTGGTGCCGCGCATGAACCCCTCGACACCCTCGAAGGCCCGCCGGGCCATCGCCTCGATGACGTCGGCGTTGCCGCGCGGGACGAGCGAGCGCAGGGTGCCGGCGGCCCGGTCGGAGTCGCGCAGGAAGAAGAAGACCAGCAGCAGCGCGAGGACGGCCATGCCGAGCGCCTGGACGGCCCAGCTGACCCCGCTGACGACGCCGGAGGCGGCCGTTCCCCCGAACCTGCCCAGCATGTCCACGGCGTTGCCGGCGAGATCCTCCAGCGAGGTGCCGGACGCACCGAACTGATCGGCCAGATCCCGCACCGCCCTGCGCAGCGAGGCGACGATCTGATCCCAGGTGTCGACCAGCGCGATCGTGACGACGTACACGGCACCGCCGACCGCACCGAGAACGGCGGCGCACGTGAGCCCCGCGGCCACGGACCGGTGGACCCTCATCCGCACGAGCCACCGGTGCAGGGGAAGAAGCAGCGCGGTGCCGAGCAGAGCGAGCAGCACGGGAATGACGGCCGGCCGGAGCACCACGCTCAACCGGATCCCGATGTAGACGACGCCGGAGACCAGCAGGACAACGAGGCACCAGGCGGCAAGACGGCGGACGGGCTCGGGGAGCAACTGCACACGCCCAGCGTACGCACCGGCCGCACGCTCCAACCGAACGGCCCGGACGGGCTGCGCCACGTCAGCCGGAAGCCGCCCACGGACGGACGCTGCCCGGGCGGCGGAGGGCCTGTCAGGTCCCGCTGCCGCGCGTTCGGTGCAGTGCGGTATGGGCTGAATCACGCCACCACGAACCCAACTGTGTTGATCCCGCTTCGACTTGTGCGACAGGATGTTCGACGTACGGTGATCATGTGTGACGCACGGGAGTGCCGAGGCAGACCTCCGGTGCAGGACCGGCGACGCCCGGTGACTCGTGCCGTGCGGGGACGGCAGGCGCACGCATCCGGCGGGGGATGGGTATGAGCGGGTGGGACATTTCGACGTCCGGTGTGCAGTTCGTGACCTCGCTGGTCGAGGACGCGATGGACGACGTGGCCAAGGACGTCAAGGCGTACGCGAGTGATGTGGAGAGTGCGGCCGCCTCGGCCGGCACCATCAGCGGCCCGTACTGCGGGGCGGCTCCGACCGGGGCGATCGGTGCGGCTCTGGCGCTCTTCGTGGAGGGGACCGCGGAGGAGGTGCTCTTCCTCGGGGCGCGGGCGGCGAAGTCGGTGAACGGGGCCCGTGAGGCCGCCGCGTGCTACGTGCTGGCGGATCTCGACATGGCCGCCGACGCCCAGCGCAAGGCGCTGGCCGCCCCGAAGATCGACCCGCCCGGACAGGACCAGGGCGGCGGCCGGGAAGGGCGGCAGAAGTGATCGAGCCGTCGGGCATACCGCAGTTCACCGGCGACTTCGAACAACTCGACAAGGACGTCTCCCGGCTGCGCGGTGACGCCATCGGGATCCGCGACGGCGGCTCGGACGTGCACTCCCGCTTCCAGATGCTGGGGGCCTTCTACACCGCGCCGGAGGCCGACGCGCTGTTCTCCACCACGCAGCCGGTGATGGACAAGGCCGACGGCTTCGCCGTGAAGCTGGAGACGGTCGCCGACGCCCTGGACACCTTCTCCGTCGAGGCCCGCCCGCTCGCCAAGCGCCTGGAGGGGCTGAAGGCGGACGCGTTCACGTTTGTGGAGAGCGTGGAGGGCGACGACGAGTGGACGTACGACGAGGACAAGATCCGGCGCCACCAAGAGCTCATGGACGGTGTGGCGGCCGCGGAGAGCGCGTTCCGTGAGGCCGAGCGCCGGGCCGCCACCAAGATCTCGGCGCTGGTCGGCGGCCCGAAGTTCGTGAAGGACGACGGCAGCCATACGTCGAACAAGAAGACCGTGATGTACGGCTACGACGCCGAGGTCCTCAAGCATGCGGAGAAAACCCCGTGGGGCAGCCCGGTGAGTGAGTCCCACCACGCGTGGGAGGTCGGCTACTGGACCAAGAGCTTCTTCTGGGACGGCCTGGTCGTCGACAACATCTGGGGCGGACTCAAGGGCCTGGGCACCCTGTTCGGCACCGAGGGCCTGGACGCGGCCGGGGATGCCTGGAGCCACCTCGGGGACGTCGTCAGCGGTATCGGCCAGTACACCATCGCGCCGTTCGACGCGCTCATGGACTGGGCGATCGGACCGGATGAGGAGAGCGAGACCGAGGTCCGGCAGAAGCAGGCCGCCAAGGACTTCGCCAAGGGCCTGGTCGCCTGGGACATGTGGGGCGAGAATCCCGCCCGCGCCGCGTCGACGGTCGTCTTCAACGGCCTGACGATCGGCGCCGGATCGCTGGCCGCGAGGGGCGCGGCCGACGCCGGTGCCGCCGCCAAGGTCGCGGGCGCCGCCGGAAAGGTGGGCGTGTACCTCGACCCGGTCTCGGCGGTCCTGACACTGGGCGGCAAGGCGGCCGGCGGCCTGCCGAAGCTCTCCGAGGTGACGACGGGAGTCCGCGCGGGCGTCGAGGCCACGGCGGACGCGCACCGCGTGAACAGCGTCATGGAACTCCCCAACGGTGCCAAACTCATCATCGAGGACGGCCGGTTCATCCCCGTCGACAGGCACGGCAACGTCCACACCCAGCCGCCGCACCGGGAACTGGCCGCCGACGCGCAGCGGGCCGCGCCGGAGCAGACACCGGCCCGGGACCGGGAACTCACCGCCGTCGGCGCGACCTCACGCACCCCGGACGGCGCCGCCCACACGGGGCCGAACCTCCCACCGCGGGCCGGCCACGAGCCACCGTCCGGCACGGGCACGGGCACCGGCGGCGGGGACGGGACCGCGCCCCGGGGCAGCACCGGGGCGGCACCCGGCGGAGCCGGAGCCGCACACGCTGCCGGTCCCGAGACGTCCGCGCGGAGTACGGGAACGGGTGGCAGCGGGCAGGCCGGCAACGGACACGGCGGCGCCGGACAGGGCGGCAACGGTGGTGGCGTCCCCGGCTCCGGCGGTCATGGGGCAGGCGGCGCAGACGATCTCGGCCGGGCCGCCGACGACACGGCCGGCGGCCACACGGCCGGCCACGACACCACCGGCGACGGAACGGCCGGCGACGGAACAGCCGGCGCGACCGGGCCGGACGGCGGCGTGCCCGGCCGGTCCCCGGAAGGACAGCGCCCCGCTTACATGCGCGATGGAGCCAACCCGTACGGGCCTCGCGGATCGCTCACGCTGCAGCAGATCGAGGAGATCCAGGTCTACCGCGCCAACCACGAGCCGGGATACCGCGAGCACTACTACAGGAAAGACGGCACGCGGAAAAGCCTGGAGGTCTACGACGAGAGCGGCTTCACCCCGCCTCAGCTCACCCGGCTGTCGGACCATGCCCCGTGGATCCGGGCCAAGGACGTTCCGGCGCCGCCGAAGCCGCACTTCCTCGACGAGGACTACATCAGCGTGGGGGCGGACACCGTCACCAGCAAGGCACGGCTCAGGATTCTGGACGAGGCCGCGCAGAATCGCCATTTCGCCGTGCGGTGGGACAACATCGTCGCGGACTGGAAAGCCGAGACCGGCAGGGCCCACGACGCCCAGGGAACCCCCGACTCGGCCGCGCAGTGGGGAGAGGCCAAGGGGACGTACAAGGAGTCCCACACCGCGATGGGGGACGCGGCCGAGGAATTCGGCGAGTCCGCGGCCCGGCACCACTACGTCGCCGAGCGCTACCCGGACTTCACGGAACAGCCGCTCCTCGGCCCGAAGAACGGCAACGACCAGTTCGACCAGGTCTGGAAGCACGAGGACGGCCGCATCGTCGTCATCGAGGCCAAGAGCAGCCCCGGGACCGAACTCGGCAGGCGCACGCTGCCAGGCGGTCGGCAAGTATCGCAAGGCAGCAGGGAGTATTTCCTCGACATTATGGAGGCCATGAAGAGGCGTGGTGAATTCGAGCTTGTGGAGTCCATGGAAATGGCGCTCGAGCAAGGCAAGCTGGAATACACCGTCGTCAAGGGTGAGAAAAACGCGGGGACTTACACTGGCTACCAGTACCGGCGGTTCGACATCAGCAAGGGGACTCTTCCGTGACCGTACACATCGCCCGGCATGAACTGCCGGCAGGACCAGAGGCCGAGCGGTTCGCGGAGCGGGCGAACGAGCACTTGCTCAGGGGTATTGACCGCCTTGAAGAGTCGACGGCGGTGATCGACTCGCTGTTCGGCACGGCGGTAATGACGTTGCGTGCTCGCTGTGTCATCGATCCGCGGGCGGCGGCGGTGGAGACGTGGGAGGCCGCGGTCAACGCGATGCAGCTCGGCTCGGCGCTTTTCGCCGTGACGGGGGTGAGCGAGGGGAGGGTCGAGTGCCGTATCAACCGGAAGATGCGCAGCCTCCCGGCCACCGGTCCGATGTCGACGGCCGATGCAGGGACCTGGCTGACAGCGTTCTGGCTGGCGGTGATCTGCCGTGAGCGGCAGCGCATGACGCAGTTGTGCGAGGTCCCCCTGGAGCGCCTGCGCTCGCCGGAGGGGCAGTACGACGAGTACATCTACCACTGGGTGGACACCCTGCAGACGTACTGGCTGCGGCGGCCGGGGCTGGTGGAGAAGCTCACCGCCACGTTCGAAGCGTCGGATCCCTCCGTGGCGCGGATCGCGCCGAAGGATCTGCTGCAGGGCCTTCTCTATCCGCCGATCAACCTCTTCTACCACTTCGTGCGCCGGGACGAGGCAGGCTTCAGCCCCGCCCTGGTGGAGGCCCTGAAACTGCACCAGGCGTACTGGACCCTGACCGAGGAGCGGGTCACGGACATCGACGGCAGCATCGCCCTCGGGCCCCTCGCCATCGCCTCCCTCGCCTATGACGGGGAACTGCCCATCGAGGTGGAATCGGAGTACCTGCCCAAGCACCTGCTGCAGCACAGCTGGCTGGGCGAGTTCCCCACGTGACGACGCACCAGCCCAACGCGCCCACGGCACCCCGGGGCGAGGCCGCCGCAGGCACTGCGGCCGCCGGGAGGGAGGCCGGGCCGACGACGGTCATGCCGGCTGCGGCCTCCCGCAGGATCGCCCGGACCGCCGCCACCCCTGTCAAAGCCGAGGACACCGCGCGCCCGTGACCAAGGACGTCATCGCCCTCACACCCAAGATGCCGGACCTGCGCACCCTGCTGGCAGGCCTCCACGCCGGCGGCCCCGACCTCGGGGTGAACACCCTGGCCGACGGGGCCGTCATCCAGCTCTGCGCCGCCGACGGCCGTCCCCTGGCCTCCGTCGAAGCACCGCTTCTCGTCCAGGTCCCCGGCGAGACGGACCGCCTCCTCGGAGCCGGAACCGGAACCAGGGCCGGAACCGGCACGGGCCCCGACATCCCGGACGGCCCGGTGTGGTGGACGGAGGCCCGTGCCTCCACGGCCGTCGCCGAGGGCGGCCGGCTGGCGGGTTCCTTCGCCGGCCGCCTCGCCCACGTCCTCGACGGCGCGGTGTGGCCCCCGGAGGCGGCCTCCACCGAGGTCGTCCCGCTCAGCTCCGACATCACCGCGATCCCCGTACCACCCGCCTCCGTCCCGGCGGTCGACGTCCTCACCACGCGGGCGGCCGTGGTCATCCAGGACCGTCCCGTGGTCGCCATGACCAGCTGGCTCTCCGACGCCCTCCGCAGCGCGACGGCCGACGACCGCGCCCTGCAGATCGTCACCCAGCCCACCACACGCCTCACCCTGCCCACCCGCACCGCCCTGCACGGCCACCCCAACCGATGGGTCGTCCAGGACCGGGACAACGGCTACTACGACGGCCTCTCCGGCGCCCGGCTCCACTGGCACGGCGGCATCTTCACCCCCGTCACCGACGCCGACGGCAACACCTCCCTCGCCGAGGCCTTCACCGCCCCCGCCGACACCGGCGAACGCCAGCTCGTCCTCTCCCTGCACACCCGCCGCCCCGCCGACGAGAACCTCGTCCTCGGCACCGCCCTGGAAACCGCCTGGCAGCACCTCACCGGCGCCGCCCCCGCCGGCTGGAGCACCGCCGAACCCGTCAACCTCCCCTGGTCCACCCGCCGCCTGACCGACTTCGCCCGCCGCCGGCGCCCCACCCCACCTGGCTGATCGCCATCGGCCACCCCGAGCGCCCGGCCCTGGCCACCCTGCGCGTCACCCGCACCCCCGGCGGAATCGAGGAGGCCGTCACCCTCACCCTCGGCTACGCCAAGGACGAGACTCCGCCGCTGGACGCCATCGAATCCCTGGCCGAAACACTGGTCACCGAACACGGCCTGACCACCCTGCTCACCTCACTCCGCACGGCCCGCCGGGACCTGTCCGTCCCCCGCACTTCGAACCCCCGCCCGTCCCCGTCTCCTTCACCCTCGGTCCCCACGAGACCAAGCACATGGAGGACACCCGCGCTCTCCACCCACCCCTCGCCCTCACCCCGCCCACCTCGGCCCCGCAGCCCGCCCCGGCCTCCATTACCACCTCGGCGACGGAACCGACCCCCGTACCTGGAGCATGCTCCAGCACCTCACCCAGCGCCTGAAACTGGCCTGACCCACCCCGCGTTACGGATCCGCCGGCGGCGCCCGGGGGTCCGTCCGCCGCCCGCCAGGTCCTGCACAGCAGGCAGGACACCTCCCCGGATATCACCGAAATGACCAAGGAAGAGTCCGCAGCGCAGAAGCTCGGGCAGTGTGGGCGACATAAGTGATAGACCGGTGGGCCGACGGGGGCGGGACGGGAGCCGAGCGGAGCCGAACGCTCCCCGTCCGCCGGGGTCCGGCGACCGAGCACCGACGAACGTGTTGTGCAGTACCAGGAGGACATGTGGCGACCGAGACGTTCAGCATCGACAAGCGGCCCCTGCGGGATCTGCTGCGGCAGGTCGAGGCGGGGAAGATCCAGTTGCCCGAGTTCCAGCGCGGCTGGGTCTGGCCCTGGCCCAACATCGCGAGTCTGCTGGCCTCGGTGTCCCTCAACTACCCGATCGGGACGGTGATGCTGCTCCAGGGCGGCGGGGACGTCCGGTTCAAGTACCGGCCGATCGAAGGGGCGGTCCCGGACGGGCAGGTGCAGCCGGAGTCGCTGGTCCTCGACGGGCAGCAGCGGCTCACCTCGTTGTTCCAGTCGCTCGCGATGGACAGTCCGGTGGAGACCCAGGACGAGCGCAAACGCCGGGTGAGCGGCTGGTTCTACGTCGACATGGCCAAGGCACTCGACGAGAACGAGGACCGCGAGGACGCGATCCGCTTCATCCCGCCCTCACGCAAGGTGGTGAACTTCCGGGGCGAGGTCCTGGAGGACTACTCCACACGGGAGTTGGAGTACCGGCACCGCGTCTTCCCGCTGCGGTGCCTCTTCGACAACTCCTGGGGCGACGGCTTCGCCCGCCACTGGGGTTTCGCACCGGACGCGATGGAGCTCTGGTACGGCTTCCGGGACGGCTTCGTCCGGTCGTTCGACCTCTACCACTTCCCGGTCATCGAACTCGGCAAGGACACCCCGCGCCAGGCCGTGTGCCAGGTCTTCGAGAAGGTCAACACGGGCGGAGTCACGCTCACCGTCTTCGAGTTGCTGACGGCGACGTACGCGGCCGACGAGTTCGATCTGCGGCATCACTGGCTTGAGTGCCGTTCCGCCTGGGACGCGCCCGAGTACGCCATCCTGCGGGATGTCTCCAACACCGACTTCCTCCAGGCGGTCACTCTCCTCGCCACCGCCGAGCGGCGGCGCCGGGAGGAAAGGGCCGGTACGGACGAGGAGCGCCTGCCGCGCATCGGCTGCAAGCGCAAGGACATGCTCGCGCTGAGCCTCGAGGACTACCGGGGCTACGCGCCCGACGTCGTCGCCGGCTTCAAGGCCGCCGCCAGATTCCTGCGCCGGCAGTTCGTCTTCGACACGCGCTTCCTCCCGTACGGCACGCAGCTCATCCCGCTGGCCGCGATCTTCGCCCTCGCCGGCACGGACGCGGAGACCGCGGGCGCGCAGGAGAAACTGGCCCGCTGGTACTGGTGCGGAGTGTTCGGCGAGCTGTACGGCGGCACGACGGAGACCCGGTTCAACCTCGACCTGCCCGACGTCGTCGACTGGATCCACGGCTCGACGCAGGAACCCCGCACGGTCACCCAGGCACAGTTCGCGGCGAGCCGCCTGCTGACCCTGCGGACCCGGCAGAGCGCCGCGTACAAGGGCATCTACGCGCTCCTGCTCAAGGCGGGCGCGGCGGACTGGCGGACGGGGGAGAAGGCGGAGGTCAGCGTCTACTTCGACGAGGCGATGGACATCCATCACATCTTTCCGCAGGCCTGGTGCCAGAAGAACGGTCACGAGCGCTCCGTCTACAACTCCGTCGTCAACAAGACACCGCTGACGGCACGCACCAACCGGATCATCGGCGGCCACGCACCGTCCGAGTACCTCCAGCGGCTCGCCAAGGCGGCCGAGACCAGCCCGGAGGGCGTCGAGCAACGCGTCAGGACACACCTCGCGAACCCCGGGCTGATGCGGGCCGACGCCTTCGACGCCTTCTTCGAGGAACGGCGGAAGGTCCTCCAGGACCACATCGCGGCGGCGATGGGCAAGCCGGTGGTGGACGACCACATCCCGGGCCAGCGGCCGGAGGCGGCGATCCGGGCGGCGGAGAACGAGCTGGACGCGGGCGCCTCAGCCCCTGTGAAGCCGTGACCGTGACACCCGGCACGACCGTACTCGCGGTCCTCGACGCAGCGGTGGCCGCTCTCAAGTCCCCGCTGCGCGAGGACGACCGGGCGCAGGGCTGGACCGATGAACTCCGACGAGAAGTACAGGAGGAGATCTCGATCCACCGCTCAGTGCTGCGCCGCCACGGTCTGGGCATGGCGCGGCACTTGCGTCCCCGCCTCGACGAGTGGATGGAACACGAGGGCGTACGGCCGGGACGCCTCCGGAACCTGGTGGGCGACGTACAGCGATCGCTCGCGGAGGCCCGGACCGCGGCAGCAGAAACGCCCACCACCCTGGGCGTCCGTCTCCGACCGCCGGCCCACGAATAGCCCGCAGCCCCCGACAGACGCCCGCTCCGGGCAGCACACACCCGCACATACGCGAAGACCCCGGCCTCAGCGCATCTTGCTGGTGACGGCGTCTTTGGGCACCTCATGCCGGGCGCCCCGGCAGGGGACCCGACCCCCGCTACATGGGAAGCCGTGCCCGGTGCTGCCGCCCGGCGGCGACGCGCGCGGCAGTCCTACAGCAGATGGTCGGCCTTGCCGGCCTTGATGTCGGTGATGAGGGTGCGCAGGGCTTCGAGGGAGTCGGTGAGGTAGCGCTCCTCCTGGCCGTTGACGGCTATGTAGCCGTTCCCGTCGGCATCGGTGCCGAGGCGGAAGCAGGAACTGCCTTCGCCGCAGAGCGGCGCTTCCCAGGTGATGTCAGCCATCTATCTTCTCCTCATAGCTGTTGGGTGATCTGGCGGATGAAGTCCCGGGACTGCTCCGGGGAGAGTGCCAGTTCTTCCAACAGGTCGAGCTGCGCCCGGTATTTCGTGAGCTGGCCGTCGGCATACAGGAAGACAGGCCCATGAGAGTTGTCCACCTGCACGGTATCGAGCTGCCGCACAGGGCCCTCGGTGTAGACAACCGTGTGCCCTGCCCCGGGGAAGGCACCGTGGCTGAAGGGAAGGACGAGCAGCGTGACGTTATCCCACTCGGAGACCTCCAGCAGGTACTCCAACTGTGCCTGGGCAACGTCCCGTCCGCCGAACTGCATGCGAAGCGCCGCCTCATGGATCACGGCCACGTACGGGACAGGATTGTCGCCGGTGATGACCTTCTGGCGCTCGGAACGGTGCGCGAGCCGGAGAGCGACCTCATGCTCGGGAAGCTGTGGGATGACGGCGCGGAAGACGGCCATGGCGTGCACCGATGTCTGGAGCAGCCCCGGGACGTGCACGGTGTTCGCGCCTCGTAGACGTACCGCGTTGGCCTCGGTTTCGGAGATGTCCAGCAAGCCTTGAGGCAAGCTGCCCCGGTAGCGTTCCCACCAGCCTGTTTCGCTCGGCTCCGCCATCTCGGCCAAGGCGTCGATGTACTTCTCGTCCGTGCAGTCACAGTTGCAGGCCAGCGTGCGCAACCGTTCGGTGCTGATTCCACGCAGCCCGGACTCCATGTTGGAGATCCTGCTTCGGTCGACGCCGAGGAGCCCCGCGGCGTACTCCGCGGACATGCCGGCTGTGGTGCGCATCCTGCGCAATTCACTTCCCAGACGCTTCTGGCGTTGGGTGGGGCTCGTCCTTGGTGGCATGTCGTTCCCTCCGTGCCGCACGTGCATCGTCCTGACTATGGGCACAAGTTCACCGCATCGAGGCCATTGTTACGAACCGTATGGCAAATGTGGCCCCCACTGTTCTACCGTCAGTATCGCGCACGCTACACACCGCAATGCCGGAAGCGCACCGCGCGAGCATGCCCGCCTGCCCTGGGGCGGGTGTGCCTGCGACCAGGGCGGTAGGCCACCGGCAACCCCAAACCCGTTACAGCGCACTGGAGTTCGCCATGCCCGAGATCCCCTCGTACCCGCCCACTGGCGCTTCCCCGCCCACCCCACCTCCGTACGGCATGCCCGGCACGCCGTCGCCGCATCGCTGCCGCAGGCCCTTCGGCCTCACCTCGGCGACGACCTCGGCCTGTTGACCTCCGAGCTGGTCACCAACGCCATCCGCCACGGCGCCTGCCGGGAGGAAGAGGAACTGATCGAGCTCGTCCTGTGGCCGGCCGACGGGCACTACTGGCTCGCCGTCTCCGACCCGGGCACAGGCAAGCCGACACTGACCCACCCGGACGCGAACTCCGAGAGCGGCCGGGGCCTCCTCCTCGTCGACACCCTCGCCACGGCCTGGACCGTCCGCCCCCGCCCAACGCGCGGAACGTCCGTAATCGCGGGGCTCTCTTTCCGCCGGGGCGGTTGACCCAGCGGAACGGTCGGCAGGGGAGCCGGGAGGCCGGGCGGGCCAGGCAGCCCAGCGCTTCACTGAGCGCTTCCGACAGGAGCGCCCTCCCGGGTGCGATCGCCACCGTGTGCTGGACCATCAGGTCAGCCCATCACAAGCGGCGCCCCATCTTCGCCGCCTGCCGCTCATACCCCTTGGTCGCCCACCATTCCCCCAGGAGGCTGCGGACCAAGGAAGCCAACATGTCCAGTCGACCAGGCTCGGGCGCAGGTGAAGTGAGGACATCTACGAAGGACGTGTCGCCCCACGGCAGCGCGACTTCCCATCGTTCTTCCGGATGATTCGGCTGCTCGATGCCAAGCCGGTACGTCATCGTCACGCTGCGGTCGCGGTGGTGATCGATCTGCAGGCCACGGACGTTGAATCTCGTGCTTTCTTGGGTGAACGAGCAGGCGAGTTCTCGTTCCGCTGGGGTCCGCTCCAGTATGAGCCTCTCCTTTCGCTTTATCCTGGCGCGCGATTGAAGGGCGTTCCGGGTCGGCGTCCGTCTCCGCCGCCGACCCGAACAACTATGTCCGTTGCGCGCGGCATGGAGCGCGGTCTGCCAACTGGGCAGCGGGCAGAACAGCCGCGAGGCGGTGACCGCGGAGCACGGTGGCTTCCTCGTCACCCACCTGACCCTCCAGCACCTCGGTGCCACGAGTTCCCGGCTCACCTGAAGCCCCACTGCTGCTCCGTCCCCTGCGCCCGTGGGCACCCGCGTAGGGACGCTCAGGCTATAACGCGGTAACGGCGGCGCAGTAGCGCCAGGACTATGACGGCCGCGAGGGTCACCCATGTTTTGCCGAGGATTTGTCCAGGCAGGTAATTGAGGGAACCGAAGGCAAGGTAGAGGAAGAGGAGGCTGTCGGCGAGAAGGCCGACGGCGTTCGACGCGAGTATCGCAATGAGTAGTCCTCGCTGGCGCAGGGGCTCGTAGACGGCGAAGTCCATGGTTTCAGCGATGGCGAAGGCGACCGCTGAGGCAGTGGCGAGGCTGGGATCAGCGAGGAGGTATGAGAGGACGGTGCCGATTGCTATGGCGGCGAGGATGGCGCCACGGCCGGTCGCCTCACGCGCAAGGTCGCGCAGGACGAGCGCCAGGCCGACGACGTAGACGCCGGCGGGCGCGACGTAACCGAGGCCGGTGGGTATCGCGCCGAAGTGGGTGACGGCCAAGTTGGCGGCCGGGATGGTGGCGATGTAGGCGATGAGCGTGGCGATACCGGCAGGAGCGGGGGCCTTCACGATCTACTTTCTGTTTCGACGGTGGGGTGCTGCGCTCGGCTCCAGCGGCCGACGGGCGGTGAGGCGAACGTGCAGACAGTACTGCGCACGACGCGGAGCTCCTCATGGCGTCGGTTCGCGCTGCGGTGCGAGGGAAGCGCATGCCAAAGGTGGCAGGCCCCGGGGGGAGGGCAGGCTATGCCGCGCTCAGGGACTCGGGCAGGTTCTCTGAATGGTGAGCGCGCCAGTCAGCGTCGCGAGCGCCAGCCCGCTACATATGATGGTGTGGTGTGTGCACAGCCGCCAGTGGACGCTTCCGCCGGCTCGGGCGAAGCCATACTTTGCCGCGGGCAGGGGCCGTAGGCACGGTGTAGGTCAGGCTGGCGATGGCGTCCGCTCTTCCAACTTCCGGTCCTGTTCGGGGGTTCAGTTGGTGTAAGTCAGGCTGGCGATGGCGTCGTGGCTGTGAATACTCTCCAGGTTCTTCGCCCGGATTGCGTGGCTCAGCCCTTTTTTGCGGCATACAAGGCTTACATCACGGATGATGTCTTCGACGAAGACGGGATGTTCGTAGGCCTGCATGGTGACGACCCGTTCGTCGGGCCGCTTGACGAGGGGGAAGACAGGAGCGGAGCCGGCGCTGCGCAGCAGGTCGACGACTTCGTGGACAGCCAGCGGGTAGGGCGCGTCCGTGGTCCCGCTGATAGTGAGGGTGATCTCGCTGCGCTGGTTGTGAGCCCCGTAGTCGGAGATGGCCTTGGAGCACGGGCATAGACTGGTGACGTCGGCGGTCACCGTGGTGGTGATGGTGCAACCGTCGGCGGCAATGCTGCCGGTGATGGTGACGTCGTGGGTCTGCCATGACTGCCGCTGACTGGCGGGCGCGGTCACGGTCGTGGCGAGGGGTAGGGCCAGCGTCAGGGTCAGACGAGGGGCATCGAGCAGGGTGAGCCCCCGTTTGAGAACGATGGGCAACTCCTGCGGGGCGAGGGTGGCCACTTCCTCGTGCACCAGGGCGATCATGCGGCTCATGTGGGTGCCGCGCCGGTTGGCCTGCAGACCAACGGTGACGCTGATGTCGGCGATGCCGTGCTGGCGCGTGTGGCCGTCATCGAACGTGACGGGGTAGCGCAGGCCGCTGATCCCTACTTCGTCGATGGCGATGCCGCGGTAATCGGGCTCGTTTTGGATGTCGTGCATGCCGCTACTCGCCTCGGTAGGTGCAACCAGAGGTGCAGGTCTCGCGCACGGTGATCGCTGACAGGATGGGGAGTTCCACGATCATCCGGTCCCAGATCCAGCGGGCCAGGTTCTCGCTGGTGGGATTTTCCAATCCTTCGATGTCGTTCAGGTAGTAATGGTCTAGTTGTGTATCGATGGGCTTGAATGCGCGCTTGACGTCGCCGAAGTCCATTACCCAGCCTGCTTCCGCATCCACTGGCGCTTCTACGTGCACGGTGATCTTGTAGGAGTGGCCGTGGAGGCGAGCGCACTTGTGTCCTTCTGGGACACGCGGCAGGCGGTGGGCTGCTTCGAAGGTGAACTCGCGAAAGATTTCCATTACTGAAGTCCCAGATACTTGTGCGTCTGGAGAGAAAGAGTCCAGCGCGGGTTCTTCATGCAGTACTCGACGACGGCGCGGGTGTGGGCCTCGCGATTAGCGTCATCCAGTGGTTGCAATCTGAAGTGGCGGAAGTTGAGGTCTTCGAACTGGGCGGGGTCGCCGCCGGCCTGGGGATAGACCAGTTTGAGTTCGTCGCCGTGAGTGAGGACCAGGGTGGAGCCGACCTTGGGGCTCACGCAAAGCCAGTCGATACCCCGGGGTGCCGGGCGGGTGCCGTTGGTTTCCACTGCGACTTCGAAGCCGCGGTCGTGGAGCGCCTGGATGGCGTTCTCGTCCAACTGCAGTAGAGGTTCTCCTCCGGTGCACACCACGAACCGGTGTGCGCGATCGGCAGTGGGCCAGGCGGCCTCCACGGCGGTGGCCAGGTCGTCAGCTGTGGTGAAGCGGCCGCCGCCTTCGCCGTCGGTGCCGACAAAGTCGGTGTCGCAGAACTGGCAGATGGCGCGGGCGCGGTCGCGTTCCCGTCCGGTCCACAGGTTGCAGCGCGAGAAGCGGCAGAAGACTGCAGGGCGTCCTGCGTGACTGCCTTCCCCTTGGAGGGTGTAGAAGATTTCCTTGATCAGGTAGGTCATGCTCAGGCGCTCTGGTACTGGACTGGGTCCTTCACGCCGGCCTCGGCGAAGCCTTTCAGGCGCAGCAGGCAAGTCTCGCACTTGCCGCAAGCCTGTCCCTGTTCGTCGGGGTCGTAGCAGGAGGAGGTCAGGGAGTAGTCCACGCCCAGGCGCAGGCCCTCGCGGACGATGTCGGCCTTGGACAGTGCGATCAGGGGGGAGTGCAGTGTGATCTTGGAAGTGTCTTCGACGCCGGCTCGGGTTGCCAGGTTGGCCATCGCGGCAAAGGCCTCCATGTACTCGGGGCGGCAGTCGGGGTAGCCGCTGTAGTCCACGGCCGTGACCCCGGTGAAGATGTCGCTGGCGCCGACGGTCTCGGCGAAGGCCAGCGCGAACGACAGGAAGATGGTGTTGCGGGCCGGCACGTATGTGATCGGTACCCCGGACTGGGGCGTGTCCTGGAGGGACTCGTGCTTGGGTACCTCAATGTCGGCGGTCAGGGCAGAGCCGCCAAAGACCCGCAGATCGATGTCGGCGATGACGTGCCGGGCCACCCCCTGCGCCTGGGCGACCCGCTGGGCTGCCTCCAGTTCGATGGAGTGGCGCTGACCGTAGCGGAAGCTGAGCGCGTAGGGAGTGAATCCCTGGTCCTTGGCGATGGCCAGCACCGTGGTCGAGTCCAGGCCGCCGCTCAGCAGCACGATCGCGGGACGGTCCATGCTGTCACCCCTTATCTGATGTCCAGTTGCCTCACTTGAGGCAGATGAAGCCTACCCCGGTAACTACCGGCTACAGTAACCACGACAGCAGACGAGTTAAGGAATCCAGAGGTCGATCCGCAGTGAACGAGTTGCCCATCGTGGTCACGTGCACGGACCGGAAGGCCTCACCCCCCATGGCCGCCCTGCGGGCCCGCGATCTGCCCGCCGCGGACCTGCCCGAGAGGGCCGCGGAGTGGGAACGCCGCCTGCGGATCGCCTCCGAGGGGCGGGTGGAGTTGGCGCATCTCTACCAAGGGGACCAGTGGAGGCGTGCTCAAGCCCTGGCTGCTGTTGCAACCCACGCTGGCTTCGCCCCCCGACTGTATGTGGCCTCGGCGGGACTGGGTCTGCGATCAGTCTCCAGTCTCGCCCCGTCCTACGCGGCCACTTTCATGTCTCGACACGCAGATTCCGTGGCTTCCTCCACCTCCCAGGCGGTCGACTGGTGGGGTCATCTACAGCGCATGGACGGAAGTCGCAACTTGTCCAAGATTGCAGCTTCTGCTGGGCGAATTCTTGTGGTGCTGTCCGAGACGTACGCCCAAGCCATGCATCGCGACCTGCTCGCCCTGGCGGCCAGCGGAGCGGACGCAGTGCTCATCGGGGGCGCTTGCGACCTGGACGGCGTGCTGCGCATTCCAGCCAACGCCGCCCTGCGCAACGCCCTGGGCGGCACTCTCACCAGCCTCAACGCCCGCATGGCGGCAGCCTGGCTGCAGCACTGCACACCCGGCCGCCTCACTACCCCTGCCGCCACAGAGCGTTGGACGACCTGGGTTGGGCAGGCGGCCCGCCCGGAACGCTACGCCCGCACGCCGATGTCGGACGCTGCGGTGATCGACTTCATCAAAGACATGAAAAGCCGATACCCAGACTCGTCCCGCACGCGCCTACTACGCCTACTGAGAGACAAGGGGATGGCCTGCGAACAAAGGCGCTTCGCAGGACTGTACTCGTCAACGATTGGCCAACGATGACCTCCAATGTGCTTAAGCGTCGGGCTCTGCGGATCGAGCAGCACCCCACGATCCCGCTGTATGTGTTCACCTTGGCGGCAGAAGAGGTCCACCAGGTCGCCGACGTTGCCCGAATCTCCCGAGACGAAGCGGGCAAACTGATCGGCTACCAACGTCCCGAGAAGAAACAGCACGTGAAGCAGATCCTCGAGTACCTGGATGGCGAGGAGGTCCTGTTTCCCAACGGGCTGATCATGGCGCTGCCTTCGAGTGTGCGGTTCAAGTCCAGCCCGGGCCCGGGGAGCAGTGACGGCCTGTGCACCTCGGGCACGCTGGAAATCTCCCTGCCCGATGCCCCCGACGCCCCTCGGCCCGCCTGGATCGTCGACGGCCAACAGCGCAGCCTCGCCCTGGCCCGCACCCGTAACTCCCGCCTGGCCGTGACCATCGCCGGCTTCGTCGCCGAAGACCTGGAGACCCAGCGCGACCAGTTCCTGCGCGTGAACACGGTATCCCCGCTGCCCACCAACCTCGTCACCGAACTCCTCCCGGAAGTCGGCACCCTGCTGCCGACCAAGCTCTCCGCCCGCAAGCTCCCCGCCGTGCTGGTCGAGGCCCTCAATCACGACAAGGACTCACCCTTCCGAGGCCTCGTGCGTCGCCCGTCCACCACGGCCGAGCAGAAGACGGATGCCGTCGTCACCGACAACAGCCTCACCACGGCCATCCAGGAATCCCTCAACTCCCCGTCAGGCGCCTTCTTTCCCTACAAAAATCTGTCCAATGGCACGGTCGACACGGCCACCATCCGCCAGATCCTCGTCGTCTACTGGACCGCCGTGCGCGACACCTTCCCTGACGCGTGGGGGCTGCCGGCGACCAGGAGTCGGCTGATGCACGGCGTCGGCATCCGCTCCATGGGACGCTTGATGGACCGCGTCATGATGGCCATCGACCCCGCCTCACCCCATGCCGTGGAGTTGGCGCGGGCCGAACTCGCCCTGATCGCCCCGCATTGCCGCTGGACCCAGGGGCGCTGGCCCGACCTGAACACCCCCTGGAACGAACTCCAGAACAACCCCCGCCACATCAGCACCCTGTCGAACTACCTCCTCCGTATCTATGTGCAGGAAAAGGCAAAGGCCGCGTGAAATTCTATTTCCCTGACAGCCAGGATCTGGTGAGCCCCACATACGACTTCGTCAACGATGAGTACTCGCCCTACCGAGTCCGTCAGCGTGATGACGTCTACGCCCACCAGGCCGTGACACCGATCCCCTACGACGGGATGCTTGTCAGCAAGGCGATTGTCGACGGATCCATGAAGGGCGCAGGGAAATACTCTGCACCGCAGCGCGAGCGCTTCTACCGCCTGGGCGTGAGGAAGTTCTTCCGCCTCCCTGATGAATGCTCCACAATTGGAGACTGCGGCGCCTTCAATTACATCGATGAGGAGCATCCACCCTACGAAGTCGACGAAGTCCTTGACTTCTACGGCCGATGCGGATTCGACGCCGGCATCAGCATCGACCACATCATCTTCGGCTACATTCCTCAAGAATCCGGCACGGAACCAGAAGCGGCGTGGGTGGAACGCCAGCAGATCTCTCTGGAACTCGCCGAGAAATTTCTCGCCACGGCAAAAAAGCACGGCGCCTGCTTCGAACTCGTTGGCGCCGCCCAGGGATGGGGGCCCGACAGTTACGCCCACTCCGTCGCGCAACTGCAGAAAATGGGATATCGCCGTATCGCCCTCGGCGGCATGGTACCCCTCAAGTCCCACGAGATTCTGGCCTGCCTGCGAGCCATCGACGAAGTACGCCATCACGACACCGAACTGCACCTTCTCGGCATCAATCGCGTCGACAGCATGGAGCAGTTCGCCCGCCACGGCGTGACCAGCTTCGACAGCACCTCCGCCTTCCGTCAGGCCTTCATGGACGACCGTAACAACTACCACACCGCCACCGGCGCCTACACCGCCATCAGGGTCCCCCAAGTCGACGCTAACCCCGCACTCAAACGCCTCATCCTGTCCGGAAGCGTCTCCCAGGCTCAGGCCATCACCGCAGAACGTGCCTGCCTGCGCGCACTGCGGGGTTTCGACCGCGGAGAGGACTCGCTCGAAGAAGTACTGGGCGCTCTCGCCGCCTACGAGTCGCTCGTCCTCGACCCGAAGAAGAAGAGCTATCTCGCATATTACGAGCGCACTCTCAGCGACGCGCCCTGGCGCACCTGTCCCTGCGCCCTGTGCAAGAAACACGGCATCGAGATCGCAATATTCCGGGGAACCGAGCGGAACAAGCGCCGAGGATTCCATAATCTGACCGTGCTCGAGGCCAAAATGCGCTCCCTCACCTTCGGGTGAACCCCCACTTTTTCTTTTGACATGTCTGGAGATGCAATGGCCGACCGATACGAACTCAGGCTCCCGGCGCTCGAGATCCGTCAGGGTGACAGAAAGATCTACTGCTTCGCCATCGACGGCAAGAAACTTCACAGCTTCGCCGCGGTCTCCCGTGTGCGCCGCGACGGCGACAGCAACCTCCAGGGCTACCAGCGCCCCGAGGTCCTCAGCCACATCCGCGGCATCCGCCGCTACCTCGAGTCCGACAACGCCATGCTCCCCAACGCCCTGGTCCTGGCCTTCGACGAAAGCGTCAGATTCGAGAGCGGGGCGCGGCGGGCTGCCGGTGTCGACTACTCCGTCCCCGGCGAGCTGGTGATCCCTGTCGACGAGTCCCTTACCGACGAGGACAAGCCCGCCCTGATTGTCGACGGCCAGCAACGCAGCGCCGCCATCCGCGACGCCGACTTGGTTGAATTCCCCGTCGCTGCCGTCGGGTTCATCGCCGACAACCACGACGACCAGCGCTCCCAGTTCATCCTGGTCAACTCCACCAAGCCGCTACCCAAGGGCCTCATCCACGAGCTCTTGCCCGAGACCAGCGGCCACCTCCCGCCCACCTACGCCCGGAAGCGCCTGCCCGCGCAGTTGATGACCCGCCTCAACACCGACGGCCAGGGCCCCTTCTACGGCCGCATCGCCAGCCCCACCTCACCCAACGGCAACATCAAAGACACTGCCATTCTCCGCATGCTGGAGCACAGCCTCTTTGAGGGCGCTCTCTACCAGTACCGCAACCCCGAAGACGGCTCCGGTGACGTCGACCGCATGCTGCTGCACCTGCGCTCCTTCTGGACCATCGTCAAGGAAACCTTCAGCGACGCCTGGAAACTCCCGCCCCGCCAGTCCCGGCTCACCCACGGCGCCGGCATCCAGGCCATGGGCTTCGTTATGGACAGCCTCACCGACGGTATGCCTGCCGAAGACGTAGACTGCGACGCGGTTCGCAACGCCGTCCTGGGCCTGCTGCCGATCACCGCCTGGACCTCCGGCATGTGGCGCTTCGCCGACGGCGAGCAGCGTCGCTGGAACGGCCTGCAGAACACTCCCAACGACGTCCGCCTGCTCACCGACCTGCTGGTTCGCACCGTACGCAGCTGATCAACCGCAATTGCGTTCGCCGTGCCCTGTCGGGCACGGCGAACCGACTGCACTGCATCTCCTGCCCGCTGTCCTCCGCAGCGGTGGGCTGCTGTATGCCCGGGTGCCGAACAGGGCGAACGCCGCGTGGTCGAGGAGTTGGAGGTTGTGGCGCACGCATCCAGGGGCAGTGTCCCCCGCGGCAAGTACCGAGACGAGGGCGCGCCAGAGTAGGTCGAAGAGACCGTGGGTGTTCCTTTGCGCCGGTAGGACTGTCGCGGTTCTTATCCCAGGCACGCCCCGGCGGACCGTGCGTGTCTGCGCGTTCTTCAGCGCAACTGGACCCGGTGACGGCAGACATCCCCGCCGAAGGGGTTGGTCTGGGCGCCACCCCCACCCACCGCCTCTTGTCCACCTGCAACGCAGCGGTGCGGACAGTAGCCTTCTCGCCCGGCTTCAGCGGCACCCCAGCTTTACCGCACGGCTCTCGCGCTCGTTGCCTCGAAGTCCGAGCACTCGCTCACGTGTGCCGCATTGACCGGACCAACTGCATGCACTATGAAAGTTGAAGATCATTGTGATCGCGAACTCACCCACAGTGCCCTGAGGGGGCCGGCTTGGGAACGGTGGGCAGGTGCAAGTCGCCTGGTGGGAAGGTGGGAGGGCGGGGCGAACCTGCAGCGGTGATCAGGAACTTCGTCCCTGACGCTCGCCGCGGAGCGGTACTCAACCCCGCAATTGTCGGTGGTGCGGTTTAGGCTTCAATCGGCTGGATGTGAACGCCTTGTAAAGGAAGTGTAATGTCAAGGCTGAGGGTGGGGGATTTTGTCCGCTTTGCCGGTTCTCCGGGGGTGGGGCGAGTCGCGGCAGTTGTGGGGGAGAGTGTCCAGGTTGATTTCTTTGAGTCGATAGCGGAGCCCGTTGCCCACACCGAGCGCATCGCTGCGCGTATGTGCACGCAGGTGTCTTTGCCGGAGGAGACCCGGGTTTACCGGCGTGATCCCAGCACCGGCGTGTGGATCGTGGGGCGGGTGCGGGGGAGTGACCCAGGTGTGTTCTACGTGCAGTTCCCCAACCATCCGGACGTGCACCTGCCGGTTCGAGCAGCGGAGTTGCACGTGCGCTGGGACCGGCCTGTAAAGAATCCGGTCGCGACCCTGGGAGCCGGCGGGAACGAGTCTGGTTACTTCCACGATGCCCGCCTGCCCATGCTGCACAGTCTCATTGCTCAGCGGGGGGCCAGTGGAAGCATTCCGGCCCTGCTGTCTTCTGCGGTGGAAATCTACCCCCACCAGGTGCAGGCCGCTTTGACCGTCCTGTCCGACCCGGTGCAGCGCTACTTGTTGACCGACGAGGTCGGACTGGGAAAA
The DNA here is from genome assembly GCF_020982505.1 of Streptomyces sp. MNU89. Lineage (NCBI taxonomy): Bacteria > Bacillati > Actinomycetota > Actinomycetes > Kitasatosporales > Streptomycetaceae > Streptomyces > Streptomyces sp. MNU89. The sequence goes on along the minus strand of NZ_JAJKLL010000001.1, from coordinate 2,383,704 downwards.
ACTATCCAGGTCGGCTACGTCATTCGTCAGACCTTGATCGACAATCCTCACGCGCGTGTTGTCGTGATGGCACCAGCGCCCTTGGTGAGGCAGTGGCGTAGCGAAATGCTCGAGAAGTTCTTCATCGATGACTTCCCTGAGGCGCGCGTCACCTTCACCGCCCATGACACGCCGCACAAGTGGGCGAGCTATCGCGACGCCGACCTGCTTGTCGTCGATGAGGCGCATCTCCTCGTCCGCTATATCACGGAGCCGACGCAATCGCCCTACCGTGAACTGTGCGGCATCGCCCACACCGCCACACGCCTGCTGCTGCTGTCGGCCACCCCAGTGAACTCTCACTACGTCACTCATCTGGGTCTGCTGCATCTGTTGGATGAAAACCTGTACCGCTGGGATGACCGTGCCTCCTTCGAGGAGCGCTACCGGCGGCGTAAGGACCTCGCCGACGGCGTGTTCCAGTTGGACGCCTATTTCCCCACGCTGCTGCCGATGACCATCGACAGTCTGCGGGGACTCCTGCCGATCGACGAGCGTTTTGAGGCGTTGGCCACCGACGTGCTGGCTCTCCTCACTGACGATGCGGAACTGGCCGACGAGGATCGGGCCCCTGAATTGGTCCTGAGGGTCGAGGCTTTGAGGGCTCACCTCAGCGAGACCTATCGTTTGCACCGACGGGTCATCCGCCACCGCCGCGCCTCCGTGCTGCGCGATGACGAAGAGATGGAGCTTGTGCCTTATGAAGTGAGAGGACGCACACGTCCGCGCCTGCTCGCGGTGGATTTCGGCGAGCACCACCTCGGTCAGGCGCTGCTGCTGGAGTGGCGCACGCTCATCGCCGACCACTTGCTGGACACCGCGGCCGACGACACTCAGCACACGGCCTACGCCATGGCGCTGGCGGTGCTTGCCTCTCGCGCCGGCGGCCTGATGGAAGATCTGCTGTGTGCGCTGCGTTGGCGCACACAGCAGGATCGGGAAGCCGCCGACCGAGCCGGACTGACCGAGCAGGAACGACTCCTGCTCGCGGCACCGACAACCCTTTCCCGCGAAAGCGAGCTGGGGGAGACCTACACCAAGCAGTACGCTGACTTGCCTCTCACCGCTGCACCCACCGTCCTGGCGAAGGCATTGCTGTCGGTAGTGCGTCCCGGAACCAGGGCGGTGATCTTCTGCGGCCCGGGAACCTTGGCCGCCCAGGTAGCAGCGGCGCTCAGCGCCCAGGCCCCCGATGCCGTGGTGGGTCTGCACACCACAGCCACCAGCGCGGACGCCTGCGAGCAGGCCGTGCAGACCTGGCGTACTCAGCAGAACGCCGCCCTGCGCCAGGTGCTCGTTGCTGACGCCTCGGCTGAGGACGGGTTGAATTTGCAAGTTGCAGACGTGGTGGTACACGTGAGGCTGCCGTGGTCCCCTAACCGCCTGGAACAGCGAATCGGACGGGTGGATCGCTACCGGGGGGTGGAATCGCTGCGGCAGAACCGACCGGCGCAGCAGTTCCGCATCGGCGACTGTGAAGGAAACGAGGCGTTCTGCGGGGCTTGGGCCGGACTACTCCACGACGGATACGACCTGTTCACCGCGTCCGTATCGACCCTGCAGGACACCATCGCTGAAGGGCTGAGCCGCGTGTGGCGCCAGGCCATCGACGACGGTCCCGTGGGGCTGACGACCCTGGCACCCAGCGTGCGCGAGGAATTGCGCCAGGCCAAGCGGGACATCGACACCATGGACATGCTGGAGTCCATACACGAGACGTCTGAACAGGCCCGTCAGACGACGAGCGCGCTCGATCGTCTGGAGCAGGACTGGCGCCGCTTGCGCGAGAGCCTGATGCACTACGCCGATGAAAGCAGTGGCGGGCTGCGCTTTCGGCATGACACACGCACCGTCGCCGACCACCAGCGTGACCGGTTCGACGTTGCGTCCTCGCGTCCACTGATCGACCCACGGCGCTACAAGGCAGCCGCCGAACGCATTCATCCCCACATGGCCCAAGGTGTCTTCAACCGCTCCACCGCTCTGCGTGCGCCCGGAACTCGGCTCTTCCGCTCGGGTAATCCGTTTGTGGACATGCTCGCCGACATCGTCTTCGCCGACGAACGCGGTCAGGCGACGGCCTTCCGGCGCTTTGACCCGACCTGCCGCGCAGGAGATGAAGCCTACTTCGGGCTCGAGTACCTCGTGGAAGCCGATATCAGTGCCGCTCTGCGGCGAGTCGCCGATGTGCCCGAGGCCGGGCGAGCCCTGCGACGCCAGGCTGACCGCCTGCTTCCCCCTTTTACCCGCAAGGTGTGGGTGCCAGCCGGGCATCGTATCGCTCTGACCGATCCCAAGGCCTGCGCCTGGCTGGACGCTCCCTACGGCAGGCGAGGAGATCAGAACTACAACGTCAAGAACCACGGCGAACTGATCGCCGTGTTCGGAGGTTCGCAGGAATACCGGCAGGCAGCAGAAGCAGCCGAGGGGGTGGCCCGTGCCCACCTCGTCCAGGCAACCGACCTGATGAGCAAGTGCGCTAAGGCGCAAGAGCAGTCACGACAGCAACTCGCGATCGCGACCGCGCAGGCGCAGGCACGCAGTGCAGCCGGCCACCTGCTGGGCGACACTGAAAGCTACCTGCTGGACGTGACCGTGGGTCGGGATCTGACGGAGGCACTCAGCCGCCCTTCGATACGCGTGGTCGCCGCCACCTGCATCGTGCGCGGGGGCTACCGAACGGTGAAGCAGGATGGGTGATCTGTGGGCGCACGCCCAGGAACTGTTTACGGCCTGGCCCCAAGTGCCGACGACGACAGCCACCGGCACCCTGCGGCGACTGGGAGACGCCTTGGCCAGCCGGGCCGCGCGTCGCGCAGACGCGGTCGGCTGGCGCGACATCGCAGCCCTCACCCGGCAGGTACTGCTGGAGGCCGCCGTCCGGGGAAACAACGCTGGACTGGAGGTACCCCTGGATCCCGCGTTGCCCAGCCGCGAACAGTGGGAACAGATGGCGTGCCGGACATTGCCGACCACACGGGGAATGCGGGTCTTCGCCCTGCCATGGCACCCGCGGGAGTTCACGTCCGAAGCACAAGAAAGCGCACGGGAGGACCTGAAGCAGGTCTACCTCGGGGTGGACTCACCGCATCGGCGACACCTCGAACCCCGGCCGGCCGACCCCTATTGGACAGAAGCCCTCGGCTACCAGGAGTACGTCTCCGTCGGGCAGCAACAAGCCGCGCGAGACGTTGCCCTGGCTCCTGCCGGCAGCACGACGATCGTCTGCCTGCCCACCGGACACGGCAAGACCGCGGTGGCCCAGGCTTCGGCCCTGTTGGCCGGCGCTCGCGGAGGAGTGTCCGTCGTGGTCGTCCCCACCGTCATTCTTGCCCTGGACATGGAAGCTAGAACGCAAGCCACCCTTGAACGGCAGGGTAGACGGAGCCCGACCGGCCGTTACGCCTACACCGGCGGCATGCCGGAAGAGGTCAAGCGGCAGATATGCGACGACGTCCGCACCGGTCGCCAACGCTTGCTGTTCGCATCCCCCGAAGCGGTGGTGACGGCGCTGAAGAAACCCCTGGAGGACGCAGCCGAAGCCGGACTGCTGCAGTACTTCGTCATTGACGAGGCGCACCTGGTCGAGCAGTGGGGCACCGGCTTTCGGCCCGAATTCCAGACGATGGCCAGCCACCGGCGTACCTGGCTGCGTAAGGCCCCCCAGGAGCAGGCGCCGGTGACTGTGGCGATGAGTGCCACTCTCACTCTCCAGCAGGTCAGCCTTCTGGAGCAGTTGTTCGCTGAGGAAGGGCAGGCTCAGGTGGTGTGGGCCTCCCAACTGCGGCACGAGCCCAGCTACTACGTCGACACCTGCCCCGACGAGCAGAGCCGGAACCAAGCTGTCATCGAGGCAGTCGCCATGCTGCCTCGGCCCCTAGCGCTTTACACTACTCGAGTCAAGGACGCCGCCGACTGGGCTGAACGGCTTCGCCAGGCCGGCTTCCGCCGCGTCACCCAGGTCACCGGAAAGTCCACCGACGACCAGCGGCGGCAGGCTCTCGAAGGCTGGGCGGGTTCGACCCCGGCCGGGCCTGAGCCCACGCGTTTCGACGTGGTCGTTGGGACCTCGGCCTTCGGTCTGGGAGTTGACCTTGCCGACGTGCGTACCGTGGTCCACGCCTGTCTCCCGGAAACCACGGACCGCTACTACCAGGAGGTTGGCCGCGCCGGGCGTGACGGACATCCCTGCATCGCCTACATGGCCACCGCTCCCAGGGACGAGGCACTGGCCGAAAGCTTCAACCGCAGCCCGCAATTGACGGCCGAGCGTGCCTGGGCCCGGTGGCGGGCCATGTGGGTGGGGCGCACTCCCACCGACAGCGGCGCCCACCGGCTCAGCCTCGAAGCCCTGCCTGCCGACATGCCCGAAGGTTTTGGCCGGCACCGTAGCTGGAATGAACGCATCCTCAACTTCATGGTCAGAGCCGGCCTCATCAAGGTGACCATCCCCGAACCGCCACAGCGTGGCGAGAGGGAAACCGACGCGGCTTGGCAAGAACGCCTCGACGCGTTCTACACGTCCCTAGGGAAACAGTTCGACGTCTTCCTCGCGGATGGGCAGACCAACGACCGCGCCTACTTCCTGCAGCGTTTCAATGAGGTCCGCCAGTTGATCATCAACGACCAACGTGACGCCGCCGGCCGACTGCGAAGGATCCTGCGCAGCGACCGCTGCTGGGGCGAGGCACTGGCCGACCACTACCGCGTGCCTTACCGCGGAGGCGTTCTGACCACGGGAGTCACCTGCCGCGGGTGCCCGCCCTGCCGTAAACAGGGCCCGCCGCGGATCGCCCCGGAGGGCTACTACCGGCTCGCGGTCGAGCCCTGGCCTGCCGTGCCGTCGTGGCCGAGCCGACGCGGGGACCCCCTGGAGCGGTTCCGCCGTGACTTGCCGTGCCTTTCCATCTACTGGGAAACCGAGCAGGAGTTCAACGACCTGATGCCCGAACTGCTTGAGCGGCTGGCCGTGCGGGGGATGTCGGTGGTTGGCGGTCCGGGGCTTGCCCGCCTCGCCACTCGACGGCTACAACGCGACGTGCGCCCCCACCCCCTCATCCTGGACAGGGACGAGGACCTCCTGGGCCGCTACACCAACCCGATGGTCTGGCTGCTCGACTCTTCCGCCTCCCACATGGGAGACGATTTGGCGATGCGGTTCGATTCCCAGGATGTAACGTACCTGCTGCACCCACGGTCTTTGGCGCACCCGGATCGCCCCGGCACCCCACTTGTTGCAATCCACCGCGCCCACTTGTGGGTGCGCACTGCCTTGGAGTCGTTCTAGTGGCCCTGTTGCTTGCGGAATCTTCGATACCACCTTTTATGTGGGCCGTCGTTCGTCTTCTTGCCGCAGAGCGAAAGCCGCTGCCGACGGATCGTGCGCGGGCTCTTCTGGCTCCTCCCTCCCTGACCGAGGGCAAGGAGAACAAGACCTTCGACCGAGCCCTGCGCAGCCTGCGCGAGTTGCAGATGGTCACCGTTGACGAAGACCGGCTCTCGCTCGCCGGACACGCCAGCGACCTCGACGGCACGGACTTCTCCTCTTTCAGTTGTGCCCTGCGCCAGGCTGTCCTGGCTGGTGAACTCAATGCCGGACTGGCCGACGATGCAGGGCAGACCGGTTCGCGCGACCTCACCCGCATTCTCGTGTGGTTTCTTTCCCGGGATCCTCTCGATGAGCCGGCCACCTGGGAGCTCGCCCAACGCGAGCAGTCCATCGACCTCAATCCTGAAGCGGGGACTGCGTCGCGAAACGACACGCGCTGGAACCGTTTCGTGCACTGGGCGCCGGCCCTGGGCCTGGCCGCTGCCCCCTTGCTGTCCAGCAGCGGAAAGGGCCCCCTGCTGCCGGACTGCACAGCGGCCGTCAAGCAGTCGGTGCAAAGGCTGTGGGCCGTCGGGGAACGAGTCAACGCCGTCGATGCTGCCCGAACCCTGCGCAGTGCCCTGCCGATCCTGCCGGGTGGGGACTACGCCAACGCCCTGAGCATCCGCGACCCGGGCGCTCAGTCAGCAGGGCCGGCCTTGTCCTACGCTCTGCTGCGAGGCGAAGACGAGGGCTGGCTCATCCTGCAGCAGGACGCCGACGCACAGCGCGTCTTGACCCTTCATGACCCCGACCGCCCGTCGCACTACGTGTCCGACATCGTCATCTCGGAGGACCAGCATGGCTGACTTCCGCGGCTTCCTGTGCTGGACGCCCGAAACCGCGGCCGCGACGATCAATACCGAGGCGGTCAGTCCCTCTCGTGCGGTCTTCCTCGCCACGCATGCGCCGTTGCGCATTCGCCGGGCCGGCCTGGACGGGCGTGCCATCGTCTCCGACGGTCCTCTCATTGACGAGAAGACCGTGCTGAAGGACTTTCTGTCGCTGCAGTCCGACACCGGCGCGCTCCTGTTGCCGGTCGTCGGTGACTCCGGGACCGGAAAGTCGCACCTGGTGCGTTGGGTGCGAGAGAACCTGCCCGCCTCGGACAAGTACAAGATCATCTATCTGGAGAAGGCCAAGACCAGCCTGCGCGCTGTGATCGACGCCCTCCTCGCTGACGCGGACAGTGGCGCGCTTGCTCAGTTGCGCGCCGACATCCACCGGTTCACCGACGGCGTGGACGCGGCCACTCTGAGCAGGCGCCTGGTGAACGCCCTCAGCGAGGCCCTGGCCGCCACGACGGCCCGTGACGTACCTCAGCACGCCCGTCCGCTTTCCGGTCCCCGCGGCTTGACGGTCGTCCTGCAAGACCCCCACGTGAGCGCCTTCATGCTCGGACAGGGAAAATTCATTCCCCGACTGGCGGAACAACTGCTGCAGGACCGCGCAGACGGTGAGCCCGATCGCCCGATGGCATTCACCATGGAAGACCTCCCCACCGACCTGCTGGATCTCCACCGCGCCGCCCAAGTCACGATCAAGCTGATCAGTGCGATCTCCGGCAGCACACAACTGCAGCAGGCCGCTGTCGACCTGCTGAACCAGCATCTGGAAGCAGCTGTCAAACGTGTGGCGAGCCTGGGAGCCGGCCGCCTGCAGGACGCCATGCTGCAGGTGCGGCGCGAGTACGCCCGCAAGGACAAAGAGATCATCCTGCTCATCGAGGACTTCGCGCTGATCCAAGGCGTGCAGAGAGACCTCCTCGATGCGGTCATAGAGGCGGCCAACCGCTACGGCAGCACCACTCTGGCCCCGATCCGCACCCTCATGGCGGTTACCACGGGCTATTTCAGCGACCTCCCGGAGACCGCACTCACCCGTGTGCGGGCCACCGCCGGCTACGTCTACAACCTCAACGTCCCCTTCACCAGGGACGACCGGGGCGAATCCGAGATCACCTCTTTCGTCGGACGTTATCTCAACGCCGCCCGGGTCGGGCGGGACGCCCTGGAGAACGCGGGCGAGCGGCAGGTGCCGAATCCCTGTGAGACGTGCTCCCTGGTCTCCCGATGCCATGAGCAATTCGGGGCCACCTCCGAGGGCTTCGGTCTGTATCCGTTTAACTCCTCGGCCCTGGTCCGGACTATCCACGCGACGGCTCCGCGCAACGACCCCTATGCGTTCGTCCCGCGCACCGTGCTCGGCAGCGTGATCCGTCCTGTCCTGGTCGAGCATGCCGGCGCACTCAAAGACGGCACCTTCCCTGACGCCCGTTTCCGCACGCAGTTCCCCACTGCAGACATCGACGAGCCGCTCTCCACCGGCGTACAGGAAGTCGTAGAGACAGAGGACCCTCTCGACGCCGCCCGCCGGAAGATCGTCTTGGAGTTCTGGGGCGGAGCCCCCGACCAGGCCGGCGCGCTGCCGTCCGCAGTCCTAGAAGCCTTTGCCCTGGAAGCCCGTACCTTCTCCGGGGCCAGCGTAATACCTCGGCAGCCGGAGCCGGCCAAGCAGAGGACTAAAACGGAACCTTTTACCACGGACAAACTCCTTCCGTCTTTGCAGGCCAAGGTCAATGCGGTGGACGGCTGGCTCACGCGAGAACAGGTACTGCAGCAGGCCGTGGCCAGCGAGTTGCGCACCGTCATCGCCACCGCCGTCGCGCAGCGCTATCGCTGGGTCAATCCTTTGATGCGGGAACAGTCACAGACGACGATCCGCGCAGCCTGGCCTTCCAATGCTCGTGTCGTCTCGATCGAAGGCGCAACGGAGAACGTGCAGGGCGCGGACACAGCGCCGATCCGGTTCAAGCGAACCGCACGCAATAGCCGTTACCTGCGCAGCGTGCTGCTGCTGAAGAACGGGAAGCCCGCCCAGCGGGCCGAACATGTACGCCGGCTGAGCACAGAATCCGACCGCTACACAGCGTCGCTGACCACCGCCTTGCAGAAGAACCTGCAGATCACCGATGACGACTTGGTCCTCGGACTGCGCGCATCCCTGATCGGCGCCGCTTTGGCCGGGCTGGCGTGGCCCGGCATGGACGAGGCCGAACTGCTTGCCGCCGTATTCGCCGACGGGCGCTCCTGGGCGCGCGGGGACGCCGCATCGCGCGATGAGGCGTGGAACCGGACCCTGGAGGGCCACCTTCGGCACAGGACCCCCCTCGTCGAGCGGCTCCGCGACGCCTTGGGCGTGGCCCAAGGCGACGGGAAGCCCCGGCTAATCGACGCCGCGAGGGCGCTGCCACTGCTGCGCCGAGCGACAGCACAGTGGGACTGGCAGGTGACAGGATCGGACGTACCGGAGTGGGTGAAGAAGGCCGTCAAGTCCTTCGCCAACTGGACGGACCTGGTGAATGCGCAGAATGCGTCACTGCGTCGGCAGTTGGATGACACTCGACGGCACCATCCGCGAGGCACGACCGGGGCGCAGGTCCTGGCCGCCGTGCGCGATGCGCTCCTTGCGGCCGAGGACGCCAGTATCCCGATGCCCCTGGCCACGCGGGCGGGTATCACCGACCTTCTGTCGCGGGCGCAGGACGTCGACTGGAAGATCCTGAACCAACTTGAGGACGATCTCCTGCGGGCGGAGGAAACGGGGGCTTCCGACGCGGCGCGCGTCACGGCGGCCGTGCGTGATCGAGGGGTCGCCCCCCAGGTGGTTCGTGCCCTGCTGCAGGCCAGCGATGCATGGCTGACCACCGCTTTGGAGCATGCGGCATCCCGCACCAACTCCCATGGCGATGAGGCGGCCAAGGGTGTCCAGGAACTTTTGGCCGAGTGGCGGTCGCTGAGCGCACAGGAGGAGGACCGATGAGCGCGCCCCTGTCCGTGCTGCAAAAGGCCGAGCGCCTGCAGGCGGAGGCACGCCGACTCAACGAGGGGGAGAAGGGAGAGGAGGAAGCCCGGCGCATCAGCGAACGCATCAGCGTCCTGCACAACCAGTTGATGGCCCTGCAGCGACGCCTCCGCATCGCCCGCTCCTTGATGGCCCAGCCGACTGCCGGCGACATCGACCTCTCCGGGCTCGACACGGGTCTAGCAGCGTTCACCCGCCAGTGCCAGGGCGGACTCCCTCCCAACGCGGCCTTCACCAGGGCCTCGACAGCGGTGCAAAAGGTCATTGATCGCATAGCCCATGACAGCCAGGAAGTATGGCGGCAATGGACGCAAGCCCAACTGGCGGCCTTGCAGACGGCGCGAGAGGCCATGCTCTCCCTACAGGACCAGGCACGGGCCAAAGCACTGCACCAGGACCTCATCAAAACTGCTCGCGCCGACGTCGACGCAGCCGTGATCACCCTGTTCGCCAACGCACACGCCGAACTGTCTGAACTGCTCGACAGCGCGCCACCGCCGCCGGAAGGACTGCAGAAGCTCCTGGACCGACTGGCCTCCGGCGCCGCCCTGCTGCTCAGCGACATCACGGACGAGGAGATCGCGCTGCTGCGTCGTGTCCATCTCGATGCCGACCTGGAAGTCCGCAGGAGGCGCACGTGATCACACCGTCCCGTGCCCGTTTCTACAACCACGTTCTCAACGTGCTCGAGGACCTCGAATTGCCCCTTGTGTCCTGGGGCATCACCGATGGTGCCCTGACCGAGAGCGAAGTCCTTGAGGCCATCGATCTCTGCCTGCCCGACGCCCCGCGGGAGGCGGCAGGCATATCGAGCGAAGACCTGCTGTATGAATTTCGCGATCGCGCCTGGCTGTTCAAGGTGCCGGACACCTCGCCCCCGCAATATCGCACGCGAATGGTCGAAACCGTCCGTCTGGCAGCACAGTTGCGGCAACTCTTCCCCTGGCAGGCCCGAGATGAGGCGGCGCAGTGGTGGCAGAGCGGTAAGCGACTCGTGGCCGACTACCGCCTGCACACCGCGCCGCGCCGTTACCCCCAGCGCAATATCTCCGCCGCGACCGCGTTGAAGGAGTTCACCACCCTGGCTGGCTGGGGCCGCCTTCAGCACCTCGTGGCCCAGGCCCACATTGGTCCTCGTAACCTGGCCCGCTTTCAGGTCGACGCCACCGCGGCGGTGACCAGTGCGCTGCAACGTCCGCGCACCAGCGGTGTCATCGTGGGGGCTGGTACCGGTAGCGGCAAGACGCTGTCTTTCTACCTGCCGGCTTTCGCCGCCATGGCGGAGCGTGCTCGACCGAATAGTTTCCGTCTGCACACGCTGGCGCTGTATCCGCGCAAGGAATTGCTGCGCGATCAGTTGCGGGAGGCGCTGAGCACTGCCCGCTCGCTGGAGCCCACCCTGCAGGGCTCCGGGCGCCGACCGTTTCGACTAGGGGCTCTCTACGGAGACACGCCCTACCACCATGAGGACGACCGGCTCAAGCCTGGGGCAAGCGGCCGCACTGCCTGGAAGCGGACTCGAGACGGTGCCATCTGCCCCTACTTGACCTGTCCCGCGTGTGAGCGTGGTGAACTCCTCTGGCGTGATCTTGACCGTCGAGGCAATAGGGAGCGACTGGTCTGCCTTGCCTGCCGGGCCAGCATTCCGGAGGGCAGCCTTGCCCTGACCCGTCAATCCCAGCAAGACGTGCCCCCTGACCTGCTTTTCACCACGACCGAAATGCTCAACCTGAACAGTGCCGGAGGCGGGCTAAGCCGACTGCTGGGCTGGCAGGGAGGCGCGGTTCCGTCTCTGGTTCTGCTTGATGAGGTCCACACCTATTCCGGGATTCACGGAGCCCAGACTGCTTTGCTGCTGCGTCGCTGGCAGCAGGCCGTCCGCAAGCCGGTGGCTTTCGTCGGTCTGAGCGCCACCCTGCGTGACGCCCGTACGTTCTTCGCCCGCCTGGTGGGGCTGCGCGACGGCCACGTCGAGTACATCCAACCCGCCGACGACAGCATGGATGAGGAGGGGCGCGAGTACGCGCTTGCGTTGCGCGGCGATCCGATCGCCGGCAGCAGTCTGCTGTCGACCTCCATCCAAACCGCCATGCTCTTTGGACGCATGCTCGACCCGGAAGAAGACGCCGCACTATACGGGGCCACCGGGTTCTTGTTCACCGACGACCTGGATGTCACCAACCGCTTCTACGACGACTTGCGGGACGCTGAAGGAGGGCAGAACCGCTACGGACAACGCCGGAAACCAGCCCTGGCCGCGTTGCGCGCTTCAGCCCGCGCCCATCACCAACCCCGTTACCGCGACGGCCAATCGTGGGACTTGATGGAAAAGATCGGCCATGTCCTCGCTCCGGGGGCTGGCAACCATGCCCTGCGGATAGCGCGCACATCCTCCCAGGACGTGGGTGTCGATCTACAGGCCAATCTGACGGTGGCGACCGCATCGCTCGAGGTCGGTTTCAATGACCCGCGCGTTGGGTTGGTACTCCAACACAAAGCTCCCCACGACGCGGCGGCCTTCATCCAGCGACGCGGCCGGGCCGGTCGGCAGCGAGCCATGCGCCCCGTGACGGTGATCACTCTGTCCGACTACGGCCGGGACCGGTTGGCCTACCAGGCCTACGAGATGCTGTTCCAGCCAGAAGTGCCAGCACGCCATCTTCCGGTCAACAACCGCTTTGTTATCAAGATCCAAGGAGCGCAGTCACTGCTCGACTGGGCAGGGAGCAAACTGCGCTCCCGCCATCCGTGGGCCGATCCTAGGAGACTGCTGACCGCACCGCGGGGGACGAGTCACAGCCAGGACGAAGCTGCCCGTCTGAGCTTGGCGCAGGTCTTGGAGAGCCTCTTGACCACTACTGCTCTCCGGGACGAGTTGGCACGTCATCTCAAAGTGGCCTTGCAGTTGAGCGCCGACGAAGCGCAAGCCTTGCTCTGGGAGGAGCCGCGCTCTTTGTTGCTCAGCGTGGTTCCCACCGCGGTACGCCGCCTCAAGAACAACTGGCAGACCCTCCAGGAGAAGGATTTCGGCGCCGAGCCCGGTGCCATGTTGCCGGAGTTTGTGACACGGACGCTGTTCGATCCGCTCAACGTGCCCGAGGTCGGGCTGATCCTTCCGTTCGCTTCGCGCACTACTGGCCGCAGCGGCGACAGTGACAGCACCGACGAACTGCTGCCGATCGCCAGGGCCCTGAGGGAAGCCGTACCCGGCAGGGTCAGCCGCCGCTATGGCTACCAGCGCGACGACCACCGCACCTGGCTGCCCATACCTCCAACCGGCCAGGACACCCTGGAACTGGACGACAGCCTTGTACCGGGCCCGACGCTCGAAGGCCGCTGGTTCCCCCTGGGGCAGGACCCGGCAGGTCTGGTCGTACTGCGCCCGCATCGTCTGCAACTCAGCGAGCCTCCCAAGGAGGTCGCCGACCGGTCACAGGGATTTCCTCTGTGGGGCTCACAGATCGTGGTCGATGCTGGCGCTCAACCCCTGCCAGGTGACGTTCCCCGCCCCTCGTCGTGGGAACACCGCATTACCTCTGTCGGCTTCGCCCTGCACGCTGCGGGCAATCCGATCGAGGTGCGCCGCATGACTGCCGGCTCGCGCTTTGAGGTGAGCTACGACGCAGGCACCACGGACTCCCGTACCGTGCGCTATACCCACAACGGAAAACCGGGGGCGCTCGGCTTCCGACTGAACGTGGACGCAGCCTCCTTTACCATCGCCCCACTGGACACCACGCATCCCGAGGTGGCGCGCTACCTCACGTCGCCCCCGTGGCGCACCCTGGCCTATTTCCAGGCGGTGGCGGACGATCCTGCGCTGGGTAAGGTGACCAACCAGTTCCAGCGCGGCTGGCTGGCGCTGGTGTATCTGACGTCGTTTTCTCTGCGAGGCCTGGGCGACGACGCTCCCGACCCGTCGTCGATCCGCTCAAGTCTGGCCGACGGCAGTTGGCGCAACGACCTGGCGGAAATACTCAGTGTGCTCTACCGCGACGAGCCCACAGGCCAGCCCGTCCACAGCAACGAACGGCTCATTGCCACGCTCACCGAACTCAGCGACTTGCCGGCTGTCATCGACGCCCTGGACCGGGCCGGACAATTGCTGGTGGCTTCGGATGTTGCCATTCGCAGCGCCGACCTCGCACGGCGCGCCTACACAGACACCGTGGCCGCGGCCATTCTCGCCGCAGCGCTCCGCGCCTGTCCGGACGCCCAGGACGGTGACTTGATCGTGGACGTGGTCTCCGCAGCCAAGGAGGGGGATCCGGCCGTGGTGTGGCTGAGCGAAACCTCCATCGGCGGCCTAGGTGTAATCGAACAACTGTCCCGCTATTATGCTGAGGATCCGCGGCGTTTTTGGCGTCTGGTCGAGACGGCTCTGACCCCCAACGACTATGAGTACGTCGACACAACCGTGACCCGACTCCTGCGCCACGTGACGGCCGAACCGACCGGAGCCGCAGCACGGGCCATGGCAGTTCTGCGGGCCCACACCTCCGCCGCCCACTCCAGCCAAGCGCTCACCGAACTCCGCGAGGCTTGGAGCAGGCTCGACGGTCCGCCGCGGCACAGCGCGGTGGCAGCGTTGTCCGCCCGACTGCTCCGCCCTGGCAGCAGTCCTACCACCGACGCCAGCGTACTGGCTTTGATCGAGGGGTGGCAGGACCTGGAGTGTCGCTTGGGCGTGGAAGTCGACGCCCGCGTCATTGCCTATGCCGTTGGCTCTGGGCGCCTGCCCACTGGCCCCGGGCCGCGCCTGTCGGCCGACCAGGCCTTCAGCCTGCTGTGGCCGCGTGGCCGCGATGCCCGCACCCACCACCTCCAGCATTATCAGCCCTACCTCGACCATCCACCTGTCTTGGACCGCCTCCTGGCCGCCGCCGCGCACGATGAGCAACTGCCACGCATCGACGTCACCGAAGAGGGCTGGGAGCAGCGCTATCAAACGGCGATAGCCCAGCATGCCGCCGTGGAGTTGACAGCCGACACAAACGCTGCGACGGCTCTGTCCGACGCCATCGCCCGGGTGCCAGCTTTGACGGTGGACTGGGACGTCCTGCGTCTGTACGGAGAGATGCAAGGAGTGAGCCGCGACGGCCAGCAGTGGCGCGTGCGGGTGGACATCCGGGAGGCGACACAGTGAGTCGACTCGAGCGCCCCATACGCACAGGAGGACACACCGGCGTGCGCGCCGACGCAATCCTGGCGACGGCACTGATCGGGGAACTTGTATGCCCCGGGCCCGTGATGTGGCTTGTCTCGCCGTGGATCAGTGACGTCAAAATCTTGGACAACAGCCAGGGAACGTACGACGACCTGTTCGACGACAATCCTCCCAGCGCCTGTTCTCTGTCCGACCTGCTCGCCCGGATCGTGGCGGCCGGCGCCTCCCTGACGGTGGTCACCCGTCCGGACCCACACAATGCACAATTCCTCGGGCGTCTGCGCCGCTTGACCTCGCAGCATGCCGTGCGCATGGTGCAGAACCCCGCCGTGCACGAAAAGACTATTTGCGGGAGGGACTGGCTGCTCACCGGGTCCATGAACTTCACGGTGCGCGGCCTGATGGAGAACGACGAGGCGGTGAGCTACAAGGTGGGAGGAAGCGACGCGGCCCAGGCACGCCTGGAACTCGCCCAGCGATGGAAGGAGCAGCAGTGATCGCCGCGCGCCAGGCTTCCGCCGTTTGGACGACTGAGCACCTGGAAACCTTTTTGCAGTGCTTCTTCGGTCCTGGCAACGACGCGTGGCCAGATATGGATCCCGACGCTCTGAAAGGCGCACGGGTCCGGCCCTTTGTCGACCTGCTCCGCAGCGGCAGCGACATCCCTGTCGTACTACCGCGCTACCAGCAGGCCCAGGACCGCTTTGCGATCTACGTCATCACCCGCGACGAGGCACACGCAGCCCTCATTGGCAACGTCATCACCGCCTTCGCCGGGCCGACCCATCTCATTGGTGCCGGCGCACACCCCAGCACACTGGATCCCAACGACCCAGTCGAAGCAGCGGTGCAGGAGTTCGCCGGAGCAGGGACAACCTTCCGACTGGAAACACACCCGCACCGCCGCTACCGCCAGAGACTGACCGACGTGGCCTTGCTCATGCAGCACACCTTGGCTCGTCGTCCCCCGCGACTGTGGCGGGCAACGAAACCCACGGGGCGGCTGCTGGCCGAGTTCGACGCAGCCCTGGCGGCCGGTGGCCAAGCCGCCTCCCGAGCCGCCCTGGACCAGTTGGCCGGACAAGGAGGCATCACCGCCGCCAACCTCGCCCACCTGCACATCAAAAGACTCTCCCGGCTCGGCCTCGATCAAGAACTACTCGATTACCCAGGCCTCAGTGATGTCTTGAGGCAAGATCCCCCCAGGCCAGTGAAAGCGGCGGTGCTCGCTGCTGCTTTCACCTGCGGCCTGCAAGAACCGCTAGACCGCAGCGACTTGTCAGCTGCGCAACACGCGCTACGCGACCGGGGCCTCCTCGCCCTCGCTCCCTTCGAAGAGGGCGCGGAGTCCTACTCCATAGAGGCGCTCATGGTCCTCCTGCTGGCCGCAGTGACCCGGGAAGATCCTCTGAGCACTCGGAACATACTCACCACCATCGAGCACTCCGCATCTGACGACGCCCTACCACCCGTTCTTAGACAAGCCGCGGCGCTCCTCGCCGATCCGCAAAGCACTCCACAGCAGGAGGCACCCACCCACCAGACTGGTACTGCAGTCAACATCGCGGAGGCGCCAACGTCTGCGCCTTTCTCGCAAGCCGTCGAGTCGGTCACGCCGGAGCACGTCCCCGACTCTTGGCCGGAGTTGATTCACGCGATCGCCGACGGCTTCACCGGCCTGAACGACATCTTGGAGCAGGAGGTCTGGACAGCCTGGCCCTCACCAGCCCTGGACGACCGAGAAATCGCCGCTCAGTTGGAGGGACTGCACGACGAGGGCCAGGCAAGAATCTGGCGTTGCGTGGGTGCCTTCATCGAAAGCGTCGGCTACGACCAGCCCGCACCGCTCAGCGCCCGCGCTCTGATCACCTGTGCGCTGGCCTACGACTGGCTCGGTCCGGGCGACCTGTTGGCCGTGCAGGCGCTGACCGAGATCGTGCTGCGATCCGGGCCCTCCGTCGCCGTCTACGGGCAAGTGCTGGGGGAACTCGCCGACACGTGCGAACGCTGGGTCGCCCCCGAGCGGGCCGCAATCGCGCTGGACTTCGTCGACAGACTGGTCATGGAGGCACACCCCGATCCCCGTGCTCGTGAATCTCTCGCCTTGGCTTTGCTGCTGCCGCTCAGCGTGCACCAACGGCGCTTGGATCCCGCCGATCTCGCCATGGCACGGCGCCTATCTGCGGAACTCGGCACCGAACTGAATTGGCAGGACCAGCCTGGCGAGGGACAGGCACAGGAGACCGCAACCGACCTGCGGGAGGCGACTGGTCGCAACCTGCTGCTGTACTCCCTTGACCAGCGGGTCTTGGACCGTGTTGGCGAGGCGCTGCATCAACTCGCCCCAGGAGTCAACACTGTCCTCGCTCACGACAGTGTGGGTAGTCCGCAACTACGGCAAAAGGCCCGCCAGGCGGATGTAGTCGTATTGGCCACCCGCTGCGCTAAGCACGCCGCGACGGGCTTCATCACCCAGCACGCCAAAACAGCCGTCATCGACTACGCCGACGGCAGCGGCTCGGCCTCCCTGCTACGCGCCGCGGTACACGGCCTGCTCAGAAGTGTGCAAGGCAGCTGAGACGCCCGGGGCCCCGTGCATCACCGAACAATCCACCGCTTGGATTCGGTGGGAATCACCTGCGACGCCTGCAGTTCGGTGTCGGCAGCACCGCTCCTATGCTCTGACTCGAAGGCTGAGGCAAAGAGCAGTGCTCGGCGGATGCCCGCGGGCGCGGCAGGCACTGCGCAGCGCGGCGTGGAGCGCGAGGAAGGGAGAGGCCCGGATCGTTCCCATCCCCCCGCCGCTGGTCCGGATGCTCCGTGATCACGTGGCCGTGTTCGGCACGGCTGAGGACGGCAGGATCTTCGCCAGCGAGCGCGGCAACCTCGTGGCGTCCTCTTCGTACTACCGGGTGTGGCGCCAGGCGCGGGACCTCGCCTTCGTGCCCCGGCAGGTCTCCATCGACGGCCAGGAGCAGGAGATGAACGACCGGATCATGTGTGGTCTGGGGGAGGAGGAGTGACGTAGGGCCGGTTCTGCACGTCGACGCCGGGCTGTCCGCGCGTGTGGCTGTCGCCGAAGATGTGTGCGTGACCAATCGCATCAGCACGCTGATCTCAGTCTTCGGAGTCCTCGTCGCCGCGATGCTTCTCAGCGGCGCCATATATGAGTACCCGGGAGGGGCGTCCGTGCTGTGGGTGGCAGGCGGGCCCTCATGTTCCTGACGTCCGTCTACACGCTCGCGCGTGACCTCCGTACCGCCAGGAAGTCGACGGAGAGGTAACACGGCGGAGGCGCCCAATGATCCGAGAGCCCTGGAGAGATCCAGGGCTCTCGGCCTGTCTGGGAGGCCAGTTCATGAGCTGTCGGAACCGGGTTCTGACATGGGCGGAAGCCATCCCAGGCTACTACGCCAGTACAACGTGATCACTGTCATCGGGCTGCTTTCGGCGGCATCCGGCTGCACATACGCGAAGACCCCGCACTCAGCGTCTTGGCTGGTGGCGGGGTCTTTAGGCACTTCCTGGGAAGTGCCCCCGGCAGGATTCGAACCTGCGCACACGGCTCCGGAGGCCGTTGCTCTATCCCCTGAGCTACGGGGGCGTGTCGATCGCGTTCGCGGCGACGGGTAGAACCCTACCAGCTCCAGCGGGGTGCCCATGAACGGCATTTCGCGGGGTGGGGAAGGCGGGGAGGGTTGCCGACCCTCCCGTCCCGCCTCCGCGAGCTCCCGTCCGACCGGGGGCGGGTTGCCGTGTGCGCCCGGGGATGACAGTCGGCGGTCGGCATCGGCTCGGTGGTCCGGGAGTCCGGTCACGCGGTTCGCGGGAGACCTGGCCGGGTCCTGTTTCCGTTGGATCGGGGCGTGCCTTTCGGGGGTGGGGGCCCTGCCGGTGGCGGCTGCCGGCTCGGGGTCGGCTCTCCGGTGGGCGGCGTCACCGTGGGTGTCGGGTAGCTCATTTTTGTCAGGTTTTCGCCGTTTCAGTCCCATATGCCTCCGGACTGCTCAGCTTCCCTCCGGTGAGGGCCAACCCCGTCACGCGTCCTCCCGCGCCCCCGGACCAAGTCCCTCCGGGCTCCCCTAGCGCATCCGTCGCGCTTGCCGCATCCAGTCGGCCGAAGGTCCCTCGCAGGTGGTGGAAGTGGGGAAAAGCCGGACGCGGGCGGAGCTCGCGACCTACTCTCGAGTTGTGCCTGGCTCGTTCGCCCGGGTCCTTGTGGTCGACGACAACAAGGTGATCCGGCAGCTGATCAGGGTCAACCTCGAACTTGAAGGGTTCGAGGTCGTGACCGCGGCCGATGGTGCCGAGTGTCTGGACGTCATTCACGACGTGCGTCCGGATGTCGTCACCCTGGATGTAGTGATGCCCCGCCTCGACGGATTACGTACGGCCACCCGGCTGTACGAGGACCCGCGGACCCGGCATCTGCCCGTTGCGATCATCAGTGCCTGCACTCAGCAGGAGGTCGACGACGGACAGGCCGCCGGGGTCGACGCGTTTCTCGCCAAGCCCTTCGAACCGGCCGATCTCGTCCGGCTCGTCCGGCGGCTGGCGTGCGGAGGGAAGCGGTCCCCCGGGGAGCCGCCAGCCGGTGAGCTCTCCGGCGGGGACAGCGCGACCTCCGCCCGTCCGGCGGGCTGACGGGCGGGCGCGGCGCTGCACGGTGCTGCGAATCACAGCAGCTGCGCCCCGCCCGTTCCCGCCCGCCTCCCCGTCCGGCCTGTGAAACGGTTCGCGGAACCACCCGCACCTCCCCTACGCTGGATGCGTGACCCCCACCCAGCTCTCCCAGACCGTGCTGCGCACCGTGCGCCATGCCGTCGCGGACGGCGAGCTGCGCGTGTCCGTGCCCGAGCGGGTGGTGGTCAAGCCGGCCTCCCGGCCCGGTCACGGCGACTACGCGACCGGGGTCGCCCTCCAGCTCGCCCGCCCTGCCGGGCTCCCGGCCCTCGGTGTGGCCGGCATCCTCCGGTCCCGCCTCGCTGCCGCGCCCGGCATCGAGCTCGTCGAGGTCTCCGGGCCCGGTTTCCTCAACATCACCCTGGCCGACGGCTCCGGCGCCGCCCTCGTGCGTGACGTCCTCCGCTGCGGCACTGCCTACGGGCACAGCGATGCCCTGGCCGGTGAGCCCATCGAACTGGCCTTCCCCGGCGAGACCCGCGCCGCCGTCACCGCCGACGCTCTCCGCCGCCTCCTCCGCTCCCAGGGCGCCCTCGTCACCACCCGCTGCACCGGCCCGGCCGATCCCGACTGGACCGCCCTCGGGGTGATCTCGGACACCGTCAGCACCCGCGGACCCGGTGACCCCCGTCACGCAACCCCGGCGCCCCGCGGCTGCCCCGATCCGCCTTCCCGTGCGTCCCGTGCCCGTCGGTGCCTCCGCTGCCGAGCTGCTCCGCACCCTCGGGGCGGATGCCACCCGCTGGGGCCTTCTCCGGCCCGCCGCCCACGACTGCCCCCGTCTCACCGGGGATGAGCACGACCCCCTGCTCATGCAGCGTGAGTCGAACCCCCTCTTCCGGGTCCGTTACGCCCACGCGCGCGCGCGAGCCCTCGTACGGAACGCCGCCGATCTGGGGATCGAACCCGCCCCCGGTGACCTGGGCATTCCGGGGGACTCCGGTGAGCCCCGCGTCCCCGGCGCTCCGGCCGGCCCGTCCCCCGCGCGCGACCTGCTCGCCGCCCTCCGCGAGTACCCTGCCGTCCTGGACGCCGCCGCGCGCCACCGCGCCCCCGACCGCATAGCGCGCCACCTCGAACAGCTCGCGGACGCCTTCTTCCGCTTCCACGACGCCTGCCCCGTCCTCCCGCGCGGCGACGAGAAACCCGGGGCCGCCCACCGGGCCCGTACCGCCCTCGCCGAGGCGGCCGGGACGGTGCTCGCAGGCGGCCTGCTCCTGCTCGGCATCGACGCGCCCACGCACCTCTGACGGACGCCGGGACACCCCCGGACCGCCCGGCGGACGCGGACGGCGGGCGGGATGCGGCGGGCGAACGCGGACCCGGCGGATGGGGGCGCGGACGTGGTCCCGGGCCACCCGGGGCCGGCACCACGGACGCGTACGGCCGTCCCCCGGGCGGCCGGTGCCCGGCCGGCCTCCCGTGGCCCGGCCGGCGCGGGCAACCGTCCGCGCCTCCGCCGCCGCCCGACACGGCGACGACCGGGACGGCCGACGCTGACGACGGCCGCCCCGGCCCCGGGCCTCAGTCCGGGCCCGGCACCGGCACCCGACCCCAGACCTGAACAACACAGACCGACCCACGCATCGACACCCGGACCACCAAACCCGGACCACCACACCCGGACCGCCACACCCAGACCACCCGCACCACCCGCACCCGGACCACCCAGACGCACCACCACCCCAGCGCCACCTCCGAGGAGAGCCCAGAGCGCCATGAGCCGTTCCGCACACCCTGCCGGGCCCCGGCACGCCGATGTCCTGCCCGAGGGTCACTACACCGCCCCGCCCGCCGACCTCAACGCCCTCGACCCGCGCGTCTGGTCGCGCACGGTCACCCGCGACGCCGACGGTGTCGCCACTCTCGGCGGCATCCCCGTCACCCGTCTCGCCGAGGAGTTCGGCACTCCCGCCTACTTCCTCGACGAGGACGACTTCCGCGCCCGCTGCCGCGCCTGGCACGACGCCTTCGGCGGCGAGGCCGACGTCTTCTACGCCGGCAAGGCGTTCCTCTCCCGCGCCGTCGTCGGGTGGCTGCACGAGGAGGGCCTCAACCTCGATGTCTGCTCCAGCGGCGAGCTGACCACCGCCCTCGCAGCCGGCATGCCCGCCGAGCGCATCGCGATGCACGGCAACAACAAGACCTCCGACGAGATCGAGCGCGCCGTCACCGCGGGCGTCGGCCGCATCGTCCTCGACTCCTTCCAGGAGATCGTCCGGGTCGCGCACATCGCCGAGCGCCTCGGCCGCCGCCAGCGGGTGCAGATCCGCGTCACCGTCGGTGTCGAGGCCCACACGCACGAGTTCATCGCCACCGCGCACGAGGACCAGAAGTTCGGCATCGCCCTCGCCGACGGCCAGGCCGCCGAGGCCGTGCGCCGCGTCCTCAAGCTCGACAGCCTCGAACTGGCCGGGATCCACTCCCACATCGGTTCGCAGATCTTCGACATGGCGGGCTTCGAGGTCTCCGCCCGCCGCGTCGTCCAGCTCCTCGCCGAGGTGCGGGACGAGCACGGCGTCGAGCTGCCCGAGATCGACCTCGGCGGCGGCCTCGGCATCGCCTACACCTCCGAGGACGACCCCCGCGAACCGCACGAGATCGCCAGGTCGCTGAGCGACATCGTGACCCGCGAGTGCGCCGCCGCCGGCCTGGCCGTCCCCCGGATCTCCGTGGAGCCCGGCCGCGCCATCGTCGGCCCGACGACCTTCACCCTCTACGAGGTCGGCACCCTCAAGGAACTCCCCGGCCTGCGCACCTACGTCAGCGTGGACGGCGGCATGTCCGACAACATCCGCACCGCCCTCTACGACGCCGAGTACTCCGTCGCCCTGGCCTCCCGGGTCTCCACCGCCGGGCCCATGCTCTCCCGGGTCGTCGGCAAGCACTGCGAGTCCGGCGACATCGTCGTGAAGGACGCCTTCCTCCCCGCCGACCTGGCGCCCGGCGACCTGCTCGCCGTGCCCGCCACCGGCGCCTACTGCCGCTCCATGGCGAGCAACTACAACCACGCGCTGCGCCCGCCCGTGGTCGCGGTCAAGGACGGCAAGGCCCGCGTCATCATGCGGCGCGAGACGGAGGAGGACCTGCTCCGGCTGGACGTGGGCTGACGGCACGCGGGGCGGCGGGCTTCGGGCACAACCCGGGCCCAGGCGCGGGGTGACGGGGCGCGGGCGCCCCGGACACCGGGTGACATCCGCCACCCCGCGCCACCGCGCCCTTCCGCCGGCCCGCCCCGTGCGGTAGTCCTGCGTCGTACCGGCTCCACCCGCGCGAAGCCGGTACGGGAGCACGGACGGGCGCGCGTCCACCACGGCGGCACCTCGGTACGGCCGCGCCGCCCGAGAACGCCGCCCGCGCCGCACGCCTGCGGCAGCGCAGGCCATGGACCCCGCGGCCCCGGGGGCCCACCCCCGGCTTCCGGCAGTCTCGGAATCCGGACAAACCCCGGAGCGACCCACCCGGTGAGTGAGACTGGTGGGGAGCCAAGACAATCGGGACCCGGTGACGGTCCCGGGAGCGCCCCGGACAGACTTCCGGGAAGCCCCCGGCACGGTTCCGGGAGATGCGCGGAGAGACGAGGTCGGATGATGCGTACGCGTCCGCTGAAGGTGGCGCTGCTGGGCTGTGGAGTGGTCGGCTCCGAGGTGGCACGCATCATGACGACGCACGCGGACGATCTCACGGCGCGCATCGGGGCCCCCGTCGAGCTGGCCGGCATCGCCGTGCGCCGCCCGGACCGGGTCCGCGAGGGCGTGCCCGCCGAGCTGGTCACCACCGACGCCACCGCCCTCGTCAAACGCGGCGACATCGACGTCGTGGTCGAAGTCATCGGCGGCATCGAGCCCGCCCGCACGCTGATCACCACGGCCTTCGAGCAGGGCGCGAGCGTCGTCTCCGCCAACAAGGCGCTGCTCGCCGAGGACGGCGCCGCCCTGCACGCCGTCGCCCAGCGGCACGGCGCCGACCTCTACTACGAGGCAGCCGTCGCCGGCGCCATCCCCCTGGTCCGCCCGCTCCGCGAGTCCCTCGTCGGCGACAAGGTCAACCGCGTGCTGGGCATCGTCAACGGCACCACCAACTTCATCCTCGACCGGATGGAGACCGGCGGCACCGGCTACTCCGAGGCGCTCGACGAGGCGACGGCCCTCGGATACGCCGAGGCCGATCCCACCGCCGACGTCGAGGGCTTCGACGCCGCCGCGAAGGCCGCGATCCTCGCCGGCATCGCCTTCCACACCCGGGTCCGCCTGGACGACGTGCACCGCGAGGGCATCACGGAGGTCACCGCCGCCGACATCGCCTCCGCCCGCCGCATGGGCCGCACGGTCAAGCTGCTGGCGATCTGCGAACGCGCCGAGGACGGCCGTTCGGTCACCGCCCGCGTCCACCCGGCGATGATCCCGCTGAGCCATCCGCTCGCCTCCGTCCGCGAGGCGTACAACGCGGTCTTCGTCGAGGCGGAGGCCGCCGGCCAGCTGATGTTCTACGGGCCCGGGGCCGGCGGCGCGCCCACCGCCTCCGCGGTCCTCGGCGACCTCGTCGCGGTCTGCCGCAACAAGCTCAACGGTGCGACCGGCCCCGGTGAATCCGCGTACTCGCGGCTCTCGGTGAGCCCGATGGGCGAGGTGGTCACGCGCTACCACATCAGCCTCGATGTCGCCGACAAGCCGGGCGTCCTGGCCGCGGTCGCCGCGGAGTTCAACGAGCACGGGGTGTCCATCGAGACCGTCCACCAGCAGGTCAAGGACGGTGAGGCGTCCCTCGTGGTGGTCACCCACCGGGCGAGCGACGCGGCTCTCTCGGCGACGGTCGGCGCCCTGCGGGCGCTGGACACCGTGCGCGGTGTCGCCGGGATCATGCGGGTCGAAGGGGAGTAAGGAAGAAACCATGGCCGCACACAGCACAGGTCCCCGCCGGGGCGCCACCCACCAGTGGCGGGGGGTGATCGAGGAGTACCGCGACCGGCTGCCCGTGACCGCGGACACCCAGGTCGTCACCCTCCGCGAGGGCGGCACGCCGCTCGTCCCCGCGCAGGTGCTCTCCGAGCGCACGGGCTGCGAGGTCCACCTCAAGGTCGAGGGCGCCAACCCCACCGGTTCCTTCAAGGACCGCGGGATGACGATGGCCATCACCCGGGCCAAGGAGGAGGGCGCGCAGGCCGTCATCTGCGCCTCCACCGGCAACACCTCCGCCTCGGCCGCCGCGTACGCGGTGCGGGCCGGGATGGTCTGCGCGGTGCTGGTGCCGCAGGGCAAGATCGCGCTGGGCAAGATGGGCCAGGCCCTGGTGCACGGCGCGAAGATCCTCCAGGTGGACGGGAACTTCGACGACTGCCTGACGCTGGCCCGCGGCCTCTCCGACAAGTACCCGGTGTCGCTGGTCAATTCGGTCAACCCGGTCCGGATCGAGGGCCAGAAGACCGCGGCCTTCGAGATCGCCGACATGCTGGGCGACGCCCCCGACATCCACGTCCTCCCGGTCGGCAACGCGGGCAACATCACCGCCTACTGGCGCGGTTACAGCGAGTACGCCGCCGACGGCATGGCGGACCGGCGCCCGAGGATGTGGGGGTTCCAGGCCTCCGGTTCCGCGCCGATCGTGCGCGGCGAGCCGGTCAAGGACCCGCACACCATCGCGACGGCCATCCGCATCGGCAACCCGGCCTCCTGGGAGTTCGCCGAGCGGGCCCGGGACGAGTCGGGCGGCCTCATCGACGAGGTGACGGACCGTCAGATCCTGGCCGCCTACCGGCTGCTGGCCTCCCAGGAGGGCGTGTTCGTCGAACCCGCCTCGGCCGCGAGCGTCGCCGGCCTGCTGAAGGCCGCCGAGCAGGGCAAGGTCGACCCCGGCCAGCGCATCGTCTGCACCGTCACCGGCAACGGCCTCAAGGACCCGGACTGGGCCGTGGCCGGCGCCCCGCAGCCGGTGACCGTCCCCGTGGACGCCGACGTGGCCGCCGAGCGGCTCGGCCTGGCCTGACCCGCCGGAGCCGCCCCCCGGCGCGGACGTGCGCGAACCGCCCGCGCCGGGGGCCGGCAGTATCCGCGCCGGAACCGCGCCGGAACCGCGCCACCGGAACCGCGCCACCGGACCCGCGCCACCGGTCCGGAACCGGCGCCTACGGGCCGGGGTGCGGCCCCTGCGCCCCCCGGGCCGTGCCCAAGCCCCCGCAGACGGTGACAGGAGCCCCGGACCGGGCGGAAACGCCTGGTCCGGCCCGCTCCGCCCGCAACCGCCGCAGACCGTATCCGGAAGCACGGAACGGGGACGACACGCATCGTGCGCCTCCTGTGCGCCCTATGTCGCGACAGAACCTTCCTTCGATAGGCTGGAGGACGAACCCCGCCCGTCCCCCGCATGCCGGATGCATATGCATGGCTCCGGCAGGGCACGCAGAGTACTGGCAGAGCCAGCGCTGCCGGGCCGCCACCGGCCACGGGCGGAGTCCCTGGCAGAAGCATCCGCAAGCCGACCCCGGCGGGGTCCCACCGAGGGAATCCCGCTGCCCCAGAACAAGGAGAGTCATCGAGCGATGGCCGGTCCCGCCTTCCGAGCCGCCGCCGTCCGGGTGCGCACCCCCGCGACCAGCGCCAATCTCGGCCCCGGCTTCGATGCCTTCGGCCTCGGCCTGGGGCTCTACGACGACGTCGTGGTCCGCGTCGCCGAGTCGGGGCTGCACATCGACATCGCCGGCGAGGGCGCGGAAACGCTCCCGCGGGACGAGAGCCACCTCCTCATCCGCTCCCTGCGCACCGCCTTCGACCTGCTCGGCGGGCAGCCGCGCGGCCTCGAAGTGGTCTGCGCCAACCGCATCCCGCACGGCCGCGGCCTGGGCTCCTCCTCCGCCGCCATCTGCGCCGGCATCACCGCCGCCCGCGCCGTGACGATAGGCGGGGCCGAGAAACTCGACGACACCGCGCTGCTGGAGCTGGCCACCGAGATCGAGGGCCACCCCGACAACGTCGCCGCCTGCCTGCTCGGCGGCTTCACCCTCGCCTGGACCGACGGCGGATCCGCCCGCGCCATCCGGATGGACCCGGCGCCGAGTGTCGTCCCCGTGGTCTTCGTCCCCTCCACCCCCGTGCTCACCGAGACCGCCCGCGGCCTGCTGCCGCGCATGGTGCCGCACGTCGACGCCGCCGCCAACGCCGGCCGGGCCGCCCTGCTCGTCGAGGCCCTCACCCGGCGTCCCGAACTGCTGCTCGCCGCCACCGAGGACCGGCTCCACCAGGAGTACCGGGCCCCGGCCATGCCGGAGAGCGCGGCCCTGGTCGCCCGGCTCCGCCAGGACGGCGTCCCCGCCGTCATCTCCGGCGCCGGCCCGACGGTGCTGGCCCTCGCCGAGGAGAGCACGGCCGACAAGGTCGCGCAGCTCGCCGGGGAGGGATGGGCGGCCAACAGGCTGTCCCTGGACGGCTCGGGTACCTGTGTCCTGCCGCTGACGGGGCAGGGCGGAATCCCCGGGGGCGCCCCGCGGACCACCGGGTGACATCCGACGATTGCCGGTCTTCGAGAGGGGGAATGTTTGTTGGGTCCGGTAGTGTTAACCTCAAGTCAGCACCTGGCACCTGAGCGGTGCGGTGCTTTGTGTCCCCCTCGGGGACACCATTCTTCCGGGAGCCTCCTCAACTGCCTGTGCAGCCTGCCTGAGCAGATGTGAGCACGCTCCGGAATCGGCGTGGCGGACATCCGGACAGTCTCCCCGCCGGGCCAATCCATGATTCTCCGCCTATGGGCGGGACCACCGCACCGGCCGGTCCGGGACACCCGGGACCGCAGCCGGACAGCACAACCGGTCGCCGAGCCAGACAGGCCGACGCCCGCTCCAGGGAAGGACCCTTCGTGAGCGACACCACCGATCTGATGGGCGTGACTGCCGACGAGAACGTCGGCGCAGCCTCCGCGCCCGCCACGGACGCTCCTGCCGCGCCTGCCACCGGTGCTGCCACTGGTGCTCCGAGGCGACGCCGCTCCGGCACCGGCCTCGAGGGCATGGTCCTGGCCGAGCTGCAGCAGGTTGCCTCCGCGCTCGGCATCAAGGGCACCGCGCGGATGCGCAAGAGCCAACTCATCGAGGTCATCAAGGAGAAGCAGGCGGGCGGCACCGCCCCCGCCAAGGACTCCGCGGACCAGGCCGCGCCCTCGTCCGACACCGCCGCCACCAAGCCGCGCCGCCGCGCCACCTCCAAGGCCCGTACGGGCGAGGAGGGCGCCGGAGCCGAGGCCGCGGACCGCGCCGAGGGCAAGACAGGCCCCGAGCAGCAGATCGACATCCCCGGCCAGCCGGCCAGTGACGAGCCGCCGCAGGGCGGCGAGCGCCGCCGGCGCCGTGCGACCGCGCAGGCCGGCAGCCCCGAGGAGACCGCCGCCGACACCTCCGCCGGAGCCCAGGAAAGCGACCGGAGCCGCGCCGAGACCCGCACCGCCCCGCAGGGCGGGGAGCGGCAGGACGGCGCCGGCGCCGAGAGCCGCGGCGGCAAGGGCGGCGACCGCGACCGCCAGGGCGGTGACCGCCAGGGCGGCCAGAAGGGCGACCGCCGTGACCGCGGCGACAACCGCGGCGAGCGGGGCGACCGCGGCAACAACCGCCGCAACAAGAACGACGACGGCGGCGGCCAGGGCGGCAACCGCCAGCGCGACCAGCGCGGCGGCCAGCAGCAGCGCGACGACGACGGCGACGACTTCGAGGGCGGCCGCCGCGGCCGCCGCGGGCGCTACCGCGACCGCCGGGGCCGCCGCGGGCGCGAGGAGTTCGGCGGCGAGCCGCAGGTCTCCGAGGACGATGTCCTGATCCCCGTCGCGGGCATCCTCGACATCCTCGACAACTACGCGTTCATCCGGACCTCCGGCTACCTGCCGGGCCCGAACGACGTCTACGTCTCCCTCGCCCAGGTCCGCAAGAACGGCCTGCGCAAGGGCGACCACGTCACCGGCGCGGTCCGCCAGCCCCGCGAGGGCGAGCGGCGCGAGAAGTTCAACGCCCTGGTGCGGCTGGACTCGGTGAACGGCATGGCGCCCGAGACCGGCCGCGGCCGCCCGGAGTTCGGCAAGCTCACCCCGCTCTACCCGCAGGACCGGCTCCGTCTGGAGACCGAGCCGAACCTGATGACGACCCGGATCATCGATCTGGTCGCGCCGATCGGCAAGGGCCAGCGCGGTCTGATCGTGGCCCCGCCGAAGACCGGCAAGACCATGATCATGCAGGCGATCGCCAACGCGATCACCCGCAACAACCCCGAGTGCCACCTGATGGTCGTCCTCGTCGACGAGCGTCCGGAAGAGGTCACCGACATGCAGCGGTCGGTGAAGGGCGAGGTCATCTCCTCGACCTTCGACCGCCCCGCCGAGGACCACACCACCGTCGCCGAGCTGGCCATCGAGCGGGCCAAGCGCCTGGTCGAGCTGGGTCACGACGTGGTCGTCCTGCTGGACTCGATCACCCGCCTCGGCCGCGCGTACAACCTCGCGGCCCCGGCCTCCGGCCGGATCCTCTCCGGTGGTGTCGACTCCACCGCGCTGTACCCGCCGAAGCGCTTCTTCGGCGCCGCGCGGAACATCGAGGACGGCGGCTCGCTGACCATCCTGGCCACCGCGCTGGTCGACACCGGTTCGCGGATGGACGAGGTGATCTTCGAGGAGTTCAAGGGAACCGGCAACCTGGAGCTCAAGCTCGACCGCAGGCTCTCCGACAAGCGGATCTTCCCCTCGGTGGACGTCGACGCGTCCGGTACCCGCAAGGAGGAGATCCTGCTCGGCAGCGACGAGCTCGCGATCACCTGGAAGCTCCGCCGGGTGCTGCACGCCCTGGACTCCCAGCAGGCCATCGAGCTGCTCCTGGACAAGCTCAAGGAGACCAAGAGCAACGCGGAGTTCCTGCTCCAGATCCAGAAGACCACCCCGGCACCGGGCAACGGCAACGACTGACCCGGCCGCCGCGGGAGACCACGGCAGCCGGAAGGGGGCTCCACCGCCACGGCGGGGGAGCCCCCTCGCCGCGTACCGGGGGGCGGCCGGGCACCGGAAGAGGGGCCCGGCCGCGCCGGGGGAGCGGCGCCGGGTCTGAGGGCTCCAAAAGGGGGTAACCGGACAGCGACGACGTGGGGAGCACATGGCGGACGAAGCGACGAACGGGGAGAGCGGGTCA
The DNA here is from genome assembly GCF_020982505.1 of Streptomyces sp. MNU89. Classification (NCBI taxonomy): domain Bacteria; kingdom Bacillati; phylum Actinomycetota; class Actinomycetes; order Kitasatosporales; family Streptomycetaceae; genus Streptomyces; species Streptomyces sp. MNU89. The sequence continues at coordinate 2,354,436 of NZ_JAJKLL010000001.1, read as the reverse complement.
CCCGGCACCGGCGACCGGGGTGCCGCCCGCCGCCGAGCGCTGAGGATCACCGCCTGGGTGCTCTCCGCGGTCGTGCTGCTGGGCGGTGCCGGCCTCGGCTACGTCTGGACGAAGCTCGACGGCAACCTCCGCGACATCGACATCGACGCCGCCCTCGGCACCGACCGGCCCGAGGACCTCGACAACGGCTCGACGGACATCCTGGTGCTCGGCTCCGACTCCCGCAAAGGCGCCAACAAGAAGTACGGCAGCGCCGGCCAGAGCGGCTCCCGCTCCGACACGGCGATGATCGTCCACATCCACGAGGGCCGCCGCAAGGCCACCGTCGTCAGCATCCCCCGGGACACCCTGGTGCGGCGCCCCGCCTGCGACCGCAAGGACGGCGAGGGGACGCACCCGCCCGCCCGGCGCGCCATGTTCAACGAGTCGTACAAGATCGGCGGGCCGGTCTGCGCCGTCAAGACCGCCGAGGCCGTCTCCGGCATCCGGATGGACCACTATCTGGAGATCGACTTCACCGGCTTCAAGAAGGTCGTCGACGAACTCGGCGGCGTGGAGCTCACCACCGAGGAGCGGATCAAGGACAAGAAGAGCCGGCTCGACCTGCCCCCCGGCACCCACGTTCTCGACGGCGAGCAGGCCCTCGGCCTGGTCCGCACCCGGCACGCCATCGGCAACGGCAGCGACCTCGGCCGGATACACCTCCAGCAGGCCTTCCTCAAGGCCCTGCTCGACCAGGTGGGGGAGATCGGCCTCTTCAGCGACCCGGGCAAGCTCTACGGCGTCGCCGACACCGCCACCCAGGCCCTCACCACCGACTCCGGGCTGGCCGGGGTGAAGAAACTGCTGGACTTCTCCCGGAGCATGCGGGAGATCGGCTCCGAGGACCTGGACATGATCACCCTGCCCGTGGAGTACGACCCGGAGGACGGCAACCGCGTGGTGCCGCTGAAGGACAAGACCCGTACCGTCTGGGACGCCCTCCGCCGGGACCGGCCCGTCCCGGACTCCGCGACCGAGGGCTCCGCCGGAGACCAGGCCCGCGAGGACTCCGACGAGGTCCTCGGCGGCTCCTGAGGGCCCGGGGCCCGGCGGAGCCGCCCCGGGCGGCCCCGGGCCGCCGCCCGGGGAATAGAACGGCCCCGCCCCCGGTTTTGGGAGATGCGCCCGGTCCTGGCAGACTGGTGCGTCGGCCCCGGTTCACGTACGGGCGGTTACCCCACCTCGTCCGCCATCGGGCAGGCGGGGCCCGGACGACCCGGTGCCCTCCCGAACCTAGGAGCATCCCTTGAAGCGCGACATCCACCCCGAGTACGTCGAGACCCAGGTGAGCTGCACCTGCGGAGCCTCGTTCACCACGCGCAGCACCGTCACCGAGGGCGCCATCCGCGCCGACGTGTGCTCCGAGTGCCACCCGTTCTACACGGGCAAGCAGAAGATCCTCGACACGGGTGGCCGCGTGGCCCGCTTCGAGGCCCGCTTCGGCAAGAACGCCGGGTCCGCCAAGAAGTAGCGACCCCACGGCGCCGGTCTCCGGCCGCCCCTCCAGCCAGGGGCGGCCGGACCGGCGCTTTGTCGTCCACCGGGCCCTCCCGGCCATCCGCACCCACCCCCACGGGCAGCCCCGCCCGTCCCACCCCACTTCCGAGGAAACGAATCCCGATGTTCGAGGCGGTCGAAGAACTGATCGGCGAGCATGCCGATCTCGAGAAGCGGCTCGCCGACCCCACGGTCCACGCCGACCAGCGCGAGGCGACCCGGCTCAACAAGCGCTACGCCGAGCTGACGCCGGTCATCACCGCGTACCGCTCCTGGAAGAGCACCGGCGACGACATCGAGGCGGCGCGCGAACTCGCGTTGGACGACCCCGACTTCGCGGACGAGGTCAAGGAGCTGGAGATCCGGCGCGAGGAGCTCACCGAGCGGCTGCGGCTGCTGCTCGTCCCGCGCGACCCCAGCGACGACAAGGACGTGATCCTGGAGGTCAAGGCGGGGGAGGGCGGCGAGGAGTCGGCCCTGTTCGCCGGCGACCTGCTGCGGATGTACCTGCGCTACGCCGAGCGCGCCGGCTGGAAGACCGAGATCCTGGAGGCCAACGAGTCCGACCTCGGCGGCTACAAGGACGTCCAGGTCGCCGTGAAGACCAAGGGCGGGAACGGTGCCACCGAGCCCGGCCAGGGCGTCTGGGCGCGGCTGAAGTACGAGGGCGGGGTGCACCGCGTGCAGCGCGTCCCGGCCACCGAGTCGCAGGGCCGCATCCACACCTCCGCCGCCGGCGTGCTCGTCACGCCCGAGGCCGAGGAGGTCGAGGTCGAGATCGGCCCCAACGACCTGCGGATCGACGTCTACCGCTCCTCGGGCCCCGGCGGCCAGTCCGTCAACACCACCGACTCCGCGGTGCGCATCACCCACCTGCCCACCGGCATCGTCGTCTCCTGCCAGAACGAGAAGAGCCAGCTCCAGAACAAGGAGCAGGCGCTGCGCATCCTCCGCTCCCGGCTGCTGGCCGCCGCGCAGGAGGAGGCGGAGCGGGAGGCGTCGGACGCCCGGCGCAGCCAGGTCCGCACCGTCGACCGCTCCGAGCGCATCCGCACCTACAACTACCCGGAGAACCGCATCTCCGACCACCGCGTCGGCTTCAAGGCGTACAACCTGGACCAGGTGCTCGACGGAGACCTGGACCCGGTCATCCAGGCCTGTGTGGACGCCGACTCGGCGGCCAAGCTGGCCGCCGCCCAGTAGACCCGGTCGTCCGCCCACCCCGGGGACGAACCGAAGCCCGCACCGCCGGACCGGCTGGAGGAACAGCGTGCCGCCCTCTTCCGGGGGACGACCCCCGTACCCGCCCGCTGCCGGCGGGCGCCCCGCGCGCCCCCGGTCGCTGCTGCTCGCCGAGGTGGCCCAGGCCACCCAGCGGCTGGCCGACGCCGGCGTGCCCTCACCGCGCTTCGACGCCGAGGAACTCGCCGCCTTCGTGCACAGCGTCAAGCGGAGCGAGCTGCACACCGTCGCCGACGCCGACTTCGACGCCCGCTACTGGGAGGCCGTAGCCCGCCGCGAGGCCCGCGAGCCGCTGCAGCACATCACCGGCCGCGCCTTCTTCCGCTACCTGGAACTCCAGGTCGGGCCGGGGGTGTTCGTGCCCCGCCCGGAGACCGAGTCGGTCGTCGGCTGGGCCATAGACGCCGTCCGCGCCATGGACGTGGCCGAACCCCTGATCGTGGACCTCTGCTCCGGCTCCGGCGCCATCGCGCTGGCCCTCGCGCAGGAGGTGCCGCGCTCCCGGGTGCACGCCGTGGAGCTGGACGAGGGCGCGCTGCGCTGGGCCCGCAGGAATGTCGAGGGTTCCAGGGTGACCCTGCACCAAGGGAACGCCTTCGACGCCCTCCCCGAGCTCGACGGCCAGGTGGACCTCGTCGTCTCCAACCCGCCGTACATCCCGCTCACCGAGTGGGAGTACGTGGCCCCCGAGGCGCGCGACCACGATCCCGAACTGGCGCTCTTCTCCGGTGAGGACGGCCTCGACACCATCCGCGGCATCGAGCGCACCGCGCACCGGCTGCTCCGCCCCGGCGGCGTCGTCGTCGTCGAGCACGCCGACACCCAGGGCGGCCAGGTGCCGTGGATCTTCACCGAGGAGCGGGGCTGGGCCGACGCGGCCGACCACCCCGACCTCAACAACCGTCCCCGGTTCGCCACGGCCCGCCGGGCCATGCCATGACCGACACGGCGACCGCTTCGCGCGGAAGCGGCGGCGACACCGGCCGCACCCGTCACACTGACCCCAGCGAGCAGACAGCGCTCCGGCCGAGGGAGGCCCGTTAATGGCACGGCGATACGACTGCACCGACGCGACCGACCGCAAGACCGGGCTGCGCGAAGCCGCGTCCGCCGTCCGCCGCGGCGAACTCGTCGTCCTCCCCACCGACACCGTCTACGGGATCGGCGCGGACGCGTTCAGCGCCGAGGCCGTCGGCGACCTCCTGGAGGCCAAGGGCCGCGGCCGCAACATGCCCTCACCCGTGCTCGTCGGCTCGCCGAACACCCTGCACGGCCTGGTCACCGACTTCTCGGAGCTCGCCTGGGAGCTCGTCGACGCCTTCTGGCCCGGCGCGCTCACCCTCGTCGCCCGGCACCAGCCCTCGCTCCAGTGGAACCTGGGCGACACCCGCGGCACCGTCGCCGTCCGCATGCCGCTGCACCCGGTCGCCATCGAGCTGCTGACCGAGGTCGGCCCGATGGCCGTCTCCAGCGCCAACCTCACCGGCCACCCCTCGCCGCAGACCTGCGACGCCGCGGAGGAGATGCTCGGCGACTCCGTCTCCGTCTACCTCGACGGCGGGCCGACCCCCGCCGCCGTGGCCTCCTCCATCGTGGACGTCACCGGCAAGGTGCCGGTGCTGCTGCGCGAGGGAGCGCTCTCCGCGGACCAGCTCCGCGAGGTGGTACCCGACCTCGAGGTGGCGAATTGACGGCGCCCCAGAGGCGTGGCATAGCGGACGGCCTCCCGGGCCGCGCGGGCGGTTTCCCGGGACCACGGCCGGGCGTCTTCTCCGTACCCGACGGAGGCGGGGAGCCCGGCGTATTCCGCATCCTCCACGTCAGCACCGGCAACGTCTGCCGCTCGCCCATCACCGAGCGGCTGACCCGCCATGCCCTCGCCCACCGGCTCGGCGGCCCCTGCGGCATCATCGTGGAGAGCGCCGGCACCTGGGGGCACGAGGGCGCTCCCATGGAGGCGCACGCGGCGACCGTCCTCACCGACCTCGGCGCGGACCCCGGCGGCTTCACCGGCCGGGAACTCCTCGACGAGCACGTCATCCGCGCCGACCTCGTCCTCACCGCGACCCGCGACCACCGGGCCCAGGTGATCTCCATGGGGCACTCGGCGGGCCTGCGCACCTTCACGCTCAAGGAGTTCACCCGGCTGGTACGGGCCATAGACCCGGCGACGCTGCCCGACCCCGAGCCCGACGGCGCCGTCGTCGACCGCGCCCGCGCCCTGGTGCGCGCCGCCGCGGCGCTGCGGGGCTGGCTGCTGGCGCCCAGCGCCGAGGCCGACGAGGTGCACGACCCCTACGGTGCGCCGATCACCTTCTTCCGCTCCATCGGCGAGGAGATCCAGCAGGCCCTCGACCCGATGCTCACCGCGCTCACGGGCGTCCCCGCCCCCCGGCCGTAACCGGCCGCCGCTCCCCGGCCCGGCGACGGGCACCTTCTCCCTCCGCAGAACAGCACCCCACCGGTCGGCCCGCGGGTGACGCGCGTAGACCGCCCGCCGTGGACATCCGGGAATCCCCGGGCCATTTCCGGGCAGGCGGATGGATCGGGGAACCATCCGCGGCGCGCGTACGTCCTTACGGGAACGGCGGTTCCCGGCCGGCGCTCCCGGACCGTGGCCGCCGAGGCCCCCGGTACGCCCGGCGCGGTGGCCGCCCCGGTGAACCCTTGTGAAGAGGCCGTGAGAAACACCGCAGTACGGGGCTCCTGCCGGAGGCTCGTGCACGCGACCGGTGTGGGGCGGCATAGGCTGTGGGGCCTAGATGGCCGGCGAGACCCCTGGGGCAGTTCGTGCGTGAATACCTGCTGACGCTCTGCGTCACCGCCGCGGTCACCTACCTGCTGACCGGGCCGGTGCGGAAGTTCGCGATCGCGGCCGGCGCGATGCCGGAGATCCGCGAGCGGGACGTCCACCGCGAGCCGACGCCCCGGCTGGGCGGGATCGCCATGTTCGGCGGTCTCTGCGCGGGACTGCTGGTGGCCTCGCAGATGTCGAACATCGGCGAGATGTTCGAACTCTCCAGTGAGCCGCGGGCGCTTCTGGCCGGCGCCGCCCTGATCTGGCTGCTGGGCGTGCTCGACGACAAGTGGGGCGTGGACGCGCTGATCAAGCTGGGCGGCCAGATGATCGCCGCGGGCGTGATGGTCTGGCAGGGCCTCACGATCCTGTGGATCCCGGTGCCGGGCGTCGGCTCGGTGGCCCTCACGCCCATGCAGGGCACGCTGCTGACCGTGGCGCTCGTCGTCATCACCATCAACGCGGTGAACTTCGTGGACGGCCTCGACGGGCTGGCCTCGGGCATGGTCTGCATCGCCGCCGCCGCGTTCTTCATGTACGCGTACCGCATGTGGTACGGCTACGGCGTCGAGGCCGCGGCCCCCGCGACGCTCTTCGCCGTCATTCTCATGGGCATGGCACTGGGCTTCCTGCCGCACAACATGCACCCCGCCCGGATCTTCATGGGCGACTCGGGATCGATGCTGATCGGCCTGGTGCTGGCGGCGGGCGCCATCTCCATCACCGGCCAGGTGGACCCCGATCTGCTCCAGGCGGCCACCGGCTCCGAGAAGGAGGCCGTGAAGTCGACGGTGCCCGTCTACATCCCCGTCGTGCTGCTGCCGCTGAGCATCATCGCGGTGCCGGTCGCCGACCTGGTACTGGCCGTCGTCCGGCGCACCTGGAACGGACAGTCGCCGTTCGCGGCCGACCGCGGCCATCTGCACCACCGGCTGCTGGAGATCGGCCACTCGCACAGCCGGGCCGTGCTGATCATGTACTTCTGGTCGGCGCTGATCGGCTTCTCCGCCGTCGCCTACTCGGTCAACTCCGCCAGTGTGTGGGTGGTGCTGGCGCTGGCCATGTTCAGCGCCGTCGGCCTCTTCATCCTGCTGCTGCCCCGTTTCACCCCGCGGGTGCCGCGCTGGGCGCAGGCCGTCGTGCCGCCCCGCTACCGCAGGGAGGGGCGCCCGGCCGAGTCGGCGGAGGAGGCGGACGAGGCGGGGCAGTCGTCGGCCTCCCCGGCGGCCGGTGAGACGGGCGCGGAGCGGTCCGGTACGGTGGCGCAGGCCAACGGCGCGACAGCCGTCGGCGCCCGCGGTGGCCACCGCGTCCCGCAGCGCAGCAAGGCCGGCAGCCGGGGCTGAACCGGGCGCTCCGCGGGACTTCGGCGGGCCTTCCGCCTACGGCCGGCACCGGACGGTGCGGACTTTGCCGGATCGTGAGATTTTCCCCAGCAGGGATCTCGTTCGGGTGCACCCCGATGACCTGCGGATTAGCCCGTCCGTGTGACAGTCGGCACACCAAGTGAGTAAAGACCTCATCAAATAGTTTGTGATACCGTTCACGAAGACCCGGAAGCAGGGTCGGTGACCGCAGCGCGACGGGCCACCGGCCGGGAGGTGGCACCTCGACCGGGCCTTACGCTCGTCCTCGACGACCTCTCGACCCCCACTCCACGGAGCCGCCCTCCATGCAGTCGAACGACGCCCGAATGCTCCTGCACACGGCGGGGCCCACCGCCGCCGTCGGTGTGATCGCCGTCGCCGCGGCCGCGGCGCTCGCCGGTGGTAAAGGTGCCCTCGGCGCGGTCTTCGGCACCGCGGTGGTGATCCTCTTCATGGGGATCGGCATCGTCGTGCTCCAGCACACGGGGCGCAAATACCCGCAGCTGTTCCAGGCCATGGGCCTGATGCTCTTCACCACCCAGCTGCTGCTGCTCTTCGTCTTCGTGGCCGCCTTCAAGAACACCACGCTCTTCGACCACAAGGCCTTCGCGGCCTCACTGGTGGCGGCCACCCTCGTCTGGGTCGCGGCGCAGGCCCGCGCGCACATGAAGGCGAAGATCCTGTATGTCGATCCCGAGCAGGCCGGGCGGAGCGAGTCCGGCCCCCGGGGGTCGGCCGCATGACGACCGGGGGCGCGTCAAGAACCCGTAAGCGGGCCTGCTATCGTCCGGTTCCAACTGCGGCACAGCGCGAGCGGTCGGCCGGGCTCCCGGATTCCACGGGACGGAACCGGCGGTCCCCGCGGCTGACGCCCCGTCGGCCACACGGCTCCGCGCCGGCCGGCCGCCCCCAAACCCGTAACACCAGTCCAGTGCCGAACCGCGGCTCCGTGCCGCGCCGACACAACGAGGTTGCCGTACCTATGCGCCACGCTGAAGGAGCTCGCGGTGAGTGCTGACCCGACAACGGTGCTCGCGTTCGAGACCGATTGCCACATCTTCTCCGGGTGCGGCTTCCCGGCCCCCAGCCTGTGGTCTTTCATCTTCGACCCGATCGTCGGCGACAGGCACTCCGACTTCTACTTCAACAAGCCGATGCTGCTGGCGCTGCTGAGCACCATCGTGGTCGTCGGCTTCTTCTGGATGGCCTTCGCCAAGCCGAAGGTCGTGCCCGGCAAGCTCCAGATGGTCGGCGAAGCCGGCCTGGACTTCGTCCGCAACGGCATCGTCTACCAGACGATGGGCAAGAGGGACGGCGAGAAGTACGTCCCGCTCATGGTCTCGCTGTTCTTCTTCGTATGGATCATGAACCTCTGGTCCATCATCCCGCTGGCCCAGTTCCCGGTGACCTCGATCATCGCGTACCCGGCCGTCCTGGCGGGCATCGTCTACATCCTCTGGATCTCGCTGACCTTCAAGAAGCACGGCTTCGTCGGCTTCTTCAAGAACGTCACCGGCTACGACAAGTCGCTGGGCGCCGTGCTGCCGCTGGCCATGACCATCGAGTTCTTCTCGAACCTGCTGGTCCGCCCGTTCACCCACGCGGTCCGGCTCTTCGCGAACATGTTCGCCGGTCACACCCTGCTGGTGCTCTTCACCATCGCCAGCTGGTACCTGCTGAACGGGATCGGCATCGCCTACGCCGGTGTCTCGTTCCTCATGGTCCTCGTGATGACCGTCTTCGAGCTCTTCATCCAGGCCGTTCAGGCGTACGTCTTCGTCCTGCTGGCGTGCGTCTACGTCCAGGGCGCGCTCGCCGAGCACCACTGAGCAGCCCAGCCTCCCCGCCCATAGATGTCCGGTGGCCAACCCCCACCGGCTTGTGAAAGAGAAGGAAGAAACAGCATGTCCGCTGTGGAGAACCTCGCCGCCGTCTCCGGCTCCCTCGGCTCCATCGGCTACGGCCTCGCGGCCATCGGCCCCGGCGTCGGCGTCGGCATCATCTTCGGTAACGGCACCCAGGCGCTCGCCCGCCAGCCCGAGGCGGCCGGTCTCATCCGTGCCAACCAGATCCTCGGCTTCGCGTTCTGTGAGGCGCTGGCCCTGATCGGCCTCGTCATGCCGTTCGTGTTCGGTACCTGATCTGAGCTCACCGACACCACTTTTCGACGAAAGGCACTGATGTGAACGTTCTGGTTCACCTGGCGGCGGAGGAGCCTCAGAGTCCTCTGATCCCGCCGATCCCAGAGCTCGTCATCGGCCTGATCGCGTTCGCCATCGTCTTCGGCGTCCTCGCCAAGAAGCTCCTCCCGACCATCAACAAGGTTCTGGAAGAGCGCCGCGAGGCCATCGAAGGCGGCATCGAGAAGGCCGAGGCGGCCCAGACCGAGGCGCAGGACGTGCTGGAGCAGTACAAGGCCCAGCTCGCCGAAGCCCGGCACGAGGCGGCGCGGCTGCGCCAGGAGGCCCAGGAGCAGGGCGCCGCGCTCATCGCCGAGATGCGCGCGGAGGGCCAGCGGCAGCGCGAGGAGATCATCGCCGCCGGTCACGCCCAGATCGAGGCCGACCGCAAGCAGGCCGCGCAGGCGCTGCGCCAGGACGTGGGCACGCTCGCCACGACCCTGGCCGGCAAGCTCGTCGGCGAGTCCCTCGAGGACCACGCCCGGCAGAGCCGCGTCATCGACCGCTTCCTGGACGAGCTGGAGAGCAAGGCGGCGACGAAGGCCGAGGCCGGCCGATGAACGGAGCGAGCCGCGAGGCACTGGCTGCCGCACGCGAGCGTCTCGACGCGCTCACGGACAACACGTCCGTGGACGCGGCGAAGCTCGCCGAGGAGCTGGCCGCCGTCACGGGCCTGCTCGACCGCGAGGTGTCGCTGCGTCGGGTCCTCACCGACCCGGCGCAGGCCGGCGAGGCCAAGGCCGAACTGGCCGGGCGCCTGCTGGCGGGCCAGGTCGGCGGCGAGACCGCCGACCTCGTCACCGGCATGGTCCGCTCCCGCTGGTCGCGCTCGCGCGACCTGGTGGACGCGATCGAGGAGCTGGCGAGCACCGCCGAGCTCATCGCCGCGCAGCGGTCCGGCGCGCTGGACGACGTGGAGGACGAGCTGTTCCGGTTCGGCCGGATCGTCGCCTCCAGCCCCGAGCTGCGTGCCGCGCTCGCCGAGCGCGGCACCGAGGCCCCGGCCAAGGCCGAGCTGCTCCGCCGCCTGCTGGGAGGCCGGGCCAACCCGGTCACCGAGCGGCTGGTGACGCGACTCGTGACCCGGCCGCGGGGACGTAGCCTGGACGGTGGGCTGGACGCGCTGTCCAAGCTGGCCGCGGACCGCCGCGACCGCCTGGTCGCGGTCGTCACCTCGGCGGTGCCGCTCAGCGACGAGCAGAAGCGGCGCCTCGGCGACGGTCTGGCCCGGCTGTACGGCCGGCAGATGCATCTCAACCTCGACGTGGACCCCGGGGTCCTCGGCGGGATTCAGGTGCGGATCGGCGACGAGGTCATCAACGGCACCATCGCCGACCGCCTCGACGAGGTGTCCCGGCGGATGGCCGGCTGAGCCGCCCCACCAACTCAACAAGCATGACAGCGGCCCGGGTTGGGCCGTGCAGAGTCCTCTGGGGGCACAACCCCAGACCCCCAAAGACTTCGGGCCCAACAAGGAGAGCAGGGAACCCAGATGGCGGAGCTCACGATCCGGCCGGAGGAGATCCGGGACGCGCTGGAGAACTTTGTCCAGGCGTACAAGCCGGACGCGGCCTCGCGCGAGGAGGTCGGTACGGTAAGCGTTGCCGGCGACGGCATCGCGAAGGTCGAGGGTCTGCCCTCGGCCATGGCGAACGAGCTGCTCAGGTTCGAGGACGGCACCCTCGGTCTCGCCCTCAACCTGGAAGAGCGCGAGATCGGCGCGATCGTGCTCGGCGAGTTCAGCGGCATCGAGGAGGGCCAGCCGGTGCAGCGCACCGGTGAGGTGCTCTCCGTCGCGGTCGGCGAGGGCTACCTCGGCCGCGTCGTCGACCCGCTGGGCAACCCGATCGACGGCCTCGGCGAGATCGCGACCGAGGGCCGCCGCGCCCTCGAGCTGCAGGCCCCCGGCGTCATGGCGCGCAAGTCGGTGCACGAGCCGATGGAGACCGGCCTCAAGGCCGTCGACGCGATGACCCCGATCGGCCGCGGCCAGCGTCAGCTGATCATCGGCGACCGCCAGACCGGCAAGACCGCGCTGGCCGTCGACACGATCATCAACCAGCGCGACAACTGGCGCTCGGGCGACCCGGACAAGCAGGTCCGCTGCATCTACGTCGCCGTCGGCCAGAAGGGCTCCACCATCGCGTCCGTGCGCGGCGCGCTGGAGGAGGCCGGTGCCCTGGAGTACACGACGATCGTCGCGGCCCCGGCGTCCGACCCGGCCGGCTTCAAGTACCTCGCCCCGTACACCGGCTCGGCCATCGGGCAGCACTGGATGTACCAGGGCAAGCACGTCCTGATCGTCTTCGACGACCTGTCGAAGCAGGCCGACGCCTACCGCGCCGTCTCCCTGCTGCTGCGCCGCCCGCCGGGCCGTGAGGCCTACCCGGGTGACGTCTTCTACCTGCACTCCCGGCTGCTGGAGCGCTGCGCCAAGCTCTCCGACGAGCTGGGCAAGGGCTCGATGACGGGTCTCCCGATCGTCGAGACCAAGGCGAACGACGTCTCGGCGTTCATCCCGACCAACGTCATCTCCATCACCGACGGCCAGTGCTTCCTGGAGTCCGACCTCTTCAACGCGGGCCAGCGGCCGGCGCTGAACGTCGGTATCTCGGTCTCCCGTGTCGGTGGCTCCGCCCAGCACAAGGCCATGCGGCAGGTCTCCGGACGGCTCCGCGTGGACCTCGCCCAGTACCGTGAGCTGGAGGCGTTCGCCGCCTTCGGTTCCGACCTGGACGCGGCCTCCAAGGCCTCGCTGGAGCGCGGCAAGCGCATGGTCGAACTGCTGAAGCAGGGCCAGTACGCGCCGTTCTCCACGGAGAACCAGGTCGTCTCCATCTGGGCCGGCACCACCGGCAAGATGGACGACGTGCCCGTCGAGGACATCCGCCGCTTCGAGAGCGAGCTGCTGGACTACCTCCACCGCGAGCACAAGGGCCTGATGACGAGCATTCGCGAGGGCGGCAAGATGTCGGACGACACCCTGCAGGCGCTCGCCGACGCCATCACCTCCTTCAAGCGGCAGTTCGAGACCTCGGACGGCAAGCTGCTGGGTGAGGGCTGAGCATGGGTGCCCAGATCCGGGTCTACAAGCGCCGTATCAAGTCGGTCACCGCGACGAAGAAGATCACCAAGGCGATGGAGATGATCGCGGCCTCGCGCATCATCAAGGCCCAGCGCCAGGTGGAGGCCTCTTCGCCGTACGCGCGGGAGCTCACCCGCGCGGTGGCGGCGGTGGCCACCGGCTCGAACACCCAGCACCCGCTGACCACCGAGACGGAGCGGCCCGTCCGGGCCGCGGTCCTGCTCGTCACGAGCGACCGCGGACTGGCCGGCGGCTACTCCTCCAACGCCATCAAGGCGGCGGAGACGCTCCGGGAGAAGCTCGTCGCGGAGGGCAAGGAGGTCGTCCAGTACGTCGTCGGCCGTAAGGGCGTGGCCTACTACACGTTCCGGGAGCGGAAGCTCGCGGACTCGTGGACCGGCTTCACCGACAGCCCGTCGTACGCGGACGCCAAGGCCGTCGCGGCCCCGCTGATCGAGGCGGCCGTCCAGGACACCGCCGAGGGCGGTGTGGACGAACTGCACATCGTCTTCACGGAGTTCGTGTCGATGATGACGCAGTCGCCGGTCGAGAAGCGGCTGCTGCCGCTCAGCCTCGCCGAGGCGGGCGCGACGGAGCAGGGGACGAAGGCGGAGATCCTTCCGCTGTTCGACTTCGAGCCGTCCGCCGAGGACGTCCTCGACGCCCTGCTGCCCCGGTACGTCGAGAGCCGCATCTTCAACGCCCTGCTGCAGTCGGCCGCCTCCGAGCACGCCGCCCGCCGCCGCGCGATGAAGTCCGCCACCGACAACGCCGAAGAGCTCATCAAGTCGCTCACGCGGCTTGCCAACGCGGCCCGCCAGGCCGACATCACCCAGGAAATCAGCGAGATCGTCGGTGGCGCTGGCGCCCTGGCCGACGCGAACGCGGGGAGTGACTGACAACTATGACCACCACTGTTGAGCCGACCGCTCCGGTCGGCGTGGCCGCCGGCCGCGTCGCACGGGTCATCGGCCCGGTCGTCGACGTGGAGTTCCCCGTCGACGCGATGCCGGAGATCTACAACGCCCTGACCGTCCAGGTCGCGGACCCGGCCCAGGACGGCGCCCTCAAGACGCTGACCCTGGAAGTCGCCCAGCACCTGGGTGAAGGCGTTGTCCGGGCCATCTCCATGCAGCCCACCGACGGCCTCGTCCGCCGGGCCCCCGTGACCGACACCGGCAAGGGCATCACCGTCCCGGTCGGCGACGTCACCAAGGGCCGGGTGTTCAACACCCTCGGCGAGATCCTGAACGAGCCGGAGGCCGAGTCCGAGGTCACCGAGCGCTGGCCGATCCACCGCCAGGCCCCCGCCTTCGACCAGCTCGAGTCCAAGACCGAGATGTTCGAGACCGGCCTGAAGGTCGTCGACCTGCTGACCCCGTACGTCAAGGGCGGCAAGATCGGTCTGTTCGGCGGCGCCGGCGTCGGCAAGACCGTGCTCATCCAGGAAATGATCATGCGTGTGGCCAAGCTGCACGAGGGCGTTTCCGTGTTCGCCGGTGTCGGCGAGCGCACCCGTGAGGGCAACGACCTGATCGAGGAGATGGCCGAGTCCGGCGTTCTCCCGCAGACCGCCCTCGTCTTCGGCCAGATGGACGAGCCCCCGGGCACCCGTCTCCGGGTCGCGCTGGCCGGTCTGACCATGGCGGAGTACTTCCGCGATGTGCAGAAGCAGGACGTGCTGTTCTTCATCGACAACATCTTCCGCTTCACCCAGGCCGGTTCCGAGGTCTCCACGCTGCTCGGCCGGATGCCCTCCGCGGTGGGCTACCAGCCGAACCTCGCGGACGAGATGGGCCTCCTCCAGGAGCGCATCACCTCGACCCGCGGTCACTCGATCACCTCGATGCAGGCGATCTACGTGCCCGCGGACGACCTGACCGACCCGGCCCCGGCGACGACCTTCGCGCACCTCGACGCGACGACGGTCCTCTCCCGGCCGATCTCGGAGAAGGGCATCTACCCGGCGGTGGACCCGCTGGACTCGACGTCCCGCATCCTGGACCCGCGCTACATCTCGCAGGAGCACTACGACTGCGCCTCCCGCGTCAAGGGGATCCTGCAGAAGTACAAGGACCTCCAGGACATCATCGCCATTCTCGGTATCGACGAGCTCGGCGAGGAGGACAAGCTGGTCGTCCACCGCGCCCGCCGTATCGAGCGCTTCCTGTCGCAGAACACCCACGCGGCGAAGCAGTTCACCGGTCTCGACGGATCGGACGTTCCGCTGGACGAGTCGATCGCCGCGTTCAACGCGATCGCCGACGGCGAGTACGACCACTTCCCCGAGCAGGCGTTCTTCATGTGCGGTGGCCTGGACGACCTGAAGGCCAAGGCCAAGGAGCTGGGCGTCTCCTGACCCCCGTCCGGTGTCCGGGGGCGGGCCCGTCCCGCCCCCGGATCCACGCCCGTTATTCTGTGAAGCCCGGACATTCCTATCCCCAGACCTTCTGGACACCTGTCACGGCAGGTGGAGACCCGAGGAGCCACGTTGGCTGCTGAGCTGCACGTCGAGCTGGTCGCCGCGGACCGCAGTGTCTGGTCCGGCGAGGCCACCCTGGTCGTCGCACGCACCACATCGGGTGACATCGGCGTCATGCCCGGCCACCAGCCGCTGCTCGGTGTGCTGGAGACCGGCCCGGTGACCATCCGTACGACCGACGGCGGTACGGTGCTCGCCGCCGTCCACGGCGGTTTCATCTCCTTCGCCGACAACAAGCTGTCGCTGCTCGCGGAGATCGCCGAGCTGGCCGAGGAGATCGACACCGCCCGTGCCGAGCGGGCCCTGGAACGAGCCAAGTCGGAATCCGACGCCGCCGCCGAGCGGCGCGCGGAGATCCGGCTGGTCGCGGCCGCGAGCAAGCGCTGAGACGGTCACGACACGCACGATGAGCACAGCCGCGGACCACTCCGGGAACCTCCGGGGCAGTCCGCGGCTGTTGCGGTACATGACGTCATACTGGTCGGGTACGTGAGGCGAGGAGGTCGGTGAAGATGGTCCTCGCTCTTGTGCTGAGCGGCGCGGTCGTCGCGCTGGTGCTGTTGGGGCTCTTCGTCTTCGGTCTGCGGCGGAGACTCCTCCAGCGCTCCGGCGGCACGTTCGACTGCAGCCTGCGCTGGGACGTACCCGAGGGGGAGCCCGAGCCCAGCGGCAAGGGCTGGATCTACGGTGTCGCCCGCTACAGCGGCGACCGGATCGAATGGTTCCGGGTGTTCTCCTACGCGCCCCGGCCCCGCCGGGTCCTGGAGCGCTCCGCGATCGAGGTGGTGGCGCGCCGCACCCCGCAGGGCGAAGAGGAGTTGGCCCTGCTCTCCGACGCCGTCGTCCTCGGCTGCGCGCACCGCGACACCCGCCTGGAACTGGCGATGAGCGAGGACGCCCTGACCGGCTTCCTCGCCTGGCTCGAAGCCGCCCCGCCCGGGCAGAGAGTGAACGTGGCCTAGAAGAGCCGGGGCCCCGCCGGACGCGGTCCGGTGGGGCCCCGCTCCGTTGCACGGGAGAACCGGGGAGGCGGCGGGCGGCACCATCTCCCCGGTCGCCGGGTGCGGGGCGGTTACGGCCCCGCGTCCGCCTTCTACCGCAGGCCGCGGTCGATCGCGGCGATCAGTTCGCCGTCGGCGGTGTCACCGCTGGTCTCCCAGAAGAACGCCCCGCCGAGCCCTCGCTCCTTGGCGTAGGCCATCTTCCCGGCGATGGTGTCCGGGGTGTCGTAGCTCCACCACTTGTCGCCGCAGTGGGCGTAGGCGGTGCCCGCGACCGTGCCGGTGACCGGGCACGCCGTCTTCAGCACCTTGTAGTCCTCGATGCCGGACTCGTAGGTGGCCGGCGCCGGGCCGGTCGCGGCGCCACCCGGCTCGCTCTGCGTGACGCCCGTCCAGCCGCGGCCGTAGAAGCCGATGCCGAGCAGCAGTTTTCCGGCGGGGACGCCCTTTTCCGTGAGTTTCCGGACGGCCGCGTCGGCGTTGAAGCCCGCCGCGGGGATGCCCGGGTAGGCGGTGAGCGGGGAGTGCGGGGCGGTCGGGCCGTCGGCGTCCCAGGCGCCGAAGAAGTCGTACGTCATCACGTTGTACCAGTCGGTGTACTGAGCGGCGGTGCCGTAGTCGGTGGCGTCGAGCTTGCCGCCCTCCGAGGCGTCGGCGGTGATGGCGGCGGTGACCAGGTCGTTCCCGAACGCGCCGCGCATGGCCCGCATCATCGTCGCGAAGGCCTGCGGGCCGCTGGTGTCGCACCGCAGCCCGCAGGCGTTGGGGTACTCCCAGTCCAGGTCGATGCCGTCGAAGACGTCCGCCCAGCGCGGGTCCTCGACGAGGTCGCGGCAGGAGCGGGCGAAGCCCTCGGGGTCGGCGGCCGCCTCGGTGAAGCCGCCGGACCAGGTCCAGCCGCCGAACGACCAGAGCACCTTGAGGTGCGGGTACCGCTCCTTGAGCTTGCGGAGCTGGTTGAAGTTGCCGCGCAGCGGCTGGTCCCAGGTGTCGGCGCGGCCGTCGACGCTCTGCTCGGCGGTGTACGCCCGGTCGTGGTCGGCGTAGGCGTCGCCGATGGCGCATCTGCCGCCGGTGACGTTGCCGAAGGCGTAGTTGATGTGGGTCAGTTTCGCGGCGGTGCCGGAGGTGACCAGGTCCTTGAGGTGGTGGTTCCGGCCGTAGCCCGCCCAGTTGGTGAAGTAGCCCAGCTTGACGGGGGCCGCGGCGGCGGGGCCGCCTCCGGGGCCGGTTCCGGGGCGGCCTGGGCGGCGGGGGCGAGGGCGGTGAGGGAGAGCAGGAGGGTGATGAGGACCGCGGCGGCCCGGCGGGGTGCGCGGGGGCGGCGGGTGGGGGGGGAGGTTCCTGAGCGCAAGGCTGCTCCTCAGTCGATCCGTAGGGGTGGAACCTGCGGCCGCCCGACGGCACGCCCCTCCGCCCGCGCGGGGCGGGAGGGTGTGGCCTTCGCATTGCTGAGGAGGGTAGAAAGGTCTGTACCTCTGGTCAAGAGGTCTGGACCATTTGGGTGTTGGACCCACGCCGGCCGTCCCGCCGCCGTCCCGCCGCCGTCCTGCCGCCGTTCCGGCGCCGCGCGGTCCGCCCGCCGGCCCCGGGAGCGTCACGGCCCCCGGACGTCCAACTCCCGTGCCAGTACGGCCGCCTGGACGCGGCTGCGCAGTTCCAGCTTGCCCAGCAGCCTGCTCACATGGGTCTTCACCGTGGCCTCCGCCATCCGCAGCCGGCGGGCGATGTCGGCGTTGGAGAGACCCTCACCCAGGCAGCCCAGCACCTCCCGTTCGCGCGGCGTCAGGGTCCGCAGCACCGCGGGGTCCTCCGCGCCGGTGCGGCCCCCGCGGCCCGGGCAGGCGAACTCGGCGATCAGCCGGCGGGTCACGGCGGGGGCGATCAGCCCGTCGCCGCGGGCCACCGTCCGTACCGCCGCCACCAGTTCCGCCGCCTCGCTGTCCTTGAGCAGGAAGCCGGCCGCGCCCGCCCGCAGGGCGCCGAAGACGTACTCGTCCAGATCGAAGGTGGTCAGGACGAGGACGTCCGCCAGCCCTTCCGCGGTGATCGTCCTGGTCGCCGAGACCCCGTCGAGCCTCGGCATCTGGACGTCCATGAGCACCACGTCCGGGCGGAGTTCCCGGGCCAGCCGCACGGCCTCCTCGCCGTCCGCGGCCTCACCGGCCACCTCGATGCCGGGGGAGGAGCGGAGGATGAGCACCAGCCCTCCCCGGACGGCGGACTGGTCCTCGGCCACCAGCACCCGGACGGGCTGCCCGGCTGACTCCGTCATGACGGTCCCTTCACGTCGGCGGGCAGTTCCGCCCGCACCTGCCATGTCTGTGCTCGGGCGGGGACCGGCCCGGTGCGTGGCCCGCGGCCCGCGGGCCCGGTGACCGGTCCGGCCTGGAACGCGCCGCCCAGCAGGGCCACCCGTTCCTCCATGCCCACCAGGCCCGCCCCGGCGCCGGGCGCGCGTGGCCGGCCGCCGGTCTCGCAGGGGCTGCGGACCTCCACCGTCAGCGGCCCGCCGTCCTCGTGCGCCAGCCGTACGGTCACGGTGCCGGGCGAGGCGTGCTTGAGCGTGTTCGTCAGCGACTCCTGGACGATCCGGTACGCCGCCATCTCGACCGGGGCCGGCAGCCGCAGGCCGGGCGTGCGGGTGTCCTCCAGGACGAACTCCAGGCCGCTGCCCGCCCCGTTGGCCCGGGTCTGGTCCAGCAGCGCGTCGAGGCTGTCGAGGCGGGGGGCGGCGAGCAGATCCGCCTCCCCGCCCTCGCCCTCGCCGGCGCGCAGCAGGCCGATCAGCCCGCGCATCTCCGCCAGGCCCTGCACACTGTTCTCCCGTATGACCCGGAGGGCCTCCTGGGCGGCCTTCTGGTCGCCCAGGGAGAGCGCGGCGGTGGAGTGGATGGCGATCGCGGAGAGGTGGTTGGCCACCAGGTCGTGCAACTCCCGTGCCATCCTGCCCCGTTCGGCGGCCACCGCCTCCCGGCGGTCCATCTCGGAGAGCAGCGCCGTCTGTTCGGCGCGCAGCCGCTCCTCCCGGGCGGCCTCCCGGTGTTCGCGGATGGTGAGGCCGCTCCAGGCGGGGGCGATGGTGACGAGGGCGCAGACCACGCCGACGAGCAGCGACTCCGGCTCCGGGTGGGCGGCCAGGGCCCAGACCGTGACGCCCACCGTGGCCACCGTGCTCAGCGAGAGCACATGGCGGGCCATGCCGGGGCGCCCGTACAGCACACTGGCGTAGACGACGTCGGTGAACATCAGGACCGTGGCCAGCAGGGAGCCGATCACCTGGTCCGCGACGAGGGCGCCGACCCCGATCAGCAGGGCCCACGGCTGGCCGATGCGGCGCAGCAGCACGGCGACGCACATCACGGCCAGCGGGGCGAGCGGCAGGGTGCCGAGGTCGGCGCTGCGCGGGACCGTGGTGTAGATCTCGAAGTACCACAGGACCAGACCGCCGAGAAGACCACCTGCGGCAATCAGGCCATCGTCGCGGGGCGGAAGGGGGACGGCGGACGGCATGGGCCCATCACAGCACGGGAGTCGGGGCGGGGCGTCGGCTCCCGGACGTACATCCAAGGATGTAGCGGTCCGGCGGGGCCGCTTCAGGGCGGTGACGGCAGCCGCGGGGCGGCGAGAGGCACGGCCGGTTCCGGGGGCCGCAGGGTGCGGGCGCGGCCGGGGCGGGCTCCCGCCGTCGGTCCAGCCGCCCGGTGGGCGAGGACGGCGGCGCTCGTCCTGTTGCTGACGCCGAGTTTCCGCAGGGTGGCGCTGACGTGCTCCTTGACAGTGGCCGGCGCGATGCCGAGCCGCGCGGAGATGGCCGGGTTGGTGAGCCCGGCCGCCAGCAGGCAGAGCACCTCGCGCTGACGGAGCGTCAGCCGGGTGAGCGCCCGGTGGTCGGCCGCGGGCCCGGGGTACCGGCGGGTGGCCGGGCGGCCGGCCGGGCGGGTGTCCGGGTCAGGGGTCCCGACGCGGGCCGCGGGGGCGGGAAAGACGCGTCCCCCGGAGGCCAGGATGCGTAAGCACGAGAGCAGGACGGGCCGGTCGGCGCCCTGGTCCAGCACGCCCGCGGCCCCCGCGGCGAGACAGCCGGCGATGTACTCGGTGCCGGGGGCGGAGGTCAGGACCGCCACCGGCGGCGCCGCCGGCCGGGAGCGCAGGGACCGGACGGCGGTGAGCGGGGCCGGGCGGTCCGGCGCGGCGGCCAGCAGCACCAGATCGGCCCGCGCCGGGCCGGGGTCCGCGGCCTCCCGGTGCGGCCGGTCCGCCCCGACGACCGTGATGCCCGGGGCGGCCAGGGCCGTGTGCAGGGCGGACCGCTCACGGCCCGTGCCGAGGAGTGCCACGCGGATCACGGTCCCCCTTCCGGACCCCGCCGAGTGGGGGGTGTCGAATCCTTCTGAGGGATGAGATTAGCGAGCGGACTCCGCTGTCAGGATTGGCTTGAGTTTTACCTGATCCCGATGCGCCCTCACATGACCGGTGGGGGTGGTGGGATTCCGTGGGAACGCCCGGGTACCCGTTCCCGGGCGCTCCGTACTCCGTGCCATCTAGGGGGATGCGATGCATGGAACAGACGCGGGTCCGGTTCCGGTGGTTGACCGCCACCGTCCGTTCGCGGAACGCGAGTTGCACGTCTTTTCGGTGCGGCTGGACCGCCGTGCCGCCGGGGCGAGGGGCCGGTGGGCCGCACTGCGGGCCTTTCTCGGCCAGTTGATGGATCTGCCGGAGCGCGAGGTACCGCTGCGGCGCGATGTCTACGGGCGGCCGGAGCTGGAGGGCTCGTCGGTGGACATCGCGGTGTGCCCGGACGAGCGGCGGCAGTTCGTCGCGCTGGCCGGTGGTTCGGCCGTGGCGGTGAGCGGGCACGGTGTGCCGAGCCTCCTGGATGAGGAAGCGTTTCTGCCGTTCAGCCGCTCCGAGCGGCTGTTCGTGGACGAGGCCCCGGAGGAGGAACGCTCCCGCCGGCTGGCCCAGTTGTGGACGCGCAAGGAGGCATCCCTGCGGCTCTCGGGGCACGGACGGCTCGCCCTGGCGGGCGAGGTGGACGCACTGATCCAGCACCGGGAGGGCCGGGTGCTGCTGCCGCCGGCTTCCGGCGGCGGCGAGTCGGCGGATCCGCCCGTCGCCTATGTCTACGACGTGCCGGCCGAACCCGGGCTGGCGGCCTCCGTGGCGACCTCCTCCGAGATGCGGCGGGTGTTCGTGTGGCAGGTGGGCGACAGACCGCCGGTCATGGCATGACGAGCGCGTGCGGGTCGAAGCCCGTGCGGCCGGGCGGGACGGGCTCGCTGAGCTCCCGCCAGACCTCCACCGCGAAGCGGTAGGCGCCGGTCCGCTCGTACCGGGCGGCGGCGTCGCGGTAGCGGGCGTCGGCCTCCCCGGCGGCGCCGGCGGCCCGGTGCGCCCTGGCGAGAGCCACGGTGCACCGGGCCTCGTCCAGCGGTGCCGTTCCGTCGAGGCCGGCCTCCGCCTCGCGCGCCTGGTCCAGGGCCGCGCCGGTGTCGCCGCGGTGGAGGCTCAGCGCGACGGAGGCGGCGGCGAGCTGGGTCCGCCGGCCGTCGGAGCCGAGCAGGGACGTGGTCCGCCGGGCCTGCTCCAGCAGGCTCTCCGCGGCCTCCGCCTCCCCGGCGGAGAGGCGCATCAGCGCCCCGGCCACGGACAGCCGGGCGCTGAGCTGCAGATCGGTGCCGGGGGTGGCCAGTTCCACGGCCCGGTCCAGGAGTTTGAGCGCCTGCGGGGTGTCCCCGGCCGCGTACCGGGCACCGGCGCAGGCCCACAGGGCGACGGCCTTCACCCGGCCGTCCGGGAGGGCGGACACGGCGTCGCGCAGCTCCTCGGCGATCCCCGCGGCCCGCTGCCAGTCGCCGCTCTCGGCGCAGGCCGACAGCAGGGCGACCCGGGCGCGGACGGTCTCGGCGGGGTCGGCGCCGAGGGACTCCGCGGAGCGGACGGCCTCCTCGGCGACGCGCACGCTCTCGGAGAGCTTCCCCGCGAGCCGCAGTGCCTGGGCGAACTCCACGGAGACCCGGGTGAGCAGCAGCGGGGAGGCCTCGGTGAGCGGATCGTCCAGCAGCCTGCGGAGGGTCTCCTCGCGCTCCCGCTGCCGACCGAGGTGGCCGAGGGTGGTGGCCAGGTCCCAGCGAGCCTCCCACAGCACCTCGTCCGCCTCGGAGTCGCCGGCGCGTTCGATGACCTCGCGGAGCTGGTCGTGCGCCGCCTCCCAGTCGCCGGAGAGCTGCGAGGAGCGGGCGGCGACGAGCCGTCCGACGAGGCCCAGCCGGTGGGTGCGCCGCTCCTCGCGGGGCTGGGGGGCGACGAGCTGCTGGAGCGGGACGCCCAGGCGCTCGGCGATGACCCGGGCCAGTTTGACGCTGGGGGCGCGGCGGCCGCTCTCGACGAGGGAGATGTAGCTGGGTGACATGTTGTCACCGGCGAGGTCCGTCTGTGACAGGCCCTGCGCACGGCGGATCTCCCGCACCTGCCTCCCGAATTCCGGTTGCTCGACCGTCAAGGTAATCGCTCGCCAAAGGTTGTGTGGACGCTGGGGATGTAACGAACTATGACAGGGGAGTGTACCGGCCCCGTCCGGACCTGGTCTTTTCATCACAGTCATAGCCAGTCATGCTAAAGTCACGGCTTGTGTCCCACGGAGACGGCGCGCCGCGACGACGGGCGGGGTTGACCGCCCTGCTGACCGCGGTGGCGATCGCCTCCGTGGGCGAGGCCATGATGATCGTGGCGGTCCCGTGGTTCGTCCTGCAGACCACCGGGAGCGTCGCGCGGACCGGAATCGTCGTCGCCGTGGCCTCGGTCGGCGCCGGTGCGGCCGGATTCGCGGCGGGTCCGCTCATCGACCGGTGGGGATTCAAGCCCACCACCGTCGTGTCCTATCTCTTCGGCGGTACGGCCGCCGCCGGGATACCGCTGCTGCACGCGCTCGGGCGGCTCGACTTCGCCACGCTGGTGGCGCTGGTGCTGTTCGCGAGCCTGCTGGACATCCCCGGCGTGACGGCCGTGACCGGGCTGGTGCCCGCGCTGGCCGGCGCGGCGCGGATGCCGCTGGAGCGGGCCAACGGGCTGCTCACGGCGGTGCGCCAGGTGAGCCAGCTCTGCGGGCCGGCCCTCGGCGGTCTCGGGGTGGCGCTGCTGGGCACGGCGAGCGTGCTGCTGATCAACGCCGGGGTGTGCGCCCTCGCCGCGCTGGTCGTCACCGCCGGGGTGGCCGCCCCCGCACGCTCCGCGGCCCCCGCGCCGGAGCGGCCGGCCGGCGGGTACACGGCCGAACTCCGCGCCGGACTGCGGACGTTGCGGCAGCACCGGCTGCTGCGCACCCTGACGGCCTCCTCCACCGCCTTCAACGGCCTGGACAGCGGGCTCGCCGGGGTCGTCCTCGTCACCTACGCCTACCAGCACCTGGGCAGCGCCGGCAGTCTCGGCGTGCTGCTGACCGCCTTCGGGATCGGGACGGCCGCCGGGTCGCTGACCTTCGCGGTGGTGGGGCACCGCCTGGGCCGGCGCAGGACGTTCCTGGCCGCGGGGTTCGCGGCCGGCCTGCTCATCGCCGGGCTGGCCGCGCTGCCCCCGCTTCCGCTCGGCGCCGCCCTGCTGGCCGTGCTGGGCGCGGTCGCGGCTCCCGTCGCGCCGCTGCGCACCGGCGCGCTGCAACGCGGGATACCGGAGGGGCAGTACGGGCGGGTGGTGGCCGCGATCGACACCGTGGCGCTGTCCGCGGTGCCGCTGGGGGCGACCGCGGCCGTCGCGCTGGTGGGCGGCGTCGGGTTGTCGCATACCGTCCTGGTGATCTCCGGCGCCTATCTGTTAGTGGTGGCGGGATGCTGGGCGGCGCCGGGCCTGCGGGAGATGTGAGACGGCACGGGCGCGGGGCCCCGGCCTCGCGGCGGTCGATGACTTCTATTGACAGATTATGACTCTCCATTGACACTCGTGGTGACCAGCTTTGGCTCGTACCGTGAGGGGGACAGATGACCTCGGCTCCCGTCCAGCCCGCCGGCGACACCTTGACCTGGAGTGTCCCGTACGGCGGGCGTGCGGACGCCCTGCGCAGGGTCCGGGACTTCCTGGCGCGGGAGCCCGGCGGCG
Source organism: Streptomyces sp. MNU89 (assembly GCF_020982505.1). NCBI lineage: Bacteria > Bacillati > Actinomycetota > Actinomycetes > Kitasatosporales > Streptomycetaceae > Streptomyces > Streptomyces sp. MNU89. The sequence goes on along the minus strand of NZ_JAJKLL010000001.1, from coordinate 2,330,646 downwards.
TACTGGACCTGCTCTGCGAGATCTCCACCCACCGGGCCGCCGGATACGAGCTGGAGGCCGCCGTCGCCACCCTCGACGGCGCCCTGGCGGAGGTGGAGCGCTACCGGCCCGGCCACGTCCGGAGCGTGGCGGTCTTCATGCCGTCCAATGTGCTCCTCTACTCGTACGTGCTCTACCTCCTGGTGCCCTCGCTCTACTCCGGCAGCGTCGTCTTCCGGCCGTCGAGCCAGGTGCGCGACCAGGTCGTCCGGCTGCACCGGATGCTGGCCGAGCACCACCGGCTGCCCGTCGAACTCGTCACCGCCAGCCAGCGCGCCTTCGTCCGCGACCACGCCCGCCCGGCGAGCGTGGTGGTCTTCACCGGCGCCTACCGCAACGCCGAGCGGATCCGCGAACAGCTCTCCACCGGCCGGCTGTTCCTGCACCTCGGCGCCGGGGTCAACCCCTTCGTCGTGGCCCCCGGCGCGGACGTCGAACGGGCCGCCGCCGACGCCGTCGAGGTCCGGATGCTCAACGCCGGGCAGGACTGCCTCGGCCCGGACCTCTTCTGCGTCCACGAGGAACTGCTCCCCGGCTTCCTCGACGAGCTGATCACCCGGCTCAAGGGGCTGCGCTACGGGCCGTACGACGACCCGGCCACCGACTACGGCCCGATCTTCTACGAAGGGGCCCTGGAGGAGGCCGCGCTCTTCCTCGCCCGCAACCGCAAGGACATCGTGCACGGCGGCGTCGTGGACTTCCGCAGCCGCCGCTTCGACCCGGTGGTGGTGCACGGCGAGGCCGTGACCCCGCGGACCCACGTCCCCGAGTTCTTCGCCCCCGTCTTCAACGTGGCCGGCTACCGCGAGGAGTCCGCGCTCGCCGCCACCCTCACCACCGGCAGTTTCACCGAACGGGCCCTCGGCGCCAGCGTCTACGGCACCGCGCCCGCCCTGGTGGAGGCGCTGCGCCGGCGCACCACGGTGACCGTCGACACCACCCTCCTCTCCATCGACGACGGCAACGCGCCCTTCGGCGGCTACGGCCGGCAGGCCAACTACATCAGCGACGGAGAGAACGTCCACGCCGAGCCGGTGCTCATCTCCAAGGCCGTCGCCGACCACCTTCCGGCGGACGCCCGGTGAGCGCCGCCCCGTATTCCCACCCCACCGCGTGGCACGCCGTCGCCGACTTCCTCGAACACCTCGGCGCCGGCGTGGTGTTCGGACTGCCGGGCGACGACATGGACCTGCTCGGCGCCCTGGAGGACCGCCCGGCCGCCGCCGTGCTCTGCCGCGACCAGCGCAACGCCCTCTACATGGCCACCGGTTACGCCCTCGCCTCCGGCCGCCCCGGGGTGTGCGCCGTGGGCAAGGGCCCGGCCGTCACCCACGCGATCACCGGGCTGCTGGAGGCCCGCTCCGCCGCCGCCCCGCTGATCCTCATCGCCGGGGGCACCGGCCTGGACCGGCTCGGTACCGGCGCCTTCCAGGAACTCGACCAGCTCACCGCCGTCCGCCCGTTCACCAAGTGGGCCGTCCGCGTGGACCGGGCCGACCGGCTGCCCGCCGCGCTGGAGAAGGCCGCGGCGGTCGCCGTCAACGGCACCCCCGGTCCCGTCTACGTCGAGATCCCCGAGCAGATCGCCGGGGACCCGGTGGAGCGGTACGCGCCGTGGCGCCCGGCCGGACCGCAGCGGCTCGCCCCGGACGGCGGCACGCTCCGCGCCGCCGCCGAGCGCATCGCCGCCGCGGAGCGCCCGCTGTTCCTGGTCGGCGGCGGGGCCCGGAACCGCGATGCGGGCCGCGCCATCGAACGGCTGGCCGAACTGGCGGGCGCGGGCCTCTTCACCACCGCCTCCGGGCGCGGTGTCGTCTCGGAGGACCATCCGCTGTTCTGCGGGCTGTCCGGCCTCTACACGACCGGGCCCGCCGCCGCGCTGTGGCGCGAGACGGATCTCGTGATCGCTCTCGGCAGCAGGCTGGAGGAGACCGCCACCTTCGGCTGGCCGGAGGCCCGGGACCTGCCGGTGATCCAGGTCGTGGCCGGTGAGGAGGACGTGGTCACCGGCCGCCCCGGGCTCCATGTGCTGGGCGATGTGCTCCGCGCGGTCCAGGGCTGGGCCGGGCTGCTCGCCTTCCGGCCGTCCGGCGCGGACTGGACCGCACGGGTCGAGCGGGCCCGCGCCGACCAGGCCCGCGAAGCCGCCCGGCTGGCCGCCGCGGCGGAGCGGACCGCCGCGGCCGCCGGAGCTCCGTCGGTCGCCGGGGTGCTGGACGCGCTCCGCGCGACCGTGCCGGAGGACTGCGTGCTGGTGCAGGAGAACGGCCTGCAGGACATGTGGTCGTACCACCATCCGCACTGGTCCTGCGGCGCGCGCGGCGGTTCGGTGGTGCCCAGCGAGCAGACCCCCCTGGGCTTCGGCGCCGCCGCCGCCCTCGGCGTGCGCCTCGCGCTGCCGGAGCGGCCGGTGGTGGCCGTCACGGGCGACGGGGCCTTCAACATCTTCCGCCCCGAACTGCCCACCCTGGCCGACACCGGGGCACCCGTCCTCTACGTCGTTCTGGACAACGGGGGCTACGGCTGGCTCCAGACCAATCTCGACCGGGTGTCCGGCGGCTCGTCCCGCTTCGCCTTCACCCGGGACCGCCCCACCGGCACCGGGGAACTCGCCGCGGCCCACGGCATCGGCTACGCGCGGGCCGACCGGCCCGGGGAGCTCGCCGGCGCCCTGCGGAAGGCGTGGGAGCACTGCGCCTCCGGCCGCCCGGCGGTCCTGGAGGTGCGGGTCCTGCTCACCGACGTACCGCCCGGGATGGACGAGGGGCCCGCGGGCGACTTCCCCGCCCGGGACGCCTGACCCGGCGTACGGGACCGGGGTGCCGCGCGGCGGCGGACCGTCCCGCCCGCCGGCGGCCCGACGCCCGGACGGCGGCCCGTGGTGCAACGGCCGCCCCGACCCACGAGAAGAGAGATGACGCATGTCCGTGGTGCTGTTCTTCCCCGGGCTCACCCCGACCCGGTACGACGCCATCGAACGCTTCGTGACCACCCAGGAGCACGCGAAACGGCGCTTCGCCGAGGCCGACGAGGTCCTCGGCTACCCGCTGCTCGACGCCTACCGCGACGCCTCCATCTACGAGTGGGAGGTCTTCGAGTGCGGCTTCATGGCCCTCGCGCTGGCCCTCGCCGACTGGGCGGAGGAACGGTACGGCGCCACTCCGGAGCTGTGCGGCGGCCAGAGCTACGGCGAGGTGATGGCGGCCGTCTGGGCCGGCACCCTCAGCTATCCGGACGCGCTGCGCCTGATGTCCCGCAGCGTGGTGGTGGAGCAGGACTACTTCAGTTCCCTCGACGAGCCCCTGGGCTGCCACTTCTTCTACCGGCTGCCGATCGAGACGGTCGAGCGGCTGGTGGAGGAGTTCCGCGCCGGGGGCGACTGGATCGAACTGTCGGTCGCCTTCGACGCCTCGGTGCACGCGGTGTCGGCCTCCCTGCGGACCCTGGAGCGGTTCGAGCAGCGGGTGCGGGAGGAAGGCGGCTTCCCCTTCTACACGGTGAACCGGGCCGAGCACTGCTCCGCCGTCGCCGGCCTGCGGGAACGGCTGGACCGGGAGGTCTACCGCACCGTGGAGTGGCGTACCGCCCGCATCCCCGTCATCTCCGACGTCGACGGGCGGACGCTTCGGGAGGGCGAGGAGATCCGGCGCGACCTGCTCGACGGCTGGACCACGCCCGTGCACTGGAGCACGGTGCTGCGCGGCATCCGCTCGGCGGGCGGCCGGGAGGTGTGGATCCCGGGGCCCCGGAACATGTACGCCCGGATCACCGCACGGGAGTTCCCGACCAAGGTGATCACCCCGAGGACCGCGCTCGGCGCCTGACGAGGGAGCGCGGGGCCGGGGGCCCGGGGTGCCGGAAGGCTCCCGGGCCCCCGCCGGCGTTCGCGGGTACGGGTACGGGGCCTGCGCCGGGAGCCCGGCCGTCGCCGCCGGCGGAGCCGGAGAGAGCGGGCCGGGCCGTCGTATCCCGCCCGAAGAGAGCCGTACTTCCCGCCGCCGTCGCGGCCGGGGCGGGGGACGACGGAGCCGGCCGGCCCGCGGAAGCGCGGTGCCGGCCGGCGGATGTCCGCGCCCGCCGGTGCGCCGGCCGGTCCGGAACCGACCCGGGGACCGGGGAAGCGCCGGAGAGACCCGGGGCGGGCGGCGGAGTGGCGGGGCGGAGAACGGGGGCGGTGGGGTCACGATCCGGCGTCCGGACCGGCGACCCCACCTCTCGGAGGAGCTGCCGTCTCAGGCGAGCTGCTTCTCGACGCGGCCCACCACATCGGAGACCAGGCGCAGTTCGCGCAGCTCCTCCTCGGGCAGCTTGACGCCGAACCGCTCCTCGGTGGCCACGATGATCTCCACCATGGCGAGGGAGTCGACGTCCAGTTCCTCCACGAAGGACTTCTCCTCGGAGACCTCCGAGGGCTCGACGTCGGCGACCTCGTTCAGGATCTCGGCGAGACCGGCGACGATTTCTTCACGCGTCATGGGATGACCTTTCTTCGGTGAGTTCGGCCGTTGCGGGCCTCGGCGGATCGACGGATCGGGGGACCAGGAGCCGGCCGGGGAGGGGCAGGGGACAGGGGCGGGAAAGCGCGAACCGGGGATCAGGCGCGCGCGGCGGCGTCAGCGGCCTCGGCGGCCTCGTCCGCGGCCGGTTCCCGGAAGGAGATCGTGACCAGGTGGTCGGCGAACTCCCGCTCCAGGCCGATGAGATGGATCTGGCGGCGCAGGCTGTGGACGCTGAGATCCGTCATGGTCGGATCGCCGGTGTGCTCCTCCGGGCGGTCGCCGTGGTCGATGCCGAGGGCGATCGGCGCGGACAGCTCCAGCATTTCGCGGATGTCGTCGCCATAGCCCTCCTTCACCCCCTGGCGGAGCGCGTGGAGCCCGAAGCTGACATGCCGTGACTCGTCCCGGCACATGGCGGTGAAGCCGGCCTTGACCCCGGGGAGTGCCTTCGTCCCGTGCAGCTGGTTGAGGATGGCGCGCTGCCCGACGAGGGCGAGCACCCCCTCGGTGATGAGGTGGAAGAGGGTCACGGCGCGCAGCCAGCGGCGGTAGTCCGAGGGGTGCTGCTGGAGCTCCCGTACGACGTCGGCCTCGATGGTGCTCAGCTCGCGGTGCGAGGGCGTGACCATGTTCCACGCCTGGACGAGCATCCGCTTGGGGTCGGGGTCCAGACCGAGCAGCTCCTCGCCGAAGCGCAGCATCAGCTGGGTGTGGCGGGTCTCGTCGGCGATCTGGGTGCCGAGGTAGAGGTGGTCCACCTCCTCGGGGGCGCCGGTGAGGATGGGCCCGAGGAGATCCAGCCCGGTGTACTCGCCCGTGATGAAGGTGGCGATCTGGTCGGTGAGCGCCTGCCGGGCGGCCGGGGAGATCTCCTTCTCGAAGGCCTCCCGGTCCTGCTCCAGCCCGATGGCCCGGGCCGACCACTGCTGCTTCTCCCAGCGTTCGTAGAGCGCCTGGGGCTTGGGGCGTTCGGCGGTGACGAGATCCGCGTGCCGCAGCACCTGGTCGACAGGGAGGTCCGGCATCTCGGCGAGTGATGCCTCGTCGAGCAGCAGTGTGCTCCAGCGGGTCATCTCGGACTCCTTGACTCGATGGTGAATCGCATGCGCATGACTGGCGGTGCGGTCATCAGTGAACAGGAACCGTCTCGCTTCGTCAATGATGAGTCACATTTATTGACAGTGGCGTGATGGGCGTGTCAATGTTCAGCCGTGCCGGGCAGCCGGCGGCCGATCGAGGAAGGGGACAGGCGTGACCGTGACACCGCTCCGACGCGAGGCGCCGAAACGGCGCGTCGTCGTGACGGGCACCGGGGTCGTCTCCCCGATCGGCCTGACGACCGGCGAGTTCTGGGAGTCCCTCACCGCCGGACGCAGTGGCATCCGGGTCATCACCCGGTACGACGCGGACGAACTGCCGACCCGCTTCGCCGGGGAGATCACCGGCTTCGACCCCCGCGCCCACATGCCCAACAGGGTCGCCCGGCGCCTCGACCGGTTCGCCCAGTTCGCCCTGGCCGCCGCCCAGGAGGCCATGGCGGAGGCGAAGCTGGAGATCGACGAGGAGCTCGCGCCCCGGACGGCCGTCCTCGTCGGCAGCGGGTACGGAGCCGGGCACTTCACCCGGACCGCGGTCCTGGAGCTGCGCGACCGCGGCCGCCGCAGGATGAACGCCTACTTCGCCTCGGCCGGCTCCTCGGACAGCGCCGCGGTCGAGGTCGCCAACCGGTTCGGCGCCCGCGGACCGTCCGGCGCCGTGGTCGCGGCCTGCGCGACCGGCGCCGTCTGCATCGGCGACGCCATGCGGCTGATCCGGGACGGCTACGCGGACGTGGTGCTGGCCGGCGGTTCCGACGACGCCGTCAACCCTCTCGACCTGGCGGTCTCCGCCAACGTCGGGGCGCTGTCCCGGCGCGGCGACCACCCGGAGCTGGCCAGCCGGCCCTTCGACAAGGCCCGCGACGGCTTCGTGATGGGCGCCGGCGCCGGAATCGTCGTCCTGGAGTCCGCCGAGCACGCGGAACGGCGCGGGGCGGCCGTCCTGGCCGAACTCGCCGGCTACGGAGCCACCACGGACGCGTACCACTCCACCCACCCGCACCCCGAAGGGCTCGCCGTCAAGCGGGCGATGGCGGACGCCCTGGACGACGCGGGGGTGGCGCCCGGCGAGGTGGACTACATCTGCGCCCACGGCACCAGCACCCCGCTCAACGACCGCATCGAGAGCGAGGCGATCCGCGGGGTCTTCGGCGACCACGCCCCCCGCATCCCGATCAGCTCGGTCAAATCCATGACCGGGCACATGATCGGGGCCGCCGGGGCGGTCGAGCTGATCGCCTCGCTGCTGGCCGTCCGCACCGGGATCCTCCCGCCCACCGTCAACTGCGACGACCCGCTGGACCCGGAACTCGACTACGTGCCGCACACCGCGCGGAGACAGCCGACGCGCGTGGCGGTGAGCAACTCCTTCGGATTCGGCGGGCACAACGCGGTCCTCGTGGTCCGCGCCCACCCGGAGGACGGACGGGACGGACGGGACGGACAGCCCGCACAGACCACACCGGACGAACGGACCGCGCAGGCCGCGCGGGCCGCGGGAGGGAAGCGATGAAGGGCAGGCGCGTCACCCTGGTCAGGCCCACCGAGGCCGACTACGAACTGATCGCCGAATGGCTCGGCCCGGCCTCCCCGACCGCTGTGCTGACCGCGGACACCGGCGAGTTCGTGACCCCCGAGGACCTCAAGCGCTACAACGACTCCGGCGAGATACGGCAGTTCGCGGTCCGCACGCTCGACGGCACGACCGTCGGCACCGTCAACTACCGCCGCCAGGGCCCGGTCGGCAGCTACGTCATCGGCGGCGCGATCGGCGATCCGTCGATGTGGCAGCGCGGGCTCGGCGCCGAGGCGTTCGACCTGCTGATCGACCACCTCTTCCACGCCCGCAACGCGCACCGGATGCAGTTCACCACCGCCCTCTACAACAAGTCCGTGCTGCGCATGGTCACCCGGGCCGGCTTCGTCCTGGAGGGCATCCTGCGCGAGTACCACTACCTCGACGGGCGCTACCACCACGCCGCCGTCTGGTCGCTGCTGCGCCACGAGTACTACGACTCCCTGGCGGAGCAGGCCCGCCGGACCCCCGGCTTCACCGGCCCCGACGCGATCCCCGAGTCCGCGAAGGCCGAGGCGCTCGCCGTGCTCTGCGACCACCTCCGCCGGCCGGAGGCCGAGACCTCCATCAAGATCCTGCTGGAGGACGCCGACGCGGAGGCCGCGTCCCGGGCGGCCGCCCGGACGGCCGGCGCCGCCGCGGCCGCGGCCGCGCTCACCGGTGCCGTCTCCGACGCGGTCTCCCACGCCGTCACGGCCCCCGGTGCCGCCGCGCCCGCCGTCAACGGGGAGGCCGCGCGATGACCACCACGCGCCCCCAGCCCGAGGCGTACTGCCAGGCCGACCCGGTCTTCTACGACACCGGCAGCCGCCACACCGCGCACGACACCTCCGTCTTCCCGCTGACGGAAGCCCCCGCCCCGGCGGGCTGGCGGCGCGGGGAGCGGGACGTCTGGGTGGTCCACACCCCCGAGGGCCACCGGATGCCCGCCCAGGGCTGGAAGATCCACATCTCCGGGCGCCCCGACAACGCCCGGCGGATCATCGAGACGGCCTGGGACTACTGCACCGGCCGCGGCGTCCCGTTCAAGTTCCTGCGCAGCCGCGACGTCGTCACCGCCCACAGCGTCAAGTACGCGCCGCGCTCCGCCAGCGGCAAGCTCGTCACCCTCTACCCCGCCGGCGAGGAAGAGCTCCGGCACGCGCTGGAGGAGCTGTCCGAGCGGCTGGCCGGGGTGTCCGGGCCGTACATCCTCACCGATCTGCGCTGGGGCGACGGGCCGCTGCACGTGCGGTACGGGGCCTTCGTCAGCCGCTACTGCACCGGCCCGGACGGCGCTCCGGTGCCCGCGGTCGAACGGCCCGACGGGGTCCTGGTCCCCGACGACCGGCGGCCGGTGTTCACCGTGCCGGAGTGGGTCGAGCCGCCCGCGTTCCTCGCCCCGCACCTGGAGGCGCGGCGGACGGCCGGCGCGGGGGACGACTTCCCGTACACCGTCGAGCGCGCCCTGCACTTCTCCAACGGCGGCGGCGTCTACCTCGCCCGGCACCGGGACGGCCGGCGGACCGTGCTGAAGGAGGCCCGCCCGCACGCCGGTCTCGACGGCCGGGGCCGCGACGCCGTACGGCGGCTGGAACGCGAACGCGCCGCCCTGGAACACCTGGCCGGCATCCCCGGCATCCCGGAGCTCTACGGCCACCACCGGGTCTGGGAGCACCACTTCCTCGCCGTGGAGCACTTACCCGGCGACACCCTGCACGGCTGGCTCGCCCGGCACTACCCGCTGACCAAGGCCGCCCCGGACGCCGCCGCTCTGCGGGCCCACGTGGAGCGGGCACGGGCCGTCGCCGACCGGATCGAGGCGCTCGTCACCGCCGTCCACGAACGCGGCATGGTCTTCGGGGACCTGCACCCCGGCAACATCCTGGTCGACGAGAGCGACGACGGACTCCGGGTGTCCCTGGTCGACTTCGAACTGACCGTCCCCGCCGCCGAGGCGCGGCGGCTCGGGCTGGCCAACCCCGGCTTCTCCGGCTCCGGCCTCACCGGCTACGCCCTCGACCGCCACGCACTCGCCGCACTGCGGCTCTGGCTGCTCTTCCCGCTCACCGCGCTCTCCGAGCTGGACCCCGCCCGCGCCGCCCGCTACGCCGACGCGGCCGAGCGCGCCTTCCCCCTCGCGCCCGGCGAACTCGACGCGGTACGGCGCGAACTCGCCCCGGCGGCGGACGCCCTGGCCCGGGTGCCGGACGCGCTGCGCGAACCCTCGCCGGTGCGGCTGGACGCGGACGCGCCCGACTGGCCCGCCGTACGCAAGTCGATGGCCGAGGCGATCCTGCTCAGCGCCACCCCCGAGCGCCGGGACCGGCTCTTCCCCGGCGACGTACGCCAGTTCCACACCAACGGCCTCAACGTCGCCTACGGAGCGGCGGGCGTCCTCTGGGCCCTGCACACCACCGGCGCCGGCCGCTGGTCCGAGTACGAGGAGTGGCTCGCGGCGGCCGCCCGCCGGGACGAGGCCCTCGGCCCCGGCTTCTACGACGGCGCGCACGGCATCGCCCACGTCCTCGACACCCTCGGCCGGACCGAGGACGCCCTGCGGCTGCTCGACCGGAGCCGCGAGGCGCCGGGTGCCGTCCGCGAGGTGAGCCTCTACCGGGGCCTGGCGGGCATCGGCCTCAACCTGCTCCACTTCGCCGCCCGCACGGGGACGGCCGTCCACCGCGAGGAGGCGCTGGCCGTGGCCGGCCGGCTCGCGGAGGCCGTCGACGCCGGCACCGCCCCCGGCATCGCCGCCGGACCGGGCCGGGGGAGCCGGGCGGGGCTGCTGCACGGCTGGTCCGGGCCCGCCCTCTTCTTCCTCCGCCTCCACCAGGACACCGGTGACGCGGCATGGCTCGGCCTCGCGGTGCGGGCCGTGCACCGGGACCTCGCCCTCTGCCGCGCCTCCGAGGACGGCTCCCTCCAGGTGGACGGCGGTTTCCGCCTGCTGCCGTACCTCGACGTGGGCAGCGCGGGCATCGCCCTGGTCGCGGCCGAGATCCTTCGGCACCGCGCCGACACGCGACTGGAGGAGACCCTGCCGGCCCTCGTCCGGGCGGCGGAGCCGGAGTTCACCATCGAGCCGCACCTCTTCAGCGGCCGGGCCGGGCTCCTCGCCACCCTCGCGGCGCTCCGCGCCCGGCAGGCGGGCGGCGGCAGCGGCGGCATCGGCGGCGGCACCGACGCGATCGGCCGCGCCGTGGAGCGCCATCTGGCCCGCCTCCACTGGCACGCCCTGTCCTACCGCGGGCAGATCGCCTTCCCCGGTGAGCAGTTGCGCCGGCTGTCGATGGACCTGGCCACCGGGAACGCCGGTGTCCTGCTCGCTCTCGGCGCGGCCCTGGACGGCCGTCCGGACTTCCTGCCCTTCCTGGCGGGACCGGCGGCAGCCCGTGCACCGCGCCCCACAGACCCCGGACGGCCCTGAGCCGTCCGGTGCCCTTGCCCCCCAGACCGTGGAGAGGAGGAATCACCATGTCGATCGTTCTCGACCTGCAGGGCCTTGAGGTCCCCGCCGAGGAGGCTGCCGTTCCGGGCAGCACCATCAGCAACAACTGCTGAACCGGCAGCGGTTCCGGCCGCCGCCCGCCCCGCCCGGTGACGGGCCGATGCCCCTGATCCGCCGGGTCCCCGGGCCACCGCCGGTGTCCCCGTGTCCGCGCGCGAGTTTTCCGGAGAGGAGGAATCACCATGTCGATCGTTCTCGACCTGCAGGGCCTTGAGGTCCCCGCCGAGGAGGCTGCCCTTCCGGGCAGCACCATCAGCAACAACTGCTGAGGCTCCTGAGGCCCGGCCGGCGCCGGGGTTCCGGTGCCGGGGCGATGCCCCGGCCCACCGCACCCCGGAGCCGGCCGGTGCCCGTGCCGCGTCCGTGCCGTATCCGTGTCATGTTCCGAGGAGGAACCGTGTCGATCGTTCTCGACCTGCAGGCCCTCGAGGTCCCCGCCGAAGAGGCCGCGCTGCCCAGCAGCACCATCAGCAACAGCTGCTGAACCACCGGCGTCCGCCGGCCGCGGGGACGGGGACGCACCGGTCCCGGACCGGTGTCCCCGGCCCGCCACGGCTCCGGTCACCGGGTGCCCACACCCCCCGGTGACCGGAGGGCGCGCCGCGGCGCGCCCCCGCCCCCGCGGCCGCAGGGCCCGCGGCGGCCGCCCCTTCCCGGGGGCGGTGCCGCCCCGGCCGGTACGCCGACTCCGCCGGGTGCGGACCCGCTCCTCCGGGTCCGCACCCGGCGGCTCTTCCGGCACACGGAACACCCGGCCGGCGCCGCCGGCCCCCACACCGAGACAGGGAGGAAGGAGCCGGGATGAGCGGTCTGCTCCACGGCAAGAACCTGGTCGTCACCGGGGTCATCACCGAGAGTTCCATCGCCTGGGCCGTCGCCCGGCTGGCGCAGGAGCAGGGGGCCAGGATCGTCCTGACCGCCTACGGCCGGCCCACCCTCGTCGCCCGGCTCGCCCGGCGGCTGCCGGACCCGCCGCCGGTGGTGGAGCTCGACGTCACCGACGAGGGCCAACTGGCCACGCTCGCTGAGCGGTTGAGCGACAGTCTGGACCGTGTCGACGGCATCCTGCACTCCGTCGCCCACGCGCCCGCGAGCTGCCTGGACGGCGGCTTCCTGGACGCTCCGTGGCCCGATGTGGCCTCGGCCGTCCACACCTCCGCCTACTCCCTCAAGGCGCTGACCGTCGCCTGCCGTCCGCTGCTGGCCCCCGGCTCGTCCGTCGTCGGCCTGGACTTCGACGCCTCGCGCGTCTGGCCCGGCTACGACTGGATGGGCGTGGCCAAGGCCGGACTGGAGTCCTGCGCCCGCTACCTCGCCCGCGACCTGGGCCCGGAGGGGGTGCGGGTGAACCTGGTCGCCGCGGGCCCGCTGAACACCCTGGCGGCGCGCGGCATCGGCGGCGACGGCGAGGGCTTCGCGAAGGAGTGGGGCCGGCGGGCTCCCCTGGGCTGGGACGCGGGAGATCCGGAGCCGGTGGCACGGGCCTGCCTCGCGCTGCTGTCCGACTGGTTCCCGGCGACCACCGGGGAGATCGTCCATGTGGACGGCGGTACGCACATGCTGGGCGTCTGACCGTCCGGCCTCCGATCGCCCGGTCTCCGGCCGTCCGTCCCGTCCGGCCGGTGCCCCGACCCGGCGCTCAGCCGCCCATCCCCATTCCGCCGTCCACGGGGATCACCGCCCCGGTGACGTAGCCCGCCGACTCGTCCGCCAGCCAGGTCACGGCCGATGCCACATCGGCCGGGGTGCCGATGCGCGGCACGGGGTTGCGGGCGACGATCTCCTCCCGGTGGTGCTCCCGCAGACCGCGGGTCATGTCGGTGTCGACGAAGCCGGGGGCCACGGTGTTGACGGTGATGCCGCGGCGCCCCGTCTCGCGGGCGAGCGAGCGCGCGAGACCGACCAGACCGGCCTTCGAGGCCGCGTAGTTGGCCTGGCCCGCGTTGCCGGAGAGACCCACCTCCGAACCGATGAAGACGATCCGGCCCCAGCGGGCCCGCAGCATCGCCGGCACGGCGCGGCGCGCGCAGCGGTAGGCGCCGACCAGATTGGTGTCGATGACGCGGCCGAAGCGCTCCTCGGTCATCAGCGCGAACGGGGTGTCCCAGGTGATGCCCGCGTTCGCCACCAGGATCCCGACCGGTCCGAGGTCGCGCTCGACGGCGGTGAACGCCTCCTCCACCTCCTCGGGGGAGGTGACGTCGCAGCGCACCCCGTACAGCTTCTCCGGGGCCCCGCCCCGGTGGGTGACCGCGACCCGGTGGCCCGCCGCGGCCAGCGACTCCGCGACGGCCAGGCCGATGCCCCGGTTGCCGCCGGTGACGAGAGCGGTACGCGGCTGAGTCATGGCAATCCCCCGGACATCGGCAACATGTGACTCTAGTATAACTGGCATTGACTCAGCTTGACTCGTGGAGACCCGTGGAGGATCACATGCCCGGAACGGAAGCCCCGGGGCCCCGCCTCGCCGGCGCGGAGGGCGTACTGGAGGGACCGGCGCTCGGCCGGCGGATACTCGCCGCGGCGCGGGCGCTGCGCGAGCACGGCGTCCGCACCGGCGACCGGGTGCTGATCCAGGGCGACAACTCCACCGGCTACGTGGTGGCGCTGCTCGCCCTGACCCACCTCGGCGCCTGCGTCGTGCCGGTGGACCACGGGCAGTCCGCGGCCGGCACCCGCGCCGCCGCCGAACAGGCCCGCGCCCGGTGGCTCCTCTGCCGCACGCCGCCCGCCGCCCCGCCCCCGGCACCCGCGTCCTGAGCTACCCGGGGCTCGGCGAGGACCTGGCGCCCCTGCCCGGACGGCCGGACCCCGCCGGCTGGTTCGCCCGACCCGACGCGGTCGTGCTGTGGTCCTCGGGCACCACCGGCAGACCCAAGGGCATCGTCAAGTCCGGCGCGGCCGTGCGCGACAACACCGAACGCACCATCGCCGGCATGGGCTACCGCTCCGGCGACGTCCTCGCCCCGCTGCTGCCCTTCTCCCACCAGTACGGGCTCTCGGTGATCCTGCTGTGGTGGCTCTCCGGCAGCACCCTCGTCGTCACCCCGTACCAGCGGCTGGACCGGGCCGTCGCCCTGGCCGCCGCGCACGGGGTGACCGCCGTGGACGCGGCCCCGTCCACGTACCACGCCCTGCTCGGCCTGGTGCGCCGCCGCCCGGCGGTCCGCCCCGGCCTGGACGGCGTACGGATCTGGGGAGTCGGCGGCGCCCCGCTGGACAAGCCGCTCGCCGAGGCGTTCCGCGCGGCCCTCGGGCGGCCGCTCCTCGACGGCTACGGTCTCTCCGAGCTCGGCAACGTCGCCCTGGCCACCCCGGGCCGCCCGGTGGGCTGCGGCCGTCCGCTGCCCGGCGTCCGGGTACGCGTCAGAGCGCCCGGCGGCCGGCTCGCGGCCCCCGGCGAGCCGGGCGAGATCGAGGTGCTCTCGCCCGGTCTGATGGCCGGATACCTCACCGGCGAGGGGGAGCTGACCCCGGTGGACCGGGAGGCGTGGTACCGCACCGGCGACCTCGGCCGCCTCGACGAGGACGGCAATCTGCATGTCACGGGCCGCCACCACGCGGTCCACCGGCTCGGCCACACCCTCTTCCCGGAGAGCCTGGAGCGGAAGGCCGAGAGCTGCGGCCGGCAGGTCAAGGTGGTCGCGGTCCGCGACCCCCGGCGCGGGCACGCCCTGCACTTCTTCGTCGCCGACCCGGAGGCGGGAGCCTCGCTGGACTGGCGCCGGCGGATGGCCCCGCACCTGGCCGAGTTCGAACAGCCCAACGCCGTCCACGTGGTGGACCGGTTCCCGGTGAACCCCAACGGCAAGGTGGACACCGCGGCCCTGCGCGAACTGATCGGCACGGGCGACCGGCACGCACTGACCGGCGCCGGCTGAGCGGCGCGGACCGCCCGGCGCCGGCCCCGGCGGCCCGCGCCGGGGCCGGGCGTCAGGAACGGCGCAGCACCAGGGAGGCGTTGTTGCCGCCGAAGCCGAAGCTGTTGACGACCGCCGCCGCCATCCCCGGCACCGGCAGCGCGCTCCGCGGCAGCACCACCCGGCGCGTCTCCTCCGGTGCGGACAGGCCCGGGGTCGGCGGCACCACCCCGGTGCGCAGCGCCATCGCGGCGGCGGCCACCGCGGGCACCCCCGAGATGTGCAGCAGATGCCCCACCGCGCCCTTGTGCGAGCTGACCGGCAGGGATGCCGTGCCCGTCCGGCCGCTGACCTCCTCGATCGCCCGCAGCTCCGCCGCGTCGCCCTGCGGGGTGCCGGTGGCGTGCGCGTGCACGTAGTCGGCGTGCTCCACCCCGGCGTCGTCCAGCGCGTCGCGCAGGCAGCCGGCGACCACGTCCGCGTCCGAGGCGACGGCCTTGCCCGCCGAGACCCGGCACGCGGCCCCGGCCACCACCGTGTCCGGGGCCAGGCCCCGGGCGCGGGCCGTGCTGCCGTGCTCCAGGACGATGGCGCCGCCCCCCTCGCCCAGGGAGATCCCCGCGCGCCCGGTGTCGAACGGCCGTGCCGCCGTCCGGTCGATGGCCCGGACGACGGCCATGCTGGCGTATTCGTAGCGGTTGAGCGCCGTCCCGCCCGCCACCACGACGGTGGTGGCCGCCCCCGAGCGCAGCGCGTCCCGGCCCAGGCTGATCGCGAAGACCGTCGAGGCGCAGGCCTGGGTGATGTGCACGGAGTGCCCGCCCTCCAGCACCCCGGCCGGCACCGGGCCCATGAACTCGTCCTGCTCCTCGCGGAGTCCGCCGTCCCCGCGCAGCGGCGACTGCCCGACCAGGACCACCAGGGAGCGGTCGGGCAGCGCGCCCAGGCCCGCGGCCCGCAGGGCGTCCTCGGCGGCGGCCAGCGTGTACGCCTGCTTGCGCGCCGGGCCACCGGCCGGGAAGCCGGAGATCTCCCCGACGGCCTCGCCCCGGTAGCAGTCCGCCGCGAAGCGCCGCGCGGGGGCCAGGGCCGAGCGGCCCTCGACGAGCCCGCGCCAGTAGGCGCCGGTGCCGCGGCCGAACGCCGTGAGCAGTCCGATGCCGCTGATGACGATGTCGTCACGCATGGGCCCACTGCCTTTCGGTCGAGGACAGAGCGGTGAGCAGCGCGGAGGGGGTGGCGACGGTGTCCGGGGCAGGGCGGGCGGGGAGCCGGCGCCCCAGACGGCGGCGACCGCGAGCGAGCCCGGGGCCAGCGGGTCGTCACCGGTCAGCACGGCCGGCTCGCAGATCACGGCCGCCGGGTGGTCGGCCGTGGCGGCCAGCCGCAGCACGGACTGCGCCGGCACACCGGCCAGCAGATAGCAGTTGCCCCGGTGCCCGGCGGCGGTCAGATACGGCCGTACCAGCTCCGAGGTCTCCGGCCGCACGGAGTCCGAGGGGCGGAGCCGCCGTTCCCGGTCGTGACAGCGCTCGACGAGCCGGCGGGCCGCGAAGACGCTGTAGTCGTCGCAGAGCACATACAGCGGAGCGGTGGAGCGCAGCGGCTCCGGGAGTAAGGAGAAGGCCGCCTCCAGTACGGCCGACACCGCCTCACCGGCGGTCCGCCGCAGCCCGGGCACCCCGGCGAGCAGGGGTTCCCCCGTCGCCCTCGACACGGTGGCCAGTACTTCCGGGTCGGTGGAAGCCAGCGCTATCCGTGCCGGTATGTCTCCCGTTCGATGTATCCGGGCCGCCATCAAGTCCCCCTTGCTCGCCCAAGATAGTCATACTGTTTCACGTCATCTTGGGTGCAGAGTCATGTTGTGTCAAAGGTTCCGTCCGGCTCTGCGGGGAATCACCGCGAGCCGGCCTCCCGGGCGGCCCGGGGCGCGGGGCGGGGAGAAGCCGTGAGCGCACGCGGGGTTCGTGCGCTCACGGCGTCCTGGGGGGCCGGGACGAGGCCCAGCCGGTGGGCGGCGACCGCGGCGGTCACCCGGTTGCGCGCGCCGAGCTTCCGCCGCAGCGCGCTCACATGGTCCTTGACCGTGCCGGTGCCCAGGTCGAGACAGGCGGCGATCTCCGCGTTGGACAGCCCGGTGGCCACCAGCGCCAGCACCTCGCGCTCACGGCACGTCAGCCGCCCGGCCGCCGCCGGCATGTCCGGCGCCGCGCCGGTACCGGCGGCGCCCACACCGAGGTACTCGTCGATGACGGCGCCGCGGACGGCCGGGGCCAGCACGGTGCCGCCCGCCGCCACCACGCGCACCGCGTCGACGAGGGTGGCCGGGGCGATGTCCCGGAACAGCAGGCCCGCCGCGCCCTCCCGCAGCGCGTGGACCATCCGTTCGCCCGTGTCGGCCGGTGTGAGCAGGGCGACCGCGGGCGGAGCGGGCAGGGCGCGCACGCCCCGCAGCACGGCCGTCCCGTCGCCCACGGGCCCGCCGGCACCCAGCAGCAGGACATCGGGCGCGGTCTCCGCCACGATGTCGACCGCTCCGCGGCCGTCGTCCTCGCCCACCACCCGTATACCGTCGGTGGACTGCAGGATCTGCCGCAGCGCCGTTCTGACCAGCGCCTCGCCGTCGACCACCACGACGCGTATCACGTTCCGCCCTTCGTGACGTCCGGCCCGCCCGCGGACCGGGACCGGGCCGGACCCGGCCATCCTCGGATGCCGCGGCCCGGCCGCGGCAGGGCTCAGGTGTCCTTGACCGTGCGGGACCCGGTGACGGACTGGTACAGGCCGACGATGAGCAGCGCCCCGCCCACGAACATCAGCACCACTCCGACCTTGGTGAGGGTGAACACCGGGATCTCCACGTCCCCGGTGAACAGCCAGAGGGCCAGACCCACCACGAACGTGATGGCGCCCTCGATCAGGTTCTTCATGGATGAAGCCATCGTTGACCGCTCTCCTCCGGTTTGACTGTCTGTGACATCCGGCGTCTGTCTCCAGACTAGGAGCGGTGAAGGCGCAGGTCGTCCGCCCGCCGGAGGAGTCCGGCTACATCCTTCGATGCACGGGACGGCGGCAACGGGCCTGCGCCACGGGCCGGTTCGGGCCGGTTCGCAGGCCGCGGCCCGGGGAGAGCCCGGACCGGCCGGGGCGGGAGTGCGGGGACGGGCGCGGGACGGTGCGGAGACGGGCCGGCGGGGCGCCGGGGCGCCGGCCCGGCTCCCTCAGCGCTCGCCGCCCGGCACCCACAGCACGTCCCCGACCTCCTTGTTGGCCACCCGGGCCAGGATGAACAGCAGGTCGGAGAGGCGGTTGAGGTAGGTCGCCGTCAGCGCGTTCATGATCTCACCGTGCACCTCCAGCGCCGCCCACGTCGAGCGCTCGGCCCGCCGTACCACCGTGGTCGCCTGGTGGAGCAGCGCGGCACCGGGCGTACCGCCGGGCAGGATGAAGCTGCGGAGCTTCTCCAACTGCTCCAGGAAGCGGTCGCAGTCCGCCTCCAGCTTGTCGATGTAGCTCTGCTCCACCCGCAGCGGCGGGTACTGGGGGTTCTCGGCCACCGGGGTCGCGAGGTCCGCGCCCACGTCGAAGAGGTCGTTCTGGACGCGGACCAGGACCTTGACGGCCTCCTCCGGCAGCGAGCCCAGGGCGATGGCCGTGCCGATCACGGCATTGGCCTCGTTGGCGTCGGCGTACGCGGTGATCCGCAGATCGGTCTTCGCGGTGCGGCTCATGTCGCCCAGCGCGGTGGTGCCGTCGTCGCCGGTACGGGTGTAGATACGGGTGAGGTTGACCATGGCCCGAGCCTAAGGCCGCCCCGGACGGCTCGCCGTGCCGGGCGGCCCGCGCCGTCCGCCCGGCGGCGGTCGTCGAGCGCCCCGGAGCGCGGTGCGCGCGGTGGTGTGAGGTCCGTCATGTGAGACGTGATGCGCGTCTCTTGGCCTTTCGACCGGCCCCCGGCGGCCGCTAGGGTCCCGAGTGGGAGATGTCGCGGCTCCCGCCGGCGACCGTGCCGGCACGGACCGGCACAGCGTGAGGAGGCGGGACAGTGGCAGAGCATCCCGCCGTCACCGCGGCCGCGGCACCCGCCGCCGGCGCCGGGCGCCCGGCGTCACACCGGCACACGGGCATGGGCGAGGACCGGCGCGGGAAGCCGGCGCGGGAGTTCCGTAACACCGCCGTCACCGCCGTCACCGCCGGCGACGCGCCGCGGGACCGGCGCCGGTGACCCCGGCGCGGAAATGCCTGCGGGCTATTACACCTTCCGCGGCGGAAGCGCACCTCCGGATCACCCACCCGGGTGAAATCCGTATCGGTTCGCTTACAGATGGCAACTATGCTGCCTGAGAGGTAGTCAGTTCTGTAGACCTTGACCGGGCCGTTCCGACCAGGCCACCGCAGCACTTTCCGGGAGCGCATATGCATATCAGGGGCGACCATGCCGAGCTGGTCGTCGGCGGCCGCCTCGACGTGCGCAGCGCGGCGGACGCCCGCGCGGCCCTGCATACGGCGGTGGACTCCGGCCACGGCGACCTGATGCTGGACCTCAGCGAACTCGACTCCTGGGACGCCACCGGACTCGGCGTGATCATGGGAGTCCACCGGCGGGCCGGCCGCGCCGGCCGGCGGCTCGTGCTCCGCGGTGTGCCGCCGCAGCTGCAGCGGGTCCTCGTCGCCACCCGTCTGCACCGCATCCTCGCCATCGAGGGCGGCCTCGCCGCCGAGGCCCTGCCCCGGGTCTGAGCGCCCGCCCGCCGGAGGAACGCGGTTCCCCGGCCGCCTCCGCCCCGGCACGGCGGCACCTTCTTCCCACTCCTCGGCGCCCCTCCGCGCCGGATTCCCGCTCCGCAATCCGCGCGCCCGGCGGTGCCGTGAGCGGTCCCGTGCGCACTGCCGTGACCAGTGCGACTGCCGCTTTACCTCACAAACACATGACGTTCGCGTTCGCAGGCCCTCCCGCTGTTTCCCGGAGCCCGTACGACCGTCTAAAGTGCGGGACGCGCGGCATCCCACACTCCGCGACGCCCCCCGGACCACGCGACGGCTGGGGGCACCCTCCGGCCCCCGCCGGGGGAGTGACCGGCCGGGAGAGCATCGGCACGCGACGTACCTGGGGGCTTCACCATGGACCCGAACCACCGTGGGCCGGAAGAGCACGGCCACCACCACGACGACCGTCCGGGCGCACGGCACGACGCCGAGGGCACGCCCGGCCCTCCGGAGTTCCACCGGCGCGAGGCCGCGCTGCCCGTCCCGGCCAAGGCCGCCCGTTCCGAGCTCGTCGCCGGTGCCCCCACCTCCGCGCCCGTCCGCACCACCACGCTGACCGCCGGCGAGTACCTGCTGACGGTCAATCCGCTCGACGGCAGCGAGGTCGAGGTCTGCCCGCCGGCGCAGCGGCCCGCCGCCCCGCCCGCCGCACCCCGGCGGAGCGCGCCCGCCGCGGCCGTGCCACTCCGCCGCCGGTGCCCGCCGACCCGGCCGTGCCCGCCGTCTCCGCCACTCCGCTGCTGGAGCGCGCCGAGGAGCGGATACGGCTCCGCGGCCTCCTCGCCCGCGGCCGGTCCGTCCGCGTCACCGGCCCCTCCGGCTCCGGCCGCACCGTCCTGCTGGACGCCGTGGCCGAGGAGTGCACCGACCTCGCGCCGGACGGGGTCGTCCGGCTCTCCGGCCACGGCCGCACCGCCTCGGACCTGCTGTACGACCTCTTCGACGCGGTGTACGACGCCCCCGGCCACCGGCCCGCCCGCGAGGACCTGCTCGCCCACGTCCGCCGCATCGGCGCCGTCATCGTCCTCGACGACCTCGGATGCGGCGGCGCCGCGCTCGGCGAACTGCTCGACGCCACCCCCGAGTGCGCCTTCCTCTTCTCCGCCACTCCCGACGTGGCCGCCCCGCCCGCCGACGCGCACGTGGAGGAGGTGCTCCTCCCCGGCCTCAGCCGCGGCGCCTGCACCGAACTGCTCCGGCACGTCGTGGACCGCCCGCTGGAGGAGGACGAGGAGGCCTGGGCCGGAGACCTGTGGTTCGAGTCCGAGGGCCTGCCGCTCCGCTTCGTCCAGGCCGGAGCCCTGCTCAGGCAGCGGGACGCCCTGCGCGCCGACCCGGACGCCTTCGGCGGCGCCGGCCCGGAGGACGGGCCGCGCACCGAGGACGCCGAGGACCGTCCGGCCGCCGTGGACACCGTCAGCGGCCCGGAGGGCACCGAGGCCGCGGCGGCGGCCGTACCGCTGCCGACCCTCGCCGAGGCCGCCGCGCCCGCCGCCCTGCTGGCCTCCCGGCTGAGCGAATCCGCCCGCGAGACGCTGCGGCTGGCCCTCGCCCTCGGCGGCGACTGCCCCCATCACGCCCACCTCCCGGCGCTCGCCGGCGACAGCCACGCCGACGCCGCGCTCGGCGAACTCCTCGCCTGCGGCCTCGTCACCCCGGTCGCCGGGCACTACCGCCTCGCGTCGGGCGTCGCCACCCAGCTGGAGGCCGCCGGTTACGGGGAGGGCACCGCGGACCGAGCGCACCTCGCCGGCCGGCACTACGCCTGGTGGGCGGGTCACCCGTCCGTCGTCCCCGAGCGGGCCGCCGCCGAGTCCGAGGCCATGCTCGCGGCGATGGCCGTCCTCGTCTCCGGCGAGGAGCCCGGCCACCCGAGCACCGCCGTCCTGCTGGCCCGCACGGCCGCACCCGTGCTGGCCGCCGCGCTGAACTGGAGCGCCTGGGAGCGCGCCCTGCGGCACGGACAGGAGGCCGCCAGGATCTCCGGGGAGGTCGCCGAAGAGGCGTACTTCCACCACGAGTTGGGCGTACTCGCGCTCTGCACCGGCAAGCTCGACCGGGCCCGCGCCGAGCTGGAGGCGTCCATCGCGCTCCGCGGCGTCCTCGCGGACCGGCGCGGTGCCGTCTCGGGCCGCCGGGCGCTCGCCCTCGTCGAGGACAAGGCGGGCGGCTTCGACCACGCGGCGGGCGGCGCGGTGCCGGGCGACGAGATCCCCGCCGCGCACGCCGAGGAGTCCGCCACCCCGCCCGGTGCCGTCACCAGCGCCTTCGGCGCACTCACCGCCGGCCGGGCATCGGACACCGGTGCCACGGCCGTGACGCCGGCGCTGGTGGCCGGCGGCGCGGGTGCCGCACCGGGTGCCCGGCCCGGCACCGCCAAGGGCTCCGGCCGGGGACCCGGCCGCCCCCTCACCCTGCTCAAGGGCGCCCGGCGCAACATCGCCGCCGTGAGCGCCGGGGCCCTGCTCACCGCGGTCCTGGGCACCGTGGTGACCCTCGGCGCCACCTCCGGGGGCGAGGACGGGCCGCCCGACCGGGTCATCTCCGAGCAGTCCGCCAACGAGGACGACGGCGGTGGCGGCCTCCCCGCCGAGGAGCCGACGGAGGACTCCACCCGGGGCCCGGAGCCCGTGGAGAGCGGCCGGGCCGGAACGGAGGCACCGGCGTCGGAGAGCCCGGACCCCAGTGCTTCGGGGGAAGGCGGCCCCTCGGAGAGCGATGGCCCCAGCGCGTCCGGGACGACGGGTCCGGGCGGCTCCTCCGGCGGTTCCGGGGGATCGGGAAGCTCGGGCGGATCGACGGGCGGCTCGGGGAACTCGACCCCCACCAAGAAGCCGTCCCCGACGGAACCTACGGGGGGACCGACCTCCGAGGACCCGCCGGACGACCCGACGGAGGAGCCGACCAGCCCCTCGCCCACCGCGAGCGGCGGCACCACCAACACGGCGAGCGAGCCCGCGCCCGTCTCCCCGGTCGGCGGCGGCACGGCGTCGGCCTCGACGTCCGGGCCGGCGCCGGCCTCGGCCGGCAGGGCGACCGGCGAAGGCGAGGAGATCCCGGTCATCTGAGCCGTGCCGGGCCGGGGGCGGCCGGACTGCCCGGGCCGGCCGGGCCGGAGGTCCGAGCGGGTTCCCGGTGGGGCTGCCCCGCGGAGCGGGGGCGCCGGAGCGGGCACCCCCTTCATGTCCCCGCGGAGCCGGGGGTGTCCCTGTGTGCCGCGCGGAGCGCGGTCGGGCTCAGAAGAGCCTGAGCTTGTCGTCCTCGATGCCGCGCAGGGCGTCGTAGTCGAGCACGGTGCAGCCGATGCCGCGGTCGGTGGCGAGCACCCGGGCCTGCGGCTTGATCTCCTGGGCCGCGAAGACGCCCCGTACCGGCGCCAGATGGGGATCGCGGTTGAGGAGTTCGAGGTACCGGGTGAGCTGCTCGACCCCGTCTATCTCACCACGCCGCTTGATCTCCACCGCGACGGTCCCGCCGTCGGCGTCCCGGCAGAGGATGTCCACCGGTCCGATGGCAGTGGGGTATTCACGCCGAATCAGCGCATAGCCTTCGCCCAGTGTCTCGATCCTGTCGGCGAGGAGTTCCTGGAGGTGTGCTTCCACGCCATCCTTGATCAGCCCCGGGTCAACTCCCAGTTCGTGGGAGGAGTCGTGGAGGATTTCCTCCATGGTGATGATGAGCTTCTCGCCCGCCTTGTTCACCACCGTCCACACGGCGTCGTCACCCTCCTTGAGGGTGCACGGCGGAGACATCCAGTTGAGGGGTTTGTAGGCCCGGTCGTCGGCGTGGACGGACACACTGCCGTCGGCCTTGACCAGGATCAGCCGGGGCGCGGAGGGCAGATGGGCGGTGAGCCGGCCCGCGTAGTCGACGGAGCAGCGAGCGATGACGAGACGCATGGCCCGCACGCTACTCGACCGTCCCGCCTCCACGCGATTCGCCCTGGATGGGCCCCTTCGGCGGCTGGCTGGTTGTCACCATTCTCCTGGTGCGGCCGGAGGGAGCGGCATACCGTGGATGCGGGAAGTCGTCGTCCGGGCACGCTCCGTCGCGGCTCCCCTTCGCCGTCCGAGGACCCCTGCGGGGGTGCGAGAGGAGAACCCCATGTCGCTGGACGTCTCACCGGCCCTGCTCGAACAGGCCGAGCGAGGCGAGGTCGATGAAGCGGAGTTCGTCGACTGCGTCCGGACCTCCCTGCCGTACGCATGGGAGATGATCAGCTCTCTGGTGGCCCAGCTCAAGGTCGACGGCGGGGAGTTCGCCGACAACCAGGTGCCGCCGCCAGACGAACAGGCGCGTGGCCAGTTGCTCCGAGCGCTGGCGAGCGACGCGATACGCGGGGCTCTGCAGCGGCACTTCGGGGTCCGGCTGGCGTTCCAGAACTGCCACCGGGTGGCCGTCTTCCCGACGGCCGGTGCCTCCGACGAGAGGCTCGCGCGCTTCACCTCCGTACGGGGCCAGATCCTGAACCAGTCGCCCCAGATGCGCGACTGCTGAGAGCTCCCGGCGCCGCCCCGCACCCGGAACGTTTCCGGTCGCGGGGCGGCGCCGTGCCGTGCCGTGGTGCGGTGGGCGGACGCCGCGGCTCAGGTGAGCAGGGGGAGCACCTCGGCGCCCAGCCGCCGGACGTTCTCCTCGGTCGCCGTGAGATCTCCCGACCCCTCCACCAGCAGGGCGAACCGGCTGATGCCGGTGCGCTCGGCGGTGGCCGCGAGCCGGTCGGCGCAGAGCCGCGGCGGGCCCACCGGGTGGAGCGCGCAGAGGAGTTCGGTGTACGCGCGCGGATCGCGCATCCGGCGCTCCCGGCCGTCCACCGTGACATGGGCCTCCAGACCCTGGCGCAGCCAGCCGGGCATCGCCTTGAGCAGCGCCTCGGCGGCATGGTCGCGGGAGTCGCCGATCTGCGCCACACCGGCCGAGACATGACCGGCCGCCGCGATCTCCTCCGGGTGCCGGCCCGCCTCCCGGGCGCAGTCGCGCCAGAAGGCGACCATGCCGGCCTTCTCCTCGTCCCCGCAGTGCATGCCCAGGAGCATCGGCAGACCGCGCTCGGCGGCGAGCCGCACACTCGCCCGCGAGGTGCAGGCCACGACCACCGGCGGGCCCTCGGCCGGCTCCAGCAGTTCCCTCGGGCGCGGCACCACCGGCACCTCCCGGAAGCCGAACCGCTCGCCGTCGGCCGCCACCCGGGGTTCGCGCAGCCAGCGCAGCAGCAGGTCCAGCGATTCGGGGAAGCCCCGTTCGTAGGCCGCGAGGCCCGCGTTGAACACCTCCAGGTCCACCCAGGGGCCGCCGCGGCCGACGCCGAGGGTGAACCGCCCGCCCGAGACGACGTGGAGCAGCGCCGTCTGCTCGCCGAGCGCCACCGGGTGCGTGGTCGGCAGCACGCTGACCGCGGTGCCGACCCCGATCCGTCGGGTGCGGCCGAGCAGCAGCGCGGCGAGCGTCACCGCGGACGGGCACACCCCGTACGGCACGAAGTGGTGCTCGGCGAGCCAGACCGCGTCCAGCCCCGCCCGCTCCGCCTCCTCCGCGGTGCACACGGCGCGGCGCAGCGCCTCGTCCGCTCCCTGGCCGGGGAACTGCGCGGCCAGTACGAAAACTCCTACCTGCATCGCCTTCTGCCTCCTCGCGGACGGCGTGCTGCCTCCCCTACCGGCAACAACGCCCGACACGTGCCAAGGGCACGGTCTCCCGTGAAGTTCTGCTGATTATCAGGGTTATTGGGGATTCCGAGGATTTCGGGCGATCGGAGGCGGTGATGCGGTTTTCTGCGGATCCGGTACCGGGGCGGGCCCGGCGCGTAGGCTGGGGGGCGGCAGACCGTCCACCCTTCGGATACCCCGCGAGGTGCAGCCCGTGTCCCCCCGTCGTAACCGCCCCCGGGGCGGCGGCAGCAAGCCCACACCGTACGGCGGCGGCCGCCGCGAGGGGGACGAAGAGGAGACCCCGTTCGGCGCCTGGGGCAGAACGGAGAGCTGGCGCGGCGAGGAATGGGTGGTGCGGCCGGTCGGCGGCTCCACCGCGGCCAAGCGGTACCGCTGCCCCGGCTGCGACCAGGAGATCCCGCAGGGGCAGCCGCACGTGGTGGCCTGGGCACAGCTGGGGCCGGTCGACGACCGGCGGCACTGGCACCGGGCGTGCTGGAACGCCCGGGACCGCCGCACCACGCGGGTGCAGCGGTCCCGTAACGCGCCCCGGTACTGATCCCCGGCGGGGGCTACCGGGCCGGCCTCAGACGTCCCGCTTCTCCAGCGCGGCGTAGGCGCCGGCGAGCGCGACCGCCGTGACGACGGCCAGCAGCAGGAGCTGGCTCAGCCCGTCACCGCTGTCGTTGACCCGGTGCAGTGAGGCCAGTGAGTTGATGGCGTTGTACTCCAGGATCTTCTCCGCCGCGGGCCGCATGCTCTCCGAGAAGAGGAGGAACGCCGGAAGGATCGCCGGGAGCAGGACCACGCCCAGCATCGCCGTGATGGCCCCCGCCGAGTGCCGCAGCAGGGTGCCGACGGCGAGGGCGAGCAGACCCAGCAGCGAGACGTAGAGCCCGGCGAGGACCGTCGCCCCGGCCCACTGCCCGCCGTCCGCCGAGGCCACTCCCGGCCCGCTGTGCATCCCCGCGCCCATCAGCGCGGTGAGCGTGCAGACCGCCGTGGTGACCGTCCACGAGACCGCCAGGAAGACCAGCACCTTGGCGGTCAGCACCCGGGAACGCCGGGGTGCGGCGGTGAGGGTGGTGCGGATCAGGCCGGTGCCGTACTCCGAGGTGATCACCAGCACGCCGAGCGTGACGACGCAGATCTGGCCGAGAATCAGCCCGAACAGGCCGTTGGCGATGGGTGCTTGGGTCCCGTAGTCGCTGTCGTCGGTGAAGACGTTGATCACGAAGCCGATCCCGAGCACGAGGAACGCCAGGACGGCCAGCGTCCAGACCGTGGAGCGGACCGAGCGGATCTTGGTCCACTCCGCGGCGATGGCGTGCCCGAGATGGGCGTCGCGCACCGGGATCGGCGAGGCGTACCCGCCCTGAGCGGCCAGCGGGCCGGGGCCGCCGGGCTGCTGTTGCCCCTGCTGCGGGTGGGCGCCGTACGGCTGGTGCGGTTGCGCGTGCGCCTGGTGCTGGTTCCGGTGCTGAATCTGCTGCGGCGGTACGGGGGCGGGGGCCTGCCCGTACGGTCCCGGCGCGGCGGAGGGCGGACGGCCGGTGCCTGCCCGGGGACTGCTGCGCCTGTGCCTGCCCCGGTGCCGGTGTCTCCGGGTCCGGCCGGTGGCTGCGGGGGTCCTCTCCCCGGTTCGGCGACGGCTGGTCCCCGGCCCGCCTCTCCGGGGCGAGTCGCACGGTGTTCCGCGGTCCGGGTGCGGGCTGCGCGGCCGCCGGCTGTGCGGTCCCGGACCCGGCGGGCGGCTGCCCGGCGGAGGGCTGCGCGGCCGGGGGCCGCTGCTCCGGTGAGCTGCTCGCCGGCGGCGTGGGCGGCGGGTCCTGCGGCGGGGTGGCCGGGCTTCCGGGCTGCGGCTGGGAGGGGTCGTCATCGGGCTTCCTCGGTGTCACGCTTCATCGGGTCGGGGCCGGGGGCGGCGCCGTCCGGCGCGGCGGACGCCGGCGGCACGGCGGCGGGAACCGGCTGCGGCGCGGCGTACGGGTTCGGCTGCGGTGGTCCCGGGAACGGCCCGGGTGCGGCCGTCCCGGGGGGCGGGAAGCCGCCGGGCGGCGGCGCCTGGCCCGGCGCCTGACCCGGGTGGCCCTCGTGAGCCTGCGGTGCGTAACCGGGCTGCGGCGCGTAACCGCCCTGCGGGGCGTACCCCGGACCCGCCGGGCCCGGTACGGCCGCCCGCAGGCCGGCCCGCGGGTCGAGGGTCGAGCGGTAGTCGACCGCCCCCTGCGTCATCTGCATATACGCCTCTTCCAGCGAGGCCTGGTGCGGCGAGAGCTCCCAGAGGCGGACGTCCGCCTCGTGCGCCAGGTCGCTGATCCGCGGCAGCGGCACGCCCGACACCCGCAGCGCGCCGTCCTGTTCGGGCAGGACGTGGCCGCCCGCCCCGCTCAGCACGGCGGTCAGCTTCTCCCGCTGCTCCGGGGCGTCCGCCGGGGTCCGCACCCGGGCGAACCCGGCCGAGTGGTGCGCGATGAAGTCCCGGACGCTCATGTCGGCGAGCAGCTGCCCGCGGCCGATCACGATCAAGTGGTCGGCGGTCAGCGCCATCTCACTCATCAGATGGCTGGAGACGAAGACCGTCCGGCCCTCCGCCGCGAGGCCCTTCATCAGATTCCGCACCCAGAGGATGCCCTCCGGGTCCAGGCCGTTGACCGGCTCGTCGAAGAGCAGCACCTGCGGGTCGCCGAGCAGGGCCGCGGCGATGCCGAGCCGCTGTCCCATGCCGAGGGAGAAGCCCTTCGACCGCCGCCGGGCCACGTCCTGCAGGCCCACCACGCCCAGCACCTCGTCGACCCGGCGGGCCGGGATGCCGGACAGCTGGGCGAGGGAGAGCAAATGGTTCCGGGCGCTGCGCCCGCCGTGCACGGCCTTCGCGTCCAGCAGCGCACCCACCTGGCGCGGGGCGTTGGGCAGTCTGCGGAACGGATGCCCGCCGATCGTCACCCGCCCGGCCGTGGGCGCGTCCAGGCCCAGGATCATGCGCATCGTCGTCGACTTCCCGGAGCCGTTGGGCCCCAGGAAACCGGTCACGGCGCCCGGCCGTACCTGGAACGACAAGTTGTACACGGCCGTTTTGGCGCCGTAGCGCTTGGTCAGGCCGACTGCCTCGATCATGCTCCGCCCCTCGCCGGATGGGTCGGGGGCCGCGCGGGTCCGGTGGTCCGTTGCGCAGTCCGAGTGGTGTGGTGCCCCCTGAGGTCCCACGAGACTACCGGCGAACGGGCCGGGCACCACCGCGGAGCGTGCTCCGACCCCGCAACGGGCCGCGGGGCGGGGCGCGTTGACCCGGCCCGGGGGTACGGACCGGGCCCGCACCGCCCGGACACCACCGTGCCCCCGACACCCGGGGGCGGGGGCGGGGCACGGCATGGGCTCGGGGGCGGGACGGGACGGACGGCCCGTCCGGCCGCGTACGGGCCGGGGTGGTGTCAGCCGCGCTGCTGGGCCGGGACGCCGGCGGTCTCGTCGTCCGGGTTACCGGCCGCGGCGACGGCCGCGCCGGTGAGCGTGGCCAGCATCTCGCGGACGTTGGTCAGCTGGGCGTTGATGCTGTCGCGGCGGTTGGTGAGCGCCGCCAGCTCGCGCTCGGACTCGCTGCGGATCCGGTCGGCCTTGGCGTTGGCGTCGGCCACGATGTCCTCGGCCTGGCGCTGCGCGGTCTCCACCGTCTGGCGGGCGCGGCGCTCGGCGTCGGTGCGCAGCTTCTCCGCCTCCAGACGGAGCTGCTCGGCCCGGTGCTCGATCTCCGCGAGCCGCTTCTCGGCCTTGGCCTGGCGGGAGGCGAGGTCGCGCTCGGACTGCTCGCGGCGCTTGGCGAGGTTCGTCTCGAAGTCCGCGGCGGCCTGGGCGGCCTTGGCCCGGGTCTCCTCGAAGAGGGCGTCGGCCTCCTCGCGCTTCGCCTGGGCGTCCTTCTGCGCGTCGGCGCGGAGCGTGGACGCCTCGCCCTTCGCGCGCTCGACGATCCGGGAGCCCTCGTCCTCGGCCTTCTGCTTGCGGTCGTTGGCGTAGCTCTCGGCGTCGTTGCGGACCTGCTGCGCGGCCGACTCGGCCAGCTCGCGGTGCTGGTCGGCGGCGCGGCGGGCCTCGTCCCGCAGGTCCTTGGCCTCCTCCTCGGCGAGGCGGAGGATCTTCTCGACCCGGGCGCCGAGACCGGCGTACGAGGGCTCGGAGTCGTTTACCTGGGCCTGGGCGTTCTGCGTCTCGAGGTGCAGTTCCTCGATCCGCTTCTCCAGGGCGGAGATGCGCGACAGTGCGCTGTCGCGGTCGGCGACGAGCTTGGTGATGCGGTCGTCCACCTGGCCGCGGTCGTATCCACGCCGCACGAGCTCGAAGCCGAAGGGGGAGGAAGTGTCGCTCATGGGGTTCCTGTCGAAAGAGACTGAAAGAGACCGGTGAGGTGATAGACCGAATCCTAGGCGCCTGTACGGCGTGTCATCGAGTCATTGACGGTTTGATGTGGAGAATGACCCCTCTTTTGAGTGGCTAGCTGTCGGAACCCTTGCCACCCGAACGAGCGGCCCCCGCTGCCGCGGCCGTTTTGACCCCGTTCGCGCCCCCGGCCGCACCGGGCGTCTCGAAGGATTCCAGGGCCTCCAGAACGTCCTGGACCCGTGAGATCTCGGCATTGATGTCCTCGCGCCGGCGGACCAGCACATCCAGCTCGCGCTGTCCCTCGTCGACCGTCCGCTTCGCCTCGGCCGCCGCCTCCGCGCGCATCGCCTCGGCCTCGCGTTCGACCTCCGCCTTCTTCTGTGCCGCCTCCTTGAGGAGCGCCTCGGCCTTCTTCACCGCCGCGATGCGGACCTTGCTGGCCTCGCTGCTGGCCTCCGAGAGCAGTTTCTCCGCCTTCTTCTCGGCCTCCGCGACCTGTTCGGACGCCGCCGTGACCAGCTTGTCGACCC
Source organism: Streptomyces sp. MNU89 (assembly GCF_020982505.1). Taxonomy (NCBI): domain Bacteria; kingdom Bacillati; phylum Actinomycetota; class Actinomycetes; order Kitasatosporales; family Streptomycetaceae; genus Streptomyces; species Streptomyces sp. MNU89. The sequence goes on along the minus strand of NZ_JAJKLL010000001.1, from coordinate 2,300,766 downwards.
GCTCGCCGGCCGACTTCACCGCCTCCGCGGCCTCCCGGCGCGCCCGCTCGTGCAGCTCCTCCATCTCGGCCTCGACCCGGGTCCGCAGCTCCTCGGCCCGCTCCCGGATCGCGGTGGCGTCCCGGCGGGCCTCGCTCAGCATGGTGTCGGAGTCGGTACGGGCCCGCTCCACCACGCCGTTGCCCTCGTTCGTCGCCTCGCCGACGATCCGTTCGGCCTCCCGGCGGGCGGCGCCCACCATGGTGTCCGCCTGCTCCTCGGCCGCCGTCGCCGCGCGCAGCGCCTCCTCGCGGGCCCTTTCCACCAGCTGGTCCGCCTGCTCGGCCGCGTCCGACCGGCGCTGGGCCGCGGCCTTCCGCGCCTCGTCCAGCACCCGGTCCGCCTCCGTCTGCGTCTCGCGGCGCAGCCGCTCGGCCGCCGCCTCCGCGTCCGCCTTGGTGCGGGCCGCCTCGGCGCGGGTGCGTGCCGCGTGCTGCTGGGCCGAGGTGACGGCCTCGGCGGCCTCCCGGCGCAGCCGGTCCGCCTCCTCGGTGGCCTCCGCCAGCAGCCGGTCCGCCTGCACGGCGGCGTCCGAGCGCCGCTTGTTGGCCTCCTCGCGGGAGGTGGCACGGAGCCGCTCGGCCTCCTCGATCGCCTCCGAGACCGTGCGGTCGGCCATGGACTTGGCGGCGTCCGTCTCGTCGCGCGCCTCCTGCCGGAGCCGGGTGGCGTCCTCCGAGGCCCGCTCCCGCTCGGCGTAGGCGTCCGCGCGGACCCGGTCCGCCTCGCCCTGCGCCTCCTCGCGGGTGCGCTGAGCCGCGTGCTCGGCGGCCGACCGGAGCCCGGCGATCTCCTGCTCGGCCTGCTCGTGCAGCCCGGCCACCGAGTCCCGTACCTGCTGGGCGGTCTGCTCGGCGGCGCCGACCAGCTCGGCGGCCCGCCGCTCGGCCTCCTCCAGCAGCCGCGCGGCCTCCGACTGCGCCTCCCCCACCCGCTTGCGGGCGGAGGCCAGCAGCTCCTCGGACTGCTCCCGGGCCCGGCGGCGCTCCTGGTCCGCCTCCTCGCGGGCGTCCCCCAGCAGCGTCTCCGCCTCCCGGCGGCGGCGGGCGGCCTCCTCCTGGGCGGCGTTCAGCGCCTCGGCGGCCTCGGCGCCCGTGCGCTCGGCGGCGGCCGCCGCCTCCGCGCGGATGCGGTCGGCCGTCTCCTGAGCCTGCGCCCGCAGCTCCTCGGCCTCCGCCATGGCGTCCGTCCGCAGCCGCACGGCCACCGACTCACCCTCGGCGCGCGCCGAGGAGGCGTCCGCCGCGGCCTCCGCGCGCAGCCGCTCGGCGTCCTCCTCCGCCTGCTGCTGGAGGGTGCGCAGCCGCTCGGCGGCCTCGGTGCGCAGCCGGTCGGTCTCCTCGACGGCCTCCCGGCGCAGCCGCTCGGCCTCCGTACGGGCCTCGCGCAGCGCCTCCTCGGCCGTGGTGACCCGCTCCTCGGCCTCGGTGTGCAGCCGGGTCAGTTCCTCGGCGGCCTCGGCCCGGCGGTCGCGGGCGGCCTGCTCGGCCTCCTCGCGGAGCTGGGTGGCCTCCTCGACGGCCTGGTCGGCCGTCTTCCGGGCCTGGGCGAGAGCCTCCTTGCGCAGCTCCTCCGCCTCGCCCCGGGCACGCTCCAGGGCGTCCTCGGCCTGCCGGCGCAGCGTGGTGGCGCGCTCGATGGCCTCGGTGCGGACGCGCTCGCTCTCGGAGCCGGCGTTGTTGCGCAGCTCCTCGGCGTCGGCCTTGGCCTTGGCCAGCAGTTCCTCGGCCTGCTTCGCGGCCTCCTCGATCTGCTGGACGGCCTCGCGGCGGGCCTCGCCCCGCAGCCGCTCGGCCTCCGCGACGGCGTCGGCCCGCAGCTGCTCGGCCTCGCCGCGCAACCGCCGTGCCTCCTCCTGGAGTTCGACGGTCTTGGCGCGGTACTCCTTGGTGTCGTCCTTGGCGGCGCCCTTGACCTGCTCGGCGGCGTCGGCGGCCTCGCTGCTCAGCCGGGAGGCCTCGGCCTCGGCCTCGCGGCGGATGCGCTCGGCCTCCTCGGCCGCGGCGCGGGTCGTGGCCTTGGCGTCCTCCTCCGCCTTGGTCAGCAGCTCCTCGGCGCTGCGGGCCGCCTTCGCCAGCTGGGCGGCGGAGTCCTCGGCGACCTTGGACCGGGCGGCCTCCTCGGCCTCCGCGCGCATCCGGTCGGCCTCGGCCCGGGCGTCGGCCCGCAGCTGCTCGGCCTCCGCCTTGATCGTCTCGGCTTCCTTGGTGGCCTCGTTGACGAGCCGGGCGATCTCCGCCTTGGCGGTGCGCATCCGCTGCTCGTTGGCGGACTCGGCACTGCTGAGCTTCTTGCCCGCCTCGGCCTCCGCCTGCTCGCGCAGCCGGTCGGCCTCGGCGCGCGCCGTGCGCAGCGCCTCCTCGGCCTCCTTCATGCGCTGTTCGGCGGCCCGGGTCAGCTCCGAGGCCTGGCGGCGCGCCTGCTCGGACTCGCCGACCGTGGAGGTGCGGAGCTGCTCGGCGTGGTCGGTGGCCTCCTGCGCCTGGTTGGAGGCGGCGGTCAGCAGGCGCTCGGCGTCGGTGCGGGCCCGGCGCAGGATCTGCTCGGCCTCGGAGCGGGCCGACTCGGCCTGGCTGCCCAGCCGCTCCCGGGCCTGCTCGGTGAGGCGGTGCGCCTCGGCGCGGGCGGCGGCGAGGGACTGCTCGGCCTCGGCGCGGGACTCGTCCAGCAGCCGGCGGGCCTGGGCCTCGGTCCGGGCGCGGAGCTGCTCGGCCCAGGCGACGTTCTCGTTGACGTGCGCCTCGACGGTCTGGCGCCGCTCGGCCAGCTCCTCGTCGAGCCGGCGGCGGCGTTCGACCGCCTCCGTGTGCAGCTCGGCCTCCAGCCGGGCCTGCCGCTCGGCGACCTCCTGCAGGAGCCGCTGGGTCTGGGCGCGGGCCTCGCGCAGCTCGCGCTCGGCGTCGGTGCGGAGCTGGTCGGCCTGGATCTGGGCGTTGCGGAGCAACTGCTCGGCCTGGTAGCCGAGATCGCCGTGGTCGTAGGCGGGCCGGGACATGATGGTGCGGCGCGCCTCGTGCAGCTTGGCGCGCAACACCTCGACCTGGTAGCCGAGGTCGTCGGCGTGCTGGACGGCCTTCTCCCGCTCGGTCTTCAGCCGCTCCATCTCGGCTTCGAACTTCGAGAGGTGGTCGTCAGCCTCGTAGCGGTCGTAGCCCCGCACTGCGCGGTCCATCCGTCCCCTGGTCGCGTCGACACCGGCGCTGCCCTGCCCGTTCCAGGCGCCGGCCCGTTCTTCGATCGGCAACAGCCCTTCCGTAGGAAGGTACGTTCCGAAACAAGGATGCCTTCAATCGGAGAAGGGTTCCCTGAACCGAACGCCGCCTTCCGGGGAATGGTGTCAGATCATCGGCGGGGAAGGGGGCACAGCCGTGGAACCTGCGCCGGCCTCACAACCCCGGCCGAACGGCCACTCTACCGGCCGGGGCGATATGAGGTCAGTGGCTGTGGGGGTCCTCGCCTCCCTCCGTCCCCTTGGCGGTGACGAGTTCGGTCAGCACGCCGCCGCAGTCCTTGGGGTGGAGGAAGGTGATCCGCGAGCCCATGGAGCCGGTGCGGGGCTCGTCGTAGAGCACGCGGACGCCCTTGTCCCGGATCGCGGCGGCGTCACCGTCCACGTCGGCCGTGCCGAAAGCGATGTGGTGCACGCCCTCACCGTTCTTGGCCAGCCATTTCGCGACGGTGGAGTCCTCGCGGGTGGGCTCCAGGAGCTGCAGGTAGGAGGCGCCGCCGTCCGAGGTCTCGTTGATCTTCAGCATGGCCTCGCGCACCCCCTGTTCCTCGTTGACCTCCGAGTGGAAGACCTCGAAGCCGTAGGTGGCGCGGTAGAACTCCACGGTCCTGTCGAGGTCGAAGCAGGCGATTCCGATGTGGTCGATACGCGTCAGCATGAGACCAGTGCACCCCTCTCACATGCGACTACGCAACGTGCGCGCGATCACACCCGCCGACCGGTGACCCGGGGCCGTACCGCTCAGTACATTGACGGAAACCCTCGTTAACCCTTCCGGGGCCCTGCCGCATCCCCCGGAGGGCTTGATCCCGTCCGAAGGGACCGCACCATGACTGCCACGACCGGTACCACTTCTGTGATCGTCGCAGGGGCCCGCACGCCCATGGGGCGTCTGCTCGGTTCCCTGCGCAGCTTCACCGGCGCCGACCTCGGCGGGGTGGCCATCAAGGCCGCCCTGGACCGGGCCGGCATCGGCGGCGACCAGGTGCAGTACGTGATCATGGGGCAGGTGCTCCAGGCGGGCGCCGGCCAGATCCCCGCCCGGCAGGCGGCCGTGAAGGCCGGTATCCCGATGAACGTCCCCGCGCTGACCGTCAACAAGGTCTGCCTCTCCGGCCTGGACGCCATCGCCCTGGCCGACCAGCTCATCCGCGCCGGTGAGTTCGACGTGATCGTGGCCGGCGGCCAGGAGTCCATGACCAACGCCCCGCACCTGCTGCCGAAGTCCCGCGAGGGCTACAAGTACGGCGCGGTGCAGGTCCTCGACTCGATGGCGCTCGACGGGCTGACCGACTCCTTCGAGAACGTCGCCATGGGCGAGTCCACCGAGAAGCACAACACCCGGCTGGGCATCGGCCGCGCCGAGCAGGACGAGATCGCGGCCGCCTCCCACCAGCGCGCCGCGGCCGCGCAGAAGAACGGCCTCTTCGAGGCGGAGATCACCCCGGTCGAGATCCCGCAGCGCAAGGGCGACCCGGTGATCTTCTCCCAGGACGAGGGCATCCGCGCCGAGACCACCGCCGAGTCGCTGGGCAAGCTGCGGCCCGCCTTCGCCAAGGACGGCACCATCACCGCCGGCAGCGCCTCGCAGATCTCCGACGGCGCCGCCGCCGTGGTCGTCATGAGCAAGGCGAAGGCCGAGGAGCTGGGCCTGGAGTGGATCGCCGAGATCGGCGCCCACGGCAACGTCGCCGGTCCGGACAACTCCCTGCAGTCCCAGCCCGCCAACGCGATCAAGCACGCGCTGGACAAGGACGGCCTGACGGTCGACGATCTGGACCTGATCGAGATCAACGAGGCGTTCGCCGCGGTCGCCGTGCAGTCCATGAAGGACCTCGGGGTGACCTCGGAGAAGGTCAACGTCAACGGCGGCGCCATCGCCCTCGGCCACCCGATCGGCATGTCCGGCGCCCGCGTCGTGCTCCACCTGGCGCTGGAGCTCAAGCGGCGCGGCGGCGGCACCGGCGCGGCGGCGCTGTGCGGCGGCGGCGGCCAGGGCGACGCCCTGATCGTCCGCGTCCCGGGCAAGTGACCCGCGGCCCCCGCCGCGCCCGGCGGGGCCCGAAGAGATCCACAGAGACGGAGCAGTGACCGATGGCCGACGTCCCCACCCTGGTCGAGCAGGCGCGGCAGGGCCGCCCGCGTGCCGTGGCCCGGCTGATCTCACTGGTGGAGGGGGCGTCGCCGCAGCTCCGTGAGGTCATGGCCGCCCTCGCGCCGCTGACCGGCAACGCGTACGTGGTCGGGCTGACGGGCTCGCCCGGGGTGGGCAAGTCCACGTCCACCTCGGCGCTGGTCAGCGCGTACCGCAGGGCCGGGAAGCGGGTCGGGGTCCTCGCGGTCGACCCCTCCTCCCCGTTCTCCGGCGGCGCGCTGCTGGGCGACCGGGTGCGGATGGGCGACCACGCCTCCGACCCCGGCGTCTACATCCGCTCGATGGCCACCCGCGGCCATCTCGGCGGGCTGGCCTGGGCCGCCCCGCAGGCGATCCGGGTGCTCGACGCGGCCGGCTGCGACGTGGTCCTGGTGGAGACCGTCGGCGTCGGCCAGTCCGAGGTCGAGATCGCCTCACAGGCCGACACGAGCGTGGTGCTGCTGGCCCCCGGCATGGGGGACGGCATCCAGGCGGCCAAGGCCGGGATCCTGGAGATCGGCGACGTGTACGTGGTGAACAAGGCCGACCGGGACGGGGCCGACGCCACCGCCCGGGAGCTCAACCACATGCTCGGCCTGGGCGAGGCGCGGTCGCCGGGGGACTGGCGTCCCCCGATCGTCAAGACGGTCGCGGCCCGGGGCGAGGGCGTCGACGAGGTCGTCGAGGCGCTGGAGAAGCACCGGGCCTGGATGGAGGAGCGCGGCGCGCTCACCGAGCGGCGCCGGGCCCGCGCGGCCCACGAGGTGGAGACGATCGCGGTGACCGCGCTGCGGGAGCGGATCGGCGACCTCCGCGGCGACCGGCGGCTCGGCGCGCTGGCCGAACGGATCGTGGACGGCACGCTCGACCCCTACACGGCCGCGGACGAGCTGGTCGCCGGGGTCACCGAGAGCTGACGAACCCCGGCCCGGGGCAGGGCCCGGCCCGGAGCGGGGCCGGCGGCCGGTGCCACCGGACGGCCGCCGCGCTCGGGGCGCGGGGCGACAGAGCACGACGAACGGCGGCGCCGGTCCGTGCGGGACCGGCGCCGCCGTTGTCGTGGGGTGGCCGACGTTGCACGGTGACGGGCCGGGCCGGGCCGGGCCGGCCGGGCCCGGCTCGGCCGGGGTGTGGCGGGGGCCGGTCTCAGGGCCCGTCGGCCCGGGCGGGGCGGATGCCGTGCCGCAGCCGTGTGCCGGGACCGGGTGCTGTGTCCGGTGACCCGGGTCGCGGACTGGTTCAGCCGTCGGAGCGGCTGTCGTCCCGGTCGTCGTCCTTCCGGTCGTCGTGCTTGTCGTCCTCCCGGCCGTCCCCGTCGTCGTCCCGGTCGTCCCGGCCGTCGCGGTCCTCGTCCTTCCCGCTGTCCCGGTCGTCCCCGCCGCGGGCCTCCCGGCCGTCCCGGTCGTCGCCGGAGTCCTGGGCGGCCGCCCCGGCGCCGGTGGCCTTCCCGGTTCCGGCGTCCACCCGTACCTCGCGCTCCGTGCCGTCCTTCGCGAGGATCTCGACCTCCCACGCGCCGTCGCGGCCGGTGTCCCCGTCGTCGTCCCGACCCTCGAACTCGACCGAGGTCACCGTGCCGGGCGTCTGCTTCACCGCGGCACCGGCGGCACCGCCGAGGTCCGTGGCGGCCCGCCGGAGGGACTCCCGCTCGCCGCGGTCACCGCCGTCCTCGTCCCCGTCCTCGTCGTCCTCGGCGACGCCCGTCACCTTGCCGCTGCCCGCGTCCACCCGGACCTCGTACCAGGTGCCCTTCCGGCCCAGCACCTCGATCTCCCAGACCGGCCGGTCGTCCTCGTCGTCCAGTTCGGCCGAGGCGGCGGTGCCGGCGCGGGCCTCCAGCGCCGCGCGGACGGCTTCGGCCACGGTGGTCCGCGCGGTCCCGGCCCGTTCCCGGTCGTCGCCGCCGGACCGTCCGGAGTCCTCCGAGCCCTCGCCGGCCGCCGCGCCCGGCCGTGACGGCGCGTCCCCGGCCGCCCCGCCGTCCCCGGCGGCTGCCACGGCCGCGGCCGCTCCGCCGCCGGCCAGGACGGTGGCGGCGACGGCCGCGATGACGATGTTCCGCTTCATGCGTTGCCTCCCGTGTCGGTGTGGTGCCCACCGTGCCGGGACGATGCTGAAGCCCCGCTGAAGCCACCTGAAATCTTCTTCAGGCGGGGTGCGCGAGACTGGACTCGTGCGCCTGCTGATCGTGGAGGACGAGAAACGGCTGGCTCTGTCGCTGGCCAAAGGGCTCACGGCGGAGGGCTTCGCCGTGGACGTCGTCCACGACGGCCTGGAGGGGCTCCACCGGGCGCTGGAGGGAGTCCACGACCTCGTGGTGCTCGACATCATGCTGCCCGGGATGAACGGCTACCGCGTGTGCGCCGCGCTGCGCGCCGCCGGTGCCGAGGTCCCGATCCTGATGCTGACCGCCAAGGACGGCGAGTACGACGAGGCGGAGGGCCTCGACACGGGCGCCGACGACTATCTGACCAAGCCGTTCTCCTACGTCGTGCTCGTGGCCCGGGTCCGGGCGCTGCTGCGGCGGCGCGGGCGCACCGCGTCCCCGGTGCTGACCGCGGGGCCGCTGACCGTGGACACCGCGGCCCGCCGGGTGCGGCGCGGGGACGAGGAGATCACCCTCACCGCGAAGGAGTTCGCCGTGCTGGAGCAGCTCGCGGTGCGGGCGGGCGAGGTCGTGTCCAAGAGCGAGATCCTGGAGCACGTCTGGGACTTCGCCTACGAGGGCGACCCCAACATCGTCGAGGTGTACATCAGCACTCTGCGGCGCAAACTCGGCTCCTCCCGCATCGCCACCGTGCGCGGGGCCGGCTACCGGCTGGTGGACCGGTGATGAGGAGCGTACGGGCGAAGGCCGCGCTGGGCGCCACGCTCGTCGTCGCCGTCGCCCTGGTCGCCGCGGGGGCAGCCGTGCTGTGGGTGCTGCGGGACAACCTGCTCGGCCGGGCCGATCTGGAGGCGCGGCTGGCGGCCCGGGAGATCGCCTCCCAGGTGGCCGCGGGACGGGCGTACGGGAGCCTGGAGCTGCCGGACCGCGGGCAGCCGGTGCAGGTGGTGGACGAGGACGGGCGGCTGCGCGCCGCGAGCGAGGGGCTGGAGGCGGTGACCGGCACCGGCAGCGCCCGCGTCACCCCCGAACCCGGGCCGTCCCCGACGGGTGACGATGACGACGACCGCGACGACGACCACGGCGGTCGCGGCGACGATGACGACGACCCCGGAAGCGGCGAGGTGTCGGAGAGCGCCGGGACCCGTTCCGGCACCGCCACCGTGGACGGCGAAACGGCCGCCTACCGCTTCGCCTCGGTGGAGGCCACCACCCCGCGGGGCGAGACCCTGACCGTCCACGCGGGCGCCCCGCTCGCCACCGAGCAGGAGGCGGTGGGCACGGTCCGCACGGCGATGCTGGCGGGGCTGCCGCCGCTGCTCGCCGTGGTGGCGGCCGCGACCTGGCAGACCACCCGGCGCGCCCTGCGCCCCGTGGAGGGCATCCGCCGCGAGATGGGCGCGATCACGGCCTCGGCCGATCTCTCCCGCCGGGTGCCGGTGGCCCGCTCCGGTGACGAGGTCGAACGGCTGGCGCGGACCACCAACGAGACCCTGACGGCCCTGGAGTCCTCCGTGGAGCGGCAGCGGAAGTTCGTCGCCGACGCCTCGCACGAACTGCGGAGCCCGATCGCCAGCTTGCGCACCCAGCTGGAGGTGGGGGAGGCGCACCCGGAGCTGCTGGACGTCCCGGGCGCCGTCGCCGACACCGTACGGCTGCAGGCACTGGCCGCGGATCTGCTGCTGCTGGCCCGGCTGGACGCGGGGGAGCGCCCGCCGGACCGGGTGGTGGACCTCGGGACGCTGGTGCGGGAGGAGGTCGCGCAGCGCCGGGACCGCCTTCCGGTGCGGGTGGCGGTGGAGTCGGAGTGCGAGGTCACCGGGTCGCGCGGCCGGCTGGCGCAGGTGCTGGGCAATCTGCTGGACAACGCGCGGCGTCATGCGCGCCGCGAGGTGGGCGTCTCGCTGCGGCGCGACGGTGCCTGGGCGGTGCTGGAGGTGTCGGACGACGGGCCCGGGGTCCCCCCGGACCAGCGCGAGCGGATCTTCGAACGGTTCGTCCGTCTCGACGACGCGCGGAGCCGCGACGACGGCGGGGCCGGACTGGGCCTCGCCATCGCGCGGGACATCGCGCTGCGCCACGGCGGCACGCTGGTGGTGGCCGACGGCGCGGTGTTCCGGCTGCGGCTGCCGCTCGCCGGGGTCTCCGTGAGCGGCAGCGGCCCGGACGCCGGGTCCGGGCGGTGACCGGCGGCGGTCAGCCGGCGCGCTGCTCGCGGAGGTGCTCCGCGACCGGGGTGAGCGTCTCGCGCAGGGCCGTCAGCTCCGCGGGGGGCATCAGGTCGATGAAGTGCCGCCGTACGGACGCGACGTGGTGCGGTGCGACCTCCCGCATGACCTGCGCTCCGTGGTCGGTCAGAACGGCGTAGAGCCCTCGGCGGTCGGACTCGCAGTTCTCCCGCCGGACCAGGCCCGCGTTCTCCATGCGGGTGATCTGGTGGGAGAGCCTGCTCTTCGACTGGAGGGTGGCGCCGGCGAGATCACTCATTCGCATCCGCGATTCCTCGGACTCGGAGAGGTTCACCAGGATCTCGTAGTCGTTGATGGTCAGGCCGAACGGCTGCAGATCCTTCTCCAGTTGGTGCATCAGCAGTTTGCTGACGTCCAGGTGGGTGCGCCAGGCACGCTGTTCCTCATCGCTGAGCCAGCGGGTGGCCGTCTCGGTCTCCATATGAATATTCTACCTATTAAAGTTGAAATACGGACCAATGGCGGACTGCTTGCTTCGCACCGCCCCCGGTGTTCCCTCGTGCAACTGCTCGGTGCGGGCACGCGTTCGAAACGTTACACTCCGGAGACCCGCGTTTACAGTCCGAAGCGGCGCTGGAGTCCTCCCAGGCCGCCCGGCAGCTGGGGAAGTTGGGGAGCCGGGGAGCCGGAACCCGGGCCGCCGGAGGGGCCGCCGCCGGGGACGCCCGGTTCCCCCGGGACGGCGCCGGTGGCGAGCTCGTCCATCAGCTGCTCGGTGGACTGCAGCAGCACCTGCCCGGCCCCGGTGAACTCGAACTGGTGCTCCTCACCGGAGGCCCCGCCGAGCCCGGTCAGGGCGCGTACGCCGCCCAGCACCCCGCGCAGATAGCCGTGGTCGTAGTGGTGGCAGGGGGAGGGGCAGTCCGCCCAGCCGACGAGCGCCTGCGGATCGACCCGGATGGGCGGCTCCACGAAGACCACCGGGCCGTTCGACGCGGCCACGAACTTCCCCGTCCCGATCAGGGTGAGAAAGCCCGGGATGATCGACTGCTTCAGCGACAGCCCCGGCTCGAAGGCCAGCAGATTGCCCGACCGGACGGTGAGGTTGCCGTCCTCCAGGTCGTAGGAGTTGACGTCGAAGGCCCGGTCGGCGAGGAGCATCCTGCCCCGGCCCTCGGCCACCACCCAGTCCGCCGCGTGCAGCGGGGAGTGGAAGCTGCCGGCGACCAGCCGGTCGAGGCGGCCGTGGCCGACACCGTCGAAGGCGATCTCGCCGTAGTAGGCGATCATCTTGCCCTTCTGCAGGAACCACTGGCCGTTCAGGTCCACACAGAAGGTGTAGTCGTTGACGTTGTCGTCGGCCGGCAGGGTCTGCGGGTCGAAGACGGCCGGACCGGTCACAGCTTCTCCTCCGATGCCTGGACGAACACCGCGCCGGTGCCCGAGAGTTCGAGCTGGAAGGCCTCTCCCGAGCCGCGGCCGACCATGTCCCGCCAGCCCAGCGCCGTGGAGAGCTTGTTGCGCAGGTTCCCGTGGTGGGCGACGTACGCCTGCGGGTCGACGTGCACCGGACGGTCCGGGGAGACCGGCAGCTCGATGACGCCGCCGTGCGCCATCACCGCCACCGAACCGTGCCCGCTCAGGGTGGTGGTGAAGAGCCCCTGGCCGGTGACCTGGCCCCGCACCATGCCCATCACCCCGCCCTGCGAGCCCAGGAAGACCGGCTTCTGCTGCAGCGTTCCGTCGAAGGCCAGCAGCCGGTCCGCCTCCACGTGGAGGGTGTCACCGGCGAGCTCGATCACCTGGATGTGGTGGCCGCCGTGCCCGAACATCACCGTGCCGTCGCCCTCGACCGTCATCAGCGGCGCCGCCTCGCCCGCCACCCGGCGGCCGATCATCGACATCACCCCGCCCTGGCCGCCCGCCATGCTGGGGGTGAAGCTGACCTGCCCCCGGTAGGCGAGCATCGCGCCGCGCTGGCTGAACAGCCGCTGCCCGGGCGTGATGCGCGCCTCGACCATCTTCGAGTTGATCTCCCGGAACGGCATCAGAGCTGCCCCCCGACCGTGTTGCGCTCGCTGGGCTGCACATAGACCAGCCCCTCGCCCTCGAAGCGGATCTGGAACGACTCCCCGGAGCCCTCGCCCAGCACGGTGCGGAAGTTCACACCGGACTGGAACTCCTGCCGCAGCTTGCCGGTGTGGGCGACGTACGCCCCCGGGTCCACCCGCAGCGGATACGCCGGCGACACCCGCAGCACCACCGCCGGCCCGTCGGACATGATCGCCGCCTGGCCCGTGCCCTCGACCACCGTCGTGAACAGGCCGTTGCCCTGGGCCGCCCCGCGCAGCCCGGTGAAGGTCGTGCCGGTGCGGAGCCCGGCGTCGGCCGCGAGCAGATTGCTCGCCTCCACATGGAGCGTGTCGCCGTGCAGCGGGACGAGGGTGATCTCGGTGGCCCGGTCGGCGAACCAGCAGGTCCCCTGCCCCCGCACCTCCATCAGCTCCATCTGCTCACCGGTGAGCCGGCGGGTGACCATGCCGCGCAGGCCCTCGCCGCCTCCGCTCAGCTTCTTGAAGTCCATACGGCCGTCGTAGGCCACCATCGCGCCGTTCTTCGCCTTGACGGCCTCTCCGGCCAGGTCGACGGCGAGTACTTTGCTGCCTTGCAGTCGGAATTGCGCCACAGCCCCGACCGTATCCGCCCCGGGGGAGTACCGACAGGGGATCTCCCGTACGAGGACCGGCCCGCGGGCCGTAGGGAATGTCACACCGGCCCACCCGGGCGGCCGTCGGCCCGGCTCGGCTGTCAGAATGGACCCCCTTGTGCGGGCGTTCACAAGCCGCTCGCCGCATGGCGCCCCCGGACCAGGCCCGCACCCCGGGGCCCGGTCCCACCCCGATCCCAGCCCCCGTTCCGCCCGGAAAGAGGTTCCCGCCCGTGGACATCAAGACTGCATCCGCCGTCCGCCGACTCCGCCTGGTCTCCGCCGTGGAGGCGGTCTCCTACCTGCTGCTGCTGGTCTGCTCGGTGCTCAAGCGCACCACCGACTTCAACGCGGTGCCGGTGATGGGCGCGATCCACGGTGTGCTGGTCATCCTTTTCCTGCTCTTCCTGGCCGACGCCTGGAACCGCACCAAGTGGCCGGTGAAGCAGCCGCTGGTCTACTTCGTGCTCTCGCTGATCCCGGTCGGCGGCTTCTGGGCCGAGCGGATGCTGCGCCGCGAGGAGGAGGACGGGGTCATCGCCGCCCGGGCCCGCGGCGAGGGCGTCGTCAACGCCTGAGGCGGTTCCGCCGGTCGCGGAGGCCGGATCCGTCCTCCATGGGTTGTCAGCCCGCGGCCAGCGCGATCCCGAGCGGCGTGCGCTCGTACAGCACCTGGTGGCCGTAGCGGTGCGAGGTCAGCAGGCCCGCGTCGCGCAGCGCCGAGAGGTGCGCCGAGACGGAGGAGGGCGCCAGGCCCAGCCGGCGGGCGAGTCCCGTGGTGCTCGCCGGCTCCTCCAGCGCGGTGAGGACGGCCGCGCGGCCCCGGCCGAGCAGCCGGGAGAGCACCTCCGGCGGCTGTTCGGCGGAGGCGGATTCCCACAGCCCGCCGAGGCCGCGGGCCGGGTAGACCAGGGCCCGGTCCCACGGCACCCCGGCGCCGGCGGCCGGGCCCGGCCGGCAGAAGACGCTGGGGACGAGCAGGAGGCCCGTCCCGTCCGCGCCGTGCGTTCCCTCGGCGCCGTCCGTGCCGCCCGTCCGGTCTGTCCCCTCCGCGCCGTCCGCGCCGTCCGTCCCGTGCTCAGGAGATTCGGCGTGCGCGACCGTCAGCGTGCCGTCGCTCCAGGACACGTCCGGGTGGAGTTCGGCGAAGAGTCCCTCCGGCCCACCGCCGGACAGCCGCCGCGCGTGGAAGGCGGCGTCGGCCTCCAGCAGGGCGTGCAGCGGCGGCCAGTCCGGCTCGATCAGCGCCCGCCAGGCCAGCTCCAGCAGGTCCGCCAGTTCCTTGACGGCCCGGCCGGGGTCCTCCAGCATCCGCCGTCCGCGCAGGCTGACGGCCGCGCCCGGGGTCGCGTCCAGCGCGCGTTCCAGCTCCACCCGGGCCACGGCCGGGTCCGTCGCCCGGACCCGGGCCAGTTCGTCCTCGATCCGGGTGTACGGGTCGGCGGGGCGCGGGGCGAGGAAGCGGGGCCGCAGCCGTGGGCCGGGGTCAGCAGCGACAGCGGCGCCAGATTGAGCCCGGAGGCCGCCACCTGGATTCTGCGCAGCCAGGGAAGCCGGGCGCCGGGCGGGCCGGGGCGGTCCAGGGCGCGCACGGCGCTCCGCGTCTCCCACAGCGGGGAGACCGCGAACCGGCAGTGCGGCGCGTCGTCGGGCCCGCATCGCAGATGGAAGGGCATAGGGTCCGCCTTCTCCGCCAGGTTTTCGTTCCTGTCCGAAAGCATGTCGGGGATGATCTACCCCGAGGGCGGGGGCACATGCCCGGCCGGTCTTCCCGCACACCGGGTTGACCGGTATGCGGGACGGGGCTGACCACCATATGACCGGCCGGTAAGGTCGAGGCGTGCCGAAGCCGCTCAGCCTGTCGTTCGACCCGATCGCCCGAGCCGACGAACTCTGGAAGCAGCGATGGGGATCCGTACCGTCCATGGTCGCCATCACCTCGATCATGCGAGCCCAGCAGATCCTGCTCGGGCAGGTGGACGCCGTCGTCAAGCCGTACGGCCTCACCTTCGCCCGGTACGAGGCCCTGGTGCTGCTCACCTTCAGCAAGGCCGGCGAACTCCCCATGTCCAAGATCGGTGAGCGGCTGATGGTCCACCCCACCTCCGTCACCAACACCGTCGACCGGCTGGTCCGCTCCGGTCTGGTGGCCAAGCGGCCGAACCCCAACGACGGCCGCGGCACCCTCGCGACCATCACCGACAAGGGGCGCGAGGTCGTCGAGGCCGCCACCCGCGATCTGATGGCGATGGACTTCGGGCTGGGCGTGTACGACGCCGAGGAGTGCGCCGAGATCTTCGCGCTGCTCCGCCCGCTGCGCGTCGCGGCCGGCGACTTCGAGGAGGAGTGAGCGCGGGCCGCCGGCCCGGGTCCGGGCGGAGCCGGGGCAGCGGCGGGCTCGCCGCGGGCTCCGGTTAGGCTCGACGGCATGAAGAAGAGCGTGCTGACCCGGTACCGGGTCATGGCCTACGTCACCGCCGTCATGCTGCTGGTCCTCAGCACCTGCATGGTGTTCAAGTACGGCTTCGGCCGCGGCGAGGACCTCACCTTCGTGGTGTCCCAGACGCACGGCCTGCTGTACATCATCTATCTGATCTTCGCCTTCGACCTGGGCTCCAAGGCCAAGTGGAGCTTCGGCAAGCTGCTCTGGGTGCTGCTCTCCGGCACCATCCCGCTCGCCGCCTTCTTCGTCGAGCGCAGGATCACCCGTGAGGTGGAACCGCTCGTCACGGACGGCACACCGGTGGCCGCCGAGGTCTAGAGCGGCCGGGCGCCGCGGGGGCGGCGGTCCCGCTTCCCGCGGCCTGCCGTCGACAGATAGTAGGACGTCCAAGTAAATTGGGGGCATGGACTCCGACGCTCTCGAAGAAGGCCGCCGCCGCTGGCAGGCCCGGTACGACGCGGCCCGTAAGCGGGACGCAGACTTCACCACGCTCTCGGGCGATCCGGTCGACCCCGTGTACGGCCCGCCCCCGGGCAGCACCGTGCCCGGGTTCGAGCGGATCGGCTGGCCCGGGGAGTACCCCTTCACCCGCGGTCTCCACCCGACCGGCTACCGCGGCCGCACCTGGACCATCCGCCAGTTCGCCGGCTTCGGCAACGCCCGGCAGACCAACGAGCGCTACAAGATGATCCTGGAGGCCGGCGGCGGCGGCCTCTCGGTGGCCTTCGACATGCCGACCCTGATGGGCCGCGACTCCGACGAGCCCAAGTCGCTCGGCGAGGTCGGCCACTGCGGCGTCGCCATCGACTCCGCCGCCGACATGGAGGTCCTCTTCCAGGACATCCCGCTCGGCGACGTCACCACCTCCATGACGATCAGCGGCCCCGCCGTCCCCGTCTTCTGCATGTACCTCGTCGCCGCCGAGCGGCAGGGCGTCGACCCCGGCGTCCTCAACGGCACGCTGCAGACCGACATCTTCAAGGAGTACATCGCGCAGAAGGAGTGGCTCTTCCAGCCCGAGCCGCATCTGCGTCTCATCGGCGACCTGATGGAGCACTGCGCGCGGAACATCCCCGCGTACAAGCCCCTCTCCGTCTCCGGCTACCACATCCGCGAGGCCGGCTCCACGGCGGCGCAGGAGCTCGCCTACACCCTCGCCGACGGCTTCGGCTACGTCGAACTGGGCCTCTCCCGCGGTCTGGACGTGGACGACTTCGCACCCGGCCTGTCCTTCTTCTTCGACGCGCACCTCGACTTCTTCGAGGAGATCGCCAAGTTCCGCGCCGCGCGCCGCATCTGGGCCCGCTGGATGCGCGACGTCTACGGGGCGAAGACGGAGAAGGCGCAGTGGCTGCGCTTCCACACCCAGACCGCCGGGGTCTCGCTCACCGCCCAGCAGCCGTACAACAACGTCGTGCGGACCGCGGTCGAGGCGCTCGCCGCCGTCCTCGGCGGCACCAACTCCCTGCACACCAACGCCCTCGACGAGACCCTGGCGCTCCCCTCGGAGCAGGCCGCCGAGATCGCGCTCCGCACCCAGCAGGTGCTGATGGAGGAGACCGGTGTCGCCAACGTCGCCGACCCGCTCGGCGGTTCCTGGTACGTCGAGGCGCTGACCGACCGGATCGAGGCCGACGCCGAAAAGATCTTCGAACAGATCAAGGAGCGCGGCCGGCGGGCGGTGCCCAACGGCGAGCACCCGATCGGGCCGGTCACCTCCGGCATCCTGCGCGGCATCGAGGACGGCTGGTTCACCGGCGAGATCGCCGAGGCCGCCTTCGCGTACCAGCGGGCGCTGGAGAAGGGCGACAAGAAGGTCGTCGGCGTCAACTGCCACACCGGCTCCGTCACCGGCGACCTGGAGATCCTGCGGGTCAGCCACGAGGTCGAGCGGGAACAGGTCCGGGCGCTCGCGGAGCGCAAGGCGGCCCGTGACGACGGCGCGGTCCGGGCCGCCCTGGACGCCATGCTCGCGGCGGCCCGGGACGGCGGCAACATGATCGAGCCCATGCTGGAGGCGGTACGGGCCGAGGCCACGCTCGGCGAGATCTGCGGCGTGCTGCGCGAGGAGTGGGGCGTCTACACGGAGCCGGCCGGCTTCTGACCGCCCGGCCCGCCGGAGTCGCGGCCGGACGGCGGCGCGGTGGATCCCTTGCGGGGCCGGGCCCGGGTGACGGGCCCGGCCCTCCGGCCGTTCGTCCCCGCCGGTCCGCCGAGCCCGCCGGGGCTCCGGCGGCCGTACGGGCGGCCGGATCCGCGCGCGGTCTCACGGCGCTTTTCCGATCGGCGCCCGGAGAGGGGAGGATGTACCCATGCAGCCACGGAACATGTCCATGAGTGGAGTGGTCGACCTCGCCGCCGTGAAGGCCGCCGGGGAGGCCAGGCAGAAGGCGGAGCAGGCGCGCGCCGAGGCGGCCCGCGAGGGCCGGACGGCTGCCGCGCCTCCGGCCGCCGTGATCGATGTCAATGAGGCGGATTTCGAGCGGGAGGTGCTCCAGCGGTCGGCCCAGGTGCCGGTCGTCATCGACTTCTGGGCCGAGTGGTGCGAGCCCTGCAAGCAGCTCAGCCCGGTGCTGGAGCGGCTGGCGGCGGAGTACGGCGGCCGCTTCGTCCTGGCCAAGGTCGACGTCGAGGCCAACCAGATGCTCTTCCAGCAGTTCGGAGTCCAGGGCATTCCCGCCGTCTTCGCCGTCGTCGGGGGGCAGGCGCTGCCGCTGTTCCAGGGGGCGGCCCCCGAGGCGCAGATCCGGCAGGTGCTGGACCAGCTGATCCAGGTGGCCGAGGAGCGCTTCGGCATCGTCGGCGAACCCCTCGGGGCGGGCGAGGAGGGCGCGGCCGAGCAGCCCGCTCCCGAGCCGCCCGCGGGTCCGTACGACGCGGCGCTCGCGGCGGCGCACGAGGCGCTGGACACGGGCGACCTGGGCGGCGCGGTCCAGGCCTACCGGAACGTCCTCAGCGACGACCCGGCCAACCCGGAGGCCAAGCTCGGCCTGGCCCAGGCGGAGCTGCTCCAGCGGGTGCAGGGCGCGGACCCGCAGGCCGTGCGGAAGGCCGCGGCCGACAACCCGGCGGACGTGGACGCCCAGATCGCCGCAGCCGATCTCGACCTGGTCGGCGGGCACGTCGAGGACGCCTTCGGGCGGCTGGTCGAAATGGTCCGGCGCGCCGCCGGTGACGAGCGGGAGCGGGCGAGACTGCGTCTGCTGGAGCTCTTCGAGGTCATCGGTGCGGACGACCCCCGGGTGACCAAGGCCCGGACCGCGCTGGCGCGCGTGCTGTTCTAGGCACGGGTCCGGGCACGGCCCGGAAGGACGGGCGCCGGATCGCGTCCGCGCAGGTGGGAAGGGTGACAACGCGGGGCCGGACGGCGGCCGCCGGTGGGGAGACCCCCGCGGGTGGCCGCCGTCCGGCCCCGCTGTGCCGCCCGCCCCCGTGCCGGTGCCCGGCCGGTACGGCACCCTCCGGAGCCGCCGGTGGCCGGGCTCGCGTTGCCGGATGTCCGGATCTCCACACCTCGGAGACCGTACTTTGCCAAAACTTGGTGATTGCCCCCGCTGTTACTGCTAGTAAGAGAGGGGCGTTCCTTCGTCCGGTTCTGTCCGGTCATTCCGGAAGTGCCGTGACGAAACGCGACGACCGACAGTGCCGGATCCGGGCGGTCCGGACCGCCGCCCGTCATCTGCTCATTACTCGCAAGTAATGAACCCCTTGTGTGACAGACGGATATGCACCACGATCGGCCACGCTCGGTCTCGTCCCGCAGTACCGCATCCAGCCGGTGCCACGGAACGGGTCCCCACCGGGCAGGCCGGCGTGGGTGATGCCGGCCTTGGACAGGGGGGTACCCGCCGCGGAGCGGGTCCTGTCCAGGAGGTTGCGCGAGAGCGTGGCCAGTGGTTGTCGCTCGGGGGTGATCGCCGGGTTTCGGACACGTTTCCGTCTCCGAGACGGCGCTCTCCTTTCCGAGGACGTAGCACTTCTCCCATCCCAGGCCAGGGGCTCCCCCGGCCGGAGATGTACGTCCGAGAAGGAGGAAAGTCATGGAGTCCCAGGTGCGTGGCGGGACCAGATGGAAGCGGTTCGCCGTGGTGATGGTGCCCAGCGTGGCGGCCACCGCCGCGGTGGGTATCGCGATGGCGCAGGGCGCGCTGGCGGCGTCCTTCAGCGTTTCCGGGCAGTCTTTCAAGGTGACGGCCGACCACCTCGAAGGTGAAGGCTTCGTCCAGTACGGCGCGATCGCGCAGGGCAAGACCCTGGAGGGCAAGGACACCGCCCACCCGGTCGCGGTCTCCGCGTTCAAGCACGCCGAGATCACCAACATGTGCCAGTCGGTGGTCACGCCGGGCATCCCCGGTCTCGGCTCGGTGTCGCTGCAGCTGAAGGCGGGCGGCAACGGCACCGCCGTCGCCGCCGACAACCTCTACATCGATGTCGCCGACCTGAACGCCGACGCGACGTTCAAGAACATCAACATCGGTGTCGCCGCCGGGTCCAGCACCAAGGGCCCCGGCATGAAGGGCGGCAAGGAGCAGGCGAACCCGTTCGGATTCGCCCAGGAGGCCGACAAGGCCGTCCTGAAGAACGTGAAGCAGACGGCCTGGGCGACCAGCGCCGGAACCTTCAAGCTGAGCGGCCTCTCGATGAAGCTGCACAGGGGCGTCAAGGAGTGCTACTAAGCACTCGCCCGGGCGGGCGGGGGCTTTACCCCCCGCCCGCCCACTTCCTCACTTTTTGAGCAATGCCCGTACCAGGGAGCTGTTTTCCATGAGCGCCGAGTCACCGGGTCCGAGCGGCCGATTCCACTACTGGAGGCTTCGTTTCCGCGTCTGGCGTGGCAACCGGCCCTTCTGGGCGGGCCTGCTGACACTGCTGGGCGGACTGCCGATCGCGTACTTCCCGTACGCGAATCTCACCGTCGGACAGCTGACGATCCGTATGGCGACCACGGCGGGCGCGGGCTCGCTGGTCATCGGGGTTCTCCTGGTCGTCCTGGGCCTGACGATGTGGTACCAGTCCGTCGCCAAGACCTTCGCCGGCGTCGCGGCGATCATGCTCGCACTGGTCTCGCTGGTGGTCTCCAACATCGGAGGCTTCCTGCTGGGCTTCCTGCCCGCCCTCATCGGCGGTGCCCTGGCCATCGCCTGGGCGCCCGGCAAGAAGCCCGAGGAGGAACCCGCACCCCGGAGGGTGCCGGAGAGCGAGGACGGTGCCTCCGCGCCGGAACCGGCCGCGGCCGGCGTCTGGGCGGACGAAGAATCCGAGAAGGGGAGGCACCGTGCGGGCTGACGAGGCTCGGCTCGACGGCGAGAGCCGCCGTCGCGCAGCGGAGGGGCCGCGCCACGCGGCCCCGAGAAAGTCGATGCTCACCCGTTTGCACATGCCCGCCGGCCGGGCGATAGCCCTGGCGGCCATGCCGACCGCCGTGCTCGTGGGCATGGGACTCAGCACCCCGCTGGCCCAGGCCGACCCGCAGCCCAAGTTCAAGCCGGGCAAGTGCGTGTCCCAGCCCGACGAGCCGGACGAGGACGCCAAGGCCGCCGAGGACGGGAAGACGGACGACCGGGCCGCGGGTGAGAAGGACGGCGCCGCCGGGCCGGAAGCGCCCGAGCCGGCCCCCGAGCCGTCGTCCGGCAGCGCGCCGGAGCCGGAGCCCGCCCCGAGTGCGGAGGACGGCGGATCCGCGGAGTCCTCCGAGGCGTCCGGACCCCCGGCCGAGGAGACGCCGGAGCCGGAGCCGTCCCCGTCGGAGTCCGAGACGAGGAACCCGCTCGACCCGCTGGGCATCGGTGAGAAGATCAACGACTTCTTCACCGGCGGCGGCGACAAGGAGGAGACCGCGGAGCCCTCGGCCACCGCCTCTCCGAGCGCCAGCCCTTCGGCGGAGCCCTCCGCGGACGCGGAGGAGCCCGCGGACTCGGCGCGCGAGAGCGCCGGCCAGGCCGTGGACGAGGTCGCGGACGCCGCCGGATCGGCCGCCGGGACGGCGGAGGAGAAGGCCGGGGAGGCTGCGGAGAAGGCCGGGGAGGCCAAGGAGGCCGCGGAGAAGGCGGCCGGGGATGCCAAGGACGCGGCCACCCCGTCCCCCTCGCCGACAGCCGAGGACGGCCTGCAGCCGTTCCCCTGCCCCGAGTACGACGCCCAGGCCCTGGCCGACGCGGAGGTCGACCCGACCCCGGCCCTGCTGCCCGACGAGCCGTGGATCCTGGAGAGCAGCAAGCTCTCGCTGCACGGCCTCGACTACCAGGGCATCGTCAAGGTCAGGACCTGGAGCGGCAAGGTCAAGGAAGTCCTGAAGTTCACCGCCACCAGCGTGGACATCCGGGACCTCCACCAGATGGTCCAGGCCCCCGGCGGCAGCACCACCCATGTGAAGGCCGCGGAGGGCAGCAACTCCACGATCCGGGGCGGCACGGTGACCATGTACACGGAGGAGCTCAAGGGCAACCTCCTGGGCATCATCCCGATCACCTTCAGCCCCAAGAGCCCGCCGCCGCTGAACCTCCCCGAGGTCTTCTTCACCGGTGTGAAGGTCACCCAGGCCGGCCAGTTCGGCGGAGACCTGACGGTCCCCGGCATGAAGATGTACGACGGAGGCTGAGACGGAACGCCACACCGCACCCCGGGCACGGTTACCCCGCTCCCGGAGCCGCGAGACGACAGGTGGGCCGCCCCCGACGGGGCGGCCCACGCTGCGTGGTGCGGGGGGACGGGTGCGGCGCGGAGCCGGTGCCCGGCCCGGGTAACCGGGTCTCAGCCCTGGGCGCCCAGGTGGTGGACCCGGACCATGTTGGTGGTGCCGGGCACGCCGGGCGGGGAGCCCGCCGTGATGATCATGGTGTCGCCCTCGTTGTAGCGGTGCAGCTTGAGCAGTTCCGCGTCGACGAGGTCCACCATCGCGTCGGTGTTGTCGACGTGCGGGACGACGTAGGTCTCGACGCCCCAGCTCAGCGCGAGCTGGCAGCGGGTCGCCGGGTCGGTGGTGAAGGCGAGGATCGGCTGGCTCGCCCGGTAGCGGGACAGCCGGCGGGCGGTGTCACCGGACTTGGTGAACGCCACCAGCGACTTGGCGCCCAGGAAGTCGGCGATCTCGCAGGCCGCGCGGGCCACCGAACCGCCCTGGGTGCGCGGCTTCTTGCCGGGCACCAGCGGCTGGAGGCCGCGGTTGAGCCACTCCTGCTCGGCCTCCTCGACGATGCGGGACATCGTCTTGACCGTCTCGATCGGGTACTTGCCGACCGAGGACTCGGCCGACAGCATCACCGCGTCCGCGCCGTCCAGGATCGCGTTGGCCACGTCGGAGGCCTCGGCGCGGGTCGGCCGCGAGGAGTTGATCATCGACTCCATCATCTGCGTGGCGACGATCACCGGCTTGGCGTTGCGGCGGCACATCTCCACCAGCCGCTTCTGCACCATCGGGACCTTCTCCAGCGGATACTCGACGGCCAGGTCGCCACGGGCGACCATCACGCCGTCGAAGGCCATCACGACCTCCTCCATGTTGGCGACGGCCTGCGGCTTCTCCACCTTGGCGATGACGGGGACCCGGCGGCCGACCTCGTCCATCACCCGGTGCACGTCGCGGACGTCCGACGCGTCCCGGACGAAGGACAGCGCCACCATGTCGCAGCCGAGCCGGAGCGCGAACCTCAGGTCCTCGACGTCCTTCTCCGACAGCGCCGGCACGTTCACCGCCACGCCCGGCAGGTTGATGCCCTTGTGGTCGGAGATGACCCCGCCCTCGATGACGATGGTCCGGACGCGCGGCCCCTCCACCTCCGTCACCTGCAGCGCCACCGCGCCGTCGTTGATGAGGATGGACTCGCCCTTGGAGACGTCCGCCGGCAGGCCCTTGTAGGTGGTGCCGCAGATGGACTTGTCGCCCGCGACGTCCTCGGTGGTGATGGTGAACTCGTCCCCGCGGACCAGCTCGACCGGGCCCTCGGTGAAGGTCTCCAGCCGGATCTTCGGCCCCTGGAGGTCGGCGAGCACACCGACCGCCCGGCCGGTCTCCTCCGACGCCTTCCGGACGCGGTGATACCGCTCCTCGTGCTCCGGGTGGCTCCCGTGGCTCATGTTGAAGCGGGCCACGTTCATACCGGCCTCGATCAGCGACTTCAGCTGCTCGTAGGAGTCGACGGCTGGGCCCAGGGTGCAGACGATTTTGGAACGGCGCATGGGGGCCATCCTATCGGGTTTGTTTCGGAGCGGAATATTCCTGTCCTGATCCTGTGCTGACGCTGCCCGGCCGCCGTCCGGAACTCCGGTGAGCGGGTGCGGCCGTGTTCAGTCGCGTACCGCACCGACCAGCGCGTATGCCTGTGTCGCGATCTCCAGTTCCTCGTCGGTGGGGATCACGGCCACGGCGGTCCTGCTGCCGCCGGCCGAGATCAGCCGTGCGGACGACCCGCGCAGCGCGTTGCGCACCGGGTCGAGTGCGATGCCCAGAGCCTCCAGCCCGCGCATGGCCGCCTCCCGTACGGCAGCCGAATTCTCCCCGACGCCCGCCGTGAACGCGATGATGTCCACCCGGCCCAGGACGGCGGTGTACGCGCCCACGTACTTCCGCAGCCGGTGGACGTAGATCTCGAACGCCAGCCCGGCCGCCCGGTCCCCCTCGGCCATCCGGCGGCCGATCTCCCGCATGTCGTTGTCCCCGCACAGGCCGAGCAGACCGCTCCGCTTGTTGAGCAGGGTGTCGATCTCGTCCGTGGACATCCCCGCCACCCGGGACAGATGGAAGATCACGGCCGGGTCCAGATCGCCCGAGCGGGTGCCCATCACGAGCCCCTCCAGCGGAGTCAGGCCCATCGACGTCTCCACGCACACCCCGCCCGCGACGGCGGACGCGCTGGCGCCGTTGCCCAGGTGCAGCACGATGGCGTTGACCTCGGCGGGCTCCCGGCCCAGCAGCGCGGCGGCGGCCCGCGAGACATAGGCGTGCGAGGTGCCGTGGAAGCCGTAGCGGCGCACCCCGTGGGCGTCGGCGGTGGCGGTGTCGATCGCGTAGCGGGCCGCGTGCTCGGGCATCGTCGAGTGGAACGCGGTGTCGAAGACGGCGACCTGCGGCAGGTCCGGGCGCAGCTCCCGGGCCACCTTGATGCCCTGGACGTTCGCCGGGTTGTGGAGCGGGGCGAGCGGGATCAGCTCCTCGATCCCCGCCACCACCTCGTCGGTGATCCGCGTCGGCTCGGTGAACCGGGTGCCGCCGTGCACCACGCGGTGGCCGACGGCGGCGAGATCGGGGGAGTCCAGACCCAGCCCGCGCTCGTCCAGTTCGGCCGCCGCCTGCCGCAGGGCGGCCGCGTGGTCGGCGACGGGGCCTTCACCGATCCGCTCCACCAGCCCGGAGGCGAGCCGCACGGCACCCGTGCCGTCCGGGCCCGTCCCGGCTGTGCCCCTGCCGTCCGCTCCGGTCCGGCCGGCCATGTCCAGGAGCTGGTACTTGACCGACGAGGAGCCGGAGTTGATGACGAGGACGCGGGTGGCCGCCGGACGGTCCGCCGCGGTTGCGGTGCTGCGGGCCGGACCCGCGGAATCGGTGCTCACTCGGGGCGCGCCTTCTGCGTCCGGGGGTCCGGGGTGTGTGGGGCCGGGGCTCCTGGGGCCGGGTTTCCCGGGGATTCTCGTTCCGGTGGGCGCTCTCCGCCTGGTGCGTGATCTCCTCCGATCCGGCGTCCGCGCCGCCAGGAGCCGGAGCCGTGCCCGTGCCCGTTCCCAGGGCCCGCGGCGACCGCCGCGGCTCCAGGGCCGGCTGCGCCGCGTCCGCTGCTGCCGGGGGCGCGGGCTGTGCGGCCGGTGTCGGCTGCGCGTCCCCCGCCGCCTGCCCGGCCGGGACGCTCCGCTCCTGGGCCTGGATGGCCGTGATCGCCACCGTGGTGATGATGTCCGGCACCAGGGCGCCGCGCGACAGGTCGTTCACCGGCTTGCGCAGCCCTTGCAGGACGGGGCCGACCGCGACGGCGCCCGCGGACCGCTGGACCGCCTTGTAGGTGTTGTTGCCGGTGTTGAGGTCGGGGAAGACCAGCACCGTGGCCCGCCCGGCGACCTCCGACCCGGGCAGCTTCGCGGCGGCCACGGTGGCGTCCACGGCGGCGTCGTACTGGATCGGCCCCTCGACCATCAGGTCCGGCCGCCGCCGCCGCACCAGTTCGGTGGCCTTGCGCACCTTGTCGACGTCGGCGCCGTGGCCCGAGGTGCCGGTGGAGTACGAGAGCATCGCGATCCGCGGCTCCACGCCGAACTTGGCGGCCGTACCGGCCGACTGGATGGCGATGTCGGCGAGCTGCTCGGCGTCCGGGTCCGGGTTGACCGCGCAGTCGCCGTAGACGAGCACCCGGTCCGCCAGGCACATGAAGAACACCGAGCTGACGATGTGCGCGCCCGGAGCGGTCTTGATGATCTCGAAGCCGGGGCGCAGCGTCGCGGCGGTGGAGTGCGCGGCACCGGAGACCATGCCGTCGGCCAGCCCCTCCTGGACCATCAGGGTGCCGAAGTACGAGACGTCGGCGACCACGTCGTACGCCAGCTCGTAGTCGGCGCCCTTGTGCGCCCGGAGCTTGGCGTACAGCTCGGCGAAACGCTCCCGCAGCGGCGAGGTGCGGGGGTCGATGAGCTGGGCGTCCGCCAGGTCCACGGTGAGTTCGGAGGCGCGCCGGCGGATCGTCTCCGGGTCGCCGAGCAGCGTCAGGTCGCAGATGTCGCGGCGGAGCAGGACGTCCGCCGCGCGCAGTACCCGCTCCTCGGTGCCCTCGGGGAGGACGACGCGGCGGCGGTGCGCCCGGGCACGTTCGATCAGCTCGTGCTCGAACATCATCGGCGTGACGCGGCTGGAGCGGGCCAGCGAGATCCGGGAGGTCAGGTCGGCGGTGTCGACGTGCCGGTCGAAGAGGCCGAGTGCGGTCTCCGTCTTCCGCGGCGACCAGGCGTTCAACTTGCCTTCCAGCGCGAAGAGTTCGCCCGCCGTGGGGAAGCTCTTGCCCGGTACGGAGACCACGGGCGTGCCCGGTGCGAGCCGTTCGGCGAGCGCCATGATGTCCGGCCCCGGCCGCTCGTCGAGGGTGAGCAGCACCCCGGCGATGGGCGGTGAGCCGGCCGCGTGGGCGGCGAGCGCACCGATGATCAGGTCCGCCCGGTCCCCGGGGGTGACCACGAGGGCGCCCTCGGTGAGCGCGGCGAGGAAGGTCGGCATCATGGCGCCGCCGAAGACGAAGTCCCGGGCGTCCCGGGCGAGTCCGGCCGCGTCGCCGAGCAGCACCTCCGCGCCCAGGGACTGCACGATCTGCTGCACGGTGGGCGCGGAGAGCGAGCTGTCCTCCGGCAGGACGTAGCAGGGGACGGGCAGCTTGGCGGCCAGCCCGGCCGCGATCTCCCGCTGCTCGGCGGGGTTCACCCGGTTGGCGATCATGGCGACGACGTCGCAGCCGAGGGAGTCGAAGGCGGCGTACGCGTTGTGCACCTCCGCCCGTACGGACTCGGCCGGCTGCTTCTGCCCGCCGACGACGGCGATCAGCGCGGCGCCGAACTCGTTGGCGAGCCGGGCGTTGAGGTTGAGCTCCGCGGGGACGCCCGTCTCGGCGTAGTCGGTGCCCAGGACGAGGACGAACTCGTAGTCCCGCGCCATGGCGTGGAACTGGTCCACCAGATGGGACACCAGTTCGTCGGTGCCGCGCTCCGCCTGGAGGGCGGCCGCCGCCTCGTAGCCCATGCCGTAGACCGACCCGGAGTCCTGCAGCAGCCGGTAGCGGGCGCGGAGCAGTTCGAAGAGCCGGTCCGGTCCGTCGTGCACCAGCGGGCGGAAGACGCCCACCCGGTCCACGTGGCGGGTCAGGAGCTCCATCACCCCCAGCTCGACGACCTGGCGGCCGTCGCCCCGGTCGATCCCGGTGACGTACACGCTGCGCGTCACGCGTGCTCTCCGTTCCTCGCTCGTCCCGGCCGGTCCCGCCGGGTTCACGCCTCGTTCTCGCTCGCGGCTGCCCGTCCCGCTGGTGCCCCATGCTTCCGGGCCGCCGCCCCCGTGCGTACGAAGACCGGCACGGGGAAGCCTCACCGGCCCGCGGGGTGGCTAACCCCCGCGTGGCGAGCGCTCGTCTTGACACTATCCGTACCGATCGGTAAGGCGCTCGTCCGGACGGCTGGAAGCGTCACCGGTCCGCCGGGCGTGGAACAATCGGATTGACACATCCGTATCTCCCCCCACTTCCGGACCGGAAATCCCACCACAGGAGACACAGCACCATGCGTATCGGAGTCCTCACCGCAGGCGGCGACTGCCCCGGACTGAACGCTGTGATCCGGTCCGTGGTGCACCGCGCCGTGGTCGGCCACGGCGACGAGGTCGTCGGTTTTGAAGACGGGTTCAAGGGACTGCTCGAACGGCGCTACCGGAAGCTGGACCTGGACGCGGTCAGCGGCATCCTCTCCCGCGGCGGCACCATCCTCGGCTCCGCCCGGCTGGAGCGCGGCCGGCTCGACGAGGCCTGCGACCACGCCGAGGAACTCTGCGGTGAACTGGGCCTGGACGCGCTCCTCCCGATCGGCGGCGAGGGCACGCTCACCGCGGCCCGGATGCTCTCCGACGCGGGGATGCCGGTCGTGGGCGTGCCGAAGACCATCGACAACGACATCTCGGCCACCGACCGCACCTTCGGCTTCGACACCGCCGTCGGCGTCGCCACCGAGGCACTGGACCGGCTGAAGACCACCGCCGAGTCGCACCAGCGCATCATGGTCGTCGAGGTGATGGGCCGGCACGCGGGCTGGATCGCCCTGGAGTCGGGCATGGCGGGCGGTGCCCACGGCATCTGCCTGCCCGAACGGCCGTTCCAGCTCGACAAGCTCTGCGAGATGATCGAGGAACGCTTCTCCCGCGGGAAGAAGTTCGCCGTCGTCTGCGTCGCCGAGGGCGCGCACCCGGCCGAGGGCTCCATGCCGTACGAGAAGGGCCAGATCGACCAGTACGGGCACGAGCGCTTCACCGGGATCGGCAACCGCCTCGCCGCCGAACTGGAACGCCGGATCGGCAAGGAGGCCCGCCCCGTCATCCTCGGCCACGTCCAGCGCGGCGGCACCCCGACCGCGTTCGACCGCGTCCTCGCCACCCGCTTCGGCTGGCACGCCGTGGAGGCCGCGCACCGGCGGGAGTTCGGCATGATGACCGCGCTGCGCGGCAACGACATCCACCTGGTGTCGCTGGCCGAGGCCGTGTCGGAGCTGAAGACGGTACCGGAGCACCGGATGCGCGAGGCGGAGTCCGTCTACTAGGACGGGCTTCTGATCACCGGCTGTCCGGCTGTCCGGCTGTCGGGCTGTCGGGGCCGCAGGGGCGGGGCCGTGCGTTCCCCCCAGGGTGCCCTTCCGGGCCCGGCCGCCGCCCGGAGAAGGGCAATCCGATTGCCCCGCCGGGACGGTGAACACCCCGCCGCCCCTCCGTATGGGATGGAACACCCGTCCCCAGGAGGAGGCACCGTGCGCAGCAACCGCCGGGCCGAGAAGCCCAGAGTGTCGATGCGCACGGCGGCCATCGCCCTAGCGATCGTCGCCGTACTGGCACTCATACCCGTACTGATCAACCTGCAGACCACCAGCAGCCAGGCCAACGAGGAGGCGAGCCCGATCGCGGGAGCACCCCAAGCGGGGGCCGACGCCGCCGTCGGCGCCGACGGGCAGGCGCAGGGACAGGCGCAGAACGGGGCCGCCGCGGGTGACATCGGGACCGTCACCGAGGTGGACAAGAAGTTCCTGTCATCCGTGCGCCAGGCCGGGCTGTGGGAGATCCCCGCCGGGCGGCTGGCCCAGACCAACGCCTCCAGCGAGGCGGTCAAGCGCGCCGGGCTCCACCTCATCGACGGCCATTCCAAGCTGGACCAGCTCGTCCGCGAGGACGCCAAGCTCCTCGGGGTGCAGATCCCCGACCAGGCCACGGCCGAGCAGCAGGAGTGGGTCCGGCAGATGAAGGCCGCCAAGGGCGCCGAGTTCGACAAGCTCTTCGCCAATCTTCTGCGTGCCTCGCACGGCAAGATCTTCGCCGTCATCGGCGAGGTCCGCGGCTCGACGCAGAACGATCTGATCCGCCGTCACGCGCGGCAGGCCAACCAGACCGTGCTGGATCACCTGGAGGTCCTGGAGGACACCGGCCTGGTGGACGCCGAGACCTTCGCCGAGGTCGAGGCCGCCGTGACGAAGTAGCGCGCCACCCGTGCCACGGGCCCCCGCTCCGGGCGGTACGACGCCGGCAACGGCCGGCCGTACCGCCCGGCGGCGTTGGCGGGGCCGGGCGGGCCGCTCCCGTGCGGGCGGCTGCCGGGAGACCGGGCGGGCGGCCGGGAACGGCCCGGCCGTCACGCAGGGCTCAGCCACCGGTAGTACAGCTCCGGCCGCCCCACCTGCCCGTACTGCGGCCGCCGTTCGGCCCGTCCGGTGTCCACCAGGTGCTCCAGGTAGCGGCGGGCCGTGATCCGGGAGATTCCCACCGCCTCACCGGCCGCCTGCGCCGTGATCCCGCTCCGGTCCGCGCCGCGCAGCGCCCGGGTCACCGACTCCAGGGTGGGGCCGCTGAGCCCCTTCGGCAGCGCCGGGGGCGACGGTGCGCGCAGGGCGGACAGCGCGCGGTCCACCTCCTCCTGCCCGCTCGCCTCCCCCGCCGCCGCACGGAACTCGGCGTAGCGCACGAGCCGTTCGCGGAGCGTCGCGAAGGCGAAGGGCTTCAGCACATGCTGGACGACGCCGAGCGACACCCCCTCCCGCACCACCGCCAGATCGCGCGCGGAGGTCACCGCGATCACGTCCGCCGTCCGGCCCGCGGCACGCAGGGAGCGCAGCAGCCCCAGCCCGTGGCCGTCCGGCAGATAGAGATCGAGCAGCAGCAGATCCACCGGGTCCCGCTCCAGGTGACGCCGCGCCGCCGACCCGGAGTGCACCGTGCCGGCCACCTCGAACCCGGGCACCCGCTCGACGTAGAGCGCGTGCGCGTCCGCGGCCACCGGATCGTCCTCGACCACCAGCACCCGGATCGGCGCCCGCCCGCTCACCGGGCCGTCCCCGCCACGGCCGCCAGCGGCAGCCGTACGGTGAACTCCGCGCCGCCGTCGCCGCCACCGGCCGTGCCGCCGCCCCGGCCGTCCGCCGGCGCCGCCTCGATCGTCCCGCCGTTGCGGCGCACCGCCTGCCGGACGAGCGCCAGACCGATTCCGCGCCCCGTGCCGCCCTCCGCGCCGATGCGCCGTGCCGCCTTCGTCGTCCAGCCGCGTTCGAACATGCCGTCCAGGGCCTCCGGGGTGATGCCGGGACCGGTGTCCCGCACCCGCAGCAGCAGTTCGCCGTCCGCGGCCCGCGCGGTCACCGTCACCCGCGGGCGCCGCTCCCGGCCCTCCGTGCCGGAGCTCTCCCCGCCGGCCGCCTCCACCGCGTTGTCGATCAGATTGCCGAGGATCGTCACCAGATCGCGCGGCGGCAGCTCCGGCGGCAGCACGCCGTCGTCGATCCGGCTCTCCGGGGCCAGGGTCAGCTCCACGCCCCGCTCGCTCGCCTGCGCCGCCTTGCCGAGCAGCAGGGCCGCCAGCACCGGCTCGCCCACGGCCGCCACCACCCGGTCCGTCAGCGCCTGCGCCAGCTCCAGCTCCTCCGTCGCGAACCGCACGGCCTCGTCCGCTCGGCCCAGTTCGATCAGCGACACCACCGCGTGCAGCCGGTTCGCCGCCTCGTGCGCCTGTGACCGCAGCGCCTCCGCGAAGCCGCGCACCGAATCCAGCTCCCCGGAGAGCGCCTGGAGCTCCGTGTGGTCCCGCAGGGTGACGACCGTGCCGCGCCGCTCACCGCCCGAGACCGGCGAGGTGTTGACCACCACGATCCGCTGGGCCGTGGGATGGACCTCGTCCACCCGGGGCTCCGAGGCCAGCAGCGCGCCGGTCAGCGACGGGGGCAGCCCGAGCTCGGTGACGCGGCGGCCCACGGCGTCCGGGCCCAGCCCCAGCAGTTCCCGCCCCCCGTCGTTGACCAGCGCGATCCGCCGCTGCCCGTCCAGCATCAGCAGCCCCTCGCGGACCGCGTGCAGCGCCGCCTGGTGGTAGTCGTGCATCCGGCTCAGCTCCGCGGCGTTCATCCCGTGCGTATGGCGGCGCAGCCGGGCGTTGACGACGTAGGTGCCGAGGCCGCCGAGCACCAGCGCCCCCAGCGCCACCCCCGCCGGCACGGCCATCTGCCGGCGGACCTCGGCGCTGATCCGCTCCACCGTGATCCCGGCGCTCACCAGGCCCACCACCCGGCCGCCGTCCCGTATCGGCGTCACCACCCGCACCGACGGGCCGAGGGTGCCGGTGTACGTCTCGGAGAAGGTGCGTCCCGCGAGTGCGGGGCCGGTGTGGCCCAGGAACTCCTCGCCGATCCGCTCCGGGTCCGGATGCGTCCAGCGGATGCCGTCCGGGTCCATGATCGTGACGAAGGCGACCCCGGTGTCGCGGCGGACGGTCTCCGCGTACGGCTGCAGCACCGCCGTCGGGTCCTCGCCGCGGATCGCCTCCGGGACGGACGGTGACGCGGCGATCGCCCGCGCCGCCGTCATCGCCCGCAGCCGTGCCGTCTCCTCGGTCTGCCGCAGGTCCGTGACGTAGGTGAACACCGCGTATCCCGCCACCACGACGGCGACCAGCACGACCTGCATGGCGAAGAGCTGGCCGGCCAGGCTCCGGGGACGGGGAACACGCATGCGCCCAGTCTGCCCGGTGTGTCCCGGGGACCGGCAGGGGTGTGGGGCCCCCTCCGTTCCGTCCCGGCCCCCGCGCGCTCCGTAGCGGACCGGCGCCGTCCGCGAACTCAATGAACACAACCGTGACCCGGGTCACCCACTGGTGGATAGTCGCCGGGACGCCGAGCCGGAGCGCGGGACGGGTGGGACGGCACCGGAAGCGGCGCGAACGACCGGGAATCACGACGCAGGAGGACTACCGTGGCCGAACAAGCCCCACCTGAGAGCCGCCGGGTGCGAAGGGACAGAACCCACTATCTGTACCTCGCCGTCATCGCCGCCGTGCTGGCCGGCATCCTCCTCGGCTTCGCGGCGCCGGGAGTGGCCGCCGAGCTGAAGCCGCTCGGCACCGGCTTCGTCGGACTGATCAAGATGATGATCTCCCCGATCATCTTCTGCACGATCGTGCTCGGCGTCGGATCGGTGCGCAAGGCCGCGAAGGTCGGCGCCGTCGGCGGTCTCGCCCTCGCCTACTTCATGATCATGTCGACCGTGGCGCTCGCCATCGGCCTGGTCGTCGGCAACATGCTCCCCGGCGTCACCCTGGACCTGACCGAGTCCGCGCGCAGCGCCGGCGAGGCCCAGGCCGCCGGCGCCAGTGAGTCCACCACCGACTTCCTGCTCGGCATCATCCCCACCACCATGGTCTCGGCCTTCACCGAGGGCGAGGTGCTGCAGACCCTGCTCATCGCGCTCCTCGTCGGCTTCGCCCTGCAGGCCATGGGCACCGCCGGGGAGCCGCTGCTCCGCGGCATCGGCCACCTCCAGCGGCTGGTCTTCCGGGTACTGGCGATGATCATGTGGGTGGCGCCGGTCGGGGCCTTCGGCGCCATCGCGGCGGTGGTCGGCGAGACGGGTGTCGGCGCGCTCAAGTCCCTCGCCGTTGTCATGATCGGCTTCTACACCACCTGCGCGGTCTTCGTCTTCGTCGTCCTCGGCGCGCTCCTGAGGATCGTCGCGGGCATCAACATCCTCACCCTGCTCCGGTACCTCGGCCGCGAGTTCCTGCTGATCGTCTCGACCTCCTCCTCGGAGTCCGCCCTGCCGCGTCTCATCGCCAAGATGGAACACCTGGGCGTCAGCAAGCCGGTCGTCGGCATCACCGTGCCGACCGGCTACTCCTTCAACCTCGACGGCACGGCGATCTACCTCACGATGGCCTCGCTCTTCGTCGCCCAGGCGATGGGCGACCCGCTCTCCCTCGGCCAGCAGATCTCCCTGCTCGTCTTCATGATCATCGCTTCCAAGGGGGCGGCCGGCGTGACCGGTGCCGGCCTGGCCACCCTGGCGGGCGGCCTCCAGTCCCACCGCCCGGAACTGGTCGACGGCGTCGGCCTCATCGTCGGCATCGACCGCTTCATGAGCGAGGCCCGCGCCCTGACCAACTTCGCGGGCAACGCCGTGGCGACGGTCCTGGTCGGCACCTGGACGAAGGAGATCGACCGGGACCGGGCCGGCAAGGTCCTCGCCGGACACCTCCCGTTCGACGAGCAGACGTTCGTCGACGACCACGACCACGACCACGGCCACGACTCCGGCCCCGCGGCCGGCCCCGGCCGGGACCCCGGCCACCGAACGGACGACGCCCGCAGTGCTCCGGAATCCTCCTCCCACCCGGGACCTGACCACCCCGGCGGGACGAAGGAGCCGGTGGGCGTCTGACGGGCCGGCGCCCGGGTCCACCGCGACCGGCCCGCGGACCCTCCCACGGACCCGGGCGCACCCGCCCCAAGACCATCTCCCCGACGCCCCTCCGGCTGTTTCCCCTGGCTGCCGGAGGGGCGTCACCCCGTGCGGCCCGCGGGCCGGACCGCGTCCGGCCGCACGGCCGAGGCCCGCACGGGCGAACCCCTACGAGCCCTCGTGGCACCGGACCGCACCCCGCCGGTTCCGGCCCCTCCGGTCAGACCGGCCGCAGCCAGACCGTCGCCAGCGGCGGCAGCGTGGCCTGGATGCTGACGCGCCGGCCGTGCCAGGGCGAAGCCTCCGGCTTGAGGGGGTCCGGGTTGCCGACGCCGCTGCCGCCGTAACGGGCCTCGTCGGTGTTGAGGACCTCCTGCCAGCCGGTGGGCTCGCTCGGCACCCCGAGCCGGTAGTCCCGGCGCACCACCGGGGAGAAGTTGCTGACGCACAGCAGCGGCGACCCGTCCTCGGCCAGCCGGAGGAAGGCGAAGACGTTGTCCTCCGCCGCGTCGCCCTCGATCCAGCTGAAGCCGGACGGATCGGTGTCCCGCTCCCAGAGCGCCGGCTCGGCGGTGTAGACGTGGTTGAGATCGCGGACCAGGTCGCGGACGCCCCGGTGGTCACCGGCCGCCGCGTAGGTGTCGTCCATCAGCCACCACTCCGGCCCGTGCGCCTCCGACCACTCCGCGCCCTGAGCGAACTCCTGTCCCATGAAGAGCAGTTGCTTGCCCGGGTGGGCCCACATGAAGCCCAGGTACGCGCGGTGGCCGGCGCGCCGCTGCCACCAGTCGCCGGGCATCTTGTTCACCAGGGGGCCCTTGCCGTGCACCACCTCGTCGTGGGAGATGGGCAGCACATAGTTCTCGCTGTACGCGTACACCATCGAGAAGGTCATCTCGTGGTGGTGGTACTTGCGGTGCACGGGCTCGCGCGCCATGTAGCCCAGCGAGTCGTGCATCCAGCCCATGTTCCACTTCAGGCCGAAACCCAGACCGCCCAGGCCGTTCGGGCCGGTGACGTGCGTGGGCCGGGTGACGCCGTCCCAGGCCGTGGACTCCTCCGCGATGGTGACGACGCCGGGGCAGCGCCGGTAGACGGTCGCGTTCATCTCCTGCAGGAACGCCACGGCGTCGAGGTTCTCCCGGCCCCCGTACTGGTTGGGCACCCACTCGCCGCCCTCCCGCGAGTAGTCCAGGTAGAGCATGGACGCCACCGCGTCGACCCGCAGGCCGTCGATGTGGAACTCCTCGCACCAGTACACGGCGTTGGCGACCAGGAAGTTGCGGACCTCCGTGCGCCCGTAGTCGAAGGTCAGCGTGCCCCAGTCGGGGTGCTCGGCGCGCCGCGGGTCGGCGGGCTCGTAGAGCGGTGTGCCGTCGAACCGGGCGAGCGCCCACGCGTCCTTGGGGAAGTGCGCGGGCACCCAGTCGACGATGACCCCGATGCCCTCCCGGTGCAGGGCGTCCACCAGATACCGGAAGTCGTCCGGGGTGCCCAGCCGGGCGGTCGGCGCGTAGTACGAGGTGACCTGGTAGCCCCAGGAGCCGCCGAAGGGGTGCTCGGCGACCGGCATCAGCTCGACGTGCGTGAACCCCAGCTCCTTGACGTATGCGGGCAGTTGCTCGGCGAGCTGCCGGTAGCCCAGCCCGGGCCGCCAGGACGCCGGATGCACCTCGTAGACCGAGAACGGCGCCTGGTGGACGCGGCGCCCGGCGCGGCGGCGCATCCACTCCTCGTCCCCCCACCGGTAGGCGGAGGAGGTGACGATCGAGGCGGTGGCGGGCGGGCACTCGGTGCGCCGGGCCATCGGGTCGGCGCGCAGGCTGTGCGCGCCGTCGGGCCCGGCGATGTCGAACTTGTAGAGGGCGCCCTCGCCGACCCCGGGCACGAACAGCTCCCAGACGCCGCTGCCGCCGAGCGAGCGCATCGGGTAGCAGGTGCCGTTCCAGCAGGTGAAGTCGCCGGTGACGCGCACACCGCGGGCATTGGGCGCCCAGACGGTGAACCGGGTGCCGGCGACGCCGCCGTGGGTCATCGGCTCCGCGCCGAGCGCCTCCCACAGCCGTTCGTGGCGCCCCTCGTGGATCAGATGCAGGTCGAACTCGCCGAGGGCGGGCAGGAAGCGGTACGGGTCGTGCTGCTCCAGCACCTCGGGGGCGTCGGGGTCGCCGTAGGAGACCAGCAGCCGGTAGTCCTCCGGAACCGCGTCGAGCGGCAGGACACCCGCGAAGAGGCCGTCGCCCTCGGAGTGCAGGCCGGTGCCGGGGCCGGCCGCCGGACCGCTGCCGGCCACGACCGTCACGGCGTGGGCGTACGGGCGCAGCACGCGGAGGAGGACACCGCCCTCCGGCAGGGGACGGGCCCCCAGCAGGGCGTGCGGGTCGTGGTGGGTGCCGTCGAGAAGACGCTGCCGGTCGGCGGGGTCGAGCGGCGCGGGACGGACGGCGCGGGGGGAGGAGGCGGACGGCCGTCCCGTCCCGCCCTCGGTGGCACCGGGGCCCAGCGGTGCCCCGGCCTGCCGTGGTGCGGCCGGCGTCCGGGGCGCGGCGGCTCGCCGTGGCGCGGTGCCGGACGCCTTGGCGCGGCTGCGGCCCGGCCGGGCGGCCGGTTCGGCGGCCGTGGTCCCGGGCTGCTGCTCGGTGGAGTCGTCGGCGGGGCCGGACGGGGACGGCGGACGAGCGGTCACGACTGAGTCCTCCTCGGAGGAGTGGGGAACGGGCGTTCGTACGCGGGAACCCGGGCCGGAGGCGGCGCGTCCTCCCGCTGCCCGGCGAGGCGGCGGATCGCCGCCATCGGCACCGGGAGCCAGTCGGGGCGGTGTCGCGCCTCGTACAGCACCTCGTAGACGGCCTTGTCCGTCTCGTAGGCGCGCAGGAGTTCGGGTTCGTCGCGCGGATCGGTTCCGGCGGCCTCCGCGTAGCCGCCGCAGTAGGCAGCGCGGCTCTGCCGGGACCACTGCCGGGACCAGCCGGGGGTGCCGCCGGACGCGGGCTGGTGGGTGCGGGCCGCGTAGTCGAAGGAGCGGAGCATGCCGGCGATGTCCCGGGCCACGGGCTGCAGCCGGCGGCGTTCGGAGATCGGCCGGGCCGGCTCACCCTCGAAGTCGATGAGGGACCAGCGTCCGTCGTGCGCGCTGCGGAGGGCCTGGCCGAGGTGGAGGTCGCCGTGTATCCGCTGGGCGTGCCAGGTGCGGCCGCGGTTGCCGAGGGCGGCGAGCTCGTCGTAGGCGGCGCGCAGCGGTTCGCGGTACGGGCGCAGCGCGGGGACGGCGGACGCGGCGGCCTCCAGCCGTTCGGTCATGCCGCCCGCGATGTGCTCGATCTGCGGCCGGCGCAGGACGGCGGTCGGCAGGGCCTCGGCGAGGGCGGTGTGCACCTCGGCGGTGGCGCGGCCGAGGGCGTGCGCGGCGCCGGTGAAGTCGGCGTGTACGGAGAGGGAGTTGAGGGCGAGCTGCCAGCCGTCGGCGGAGCCGGGCAGGAAGGGCTGGAGGATGCCGAGGGTGAGCGGCCCGCCGGCCGGGTCGTCGGCGGGGACGGAGGCGAGCCCGGCGCCGGCGGCGGCCTCCACCCCGGGGTCGGCCTCGAACCAGGCGGTGGGGTGCGGGACGCGTTCGCAGCCGGCCCGGGCGAGGGCCAGCGGGAGTTCGAGGTCGGGGTTGACGCCGGTGCCGATGCGGCGGAAGACCTTGAGGATGTACGCGTCGCCGTAGACCACCGAGGAGTTGGACTGCTCCGCGGTGATCAGCCGGGGGGTGAGCCCGGAGGCGATGGCGGTGCCGGGGGCGCGGGTGAAGCGGAGCGCGCCGAGCCGGCCGGGGACGCGCAGCCGCTCCAGGAGCAGCCCGGCCAGGCGCGGGTCGGCCAGGGCCTCGTAGACGGTGTGGCCGTGGAGCGGGCCCTCGGCGGGGCGGCCGATCAGGGTGTGCGCGAGGTGCGGGGGGAGGGTGGAGCGGATGCCGATGAGGAGCTGGTAGCAGTCGGCGGTGCCGGGGTGCTGCTGGGCGCGGACGAGGAGATGGAGCAGTCCGGGGGCGGCCCCGCCCGCGGTGCACGGCAGGATCTCGGTGGCGGAGACGAGGGAGAAGCCCGTGATGGGGTTGCCCTTGCCGGCGAACCAGCGCTGCCGGGGCAGCCATGAGCGGAGCAGGGGGACGAGCGAGGGGAGCAGCGAGCGGGTGGTGGTGCGTTCCCTGCCCCGGCCGGGCGGCCCGGCGGGGGTTCCGGGCGTCGCCGCGGCGTCCCCTGCCGGCGCGGGAGGCCGGTCCGGTGAGTCCGCCGCACGGTCCGCCGGTGAGTCCGGGGCGGTGACGGTGGTGCAGGGCGTGCTGTACGGGTTGGCGCGGATCGAGCCCTCCGACATGGCGTCGCGTCCTTTCCCCGGGCACACCGTAGATGCGCAGAGTGTCCCGGATTGCGGCAATTGCTGTCCGGCGGTGCGGGACGTGTCGGGTGAGGGTCGTCCGATCAGGTAAGGCGATTGGCCTATGCGCTGTGCGGACTGGGGTGCGTAGAGGAGAGCCTGCCCGGGGCGGGGCGGTGAAAACCGGTGAATCCGGTCGTAACCGCCCCGCCGCGGGGCTGTAACGGCGGTGACCGGCGCCGTCAGCCGCCGTTGAGCGGGCGCGGGACCTCGCCGGTGCGCGGCGCGCCCGCGACGTCACCGCCGCCCGGTGCGTCCGCGGCCACCGGGGCCGCGGACCGGCGGAGCCGGAACCAGTAGAAGCCGTGGCCGGCGAGCGTGAGCAGATAGGGGAGTTCGCCGATGGCGGGGAAGCGCACCCCGCCGATCAGCTCCACGGGATGGCGCCCCGCGAACGCCCGCAGGTCCAGCTCGGTGGGCTGGGCGAAGCGGGAGAAGTTGTTGACGCACAGCACCAGGTCGTCGTCCTCCTGGCCCGGCCCCGGGGTCTCCCGGAGGAAGGCGAGCACCGCCGGGTTGCTGGACGGCAGTTCGCTGTACGAGCCGAGTCCGAAGGCCGGGTTCTGCTTGCGGATCTCGATCATCCGGCGGGTCCAGTGGAGCAGCGAGGAGGGGCTGCTCATGGCCGCCTCGACGTTGGTCACCTGGTAGCCGTAGACCGGGTCCATGATGGTCGGCAGGAAGAGCCGGCCCGGGTCGCAGGAGGAGAAGCCGGCGTTGCGGTCGGGGGTCCACTGCATCGGGGTGCGGACCGCGTCCCGGTCGCCGAGCCAGATGTTGTCGCCCATGCCGATCTCGTCACCGTAGTAGAGGATCGGCGAGCCGGGGAGGGAGAGCAGCAGGGCGGTGAACAACTCGATCTGGTTGCGGTCGTTGTCGAGCAGCGGGGCCAGCCGGCGGCGGATGCCGATGTTGGCGCGCATCCGCGGGTCCTTGGCGTACTCGGAGTACATGTAGTCGCGCTCTTCGTCCGTGACCATTTCGAGGGTCAGCTCGTCGTGATTGCGGAGGAAGACGCCCCACTGGCAACCGGAGGGGATGGCCGGGGTCTTGGCCAGGATTTCCGAGACCGGGTAGCGCGACTCGCGGCGCACCGCCATGAAGATGCGCGGCATGACCGGGAAGTGGAACGCCATGTGGCACTCGTCGCCGCCCTTCTCGAAGTCGCCGAAGTAGTCGACGACGTCCTCGGGCCACTGGTTGGCCTCGGCGAGCAGCACGGTGTCGGGGTAGTGGGCGTCGATCTCGGCGCGGACCCGCTTGAGAAGGTCGTGGGTCCGCGGCAGGTTCTCGCAGTTGGTGCCCTCCTCGGCGTAGAGGTAGGGCACGGCGTCCAGCCGGAAGCCGTCGATGCCGAGGTCCAGCCAGAAGCGCAGGGCGGAGATGATCTCCTCCTGGACGGCCGGGTTCTCGAAGTTGAGGTCCGGCTGGTGGGAGAAGAAGCGGTGCCAGTAGTACTGCTGGCGCACCGGGTCGAAGGTCCAGTTGGAGGCTTCGGTGTCGACGAAGATGATCCGGGCGTCCTGGTACTGCTTGTCGTCGTCGGCCCAGACGTAGTAGTCGCCGTAGGGGCCGTCCGGGTTGCGGCGCGACTCCTGGAACCACTCGTGCTGGTCGCTCGTGTGGTTCATGACGAAGTCGATGATGACCCGCATGCCGCGCTGGTGGGCGGCGTCGACGAACTCGACGAAGTCGGCGAGGTCCCCGAAATCGGGGAGCACCGCGAGATAGTCGGAGACGTCGTAACCACCGTCCCGCAGCGGTGACTTGAAGAACGGCGGCAGCCAGAGGCAGTCCACGCCGAGCCACTGCAGATAGTCGAGTTTGGCCGTGAGGCCCTTGAGGTCGCCGATGCCGTCGCCGTTGCTGTCCTGGAAGGAGCGGACCAGCACCTCGTAGAAGACGGCGCGCTTGAACCAGTCGGGATCGCGGTCCTGCGCCGGTGTGTCCTCGAAGGTGTCCTGGACGGGCTCGTTGACGATCATGATGTGGGTGACCCTCCGATCGGTGAGGACGGTCGCAGGGTGAACACGTGCGCCGGCCGGATCCCCGGTTCCAGACGCACGTAGTTGTCCCTGCCCCAGTGGTAGGTCTCGCCGGTGAGCTCGTCGCGCACCGGGACGGACTCGTGCCAGTCGAGGCCGAGTTCCGGCATGTGCAACGAGACCGTCGCCTCCTGGGTGTGGTGCGGGTCGAGGTTCACGACCGTGAGTACGACATCGGGGCTGTCGCCGTGAGTACGTTTCGAGTAGGCGATCACCGCGTCGTTGTCCGCGTGGTGGAAGTGCAGGTCCCGGAGTTGCTGGAGAGCCGGGTGACGGCGGCGGATCCGGTTGAGCCGGGTGATCAGCGGGGCGATGGTCCGTCCCTCCCGCTCGGCCGCCTCCCAGTCGCGGGGCCGCAGTTCGTACTTCTCCGAGTGCAGGTACTCCTCGCTGCCGGGGCGCGCCGGGGTGTTCTCGCAGAGCTCGTAGCCGGAGTAGATCCCCCAGGTCGGGGAGAGGGTGGCGGCGAGTACGGCCCGCGCCTCGAAGGCGGGCCGGCCGCCCTCCTGGAGGTGACCGGGGAGGATGTCGGGCGTGTTGGCGAAGAAGTTGGGCCGCATGTAGGCGGCCGCGTCGCCGGAGAGCTCGGTGAGGTAGGCGGTCAGTTCCTCCTTGGTCTCGCGCCAGGTGAAGTAGGTGTACGACTGCTGGAAGCCGATGGCCGCCAGGGTGTGCATCATCGCCGGACGGGTGAACGCCTCGGCGAGGAAGATGACGTCCGGGTCGCGGCGGTTGATGTCGGCGATGACCCGCTCCCAGAAGAGCACGGGCTTGGTGTGCGGGTTGTCCACCCGAAAGATCCGCACCCCGTGGTCCATCCACAGCCGCAGGATGCGCAGGGTC
The DNA here is from genome assembly GCF_020982505.1 of Streptomyces sp. MNU89. Lineage (NCBI taxonomy): Bacteria > Bacillati > Actinomycetota > Actinomycetes > Kitasatosporales > Streptomycetaceae > Streptomyces > Streptomyces sp. MNU89. Next base: position 2,260,187 of record NZ_JAJKLL010000001.1, on the reverse strand, counting down.
TCGCGGACGATGCCGGTCATGTCGGCGTCGAACGCCACCGGGTAGATGTCCTGGTACTTCTTGGGCGGGTTCTCGGCGAAGGCGATGGAGCCGTCGGCCCGGTGGTGGAACCAGGACGGATGCTCGCGCACCCAGGGGTGGTCCGGCGAGCACTGCAGGGCGAAGTCGAGCGCCACCTCCATGCGCAGCGCCCGGGCCCGGGCCACGAAGTGGTCGAAGTCCTCGAAGGTGCCGAGATCCGGGTGAAGTGCGTCGTGGCCGCCCTCCGCGGAGCCGATCGCCCAGGGGGAGCCCACATCGTGCGGGCCGGCCGTGAGGGTGTTGTCCGGGCCCTTGCGGTACGAGGTGCCGATCGGGTGGACGGGCGGCAGGTAGACGACGTCGAAACCCATCGCGGCGATGGCGGGCAGCCGCTCGGCGGCGGTCCGGAGGGTGCCGCCGGCGGGCGGTTCACCGGGGGCGGTGACGGCGCCCTCGGAGCGCGGGAAGAACTCGTACCAGGAGCCGTAGAGCGCACGGCGGCGCTCCACGAGCAGCGGCACCTGGCGGGACCGGGTGAGCAGTTCGCGCAGCGGATGGCGGGCGAGGGCCGCGGAGACGTCCTCGGCGAGGGCCGCGGCGAGCCGGTCGGCGGGGGAGAGGTCCCGGTCGCGCAGCGCGTCCGCGGCGCGCAGGACGGCTTCCCGGCCGGCCCGCTTGGGGACGTCGACGGCGGCTCTCTCGTGGAGGGCGGCGCCCTCGGCGAGGACGAGTTCGGTGTCGATGCCGGCCGGGATCTTGATTTCGGCGTGGCGGCGCCAGGTGGTGACCGGGTCGCCCCACGCCTCGACGGTGAAGCTCCACGGGCCCTCGGAGCCCGGGGTGACCCGGGCGCCCCAGCGGTCGGTGCCGGGCGCGAGTTCGCGCATCGGGGTCCAGGGGCCGGGACGGCCGGAGGGGTCCAGCAGGACCACATTGGCGGCGACCGCGTCGTGGCCCTCCCGGAAGACCGTCGCGGTGACCTCGAAGCTCTCGCCGGCCACCGCCTTGGCCGGCCGCCGCCCGCAGTCGACCAGCGGGCGGATGTCGAGCACGGGGATGCGTCCGATCATGGGATCACCTGGGGGCGTAGCGGTTCGAGCCACTCTGCGGGCTTTTGTTCTTTCTATATGCTCCATGGACGACTGGCCGGTTGCGGGCATGGGCGCTCCTGTCCGCGTTCACTCAAGTGGGTGACTGTGCGAGCCGGTGGGCGGCGCCGGGTGGTGCGGGGAGCGTGGCGCCGTCTATCGGTGGAGTCTGCCCCCGCCCGGCGCCGGACATGACGGTGATGGCCTCCTATCGGGGCCCGAAAGGTAAAAACTGGACCGGCCCGTGACGGTGGCGGTGTGCCGGGGTCACGGGCCGGTCCGGTGCTGGTGCGGGTGTGCCCCGTGGGGCCGGTGATGCGGTCGGGAGGGCTCTGCCGGTGCAGCACGGCTGAGGAGGAAGAGCCGGCCCGTACCGCGGCTCCCCCGGCGGTGCGCCGGGTGGAGCGTGGCGGACGGTGTGTCAGTCGCCGACCTGGAGCAGACGGTTCGGCGAGCCGAGGCCCGCGCCGCTGATCCTGCCCTGGGCCGCGCCGTCCGTCAGCGCCTTCTCGACCGCCGCGGGGGCGTCGGCCGGGTGGTCGTCCAGGTGGAGCGCGGCCGCGCCCGCGGCGTGCGGAGCCGCCATCGAGGTGCCGGAGATGGTGTTCGTGGCGCTGCCGGAGGTGTGCCAGGCCGAGGTGATGTCCACGCCGGGGGCGAACACGTCCACGCCCGGACCCCAGTTGGAGAAGCTCGCGCGGGCGTCGGTCCTGTCGGTCGCGCCGACGGTGATGGCCTCCGAGACCCGGGCCGGGGAGAAGAGCAGCGCCGGCAGGCCGTTGTTGCCGGCCGCCACGGTGAACGTCACCCCGGAGGCGATGGCGCCCCGGACGGCGTCGTCCAGCTGCGCGTTGAGAATGCCGCCGAGGCTCATGTTGGCCACGGCCGGCTTCTCCGCGTTCTTCGCGACCCAGTCGATGCCCGCGATCACCTGGGCGATGGTGCCGGAGCCCTCGTCGTCCAGGACCCTGACCCCGATGACGTCGGCTTGCTTGGCGACCCCGTGCGAGGTGCCGGCGATGGTGCCCGCGACATGGGTGCCGTGCCCGTGGCCGTCCTGGGCGTCGGCGTCGCCGTCGACGAAGTCCCAGCCGCTGCTCGCCCGGCCGCCGAAGTCCTGGTGGCCGGTGCTGACACCGGTGTCGATGACATACGCCGTCACGCCCGAACCGCCGTCGGCGGGCGGCGTGTAGGAGTCGTCCAGCGGGAGATCGCTCTGGTCGATGCGGTCCAGGCCCCAGGAGGGCGGGTTCGGCTGGGCCGCGGCGATCCGCACCCTGGCGTCCTGCGACACCGAGGCGACGGCGGGATCGGCCGCGAGGCGCTTCGCCTGTGCCTCGGAGAGCCGCACGGAGTAGCCGTTGAGAGCGCTGCCGTAGGTGTGGCGGATCGTCGCGCCGTACTTCCGGGCCAGCTCCCGGCCGGCCTCGGACCGCGCGGTGAGGCCCCGGCCGGACTTGAGGCTGACGATGTAACTGCCGCTCACGGCGTCCGGCGCGCCGGCACCGAGGATGCGGCCCGTCGGTGCCGCCGCGTCGGCGGCGTGGGCGGAGAACGCGAGGGGGGACAGCAGGAAGGTGACGGCGGCGATCGCGGTCGTGACACGGCGTCCTCTGACGGGGCGCCGCGTGTGGGGGGTGGGAACGTCGGTCTGTGAACCGTCGGCTGACGGTCGATCAGATATATGCGCCATGAAGATGAACCTCTCCTGTGGTGACCTGCAGCTTCTCGTGCGACAGGGCTCCGGGCAAGAGGTTCGCGGGGGCGGAATCGATCACTCCGCCCCCGCTCGGCGCCTCCCGTGACGGGTCCGTACCGGTTTACCGGGTTTCTTGCAGAAAGCCCCGGCGGTCACGCCGGGGATGAATGCATCTCAAGGCTGCTCTGACGTGTACTTCAGAGCGGGCGTTTCTGCTGCTCGATGTACTGGCGGACGATCGCAGGCGGTGTTCCGCCGCAGGACGCGGCGAAGCAGGAGGGCGACCACAGGCCTCCATGCATGATGGCGTGCTTGATCCGGCCGGTGAACTCTCCCCCAGCCTTCGGCCGGGAAGTGCCCCCCCAGCCGGATCCGGCGGGCAGAGACGCCCTTGAGGCTGTTGACCAGCTTGGAGGCGGACGGCCTTCGGCGGGTAGTACAGATGGACGTGGTCGCGTTCGCCGTTGAACTTCTTCAGCTCAGCTTCGAAGTCCTCGCAGACCTTGCGCGTGATCTCTTCGCGGCGCGTCGGCATCGCGTCGTTGAACACCCCGCGCCGGTACTGCGTCACGAAGACCAAGAGCACGTGCATCGCCGAAATGGCATGCCTGCCACGTTTGCAGTCGTTCTGCCCATCCATGGGACGAATCGTCGTAAGATCTCGGTTGTGCAGCTCCGCTACAACTACCGGGCCTACCCGGACGCCGCACAGCGCCGTGCGCTGGCCCGTGCGTTCGGGTGCGCCCGCGTGGTGTGGAACGACTGCCTGCGCGACCGGAAACAAGCGCACGCGGCGGGGCTGCCGTACGTGACGTCGGCGGAACTGTCCCGGCTTCGCATCACCCAGGCCAAGCGCACCGGCGAGCGCGCCTGGCTCGCCGACGTGTCGGCGGTCGTCCTGCAGCAGTCTCTGCGGGACCTCGACACCGCCTACAAGAACTTCTTCGATTCGATCAAGGGCAAGCGGCAGGGCCGCAAGGTGGGGCCGCCCCGGTACAAGTCGAAGAAGGACACCCGGCAGTCGATCCGCCTGAACACCAACGCCTTCTGTCTGAAGGACGACGGCACGGTGTACGTGGCCAAGGTCGGCGACCTCAAGGTCGTATGGTCCCGCCGGCTTCCGGCCGCACCCACGTCCCTGACCATCACCCAGGACCGTTGCGGCCGGTACTTCCTCAGCTTCGTCGTGGACACCGAGCCGGACATCCTCCCCGAGACGGAAGCAGAGTCCGGTATCGACCTCGGCCTGTCCGCCTTCGCCGTCCTGTCCGACGGCCGGAAAATCGACAGTCCCCGCTTCCTGCGCCGGGCGGAGAAAAAACTCAAGCGTCTTCAGCGGGAGCTGTCCCGCAAGGCCAGGGGATCGAAGAACCGGGCCAGGGCCCGCATCAAGGCCGCACGCCAGCACGCCAGGGTGGCCGACCGACGCCGGGACTGGCACCACAAGGCATCCACACAGATCATTCGCGACAACCAAGCGGTGTACGTGGAAGACCTCGCGGTGTCCGGCCTCGGGCGCACCCGGCTCGCCAAGTCCGTGCACGACGCGGGATGGACCGCGTTCGTCGGCATGCTGGAGTACAAAGCGGCCAAGCACGGCCGCACCTTCGCCAGGGTGGACCGTGCTTTTCCGTCCTCCCAGGTCTGCTCGGCCTGCGGATTCCGCGACGGCCCCAAGCCCCTGCACGTCCGGCAGTGGACGTGCAGGGCCTGTGACACCGTGCACGACCGCGACCACAACGCAGCCCGCAACGTCCTCTTCGAAGGACGCCGCCTCGTCGCCGCCGGACGGGCGGAGACACCAAACGCCTGTGGAGCGCCGGTAAGACGGGCACCCGTGCCCGCACAGCGCGGTGAAGCAGGAAGCCCCCGGAAGGGTCGGACGACCCAGGCCGGAATCCCTGGACTACAGACCAGGGAGCACGTCAAGGCGTGGTGACCTCCGGCCGGGGCGGCACCGCCATCCCGTCACCGATGAAGAACCCCGGGTGCGGCGGCTGGTTGTAGGCGGTGTTCTGCCAGGCGAGCGCGGTGCGGTACTGCGCGTCGTGCAGCAGGGTGGTGATCCGGCGGTCCGTCCGGTGCGGGGTGGAGTACACCCGCAGCGCCCGGTTGTCCGAGGTGCGCCAGACGACCTCTTCGCGCCAGTCGCCGAGGATGTCGCCGGAGAGCACCGGGGTCGCCTTGGTGCCGTTGTTCGAGGCGACGCCCGAACCGGTCAGCAGCCGGGTCTCCCCGCCGGTGCCGTACTTGTCGATCCGCGTACCGTCGAGCAGTTCCCGGACGGGGTCGCCGTCCCACCAGGAGAGGAAGTTGGCGCCGGACGGCTTGCGGCCGAGCGGGGAGCCCGACGCGGAGAGGAGCGCGCTGTCGGCGGAGGACCAGGACTCGGCCCCCGGGCTGCCGGCCCAGATGTCGCCGGAGACGCCGCGGCCGTTGTCGCCGGCGGGCGCCGTCTGCCACAGGACCTGGCCGGTCCGCGCGTCGGCCATCCAGGAGCCGGGCTTGGAGGAGTCCTCGGAGACCTTGTAGTACTCCAGGCCCGGACGGGACGGCACCAGATCGCCGAGGTGGGCCGCGTCGCCGTGGCCGAGCCGCGTGGTCCACAGCCCGGCGCCGTCGTCGTCCACGGTCATCGCGCCGTAGACGATCTCGTCCCGGCCGTCCCGGTCGACGTCGCCGACGGTCAGCGCGTGGTTGCCCTGCCCGTCGTAGCCCCGGCCGGCGTTGGTGGAGCTGTTGGTGTCGAAGGTCCAGCGGCGGGTGAGGGCGCCGTTCCGGAAGTCCCAGGCGGCGATCACCGTGCGGGTGTAGTAGCCGCGCGCCATCACCAGACTGGGCCGGGTGCCGTCGAGGTACGCGGTCCCGGCGAGGAAGCGGTCGACGCGGTTGCCGTAGGTGTCGCCCCAGGAGCCGACGTTCCCGCGCGCGGGCACGTAGTCGGCGGTGTCCAGCGCGGCGCCGGTCCGGCCGTCGAACACGGTCAGGTACTCCGGGCCGGCGAGGACGTAGCCGGAGGAGTTGCGGTGGTCGGCGGACGAACTGCCGATCACCGCCCCGGTGCCGTCCCGGCTGCCGTCCGCGGTCTTCATGGCGACCTCGGCCCGGCCGTCGCCGTCGTAGTCGTACACCTGGAACTGGGTGTAGTGCGCGCCGGAGCGGATGTTGCGGCCCAGGTCGATCCGCCAGAGCCGGGTACCGTCGGGCCTGATGCCGTCGATGATCGTGTTGCCGGTGTGGCCGGACTGGGAGTTGTCCTTGGCGTTGGTGGGCTGCCACTTCAGGACGAAGTCCAGGGCGCCGTCGCCGTCGAGATCGCCCACGGAGGCGTCATTGGCCTCGTAGGTGTACGACACGCCGTCGGGCGTGGTGCCTCCGGACGGCGGGGAGAGCGGGATGTCGCGGTAGCCGGCGCGGAACTGGACCGCGTGTCCGGAGGCCGGCTGCTCCACGCCGCCGGTCACCGCGCGGACCGTGTAGTCGGCCGAGGCCGGCGCGCCCTCGTGGAGGAAGTTGGTGGAGTCCGTGACGGGTGAGGAGTTCACCTTGGTGTCCCCGCGGTAGACGTTGAACGCCACGTCGTCCGGGTCGGTGGCCAGCCAGCGCCAGCTCACCAGGTTGCCCGAACCGGTGTACACGCTTACCACGCCGCGGTCCAGATTCTCCATCTGACGGGCTGCCGCGGCGGGCGCCGGGGCCGCCTCGGCGGCCAGGCCGGACGTCGCCAGAACCGCCGCGAGACCCGCGCCGGCCAGCGCGGATAACCGGCGGTACGGGGCCGGGCGGCGGGGTCCCGGCGGGTGGGGGTGTGCGGGTCGCATCGGACCTCCTTGTGGGGGAAAGGGCTTTCTATCATCCTCGGATCGGCGTGCGGCAACAGAGGGCGTGCGGTCACCGTTTTCACCACCGGCCGGTGAGTTCTGGACGGAACGTGTGAATGTGCGCGAAGGGAACCGGTGGTCGCCGCTACGGTCGACCTGTGAAGGCCATTCGTCGATTCAGCGTGCGTCCCGTCCTTCCGGAACCCCTACGACCGCTCAGCGAACTGGCGCGGAACCTGCGCTGGTCCTGGCATCCCGAGACCCGTGAGCTGTTCCGGGCCGTCGATCCCGAGGCCTGGCCGGCCGCGGGCGGCGACCCCGTACGGCTGCTCGGCGGCGTGTCCGCCGCGCGGCTGGAGAGCCTGGCTTCCGACGGCGCCTTTCTGCGGCGCCTCACCACCGCGGCCGACGGGCTGCGGGAGTACCTCACCGGCCCCCGCTGGTACCAGACCGCCGCGGGTGCGGCGGCCGGTGACGGGCTGCCCTCGGCCGTCGCCTACTTCTCGCCCGAGTTCGGCATCACCGGCGCCCTGCCCCAGTACTCCGGCGGGCTCGGCATCCTCGCCGGGGACCACCTCAAGACCGCGAGCGACCTGGGCGTACCGCTCATCGGGGTGGGACTGCTCTACCGGCACGGCTACTTCCGGCAGTCGCTCTCCCGCGACGGCTGGCAGCAGGAGCAGTACCCGCTGCTCGACCCGGACGAGCTGCCGCTGGGCCTGCTCCGCGAACCCGGCGGCCGGCCGTGCCGGGTGACCCTCGCCCTGCCCGGCGGCCGTACGCTGCACGCCGTCGTCCGGGAGGCCCGGGTCGGCCGGGTGCCGCTGCTGCTGCTCGACTCTGACACCGAGGAGAACGAGCCCCGCGAGCGCCAGGTGACCGACCGTCTCTACGGCGGCGGCAGCGAGCACCGGCTGCTGCAGGAGATGCTGCTCGGCATCGGCGGGGTCCGCGCCGTCCGCGCCTACTGCCGCATCACCGGACACCCCGGGCCCGAGGTCTTCCACACCAACGAGGGCCACGCCGGCTTCCTCGGCCTCGAGCGCGTACGCGAGCTGGGCGAGGAGGAACACGGCGGACTCGACTTCGACGCCGCCCTGGAGGCCGTGCGCGCCGGGACGGTCTTCACCACCCACACACCCGTGCCGGCCGGGATCGACCGCTTCGACCGGGAGCTCGTCGCCCGCCACTTCGGCGACGACGGCGAACTGCCCGGCGTGGACGCCGCACGCGTCCTGGAACTCGGCAGGGAGACCTATCCGGGCGGCGAGCCGGGCGTCTTCAACATGGCCGTGATGGGCCTGCGGCTCGCGCAGCGCGCCAACGGCGTCTCGCGGCTGCACGGCGGCGTCAGCCGGGAGATGTTCGCCGGCCTGTGGCCCGGCTTCGACGCCGGCGAGGTGCCCATCACCTCCGTCACCAACGGCGTCCACGGCCCCACCTGGACCGCGCCCGAGGTGCTCCGGGCCGGCGCCGGGAACGGCGGGGCGCAGACCCTGCCCGGCGACGCCCTCTGGGCGCTGCGGCGCACGCTCCGCGCACGGCTGGTGGCGGAGGTACGGGAACGGCTGTACGCCTCCTGGCGGCAGCGCGGCGCGGCGGCGGCCGAACTCGGCTGGATCGACGGGGTGCTGGACCCGGACGTCCTCACCATCGGCTTCGCCCGCCGCGTGCCCTCGTACAAGCGGCTCACCCTCATGCTCCGCGACCGGGAGCGGCTGACGGAGCTGCTGCTCCACCCCGAGCGGCCGGTGCAGATCGTCGTCGCCGGCAAGGCGCACCCCGCGGACGACAGCGGCAAGCGGCTGGTGCAGGAGCTGGTCCGGTTCGCGGACGACCCGCGGGTGCGGCACCGGATCGTCTTCCTGCCCGACTACGGCATGGCGATGGCGCAGCAGCTCTACCCGGGCTGCGACGTCTGGCTGAACAACCCGCTCCGGCCGCTGGAGGCCTGCGGCACCTCCGGGATGAAGGCCGCCCTCAACGGCTGCCTCAACCTGTCGGTGCTGGACGGCTGGTGGGACGAGTGGTTCGAGCCGGACTTCGGCTGGGCCATCCCGACCGCCGACGACCCGGCCACCGGCGAGGACCGGCGCGACGACCTGGAGGCGCACGCCCTCTACGAGCTGCTGGAGCAGCGGGTCACCCCGCTCTTCTACGACCGGGGCCCGGACGGGCTGCCGGACCGCTGGATCGGGATGGTCCGGCGCACCCTGGCCGATCTCGGGCCGAAGGTGCTGGCCGGCCGCATGGTCGAGGAGTACGTCCGGGAGCTCTACACCCCGGCGGCCCGCGCGCACCGGCGGCTCGGCCCGGACGCCGCGCGCGAGCTGGCGGCCTGGAAGGCGACGGTGCGGGCGGCCTGGCCGCGGGTCTCCGTCGGCCGGGTGGAGGCGGCCACGGGCGGCGGGAACGGCGGCAGCGCGGAGCTGGGCTCGGTGCTGTCGCTGCGGGTGCGGGTGGCACTGGACCGGCTCGTCCCGGAGGACGTGGAGGTACAGGCCGTCGCCGGGCGCGTGGACGGCGAGGACCGGATCACCGCGGGCCGGACCGTACCGCTCAAACCGGCCGGTGCCGCGGACGCCGAGGGGCGGTGGCCGTACGAGGGCGAGCTCACCCTGGAGCGGACCGGGCCCTTCGGGTTCACCGTGCGGGTGCTGCCCTCGCACCGGCTGCTGGCGAGCGGTGCGGAACTCGGGCTGATGGCCGTACCGGCGGAGGCCACGGGCGAGGAGGCGGGTGTGCTGCTGCGGTGACATCCTCGCCGCCCTGAAGGACGGCGACTCCCGCCCACCGCGCCGTTGACGGCTGTGGTGTCGAGTGGGTTCCTGCTTCGCCGCGCGGTGCCGGGACGAGTCCCGGTCCTACCTGCGCTCCAGCGGGCCGGCGGGGGCGCGGGCAGGTCCCCGGTCACCGCGGAACACACAGGTGCCGGTGCGGTGCCGGGACACCGCACCGGCACACCGGTGCTCCGCCGTACGGAACGGACGGAAGGGACGGAAGGGTCCGTCAGGAAGCGGCCGCGCGCCGCCGGACACGCTGCTCGCGTTCCTGCCGGCCCGGCGTCAGAAGGTCAGCTTCCAGCTGTCGATGTAGCCGGTGTCCCGGGCGTAGCTGTCCCGGACGCTGAGCTTCCAGGTGCCGTTGGCGCTCTCCGAGGAGGCGTTCACGGTGTAGGTCTCGCTGACGTCGTCGGCGGAGTCCCAGGAGTCGGCTCCCTTCAGCCGGTAGGACGTGCCGTCCGGTGCGATCAGATCGATGACGAGGTCGCCGCGGTAGGTGTGGACGATCTCCACGCCGACCCGGAGGTTCGACGGGGCGTTGCCGCTCCGGCCGCTGATGGTGAGGGGCGAGGTGATGGCCGAGCCGGCGTCCGGGATGGCGACGTCGTCCGTGGTCTCGTAGGTCTCGCCGGTGCCGCCGCCCCCGTCTCCGGGGCGGGTGCCGACGTTGACGCCGGCCCAGGCGTGGCCCACCGCTTCGTACGCCGCGCTGTCGGCGCCGAAGAGGTCGGCGGCGGCCTGCAGGGTGGCGGTGCGGGCGCGGGCGTAGTTGGTGCTGGAGGTCATGTACTCCGTCAGTGCCTTGAACCAGATCTTCTCGGCGTTGGCAATGCCGATGCCGGTGACCGGGAGGCCGTCCGAGGTGGGGCTGTCGTACTGGACGCCGTTGATCTCCTTGGCTCCGCTGCCCTCGGAGAGCAGGTAGAAGAAGTGGTTGGCCGGTCCGGAGGAGTAGTGGACGTCGACGTTGCCGATGCCCGAGTACCAGTAGTCCTTCGAACTGCCGTCCCGGGAGGGCTTGTCCATGTAGCGCAGGGGCGTGCCGTTGCCCCGGATGTCGATCTTCTCGCCGACGAGGTAGTCGGCCGGGTCCTGGGCGTTGCCGGCGTGGAATTCGACGGCGGCGGCGAAGATGTCGGAGGTCGCCTCGTTGAGGCCGCCGGACTCACCGCTGTAGGTGAGGTTGGCGGTGGCGGAGGTGACGCCGTGGGTCATCTCGTGTGCGGCGACGTCGAGTGAGGTGAGCGGCTTGGCGTTGCCGTCGCCGTCGCCGTAGGTCATGCAGAAGCAGGAGTCCTGCCAGAAGGCGTTGACGTAGGCGTTGCCGTAGTGGACGCGGGTGCGGGCACCCACGCCGTCGCCCTTGATACCGCTGCGGCCGTGGACTTCCTTGTAGTAGTCCCAGGTCACCGCGGCGCCGTAGTGGGCGTCGACGGCGGCGGTCTGGCGGTTGCCCGGTGTGCCGTCGCCCCAGACGTCGTCGGCGTCGGTGAAGAGGGATCCCGAGCCGCTGGTGCCGTTGTTCATGTCGTAGGTCTTGTGGTCGCCGCGCCCGGTGTCGGTCAGCGTGTACGAGGGGGCGGTGCCGATGGTGACCCGTCCGGCGTACTGGCTGTTGCCGGTGCCCTGGTGGACGCCCTGCCAGCTGTGGAGTTCCTTGCCGGTGGTGGCGTCGGTGATGACGTGGAGTTCGTTGGGGGTGCCGTCCTTCTGGAGTCCGCCGGTGACGGTTTCCCAGGCGAGGACGGGGTTGCCGTCGGCGGCCCAGATGACTTTGCGGGGGGCCTTGGCGGCTTCGGCCTTGGCTCCGGCTTCGTCCTTGGCGGTGGTGAGGGCGCTCTTCTTGGCGGTGGTGGCGGAGACCTCGGCGCGGGTGGTGGGGACCTTGATGGTCGCCTTGGTCGCCTTGGTGACGCCTTCGTGCTTGCCGCTCCCGGTCTCGTGGACGACGAGGTCGCCGCCGAGGACGGGCAGTCCCGCGTAGGTGCGTTCGTAGCGGGTGTGGGTGGTGCCGTCCCGGTCCTGGACGACATCCCGGACGCGCAGCTTCTCCTTGGCGCCGAGCTTCAGCGTGCCGGCGGTCTCCGGCGCGGCGGCTTCGGCGTCCTGGAGCAGCTCCGCCCGCTCGGCGGGGGAGAGGGAGACGGGCAGGGCGTCCTTGTCGGGACGGGGCGGCGCGGCGGAGGCGGGGACGCCTGGACGCCGACGGCGAGCATCGCGGCCGTGGTGATCAGGGCGCAGGCCGCGGATCTGCGGCGTGCGGCACGGGGGTGGGTCTCACACGGTCTCCTTCGGCTGCGGCCGTCACTGGGTGGGTGTACGGCCGGGAGATCCGGCGGGCTGGGTGGGCGGCCGGTGGAGCACGGCGGTGCGCGGCAGTGCGCACTGCCGAGATGGTGTGTGGGGGGCGGGCCGATCGGCCGGTCACAGCGTCTCAGCCGGTGGGGTCAAATGTCAGGGGCGCGTCAACAACTTGGCCGGAATCTGTCCGGTGAGCGAAGAAACCACTGCCGGATACCGGACAGTCGGGTGGGTGGCGAGCAGGACTGGGCGGTAATCGGACAGGACCGCGCCGGAAACATCAGAGAGAGGCGGCAAACAAACGAGAAACCGGCGAGAAACCGACAGGGAACGGACAGGCGCGGTGCGGCCGGGGGGACGGCCGACGGGACCGCGAATGGGCCGCCGGCCGGGGCCGGCGACCGTGGCCGGAGAGCCCCGGCCGACGCGCCGGCGGCCCGGTCTCAGGCGAGGCTTTCCAGCCACGCCCGGTGGAGCTCCGCGAACCGCCCCTCCCCGCCGATGAGTCCTTCCGGGGTGCCGTCCTCCACGATCCGGCCGCCCGCCATGACGAGCACCCGGTCCGCGATCTCCACCGTCGACAGCCGGTGCGCGATCACCACCGCCGTGCGGCCCCGGAGCACCGTGTCCATGGCCCGCTGGACGGCGCGCTCCCCGGGGATGTCGAGCGAGGACGTCGCCTCGTCCAGGATCAGCACCGCCGGATCGGCCAGCAGTGCGCGGGCGAAGGCCACCAACTGCCGCTGGCCCGCCGAGATCCGGCCGCCGCGCTTGCGGACGTCCGTGTCGTAGCCCTCCGGCAGCGCGGCGATGAAGTCGTGGGCGCCGATGGCCCGGGCGGCCCGCTCCACCTCGGCGCGGCTCGCGTCGGGGCGGCCGAGGGCGATGTTCTCGGCCACGGTGCCGGAGAACAGGAACGCCTCCTGGGTCACCATCACCACACCGCGCCGCAGCTCCGTCCCGCCGAGATCCCGCAGATCGACACCGTCGAGCAGGACGCGCCCGGCGGTCGGGTCGTAGAAGCGGGCGAGCAGCTTGGCGAGCGTGGACTTGCCCGCGCCGGTGGCGCCGACCACGGCCGTCGTACTGCCCGCCGCCAGGGTGAGACCGAAGCGCGGCAGCACCTCGCCGCCGGTGCGGTACGCGAAGGACACCCCGTCGAAGACGACCTCCCGGCCGGGCCGGCCCTCCGGACGCGCGGGCAGCGGCCGGGGCTCGGCCGGCTCCGGGACGGTGGGGCGCTGGGCCAGCAGACCGGCGATCTTGTCCAGCGAAGCGGCCGCCGACTGGTAGGAGTTGAGGAACATCCCGAGCCGGTCGATCGGGTCGTAGAGCCGCCGCAGATAGAGCACGGCGGCGGCGAGCACGCCGAGCGCCAGACCGCCCGACGCCACCCGGTGGGCGCCCCAGAGGACGATCGCGGCCACCACCGTGTTGGCGACCAGCCGGGAGGAGACCACATAGCGGGCCATCTCCAGGATCGCGTCGCCGTTGACCCGCTCGTGCCGGCGGTTGAGCTCGCGGAACTCCCGGTCGTTGGCCGTCTCGCGGCGGAAGGCCTGCACCGGGCGGATCCCGTTCATCGTCTCCGCGAACTTCACGATCACCCGGGCGATCGCCGTCGAGCGCTTGGCGTACACCACCTCCGAACGGCGCCGGAAACGGCGGATCAGCAGATACAGCGGACCGAAGGAGAGCACCGCGGCGGCGCCCAGGCCCAGGTCCAGATAGAGCAGCAGCGCGGAGATGTAGACCACCGAGAGGGCGACGCTCAGCAGCTCCTCCAGCCCCTCGTTCAGCAGCTCGCGCAGCGACTCCACATCCGTGGTGGCCCGGGAGATGAGGCGGCCGGAGGTGTAGCGCTCGTGGAAGTCCAGGCTCAGCGCCTGCGCGTGCCGGAAGATCCGGCCGCGGAGGTCGAGCAGTACGTCCTGGCTGATCCGGGCGGCGAGCAGGACGTAGGCGTACTGGAAGCCGCCGGAGACCAGGGAGCAGAGCAGGTAGGCCACCGCCACGGCCGTCAGCGGGCCGTAGTCGTCGGAGCGGAGCGCGGGGACGGCGCGGTCGATGGCGACCGCGACGAGCAGCGGCCCCGCCTGGACCGCCGCTTCCTTGAGCAGCAGCAGGACGGCCGCGACGGCCACCCGGCCGCGGCTGGGACGCAGCAGCGAACGGAGCAGGGACCGGGCGGCGCCCCGGGGGCGGGCAGGGCGTCGCGGTCGAAGGAGTCGGGGCCTCGGGGCGTCCGGCGTGCCGGCCGGGCCGGGCTCCGCCGGTCCCGCGGAGCCCGGAGGCGGAGTGGCCTCCGCGCCGGTGGCGGGGCGCCGGCGGGCGGGGCCGGGGAGCGGCGGTCGCGGACCGGCCGTCGCCGGACCGTTCGGGATCGTCGGCGGTGCGTTCGGAGGCCGGGGCGGTCATCGGGAGGTACCTCCATCCGCCCCGGCGGGGCTGCGGCGGGTCGGGGAAGCGGTGCCGGGCGGGCCGCCGGCCGGAGTGCCGTCGCCGGAGGCGGGGTCCTGCGGGTCGCCGGACATCAGCGTGCGGTACTCCGGGTCGCGGCGCAGCAGTTCCTGGTGGGTGCCGACGGCGGTGATCCGCCCGCCGGACAGCAGGGCGACCCGGTCGGCGAGCAGCACGGTCGACGGGCGGTGGGCGACGACCAGGGCCGTGGTGCCGGAGAGGATGCGCCGCAGCGCCGCCTCGACCAGGGCCTCGGTGTGCACGTCGAGGGCGGAGAGCGGATCGTCCAGCACGAGGAAGCGCGGTGTGCCGACCACGGCCCGGGCCAGCGCGAGCCGCTGCCGCTGACCGCCGGAGAGGCTCAGGCCCTGCTCGCCGACCTGGGTGCGGACCCCGTGCGGCAGGGCGTGCGCGAACTCCGCCTGCGCGACCTCCAGGGCGCGGTTCAGCTCCTCCTCCCCGGCGCCGTCCGCACCCATCAGGACGTTCTCGCCGACGGTCGCGGAGAAGAGGGTCGGGTCCTCGAAGGCGACGGCGATCAGCTCCCGGAGCCGGGTCCTCGGCAGCCGGGTGATGTCGGTACCGTCCAGGGTGATCCGGCCGCCGGTCACCTCGTAGAGCCGGGGGACGAGGGCGGTGAGCGTCGTCTTGCCGCTGCCGGTCGCCCCGACTAGGGCCATCGTCTCGCCGGGGCGGATGTGCAGATCGACGCCGCGGAGGGTGGCGGGGTGCCGGCCGGGGCCTCGGGGTAGCGGAACTCGACGCCCTCGAACCGCAGTCCGCCTTCGGGGGCTCCGGAGAGGGACGGGGACGGGCGCTGCCCGGGACCGGCCGGGCGCGGTGTCCCCGGGCGGCCGGCTCTCCTCCGCGACGGGTCCGGGGAGGGGCGGGGTGCGGGTGCGGGATCCGGTCCGGCGCGGCCGGCCGCGTTCGCGGTTCCGTCCGCCGCGGCGGTGTCCCGGGGAAGCGGGGTGTCCACCACCTCGAAGTGGCGTTCGGTGGCCGTCGCCGAGTCCTGGCTCATCGCCAGCAGAAAGCCGATGGACTCCACCGGCCAGCGCAGCGCCAGGGCCGTCGACAGGAAGGCCACCAGCGTGCCCGCCGACAGCGTGCCCTCCGACACCTGCAGGGTGCCCAGCACCAGGGCCGTCCCGAGCGCCAGTTCGGGCAGCGTCATGATGACGGCGAGCAGCCCGGCGAGCAGCCGCGCCTTGTACAGCTCGGTGCCGCGCAGCTTGTGGCTCAGCTCGCGGAAGGCGCGGGCCTGGCTGCGGTGCCGTCCGAAGCCCTTGACGACACGGATGCCGAGAACGCCCTCCTCGACGACCGTCGTCAGATCACCCACCTGGTCGCGGGCGGTACGGGCGGCGAGGGAGTACCGGGCCTCGAAGAGCGAGCACAGCACCACCAGCGGCAGGACGGGCCCGAGCAGCACCAGCCCGAGCGTCCACTCCTGGCTCAGCAGGATCGCGCAGCCGACCAGGATGGTCACCGAGTTGACCAGCAGGAAGGTCAGCGGGAAGGCCAGGAACATGCGGAGCAGCTGCAGGTCCGTGGTGGCGCGGGACAGCAGCTGGCCCGACGGCCAGCGGTCGTGGATGGCGACCGGCAGGCGCTGGAGGCGGCCGTAGAGGTTCGCGCGCATGGCGGCCTCGACCCCGGCGAGCGGCCGGGCCACCAGCCAGCGCCGCAGGCCGAACAGCCCGGCCTCGGTGATGCCCAGGAGGAGCAGCAGCCCGCCGCCGAGCCAGACTCCGCCCGGGTCCCGGGCGGCGACCGGCCCGTCCACCATCCACTTGAGGACGAGCGGGATGAGCAGACCCAGGCAGGAGGCGGTGACGGCGACCCCGGCGGCCGTGAACAGCCGCGCCCGAACCGGGCGGACGTACGGCCACAGCCGCAGCAGGGTGCGCACGGTGGACTTCCGCGGGGCCGGCGGCTTCCCGGCGCTCACCGCGGGCCCCGGACGGCTGTCCGGAGTCCGCGGTTCCGTCCGGACGGCCGGGGCCGCGGTGGCGGCGGTGGATGCGGCGGAATCGGTGGGAGGAGGCATCACGGGCGAGCCTACGGGGGGTCACTGACAGGTCTCATCCGGTTTTCGGTCATGGCCAAAGCTGTCCGGGAGCCGCGAGGGACGCCGGGGCTGCCGCTGCCGGCGGAACGGCCGTTGCCGACGGGACCTGCGGAGCGCGGCCGTGCCGCCCCGTCAGGCCCCGGGCCCGTGCAGCACCCGGAACAGCTGGACGGAGCGCGGGGGCAGCGTCAGCCCGGAACCCGCCGGGTGGTGGGTCCCCGGAGGCCCGGACTGGTCCTCGCGGGAGGTGTCCACCAGCAGCTCGTACCGCTCCGCCCAGGGCGGGCCGGGCAGGATGAAGGGCAGCGGCTCGTGGTGGGCGTGGAGGACGGCCAGGAAGCTGTCGTCCGTCACCGGGCCGCCGCGCTCGTCCCGGCCGGGGATGTCGCGGCCGGAGAGGTACATCCCGAGGGTGGCGGCGGGGGCGTGCCAGTCGGCCTCGGCCATCTCGCGGCCCTCCGGGGTGAACCACGCGAGGTCGCGCAGCCCGTCCGGCGCCTGCGGGCGCCCGGAGAAGAAGGCCCGGCGGCGCAGCACGGGGTGGGTCCGGCGCAGTGCCGTCAACCGGGCGGTGAGGGCGCGCAGTTCGCGCCACTCGGGGAGACCGGGGAGCGACCAGTCCACCCAGCCGGTCTCGTTGTCCTGGCAGTAGGCGTTGTTGTTGCCGCCCTGGGTGCGGCCCATCTCGTCGCCCGCGACCAGCATCGGCACCCCGGTGGAGAGCAGCAGCGTGGTCATCAGGTTGCGCAGTTGCCGGCGGCGGAGCGCGGTGACGGTGGGGTCGCCGGTCTCCCCCTCGGCGCCGCAGTTCCAGGAGCGGTTGTCGTCGGTGCCGTCGCGGTTGTCCTCGCCGTTGGCCTCGTTGTGCTTCCGTTCGTAGCTGACGAGGTCGCGCAGGGTGAAGCCGTCGTGCGCGGTGACGAAGTTGACGGAGGCGTACGGGCGCCGGCCGCCCCAGGCGTAGAGGTCGCTGGAGCCGGAGAGGCGGTAGCCGAGGTCGCGGAGGGCGGGCAGCGCGCCGCGCCAGTAGTCGCGCACGGTGTCGCGGTAGCGGTCGTTCCACTCCGTCCACAGCGGCGGGAACGCGCCGACCTGGTAGCCGCCCGCGCCGACGTCCCAGGGCTCGGCGATGAGCTTGACGCGGCGCAGCACCGGGTCCTGGGCGATGACGGCGAGGAAGGGCGAGAGCATGTCGACGTCGTGCATGGAGCGGGCGAGGGCGGCGGCGAGGTCGAAGCGGAAGCCGTCGACGCCCATCTCGGTCACCCAGTAGCGCAGGGAGTCGGTGATCAGCCGGAGCACATGGGGCTGGACGACGTGGAGGGTGTTGCCGCAGCCGGTGTAGTCGGCGTAGCGGCGCGGGTCGTGCTGGAGGCGGTAGTAGCCGCGGTTGTCGATGCCGCGCAGGGAGAGGGTCGGGCCGAGCTCGCCCCCCTCCGCGGTGTGGTTGTAGACGACGTCGAGGATCACCTCGATGCCGGCGGCGTGCAGGGCCCGGACCATCCGCCGGAACTCGCCGACCTGCTCGCCGCGGGTGCCGGAGGCGGCGTACGCGGCGTGCGGGGCGAAGTAGCCGATGGAGTTGTAGCCCCAGTGGTTGCGCAGGCCGCGGCGGAGGAGATGGTCCTCGTGGGCGAACTGGTGGACGGGCAACAGCTCGACGGCCGTCACCCCGAGCCCGGTCAGATGCCCGACGGCCGCCGGGTGGGCGAGCCCGGCGTAGGTGCCGCGCAGGTGTTCGGGCACGTCGGGATGGCGCATGGTGAAGCCGCGCACGTGCAGTTCGTAGATCACCGAGTCCGCCCAGGGGGTCTTGGGGCGCCGGTCGTCGGCCCACTCGTCGCCGGGCGACTCGTCGGCGACCACCACGCCCTTGGGGACGTACGGGGCGGAGTCGCGGCCGTCGCGGACGGTGTCGGCCGCGTGCTGCTCCGGCCAGTCGCGCACATGTCCGTACACGGCGGCCGGCATCCGGCCGTCGCCGCTGCTGCCCCCGTCGCTGCCGCTGCCCCCGTCGCTGCCGCTGCCGCTGCCGTTGCCGCCGCCGCCGTCCGGCGCGGCACCGCGCGGAGGGCCGAAGTCCCCGTCCACCGCGCGGGCGTAGGGGTCGAGCAGCAGCTTGGCCGGATTCCAGCGGGCCCCCGTCCACGGGTCCCAGCGGCCGTGCACCCGGAAGCCGTACCGCTGCCCCGGCCGCACCCCAGGGAGGAAGCCGTGCCAGATCTCATGGGTCAGCTCGGTCAGCGGATGCCGGACCTCCCGCCCGTCGTCGTCGAACAGGCAGACGTCCACGGCCTCCGCTCCGCCCGCCCAGAGGGCGAAGTTGGTGCCCGGCACACCCCCCGGCCCGGTGTGGAAGCGCGCACCCAGCGGCGCCGGGCTCCCCGGCCACACCGGCGGTGCCGGTGCGGAGGACCGCGCGCCGGGGCGCCGGTGCCCGTTCACGGCGGGCGGCGGCGCGGAGCCCTCCGCCCGCTCCGGCTGGAGCCCCTCCTGCTCCTCGGCTGCGCTCGACACGTCCTGGCCTCCGGCGGCTCGCGGCATGCCTCCCGCCGCGGCGTGCGCGGCCGGGAGGGCCCTGGCGGGACACGGCGTGAACGGGTGCGCGCGGCGCCCCCTCCGCGCCCCGGGCGCCGTGGCCCCTCCGTGCATGTCTGCCCGCTCGGCGCGCGGCCCTCACGTAACCCCGCCATCTCGGCTTTTGGGACGGATCCGTGACACGGCGGGGCGGTCCACCGTGACCTCCCCTGTGGTTTGCTCATCGGCATGCGCGCTGTTCGTCGCGCGCGGGGGATGCGGTCCGGTCCATGGGGTGGACGGCCGCGTGAGGGGAGACAACAGTGAAGACGCGGCGGATATCGGGGGTTCTGGCGGCCGGCCTGCTGGTCCTGGCGGTCGGTGCGTGCGGTGAGGACAAGAAGGCGGACAGCGGGCAGGACGGCAAGGCCGGCTCGGTGGACACCAAGCCCTCCCGGGCCGTAGTGAAGATCACGCCCAAGGACGGCACCGACGACGTGGTGACCAACGGCGTGCTCAAGGTGACGGCGGACAAGGGGAAGCTGACCTCCGTCACGGTCAAGGACGACAAGGGGAACAAGGTCCCCGGCAAGGTGAGCGGGAACGGCACCGTCTGGAAGCCGACCGGCCACCTGGGCTCCGCCACCGAGTACAGCGTCGACGCGGTGGCCGAGGACTCCGAGGGCCGGGAGGCAGCCGAGCACGCGAGCTTCACGACCTTCGTGCCGGAGAACACCTTCATCGGCTACTTCACACCGGAGAACGGCTCCACGGTCGGCGTCGGGATGCCGGTGTCGATCCGCTTCAACCGCGGCATCACCGACCCTGCCGCCGTGGAGCGGGCCATCGAGGTCGAGGCCAGCCCGTCGGTGCCCGTCGAGGGCCACTGGTTCGGCAACGACCGGCTGGACTTCCGGCCGGAGAAGTACTGGGCCAAGGGCACGAAGGTGACGCTCAAGCTCAACCTGGACGGTGTCGAGGGCCGCCCCGGGGTCTACGGCGAGCAGTCCAAGACCGTGAAGTTCACCGTCGGCCGCAGCCAGGTCAGCGTCGTCGACGTCAAGACCAAGAAGATGACGGTCGAGCGGGACGGCAAGGTGATCAAGACCCTGCCGATCACGGCCGGCGCCCCCGCCACGCCCACGTACAACGGGCAGATGGTGATCAGCGAGAAGCACAAGATGACGCGGATGGACGGCGCCACGGTCGGCTTCGGCGGCGAGTACGACATCGAGGACGTCTCGCACGCCATGCGGCTCTCCACCTCGGGCACCTTCATCCACGGCAACTACTGGGCCGGGCAGTCCACGTTCGGCTCCGCCAACGTCAGCCACGGCTGCGTCGGCCTCTTCGACGCCCGGGGCGGCGGCGTGAAGTCCACACCCGCGGCCTGGTTCTTCGACAACTCGCTCCTCGGCGACGTCGTGATCGTGAAGAACTCGAAGGACAAGCAGATCCAGCCGGACAACGGCCTCAACGGCTGGAACATGGACTGGGACGAGTGGAAGGCCCCGCAGTAGCCGGCGCGTGCGGCAGGCGGTGAACGGCGGAGGGCCCGGTGCGGGCACGGTCACACGACGGCATCCGTGCCGGCTGTGACCAAGCGCACCGGGCCCTCCCCCGTGAACGGCCGCTAACCTGCGGGCATGACTGTGAACCTTGAGGTCGCCGAGGGCGTCGCCACCGTCCGCCTGGACCGCCCGCCGATGAACGCCCTGGACATCGCCACCCAGGACCGGCTGCGAGAGCTGGCCGGGGAGCTCACCGACCGCGACGACGTACGGGCCGTCGTGATCTGGGGCGGCGAGAAGGTGTTCGCGGCCGGCGCGGACATCAAGGAGATGCGGGTCATGGACCACGCGGCCATGGTCAAGCGCTCCAAGGCGCTCCAGGACTCCTTCACCGCGATCGCCCGCATCCCCAAGCCCGTCGTCGCCGCCGTCACCGGGTACGCCCTGGGCGGCGGCTGCGAACTGGCGCTCTGCGCCGACATCCGGATCGCCGCCGACAACGCCAAGCTCGGCCAGCCCGAGATCCTGCTCGGCCTCATCCCGGGCGCGGGCGGCACCCAGCGGCTCGCCCGGCTCGTCGGCCCGTCCCGGGCCAAGGACCTCATCTTCACCGGCCGCCAGGTGAGGGCCGACGAGGCCCTCGCCATCGGCCTGGTCGACAAGGTCGTCCCGGCCGCCGAGGTCTACGAGGCCGCGCACGCCTGGGCCGCGAAGCTCGCCAAGGGCCCGGCCATTGCGCTGCGCGCCGCCAAGGAGTCCGTGGACGCCGGCCTGGAGACGGACCTGGACACCGGCCTGGCCATCGAACGCAACTGGTTCGCCGGGCTGTTCGCCACCGAGGACCGCGAGACCGGCATGCGCAGCTTTGTGGAGGAGGGCCCGGGCAAGGCGAAGTTCGCCTGACCCCGCGACGCCGGCCGGCGGGTCCGGCGAGGTGCCGTACGACGGTTTCGGTACGCCGGAGCCGCGCCCGGTCACCCGGTTCGCGTAGACGGGCCGGGAGCCCGGGGGGCGACGCGGTGCAATCCGCCGCTACCAGTCCGTAACCGCGCTCCGTTACCCAATCATGTGGGTCATGGCGGGCCTGGAGAACGGGGAGCAGCCGCGGCATGCGGGCACGGCCGCCGCGGCACGCCGGGCGCCGTCCTCCGGCTCCGGGGAGGAGCGGGCGCTGGGAGCGCTCGGGACGCTGGGTGATCCGACGGTGGACGAGGTGGTCCTCCCCTCCCGCCCCGAGTCGGCCGGGGCGGCCCGCCGGCTGGCCCACTCCGTCGTGGTGTGGCAGTGGGGCCTCTCCCCGCAGCTCGCGGAGGACGTCGTGCTGCTCGTCTCGGAGCTGGTCGGCAACGCCGTACGGCACACCGGCGCCCGGACGTTCGGACTGCGGATGCACTGCCGCCGGGGCCGGCTCAGGGTCGAACTCCGCGATCCCTCCCGGGGGTTGCCGTGCCTGATGCCCGTACGGGAGATGGACGTCAGCGGGCGGGGGCTGTTCCTGGTGGACACCCTCTCCGACCGCTGGGGGGTGGACCTGCGACCGCTGGGCAAGACGACCTGGTTCGAGATGCGGACCGCCGAGCGCTGACGGACGGGCGGGGGCGGACGGCGGGAGGGCCGCCGGTGCCGGTGACGGTGCCGGTGACGCGGAGAGGCCCCGTGTCCGTCCCGCGGTCGACGGGGCGGGCACGGGGCCTGTCCGGATGCGCTGTGCCGGGATGTGAGCCGCCGTGGAGCCAAGGGGGGTGTGTCCCCACGGCACTTCGGTGCGATGGCCCGGGTCAAGGGATCGCTGTCCCGACTATGGCAGACGGGGTGACCGGCGTCCAAAGAGACAAACGCGGCGGAGCGGAGTGAAGTCCGCAGGACGGTCCGGGAGTCGGGGTGAACTGTGCCACTGGCGGTACGGGACGGGCCCCGCGGGGGCCGGAAGGAGCCCCGGGCCCCTGCGTCCCGGGGGTCCGGCCGCGGCGGAACGGTCGGCGGCGGGCCCGGAGGGCGGGGCCGGAGGGCGGGGCCGGGGTGGCCGGGGACCGGGGGCGCGGTTCAGCGGCGGCCGCGGTGCTGTGTGCCGGCGCGACGGCGGCGGTCGTTGCACAGCAGGCACTTGCCGTAGCCGGGCGGGAGGGGGTCCTCCGGGTCGCCGTACAGCGGGTCCACGGCGCCGCGCGGGTGCTGGGCGCACCCGGTGGCGCCGTGCTCCGAGATGAGGGAGGTGGCGGAGGACAGGGCCCGGCGCAGCGCGTCGACGAGCTCCTCCGCCTGCTGGGCGGAGGGTGCCGACGGGTCCAGGCCGAAGGCGATGTCCTGTGCGGTGCTGAGCGCGGTACGGAGCTCGCGCAGGTCTGCGTAACCCATGCCGTGACCCTAAGCGCTCCGACCGACAACGGACCCCGGACGGTGGTCCGGGCCCGCACGCCGGTCCCTCGTGGCCGCTTCCCGCCCGGGCCGGGGCAGGGCGGGGCCGTCCCGCGGGGCCGGTTCCCGTTCCGGACGCCACCCCACCGGGGAAGGAAATCTCCCACCGCGCCTGAAGAATTTTCGGCATTGCGGGCGGGGATTTATTCGGGACGGTGTGACGGCCGTTGCTCCGGGCTTCACAGCCGCCGTATCCGTGCTACTGTCGATCTCAGTTGCAGTTGTGGTTCCCAGAGACTTCAAGTGCCCCCGCCGGCTCCGGCCCGGGAGCACTTTTGTATTTCCGGAGTGGTTTTCCGGACGGGGCAATCATTGCGGCGACGCGGAGGTTCACGCAGTGTGGGCCTCCGGGCACTGCCCCGAATGGAGAAAAAATTATGGCTACTGGCACCGTGAAGTGGTTCAACTCGGAAAAGGGCTTCGGCTTCATTGAGCAGGACGGCGGCGGCGCCGACGTCTTCGCCCACTACTCGAACATCGCCGCCCAGGGCTTCCGTGAGCTTCAGGAAGGCCAGAAGGTGAGCTTCGACGTCACGCAGGGCCAGAAGGGCCCGCAGGCGGAGAACATCGTTCCCGCCTGACGCTGACACCGGCGCTTCACAGCGACGAGCTGCGGCCCGCACCCCCGGGTGCGGGCCGCAGCTCGTTCCGGTGTGCGGGGCCCGGTGTCCGCACCGGCCGCCGTGTCCGTCCGCACACCGCCGCCCGCCTGCGGGCGCGCGCCGGCGACGTCCGTACGGCGCGGCGGCCCTGCCCGCCCGGGGCGGTCCGCGCCGGACGAATTCGCGCGGAGGTGCGAAAATTTTCCGCCGCCGCACGGTGGACCGGATGTTGCCCCGCACGTCGCACCGTACGGCGTTCCCTGCGCCGCACCCCCGTTCTTCACCCTCCGGCCACCCGGGCGTCATTTTCCGGATGCTGCCGGTTGATTCGGCGTGCCGGCCGGAAATATTCCCCGGCACGGCCGTTATTCCGTATTCCGTTTTTCAACGGCTCGTTCTTGCGATTCCTTGTGCGGCTCACCGCCACTGCCGGGATTTCCTCGATACGTGCCCCGTCGAGGAGGTTCCCATGAACCGCACAGCTCGCACACAGGACCGCTACTCCCGCCCGCGCACCGGCGGCGGCTCCGCCCCGTACGGCGCCGGACGCTCCGCCGGGCAGGGTCCGCGCCGTTCGGGCGGCGGCCGTCCGGGTGGTTCCGGTGGCTACGGCCGCCGGCCCGCCGGCCCGCAGGGTGAGTTCGCCCTGCCGGTCACCGTCACCCCCGCGCTCCCGCCCGTCGAGGACTTCGCCGCTCTCGGCCTCCCGGACGGGGTGCTGAAGACGCTCACCGGCCTCGGGATGATCGAGCCGTTCCCGATCCAGGCCGCGACCCTGCCGAACGCCCTGGCCGGACGCGACGTCCTGGGCCGCGGGCGCACCGGCTCCGGCAAGACCCTCGCCTTCGGCCTGGCCCTGCTGACGCGGACCGCCGCCGTGGGCCGCCGAGCCGAGCCGAGGCAGCCGCTGGCGCTCGTCCTCGTCCCCACCCGGGAACTCGCCCAGCAGGTGACCGACGCCCTCACCCCCTACGCCCGGGCGCTCTCGCTGCGGCTCACCACCGTGGTCGGCGGCATGTCGATCGGGCGGCAGGCGTCCGCGCTGCGCGGTGGCACCGAGGTGGTCGTCGCGACTCCGGGGCGGCTCAAGGACCTCATCGACCGCGGCGAGTGCCGGCTGGACCAGGTCGGCATCACCGTGCTGGACGAGGCCGACCAGATGGCCGACATGGGCTTCATGCCGCAGGTCACCGCGCTGCTCGACCAGGTACGCCCCGGGGGCCAGCGGATGCTCTTCTCGGCCACCCTCGACCGCAACGTCGACCTGCTGGTGCGCCGCTACCTGAACGACCCGGTGGTGCACTCGGTCGATCCCTCCCAGGGCGCGGTCACCACCATGGAGCACCACCTGCTGCACGTCCACGGCGCCGACAAGTACGCCACGACGACGGAGATCGCGGCCCGTGACGGCCGGGTGATCATGTTCCTGGACACCAAGCACGCCGTGGACAAGCTCACCGACCACCTGCTGAAGAGCGGGGTCAGGGCGGCCGCGCTGCACGGCGGCAAGTCGCAGCCGCAGCGCACCCGGACCCTCGGCCGGTTCAAGACCGGGCACGTGACCGTGCTGGTCGCCACCAACGTCGCGGCGCGCGGCATCCATGTCGACAATCTCGACCTGGTCGTCAACGTGGACCCGCCGACCGACCACAAGGACTACCTGCACCGCGGCGGACGCACCGCGCGGGCCGGCGAGTCCGGCAGCGTCGTCACCCTCGTCCTGCCGAACCAGCGCCGGGAGATGACCCGCCTGATGACCCTGGCCGGTGTCACCCCGCGGACCACCCAGGTGCGCTCGGGTGATGCCGAGCTCACCCGGATCACCGGCGCGCAGGCACCCTCGGGCATCCCCGTGGTCATCACCACGCCGGCGTCGGAGCGCCAGGAGCGCGGCGCCTCCTCGGGCCGCGGACGGCGCGTCGGGCCGTCCCGGTCGCGCCGGAGCTCCTCCGCCCAGCAGACGGGCGGCGGTGCGGCCCGTCAGCGTCCGGCACGCCGCAGCGCGGCCTGACACCCGGCACCGCACGGCGTTCCGTGTGACGCCCGGAGGCACCGGCGCCCTTGCGGCGGCCCGGTGCCCTCCGGGCACACGGTGAGCCCCGGCAGCGAAGGATGCTGCCGGGGCTTTCGCCTGTGCGGATACGGGGGTTCACCGAGTGCCGGGCGCGGCCGTCGTGCCGCCGGGCACGGAGGGCGTGCGGACGCCGCCGGGGCGCGGGGTCCGGGGCCGCCGGGCGCTGTCCGCAGGGGCGGACGCGCCGGGCGGGTGCACCGGCCCGGCCCGGCCCTGCCCGGTGGGGCGGGGTGCGCCCGCTACTCGAAGTAGCTGAAGTCCCCGACCGTCCAGGCGTTCACGTCCTCGATGGCGATGCGGTACATACCGCCTGTCTCGGGGATGCCCACACTGCCCTGGAGGATCCGGGCGACGTGGAGATGCAGGTGGGTGGGCGGCTCGCTGCGCTTGCGGTCGCTGTCCGCGGTGAAGACGGCCGAGAACGGCGAGAGCCGTTCCGAGCCTCCCAGCACCTCGGCCACGCGCTGGCGCCACACGGCCTCGGGGGCGAGGCGTCCGGTGATGACGGCCCCGGGGACAACGACGGTGAGTGACATCTGATTGCTCTGCTCGGACTCCACGGTGGTGGCGATGTCAACCAGCAGATCATCGGGCTTCGACATAGGCGTTGACTCTACAGCGCGGGGGTGGAGCACGGCCCGATGCGGGGGTCCGGGACGCGAGCCGGTGCGGGCGGGCGGGACCGCGCGGGTGCTGCTGTCTTTTTCCCGTTGTCTTCTTCGCGGTCCTGCAAGAGGGCCGCCGGCCTCCGGGCCCGGCATGACTGTTGCCCCCTGTCGACGGGATGACCTGGGGGTGTCACCGGGCCCGAGGGGTGCCGTCGGAGACGTTCGCGCTCCAGCCAGTCCAGGGCGGCCCGCGAATCCCCGTGGAACTCCTCGGTGACCGGCTCGCCCCGTCCGTAGGTCCGAGGCAGCGACCGGTGATGCGGGTCCAGCACGCTCTCGGCCGCGGTCGCCGAGGCGGCTCTCCAGGGCGTCGTGGACCAGGCAGGTTCGGACGGCAGTAACTGGCCGACCTGTACAACACCGGTCCGGTTCCCGGGCCCCGGTCCGGTACCCGGCCGCCCCCGGGAGGGCCGGCCGCGCGTGCGCGGCGGGGGCCCGGGATCGTCCGGAACCCGCTCTCCCGGTTGCGCGGTGGCTGCCCGTCCGGGGGCCGGCGGCCGGTAGCCTGCGCAGCGCCGGGCCGGCCGGGGCGTGGAACCCCGCGAGGAACCACCGTGGTCCGTCGCGGCCCTCCAGAGAGACGAGGCGCGTACCGATGAGTCCCGAATTCCTGATCACATCGTTCGTCATCGTGGTGTCACCCGGCACGGGGGCGCTCTACACGATCGCCACCGGGCTGTACCGGGGCTTCCGGCAGAGCGTGGTGGCCGCCTTCGGCTGCACGCTCGGGATCGTGCCCCATCTGGCGGCCGCGGTCGCCGGGCTGGCCGCGATCCTGCACACCAGCGCGGTCGTCTTCCAGACCTTCAAATACCTGGGGGTGGCCTACCTCCTCTACATGGCCTGGAGGACCCTGCGCGAACGGGGCACGCTCACCCCGGCCGAGCCGGGGGAGGAGGGGCGGTCGGCGCTCCGCACCACGGGCACGGCCGTGCTCATCAACGTCCTCAACCCCAAACTGTCCATTTTCTTCCTGGCGTTCCTGCCGCAGTTCGTCCCGGCCGACGCGGCGAACACCCTTCCGCACATGCTGGAACTGAGCGCGGTGTTCATGGTGATGACGTTCGTGGTGTTCGTCCTGTACGGGCTCTTCGCCGCGGCCGTCCGGGACCATGTGATCACCCGTCCGAAGGTGCTCACCTGGATGCGCCGCACCTTCGCCGTCGCCTTCGTCGGCATCGGGGCCCAACTGGCCTTCAGCGGCAACAGGTGAACACGGTCCCCGCCCCTGGCCGGGCTCAGTCCCCGGAGGGGCGGGACGGGCTTTCCGGGGAGGGACGGCGGAGCGCCAGGACGAGAAGCCTGCCGCCCTGCCAGAGGACGTCCGCGATCAGGATGAACGTCCACAGCCTTCCCGCGCCGTAGAGCAGGCCGGTGACGGACGAGTCCTGTTCTCTGCCGCCGCTGAGCAGCAGTTCGCCGAAGTCCCCGGTGAGCAGGTCCTTCATCCAGGACAGGCCGGCGACGAGCAGGACGAGCTGGGCCACCGCGAACAGCGCGGCGTGCAGGCCGAGTTCGCGCCGGATCTGCCGGGGCGTCTTCTGCTTCCGCAGGGGTGTCCGCTTCGTCGCCGCCGTCCTCGTGTCCGTCTCCGCCCGGCTCTCCGCTCCGGACGCACCGTCCGCCGCGGCGGACGCCTGCGGCTTCTCCGGCCGTCCCGGAGCCTCCGGTGCCGGGGCAGGGACGTCGGCGACCCCGAGCCTCCGCACGGCACGGGGGACGACCACCGCCCCGGCCAGCAGAGGCACCGCCGCGACGAGGCAGGCCGCCGTCCAGTCGGCACTGTCGTAGAGCACACCCGCAGCGAGCGACCCGGTCAGGGCCCCCAGCAGGCGCGCCGATTCGTACCCCCCCATCCCGCGTCCGGCCTGCTCGCCCGACGCCTCGGCGATCACCGCCTGCCCGATGGGGATGACGGCCGCCCAGGCCAGCCCGCTGAGGATCCACAGCCCTGCGATCACGAACGGGTTCGGTGCCCACGCCAGGCCCACGGCGAACCCGGCACTGGAGAGCGAGGCGGCCATCAGCACCCGGGAGCGTCCGAAGCGCACCACATAGGTGTGCAGGCGTTCCGCCGCGAGGCTCATGACGATGGCGCCGGGCAGGAACACGTAGGCGATCTCGCCGATCTCCAGGTCGAACCCGCGCTGCAGGTGCAGGAGCAGCAGCAGGGAGACGGCGGACTCGGCCGTCATCGTCAGCACCACGGCGAGCAGCATGGGCCGCAGCCTGCGCCCCACGGCGCCGAGACCCGCCGCCGCCGTTCCCTCTGCCGCCCCTTTGTCCGTGTCGGTGCGCGGGCGCCCGGGCCGGCTGGGGGAGGCCAGCAGCAGCACCGCGGCGGCGGCGCAGGCCGCGGCGCAGGCGAGGAAGACGCCGGCGTAGTCGATGAGGCCGATCAGCGTCAGACCGGCGATGAAGGCCACCCAGGCGCCGGTCTCCTGGGAGGACAGCAGCCGGGGGAAGACCGCGGAGTCCTCCGCGAGCCGTTCACTGATGATCGCCCGGACGCTCACCCACAGCAGCGCGCCTCCCACGCCGCCGACGGCGGCGGCGGTGTAGGCGACGGGGGCGCTCTGCGCGAGGGCGTAGCCGGCCGCCGAGACACCGTAGAGCGCGGCTCCCGCCGCGGCCACGTACCGGCGTTCGAACGTGTCGGCCAGCACACCGGAGACCGGCCGGAAGACCATCGACAAGACCATCTCGACGGCCAGCAGCACGCCGACCTCGGTGGCGCTCAGCCCGATGGCCGCTCCCGCCCACAACGGCAGGACGAAATCGATGAGTTCGTTCGGGCCATTGGTCAGCATGGCCGCGAGCAGCGTGTTCCCCTCGCGCCGCTGCCGTCGGCGCGCGTCCGCTTCCGCCCCCGCGGTCGCCGGAACGTGTTCGGTCATGCCCATCCCCCGTCAAACCGTCGTTCGAGCAGCTTCGAACGCTATGACGGGCTGGGTGGTGATGGCAAAGGGGTACGTCGCTGGGGGCGTTGGCGCGCTCCGCCGCCCGGAACCAGCGCCGGAACGAGCCAGCTGGGAGCGCGGCTCGGCGTTCCCCCGGTGGCGGCGGGCCGGGGTCCGGTGCGCGCCGGTCGGGGCCGATTCCTCAGCACTCGATGACGTTCACCGCGAGCCCGCCGCGGGCCGTCTCCTTGTACTTGACCTTCATGTCGGCGCCCGTGTCCTTCATCGTCTTGATGACCTTGTCCAGGGAGACGTGGTGGCGGCCGTCGCCCCGCAGGGCCATGCGCGCGGCCGTCACCGCCTTCACCGCCGCCATGCCGTTCCGCTCGATGCAGGGGATCTGGACCAGGCCGCCGACCGGGTCGCAGGTCAGGCCCAGGTTGTGCTCCATGCCGATCTCGGCGGCGTTCTCGACCTGCTCCGGGCTGCCGCCCAGCACCTCGGCGAGGCCGCCCGCCGCCATCGAGCAGGCCGAGCCGACCTCGCCCTGGCAGCCGACCTCCGCGCCGGAGATCGAGGCGTTCTCCTTGAAGAGCATGCCGATGGCCCCGGCGGCCAGCAGGAAGCGGACGACACCCTCGTCGCCGGCGCCCGGCACGAACTCCGTGTAGTAGTGGAGGACGGCCGGGATGATGCCCGCCGCGCCGTTGGTCGGGGCGGTGACGACGCGGCCGCCCGCGGCGTTCTCCTCGTTGACCGCCATCGCGTAGAGGGTGATCCACTCCATGGCGCGGGCCGGCGCGTCGCCCTCGGCGCGGAGCTGGCGGGCCGAGTTGGCGGCGCGGCGGCGGACCTTGAGGCCGCCGGGGAGAATGCCCTCCCGGGACAGGCCGCGCTCCACGCAGGCGCGCATGACCCGCCAGATCTCCAGCAGGCCCGCGCGGATCTCCTCCTCCGTCCGCCACGCCTTCTCGTTCTCCAGCATGAGGGCGGCGATGGACAGACCGGTTTCGCGCGAGAGGCGCAGCAGTTCGTCGCCGGTGCGGAAGGGGTACTTCAGCACGGTGTCGTCCGGCTTGATCCGGTCCTCGCCGACCGCGTCCTCGTCCACGACGAAGCCGCCGCCGACCGAGTAGTACGTCTTCTCCAGGACGGGGGCTCCTCCGGCGTCTGCCGCCGTGAGGGTCATGCCGTTGGCGTGGTACGGCAGCGAGCGGCGCCGGTGCAGGACGAGCTGGGAGGGCTCGTCGAAGGGGATCTCGTGGGCGTCGCCGGCCTCGGCGGCCAGGAGCCGCAGCCGTCCCGTGGAGCGGATGCGGGCGATCTCGCCGTCGGCCCGCTCCACGTCCACGGTGCGCGGCGAGTGGCCCTCCAGGCCGAGCAGGACGGCCTTGGGGGTGCCATGGCCGTGGCCGGTGGCGCCGAGGGAACCGAACAGTTCGGCGCGGACCGAGGTGGTCCGGTCCAGCAGGCCCTCCCGCTGCAGCCGCCGGACGAACATGCGTGCGGCCCGCATCGGGCCCACGGTGTGGGAACTGGACGGCCCGATGCCGATCGAGAAGAGATCGAAGACGGAGATGGCCACGGTGGGACTCCCGGATCATCCCCGCGGTGGCGGGGAAACGGGCCGCCCGGCGGTCCACGGGGTAGGGGGCCGGACGGCGGTGCGGGCGAGGTGGGGCAAGAGGCCGCAAGCGGCTGCAAGAGCCTGCAAGAGGCAATATACGGGGCGGAAACCGGGCATGTGGGGCCGTTCGTTTCCGCCCCGTACCACTGCCGGCCGGTGCGGCGGGTTGTGCGGAGCGGCCGGGGAGCGGGCTACTTCAGCCCGGGGTACAGCGGGTGCTTCGCCGTCAGGGCGGAGACCCGGCCGCGCAGCGCCTCCGCGTCGTAGCTCGGCTTGAGCGCCTCGGCGATGATGTCCGCGACCTCGCGGAAGTCGTCCTCGCCGAAGCCGCGGGTGGCGAGCGCCGGGGTGCCGATCCGTAGGCCCGAGGTGACCATCGGGGGGCGCGGGTCGTTCGGGACGGCGTTGCGGTTGACCGTGATGCCGACCTCGTGGAGGCGGTCCTCGGCCTGCTGCCCGTCCAGCTCGGAGTTGCGCAGGTCCACCAGGACGAGGTGGACGTCCGTGCCGCCGGAGAGGACGGAGACGCCGGCCGCGGTGACGTCCTCGGCCAGCAGCCGCTCCGCCAGGATGCGCGAGCCGGCCAGGGTGCGGCGCTGGCGGTCCTTGAAGTCCTCGCTCGCCGCGACCTTGAAGGCCACGGCCTTGGCCGCGATGACGTGCATCAGCGGGCCGCCCTGCTGGCCGGGGAAGACGGCCGAGTTGATCTTCTTGGCCAGTTCGGCCGTGGAGAGGATCACGCCGCCGCGCGGGCCGCCCAGCGTCTTGTGGGTGGTGGTGGTGACGATGTGGGCGTGCGGCACCGGGGAGGGGTGCAGGCCCGCGGCCACCAGGCCGGCGAAGTGCGCCATGTCCACCATCAGGTAGGCGCCGACCTCGTCCGCGATCCGCCGGAAGGCCGCGAAGTCCAGCCGGCGCGGGTAGGCGGACCAGCCCGCGATGATCAGCTTGGGCCGCTCCTCCTTGGCGAGCCGCTCGACCTCGTCCATGTCGACCCGGCCGGTCTCGGCGTCGACGTGGTAGGCGGCCACCTTGTAGAGCTTGCCGGAGAAGTTGATCTTCATGCCGTGGGTGAGGTGCCCGCCGTGCGCCAGGTTCAGGCCCAGGATGGTGTCGCCCGGGCTGAGGACGGCGGCCATCGCGGCGGCGTTCGCCTGGGCGCCGGAGTGCGGCTGGACGTTGGCGGCCTCGGCCCCGAACAGCTCCTTGATCCGGGCGATGGCCAGCCGCTCGACGACGTCGACGTGCTCGCAGCCGCCGTAGTAGCGGCGGCCCGGGTAGCCCTCGGCGTACTTGTTGGTCAGGACCGACCCCTGGGCCTCCAGCACCGAGACGGGCGCGAAGTTCTCCGAGGCGATCATTTCCAGGGTGGACTGCTGGCGGTCGAGTTCGGCGTCGACGGCGGCGGCGACGTCCGGGTCGACTTCGTGCAGGGAGTCGTTGAGAAGCGACATCAGGTCTTCCCGATCGGTGGCAGGGAGGGGCTTCAGTTGCCGGTGAAGGCCGCGTACTCGTCCGCGGAGAGCAGCTCGGGCTCGCCCGCGCTCTCGTCGGTCCTCACCTTGAACAGCCAGCCGCCCTCGTACGGGGCGGAGTTCACCAGCGCGGGATCGTCCACGACGTCCTGGTTGACCTCGGTGATCTCGCCGGAGACCGGCGCGTACAGGTCGCTGACCGACTTGGTCGACTCCAGCTCACCGCAGGGTTCGCCCGCGGTGACCGTGTCGCCGACCTCCGGGAGCTGGACGTAGACGACGTCACCGAGCGCGTCGGCCGCGTGGGAGGTGATGCCCACGGTGGACACGCCCTCCTCGGCGGCGGACAGCCACTCGTGCTCCTTGCTGTAGCGCAGCTGCTGGGGGTTGCTCATGACCTGATTCTCCTGGATTCGGTGACGTGCTCGTGTACGGGTCTTGACACGTGGGACGGACGAGGGGGAAACGCCGGGGAAGGGGAGATTCAGCGCTGCCGCTTGTAGAACGGCAGGGCCACGACCTCGTACGGCTCGTGGCGGCCGCGGATGTCCACGGCCACCCCCGGGGTCCCCGGGCCGGCGTAGGCGGGGTCCACGTACGCCATGGCGAGCGGCTTGCCGAGGGTCGGCGACGGGGCACCGGACGTGACCTCGCCGATGACCTCGCCGCCGTCCGCGGCCACCACCGCGTACCCGGCGCGCGGCACCCGCCGCCCCTCGGCCACCAGGCCGACGAGCTTCCGCGGCGGGGCCTCCGCGGCGCGGGCCGCGGCGGCCTCCAGCGCCTCGCGGCCGACGAAGCGGCCGCCGTTCGTGGTCTTGTCGAACTTGACCACCCGGCCGAGTCCGGCGTCGAACGGGGTGAGCTCGGTGCTCAGCTCGTGCCCGTAGAGCGGCATCCCGGCCTCCAGGCGCAGCGTGTCCCGGCAGGACAGGCCGCAGGGGACCAGGCCCGCCTCCTTCCCCGCCGCGGTGAGCGCCCGCCACAGCGGCTCGGCGTCGTCCGGGGCGGTGAAGAGCTCGAAGCCGTCCTCGCCCGTGTAGCCGGTCCGGGCGATCAGGGCGGGGACGCCGGCGACGGTGCCGGGCAGCCCGGCGTAGTACTTGAGCCCGTCCAGGTCCGCGTCGGTGAGCGAGCCGAGGATACCGGGGGACTCGGGGCCCTGGACCGCGATCAGCGCGTAGTTCTCGCGGTCGTCGGCCACGGCCGCGTCGAAGCCGGCGGCGCGCTCCGTCAGCGCGTCCAGCACCACCTGGGCGTTGGAGGCGTTGGCGACGACCATGTACCGCTCCCCGGCGAGGCGGTAGACGATCAGGTCGTCGAGGATGCCGCCGCCCGGCTCGCAGATCATGGTGTAGCGGGCCCGGCCCACCGCGAGCGCGGAGAGGTTGCCCACCAGGGCGTGGTCGAGCAGTTCGCCCGCCTGCGGGCCGGTCACGGTGATCTCGCCCATGTGGGAGAGGTCGAAGAGGCCGGCCCGGGTGCGGACGGCGGTGTGCTCGTCCCGCTCGCTGCCGTAGCGCAGCGGCATGTCCCAGCCGGCGAAGTCGGTCATCAAGGCACCGAGCGAGCGGTGCAGCGCGTCAAGCGGGGTGCGGCGGGGGGCATCGGTCATGGCGGTGGCTCCCTGACGAAGGTGGCGGAACTCTGCGCGGCATCGGCAACACAGTCTCCCCATCTGTCATGGAACCTGAGAGCTTCGCCACAACCGTACGTACCCGGGATCGTGGCTTGCACCTTGGGTGGGGACGCCCCGGAGGGACGGCCCGCTTTCCAGATTTGCCTCGTCCGCGCGGTACGGGGCCTGAGAGATTCAAGGGAGGACTTGCTCCTTCGGCGCCCCGGCGGCACGGCGGCCGGACCGGGGACTCTCCCGCGCGGATTCGAACGGCGGTATGCAGTTGGCGCGGTCATCATCGCACGGGAAGCGGAATACAGACCCGGAGGGAACCGGAGAACCGCCCCGGAGGGTCCGTCTCATCAGCACATCGCGGAACCGCGCATCGGGTATCGACGTTGTAACGCGGCACCGTTCTTGCCAGGCTGGCCGGGCAGTCCGGGGGTGACCGCACAGAGGGGGGACGATCAGGTGCAGGTTCGGGTCCAGGGGATGTACGCGATCACGCCGGAGACCGCGGCCGGGCCGGAGACCGCGGCGGGACGGAGCACCGCGGCGGAAGCGGAGCCCTCCGCCGGACCGGAGACCGCGGCGGAGTGGACGGCGTCCGCCTGCCCGGCCGCCGCCGGAGCGGACGCGGCCGAGACGGACCTGCGCGGACGCAGGCCGTCCGCGCTGCGCTACCCGGCCGGCGACGTCCTCGTCGTCTCCGGGCTCCCCGGCAGCGGCAAGAGCACCCTGATCAAGCGGGCCACCGCCGACCGCGACGCCCGCGGCGGCGCCGTCCACCGCATCGACTCCCAGGACGCCCGGGACCGCTGGCAGCGCCGGCTGCCCGCCGCCCTGCCCTACGCCCTCTACCGCCCCCTGGTGCGCGCCGCGCACTACGCCGGGCTGCGCCGGGCGCTGCGCTCGGGCGCGAGCGTCGTCGTCCACGACTGCGGAACCCTGACCTGGGTGCGCCGCTGGCTGGCGCGCGACGCCCGCCGACGGGGCCGCGGTCTGCACCTGGCGCTGCTGGACGTCTCCCCGGAGACGGCCCTCGCCGGGCAGTTCGCGCGGGGCCGGGGCGTCTCCGGCTACGCCTTCGCCCGCCACCGCCGGGCGGTGGCCCGGCTGGTCGCCGACGCGGAGGCCGGCCGGGCCCCGGAGGGCTGCGTCTCCGTGGTGCTGCTCGACCGGGCGTCGGCGAGCGCGCTGCACACCATCGGCTTCGGCTGACCGCCCCGGTGTCCCGGCCGCCGCACGGCCCGGACGGCCCGGACGGCGGAGGGGAATCCCGGAATCGCCGTGAATCCGCGCTGTCGGGCCCCTGGCCGTACCCCGGTGGGCTGGCGCTAGGGTTCTGCTACCCGGATTCCCGGATCCTGACGACCCCGGCCGCCGCGGGCGGTGGCCGCGGCGTCCGCGCGGGCCGGACGGCGCAGACGTGCCGGGCTCCGGGCGACAGGCCCCGCGGCGCCCGGGCGACGCGGACGAGACGTGGTTGGACGGCATGAGCATCGACGGCATGAGCATCCCGGAGCAGCACGAGCGCACCCCGGCCCCGGCGGGGATGCCCGGCGTGTCCGGAGGTCTGCCCGGCGGGTTCCCCCGCAACGAACTGGAAGAGGTGCTCGCCGCCTCCCTCGGGGTCCCCGGGGCGGGCGCCCGGCTGATCGAGGTGCTCGGCCGCAGCCGGATCTGGGTGCCGCTGCCGAACGGCGGCGGGCCCTCCAGCCCGGACCTGGACCTGCCCACCCTGGACGTGGCCGGCATCGCCTGCGTCCCCGTCTACAGCTCGGAGGAGGAGTTCCTCCGGGGTGCGGGCTCGCACATGCCCTGCACCGTCGCGCCCGCGCGGGAGTTCGCCCGCGGGCTGCCGCCGCAGATGGGCATCGCCGTCAACCCGGGCGGCACCTCCGTCGGCGTACCGCTGCCGCCGCCCGCCGTGGCCGAGCTGTGCCGCACCGGCCGCGGCGAGACCGGGCCCGGCGTCCCGTCCGGCGGGCGGGTGCGGCTCTTCGAGCCCGACTGGCAGGACGAACCGGTCGACTTCCTGGCCGCCGCCGCCGGGGAGTTCACCACAACGGGGGTCGTGCTCACCGCCCGCCGCACTCTCGCGAGTGTCGAGGGCGACCCGCCGGCGCTCTTCGTCGGCGTCGAACTCTCCCGCTGCGAACCGGAGGACCGGGCCCGGGTGCACGACGCGCTCGGCCGGGCGCTCGGCGCGGTGCCGGTGCCCTGGCCCGTGCAGATGGTCCTGCTGGACATCGCGCACGACCCGGTCGCGGACTGGATGCGCGCACGGATCCGGCCCTTCCACACCGCCGGGTGACGCGGCTCGAACACGGGCGCGGCGGGCACCGCGAACGGCCGGTGGGCGACACCCGGACGGCGGACAGGGCGGCGGGCGCCGCCGCATCCGGTCCGTAAGCTGGTTGGATGACCCGGCGGGGCGCGAAGGACGCGCACCGCGGCGGTGCCGAGAGGCAAGACGAAGGGGCGGAACCAGGTGAGCGCGGGCGGGGACAGGGAGCAGATCGAGCAGCTGCTGCCACAGGTGACGCCCGGCCGGTACGACGCCTATGAGGCGCTGCTGCGGGCCCTCGCCGACGGGCAGGTGTGGATGCTGCTGTGGCACGGCCATCCGGGCGCGCCCGACGCGCAGTACGGGAACATGGAGGTCGACGGCTACGGCTACGCCCCCTGTGTGACCTCTGCCCAGGAGCTGGCCGCCAGCGGCTGGAACCGGGCGCACGAGGTGGTCGGCGGCCGGGAGATCGCCGCCTCCCTCTTCCCCGACCGCTGGGGCCTGTGGCTGAACCCGCACGCGCCCGGCGGCG
Organism: Streptomyces sp. MNU89; assembly: GCF_020982505.1. Lineage (NCBI taxonomy): Bacteria > Bacillati > Actinomycetota > Actinomycetes > Kitasatosporales > Streptomycetaceae > Streptomyces > Streptomyces sp. MNU89. Next base: position 2,223,708 of record NZ_JAJKLL010000001.1, on the reverse strand, counting down.
GAGTCGGCATCCCCTGGGCCGATCTGCGCCGGGTCGCCTCCGGCCTGGACCGGCTGCCCGCCGGGCCGCTGCGGATCACCGAACCGGCCGTGGAGATCCCGCAGTTCTACGCCCTGCTGACGCAGAACGCCCACCACACGCCCGCCGTACGGGCGCTGCGCCGCGCCTGGGTGCAGCCCTCGGTCGGCGTGCCGTATCTGGCCATCGGCCTGGAGCTGTACGACAACGGGCCGCAGGCCGTGGAGTCCGTGCGCCGGATGATGGGGCAGTCCGTCGGCGTGGTGCCCGAGGGGCTGCCGGTGTCGACCGTCGCCCTGTCCGACGAGTACGACCCGGTGGCGCTGTGGATGCGCGCCAACTCCCGGCCGTTCTTCGACCGTGAGGGCTATGCCGCCGGCCCCGGGGCCGGGGCGGTCCCCGGCGCCGGTCCCGCCCCCGGCTACGGCTATCCGCCGCCGCACGGCATGCTGCCGGGCGCCGCGCCGCGCTGAAACCGCCTCAACGGCCCCGCGCCGTACGGCGCATGCCTGTGCGATAGCACTCCAGACCAGCCGGGGCGCACCGCGTCAACCGGGCCTGAACAGGGCATATCCGGTATATGCGCTGTCCGGGTCTCAGGTATGTATCACCGCTATGCGGACTGTTCACCGCCGCCGGAGTCGTCTGTAGTGTGCGAGCGGTCAGCGCCTCTCAATACCGTTCATCCCTGGGGTAGAGCATGCGAATAAGAAAATCCAGAGCCGCTCGGGCGGTTGTGGTCACCTTGGCGATGGGGCTGGCCGTGACCAGCTGCGCCAGTGACCGGGACGAGGGCGGCAAGGGAGAGGCGGGCGACACCTTCATCTTCGGTGCCGCGGGCGACCCCTCCTCCCTCGACCCCGCCCTGGCCAGCGACGGCGAGACCTTCCGCGTCACCCGCCAGGCCTTCGAGGCCCTCATCGAGCACGAGCCGGGCGGCAGCGAGCTCGTCGGCGGCCTGGCCGAGTCCTGGGAGGGCAGCGAGGACGGCACCGAGTGGACGTTCAAGCTCCGCAAGGGCGTGGAATTCCACGACGGCGAGAAGCTGACCGCCGAGGCCGTCTGCAAGAACTACGACCACTGGTTCAACTGGTCGGGCACGTACCAGAACAGCGCGGTCTCCTACTACTGGCAGACCATCATGGGCGGCTTCAAGAAGAACGAGGACAAGGAGACGCCCGAGCCGAACTACGTCTCCTGCACCGCCGAGGACGAGCTGACCCCGGTCATCAAGGTCAAGGAGGCCACCGCCAACCTCCCCGGCGGCTTCTCCCTCCAGGCGCTCGCCATCCACTCCCCGAAGGCGATCGACGCCTACGAGAAGGAGGAGGCGAAGGGCGAGGGTGACGCGATCACCTACCCCAAGTACAGCCAGGAGGCCGGCACGGTCGCCGGCACCGGCCCGTTCAAGATCTCGAAGTGGAACAAGGGCAACAAGGAGATCACCCTTGAGCGCTTCGACGACTACTGGGGCAAGAAGGCCGGTGTCGAGAAGCTGGTGTTCCGCACCCTCGACACCGAGGAGGGCCGCCGCCAGGCGCTGCAGGCCGGTGACATCCACGGCTACGACCTGGTCGCGCCCGCCGATGTGAAGACCCTGGAGAAGGACGGCTTCCAGGTCCCGACCCGCGACGTCTTCAACATCTTCTACCTGGGCTTCAACCAGGAGAACAACAAGCTGCTGAAGAAGAAGGAAGTCCGTGAGGCGATCGCGCACGCGATCGACCGGGACAACATCGTCGAGACGCAGCTTCCCGAAGGCGGCGTCAAGGCCAGCCAGTTCATGCCCGACACGGTCGCCGGCTACTCGGGCGACGTGAAGGTCTACGAGCAGGACGTCAAGAAGTCCAAGCAGCTCCTCGCCGACGCCGGCGAGAAGAACCCGACCCTGGACTTCTGCTACCCGACCGAGGTCACCCGCCCGTACATGCCGGCCCCGGCCGACATGTTCGAGCTGATGAAGACCGACCTGGAGAAGGTCGGCATCAAGGTCAAGCCGCGCGCCATGAAGTGGAACCCGGACTACCTGGACTCCACCCAGAACGGCAAGTGCAGCCTGTACCTCATGGGCTGGACCGGTGACTTCAACGACGGCTACAACTTCATCGGCACCTGGTTCGGTGGCTACGACAAGCAGTGGGGCTTCAAGAACGACAAGGTCTTCGACGCCATGAAGGCCGCCTCCTCCGAGCCCGACGCCGAGAAGCGGACCGAGCTGTACAAGAAGGCCAATGAGGTCATCATGGACTTCCTGCCCGGCCTGCCGATCTCCTCGTCCCCGCCGTCCATCGCCTTCGCGAAGGACGTCAACCCGCCGAAGGTCTCCCCGCTGACGCAGGAGAACTTCGCCGAGGTCTCCTTCAAGTAACACAACCGAGCAGGTCCAGGTCCGCCCGGCCACGCACACAGGTGGCCGGGCGGACGTGGTTGCGATCCATGACCAGAAAGGGGTAGCGCGGGGTGTTGCGTCTCGTAGTACGCAGACTGCTGCAGCTCATACCCACACTGCTAGGCCTGTCCGTCCTTCTCTTCCTCTGGCTGAACAAGCTGCCCGGAGGACCGGCGGCGGCCCTGCTCGGGGAACGGGCCACCGAAGCGGACAAGGCCCGGATCGAGCGCGCCCTCGGGCTCGACCAGCCGGTATGGGTGCAGTACGGCCGCTTCCTCAAGCGGCTGGGAGAGCTGGATCTGGGCACCTCCACCCAGACCGGCCAGCCCGTGTGGGAGGAGTTCGCCCGGCGGTTCCCCGCCACGGTGGAACTCGGCATCTTCGCGATGCTCATCGCCGTCGCGGTCGGCATCCCCCTCGGCTACTTCGCGGCCAAGCGCCGCGGCAGCTGGCTCGACGTGTCCGCGGTGTCCGGGTCGCTCCTCGGCATCTGCATCCCGGTCTTCTTCCTGGCCTTCATCCTGCGGGCCGTCTTCGCCGTGAACCTCGGCTGGTTCCCCAGCTACGGCCGGCAGTCCACCGGGCTCAACGCCACCGAGGTGACCGGCTTCTACGTCCTGGACGGCATACTCACCGGGGAGTTCGACGCCGCCTGGGACGCCCTGACGCACCTGGTGCTGCCCGCCCTGGCCCTCGCGTCCATCCCGCTGGCCATCATCGTCCGGATGACCCGGGCCAGCGTGCTGGAGGTGCTCGGCGAGGACTACGTCCGCACCGCCGAGTCCAAGGGCCTCCAGCAGCACGTGATCCGCGGCCGGCACGTCCTGCGCAACGCGCTGCTGCCGGTGGTCACCGCCGTCGGCCTGCTCACCGGCAGCCTGCTGTCGGGAGCGGTGCTCACCGAGTCCGTCTTCGCCTTCGGCGGCATCGGCTCCTTCCTGCGGACCGCCATCGACGGCCGCGACTACCCGGTGCTCGTCGGCTTCATCCTCTTCATCGCGCTGACCTACGTGATCCTCAACCTCCTGGTCGACCTGGCCTACAACCTCATTGACCCGAGAGTGCGGGTGCACTGATGAGCACCAAGACCGACAAGATCGACCGGCTCGCGGAGCTCACCGCACAGACCGAGACCGCCACCGGGCACAGCCTCTGGTACGAGGCCTTCCGCCGGCTGCGCTCCAGCAAGATGGCGATCATCGGGGCCGCCATCATCGCCCTCTTCATCCTGATCGCCCTGATCGGCCCGTGGATCGCCCCGTACTCGCCGACCGCGCAGCTGTGGCGCGGCGAGGTCATACCGGCCCGCTCCGTCTTCGTCGGACCGCGCGCCGAGAACTGGTTCGGCCTGGACCACCTCGCCCGCGACGAGTTCTCCCGGATGCTGGTCGGCGCCCGGCAGACCCTGCTCGTCGGCGTGGTGGCCACCCTCCTCGGCTTCACCATCGGCTGCCTGATCGGCATCGCCTCCGGGGCCGCGTCCACGCTCGGCGGGCGCGCCGGGCGCCGGATCGACTCCGTCATCATGCGCTTCATCGACATGCTGCTGGCGCTGCCCTCGCTGCTGCTGGCGGTCTCCGTCGCGGCCGTCCTCGGGCAGAGCCTCACCACCGTGATGATCGCGGTCGGTGTGGTGCAGATCCCCATCTTCGCCCGGCTGCTGCGCGGATCGATGCTGGCCCAGGGCGGCTCCGACTACGTCCTCGCCTCCCGGGCGCTGGGCGTGCGCAAGCGCCGTATCGTGCTCGGCCACATCGTGCCCAACTCGCTGAGCCCGGTGATCGTGCAGGCCACGCTGAGCCTGGCCACCGCCATCATCGAGGCCGCCGCCCTGTCGTACCTGGGGCTGGGCAACCCGGACGCGGCCGTCCCGGAGTGGGGCGTCATGCTGGCCCAGGCGCAGGGCTTCTTCGACTCGGCGCCGATGCTCGCGGTCTACCCCTCGGTGGGCATCATCATCACGGCCCTCGGCTTCACCCTCCTCGGCGAGGCCATGCGCGAAGCCCTCGACCCGAAACTGCGGAGCTGATGACATGTCGTTGCTTTCCGTGGACGAACTGACCGTCACCTTCACCGCACGCGGACGCCGCGACGTGCGGGCCGTGTCGGGTGTGTCCTTCTCCGTCGGCGAGGGCGAGGTCGTGGGCCTCGTCGGCGAGTCCGGCTGCGGCAAGAGCGTCACCTCGCTCGCCCTGATGGGGCTGCTGCCGGGGCGCGGCGTGAAGGTCGGGGGGCGGGCCGAGTTCGACGGCACCGATCTCTTCGGGCTGAGCGACGCCAAGATGCGCGAGATGCGCGGCTCGCAGCTCGCGATGATCTTCCAGGACCCGCTCTCCTCGCTGAACCCCGTGGTCCCCATCGGCATCCAGGTCACCGAGATCCTGACCCGGCACCGGGGGCTCAAGGGGCGGGCCGCGCGGAAGGAGGCCGCCTCGCTGCTCGACCGGGTCGGCATCCCCGACCCGTACCGGCGGCTCAAGGAGTACCCGCACCAGCTCTCCGGCGGGATGCGGCAGCGGGCGCTCATCGCCATGGCCGTGGCCTGCGCGCCCCGGCTGCTGATCGCCGACGAGCCGACCACCGCCCTGGACGTCACCATCCAGGCGCAGATCCTGGAACTGCTCAAGGAACTGGTGGACGAGGAGGGCACCGCCCTGCTGATGATCACCCATGACCTCGGGGTGGTCGCCGGGCTCTGCGACGAGGTCAACGTCCTGTACGCGGGCAAGGTCGTGGAGTCGGCGGGACGGCGCGAGCTGTTCGCCGCACCCACCCACCCGTACGCCAACGGGCTCCTGGGCTCCATACCCCGGCTCGACGCCCCGCGCGGCGAGCCGCTGAACCCCATCCGGGGCTCCATCAACGACAACATCGCCTGGGCGGACGGCTGCGCCTTCGCGCCGCGCTGCGACCACTACACCCTGGAATGCCTCCAGGGCACCCCGGAGCTGACCGAACCGCGCACGCCGGGGCACCGGGTGCGGTGTGTCAACCCGGTGCTGGATGCGGCCGGTTCGGGTGACGTGGCCGTGATCGAGGCCCCGCACATCCTGCCGGACGAGGTGGTGGCGGAGGACGGTGACACCGCCGGGCCGGCGCCGGGAACCGAGTCCGGCGCGGAGTCCGGCGCCGCCGGGGACGAGAAGAACGCCACCGCCGCCGGGGCAGCCGCGACCGAGAAGACGGAGGCCACCTCATGAGCCTGCTGAAACTGGACGGGGTGAAGGTCCACTTCCCCCTGAAGAAGGGCATCGTCTTCGACCGCACGGTGGGCCACGTCTACGCGGTCGACGGCGTCTCGCTCTCCGTCGAGGCGGGCCAGACCTACGGCCTGGTGGGCGAGTCCGGCTGCGGCAAGACGACCCTGGGCCGGGCCGTCCTGCGGCTGGTGGACATCACCGACGGCAACGTCGTCCTCGACGGCACCGACCTGGCGCACCTCCCCGAGGAGGAGATGCGCAAGTTCCGCCGCCGGGTGCAGATGGTTTTCCAGGACCCGCTGGGCAGCCTCGACCCGCGGCAGAACATCGAGTCGATCCTCTCCGAGGGCATGGCCGCGCACGGCATCGGCGCCGACCGCGAGGAGCGCCGCGCCCGCATCCGGGAGATCCTGGCCAAGGTCGGCCTGCCGTCCAACGCGCTCTCCCGCTATCCGCACGAGTTCTCCGGCGGCCAGCGGCAGCGCATCGGCATCGCGCGGGCGCTGGTGCTGGAACCCGACGTGATCATCTGCGACGAGCCGGTCTCCGCGCTGGACGTCTCCATCCAGGCCCAGGTGATCAACCTGCTGGAGGAGCTGCAGCGGTCGATGGGGCTGACCTATCTGGTCATCGCCCACGACCTCGCCGTGGTCCGGCACATCTCCGACGTCATCGGGGTGATGTACCTCGGCTCGCTGGTGGAGGAGGCGCCCAGCGACGGGCTGTACGCCGAACCGCTCCACCCGTACACCAAGGCCCTGATGTCGGCGGTGCCGATCCCCGACCCCGTGGTCGAGGACAGCCGCGAGCGCATCCTGCTCACCGGCGACCTGCCGTCGCCCGCCACCCCGCCCGCCGGCTGCCGGTTCCACACCCGGTGCCCGTGGAAGCAGGAGACGCGCTGCGACACCGAGCGCCCGGAGCTGCGGGACCTGGGCGGCGGCCACAAGGTGGCGTGCCACTACGCCGCCGAGATCGCGGCCGGCACCGTCCGGATGAACAGCGCGGCCACGGTCGTCGAACCCGGGACGGTGACCGCCGGGAACGCCGAGGAGTCCGAGGAGACCGAGAAGGCCGCCGAGAGCGTCTGACGCCCCCGGCAGCGCCCGGACACAGCGCGGCGCGGGCGGCCCGGAACCCCGGACCGCCCGCGCCGCCGCACGTCACACCGGGGATGGCCGCGGCGGCACAGGGCAGAATCGCCGGGTGCTCACCGATCTGTTCACCCCCTCCGTGCTGCAGGCGCTGGACATCGCCGGGATCTTCGTCTTCGCGATCTCCGGCGCGCTGCTCGCCGTGCGCAAGAACTTCGACGTCTTCGGCATCGCGGTGCTCGCCATGGCCACGGCGACGGGCGGCGGGCTGATCCGTGACCTGATCATCGGCGCCGTGCCGCCCGCGGCCTTCACCGACCTCGGCTATCTGGTCACGCCGCTGCTCGCCACCGTGCTCGTGGTCTTCCTCCATCCGCAGGTGGAGCGGATCAACCGGGCGGTGGCCGTCTTCGACGCGGCGGGGCTCGGGCTGTTCTGCGTCGTCGGCACCACCAAGGCGTACGAATACGGGCTGGGGCTGCCGTTCGCGGCCGTGCTGGGCGTGGTGACGGCCGCGGGCGGCGGCGTCGTCCGGGACGTCCTGGCCAACGAGGTGCCCTCGCTGCTCCGCTGGGACCGGGAGATCTACGCCGTCCCGGCCATCGTGGGGGCGTCGCTGGCCGCGCTGCTCATCCACTTCGGGGCGCTCAACCCGGTCTCCAGCGCGCTCTCCGCGCTCGCCGCCTTCCTGCTGAGGCTCTGCGCGATCCGGTTCGGCTGGCGGGCGCCCCGGGCCTGGCACCGCAGGTCGTCGGCGGCGGAGGAGGCGTAGGGCCCGGGGCCTGCCCGGCCCGTGCCCTGGGATCCGGGCGCCGGCGCCGCACCTCGCGCACTGCACCGGGCACGTCCGCACATGCCCGGCGCGCGGCCGGGCAGGCCCCGGCGGCGTCCGTCGGCTCACCGCTGTCATGGACAACTACTGTCTACCGGTCAGTAACTTTTTCGGTGTACCGTACAGCCCATGGCACAGGCAACCATCGGGAACAGCGAGTTCGACCGGGACACGGCGGTGACGCCGCGCGAGCCCGGCGTGCATGACGCGGAGCTGTCGTCCGCCTGGACGATCATTCACGCCGTCAATGGCGGATACCTCCTCGCCATGGCGGGCCGCGCCCTCGGTGAGGTCCTGCCGCACTCCGACCCCTTCACCGTCACCGCCCACTACCTCACCGCCTCCCGCCCCGGCCCGGCACGGATCCGCACCGAGGTGGTGCGCACCGGCCGCACCCTCTCCACCGGCCAGGCGTCCCTCACACAACTCGACGAGAACGGCGCCGAGGTGGAGCGGCTGCGCGTGGTCGCCGGCTACGGGGACCTGGGGGCCCTCCCCGACGACGTCCGCACCACCGCCAAGCCGCCCGCCATGCCGCCCTTCGAGGAGTGCCTCGGCGCCCGGCACGCGGACGACGAGGTCAGCGCCCTGCTCGGCGCCACCGAGATCGCCGGCCGGCTCGACGTCCGGCTGGACCCGGCGACCGCCGGCTGGGCGCGCGGCAAGCCCTCCGGCAACGGCGAGATGCGGGCCTGGTTCCGGCTCGCCGACGGTCGCGACGCCGACCCGCTCTCCCTGCTGCTGGCCGTCGACGCCCTGCCGCCCACCGCCTTCGAGATGGGTATCTCCGGCTGGGTCCCCACCGTCGAACTCACCGCCCACATCCGCAGCCGCCCGGCGCCGGGCCCGCTGCGCGTCGCCATCACCACCCGTAATCTCGCGGGCGGCTTCCTGGAGGAGGACGCCGAGGTCTGGGACAGCCGGGACCGCCTCGTCGCCCAGTCCCGCCAGCTCGCCAGGGCGCAGCTCGGCTGACGGCCGGGAACGCCCGCCGGGAAGCACGTGCCGGGTGAGCCCGCCGGAGAACCGCCCGCCGGGCACCGCCGGCTGACCGGAGCGCGCGGTACGGGCCGGGGGCGGCCTTCCGCCCGTACCGTCCCTCGTAGAATCGTGCGCACCATGGCCTACCTCGATCACGCCGCCACGACGCCCATGCTTCCCGAGGCGGTGGCGGCGATGACCGCCCAGTTCGCCGTCACCGGCAACGCCTCCTCCCTCCACGCGGCCGGGCGGCGGGCCCGGCGCACCGTCGAGGAGTCCCGCGAGTCGCTCGCGGCCGCCCTCGGGGCGCGGCCCAGCGAGGTGGTGTTCACCTCCGGGGGTACGGAATCGGACAATCTCGCGGTGAAGGGCCTCTACTGGGCCCGGCGGGACGCCGCACCGCAGCGCACCCGGGTCCTTGCCAGTCCCGTCGAACACCACGCCGTGCTGGACGCCGTCGACTGGCTCGCCGAGCACGAGGGCGCCCGCGTGGAGTACCTGCCGGTGGACTCCGTCGGGCGCGTGCACCCCGAGGCCCTGCGCGAGGCGGTCGAACGGAACCCGGACGACGTCGCGCTGGTGACCGTGATGTGGGCCAACAACGAGATCGGCACGGTCATGCCGGTCGCCGGACTGGCCGCCGTCGCCGCCGAGTACGGCATCCCCGTGCACTCCGACGCCGTGCAGGCGTTCGGCCAGGTCGAGCTCGACTTCGCCGCCTCCGGGCTGAGCGCCCTCACCGTCTCCGGCCACAAGATCGGCGGCCCCTACGGCATCGGGGCGCTGCTGCTCCGCCGCGATCTGGCGCCCGTGCCGCTGCTGCACGGCGGTGGCCAGGAACGCCAGGTGCGCTCCGGCACCCTCGACGTCCCGGCGGTGGCCGCTTTCGCCGCGGCCGGCCGCCATGCCGCCGAACACCGCGCCGAGTTCGCACGGGTGATCGGCGCGCTGCGCGACGCGCTGGTGGAGGCCGTGCGCGAGGCGGTGCCGGACGCCATCCTCGGCGGCGACCCCGACCCGGCCGGGCGGCTCCCCGCCAACGCGCACTTCTCCTTCCCCGGCTGCGAGGGCGACTCGCTCCTGCTCCTGCTCGACGCCCAGGGCATCGAGTGCTCGACCGGCTCCGCCTGCACGGCCGGGGTCGCCCAGCCGAGCCATGTCGTCCTGGCCACCGGCGCGAGCCCCGAGCAGGCGCGCGGCACGCTGCGCTTCTCGCTGGGGCACACCTCGACGGCGGCCGACGTGGAGGCCGTCGCCAAGGCCATCGGCCCGGCGGTGGAACGGGCACGGCGCGCGGGGCTGAGCTAGCGCGGGCTCTGCCTGATGCGGGCGACGGCCGGGCGGCCCGCCGGCCGGGGCGGTGACGGCACGGACGGCTGAGCGCGGGGCCGGTGTGCCCGGCCTCGCGGCCGGCCGGTCGCCGCACCGTCGGGCGGAGCCGCGTGTCCCGGCCGGACCCCGGTTCCGAACAGCCAGTTCACCCGTCCTGGGACTCTTCGCGGACTTCATGCCGTGACGCGGCGACGGTCAGGAACCCGCGGATATACCCGGCCACGGTGTCCAGGTGGCTTTCGAGCAGGAAGTGCCCGCCTCCGGGGACCAGATGGATCTCCGCGTCCGGCAGGTCCCGGGCGAAGGCGCGCGCTCCGTCCGGGCCGAAGATCTCGTCGCCCGCGCCCCAGACCGCGAGGAGCGGAACCCGGCGTTCCCGGAAGTAGGCGTGCACCCGGGGGTAGAGGGGCCGGTTGCCGGCGTAGTCGCGGAACAGGGCGAGTTGCACGAGATCGTTGCCCGGCCGGCTGACCTCGCGGTGGTCGGCGGCCCAGGTGTCGGGGTCGACCAGCTCGGGCCGGTCCACTCCGTGCAGGTACTGCCAGCGGATGGCGTCGGGCGAGAGGGCGGTACGGACGGCGGGTTCGGTCCGGGGGCCCGGATTCTCGCCGTACGCCCAGAGGGGCGCCCAGAAATCCGGTACGAAGCCGTCCTCGTAGGCGTTGCCGCTCTGTGTGATCACCGCGGTGATCGCGTCCGGGGTGCGCAGGGCGAGCCGCCAGCCGATGGGTGCGCCGTAGTCCTGGACGTACACGGCATAGCGGGTGACGCCGAGCCGGGCCAGCAGGGCTTCGGTGATGTCGGTCAGGGAGTCGAAGGTGTAGGTGAAGGCGTCCGCGGGCGGGGCATCGGAGTTGCCGAAGCCGAGGTGGTCGGGGGCGATGACGTGGAACCGGTCGGCCAGTGCCGGGATGAGATGGCGGAACATGCGGGAGCTGGTGGGGAATCCGTGCAGGAGGACGAGTGTGGGGGCCTCGCGGGCTCCTGCCTCGCGGTAGAAGACGCGATGTCCCCGCACTGTCGCGTACTGATGGCGGATCTCAACCATGCCTAACCCCTTAGATGTCGTGTGGTGGTTACCGCTCGGCGTTCAGTAGACCTCGCGTGAGGTAACCTGTCAAACAGCTTGAGGGAGTTAGTTGGGAAGGTGATGCCCGTGCTGGACGACCAGGCCCTGCTGGAGGCTCTGAACAGCACGCCTGTGGCGGATGGCCGACGCCGGGACCTGTGGCGTGACGACCGCGAGCTGGACAGGTGGGCGCGGGAGCGCGGGGGCCTCGGCGGTGACGAGGAGCGCCGGTGGCTGCGCACCGCCCGGGACGCGCTCCAGGCGGTCGAGTCGGGCGCGTCGGCGGAGCCCCGTCTGGGCCGGGTCCTCGCAGGCGTCCGCAAGGTCCCGCGGGCCGGCGCGTCGGGCGTCGAGTGGCACCTGGAGGTGCCGCCGGAGCGCAGGCTCGCCGTGGAGCTCGTGCTCGCGTGGGCGGACGTCAAGGAGCGCATGCCCGGCCGTCTGCGGCCGTGCGGGAACCCTGAATGCCGCCTCTTCCTCCTGGACCGCAGTCGTGCCAACACCGCACGGTGGTGCTCGATGAAGACCTGCGGGAACCGGCTCAAGGCCCGCCGGCACCAGGCCCGGGTACGGGAGGCCCCGCGAGCCGAGTAGTGTGCTCCGGCGGGCCGGCGCCCGCGCGAGGGCCGGACGCCCGCGCGAGGGCCGGGCCCCCCACGAGGGCCGGGCGCCCGCACGGGGGCCGGACTCCCGCCCGGGGCCCGCCCGTTGGCCTCTTCGTTCTCCGCCCGGGTTCGTGCGTGCCCCGTTCCGGTTCTCCCCGGGGCGCGGGAGTACGGGATCGCCCCGGAACGGACCCCTCCGCCGCACCCCTCCGCGTACGCTGTACGGAGTTTCCCGTCCCCCGGGCACCCGGCCGGTGCCGGGCACGGTCCCGCGCCCGCGCACCGGTGTCCGCGGCCGGCCCGCGGAGGACGGGCACCGTCCCGATGCAACGCTCCCGATCCACAGCAAGGGAAAGCCGGATGCACTCCGATCCCACCAGTCCCACGCCGCCGCACGCCGCCGACAGCCACGACACCATCCAGGTCCGCGGGGCCCGGGAGAACAACCTCAAGAACGTCTCCCTGGACCTCCCCAAACGCCGCCTCACCGTGTTCACCGGAGTCTCCGGCTCGGGGAAGTCCTCCCTCGTCTTCGGCACCATCGCCGCGGAGTCGCAGCGGCTGATCAACGAGACGTACTCGGCCTTCGTCCAGGGGTTCATGCCGAGCGTGGGCCGCCCCGACGTCGACGGCCTGCACCACCTCAGCGCCGCCATCGTCGTCGACCAGGAGCGGATGGGCGCCAACTCCCGTTCCACGGTGGGCACCGCGACCGATGCCCACGCGATGCTCCGGATCGTCTTCAGCCGCCTCGGCACCCCGCACATCGGCACCTCGACCGCCTTCAGCTTCAACAGCGCCGAGGGCATGTGCCCCGCCTGCGAGGGGCTCGGCCAGGTCACGGAGATCGACGTCGACGAGATCCTGGACCGCGACCGCTCCCTCGACGAGGGGGCGATCACCGCTCCCGGGTTCTCCGTGGGCTCGTGGTACCAGCAGGTCATGGCGGGCTCCGGCCTCTACGACCCCGCCAAGCCGTTGCGGGACTTCACCCCGCGGGAGTGGGACGACCTGCTGTACAAGCCCACCACCAAGATCAAGGTGGGGAACAGCAACGTCACCTACGAGGGGCTGGTGACGCGGATCCGGCGGACCCTCCTCGCCAAGGACCGGGACTCGATGCAGTCCCACGTCCGGGCCTTCGTGGACCGCGCCGTGGTCTTCGCCGACTGCCGCGACTGCGGCGGCGCCCGGCTCAACGCCGCCGCGCTGTCCTCGAAGATCGGCGGCCGCACCATCGCCGACTGCTCGGCCATGCAGATCACCGACCTGGCCGACTTCATACGGACCATCGAGGACGAGTCCGTCGCCCCGCTCCTGGCGGGCCTGCGTCAGTTGCTGGACTCACTGGTGGAGACCGGCCTGGGATATCTCAGCCTGGACCGCACCTCCGCCAGCCTCTCCGGCGGCGAGGCCCAGCGGGTGAAGATGGTCCGGCACCTCGGCTCCAGCCTCACCGACGTCACCTACGTCTTCGACGAACCCACCATCGGCCTGCACCCGCACGACATCCAGCGCATGAACAACCTGCTGCTGCGGCTGCGCGACAAGGGCAACACGGTGCTCGTCGTGGAGCACAAGCCCGAGGTGATCGCGATCGCCGACCACGTCGTCGACCTCGGGCCGCGGGCCGGAACGGCCGGCGGAGAGATCTGCTACAGCGGCGACGTGGCCGGGCTGCGCGCCTCGTCCACGCTCACCGGACGGTATCTGGAGCACCGGGTCCGGCTGCGGGAGACCGTGCGCGCCCCGCGCGGGCACCTGTCGGTCAAGGACGCCGACCGGCACAACCTGAAGAACGTCAGCGTGGACATCCCGCTGGGCGTGCTGACGGTCGTCACCGGTGTCGCCGGATCGGGCAAGAGTTCGCTGATCCACGGATCGCTGCCGGGGCGGGAGGGTGTCGTCGTCGCGGACCAGTCGCCGATCCGCGGCTCGCGCCGCAGCAACCCGGCCACGTACACCGGGCTGCTGAACCCGATCCGCACCGCCTTCGCCAAGGCCAACGGGGTCCGGGCGGCGCTGTTCAGCGCCAACTCCGAGGGCGCCTGCCCGGGCTGCAACGGCATCGGGCTGGTCTACACCGACCTCGCGATGATGGCCGGGGTGGCCTCCGTCTGCGAGAAGTGCGAGGGCAAGCGGTTCACCCCCGAGGTGCTCTCCTACACCCTGCGCGGCAAGAACATCAGCGAGGTCCTGGAGATGCCGGTGGGCGAGGCCCGCGCGTTCTTCCCCACCGGCCAGGCCGGCACCGTCCTCGGCCGGCTCGTCGACGTCGGCCTGGACTACGTGCGTCTCGGCCAGCCGCTGAACACCCTCTCCGGAGGCGAGCGGCAGCGGCTGAAACTCGCCGTCCACATGTCCGGGAAGGGCACGACCTACGTCCTGGACGAGCCGACGACCGGACTGCACCTGGCCGACGTGGACCAGCTGCTGGCCCTGCTCGACCGGCTGGTGGACGACGGCAACACGGTCGTCGTCATCGAACACCACCAGGCCGTGATGGCCCACGCCGACTGGCTGATCGACCTGGGCCCGGGCGCCGGCCACGACGGCGGCCGGATCGTCTTCGAGGGCACCCCGGCCGAACTCGTCGAGAAGGGGGACACGTTGACCGCCCGGCACCTGCGGTCGTACGTCGGGGCGGCCGGATAGGGACACCGGCGCGGCCGCTGGTGCGGGGCCGGGGCCGGGCCGGGTGGGCGGTTCCGGCCCCCGTCCGCCCCGGCCCCCGTCCGCCCCGGCCCCCGTCCGCCCCGGCCCCCGTCCGCCCGGGCCCCGGCCCTGCCGGGTCTCGGACCGGCCCGGTCTCCGGCCCTCGTGCTACGGGGCCGCGTCCCCGCGTGATTCCTCCTGCCGTACGACCTCGGGCAGATCCGTGAGACGGTCCAGCCCGTGCAGCGAGCGGGCGACCCGCTGGTTGCCCTCCAGCAGCGGCCGGTGCCGCTCCAGGAAGTACCAGTAACCGGCCGTGACAGGGCAGGCCCGCTCACCCGTCCGCCGGTCGGGCCGGTAGGCGCAGCCCCCGCAGAGGTCGCTCATCCGGTTGATGTACGCACCGCCGCACAGATAGGGCTTGGTGGTGATGCGCCCGCCGTCGGCGTACTGGGACATGCCGATGACGTTCGGCAGCATCACCCAGTCGTAGCCGTCGGCGAAGCTGCGGTGGAACCAGTCGGTGACCGCCAGGGGATCCCATCCGCGCTGCAGGGCCCAGTTGCCCAGGATCATCAGCCGGGGGATGTGGTGGGTCCAGGCGCGGTCCCGCACTTCGGTGAGGGCGGTGGCCAGGCAGCGGGCGGTGACGGCACCGGCGTCGAGTTCCGCGAACCAGCCCGGCAGCGGCCGGTGGTGGTCCAGGGCGTTGCTGTGCCGGTAGCCGTCGCCGAGTCCCCAGTACAGATGCCACATGTACTCGCGCCAGCCGGCGATCTGGCGGACGAAGCCCTCGGCGGAGTTGAGCGGGACCTTCCCGGCGCGGTACGCGTCCTCGGCGGCCGCCGCGCACTCGGCCGGGTCGAGCAGGCCGAGGTTGAGCGCGGGGGAGAGCAGGCTGTGGCTCATGGCCCAGTCGTCCGACAGGACGGCGTCCTCCCAGGGACCGAAGCTTCCGAGCCGCTTATCCGTGAAGCGCCGCAGGGCGCGCAGGGCCTCGGCGCGGGTGGCGGGGAAGAGGCGCGGGCCGTCGCGGCCGGTGAAGGAGACCTCGCCGTCGGCCTCCCAGCGGTCGAGGTCGCGGCGGACCTCCTCGTCGATGGCGTCCTCGCGGGGAGGTAGGGGCGGGGACGGGCAGGGAGTCCCGGCGGGGCGGGGGTTCCCGGTTCTCGGAGTCGAGGTTCCAGCGGCCCCCGGCGGGCTCGTCTCCGTCCATCAGCAGCCGGAGCTCGCGCCGCACCCGGCGGTAGAAGTCCTCCATCCGGACCCGGTCCGGAGCCGGACCCTCCGGGCCGGCGCCCGTCCAGTCGGCGAACTGCCCGGCGGAGACCAGGAAGCCGCGCGGAGGGAGGACGGTGACCTGCTCCAGGGAGCGGACGAACCCCAGGGCGGCGTGCGAGGTCGGGTGGTGCACGGTCACGGGCGCGCCGCCGGTGGCCCGGGCCAGGCCCTCGCGGTAGGTCCCGGCCCGGATGTAGCGCACGCGGTCGCCGAGTTCGGCGGCGCGGTGGCGCATGGCGGAGAGGACGAGATGCGCCTTGGCCCGGTGGAAACGGCGGCGGCGGAAGACGGACCGGCTCTCGATCATGACGATCTCCCCGCCGGGGCCGGGGGCGGAGCCGGGTCCGGCCCCGGGGAGGAAGTGCGGGCCGAGCTGGTCCCCGAAGAGCCAGTGGTAACCGGGTTCATCCCGTGATTCGGTACTCACCGCCTCATAGTGGTCGATTCCGGAAGTTGGTCAAGGAGGCTGCCGTGGCACGGCGTCCGTGGCGGGGACGGCGCCGGAAAGGGGCGCGGCACCTCTCCCGGCCGAGCCGGCACGCGGCGCCGCGGGGAGGCCGCACGCGTTGTCCGCGGGCCCGCTGTCCCTGCTGCGGCCCGCGCGGCGGCCTCCGCCGGGCAAGGCTCTCCCCCCGCCCGCGTGTCCGTTACGCCCCGTCCTCGCGCTCCTCCGCGCGGGTGGCGGGGACGGCGCTGACGAAGCGCATGTAGCGGTCCCAGTCCCAGTGCGGCCCGGGATCGGTGTGGTCGGTGCCGGGCACCTCGACGTGGCCGATGATGTGCTCCCGGTCCCTCGGTAGCCCGTACCGGTCGCATATCCCGGCGGTCAGCTCCGCCGAGGCGCGGTAGGTGGCGTCGGTGATCGAACCGGGGCGCTCGACGAACCCCTCGTGCTCGATGCCGATGCTGCGCTCGTTGTAGGAGCGGTTGCCCGCGTGGTAGGCCACGTCCAGCTCGCGCACCATCTGCGCCACGTGCCCGTCCTCCGTGCGCACCACGTAGTGCGCGGCGGCACGGTGGCCGGGGTCCTGGAAGACCTTCAGGCCCACCGCGTAGTCGCCCTGGATGACGTGGATCACCACCCGGTCGATGGTGTAGTCGTACGGCCGGTCGGCCATCCGCCAGTTCGCGGACGAGGCGGGTATCCACTCGGCGCCCGGGTGGTCGACCGCGCCCTCCTTGCGGGGCCGGTTGACGCCGGGGACGCGGTACCACCAGTTCGAGCCGTCCACGGCCAGATAGCCGGCCGCGCCGAGACCCACCGTCGCACCGCCGATGAGCAGGGCGCGCCGGCTGACGCCCCGGCGTCGCTCCGCCGTGCGCTCCTCCCGGCGGGGCTCCGGCACCCGCTGCTCCTGCCGGGGCTCCCGCTGCTGCGGCGGATCGGACCGGCGCGACTGCTGTGCTTCCATCCGCGACCTCTGTGTGCTCGCTGGGTACCCCTCGGTGGCATGGACCGCGCCAGGGGTCTCGGGGTTGTTCCGGGGCCTGCTTCTCCGTGCGCTGGGTTGTTCTGTGCTCAACGGGTGGCCGGTGCCCCCTGTTCCGGCGGGGTGGTTTCCGGCCCTCTCCGTCCGTTTCCGGCCGGTCCCCGGCGGACGGCGGCGGACAGCCGTGGAACGAGCCCGGACCCGTGCCCCCGTACTGCACCGGGGCCGGCCCCGTATCGCGTTGGGGCCGGGCGCCCCGGGCCCGTACGCTGGTAGCGCTATGAACGATTTTCCCGGTGCACCCACCACTCCCCGCGACGGCACCCGGCTGCGGGTCCTCGCCGCCATGTCCGGCGGTGTCGACTCCGCCGTCGCCGCCGCCCGTGCCGCCGAGGCGGGCCACGACGTCACCGGCGTCCACCTCGCCCTGTCGGCCAACCCGAAGTCCTTCCGCACGGGGGCCAGGGGCTGCTGCACCATCGAGGACAGCCACGACGCGCGCCGGGCCGCCGACGTCATCGGCATCCCGTTCTACGTGTGGGACCTCGCCGAGCGCTTCCGTGAGGATGTGGTCGACGACTTCGTCGCCGAGTACGCCGCCGGGCGCACCCCGAACCCCTGCCTGCGCTGCAACGAGAAGATCAAGTTCGCGGCGCTGCTGGACAAGGCCCTCGCTCTCGGCTTCGACGCCGTCTGCACCGGCCACTACGCCACCGTCGTCACCCGCGAGGACGGCGGCCGGGAGCTGCACCGCGCCTCCGACGAGGCCAAGGACCAGAGCTACGTCCTCGGCGTCCTCGACGAGCGCCAGCTCGCCCACGCCATGTTCCCGCTGGGTGACACCCTCACCACCAAGGGCGAGATCCGGGCCGAGGCCGAGCGCCGCGGCCTGGCCGTCGCGAAGAAGCCCGACAGCCACGACATCTGCTTCATCGCCGACGGCGACACCCGGGGCTTCCTGGCCAAGCACCTGGGCACCGCCGAGGGCGACATCGTCGACGAGGACGGCAACCGGCTCGGCGGCCACCAGGGCGCCTACGGCTACACCATCGGCCAGCGCAAAGGCCTGCGCCTGGGCGTCCCCGCCCCGGACGGCAAGCCGCGCTACGTCCTGGACATCTCGCCGGTCAACAACACGGTGACGGTCGGCCCGCAGGAGGCGCTCGACGTCACCGCGCTGACGGCGATCCGGCCGCGCTGGTGCGGCGAGCCCCCGGCGGGCCCGGGCACGTACACCGCCCAGCTCCGCGCCCACGGCGGGGAGACCCCGGTGACGGCGGAGCCGGCCGAGGACGCCGAGGGGTCCCCGGAGCTCCGGGTGACGTTCACCGAGCCGGTCCGCGGCGTGGCCCCCGGCCAGGCGATCGTCCTCTACGACGGCACGCGCGTCGTCGGCTCGGCGACCATCGCCACGACGGAGCGCCGCCGCGAGCCGGCGGCCGCGCGGGGTTGAGAAGGAGTCCTGCCGGTGACGCCCTCCGCCCTTCCGTGGACCCGTCATCTGTCGGCCGACGAGGTACGGCAGTTCGTGCAGGAGCTGACCCGGGCCGCGGACGATGCCGCGGATCCGGACGTCCAAGCCGACCTCCAC
This sequence comes from Streptomyces sp. MNU89, assembly GCF_020982505.1. Classification (NCBI taxonomy): domain Bacteria; kingdom Bacillati; phylum Actinomycetota; class Actinomycetes; order Kitasatosporales; family Streptomycetaceae; genus Streptomyces; species Streptomyces sp. MNU89. Next base: position 2,205,231 of record NZ_JAJKLL010000001.1, on the reverse strand, counting down.
CGGGTCGTCGTCGAGTGGCGGGCGACCGCGCGCATCCTCGCCGACCCCGAGCTGACGGCTCAGCTCACTCGCCCGCTGCCCGACGAGGACCACGGAGAAGCGACCGCTCCGTAACGCCGAAGTGAGGCGACGCCGACGCCGACCGGTGCGATTTGGTTCGTGCAGCTGTGCTGCGTGTGCGGTGATCAGGCGGGGGAGTCGGGCCGGTTGTCCACCTTCCCGGTCCGCACTCCTGTGATGAAAGCCGTGAGCGCTGCGCGGCTCACTTCGATGGTCCGGGCCGGGTGAACGCTGTCCCGGACGGCCATGCGGGCCCGGTCGCAGATCGCTATCTCCACACAGTTGTTGCCGCCCCCGCCGCAGAATGACGAGCGCTTCCAGTCGAGTGCGTCCACCGTCAGTCCTCTCGGAACGTGTGTGCCGGAGAGCAGATGAGTTCCCGGGAACGGCCGGGAGATAACCGGAGAGGTCCAGTAGGAACGACAGTTCAGCCGCGAGGGCTGCCCAACGAGCCCGTCCGCAGGCCGGTGATCAGCGCGTCGAGGGCCGCACGGCTCGTCCTGATGGACCGCGTGGGCTGGACGCTGTCCCGTATGGCCACAGCCTCGTCGTCACAGGCGGCCACCTCAACGCAAGCGTTGCCGGAAGCCTCGGAGAAGGATGACTTGGTCCATATCAGCTCGGACAATTGGGTGCCTTTCCCTTTCACAGATCTCCGACGATGTTGTGAATGAGGTCTCTCGACCGCTTCGGATTCAACGCGACGCCTTCGGCCAAGTCCAGTCGGCGGCGGAAGTTGGCCAATTGCGTCGGGGAGTCAAAGAAGACGGCGCCGATCGGTGAGTCCACTTCCACCGTGTCCAGGTGGGTGTTCGCCGCGGATGCGTACAGAACGGTGTCACCGGCCATGGGGAAACCCTCGGCCGCGAAGGGGATTACGAGGAGGCGGACGTTTGGCCGCTCGCTCTCCTCCAAGAGGTGCCGCAGTTGGACGATGGCGACGTGGCGCCCGCCTGTACGCATGCGCAGAGCTGCCTCGTGGACCAGCCCGACGTAAGGCATGGCCGGCGCCCGCTCGATCACGGAGTGCCGGGCCATGCGCTGGGACACGCGCAACTCGACCTCAATGCGAGGCAAGGCGGGGACGAAGAGGTCGAAAAGGGCACGGGCATGGTCCTCGGTCTGGAACAGCCCTGGGATGTGCGCGGTCTGCAGGGTCCGCAATGCCGTGGCGTGGTGCTCCAGTTCCGCCACGTCAAGAAAGTCGGGTGGGATCTTGCCCCGGTACTCGTCCCACCAGCCTCTCGCGCGGCCACCGGTCATGGCGGCCAGCGCATCGACGAGTTCGGGATCGCCGCATTCGTAAATGCTCGCCAGCCGGCGCAGCCGCTCTTCGCTGATGCCGAACCGGCCTGACTCGATGTTGGAAATCATGGTGCGGTCGACGCCGAGGCGTTCCGCTGCCGTTGGCGCCGACATGCCCGCGCCATCGCGCAGCCGGCGGAGTTCGGCGCCGAAACGCCGCTGTCGGATCGTCGGATGGTGTCGCGGTGCCATGAGCCAACTCCTCGCTTCGCGCGCACAGTTTGCCCAGGTTGCACAGGCCCGGTCCACCAAGGCCGAAGAGTTAACCCGTTTTAGTGACTTGGGTAGCACCCGTTTTAGTCAGGGCTAGCGTGTGAGCCAAGCCACTCGACTCCGCCCGCGCTCCTGCTCAGCTGAGGCGCGCGCTGTTGCCTTCAGACCACGCTGAGCAGCGAGTCGCCACGGGGCAGCGAGAGCCGAGCCCAGGCTGCGGGGCCACGGGCGGCGGCCAAGCCACCCATGACCGCGCCGTATCAAGGCGCTGACACTGCGCCATGCCGACGCACCAGGAGGTGCCCGCGTCATGATTCACAAACCCCAATTCCCTTCCGCTGCAGACTTCCTACAGGTGCCGAAGGAGCCACCTCCGGCTCCGCATCCCGTGCCCACTCCGTTCGGCGGCCCATGGGAGTACGCCCTCCGCTTCCCCGGGGACCCGCGCGGCCCCGGTGTCGCACGGGCGACGCTGCGGGCCGTGCTGACCGCGCACCACCTCGGTGAACTCGCCGACCGCGCCGAGCTGCTGACCTCCGAGCTGACGACCAACGCCGTCCGCTACTCGAAGGGCCCCGCCGCCGTGCTGCTGCGGTGGGCGGCGCCGATCCTCCGGGTCAGCGTCTCCGATCCGTGTCCGGAGTTCCCCGCGCCCCGGGTGCCCGTCGGGCCGGTGGCGGCGGACGCCGAGCGGGGGAGAGGGCTGCTGATCCTCGATCTGCTCGCCGACGCCTGGGGCGACTGCTGCGCCGAGGAGCCGGCCCTGGGCTCCGTCGGCAAGAGCATCTGGTTCGAGCTGATCCTCGGCGCCGGACCGCCGTCCCCGGAGGCCCCCGCGCTCGCGGCCTGACGCACGTTCCCCCGGCTGCAGGGATTGCCGTACGGGTTCAGCCGCCGTGACCGAACCCGTACGGCCCGATGAACTAAAAAACGGAGCCTGTCGCACCGCCAAGGTGTGGAAGCCCACCGAGTACGGCGACTACCCCGGCGGCAGCGCATCGCTGGTCTTCACCTACACCACACCCACCGCAACCAGCAGCAGCGGAGTGCCGGACGCGGTCAGCGGCCCGTCCCGCGTCACCTCCAAGACCCTGCAGTCGGGCACGGCCTATCTGGTCTCCCACGCCTACGCCGACGGTTTCGGGCGCGCCCGCGAGACGCAGACGGCGGCCCCCGGGGGCACCGGCCGCAACGTCGTCTCCACCCGCTACGACTCCTCCGGCAACGTCACCGGAACCTCCGCGGCCTTCTACAACTCCGGCACGGCGGGCTCCGGCATGGTGCTCCCGGCCGTGGCCGACCTGCCCTCGTACGGCGATGTGGTCCCCGACTGGGCGGGCCGCGCCACCGAGTCGAAGATCATGGTCAACGGCGTCAACCAGAGCGCGGGCCGGACACTGACCGCCTACCACGGCGACTACACCCGGGTCACCCCGCCGGCCGGCGGCGCCACCGACACCCACACCGACGTCTACGGCCAGACGGCCAAGGTGGTGGAGCACCACAACGGCGACACCTACACCACCGCCTACGGCTACACCGACCGGGGACAACTGGCGACGATCACCGACACGCTGGGCAACGTCACCACCTACACCTACAACTGGCACGGCGAGCGCACGGCCACCGACGACCCCGACGCCGGCTCCTCGACCACGGTGTACGACGCGGGCGGCAATGTGCGGACGGCCACCAACGCCGCCGGTGTCACGCTCACCCACACCTACGACGCGCTGAACCGCCTGGTCGAGACCCGCGAGGGCACGACCCTGATCACTTCCCACACCTACGACACCGCGACGAAGGGCAAGGGGCTGCCCGCCACCTCCACCTCCTACGCGGGAGGCGCCTACACCAGCGCCGTCACCGCGTACGACGCCCGGGGCCGCGCGCTTCAGAAGCAGCTCACCGTCCCCGCCGCGGCCGGAGAACTGGCCGGCACGTACACCGTCGGCCTGCACTACGACGCGGCCGGCCACGTCACGGCGACCGACTACCCGGCGATCGGCGGCCTGCCCGCGGAGACCGTCACCGCCCAGTACACCGACCAGGGCCTGGTCTCCACCCTGAGCAGCCCGCTGGCCACCTACGTCGCCGGCACCGACTACGACAACCTGGCACGGCTCACCGGCCGCACCTACGGCACCGAGGCCACCACCGGCACCACCGCCTCACGCGCCTACACCTACGACGACACCAACGGCACGAGCGCCCTGCGGACCGTCCAGGCCAGCACGAGCACCGGCGGACTGGTGCAGGACGACACCCTCGACCGCAACGACGCCGGCGTCCCCACCGCGGTGACCGACGGAGTGGCGGCCCAGCGGGAGTGCTTCCGCTACGACCCCCTCAACCGCCTCACCGCCGCCTGGACGACCGCCGCCGCCACCCAGTGCGCGGCCACCGGAACCCCCAACGCCGACTTCGCGGCTGGGCCCGACCCGTACCGGACGGAGTACGCCTACGACCCGATCGGCAACCTCCAGTCGGTCACCGACACCACCGCGTCCGGTTCGACCACCGAGGACTACCGCTACCCGGGGTACAACGGGGACGAGTCCGCCTACACCCCCGGCGCCGACCAGCCGCACGCGGTCGTCCAGGCGGGCGCCGACACCTACGCGTACAACGCGGCCGGGCAGCTCACCACGCGCACCACCGACGGCCTGACCTCCACCTTCGAGTGGAACGGGCAGAACCGGGTCCGGGCCGTCACCCAGCAGCACGCCACGGGCGACGAGGAGACTTCCTACGTCTACGACGCCGGCGGCAACCCGCTGATGCGCACCTCCGCCGAGGAGAGTGTGCTGTACCTCGACGGACACGAGATCCGCTCGACACCGGGAACCACCGGCACCCGGGCCACCCGCTACTACGTGTCCGGGCAGAACACCGTGGCGATGCGCGCGGCGAGTCCCACCGAGAGCGACGGCGTCCTCACCTGGCTGATGGGCGACGGCCAGGCCTCCACCCAGCTGATGATCCTCGCCGCCACCGGCACGGTCAGCCGCCGCCGCTACACCCCCTTCGGCGCCCAGCGCGGCACCACCGCCCTGCCGGGCGAAACCGACCGCGGATTCCTCGGCCGGCCCGAGGACGACACCACCGGCCTGTCCATCCTCGGCGCCCGCATGTACGACCCGGCCCTCGGCCGCTTCCTCAGCACCGACGAACTCGTCGCCCCGTACGACCCGCAGAACCTCGGCGCCTACATCTATTCCCGCAATAACCCCATCGCGTTCAGCGACCCCACCGGTCTGTGGTGCGACGGGTGCAACGGCGGCAACGGCTGGCCGGCTCCCGACGGATACACCGAGGAGGAGCCCTACACCCCCGAGACGATCCCCAATGCACCGACGGGCGGCGGTGGAAACGGCGGTGGCGGTGGTGGTGGAAGCGGGGGACCGCGTTTCATCGAGAGCGATGGCCTCGATTCCTCACGGTGCACCTATACGGGGAACGTCTGCAACAGTGGCTTCTGGGATATCCAATACACCGATTACCGGGGCAATTGGAGCGAACTGTGGCAGATGGGTAAGGAGCTCGTCCTGCCCGACATCGAGGCATGGGAAGCATGCCTGGCGGACCACCAACTGTCCGGCTGCGGCTGGGCCGCCCTGGATCTCCCCTGGTTCAAGGCGGTCAAGGGTGGAAAGGTCATCCTGAAAGGCGCCAAGAAGGCGGGCAACTGCCCCGTCCGCGGCCACAGTTTCCTTCCCGACACTCAAGTCCTTCTCTCCGACGGTACGCGCAAGGACATCGAAGACGTCGAGATCGGCGACGAGGTCGTGGTCACCGATCCGGAAACCGGCGAGACCACGACTCGGGTCGTGGTCGTCACCATCGTCACAGCGGACGACAAGAACTTCGTCGACGTGACGGTGACCACCGACGACGGCCCCGCCTCCCTCATCTCCACGGTGAACCACCCCTTCTGGTCGGAATCCGAGGCGCGGTGGATCGACGCGGGTGATCTGAAGGCCGGCACCACCCTCCGGACCCCCGACGGCGACAGCGCAACCGTCACCGCCACCCGCCACTTCACACAGCGCCAGCGCACCCACGACCTCACCATCGACGACATCCACACGTACTATGTGCTGGCGGGCGATACTCCCGTCCTCGTGCATAACTCCGGAGGCTGCCCTGATCTGGATGCGCTTTCGCAGAGTGGAATGCGTCCAGCAAAGGGGAAGACGACTCATGCAGGGCGTGAATACCAGAAGCATATGAACCGCGGAGATCTTCCTGTGGTTCCCGGCAAGGAGTTGAAGACTGCCGGGCAGGATTTGTTGGACGACGTTCTGACCAATCCGCAAACCACTAGGTCCGCTGTCAATTCTGGAAACTTCGCGGGCGGAACGCGGTATATCATGCCGGACCCTGCTGGTGGGCGCGGGATCGGTGCGACCTTCGACGCAAATGGACAGTTCCAATACTTCGGGCGGTACTAGGCATGTTGGTAATCGAGCCGTGGGATGCAAAGGCGCGCGGCGACGCTGGTCTCGCTGACCTTCGGGGTGCGATCGCGGGGGCGTCTGTGAGTGCGGTCCGCTACGTGGTGCCGCAAGGGGAAACCTGGCCCGAAGGGCACAGGGAGGATCGTGCTCATGAAGTCGACATGGCCGTTGAGCTGGTAATGAGTACCGGGGCTGGACTATCCCTGTCCTGGGCGATGGATGGTCTCAACGAGGGGATGGCGATCGAGTTTAGGAATCCTGGAGAGTCGGACGCCGACTTGCCAGGGGACACTGTCGACGTGAGCAACCATGTCGATTGGGAGAGGTTCCTTGGGGCGGATATTGTGGAAATCAGCCCTGCCTGGCACATTCCCAACGAAGGTTGCCCTGAAATACCCTGGGCGTATCGCCTCGGGTTCTCCAATAAGTCAAGCCTGGTTATTGCGCTAGGTGCGGCTGAGGGGGAGGGGTTCACGTATATGCCCGATGAGCTGATCGTGTTCTTCGACGAGAGTCTCGCAGCTTCCTATAGAATCCCGGCGAGTGATACTTCTTCACTCGGAAAGGTTGAACCGAGCCAGAGGATTCGGTAAGCGCCTGGTGCGGTACGGCTAATATCCGAGCCTCTCCATTTCTTGGGAGAATAGATCAAACAGGCCCCGCCGGAGTGATCTCCGGCGGGGCCTGGCGTCTTGCGACGGCAACGCTGACGGCAACGCCAGCGGACGATGCCTCAAGGCGACCCGCTGACGCGGGTCGCGCGCGGCACGGCCGCCCACCCGGCCCGCTCTCGGCTCCGCCACCGCGGGCCGGCCAGCGACCAGGCCGCGCAGAAACAGCGCAGCGTTGTGCCGGAAGCGCGGAGGAAGCCGGACGCGCCAGCACGGCGAGCGCCAGGCCGACGGCGAGACGACGGCGGGGAGTTGGCCGGGACGTGGGGCCGGTCGGCTCCGTGCGCTTTTACCCACCTCCCCGGGCCGGGGCCCGCGTCGGGCAAGGCCGGGGGGCCACTTGTTCAAATTCCGGGCAGGCTAACGACCTGCCCGAGTTGCCGGGCCAGCGTACGGCCCCCTGACCATGCCCGACCCCAACCCGGGCAGGACACCGGCCAAAGCCCACTCCACCGCCCTCAGGCGCGCAGCCGTCTGACGGCAACGCCGACGGCAACAGGCGTGAGCGCCTCGCTCACGATGTGGACGAATCGATCAGAATGAGGGTCGCGCAGCACAGGAATACGTCTAGGGAGACATTGGAATCCCTTCGGCGCGACCCCTGGAGCGAAGTCCGCGCGGCTGTGGACGACCGACTAGGCGGCGCCGGAGAATGCAGTCGTGATCGTTAAAAGTCTCGCTGCACGGGACGTGATCCCGGTTACGGGAGGTCGCAGTTGCAACGTGAGTGATGCAGTCTTCACTGCCGGTTCGACAACAGGCGGAGTAATATTCTCTGTCGTCCTGTTCGTTCTATTTACGGTCTGTGGATGGATAACCGTAATGAATTATGCAGGCGTCGCCTATCGTCTCTTTGATCACTTCTCGCGAGTCGTGTTCGTGGGGCCTGCCACCCCAGGTACCTTGCGGCTGGTGGGCGCGGGCATTGCCATGATTGGAACAGTAGGTTTGGCGGTGGAACTCGTTGAACTCTTCAGGTGATTACTTGATCAAGCGGTCGCTGGACAACTACGCCGCCGCTGGCCTCGACCACCTCGTGCGTGTCATGAAACGCAAGCTGAGAAGATCCAGTGGCGGTCCCATCTGATCGACGGCTGCCTCGCCGAGACCGGTCTGATCGCCGAGCCGCCCGCCATCGGGAGTTCAACCTCGGTATCTGGGCATCCCGGTTGAGTCGCGGAAAATGAAGGACCACTCTATGGTCGGTATGTGGATAACCGCGAGCTTCTTCTTCGTTGCCAGCTGGGTTCTTTTGCTGAATTATCAGCAGAGTGCGGACCGGCTTCATGGCTTCTTCGCTCGTCTAATCCCGTGGAGTGGTACGGCACCCGCCACCCCGAGAACGCTTCGGGCGGTGGCCGCGGGTTGGATTATCTTGGGAACACTTTTGGTTCTGCCAGATTTTTTGGGATTGTCCTAGAGGTCCAGCGCGCCGGTGTGGGGGCGTAGTGGTGACAAGGTGTAACCAGGTGGCGTTCTTCACTGGCTGGAGAGCCGGAGCCGCTGGTGGGAGATTGAATTGGGAGTCGGAGGCGACGTGTCGTGATTGGCCTATCCGGCGGGCCGTCCTACACGTACATTCGGAAGGTTGAAGTGGTGCGATCATTGTGGCAATCCGGGGACAGTGATTGGGCGAAGGAAGGGCTCTCCCTGGTGGGGGGAGTTTCCCTATTCTTTGGGATCGGAGGGGCTCTTCGTCGTTCTTGGCATTCGATACCTTGTGAATGAGAAGAAAACGGGGCGAGTGTGGTGAATGAAAAGCGAGTCATGTTAGAGTTCTCTCCCCGTGGTGAACGTGAGACTGGGCTGCTGATGCGATTCCTGGGCCTGGGTTTCATCGTCTTCGGAATGATTTTCATGGCAGGTGGGATTCTGGTGGCGCCCTGAATCGCCAGCGCTTTTTACGGGCTTCGCGGAATGGCTCGAGGCGCCAAACGTGGCCCTGGTGTTGGTCTCGGATCCTGGTTCGCTGCCATAGTCGCAGACACCGTGGCCGAGATAACGGACTTCAATAACTATGCGAGAGGGTTTCCTCGTGCCGGACCGTGACGGGTATCTTGCCATCCGTTCCCGTAGTGCGGTGACCTTCAATTTTGGTGCCAGGCTCCCTGATCAGGTTTTCAGAGAGGGCGCGCGAGACTCGTTGTTCTGTGAATTCGACGTGGTTCTCGCTCCGGAAATATGGCCAGCGCTCTGCATGATGACACCGCCGGGCATCCCAAGCCCTCGGGGACATAGAAATCACTACAGTCCGGCTCAAGAACTAGCAGTTCGATATGGTCATCTCCGTGCCACCGGGCCATCGAAGCCGATCGCAGCCCAGTACTCTTTCTCACTGGCCTCGACCGACAGAGGGCCTGCGGGCGCTCCGGTCCAGCGGTCGGAGCCTTGCTGCCGAGGCCGAGTGAGAAGCAGTTCAGGCAGTTTTTGGAAAGCATGGTGATTGTTAGGCTCCCGCGTATGGGGGACCTTGCACAGACCGGCGGAGCTGCGCATCTCTGGCTCAGCCGTCCGTTCGGTGTGGTCATAGCGCTTTTCGCGCTGCTCCTCACGTGGCTCAGTGCCGGCACGGCCGTTGTGGTGTCGGACCCGTGGGCGCTTCGGGCAAGGCCGGCATCGAGTACTGCGGGGGTGCGGGCACGCGGAGTGATCCCTACCTCTGCAGGGGCCCCATAACTGCGGACGATGGCCGTGTGCTCGGCACCTACTCCAACAGACGAGATGACGACCTGCGCGTGGGCGACACACTCGCTGTCCGGGACTCGCCGAGCGGCTGGGTCCGCGAGAACAGTTGGACCAGAGGGTTCTCCGTGCTGATGGCTTCCGTGGGCATGGCCCTGCTCGGTCTGGGCATCACCATGGCGGGACCACGTTCTGGTCCATCCCGTGGCGGCACCGCCGAGCCGCAGATCCGTATGACCATGCCGCTGAGGATCCTCGGGGGGCTTGGCGTCATTGGGGCCGTCGCCGGGTTCGTCCTGCTGGCGGGAGCGTGATCACCAACTCTGGAGAGCGCCGGGCTCAACGGGGCTGAGCAGGGGCCCCGGTGACCGGGTCACTGGTGACGACCTCGGTCTCGTAGAAGCAGAAGTGGTCCCTGATCTGCGCCACTTCGGTTTTGGGGTCCGGGTAGGCCCACACCAGGTCCGGGGCTTCTGGGCGGGACCAGTACACGGCGTCGCCCTTGAACGGGCAGTGGGTGCTGGTGTCCGACGGGGTGAGGAGGTCCGTCCGGACGTCCTCCGGCGGGAGGTAGTAGCGGACCGGGCAGCCGGTCTCGCGGAGCAGCAACGGGCGGCGGCTCTCGGCCAGCACCTGCCCGGCGTGCGTGACGCGGACGTGTGCCGTGCCCTGTTCGATCGTGATGCGGTGTCCTGCGGTCACGGGGACTCCTTCGTGTGGGGCTGCGGGCAACGGGCTATGGGGCTACGAGGCGGGAGCAGGCGGGCCGCGGTCCCGCCCGGCTCTCGTCTTCCGACAGCAAGCCGGCCGCGTTCCTTCTTCCCCGCAGGTCCGGCGGCCCGGCGACCCGGCGGCCGGAGAGCGGCCGTGCGTCGCCCGTGCGGCAAGCTGGGGCCCATGACTGCACATCTGATCACAGGGGCCGGATCGGGCATCGGGGCCGCCGTGGCGCGGCGGCTGGACGAGCGCGGGGACGAGCTGTGGCTGCTGGCGCGGGACGCCGGGCGGGCCCGGGAGCTGGAACGGGCGTTCCCCGGGGCGCGGATGCTCGTCGGTGACCTCGCGGCCCCGGAGAAGCTGTCCTGGGCGCTCAGCCACCAGGAGGTGCCGGAGCGACTGGACTCGCTCGTCCACTCCGCCGGTGTGGTGGAGCTCGGCACCGTCGGCGAGCTGACCCCCAAGGCGTGGAACCGGCAGCTCGCCGTCAACCTCGTCGCGCCGGCCGAGCTGACCCGGCTGCTGCTGCCGCAGCTCCGGCTGTCCCGCGGCCATGTCGTCTTCGTCAACTCCGGTTCCGGGCTGCGCGCCAACCCGGACTGGTCCGCTTACGCCGCGAGCAAGCACGGGCTGAAGGCGCTCGCGGACTCCCTGCGCGCCGAGGAACACGGCAGCGGCGTACGCGTCACCTCCGTCTACCCGGGCCGCACCGCCACGCCCATGCAGGCGAAGGTCCACCAGCACGAGGGCAAGACGTACGAGGAGGGGCGCTGGATCGCGGCGGAGTCGGTCGCCACCACCGTCGTCACGGCGCTCACCCTGCCCCGGGACGCGGAGATCACCGACCTGTCGGTGCGCCCCGGCCACTGAGCGCCGGACGCCGTGCCGTGCGGGGCTGTCCGCTCCGGGCCCCGCACCGGGCCGTCCGTCCGCACGGCCCCGCCCCGGTGACGCAGTCGCCGCCGGGCCCGAACCGGTGCCCACGCGCCCCGCTGCCCGCCCCGGGCTCCCCGTCGCGCGAGGGGTCGTCTCGTACGCTTCACCGCGTGAGCGAGAAGAGCAGGTTCATCTGGGGTACGGCGGCCGCGACCGGGGTCGGGTCCATGCCGGGCGGGGACGCGCGCGAGGCGGCGAAGACGGTCACCGGATCGCTGGAGGCGTTCCCGCATCTGCCGGAGCTGCCGGCCCGCGGTCCGGGCGCCGACATGCTGGGCCGCACCATCGGGCTGCTGGCCGAGCTGTACGCGCACGTCGAGCCCAGCGGCTGGCGGCTGAGCGACCGCCCGGGCCGCGACACCCGGCGCGCCCGCTCCTGGATGGGGGAGGACCTCGACGCGCTGGAGGAGTTCACCCAGGGGTTCGAGGGCCCGCTGAAGGTGCAGGCCGTCGGCCCGTGGACGCTAGCGACGGGGCTGGAACTGCGCGGCGGCGAGGCGGTGCTGAGCGACGCCGGGGCCTGCTGCGACCTGGCCGCCTCGCTCGCCGAAGGACTGCGCGGCCATCTCGCCGAGGTGCGGCGGCGGGTGCCCGGCGCCGAGGTGGTGCTCCAGCTGGACGAGCCGTCGCTGACCCGGGTGCTGAGCGGGCGGGTGCGGTCGGCCAGCGGCTACCGCACCTACAACGCCGTGGACCGGGCCGTCGTCGAGGGGGCGCTCCGCGAGGTGTTCGCGGCGGCCGGTGGCGCGCCGGTGATCGTGCACTCCTGTGCGCCCGAGGTGCCCTTCGCGCTGCTGCGGCGGGCGGGGGCCACGGGCATCTCGTTCGATTTCTCGCTGCTCACCGAGCGTGACGAGGAGTCGATCGGGGAAGCAGTGGAGGGAGGGACGGCGCTCTTCGCCGGAGTCGTGCCGGGCACCGACACCGCGTTGTCAGACCCTGCCCTTAGTGTCATGGGTGTCAGAACGCTGTGGCGCAGGCTGGGGCTGTCGCCGGGGAGTCTCGCCACATCCGTGGCGGTCACCCCGTCGTGCGGTCTCGCCGGTGCCTCACCGGCCTACGCGCGCTCGGCGCTGGCGCACTGCGCCCGGGCGGCGAGGTCGCTCGCGGACAACCCAGAGTGACGGCCGCGGCGCGGTGCGGGGGACGGTCGAGCGGTACGGGGAAGGACGGCGCGACGGCCCGGGCGGCACCACGGCACGGCGCATGACGGCACGGCGGGAAGAGGCGGCGACCGCACAGGGCGGGCGGCGTACGGCGGCGACGGGAGGACGGCACGGTGGCCGGTGAAGAGCAGGCGGTGCAGGCGGTCGCGGAGACGGGATCGACGGTGCCCCCGGAGGCCCGGGAGCGGCACCAGCGGCTGGCGGAGGAGGTCGAGGAGCACCGCTTCCGCTACTACGTGAAGGACGCCCCGGTCGTCAGCGACGCCGAGTTCGACCGGCTGCTGCGCTCCCTGGAGGCGCTGGAGGAGGAACACCCGGAGCTGCGCACCCCCGAGTCGCCCACCCAGAAGGTGTCCGGGGCGTACGAGACGGAGTTCACCGAAGTCGAGCACCGCGAGCGGATGCTCAGCCTGGACAACGCCTTCGACGACGAGGAGCTGGAGTCCTGGGGCGACCGCATCGCGCGCGAGCTGGACGGCACGGACTATCACTTCCTCTGCGAGCTCAAGATCGACGGCCTCGCCGTCAACCTCACGTACGAGCACGGCCGGCTCACCCGGGCCGCCACCCGCGGCGACGGCCGCACCGGCGAGGACATCACGCCCAACGTCCGCACCATCGCGGACGTCCCCGAGCGGCTGAGCGGGGAGAACATCCCGGAGCTGGTGGAGATCCGCGGGGAGGTCTTCTTCCCGATGGAGCGGTTCACCGAGCTCAACGCCCGGCTGGTGGAGGCCGGCAAGCCGCCGTTCGCCAACCCCCGGAACGCCGCCGCCGGCTCGCTCCGGCAGAAGGACCCCAAGATCACCGCCAGCCGCCCGCTCCACATGGTGGTGCACGGCATCGGCGCCCGCGAGGGCTTCTCCATCGACCGGCTGTCGCAGGCGTACGACCTGCTGAGCGCCTGGGGCCTGCCCACCACCCCGCACGCGAAGGTGGTGGACTCCCTCGCCGGGGTCCGCGAGTTCATCGCGTACTACGGCGAGAACCGCCACTCCGTGGAGCACGAGATCGACGGCGTCGTCGTCAAGGTCGACGAGGTGCCCCTGCAGGGCCGGCTGGGCTCCACCTCGCGCGCGCCGCGCTGGGCCATCGCCTGGAAGTACGCGCCCGAGGAGGTGAACACCAAGCTGGTGGACATCCGGGTGGGCGTCGGCCGCACGGGGCGGGTCACGCCGTACGCCGTGGTCGAGCCGGTCACCGTCGCCGGCTCGGAGGTCGAGTTCGCCACCCTCCACAACCAGGAGGTGGTCAAGGCCAAGGGCGTCCTCATCGGGGACACGGTCGTGCTGCGCAAGGCCGGGGACGTCATCCCGGAGATCCTCGGCCCGGTGACGGACCTGCGGGACGGCAGCGAGCGGGAGTTCGTGATGCCCGCCGAGTGCCCCGACTGCGGCACGCCGCTGCGCCCCATGAAGGAGGGCGACATCGACCTCCGCTGCCCCAACGCCCGCGCCTGCCCCGCGCAGCTCCGCGAGCGCGTGTTCTACCTGGCGGGCCGCAAGGCGCTGGACATCGAGAACTTCGGCTATGTGGTGGCCACCGCGCTCACCCAGCCGCTGGAGCCGGCCGAGCCGCCGCTGCGCGACGAGGGCGACCTCTTCGACCTGACGGTGGAGCAGCTGCTGCCGATCAAGTCGCACGTCCTCGACCCGGACACCGGGCTGCCGAAGAGGGACCCGAAGACCGGCGAGCCCAAGGTCGTCACCTTCTTCGCCAACCAGAAGGGTGAGCCGAAGAAGAACACCCTCGCCATGCTGGAGAACATCGCCGCGGCCAAGGAACGCCCGCTGGCCCGGATCATCACGGGCCTGTCCATCCGCCATGTGGGCCCCGTCGCGGCCGAGGCGCTGGCCCGCGAGTTCCGCTCGCTGGACCGGATCGCCGAGGCGGACGAGGAGGAGCTGGCGGCCGTCGAGGGCGTCGGGCCGACCATAGCCGCCTCGCTCAAGCAGTGGTTCGCCGAGGACTGGCACCGCGAGATCGTGGAGAAGTGGCGGGCCGCCGGGGTGCGGATGGCGGAGGAATCCGGCCGGGACGAGGGCCCCCGTCCGCTGGAGGGACTCACCGTCGTCGTCACGGGCACGCTCTCCTCGCACACAAGAGATGGCGCGAAAGAGGCGTTGCAGATCCGCGGGGCGAAGGTCACCGGTTCCGTTTCCAAGAAGACGGCCTTCGTCGTGGTAGGTGACAACCCCGGCTCCAAGCACGACAAGGCGGTCCAGCTCAAGGTCCCCGTGCTGGATGAGGAGGGGTTCGCCGTTCTGCTCGAACAAGGTCCCGACGCGGCCCGTGAAGTCGCACAGACATCCGCCGAGTAGCCGTCACATGACACCCGTTCGGCGCATACCAGACGCTTCGGTGTGCCTGGTCCGCATTCGGGCAACCGCTGCGGATCGCTGCCCGTCCGGGCGCCGGGCAGCCTACTGTTGAGGGTGTGCGCCCGCCGTGCGGGGCCGTGTGGTGGGAACTCGTGGGCGACGGTACCGCGACCGGTGTCACCGGGCGTCCGGCTCACGATCCACCCCGGACCGGCCCGGACGGGGGCGGGCACCGCCGGCTGTGAGAGGACGGGAATGAAACCGACCGACAGCGCTGACTCGGCGTCAGGGGGACGCCGGGCCACCGCGCCCGCGCTGCTGCCGACGGCCACGGTCGCCGTGGCCGCGTGCGCGCTGGCCGCCGGCGTCTGCCGGGTGCTGCTGGGCGGGAGGGCGCTGTTCCCCTCCGGCGCCGCCGGCTGGTCCCTCGCGGTCCTGACCGGCGTCATCGTGGGCCATCTCGTGGCGCTCGGCCGCGACCGCTGGTGGGGCGGCACCGGTTCCGGCGCCGCCCTCACGCTCGCCGTGCTGCTGCTCTACGGCTGGGTACCGGCCGTCCTGGTGAGCCTCGCCGTGGTCGTCCTGGTCAGCGCCGCCCGGCACCAGCGCTGGAGACAGGGGCTGCTCCACGGCTCCGTCGACATCCTCGGCATCGGAGCCGCCGCCCTGGTGCTCGCCGCTTTCGGTGTCTCCCCCTCGGTGGAACGGCCCTGGGAGCCCTCCGAGTGGGGCGTCCTCGTCCTGCCCGAACTCGTGCTGGCCGCCCTGAGCTACCTCCTGGTGACCCGCGTCCTCCTCTGGTACTGCCTGGCCCCCCGCACCCACGGCCTGCCCAGCGCCGCCCGGACGGCCCTCGTCCGGCAGGCGCTCGTCGGCGTCGCCCTGCTCGGCATCGCCCCGCTGATCTGCGTGGTCGCCGTCGAGATGCCCGTCCTCCTCCCGCTCTTCTCCGTTCCGCTGATCGCCCTCGACTCCACCCTGTGGATCGCACGCGCCCGCGCCGAGGAGCAACTGCGCGACCCGCTCACCGGCCTGCCCAACCGCCAGTGGCTGCTGGAGCGCACCTGGTCCGCGCTGGACGACGCCGAGCGCGTCGGCGCCCGCGCCGCGCTGGTCCTGATCGACCTCGACCGCTTCCGCTCCGTCAACGACACCCTCGGCCACCTCGCGGGCGACCGGCTGCTGCTGCAGATCGCCGAGCGGCTCAAGCTCGCCCTGCCGCCCGGCGCCGAGGCCGCCCGCCTCGGCGGCGACGAGTTCGCCGTCCTGCTGCCCGTCGCCGACTCGACGACCAGCGCCCAGCGCACGGCCCGCCAGCTCGTCGGCGAACTCGGCTCGCCGCTCGACCTCGACGGGCTGACCCTCGTCCTGGAGGCCAGCGCCGGCGTCGCCGTCTTCCCCGACCACGCCCTGGACGCCGAGGACCTGCTGCGCCGCGCCGACGTGGCGATGTACCAGGCCAAGCGGGACCGCAGCGGCTGCGAGGTCTACGAGGCAAAACGTGACGGCAACACCCCCGACCGGCTGGGACTCCTCGGCGATCTGCGCCGCGCCCTGGACGCGGGCGACGTCGAACTGCACTACCAGCCGAAGGTGGGCTTCGACGGCCGGGTGCGGGGGCTGGAGGCGCTGGTGCGCTGGGTGCACCCGGAGCGCGGCCGGGTCAGCCCCGACGAGTTCATCGCCATCGCCGAGTCCTCCGGCCTGATGCCCCATCTGACCGAGTACGTCCTGGAGACCGCCCTCCGCCAGGTCGCCGCCTGGCGCCGGAAGGGCCTCATGGTGCCGGTCGCCGTGAACGTCTCGCCGCGCGACGTGCACACCCCCGGCTTCGCCGGCTCGGTCGCCGCCCGGCTCGCCCGGCACGGCGTCCCCCCGTCCGCGCTCCAGCTGGAGATCACCGAGCACGTCCTGCTGGAGGACCCGCAACGTGCCGCGGACACCCTGGCCGGGCTCACCGGGCACGGCGTCAAGATGTCCCTCGACGACTTCGGCACCGGCTACTCCTCGCTGGTGCACCTGCGCCGGCTGCCGGTCAGCGAGCTCAAGATCGACCGGTCCTTCGTGGCCCGGCTCGCCGTCGACAACGAGGACGCCGAGATCGTCCGCTGCACCGTCGACCTCGCCCACTCCCTCGGACTGCTCGTCGTCGCCGAGGGCGTGGAGGACGACGAGACCTGGGAACGGCTGCGGGACCTCGGCTGCGACGCCGTGCAGGGCTGGCTGGTCGCCGCCGCGATGCCGCCGGACGAGACCACGGCCTGGCTGCGGCTGCGGGGCGAGAGCGGCTGGCAGCGCGGCGAGCCGACCGTCCGCTCCGAGCCGGTCCGCCCGGAGTTGCCGGTGCGGTCCGAGTCCTCCCTCCGCGCGGAGCCTCCCGCCCGCAGGGAACCGGCCCGCCCGAGCCGCCGCGCCACGACCCGGCCCGCCCCGAACCGGCGCGCCCCGAGCCGCACCGTACGGAACCGGCCCGCCCGGAGTCCCTCCGCCCCGAGTTGGCCGCGGCCCCGCTCCCGCGCCCACCCCGGAACGGACGGAGTGCCCCGCCCCGCGCAGGGCCTCGGCCGCCCGGCAACGAGGAGCGCGCCGCCGGAGGGCGCCGACCGCCCCTCGGAACAACGGGTCACCTGACACACCGGCCACCGGGCCACCGGCGGCACCGGTCACCCGCCCGGAGCGCCCTGCCGCACCCGGCCCGCGGGCACCGTCCGGCGGCCCGCGCCAAGGGGTTTCGCCCCGGACCCGCCGACCGCCATAGGATTGGGCGGATAACCCACACACCAAACCCTGAGGATCGCTGAATGCCTGGCATCACGCGCGAGGAGGTCGCCCACCTCGCCCGGCTGTCACGTCTTGAGCTGAAGGACGAAGAGCTCGACCACTTCGCCGGACAGCTCGACGTGATCATCGGCGCGGTCGCCCGCGTTTCCGATGTTGCCGACGAGGATGTACCGCCGACCTCGCACCCCCTGCCGCTGACGAACGTCATGCGCGCCGACGAGGTCCGCCCGTCACTCACCCCCGAGCAGGCGCTCTCCGGAGCCCCCGCGCAGGAGCAGCAGCGTTTCAAGGTGCCGCAGATCCTGGGGGAGGACTGACCATGACCGACCCGACCAGGCTGACCGCGGCACAGACCGCGGCCGCCATCGCCTCCGGCACCCTCACCGCCGTCGAGGTGGCCGAGGCCCATCTGGCCCGGATCGAGGCCGTCGACGAGAAGGTGAACGCCTTCCTCCACGTCGACCGCGAGGGCGCGCTGGCCCGGGCCCGCGCCGTCGACGAGAAGCGCGAGCGCGGCGAGGCGCTCGGCCCGCTCGCCGGCGTCCCGCTGGCCCTCAAGGACATCTTCACCACCGAGGGCGTCCCCACCACCGTCGGCTCCAGGATCCTGGAGGGCTGGCTGCCGCCGTACGACGCGACGCTGGTGAAGCGCCTCAGGGACGCGGACATCGTCGTCCTCGGCAAGGCCAACATGGACGAGTTCGCGATGGGCTCCTCCACCGAGAACAGCGCCTACGGCCCCACCGGTAACCCCTGGGACCTCACCCGGATCCCCGGCGGCTCCGGCGGCGGCTCCGCGGCCGCGCTCGCCGCGTACGAGGCCCCGCTGGCCATCGGCACGGACACCGGCGGCTCCATCCGCCAGCCCGCCGCCATGACCGGCACCGTCGGCGTCAAGCCGACCTACGGCGCCGTCTCCCGCTACGGCATGGTGGCCTTCTCCTCCTCCCTCGACCAGGGCGGCCCCTGCGCCCGCACGGTCCTGGACGCGGCCCTGCTGCACGAGGCGATCGCCGGGCACGACCCGCTGGACTCGACGTCCATCGACCGGCCGGTCCCGCCCGTGGTCGAGGCCGCCCGCAGCGCCGATGTGAAGGGCCTGCGGGTCGGCGTCGTCAAGGAGTTCGCCGGCGAGGGCTACCAGGCCGGCGTGATGCAGCGCTTCACGGAGTCCGTGGAACTGCTGCGCGAACTGGGCGCCGAGATCACCGAGATCTCCTGCCCCTCCTTCGACAAGGCGCTCGCCGCGTACTACCTGATCGCCCCCTCGGAGTGCTCGTCCAACCTGGCCCGCTTCGACGCCATGCGCTACGGCCTGCGCGTCGGCGACGACGGCACCCGCTCCGCCGAGGAGGTCACCGCCCTCACCCGTGAGGCGGGCTTCGGCGCCGAGGTCAAGCGCCGCATCATGCTCGGCACCTACGCGCTCAGCTCCGGCTACTACGACGCGTACTACGGCTCCGCGCAGAAGGTCCGCACCCTCATCACGCGGGACTTCGAGAAGGCGTTCGAGCAGGTCGACGTGCTGGTGTCGCCGACCTCCCCGACCACCGCCTTCCCGATCGGCGAGCGGGCGGACGACCCGATGGCCATGTACCTCGCCGACCTGTGCACCATCCCGACGAACCTGGCCGGCAACGCCGCCATGTCCCTGCCCTGCGGCCTGGCGCCGGAGGACGGGCTCCCGGTGGGCCTGCAGATCATCGCGCCCGCCATGGCCGACGACCGGCTCTACCGGGTCGGCGCCGCGGTCGAGGCCGCGCTCACCGCCCGCTGGGGGCACCCGCTGCTGGAGGAGGCACCCGCACTATGAGCAGTTTCTCCAAGGCCAAGGGCTTCAAGAAGTCCCGGGCCGGTACCTATCTGTCCATCGGCACCACACTCTTCGGCGCCGTGAGCGTGCTGAAGCAGGTGAAGACCGCCCGGAGCGAGAACGACACGCTGATGCTCGCCGACGCGGTGGTCTCCGCCGCCGCCATCGTCACCGGTGTGGCCGTCCTCGTCCGCGAGCTGCGCCGCCTCGGCGACGACGACGTCCTGCTGGGCTGAGAGGGAAGAGTCCGTGACCGTCACTGAACTGGTGTCGTACGAGGACGCTCTCGCGTCCTACGACCCCGTCATGGGCCTGGAGGTCCATGTCGAGCTCGGCACCGCCACCAAGATGTTCTGCGGGTGCTCCACCGCCCTGGGCGCCGAGCCCAACGCGCAGACCTGCCCGACCTGCCTCGGCCTGCCCGGCTCGCTGCCGGTCGTCAACGCGACCGGCGTCGAGTCGGCCATCCGGATCGGCCTCGCGCTCAACTGCGAGATCGCCCCCTGGTGCCGTTTCGCGCGGAAGAACTACTTCTATCCGGACATGCCGAAGAACTTCCAGACCTCCCAGTACGACGAGCCGATCGCCTTCAACGGCCATCTGGACGTCGAACTGGAGGACGGGGAGGTCTTCCGGGTGGAGATCGAGCGCGCCCACATGGAGGAGGACACCGGCAAGTCCCTCCACGTCGGCGGCGCGACCGGCCGCATCCACGGCGCCGTCCACTCCCTCCTGGACTACAACCGGGCCGGCATCCCGCTGATCGAGATCGTCACCAAGCCGATCGAGGGCGCCGGCGAGCGGGCCCCCGAGGTCGCCAAGGCGTACGTCGCCGAGCTGCGCGAGCTCATCCGGGCCCTCGGCGTCTCCGAGGCCCGGATGGAGATGGGCCAGATGCGCTGCGACGTCAACCTGTCGCTGCGCCCGCACGGCACGAAGACCTTCGGCACCCGCTCCGAGACGAAGAACGTCAACTCGCTGCGCAGCGTCGAGCGGGCCGCCCGGTTCGAGATCCAGCGGCACGCCGCGGTGCTCTCCGCCGGCGGCACGATCGTCCAGGAGACCCGCCACTTCCACGAGGACGACGGCTCCACGACCCCCGGCCGGGTCAAGGAGGAGGCGGAGGACTACCGCTACTTCCCCGAGCCCGACCTGGTGCCGATCGCCCCGGCGAAGGAGTGGATCGAGGAGCTGCGGGCCGTCCTGCCCGAGCTGCCGCGGCTGCGGCGGCAGCGGCTCAAGGCCGAGTGGGGCCTGAACGACCACGAGATGCGGTCGGTGCTCAACGCCGGCGCGATCGGGCCGATCCTCGCCACGATCGAGGCGGGCGCCCCGGCCGACCAGGCCCGCAAGTGGTGGATGGGCGAGCTGGCGCGCCGGGCCAACGAGGACGGCGTCGAGCTGACGGCCCTGCCGATCACCCCGGAGCAGGTCGCCCGGGTCTCGGCGCTCGTCGCGGAGGGCTCGCTCAACGACAAGCTGGCCCGCCAGGTCATCGAGGGTGTGCTGGCCGGTGAGGGCGACCCGGACGCGGTCGTCGAGAAGCGCGGCCTGAAGGTCGTCTCGGACGAGGGCGCGCTCGGCGCGGCGGTCGACGAGGCCATCGCGGGCAACGCGGCCATCGCCGACAAGATCCGCGGCGGAAAGGTCGCGGCGGCGGGCGCGCTGGTCGGCGCGGTCATGAAGGCCACCCGGGGCCAGGCGGACGCGGCGCGGGTCCGCGAGCTGATCCTGGAACGGCTGGCTCCGCAGGACTGACGGGACGCCCGGCCCCGGCCAGGTCCCGCCCGGCGGCGTCCGGTGAGGGGCGGTTCTCCCGAGAGGAGGGCCGCCCCTCCGTCGTGCGCCCCCCGTGGTGCGCCCTCGTCGTGTGCCCCTTCGCCGTGCCGCCTTCCCAGCGCGCCGCCGGCCCGCGGCGTCCGGTCCCGGCCGCCCCGCCGGTCGGCGTATTCCCTGGTCGGAGCTGTGTGACCCGGTTCACCGCACCCCTGTGAGTTCCCGCACAGAGGCCCTGTTGATCTCCCTCTCCTGTGAGAGTGGAAAACGCCCATCCAGTGCTCTTTGGGGTGTTATCCGCTCCGATCGGCGCTGTCCCCGCACCCAGGGAGTTCCTCCACATGGCCGCTCTGGCCCGCTGGTGCATCCGGCGCCGTTTCGTCGTCATCCTGCTCTGGCTGCTCGCCCTCGGAGGGACGGCCGTCGCCTCCACCCTGGCCGGCTCCGCCTTCTCGGACGACTACGAGATCCCCGGCACCGAATCCGGACGGGCCGCGGCCCTGATGGAGAAGAACTTCCCCGGGCAGGGCGGTGACCGCGCCACCGTGGTCTGGCACACCGACCGCGGGACCGTACGGGCCGAAGCGGTCGAGGAGCGGATGACCGAGACCCTCGACGAGATCGCCGGCCTCCCCGGCGTCACCTCCGTCAGCGGCCCCTACGGCCCCGCCGACACCGGCCGCATCAGCCCCGACGGCCGGACCGCCTACGCCACCGTCGGTTTCGACGCCGCCTCCGGCGAGACCGGAGCGGCTCAGGCCGAGCGGCTCGTGGCCACCGCCGAGGCCGCCGAGGCCGCCGAGTCCCCCGGGCCCGCCGAGGCCGCCGGATCCGGTGGAGCCTCCGGGGACTCCGGGGCCGTGGAGGAGAGCGGACTGCGGGTCGAGACCGGCGGCTCCGCCATCGCCAAGCCCGGCGAGACCGGGGGCCACACCGCCGAGTTCGTCGGACTGGCCGTGGCCGCCGTCGTCCTCCTCCTGGCCTTCGGCTCGCTCGCCGCGATGGCCCTGCCCCTGGCGACCGCCCTGGTCAGCGTGGGCACCGGCTATCTCGGCATCGGCCTCCTCGGACATCTGATGCCGGTCGCCGACTTCGCCCCCATGCTCGGGCTGCTCGTCGGCCTCGGCGTGGGCATCGACTACGCGCTGTTCATCGTCACCCGGCACCGCCGCGGCCTGCGCCGGGGTCTGTCCGTCACCGAGGCCGCGACCCGGGCGGTGGCCACCTCCGGGCGTGCCGTCGTCTTCGCGGGCGGCACGGTCTTCATCGCGCTGCTCGGCATGCTCGTCCTGCGGCTGGAGTTCCTCAACGGTGTCGCGGTCGCCGCCTCGCTGACCGTCCTGCTCGCCGTGGCCGCCTCCGTCACCCTGCTGCCGGCCCTGCTGAAGCTGATCGGCCACCGGGCGCTGGGCCGCCGCGAGCGGCGCCGGCTCGCCGAGCACGGCCCCGAGCCCGAGCAGGCCACCGGGTTCGCCGTCCGCTGGTCGGCGTTCGTGGAGCGGCATCCGCGGATCCTCGGCGCCGTGGCGGTCGCCGTCATGGCGGTCCTCGCGCTACCCGCCCTCGGCCTCCACCTCGGAACCTCCGACCAGGGCAACCACCCGGCCGGCTCCACCACCCGGCAGGCGTACGACCTGCTCGCCGACGGCTTCGGTCCCGGCACCAACGGCCCGCTGACCCTGGTCTCGGAGATCGGCGGCCCCGCCGACCGGGCCGCCTTCGACCGGCTCCCCGGCGAGCTGCGGGCCACCGACGGCGTCGCCGCCGTCACCGGCGCGACCACCGACCGCGACGGCGGCACGGGCGTCATCACCGTCGTCCCCGAGACCTCCCCGCAGGACACCGCCACCTCCGAGCTCGTCGAGCGGCTCCGCGGCGACGTGCTGCCCGAGGCCCAGGACGGCACCGGCCTGCGTACCCACGTCGGCGGCCCCACCGCCGGCTACGACGACTTCGCCTCCGTCATCACGGCCAAGCTGCCGCTCTTCATCGGCACCGTCATCGCCTCCGGCAGCCTGCTGCTGCTCCTCGCCTTCCGCAGCGTCGGCATACCGCTGAAGGCCGCGCTGATGAACGTCATGGCCGTCACCTCGTCCCTGGGGATCGTCACCGCGGTCTTCCAGTGGGGCTGGGGGAGCGAGCTGCTGGGTCTCGGCGCCGGGGGGCCGATCGAGCCCTTCCTGCCGGTGATCATGGTGTCGGTGCTCTTCGGGCTCTCCATGGACTACCAGGTCTTCCTGGTCAGCCGGATGTACGAGGAGTGGCGCCGGACCGGGGACAACCGCCGCTCGGTCCGGGTCGGGCTCGCCGAGACGAGCCGGGTGATCAACTCCGCCGCCGTCATCATGATCGCCGTCTTCGGGTCCTTCGTCCTCACCGGCGACCGGATCATCGCGATGTTCGGCATCGGGCTCGCCGCGGCCGTCGCCCTCGACGCCTTCATCCTGCGCACCCTGCTGGTGCCGGCGCTGATGCACCTGCTCGGCGGCGTCAACTGGTGGCTGCCGCGGTGGCTGGACCGGCTGCTGCCCCGGATCAGCATCGAGGCACCGGACGACGAGGAGCACGCGGAGGACGGGGCGCACGAGCCGGAGGGGCCGGAAGGGCCGGAGGGCCCGGGCGGTCCGGGCGAGGACGGGCCCCGGCAGCCCGACGAGCCGCGGGGCCCCGGCACACCGGAGACCCCGCCGGTGCCGGAACCGGGCATCCCCGGCCCGCGGCACCCCGCCGACACGGCCGTTCCCGTACCGGCCGGGAGGACCTCCGTGGTCGCCGGGCCCGCCGCACCCGGCACGATGCCCTAGGCGGAGACGACGGCCGCATCCGCCGGGGCCGCGGGACCACGCGGCCTAAGGCTCCCGTCCCGGCAAAGATCGGGCAGCGTCCCGATGCGGGGGGCTCCCCGGAGAACGAGGGTGGAGGCACACCACCGAACCCTCGAACGGGGAGCCACACATGTTCGACTACGAACTCCACCGGATCCAGCAGGCGGAACTGCTCCGGGAGGCCGCCGAGCGCCGGCTCGTCCGGCAGGTCCTCAGCGCCCGCCGCTCCGCCCGCCGGGCCGCGCGCCGCTCCGGCCGTCCCGGCGGCGACCGGGACGCCCCCTCCCCGGGCGGCGGGCGTCCGGCCGCGTCCGGCACCCGGCGGCCGGGCGGATCCGCCCTCGCCCACCGCGCCTGACCGGCGCCCCGGCGGGAAAAGCGGTGCCCCGATGTCGGACCCCGGTGCGATGCTGTACGGCGTGGAAGTCACCGCCATCAGCCCCGTGTTCGTCGGCCGCGCCGGCGAGCTGGCCACGCTCACCGGCGCACTCTCCCGCGCCGCCGCCGGAGAACCGCAGACCCTCCTCGTCGGCGGTGAGGCCGGAGTGGGCAAGACGCGGTTGCTGGAGGAGTTCCTCGCCCTCGCCCGGCGGGAGGGAGCCGTCACCGCCGTGGGGGGCTGTCTCGAACTGGGCGCGGACGGACTGCCGTTCGCGCCCTTCGCCACGGCTCTGCGCGCCCTCCACCGGCAGCTCGGCGCCGATCTCGAACGGGCCGCCGCCGCCGCGAGCCCGACCTCGCGCGGCTGCTCCCCGACATGGCGCCGCCCGAACCCCCGCCCGCCCCGGTGTGCACGGCGGCAGCCCGCACACGAACGGCGCCCACGCCGCCGCCGGGTACGGCATCGGAGCCCGGGAGAGCCACGACCAGGAGGGCCGGGCCCGGCTGTTCGAAGTCACCGCCCAGCTTCTGGAGCGGCTCGCGGTCGACCGCACCCTGGTCGTCGTCATCGAGGACCTGCACTGGGCCGACCGCTCCACCCGCGAACTGCTCGGCTATCTCTTCCGCTCCCTGCAGAGCTCCCGGCTCGTCCTGCTCGCCAGCTACCGCGCCGACGACATCCACCGCCGCCATCCGCTGCGCCCCTTCATCGCCGAGCAGGACCGGCTGCGCACCGTCCGCCGCATCGAACTCCCCCGGCTCAGCCGCGAGGAGGTGCGCCGCCAGCTCACCGGCATCCGCGGCAGCGAACCGGACCGCCGCCTCGCCGACGAGATCTTCGAGCGCTCCGAGGGCAACCCGTTCTTCGTCGAGGAGCTGGCCACCAGCGACTACGCCTCCTGCGGCCTCAGCGACTCCCTGCGCGACCTGCTGCTGGTCCGGGTCGAGGCGCTGCCCGAGCCCGCCCAGCGCATCGTCCGCACCGCGGCCCGCAACACCACCGTCGAGTACGCCCTGCTCGCCGCCGTGACGGGCGCGGACGACGACGAACTCATCGAGGCCCTGCGCGTCGCCGTGGGGGCCAACGTCCTGGTCCCCACGGACGAGGGCGACGGTTACCGCTTCCGGCACGCCCTGCTGCGCGAGGCGATCCTCGACGATCTGCTGCCCGGAGAACGCTCCCGCCTCAGCCGCCGGTACGCCGAGGCGCTGGAGGCCGATCCCTCGCTGGTGCGCGCCGAGGAGCGGGCCGCCCGGCTCGCCGGCTACTGGTACCGGGCGCACGAACCGGCCAAGGCCCTGCCCGCGGTGCTCGCCGCGGCCGGCGAGGCCCGCCGCCGGCACGCGTACGCCGAGAAGCTGAAGCTGCTGGAACGGGCCATGGAGCTGTGGGACGAGGTCCCGGCCGAGCAGCGGGAACAGCTGCCGGAGCTGGGGTACCCCGAGTCCTACCCCTCCTGCGGCTGCGAACCGGAGCGGCCCGGCTGCCACCCGCACTTCCTCGACCTGCTCGCCGAGGCCGTGGTGGCCGCTCGGTGGGACGAATCCCTGGAACGCGCCCTGACTCTCGCGAAGAAGGCGCTGAAGCTGGTCGACGAGCGGCAGGACCCGGTCCGGGCCGCCTGGTTCTGGATGCAGCGCTCCAAGCTGATGACGGGCATGGGCCGCGGGGACGGCTGGGCCGAGATCGCCCGGGCCCAGGAGCTGGTCCGCGGCCTGCCGCCGTCCGCCGTGCACGCCGACGTCCTGGCGCTCGCCGCCACCTGGCACAGCATGCACGTCTCCGACACCGACACCCTGCCGCTGGCCGAGCGCGCCGTGGAACTGGCCGGGCTGGTGGGCGCCGAGGAGGTGCGGCTCTCCGGCCGGGTGACGCTCGCCTGGCTGCGGGCCGGTGCCGGCGAGGAGGAACGGGGCATCGCCGAGATGTACGCCGTCCGCGAGGAGGTGGACCGGCGCCCCTTCCCCCGGGTACTGGGGCGGGTGCACGGCAATCTCGTCGACCTGCTGCACAAGGCGGGGCGTTCGGCGGAGGCCGTCGAGGCGGCCCGGCAGGGCATCGCCGTACTGCACCGGCACGGCCTGCACAACGCCGCCGCCTTCACGGCGGGCAACCTCGCCGAGGCGCTGCTCGCCCTGGGCGAGTGGGACGAGGCCGCCGCCGTGCTCGACGAGTACCGCGGCCGGGTCCACAGCTCCCGTTCGCTCGCCTCGATCGCGCTGCACGATGCCGGTCTCGCCCTGGACCGGGGCGCGTACGACCGGGTGCCCGGACTCATCGCCGCCTGCCGCTCCCACCTCGGCCGGAACGACATGGAGCCGCAGTACGAACTGCCGCTCGCCGAGGCCGAGATACGCCGGGCGGCGGCCGCCGGGCGGTTCGGCGAGGCCCGCGCCGCGCTCGACTGCGCGCTCAACCTGCTGCCCCTGCTCGGCCAGGAGCCGTACGTCTGGCAGCTCCTGGTGGCCGGTGCCGCGATGGCCGCCGACAGCCGCGGGCTGCCCGGCACCGACGAGGCGGCCGACCGGGAGCTGGTCGAGCGGCTGCGGCTCGCCGCCCGGGGCGTCGCACACCGCTCACCGCTCTGGGCCGCCTGGTCCCGGAGGTTCGACGCCGAACTGGCCCGTGCCCGGGGCCGGCACGCCCCCGTCCTGTGGGAGGAGGCGGTACGGGCCTTCGAGCCGTACGGCTATCCGTATGTCTCCGCCTGTCTGGGGTTCCGCTGGGCCGAGGCGCTCCTCGGCGCCACCGGTCCCCACGAGGGCCCCGGCCGGCAGATGCGCGAGGAGCGCCGCGAGGAGGCCCGGAGGACGGCCGCCGGTCTGCTGGCGCGGGCGCACGCCACCGCGCTGCGGCTCGGCGCCCGCCCGCTCCGCGAGGACGTCGCCGTACTCGCCCGCCGGGCCCGGCTCACGCTGCCCGACGCCGGACCGGAGGCCCCGGCGGAAGCCGCCGTCCCCGCCCCCCGGGAAGCGTGCGACCCGGCCACCGAGCTGGGGCTGACCCCACGGGAGCGGGACGTCCTGCGGCTGGTGACGGCGGGGCACAGCAACCGCGCGATAGCCGGCGAGCTGTTCATCTCCCCGAAGACCGTCAGCGTCCATGTCTCGAACATCCTGGCCAAGCTCGGGGTGTCCGGGCGCGGGGAGGCGGCGGCCTTCGCCCACCGGATGCGGATGTTCGCGGAGCCCGATCCGGAACACGCGCGCTGAGGGCCGGAGTAGGTGAACCGCAGCCCGCGGGCCGGTGGACGCGGCGGGCCCGGCGGATGGGCGGGGACGAGGCAGGTCCGGCCGGGCCTGCCGAACCGGCCGCGGCTCAGGCCGTACCGCTCCGGGGCGGCCGGATCAGCACGCGGCCGGAGGCCAGGTCCACCGGCCCCCGGCCCGGATCGGAGTCGCCGGCGTCCTGGACGACCAGTTCGAGGCGGTTGCGCTCCTCCTCGGTGTGCGCCCGGCCGGGCGTGAACAGCTCTTCGAGGGCGTTGAACATCAGCGCCTCCCCATCGTCGGTCCCGCTCGAAGTGTCCCGCCCGGGAGCCCGCCGCGCGGTGACCGACCCGGCCCCGCCGCGCGCCACCCGTGATCTACCGCCCGTACGGCCCTCGCATGCGCGTCCGGGCGGGCGCCCGGGGAACCGCCGGGAGTCCCGGGGCCCGGGAACGGCCGGGGAGGGCCCGGCAGTACGCGGCCCGGTGGCCACGGGGGCCCAGGGTACTGCCGGGGACCGTCAGGAGACCTCGAGCCGGAGGATCCGGTCGTCGTTCTCCCCGGGGGAGCCCCGGCCGTCGGTCTCGCTGGTCACCAGCCACAGATCACCGTCGTCCGTGGCGACGACCGTCCGCAGCCGGCCGTACTCACCGGTCAGGAACTCCTGCGGCTCGGCCACCGGGCGGGTGCCGTTCAGCGGAATCCGCCAGAGTCGCTCGCCCCGGAGGCCCGCCATCCAGACCGAGCCCTTGGCCACGGCGATACCGCTCGGCGAGGCCTCCTCGGGCCTCCACTGCTCGACGGGCTGGGTGAAGCGCTCCCCGCCCCCCTTGCCCTCCACCTCGGGCCAGCCGTAGTTCTTCCCCGCCTCGATCAGATTGAGCTCGTCCCAGGTGTTCTGGCCGAACTCCGAGGCCCAGAGCCGCTTCTCCGCGTCCCACGCCAGCCCCTGCACATTGCGGTGGCCCCAGGAGTAGACGGCCGAGCCGGACTCCGGATTGCCGGGCGCCGGTTCCCCGTCCGGGGTCATCCGCAGGATCTTGCCGCCGGGCGAGTCCTTGTCCTGGGAGAGGCCCTCCTCGCCGCTCTCCCCGGTGCCCGCCCAGAGCATCCCGTCCGGGCCGAAG
Source organism: Streptomyces sp. MNU89 (assembly GCF_020982505.1). Classification (NCBI taxonomy): domain Bacteria; kingdom Bacillati; phylum Actinomycetota; class Actinomycetes; order Kitasatosporales; family Streptomycetaceae; genus Streptomyces; species Streptomyces sp. MNU89. The sequence continues at coordinate 2,176,787 of NZ_JAJKLL010000001.1, read as the reverse complement.
GCGATCCGGCCGCCGTTGTGGACCACCCCCTTGGGGATGCCCTTGAAGACCGTGTCCGGAGCGCCGAGCTGGCGGCCCTCCGGCTTGTCCGGGGAGTAGAGCATCCGCACGATCCGGTTGTCCGAGGCGGTGGTGAGATACGCGTACACCATCTCTTCGTCCTTCGGCACGGCGATACCGAGCAGTCCGCCCTCGCCCGCCGCGGCCACCCCCGGAACCGTGCCGATCTCGGTCTTCTCCCCGCTGTCCGCGGCGATCCGGAAGATCTTGCCGGCGTCGCGGGAGGACGCCAGCAGGTCGCCGCCGGGCAGCGGGGCCAGCCCCCACGGGGTGTCCAGGTCCTCCGCCACGGTCTCCACCACCTTCACGGACCCCTCCGCAGGAGGCGGGGAGGCGGACGCGGAGGGATCGGCGGACCCGTCACCCGAAGAGGCGGGGGGCGGGCCCGTACGGTCGCCGGAGCCGCCGTCCTCGGAGGAGCAGCCGGTGGTGAACACCAGCGCGGCCGCGGCCAGCGCGGCGGATACGGTCACAGCGGGACGTCGGCGCACAGCTTGCGGTCCTCTCCGTTCGGGTCCGGTACGGCGGGGCGGGTCCACCGCACACCTGCTCAACCGCCCCGCGCCCCTCAGGTTCCCCGCCGGAGCGGACCGTAACGCCGGGCCGCCGCCCGTACGGCCGCCGCCCGTACCGGAACCGGGCGACCGCCGGAGCCGCCCCGCCCGTTCAGTCCTCCCAGGACCCCCGCGCGGCCGGCAGCTCCGCGATCTCCGCCAGGTCCCGTTCCGTGAGCGCCAGTTCGGCGGCGGACGCGTTCTCCAGCGCCCAGCGCTCCTTCTTGGTGCCCGGCAGCGCCACCACATGGCGGCCCCGGGTCAGCGTCCAGGCCAGCGCCACCTGGGCCGGGGTGGCCCCGTGCCGGGCCGCCACCCGGCGCAGTCCCGCCACGATCGGCTGGTTGGCGGCCATCATCTCCGCCGTGAACCGCGGGTGCCGGGCCCGTACGTCGTCCGGCTCGAAGCCCTCACCGGGCGTCAGGGTGCCGGTGAGGTAACCGTTCCCCAGCGGCATCGCCGCGAAGAAACCGATGCCCCGCGCCTCGCACCAGGGCACCAGTGAGGGGAGCGCCTCCCGCGACCACACCGAGAGTTCGGCCTCCACGGCGCTCACCGGGAACACCTGCTGCACCCGCTCCAGCTGCCGCAGCGTCGTGTCGTGCATCCCGGGCACCTCCGCGGTCCCCTGGGCCCCGGTCCCGGGCCCGGCGGTCCCCGGGACGGCCGGCGCCCCGTGGACGCCGGTGCCGCCGCGCTTCCGGCGGCGGGCCCGCTGCCCGCGCCACTCCGGCCGGCGCGGGGCCCGCGCCCCCACGGCGCACAGCCCCAGCGCCCGGACCTTCCCGGCGGAGACCAGCTCGGCCATCGCGCCCCAGGTCTCCTCCACCGGAACCTCCGGATCCGCTCGGTGCAGCTGGTAGAGGTCGATCACCTCGGTCTGCAGCCGCCGCAGCGAGGCGTCGCACGCCCGCTTCACGTACGAGGGGCGTCCGTTGGCGACGATGTGCTGCTCGCCCACCAGCAGCCCGCACTTGGTGGACACGAAGGCGTCCGCGCGCCGCTCCTTCAGCACCCGCCCCACCAGCAGCTCATTGGTGAACGGCCCGTACATGTCGGCGGTGTCGAGGAGCGTGCAGCCGCGGTCGAGGGCGGCGTGCACGGCGCGCAGCGAACTCTCCCCGTTCTGCTGGGAGGTGGTGTAACCCCAGCTCATCGGCATGCACCCGAGCCCCACGGACCCCACCGAGAGCGCCCCCGCGCCGATCGTCCTGCGCTCCACCTGGTTCCGCACCCCTCCTGGGCCCCGCCAGGCCCACCCCCGACCGGGAGGGGCCGTGGTCCGTGTGCCGTGGCCAGGGGCCGACCGCCCCCGCAGCACAGTAACCTCTGGCGCCCGGGCGCCGTCGCCTAGGCTCCTGGCCATGACTTCCGACGTCTGGCTGCCCGTACCGCCCGCCGAGATCGACGGACTTCCCGGGGACTTCACCTATCTCCACTGGGAGGGCGAAGCCGCCTTCCCCGGTGACCCGGCCCGCTGCGTCTTCTACGGCGTCCCGTACATGAAGAGCGCGGAGACCTGCGTCCGGCCGCTGAAGGAGATGACCTCCCTCCGGGTCGTCCAGACGCTGACCGCGGGCACCGACCACGTCCTGCCGGCCCTGCCCGGACTGCCGCCCGGCACCCTGCTGTGCAACGCCCGCGGGGTGCACGAGGCGAGTACGGCCGAACTGGCGCTCACGCTCACCCTGGCCTCGCTGCGCGGCATCCCCTCCTTCGTCCGGGCCCAGGACGCGGGGGAGTGGCGGACCGGATTCCGCCCGGCGCTCGCCGACAAGCAGGTGCTGATCGTCGGTTACGGGTCCATCGGCAGCGCCGTCGAGGACCGGCTCACGCCCTTCGAGTGTGCGCGGGTGACACGCGTCGCGCGCTCCGCCCGCACCACCACGCGCGGTCCCGTGCATCCGATGGAGAGACTGCCCGAACTGCTCCCCGAGGCCGATGTGGTGATCCTGGTCACCCCCCTCACCGACGAGACCCGCGGTCTGGCGGACGCGGGATTCCTGGCCCGGATGAAGGACGGTGCGCTGATCGTGAACGTCGGCCGGGGCCCCGTCGTCGACACCGCCGCCCTGCTGGCCGAAACCTCCTCCGGACGGCTGTCCGCCGCCCTGGACGTCACCGACCCCGAACCGCTGCCCGCAGGTCATCCGCTGTGGCACGCCCCCGGAGTGCTCATCACCCCGCACGTCGGCGGGCCGACCTCCGCCTTCCTGCCCCGTGCCGAGCGGCTGCTGCGGGCCCAGCTGGAGAGGTTCGCCGCGGCCGAGCCGCTGGAGAACGTGGTGGCCGAGGCGTGAGGGCCGCGCCGGCCGGCGCGGGCCGGGGGAGGCGCGTACGAACACGATGTGCTTCCGTTCGAGCGCGGAGTGTACTTGACAGCATTCAAGTTGTCACGCTGTGTAGGTAACCTATGTCGCTGCGTGACGGGACTGGTGTATCGTCCCGTCCGGGGACCGTGCCGCGGACCGAACCACGGCACGGCGAAGGACCGTGACTCAAGGGGGGCGACGGCGATGCGCGGCCGATGGAAGAGCGAGACGGCGGGGACCGGATGCCGGCGGCGACCGGTTCCGCAGGCCCCCGTGCGCAGACCGAAACGGCGGACCGCACCGCCGCGGGCGGTCCGGTGAGCGCCCAGGGGGCGGTGGTCCCGCGGCGCGCGGCCACCGGCTTCCGGCGAAGCCTCCTCCCCCAACTCCTGCTGGCCGCCGCCTGCGCGGGCTACACCGCGGGCGCGGCCCTCGGCTGGGGCTCCCGGACCGTCGCCCTGATCATGGGGGACTTCGGGCTCAGCGCCGCGGCCCTCGCCGCCGCCGTGTCCTGCTTCGCCTACGCCCGCGTCCGCCCCTGCCAGCGCCCGGCCTGGCTGCTGTTCGCGCTCTCCTCCTCGATGGCCGCCGCCGGGAACTTCGTCTGGGGCTGGTACGAGGTGGTGCTGCGCAAGCCGGTGCCCGAGCCGTCCGCCGCGGACTTCTGCTTCCTGCTCTTCGCGCCGCCCGCCATCATCGGCCTGCTGGTCCTGGCCAAACGGCCGGTGACCCGCGCCCGCTGGGTCTGCCTGGGCCTGGACGCCTGGCTCATCGGCGGTTCGCTGCTCACCCTCTCCTGGAGCCTCGCGCTGGCGCACACCGCGGACGGGCGGGGCGAGGGCGTGGCGCAGACCGCGCTCTCCCTCGCCTACCCGCTGCTCGACATCGCGCTGGTGAGCATGGTGCTGGTGCTGCACTTCCGGCGGTCCTCCGCGAACCGCAGCGCGATCAACACCGCCATCGCCGCCCTCGCGCTGACCGTGCTGTGCGACGCGCTCTTCACCTCCCCGCTCTTCCGCGAGGAGTACCGCTCCGGGCAGCTGCTGGACGCCGGCTGGTTCGCCGGCTCCCTGCTGCTCGCGTACGCCCCCTGGGTCGGCCGGTGGGACGGGGCCGAGGAGGAGCGCGAGCGCCGGACCCACGCGGCCGTACGGGACGGGTCCGTCCCGTACCCGGGCGGGCTGCCCATCGCCGGTTCGCTGGCCGCCCTGACGCCGTATCTCGCCGCCGCCGTGTGCACCCTGGGCATCCTGCACACCGTGATCGACGGCGGCCGGGTCGACCGGGTCGTGATCTTCACGGCCTGCACGGTGGTCCTGGCCCTCGTGGTGCGGCAGGGCATCATGCTGATGGACAACATCACCCTCACCCAGGAACTGGCTTACCAGGAGAGCCACTTCCGCTCCCTGGTGCAGGGCTCCAGTGATGTCATCATGATCGCCACCCCGAGCGGCACCCTGCGCTACGTCAGCCCGGCCGCCGCCGGCGTCTACGGCATCGAGCCGGAGGAGCTGGTCGGCTCCCGGCTGTCCTCGCTGATCCACCCGGAGGACGCCGACGGCGTCATGCGGGAGGTGGGCCGGCTGCTCTCGGCGCCCCCGGAGAGCGAGCCCACCACCCGGATCGAGTGCCGCTTCCGCGCCGGCGGTCCGCGGGCCGCCGGCGGCCCCTGGCTCAACGTCGAGTCCACCGTCAACCGGCACGAGGACGGTCTGATCTTCAACAGCCGTGATGTGACCGAACGGGTCCGCCTCCAGGCGCAGTTGCGGCACAGCGCCGAGCACGACCCGCTCACCGACCTCCCCAACCGTGCCCTCTTCACCGAACGGGTCCGCCGGGCGCTCGGCGGCCGCCGGAGCACGGACCCCGGCACCGCCGTCCTCTTCATCGACCTCGACGGCTTCAAGGCCGTCAACGACACCATCGGCCACCAGGCCGGCGACGAGCTGCTCATCCACGCCGCCCGCCGGCTCCGGGAGTCCGTGCGCGCCGGCGACACGGCGGCCCGGCTCGGCGGCGACGAGTTCGCCGCCCTGATCCTCGGCGACGGCTGCCGGGACCGCGCCGACTGCGAGTTCCGCATCCACGAGATCGCCGACCGGCTCCGCGTCGCCCTCTCCGAGCCCTACCGGGTCGCGGGTACCGAGGTGCGGGTCGCCGCCAGCATCGGCGTCGCCTTCGCCGATCCCGGCATCACGCCCGGCGCGCTGATGCGCAACGCCGACCTCGCGATGTACCGGGCCAAGGCCGCGGGCAAGGACCGGGTCGAGCTGTACGCCCCGGAGATGCAGGCCGAGGTGGTCCGCCGGGCCGAACTCGCCGGCCGGCTGCGCGCCGCGCTCGACGACGGCGAGTTCGCCCTCCTCCACCAGCCCGTGGTGGAGCTGGGCGGCGGCCGGCTCACCGCCCTCGCCGCCCAGGCCCGCTGGCGCTCCGCCCAGGGCATCCTCTTCACCCCCGCGGAGTTCCTGCGGGTCTCGGAGGCGGGCGCCGGCAAGGGTGGCGACCGCGGTGCCGAACTGGGGCGCTGGATGCTGGAGCACGCGGTGGAGCAGGCCGCCGCACGGCACCGCGCCGGGTACGCCGTCCCGGTCTGCGTCCGGCTGTCCGCCCGCCGGCTCATGGACCGCACCATGCCCCTCGGCACCGTCGAGGCCCTGCTCAACCGGCACGGCCTGCCCTCGGGCGGGCTGGTCCTGGAGCTCTCCGGCAGCGACCCCAAGATCCCGCTGGACGAGCTGGAGCGCCGCCTCACGGGACTCCGCCGGCTCGGCGTGCGCGTCGCCCTCGACGCCTTCGGCGGCGGCTACGCGGCCATCGACGCCCTCCGCAGGCTGCCGGTGGACATCCTCCGGCTCGACCGCGGGCTGGTCGAGAGCGTGGTGGAGTCCGCCCGTGTCCACAAGATCACCACCGGGCTGCTGCGGATCGCCGCGGACCTCGGGGTGGAGACCGTGGCGGACGGGGTGGACCGGCCCGACCAGGTGGTGGCGCTCCGCTCCATGGGCTGCACCCACGGCCAGGGCATGGCCTTCTCCGGCCCGCTCGACGAGTACCGGCTGCGCCGGGCCCTCAGCCGCGGCGGCTATCCCGTGCCGCACGCGGGCGGGGTGCGGGAGGCCGTCCTGGCCGGCAGCGCACCGCCGCTGCTGGTCCCCGACGCCCGCGAGACGCTGCCCCGGCACGCCCTGGGCGGTGAGACCTGGGAGGCGGCCCGGGACACGGTGTCCGGTGCGGTGCTGCCCGGACCGGCACTGCCCGGTCCGGCACTGCGCTCGAATAGTGAGACGTCGGTCCCACCCACTTGACACCCCTACCGGGCCGGGGAGAAAGTCGGAGCCATGCGCACCCGAATTTTCGTACTTGGACAGCGCGTCGGCTGAAGCAGGCCCTTACACGCCCTGCTGAACACACCGGCGCGCTCCCCTCGCTTGCCTCACGGCACGGGGGGTTTTTTGTTGCACCGGTGACCACAAACCCACACAGAACCATCTCTGAAAGAGAATGCCGATGACCGAGCAGGCATCCGGGGCCCCGCACCCGCAGCCGCGGGCCCGTAGCGGCGGACACACGTCCGCCACCGTCGAGAAGGACGTCACGGGCGCGCAGTCCCTCATCCGCTCTCTCGAGGAAGTCGGCGCCGACACCGTCTTCGGCATTCCGGGCGGTGCGATCCTCCCCGCCTACGACCCGCTGATGGATTCGTCCAAGGTCCGTCATGTGCTGGTCCGCCACGAGCAGGGCGCCGGTCACGCGGCCACCGGCTATGCGCAGGCCACCGGCAAGGTGGGCGTCTGCATGGCGACCTCCGGTCCGGGGGCCACGAACCTGGTCACGCCGATCGCCGACGCCCACATGGACTCCGTCCCGATGGTCGCGATCACCGGCCAGGTCGCCTCCCGGGCGATCGGTACGGACGCCTTCCAGGAGGCGGACATCTGCGGCATCACCATGCCGATCACCAAGCACAACTTCCTGGTCACCGACGCCGCCGAGATCCCCCGCACGATCGCCGAGGCGTTCCACATCGCGGCCAGCGGCCGGCCCGGCCCGGTCCTGGTCGACATCGCCAAGGACGCGCTGCAGGCGAAGACCACCTTCACCTGGCCCCCGGCGGTCGACCTGCCCGGCTACCGACCCGTCACGAAGCCGCACGCCAAGCAGATCCGGGAGGCGGCCAAGCTCATCACCCAGGCCCGGCGCCCGGTGCTGTACGTCGGCGGCGGCGTGATGAAGGCGCGGGCCACGGCCGAGCTGCGGGTGCTCGCCGAGCTCACCGGCGCCCCGGTCACCACCACCCTGATGGCGCTCGGCTCGTTCCCCGACAGCCACCCGCTCCACGTCGGCATGCCGGGCATGCACGGCTCGGTCACCGCCGTCACCGCGCTGCAGAAGGCCGACCTGATCGTCGCCCTCGGCGCCCGCTTCGACGACCGCGTCACCGGCAAGCTGGACTCCTTCGCCCCCTTCGCCAAGGTCGTGCACGCGGACATCGACCCGGCCGAGATCGGCAAGAACCGGACGGCCGACGTCCCGATCGTCGGCGACGCCCGCGAGGTCATCGCCGACCTGGTCGTCGCGGTCCAGGCCGAGCACGACGAGGGCCGCAAGGGCGACTACCGCGACTGGTGGGACAGCCTCAACCGCTGGCGCGAGACCTACCCGCTCGGCTACGACCTGCCGGAGGACGGCACCCTCTCCCCGCAGCAGGTCATCCAGCGCATCGGCGAACTCGCCCCCGACAACACGGTCTACGCGGCGGGCGTCGGCCAGCACCAGATGTGGGCCTCCCACTTCATCAAGTACGAGAAGCCGGCCACCTGGCTCAACTCCGGCGGTGCCGGGACCATGGGCTACGCCGTCCCCGCCGCCATGGGCGCCAAGGCGGGCCGGCCCGAGGCCACCGTGTGGGCGATCGACGGCGACGGCTGCTTCCAGATGACCAATCAGGAACTGGCCACCTGCGCGCTGAACAACATCCCGATCAAGGTCGCGATCATCAACAACGGGGCCCTGGGCATGGTCCGCCAGTGGCAGACCCTCTTCTACAACCAGCGCTACTCCAACACCGTGCTGCACTCCGGCCCCGTTGCGGCCGGCGAGACCCCGGCCGCCTCCCAGGGCACCCGGGTCCCCGACTTCGTGAAGCTCTCCGAGGCCATGGGCTGCGTCGGACTGCGCTGCGAGGACCCGGAGCAGCTGGACGCGGTCATCGAGAAGGCCAACTCCATCAACGACCGCCCCGTGGTCGTGGACTTCATCGTCCACGAGGACGCGATGGTCTGGCCCATGGTCGCGGCCGGCACCTCGAACGACGAGGTCATGGCGGCGCGCGGCGTCCGCCCCGACTTCGGCGACAACGAAGACGACTGAGCCCCGGACGCGAGACGCGAGAGAAGAAGAGAGACCCAGTCCCATGACCAAGCACACGCTCTCCGTCCTGGTGGAGAACACCCCCGGCATCCTGGCCCGGATCGCCGCGCTGTTCTCCCGCCGCGGGTTCAACATCGACTCGCTGGCCGTCGGCGTCACCGAGCACCCCGACATCTCCCGCATCACCATCGTGGTGAACGTCGAGTCGCTGCCGCTGGAGCAGGTCACCAAGCAGCTCAACAAGCTCGTCAACGTGCTGAAGATCGTTGAACTGGAGCCCGGTTCCGCCGTTCAGCGGGAACTCGTTCTGGTGAAGGTCCGCGCCGACAACGAGACTCGCTCCCAGATCATCGAGATCGTCCAGCTCTTCCGCGCCAAGACCGTCGACGTCTCCCCGGAAGCCGTCACCATCGAGGCCACCGGCGGCAGCGACAAGCTGGAGGCCATGCTCAAGATGCTGGAGCCCTACGGCATCAAGGAACTGGTCCAGTCCGGCACCATCGCCATCGGCCGCGGCGCCCGCTCCATCACCGACCGGTCGCTGCGCGCGCTCGACCGATCCGCATAGCGAGACCCCCCGACCATCCGCCGCCCACCGGCATACGGTGGGGCGCACACTGCGGTTTCCCCGTGAGGGAACGCGAGACGATCAAGGAGATACCCGAAGTGGCCGAGCTGTTCTACGACGACGACGCCGACCTCTCCATCATCCAGGGACGCAAGGTCGCGGTCCTGGGGTACGGCAGCCAGGGCCACGCCCACGCGCTGTCGCTGCGCGACTCGGGCGTCGACGTCCGCGTCGGCCTGCCCGAGGGCTCCAAGTCCCGCGCCAAGGCCGAGGAGCAGGGGCTGCGCGTGGTGACCCCCGCGGAGGCCGCCGCCGAGGCCGACGTCATCATGATCCTGGTCCCGGACCCGATCCAGTCCAAGGTCTACGAGGAGTCCGTCAAGGAGAACCTCAAGGACGGCGACGCCCTGTTCTTCGGGCACGGCTTCAACATCCGCTTCGGCTTCATCAAGCCCCCGGCCGGAGTCGACGTCTGCATGGTCGCCCCGAAGGGTCCGGGCCACCTCGTCCGCCGCCAGTACGAGGAGGGCCGCGGCGTGCCGTGCATCGCGGCCGTCGAGCAGGACGCCACCGGCAACGCCTTCGCGCTCGCCCTGTCCTACGCCAAGGGCATCGGCGGCACCCGCGCCGGCGTCATCAAGACCACCTTCACCGAGGAGACCGAGACCGACCTCTTCGGCGAGCAGGCGGTCCTCTGCGGCGGTGCCTCCGCGCTCGTCAAGGCGGGCTTCGAGACCCTGGTCGAGGCCGGCTACCAGCCGGAGATCGCCTACTTCGAGTGCCTGCACGAGCTGAAGCTCATCGTGGACCTCATGTACGAGGGCGGCCTGGAGAAGATGCGCTGGTCGGTCTCCGAGACCGCCGAGTGGGGCGACTACGTCACCGGCCCGCGCATCATCAACGACAACACCAAGGCCGAGATGAAGAAGGTCCTGGCCGAGATCCAGGACGGCACCTTCGCCAAGACCTGGATGGACGAGTACCACTCCGGTCTCCCGAAGTACAACGAGTACAAGAAGGCCGACGCCGGCCACAAGCTGGAGACCACCGGCAAGGAGCTCCGCAAGCTGATGAGCTGGGTCGACGACAAGGCGTGACGCCGCCCTGGCGCGGTGCGCCGGCGGGTGCGGGCCCGAGCCGCGGCCCCGCCCGCCGGAGGCACCGGTTCCGGGCGGGGCCCGGGGCCGCGGCTCCCCTCCGGAACCCGTCCGGCCCCCCGGGGGACCGGTCCTCCGGACGGGAGCCGTCAAACGCGCCACAAGACCGTTCCGGAGAAGGCAGACTCCTTCCCGGGATCTTTCGTGGAGGCGCGGGGCGCGTCCCCGTACGCGGATACACTGCAGGAACAAGCGCGTCAGGCTCACAGCGTCGTGCGTCTTCCACGCGGCTGCCCTTCACCGCCTTCGGCCGTCGGGACGGCCGTCCGTCAAGGACTAGTGAGGACTGAGGACCACGTGAGCCCGAAACCTGTCGTACTGATCGCTGAGGAGCTGTCGCCGGCCACGGTCGACGCACTCGGACCCGATTTCGAGATCCGGCACTGCAACGGCGCCGACCGCGGCGAGCTGCTCTCCGCCATCGCCGATGTGGACGCCATCCTCGTCCGCAGCGCCACCAAGGTGGACGCCGAGGCCATCGCCGCCGCGCGGAAGCTGAAGGTCGTCGCCCGCGCCGGGGTGGGCCTGGACAACGTCGACGTCTCGGCCGCCACCAAGGCCGGCGTCATGGTCGTCAACGCCCCCACGTCCAACATCGTCACCGCCGCCGAGCTCGCCTGCGGTCTGATCGTCGCCACCGCGCGCAACATCCCGCAGGCCAACACCGCCCTCAAGAACGGCGAGTGGAAGCGGAGCAAGTACACCGGCGTCGAGCTCTCCGAGAAGACCCTCGGCGTGGTCGGCCTCGGCCGGATCGGCGTGCTGGTCGCCCAGCGGATGTCGGCCTTCGGGATGAAGATCGTCGCGTACGACCCCTACGTCCAGCCGGCCCGCGCCGCGCAGATGGGCGTCAAGCTGCTCACGCTGGACGAGCTGCTGGAGGTCTCGGACTTCATCACCGTCCACCTGCCGAAGACCCCCGAGACCCTCGGGCTCATCGGCGACGAGGCGCTGCACAAGGTCAAGCCCGAGGTCCGGATCGTCAACGCCGCCCGCGGCGGCATCGTCGACGAGACCGCGCTGGCCAGCGCCCTCAAGGAGGGCCGGGTCGCGGCCGCCGGCCTGGACGTCTTTGCCAAGGAGCCCTGCACGGACTCCCCGCTCTTCGAGTTCGACAACGTCGTGGCCACCCCGCACCTGGGCGCCTCCACCGGCGAGGCCCAGGAGAAGGCGGGCATCTCGGTGGCCCGTTCGGTGCGGCTGGCCCTCGCGGGCGAGTTGGTCCCGGACGCGGTCAACGTCCAGGGCGGTGTGATCGCCGAGGACGTCCGCCCGGGTCTGCCGCTGGCCGAGCGGCTGGGCCGGATCTTCACCGCCCTGGCGGGCGAGGTGGCCGTCCGGCTCGACGTCGAGGTGTACGGCGAGATCACTCAGCACGATGTGAAGGTGCTGGAACTCTCCGCCGTCAAGGGCGTCTTCGAGGACGTCGTCGACGAGACGGTCTCCTACGTCAACGCACCGCTGTTCGCGCAGGAGCGCGGTGTCGAGGTCCGGCTCACCACCGGCTCGGAGTCCCCGGACCACCGCAATGTGGTGACGGTGCGCGGCACCCTCACCGACGGCGAGGAGATCTCGGTCTCCGGCACCCTGGCGGGCCCCAAGCACGTCCAGAAGATCGTCGCGGTCGGGGAGCACGACGTCGAGGTGGCGCTCGCCGACCACATGGTGTTCCTGCGGTACGCCGACCGCCCCGGTGTCGTCGGCACCCTCGGCCGCATCCTGGGCGAGGCCGGTCTGAACATCGCCGGTATGCAGGTCTCGCGGGCCGTCCAGGGCGGTGAGGCGCTCGCCGTCCTCACCGTGGACGACGACATCCCGCAGTCCGTGCTGACCGAGATCGCCGAGGAGATCGGCGCCACCTCGGCCCGCGCGGTCAACCTCGCGGACTGACCCGGCCGGTTCCGCCCCGGGGCTGTGACAGGGCCCGGCTCCCCGATGACAGGGCAGCCGGGCCCTGCGCCGTATCCCGGGCCGGTGCCCGGGGACGGAGAGGGGGACGCCTCCGGAGCCGGCCCGTCACGGGTGCTCACAGCCGGGCGCGTTTGAGGGCCATGTGGAGCAGCAGCCGGTCCTCGCCCTCGCCGAGGTCGAGGCCGGTGAGCCCGGCCACCCGCGACAGCCGGTAGTAGAGCGTCTGCCGGTGGATCGCCAGGGCCGCCGCCGCACGGCCCGCCTGCCCGGCGCAGTCGAGGAACACCTCGGCGGTCCGGGCGAGTTCGGCGTGTTCGGGACGGAGCAGCCCGGCGACGGCCGGATCGGGCCCGGCGGCCGGGGGCAGCTCCGTCAGCATCCGGTACGGGCCGATGTCCTCCCAGCGCGCGACCGGGCCCAGCCGGGGTTCCGCCCGGGCCGCGCGGGTCGCGGCCAGCGCCTCCCGCCAGGCACGGGGCAGTTCCGCCAGGCCGTGCCGCGGCGCGCCGGTCCCCGCGGCCGCGCCGGCCGCCCGGGGCGAGCGGAGCAGCCGGTCCGCCGCCGCGCGGGCCGGGTCCGCCGGGTCCGCGGGGCGCGGCCGGACGAGCACGGCCAGCCCCTGGTCCGGTACGGCGCAGACGGCCAGCGCGCCCGGCAGCGCGGACAGCCCCGGCACCGGGCCGCCGTCCTCCCCGTCCGGCACGTCCAGCGCCCAGGGCGCGACCGCGGCCAGCGCCAGCGGACCGTCCGCCGCGCCGCCCAGCCGGGCCCGCAGCTCCGTCCGCGCCGCCTCCCGGGTGACGGCCGGTCCGGTGAGCAGGTCCCGCAGCAGCTCGCCGAGTTCCGCCCCGGCCCGGGCCTCGGCGGCGAGCAGGTCCCCGATCCGGGCGGCGGTCTCCATCGCCCGGTCGATCCGGGGGTCCGGCGGGCCGCCGCCGGCGCCGGTCTCCAGATCCGCCAGATGGCCGTCGTCCAGCAGCCAGACGTAGCCGTACACCACGCCCCGGTGGCGTACCGGGAGGCAGATCCGGCCGATCAGCACCCCGGCCGAGGGGTCCGGGGGGATCCGGACCGGACCCGTCGCCCGGCCGATGCCGAACGCCTCGAACCAGGCCCGTACGGCGGGGGTGGACCGGCGGTGCAGGATCGAGCGGGTGCGCACCGGGTCCAGCGCCGGGCCACCCGTTCCGGGGCCCGCTCCGCCGCCTTCCCCGCCCGTTCCGCCGTCCGTGCCCTCGTCCGTGCCGTCGTCGTGGGCGCCGAAGGCGATCAGGCGGAAGTCCCGGTCCTCCAGGGTCGCGGGGGCCGCCAGCACCGCCGAGATCTCGTCCACGAGCTGCTGGTAGTCGCCGCGCATGCCACCGTCCTTCCCGGTTCCGGCTTTCATTCTCATACATCTGTCTGAGATCGCGGCCACGGCGGCGTGACAGCTGTCGATGGCGGGCAGCCGGAGGATTCCTTACGTTTCACGGAGGTTCTCCCCGCCCGCCGGAACCCCGCCGGCGGCCGTCCCGCCCCTGGAGGTGCCCCGTGCTGGGACCCGTGCTCCTCGCCGCCGCGCGCAGTGCCGGCGTCCGCCGTCTCGTCTCCTCCACACCCGTCACCCGCCCCGTCGTCGACCGCTACATCGCGGGGGAGCGGCTGGACGACGCGGTGACGGCCGTCCGGGCCCTTACCGGGCGCGGCCTGGAGGTGACCCTCGACCATCTGGGCGAGGACATCACCGACCCGGCAGAGGCACTCCGCAACCGGGACGCCTATCTGGCGCTCTGCGAGGCCCTGGCCGCCCTGGGCCTGGGGGAGCGGGCCGAGATGTCCGTGAAGCTGTCCGCCTTCGGCCAGGCGCTGCCCGGTGGCCACGACCTGGCCCTGGCGAACATCACCCCGGTGGCCGAGGCGGCGGCCGCGGCCGGGACGACCGTCACCCTCGACATGGAGGACCACACCACCACGGACTCCACCCTGGCGATCCTCCGCGAGCTGCGCCACCGCTTCCCGCGGACCGGCGCCGTGCTGCAGTCGTACCTCTTCCGTACCGAGGACGACTGCCGCGCGCTGGCCGGCGAGGGCTCCCGGGTGCGACTGGTGAAGGGCGCCTACAAGGAGCCGGCGAGCGTGGCACACCAGCGGCGGCGCGAGGTGGACCGGGCGTTCGTCCGCTGTCTGGGCATCCTCATGACCGGGCAGGGATATCCCATGATCGGCTCGCACGACCCGCGCATGGTCGCCATCGGCCAGGAGATGGCCCGCCGGGCAGGCCGCAAGCCCGGTGAGTACGAGTTCCAGATGCTGTACGGCATCCGGGAGGCGGAGCAGGCGCGGCTGGCGGCCGAGGGACACCGGATGCGCGTCTACGTCCCGTACGGCACCGACTGGTACGGCTATTTCATGCGCCGGCTGGCCGAACGCCCGGCGAACGTGGCCTTCTTCCTGCGCTCCCTGGCCACCCGCGGCTGACAGCCCGCCGGCTCCGGCGAGCGGACCCCCGCAACCTCCGTATCCCGTATCCCGCACTCCCCGCACATCCCAGCAACGAAGGAGACAACGGCCATCATGGACGCTGTGACCCAGGTCCCCGCGCCGGTCAACGAGCCGGTGCACACCTACGCACCCGGCAGCCCCGAGCGCGCGCGGCTGGAGGCGAAACTCAAAGAACTGGCGGACAACCCGGTCGAGCTGCCCATGACCATCGGCGGTGTCCGGCGGATGGGCGGCGGCGCACGCTTCGACGTGGTCCAGCCGCACGACCACGCGGCGCGGCTCGGCACCGCCGCCCAGGCCACCGTCCAGGACGCGCGCGACGCGGTGGACGCGGCCCTCGCCGCCGCGCCCGCCTGGCGCGCCCTCTCCTTCGACGACCGGGCCGCCGTCTTCCTCCGGGCCGCCGAGCTGCTGGCCGGCCCGTGGCGCGAGACCATCGCCGCCTCGACGATGCTGGGCCAGTCCAAGACCGTCCAGCAGGCGGAGATCGACGCCCCCTGCGAGCTGATCGACTTCTGGCGTTTCAACGTGCACTACGCCCGCCGGATCCTGGCCGAACAGCCGGTGGCCAACTCGCCCGGGGTGTGGAACCGGACCGACCACCGGCCGCTGGAGGGCTTCGTCTACGCGATCACGCCCTTCAACTTCACCGCCATCGCGGGCAACCTCCCCACCGCCCCCGCGATCATGGGCAATGTGGTGGTGTGGAAGCCGTCCCCGACGCAGACCCACGCCGCCGTGCTGCTGATGCGGCTGCTGGAGGAGGCCGGACTGCCGCCGGGCGTCATCAACCTCGTCACCGGTGACGGCCTGGCCGTCTCCGAGGTGGCCCTGGCCCACCCCGAGCTGGCGGGCATCCACTTCACCGGCTCCACCAAGACCTTCCAGTACCTGTGGAAGACGGTCGGCGAGAACATCGGGATGTACAAGACCTACCCGCGGCTGGTCGGCGAGACCGGCGGCAAGGACTTCATCGTCGCCCACCCCTCCGCCGACCCGGCGGTGCTCAGGACCGCGATGATCCGCGGCGCCTTCGAATACCAGGGCCAGAAGTGCTCGGCCGCCTCCCGCGCCTATGTGCCGCGCTCCCTCTGGGAGAACGGGCTGCGCGAGGAGCTCACGGCCGAGGTCGACGCCCTGCCCATGGGGCACCCCGCGGACCTGTCGAACTTCCTCTCCGCCGTCATCGACGAGCGCGCCTTCGCCAAGAACAAGGCGGCCATCGAGCGGGCGAAGGCGGACCCGGCCATAGAGGTCGTGGCCGGCGGCACGTACGACGACAGCGTGGGGTACTTCGTCCGCCCGACCGTCCTGGTCTCCACCGACCCCTCGCACGAGATCTTCCGTGAGGAGTACTTCGGCCCGATCCTCGGCGTCTTCGTCTACGAGGACGGGGAGTACGAGGCGATGCTGGAGCAGATGGAGTCGGCCGCCCCGTACGGCCTGACCGGCGCCGTCATCGCACAGGACCGGGCGGCGGCGGCCGACGCCTGCGAGAAGCTGCGGTTCGCGGCGGGCAACTTCTACATCAACGACAAGCCGACCGGCGCCGTCGTCGGCCAGCAGCCCTTCGGCGGTGGGCGGGCGTCCGGAACCAACGACAAGGCCGGCTCGCAGCAGAACCTGATGCGCTGGACCTCGACCCGCTCCATCAAGGAGACCCTGGTGCCGTCGGTGGACCACCGGTACCCGCACATGGGCTGAGCGCCGGACAGCGGGCCGGGAGGCCCCCGCACATCCTCCACCCGGGATGTGCGGGGCCTCCGCCGTTGGGCGTGGTGCGGTCCGGGCCGGGGCCACCGGTGGACAGTTCCGCCGGGCTCGAACTCCGGTACGGCGGAACGGAGTTGCCCGGCTCGACCGGCCCGGCCGGCCCGCTCGCCACGCTCCGTCCGGCCCCGCGCCGGCGGTGGCCGTCAACCCGTTGTTCCCCGGTCCGCCCGATACGGCGTCTGGCGGACCGGCGGCCTCCGGCGGCAGCCTGGGAGCGGCACCATCCCGTGCGACCGTACGACCGCACGTCCGTGGCACCGCATCCGGGAACGACCGTCCAGGGCAGGGGGTTCCATGCCGTTCGCCGTATTCCGTACCGGAGGACACCACCGCGGACACCACCGCGGACACCGGCGCAGACGCCGGCCGGGCGAGCGGCACGGTGCCGCCGCCGTCCTCGTCACCGCCGCCGCGCTGGTCCTCGGCGCCGTACCGCCGGCCACCGCCACCGAGTCCGCCACCGCCTCGGCTTCCGACACCGATTCCCGGCCCGCCTCCCGGGCGGACGCCTTACGGCCCGTCGCGCCGCCGCCCGCCCACGCTCCGTCCGGTGACGCGCCGTCCGGCGGCGGCTCCGCGACCCCGGACGGGCCGGACGCGGGGGCGGTCGAGACCGCCCGCAACACCCGGCCCGTCGCCCCCGGCGTCGTCCTCACCTCCTTCGACCGGCTGCGGCCCGGGCCGTGGCTGCGCGCCGACGCCCTCACCGTGGACCTCGGCGGTGGCGCCCGCGTGGACCACCTCTCCTCCGGGACGGTGACGGGACGCGCCACCGTCCCGGAGATGGCCGCCGCGCACGACCCGGGCCCGGGCCGCCGCACCGTCGCCGCCGTCAACGCGGACTTCTTCGACCTCGGCACCGGAGCGCCGCTCGGGCCCGGCATCCGGGACGGCCGGCTCGTCGGCATGCCGTCCGGGGAGGCGCGGACGGCGGCCGGCATCGGCCCGGACGACGCGGGCCGCATCCTCGCCCTCTACTTCGACGGCACGGTCACCCTGCCGTCCGGCACCCACACCCTGCACGCCTACA
Source organism: Streptomyces sp. MNU89 (assembly GCF_020982505.1). Taxonomy (NCBI): domain Bacteria; kingdom Bacillati; phylum Actinomycetota; class Actinomycetes; order Kitasatosporales; family Streptomycetaceae; genus Streptomyces; species Streptomyces sp. MNU89. The sequence goes on along the minus strand of NZ_JAJKLL010000001.1, from coordinate 2,159,568 downwards.
ACGCCGCCCGGGTCCCCGACGGCGGCATCGGGCTGTACACCCCGCAGTGGGGCGACGCCGACCGGGCGCACACCGTGGACGGGGCCGGGCGCACCGCCGAGGTCACCGTCGCGGACGGCCGGGTCCGCGAGACCGCCGTACGACCCGGCCGGGGCCCGGTCCCGGAGGGCACCACCGTTCTCGTCGGCCGGGACGCCGGAGCGGACCTCCTCGCCGCTCTGCGGCCGGGCGACCCCGTGACCACCGAGTACCGGCCGCGGACCGACGGCGGCCCCGTGCCGCGCACCGCCGTCGGCGGCCGCGGAGTGCTCGTGGCCGACGGGGAGCCCCAGGACTGGGAGGGCCGTCCCAACAACGAGCCCGCCCCGCGCACGGCCGTCGGCTTCTCCCGGGACGGCACCACCATGCACCTGCTGACCGTGGACGGCCGGCAGGCCGACAGCGGCGGCGCCACCCTCACCGAACTCGGCCTGCTGATGCGCGAACTGGGCGCGCACAACGCCCTCAACCTGGACGGCGGCGGCTCCTCCACCCTGGTCGCGCGGGAAGCGGGCGGCACGGGCCCGCGGGTGGAGAACAGCCCGGCGGACGGCAGGGCGCGCCCCGTCTCCAACGGCCTCGCGGTCACCGCACCGGCGGGCAGCGGGCGGCTCACCGGCTTCCGGGTGGAGACGGTGACCGCGCCGGAGACCGCGCCGACCACCGGCCCGGTCCTCGGCGGCCGGCCCGACCGGGTCTTCCCCGGACTCACCCGCGCCCTCCGCGCCACCGGCCACGACGAGACGTACGGGCCCGCGGCCGGCCGCCCGCGGTGGCGCGTCCGCTCCGGCAGTGCGGGCCGGATCGGTGATGACGGCGTGTTCACCGCCCGGCGCGGTGGTACCGCCGAGGTGGAGGCCCGGCTCGGGGCGGCCCGGGGCACCGCGCGGCTGACCGTGATCGACGCCCTCGACCGGATCGTCCCCACCACCCCCCGGGTGGGCCTGGCGGACGCCTCGGCCACCGGAACCTTCGGCATCACGGGGCTGGACGCCCACGGCACCGAGGCCCCCGTCGAACCGGCCGACGTCCGTCTGGAGTACGACCGTTCCCGGTTCTCCGTCACCCCCGACGGCCGCGGCTCCTTCACCGTCGCCGCCCGCACGGAGGGCGGATCCGGCCTGATCGAGGCGACGGTGCGGGGCCGCACGGCCGTCGTCGGCGTCACCGTCGGCCTGGAGGAGCGGGGGATCGCCGGCTTCGACGACGCCGGCGACTGGACGTTCTCGCAAGCCCGGGCCGACGGCTCGGTCGCCGCCGTCCCCGGCGGACGCGAGGGCACCGGCCTGCGCATGAGCTACGACTTCACCCTCTCCACGGCCACCCGCGCCGCCTACGCCAACCCGCCCGCCCGGATCCCCGTCGCCGGGCAGCCGCAGTCCTTCCGGCTCTGGATCAAGGGAGACGGCAACGGTGCCTGGCCCTCGCTCCACCTCGTCGACGCCCAGGACACGAGCCTGGTGCTCCGCGGACCGTTCGTCACCTGGACCGGCTGGCGGGAAGTGGAGTTCGAGGTGCCGCCCGGCACCGTCCACTCGCTGCGCGTGCGCCGCTTCTACCTCGCCGAGACGGACCCGCTGAAGCAGTACACCGGGGAGATCGTCATCGACGGCCTGACGGCCCGGGTGCCCCCGGACATCGACCTGCCCGCGGCGGAGCCGGTACCCGATCCCCTCATCGCCGGCGCGGCGGAGACCGGAGGCCGCGACTGGCGGTTCGCCGTGCTCTCCGACGCCCAGTTCACCGCGCGGGAACCGGACGGCCCGCTGGTCCGGCAGACCCGGCGCACCCTCCGCGAGATCAGGGCGTCCCGCCCCGAACTGCTCCTCGTCAACGGGGACTTGGTGGACGAGGGCTCGGCCGCGGACCTGGCCCTCGCCCGCCGGGTCCTGAAGGAGGAGCTCGGCGACGCGGTGCCCTGGGTGTACGTGCCCGGCAACCACGAGGTGATGGGCGGCTCGATCGAGCTGTTCGAGAAGGAGTTCGGCCCCGGTCACCGGGTCTTCGACCACCGGGGCACCCGGTTCATCACCCTCGACACCTCCCGGCTGACTGTCCGCGGCGGCGGGCTCGCGCAGATCCGGGCGGTCCGCGCCGAGCTGGAGCGGGCGGCCGCCGACCCGGGCACCGGCTCCGTGATCGTCGTCCAGCACGTACCGCCGCGCGACCCCACCCCGCAGCGCGCCTCGGAGCTCACCGACCGCAAGGAGGCGGCCCTGCTGGAGAGCTGGCTGGCGGACTTCCGCCGCACCAGCGGCAAGGGGGCCGCCGTCATCGGCGCCCACGTGGGCGTCTTCCACGCCTCACGGGTCGGCGGGGTCCCGTATCTCGTCAACGGCAACGCCGGGAAGGCGCCGGCCGCGCCACCCGGCCGGGGCGGGTTCACCGGCTGGTCCACGGTCGGGGTCGACCGGATCACCGAGGCCGAGCGGGCCCGGGCACGGCAGCGGCCCTGGGAGGGCGGCCCGGACTGGATCTCCGTCCGCACCCGCCCGCACGTCGACGGGTTGCGGATGGACGGCCCCGGCGCGCTGCCCGCCGGGGAGACAGCCCGCGTCACCGCCGCGGTGACGCAGGGGGAGGGAAGCGCGGCGCGGCAGGTCCCGGTGGGCTTCCCGGTGAGCGCGGACTGGACGGGCTCCCCGAATCTGCGCATCGGCTCCCCGGAGGGTGCCCGGCCGTGGCACGCCGCCGCGTACGACCCGGTGACCGGGACTCTCACGGCACTGCGCCCGGCCACCGTGGTCCTGGCGGTGACGGTGAACGGTGTCACCGAGCGGAGGGACGTGCGGATCGTCGCCCCGCCGCCTGCGCTGCCCCCGGCCGGCACCACCGGGAAGGGCTGAACCCGGCCCCGGAACGGGCGGGGAAGGACGGCTGAGGGCCGCCGGCCGAAGGGAGCCGGCGGTCCTCCGTCCGTCGCGGTACGGAATCCGCCGTCTCAGATAGTAGGAAGTCCGAGTAATTGTGGAGACAGCGCGGCCCGGCTGTCCTAGCGTTGTAGGAAGCCGAGCTTGTCGCTGATCCAGCGGCCGGCGGACGCGGGCCGTGCCTCGCAGGCGATCCCTGCCGCACGTTGTCGCCCCCGCCCTCTCCGGTGATCCCCGCGCTCCCCGCACCCCTTCGTGCCTTCCGTTCCCCCTTCCGCATTGGAGACGTGCCCCATGAACGCGACCGCAGCCCGGACCCGCCGCCGCACCGCTTCCCGTACCGCCGACAGCACCGCGCGGCAGGAAGCCGCCGCCGCCCTGCAGCGCGCCCTCGACCGCCGGGACAACGGCGGCGCCACCGGCCACGACCACTGACACGGACGACCGTTGACGGGCACGGTCCGCCCCCGGTGGCCGAGGCTCCCCCGTGACCGCATCGTGGACGCCTCATGTCAGCAGCTGGGACGGGGAGTAGGGTGCCCGGCATGTCTCGCAGCATCGATCTCGCAGTGATCCCCGGTGACGGCATCGGCGGGGAGGTCGTGGCACAGGGCCTGAAGGTCCTGACCGCGGTGCTCCCCCAGGATGTGAAGCTGGAGTCCCGTAGTTACGACCTGGGCGCCAAGCGCTGGCACGCCACCGGCGAGACCCTGCCGGACGGCGAGCTGGAGTCGCTCCGCGGCCACGACGCCATCCTGCTCGGCGCCATCGGCGACCCGTCCGTGCCCTCCGGCGTGCTGGAGCGGGGCCTGCTGCTGAAGCTGCGCTTCGCCTTCGAGCACTACATCAACCTCCGCCCCTCGAAGCTCTTCCCGAACACGGCCACGCCGCTGGCGGGCCGCCCGGACATCGACTTCGTCGTGGTCCGCGAGGGCACCGAGGGCCCGTACACCGGCAACGGCGGCAGCCTGCGCACCGGCACGACCGCCGAGGTGGCCACCGAGGTCAGCCTGAACACCGCCTACGGGGTGGAGCGGGTCGTCCGCGACGCCTACGAGCGGGCCGCCGCCCGGCCGCGGAAGAAGCTCACCCTGGTCCACAAGAACAATGTGCTGGTCCACGCCGGCCATCTGTGGAAGCGGATCTTCGACGCGGTCGGGACCGAGTACCCCCAGGTCACCACCGACTATCTGCACGTCGACGCGGCGACCATCTTCTTCGTCACCCAGCCCGAGCGGTTCGACGTGATCGTCACCGACAACCTCTTCGGCGACATCCTCACCGACCTCGCGGCGGCCGTCACCGGCGGCATCGGCCTGGCGGCGTCCGGCAACATCAACCCGACCGGCGCTTTCCCGTCGATGTTCGAGCCCGTCCACGGCTCGGCCCCCGACATCGCAGGCCAGGGCAAGGCCGACCCCACGGCCACGATCCTCTCCGTCGCCCTGCTCCTGGACCACCTGGGATACGGCGCCGAGGCGGCCCGGATCGAGGCGGCCGTGGCCGAGGACCTCGCGGCCCGCAGCCCCGAGAAGCCCCGCACCACCGACGAAATCGGCGACGCCCTCGCCGGCCGGGTCTCCGACTGACCTCTCCGCCCGGGAGCTCTCAACTCCGCGCGCCGCGGCCCCCGTTCCCCGCCGGGACGGGGGCCGCGGCGCGCGTGGCCGCCCCCGGGGGGTCTCCCGGCGGTGTCCGCCGGACGGCCTGTGACGTGCCCGCGGCCGCACGGACCCTGACAAGCCCGGTGCGGGAGTGCGACCATCGACCCAGGTCCGTGCCGCCGCCGGCCCCGGACGACCGGTTTCCTCTCCCCGGCCCCATTGGCGATAATCGGGTGAAGCGGCCGCTTCGCGAGATACTCGGACGTCCTGCAAACGCCGGTGGCGAGTGCGCGGTCCGCCACGACTCACGGTGAAGGACAGCAGACATGACGACGCCCACGATCGAGCTCAAGCCCTCCGCGCACCCGCTGCCCGCCGCGGAGCGGGAAGCGATCCTGGCCGCCCCCGGTTTCGGCCGCCACTTCACCGACAACATGGTGACGGTCAAGTGGACGGAGGGCCGCGGCTGGCACGACGCCGAACTCGTCCCCTACGCGCCGCTGTCCGTCGACCCGGCCAACATGACGCTGCACTACGCGCAGACCATCTTCGAGGGGCTCAAGGCCTACCGCCGGCCCGACGGCTCCGTCGCCACCTTCCGCCCCGAGGCCAACGCCGAGCGGTTCCGCTCCTCCGCCCGCCGCCTCGCGATGCCGGAGCTGCCCACCGAGCTCTTCCTCGCCGCCGTCGACGCCCTCATCACCCAGGACAAGGCGTGGGTCCCCGGCACCGGCGAGCAGTCCCTCTACATCCGGCCGTTCATGTTCGCCACCGAGGTCGGCCTCGGGGTCCGCCCCGCGAACGAGTACCTCTTCCTCGTCATCGCCTCGCCGGCCGGTGCCTACTTCCCCGGCGGCGTGAAGCCCGTCTCCGTCTGGCTCTCCGAGGAGTACGTCCGGGCGGCCCCCGGCGGCACCGGCGCCGCCAAGGCCGGCGGCAACTACGCCGCCTCCCTCGTCGCCCAGGCCCAGGCCGCCGAGCAGGGCTGCGACCAGGTGGTCTGGCTCGACGCCATCGAGCGCCGCTGGATCGAGGAGATGGGCGGCATGAACCTGTACTTCGTCCACGGCGGCCCGGACGGCAAGCGGCGCATCACCACCCCGGAGCTCTCCGGCTCCCTCCTCCCCGGCATCACCCGCGCCTCCCTCCTGCAGATCGCCGCCGACCTCGGCCACGAGGTCGTGGAGGAGCGCATCTCCGTGGAGGACTGGCGCAACGGCAACGCCGACGGCTCGCTGACCGAGGTCTTCGCCTGCGGCACCGCCGCCGTGATCACCCCCGTCGGCTCGGTGAAGTCCGCCCGCGGCAACTGGACCGTGGGCGACGGCGAACCCGGCGAGGTCACTCTCCAGCTCCGCAAGGCTCTCCTCGACATCCAGACCGGCGCCGCCCCCGACCCGCACGGCTGGATGCACCACGTCTGCTGACCCCCGCACGCCCGCCGGTGGCACGCCCGCCGGTGGCACGGATGCCGTGCCACCGGCGGTTTCCGGACAACTGACCGCATCCTGAGACAGGTGGGAACGCGGAGGCGCGGGTGTGCCAGACTGCCCCCGTGCTCTCGTTCGCCACGATTATTGGCAGCAGGCGCGCCGGTCCGCAGTGACCGCTGAACCGCAGCAGAACCGCGGCAGCGGACATCGTGTCCCAGGACCCGCGCGCAGACCTCTCGCACCCGCGAGAGGTTTTTTCGTTTTCCGGCCCACCCCATGCCGGTGAACGGAGCGCGGGGATCAGTGGAGGACGGTGGAACCGGTTCCCCCGTGTCCCCGGCAGGGGGGATCCCAGGTAGACCGAGATCCCGACAGGAGTTCGGAAGAGTCATGACGGACGCAAGCGGCCCCGCTCAGGGGGACGACAGTTTCCACGTCTTCGACACCACGCTGCGCGATGGGGCGCAGCGCGAGGGCATCAATCTCACCGTCGCCGACAAGCTGAAGATCGCGCGGCATCTGGACGACTTCGGTGTGGGGTTCATCGAGGGCGGCTGGCCCGGCGCCAACCCGCGGGACACGGAGTTCTTCCAGCGCGCCCGCGCCGAGATCGACTTCCGGCACGCGCGGCTCGTCGCGTTCGGTGCCACCCGCAAGGCGGGGGTACGGGCGGAGGACGACCCGCAGGTCCAGGCCCTGCTGGACTCCGGCGCCCCGGTGGTCACGCTGGTCGCCAAGTCCCACGACCGCCACGTCGAGCTGGCCCTGCGCACCAGCCTCGACGAGAACCTGGCGATGATCCGGGACACCGTGGCCCATCTGCGGGCCGAGGGCCGGCGGGTCTTCCTCGACTGCGAGCACTTCTTCGACGGCTACCGCGCCAACCCGGGCTACGCCAAGCAGGTCGTCCGCACGGCGTACGAGGCCGGGGCCGATGTGGTCGTCCTCTGCGACACCAACGGCGGGATGCTGCCCGCGCAGATCCAGGCCGTGGTGGCCACCGTCCTGGCCGACACCGGCGCGCGGCTGGGCATCCACGCCCAGGACGACACCGGCTGCGCGGTGGCCAACACGCTGGCGGCCGTGGACGCGGGCGCCACCCACGTCCAGTGCACCGCCAACGGCTACGGCGAGCGGGTCGGCAACGCCAACCTCTTCCCGGTCACGGCCGCCCTGGAGCTCAAGTACGGGCGCCGGGTGCTGCCGCCCGGGGCGCTGGCCGAGATGACCCGGATCTCGCACGCGATCGCGGAGGTCGTCAACCTCACGCCCTCCACCCACCAGCCCTATGTGGGGGTCTCCGCCTTCGCGCACAAGGCCGGGCTGCACGCCTCGGCGATCAAGGTGGACCCGGACCTCTACCAGCACATCGACCCGGAACTCGTCGGCAACACCATGCGGATGCTGGTGTCCGACATGGCCGGCCGCGCCTCCATCGAGCTCAAGGGCAAGGAGCTCGGCATCGACCTCGGCGGCGACCGGGACCTGATCGCCCGGGTGGTCGACCGCGTCAAGGAGCGCGAGCTCGCGGGCTACACCTACGAGGCGGCCGACGCCTCCTTCGAGCTGCTCCTCCGGGCCGAGGTCGACGGCCGGGCCCGCCGCCACTTCCGCACCGAGTCCTGGCGGGCCATCGTCGAGGACCGGCCGGACGGCACGCACGCCAACGAGGCCACCGTCAAGCTGTGGGCCAAGGGGGAGCGGATCGTCGCGACGGCCGAGGGCAACGGCCCGGTCAACGCCCTGGACCGGGCGCTCCGGGTCGGTCTGGAGCGGATCTACCCGCAGCTGGCCGGGATGGAGCTCGTCGACTACAAGGTGCGGATCCTGGAGGGCCGGCACGGCACCGGGTCCACCACCCGCGTGCTGGTCACGACCGAGGACGGCGAGGGGGAGTGGTCGACCGTGGGCGTCGCCGACAACGTCATCGCGGCCTCCTGGCAGGCCCTGGAGGACGCGTACACCTACGGTCTGCTGCGGGCGGGCGTGGAGCCCGCCGAGGAGCTGTAGCGCCGCGGCCCCGTGCCCGCGCCCCGGCCGGAGGGAATCCGGCCGGGGCGGGTGCGGGGACGAACGGGGCCGCGGCTCCCGGGGGTGGCGGGTGCCGGGATCAGGCGGCCGGCGCGGACTTGACCGCCGAGATGTCGAAGGTCAGCTTCACCTTGTCGCCGACCAGGACACCACCGGTCTCCAGGGCCGCGTTCCAGGTCAGGCCCCAGTCGGAGCGCAGGATCTGCGTGCTGCCCTCGAAGCCGACGCGCTCGTTGCCGTAGACGTCCGTGGCGGCGCCGTTGAACTCCAGGTCGATGGAGAGCGGCCGGGTGACGTCCTTGATGGTGAGGTCCCCGGTGACGCGGTAGACGTCCTCGCCCAGCGGCTCCACGGCGGTGCTGCGGAACGTCATCAGGGGGTACGTCTCGGCGTCGAAGAAGTCCGCGCCGACGAGGTGCTGGTCGCGGTCCTTGATGCCGGTGTCCACACTGGCGATCCGCACGTCGACCGAGGCGGTGGAGCGGGCGGGGTCGGAGCCGTCGAGGTGGAGCCGGCCCTCGTGGTCACCGAAGGAGCCGCGCACATTGGTCACCATGGCGTGCCGCACGGTGAAGGCGATGTCGCTGTGGGCCGGGTCGATGGTGTAGTCGCCGGTCAGGGCGGCCAGGCCGGGGGCCGCGGCGGTGGCGGTCGTGGTGGCCGCCTCCGGGGCGGTGGTCGTGGTGGGTCCGGTGCTGCGGGCGCTCTTGCGGGTGAACAGAGCCATGGCGCCTCCTCGGCTGGATCAAAGTTTGTTCAGCATTCAACAAGTTCGACTGTAGGGGATGATTGTTCAAAGTTCAAGCAAGCCTCGCCGGGTGGTCCATGGCAGGCCGTCCGCGGCGTCTGTTTGTGGGAACCCCACACCTCTGAGGCGCGGCAGTAGTCGGAGGCCGGCGCGACAAGGGCGGTTCTGTCCAAGCCGGCCAGGAATCGGCGGTGGAGACTGTGCGGAATCTACGCACGGTTTCCGGGGTCGGGTTTCGTAGGGTCGGTACATGACCCTTCTGGACGAGACGCCACCCGAGGCGAGCGATGCCCGTGGGCGGGTGGCGGAACTGCGCGCCATCCGCGAGCAGGTCCGGCGCGGCCCGAGCGACCGGGCCACCGAGGCGCAGAAGGCCAAGGGCAAGCTGACCGCCCGCGAGCGGATCGACCTCCTCCTGGACGAGGACTCCTTCAACGAGGTGGAGCCGCTGCGCCGGCACCGGGCCACCGGCTTCGGCCTGGAGGCCAAGCGCCCGTACACCGACGGCGTCATCACCGGCTGGGGCACCGTGGAGGGCCGGACGGTTTTCGTCTACGCCCACGACTTCCGCATCTTCGGCGGCGCGCTGGGCGAGGCCCACGCCACCAAGATCCACAAGATCATGGACATGGCCATCGCCGCCGGAGCGCCGCTGGTCTCCCTCAACGACGGCGCCGGCGCCCGCATCCAGGAGGGCGTCAGCGCCCTCGCCGGCTACGGCGGCATCTTCCAGCGGAACACCCGGGCCTCCGGCGTGATCCCGCAGATCTCGGTGATGCTCGGCCCCTGCGCCGGCGGCGCGGCCTACAGCCCCGCTCTCACCGACTTCGTCTTCATGGTCCGCGAGACCTCGCAGATGTTCATCACCGGCCCCGACGTCGTGCGTGCGGTGACCGGCGAGGAGATCAGCCAGAACGGCCTGGGCGGCGCCGATGTGCACGCCGAGACCTCCGGGGTGTGCCACTTCGCGTACGACGACGAGGAGACCTGTCTCCACGAGGTCCGCTACCTGCTGTCGCTGCTGCCGCAGAACAACCGGGAGAACCCGCCCGCGGCGCCCTCCGACGACCCGGCCGGCCGGCGTGGCGAGGCCCTGCTCGACCTGGTGCCGGCCGACGGCAACCGCCCGTACGACATGCGCAAGGTCATCGAGGAGCTCGTCGACGACGGCGAGCTGCTGGAGGTCCACGAGCGCTGGGCCACCAACGTCATCGTCGCGCTGGCCCGCCTCGACGGCCAGGTCGTCGGCGTTATCGCCAACCAGCCCCAGTCCCTCGCGGGTGTGCTGGACATCGAGGCCAGCGAGAAGGCCGCGCGCTTCGTCCAGATGTGCGACGCCTTCAACATCCCCCTGGTCACCCTGCTGGACGTCCCCGGCTTCCTCCCGGGCGTCGCCCAGGAGCACGGCGGCATCATCCGGCACGGCGCCAAGCTGCTCTACGCGTACTGCAATGCCACCGTTCCGCGGATCTCGGTGATCCTGCGGAAGGCGTACGGCGGCGCGTACATCGTGATGGACAGCCAGTCCATCGGAGCCGACCTCACCTACGCCTGGCCCACCAACGAGATCGCCGTCATGGGCGCCGAGGGCGCCGCGAACGTCGTCTTCCGCAAGCAGATCGCCGACGCCGAGGACCCCGAGGCCATGCGCGCCGCGATGGTCAAGGAGTACAAGGCCGAGCTGATGCACCCCTACTACGCCGCCGAGCGCGGCCTGGTCGACGACGTCATCGACCCGGCCGAGACCCGCGAGGTGCTGATCCGGTCCCTGGCCATGCTGCGGACCAAGCACGCCGACCTGCCCTCCCGCAAGCACGGCAACCCGCCGCAGTAACGGAGACCCAGATGAACGCCGACAACTTCCTGCGCGTCGAGAAGGGCCAGGCCGGCCCCGAGGAGCTGGCCGCCCTCACCGCCGTCCTGCTCGCCCGGGCCACCGCGCCGGGCCACCCCGGCCCGCGCCGCCACACCCCGGCCCGTCCGTACCGCACCGCACCCCGCTGGCACCGCCCGGAGCGCGGCCCCGGCTTCCGGGCCCCGCACAGCTGGCAGGGCTGAGGCGGCCGGAGCACCGCGCCGACGCCGGCGGCCGCCACCGAGCGTGCCCACGGCCCCTGCGGCACCCACGGCGGGCCCGGACCGGGACAACCCCGGTCCGGGCCCGCCGTGCGTTCTCCCCCTGTCTCCGGCCCGCCGTACGGCCGTCCGCGGGCCTCACCGGACGCGAGAGGTCCCCGCACCCCTTCCCGGGGTACGGGGACCTCTCGTCGCGTACGGGGAGCCGCCGCCGGGCGGTCAGCGCAGGCGTGCCATGAGGGCGTGTTCGACGAGGGTGATGAGGGCGCTCTTGGCGTCGGCGCGGTGGCGTGCGTCGGTGGTGATGATGGGGGCGTCGGGGCCGATCTGGAGGGCTTCGCGGACTTCTTCGGGGGTGTAGGGCTGGTGTCCGTCGAAGCCGTTGAGGGCGATGACGAAGGGGAGGCCGCTGTTCTCGAAGTAGTCGACGGCGGGGAAGCAGTCGGCGAGGCGGCGGGTGTCGACGAGGACGACGGCGCCGATGGCGCCGCGGACGAGGTCGTCCCACATGAACCAGAAGCGGTCCTGTCCGGGGGTGCCGAACAGGTACAGGATCAGGTCCTGGTCCAGGGTGATGCGGCCGAAGTCCATCGCCACGGTCGTCGTGGTCTTGTCCGGCGCGTGCGTCAGGTCGTCGATCCCCGCGGAGGCAGAGGTCATCACGGCCTCGGTGCGCAGGGGATTGATCTCCGAGACCGCGCCGACGAACGTGGTCTTGCCCACGCCGAAGCCGCCCGCCACCACAATCTTCGCGGAAGTGGTGGAGCGTGCCGCGCCGCTAGAGCTTCCGAAGTCCACTGAGCACCCTTTCGAGCAGTGTCACGTCTGGCTGGCCGCCGGCGGACTCGTCGCCGCCGGGCTGATGGATGGCGACAAGCCCGGCCTCGGCCAAGTCGGCGACGAGGATTCGGGCGACGCCGAGAGGAATGGTGAGGAGCGCGGAGACCTCGGCAACCGACTTGATCTCCCGGCACAGATGGCAGATCCGCTGGTGCTCCGGCAGTTGGCCCTGCAGCTGGCCCGGAGCCGCCGTGGTGTGCACCAGCGCCTCGATGGCGAGCTGGTAGCGCGGACGGGTCCGGCCACCGGTCATGGCGTACGGCCGCACCAGGGGGTTCCTGCTGCCGGCCGCGGGGGAGCCGTGCCGGCGCTGCTGCGACTGCTGATGCTGGGGTTGCTGCTGGGGCGGAGGCTGCTCGTACGGGGAGCGCTGCGGAGGCGGCTCCTGGTGGTGACCGGGAGCGGAGGGGTAGTCGTACCGCTGGCCGGGCTCGCCCTGTGGCTGGGGTTGATATCCGCCATAGGGGTACCCGCTCGGGGGCGTTGCCACGTCTTCCTCCTCCAACTGCCTCTGCTCTGCCGGTCCCCGTTGCTGCGACGGTTCCGCGTCACCGCACCTTATGGCGCGGTGACGTGAAACGCACGGTGTCTCTGTCAGTTGAGAAGACTTCCCTGGAGTTCGGCTCGGAGGTCCGGGGTGAGGACGGTTCCGGCGCGGTCGACCAGGAGGGCCATCTCGTAGCCCACGAGGCCGATGTCGCACTCGGGGTGGGCGAGGACGGCCAGGGAGGAACCGTCGGAGACGGACATGATGAAGAGGAACCCCCGTTCCATCTCCACCACGGTCTGGTTGACGGCGCCGCCCTCGAAGATGCGGGAGGCGCCGGCCGTCAGCGACGTCAGGCCGGAGGCGACGGCCGCCAGCTGGTCGGCGCGGTCGCGCGGGAACCCTTCGGACATCGCGAGGAGGAGTCCGTCGGCGGATACCACCACGGTGTGGGACACCCCGGGGGTGTTGTCCACGAAGTTGGTGATCAACCAGTTCAGGTTCTGCGCCGCCTGGCTCATCGGGCTCACACTAACGCTCCTGATCGTAGGTGCTGCTGCCGCCGGGGCCGAAGCCCTGGTGGCCTGTGTCCGTTCCCGCGTTACGTCCCCGCTGGACGCCGCGGCGCAGGTTGCTCAACCTGCCGCGGACGTCCTCCGGGGCGCGGGAGACCGAGGGGCCGCCCTGCGGGGTCTGTTCTGCGGTGCCCTCGACCAGGTTGGCCTTGGGTACCCGACGGGGGAGACCGGAGGGGGTCACCCCGCCTGCCTTGGGCTCCCGGAGACGCTCGGCCCGGTGCCAGCGGTCGTCGTTCGCCGAGCGCCAGTCCGGGTCGTCCGTCGGAGAGGTCTCCTGCGGCTTCTGCTCCCGTTCCTCGGACGGCTGCCAGGCCTTGTCCCGGCGGGGGAGACCCGCGCCGGTCAGGGACTGGGCGCCGCTCGGGGAGGGGCCCGGACGTTCGAAGCCTACGCTTTCCGGCCGGTCAGCGGGAGCGTCGGAGGGTTCCGATTCCGGTCCGTGATCCGGCTCGTACCGGTCATCCCGGCCGAAGGGCTCGGACCACCGGTCCTGCGCGGGTTGCGCGGGCTGTGCGGGCTGAGCACCGAAGGGCGAGTACGACTGCTGGTCAGCAGGGGCGGCTTCGCCGTAGGCCGCATCAGGATAGCCGTTCTGCTGGTAACCCGCGTCCTGGTAACCGGAGTTCTGGTAGTCCTGCCCGGCGTAGTCCTGTTCCGGATAGGCGGCCCGGGGATATTCCGCTTCGTAGCCCTGGGGCTCCTGCGGGACCTCCTGGAGGTACCCCTGCGGCTCCCTCTCGTCCCGGTACACCGGCTGCGGCTCGGCCGACTGGGCCTCCAGCTGGGCCCGGCGCTCCTCCCGCAGCCGGGAGCGGCCCACGGAGTCCAGTTCCCGGGCGTCGTCGGGTGCCCGCTCGTAGCGGGACTCGTCGAAGCCGAGTTCGGCCGCCGTCCGGGCCGGGATCTGGTGCTCCTGGACGCCGCCGTAGCCCTGCGGCTGCTCCGGGACGATCCGGGAGACCGTGAAGTCGTCCTCGGAGGGCTGTTCGCCGCCACCGCCATGGGTGATGTTCTCGGGCAGCATGACCAGCGAGGTGGTGCCGGCCTGCTCGCCGGAGGGGCGGAGCTGGACGCGGATGCCGTGCCGGTCCGCGAGGCGGCCGACCACGAAGAGGCCCATGCGCCGGGCGACCGCCACGTCCACGGTGGGCGGGTTGGCCAGCTTGTGGTTGATGTCCGCGAAGTCCTCGGCGGTCAGGCCGATGCCCTTGTCGTGGATCTCGACCATGATGCGGCCGTCGGGCAGCCGGGTCGCGGTGACCCGAACCTTGGTCTGCGGGGAGGAGAACGAGGTGGCGTTCTCCAGCAGCTCGGCGAGGAGGTGCACGAGGTCGGAGACCGCGGTGCCGTGGATCTCCGTCTCCGGGACGCCGCTCAGCTCGATGCGCTCGTACTGCTCCACCTCGGAGGCGGCGGCACGGAGCACGTCGACCAGCGGGACCGGCTGGTTCCAGCGGCGGCCGGGCTCCTCGCCCGCGAGGACCAGGAGGTTCTCACCGTTGCGGCGCATGCGCGTCGCGAGGTGGTCCATCTTGAACAGGTTCTCCAGCTGGTCCGGGTCCGCCTCGTTGTTCTCGAGGTCGGTGATCAGGGTGAGCTGGCGTTCGATGAGTCCCTGGTTGCGGCGGGAGAGGTTGGTGAAGATCGCGTTGACGTTGCCCCGGAGGAGCGCCTGCTCGGAGGCGAGCCGGACCGCCTCGCGGTGGACCTGGTCGAAGGCGCGGGCCACCTCGCCGATCTCGTCGCGGCTGGTGATCGGGATGGGCTCGACGCGGGTGTCGACCCGGCCCGGGTCGGTCCGCGAGAGCTGGTCGACGAGGCCCGGCAGGCGCTGCTCGGCCACGTCGAAGGCGGCGTTGCGCAGGCGCTGCATGGAGCGGCTCATCGAGCGGGCGGTCATACCGGCCAGGATGAAGGCGGCCAGCAGGGCGAGGACCACCAGGACACCGGTGATGATGGCTTCGCGCTGGGCGTCGCTGGAGATGTTCCGGGTCTCGGCCACCGCGTCGTCGACGAGCTTCTTCTCCACCGAGCGGTAGGCGTCGAACTTGCCGGTCGCGGTGGCGAACCAGGTCTCCGGGGTGATGCCGGCTTCCTTCAGCTCGTCGCCGTTCCGGTTGGTGGCGATCGAGGTGACCATCTTGTCGAAGGAGGGCGGGGGGATGAAGACGGTCCCGGCGGCGTCCGCCTGCCGCTTGGCCTCCTCGACCTTCTCCTTGCCCTTCTCCTGGGCGTTCCGCAGCGCGCTCTCCAGGCGCTGCTGGTCCTGCGGCGTGCCGCCGCCCACGTACTCGCCGAGGGCGATGTTCTCCAGGTAGGCGTACGAGCTGAAGGCGGTGAGCTGGGCGCCGCGGCTGGCCGCGTCGGGACCCGGCTTCACCAGCAGGTGCATACCGATGGAGCGTTCCAGCGAGAGCGCGGCCTTGGTCAGCGAGATCGCGTAGACCGTGCGGCCGTAGCTGGTGACGTTGCCCGTGCCGAGGCCGAGTTCGTTGGCGAACTCCATCAGGACGTGCTGGACCCGGACGTAGTTCTCCTCGGTCTGCACCCCCGGGAGCTTGCTGGTGTAGGCGTTCTCGCGGAGGCTCTCGAGCTGGGGCTCGACCTCGCGGTAGGCGTCCAGCCGGCGGTTGAGGCCCGGCCTGTCGGGCATGTCCTGGACGGCGGCCTCGAAGTCCTGGCGGGCCGCGTCACTCGCGGCGCGGGCCTCGGTGACGACCTTGCTGTCCCGGTCGCCCGCGAGCAGCGGGGCGGCGGTGACGTCGCGCTCGTCCAGCAGCAGGTGACCGTAGGTGGCGGCGGCCCGGACGAGACGCGCGGTGCGCTCGGCCTCGTTCGCCTCCTGCAGCGTGTTGATCGAGCCGTTGACCTGGAAGAGACCCAGGACCAGGCCGACCAGGACGGGGATCAGCAGAATCGCGTTCAGCTTGGCGGGCACCCGCCAGTTCTGCACGGAGAACCGGCTGCCGCGCGGCGGCGGGGGCGGCTCGTGCCCCTCCGCGGACGGTGGCGCCGCTGTGCGCGACGGCGGGGTGAAGTTGCCGCGCGACGCCTCGTGCGACGCGGGGCCGGACTTGCTTCGCCTCACTCGACCAACAACCTCTCGGCGCCGGCACGTCACGATGTGCCGTCTGTCCTGGACAAGCTCCTGTGCAGGAGTTTCAGGGAATTGCAGCACGTCAGGCGTGCGCATTCCAAACACCGGGAAGCGGCTCCACGAGGTCTGGGAACGGGTGGATGAAAGCGACATCCGACGCAAAAGCCTTCATAGCCTGCCCGAATTATGAGCGCTGTGAAGTTGTTCGAACGCACCGGGTTTACCGGCCGGGGTAATTGTCTGTGGAATCGTTATGAACACGGAGGCGGGCCGTGTCAAACGACACAGCCCGCCTCATGGCCAACTTTCCGGTCCATCCCGGCAGTTGGCCCGGAGGACGCTACTTCAGGCGTGCCATGAGGGCGTGTTCGACGAGGGTGATGAGGGCGCTCTTGGCGTCGGCGCGGTGGCGTGCGTCGGTGGTGATGATGGGGGCGTCGGGGCCGATCTGGAGGGCTTCGCGGACTTCTTCGGGGGTGTAGGGCTGGTGTCCGTCGAAGCCGTTGAGGGCGATGACGAAGGGGAGGCCGCTGTTCTCGAAGTAGTCGACGGCGGGGAAGCAGTCGGCGAGGCGGCGGGTGTCGACGAGGACGACGGCGCCGATGGCGCCGCGGACGAGGTCGTCCCACATGAACCAGAAGCGGTCCTGTCCGGGGGTGCCGAACAGGTACAGGATCAGGTCCTGGTCCAGCGTGATGCGGCCGAAGTCCATCGCCACCGTGGTGGTGGTCTTGTCCTGGACGTGGCTGAGGTCGTCGATCCCCGCGGAGGCAGAGGTCATCACGGCCTCGGTGCGCAGCGGATTGATCTCCGACACCGCGCCGACGAACGTGGTCTTGCCCACGCCGAAGCCACCGGCCACCACAATCTTCGCCGACGTGGTGGCGCGTGGCGCGGCGTTAGAGCTTCCGAAGTCCACTGAGCACCCTTTCGAGCAGTGTCACATCCGGCGTACCGCCGGCCTCGCCGCTGCCGCCCGGCTGGTGGATGGCCACCATGCCGGCCTCGGCCAGGTCGGCGACCAGAATGCGGGCCACCCCCAGGGGTATCGCCAGCAGCGCGGAGATCTCGGCCACCGACTTGACCTCACGGCACAGGTGGCAGATCCGGGCGTGCTCGGGGAGCAGCGTCCCCAGCTGGGAGGGGTCGGCCGTGGTGCTGACCAGCGCCTCGATGGCGAGCTGGTAGCGCGGACGGGTCCGGCCACCGGTCATGGCGTACGGCCGCACCAGTGGCTGGTCGCCGTCGTCCCCGTACGGCGCTTGGTGTGCGGCGCCGTACGGGCCGGGCGAGGCGGGCGGCGGGGTCATGGTTCCTCCGGGCTGGACAACGGTTGTCGTCTGGCGGGGACCGATGGGGAGGCCGGTGGTGCGAGGGGGATCGGCCCGACGGTCGGTTGGTCGTACCTAGGTCGTTCGATCAGTTGAGAAGACTTCCCTGGAGTTCGGCTCGGAGGTCCGGGGTGAGGACGGTTCCGGCGCGGTCGACCAGGAGGGCCATCTCGTAGCCCACGAGGCCGATGTCGCACTCGGGGTGGGCGAGGACGGCCAGGGAGGAACCGTCGGAGACGGACATGATGAAGAGGAACCCCCGTTCCATCTCCACCACGGTCTGGTTGACGGCGCCGCCCTCGAAGATGCGGGAGGCGCCGGCCGTCAGCGACGTCAGGCCGGAGGCGACGGCCGCCAGCTGGTCGGCGCGGTCGCGCGGGAACCCTTCGGACATCGCGAGGAGGAGTCCGTCGGCGGATACCACCACGGTGTGGGACACCCCGGGGGTGTTGTCCACGAAGTTGGTGATCAACCAGTTCAGGTTCTGCGCCGCCTGGCTCATCGGGCTCAACTAACGCTCCTGATGGTAAGTGGGACCAATGCCGTGCTCGCCGGGGCCCGGGTTGTGCCCGGCCTGGCGGCCCTGCTGGATACCCCGGCGGAGATTGGTGAGACGCCCGCGCACATCGGCGGGCGCCCGGGAAACCTGCGGGCCGGGCTGGACGGTCTCCGGCTGCTGTGCCGTGCCCGCCACGAGGTTCGCCCGGGGGACCCGGCGCGGCAGTCCGGAGGTGGTGAGGCCGCCGGCGGCGGGCTGGCGTACACGCTCGGCCTGCCGGCCCAGCTCGTCGTTGGGGGACGAACGCCAAGCCGTGCCGTTGGTGCCGTTGGTGCCGTTGCTCTCGGCACGGGCCGGCTCCCGCCGCTGTGGGGGCGGCGGGGGAGCGGACGCCGGAGCGGGCTGCTCCGGGCGGGTCTGCGGCTCCGGACGGGGCTGCGGCTCCGGGCGGGGCTGCGGCTCCTGGCCGTTCTGCCCCGGCTGGCCGCCGCGGATGCCGCGGAACCAGTCGGACTCCAGCGCCTCGAACAGCGGCGTACGGCCGTCACCGGGCCCGGTGGCCGGGGCAGCGCCTCCGGCTCGGAGCGCCGCTGCTGCGGCGCCCGCCGCCCGGTGGCTGCTGCTGCGCCGCGGGCCGCGGAGCGTTGGGGCCGACGCGCGGGAACTGGCCGGTGTCGCCCTGGTCCCGGTCGTCCCGGACGGGGGGCCGGCCCTGGCCGTGGGGTGCCGGGAACTGGCCCGTGTCGTCCTGCCACTGTTGCGGCGCCTGGGGCCGCTGCTGCGGCGCGCCGGGGCGGGCCGGTGAAGTCGGGGCGCGGGAACTGCGCCGTCGACTCCGCGTCCTCGTGGCCGCGCGGCGCCTCGGGCCGGGAACCGGGCCAGTCGTCACCGCCGGCTGCCCTGCGGGCTCCCCAGCTCGTACCGGACGGCTCGGCCGGCCGCGGCCCGTCCTGAGGGCGGGACGGCCCGCCCGGCAGCTCGCCGGCGGGACCGCGCGGCGGGATCTGGGCCCGCGGACCCTGCCCGGCGGGGGCGGGACCGCGGCCCGGTGCCTGCCGCGGCGCACCGGTGGGCGGTGCCACGGGAGGCTGGGCGGCGCCGGGGCCCGAACCCTGCTGCGGGAGCGAGGAGCGGCGGGGCCAGTCGTCCGGAGCGGCCTGGCGCGCGGGCGCGCCGGAGCCGGGAGCCGGGGCACCGAAGACGTTCGTTCCGGGGCCGCCGGGACCACCCGGTCCGCCGCGGCCCTGGCCCTGCGAGGGGTCGCCGTAGGCCGG
Source organism: Streptomyces sp. MNU89 (assembly GCF_020982505.1). NCBI lineage: Bacteria > Bacillati > Actinomycetota > Actinomycetes > Kitasatosporales > Streptomycetaceae > Streptomyces > Streptomyces sp. MNU89. Next base: position 2,140,661 of record NZ_JAJKLL010000001.1, on the reverse strand, counting down.
GCCGCCGCCCTGCTGCGGGCGCTGCGGCGGACCGCTGTCCGGACGTCCGCCGGGGCCGCCGGCCGGAGCGCCGTCGCGGCCCGGCAGGGCCGGGCGGCCGCCGCCGGAAACCTGGCCGCGGGGCGCCATGCCGGCGAGCCGGTTGCCCTGCGGCCCGCTCGGGCCGGCGCCGGGGCCCTGCGAGGCGGGGCCGGCGTTCGGCTTGCCGCCGGGGGCCTTGCGGCCGCTCTGGGCCACGTCGACCGGCAGCATGACAAGGGCGGTGGTGCCGCCCGAGTCGGAGGGCCGGAGCTGGATGCGGATGCCGTGCCGCTGGGAGAGGCGGCCGACCACGAAGAGGCCCATCCGGCGGGAGACGGAGACGTCCACGGTCGGCGGGCTGGCCAGCCGCTCGTTGATGTCCGCGAGGTCCTCGGGGGAGAGGCCGATACCGGTGTCGTGGATCTCGACCAGCACCCGGCCGTCGGGCAGCGCGTGACCGGTGACCTTGACCTTGGTCTGCGGGGAGGAGAACGAGGTGGCGTTCTCCAGCAGCTCGGCGAGGAGGTGCACGAGGTCGTTGACGACCCGGCCGGCGACCTCGGTCGAGGGCACGGAGCTCAGTTCGATGCGCTCGTACTGCTCCACCTCGGAGGCCGCGGCGCGGAGCACGTCGACCAGCGGGACGGGGCGGGTCCACCGGCGGCCCGGCTCCTCGCCCGCGAGGACGAGGAGGTTCTCGCCGTTACGGCGCATACGGGTCGCGAGGTGGTCCAGCTTGAAGAGCGAGGACAGCTGGTCGGGGTCGGCCTCGCGGCTCTCCAGCTCGGAGATGAGTGAGAGCTGGCGCTGGATGAGGCCCTGGCTGCGGCGCGAGAGGTTGGTAAACATCGCGTTGACGTTGCCCCGCAGCAGCGCCTGCTCGGCGGCGAGGCGGACCGCCTCGCGGTGCACGTCGTCGAAGGCCGCGGCCACCCGGCCGATCTCGTCCTTGCTGTGCACACCGACGGAGGTGACGGAGGTGTCCACGTCCTGCGGGTCGGCCTCGGAGAGCTGCTTGACCAGCTCGGGCAGCCGCTTCTCCGAGACCTCCTGGGCGGTGTCCTGCAGCCGGCGGAGCGAGCGGACCATGGAGCGGGCCACGACGAACGCGCCGACCAGCGAGACGCCGAGGACCAGCAGGATGACCAGACCGTTGATCAGGGCGTCCCGCTGGGCCTCCGACCGCAGCTGGCGCGCCTTGTCCTCCATCTCGGAGAGCAGGGTCGCCTCGATCTTGGACATCTCTTCGATCTTGGCGGTGTCCTGGTCGTACCAGTCCTTGTACGACCGCGTCTCGTTCGCGATCGGGCTGTCCGGCTTGAGCATCCGGGCCGCGTACTTGTCCGCCAGGATGATGTTGGCGCTGCCGCCGTCCTCCAGGGCCTGGAGGAGTTCCTCGGTGGTCTGCTTGCCGTCGTAGATCTGGCTGAACTGGGCGAGGGTCGATTCCTCGCTCAGCAGCGCGCTCTCGCCGTAGAGCCGGTCGCTCGCGACGAGCTTCGGCTTGGGCTCGTTGGCGAGGGCCGCGGTGATCATCGCGCGCTGGATGGACGCGTACTCCTTGGCGGAGGAGAACGCGGCCAGCGCGCGGGTGGCGCGGATCATCTCGGTGTTGCTGGTCGCCTGCGCCATGTCCTGGGAGAGGGAGAGCAGCGAGGTGATCAGCTGGTTGTACTGGTAGACGGTCAGCGCGATGTACTCGTTGTCCGCGTACGCGTTGGAGCGGATCTGCTTGATCTGCTCCAGCTGCTTGAGGATGTTGACGAGCGAGGAGTTGACGCCCACGAGGGCGTCGTCCTCCGAGGACTCGATCTCCTGGGTGGCCTCGCGGAACGCCTGCTTGGCCCGGTCGGTCTGCTGCCGGGGGTAGACGACGTCGTCGTTCTTCTCGTCACCGGCCGCCAGCGGGCCGGCCGAGTGGTCGCGCTCCTCCTGGAGGGCGGACGCCAGCTCGGTGGCCTGCTTGGTCATCTCGGTCAGCAGCTGCATGTTCTCCAGCTGCTCGAGATCGTCCATGGAGGTGTCGATCCGCAGCGCGCCCAGGGTGGTCGCCGCGATGACCGGCAGGGCCAGCAGGGAGACCAGACGGGTGCTGATGCGCCAGTTGCGCAGCGCGAGTCGTGTGCCGGCGCTGGGCGGATGGGAGACGTCCGGCGTGCCGGAACCGTCACCCCCGCCCTGCGCCTGTGTCGGGGCGGCCCGGTCGGAACCCTGGTCGCCGGTCGTGGCTCCGGGGCCCTGGGCGCGCTCGGGCGAGAGGCCGCGGTCGGCCCCGCCATGCAGCTCCGGGTCCGCCGCAGCGCTGCTATCCCTCTTGAAACGTCCCTGCACTAGCGTCGCAACCTCTGGACCAGGCGTTCCCCCGTGTGAGCGGTGGAACGGTGTCGAGTCGTGGGAACCGGAGCCCCCATGGTGGTCGTGAGTGACCGGCGCGTCTCCCCCCGGTTCTGGTTCGTAACTGGTGAGACACCGCCGCGCGGCGCTTCTCTGCGCCAGTGGTGCGCGCCGGCTGGATGGTGCGGCGGTCCGTGAGATTCCAGCACAGAGAGGGATCTCCAACAAGGGCGGAGAACGGCTCTGTCGGACGGGTGACGCTATGTGCGGACCGGGTCACCCCACGTGGAAAGCAATGCCATGGTTAACGGACAATTGCTGGTGAACCGTCTGAGAACGATCGCTGTCCCGGTGGCCCCGATGAGGCGCGGAATGCGGCCTTCCATCCACCGATGTCCCACTTCGTCGCCCCAGAGGAGTGGTCCGTTATGGTGCTTATGTTCCAGTGTAAGTGAGGAAAATCACACAGCCCTCTCGGCTTTGTTCCACCGGCAGCGGGGAACCGCGCGTCTAGCCTGCCTGTTGACAACCAGGCCCGGAACGACAAGTACGAGGGACAGAGCGACCGGTGAAGACGACCATGATGTTCCGCAACATAGCGAATCCGCGACGCACCACGCTGGCGCACCTCGAGGACGCCGACGAACTGCGTCCCGTCGTCGGCGAGCCGCGGCCGGAGCCGGAGAGCGCCTCCGAGCTCCCCGCCCGGACCGCCAACCCGCGCCGCACCGTCCTCGTGGACGCCCCGAACGACTGACGTCCGCGGCGCGGACGCGCGTGACCCGCTCCCTCCGGTGAGCCCGGCCCCGCCGGGCGGGCGTTAGCCTGAGGCGTCAGTCTCCGGCCAGTGAGTCCAGTGAGTGAGGGGCAGCGGCTTCCCGTGCGCATCGCCAGATTCTCCATCGACGGAAACGTCGCCTTCGGCGTCGTGGAGGGGGAGCCGTCCGATCCGGACGGCCCCGTCCTCGACATCATCAAGGGTCATCCCTTCGCCGAGTTCGAGCGGTCGGGGAAGAAGGTGCCGCTGGCCCAGGTGCGGCTGCTGCCCCCGGTGCTTCCCAGCAAGGTCGTGGCGATCGGCCGCAACTACGCCGAGCACGCCGCCGAAATGGGCGGTGGGGTCCCCGAGGTGCCCGTCGCCTTCTTCAAGCCCTCCACCGCCGTGACCGGTCCCGGCGACCCGATCCCGTACCCCTCCTTCTCCCAGGAGGTGCACCACGAGGCCGAACTGGCCGTGGTCATCGGGCGGATGTGCCGGGAGGTCCCCCGGGAGCGGGTCCAGGACGTCATCCTCGGCTACACCTGCGCCAACGACGTCACCGCGCGTGACGTCCAGCGCGCCGAGAGCCAGTGGGCGCGCGCCAAGGGATTCGACGGCTCCTGCCCCCTCGGCCCCTGGGTGGAGACCGAGCTCGACCCCGCCGACCTGGGCATCATGTGCACCGTCAACGGCGAGCAGCGCCAGCTGGGCCGCACGGGTGACATGGTCCGGTCCGTCGCGGACCTCATCACGCACATCACCGAGGCGATGACCCTGCTCCCGGGCGACGTCGTGCTCACCGGCACCCCGGCCGGGGTCGGCCCCCTCAGCGTCGGCGACGAGGTCGCCGTCACCATCGAAGGCATCGGCACTCTCACCAATAAGGTGATCAAGCGTGGCTAGCGCACCCCTCCCGTACCCCGTACGCGTCCGTTTCTGCCCCTCGCCGACCGGCAACCCGCACGTCGGCCTGGTCCGCACCGCCCTCTTCAACTGGGCCTTCGCCCGGCACCACGGCGGCACCCTGGTCTTCCGCATCGAGGACACCGACGCCGCCCGCGACTCCGAGGAGTCCTACGAGCAGCTGCTGGACGCGATGCGCTGGCTCGGCCTCGACTGGGACGAGGGCCCCGGGACCGGCGGCCCGCACGCCCCGTACCGGCAGTCGGAGCGGATGGACATCTACGCCGACGTCGCACGCCGGCTGGAGGAGGCCGGCTACGCCTACAAGTGCTACTGCTCCACCGAGGAGCTCGACGCCCGCCGCAACGAGGCCCGCGCCGCCGGCCGGCCCTCCGGGTACGACGGCAAGTGCCGCGCCCTCACCCAGGAGGAGATCGCCGCCTACCGGGCCGAGGAGCGCACCCCCGTCGTCCGCTTCCGGATGCCGGACGAGCCGATCACCTTCACCGACCTGGTCCGCGGCGAGCTGACCTTCACCCCGGAGAACGTCCCGGACTTCGGCATCGTCCGGGCCAACGGCGCCCCGCTCTACACGCTCGTCAACCCCGTCGACGACGCGCTGATGGAGATCACCCACGTGCTGCGCGGTGAGGACCTCCTCTCCTCCACCCCGCGGCAGATCGCCCTGTACCGGGCGCTGGCCGAGATCGGCGTCGGCAACGGCACCGTCCCGCAGTTCGGCCACCTGCCGTACGTGATGGGCGAGGGCAACAAGAAGCTGTCCAAGCGCGACCCGCAGTCCTCGCTCAATCTCTACCGCGAGCGCGGGTTCCTCCCGGAGGGCCTGCTCAACTACCTGTCGCTGCTGGGCTGGTCGCTCGCCGAGGACCGGGACGTCTTCTCCATGGACGAGATGGTCGCCGCCTTCGACATCGCGGACGTCAACGCCAACCCGGCCCGCTTCGACCTCAAGAAGTGCGAGGCGATCAACGCCGCGCATCTGCGCGCGCTCCCCGCCGACGAGTTCGCGAACCGGCTGCTGCCCTTCCTCTTCCCGGAGGAGGAGCCCACCGCCGAGCAGCTGGAGCTGCTGGCCCGGGCCGCGCCGCTCACCCAGGAGCGGATGGTCGTCCTCGGCGAGGTCACCGGGATGCTCGGCTTCCTCTTCGTGGCCCCGGACGAGTTCCGGGTGGACGAGGCCGACGCGGCAAAGGTGCTCACCCCGGAGGCGCGGCCGGTGCTGGAGGCGAGCGTCGAGGTGCTGCGCGACCTCAGGCAGTTCACGCCCGGGCCGATCCAGGCGGCGCTCCGCACGGCCCTGGTCGACGGCCTCGGCATCAAGCCGAAGCACGCCTTCACCCCGCTGCGGGTGGCCGTCACGGGCCGCCGGGTGTCGCCGCCGCTCTTCGAGTCCATGGAGCTCCTGGGGCACGACGAGACGATGCGCCGGCTGACCGCCGCGCTGGAGCGGGTCAGCGTTTCCTGAGGCGCCCGCCCGGAGGCCCGGGAGCCCGCCCGTACGGCCCGCGCCGCGCGGGCGGGCTACCGGCGTCCGCGCGGCGCCCGGGGCCGCGGCGGTGCCGGCCCAGCGGCGGTGGGCGCGGCGGGAGATACCCGTTTTGGAGCGCTGTCCACGATCGGGTAATGTTCTTCCTGCGCCGCCCGCCCGGACCGATGGACCGGAGAGGCAGCGCAACAGAACAGAACCCCGGCCAGGGGTTGCGTTTTGGTGGGCTATGGTGTAATTGGCAGCACGAGTGATTCTGGTTCACTTAGTCTAGGTTCGAGTCCTGGTAGCCCAGCAAGAGATCCCCGTAGAACTCTCTTGTGTGTGACGTTCGCAGGTTTTCGCCTGCGTGTGCAGTGACTAGCCCCCGTTGTGTAGCGGCCTAGCACGCCGCCCTCTCAAGGCGGTAGCGCCGGTTCGAATCCGGTCGGGGGTACAGATCCTTGCAGCCGGTGCCGTCGGGTAGCTCCCGGCGGGGCCGCGCCCCGGGATCGCTGGGGCCCCCGTTGTGTAGCGGCCTAGCACGCCGCCCTCTCAAGGCGGTAGCGCCGGTTCGAATCCGGTCGGGGGTACTGGTCTATACCATGGGCTATGGTGTAATTGGCAGCACGAGTGATTCTGGTTCATTTAGTCTAGGTTCGAGTCCTGGTAGCCCAGCGCGTCACGCGCATGTGTCTCCCGTCTCGGCGGCTGCCTCGGCGATGGACGCAGCGTCCGCAGGCCCCCGTTGTGTAGCGGCCTAGCACGCCGCCCTCTCAAGGCGGTAGCGCCGGTTCGAATCCGGTCGGGGGTACGCACGGCAGAAGGCCCTCCGCTTCGGCGGGGGGCCTTTTCGTATGGCTCGCTCGTAATGCCGCTCGCCGGTTCCTCCGGAGGGCGCGGCGGGCCCGGGGCGCCGCCGGTACGGCCGTCACCGCCGTACCGGCTCCGAACCCGCGAGGCGGCGAGGGGTTCAGCCGCCGTTGCGGCGCAGGGCCTCGGTGAGCCGGCCCGCGGCGTCGATGACCGCCTGGGCGTGCATCCGCCCCGGGTGGCGGGTCAGCCGCTCGATCGGTCCGGAGACCGAGACGGCGGCCACGACCCGGTTCGACGGTCCGCGCACCGGCGCGGAGACGGACGCCACCCCCGGCTCCCGCTCGCCGATGGACTGGGCCCAGCCCCGGCGCCGTACCCCGGAGAGGGCGGTGGCCGTGAACCGGGCGCCCTGCAGGCCGCGGTGCAGCCGCTCCGGCTCCTCCCAGGCCATGAGGATCTGTGCCGCCGAACCGGCCTTCATCGGCAGGGTGGAGCCGACCGGCACGGTGTCCCGCAGTCCGGACAGCCGTTCCGCCGCGGCCACGCAGATGCGCATGTCCCCCTGGCGCCGGTAGAGCTGCGCGCTCTCCCCGGTGACGTCCCGCAGGTGCGTGAGAACCGGGCCGGCCGTCGCCAGCAGCCGGTCCTCGCCCGCCGCGGCGGCCAGTTCGGCCAGCCGCGGGCCGAGGATGAACCGGCCCTGCATGTCCCTCGCCACTATCCGGTGATGCTCCAGAGCCACCGCCAGCCGGTGGGCCGTGGGGCGGGCGAGACCGGTCGCGGCGACCAGCCCGGCGAGGGTGGCCGGACCGGACTCCAGAGCGCTCAGAACCAGAGCTGCCTTGTCGAGAACGCCGACCCCGCTGGAGCCGCTAGAGTTGTCCATGCGTCGATATTCGCGTCTCAGAGTATGAAACGCAAGTTCATATTTCCCCGGAAGCCGCCAATCTGTAAGAGCGGCCCGTGGTGGAACGGCGGTTGGACATCCGGCGGACACCCGGCTCCGGGCAGGACCAGCGCCCGGCGGCACCGGTACGCGCACCCGCCCCGCGGATCACCGGGGGACGGAACGACAAGCCGAGATGGGCCGGCAGAGCCGCCGGCCGGAGGGAAAGCGATGGGACGGACACTCGCGGAGAAGGTCTGGGACGACCACGTCGTCCGGCGCGCGGAAGGCGAGCCCGACCTTCTCTTCATCGATCTGCACCTGCTGCACGAGGTCACCAGCCCGCAGGCGTTCGACGGGCTGCGCAAGAACGGCCGTCAGGTGCGGCGCCTGGACCTCACCATCGCGACCGAGGACCACAACACCCCCACCCTCGACATCGACAAGCCGATCGCGGACCCGGTCTCCCGGGTCCAGCTGGAGACGCTGCGCAAGAACTGCGCGGACTTCGGGGTACGGCTGCACCCGCTGGGCGACGTCGAACAGGGTGTCGTCCACGTGGTGGGACCGCAGCTGGGACTCACCCAGCCCGGCATGACGGTCGTCTGCGGTGACAGCCACACCTCCACCCACGGCGCCTTCGGCGCGCTGGCCTTCGGCATCGGTACCAGCCAGGTCGAGCACGTCCTGGCCACCCAGACCCTGCCGCTGGCCCCGTTCAAGACCATGGCGATCACCGTCGAGGGCGAACTGCCCGCGGACGTCACGGCCAAGGACCTGATCCTGGCGGTCATCACGAGGATCGGCACCGGCGGCGGCCAGGGCTACGTCATCGAGTACCGCGGCGAGGCCATCGAGAAGCTCTCGATGGAGGCCCGGATGACGATCTGCAACATGTCGATCGAGGCCGGCGCCCGCGCGGGCATGATCGCACCGGACGACACCACGTTCGCCTACCTCCAGGGCCGCCCCCACGCCCCGCAGGGGGAGGACTGGGACGCGGCCGTCGCCTACTGGAAGACGCTGCGCACGGACGAGGACGCGGTCTTCGACCACGAGGTCGTCATCGACGCCTCCGCCCTCGCGCCGTTCGTCACCTGGGGCACCAACCCCGGCCAGGGCGCACCGCTGTCGGCCTCCGTGCCGGACCCCTCCTCCTTCGCGGACGCCAGTGAGCGGCACGCCGCGCAGAAGGCCCTGGAGTACATGGGCCTGACCGCCGGGCAGCCGCTGCGCGAGGTGGGCGTGGACACCGTCTTCGTCGGCTCGTGCACCAACGGCCGGATCGAGGACCTGCGCGCGGCCGCCGCGATCCTCGAGGGGCGCAAGGTCGCCGACGGGGTGCGGATGCTGGTCGTCCCCGGATCGGTGCGGGTGGCCCTGCAGGCGGTCGAGGAGGGCCTGGACCGGGTGTTCACCGCGGCCGGCGCCGAATGGCGCCACGCGGGCTGCTCGATGTGCCTGGGGATGAACCCCGACCAGCTCCAGCCCGGTGAGCGGGCGGCGTCCACCTCCAACCGCAACTTCGAGGGGCGGCAGGGCAAGGGCGGGCGGACCCACCTGGTCTCCCCGCAGGTCGCCGCGGCCACCGCGGTCCTGGGGCATCTGGCCTCCCCGGCCGACCTGTCCGACATCCCGGCTCTCGTGGAGGCCTGAGACATCATGGAAGCGTTCACCACCCACACCGGCCGGGCCGTACCGCTGCGGCGCAGCAACGTCGACACCGACCAGATCATCCCGGCGCACTGGCTGAAGAAGGTCACCCGCGACGGTTTCGAGGACGGGCTCTTCGAGGCCTGGCGCAAGGACCCGCAGTTCGTCCTCAACCAGGCGGAGTACCAGGGCGCGAGCGTGCTGGTGGCCGGCCCCGACTTCGGCACCGGCTCCTCCCGCGAGCACGCGGTCTGGGCGCTGCAGAACTACGGCTTCAGGGCCGTGGTCTCCTCCCGCTTCGCCGACATCTTCCGCGGCAACTCGCTGAAGAACGGGCTGCTGACGGTGGTCCTGCCGCAGGAGACCGTCGACACCCTGTGGGAGCTGACCGAGGCCGACCCCCGTACCCCGGTCACCGTCGACCTCGTCGCCCGCGAAGTCCGCGCCCCGCGCCCGGACGGCACCGTCCTCACCGCCGCGTTCGAGCTCGACGAGAACGCCCGCTGGCGGCTCCTGGAGGGGCTGGACGACATCAGCCTCACCCTGAAGAACGAGGCCGACATCGCCGCCTACGAGACATCCCGCCCCGCCTTCAAGCCCTCCACCACGGTGGTCTGACAGGCCTGTTCGCACCTGTCCCCGGTACGGCCCGTGAGCCGTACGGACCACCGCGCCCCCCGCCCGCAGGCGGGGGGCGCGGCCGTGTGCGAGGCTCTTTTCCGAAATGGGTTGACGCCCGGTGGGGCGACAACTCGCCGCAGATGGCACAATCTGTGCATGGAACGCGACCCTCAACTCCCACTTCACGAGCTCGTCGCGGGCCGCCTCAAGGAAGCGCACGCGCGAGTGCGTTCCCTGCAAGTCACCGAGGATGAGCGGATGGCGCTCTCCCGGAAGCTGCTTGCCATCACGGCCGCCGCCAAACACGATCTCCCCCGCGCGGCACGGCGTCTGGAGCGCTTCATGCAGGACCTCGACGACAGCCGATTACGGCGTGGCACACGTACGTAACGGTCGAGATCCATTGCGGCACAAGGGTGATTAGACCGTTTCGTCTTTGATTTGCGGTATATATCTGCCTAACGTGCGAAATCGCCCGAACTGATTCGTTCAGGCAATGTCTCCGAAGGGGAAGACGTGAACAAGGCGCAGCTCGTAGAAGCGATCGCGGACAAGCTCGGTGGTCGGCAGAACGCCGCCGACGCCGTTGACGCGGTGCTGGACGCGATCGTCCGCGCGGTGGTCGCCGGAGACCGGGTCTCGGTCACCGGATTCGGCTCGTTCGAGAAGGTCGACCGTCCGGCCCGGTACGCCCGCAACCCGCAGACCGGAGAGCGGGTGCGGGTCAAGAAGACCTCCGTGCCCCGCTTCCGCGCCGGCCAGGGTTTCAAGGACCTGGTGAGCGGGAGCAAGAAGCTTCCCAAGGGAGGCGAGGTGGCGGTGAAGAAGGCGCCCAAGGGCAGCCTCACGGGCGGGGTTTCGGCCCGCGCCACCACCAAGGCCGCGGCGAAGAAGGCCGCCGCGAAGAAGGGGGCGGCGAAGAAGACCACCGCCACCGCGCGCAAGACCGCCGCGAAGAAGGCGGCACCGGCGAAGAAGGCGACCGCCGCCAAGAAGTCCACGGCCAAGACCACCGCGGCCAAGAAGGCGCCCTCGAAGAAGTCGGCCACCGCCAAGACCTCCAAGACGGCACCGGCCAAGAAGACCACCGCCAAGAAGGCGCCGGCCCGCAAGGCCACCGCGCGCAACACCGCCGCGAAGAAGACGGCCGGCCGCAGGAAGTAGGCGGGCCGCACGGCAGCCGTCACACCCCCACGCTGGGCCGGGCTCCTCGGGGAGCCCGGCCCGCGGCACGTCCGGGGCCTGCCGGAACAGCCGGCGGCAGCAAGGGCCGGGGGCGAAGAGCAGCGGGGAAGGGCCGGTCAGAACGTCTGCAGGGTCACCAGGGAGATCCGCCGCGCTCCCCCGGCGCCGCCCGGCCGCGCCGGTCCGCCCTCCGCGGGCCCGTCCTCCGCCAGTTCGATCCGCACCCGCTGGCCCGGCCTCAGCAGCCGCAGCCCGCCGGCGTCGAAGGCCGCCGCGTCGAATTCCACGGGCGTGCCGTCGTCGAGCAGTACGCTCCCGCAGCGGGTTCCGGCGTCATAGGTGTAAGCGGTGGCCTGCATAACGGCAGCGTAGCCGCCGGCGGCTCTACTCGGCGATCCGCGGGCGGCCGGTGAGAGCGGCCGTACGGATTCCGACGCCGAGCCGGAGGGCGGCCCGCAGATCCTCTCCGGTGTCCACGTCGCGCCGCACCGAATCAACCCCGGCCACGGTGATTTCCACGGCCCCGGACCGGCGGTGCCGATTCCGGGAAGGGCCGCCGAAAGCCGGGGCGAGTTCCACCCCGGGGGAGGCGGAGAGGAAAGTCGTTCCCGTTCCCATGGCGTCCGCCAGAAAGGCCCGGGGAAATGCCGCGGCGGCCGACAGCACCCGCGCCAGTTCCGCGGGGCGCAGGGCGGGGAGATCGGCGTTGAGCACCGCCACCGGGGCGTCCGGCCGCCGGACCCGTACGGCCCGCGCACCGTGGGCCAGCGCGGGGTTCAGGCCCGCGCCCGGAGGGTCCGGCAGCACCCGCGCGCCCAGCCGGGCCAGTTCCGCCCCGGCCAGCCGATCGTCCGTGACGACCACCACATCCCGGACCCCCGGAGCGGCCGCCGCGGCTGTCACCGTGTCCTGCGCGAAGGCCAGCGCGAGCCCCGGGCGCAGTTCCTCGCCCGCCGCGTCCGCCAGCCGGCTCTTGGCCACGGCCAGCGGCTTCAGCGGTATCACCAGCGACCAGTCCACGCCCGAGCCATCTCCCTCGTCCGCCCCGCCGTTCCCCCCGTATTCTCACCCGCCGCCGGAACCGGTGGCCGGGCCCGGGGATACCGTGTGCTCGACAGAGCGGGACCCTGGGGCGACACTTGTGCGGCTGCCCACCCGCAGCCCGACAGGTCCCACGAGGAGGGTGTCCGAGTGTCCCGCCGCAGAATCGGCTTCTGGTACCGCTTGGCCGCGGCCATCGCGAAACCGCCGCTGCTCCTCTTCTTCAAGCGGGACTGGAGCGGAATGGAGAACCTTCCGGCGGACGGCGGATATATCACCGCGATCAACCATAATTCCGCCCTGGACCCGCTTTCGTACGCGCACTTCCAGTACAACACCGGACGGGTGCCGCGATTCCTCGCCAAGGCGCCGCTTTTCCGGGTGCCGTTCGTCGGCATGATCCTGCGCGGCACCGGCCAGATCCCCGTCTACCGCGAATCGACCGACGCCGCCAACGCCTTCCGCGCCGCCGTCGACGCGGTCAACCGGGGCGAGTGCGTGGCCTTCTACCCGGAGGGCACCCTCACCCGCGACCCGGACCACTGGCCGATGCAGGGCAAGACCGGCGCCGCCCGGGTCGCGCTGCTCACCAAGGCGCCGGTGATCCCGGTGGCACAGTGGGGCGCCAACGAGGCCGTGCCGCCGTACGCCGGCACGAAGAAGATCCGGCTCTTCCCCCGCAAGACGCTCCGGGTCCAGGCCGGTCCGCCGGTGGACCTCTCCGAGTTCTACGGCCAGGATCCGACCGCCGAGGTCCTGCGCGCCGCCACCGAGACCATCATGGTCTCGATCACCGCGCTCCTCGCCGAGATGCGGGGCGAACCCGCGCCGGAACAGCTCTACGATCACAGCAGGGCCCGCGCCGGGCAGCGCGGGAGGCGGCAGGAACGGCAAGGACAGGGGGATGGCGCGTGACGCGCTGCGCGGTCTACGGAACGGGATCATGGGGGACCGCTTTCGCCATGGTGCTCGGCGACGCCGGCTGCGAGGTGACCCTCTGGGGCCGCCGCGCGGAGGTCGTCGACGCCGTCAACTCCGGCCGGACCAACCCCGGCTATCTGCCCGGCGTCGAACTGCCGCCGACCGTGCGGGCCACGACCGACCCCGCCGAGGCCGCCCGCGGTGCCGAGTTCACGGTGCTCGCCGTCCCCTCGCAGAGCCTGCGCGGCAATCTGGCCCGGTGGGCGCCGCTGCTGCCGTCCGAGACCGTGCTCGTCAGCCTGATGAAGGGCGTGGAACTGGGCACGGCCAAGCGGATGAGCGAGGTCATCGAGGAGGTCGCCGGTGTTCCGGCCGAGCGCGTCGCCGTCCTCACCGGACCCAACCTCGCCCTGGAGATCGCCGCCCGGCAGCCCGCCGCCTCGGTGGTCGCCTGCTCCGACGAGTCCGTCGCCCGGCGGCTCCAGGCCGCCTGCCACACCCCGTACTTCCGCCCGTACACCAACACCGACGTCGTCGGCTGCGAGCTGGGCGGCGCCGTGAAGAACGTCATCGCGCTGGCCGTGGGCATCGCGGACGGCATGGGGCTGGGCGACAACACCAAGGCCTCACTGATGACCCGCGGCCTGGCCGAGACCAGCCGGCTCGGGGCCGCGATGGGCGCGGACGCGCACACCTTCGCCGGGCTCGCCGGCATGGGCGATCTCATCGCCACCTGCTCCTCGCCGCTCTCCCGCAACCACACCTTCGGCACCAACCTGGGCCGCGGCATGACGCTGGAGCAGACCATCGCGGCCACCAAGCAGACCGCCGAGGGCGTCAAGTCCTGCGAGTCCGTGCTCGATCTGGCCCGGCGGCACCGTGTCGACATGCCGCTGACCGAGACCGTGGTGGAGATCGTCCACGACGGCAAGCCGCCGATGGTGGCCCTCAAGGACCTGATGGCGCGCAGCGCCAAGGCCGAACGCCGCTGACGGTCTCTCAGCCCGGCCGGCCCCGCGCGCTCCGGCACCGCGCCCCGCCGTACCGCCTCCGTCCGGGCCTACGCCGCGGAACCCGTCCACGCCGATGCGGCACCGGTGGCTGCCGCGGTGCGGGGTGCGCAGGGTAGTCTCAAGCCGATATGAGCAGCGAGTCATCCACCCAGAACCCCGCGCCCGCCTCCGCCCCTGCCGCGGCCCGTGCCACCGGCCGGAAGCCGCGCGTCGCCGTCGTGTTCGGCGGCCGCAGCTCCGAGCACGCCATCTCGGTGGTCACCGCGGGTGCCGTGATGCGCGCCATCGACCGGAGCCAGTACGAGGTGCTGCCGATCGGCATCACCACGGACGGCCGCTGGGCACTCACCGCGGACGACCCCGAGCGGATGGCGATCAGCGGCCGCGCCCTGCCGAGCGTCGATGAGCTGGCCGAGTCCGGCGAGGGCGGTGTGCTGCTCCCGGTCGACCCGGCCGGACGCGAGGTCGTCTACACCGAGCCCGGGCAGGTGCCCAAGTCGCTCGGCGAGGTGGATGTCGTCTTCCCCGTGCTGCACGGCCCCTACGGCGAGGACGGCACCCTGCAGGGGCTGCTGGAGCTGTCCGGGGTGCCCTATGTCGGCGCCGGGGTGCTCGCGTCCGCCGTCGGCATGGACAAGGAGTACATGAAGCGCGTCTTCACCTCCTTCGGCCTGCCGGTCGGCCCCTACACGGTGATCCGGCCGCGCGAGTGGGAGCAGGGCACCGGCGCCGAGCGCGGCGCGGCCGCCCGCAAGAAGATCGTCGACTTCGCCGCCGAACACGGCTGGCCGGTCTTCATCAAGCCCGCCCGGGCGGGCTCCTCGATGGGCATCAGCCGGGTGAGCGGTCCGGAGGAGCTGGACGAGGCGGTGGCCGAGGCCCGCCGGCACGACCCCAAGATCCTGGTCGAGTCGCTGCTCCGCGGCCGGGAGATCGAGTGCGGTGTGCTGGAGTTCGAGGACGGCCCGCGCGCCAGCGTGCCCGCCGAGATCCCGCCCGTCACCTCGCACGACTTCTACGATTTCGAGGCCAAGTACATCGACTCGGCGGCCGGCGTGGTCCCCGCCCCGCTCACCCCCGAGGAGACCGCCCGGGTACGGGAGCTGGCCGTGGAGGCCTTCGACGCCGCGGCCTGCGAGGGGCTCGTCCGCGCCGACTTCTTCCTGCAGGAGAACGGCGAGTTCGTGATCAACGAGATCAACACCATGCCGGGTTTCACCCCCATCTCCATGTACCCGCGGATGTGGCAGGAGAGCGGCGTGAGCTATCCCGAGCTGGTGGACCGCCTGATCCAGGCCGCCCTGCGGCGGCCGACCGGGCTGCGCTGAGCCGCGCGCCGCGGCGGAGCGCCAGTGCTGTGACCGGGCAGGTTCACCGGCTCACGACGCCCGGAACCACCCCGAGCCGTACGGGCAGGGGGCACGCACGCCGGGCTCCTCGGGCGGGAGGCACCCCCACGCGCCGCGGTGTCGCAGGTGTCGCACCGCACCGGACACCGCGGGCTTCCCGCCGGACCTCCCCGGTCACAGCGCTAGAGCGCGTCCGGAATGGTTCCCTCGACGGCGTCGGCGAGGTCCGTCAGCGGATTGACCTCGGGCCGGTACTCCCGGGGGACGGTCACCTCGACGTACGCCTTGCGCAGGGTGGTGGTGAAGCGGTATCCGTTCTCCTGCTGCTCGGGAAGCCAGAGCACGCCGTTCACCTCTATCCCCTCGGCCGTGGGGTTGTAATGCGCGGTCCCCGGTGTGAGGACCTCGGGGCGGGGCACCCCGCAGCGCAGCTGCACGGCGGGGTCGCCCCAGTCGGCGGCGAACTCGGAGGGGGGCTCGGTTCCGCTCCGCCCCAGTCCGTCCACCTTCGCCGGCAGTTCCCGGTACAGCGCCCGGCAGAGCTTCGCGGTCTCGGGCGAGGGGGTGGGGACCGGACGGCCGCTGTCGCCGGAGGAACAGCCCGCCGCGGCCAGGGATATGACGGCGGGCAGCCAGAGAAAACGGCGGAAGAGGGTGTTCACCCGGTCGAGACTACCCAGCCGGGCCGGGCGCATGCCGGGCGCCCCGGTGTCTCAGAAGTGGACGACGGGGCAGGTCAGGGTGCGGGTGATGCCGTCGATCTGCTGCACTTTGGCCACCACGAGGCGCCCCAGCTCGTCGACGGTGTCGGACTGGGCGCGCACGATCACGTCGTACGGACCGGTGACGTCCTCGGCCTGGATGACCCCGGGAAGCTTGGAGACCAGTTCGGCGACCGACGAGGCCTTGCCGACCTCGGTCTGGATCAGGATGTACGCCTGTACCACGGAACCTCCAGGGCGGCTACGAGGATCATGTGGGAAGAAGGGACGCCACGGTACCGCGCCGCCGGGCGGCGCGGGGAGACCCCGCACGGCCTGTGGCGCCCCCCGCCGCCCGGCGGGACACAGCAACGACCGACACTGCCGACGCCGCGGTCGGCACGGGAGACCGAGTACCGGGCCGGGGCCGTCGCGCCCGCCGGGCGGAGATAGGGGCACAGGGATGAAGGGCACCGTGGGGGAGTTGGGCGAGTTCGGCCTCATCAGGGAGCTGACCTCGCGGCTCACCACCACCCCGGCCGTGCGGCTGGGGCCCGGCGACGACGCGGCGGTCGTCGCGGCACCGGACCGGCGGGTCGTCGCCAGCACGGACATCCTGCTGGAGGGGCGGCACTTCCGCCGCGACTGGTCCACCGCCTACGACGTCGGCCGCAAGGCCGCGGCGCAGAACATGGCGGACATCGCGGCCATGGGCGCGGTCCCCACGGCGCTGCTGCTCGGCCTCGTCGTCCCCGCGGAACTGCCGGCGACCTGGCCGGCCGAGCTGATGGACGGGCTGCGCGACGAGTGCCAGGTGGCGGGGGCCGCCGTGGTCGGCGGTGATGTGGTGCGCGGAGAGACGATCACGGTCTCCATCACCGCCCTCGGCGATCTCCGCAACGCCGAGCCGGTGCTGCGGTCCGGTGCCCGGCCCGGCGATGTCGTGGCCGTCACCGGCTGGCTGGGCTGGTCCGCCGCCGGGCACGCCGTACTCTCCCGCGGCTTCCGCTCACCGCGCGCCTTCGTCGAGGCGCACCGGCGGCCCGAACCCCCGTACCACGCCGGTCCCGCGGCGGCGGCGCTCGGCGCCACGGCCATGACCGATGTCAGCGACGGCCTGATCGCCGACCTCGGGCACATCGCGGAGGCCAGCGGGGTCCGGATCGACGTGCGCTCCGGCGCGGTGGACATCCCCTCGCAGATGTCCGACATCGGGCAGGCCGTGGGCGTCGACCCGCTGCACTGGGTGCTGAGCGGCGGGGAGGACCACGCCATCGCGGCGGTCTTCCCGCCGGAGACGAAACTGCCCGCCCGCTGGCGGGTGATCGGCGAGGTCCTGGGCCGCTCGGCGCTGCCTCAGGTCACCGTGGACGGGGCGCCGTGGGAGAAAGCGGGCTGGGACCACTTCGGGGAGGACGCGGACGCCGGGTAGATTCCCTGACCGTGGACATATCACCGCGGCCGCTTCCGGCCCCGCAGACGCCCCCGCTCGTGCTCACCGTCGCCGGCTCCGACTCCGGTGGCGGCGCGGGCGTCCAGGCCGATCTCAAGACGATGCTGGCTCTCGGCACCCACGGTATGAGCGTGGTCACGGCCGTCACGGCGCAGAACTCGCGCGGTGTGCAGGGAGCCTGGGAACTGCCCGTGGAGGCGGTACGGGCGCAGTTCCGCAGCGTGGTGGACGACATCGGCGTGCACGCCGTCAAGACCGGGATGCTCTCCTCGGCCGGACTCGTGGAGGCGGTGGCGGAACTCCTCGGCGGTATCGGGGCGCCCGTGGTCGTGGACCCGGTCGGGGTCTCCAAGCACGGCGACCCGCTGCTGGCCGCGTCGGCGCTGGAATCCGTACGGACCCGGCTGCTGCCCGCCGCGACCGTCGCCACCCCGAACCTGCCCGAGGTCGAACAGCTCACCGGAGTCCGCGTGGAGCGCGAGGACGATCTGCGCCGGGCCGCGGACGCGGTGCTCGCCCTCGGCCCGCGCTGGGCGCTGATCAAGGGCGGTCATCTGGCGGGCGAGGCGGTGGACCTGCTCACCGACGGCCGCGAGGAGCACCGGCTGCGCGCCGCACGGCACGACAACCGGCACACCCACGGCACGGGATGCACCCTTGCCGCCGCCATCGCGGCGGAGCTGGCGAAGGGGGCGGAGGTCCCGGCCGCGGTCACGGCGGCCAAGAAGTACGTCACCGGGGCGATCGCCGCGGGCTTCCCCCTGGGGTCGGGGATCGGCCCCGTGGACCACGGCTGGCGGTTCCGCTGAACCGGGCGCGGTCCGGGCCGGTGGCCGCCGGGGGGCACGGCCGGCCGGGAAGCCCCGCCCGGCGCCGGTGTACCGGCCCCGGACATGCGGAAAGCCGGTCCGCCCGGAAGGCGGACCGGCTTCGGCAACCGGCCAAGGGCTGCGCTACGACGGAAACGTCAGCGCGAGACCTTGCCGGCCTTGATGCACGAGGTGCAGACGTTGAGCCGCTTCGGCGTCCGACCGACCACAGCGCGCACCGTCTGGATGTTGGGGTTCCAACGACGGCGAGTGCGGCGGTGCGAGTGCGAAATGTTGTTGCCGAAGCCCGGCCCCTTGCCGCAGACGTCGCAGTTGGCAGCCACGGGTCACTCCAAAGACTTCAGATGCACGTACGGTGAATCCCCGGCCTGCCGGGGATCGAATTCGATGACCGGTGCCGCCGGGGGAGAATGTCCCGACTCGGGTCGGGCAACCGGAGCAGCATACAACGACCGCTCCCGTACAAGAAAACTACCATGGGCGCCCGGCCCCCCTCCCGGGCGGAGCCCGTCCCGCGGCTACGCTGCCGACGGCTCCCCGCCCCGGTCTGAGGAGGACATCGGTGCCCGACACCCTCGACGCCGCCATGGTGCGCACCTGGTGCGGACTGGCCCTGGAGGCGCTGGGGAAGGCCCGCGAGAGCATCGACGCGATCAACGTCTATCCGGTCGCCGACGGGGACACCGGCACCAATCTGTACTTCACCGTCGAGTCCGCGGCCCAGGCCGTCGAGGCGGTCTTCGCCGCCCACGCGGAGATGGCCGCCGTCCCGGCCGCACCCGGCGGCGGAGGGAAGCCGGCGGGGCGGCGCGGGGCCGGGGCTGCCGGCGCTGCCGGACGCGCTGCGCGCCATGACACACGGCGCGCTGATCGGCGCCCGCGGCAACTCCGGCACCATCCTGTCGCAGATGCTGCGCGGACTGGCCGAGGTGCTGGCCGTGCCCCGGGAGGCGGCCGCGGAAGCCGCCCCGGAGCCGGGCGGCCGGGCCGGCGGCGAGCGGCTGCGCCGGGCGCTGCGGCGGGCCGGCGATGCCGCGTACCGTGCCGTGGCCC
Organism: Streptomyces sp. MNU89; assembly: GCF_020982505.1. NCBI lineage: Bacteria > Bacillati > Actinomycetota > Actinomycetes > Kitasatosporales > Streptomycetaceae > Streptomyces > Streptomyces sp. MNU89. Next base: position 2,121,635 of record NZ_JAJKLL010000001.1, on the reverse strand, counting down.
ACCCGGTCGAGGGGACGATGCTGACCGTGGCCGCGGCCGCGGCGGACGCCGCCGAGCGCGCCGGGGGAGGAGCCGCCGAGGTGGTGCGGGCGGCGTACGAAGGGGCACGCGCTGCCCTGGAGGAGACCCCGGAGCAGCTGGACGTGCTGGGCCGCGCCGGTGTGGTCGACGCGGGCGGCTGTGGGCTGGTGACCGTCCTCGGCGCCCTGATGGAGGCCGTCACGGGGGAGAGCCCCCGCCCGGTGGGAGGCGGCCGGGACCGGCCCGGCCGCGCTCCGGGCCCGTCGGCCGGACAGCCGGCGGCGGCCGCCGACTCCGATGCCACTGGTGTCACTGGGGCGACTGGGTCCACCGATGCCGCCGCTGTCGGCGCCGATGCCGCCGCGGAGCCCGCCGTCTGCACCGGTGAGGGGCCGGCCTACGAGGTCATGTACCTCCTGGAGGCGGGCGACGAGGCCGTGGAGACCCTGCGGGCACGGCTGGACCCGCTCGGCGACTCCCTGGTTGTGGTCGGCGGCGACGGGCTGTGGAACGTCCATGTGCACGTCGACGACGCCGGAGCCGCCGTCGAGGCCGGGATCGAGGCCGGTCGCCCGTACCGGATCCGCGTCACCCACTTCGAGCCGGAGACCCAGCGTGCCGGGCAGCCGCCGCGCGCCCAGCGGGCGGTCGTCATGGTGGTCCCGGGCGACGGGCTGGCGGAGCTGTGCCGCGAGGCGGGCGCGACGGTGGTCACCGTGCGCCCCGGGGAGCCGCCCGCCGCCGGTGAACTCGTGGAGGCCATCCGCCGGGCGCACGCCCGCGAGGTCGTGCTGCTGCCCAATGACACCGCCCTGCGGCACACGGCGGCCGCGGCCGCCGAGCAGGCGCGGGCGGAGGGCATACGGGTCGCCGTCGTTCCGACCCGCTCGCCGGTCCAGGGCATCGCGGCCCTGGCCGTGCACGAACCGGAGCGCCGCTTCGACGAGGACGTCGTCGCCATGACCTCCGCGGCCGGCGCCACCCGCCACGCAGAACTCGCGGTGGCCGAACACCGCTCCTGGACCATGGCCGGTGTCTGCCAGGCCGGTGACGTGCTCGGACTCATCGACGGGGATGTCGCCGTGATCGGGCAGGACCTCGCCACGACGGCCGAGGCCGTCCTGGAGCGGATGCTGGCCGCGGGGGGCGAGATGGTCACCCTGGTGCTCGGCGCGGAGGCACCCGACGCGCTGGCGGACCACCTGGAGGACCGGGTCCGGCAGGGGCACCTGGCCGTCGACACCGTCGTCCACCGGGGCGGCCAGCCCTCCGTACCCCTGATCATCGGCGTCGAGTAGACGCGCCCCGCCGGGCGGCGGCCGGACGCTCCCGGGCGGAAGACGGCTGCGGCTGGCCCTCTCTGTCGCACCCATGGTGTGCAATGGACGGCGTGCCCGCCCTGGACGAACCCCTGAAGAAGACAGTCGGCGGCAACACCGCGAAGGTGTTGGCCGAGCAGCTGAACCTGCACACCGTCGGCGATCTGCTGCACCACTACCCGCGCCGGTACGCCGAGCGCGGAGAGCTCACCCGCCTCGCCGACCTCCCGCTCGACGAACACGTGACCGTCGTCGCCGAGGTCGCCGACGCCCGGCTGCTGACGTTCAACAAGGGCAAGGGCGTGCGTCTGGAGGTCACCCTCACCGACGGCAGCGGGCGGCTCCAGCTGGTGTTCTTCGGGCGGCCCGCCCGGCACCACCAGCGGGAACTGGTGCCCGGCCGGCGCGGCATGTTCTCCGGCAAGGTCGGCGTCTTCAACCGCACCCGGCAGCTGGCCCATCCGGCATACCAGCTGCTGGACCGCGACAGCGACCTGCGGGACGCCGAGGCGTGGGCCAACGAGCTGATCCCCCTCTACCCGGCCTGCGCCAAGATGGAGTCCTGGAAGATCTCCCAGTCCGTCGGCACCCTGCTCGACTCCCTGGAGGCCACCGGCTGGGAACGCATCGTCGACCCGCTGCCGGAGAGCCTGCGCCGGGAGCGCGGTCTCGCGCCGCTCCCCGAGGCCTTCCGCCGGGTGCACCGGCCCGCCACCAAGGCCGACATCGACCGCGCCCGGGAACGCCTCAAGTGGGACGAGGCGTTCGTGCTGCAGACCGCCCTGGCCCGCCGCCGGCACGCGGAGTCCCAGCTGCCCGCCGTCCCCGGGTCCCCGCCCCGACGGCCTCCTGGCCGCCTTCGACGCCCGGCTGCCTTTCACCCTCACCGAGGGCCAGCGGCAGGTCTCCGCCGAGATCTTCGCCGATCTGGCCGCCGAGCACCCCATGCACCGGCTGCTCCAGGGCGAGGTGGGATCCGGCAAGACCCTGGTCGCGCTCCGCGCCATGCTGGCCGTCGTCGACACCGGCGGCCAGGCCGCGCTGCTCGCGCCGACCGAGGTGCTGGCCCAGCAGCACCACCGTTCCGTCACCGAGCTGATGGGCGAGCTGGCGGAGGGAGGGATGCTCGGGGGCGCCGAACACGGCACCAAGGTCGTCCTGCTCACCGGCTCCATGGGCGCGGCCGCCCGCCGCGCCGCGCTGCTGGACCTGGCCACCGGCGAGGCGGGCATCGTCATCGGCACCCACGCCCTGATCGAGGACAAGGTGCGGTTCCACGATCTGGGGCTCGTCGTGGTGGACGAACAGCACCGCTTCGGCGTCGAACAGCGTGACGCCCTGCGCTCCAAGGGCAAGCAGCCCCCGCACCTGCTCGTCATGACGGCCACGCCCATCCCGCGCACCGTCGCCATGACCGTCTTCGGCGACCTGGAGACCTCGGTCCTCGACCAGCTCCCCGCGGGCCGGTCCCCGATCGCCAGCCATGTCGTCCCCGCCGGGGAGAAACCGCACTTCCTCGCCCGAGCCTGGGAACGCCTGCGCGAGGAGGCGGAGGCGGGCCACCAGGCATACGTGGTCTGCCCCCGCATCGGGGACGAGGAGGACGCCCCCGCCCCCGCGCGGCGCAAGGCAGCCCCGGCCGAGGAGGACGCGGAGCGCCGCCCGCCGCTCGCCGTCCTGGACGTCGCCGAACAGCTCGGGCGCGGGCCCCTCGCCGGGCTGCGGGTGGAGGTCCTGCACGGCCGGATGCAGCCCGAGGCCAAGGACGACGTGATGCGCCGCTTCTCCGCGGGCGAGGTGGACGTCCTGGTGGCCACCACGGTGGTCGAGGTCGGTGTGAACGTCCCCAACGCCACGGTGATGGTGATCATGGACGCGGACCGGTTCGGGGTCTCCCAACTGCACCAGCTCCGCGGCCGGGTGGGCCGCGGCAGCGCCCCCGGCCTCTGCCTGCTGGTCACCGAGATGCCCGAGGCCGCCCCCGCCCGGGCCCGGCTGGGCGCGGTCGCCGCCACCCTGGACGGCTTCGAGCTCTCCCGGATCGACCTGGAACAGCGCCGGGAGGGCGACGTGCTCGGCCAGGCCCAGTCCGGCGTGCGGTCCAGCCTGCGGATGCTGGCCGTCATCGAGGACGAGGACGTCATCGCGCAGGCCCGGGAGGAGGCGTCCGCGCTCGTCGCCGCCGACCCGGAGCTGGAGCGGCACCCGGAACTCAGGACCGCCCTCGACGCCCTGCTGGACGCCGAGCGCGAGCAGTTCCTGGACAAGGGCTGAACGGGATCCGGAGGAGGCCCGGGGAAGGGCCGCGGCACCGGTCAACGCCCGCCGCCGCGGGCCCCGTTGTCAGTGCCCGATGGGAGAATGTACCCAGTCCGGACCGATCCCGACGGGGATCGGCGGATTGGATCCCTGGGGGCTGATTTCATGGCATTCCGGCATCTCAACGAACTCCCGCTCGGTGACAAAATCTTCCGCATCGAGCTCGCCAGCGACGACGACTCCACCGTCACCCTCACCCTCACCGGCTGGCAGGAGGACGCCCCGGAGACGCTCCTCGCCTCCGGCGCGCTGACCCTGCCGCTCACCGACGTCCCCGCGCTGCGCATCGCGCTCAACCGGGCGCTGCGCGCCCTCGCGCTCGTCGCCGACGTGGCCGAGCCCATCCCCGACCGCGACGTCCTGCGCGAACTGTTCCCCGGCCACGGCGCCCCCTGGGTGCCCCAGCACGAGGAGGACCTCACCCAGCGCTTCCACGCCGGCGAGACCATCGCCCGGATAGCCGCCCGCTTCGGCCGCACACCCGACTCGGTGCGGACCAAGCTCCGTGAGCTGGGCCACGACCCCCGCCGCCCCGACCACTGCCCGCCCGACGGCTGCCTGTCCTGGTCCCGGTACGCCTCCCCGGCCCTGGTCGGAGCCGGTGCGCCCGCCGCGCCGGAGGCGGAGGAGGCGCCACGGGGCTGACGCCCTATCGTGGGACGAAACCAGCGCGCCGGGGCGGCGGCCGGCAGTGGCCGCCGCCCCGGCCCACCGCGAAGGGCCCCACGATGACCCGCGTGATCGCCGGAGCAGCCGGCGGCCGCCGCCTGGCCGTGCCGCCGGGCACCGGCACCCGCCCCACCTCCGACCGGGCGCGCGAAGGGCTCTTCTCCACCTGGCAGTCCCTGCTGGGCGATCTCGACGGCCTCCGCGTGCTCGACCTCTACGGCGGCTCCGGCGCCGTCGGCCTGGAAGCGCTCTCCCGCGGCGCCGCCCATGTCCTGCTGGTGGAGTCCGACCAGCGGGCCGCGCGCACGATCCGGGAGAACGCCCGCGCGGTCGGCATGCCGGGGGCCGAGGTCCGCGCCGCCCGGGCCGAGCAGATCGCGGCCGGGCCCCCGCCGGAGCAGCCGTACGACGTGCTCTTCCTGGACCCGCCCTACGCCGTCACCGACGACGATCTCCGGGAGATCCTGCTCACACTCCGCGCCCGGGGGTGGCTGGGCGAAGAAGCCCTGGTCACTGTGGAACGCAGCACCCGAGGCGGGCAGTTCGACTGGCCGGAGGGGTTCGAGGCGGTGCGGGCACGCCGCTACGGGGAGGGCACCCTTTGGTACGGTCGCGCCGCCCCGACCCGCACGGACGTACCCACGGACGCGCCGTCGGCGAGCGAGTCATGACCGGACCGGAGAGTGAGGGACCTGTGTTGCGCCGTGCCGTCTGTCCGGGGTCCTTCGACCCCGTCACCAACGGGCATCTCGACATCATCGGCCGGGCGTCCAAGCTGTACGACGTCGTGCACGTCGCCGTGATGATCAACAAGTCCAAGCAGGGCATCTTCGCCATCGACGAGCGGCTGGACCTGCTCCGCCGGACCACCGCCGAGTACGGCAACGTCGAGGTCGAGTCCTTCCACGGCCTGCTGGTGGACTTCTGCAAGCAGCGCGACATCCCCGCGATCGTCAAGGGCCTGCGCGCGGTGAGCGACTTCGACTACGAACTCCAGATGGCCCAGATGAACCACGGCCTCTCCGGGGTCGAGACCCTCTTCGTCCCCACCAACCCCACCTACAGCTTCCTCTCCTCCAGCCTGGTCAAGGAGGTCGCGGCCTGGGGCGGCGACGTCTCGCACCTGGTGCCGCCGATCGTGCTGACGGCCCTCACCGAGCGGCTCGGCCGGCGCTGACGGGCGGGCGGCCTGCGCCGCTGTCGGCGGACGGCCGGATGGACGTACAGTCGTCCCGTCCGCGAACCGTCCCGGTCCAGAGAGTTGCGAGCATTCATGGACGTGCAGAAGAAGCTCGACGAGGTCGTCGACACCGTCAGAGGCGCCCGGTCCATGCCCATGTCGGCGTCCTGTGTGGTCAACCGCACCGAACTGCTCGCCCTGCTGGAGGAGATCCGCGAGGCGCTCCCCGGTTCCCTGGCCCAGGCGCAGGAGGTGCTGGGCGGCCGGGAGCAGGTGGTCGAGGAGGCCCGGCGCGAGGCCGAGCGCGTCATCGAGTCCGCGCACGCCGAACGTGCTTCGCTGATCTCCGGCACCGAGATCGCCCGGCAGGCGCGGAGCGAGGCCGACCGCATCCTCGGCGAGGCCCGCCGCGAGGCCGAGGAGATCCGGGCCGAGGCCGACGACTACGTGGACAGCAAGCTCGCCAACTTCGAGGTCGTGCTGACCAAGACCCTCGGTTCCGTCGACCGCGGCCGCGAGAAGCTCCTCGGCCGCGGCCCGGGCCTCGACGAGCAGGGCTACGCCGACGAGGAGGCCCCGGAGCGCAGCGCCGACCCGGCCACCCTGCGGGACCGGGCGGACGCCTATGTCGACGCCAAGTTCGGTGCCTTCGAGGCCGTCCTCGCCAAGACCCTCGAAGCGGTCGGCCGGGGGCGGCAGAAGCTCCAGGGCCGGCAGGCGATCGACGACCTGGGCGCGCACATGGCCGCCCAGGACGGTGTCGACCACCAGCGGACCAGCGACGCCGACTACCTGGCGGGCCTCGCCGCCCCGCAGGCGGACGGGCAGCCCGCCGTCCCCGCGCAGGAGCCCGCGGCCCCGGAGCAGAGCGGCTACTACGCCCCCGCCGCCGGCTACCAGCAGGACCCGTACGGCTACCAGGGCGGTTACCAGCCGGAGCAGCCGCAGCAGCCCGCCCCGGGCGACGCCTACGGCTATCCGCAGCAGGACCCCTACGCCCAGCAGACCTACGGCCACCAGCAGGGCTACGGCGGTCCGGAGACCTACGGGCAGCAGTATCAGCAGGGCCGTCCCCAGCAGGACCCCACCGCGCTGGACGAGACCAGCCTCTTCGACACCAGCATGATCGACCTCGACCAGCTGCGCCAGTACGAGCAGGGCCGCTGACCCACCGCCCCCCGGCCCGTCCGGAGCCGATTGGGTCTGCGGCGAGCCGTCCAGTATCCTGACTGTTCGGTCGCGTACGTCCGCGATCCCGGCTGCCCGCACACCCGCGGCGGGCCGCCCGTACCGCCACCGTGGAAAGCAGGAAGCCCTGAACGCCCGCCCCGACCACCGCAACCCGCTCGTGTTCGACACACATGAGCTGGGCCGCCGTCCCGGTGCGATGCAGCGGCTCTCCCGCTCCGTCGACGCACCCGCGGACCTCGGCATCGAGGTGATCGGGGTGCCCGCCGGGGCGACGGTGGAGCTCGATCTCCGTCTGGAGTCGGTCATGGAGGGGGTACTGGTCACCGGTACCGCCCGTGCACCACTCTCGGGGGAGTGCGTAAGGTGTCTGGAGCCGGTCGAGCGCGAGCTCGAAACGGACTTCCAGGAAATGTTCTCCTACCCCGACGCCGACAGCCGGACCCGCCACGAGGCGGAGCCGGAGGACGACGCCGAGGAGGAGACGTTCTTCGTCGAGGACGGTCTGATCGACCTCGAACCCGTGCTGCGGGACGCGGTGGTGCTCGCACTGCCGCTGCAGCCGGTGTGCCGGGAGGACTGCCCCGGTCTGTGCCCCCAGTGCGGAGCACGGCTCGAGGACGACCCGGACCACCACCACGACGCCGTCGACATCCGTTGGGCGGCACTGCAGGGACTCGCCGACACCGTCAAGGGCGGCGGGAAGGACAACGTGAGCGGCGCCGAAGCGGGCGCCGACGAGAAGCAGGAGAAGTAGCCGTGGCTGTTCCGAAGCGGAAGATGTCGCGCAGCAACACGCGCCACCGCCGGTCGCAGTGGAAGGCTGCGGTCCCCACCCTGGTGTCGTGCGAGCGCTGCCATGAGCCCAAGCTGCAGCACATCGCGTGCCCCAGCTGCGGGACCTACAACCGTCGTCAGGTCCTCGACGTCTGATCGGCGGGTGAGAGGCTCTATGTCGGACGCCGGCGCATCCCCCCGCAAACGCGGGGGCGAATCGGCTCAGGCGGACACGGCCTCGTCGCACACGCTGCTGGAAGGGCGGCTCGGCTACCGGCTCGAGTCCGCCCTTCTGGTGCGTGCGCTGACGCACCGCTCGTTCGCGTACGAGAACGGCGGGCTGCCCACCAACGAGCGGCTGGAGTTCCTCGGGGACTCCGTGCTCGGACTGGTGGTCACCGACACGCTGTACCGCATCCACCCGGACCTGCCGGAGGGCCAGCTGGCCAAGCTCCGGGCCGCGGTGGTCAACTCGCGCGCCCTGGCGGAGGTCAGCCGCGGCCTCGACCTGGGCTCCTTCATCCGGCTCGGCCGGGGCGAGGAGGGCACCGGGGGGCGCGACAAGGCATCCATCCTCGCCGACACCCTGGAAGCGGTGATCGGCGCGGTCTATCTCGACCAGGGCCTGGAAGCGGCCGCGGAGCTGGTGCACCGGCTCTTCGACCCGCTGATCGAGAAGTCCTCGAACCTGGGCGCCGGCCTGGACTGGAAGACCAGCCTCCAGGAACTGACGGCGACCGAGGGCCTGGGCGTCCCGGAGTATCTGGTCAGCGAGACCGGACCGGACCACGAGAAGACCTTCACGGCTGCTGCCCGCGTCGGTGGTGTCGCGTACGGCACCGGCACCGGCCGCAGCAAGAAGGAAGCGGAGCAGCAGGCGGCCGAGGCCGCCTGGCGCGCCATCAGCGAGGCCGCGGAAGCGGCCGAGACCGCGGCCGCGGCTACGGCGTCCGAGGTCGCCGGCGCCCGTGCCGCCGCCGGAGCGGACGGCGGAGCCGTCACGGCCGACGGCGACGGCACACCGGCGGACGGCACCGCGGAGGATGCCGAGCGCGCCACCCGCTGAACATCCCGCACCCTCGCGGCGCCGTCGCGGGGAGCGGACGGTACGGGCCCACCGGCAGGCGCCGGTGGGCCCGCGCCGTACCCGCCCGTCCCGCCGCCGTGCCATCCGCAGCCCCTGTTCCCCGATCCCGACCCCCATCCCCACCCCAGGAACCAGACCGCCCGGCCCGGGTCCCGGCCGGTGCCCGGAGGAGGAGAAGCCGTGCCCGAGCTGCCCGAGGTCGAGGTGGTCCGGCGGGGCCTGGAACGCTGGGTGAGCGGCCGCACCGTCGCCGGTGCCGAGGTGCGCCACCCCCGGGCGGTCCGCCGCCACACCCCCGGGCCCGAGGACTTCGCGGCCCGGCTCCGGGGTGCCCGGTTCGGGCCGGCGTACCGCCGCGGCAAGTACCTCTGGCTGCCGCTGGGCACCGTGCCCGAGCGGGACCCGGACGCCCCCTCGGCCGGCACCTCGCTGCTGGGCCATCTCGGCATGAGCGGCCAGCTGCTGGTCCAGCCCGCGGACGCCCCGGACGAGACACACCTGCGGGTCCGGATCCGCTTCGCCGACGATCTCGGCACCGAACTGCGCTTCGTCGACCAGCGCACCTTCGGCGGCCTCTCCCTGCACCCGTGGGTGCCCGGCGATCCGGAGGGACTGCCGGACGCCATCGCGCACATCGCCCGCGATCCGCTCGACCCGGTCTTCGACGAGGCGGCCTTCCACGCCGCGCTCCGCCGCCGCCGGACGACCGTCAAACGGGCCCTGCTCGACCAGACCCTGATCAGCGGGGTCGGCAACATCTACGCCGACGAGGCGCTGTGGCGAGCGCGGCTGCACTACGACCGCCCCACGGAGACCCTCACCCGCTACCGGAGCACCGAACTGCTCGGCCATGTACGGGACGTCATGCACGCGGCGCTCGCGGCCGGCGGCACCAGCTTCGACAGCCTCTACGTCAATGTGAACGGCGAGTCGGGCTACTTCGACCGCTCCCTGGACGCCTACGGCCGCGAGGACGAGCCGTGCCGCCGCTGCGGCACCCCCATGCGCCGCCGCCCCTGGATGAACCGGTCCAGCTACTACTGCCCGCGCTGCCAGCGCCCGCCGGCCCGGCGCCGTGCCGGAAGTCCCTAGTAGCCGAAGTCCTGGGTCCACCAGGGGCCGCCGTCCCCGAAGTGCGCGCCGACCCCCAGGGTGCGGTAGTCGCAGTTGAGGATGTTGGCCCGGTGGCGGGGGGTGTCCAGCCAGGCCTCCATCACCGCCTCCGCGGTCGTCTGCCCGCGGGCGATGTTCTCGCCGCCCAGCCCTTCGATGCCCAGCCTGCCGGCGCGGTCCCAGGGGGTGGTGCCGTCCGGGTCGGTGTGCGCGAAGAAGTCCCGCTCGGCCATGTCCCGGCTGAACGCCCGGGCCAGATCGGCCAGTACGGGATCCGCGGTGACGGGGGAGCAGCCGGCCTCCCGCCGCTCCCGGTTCACCAGGACGAGCACCCTCGCCTCGGCGGCCCGTTCCGGCCCGGCCCCCGGAGCGCCGGTCCGCAGGCTCTCCGCCTCGGCCGGCGCGCCGCGGGACGACCTGCGGGACGGGGCGGTCCCGTTCCCGGGAGAGGCGGTGGGGTCCCCGGCCGTCCGCCGGGGATGGGGCGGACGACGGCTCACCGGCGCCTGGGGAGGCCCCGTCGCGGGGGCCGCGTGGGCCCGGCACCCGGTCCGGCGGCGGCCCCGCCCGGTGCGGCCGCGTCCGTGGTGGCCGCCTCCCGCGGTTCGGGGGCCGCCGGAGACCCGGTCCACACGGGAGCCGCGGGTTCCTGCGCGCCGCCGAAGACATAGCCGCCCCCGCCCGGCAGCAGACCGGAGGTCACCGTGACCACGCCGACCGCGACGGCCGTCGACACTCCCAGCAGCCCCGTCCGGACCGGCGCCCGGTTCCGCCGCCCCGGCCGCTCCGCCGGCTGTGGCTCGCGGCCGGATCCGGACTCCGGGGCCGCGGGCTCGCTGCGTCGCTGGCGGCCCATGACCCACCCCTCCGCTGTACGCGTCACCGATCTCACCCGTACGAGTGAGTTTTGTTGACCGGGGACTGTACGCCATGGCACGGGGACGGATGTGCCCTCCCTGTGTCCGCCGGGATAGCGTTCCTCCATGGAGCAGGACGTCCGCCTCACCGCCTGGGTACGCGGCCGTGTCCAGGGTGTGGGGTTCCGCTGGTTCACCCGGGCCAGGGCCCTGGAGATCGGCCGCCTCACCGGTTTCGCCTCGAATCTCGGCGACGGTCGGGTGCAGATCGTGGCCGAGGGGCCCAGAGATCATTGCGAGCGTCTGCTCGACTGGCTGCGCACCGGTGACACGCCCGGCCGGGTCGATGGTGTCACCGAGATATGGGACACATTCCGGGGCGGTTACCGGGACTTCGATATCCGCTGAGCCGCCGGCCCGTGATACGGCGGCCGCCGGCGGAATGGTCCGGAGATCACCGTGAGAGAACGGCGATGACCTGGTGGTTGCCAAGAACGCGCCACCGTGCAAGGCTGCGGCCATAAGGATGATCTCCGCCCCCCGCGGGCCTTCCGGAGAGAGCAGCGCCGCATGTCAGAGCGGCGCGCCCCCGGGACGCCCGGCGATACGGGGTGTGATCGTGTTGACCGTCAAACCATTTGGTGAGACGCTGGAATCCCCGCGCACCCCACCTGTTCAGCACCGGGAATGACGGTGGTGGCAGGCACCGCGGGTGCGACTAGCTCACGACCCACACCGCATCGGTCGGTCACTCAGTGTGGAGGACCATCCATCATGGCAAAGGCGCTTCTCGGTTACGTCGGCGGTTCCGACCCGCGACTCATCGCCGAGATGCGACGGCTTCAGCAGCGCGTACAGGACCTGGAATCCGAGATCGTACGGATGCAGGCCGAGAACGACGCGCTGTCGGCCGCCGCTCATCACGGTGACTCGCTGCTCGAAAGCTTCGATGTATCCAAGGCGGAGCCGGCACTCACCTGAGGCCGGGCTTCCGGCCGGTCCGGCGGCCGGGTACCGCTGAGAATCTGCAAGGGACGCTTCGGCGTCCCTTCTTCTTTTCCGTCCGGTCTCTTTCTCCTCCACCCTGGTGTGCCCGGCGCACTCCCGTGTGAAACCGAAAGGAACGCGGCGGAACGGGGAAGTGAGGCGCACGGGACGGGTGACGGACGCGTGCCGGAAGGTAGAGTCCAGCGGCGTGCACCTCAAGAGTCTGACCCTGCGCGGGTTCAAATCCTTCGCGTCGGCCACGACACTCCGTTTCGAGCCGGGCATCACCTGTGTGGTGGGCCCGAACGGCTCCGGGAAGTCCAATGTCGTGGACGCCCTGTCCTGGGTGATGGGAGAACAGGGCGCGAAATCGCTGCGCGGCGGAAAGATGGAGGACGTGATCTTCGCCGGCACCACCGGCCGCCCGCCGCTGGGCCGGGCCGAGGTGTCGCTGACGATCGACAATGCCGACGGCGCCCTGCCCATTGACTACGCCGAAGTGACGATCACGCGGATCATGTTCCGCAACGGCGGCAGCGAATACCAGATCAACGGGGACACCTGCCGGCTGCTCGACATCCAGGAATTGCTGTCCGACTCCGGTATCGGCCGCGAAATGCATGTCATCGTCGGCCAGGGGCAGTTGGACTCCGTTCTGCATGCCGATCCCATGGGGCGCCGGGCCTTCATCGAGGAGGCGGCCGGAGTTCTCAAGCACCGCAAGCGCAAGGAGAAGGCGCTGCGGAAACTGGACGCGATGCAGGCCAACCTCGCGCGGGTCCAGGACCTCACCGACGAACTGCGGCGGCAGCTCAAGCCCCTCGGCCGGCAGGCGGCCGTGGCCCGGCGGGCCGCCGTCATCCAGGCCGACCTGCGGGACACACGGCTCCGCCTGCTCGCCGACGACCTGGTCACCCTGCGCGAGGCGCTCCGGGCCGAGGTCGCGGACGAGGCGGCCCTCAAGCAGCGCAAGGACGCGGCCGAGGCCGAACTGCGCGCGGCGCAGCGGCGCGAGGCCGAACTGGAGGACCAGGTACGGCGCCTGGCCCCCAGGCTGCAGCGGGCCCAGCAGAACTGGTACGAGCTGTCGCAGCTCGCCGAGCGGGTGCGCGGCACCGTCAGCCTGGCCGACGCCCGGGTCAAGAGCGCCACCACCGTCCCCGCGGAGGAGCGGCGCGGCCGGGACCCGGAGGACATGGAGCGGGAGGCGGCCCGGATCCGCGAGCAGGAGGCGGAGCTGGAGGCCGCGCTGGAGGCCGCGGAGCGGGCGCTGGAGGACACCGTCGCCCACCGGGCCGATCTGGAGCGCGAACTGGCGCGCGAGGAGCGGCGGCTGAAGGACGCCGCCCGCGCCATCGCCGACCGGCGCGAGGGCCTGGCACGGCTGCACGGGCAGGTGAACGCGGCGCGGAGCCGGGCGGCGTCCGCCCAGGCGGAGATCGGGCGGCTGGCCGAGTCCCGGGACGACGCCCTGCGCCGCGCCACCGCCGCGCAGGAGGAGTACGAACAGCTCCGGGCGGAGGTGGAGGGGCTCGACGCGGACGATGCCGAGCTGGCCGGCCGCCACGAGGCCGCCAAACGCGAACTGGCAGCCGCCGAGGCCGCGCTGAACGGCGCCCGGGAGGCCGTCACCGCCGCCGAGCGCAAACGGGCCGCGACGGCCGCCCGGCACGACGCCCTCGCCACCGGACTGCGCCGCAAGGACGGCACCGGGGCCCTGCTCGCCGCGGGTGAGCGGCTGGCGGGCCTCCTCGGCCCGGCCGCCGAACTCCTCACCGTCGAGTCCGGCTACGAGGTGCCGGTGGCCGCGGCGCTGGGGGCCGCGGCCGACGCCGTGGCCGTCGACGGCCCCTCGACGGCGGCGGACGCGCTGCGGCTGCTCCGTAAGACGGACGCCGGCCGCGCGGCCCTGCTGCCGGCCGGCGGCGCGGCCGAGCCGGACCCTCCGGCGGACGGGACGCTCCCCGGCGGGCACCGCCACGCCGCCGGCCTCGTGAGCGGTCCGCCGGGGCTGCTGCCCGCCGTGCGCCGGCTGCTGCGCGGGGTCGTGGTGGTCGGGACGCTGGAGGACGCGGAGGACCTGGTCGCCGCGGAGCCGGAGCTGACGGCGGTCACCGCCGAGGGCGATCTGCTCGGCACCCACCTCGCCCAGGGGGGTTCCGCCGGTGCGCCGAGCCTGCTGGAGGTGCAGGCGTCCGTCGACGAGGCGGCGGCCGAACTGGCCGAGCTGGCCGTACGGTGCGAGGAGCTCGCGGGGGAGCAGCGGCGGGCGGGGGAGCGGCGTACCGCGTGCGCCGCCCTCGTCGAGGAATTGGCGGCCCGGCGGAGCGCGGCCGACCGGGAGAAGTCCACCGTCGCCCAGTCACTGGGCCGGCTGGCGGGCCAGGCCCGGGCCGCGGCGGGCGAGGCGGAGCGGGCCTCCGCGGCGGTCGAACGCGCCGAGGAGGCGTTGCGGCGCGCCACCGAGGAGGCCGAGGAGCTCACCGAACGGCTGCTGACCGCCGAGGAGGCGGCGCTGGCCGACGGGGCCGAGGAGGAGCCCGACACCTCGGCCCGGGACCGGCTGGCCGCCGACGGCGCCAATGCCCGGCAGACGGAGATGGAGGCCCGGCTCCAGGTCCGTACCCATGAGGAGCGCGTCAAGGGGCTCGCAGGGCGGGCGGACGCGCTGGACCGCGGCGCGCGCGCCGAGCGGGAGGCCCGGGCGCGGGCGGAGCGGCTGCGGGCCCGGCTGCGGCACGAGGCGGAGGTCGCCGCCGCGGTCGCGGACGGAGCCCGGCAGTTGCTGGCGCACATCGAGGTGTCGCTGGTATGGGCCGGGGAGGAGCGGGCCGCGGCCGAGCGGGCCAAGGCCGGCCGGGAGGCGGATCTGGCCGCGGAGCGCCACCGGGGCCGGGACCTCAAGAGCGAGCTGGACAAGCTGACCGACTCGGTACACCGGGGCGAGGTGCTGGGCGCCGAGAAGCGGCTGCGGATCGAGCAGTTGGAGACCCGGTCGCTGGAGGAGCTCGGCGTCGAACCGGAGGTGCTGATCGCGGAGTACGGGCCGGACCAGCTCGTGCCGCCGTCGCCGCCCGCGGAGGGCGAGACGCTTCCGGAGGACCCGGAGGACCCGCGCAACCGGCCGGTGCCCTATGTGCGGGCGGCCCAGGAGAAGAGGCTGAGGGCGGCCGAGCGGGCGTACCAGCAGCTGGGCAAGGTGAACCCGCTCGCCCTGGAGGAGTTCGCGGCACTGGAGGAGCGGCACAAGTTCCTGACCGAGCAGCTCGACGACCTGAAGAAGACCCGGGCCGACCTTCTTCAAGTCGTGAAGGAGGTGGACGAGCGGGTCGAGCAGGTCTTCACCGAGGCGTTCCGGGACACCGCGCGCGAGTTCGAGGGCGTCTTCTCCCGGCTCTTCCCCGGCGGCGAGGGCCGGCTGCTGCTCACCGACCCGGAGAACATGCTGTCGACCGGTGTGGACGTCGAGGCCCGGCCGCCCGGCAAGAAGGTGAAGCGGCTCTCTCTGCTGTCGGGAGGTGAACGCTCGCTGACCGCGGTGGCGATGCTGGTCTCCATCTTCAAGGCCCGGCCCAGCCCGTTCTACGTGATGGACGAGGTGGAGGCCGCGCTCGACGACACCAATCTGCAGCGGCTGATCCGGATCATGGAGGAGCTCCAGGAGAGCTCCCAGCTGATCGTGATCACCCACCAGAAGCGGACGATGGAGGTCGCCGACGCCCTCTACGGCGTCTCCATGCAGGGCGACGGGGTGTCCAAGGTCATCAGCCAGCGGCTGCGCTGACGCCGTCCGGTCCGCGCCGGGGCGGCGGCCCTCCGGGTGTGCGGACGGGTGTGCATGAGTTCGGGGGTCTCGGGGAAGCCGCTGAACGGCACTGCATTTGACTTCGGGAATTGAACACATAGTCTCGGCTGAGTTCATCTTGCCTTCAAGTGGTGTTCCCTTGGCGGTGTCACACCACCGGAGGCCCGACCCCCACGCCCGGGACGCCGCCGGGCTCAGGAGAGAACGTGTCCACCACGCAGCTTGCGGAGGGGCGCAGAGCCCACCCGGAACACATCGGCCATGTCATCTTCATCACGGCCTCCGCCGCGATGGGTGGTTTCCTCTTCGGCTACGACAGCTCCGTCATCAACGGCACGGTCGTGGCGATCCGCGACCGCTTCGGTGTCGGCTCGGAACTCCTCGCCCAGGTGATCGCCGCCGCGCTGATCGGCTGTGCCCTCGGCGCCGCGGCCGCCGGCCGGATCGCGGACCGCGTCGGCCGGATCCGGGTGATGCAGATAGCCGCCCTGCTCTTCACGGCCAGCGCGATCGGCTCGGCCCTGCCCTTCACGATCTGGGACCTCGCCTTCTGGCGGGTGCTCGGAGGTGTGGCCATCGGTATGGCCTCGGTCATCGGCCCGGCCTATATCGCCGAGGTCGCCCCGCCCGCGTACCGGGGCCGGCTGGGCTCCTTCCAGCAGGCAGCGATCGTCATCGGCATCGCCGCCTCGCAGCTGGTCAACTTCGGCATCCTCACCTTCGCCGACGGCGAGCAGCGCGGCGCCCTCGCCGGCCTGGAGGCCTGGCAGTGGATGCTCGGTGCCGAGGTCGTGCCGGCCGCCCTCTACGGCCTGCTGGCCTTCGCGATCCCGGAGTCCCCCCGCTTCCTCATCTCCGTGGGCAGGACGGAGCGGGCCAGAAAGGTGCTGCGGGAGGTGGAGGGCGAGAACGCCGACCTGGACCAGCGGATCTCCGAGATCAACGAGGCGATGCGCACCGACCGCAAGTCCACCTTCCGGGACCTGCTGGGCGGCCGCTTCAAGCTGCTGCCGATCGTCTGGGTCGGTATCGGGCTGTCGCTCTTCCAGCAGCTCGTCGGCATCAACGTGATCTTCTACTACTCGGCCTCGCTCTGGCAGTCCGTCGGCATCGACCCGACCAGCTCCTTCCTCTACTCGTTCACCACATCGATCATCAACATCATCGGCACCGTGATCGCGATGATCTTCGTCGACCGCTTCGGCCGCAAGCCTCTGCTGCTCGTCGGATCCACCGGCATGGCGCTCTCCCTGGGCCTCGCCGCGTGGGCGTTCTCGTACAAGACCGGGACCGGCGCGGACATCTCCATGCCGGACACGCAGGGCACGGTGGCGCTCGTCGCCGCCCACTCCTTCGTGCTCTTCTTCGCCCTGTCCTGGGGTGTGGTGGTCTGGGTGCTGCTCGGTGAGATGTTCCCCAACCGGATCCGGGCCGCTGCCCTCGGTATCGCGGCCTCGGCCCAGTGGGTCGCCAACTGGCTGATCACGGTGAGCTTCCCGAGCCTGTCGGACTGGAACCTCTCCGGCGCGTACGTGCTCTACACCGCCTTCGCCGTGCTCTCCATCCCGTTCGTGCTCAAGTGGGTGCCCGAGACCAAGGGCAAGTCCCTGGAGGAGATGGGCTGACCGGCTCCCTGACGGCGGCCCCCGGTCCGGCTCGGAGCACGAGCCGGACCGGGGGCCGCCGGTGCGCCGGGAGACGGTACGGCCGACGCGCGGCGACCGGCGGGGACGGGACGCGGGACGGTGGCCGATACTGAGGGAGTTATGGAATTCGTCATCCTTGCTGTAGTCATCGCCCTGGTCGCGATCGGCGCGATCACCGGTCTGGTGGTGACCAGCCGCCGGAAGAAGCGGCTGCCTCCCCCGCCGCCGAGCGCGCCGACCATCACGGCCCCACCCGCCGAACCGCATGTCGGTGAGGAGGCCGGGCCTCCCGCCGCCGAAGAACGCCGCACCATCGAAGAGGTCGGACTTCCGGGCGCCGGTGCCACCGTCGCCGAGGCCCCGGCGCCCGCTCCGGTGCCGGAGGCCCCGCCCGTCGAGGTGCCGGCCCCGACCGCCGGCCGGCTCGTCCGGCTGCGCGCCCGGCTCTCCCGCTCGCAGAACTCCCTGGGCAAGGGCCTGCTCACCCTGCTCTCCCGGGAGCATCTCGACGAGGACACCTGGGAGGAGATCGAGGACACCCTGCTCACCGCGGACGTCGGCGTCGCCCCCACCCAGGAGCTCGTGGAGCGGCTCCGGGAGCGGGTGAAGGTCCTCGGCACCCGCACTCCGGAGGAACTGCGCACCCTGCTGCGCGAGGAACTGCTCACCCTGATCGGCACGGAGGCCGACCGGTCCGTGAAGACCGACGGCGGCCTGGAGACCCCGGCCGTCGTGATGGTCGTCGGCGTCAACGGCACGGGCAAGACCACCACCACCGGCAAGCTCGCGCGGGTCCTGGTCGCGGACGGGCGCAGTGTGGTGCTCGGCGCGGCCGACACCTTCCGGGCCGCCGCCGCCGACCAGCTGCAGACCTGGGGCGAGCGGGTCGGCGCCAGGACCGTCCGCGGCCCCGAGAGCGGCGACCCCGCGTCGGTCGCCTTCGACGCGGTCAAGGAGGGCATCGCCGAGGGCGCGGACGTGGTCCTCATCGACACCGCCGGCCGGCTGCACACCAAGGCCGGTCTCATGGACGAGCTGGGCAAGGTCAAGCGGGTCGTGGAGAAGCACGGACCGCTGGACGAGGTGCTGCTGGTCCTCGACGCCACGACGGGCCAGAACGGCCTGGTGCAGGCCCGGGTCTTCTCCGAGGTCGTGGACATCACGGGGATCGTGCTGACCAAGCTCGACGGCACGGCCAAGGGCGGCATCGTCGTCGCCGTCCAGCGCGAACTGGGCGTCCCGGTGAAGCTGGTGGGCCTCGGGGAGGGCGCCGACGACCTGGCGCCCTTCGAGCCGGAGGCCTTCGTCGACGCGCTCATCGGGGACTGAGCGGGACGGGACGGACCGCCGGGCAACGGGCCGCCGCCCGGCCGGGGACACGGCGTGACCGCCGCCCCCCGGCCGTACGGCGGCCCGGTCCCGTTCCCCGAGGGGCGGGACCCGCACCCCCGTCCGGGGCCGTACGGCCGCGGACGCGGCCTCGCCCGGCGGTTCTCAGCGGGCGGCCGAGCGGTGGCAGACGTAGGCGAGGGTGCCCAGCAGCAGGCGTGCGTGCGGCGGGCGGACCGCCGGGCCGAGCTCCGGCGGTCTCAGCCAGCGGACCGGGCCGAGCCCCGCGAGGTCGGAGGGCGGCGCGGTGATGTGGCTGCCGGGGGGCAGGCAGCGCAGATCCAGCCGGGCGCCGTCCCAGCCCATGCGGTAGAGCAGATCGGGCAGTTCGGCGGAGGCGCCGGGCGCGACGAGGAAGTGGGCCCGGCCCTGCGGCGTGACCGCGACGGGGCCGAGCGGCAGCCCCATCCGCTCCATCCGGACCAGCGCCTGCCGACCGGCCGTCGCGCCGACCTCGATGACGTCGAACGAGCGGCCCACCGGCAGCAGTACGGCGGCACCGGGCAGCTCGGCCCAGGCGGCGGCCACCTCGCGGAGCGTCGAGCCGGCCGGCACCGTCCGGGCGTGGCGGAGGGGGTGCGCCCCGGGAGCCGCGCAGTGCGGTGCGCCGCAGGAGCAGCGGGCGCCGCGCTCGCCGGAGAGGGCCGTGGCGCGGGCTCCGGGGACCACGTCCCATCCGTGGAGTCCGGTGTACTCGGCCACCACCGTGCACTCCGACGCGCGGCCGCGGCGCCGCGTGCCCGGCCGCAGGTCCCGGATGCCGCCGATCGTGAAGCCCATGCCCTCTCCAACGGGTCGCTCGAATCAGTGGTTACGCGCGGAGGAGACGTCCCGCGCCGTCTGTCGCTGCGGTCGGCGCCGTATACGGCTCGGTGGTGTGCGGCGAGTGGTGGCCGGTCCGGTGCGCGCCCCCGTCGGCAACCGTCCTCCCAGTCGAATTGCCGGTGTCAAGTGAATCGCGAAGGGAGCGGCATATGTTCATCCGAAGGGGTGGCGAATGGTGGCGTTTCCCGGTGTCAGCTCGTCACACAGGTGATCGTAGGATTACTTTCGGTGCGCACGGTCTTCCGGGGGTGGTGCCGGACCGGTGGGGCGCAGGTGGTCCGTATGGTCGGTTTTCGTCACTTTTCGTCGGTTCGGGCGGCCTTCTGTCCGCTCCGCCGGCGTCGGGCGGATCGGGAGCCGTCCGAAGCTGCCCGATGCCGTCTGAATCCGCCGGCGCCGGGGTATGCCGGTGACAGGCCGACCGCCCGGTCGGCCGACCGGCACTCCGGGCCGCCGACAGTACGTCCGGGCGGGGCGAGGGCCGGCTTCCCGGGACCGGCGCTCGCACGGAAGCGGCAGAACGGGGGCATGGCAGTTGGACACCGGTGGCAGCGGCACGCAGACCGGCAAGCACCCCAATGAGCCCCTGGGGTCGTGGTTCCTGCGCAGCGGCTGGTCCAAGGGCGAACTCGCCCGCCAGGTGAACCGCCGGGCCCGGCAGCTGGGCGCCCACCACATCAGCACCGACACCTCCCGCGTGCGCCGCTGGCTGGACGGGGAGCAGCCGCGCGAGCCCATCCCGCGGATCCTCTCCGAGCTGTTCTCCGAACGCTTCGGCTGTGTGGTGTCCACCGAGGACCTCGGGCTGCGCACCGCGCACCCCTCCCCGTCGGACTCGGTGGTGGACCTGCCCTGGAGCGGGCCCCGCACGACCGCCCTGCTCGGTGAGTTCTCCCGCAGCGATCTCATGCTGGCCCGGCGGGGCTTCCTCGGCAGCTCCCTGACGCTGGCCGCGGGCCCCTCCCTCGTCGAGCCGCTCCAGCGCTGGCTGGTGCCGGCCCCGGGCGGGCGGCCGGAGGAGACGGCTGTGCCCGCGCGGGACCCCTCCGGACGGGCCGTGCCCCGGCTGTCCGGTCCGGAACTGGACCTGCTGGAGACCGCGACCAGGATGTTCCGGCAGTGGGACGCGCAGTGCGGCGGAGGGCTGCGCCGCAAGGCGGTCGTCGGCCAGCTGCACGAGGTCACCGACCTGCTGCACGAGCCGCATCCGGCGCAGGTCGCCCGCAGGCTGTTCGGTGTCGCGGCCGAACTCGCCGAACTTGCGGGGTGGATGAGCTACGACATCGGGCTCCAGCCCACCGCCCAGAAGTACTTCGTGCTGGCGCTGCACGCCGCCAAGGAGGCGGGGGACAAGCCCCTCGGTTCGTACATCCTCTCCAACATGAGCCGGCAGATGATCCATCTCGGCCGGCCGGACGACGCCCTGGAGCTGGTCCACCTCGCCCAGTACGGCAGCCGGGACTGCTCCACCGCCCGGACCCAGGCCATGCTGTATGCGATGGAGGCCCGCGCCTACGCCAACATGGGAGCCCCCGGCAAGTGCAAACGCGCCGTGCGGATGGCCGAGGAGACCTTCGCGGAGGCGGCCCCGGGCGACGGCGATCCGGACTGGATCCGCTTCTTCTCCGAGGCCGAGCTGAACGGCGAGAACGCCCATTCGTACCGCGATCTCGCGTACGCGGCGGGCCGCAGCCCGGCCTACGCCTCACTGGCCGAGCCCCTGATGGAGCGGGCCGTGGAACTCTTCCGGCAGGACGCGGAGCACCAGCGTTCCTACGCGCTCAATCTGATCGGTATGGCCACCGTTCATCTGCTGAAAAAGGAACCGGAACGATCAGTGGTGCTCGCGGAGCAGGCTCTCGGAGTCGCCCGGCAGGTGCGGTCCGAGCGTGTGAACACCAGGCTGCGGAAGACCGTGGACCACGCCGCCCGTGAATTCGGCTCGGTGGCGGAAGTCCTCCGTGTCACCGATCGGCTGGCCCGCGAACTGTCCGGTTCCGCCGAGGCCCCACAGGCGGTCTGAAGCCCTCCGGCGGGCCCGCCCGGCCGCGCCGGACCGCCGGGTTCCGGCCATCCCCGGGACCCGGGCGGAGCCTGCCCCGAACCGTCCGCCGGCGTTCCGGAGTTCATCCGCGCGTAACACGCGCACGGCCTTCGTCACGGCGCCGAAACACCGTACGGCATCGGAGGAAACGGCGCTGCGCCAATCTCTAGGCGAAAACCGGCCCACCCCAAGTTCCATCCCGCACGGGCCGTCGCTTTCTAGGAGATCGACATTGAATGGCGCAGATACCGCATTCGTATTGATCAGTGCCGCGCTCGTGATGCTGATGACACCGGGCCTGGCTTTCTTCTACGGGGGCATGGTGCGGGTCAAGAGCGCCCTCAACATGCTCATGATGTCCTTCGTCTCACTGGGGATCGTCAGCGTCCTCTGGGTCCTGTACGGCTACTCGCTCACCTTCGGTGACGACATCGGCAGCGGCCTGCTGGGCAACCTCGACCACGTCGGCCTCGCCGGCATCGACCCCGAGACGCTCACCGGAGGCAAGGAAGGCATCCCAGTCTTCGCCTTCGCCCTCTTCCAGCTGATGTTCGCCGTACTGACGCCCGCCCTGATGAGCGGCGCGCTCGCGGACCGGGTGAAGTTCAGCGCCTGGTCGCTCTTCATCGCCCTCTGGGTGAGCGTGGTCTACTTCCCGGTCGCGCACTGGGTGTGGCAGGCCGACGGCTGGCTGTTCCAGCTGGAGGTCATCGACTTCGCCGGCGGCACGGCCGTCCACATCAACGCGGGTATCGGCGCCCTGGCCGCCGTCCTGGTCGTCGGCAAGCGCATCGGGTTCAAGAAGGAACCGATGCGGCCGCACAACCTGCCGCTGGTGATGCTGGGCGCGGCCCTGCTGTGGTTCGGCTGGTTCGGCTTCAACGCCGGCTCGGCCCTGGCCGCCAACGGCACCGCGGCCACCATGGCCCTCAACACCCAGGTCGCCACCGGCGCGGCGATGCTCGGCTGGCTGGTCTACGAGCGGATCCGGCACGGCGCCTTCACCACCCTCGGCGCCGCCTCCGGCGCGGTCGCCGGCCTGGTCGCCATCACGCCCTCCGGTGCGCACGTCAACGCCCTCGGCGCCATCCTCATCGGTGTCGTGGCCGGTGCCGTCTGCTCCTGGGCCGTCAGCCTCAAGTACAAGCTGGGCTACGACGACTCCCTCGACGTCGTCGGCGTCCACCTGGTCGGCGGCGTCATCGGCACCCTGCTGGTCGGCGTCCTCGCCATCGACGGCGTGGGCGGCATGAGCCAGCTCGGCAAGCAGGCCATCGGAGCCTTCTCGGTCATGGCCTTCTCCTTCGTCGTCTCCTGGCTGCTGGCGAAGATCGTCGACATGACGATCGGCTTCCGGGCCAGCGAGGACGACGAGACCTCCGGGCTCGACCAGGTGTTCCACGCCGAGACGGGCTACGACTTCAGCACCGTGGGGGGCACGCCCACCGGCCGTAGTACGGTGCCGGACCTCACGGAGACGGGTGCTGCGGCGCCGCGGAACAAGAAGGTGGACGCATGAAGCTCATCACGGCGGTCGTGAAGCCGCACCGGCTGGACGAGATCAAGGAGGCCCTCCAGGCCTTCGGCGTCCAGGGCCTGACGGTCACCGAGGCCAGCGGCTACGGCCGGCAGCGCGGCCACACCGAGGTGTACCGCGGCGCCGAGTACACCGTCGACCTCGTGCCCAAGGTCCGGATCGAGGTGCTGGTCGAGGACGGCGACGCCGAACAGCTGATCGACGTCATCGTCAAGGCCTCCCGGACCGGCAAGATCGGCGACGGCAAGGTGTGGTGCGTCCCCGTCGACACAGCGGTCCGGGTACGGACCGGGGAGCGCGGCCCGGACGCGCTCTAGGCCAGGCCCCGGGCGGGTCCGCGAGACGGACGCGGACCCGCCCGGCACCCGGCACCGCACGACCGGCCCGCACAGGGGCCCGAACAGCAAAAGGGGAACCGGTGACGGACGGCGTGGACATCACAGCGGACGCGGCCGGCCCGCCGCCCGGCGGCTACGCGGCGGCGCGCACCCGGCTGCTCCGGCAGGAGACCCCGTCCGGGCCCGGCCGCCGCGCGGCCCTGGCCCGCCTCACCGACGACTGGCTGGCCGCGCTCTTCACCGCGAGCGCCGCCGACGCCGTCACCCGGAACGGCACACCGGCGGACCCGCCCCCGGAGAGCCCGCGCACCACGCCCCGCGCCCCGGCGCGGAGCCGCCCTGGTGGCCGTCGGAGGCTACGGACGGGGCGAACTCTCCCCGCGAAGCGACCTCGACCTGCTGCTGCTGCACGACGAGACGGCCGACCCCAAGGCCGTGGCGGCCCTCGCCGACGGCATCTGGTATCCGGTCTGGGACCTCGGGCTCGCCCTCGACCACTCCGTGCGCACCACCGCCCAGGCCCGCACCACCGCCCGCGAGGACCTCAAGGTCCAGCTCGGGCTGCTGGACGCCCGGCACATCGCCGGAGACCCGTCGCTCACCACGGCGCTGCGCACGGCCGTCCTCGCCGACTGGCGCAACCAGGCGCCGAAGCGCCTGCCCGAACTGCGCGCCCTGGGCGACGAACGCACCCGGCGCCACGGCGAACTCCAGTTCCTCCTGGAGCCCGACCTCAAGGAAGCGCACGGCGGCCTCCGCGACCTGACCGCCCTGCGCGCCGTCGCCGCCTCCTGGCTGGCCGACGCCCCGCGCGAGGGACTGGCCGAGGCCCGGACCCGGCTCCTCGACACCCGCGACACCCTCCACCTGGCCACCGGCCGCGCCACCGACCGGCTCGCCCTCCAGGAACAGGACCAGGTCGCCGCCGACCTGGGACTGGCGGACGCCGACGCCTTGCTCCGCCGGGTCTACGAGGCCGCGCGCACCGTGGCCTACGCCGACGAGGTGACCTGGCGGGAGGTCGGCCGCGTCCTGCGCGCCCGATCGGCCCGCGGCGGACTGCGCGGGCTGCTCACCGGCGGACGCCTGGGCCGGGGCCGCACCCCTGGCGTGTCCGGCGACACGGCCGAACGCACCCCGCTCGCCGAGGGCGTCGTCGAACAGGACGGCGAGGCCGTGCTCGCCCGCGCCGCCCGGCCTCAGCAGGACCCGGTCCTGCCGCTGCGCGCGGCCGCCGCCGCGGCCCAGGCCGGGCTCCCGCTCTCGCCGCACGCCGTACGGCGCCTGGCCACCGCGGCCCGCCCGCTGCCCGTGCCCTGGCCCGCCGAGGCCCGCGAGCAGTTCGTCACCCTCCTCGGCGCCGGCCCGCCCGTCGTGGGGGTGTGGGAGGCCCTGGAGGCCGAGGGCCTGATCACCCGGCTGCTGCCCGACTGGGAGCGGGTCCGCTGCCGGCCGCAGCGCAACGCGGTGCACCGCTGGACCGTCGACCGGCACTGCGTCGAGACCGCCGTGCGGGCCGGTGCGCTCAGCCGCCGGGTCGGCCGCCCCGACCTGCTGCTCGTGGCGGCCCTGCTGCACGACATCGGCAAGGGCTGGCCGGGCGACCACTCCACCACCGGCGAGGTCATCGCCCGCGACGTGGCCGCCAGGATCGGCTTCGGCCCGGCGGACACCCGGACCGTCGCCGCGCTCGTCCGCCACCATCTGCTGCTCGTCGAGACGGCGACCCGCCGTGATCTGGACGATCCGGCCACCGTCCAGAAGGTCGCGGACGCGGTCGGCAGCCCGGAGACGCTCGGCCTGCTGCACGCCCTCACCGAGGCCGACGCCCTCGCCACCGGCCCGGCCGCCTGGAGCGCGTGGCGCGCGTCCCTCGTCACCGACCTCGTCCGCCGGGTGGCCGCCGTCCTCGCGGGCGAGCCGCCCCGGCACCCGGACGACAGCGGCCCGTCCACGGGGACGGAGCCCGGGCAGCGGCGGCTCGCCGCGCAGGCGCTGAGCACCGGCGGCCCGGTGCTCAGCCTGAGCCCCGGCACGCCGGAGGGAGCCCCGGTCGGCGGCGAGCCGGAACCCGTCGGCGTCGAACTGCACATCGCCGTACCCGAGCGCGCCGGTCTGCTGCCCGCGGCGGCGGGCGTACTCGCCCTGCACCGGCTGGCGGTGCGCTCCGCCGACCTGCGGCTCCTGGAGCCCGCGGCCGGGCGGGCCGGCGAGGAAGAGGAAGCGGACGGCCCCGTCCTGCTGCTGAGCTGGCGGGTGGCCGCCGAGTACGGTTCCCTGCCGGACGCGGCCCGGCTCCGCGCCGATCTGCTGCGCGCCCTGGACGGATCGCTCGACATCGCCGCCCGGCTCGCCGAGCGCGAGGCCGCGTACCCGCGCCGCCACGGAGTGCGGCCCCCGCCGCCCCGGGTGACGGTGGCCCCGGCGGCCTCCCGGCACGCGACGGTCCTGGAGGTGCGGGCACAGGACGCCCCGGGCCTGCTGCACCGCATCGGCCGGGCCCTGGAGGAGGCGGGGGTGCGGCTGCGCAGCGCGCACATCAGCACCCTCGGCGCCAACGCGGTCGACGCCTTCTATCTCACCGGCTCCGACGGCGCGCCGCTGCCCGGGGGCCGGGCCGCGGAGGTGGCCCGCGCCGTACAGAGCGCCCTGGGCTGACCGCGGGGGAGACCGCACCGGGAACGGGCGGATACCCTGGGGGTCAGTTGCCCGCCCCACCGATCCGAGGATTCGCGACCGCCGTGTTCGACACTCTTTCCGACCGCCTCGCAGCGACGTTCAAGAACCTCCGGGGCAAGGGCCGCCTGTCCGAGGCGGACATCGATGCCACCGCCCGCGAGATCCGCATCGCGCTGCTGGAGGCGGATGTCGCGCTGCCCGTGGTGCGGGCCTTCATCAAGCAGGTCAAGGAGCGGGCGCTGGGCGCGGAGGTCTCGCAGGCCCTCAACCCCGCCCAGCAGGTCATCAAGATCGTCAACGAGGAGCTCGTCGGCATCCTCGGCGGCGAGACCCGCCGGCTGCGCTTCGCCAAGACCCCGCCCACCGTGATCATGCTCGCCGGTCTGCAGGGCGCGGGCAAGACGACGCTCGCGGGCAAGCTCGGCCGCTGGCTGAAGGGGCAGGGCCACACCCCGCTGCTGGTCGCCTGCGACCTCCAGCGCCCGAACGCCGTCAACCAGCTCTCCGTCGTGGCCGAGCGCGCGGAGGTCGCCGTCTACGCGCCGGAGCCGGGCAACGGCGTCGGCGACCCGGTGAAGGTGGCCCGGGACTCGATCGAGTTCGCCAAGGCCAAGCTGCACGACGTGGTCATCGTCGACACCGCCGGCCGCCTCGGCATCGACGAGGAGCTGATGCGGCAGGCCGCGGACATCCGCGACGCCGTCTCCCCGGACGAGATCCTCTTCGTCGTCGACGCGATGATCGGCCAGGACGCGGTGAACACCGCCGAGGCGTTCCGCGACGGTGTGGGCTTCGACGGCGTGGTGCTCTCCAAGCTCGACGGCGACGCGCGCGGCGGTGCGGCCCTGTCCATCGCCCACGTCACCGGCCGGCAGATCATGTTCGCCTCCAACGGCGAGAAGCTGGACGACTTCGACGCGTTCCACCCGGACCGCATGGCGTCCCGCATTCTCGGCATGGGCGACATGCTCAGCCTGATCGAGAAGGCCGAACAGACCTTCAGCCAGGCCGAGGCCGAGAAGATGGCCGGGAAACTGGCCAAGGGGCCCAAGGAGTTCACGCTCGACGACTTCCTGGCCCAGATGGAGCAGGTACGGAAGATGGGCTCCATCTCCAAACTGCTCGGCATGCTGCCCGGCATGGGGGAGATGCGGGAACAGATCAACAACCTGGACGAGCGGGACGTCGACCGCACCGCCGCGATCATCAAGTCGATGACGCCGGGCGAGCGCCAGGACCCGACGATCATCAACGGCTCCCGCCGTGCCCGGATCGCCAAGGGCTCCGGTGTCGAGGTCAGCGCCGTGAAGAACCTCGTGGAGCGGTTCTTCGAGGCCCGCAAGATGATGTCCCGGATGGCCCAGGGCGGCGGTATGCCGGGGATGCCCGGGGTGCCGGGCATGGGCGGCGGCCCCGGCCGGAAGAAGAAGCAGCAGAAGCAGGCCAAGGGGAAGCGCCGCAGCGGCAACCCGATGAAGCGGAAGGCCGAGGAGCAGGCCGCCGCCGCGCGCCGCGAGCAGCAGGCCGCCAACCCGCTGGGCCTGCCGCAGGGCGGGCAGGAGCAGCAGCAGGACTTCGAACTGCCGGACGAGTTCAAGAAGTTCATGGGCTGACCTGCGCCGTCCTGCGCTGACCGGGCGGCCGGCGCCCCGGACCGCCGGGCTCAGACCCGTGCGACGAGATAACGGAAGACGTTCGGCATCCAGATCGTGCCGTCCGGCCGGCGGTGCTGGTGCAGCGCCTCGGTGAGCTCCTTCTCGACCTGGTCGGGGTCCGTGGCCGCCACCGCCTCGTCGAACAGGCCGGTGGAGAGCAGTCCGCGCACGGCGCTGTCCAGATCGGCGTAACCGAACGGGCAGGAGACGCGCCCCGAACCGTCCGGCCGCAGCCCGGCCCGGTGCGCCGACTCCTCCAGGGCGTCGCGCCCGTACGAACGCCGCCTGCCGGGTGCGTCCCCGTAACCGGGCCCGAGCGCCGGCGGCCGGCCGGCCAGCCGGGTCGCCACCCGCAGCACCGAGGAGGTCGCGCACCGCTCGGGCGGCCCCCAGCCCGTGAGCACCACCGGGCTGCCGCGCTCGGCCAGCGCGGTCGCCGCGTCCAGGGCCGGGCCCAGGTCCTCGTCGGCGCAGGACTGCGGGTCGAAGACGGTCACCAGGGTGAACGGCCGCCCGTCCTCCGCGATGGCCTCCGGCCCGCCCTCGTACAGGCGCGGCGCGGCGCCCGGCG
The DNA here is from genome assembly GCF_020982505.1 of Streptomyces sp. MNU89. Classification (NCBI taxonomy): domain Bacteria; kingdom Bacillati; phylum Actinomycetota; class Actinomycetes; order Kitasatosporales; family Streptomycetaceae; genus Streptomyces; species Streptomyces sp. MNU89. The sequence continues at coordinate 2,093,629 of NZ_JAJKLL010000001.1, read as the reverse complement.
GGTGCTCCGCGGGGTCCGGCAGCAGCCGCTTCCGGGCCAGCGCGAGCCGGTACGGGTCCGGGTCCGTGCCCGTCACGACGGCGCCGCGGGCGGCCGCCATCAGCAGCGCCAGCCCCGAACCGCAGCGCAGGCCGAGCACCCGGTCCCCGGCTCCCGTCTCCAGCCGTTGGTGGACCGCTTCGTAGAGCGGCACCAGCATCCGTTCCTGGATCTCAGCCCAGTCCCGCGCGCGGACGCGCGCACCCTCGGGCGCGCGCGTCGGGGAGAGGTGGTGCCGCTGTACGAGCGTGGGTGTCATCGAAGCGCCCCAATCCGCCGAGAGCTCGGTCCTGTGGTTGCCCGCCCCTGGTCGAGCCGCGCCCCGTCCCCTCGCCGGGGGCCCGCTGCGCTGCGGGCCCGCGGGGATGCGCGGCGATGCCTTGGCTCCCTCGGCGCACGCCGCTGCCGGCCGTTCGCGGCGTGCCCGGGGACCACCGATTCCCTTCTCAGAGTGCCACCGCCGTACGGAGTCCGCCATGGCACGGACGGCGGCTTCCGTCCCGGACGCGGCTTTTCCGCCGTCGCCCGGGAGGGGCGCGTCCGATCAGGGACGGGACCGGGGATCCGGGCCCGGGCCGGTCGCCCGGAGGGGGCCGGTGCCGTCGCGGGGAGCGGGCCCGGTACGCTCGCGGACGCCGCCGCGTTCCGTGGAAACACGCCGGAATCCCGCCGATCAGGCCGGGAACGGGACGGGTGCCGGGGCCGGGGAGCGCCGGGTGGACCCGGGCGTCGTGGCGGTGACGCGGGAGCGCCGCTGCCCGGGGGCGCTTGGACCGGAGCGCGCGCCGGGGTTACGCGCGGGTAGGTACGTACCGGCTTGTTGTGAGCCGTACGGGTTCTCCGCAGATCGGCTTCCCCGCCCCCGTCGCCCCGCAACAGCGCTGTACTGACTGGTACGTGCAAATTATTTGGGATGCCCGGTATCGGAACACCAGGGCACTCCGGCTCGTTATTCACGACGTGAGCACGACACCACCTGTTCTCGCCGCGGAACTGGCGCAGGCGTGGGCCGACATTCAACGGCACCACCCCGAGCTGCCGGATCTCGCCGCGCCCGAATCCCTGATCGGAGAGTCCTCGTCCGCCTGCGGCGCGGAGCTCTCCTTCGAACGACTGCTCCACGAAGCAGTCCACGGCATCGCCGCCGCCCGCGGTATCCGCGACACCTCGCGGGCCGGCCGCTACCACAACCGCAGATTCCTGGCGGTGGCCGAGGAGCTCGGGCTCGACCACTCCGAGGAGCCGCATCCCAGCAGCGGCTTCTCGCTGGTCGTCCTCAGCCCCGAGGCGAAACGGCGGTACCGGCCCACCATCGAGCGGCTGAACCGCGCGCTGAAGGCGCACTCCGCCGCGACCGCCGGTGACGCCGGCCGCAGCTTCCGCGGCCCCGCGGCCCGGCACGGCTCGTCCGGCGGCGGAGTCCGGGTCAAGGCCGTGTGCGACTGCGGGCGCAACGTCCGGGTCGTCCCGTCCGTGCTGGCCCAGGCCCCGATCGTCTGCGGCGGCTGCGGCAAGCCGTTCAGAATCCCCGAGGCCGCCGCCGCGCTGACGCCGCCGCACCGCCCCGCGTCCCCCCCCGCCGCCACCGGCCCCGGGGTGCGTGCGGTGCCCCCGGGGGCGTGCGGCGGCGCCCCCGCGATATGGCAGAATGGGCCGTTGAGTACTCGGCAGCCGGACCGGACCCCTCTCTCCCTCGGCTGACGCGTCCATCGAGCACCCGGAACCCCGCAACCCCACGCGGGGCGCCGTGCTGCTCAAACACGTCATAGAGCAGGAGACACCACTCCCGTGGCAGTCAAGATCAAGCTGAAGCGCCTGGGCAAGATCCGGTCGCCTCACTACCGCATCATCGTCGCCGACTCCCGTACCCGCCGTGACGGCCGGGCCATCGAGGAGATCGGTCTGTACCACCCGGTGCAGAACCCGTCCCGCATCGAGGTCGACTCCGAGCGCGTCCAGTACTGGCTGAGCGTCGGCGCGCAGCCGACCGAGCCGGTCGCGGCCATCCTCCGGGTCACCGGTGACTGGCAGAAGTTCAAGGGCCTCCCGGCCCCCGAGCCGATGCAGGTCCCCGAGCCCAAGGCCGACAAGCGCGCGCTCTTCGAGGCCGCCGCCAAGGACGCCGGTGACGAGCCCAAGGGTGAGGCGATCACCCCGAAGGCCAAGAAGTCCGAGAAGAAGGCGGACGAGGCTGCCGCTCCGGCGGACGCCAAGTCGGCCGAGTCCACCGAGGCCTGATGATGCTCGAGGAGGCCCTCGAGCACCTCGTGAAGGGGATCGTCGACAACCCCGACGACGTTCAGGTCGCCTCGCGCAACCTGCGCCGGGGCCGGGTGCTGGAGGTCCGGGTCCACCCCGAGGACCTCGGCAAGGTGATCGGCCGCAACGGCCGTACCGCCCGCGCCCTGCGGACCGTCGTGGGCGCCCTCGGCGGCCGCGGTATCCGCGTCGACCTCGTCGACGTGGACCAGGTTCGCTGACACGCACAGCACCGGCGCGGGCCGGGGCGGGCCCCGGCCCGCCCCGGCCCGCGCCCGTCCGCGGACCAGAAACAGGACGACGGGGAGCGCGCCGCACGGACGGCGGCCCGGACCCCGCGGCCATCCACCGGGAATGACGGCGGCGCGAGCGGCCACCGCGACAGGCGGCGGCCCCGCCGCAAAAGAGAGGCGCAGTGCAGCTGGTAGTCGCGCGGATCGGCCGCGCCCACGGCATCAAGGGCGAGGTCACCGTCGAGGTGCGGACGGACGAACCGGAACTCCGGCTCGCACCCGGCGCCGTCCTGGACACGGAGCCGGCCTCCGCCGGACCGCTCACCATCGAGACCGGCCGGGTGCACAGCGGCCGGCTGCTGCTCCGCTTCGCGGGCGTACGGGACCGCAGCGGTGCCGAGGCGCTCCGCAACACCCTGCTGATCGCCGAGGTCGACCCGGAGGAGGTCCCGGAGGACCCCGACGAGTACTACGACCACCAGCTGATGGACCTCGACGTGGTCACCACCGACGGCACCGCGGTCGGCCGGATCACCGAGATCTCCCATCTCCCGTACCAGGACCTCCTGGTGGTGGAGCGGCCCGACGGCAGCGAGGTCCTCATCCCCTTCGTCTCCGAGATCGTCCCGGAGGTGGACCTCGGGGAGCAGCGCGCGGTGATCGACCCGCCGCCCGGCCTGCTCGACGAGGCCGGCGCCGAGATCGCGGGCAGCCGGGACACCGGGCCGGGGGCCGCCGACGGCAAGGCCGGCGCATGAGGCTCGACGTCGTCACCATCTTCCCGGAGTACCTGGAACCGCTGAACCTCTCCCTGGTCGGCAAGGCACGGGCCCGCGGGCAGCTCGACGTGCGGGTGCACGACCTGCGGGAGTGGACCCACGACCGGCACAACACCGTGGACGACACCCCGTACGGCGGCGGTCCCGGCATGGTCATGAAGCCGGAGCCGTGGGGCGAGGCGCTCGACGCCGTCATCGCCTCGGGTGACGGGGAGGAGCGGCCGGTCGTCGTCGTCCCCACCCCGGGCGGCGAGCCGTTCACCCAGGAGATGGCCGTCCGGCTCGCCGAGCGCCCCTGGCTCGTCTTCACCCCGGCGCGTTACGAGGGCATCGACCGGAGGGTCGTCGAGGAGTACGCGCGGGAGTACGAGCTGCTGGAGGTCTCCATCGGCGACTACGTCCTGGCCGGCGGCGAGGCCCCGGTGCTGGTGATGACCGAGGCGATCGCCCGGCTCCTCCCCGGTGTGCTCGGCAACGCCGAATCCCACCGCGACGACTCCTTCGCGCCCGGCGGGATGGCCGGGCTGCTGGAAGGCCCCGTCTACACCAAGCCGCCCGTCTGGCGCGGCCGCTCCATCCCCGAGGTGCTGGTCAGCGGCCACCACGGCCGGATCGCCCGCTGGCGGCGCGACGAAGCCCTGCGCCGCACCGCCCGCAACCGGCCCGATCTGATCGCCGGCCGCGACCCCGCCGCGTTCGACCGGTACGACCGCCGGATCCTCGCCGAACTCGGCTGGGAGGTGACGGCGGAGGGCCGATTTGGGCGGGTGCCCACCGCCGTGGAAGAATGAGCCGCTGTTGTGCGTCCGGCGCGCGCCCCTGCCACAGGGGGAACGACGCCCGCCCGCCGCACTCGCCGCCGGTTCCGGCGGAACCCCGCATCTCGCACCCTTACGTACCGCTGATGACCTGTGGCATCGGCGAGGAAAGCAGACGGTCATGAACCTTCTCGACAGTGTCGACTCCGCATCGCTGCGCAGCGACGTCCCCGCGTTCCGCCCCGGCGACACCGTGAACGTCCACGTCCGCGTCATCGAGGGCAACCGCTCCCGTGTCCAGCAGTTCAAGGGCGTCGTCATCCGCCGTCAGGGCTCCGGCGTGCGCGAGACCTTCACGGTCCGCAAGGTCAGCTTCAGCGTCGGCGTGGAGCGCACCTTCCCGGTGCACACCCCGATCGTCGAGAAGATCGAGGTCGTGACCCGCGGTGACGTCCGCCGCGCCAAGCTGTACTACCTGCGCGAGCTCCGCGGCAAGGCCGCGAAGATCAAGGAGAAGCGCAGCTGAACCATCGCCGGAGGTCCATCCCGCCCGGCCGGTTAGGCTTTTGGGGCGATGGACACCGACGAACAGCTTTCCGAGCGCGACCGCTCTCCCGCACCCCCTGAGGGGCGGCAGACGCGGTCGCGCTCGGTGCGTTCCGGCCGCGGGGGCCGGCCGCGGTTCCCCGGCCGCGGCCCGTGGCGGCGCGCCGGGGTGCTGGTGGCCCTCTCCGTCGCCGGGGTCTCGCTGCTCAGCGCCTGTGTGGTGCAGCCCTTTCTCATCCCCAGCGGCTCGATGGAGCCCACTCTCCGGACCGGCGACCGGGTGCTCGTGAACAAGCTCGCCTACGGATTCGGCAACGAACCGGGCCGCGGAGACGTAGTGGTGTTCGACGGCACCGGTTCGTTCGTCCACGACGGGCGCTCCGGTGGCGTGCTGACCGGACTGCTGCGCGAGGCGGCAGCCGCCGTGGGACTCGCGGAGCCGGACGGGACCGACTACGTCAAGCGCGTGGTGGGGATCGGCGGTGACCGGGTCACCTGCTGTGACGAGCGGGGGAGGATCAAGGTGAACGGCGTGGCCCTCGACGAGGACTATCTGCTTCCGGGCGACAGCCCGTCCCAGGTGCCCTTCGACATCGTCGTGCCGTTGGGCAGACTCTGGGTCATGGGTGACCACCGCAGCGACTCCCGCGACTCCCGCGACCATCTCGGTGAGCCCGGTGGCGGCACGGTGCCCGTCGGCCGGGTGATCGGCAGGGCCGACTGGATCGGATGGCCGGCCCGGCACTGGACGTCCCTCACCGTGCCGGAGGATTTCGCACGCGTGCCCGATGGGCCGGCCGCCGGGCGGGGAGGCCGCCATGGGTAACCGCGGAAAGCCGCGGGGCGGCCCCGACCGTGACATGCGCCTGCCGACGGGGTCGCGTCCCACCGGCGGGCGGCTGACCGGCGGGCGGGCCGAACGGCGCCGTGCCGCGCAGCGCATCAAGCGCCGGCGCCGCCGTTCGGCGATCCGGGAGGTGCCGATCCTCATCACCGTGGCCGTCCTGATCGCGCTGGGGCTCAAGACCTTCCTCGTGCAGGCGTTCGTGATCCCGTCGGGCTCGATGGAGCAGACCATCCAGATCGGCGACCGGGTCCTGGTGGACAAGCTGACGCCGTGGTTCGGCTCGAAGCCGCAGCGGGGCGACGTCGTGGTGTTCAAGGACCCGGGCGGCTGGCTGGAGGGTGAGCAGATCAGCACCGAGGAGGACCCGGTGGGGATCAAGCAGGGGAAGCAGCTGCTGACCTTCATCGGCCTGCTGCCCTCGGACGACGAGCAGGACCTGATCAAGCGCGTCGTCGCGGTCGGCGGGGACACGGTGCGGTGCTGTGACCCGGACGGCCGGGTCACCGTCAACGACACGGCGATCAACGAACCGTACCTCCACCCCGGCAACTCACCCTCCGAGCAGCGGTTCGAGGTGGCGGTCCCGCCGGGCCGGCTCTTCGTCATGGGGGACCACCGGTCGAACTCGGCGGACTCCCGCTTCCATCTCCAGGAGACCGCGAACGGCACGGTCCCGGAGGACCTGGTGGTCGGCCGGGCCCTGTGGATCGCCTGGCCGTTCGACCACTGGAGCCGGCTGGAGGAGCAGGAGACCTACGCCTCGGTGCCCGACCGGAGTGGCGCGGCGACACCCGCGGCCGCCCTGGTTCCGCGGAGTGACAGGCCAGGGGCCCATACTGGGGGTCCCGGGCCCGAGCCGGCCCGGGAACGGCAAGCGATGATCCATCTCCCGATCCCTGCGGAACTCCCGCTCGTTATGGGAGTGGTGGGCCTGCGCCGTGCGCGGGCCAAGCGGCAGTGCGGAGTGAGGAGTGGATGTGGGGGATGTGGCCGTCGGCGCACGAACCGGTCAGGACGAACCCGAGGAGCGCCCGGAGGACGGGGAGCGTTACGGAGACGCGGACGGCGGTGAGGAAGGCGCTGTGAAGGGGAAGAAGCAGCGGTCCTTCTGGAAGGAGTTGCCGATCCTCATCGGAATCGCGCTGCTCCTGGCCCTTCTCATCAAGACCTTTCTGCTCCAGGCCTTCTCGATCCCCTCCGACTCGATGCAGAACACGCTCCAGCGCGGGGACCGGGTGCTGGTGGACAAGCTGACCCCCTGGTTCGGCTCCGAACCGGAGCGGGGTGAGGTCGTCGTCTTCCACGACCCCGGCCGCTGGCTCGGGGAGATGCCCGAGACCGAGTCCGGTCCGGTCGCCTCCGCGGTGCGCAATGTCCTCAGCGCCGTCGGGCTGATGCCGTCCGCGGAGGACAAGGACCTGATCAAGCGGGTCATCGGGGTGGGCGGTGACACCGTCGAGTGCAAGAAGACCGGTCCCGTCGAGGTCAACGGCAAGGCGCTCGACGAGACGTATCTCCACCCCGGGGACACGCCCTGCGGGGACAAGGAGTTCGGCCCGATCAAGATTCCGGAGGACCGGATCTGGGTGATGGGCGACCACCGTCAGAACTCCCTCGACTCCCGCTACCACCAGGACCTCCCCGGGAACGGCACCGTTCCGGTCGACGAGGTGGTGGGACGCGCGGTGGTCGTGGCCTGGCCGCTCGACCGCTGGTCGACCCTCCCCGTCCCGGACACCTTCGACCAGAGGGGACTGAACGCCGTGGCCGCCGGGGCGGCCCCCGCGGCCCTCGGGTTCGCCGGTGCGGTGCCGCTGGTGCTGTGGCGCCGCCGGCGGCTGCTCGCGCGGGACGCGGGCGGGGCCGCCGGGACGTCGCCCGTGGCGGTGTCCGGGGCGGCGCCCGTGACGGTGACGGAAAAGCCGGAGCGGGACGGCTGACCGCGTCCCGTACCGCCGGGTAGGGTGCCGTCCCGGAGCACCGAGGCGGGGAGCGGGAATGACGACAGCGGGACGGACGGCCGGCGGCCGTCGCACAGCGGGCGGAATCCTGTCCGGACTGGCGGTGGCCGTCGGCTGTGTGCTGTTCCTGGGCGGATTCGTCTGGGCGGCACTGCTCTACCAGCCCTACACCGTCCCGACGGACTCCATGGAGCCGACCGTCAACGCGGGTGACCGCGTACTGGCGCAGCGGATCGACGGCGGGGAGGTCCGCCGCGGCGACGTGGTGGTCTTCACCGACTCGGCCTGGGGCGACCTCCCCATGATCAAGCGAGTGGTGGGCGTCGGCGGGGACAAGGTCGTCTGCTGCGACGCGGACGGCCGGCTGACCGTGAACGGCGAACCGCTCGAGGAACCGTATCTGCGGAGCACCGGGCCCGCCTCTCCGATGGAGTTCACCGCGGAGGTGCCCCGCGGGAGCGTGTTCCTCCTGGGCGACCGGCGGAACACCTCCCTGGACTCGCGAGAGCATCTGACCGACGGCGACCAGGGCGCGGTGCCCGCGAGCGCGGTGAGCGCCCGGGTGGACGCCGCGGTGTGGCCGGCCGGCTCCTTCGGCATGGTTTCCCGTCCCGCGCCCTTCGCGGAGCTTTCCGGCGGGGTGTCCGAGCCCGGTCCGCTGCGGCCGCTCTCCGTGGCTGCCGCCGCGGGCGTGGTGCTGATCCTCGCGGGGGCCGTGCACGGGCCGCTGGCCCGCCGGGCCGAGCGGCGGCGCACGGCGGGGACCGGTGGCTGAGGAGTGGCGGAAGGTCGCGCGCGTCGTCCTGCTCGACCCCGCCGACCGGATCCTGCTGCTGCACGGACACGAACCCGCCGATCCCCGGCGTTCCTGGTGGTTCACCCCCGGCGGCGGGGTCGAGCCCGGGGAGAGCCGGGAGGAGGCGGCCCGGCGTGAACTGGCCGAGGAGACGGGGATCACGGAGGTGGAGCTGGGGCCCGTGCTCTGGCGGCGCGCCTGCTCCTTCCCGTTCGACGGGCGCCGCTGGAACCAGGACGAGTGGTACTACCTGGGCAGGACCGGGCAGACCGGCACCGACGACACCGGCCGCACCGAGCTGGAACGGCGCAGTATCACCGGCCTCCGGTGGTGGACCTCCGGGGAACTGTCCACGCTGCGTGAGACGGTGTATCCGACCAAGCTCGCGGAGCTGCTGCGCACGCTGCTCGCCGAGGGTCCTCCGAGTGCGCCCGTGGTCCTGGAGGCGGAACGGGCCTGACGCACAATAGGGGGACGCCCGGCTGAAGGGGACCATGTCATGAGCGCCGAAGACCTCGAAAAGTACGAGACCGAGATGGAGCTGAAGCTCTACCGGGAGTACCGCGACGTCGTCGGCCTGTTCAAGTACGTGATCGAGACCGAGCGGCGTTTCTATCTGACGAACGCCTACGAGATGCAGGTGCACTCGGTGCAGGGGGAGGTCTTCTTCGAGATCTCCATGGCGGATGCCTGGGTGTGGGACATGTACCGGCCCGCCCGGTTCGTGAAGCAGGTCCGGGTGCTGACCTTCAAGGACGTGAACATCGAGGAGCTCAACAAGAGCGACCTCGAACTGCCGGACGAGTCCGGCTTCAACCGGTGAGGGCGGGCCGGTGGCGGCGGGCCCCGGGGCTTGGCGCGGTGTCGCGGGGATGCGGCGCCGTGGGCTCCGGTGCCGCGGGGGCGGGGCCGGAGGCCGGGTTCGGGTGTGTGGTGGCGGCCCGCTGAGGCCCTCGGCTCACCCGTACGAGTGAGCGAGTTTTCCACAACCGGCGAGTAGTCCACCGTTCCAGACCAAGATCCACTTCATGCCCCCGCTTCCGGGACAGTCGGTCCCGGAGGTGGTGCCGATGAACGCGCGAGGAGCGCTCGGCCGCTACGGAGAAGACCTGGCGGCCCGACGGCTGGCCGATGCCGGCATGACGGTGCTGGAGCGCAACTGGCGCTGCCGCGAGGGCGAGATCGACATCGTCGCCCGGGACGGCGACGCCCTGGTGATCTGCGAGGTCAAGACCCGACGGGCCGGTGGCCGCGAGCACCCCATGGCGGGCGTACCGGTCCGCAAGGCGGCGCGGCTGCGCCGGCTCGCGGCGCGATGGCTGCTGGAGCGCTGGCCGGCGCCACAGCCGCCGCCCGGAGGCGTCCGGATCGACCTGGTGGGGGTCCTGCTGCCGGGGCGCGGTGCGCCCGTGGTCGAGCATGCGCGGGGGGTGGCCTGATGGGGTTCGCGCGCACCTGCTCGGTGGCGCTGGCCGGGATCGAGGGCGTGGTGGTCGAGGTGCAGGCGGATCTCGAACCCGGGATCGCCGCCTTCACCCTCGTCGGGCTGCCGGACAAGAGCCTGGTGGAGAGCCGGGACCGGGTCCGGGCCGCGGTGGTCAACTCCGGCGCCGAGTGGCCGCAGAAGAAGCTCACGGTCGGGCTCAGCCCGGCCTCCGTCCCCAAGAGCGGCAGCGGCTTCGACCTGGCCGTGGCCTGCGCCGTCCTGGGCGCGGCGGAGCGGATCGATCCGCGGCGGATCGCGGATCTGATGATGATCGGCGAGCTCGGTCTCGACGGGCGGGTGCGCCCGGTCCGGGGTGTGCTTCCGGCCGTGCTGGCCGCGGCGGAGGCCGGTTACGAGCAGGTGGTGGTCCCGGAGCAGACGGCGGCCGAGGCGGCCCTGGTGCCGGGGGTCGCCGTCCTCGGAGTGCGCAGCCTGCGGCAGCTGATCGCCGTGCTGGCCGGTGAAGCCGTTCCCGAGGAGGAGCCCCGGGAGGCCGGGCGTCCGGACCCGATGCTCGCCGGGCTCGCCCTCCCGGGCTCGGGTGCGGCCGCCGGGCTGGCCTCCCGGCCGGCGGACGGCGGCGGCCCGCTGCCGGATCTCGCCGACGTCGCCGGCCAGCGGGCCGCCCGGACGGCGCTGGAGGTGGCCGCCGCCGGCGGGCACCACCTCTACCTGAAAGGTCCTCCGGGAGCAGGCAAGACGATGCTGGCCGAGCGGCTTCCCGCGCTGCTTCCGCCGCTGACCCGGCGGGAGTCCCTGGAGGTGACGGCCGTGCACTCGGTGGCGGGCGTCCTCCCGCCCGGCAAGCCGCTGATCGACACACCCCCCTACTGCGCGCCGCACCACTCCGCGACCATGCCGTCGCTGGTCGGCGGCGGGAACGGCCTGCCGAGGCCCGGGGCCGTGACCCTCGCTCACCGCGGCGTTCTCTTCCTCGACGAGGCCGCCGAGTTCGGCGGCCGGGTGCTGGACGCCCTGCGGCAGCCACTGGAGTCCGGGCACGTCGTGGTGGCCCGCAGCGCGGGCGTCGTACGGCTGCCGGCCCGCTTCCTGCTCGTCCTGGCCGCCAACCCGTGCCCCTGTGGCAGGCACTCGCTGTCCGGGGCGGGCTGCGAGTGCCCACCCGCCGTCGTCCGGCGGTACCAGGCGAGGCTTTCCGGCCCGCTGATGGACCGGGTGGATCTTCGGGTCGGCGTCGAGCCGGTGGGGAGGCGGGCCCTTCTGGAGGGCGGCGGGCGGCGAGCCCACCGCGGTGGTGGCCGGGCGGGTGCTCCAGGCCCGGGAACGGGCCTCGGCCCGGCTGGCCGAGAGCCCGTGGCGGCTCAACGGCGAGGTGCCGGGGCACGAGCTGCGCACCCGGTGGCGGCCGGAGCCCGGCGCGCTGCGAGAGGCGGAACGGGACATGGAGCGGGGGCTGCTCACCGCGCGCGGTCTGGACCGGGTGCTCCGGGTGGCGTGGACGGTCGCCGATCTCGCGGGCAACGACCGGCCCGCGGCCGCCGACGTGGCCCTGGCTCTCCAGCTGCGCACCGGCGTCAGCCGGGGAGCGGTACCGGTCGGGGAGCCGGTATGACGGACGCCGCGGAGCAGGAGCGCCGGGCGCGGGCGGCCCTCACCCGGATCGTGGAACCGGGCGACGAACTGGCCGGGCGGTGGCTCCGGGAGCGGGGACCGGTCGCTCTGCTGCGGCTTTTCCTCGGGCGGGGCAGGGCGCCGTCCGAGGTCAGCGAGGAGCGGATGGCCGGCTACCGGGCCCGGGCGGCCGGGGCCGATCCGGTGGCGGCGCTCCGCGCCGCGGAGGCCGCCGGTATCCGGTTCGTCTGCCCGGGAGACCAGGAGTGGCCCGGACAGCTGGACGATCTGGGCGATGCCCGCCCCCTCGGTCTCTGGGTGCGCGGAAGACCGTCCCTGCGGCTCTGGGCGCTGCGGTCGGTGGCCGTCGTCGGGGCCCGGGCGTGCACGGACTACGGCGCGCACGCGGCCACCGCCCTCGGCGCCGGTCTCGCGGAGCGGGGCTGGGTGGTGGTCTCCGGCGCGGCCTACGGGATCGACGGCGCGGCGCACCGCGGGGCGCTCGCCGCGGGCGGTGCCACCGTCGCGGTCCTCGCCTGCGGAGTGGACCGTGCCTACCCGCGCGGCCACACCGAGCTGCTGCGGCGCATCGCCGACCAGGGCCTGCTGGTGGCGGAACTCCCGCCGGGCGGGCACCCGACACGAAGCCGCTTCCTGCAGCGCAACCGGGTCATCGCCGCGCTCACCCGCGGCACGGTGGTCGTGGAGGCGGAGTACCGCAGCGGATCGCTCGTCACCGCCCGCCGGGCCCAGCGGCTGGGCCGGCTGTCCGCCGGCGTGCCCGGCCCCGTGACCTCCGGTCTGTCCGCGGGAGTCCACGAACTCCTGCGCGGGGAGGCCACCCTGGTCACGGACGCGGACGAGGTGATCGAGCTCGTCGGCGGCATCGGGGAGCTGGCCCCCGGCCGGAACGGCCCGGTGGTCGCCCGGGATCTGCTGGCACCGCTCACGGCCCGGGTGCTCGACGCCCTGCCGGCCCGGCGCGAGGCGGACACGCGGGAGATCGCGCGGGAAGCGGGCACGGACGGCGACGAGGCGAGAGCACGGCTGTACGAATTGCTCTCGTTGGGATTCGTCGAACGGCGCGGCGACCGATGGCGCCTGGCCCGCCCGGCCGGCGGTCCTGCGCTCCGTCCGGAAGACGGCCTCTGACCTGCTGCGACCGGGTGACGGGCGGCGGTCCGCCGCCGGGCCCGTCTTCACACCGGAGCACCACGCCCATCGCACGCGTCCCACGCGCCACTCGACGGGCGTAACTCCGCGGTGCGGTCAGCGGAACGTATCTGCGCATGAGATACCCGCAATCCTTCGCACGCTGCTACGGGACAGTCACGCTACGCTTACGGGAGTCCTGGCTCCGACCGACGATTTCACCCTGACGGCAGAACGGCTCAAGGCGACGAATGCCCCAGCACACCTCCGGGTCTGACCGCGCGGCAGTGCCACCCGCCGCCCGCGGCAGCGTGCGCCCCGCCGCCCCCTCGTCGCTCGACGAGCTCTGGCGGTCGTACAAGGACACGGCTGACAGCCGGCTGCGGGAACAGCTGATCCTGCACTACTCGCCCCTGGTGAAGTACGTGGCCGGGCGGGTGAGCGTGGGCCTGCCGCCCAACGTCGACCAGGCCGACTTCGTGTCTTCCGGCGTCTTCGGGCTCATCGACGCCATCGAGAAGTTCGACCCCGGGCGGTCCATCAAGTTCGAGACCTACGCGATCACCCGTATCCGCGGAGCGATGATCGACGAACTGCGCGCGCTGGACTGGATTCCCCGCTCGGTGCGGCAGAAGGCCCGAGCCGTCGAACGGGCCTATGCCACGCTGGAGGCCGCCCTGCGGCGTACCCCCACCGAGGCCGAGGTCGCCGAGGAGATGGGGATCTCCCCGGAAGAACTGCATCAGGTCTTCAGCCAGCTCTCCCTGGCCAATGTGGTGGCCCTGGAGGAGTTGCTGCACACCGGCGGCGAGGGCGGCGACCGGCTCAGCCTGATGGACAAGCTGGAGGACACCGCGGCGGACGACCCCGAGGAGGTCGCCGAGGACCGCGAGCTGCGGAGGCTGCTGGCCCGGGCCATCAACACCCTCCCGGAGCGGGAGAAGACCGTGGTCACCCTCTACTACTACGAGGGGCTGACCCTCGCCGAGATCGGCCAGGTCCTCGGCGTCACGGAGAGCCGGGTGAGCCAGATCCACACCAAGTCCGTTCTCCAACTGCGGGCCAAACTGGCCGACGTCGGGCGCTGACCCCCGCTCGCGGAGGGCACTGTTGCCCGGGCGCTCGCCGTCGGCGGGCGCTCGTCCGTAGAGTGGACGGGTGCCAAGGATTCGAGCGGCCTCCGTGGCCGAGCACCGGACCATGCAGCGCGGCGCCCTGCTCGACGCCGCCCGATCCCTGTTGTCCGAGGGCGGAACGGAGGCACTGACCTTCCCCGCCCTCGCCGAGCGCACCGGACTGGCGCGCTCCTCCGTCTATGAGTACTTCCGTTCCAGGGCAGCCGTCGTCGAGGAGCTGTGCGCTGTCGACTTCCCGGTGTGGGCCGCGGAGGTCGAGGCGGCCATGGCCGTGGCCGGCACGCCCGAGGAGAAGATCGAGGCGTATGTGCGGCGGCAGCTGGCCCTGGCCGGGGACCGGCGCCACCGGGCGGTGGTGGCCATCTCCGCCGGTGAACTGGACGCCGGGGCGCGGGAGAAGATCCGTGCCGCGCACGGAGGCCTGATCGCGCTCGTCGTCGAGACCCTCGGCCACCTCGGACACCGGCAGCCACGGCTCGCGGCCATGCTTCTGCAGGGAGTCGTGGACGCGGCCGTCCGCCGGACCGAACTCGGGGCGGCGGAGAGCCCGGAGGAGATCACCGAGGCGGCGGTGGCCATGGCGCTGCGGGGCGTGCGGGGCGGCTGACTCCGCTTCCCACCGCACCGAACTCCACCGCACCGCCCCCCGCAGCGCCGCAACACCCGTCCCGGCTCCCGGCCGTCGGCAGGCCACCGCCCGCCCGGTGTTCAGGCATCGGGCTCGGGTACGCCGAAGACCGGCAGCAGGCGGGACGGGGCGCCGCGCAGTATCCAGCCCGGCAGCAGCGACAGCGGATCCAGATACTCCTCTCCGCGCAGCAGGCCCCAGTGGAGGCAGGCGGTCCGGCAGTGGAACGGCCCCCGGTCCAGCACCCCGACAGGCTGTCCGGCCGTCACCCGGTCCCCCTTCTCCACCTCGGCCGTCACCGGCTGGTAGGTGATACGGAGCGGAGGCTCGCCCGTACCGTCCAGTTCCACCGACACCACGCCGCGGCCCGCGACGACACCCGCGAACGAGACGCGGCCCGGCGCCGCGGCGCGTACCGTCCGGCCTGCCCGGGAGGCCAGGTCCACCCCGCGGTGACCGGCCGCGTACCGCGAGGGCGGCGGTTGCCAGGCCCGCAGGACCCTCGGCCGCCGGCCGGCGCCGTCCGTTCCGCCGACCGGCCAGGCACGGGGGCCGCGGGTGAGGTCCCGGGCCGTCCGCGGTCCGGCTCGCCGGCCCGTTCCGCCGTCGTCCGGGCGGGGCCGGGCGTCCGGGCGGCCCGTGGCGGGCCCGCCCGCTTCCCCGCCCGCTTCCCTGGCCGCCTCCGCGGCGGCGAGGGACGGCGATGCGGAGGCGGCGCCCGTGCCGGGCCCGGGACCGGGCGGCCGGGACACGAGCAGCCATACCGCGAGCAGCGCGCAGGCCGCCGCCGGCCCGCAGCGCGCCCGGCGGCCGGGGGCCGCCGCCGTGCGCCATTCCGTGCTCCGGGCGGCCACCCGGAAGCGTTCTCCTTCTCGGTACCGCCGCCCGGTCCGTGCCCGGTGCGGCCCGCGCCCCGCCGCTTCGTTCCTCCGCATGGGGCGACGGTCCCGCATCCGCCGGCCACCGCGCGGATCTTGGACGCAACCTGTGGATTACCGGCCGGTTGTGGACAACTCGGTGCCGGATCCCGGGACCCGCGTTCCGCCTCCGGACCGGTCCTGTCCGTGTCGTCCGGGGGTGTGGCCGTCCCGTACACTTCTGGTGGCGATCCGGGTGACCGGATCGACTTCGCACGCCCCGCCACCGTCGCGTCAGACCTCTCAGGCAGCGCGGTGGCCGCGTCCCTCGGTCCTCGGAAGAGCCTTTTCCGCGGCACGGCGCGCCGGGGCGTCAGGCACGGCGGCCGCCCGGCCGCGGTGGAACCGAGAATGTCAAGGAGTACGGCCATGGCCGTCGTCACGATGCGGGAGCTGCTGGAGAGCGGCGTCCACTTCGGGCACCAGACCCGTCGCTGGAACCCGAAGATGAAGCGTTTCATCTTCACCGAGCGCAACGGCATCTACATCATCGACCTGCTCCAGTCGCTGTCGTACATCGACCGCGCCTACGAGTTCGTCAAGGAGACCGTCGCGCACGGCGGTTCCATCATGTTCGTCGGTACCAAGAAGCAGGCGCAGGAAGCCATCGCGGAGCAGGCGACCCGCGTCGGCATGCCGTATGTCAACCAGCGCTGGCTGGGCGGCATGCTGACCAACTTCTCGACCGTCTACAAGCGTCTGCAGCGCCTCAAGGAGCTCGAGCAGATCGACTTCGAGGACGTGGCCGCCTCCGGCCTCACCAAGAAGGAACTGCTCGTCCTCTCCCGCGAGAAGGCGAAGCTGGAGAAGACCCTCGGCGGTATCCGCGAGATGCAGAAGGTGCCCAGCGCCGTCTGGATCGTGGACACCAAGAAGGAGCACATCGCCGTCGGCGAGGCGCGCAAGCTCAACATCCCGGTGGTCGCGATCCTCGACACCAACTGCGACCCGGACGAGGTCGACTACAAGATCCCGGGCAACGACGACGCGATCCGCTCCGTCACCCTGCTCACCCGTGTGATCGCCGACGCCGCCGCCGAGGGCCTCATCGCCCGCTCCGGCGCGGCCACCGGCGACCAGAAGCCGGGCGAGAAGGCCGGCGAGCCGCTGGCCGAGTGGGAGCGCGACCTCCTCGAGGGCGGCGACAAGAAGGCTGCCGAGCAGCCGGCCGCCGCCGAGGCCGAGAAGCCGGCCGAGGCCCCCGCCGCCGAGAAGCCGGCCGAGGCCCCCGTGGCCGAGGCCGCCGTGGCCGAGGCGCCGGCTGCCGAGGCACCCGCCGAGGCCCCGGCCGCGGACGCCGAGAAGGCCTGACCCCAGCGTCACGGCTGACGACGGCGGGGGCCCGGTGCCCCCGCCGTCCACCCGTAGATCCGATCGATCGACTTTCGAGAAGAGATTGACAGACCATGGCGAACTTCACCGCCGCTGACGTCAAGAAGCTCCGTGAGCTCACCGGCGCCGGCATGATGGACTGCAAGAAGGCGCTGGACGAGGCGGAGGGCAACGTCGACAAGGCCGTCGAGATCCTGCGCGTCAAGGGCCAGAAGGGCGTGGCCAAGCGTGAGGGCCGCAGCGCCGAGAACGGCGCCGTCGTCTCCCTCATCGCGGACGACAACAAGTCCGGCGTCCTGCTGGAGCTGAAGTGCGAGACCGACTTCGTCGCCAAGGGTGACAAGTTCCTCGCCGCCGCCAACGCGCTGGCCGCTCATGTCGCCAAGACCTCCCCGGCCGATCTGGAGGCCCTGCTGGCCTCGGAGATCGAGTCGGGCAAGACCGTCCAGGCGTATGTGGACGAGGCCAACGCCACTCTCGGCGAGAAGATCGTCCTGGACCGGTTCGCGCAGTTCGAGGGCGGCTACGTCGCCACGTACATGCACCGCACCAGCCCGGACCTCCCGCCGCAGGTCGGCGTGCTCGTCGAGCTCGAGCAGGAGAACGCCGAGGTAGCCAAGGACATCGCGCAGCACATCGCCGCGTTCGGTCCGAAGTACCTCTCCCGCGACCAGATCCCGGCCGAAGCGGTCGAGAACGAGCGTCGCGTCGCCGAGGCCACGGCGCGCGAGGAGGGCAAGCCCGAGGGCGCCCTGCCGAAGATCGTCGAGGGCCGGGTGAACGGCTTCTTCAAGGAGAACTGCCTCCTCGACCAGGCGTTCGCCAAGGACAACAAGAAGACCGTCCAGAAGGTTCTGGACGAGGCCGGTGTCACGCTGAAGCGCTTCGCCCGCATCCGCGTCGGCGCCTGAGTCCGGTCAGCGACAGCGGAAAGCGCCCGCCGCCGCTAAGGTCGGGGGCAGCTGGCCGACGGCGTGCCGGACGGCCGCAGAGGTGACGAGGAGGCCATTGCCGCAGAGGGATCAGCAGACCCCGTACGGCAGTGGCCTTCTTCGTCTGTGCACGAGGAGATCTCCATGAATCAGGACGCCGACAAGGCCGGTAAACCCGATCACGGTCCCCAGCGGGGCCGGTTTCTGCTGAAGCTGTCCGGCGAGGCCTTCGCCGGCGGGGGCGGCCTCGGCGTCGACCCGGACGTCGTGCACAAGATGGCCCGGGAGATCGCCGCCGTCGTCCGTGACGGCGCCGAGATCGCCATCGTCATCGGCGGCGGCAACTTCTTCCGGGGCGCCGAACTCCAGCAGCGCGGCATGGACCGGGCCCGCTCCGACTACATGGGCATGCTGGGCACGGTCATGAACTGCCTCGCGCTCCAGGACTTCCTGGAGAAGGAGGGAATAGACTCCCGCGTCCAGACCGCCATCACGATGGGCCAGGTCGCGGAGCCGTACATCCCGCTCCGGGCGGTGCGGCACCTGGAGAAGGGACGCGTCGTCATCTTCGGCGCCGGCATGGGGATGCCGTACTTCTCCACCGACACCACCGCTGCCCAGCGCGCGCTGGAAATCGACGCGCAGGCCCTGCTGATGGGCAAGAACGGCGTCGACGGGGTGTACGACTCGGACCCGCGGAAGAACCCCGACGCGGTGAAGTTCGACGCCCTCGAGTACAGCGAGGTCATCACCCGCGGCCTCAAGGTCGCCGACGCCACCGCCATCACCCTGTGCATGGACAACAAGCTGCCGATTCTCGTCTTCGAACTTCTCGCCGAAGGCAATATCGCGCGTGCGGTGAAGGGTGAGAAGATCGGCACGCTGGTGAGCGACCAAGCGACCAGGGCCTGACCCGGGAGGGCCGGCCCGATACGGGGATGGACAACAGCCTGCCGGTCGGACACCGTGCAGGAGTAGACGCGCGCAGGGGCGAGGCTCTGCTTACTGATAACACCAGGAGCAAGTGGTGATCGAAGAGACCCTCCTCGAAGCCGAGGAGAAGATGGAGAAGGCCGTCGTGGTCGCCAAGGAGGACTTCGCCGCGATCCGCACCGGCCGTGCGCACCCGGCGATGTTCAACAAGATCGTGGCGGACTACTACGGGGCGATGACGCCGATCAACCAGCTGGCGTCGTTCTCGGTCCCGGAGCCGCGGATGGCCGTGGTGACCCCGTTCGACAAGAGCGCGCTGCGCAACATCGAGCAGGCGATCCGCGACTCCGACCTCGGGGTCAACCCGAGCAACGACGGCAGCATCATCCGCGTGGTGTTCCCCGAGCTGACGCAGGAGCGCCGCAAGGAGTACATCAAGGTCGCCAAGCACAAGGCCGAGGACGCGAAGATCTCGATCCGCAGCGTCCGGCGCAAGGCCAAGGAGACCATCGACAAGTTCATCAAGGACGGTGAGGTCGGCGAGGACGAGGGCCGCCGCGCCGAGAAGGAGCTCGACGACACCACCGCGAAGTACGTGGCACAGGTGGACGAGCTGCTCAAGCACAAGGAAGCCGAGCTGCTCGAGGTCTGATGAACGACTCTTCCCGGGGCGCCCCGCCGCACGCCGGTTACGGGGGACCGCCCGGTCAGGGGCCCGTGCGGCCTCCCGCGGCGGGTCCCCCGCACGGGGCAGGCGATGCGGCGCAGACTCGGCCCATGCCCATCGTGCCCCCCGCAGGCGGCGACCAGGACGACCGCGACGGACACGACCGGGGGGCCGCTCGCCCGAGCGGCCCCCCGGTCCACGCGAACCGCCCGGCCGGAGCCCATCCGTCTCCCGCGACGCCGCCCCGCAAGCGCGCGGGCCGCGATTTGCGGGCCGCGATCGGCGTGGGGGTCGGCCTCGGCGCGGTGATCCTCGCCTCGCTGTTCTTCGTCAAGGACGTCTTCGTCGGGGTGATCGCGGCCGCGGTCGTGGTCGGTCTCTGGGAGCTGACCTCCCGGCTGCGCGAGCAGAAGGGCATCAGCGCGCCACTGGTGCCGCTGGCCCTCGGCGGCGTCGCCATGGTCGTCGCGGGATACCTGCGGGGCCCGGAGGGCGCCTGGGTCGCCATGGCGCTCACCGCGCTCGCCGTCCTGGCCTGGCGGATGACGGACGCCCCGGAGAACTACCTCCGTGACGTCACGGCCGCTCTCTTCGCCGCCTTCTACGTGCCGTTCCTCGCCACCTTCGTGGCGCTGATGCTGGCCGCCGACGACGGCGCCTGGTGGGTGATGGTCTTCCTGGTGCTCACCGTGGTCAGCGACACCGGCGCCTACGCCGTCGGCTGGCGCTTCGGCACGCACAAGCTCGCGCCGCGCATCAGCCCCGGCAAGACGCGCGAGGGACTGCTCGGGGCGGTCGGCTTCTCCATGGTGGCCGGCGCGCTGTGCCTGGAGTTCCTGATCGACGGGGGCAGTTGGTGGGAGGGCCTGCTGCTCGGCCTGGCGGTCGCGGGCAGCGCCACCCTGGGCGACCTCGGCGAGTCCATGATCAAGCGGGACCTCGGGATCAAGGACATGGGCACGCTGCTCCCCGGCCACGGCGGGATCATGGACCGTCTGGACTCGCTGCTGCCCACCGCTCCGGTGGCGTGGCTGCTGCTGGTGGTCTTCACCGGCTCGGGCTGAGTTTTCCCGCGCACGCGAGACCCCTGCCGCAGCGCTTCGGCAGGGGCCTTGGCGCCTCTCCGGCGGCGGACCGCGGCCGGGTGACGGGAGCCTCGTCCGCGGGGCGCCGGGGGACCGTCCGGCGTCTGCGACACTGGAGGAATCATGCCTAAGCCCGGAGAACTCACCTTTGCCGTGCCGCGCGGGGCCAAGAAGCCGCCGCGGCATCTTGCCGACCTCACCCCCGCCGAGCGCCGCGACGCCGTGGCGGCCATCGGCGAGAAGCCGTTCCGGGCCGGCCAGGTCTCGCGTCACTACTTCGCCCGGTACGCCGACGACCCGGCGGCCTGGACGGACATCCCGGCGGCGGCCCGTGAGAAGCTCGCGGCCGAACTGCTGCCCGAACTCATGACCGTCGTGCGGCACATCAGCTGCGACGACGACACCACCCGCAAGACGCTGTGGCGGCTCTTCGACGGCACGCTCGTCGAGTCGGTCCTGATGCGCTACCCGGACCGGGTCACCATGTGCGTCTCCTCGCAGGCCGGCTGCGGGATGAACTGCCCCTTCTGCGCCACCGGCCAGGCCGGTCTCGACCGCAATCTGTCGACCGCCGAGATCGTGCACCAGATCGTGGACGGCATGCGGGCGCTGCGGGACGGCGAGATCCCCGGCGGGCCGGCCCGGCTGTCGAACATCGTCTTCATGGGGATGGGCGAGCCGCTCGCCAACTACAACCGCGTCGTCGGCGCCATCCGGCGGCTCACCGACCCCGAGCCGGACGGCCTCGGGCTCTCGCAGCGCGGCATCACCGTCTCCACCGTCGGTCTCGTCCCGGCGATGCTGCGCTTCGCCGACGAGGGCTTCAGCTGCCGGCTCGCGGTCTCGCTGCACGCCCCGGACGACGAGCTCCGCGACACCCTCGTGCCGGTCAACACCCGGTGGAAGGTGCGCGAAGTGCTCGACGCCGCCTGGGAGTACGCCGAGAAGTCCGGCCGCCGGGTCTCCATCGAGTACGCGCTGATCCGCGACATCAACGACCAGGCCTGGCGCGGCGATCTGCTCGGCCGGCTGCTCAAGGGCCGCCGCGTGCACGTCAATCTCATCCCGCTCAACCCGACGCCCGGCTCGAAGTGGACCGCCTCGCGGCCCGAGGACGAGAAGGCGTTCGTGGCCGCGCTGGAGGCGCACCGGGTGCCGGTGACCGTCCGGGACACCCGGGGCCAGGAGATCGACGGCGCATGCGGTCAGCTGGCCGCAGCGGAGCGCTGATATCGTCGTTTCGAACGTCTATTCCGACAGGGGAGCGCACAGCGCTGAGAGTGCGGCAGCAGCCGCAGACCCTCGAACCTGAACCGGGTCATACCGGCGTAGGGAGTTCGGTCACCACTCGACAAGCTGTCGTGCCCTGCCCGCTTCAGGGGAGGCACCACTCATGACCACGCACCTCCGCGGACGGTCCGCCGCCGCGCTGCTCGTCACCGCGCTGGGCATCACCTCGCTCGCCGCGTGCGGCGACTCCGGTGATCCGGCCGGGAAGGACGGTGGCGAGACCGCGGCCGTCACCCTGGTCACCCATGACTCGTTCGCCGTCTCCGACGACGTGCTGAAGGAGTTCACCGAGCAGACCGGCCGCAAGGTCGAGATCCTGCGCGGCGGCGACGCCGGCACGACCGTCAACCAGGCCGTGCTGTCCAAGGGCAACCCGCAGGGCGACGTCCTCTTCGGCGTCGACAACACCCTGCTCCCGCGCGCCCTCGACCACGGGATCTTCACGCCGTACGAGGCCAGGGGCCTGGAGAAGGTACCGGAGGAACTCCGGCTCGACCGGGGGAAGCACCGGGTCACGCCCGTCGACTACGGCGACATCTGTGTCAACTACGACCGCGGCTGGTTCGAGAAGAAGCGGCTCGCGCCGCCGGAGACCTTCGCCGACCTGGTCGAGCCCGCGTACAAGGACCTGCTGGTCACCGAGAACGCCGCCACCTCCTCGCCGGGGCTGGGCTTCCTCCTCGCCACCGCGGCCGAGTACGGCGACGACGGCTGGCAGGACTACTGGAAGAAGCTCAAGGCCAACGGTGTCGAGGTGGTCGACGGCTGGGAGCAGGCCTACAACGACCGCTTCTCCGGCTCCGGCGGCGGCAAGGGCAAGGGCGACAAGCCCCTCGTCGTGTCCTATGCCTCCAGCCCGCCCGCCGAGGTGCTGGGGCAGGACCCGCTGCCCGAGGAGGGGCCGACGGGGGTGGCAAAAGGCACCTGCTTCCGGCAGACCGAGTTCGCCGGGCTGCTGGACGGCGCCGAGAACCCCGAGGGCGGCAAGGAACTGCTGGACTTCCTGCTGAGCGAGACCTTCCAGGAGGACGTGCCGCTGCAGATGTTCGTCCACCCCGCCCGCACGGACGTCAAGCTGCCGGAGGTCTTCACCCGGTACGGGGAGACGATCGAGAAGCCCGCCTCCCTGGCCCCGGAGAAGATCGCCGAGAACCGTGAGCGGTGGGTCAAGGCATGGTCCCAGCTCGTTCCGAGGTGACCGCCGGGGCGGAGCCGGCCCCGGTTCCGCCCTCGTCGCCGTCCGCACCGCCTCCGCCCGTTCCGCCGTCACCGGCGGGGCGGCGGCCGGGCGGGCTGCCGGGCCGCGGCTCCGGCACCGCGGTCCGGCTCGCGCTGATGGCCGTTCCGGCGGCCTTCTTCGCCCTGTTCTTCGTCCACCCGGTGGCCGCGATCGTGGCCCGGGGGCTGCGCGACGGGGGGCGGTGGCGGTTCGGCCGGGCCGGCGCGGTGCTGACGGACCCGCTCGTCCTGGACGTGCTCTGGTTCACCGCGTGGCAGGCGGCGGCGTCCACGGCGCTGACCGTGGCCGTCGCGCTGCCGGGCGCCTATGTCTTCGCCCGCCTCGACTTCCCCGGCAAGCGGCTGCTGCGGGCGCTGGTGGTGGTGCCGTTCGTCCTGCCCACCGTCGTGGCCGGCTCGGCCTTCCTGGCGCTGCTGGGACGCGGCGGACTGCTGGACGAACTGTGGGGCGTCCGGCTGGACACCACGGTGTGGGCGATTCTGCTCGCCCATGTGTTCTTCAACTACGCGGTCGTGGTGCGGACGGTCGGCGGCCTGTGGGCGCAGCTCGACCCGCGCCAGGAGGAGGCCGCGCGGATGCTCGGCGCGAGCCGCCTCACCGCCTGGCGCCGGATCACCCTGCCGGCGCTGGCGCCCGCCGTCGCCGCCGCGGCGCTGATGGTCTTTCTCTTCACCTTCACCTCCTTCGGGGTGGTCCAGATCCTCGGCGGTCCGCGGTACTCGACGCTGGAGGTCGAGATCTACCGGCAGACCGCACAATTGCTCGACCTGCCGACGGCGGCCGTGCTGACGCTGCTGCAGTTCTGTGCCGTCGGCGGCCTGCTCCTGCTGCACGCCCGGACGGTGCGGCGGCGCGAGAGCGCGCTGCGGCTGGTCGATCCCGCGCACACCTCCCGCCGTCCGCGCGGCGCCGGCCAGTGGGCCCTGCTGGGCTCCACGGTGACGGTCATCGCGCTGCTGCTCCTGCTGCCGCTGGGGGTGCTCGTCGAGCGCTCGCTGGACGCACCGGACGGCTACGGCTTCGCCTTCTACCGGGCGCTGGGGTCCGAGGAGGGCGGGACGTTCACCGTGGCGCCGCTGGAGGCGGTGGGCAACTCCCTGGCGTTCGCGGCCGTGGCCACCCTGATCGCCCTGGTGGTCGGCGGTCTGGCCGCGGCGGCCCTGACCCGGCGGGCCGGGAGACTCGTACGGGGTTTCGACGCGCTGCTGATGCTGCCGCTGGGCACCTCCGCCGTGACGGTCGGCTTCGGCTTCCTCATCGCGCTCGACGAGCCACCCCTGGACCTGCGGTCCGCCTGGATCCTGGTGCCGCTGGCGCAGGCCCTGGTCGGCGTGCCGTTCGTCGTCCGCACCATGCTGCCCGTCCTGCGCGCGGTCGATCCGCGGCTGCGCGAGGCGGCCGCCGTGCTGGGCGCCTCCCCGCTGCGCGCCTGGCGCGAGGTGGACCTGCCGCTGGTGCGGCGGGCGCTGCTCGTCGCCGCGGGCTTCGCCTTCGCCGTCTCGCTCGGGGAGTTCGGTGCCACCGTCTTCATCGCCCGTGCCGACACTCTCACCCTTCCGGTCGCCGTGGCCCGGCTGCTGGGCCGGGCCGGCGCACTGCCGTACGGGCAGGCGATGGCGCTCAGCACGATCCTGATGCTGGTCTGCGCGGTGTCCCTGCTGCTTCTCGAACGCGTCCGCACCGACCGCTCCGGCTCCGGGGAGTTCTGACATGCCCTCCGACACCACTCCGGGCACGGCCCCCGTCACCGCCCCCGGCTCTCCTCCCGGCACCGGGGAGGCCCCGCCGCCCGGCCCGCCCTGCTGCGGCTGGACGGGGTGACCGTCCGCTTCGGCGACCGCGCGGTGCTCGACGCGGTGGACCTGGAGGTCCCCGAGCAGCGGACGGTGTGCGTGCTCGGGCCGAGCGGCAGCGGCAAGTCCACCCTGCTGCGCGTGGTGGCCGGTCTGCAGCGGCCGGACGCCGGCCGGGTGACCCTCGCCGGGCGCGACCAGGCGGGGGTGCCCGCGCACCGGCGCGGCGTCGGACTGATGTTCCAGGACCACCAGCTCTTCCCGCAGCGGGACGTCGGCGGCAATGTTGCCTTCGGCCTGCGCATGCGCAAGGTGCCGCGCGCCGAGACCGAACGCCGCGTCGCCGGTCTCCTCGACCTCGTCGGGCTGCCCGACGCCGGGCGGCGCGCGGTGTCCTCGCTGTCCGGCGGCGAGCAGCAGCGGGTGGCACTGGCGCGCGCCCTGGCCCCGGAACCGCAGCTCCTGATGCTGGACGAACCGCTGGGCCAGCTCGACCGGACACTCCGCGAGCGGCTGGTCGTCGAACTCCGCGAGCTGTTCCGGCGGCTGGGGACGACCGTGCTGGCGGTCACCCACGACCAGAGCGAGGCCTTCGCCCTCGCCGACCGGGTGGTCGTGATGCGGGAGGGCCGTGTCGCCCAGACCGGCACGCCCCTGGAGGTCTGGCGTCGGCCCGCCTCGGAGTTCGTCGCCCGCTTCCTCGGCTTCGACAACGTGATCGAAGGGCTGGTGCGCGACGGGGCCGCCGACACCCCCTGGGGCCGGCTGCCGGTGGAGCCGGGCTCCGCCCGGGGCACGCGCCGGCTGCTCGTCCGCCCCACCGGGGTCCGGCTGGTGCCGGCCGCCGACGGCCTGCGCTGCACCGTCGCGGCCCGTACTTTCCGCGGCGACCAGGTCTCCCTGCTGCTCCGCCCCGGGACGGGACCGCTCCTGGAGGCGTCCTGCCCCCTGCGCGACGCCCCGGAGACCGGTACGGAGGTGGGCGCGGCGTTCACCGCCGAGGACGTAGTGGTGCTGGCCGCGGGGGAGTAGCCCCGCGGCCGTCAGGAGAGCAGCGGCAGGGTGGCCAGCGTGGCGACGGCCCAGCTCACCGGGGCCACCACGGCGGCCATCACGACGGCACGGAGGACGGCCGCGCGGCGCAGCAGGGCGGCCGGGGCGCCGGCGTGCCGCAGCGCCTCGGTGGTGCCGGCCCGCTCGGCCCGCGACTCCACGGCCGTGATGACCACGGTCAGCGTCACGCACGCCACCACCAGCGCGGCTCCGAGAGCGAGAAGCGGTCCGAACGAGGCCACGGCGGCCGGACCGGGGCCGCCGTACAGCCGGTCCGCCGCGAGGACGCCGGTGGCCACCGCGCACAGCACACCGAGCGGGCGGCCGGTCCGTCCCGCCTCCGCCTGCAGGAACCGGCCCGCCAGCAGCCGCAGCGCGCCGGGCCGGCCCGCGGCCAGCAGCCGCCCGGCCAGATGCGTCAGCCCGGGGAGCGCCGTCACCAGGCCGACCGCGACCAGGGCCCACCCGGCGACCGCGCCCGGCGGGATGCCGTCCGGGCGACCCGGCAGCGGGGGCCCGCCGCCCGGTGGGCCCCCGCTGCCGGGGCCGGCGTACGACGCCAGCGCCAGCCCGGCCGTCAGCAGGGCGATGCCCCAGGGCAGTTCGCGCAGCGCGGTGCCCGGCGTGTACGGATCCCGTCCCGCGGACCACGGCACGGCCTGATCGTGGCCGGTGGACCGGTGCCGGTGCTCCGCGGACGCCGGGCGGGGGCGCAGCGCGAGCGCGGTTGCGGCACCCGCCGCCGCCGGCACCACGGTCAGCAGGGTGAGAACGGCCGGGAACGGGAGCGGCACCCCGGCGCCCAGCGCCTGCTCCGCGCCGGGAACGGCGGGGATGCCGAGGTCTCCGCGGAGCAGCAGGAACACCAGTGCGGCCGCAACACCGCCGAGGAGGCAGGAGAGGACGGTGGAGGCGGCGGCCAGCAGCGCCAGGCGGGCGGGCCCGCATCCGGCCGCGTACAGGTTCTGCCGGGGCCCGGCGCCGTGATCGGCGCGCGCGGCGGCCACGGCCAGTTGCACGGACGCCGCGAGCGGCAGCGCGCACCACAGCAGCCGGACGGCGGAGGAGCCGGCCCCCGCCGGGAGTGCGGCCGCCTGGCCCAGGCTGCTGAGCAGCAGAAAGCCCGTACCGGCGGAGGCCGCCGCGACCGCCAGCCGGCGCGCCTGGACGGCCGGGCGGGCGCCGCGGGCTAGACGGAGAGCGAGCACGTCGTTCTTCCCTCGGTGTCGTCGTTGCCGCCGGACGGGCCGTCCCCGGCGCCGCTGTCGCGGTCGGCGGGTGCGTCGGCGGGCCGGCCGTCGAGCAGCGCGAACCGGCGGTCCGCGTGGGCGGCGACCCCGGGGTCGTGGGTGGCCAGGACGACCGTGATCTCGTGCGAGCGGGCCGCCGTGGTGAGGATGCGCAGCACCGAGGCGCTGTCCGCGCTGTGCAGCCGGGCCGTCGGGTCGTCGGCGAAAAGCACCGACGGCTGGGCGGTCAGGGCGCGGGCGACGGCCACCCGCTGCCGCTGTGCCTGCGTCAGGGACGCCGGACGGCCGCGGGCGCAGTCGCCGGCGTCGAGCCGTTCCAGCCAGCCGAGGGCCGCCGTCCGGGCGGCGCGCGGGGCCGTGCCGCGCAGCAGCAGCGGCAGCGCGGCGTTCTCCCAGCCGGTGAGCTCCGGTACGAGCCGCGGCTCGGTGCCGATCCAGCCGAAGCTCTCGCGGCGCAGCCGCTCCCGCGCGGCCGCGCCGAGGGGGTGCACGGGGGAGCTGCGGAACCACACCTGGCCGCTGTCCGGCACGAGACGCCCGGAGAGGCACTCCAGCAGGGTCGTCTTGCCGCTGCCGCGGGGCCCGGTGACGGCGATGACCTCGCCCTCCCGGACCCCGAGGGAGACCCCGGCGAGCACGGGTGTGCCGCTGGTCGCGTAGTGCAGGGCGTGTGCCCGGAGAACGTCGTTGTCCGGCGGGGCCACCATGGCGAGCACCTCGGCTTGTGTGAGCGGTGCGGCCTCCGTCCCGGCGTGAGGGCGGGAGACCGGTCGGTGCCTGGAACGGTAAGGAGTCGAGGGCCGCGGCACCTCACCGGGGGTGGGATATGCGCCCGTTTTTCGTCCGATCGGATGGACGGCCGCGCGGATGGTCCCGCGACCGGCACCGTACCGGGACGTACGCGGAGGCAGGTCCCGGACCGCGGAGGGGGCGGCCCCCTGCTGCGATGTCCGCCGCAGCGTTTAGGGTGGGTGTCTCACCCATTGGACACCGACAGGGAGGGGTGGCACGTGACCACCGAACTGCGTCGTCTGCGCAACTACATCGGCGGGGAGTTCCGGGACGCCGCCGACGGCCGGACCACCGACGTGGTCAACCCGGCCACCGGCGAGGTGTACGCCACCGCTCCGCTGTCCGGCGCCGCCGACGTCGACGCCGCCATGGCCGCCGCCGAGGCCGCCTTCCCGGCCTGGCGGGACCTCGTCCCCGCGGACCGGCAGAAGGCCCTGCTCAAGATCGCCGACGCGATGGAGGAGCGCGCCGAGGAGCTGATCGAGGCCGAGTGCCGGGACACCGGCAAGCCGCTCGGGCTCACCCGTTCCGAGGAGATCCCGCCGATGATCGACCAGGTCCGCTTCTTCGCGGGCGCGGCGCGGATGCTGGAGGGGCGTTCGGGCGGCGAGTACATGGAGGGGCTGACCTCCTTCGTCCGCCGGGAGCCGGTCGGGGTCTGCGCGCAGGTCGCGCCGTGGAACTACCCGATGATGATGGCGGTCTGGAAGTTCGCCCCGGCGCTCGCCGCGGGCAACACGGTCGTCCTCAAGCCCTCCGACACCACCCCGGCGTCGACGGTGCTGCTCGCCGAGATCCTCGGCTCCGTCCTCCCGAAGGGCGTCTTCAACGTCGTCTGCGGCGACCGCGACACCGGCCGGCTGATGGTCGAGCACCCGGTGCCCGCGATGGCGTCCATCACCGGCTCGGTCCGGGCCGGCACGGAGGTCGCCGCCAGCGCCGCCAAGGACGTCAAGCGGGTCCACCTGGAGCTGGGCGGCAAGGCCCCCGTCGTCGTCTTCGAGGACGCCGACCTGGCCAAGGCCGTCGAGGGCATCACCGAGGCGGGCTTCTTCAACGCCGGCCAGGACTGCACCGCCGCGACCCGCGTCCTCGTCCACGAGTCCGTGCACGACGAGTTCGTCGCCGCCCTCGCCAAGGCCGCCGCGGACACGAAGACCGGGCAGCCGGACGACGAGGACATCCTCTACGGCGCGCTCAACAACGCCGACCAGCTCGCTAAGGTGAGCGGCTTCATCGAGCGCCTCCCCGCGCACGCCAAGGTCGAGACCGGCGGCCGCCGGGTCGGCGAGCGGGGCTACTTCTACGCCCCGACCGTCGTCTCCGGCCTCCGGCAGGACGACGAGATCGTCCAGAACGAGGTCTTCGGCCCGGTCATCACCGTCCAGCCCTTCACGGACGAGCAGCAGGCGCTGGAGTACGCGAACGGCGTCGAGTACGCCCTCGCCTCCTCGGTCTGGACGAAGGACCACGGCCGTGCCATGCGGATGTCCAAGGCCCTGGACTTCGGCTGCGTGTGGATCAACACCCACATCCCGCTGGTCGCCGAGATGCCGCACGGCGGCTTCAAGAAGTCCGGCTACGGCAAGGACCTGTCGGCCTACGGCTTCGACGACTACACCCGGATCAAGCACGTCATGACGTCGCTGGACAGCTGAGGCGCGGCACGCCGGCGACGCCACCGGACGCCCCCGGGCCGCCCCCGGGCCACCACCGTGGCCCGGGGGTGCTCGGGCGTCCGGGGCGCGCCGGGTATCCGTCGACGGGTTCGCCGAGGGGGAACCGTCTCCGGGCGCAGGGGCGGGCCCGCCGATAATCGGTTCCGTCCCGGCGCCGCCGTCCGTAGGGTCCGGCGCATGCCCGATACCGCTCCGCCGCCCCGGCTGCCCCGCCTCACCTTCCACGGCCCGCTCTCCGAGGCGCGCGCCGCGCGGCTCGTCGAGCGACTCGGCCGGCACCGCCCCGCGACCGTCCTCGACATCGGCTGTGGCTGGGGCGAGTTGATGCTGCGCGTGCTCGGCGCCGTGCCCGGAGCCACTGGGACCGGCCTCGACATCAACGCGGAGGATCTGGCCCGGGGCCGGGAGAACGCCCGTACCCGGGGACTGGCCGGCCGGGTGGAGTTCCTCGCGGAGTCCGCGGCCGGGACCGACCGCGGGCCGGCCGATCTCGTGCTGTGCACCGGCGCCGGCCACGCCCTCAGCGGGGACGTGGAGCCGTCCGGGGCCACGGCCGCCGCCCTCCGCGCGCTGCGCCGGCTGGTCGCTCCCGGCGGGCGCGTGCTCTTCGGGGAGGGCTACTGGGAGCGCCCGCCCACCGACGGCGAGCTGGCCGCCATGTGGCCCGGCGCCTCCGCCGACGACCACCACGACCTGGCGGGGGTGGTCGGGGCCGCGCTCGGTGCCGGGTTCCGTCCCGAGTGGATCGAGACGGCGAACGCCGACGAATGGGAGGAGTTCGAGTCCGGCTACCGGGCCGGCACGGAGACCTGGCTCGCCGCGCACCCGGACCATCCGCTCGCCGCCGGGACGCGCGAGCGCGTCGACCGGCAGCGCACCTCCTGGCTGACCGGTTACCGCGGTGTCCTCGGCATGGCCTACCTCACCCTGGTGCCCGCCGGCTGACGGCGTGCCGCCCCGGCCCGGGCGCCTCCCGGCGGGGGGCGTCAGACGCGCCCGCAGGAGTACAGGACCAGGAACAGCACGGCCGTGCCGACCAGGCTGATGAGCAGCGAGCCGAGGCATCCGCTCCGGTTCGAGAAGAAGACGAACATGCCTGATCCCATCCCATCCTGTGCGCCGCCGTGGTGCACTCCGGCCCGCCGGCGGCCGGCCCGCCCGTGCGCCTCGGCGAGTACCCGTCGCCGACGGCCGCAGTCCTGAGCGGTCCCCGGGGCGCCCGCGGGACTGGGAAAAGCGGGGAAACGGGTGGCGGCGGGCGGCCCGGCGCGCGGCCGGAGCCCGGCGCGCGGGCCGTCGGCGGCGCTACCGGCGCAGCCACTCCGCCGTGTAGGCGTCGATCTCCGCGGCCAGCTTCGCCTTCCCCGCCGGGTCGAGGAAGGACGCCTCGACCGCGTTCTTGGCGAGGCCGGCGAGGCCCGTCTCGTCGAGGTCGAGCAGGCGGGCCGCGACGCCGTACTCGGTGTTGAGGTCGGTGCCGAACATGGGCGGGTCGTCACTGTTGATGGTGACCAGGACTCCCGCCGCCACCATGTCCTTCACGGGGTGCTGGTCGAGGTCGGTGACCGCGCGGGTGGCGATGTTGGAGGTCGGGCAGACCTCCAGGGGGATGCGGTGTTCGGCCAGGTGTTCCAGCAGCCGGGGGTCCTGCGTCGCGCTCGTGCCGTGGCCGATGCGCTCGGCGCGCAGGTCGTTCAGCGCGTCCCAGATGGTCTGCGGGCCCGTGGTCTCGCCCGCGTGCGGGACGCTGCGCAGCCCGGCCGCGATGGCCCGGTCGAAGTACGGCTTGAACTGGGGCCGGGGCACGCCGATCTCCGGCCCGCCGAGCCCGAACGACACCAGCCCCTCGCACTGCTGCTCGACCGCGATCCGGGTGGTCTCCTCGGCCGATTCCAGGCCCGCCTCGCCGGGGATGTCGAAGCACCAGCGCAGCACCACGCCCAGCTCGGCCTCTGCCGCCTTGCGGGCGTCCTCTATGGCGTCGACGAACTCGGCGTCGGGGATGCCCCGGCGGGTCGAGCTGAACGGGGTGACGGTCAGTTCGGCGTACCGGATGTTCTGCCGGGACATGTCGCGGGCGACCTCGTAGGTCAGCAGCCGGACGTCCTGGGCGTCGCGGATGAGGTCCACGACCGAGAGGTAGACCTCGATGAAGTGGGCGAAGTCGCGGAAGACGAAGTAGTCGGCCAGCGCCTCGGGGTCGGTGGGCACCGGGGAGTCGGAGTGCCGGGAGGCCAGGGCGGACACGATGCGCGGCGAGGCGGAGCCGACGTGGTGGACGTGCAGCTCGGCCTTGGGCAGTCCCGCGATGAAGGGCTGCAGATCGGTCATCGGTCCTCCTGGGTACGGCCGGGCGGCGGGCGCTCCGGGGTGGCCGGAGCAGCATCATCGTAGGCGCGGGCGGGGACAGCACCGCCCGGCGGCCCTGTCGCCCGCCCGCGGCCCGCGGACCGTGCGGGCACGCGACTCGTCCGGTCCGGCCCGGAAGGCGGCCTTCCGGAGTCTGTGCCGGATTCTTTGCGGCAATCCGCCCCTCTTTGCGGTGGTTCCGCGCACCGGCAGGTGTGACGATTGGCGGCTCCCGCTCTCTCCTCAACCGTCACGTCATCACATGGGGACACGAGGAGGCGCTCTGCATGCGCGACACCGGGGCGGACGACGGCGCGGTCGAGTGGCTGGTCTCCGCGGCCCCCGACCCGGCGGCGTGCCGCCTGGAGTGGGAGCGGAACCCGCTCGGAGTGGTGCTGCTGCCCGCGGGAGGCCGCTGGGACGTCCTGATCCTTCCGGGGCAGCTGGGTTTCCCGGCGCTGGAGGTGCTCCGCCGCCGTATCGACCGGCCCGGCCCGGTGCTGGCCGACTTCGGCGACGAGCGGACGGGCTTCTTCGTCCCGTCGGGCACCGCCGAGCGCTGGGTCGGCACGGGGATGCGCGCCGCGGGCCGGGGCACCTGGGTCGTCGTGCCCTATCCGGGGGTGGCGACGGGCGGTGTGCGCTGGGTCGTGCCGCCCGACGGGGCCGGAACGCTCAACGACCCGGTGCTGCTGGAGCTGGCGCTGCACGAGGCCGCCGCCGGACTGGCCCGCGGGGGCGGCCGGTGAGCGCGCCGGCGAGGGCCCACAGCAGCGGGACGGACAGCAGCCAGCTGCCCAGGACGTCCAGCGGCCAGTGGTATCCGCGTACCACCAGCCCCGCGCCGACGGCCAGGTTCAGCAGCAGCGCGCCGGCCGTCAGGGCGCGGCGGGCCGCCGTCCGGCGGAGATATGGCAGGAGCAGCAGGGTCGCGGCGCCGTAGGCCACGGCGGCCGTCGCCGTGTGGCCGGAGGGGTAGAAGCCCTCGCCCGCAGTGAGCGGCAGTCCGTCCGGGCCCGGCCGGGCCGTCCACGCCTTGAGCGGGACGACGAGCGCCGGAACGGCGGCCAGCGCGGCCGCCGCCGCGAGCGGTGGCAGCCACGGGCGCCGCGCGCCGGGCGCGTACGCCTCTCCCTGCGCCTCCCCGTCCGCCCCTCCGCACGCCCTCGCGGACGTCCCCGCGCGCTTCCGCCGCTCCGCCCGGGCCCGGCGCCGGCCGAGGGGGACGACGGCGACGGCGGCCAGGGCGAGTACGGTGGCGGCGACCGGCAGATGGCCGAGGTCCGCCGCGAACTCCGCGGCGGTGTCCCCGGGGCCCTCGCCGCCCGGCCGGGCCAGGATCGCGCCGGCGCGCTCGTCCAGTGCCCGCAGCGGGCCGCCGGCCGCCACCTGCCAGGTGACCGCGGCGAAGAGCAGCACGGGCAGAAGGAGGGGGAGCAGGGCGCGGGGCGCCGCGAGCGCCGGAAGGTGCCGGAACGGCAGAGGCGGCCGCCCGGAACAGGGGTTGTTCCGGAGCGGCCGCGACGACCGGTGTGCCGCGCGCCCCGGGGGGTTTGGGGCGGGCGGCCGTCCGACCGGTGGAGAATCCCGGAGCCCGAAGCTCCGGTGTGCGCGAGGGCACGGCCGGTCCGGTGCTGGGGAGGCGCCGACCCGGCGCCGTCCGCGAAGATCCGCGGACGGGGTGTTTCTCTCATCTGCGGACGACCGTACGGCACCGGAAGGCGGCCGGACAGCCGGATCACCCGTCCGCCATGGGCTCCGCACACATTCTTCACGGAAGCGGACTGTAGCCGCAGGTAACACCCCTGGTGGACCCCGGGTCCGGTGCCGCGGCGCCGTCTCAGAGGCCGGCGAGCGCCCCTTCGAGGATGTCCAGGCCCTCGTTCAGCAGCTCCTCGCCGATCACCAGCGGCGGCAGGAAGCGCATGACGTTGCCGTAGGTGCCGGTGGTCAGCACCAGCAGGCCCTCGCTGTGGCAGGCCTTGGCGAGCGCGGCGGTCGTGTCCGGGGCCGGCTCCTTGGAGCCGGGGCGCACCAGTTCGATGGCGAGCATCGCGCCGCGCCCCCGCACGTCGCCGATCACCTCGTACTTCTCCCGCAGTTCGAGGAGGCGCGGCTTCATGACCTGCTCGATGCGCCGCGCCTTGGCGTTGAGGTCCAGCTCGCGCATGGTCTCGATCGCGCCGAGCGCCGCCGCGCAGGCGACCGGGTTGCCGCCGTAGGTGCCGCCGAGGCCGCCGCTGTGCGCCGCGTCCATGATCTCGGCGCGGCCGGTGACGGCCGACAGCGGCAGGCCGCCCGCGATGCCCTTGGCGGTGGTGATCAGGTCCGGCACGATGCCCTCGTCCTCGCAGGCGAACCACTGGCCGGTGCGGCAGAAGCCGGACTGGATCTCGTCCGCGACGAACACGATGCCGTTGGCCTTCGCGAACTCGGCGATCCGCGGCAGGAAGCCCTTCGCCGGCTCGATGAAACCGCCCTCGCCGAGCAGCGGCTCGATGACGATCGCGGCGACGTTCTCCGCCCCGATCTGCTTGCTGATCATGTCGATGGCCTGGGCCGACGCCTCCTCGGCACAGCGCTCGGGACCGGTGAGCCAGCGGTACGGGTAGGCCACCGGCACCCGGTACACCTCGGGCGCGAACGGGCCGAAGGAGTGCTTGTACGGCATGTTCTTGGCGGTCAGCGCCATCGTGAGGTTGGTGCGGCCGTGGTAGCCGTGGTCGAAGACGACGACGGCCTGGCGCCGGGTGTACGCGCGGGCGATCTTCACCGCGTTCTCCACCGCCTCCGCGCCGGAGTTGAAGAGCGCCGACTTCTTGGCGTGGTCACCGGGCGTCAGTTCGGCCAGCTTCTCGCAGACCTCCACATAGCCCTCGTACGGCGTCACCATGAAGCAGGAGTGGGTGAACGCGGCGAGCTGGGCGGAGGCCCGGCGCACCACGGCCTCGGCGCTGTTGCCGACCGAGGTCACCGCGATGCCGGAGCCGAAGTCGATCAGCGAGTTGCCGTCCACGTCCTCGACGACGCCGCCGCCGGCACGGGTGGTGAAGACGGGCAGCACGGAGCCGACGCCCGCGGCGACGGCGGCGCTCCGGCGGGTCTGGAGCTCCTGGGACTTGGGGCCGGGGATGGCGGTGACGACGCGGCGCTCCTGCGGGAGCGAGGGGCCTCCGGTGGTCGCGGTCATGGTGATCTCCTCTGGTCCGTGGCGGCGCGGTGCGGGGCGCCGCGCCCCTGCGTGCGGCCGGCGGGGGACGCCCTCCGCGGGGGTGCGGCAAGTCCGGCGGAATGCCCGGATCGGGCATGTACTCCGCAGGCTAGGGGCGGGCGGTGGTCCGGGGCATGCTCCGATCGGTAGCGCTGCGCGTGTCCCGTTGTCCGCGGCGGCACCTTCGCGGCGGGACGACGCCGCGGGACGGGTCCGGAGCCGCCGCGGGACGGGGAGGCGCCGCGGGACGGAGCCGCCGCGGGCGGGGCGGCACGGGCGGGGAGGCGCCGCCGCGGGCAGGCGGGGCGTGCCCGGGGCCGGGGCGCGGTGTGGGGCACTAGATTGAACGGGTAGGAACAGCAGGCCGGTTGGCGGGGCAGGGGCGAGAGGCGGCAGATGGACACCGAAGGCGCACACGACGGCCGTCGGGGCACCGGGCACCCGGGAGCGGTACCGCCTCCCGCCGGACCGCCCGCACCGCCGCCCCCGCAGCCGCCGTCCGGTTTCCCGGCCCCGTTCCGTCCCCGCGCCCGGTGGAGGGTTCCGGCGCCGGGGCCCCGTCCGCCCCGGGCCCGTATCCCGGGAGCCCGGCCGTGCCGCCCGCACCCGCGGGGATGCCGGCGGCCGCGCCGGGCGGCGGACCGAACGGCGGCCACACCGGCCACGCCGCCACACCGCCCACGCCGGTCATGGTGCCGAGGGCGGCGCCGGCGCGGCACCGAGCGGTCCGGCCGCGCCCTTCCTCGACTGGGTACGCGCCCCCGCCCGGAGGCCCGCCCGGCATCTGGCGCCACGGCCACCGGCCCCGGCCGCCGGAGGAGCCCGAGCGGATCCCGGGCCGTTCCCTGCTCAGCGGCGCCCTGATCTCGTTCCTCTGCGGCTGGCTCATCTGGTCGCTGTGCTGGAACGGCTATCTCGGCGACTACTGGCTCTGGCCGCTGCTGCTGTTCACCCCCGACTCCTGGCGCGAGGCGGGCGGCAACCACTTGGCGTACGTCTGGGCCGCGTACCTCTACTACGGCCTGTTCGCCGCCGGGCTCGTCGTGGTCTTCGGGCGGCTCGGCCGCTGGCCGGAGCTGTACCGCCGCTGGGCCGCCCCTCTGCTGCGCCGGCTGTGGGACGACGGCGACCGGCAGGCCCGCCGCCCCGCCGGAGGCCGACCCCGCCGAGTGGCCCGAACTCCGCTCCGGCGGCGCCCCGGACGCCGCCGACCGGCTGGCCGCCGAGGCCCGCGCCGGCCGGCTCACCGACGTGGACTACGCCCGCATCCGCCGCGCCTGGACCGGTGTGCGCGGCCGGCCGGAGCGGCTGCCCGCCTTCACCGACACCGTGCTGCGGCACGGCGCCGCCGCCTGCCTCCACCCGTCCGGCGCCCGCGATCTGCCGGTCCGCACCGCCCGCCACGACCTGGCCGCCGGGCAGGTCCGCCTCGGCACCGCCGCCGACGACCGGCGGAACCCCTACCGGCACCGCGGGGCGGGCTTCGCGCTGGCGCCGGAGCTGCTCGCCACCTCGCTGCTGGCCGTCGGCCCGCCCGGCGCCGGGAAGACGGGCCGGCTGGTGCGGCCCGTGCTGGAGTCGCTCTGCCTCCAGGCGCTGACCGGCCGGACCGCCGTCGTCGCCGTCGGCGCCTCGGGCGCCCAGCTCGCCCCCGACGGCTTCTTCGACGTGGTCATCCGCATCGGGCGCCCCGACTCGGCCCACGACCTCGACCTCTACGGCGGCACCACCGACCCGGACGAGGCCGCCGGCATCCTCGCCGAGGCCCTCATCGGCGACCTCGCCGCCGCCCACCCCGGCGGCGGCGCCCGCCGGGCCCCCACGGCGCTGGCCCAACTGCTCGGTCCCTTCCGGGCCGCCCACGGCCGCTTCCCCTCCGTACCCGAACTCCGCGAACTGCTGGACGGATCGGCGACCGCCCTCGGCGCGCTCCGCACCGTCCTGCGGGACACCGGTCAGCTCGCACAGGCCCGTGAACTCGACGCGCGCGAACGGCAGTCCGGGCGCGCCGACGACGCCTGCGCCCTGCTCGCCGACCGGCTGGCGCTGCTCGACCGGCCCGCCTTCGCGAACTTCTTCGCCACCGCCGAGGGGAGCCGCCCCTTCTCGCTGCGCGCCCTCGACCACCCGCTGCGGGTCCGCATCGACCTCCCCGAACGCGGCCACGCCGAAGCCTCCCGCATCCTGGCGCGGCTGGTGCTCGCCCAGTTCACCGAGTGCGCCGTGGGCCGCGCCGACCGGTCGCTCTTCGCCTGCCTGGTCCTCCACGACGCCTCCGACACCATCACCGCCGAGGCGCTCCGCGGCATCCAGCGGCTGCGCTCCGCCAACGCCGGGGCCCTGCTCACCCTGCGTACCCTCGACGACGTGCCCGAGGCGCTGCGCAGCACCCTGCTGGGCACCGTCGGCTGCCGGATGGCCTTCGCCGGGGTGACCACCTGGGACGGCGCGCGCTTCGCCGAGGTGTGGGGCAAGGAGTGGGTGGAGGCGCGGGACGTCACCAACCGGCAGATCATCACCGACGAACCGCTCACCCGGGTCGTGCACTTCATCCGGCGGCTGGTCACCGGACGGGCCGTCACCAGCGAGTCGGTGACCGTCCGGCAGGTGGAGCGGGAGCGCTGGTCGGCCTCGGAGCTGGCGCACTCCCTGCCGCCGGAGCACGCGGTGGTCTCGCTGACCACGGCACGCGGCGAGCACGCCCCGCCGCTCCTGGTGGATCTGCGGAGCTGACCGGCGGGCTGCACGGCACCGCTCCAATGAGGCAGAATCGACCCATGCCGTTCATACGGGACGGCCTATTCGGTTCCGCGTCATCCCGCCTCCCGTGAAGGACCCATGCCCCCGACGCTCGCCTCCCTCGTGGCCCACCCCGCGCTCAAGCTCGCCGTCCGCGCGGGGGAGGACCGGCTGGAGACGCCCGTCCGCTGGGCCCACGCCAGCGAACTGGCCGACCCGGTGCCGTATCTCGACGGCGGCGAACTGCTGCTCGTCACCGCGCTCAAGCTGGATGCCGAGAACGGGGAGGAGATGCGGGCCTATGTCCGCCGGCTCGCCGGAGCGGGGGTCGTCGGGCTCGGCTTCGCCGTCGGCGTCAACTACGAGGACATCCCCGAGGCGCTGGTGTCGGCCGCGGCCGAGGAGGGGATGCCGCTGCTGGAGGTGCCGCGCCGGACGCCGTTCATCGCGATCAGCAAGGCCGTCTCGGCGGCCATCGCGGCCGAGCAGTACCAGGCCGTCACCGCCGGCTTCGCCGCCCAGCGCGAGCTGACGCGCGCGGCGCTCGGCCCGGAGGGCCCGGAGGCGCTGCTGGCCCGGCTCGCCGCGCACATCGGCGGCTGGGCCGCCCTCTACGACATGTCCGGGGCGGTGGTCGCCGCGGCGCCCGAGTGGGCCGCGCGGCGCGCCGCCCGGCTGACGACCGACGTCGAACGGTTGCGCGAGCGTCCCGCTCCGGCCAGTGCCGTGACCGGCGGTACCGGCGAGGACGACGACGGAGCCGACCGGATCGAACTGCAGTCCCTGGGCAGCGGCCGGCGCGCCCAGGGCGTCCTGGCCGTCGGCACCGGCGCCCCGCTGGGCACCGCCGAGCGCTACGCCGTCAACTCGGCCGTCGCCCTGCTGACCCTCACCGCCGAACGCTCGCGCACCCTGGCCGCGGCCGAACAGCGGCTCGGTTCCGCCCTGTTGCGGATGCTGCTGGCGGGTGAGCCGGACCACGCCCGGACGGTCGCCGGCACGCTCTACGGCGCGCTGCTCGACGCCCCCTTCCGGGTGCTCGTCGCGGAACGCGCCGGCCCGCAGACCCCGGACGCCGCGCCCGCCGCCGGCGACGGAGGCCCGGCCCCGGACCCGCTCGGCCGGCTCGCCGACACCCTGGAGGCCGCCGCGGCCCGGGGCGGGGAGCACCTCCTCGTCGTGCCCGACGGGGACCGGCTGGTGGTGCTCGCCGCGGACGGCGGCGCCGCGGTCGCCGCCTGCGAGCGGCTGGCCGAGGAGTACGAGAGCGCGGGGCGCCGCTCCCCCCGGCGCCGGGGCGGGCGGAGCACGGCGCCGGTGGCCGCGTTCGCCGTCGGCCTCTCCGCCCCGACCGGGCCGATCGCCGCCGTGTCCGCCTACCGGCAGGCGGAGCAGGCGCTGTCGGTGGCCCGCCGCCGGGGCCGGGTGCTCGTCGAGCACGAGGAGGTCGCGGCCGGGTCGGTGCTGCCGCTGCTCGCGGACGACGCCGTACGGGCGTTCGCCGACGGCATCCTCCGCCCGCTCCGGGAACACGACGCCACCGGCCGCGGCGACCTGGTCTCCTCGCTCCGCGCCTGGCTCTCCCGGCACGGCCAGTGGGACGCGGCCGCCGCCGACCTGGGCGTGCACCGGCACACCCTGCGCTACCGGATGCGCCGGGTGGAGGAGATCCTCGGCCGCTCCCTGGACGACCCGGACGCCCGGATGGAGCTCTGGCTCGCCCTGAAGGCGACCAGCGCGGAGTGAGGGGCGGGCGGCCGGGCCCGTGGGCAGGGCGGGCAGCGCTGCCGGGCGGCGGGAGCCGCCGGTGCTCCGCCGGCCGGAGTGCGGGGCGGCACGCCGAAGCGTCCTAGCCGGACCGGCGCACCGCTCCACCGCGGACAAACGCCATTCGGCGCCGCCGCCCCTAACGTGGTGCCCAGCACCCCGCATCCGCACCCCGCACCAGCACACCGCGGGCATCGCGCACGAGCACCCCGCACCAGCACCCACCGCACCATCCCCACCACCTCGGAAGGGCCGGGATCCGCTGTGACCCACACCCACGCGTTCTGGCTGGCCGGCCGACAGGCGACCGGCGACGACACACTCGATGTCACCTCCCCCTGGGACGGCAGGCTCGTCGGCACGGTGAGCGTCCCGACCGAGGCCCAGGTCGAGGAGGCCGTGGCCGCGGCGCACGCCGTACGGGCCGAGTTCGCCGCCACACCGGCGCACGTGCGGGCCGCGGCCCTGGAGCACGTCCAGCGGCGGCTGGCCGAACGGGCCGAGGAGATCGCCGGGCTGATCTCCGCCGAGAACGGCAAGCCGCTCAAGTGGGCGCGCGGCGAGGTCGGCCGCGCCGTCTCCGTCTTCCGGTTCGCCACCGAGGAGGCCCGCCGCTTCAACGGCGGCGAGGCGCAGCGTCTGGACACCGACGCGGGCGGCGCCGGGCGGCTCGCGCTCACCCGCCGCTTCCCGCGCGGCGCGGTGCTGGGCATCGCGCCGTTCAACTTCCCGCTGAACCTGTGCGCGCACAAGGTCGCCCCGGCCCTCGCCGTGGGAGCCCCGATCATCCTCAAGCCGGCCCCGGCCACCCCGCTCTCCGGGCTGCTGCTGGGCGAACTCCTGGCCGAGACGGACCTGCCCGCCGGTTCCTGGAGCGTCCTGCCGGTGCCCAACGACCGGATGCCCGCCCTGGTGCGCGACGAGCGGCTGCCGGTCATCTCCTTCACCGGGTCCGGCCCGGTCGGCTGGTCGATCCTCGACTCCGCGCCCCGCAAGCACACCACGCTGGAACTCGGCGG
Organism: Streptomyces sp. MNU89; assembly: GCF_020982505.1. Classification (NCBI taxonomy): domain Bacteria; kingdom Bacillati; phylum Actinomycetota; class Actinomycetes; order Kitasatosporales; family Streptomycetaceae; genus Streptomyces; species Streptomyces sp. MNU89. The sequence continues at coordinate 2,053,389 of NZ_JAJKLL010000001.1, read as the reverse complement.
GAACGGCGCGGCCATCGTCCTGGCCGACTGGTCCTCGGACGCCGACCTCGACTGGGCCGCGACCCGGATCGCGACCTTCTCCAACTACCAGGGCGGCCAGTCCTGCATCTCGGTGCAGCGGGTCATCGCCGACGCCTCGGTGTACGACCGGCTGGTGCCCCGGATCGTCGCGGCCGTCAAGGAGCAGGTGACCGGCGACCCGTCGAACCCGGCCACCGATGTCGGCCCGCTGGTCAGCGAGGACGCGACCAAGCGCGTCGAGTCCTGGGTCGGGGAGGCGGTGGACGCGGGCGCCACGCTGCTCACCGGCGGCGAGCGGGACGGCGCCACGTACGCGCCGACCGTCCTCACCGATGTGCCGTCCGATGTCCAGGTCTCCTGCGAGGAGGTCTTCGGGCCGGTGCTGACCGTCACCCGCGCCGAGGACGAGGCGGCGGCCTTCGCGGCGGCCAACGACTCCCAGTACGGGCTCCAGGCAGGGGTGTTCACGCACGACGTGCGCACCGCCTTCCGCGCGCACCGGGAGCTGGAGGTCGGTGGCGTGATCATCGGCGATGTGCCGTCCTACCGGGCCGACCAGATGCCCTACGGCGGCACCAAGCAGTCCGGCGTGGGCCGGGAGGGTGTGCGCTTCGCGATGGACGACTACACCTACGAGCGCGTGATGGTGCTGACCGGCCTGGATCTCTAGAAGCCCGCAAGTCGGCGGGCCCGCAAGCCGCGGGCGCCGAACGGCCGGGGCGCGCAGCCCACACGACACGCCCCGGCCGCTCTTGTGCGGCCCTCGGGACCGGCCCGGCTTCCGGTGTCTCACCCGCCCGGGAGACACCGCAGGCGCCGGGTCAGTGCCCTCCGGCCGCCCGGGACGGCTCCCTCGATGCGTCCCGGAGTCCGAAGTCGAGCCGCGCGAGGCGGACCGCTCCGCGCAGCGTGATCCACAGGTCCCGCACACCGCGCGGGGCGCCGCCCAGCGTAAGTTCCACGGCCCGGTACGCATAGGGGCCGTCGGTGCACGGGACAACGGCTTCGCCGAGCGGCGTGCCGTCGGCCAGGGCGAGTGCGATGCGCGCCTCGCCCGGTTCCGCGCGGGCCGCCAGCAGGACGGCGGTGTCCGGGGCGGCCGGGCCGAAGTCGCAGGCGCGGAAGAGCAGCCGGGCCGCGGCGCCCGGGTCCGCCGGGGCCACCGCGTCGCCGCGGGTCTTCGTCCGGTCCACCAGGACGGCGTTCCCGGAGGCGTCGTAGTGGGAGGCCTCCAGGCCGGATTCCCGCACCGGGCGCGGGGCGGGCGGCGGTCCGCCGACGGTGACGGGCGCCGTCAGCCGGATGTCGGCGGCGGAGGCGCCGGCCTGGAGTTCGTAGCGGCCCGGGTCGGTGGTCCAGCGGCCGTGCGCCACGTCCCAGTGGCCCAGTGCCGCCACCGGCACGGTGAAGGTGAACCGTCCGGTCTCCCCGGCGGCGAGCCGGCGGCGTTCGTGGGCCATCAGCTGCCGGTGGGGTCGGGGCACGCGCGGAGCGACGGCGCGGGCGTAGAGCTGCACGACCTCGTCGGCGTCCCGGTCCCCGGTGTTGGTGACGGTGAAGGCGGCGGTGAGGGTGTCGCCGTCGCGGGTCACGGTCAGGCCGTCGTAGGAGAAGCGGCTGTAGGAGAGGCCGTGGCCGAAGGGGTAGAGGGGCGTGCCGTCGAAGTAGAGGTAGGTGGCGCGGGCGCCGATGATGTCGTAGTCGAACAGCCCGGGCAGACCGTCGTCGCCGGCGTACCAGGTCTGCGGCAGCCGCCCGGCCGGTGAGACGTCCCCGAACAGCACGCGCGCGAGCGCGGTCCCGGCCGCCTGTCCGCCGTGCGCCGTCCACAGCAGGGCGGGCAGCTCGGCGTCGGCCTCCGGGACGGCGTACGGGTAGCTGCTGACGAGGGCCAGCACGGTGCGCGGGTTGGCGGCGCGGGCGGCGCGCCACAGCCGTTCCTGCGCCGGGGGGAGTACGAGGGTGGTGCGGTCCTCGGTCTCCCGGCCGTTGATGTGCGGGTCGTTCCCGGCCGCCACGATCACGGTGCCGGCCGCGGCGGCGGCGCGGGCTGCCGCGTCCTCGCCCCGCTCGGTCACCTCGACGGTGAACACCTCGGCCGATTCCGGTCCTTCGTCCTCGCCCGTGGTGCGCAGCCCGTCCGGGGCGAGGCGGCAGAGGCGGCCGGAGCCGAGGTGCCGGAGCAGATGGCCGTCCCCGTGGGTTTCGAGGGCGAACGTCTCCTGGACCACCCAGCCGCCCGGCTCCTCGGCGGAGGCCCGGACGAAACCGTCCGCGGCGGCGCTCAGGTAGTGGCCGTCCGGGGCGCGCAGGGTGAGCACACCACCGCCCCAGTCGGTGAGCGCCAGTTCGGTGGGGTGCTCGCCGCGGGTCACGGGCGGGAGGTCCGTACGGCCCTCCGTGTGCGCGGGGTTCAGGGAGCCGGATCCGGGCGCCGCTTCCGGCGCACCGGCCCCGGCCGGGCCGGCGGGGACGTGCAGCCAGCCGCCCGAGGCGCAGCGCAGGCGCACCCGGTCGGAGCCGTCCGCGTGGACGACCCGTTCCGGGCCGAGCCGTTCGGCCAGGGCGCCGCGGAGGGTGCTCCGGCGGATCAGGTCACCGCTGTACCAGTCGCGTTTGCAGGCGTCGGCCATCGGTCCGATCACGGCGACCGTGCCGGCGCCGCCCGCCGCGTCCGCCCCCACGCCTACGTCCTCGCCCGCGTCCCCGTGCGCGGAGAGCGGCAGCAGCCCGTCGTTCTTCAGCAGCACGACCGCCTGTTCCGCCGCTTCGCGCGCCAGCTCTCGGTGGGCCGGGGTGTCGACGTGCTCCGGGCCGAGACCGGCGTAGGGGTCGTCCTCCGGGTCGAACTCGCCCAGTTCACGGCGCATCGCCAGCAGCCGCCGTACGGCCGTGTCGATGTGGTGTTCGCCGATCAGGCCGCGCTCCAGGGCACCGCGCACCCGGGCGGTGGTCGGCGCGGGGTCCTGGTCGTGGTCGGTGAAGCTGTCCACGCCGGCCAGGAGCGCGGCGGCGGCCGCCTCCTCGTGGGTGGCGTGGTAGCCCTGCGAGCCGGCGATGTTGGAGGGCGCTCCCGCGTCGGAGCAGACGACCAGCTCCCGGTCCGTCCAGGTGCGCAGCTCCTCCTCCAGATACGGCGAGAGGTGGTTGGGCCGCCCGTTGACCAGGCTGTACGCGGGCATGACACCGGCGACCGCGCCCGCCTCGACCGGCCCGCGGAAGGCCGGGAGGTCGTACTCGTGGAGCACCCGGGGCGGTACGGAGGCCGAGGTGGTGTCGCGGCCGGTCTCGTTGTTGTGCGCCAGCCAGTGCTTGAGGACGGGGGCGGTGCGCCAGTACCGGGGATGGCCGCCGCGGAGCCCGCGGGTGTAGGCGCCGGCGAGCGCGGCGGTCAGCGCGGGGTCCTCGGAGTAGCCCTCCTCGTTGCGGCCCCAGCGGGGGTCGCGGAGCGGGTTGACCACGGGTGCCCAGACGTTGAGCCCGACGCGGGGGTCCCGGGCGCGCATCCCCCGGATCTCGGTGGCCACGGCCTCGCCGATCCGCCGCAGCAGGTCCGGGTTCCAGCTGGCGCCGAGCCCCACGGCCTGCGGGAAGACGGTGGCCGGGCCCATCCAGGCGACCCCGTGCAGGGCCTCCTGGCCGGTGCGGAAGGCGGCGATCCGCAGGCGCTCCACGGCGGGCGCGAACTGGTGGAGCATCGCGATCCGCTCGTCGAGGGTGAGCTGGGCGAGCAGGTCGTCCACGCGCTGTCTGCGCGGCAGCCGGGCATCGCGGCGGGACGGCGGAGCGGTGGACACGGACGGTCTCCTCGCGGCCGGTGTGCCCCGAAGACGTCCGAGGCGGCGGAGTGCGGAGCGGGGGCGCACCACAGGCGGAGCGGGTCTGCGGCGTACGGCATTCGAAGCGCTTCGATGCTGCGCTGCGGGATCGGCCGTGTCAAGACGTAAAACACCGGCGCTCTGCGCTTCTTGGAGCCGACGAGCCGTCAACTCTCGCAAGCGCGGGCATTTTTGCGACGGCTCTTGCGTGACCACACCCCCGCACCTAACCTCGGCGCCATCGAAGCGCTTCGACCACTCGGCCAAGGGACTGGTCGTGCGGCGGTTACGCCACGAAGGGTTGACGCAATGCCGAACTTCCAGGGCCCGGACCACGCTTCCGGCCGCTCCAGCCCGCACAGCAGACGGACGTTCCTCGCCGGAGCTGCCGCCGTCACCGCGGCCGTCGCCGGCGGCGCGCCCCTGCTCAGCGGCTGCTCCTCGGGCGAGAGCACCAACCGGGGCGGTACGACCAGCGGCAAGGACCTCAAGAAACTGCTGCCCGCCCATGTGGCCTCCCGGGCGAGCGACCCGGACATCCCCAGCCGCAACGGCTCCAGCCCCGGCTTCACCCGGGCCCCCGAGCCCGAGGACCTCGCGGTCTCCGTCCGCGGCAAGCCGGGCAGCGGCGGCACCTACACCGCCTTCACCCCGCTCTGGGGCACCCCGCCGCCGAAGGACGCCGCGTATTACCGGGCCGTCAACAAGGCGCTCGGCGCCGAGATCCGCTGGCAGACCCAGGACGGCAACACCTACGGCGAGAAGCTGAGCGCCGTCCTCGCCTCCGACGGCATCGCCGACATCGTCTGCATACCGCAGTGGGAGATGCAGGGCCGCATCCACGGCGCGATCAGCGCCAAGTTCGCCGACCTGGGCCCGTATCTCTCCGGCGACAAGGTGAAGAAGTACCCCAACCTGGCGGCCATCCCCACCGCCGCCTGGCAGATGTCCGTCTTCGGCGGGAAGCTGCGCGGCCTGCCGATGCCCGCGCGCCCGCTCGGCGGCGTCGTCCCCTTCTACCGGCAGGACCTCTTCGAGAAGGAGGGTTACGAGGTCCCGGACAGCCCGGACGCGTTCCTCGCCCTCGCCAAGGAGATCACCCGCCCCGCGAGCAAGCGGTGGGCCTGCGAGGACATGTGGTGGTCCGCCCAGATCATCTTCGGCTGCCCGCCCGAGAAGCCGTACTACTGGACCGAGCGGGACGGCAAGCTGGTCCACAAGGTCGAGACGGACGCCTATCTCGAAGCCCTGGAGTGGACCCGCAAGCTCTACGCCGCCGGGGTCGTCCACCCGGACGCCGTCGCCGGCAAGGCCAACGACGCGGCCGCCCGCTTCACCTCCGGGCAGTCGCTGATGATGAACGACGGCGACGCCAAGTGGTACGGCCTCACCTTCGAACAGGCCTCGGCCAACCCGGACTTCCGCATCCAGGGCATGGACTTCTTCGGCCCCGGCGGCGGCGACCCCGTCCTCTACCAGGGCGCCCCCGCCAGCCTCTGGTCCTTCCTCAACAAGAAGCTGCCGAAGGAGCGGATCGAGGAGTGCCTCGCCCTCGCCGACTTCATCGCCGCGCCCTACGGCACCCGCGAGCAGCGGCTCGTCGACTACGGCACCGAGGGCGAGCACTACACGCTGAAGGACGGTGTTCCGGTGAAGACGGAGAAGGGTGTCAAGGAGGTCATGGACACCTACCGCTTCATCGTCTCCGCCGAGGCCTCCGTCGCCTACCCCGACCATCCGCGGGTGGTGAAGGACTACTGCAGCTGGATGCAGCGGATGGGCGCCCATATGCGCAAGCCGCTCTTCTACGGCATGCAGATCCAGGAGCCCACCCGGTACGCCTCCCTCTACACGCCGTTCGAGGACCTCGCCAAGGACGTGGTCCGCGGCCGCAAGTCGATGCGCGACGTACAGCGGGCCGTCACCGACTGGCGGAAGGGCGGGGGCGACAAGCTGCGCGACTGGTACGCGGAGCTGCTGGAGAAGAACGGCAGCGGAGTGTGAGCAGCGCCGTGCGCCCCCGGGCCACGGGGGCGCCTCCCGACACCACCGCCCCGGACGGCGACGGCGGCGGCCCCTCGGGCGCGCCCCGGCCCGCGCCCGCCTCCCGCCGCTGGTACCGGCTGCGCCGCGACCGTTCCCTGCTGCTGATGGCCCTCCCGGCGGTCGGCCTGCTGGTGCTGTTCGTCTATGTGCCGCTGATCTGGACCACGGTCGCCTTCAAGGACTACGACCCGTATCTCTCCGGGCTGTGGGACAGCCCGTGGACCGGCTGGGAGAACTTCTCCCTGCTGCTGTCCGACAGCCGCTTCTGGGACGCCGGCGTCAACACGCTCGCCATCACCTTCCTCCAGCTCACCCTGTTCTTCCCGGTCCCCATCGCGCTGGCGCTGCTCCTCAACAGCCTCATGAGCGAGCGCGTCCGGGCCGTCGTGCAGAGCGTGCTCTACCTCCCGCACTTCTTCTCCTGGGTGCTGGTCATCACCGTCTTCCAGCAGATGCTCGGCGGCGCCGGGCTGATCTCCCAGCTGCTGCGCGCCCGCGGCTACGAGGGCTTCGATCTGATGACCGACCCGGGCGTCTTCAAGTTCCTGGTCACCGCGCAGCTGGTGTGGAAGGACGCGGGCTGGGGCGTCATCGTCTTCCTCGCCGCGCTGTCCGCCGTCAACCAGGACCTGTACGAGGCCGCGGCCGCCGACGGCGCCGGGCGGTGGCGCCGCATGTGGCACGTCACGCTGCCCGCGCTGCGGCCCGTCATCGCGCTGCTGCTGGTGCTGCGCGTCGGCGACGCCCTGACCGTCGGCTTCGAACAGATCCTGCTCCAGCGGGACGCGGTCGGACCGGGCGCCTCGGAGGTGTTCGACACCTATGTGTGGTGGGTCGGCATCGCCAACGGCGACTACGGCGTCGCCGCGGCGGGCGGCCTGGTCAAGGGCGTCTTCAGCCTGGTCCTGGTCCTGCTGGCCAACAAGGTCGCCCATCTGCTGGGCGAACAGGGGGTGTACCGGAAGTGAGCGCCACGGCACCGCTGCGGACGGCCACCGCACCACCGGACCCGCCGTCCGCCCCGACGGCTCCGGAGCCGGACCGGCGCGGCGGACGGCCCGTGTGGGAGGAGGAGCCCGGGCCGGTCGGGCAGGGCCTGAAGGGCGTCACCCTCGTCACCGTCTGCGCGGCGATCCTCGGCCCGCTCTGGGTGGTCGTCGTCACCAGCCTCTCCGACCAGAAGACCATCACCGAGGCCGGCGGGCTGGTGATCGTCCCGAAGACGATCACCTTCCGGGCCTACCAGGAGCTGCTGAGCGGCGGGACGGTCACCCGCGCCACGGTCATCAGCCTGCTGGTCACCCTGGTGGGCACCGCCATCAGCATGGCCGTGTCCATCCTCTGCGCCTACGGGCTCTCCCGGCCCGGATCCCTGCTGCACCGGCCGATCCTGATGACCCTGCTGGTCACCATGTTCTTCAGCGCCGGCCTCATCCCCACGTATCTGCTGGTCACCGGCATCGGCCTGCAGGACAGCTACTGGGCGATGATCCTGCCCAGCGCCGTCTCGGTCTTCAACATCCTCGTCCTGCGGGCCTTCTTCATGAACACCGCGCCGGAGCTCATCGACAGCGCCCGGATCGACGGCGCGGGGGAGTGGCGCATCCTGCTGCGCATCGTGATGCCGCTGTCCAAGGCCGTCATCGCCGTCATCTCGCTCTTCTACGCGGTCGGCTACTGGAGCCAGTGGTTCAACGCGATGATCTACCTCAACGACGCCGGGAAATGGCCGCTCCAGATGATCCTGCGGCAGCTCGTCATCAAGCAGGAGGCGCCGCAGGGAATGTCCCAGATGATCGCCACCCAGCAGGTCCCGGGGCTGGCCGTGCAGATGGCGGTCATGGTCCTGGCGCTGATCCCGGTGGTGGCCGTCTACCCCTTCGTGCAGAAGCACTTCACCAAGGGGATGCTCACGGGCGCCATCAAGGGCTGACCCGGCTCCGGTCCCCCCTCGCCGGGGCCGGGTCCCCGCCCGCGCTGCCTCGTGCCACCGCACGGCCGTATGACCCGGCCGTACGAGCCGCTCCACTGTCCTCCGCACGGAAGGTCTCAGGCCATGCCGCACTCCGCAGAACCCGGGATGCCCGGCCGCCTCCGCCTCGCGGACGCGGTCCGCGGCCGCGTCCTCTACGGCGGCGACTACAACCCCGAGCAGTGGCCCGAGGAGACCTGGCCCGAGGACATCCGGCTGATGCGGGAGGCCGGGGTCACCCTCGTCACCGTCGGCGTCTTCTCCTGGGCGCGCATCGAACCCGCCCCGGGCGCACGGGACTTCGGCTGGCTCGACACCGTCCTCGGCCTGCTCGGCGACGCCGGCATCGGCGTCTGCCTGGCCACGCCCACCGCCTCGCCCCCGCCCTGGCTGGGCGCCCGCCACCCGGGACCCTGCCGCGCGACCCCGCGGGCGCGGTCGTCTGGTACGGCTCGCGCAACCACTTCTGCGCCTCCTCCAGCGTCTACCGCGAGCGCGCCGCCGCCCTCACCGAGGACCTCGCCGCCCGCTACGCCGGCCATCCGGCGCTGCGGCTGTGGCACGTCGGCAACGAGTACGCCACCCCCTGCTGGTGCGACGCCACCGCCCGCCACTTCCGCCGCTGGCTGCGCCGGCGCCACGGCACCCTCGACGCGCTCAACGAAGCCTGGGGCACGGCCTTCTGGAGCCAGGCCTACGGGAGCTGGGACGAGCTGATCCCGCCGCGCCGCGCCCAGTACCTCGTCAACCCCGCGCACGCGCTCGACTTCCGCCGCTTCACCAGCGACGCGCTGCTGGAGTGCTTCACCGCCGAACGCGACATCCTGCGCGGACACGACCCGCACACCCCCGTCACCACCAACTTCATGCCGTTCTTCGCGGGCGTGGACGGCTGGGCCTGGGCCGCCGAGGAGGACGTCGTCTCCGCCGACATCTACCCCGACCCCGCCGACCCGCACGGCGGAGCGGAGAACGCCCTCGTCCAGGACCTCACCCGCTCCCAGGCCGGCGGCCCCTGGGTGCTGATGGAGCAGGCCGCGGGCGCCGTGAACTGGCGGCCCGTCAACCGGCCGAAGCCGCGCGGGCTGATGCGTCTGTGGTCCCTGCAGGCCGTGGCGCGCGGGGCCGACGCCGTGTGCTTCTTCCAGTGGCGGCAGTCCCGGCAGGGCAGCGAGAAGTTCCACTCCGCGATGCTGCCGCACGCGGGCGAGCACAGCCGGACCTTTCGGCAGGTGCGCGAACTCGGCGCCGAACTGACCTCCCTGGGCGGCGAGGTGGCGGGCCGGCCGGTGCCGGCCGGGGCGGCGCTCCTGCACGACTGGGACGCCTGGTGGTCGGCCCGGGGCGAGGGGCGCCCCTCCGCCCTCGTCACCCACGACGGCCTGCTGCGCGCCTGGCACCGGGCGCTGTGGGAGGCGGGGATCACCACCGACTTCGCCCGCCCCACCGCGGACCTCGGCCGCTACGGCCTCGTCGCCGTCCCCCACCTCCACCTGCTCACCGACGAGTCACTGCGGAACCTCACCGATTATGTGCGCGGCGGCGGCACTCTTGTCTGCGGCTTCTTCACCGGCGTCACCGACGGCGACGACCGGGTCCGCCCCGGCGGTGTCGATGCCCGGCTGCGCGAGCTGCTGGGGATCACCACCGTGCACGAGTGGTGGCCGCTGGCGGAGGGCGAGACGGTCACGGTGACCACCACCACGTCATCCACCACCACACCCGCCGCGAGCGGCCTGCCGGGCACCTTCACCGGCACCCTCTGGTCCGAGGACCTCGAACTCGCCGGAGCGGAGCCCGTCGCCGTCCTCAAGGGTGGCGAGCTGGACGGCGGCCCGGCCGTCACCCGCCACCGCCACGGCGCCGGCACCGCCTGGTACGTCTCCGTCCTCCCCGAACCCCCGGCCCTGCGCGCCCTGCTGGCGCACGCCGCCGACGCGGCCGGGCTGCGGCCCGAGCTCCCGGGACTGCCCGCCGGCGTGGAGGCGGTACGCCGCGGTGACCTGCTCTTCCTCCTCAACCACAGCGGCGCCCCGGCCGTGGTCCCGCTCCCCGCCCCGGCCACCGACGTGCTGACCGGGCGGGACCACGGCACCGCCGTCCGCCTCGACCGCCACGGAGCCGCCGCGCTGCGCACCGGGGCACGGCGGAACGGAGCACCGCACGCACCGCACGCACCACACGCTCCCGAATCCCCACCCCGTAGAAGGAGACATCCCGTGCGACCCACTTCCCCCCGCATCCCCCGCAGGACGCTGCTCCGCACCGTCCTCCCCGCAGCGGCCGCGCTGGCCGGCCTGACCACCCTGGCCTCCGCGCCCGCCCACGCCGCCGTCTGGTCCTCCTCCGAGCAGTGGGGCACCTGGTCCAACGGCGGCTACACGCTCTACAACAACATCTGGGGCTCCGGTACCGGCCCGCAGACCATCTGGGCCAACTCGTACAGCGACTGGGGCGTCTGGGCGAACCACCCGAACACCGGCGGCATCAAGTCCTACCCCAACGCCAAGAAGGTCGTGAACAAGCCGATCAGCCAGATCGCCACGCTGACCAGCCACTACAACGTCACGGTCCCGAACTCCGGTGCCTACAACACGAGTTATGACATCTGGGACACCGACTACGACCACGAGATCATGCTCTGGGTCAACCGGACGGGCCCGGTCGGCCCCCTCGGCTCCCACCAGGGCGACGTCTCGCTGGGCGGCCACAGCTGGTCGGTGTACCGGGGCGACAACGGCCACAACGCCGTCTACACGTTCATCCGCTCCTCCAACTCGACCGCCGGCACGGTGAACATCAAGCCGATCCTCGACTGGCTGAAGAACACCAAGGGCTGGATCGGCGACGAGACCATCGGCGACGTCCAGTTCGGCTACGAGATCACGTCCTCGGCCGGCGGACTGGACTTCCGCACCAACAGCTTCGGCGTCTCGTCGAGCTGAGCGACGGCCCGGCGGCGCGCCCCGTCACCCCGCGGCGGGGCGCGCCGTCTCCCCGTTCCACCGTGGGCAGCGGTGCGAGCCGTTCCGCCGCCGCGCTGCCGTCACCGGGCTCGGACCGTGGCTCCCACGCGGGATAAGCGCCCCGTTTCGGAGTTGCGGACCGCCAGGAGCGCCGCGCCGATGTGCGCCGCCGCTCGCGGGTCGGAGAGGGAGCGGCCCGTCAGCTCCTCGATGCGGCGCAGCCGGTAGCGGACGGTGTTGGGGTGGACGAAGAGCCGCCCGGCCGCGCCCTTGGCGGAGCCGGAGGTGGCGAACCAGTGCTCCAGGGTCTCCAGGAGGCGGGCACGCTCCGCGGCCGGGAGGTCGAGCAGGGGCCGCAGCACCACCTCCACCAGGTGGGCCGCCTCCGCCGGTGCGGCGGCGACGACCATGGCCAGCGGGTCGTCGTCGAACCGCGCGACACCGGGGCCGGTGTGCCGCAGGCCGGCCAGGGCCAGCCGCGCGAAGCGCAGGGCCTGTGGCGCGTCCCGCAGCGAGTCGAAGCAGGGGCTCACGCCCACGCGGGCGCCCCGGGCGCGGTTCAGGACGCTCAGGAAGACGCCTTCCGCGGTCGGTGCGGGCAGGGCGACCAGCCCGATCTGCTGGTCGGGCAGCAGCCGCCAGGTCGACGGGAGCCGGGCCTGACGCAGCGAGCTCTCGATGCCCGTCAGCGGTTCCTCGCCGGGCGCTTCGGCCACCGCCGCGGCGACCGCGTAGGGCCCGCGCTCGGGCAGGCCGAGTTCGCGGGCGGCGTCCCGCAGGGTGGTGCGGTCGGCGATGACGCCGGTGAACAGCGCCTCCGCCAGTGCCGAGCGCCGGGCCTGCCGCTGCGAGGTCAGCTCGGTGGTGGCCTCCCGGTGGGCCGCCGCGACCGTCTGGGCGTACAGGCCGAACAGCGCCCAGATCTCCGCCGACCGCGACACCAGCTCGGCGTCCGGGACATCGGGGCGGGTCCGTGCCTCCGCGAGGATCTCCGACCACAGGAACTCGAAGCCGATCCGGTACGCGTGCAGGGTGTCCGCCAGCGGCATGCCCTGTTCGGCGCGGATCCGGCCGGTCTCACGGGACGGGCTCGGATCCGGGTCCGGGGCGTCCGTACCCCGGAGGTGGTTCAGGACCAGGTCGACGTTGGCCGTGCACGATGCGCGCAGCGAGTCGAAGGGGGTCAGCGACTCGTCCTTGTAGGCGTCGATCTGCGAGCGGATGCGCAGCGCCATCTGCTCACCGAGCTCCGGAACCCGTGCCTGAAGCACGGCCGCCACGTCCGACAGGTCCATTTTCGCAGCTTAACGCCGTGGTCTTGTTCCCGGGAACAATCCCGTCCGCGAGACACTGTCCCGCCGACCATAGGACCCGCCCGTGTGCGGCAGCACGATGACCTCCACGTGAACAGTGGATTTCCGACGATGACATGCGTGGAGGCAGGCCATGGCCAACCTGGCACAGTTCCTGGTGGAGACGGCGCAGCGGCAGCCGGAGCGGCCCGCCCTGCGCCTGGGCGAGCAGGTCACCGGCTACGCGGAGCTGGACGAGCGCAGCGCCCGCGCCGCCGCGCTGCTGCGCGCCGAGGGCGTACGGCCGGGGGACCGGGTCGCCCTGATGCTGCCCAACGTTCCGGAGTTCGTCGTCCTGTACTACGGCGCGCTGCGCGCCGGGGCGGTCGTCGTCCCCTTGAACCCGCTGCTGAAGACGCGCGAGACCGAGTTCCATCTGAACGACTCCGGAGCGGTGCTGCTGTGTGAATGGCACCGGGCAGCGGGCGAGGGCGCGCGGGGCGCGGCCGCCGCCGGGGTCCGGCACCTGGCCGTCGAACCCGCGGACTTCGCCGGCCGGCTGGCCGGTCACGAGCCGGCGCCCGGGGTGGCGGAGACGGACGACGCCGACGTGGCCGTGCTGCTGTACACCTCCGGCACCACCGGCCGCCCCAAGGGCGCCTCCCTCACCCACGGCGGACTGCGGCACAACACCCGGGTCAACAAGGACTCCGTGCAGCGGATGACCCCGGACGACGTGGTGGTCGGCTGTCTGCCGCTGTTCCACATCTTCGGGCAGATCTGCACCATGAGCGTGGCCGTCCTCAGCGGCGCCTCGCTCACCCTGATCCCCCGCTTCGACCCGCAGGCCGTCCTGGACGCCATCGTCCGCGACCGCGCCACGGTCTTCGAGGGCGTCCCGACCATGTACGCGGCGCTGCTCCAGCACCCCTCGGACGCGGACGTCTCCACGCTGCGGATGTGCATCTCGGGAGGGGCCTCGCTGCCGGTGGAGGTTCTGCACGGCTTCGAGCGGCGCTTCGGCTGCGCGGTGCTGGAGGGCTTCGGCATGTCCGAGACCAGCCCGGTCGTCACCTTCAACCACCCCGACCGGCCCCGCAAGGCGGGCTCCATCGGCACCCCGATCCAGGACGTGGAGGTACGGCTCCTGGACGACAGGGGCCGGGACGTGGCGCTCGGCGAGGTCGGCGAGATGGCCGTCCGCGGACCCAACGTGATGAAGGGGTACTGGAACCTCCCGGAGGAGACGGCGGCCGCCGTCCCCGACGGCTGGCTGCGCACCGGAGACCTGGCCCGGCAGGACGAGGACGGCTACTTCTACGTCGTCGACCGCAAGAAGGACATGATCATCCGCGGCGGCTACAACGTCTACCCGCGCGAGATCGAGGAGGTGCTCCACGAGCACCCCGCCGTCGCGCTGGCCGCCGTGGTGCCCGTGGCGCACGCCCGCCTCGGCGAGGAGGTCGGGGCCGCGGTGGTGCTGCGCCCGGGCGCGACGGCCACGCCGGACGAACTGCGGGAGTTCGTCAGGGACCGGGTGGCCGCGTACAAGTACCCGCGCGAGGTGTGGATCACGGACGCACTGCCGACCGGCCCCAGCGGCAAGATCCTCAAGAGGGAGATCACCGCACCGGCGGGGTGAGCCGCGCCGGGCGGGCCGGAGCGGGAGCACGCCTTCCGTCGCGCCCGCCTTACCGCGGGCCCGGGCCTCACGCTCGCGCCTCGGCCGCGGACGCGGTCCTCGATCACCGGGATGACCGTCCGACCGCGGCCGAGACGCGGTGCGTGCCGCGCTGCCGTTCAGCTCAGCCGCCCGTCACCGTCTCCCGGGTCAGTTCCGCGCCCTCCCGGAGGAAGAGCGGGATGCGCTCCAGCGGGGCGGGCACGGTCACCGGGGCGCCCCCGGTGTACTCCTCACCCGTCCAGACGTCCGTCCAGCGCGCACCCGCGGGCAGGTGGACCGTCCGTTCGACCGCCCCCGCCGTCAGCACCGGCGCCACCAGCAGGTCCGGCCCGAACAGATAGGCGTCCCCCACCGACCAGGCGGCCGGGTCCTCGGGGAACTCCAGGAAGAGCGGCCGCATGGGCGGCAGGCCCTCCTCATGGGCGGTGCGCATCTGGGCGAGGACGTACGGCCGGATCCGCTCCCGCAGCCGCAGATACGAGGCGAGCACCTCCGCGGCCTCGGGGCCGTACGACCAGAGCTCGTTGGGGCCGCCCGTCATGCCGGGGCCGAGCGGCATGCCCGGGGCGCGGAAGCCGTGCAGCCGCATCAGCGGGGACAGGGCGCCGAACTGGAACCAGCGGACGAGCACTTCGCGGTAGTCCGGGTCCTCCGGGTCGCCGCCGTGGAAGCCGCCGATGTCGGTGTTCCACCAGGGGATGCCGGAGAGCGCCACCTGCAGGCCCGCCGTGACCTGGCGGCGCAGCGTGGCGAAGTCCGTGCCGATGTCGCCCGACCACAGGGCCGCGCCGTACGCCTGGCTGCCGGCCCAGGCCGAGCGGTTGAGGGTGATGCCCTCCGGCTCGCCCTCGGCCAGCAGCCCCTCGTGGAAGCCGCGGGCGTTCTCCCGCGGGTAGAGGTTGCCGACCTCCGCGCCCGGCCCGGCGTGGTAGCGCAGGCCCGCGGCGAAGTGGGGCTTGAGCTCGGGTTCGCAGGCGTCCAGCCAGAAGGCGCGGATGCCGTACGGGCGCAGGTAGTTCTCCCGTATCCGGTCCCAGACGAAGGCGCGGGCGTCCGGGTGGGTGGCGTCGTAGAAGGAGACCTGGACCGGCTCGGCGACCCCCTTGTCCGGCCAGTCGGCGTGGACGGGCGGACCGTACTCCGTGCCGATGAAGTAGCCGCGCTGCTCCATCGTGTTGTGGTTCTCGCTCAGCGGGGAGACCGAGGGCCAGACCGACACCACCGGTTCGATCCCCAGGTCGCGCAGTTCCCGCACCATCGCCGCCGGATCGGGCCACTCGGCCGGGTCGAACTTCCAGTCGCCCAGGTGCGTCCAGTGGAAGAAGTCGCAGACGATGGCGGCCAGCGGCAGCCCGCGCCGCTTGTACGCGCGGGCGACCTCCAGCAGTTCCTCCTGGGTGCGGTAGCGCAGCTTGCACTGCCAGAAGCCGGCCGCCCACTCAGGCAGCATCGGCGTCCGGCCCGTCACCGCCGTGTAGTGGCGCTGGGCGGCGGCCGGGTCGCCGGCGGTGATCCAGTAGTCGATCTGGCGGGCGCTGTCGGCGACCCAGCGGGTGCCGTTCGCGGCGAGTTCCACCCGGCCGACGGCGGGGTTGTTCCAGAGCAGGGTGTAGCCGCGGTCGGAGGTGAGCAGCGGGATGGTGACCTCGGCGTTGCGCTGCACCAGGTCGATGACGGCGCCCTTCTGGTCGAGGAGGCCGTGCTGGTGCTGCCCGAGTCCGTACAGCCGTTCGCCGTCGTAGGCGCGGAAGCGCTGTTCGAGGCGGTGGTAGCCGTTGCCGGTGGCGGTGTAGAGGCGCGGCCCCGGCCACCAGAAGTGCGCCCGCTCCTCGGCCAGCAGTTCCTCACCGGTGTCGGTGCGGAGGAAGCGGACCATGCCCTCGGCGGTGACCTCGGCGGTCAGCGCGCCGTTGACGAGCAGTCCGCGGTCGTCGCCGGGCTTGACGGACGACGCGGGCGCCTCCGGCGGGGCCTCCCGCAGCGCGCCCGGGAGGTCCGCGAGGACCGGGCCGCCGAGCCGGGCGCGGACCCGGATCGCGTCCGGGCCCCAGGGTTCGAGCCGTACGGTCTCCTGCCGGCCCGACCACTCCAGGGCGCCGCCGCTCTCGCGGAAGGTGCCGGCCGTGGGGGAGGACTGGGCGAGCGAGACTGACTGCGGTGACGGGTTCATCTGCACTCCTCTGGGATGACGGCGGCCGGTGGGACGTCGTACGGGGCCGGGCGCGGGCGGCACGGAGGCCCGCGGACCCGCGGACAGGCGCGCGGGCCCGGCGGCCGTGCGGCGGGCGGGAGACGCGGTCGGGGACGGGGCCCTTCCGCGGGCCGGGAGCGGGCGGAGGCGGTCGGGAGCGGTCGGACGGTGCGGCGGCCGGTGCGGCCGGCGCGGACGGACCGTGCCCGCGGGCGGCTGCGGGCACGGTGGTGCGGGACGGCGGGCGCGGGCGGCGGGGACGGCGGAGACGGTCGGGAGCGGGACGGGGCGGTGGCGCGGTGGTCAGCCCGGGCGGGAGGCGGTCCGGAGCTGGCGCGCACGGTGAGTTCGGGGGGCAGCAGGGTGGACCGGGGACGGCCGCGTCCCTCCAGCTTCTCCATGACGAGCTCCACGGCCCGGCGCCCCATCTCCTGGGCGGGGATGGCGACCGAGGTGAGCCGCACGGACGCCTGCAGGGCGACCTGCTCCGGGCAGACGGCCACCACCGAGACGTCCTCCGGCACCGCCCGCCCCTGCTCCCGCAACAGGCTGAGCAGCGGGTCGATCGCGTGCTCGTTCTGCACCACGAGGCCGGTGGTGTTCGGGCGTTCACCGAAGATCCGGGCGAGGGTGCCGGCCAGCGAGGCGTAACCGCCCTCGCAGGGGCGGTGCAGGGTGCGCAGCCCCAGCTCGCGGGCGCGGCGGCGGAGCCCTTCCACCGTCCGCTCGGCGAAGCCGGTGTGCCGCTCGTAGACGGCCGCGGCCTCGCCGATCACGGCGATCTCCCGGTGCCCGAGCTCCGCCAGATGCTCGGCGCAGAGCGCGCCGGTCGCGGCGAAGTCCAGGTCCACGCAGGTCAGTCCGGTGGTGTCGGCGGGCAGCCCGATGAGCACCGCGGGCCGGCCGGCCTCGCGCACCAACGGCAGGCGGGCGTCGAGCAGTTCGACGTCCATCAGGATCATGGCGTCCGCCAGGCCGCTGCCCGCCACCCGGCGTACGGCGGCCGGGCCCTCCTCGCCGGTCAGCAGCAGGACGTCGTAGCCGTGGGCGCGGGCGGTGGTGGCGACCGCGAGGGCGATCTCCATCATCACGGGGACGTACATATCGGTCCGCAGCGGCATCATCAGGGCGATGACGTTCGAACGGCTGCTCGCCAGCGCGCGGGCGCCCGCGTTGGGGTGGTAGCCGAGCTCCTCGATGCTGCGTTCGACCCGGTCGCGGGTGGTGGCGGAGATCGAGCGCTTGCCGCTGAGGACGTAACTCACCGTGCTGGCGGAGACCCCGGCGTGCCGGGCGACCTCGGCGAGTGTGACCATGCAGTCCCCCAGCGGCGCGACGGTGACGGGCGGCCGGCCCCGAGCGGGTGAAGCGCTTCGACTATGCGGTCGGCCCCGCCCCCCGGCCGATGCCGTGGAACGACAGTAGACCGGTGCCCGGAAGCTGTCCAGAGGAGTGTCGAAGCGCTTCAACGGAGCGCGGGCCCGGCGTGCGCTCCCTGCCGTCCTGCTCCCGTCCCCTCCTGCCCCTCCTGCCCCTCCCGCCCCCTGGCGTCCCCACCCGCCCGCCGTCCGTGGTGCCGCCCGCCGCCGTCCGGCCCATCGGCGCGGTCCGCGCCCGGTACGCGCCGCCCCGGCCGGGTACACCGTCATCAGCCACACCGCCCGGCCGGAGCCCCGCCGTCCCCGCCCCGGCCGGCCCCGCACCCCTACTCGCGGCGAGGTGAGCCCCATGTCCGCACCGTCCGCCCGTCCCTCCGTCTCCGAACGCGAAGCGCGCGAGGTGGCCGAGGCCGCCCGCGAACAGGAGTGGCGCAGTCCGAGCTTTGCCAAGGAGCTCTTCCTCGGCCGGTTCCGGCTGGACCTGGTCCACCCGAGCCCCGCCGCCGACGCCGGAGACGAACGGCGCGGGGAGGCGTTCCTCGCCCGGCTCCGCGCGTTCCTCACCACCCGGGTCGACAACGCCCTGATCGAACGCGAGGCGCGCATCCCCGACGACGTCATCCGCGGCCTCAAGGAGCTCGGCGCGCTCGGCATGAAGATCGACACCCGGTACGGAGGTCTCGGGCTCAGCCACGTGTACTACCACCGGGCCCTCGCCCTCACCGGCTCCGCCAGCCCCGCCATCGCCGCCCTGCTCTCCGCGCACCAGTCGATCGGCGTGCCCCAGCCGCTGAAGATCTTCGGCACCCCGGAGCAGAAGGACGCCTTCCTGCCGCGCTGCGCCCGCACCGACCTCTCCGCCTTCCTCCTCACCGAACCCGACGTCGGCTCCGACCCGGCCCGCCTGGCGACCACCGCCGTGCCCGACGGCGACGGCTACCTCCTCGACGGGGTGAAGCTCTGGACCACCAACGGCGTCGTCGCCGATCTGCTCGTCGTCATGGCGCGCGTGCCGGCCGGGGACGGCCACCGGGGCGGCATCACCGCCTTCGTCGTGGAGGCCGGCTCCGAGGGCATCACCGTCGAACACCGGAACGCCTTCATGGGGCTCCGCGGCCTGGAGAACGGCGTCACCCGCTTCCACCGGGTCCGCGTCCCCGCGGCCCACCGCATCGGCGCGGAGGGCTCCGGCCTGCGCATCGCCCTCACCACCCTCAACACCGGCCGGCTCTCCCTCCCCGCCATCTGCGCCGGCGCCGGGAAATGGAGCCTGAAGATCGCCCGCGAGTGGTCGGCCGTCCGCGAGCAGTGGGGCCGGCCGGTCGGGCGGCACGAGGCCGTCGGAGCCAAGATCTCCTTCATCGCCGCCACCGCCTTCGCCCTGGAGGCGATGGTCGAACTCGCCGGGCGGATGGCCGACGAGGGCCGCACGGACATCCGGATCGAGGCCGCGCTCGCCAAGCTCTACGGGAGCGAGATGGCCTGGCGCATCGCCGACGAACTCGTCCAGATCCGCGGCGGCCGCGGTTACGAGACCGCCGCCTCCCTCGCCGCCCGCGGCGAACGCGCCGTCCCTGCCGAGCAGATGCTGCGCGATCTGCGCATCAACCGGATCTTCGAGGGCTCGACGGAGATCATGCATCTGCTGATCGCCCGCGAGGCCGTGGACGCGCATCTGTCGGTGGCCGGCGACCTCATCGACCCGGACGTCCCCCTGTCCGGCAAGGCCCGCGCCGGTGCCCGGGCCGGCGGCTTCTACGCCCGCTGGCTGCCCGGACTTCTCACCGGCCCGGGCCAACTGCCCCGCTCCTACCAGGAGTTCCACCCGGCGGGACACCCGGATCTCGCCCGCCACCTGCGCTGGGCCGAACGCTCCTCCCGCCGGCTCGCCCGTGCCACCTTCTACGCCATGTCCCGGTGGCAGGGGCGGCTGGAGAGCCGGCAGTGTTTCCTCGGCCGGATCGTGGACATCGGCGCGGAGCTGTTCGCCGTGAGCGCGGCCTGCGCCCGGGCGGAGCAGCTGCGCCGCGAGGACGGCCACGGCCGGGAGGCGTACCAACTGGCCGACGCCTTCTGCCGGCAGGCACGCGTCCGCACCGAGGAACTCTTCCGCCTGCTGTGGACCAACACCGACGACCCGGACCGCAAGGTCACCGCGGGCGTCCTGGGCGGGGTGTACACCTGGCTGGAGGAGGGCGTCCTCGATCCCAGCGGTGACGGGCCCTGGATCGCCGGCGCGGATCCGGGCCCCTCGCGCGGGGAGAACGTGCACCGCACCATCCGCTGAGCACCCGTTCCCCGCCGGGGCGTCAGCCCACGCCGGCGCCCCGGCCCGCCGGAGCACCGTCCGGCGCGGCCAGCGACATCAGCAGATCGACCAGGGCGAGCATCAGGTCCCGTCCCACCTCCGGCCGCCGCACGTCGCCCAGCAGCAGCGGGACCGCCGGGTCCAGGTCGAGGGCGTGCCGGACCTCCTCCTCCGTCCGGTCGCAGTGCCCGTGGAAGCAGTTGACGCCCACCACGAACGGGACGCCCCGGTTCTCGAAGAAGTCGATCGAGGCGAAGCTCACCTCCAGCCGCCGGGTGTCGACCAGGACGATCGCCCCGAGCGCGCCGTTGACGAGGTCGTTCCACATGAACCAGAAGCGCTCCTGGCCCGGCGTGCCGAACAGATAGACCACCAGTTCGGCGCTGATGGTGATCCGGCCGAAGTCCAGCGCCACCGTGGTGGTGTTCTTGTCCGCCAGCCCCTCGATGACGTCGACCCCGGCGCTGGCCTGCGTCAGGTACTCCTCGGTCCGGACCGGGGCCACCTCGCTGACCGCTCCGACCAGTGTCGTCTTGCCCACCCCGAAGCCGCCGGCGACGAGGAACTTGACGGCCGCCGGAGCCGGCCGGTCACGCCCCGGTCCGGCTCCGTGGTCAGAGTTGTTCGAGCCCATCCCTCACCGCCTGCAGAAGAGTCGTGTTCAGTCCGGCTTGCGCGGCCGGCATCGGCGGCCGCGCCGTCACCCTGTCCTGCGCGATCAGATCCCCGATGAGGATCTTGGTCACGGAGACCGGCAGATCGAGCGCCGCCGCGATCTCCGCCACCGCGGCCGGCACCCGGCACTGCTCCAGAATGGCGCGGTGCTCGGGCTCCAGGCCGCGTGCGGGGGGCTGGTCCGGGTCCCTGGTGACGACCATGGTGATCAGCGTGAGGTCGTCCCGCTCCGGAACCGTGCGGCCGCGGGTGATCGTGTACGGCCGGACCAGGGACCCGTCGGCGTCGTCCGGTTCCAGCCCGTCCGTCCAGTGTCTCAACCAGACCTACCTCCGTCACCGGAGGAGGAGTCGCCGCGGGGCTCGGTGCCGAGTTTCCTGCCGACCTGCTGGACCAGGGTGTACATCGCGACCGACATGACCTCGGCGTCGACCTCCTGGGAGGCCACCACCGCGAGATGGGTGCCCTTGCCCGCGGAGATGATGAAGAGCCACAGGTCCGCCAGCTCCACGATGATCTGGCGCACCGCCCCGCCGTTGAAGAGTTCGTCGATGCCCCGGGCCAGGCTCTGCTGGCCGGTGGCCACGGCGGCCAGCCGTTCGGCGTCCGTCCGTTCGATGGTCCCGGACTGGCTGACGACCATGCCGTCGTCGGACAGGATGACGGCGTGCAGGGTCCCCGCCACTTGTTCCACCAGACCGTCGAGCAGCCAGTCGAGATCCCGGTCGGTTGCCGTGGTGCGCTGTGTCATTCTCGGTCTTCCCTTGCTGTTCCGCCGGGTTGGGGCGTGCTGACGTCGGCCGGGGGGATGTCCTGCTCGGAGCCCGGCCCGCGGGTGATGCGGGACTGGCGCTGGAACGCGCCCACCGTCGCGCCGGAGCGCTCGGGTGCCGGATGCGCGTGGGGGGACGCGTCCTCGTCGGTGCCGGGCCGCCGCGGCGGATTCCGGAGTTCGGGGGTGAGGCTGGCCTGGCGGACCCGGCGGGGCAGCGGCCTCGTGCCGCCGTCGGCCCCGTTCACGGCGGCACCGTCCGCGCCGGTCCGGCCGTCCGGTGTGCGGCTCCCGCCGTCCGGTGTGCCGGTCCCGCCGCCGGCGACGGCCGCCGCGGCCTGTCCGCGGGAGCGGCGCGGCAGGTCCGCGGACGGCCCGGCCGGCGCGGCGGGCGCCCCGGCGGGCTCCCCGCGCTCCGCGGTCCCGCGGGCCGCGGGCAGGGGCTTCCCGGCCGCGGCCGCGGTGGCCCTGCCGCCGTCCGGGTCCGCGTCGGAGCGCGGGCCCGCGCCCGTGTTCCCGCTTCCGCCTGCGCCCGCGTCCGCGCCGGCGTCCGGTTCCGGCGCGTCGGCGACCAGTTCGGCCGGGATCATGACGATCACCCGGGTGCCGCCGAACACGGACGGCCGGAACTCCAGCGTCAGCGCGAGCCCGGCCGCCAGCCGTGCCACCACGTAGAGGCCCAGCCGGGCGTCGTCGGCCCGGGACATCATGTCCATCCGCGGCGGCTCGGCCATCATCGCGTTGAGCCGGTCGTACTCCTCCGGCTCCATGCCGAGCCCGCGGTCCTCGATCTCCACGACCAGGCCCCGGCCCACCAGGCCGGCCCGTGCCTCCACGGGGTTCGGCGGCTTGGAGAAGGCGGTGGCGTTCTCCATCAGCTCGGCCAGGATGTGCGCCACCGGACCGACCGCGCGTTCGGACAGCCACGGCCTGCCCTGTACCTCGATCTGGATGCGGCGGTAGTCCTGCACCTCGCCCAGCGCGGACCGCAGCACGTCCAGCACCGGGACGGGCCTGCGCCAGCGCCGCTGCGGCTGGCCGCCGCCGAGGATGACGAGGTTCTCCTCGTAGCGGCGCAGCCGGGCCGCCAGGTGGTCGAGGTCGAACAGCCCTTCCAGCACCTCCGGGTCCTCGTGGCGGCGCTCCATCTCGTCGAGCTTCTTCAGCTGGAGGCCGATGAGCAGCTGGGTGCGGCGGGCGATGCGCTGGAGCAGCCGTTCGAAGCCGCGGTGCTGCTCGGTCTCCCGTACGGCGGTCTCGACGGCGCTGCGGCGGGCGAGGTTGAGGGCCTGGCCGAGCCGGCCCAGCTCGTCGTCGCCGTGCGGGACCTCCCGGACCTCCGCGTCGACGTCGATGTCCTCGCCGCGCTGGAGCCGCTCCACGACGGCCGGCAGCTCCGTCTCCAGCCGGGCCGCCTCGTCGCGCAGCGCGAGGATCCGCTGCCGCAGGGAGCCGGTGAGCCACAGGGTGAGCGCGATGACGACGACGACCGCGCCCAGCCCGATGGCGCTGGCGGCCACCATGCGCACCATCAGGTCCCGCACCGAATCGGCGTTGGCCCGGTTGAAGTCGGCGGCCAGCCTGCCGGTCAGCTCGTGGAGCCGGGGCTGCAACTCCTCCATGGCCTCCCGCCACCGGCCGGCCTCGCGGGGCAGGTCCCCGGGCTCGGTGAGGGGAACCTGCAGCAGGGTCTGCTCCACCACGGTCTTGGTGTGCCAGGCGTCCATGAGGGTCGTGTCGTGGTGGAACGCGGCCTCGGCCTCGGGCAGCCGCGACGCGATGCGGTCCTCGAAGAGGTACTGCTGGGCGCCGATCCACTCGACGAGGTCGGAGCGCTCCGTCTTGTCGAGGTGGCCCGCGGCCCAGCCGCGGGTGAGCACCGCGTCCTCGCGGGCGAGCGTCTCGTTGGCCCACATGAGGTCGGTCAGCGGCTGAGCCCTGACGCTGACCGCGCCGTTGTCGGTGTTGCCCAGGGCGTCGGTGAACTTCAGAGCACTGTCGATCATCAGGGTGAAGGACCCGAAGACCACGGGCTGGGTGCTGATCCGGTCGTCCACGTCCTCCCGGACCTCCGGGAGCACCCGGAGCTCATCCCGGGCCCGGGCCAGGGCGTCGCGGAGCTCCCCGTGCAGGCCGGTGGTGCCGCTGCCGGTTCCGGAGCGGAAGGCCCGCACCGCCTTGTCGGTCCGCTCGCGCTGTTGCCTCAGGGCGGTGGGGGAGGTCTCGGGATCGGCCAGGATCTCGGCGGTCAGCCGCCGTTCCTCCCGGAGCGCGGTGGCCAGGTCCCCGGTCAGGGTGATGCCGCGTTCGGCCAGGGCGGCGTGACGGGCCTGCAGCCGCCAGTCCAGGGCGAGTTGAGCGGTGCTGACCCCCCAGAGGGCGGCCAGCGCCAGGCTGGGTATGAGGGCCAGCACGAGGAGAACCATGCGCAGTGACCCCGGACGGCGTACGCGGTCCGCCCCCCGCCCCGGTCCCTCAGGCGTACGCGTGCGCAGTGCCATGTCACCCCAGCCAGAAATCACAACAGGTATCGCCGCAGGTGGGGGGCGGCGCGTGGTGGAGCCGATGCTAGTTGTGACCGCAAGGGGAAGGAATACGGCTGCACGAACCGTGTGCAGAAAGATCCGTTCCGTGGCCCCGGTCGCGGCCGCACCACGAAACCGCAGGCCGGAGAACGGAGTTGCGGACCCGCCCCGGAGGCGGCCCCGGATCCGGACCCGGCCGCTCCGGGCGGGTCCGGGGGAACCCGCCGGGGGCACCGGAGGCAGGACGCCGCCGTCCCGCCGCCCGCGCGTTCGGCGGGTGCGCCGTCCGGCGCACGGAGCCGGTGCGGTGACAATGGGGGGATGACGGACTCCCTCGCCCACCCGCACCTGACCTTCCCGGCGGCCACCGCCGCCACCGGAGGCCCGCGGGACATCGTGATCCTCGGTTCCACCGGCTCGATCGGCACACAGGCCATCGACGTGGTGCAGCGCAACCCCGGACGTTTCCGGGTGACCGGCCTCTCGGCCGCCGGCGGACGGGCCGAGCTCCTCGCGGAGCAGGCCCGCCTGCTGGACGTCGGCACCGTGGCCGTCGCCCGGAAGGACGCCGTGCCGGCCGTGCGCGAGGCGCTGTCCGCCGCCTACGGCTCAGCGCGGCAGCCGGAGATCCTGGCCGGGCCCGACGCCGCGGCCGATCTGGCGGCGAGCGACTGCCACACGGTGCTCAACGGCATCACGGGGTCCATCGGCCTGGCCCCGACCCTCGCGGCCCTGGAGGCCGGCCGGGTGCTGGCGCTGGCCAACAAGGAGTCCCTGATCGTGGGCGGCCCGCTGGTCAGGGCGGTGGCCAAGCCCGGCCAGATCGTGCCGGTGGACTCCGAGCACTCCGCGCTCTTCCAGGCCCTGGCGGCCGGCAGCCGCTCCGAGGTGCGCAAGCTGGTCGTCACCGCCTCCGGCGGTCCGTTCCGCGGCCGGACGAAGCCGGAGCTGGCCGAGGTCACCCCCAAGCAGGCGCTGGCCCACCCCACCTGGAACATGGGCCCGGTGGTCACGATCAACTCCGCGACCCTCGTCAACAAGGGTCTGGAAGTCATCGAGGCGCATCTTCTCTACGACATTCCGTTCGAACGGATTGAGGTTGTCGTCCACCCGCAGTCGTATGTGCACTCGATGGTGGAATTCACAGACGGCTCAACGCTGCTCCAGGCCAGCCCCCCGGACATGCGGATGCCGATCGCCCTGGGGCTGGGCTGGCCGGAACGGGTCCCCGACGCCGCTCCCGGCTGCGACTGGACCAAGGCGTCGAGCTGGGAGTTCTTCCCGCTGGACAACGACGCCTTCCCCTCCGTGGGGCTGGCGCGGCACGTCGGCGGTCTCGGCGGCACGGCCCCGGCCGTGTTCAACGCCGCCAACGAGGAATGCGTGGACGCGTTCCTCGACGGCCGCCTCCCCTTCAATGGCATCGTGGAGACCGTCGCCGAGGTGGTGGCCGAACACGGAACCCCCGGCCGGGGAACCTCTCTCACCTTGGCCGACGTCCTGGAAGCGGAGAAGTGGGCGCGCGCCCGCGCCCGTGAGATGGCGGCGACGTCAGCATCGGAGGCCCGCGCATGACGACCCTGATGACGGTTCTCGGCATAGTCGTCTTCGTGATCGGGCTGCTGTTCTCGATCGCGTGGCACGAGCTGGGGCACCTGTCGACGGCCAAGCTGTTCGGTGTGCGTGTGCCGCAGTACATGGTCGGCTTCGGCCCGACCCTCTTCTCCCGCAGGAAGGGGGAGACGGAGTACGGGGTCAAGGCCATTCCGTTCGGCGGCTACATCCGCATGATCGGCATGTTCCCGCCCGGCGAGGACGGCAGGGTCACCACCCGCTCCACCTCGCCGTTCCGCACCATGATCGAGGACGCCCGGGAGGCCGCCTTCGAGGAGCTGCAGCCCGGTGACGAGAAGCGGCTCTTCTACACGCGCGCGCCGTGGAAGCGCGTGATCGTGATGTTCGCCGGCCCCTTCATGAACCTCGTGCTGGCCGTGGTGGTCTTCATGGGCGTGCTGATGGGCTTCGGCATCAACACCCAGACCACCACCGTCTCCACCGTCTCCGACTGCGTGATCTCGCAGAACGAGAACCGCGACACCTGCCGCAAGGGCGACCCGGCCTCGCCGGCCAAGGCGGCCGGGCTCCAGCCGGCCGACAGGATCGTCGCCTTCGACGGCGAGCGGATCGAGGAGTGGTCCGTCCTCCAGGAGCGCATCCGGGAGACCACCGGACCCGCCACCATCACCGTCGAGCGCGCCGGCGAGCTGAAGACCCTTGAGGCCGACCTGGTGGAGAACCGGCTGGTCAAGTACGACGACGACGGCCGCGTCATCCAGGACGAGTACGTCACCGCGGGCTTCCTCGGCTTCAGCCCCGCCACCGGGGTGGTCCAGCAGACCTTCGGCCAGTCGGTCGAGCGCATGGGCGACATGCTCACCAATGGTGTGGAGGCCCTGATCGCCCTGCCCTCGAAGATCCCCGCGCTCTGGGACGCCACCTTCGGCGACGCCGAGCGCGAGCCGGACTCCCCGATGGGCGTCGTCGGCGCCGCCCGCGTCGGCGGCGAGGTGTTCAACCTGGACATCCCGCCACAGCAGCAGGTCGCGACCATGCTCTTCCTCGTCGCGGGCTTCAACCTGTCGCTCTTCCTCTTCAACATGCTGCCGCTGCTGCCGCTCGACGGCGGCCACATCGCGGGAGCGCTGTGGGAGTCGGTGCGGCGGCACACGGCCCGGCTCTTCCGGCGCCCGGACCCGGGCCCCTTCGACGTCGCCAAGCTGATGCCGGTCGCCTATGTGGTCGCCGGGATCTTCATCTGCTTCACCCTGCTGGTCCTCATGGCCGACCTGGTCAACCCCGTCCGGATCTCCTGACGGGCCGCCCCGCGCGGGCCCGCGGACGGCCGGGGGCATCCCCTCCCGGCCGTCCCCCGTCCGCGCGCCGCGCGGGAGGCCGCGGCGGCCGCATCCCCGCGCGTGCCGTAATCTCGGACCCGGAGCCCGCCTGTCTCCCGGGCCAGAAGCCATACGTTGGGGTTGCACGCAGATGACTGCGATTTCGCTGGGAATGCCGTCCGTTCCGATCAAACTGGCGGACCGCCGGGTGAGCCGGCAGATCCACGTCGGCTCGGTGCCGGTCGGCGGTGACGCGCCGGTGTCGGTTCAGTCGATGACGACGACCGTGACGGCGGACATCGGCGCCACCCTGCAGCAGATCGCCGAGCTGACGGCGTCCGGCTGCCAGATCGTCCGGGTCGCCTGCCCCTCGCAGGACGACGCCGAGGCGCTGCCCGTCATCGCCAGGAAGTCGCAGATCCCGGTGATCGCCGACATCCACTTCCAGCCCAAGTACGTCTTCGCGGCGATCGACGCGGGCTGCGCGGCGGTCCGGGTGAACCCGGGCAACATCCGCCAGTTCGACGACAAGGTCAAGGAGATCGCCAAGGCGGCCTCCGACGCGGGCACGCCGATCCGCATCGGCGTGAACGCCGGCTCGCTGGACAAGCGGCTGCTGGCCAAGTACGGCAAGGCCACCCCGGAGGCGCTGGTCGAGTCGGCGCTCTGGGAGTGCTCCCTCTTCGAGGAACACGGCTTCCGCGACATCAAGATCTCGGTCAAGCACAACGACCCGGTCGTCATGATCAACGCCTACCGTCAGCTCGCGGCCCGGTGCGACTACCCGCTGCACCTGGGTGTCACCGAGGCCGGCCCCGCCTTCCAGGGCACCATCAAGTCCGCGGTCGCCTTCGGCGCGCTGCTGAGCGAGGGCATCGGCGACACCATCCGGGTCTCGCTCTCCGCGCCGCCGGTCGAGGAGATCAAGGTCGGCAACCAGATCCTGGAGTCGCTTGGACTGCGGCAGCGCGGGCTGGAGATCGTCTCCTGCCCCTCCTGCGGCCGGGCCCAGGTGGACGTCTACAAGCTGGCGGAGGAGGTCACCGCCGGTCTGGAGGGCATGGAGGTCCCGCTCCGCGTCGCCGTGATGGGCTGCGTGGTGAACGGCCCGGGCGAGGCCCGGGAGGCGGACCTCGGCGTGGCGTCCGGCAACGGCAAGGGCCAGATCTTCGTCAAGGGCGAGGTCATCAAGACGGTGCCCGAATCGAAGATCGTGGAGACCCTGATCGACGAGGCCATGAAGATCGCCGAGCAGATGGAGAAGGACGGCATCGCCTCCGGCGAACCCGTCGTCACCGCCGCCGGCTGACCCTTCCGCGGAACACCCGCAAGCACCCGGAACGGCCGCAGCGCCCGTACACCGGACATCCGCCCGTGCCCCCGCCGGACCCCCGGCGGGGGCACCGGCCGTCGCGGATTCCGGTTTTCCCGGGCGGCCGGAGTTTGGAAGCCGGTGCCGCGGCCCAGACGGAGGACAGGACCCGGGAAGGTCCCCCGGTCCGGACCGGCGCGGCCGCACCGGTCCGACCCGGCACCCCGCGGCCGCCGTCCGCCCGTTCACCGGGCACACCGGGTGGCCCGGGAACGGGGGAGGTACAGTGCGGCTGGGGGCCAGGGCCCGTCCCGAGGACGGGACAGACGGACCCCGGGGCGTGACGCCCACCCCGACGCACCAGGGGTCGCCCCGGAACGACGCAGCAGCAGACGGTGAGGCCCCGACACGTGTTGACCCAGACGACCACCAGGGTCCTCGGCCCCGGTGATCTCGACGCCACCCTCGCGGTGCTCGACCGCGACCCGGTCACCAACGCCTTCGTCGCCGCCCGGGTCCAGGCCGCCGGCCTCGACCCCTGGCGGCTCGGCGGCGAGATGTGGGGCTGGTACGCCGACGGCCGCCTGGAATCCCTCGCCTACGCCGGCGCCAACCTCGTCCTCGTGGAGGCCGGTCCCGAGGCCGTCCGCGCCTTCGCCGAACGCGCCCGCCGCGCCGGCCGCCGCTGCTCCTCGATCGTCGGCCCCGCCGAGGCCACCGCCCTGCTCTGGTCGCTGCTGGAGCCGAGCTGGGGCCCCGCCCGGGAGGTCCGCCCCTGCCAGCCCCTGATGGTCGCCTCCGCGGTGCCCCCGGACATCGCCCCCGACCCCTACGTCCGGCGCGTCCGGAAGGACGAGATGGACATCGTCATGCCCGCCTGCGTGGCGATGTTCACCGAGGAGGTCGGCGTCTCCCCGCTCGCCGGGGACGGCGGGCTGCTCTACCAGGCCCGGGTCGCCGAACTGGTCTCCGCCGGCCGGTCCTTCGCGCGCATCGAGGGCGGCCGGGTGGTCTTCAAGGCCGAGATCGGCGCGGCCACCGACCGGGCCTGCCAGATCCAGGGCGTCTGGGTGGCCCCGGAGTTCCGCGGCCGCCGGCTCTCCGAGACCGGTATGGCCGCCGTGCTGCGCTACGCCCTCGCCGACGTCGCGCCGCTCGCCAGCCTCTACGTCAACGACTTCAACACCGCGGCCCGCGCGGCCTACCGGCGCGTCGGCTTCCGGGAGACCGGCGCGTTCATGAGCGTGCTCTTTTGAGTAGTCTCGCCGCCATGGATGACGTCGTGGTCGGCCCGCTCGACCTGATCGCGCGGGTGGACGACGCGCTGGCCGTGCAAGCCCTCGCCTTCGGGCTCACCGACGAGGAGGTCGGCGTACGGCGGCACATCGTCCTGCGCCACATGACCAGCCGCGGCGCCCGCGCGCTGGGCGCCACCGCCCCGGACGGCCGCCTCGTCGGCTTCGCCTACGGGATGCCCAACGACCGCGGCCACTGGTGGTCCACGGTCGTCGAACCGTATCTGCGCCGCGAGGGCCGGGAGGCCTGGCTCGACGACGCCTTCGTCGTCACCGAACTGCACGTCCTCCCCGGCCACCAGAAGCGCGGCATCGGCCGCCGGCTGATCACCGTCCTCACCGACGCCGCCACCGAGCCGCGGAGCCTCCTCTCGGCGATCGACGCCGACAGCCCCGCCCGCGGCCTCTACCGGTCGCTGGGCTACCGGGACCTCGCCCGCCCCGTCTACTTCCCGAGCGCCCCCAGCCCGTACGCGGTGATGGGCGCCCCGCTGCCGCTGCACCGCTAGCGGCGGACGGCCGCCGTCCTCGGCGGGCCCCGCTTTTCGGTAGCCTCCAGGGCAATCACTTATTCCACGCAGGAGAGAACCTCATGGTCCAGCGCATGTCCCGGATGATGCTCAAGACGCTGCGCGACGACCCGGCCGATGCCGAGACCCTCAGCCACAAGCTGCTGGTCCGCGCCGGGTACGTCCGCCGTGCGTCCGCCGGAATCTGGACCTGGCTGCCGCTGGGCAAGAAGGTCCTGGAGAACGTCTCGCGGGTCGTCCGCGAGGAGATGGACGCCATCGGCGCCCAGGAGGTGCTGCTCCCCGCCCTGCTGCCCAAGGAGCCGTACGAGACCAGCGGCCGCTGGGAGGAGTACGGGGACCTGCTGTTCCGGCTGAAGGACCGCAAGGGCGCCGAGTACCTCCTCGGCCCCACCCACGAGGAGATCTTCACCCTCACGGTCAAGGACCAGTGCACGTCCTACAAGGACCTGCCGGTCGTGCTCTACCAGATCCAGACCAAGTACCGGGACGAGGCGCGCCCCCGCTCCGGCGTGCTGCGCGGCCGCGAGTTCCTGATGAAGGACTCGTACTCCTTCGACACCGACGACGAGGGCCTGGCCGAGGCATACCGGCTGCACCGCGAGGCGTACACCCGGATCTTCGAGCGCATCGGCCTGGACTACCGCATCGTCTCCGCCGTCTCCGGCGCCATGGGCGGCTCGGCCTCGGAGGAGTTCCTCGCCCCGGCCGCCGCCGGCGAGGACACCTTCGTCGACTGCCCGGCCTGCGACTACGCGGCCAACACCGAGGCCGTCACCACCGTGGTGCCCCCGGTGGAGCCCGCGGACCACCCGGCCGTCGAGGAACTGGACACCCCCGACACCCCCACCATCGAGACCCTCGCCGAGTTCCTGGGCGTGCCCGCCTCCGCCACCCTCAAGAATCTGCTCGTCAAGGTGGACGGCAAGATCACGGCCGTCGGTGTCCCCGGCGACCGCGAGGTGGACCTCGGCAAGCTCGGCGAGCACCTGGCCCCGGCCGTCGTGGAGCTGGTGACGGCCGAGGACTTCACCGACCGCCCCGACCTGGTCCGCGGCTACGTCGGCCCGCAGGGCATGGCCGGCAGCGCCTTCCGCTACATCGCGGACCCCCGCGTGGCCGCGAACACCAGCTGGATCACCGGCGCCAACAAGGAGGGCAGGCACGCCCGCAACGTCGTCTGCGGCCGCGACTTCGAGGTGGACGAGTACCTCGACGTGGTCGTCGTCGAGCCCGGCGACCCCTGCCCGAAGTGCGGCACCGGCCTGCAGATCGACCGCGCCATCGAGATCGGCCACATCTTCCAGCTCGGCCGCAAGTACGCCGACGCCTTCCAGCTCGACGTCCTCGGCCGCGAGGGCAAGCCGGTCCGGGTCACCATGGGCTCCTACGGCATCGGCGTTTCCCGCGCCGTGGCCGCTCTCGCCGAGCAGACCGCCGACGACAAGGGCCTGTGCTGGCCCGCCGAGATCGCCCCGGCCGACGTCCACATCGTCGCCGCCGGCAAGGCCAAGCAGACCGAACTGGCCCTGGAGGTCGCCGAGAAGCTGCACTCCGCCGGGGTGCGGGTGCTCGTGGACGACCGGGCGGGCGTCTCCCCGGGCGTGAAGTTCACCGACGCCGAGCTGATCGGCGTTCCGGTGATCCTGGTCGCGGGCCGCCGGGCCGGCGAGGGCGTGGTCGAGCTCAAGGACCGCCGCACCGGCGAGCGCGAGGAACTGACGGTCGACGAGGCCCTGGCCCGCCTCAGCGGCTGACCGCACCCCACGCGGCAGCGCACTCGCCGCAGCGCACACCGCCGCGCCCCGGAGCCCGCGCTCCGGGGCGCGGCCCGGTCAGAGCCAGCCGGCGAACTCCAGGAGGAGAGCGCCCCGCCGGTGGCCGCGGGCCAGGGCCGGCAGGCCGTCCGCCACCGCGCGGAAGACCGTCCAGCCGCGCAGCCGGTCCCGGTCGACCTCCAGGGAGTCCGCCAGCCTGCCCAGCCTTCGGCGGGCGGCGGCCGCCCCGCCCGGAGCGGCCACCAGGTCCTCCAGCCGGTCCCGGACGGGCAGGGCCAGATCGTAGGCGCGCTCGCCCACCAGCGGATCGGGGCCGACCGCCAGCCACGGGGCGCGTTCGCCCGCCAGGACCTTGCCCTCCCGGAACCGGCCGTGCAG
Source organism: Streptomyces sp. MNU89 (assembly GCF_020982505.1). Classification (NCBI taxonomy): domain Bacteria; kingdom Bacillati; phylum Actinomycetota; class Actinomycetes; order Kitasatosporales; family Streptomycetaceae; genus Streptomyces; species Streptomyces sp. MNU89. The sequence goes on along the minus strand of NZ_JAJKLL010000001.1, from coordinate 2,021,553 downwards.
CAGCAGCCGCTCCGGTTCGGTGGCCGTCAGCTCCGCGCGGGCCGCCAGCGCCTGTTCGGCGAGCGGCCGGACCTCGGCCGCCGAGGGCTCGTCCGCCGCCGTGCGCAGCAGCTCCGCCGCCCGCGCGGTGCGGTCCGCCACCGAGGGATACGGATACCCGCCGCCCGGCTCCGTCCACAGCCGCCGTACCGTGCCCGCCGCCTCCAGCAGGGCCTTGGCCTCGGGGAGCGAGCTGAGCGACACCTCGCCGTGCAGCCGCTCCAGGAGCAGGGCACCGGCCGCGTCGTCCGCCTCCAGCAGCCGTACGGCGCCGAAGCCGTCCCAGTGCGCCAGCGCCGCGCGCTGCGCCGCGGCGTCCGTGCCGGGGGCCACCAGCTTCAGGGCGGCCCTGCCGCCGTCCGCGCGCCGCACCAGCACCAGCAGGCTGCTGCGGCCGCCGGGCTCCTGCACCCGCTCGGGGGTCAGCTCCCGGCGCCGCAGGGCGTCCCGGGCCAGCCCCGGCAGGTCCTCCAGCCACTTCCGGCCGGTGCCCTCGGCGTCCGTCTCCTCCAGTGCCCGTGTCAGACGCGGCGGCGGTCCGAGCGGAGTGCCCTCCTCGGGCCGTGCTGCGGAAGCCATGCCCGGTCCGTCCCCTTCCGTCGCCGTCACCATCGCCGTCGCCTCACCGCGTACCGCGCCGCCGGCCGCACGGGCGCGGCGGTCAGAGCTCGCTCGCGTCACCGCTCGCCGGTCCGTCGCCCGTCGCGCCGCCCGTGGGCCCGGCCGGCGCCGAGCGCTCGGCGAGACCAGGGAAGGCTACGCTGCCGCCCCGCCACCGCACCGCCCGGACCGCCGCCTCCCGCAGCGCACCCGCCGCCTCCCGGCGCAGCCCGCCCTCGGAGGCCCGGACGAGATCGGCGTAGACGGCCGCCACCCGGTCCTCCAACTCGGCGGCCAGCCGCACCGCCGCGGCCGCGTCCGGCACCGGGAAGGGCAGCGCGTAGGCGGCGGCGGACGCCTCCGGCTCACCGCCCAGGTCGCGGACCGTGCGGTGCAGCGCGTCGCGGCGCGCGCGGTGGGCGTCGTGCCCCTCGCGTGCTTCCTCGCGCCGCTCCTCGCCGATCCGGCCGCCGACGACCCCGTAGCCGTAGACGGCGGCGTGCTCCGCGCGCAGGGCGTGCTGCGCGGCGCCGAGGACGCCCTCGGGCGGGGCATCGCCGTCGCGGGTGCGGTCCGTGCGGTGGTCATGCGGCTCTGCCTTCCGGGAGGGGCCCGGCAGCTCGCGGACCGGGGGCGGACGGGCGGGACGTCTGCCGCGGGCCGCCCGGGAGCGCGGCCCGTGCCGGGCCCGGCCGCAGCCGGGCCCCGTGGCGCACCCGCGTCATCAGGCGGCCTCGTTCAGCAGATAGGCGTGGGCCGCGCCGGACGCGGCGACCGAGGCGAGCAGCCGGGCCAGCTCCGGCTCCGCGCGGGAGAGGGCCGCGGTCCGGGCGTCGGCGGTGCGGCGCTCCGCCCCGGCCAGTGCCCTGAGGGCCTCGGCGGGCTTCCCCGGTACCTCCGGCGCCCGGGGCGCGTCCGGGTCCGGCGGGGCGTCCGGGGACCGGGCCGGGGACGGCGCGGGCGGCGGTACGCCGGGGCCCTCCGGGACCGGGGCGCCGGACCGGGGTGACGCCGAGGGGAGGCGGAGCGGTCCCCGGCCTCGAAGGCCGTGGCGTGCAGCGCGGTCTCCGCCCGCAGGGGGGCGAGGACTTCCGCCAGCTCCGGGTGGGTGGCGGCGGTGGCGTCGTACCGCAGCAGCAGGTCCCGGGACTCCCGCGCGGACCGTTCGCGCAGCCGCCGGTCCGCCGCGTCGGGCTTGCCGCCCTCCCCTGCCGTGCCGCCCCCGGAGCACGCGGACAGCAGGAGGGCACCGGGCCCGGCGGCGAGGGCCCCGGCGAACAGACTCCTTCTGCGGGGCCCGGACAGGGCTCGCGACGGCGTGGTGGGCGGCACGGTCACATCCTGGGGTCGTGCGGGGAGCCGCGGTCGAGCTGGGGAGGGGCCGGGCGGAACGGGCGGGCGCACGCGTCCTTGATCGGCCGTCTTGAGCGTACCCGCGTTCGGCTTCCGAATTGCCGACCGGTCGGGCGCGGCACCACCGCGGCCCTCCGGGAGGCGGACACGACACCCTCCGCGACCGGATACTCTGTGGTCCGACACGCGATCTCCAGACAACAGCACACGCGGCCGAGGAGTCACCCGGATGAGCACCACCCAGAGCGAGAGGCTGCGCGGACTGCTCGAACCGCTGGTCGCCGCGCGAGACCTGGACCTGGAAGAGATCGAGGTGACCCCCGTCGGCCGGATGCGGGTCCTCCGGATCGTCGTGGACTCCGACACGGGCGTGCTGCTGGACACCTGCGCGGAACTGAGCCGCGCGGTCTCCGAGAAACTCGACGAGACCGACGCCATGGGGCAGGCGGCCTACCGCCTCGAGGTCACCTCTCCCGGTGCCGACCGCCCGCTGACCGAACTGCGCCACTACCGCCGTGCCACGGGCCGGCTGATCAAGGCCAGGCTCGCCGACGGGAGCGAGTTCACCGCCCGGATCCTCTCCGCCGACGAGGACGGACTCGATCTGGAAGTGCCCGGGGTGAAGGGGCGCAAGCCCACCACCCGGCGGCTCGCCTTCGGTGAGATCGACAGGGCACGCGTGGAGATCGAGTTCAATCGCAAGGCCGACGGGCGCGTCACCGCGGCCGGTGCGGACGAGAACCAGGAGGAGGCGTAGCCGTGGACATCGACATGAGTGCCCTGCGGGGTCTGGTGCGGGAGAAGGAGATCTCCTTCGACCTGCTGGTCGAGGCGATCGAGTCGGCTCTCCTCATCGCCTACCACCGCACCGAGGGAAGCCGCCGCCGCGCACGCGTCGAACTCGACCGCGAGAACGGGCATGTGACGGTCTGGGCGAAGGAGGACCCGGAGGACGTCGACGAGGGCACCGAGCCGCAGGAGTTCGACGACACCCCCTCGGGCTTCGGCCGGATCGCGGCGACCACCGCCAAGCAGGTCATCCTGCAGCGGCTCCGGGACGCCGAGGAGGAGATCACCTTCGGCGAGTACGCGGGCCGTGAGGGCGATGTCGTCGCGGGCGTCGTGCAGCAGGGCAAGGACCCGAAGAACGTCCTGGTCGACATCGGCCGGCTGGAGGCGATCCTGCCGGTGCAGGAGCAGGTCCCGGGGGAGGACTACTCCCACGGCGCCCGGCTCCGCAGCTATGTCGTCCGGGTGGCCAAGGGGGTGCGCGGCCCGTCCGTGACGCTCTCGCGGACCCACCCCAACCTGGTGAAGAAGCTCTTCGCCATGGAGGTGCCGGAGATCGCGGACGGCTCGGTGGAGATCGCCGCCATCGCCCGCGAGGCCGGCCACCGCACCAAGATCGCCGTCCGGTCCACCCGCTCCGGGCTGAACGCCAAGGGCGCCTGCATCGGCCCGATGGGCGGCCGCGTCCGCGCCGTGATGGCGGAACTGCAGGGCGAGAAGATCGACATCGTGGACTGGTCGGACGACCCGGCGGAGCTGGTGGCGCACGCGCTGTCGCCGGCCCGGGTCAGCAAGGTCGAGGTCGTGGACATGGCGGCGCGGTCCGCCCGCGTCACCGTCCCCGACTACCAGCTCTCCCTGGCCATCGGCAAGGAGGGCCAGAACGCCCGCCTCGCCGCGCGGCTCACGGGCTGGCGGATCGACATCCGACCCGACACCGAGCAGCAGGACGGCCGGGAGGACTGAGCGGGCCGCGGGCGTACGGGGCCGGCGCCGGGCTGCCGGCGGCCGGCCACGGGGCGTGGCCACAGCCACGGCCCGCGGTGCTCGGCCGGGGGAACAGCGGACCACTGCGCAGTCCTTACCCTGGAAGGGGTGACGCCGACGCGGGGAGGTAGACTTGAGGACGTCTGGCCGGACGCATGCCCAGGCGTGCCCCGAGCGCACTTGCGTGGGCTGCCGTCGGCGTGCGGCCAAAGGCGATCTGCTGCGTATCGCGGTGGTCGGGGGCGAGTGCGTGCCCGATCCACGCGGTACGCTGCCCGGTCGGGGTGCGTATCTGCACCCCACCCAGGCCTGTCTCGACCCGGCGGTCCGCCGCCGGGCCTTTCCCCGGGCCTTCCGGGACCCGGGACCGCTCGGCACCGATGCGGTGCGGGCGTTCCTCGAACGGCGGGCCGCACAGGCGCGACCGTAAGAGACAGGCACAACCGTAAGAGAACGGCACGGGAAACCGTGCGGTCAGGTACCTCGCGAGTCGGAAGTAGGTCGAGATTGCGATGAGCACTCGATGAGTACGCGATGAGTACGCCCATGAAGTAGCGACGGTCCGGCGGAACCCGGACCAGAAGGAGCGAAGTGGCAAAGGTCCGGGTATACGAACTCGCCAAGGAGTTCGGAGTCGAGAGCAAGGTCGTCATGGCCAAGCTCCAAGAACTTGGCGAATTCGTCCGTTCGGCGTCCTCCACGATCGAGGCGCCCGTTGTACGCAAACTGACCGACGCTTTCCAGCAGGGCAACGGCTCCGGCCGTGCCGCGGGCAAGCCCGCGGCGCCCCGCAAGGCGGCGCCCTCCAAGCCGTCCGCGCCCACCCCGCGCGCGGCGGCCCGTCCGGCTGCCCCGCAGCCGGGTCCAGGCGGCTCCCGCCCCGGGTCCGCGGCCTCCGGCCGCTCCCGGCCCGAAGCCGCCCGCGGCGCCCGCCCCGGGCCCGCGTCCCGCGCCGCCCCCAAGGCCCCGGCGCCGAAGCCCGCCCGGCGGCCCCCGCGGCTCCGGAGTTCACCGCGCCCCGTCGGCGCCCGCACCCAAGCCCGCGTCCGCTCCCGGCCCGCGTCCGGCCCGTCCGGCCGCTCCCGGCCAGGGCCGCGACCAGGGTCAGGGCGGCCGTGACCAGGCGCCGCGTCCCGGTGCCCGTCCCGGTGGCGGCCAGGCCGGCCGTCCCGGCGGCCGCAGCGGCCCGCGTCCGGGCAACAACCCCTTCACCTCCGGCGGCAGCACGGGCATGGCCCGTCCGGCCCCGCGTCCCGGTGGCGCCCCGCGTCCCGGCGGTCAGGCTCCCGGCGGCGCCCCGCGTCCGCAGGGTGCCGGCGGCGGTCCCCGTCCGCAGGCTCCGGGCGGTGCCCGTCCCTCGCCGGGCGGCATGCCCCGTCCGCAGGGCGGCCAGGCCGGTGCGGGCGGTCCCCGTCCCGGCGGCGGCGCGCGCCCGAACCCCGGCATGATGCCGCAGCGTCCGGCCGCGGGCCCCCGCCCGGGTCCGGGCGGACGCGGTCCGGGCGGCCCCGGTGGCGGCGGCCGTCCCGGCGGTGCCGGTCGTCCCGGCGGCGGTGGCGGCGGCTTCGCCGGCCGTCCCGGCGGTGGCGGCGGCGGTCGTCCCGGTGGCGGTGGCGGCGGTTTCGCCGGCCGTCCCGGTGGTCCCGGCGGCTTCGGCGGCCGTCCCGGCTTCGGTGGCCGTCCGGGTGGTCCCGGCGGCCGTGGCGGAACGCAGGGCGCCTTCGGCCGTCCCGGCGGCCCGGCGCGGCGCGGCCGCAAGTCGAAGCGGCAGAGGCGCCAGGAGTACGAGGCCATGCAGGCCCCGTCGGTCGGCGGCGTGATGCTTCCGCGCGGCAACGGACAGACCGTCCGCCTGTCGCGTGGTGCCTCCCTCACCGACTTCGCGGAGAAGATCAACGCCAACCCGGCGTCGCTCGTCGCCGTGATGCTCAACCTCGGCGAGATGGTCACCGCCACGCAGTCGGTCTCGGACGAGACGCTGCAGCTGCTCGGTGACGAGATGAACTACACCGTCGAGATCGTCAGCCCGGAGGAGGAGGACCGCGAGCTTCTCGAGTCCTTCGACATCGAGTTCGGCGAGAACGAGGGCGGCGAGGAGATGCTCGTCGCGCGTCCGCCGGTGGTGACCGTCATGGGTCACGTCGACCACGGCAAGACCCGCCTGCTCGACGCGATCCGCAAGACGAACGTCATCGCGGGCGAGGCCGGCGGCATCACCCAGCACATCGGTGCCTACCAGGCCTCCACCGAGGTCAACGGTGAAGAGCGCAAGATCACCTTCATCGACACCCCGGGTCACGAGGCGTTCACCGCCATGCGTGCCCGCGGTGCCAAGTCCACCGACATCGCGATCCTCGTGGTCGCGGCGAACGACGGCGTGATGCCGCAGACGGTCGAGGCGCTGAACCACGCCAAGGCCGCCGAGGTGCCGATCGTGGTCGCGGTCAACAAGATCGACGTCGAGGGCGCGGACCCGGCGAAGGTGCGCGGTCAGCTGACCGAGTACGGCCTCGTGGCCGAGGAGTACGGCGGCGACACCATGTTCGTCGACATCTCCGCCAAGCAGGGCCTGCACATCGAGGACCTGCTGGAGGCCGTCGTCCTCACCGCGGACGCCGCGCTCGACCTGCGCGCCAACGCGGAGCAGTCGGCGCAGGGCATCGCGATCGAGGCGCACCTCGACCGCGGCCGCGGCGCCGTGGCCACCGTGCTCGTCCAGCGCGGCACCCTGCGGGTCGGCGACACGATGGTGGTCGGCGACGCCTACGGCCGTGTCCGGGCGATGCACGACGACACGGGCAAGACGATCGAGGAAGCGGGTCCGTCGACCCCCGTCCTGGTCCTGGGTCTCACCAACGTCCCGGGCGCCGGCGACAACTTCCTCGTCGTCGACGAGGACCGCACGGCCCGCCAGATCGCCGAGAAGCGCGCGGCGCGCGAGCGCAACGCGGCCTTCGCCAAGCGCACCCGCCGGGTGTCCCTCGAGGACCTCGACAAGGTGCTCAAGGCCGGCGAGGTGCAGCAGCTCAACCTCATCATCAAGGGCGACGCGTCCGGTTCGGTGGAGGCTCTCGAGTCCTCGCTGCTCCAGCTCGACGTCGGCGAAGAGGTCGACCTGCGCATCCTGCACCGCGGTGTGGGTGCGGTCACCGAGACCGACATCGACCTGGCGACCGGCTCCGACGCCATCGTCATCGGCTTCAACGTGCGCGCCGAGGGGCGTGCCACGCAGATGGCCGAGCGCGAGGGCGTGGACGTCCGGTACTACTCGGTGATCTACCAGGTCATCGAGGAGATCGAGGCGGCCCTGAAGGGCATGCTGAAGCCCGAGTACGAAGAGGTCGAGCTCGGTACGGCGGAGATCCGCGAGGTCTTCCGCTCCTCCAAGCTCGGCAACATCGCGGGTGTCCTGGTCCGCTCCGGCGAGGTGCGCCGCAACACCAAGGCGCGTCTCATCCGGGACGGCAAGGTCATCGCGGAGAACCTCACCATCGCGGGCCTCCGCCGCTTCAAGGACGATGTCACCGAGATCCGTGAGGGCTTCGAGGGCGGTATCAACCTCGGCAGCTACAACGACATCAAGGTCGACGACGTCATCGCGACGTACGAGATGCGGGAGAAGCCGCGCGGCTGATCCCCACGGCAGAACCGGGGCCGGTCGGCGGAGGGAAATCTCCGTCGATCGGCCCCGGCCGTTGCGTGTACGGTTCTTCTGTCCCCCGCCGCCCCGCCGGCGGCCGGGGCGGTGACCACACCCGAGGCCCCGCAGGTGGCGTGACCTGTACTCCATGTATGTAGGGACGCTGTCCTTCGATCTGCTCCTGGGCGATGTGCGGTCGCTCAAGGAGAAACGCTCCGTCGTCCGCCCGATCGTCGCCGAGCTGCAGCGCAAGTACGCCGTCAGCGCCGCGGAGACCGGCGACCAGGATCTGCACCGCCGGGCCAGGATCGGTTTGGCGGCCGTCTCCGGGGACACGGGGCACCTCACGGACGTACTGGACCGGTGCGAGCGCCTCGTCGCCGCCCGGCCGGAGGTGGAGCTGCTGTCGGTACGGCGGCGGTTCCACGGCGAGGACGACGACTGAGCGCGTCGTGACGCGCCGACGGGGGCGGCGACGCAGCCGCCGAAGCAAGATGCCGGAAGACAAGAAGGAGACGGACCGATGGCCGACAACGCGCGGGCCCGCAAGCTGGCCGATCGCATCCAGGTCGTGGTCGCGGAGACCCTGGACCGCCGCATCAAGGATCCGCGACTGGGGTTCGTCACGATCACGGACGCCCGGGTCACCGGCGACCTGCGGGAGGCCACGGTCTTCTACACGGTCTACGGCGACGACGAGGAGCGCGCGGCCTCCGCCGCGGCACTGGAGAGCGCCAAGGGCGTGCTCCGCTCCGAGGTGGGCCGGCAGACCGGTGTGCGCCACACGCCGAGCCTGACCTTCGTGCCGGACGCCCTGCCGGACAACGCCCGCACCATCGACGACCTGCTCGCCCGGGCCCGCGCCCAGGACGAGCAGGTGCGGGAGACCGCCACGGGTGCCGACTACGCGGGCGGGCCCGACCCGTACCGCAAGCCGGATGAGGGGTTCGAGGACGACGACCTCGGCGAGGAGGAGCCCGGCGGCGCGGCCGGGCGCGAGAACGGCGGCGAGGGCGCTCCGCGGGCATGACGGACAAGGACACCGGGGGGCGTGCCGCGCGGCGCGCCCCCCGTATCGCGGCAGCCGACGGCCTGGTCGTCGTGGACAAGCCGGCCGGGCACACCTCGCACGACGTCGTGGCCCGGCTGCGCGGCATGGCCCGTACCCGCCGGGTCGGGCACGCCGGAACGCTCGACCCGATGGCCACCGGCGTGCTGCTCATCGGCATCGGCCGGGCCACCCGGCTGCTCGGTCACCTCGCGCTGACCGACAAGGAGTACACCGCCACCGTCCGGCTCGGCCAGACGACCGTGACGGACGACGCGGAGGGCGAGGTCACCGCCTCGGCGGGCACCACCGGCCTGCCGCCCGGCGCCACGGAGGCGGCGGGGGAGGGCCGGGTGGCCCTCGAAGCCGCCGTCGCCCGCCTGACCGGCGAGATCCTGCAGGTGCCGTCCAAGGTCAGCGCGATCAAGGTGGACGGCAAGCGCTCCTACAAGCGGGCGCGCGAGGGCGAGGAGTTCGAACTGGCGGCCCGCCCCGTCAGCGTGCCGGTCTTCACCGTGCGGACCGTCCGGGCGGCCGTCGCGGACGACGGCACGGCCGTGCTGGACGCGGACGTCACCGTGGTCTGCTCCTCCGGCACCTATGTGCGCGCCCTCGCCCGCGACCTCGGCGCGGCCCTGGGCACCGGCGGCCATCTCACGGCTCTGCGGCGCACCCGCGTCGGGCCGTACGGGCTGGACGCCGCGCACACCCTGGAGGAGCTCCAGACGGCGGTGGACGCGGCCGGAGAAGCGGTCAACGGCCTGCCGGTGATGCCGCTCGCCGAGGCCGCGGCGGCGGCCTTCCCGCGCTGGGACGTGGACGAGAAGCAGGCCCGGCTGCTGTCGAACGGCGTGCGCCTGGACGCCCCCGGCCTCGCCGAGGGACGCCCGACGGCCGTCTTCGGCCCGGACGGGCGCTTCCTGGCCCTGGTGGAGGGCGCACGGGGCAAGGCGAAGAGCCTGGCCGTCTTCGCCTGACGCGGACGGCCGGCCCGGGCGGTGACGCCCGCGGGACGGTGGCGCGGGGGGTGACGCTCGCGGGGACGCGGCACGGACGGCAGCGGTCGCGGACGGTGACGGCTGCGGAGGTGCCGCTGCGGACGGTGCCCCGGACGGTGGCGCGGTTCGGGGCGCTCGCGGTGGCGCACGGCGCCGTGCACGCCGCCCCGGCTCGCGGCTCGGAAGACCGGGGACGGCCCACCGTGGAGCGGGCGGCGCGATGGCTGCGCGCCCGCCCGATCCACGGTCCCCCTCCCGGCTGATCTCTGTCCACGGCACCCGGCCCGCTCACCCGCGCGGGGAGGCACTTGGAGTGAACCGGGGGAGTGCGAGGGGGCGCGTTCACCGGGCGGCCGGCCCGGGCGCCCGGAACCGGCCCGCCCCCGCTCCCGGTGCCGATGGCGGGCACGGTCACCCGGCATGGCAGTCTTGGACCCGCGGATACCGACAGGTACCGCGGACGCCGTTCACACGACGGCACACACCACGGGTTCACACATTCGGGCGAGGAGCGGTCACAGTGCAGCGCTGGCGTGGTCTGGAGGAGATCCCCGAGGACTGGGGGCGCAGCGTCGTCACCATCGGCTCCTACGACGGCGTGCACCGGGGGCACCAGCTGATCATCGGGCGGGCGGTGGAGCGCGCCCGCGAGCTGGGCGTCCCGGCGGTCGTCGTCACCTTCGACCCGCACCCCAGCGAGGTCGTCCGGCCGGGCAGCCACCCGCCGCTGCTGGCACCGCACCACCGGCGCGCCGAACTCATGGCCGGGCTGGGCGTGGACGCCGTGCTGGTGCTCTCCTTCACCAAGGAGTTCTCCCAGCTCTCGCCCGCCGACTTCGTGGTGAAGGTCCTCGTGGACCGGCTGCACGCCAAGGCGGTCGTGGAGGGGCCCAACTTCCGCTTCGGCCACCGCGCCGCCGGTGACGTGGCCCTCCTCACCGAGCTCGGCGGGGACTACGACTTCGAGGTCGAGGTCGTCGATCTGTACGTCAGCGGCGAGGCGGGCGGCGGCGAGCCGTTCTCCTCCACCCTCACCCGGCGGCTCATCGCCGAGGGCGACGTGGCCGGTGCCGCCGAGATCCTCGGCCGCCCGCACCGGGTGGAGGGCGTGGTCGTCCGGGGTGCGCAGCGCGGCCGCGAACTGGGCTATCCCACCGCGAACGTGGAGACGCTGCCGCACACCGCCGTCCCGGCCGACGGTGTCTACGCGGGCTGGCTGGAGGCGGACGGGGAGTCGATGCCCGCGGCGATCTCGGTCGGCACCAATCCGCAGTTCGGCGGCACCGAGCGGACCGTCGAGGCCTACGCCATCGACCGGATCGGGCTGGATCTGTACGGCCTGCACGTGGCGGTGGAGTTCCTCGCCCGGCTCCGGGGTCAGCGGCGGTTCGAGACGATCGAGGCGCTGAAGGAGGGCATCGCGGAGGACGTCGAACGCTCCCGGGCCCTGCTCGCCGGGGAGCGGGACGGCGCGGACGACGGCGCGGAGGGCCCCGTCGCCGGCCGTTCCTGAGGAGCCGCCGGTCTCCGGGCGCGGAAGGCCGCGGCGCGGAGGCGCCCGTGACGCCCGGGTGCCGCCCGGGCCGGCGCGCGGAGCGGCCGGACAGCCCGGCGGGGAACCGCGAAGCGCGGATCCGGATTCCGTCGCTCCGGGCCGGATACGGTCACCCGCCGGTACGGACAACGGATGAAGGCCCCGGACGCCCGGGGCCTTCATCCGTTGTCGCGGACCTCGTATCCCGCCGGGCTCACCGGGCCGCGGCCCGGCCGGCCCCGGGGTCCGGGGCCGGCGGCACCGCGCCGGTTCACTGCTGGGGCGGATGGCCCGGCTGCCCCGGCGGCACGGGCTGCTGGGGCGGCCAGCCGTAACCGCCCTGCGGCTGCTGCGGCCAGGCCGGCGGCTGCGGCGGGGCCTGGCCGGGCTGCTGTCCCGGCTGCGGCGGAGGGGGCTGCGCCCCCGGCTGCCCCGGCGGAGGAGGCGGCGGTGCCCCGCCCGGCTGGGGGTACGGCTGCCCGGGCTGCTGCCCGTACGGGGCCTGCTGGTACTGGCCGGGGAGCGGCGGGGCGGTCTGCGGCGGCGGGCCGCCGTTCGGTGTCCACAGGCCCTGCTCCTGCTGGGCGCGGACGAAGTCCTCGGCGACGAGCGCGGAGAGGTTGAAGTACGCCTCGCGGGTCTTCGGCCGCATCATGTCGAGGTCCACCTCGGCGCCGGCGGCCAGGTGTTCGTCGAAGGGGACCACCACGACGCCCCGGCAGCGGGTCCGGAAGTGCGCCACGATGTCGTCCACCTTGATCATCTTTCCGGTCTCGCGCACGCCCGAGATGACGGTGAGGCTGCGCTGCACCAACTCGGCGTAACCGTGCGCGGAGAGCCAGTCCAGGGTGGTGCTGGCGCTGCTCGCCCCGTCGACGGAGGGGGTGGAGATGATGATGAGCTGGTCGGCGAGGTCGAGCACCCCGCGCATGGCGCTGTAGAGCAGGCCGGTGCCCGAGTCGGTGAGGATGATCGGGTACTGCTTGCCCAGGACGTCCAGGGCGCTGCGGTAGTCCTCGTCGTTGAAGGTCGTCGAGACGGCGGGGTCCACGTCGTTGGCGATGATCTCCAGGCCGGAGGGCGCCTGCGAGGTGAACCGGCGGATGTCCATGTAGCTGTGGAGGTGCGGGATCGCCTGCACCAGGTCCCGGATGGTGGCGCCGGTCTCCCGGCGGACGCGGCGGCCGAGGGTGCCCGCGTCCGGGTTGGCGTCGATGGCCAGGATCTTGTCCTGGCGCTCGGTGGCGAGCGTCGCGCCGAGGGCGGTGGTGGTCGTGGTCTTGCCGACGCCGCCCTTGAGGCTGATCACCGCGATGCGGTAGCAGGAGAGGACGGGTGTCCGGATCAGGTCCAGCTTCCGCTGCCGCTCCGCCTCCTCCTTCTTGCCGCCGAGACGGAACCGCGAACCGGCGCCCGGGGCCTTGCTCTTGGGCTTCGGCTTGTTGTTGCGCAGCAGCCGGTCGGAGGAGAGCTCCACGGCGGCCGTGTAGCCGAGCGGTGCGCCGTGGGCGGCCTGCCGGCGGTCCTCGGGGCTGACGGTCGGCCAGCCGCCGGTGCGGGGTCCACCGGGGCCTGCGGGGGCGGGGCGGCGTAGCCCTGCTGCTGCGGCTGGGCGGCGGGCGGGGGCGCGTCCGCCTGAGGGTACGGCTGCGGGCCCGGCGGCTGCTGCGGCTCTCCCGGCCGGGCCGGTGCGGGCTGCTGCGGTGCGGTGCCGGGCGCGGGGGCGCCGGGCTGCGGGTAGCCGTAGCCGGGCTGGGCGCCCTGGGCGGCCGCCGGGTCGTACTGCTGCGGCGGCTGGGGCTGGTGGGCCGGCGGCTGCGGCCCGGCCGCCTCCCCGCGCCGGGCGCGGCCGGGGCTCCCGACTGCGGGTAGCCGTAACCGGCCTGCGGGTGCTGGGACGCCGCGGGCCCGTGCGGTGGCCACGGGGCGGCCGGCTGCGGCGGTACGGGGCGGCCCGGCCGGGGCTGCTGCGGATAGCCGTAACCGGGGCCGGAGCGGGCGGCGGGCCCGGGGGCGTGTCGGCGGCCTGGAAGGACGGCGGCAGCGGTGGCAGCCCGCCCTGCGGCGTACCCGGTCCCGCAGGGGCCGGGGACCTGCGGGGGACGAGCGGAGCACCCGGGGCGGGCTGCGCGGGCCGGTCGGCGGGCGGGCCCCGGCGGGAGCGGTGCCGGAGGACTCACCGTCCGGGCGGCTCCGGCGCCGTCCGGATCCGGGCCGTCCGGGTGCGCGTCGCCGCCGGAGGCTCCGTCCTCGGCCGGGCGCGGCCCGCCGGACGCATCAGTGGCGGGGCGCCTTCGTCCGCGCGGCCGGTCGCGTCACCGCCCTCCGCGTCCTCTCCGCCGCCGGTTGCTCCCTCCGCCGGCTGCCCGGCGGAGCGGCCGGCGATCTCCTGGCGCAGCGCGGCCGCCGAGAAGCGCATGGTGGCGCCGCCGGGCGGCGGACGTTCGTCCCCGCCCTCGCCGTTCTCGTCCGCGGCACCGGGGGAGGACGCGTCCGGCGCGGCGGCGGCCGGGCCCTCGCCCTCCGGGCCGTTCGCGAGGGACGCGGGATCCGGCGCGGGGCCGGGGTGCCGGGGCATCGGGGCACGGACGGTGCCGCGGCGGGCGGCGGATACGGGGCCTGCTGCGGTACGGAGGCGTGCGGAGGCGCCGCCGGCGGCGGGGCCGGGTCGGCGGCGCCGGGCCCGGCGGGGACGGCGGGCCCGTCCGCGGGTTCGAATCCGCCGTGCGCCGGCAGCCCCGGCACACCGGCGGCCGGGGTTCCCGCCGGGGCGGGCGCGGCGGTGCCCGGCGGCGGCCCGGCGGCCTCCGGCGCGTCGTCCCCGGCCGCGGGGGCACCGGGTGTGTTCTGCGTGTACCAGGCCGGCGGGGTGTAGTCGATGGTGAACTCGCCCGTCTGCTCGTGCTCGTGCTCCGCGTCGGACGGGTCCTCGCCGGGTGTGGTTCCGCCCGCGCGGATCTCGTCCCGATCGCTGCTCACAATGCCTCCTGGTGTGGTGTTGCACCCTCATGGGCCGTACCGCGGCGGCCTTTCAGCGGCCTCCGCACCGGCGCGCCCCGTGATGACGCGGCGGCCGCGCCCGCAGATTGTGCCGCCGACTCCCGGCCAAGCCTAATCACCGGGACCCTGTGTCCGGCAGGCCCGTCCGGCGCGGACCGGTGGCCCGTGTCTTCGTGATGCCCGGCGGACGGGCCGTGCGTCACCCGCCGTGCCCCGCGGCGGTCCGCCCAACTCCCGGGCACAATCCGGCCGGAGCCGTACCGGGGACTCGGCGCGTACCCCGCGGCCCGCCGGACGTCCCGGCTCCCTGACCGCCCGGGACCCCGTCGCGCGGGGACGGCCCCGCTCGCTACACCAAAGGGTGACTCCCTCGCCCGGACCCCACGGTGCCGTGCCCCGCCGTCCCGTCCTCCGCGACGCCGTTCCCGGCGGCCTCCCGGGCGGGCCCGCCGGAACTCGCCCCACCCGCACGATGCGTGCGGAGTACCCAACGGCATAGTAGAGGGCCGAGGCGACAGAGCACGGTCCAACGGGCCGCGCACACGGGGGAGATGCGGGTCCCATGGGTCGCGATGCGACGAGCGCGGAGCCGGTGCCTCCGGCGTGCCCGGACCGGCCGCCTCCCCTCGCCGCCGCTCGCCGGCCGCCGCCGGGGCGGGCCGGCCACGCCGCGGCGCCCCCGGCGCCCCCGGGCCGACGGTCCCGGCGCTCACCGGTGCCTCCCCGGAGCCCGGCGAGGACACGCCCGCGCCCCGGAACCACGGCCCGGCCGGGCACCGTCGTCACCGGCACGGCCGCGGTCCGCCGGGGAGCCGGGACCGCAGCCGCCGCCGGGCACTCTCGGCGCACCACGACCCCGACGATCCCTGACGACCTGTGATGACCCCTGACGACCTCTGAGCCGGGAAGCCCGAACACCGCATGAACCAGCCACCTCCTCCGCCCGGCGGACCGTCCGGCCCGGCCGTTCCCGGACCGTGGACACCGCCGCCCCGGTGCAGCGGACGGGGCCTCCGGGAGCCTTCGGCCCGCCCCGCCCCGCCCCCGGCGCCGCCCGCGCCCGCCGCGCCGGTCCCGCCGCACGGGCAGACGCCGGCGGTGGTGGCGGACGACACCCTCTACCTCCCCACCAAGCCCGCGGAGACCGACAGCGACGCGGGAACCGAGTTCAACAGGCTCGCTGCCTTCGACCTGGCGACAGGGGACGTCAAGTGGTCGGCGGCGGCCGGGGACAAGCGGACGGTGATCCCCGTCGACGTCGACGGCGGCAACGTCATCGGCTACGCGGAACCCACCGGGGAGAGCGGCGGCCGGCTGCTGCGCTTCGACGCGGACTCCGGCAAGGCGTCGCTGTACCAGCAGCACCCCGACAGCGACAGCGAGAACGAGCGCGACGCCTACTACCCCCGGCATCCGCCGCTCGACGTGTACCTGGACCGGGGACAGTTCTTCATCGTCTGCGAATCCCTGACGGGCTCCGAGGAGTTCCTGATCGTCGCCTACGAATAGCCGCCGCCCGCCGGGACGGTGAAGCCCGCCCCGGCACGGCATACGCTCATCCCGCCCCGCCCACCGGGCGGGTGCCGCCGGCCCGTCGGACCGTCCGCCCGCTCGCCGGACGGGCGGCCCGGGCCCGTCCACCGACCCGTATCCACCGACGCACCGCACCACCAACGAGGGAACCCACCATGTCGCAGCCGCCTCCGCCGCCGAACCGACCCCCGAACCAGCCGCCCGGCCAGCCCCGGGCCCCCGCCGAACCAGCCGCCGCCCATGCCCCGGTACCGCAGGGCGCGCCCGCCGGGCCGTGGAACCCCCGCAGCCCGGGCAGCGGCCCGGCCTTCCCTACGGGCAGCCCAACCCGTACGCGCAGCAGCCGGTGTACGGCGCGTACCCGCCGCCCATCATGCCCCGCCCCCGCCCGGCGGTCCGGGCAGGAAGCGTACGGCCGTCATCATCGGCAGTGTCCTCGCGGTCCTGCTCGCCGTCGGCGGAACGGTCTTCGCCGTCTCCGGCGGTGACGACGACGGCGGCAAGCCCTCCGCCGGCGCCGGCAAGAAGGGCAGTGGCAAGGACGGCGACAGCGCCGTGACCGACGGCGGCGGCGACGGCGACGAGGAAGCGGGCTCCCGCCCGGGCGACGACGGCCTCACCGGCTCCGGCGGCGAGGGCGAGGGTAAGGTGCTGTGGCAGAAGCCGGCGCCCGACGTGCCCAAGTCCGGCGTGGACACCCCCGGGTTCTGGCTGGCCGACGGCTCGGCCGTGAAGGCCGCGCTGGAATCCGTCACCGCCTATGACGCCGGGAAGGGCAAGGAGAAGTGGTCCGTCGAACTCGGCGGCACCGTCTGCGCGTCCTCCGTCAACGCCACGTCCGACGGCAGGGTCGCCGTCGCCTACGAGGGCGAGAAGAAGGACAGGTGCAGCCACCTGGCGCTGATCGACCTGAAGAAGGGCAAGAAGCTCTGGGACAAGGCCCTGCCCGAGGGCGGCGGATTCGGCGGCTTCATCGGCACCACGGTGGCGGTCGGCGGCGACACCGTCGGCTCCTCCTGGTTCGGCGGATCGGCTCTGTTCCGGCTGGACGACGGCAAGGAACTGACGGACACGGCACGGGTCAGCGGGTGCACCCCCAACGGCTTCGCGGGCGGCGGGACGTTCCTGCTGCGGTCGTACTCCTGCACCGAGGGCGGCCGGCTCCAGAAGCTCTCCTCCGGCGGCAAGGCCGAGTGGACGTACCAGGCCCCCAAGGGTTTCAACGTCAGCAGCATCTTCTCCGCCGACCCCGTCGTCGTCTCCCTCTCCGACAAGGACAACAAGTCCGGCGGCATCCTGGCGATCGGCGGCGACGGCAAGGTCCGCTCGCAGATCGACCTCGGCAAGGAGACCTACCGCCCGGCCTGCGGCCTGCGGATCATGTCGCAGAAGCTGGACGGCTGCCAGGGCGTCGCGGCGAGCGACGACATGTTCTACCTGCCGACCGAGGACAAGAAGCAGAGCGGTGACGGCTTCGGCCGCTACAACGAGATCCACGCCTTCGACCTGGACACCGGCCAGCGGAAGTGGAAGTCCGCCGCGGGGAACGACCTGACGATGATGCCGCTGCGCACCGACGGCGGGAACCTCATCGCCTACCAGCGGCCCACCTATGAGAAGAGCGGCCGGATCGTCAGCATCGGCGCCAAGGGCGGCAAGCCGAAGACACTGATGCAGAACCCGGCGGCCGCCCGCGACGCGGAGAACGGCTTCTACTCCCCGTTCCCGGTGTACGAGGACGGCCGCTTCTACCTCGCCTCGGACCGGGTGACGGGCACCTCAAGCGGCTCCCCGGAGAAGCTGCTCCTGGTCATCGGGAAGGGCTGACAGCGCCGGACGGCCTCACCGGACACCGGGCCCGGCGCGCGGGCCGCGCCGGGCCCGGGACCGCGCCCGGCCCGCGATGACGGACGTCCCGTACCCCGCGCCCCGCCCCGTGACCCGGGGCGGGGCGCGGGGCGGCAGGTCACTCCATCCGGCGGGCCATGCCCAGCAGGCCCGTCTCGGCGTCCGTGCCGCTGGTCATCACCCAGTGGCGCTCACTCCCCGAACACCACAGCGTCACACCGTCCGCGAGGGTCGGCAGGGCGTCGCTCTCGGCCCTCGACAACCCCAGGATCCGGCCGATCTGCCCGGCCTCCTGCGGAGACACCCGCTGCACGCCCACCAGGGTGGCGCTGCGCAGCAACCGGGGCCCCACCGGGCTCAGATAGGGGAGCAGGGTCAGGACCGACTGCCAGGGGGACGAGACCACGCGGCCCCGCGGGGGCTTCATGCCGCAGTCCCGCACCACCAGGACCGGACTCCCCACCGTGGCACCCATGGGCGGCACATGGCCCACCTCGTGCAGGGTGATGCACTCCAGACCGGCACCCGCCGCGTGGACGAGGCGGGTCCACTCCTGCGGACGCCCGGTCTCCACCGCCACGCGCGCGCCGGTACCCGCCGCCCGCAGGGCCAGGACCTGGGCCGTCCAGAGACCGCCGATCAGCAGGACGTCGTAGGGCACCGACCGGTGGAATCCCACCAGTTGCGGGTGGCCCTCGGCGTCGTCCCCGATCACCACACCGTCGTCCCCCACCGGCAGGGAGAGCAGGTCCAGATCGCCCGCGTCCATCGTGTGACCGCCCCCGCGGGGGCCGAGGAAGCCGCGCGGCATCCGCGCCGCCGGTCCCGTGCGGGCCATCAGCGGGCACCTCCCAGCGGCAGGGTGGCGAGCACACCGGGAAGCTGTTCCCGGTCCAGCCGCACCAGTCCGATGCCCGCTCCCCGCGCGGCCTGCTCGACGGCGCGCCGCACGCCCACCAGTTCGGTGTCGGAGCCCCCGGTGACCCTGATGTGGCCGGAGACGTCCACCGACCCCCGGTGCGGGCCCGGCCGCACCGAGAGGCTGAACGTGGTGGCGTACGCCGGTGTGGCGGTGACCAGCGACACCAGCCGGTGCAGCGGCATCGCGGCGGGGCCCAGCTCGGGCCAGCGCCCCACGGCGTAGGTGGTGTGCCAGCGGTCGTCGCACCGCCAGACGCGTGACGTCTCGACGGTGCGCCGCTGCGGCGCGCTGTCCGGGAGCCCGGCGCGCGCCGACAGCCGCGGGCTGGCACACGCCGCGGTCGCCACCGCGGAGTTGAGCTCCTCCTGGTTCAGGACGACGGCCTGGAACCCGGCCCCGGTGATCCTGCTCGCCACATGGTCCGCCGCCCGCGCGAGGCAGCGCTGCGCCCCCGCCGGCCCGCCGCCGCGCGCCTCGACGGCCTCCCGGCAGAGCTCCGGGTCCAGCTTCACCGCGACCCAGGTCATCCTGAGCGCGGGTGCGCCCGTCCGCGCCTGCAGCGGGGCGTACGAGAGCCGCGCGACCGCCTGCTGCGGCAGATGCGGGGCGGGCGCCGACCGCACCTGCTGCACCAGTTGCACCGACTCCAGCACGATGTCGTCCATCCGGAGAGCACGCCCGAGCAGTGACAGCGGCAGCGCGCGGGCGCCGGCGGCGGGCCGCAGCGAGGACCCGCCCGCCTCGACCCGCACCACCGCGGCCAGGAAGGTGCCGTCGCCGAGCATCCCGACGGTACGGCGGTTCCGGTCGATGTGCGGGAACGGGCGGAAACCCGGGACGCTCTCCGCGACGGGAGCCAGCGACGGGTCGGTCTCCGGCGCGGACGGCCCGGCCGTCCGCCCGCGTCCGCGCAGGGCCAGAACCGTCGCGATCCAGTCCGGCATCGCGTGGCCGCGGCGGCGGATCACGGCCGGCAGCAACAGCAGGCAGGCGACGGCCATGGCGGGTACCGGCCAGACGCCGCCGAGCGCGAACCCGGCCGCCGCCACGGCGAGCGCCGCCTCCACCAGCACCAGCTGGCGCAGCGGGAAGGATCCGGTGCGGCCGGTGCGCGACAGCGGGCGGAGGCTCGTCGTCCGGGGCCGTGGCGCGGTGAACGCCCCGGAGCCGTCCGGCTGCCGGGAGCCGGACGGCTCCGGACCGGTGGCCGGACCGGTTCGCGCGCGCGTCGCCGCCCCCATCGCCGTGTTGCCCCCTCGTGTTCAATTCACCCACGCCCCGGAGGCGTTGAACGGCCGTCACCCTACCTGAGCAACGGGCCCCGGGCACCGGCAGGCATAGTAGGGGCGGCACGGCGGCAGGGCTCCCCCACCGGTGGCGGACCTGCCCGTCCAGCGGGGAGAGGCAACGGACACATGGCATCACGGCGGGACGAACTCAACGCCTACACGTTCGCCAGGCGGAGACTGGTCGCGCAGTTCCTCCAGCCGAACGCGACCGGCTCGGAGGAGGGGGCACCGCGCCCGCTGCGCGCGGTGGTACCGGGTGCCGTCGTCGGCGTGGTCGTTCTCGCGGTCTTCGGCGCCTGGGGCATGTTCAAACCGGTCGCCCCCAAGGGCTGGGACGTGCCCGAGGAACACGTGATCATCGCCAGCAAGTCCACCACCCGCTACGTGGTGCTGCGGACGGGCAAGAAGAAGCCGCAGCTCCACCCGGTGCTCAACATGGCGTCGGCCAAGCTGCTGCTCGCCCCCGACAAGGACAAGGTCATCACCGTCGACGAGGCGACGCTCGACAGCGGGAAGATCCCGCACGGAGCCACCCTCGGCATCCCCTACGCCCCCGACCGGCTCCCGGAAGCCGAGGAGGCCGGCAAGGCCATGCGCTGGGTCGTCTGCGAGCGCCCCGGCCAGGGCGGCCGCGCCATCCAGAAGGCGGCCTTCGTCCTCGCCGAGCGCGAAAAGGCGAAGACCGAGGGGACGAACCGGCTGCGCGGCGGTGAACTGCTCTACGTGGAGGGCCCCGACAAGACCCGCTACGTCGTCGACGCCGCCGGCACCGCCTACCCCCTGGCGGAGGACAAGGTGCTGCTCCGCCTGCTCGTCGGGCACAACCACAAGCCCCAGCGCGTCTCCGAGACCTGGCTGAAGACCCTTCACCGCGGTGACACCGTCGACTTCCCGACCGTGCCCGGCCCGGTGGGCGAGCCCGCCGGCGTTCCGGGCGAACTGGAGCCGGAGGCCGACAAGGTCGGCATGGTTCTCACCGCCACCGACGGCACACGCAAGCAGCGTTACGTCGTCCTGCAGGGCAGGGTTGCCCCCGTGTCCGACTTCACGGCCAAACTCCTGCTCAGCAGCCCGCAGCTGGTCGGGCTCAGCCCGGACGGGCGGGCGAAGCCCGTCAGCGCCGCCGCCTTCGAGCCCTCGGAGCCGTTCGGAGAGGACAACCGGTGGCCCGAGTACGCGCCGCGGGCCGTCAACGAGGCCGGCACCGCGGAGGGCAGCCGCAACACCGTGTGCAACGTCCTCCGCGAGGTGGACGCCGACGACGGCTCCACCACGCTCAGCACCTGGGCCGGGACCGGCTTCCCCGCCCCGCTGCCGACCGGCTCCAGCAGCGCCTACGTCACCCCCGGATCCGGCCAGCTCTTCCGCCAGTTCAAGGGGGCCGAAACCGGCACCGGCTTCCTCTTCCTCGTCACCGACACCGGGCTCCGCTACGCCATGCAGTCCAACGGCGACAGCGCCGCGGAGGACTCCGGCATCGGATCCTCCGGCTCGGAGCGGGAGAAGCAGCAACGGATGCAGGAAGCGCAGCAGGCGCAGAACCGGCTCGGCTACAAGGACGTCGATCCGCTGCCGGTCCCGGCGGCCTGGTCCACGTTCCTGCCGACCGGTCCGCGGCTGTCCACCGGCGCCGCGCGCCAGCCGCAGGGTTCGTGAGGGCCGGCGGACACATGACCCTCATCCACCGTCTGTCCCTCGCGCACCGCCGCCCGCTCACCGCCGCGGCCGCGATCGCGCTCACGTTCACCCTCGCCGGTCTGTCCGCGACACCCGCTGCGGCCGACACACCGGGCCAGTGCACCTTCCCCGGAAAGCCGTACGAGGGCCGCCCCTGGGCGCTCCAGCGGGTCCTGCTCGACGAGCTGTGGAAGCAGTCGACGGGCGAAGGGGTCCGGGTCGCCGTGATCGACACCGGCGTCGACGCCCGCCACCCCCAGCTCCGGGACGCCGTGGACGCCGGAAGCGGCAGGAACCTCCTGCCGAAGGACCTCGAGGACGAGAACGGCAACAAGCTCGAACGGGGCAAGGAGAACGGCACCACCGACACGGTCGGCCACGGCACCAAGGTCGCAGGGATCATCGCCGCCCGCCCGGCGAAGGGCACCGGCTTCGTCGGCCTGGCGCCCGACGCGACGATCATCCCCATCCAGCAGAACGACGCCGAGGGACACGGCACCGCCGCCACCCTGGCCGCGGCCATCGCCCACGCGGTGGCGGAGAAGGCCGACGTGATCAACATCTCCCAGGACACGGCCGACGCCGTGGAGCCGGACCCCGCGCTCAAGCAGGCCATCGACGCGGCGCTGGCCCGGGACGTCGTGGTCGTGGCGTCGGCGGGCAACGACGGCCTCGGCGGCGACGACAAGAAGACGTACCCCGCCTCCTACCCGGGCGTCCTGGCCGTCGCCTCGTCCGACCGCAACAACGAACGGGCCCCGTTCTCCCAGTCGGGCGACTTCGTCGGCATAGCGGCCCCCGGCGTCGACATGATCTCCACCGTCCCCGGCGGCGGCCACTGCGCCGACAACGGCACCAGCTTCTCCGCCCCCTACGTCGCCGCGATCGCAGCGCTCGTCAAGGGCAAGCACCCGGACTGGGAGCAGGAGGAGATCATCGCCCAGCTCCAGCAGACGGCCGAGCGCTCCGTCGCCGGCCGCGACCGGCTGGTGGGCTGGGGCGTCGTCGACCCGGTACGCGCCCTCACCGAGGACGACGCACCGGTCCGGGAGCCACGCGCCCGCGAGGGCCTGACGAGGGCCGAGGCGCCCACACCGGCCGAACTGCACCTGGGCGAGACCCCGGAGGAGCGCAACGTGCGGCTGGCGACCTATGTCCTCGTGGGCGGCGGCGTGCTGGTCGCGTCGATCAGCGGCGGCGCGGTGGCCCTGCGGGACTGGCGGCGGCGGGCGGGAAACCGGGCCGCGTCCGGGGCGGAGGACTGACGGCACCCTGCGGGCGACCCGCGGCCGTGACGTACCGTCAATCTGTTCGCACGGGCGGGGTCTAGGGTTGTTCCCGCGCGAGACACCGGAGGAGTACCGGGACCGAAAGAGACTTGGGACTGTCACACCCAGTGGCTACGGTTGGCTGACCGCAGTCGGCTGAAGGCCGGACACCACTGAAGGCCGGACACCACGGCCCGTTGTGACGGCTGCAGTGAAAACGGGGAGGATGAGCACTCGTGCTCGGAGCGGTGAACGGCGGGGGCAGCGGTGGCGACTGACCTCGAGCTGGGCGTGGATGCCCTCAAGAAATTCCGGTCCCGGGTCGACGGCTTGCTGACGGAGCTGGAGAGCGGGGACGGGGGCAGCTCCAAGGTGGCGCTGGAGCGGGTCACCCGCGCCTCCTTCAGCGGCACGAGCCTGCCGTTCGCCGAGGCGGACGGCTTCTACCTGCAGTACAACCGCGTCCACAAGGCGCTGGTCGAGCTCTCCAAGTCTCTCGGCGACCAGATCGAGATGCTGAGCATCGCGGTCCATGCCGCGGACATCGGCTTCGACAACGTTGAGGACGACATGCGGCGCCGGTTCCACGACATCAGGGTGCGCCTGGAGGCGGCGGCGAAGGCGGAAGCGGAGCGGGACGAGGCGGCACCTCCGGAGCAGCCCCGTCAGGACATCACGCGCGGTACCACGGGGTTGGGGTGATCGCTGATGAGCGCTGAAGACGAGAAGCCCGAGCTGACCCCCGAGGAGCAGCAGAAGGCGGACGCGGCAGAGATCAGGACCGAGTTCGGCGCCGCCGACATGATGGAGCGGATGCCGGACTTCTTCCGGGGAGCCTTCGGCCTCGGCCCCGGCAAGAGTGTCTTCGGCAGGACGGACTTCGAAGGCGCGCGGCTCAATCCGATGCTCGACCTTCTGGAGAGTGCGAATCCCTCCGACTTGGAGGACGCCGGAAGATCCCTCTTGAACGCCACGAAAGCGCTCAACGATGCGGCGGACGATCTCAACAAGTTCGTCACCAAGACCGAGTGGAAGGGCGAAGCGGCCACCGAGTTCCAGCGGTACGGACAGGAACTGGTCAAGTACGCCTGGGAACTGGGTACCTTCGCCAACGCGGTCGGCACCCAGATGAAGGTGGCGAGCACGGGCCTTTCCTCCGTGCGCAGCGCCCGCCCGCCGCGCGACGGCCGGATCGTGCAGAAGAAGCCCGAGGACTTCTCCGCCCCGGAGCGCACGCAGGACAACCCGGAGTACCAGAAGGCCCTCCAGGTGGAGAAGGACCGTCAAGAGGCCATCAACCAGATGAACCGCCTGGCGTCCTTCTACGCGGTCTCGGAGGAGAGACTGGCCTCCCAGGAGCCCCCGAAGCCACCGGGCGCGCTGAACGCGCCGGTGCCGGCGCCGTCGCTCGGACAGTCCGAAGTCGGCTCAGGCCCGGCTTCCGCGAACGCAGGGACTTCGGACCCCTCCCAGCCGCGAGCGGGCATCCGGGAGCCGGAAGCCACCGGGGCGGCAGGCCCGTCTAGCGCGGGGATCGGTCTCGACGGACGGCCTCCGGTCCCGAGCCCCTCGATGGAGATCGACAGCGTCCAGACACCTCCGGTGCCCACCGCACCCGGAGGTCCCGCGCCGACGGCTCCTGCCCCCGGCACGGCCGGTGACCACCAAGCGCCCTCCATGGGGCCGAACTTCGGCACTCCCGCACGCAACCCCGGCCCATCCCGCACGGTGAGTACACCGGGGTCTCCACGGTCCGGAGGTCCTGCGGGACCTCGTACGACCGGGCGGCCCGGACCCGTCGGAGGACCGCCCTCCACGCCGCCCGGACGTGCGGCCGGAACGCCTGGGCGGCCCGGTATGCCCGGCGCCCCCACCACGGGCCAGGCCGCGGGGCGCCCTGGCCCCATGGGCCGCCCGGGACCGATGGGGACTCCGGCGAATACCACGGGACGTACGCCCGCGACCAGTGCCCGGGGCCAGGCTCCGTGGGGCGGGCGGCCGGGCATGCCCGGGCAGACTTCGGCCGGACGTCCCGGAGGCACCACACAGGACCGGACGTCCGCGGCCGGGCGCCCGGGACCGACAGGCCGGTCCCCGGCAGGAGGCCCCGGCTCCCCGGCTGGTCCTCGTGTCGGCCGGGGAACCGGCATTGTGGGAGGTACGCCTCAGTCCGGTCCTGTCGGCCCCGCCAGGGCGCGCGCCCCACGGGGAACAGTCGTTGGCGGAGCGGCGGACACCACAAGGCGTGCTTCCGGTGCGCGGCCCCACCAGCAGGGAGTGATCGGGGCGAACCCGCCGAGAGGAGTCTCTCCGGCCGCCGGTCGCGGCGCTCCCTCGTCACGCGGTGTCGTCGGCGGCACGGGGGTGGGCGGCACCGGATCCCGGGCGGGCTCACAGGGCACAGCTGCCGGCGAGCGTTCCGGTCAGCGGCCCGCCGGGCAGGGCCCGTCCGGGAACGAGGACCGGCAGCGCCCCGAGCCGGAACGCCCGGATCACCTGACCGAGGACGAGTGGATGGCGCGGCGGCGTGGTGCCGTGCCACCGGTGATCGAATAACACTGGAAGGTTCGGAAGTCAGGATGACCGCAGCAATGTCGCAGGCCCGGAGGCCCGGGCTCCGACGTCCCCTCCGGCGGATCCTCTCCACCGTGACCGGGGTGGGGCTCCTCGGGACCGCCATCATCGGCACGGCTCCTTCGGCTGCAGCCGCCGATGTGCAGTCGAAGCAGTGGTACCTGAAGGCCATGCACGCCGACGAGATCTGGAAGACGGCTACTGGGAAAGGCATCAAGGTCGCTGTCATTGACACCGGAGTCAACCCCTCCACAGCATCGCTCAAGGGACAAGTGGAGAAGGGCCGCGACCTGACCGGCGCGGAGGGGGAGGCCACTGATGACTACGAGGGCCATGGCACCACCATGGCCGAGTTGATCGCCGGCAGAGGGCGAGGAGGGCTGCGCGGTCTTGCGCCGGACGCCAAGATCATTCCTTTCCGCGTCGTTGAAATCGAATTCGAGAAGAGGAAGGGGACCAGCAAAGTCAATGGCTGGAGCGTCCGGGATGCCATTAGGGCAGCGGCGGAGAGTGATGCGGACATCATCAATCTGTCGTTCGGACTTGACGTCCCCGTCCTGGAGGACGAAGAAGCGGTTGAGTACGCGCTGAAGAAGGGGAAACTCTTTTTCGCCGCAGCCGGCAACAACGCCAAGAAGGGGAACAAGCCGAACTACCCGGCCAGTTACCCGGCAGCTGTCAGCGTCGCCGCCATGGGTCCGGACGGTGAAGTGGCCGATTACTCTCAGCACGGGGAGTTTGTGGATCTCGCCGCTCCGGGAGACTCCATTCCGTCCTGGTGCGACACCACCTTCACGCGTTACTGCGACGGCGACGGCGGAACCAGCGCCGCCAGCGCCCTGGCCTCCGCCTCCGCCGCCCTGATCTGGTCCGCCCATCCGGACTGGACGGCCAACCAGGTTCTCCGCGTCATGCTGGAGTCGGCAGGGCGTGGAGACGACTGGGAGAAGGGCACCGTCAGCAACTATCTCGGTCATGGGGTCGTCCGCCCCGGTGCCCATATCAACCGCGGTATCGGCAAGCCCGGTGACCCGGACATCAACCCCCTGACGAACAAGAAGACCGGCCCCGGCGCTGTGGAGGAGCAGAAGCAGTCGCCGCCGCCCGAGCACTCCGCATCACCGTCGCCGAAGGCCTCTGAGGGCAAGCCCGGAGCCGAGGCCGCCGTGGTGGGCTCCGACGAGAAGGCGGGCGGCGGGAACGCGGGCCTCATCCTCGGCGGAGTGGCCGCAGCGGCCGCGCTGGCCGGCGGCGCCCTCTTCGTACACCGCCGACGGCGCGGCGCGTGACTCCGGGCCGCGCCGGCACCCGAAACAACTGACCCTCCGCGCGCTGCCCGGAAGAGGCGGCCGCGTCCCACCGGGAACCCAACAGAGGAAGAAGGACATATGACGGTCCAGAAGGTCGGCGATCAGGATCTCAAGCTCTTCCAGGATGAGATCACCACGCAGTTCGAAAGCATCAAGGGCGAGGTGAAGAAGCTCCAGGGGACCATCGACGGACTCGAGGGCCGCTGGAAGGGCGTCGGCGCCGGCGCCTTCGACCTCAAGCAGAACGAGATCAACCAGGCCATGGTCCGCATCTCGCGCCTGCTGCTCAACTTCCAGGAAGCGATCCAGGTCACCCGCACCACCGCGGGCAACACCGAGGACGAGGTCCAGGCGGCCCTCCGCGGGGTCGACGTGACCGCCGGCTTCTCCGGCGACGCCGCGGCGGAGAAGCAAGCCGTCTCGAACATCGCCAAGTACTGAGAAGGGCCGCGCACTTGCGCGCCCCTTCCCCGCCCCACCGACACCCACGCCACCAGGAGCATCCATGGCCAACAACAACGGCGACATCATGCTCGTCACGTACTCCTCGCTCGACGAAGCAGCCAAGAGCATCGACATCAGTGCGCGGCGGCTGGACGAGTCCCTGGAAGCCCTCCAGAAGAAGATCCGGGCCGTCTCGAACACCTTCGAGGGCGAGGCCAAGACCGCGGCCGACGGGGCCCACGCGAAGTGGGACAAGGAGACGCGGGTCATCCAGCAGGCCCTGAAGAGCATCGCCAAGGCCGTCCGCGAGGCGGGCCCGACCTACCAGGCCGGCGACAAGAAGGCCGCCAGCCACTTCTAAGCACCGGCCCGGCGGCAGAGCGGCCGCACAGCAGAAGAACGGCGGGATGGACGCGCACGGGAGGCGCCCACCCCGCCGTTCTTGTGTTCTGCCGCCCACCGTCTGCCCCGACAAGGACAGGAAACCCGAACCGCCTGGTCAGCTCGACAGCTCGGACGGAAGGTCGCACCCTGCCTTCTCATGGGAGTAACGGGCCGCACCGACGGCGAGATCGGCCAGACCCTTGCGAACTCCGGAGTCGTCCTCTCGGGCGGCCTGCTTCCGGTCGACGACGAGACTGAGGCTGTACGAGCCCCCTGGAACAGTCCCAGGCTCGGTGCAGGGCACCAGAACAGCGGCTCCGCCGGCCGAGGTCACGCCCTTCGATCCCGCCGCGAAACTCTCGCCCTCATCCGAGCCGCTGGCGCCAAGGGCCTCGGCCTCCCAGCCCTCCGGCGTGCTTCCCGGGGGGCCGACAAGGATCATCTCGGTTCTGACGCTGAGCAGAACACCGTCATCTCCCGAGACGAAGCAGTCGGCGGTGTAATCGGAATCCCCCTGGGCAACGCTTCCGCCGCCCACGGTGTCATCAAATGAGTAATCGGGAGATTCGGGGAGAAGCCGCTCCAACGCACGCGCGGTCTCCGCCGGGTCACCGAGCGACGCACAGACGCTCTCCACGCCGATGTCGCCGCGCTTCTCGAACGGCGGGACCTCGAGGAGCGCAGCGCCCCCCAAGGCGACTGCCAGCAGTGCCGCAAGGAGGACGACCGCTTCCCCGGTGCGAGTGGACGACCTTGCGGATCCCGGGCAAGCACGGTCAGTTGTTTCGTACGCACTTGTCCGAGAATGCCACTTCCTGTGCGTATGCCTCGGCGAGTTTTTTCATTGCATCCTCGTTAGGATTGCCGGACTCCGGGATTTGCAGAACTATGAAGAGTTCACTCTTGCTGCGTTGTGGCTCACGGCATGACACCTTCCAGGCCGCTCCTCTGGAGGAATAGACGTGTCTGCCGTCCTCCGAGACGTGGTCTGGCTCCACATGAGCATGCGCCGACGCGACCTTCTGAGGTGTTGCCCTACTCGCCTCGTCCCACCATTCCTGGCTGGCTACCATTGCCGACTCGCCATCCACACGGACAGTGCAGCGTTCGGTGCCGTCAACTGGGGTGGAAGGCACGACACTGATGGTTGAACCTGGAGGCAGGAAAGGAGACAGGAGCTCTGACCCGAGGGACACACCGCAGAGAGAGGCTGGAGTTTTGTAGGCGCGCTCAGCCTCGCCGGAACAACCGGTGAGCCCGAGGGCGAGGGTGGCCGTTACCAATGTGGCAATCCACCAGCTCCGTTCGTTCAGCCGACTGTTCGTCAGGGGATGCTGTTCCACGTTGCGCCTGCCTTGGGAGTGATGTACGTACAACAAAGGCCAATCAAATGTCAGTTGTGAGATCCGGGCACATGGCCTTGGCGTTGGTGCCTGCTGCGAGGAAGCCGTCGCGGGAGCCCACACGCGCCCAGGCGTGCGCGTCAGGCAGATCCAGGCCGTGTGCCTTGACGGCGTCCGCCACCGCCTTTTGGGAATATGCCGTGTTGCGGTCGATACCATTTTCCCAGTGTCTGCCCATCTCTTGACCGGCACTGCTTTTTGCGTCGCCCTCTGCGTCCTTGAAGACCAGTTCAAGGACTGCACCGCTCACCGTGCTTGCCGCGCCACCCGCTACGGCGCCGGCTACAGGGGAAGCGACGAAAGTCGTACCAATGCCAATTCCGATGCCGATGCCACCCGAGATGGCGCCCTTTGCCTGTGTCATGGCGTGCGCGTAGTCATTGTCGGACTGATCGGCTGGGCCGGCCACGGCCTCTTGGCGTCCGATGGCGAGGGCTCCTGAGATCTCTCCTGAAGCATGCGCGATCTCTTCCACGGTGAACTGCCGGCTCGAAACGTAGCGGTCGTCCTCCGGAAGGTCAGGATTGAGATGGTAGTCCAGTAGATTTCCCATATAGCTTTTCACGCCTGTTTCAACCGCGGCGTAGGCCTCGGGATCCTGGCCCAGTGTCACCAGGAAGCGCGTAACATGCCTGTGGGTCAAATCTGCCGCCGAGCCGGTCACCGGGAACAGTCGATCGGTCTCTTTGGATGGGTCATCAGTCATCGCTCGATTAATGTCCGGCAGATACTCGGACGCAATCTGCCCCAGGCTGTCGGACATGTATCCGTGCTTGGTCAGACGCTCTGGGTCTTGAGAGACAGACTTGACGATTTCGCCCATGAGCTTGGCCTGGGCGTCGTTGTGCGCCGGTGTGTCGATCGTGGGCATCTCGCCTGCGGGGTGGCCCGTGGTCGCGGCCTCCAAAGCCATGGCCAAGTTGTTGCGCCCGGAGATACTCTCTTCACCTTTGTTGTCCCGCTCCGGCGGCCAGTCACGTTCCTGGAAGAGATACTCGAAATTTGAGAGTTCGTCCTTCACCTCCTTTCCTTCCTTGTTTTCTGTCATGAAGTCGTGGTCCTCGTCCTTCGTCACGAACGTGCCATTGAAGAAGTCGGTGGCCGCGCCGGGACTGTTCGCCAGGGCCTTCATGAAGCCGGTCATGGGGTCGGAACCGGAGTCGGTACCGGTGCGGTTGAGGTACGGGTCCATCCCCATGTGGGCCCAACCGGTTGGCGTGTGACGACCGTTGCCACTCATCTTCTTCTCGGTCTTGATGAGCTCTGTTCCGTAGTCCGTCAGGAACCGGTCGTCGTAGTTCCCCCAGCGCATGAGATTGCTCATGACCTGGAAGCCCAGCGTATAGCCGTTCTTGCTCACGGGCTGGCTGCCGAGGTCCGTCATCTCGCGCTTCCACGTGGCCATCTCGACGGTGTCCGCCTGGGTCGCCGTGGCGAGGGTCAGGCCGAGATGCTTCTGCAGGTCGTCCAGTTGGTCGTGCCGCTCCTGGCCGACTTCCCGGCCCCGGTGCGGGTCATTGATCCCGGCCCAGAACTCCAGGGTCCCCTTGGCGCCGAGCGTCGAGGCGAAATGTTCGGCGAAGATCTCGTCGCCCGAGTGCTTGGTGAGGCCGGCGACGAGGGCGTCGAACTCCGCGGTGCTCCGGTCCTCGGGACTCTTCTTGGCCAGTGCGGCCAGTTGCTCGGCCGTCTTGACGGCTACGGCGGCCGCGTCGCGGTCCTTGTACTCGGCCCCGGAGAATCCGTAATCGGTGAGATCGACCAGGGCCTTGAGAGCGGTGGCCGCGGAGGTGTCGATCTCGGTTGCCTTGTCGAGGATGCGCTGGAGGTCGTCCCGCAGGGCGTCGACAGCCGTCTGGCCGCCCGCCGCCTTGTTCTCGGGGTCTTCCACCGTGAAACCGCTGCCCTTTGCTTGGACGAGGAGGTGGTTGTCCCGGCCCCGGGCGATCGCGTTCAGCAGTTCGCTCTGCTGGTGCTTCAGTTCGTTACGGGTGTCCCGGATGATGTCCCGGATCGACGTCGCCTGCGTGTGCGCGTCCTCGAACTCGCCGGCGGTCTTGCCGATGAACTCCCGTGAGACGGTGGCGTTGTAACCGGACCAGTCGGCCTTGTTGGCCTTGCCGCGCAGTCCCTCACGCGCGTCCTTCTCCAGCGTCACGAGTTTGCCGACGACGCCGTTCCAGGACTTCACTGCGCTGTCCAGCTTGCTGAAGTTGGCCGAATGAAGGGCCTCGAAATCCACGAGCCGTTCCCCCTAGTCCTTCTCGTCCTGCTCGCCGTACACCTTGTTGTGCTCACCGGGGGGTGCGTACGACTCGTCGAAGCCCTGGTCGAGGGTGTGGATGCTGCTCACGTGCCGCTGGATCCGGGTGTCGTCCTCGGTGTGCACCTTGTTGGAGAACTCCATGTGGTTCGAAATGAGGGCACACGCGTCCATGAGGGAGCCGAGCTGCTTGTCCCAGCGTGTGGAGACGTGTTTCAGCGCTGCGCCGAGCGCGAAACCCTGCCGGTCGAGATCGGGCCCTGCGGGGTCGGCGTCCTGAGGGCGGGCTTCGTCCCACAGCCGCTTGTAGAGCTGGAACGCCTCATCGCCGATCTGAGCGAGATCCGTCTGGCCCGCTTTCAGGTCGCCGGGAGCCGTACCGGTGTTCGGCCGGTCCTCATCCGGCAACCGGTTCAACTGCATCTGCGCCGACTGCCGTTGGGCCGCCGAGGCCTTCAACTGCTCCCACTCGTCCCACGCCATCCGCGGGTGCTCCTTCCCCCGTGTTTCTTACTGACGGACCGCCAGACCAGCGCGGCCGAGAACTGGTTCAACCTACGGACGGCCTACTCGTCCTCGCAAGGACTGTCCACAACGTCGGTCTGCACGCGATAGGTGAGATTGTCGATGGCGTGATCCATTTCGGACTGGCCCGGATCCGGCGTCGCCCTGACCGTCAGGCATATGCCGTCGATCTCGTAGCGCTCCACGTCCTCGCCGTCCCCTTCGGCGTCGGTCGCGGAGACGAGATGCGCGACCGGGTCGTCGCCGGGGCCCTTGAGCCGGGGGTCGATGAAGAAGCCCCAGGACCCCTCGCCCACCGGCATCTTGTACTGTCCGCCGTCCTTGCCGGTCTCCAGGTTCAGCGCCGCGTTCTCGACTCGTTCGAGGACCTCCGCGTGGTCCGGACCGGTCTTGAAGACCCCCGCCAGACGCAGCAGTTCCACGCACTGCCACACCAGGACCAGCCCCAGAACTCCCAGCAGCACCCGGCGCCACATGAACGACGCCGCCGACGGCTCGTGGGCCTCGGGGTGCTCGAAGTGCCGGGCCCGGAAGCGCCACCACAGCTTCCGCGGGTCGACGAAGAGGGCGAAGGCGAGGAACGCCACCGCGAAGGCACCGGTGAAGACGGCGGCGCCGATCATCAGCACACCTCCGTCGGCAGCAGACCCGTCTGCACCAGGGGATTGCCGCGCTGGCGTGAGACGAAGAAGCCCCGGCCCGGCGGCATCGGGCGCATCCGGACGCCGCCGAGCACGTCTCCCTCCTGCGGGTCACCGGAGAGCAGCACGCCCTGCGCGCCGAGTTCCATCATCCGCTGCATGAAGGACTCGTAGGCGGCCCGGCTCGCGCCGGCCGAGCTGCGGGCGATGATGAAGCGCACCCCCACGTCCCGTGCGAAGGGCAGCATCTCCGTGAGCTGCGCGAGGGGGTTGCCGCTGGACGTGGAGACCAGGTCGTAGTCGTCGACGATCACGTACACCGAGGGGCCGCTCCACCAGCTGCGGTCGCGGAGCTGCCGGGCGGTGACGTCGGCCGGCGGGGTGCGGCGCTTCATCAGGTCGGCCAGCGCCTCCACATGGTGGTCCATGTTGTTGGACATCGGCACGTAGTCGGCCAGGTGCGTGGCCGGGGTGACGTCCAGCAGCGCGCGGCGGTTGTCGACGACGAGGAGCTTGCAGGAGTCGCCGTCGTAGCGCTCGGTGAGCTGCTTGATGAGCAGCCGCAGCAGGTTGGACTTGCCGGACTCGCTCTCGCCGAAAACCAGGAAGAACGGGTCGCGTTCGAAGTCGACGAAGACCGGTTCCAGGTTGTTCTCGTCGATGGCGAAGGCGACCCCGCGCTGCGGGTGCGCCGAGCCCGCCGGGAGGTTCTCCGCCGGCAGGTCGCGGGGGAGCAGCCTGACCTCGGGGGCTCCCGGGGCGGTCCAGTGGCGGCCGACCTCCTGGGTCATCGCGGCCGTGGCCTCGGAGAGGTCGCTGTCGGAGTTGATGGAGTCGATCCGCGGCACCGCGGCCATGAAATGCAGTTTCTCGGGGGTGAGACCGCGGCCCGGGACGCCGGTGGGCACGTTGGCGGCCGCCTTGCGGTCCAGCTCGGAGTCCATCGTGTCACCCAGCCGCAGTTCAAGCCGGTTCATCAGATGGTCCTTGAGGTGGGCGCGGACCTCCATCGAGCGCGAGGCGGTGAGGACGAGGTGGACACCGTAGCCGAGCCCGCGGGCCGCGATGTCGAGGACTCCGTGCTCCAGGCCCTCGTAGTCGCTGCGGAAGTTGCCCCAGCCGTCGATGACCAGGAACACGTCGCCCCACGGCTGGTCCTCCGGGGAGATGTCGCCGCGGGCCCGCAGGCGGCGGTACGTGGCGATGGAGTCGATGCCCGCGCCGCGGAAGTACTCCTCGCGCCGCGCCAGGATCCCGTACACCTCGGCGACCGTCCGCCGCACCCGCTCGGGATCCAGACGTGAGGCGACCCCGCCCACATGGGGCAGGCCGGCGATCGAGGACAGGCCGCCGCCGCCGAAGTCGAGTGCGTAGAACTGCACCTCCTGCGGCGTGTGGGTCAGCGCGAAGCCCGCGATGAGCGTGCGCAGCAGCGTCGACTTGCCCGACTGCGGGCCACCGATGATCTGCATGTGGCCGGCGGCGCCGGAGAAGTCCCGGTAGAGCGTGTCGCGGCGCTGCTCGTACGGCTTGTCGACCACGCCGACGGGGACGACGAGCCTGCCGCCCTCGTACCCGGGCCGGGTCAGCCCGCGGCCCGGGACGCCCGCGAGCCCCGGCAGGAGCTCGTCCAGCGGCGGCGGGTTGTCCAGCGGCGGCAGCCACACCTGGTGGGCCTCCGCGCCGCGCCCCTCCAGCCGGCGGACGATCACGTCGAGCACGGTGTCGGCCAGCGCGTCGTCCTCCGGGCGGCGCTGGTCGGGTACCCGGGGCCGGGCGGCGGGTTCGGCGTAGCGGACGGGCACCGGGGCGGCGGTGAACGCGACCGGCCTGCGGTCCACGCGAAGGGATCCTCCGGGCGCGGCGGCCCGGTGCGAGGGGGCGCGGTGGACACCGGAGACGTAGGCCGCCTTGAACCGCACCATCTCGTCCGTCCCGAACTTGAGGTAGCCGGAACCGGGGACGTTGGGCAGCTGGTAGGCGTCCGGCACGCCGAGCGCGGCGCGCGATTCGGCCGCGGAGAAGGTGCGCAGGCCGATCCGGTACGACAGGTAGGTCTCCAGACCGCGCAGCCGGCCCTCCTCCAGCCGCTGCGAGGCGAGCAGCAGATGGACGCCCAGGGAGCGGCCGATCCGGCCGATCTGCACGAACATCTCGATGAAGTCCGGCATGGCGCTGAGGAGTTCGCTGAACTCGTCGATGACGAGCACCAGCGAGGGGATGGGCTGCAGCGGGGCCCCGGCGGCGCGCGCCTTCTCGTAGTCGTGGATGTTGGCGTAGTTGCCGGCGTCGCGCAGCATCTCCTGCCGGCGGTTGAGCTCGCCGCGGATGGAGTCGCCCATCCGGTCGACGAGCGTCAGGTCGTCCGCGAGGTTCGTGATCACGGCGGCGACGTGCGGCATGCGGGACATCCCGGCGAAGGTGGCGCCGCCCTTGAAGTCCGCGAGGACAAAGTTGAGGGTCTCCGAGGAGTGCGTGACGGCCAGGCCCAGGACCAGCGTGCGCAGCAGCTCCGACTTGCCGGAGCCGGTGGCGCCGACGCACAGGCCGTGCGGGCCCATGCCCTCCTGCGCCGCCTCCTTGAGGTCCAGCATCACGGGTGCGCCGTCCTCGCCGACGCCGATCGGCACCCGGAGCCGCTCGGACTGCGACCGCGTCCGCCAGGTCCGGGCGACGTCGACGGAGGCGGCGTCGCCCAGGTTCAGCAGATCGGTGAATTCCAGGTTGGCGAGCAGGGGTTCCGCGTCGTCCCCGCCCGTGGCGACGCGGAGCGGGGCGAGCTGGCGGGCGAGGGCCTCCGCCGCCTCCGGGCTCATCGCGTCGGGCTCCCCGTCGTACACCTGGCCGTGCCCCGACTCGAGCCGGAGGGAGTCCGGGTGCACCACGACGGACAGGCCGCCGCGCGGGCCGCCGGTCTCCCCGGGCACGACCTCGATCAGCGTCACGCCCTGCAGGCCCTCGGCCGCGGCGAAGGGCGACACCGGCGGTACCGACCGGCCGTCGAGGACGACGACGATGTGGGGCCGGTCCAGCAGGGGGTGCGCGGCACCCTGGAAGCGGGGCCTGCCCTCCAGCCGCGGGGCCAGCAGGTCGTGCAGTTCGTGCGCGTCGGTGGTGATGAGCCGCCGGCTCCCCGCGCCGTCCCCGGGCCCCGGTGCCTGGACGTGCGGGAGCCACTTCGTCCACTCCCAGTGCCGCGCCTCCTCGGGGCCGGCGGCGACGGCGATCACGAGATCCTCGGGCGAGTGGAGCGAGGCGAGGGAGGCCACCATCGCGCGCGTCGCGGACCGCGCGGACTCCGGCTCGCCGCTGACGGTCAGCTGGTAGAAGGCGCGCAGGGAGACGGCGATCGGGAGACCGTCGAGCGTGGAGTGCGTCGCCAGGAACCGCCGCATCGCGTCCGCGGTGAGTGGCTCCAGGTCGTCCACGGGCGCCGTCTCCGGGCGGACGAGGGGGGTGGCGAGCTGCTGGCTGCCCAGGCCGACGCGCACCTGCCCGAAGTCCTCGTCGCTGATCCGGCGTTCCCACACCCGGCCGCCCTCGGCGACCAGCGCCCACAACTGCTCCGGCGAGGGGTGCAGGTAGAACTGCCCGGCACGCTGGAGCCGCGCCGTCCGGAGCACCGCGCGCCGGGTCTGCGTCAGGTACTTGAGGTAGTCGCGCCGCAGGTCCGCCAGCTGCCCCTGGGTGCCGCGCCGGTAGCGGACCAGCATCGCGATCGCCATGGCGACCGTCGACGCGATCATCACCATGCCCATGATCCGCATGATCGGATTGGGCGTCATGAAGAAGAACACCACCGAGCCGCCCATGCCCAGCATGGGCAGCAACTGCATGAGGGCGCCCTCCTGCTGGCCTCTCGGCAGTTCGGGGGGCGGCTGCAGCCGCAGTTCCTCGTCGGGCACCTCGGGGGGCAGGGCCCGTGGCGGGCGCTTGACGACGATCTGGCTCACTGCTCACCAATTCCCTTGCCGGACGGACACATCGCGTTCGGCACCCCCGCGGTGACGGGACCCTCCGCGCGGAGCGATCCTACTGGCGCACAGAGTGACGGACGGGCGGTAGGGTGGCGCGGCGTCCCGCTGCCCGGCCACGAACCGCCCGTGACGGCCAGGCCGTTCGGGACGCGCCGCCACGGCCCGCGCTCCGCGGCCGCGGAGCGCGGCCACCAGCAAGGACGAGGGGAAGCAGCAGGTGAGTATGACGGCCCCAGCCGCGGCCACCGGAGCCGGGCACCCGCCCTCCGCGACCCCGCCCGGCGGCGGAACCGGCTTCTGCCGGGTCACGGTCGTCGCGCCGGACGGCCGCGTCGACGTCGCACTGCCGGACGACATCCCCGTCGCCGACCTCTGCCCCGAGATCCTCCGCCTCTCCGGGCAGAGCGCCGAGGCGGGGGCCCCGGTGGGATACCACCTGGTGCGCCGCAACGGGACCGTGCTGGACGGCGCGCGGTCCCTCGCCGCGCAGCGCATCCTCGACGGCGAACTGCTCGCCCTGCGTCCCTTCGCCGAGTCCCTGCCCCCGGCGGTCTTCGACGACGTGTCGGACGCCGTCGCCTCCGCCGTCGCCCGGGACCGCACGCTGTGGACGGACGACCTGATGCGGGGCGCCGGCCTCTTCGGCGGCTCGGTGCTGCTGGTGCTGCTCGCCTTCGTGCTGTGGACGGCCGGCCCGCGCCACGACACCCACGGCCTCCCCGGCATCCTCGCCGCCGTCGCCGGCGTCCTGCTCCTCGCCTTCGCGGGCGTCCGCGCACGGGTGTACGACGACCGGGGCTCGGCGGTGGCGCTGGGCGTCGGCGCCCTGGCGAACGCCGCGGTGGCCGGTGCGGGCCTGCTGCCCCCGGCCGCGGGCCAGGGCGTCGGCAAGCTGCAGTTCCTCCTCGCCTGCGCCGCCGTTCTCGTCCTCGCGGTGATCCTGACGGCGGTCGCCCCCAGCGGCGACAGCCCGTTCGTCGCCTTCGTCCTCGCCTCCGCCACCGGACTGCTGGTGACCTTCACCGCGATCGCGGCCGGTATGACGGCGAGCGAGACCGCCGCCGTCTGCGCCCCGCTCTCCGTGGGCGCGCTCGCCTTCCTTCCCGGGCTCTCCACGCGCTTCGCCCGGCTCCCCATCGGCTTCGAGCCGCCGCGCACCACCCGGGGCGACTACGGGGCGGACCCGGACCCCCAGGGGCCGGTGGACGCCGAGCGCGTCGCCGCCCGGGCGCGACGCGGCCACGAGCTGCTGGTCGGCCTGGTCGGCGGCTGCGCCCTGGTGGCCGTGGGCTCGGCCGCCGTGCTCGGCTTCTCGGGCCAGGTCTGGGGCCAGCTGCTCGCGCTGGCGACGGGCGCCGCCATGCTGATGCGCGCCCACCTCTTCCGCTACACCTCGCAGGTCGGCTGCGCCCTCGCCGCCGGCCTCGGGGCGCTGGTGCTGCTCGGGCTCGGGCTCGCGCTCAATCCGCCCGCGGCGCTGGTCCGGGACGCCCTGCGGGGCGACGGCGCGGCGCTGGACCTCCGCACGGTCTGGCTCGCCGCCGCGATCGCCGCGGTCGCCGCGGTGGTCGTCGCCCTGGGGCTGATCGTGCCCCGGAAGGGCGTGGCCCCGTTCTGGGGCCGGTTCCTGGAGATCGCCGAGGCCTTCGTCCTGCTGACCCTGATCCCGCTCTGTCTCGCGGTCTTCGACGTCTACCACTCCCTCCGGGCGCTGACCTCCTGAGCGGTGCTGGTACGCTGTGTGACGGCCGTTTGTGTACGCACCCCCGGAGCCCGCGGGCTCTGGGCGCAGCGCTCATCGGACCCCCGCCTCCGAGTCACGGAAGCCCCCCTGAGACCAAGACCAGGGGCACTCGTGGGCGCATCGAACACCACAGAGGAGTACCGCGTGTCGCTCGACGCCGCTACGAAGAAGCAGATCATGGCCGAGTTCGCGACCAAGGAGGGTGACACCGGTTCCCCCGAGGTCCAGGTCGCGATGCTCACCCGCCGCATCTCGGACCTCACCGAGCACCTCAAGACCCACAAGCACGACCACCACTCCCGCCGTGGTCTGCTGCTCCTGGTCGGCCAGCGCCGCCGGCTGCTGCAGTACCTGGCGAAGAAGGACATCCAGCGCTTCCGCGCGCTCGTGGAGCGCCTGGGCATCCGCCGCGGCGCGGCGGGCGCGAAGTAAGACGCCGTGAAGGGAGCGGCTCCCACGCTGGGGGCCGCTCCCTTCGCCGTATGCGCCGTCCGTGCGCCTGTGCGCCGCGCAGCGCCGGACACCGGCCGGACCGCTCCGTCGTGTGACGGAAGCGGAAGCTTTGTAGTCTGGTCGGAACAAGAGAACAACGTATGAGGGGGAGCACCATCCCACCGCAGCACCGCGCCACAGGCGCCGGTCCTCGGTAGTGGCCGTCGGAGGCAGCCGTCTCCGGAGGCTTCGATCGAAGACCGGCCCGGCCCGCGGGGCGAACGGCAGGGACGCTCCGCCGCCATCGTCCCCCGCCACACGGGCAGGGGGACGCAGACGAGGAGATTTTCCTGGTGGAGAACGAGACCCACTACGCCGAGGCCGTCATCGACAACGGTTCCTTCGGCACCCGCACCATCCGTTTCGAGACGGGCCGTCTGGCCCGTCAGGCCGCCGGCTCCGCCGTGGCCTACCTGGACGACGACACCATGGTGCTGTCGGCCACCACCGCGTCCAAGAACCCCAAGGAACAGCTCGACTTCTTCCCGCTGACGGTCGACGTCGAGGAGCGGATGTACGCCGCCGGGCGCATCCCCGGCTCGTTCTTCCGCCGGGAGGGCCGCCCCTCCGAGGACGCCATCCTCACCTGCCGCCTGATCGACCGGCCGCTGCGCCCCTCCTTCAAGAAGGGCCTGCGCAACGAGATCCAGATCGTCGAGACGATCATGGCGCTCAACCCCGACCACCTCTACGACGTGGTCGCGATCAACGCCGCCTCCTGCTCCACGCAGCTCGCGGGCCTGCCCTTCTCCGGCCCGATCGGCGGCACCCGCGTCGCCCTGATCAACGGCCAGTGGGTGGCCTTCCCCACCCACTCCGAGCTGGAGGACGCCGTCTTCGACATGGTCGTCGCGGGCCGTGTCCTGGAGGACGGCGACGTCGCGATCATGATGGTCGAGGCCGAGGCCACCACCAAGACCGTAGAGCTGGTCAAGGGCGGCGCCGAGGCGCCCACCGAGGAGGTCGTCGCCGCCGGTCTGGAGGCCGCGAAGCCCTTCATCAAGGCGCTCTGCAAGGCGCAGGCCGACCTCGCCGCGAAGGCCGCCAAGCCGGTCGGCGAGTTCCCGCTCTACCTGGAGTTCCAGGACGACGTCCTGGAGGCGCTGACCCACGCGGTCCGCGACGAGCTCGCCCAGGCGCTCACCATCCCCGGCAAGCAGGCCCGCGAGGCCGAGCTGGACCGGGTCAAGGCGCTGGCCGCCGAGAAGCTGCTGCCGCAGTTCGAGGGGCGCGAGAAGGAGATCTCGGGCGCCTACCGTGCGCTGACCAAGTCCCTGGTGCGCGAGCGCGTCATCAAGGACAAGGTCCGCATCGACGGCCGCGGTGTCACGGACATCCGCACCCTCGCCGCCGAGGTCGAGGCGATTCCGCGGGTGCACGGCTCGGCGCTGTTCGAGCGCGGTGAGACCCAGATCCTGGGCGTCACCACCCTCAACATGCTCCGCATGGAGCAGATGCTGGACACGCTCGCGCCCGAGACGCGCAAGCGCTACATGCACAACTACAACTTCCCGCCGTTCTCCGTCGGGGAGACGGGCCGCGTCGGTTCGCCGAAGCGCCGCGAGATCGGCCACGGCGCGCTCGCCGAGCGGGCGATCCTCCCGGTCCTCCCGAGCCGCGAGGAGTTCCCGTACGCCATCCGGCAGGTCTCCGAGGCGCTGGGCTCCAACGGCTCGACGTCCATGGGCTCGGTCTGCGCCTCCACCATGTCACTGATGAACGCCGGTGTGCCGCTCAAGGCGCCGGTCGCGGGCATCGCGATGGGCCTGATCTCCCAGGAGGTCGACGGCGAGACGCACTACGTCACCCTCACCGACATCCTCGGTGCGGAGGACGCCTACGGCGACATGGACTTCAAGGTCGCCGGCACCCGGCAGTTCATCACCGCCCTCCAGCTCGACACCAAGCTGGACGGCATCCCGGCCTCCGTGCTGGCCGCGGCGCTCAAGCAGGCCCGCGACGCCCGTCTGCACATCCTGGACGTGATGAACGAGGCCATCGACGTCCCGGACGAGATGTCCCCGAACGCCCCGCGGATCATCACCGTCAAGATCCCGGTGGACAAGATCGGTGAGGTCATCGGCCCCAAGGGCAAGATGATCAACCAGATCCAGGAGGACACCGGCGCCGACATCACCATCGAGGACGACGGCACCATCTACATCGGTGCCGCCGTCGGCTCCGCCGCCGAGGCCGCCCGCGCGGTCATCAACGGCATCGCCAACCCGACGATGCCGGAGGTCGGCGAGCGCTACCTGGGCACGGTCGTCAAGACCACCACCTTCGGTGCCTTCGTCTCGCTGATGCCGGGCAAGGACGGCCTGCTGCACATCTCGCAGATCCGCAAGCTCGCCGGCGGCAAGCGCGTGGAGAACGTCGAGGACGTGCTCAAGGTCGGCGCGAAGGTCCAGGTCGAGATCGCCGAGATCGACCAGCGCGGCAAGCTCTCGCTGATCCCCGTCATGGACGAGGAGGGCGGCGAGGCCGCCCAGCCCGAGGCCCAGCCGCAGACGAAGGACGAAGCCGCCAAGTGACCACCCTGCCCCCTGCGGGCGGATCACACCGCCCGACGGCCCGCACCTCCTCGGAGGGGCGGGCCGTCGGCCGTACCGAAACGCTCCTCCCGGGCGACAACGGCACCGGCACGGTCCGCCGCACCACCCTCCCCGGCGGCCTGCGGGTCGTCACCGAAACCCTCCCGACGGTCCGCTCGGTCACCTTCGGCATCTGGGCGCGCGTCGGCTCCCGCGACGAGACCCCGGCCCTGGGCGGCGCCACGCACTACCTGGAACACCTGCTCTTCAAGGGCACCGGGCGGCGCAGCGCGCTGGACATCTCCGCCGCGCTGGACGCCGTGGGCGGCGAGATGAACGCCTTCACGACCAAGGAGTACACGTGCTACTACGCACGGGTGCTGGACCGTGACGTCCCGCTGGCCGTCGACGTCCTCTGCGACATGCTCACGGGTTCGGTCATCGACGCGGCCGAGGTCGAGGCCGAGCGCGGGGTGATCCTCGAAGAGATCGCCATGACGGAGGACGACCCGGACGACTGCGTCCACGACCTCTTCACCCGCACCATGCTCGGCGACAGCCCGCTCGGCCGCCCGGTCCTGGGCACCGTCGAGACGGTCGAGGGGCTCACCCGCGACCGCGTCGCCCGCTTCTACAAGAAGCACTACGACCCGACGCACCTGGTCGTCACCGCCGCGGGCAACGTCGACCACGACCGCATCACCGGACTGGTCCACGCCGCCTTCGAACAGGCCGGCGCGCTGTCCCGTACGGACGCGGAGCCGGTCGGCCCGCGCTCCGGCAGCCGCGCCGTCCGCGCCGCCGGACGGGTCGATCTGCTCAGCCGGAGCACCGAGCAGGCGCACGTGGTGCTGGGCATGCCCGGCCTGCCCCGCACCGACGAACGCCGCTGGGCGCTCGGCGTCCTCAACACCGCGCTCGGCGGCGGCATGAGCTCCCGGCTCTTCCAGGAGATCCGGGAGAAGCGCGGGCTGGCCTACTCCGTCTACTCCTTCACCACGGGCTTCGCCGACTGCGGGCTCTTCGGCGTCTACGCCGGCTGCCGTCCCGGCCAGGTCCACGACGTCCTCAAGCTCTGCCGCGACGAGCTGGAACAGGCCGCCCGGCACGGGCTGACCGACGAGGAGATCCGGCGGGCCACGGGACAGCTGTCCGGCTCCACGGTCCTCGGCCTGGAGGACACCGGCGCGCTGATGCACCGCATCGGCAAGGGCGAGCTCGTCTGGGGCGACCAGTTGTCGGTCGACGACATGCTCGCCCGGATCGCGGCCGTCACCCCGGACGAGGTCCGCGAGGTGGCGCGTGATCTGCTGGGACAGCGGCCCTCGCTGTCGGTCATCGGGCCGCTCAAGGACCGGCAGGCCGACCGTCTCCACGAGGTGGTGGCCTGACGGCCCACCCGGCCGCGGCGGCACACTGGAGGCCGGCGCGTCAGCTCACCGGCCGCCGCCGGCCCACGGCGGGCCGGCCGGCCGGTCCACGGAAGAAGTGAGGAACAACCCGCCATGAGCAGCAAGCTCCGAGTGGCAGTCCTGGGCGCCCAGGGGCGCATCGGGTCCGAGGCCGTCCGCGCGGTGGAGTCCGCCGAGGACATGGAGCTCGTCGCCGCGCTCGACCGCGACGACGAGCCGGCCGCGCTGACCGCGGCGAAGGCCCAGGTCACGGTCGATCTCACCCATCCCGACGCGGTGATGGGCAATCTGGACTTCCTGATCCGCAACGGCATCCACGCCGTGGTCGGCACCACCGGCTGGACCGACGAGCGCCTGGAGACCGTACGCGGACTGCTCGCCGAGTCCCCAGGAACCGGTGTGCTCATCGCGCCCAACTTCTCCATCGGCGCCGTGCTGACGATGGAGTTCGCGCGGAAGGCGGCCCGCTGGTTCGAGTCCTCCGAGGTCGTCGAACTGCACCACCCGAACAAGGCGGACGCCCCCTCCGGCACGGCGACCCGCACCGCCCAGCTCATCGCCGGGGCCCGGCGCGAGGCCGGCCGCGGCCCCCAGCCCGACGCCACCACCACGGCGCTCGACGGGGCGCGCGGCGCCGACGTGGACGGGGTACCGGTGCACTCGGTGCGGCTGCGCGGGCTGCTCGCGCACCAGGAGGTGCTGTTCGGCGACACCGGCGAGACGCTCACCATCCGGCACGACTCCCTGCACCACAGCTGCTTCATGCCGGGCATCCTGCTCGGCGTGCGGCGCGTGGGCTCGACGCCCGGCCTCACCTTCGGCCTGGAACACTTCATGGACCTGGACTGACGGCCGTGCGCGACAAGATCACCTACAGCGTTCTCGCGGCGGTCCTCTGCGTCTACTTCGTGCTGGCCGGCGGCCGGGGCCTGGCGCTGATCGGGCAGGGCACGGTGGTGACCGTCACCTTCGGCTTCTCCGTGCTGGTGATACCGCTGATCGGCGTGTGGTTCCTGTGGCAGACCACGCGTTTCGCCCGCGACGCGGACCGGCTCGCCGCCGAGCTGGAGGCGGAGGGCGGCCTGCCCGTCGACGAGCTGGTCCGGACCCCGAGCGGCCGGATCGACCGCGACTCGGCCGACGCCGTCTTCGCCCGCCGCAAGGCCGAGGCGGAGGCGGCACCGGGGGACTGGCGGGTCTGGTTCCGGCTCGCCGTCGCCTACCGCGACGCGCGGGACACGCCCCGCGCCCGCAAGGCCATGCAGCGGGCCATCGCCCTGCACGACGGCCGTCCCGTCCGCGCCTGAACCCCGCTGTACTTTCGGCCCGTGGGCCCGCTGCCGCGCGGTGGCGGGCACCGCGTACCCGGGCACCGGCCCTTCGGGGGGCGTACCGGCGCGCGGTGGAGCCGGGGATGCCGGTGGGCGGCGCCGCTCTCAGCGGCCGTAGTGCGCGGCCCAGCCCTCCACCGCGTCCGCCGCCCGGTCGAAGGCCCCGGGGCGGCCCAGGAAGTCGGCGTTGTGGTCGGTGAGCAGCGGCCGCAGCGGCTCCTTGCCGTCGGGCGACGCGACCAGCGCCTGGCCCTGCACAGTGCGCGGCAGCCCGAGCCACTTCACCGGCTGCTGGACGGTCCGTA
The DNA here is from genome assembly GCF_020982505.1 of Streptomyces sp. MNU89. Classification (NCBI taxonomy): domain Bacteria; kingdom Bacillati; phylum Actinomycetota; class Actinomycetes; order Kitasatosporales; family Streptomycetaceae; genus Streptomyces; species Streptomyces sp. MNU89. Next base: position 1,977,689 of record NZ_JAJKLL010000001.1, on the reverse strand, counting down.
CCCGGGACAGTCGCTGCCAGGGCACGGTGCGGGTGGTGAGCAGGGAGACCTGCCGCAGTCCCTGCGCGCTGACCCACGCGCCCATGCGCAGCACCCGCAGCGCCAGCGCGATCACGGCGGCGGCCGAGACCGCCGCCGTGATCGTTCCGGACAGCGCGCCCGCCAGGGCGACGATCACCGCCGCGACGAGCATGTACGAGGCCAGCAGCAGCAGAAGCGCGGCCGCCCCGACCCGCCAGGGGCCGGGGCGGTACGGGCGGCGCCAGCGGTTCTCGTCGTGGTGCGGCAGGGCGATGTCGTCCGCGGCCTCGTCGAATGCGCGGTCGGCCGTCAGGAAGGTCAGGGGCACGACTGGTCCTCACTCGTATGCACGCTCGAACAGGCTGTGCCCGGTGAGATTATCGACCCGCACCCGGTCCCGACCACCTCAGGGCGCCGGCCCCGGGCGGCGGCCGTTCCCGGCGGCCCCGCGGACGCCCCCGCACCGGCCCGTAAGCTGGGCGCCGCCCAGAGACACCAGGGAAGGACCCGACCGTGACCGACGCCTCAGCCGAGAGCGCCAAGCCGAGCTTCCGCAGCGATGTGACCGTCGAGCTCGTGAAGCACAGCGCGTCCGACACCGACGTGCTGTGGGCCGCCCGTGTCTCGACCGCCGGCGAGCAGTCCCTCGATGAGCTCCGGAAGGACCCGGAGCGCTCCAAGGGGCTGATCAACTACCTGATGCGCGACCGTCACGGCAGCCCCTTCGAGCACAACTCGATGACCTTCTTCATCAGCGCGCCGATCTTCGTCTTCCGCGAGTTCCACCGGCACCGGGCGGGCTGGTCGTACAACGAGGAGTCCGGCCGCTACCGCGAGCTCCAGCCGGTGTTCTACGTCCCGGGCGGGGACCGCAGGCTGGTCCAGGAGGGCCGGCCCGGCCAGTACCGGTTCGTGGAGGGCTCGCCGGAACAGCGCGCCCTGACCGGCCGGGTGATGGAGGAGAGCTACCGCCAGGCCTACGAGGCCTACCAGGAGATGCTGGCCGCGGGCGTCGCCCGCGAGGTGGCCCGGGCGGTGCTCCCCGTCGGCCTCTTCTCCTCCATGTACGCCACGTGCAACGCGCGCTCCCTGATGCACTTCCTGGGGCTGCGCACCCGGCACGAGCAGGCGGCGGTCCCCTCCTTCCCGCAGCGCGAGATCGAGATGGTGGGGGAGCGGATGGAGACGGAGTGGGCGCGGCTCATGCCGCTCACCCACGCCGCCTTCAACGCCAACGGGCGTGTCGCACCCTAGGTCCGGGATGTCCGGATACGCCGTGCGAGGCGCCCGTATTGCGGCGTTTTACGAGGTTCCTCTAGGGTGAAAACCGGATCCGGCACTGCCTGAACCCCCGAGCAGGCAGTGCCGGGTTCCACTTCCCGGCTCCCCGAGGGAGCGCCTCGCGGTGCGCTACGAGTAGCGTGGGACCCATGGCTCCGACCTCCACTCCTCAGACCCCGTTCGGGCGGGTCCTGACCGCCATGGTCACTCCGTTCACCGCGGACGGCATCCTCGACCTCGACGGCGCCCAGCGCCTCGCCGCCCACCTGGTGGACGCCGGCAACGACGGCATCGTCGTCAACGGCACCACCGGTGAGTCCCCGACCACCAACGACGGCGAAAAAGCCGATATCGTCCGCGCCGTGGTCGAGGCCGTCGGCGACCGGGCCCATGTCGTCGCCGGAGCCAGCACCAACGACACCCGGCACAGCGTCGAGCTGGCGCGTGCCGCCGAGGCGGCCGGGGCGCACGGCCTGCTGGCCGTCACCCCGTACTACAGCAAGCCGCCGCAGGAAGGCCTCTTCCGGCACTTCTCGGCCATCGCCGACGCGACCGGCCTCCCCGTCATGCTCTACGACATCCCCGGGCGCAGCGGTGTCCCGATCAACACCGAGACGATCGTCCGGCTGGCCGAGCACCCGCGTATCGTCGCCAACAAGGACGCCAAGGGCGACCTCGGCCGCGCCAGCTGGGCCCTCGCCCGCAGCGGCCTCGCCTGGTACTCCGGCGACGACATGCTCAACCTGCCGCTGCTCTCGGTCGGCGCCGTGGGCTTCGTCTCCGTCGTCGGCCACATCGTCACCCCCGAGCTGCGCGCCCTGCTGGAAGCGCACCTGTCCGGCGACGTCCAGAAGGCGACCGAGATCCACCAGAAGCTGCTGCCCGTCTTCACCGGCATGTTCCGCACCCAGGGCGTGATCACGACCAAGGCCGTGCTCGGCCGGCTGGGACTCCCCGGCGGCCCGCTCCGGCTGCCGCTCGTCGAGCTCTCCGAGGAGGAGACCGAGCAGCTCAGGCGCGATCTGGCGGCCGGCGGGGTACAGCTCTGAACAACGGCACGACCGCACCACCGCATCACCGCACAACTTCACAACGACATCTAACGCACGTGCACGCATGTCACGCGCGCCACGCCCTCTCCGCCATGCCCTGCCGCTCGTTGCACGCGGCGGGGCATGGCGGGGGAGACGGTCGCGCGTGGTGAGGAGAGTCTTTTGAGTCATCCGCATCCCGAGCTCGGCCCGCCGCCGGAACTCCCCCAGGGCGGCCTCCGCGTCACCCCGCTCGGCGGTCTCGGCGAGATCGGCCGCAACATGACCGTCTTCGAGTACGGCGGACGCCTGCTGATCGTCGACTGCGGGGTGCTCTTCCCCGAGGAGGAGCAGCCCGGAGTTGACCTGATCCTGCCGGACTTCACGTCCATCCGGGACCGTCTCGACGACATCGACGGCATCGTGCTCACGCACGGCCACGAGGACCACATCGGCGGCGTCCCCTACCTGCTCCGCGAGAAGCAGGACATCCCCGTGATCGGCTCCAAGCTGACCCTCGCGCTGATCGAGGCGAAGCTCCAGGAGCACCGCATCCGCCCCTACACCCTCGAGGTCAGCGAGGGCCACCGCGAGCGCATCGGCCCGTTCGACTGCGAGTTCGTCGCGGTCAACCACTCGATCCCCGACGCCCTCGCCGTCGCCATCCGCACCCCGGCCGGCCTGGTCGTCCACACCGGCGACTTCAAGATGGACCAGCTCCCGCTGGACCGCCGCCTCACCGACCTGCCCGCGTTCGCACGGCTCGGCGAGGAGGGCATCGACCTGCTGCTCGCCGACTCGACGAACTCGGAGGTCCCCGGCTTCGTACCGCCGGAGCGCGACATCTCCGGGGTGCTGCGCCAGGTCTTCGCCGGCGCGCGGAAGCGGATCATCGTGGCGAGCTTCGCCAGCCATGTCCACCGCATCCAGCAGATCCTCGACGCCGCCCACGAGTACGGCCGCAGAGTGGCCTTCGTCGGCCGCTCCATGGTCCGCAACATGGGCATCGCCCGCGATCTCGGCTATCTGCGGGTGCCGCCCGGCCTGGTCGTGGACGTCAAGACGCTCGACGACCTCCCGGAGCACGAGGTCGTCCTCGTCTGCACCGGGTCCCAGGGCGAGCCGATGGCGGCCCTCTCCCGGATGGCCAACCGGGACCACCAGATCCGCATCGTCCAGGGTGACACGGTGATCCTGGCCTCCTCGCTCATCCCGGGCAACGAGAACGCGGTCTACCGGGTGATCAACGGCCTGACCCGCTGGGGCGCGAACGTCATCCACAAGGGCAACGCCAAGGTCCACGTCTCCGGCCACGCCTCGGCGGGAGAGCTGCTGTACTTCTACAACATCTGCAAACCCCGCAACCTGATGCCGGTGCACGGCGAGTGGCGTCATCTGCGGGCCAACGCGGAACTGGGCGCGCTGACGGGCGTGCCGCAGAACCGCATCGTCATCGCCGAGGACGGCGTCGTGGTCGACCTGGTCGACGGCATCGCCAAGATCGCCGGCAAGGTCCAGGCCGGATACGTGTACGTCGACGGCCTCTCGGTCGGCGATGTGAAGGAGCCGGCCCTCAAGGACCGCCGCATCCTGGGCGAGGAAGGCATCATCTCGGTCTTCGTGGTCGTCGACAGCACCACCGGCAAGATCGTTGGCGGGCCGCATCTGCAGGCCCGCGGCTCGGGCATCGAGGACTCGGCGCTCTCCGCGGTCGTCCCGAAGATCGAGGAGGCGCTGGCGCGCTCGGCCTCGGACGGCATCTCCGAGGCACACCAGCTCCAGCAGCTGATCCGCCGCGCGGTGGGCAAGTGGGTCTCCGACAACTACCGCCGGCGCCCGATGATCCTGCCGGTCGTCGTGGACGTCTGACGGCCCGTCGACGCCCGGACGGCCGCGCACGGAGCCGATTTGCCTCCGGACGCGGCCGTCCAGTACTTTGGCATCTCCCCCGAACGAGGACACCGGGACGCTCTGCGTCCGGATGGAACTCGGACCGGGTGGAAATCCGGCCCGGAGAAATCTGATAACGTCGGGTCAGCCGAAAGGCAAGGCCATTCCAACGGCCACTGGATACGGAATTCGGACCGGGAAATCGGTTCGGAAAGCGTCTGGTAAGGTTGGAAACACCGAAGGGAAGCGCCCGGAGGGCCCGGAGACGGGACCGAAGGAAGCGTCCGTTCCTTGAGAACTCAACAGCGTGCCAAAAGTCAACGCCAGATATGTTGATACCCCGTCCGGGCGGCAACTCTTTGTTTGCTGCCGGGATGAGGTTCCTTTGAAAAAGCCCTTCCGTGCCACCGTTTCGGTGGCGGTCGGGAGGCAATCTTACAGCGAGGACGCTGTGCGCGGCCTGGATTATTCCTCCGGGCTGCGCCGCTCTTGCGTGAAGCATTCACGGAGAGTTTGATCCTGGCTCAGGACGAACGCTGGCGGCGTGCTTAACACATGCAAGTCGAACGATGAACCTCTTCGGAGGGGATTAGTGGCGAACGGGTGAGTAACACGTGGGCAATCTGCCCTGCACTCTGGGACAAGCCCTGGAAACGGGGTCTAATACCGGATACGACCATCTCGGGCATCCGATGGTGGTGGAAAGCTCCGGCGGTGCAGGATGAGCCCGCGGCCTATCAGCTTGTTGGTGGGGTGATGGCCTACCAAGGCGACGACGGGTAGCCGGCCTGAGAGGGCGACCGGCCACACTGGGACTGAGACACGGCCCAGACTCCTACGGGAGGCAGCAGTGGGGAATATTGCACAATGGGCGGAAGCCTGATGCAGCGACGCCGCGTGAGGGATGACGGCCTTCGGGTTGTAAACCTCTTTCAGCAGGGAAGAAGCGCAAGTGACGGTACCTGCAGAAGAAGCACCGGCTAACTACGTGCCAGCAGCCGCGGTAATACGTAGGGTGCGAGCGTTGTCCGGAATTATTGGGCGTAAAGAGCTCGTAGGCGGCTTGTCACGTCGGATGTGAAAGCCCGGGGCTTAACCCCGGGGTCTGCATTCGATACGGGCAGGCTAGAGTTCGGTAGGGGAGATCGGAATTCCTGGTGTAGCGGTGAAATGCGCAGATATCAGGAGGAACACCGGTGGCGAAGGCGGATCTCTGGGCCGATACTGACGCTGAGGAGCGAAAGCGTGGGGAGCGAACAGGATTAGATACCCTGGTAGTCCACGCCGTAAACGTTGGGAACTAGGTGTGGGCGACATTCCACGTCGTCCGTGCCGCAGCTAACGCATTAAGTTCCCCGCCTGGGGAGTACGGCCGCAAGGCTAAAACTCAAAGGAATTGACGGGGGCCCGCACAAGCGGCGGAGCATGTGGCTTAATTCGACGCAACGCGAAGAACCTTACCAAGGCTTGACATACACCGGAAAGCCGTAGAGATACGGCCCCCCTTGTGGTCGGTGTACAGGTGGTGCATGGCTGTCGTCAGCTCGTGTCGTGAGATGTTGGGTTAAGTCCCGCAACGAGCGCAACCCTTGTTCTGTGTTGCCAGCATGCCTTTCGGGGTGATGGGGACTCACAGGAGACTGCCGGGGTCAACTCGGAGGAAGGTGGGGACGACGTCAAGTCATCATGCCCCTTATGTCTTGGGCTGCACACGTGCTACAATGGCCGGTACAATGAGCTGCGATACCGCGAGGTGGAGCGAATCTCAAAAAGCCGGTCTCAGTTCGGATTGGGGTCTGCAACTCGACCCCATGAAGTCGGAGTCGCTAGTAATCGCAGATCAGCATTGCTGCGGTGAATACGTTCCCGGGCCTTGTACACACCGCCCGTCACGTCACGAAAGTCGGTAACACCCGAAGCCGGTGGCCCAACCCGTAAGGGAGGGAATCGTCGAAGGTGGGACTGGCGATTGGGACGAAGTCGTAACAAGGTAGCCGTACCGGAAGGTGCGGCTGGATCACCTCCTTTCTAAGGAGCACTTCTCGGCCGGCAGGGGGTAACTCCTGGTGGTCCAGAGGCCAGAACACCGGCGAGTGTCCGGTGCTGGTTGCTCATGGGTGGAACGTTGACTATTCGGCGCATCACGGTTGCTGCTGCTAGTACTGCTCTTCGGAGTGTGGAACGCGGTGGGGGTCGGGGTGTGCCGGGCGCGCTGTTGGGTGTCTGAGGGTACGGGCTGTGAAGCTTGTGTCCTTTGGTGCCGGTCCCGGTGTACTCATTCCGTGTGGGGTGGGGTGGCGGGTGGCTGGTCGTTGTTTGAGAACTGCACAGTGGACGCGAGCATCTGTGGCCAAGTTTTTAAGGGCGCACGGTGGATGCCTTGGTACCAGGAACCGATGAAGGACGTGGGAGGCCGCGATAGGCCCCGGGGAGCTGTCAACCGAGCTTTGATCCGGGGGTGTCCGAATGGGGAAACCCGGCAGTCGTCATGGGCTGTCACCCATACCTGAACACATAGGGTATGTGGAGGGAACGCGGGGAAGTGAAACATCTCAGTACCCGCAGGAAGAGAAAACAACCGTGATTCCGGGAGTAGTGGCGAGCGAAACCGGATGAGGCCAAACCGTAGGCGTGTGATACCCGGCAGGGGTTGCGCTTACGGGGTTGTGGGATCGTACTTCGATGGTCTGCCGGGCCATCGGGCGAGTCAGAAATTGTTGGTGTAGGCGAAGGGCATGCGAAAGGCCCGGCGTAGAGGGTAAGACCCCCGTAGCCGAAATGTCAGCAACTTGCTTGTGCGACACCCAAGTAGCACGGGGCCCGAGAAATCCCGTGTGAATCTGGCGGGACCACCCGCTAAGCCTAAATATTCCCTGGTGACCGATAGCGGATAGTACCGTGAGGGAATGGTGAAAAGTACCGCGGGAGCGGAGTGAAATAGTACCTGAAACCGTGTGCCTACAAGCCGTGGGAGCGTCGCGCATCGGACTTGTCCGGTGCGTCGTGACTGCGTGCCTTTTGAAGAATGAGCCTGCGAGTTTGCGGTGTGTTGCGAGGTTAACCCGTGTGGGGAAGCCGTAGCGAAAGCGAGTCCGAATAGGGCGATTCAGTAGCGCGCTCAAGACCCGAAGCGGAGTGATCTAGCCATGGGCAGGTTGAAGCGCGGGTAAGACCGTGTGGAGGACCGAACCCACCAGGGTTGAAAACCTGGGGGATGACCTGTGGTTAGGGGTGAAAGGCCAATCAAACTCCGTGATAGCTGGTTCTCCCCGAAATGCATTTAGGTGCAGCGTCGTGTGTTTCTTGCCGGAGGTAGAGCACTGGATAGGCGATGGGCCCTACCGGGTTACTGACCTTAGCCAAACTCCGAATGCCGGTAAGTGAGAGCGCGGCAGTGAGACTGTGGGGGATAAGCTCCATGGTCGAGAGGGAAACAGCCCAGAGCATCGACTAAGGCCCCTAAGCGTACGCTAAGTGGGAAAGGATGTGGAGTCGCAGAGACAACCAGGAGGTTGGCTTAGAAGCAGCCATCCTTGAAAGAGTGCGTAATAGCTCACTGGTCAAGTGATTCCGCGCCGACAATGTAGCGGGGCTCAAGCGTACCGCCGAAGTCGTGTCATTCCAGCATGAGGTCCAACGACCGTTGGGATGGGTAGGGGAGCGTCGTGTGCCGGGTGAAGCCGCGCCGGAAGGCAGTGGTGGACGGTTCACGAGTGAGAATGCAGGCATGAGTAGCGATACACACGTGGGAAACGTGTGCGCCGATTGACTAAGGGTTCCTGGGTCAAGCTGATCTGCCCAGGGTAAGTCGGGACCTAAGGCGAGGCCGACAGGCGTAGTCGATGGACAACCGGTTGATATTCCGGTACCCGCTTTGAAGCGCCAGCGCTGAACCTTCTGATGCTAAGTCCGTGAAGCCGCCGGCTGAGTCTTCGGACGAGGTCGGAGTGGTGGAGCCGACGATCCAAGGGGGTAGTAGGTGAGTGATGGGGTGACGCAGGAAGGTAGTCCAGCCCGGGCGGTGGTTGTCCCGGGGGTAAGGGTGTAGCCCGGAGGGTAGGTAAATCCGTCCTCCGTGTAAGGGTGAGACCTGATGCCGAGCCGATTGTGGTGAAGTGGATGATCCTATGCTGTCGAGAAAAGCCTCTAGCGAGTTTCATGGCGGCCCGTACCCTAAACCGACTCAGGTGGTCAGGTAGAGAATACCGAGGCGTTCGGGTGAACTATGGTTAAGGAACTCGGCAAAATGCCCCCGTAACTTCGGGAGAAGGGGGGCCATTGCTGGTGATCGCCCTTGCGGTGTGAGCTGGTGGTGGCCGCAGAGACCAGCGAGAAGCGACTGTTTACTAAAAACACAGGTCCGTGCGAAGCCGTAAGGCGATGTATACGGACTGACGCCTGCCCGGTGCTGGAACGTTAAGGGGACCGGTTAGTGCGCTTTCGGGTGTGCGAAGCTGAGAACTTAAGCGCCAGTAAACGGCGGTGGTAACTATAACCATCCTAAGGTAGCGAAATTCCTTGTCGGGTAAGTTCCGACCTGCACGAATGGCGTAACGACTTCTCGACTGTCTCAACCATAGGCCCGGTGAAATTGCACTACGAGTAAAGATGCTCGTTTCGCGCAGCAGGACGGAAAGACCCCGGGACCTTTACTACAGCTTGATATTGGTGTTCGGTTCGGCTTGTGTAGGATAGGTGGGAGACTGTGAAGCCCGGACGCTAGTTCGGGTGGAGTCGTCGTTGAAATACCACTCTGGTCGTGCTGGATGTCTAACCTGGGTCCGTGATCCGGATCAGGGACAGTGTCTGGTGGGTAGTTTAACTGGGGCGGTTGCCTCCTAAAGGGTAACGGAGGCGCCCAAAGGTTCCCTCAGCCTGGTTGGTAATCAGGTGTTGAGTGTAAGTGCACAAGGGAGCTTGACTGTGAGACCGACGGGTCGAGCAGGGACGAAAGTCGGGACTAGTGATCCGGCGGTGGCTTGTGGAAGCGCCGTCGCTCAACGGATAAAAGGTACCCCGGGGATAACAGGCTGATCTTCCCCAAGAGTCCATATCGACGGGATGGTTTGGCACCTCGATGTCGGCTCGTCGCATCCTGGGGCTGGAGTCGGTCCCAAGGGTTGGGCTGTTCGCCCATTAAAGCGGTACGCGAGCTGGGTTTAGAACGTCGTGAGACAGTTCGGTCCCTATCCGCTGTGCGCGTAGGAGTCTTGAGAAGGGCTGTCCCTAGTACGAGAGGACCGGGACGGACGAACCTCTGGTGTGCCAGTTGTCCTGCCAAGGGCATGGCTGGTTGGCTACGTTCGGGAGGGATAACCGCTGAAAGCATCTAAGCGGGAAGCCTGCTTCGAGATGAGGACTCCCACCCCCTTGAGGGGTTAAGGCCCCAGTAGACGACTGGGTTGATAGGCCAGATATGGAAGCACCGCAAGGTGTGGAGTTGACTGGTACTAATAGGCCGAGGGCTTGTCCTCAGATGCTCGCGTCCACTGTGTTGGTTCTGAAACAACGAACTGTGTTGCCGTCCGGTTCGTGCAGTTTCATAGTGTTTCGGTGGTTATAGCGTGAGGGAAACGCCCGGTTACATTCCGAACCCGGAAGCTAAGCCTTTCAGCGCCGATGGTACTGCAGGGGGGACCCTGTGGGAGAGTAGGACGCCGCCGAACAATTCTTGAGATAGAAAGCCCTGTGGGGGACTCCGGTTCCCCACAGGGCTTTCTCGCGTTGTTCTACGGGCCACTCGGAGTTCATGTTGGCCCCGGATCATCTGCAGCTATGGGACGTGCAGCGGAGAGACTTGAGCGGGCTCTGACGGATTCGGGTGTGGGCGCCGGCGACGAGGTCGTCATGCCGTCGTTCGCGGCTCAGGAGGTGGCGCACGCCGTCCGGGCGGCCGGCGCCACACCGGTGTTCGCCGATATCGACGCCGACTCCTTCTGTCTGTCGGCGGAGGGCGCGGCCGGTGCGGTGACTCCGCGTACCGCCGCGATCGTGCCGGTCCATCAGTTCGGACACCGCGCGGATCTGGCCGGGCTCGGTGAAACGGCCCGCCGCCATGGGCTGTTGCTCCTCGACCACGAGGAGGACGAGAGTCCCGCGGCGGAGATCCTGCACCGCCAGGCGCATGCCGCCTATCTCAGCGCCCGGCTCAGAGGGGTTCGTACTCCGCGCGTCGCCGCGGGCGCCGGACACACCTACCAGCAGTACGTGGTGCGTGTGCCGGGGAACGGCCGGCCCGACCGGGACGCGTTCGCGATGGTGCTGCGGAGCAAGGGCATAGCCTGCCGGGTGCCCGTGCAGACGCCCGTCCACCGGACGCCCGACTTCCGGCGGGACCTCTGGCTGCCGGAGACGGAGCGCGCCGCGGACGAGTGCCTGGCGCTGCCCTCCGGGTCATCGCTCTCTCGCCGGGAGCTGCAGCGGGTGGTGTCCGCGTGCAACGCTCTCGGAGGGCTGCTGCGTCCCGCCTCGCGGCCGGGGAGTGGTCGGGACCGCTCCAGGGCTCGGGTATGATCTATCCCGTTGCCGCGCCCCAATAGCTCAGTCGGCAGAGCGTCTCCATGGTAAGGAGAAGGTCTACGGTTCGATTCCGTATTGGGGCTCAGAACGGGAAGCCCCCGCCGTGAGGCGGGGGCTTCCGGCATGTCCGGGCTCAGGCCCGCTCGGTGGGCGGCTCCGGTACCCGCATGGCCAGGATCGCCATGTCGTCCGAGGCGGGCTCGGCGGCGAAGCGCTCCACGGCGCGGAGCACGCGGGCGGCGACGGCGCCGGCCGTCAGCCCCGTACATGTCCGCAGAACGTCGGCCAGGCCCTCGTCGCCGAGCATCCGGGTGCCCTCGCGGCGCTCGGTGACCCCGTCGGTGACGCACAGCAGGACGTCGCCGGGGGCCAGGGTGACCTCCTCCTCGTAGAGTTCGAGGTCCTCCATGACGCCGAGCAGCGGCTGGGGCTCCGCGGCGGGCTCCACGCTGCCGTCCTGGCGCAGGCGCAGCGGCTGCGGATGCCCCGCGCAGACGACCTTGAGCAGGGCGCTGCCGTCCGGCTGCGGCCACAACTCGCCGTAGAGGAGGGTGAGGAAGCGGCTGCGGGCGCCCTCGTCCAGGATGGCGTCGTTGAGGCGCTCCAGGACGGCGGGGCCGCCGAAGCCCTCGCGGGCGAGGAGCCGCAGGGCGTGCCGGGCGAGGCCGGTGACGGCGGCGGCTTCGGGGCCGGTGCCGCAGACGTCGCCGATGGCGAAGCCGTAGGCGCCGTCCCGGATCGGGAAGAGGTCGTAGAAGTCGCCGCCGACCTCGTTGCCCTCGCCCGCCGCGCGGTAGATCACCTCGACCTCGACGCCGGGCACGTCGGGCAGCTCGGGCGGGAGCAGGCTGCGCTGGAGGGACTGGCTGATGGCGGTGCGCTCGGAGTAGAGGCGGGCGTTGTCCAGGGCCAGAGCGGCCCGGCGGGACAGGTCCTCGGCGAGCTCCAGGATTTCCTGGCGGAAGTGCTCGTCGGAGGGCTTGCCGAGGGTGAGCATTCCGATGACGCGGTTACGGGCCACCAGCGGCAGGACGACCGTTTCGCCGCCGACGGCGGATGCCGTGGCGAGGGACGGCCCGGGGCCGTGAGCCGCTCCGGAGTCGTCGCCCAGGCCCAGGTTCCGCAGCGAGCTGCGCAGGGCCGCCGAGTGGGCCGCGTCGCTGGGGGCGGTCCAGACGCGGGCGCCGGGGGTCGGTACCGGGTCGGGTGGCGGGACCTTGCCGAGCAGCGTCTTGAGGCCGTCGATCCGGTCCTCGTCCTCGTGCAGCACATAGGAGAGTTCGGGCTCGGTGGACTGGTCGGCGACGGTGTAGACGGCGCACCAGGCGGCGAGGGTCGGGACCGTCATCTGGGCCATCAGTGCCAGGGTCTGGTCCCGGTCGAGGGTGCCGGCGAGCAGGTCGGAGGCTTCCACGAGGAAGGACAGGGAGCCGCGGCGGAGCCGCTCCAGCTCGGTGAGGCGGGCGCGTTCCACGGCGAGGGCGATGCGGTCGGCCGCGAACTGGAGGCGCAGCGCCTCCTCGTTGCTGTAGCGGCCGGGGGCCTCGGCGGCCACGCCCAGGGAGCCGGTGAGCCGCCCCTCGACCTTGAGGGGGACGGTGACGACGGAGCGCATGCCGGTGCCGGCGAGGAGCGGGACGGCGCCGGGGACGACGGTGAGGTCTTCGTGGACGGCCGGCATCCGGGCGGACCCGTAGCGTCCGGTTCCCGCCTCGACGGGGACCCGGGCGAAGCGCTGGCGGGCCGAGGGGAGGCCGGTGGAGGCGCGGACCTCCAGCTCGGTCTCGTCGTCCGTGGCGAGCAGCAGGTAGGCGGCGTCGCCGTCGAGCATGTCGCGGGCGCGTTCCACGGTGCGCTGCAGGAGGCCGTCGAGGTCGTCGGGGGCGGGGGAGCCGATGAAGACCTCGAAGGGGTCCGCGGCCGAGCCCTGGCGGTCCCCGGAGGGTGGTGCCGTCCGGGGAGGCGGGGGCGCGGAGCGTCGTCTGCAGCACGGCGCGTTCGTGGTCCCGTACGAGGAGGCACACAGTGGAGGGGGCGCCGTCGGCGTCCCGGACCCGCAGATGGGAGGCGTAGACGGGGACGACCCGCCCGTCCGCGGCGCGGATGCCGTAGGAGCCCTCCCAGCGGGAGAGCTGGAGGGCTTCGGCGATGCCGGTACCGGTGCCGGGGGTGTGCGGCCAGGCCGCGAAGTCGGTGAGGGGTCTGCCGAGGACCTTCTCGGTCTCGTGGCCGAAGAGGGCCTCGGCGTCCTCGTTCCAGGAGCTGACCGCGGAGTCGCGGTCGATCTGGACGACGGCGACCCGGACCCGGGCGTCGGCGACGGGGAGGGCGTCGGTGGGCAGGGCGGGGCCGACCGGGTGCCCGCGGGCGCTCGGGGAGGGAGAGCTCGAACCAGACCTGTTTGTGGGTCGGGCTGTACTCCACGCCCCAGCTTGCGGCGATCGCTCCGCAGAGCATGAGCCCGCGGCCGCCTTCGCGGTCGGGGCTGGCGGCCTGGGCCGCGTTGTGCTGCAGGGGGACGTCGCGCTCGGGGTAGCGGTCGGCGACCTCGACGCGGACCCCGTCGTCGGTGCGCAGGCAGAGGACGTCGGCGGCGGTGCCGGCGTGGACCACGGCGTTGGTGACGAGCTCACTGGTGAGGACGACCGCGTCGTCGACGATGTCGGAGTAGCCCCAGCCCTGCAGGGTGTCGCGGACGAAGGCGCGGGCGCTGGCGACCGAGCGCCCGACCGGCTCGAAGGTGGCCGTAGCCCGCGCGGTGATCACTGGTCTCCTCGGGAAGGTCTCGGTGCCGGGGAGCGCATCCCGGGCAGGGCGGGGGCTTGGGGAGCTCGGGGCCACCGGGGCCGTCGGGCAGGCGGCCGGTGCCGCGGTCCGTTTCGTCCTGCCGGACCAGGCTCTCGCCCCGCTCCTTCATCCCACTCCCTCTGGCCGGGCGGCTCGCGGCCGTGCCCCGCCGGCCTCTTGAGCCACATGCTTCACCGCCGGTGCTTTGGCCGGAGGTGGACAGCCGCATGCAAGGTTACTTACCTTCGCCGTCCGCGAGGATGCCGGTCGCGGGTGATTCCCCCCGGAGAGTGCCGTCGGACGGTGTGCGATGCTGCCGAACTGTTATGGCCTGGCCGGAACGGGGTGAAACACTGGGCGCATTCAAGAGTCCGGGGAGAACGGTCAACCCTGCAGGAGGACACGGTGGAGTCGGGCGCAGCGGCGCGAAGCACCAAGACGCGCGCAAAGAGCGGGCGCTCTCGTGGCGGCGGGACGACCGAGGTGGATACGGCGGCGCTCAACCGGCTGCTCACCGCGTTGTCTGCGATGCGGGACGGCAACTTCCGGAAGCGGCTGACCGTCTCCGGCGACGGCACGATGGCGGAGATCGCGGCCGTCTTCAACGAGGTGGCGGACCGCAATCAGCAGCTGACCGGGGAGATCTCCCGGGTCCGCCGGGTCGTCGGCCGGGAGGGCAAGCTGACCGAGCGGCTGGAGACGGGCCCCTGCGAGGGCTCGTGGGCGGCGGCGATCGACGCGACGAACGCGCTGGTGGACGATCTCGTGCGCCCCGTGTCGGAGGTCGGCCGGGTGCTGTCGGCGGTGTCCGAGGGCGATCTCGAGCAGCGCATGGACCTGCGGTCGCAGAACCCGGACGGAGCGGCGCATCCGCTGCGCGGTGAGTTCCTGAAGGTCGGGCGCACGGTCAACGGGCTCGTCGACCAGCTCTCGGCGTTCACCGACGAGGTCACGCGGGTGGCCAGCGAGGTGGGGACCGAGGGCAAGCTGGGCGGCCAGGCCAAGGTCCGGGGGATGTCGGGTTCGTGGAAGGACCTGACGGATTCCGTGAACACGATGGCGTACCGGCTCACGGCGCAGGTGCGGGACATCGCGCTGGTCACGACGGCGGTGGCCAAGGGGGATCTGTCCCGCAAGGTCACGGTGCACGTGGCCGGCGAGATGCTGGAGCTCAAGAACACCGTCAACACGATGGTCGACCAGCTCTCCTCGTTCTCCTCCGAGGTGACGCGCGTGGCGCGGGAGGTGGGTACCGAGGGCGAGCTGGGGGGCCAGGCGCAGGTGCCCGGGGTGGCGGGCGTCTGGAAGGACCTGACGGACTCCGTCAACCTCATGGCGGGCAATCTGACGGCGCAGGTGCGCGGGATCGCCCAGGTGACGACGGCGGTGGCGAACGGCGACCTGTCGCAGAAGGTGACGGTGAGCGCACGCGGCGAGGTGGCGCAGCTCGCCGAGACCATCAACACCATGACCGAGACCCTGCGGACGTTCGCGGGCGAGGTGACGCGCGTGGCGCGGGAGGTCGGCGCCGAGGGCGAGCTGGGCGGTCAGGCGCAGGTGCCGGGTGCTGCGGGCACGTGGAAGGATCTGACCGATTCGGTGAACACGGCGTTCCGGAACCTGACCGGTCAGGTGCGGGACATCGCGCAGGTGACGACGGCGGTGGCCAACGGTGATCTGTCGCAGAAGGTCACGGTGGACGTCTCCGGGGAGATGCTGGAGCTGAAGAACACCGTCAACACGATGGTGGACCAGCTCTCGTCCTTCGGCGCCGAGGTGACGCGGGTGGCCCGGGAGATCGGTGTCGAGGGTGAGCTGGGCGGTCAGGCCCAGGTGCCGGGGGCTGCGGGCACGTGGAAGGATCTGACCGATTCGGTGAACACGGCGTTCCGGAACCTGACCGGTCAGGTGCGGAACATCGCCCAGGTGACGACGGCGGTGGCCAACGGTGATCTGTCGCAGAAGGTCACGGTGGACGTCTCCGGCGAGATGCTCAAGCTGAAGAACACCGTCAACACGATGGTCGACCAGCTCTCGTCCTTCGCCGACCAGGTCACGCGGATGGCCCGGGACGTGGGCACGGAGGGCCGGCTGGGCGGCCAGGCCCGGGTGGACGGGGTGTCCGGCACCTGGAAGGACCTGACGGACTCCGTCAACTTCATGGCGGGCAACCTGACCTCTCAGGTGCGCCAGATCGCGCAGGTGACGACGGCCGTCGCCCGGGGTGATCTCTCGCAGAAGATCGAGGTCGACGCCCGCGGCGAGATCCTCGAACTGAAGAACACGATCAACACGATGGTGGACCAGTTGTCCGCGTTCGCCGACCAGGTGACGCGGGTGGCGCGGGAGGTCGGCACGGAGGGCCGGCTCGGGGGCCAGGCACAGGTGCCCGGCGTGGCCGGTGTCTGGCGAGACCTGACCGATTCCGTCAACGGCATGGCCGGCAATCTGACCGCTCAGGTCCGCAATATCGCGCAGGTCGCCACGGCGGTCGCCCGCGGTGATCTCTCGCAGAAGATCGACGTGGACGCCCGCGGGGAGATCCTGGAGCTGAAGAACACCCTCAACACGATGGTGGACCAGCTCTCCTCCTTCGCGGAGCAGGTGACGCGGGTGGCCCGCGAGGTCGGCACCGAGGGCATCCTCGGCGGCCAGGCGGAGGTGCAGGGCGTCTCCGGCACCTGGAAGGACCTCACGCAGTCCGTCAACTTCATGGCCAACAACCTGACGACCCAGGTGCGGAACATCGCGCAGGTGACGACGGCGGTGGCCAACGGCGATCTGTCGCAGAAGGTGACGGTCGACGCGAAGGGCGAGATCCTCGCGCTGGTCACCACCGTCAACACCATGGTGGACACCCTGTCGTCGTTCGCGGAGCAGGTGACGCGGGTCGCGCGTGAGGTGGGCACCGAGGGGCAGCTGGGCGGCCAGGCCCGGGTCCGCGACGTGTCGGGCATCTGGAAGGACCTGACGGACAACGTCAATCTGATGGCGAACAACCTCACCATCCAGGTGCGGAACATCGCCCAGGTGTCGTCCGCGGTCGCCAACGGCGATCTCACCAAGAAGGTGACGGTCGAGGCGCGCGGCGAGGTCGCGCAGCTCGCCGACACCGTCAACACGATGGTGACCACCCTCTCGTCCTTCGCCGACGAGGTGACGCGCGTGGCGCGCGAGGTGGGCACGGAGGGCATCCTCGGCGGGCAGGCCCGGGTGCCCGGCGTCTCCGGTACCTGGAAGGACCTCACCGAGTCGGTGAACTCGATGGCGTCCAACCTGACCGGTCAGGTGCGCAACATCGCGATGGTGACCACCGCGGTCGCCAAGGGCGATCTGACCAAGAAGATCGACGTGGACGCGCGCGGCGAGATCCTGGAGCTGAAAACGACCATCAACACGATGGTGGACCAGCTCTCCTCGTTCGCGGACCAGGTCACCCGGGTGGCGCGCGAGGTGGGCACCGAGGGGCAGCTGGGCGGCCAGGCCCGGGTCCGCGACGTGGACGGCACCTGGCGCGACCTCACCGAGTCGGTGAACGAGATGGCCGGAAACCTCACCCGGCAGGTGCGGGCCATCGCCGCGGTCGCCGCGGCGGTGACCCGGGGCGACCTCAACCTCAAGATCGACGTGGACGCCGCGGGCGAGATCCTGGAACTCCAGGACAACATCAACACGATGATCGCGACCCTGCGCGAGACCACGCTCGCCAACAAGGAGCAGGACTGGCTCAAGGGCAACCTCGCCCGGATCTCCGGTCTGATGCAGGGCCGCCGCGACCTCGCCGACGTGGCCCGGCTGATCATGAGCGAGCTGACCCCGGTGGTCTCCGCGCAGCACGGGGCGTTCTTCCTCGCGGCACCGGCCGATTCGGAGAGCACCGAGGTCGCCGCCATAGACGACGCGGGCTCGTACGAGCTGCGCATGATCGGTTCGTACGGGTACTCGATGGGGGCGATGCCCACCACCTTCCGGCCGGGCGAGTCCCTCATCGGTACGGCGGCGGAGGAGAGGCGCACGATCCTGGTCGAGAACGCGCCGCCCGGTTACCTCAAGATCTCCTCGGGGCTGGGGGAGGCTCCGCCCGCCCATGTGATCGTCCTGCCGGTGCTCTTCGAGGGCCAGGTCCTCGGCGTGATCGAGCTGGCCTCCTTCCAGCCCTTCACGCAGATCCAGAAGGACTTCCTCAACCAGATCGCCGAGATGATCGCCACCAGCGTCAACACCATCAGCGTCAACACCAAGACGGAGGTGCTGCTCAAGCAGTCGCAGGAGCTGACGGAGCAACTCCAGGACCGCTCCGAGGAGTTGGAGAACCGGCAGAAGGCCCTCCAGGCGTCCAACGCCGAACTGGAGGAGAAGGCCGAGCTGCTGGCGCGGCAGAACCGCGACATCGAGGTGAAGAACACCGAGATCGAGGAGGCGCGGCAGGTGCTGGAGGAGCGGGCCGAACAGCTCGCCGTCTCCATGCGCTACAAGTCGGAGTTCCTGGCCAACATGTCGCACGAGCTGCGGACCCCGCTGAACTCGCTGCTCATCCTGGCCAAGCTGCTCGCCGACAACGCCGACGGCAATCTCTCCCCGAAGCAGGTCGAGTTCGCCGAGACGATCCACGGCGCCGGTTCCGATCTGCTCCAGCTGATCAACGACATCCTCGACCTGTCGAAGGTCGAGGCGGGCAAGATGGACATCAGCCCGTCCCGGATCGCCCTGGTCCAGCTCGTCGACTACGTCGAGGCGACCTTCCGCCCGCTCACCGCCGAGAAGGGCCTGGACTTCTCCGTACGGGTCTCCCCGGAGCTGCCCGGCACGCTGCACACCGACGAGCAGCGGCTGCTGCAGGTGCTGCGGAACCTGCTGTCGAACGCGGTGAAGTTCACCGACGGAGGCGCGGTGGAACTGGTCATCCGCCCCGCCGGAGACGATGTGCCGGACGCCATCCGCGAGCAGCTCCTGGAGCACGGCTCGCTGCAGGAGATGGACGCCCCGATGATCGCCTTCTCGGTCACCGACACCGGTATCGGCATCGCGGCCAGCAAGATGAGGGTGATCTTCGAGGCGTTCAAGCAGGCCGACGGCACCACCAGCCGCAAGTACGGCGGCACGGGCCTCGGTCTCTCCATCAGCCGGGAAATCGCCCGGCTGCTGGGCGGAGAGATCCACGCCGCCAGCGAACCGGGCCGCGGCTCGACCTTCACGCTCTACCTGCCGCTCAACCCCGGCGCCCTCCCGCCGCAGGGCTACCCGCAGCTCGCGCCCGTGCCCGCCGACCGCGGCCGGGGCCGGCGCGGTGCCGACGGGCTGCCCGACGGGACGGCCGGTGTGACGGACGTCGCGGAGATCGGTGAGGGCACGCCGGTCGAGCGCCCCGTGCCCCGCCGCGCCGCCGCAGGGCGGGCCCTGGGACGCCGCCGCGCCGCGGAGTCCCGGGCCGAACTCCCGCCGGCGCCACCGGCGGAGGAGGTCTCGGCGGAGCCGCAGCCGGCACCCCCGGAGTCATGGCTCGGGAACGGCCAGGACCTGGTGGCTCCCCGCCCGGGAGGCGGCGGTTTCCACGGGGAGAAGGTGCTGATCGTCGACGACGACATCCGCAATGTCTTCGCGCTGACGAGCGTGCTGGAACAGCACGGCCTCTCCGTGCTCTACGCCGAGAACGGGCGCGAGGGCATCGAGGTCCTGGAGCAGCACGACGACGTGGTGCTGGTGCTGATGGACATCATGATGCCCGAGATGGACGGGTACGCCACGACGGCCGCGATCCGCAGGATGCCCCAGTTCGCGGGGCTTCCCATCATCGCGCTCACCGCGAAGGCGATGAAGGGGGACCGGGAGAAGAGCATCGACGCCGGGGCCTCGGACTATGTGACCAAGCCGGTCGACACCGATCACCTGCTGACCGTGATGGAACAGTGGATGCGTCCGCGTGCCGACTGACCGTCCCCGACGAGGTGTGGGAGCGCCGTATCCGGGGAACCTTCTGGTCTTCCGTGACGTTTCCGCTGTGTGCACAGTGACATCGCGGTGACAGGGTGTGGCGACAGGCGGGGTGCGGTTACGATGACCGGCACAAGGACGGGCGGCGCAAGGGAGTCGTCCCCTGGGGCGGCCTCCGGTGCTTCCCCGCGCTCATCGAGCAGGGGAGGCCCCGCGCCGGGGCGAGGAGGACGGGCCATGGTGCAGAAGGCCAAGATCCTCCTGGTCGATGACCGGCCGGAGAATCTGCTGGCGCTGGAGGCCATTCTCTCCGCGCTCGATCAGACACTGGTACGGGCATCGTCAGGGGAGGAAGCGCTCAAGGCGCTGCTGACGGACGACTTCGCGGTCATCCTGCTGGACGTCCAGATGCCGGGCATGGACGGTTTCGAGACCGCGGCGCACATCAAGCGGCGGGAGCGGACCCGCGACATCCCGATCATTTTTCTGACGGCCATCAATCACGGCCCCCACCACACCTTCCGCGGCTACGCGGCGGGCGCGGTGGACTACATCTCCAAGCCCTTCGACCCGTGGGTCCTGCGGGCGAAGGTGTCGGTGTTCGTCGAGCTCTACATGAAGAACTGCCAACTGCGCGAGCAGGCCGCCCTGTTGAGGGCGCAGCTGGAGGGGAGCCGTCCCGAGCCCGGCGTGTCCGGGGAACCGGCCGGGCTGCTCGCCGAGCTCTCGGCGCGGCTGGCCGCGGTGGAGGAGCAGGCGGAGGCCCTGTCGAAGCAGCTCGACGACTCGGCGGACGCGGCCGCCGTGGCCACGGCGGCCCATCTGGAACGCAAACTCACCGGTCTGCGGCGGGCGCTGGACGCCCTGGAGCCGGGCACCGGCGGTACCGGGACGGTTCCACCGCAGGGCTGAGCCGGCTTGACGCCCCGTCACCGCCGGGCCGGGGAACGCGACACGAACGGGTCAACCGGTGGCCACGCGTGTACCGTCCGCCCGGCACCGGTAACCTCGCCCCATGGCCTCACGTACGTCCGGCAAGGGTTCCCAGGGCACAGGGGGTACCTCTCAGGCACGCGGTGGCCGTGCCGCGGGCGCCGCCAGGAAGGCCCCCGCGAAGAAGGCACCGGCGAAGCGAGCCCCCGCCAAGAAGGCGGCGGCCAAGCCCGCGCCGTCCCCGACCGGAGGCGTCTACCGCCTGGTGCGGGCGCTGTGGCTCGGACTCGCCCACACGGTCGGCGCGCTGTTCCGCTCCCTCGGGCGCGGCGCCAGGAACCTCGACCCGGCACACCGCAAGGACGGGCTGGCGCTGCTGCTGCTGGGCCTCGCACTCGTCGTGGCGGCCGGCACCTGGTCCAGTCTCGAAGGCCCGGTCGGCGACCTGGTCGAGCTGTTGGTCACCGGAGCCTTCGGGCGGCTGGATCTGCTGGCGCCGCTGCTGCTGGGCACCGTCGCCGTACGGCTCATCCGCCACCCGGAGAAGCCGGAGGCCAACGGCCGCATCGTGATCGGCCTCTCCGCCCTCGTCGTCGGTGTGCTGGGGCAGGTCCACATGGCGTGCGGCTCTCCCGGGCGCGGCGAGGGGGCCGAGGCCATCCAGGACGCCGGCGGGCTGATCGGCTGGGCCGCCTCCAAGCCGCTGGTCTTCACGGTCGGCGAGGTGCTCGCCGTACCGCTGCTGGTGCTGGTCACGGTCTTCGGGCTGCTGGTCGTCACGGCCACCCCCGTCAACGCCATCCCGCAGCGGCTGCGGCTGCTCGGCGTGCGGCTGGGCATCCTGGAGGCCGCCGCGGCCGGAGGCGTGGCCACGGCGCCCGACGACGTGGCGTACGAGCAGGAGTGGCGCAGGACGCTCGACCGCAAGCCGCGCCGCGGCTCCTCCCGGGCGGGCGCGGCGGCCGCCGATCCGGACAGTGCCGAGGAGGAGGCGCTCTCGCGGCGCCGGAAGTCCCGCCGCTCCCGCGGAGCGGAGCCCGCCGGACGGTCGTCGCAGGCCGTTGACGCGGCGGCCGCCGGGGCAGCCTCGGTGGACGGTGCGGTGCTGCACGGAGTGCAGCCCTCGCCGGTGGTCGCCGGGCTGAGCCACGGCGTCTCGGCCGACCGCACGGCCGAGGTGCCGGGAGCCCGGGAGGCGGAGGAGACCGCCGCGGTGTCCGCCGCCCCCGCGGCCGGGCGGGCGCGGAAGGGGGCGGCCGCCGGGCAGGACGGGCCCGACGCCGTACCGGACCTGACACGCAGGGCCCCCGAGGCCGCCGAACCGCTGCCCGCGCGCGCCGAGCAGCTCCAGCTCTCCGGGGACATCACCTACGCGCTGCCCTCCCTCGACCTGCTGGAGCGCGGCGGGCCGGGCAAGACGCGGAGCGCCGCGAACGACGCCGTGGTGGCCTCGCTGACGACCGTTTTCACGGAGTTCAAGGTGGATGCCGCCGTCACCGGCTTCACCCGCGGACCGACGGTCACCCGTTACGAGGTCGAACTCGGCCCGGCGGTCAAGGTTGAGCGGATCACCGCGCTCGCCAAGAACATCGCCTATGCCGTGGCGAGCCCCGACGTCCGGATCATCAGCCCCATCCCCGGCAAGTCCGCGGTCGGCATCGAGATCCCGAACACGGACCGGGAGATGGTCAACATCGGCGACGTCCTGCGGCTCGCCGACGCCGCGGGCGACGAGCACCCCATGCTGGTGGCGCTGGGCAAGGACGTCGAGGGCGGCTATGTGATGGCCAACCTCACGAAGATGCCGCACATCCTGGTGGCCGGCGCCACCGGCTCCGGCAAGTCCTCCTGCATCAACTGCCTGATCACGTCGATCATGGTCCGGGCCACGCCGGAGGACGTGCGGATGGTGCTGGTCGACCCCAAGCGCGTGGAGCTGACCGCGTACGAGGGCATCCCGCACCTGATCACGCCGATCATCACCAACCCCAAGCGGGCCGCCGAGGCCCTCCAGTGGGTCGTCCGGGAGATGGACCTGCGCTACGACGATCTGGCGGCGTACGGCTACCGCCACATCGACGACTTCAACGCCGCGGTGCGCAGCGGCAAGGCGAAGGCTCCCGAGGACAGCGAGCGCGAGCTCCAGCCGTATCCGTACCTGCTGGTGATCGTGGACGAGCTGGCGGACCTGATGATGGTCGCGCCGCGCGACGTCGAGGACGCGATCGTGCGGATCACCCAGCTCGCGCGGGCCGCCGGAATCCACCTGGTGCTGGCCACCCAGCGGCCCAGTGTGGACGTCGTCACCGGTCTGATCAAGGCCAACGTCCCGTCGCGGCTGGCCTTCGCCACGTCATCCCTCGCCGACAGCCGGGTCATCCTGGACCAGCCCGGGGCGGACAAGCTGATCGGCAAGGGCGACGGGCTGTTCCTGCCGATGGGCGCGGGGAAGCCGACCCGGATGCAGGGCGCCTTCGTCACCGAGGAGGAGATCCGGGCCGTCGTCGGGCACTGCAAGCAGCAGATGGCGCCGGTCTTCCGGGACGACGTCACGGTCGGCACCTCGAAGAAGAAGGAGATCGACGAGGAGATCGGCGACGATCTCGATCTGCTGTGCCAGGCGGCGGAGCTGGTGGTCTCCACCCAGTTCGGCTCCACCTCGATGCTCCAGCGCAAGCTGCGGGTGGGCTTCGCGAAGGCGGGCCGGCTGATGGACCTCATGGAGTCCCGCGGTGTGGTGGGACCCAGTGAGGGTTCCAAAGCACGGGATGTCCTGGTGAAGGCGGATGAATTGGACGGAGTGCTGGCCACGATTCGTGGGGAGAATCCTTCGTAAGGGTGGCGCGGGGCAACCGTTTCGCCTGGTGCGGCGTCACATGGGATGAGACGACAGGGGTATGTGTGGATCATCGGAGGGGCCCGCCCGTCCGATGGCGTACAAACCCGGCCCTCCCGGTTGCCCGGCCCTCTCGTACCCCCCGTAGACTGAACTTCCAGCAGGTGGCTACACGCTCGAAAGGCCTCCCCCGTGTCCTTGGGTAACTCCCCCGCAGACGACCGGCCTTCCGTCGGGCGCGCGCTCCAGCAGGCCCGCATCGACGCCGGACTGACCGTCGACCAGGTCAGTACGGTCACGCGCGTGCGCAACCCGATCATCCATGCGATCGAGCAGGACGACTTCTCCCGCTGCGGCGGCGACGTCTACGCGCGCGGCCACATCCGCGCCCTGGCCCGCGCCGTCGGGGTGGACGCCGCCGTCCTCGTCGAGCAGTACGACGCCGAGCACGGCGGGCGGCCCCAGCCGACCCCGGCCGCTCCGCTCTTCGAAGCGGAACGCATCCGCCCCGAGCCCGCCCGGCCCAACTGGACGGCCGCCATGGTCGCCGCCATCGTCGCCGTCGTCGGCTTCGTGGGATTCACCCTCTTCAGCGGTGACGACGAGAACGGCGGTACGCCCGTCGCCGGCAACACCCCCGAGTCCTCGCCCGCGAAGCCCGGGGGCGGCAAGCCCGCCGACCCGAAACCGGAACCCACCGACAGCGCCATCGCCGCCGCGCCCGCGGACAAAGTGACCGTCAAGCTGACCGCCGCGGAAGGCTCCAGCTGGATCCTGGCGAAGAACCACAACGGCAAGGTGCTGCACCAGGGTGTGATCAAGGAAGGTGCCTCCAAGACCTTCACCGACAAGGAGCGGATCGACCTGATCCTCGGCAACGCCGGTGCCGTGCAGCTCTACGTCAACGGCAAGGAGGTCAAGGACGAGTTCGCGCCCGGGGAGGTCCAGCGCCTCACGTACACCAAGGGCGACCCGCAGGCCGGCTGAACCCCGGCAGCGGCGCGGCGGCCGGCGGTCCGCGGGGAGCGGCCGCCGGGGGGCGGGGACCTGCGGCAGGGCTGTCCGCGGGACAAAGTAGGCTGGGCACATGCCCGAACGCCGTACCGTCGCACTTGTCACCCTAGGCTGCGCTCGCAACGAGGTGGACTCGGAGGAGCTCGCAGGCCGTCTGGCGGCGGACGGCTGGGAGCTCGTCGCGGAGGCCGCCGACGCGGATGTCGCCGTGGTCAACACCTGCGGCTTCGTCGAGGCCGCCAAGAAGGACTCCGTGGACGCCCTGCTGGAGGCCAACGACCTCAAGGCGGAGGCCCCCGGGGGCGGTGCCCGCACGCAGGCCGTCGTCGCCGTGGGCTGCATGGCCGAGCGGTACGGCAAGGAGCTCGCCGCGGCGCTGCCCGAGGCCGACGGCGTCCTCGGCTTCGACGACTACGCCGACATCTCCGACCGCCTGCAGACCATCCTCGCCGGCGGCGTCCACGCCTCGCACACCCCACGGGACCGCCGGAAGCTGCTGCCCATCAGCCCCGCCGAGCGGCAGAGCGCCGAGGTGGCGCTGCCCGGCCACGGAGCGGCCCCGGCACCCGCGGCGGAGGATCTGCCCGCGGGGGTCGCGCCCGCCTCCGGGCCGCGCGCACCGCTCCGCCGCCGCCTGGACGACAGCCCCGTCGCGTCCGTCAAGCTGGCCTCCGGCTGCGACCGGCGCTGCTCGTTCTGCGCCATCCCCGCCTTTCGCGGCTCCTTCATCTCCCGCCGTCCCGCGGATGTGCTGGGGGAGACCCGCTGGCTCGCCGGACAGGGGGTCAAGGAGGTCATGCTGGTCTCCGAGAACAACACCTCCTACGGCAAGGACCTGGGCGACATCCGGCTGCTGGAGACGCTGCTGCCGGAGCTCGCGGAGGTCGACGGCATCGAGCGGATCCGGGTCAGCTATCTGCAGCCCGCCGAGATGCGTCCCGGCCTGATCGACGTCCTCACCTCCACTCCGAAGGTGGCCCCCTACTTCGACCTGTCCTTCCAGCACTCGGCGCCCGGCGTGCTGCGCGCGATGCGCCGCTTCGGGGACACCGACCGCTTCCTGGAACTGCTCGGCACGATCCGCTCCCGGGCCCCGCAGGCCGGCGCGCGGTCCAACTTCATCGTCGGCTTCCCCGGCGAGACCGAGGCGGACCTCGCCGAGCTGGAGCGCTTCCTCACCGAGGCCCGGCTGGACGCCATCGGCGTCTTCGGGTACTCCGACGAGGAGGGGACCGAGGCGGTGACCTACCCGGGCAAGCTGGACGAGGACACCATCGGCGAACGCCTGGCGCACATCTCCCGGCTCGCGGAGGAGCTGACGGCGCAGCGCGCCGAGGAGCGGCTCGGCGAGACGGTGCACGTCCTCGTCGAGTCCGTGGACGGCGAGGAGGGGGCGGTCGGCCGCGCCGCGCACCAGGCGCCGGAGACCGACGGCCAGATCCTCCTCACGGACTCCCGCGGGCTCGCGCCCGGACGTATGGTCGAAGCGAAGGTGGTGGCGACCGAGGGCGTGGACCTCGTCGCCGAGCCGTCCCCCGCTCTCGGCGGGGAGACGCCGTCCGGCGGGGCACGCTGTACCGAGGAGGCGGGCACATGACCGGAGTACCCGCCTCCGCGGCGGGCGGTCAGGGGCGGGCCCAGGCCCGGACCGGAGTGGCGGCGGGCGCGACGGCGGTGGCCGTGCGCCAGGCCGGGCTCTGGAACATCGCCAACGTCCTGACCATGGTGCGGCTGCTCCTCGTCCCCGGTTTCGTCCTCCTCCTGCTGCACAACGGCGGCTACGACCCGGTCTGGCGCTCCTTCGCCTGGGCGGCGTTCGCCGTCGCCATGATCACCGACCTCTTCGACGGCCAGCTGGCCCGGCGGTACAACCTCGTCACCGATTTCGGCAAGATCGCCGACCCGATAGCCGACAAGGCGATCATGGGTGCGGCGCTGATCTGCCTGTCCGCCCTCTCGGACCTTCCCTGGTGGGTGACCGGTCTGATCCTCTTCCGCGAGCTCGGCATCACGGTCCTGCGGTTCTGGGTGATCCGGCACGGCGTCATCCCGGCCAGCCGGGGCGGCAAGCTGAAGACCCTGGCCCAGGGCACCGCGGTGGGGATGTACGTCCTCGTGCTCACCGGGCCGCTCGCCACGCTCCGCTTCTGGATGATGGCGGTGGCCGTGCTGCTCACCGTCGTGACCGGGCTCGACTACGTGCGGCAGGCCGTCGTCCTGCGCCGCGCCGGGCTGGCGCGGGAGCGCAAGGACGCCGCCGCACGGGCGGCGGCCGGGGGCGCGGGCCGGTGAACGCCACCGCTGCCGCCGACGTACTGGAATCGATGGCAGCGCGCGGGGAGACGCTGGCCGTGGCGGAGTCGCTCACGGGCGGCCTCGTGGCAGCCGAGCTGACCGGAGTACCGGGGGCCTCACGGGTCCTCAGGGGGGCGGTGACCGCTTATGCGACCGAGCTCAAGCACACCGTGCTGGGCGTGGACGGGGCTCTGCTGGCCGAGCGCGGCGCGGTGGACCCGGAGGTCGCCCGGCAGATGGCCGGGGGCGTACGGCGGCTGCTGGGCGCCGACTGGGGGATCGCGACCACCGGCGTCGCCGGGCCCGATCCGCAGGACGGGCAGCCGGTCGGCACGGTGTACGTCGCGGTGGCCGGCCCCGGCGGGAGCGTCCGGGCCCGGCTGCTGCGAGCGGCCGGGGACCGCTCGGGGATCCGCCGGGAGAGCGTCCGGGGAGTCCTCGGGATGTTGCGGGAAGAACTGGCCGGAAATGCGCGGGCACAGAATAGGGAACACCGCGGGGGGAATTGATGTTTGCAGCCCTGAGTGAACACGTCATCGCTCCCCGCACGGCTGCCGTCCGAGGCGGTACGGTGGGGCGAGAAGGATCCGGATCCGAGGTCCGAGGAGGGAGCCACCGATGATTCTGCTCCGTCGCCTGCTGGGTGACGTGCTGCGTCGGCAGCGCCAGCGCCAGGGCCGAACCCTGCGCGAGGTCTCCTCGTCGGCGCGGGTCTCCCTCGGCTATCTCTCAGAGGTCGAGCGGGGGCAGAAGGAGGCTTCCTCCGAACTGCTCTCCGCCATCTGCGATGCGCTGGACGTGCGAATGTCGCAGGTCATGCGTGAGGTGAGCGACGAACTGTCGCTGGCCGAGCTGGCGCAGTCGGCGGCGGACGAGACCGTGCCGGCGCCGATGCGGCCGATGCTCAATTCGGTTTCGGTGACGTCCGTGACGGGCGTTCCGGAGGAGCGCGTAACGATCAAGGCGCCGACGGAGGCCGTCGACGTCGTCGCTGCCTGACGACGCAGCCGGCCCCCTTTCCGCAAGCCCCGTACGGTCCGCCGTCCGGGGCTTGCGGCGTTTCCGGCGGTGCCCGTGACTCCATGTGCCCCGGATGTGACTCGCGTCACTTGACAGCGGCGGGCTTCCCGCACATGCCTCCGGCCCGGGGGGTATGCGATGGTGGAGAAGGGTTGATCGGACGAAGCAGGAGGAATCACATGTCTGTCGTCAAGAGCCCGCTGGCCGACGAGGGTGACCGCCGCGTGGTCGCGGATGCTCTCCAGGGCGCTCTGGTGGATCTGGTCGATCTCTCGCTGGTGGCCAAGCAGGTGCACTGGAACGTGGTGGGTCCCCGGTTCCGCTCCGTACACCTCCAGCTCGACGAGGTCGTGGACACCGCTCGGGAGCACGCGGACATCATGGCCGAGCGGGCCGCCGCCCTGGGCATCTCCCCGGACGGCCGGGCCGAGACCGTGGCCAAGACCAGCGGTCTCGACACCGTTAAGGAGACCTGGATCAGGGACACCGACGCGGTCCAGACGCTCGTGGAGGCGCTCGGCTCCGTCATCACGCGGATGCGGGAGCGGGTCGAGGCCACGGACAAGCCGGACCCCGTCACCCAGGACATGATCATCGCGGTGACCGGCGAGCTGGAGAAGCACCGCTGGATGTTCCAGGCCGAGGACGCGGAGGGCCTGGGAGCCTGACCGGCTTCCGGTTGCCCGCTCCGCCGCCGGACGGCGGGGCGGTGCCGTCCGTACCCGTCGGCCGGAGGAGGCGGTCACCGTGCTGCGAGAGCCCTGGATAGGCGCGCCGGGTGCGATACCCGGCGCCGTACGTGCCCGGCCGGGCGCGATACCCGGCGCGATATCCGGCGCGGTGCGCGCCCTCCCCGCCGCCGTGCGCTGGACGCTGGCCCTGGCGGTGGCCGGAGTGTGGTGGTGGGCGGTGCTCCGCCTGGCGCTCTCGCCGGCCCGCGCCGGAGCCGTCGAGGCGGCGGTCGCGGCGGGCGGCTGGGGCCTCGGGCTGCTGCCGGTCCACTGCGCCCCGCCGGGAGCGGGAGCGGCGGAGGACGGCGGCCGCCGCGCCGCGCGGGTCGGGGCCGTCGCGGGAGGCGGGAACGCCGCTCGGGGGAGACGCGGGGGTGAACGGGCACCGCGGACGCGGGACGGTCACGGATACGGACCGGGCTGGCAGCGCGGGCACCAGTAGGTGTCCCGTTCCCTTTCCGGCTCGCCCTGGCCGGCGATACGGACTGGGGTGCCGCAGCGCAGGCAGGGCCTGCCCGCTCGTCCGTACACCCACAGCTGCCGGTCCCGGCGCGGATCCGCCGTGGTGACACGGGAGACACGGGCCTTGTTGAGGTCCAGGAGCTTCGCGGCGAGCGCGATCAGACGGGCGGGCGACGGGACCTCCCCGATCGGCAGCCAGGGGGAGAGGCGGAGCATGAAGCACAGCTCCGACTTGTAGACATTGCCGAGACCGGCGAGATTGCGCTGGTCGAGCAGGGCCTCGCCGAGCGGCCGGGCCGGGTCGGCGAGCAGCCTCCGGCGGGCCTCCTCCGGATCCCAGCCGGGGCCGAGCGGGTCCGGGCCGAGATGGCCCACCACGGTGTCCTCGTCGCTGGTGCGGAGCAGGTCCAGGACCGGCAGCCGGTAGCCGACGGCCGTCCGGGCCGCCGTGCCGAGGATCGCGCGGATCTCGTGCTCCGGACCGCCGCGCGGCCGCTCCCCGGCGGCGAAGACCCGCCAGGCTCCGTCCATCCGCAGATGGGAGTGGAGCGTCAGGCCGCCTTCGAACCGGCTCAGCAGATGCTTTCCGCGCGGCACGACCTCCAGCACACGGCGGCCGGAGAGATCGGTGGTGGCGAGCTTCGGCACCCGGAGGTCGCAGCGGACGAGCCTGTCACCGGCCAGGGCCTCGTGCAGGCGCCGGGCCGTCCGCCAGACGGTGTCTCCTTCGGGCATACCGCCATGATGCCCCGGGCCGGCGGGGCTCGGCGCACCCGTCCGGGGAGCCGGACCGCCGCCCTCAGCGGGGTCGGAGCCGCAGACCGCGCGGGGAGGCGTGGAAGCCCGCCGTCTCCAGGACCCGGCCGACGGGTGAGCCGAGAGCCGGGACGCCGTTGGCCCGCTCCACGGTGACGGTGCCCAGCGCGCCCCGCCCGGCCGCTTCCGCCAGGGTCTCCGCCGCCAGATGGAGCCGGGCGTCGCCCTCCTCACCACCGGCCCCCTCGCCGGACCAGGCGAGCAGCGTCTTGCCCCCGCGCTCCACATAGAGCACCAGCCGCCCGTCGACCAGCACCACCAGGGCTCCGGCCTTCCGGCCCGGACGGTGGCCGGCGCCGTCGGGCGGTTCGGGCCAGGGCAGGGCGGCACCGTAGGCGTTGGCCGGGTCGGCGGCCGCCAGCAGAACGGCCCTGCCCCGGCTGCCCGGGATGTCCCCGCGGTCCGCGGGGGCGCCCGGGAAGGCCGGGCTCTCCGCGGCGTCCCGTTCCCGTGCCGTGGCGATGGCACGGAGCCGGTCCACCGCGCCGTCCATGGCGAACTGCGCGGCCCCCAGCCCTTCGACCACATAGCCGCGCCGCGCCTTGCCGGTGTCCTCGAAGGCGGCCAGCACGCGGTAGGCCGCGGAGAAGCCACCCTCGACGCCCTCGGCGGCGACCGCACCACGGGTGACCACGCCGTGCCGGTCCAGCAGCGTCTGCGCGAGGGCGTGGGCCCGGTGGGTGGGGTCGTGCTCCGGCTCCGGCAGCAGCGACCACCGGCCGGCGACGGTCGGCGGGCCGCCCGGCGAGGCCGGCCGGCCGGTGCGGCCGGGGAAGGCGCCGTACCGGCCGCGGGGGACCGGGCGTCGGGCGCGGTGGGCGGTGGCGCCTGCGGTGCGGCCGGAACCGAGCAGCGAGCGCAGCGGCGCGAGGGTGTCGTTGGTGAGCCGGCCGGACCAGGCGAGATCCCAGACGGCGTCGGCCAGTTGGGCGTCCGTCGCGTCGGAGTGGCCGGCCGACCGCACCCGGTCGGCGAGCTGGCGGAAGAAGAGTCCGTACCCCCCGGACAGGGCCTGGAGGACGGCCTCGTGGAGCGGGCCCCCGTCGAACGGCAGCGGGGCGGGGAGGAGGAGCGGCGCCACGTCGGCGAGGTACAGCGACAGCCAGCCGTCCTTGCCGGGCAGGGCCCCGGCGCCCGCCCAGACGATCTCCCCGGCGGCCGTCAGTTCGTCGAGCATCCCCGGGGCGTAGCCGGCGACCCGGGAGGGCAGGACGAGCTTCTCCAGCGCGGAGGCGGGGACGGGCGCGCCCTGCAACTGCTCAACGGCGCGCACCAGTCCGTCGATACCGCGCAGCCCGCGGGTGCCCACCTGCTGCCACTGGGGCAGGAAGGAGCCGAGCGCGGACGGCGGCACCGGCTCCAGTTCCCGGCGCAGCGCGGCCAGGGAACGGCGGCGCAGCCGCCGCAGCACCCCGCTGTCGCACCACTCCTGTCCGGCGCCCGCCGGGTGGAACTCGCCCTGGACGACGCGGCCGTCGGCGGCGAGCCGCCGCAGGGCGCCCTCGGTGACGGCGGGGCCGAGACCGAAGCGCTCCGCGGCCGCGGCGGAGGTGAACGGACCGTGGGTCCGGGCGTAACGGGCGAGGAGGTCGCCGAGCGGGTCCTTCACCGGTTCCGTGAAGGCCTCCGGCACACCGACGGGCAGGGCCGTGCCCAGGGCGTCGCGGAGCCGTCCCGCGTCCTCCACCGCAGCCCAGTGCTCCGTCCCGGCGATCCGTACCCGGATGGCGCGCCGGGCGTCGGCCAGCTCCTCCGCCCAGCCGGGCTCGGCGCCGCGCTCGGCCAGTTCGGCGCCGGTGACCGGGCCGAGGAGGCGGAGCAGATCGGCGACGCTCTCCGGGTCCTTGGCACGGCGGTCCTCCGTCAGCCACTGCAGCTCGCGCTCCAGGCTCTCCAGCACCTCGGCGTCGAGGAGTTCGCGCAGCTCGGCCTGGCCCAGCAGTTCGGCCAGCAGCCGGGAGTCGAGGGAGAGCGCGGCGGCCCGGCGCTCGGCGAGCGGGGAGTCGCCCTCGTAGAGGTACTGCGCGACATAGCCGAAGAGGAGGGAACGGGCGAAGGGGGAGGGCTCGGGGGTGGTGACCTCGACGAGACGGACCCGGCGGGCCTCGATGTCGCCCATGAGTTCGGTGAGGCCCGGGACGTCGAAGACGTCCTGAAGGCACTCGCGGACGGCCTCCAGCACGATCGGGAAGGAACCGAACTCGGATGCCACCTGCAGCAGTTGGGAGGCTCGCTGGCGCTGCTGCCAGAGCGGGGTGCGCTTGCCCGGGTCGCGGCGGGGCAGCAGCAGGGCGCGGGCGGCGCACTCGCGGAAGCGGGCGGCGAACAGCGCCGAGCCGCCGACCTGGTCGGTGACGATCCGGTTGACGTCCTCCCGGTCGAAGACGACATCGGCCGCCCCGGCCGGCGGCTGCTCCGGATCGGACCACTCCGGGAAGGCCGGTGCGCCGCCCGGGCCGTCGCTCCCGGGGCCGGGCTCCATGTCGAGCAGGCCGAGCCCCATCATCTCGGCGTCGGGCAGCCGGAGCACGATGCCGTCGTCGGCGTGCATCACCTGGGCGTCCATGCCGAAGCGCTCCGTCAGCCGGGCGCCGAGCGCCAGCGCCCACGGGGCATGCACCTGGGCGCCGAAAGGGGAGTGCACGACGACGCGCCAGTCGCCCAGCTCGTCGCGGAAGCGCTCCACGACGATCGTGCGGTCGTCGGGGACGTGGCCGCAGGCCTTCCGCTGTTCCTCCAGATAGGCCAGCAGGTTCTCCGCCGCCAGCGCGTCCAGTCCGGCGGAGGTGAGCCGCGACCGGGCCTCCCCGGGGGCCATGGCGCCGATCTCGCGGAGGAACGCGCCGAGTGCCCGGCCGAGTTCGAGCGGACGGCCGAGCTGGTCGCCCTTCCAGAACGGCAGCCGCCCGGGCACTCCCGGCGCGGGGGAGACGAGGACCCGGTCGCGGGTGATGTCCTCGATGCGCCAGGTGGTGGTGCCGAGGGTGAAGACATCACCCACCCGCGACTCGTACACCATCTCCTCGTCGAGTTCGCCCACCCGTCGCCCGGTCTTCGGGTCGGCGCCGGCGAGGAAGACGCCGAAGAGGCCGCGGTCCGGGATGGTGCCGCCGGAGGTCACGGCGAGCCGCTGCGCGCCCGGCCGCCCGCTGACCGTCCCGGCGACGCGGTCCCACACCAGCCGGGGCCGCAACTCGGCGAAGGCGTCGGACGGATAGCGGCCCGCGAGCATGTCCAGGACGGAGGTGTAGGCCGACTCGGGGAGCGCGGCGAAGGGCGCGGCGCGCCGGACCACGGCCAGCAGCTCCTCGACATCCCAGGCGTCCATGGACGTCATGGCCACGATCTGCTGGGCCAGCACGTCCAGCGGGTTCGCCGGGACGCGCAGCGCCTCGATGGCGCCCGAGCGCATCCGTTCCGTCACCACGGCCGACTGGACCAGGTCGCCACGGTACTTGGGGAAGACCACACCGGTGGAGACCGCGCCCACCTGGTGCCCGGCCCGGCCGACGCGCTGGAGCCCGGAGGCGACCGAGGGCGGGGACTCGACCTGGACGACCAGGTCCACCGCGCCCATGTCGATGCCCAGTTCGAGACTGGAGGTGGCGACGACGGCGGGCAGCCGGCCCGCCTTGAGATCCTCCTCCACCTGCGCCCGCTGCTCCTTGGAGACCGAGCCGTGGTGCGCGCGGGCCAGCACCGGAGGCGCGCCCCGGGCGGCACCGGAGCCGCCCATCAGTTCGGCGGGGGAGTGGTCCTCGGGCACCGGCTCGCCCGTGGCCCGTTCGTAGGCGATCTCGTTGAGCCGGTTGCAGAGCCGCTCCGCGAGCCGCCGGGAGTTGACGAAGACGATCGTGGACCGGTGGGCCTGGACCAGATCGGCGATCCGCTCCTCGACATGCGGCCAGATCGACGGCCGCTCCGCCGCTCCGCCCTCCGCGGCGTCCCGGGCCGGGGCACCGCCCAGCTCACCGAGATCCTCCACGGGAACGACCACCGAGAGGTCGAACTCCTTGTCGGCGGCCGGCTGGACGATCTCCACCCGGCGCCGCGGCGAGAGATAGCGCGCCACCTCCTCCACCGGGCGGACGGTGGCGGACAGGCCGATCCGGCGCGCGGGGCGGGGCAGCAGCTCGTCCAGCCGCTCCAGGGAGAGCGCGAGATGGGCGCCGCGCTTGGTGCCGGCGACGGCGTGCACCTCGTCGAGGATCACCGTCTCCACGCCGGACAGGGCTTCCCGCGCGGCGGAGGTCAGCATCAGGAAGAGCGACTCGGGGGTGGTGATGAGGATGTCCGGCGGGCGGTTGGCCAGCGAGCGGCGCTCGGCGGCCGGGGTGTCCCCGGAGCGGATGCCGACCCGCACCTCCGGTTCCGGCAGCCCCAGCCGGACGGCCTCGTGCCGGATGCCGGTGAGCGGGCTGCGGAGATTGCGCTCCACGTCCACCGCGAGGGCCTTCAGGGGTGAGATGTACAGCACCCGGCAGCGCTTCTTCGCCTCGGCGGGCGGGGGCGTGCTCGCCAGCCGGTCCAGGGCGGCCAGAAAGGCGGCGAGCGTCTTGCCCGAGCCGGTCGGGGCGACCACCAGGACGTCCGAGCCCGCGCCGATCGCCCGCCAGGCGCCCGCCTGCGCGGCGGTGGGCGCGGTGAAGGCCCCCGAGAACCAGGCGCGGGTGGCGGGAGAGAAGGCGTCGAGGGCCGGGGCGGCCGGGTCGTGCGGCATGTCCCCATCGTGCACCCCGGTACCGACAAACGCGGCGTCTCCGCTGGTGGGAGGCTCCCGCCCGGGGAACGGACACCCGGCCGGCGGAGGCACAATGGCCGGTATGCGGGAGAACGGGCACGCCCGGCACCGGCGGCATCCACGGCTGCCCGGTGCCGGTCCGCTGCGCCCGCGTCCCCGGTACCGCAAGAACGTCCAAGACGGGACCGGACGCCGCTCCGTAACGTGCGGGGCGTGGAAGAAACGAGACCAACGGTGGACATGACGGAGACCGCGGGAGCCGCGGACAGGCGCGGTACGCAACCGGCGGACGGAGACCGGGCGGCGTCCGTGCCGCGCCCCGACAGGGCAGTCGTGCGGGACGCGCTCGGCGTGGGCATCGCCGTGGGGCTGTCCGGCTTCGCCTTCGGGGTGACCTCCGCGGGAGCGGGGCTCACCCTGCTCCAGACCTGCGCCCTCAGCCTGCTCGTCTTCACCGGCGCGTCGCAGTTCGCCCTCGTCGGCGCCCTCGCGGCGGGCGGGAATCCGTACACGGCCGCGGCCGGGGCGTTCTTCCTCGGGGTGCGCAACGCCTTCTACGGGCTGCGGCTGTCGGAGCTGCTGCGCGTCCCCCGCGCCCTGCGGCCCTTCGCCGCCCACTGGGTCATCGACGAGACCGCCGCGGTCGCCCTCGCCCAGTCCGGGCGGCGCGCGGTGCGGATCGGCTTCGCCGTCACCGGGGCCACCCTCTACGTGCTGTGGAACCTGACCACCCTGCTCGGCGCGCTCGGCGCCGCGGCACTGGGCGATCCCCGGGCGTGGGGCCTCGACGCCGCGGGACCGGCGGTCTTCCTGGCCCTGCTCGCGCCGATGCTGAGGACGGCGACCGAACGCGCGGTGGCCGGCATGGCGGTGGTGCTGGTCCTCGTCGGTGTGCCCCTGCTGCCGGCCGGGGTGCCGGTGCTCGTCGCGGCGCTGGCCGCGCCGGTCGTCCTGGCGCTGCGCGGCCGGGTCACGGCCCGCAAGGGGAAGGGGCACGGCCGGTGAACGTCTGGATCGCCATCGGCCTGACCACGGCCGGCTGCTATCTCGTCAAACTGCTCGGGCTGTCGGTGCCCGCCGGCGCGCTGGAACGGCCGGCCGTCAAGCGGCTGGCCGCCCTGCTGCCCATCGCGCTGCTGGCCGCGCTCACCGCGCAGCAGACCTTCGGCGAGGGCTCCGCCCTGGTCCTCGACGCCAGGGCGGCGGGGGTCGCCGCCGCGGCGCTGGCACTGCTGCTGCGGGCCCCGTTCCTGGTGGTCGTGGGGGCCGCCGTTCTGGTGACCGCGGCGGTGCGCGCGCTGACCGGCTGACGGGCCGGCCGGGGCCGCGGCGCGGAGGCGGGATACTGGACCCATGCGGTTGACGGTCTTCTGGCAGCGGATGGCGGATCACTTCGGTGAGGCGTACGCCGACTCCTTCGCGCGCGATCATGTGATGTCCGAGCTCGGCGGGAGGACGGTGTACGAGGCGCTGGAGGCGGGCTGGAACGCCAAGGACGTGTGGCGGGCCGTCTGCGCCGCCATGGACGTCCCCGCCGAGCGGCGCTGACCCCCGGCCCCGGACCGGCTCCGGGCGGCACGGGCCGTCCCCCGGATGGGTCAGACTGGCTCCGTGGCAGCGAACGACGAAGAACCCGGTGGCGCCCCGGTACCCGGACCGCGCCCTGTCCCCGCCGAGAGGCCCCCCATACGTGGTGGCGAGCGGATGCCTGCCTGGCTGCCGCGCGCCATCGCCCTGGTGTTCGCCGCCTATGCCGTCTTCCTGCTGGCGAGCTGGGCGTTCCAGCAGCTCACCGGGCTGCTGGTGAACATCCTGATCGCGTTCTTCCTGGGACTGGCGATCGAACCGGCCGTGGACCGCATGGCGGACCGCGGGATGCGCCGGGGCCTGGCGACCGCCCTGGTGTTCCTCGGGATCGTCGTGTCCGTGGCCGGGTTCGTCACCCTGCTCGGCTCGATGCTCGCCGGCCAGATCGTCACCATGGTCGAGAACATCCCGGCCTATCTCGACTCGGTGATCCGCTGGAGCAACAAGACCTTCGGCACCAGCGTCTCGCGGCTGGAGGTGCAGGACAGCCTGCTCAAGTCCGACTGGCTGCAGAAGTACGTGCAGAACAGCGCGGGCGGGGTGCTGGACGTGTCGGCGCAGGTGCTGGGCGGCCTGTTCATGACGCTCACCGTGGCGCTGTTCTCCTTCTATTTCGCCGCCGACGGCCCGCGGCTGCGCCGGGCCGTGTGCTCCATGCTGCCGCCGGCCAAGCAGGCCGAGGTGCTGCGGGCCTGGGACATCGCGGTCGCCAAGACCGGCGGCTACCTCTACTCGCGCGGCCTGATGGCCCTGGTCTCCGGCGGCGCGCACTTCGTGCTGCTGGAGATCCTCGGGGTGCCGTACGCCCCGGCCCTGGCCATCTGGGTGGGGCTGGTCTCGCAGTTCATCCCGGCGATCGGCACCTATCTGGCGGGTGCGCTGCCGATCCTGCTGGCGTTCACCGTCAACCCCTGGTATGCGCTGTGGGTGCTCGTCTTCGTCGTGATCTACCAGCAGCTGGAGAACTACATCCTGCAGCCGCGGATCACGGCCCGGACCGTGGACATCCACCCGGCCGTCGCCTTCGGGTCGGTCATCGGGGGCGCCGCGCTGCTGGGAGCCGTCGGCGCGCTGATCGCCATCCCGGCGACCGCCACCCTGCAGGCGTTCCTGTCGGCGTATGTGAAGCGGTACGACGTCACCGACCATCCGCGGGTGCGCGGCCGTCGGCCGGTGCGGGAGCGGGGTGCCTCGGCGCTCTCCCGGATACGCCGGTCGCTGCGCGGCGGGCGGCCGGCGGAGGACCGGGACGGCTGAGGGGGAGAGGCGGCGCGGGGCCCGCCGGGGTGCGCGCCGCGCGGACGGGCGGTCGGCTTGACACTAAAATCGAACATCCATTCAGATGGATGGCCCGGCCGGGTTTTCCACAGCCCGGACGGCGACGGGGCGCGTTGTCAGTGCCAGGCGTTAGCGTCATGGACGTGAAGCGATCGACTCAAGCAAACCGGGTGGAACCCATGGCAGCAGGATCCGACCGCGAGAAGGCGCTGGACGCCGCACTCGCACAGATTGAACGGCAATTCGGCAAAGGCGCCGTCATGCGCCTCGGCGACCGGCCGAACGACCCCATCGAGGTCATCCCCACCGGGTCGACCGCTCTCGACGTGGCGCTGGGAGTCGGCGGTCTGCCGCGCGGCCGGGTCGTCGAGGTGTACGGCCCGGAGTCCTCCGGCAAGACGACCCTCACGCTGCACGCGGTGGCCAACGCCCAGAAGGCGGGCGGCACCGTCGCCTTCGTCGACGCGGAGCACGCGCTCGACCCGGAGTACGCCAAGGCCCTGGGCGTCGACACGGACAACCTCATCCTCTCCCAGCCGGACACCGGCGAGCAGGCGCTGGAGATCGTGGACATGCTGGTCCGCTCCGGCGCCCTCGACCTGATCGTCATCGACTCCGTGGCGGCCCTGGTGCCGCGCGCGGAGATCGAGGGCGAGATGGGGGACTCGCACGTCGGCCTCCAGGCCCGGCTGATGAGCCAGGCGCTCCGCAAGATCACCAGCGCGCTGAACCAGTCCAAGACCACCGCGATCTTCATCAACCAGCTCCGCGAGAAGATCGGTGTGATGTTCGGCTCACCGGAGACCACCACCGGTGGCCGGGCGCTGAAGTTCTACGCCTCGGTGCGGATCGACATCCGCCGGATCGAGACCCTGAAGGACGGCACCGACGCGGTCGGCAACCGCACCCGGTGCAAGGTCGTGAAGAACAAGGTCGCGCCGCCCTTCAAGCAGGCCGAGTTCGACATCCTCTACGGCGAGGGCATCAGCCGCGAGGGCGGGCTGATCGACATGGGCGTCGAGCACGGCTTCGTCCGCAAGTCCGGTGCCTGGTACACCTACGAGGGCGACCAGCTGGGGCAGGGCAAGGAGAACGCCCGGAAGTTCCTCAAGGACAACCCGGACCTGGGCAACGAGATCGAGAAGAAGATCAAGGAGAAGCTGGGGGTCGGGGTGCGTCCGGAGGCCCCGTCCGCGGAGCCCGGCGCGGACGCGGCGGGAGCCCCGGCCGAGCCGGTGAAGGCGGTGCCCGCACCGGCTGCCAAGGCGACCAGGGCCTCCAAGGCCGCTGCCGCCAAGAGCTAGTCCATGACGCGGCGAACCGGCCGGCCGCGGGAGCGGCGGAAGGACAGCGGCGAGGACGACTGGGACGGCGGTGGCCCCTCTCCGTCGAGGGCCGGACAGGGGACACCGCGTCCGGGCGCGGGTACGGCCGCGTCCCGGACCGACGACCCCGGTGAGCGGGCACGGGCCATCTGCCTGCGCCTGCTCACCGGGACGCCGCGCACCCGCAAGCAGCTCGCCGACGCGTTGCGCAAACGGGACATCCCCGAGGCGGTGGCGGATGAGGTGCTCTCCCGCTTCGAGGAGGTCGGGCTGATCGACGACGCCTCCTTCGCCGGTGCCTGGGTCGAGTCCCGCCACCACGGCCGGGGCCTGGCCCGCCGCGCTCTCGCCCGGGAGCTGCGCACCCGCGGAGTGGAACCGGCGGTCATCGACGAGGCCGTGGGCCGGCTCGACTCCGAGCAGGAGGAGGAGACGGCCCGGGCGCTGGTGGAGCGCAGACTGCGGTCGACCCGGGGGCTGGACCGGGAGAAGCGGATCCGGCGCCTCGCCGGGATGCTGGCCCGCAAGGGGTACCCCGAAGGGCTCGCCCTGCGCGTGGTCCGGCGTGCGCTGGAGGAGGAGGGCGAGGATCCGGAGGCCCTGGAGTGGTACCTCTCCGAGAGCTGACCACGGCACGCCGGCCCGGTGCCCGCCGCCCGGACCCGCTGCCCGTGAACCCTTGCCCCGTGAACGCGGACCGGTGATCGGGCGGATGGCCCGGCGGGCGGCTGTCCGCAGCGGACCGCCCCGCCGCGCGCCCGCACCCCGCGCCCCACGGAATCGATCAGCCGACCCGGCGGCCTCAGCGAAGTCAGGGCCTCAGCGAAGTCAGGGCCTCAGCGGAGTCAGGGCCCAGTGGAGCCGGGCCTCAGCGTGGTGTGCCGCGCGCCGGGTAAACGCCGTCCGCGGCCGTCGGCGCCGCCGTCTCCGGGGCACCGGGCCCGGCGGATCCGCCTCCCCCGGTGCCGTCCCGGGCCGCTGCCGCTCCGCCGTCCTCCTCGGCTCCGCCGTTCTCCTCCGTTCCGGTCTCTCCCGGCACCGCACCGTCGCCCGCCCGGGCCGCTCCGTCTCCGCTTCCGCCGCCGCCTCGCACGGTGTCCGCGCAGGCGTGGAGCTCCGCCGGGTCGACGCCCGGCATCGCGGCTACCAGATGGCCGTCCGGCCGGACCATCAGCACGGTGTGCGCCGCCGCCCCCGGATAGTCCTCCGTCACCAGCAACTCGGCCGGCACCGGCAGTGCCGCCACCGCCGCGGCCAGCCGGGGCATGAGCCCCGCGCCCAGCCAGTGCCTGCGGTCCCAGACCCCGGTCCCCGGAGCCACGAGCACCACCAGCAGATCACCGCCCAGCCGCTCCCGGAGCTGTGCCGCGGTGCCGTCCGGCGCGGTCACCGGCACATCCTCCACCGGCTCGCCCGGCAGGGTGCCGACAGCGGCCGACGCCTCCCCGGCGGGCGGGGTGAGGGGAGTGCGCATACCCGGGGCGCCCCCAGCGGGCCCCGCCCCAGATGGCCGTCCGTCAGCAGACTCTCCTGCCCGCGCCCGGCCCCCGGCAGCAGTGACCGGCGCACGGTGGGCCAGGGGCCCGCGGCCCGGACCAGCGGAAGCGCCTGGTCCGCCGCGCGCAGCCGGGCACCGACGGCCAGGCGCCGCTCCGCCTGGTAGCTGTCGAGCAGGGCCTCGGGGGCGCCGTGATGCCGGGTCAGGGCCAGCTTCCAGGAGAGGTTCGACGCGTCACGCAGCCCCTCGTCGAGTTCATGGGCGCCGAGGGTGCCGAGCAGATGCGCCGCGTCCCCGGCCAGGAAGACCCGGCCCGAGCGCCAGCGGCGCGCCAGCCGGTGGTGGACGGTGTGCACGCCGGTGTCCAGCAGCTCGTACGGGGGGATCTCGCCGCACCAGGTGGCGAGGGTGTCGCGGATCCGGGAGACGAGAGCCTCCGGCGTCACCAGGTCCCCCCGGGGCGGCAGCAGCCAGTCGATCCGCCAGATCCCGTCCGGCAGCGGGCGTGCCAGCGCCTCCCCGCCGCGCGGGCCCCGGTACAGCACGGCCTCGCCGGGCCAGGGGAGTTCGGTGCGGAGTGCGGCCACCGCGTGCCGTTCGACGGCGGTCCGGCCGGGGAAGCGCACATCCAGCAGCTTGCGCACGGTGGACCGCGCCCCGTCGCAGCCCACCAGATGGCTGCCGCGCCACGAGGTGCCCGCGCCGGGCCGAGGGGCCGCCGGCTCCCGGGTGTACGCGGTGACGCCGTCCGCGTCCTGCTCCAGGGCGTGGAGACGGCAGCCGGTCTCGATCCGGGCGAGGCCGCTCGCCGCAAGGGCGGCCCGCAGCCCGTGGACGAGTTCGTGCTGCGGCAGATGGAGCGGGGCCTCGTCCCCGGTCTCCTCGCGGCGCGGCGTCTGCCGCCGCCGTATCGTCCGCCAGGCCGTCCAGCGGATGCCGGCGGCCGGGAACGAGGGGCCGAGGAGGCGGCGGGCGAAGGCGGCGCTGTCCGGGCTCAGCACGGTGGTCCGGGCGGGCCGCGGCTCGTACGCGCCGGAGCCCTCGTCCAGGACGAGGACCGGAACGTCGTGCCGGGTGAGCGCCAGGGCGAGCGCGAGACCGACGGGGCCCGCGCCGACGACGATCACCGGGTCCACGGGGCGGCTCCTTCGACCTGATGGGTCGGGAAAGAGGTGGTACAGGGAGCCCGGTGCGTGATCACAGAAGGAATGCAACCCACTGGGATTGCCCACGTCAAGCGAGAGGGACAGCGGCTGACCACCGCTGTCCCTCTCGTCGCTTCCGTCCCGCCGGAGCGGCTCAGGGTGTTTTTCCCACCCCGCCGTCGCCGGGTCCGTCCCACGGGGCGTCCGCGGGGCCGTTCCCGGGCGCGGAGACCTTGGTGACGTCACCGCCGATGTCCTCGGTCACCACGGCGCCGCTGCCCCTGCGGGAGCGCCGGGCCCGGCCCTCCAGCCAGCTCGCGAAGGTGGTGAGCAGGAAGTTCAGCAGGATGAAGAGGAGCGCGACCACGGTGAAGGCGGCGATGGTGTTCGCGCCGTAGTTGGCGGTGATGCTCCGGACGCGGCTCAGCAGTTCGGCGAAGCCGAGCAGCGCGCCGCCCAGCGCCGTGTCCTTCACGATCACGACCAACTGGCTGACCAGGGCCGGCAGCATCGCGGTCACGGCCTGCGGCAGCAGCACATAGGACATGGTCTGCCCCTTGCGCATGCCGATGGCCTTGGCCGCGTCCGTCTGCCCGTGCGGCAGGGAGAGGATGCCGGCGCGGACCACCTCGGCGATGACGGAGGCGTTGTAGAGGACCAGTCCGGTCACCACCGCGTAGAGCGGGCGGATCTCCGACTCCACATCGGTGAGCTGGGCGTACGCCTCGTTGGCGAACAGCATCAGCAGCAGCACCGGGATGGCGCGGAAGAACTCGACCACCGCGCCGACCGGCATGCTGATCCACCGGTGGTCGGACAGCCGTCCGATGCCGAGCAGGGCGCCGAACGGCAGGGCGATGACGATGGCCAGGGCCGCCGCCTTCAGCGTGTTCAGCAGGCCGGGCAGCAGGAAGGTGGTCCAGATCCGGGAGTCCTCGACGAACGGGAGCCACTTCTCGCCGGCGAGCTGGTTCTTGTCCGCCATGGTGTCCAGCACCCACCAGGACACCAGCCCCAGGACGACGAGGAACAGCACGGTGTAGAGCCAGTTGCGCCGCTTGGCACGGGGCCCCGGCACGTCGTACAGAACGGAGAGGTCACTCATCGCTTCACCGCCACACGCTTGCTCACCCAGCCGAGCAGCAGCCCCGTCGGAAGGGTCAGGACAATGAACCCGAAGGCGAACACGGAGAAGACGAGGAAGATGACGTCGCTCTCGTTCTCGATCATCTCCTTCATCAGCAGCGCCGCTTCGGAGACGCCGATCGTGGCCGCCACCGTGGTGTTCTTGGTGAGGGCGATCAGGACGTTCGCCAGCGGGGCCACCACCGACCGGAAGGCCTGGGGCAGGACGATGAGCGTCAGCACCTGCGTGAAGCTGAGGCCGAGCGCCCGCGCCGCCTCGGCCTGGCCGACGGGCACCGTGTTGATGCCCGAGCGCACCGCCTCGCAGACGAAGGTGGCGGTGTAGGCGACCAGGCCGAGCACGGCCAGCCGGAAGCCGATCTGGTCGGAGTCCTCGCCGCCGAGGGTGACGCTCAGGGTCTGGTAGAGCCCGAGCGAGGCGGCGACGAGCACCACGGTGAGCGGAGTGTTCCGCATGATGTTGACGTACGCGGTACCGAAGCCGCGCATCAGCGGAACGGGGCTCACGCGCATCCCGGCGAGGACGGTTCCCCAGATGAGGGAACCCACGGCCGAGTAGACGGCGAGCTGGACCGTCACCCAGAACGCCCCGAGCAGGTCGTACCGCTCTAGATCAAGAAAGTCGAACACGTGGATCCGCGCTCTCCCCTGGTGGTCGGATGGTGCGGCGCGCCGTCCCCGCGGACGGCGCGCCGGCGTGTCCTCAGCTGGTCTCGGTGATCTCCGGGGCGGGCTCGTTCTTGTAGCCGGCCGGGCCGAAGTTGTCCTTGACCGCCTTGTCCCAGGAGCCGTCCTCGACCATCTTCTTCAGGGCGTCGTTGATGTTCTTCTGGAGCTCGGTGTCGCCCTTCTTGAGGCCGATGCCGTAGTTCTCGTCGCTGAGGCTGAGCCCGGCGAGCTTGAACTTGCCCTTGTGCTCGTCCTGCGCGGCGTAGCCGGCGAGGATCGCGTCGTCCGTGGTCAGGGCGTCAACGACCTTGTTCTCCAGGCCGGTCAGGCACTGGGAGTAGCCGCCCTGCTCATCGAGGTCGGCCTTGGGCGCGAGCTCGTTCTTGACGTTCTGCGCCGAGGTGGAGCCGGTGACGGAGCAGAGCTTCTTGGAGTTGAGGTCCTCGGCCTTCGTGATCGACGTCTCGTCGGCCCGGATCAGCAGGTCCTGGTGGGCGAGGAAGTAGGGGCCGGCGAAGCTGACCTTCTCCTTGCGCTCATCGGTGATCGAGTAGCTGGCGACGATGAAGTCGACGTCCCCGCGCGAGATCAGGTTCTCCCGCTCGGCGCTGGGGGCTTCCTTCCACTCGATGTTCTTCTCGTCGTAGCCGAGTTCCTTGGCGACGTACTTCGCGACATCGACGTCGAAGCCGGTGAACTCGCCGTCCGGGGTCTTCAGGCCGAGGCCCGGCTGGTCGAACTTGATACCGACGGTGACCTTCTCGTCCCCGCTGCCACTGTCACCACCACAGGCGGTGGCGGTCAGGGAGAGGACGACTGCGGCGGCGGCAGCGGCGCTGGCCTTGCGGAGTTTCATGAGCGAACTTCCTCACGGTGATCGGTAACGGGATGTTCTGCCGGGCCGGGCCCAGGGGTGGCGGGCCGGCTCAGTGGTGGAGGATCTTCGACAGGAAGTCCTTGGCGCGGTCGCTGCGCGGGTTGCTGAAGAACTGGTCCGGCTGCGCCTCTTCGACGATGCGGCCGTCCGCCATGAAGACGACGCGGTTGGCGGCGGAGCGGGCGAACCCCATCTCGTGGGTGACGACGACCATGGTCATGCCGTCCCGGGCGAGCTGCTGCATGACCTCCAGCACCTCGTTGATCATTTCCGGGTCGAGCGCGGAGGTCGGCTCGTCGAAGAGCATGACCTTCGGGTCCATCGCCAGGGCCCGCGCGATGGCCACGCGCTGCTGCTGGCCGCCGGACAGCTGGGCGGGGTACTTGTCCGCCTGGTTGGCCACGCCCACCCGGTCGAGCAGCGCGCGGGCCTTGTCCAGGGCGGCCTTCTTGTCCGCCTTCCGGACCTTGATCTGGCCCAGCATGACGTTCTCCAGCACGGTCTTGTGCGAGA
This sequence comes from Streptomyces sp. MNU89, assembly GCF_020982505.1. NCBI lineage: Bacteria > Bacillati > Actinomycetota > Actinomycetes > Kitasatosporales > Streptomycetaceae > Streptomyces > Streptomyces sp. MNU89. The sequence goes on along the minus strand of NZ_JAJKLL010000001.1, from coordinate 1,933,343 downwards.
AGAGATTGAAGGACTGGAACACCATGCCGACGTCGGCCCGCAGCCGGGCCAGCTCCCGCCCTTCGGCGGGCAGGGGCTTGCCGTCGATCGTGATCGAGCCGGAGTCGATGGTCTCCAGCCGGTTGATCGTGCGGCACAGCGTCGACTTGCCGGACCCGGAGGGCCCGATCACGACGACCACCTCGCCGCGCGCGATGGTCAGGTCGATGTCCTGGAGCACGTGCAGCGCGCCGAAATGCTTGTTGACGTTGTCCAGCACGACCAGTTTGTCCGTAGTGGAAACGGCGTCCTTGGTCACCGGTACTTCGGTCATCGGCTTCTTGCTCCATCCTCCTCGGCTGCAGAGGACCCTAGTGAGCCGGGCCGACCAGCGTCATTACATCTGAGGGGAAATTGAGCATAACGAAACGGCTACGCACGACAGCAGAGAGTAGTCACCCGGCGACTCCCGCCGCACCATGTCCGCGGGCCGCTACCGGCTCCGTAACGATGTCCGCGAGAGAACCCGCCCCCTCCCGGTCATCGGGTACGAATCGGTCTGTATGCGCGAGGGCCGCGCACGCCGCCGAGCACCCGGACCGGAAGGGGGGGACCCATGAGACTGCTCCTCGTCGAGGACGACGACCACGTCGCGGCCGCCCTGTCCGCGGTGCTCGCCCGGCACGGGTTCAGCGTGACGCACGCCCGCAGCGGCGCGGAGGCGCTCCAGGCGCTGCTCCCCGACGCCGGCGCCCCCTTCGGGGTGGTCCTGCTCGACCTCGGCCTGCCCGACCAGGACGGCTTCGAGGTCTGCGGCAGGATCCGCAAGCTCACCACCACCCCCGTGATCATGGTGACGGCGCGTGCCGATGTGCGCTCCCGGATACACGGGCTGAACCTCGGCGCCGACGACTACGTCGTCAAGCCGTACGACACCGGTGAGCTGCTGGCCCGCATCCACGCGGTGTTCCGGCGCACCGTCCCGGGCGAGAAGGCGGAGGCGGCCCCCGCGGCCGGCCCGGCGGCGGACGCGCTGCGGCTCGGGCCGGTACTCATCGAGCTGCCGACCCGGCGGGTCACGGTGGACGGCGTGACCGTCTCCCTGACCCGCAAGGAGTTCGACCTGCTGGCCCTGCTGGCGCAGCGCCCCGGCGTCGTCTTCCGCCGGGAGCAGATCATCAGTGAGGTCTGGCGCACCAGCTGGGAGGGGACCGGCCGCACGCTGGAGGTGCACATCGCCTCGCTCCGCTCCAAGCTGCGGATGCCCGCTCTGATCGAGACGGTGCGCGGCGTCGGCTACCGGCTCGTCGAGCCGGCGGCCTGAGGGCTCACAGGGCCGGGCCCGGGTGCGTACACGACTCCTTCCGCTCCTCATCGTCCTCATGGCGGGCGTGCTGCTGGCGCTCGGCTTCCCGCTCGCGGCGAGCCAGGCCGCCGCCGAGCAGCAGCGGGTGGTGGTGGACCGGATCGACGACACGGCGCGCTTCGCCGCGCTCGCCCAGTTCGTGGCGGCCCGCCCGGAGGCGGAGGACTCGGGGAGGCCGGGGAGAGGGGCGCAGGCCGACGCGGGCGGCCGGCGGGCCGCGCTGGCCTCCCGGCTCGCGCGGTACCACGAGCTGTACGGGATCCGCGCCGGGGTCTTCTTCCGGAACCGCGAGGCCATGGCGGTGGCCCCGGCCGGCTGGACGGCCGCCGCGGACGGCGAGGGCGGGCAGGCGTTCAGCGAGGCCCTCGCGGGGCGCCGCAGCCACAATCCGCCCCAGGTCTGGCCCTGGCAGCGGGACCGGCTCACCATCGCCTCCCCGGTGGTCCACGAGGGCGACGTGATCGCCGTCGTCGTCACCGATTCTCCGACCGGGCAGATGCGCTCCCGCATCCTCCGCGGCTGGCTGCTCATCGGCGCCGGGGAGTCCGCGGCGATGCTCCTCGCGATCGGCGCCGCCATCCGGCTCACCGGCTGGGTGCTGAGGCCCGTCCGCGTGCTCGACGCCGTCACCCACGACATCGCCACCGGCCGGATGCACTCCCGGGTCGCCGTCTCGGGCGGCCCGCCCGAACTGCGCCGGCTCGCACGGTCGTTCAACGAGATGGCCGACACCATGGAGGACGTGCTCGAACAGCAGCGCGCCTTCGTCGCCGACGCCTCGCACCAGCTGCGCAACCCGCTGGCCGCGCTGCTCCTGCGGATCGAGCTGCTGGCGCTCGAACTCCCGGACGGCAACGAGGAGATCGCGTCGGTCCGCGCGGAGGGCAAGCGGCTGGCCCGGGTCCTCGACGACCTGCTCGGCCTCGCCCTCGCCGAGCACGCCGACCCGGACCTGCAGCTCACGGACATCGCGGACCTGGTGGCGGAACGCGTGGGCTCCTGGCGCCCGGTGGCCGACCGCGGGGAGGTCGGCCTCCGCTACGAGGGCCCCGCCGGAGCCACCGGCTGGGCCGACCCGGTGGCGCTCTCCAGCGCACTGGACGCCGTGGTGGACAACGCCCTGAAGTTCACCCCCGGCGGCGGGGACGTCACGGTCGGCGTGGAGGCCGTCGGGGACACCGTCCGCATCACCGTCGCCGACGGCGGCCCCGGACTCACCGAGGAGGAACTGGACCGGATCGGCGACCGCTTCTGGCGCAGCAACCGGCACCAGAACGTCTCCGGATCGGGGCTCGGCCTGTCGATCTCCCGGGCGCTGCTGGCCGCCGGAGGCGCCACCATCGGCTTCGCGCCCAACGAGCCGCGGGGCCTGCTGGTGACGATCACCCTGCCGCGGACCGCACCCCCGGAGCGCCCGCAGCCGTCGGAGCACCGGGCGTAGAAGGCGCGGCGCGCCGGTGCGCCCGGGGGGCGCGCGGCGGTGCCGCCCTCAGGACTTCACCGAGCGGTAGTAGCGGCTGGCGCCCTCGTGGAGGTCCAGCGGGTCGGTGAAGACCGCCGTGCGGAGGTCCACCAGCTGCGCCGCGTGCACGTCCCGTCCGATCTCGTCCCGGCTGTCGATGACGGTGCGCGTGATGGCCTCGGTGAGGCCCGGGTCCGTACGGTCGGTGGTGACCAGCAGGTTCGCCACCGCGACGGTCTTCACCGGCTGTCCGCGCTGCACCCGGGGGTAGGCGTCGGCCGGCATCAGCGCGGACCGGTACTGCCAGGTGTCCCGCCCCTGCCGGTGCAGTTCGTCCACGAGATCGCCGAGCTGCACCAGCCGGATGGGGAAGTCGTCCGCCAGATCCGCCACGGCCGTCGTCGGCAGGCCCCCGGACCAGAAGAAGGCGTCGATCCTCCCCTCGCGGAGCATGGCGGGCATCTTGTCGATCCCGACCCGCACGGCGGTGATGTCCTCGTCGGCGTCGAGCCCCGCCGCCCGCAGCAGGCGGTGGGTGATCAGGCTGACACCGGAGCCGGGCTGGCCGATCGCCACCCGCTTGCCGCGCAGCTCCCGCGCGCTGCCGATGTCCGAACCCCTGTCCACCACGAGCTGCATGTAGTCGTCGTAGAGCCGCGCGCAGGCCCGCAGCGACGCGGCGTCCCCGGGGTTCACGTCCTCGTACGCGGCCACGGCGTCGGCCGCGGCGATGGTGAAGTCGGCCTGGCCGGACACCAGCCGCTGGAGGTTCTGCACGGAGCCCTCGCTCGCGCGCAGCCGGACGTCCACCTCCGGGAGGTCCTCCGCCATCCGCTCCTTCAGCAGCTTCCCGTAGAGCGAGTAGACGCCCGTGGGGACACCGGTGCTGAACGTCATCGTGCCCCGCGGCGGCGGCCCGTCGCGCAGCGGCAGCAGCCACCACGCCAGCAGCGCCAGCGCCGCGCAGCCCGCGAGCGCGATCCGGGCGGCGCGGCGCCTGCCGATACGGGACAGCGCGGGAGCCATACGGGCAATCCTGCCAGCCCGCCCCGCCGGCGACCAGGGCCGTCCCGGAACGGGCCCGCGGGCTCCCGGAAGCCGGGGGCGGGGCGGGAGGCCGACCCCGTACCCTGGTGGGCGAGATGAGCGCGAAGACCTACGAGGTGCGCACCTACGGGTGCCAGATGAATGTCCACGACTCCGAGCGGCTCTCCGGACTCCTGGAGGACGCCGGATACGTCCGCGCGCCCGAGGGCCGTGCCGAGGGCGAGGCCGACATCGTCGTCTTCAACACCTGCGCGGTGCGGGAGAACGCCGACAACCGGCTCTACGGGAACCTCGGCCGGCTGGCCCCGCTGAAGGCGAAACGGCCGGGCATGCAGATCGCCGTCGGCGGCTGTCTCGCCCAGAAGGACCGGGACACCATCGTCAGGAAGGCCCCCTGGGTCGACGTGGTCTTCGGCACCCACAACATCGGCCGTCTGCCGGTGCTGCTGGAGCGCGCCCGCGTCCGGGAGGAGGCGCAGGTCGAGATCGCGGAGTCGCTGGAGGCGTTCCCCTCGACCCTGCCCACCCGCCGCGAGTCCGCCTACGCGGCCTGGGTGTCCATCTCCGTCGGCTGCAACAACACCTGCACCTTCTGTATCGTCCCCGCGCTCCGCGGCAAGGAGAAGGACCGCCGGCCCGGCGACATCCTCGCCGAGGTGGAGGCGCTGGTGGCCGAGGGCGTCACCGAGATCACCCTGCTCGGCCAGAACGTCAACGCCTACGGCTCCGACATCGGCGACCGCGAGGCCTTCTCCAAGCTGCTGCGCGCCTGCGGGTCCGTCGAGGGCCTGGAGCGGGTCCGCTTCACCTCGCCGCACCCCCGCGACTTCACGGACGACGTCATCGCCGCCATGGCCGAGACGCCCAACGTCATGCCGCAGCTCCACATGCCGCTGCAGTCCGGCTCCGACCGGGTGCTCAGGGCCATGCGCCGCTCGTACCGCCAGGAGCGCTTCCTCGGCATCATCGGGAAGGTCCGGGCGGCCATGCCCGACGCCGCCGTCTCTACGGACATCATCGTCGGCTTCCCCGGCGAGACGGAGGAGGACTTCGAGCAGACCCTGCACGTGGTCCGCGAGTCCCGCTTCGCACAGGCGTTCACGTTCCAGTACTCCAAGCGCCCCGGCACCCCGGCCGCCGAGATGCCGGACCAGATCCCCAAGGCCGTGGTCCAGGAGCGCTACGAGCGGCTGGTCGCCCTCCAGGAGGAGATCAGCTGGGAGGAGAACAAGAAGCAGACCGGCCGCGTGCTGGAAGTGCTGGTCGCGGAGGGCGAGGGCCGCAAGGACGGCGCCACCCGGCGCCTCTCCGGACGCGCCCCGGACAACCGTCTGGTGCACTTCACGCGCCCGGAGGAACCGGTCCGCCCCGGTGACATGGTCACCGTCGAGGTCAGCTACGCGGCCCCGCACCACCTGCTGGCCGAGGGGCCGCCGAAGGCGGTCCGGCGCACCCGCGCGGGCGACGCCTGGGAGCGGCGGAACGCCGCACCCGCCGCCCCGTCCGAGGTGATGCTCGGCCTCCCCACGGTCGGCGCCCCGCCGCCCGAGCCCGCTCCGGTCGCCGGCTGCGCACGCGACTGACGGCCGGGCCGGCGGCCGCTCCAGTCGCTTCCGCCCGGCCGCTCCGGCGCCCGGTCACGGCCCCGTGCGGGCGCCCGTCCGCTTGCTAGGGTTCCGGCCATGCTCGTCGCCGCCGCCGTGTGCCCGTGCCCGCCGCTGCTCGTTCCCGAGGTCGCGGCCGGGGCCGCCGCCGAACTCGACGGACTGCGGGCCGCCTGCTACGACGCCGTCGCCGTGCTGGCGGCCGCCCGCCCGGACCGCCTGGTGGTGATCGGCCCCGCCGAGCAGGCGGGCCGCGGGCCCCATCCGCAGGGCGCCCCGGGCTCCTTCCGCGAGGTCGGGGCCGACCGCGCGGTGCGGCTCGGCCCGGCGGACGGCCCGCCCGCCCCCGAGCGCGTCCTCCCGCTCTCGCTGGCGGTCGCCGGCTGGCTCCTGGAACGCACCCGCTGGGCCGCCGCACCGGTGGAGGGGCTCGGTGTCGGCGAGCCCCTGTCCGCCGACCGGTGCGCCCAGGTCGGCCGGGAGATCGCCACCGGCGCCGAGCGCGTCGCACTGCTGGTGATGGGGGACGGCAGCGCCTGCCGGTCCGTACGGGCCCCCGGCTATCTCGACGAGCGCGCCGCCGGATTCGACGCCGGGGTCGCCCGCGCGCTCGCCGAGGTGGACACGGAGGCGCTGATGGCGGTGGACGAGGAGCTCGCCCACGAACTCAAGGCGGCGGGCCGGGCCCCCTTGCAGGTGCTCGCCGGCGCGGCGGAGGGCGCCGACCTGGACGGGGAACTGCTGTACGACGACGCTCCGTACGGGGTCGGCTACCACGTCGCCACCTGGTCGTAGCGCTCCCTCCCGCCGCCGCCCCCCCGGAGCCCACCGCCCCGGCCCGCCGGGCGCCGGACGCGCCCCGGCCTTTGGGAGACTGGGAGGGTGAAGAGCACAGAAGGCGCCCCCCGAGTGATCGCTGTCGTCGGCCCCACCGCGGCCGGGAAATCGGATCTGGGCGTCGGTCTCGCCCTCCGGCTCGGCGGTGAGGTCGTGAACGCCGACTCGATGCAGCTGTACCGGGGCATGGACATCGGCACCGCCAAGCTCACCCCCGCCGAGCGCCGTGGCGTCCCCCATCACCTCCTCGACGTCTGGGACGTGACCGAGGCCGCGAGCGTTGCCGAGTACCAGCGGCTGGCCCGCGCCGAGATCGACCGGCTTCTCGCCGCGGGCCGCGCCCCCGTCCTGGTGGGCGGTTCCGGCCTGTATGTGCGCGGCGCGCTCGACGCCCTGGAGTTCCCGGGGACCGACCCCGCCGTACGGGCCCGTCTGGAGGGCGAGTTGGCGGAATCGGGCCCCGGCGCCCTGCACGCCCGGCTCGCCGCCGCCGACCCCGGGGCCGCCCGGGCGATCCTGCCGGGCAACGGACGGCGCATCGTCCGCGCCCTGGAAGTCATCGAGATCACCGGCCGCCCCTTCACGGCCAGCCTCCCCGGGCCCGAACCGGTCTACGACACCGTCCAGATCGGCGTGGATGTCGGACGGCCCGAGCTCGACGCCCGGATCGCCGCCCGCGTCGACCGCATGTGGGAGGACGGCCTCGTCGCGGAGGTACGGGAGCTGGAGGCCGCCGGCCTGCGCGAGGGCCGAACCGCCTCCCGGGCGCTCGGCTACCAGCAGGTGCTCGCCCATCTGGCGGGGGAGTGCACGGAGGAGCAGGCGCGCGACGACACGGTGCGCGCCACCAAGCGCTTCGCGCGCCGCCAGGACTCCTGGTTCCGCCGGGACCCCCGGGTGCACTGGCTGAGCGGGGCGGCGGACCACCGCGGGGAACTCCTGGGGCAGGCGTTGACGTTGGTCGAACGAGCGGTCACAGCCTGATCACGTGATGGCATCGGGACGCTCCGCGCGTCCTCGGCGGCCCGGCGGGCGTGCCATCATCGAGCTCTGATCGCATGGTGACGTCGAGTGGGGAGGGCGCGTGGCGATGGAGGCCGGCCCTCGTGACAGATCGCATTCCGTCGACGGGCCCCCGGGGCTCGACGGCCTTCCGGCGTCGCTGGCCCCCGACGGGCCGGAGGACGACGCGGCCGTTCCGGAGGGCGGCGAGTCCTTCCGGGAGATCCGCCCGCAGCGGCGGCTGCGCATCTGGCAGCTCGCGCCGATCGTGGTGCTGGCGGCCATCGGCTCCCTGATGTTCGCCTTCCCGCTGGCCTTCGCCTTCGGCGACGGCGGCGCGGTCGTCGCCATGCTCGGTCTGCTCATCAGCTGCTGCGCCGCGGGCTGGGGTGTGATGGCGGCCCGCCGGGCGGGACTCACCTGGCCCGGTCTGCCGGCCCCCGGTTCCGGCGGCCGGCCGGACTGGCGGATCGCCGGCCTCTACGCCCTCCTCGTCGTCACGGTGGCCCTGCTCTGCCTGTGGCGGGTGGCCCGGCTCCGCTGACCGGCTCCCCGCCCGGCCCTCCCGTGCCGCGGGGGCCGCGGGGAGGACCACCGGCGCGGGCGGCCACCGGGGCCCGTAGGATCGGAGAGGTGAGCACCGCACCCCTCGCCTTTCTCAAGGGCCACGGCACCGAGAACGACTTCGTGATCCTGCCCGACCCGGAGAACCGTCTCGACCTCCCCCCGGCGGCCGTCGCCCGGCTGTGCGACCGGCGGGCCGGCATCGGCGGCGACGGACTGCTGCACGTCGTACGCTCCGCCGCCCATCCCGAGGCCGCCGGTATGGCCGGTGAGGCCGAGTGGTTCATGGACTACCGCAACAGCGACGGCAGCGTCGCGGAGATGTGCGGCAACGGCGTCCGGGTGTTCGCCCGCTATCTGCAGCGCGCCGGGCTCGCGGCCGAGGGCGATCTCGCGCTGGCCACCCGCGCCGGCGTGCGCCGGGTGCACATCGCCAAGACCGCGGACGACGGCACCCCGGGCGACATCACGGTCGGCATGGGCCGCGCGCTGCTGCCCGCGGGCGAGGTGTCGGTGACGGTGGGCGGGCGCCGCCGGCCCGCCCGCAACGTCAACATGGGCAATCCGCACGCCGTGGCGTTCGTCGAGGACCTGGCCCACGCCGGGCCGCTGCTCGACCCGCCGCAGGTGACGCCCGCCGCCGCCTACCCCGAGGGCGCGAACGTGGAGTTCGTCGCCGACCGGGGCCCGCGCCATGTGGCGATGCGCGTCCACGAGCGCGGGTCCGGCGAGACCCGGTCCTGCGGCACCGGCGCCTGCGCCGTGATGGTCGCGGCGGCCCGCCGGGACGGCGCCGACCCGGCGGTCACCGGACATCCCGCGACGTACACCGTGGACGTCCCCGGCGGACGGCTGGTGATCACCGAACACCCCGACGGCGCCGTCGAGATGACCGGCCCCGCCGAGATCGTGGCCGAGGGGATCCTCGACGCCCGCTGGCTCGCGGCCGTTCTCCCCTGATCTTCGCTCGATCGGGTGGCGTGAGCCACGGAGAGCGACAGCCGCCCGGCTCTCCGTGATGGGGTCGTGGCATCAGCCGCCGGCCCGGGCGCCCGCCGGCCTCCGGGGCACGCGGGACCGCCCCGGCCGGCCGAGTCGCCGGAGGTGCCCATGTGCGCAGAGCCCATGAGACCCGTCCCTCCCGTCCGCAGGCGCGGGCGCCCCCGCATCGACCTGCGCAGGCTCGGGCACGCGGCGCTCCGCGGCCCGGCCCCCCGGCATCCGCTGCCGGACGCCATCGAGCACGTGGCCAAGGTCCACCGCGCCCACCACCCCGGCGCCGACCTCGACCCGCTGCGCCGGGCGTACCTCCTGGCCGAGTCCTCGCACCGCGGGCAGACCCGCAAGAGCGGCGAGCCGTACATCACGCACCCGCTCGCCGTCACCCTGATCCTCGCCGAACTCGGCGCCGAGACCACGACGCTGACCGCCTCCCTGCTGCACGACACCGTCGAGGACACCGACGTCACCCTGGAGCAGGTGGGCGAGGAGTTCGGCGAGGAGGTGCGCTACCTCGTCGACGGCGTCACCAAGCTGGAGAAGGTCGACTACGGTACCGCCGCCGAACCCGAGACCTTCCGCAAGATGCTGGTCGCCACCGGCAACGACGTCCGGGTGATGTCGGTGAAACTCGCCGACCGGCTGCACAACATGCGCACCCTCGGCGTCATGCGCCCCGAGAAGCAGGCCCGGATCGCCCGGGTCACCCGGGACGTCCTCATCCCGCTCGCCGAGCGCCTCGGCGTGCACGCCCTCAAGACCGAGCTGGAGGACCTGGTCTTCGCGGTCCTGCACCCCGAGGCGTACGAGCGCACCCGCCGCCTGGTCCGGGAGCGCACGGCCCGCCCCGGCCCGCTGGAGGCCACCGCCGAGCGGGTGCGCGCGGTGCTGCGGGAGGCGGGCATCGCCGCCGAGGTCCACGTCCGCCCGCGGCACCTGGTCTCCGTCCACCGGGTGCGGCTGGGGCGCGGTGAGCTGACCGGGGCGGACTTCGGCCGGCTGCTCGTCCTGGTCGCCGAGGACGCCGACTGCTACGCCGTCCTCGGCGAACTGCACACCTGCTTCACCCCGGTGGTCTCCGAGTTCAAGGACTTCATCGCGGCGCCCAAGTTCAACCTCTACCAGTCGCTGCACACCGCCGTCGCCGCCCGGCGGGACGGCGAGGTCACCGAGGTCCTGGTGCGCACCCACCGGATGCACCGGGTGGCCGAGGCGGGCGTGGTGGCGCTGGGCAATCCGTACACCGCGGACGGCGGCCAGGAGGGCGCGGAGGCCCCGGACGGCGAGCGCGCCGACCCGACCCGGCCGGGCTGGCTCTCCCGGCTGCTCGCATGGCAGCGGGACACCCCGGACCCCGACACCTTCTGGGCCTCGCTCCGCGAGGAGCTCGCCGAGGACCGCGAGATCACGGTCTGCGAAGCGGGCGGGGCCACGGTGGTCCTCCCCGCCGGCGCCAGCTGTGTGGACGCCGCCTACGCGCTGCACGGCGGCGGCGCCCACTCCTGCATCGGCGCCCGGGTCAACGGCCGGCTCGTGTCGCTGGCCAGCGTGCTGCGCGACGGCGACACCCTCCAGCTCCTCATGGCGTCGCAGGACGGAGCCGCGGGCCCGTCCCCCGAGTGGCTGGAGTGCGCCCGGACCCCCGCCGCGCGCATCGCCATCAGCGGCTGGCTGGCGGCGCATCCGGCGGCCGCCGTCCGGGAGACGGCCCGGAGCCGTCCCGCCGGGTCCGCGGCCCCGGACGCGGCCGGCCCACCGCACGGGACGCGGGGCGGCGGACCGGCCGGCGGCTGCCGGGTCACCCTGCTCGCCGAGGCGTTCGGCCGGCCCCGGCTCCTCGCCGAGCTCACCGAGGCCATCGCCCAGCAGGGCGCCGCCGTCGTCTCGGCCCGCGTCGAACCCCCGCACGAGCAACGGGTCCGGCACACCTACACCCTGCGGCTCGCCGGCCCGGCCGCGCTGCCCGCGCTGGTGCGGGCGATGCGGAAGGTGCCCGGGGTCTACGACGTCAGCCGGCTCGGCGGGCCGGCCGAGGGGGCGCCGCGCGCCGCGGGGGCGCTGTCCCGCGGTGCCGTCCCCGGGGCCGCCGACGGTCCCGCCCGGCCGCCGCAGGAGCCCGCGGGCGGCCGGGGCGCGGACCGGGAGAGCCCGGCACCGGCCCGTAAACCGGGGTGACGGGCCGCCCGGCCCGTGGGACGATCGTGGCACCGGCACGGCAGCGGTCCCCGGGAATCCTCCGGGAGTCCCGGGCGTTGTTCCCGGCAGGAATCCCCATCGACGTAAGGATCCAATGACCCCCTCTTCCTCTCCTTCCCAGGACACCGAGCGCTTCGCGCGTACCTCCTCGGCCAGTCTCCGTGCCGACGCCCTGATGGAAGAGGACGTCGCCTGGGGTGACGAGTTCGACGAGCTGCGTGACGGCGAGCAGTACGACCGCAGCGACCGCGCGGCCCTGCGCCGGATCGCGGGCCTGTCCACCGAGCTGGAGGACGTCACCGAGGTCGAGTACCGGCAGCTGCGCCTGGAGCGCGTGGTGCTGGTCGGCGTCTGGACGTCCGGTACGGCGCAGGACGCCGAGAACAGCCTGGCCGAGCTGGCGGCCCTCGCCGAGACGGCGGGCGCGCTGGTGCTGGACGGTGTGATCCAGCGCCGTGACAAGCCCGACCCGGCCACGTACATCGGCTCCGGCAAGGCCGTGGAGCTCCGCGACATCGTGCTGGAGACCGGGGCGGACACCGTCGTCTGCGACGGTGAGCTCACGCCCGGCCAGCTCATCCATCTCGAAGACGTCGTCAAGGTCAAGGTGGTCGACCGGACCGCGCTGATCCTGGACATCTTCGCCCAGCACGCCAAGTCCCGTGAGGGCAAGGCGCAGGTCTCCCTGGCGCAGATGCAGTACATGCTGCCCAGGCTGCGCGGCTGGGGCCAGTCGCTCTCCCGGCAGATGGGCGGTGGCGGCTCCGGTTCCTCCGGCGGCGGCATGGCCACCCGTGGTCCCGGTGAGACCAAGATCGAGACCGACCGGCGGCGGATCCGCGAGAAGATGGCGAAGATGCGCCGGGAGATCGCGGAGATGAAGACCGGCCGCGACGTCAAGCGGCAGGAGCGCAAGCGCAACAAGGTGCCCTCGGTCGCCATCGCCGGGTACACCAACGCCGGCAAGTCCTCGCTCCTCAACCGCCTCACCGGGGCGGGAGTCCTGGTGGAGAACGCCCTGTTCGCCACCCTGGACCCGACCGTGCGCCGGGCGGAGACGCCCAGCGGACGGGCCTACACCCTGGCCGACACCGTCGGATTCGTCCGGCATCTGCCGCACCACCTGGTCGAGGCGTTCCGTTCCACCATGGAGGAGGTCGGCGAGGCCGATCTCATCCTGCACGTGGTGGACGGCTCGCACCCGGTCCCGGAGGAGCAGCTGGCCGCCGTCCGCGAGGTGATCCGCGAGGTGGGCGCGCAGGACGTGCCCGAGATCGTGGTCGTCAACAAGGCGGACGCGGCCGACCCCCTCGTCCTCCAGCGGCTGCTGCGCACGGAGAAGGGCGCGATCGCCGTCTCGGCCCGCACCGGCCGGGGCATCGACGAACTGCTCGCGCTGCTCGACGAGAAGCTGCCCCGGCCCCGGGTCGGCATCGAGGCCCTGGTGCCGTACACGCAGGGCGGTCTGATCTCCCGGGCGCACGCCGACGGCGAGGTCATCTCCGAGGAGCACACCGGGGAGGGCACGCTGCTCAAGGCGCGGGTCCACGAGGAGCTGGCCGCCGAGCTGGCCCCGTACGCCCTCGCCGGACAGCGCTGACCCCCTGAATCCGGCCGCCCGGCGGACGGACGGACAGCGGTATGGCGGAAGGCCCGCCCCCCAGCCGGGGGCGGGCCTTCCGCTGCGTACCGTTCCCGCGCCGCCCGCTACGAGGCGAACTTCCGGCTGACCGAGTCGAAGACCGCCTTGGCACCCGCACCCAGCTGCGGACCGGCGAGCCAGCCGCCCGTCACCGGGCCGATGGAGGTGTTCGACACCAGCGCCGTCTCGTTGTTCACCGAGGCGAACCAGCCGCCGCCCGAGGAGCCGCCCGTCATGGTGCAGCCGATCCGGTACATGGTGGGCTGGTCCTGGAAGAGCGAGAGGCGGCCCGGCGCGTCCACGCAGGAGAACATCCGTACGCCGTCGAACGGCGGTGCGGCAGGGTAGCCCCAGGCGCCCATCGAGCGGATGTCCTGCACCGACGGGGTCTCGAACGCGACCGGCAGCGCCGCGCCGACGGTCTCCTCCAGCGACCTGCCGCTGCCCTCCTCGGGCTTCACATGCAGCACCGCGTAGTCGTACGGGGCGCCGGCGCCGCCCTCCTGGGCGCCCCGGGAGATCCACTCCTGGGAGGTCGAGGCCCAGTCCGACCACCAGATGCCGTACGGGGCGACCTGCTCGCGGGGGGTGTTGGCGATCTGCTCCGCGGGCACCTCGTTGTCGTTGTACGAGGGCACGAACACGATGTTGCGGTACCAGCCGCCCTTCTGCCCGGCGTGCACGCAGTGCCCGGCCGTCCACACCATGTTCGACCTGCCGGGGTTCGCCGGGTCCTTCACCACGGTGCCCGAGCAGACCATCGAGCCCTCGGGGCCGTCGAAGAACACCTTGCCGACCGGGGCCGCGTTCCGGTGGTACGGGGTGTCCACCCGCTGGGCCTGCACGGGATCGGGTGTCGGGTCGGTGACGCCCTGCTCCTCGGCCACGTCGGTGGGAACGGTCTTCTCCGGGACGTCGGCGTCCTTCATCCGGTCCGGCTTCCACAGGTCGTCGATGACCGGGTTGATGAACTCGTTGGCCTCGCGCAGCCAGTCGTCCTTCTTCCAGTTCTTCCAGTCGCCGTTCCGCCACTTGTCGAGGTCGAGACCGAGCTCCTTGAGCCGGGAGTTCAGGTCGTCGGGCAGGGCGAGGTCGTTCTCGCCGCCGCCCTGCCCGGCGGTGGCGGCGGCCGGGTCGCTCGCGTTGTCGTCCGTGGGTCCGCACGCTGTCGCGGTGACCGCGAGCACGGCGGCCAGCGCGGCCGCGGCGAGCGCCGGCCTGCGTATCGATGCCATGGGTGGAACTCCCCGTTGAAATCCGGAAGATGGAAGGATCATGGACGCCGACAAGGCTGTCGGACTCCCACTATGCCGTGCCGCTGAGGACGCACCCGGCCAGGGCTCCGGTTCCTGCACGGGCACCGCCAAGGATCTTCGCAGCGACCGTGATCTCCACCCTTCGCCCTCGTTGTATACGGGGGGACGCCGGACGGCGTTCACGGGGCACCGATCACCGTGCGCCGCCGCAGCGGCCCCACGGCCGGTGCAGGCCACCGCGCGGAGGGCCTCTCCCGTCCGCCGCCGGCCCCCGCCCGTCACCCGGTGGCCGCCCGGCCGGGGAAGGCCGGCCACCGCGACCCTGCGACTGCGACGACGAAGGAGACAGGCGCCACCGCCCCGGACCGCGCACCGCCCGGGCCGGCCGCGCCGGACCGGACATGAACGTACGCACCAGCGGGCCCGAGGCGCCCGCCGCAAGCCCCGCCCCCGCGCCCGCCACTCCCGCTCCCGGCCCTCCGGACGTCGGCGCCCCGGACACCGCCGCCCGGGCCCCGGCGACCCCGGCGTCCGACACCCCGGACGCCGGCGCCCGTCTCCGTTCCCGCCCGGACGTCGCGCCCGCCGTCCTCCCGGCCCAGGGCGCCGCCGCCCCGGCCCTCCACCCACCGGCCCTCCCGCCACCGCCGCGATCCGCTGGACCACCCGATCCCGGCACCGCCGCCGACACGGCCGCCGCCGAGAACCTGCTGCGCTGCTGGGTCCGGGAGACGGGCACCCCGGCCCCGGCCGGGAACACCCTCCGCATCCCGCTCACGGCCTGCGGCACCGCCCTCCGGGTGCCGGTCCACCACTGGTCCGCCTGCGGCTGGCACCGGTTCGGCACCCCCGTCCTGGTCGGCGCGCCGGAGGACTCCCCGCCCGTGGACGCGGTGGCGCTCGCCGCGCTGCTGGTCCGTGAGGCGCGGTACGGCGCCCGGGGCCGGTCCGTCCCGGGTGACGGGGCCGACCTCGTGGGGCGCGTCGCCGATTCCGTACGCCGTACCGCCGCGTTCCTCACCGCCCGGCGGGCGGACCCGGAGACCCCGCCCGGCACCGCGCGCTTTCTCGACGGGGAGCAGGCCCTGCTGCTCGGCCACCCGCTCCATCCCACACCCAAGAGCCGTGAAGGGCTCTCCGACGCCGAGGCGGGCGTCTGCTCGCCCGAACTGCGCGGCGCCTTCCCGCTGCACTGGCTGGCCGCCGCCCCGTCCGTGCTGTCCGCCGACTCGGCCTGGACCGAACGCGGCCGGACCGTCCCGGCCGAACGGCTCGCCGAACGCCTGGCCGGCCCCGGCGCCGTGCTCCCGGAGGGCACCGTGCCGCTGCCGCTGCACCCCTGGCAGGCGCACGCCGTCCGGCATCTCCCGGCCGTCGCCGAACTGCTCGACCGCGGCCTGCTGCACGACCTCGGCGCGCACGGCCCGGTCTGGCACCCGACCTCCTCCCTGCGGACCGTGTACCGGCCGGACGCCCCCGCGATGCTCAAGCTCTCCCTCGGCCTGCGGATCACCAACTCCCGCCGGGAGAACCTTCCCAAGGAGCTGCGGCGCGGCGTCGAGGTGCACCGGCTGCTCCGCACCGGTCTGGGGGAGCGGTGGCAGAGCGCGCATCCGTCGTTCGACATCGTCCGCGACCCCGCCTGGCTGGCCGTGCGCGGTCCGGGCGGTGAGCCGGTACCGGGCCTCGACGCGGTGATCCGGCACAACCCGTTCCGCCCCGGGGACGACGCCGTCTGCGTCGCCGGGCTCGTCTCCCCGCGCCCCTGGCCGGGCCGCGGCGACCGGGGCGTCCCGGCCGTGCGCTCCCGCCTCGCCCAGGTGCTCGGCGACCTTGCCGCCCGTACGGGCCGCCCGCCGGCGGCCGTCGCCACCGAGTGGTTCCTGCGCTACCTGGAGGCCGTCGTCCGCCCCGTCCTGTGGCTGGACGCCACGGCGGGGATCGCGCTGGAGGCCCACCAGCAGAACACCCTCGTCCTGCTGGACGCGGAGGGCTGGCCGGCGGGCGGCCGGTACCGTGACAACCAGGGCTACTACTTCCGGGAGTCGCGCCGCGCGGAGCTCGAACGGCGTCTGCCCGGCATCGGCACCGCGAGCGACACCTTCGTCCCCGACGAGGTCGCCGACGAGCGCTTCGCCTACTACCTGGGCATCAACAACGTCCTCGGCCTCATCGGGGCGTTCGGCTCCCAGCGGCTCGCCGACGAGCGGATCCTGCTGGCGGCCTTCCGCCGTTTCCTCACCGACGCGGCGCGCGGCGGCACCGGCCACGGCGGCGCGGTCTCCCCGCTGCCCCGCCTGCTGCTGGAGTCCGCGACCCTGCGCTGCAAGGCCAACCTCCTCACCCGGCTGCACGGTCTGGACGAGCTGGCCGGCCCCGTCGACACCCAGTCCGTGTACGTCACCGTCCCCAACCCCCTTGCCGCGTCCGGGGCATGACGGTTGAGCACGGCCGGACCGCCGACGGGCCCGCCGGCACGGCGGACCCGCCCGTCTCCAGCACGGCCGACACCGTGGACCTGCGCCTGCCGGGCGGGGCCCCGGACGGCGGCGGGGAGGGACCGGCCCGGGACGCGGACCCCCCGGCGGCCGGCCGGGAACGGGCGGCGGGCGCGCACGGCCTCCCCGTCGGGAGCACCGGCGGGGCGCCGGACGCGGAGAGCGCGCCCGGCCCGGCACCCGGCCGGGAGCTGCTCGGGGACATCGCGGCCTGGGGACCGGCCGCCGTACGGGCCGGCTCCTTCCGCCTGCTCCCGGTCCGTGCCGAGCGCGACCTGCCGCTGCTCGCCCGCTGGCTCGGCGACCCCGCGGCCGCCGGCCTCCGTGACGTCCGGGACCGGGCCGGCACCCCACCCCCCGCGGACCCGGTGGAGGCGGCTGCCCGCCGTCTCAGCGCCCGTCGAGGCGGTGACGGCCGCGACGTCCCCTGCCTGGGCCTCCTCGACGGCGTACCGATGAGCTACTGGGAGATCTACCGTGCCGATCTGGCCCCGCTCGCCCGCCACTACCCGACCCGCCCGCACGACACCGGGATCCGGCTCCTCCTCGGGACCGCCGACCGCGGACGCGGGCTGGGCAGCGCCCTGCTGCGCGCGGTTTCCGGCCTCGTCCTCGACAATCGGCCATCCTGCACCCGAGTCGTCGGTGAACCCGACCTCCGCGACACACCGTCCGTGGCAGCCTTTCTCCGTGCGGATTTCCGTTTCTCGGCCGAGGTGGACCTCCCCGGCAGACGCGCCGCCGTGCTGATCCGCGACCGTTCCCCGCACGGCCCCCGGTGATGCGCGCCTGTGCCCGCCCCGTTCCGCACACCCGTCCCGCACCCCACCTCGTCCCGTCCCGCAGCCCCATCCCTCCGCACCGCAACTCCGCCAGCCACTCGGCCCGTCCCCGTTCCGCCGTCCGAGGAGCAAGATTGCGTTCCACACCCCAGCAGCGCCAGGCCGCCTGGCAGCGCGCCGCCCGCCGCATGTTCGCCAAGATGCTCGGCGAACTCGCCTACGAAGAGGTCCTCACCCCCGAGCCCGACGGCGACGACCCGCACAGCCACCGGCTCACCGTCGCCCCCGGCCTCACCTACCGCTTCCGGGCCCGCCGCGGCGCGTACGGGCACTGGCGGGTGGACCCCGAGACCATCGAACCCTCCGCCGACCCGATGCTCTTCGTGGCCCGCGCCCACCGCACCGTCCTCGGTCTCTCCGGTGACACCACCGGCCACCTCATCCGGGAACTCACCGCCACGCTCGCCGCCGACACCCGCCTCGACGAAGGGGCGCTCAGCGCCGCCGAACTCGCCGACCTCGGCTACGCAGAACTGGAGGGCCACCAGACCGGCCACCCCTGGCTCGTGGCCAACAAGGGCCGGGTCGGCTTCTCCGCACGCGACACCGAGCGCTGGGCCCCCGAGGCCCGCCGGCCGCAGCGGCTCCCCTGGATAGCCGTCCACCGCGAACTCGCCGCCTACCGGGGCGTCCCCCGCCTCGACCGCCCCGACCACCTCTACGCCGAGGAACTCGCCCCGGAGACCCGCGCGGACTTCGCCCGCGCCGTCGCCGCGCAGGGCCGCGACCCGGAGGACTATCTCTGGCTGCCCGTCCACCCCTGGCAGTGGGACGAGAGCATCGCACCGCTGTTCGCCCAGTACATCGCGGACGCCCGGATCATCCCGCTCGCCGAGGACGGCGACCTCCGGCTGCCCCAGCAGTCCATCCGCACCTTCCTCAACATCAGCCGCCCGGAGGCCCGGACCGTCAAACTGCCCCTGTCGGTGCTCAACACCCTGGTCTGGCGCGGCCTGCCGACCGAACGCACCCTGGCGGCCCCCGCCGTCACCGCGTGGGTGCACGCCCTGCGTGACAACGACCCCTTCCTGCGCGACGAGACCCGGGTCATCCTGCTCGGGGAGACCGCCTCCGTCACCGTCGAACACCCGGTCTACGACCGGCTGCCGGACGTGCCGTACCAGTACCGGGAACTGCTGGGCTGCATCTGGCGCGAGTCCCTCCTGCCGCAGCTCGACCCGGGGGAGCGGGCCCGCACCCTGGCGTCCCTGATCCACACCGATCCGCGGGGACGCTCCTTCACGGCCGAACTCGTGTCCCGCTCCGGCCTCGCCCCCGAAGCCTGGCTGCGCCGCCTCTTCGCCGCGCTGCTGCCGCCCCTGCTGCACTTCCTGTACCGCTACGGCACCGTCTTCTCACCGCACGGGGAGAACGCCATCGTCGTCTTCGACGAGCGCGACATACCGGTGCGGCTGGCGGTGAAGGACTTCGTCGACGACGTCAACATCAGCGCGGAGCCGCTGCCCGAGCACGAGGGCATGCCGGAGACGGCCCGGGAGGTCCTGCTCACGGAGGAGCCCTCCTTCCTCACCCAGTTCATCCACTCCGGGCTGTTCGTCGGCGTCTTCCGCTACCTGGCCCCGCTCTGCGAGGAGCAGCTCGGCGTGGAGGAGGACGAGTTCTGGTCCCTGGTGCGCCAGGAGATCCTGCGGCACCAGGCCCGCTTCCCGGAGGACAAGGAGCGGTTCGAGACCTTCGATCTGCTCAGCCCGCGCATCGACCGGCTCTGCCTCAACCGCAACCGGCTCCATCTGGACGGCTACCGCGACCGGGCCGACCGGCCCCACGCCGCCGTCCACGGGACCGTCCCCAATCCGCTGGCCCGGATGTGAGGCGGGCGTTGTCGGTCCCTCCCCTTAGGGTGGTCACGCTATGACGAAGCCCTCTCTCCCCGAGCTGCTGCACGCGGCCGTCGCCGCCGTCGGCGGCACCGAGCGTCCCGGCCAGGTCACCATGGCCGAATCGGTCGCCGAGGCCATCGACGACGGCTCCCATCTGCTCGTGCAGGCGGGCACCGGAACCGGCAAGTCCCTCGGCTATCTGGTGCCGGCCCTCGCTCACGGAGAGAGGGTGGTCGTGGCGACGGCGACCCTCGCCCTCCAGCGCCAGCTGGTGCAGCGCGACCTGCCCCGCACGGTCGAGTCCCTTCGCCCCCTGCTGCGCCGCCGCCCCGAGTTCGCCATGCTCAAGGGCCGCTCCAACTACCTCTGCCTGCACCGGCTGCACGAGGGCGTGCCGCAGGAAGAGGAGGACGGCCTCTTCGAATCGGCCACCCCCAGCAGCAAGCTCGGCAAGGACCTGCTGCGCATGCGGGACTGGGCCGACGAGACCGAGACCGGTGACCGGGACGCCCTCTCGCCCGGCGTCTCCGACCGGGCCTGGGCCCAGGTCTCCGTCTCCTCCCGCGAGTGCCTCGGCGCCTCCCGCTGCGCCTACGGAGCCGAGTGCTTCGCCGAGGCGGCCCGCGAGCGCGCCAAGCTGGCCGATGTCGTCATCACCAACCACGCCCTGCTCGCGATCGACGCCCTGGAGGGCGCGCCCGTGCTGCCGAGCCACGAGGTGCTGATCGTCGACGAGGCCCACGAACTGGTCTCCCGGGTCACGGGCGCGGCCACGGGCGAGCTGACCCCCGGATCGGTCAACCGCGCGGTGCGCCGTGCCGCCAAGCTCGTCAACGAGAAGGCGGCCGACGCGCTGCAGACCGCCGCCGAGGGCTTCGAACGGCTGATGGAGCTGGCCCTCCCGGGCCGTCTGGAGGAGATCCCGGAGGACCTCGGGTACGCCCTGATGGCGCTCCGCGACGCCTCACGCACGGTCATCACGGCCCTCGGCAACACCCGCGACAAGTCCGTCCAGGACGAGGACGCCGTCCGCAAGCAGGCGCTGGCCTCGATCGAGAACGTCCATGCCGTGGCGGAGCGCATCGTGGAGGACTCCGAGTACGACGTCATCTGGTATGAGCGGCACGACCGGTTCGGCGCGTCCCTGCGGGTGGCGCCGCTGTCGGTCTCGGGGCTGCTCCGCGAGAAGCTCTTCACCGACCGCTCCGTGATCCTCACCTCCGCGACCCTGCGGCTCGGCGGCGACTTCAACGGCGTCGCGGCCTCGCTGGGCCTGCCCCGGGAGGGCACGGTGGCGGCCGCCGGGGAGGACGGGGAAGGGGACGCCGAGCCGGTGCCGCAGTGGAAGGGCGTCGATGTCGGCTCGCCCTTCGACTATCCGCGGCAGGGCATCCTCTATGTCGCCCAGCACCTGTCGCAGCCCGGACGGGACGGCGGCCGCGGAGACATGCTCGACGAACTCGCGGAGCTGGTGGAGGCGGCCGGCGGGCGGACCCTCGGTCTCTTCTCCTCCATGCGCGGGGCGCGGGCGGCGGCGGAGAATCTGCGGGGCCGGCTGGACCTGCCGGTCCTGCTGCAGGGCGAGGAGACTCTGGGCGAGCTCATCCGGGCCTTCGCAGAGGATGACCGCACTTGCCTCTTCGGCACCCTCTCGCTCTGGCAGGGCGTCGATGTCCCCGGCCAGAGCTGCCAGTTGGTGGTGATGGACCGCATCCCCTTCCCGCGCCCGGACGACCCGCTGATGAGCGCACGGCAGAAGGCGGTGGAGGAGAACGGCGGCAACGGCTTCATGGCCGTCGCCGCCACCCACGCGGCCCTGCTGATGGCGCAGGGCGCCGGCCGGCTGGTCCGCGCCACGGGTGACCGGGGTGTGGTCGCCGTGCTGGATCCCCGGCTGGCGCGGGCCCGGTACGGCAGCTTCCTGCGCGCCTCGATGCCGGACTTCTGGTACACCACCGACCGCAACCAGGTGCGCCGCTCCCTGGCGGCCATCGACGCGGCAGCCCGCGCCGAGGAGCGCTGACGGACGGCCGACCTGTTCCGGTCGGCGCGTGGGCGGCTGGGGCGCTCCCGGACGGGGGCCGGGGGCGGTCGCAAGGGTGAGCCCCGGAACCGGCGCAGTGGTTCCGGGGCCCGGCCGTGTGGGCGCGTGGCTCAGACCCGGCGCAGTACCGCGACGACCTTGCCCAGGATGGTGGCCTCGTCGCCGGGGATCGGCTGGTAGGAGGAGTTGTGCGGCAGCAGCCACACATGGCCGTCCTCCCGCTTGAAGCGCTTGACCGTGGCCTCGCCATCGAGCATGGCGGCCACGATGTCGCCGTTCTCCGCGACGGGCTGGCGGCGGACGGTGACCCAGTCGCCGTCGCAGATGGCCGCCTCGATCATCGAGTCACCGACGACCTTGAGCACGAACAGCTCGCCGTCACCCACCAGCTGACGGGGGAGGGGGAAGACGTCCTCGACGGACTCCTCGGCCAGGATCGGGCCGCCGGCCGCGATCCGGCCGACCAGCGGGACGTAGGAGGCGGCGGGCTTGCCCGTGGTGTCGGCGGGGACGGTGCTCGGGGTGTCCGAGCCGCGCACCTCGTAGGCGCGGGGGCGGTGCGGGTCGCGGCGGAGGAAGCCCTTCCGCTCCAGGGCCATGAGCTGGTGCGCCACCGAGGAGGTGCTGGACAGCCCCACCGCCTGTCCGATCTCCCGCATCGACGGTGGGTATCCCCGCCGCTGGACGGAGTCCCGGATGACTTCGATGACCCGGCGCTGCCGGTCCGTGAGCCCGGAGCTGTCCGCGCGGATTCCCGGGGGCCGTCCGGGCAGCGAGCGCGTGGGCTTCTGGTCCTCCGGGCTCGGTGCCGGTGTCCCGTCGGCCGGGCGGTTCTGCTCCAGTCCGTGCGGGATCCGGTCCTGGGCGGTGATGGTCGCGCTGTCTGCGGTGGTGGTCACGTCGGCCCCTCTCTCAAGTGTCTCCCTCTAGCTGGACAACGGTAGTTGCTTTCGAAAGGTTGCGCCAAACACACGTTCGAGTGAAAATTCGCGGTTCAACCGGCTTGATCATGGGATCAGGTGTATGCGCCGAAGGCTCCGCCGAGTGAAGGGCGGCGCGCGGGGTACGCGTGCCACGGTGTTCCGGCGCGGGGGTGGGCGCCGTCCGTCCGTGCGGCCCGACCCAGTGTGGCACCCCGGCCCCGGAGGCGCGGCGCGGACCGGCTCCCGTAGTCTTCGAGGGCCCGCCGGACCCGCGACACCCGGTCACCGTCTCTGACGGTCAGCCACCAGATCTAGTGGTCCCATAATCGGCGCGGTCCCAGAAGTTGTGGTTTCCGGTGCGACGCGGGCTCGGTCATCGCCTATGCTGGTGCCTGCTCCGAACGGCTCATACGGGCCGCGGCGGGGCTGCGCAGCCGTGCTGTGCCGTACGCGAAACCGAGGGTCCGAGGAGGGTGAGGAACGATGCACTGCCCCTTCTGCAGGCACCCCGACAGCCGCGTGGTCGACAGCCGGACGACCGACGACGGGACGTCCATCCGCAGGCGCCGCCAGTGCCCGCACTGCTCCCGCCGGTTCACCACGGTGGAGACCGCCTCGCTCATGGTGATCAAGCGGAGCGGGGTCACCGAGCCCTTCAGCCGCGACAAGGTCATCTCCGGGGTGCGCAAGGCGTGCCAGGGGCGGCCGGTCACCGAGGACGCCCTGGCGAAGCTGGGCCAGCGGGTGGAGGAGGCCGTGCGCGCCACCGGCAGCGCCGAACTCTCCACCCATGACGTGGGCCTGGCGATACTGGGGCCGCTCAAGGAGCTGGACCTCGTCGCGTACCTGCGCTTCGCGTCCGTCTACCGGGCGTTCGACTCTCTTGAGGACTTCGAGGCCGCCATCGCCGAGTTGCGCGAGGAGCGGCCCCCCGCGGAGGCGGGCGACCCCCCGGCCGGGGCTCCGGCCGGATCAGCGGTCCCCGCGCCGGCCGTCACCGGATCCGGGCGTGGGGGTCCCCACGCCGGCTGAGTGACGGCCGGAGCACCCGGGGCGCCGCGTGGCGCGCCCGGGTATCAGAACAGACACCGTGCCGGGGGAAGAAACCGGGCACATCAGGGCGTTTAAGCCCGTACAGGGAGGCGGCATGACAGAGACGGCGAGCGGTCCCGCACGAGGTTCCCGTTCCAAGGGGAGCAAGGCGAGCAAGGGCCTGCGGATCGAGCGGATCCACACCACTCCCGGTGTCCATCCGTACGACGAGGTGGTCTGGGAGCGCCGTGACGTCGTCATGACCAACTGGCGCGACGGCTCGGTCAACTTCGAGCAGCACGGCGTCGAGTTCCCCGACTTCTGGTCGGTGAACGCGGTCAACATCGTGACCAGCAAGTACTTCCGCGGAGCGGTCGGCTCACCCGACCGGGAGTACAGCCTGAAGCAGCTCATCGACCGCGTGGTCAAGACGTACCGCGAGGCCGGTGAGGAGCACGGCTACTTCGCCTCCCCCGCCGATGCCGAGATCTTCGAACACGAGCTGGCCCACGCCCTGCTCCACCAGATCTTCAGCTTCAACTCGCCGGTGTGGTTCAACGTCGGCACCCAGCAGCCCCAGCAGGTCTCCGCCTGCTTCATCCTCTCCGTCGACGACTCCATGGAGTCGATCCTCGACTGGTACAAGGAAGAGGGGATGATCTTCAAGGGCGGTTCCGGCGCGGGCCTGAACCTCTCCCGCATCCGCTCCTCCAAGGAGCTGCTCTCCTCCGGTGGCAACGCCTCCGGCCCGGTCTCCTTCATGCGCGGCGCCGACGCCTCCGCCGGCACCATCAAGTCCGGCGGTGCCACCCGCCGCGCGGCCAAGATGGTCGTCCTCGACGTGGACCACCCGGACGTCGAGGCCTTCATCGAGACCAAGGTGAAGGAGGAGGAGAAGGTCCGCGCGCTGCGGGACGCGGGCTTCGACATGGACCTGGGCGGCGACGACATCACCTCCGTCCAGTACCAGAACGCCAACAACTCGGTCCGGGTGAACGACGAGTTCATGAAGGCCGTGGAGGCGGGCGGGAAGTTCGGCCTGCGCGCCCGGATGACCGGCGAGGTCATCGAAGAGGTGGACGCCAAGGGGCTGTTCCGCAAGATGGCCGAGGCCGCCTGGGCCTGCGCCGACCCCGGCATCCAGTACGACGACACCATCAACCACTGGCACACCTCGCCGGAGTCGGGCCGGATCAGCGCCTCCAACCCCTGCAGCGAGTACATGCACCTGGACAACTCCTCGTGCAACCTGGCCTCGCTGAACCTGATGAAGTTCCTGCGCGACGACGACCGGGGCAACCAGTCGTTCGACGCCGAGCGCTTCGGCAAGGTCGTCGAACTCGTCATCACCGCGATGGACATCTCCATCTGCTTCGCGGACTTCCCGACCCGGAAGATCGGGGAGACCACCCGCGCCTTCCGCCAGCTGGGCATCGGCTACGCCAACCTCGGCGCCCTGCTGATGGCCACCGGCCACGCCTACGACTCGGACGGCGGCCGCGCCCTCGCTGGCGCCATCACCTCCCTGATGACCGGCACCTCGTACAAGCGCTCCGCCGAACTCGCCGCGGTCGTCGGTCCGTACGAGGGCTACGCCCGCAACACCGACGCCCACAACCGCGTCATGAAGCAGCACGCCGACGCCAACGCCACCGCCAAGCGCATGGACGACCTCGACACCCCGGTCTGGGCCGCGGCGACCGAGGCCTGGCAGGACGTCGTCCGCGTCGGGGCCAAGAACGGTTTCCGCAACGCGCAGGCCTCCGTGCTCGCGCCGACCGGCACCATCGGCCTGATGATGGACTGCGACACCACCGGCGTCGAGCCGGACCTGGCGCTGGTGAAGTACAAGAAGCTCGTCGGCGGCGGCTCCATGCAGATCGTGAACAACACGGTCCCCAAGGCGCTCAAGCGCCTCGGCTACCAGCAGGAGCAGATCGAGGCGATCGTCGCCCACATCGCCGAGCACGGCAATGTGATCGACGCGCCGGGCCTGCGGCCGCAGCACTACGAGGTCTTCGACTGCGCCATGGGCGAGCGCTCCATCTCGCCGATGGGCCACGTCCGGATGATGGCGGCCGCCCAGCCGTTCCTCTCCGGCGCCATCTCCAAGACCGTGAACATGCCGGAGTCCGCCTCGGTCGAGGAGATCGAGGAGATCTACTTCCAGGGCTGGAAACTCGGCCTCAAGGCGCTCGCCATCTACCGCGACAACTGCAAGGTGGGCCAGCCGCTCTCCACGAAGAAGTGGGAGGAGAAGGGCAAGGACGCGGCCGAGGAGGAGCCGGCGGCCGCGAAGGTCGTCGAGTACCGCCCCGTCCGCAAGCGCCTGCCCAAGGGCCGCCCCGGCATCACGACCTCCTTCACGGTCGGCGGCGCCGAGGGCTACATGACGGCCAACTCCTATCCGGACGACGGTCTCGGCGAGGTCTTCCTCAAGATGTCCAAGCAGGGCTCGACCCTCGCGGGCATGATGGACGCCTTCTCGATCGCCGTCTCGGTCGGCCTGCAGTACGGCGTGCCGCTGGAGACCTACGTCGCCAAGTTCACCAACATGCGGTTCGAGCCGGCGGGCATGACGGACGACCCGGACGTGCGGATGGCGCAGTCGATCGTCGACTACATCTTCCGCCGGCTGGCGCTCGACTTCCTGCCGTTCGAGACCCGTTCGGCGCTCGGTATCCACTCGGCCGAGGAGCGCCAGCGCCACCTCGAGACCGGCTCCTACGAGCCGTCCGACGAGGAGATGGACATCGAGAGCCTGGCGCAGTCCGCCCCGCGCCGGACCGAGGGCTCCCGTGCCCCGGCGGCCCAGCCGTCGCAGGCCGCCGAGGCGCCGGCACCGAAGGAGGCGCACAGCTCCACCGAGCTGGTGGAGATGCAGCTCGGCCTGAACGCCGACGCGCCGCTCTGCTTCTCCTGCGGTACGAAGATGCGCCGGGCCGGCAGCTGCTATCTCTGTGAGGGCTGCGGCTCGACCAGCGGCTGCAGCTGACGGGCGACCGGGGAGACCCGGGGGACCCGCGAAGATCAAGGCAACAGGAGGGGACCGGCCCGGGGCCGGTCCCCTCCGCCGCGTTCCGGGCGCGGACGGCGCGCGCGTCACGGACGGGGCGCACTCCGCGATCACCGGGGCCCACCGGGGGCCCGGGGCCGTACGATGGCGCGGTGCTGGTCAAGTGGATTCGCTGCACCGTGGTCGACCGCCGCGGTTTCGAGCGCGGGCAGCGGAAATGGGCGGGACTGCTCGGCGAGCCGGGCTTCCGCGGGCAGAGCGGCGGCTGGAGCCGTCTCCGTCCCGGAGTGGCCCATCTCTTCGCGTTCTGGGAGAGCCGCGCCTTCTACGACTCCTTCATGGCCCGCTCGCACCACCGGCTGGCCGCCGCGCAGTCCGGCACCTTCACCGACGCCCGGGTCCGGCTCTTCGAGCACCGGTTCGATGTCAAGGTGGGTTTTACGCCGACCTTCGCCGACGCGGACGTGGCGCGGGTCGCGCACTGCCGGATCCACGAGCCCCGCGTGGAGCACTTCACGCTGATGCAGGAGAAGGTCTGGAACCCGGCGATGGCCGGCTCCCCGGGCATGCTGCGCGGCGTCTTCGGCGAGGCACCGGGGAACGAGTTCCTGGTGCTCTCCCTGTGGGCGTCGGCCGCGGAGCACGGGAAGTACCGGGAGGAGCGCGTGGAGCGGCTCGCCCTCCGCGCCCAGCTGGAGGCCGACGTCGCGGCGATCACCGGTGACGTCGTCGACCTCGAACCCGCCTGGACCGTCTGACCGGCCGCGCACCGAGGGGGCGCGGGGCCCCGGAACCCCCCGCTTAGGGTGGACGGCATGGCACGGCCACGGCGCATCGTCCTCATCCGGCACGGTGAATCGGAGGGGAACCACGACGACACGGTGTACGAACGGGAGCCCGACCACGCCCTGCACCTCACGGAGCGGGGACGGCGGCAGGTCGAGGAGACGGGGGCGCGGCTCCGCGAGATCTTCGGCGGGGAGCGGATCAGCGCCTATGTGTCGCCGTACCGGCGCACCCACCAGACCTTCCTGGCGCTGGGCCTGGACCCCTCCCGGGTCCGGGTGCGGGAGGAGCCCCGGCTGCGCGAACAGGACTGGGGCAACTGGCAGGACTCCGAGGACGTGCGGCTGCAGAAGGTGTACCGCGACGCCTACGGGCACTTCTTCTACCGCTTCGCCCAGGGCGAGTCCGGCGCCGACGTGTACGACCGCGTGGGAGCCTTCCTGGAGAGCCTGCACCGCAGCTTCGAGGAGCCGGACCACCCGCCCAACGTGCTGATCGTCACCCACGGACTGACCATGCGGCTGTTCTGCATGCGCTGGTTCCACTGGACGGTGGCCGAGTTCGAGTGCCTCTCCAACCCCGGCAACGCCGAGTTCCGGATGCTCGTGCTCGGCGAGGACGGGAAGTACACACTCGACCGGCCCTTCGAGCGCTGGTGTACCCCCGAGTCGTACGGGGCCACCGGTTAGAGTGCCTGGACGATGACCGCTGATCCCGCCCTCGCGCGCCGCTGCGCCCGCGCCCTCGCCGCCCTCCGCGGTCTGGCGGTGGGCGACGCGCTCGGCTCCCGGTTCACCGACCCCGTGCACCACGCCGCCCTGAGGCGGCGCGAGCTGCCCGCGGGCATCGCGCGGTGGACCGACGACACCGAGATGGCCTGCTCCGTGGTCGGGGTCCTGGCCGCCCACGGCTCCATCGACCAGGACGCCCTGGCGCGCTCCTTCGCACGGCATCACGACCCGGCCCGCGCCTACGGCTCCACCGTCAACCGGATCCTGCGGTCGATGGGGGAGGGCGGCGACTGGCGCGCACTCGCCTCCGCCCTCTTCAACGGCCAGGGGTCGTGGGGCAACGGCGCCGCGATGCGGATCGCGCCGCTCGGCGCCTGGTACGGGGGCGAACCGGAGCGGGCGGTGCGCGAGGCGGAGCTCTCCGCCTACGTCACCCACCAGCACCGGGAGGCCGTCGCCGGAACCATGGCCGTGGCGGCCGCGGCCTCCCTGGCCGCGGCCCCGCGGAGCGGCGGTGGTCCGGAGGACCTGCTGGACGCCGTGACCGAACTGGTGCCCCGCAGCGCCGTACGGGCCGGTCTGCGGCGCGCCCGCGACCTGCTCGACTACGCCGACCCCGGCACCGTCGCCGCGGTGCTCGGCTGCGGGCGCCGCAACAGCGCGCACGACACCGTCCCCTTCACCCTCTGGGCCGCGTCCCGCCACCTCGGCGACTTCCCGGCGGCCTTCTGGACCACGGCGCAGGCCGGGGGAGACGTGGACACCACCTGCGCGATCGTCGGCGGAGTGATCGCCGCCGGCGACGGGGCGCCGCCCGCGGAGTGGCTGGAGCGCACGGAACCGCTGCCGGAGTGGACGCCGGACTGCGAGGGCTGACAGCCTCCCCCGGCGGCTCTCCGGGAGTTCCCGGGGCGTTCCGCCGAACCCCGGCGCACCCGGACCGGTGCCCGCCCGCAGCCCGCCGCGCCCGGCCGCGTAACCTGACTGGCGCCATGCCGTACGAACCACCGACCCACAGTGTCGAGCGCTCGATCCGCGCCACCATCGGCGCGCGCGTCGTCGCCGGTGTCGACGAGGTCGGCCGCGGTGCCTGGGCCGGCCCGGTCACGGTGTGCGCCGCCGTCACAGGCCTGCGCCGGCCGCCGGAGGGGCTCACCGATTCCAAGCTGCTCACCCCCAAGCGCCGCACGGAGCTGGCGGCGCGGCTGGAGGGCTGGGTCACGGCGCACGCCCTGGGGCACGCCACACCCCAGGAGATCGACGAGCTCGGTATGACCGCGGCCCTGCGCCTGGCGGCGGTACGGGCCCTGGAGGCGCTCCCGGTCCGCCCCGACGCCGTCATCCTCGACGGCAAGCACGACTACCTCGGGGCGCCATGGCGGGTCCGTACGGTCATCAAAGGGGACCAGGCCTGTGTGGCCGTGGCGGCCGCCTCCGTGCTCGCCAAGGTGCGGCGGGACGCGCTGATGATGGAACTCGGCCGGGATCACGAGGAGTTCGCCTTCGGTACCAACGCCGGCTACCCCTCGCCGGCGCACCGGGCCGCGCTCGCGGAACGGGGCCCGACCGTCCACCACCGGGTGTCCTGGGCCTATATGGACGCGCTTCCCCGCTGGCGGCACCTCAAGAAGGTGCGGGCCCACGGGCCGGAGGAGGCCGCGGAGTGCGGGGGGCAACTCGGCTTCGATTTCTGAACGGTTGCCGTTCTCTCCCCGCCCCGCCGGTGCGGATCGCACCGGTGTTTGATAGACATCAGCTCATGCCTCTCAGCCCCGAGGAGCCTCAGATTCACGCGAGTGTCCCGGGTCCCCGCGCAACTCCGGCCGCCGGCCGTACCGCGCAGACCCCCCGTCCCGTTCCAGGTCCCCGTCCCGTCCCAGGTCCCCGTCCCGCACCGCCGCGCCCGTCCCGGCCCGGCACCGCCCACGGCACGGCCGTGCCGGCCCAGCGCGGTCCCCGCGCACAGGCCGCGCCCTCGGCGCCCGCCGCGGCCGGACCGCAGATCCAGCTGATCCCCGCCCCGGCGGACGGAGCGCTGGACGCGGCGGAGGAAGCCGTCGACCTGCTCCTCGACTCCGGCCGCGCGCCCGGTGACGTCCTCGTCCTGACCACGGGCGAACAGCACCCGTGGGCGGCGCACGAGCTGTCCTTCGGCGAGAAGACCTACTGGGCGCAGCACGACGCGCGCGAGGACGTCTTCTACGCGGCCGCCTCGGCGGCCGGGCGCACGACGGGACGCCCCGTCGTGGTCGTCGCGGTCAACGGCGGTGCGGACGACGATGCCGGCCGGGCCCTGCCGGACGCCATGGCGAAGGCCGGTTCGCTGCTCATCGTGTGCGGTGACCCCGAGCGGATCAACTCCCTCATCGGAAGCGGAGCCTGACCGCCGCACCGCCCCTCAGCGGGCGGCCGTACGGCGCCGGGCCCCCGGCGCCCCGCCGGCCGTCCGCCGGGGTGTGACGGCGGGGCGGGCCCGTTCCGCCGCCCGCGGGGCGCCGCCGGGTGCCCCGGAGCGCGGGTGGCGGCCGCCGCGGCCCTCGCCGAGCACCCGCCAGCCGCTGGGGGTCAGCACGAGGTACGCCCCGCAGCGCAGCCCGTGCAGGGTGCAGGCGTCGCGCAGTCCCCACATCCAGGCTCCGTCGAGCGGTGTCCACTCGGCGTCCCCGGCACGGCAGTGGAGGAGCACGGCCGTGCGGACGGGGTTCCGGCGCCGCAGGTCGTGCGGGATGATCCGGCGCAGCCGGTCGAGCAGGGCGTTGCGGAACACCCAGCCGTCGGCGGCCGCCTCGCCGCACCCGAACGACGCGCTGGCGATGACCCGCTGTTCCGTGTCCAGAACGGCGATGACGACGGTCGCCGGAGCCGGGCGGTGGCGGGTGTGCAGCCCCGTGACGATCTCCCGCGGGTCCCGGAGCAGGGGGATACCGGCGGCCGCCCACTCCGCGGGTTCCAGGGTCCGCCCGAGCCGGGTGGCGGAGACGGCGGCCGGCGGCCGGACCGCCGCCGGAGAGATCATGGAACCGGAGGTCACGGTCCTCCCTTCGGGGTGTGCGGCAGCCGCCGGCGGGCGCGGGGGCACAGCGGACCGGCCTCCGGCCCGTCTGCGCAACAGAGCTGTGGTGAACCGATTCTCCCTGGCGGGAGGGGTCTCCGGCAATGAGCAACCGGGGGACGGGCGGCCGGGAACCGGATCCGCGGATCCCACCCCCGCTCCGGGGCGGTGCGGCGGCCGCCGCCCCCTCCGGTGTCGGTGGGACCGTCCGCGAGGTGGTTGCATGGGGGACATGGACGATCCGGAGCTCCGCACCGAAGCCGACACCATCCTCGCCGAGCTCGTCGGCGACCCGGGGGGTACGGCGCGGCTGCGGGAGGACCAGTGGCAGGCGGTGGCGGCTCTGGTCGAGGAGCGCCGGCGCGCCCTGGTAGTGCAGCGCACCGGCTGGGGCAAGTCGGCGGTGTACTTCGTCGCCACGGCCCTCCTGCGCCGGCGCGGCTCGGGGCCCACGGTGATCGTCTCGCCGCTGCTGGCCCTGATGCGCAACCAGGTCGAGTCGGCGGCGCGGGCCGGCATCCGCGCACGCACCATCAACTCGGCCAATCCGGAGGAATGGGACGTCATCCACGAGGAGATCGAGCGGGGCGAGACAGACGTCCTCCTCGTCAGCCCGGAACGTCTCAACTCGGTGGACTTCCGCGATCAGGTGCTTCCCCGGCTCGCGGCCACGACCGGTCTGCTGGTCGTCGACGAGGCGCACTGCATCTCCGACTGGGGCCACGACTTCCGCCCCGACTACCGCCGGCTGCGGGCGATGCTCACCGAGCTCGCCCCCGGTGTGCCCGTGCTGGCCACCACCGCGACCGCCAACGCGCGGGTCACCGCGGACGTGGCCGAGCAACTGGGCACCGGTGCCGGCGAGGCCCTCGTGCTGCGCGGTCCGCTGGACCGGGAGAGCCTGCGGCTCGGGGTGGTCCGGCTGCCGGACGCCGCACACCGGCTGGCCTGGCTGGCCGAGCACCTGGACGAGCTGCAGGGCTCCGGGATCATCTATGCCCTGACCGTCGCCGCGGCCGAGGAGGCCACCGCCTTCCTGCGGCAGCGCGGGTTCCGGGTGGCGTCCTATACGGGGCGCACGGAGAACGCCGACCGGCTGCAGGGCGAGATCGATCTGCAGGAGAACCGGGTCAAGGCGCTGGTCGCCACCTCGGCACTGGGTATGGGCTTCGACAAGCCCGATCTGGGCTTCGTGGTCCACCTCGGCTCGCCGTCCTCGCCGATCGCCTACTACCAGCAGGTGGGGCGGGCGGGCCGCGGTGTGGCCCACGCGGACGTGCTCCTGCTGCCGGGCCGGGAGGACGAGGCCATCTGGCGCTACTTCGCCGACACCGCCTTCCCGCCCGAGGCACAGGTCCGGCAGACCCTCGCGGCCCTCGCCGAGGCGGGACGGCCGCTGTCCGTGCCGGCCCTGGAGGCCCTGGTCGATCTCCGGCGCACCCGTCTGGAGACCATGCTGAAGGTGCTCGACGTGGACGGCGCGGTCAAACGGGTGAAGGGTGGCTGGATCTCGACCGGCGAGCCGTGGGTGTACGACGCCGAGCGCTACGCCTGGGTCGCCCGGCAGCGGGCGGCCGAGCAGCAGGCCATGCGCGATTACGTGAGCACCTCCGGCTGCCGGATGGAATTCCTGCGACGGCAGCTGGACGACGAGGGGGCGGCCCCGTGCGGCCGCTGCGACAACTGCGCCGGGGCCTGGGCCGACACCTCCGTCTCCGCGGAGACGCTGACGGGGGCGGCGAAGGAACTGGACCGCCCGGGGGTGGAGATCGAGCCGCGCCGGATGTGGCCGACGGGGCTGCCCGCCCTGGGCATCGACCTCAAGGGGCGCATCCCCGCCCAGGAGCAGTGCTCCACCGGGCGCGCCCTGGGGCGGCTCTCGGACATCGGCTGGGGCAACCGGCTGCGCCCGCTGCTGGCCGAGCAGGCGCCCGACGGTCCGGTGCCCGATGACGTCCTCCGGGCCGCGGTGGCGGTCCTCGCCGACTGGGCGCGCTCTCCGGGGGGCTGGGCGCCGGATGTCCCGGACGCCTCCCCCCGGCCGGCGGGCGTCGTCGCCGTGCCCTCCCTGTCCCGCCCGCAGTTGGTCGGCTCCCTGGCCCGGGGCATCGCCGACATCGGCCGGCTCCCGTTCCTGGGCGCACTGACGTACACCGGGCCGAGCGGGGAGCACACCGTGCGCCGCAGCAACTCGGCCCAGCGCGTCAAGGCGCTGTCCGGCGCCTTCACCGTCTCGGAGGAACTGGCCGGTGCCCTGGCGGGTGTGTCCGGCCCCGTCCTGCTCGTGGACGACTACACCGACTCCGGCTGGACCCTCGCGGTCGCCGCCCGCCTGCTCCGCCGGGCCGGCGGTGAAGGGGTACTGCCGCTGGTCCTCGCCGCGGCCGCCTGAGCCTGCCGCGCCCCTGCGTTCGGTGCGCGGTCCCGCCGGGGCCGTGACCGTGCCGGCCCGCTCAACGCCCTTGTACGGCCGGGGAAGCCGCCGGAAGGCGGCTCCTCCCGCAGGTCCGAGTCCACAGAGTTCCATCCTTCGTCCCTCCTCGCCCTCCGGTCCCGGAGCCGTGACACCGGCCCGTCTCTGCCATGGCCCCATGCAACAGGACGCCACGGACAACCGCGGCCGGGCCGTCCACAGGGCGGAGCGTAAGTAGGACAAGATCGGTTCTTTATCCACAGGGCTGGCGAATCGGAACGGTGGGGCGCCAGGCTCGCAGCATGACGAAGAACAGCGAACCGCGCCCGTCCTCCGCGGGCGAGCAGGTCATCCTCCGGGGCCCCGCCGAGCTGGCGGACGCCCTCCCCTACCTCATGGGCGGTCTCCATCCGGACGACAGCGTCGTGATGGTGGCCGTGCACGGCGAACGCGGGTGCTTCGGCGGCCGGTTGCGCCTCGGGATCCCGGGCGACCCCGCCGAATGGGCCGAGGTCTCCGGCCGGTTGGCCCGCTGCCTGGTCTCCGGGAGTGCCGAGCGGGGCGTCCGGCCCGACGGCATCATCGTGTTCCTCTGCCAGGATCCCGCCGAGGGGGAGACGGCCCGAGAGGTCGTGGAGCGGCTGCGGCCGCTGTCCCAGGCGCTGCGGCTGGCCTGCGGAGCGCTCGACGTCCCGGTGCTGGAGGCCCTGTGCCTCTCCGGTGGCCGGTTCTGGTCCTACTGCTGCCCCGACCCGCGCTGCTGCCCGGAGGACGGCACCCCGCTCGCCCTCCCCGGTACTTCCGTGATGGCCGCGGCCGCGGCCTACGCGGGGATCCGGGCGCGCGGCTCCCTGCGGGAGCTGGAAGCCGCGTTCACCCCGCCGGCGGGCCCGG
The DNA here is from genome assembly GCF_020982505.1 of Streptomyces sp. MNU89. NCBI lineage: Bacteria > Bacillati > Actinomycetota > Actinomycetes > Kitasatosporales > Streptomycetaceae > Streptomyces > Streptomyces sp. MNU89. Next base: position 1,899,317 of record NZ_JAJKLL010000001.1, on the reverse strand, counting down.
CCGCCGCGGAGCAGGAGGCCGCGCTCGACGCGGCCGCGGCGGAGCTGGTGCCACGCATCCTGGAGGAGGCCGGCCGGGAGACCGTCCGGGAGGAGACCATCGCCCTCGCGGGTGTCCTCATCGGCCGCCTCGCCGGGAGCCCGCCGTCCCCGGACCGGGCCGGGGACGATGCCCGCGACGACGCGCTGCTGGCCCACGACGAGGCGGCGGCCGTGATCCTCGGCCTTCAGGACCGGACGGCCAGGGACCGGGCCGCGGAGTGGATGGAAGGGCCCGAGGCGGGGCCCGCGCTGCGCCTCTGGCGGGCTCTGGCCCGCCGTTGCGTCGGCGCCTACGCGGAGCACGCCGCCGCCCCGCTCACCCTCGCGGGCTGGGTCGCCTGGTCCACCGGGGACGAACCGGAGGCCCGCGCCGCGCTGGGGCTCGCCCTGCGGGCCGACCCCGAGTACGTGTTCGCCAGACTCCTGCACCAGGGGGCGAACGAGGGGGTCGATCCCGAGGTGCTGCGCGGCTGCCTGCGCCGGGAGCGCGCTGCCCGTGTCGCCGCCGCGGCGGCGGAAGCACGGTCCGGCCCCCGAGTGGCCACCGGACCCCGGCCGGGAGGCAGGCCCGCGGCGCGTCCGCGTGCCGGCACCCGGCCGTCCGGCCCGGCGGGCGCCGGAGCGGCGGCAGGCGGGCGGGACGGACCGGCACGGCGGGGCGCGAGTGAGCCTCCCGCCGGGGTGTTGGGGGCAGGCCCCGGGGCCGGGCGGAGTGCCGGCGCACGTCCGTGCCGGTGCGGTGACCGCGTCCGGCGACCGGTCCGCGCGGCCGCGCGGGGACCGCTGCGGCGGAGAGCCGGCGAACTCCTGTTTATCGTCAGGCAGACGCCTATGATCACGGCATGTCCCCCTACGACCCGTCGGCCTTCCCGCCCTTCGCCGTCACCGTGGACCTGGTCGTGCTCACCGTCAAGCGCGATGCGCTCTGCGCCCTGGCCGTCCGGCGCGGTGAGCCTCCCTTCCAGGGCCGGTGGGCGCTGCCAGGCGGTTTCGTGCGGGCGGACGAGGACCTCGCGGCGGCCGCCGCCAGGGAACTCGCGGAGGAAACCGGGCTGTTGGCGCTCGACCCGTCCGGCCCGGGCCCCGTCGACGGTGGTGCCCACCTCGAACAGTTGGCGACCTACGGGGACCCGCGCCGCGATCCCCGGATGCGGGTCGTCAGCGTCGCCCATCTCGTGCTGGCCCCCGACCTTCCCGCGCCGCGGGCGGGGGGCGACGCCCACAGCGCACGCTGGGCGCCGGTGGACGCACTGCTGGGGAAGGGCGGTTTCGGCCGTGAGGGAGAGCAGCCAGCACCGCTCGCCTTCGACCACGACCGGATCCTCTCCGACGGCGTGGAGCGGGCCCGCTCGAAGATCGAGTACTCCTCCCTGGCCACGGCGTTCTGCCCGCCGGAGTTCACCGTGGGGGAGCTGCGCCGGGTCTACGAGTCGGTCTGGGGGGTGGCGCTCGACCCCCGCAACTTCCACCGGAAGGTCACCGGCACCCCCGGGTTCCTCGTCCCCACCGGTGGCACGACCACACGTCAGGGCGGGCGCCCCGCACAGTTGTTCCGGGCCGGCGGCGCCACGCTCCTCAACCCGCCGATGCTGCGCCCGGAGGTCTGAGGCGCTCCCGGGCGGGTCAGCGGCGGAGCCGACGCGCTGCCGCAACCGGCCCGGGAGACCTGTTCCTTGGGCTCACCGGCACGGCTTCCGTCCCTGGCCGCACGCGTGTTGCGACCGGGAGCGGCGGAGCGCCCGTACCCCTCAGGGCCGTTCGGCCGGAGGCGGCAGGAGGACACACGGCACGTCGTCCGGCTGCTTCCGGAAAGGCGTCAATTGTGAGGTAATGGGCGATCACCCTTTCGTGTGCTTTTCACCAAAGACCTCAAGGGTGTCCGGGGGCTGGCCGACAAAGGATGCGTGAGTACCCTTGCGCACACCACGATGACCGCGGCTCGCCCCGTCGACTCCGGCCTCTCCGGCCCGGGCGAGCTTGACCGTTACCCCTACGCGGAGGGCCCGGTGGGCGAGCGTGCCGTTGGCCCCTCCTGGGAGGGAGGCGGCTCGGAGGCGGGCCGGGTCGGCCGCCGCACGGCAGGAAACCGGGGCCGCGGACTGCACGGCCAGCTCGTCCAGCAGCTCGGGCAGATGATCGTCTCCGGTGACCTCGGCGCGGACCGCCCCCTCGTCCCCGAGGAGATCGGGCAGCGCTTCGAGGTTTCCCGCACCGTGGTGCGGGAGTCGCTGCGGGTCCTTGAGGCCAAGGGTCTCGTGAGTGCCCGGCCGAACGTGGGCACGCGCGTCCGCCCCGTCAGCGACTGGAACCTCCTGGACCCGGACATCATCGAGTGGCGCGCCTTTGGGCCGCAGCGCGACGACCAGCGCCGGGAACTGTTCGAGCTGCGCTGGACCATCGAACCGCTCGCCGCTCGGCTGGCGGCCGGGCACGACCGCGAGGAGGCGCAGCAGCGCCTCACCGACATGACCGACATCATGAGCCGCGCGCTGGCCCAGGGCGACGCCCTCACCTTCGGCCGTGCCGACGCCGAGTTCCACTCCCTGCTGCTCCAGCTCGGGGCCAACCGCATGCTCGAGCACCTGGCGGGCATCGTGTCCTCCGCGCTCCAGGTCTCCGGCGGGCCCGCCACCGGCTGCGACCGGCCGACCGAGAGTTCCGTCGGCCATCACGTCCGCATCGTCGAGGCCGTTGGCGCGGGTGACGCGGCCGGCGCCGAGTCCGCCATGCGCCAGCTGCTCACCATCCACCCCGATGTCGAGCATGTGGTGCCCGCCCCGCGCGAGCACTGAGTCGCCGCGCGGAGCGGTGGTGCCGCGGAGCCCCGCCGCCGGATCCCGGCGGCGGGGCTCCAGGTCTTCTCTGGTGATGTGTCCGGCTTTCGGAGGTTTGGAATCCCTGACGAGTGTGACCCGGGCCACGCGGATCGGGCGTAACGCTCTTTGCGGATGCGCGATGACCTAAGAGGTGATGGCCGGTGGAGGAATACGGATGTCGTTCGCGACGCTGATTGCTCCGCGGTCCCCTCGCGCCGCCGGTCCACCCCGCCGGCGGTCGTCGGTTCCCGTCGCAGGACGGGGCCGGAAGCCGTTCCCATCGTTCCGAGAGGTTGTTCGTGTCGGCCAGCACATCCCGTACGCTCCCGCCGGAGATCGCCGAATCCGAGTCTGTCATGGCGCTCATCGAGCGGGGAAAGGCTGATGGGCAGATCGCCGGCGACGACGTGCGTCGGGCCTTCGAGGCTGACCAGATTCCGCCAACCCAGTGGAAGAACGTTCTGCGCAGCCTCAACCAGGTCCTCGACGAGGAGGGTGTGACGCTGATGGTCAGTGCCGCAGAGGCGCCCAAGCGCACCCGCAAGAGCGTCGCAGCGAAGAGCCCGGCGAAGCGCACCGCCACCAAGACCGTCGCGGCCAAGACGGCCGCGACCAGGAAGGCCGCCGCCCCCGCCGAGGCCGCCCCGGGCGCGGACGAGGCGGTGGACGGCACGGCCGCCGAGGCCCCGGCGACCCCGGCGGCCCCGGCCAAGAAGGCGGCCGTGAAGAAGACCGCGGCCAAGAAGACCACCGCCAAGAAGACGGCGGCCAAGAAGACCACCGCCAAGAAGGCCACCACCAAGAAGGACGCCGACGAGCTGCTCGAGGGCGCGGACGGCGCGGTGGAGGAGGCCGGTCCGGCGGCCGGAAAGCCGGGCGAGGCCACCGAGGGTGGTGACCAGCCGGAGAACCAGGGTTTCGTCCTCTCCGACGACGACGAGGACGACGCGCCCGCGCAGCAGGTCGCGGCCGCCGGTGCCACCGCCGACCCGGTGAAGGACTACCTCAAGCAGATCGGCAAGGTGCCGCTGCTCAACGCCGAGCAGGAGGTCGAGCTCGCCAAGCGCATCGAGGCGGGGTTGTTCGCCGAGGACAAACTGGCGAACTCCGACAAGCTCGCCCCGAAGCTCAAGCGCGAGCTGGAGATCATCGCCGAGGACGGCCGGCGGGCCAAGAATCACCTGCTGGAGGCGAACCTCCGGCTGGTGGTCTCGCTGGCCAAGCGCTACACCGGCCGCGGCATGCTCTTCCTGGACCTGATCCAGGAGGGCAACCTCGGTCTGATCCGCGCCGTCGAGAAGTTCGACTACACCAAGGGCTACAAGTTCTCCACCTATGCCACCTGGTGGATCCGGCAGGCGATCACCCGCGCCATGGCCGACCAGGCCCGCACCATCCGTATCCCGGTGCACATGGTCGAGGTCATCAACAAGCTCGCGCGCGTGCAGCGCCAGATGCTCCAGGACCTGGGCCGTGAGCCCACCCCGGAGGAGCTGGCCAAGGAGCTCGACATGACCCCGGAGAAGGTCATCGAGGTCCAGAAGTACGGCCGTGAGCCGATCTCCCTGCACACCCCGCTGGGCGAGGACGGCGACAGCGAGTTCGGTGACCTCATCGAGGACTCCGAGGCCGTCGTCCCGGCCGACGCGGTCAGCTTCACACTGCTCCAGGAGCAGCTGCACTCGGTGCTCGACACGCTCAGCGAGCGCGAGGCGGGGGTGGTGTCGATGCGCTTCGGGCTCACCGACGGCCAGCCCAAGACGCTCGACGAGATCGGCAAGGTCTACGGCGTGACCCGTGAGCGCATCCGGCAGATCGAGTCGAAGACGATGTCCAAGCTCCGGCATCCGTCGCGCTCCCAGGTGCTCCGCGACTACCTCGACTGATCACCCGGTCGGGCCAAGCGGGCTCAGGACCCGGCCGGCCCGGAATCCCTTGGGGATTCCGGGCCAGCGGTCTTTTGGGCGCCCTCCGTCCGGGTGGCGGGGGGCGCCGTGCTGTTTGACGCTGGGGCGGCACGTGTCGTCGCGGAGTGAGGAGACAGCATGCGTCCCATCTCGCGCGCCCTGGCCGGGGCCCTGTCGCTGATACCGGCGGCCGCGGCGGTGTCCCTGGTGACGGCTCCGCCCGCGGCCGCGGACAGTGTGGTGGTGGGCGGCCGGCAGGTCAGCACGGAGGAGAGGCCCTGGGCGGTCGCCCTGGCGAGCCGTGACCGCTTCGGCGACACCCGGTCCGGGCAGTTCTGCGGCGGGGTCGTGGTGGCGCCGCGGACCGTCCTCACGGCGGCACACTGCGTGAGCCGCGCGGTGCTGGGCGTGGACGTCTCGGCGGTCGGCGATCTCACGGTCATCGCGGGGCGGGACGATCTGCGCTCCACCGGGGGCGAGGAGCTGCCGGTGCGGGAGGTCCGGGTGAACCCGGACTACGACAGCACCACCAACGCGGGGGACCTGGCGGTGCTCACGGTGGAACGGGGCTGGACGGGGAGGGCCTGCCGCTGGCGAGGAGCGGGGACGAGGCGTACCGGCCGGGCACCCCGGCCGAGGTGTACGGCTGGGGCGACACGACGGGGCGGGGCGGGTACGCGTCGGTGCTGCACGCGGCCCGGGTGCGGATCCTGGAGGACGGGATCTGCGAGCGGGCCTACCCGGGCAGTGCCGACGGGACGTACACGCCCGCCTTCATGGTCTGCGCGGGGACAACGGTGGCGGCGGGGACGCCTGCCAGGGGACAGCGGAGGGCCGCTGGTGGCCCGGGGCCGCCTGGTGGGGCTGGTCTCCTGGGGCAGTGGCTGTGGCGCGGCGGACAGCCCCGGTGTCTACACCAGGATGTCCGCGATGGAACGCGTGGTCTCCCAGCAGGGAGTTTCCCAGCCGGAAGTCTCCCGGCAGGGATGACGGCAGGGGTAACCGCGACGAGAGCGGGCGTGCGGTCCTGTGGTGCAGGGCCGCACGCCCGCTGTATGTCCGGCCGGAGGGCCGGCTGTCGCTCGTCGTCGCTGCGGTGCTGGGCGTCGTCAGTCGTCCGACGCCGAGGAGGGAGTGGCGGTGAGCCGCTCCGTCTCGTCCTGTATCTCTGCGGCGATCTTCTTGAGTTCCGGCTCGAACTTGCGCCCGTGGTGGGCGCAGAAGAGCAGTTCACCACCGCTCATCAGGACGACGCGCAGGTATGCCTGGGCGCCGCAGCGGTCGCAGCGGTCGGCGGCCGTCAGCGGGCTCGCGGGGGTCAGAACAGTAGTCACGTCGCCTCTTCTCTAGCTCGACGAGCTGTCGTACCAGGGTCAACATCCAACCAGGCCGAAAACGTTCCCGCTCCTGCCTTTTTCTCGAAAACCTTCCTTCCGAGTCGACCGGATGCTGCCGGGTGGCGGCGAATGAGCCGTATCGCGTTGGCTTACGTATTCATCGCGCTTGTCGGGGGTCCGTCCTCCGGCGGGATTGCCGTTGTTCATGAGGACGTGCCCGGAGCCTAAATGGTTCATGCCTCGAAGGGAACGTGATGTCCATGTCACCCTACCCAGGGATCGAACAGATGAACGATGCTCGACTAGCATGGCTCCTCCCGACGGGTGGCGTCACAAAGGCTCTACCAGGCCTCGGTACCCTCTCCTCGGTGACCCAAGCCGCCCTGAGCCCAGAGTTGGGCCAGCAACGAAAATTAAGCGAGGAGCGAACCGCGTGACCGCCGAGACGTCCGTACCGTCCACAGCGCTGCTGACCGGAGCAGACCGGGACGGCGGTTCCAACTACACCGCGCGGCACCTGCTCGTCCTCGAAGGGCTGGAAGCGGTCCGCAAGCGGCCGGGCATGTACATCGGCTCGACCGACAGCCGCGGCCTGATGCACTGCCTCTGGGAGATCATCGACAACTCGGTCGACGAGGCGCTGGGCGGGCACTGCGACCACATCGAGGTGCTGCTGCACGACGACGGCTCCGTGGAGGTCCGCGACAACGGCCGCGGCATCCCGGTCGACGTCGAGCCCAAGACCGGGCTGTCGGGTGTCGAGGTCGTGATGACCAAGCTGCACGCCGGCGGCAAGTTCGGCGGCGGCTCCTACGCGGCCTCCGGCGGGCTGCACGGCGTGGGCGCCTCCGTCGTCAACGCGCTTTCCAGCCGGCTCGACGTCGAGGTCGACCGCAACGGCAGCACCCACGCCGTCAGCTTCCGGCGCGGTGTGCCCGGCATCTTCACCGAATCCGGCCCCGACGCCCCCTTCGACCCCACCAGCGGGCTGATCAAGAAGAAGCGGGTGCCCAAGAGCCGCACCGGCACCCGCGTCCGCTTCTGGCCCGACCGGCAGATCTTCCTCAAGGACGCCCGGCTCTCCCTGGAGAACCTGCACGCACGGGCGCGCCAGACCGCCTTCCTGGTGCCCGGCCTCACCCTCGTCGTCCGGGACGAGCGGCGCCCCGCCGGCCCCGACGGCGAGCGGCAGGAGCCCTCCCAGGAGGTCTTCCGCTACGACGGCGGGATCAGCGAGTTCTGCGAATACCTCGCCCAGGACCGGGCCGTCTGCGACGTGCTGCGCCTGACGGGCCAGGGCTCCTTCAAGGAGACCGTGCCCGTCCTCGACGACCGCGGCCACATGACCCCCACCGAGGTCACCCGCGAACTCGGGGTCGACATCGCGCTGCGCTGGGGCACCGGCTACGACACCACCGTCCGGTCCTTCGTGAACATCATCGCGACACCCAAGGGCGGCACCCACGTCTCCGGTTTCGAGCGGTCCCTCACCCGGACGGTCAACGAGGCGCTGCGCTCCGCCAAACTGCTCCGGGTCGCCGAGGACGACGTCAACAAGGACGACGCCATGGAAGGGCTCACGGCGGTCGTCACCGTCCGGCTGGCCGAACCCCAGTTCGAGGGGCAGACCAAGGAGGTGCTGGGCACCTCCGCCGCCTCGCGGGTCGTCGCCACGGTCGTCGCCAAGGAGCTCAAGGCGTTCCTGACCTCCGCCAAGCGCGACACCAAGCAGCAGGCACGCGCGGTGCTGGACAAGATCGTGGCGGCCGCCCGCACCCGCATCGCGGCCCGGCAGCACAAGGAGGCCCAGCGGCGGAAGACGGCCCTGGAGTCCTCCTCGCTGCCGGCGAAGCTGGCGGACTGCCGCAGCGACGACGTGGACCGCAGCGAGCTGTTCATCGTCGAGGGCGACTCGGCGCTGGGCACCGCGAAGCTGGCCCGCGACTCCGAGTTCCAGGCGCTGCTGCCGATCCGGGGCAAGATCCTCAACGTCCAGAAGTCCTCGATCTCGGACATGCTCAAGAACGCCGAGTGCGGGGCGATCATCCAGGTCATAGGAGCCGGGTCCGGACGGACCTTCGACATCGACCAGGCCCGCTACGGCAAGATCGTGCTGCTGGTGGACGCCGACGTGGACGGCGCCCACATCCGCTGTCTGCTGCTGACGCTGTTCCAGCGCTACATGCGGCCGATGGTCGAGGCCGGACGGGTGTTCGCCGCGGTGCCCCCGCTGCACCGGGTGGAGCTGAGCCACCCCAGGAAGGGCCAGGACAAGTACGTCTACACGTACTCCGACAACGAGCTGCGCACCACGCTGCTGGAGTTCCAGCGCAAGGGGATCCAGTACAAGGACTCGATCCAGCGCTACAAGGGCCTCGGCGAGATGGACGCGGACCAGCTCTCGGAGACCACGATGGACCCCCGGTTCCGGACGCTGCGCCGGATCAACATCGGCGACCTGGAGGGGGCCGAGCGGATCTTCGATCTGCTGATGGGCAACGAGGTCGCGCCGCGCAAGGAGTTCATCACCAGCTCCGCGGCCACGCTGGACCGCTCCCGTATCGACGCCTGAGGGCCGGCCGGGCCCTCCTGGGCCGGCCCCGCGGGTCCCCGGGCCCGCGGGGTGCCCGGGGCGGCGTGGCGCCCGCCTCAGGCCGTACGGACGGTGACCTCCCGCAGCGCGGTCACGTCCATCCTGGCCGGGCTCCCCGGTACCGCGCCGCAGCTCTCGGGGCGGGGCGGCAGCGAGGCGCCCCGCCCGACCTCCACCCGCCAGAGGCGGCCGTCGGTGTGCTCCACGGTCACGCTCCAGCCGCCCGGCTCCGCGGCGCCGGCCGGGCGGGGCTCGGTGCGGGTGATCCGCAGCGCGTCGGCGCGGTCCTCTCCGGTGTGTTCCCGGACCGCCAGGTCGGCGGCCTGTGCGGGCCGCTCCCAGGCGGAGCGGCCGCGGGCGTTCGCCGTCACCACCTGGCCGTCGCGGACGGCGTGCAATATCTCCTTGACGGCCCGGGCGGTGACGCGGCCGTAGGCGTAGCCGTACGGGAGGACGAACAGGGTCGGCGCGAAGCGGTGGCCGCCGATGTGGGTGACCTCCCAGACGGCCTCACCCGTGGCGGCGAGTTCGTCGACCAGCGGCCGGCCGAGCAGGGCGCAGCAGCGGTCGCGCTTGCCGTTGGTGCAGACGAGGACGAGCGGATCGCCCTCGTACGGCTCCCAGAGACCGCCGTGCTCACCGGCGCCGAGGGCGGGGAAGTCCAGCGCCAGGAGGTCCTCCGGATCGGCGAGGAGGGCCGTACGGGTCCAGGAGCGGCCCGGCAGGGTGTGGGCGACGTGGACCCGGCGCTCGCGGCCCCCGGGGTGGTCGGCGTGCCGGCCGGGCCTGCGGATGAGGGCGACGCGGACCCCGGTGCCGGCGGCGGCGGTTTCCAGGGCGCGGCCGAGGACGGGGTCGAGGTGGCTGGATGTGAGCGCTTTGGCACCCCAGGGGCCCGGCTGTTCGATCAGCAGCCAGGTCCGGGCGGTGGCGGCCGTCCCGGCCAGGGGTTCGGACAGTTCCCGGGATGCCGCCGCGCACGTGCTCACACAGGTGAGCCTAACCTGCGATGACGGGAGGCCGCCGGGCGAGCGGGTCCGTCGCGGGGCCGGGAGGGGCGGCCGCGCCGCACCCGGTGGACCGAGCGCGGGCGTTCGATCGCATACGGTCACGGGGGAGCCGTCCGGATGCCGTCCGGGTCCCTCTCCGGCCGGGGAGGGCCGGGGAGGGGGGGGAGGGCCGGGGTGGCGGAGGCGGGCCGCCGGCGTCACCCGGCGCCTCCGGTCGCTCGGCGCGCCGCCGCCCGGGCGGGCGAATCCCGTCCGGAAAGGCCCGGTTCACGGGTTCACGTATTCGGATATGCATGCGTTCACGGGTTCACAGCGGCAGAGCGCTCGGCGGGTTCTCCTCCCGTTCGGCCGTGTCCGCGGGCTCCCGTGGAGCCTCCCGTACGGGCTCGGGCGGGCCCTCCGGCCGGGGATTCCTCGGGGCGGGCAGGACTCCGGTGCCGTGGAGGAGTTCGCGGGCGGCGGCGATGGCCTCGGGCGTGCCGGCGAACACCCGTCCGGTGGCGTCGAGCCGCCCGATGACGCCGAGCGCCTCCAGCGGGCGGTGGTGGCCGTCGCGGATGCCGGAGACCAGCACGGTGATCCCGCGGCGTTCCAGTTTCTCGATGGCGTCCTTCAGCACCAGGGAGCCGCTGGCGTCGATGGTGGTCACCCGTGACATGCGCAGGATCACCACGGAGACGTCCGCGACCTCGGAGAGCTCCAGCAGGAAGCGGTGGGCGGCGGCGAAGAAGAGCGGTCCGTCGAGGCGGTAGGCGACGATGTGCTCGGCCAGCAACGCGTGTTCATCGGCGTCGTGGCTGCCGGGGGTGTCCTCGTGGTGGAGCGGCACCTCGTCCAGCCGGGCGTTGCGGGCGACCGCCCGCAGGGCCAGCGCGCCCGCGACGACCAGGCCGATGACGACCGCCTGCACCAGGTCGAGGGCCAGGGTGGCGCACGCGGTGAGCACCAGCACGAGGGCGTCGGCGCGGGTGGCGCGGGCCATCGCGCGCACCGAACCGACCTCGATCATGCGGACGGCGGTGGCGAGCAGGACGCCCGCCAGGGCGGCGAGCGGGATACGGGAGACCAGCGGTGCGGCGGTGAAGACGATGACGGCGAGGACCACCGCGTGGGCCAGCGCCGCCAGGCGGGAGGTCGCCCCGGTGCGGACGTTGACGGCGGTCCGGGCGATCGCGCCGGTCGCGGGCACGCCGCCGAAGAGCGGCGAGGCGAGGTTGGCGAGGCCCTGGCCGAAGAGCTCGCGGTCGGGGTCGTGCTTCTGCCCCACGGTCATGCCGTCGGCGACCGCCGCGGAGAGCAGCGATTCCAGGGCGGCCAGCGCGGCGACCGCCACGGCGGGGGCGATCAGCGAGGACAGGGCGGAGAGGTCGACGAAACCGAGCGAGGGTGCCGGGAGTCCGGCCGGCAGCGCCCCGATGCGGTCCACGTCCAGCCCGGTCGTCTCGGCGGCGAGCGTCGCGGCCACCACGGCCAGCAGTGAGAACGGCACGGCCGGGCGCCACCGTGCGCCGGCGAGCATCAGCCCCGCGACCGCCAGCGCGACGGTGACCGCGGGCCAGTCCGGGGCGCCGAGGTAGTCCCGTACGGCCTCGAAGGCCGCCACCGTGACCTTCTCCTCGTCCGGGACCGGCACGCCGAGGATCGCGGGTATCTGCTGGAGCCCGATCACCAAGGCGATGCCCACGGTGAAGCCCTCGACCACCGGCGCGGGCACGAAGGCCATGTACTTCCCGGCCCGGGCGGCGGCCAGCAGCAGGAGCAGCACGCCCGCCATAAGCCCCACCATGAGCACGCCGGAGGCGCCGTGGGCGTGGACGATCGGCACCAGGACGACGGTCATGGCCCCGGTCGGCCCGGAGACCTGGAGGCTGGAGCCGCCGAAGACGGCCGCCAGCGCCCCCGCGACCACGGCGGTGGCCAGCCCGGCCTCGGCCCCCAGGCCCGAGGAGATGCCGAAGCCGAGGGCGAGGGGCAGCGCGACGACGGCCACGGTGAGGCCCGCCAGAAGGTCACGGCGCGGACGACCGCGCATCGCGGCGAGATCGGAGCGCGTGGGCAGGAGTGAGAGGAGCCCGGAGAGGGCCCGTGCGCGGAACCGGTTCACCGTCGCGGGTCCCCGGGCTCCCGCAGTTCGGCCAGCAGTTCGTTGCGGCCGGCCAGCATCTCGGTGAGGATCCGCCGGGCCGCCTTCATCAGGTCCGCCACATCGCCGCCGGCCAGTGCGTAGACCACGGTGGAGCCCTCGCGGGTCGAGGTCACGATGCCGGAGCGGCGTAGCACGGCGAGCTGCTGGGAGAGGCTGGACGGCTCGGTGCCGATGGCCGCGAGCAGGTCCCGTACGGGCATGGGGCCGTCCTGGAGGAGTTCCAGCACCCGGATGCGGACGGGATGCCCGAGCATGCGGAAGAACTCCGCCTTGGCCTGGTAAAGGGGGACCTGCAAGATCAGCACCTGTCGTCGGAGGGGGAAGCCTCACCCCATGATGTAGTCAATTGAAGAATTCTTCAAATCGTTGACGCGCTGCCGCCTTCTATCCTGGTCCGCGGCCGCTCCCGCGGCACACCACCGACACCGATGACGGAGGCGCCCCCTTGGCCAGGAGACAGATACCGGTCGTCGTGCTGGCGGGGTTCCTGGGATCGGGCAAGACCACCCTGCTCAACCATCTGCTGAGCAGCAGCGACGGTACTCGTGTCGGCGCGATCGTCAATGACTTCGGCAGGATCGAGATCGACGCGATGGCCCTGGCCGGCCAGGTGGACTCCATGGTCTCGCTCGGGAACGGCTGCCTCTGCTGCGCCGTCGACACCAGTGAACTCGACGGCTTCCTGGAGCGGCTCGCCCGGCCCGGGGCCGGTATCGACGTCATCGTCATCGAGGCGAGCGGGCTGGCCGAGCCGCAGGAGCTCATCCGGATGATCCTGGCCAGCGACAACGAGCACATCGTCTACGGCGGTCTGGTCGAGGTCGTCGACGCCGCCGAGTTCGCCCGGACCCGCACCGCGCACCCGGAGCTCGACCGCCATGTGGGCATCGCCGACCTGGTGGTCCTCAACAAGGCGGACCGGGTGGACGAGACAGGACTGCGGGACACCCTGGAGACGCTGGAACGGCTCGCTCCGCGCGCCCCCGTCATCCCCGCCGCGCACGGGCGGATCGACGCCGGGCTGCTCTTCGACGAACGGCCGCGCGGGGAGGACACCGAGCCGGTACGGCAGTTGTCGTTCGAGGACCTCTACCGGGAGGTCAACCGGGAACGGGCGGCCCGCGGGCCCGCCGGCCGCGACGGCGGGTGCGGTGACGGCTGTGACGGCGGCGGCCACCTCCACAGCGCCTACGACAGCGTGGAGTTCACCTCCGGCACCCCGCTGGACCCGCGCCGGCTGATGGCCTTCCTCGACGGCAGGCCGGACGGGCTCTACCGGATCAAGGGCTGGGTCCACTTCGGCGCGGACGGCCACCGCGAGAAGTTCACCCTGCACGCCGTCGGCGACTTCCTGCGCTTCTACCCCTCGCCCTGGGCCCGGGGCGAGACACGGGGCACACAGCTCGTGCTGATCGGAGCCGGCATCGACACCGGGGCCGTGCGCAAGGAGCTGGAGGCCTGCCGGGAGGCGGAGCCGGGGGAGGGCGCCGCCGACGAGACGGGCATGTGGGGCGTGCTGCGGTACGTACAGCGGGAACAGCCGGGACCACCGGGGAGCCGGGGCGGCCGGGGGCACGGTGAACCAGGGGCGTACGGGGAGGCCGGGGCCCGGGAGAGCCGGAGGACGCCGAGTACGCCTGAGCCCGGGCCCCGGGGGCCCGGGCCCTCCGGCGCCCGGGCTCCCGGAGCGCGTGCCTCCGGCGCACACGACCGCCGGCCCGCGTCGGCCGGCCGGCCCGTTCCGCCCGGCCGGCCCGCTACACCGGTCCGGCGACCACCGCGACCGGCTTCGTCAGCGGCATGCCCGAACCGTCCCGGCGCGGGTCCGGCTCCGGCAGCTCCACCGGGGCCCCCGAGGAGCCGGCCGCCCGGGGCGGCGTGGCCCCGGCCCAGGCGAAGACCAGCCGGTCCTCGCCCTTGAGGAAGCGCTGGCAGCGCACTCCGCCGGTGGCCCGCCCCTTGCGCGGGTACTGGTCGAACGGGGTCAGCTTCGCCGACTGCTGCGCCGACGCGTCGAGCGTGCCCTGGGCGGCACCGGCGACGGTGAAGACCGCGGCGTCACCGGCCGGGTCCACCGCGCCGAAGAAGATCACCTCGGCCCCCTCGGGCAGCTTCACCCCGGCCATGCCGCCCGCCGCGCGGCCCTGCGGCCGTACCTGGGAGGCCGGGTAGCGCAGCAGCTGCGCCTCGCTGGTGACGAAGACCAGGTCCTCCTCCCCCGTGCGCAGTTCGACCGCGCCGACGACCCGGTCGCCGTCCCGGAGGCCGATGACCTCCAACTCGTCCTTGTTCGCCGGGTAGTCCGGCACCACGCGCTTCACCACGCCCTGCCGGGTGCCGATGGCCAGACCGGGGGAGCTCTCGTCGAGCGTGGTCAGGCAGATGAGGTCCTCGCCCTCGTCGAGGGTGAGGAACTCGGCGATCGGCGCGCCCCCGGACAGATTCGGGGCGGAGGCCGTGTCGGGAAGCTGCGGGAGGTCGATCACGGACAGGCGCAGCATCCGCCCGGTGGAGGTCACCGCGCCGACATGGCCGCGGGCCGTGGCCGGGACGGCGGAGACGATCACGTCGTGCTTGACGCGCTTCGTGGAACCGCCTTCCAGCGGCTCGCCGTTGGCGGTACGGGCCAGCAGGCCGGTGGAGGAGAGCAGCACCCGGCACGGGTCGTCGGCGACCTGCAGCGGCACCGCCTGCACCGGGGCGTCCGCCGACTCCAGCAGCACCGTGCGCCGGTCGGTGCCGAACTTCTTCGCCACCACGGCGAGTTCCGAGGAGACCAGCTTCCGCAGCTCCGCGTCGGAGTCCAGGATGCGGGTCAGCTCCGCGATCTCGGTGTTGAGGCGGTCCCGCTCCGACTCCAGCTCGATCCGGTCGAACCGGGTCAGCCGGCGCAGCGGGGTGTCCAGGATGTACTGGGTCTGGATCTCGCTCAGGGAGAAGCGGGCGATCAGCGACTGCTTGGCCTCGGCGGAGTTGTCGCTGGAACGGATGATCCGGATGACCTCGTCGATGTCGATCAGCGCGGTCAGCAGGCCCTCGACCAGGTGCAGCCGGTCGCGGCGCTTGCCGCGCCGGAACTCGCTGCGCCGCCGGACCACCTCGAAGCGGTGGTCCAGATAGACCTCCAGCAGTTCCTTGAGCCCCAGCGTCAGCGGCTGGCCGTCCACCAGCGCGACGTTGTTGATGCCGAAGGACTCCTCCATGGGCGTCAGCTTGTAGAGCTGCGCCAGCACGGCCTCCGGGTTGAAGCCGTTCTTGATCTCGATGACGAGCCGCAGGCCGTGCGACCGGTCGGTGAGGTCCTTGACGTCCGCGATGCCCTGGAGCTTCTTGGCGCCCACCAGGTCCTTGATCTTGGCGATGACCTTCTCGGGTCCCACGGTGAACGGCAGTTCGGTGACGACGAGGCCCTTGCGGCGGGCGGTGACGTTCTCCACCGCCACCGTGGCGCGGATCTTGAAGGTGCCGCGGCCGGTCTCGTAGGCGTCGCGGATGCCGGCCAGCCCGGCGATCCGGCCGCCGGTCGGCAGGTCCGGGCCGGGCACGAAGCGCATCAGCGTGGCCAGATCGGCGCCCGGGTGCTTGATCAGATGCCGGGCGGCGGCGATCACCTCGCTCAGGTTGTGCGGCGGCATATTGGTCGCCATACCCACCGCGATGCCCGAGGCGCCGTTCACCAGCAGGTTCGGATACGCGGCCGGCAGGGCGGCCGGCTCCCGCTCCTGGCCGTCGTAGTTGGGGGCGAAGTCGACCGTGTCCTCGTCGATCGACTCCGTCATCAGGGAGGTCGCGGCGGCCATCCGGCACTCGGTGTACCGCATGGCGGCGGGCGGGTCGTCGTTGCCCAGGGAGCCGAAGTTGCCGTGGCCGTCCACCAGCGGGAGCCGCATCGAGAACGGCTGCGCCATGCGCACGAGGGCGTCGTAGATCGAGGCGTCGCCGTGCGGGTGGAGCTTGCCCATCACCTCGCCGACGACGCGTGCGCACTTCACGTACGAGCGGTCCGGCCGCAGGCCCATCTCGTTCATCTGGTAGACGATGCGCCGGTGGACGGGCTTGAGGCCGTCGCGGGCGTCGGGGAGGGCGCGCGAGTAGATGACCGAGTAGGCGTACTCCAGGAAGGAGCCCTGCATCTCGTCCACGACGTCGATGTCGAGGATGCGCTCCTCGAATTCCTCGGGAGGCGGGGTCTTCGTACTGCGGCGGGCCATCGCGGCTGCTGCTCCTTAGGACTTCGAAACTTCGCTGGGCGGGGGTTGGTGACGCGGACCATTGTGGACCCCGCCGCGGACAGCGCGGCCCACGACCCGTCCGAACGGCACGCTACGGGAACTTCGCCAGGTCTCCGGCCGCTTGCATACAGTGGCAGCACTCATCATCTCCGCACCCCTCACCCGCGATCGAAGGGACGTACATGCCCATGGGTCACACGGCCACCGAGAAGGCCGGGTCCGGCGGCCTGACAGCGACGGAGCACCGGCTGGCCAACGGTCTGCGCGTGATCCTCTCCGAGGACCACCTGACCCCGGTCGCCGCGGTCTGTCTCTGGTACGACGTCGGCTCCCGACACGAGGTCCAGGGCCGCACCGGCCTGGCACACCTCTTCGAGCACCTGATGTTCCAGGGCTCCGCGAACGTGAAGGGCAACGGCCACTTCGAGCTGGTGCAGGGCGCCGGCGGCTCGCTCAACGGCACCACGAGCTTCGAGCGGACCAACTACTACGAGACCATGCCCGCCCACCAGCTCGAACTCGCGCTCTGGCTGGAGGCCGACCGCATGGGCAGCCTCCTCGTCGCTCTCGACGACGAGAGCATGGAGAACCAGCGGGACGTCGTGAAGAACGAGCGCCGCCAGCGCTACGACAACGTCCCCTACGGCACCTCGTTCGAGAAGCTGACCGCCATGGCCTACCCCGAGGGCCACCCGTACCACCACACCCCCATCGGCTCGATGGCCGACCTCGACGCCGCCTCCCTGGAGGACGCCCGGAACTTCTTCCGGACGTACTACGCGCCGAACAACGCCGTCCTCGCGGTCGTCGGCGACATCGACCCCGAGCGGACCCTCGCCTGGATCGAGCGCTACTTCGGCTCCATCCCCGGCCACGACGGCAAGCAGCCGCCGCGCGACGGCGCCCTGCCCGACGTCATCGGCGAGGAGCTGCGCGAGGAGCTGCGCGAGGAGGTCCCGGCCCGCGCGCTGATGTCCGCCTACCGGCTTCCGGAGGACGGCACCCGCGCCGCCGACGCCGCCGATCTGGCCCTGACGGTCCTCGGCGGCGGCGAGTCCTCCCGGCTGTACAACCGGCTGGTCCGCCGGGACCGCCTCGCCGTCGGCGCGGGCTTCGGCCTGCTGCGGCTGGCGGGCGCCCCCTCGATGGGCTGGCTGGACGTCAAGGCGTCCTCCGGTGTGGAGATCCCCGCCATCGAACGGGCGGTCGACGAGGAGCTGGCCCGGTTCGCCGAAGAGGGCCCGACACCGGAGGAGATGGAGCGCGCCCAGGCGCAGTTGGAGCGCGAGTGGCTGGACCAGCTCGCCACGGTCGGCGGCCGCGCCGACCAGCTCTGCCGGTACGCCGTCCTCTTCGGCGACCCGCAGCTCGCGCTGACGGCGGTGCAGCGGCTGCTGGAGGTCGGCCCCGAGGAGGTGCGCGAGGTGGCGGCGGCGCGGCTGCGTCCCGACAACCGCGCCTCGCTCGTCTACGAGCCGACCGGGCCCGAGCCCGGCGACGGCCCGGACGGCACCGAGGGCACGGACGGCACCGACGAGAAGGAGGCGGCCCAGTGAGCGACGCCGGCACCACCATGACGTACCACCCGATGCCGCGCGCCGGGGAGCCCACGCCCTGGGCCTTCCCGACCCCCGAGCGGGACACCCTGCCCAACGGGCTGACGGTGCTCCACTGCCACCGCCCCGGCCAGAAGGTGGTGGCCGTCGAGATCAATCTGCAGGCACCCCTGGAGGCCGAGCCGGAGGGCACCGACGGCGTCGCCACGATCATGGCGCGCGCCCTCTCGGAGGGCACCGACCAGCACACCGCCGAGGAGTTCGCCGCCGAACTGGAGCGCTGCGGCGCCACCCTGGACGCACACGCGGACCACCCCGGGGTCCGGGTCTCCCTGGAGGTCCCGGCCTCCCGGCTGGCCAAGGCGCTCGGGCTGCTCGCCGACGCCCTGCGGGCCCCGGCCTTCCCCGAGGACGAGGTCGAGCGGCTGGTCCGCAACCGTCTCGACGAGATCCCGCACGAGCTGGCCAACCCCGCCCGCCGGGCCGCGGTGGAGCTCTCCAAGGAGCTGTTCCCGGCCGAGTCCCGGATGTCCCGGCCCCGGCAGGGCACCGAGGAGACCGTCGCGCGGGTGGACGCCGCAGGCGTCCGCGCGTTCTACGCGGCGCACGTCCGCCCCGCCACCGCGACCGCCGTGATCGTGGGCGACTTCACCGGCATCCCGCTGGCCGAGGTCCTCGCCGGCACCCTGGGCACCTGGACCGGCGGCACGGCCGAGGCCCGCCCCGTACCGGCCATCACGGCGGACGACACCGGCCGGGTCGTGATCGTGGACCGGCCGGGCGCGGTGCAGACCCAGGTCCTCGTCGGCCGGGTCGGCCCCGACCGGCACGACCGGGTCTGGGCGGCCCAGGTGCTCGGCGTCTACTGCCTCGGCGGCACGCTCACCTCCCGCCTGGACCGGGTGCTGCGCGAGGAGAAGGGCTACACCTACGGCGTGCGCGCCTTCGGCCAGGTGCTGCGCTCGACGCCCGAGGGCACGGGTGCCTCGCTGCTGGCCATCAGCGGCTCGGTCGCCACGGATGTCACCGGCCCGGCCCTGGAGGACACCTGGCAGGTGCTGCGCACCCTCGCGGCCGGCGGGCTGACCGACGAGGAGCGCGATGTGGCCGTGCAGAACCTGGTCGGGGTCGCGCCGCTGAAGTACGAGACCGCCGCGGCCGTCGCCGGGACCCTGGCCGACCAGGTCGAGCAGTACCTTCCGGATGATTTCCAGGCGCAGTTGTACGCCCGGCTCGCCGAGACCGGCACGGTGGAGGCCACCGCCGCCGCGGTCAGCGCGTTCCCGGTGGACAACCTGGTGACGGTGCTGGTCGGGGACGCCGCCGCGATCGAGGAGCCGGTCCGGGCGCTGGGCATCGGAGAGGTCAAGGTCGTCAGCGGCTGAACGGCCGCTCCGGTCACCGGCGTTCGGGACGCGACCTGTCGAGCAGGACGCGACCTGTCGGCACGCGGCCGTGACGCACCGTCGGAACCGGCGGTCCGTCACGGCCGTTTTCCGGTCACGCCGGTACGGCGCGCGAGGGGCCGGCGGCGGGCCCGGCGGAGGCGCCGATTCCGCCGTGCCGTCCGGCGGGGAGCGCCGCCGTTTGGCCCGTTTTGCCGCGGTGCGGGTGTTCTCTCCTGTGGCCTCCGCAACAAAAAGCCGGTTTTGTTTGGCGCGGCGGAGCCGTCCGTCTTAGCGTCGATCCGGCTGTCCGGCCGGGCACTTCGCCGCAAACCGCGGCACCGGGCAGTCATCGCCGAGTCCCCATGGCGCGAGCCAGGGGAGCCGGGGACCCTCCTTCCCGCACCTCACCGGTGCGGGACGGGCCGCCCCACACCGCCGACGGCGGTACGGGAACGGTCCGGTCCCTTGGGGTGAATCGGGCGCCTCCCCGCGAGGGGCCCGTAGGAGACCTTCCTGCTCCGAACCCGTCAGCTAACCCGGTAGGCGAGAAGGAAGGAAAGGACAGCCGCACCCTATGCCGCCCACCCGTACCACCGGGAAGCACCGCCGTCCGAGCCGTCGCAGCATCCGCCCCGCGCGCGTCGCCGGCATGGCCACCCTCGCCACCAGTGGCGTGGCCGCCACCCTCGCCTCCCCGGCGTTCGCCGCCGACGACAGTGCCCGCGGGGCCGCGGACACCGGGCTCCGCCAGGCGGTCGTCCTCGACGACACCCTCGGCGAGCGGATCGGCGACCAGGCCGAGGCCCAGCAGTCCGCCGCCGACGTGGCCGCCACCATGGAGCGGGCCGAGGCCGCGGCCAGGCGTGAGGCCGCCGAGGCCAAGCGGATCGCCGACGCCCGGGCCAAGGAGGAGCGCGCCGCCAAGGAGCGGGCCGCCCGCGAGGCCGAGCGCAAGCGCCTCAACACCTTCGTGTTGCCGGTCGACGGCAGCTTCGTCTCCACCCAGTACCACGCCTCCGGTGCCGCCTGGTCCTCCGGCAGCCACACCGGGATCGACTTCAAGGCCGCCGAGGGCACCCCGGTCAAGTCCGTGGGTTCGGGCACCGTCGTCGAGGCCGGCTGGGACGGCTCCTACGGCAACAGCGTCGTCATCAGGATGAACGACGGCACCTACACCCAGTACGGGCACCTGTCCGCCCTCAACGTCACCGCGGGCCAGGCGGTCACGCCCGGCCAGCAGATCGGTCTCGCCGGGAACACCGGCAACTCCTTCGGTGCGCACCTCCACTTCGAGGCCCGCACCACCGCCGAGTACGGCTCCGACATCGACCCCGTGGCGTACCTGCGTTCGCACGGCGTCTCGGTCTGACGCTCGGCGCGACGCGAGACCCCGGCCCTCCCGGCCGGGGTCTTCCGCGTATCCGGCTCCGGACGGCCCGGGCCGTCCGGGCCGCTTCCCGCCGTGGCCGGTTTCCTGGCCGGATCGCAATGCACCGGCGCGCACCCTCGTCACCATATTCCGCGTCCTGCAATACAGTTCGGGAATGTCGAGCCCTGTGTTCCACGGGAATTCCAGTGGAGGTCCGGAAATGCGGAGTCGGAGATGAACGGTGATTCGCCGCCCGCCGGCCGCCGTATTCCGGCGCACGCGGTGCGCCATGCGATCCGCGACGACATCGTCGCCGGGGCGTATCCCTTCGGCAGCCGCCTCACCGAGGAGC
Source organism: Streptomyces sp. MNU89 (assembly GCF_020982505.1). NCBI lineage: Bacteria > Bacillati > Actinomycetota > Actinomycetes > Kitasatosporales > Streptomycetaceae > Streptomyces > Streptomyces sp. MNU89. The sequence continues at coordinate 1,878,570 of NZ_JAJKLL010000001.1, read as the reverse complement.
TGCTCGCGCGCCGCTACGGTGTCTCTCGGGTCCCGGTGCGGGAGGCCCTGCGGGCCCTGGAGTCCGAGGGGTTCGTCACCACGCGGCGGCACGCGGGCGCCTGTGTGGCCGAGCCGACGGAGCGGGAGGCCGCCGACCTGCTGGAGATCCGCTCCCTGCTGGAGCCGCTGGCCGCGGGGCGGGCGGCGCAGCGCCGCACCGAGGCGCATCTCAAGGTGCTGCGCGGGCTGGTGGTGCTCGGGCGGGAGCGGGCGCGCCACGGGCAGGCGGCGGATCTGCGCTCGCTGGACGCCTGGTTCCACGAGACGCTGGCCCAGGCCTCGGGCAGTCCCAGTCTGATCGCCCTGCTCACCCAGGTCCGCCGCAAGATCGCGTGGGTGTACGCGGTCCCGCGGTCGGCGCCCACGGCCGACACCTGGACGGAGCGCGGCGCCATCGTGGACGCCGTCGCGCGGGGGGACGCGGCGCGTGCCCGGGCCCTCATGGCGGCGCACACCGAACTCGCGCCACCGGAGGGCAGCCGGCTGCGCCGTCCGGCCGCGGTGAGGAATCCGAAACAATCCGTCAACACGGAACGCGTCCAGAATTAACAATGCGGGCGTAATGCGGGCGTGGGAAAAGGGGGCGAAGAAGCGGGGAAGGCGCGGACGGGACGCGTATAGGGGCGGGAACGCGGATATCGGGTGGGCGAGAAGAAGCGGTTGCCGTGAGGACGCCGGATTGTTTTCCCGGCACGCCCTCGAGCGGGGCGGGCACGGGCCGCGCACGGAAGCCGCGGCCGCCCCCGAGGGGCAACCGCGGCTCCGGCGTGCGCTGTTCGCCGCGCCCGGCGGCCCGGAAGGCTTCCCGCCGGAGGGGCCGCCCGGACCGCCGGGGCCGGCCCCGGTCTCAGACCGTTTCCGGCAGCTCCTCCAGACCTTCCGAGACCAGCTTGGCCAGCCGGTCGAGCGCGGCGTCCGCGCCCTCGGCCTCGGAGGCGAGGACGATCTCCTCGCCGCCCTGGGCGCCCAGGCTGAGCACCGCGAGCATCGAGGCGGCGTTGACCGGGGAGCTGTCGCCCTTGGCGATCGTCACGGGAACGCCGGAGGCGGTCGCCGCGCGGACGAAGATCGAGGCGGGACGGGCGTGCAGCCCCTCGGCCCAGCCGACGGTGACGCGGCGCTCTGCCATGGTGGTGCCCTTCGGTCGCAGGAAACGGGTAATCCGTGAGCGTAAGTTGTCTAGACCATTCTGGCACGGCGCCGCAAGTGCCCGGGCCGGCCTGCGGTCACCGTACCGGGGCCCCGCGCCCGCTCCCGGGCGGGGCCGGAACGGCCGTCCGCCGGCCCGGGCCGGCGCCACCGGCGCGCGGCACCCCGCGCGCCGGGCCGCACACCCGTACGCTTGGCCCCATGGAAACGCCGTCGGAGCACGTCTATCCGGCCCACTGGGAAGCCGACGTCGTCCTGCGCGACGGCGGCACCGCCCACATCCGCCCCATCACCGAGGACGACGCGAAGCGCCTGGTCGACTTCTACGAGCAGGTCTCGGACGAGTCCAAGTACTACCGCTTCTTCGCGCCGTACCCCCGGCTGTCCGACCGCGATGTCCACCGCTTCACCCACCACGACTACGTCGACCGGGTCGGCCTGGCGGCCGTCGTGGGCGGGGAGTTCATCGCCACCGTGCGGTACGACCGCATCGACGCCACCGGACGGCCCGCCTCCGGCCCGGCCGACGAGGCCGAGGTCGCCTTCCTCGTCCAGGACGCCCACCAGGGCCGCGGCCTCGCCTCCGCCCTCCTCGAACACATCGCCGCCGTCGCCCGCGAACGCGGCATCCGCCGCTTCGCCGCCGAAGTGCTGCCCGCCAACACCAAGATGATCAAGGTGTTCACGGACGCCGGCTACACCCAGAAGCGCCACTTCGAGGACGGCGTCGTCCGGCTGGAGTTCGACCTCGAACCCACCGACCGCTCCGTGGCCGTGCAGCGCAGCCGCGAGCAGCGCGCCGAGGCCCGGTCCGTCCAGCGGCTGCTGGCCCCCGGCTCGGTCGCCGTGATCGGCACCGGACGCCGGCCCGGCGGCATGGGCCGCGCCGTTCTCCGCGCCCTGCTGCACGGCGGCTTCACCGGCCGCGTGCACGCCGTCAACCGGGCCTTCCCCGAGGGCCCGGGCACCCTGGAGCCGGAGGGCGTGCCCGCCCACCGCACCGTCGGGGAGATCGGCGAGGCCGTGGACCTCGCCGTCGTCGCCGTCCCCGCGGAGTCCGTGCCCGCCGTGGTCGCCGACTGCGGCGAACACGGCGTGCAGGGCCTGGTCGTCATCTCCTCCGGCTACGGCGAGAGCGGACCCGAGGGGCGCGAGCGGCAGCGCGAACTGGTCCGCCAGGCCCGCTCGTACGGCATGCGCATCATCGGCCCGAACGCCTTCGGCATCCTCAACACCGCGCCCGGCGTACGCCTCAACGCCTCCCTCGCCCCCGAACTGCCGCCGCCCGGGCACATCGGCCTCTTCACCCAGTCCGGCGCCATCGGCATCGCCCTGCTCTCCGCGCTGCACCGGCGCGGCGCCGGCCACATCGGCACCTCGACATTCGTCTCGGCGGGCAACCGCGCCGACGTCTCCGGCAACGACGTCCTCCAGTTCTGGCACGACGACCCGGCCACCGACGTCGTCCTGATGTACCTGGAATCCATCGGCAACCCGCGGAAGTTCACCCGCCTCGCCCGCCGCACGGCCGCCGCGAAGCCGGTCGTCGTGGTCAAGGGCGCCCGGCACAGCGGCGCCGCCCCCACCGGGCACGCCGTGCCCAGCGCCCGCATCCCCGACGCCACCGTCTCGGCGCTCTTCCGGCAGGCGGGAGTGATCCGCGTCGACACCGTCACCGAACTCGTCGACACCGGCCTGCTGCTGGCCGGCCAGCCCCTGCCGGACGGACCACGGGTGGCCATCCTCGGCAACTCCGAATCCCTCGGCCTGCTCGCCTACGACGCCTGCCTCACCGAACGGCTCCGCCCGCTCACCCCGCTCGACCTCACCACCCAGGCCACCCCCGACGACTTCCGCGCGGCGCTCGCCGCGGCGCTCGCCGACGACGCCTGCGACGCGGTCGTCGTCACCGCCATCCCCTGGGTCGGCGAGAGCGACGGCCCCTCGCCCGACGAGGGCCCGGAGCTGGCCGCCGCCCTGCGCGACGCCGTCCGGGCGGGCGGCGCCGGCAAGCCGGTCGTGGTGGCCCACCTGGAGATGGACGGGCTCGCGGCCGCCCTCGGCGCCTCCGGGGAGGACCCCGCGGCGGCCACCGGGGCGTCCGCCGCCGCGGACGCGGACACGGAGGCCGACGGCACCCCCCGCGGTTCGGGCGTCCCCGCCTACCCCGCGGCCGAACGGGCCGTACGGGCGCTCGCCGAGGCCGTTCGCTACGCCGCCTGGCGCCGGACGGCCGCCGAACCGGGCCGGGTCCCCGAGTACGAGGACATCGACGAGGCCGGGGCGGGCACCGAGATCGACGACCTGCTCGCCGCCGCCGGCGACCGGGACGCCCGCAGCTTCCCGCTCCCCGCCGACCGCGCCGCCTCCCTGCTCGCCCGGTACGGCATCGCCGTCCGGCCCGCGCTGCCCGCGCCCGACGCGGACACCGCCGCCCGGGCCGCGGCCACCCTCGGCTACCCGGTCGCGCTGAAGACCACCGCCCCGCATCTGCGCCACCGCGCCGACCTCGGCGGCGTCCGGCTCGACCTCACCACCGAGGAGGCCCTGCGCCGCGCCTACCGGGAGTTCACGGACTTCCTGGGGAAGCCGGAGGAACTGCGCCCCGTGGTGCAGGCCATGGTGCCCCGCGGCGTCGACACCGTCGTCCGGGCGGCGATCGACCCCGCGGCCGGCGCCGTGCTCTCCTTCGGCCTCTCCGGCGCGCCCTCCGAACTGCTCGGCGACATCGCGCACCGGCTGCTGCCCGCCACCGACCGGGACGCCGCCGAGCTGATCCGGTCCATCCGGGCCGCGCCGCTCCTCTTCGGCTGGCGCGGAGCGGACCCGGTGGACACCGCGGCCCTGGAGGAACTGCTGCTCCGGCTCTCCCGGCTGGTCGACGACCACCCCGAGGTGGTCGCGGTGGAGCTGGAACCGGTCGTCGTCGCCGCCCACGGGCTGAGCGTGCTCGGCGCCTCCGTACGGCTCGCGGCCCCGCCCACCGGCTCCGACATGGGGCCGCGCCGGCTGCCCGTCTACTGAGCCGTCCGCGGGCGGCCGGGGGCCGGCCGCCGGGCGGTGCCGCCGTTCTTCGGGCGGTGCCGCCGTTCCTCGGGCGGTGCCGCCGCCCCGTAGGATGGGGCCATGGCGAAGACCGGCACGACGACCCAAGGGCTGCGCTCGGCGATCGAGCGCAGCGGTTACTACCCGGCCCTGGTGGCCGAGGCGGTGGAGGCCGCCGTGGGCGGCGAACCGGTCACCTCGTACCTGGTCCACCAGGAGACGACCTTCGACTCCAACGAGGTCCGCCGCCATGTCACCGTACTCGTGCTGACCCGCACCCGGTTCATCGTCAGCCACACCGACGAGCAGGCCGCCGACGGCACCTCTCCCTCCCCGTACGCGACCACCTCCACGGAGTCGGTGCGGCTGGAGCGGATCTCCTCCGTGGTGCTCAGCCGGGTCGTGGCCAACCCCGAGTCGTACACCCCGGGCACGCTGCCCCGCGAGGTCGTCCTGACCATCGGCTGGGGCGCGGTCAACCGCATCGACCTGGAGCCCGCCGCCTGCGGCGACCCGGGCTGCGAGGCCGACCACGGCTACACCGGGAACTCCACCGCCGACGACCTCAGCCTGCGGGTCAGCGAGGCCGGCGACGGACCCGACTCCGTCCGCCAGACGCTCGCCTTCGCGCAGTCGCTCTCCGAGGCCACCGTGGCCTCCACCGCCGCCCGCTGATGGCCCAGCCCGCCACCGCCGGCTCCGCCTGGCAGGACCCCGCCCCGCTCGATCCGCGCTCGGCCCCCGCACCGGCCTACGGGGCCGGCTCGCTCGCCGAGCTGCTGCCGACCCTCGCCGCCGGCCAGGGGGTTCCGGGCCTGAGCGCCGGGCTCGGACTGGAGCCGGCCGACCGGAACTGCGTCTTCCTCGTGGACGGCCTCGGCTGGGAGCTGCTGAGGGCCCACCCCGGCGAGGCCCCGTTCCTGACCTCCCTGCTGGCCGGCTCCAACGGCGGCACCGGCGGGCCCCTCACCGCGTGCTTTCCCTCCACCACGGCCACCTCCCTCGCCTCCGTCGGCACCGGCCTGCCGCCCGGCGCGCACGGCCTGGCCGGCTACACCGTCCTGGACCCGGCGAGCGGCGTGCTGATGAACCAGCTCCGCTGGCGGCCCTGGACCGACCCGCACGTCTGGCAGCCGTACCCGACGGTCTTCCAGCGCGCGGACGCTGCCGGGATCCACACCTGCCAGGTCTCCGCGCCCGGATTCGAGACCACCCCGCTGACCCGGGTGGCGCTCAGCGGCGGCACCTTCCACGGCCGGCTGACCGGCGAGGAGCGGATGGACCTCGCCGCGGAGGAACTCGGCGCCGCGGGCCGCTCGCTCGTCTACACGTACTACAGCGAGGTGGACGGCAAGGGGCACCGCCACGGCACCGGCTCCGACGAATGGCTCGCCGAACTCGCCTACACGGACCGGCTCGCGCAGCGCCTCGCCGAGCAACTGCCGCCCCGCTCGGCGCTCTACATCACCGCCGACCACGGGATGGTCGACATCCCGTTCGACGAGGAGTCCCGGATCGACTTCGACGAGGACTGGGAGCTGCGTGCCGGCGTCGCGATCCTCGGCGGCGAGGCCCGCGCCCGGCACGTCTACGCCGTCCCCGGCGCCGCCGGTGACGTCGTCGCCGTCTGGCGCGAGGTGCTCGGCGACCGGATGTGGGTCGCGAGCCGCGACGAAGCCGTCGAGGCGGGCTGGTTCGGCCCCGTGGAGGAGCGCGTGTACGGCCGCATCGGCGATGTCGTCGCCGCGGCCTGTGCCGACGTGGCGATCACCGCGTCCCGCACCGAGCCCAACGAGTCCTCGATGGTGGGGCTGCACGGTTCGATGACGGCCGCCGAACAGCTCGTCCCGCTGCTCGAAGTACGCTCCTGACCGCGCGGCGACCGGTTGTGCTCGATCCGCGGGCCCCGGTGCGACCGGCGGCGACCCCGAACCGAAAGGCCCTCCACCCCCGATGCCCGAACTGGTCTTCTTCAGCGGCACGATGGACTGCGGGAAGTCGACTCTCGCCCTGCAGATCGAGCACAACCGGTCGGCGCGCGGCCTCCAGGGCCTGATCTTCACCCGGGACGACCGGGCCGGCGAGGGCAAGCTCTCCTCCCGGCTGGGCCTCGTCACCGAGGCCATCGAGGCGGCCGCGGACCTCGACCTCTACGCCCATCTCGTCGGCCACCTCTCCGCGGGCGGCCGCGCCGACTACGTGATCGCTGACGAGGCGCAGTTCCTCTCGCCCGCGCAGATCGACCAACTCGCCCGGGTCGTCGACGATCTGGGCGTCGACGTCTTCGCCTTCGGCATCACGACCGACTTCCGCTCCAAGCTCTTCCCCGGCTCGCAGCGGCTGGTCGAACTCGCCGACCGCATCGAGACCCTGCAGGTCGAGGCGCTCTGCTGGTGCGGCGCGCGGGCCACCCACAACGCCCGCACGTCCGGCGGCCGGATGGTCGTGGAGGGCGAGCAGGTGGTCGTCGGGGACGTCGGCCTGTCCGGGGCCGAGACCGGCTACGAGGTGCTGTGCCGCCGCCACCACCAACGCCGGATGACGTCGGCCGCGGCCCGCGCCGCCGCGCTCTCCCCGGACGTCCTCCCGGTCGACCGCGGAGAAGGGCCCGTCGTCAGCGGGCCGTCCGCAGCAGATTGAAGACCGCGCCCTCGGGGTCGGCGACCGTGGCCACCCGCCCGAGCGGCTGGTCGTGCGGCGGCGCCAGCAGGCGGCCGCCCAGACCGGCCACCCGGCGCGCGTCGGCATCCGGATCGGCCGACTCGAAGTACGTCATCCAGCGCGGCCCGTGCCCCCGGACCGGCTCCTCGCCCAGCTCCCGAACGGCGGCCACGGGCCGGCCGGCCAGGGAGAGCGTGATCTCCTCGGGGCCGTTCGCCGCGCTGTCGTAGCCGAAGACCGCCTCGTAGAACTTCGCGGCCGCCAAGTCCTGCTGCTGGAGATCGTTCCAGGTCTGGGTGCCCGGCTCACCGGAAGCCTGGGCTCCGGCCAGGGCCAGCCCCTGCCAGATCCCGAAGACCGCGCCGAACGGGTCCGAGGCGATCGCCAGCCGCCCCGCGTCTCCCGCGTCCAGCGGGCCGACGGCGACCGTACCGCCGCAGGCACGGATCAGCTCGGCCGTCGCGTCCGCGTCGTCGGTGGCCAGATAGGTGGTCCAGGCGACCGGCAGCTCGCGCCCGCCCGACAGCTCCCCCACCCCGGCGACCTCGCGTCCGCCCAGCTGGGCGCGGACATACGGCCCGAGCTGCCGCGGCGCGGGCACGAAGCTCCAGCCGAACAGGGCGCCGTAGAAGTCCTGGGTCGCCGCCAGGTTGTGCGCCATCAGGCTCACCCAGCAGGGTGTTCCCGGTGTACGCGGCGTGGCTGCCTCGGTCATCGTCACTACTCTCCTCGGGGCGTTCGGATCCGGGCGGGACCGGGCGCACGTCGTCGCGGTGGGAGGGCGCCCGGCCTCATGCTTGCACCAGCTGCCGCGCCGAGGGAGACGGCCGCGCCGCGTTCCATGGCTTTGGGGTCAAGGATGCCCACTTTGCCGTTGCGTATCCGTGCCGGCGGTCCGGCTGTCCGACAACTGCCCGACGTACGGCTGGTTTCCGGAGTCGGTCCGGTACGCAGCCGGCCTACGCGAAGATGGGGACATGGACACCCTCATCACCGCATCCGATCTGGCCCGGGAGGCGGCGGGCGGCTCCCCGGCGGTCCTCCTCGACGTGCGCTGGCAGCTGGGCGGCCCACCGGGCAGAGCGGCGTACGAGGAGGGCCACATCCCCGGCGCCGTCTACGTGGACCTGGAGGCCGAGCTCGCCGGACCGCCCGGGAGCGGCGGCCGGCACCCGCTGCCGGACCCGGCCGTCCTCGGGGCCGCGATGCGGCGGGCCGGTGTCTCCTCCGGCCGTCCGGTCGTGGTGTACGACGACGCGCAGGGCTGGGGCGCGGCCCGCGCGTGGTGGCTGCTCCGCTGGGCCGGGCACCCCTCGGTCCGTGTGCTCGACGGCGGTCTCCGCGCCTGGCGGGAGATCGGCGGCCCGCTGGAGACGTCCGAACCCGCCCCGGCGGAGGGCACGTTCGAGCCCGACCCGGGCGGTCTGCCGGTGCTCGGCGCGGACGAGGCGGCCGAACTGGCGCGCAAGGGCGTGCTGCTGGACGCCCGCGCGGCCGAGCGCTACCGCGGCGAGGTCGAACCGGTCGACCCGGTGGCGGGCCACATCCCGGGTGCGCTGTCCGCGCCGACGGCCGGCAACATCACCGCCGGGGGCCGGTTGCGTCCGGCGGGCGAGCTCGCCGGACGCTTCGCCGCTCTCGGGATCCGCGGTGACGTGCCCGTGGGCGTGTACTGCGGCTCCGGGGTCTCGGCGGCACAGGAGGTGCTCGCGCTGGAACTGGCGGGCATTACGGCGGCCCTGTACCCCGGCTCCTGGAGTGAGTGGTGCGCCGATCCTGACCGCCCGGTCGCCACGGGCGCCGACCCGGGCTGACGCCGCCCGGCGGCCCCGGCCCGGGGCGGCCCCCGGCCCGTACGAACGCCCGGTGGCCGGGGCCCGCGGCGACGCGCGGGTCCCGGCCACCGGGCTCGTCGCCGGAGGGCTCCGGCTACTCCTGCTTCTTGCGGCGGGTGCCGAAGACGATCTCGTCCCAGCTCGGTACGGCCGCGCGGCGGCCGGGACGGACGCCGTCCGCCTCCGCCTGCCGGTCCGTCGTGCCGGTGAGCCGGTCCCGGTGACCCGCCACGGCGCGGGGCATCAGCACGTCGGCGTACGCCGAGCCGGCGCTCGCCGCGGCGGCGGGCGGTGCCGCGGGCTCCTCGGCGGCGGCCGGCTCGTCGTCCGGAGGGCTGTCGGCGGGCTCGGCCCGGGACGGCGACGTCTGCTCCGGTACCACCATGTCGCCCCGGAAGCTCGGCACCGCCTCCAGCAGGCTGGTCAGCGAGTCGCGGTCGCGGCTCTCCCGCTCGGCGGTCTCGTCGGCCTCCGAGCGGGCGGACAGCGCGCGGTCCGGCCGCTCCGAGCGGTCGATCGGGACGGTACGGTCCATCGGCCGGTCCCGGGGGAGCCGGGCGATCCGGGGAACGAACGGGATGCTCGGCTCGGGGGTGTCGTCCGTGTCCCCGATCAGCGAGCGGGCCTCGTCGTCCACCGCCTGCACCAGCCGGCGCGGGGGGTCGTAGGTCCAGCTCGCGGAGTGCGGTTCACCGGCGACCCGGTAGGCGAGCAGCACCTCCCAGGTGCCGTCGTCGCGCCGCCAGGAGTCCCACTGGACGGTGTCCTTCTCCGCGCCGCGCAGCATCAGGCGCTCCGCGACGGCCTCGCCGAGCTGGGGCCCGGTGTTCTCGCCCGGGCGGCGGACCGGGGTCTTGCGGGCCCGCTCGGCCATGAACGCGCGCTCGGCGAGCACCGGGCCCTCGAAGCGGCGCACCCGCTCGACGGGGATGCCGGCGAGCTGCGCGACCTCCTCGGCGGAGGCACCCGCCCTTATCCGCGCCTGGATGTCCCGGGGGCGGAGGTGGCTCTCGACCTCGATCTCGATCTGGCCCAGCCGGGCACGGTCGTTCCGCACGGCGGCGCGCAGCCGCTCATCGATCGGAAGGGTGTATTCCGTGCTGTCCGCAGCCTTCAGCACCAGCCGTGTGCCGTCGTTGCTGACGGCCACGACACGCAGTTCGGGCATGGGGACCTCCCGGGTGGTGCCTGCCGACGTCACGTGCGTCGCTGCTTCCGCTAGACGAGTGTGGCCTGCCCGGGTGCAGCCTGCCACAGCATTGCCGAGTTGCCCGGCGTGTCGGGCCGGGGCCCTTCCTCGCCGTTGTGACGCGGTAACCCATATGTCACGATGCGTGACCGCGCCGTCCGTCCCATGCACCCTACCCAGGTCCTGCCACGACTACGTCGGTCCGAACCCTGCTCCGGGCCGCTTTCGCGGATCCGGGCAGCCTGGCGGGGAGCCGGAGCCAGGATTCGCCACAGTACTCCATTCAGCCCACCCGGGTGGACTGGCACGCCGCCCACTTCTGCGGCCCGGACCGGATCGGCGGGAGCACGGGTCATCGTGCGCGGACGGAGTTTCACGGAACCTCCTGATCCGGAGTCATCTCTTCCGTTTGTCCTGCTCCGGAGGTGCGCAGCCGTACGGCGGGAGCGTGGACGCAGAGTGACGGAGTGCCGGGCGCCGGCGCGCGGACCACCGGCCCGGGCCCCGGACCCGTCCCCCGGTCGCACATCCGGCCGAAGGGGCAGCAGCCGGTACGCGCCGACGCGCGGCGGTCCGTCAGTCGCCCAGGACCCGCCGCAGATACGCGTTGCCGAACACCCGCTCCGGGTCGAGCCGGTCGCGCAGCGCCGTGAACTCGCCGAAGCGCGGGTACACCGAGGCGAGTTGGCCCGCGTCCCGGCTGTGCAGCTTCCCCCAGTGCGGGCGCCCCTCATGGGCCGTCATGATCCGCTCGACCTCCGAGAAGTACGGCCGGTGCGGGGTGCCGCGGTACAGGTGCACGGCGATGTACACGCTGTCCCGGCCGGACGCGGTGGAGAGCGTGATGTCGTCGGCCGGCGCGGTGCGCACCTCGACGGGGAAACCGACGCGCAGACCGGAGCGCTCGATGAGGGCCTTCACCTCGCGCAGCGCGGCGATGCCCGCCGCGCGCGGGACGGCGTACTCCATCTCCACGAACCGGACCCGGCGCGGGCAGGTGAAGACCTTGTACGGAATGTCGGTGTAGGTGCGCGCCGACAGCGCGCGGCCGGTGATCCGGGCCATCCGCGGGATCGCGGCGGGCACGGCGCGGCCCGCCGAACACACCAGCTGGAAGGCGGCGTTGGAGAGCAGTTCGTCCTCGACCCAGCCGCCGATCCGGCCGAGCGGGGCGGGGGGACCGGCGCTGCGGTTGTTCCGCTTGGTGTTGCAGTGCTCCGTGTGCGGGAACCAGTAGAACTCGAAGTGCTCGTTCTCCCACGTCAGTTGATCGAAGTCGGCGAGCACCCGGTCCAGCGGCATCGGCTCCTCGCGGGCGGTGAGCAGGAAGAGCGGCTCGACGGCGAAGGTGAGGGCGGTGACGATCCCCAGCGCGCCGAGGCCGATCCGGGCCGCGGCGAAGACCTCGGGGTTCTCCTCGCGCGAGCACTGCAGCACCGAGCCGTCGGCGGTGACCAGTTCCAGGGCGGTGAGCTGCGCGGATATGGAGCCGGAGTCCCGCCCCGTGCCGTGCGTCCCGGTGCTCGTGGCCCCGGCGGCCGTCTGCGCCATGATGTCGCCCATGTTCGTCAGCGACAGGCCCGCACCGGCCAGGGTCTGGTTGAGCTGCCACAGCGGGGTGCCCGCGGCCACGGTGACCGTCCCGGCGTCGCGGTCGATCCGCCGGACCCCGGTCAGCCGGTCGGGGCGGATCAGCACGCCGTCGGTGGCCGCGGCGGCGGTGAAGGAGTGGCCGGTGCCGACGGCCTTCACCGGAACCCCCTCCTCGGCCGCCGACTTGACGATCCGGGCCACCTCGTCGGTGGTCGCGGGGGCCGGGGAGCGCAGCGGCCGCGCCGCCACCGTCCCCGCCCAGTTACGCCACGCGTCGCCGGTCTTCTGCGTCATGTGCTCCCACTCTCTCCCGCCGCGGAGCCGGCCGGAGCCGGCGGTATCCCAGGGATGCCACCACTGCCGCGAGAAGTCCAGCCCCGACGGGCACCGAGTATCCGGCCCCGGCCCCCGCCGCGTCGACCACCCAGCCGCCGGCGGCCGCCCCGCCGGCGATGCCGAGCTGCACGCCGGTGCTCGTCCAGCTCATGCCCTCGGTCAGCCGGGCGGCGGGGACGTGCTGCGCGACCAGGGCCATGGTGGTGACCGCCGTGGGGGCGATCGTCATGCCGGCGAAGAAGAGGGCCGCGGCCAGCGCGAGCAGGTTCCCGGCCGACAGCAGGGGCAGCGTGCAGAGCGCCATCGCCCACACCCCGAGCAGCCACCGGCGGGACGGCGCGCCCTTGAGGTCCAGCAGCCCGAACACCCCGGCGGCCAGCCCCGACCCCAGGGCGTACACCGCCAGCACGGGTCCGGCCAGCGCCGGATGGCCGGCCTCCTCGGCGAAGGCCACCGTCACCACGTCGACCGAACTGAAGATCGCTCCGCTGATGCCGAAGGTCATCACGAGCACCCGCAGGCCGGGAGAGCGGAGTGCCGAGCCCGCGGTGTGCTGCTCGCGGGGATGCGGCACGGGCTCGGTGGCGCGCTGGGAGGTCAGCCACAGGACGCCCGCGATGAGGAACACCAGGGCGGCCAGTGGCCCGGCCTCCGGGAACCACTGGGTGGACAGCCCGATGGAGACCAGCGGCCCGAGGACGAAGCAGACCTCGTCGACCAGGGACTCCCAGGAGTAGGCGGTGTGCAGCATCCGCGGTGAGTCGCGGTGGAGCGCGGCCCAGCGGGAGCGGATCATCGAGCCGATGTGCGGCACACAGCCGGCTCCGGCGGCGAAGACGAAGAGCGTCCAGGCGGGCAGCCCCTGGCGGGCGGAGACCAGCAGTCCCGTGACGGCCGCCACCGAGCCGAGCAGGGCGGGGCGCAGCACCCGGCGCTGGCCGTGCCGGTCGACCAGCCGGGAGATCCGCGGGGACAGGCAGGCGGAGGAGAGGGCCAGCGTCGCGGCGACCGCCCCCGCCAGCCCGTAACGGCCCGTCAGCCGGGAGATCATCGTGACGACGCCGATGGCCAGCATGGCCGCCGGCATCCGCCCGAGGAGACCGGCCGCGGAGAACGCCCCGGTGCCGGGGTGCGCGAAGATCTCGCGGTAGGGACTGGGCACGTAACGGCTCCGGCGGCGACCTGGCTGGGGGCTGGGGGCGCCTCAGCCTACGGCCGTCCGGGGCCCGGACGCCCGGGTATTTTCCCGGCCGTCGGTGGCGGGTGGCAGGATCGGCGGCATGTCCGATCAGTCAGTCCCCGATCCCTACGACGCCCTGCTGCTCCTCTCCTTCGGCGGCCCCGAGGGGCCGGACGACGTGGTGCCCTTCCTGGAGAACGTCACCCGCGGCCGGGGCATCCCCCGCGAGCGGCTGGAGGAAGTGGGGCAGCACTACTTCCTCTTCGGGGGCGTGAGCCCCATCAACGACCAGAACCGCGAGCTGCTGGCCGCGCTCCGGAAGGACTTCGCCGAGCACGGCCTGGACCTCCCCGTGTACTGGGGCAACCGCAACTGGGCGCCCTATCTCACGGACACCCTGCGGGAGATGGCCACCGCCGGTCACCGCCGCGTCCTCACGCTGGCCACCAGCGCCTACGCCTCCTACTCCGGCTGCCGGCAGTACCGCGAGAACCTCGCAGCGTCGCTCGCGGCCCTGGAGGCCGAGGGCCTGCCCCTGCCGCGGGTCGACAAGCTCCGGCACTACTTCAACCACCCGGGCTTCGTCGAGCCCGTGGCCGAGGCGGCGCTCACGGCGCTCGCCGGGCTGCCGGAGGAGGTGCGGGAGGGCGCCCATCTGGCGTTCACCACCCACTCCATTCCCACGGCCTCGGCCGACACCTCCGGCCCGCCGGAGGGCCACGGCGACGGCGGCGCGTACGTCGCGCAGCACCTGGACGTCGCCCGGCTGATCGCGGAGGCGGTGCGTGGATCGGACGGCGTGGAGCGGCCGTGGCGGCTCGTCTACCAGTCGCGCAGCGGCGCCCCGCACGTCCCCTGGCTGGAGCCGGACATCTGCGACCACCTGGAGGAGTTGCACGGCGCGGGCGCGCCCGCCGTCGTCATGGTCCCCATCGGCTTCGTCTCCGACCACATGGAGGTCATCTACGACCTCGACACGGAGGCCATGGCGAAGGCCACCGCGCTGGACCTGCCGGTGGCGCGGGCCGGCACGGTCGGCGCCGACGCGCGCTTCGTGGCCGGCATCCGGGAGCTGGTCCTGGAGCGCGCGGCCGCCGAGCGCGGCGAGGAGGTGCGCCGCTGCGCGCTGGGCGACCTCGGCCCGAGCCACGACGTCTGCCCGGTGGGCTGCTGCCCGGGCCGGACGCCGAAGCCGGCCGCGGCCGGCGCCGACGACCCGTACGCGGGAGCCGCGCGGTGAGCGCCCGGGACACGGACCTCGAAGCCCTGGGCCGGGAGCTGCTGCCGATCGCCCTGGAGGCCGCCGAGCGCGCCGGGGCGCTGCTGCGCGACAGCCGCCCGGAGGACCTCGGGGTGGCCGCGACCAAGACCAGCGCCATCGACGTCGTCACCGAGATGGACATCGCCTCGGAGAAGCTGATCAAGGACTTCCTCGCGGAGCGGCGGCCGGACGACGGCCTCCTCGGCGAGGAGGGCGCGGACACCGCGGGCCGCAGCGGCGTCCGCTGGATAGTCGATCCCATCGACGGCACGGTCAACTACCTCTACGGGCGGCCCGACTGGGCGGTGAGCATCGCCGCCGAGGCCGGCGGCGAGACGGTGGCCGGCGTGGTGGCCGCGCCGGTGCGGGGCGAGACGTCCCGGGCCGTGCTGGGCGGGGGAGCGTACCGGGGCGAGCGGCGGCTGCGCTGCAATCCCGCGCCGCCGCTGGACCGGGCCCTCATCGGCACCGGCTTCGGCTATGTCCGCGAGCGCAAGATCGGGCAGGCCGCGGTGCTCCGCGCGCTGGTGCCGGACCTGCGGGACGTCCGGCGCTCCGGGTCCGCCGCGATCGACCTCTGCGATGTGGCGGCGGGCCGGCTCGACGGCTACTACGAGCGCGGGCTGAACCCGTGGGACTACGCCGCGGGCGAGCTGATCGCCCGGGAGGCCGGCGCGGTCACCGGCGGCCGGCCCGGGGAGCCGCTCTCCGGTGAGCTGGCCGTGGCCGCACCGCCGGGGCTCTTCGAGGCGCTGCGCGGCCGGCTGGAGGAGCTCGGCGCCTGGCACGACGACCACCCCGCGGGCTGAGCGGGCCGCACCCCGGAAACGCCACACCCCGGAAACGGACGGAGGGCGCCCCGGTACCGGGTGAACGGTACCGGGGCGCCCTCCGTACGTGACCGGGGCCGGCTCAGGCGGTCAGGGCGCCGATCTCCACGCCGTGCTCGGCTGCGAGGCGGCGAAGATCGTCCAGCTCCGCCAGCTCCACCTCCACGAGGAAGTCGTCGCCCGTCTCCCGAGCGCGCGTCAGGTCGGACTCGGTGCTCTCTATACGCTGCAGAAGTCCTGCGGTGAACGCGTCCATGGTTGCGCCCCCTCGTCGTGGGTCGATGGCACGGGGGTGTGCCGACGGCGGGTTGATCACGCACCGCTTCTCTGCGGGGGACAGCAGGCCGTGGCATGCCACGTACAGGGCGTGATCTCGGATGTGCATTCGTCCTCCCCAACCCGGACCTCAGAGAAACCTCAAACGCGATAAGAATCCTGATTCTCCCGATCCGGTGATCCTCTTACCGCCGGTTTACGGGCGGTGGGGGCAGGATGGGGAGGATGTCCGAACAGCGTCCGGCCTGATCACGGGCCGCGGACCAGGGAAAGGGAGCGTGCCGTGCGCGTACTCGTCGTCGAGGACGAGCAGCTGCTCGCCGATGCGGTGGCCACCGGGCTGCGCCGGGAGGCCATGGCCGTCGACGTCGTGTACGACGGGGCCGCCGCCCAGGAGCGGGTCGACGTCAACGACTACGACGTGGTCGTCCTCGACCGCGATCTGCCGCTGGTGCACGGGGACGACGTCTGCCGGCACATCGTGGAGCTCGGGCTGCCGACCCGGGTGCTGATGCTCACCGCCGCCGGCGACGTCAGCGACCGCGTCGAGGGCCTGGAGATCGGTGCCGACGACTACCTCCCCAAGCCGTTCGCCTTCAGCGAACTCACCGCCCGGGTGCGGGCCCTCGGGCGCCGTACGACCGCACCGCTGCCCCCCGTCCTGGCGCGCGCCGGCATCCGGCTCGACCCGAACCGCCGGGAGGTCTTCCGGGACGGCCGGCAGGTGCAGCTGGCGCCGAAGGAGTTCGCGGTGCTGGAGGTGCTGATGCGGGCCGAGGGGTCCGTGGTCTCGGCCGAGCAGCTGCTGGAGAAGGCCTGGGACGAGAACACCGACCCCTTCACCAACGTGGTCCGGGTCACGGTGATGACCCTCCGCCGCAAGCTCGGCGAGCCGCCCGTGATCATCACGGTCCCCGGCTCCGGCTACCGGGTCTGAGCGGCCGTGGCCGGCACACCCGCGCCCCCAGCGGCGCCCCCAAGCCCACCTGGGACCCCCGGACGGCGCCCGGCGGCCCGCGGCCCTGGCTCCGTCCGACGATCCGGATCCGGCTCACGCTGCTCTACGGCGGCATGTTCCTGATCGCCGGCATCGTGCTGCTCTCGATCATCTATCTGCTGGCCGCCGAGGCGCTGGACAAGGGCAACGCCCTGCCGTTCAAGCTGCTGGAGGGCAGCTTCCGGCCGACGAGCAGCACCTGCCCGAACCTCACCGACCGCTTCTTCGAGAACCACGAGGAGTTCAACGCCGCGCTGGAGGTCTGCATGGACTACCAGCGGCAGCTCGCGCTGGACAACCTGCTGCGGCGCTCGCTGCTGGCCCTGCTCGGCCTCAGCGTGGCCGCGTTCGCCTTCGGCTACGCCATGGCGGGCCGGGTGCTCTCGCCGCTGGGCCGGATCACCCGCACCGCCCGCAGGGTGGTCGGCTCCGACCTGTCGCGCCGGATCGAACTGGACGGCCCGGACGACGAGTTGAAGGAGCTGGCGGACACCTTCGACGAGATGCTGAACCGGCTGGACCGGGCGTTCGACGCCCAGCGCCGCTTCGTCGCCAACGCCTCCCACGAGCTGCGCACCCCGCTGGCGATCAACCGCACCCTGCTGGAGGTCCAGCTCTCCGACCCGGAGGCGGGGCCGGAGCTCACCCAGCTCGGCAAGACGCTGCTGGCCACCAACGAGCGCAGCGAGCAGCTCGTCGAGGGACTGCTGCTGCTGGCGCGGAGCGAGAACGAGATCGTCGACCGCAAGCCGGTGGACCTGGCGGAGGTCGCTTCGCAGGCGGTGGAGCAGGTCCGCGAGGAGGCCCGGGGCAAGGGCGTGGAGCTGCGGGGCGAGCGGCGGCTCGCGGTCGTCCTGGGCAACGGGGTGCTGCTGGAGCGCGTCGCCCTCAACCTGCTGCAGAACGCGGTGCGGTACAACGTGCCGGACGGCTGGGTGGAGATCTCCACCGGGCAGTGGGAGGGCGGGGCGTCCCTGGTGGTCTCGAACACCGGTCCGGTGGTCCCGGCGTACGAGCTGGAGAACATCTTCGAGCCCTTCCGCAGGCTGCGCTCCGAGCGCACCGGCAGCGACAAGGGCGTCGGGCTCGGGCTGTCGATCGTGCGCTCGGTGGTCCGCGCGCACGGCGGCCACGTCAGCGCGGAGCCGCGGGAGGGCGGTGGTCTCGTGATGCGGGTCACCCTCCCCGTCTGAGATGCTGGCCGTGGTTCGCTTTGGGCGGAAATTCCCGGGACGGTCCCGGGTCTCCCGCTGTGGAATCGCTCACAATCGCGATTTTCGGCCCCTTGACGCTCCGTGACCGCACAGGTCCCCGGAAAGCCGGGAAAATGCGGGTTTTCGAGACCCTTGATCACGGGAAGTACACGGGATGGCCCCGCGCAGTGCGGGAACACGACCGTGTACGGTCCCCTTCGCCATCCAACGCGCTCGCCCCTTCAGGGGGGCGGTTGGGTGTCGATTGAGTAACAGACCTTGATGTGAGGCAAAATCTCCGCCTCAGGTCGGGCACAAGACCGGCCCCTCACGCGTTACGAGCGCTGAGACACCAGCAGACACCCAGAGGGGGAGAGCGACATGGCGACGGACTACGACACCCCACGCAAGACCGATGACGAGCTCAACGAGGACAGCCTCGAAGAGCTCAAGGCCCGGCGCAACGACAAGTCCACGTCCAGCGTGGACGTCGACGAGTTCGAGCAGGCCGAGGGCCTGGAGCTGCCCGGTGCGGACCTCTCCAACGAGGAGCTGTCCGTCCGCGTCCTGCCCCGGCAGGCCGACGAGTTCACCTGCATGAGCTGCTTCCTCGTGCACCACCGCAGCCAGCTGGCCGCCGAGAAGAACGGCCAGCCGGTCTGCCGCGACTGCGCGGCCTGAGGCCGGGACGGCCGTGACAGGCTCCACGCCGTCCCGCAGACGTCGCATCCGGCGGCAGGGCTCTCCGGGTTCCCGGGAGGAACACGCGGGCCGTGAGGCCCCCGTGGGCGGCGCTCAGGCGCCCGCGGAACCCGCGGAACAGGACGCCCTGCCGGCGGACCCCGCCGGACGCCCCGACCAGGCGCCCGGCACCGCCCTGTCCCCGCGCCCGGAGCGGGGCCGCACGGCCGCGCTGGTGGCGGCGGCCGGACGGGGCGCGGCACGCGGCGGGCGCGGCCTCCGCAGCGGCCTCGCGCTCGTCTCCGACCGCATCATCGACACCGCACCGCGCGTCCCGGTCCGCGATCTGGCGGCGCTCCGCAGGCAGTTCCCCGGGCTCGACGCCGAGGAACTGGCCGACAAGCTGGTGGCCGGAGCGGTCCGGGCCTCCTCCGCGGTCGGCGCGAGCGTGGGCGCGGCGGCCATGCTCCCGGCCCCGCCCGCGATGCCGGCCGAGCTGGCCGCCGAGATCGTCGGCGTCGCCTCCGTCGAGTACAAGCTCATCGCCGAGCTCCACGAGGTCTACGGCATCCGCGCCCCCGGCAACGCCACGCAGCGCGCCTACGCCTACCTCTCCGCGTGGACCGAGCAGCGCGGGATCGACGTCTCCGCGACGGCCGACGTCAGCTCCCTGCTCGGCGCCCAGATGCGCCGGCGGCTGCGGAACCAGGTCCTCAAACGCACCGTGCGCAACTTCCCCACCCTGGTCCCGTTCATGATCGGCGCCGCCGCCGGAGCCGTGATGAACCGGCGCGAGACGGCCGCGCTCGCCGCGAAGATCCGCCGGGACCTGCGCCGGCGCGAGGTCCCCTGGGACCAGCTGCCTCCCGGCCCGGACCCGGAGCCCGGCAGCCCGAAGTCCCTCCAGGGGCCGGACGGCCGGAGCCCGGAGGACGGCACCACCCCCGGGGACGGTCCCCCGGACTCCGCCGGCTGAGACCCGGCCCGCCCGGCGCCCCGCCGGCCGGACCGCGCCGCACCCGGGGCGTCAGGACCGGACGGCCGCGAGCGCCGCGGCCAGCCCCTCCGGGTTCCGGGTCGACAGATAGACGTACGGCGTGGGGTCGGCCGGGTCCGTGATCTCCACCCGCAGCGCCGTCGGGATATAGCTGCGCAGCAGCATGAACGCGCGCGGATCGGCCTTGTGCGTGCGCCAGGCCGCCGCCTCCGCCCGGTCCAGCACCTCGGCCTCGCCCAGGGCCTCCACCGGGATCCGCGCGTCACCGGCGACCAGCGAGCCCGCGACCACCCGGATCCGCGCCGAGCCGTACGCGCTCACCGCCGCCGCCCCGAGCGCCCCGCCGGCGATCAGCGCGCCGAGCACCGCCAGGATGCCGAAGGGCGCCGCGGTCAGCGCGCAGAAGAGCCCGGCGGCGCCGGCGGCGGCCCACCAGGAGGCGGGCGCGGTGAGGCGTTCCTCGTACGACTGCATGCTCCCAGCTTGGCACGCCCGCGCCGGGCCGTGACCGGCGCGGGTAGGGTCTGCACTCGTGAGTGGACCAACGACATCGCTGACGCCCCCGGCCGGCGCCCGCCGGCCGGTGCGGCACCCCGACGCCCCCGCGCCCGGAGAGCTGCTCGGCTCCCATTACGACCGGTGCTTCGGCTGCGGCGGCGAACAGCCGCACGGGCTGCACCTGGAGACGCGCGCCGGCGAGGGCGTGGGCGTCACCGCCGTCTTCACCGTCAAGGAGGCCCACCAGGGCGCCCCGGGCCTGGCCCACGGCGGTGTGCTGGCCACGGCGCTGGACGAGACGCTCGGCGGGCTGAGCTGGCTGCTGCGCACCATCGCGGTGACCGGCCGGCTGGAGACCGACTACGTCCGCCCGGTGCCGGTGGGCACCGACCTGCATCTGGCGGCGGAGGTGACCGCGGTGCACGGCCGCAAGATCTACGGCACCGCCACCGGCCGCATCGGCGGCCCGGACGGGCCCGTCGCGGTCCGCGCGGCCGCGCTGTTCGTGGAGGTCAAGGTGGACCACTTCATCGAGAACGGCCGGGACGAGGAGATCCGGTCGGCGATGTCCGACCCGGACCAGATCAAGGTCGCCCGCGCCTTCGAGGTGAACCCGTGAACCGCCCGCCGGTGGACGTGCTGCTGCGGCGGCTCGACCCCGAGGTGCCGGTCCCCTCGTACGGGCACCCCGGCGACGCGGGGCTGGACCTCGTCACCACGGAGGCCGCCGAACTCGCCCCCGGGGAGCGGACGGTGCTGCCCACCGGGGTGGCGATCGCCCTCCCCGACGGCTACGCGGCCTTCGTGCACCCGCGCTCCGGGCTCGCCGCCCGCTGCGGCGTCGCCCTCGTGAATGCGCCCGGCACCGTCGATGCCGGGTACCGTGGGGAGATCAAGGTGACCGTGGTCAATCTGGACCCGCGCGAGACCGTGCGGTTCGAGAGGTTCGACCGGGTCGCCCAGTTGGTCGTCCAGCGGGTCGAGAAGGTGAGCTTCCACGAGGTCGCGGAGCTGCCCGGCTCGGCGCGGGGCGCGGACGGCTTCGGGTCGACCGGTGGCCACGCCGCGATGGACGGCCCCGCCGGGGGACATGATTACGCTTCGGTCGTGAACGACCGGGAAGGACAGTGACGTGTTCGGACGTCGTCGCAAGGGACGCGCAGACGCTGAGAACACCGCGGGCAGGGACGGTGCGGACACGGCCGCATCCGGGCCGGGCGGCGAGGAGCCGGAGGCCGAGGAGGAGACCGGGCAGCGCAGAGTGAACCTGCCGCCGGCCCCCCGCCCCGACGGGCCCTGGGACATCTCCGAGGTGAGCAGGCCCGCCGAGGGCCGTGTCGACCTCGGCGGGATCTTCGTACCCGGGGTCGAGGGCATGGAGCTGCGGGTCGAGGTCGCCGGTGACTCGATCGTCGCCGCCACCGTCGTCCTGCGGGACAGCGCCATCCAGCTCCAGGCCTTCGCCGCCCCCAAGCGCGAGGGCATCTGGGGCGAGGTGCGCGAGGAGATCGCCGGCGGCATCACCCAGCAGGGCGGTGTCGTCGACGAGGTCGAGGGCCCGCTGGGCTGGGAGCTCCGCGC
The DNA here is from genome assembly GCF_020982505.1 of Streptomyces sp. MNU89. Lineage (NCBI taxonomy): Bacteria > Bacillati > Actinomycetota > Actinomycetes > Kitasatosporales > Streptomycetaceae > Streptomyces > Streptomyces sp. MNU89. The sequence continues at coordinate 1,857,227 of NZ_JAJKLL010000001.1, read as the reverse complement.
CCAGGTGCCCGTCCAGCTTCCGGACGGCAAGAACGGCGTGCAGCTGGTGCGCTTCGTCGGCGTCGACGGCCCGCGCTGGTTCCTGCGCGGCGTGATCTCCGGCCAGGGCGCGGTCCAGCCGCAGGCCGCCGGGCTGCTGGAGCAGATCTTCCGGGACACCGTGGTCGTCCGCGGCGAGCAGCCGATGGCGCCGCGCGACCCGATCGTCCTCAAGCTGCCGGACGACGCCCAGATGGTGCCGGACGGCGTCCAGCAGGACGAGGCGGACTCTCCGCAGGGCTCCCGTTTCGCGGGCGGCGCCGACCGCCTGGCCCGCGGCCCGGAGATCACCGAGATCCGCTGACGGACCCGGGACGGCGGGGAGCCGCGCCGGCGCCGTCAGGGCGTGCCTCCCGCCTCCGCTCCGCCCGTACCGCCCCGGCCGGGGGCTTCCCCGGCCGGGGCGGGTGCGTTCCGCCGGGCCCCGAGCCGCGGTTGTTCCCGCCGCGGGTGCCGGAGCGGCCCGCGGAGCCGACAGAATGGGGCCATGGGACGGGGCAAGCTCAGGATCTACCTCGGGGCCGCACCGGGGGTCGGCAAGACCTACGCGATGCTCTCCGAGGCGCACCGGCGCGCCGAGCGGGGCACCGACGTCGTCGTGGCGCTCGCGGAACCGCACGGCCGGCGGCGCACCGCCGCGCTGCTGGACGGGCTGGAGCGGATACCCCGCCGGGAGCCGGAGGGCGGCGCCGGAGCGGGCGCGGGCGAGATGGACGTGGAGGCCGTGCTGGAACGGCGGCCCGCCGTCGCCGTCGTGGACGAACTCGCCCACACCAACGCGCCCGGCTCGCGGAACCCCAAGCGGTGGAAGGACGTCGAGGAACTGCTGCGGGCCGGGATCGATGTGATCTCCACCGTGAACATCCAGCACCTGGAGTCGCTGGGCGACGTGGTGGAGTCCATCACCGGCGTCCGGCAGCACGAGACGGTGCCGGACGAGGTGGTGCGCCGTGCCGACCAGATCGAGCTGGTCGACATGTCGCCCGAGGCGTTGCGCCGGCGGATGGCCCACGGCAACATCTACGCCCCCGACAAGGTCGACGCGGCCCTCTCCAACTACTTCCGCCCCGGCAACCTCACCGCCCTGCGCGAACTGGCGCTGCTGTGGACCGCCGACCGGGTCGACGAGTACCTGCAGCAGTACCGGAGCGAACACCGCATCCGCTCCACCTGGCAGGCCCGCGAGCGGATCGTCGTCGGGCTCACCGGCGGCCCCGAGGGCCGTACGCTGCTGCGCCGCGCGGCCCGGGTGGCGGCGCGCGGCTCCGGCGGGGAGATCCTCGCCGTGCACATCTCGCCGAGCACCGGGCTGGCCTACCCCTCGCCGAAGGAACTGGCCGTCCAGCGCACGCTGGTGGAGGACCTCGGCGGCACCTTCCACCACGTGATCGGCGACGCGGTGCCGGCCGCCCTGCTGGATTTCGCCCGCGGGGTCAACGCCACCCAGATCCTGCTGGGTTCGAGCCGACGCAAGCCCTGGCAGTACGTCTTCGGGCCGGGCGTCGGCGCGACGGTCGCCCGGGAGTCGGGACCCGACCTCGACGTGCACATCGTCACCCACGAGGAGGCCGCCAAGGGGCGCGGGCTGCCGGTGCCGCGCGGGGTGCCGCTCGGCCGCTCCCGGAGCCTGGCGGGCTGGCTGACGGGGATCGCCGGGCCGGTGCTGCTCACCGTGGTCCTCACGGCCCAGCACCCGCGGCCGGAGTTCGCCAACGACGTCCTGCTGTACCTGTTCCTCACGGTGCTGGCGGCGCTGCTGGGCGGGCTGCTGCCGGCGCTGGCCGCGGCCACCATCGGCACCGTGCTGCTCAACTACTTCTTCACCCCGCCCGTCCGCACGCTGACCGTCGCCGATCCCGGCAATCTCGTCTCCATGGTGGTCTTCTTCGCGGTCGCCGTCTCCGTCGCCTCGGTCGTCGACCTCGCCGCCCGGCGCACCCAGCAGGCGGCGCGGCTGCGCGCGGAGTCGCAGATCCTGTCCTTCCTGGCGGGCGGGGTGCTGCGCGGCGAGGCCGGCCTGGAGCCGCTGCTGGAGAGGGTCCGTGAGACCTTCGGCATGGACTCGGTGGCCCTGCTGGAGCGGGAGAGCGACGTCGAGCCGTGGCGCCGGGCAGGCGGCGTGGGGCCGGCCCCCGCGGCCTGCCCGGAGGACGCCGACGTCGACATGCCGGTCGGGGACCACATGATGCTGGCGCTGTGCGGCCGGGTGCTGCCCGCCGCGGACCGCCGGGTGCTCTCCGCCTTCGCGGCGCAGGCCGTGGCGGTACGGGACCGGGAGCGGCTGGTCGGTGAGGCGGAGCAGGCGCGGGAGCTGGCGGAGGGCAACCGGATCCGCACCGCCCTGCTCGCCGCCGTCTCGCACGATCTGCGCACCCCCCTGGCCGGGATCAAGGCGGCCGTCACCTCGCTCCGCTCCGAGGACGTGTGCTGGTCGGAGGAGGACGAGCGGGAGCTGCTGGCGGGCATCGAGGACGGCGCGGACCGGCTCGACCACCTGGTGGGCAATCTGCTGGACATGTCCCGGCTGCAGACCGGCACCGTCACCCCGCTGATCCGCGACGCCGACCTCGACGAGGTGGTGCCGGTGGCCCTCGGCGGGGTCCCCGACGGCAGCGTGGTCCTGGACATCCCCGAGGTGCTGCCCATGGCCGCCGTGGATCCGGGGCTGCTGGAGCGGGCGGTGGCGAACATCGTGGAGAACGCGGTCAAGTACAGCCCCGAGGGGGTGCCGGTGCTGGTCGCGGCGAGCGCGCTGGGGGAGCGGGTGGAGATCCGGGTGGTGGACCGGGGGCCGGGGTGCCGGACACCGGGAAGGAACGGATATTTGAACCCTTCCAGCGGTACGGCGACGCCCCGCGGGGCGCCGGGGTGGGCCTCGGCCTCGCCGTCGCCCGCGGTTTCGCCGAGGCGATGGGCGGCACGCTCGCCGCGGAGGACACCCCCGGCGGCGGTATGACGATGGTGCTCACGGTGCGGGCCGCGGGCGGCCGCCCGCCGTGCCGTCCGGACCTGCCCGCGACGGTGACCTCGTGAACCCGGCGGCGGACGGCGGGGCGTATGGTCCTCCCGGTCCGGAGCGGCGGAACGCCACCGGGCGCCGGAGACGAGAGAAAGGCCGCACAGCCATGCCGCAGCCACCCGCACGGACCGGTCCGGCCGCCCGGCGGAGAGTCCTGGTGGTCGACGACGAGCCGCGGATCGTCCGGGCCCTCGTCATCAACCTCCGGGCGCGCGACTACGAGGTCGACACCGCCGCCGACGGCGCCACAGCCCTCCGCACGGCGGCCGCCCACCGCCCCGACGTGGTGATACTCGACCTGGGCCTGCCCGACATGGACGGCGTGGACGTCCTCCGCGAGCTGCGCCGCACCAGCCGGGTCCCGGTCCTGGTGCTCTCCGCCCGCCACACCTCCGGCGAGAAGGTCAAGGCCCTCGACGCCGGCGCGGACGACTACGTCACCAAGCCGTTCGGCATGGACGAGCTGCTGGCCCGGCTGCGCGCCGCGGTCCGGCGCTCCGAGCCCGTGGCCGCCGCCGAGGAGACGGTGCTGGTGGAGACCGAGGAGTTCACCGTCGACCTGGCCGCGAAGCGCGTCAACCGCCGCGGCCGGGACATCCGGCTGACCCCGACCGAGTGGCATCTGCTGGAGGTGCTGGTCCGCAGCCCGGGGCGGCTGGTGGGCCAGAAGCAGCTGCTGCAGGAGGTCTGGGGGCCCTCCTACGGCACCGAGACCAACTATCTCCGGGTCTACATGGCGCAGCTCCGCCGTAAACTGGAAGCGGACCCTTCACATCCCCGGCATTTCATCACCGAGCCCGGCATGGGTTACCGCTTCGAGCCGTGATCCGTCCGGCCCCACCCCCCGGTAGGCTGCCCGTATGAGTGGTGCTCCCCGCCCCGTGAAACAGACCGGCCGCTTCCGCCGGATGCTCGACCGGCTCTCCTCCACCCCGGAGGAGCTGGACGCCGACGAGCTCCGGGAGGACGCCCGGGGAACGGCGGGCTGCGTTCCCATCCGGGAATGTCCCGACCGCGAGGTCGTCAAGGTGACCGGTACGCTGCGCACGGTCACCCAGCGGCCCAGGGCGGGGGTGCCCGCCCTGGAGGCCGAGCTCTACGACGGCTCCGCGCCGCTGGACGTGGTCTGGCTGGGCCGGCGCTCGATCGCCGGCATAGAACCGGGGCGCAGGCTCATCGCGACCGGCCGGGTCTCGACCAGCCAGGGCCGCCGCGTGCTGTTCAACCCCCGATACGAACTCCGACCTCCCGGACAGGAGTAGCCGGTGGCGTCCTCCGACAAGCCGACTCCCACGACCGCAGCAGAGCCGACCGGCGAGGGTCCCGACCAGGACCCCGCGGGGAGCCGGTCCGCCGCCGACACCGCGCTGCTGGAGGCGTTCGGCGGGGTGCGCGGCATGGTGGACACCACCGTGCCCGGTCTCGTCTTCATCCTCCTCTACACGATCAAACGCGACATCCATCTGTCGGCCATCGCCGCGCTCGGGCTGACCGCGGTGCTCGCAGCCGTCCGGCTGATCCGGCGGGACACGCTCAAGCACGCCTTCAGCGGGCTCTTCGGCGTGGCCTTCGGCGCCGTCTTCGCGATGATGAGCGGCGACGCGAAGAACTTCTATCTGCCGGGGATGCTCTACACCCTGGGCCTCTCGGTGGTGTACATCCTCTCGGCGGTGTTCCGCTTCCCGCTGATCGGCCTGCTGCTCGGCCCGATCCTGCGGGAGAACCTCTCCTGGCGGACCCGCAACCCGGGCCGTTTCCGTGCCTACACCCGGGCCACCTGGGCCTGGGGCCTCATCCTGCTGGCAAAGTCGGCGATCCTCTTCCCGCTCTACTGGTGGGGGGACGCCACGCAGCTCGGCTGGGTGAAGGTGGCGCTCGGCATCCCGCCGTTCCTGCTCTGCGTCTACCTCACCTGGATCTTCCTGGCCAAGGCACCGCCGCCGATCGACGTGATCGCCGAGATGGAGGCGGAGGAGCGGGAACGCGAGGAGCGCGAGCGGGCCCACCACCGGGGGGAGGACGCCTTCGAACGGCTGGCGCACGAGGTGGTGGACGACGCGATCGAGCGGCTGTCCGGACCGGCGCACCCGGGCGGCACGGACCGTACGGGCGGCGAGGACGGCGGGGACGGCGCGGAGCCGCCCGCCCGGCGCCGGCACGCGCGGGACTGAGCCGGCGGGACGCTCCGCGCCGGAGCCCGTGACACGGCCGAGGGGCCCGGAAACCGATGGGTGACCATGGGTTTCCGGGCCCCTCGGCCCTGCGCCGTGCCGCGCGCGGCGGGCGGCTCAGCCGTTCTGGCGGCGTACGGACAGCAGTTCCTCCAGTCGCTGCTCCCGGGCCGGCGCCGCGACGAACAGCAGTTCGTCACCGGCCTCCAGGGCGTCGTCCTGGCTGGGCACCAGCACGCGCGTACCGCGGATGATCGTGACCAGCGAGGTGTCCTCCGGCCAGTCCACGTCGCCGACGCGGGTACCCGCCAGTGCGGACTCGGGCGGCAGCGTCAGCTCGACGAGGTTGGCGTCGCCGTGGCTGAAGCGCAGCAGCCGGACCAGGTCGCCGACGCTCACCGCCTCCTCCACCAGGGCCGACATCAGCCGCGGGGTGGAGACCGCCACGTCCACGCCCCAGGACTCGTTGAACAGCCATTCGTTCTTGGGGTGGTTGACCCGGGCCACCACGCGCGGCACCCCGTACTCCGTCTTGGCGAGCAGGGAGACGACCAGGTTGACCTTGTCGTCACCGGTCGCCGCGATCACCACGTTGCAGCGCTGGAGCGCCGCCTCGTCCAGCGAGGTGATCTCGCAGGCGTCCGCCAGCAGCCACTCGGCCTGCGGCACCCGCTCCACCGAGATCGCCGTCGGGGCCTTGTCGATCAGCAGCACCTCGTGCCCGTTCTCCAGGAGCTCCCCCGCGATGGAGCGGCCCACCGCGCCGGCACCCGCGATCGCCACCCTCATCGCCGTTCCTCCCCGGGGCCCTCGGAGAAGACCGCCTCGACCTTGTCCATGTCGTCGACGCGCATCATCACATGCACCAGGTCGCCTTCCTGCAGCACCGTCTGGGAGGTGGGCAGTACGGCCTCGCCGAGCCGGGTCAGGAAGGCCACCCGGACGCCGGTCTCCTCCTGGAGCCGCCCGACCTTGTGGCCGACCCAGTCGGTGGAGACGTGCACCTCGGCCAGTTGCACCGCGCCGCTCGGGTCGCGCCAGAGCGCCTCGGCCCCGGACGGCAGCAGCCGGCGCAGTATCTGGTCCGCGGTCCAGCGGACGGTGGCCACGGTGGGGATGCCCAGGCGCTGGTAGACCTCGGCGCGCCGCGGGTCGTAGATGCGGGCGGCCACGTTCTCCACCGCGAACATCTCCCGGGCCACCCGGGCCGCGATGATGTTGGAGTTGTCGCCGCTGCTCACGGCGGCGAACGCGCCCGCCTCCTCGATGCCCGCCTCGCGGAGGGTGTCCTGGTCGAAGCCCATGCCGGTGACCCGGCGGCCGCCGAATCCCGAGCCGAGGCGGCGGAAGGCGGTGGGGTCCTGGTCGATCACGGCGACCGTGTGGCCCTGTTCTTCAAGCGTCTGCGCCAGGGCCGAACCGACCCGGCCGCAGCCCATGATCACGATGTGCATGAGGTCCTACCCCGCGCCTTCCCCTGCCGTTGTGACCTGGACACACATCGCCCATCATCCTTCCGTCCCCGCCGGGGTGCCACCGATCCGTACTGTCCCCGGCAACGCTACCCCTCCGTGTTCGAGCGGGACCCATCGCGTACCCGGCCTCACCGCCGGTGTTCCCCTGGTGTTCGAATCGCGTCAAGGAGTTCCGCCATCCGGACCGCCCGCGCGGTTCCCGCCGAACGCGGGCTTACGATCCTCAGCGTGTCCAAACTGACCGACGTGCCCAAACGGATCCTGATCGGCCGGGCGCTGCGCAGCGACAGGCTCGGGGAGACGCTCCTCCCCAAGCGGATCGCGCTCCCCGTCTTCGCGTCCGACCCGCTCTCGTCCGTGGCCTACGCACCGGGAGAGGTGCTGATCGTCCTCTCCGTCGCGGGGGTGTCGGCCTACCACTTCAGCCCGTGGATCACGGTCGCCGTGGTGCTGCTGATGTTCATCGTCGTCACCTCGTACCGGCAGAACGTGCACGCGTACCCCAGCGGGGGCGGCGACTACGAGGTGGCCACCACCAACCTGGGGCCGCGGGCCGGGCTCGCCGTCGCGGGAGCGCTGCTCGTCGACTATGTCCTCACCGTCGCCGTGTCGATCGCGGCCGGGGTGGAGAACCTGGGCTCGGCGGTGCCGTTCGTGGCCGAGCACCAGACGGCGTTCGCCATCGGCATCATCGTCGTGCTGACCCTGATGAACCTGCGGGGCGTGCGGGAGTCCGGCAAGCTCTTCGCGGTCCCGACGTACGTCTTCGTGGCGGGCGTCTTCCTGATGATCTTCTGGGGGGCCTTCCGCGGGCTGGTCCTCGACGACGAGATGCGCGCCCCGACCGCGGACCTGGAGATCGCCGCGGAGGAGCAGGGGCTCGCCGGCTTCGCCCTGGTGTTCCTGCTGCTGCGGGCATTCTCCTCCGGCTGCGCCGCGCTCACGGGCGTCGAGGCGATCAGCAACGGCGTCCCCGCCTTCCGCCGCCCCAAGAGCCGCAACGCCGCCACCACCCTGGCCCTGATGGGCTCCCTGGCCGTCACCATGTTCGTCGGCATCATCGCGCTGGCCATGGTCACGGACGTCAAGATGGCCGAGCGGCCGGCCCACGAACTGCTGCGGGACGGTGTCCCGGTCGGCGCCGAATACCACCAGGACCCCGTCATCTCGCAGGTCGCCGCGGCGGTCTTCGGCGGGGGCTCGCTGCTGTTCCTGCTGCTGGCCGGGGCCACGGCGCTGGTGCTGTTCCTGGCGGCCAACACCGCGTACAACGGATTCCCGCTGCTCGGCTCGATCCTCGCCCAGGACCGGTATCTGCCGCGTCAGCTGCACACCCGCGGCGACCGGCTGGCGTTCTCCAACGGCATCGTGATGCTGGCGGGCGCCGCCGGCGTGCTCGTGTACGTCTACGACGCCGACTCGACCCGGCTGATCCAGCTCTACATCGTCGGCGTCTTCGTGTCCTTCACGCTCAGCCAGGCCGGCATGGTCCGGCACTGGAACCGCCATCTGGCGCAGGAGACCGCCCCGGCCGCCCGGCGCCGCATGCTCCGCTCCCGGGTGATCAACTTCACCGGGGCCTGCATCACCGGGCTGGTGCTCGTCGTCGTGCTGGTCACCAAGTTCACCCACGGGGCCTGGGTCGCCCTGCTGGGCATGGTGATCTTCTACGGGGTGATGACCGCGATCCGCCGCCACTACGACCGGGTCTCCGAGGAACTGGCCGCCCCGGACGAACCGGGCGACGAGGCCACACGCCCCTCGCGGGTGCACTCCATCGTCCTGGTCTCCAAGGTCCACAAGCCCACCCTGCGCGCGCTGGCCTACGCGAAGCTGCTGCGCTCCGGGCCGCTGGAGGCGCTGAGCGTCAACGTGGACCCGGAGGAGACACGGGAGCTGCGGGCGGAGTGGGAGCGGCGCGGCATCACCGTGCCGCTGAAGATCCTGGACTCGCCGTACCGGGAGGTCACCCGGCCCACGATCGAGTACGTCAAGGGGTTGCGCCGGGACAGCCCGCGGGACGCGGTCACCGTCTACATCCCGGAGTACGTGGTCGGCCACTGGTACGAGCACCTGCTGCACAACCAGAGCGCGCTGCGGCTCAAGGGACGGCTGCTGTTCACGCCCGGGGTGATGGTGACCTCCGTGCCGTACCAGCTGGAGTCCTCCGAGCGGGCCAAGGCGCGGGCGAAGCGGCGGGCCGACTGGAGCGCCCCGGGAGCGGTGCGGCGCGGGCCGGCGGGGCCGGCTGGACCGGCGGGGTCCGCCGGGGCGCCGGGATCCGCCGAGGCGGAGTTCCGTACCGATTCCGGTGTGGACGGCGGCTCCCTCCCGGGGACGTAGACTGGAGGGCTGCGGTCCGGGCCGGTGCGCTCTCCGCGTCGTACGCGGGCCGCGGACCGGCCGCGGCTCGTACCGTACGGACGCCACCGGGCGGACGGACCGGGCCCGGACCGGGACCGGGAGCGGTCCGGACCACGGACGGATCCGGGCGGTTCGTCCGCCGGCCGGGGACGTGTCCGCGCCGGCCGGCCCGTACCCGTACCGTCCCGTCCCGTCATCCACCTCACCACCAGCTCAGGAGCATCCCCGCTGTGACGACACCATCCACCCCCTCCGCCTCCGAAGCCCCCTCGCTCGTCGGCGAGGAGTACGAGGTCGAGGTCGGGCCCGTCGCGCACGGGGGGCACTGCATCGCCCGCACACCCGGCGGCCGGGTGCTGTTCGTCCGGCACACGCTGCCCGGTGAGCGGGTGACCGCCCGGGTCACCGAGGGCGACGAGAGCTCCCGCTTCCTGCGGGCCGACGCGGTGGAGGTCCTGGAGGCCTCGCCGGACCGGATCCCCGCGCCCTGCCCGTTCTCCGGTCCCGGCAAGTGCGGCGGCTGCGACTGGCAGCACGTGGCGCCCGGCGCGCAGCGGCGGCTCAAGGGCGCCGTGGTCGCCGAGCAGCTCTCCCGGCTGGCCGGGCTGACGCCGCAGGAGGCGGGCTGGGACGGGACCGTCGAGCCCGCGCCCGGCGACAAGGTGGCCAAGGGCGAGGTGCCGGCCTGGCGCACGCGGGTGCAGTACGCGGTGGACGAGGACGGGCAGGCGGGGCTGCGCAAGCACCGCTCGCACGAGGTGCAGCCGGTCGACCACTGCCTGATCGCGGCGCCGGGCGTCAGCGAACTCGGCGTGGAGAAGCGGGAATGGCCGCAGATCGCGGGGGTCGAGGCGATCGCGGCCACCGGCTCGAACGACCGGCAGGTCATCCTCACCCCCCGCCCCGGCGGCCGGCTGCCGATCGTCGAACTCGACCGCCCCGTCTCTGTGATGCGGGTGGAGGAGAGGGACGGCGGCGTGCACCGGGTGCACGGCCGTCCCTTCGTCCGCGAGCGGGCGGCCGGGCGCACCTGGCGGGTCGGCTCGGGCGGCTTCTGGCAGGTCCACCCCAAGGCGGCGGACCTGCTGGTGGAGGCCGTGATGCAGGGCCTGATGCCGCGCAAGGGCGAGATGGCCCTCGATCTGTACTGCGGCGTCGGCCTGTTCGCGGGCGCCATCGCTGAGCGGGTGGGCGAGGCCGGCGCGGTGCTCGGCATCGAGTCCGGCAAACGCGCGGTGGAGGACGCCCGGCACAACCTCGCCGACCTGGATCGTGTCCGCATCGAACAGGGCAAGGTCGAGCAGGTGCTGCCGAAAACGGGCATCACCGAGGCCGACCTGATCGTCCTCGACCCGCCGCGCGCGGGCGCGGGCAGGCAGACGGTCGCCCGGATCGCCGCCCTGGGCGCCCGCCGCGTCGTCTACGTCGCCTGCGATCCGGCGGCGCTCGCCCGCGACCTGGCCTACTTCCGCGAGGGCGGCTACAAGCCGCGCAAACTGCGGACGTTCGACCTCTTCCCGATGACGCACCACGTGGAGTGCGTGGCGGTTTTGGAACCTGCGGCGAAGGGCGTCTGACCTGCCATTCTCTGACTCAGGCGTCGGCTCGACCTGTTTTCCTTCATGCAGCGGGTCGAGTGGACGGTTCGCGCATCATGCATGCTCTGATCTGTGGTCTTGTAGCCGGGTGCGGTCTGAGTCGCCCGAGCGCCGTGGCATCGCTCAGAACTCTTGACGCTCAGATGACGCCCATTCAAGGCGCATCACGGCATCATCTGCCCATGGGCGAGGCAACACCAGCGCTGGGCATCGGTGAGGGCTTGCCAGGACTGTCGGTCGCCACCCTCACGCTCTCATGCAGCAGTTCGCGGAGGGGCCCACCCGGCATGGGCGGGAGCGGACCGTATCGGCCGCCGACCACTGCCTGAAGGGAGAAGGGCAACGCCGTCGGACAGGTGACGGTCAGGGCGCGCCGACCGGCTACGTGGGACGATCGTCCCGGTGGATGGTGGCTTCGGCACGGGAGGAGACCGCGGTGTGCGGTCTGGTCATCGGTGATCGATGGATCTCTGCCGGGTTCGTCGACGCCCTGGCAGAGGTGTGCGGCCCGTTTCCGACCGGGGCGCGGCGTTGACCGAGCGGCAGTCAAAGGGCTCCGGCGCGACCACGACGCCGCGTTCGGCGCGGCTCGTCGCCGGACTCGCGGCGACCCGGCCGGTGCGCCGCGGCGGACGCTGCCTGCGGTCTGGGGCGGGTGTGAGCTGTGACGCATGAACTGGTGCTCGGTGTCGACGCGGGCCATACCGTGACCAAGGCCGTGCTGTTCGACGCCACCGGCCGAGCGGTGGCGCGGGCCGGCGGCACAGTGCCTCTGAAGTCCCCGCAACCCCATTGGGTCGAGCGGGACATGGACGAGGTGTGGCAGACGGCGTTCCAGGCCGTCGCCGCCTGTCTCGCCGAGGTGGGATCGGACGCGGGGCGAGCCGTCGCCGCGGTGGGACTGGCCGGGCACGGCGACGGCCTGTATTCCGTCGACGGACAGGGCCGGCCGGTACGGGCCGGCATCGTGGCGATGGACACGCGTGCCGAATCGGTGCTGCAGGAGTGGCGGGGCACTCCGGTCTGGTCGCGCGCCATGGAGTTGTCGGGCACGGTGCCGTTCGCTGGTTCCCCGGCCGCCCTGCTGGCCTGGCTCGCCCGCCACGAGCCGGGAGCGCTTGTGCAGGCCCGTTGGCTGTTGTCCTGCAAGGACTGGCTGCGCCTGAAACTGACGGGTGCGGTGGCCACCGATCCGACGGACGCCAGTGCCTCGTTCACCGACATGCGGCGGGGAGGCTACTCGCCGGAGCTGCTCGACCTGTACGGCCTCGGCGCGCTCGCCCGCCTGCTGCCGCCCGTGCTGGCCTGCGACGCGGTGAGCGGAACCGTCACCCAGGAGGCCGCGGCGCTCACCGGGCTCATCGCCGGCACGCCCGTTGTCACGGGCGCCCATGACGTCGATGCCGCCGCGCTCGGGATCGGCGGCACTACGCCGGGAGAGCTGTGCCTGATCGCCGGGTCGTTCAGCATCAACCAGGTGGTCAGCGAGCGTCCGGTCGTCGATCCGCGCTGGCAGGTCCGTCACTTCGTCCGCCCGGGCCAGTGGATGACCATGTCCACCTCACCCGCGTCGGTGGCGAACCTGGAGTGGTTCCTGCGGGTCACGGGCGCACCGGCCGACCAGCGGTACGGCGTCCACGAGGCGATCGGCCGAGAGGTCGAGGCATGCCTGGAGGGTCCGTCGGAGGTGTTGTTCCACCCGTTCGTCTACGGCTCCCCGCACCCGCATCCCGCGTCCGGGACGTTCCTCGGCCTTCGCGGCTGGCACGGCCGCGGCCACCTGCTGCGGGCCCTGATGGAAGGCGTGGTCCTCAACCACCGCTGGCATGTCGACGCGCTCTGCTCGAAGCTGCCGGTCACCGGGGCGGCGACCCGGCTGACCGGCGGCGCCGCACACAGCGCGGTATGGAGCCAGATGTTCGCCGACGCGCTGCGACGACCGGTGGTGGTGACCGACGTGCAGGAAAGCGCCACCCGGGGAGCGGCCCTGCTCGCCGCCACCGCCGTCGGACTGCTCGACGACGTGACGGACCCACGCGCCACCCCGCCGTACTCAGGCGCCACGACCCCGCCCCAACCGGGTCGCCGTACTCGACGAGGCGTACCAGGCGTACCGGGAGACGTTGGAGGCTCTCGGGCCGGTCTGGGCTCGCCTGGACGCGCCCGAGGCTCCGGAGTGAGTGCCGGACGAGCCGGCGACATGAGGGATCGACAGGCATTTGGGCACGACCACTGCCGCTACCCGGGGGTCGGCACACCGTTATAGCGGTACGGCGGCTGCGCGCCCGCGCGGGTGCAGGTGTCGGCAGCGATCTCCACGGCGTAGGACAGCAGCCGGGCGAGGTCGCCGACCCCGAGAGCGTCGACGCCTTCGCGGCTGAGTCGGCCGGTGTGGTGCAGGTGGGCGAGCACTCCGGCGGTGAAGGCGTCGCCCGCTCCGACCGTGTCGACGACCTCGACAACCGGGGCGGGCACATGCACGTTGGCGTCGCGACCGGCGGCCCAGGCGCCCCGGGAACCGAACGTGATCAGGACGAGTCCCGCCCCGGACGCGAGCCAGCGTTCGGCCACCGCCTCGTACGGTTCATGCGGGTGGAGCCAGGCCAGGTCATCGTCGCTCGCCTTCACCACGTCGGCGAGCGCCACCCACTCGGCGAACCGCCGTAGATAGGCGGCGCGGTCGGTGACCAGGCCCGGCCGCACGTTCGGATCGAGGGAGACCAGCCGCCGGCCCGCCTCCCGGTGAATCAGTCCGTCGAGCGTGGAGGCCAGGGGTTCGAGCAGCAGACCCAGGGACCCGAGGTGCAGAGCCGTCCCCGCGGGCAGCGCGCCGCCGTCCGGGAGAGCGGCGAGGTGTTCAGGGCGCAGGCCGCGGTCGGCGGTGCCGTTTGCGTGGAAGGAGTAGGCGGCCGACCCGTCCTCGCGCAGATGCACGGCGGCGAGAGTGGTGGGGTCGGACGCGGGCAGCGCGTGGGTGAGCCGGGTGCCGGATGCCGCGAGGTGCGCGCGCAGGAGATCGCCGAAGTGGTCGTCGGAAATGCGCGCGAGCAGTGCCGTGGGGACTCGGAGTCGGCCGAGACCGGCGGCGACGTTGAGGCAGGAGCCGCCCGGGCGCGGCTGGAAGGCCGCGGCACCATCGGCCGTGCCGACGGGGGTGAGGTCCACCAGCGCGTCTCCGGCGACGACGACGGCAGGCTGGTCTGCGGGTTCCGGTCTGGTGCTCATGTGGGTTCCTCGGGGATGGCGGCGGCACGGTCGAGGGATCGGGCTGGGCTGTCCGGTGGAGTCCCGTAGCCCTTCAGAGACCGCTTGACGATAAGTCCGCAGAGATTTTCTCGCAAGATGTGTTAACAACGGCGCGGCCTCCTGCTAATAATTCGGCCATCGAAACGCGCCCGACTCCCCAAGGACGCATCCGCACCCCTGCTCGACCCGCCGCGCCTCAGTCGAGGTCCCGGCGCACCAGCACGAGAGGTCCCCCGTCACATGGCATCGACCAGATACGCCCTCATAGCCGGCGCCGCCGCCACCGCCCTGCTCGCCACCGCCTGTTCCGGAGCCGGAGCCGGCGGGTCCTCGGGCGGAGGGAAGAGCATCAACGTCCTGATGGTCGGCAACCCGCAGATGGAGGACATCGCGAAGCTGACCAAGGACAACTTCACCAAGGACACCGGGATCAAGGTCAACTTCACGATCCTTCCCGAGAACGAGCTGCGCGACAAAGTCACGCAGGACATCGCCACCCAGGGCGGCCAGTACGACGTGGCCACCATCGGCGCCTACGAGGTGCCGATCTGGGAGAAGAACGGCTGGCTGCACGATCTCGGTCCGTACGCCGACAAGGACGAGAGCTTCGACAAGGCCGACCTGCTCAAGCCGATGGTGCAGTCGCTGTCCGGCTCCGACGGCAAGCTGTACGCCCTGCCGTTCTACGGCGAGTCCTCGATGCTCATGTACAACAAGGACGTCATGAAGGCGAAGGGCATCACGGTGCCCGAGCGGCCGACGTGGCAGCAGATCGCCGACATCGCGGCCGAGGTCGACGGCGCTGAGCCCGGCATGAAGGGCATCTGCCTGCGTGGTCTGGCCGGTTGGGGTGAGCTGGGTGCGCCGCTGACGTCCATGGTCAACACCTTCGGCGGCACCTGGTTCACCAAGGACTGGAAGGCGCAGGTCAACAGCGGTGGCTTCAAGAAGGCCACGAAGTTCTACGTCGACCTGGTCCGCGAGCACGGTGAGGCCGGCGCCCCGCAGGCCGGGTTCACCGAGTGCCTGAACGCGCTGAGCCAGAAGAAGGTCGCGATGTGGTACGACGCGACCAGCGCGGCCGGGTCGCTGGAGGACTCCGCCTCGAGCAAGATCGCCGGCAAGGTCGGTTACGCCTACGCGCCGACCGTCAAGACGGACAGCAGCGGCTGGCTGTGGGCCTGGTCGTGGGCCATGCCCAAGACCACGAAGAACGCCGATGCGGCCGCGGAGTTCATGCTGTGGGCCTCCAGCAAGAAGTACGAGAAGCTGGTCGGCGAGGAGCTCGGCTGGTCGCGCGTTCCGGCCGGCAAGCGGGCCAGCACGTACGAGATCCCTCAGTACAAGAAGGCCGCCGCATCGTTCGGTGACATCACCCTGAAGTCCATCGAGGAGGCCGACCCGGCCAACCCGGGCGTCCAGCCCCGGCCCACGGTCGGGATCCAGTACGTGGCCATCCCCGAGTTCCAGGACCTGGGCACCAAGGTGACGCAGGAGATCTCCGCCGCCATCGCCGGCAGGACCAGCGTGGACAAGGCGCTCGACGACGGTCAGAAGCTGGCCGAGGAAGTCGCCAAGAACTACCAGAAGTGACCTTCAGCGCCCGGCCGGCCCGTGAGCCGGCCGGGCGCCGCTTCCCCGGCCCCGGCCTTCACCGGCAGAGGAACCATTCATGACCACGCTCACCGCACCCCCCAAGACACCACCACCACCCGTCCGTACCCGGAAGTCCTCGGGCGCGGCCGCGAAGTGGAAGCGCCGCATCCCGCTGTTGCCCGCGCTGATCTTCACCATCGTCGTCACGCAACTGCCCTTCGTGGCCACGTTGATCATCTCCACCTTCCAGTGGAACATTCTCAGGCCGGGCGAGAGGCACTTCGTCGGTCTGTCCAACTTCTCGTTCGTCTTCACCGACGAGCGGCTGCGCACGGCCGTGCTCAACACCGTCGTGCTCACCGCGTCGGTGGTGATCATCAGTGTGATCCTCGGACTCGGTCTGGCGATGCTCCTCGACCGCCGGTTCGCCGGCCGCGGACTGGCGCGCACCCTGCTCATCGCCCCGTTCCTGGTCATGCCGGTCGCGGCGGCGCTGCTGTGGAAGCACGCCATCTACAACCCCGACTACGGACTGCTCAACGGCACCCTCAACGCCGTTTACCGGTTGTTCGGCGCGGACAACGGCCCCACGGTCGACTGGATCTCCTCCTACCCGATGCCCGCCGTCGTGGTGTCACTGGTCTGGCAGTGGACCCCGTTCATGATGCTGATCCTGCTGGCCGGCCTGCAGGCGCAGCCCGGTGACGTCCTGGAGGCGGCCCGCATGGACGGCGCCTCCGCGCTGCAGACCTTCCGCCATATCACGCTGCCGCACCTGCGCCGGTACATCGAGCTGGGCGTCCTGCTCGGCACGATCTACGTCGTGCAGACCTTCGACGCGGTCTTCACCATCACCCAGGGCGGCCCCGGCTCCCAGACCACCAACCTGCCCTACGAGATCTACCTGACCATGTTCCGCAAGTACGAGTACGGCGAGGCGGCCGCCGCCGGTGTCGTCGTCGTCCTCGGCGCGTTCGTCATCGCGACCTTCGCGCTGCGCACCATCGCGTCGCTGTTCCGCGAGGAGACATCCCGATGACCCATGCAGCAGTCGCCACGCCCGGGGCGAGGTTCAAGAAGCTCCTGCGCAGTAAGGACGACCATGGCGGTGCGCCCAGGCTGTCGCTGCTGTGGACGTTCGTCGCCTGGCTCGCCACGCTGGCGTTCTTCGCGCCGGTGGCCTGGATGGTGCTCACCTCCTTCCACCAGGAGGCGGACGCGGCGACCAACCCGCCAACCCCGTTCGCGCCGCTCACCTTCGACCAGTACGAGCTGCTGTTCAGCCGGGACATCGCCCCGTTCCTGCTCAACTCGGCCCTGGCCGGCGTCATCTCGACGCTGCTGGTGCTCGCTCTCGCGGTACCGGCTGCCTACGCGCTGTCCATCAAGCCGGTCGAGAAGTGGAAGGACGTGATGTTCTTCTTCCTGTCCACCAAGTTCCTCCCGGCCATCGCGGCCCTGCTGCCGGTGTACCTGATCGTCAAGGACGCGGGGATGCTGGACAACGTGTGGACGCTGGTCGTCCTCTACACCGCCATGAACCTGCCGATCGCGGTGTGGATGATGCGCTCCTTCCTCGCCGAAGTGCCCAAGGAGATCCTCGAAGCCGCCGAGATGGACGGCGCAGGCCTGCTCACCGTGCTGTGGCGGGTCGTCGCGCCGGTCGCCATGCCCGGGCTCGCCGCCACCTCGCTGATCTGCTTCATCTTCAGCTGGAACGAGTTCATGTTCGCCGTGAACCTCACTGCGACGCAGGCGTCCACCGCACCGGTGTTCCTGGTCGGCTTCATCACCAATGAGGGCCTGTTCCTGGCAAGGCTGTGCGCGGCGGCCACCCTGGTGTCGCTGCCGGTCCTCATCGCCGGTTTCGCCGCTCAGGACAAGCTGGTCCGCGGCCTGTCCCTGGGAGCGGTGAAGTGAGGGCGGCCGTCATCACCGAGCCCGGCACCGTCGAACTCGCCACCGTCGAGGACCCCGCTCCCGGCCCGCGCGAGGTCGTCGTCGAGGTCGCGGCCACCGGGCTGTGCGGCACAGATCTGCACATCCTCCAGGGGGACTTCGCCCCGAAGCTGCCCATCACCCCCGGCCACGAGTTCGCCGGGGAGGTCGTGGCCCTTGGTAGCGAGGTCACCGAACTCGCGCTCGGCGACCAGGTCGCCGTGGACCCGTCGCTGTACTGCTTCGAGTGCCACTACTGCCGCCTCGGCCACAACAACCTCTGCGAACGCTGGGCTGCCATCGGCGTCACCCACCCGGGCGCCGCCGCCGAGTACGCCGTGGCGCCCGCCGCCAACTGCGTACGACTGCCCGACCACATAGACGCCCAGGACGCGGCCCTGATCGAGCCGCTGTCCTGCGCGGTGCGCGGCTACGACGTGCTGCGCAGCCGCCTCGCCTCCCGCGTGCTCGTCTACGGCGCCGGAACCATGGGCCTGATGATGCTCCAGCTCGCCAAGGCCACCGGCGCCGCGAGCGTCGACGTCGTCGACATCAACGCCGAACGCCTGGCCACGGCATGGCAGTTGGGCTGCTCCGCCGGTGCCGCGTCCGCCGACGAGCTCGACCGGCCGTCCTACGGATGGGATCTGGTCGTCGACGCCACCGGCAACGCGAAAGCCATCCAGGACGCCCTCGGCCGGGTGGGTAAAGGCGGCACGTACCTGCAGTTCGGGGTCGCCGACTACGCCGCCCGGGCCACCATCGAGCCGTACCGGATCTACAACCAGGAGATCACGATCACCGGCTCCATGGCCGTCCTGCACAGCTTCGAACGTGCCGCGGACCTCTTCGCCACCGGTGTCATCGACCCGCGCGTCTTCATCAGTGACCGTCTTCCCCTGGCGGCCTTCCCGGACGCAGTCGCCCGCTTCCAGGCAGGCATCGGCCGCAAGATCCAGATCCAGCCCGGCCTCGCCACCGCGTGAACGCCCGAACCGAACGGAACCCCCACATGACCGAGCAGATCCGCCGCGTTCTCGTCCGCTCCCTGGACGACATCACTCTCGAGGAGGTGCCGGCCCCCGTCCCCGGGGACGACGAACTCCTCATACGCACCACGGTCGTCGGCGTCTGCGGCTCCGACACCCATGCGGCGGCCGGCCACCATCCCTTCATCGACCTGCCCTACCGCCCCGGTCACGAGGCGGTCGGCGTCGTCGCCGGGGCAGGGAAGGGAGCCGAGGACTTCACGTCCGGCGACCGGGTGATCATCGAACCCAACCTGTACTGCGGCCGGTGCCCCCAGTGCCGCTCCGGCCGCTACAACATCTGCCAGGAGCTGAAGGTCTTCGGCTGCCAGACGCCCGGCGCCATGACGGACCTGTTCACCATCCCGGCCGACCGCGTCCACCGCGTTCCCGACGGCATGACCGACATCGAGGCCGCCCTCGTCGAACCCCTGGCCACACCGGTGCACGCCGTGGCGAAGGCGGGGGACCTCACCGGACGCACGGTCGTCGTGCTCGGCGCCGGGCCCATCGGGCTGCTCCTCCTCGCCGCCGCCCGGCACGCGGGTGCCGCGAAGATCGCCGTCACCGACCTGTTGCCGGGCAAGCGGGACCGTGCCCTGCGTCTCGGAGCCGACACGGCCCTGCCCGCCGACGCCACCGACCTCGCCGACCAGGCCCACGCGGCGCTCGGCGGACCGGCCGACGTGGTCTTCGACTGCGTGGCGCGCGAACAGTCCATCGCCCAGGCCACCGACCTCGTCACCAAGGGCGGCACGATCATCGTCGTCGGCGTCGGCGCCGCCGGCACCACCCCGGTCCGCCTCGACCTGATCCAGGACCGCGAACTCCGCATCGAGGGCACCCTGATGTACACCGGAGACGACTACCGCACCGCGATGTCCCTGATCTCTTCCGGCGCCATCGACACCGCCGAGATCGTCACCGCCACCTACCCGCTCCAGGACGCCGCCAGGGCGTTCGCCGCGTCCGTCGACCCCGAGCAGGTCAAGGTACTGGTCACGGTGGACGGACCATAGCCCACGGCCACGCAGACAGGGACGCAGACATGGACGCAGATACGCGCGTCGTACGCAGCAGCCGCCACCACACGGGAGGCCTGAGGTCCACGAGCAGGCCGGTCCGCGACCCGGACCGGCCCGTGTGGGAAACTGCGAGACCGGAGCGACCGGGAAGGAGGGGCGCCGTGACCGCCCGTACGCGACTGTCACAGGCGGCCGTCGAGGAACGGCGCCAGGCCGTGCTGCGGTACGTCGCCGACCACGGCGAGACCCGCATCGACGACCTCGCCCGGCACTTCGACGTCAGCCTGATGACGATGCACCGGGACCTCGACGACCTCACCGGGCGGCACCTGCTGCGCAAGGAGCGCGGGCGAGCCGTCGCGTTCCCCGCACTCACCATGGAGACGGCCACCCGCTTCCGCGAGAACAGCGCCCTCGCGGCCAAGAACGCGCTGTGCGCGGCCGTCGCCGACCGGATCAGACCGGGCAGCACGGTGCTCATGGAGGACTCGACCACCCTGTTCCCCCTGGTCCCAACCCTGGCCGAGGTGGATCAGCTGCACGTCGTCACCAACTCGGTCGGCCTCGCGCAGCGCCTCGGGTCCGCCGCCCCCGCGGTGAACGTCACCCTGCTGGGCGGCCACTACCGCGGCGACTTCAACTCCTGCACCGGCCCCACCGTCACCCGCGCCCTGTCGCACATCCGGGCCGATCTCGCCCTGATGTCCGCCACCGCCGTCCTGGAAGGGCGCCTCTTCCACCCCCTGAACGACTACGTCGAGGTCAAGCTCGCCTTGCTCGCCTCCGCCGAGCAGGCGCTGCTCCTGGTGGACCACTCGAAGTTCGGCAAGACCGCCACGTACGAGTACGGCACCGTGGCCGACTACCACACCGTCATCACCGACACCGCCACCCCCGACGCGGAACTCGCGGCGATACGCGACCTCGGAGTCCCCGTCGAGACGGTTGAACCCGAAGAGCCTTCCCTGTGACCCGTACCCTGTTCGAAACACCGAGCGCCTACCGCCCCAGCGACGCTGAGATGGCGGCGCCGGCGCCCCAGGTCCAGGCCGTCCTGTTCGATTTCAGCAACACGCTCTTCCAGATGATCGACCTGGAGACGTGGCTGCGCCGGGTCGGCTCCGCCGCCGGCCGCCTGGCCGTGCTGGACGAGCCCGGCGCAGTGGCCAAGATCTCCGATCAGTTGCGCGCCGCCTTCCGGCTGCCCTCCGTCGTCGCCCTCCAGGAAGGCCGTGATCTCTCTTCCGAGCAGCACCGCCGCGCCATGTGGGGGTGGTGGGAGCAGGTGGACTTTTTGCGCGGCGCGGAGGAGGCGGCCTACCGGGAACTCACGGCCCCGGACGCCTGGGTTCCCTATCCCGACACCGAACCGGTCCTGCGTGCCCTGCACCAGCGCGGACTGCACATCGCCGTCGTCAGCGACTTCGCCTGGGACCTGCGCACCCACCTCGCCCACCACGGGCTGGACGCCCTGATCGACACCTGCGTCATCTCCTACGAGCAAGGCCGGGAAAAGCCCGATCCGCAACTGTTTCTCAAAGCCTGCGCCGACCTCGGCGCGGATCCCCGCGCCACCCTCATGGTCGGCGACAACCCGGTCCGCGACGGCGGCGCGGCCGCCTGCGGTTTGCGCACGTACATCCTGCCGGCGGAACACCGCACCGGAGAGCGCGGCCTGATCGACGTGCAGCGGCTCGTGGTCTGACAAGGGTGGTCCACGGGCGTATGGGAAACCGCCCCGACGGATCGGTTGACGCCGTCGATGATCTCTTGCAGCCGCCTTCATGGCGGCGGCCCGTCGCGGTCAGCCGGCGGGGGAGGAGGCCGGCAGGTCCTGGTCGGCGGCCCAGGTGGCCAGGATGCGCAGCCGTTCGTGGGTGGGGGAGCCGGGCGCGGCGGTCCAGACGGTCAGATTCTGGTCGGGGTCGGTGTTGGCGGTGAGGGTGTCCCAGTCCAGGACGAGTTCGCGGACGACCGGATGGTTGAGGGTCTTCGTGCCCACGGTGCGGGCGGCGACGTGGTGCTCGCCCCACCAGCGGGCGAACTGCTTGTCGCGCATGGACAGTTCACCGACCAGCTCGATCAGGCGCGGGTCTTCGGGATACTTCGCGGCCTCCATGCGCAGTTGGGCGACGGCGATGTGCGCGGAGCTCTCCCAGTCGGCGTACAGGGTGCGCATGGCGGGGTCGGTGAAGATGATCCGCGGGTAGTTGCGGTGCTTTTCCGCAAGACGGGAGAAGTCGGTGACCAGGGCGGCGGCCAGCGCGTTCCAGGCAAGAATGTCCCCGCGTCTGCCCTGCACGATGGCCGGAGTGGCGGTGAGGTCGTCCAGGACCCGCTGCAACTGTGGCTGGACCTTCTGCCGACCGCGGCGCCGGGTGCGGGTGGTGGTCTTTCCGGCGAGCTGGAAGAGGTAGCCCCGCTCGTCGTCGTCCAGATCGACCGGTCGCCGTGGCACACGTCGTGGACGGCCCGGAGCGCCTCCTCGGCTCCACGCTGAGCGTGCTCGGCGGCGGCCATGTCGCCTATGGGCGCGTAGACGGCGGCCCGGCGGACCGGGCAGTGGCCGACGGGGCCAGAGCCCTGCTGCGGGCGGGCCGCACCGTCCGCATCGACACCGGCGGGCAGACAGACGAATGCCCCGAACGGCTGTCCGTCCTCGTTCATGTTCATGCGTCCCCGCCGCGCCTGCTGGTCTTCGGTGCGGTCGACTTCGCTGCGGCCCTCAGCCAGGCCGGCCGCTTCCTGGGTTACCACGTCACCGTCTGCGACGCCCGCCCCGTCTTCGCCACTCCCGCCCGCTTCCCGCACGCGGGCGAAGTGGTGGTCGACTGGCCCCACCGCTACCTGGAACGCACCGAGGTGGACGAGCGTACGGCGGTATGTGTCCTCACGCACGACGCCGAGTTCGACATCCCGCTGCTTCGCCTGGCGCTCGACCTGCCCGTCGCCTACGTCGGGGCCATGGGCTCCCGGCGCACCCACGACGAGCGCGTGCGCCGCCTGCGCGAGCAGGGCGTGACGGAGAACCAGTTGGCCCGGTTGCGTTCCCCCATCGGCCTCGATCTTGGAGCCTCCACACCCGAGGAGACAGCCGTCTCCATCACCGCGGAGATCATCGCCCAGGCCAACCACGGCACGGGCAGACCCCTGTCCCAGATCACCGGCCCGATCCACCGGCCGTCGGAGTTGGCGGGCTACCGGTAGGCCGGCCTCACGAACCGACAAGGGCTCATCGTCCCTCTGAAGGAAGCCTGTACGTCATGACGCTCATTTGACGCTCTGGGCTCCCGCAGGCGGGACAGCGAGCCGAGAAATGGCCTTTGACCTGGCCTTTTTCGAGGCTTGCTCAAGCCGACACCTTTCCGATGACGCACCACGTGGAGTGCGTGGCGGTTCTGGAGTCTGCCGCAAAGGGCCTCTGACCCGCTGGTTCTCTGAATGCCCGGGTTTCGGGCGGGTCGCGTCGACATAATTTTCCGGGCGCACGACGTGGAGTGCGCCGCTTGTCGGGCGGACACCGCCTGACAAGCGGTTTCGGCCCGTGGCATGGAGAACGTCGAGGGGTGGTCCTCATCTTCCTGGAGTGGCGTACAGCAGTCCTGACGCTCACCCGAGGCACATTCTGATGGCGCGTCAACTTCTGGGGTCGGGGTCGTCGGCCGGTTCGGGCGGAGCCCTGTGTCCGTGGTGAGGCGAGCCGTCGCCGCTGGGTATGCCGCCCCCGGCATCGCCCCGCACGCCCGTCCATGCCGCACCCTCGCCTTCCGGTTTCGGGCAGGGTGCCGACTCCCGGCTCTCGGCAGATTCCCTGTTCGCCGCCCACCCTTGTAATCAACTGCGTTCGTTTCATTGACATTTCACTCAGAAGTCGTACCTTGGGAGCGCTCCCATGGCGTTCGTTTCGCAACTCGAAGGAGTTCCCCCACATGCGCAAACAGAGCCCATCAACCGGGCGTTCCCGGTCTGCCCTCCGTCGGCCTCTCCAGGCGCTCATCATGCTGTTCGCCGTGGCTGTCGGCGCCCTGGCCTGGTCGGCCCCCGCCCAGGCGCACGGCACCATCGTCAACCCCGCCTCCCGCGCATACCAGTGCTGGCAGACGTGGGGCAGCAACCACACGAGCCCGGCCATGCAGGCCGAAGACCCCATGTGTTACCAGGCATTCCAGGCCAACCCCGACACCATGTGGAACTGGATGAGCGCGCTCCGCGACGGCCTCGGTGGCCAGTTCGAGGCGCGGACCCCCAGCGGGGCGCTCTGCAGCAACAACCTCTCGAGGAACGCCAGCCTGGACAGGCCCGGGGACTGGAAGACGACCAACGTCAGCAGCAACTTCACGGTCCAGCTGCGCGACCAGGCGTCCCACGGTGCCGACTACTTCAAGGTCTACGTGAGCAAGCAGGGCTTCAACCCCAAGACCCAGACCCTCGGCTGGGGCAACCTCGACTTCATCACGCAGACCGGCCGCTTCGCCCCGGCGCAGGACATCAGCTTCAACGTCAACACCTCCGGCTACAGCGGACACCACATCGTGTTCGTGATCTGGCAGGCCTCGCACCTCGACCAGGCCTACATGTGGTGCAGTGACGTGAACTTCGGCTGAGCCGGAGGGCGCCGCGCACGGCACCGGCCGCTGCCGGGCGCCGGTAACCCGCCGCCCGGCCGACCGAGCCCCGTCGGGGCAGGGGACCCATGTGGTCACCCTGCCCCGACGGGGCTCCCTGCGTTCCTGGTGAGAACACACCGGATCGCGCGCGGCAGGCGCACGGCAGCCGGCCGTCCACCGTCTCGTCGTACGACTCCGGCACTCAACGGCCAGGGAGAATTCCCGGCACCGTCAGCCCACCGGGGCGTATCGCGCCGCCCGGCGGCGTACCCGCGCCGCCCCGGCCTTTCCCGGCCGCCCGACAATTCCCGGAGACCTCATGCCCAGGGATGAAACCCCCTCCCGGAACACGCCTCACTTACCCCGATTGGACCGCAGGAGCTTCCTGACCCGCGCAGGTGGTCCGACCCTCGCCGCCGCCGGCTCGCTGCTGCCATCCGGCACCGCCCAGGCCGCCGAGACCATCACCACGCCGCAGAACGGCATGCAGGCGGCTGTTACTGCCATTTCTGGACGGATGGTGTCGGAACGGTCTCCATGGCGCTCGGCGACGCCGGCCATTACACCGTCGTCTGGAACGACTGCGGGAACTTCGTGGCCGGCAACGGCTGGGCCACCGGGGGTCGCAGAACCGTGAAGTGGCACCCCGCTTGCGGGGCCCGTCTGTGATCACGAGACGGAGTGGTCCGCCTCGACTCCAGTGGCCAGGGACGGTGCTCCGGGGAGGAAGGTCACCTGAGGGGCACCCGTGCGCGGATGGATGGTGACCTCGCTCGCCACGCCGTAGACGCCGGCCAGCAGGTGGGGCGTGAGGACGTCGGCGGGTGGGCCCGAGGCGGTGACCCTACCGTCGCGCATGACGTAGAGGCGGTCGCAGTAGTACGCAGCCAGGTTGAGGTCGTGCAGGGCCACCAGGGCCGTCGCGGACAGCCGCCGCAAGGTGCCCAGGACCTCCAACTGGTGACGGACGTCGAGGTGGTTGGTGGGCTCGTCCAGGACAAGCAGGGACGGCTGCTGGGCCAGCGCGCGGGCGATGAGCACACGCTGGCGCTCGCCGCCGGAAAGCCGGTCGAAGGAGCGGTGGGCCAGGTCGGTGGCGTCCACTGCGGCGAGCGCCGACCGGATCAGCTCGGCGTCCTCGGCGGTGTCCCCGTCGAGCAGCCGCTTGTGCGGGGTGCGGCCCATCGCCACGACCTCACGCACCGAGAGGTCGAACTCGGCGCCCGACTCCTGCACCACCGCGGCCACCGTCCGGGCCAGTTGCCGCACGGGCAGCGACCAGGCGTCGGTGCCGTCGACACCCACGTGGCCGGTCGCGGGGCGCAGAACGCGGTAGACGGCGCGCAGCAGGCTGGACTTGCCGCTGCCGTTCGGTCCGACCAGGCCGATGACCTCTCCGGGCCGGGCGGTCAGGGAGACGTCCTCGACCAGGCGGTGCGCGCCGGCGGTGAGGGTGACCGTGTCGATGACGAGTTCGGTGCCGGTCATGCCCCTCCTCGGTCGGTGTTCCGGCGGGCGTCGCGGCGCATCAGCCACAGGAAGAACGGGCCGCCGCACAGGGCGGTGAGCACGCCGACGGGGATCTCCATGGGCGCGGCGACGACGCGGGCGGCGATGTCGGCCCAGATGAGGAAGACCGCGCCGCCGAGGGCCGCTGTCGGCAGGACGCGTCGGTGGTCGCCGCCGACGGCGAGGCGGACGATGTGCGGCAGCATCAGGCCGACGAAGCCGATCGGTCCGCACGCCGCGACGAGGATGCCGGTGACGAGGGAGAGCAGGACGAACATGCGGGCGCGGAAGCGTGCCACGTCCAGCCCCATCGTGGTCGCGGCCTCCTCGCCGGCGAGCAGGAGGTTCAGGTTGCGGGCCTGGACCATGAGGACGGCGATGCCCAGGGCCAAGGCGGCGCCGGGCAGCCACAGGGTGTCCCAGTTGACGCCGCCGAGGCCGCCGAGGGTCCAGGCGAGGACCGCGCGGGCCTCGTTGCCCCGGTCGGTGGTGAGCAGCAGTAGGTCCAGTACGGCGGTGAGCACAGCGGCGACGGCCACACCGGACAGGACCAGCCGGGTTGAGGTGATCCGGCCGCCGGTGCGGGCGGTGGTGTACACGAGCAGCAGCGCGCCGAGCGCGCCCGCGAAGGCGGCAGCCGACAGCGACAACGGCCCGAGCCACGTCACCCCGAACACGATCACCACCACGGCGCCCAGGGACGCCCCGGAGGAGACGCCGAGGAGGTAGGGCTCGGCGAGCGGGTTGCGGATCAGGGCCTGTAGAGCGGTTCCCACGACCGCCAGTCCGGCGCCGGCCACGGCCCCCAGAAGCACGCGCGGGGCGCGTACGTCCAGCACGATCGTCTCCCGCGCCCGCGACCAGTCCGGTTCCGTCCAGTCGGCGCCCAGCGCGTGCGTCACGATGCCCCACACCTGGCCGGGCGGCACCTGCACAGACCCGATGGCCAAGCCCGCGGTGGCGGAGACCCCCAGGGTGACGGCCAGGACGACGAGGGTGACGGTGAGACCGGCCCGGCCCGCCCGCCTGTCGCCCTCTCGCCGTCGTCGCACGGTCTGCTCGGTGCCGGCCTCGACGACCGGGGCCGTCACGCGAAGCTCTCGGGATGGATACCGCGGGCCAGGTCCTCGACCGCGTGGGCCGAGCGGATGCCGACCAGTGTCGCGGTCAGCGGCAGGACGACGAACCGCTTGTTCCTGACGGCGGGCACGTCCTTCAGGGCGGGCTGGGAGAGCAGGAACTTCTTCTTCTGCTCGACACTCCCGGCGTCGGCGTAGTCGTAGACGGCGATGACTTCGGGCTTGCGCGCGACGACCTGCTCCCAGGAGACGTCCCCGAAGACGTCGTCGAGGTCGGCGAAGACGTTCCTGCCGCCGGCCAGCCGGATCAGTTCGGTGCCCAGGCTCTTGCCGCCCGCGGTGAAGGCGGTCTTGTCGCCGCTGTCGTAGACGAAGACGCGCGTCCCGGGTTCGTCCTCGACCTTGGTGGCGGCCTTGTCGACGCGGTCGGTGAGGTCGGCGATCAGTTCGCCGGCCCGCTCCGGGACGCCGAAGATCCGGCCGATGGTGCGGATCTCGTCGTAGGTGTCCTTCATCGTCACCCGCCTCTTCCCGCAGTATTCGCGGTTGAGGTGGGTGTCGATACCGGCGTCGGCGAACGCCTTGCGGGAGCGGCCCTCGTTCTCGGCGAAGGCGCTGCCGTAGCCGCCGTAGACGAGGTCGGGCTCGGCTTCCAGGATCGTCTCGAACGACGGTTCCTTCCTCGCCAGCTGGGGGATCGCCTTGTAGTCCTTCTCCAGCTCGGGCAGGACCGCCGAGTCGGGGAAGGCGGTGCCGACCATACGATCCTGCAGGCCGAGGGCGAGCATGAGTTCCGCCGGGTGCTGGTGGATGGTGACAACGCGGGAAGGCGGCTTGTCGTACGTCGTCTTCACACCGCAGTTGTCGACGGTGACGGGGAAGCCCGCGGCCGGCGAGGCCGTTGCCTTGGCGTCCTCGGCGGTGTCCTGCGGCGAGCCGCAGCCGGCGGTCAGCAGGGCCGCCGACAGGGCGACGGCAGCGGCCGTCGCACGCAGGGCATGCCGCTTGTGGGCAGAGGTGGACAGCGGGGGACGGGGCGTACCGTCGTACACGTGAAGCCTCCTGGGGAGTCCGCGCTCCTCGGATCGGGCCCGCGACAGGCCAGTGTCCTGACTCCCGGATCGACGCCTCCCCCTGCCTTCCCGCGCCGTGGACGCAGTGGCGTGTAAAGGGGTGCACTCCCCGGTCACAGTGGCGGGACCGTGCCGGACTCGCACCGGCTTCCTGTCTCCCGTCGCGGTGATGACCCGCCGATACTACGGTCTGGCGAGAAGCGGCCAAAAGGGCGTGCGAAACCGCCCGAGCGCCCCTGCCCGGCCCTCACGCCTCGCGGACCGCCCGCAGCACCAGCCGCTCGGCGTTCTCGTCGTAGGGGCGGCCGTCGAAGCCACCGAAGATCTCCACCCGGCCGAACCCCGCCTCCTCCACATCCGCCGCAACTCGACCGCGCGGACGTCGCCTCGGCAATCCCGGTCACCTTGGCGACACTGCGGCACGTACTGGATGTACCTGCTCAGCCAGGCGTTCGGCCGGTCCGGTCTGCTGTGGGCCCGGGGCACGGTCATGCTCGGCCTGTTGCCGTCTGGGCCCCGCCCCGCCCGGCTGCCGGTCTCCCGGCAGGTCCTGGAACGCTGGCACCGCACTTCGTCATCGTCGTCCACGTCCTGAGCGTGTGGCACACCCTGCTGTACGGCACCAATCTGGTACGGCGAGTGGCCGCGCACCGTGCCGGGGCTGCTGCAACTTCCCGTCGCCGTGCTGCGCCTGCTGCGTCCCGCCCGGCGGGCCGAGCGACTGGGCGCACCGACGCGCCGCGAGGGCGTGTCGGTGCCGGGCTGGTTGGTGCGGGCCGTCGGCCGGATGGTCGCCGGGGCCGTCGTGGTGGGGCTGCTCATCGTGGTGGCCTCCGGCCACGACGGCGGCCGGGAACGCCCGGCCGAGCCGCCCGCTACGAGTCCGCACGCTCATGAGCCCGAATGATCCGGGCCGGCCGGTCGATGGGATGATGACCGGCGACAGGGCGACGACGGTCCGAGGAAGCCGGTGCGAATCCGGCGCGGTCCCGCCACTGTGATCGGTGAGCGAACCCCGTACGTGCCACGGCCCCGTGAGGGTGGGAAGGCCGGGGCGAGCTGCGACCCGAGAGCCAGGAGACTCACGTCGTCGCCTCCTCGAAGGACACCGGGGCGGATCTCCCCGGAGAGAGGGTGGTTCGGCGTGCCCGAGACAAGGGGCGGCGAGGCGTTCGGCGCCGAGGTGGATGCGCGACCGGCCGGCGGAGTGCCGTGCCGGGTCGTCGTGTGCCGGGACTGCTGCTGCGGCACCGCCAAGGTGACCGGTGTGGACCATGCGGCACAAACCGCACGCCTGCGTACCGAGGCGCCTGTGCGCATCTCCGCCTGCCTGGACGTGTGCGACCAGGCGAACGTCGTCGTCGTACAGCCCTCCTCCGCGGGCCGGGCCGCCGGAGCCCGTCCGGTGTGGCTGGGCCTGGTCAACGACCCGGACGCGACGGAGGACATCGCCGCCTGGGTACGGGCGGGCGGCCCCGGCGTCGCGTCCCGCCCGGACATCCTCGACCTGCACACCTTCACCCCGCCGCGCCGCCGCACGGCTTCCTGAGCACCGGCGAGCGCTACGGCTCAGAGGCAGCGGGACGACGCAGCGGGCGGGATGGTGCGGGCCGGGGAAGACGACGATGACCTTGCCGTCGTGCGACGGACGGGTGGGCCCGGATCCAGCTCTGACGGTGGTGAAAGGCCAGCTGGCGAATCGTCTGGTGCCGTGCCCTTGCCGGTGTCTTCGGTGGGAGCACGGCACCTGGACATGCACCGGTGTGTGGTGAGCACTGTGCCCGCGGTCACTCCCGGGCCGAGCCGGCTGAGAGAAGGTCCGCGAGTTCGTTCTCGGCCAGTTGCAGTGGGGCGAGGCGAGCGAGGTGCTCATCACTGAGGCGCAGCATGGACGCGGCGACGTTCTCCTCGAGATGAGCGATCGAGGATGTGCCGGGGATGGGGCAGAGCACGCTCGACCGGTCCAACAGCCAGGCGAGAGCCACCTGCGCGGGCGTTGCGTTCAGCTCTGCCGCCACTTCGGCGACGATGCTGTTGGCGAGGGCCAACTGGCCACTCATGATCGGAAACCACGCGATGAAGGGAATGTGCTCCCGTTCGCAGTGCTCGAGGACGTCCTCTCCCACACGGGCCGCCACATTGAAGATATTCTGCACGGCCGCCACATCGATGACCCTCTGCGCGGACTCGATCTGGTCGACCGTGACGCTCGACAGTCCGAAGTGGGCAATTTTGCCCTCGTCCTGAAGTTCCCGCATCGCGCCTATCTGATCGTCGAACGGCACCTGAGGGTCGATACGGTGCAGGTAGAGAAGATCGATTCGATCCGTACCCAGGCGGCGGAGGCTGGCCTCACACTGCTGGCGCAGATAGGCGGGGCGTCCGATGGGCTCCCACACCCCCGGCCGTACCTGGGCCTGACCTGCTTTGGTCGCGATCAAGAGATCATCGGGGTACGGGTGCAGTGCTTCACGCAGGATCTCCTCGGTCACGCCGAAGGCATAGGAGTCCGCGGTGTCGATGTGGTTGATGCCGAGCTCGACCGCACGGCGCGCGACTCGGATCGCGTTCCCGCGGTCCGCGGGCGGTCCCCAGATCTTCTTGTCGGCGAGGCGCATCGCGCCGAACGACATGCGGTGAATCGTTCGGTCCCCGATCCGGACCGTCCCGGACCCTTCGATCTGCTGTTGTACATCGGTCATGGCTCTCATGATCCAACCGTTGGTCCAGCGCGGACCACTCGACAACGGACACAGAACTTGAACATCACGCCATGGTGGCCGTCTTCGGGCGCTGCCCTCGGGCCATGCCGAACGTGCGGCGATAACGGCCGGGCGGCATCGCCGTGAGCCGGGTGAAGTGGTAGCGGAGTGCCGCTTCCGAGCTGAAGCCACTGGTCTCGGCGATCCGGTCTATGGTCCAGGCGGTGCGCTGCAGCAGTTCCTGCGCTCTGCGCACCTTGGTACGTTGCAGCCATTCCATCGGTGAGATACCGACCGCATCGCGGAACCGGCGGGAAAAGGTGCGGGTGCTCATACAGGCGTGCTCCGCGAGGTCAGCGACCGTGGACGTCTCGTCGAGATGCTCCTCCGCCCATCGCAGGGTGTCCTGCAGAGAGCGCGTCCGGCCGGGCACCTCCCACCTCGCGTACTGTGACTGATCGCCGTCTCGGCGGAGCGGTACGACCATGAACCGTGCGATCTCCGCCGCGAGCGCCGATCCGTGGTCCTGTTCGATCAGGTGCAGCACCAGGTCCAAGGCCGCTGTGCCGCCTCCCGAGGAGAAAAGCCCGCCGTCCTCGATGAACAAGCGTTCCGGTTGCACCCGCACCATCGGGTGGAGTGCAGCGAGTTCGTCGGCCCAGTGCCAGTGCGTCGTGGCCTTCAGGCCGTCGAGCAGACCCGTGGCCGCGACGAGGAAGGTTCCCAGACACAGGGACACGACGCGCGTGTCCTTCGCGTGTGCGCGTCGGACCGTCTCGATGAGCACGTCCTGCGTATCGAGGTACTCCGGATACGCGGGCACGATCAGTGTGTGTGCCGACTCCGCCCAGGACAGGGGGCGATCAGGGAGGAGACGGAAACTCCTGGCATGCCCGGTGCGGGTGACAAGAGGGCGTTCGGGGCCAGTCACAGCGACTTCGTACAACGTGTCGCAGGCATGGTCGTTAGCGGCCGCGAACGCCTGCACGGCCAGGGCCACTTCGAACGCCCCTACGCCGTCATGACTCAGAACGGCCACGCGATGAGGGGTCGATCGACTGGTGCGTGTCATGAGGTCACCCTTCGACAATCAGACGTTTGTTGAGCGAAGGACGCGCCGGCCGAAGCGGTCCCTGAGTCTTCTCGCCAATCGATGTCTTCGACCGTGAGGCCGACTGCCACGGTCAACGCGGCGTCGGGGCCCCACCATGTCGGGTCGGCCGCTGGTGATCCGGACACCGGGCGGACTCCCCACCACTGCTTCCGTCGCGACTGCCCGCTCCGACCACTCCGGTGATGTGTTGAGCTGCCACAGTGAACGGACGCCGACCAAGGCGACGGGAGCCGAGGAGACGCGGCCGGCCTGGCCGCTGTCGTGAAGAAGCCGGGTCCGCGATCCGTGCTCCCGGTCTCCCACACGGATGTGGTCGCTGCTCGAGGGCCTTGGAGCTCCAGCCCGCGATGTCCGTGTCGGTGGTGCTCATGGCTCGCTCCTCAGACGGGTTCGGGTTTTCCGGCGGGCGATACGCGAAGTGCGCTGCTCCGGGCCGAGCGGGCGCCGGACGGCGCCGGGCGGCTTCCGCACCATCAGCTTCGGCGCGTTCGGCCACCGGAACCAGGCCGCCATCTCCCCAGGCCGACCGTACCCACGGCGAGCGCCGCCCGGCACGGTCGCGAGCGAGGAACGGCCCCGAACGACCTGCTCAGGAGGCAGGACGGTGATCATGCCCCCCCCGTGACGGTGGGTGCGCGGCACCCAGGACGCTCTCACCTGGGGGGACGGCGGCCTGGCAGCGTCGCGCCGCAGGGCCGAGGGTGGACGCATGACCAGCAACGACACGCCCCGCGATCCGCACCCGTATGTCGGGATGTGGGTGACCGCGGACGGCTACATCCGCCAGGAACTGCTGCCGAACGGCCGTTACGACGAGGCCCGCGGCAACCGCCGGAGCGCCTACACCGGCCGCTACACCGTCACCGGCAGCCACCTCGACTACGTCGACGACACCGGCTTCACCGCCACCGGCGACGTCCGCGACGGCGTCCTCTTCCACGAGCACCTCGTGCTCTACCGCGAGAACGACCCGCGCGCCCGGCAGCGAGCCCGGCATGACCGGGATGCAGCCGCAGGTGACCTGAGCCGTCACCACCAGGCTCACGAACGCCCGCGGCCCTACGGCGGCACAGCGGTCGAGCAGCTTGTCGGGCAGGCCTGCCGGTGAGCGGATCTCCCGTACGGGACCGCGAAGCCCTCGTCGCCCTGCACGCAAGCCCGAGTTCCACCGGTGCTCTGTTCACAGGGTCGCCGCCTTCGAACCGGAAGGCACGGACAGGGGCATGGCCGTGGACATGACCACCGGGCCAAGCGGGACCTGATGAGCGGACCAGCAGGCACGGCCGCGTCGATGTCCTGGTCAACAACGCCGGTGTGATGCCACTGTCCAAGCTGGAGGCACTCCGGCTCAACGAGTGGAACCGCATGATCGACGTGAACATCCGCGGCGTGCTGCACGGCATCGCTGCCGCACTGCCGGTCATGCAGGCCCAGCATCACGGTCAGTTCATCAACGTCGCCTCCATCGGCGCTCACCAGGTCTCCCCGACCGCGGCCGTCTACAGCGCCACCAAGCACGCCGTATGGGCCATCTCGGAGGGTCTGCGGCTGGAGGTCGGAGGTGGACCCTGTCACCACCAGGGACTTCTGGGTGAAGCGGACGCCGATGCCCGCAGGCGCAGGTACGCCGGGGGCGCATCGCCGGGGCGAGCTCGGCGAACGGGCTGCCGTCCGCGATCCCGGCTGGGCGAGTGGAGCTGCCGGCCGCGCCATCGCCATCGGAGTTCGCGGCTGACGTACGCCTGACCAGGCCGAGACATTGCTCTGTCCGTGACGCTCATCTGACGCTCCGGGCTTTCGGCACCGGCCGGGTGCCGGCACCCGGCCGCGAGACAGATCGCTCCACTCCGGCGCCAAGGGGTGGTACCGCCCGGCCATGTGACGGTGTGACGTGCGTCGTTCCGCGGAGGGGACCCGCGCAGCGTTCCGGCGTCGGCAGCGACGCCTGTGAGAGGTATTGACGTCGTTGAACGGTTCCCTATGATTCAGATTGGTCGATACTTCGACCCTTGTTCGTTATGTCGAACAAGAGAGCCGCTCCATCGCACAGCAGCGCATCTCCGGGCCGCACCCCCCTCGAACGTCGAGCCGCAAGGAGCCTGCCGCATGGGTATGTCATGTCATGGCCTGATCAGCCTTCCCGTCGTCGCGTGCCGGCGACCGCCACCGACTTCGTCACCGGCGCGGTCCTCCCGCTGAGGGGCGTCTCTCCCACCGCAGCCGCTCCCGCCCAGGGGTCGGCCCGCGTCACCGCCGGAAGTACGCGAACCCGGCGATCAGGGAGGGCTTCGCGGACATCGATGTCCTCCGTGCCGGAATCACCTGCTGCGCCTCGGCCTCGATCCCCCCGCTCGCCGGGCGCGCCCACCCCGGGCGCCCGTGCGGCCCGAAGGTGCCGGGCGCCACCTGTCTTTCCGGAGGTCGCGAAAGGCCGGGAAGTCACAGGCGGTCTGCCGTGGTGTCCGCGGACCGCTGCACACCGCACTGCACCGACAGTCCGGACGCCTCTCGCGAGGTCAACCGGAACCAACCGCCCAAAGATGAGGAACCCCCCATGCTCCGCAGAGGAAGTTTCAGCCGCAGGCATCCGTCTGTGGCACCGGCCGCCGTGGTTGCGGCCTTGTTCGCGTTGGCGGCGACGCTCGTCGCGCCCCCGGCTCAGGCGACTGCCGGCGGCGCCACGTGCGCTCTCCCGTCGACGTACCGGTGGACGTCGACGGGCGCACTGGCGCAGCCGGCGCACGGATGGACCTCGCTGAAGGACTTCACCGCCGTGAAGCACAACGGCAAGTACCTGGTCTACGGGACGAACTACTCGGGATCGTCGTACGGCTCGATGGCGTTCAGCCCCTTCACGAACTGGTCGGACATGGCGTGGGCCGGCCAGAACGGGATGAACCAGTCCACGGTGGCTCCCACGCTGTTCTACTTCGCGCCCAAGAACATCTGGGTGCTGGCGTACCAGTGGGGTCAGTGGCCCTTCATCTACCGCACGTCGAGCGACCCCACCAATCCCAACGGCTGGTCCTCTCCGCAGCCGCTGTTCACCGGGAGCATCTCCGGCTCCGACACCGGCCCGATCGACCAGACCCTGATCGCCGACGACCAGAACATGTACCTGTTCTTCGCCGGTGACAACGGCAAGATCTACCGGGCGAGCATGCCGATCGGGAACTTCCCGGGCAACTTCGGTTCGTCGTACACGACGATCATGAGCGACACGAAGGCCAACCTGTTCGAGGGCGTACAGGTCTACCGGGTTCAGGGACAGAACCAGTACCTCATGATCGTCGAGGCGATGGGCGCGAACGGGCGCTACTTCCGCTCCTTCACGTCCAACAGCCTGAACGGCTCGTGGACCCCGCAGGCCGCCAGTGAGAGCAACCCCTTCGCGGGCAGGGCCAACAGCGGTGCCAACTGGACCAACGACATCAGCCACGGTGACCTGGTCCGCAGCAACCCCGACCAGACCATGACCGTCGACGCCTGCAACCTGCAGTTCCTCTACCAGGGCAAGGACCCCAACGCGGGCGGCGACTACAACCGGCTGCCGTGGCGGCCGGGTGTCCTCACCCTGCAGCGCTGACCTTCCCGGACCTGCTGACCGGCGCTCACCGCCTTCGAGGGACCTCAGCCGCGCGGCGGCTGGGGTCCCTCTCACCCTGCCGATCGGCGCGTGAGCCCCGGTAGGACCTGACTCCCCGCCAGGTCACCACGGCGAGCGCGGCGAACAGGACGTTCATGCTGCACGTGAAGGTCCACTCGGCCAGTGAGCCGCCCGCGCCCGCGGCCGATTCCAGTGCGGAGAACAACCCCGTGCCCACCGGATGGAAGACGACGCACAGGAGCAGGAACACCCAGAACGGCAGCTTCTGCAGCGGGTTGGACCACGCGACGACGGCAAGGGCCAGAGCGGCCACCAGAGCGGTGAGGACATCGATTCGATCCATGGGACGATCCTTTCGCCCCGGGGACGATGCGGCGTCGGCCACCGGGAGGAACGTCGTCTGGGCCGCAGGACAGAGAACACCGGTACGGTGCGCGGAACCGGTCCCGGCCCTCCCCGGGCCCAAGGAGCCCTGGTCCCCGCGGAGGTCGGGCTCGGCTGCCGGGGGAGCCGGTTCACATCGCGGCGACCATGGTGTGGGTGTCGAGGACGGTCTCGAAGTGCACGGGGACGCCGTCCCGCAGGCGCCACAGGTGCACGAAACGAGTCCGCATCGGCTTTCCGGTCGCCAGGTTCGTGCCGCTGTAGTGGCCGAGCGCGATGACCCGGTCCCCGGCTTCCACGATCTCCGCGGGGGAGACGGTGAAGTCCCGCCACTCGGTGACGAAACGGGAGAACACGTTCTCCAGCACCTCCTCCCGCCCCCGGTATGTGCCTCCGTAGTGCAGACCCGGCGGAACGACCCATTCGATCCGCTCGTCGAGTCCCGCGAGCAGCGCGCTGACGTCACCCCGGGCGAGCGCGTCGTACAGCGCGTTCACCACCGTGCTTCCTGCGGAGGTGTGTTGGTCGTGCTGGTGCGTGGTCATGGGGGACCTCCGTGCGATGTCGGTGTGCGGCTCGGGGCGCCGGCCGGCCCGCCGCCGGGCGCGGAACGCGGTTCCGGGCGCGGCGGCCGGGCTCGTGCCCCGCCTCCGCAGATCCTTCTCGTGCACCGGCCGGCGGACATCGGCTGATCGACCTATACCGCCCGGCCGCCTGCTGCCGGCCCGGTCGCTCCGCTCGCATCGCGGCTGCCGGAGCGCGCCCTGTGCGCCGGGCCCGGCGCGGGCAGGTCCGGGGCGCCCGGGCGGGACGGTTACGCTTCTGCGGTGGAAAAGGTTCGGTTGGCCGAAGTGCTGGCGGCGCTGTCCCTGACAACCGACTTGGCCGCGGGCATGACCTTCGAGAAGGGGCTGCGCACCTGCGTCGTCGCCACCGTGTTCGCCCGCGACGTCCTCGCAGGCGACCGGGAGACCTGCCGGGTGGTCTACGAGACGGCACTGCTGCGCTCGGTCGGCTGCACGTCGTTCGCTCCCGAACTCGCGGCGATCTTCGGTGACGAGGTGGCGTTCCAGAGCGCGCTGAAGCACCTCGATCCGGGCGACGAGGTGCCGCTGACCGAGCAGTTGCTCCGGCTCGGCGACTGGACGCGTGAGCAGGCCCAGCAGTTGACGGACACGCTGATCCAGGTGCTGCCCACGGCCGGGGTGGAGGCCATGCGCAACGGCTGCGAGGCCGGCCGGGCGCTCGGTTCGGGCCTCGGCGTGCTGCCGCGGACCCTCGCGGCGTTGGACGACGTGTACGAGCGGTGGGACGGACAGGGCATTCCCCTCGGAGCGGCCGGTGAGCACCTCTCCCTCGCCGCCCGGGTCGTCCACGTGGCCGAACAGGGGGTCCTGGGCCATGCGCAGGGCGGCGAGCCGGCCGCCGTCTCACGGGTGGTCCGGCGCGCCGGCGGCCATCTCGATCCCGCACTGGCGCGTGCGTTCGCGGCCGACGCCGCGAAGGTGCTCGCTCCGCTGCGTGAACCCGACGCCGTCGCCTCCGCGGTGGCCGCCGAACCCCCGCCGTACGTCACCGTGTCCGCCGAGGAGGTCGCCGGCCTGTGCGCGGTGCTCGGCCGGTTCGTGGACCTCAAGGGCACGTGGCTGGTCGGGCACAGCGAGCACGTCGCGCGGCTGGCGGAGAGCGCCGGCCGGCTGGGAGGGCTCGCCGCCGACGAGGTGACCCGGTTGCGCTGCGCGGCGCTCCTGCACGACCTGGGGCGGGCCGGGATCTCCGCCGACGTGTGGGACCGGCCCGGGCCGTTGAGCACCGCCGACATGGAGCGGGTGAGGATGCACACGTACTGGACCGAGCGGGTGCTGGAGCGCGTGCCCGCGCTCGCTGCGCTGGCACCGGTCGCCGCCGCGCACCACGAGCGTCTCGACGGCAGTGGCTACCACCGCGGTGACGCCGGGACCCGTGTCTCTCCCGCGGCCCGCATTCTCGCCGCCGCCGACGTGTTCGCCGCGCTGACCGAGCCGCGGGCGCACCGGGAAGCCTTCACCGCCGACGAAGCCGCCCGGCACCTGACGCGGGAGGCGGACTCCGGCGCCCTGGACCGCGCCGCCTGCGACCTCGTGCTGCGGGCGGCGGGCGGACGGCCGTCCCCGCACCGCCGTCCGGCCGGGCTCACGGCTCGGGAGATCGAGGTACTGCGGCTGGCCGCCCGCGGGCTGACCAACCGCCAGATAGGTGCGGAGCTGTCCATTTCGAGCCGCACCGTGGGCCATCACCTCGGGCACATCTACGACAAGACCGGGCGGCGGACCCGGGCCGGGGTGGCCGTCTTCGCGATGGAGCAGCAGCTCCTGCCCTGACCGCCGGTTGCGACACGGCCGAGGACCGCGTCGTCACCCGCCGTGGCCGCCGTCCTGGGGGTACTGGGACCAGGCTCCCGGCCGCGCCGGAGCCTAACCTGAGCGGTATGACCACCTCGAAACTGGGCGAATACCTGCGGAGCCGGCGCGCACAGGTGACGCCGCCCGACGTCGGTCTTCCCCAGGACGGACGGCGGCGCGTCCCCGGCCTGCGCCGTGAGGAAGTCGCGATGCTGGCCCGTATCAGCGTCGACTACTACCTGCGACTGGAGCAGGGCCGTGAGCGGCACCCGTCGCCGCAGGTCCTGGACGCCCTGGGCGACGCGCTGCTGCTGGACGACGACGGCCGGCTGCACCTGTACCGGATCGCGGGCATGACCCCGCTCCCGCGCCACCAGGGCGGCATCGAGCGAGCGGACCCCCAGCTGCTGGCGCTGGCCGACCTGTGGGACCGCACACCGGCCCTGCTCCTGGGCCGCGCGTACGACGTCCTGGCCGCGAACACGCTGGGGCGGGCCGTCTTCCCCCATCTCCCGCCCGGCGCGAACGTGCTGCTCACGATGTTCCTTGACCCGTCGGTCCGCTCGTTCCACGCGCACTGGGAGAAAGCGGCGGCCAACGCGGTCGCGGGATTCCGCTTCCTGGAGGGCGCCCGGCCGAACGACCCGCGGATCCACGAGGTCCTGCGGACGGCCTCGGAGAGCAGCCGCGAGTTCGCCGACCTCTGGCAGAGGCGCGACGCACGGGGCAAGAGCGACGCCGCGAAGGTCCTGCTGCATCCCGAGGTCGGCGAGCTCACTCTGCGCATGCAGACCTTCGACGTGCGCTCCGCGCCGGGGCAGCAGCTGATCGTCTACCACGCACAGGAGGGCACCCGGACCGCGGAGGCGCTCCGTCTGCTCGGCTCGCTGGCGGCGACCGGCCACCCCGCACACCGGGACGACGCGCCGAAGCGGGCCACCTGAGGGTCCGCTCCCGGCCGCCGGTATAGGCCGATCAGCCGATGTCCGCCGGCCTGATCCCCGGGAGAATCCGCGGAGGCGGAGCACGGGCCCGGCCGCCGGGCCGCGCACGGACCGGGTGGAACGACCGGTCGCACGGGCCGCAGCCGGACCACCGGGCTCCCCACCGCTTCACTTCACCCACCGCAAGAGAACACGAGAAAAGGACCCATCGTGGCAACCAAGCGCTCAGCACACACGGCCTGGGAAGGCGACCTGCTCCACGGCAAGGGCGTCGTCACCTTCGACTCCTCCGGCATCGGCGAGCAGCCGGTGTCGTGGCCGTCGCGCGCCGAGCAGGCCAACGGAAGGACCAGCCCGGAAGAGCTGATAGCCGCCGCCCACTCCAGTTGCTTCTCCATGGCGCTGTCGCACGGCCTCGGAGAGGCGGGCACCCCGCCCACCCGGCTCGTCACCTCCGCCGACGTGACGTTCCAGCCCGGCGAGGGCATCACGGGCATCCACCTCACCGTCGAGGGCACCGTTCCCGGCATCGACAACGAGGCGTTCGTCGCCGCGGCGCAGGACGCCAAGGCCAACTGCCCGGTGAGCAAGGCCCTGTCGGGCACGACGATCACACTCTCGGCCGAACTCGTCTGACCGGACGGAGGCCTCCCGGGGGTACCGCGCGCGGCGGAAGCGCGCGGTACCCCCGCTTCGTCGTGAGTGTCGTGAGTATCGCCGGACTCCCGCGCGGACCGCGGAGCGTGTCAGCCGAGAACCACCCGGGTCCCGAGGGTGTTCAGCAGGGCGAACTGGTCGGCCGCGGCGGTGCCCGCGGGCGGGGAGCAGACGGCGATGCGCAGGTCGGCGCCGGGGACGGTGAGGGTGTCGCAGTCGACGGTGACCGGCCCGAGGTCGGGGTGGTGCACGGTCTTGCTGTCGGTGGTGTGGAAGCCGACCGTGTGGGAGTGCCAGAGGTCGTCGAAGCGGGTGCCGGCGGCGCGCAGGTCCTTGATCAGTGCCGTGAGCCGGGCGTCCTTGGGGTAGCGGGCGGCGGAGGAGCGCAGGTCGGAGACGAGGGCGGTCTCGAAGCGGTCCTCCTGAGCGGGGGTGTGGGTCACGCGGGTGGGCTGGTGGGTGAAGTGCCGCCAGGCGATGTTGCGGTCCCTGCCGCGCCAGGGGGAGGGGTCGCCCATGAGGGCGGCCCACAGGGGGTTCCAGGAGATGAGGTTCCAGGCGGCGTCGTGGACGCTGAGCGGGCTGCCGTAGAGCTGGTCGAGGAGGCGCTGGACGCTGGGCGGCAGGTGCGGGGAGATCTGGCCGGTGGTGGGCGGGGCCTGGCCGGCCAGCAGGTAGAGGTGGTCGCGTTCGGTCTCGTTCAGGCGCAGGGCGCGGGCGAGGGAGGCCAGCACCTGCGGGGAGGGGGCGGTGGCCCGGCCCCGCTCCAGGCGGACGACGTAGTCCACGGAGAGACCGGCGAGCTGGGCGAGCTCCTCGCGGCGCAGCCCGGGCGCCCGGCGCACCCCGCCGAGGGGGAGCCCCAGGTCTTCGGGGCTGGTGTGGTCGCGCCAGTGGCGCAGGGCCCGGCCGAGGGCCGCGGGATCGTCGTTCACCCCTCCATTGTCCGCCGTTCCTGAACGAACAGCCTGGTACTGGCGGACCCCCCGCTGAGGAGGGCTCTCCCTGTCCCGCCGGGTCGCCCGCAGGCTGAACCGCATGACAACCATCACCGTGATCACCGGGGCCAACAAGGGCCTCGGATACGAAACCGCCCGCCGCCTCGTCGAGGCGGGTCACACCGTCTACGCCGGAGCCCGCGACGCCCACCGCGGCGAGCAGGCGGCCAAGGCCCTCGGGGCCCGCCCGCTGCTGATCGACATCACCGACGACGCCTCCGTCGCCGCGGCCGCCGACCAGGTGCGCGCCGAGTCGGGCCGGGTGGATGTCCTGGTCAACAATGCGGGCATTGCCGGGCCGGCCGCCCCGGCCGACGAGCTGACCGCCACCGACCTGCGGCAGGTGTTCGACACCAACGTCTTCGGCGCGGTGCGCACCACCCGCGCCTTCCTGCCCCTGCTCCAGCAGGCGGCCCGGCCCGCGATCGTGAACGTCTCCAGCGCACTGGGCTCCCTGACGATCAACGCCGACCCGGCCGCCCACGCCGAACTGCTCCCCGCGTGGGCGCCGCTGCTGGCCTACAACTCCTCCAAGGCCGCACTGAACATGCTGACCGCCGTCTACGCGCAGTCGTTCCCGCAGGTCCGCGCGGTCTCGGTCGACCCCGGGTTCACCGCGACCGACCTCAACGGCCACCAGGGCACCCAGAGCGTCGAGGAGGGCGCCGCGGCGATCGTCGCCGCCATCAGGGCCGTGCCCGGCACACCGAGCCCCGCCTTCGTCGGCGCCAACGGCCCCGTGCCCTGGTAGCCGCACCGCGTTCCGGAACAGCCGGCCTCCGCCCGTCCGCCGCGACTGAGCGCGCCGCTGCTCCCCTGGGTGCGGCACGCTCAGTCGCGGAGGGCGGCCCCGGCACACGCTTCCGGGGCCGCGCGGGGAATCAGCCCCGGTGCATGATGTAGCCGACGTGGTGCAGTTCGTCACCGCGGAAGTACCCCACGGCCCAGAAGCCGAGGTCGTCCAGGTAGTCGATCCGGTCGCCGTCGATCCAGTACCGGCCCTGGTAGGCGTGCGGCCGGCCGCCGCGGGTCTCGTCGTAGCGGCCGTCGGCGGTGAGTTCCTGGTGCAGGAAGTCGTCCTGGTCGATCCAGACGCCGACCCGCGGGCTGCCGGTCAGGTCCGGTGAGGCCGGGATGCCCAGTTCGGGGGCGGTGGCCCGGCCGGGGGCGTCGCTGCCGGCCCACAGCACGGGCCGGCCGGCCGCGATCAGGGCGCGGACCTGCTCCGGCCGGGACGTGAGCGTGGCCAGGGCGCCCGGCACATCGGCGGCCAGCTCGTCGGGCACCACCACCAGGTCGCTGGTGTTGCCCGGGGTCAGCGTCGCGACGTGCTCCGAGCGCCGGCCCCGGCCGCCGGCCAGCGCCACGGTGTCCACGACGGCGGGGACGATGGTCATACCGGTGGAGTCGACGACGATGGCGTTGTCGTCCTCCGCCGCGGTGAACAGGGACGGGCCGACCGCGACGATCAGGGAGCCGACGAACAGGATGTCGGCACCGGTCATGGTCCCGATCAGCGGGTCCATCGTCAGGATGCGGGCGCCTGTGAACAGGACGGGACGCCCTGTGTCGTCCGAGAGGATCTCGTCGAGGGCCTTGGAGTTCCAGCCCGCGATGTCCGTGTCGGTGATGGTCATCTTGCTTGCTCCTCGGGCGGGTTCGGATCTGTGGGTGCGGTGTGTGTGTGGTGCGCCCAGGGCGCTGCTACGAGCCGGGCTCGGCGGTGGTGGTGCCGGGCGGCTTCCGCCTCCTCAGCTTCGGTGCGCTCCGCCACCGGAACCAGGCCGCTCTGTCACCGGGTCCACCGCACCCACGGAGCACCGCCCGGTGCGGTGGTGATCGGGAAGCGGCCCAGGACAACCGCTCGGGGACGGGAGGGCGGCCACGGCCCCGCGGAGGGTGGGTGCGCGGCACCCGGGAAGCGCTCACCCGGGGGGACGGCGGCCTGGCAGCGTCGCGCCGCAGGGCCGAGGGTGGACCCATGACCAGCAACGACACGCCCCGCGATCCGCACCCGTACGTCGGGATGTGGGTGACCGCGGACGGCTACATCCGCCAGGAACTGCTGCCGAACGGCCGTTACGACGAGGCCCGCGGCAACCGCCGGAGCGCCTACACCGGCCGCTACACCGTCACCGGCAGCCACCTCGACTACGTCGACGACACCGGCTTCACCGCCACCGGCGACGTCCGCGACGGCGTCCTCTTCCACGAGCACCTCGTGCTCTACCGCGAGAACGACCCGCGCGCCCGGAAGGGGACCCGGCCGTGATCAGGATCCAGCGGGGGGAGACCTGAGCCGCCGGCACAGGGCCAACTCTCCGCGGACACGGCGGTTGTGCCTCCGGCGACGTCTATGGAGGACCGTGCGGTGCTGCTGGTCCCGCGCCGTGGGGCCAGCATGGACCGGGACGCGCTGTCGCCGGAGCGCTGGCGCATTCTCGCGCCGGCTGGGGCGGACCCACGATGCGCTCTCCGAATGGAGTCTCGAGACCGCCGTCAGGCCGCAATCAGCGCGCTGGACTCTCCTCTCGCGGGAGGTGGCGCACGACGGCGTCAGACGCGCCGGCAGCGATCTCGAAGCTCGGAGATGACGGCCTTCTCGCGCGCGTTGACGGCACCGTCCACGGTGGCCACCCGGTCGGCCGCGTCGAGGAGGTCGCTCA
Source organism: Streptomyces sp. MNU89 (assembly GCF_020982505.1). Lineage (NCBI taxonomy): Bacteria > Bacillati > Actinomycetota > Actinomycetes > Kitasatosporales > Streptomycetaceae > Streptomyces > Streptomyces sp. MNU89. Next base: position 1,814,007 of record NZ_JAJKLL010000001.1, on the reverse strand, counting down.
GATCCCCCGGCTCGGCGTCCAGACGCTGCCACACCTCGGCGGGGTCGATGTCCACGAGGTGGGCGAGTTGTTCATCGACCACCTGATGCCGGTCCCGGACCAGCCTCACCAGGTGCCGCATCAACAGCGACTCATCGTCGGCGATCTTGCGGTCCGCCCTGATGACGAGCCATGCGACCCACAGCATCAACTGCGGGTGCCTGCTGCGCTTGCTCAGACCCTCGGCGAGTTCGATCACCCGCGCCTCGTTCCGGAACACGGCTTGCGCGTGCCGCCCCGCGAGCAGCGTCGTATAGCGGTTCAGCACAACCGCCAGGGGAACGCCGACCACGGGAATGCCGATCTTGATGACGTTGCGCTGCAGGAGGTATTTCCCGACGAACGGGAGCCCCTTCGCGGTGCTCAGTACCGCTTTGGAGTAGTAGCGCTTGATCACCGGCCGTACCACGGCCGGAACCGCCTTGACCACGCCTTTCTGGACCGCTTCCCCGCTTTTGATCGTGAAGGCCACGCGTATGAGCTTCCACATGTCCTCGGGGTCGGACAGGTCGAGCGGCACCCGGTAGAGGACGGCGATGTCGTAGGCCAGGCGGAGCTGGAGCCGGGTGGTGAACGCGACATCCACCATCATGGTCGTGACGGCGGCCGGGACAGTCGCCGGCGAGGCACCGCCAAGGCTCCCGATGGTGGCGGCGACGGCCGCCGTGTAGGCCCCGGCGGAGAGCCCGCCTTCGAGCGCGGCGTACCGAGCAGCCATCTTGATCCGCTGATCGACGATGGCATCCGCGGGTACCCCCTCGTACCGCTCCTGGAAGTACTGCCAGTCGACCTTGTCGGTGTAGGAACGCAGGGCCTCAGCGCTGAGCTTGGTGAACCAGCCGCCCGACTTGATGTCGTCCGCACTCAGCCCTTTGATGAACTTCCGTAGCTCTGCCCGCTCCTGCTCGACAACCCTCCGGTCGGCCTCGTCGTCGCCGGCGTCTTCAGCGTCGATCGGAGCTTCGATCATGGCAAGTCCCCCCAGGTGGTTCAGCGTCCCGCTGGGTTGCCTGGTGTGGATGAACCCGCTGACGTCTCGACACGGTGACTCAGTCAACAGCGAAGCTGTCGTGGATCTCACGTGAGGGGCAACCCTAGCGCGATATCAGGCGGTTGGTGCCCTCACGTCGACATCCGTTCCGACCGCCTTCACCGCGGCGGACCGCCTCACACGGCCTGGCGATCCCATGTTGGTTCGGAGCGTTGCAGCCCGAGCCCTGCATCCGGAAAGTCTTCGGCAGCCGCCTGCCACCGCTGACCGACGGGCAGCTCGACGATCAGGGCGTGGCTCGTCCGGAGCGGCAGCGCCTGCTCACGGGGAGAACGAACACCGAGTTCGGGTTCATCATCGAGCCGAACCCTATGAACGCCACCGACTTGGCCTGGTTCAAGAGCAGCGTCGATGTCAGTGCCCGCTCATAGAGTTCAGGCACTACTCGGGGAGCAGCGGAGGGGGAGCGGAAGCGTGTCCGCCAACAAGATCCAGCACAAGGTGAACCACGTCGCGCTGGTCGTGGACTGTTCGGGGTCCATGTATCAGCACCAGAGCCAGCTCATCCGCGTGGTCGACGAGTTCGTGGCGGGCCTGAAGGCCGAGTCGGACAGCCTCGGTCACGAGACGCGGATCAGCCTCTACTCCTTCGACCACCGGGTGGAGAACCTGGTCTGGGACATGGATGTGAAGCATCTGCCGTCCATGCGGGGTCTGTACAAGGTCAACAACGGTGCCACGGCTCTCATCGAGGCGTCGCTGAAGTCGCTGGACGACCTCGGTCACATCTGGGAGGAGTACGGCGAGCACAGCTTCCTGCAGATCGTGGTGACGGACGGCGAGGAGAACGCCTCCGGCGGCGACCGGCGGCACGACGGTGACATGGCCATCCTGGGCCCCTGGCTCGACAGGATCACGGCGAAGATGGGTTCGCTTCCCGGCCACTGGACGTCCGCGATCCTCGTCCCGAACTCCCTGGCGAAGCGCACCGCCCAGAACTACGGCTTCCCGGCCGGCAACATCGCCATCTGGGACGCGGATTCCCACGAGGGCGTCGAGGAGGCGATCGGCACCGTGCGCGCCGCCGCCACCAGTTTCCTCCGGGGCCGTGAGCAGGGCGTGCGCGGTACGAAGAACCTGTTCGCCGTCGGCCAGGACATATCGGTGGACGAGGTGCGGGCCACCCTCGAACCGATCCCGGCCGACCGGTACCGGCTCCTGAAGGTCGACAAGGAGATGGAGATCCGGCCCTTCGTCGACTCGCATCCGGGCGTGAGGTACGAACGCGGTGCGTGTTACTACCAGTTGGGGGCCAGAGCACTGGTGCAGCCCAACAAGGAAGTCGTCGTGGTCGAGAAGGACACCGATCGCGCCTACACGGGCGACGCGGCACGCAGCCTGCTGTTCGGGTCGGGTATCCAGGGGACCGTCTCCGTGAAGGCGGGGAACAACCCCAAGCTGGAGGTGTATGTGCAGAGCCGTTCGGTGAACAGGAAGCTCAAGCCGCAGACTCGTCTGCTCATCATGCTCTGAATTCCGGGACTGGGGTGCCGTTGGTCCGCCGCCCGGTGGACCGCCCCGTCGTAGGACGACGGGGCGGCACCGGTCGGTGGGCGTGGTGTCACCAGTTCTTGTGCCGGACCTCGCCGAGGTCGCAGAAGGTGCAGTCGGGGCTCAGGAAGTCCTCCGTGCGCCGGAACTCCTCGTCGGCCAGGCGCCAGCGCAGCCAGGCGCTGATGATGTGCCGGCCGTTGCGGGTGGCATAGACGTGGTCGGTGCCGTCGAGGACGTTGAACCACACCGGCACATCGGTGTTGGTGTAGTCGCGTTCCATGTTGGCGGTGGCGAAGTCCTCGTCACCGCCGATGTACAGGGCCGGGTTCCGGAGGTTGTCCGGGCCGTCGCCGTCGAAGGAGCCGCCGGCCACATGGATGGTGGTCTCCAGCCGCGGCTCGTCGGCCACGTCGAACGTCCCGATCGAGCCGCGGGAATGGCCGCCGAAGGCCACCTCGGAGGTGTCGAGGTCCTGGTACAGCGGGCTGCCCGGGTCGGTGTTCCGTTCCTCCAGCCAGTCGAGAGCGTCGACCATGTAGGCGCCGCTGCTGGAGGAGACCTCGCTGTAGACGACGAAGCCGTGCGAGGCCCAGAGGCGCAGCATGTCCTCGTAGTCGGCGGGAGCGGATCCCGCCCCCGGGCCCCAGACGAGGATCGGGTGGTCCACACCGTCCCGGCCCGCGTCCGCCGGGTACACCAGCCACCCGTCGTCGCCGGGGCCGGCGCCGCTGTCGACGGTCACGGCGTACGGCCCGGGCTCGGTGACGTCGTCCACCGGGGGCAGTGATCCGGGCGGCGGGTCGGTCGGGTCCCCGCCGCCCGCGGCCTCGACCAGCACGTCGTCGACGGTCAGCGTCTCCAGGGGGCTGTCGGCGTCCAGGGAGAAGCGCAGCCGCAGGTAGCGGCCGTCGGCCGAGGCCGGGAGGCGGAACGCCGCCGCACCCGTGGCGGTACGCGCCGATTCCAGTGCGGTGAACGAGCCGCCGTCGACCGAGTAGGCCGCGGTGAACGACTCCCCGGGGTCCAGCCCGTAGGCCGCCCGGGTGTAGGAGACCGTCACGCCGCTGTATCCGGCCAGGTCGATGGGCGCGGACGTGATGGCCGGGTCGGTGAACAGCGATCCGCTCAACCGCGCGCCGTAGGTGCCGACCCGGACGGAACCGGAGGCGGTGAAGGTGCCGAGCCCGTCGGAGAAGTCCTCGCTGTGGACCGGAGTGGCGGCGGACGCGGGGTTCGCGGGAGAAGCGCCGGCGGCACCCGCGGTCAGGATGCTGAGGGTCAGTGCGCCGAGGGCTCGCAGGCGCCCGCGGATGCGCGACATGTCTGGTTCCCTTCTGCCTGCGTCGACGGTCCCCGCCGACGCGCCGTTGTGTCGGTTGCGCGAGTTGTGCCTGCCGCCGATCGCTGGGGACTGTTCCGGAATCGGCCTGCGCCGATTCAAGTGGGAGTCACGGGAGGGGACATCAGTGAAACCACCGGTCCCGCCGCGGCGGGCGGGTCGCGGCGGCCGGGTCAGGAGGGCGGCGGGCCGAGGCCGGCGGGGAGGTGCAGGCGTCCGTCGTGGACTTCGGCGATCTGGTCGACGGCGGTGAGGTGGGTGCGGTCGTGGGTGACCAGGATCGTGGCGGTGGCCTGCTGGTGGGTGAGGCGGGTGATGAGGTCGAGGACGGCGGCGCCGCGTTCATGGTCGAGGGCGCTGGTGGGTTCGTCGACGAGGAGGACGGTGGGGTCGTTCATCAGGGCGCGGGCGATGTTGACGCGCTGGCGCTGGCCGCCGGAGAGCTGGTGGGGGCGGCGGCCGGCCTGGTCGGCGAGGCCGACGGCGTCGAGGAGTTCCATCGCGCGTGTGCGGGCGGTGCGGGGTTTGCGGCCGTCGATCTGAGCCATGACCTGAAGTTGCTCGGCGGCGGTGAGGGAGGGCAGCAGGTTGGGCTGCTGGAAGACGATGCCGATCTTGTGGCGGCGCAGTTCGGTCAGTTCGCCGCGGGTGAGGCCGGTGGTGCTCCGGCCGTCGATGGTGACGGTGCCGGTGTCGGGGGTGATCAGAGTGGCGGCGACCGCGAGGAGGCTGGACTTGCCGGAGCCGGAGGGGCCCACCACGGCGGTCAGACTGCCCTGGGGGACCTCCAGGCTGACCCGGTCGAGAGCGGTCAGGCGGGTGCCGCCGTCGGGATAGGTGAGGGTGATGCCGGTCAGGGTCAGGCTCATCGGGCGCTCCCCAGGGCGGTCAGCGGGTCGACGGAGGTGATACGACGGATGGACAGGGCGGCGCCGAGCGCGCCGAGGAGGACGATCACGACGGCCGGGATCAGGACGGTGGCGGGGGTGAGGAGGAACGGCACGGCAGAGCCGGACACGAGTGCGCCGAGGGCGGCGGCGATGCCGGTGCCGATCAGGGTGCCGCCGACGAGCAGGACGACTGCCTGGCCGAGGGCGTCCTTGAGCAGATTGGCAGTGGAAGCGCCCAGGGCCTTGAGGACGGCGACGTCACCGCTGCGCTGGATGGTCCAGACGGTGAAGAAGGCGCCGATGACGAGGGCGGAGATGGCGAACAGGAAGCCGCGCATCAGCTGCAGGGAGCCGTTCTCGGAGGTGTAGGAGCCGATCGCGGACAGCGAGTCGTCGGTGGAGACCGTCTTGGTGCCGGCCTGGCGGTCGGTGGCGGCCGTGTCGGCTCCGGAGGTGGTGCTCAGGGCGATGACGGTCCCGGTCGGGCCGTCGTCGTTGCCGGTGGGCGGCGCGGTCTTCTGCCAGGTGGCCAGACTGGTCCAGATCACCGGGGTGTGGCTGAAGTGGGCGTCGCCTGCGACGGCGGCCACCGTCAGACGCCGGCCTGCCAGAATAAGGGAATCGCCGGCCTTGACACCGAGATCGTCGGCAGCCGCGGTGGACAGCACCACCGCGCTGCCCGTGATCTTGTCGCTGTCCGGGGCGAGGCGGGAACCGGGCTCGACGCCGAAGGCCGAAACCCCGGTGCTCCTGTCTCCCGCGGTGGCCTTGGTCGTGGTGATCCCCAGCGGCTCGGCGCTTTCGACACCGGGCGCCTCGGACCACTTCCGCCACTGCTGCTCGGTGACAGTGGAGTCGGCGTACGACAGATCCTGACCACCACGTGGCGCCTGGAAGGCGATCTTGTCGGCGGGCAGGGACGTGATCGCGGAGATGTTCTGCCGGCCCAGTCCGGCCGTCAGCCCGGACAGCAGCCCGACCAGCAGGGTGATCAGTACGATGACGGTCCCCATCAGGGCGAAGCGCCCCTTGGCGAACCTCAGGTCTCTCCAGGCGACAAACACGGCCTTGGCCTGTCCTTTCCGGCGGTGGAAGCGGTATGACTCCACCGTCGCCGCCGGCCCCCTGTGCGCGCGTCTGGCGCAGGACGACACTTGGCGGGCCGAAAGACGGCACACGGTTTCCAACTTTCGATGGAGCCCCCAGAGCGCCGGCCTCCGTAGCCTGGAACGCACTGTGAACACCACCGCCCCCGCCCTGACCCCGACCACCCGGGCCCTGGCCTGGTGCCTGCACCTTCTGGTCGTCGGTCTGCTCGCCCTGGCCGCCGGCCGGGCCGCAACCGACGACAGGCCCCACGCCGGGTGGATCGTCGCCGTGGCCGTAGCGTGTGGCCTGGTCTATGCGGCTGGCCCGGCGCTCCCTCGGCTGAGCCGCTCGCGGCGGGCCGCCGCGCTGTGGCTGGTCGCCGTGGGCGCCTGCTGGCTGGTGCTCCTTGCCCTGTCCGCCGACGGGGTGTGGGTGGCGTTCCCGCTGTACTTTCTCCAGCTCCACCTGCTGCCCCGCCGTGCCGGCGTGGCCGCCGTGGCCGCCACCGCGGTGGTGGCCATCGCAGGCTTCGCCGTGCACCAGGACTCCTTCAGCGCCGCGATGGCGGTAGGACCGGCCCTCGGCGCCGCCGTCGCGGTGGCCGTGGTGTGGGGGTACCAGGCCCTGTACCGGGAGAGCGAACACCGCCGACGGTTGATCGAGGAACTCACCGCCACCCGCGCTGATCTGGCCGCCGCCCAGCACACCGCCGGCGTGCTCGCCGAACGCGACCGCCTGGCCCGCGAGATCCACGACACCCTCGCCCAGGGCCTCTCCAGCATCCAGCTGCTGCTGCGCGCCGCCGAACGCGCACTGCCCCAGGCCCCACAGAACGCGGCCCGCTACGTCGACCAGGCACGGCAGGCCGCCGTCGACAACCTCGCCGAGGCCCGCCGCTTCGTCGCCGCCCTCACCCCTCCCACGCTGGAAGGCACCACCCTGGCCGGCGCCCTGGAACGCCTGTGCACCACCACCTCCGCCCGGCACCGGCTCACCGCACGCTTCCGCCTCGCCGGCGACCCCGCCCCGCTCACCACCGCGCACGAGGTCGCGCTGCTGCGCATCGCCCAGTCCGCCCTGTCCAACACCGTCCGCCACGCCGAGGCCACCACCGCCGAAGTCACTCTCAGCTACCCCGGTGACCACGTCGCCCTCGACGTCGTCGACGACGGACGCGGCTTCGACCCCACCCTCCTGCCCGCCGCCGACCCTGAGGCCGGCGGGTTCGGGCTGGCCGCCATGCGCGCCCGCGCCCAGGCCCTCGGCGGCACCCTGACCATCGAATCCGCCCCAGGCCACGGCACCGCCCTGGCCGTCCAGCTGCCCTTCACCCCGCCAGCCGACACCGAGCCCGAGGCCCGCCCGTGACCGACGACACGCCCATCCGCCTGCTCTTGGCCGACGACCATCCTGTTGTACGGGCCGGACTGCGCGCCGTGCTGGAAACCGAGCCCGGCCTCGTCGTCATGGCCGAAGCCGCCACCGCCGAGGACGCTGTAACCCGCGCCGCCGAAGGCGACATCGACGTCGTCCTGATGGACCTGCAGTTCGGCAAGGGCATGGGCGGCGCCGAGGCCACCGCCCGGATCACCGCCCGCCCGGGAGCCCCCCGCGTGCTGATCGTCACCACCTACGACTCCGACGCCGACACCCTGCCCGCCATCGAAGCCGGCGCCACCGGCTATCTCCTCAAAGACGCCCCGCCCGAGGACCTGGCCGCCGCCGTACGCACCGCAGCCGCCGGACGCACCACACTCGCGCCCACCGTCGCCGACCGGCTGATGAACCGGCTCCGCACCCCGGGCACCACCCTGACCCGGCGGGAAACCGAAGTCCTCGCCCTCGTCGCCGACGGCCTGTCCAACCAGGCCATCGGCGCACGCCTCCACCTGACCGAAGGCACCGTCAAGTCCCACCTGGCGCGGGTCTACGCCAAGCTCGACGTCGACTCCCGCACCGCCGCCGTCGCCACCGCCACCGACCTGGGCCTCATCCGCCGCTGACCCAAACACGTGCGCTCATGATCACGGCTGGCCGGCCCCATCCTGCCGCCCGAGTTCCTCGGTGCTTCGACGCACAGCCCGGCCTCCTCGTCGTGCCCGACCCCGAACACCCCGGGACGGTCCGGGCCCTCGGTGCGGTGCCGAACGGACTGCGCGCCGCCGTCGGCCCGCTCGTCGCGCCCGACGAGGGGGCCCGCTCACTGCGGTGGGCTCTGGACGCCCTGGCGCTCTCCCGGCGCGGTGTCCTGCCCGGCACCGGGGTGGTGCGGTGCACCGACCACCTGGCGCGCACCGGCGCACCGGGGCCCGCGGGTCACTGCCCGGGAGCAGTCCGCCCCCTCCGTGACGCTGCGGAGGCACCCGCGAGGTCGGCGCCGGTGTCGGCGTCCCGCCGGGAGTGGCCGACGCCGTGCCAGTCCAGGCACATGACGGTCGCGTCGTCCTGGAGGTGGCCGTTGTTGGCCTCGACGATCGCCGCGATGAGAGTGCGGGCGGCCTCGCGGGGATGCAGCGCGCGGGTGCGCAGGATCAGGTCCGACAGATCGAGGCTGCTGGCGTTGCGCTCCAGCATGCCGTCGGTCAGCATCACGAGCCGGTCGCCCGGCAGCAGGTCCAGCGACTGGACCCGGTAGGTGTGCGGGACGGGGAAACCGAACGGCATGTCGATCTCCGGGGCGATCTCCCGCACCTGTCCGTTCCGCAGCCGCAGCGGCCAGGGGTGCCCGGCGTTGATGAACTCGGTCTTCCCGTCGATCAGGCTGATGCGCAGGAGCTGGCCCGTGACGTAACCCTGGCGGCCGTGCTCACGCATGGCCCGGTCGGCGTCGCGGGCCTGATCGGCGAGGCCGGCACCGGCCCGCCGTGCCCGGCGCAGGGCGCCCACCAGGAGTGTTGCCAGCAGCGCGGCGTCGACGTTGTGCCCCATGGCATCGGTGACGGAGAGCTGGACGGTGTCCCGGTCGATCACGTAGTCGAAGGTGTCGCCCCCGACGTGGTCGGCCGGCTCCAGCGCCCCGGCCACCGCGAACTGCGCCGCCTCGCACGCCAGCGACGCCGGGAGCAACCGGTGCTGGATCTCCGCGGCCAGGCTCAGCGGGATGGTACGGCGGCCCCACTGGTACACGTCGGTGAAGGACCGGTTGGCGATGACGATGTACGCCAGGGCGTGCGCGGTCTCGCCGATCTCCCGCATCACCTCCCCGTCCGGCGCCGCGGGAAGGAACAGTTCGAGGAGCCCGATGGCGTCCCCGCGGTTGGTCACCGGGGCGACGACCCTCACCAGCGCGCCGTCGCCCCTGTCCTCCACGCTCGGCCGCTGAGTGCGGATCACGTCCTCGTAGAGAGTGCCCCGGAGGGTGATGCGCCGGGCGGGTTCATCGGTGTCGACGCTGCCCGCGGCCCCCAGCCGGACGACCGAGCCGCCGGTGAAGTCGGTGATGAGGAATGACACCGAGGCGGCCCCGAGGTGTTCCCTGAGCATGCGCGCGACCACGTCGAGCGACTCCACGGGCGCAGCGGTCTCCGCCGCCGCCAGTGTCCCCGCCAAGGTCATCGGCCTGCGCGCGCCACCCCCGTTCCCGGGCGTGGTGGCCGGCTCACCGACCCCGTCGGGCCCGCTTGCGGTCACGGTGACTCCTCGCTGTTCGCTGGTGCTCGGGGACCCGGCCGGGATACGCCGGGGACCGGCGCCGAGCCCAGTGCCGGGCAGATGTCATTGCACCACAGAGCCCCTGAACGGAGGTGCTGGTTCCTGGCCGGCCGTTCGCCGAACGGTCCGGTGCCGCGCGCCGTTCGGCCGTGACGGAAGGGGGAACCCGCTTCACGTCCGCCGGACACTGGGCCGAGGAGTGAGAGGGACGACCCGAGGGAGCCCGGCATGGAAACCACCCTGGGCGAGCAGCTTCTGCTGCTTTCGCTGGACGACGAGTCGGGGGCGGAGCAGGAGTCGGCGAAGGTGGCGTTGGCGGTCTCCGCGGCCACCCTGGTGGAGCCGGCGCTGACCGGCCGGATCGATGTCACCGGTGACAAGGTCACCGTCCTCGACCGGGCACCGCTCGGTGAACCCGCCCTCGACGCCGCGCTCGCCGAGATCGCCGGCCGGGACAGGCCCGGCGGGACCGGGGACTGGATCAACCGCCTCAAGGGCGACGCGGTGGCCGGAGCCCGCAGGGGCCTGCTGGACAAGCGCCTCGTCCGGGAGGAGCGGAAGAAGGTGCCCGGCCTCTTCCCCGTGCGCCGCTACCCGGAGGCGGACGGCTCGGCGGAGGCCGTGGTGCGGCGGCGGCTGGAAGAGGTGGTCCTCGGCGGTGGGGCCCCCGACGACCGCACGGCGAGCCTGGTGGCCCTGTTGCACGGCGCGGGACTGCACCGGCTGGCCTTCCCGGACGCCGACAGGGCCGCGGTCAAGAAGGCCATGGCGGCGGTCGCGCACGGCCGGTGGTCGGCGGAGGCGGTCCGCCGCGTCATCGAGGCGGCGGAGAACGCCCTGACGGTGATCGTCACGACGACCGTGGTGACCACGACGACCATGAACGGCTGACGGCTGACGCCGGCCCGCCCCGCGGCTGTGGACCCGGGTGACGGACTGGGCGCACACCCCCGCCCCCGGCTGTCGCGGCGCTCGGCCTGGTCACCCTGCTGCTCGCCGGCGTGCTGCCGTCCCTGACCGGCCGGACTCCCGCGGGGCTGCCGACCACGCTCCCGAACAGCCCTGACGGTGTGAGCCGTTGGGGCGGTGCCGGACGGACCGCGTCTCGCTGTCTCCCGCCGGTGCCCGGCGCGACGGGGAGCGGAGGCCGTCCGCGGGCGACCGCGCCGGCGGCCGGCTCCGGGGTGCGGCTCGGCGAAGCGCGGGCGGACCCCGGGGCGCCCTCTTGCCGTCTTGACGCCCACCGCGCCGCATCTGATGGTGTGGCGGCGGGGGAGCGCTCCCATGGGCGTTCCCCCGCCCCGGTCATGAGCCGTCCAGGACAGCGAAGGGAACCGCACATGCGCAGGTCTCGTCACCTCTCCCGGCGGACGTTCCTCACGGCCTCGGCCGCGGGCGCCGTCACCACCGTGACTTCTCCGTCCCCGGCGTCCCCGGCGTCCCCGGCCCGCGCCTCGCGGCCGTCCACCGCCCCGGCCACGTACCGGACGGTGGGCCGGGTGAAGGAGGCGGCCGACGGATACGTGCGCTACAGCTGGCCCGGCATCTCCTTCGAGGGCCGTTTTCGCGGCACCGGCGTCGGCGTCGTGCTCGACGACGCCGTCAACGACTACGACGTCCAGATCGACGGAGAAACCGTCACCACCCTGGTGACCCCGGGCCGGACCATCTCGTGGATCAACGGCCTGCCGGACGGCGAACACGGTGTGCGGCTCGTCAAGCGGACGGAGAGCACCTGGGCCGTGGGCCGGTTCGGCGGGTTCACCGCCGTCGGGGGAGGCGGGATGCTGCCCGCCCCCGCGGCGCGGAGCCGGCAGATCGAGTTCATCGGAGACTCCTACACCGCCGGATACGGCAACACCTCGGACACCCGCGACTGTTCCGCCACCGGCGGTGTCGACCGGAACACCAACGCCGACCTCGCCTTCGCCGCCCTCACCGCCAAGGCCCTCGACGCCGATTACCAGCAGAACGCCTTCTCCGGCCGGGGCATGGTGCGCAACTACAACGGCGGCGAGCCCGGCACCGACTACCGCACCTACTACGACCGGGCGTTGCTGCACGTCGCGGGCGACGTGTGGGAGAAGCCGGACACCTGGACCCCGCAGGTCGTCGTCATCGGCCTGGGCATCAACGACTTCTCGACCCCGCTCGGGACGGGTGAGCCCTGGGCCACGCAGGACGATCTCATCGCCGCGTACGAGAGCGCCTACCACGGCTTCCTCGACAAGCTGCGCGCCCGCTACGGCGCCGGGACCCACCTCGTGGTCAGCGCCACCTCCGTGTCCGGCACCACCGCCTTCGCCGACACCGCCGAGCGCATTGTCCGGAACCGCGTCGCGCGGGGCGACGGCGGGGTGGGTTACTGGTACTACGACGACCCGGCCCTGGACCGCCTCGGCTGCGACTGGCACCCGTCCCTCGGTGACCACCGGATCATCTCCGGCCTGCTCGAGCAGTACCTCGCCACGCTGCCGCTGGACTGGTGAGCGGCGCGTTCACGAAGTCCGCGCCGGCGAGCGGGGTTCTCGACCCCGCGGTCGTCCTGCGGCGCGGCAACGCCGTTACGGCCGAACGGTGCCGAGGGGACGGACCGCGCGGTGTCCCGCCGCTGACAGCCGCCGGCCGGCGGTGGCCGGGCTCCCTCCGCGGACACGGTGCGGCGCACCCGTGTCCCGCCAAGTCCTGTAATCGTGCGGGTTCGGCCGGATCGATGCTTGTGCTCGGTGGTGACCCCCCTCTTCAGGGGCTTCTTAGGTTAGGCTAACCTGTGTCGCGTGTCCGGTGGTGAAGAGATATCCGCGACCCCGAGCCCCCGTGGTCATCAACTGACGGCCACCGGGGTCACCGTGGCGTACGACGGCACCGACGTCGTGCACGACGCCTCGATGACGCTGCGGCCCGGTGAGGTCACCGCCCTGGTGGGCCCGAACGGAAGCGGTAAGTCGACACTCCTGCGCACGATGGCGCGTCTGCTGCGGCCCAGGACCGCCACGCTCGTCCTCGACACGGACACCGACGGTCTCGCCCTGAGTTCCCGCGAGTTCGCGCGCCGCGTGGCCCTGCTGACCCAGGGCCGCCCCACCCCCAGCGGGCTGACGGTGCGCGACGTCGTCGAGTTCGGCCGCTACCCGTACCGGGGCCGCTGGGGCAGGGCGGACCCGGACGGCCCCGCCGCGGTGGACCGCGCACTCGCCATGACGGGCGCGTCGGAACTCGCCGACCGCGGCGCCGAGCACCTCTCCGGAGGGCAGCTCCAGCGGGTCTGGCTGGCCGGCTGCCTCGCCCAGGAGACCGGCGTGCTCCTCCTCGACGAGCCGACGACCTACCTCGACCTGCGCTACCAGGTCGAACTCCTCGACCTGATCCGCGACTTGGCGGACGACCACGGGATCGCCGTCGGCACGGTCCTGCACGACCTGGACCAGGCCGCGGCCGTCGCCGACCGGATCGTCCTGCTCGACGAGGGACGCATCGCCGCCGAGGGCCCGCCCGAGGACGTCCTGACGCCGCGGCGGCTCACCGAGACGTACGGCATCCGCATCGACGTCGACACCGACCCCGTCACCGGCCGGCTGCGCACCCGCGCCATCGGCCGGCACCACACGCGAACCGAAAGGCTCAGTGCCACCCCATGAGACGCCTCCTCCTCGCCGCGGTCACCGCCGCGGCCCTCACCCTGACCGCCTGCGGGACGACCGAGCCCGCCGCCGACGGCACGGCGGAGAAGACCGCCGAGCGCATCACCCTCACCGACGCCTCCGGTTCGGAGGTCGAGCTCGACGGGCCCGCCGAGAAGGTCGTCGGCACCGAGTGGAACATCGTCGAGAGCCTGATATCGCTGGGCGTCGACCCCGCCGGCGTCGCCGACGTCAAGGGCTACAGGACCTGGGACACCGCGGTCCCGCTGAAGAACGAGCCCAAGGACATCGGCACCCGGGGCGAGCCCAGCTTGGACACCATCGCCGCCCTGAAGCCGGACCTCGTCGTGGCCACCACCGACCTGCCGCCGGCCGCCGTGAAGCAGCTGCGCAAGATCGCCCCGGTCCTGGAGGTGCGTCCCGCCGACGCCTCCGACCCGATCGGGCAGATGACCGAGAACCTCGACCTCATCGCCGAGGCCACCGGCACCACCGAGCGGGCCGGGAAGCTGAAGAAGGAGTTCGACACCAAGATCGCCGAAGGGAGGAAGGCCCTCGCCGGCGCCGGTCTCGACGGCGTCCCGTACGCCTTCGCCGACGGCTACGTCGTCTCCAACCAGGTCTCCATCCGGCCGTTCACCAGCGGCTCGCTCATCGGCGCGGTCAACGAGAAGCTCGGCCTGGAGAACGCCTGGACCGTCAAGGGCGACAAGGCCTACGGCCTCGGCACCACCGACGTCGAAGGGCTCACCGGGCTGGACGACGACGTGCACTTCGCCTACATCGGCAACGACGGCGACAAGAACAGCAACCCCTTCGCCGGCGCCCTCGCCGACGACAAGGTGTGGACCTCGCTGCCGTTCGTGAAGAAGGACAACGTCCACCGGCTGCCCGACGGCATCTGGATGTTCGGCGGCCCCGAGTCGATGAACCAGTACATCGACTCCGTCGTCGCCGCGCTGACGCGGTAGCCCGTGACCGTCACCGCGACACCTCCCGTCACCCGTCCGGCGGCGGCACCGTCCCGGACGGGTGCGGCCGCGGTGACGGCCGCACTGCTCCTGCTGGTCACCGCCCTCGCGCTGGTGGACGTCACCGAGGGCACGGCCGCCGTGGGCGCCCCCGAGGTCTGGAAGGCGCTCACCGGCCGGGCCGACCCCGCCGACGCGTCCGTCGTCATCGCCTCGCGGCTGCCGAGGACGGCCGCCGGGCTGCTCGTCGGAGCCGTGCTCGGGGCGGCGGGCGCCGCCCTGCAGGCGGTCAGCCGCAACGTCCTCGCCTCGCCCGACACCCTCGCCGTCAACGCCGGCTCCTACCTGGCCCTGGGGCTCGCCGCCGCCACCGGCGTCTCGCTCCCGCTGCTCGCCTCCTCCGGCGTGGCCTTCGCCGGCGGTCTCGCGGCGGCGGCCGTGGTGCTCGGGCTGTCCGGCCTCGGCTCCGGCACCGTCCGCCTCGTCCTCGCGGGCAGCGCTCTCACCCTCGGCCTCACCGCCGTCACCCAGGGACTGCTCCTGCTGTTCCCGCGGGAGACGGAGGGCCTCTACGCGTGGAACCAGGGCAGCATCGCCCAGAACGGTTTCGACGGCGTCCTGCAGACGGTGCCCCTCGCCGCCGCCGGGTTCGCCGGGCTGCTGCTCCTCGCCCACCGGATCGACGCCCTGGCGCTCGGCGACGACGCGGCACGCGGCCTCGGCGTCCCGGTGCGGGCCACCCGCATCGGCGCCGTCGTGCTCGCGGCTCTCCTCTCCACGGCCGCCGTCACCCTCGCCGGGCCGATCGGCTTCGTCGGCCTGTGCGCGCCCGCCCTCGTCCGCCCCTCGCCCGCCGGTTCCGCACCTTCGCCCGGACCCGTGCCGCCGTTCCCCTGGCCGGCCTCGTCGGCGCCGCCCTGGTGCTCGGTTCGGACGTGGTGCTGCGCACGGCCGTCGAGGCCGACACCGCCGTCGCCGTGCCGACCGGCGTCGTCACCGGCCTCCTCGGCGCCGTCTTCCTGATCGTCATGGCCACCCGGCTCCGGGACACCTCCGGCGCCGCGGCCGACCGGGTGCGCATCAGGAGCCGGGCCGTCTTCCTCACCACCACGGCCGTTCTCGCGGCCCTGCTCGCCGGCGTGGTCATCGCCGCCGTCCTGCTGGGAGACGCCAAGCTGCTGCTGGGCGACGTGACCAACTGGGCGCTCGGCCGCGCCGGGCAGACCACCGGCTTCGTCCTCGACACCCGGGTGCCGCGCGTCCTCGCCGCGCTCCTCGCGGGCGGGGCGCTGGCCCTGTCCGGAACCCTCGTCCAGGCCGTGACCCGCAACCCCCTCGCGGAACCCGGCATCCTGGGCGTCTCCCACGGGGCCGCGCTGGGCGCCGTGCTGCTCGTGACGACGGTGCCGGCGGCCGGGGCGTGGAGCGTGGCCGGAGCGGCCTTCGCGGGCGCCGCGGTCAGCGCCGTTGTCGTCTTCGGGCTCGCCGCGCGCGGCGGGTTCCGCCAGAACCGGCTGGTCCTCGTCGGATTCGGCGTCGCCACCGGAACGGGCGCCCTGATCAGCCTGCTCATCGTGCTGACCGACCCCTTCAACGCGACGAAGGCGCTCACCTGGCTCTCGGGCTCCACCTACGGCCGGACCCTGCCCGACGTGGTCCCGCTCGCGGCAGCCCTCGCCGTGGGCCTGGCCGTCGCGGCCGCGCGGCGCACCGAGCTCGACCTCGTGTCGCTCGACGAGGACACCCCGCGCCTCCTCGGGCTCGGCCTCGCACGCGGGCGCCTCGGCTTCCTCTCGCTGAGCGTCCTGCTCAGCGCCACCGCCGTCGCCGCCGCGGGCACCATCGGCTTCGTGGGGCTCGTCGCCCCCCACGCGGCCCGCGCCCTCGCCGGCCGGCGGCACGCCCGGGTCGTCCCGGTCGCGGTGCTCCTGGGCGCCGTCCTGGTCTGCACCGCCGACCTGGTGGGCCGCACCGTGATCGCGCCCGCCCAGCTCGGCGCCGGCCTCATGACCGCCGTGATCGGCACCCCGTACTTCCTCCACCTGCTGGTGCGCACCCGCCGGTAGCCGCGCCGCCGCAATCGTCCCGCCGCCCCGCCGTCGCCGAATCTCAGAGCGCTCTGAGGTTCCGTCGCTAGCGTCCCCCGCATGGTGCGAGATTTCCTGATCATCGGGGCCGGACCGGCCGGACTGCAGCTCGCGGCCCTCATGGAACGCGACGGCCGCGACTACGTCGTTCTGGAGCGGGGGAGTGGACCGGGGACGTTCTTCACCCGGTATCCCCGGCACCGCCGACTCATCTCGGTCAACAAGGTGCACACCGGGTACCCGGACCCGGAACTGAGGCTGCGCATGGACTGGAACTCGCTGCTCAGTGACGATCCGGAGCTTCTCTTCACGCGCTACAGCGAGCGCTACTTCCCGCACGCCGACGACATGGTGCGCTATCTGGCCGACTTCGCGGACCGTACCGGTGTCCGCGTCGAGTACGGCACGGAGGTCGTCCGCGTCTCCCGTTCGGAGGACGGCTTCACGGCGCTCGACGGTGGCGGACGGGAGTGGCGGGCGCGGCGGATCGTCGTGGCCACCGGCGTCTCCGCCGTCAACGAGCCGCCGATCCCCGGCATCGGACTCGCCGAACGCTACGACACCTTCGACCCGGACCCGGGGTCCTTCACCGGTCAGCGGGTGCTGGTCATCGGCAAGGGCAACTCCGGCTTCGAGACGGCCGATGCCCTGATGGAGAAGGCGGCGGTGATCCACGTCGCCGGGCCGCACTCGGTGCGGATGGCCTGGCAGACCCACTTCGTCGGACATCTGCGGGCGGTGAACAACAACTTCCTGGACGGCTACCAGCTCAAGTCGCAGAACGCGGTGCTCGACGGCAGCGTGGAGAGCATCGAGCGGACCGGCGACGGCCGGTTCCGGGTGATGTTCCGCTACGCCCGGACCGCGGAGCGACTGCGCGAACTGCACTACGACCGGATCATCGCGTGCACCGGCTTCCGCTTCGACGCCTCGGTGTTCGACGCGGACTGCCGTCCCGCTCTCGTCATCGACGACCGGTTCCCCGAGCAGACCTCCGCCTTCGAGTCGGTGAACGTGCCGGGCCTGTACTTCGCCGGAACGCTGACACAGCAGCGGGACTTCAAGAGGTCGACCAACGGCTTCGTCCACGGCTTCCGGTACGGGACGCGCGCCCTGCACCGCATCCTGAACGCGCGGTACCACGGCGCGCCGTGGCCGGGTGAGCCGCTCGCCGCGGCGCCGGAGGCGATCGCCGACGCGATCACCGCCCGCGTCAACCGCTCGTCCGCCCTGTGGCAGCAGTTCGGTGTCCTCGGCGATGTCGTCAGCGTGGACGGCGACCGGGCCCGGTACGAGGAGGAGGTCCCGCTCGACTACGTCACGGACGGCCTGCTCGGTGGAGCGCCGCACCGCTTCACCGTCGATCTGGAGTACGGGCCGGACCACGACCAGGCCGACCCGTTCGACGCCACCGTGCCCCGCGTCGCGGAGAACGACGCAGACCACGCGATGGACTCCACCTACCTGCACCCCGTCGTCCGCCACTACCGCGACGGCGTCCTCTCCGGCACCCACCATCTGGCGGAGAACCTGGAGAACGACTGGAACATCCCGGTGGTCCACCAGCAGCCGCTCACCGCGTTCGTGAAGGGCTGTCTTGGCTGAGCAGTTCCCCGGCGCCGTCCTGGATCTCCTCGGCGCGGCGGGGGACCGGCCGGTGTTCGAGCACGCCGGCCGGGCGGTCTCCGGGGACGAGCTGCTCGGTATGGTGCGGCGCGCCGCGGGCTGCCTGCGGCGGCACGGCGTGGGGCCCGGCGACGGCGTCGCCATGCTGCTCGGCGTCGGGCCCGGGGCGTTCGCGGCGATCACCGCCGCGCACACGGTCGGCGCCCGCGTCGTCGGCGTGCGGCCCGGGCTGCCCGAACGCGGCCGGGCCCGGCTGCTGCGGGACACCGGTGTCACGGTCACCGACCGCGCCGGCGGCCCGGACGCCGCGCGGCCCGGCCTCGTCCTGCCGCTCGGTGAACTCCTCTCGGCGCCGGACGACGGCCGCCGGCCGCGGGTCGCGGGCCGCCCGCGGGACGTGGCCCGGCTTCTCCACACCAGCGGCAGCACGGGCGTTCCCAAGGCGTGCGCGCAGACGTACGCGGCGATGACCGCGGCGTGGGCACTCCGGCCGGACGCCTGGCCGCCGGCGATCCGTGAACTCGCCGGGCGCATGGACCGGTTCCTGGTGTTCGGCACCCTGGCGAGCCAGGTGATGATGGAGTACGGGCTGCTGGCCCTCGCGGCGGGCGGCACCCTCGTCACCGCCGACCCGCCGGACCTGCCCGGCGCGATCGTGCGGCACCGGGCGACCGCGAGCGTCATCACCGTGCCCCGGCTGGTGAAGCTGGTGGCGGACCAGCGCGCCTCGCCCGCCGATCTGAGCAGCCTGCGCGCGCTGATGGTGTCCGGCTCCCCGCTGGAGCCGGGACGCCTGCGCGAGGCCACGGACGTGCTGGGTCCGGTGGTCTTCCACGGCTACGGCCAGACCGAGACCGGCATGATCTCCATGGCCACCCCGTCCGACGCGCCCGGCTCGCTCGGCGTGCCGCCCGTCGAGCTGGAGGTCCGGGACGGCTCCGGCCGCCCGGTCCCGCCCGGCACGGACGGCGAACTGTTCGTCCGCACCCCGTCGCAGAGCACCGGCTACTGGCGCGAACCGGGCCTCACCGCCGAGGTGTTCACGGACGGCTGGGTGCGTACCCGCGACCTCGGCCGGCTCGACGCCGGCGGCCGGCTGTGGCTCACCGGGCGGACCCGCGATGTGATCATCGTGAACGCCGAGGTGCACTACGCCGGACCGGTGGAGCGGCTGCTCGCCGGTCATCCGGCGGTGGCCGAGGCGTATGTCGTCGCCGTCCCCGACGACGGCACCGGGGAGGCCGTGCACGCCTTCGTCGTGCCCGCCGCCGGTGCCGTTCCGCGCCTCGACGAGCTGCGGGCGCTGGTCGCCGGGGAACTGGGCGGGGCGTGCGCGCCGACCCGTCTGACGCTCATCGACGAGGTGCCGCTCACGCCCGCGGGCAAGCCCGACAAACGGCGGTTCACGGCGCTCCGGGGCCGGTCCGGCGACCCCTCCCCGCTCGGGCCCGGCCGCTTCCGGCATGGTGATCAAAGGCCGTGAAAACCCTCACAACCGGCATCACTGGTTCACAAACGGTCGGCAGTAGTGTCGTTGCCGTCCCAGTCAGTCCAATCTTGGGGGAAAACGCACATGGCATCGAACGCCTTAACGAAGGCCCTGTTAGGGACCCTCACCGCCGCCGCCCTCGGCATCGGCACCCTCGCCGGCGCCACCACGGCCACCGCCGCACCCGCCCAGCAGGTCCCCACCCGGACCGTCACCGTCCAGGCCGTCAACAACCTCGGCCTGACCACCGCCGAGGCCCGGAGTGTCCAGTGCTACGTCCGCGACGCCGGATTCAGCCCCGGCACGATTGACGGACAGCTCGGCACCAACAGCTGGAAGGCCTGGCAGCGCTTCCTCAACAACCGCGGCTTCAACGCCGGAACCGTCGACGGCGTCGTCGGACCCAACACCATCCGCGGCCTCCAGCGCTTCCTGACCTACATCGGCTACGACACCGGCGGCATCGACGGCATCGCCGGACCCAAGACCAAGGCCGCCTGGAAGGCGTTCTCACGCCTCGGCGGAGGCTGGTGCTGACCACCGCGCCGTGCTGACCACCGCGTCGCCGCGCAAGGCGGCGTCCCGCACCGCGTAGCAGTGCCCGGGCCCTCCGGTCTCCGCATCGGCGGAGACCGGAGGGCCGCGGGCGAGCAGGGGGCGTGAGTCCTGCCCTAAGCCCCGACGGCATCCCGCACCGTGCCCCGCGGGGCTCGTTCGCGCCGGTCGAGGAACGCCAGCAGCGGCGGCGCCATGACGGTGGTCACGATGGCGACCACCACCAGGGCGCTGAACATCGCCTGCGTCACGATCCCCGCCGCCAGACCGAGGTTGAGCGCGATCAGCTGCATCAGACCCCGCGCGTTCATGAGTGCCCCGACCCGCAGGGCCACCCCGTTCGGCTCCCCGGCGGCCCGGGCGGCGAGCCAGCAGGCGCCGAACTTCCCGGCGACGGCGACCACCACGCTCCCCGCGGTGAACAGCAGCACCGAACCGTCGCCGAGCAGGGCGAAGTCGGTGTTCAGCCCGGAGTAGGTGAAGAACAGCGGCAGGAACACCGCGCCCACCGGTTTGAGCGCGGCGACCGTGTGGTCCAGCCGCTCGGAGCGCGGGAACACCACGCCGAGGCTGAACGCGCCGAACACCGCGTACAGCCCGATGACATCGGTGTACCAGGCCGCCAGGAACAGGGCGCCGACCAGTACCGGCAGCAGGTTCTCCGGCGCCGTCCGGTCGGCGAGCAGCGAGGTGCGGTCATGCAGGCGGAGGAACACCGCCATCGCCACCAGGAGGCCGAACGCGCCCGCGACGGCGATCGACACCAGCCCGGCGCTGCCGGCGGCGATGCTGAACACAGCGGCGAGGAGCACCCACGCCACGGCGTCGTCGACGGCACCGGCGCCCAGGGCGATCGACCCGAACCGGCTGCCGGTCAGGCCCCGTTCACTGATGATGCGGGCCAGCATCGGGAACGCGGTCACGGCGAGCGCGACGCCGGTGAACAGGGCCGACACCACCAGCGGCACGCCCTCGGCCAGGACGCCGCTGCGCTCGCCGGCCACGACGACGAGGGCCGCGCCGAGCAGCACCGGGACCAGCACCCCGGCCGCGGAGATCAGCCCGACGGGCCGGGCGACGCCGCGCAGCCGGTCGACGCGGAAGTCCCAGCCGACGTGGAACATGAACGCGACCAGGCCGATCTGCCCGACCACATAGAGGACCGGGCGCAGTTCCCCCGGGAAGAGACCCGCCTCCACGCCGGGGAGCAGGGCGCCGAGCACCGACGGGCCGAGGACCACCCCGGCGAGCATCTCGCCGACGACGGGCGGTTGCCCGAGCGGGCGCAGCAGCCGGCTCACGAGCCGGCAGACGGCCAGGATCACCACGACGGAGAGGAAGAAGGCGGGCGCGAGCTCCGCGGGCGTCATCCGCCTTCCCCTTCCGGGCGGCCCGGGACGGGGCGGGCGACCGGGCAGCGCGTGGCCGGCCGCTCCTCGAAATGGCGTGCGGCCGGCCGCAGCCGGCGGGCGTGCAGCACCATGACCGTGCCGAGAACCAGTTGGCGCACGCCCCGGGTGACGTCCTCGACCCCGTCCCGCAGCCGGAGATACGTCCGCAGCGCCCCGAGCCGGCGGGCCCCGGGGGAGAGGCCGCGCGGAATCAGCAGGCAGGGGGCGCGGTGCGGCAGGGATCTGGTGTGCGAGGCGGTGGAGTCGAGCCGGTACCGGCCGAGCACCTCGCGGACCGCGGCCCGCAGCACCACCGGGGACAGCCGCCACGCCGGGCAGGGCCGGTTCGCGGCCACCCCGAACGGGATGTGGTGGGCGTGCTTGGCGGACAGGGTGGTCCAGCGGTCCGGGTCGAACACCTCCGGCCGGTCGTATCCCGTGGCGTGGTAGCCGGGGTAGCTGAAGCACACCACGGAGCCGGCGGGCAGCACGGTGTCCGCGTCGAGGGGGATCTCGCCGGTGGTGATGCGGTGTGCGATGCCGAACAGCGGGTAGAGCCGCATCGTCTCGTCGAGCACCCGGGTGAGGTACCGCTCGTCCGAGGGGTCGGCCGACAGGCGCTGCTGCACCGGGTGGTGGCGGGCGAGGGCGAGCAGGACGTGCGCGGTCGCCTCGGACAGCTGGACCACGGCGGTGTTGAAGAAGGTCCCCTGCAGATAGTGCACCTGTTCCCCGGGCGTCAGTGTCTCCGGCAGCCGGTGCGGTACGTCGCCGGCCGCGACCCGTGCGTGCAGATACGCGGTGAGCCGGGCCCGGCGCCGCGGATGGCGCAGGCCGGTGCACTTCAGGGCGGTGACCACGTCGTTCGCGTGCGCGGTGATCAGCTCGCGGGCGTGCGGCGGGCACGGCTCCCTGAACACCAGTTCGTAGCAGAAGGCGGCCCACGCGGGCATCACCAGGTCCCGCAGCCGGACGAGGCTGATCCGGGTGTCCGGCAGCGCGTCCAGCACCTGCGCGACGGCGCGGCCGGCCGCCGCGGCGAGACCGGCGGAGTTCCCGGTGAGGATGCGGCGGGTGGCCGCGGCCACGTCCTCGTAGCGCTCGCCGGCCTCCAGGTGCTCCTGGTGCACCTCCGGTCCCGGGGACAGCCAGTACCAGAACAGGTCGGACAGGCCTGCCCCCGCGCTTCGCCCGTTCGCGGACGGATGGCAGTACACCCGCTCGAACACCTCCGGCCCGTACCCGGCGCCCGGCAGGGTCACCACCCGGTCGCCGTTGACCTTCTCGAAGATGCGCACGCGCAGCGCCACCACGCCGCGCGGCAGCCACCAGCCGTCCGCGGCGGCCCTCTTGGGCTCTCCGCTCACCCCGTCTCCGCTCACCACGTCTCCTCCCTCCGGACGACCATGTCCCCGCGCAGATCGGCGTTCCGGCGCCCCCCGCACAGGGCGAGCGTGTGGTCGTACTCGTCGCGCAGCGCCGTGAGGACCCGCCGGACCCCGGCCTCGCCCTCGGCGGCCAGGCCCCACACCACCGGCCGCCCGACGCCCACGGCCGACGCGCCCAGCGCGAGCGCGACGGCGATGTCCCCGCCCCGCCGCACACCGCCGTCCAGCAGGACCGGGACGCGGCCCGCGACCGCGCGGGCGACCGCGGGCAGGCAGTCCACCGCCGCCGGGACGGTGTCGCACTGGCGGCCGCCGTGGTTGGAGACGATCACCCCGGCGGCGCCGTGCTCGACGGCCAGCAGCGCGTCCCGCGGGTGCAGAACCCCCTTGAGCAGGACGGGGAGTGCGGTCATCCGCCGGGTGCGGTCGATGTCCCGCCACGAGACCGCCGGGGACATGGCGATGGCGGCGGGCCGGCCGGGCGGGGCACCGGGCAGGCCGCGCATGTTCTCCGCGGCGTATCCGGGCGGCAGGTCGGTGAACCCGTTGCGCAGGTCCCTGGTGTGCCGGCCGAAGACCGGTGAGTCGACCGTGAGCACCAGCGCCGTGCACCCCGCGTCCTCGGCACGCCGGACGAGCGTCTCGGTGACGTCGCGGCGGGGGTTCGGATAGAGCTGGAACCACACGGCCGGGTCCGCGGCCGTCTCGCGCGCGGCCGCGACGACGTCGGCGACGGCCGTGGTCGCGGCCGTCCCCGTGACCAGGACGGCTCCCTCGGCCGCGGCGGCGCGGGCCGTGGCGCGTTCGCCGTGCCGGTGCGCCAGCCGGTGGAACGCGGTCGGCGCGACGACCACGGGGGACGCCCCCGGGGCCCCCGGCAGGCCGACGGCGGTGTCCCGCTCCTCGCTGCCGCGCAGCACCCTCGGCAGCAGCGCGTACCGGTCGAAGGCCCGTTCGTTCGCGGCGAGGACCCGCTCCTCGCCCGCGCCGCCCGCCACGTAGTCGTAGGTGACCGGGTCCAGAGCCGCGCGGGCCGCGTCGTGCAGCTCGCGGAGCGTCACGGCACCACCCGGGCGTGCGACGGGGCCACCGGGGAGGCCGGGTTCGCGGGGGCCGCCGGGCGGAGCCGGCCGGTCAGGAAGGCGCGGAGCGGGGCGCGGTGGATCTCCTCGCTGTCCCACTCGTTCTCCAGGTTCTCCGTGAGGTGGTGCTCGGCGGTGAACTCCCCGCCCCGGTACCAGCGGAGGACCGGGTGCAGATAGCGGCCGTCGAGCCCCCGCACGTCCTGCTGGGACGTGCGGCCCGCGCGGACGTCGAAGGGGTCCACCCGGTCGTGGTCGGCCCCGTACTCCAGGGTGATCACCGCGTGGGCGGCCACCTCCCCGAAGTCGCCGGCCCGGACGGCGTCCGGCACCTGGCCGACCGGGACCTCCTCGGCGTAGCGCATCGTCCCGTCGGGGGCGGTCAGCAGCAGGTCGCCGAGGACACCGAACTGCTGCCACAGCGCCGAGGACCGGTTGACGCGGGTGATGACCGCGTCCACGGCCCGCTCCACGGTGTCCCCGAGGTCCGTCACCGGCCAGGGCTCCCCGTGGTGGCGCTGCCGCAGCACCCGGTGCAGGGCGCGGACCGAGTAGCGGAAACCGTGGATGAAACCGGTGGTGGCCTTGCGGAACTCCCGGGCCTGCATCAGCGTCCCGGCGAAGTACAGACCGGGCACGTCGACCGACTCGCCGACGGGCGTCACGGCCGGGAAGCGCCCGTTGACCGCCAGCCCGGGCCGGCAGCCGTCGTCGAACAGCGAGGCGTCGAAGCGGAATCCGGTCGCGACGATCACGCGGTCGTACCGGATCTCCCGGACCGCCTCGTCGACCCGCTCGAAGGCGACCGGCACGCGGTACCCGTCCGCGTCGCGGCGGACGGCGAGCACCCGGCCGTCGAGGACCGCGTTCTGCGACTTGAGCTGGTAGCTGTCCAGGAAGTTGTTGTTCACCGCACGCAGGTGCCCGACGTAGTGCGACTGCCACGCCAGCCGCAACGACCCCGGGCCGACGACATGGATGACCGCCGCGGTCTCCATCAGGGCGTCGGCCGTCTCGAAACCGGAGTTGCCGCGGCCGATGACGAGCACCCGCTGCCCGGTGAAGGACTCCGGGTCCGGGTCGAAGGTGTCGTAGCGTTCGGCCAGTTCGATGCCCGGGACCGGCGGCAGATACGGCAGGGACACCCCGGTGGCGGCCACCAGGCGCCGCGCCCGCCACGTCCGTCCGGTGCGGTCGAGCGCCGCGAACCCGTCGTCCGAGCGGGAGACGCGGACGATCTCGGTGCCGTACTCGACGCGCGCCCCGGTCCGGTCCGCGAAGTCCGCGAGGTAGCGCACCATGGTGTCGGCCGGTGGGAAGTACCGTCGGCTGTAGCGGGTGAACAGCAGGTCCGGATCGTCGCTCAGCAGGGAGTTCCAGTCCATCCGCAGCCGCAGCTCCGGATCCTCGTATCCGGTGTGCACCTTGTTGACCGAGATGAGTTGACGGTGCCGGGGGAACCGCGTGAAGAAGGTGCCGGGACCACCGCCGCGCTCCAGAACGACGTAGTCCGCACCGTCCCGCTCCAGGAACGCGGCGAGCTGCAGCCCCGCGGGTCCCGCTCCGATGATCAAATAGTCGTACGCCATGGCCCCGGAAGCTATCCACCGCATCTCAGAGCGCTCTGAGATTGCCCCGTTACGTTTCCGCCGTGCTGACCACCACGGACACCGTCCCGCTCACCGGCCCCCCGGACTCCGCCGCCCTGCGCCGCGCGGCGGCACCGCTCACCGTCACCGTCGACGACGAGGTCCGCGCACGCGTCACCCGGGGCCGCCGCTTCTTCCACGCGGCACGCCACGGCAACGGCAGCGGCGGCGGGGACCGACGGATCTACGGCGCCACCACGGGCTTCGGCGCCCTCGCCGGATTCGCCGGCCGCGCCGACGAGGCCGACCAGTGCGACAACACCCTGGCGCACCTCGGCGCGGGCCAGGGCCCGGACCTGCCGCCCGGCATCGTCCGGGCCGCCCTGCTGCTGCGCACCTCGTCACTCGCCCGGGGCCTCTCCGGCGTGTCCGTCGAGGTCGTCGAGCGGCTCGCCGCCATGTTCGCCACGACGTTCTGCCCGGCCGTCCCCCGCTACGGATCGGTCGGGGCGAGCGGCGACCTGATCCCCCTCGCCTACGCCACCCAGGCGCTGCGCGGCCGCGGACACGCCTACCTGGACGGCCGCCGGATGGCGGCCGCCGCCGCGCTGGCCGGAGCCGGACTGCGCCCGCTCGCCCTCGACGGCCGCGACGCGCTCGCGCTCGTCAACGGCACCTCCGTCACCACCGCGGCCACGGCACTCGCCCGCGACGCCGTCCGGGCCGCGCACCGCGCCCTCACCGCGCTCACCTGCCTGCTGGCCGACGTGCTCGGCTGCGACCCCGGCTTCCTCGACGCCGACCTGATGCGCGCCTACGGTCACCCCGGCGCGGTCGACGTCGCCGCGCGGATGCGCCGGACGCTCACCGGCACCGCGCCCTCCGGCACCCGCCCCCTGCAGGAGCCGTACAGCATCCGCTGCGCCCCGCAGCTGCTCGGCGCCGCGGAGGACGCGCTGCGTTACGTCGACGGCGTGGTCGCCGCCGACCTCGGCGGCGTCAGCGACAACCCGCTGTTCTTCCCCGGCGGCACGGGGAGGGGCGGCGGGGACGGCACGGCGGCTGAGGGCAAGGTGGTGCACGGCGGGAACTTCTTCGGGCAGCCCGCCGCGTTCGCCGCCGACGTGCTCGCCTCCGTCACCGCCCAGCTGGGCAACCTCGCCGAACGCCAGCTCGACCTGCTGGTGGACCCGGCGCGCAACGGAGGGCTGCCGCCGATGCTCGCCACCACCCCGGGCACCCAGCACGGCCTGCAGGGCGTGCAGTTGGCCACCACCGCGTTCGTCGCGGAGATCCGCCGCGCCGCGGCACCGGCCGGCGTGCAGAGCCTGCCGACGAACCTGCACACCCAGGATGTCGTCCCGTTCGGCACCCAGGCGGCCCTGCGCTCCCATGACATGGCGGAACTGCTCGGCCTGCTGTGCGGGTCGCTCGCGCTCGGACTGCGCCAGGCCGTCTACGTCGGAGCCCGCCGCCCCACCGCGCCCCGGTGCGCCGCACTCCTCGACGCCCTCAGCGAGGCGGTGCCCCCGGTCGACCCGGACCGCCCGCTGGACGCGGACGTCCGCGCCGCGGCAGACCTCCTCGCCACGCCCGGCCTCCTCGCCACGAGCGGCTCCCCGGCCACGAGCGCACCGCCCGCCACGGGCGACCGGCCCTGACCCGCCGCCACCGGCCCTTCGGGGCGGGCGGACGCCCGGACTCGGGAAGCCGGATGGTGAACCGCGCGCCCCGCCCCGGGCGGCCTGTGGCGGCGACCGTGCCGTGGTGGCCGGCGACGATCTCCTTCAGCAGCGCCAGCCCCAGCCCGTACCGGCCGCCGTCGCCGCCGCGGTGGAAGCGCTGGAACAGGCGTTCCGCCTCGGCCGGGTCGAAGCCGGCCCCGGTGTCCGTGACGGTCAGCTCGACCACGCCGCCCGCCCGCGCCAGGGACATCTCGATCCGCCCGCCCGGCGGGGTGTGCCCGATGGCGTTGGCCAGCAGTTCGCCGACCGCGCGGCGCAGCGCGGACTCCACCCCGTCGACGTACAGGCGGTGTGGCGGCCGCGCCACGACCACGGTGAGCCCGCGGTCCCGCGTCCGGTCGGCCTCCTCGGCGGCCACCGACCGGGCCAGTTCGGCCAGTTCGACCGGACGGCACTCGGACCGCCGTGCCGGATTCGCGCCGAGGCTCGCCGACAGCAGCAGATCATCGATCACCTCGCCGAACCGGCCGACCGAGCCGACCAGCCCGGCCAGCCCGTCACGGTGCGGGGCCGGCAGGTTCTCGGCGGCCGCCTGCCGTGCCAGTACCTGCGCCTTCGTGTACACCCGGGTGATCGGGGTGCGCAGCTCGTGGCTGGCGTCCGTGACGAACCGGCGCTGCCGCGTGAGCGCCTCGGCCAGCGGGGCCACCGCCCGGCGCCCGAGGACCAGCCCGGTCAGGGCCGCGGCGACCAACCCCACGAGCTCGGCGACGCCCAGGGCGGACCACAGGTGGGCGCGGTCGGCCAGCTGGAAGCGCAGATCGAACACCGCCTGGACCACGGCGCCGTCCGCCCGCCGCTCCGTGCGCACCAGATAGATGGTGTGGTTCCGCTCCACGGTGCGCTCCACGGCCCGGTGGGTCCGGCCCACCCGGTCGACGTCGGCGCGCAGGGGGAAGCCGGCCGGGGCGTTCGCCAGCGGCTCCACCCCGGCGGCGAACAGCCAGGTGCACACCGGCGGGCTCGACAGGTCCCCGTACTGGGCGCCGTAGCGCAGCTCCCGCCACACCTGGTCGTTCTGGGCGCGCACCATCACCGTGTGGGCGATCCCGCCGATGGCCGTGACCAGGAGCGTGATGATCCCCCCGGTGACGAGGGCGATCCGCAGCCGTGCCCGGCGCACCGCCGCCCACTCCGTCTTCGCCGACGCCCTCACAGCGACCCCAGCCGGTAGCCGAGTCCGCGGACCGTGCGCACCACCTGCCGGCCGAGCTTGCGGCGCAGGTAGTAGACATAGGTGTCGACGATGGAGGACGCGGGCGCCTCCTGGAACACCAGCCGGCGCAGCTCCGGCCGGGAATGGACGAGGTTGGGGCGCGAGGCCAGCGCCCACAGCAGGGCGAACTCCCGTGCGGCGAGGGCGATCCGCTCACCGTCGGCCAGTTCGACCTCCCGGGGGCCGACGTACAGCCGGCCCGAGCCGATGCGGAGCACGTCGGTCGCGTCGCGCCCTCTGCGGCACAGGGCCCGTAACCGGGCGCTCAGTTCGTCGAGTTCGAACGGCTTGACCAGATAGTCGTCGGCGCCGGCGTCGAGCCCGTCGACCCGGTCGTGCACGGTCCCCAGCGCGGTCAGCAGCAGCACCGGGGCGCGGACCGCCCGGGACCGCAGCCTGCCCAGCAGGTCGAGGCCGTCCAGCGCCGGCAGCCGCCGGTCGACGACCAGGGCGTCGTACCGCCGGGTCAGACCGAGGTGCAGGCCCCGCTGCCCGTCGGTCGCGACATCGACGGAGTAGCCCTCGTCCCGCAGCACCCCGGAGAGCAGGGACACCAGCTCCCGGTCGTCCTCGATCAGCAGCAGCCGCCACGGGTCCCGCGCACGTCCCTGTGCCACCGTCCCACTCCCCTTCACCTCCCCGCCGCCCCGCCAACGACCGGGCCCGGCACGGAGATTCCCGGATCCGGGCGGGGTGCGGCCGGGACGGGGGCCCGACCGGCGGGATCGCGCCACCGCGCGGTAACCCGTCAGTCGCCCCGGGCGGCACGCCGCCGACGCGGCGGTCCCCTCCCGGCCGGGGCCGCACCCCCGGGCGCAGGACGATCCGGTCCCGCCGGCGGCCCGCGGCACGGACGGTGGACGCCCGGCGGACCGGCCCCTAGGTTCGCCGCATGGGAGACGTCTCGCGCCGGCGCCTGATCCTCCTCGACGCGGCGGCCGCACTCGGGTTCGCCCTGCTCCCGCAGTTGTCGGTGCTGCGGCCGGACACCGGCGGCACACCCGGCGGGCTCACCGCCTGGCTGCTCTCGCTCGCCGCCGCGCTGCCGCTCGCCGCCCGCCGGCTGTGGCCCGTCCCGGTCCTCGCGGCCGTGCTCGCCGCCTCCTGTGCCGCTCTTGCCGCCGGTCTCGGCCCGGCCGTCCTCCTCGCTCCCGCGTACGCGCTCTACCCGGTCGCCACGACGCGGCAGAGACGGCCCGGGCGGTCGGCCGTCCTCATCGGCGGGGCCAGCGCGGGCGGCGCGGCCCTGCTGGCGGTGACGGGCGGGCAGGCGTACGAGGGCGGGACCCTGGCGGTGCAGCTGCTGTTCGGCCTGCTGGTACTCGGCGCCACCTGGGCCGCGGGGACGGCGGTCCGGGAGCGGCGGGAGAGCCTGCGCCGGGCCATCGAACAGGCGGCCGAGCAGGCGAAGACCGAGGAGCGCATGCGGATCGCCCGGGACATCCACGACGTCGTCACGCACAGCGTGGGCCTCATCGCGATCAAGGCCGGTGTCGCCAACCACGTGGTCGCCACGCGTCCCGAGGAGGCGCGCGAGGCCCTGACGGTCATCGAGGAGGTCAGCCGCAGGGCACTGCGCGACATGCGGGCCACCCTCAAGGTGCTGCGCCGGGAGCCGGGCGGGGGAGCGCAGGACCTCCGGCCGGTCCGCGGCCTGCCGGACCTGCCCTCCCTGGCCCGCACGGCCGAGGCGGCGGGTGTCCGGGTCGACCTGCGGACCGACCGCGCGGAGGAACCGCCGGACGGCGTGGCGCTGGCGGCGTACCGGATCGTGCAGGAGGCCCTGACCAACGTCGTCAAACACGCCGCCCCGACCCGGTGCCTGGTCCGTGTGACGGCGCGGGAGGGCGTACTGACGATCGACGTCACCGACGACGGCCCCGGGCCCGGGCGCCGGGCGGCCGTGCCCGGCGGTGGCATGGGCCTCGTCGGGATGGCGGAACGGGCTGCCGCCCACGGCGGGACCCTCACCGCCGGGCCCCGCCCGGGTGCCGACGGCTTCCGGGTCCTCGGGACACTGCCCTACTGACCTCCGTTCCCCGGCGTGCGTCCCGGCGTCCGTTCCGGCGCGCGCCTCTGGCATGCGCTCCCGGCATGGCCCCCGGGCACGGGCTCCAGGTATGGCCGAAACCGCTCTCATACCCCGGTATGGGTCCGTCCCGGGAGAGCGGCCCGGCCGCTCCCGACCCCGGTCCGATGTGCCCGGGCGGCGGCGGCCGGAAGACTCGTCCCGTGATTGACGTCGAGAACCTGACCAAACGGTACGGGCCGACCACTGTCGTGGGCGGCCTCACCTTCACGGTGCGGCCCGGAGCCGTCACCGGCTTCCTCGGTCCCAACGGCGCCGGGAAGTCGACGACGATGCGGATGATGCTCGGCCTGACCCGCCCGGACGCCGGATCCGCACGGGTCGGCGGGCGGCCCTACAGCGAACTGACCCATCCGCTCCGGCACGTCGGCGCCCTGCTGGAGACCTCGGCCCCGCACCGCGGCCTGACCGCGCGCGACCACCTGCTCTGGCTCGCCCGGAGCAACCGGATCGCCCGGGGCCGGGTCCGCGAGGTCCTGGAGACGGTGGGCCTCGCGGACGCGGCCCGGCGGCGCGTCGGCACCTTCTCCCTCGGCATGGGCCAGCGGCTCGGCCTGGCCGCCGCCCTGCTCGGCGACCCGCCCGTGCTGGTGCTCGACGAGCCCGTCAACGGCCTCGACACGGAGGGCATCCGGTGGCTGCGCGACCTGCTGCGCTCGATGGCCGCCGAGGGCCGGACCGTCCTCGTCTCCAGCCACCTCATGGCCGAGATGTCCATGGTCGCCGACCACCTGGTCGTCATCAGCCGCGGCCGGCTCCTGGCGGACACCGGCATGGCGGACTTCATGCGGCGCCACGGACGGCCGTACGTGCGCGTGCGTACTCCGCACGCCGAACGGTTCGGCAGGGAACTGGAACGCCACGGTGCCACCCCGTCCCGTACCCCCCACGGCGCCCTGGACGTGGTCGGCATGGCGGCCGCGGAGATCAGCCGGCTCGCGGCGGAGGAGGGCTTCCCGCTCCATGAACTGAGCACTCACGCGGGCTCGCTGGAGGAGATCTACCTCCAGGTCATCGGCGAAGAAACCGGCGGGGGAGGAGCCGCCGGCGGGGGAGAGCCCGGCAGGGAAGCCGGCGGCCGGGAAGGAAGGAACACCCATGTCTGAGACGCTCGCGGCCGTCCGTGCCGAGACCACCAAGCTGCGCGGGATCCGCGGCACGCAGCACTCGCTGCTGCTCTTCGCCGGCCTCAGCATCCTCATCGCCGCCCTAGGAGGCTGGTCCGCTAAGGGCGCGCTGGAATCCGGCAACCCGAGTCTGCGCTCGGACTTCACCCCCCGGCAGGCCGGGCTGGACGGTGTCCTCTACGGCCAGTTGGCGCTGATCGTGTTCGGCGTGCTTGTCGTCACCAGCGAATACAGCTCCGGCATGATGCGCGTCTCGCTGCTCGCCGTGCCCCGGCGCGGCCGGCTCTACGCCGCGAAGATGGCCGTCACCGCTGTGGCCGCGGCGGCCGTCGCCGTCCCCGTCACCGTCCTCGGCTATCTGGTCACCCAGCTGGCGCTCGGCTCGCACGGCGCCACGCTCGGCGCGAGCGGCGTCCCGCGCGCCCTGGCCGGCGCGGCCGTCTACCTCACGTTGATGTGCCTCTTCGCGGCCGCCACGGCGTCGATCGCCCGGAATGCCGTCATCCCGCTGGCCGTCCTGCTGCCGATGGTGCTCGCCGGGACGCACATCCTCTCCCTCATCGGAGCGACCAGGGAGATGGCCCGGTACTTCCCCGACCGGGCCGGAAGGGAGCTGCTCACCGTCGGCTCGTCGGACACGGTCTTCGGTTTCACGGTGCTGCTGGCCTGGACCGTCGCGGCGCTCGTCTGGGGCTGGGTCCGCCACCACCGCTGGGACGGCTGACGCGGGGACCGGCGTACCGTGAAATGCCGTGGCGGTGAGGCGAGTTGATGCTGATGCCGCAACCGGTGGAACGGGCGCAGGCCGTGGCGTCCGACGAGCAGGCGGGGACGAGAGGAATGGCCCAGTCGGTCCGGGTGCTGATCGCCGACGACCAGGCGCTGCTGCGCGGAAGCTTCCGTGTGCTGGTCGATTCCACACCCGGCATGGAGGTCGTCGGCGAGGCGGGCGACGGCGCCGCGGCGGTGCGGCTCGCCCGCGAACTCGTCCCCGATGTCGTCCTGATGGACCTGCGGATGCCGGTCCTGGACGGCATCGCGGCGACCCGGGAGATCTGCTCGGACGAGACGCTGGCCGGTGTCCGGGTGCTCGCCCTCACCATGTTCGACATGGACGAGTACGTGTACCCGGCTCTCCAGGCGGGCGCCAGCGGTTTCCTGCTGAAGGACGCCTCGCCGTCCGACCTGGTCGGCGGCATCCGCGTCATCGCCACCGGGGAGGGCGTCCTGGCCCCGACGGTCACCCGGCGCCTGATCCGCACCTTCTCCCGCCGCGGCGAGGCCGCCCGGCCGGCGCCGCGGCTCGTCGGACTCACCAAGCGGGAACAGGAAGTCCTCGTGCTGATCGCCAACGGGCTGTCCAACGCGGAGATCGCCGAGCGCCTCGTCATCAGCATGCCGACGGTGAAGACCCATGTCGGCAGCCTCCTGGCCAAGCTGCACGCCCGGGACCGCGCGCAGCTCGTCATCATCGCCTACGAGAGCGGCCTCGCGGAGCGCGGTATGCCGTCGTGACCCCCGGTTCGCCCAAGTCCCCCCGGGGCGGGCAGGACTCGGCGGACGTGGCCAACGGTGGCGGAACCGAACCGAGTTGGCCGGCCCGTCAGCGCATCCGCCCCTCAGCCGCTCCGTACGGCGCGGCGGGAGCGGGCCAGTGCCGGCCCGCCGAGGGATGTGGCGATCAGCCCCAGCAGCAGGGCCACGACGGACCCGCCGAGCCCGTTGCCGGTGCCGAGACCGCCGCCGGCGGTGGCCGCGAACAGCCCGCCGAGGACCATGGCCACCGGACCCGCGGTCAGGGCCACGAGGGCTTTGCGCCGCCCGTTGCCGGTGCCCGAACGACCGCCGGGGCGGGCCAGGGCCAGCGCTCCGGCCACCACCCCGATCAACCCCGCCACGGCGGCCGCGGTGCCCCCGAACCGCCCGGAGGCCAGAGGGCCGGCGGCCTCCTGGACCGGTGTGTGCGCGGCCGCCGGTGCGGCGAGCACGAGGACGGCGAGGACGAGCCCGCCGAGCAGGGCGGCGCCGGTCATCGCGGGCTTGTCCCGGAACGGCCCCGGGGTTCTCGAACTGCTCATGTCCCACTCCTCTTTCACGCGTCTCGGCCGGGCCTTCGCCCACCGTCCGATCGTGGCCGCCCGGGGTGTCGCCGGTCGTCCCGCAGGCGGACGCACTCCGTGCTGCCGCCGGGGGCGCAGCCGGCTGCCGCGGCTGCCGCAGTCGCGGCGGAAGTACCGCAGGCGCGGTAGGCGGCCGGTCGTCCATGAGCGGGATCCGCCGTCGGCGGCCCCGGGCTAGGGTGCCCGCATGGACACAGGGCGGTTCGGGGTCCCCGCCGGTGCCGCGGACGGGGTGATCGCCGTCGGTGTCGCGGCGGCGCTGCTGGTCACCGGGGTGTCCGGGCAGCAGTCCGCCACCGGCCCCGCGCCGCTCGGCCACGGACTGCTGGTCGCCGGCGGCCTGGCGCTGGCCGCCCGCCGCAGGGCGCCGGTTCCCGTCCTGGCCGTCACCGGGCTGTGCGCGGTGGGCTACCAGGCGGCGGGCTTCGATGTGCCCGCCGTCGCCTACCTGTTCGCCGTCTACGCCGCCGTACGGGCGGGGCACCGCACCGCCACGATCGTCGCGTCCGTCGTCATGCTGGCCGCCCTTCCGCTCGCGGCCCTGGTCTCCCTGCACGACACGGGCGAGGCCCTCGCGCGGGCCCGCGGTGCCCTGGAGCTGGCCTGGCTGATCGCGGCCGGCGCGGCCGGTGAGGCGCTGCGGCAGGCCGAGCGGCGGGCGGACGAGGCCGAACGCACGCGCGAGGAGACCGCGCGGCGCCGCGCCGACGAGGAGCGGCTGCACATCGCGCGGGAACTGCACGACTCGCTCACCCACCAGATCTCGGTCATCAAGCTGCAGAGCGAGGTCGCCGTCCATGTGGCCCGCAAGCGCGGCGAACAGGTGCCGGAGGCCCTGCTGGCCATCCAGGAAGCCGGGCGCGAGGCGGCCCGGGAACTGCGCGCGACCCTGGAGGCGCTGCGCGACGACGGCACGTCCCCGCCGCCCGGGCTCGACGACCTCCCGGACTGGTGGAGCGGGCGGGCCGGGCGGGGCTGGAGGCGTCGCTGACCATCGAGGGACGGCGGGAGGACGTGCCGGCCGCGGTGAGCCGGACCGTCTACCGGATCGTCCAGGAGGCGCTGACGAACACCGCCCGGCACGCCGCCGCGGCCACCGCCTCGGTCCGGGTCGACTGCCGGCCGGACGTCCTCGCGGTCCGCGTCGACGACGACGGCGCGGCCACCCCGGACGCCGCCCCGGTGCCCGGCGTCGGGCTGCTGGGGATGCGCGAACGCGTCACCGCGCTCGGCGGCCGGCTGCGCGCGGAGCCGCGCGACGGGGGCGGCTTCACCGTCCGGGCCGAACTCCCCGTGGACCGGGCGCCGTGATCCGCGTCCTGCTGGTCGACGACCAGCCGCTGGTGCGCAGCGGGTTCCGCGCCCTCCTCGATCTGGAGGACGACATCGAGGCGGTGGCCGAGGCGGGCGACGGCGCGGAGGGCCTGGCCCTCGCCCGGGAGCATCTGCCCGACGTCGTGCTCATCGACATCCGGATGCCGGTGATGGACGGCATCGAGGCGACCCGGCGCATCGCCGCCGACCCGGCGCTGTCCCGGGTGCACGTCGTCGTCCTGACCAACTACGGCATGGACGAGTACGTCTTCCACGCGCTGCGCGCGGGTGCCGCCGGGTTCCTCGTCAAGGACATCGTGCCGGACGACTTCCTTCACGCGGTGCGCGTCGCGGCCCGCGGCGACGCCCTGCTCGCACCGTCCATCACCCGCAAGCTGATCGACCGGTATGTCACCCAGCCCCTCCCCGGCGACCCGGGCACCGGGCTGGAGGAGCTCACCAACCGCGAACGCGAGGCCGTCGCCCTGGTCGCGCAGGGACTGTCCAACGACCAGATCGCGGCCCGCATGGTGATCAGCTCACTGACCGCGAAGACCCACGTCAACCGGGCGATGACCAAGCTCCACGCCCGCGACCGCGCGCAGCTCGTCGTCCTCGCGTACGAATCCGGCTTGGTCACTCCGCGCAGCCGGTGATCAGGCCAAAAAATTATGATGGCTGCAACTATGATAGTTGTAGCTATCATAGTTGTTGGAGGTGTTGCGGTGGCCAAGCCGGAGCGACTGTTCGCGCGGGACGCCGAGTGGCGCGAGCTGGAGAGATTCGCCGCGTCGGAGCAGCAGGGTGCCTCGCTGGGGCTCGTGTACGGGCGGCGGCGGCAGGGGAAGACGCTGATGCTGGAGCTGCTGGCGCGCCAGTCGCGGGGTTTTCTCTTCGCGGCGACGCAGCAGAGCGAGGCACAGAATCTCGCGGATCTGGGCTCGGCGTACTCGGCGTTCCGCGGGCTGCGGCGGCCGGTGCTGTTCGCCGACTGGCGGGAGGCGCTGGACGAGCTGCTGCGGATCGGTGAGGACGCCCCGGTGCCAGTGGTGATCGACGAGTTTCCGTATCTGGTGTCGGCGTCCCCCGCCCTGCCCTCCTATCTGCAGCAGGCTCTCAGCCCGCTGAGCCATGCCAAGGAGCACACCCGGACCCGGCTGATCCTGTGCGGCAGCGCGCTGACCACGATGGCGCAGCTGCTGGGCGGAGGCGCCCCGCTACGCGGGCGGGCGAGCATGGAGCTGGTGGTACGGCCTTTCCGGTTCCGGGAGGCGGCCTCCTTCTGGGGCGTGGAGGACGACCCGGAGCTGGCGTTCCGGCTCCACGCGCTGGTGGGCGGGACCCCGGCGTACAAGGAGATGTGCGGGGGTACCGGGCCGGCGGACCTCGCGGACTTCGACGGGTGGGTTGCCCGCCGCTTGCTCAACCCGGCCTCCGCCATGTTCCGCGAAGGCGGGCTGCTGCTGCGTGAGGAGCCCTCGATCTCGAATCCGACCTCGTACGCGGCGGTCCTGGCGGCGGTCAGTGCCGGGCATCACCGCAGGTCGGAGATCGGGGGTCTCCTGGGACGGCCGAGCGGCGCGCTGGCGCACCTGCTCTCCGGGCTCCGGGACATCGGCCTGCTGGAGCAGGTCGAGGACGCCATAAGAGACAAGCGCAGTGTTTTCCGGGTCGCCGAGCCCGCGGTGCGGTTGTACCAGCTGCTGATCCAGCGGCACGAGCCGGAGCTGGTGGTGGGCCGGGCCGACCGGGTCTGGGCGGACAACGCCGACACCGTCGCCGGGAAGATCTACGGCCCGCACTTCGAGGAACTGGCCCGCCGGTGGTGCTTCGAACACGCCGCACCAGAGAGCCTGGGCGGCCGGGCAACCTGGGTGCGCCCGACCGAGATCGCCTGCCGGGAGCACCGCCGCGGGCACGAGCTGGATCTCGTGGTGGCGGAGTCACCAGCGTTCGGGCCCGAGCGGATCACCGCGATCGGTGAGGCCAAGGGGACCGCCACCCCCGTAGGTCTGCCGCAGTTGGAACGGCTGGAACACCTGCGTGGGCTGCTGCCGAGCGCCCGGGTGGGGGCACTGCCCAAACTCCTGCTCTTCGCCCGCTCCGGCTTCACCGAGGACCTGCGCCGCGAGGCCGGCCGGCGCGGCGACGTCGAACTCGTCGACCTGTGGCGGATGTACCGGGGAGAGTGACGCGGGGGTAGGAGGGCGGGACGCGTTGAAGGCCGGACTCGGTGGAAGCCATGGCAGGGCGCCGCCCGGGATGGCGCGCCGCCCCGGTCCCTGCACATGGCACCACTGCCGGACCCGCCATCACTCTCAGGAGGACGCCCGCCGTGCAGCCGCTTTCCGCTGTTCCTCTGCTCCATTCTTCCGCGGTGGTCGGCATCGGCTCGCGGCAGGCGTGGTACCCCGCCGGAGCCCCGCCCGACGGGTCCCGCCCTCCCGGGGCGGAACGCCGCGGCGTGCTCAGCCGGCCGCGGCCCCGAACCACTGGGGCAGCCGGCCGAGCAGGTCCCGCTGGTCGTCGCCGACCCACGCCACATGGCCGTCCGGCCGCAGCAGCACCGCGGGGACGTCCAGTTCCTCGCCGGCGTCGATGACGTCGACGACGTGGTCCACCCGGTCCTCCCAGCCGGCCACCGACAGGCGGCCGGTCTGGTCAAGCAGCAGCCCCCGGCCGCCGTGCATCAGCCCGTAGAGGCGCCCCCGCCGCAGCCGCACGTCCCGCAGCCGCCGGCCGAGGAGTTCATGGCCCTCGCCGAAGTCGTAGCGGACCGCGACCGCGGTGATCTTCTCGATCAGATACCGGTTCACCTCCTCGAACTCCATCAGTTCGGCCAGCAGCCGGCGCACGGCCCGGGGGCCCGGCTCGGAGGACAGCAGCTCCATCTGGGCGCGGGTGTTGTCGAGCACGGCGGCAGCCACCGGGTGCCGTTCGGTGTGGTAGCTGTCCAGCAGCCCTTCCGGTGCCCAGCCGCGGACCTCGGCGGCCAGTTTCCAGCCGAGATTGAACGCGTCCTGGACGCCGAGGTTGAGCCCCTGTCCGCCGGTCGGCGGGTGGATGTGCGCCGCGTCGCCGGCCAGCAGCACCCGGCCGGTGCGGTAGCGCTCGGCCAGCCGGGTGGCGTCACCGAAGCGGGAGAGCCGGCGCGGTGAGTGCACGCCCAGGTCGGTACCGGCGAACTTCCGCACCTGCCGCTTGAGTTCCTCCAGGGTCGGCGGGGCCGTGCGGTCCTCGGCCACTCCCTCGGCCGGCACGATGAGCCGGTACACCCCGTCCCCCAGGGGCATGGTGCCGAACCGCCACTGCGTTCTGCGGACCTCCGCCACCACGGCGGCCAGCTCCTCCGGTCCGACGCCCACCTCCACCTCGCCCAGCAGCGTCTCGACCCGGCTGGGCTCGCCGGGGAAGCCGACGCCGAGCAGCTTGCGCACCGTGCTGCGGCCGCCGTCGCAGCCGACGAGATAGCGCGCGCGGAGCCGTGACCCGTCTCCCAGTTCGGCGGTCACCCCGTCCTCGTCCTGGCTCAGCCCGGTCAGTTCGCGGCCGCGCAGGATCTCGGCCCCGAGCCCGGTGGCGTGCTCGGTCAGCAGGCGCTCGGTGACCACCTGCGGGATGGCGAGGACGTACGAGTGCGCGGTGTCCAGCCGCTCGGGCCAGGACGTGCCGAGGCCCGCGAAGAAACCGCCGACCGCGTACTTCTTGCCGAGCGCGAGGAACTCCTTCAGCAGGCCGCGCTGGTCCATCACCTCGACGCTGCGGGCGTGCAGGCCCTGCGCGCGGGAGTGCGCGGTCGGCTCGGCCAGCTTCTCCACCACGACCACGTGCACGCCGTGCAGCCGCAACTCGGCGGCCAGCATCAGGCCGGTCGGTCCGC
Organism: Streptomyces sp. MNU89; assembly: GCF_020982505.1. Taxonomy (NCBI): domain Bacteria; kingdom Bacillati; phylum Actinomycetota; class Actinomycetes; order Kitasatosporales; family Streptomycetaceae; genus Streptomyces; species Streptomyces sp. MNU89. The sequence continues at coordinate 1,775,144 of NZ_JAJKLL010000001.1, read as the reverse complement.
CACCGGCGATGATCACGTCAATCATGAAACCCCCCATTTCGACAAGGCTGTATCTCGGCCGGCCGCTCGGCGCGGTCGGGCACCGGGCACGTCGCACGTCGTCCGGTGCTCTCCGGTGTCCCCTGCGCACAAAGCTGTACGTAGTCCGCGTATCCCCGATTTCCGCAGGTTCCGGCCTCGGGCGGAGATTCTGCAGCACGACCGGGGCCTTGCCGCAAGGCCCCCCGTGCGCTATACGTTGAGAGTGGCAAGGAGAGCCGATCTCCTTGCCTTTCGTCTTGTGCGGTCCGTCCCCTGCCCGACGGCGAGCTCGGCCGCGTCGGGGAGGCCCACACCCTCGTGGTGCCCGGCGGCCGTGGCACGGTCGGCCCCGATCCGGCTGTGGCGCGGCGGATCGGGGGACTGGCGCCTGCGGCCCTCGTGGAGTCCCTGCGCGCGAGCAACCTCGTCGTCAGCCCCTGACCTTGCCCGGCCGGCCGCTCGCGCAGTGGGTCCCGGCACCGTCGCCGGCTCCGTCCCCGTGCCCCGGGCCGGCCCGCGTCCTTGACCTCAGCTCCGGTTCACGTACAACGCTCGAGGCATGAAGATCACAGACAGCGGCACCATCCTTTTCCGCAACACCATGCGCATCACCGACGGCCACCTCGACGGCTTCCGGCGCGCCATCGCCCAGGCCGTGGGCTTCGCGCACGAGCACGGCCCCCAGCTCATGGTGGAGGTCTTCCTCGACGAGGAGCGGATGCTCGCGCACAGCTTCCAGCTCTACCGCGACTCCGAGGCGATCCGCACCCACTGGCGGCTGGCGGACCCGTACATCCGCGAGGTGATGGAGCACTGCACCGTGCAGCACTTCGAGGTGTTCGGTGCACCGGACCACGACATCGTGGCGGCCCTCAAGACCCCCGGCGGCGCGTCCTTCCCCGTCACCGTCTCGCCCCGCCTCGCCGGCTTCAGCGGCCTGGGGACGCCGTGAGGCATCCGGACGGGTGTACCGGCCCCGGCGTTGCGAGGCAGGCGGCGGGGTCCGTGACCCCGACTCTGCGCACCGAGCGACTGCTTCCGGAGCCCCACGTCCCCGAGGACGAAGAAGGCTTCGTCGCGCTGCTCCAGGACACCAGGGTGTCGTGATGGATGGGCGACGGGTCGGCGTCCGAAGCCTCGGACCGGGCCCTGTTCGGGCGGATCCTCACGAAGGTCTATGCCCGGAACGCCGGTGTCACGCCGCCCGAACTTGTCGCCCTGGTGGAGGGGCCCGGCGCGCCGGCGCCCGGGCGGGCCCTCGAACTCGGCTGCGGCACCGGGACCAACGCGGTGTATCCGGCCCGGCACGGCTGGCGGGTGGCGGTCGTCGACCTCGACGTTCCGGTTCTGGTTCTGGTTCACGCTGCACCGCACCGCGGACGGAGCGGCGTGAGGACCGTCGTGAGGTGAGAGGCCCGCGATGCCGGCCGCTGAAACGTGCGCCGGCATCCCGGACACCGCGGGGCATCTCACCTCGGCTGGTCCACCCGAGGCAAAAAAATCCGCCGGCGATGTCGAGAACCGGCGACCGGCTCCGTCCCCGTGGTGAACGCGACCACAATGGGCCGCACCCGCTCTGAGGAGAGAGACACGATGGCCAAGTACCTGCTGCTCAAGCACTACCGCGGCGCGCCGGCCGCGGTCAACGACGTACCCATGGACCAGTGGACGCCGGAGGAGATCTCGGCCCACATGCAGTACATGCAGGACTTCGCGGACCGGCTGGAGAAGACCGGCGAGTTCGTCGGCGGCCAGGCGCTGGCCCCCGAGGGGGCGTGGGTCCGCTACGACGGCGAGGGCCGCCCGCCGGTCACCGACGGCCCGTTCGCCGAGACCAAGGACCTCATCGCCGGCTGGATGGTGATCGACGTCGACGGCTACGACCGCGCCGTCGAGCTGGCCGGGGAACTGTCGGCCGCCCCCGGCAAGGGCGGCAAGCCGATCCACGAGTGGCTGGAGGTGCGCCCGTTCCTGACCGCGCCGCCCACCGTCACGGAGTGACCTGAGGTGAACGAGGTCCTCCTCCGGAGCCTCATACCGGGCGTCATCGCGATCCTCGTCCGCCGCGGAGCCGACTTCGCGGCGGCCGAGGACGCCGTGCAGGAAGCGCTGGTCGAGGCGCTTCGCACCTGGCCGGCGAACGGCTCCGCGAACTCCCCGAACTCCCCGCGTTCCGGCGACGCTTCGGGTTCTTCGGGCTCCTCGGGCTCTTCGGGCGGCGGGCGGCCCGTACGGGACCCGAAGGGCTGGCTGGTCACCGTGGCCTGGCGCCGGTTCCTCGACGCGGCCCGGGCGGACGCCGCCCGCCGCCGGCGCGAGGAGCTCCTCGACGAGGAGCCGGCGCCCGGAGCCGCGCCCGCGGTGGACGACACGCTCCAGCTCTACTTCCTGTGCGCCCACCCGTCGCTGACGCCGTCCTCCGCGGTCGCGCTCACCCTGCGCGCCGTCGGCGGGCTGACCACCCGTCAGATCGCCCGGGCCTACCTGGTGCCCGAGGCCACCATGGCCCAGCGCATCAGCCGGGCCAAACGCACCGTCTCCGGCGTGCGGTTCGACCGTCCCGGCGACGTCGCCACCGTGCTGCGCGTCCTCTACCTGGTCTTCAACGAGGGCTACTCCGGCGACGTCGACCTCGCCGCCGAGGCCATCCGCCTCACCCGGCAGCTCGCCGCCGCGATCGACCACCCCGAGGTGGCGGGGCTGCTCGCTCTCATGCTGCTTCACCACGCCCGGCGCGCCGCCCGGACCGCGCCCGACGGCAGCCTCGTGCCGCTCGCCTGGCAGGACCGCGGGCGGTGGGACACCGCGTCGATCGCCGAGGGCATCGGCATCCTGCAGGCGGCTCTCGCCCGCGACCGGCTGGGCGAGTTCCAGGCCCAGGCCGCCATCGCGGCCCTGCACGCCGACGCGCCCACCGCCGGGGAGACCGACTGGGTGCAGATCGTCGAGTGGTACGACGAACTCGTACGCCTGAACGACAGTCCCGTCGTCCGGCTCAACCGCGCGGTCGCCGTCGGCGAGGCGGACGGACCGCGCGCCGGCCTGGCCGCACTCGCGGCAGTGGACGACGCCTCCGCCACAAAGTCTTCGAGCAGGGGGCACCGCATCCCCCGGTACACCGCGGTCGCGGCGTACCTCCACGAGCGCGACGGCGACCTGGCGACGGCGGCACGGCTGTACGCCGAGGCGGCCCGCCAGGCACCCAACCTCGCCGAGCGCGACCACCTGACCCGCCAGGCCGCCCGGCTCAACGCCCGCCGGTGACGCACCGACGGCACGCGCCCGCCTTCCCGCGTCACCTGACGGGGTCGCGGCCCGTGGCCGGAGGGCCGGCCTCCCCGGGAGGCGGCGGGCCGTACACAGTCCCGGCCTCGCATCCGGCCTCAGCAGTCGAACACCGACCAGCAGATGTCGTTGCGCAGCCGCTGGTCGTCCAGGACGAGCTCGCGGATCGCCGCCGGGAGCTGATCGCGCTGCCATTGGCACTCGAGTCGTCCCGCCGCCTCGCTCTCGCCCTCCGGCGCCGCGGCCCGCGCGGCCTTGACCGCGTAGGCGGCCGCGCCGAGTTCGTGCGCGGCGACGTGGGCGACGGCCCCGGCCTGACCGGCGGCGTACGCGGCATGCCGTGCCGCCCCGCGCAGGTCCCTGGCCGCTCCCATCGCATGACCGCCCGCCGCGCGGGCCCGCATCATCGTCACCTCGCCCCGCGCCCAAGCCCGGGCGTGCCCGATCGCCCGGCGCGGTCGCGGGTCCCCGGGCCGGGCCGACTCGAAGAGGCCGAGCACGTGCTCCGCGCAGGAGGCGGCCCAGAGAGCGAGGAGACGGTGATCCGCGTCCGTGAGAGTCCCCCCGCGGCGGATCGTCACGAAGCGGGGGTCGCGGACCTTCGGGAGGATCACGACGCGCTCCCCGTCCTCTGCGCCTCGGCGCCACTCCCCGCGGTAGGGCCCGGCGGCCGGCCGGCCGCCAGGCGCAGGGAATGGTCCAGCGCGCTCATCAGCCGGGCGACGCGACTGCTGCCGCCTGTCGCGGGCGGGTAGCGGCGGAGCACGTCGATGAGCACCGGTGTCGCACGCTGCCGCGACCGTTCCAGCAGGGCGTCCCCGATCGCGGGGTCTCCGCCCGACTCCAGCTCCCCGACGCGCGCGGCGCTCGCGGAGGCCCGCAGGATGTGCCCGACCTGGTGGGCCCGGGCGATGGGGTGCAGATAGGCGGCCGACGCGGCATCACCGGCGGATCGTGCGGCCAGGCGGGCGGCCTCGGAGGGCGCGGACCGGGCGGCTCGATGGGCGTCGAGGGAGGTGACGCGCTGCAGTGCCGTCCGGTTGGCGCCGTTGATGAACTCCCAGGCCGCGTCGATCGCTTCACGGGGGCGCGGGTCGCCGGGAACGGCCTGCTCGAAGACCGGCAGGACATCCTCCGCGTGCCGGACCGCGTAACGCGCCACGACGCGCAGTTCGTCCAGCGTCAGGTCGAAGTCCCCGGACACGGTGTGCCTGTTCTGTGCCATGCCCCTGAATCGTATCCTTGAACGCCCGGTGGAGACTCTGCGACGAAGTCTCCGCCTCCTTGGGTGCCGAACCCTCAACCGGAGGTCAGATGCGGCCCGTGGACCTGGCCCGCCGGCACGGCCTCTCCACGCAGGCGGTCCGCAACTACGAGGACGCCGGCATCATCCCGCCGGCTCACCGCGGCCCGACCGGATACCGGGAGTACACCGCCACCCATGCCGCCGGGCTCGCGGCCCACCTGGCGCTCGTCCCCGCCTTCGGCCACTCGGCGAGCCGGCGCATCATGCGGGCCGTCACCGGCGGCCGGCTCGACGAAGCCCTGGAGTGCGTCGACGAGGGGCACGCACTCCTGGCGCGCGACCGCGCCACACTGCGAACCGTCGAAGCGGCGCTCTCGTCGCTCGGAGCCGTCACTCCGACCGCGACGGCCACCCCGGCCGCGACCGCCACCCCGGCCGCGACCGCCACTCCGGCCGAGACCTCCGCGACCTCCGCGACCGCCGCGGCGGCCGGCACCCGGGCGCCGTTCGGCATCGGTGAACTCGCCCGCCATCTCGGGCTCAACCCGGCCACCCTGCGTGCTTGGGAACGCGCCGGCGTCCTCACCCCGCGACGTGACCCCCGCACCGGGCACCGCCAGTACCTCGCGCCGGACGTGCGCGACGCCGAACTGGCGCACCTGCTGCGCCGGGGAGGCCAGGCCCTGGCCACCATCGCCACCGTCCTCGGGGAACTCCGCGACGCCGGCAGCCTCGAAGCGCTGGCCGCCACCCTGGAAGGATGGCGGCGCGACCTCACGTCCCGCGGAACGGCCCAGCTGTACGCCGCCGGCCGGCTCTCCGCCTACCTCGACGCCCTGGACCGATCCGCGAGAACCGGCTGAGCCGAGCCGCGAAGCGCGAAGACTCACGCCACGCCCACGACGGAGAATGCTCGGTGAGGGATCACGGCTTCGCACGAGTGCTCGGCCCGCGACGGGGAGGGCGTGCCCGGTGCGGGCGAAAGGGGCTTGCCGGCCTCGGCGTCGCATGCATGGCCGGCGCCCGGTCGAGAACCCCACCAGAGCTTCAACGCGCAGGCCACATCGAGGAGTCGAGTTGTTACGTTGTGAGGCGGTCGGCAAGCGTTACGGCAGGGGACGGTGGGTCCTCAGCGACGTGGACATGCGGGTCTCGGCCGGCGATGTCCTCGCGGTGGTGGGCGGCAACGGTTCGGGGAAGTCGACCCTGCTGAGAATCCTCGCGGGACTCTCGCGGCCCACCTCCGGGACCGTGTCGGGCCGGCCGCCGAACATCGGCTACGTACCGGACCGCTTCACCGCCCATGACCGCATCCCGGCTCTCTCCTACCTCACCCACATGGGCCGCATCCGTGGCCTGCCGACTGCCGCCGCCCGGGCCCGAGGAGGTCACCTGCTGGAGCGGCTGTCCCTGGTGGGCGGCCGGGAGGCGTCGCTGCGGACGCTGTCGAAGGGCAACGCGCAGAAGGTGGCGCTGGCCCAGGCCCTGCTCGTCCGGCCCGAATTGCTGGTCCTGGACGAACCCTGGTCGGGTCTGGACGCCTCGGCCCACGGTGTCCTGGCCGAGTTGATCGGCGAAGTGGCCTCCCAGGGCGGGGCGGTGGTCTTCACCGACCACCACGAGGCGGTCCTGAAGGCGCACGCCGGCGGTGTCTACGCCATCAGCGACGGCCGGGTGACCTGGCGTGGCGGTCCGCACACCGGGATTCGCACCTCACTGGTCGAGCTGGTCCTGACCGCGCCGCCCACGGGTGTCATACCGGCCGAGGTGAACTGGCCCGCGCTGCCGGGCGTGGCAGGCACCGCCCGGCGGGGCGATGCGGTCGTCCTGCGGGTCGCGCGGGAGCACTCGGACGCCGTGCTGCTGACAGCGCTGCGGCACCGGTGGTCGGTGGCGGGCCTGGCCGAGGCCGCGGACGAGCCCGGTACCCGGGCCGATACGAGGGGGACAGCCCTGTGATCGCCCTGGTCCGCTACACGTTCACGGTGATGCTGCTCTCCCAGCGCTACCTCGCGCCGCTGCTGCTGTTCATCGGCCTGGTGGCCGTGCTGACGAGCAGTGACACCGGACCGCTCACCGCGACCTACTCCTCGGTGGCCGGCGCCATGCTTCTGTGCTCGGTCTGGCTGACCATGGCCCTGACCGGTCTCGAGGACCAGCCGCACCGCTCGATCGTCGTCGTCAGCGCAGGCAGCCATCTGCGCGTCCTGCTCGCGACGGCCGGGACGGCCGCCGTGTGGTGCCTGCTGCTGACGGCTGCCGGTCTGGCGCTGCCGCTGCTGTTCGGGGCCCGCACACCCGGCCTCGCGGACCTGGCCCTGGGGACCATGGCCCAACTCACCTCCGCCGTCACCGGCATGGCCATCGGGCTGCTCTGCTCACGGCTCGTGTTCCGGCGGCAGGGCTACGCGCTGGTCGCCGTCCTGCTGCTTCTGCTGGCCGTGCTGCTGGGCAAGGGCGTTTCCCCGGTCAACATCATGCTGACCCACCTGCAGAACGCGCCGGACTCGGCGGGTGCCCTGGTCACCACGAGCGTCCTGCTCGCCGTCGCCGCGGGCTTCTTGGCGGCCGCACTGGCCATCACCCATGCGATCACCCGCAGAAAGGCGTGAGCCACTCGCGCTGACCGCCGCCTGTCCGGTGGCCCGGCCGGATCACCGGACAGGCCCGCCCGATCGGCGGCGGGGGAGTTTCGAAGGGAGGACAGCGGCCTGCTCTTGCCGACGCTGTGCGGGCGTGGCCGCATCGACGAAGGCGTAGCTGATTCCGGACGGCACACCGCTGCCGCCGGAACGGTAAGGCTTCACTTTCTGTTCGCCGGCCGTCTGCCGGACGGTTGGCCTGGTGAAAGCGCGGGGTCATGAGCTGTCCGGCTGTTCGTGTGGTGCGCCGGGTACTTTTTCTTGCCGGGAAGTGCCCAAAAGGACTGGGGCCTTCGAAGCGGACATGCGTTCCCCCGGGCAAAGACCGGCACGAAGACCCACGGCATTCATGTGGCTGGAAATCCGAGGAGATTGTTGACGGCTGATTCTGGTCTGGGCCGATGAGGAAGGCTCTGCTTGACTGGCCGTTGCCGTTGCCGCACGAATGCTTCCGGGGGGAATGGGGCGGATGCAGGGGCGGCCACCGGCGGCGCCGGATTCATCGCCGGATCAGCCTCGTTGAGCGGGTGCGCTTCTTCCACAGCACAGTGGTTTCCACAGCAGGGGAGTGGGTTTTCAGTGGGTGTTTCGTCGGATTACCCTGACGTTCCCGAATGGGTCGCGAAACCCGAGGGTTATCAGGCAGGGGCCGTCACCAAGTACAAGGGCAACATCTTCCGTGCCGCCTTCTGGGCCGCGGAGCCGGGGGTGGGGGACGCCAACACGAATGGCTGGCGGTTCTTCGACGAACTGTACGACGAGACCTCGAACACGCCCGCCCAGCAGTCGAAAGTCATCGCCTACATCCCGACGTGGCGCACAGCGGACGGATTCGACTACGGCAATGGCGAGATGTATCAGTACATCACGCACGGCATCATCGCGTTCCTGACGTTCAGCGAGACCAACCCCGGCGAGTTCGACCCCACGTCGGTCGCGGACGTCGGGACCATCCTCCCGGACGTGGTCATCGCCGCACATCTGGCCAACACCAAGATCATGGTCGCGCTGGGCGGCGCGAACGACTACGCCTTCCTGGACCTGATGACGGCCGTCGGGAACGATCCGGCCGCCCCGCAACTCGAACAGGCCGTGCGCAAGGTGGTGGACTTCGTCACCGCCAACGGCCTGGACGGCGTCGACCTCGATCTGGAGTGCTGGTGGGGCAGGCCCGGCGAGCCGGACCAGGGCGGCCGGACGAAGAGCGACGGGCCGCATCCCGCGGGACGGGGCCTGACGCTGTTCGCCCAGAGGCTGAAGCAGGCCATGCCCGACAAGATCGTGTCGGCGGCCGTCTTCGGCACCTCCTGGTACGGGAACAACTACGATCCCGAGGTCGCCGACCACGTCGACTGGCTCGGGGTCATGACCTATGACTTCACCGGCTCGTGGGACCGGTCTCCGGTGGGCCCGCACTCCGCCCTGCTCAAGATCCGTAGCGAGGACACCTCGGGCGTTCGCGAGTCGGATGTCTACCAGGAGACGTACCTTCCCGAACAGCACGGCGGCTGGCCGGGCCCCAGAACGGGCGGCTCCTCCACGGAAGCGGACAACATCGAGAACAATCCGATCCTGTCCGTCGAGGACTCTCTCTGGTATTGGACGAACCCTCTCTTCGTGAACCATCAGGGGGCGGGGCAGAAGGTGGCCCGCGACAAGATCGCGGCAGGAGTGCCGGTCTACGGCTATGACTTCGCCGCGGCCAAGGACCCGGACGACCTGACCGGGGAGGTCCCCCCGGGCTACAAGGTGCTGCGGTACAAGGAAATCCTGGACGCGTTCCCGGACGCTCATCAAGCCGGGAAGGCGAACATCAAGGTGCCCGGAAGCACCCCCCGGCCCGCCCTCAACGAACCCCTGCCTCCGGGCGACTACCCGTACGCCCACAACATCCATTTCGAGACCCCGGACACCGCCGTCACCAAGCTCGACTTCCTCCAGAACGTGGGAGCCCAGGGCGTCATCATCTGGGAACTCTCCAATGACGTCTGGGACAACGGCAAGAGCATCATCAAGGCCCTCTACCGCGCCTCCGGCCATCCCGAGCCCGAGCCCGTCACGCAGCCACCGACCGTGGTGGCCAGCCACTGCCTGTGGGACTCCGTCGGCTTCCTGGGCTTCTCGACCGACGCCCTTCAGTTCAAGGACGACGGCATCATCCGGCCCGGTGTGCGGCAGTTCTCGGCCCGGCTGTGGAACATCCCCGACGGCGCGGACTGGGTGGACGTCGCCCAGCGCTCCCCGGCGGTGATCAAGAGGCAGTACTTCAACAGGCCGACCCGCATCGTCGACAAGGGCGCTCTGGGACTCTGGGGGGAGTTCGACGTCCTCGAGTCGGTCGATGCCCCGGCCTGGTACTGGGGCCACATGGAAGCGGAGGAGGGCGGCCCGTCCGGGTATACGCGGTACCGGTCGCGCCTGTGGGGGCTTTCCCTGAGTGACGACTGGAAAGCCGGCGCGAGGCAGACCCCGGCGCTCATCGAAGGCCAGTATTTCGACCAGCCTACGGAAATCGACGACCAGGGAATCGGCGGCCTCTACGGCCTTTTCGACGTCAGCAACGAGCCGCGCACCGTGCCGGCGTTGGTCACGCAGGCCCTGGGGTCCAACGACTGCTCCTACTGCCTGATCGGCACCATCCCTTCGCAGGGCGACAATGTGGCGATGGTGAACCTGACGACCTCGATGCTCGTCAGGGAGGGCACTCCGTACCTCTACTCGGCGGTCATGCGGGACGACGACTCGGTGGAATTCCCCGAGGGAGTCGTCATGACCCTCCAGGACCCCGGCGGGACCACCTACGACCACGAGGTCCAGGACGCCGGCACCTTCGTCATGATGTCCGGGTCCTCGATCCGGTGCCTGATCATCAAGGACCCGCAACCGGGCAACTGGACCATGCACATGAGCGCGCCGAGCGGCACCGGATTCCGCTGCGAATGCAACACCGTGCCGAGCGAGGACGTCTTCGACACCATGGTGGAGACCTGGCAGAAGCTCGGCGGGACGCAGGGCATCGCCCCCCGGGACATCAGCGGGGGCCAGGTCGCGGCCTATCTGGCCGTGGCGGCGATCACGCTCATGGTTCCCTTCCCGCTGAACCTGGCCACCAGATTCCTGATCCTGGCCGTCACCGGAGTCGGATGGCTGGGCTTCTCGAACTCGGGCACCAAGGACGCCGTGTCACGGAACATGGCGGAAGCCGCGGGAATCCTGTCCAAGGTGATGAAGGATCTCCAGGAGGAAGGCTTCTCCGCACTGCGGAAATACGTCTACCTGGTCGGAAAGAACATCTCCTACGAGGAGTACCAGGTGATTCTCCGGTACCCCGGGAATCTCTTCCACTGGCTCGGGGTGCACCGCAGGGTGTTCCAGGTCGTCGAGCACATGACGGACGCGGAGGAGCAGAACGCCGTACGCCACGTGTACTGGCAGTGCCTGCTCAAGAAGAGGCTGGGCGAGGAGTTCGCCGTCGCGATGGGCGACGCGCACGAACTCGGCCGCCCGGGCTCCGACGCGGACAACAGGGCGGACGAGATCAACAATGTCATCGGTCTCCGGCTCGCGGACGAAGTGGAGTCCGAGGAGGAGTGCCTGGAACGCGCCCGCGAGATGTGGGCGGCGGGAGAACTGGCCACGCGCGTGGACCTGGAGGGCGACCCGACCTGATTCCGGCGCCACCGTTCGGGGGCCGGCCGGTCATGGGGACCAGGACCGGTCGGCCGGCACTCCTCGACGAGCCCTATCGCCAGGTCGGCGACTCGCGGGCGCCACAGCCGAGTGGCCGGTCGGCACGTCCACGATCTCCCGAAGCACGAAGCCGGCCATCTCCGGGTCACGGACCAGTGCGTCGGACCGTCGCGGACGCGACTCGTCCACCTGTGTTGCCCTCCCGCACGCGTCATCAGTGCCCGTGCTCCACCACCATCCGGTGCCACCGAGCGGACGCCGAGCGGCGGATCACCGCCAACTCGGGGACGGCCCGTGCGGTGGCTTGTAGGGGACGGGGCGGCCGGTGTGGGCGTCGAGCAGGACGCGGTCGCCCACGGGCCGGTCCGGTTTCACCGTCACCTGCTGCATCTTGGCCTGCTTGGTGCAGTACCCGGTGTCCTCGCGGCCCTTGACGGAGGCCGACAGCACCACGCTGCCGTGTGTTTCCAGGACGTCCACCACGGGGCCGTCGTCGCAGACTCCGTGCAGCGCGACCACGGTCACGGATCGCCCGTCGCCGGAGACCTCGACCAGCCGGTCGAGCGGATAGCCGGGGACGCCGTCGGCCCGCCGGATCGGCGGCCGGGGAAGTTCCGACGGGAGGACGGCGGCCTGCTTGAGGGGAGAGTCGTACCCCTTCAGGTGGAACAGCCAGGCCGATACCACCGCCGGCCCGCGGCTGGTGGCCACGCTCATCTCCCCGAGCTCCGCCCCCGTCACCGTCAGGTGCGGCCGTCCGCCGGCGCGACCGCGCGACAGGGTCTTGTACGCCTCCTCCGCCCCCACCAGCGGCCGGTTGAGCGAACCGCCCTTCGCCCAGGCCACCCGGCCCTCCTTCGGCGAGGCGGCGAGCAACTTCCCGTCCAGGACGAAGCGGTGGTCCCGGAATGCCTGCTCGTCAGCCGTGCTCCGCAGGCCGCCCCGCGGCAGCCGGATCACGTCGCCCATGGGGTGGAAGCCGGCACGCCAGGCGGTGGCGGCCTCCGACCCGTCCCAGGCCGCGGCGACCCGCCGGGCACGCTGCGCCCGTGCCTCCGCGTCGCCGTCCTCGGCCCCCTTTCCGCTGCCGCAACCGGAGACGGCCCCCAGGCCGGCGGCGGTCATGGCAAGCGCGGCGAGCAGGCTGACGGAGGGCGATGTCCGGACACGCATGTGACCTCCCGGGCGAACGGAGCGGCAGGCTGTCCGGTCCTCTGACGCGGCTGGGCGGGGACGGGTTTCACCGGCCGCGGCAGACGACAGGACCGCATCGAGGTGCCGTATGACCTAGCTGCCCGGGACGGCACCGATATGTGTTAGCACCTGGCCGGCAAGTTCCCGCGGGGGCAGCTCGCCGTCCAGGAACACGGTGTTGTCGGGCAGGACATCGACCGCGGCCGTGCACGGTCCGATCCTGTCCTTGCACCAGCGCCGGACGCGCTCGTCCTGCTCGGGATCGTGGGGGGTGAAACTCCGGCCGTCGATCCGCTTCTCCAGGATCTCGCGGGAAACCTGGAGGAAGAAGTGGTGGACGGTGATGCCCGCGCCCTTCAATACGCCGAAGATCTCACCGGCATACTGCGGGTTGACCAGGGTCATGGGCACCAGAACGGGGCGGCGGTACTCCTCGACGAGGCCCACCGCCAGGTCCGCGACCTGGCGTCGCCACAGCCGCAGATCCTGGAAGTCGCCGGTCGGCACCTCCACGATCTCCCGCAGTACGTAACCGACCATCTCCGGGTCGTGGACCAGTGCCTCGGGCCATCGCCGGCGCAACTCGTCCACCAGTGTCGTCTTCCCGCTGCCGAACGCACCGTTCACCCAGACGAGCAAGACGATTCCCCCACCTGTTGCCGGTCCCGCGCGTCGGGCCGGAGCGCCGAAGTGCCCGGATCAGCCTGCCGGCCCGCGCCTTCCGTCTACGCCGGAGTCAGGGACGGCTTGGCCTTCAGCCCGCCGTTGTCCTCGCAGCCCAGTTCCTTCGCCATGGCCAGGGAGAAGGAGTGGGCGACGGTGGCGTGGGCGTCCTTCAGTGCCTCCAGTTCCTCCGTATCGCCCTCGGGTTCCGTGGGCCTGCCTCCGGGCTCGACCATGATGGTGATGTGTTGGGGCGTGGTGCCGGTCAGTTCCTCTGCGCGGCAGGCGAAGGTGATGAACGCGACGTCCGGTGCGGTGCCGGCCTTTTCGCCCATCGGCAGCAGGGTGAACTTCGCGGCGGTGTCGTCGTCCGGCGCGCTGTCGTCCCAGTACCAGCGGATCCGCAGTTCCTTGACCGGAGCGTCGGCAGGCGGGTAGATCCGGCAGATGTCCCCGCCGAAATCGTCCCTGCGGCTCAGTTCCCTCGCGGCGGCCGCTACCGTGGACTTCTCGCTGGATGGGTCGAACCGTGCCGAGCCCATGATCACTTGGAGAGCTTCGCCCGCCTCCGCGGAAACGGCGTTGCCGCCGCAGAGGCGTTCGGCCGCCACGGAGGTGTCGGCTTCCTTCCCGCCGCTCCCGTCGTCCCCTCCGCTGCAACCCGCCACGGCGAGTACCAGAGTGCCAGCCACGGCCGCACAGAGGAGCCCTCGCGTCCCTCTACGACTGGTCACGGTAACCATCAGCATCCTTCGTCGTCGTTCGGCATCGTCCGCCCCGCCTCGGCCCGTCCCTGGCCTCAGCCCGTCTCCGGGTCGTTGCCCTGCTGGTTCTCGCGCTCGTTGCCCGTCGAGTAGCCGAGTCTCATGGACTCCTTGAGGTCCTGGCCGAAATCGCTGTCGGTATCCACGCCATTGCGCCGCATGAAGGCCTCCATCGGCGCCTCGGCCATGCTCTCACCCGCAGAGTAGATCTTGAATTTCTCTTCCCGGACGATGTCCTCCACCTTCTCCTTGTGCTCGTCCACCGAGTTGTCGGAGACGTCGCCGACCATCTGGCTGATGCCCTGTTCCAGGGCACTGCTCGCGGTGTCCGTCGCCAGCGGGATGAGGACCGCCGCCGTGCCACGCACGCACCGCCGTCGAGGGGTGGAGAGTCAACTCCCGCCGCCGGAACTGAACTTCCCCGCAGCAGAGTGCATAGGCGCCAGCACTCCCGGGCCGGTCCTGCGGACTGTGTTGTACGGGGAGCCCGGCCCACTCGCAAGCCTCGGGTACCGCCAACGCTTCCTCACCGGGCGGGGCCCTCATCGTCCTGGGCCGATACGGGTCAGCGCTGCATCAGCCAGTTCCCGCGGGGTCAGTTCGCCGTCCAGGAAGACCGTGTTGCCGGGCAGGGTGCCGGCAGCGGCCATGCAGGCCTCGATTCCGTCCATGGCCCCGCGCCGGCCCTGCTCCTCCCGATCGGGATAGCCCGGGAAGAAGCTCCGCCCGCCGATCCGTTGCTTCAGGATCTTCCGGGGAAACCTTTGAGGGAGAAGTGGTGAACGCCGACACCCGCGTCCCTCAGCACGCCGAAGACTTCGCCGACGTAGCGGGGGTTGGCCAGGGTCGTGGGGGTCAGGACCGGGCGGCCGCCGAAGAACGCGGGAGCGGGGTGGTTCGCTTCACCCGGTCACGAAGGTCGTCACGCTTCGAGCCGGAAGCGTGCCCGTGAAGGAGCGGTTCGACACGGTGATCCCGCCCTGCGGGGCGAGGGTTCTGCCGGCGTCCGTCAGCCAGGACGACACGCTGGGCGCCGTGGTGTTCGTCAGGGTGAACGTCTGACTCACCTGCGAGGCGCCCTTGTTGACGGCGACGATGACCACCTTGGAGCCACCGCCCGTGTACGCGGATGTGTAGACGTTCGGCTGAGGGTTCGCGGCCGTATTGATCCGCACATATCCCGGGCGGACGAATTTCGAGAAGTGTGCCATGCAGGCACCGCGCTTGCTGATGCGGCCGTCCTCCCTCATAGGGCCGTAGCTCCGCCGGATGTACCACCACACGTACGCCTGGAACTCGGCGTCCACCAGGGCCCGGTGGATGTGTTCTCCCACATCGAGCGCCTGGGGCCAGAGGTCCGCCGAATCGCTGCTGTTGGGGTGGTAGACCTCGGTCATCCACAGTTCCTTGCCGACGCCCTTCTCCCTGAAGAGGGGGTAGGGGAAGTTCTGGTTCGGGGTTCCGTAGAGGTGAGCTCCGAGAATGTCCAGGTTGGCGAGTGCCTGGGGGTCGTTGAGGATCGGGTCCGAGAAGCTCTTCACGTACTGGAACGACTCCGGGGCGATGACCCTGGTGCCGATCGAGCCGGCGTTCTCCCGGAGGAACCGGATCATCTCGTTCGGGGTCCACCACGTCCAGTCCTGGGCGTAATCGGGCTCGTTCTGCACCGATACCGCATACAGGTCCACGCCGTTGTCCGCCATGAACCCGGAGAAGTCGTTGAGATGCTGCGCATAAGCGCCGTACATGTCATAGCGGAGCCGCCTCGCGTTGGTCTGGTTGCCGCGGACGAAGGTCTCGGTCATGTGCGCGGGGGGATTCCACGGTGACGCGATGACGGTCGCCCCGTGCTCGACCGCGCGCTTCGCCGTCGCCACCTCGCGGCTCCAGTTGGCCCGGTTCTCGTGGACGGGGATTCTCAGCACGGAAAACCCCAGTTGTCCCTCGCCGTTGCCGAATGCCGTGTCCCTCTGGGCGGGTGTCAGGTCGCTGATCCAGACCGTGTGGTTCATGCCGCCGAAGCCCCGGATCGTCTGCCGCGCCGCGGAGGGGTCGACGATCACGTCAGCGGCCGGCGCGGCCGCCGCGGCCGGTGCTCCGGACGCTCCCGCGGCCGGCGGGGCCGCCGCGAGGAGCGGAAGGGCGCCCATCGCCGCC
Organism: Streptomyces sp. MNU89; assembly: GCF_020982505.1. Taxonomy (NCBI): domain Bacteria; kingdom Bacillati; phylum Actinomycetota; class Actinomycetes; order Kitasatosporales; family Streptomycetaceae; genus Streptomyces; species Streptomyces sp. MNU89. Next base: position 1,759,482 of record NZ_JAJKLL010000001.1, on the reverse strand, counting down.
AGAACAGACCTCCGGCTCGGGGATTCCGGCCCGCTGGCCGTGGGCTCATCCCGGCGTAACGTCATGATTCCTCCTGAACCGATGTATTGGTCTGTGCCGTTCGGGTCTTCTGGTGCGGTCGACGTCATTCCCCGTCTCCCCACCCCCCGTTATGGCATGGGGCGGGGGTGGGTGACGGTATTGCCCCGAGTGCCTTTCCCTGTCTTGCGGCGCATTGCCTTGGGAGCGTTCCCATGCGTAGACGTGATCGCGGAATGTGCCTTCATGGCGGTGGTGAACGCAGATGCTGCCTCGGTCTGCCCTGTGAAGTGCCGGGAAACGCGGGGCCGGCTGCCGGATGGCGTCGGTGGTTCGATATTGCGAACGGTGCGCGAGATTCCGGATCGCTGGCACGGTAACGGCCCAACTCCCGGCCGTCAAGCCGTCCTTGAGCGCTTTCCGCTCGCTGCCCCGGGACCGTCGGCACTCCAAGCCCCAGCGTCCGCACGCAGGCAAGGCCGGCGAACGCCCACGACCGAAGGGCGGGGACACGGGTTCGGGAGGGGTCCTCCGGAGCCGCTACCGGGGGAGTCGCAGGTCCGTGCAGCCGTGCCGGTCCGCCGACCGCTTGGCGAACTCGGTGAGCGCCGGCAGGCCGAAGGTCTCCTCGCGGGGTTCGTTCTCCTTGTCCATGTGGTACTCCACGCTCGCTTCCGGAGGGATGGACACGGAGAGGTGGGCGCGAGCCGGGTCGCCGGGGCAGTGGGCGGTCGCCCACATCGAGTACTTCGTCCGCCCTGCCTCCCCGTACGCCTCCTGCTTCCGCCGCGTGCGTTCCGCGAAGGGGCCGAAGTCGGCCGCGAGGACGTATGGGGTGTTGAAGGGGCCCAACTCGCCGCTGACTTCGCAGCGTTCACTGACCGCCGAAGCGCTCGTCGGTGTTTCCGTCACCGTGTCGAACCGCTTGTCGCGGGCGAACGGCAGACCGGCGCACGTGCCTTCGGCCCGCCCGGTGTCCCGTGGCCCCGCCGGAGCCGGGAGTTCCGTGACGCGTGCGCCCTTCTCGACAACGCAGTTCCAGCGGTCGGCGGCCTTGACGACGGTGGCGGTGGCGAACCGCACCCACTCCTCGTCCATACCGAACCAGCCGTCCTCGGGCCGTTCACGCTGGCCACTGGGAAAATACGGGGAGATGGTGACGGCGACTGCCGCATCGCCACCCCGGCAGTCGGACACGATCCGGATCGAATGTCCGGTGGTCACTCCCCGCCAGCCGCCCGGCAGAGGAACCGGCAGCCGATCGCCCTTCAACGGCAGCAGCACTCTGTCCAGGTTCAGGGTGCGGAGGTTGTCCCGGGTCACGCGGACGACCGTCACGTCCGTGAGCCCGAGCATGCAACGGTGCGCTTCAGACCCGTACCGTTGGTCCAACCGCAGGTCGGTCTCGTGCCACAACCCGTCGTACAGCTCGCTCCGCTCGTGGGCGAGAAGGCCGCCGCAGTACGTCTTCATCGCCTTCTCGAAACGCCAGCGGGCCGCCGTTCCGCTCTCGCGCCACCAGATCCAGGACGCCACCAGGGACAGGGCGACAACCGCCGCCGTCCATGACATCCACCGCACCGTGCCGGCCCGCGCCACACCGCCCCCGTTGGCTCGTTTGTCGTGCCCCTGCCCGTCCGATGACGCTATCAAGACCGGGCTTCACCGCGCCGACGCCGAACCGGCTCCAACCCGGCAACAGCCCGGAGGGGCGCGTATGGGGGCGCGACCGGACCCCGCCGATCCCCACCCCGGCAGGGTGAGGCACACCCCGGCGGCGGTGCGCATACTCGACCCCATGAACAAGCACGGGCACCTCGCCGAGTTCCTCCAGGCACGCCGGAGCCGACTGCGCCCCGACGACGTTGGGTTACAGACCTACGGCGAGCGGCGCCGGGTGCCGGGGCTTCGGCGCGAGGAACTGGCGATGCTCGCGGGCATCAGCGCGCCCTACTACGCCCGCCTGGAGCAGGGCCAGTCACGGAACGCCTCGCGCGAGGTGCTCGACGCCATAGCGAGCGCCCTGCGCCTGGACGAATCCGAGCGTGCCCATCTGCACGACCTCGCCCGCGCACCGAAACGGCGCAGAGCCGCGGCCCGGCCGCGGGCCGAGCGCATCACCCCGGCGACCAGCGCCCTGCTGGCGGCCATCGAGGGCACACCCGCCATCGTCCTGGGCCGTCGCAGCGATGTCCTGGCCTGGAACAGGCAAGGTCACGCGCTGTTCGCCGGCCATCTCGATCCGGACAGCCCCAACACACCGGCCCGGCGGCCGAACATGGCCAGGCTGGTGTTCCTCGACGCGCACACCCGCGAGCTGTACGCCGACTGGTCCGCCAAGGCCAGGGCCGTGGTCGGCAATCTGCGCCTGACAGCCGGCCGGTACCCGGACGATCCCCTCCTGACCGGGCTCATCGGCGAACTGACCATGCGCAGCCCGGAGTTCGCCACGATGTGGGCCGATCACCGGGTCCTGATCTGCGATGCCGCCGACTTCGAGATGCGCCATCCCCTGGTCGGGGCACTGACCGTCACCCAGCAGACACTGCAGAGCCCGCAGGGCAACGGTCCGTCCCTGGTGGTGGCCACGGCTGCCCCCGGCTCCCCCTCCGCGGAAGCCCTCGCTCTGCTCGCCCATGGCACCGCACCGCCGGAAGCGGCCCAGCCGCGCCGGGATGCCGAACCCCGCACCGCCTGACCTGAACCGCCTGATCCGCACCGCCTGACGCGAGCCACTTCGTCGGCCGAGGGCGCCCGCAGCCTGCGTATCCGCCACAGCGTCCCGCCACCGGGCTGCCCCCACACCCCTCGGCCACTTCTCCCGGAACGCCTCCAGGCCACGGGGCCGCACCCCGGCTGCCGCCTGCCCGAAAACAGTGAAGGAACCCGGCCGCGGCGACGAGGTCCTCGCCGGCCTCAACGCCCCCGACAAGAGCGTGCGCATCCGGCCCGACAGCACTACCACCACGCTCATGGACACCGGCCACGGACCGCAGAACCCCACCTCCGTCGCGCTGCGCGGCAAGGACGTGTACGTGCTCAGCGCCGCCTGCACCACCGCGACCGATCCCAGACTGCTGCGTGCCCGCCCGAGCGGCCGCCACCGGCAGGACCCGTCCACGAAACGATACGAATACAGGAGCACACACCATGAGTGACATGACGCTCGGCGACGTCGAGGTGACCCGGGTCGAGGAGCTGCACGGCCCGGTCGGCATGACCCCGGACGTATTCTTCCCGGGCTCGCCGAAGGAGGACTGGGTCGAACACCGGCCCGTGCTCGTCCCGGACTTCCTCAACGACGAGACCGGGATATGCGAGGTCGCCGTGCAGACGTGGGTGCTGCGCAGCGAGGGCAAGACCATCCTGGTCGACACCGGGGTCGGCAATCACAAGGAGCGTCCCTACGCACCGTCCTGGGGCCACCTGGATCTCGACTTCCTCGGCAACCTCGAGCGGGCAGGCGTGCGCCCCGACGATGTCGACATCGTCGTCAACACCCACCTGCACGTCGACCACGTCGGCTGGAACACCCGCCTGGAGGGCCGGACCTGGGTGCCCACCTTCCGCAACGCCACGTACCTGATGCCCGAGGCCGACTTCGAGTTCTGGAACCCGGCCAACAACCCGAAGATCGCCGGCGGGGTCAACCAGAACGTCTTCGAGGACAGCGTCGCGCCGGTACACGCCGCCGGCCAGGTCCTGCTCTGGGAATCCGGTCACGAGATCGACGCCAACCTGCGTCTGCAGGCAACACCCGGCCACACGCCGGGATCGAGCGTCGTCATGCTGGCCTCCGGCTCCGAGCGCGCGGTCTTCGTCGGCGACCTGATGCACTCCCCCTTCCAAGTCATGCGGCCGGAGCACAACAGCTGCTTCTGCGAGGACGCGCCGGCGGCCCGCAGGACCCGGCAGGAGATCCTCGGCTGGGCCGCCGACAGCAACGCACTCGTCCTGCCCGCCCACTTCGCGGGACACGGCGCGCTGGAGGTGGAACGCAGCGGCGGCTCGTTCGGCATCAAGCGGTGGGCCCCGTTCGACCGGCTCTGACCTCCCGCCGGCCCACCACCACGGCCAGGTGCCCTGGTGGTGGGCCACGCAGCAGCAGACACGGCAGCAGCAGACACGGCAGCAGCAGACAAGGCAGAGGCACGCGGAAAGGCACCACTGTGAACCACGTGAACCCCCACCACCCCCACCCGGACCCCGGCCCCGTCGTGACCACCGCCCAGGGGGCGGTCCGCGGCCTGCGCCTGGGCGGCACCACCGCCTTCCTGAACATCCCTTACGCCGCCCCTCCTCTCGGCGCCGGCCGATTCGCGCCGCCGCAGCCGCACGCGTCCTGGGACGGCGTACGAGACGGCACCGTGCCCGGGCCCAACGCGCCGCAGTCCGAGCGCAAGCTCGGCAGTGTCGACATGTCCCCCTACTTCGGTGCAGGTTGGAGCCGCGGGGAGGACTACCTCACCGTCAACGTCTGGACACCCGAAGCCGCGGGCAGCCACAGCGACAACCGCGGCCACAGCCACCGGCCCGTCATGGTCTTCGTCCACGGCGGCGGGTTCGTCGCCGGATCGACGCGGTCCGCGATGTACGACGGTTCCGGCTTCGCCCGCGACGGTGTCGTCCTCGTCACCCTGAACTACCGGCTCGGCATCGCCGGGTTCCTCGACATCCCCGGAGCACCCGCCAACCGCGGCCTGCTCGATGTTGTCGCCGCGCTGCGCTGGGTCCGGGACAACATCGCCGCCTTCGGCGGTGATCCGCGCAACGTCACCCTCTTCGGCCAGTCGGCCGGGGCAACCATCGTCGGCGGCGTCCTCGCCACCCCCGAGGCCACGGGCCTCTTCCACCGGGCGATCGTCCAGAGCGGCAACGGCCTGGGGGCGTTCACGGCCGAACAGGCCGCCCGCGTCACCCGGGCGGCGGCCGGGGCCCTGGGCATCGAGCCCCACGCCGACGCCTTCGCGGGCATCTCCGACGAGCGTCTGGTCGAGGCGGCCAACCGGCTCGCGGGCATCGACCTGCGGACCGAGACGCACCGCGACCCCCTGATCGGGCTCAGCCCCTTCAGTCTCGTCCTCGACACACAGCCCGCCGAATCCGTCGCCGCCGGCCTCGGTGCCGACGTCGACCTGCTCATCGGGAGCAACACCGAGGAGGGAAACCTCTACCTGGCCCCCGTGGGCGCGTACTCCACCTCGACCGCCGAGGATGTCCACGCGGCGGCGGCCCGCTCGCACCCGGATCCGGCGCGGCTCGTCGAGACGTACCGGAAGGCCCGCCCCGGGGCGTCCTTCGGCGAGCTGCGGTCCGCCATCATGGGCGACGCCGCGTTCGGCGCGGGGAGTCGGGCACTGGCGGATGCTCATGCCAGCCGTTCCCAATCCGCCACCTTCGCCTACGAGTTCGCGTGGCGCTCCCACGCCCTGGACGGAGAGCTCGGCGCCGCCCACGCGGTAGAGCTGCCCTTCGTCTTCGATCTGGCGCATCTTCCGCAGCTGCACGGACCGGGCGGCCTGCTCGGCCCCGACAAGCCCCCCGCGGATCTCGCCGCCCGGGTGCACGAGGCGTGGACCCGGTTCGCGGGGACGGGCGACCCCGGCTGGGACCGGTACGACAGCGAGCGCCGGGCCACGATGCGCATCGACGCGCAGTGGACCCAGACCGACGACCCCCGCGGCCGGGAACGACGGGCCTGGACCTGACCGACGGCGTACGCATCGCTCCGCACACCCCGGATCAGATCGGATGGAAGGACCAGAAGACCCCGACCTCCCAGTCGAGCGTGATCCATTCGCGGGGATCGCCGATGTCCCGGTTCATCACCGCCAGCGTGTCCTTCTGCCAACCGGCACGGGTCCTCGGGCCGGTTGCCGCGAAGGAGTACACGTCATCCAGGAGGCGCACGACAGCGTCCTCCCATGCGGCTCGAGTCAGTGTTCGCATTATCTTTCCAAGCGGGATCGGTCAGCGCGCCAGCGACCCGTGGATATGCGGTTCTGCCGGAGTCGAGCTGGGACAAGGTCGGCGGGATCCAGGGCAGCCGGGTCGTATTCTCCGGCGAGGCTCCAGTGTCGACCGTTGAAGCCGTCGTCCAAAAGGGTTCAGCGGATCGTGCGGGCCTGGCGAGGCTTCTGACGCACTCGGCTCGGCAGGTCGCCGAGAAGGCCGGCTGTGCAGCACCGGCTCGCACCGGTGTTCCCGCTCTCGCCGCTCCGGAGTCTCTGCGTAAGACGGATGCGCGGAACGCATGTGGTCTGAAGGGATTCTCGCTGCCCGAGGAAGCCGTGCCGACCGACCGTGCCGAGCCGGCCCTGAAGGGCACATTTCAGAACTTCCTCGACGCAGCGGCCGACACCTACTCCTGCCCGCGGGTCGACCTGCCCTGATGGGGGAGGGCTGACCGGAGCGTTCTCATGGTGACCACCTATCGCCTCTCCTCCTGATCAGGGGGCAAGGCAAAGGCGCGGTAGAGCACCGTCGGCCCCCGGCGCGTGAACACCGGGGGCCGGGCTGCGGCGCCGGGGCTACCGTTCCTTCGGCTCGTCGCCTCCGTAGGAGCGGCGGGCCGCGTCGGCGGCCTTGTCGGTCTGGGCGTCGTACTTGTCGCCCGTCCGCTCATCGGCCATGCGCTCGGACCTCTCGACGCCCTTGTCGGCCTGGTCCGGGTGGCCCTTCGCCGCCTGCTTGGCCTTCTTCGCCATATCGCCCAGTTTCCCCATGGGACACCTCCCGGGGTCTCGCGTACGTCGTACCAAGCCTCCGGGTACCCGCCGCACCCCGTACCTCACCTCCGAGTTTCCGCAGGTGGCACCAGCCCCCGAATCGGGAGAGCCCTGCCGGTCCGCAGGGGACCGGCAGGGCTCTCGGGTACGGACGGCCGCCGTCAGACGCCCCGGTCCGACGAGGCCAGCCCGACGAAGCCCGTCCATGCCTCGCGCGAGACGCGGATGACGGGGCCGGCCGCGTCCTTCGAGTCCCGGACGTGCACAACTCCCGTACCGGCGGCTACCTCGACACATTCGCCGCCCTCGGTTCCGCTGTAGCTACTCGTGAACCAGGCGAGGCCGGAGGCGACGGTCGAGGACTCAGCGTTGGTCATAGCGATCCCAGCAACCCTTCGATGAACTCCGTTGACTCTCGCGGACTGAGAGCCTGGGATCGGATGATCCCATAGAGTGCGGCGGCCAGGACCCCCTGCTCCGGGTCAGTTTGCAGAGAGCCGATTCCTCGCGCCTCGGCATACACGAACTTCTTGCCGTCCTTGCGTGTGACGACGGTGAACGGCCCGTTCACGCCCGCGTTGTCCTCGCGGTCGAGTGGCATGACCTGGATCTCGACGTTGCGCTTCTGGCCGATCAACAGCAGGTGCTCCAGTTGGCCGCGCAGCACAGCCTTGCCCCCGTACGGGCGTCGGAGAAGCGACTCGTCGAGCACGAAGCTCAGGAATGGCGCGGGGCGACGATCGAAGATGTTCTGCCGGGCCAATCGGGCCATCACCCGCTGCTCGATCGTCTCCTCGTCCAGCGGAGGACGCCTCATGGCGAGCAGCGCCCGCATGTACTCCTCGGTCTGAAGCAGACCGTTGAGCACATGCACGTTGTACGAGAGCAGCTCAACGGCCTCCTTTTCCAGGGCCGCCATCCCCTGAAAGAACACCGGGTACTGCGCCTGCTCGATCTGCTCTTTCCACACGGTCAGCAGTCCGCCCGCCGCCAGTACCTCGTCCGCCCGCTCGATCGTTCGGGACGACGGAATCCTCCGCCCCTGTTCGAAGGCCGCGATGCTGGAGGCCGTGTAGCCCAACTGCTGTCCGAAATCCGCGCGTTCCATGCCGCTCCGCAGCCGCAGCATCTTCATGCTCCGCCCGAAGGCGACGACCACCCCTTGGCCGGACCTGTCCGCGGCCCGCGGAGCCGTGCCGTCGTCGTTGTCCCAGCCGTCCCCGACATGCACCGGTGCCTCGTCGACCGCCATCGCAGTTCCCCGCCTTCGTGTCCGTACGCCACTCGCGCCAGTTGGCTGTTCTGCCTCCCTGGCTCAACGCGGACGACGGGGCGCCGTCACGCCGCTCGCCGCGTACCCGTATCGGCGTCGCGCGTACAGACGGCCATTGACGGCGGTCACCGGGTTGCGTTGTGACTGATCGCGTTGCGCGGTAGCCGGGCCACACGCTCCGCTCCACGGTCACGAGTACATGCCGGGCCGGGGCTGGAGGGATCGGCGGAGAAGAGTTCGAGTCTCCGGGCTGTCAGTCGGCCCGGCGGCCCGTCCACGGGACGGTCGGCTGGAGCACGGCCTCGGTCAGGGCCCGGCTGCGCAGGGCGGTGACCTGCTGGTACTCGGGGTCGGCGACCATGCGGCTGAAGACTTCGCGGCTGGGGTAGCGGACCAGCAGGACTGCGTCCCACGCCTGGCCCTCCTCGGCGACCAGCGGCGTGGTGCCGTCGCCGGCGTAGAGCAGTTCGGCCCCGTAGCGTTCCAGGAACTTCTGCGTCCGCCGGGCGTACTCGGCGTACGAGGAGCGGCCGTCCTCCGTGAACCGCAGCAGGTTGAGCATGACGACGGGGCCGCCCGGGTCCTCCGCCACCATCCGTGCGAGGTCGGCTCCCGAGGGATCGATTGCCATCCGGCTTCCCCTTCTCGTCGTCTCGTCGGGGGTGGTTCCCGCCGCCGAAGCGGCGCGGGGAACCGCCCGCTTCTGCGGCGTCCTGGCGGCGCCGCAGCAGCTTAACCGGATATGCCGATCCTGGATACCGGCCGGTCGGTTTCAGGTGTGGGCGCTTCCTGCTCCGGGTGCGTGGCGCCGCCGGGTGCCCTGTGTACGGGGGCGTCGCCCGGCTCAGCGCTCGTACAGCCCGTACAGCGTGCCGCTCGCGAGCTGCCGGTCGTCCACGGCGGAGTGGACTTCGCCGGTGGTCGCACCGTCGCGGAGGGAGACCGGGCCGGGGAGGGCGTAGAGGCGGAAGAAGTACCGGTGGGCCCGGTCGCCGGGCGGCGGGTACGGGCCTCCCCAGCCCCGGTCCCCGAAGCCGTTCGTCAGGGGCGTGCCGCCCGGGGGCGTCTGCCCGGCCTCCACGCCTCCCGAGGCCGGGTCGATGGCGGTGACCAGCCAGTGGAGGAAGGTGCCCCTCGGTGCGTCCGGGTCCTCGCAGAGCAGGAGGAGTTCCGCCGCCTCCTGCGGCACCCCGGACCAGCTCAGCGGGGGAGAGAGGTTGTCGCCGTCCCTGGCGTACGTGCGTGGGATGAAGGACTCGCCGCTGAAGGCAGTACTGCGGAGTTCGATATCGGCCATGCGGCGGCGAGTACCCGTATGCGGGGTGGATGTGCGCGCAATCTGCCAGGGGTCCGCCCGGGGCCGCTTCGGGTGCGGCCGGGGCCGGGCCGGAACAGACTGGAGACGGGCGGGTCCCGGACGGCCGGGCCTCGGACCGCCCCTGTACGACAGGCGAGAGGGCGTGATCATGAAGAAGAACGAGGAGCGCAAGGCGGCGTACCTGCGCGAGAGCGGACGCAAGGACGTCACCCCGCGCCAGCGGCGGCGCCTGAAGAAGAAGGCCGGGCAGGGCAAGGAGTGAGCCGCCGGTCCACGACCGGCTCCGAGGCCGGCCGGCCCCCGGCTGCCGTCGCGGCCGGGGCCGGGGCTGTGGCGCCGAGCCCGGGACCCCGCGCGGGCCCGTTGTCCCAAGCCGGACCCGCGCGGAGAACCGGACGGCGCGGCGCCGCTCCCTTCCGCTCCTGGGAACGGCAACGCGCGGGAGGTGCCGACGCCATGCGGACGGCGGTGGCCCCGGACCTCCCCGGGCGGCCACCGCCGGTCCCGGAACCAGCATGAAACGAACACGGGGCCGCTTCAACGGATGCGGCCGCCGCGAAGCCGGAGCCAAGCGCCAGATAACCGGCCCTTAACGACCGGCCCGGGCGCGGACCCTCCTAGCGCCCGGGCCGGGCAGGCGAACCCCGCCCGCCGCCGTCACCGCCAGCGCGCCGAGCAGCGCGAGGACGGCGGCCGGGGCGAGCACCGCCCACGGGGCGCGTTCCGCGTACGGCTGGTTCTCGGCCAGCAGCAGGCCCCACTCGGGGGACGGGGGCTGGGCGCCCAGCCCGAGGAAACCGAGGGCCGCCAGGCTCAGCGCGATACCCGGCAGCCGGAGCAGCGCGTGGCGGACCACGGGCGGCAGGACGGCCGGCAGCAGCACACGGGCCAGCAGATACCCGGGTCCGGCGCCGAGCGCCTGGGTGGCCGCCAGATGGGTGGCCGCCCGTTCCTGGCGCAGCAGGGCGGACGTGTGGGCGGCGAGCGGGGACCAGGCGACGACGGCCACGGCCAGCGCCGGGGTCCACGGGCCGCTGCCCGCGATCCCGGTGACGAGCAGACCGGCCAGGACGGGCGGTACGGCGTTGACGGTGTCGGCCACCGGCCCGGACAGCCGCGGCAGCAGCCCCAGCAGCACTCCGGCCGCGAGGGCGGCGGCGCTCACCGCGAAGGCCGTGCCGAGGGTGGTCAGCGCGCCGTGCGCGGTCCGGGCCAGGATGTCCCGCCCGAGGGCGTCGGTGCCGAACAGGTGGGTCGCGGACGGGGGCTGGAGGCGCGCGGTGGTGTCCAGCGCGAACGGGTCGTGCGGCAGGCCGAGGCCGATGACGGCGAGGAGCACCGCCCCGTACAGCAGCGGCAGGGCGCGGGGCGCGGACGCGGCCGGAGGGTGCAGGCTGTGCAGGGCGCCGCCGCGCAGGGCGGGCCCGATGAGCAGCCGGGTTCCGAGCCGGGCCAGGGCAGCGGCGGTGGCCGCGAGCAGGACCAGGGCGAGCACACCGGTCTGCAGGACGGGCAGGTCCTGGGCGAGGGCGGCGCGCAGCGTCAGCCGGCCGAGCCCCGGGATGTCGAAGACCTGTTCCACGGCGACCGACCCTGCGGTCAGGCCGACCACGAACAGCCCCGCGGTGGGCAGCAGTCCGGGCAGGCAGCGCCGCACCGTCTGCCGGGCCACGGACCCCGGGGGAATGCCGCGCGCGGCGGCGGCACGGGCCCACGGCTCGGCGAACGCGGCGGGCAGCAGATCGTCCAGCATCCGCCCGAGAACCGCCCCGGCGGGGAGGCCCAGGGCGAGCGAGGGCAGCACCATCCACTGCGGGCCGTACCAGCCCAGGGCGGGCAGCCAGCCGAGTTGCACCCCGACCACCGAGGCCAGTACGGACGCGACGAGGAAGTCGGGCAGGGCGGCGAGCACGGCAGGACCGGTACCGCCGGTGCGGCCCGCGCCGCCCGTGCCACCGGTGCGGCCCGTGCCGCCGCCCGCACCGCCGCCCGTGCCGGGACCGCGCTGGCCGAGCCGGCGCCGCGAGCCGAGCCACACCGTCCGCGCGCACACCGCGGCGGCCGTGGCCACGGCGACCGTGAGGGCGCCGGCCATCAGCAGCAGCGAGACCCCGAGCGCCTGTGCGACGGCGGGCAGCACCTCCGTACCGGAGACCCAGGAGCGGCCCGCGTCGCCGTGCGGCAGCCCGCCCAGCCAGCGCCCGAGCAACATCAACGGTCCGTCACCGAGGCCGAGTTCGTCGCGGATGGCGCGCAGCGTCCCGGGGTCCGGGTCGCGCTCCGCCGAGCGCGCCCTGAGCACGGTCAGCGCGGGGTCGGTGCGCGCCAGCCAGGGGAGCAGCCCGATCGCGCACACCAGGGCCGCCATGAGCACGGCGCGCCACAGCAGGGACGGGCCGCCGCCCCGCGCCAGGGTGCGCAGGACGGCGGGTATGCCCCCGGTGCGGCCGGCCCGGACGGTGCCGCCGGCGGCGCCGGCCCTGTCGGGGCGGCAGGTGCTGCTGCCGGTGTCGGCGGGGCGGCCGGAGCGACCGGCGCCCCTGGCGCCCCCGGTGTCCCCGGAGCCACCCGCCCGGCCGGAAGCGGCGGCGGTCAGCGCCGGGTTCCCGTGGAGACGAACTGCCGTTCGTACGGGTCGAGCAGCGTCCCCTTCACCGACGCGGCGACCCCCGTGACGGCCTTCAGGTGCACGAGCGGGATCTCCGCGTCCGTTCCGAGGATCGCCGCCTCGGCCTTCATGGCGGCGTCCTGCCGCTTGGCGGGGTCGGTCTCCGCCTGGGCGGCGGCGATGAGCCGGTCGGCCTTCTCGTCGCACAGGAACGACAGGTTGTAGCCGCCGTCGCAGGAGTAGTCGCTCACCAGGACGCTGACCGGGTCGCCGGTGTCCAGCATCATGTTGCGGGAGGCCACGACGGCGTCGAACTTCCCTGCGAGCAGGTCGCTTTCGAGCCGTGCGTAGGTGCGCACCTCCAGCCCGACCCGGAATCCGGCCTTCTCCAGCTGCTGCTGGAGCACCTGGGCGGTCTCGGCCAGTTCGGGGCGGTCGTCGTACGCGGCGAGGGTGATGCGCGTGCCCCTCGGTTCGGTGGCCTCCGCCCGCCCGGCCGGCTCGCTGCGCTTGCCGCCGGCCCAGGCCAGGCCCGGTCCGTAGAGGCCCCGGGCGGGTTGGGCGTGCCCTTCGTGGACGCCCTCGGCGACGGCCGAGGCGTCGACGGCCTCGCGCGCGGCGGCCCGCAGCCCGGCGTCCGTGAAGGCGCCGGAGCCGGTGTTGAGACGCAGGCTGGTGTTGCGCGCGGTGTCCGTCTCGTGGACGGTGCCCTCGTCCAGGGAGGCGATCTGGGCGACGGGGAGCGACTCGGCGATGTCCGCGTCGCCGGCGCGCAGGGCGTTGGCGCGCGCCGTGCCGTCGGAGACGAACCTGACGTCGATCCCCGCGGCTTGGGCGCGGCCGCCCCAGTAGTCGTCGAAGCGGTCGAGGGTGGCGGCCGTCTCCCCGGTGGTGCCGGTGAGTTCGAAGGGGCCGGTGGCGGTGCCGGCCGGGTTCACGGTGCCCTTCTCGCCGTACGCCTTGGGCGAGAACACCGAGAGGCTCGGGTTGCTCAGCCGGAGCGGGAGCACCGGGTCGGGCTCGTCGGTGCGCACCCGGACCCGGTCCTCGCCCACGGCGTCGGCGGTCAGCCGCACACCGGACAGCGCGGCAGGGGCCGGGGCGGCGCCGACGGCGTGGTTCAGGGAGGAGGCCACGGCCTGCGCGGTGACCTCACCGCCGTCCTGGAACGCGGCCTCGCGCAGCGTGAACACCCAGCTTCGGCCGCCCTTCTCGCGGCTCCACGACTCGGCGAGCGCGGGCGCCGCGGCGCCGTTAGCGTCGAGCCGGGTCAGGCCCTCGGCGACGCCGAGGCGGGACAGGGCGAAGGCGTCCTGGCCGTGGGGCGAGTAGTTCTCGGTCGGCTGGAAGGCGAGGACGACACGCAGGCGCCCGGCCTCACCGGAGGCGGACGAGTCCGAGGAGGACGACGACGCACCGCCGGCGGAGAAGCAACTGGAGAGCAGGGGGACGAGCAGCAGCAGTCCGGCGGTCAGCCGGCTCCGGGGCGATGTCATCGTGTCTCGTTCTCGTCTTTCCGGTGTGTTCGGGGGGCGCGGGGCGCGACCGGCCACATCGTAAACGATTGTCGTTTTCATTTACGCGCCGGGGGTCACGGCATCGGAATCTCGAAGTGGAGGACCCCCTGCCCGCCCCCGGCCCCTCCTCCCGCTCGTCGCACACCAGCGTGCCCAGCGACCGCCACAGCGCCTCCGCGCCCGGCGACGCGGGGTCGGTGTGCAGGTAGACCGAGCGGTAGTCGCCGTCGGCCGCGGCGAACTCCATCAACTCGCCCACGAGTTGACGTGCGAGCCCACGGCGCCGGTACTCCGGGCGTACGTACACGCGCCGCAACTGGGCCGTCTCGCCCGACGGGTAGCGCTCGGCCAGCGGCCGGGGGTTCGGCGGGTGGGCCGGGCCCCGTGCGTCCAGCGCTGCCGTGGCGGCGACGCGCCCGTCGCGCTCGTCGACGGCCACGAGCAGCGTGTGCCGGGGCGGGGCCAGGTAGAAGTGCTCGGGATCGATGATGTCGGCGTGCCAGTGCGGCACGTATCCGGTGCCGAAGTCCCGGTAGACGGCGTCCAGCATCACGGCCCGTGCCCCACCGAGGTCGTCCGGGGTCGCGGTTCTGATGCAGGGTTTACGCATCTGCACATCATATGCAATAAGGGCCGGCTGTTTGCTCACGGTCCGGTCGCCGGCTCGGCGCTTCCGCTCGCCGCCGTACGTGGCACGGGACCGGGGCCGGTACAGGGGAGCGCCGGGGAGGTCCGGTCACCGCACGGCGGAAGACCCGGAACGGAGCCGGGAACCGGCCCGCCGCTCGCGCAGTCCGGACAGTCATGCGCGTGACGATGATCCTGCCCGCCCTGACCGAGGCGGCCGGCCCGCTCTTCCGGCCGGTCACGTACTCGCTCTTCCCGCCGCTGGGACCGGGGGCCGTCGCGGGTACCTCGGCCCGGACGACGAGGTGACGCTGTACGACGCCGTGGCCGGCGCCACCGGGGACGCGGCGCCCGCGCCCGGCACACCGCACGAGGGCGGTGGCGCCGGGCGCGGACCCGGACGGACCGTCCGTGCCGGAAAGCGCGGCGCCGTCTCAGTCGGTGGCGGCCTCTCCCGGGCCCGGCACGTTGCGGAAGCGGAACGGCTCCGGCTCGCGGCCGGGCTGGATGAACCAGCACTCCCCGGTGGCGTCCCCGGTGAGGATGCGCAGGACCGTGTCGGCCACGACCTGCGCCGGGATGATCGGCAGGTGCTGTGAGGAGAGCATCTCCCGGATCGGGTCGATGATCCGCGACTCGGCGAAGCCCGGGCAGATCGCGTTGAAGCGGACGCCCTCCGGTGCCAGGGCCGGGCCCAGCGAGCGGGCCAGGCCCACCACGGCGTGCTTGTTGGCGGCGTACAGCGGGTCGAACGGCACCGCCGTCAGGCCCGCCAGGGAGGCCGTCGCCACGATCGAACCGCCGCCGCGGGCCCGCAGCGCCGGCAGCACGGCGTGGGCGCCGTAGACGACGCCGTCGAGGTTGGCGCCCATCGCCCGGCGGTACAGGGCCGGGTCGAAGTCGTCGCCGATGCCGCAGCCCGTCGCCACGCCCGCGTTCAGGAAGGCGATGTCGACGCCGCCGCAGCGCTCCACGGCGAAGTCCACCAGCGCGCGGTTGGCGTCCAGGTCCGAGACGTCGCAGGCGCGGAAGTGGCCGCCGACGAGCTCGGCCACCTCCTTGCCGCCCGCCGCGTCCAGGTCGGCGACGACGATCTCGGCGCCCGCCTCCGCCAGCGTCAGCGCGGTGGCGCGGCCCAGGCCGGACGCGCCTCCGGTGACGACGGCGACCTTGCCGCTCAGC
Organism: Streptomyces sp. MNU89; assembly: GCF_020982505.1. Classification (NCBI taxonomy): domain Bacteria; kingdom Bacillati; phylum Actinomycetota; class Actinomycetes; order Kitasatosporales; family Streptomycetaceae; genus Streptomyces; species Streptomyces sp. MNU89. The sequence goes on along the minus strand of NZ_JAJKLL010000001.1, from coordinate 1,744,211 downwards.
GGCTTCCCCGGCTTCCCCTGCTGCCCTTCCGCCCGCGCTCCGGCGGGTCCCGCGGCCGTCACGACAGCTCCAGGACGAGCTTGCCGACGTTCTCGCCGCGGAAGAGCATCTGCAGGGTCTCCGGGAAGTCGTCCACGGTGCCCTTGACCACGTGCTCCTTCACCTTGAGCCGGCCGTCGCCGATCCAGCCGGCGATCTCCTGCGCGGCCTCCGGGTAGCGCTTGGCGTAGTCGAAGACGACGAAGCCCTCCATGCGCGCCCGGCGGACGAGCAGCGAGAGGTAGTTCGACGGGCCGCTGACCGGCGTCTCGTTGTTGTACTGGCTGATGGCGCCGCAGATCACCACGCGTGCGCGCATCGCCAGCCGGGTGAGCGCCGCGTCGAGTATCTCGCCGCCGACGTTGTCGAAGTAGACGTCGATGCCGTCCGGCGTCTGCTCGCGCAGGGCACGCTTGACGTCCCCGGCGCGGTAGTCGATCGCCGCGTCGAACCCGAGTTCGTCGGTCAGCAGGGCGCACTTCTCCGCGCCGCCCGCGATGCCGACCACCCGGCAGCCCTTCACCTTGGCGATCTGGCCGACGATGGAGCCGACCGCGCCCGCGGCGCCGGAGACGACGACGGTCTCGCCGTCCTTGAGCGCGCCGACGTCCAGCAGGCCGAAGTAGGCGGTCATGCCGGGCATGCCCAGCGCGCCGAGGTAGGTCGAGGCCGGCGCCAGGCCCACGTCGATCTTCAGGGCGCCCTTGCCGTCGGAGACGACGTGCTCCTGGACGCCGAAGGTGCCGACGACGTGGTCACCGGGCCGGTAGTCGGGGTGGTTGGAGGCGGTGACCTCGACCACGGAACCCGCCCGCATCACCTCACCGAGGCCGACGGGCGGCAGATAGGAGGGCCGGTCGTCGAGCCAGCCGCGCATCGCGGGGTCCAGCGAGATGAAGCGGGTGCGGCCGGCGAACCGGCCCTCGCCCGGCTCCTCGGCGGGCGCCGTGGCGTGCTCCCAGTCCTCGGGCCGTACCTCGCCGACGGGACGTGCTGCCAGACGGATCTGGCGGTTGGTCGCTGACATGAAGCCTCCTGTTGAGTGCCGCGCAACCAGCACCATACCGACCGGTACGTACGATGCGGCGTGTGGCATGCGCCACAACGGGCGCCGGGACGGTGTCGGGGGCACCCGTCACCACGGGCGCCCCTCCGTCACCCGGGCGGCCGTCCCGTCGCGGAGACCGGGCGCGGCGGCAGGCCGGAGCGGCCGGCCCGGGAGCCCGCGTAGGCCGACTCCCGGAAACCGCTGAGGCGGGAGGTCGGCCGCAGGCCCGGCAGGGCGTTGAGGTACGGGTCGTACGAGGACGTGGTCCCGGGCGGGGCGTCCGACGGCGGCCCGGTGGTCAACGTGCCCAGGGCGCGCCAGGGTTCACCGTCCCGGACGGTGCAGAGCACGAACACGAGGGGCTCCTTCCGCAGTGCCTGCCGCAGCCCGGCCAGATCGCCGCGGACGCGGGGCGAGCCCGGGGCCGGCGTGAGCGCCAGCAGGCGGCGGTGGGTCCCGACCCGGTAGGAGAGGAGCGTGGAGTACGGCCCCGCCATGGCGTTTCTGCGGGCGAGCGGCAGGTGGCGGGTCCGGCGTCCGCCGCCGCTCGTGGTGAACAGCAGGTCCAGCGGACGGCCGGGACCGCCCGCGTCGATCACGCGGAGCGCGAGGCCGAGACCGTCCGGGCACCATTCGGGTACACCGGCCGCCCGTGACCAGCGGACTTCCGTCCGGTAGCGGCCGGGCCGGTCGAGCCAGGGCTCGCCCAGGGCCGGGCCTGCGGGGACGACGGCCAGGGTGCCGGTGAACCGGACCCCGGCGGGGTGCAGCGCGGGCGCGCCGCGCCACCGTGCCACGCGGCCGGCCAGGGAGGCGGTGGCGCGGTGGCGCAGGGCCCGGGCCGCCGGGAAGGCCGTGGAGGTCGTGGAGGCCGTCATGCGGGATCTCCCTCACTGCCGTCCGCCGCGGCGCTGCGTCACCGCGGCGGGTGGGAACGTCGCGGAGGCGGGTGCCCGCGTCGGCGCCGGTGAACCGCCGCCCCCGGCATGTCGCTGCTCGGGGGCGGGTGTACGGCGCGGGGAGGGGAAGCGGCGGCCCTCGTCCGCCGCCCCGGCCGGCGGGACGGCCGGCGGGACGGCGGACGACGACTACGGGCAGGCGGTCGGCCCGGGAGGTGCGGCCGGAACCGGACCGCCCGGAACCGGGCCGCCGGATCAGACCGCCGGGGCCGGGTAGGTCGGGTACTCCACCCCGGAGACGTACTGGACGACGCGGACGACCTGGCAGGAGTAGCCGAACTCGTTGTCGTACCAGAGGTAGAGGATCGCGTTGTCGCCCTCGACCTTGGTGGCGCCGGCGTCGACGATCGAGGCGTGCCGCGAGCCGATGAAGTCGTTCGAGACCGCGTCGGGGGCGCTGGTGAAGTCGATCTGGCGCTTGAGCGGCGAGGTCAGCGACACCTCGCGCAGGTGGTCGAGGACCTCCTGGCGGGTGGTCTCCCGCGCGAGCTGGAGGTTGAGGATCGCGATCGAGACGTCCGGCACCGGGACGCGGATCGAACTGCCCGTGATCTTCGCCTGGAGGTCCGGCAGCGCCTTGGCGACGGCGGAGGCGGCACCGGTCTCGGTGATGACCATGTTGAGCGGCGCCGAGCGGCCGCGGCGGTCGGACTTGTGGTAATTGTCCAGCAGGTTCTGGTCGTTGGTGAACGAGTGGACGGTCTCCACATGGCCGCGCAGCACGCCGTACTCGTCCGCCATCGCCTTCAGCGGCGGGACGATCGCGTTGGTGGTGCAGGAGGCGCAGGAGAGAATCTGCTCGTCCGGCTTGATCGTGTCGTGGTTGACGCCGTGGACGATGTTGGGCACGTCGCCCTTGCCCGGGGCGGTGAGGACGACCTTGTCGATGCCGGGGCGGAGGTGGTTCGACAGCCCCTCGCGGTCCCGCCACCGGCCGGTGTTGTCGATGAGGATGGCGTCCTTGATCCCGTACGCCGTGTAGTCCACCGACGTCGGGTCGTCGGAGTAGATCACCTTGATCTCGTTGCCGTTGGCGACGAGCGTGCTGTTCGCCTCGTCCACGGTGATCGTGCCCTGGAACTGGCCGTGGATGGAGTCGCGGCGCAGCAGCGAGGCGCGCTTGACGATGTCCTGGCCGCCGCCGTTGCGGACGACGATGGCGCGCAGCCGCAGGCCGTTGCCGGAGCCGGCCTTCTCGATGAGCAGACGGGCGACGAGGCGGCCGATGCGGCCGAAGCCGTAGAGGACGACATCGCGCGGCTCACGGCGCTCGATCTTGTTCGCACCCGTGGCACCGGCGACGGACCGGGCGGTGAACTCCTCCACCGAGAGGCCGCGGTCGTCCGCCTTGTACGTCGCGGCGAGCATGCCGATGTCGATCTGGGACGGGCCGAGGTCGAGCGTGGTGAGCGTCCGCAGGAACGGCATCGTCTCGGTGACGGACAACTCCGCGCCGGCGATCTGGCGGGCGAAACGGTGGGTCTTGAGGATGCTCACCACCGACTTGTTCACGAGGGAGCGGCTGTGCAGCAGGACCGTGACGTCCCGCTCCCGGTGCAACGTCCCGATCATCGGGATCATCGATTCCGCGATCTCTTCGCGGTTCTTCCAGTTGGTGAACGAGTCCACGGTGGCAGTCACTGGTCCATCTTTCGAGCTAGGCGGTGCTCATATGCTAACCGGCTGCTCTTCCGGTCCTTCCGGCGGTATGCCTGGTCGGAGCGGGTGTGAGCGGGACCATGGCCGCGCGGGACGGGGCGGGGGTGCCGCCGGGACGAACCGGTCCGGGGCGGTGGGGAGTTGCCGGGGATTCACTCGGGGCGCGCGGTGGCGCGGTCCCGCTCCGGTCCCCGGACCGGCCCCGTTCCCCGCCGGAGGCCTCGTCGCCTGCGCTTCCGCCTCCGTCTCCGTCACCGTCCGCGGTGCCGCCGCGGTCGTGCTCCCCGTTCCGGCCGTGCCTCCTGCGGCGCATCACGAGATGGACGACGAGCGCCACCACCGCGGCGGCCAGGACGATCTTGGAGGAGAGGCCCACGTACGTCTCCACCACATGCCAGCGGTCCCCGAGCCAGTAACCCGCCATGATCAGGGCCGAGTTCCACAGCAGGCTGCCCAGCGTCGTCAGCAGGACGAAGACCCGGAAAGGCATCCGCACCACTCCGGCCGGGACGGAGATGAGGCTGCGGAAGACCGGCACCATGCGGCCCAGGAAGACCGCCTTGGTGCCGTGCCGCCCGAACCACGCCTCCGTGCGCTCCAGGTCGGCGGGCTTCAGCAGCGGGACCCTCACCCACAGCCGGTGCAGGCGCTCATGGCCGAGCCACATCCCGGCCCAGTACAGGAGCACCGCGCCCGTGACCGAGCCCAGCGTCGTCCAGAAGATCGCCGAGGGCAGACCGAGCACGCCCCGCCCGGCGGCGAAGCCGGTCAGCGGCAGCACGACCTCGCTGGGCAGCGGCGGAAAGATGTTCTCCAGGGCGATCGCCAGCCCGGCTCCCGGCCCGCCCATCGTCTCGACGAGATCCGTGGCCCAGCCCGCGAGGCCGCCGGGGGACTGCTGAGCCTCGGCCGAGATCATGCCGTGCATCCGTGCTCTCCCGTCAGCAGGTCGGATCCTGCCGGTGAGGGCGCCCGCCCTCCATGGCCCTCCGGTCCCGGGACGCGCTCCCGCCGGACGCCGCCGGGGCCCGCCGGACCGCGGCGGGCGGAGCGGCGGCCGGGGCGGGGCGCCCACCGCGGCCCCGCTCCCCGGGTGCCGCCGCCCGCCGCCGGGCCACACCCCCGGAACGGTGCGGCCGACGCCGTGGTGCGCCGGTCGCGCTGTGCCCGGTGGCCCGGTATGGGGTGATCGACGGCCATAAGCCGCCTTCTTGCCCGTTCCGGCGCCCCGAAACCGCCGGCCGGCGCGTCCCGCTGCCCGAGGGGCGGCCGCGGCGGCCGGGGACTGCTCCACCGGGCGCTCCTTGCGCAAGTGTCTGAAACTTTTTTCAAGCCAACTTGCCGCTGAGCGGTGAGAGTTGTCGCTGACGTACCGTTCGTTGGCATATCTGCCCGGTCTTGCCGCCCCCTGGGGAGGGCGGAAGCGTGGCCTGTGGTTCCCCGCGGGTGGGGCGGGCAAGCCCTTGCGGCGGAGGGCGGAGTGTCGTGGCCTGCGAGGGAAGTCGTCACTCCGGCTCTCCGCCCGGCGCCTGGGGAAGCGCGATCGCCCTTGCGCAACTGGCGCAATTTCTTTCAGTCTCCAGGCGCCGCTCCTACGCTCGGGCTCGTTCCATTCGGCACGTCGAAGGAGGGTCCCCATGTTCACTCTGTCGCGCTCGATCGCACGGGCCTCGGTGCCGGTGCTGCTCGCCGCCGCCGCGGGACTCGCGCAGCCCGGTGCGGCGTACGGCTCCCCCGCCGGTGAGCCGGGGGAGCCGGTATCGGCGACGGCGCCCGCCTGTGTCCAGTACGCGGCGAGCTGGCGCTACACGTTCGTCACCAACAACTGCGACACCCCGCAGCGGCTCACCGTCCGCTACCGCGATGCCGCCACCCCGCCCTGCCGGACCGCGGCCCCCGGCGACACCGTGACGTTCCCCGGCTACGGCGTCGGCGGCGACGAGGTGCTGGGAGTGAACCTCTGCTCGTGCGAGGCCGGTTGAGGTCCGGTCCGGTGCTCCGGGGCGCGCGTTCGCGCGGCCGTCTCCCCGGTCCGCCCGGCCGGTCCTGCGCCCGTGCGGCCGTTCCGTGGGGGCGCTTTCGAGACGTCGCGGCATCCCGGGGAAGCCGGGGTGCCGCTTCTCTTCCGCGCCGGGGTCCGCACCCCTAACATGGGAGCGCTCCCACCCGGTCGGCCGGATCCGGAGCGTGCGACACCCCACGCCCGAACCCCGAGCCGGCCGCCCTCCTCCGCCCGCCCGCGCGGACACCAGTTTCTCCCTCATCCCGAGGCTGACCGCCTCGACCGGACTTCGCGGGCGCGGTGGACGCGCGTACGGCATCGTCGGGAGCGCCGCGCGCGCCAGCAGTGACCGGCCGGGAGCCCGGTGTTGACCGAGGCCCGGCACAGATCCGATGTCAGCGGGGCGGCGCCGGGGTGGCGCGCCGGGCCCCGTACGAATCGATTGGAGAACCATGTCTGGTGTTCTTGCCGCCGGCGGCGCGGCCGCGGCGTTATTCGCCTCTGTGCTCGCGGGCCAGAGCGCGCCGGCGGAAGCGGCCGTACCGGCCGAGCAGGCGCAGGTCGGCATCATCACCGTCAACGGCTCGGGTTGCCCCGCGGGTACGGCCGCCGTCGCCGTATCACCGGACAACTCGTCCGTGATCGTGAGCTACAGCGACTACCTCGCCCGGACGGGTGCCGGCGCCGACGCCGCCGACCAACGCAAGAACTGCCAGCTCGCCCTGGACGTGCGGGTCCCGTCGGGCTGGACGTACACCATCACCGGTGCCGAGCACCGCGGCTACACGCACCTGGTGAAGGGGGCCACGGGCCTTCAGCAGTCGCAGTACTACTTCCAGGGCTCCTCGGAGACGGCCGTCAACTCGCGCACCTTCACCGGGCCGTACGACGGCGAGTGGAGCATCTCGGAGAACACCCCGGCCGCCGAGCAGGTCTGGGCGCCCTGCGGCGCCAAGCGGCTGCTGAACATCAACACCGAGCTGCGGGTGGACGCCGGCTCCTCGGGCGCCAACGCGGCCAACATCATGGCCATGGAGTCGACCAAGGTCCCGGGCGCCACCTACAAGCTCAAGTGGAAGCGGTGCTAGGACCCGGCTGACGGGATGTCCGCCGGCGCGCCCGCGCGCGCCGTACGGACGGGAGGCCGCCCACCGGCCAGGGCTCCGGCCGGCGGGCGGTCTCCGCATGTCATTTCTCTCCCGGTCTCTTCTTCGTGGTCCGCGTACCTCCCTGTACGACTCCGGTGCCCGCCGTGTGTCCTCGGCTGCGACTCAGTCCGTGGCGGCGGCCCGGCGGCGCCGGTTGAAGACCGCCGCGCCCCCGGCGAAGGCCGCGAGGGCCGCGCCGGCCGCGGCGGTGGTGGTGGTGACCGCCGTGGTGGAGGCGGCCGGCCGCTCCCCGGCCGAGACCACCTTCCGGGTCCCACCGGTCACGTCGCGGCGCCCGGCGGCGGCCGGGGCGGCGTGCTTCCCGTGCCCGGCCTGCTCCCCGTGGACCGTGTGCTCGCCGTGGACCGCGTGCCCGTCGTGGACCGGCTGGGCGCCGGTGTTCTCGAACGTCTCCCCGGCCGCCGCGACCTCGCCCGCGGACAGCGTGCCGGAGCCCAGGCCGGTGACCTCCCGCCTCCGGCGCCAACGCGGCGCGCCCCGAACGGCTCCGTCCCCGCGCGCATCCGGTACTGCCGGGCATGCCACTGCCGCACCCGTCGGGCAGGGGGCCGGCGGGACGAACAGGACATCTCCCGGGGCGTCTTGTGTGGCTTCGCCCCGGGTGTCAGTGGTTCTCAGTAGTGTCTTCGCATGTGTATTTCCCGGCTCCGGGGCAAGAACGATGCCTACGAGCCCACCACTAGGAGGTCAGGTGAACGGCCGTTACGACGTCACTGATCAGCAGTGGGAAGGACTCGCCGAGGTCGTCCCGCTGCGCGGCGACACCGCATGGCCGTCCTGGCCGGGCCACCCGGCGCTGCCGGGCGAGGAGGAACGGGTGGCGGACACGCGCCGGTTCGTGGTGCTGAGAGTGCAGGTCTTCGCCGACGCGCGCGATGTCGCGGAGCATCTCATGGGCCGCACGCCGGTGCTGCTGGACCTCACCGGCGCCGATTCGGACGTCGCCAAGCGCATCCTCGACTTCTCCAGCGGGGTCGTCTTCGGCCTCGGCGCGGGGATGCACCGGGTCGACCGGGACGTCTTCCTGCTGACCCCGGCGGGCACGGAGGTCGCCGAGCCCCGGCTGGGCGCGGGGGCCCGGGAGTAACCGCCCGGCGGTTGGCGGGAGTTGTGGATCGATCCGGCGAGGTGGCCTCCGGGGCCGTCTTCGCGTACCCCGATCGTAGGAAGATCCGGAAGATGTAACGGTTCGCCGTGTGGCGGGCCGCTTACGGTCCCGCCATGGATCTCGACCTGCCCATTCCGCCCGCCCCCGTCCGGCCCGTTCTCACCGAACTCCGCCTGCCCGCCTATAAATCGCACCGCGGCACCGTGCTTCCGCTCGCCCCGCTGACCTTCCTCACCGGCCCCAGCGGGAGCGGCAAATCGGCCGCCCTGGAGGCCATGGCGGCACTGGCGCGGCTGGGCGCGGGCGCCCCGCTCGGCGAGGTGTTCCCCGATCCGGCCTCCTGCGTGCCGGAGTGGGCGGTGGCCGGCGGCCGGCAGGGGCGCGGCTTCCGGATCGGCTGCACGGTCGACGGCCCCGCCGGTCCCGTCCGCCTCGACGTGGCCGTCCGGGCGGAGCCCGAACTCCGGCTCCAAGGCGAGCGGTTGACGGCCGACGGCCGGGTCCTGCTGACCACCGCCCTCCGCGACCCCCGCTGCCGCTCCGTCCAGGCCGAGTGGCACACCGCCGGTTCGGCGCGGGTGACCAGGGCGCCGCTGCCCGACGACCGGCTCGGCACGGCGCTGCTGCCGCTGCGGGTTGCGGGGACGACGGAGGGCCAGCGGCAGGTGCTGGCCGCGGCCGAGCAGGTCCTGGTCGCGTTGCGCTCGTCCTTCGCCTGTGATCCCCGCCCCGGCCGGATGCGGTCGCCGGTCGCCGTCGGCGAGGGCCGCCTGCGGCGCGGCTGCGGGAATCTCGCCGAGGTCCTGCGGCGTACCCGCGGCGAGTGCGGGACCCGGCACGCCGCCCTCGTCGCCGCCTCCCGTACCGGCTGCGCCGGCGCCGTCGAGGACCTGGCGGTGGAGGACCTCGCCGACGGCACGGTACGGGCGGTGCTGCGGCGCGGCGCGCACACCGCGACCCCCGTGGAGCGGCTCGGCGACGGCGAGTTGCGCTATCTGGCCTTGGCGCTGGTGCTGCTGACCGGGCCGGGCGTCCTGGACGTGGACCCGGTTGCGGAGGTGTTGTCGGCCCGCCAGGTGCTCACCGTCCTGGCGGACGACTTCGACCGCAGCCTGGACCGGCGGCAGACGGCGGAACTGCTGGCGCTGGCGGCCCGGATGACCCGGCGCGGGCACATCCGGCTGCTGGGCGCCCTGCGGGAGGGGACCCCGGTACCCGGCGTGGAGGGCACGGACGGTGGGGGCACGCCAGTGGACCGGAGGGAGCGGGCGGCGCGCGAGGAGCCGGCGGCGCCGGGGGGGCCGGCGCGGTGCGGGTGGTACATCTGGCGGATGAACGAGACGACCCCCGGGGCCGGGACCGGCCGTGAACTGCCCGCGCTGCGACGCCGGCTCGCCGCCTTCGCGGCGGCGCGCGACTGGCAGCCGTACCACACACCGAAGAACCTGGCGGCGGCGCTGAGCGTCGAGGCGGCGGAGCTGCTGGAGATCTTCCAGTGGCTCACGCCGGAGGAGTCGGCTCGGGTGATGGCCGACCCGGAGCGGGCGCACCGGGTCGAGGACGAGGTGGCCGACGTCCTGGCGTATCTGCTGCAGTTCTGCGAGGTGCTGGACATCGATCCGGCCGCGGCCCTGGCGGCCAAGATCGACCGCAATGAGCGGCGCTTCCCGGTGCCGGAGGGGCCCGGGCGGCGGGCGCGGTCCAGGGGTCGGCGGGGCCGTTCAGGGATGAATCGAAGGACCGGAACCTTGATCGCAACTCTCCGTAGTGGAAAGCTAATCAACACGGGAACTATTGTCCACAGATTCGGAAAAACCCTGGTCTCCTGACTGCTGGTCAGTCACTCTAGGTGATGGCAGTGATCGCTCCAAGGAGGGAGGTGGACCCATGGACGCAGCTCGGCTGATCGAGGACACCCGGCACGGCCTCGCTCGGGCCCGGGCCCCGCAGGAGATCGTTGCCGAGGCATGGCAGGCGCAGGCGCTGGCGGAGGCCGTGGGCACCCATCTTCTGCTCTACGGTCCGCAGGAGTTCGAGACCGAGGCCCGGGGGCTGAGCGAGGCGGGCGGCCGGCTGCGCGGCTCACTCCCGGAGACGGCGCGGCGTGCGGGCCGCGTGCGGGCCGCACGGTTGTCGGACGTCCAGGACCAGCGGCGGGTGCTCATCGGGCTGGGAGCGCTCCTGGGAGAGGTGGGGATCGCGCTGGTGGGGGTGGCGTGCTCGGCCGAAGTGGAGAGCTTCTACTGGATGTGCATGGAAGTGATCGACGCGGTGGACGAGTCGGGGGACCGGGTCGGCGGATTGCTGCGGCAGCTCGAGGAGCTGGAGCAGCCGCGTTCGGACTCGGCCGCGTGGCCGTCCTGAGACCGCCACCGGGCGGCTCGGCGGAGCGGTGGCCGCCACCCCGGGGCGGCCACCCCGGGCCGCCGTCCGGATCGGCGTCCGGATCGCCGTCCGGCCGTGCCCGGGAGGCGCCGTCCGCCGCGCCGTGACACGGCGGACGACCGCGCTCCCGCGTCCGCGCCGGGGCTCAGTCCAGCTGCGGCATGACCTCGGTGGCGATCAGTTCCAGCTGGTCGAGGTCGGAGAGATCCAGCAGTTGCAGATAGATGCGCTCCGAACCGGCCTCCCGGTAGCGGCCGATGCGTTCGACGATCTCGCCCGGTGAACCGCACAGCCCGTTCTCCCGCAGCTGGTCCACCTCCCGCCGGATGGCCTCGGCCCGCCGGGCGACCTCCGCGTCGCTCCTTCCCGCACAGATCACCAGGGCGTTGGAGTAAACGAGTTCGGACGGATCGCGTCCCGCCTCCTCGGCGGCGGCGCGGACCCGGGCGAACTGCCGCTCCGTGTCCCCGGGCAGCGCGAACGGCACATTGAACTCGTCGGCGAAGCGCGCCGCGAGCGCCGGCGTCCGCTTGGCGCCGAGCCCGCCCACCAGCACCGGCACCTTCCGCTGGGCCGGCTTCGGCAGCGCGGGGGAGTCGGAGAGCTGGTAGAAGCGGCCGTCGTAGTCGAAGCGCTCGCCGACCGGGGTGCGCCACAGACCGGTGATGACCTCCAGCTGCTCCTCCAGCCGCGCCAGCTTCTCCTTGGGGAAGGGGATGCCGTACGCGGCGTGTTCCTCGGCGTACCAGCCCGCGCCCAGGCCGAATTCGACCCGGCCGCCGGACATCTGGTCGACCTGCGCGACCTGGATGGCGAGTACCCCGGGGAGCCGGAAGGTCCCCGCGGTCATCAGCGTGCCGAGACGGATGCGCTCGGTCTCCCGGGCCAGCCCGGCCAGGGTGATCCAGGCGTCCGTCGGACCGGGCAGACCGTCGGCGCTCCCCATGTGCAGATAGTGGTCGGACCGGAAGAAGGCGCTGTAGCCCAGATCCTCGGTGGCCTTGGCCACGCGCAGCAGGGTGGCGTAGTCGGCCCCCTGCTGGGGCTCGGTGAAAACTCGGAGATCCATGTCCCCCATCTTGCCCGCGGAGTGCGGCGGAACCGCAGGGAACCGCCGGGTCCCGGACGGGTGGGGGAGGTGCCGCCTGCGTACGAGGAGGCGTCGGGGCGGAGCGGGAGGGACGGCGCCCGGCGGGCGGGGAGGTGGCTCGGCGGAGGGCTGGGGGCGGCATCGGTTCGCCCCGTTTCCCCGGGCCGTCGCCTGTCCGCTTCGGTCCGTCGCCGGTCCGTCTCGGTCCGTTCCCGATCCGCCTGGTCCGGGCCGGCCGGGGCCGGGCGGCGCGGTCGCGGTTCGCAGCCCGTAACCTGGAACGCCCGAGGTCAAGAGCGGGACTACGCGGGCCGGGACCGGTTCCGCCACGACGGACGCCGTCCCGCTCCAGCCCGCCCGTCCAGCTTCACCCCGCCCGTCCCGTTCCGCACCCGGCCGCTCCGCCCCGGCCGGTTCAGCACCGACCGCCGCCGCAACCGTCCGTCCGAGTGAGGTGACAGCCGCCGTGTCCGTACCCGCCCGCCCGCTCGCGGCCGCCCTCGCCGACGGGCCCGTCGTCCTCGACGGAGGGCTGTCCAACCAGCTCGCCGCCCAGGGCTGCGACCTCTCCGACCCGCTCTGGTCGGCCCGGCTGCTGGCCGACGACCCCGGGCAGATCGAGGCCGCCCACACCGCCTGTCTCCGGGCGGGCGCCCAAGTCCTCATCACCGCGAGCTACCAGGCCACCTTCGAGGGCTTCGCCCGGCGCGGCCTCGGCCGGGCGGAGACCGCGGAACTGCTGCGCCGCAGCGTGCGGCTGGCCCGCCGGGCGGTGGAACGGAGCGCGGCGGAGCGGGACACGGCGGGGGAGGTCCACGTCGCCGCGTCCGTCGGGCCGTACGGGGCGATGCTCGCCGACGGCAGCGAGTACCGGGGCCGGTACGGGCTGGGCGTGCGCGCCCTGGAGCGGTTCCACCGGCCGCGGATCGAGGCGCTGGCCGAGGCCGGGCCGGACGCCCTGGCCCTGGAGACCGTCCCCGACACGGACGAGGCGGAGGCCCTGCTCGCCGCGGCCGAGGGCACCGGCCTGCCCGTCTGGCTGTCGTACACGGTCTCCGGCGCGGCGACCCGGGCCGGGCAGCCGCTCGCCGAGGCGTTCCGGGTCGCCGCCGGCCGCGGGCAGGTCGTCGCGGTGGGCGTCAACTGCTGCGATCCGCGCGACGCGGACGACGCGGTCCCGCTCGCCGCCCGGGTGACCGGCAAGCCCGTCGTCGTCTATCCGAACAGCGGCGAGACCTGGGACGCGGCGGCCCGCGACTGGCGCGGACCGGGCACCTACGATCCGGCGCGCGCCCCCGTCTGGCGGGACTCCGGCGCGCGGCTCATCGGCGGCTGCTGCCGGGTGGGGCCGGAACGGATCGCGGAGGTGGCCCGGAGCCTCGCCGGCCGCGCCACCGGTGCCACCGGACCGTGAAATCCCCTGGTCGGGCGGGCCGCCGTCCGGCGATATCCACAAGCGACAGGGCCAGGCGGCTGCTCATGCCGCAGCGCGCCGGTATGCCACGCCACAGGAAGAAGCGCGAGACTGCGCCGACGGTCAACTTCTCGGCCGTGAACGGACCGTGCTGGTTGGCTCAGTCGGTCACACCGGTTCATGCTCTCCTGTGCGGCGGCCTTCCGCGCCGCCCGGAGTCACATCCACCGCAGGGCTGCGGTGCGGGACCGTTGACGGGGCCCCACGCCGGGACAGGCCCGGCGACATCCGCCCGGTCAACGCCATCTGAGCCGTATCCCCCGGCAAGTGGCAAGCAAGGCCGGTTCTCGTGCCTCCGGCACCGACTTTCTGATGGTCGCGCGCATGCATGCGCCCAAGCGGCGGCACCAGCGCTCGGAACGGCCCCGCCCGGTGGGCCCCTTGTCCTTCGGTATCGGAAACGGCGACGCACAGAACTGGGGGGCCGCCTCGTCCGCGACTCGGCGGTCGTACCCCTGGGTCGGTCAACCTGCGCACACGAACAAGCTCAACCGCCGCGACCCCAGCGGCCGGAGCGGACGTCACCGTGCATCCAACCGCCCGGACGACCGCCCCGGCGAACCTTCCCGGTCAGAGCGCTAGCGGAGGACGACGTCGCGGCCCGGGCCGCCTTCGACGGTGTCCTTCCCGGGGCCGCCGCTGACCAGGTCGTCGCCGTCCTCGCCGTGCAGTGTGTCGTCGCCGGGGCCGCCGAGGACGATGTCGTGGCCGTCCCCGCCCATGGCGTGGTCGTCGCCCGGGCCGGCGTACACGATGTCCGCACCGCCGTACGCCTCGATCATGTCGTCGCCCCGGCCACCCCACAGCCGCTGGCCGCTGTCGTCGCCCATCAGGTGGTCCGTGCCGTCGCCGCCGTCCAGGACCGCGCGCCCCATGACGATGTCGTCGCCCGCGTCGCCCCGTACCGTGTGCGCGCTGTGGGCGTGCAGCGTGTCGTCACCGGGGCCGCCACGGACGGTGGTGACCCCGGGGTCGCTGGTGACGAGCGTGTCGTCCCGGTCGCCGAGGAAGATGTCGATCCTGTCCGGCCGGGAGCTGCCGGTGGGCAGTTCGCAGACGACGAAGGTGTCGTCGCCGGGTTCGAGGTACGCGCAGTGGTCGCCGGGGTCGAGGGGGACCGCGTCGCGGAAGCCGATCCGCCGGACTCCGGCGCCGAGATCCATGGGGATCACGTGGAGGTCGCTGGCCTGTCCCGCGGCGGCGGTGAAGACGATCGACTGAGTCGCCCAGTCGGCGCCGACGCGGGCCTTCGCCACGGTGGTGGCGGGGCGGCGGCTGCCGGGGCGGCGGCGAGGCCGGTGGCTAGCAGGGTCACGGCGATCGCGCGGGCGCTGGATCCGTGTCGGTTCATGGGTCCTCATCTCGATGCGGCGGACGGTGGGGCGGCCTGCTCGGGGTTTCCGACTGCAGGGCACCGGGCGGGCGGTCGTGACGGCGGCGTCCTCGTGACCGCGCCTCCCGAACGGGGCCGGTGGCGGGGTGTTCGGGGATCCTGTCCGCGGCCGGCGCACTCCGGTGCCCGGACGTCCTCACGGCGGCGCCGGCCGGCCCCACTCGTCGGCCGCCACCACGAGACAGGCCGCGACCAGGACGACGTTCTTGATGATGTACTGGCCCTCCAGGGTGGGGACCGGCGCGATCCCCTGCCACATCTCCCCCGGGAGCAGCAGGAGCGCGGAGAAGACGCCGGCCATGTGGACGAAGAACCCCACCAGGGCCATGCGGAGCAGCACTCCCGTGACGAGGCCGAGGCCGATGGCCGTCTCGGACGCCGCCAGCACAGGGAGCACCACGTCCGGCGGCAGCAGACCGAAGGTGAGCTTCGACGCGGTCCGGACGGCGACCCCCTCGGCAGGGCTGGCCGCGGGGAAGAACTTGGGGACGCCGAACCAGAGGAACACCGCGCCCACGCAGACCCTGAGGAGCCCCGGGCCGCGCCGCTGGACCCGCCCGCCGTACCCCGTTCCTTCCGGGGCGGGCCCCCGAGGAGGGCACGGGCTTTGCTCACCAACGCTCTCCACCGCCGTACCCACCCTTTCGCACGTGCTCGCACGCTGTCGTCCGGAAGGCTCCCGGCCGCCGGGCGACCGGAGAGGAGGAGGCTCCCGGTGCCCGGAGCGGGCGGTGCACCGTCCGCTCCGGGCACCGGGACACCACCCGGCCCCGGGAGGGCCGGGTGGTGCGGAACCCGCCTCAGCTCACGTTCACGTCCACGCAGGCGTAGAAGGCGTTGGCGGTGTCAGCGATGTTCCACACCGCCAGCACCTTCTGCTTGCCGGTCAGGCTGCCGAAGTTCACCTGGTGGGTGACGGTGGCGCCCGGCCGGGCGCCACCGTCGTTGAACTCCGCGATCTTCCGGCCACCGGCGTAGTACTGCCAGGTGCTGGTGGCGTGCCGTGCCGTCAGCCGCCAGTTGAAGCTGGTCGTCCGGCTGACCGGGGTGACCTTCCAGCCCTTGCTGTCGTTGTCGAGCTCGGCGAAGCGGGCGTTCCCTCCGCTGCAGCTCATCAGGCCCTTGGGGCCCTCGACGCTCTGCGGCTCGTACTTGATGGAACCGCAGGAGACCAGGCCGGCGGCACACTGGGCCTGCCGGCTGGGGGGCGAGGATATGTAACCGTGTGCGCTCGCGCTGCCGGCCGGCAGGCTCACGACCAGGAGCGGGGCGATCCCCGCGCCGATGGCGGCGGCCAGCATCTTCTTGCTCTTCATGACAACTCCTGTGTGGGGGTTGGGACCCGCCGGCCCGAAAGCAGACAGGCATGAGCATGTCAAGCAGAGCCTCCATGGCCGTGGAGTGGTCATGGGGGGGTGGCGGAAGCATAACGCGTTTGGTCTAGACCAAACCAGTGCTCGGGCACGACCGTCCGAAGTGTCTTTTGATCGGTCTCGGAGGCCTTTGCCGCTTTCGTCGTTGCGTGCGGGGCGTCACGGGGTCACAGAGTGGTAGAGACCTCTTGTTCGCGGGTTCACGGAGCCCTAGCCTCCCCCATGTTGTTCAGAGCACAACAGCCATTGCGTATGCTGCAACGCTCGGAGGATCGCTCCATGAAGCTCCCCGCCCGCCTCGCCGCTCTCGCGGCCGCCGCCCTGGTCGTGACCGCCTGCGCACCCCAGGCTTCCGACAACTCCACCTCCGGCACGGACCAGAAGACGGGCACCCTGCGTGTCTGGCTCTTCCAGGAGGTCGGCAACAAGCCGAAGGAAGAGGTCGTCGCCTCAGTCGTCGCTTCCTTCGAAAAGGCCCACGAGGGCACGAAGGTCGACGTCGAGTACATCCCCGTCGAAACCCGTGCCCAACGTGTGAAGGCCGCCTTCAACGACCCGGAGTCCGCCCCCGACGTCATGGAGTACGGCAACACGGACACCGCCGGCTACGTTCACGACGGCGGACTCCTCGACGTGACGGAGGAGTTCGCCGGCTGGAGTGCGGCCAAGGACACCGACCCCACCGCCCGGCAGGCGGTCACCGTGGACGGCAAGGTCTACGGCGCCCCCTTCTACGTCGGCGTCCGCGCCTTGTACTACCGCACCGACATCTTCGAGGAACTGGGTCTGCCCGTTCCGAAGACCATGACCGAACTGGCATCGACGGCCCGCAAGATCCGCGCCGCGAAGCCCGGTCTGTACGGCCTGGTCGTGGGCGGCGCCTACACCTACGGCGCGATGCCCTTTGTCTGGGCCGGCGGAGGTGAACTCGCCACCGGCAAGAACGGTTCGTACGCCTCGGCCATCGACAGCGCCGCCGCCCAGAAGGGCATCAAGACGTACACCTCGCTCTTCGGCGACGACAACTGCCCCGCAGCCAAGTGCGCCGGGATGGGCGGCAACGACACGGTCACCGCGTTCGCCGCCGGCAAGGCGGGCATGGCGATCGGCGGCGACTTCAGCCACACCGCTGTCGAGGCGGGGAAGGTGAAGGGCAAGTACGCGGTCGTACCGCTGCCGGGTGTGACAGCCGGATCGATCGCGCCGGCGTTCGCGGGCGGCAACAACATCGGCGTGCTGAAGAGCACCACGCACCGCACGCTCGCCGTCGAGCTGATGAAGGAGCTCGCCGCGAAGAAGACGCAGGCCGAACTCTTCGACGCGATGGGCTTCCTGCCCACCTTCACGGACGTACGGCAGCAGGTGGCGGCCGAGGAGCCGTTCGTCAGGCCCTTCGTGCAGACGCTCGCCGCGGGCACCAAGTTCGTCCCGGCCTCGCCCGCCTGGGCGCGGATCGACTCCTCGCTGGTGCTGCCGACCATGTTCCAGGAGATCGTCAGCGGCAAGAAGGACGTGGCGGCGGCCTCGGAGGACGCGGCGAAGAAGATGAACGACGCGTTCAGCTCCGCCGGATGACACCGATGAACGACCACACACCGGGGGGCGCGTCATCGGACGGCCTTCCGGGCGACTCCGCGCGGGCGTCGCTGCCCGCGGTGGTGCGCCCCGGTCCGGCAGCCTCGCCCCGCCCGGAACTTCCGGCCCCTCCCCGGACGGGCCGGCCTCCGGAGGGCTTCCGGCCGCGGGTCCCGACGGGGCGGTCACCGGCCGCCCCGCCGAGCCCGCCGGACCTCCCCTCGCTCCCGCAGGCGTGCCGGCACAAGGCAAGCCGGCGCGTGCCCGCACCGGATGGACCCCGTGGCTCTACCTCGCCCCCGCCCTCGTCGTCCTCGGTGCCCTGCTCGCCTACCCCATCTACCAGCTCGGCCTGATCTCGGTCTTCCGGTTCACCCAGGCCCAGGTCAGCGGCGGCGAACCGACCGTCTTCCAAGGGCTTGACAACTATGCCGAGCTGTTCGGGGACGAGCAGTTCTGGCAAGTGCTGCTGGCGACCGTCCTCTTCGCGACTGCGTGTGTCGCCTCGACGCTGGCCGCGGGCTGCACGCTCGCCGTGCTCCTCACGCGCGTGCGCGCGCTGCCGCGGCTCGCCCTGATGCTGGCCGCGCTCGGCGCCTGGGCCACCCCCGCGGTGACCGGGTCCACGGTCTGGCTGTTCCTCTTCGACCCCGACTTCGGCCCGGTGAACCGGATCCTCGGGATCGGCGACCACTCGTGGACGTACGGGCGCTACAGCGCCTTCTTCCTCGTCCTGCTCGAAGTCGTCTGGTGCTCCTTCCCGTTCGTGATGGTGACGGTGTACGCCGGCATCCGCGCCGTACCCGCCGAGGTGTTGGAGGCCGCCGCCCTGGACGGCGCCTCGCAGTGGCGGATCTGGCGCTCCGTGCTCGCGCCGATGCTGCGGCCGATCCTGACCGTCGTCACCATCCAATCGGTGATCTGGGACTTCAAGGTCTTCACCCAGATCTACGTCATGACGAACGGCGGCGGCATCGCGGGCCAGAACCTGGTCCTGAACGTGTACGCCTACCAACAGGCGTTCGCATCGTCCGAGTACGGCCTCGGTTCGGCGATCGGCGTGGTGATGCTGCTGATCCTGCTGGCCGTCACGCTCGTCTACCTGCGGTTGCTGCGCCGGCAGGGGGAGGAACTGTGAATTCTGTACGGGGGCGTGTACAGCGCCCGTGGCGACTGGCCGCCGAGGCCTCGGCCCTGCTGGTCGCGGCTGTCGTGGCCTTCCCCCTCTACTGGATGGTGCTCGGCGCGTTCAAACCGGCCGGGGAGATCGAGTCGAGCGAACCGCGGCCGTGGACCACGTCACCTTCCCTGGAGTCCTTCCAGCGCGTCTTCGGGCAGCAGGAGTTCGGCCGCTACTTCGTCAACAGCCTTGTCGTCGCCGGTACCGTGGTGGTCGCCTCGGCGCTGATCGCGTTCCTCGCGGCGACCGCCGTGACGCGCTTCCGCTTCCGCTTCCGGACCACTTTGCTGATCATGTTTCTGGCGGCCCAGATGGTGCCCGTGGAGGCCCTGACGATCCCGATGTTCTTCCTCATGCGGGACTTCGGTCAGCTGAACACGCTGGGATCGCTGATCCTGCCGCACCTCGCCTTCTCGCTGCCCTTCGCGATCTGGATGCTGCGAGGGTTCGTGAAGGCCGTGCCGGAGGCGCTGGAGGAGGCCGCGTACATCGACGGGGCGAGCCGTGCGCGGTTCCTGTGGCAGATCCTCTTCCCCCTGGTCTTCCCCGGCCTCGTGGCCACGAGTGTGTTCTCCTTCATCTCGGCCTGGAACGACTTCCTGTTCGCCAAGTCCTTCATCATCAGCGACACATCCCAGTCGACCCTGCCGATGGCGCTGCTGGTGTACATGAAGCCGGACGATCCCGACTGGGGCGGTGTGATGGCCGCCTCCACGGTGATGACGCTCCCGGTTCTGGTCTTCTTCGTCTTGGTACAACGACGGCTGGTCTCCGGGCTGGGCGGAGCGGTCAAGGACTGACATGACCTCACTGACGCACCTGATTCCTGCGGCGCAGAGCGTCACGACGCGGGGCGATGAGACGTTCGTCCTCGACGAGGACACCACGCTCACAGCGAGTCCGGGCCTGGGCGGTGAAGAGCGCTGGCTGCGCATGACACTGCAGGCGGCCACCGGTCTGCCGCTGCGCGAGGGCGTACCCGGCCCGCGGGGAGGTGCGGCGGACAACTCCATCGGGCTGCACCACGACCCCAGCCTGCCGTCCGAGGGCTACCGGATCACCATCCGCGACAACCGAACGCTGATCGGCAGCGCGGACACCGCCGGCGCCTTCTGGGGCGCACAGACCCTGCGCCAGCTGCTCGGCCCCGACGCCCACCGCCGGGCACTCCTGCGTCCCACCCGCTGGGAACTGCCGGAAGCCGAGATCCGGGACCGCCCCCGCTTCCGCTGGCGCGGCCTCCTCCTCGACGTCGCCAGGCACTTCATGCCCAAGGACGGCGTGCTGCGCTACCTGGACCTGATGGCCGCACACAAACTCAACGTCCTGCACCTGCACCTGACGGACGACCAGGGCTGGCGTGTCGAGATCAAGCGCCACCCGAAGCTGACCGGGATCGCATCCTGGCGGCCGCGCACGAAACGGGGCCACCGGGCCTCGCCCCTGTGGGTGGAGACACCGCACGGCGGCTACTACACCCAGGACGACATCCGGGAGATCGTCGCCTACGCCGCGGACCGGCACATCACCGTCGTCCCGGAGATCGACGTACCCGGGCATTCACAGGCCGCCATCGCCGCCTATCCGGAACTGGGCAACACCGATGTCATCGACACCACCGCCCTCACCGTCTGGGACACCTGGGGCATCTCTCCGAACGTGCTCGCCCCCGGTGACACCACACTGCGCTTCTACGAGGGGGTGTTCGAGGAGATCCTCGACCTCTTCCCCTCGGAGTTCATCCACGTAGGGGGTGACGAGTGTGCCAAGGACCAGTGGCGGCGCTCGCCTTCCGCGCAGGCCCGCATCAAGGACCTCGGGCTCGCCGGCGAGGACGGACTGCAGTCGTGGTTCATCGGTCACTTCGACCGGTGGCTCTCCGCGCGCGGGCGGCGGCTGATCGGCTGGGACGAGATCCTGGAGGGCGGGCCGGCCCCGGGGGCCGCGGTGTCGTCCTGGCGTGGCCGCGCCGGCGGGATCGCCGCCGCGCGGGCCGGGCACGACGTCGTCATGTGCCCCGAGCAACAGGTGTACCTGGACCACCGGCAGGCCGAAGGCGACGACGAGCCCGTGCCCATCGGGTACGTGCGCACCCTGGAGGATGTCTACCGGTTCGAACCCGTGCCGCCGGAGCTCACGGCCGAACAGGCCCGGCACGTGCTCGGTACGCAGGCCAACGTGTGGACCGAGGCGATGGAGGACCAGGCGCGCGTGGACTACCAGACGTTCCCCAGGCTCGCGGCGTTCGCGGAGGTGGCCTGGAGTGCTCTCGCGGCGCCGGGCGAGCGGGACTTCGTCGACTTCGAGCGGCGGATGACCGTCCATTACGCGCGGCTGGACGCCCTGGGGGTGGGATACCGGCCACCGGACGGGCCGAAGCCGTGGCAGAAGCGGCCCGGCGTGCTCGGGCGGCCGCTCGACGGGCCGCCGCCTCCCGGATGAGCCCCGGACCGCCGGGGACAGGCGGGCCGGCGGCGAAGGCCGGACCCGGTGAGGTGCCGTCCCTCACCGGGTCCGGCGGACCGCCCGCCCGGCCAGTTCGTCCGTGCGTCTGCCGTCCTCGATGACGAACCTGCCGTCGATCAGGACGTGGGGGATGCCGGTCGGCAGGGTGCGGGGGCTGTCGAAGGTGGAGCCTGCCGCGACGGTGCCGGGGTCGAAGAGGACGAGGTCCGCCCGGTATCCCTCGCGGACCAGCCCGCGGTCCGGCAGCCGCAGCCGTGCGGCCGGCCGGGACGTGAGATGGGCGACCGTCTCCTCCAGGGACAGGACGCCCAGTTCACGGGCGTACCGGCCGAGGTAGCGCGGGAAGGTCCCGTATGCCCGCGGGTGGGGCTTGTCCCCTTGGAGGATCCCGTCGCTCCCGCCGGTGTGGATGCGGTGGCGCATGATCGCGCGGACGTTCTCCTCATGGCCGACGTGCTGGAGGATCGTGGAGCCGAGCCGGTCGGCGAGCAGCAGACCGCGGGCGGTGGCCCAGGGTTCCTCGCCGCGCCGGGCGGCACTCTCGGCGACGGTCCTGCCGACGAAGGGCGCGAGCGAGGGCTCGCAGACGCCCGATATCTCGATCGTGTCCCACTCGACGGGCACCCCGTGGCAGCCGTCGGAGCCGATGGCCTCCATGTGGTGGCGGATCAGCTCCGCGGTGGCGTCATCGGCGAGCCGCGCCCGGGTCGCTTCCGGGCCGCCCTCGCTCGCCCAACTCGGCAGGATCGCGACGAGCGTGGTGCAGCCAGGGGTGTACGGATAGGTGTCGAGGGAGATGTCGGCGCCCGCGTCCAGCGCGTCGTCGAGCAGCGTGAGCAGTTCGGGCGCCCGGCCCCGGTTCACGCCGAAGTTCAGGGTGGCGTGGGCAAGATGGAGAGGGCAGCCGGCGTTCCGGGCGAGCCGGACCATCTCCTCGTACGCCTGAAGGGCACCGGCCCCGTAACTGCGGTGGTGGGGGCAGTAATAGCCACCGTACGAGGCCACGACCCGGCACAGTTCGGTGAGTTCGGAGCCGGTCGCGTACATGCCCGGCGTGTACGTCAGGCCCGAGGACATGCCGACGGCGCCCTGTTCCAGGCCCTCGGCGACGAGCTGCTTCATGCGCCCGAGCTCGGCCGGGGTGGCGGGGCGGTCGTCCCAGCCGACCGCGTACATCCGGACCGTGCCCTGCGGGACCAGGTACGCGGCGTTGACGGCCGCGCCCTGCCGGTCGATGCGGTCGAGGTACTCGCCGACCGTGCGCCAGTCGATGTCCATGCCGGTGCCGTCGCCGTTCCATCCCGCGACGGCCGCGCGCACGCCGGCGAGCGTGCGGTCGTCGACGGGCGCGTACGACAGCCCGTCCTGTCCCAGGACTTCGAGCGTCACGCCCTGCGCGGCCTTGGCGCTGTGGTCCGGGTCGCGCAGGAGCGCGAGGTCGCTGTGGGCGTGCATGTCGATGAAGCCCGGGCACAGGGCGAGGCCGTGCGCCTCCAGGACGCGGCGTCCCGTGGGACGGTCGCCCCCTGCTTCGGCCTCCCTGGTGACGGCGGCGATCCGGCCGTTTCGGATGCCGACGTCGGCGCGGTAGGAGTCACCGCCGGCGCCGTCGATGACGCGTACGTCACGGATGACGAGATCCACGGTGTGCCTTTCGGTACGGGCCGGTCCGCGAGGGTCCGGGTCCTTGCCGGGACGAGTGCCGGCGGGCCCGGGAGCGGTGTCAGGAGAAGGCGCGGATGTGGTCCAGCCGGTGGAGGCCTTCGACGGCGTTGGTGGCGGGCATGGTGCGCTTCCCCCTGCCCGGGTATTGCACAGTCTGCAACAGCCATTGCGTGTACCGCTCGCCGGTGTCTAACATCCCGGCCCATGCCAGGTCAATGGAGCAGGTGCCGGGCGACGATCCCCGAAGGAGCGCAGGAGTGACCGCCGCAACCGCAGCAGTGGACGGTGGCGTCGTCGACGTCGTCTGCCTCGGCGAGTCCATGGTCACCTTCCTGCCCTCCCGCCCGGGACGTCTCGCCGACGTACCGTCCTTCGCCCGCGCCATCGGCGGCGCGGAGTCCAATGTGGCCTGCGCACTGGCCGCGGCCGGCCACTCGGTGAAGTGGGTCAGCCGGGTCGGAGCCGACGGCTTCGGCGACCATCTGATCGCGGCGGTCGCCGCCTACGGTGTCGACGTCAGCGCGGTCCGGCGGGACGCGGACCGGCCCACCGGCGTCTACTTCCGCACGGCGACCGACCGGGCCACACCGGCGCATGAGGTCGTCTACTACCGCGCCGGTTCCGCGGCCTCGGTGATGTCCCCGGCCAATGTCCCGCAGGAGGATCTCGATGGGGCGCGGATCCTGCACCTCTCCGGCATGACGGCGGCGCTCTCCGCGGAGTGCCTGGCGCTGATGCGTCATCTGACCGCCCGCCGGGCCGGTCGTCCGCTGCTCTCCTTCGACGTCAACCACCGCCCGGGACTCGGCCGGGACGACCCTGCCGTGTCCCTCGAACTCGCCTGCCGGGCCGACCTTTTGTTCGTGGGGGAGGACGAGGCGGCGCACGCGTGGGGCCTTGACGGGCCCGCGGCGATCCGCGAGGCGCTGCCGGAGCCCGCCGTCCTCGTCGTCAAACAGGGGGCACGCGGAGCGGTGGCGTACGCCCGTGAGCCGGAGCCCTGTGCACCGGAGGTGTGCCGCGACACCGCCACCCGCGCACCCGCCCCGCGTGTGGACGTCATCGACCCGGTCGGTGCGGGCGACGCCTTCGCGGCCGGCTTCCTGTCGGCGACGCTGCGCGCTCTGCCCGTGGGCGCCCGGCTGCGGCACGGCCACTTGATGGCCGCGGCCGCCCTCACCGTCCCCGGCGACCTCGGCAGCCCGCCGCCCGCCGGCCCACCGGGCCGCCACGATTCCGCGGCCCGCGACGTGGCACCTCTCACCCTCGCCTGCGCGGACCGCCTGGCAGCCCTCGACGACGAGCACTGGGGGACACTTCACCTCGGCCCCGGCTGGACGACAGCCGCGCAGGCCACGGAGGAGGTACGTACAGCATGAGCCAGACCGTCGACCGCGCCCTCAGCATTCTGCCGCTGCTCGCACAGGGGCCCGCCGACCTCGGACAGGTGGCCGAGCAGCTCGGCGTCCACAAGTCCACCGCCCTGCGTCTTCTGCGCACGCTGCACGAGCACGGACTCGTCTACCGCTTGCAGGACCAGCGCTACCGCCTGGGTGCCAGGCTCTTCGCCCTCGCGCAGGAAGCCCTGGAGAACCTCGACATCCGCGAGATCGCCCACCCGCACCTCGTGGCCCTCAACGAGAGCTGCGGGCACACGGTGCACCTCGCCGTGTACGAGGACGACGAGGTCCTCTACCTCGACAAGGTCGACAGCCGCTACGCCGTCCGCATGTACTCGCGGATCGGCAAGCCCGTCGCCATCACCGCCGCCGCCGTGGCCAAGCTGCTCCTCGCCGACCTGCCGGAGGCCGAGCGCCGAGCCCTCGCCGCACGCCTCGACTTCCCGCGCTACACGCCCCGTTCGATCCCCAACGCCGCCGCTTTCCTCAAGGAGTTGGCGGCCGTACGCGAACAGGGCTGGGCCACCGACCTCGGTGGCCACGAGGAGTCCATCAACTGCGTGGCAGCCCCCATCCGCGGAGCCGACGGCCGCGTCGTCGCCGCCATGTCGGTCTCCGCGCCCAACGTCGTCGTCACCGCCGAGGAACTTCTCAGCCTGCTCCCGCTGGTGCGCCGCACCGCCGACTCCATCAGCCAGGAGTACTCCGGCGGCATGCCGCGTCAGCCCACCCCATCCGAGGACACCAGATGAACGAGAAGACCGCGATCACCCCCGCCACCCACACCGTCCCGCCCGCAGCGTTCTCCCACGGCGTCCGCAAGGGCAACATTTTCCAGGTCGCCGGCCAGGTGGGCTTCCTCCCCGCCGCCGAGGGCCGGGCGCCCACCGTCGCCGGGCCGACCCTGCGCGAGCAGACCCTGCAGACCCTCGCCAACGTCGCCTCCGTCCTACGGGAGGGCGGCGCGAGCTGGGACGACGTGCTGATGATCCGCGTCTACCTCACGGACACGGACCACTTCGCCGAGATGAATGAGATCTACAACGCCCACTTCGAAGAACAGGGCCTGCGGCAGGCCCCCGCCGCCCGCACAACGGTCTACGTCAATCTCCCCGCGGAACTCCTCATCGAGATCGACGCCCTGGCGGTCCTCGGCTAGGACCCTCTTCACTTCCCGCCCGGACCGACGTGCGCCGCCGCGCGCCGCCGGCCCCGCCGGTCCGGCTTCTGAGCGCCGCTGCCTCCCGGGCGAGGGAGGTGACCCGCGCCCAGTCCCGCGTCGCGATGGCTTCACGGGGCGCCATCCATGTGCCGCCCACACAGCCGACGTTCGGCAGTGCGAGGTACGCGGGCGCCGAGGCGCGCGAGATCCCTCCGGTGGGGCAGAAACGGGCCTGAGGCAGCGGTTCCGCGAGCGATCCCAGATAGGCGGTGCCGCCCGCCGCCTCGGCGGGAAAGAACTTCATCTCGCTCACCCCGCGCTCCAGCAGTGCGACGACCTCCGATGTGGTGGAGACCCCCGGCAGGAAGGGCGCCCCCGACGACGCCATCGCGTCCAGCAGCCCCGCTGTCCATCCGGGGCTCACCAGAAAGCGCGCCCCGGCGGCGACCGCCCCCGTCACGGCCGACGACGAGAGGACCGTGCCGGCGCCGACCACCGCATCGGGCACCTCCTCCGCGACAGCCCGGAGCGCGTCGAGCGCGGCAGGCGTGCGAAGGGTGACCTCGATGACGTGCAGCCCACCCGCGACCAAGGCGCGGGCCAGGGGTACGGCGTCGGCGGCGTTGTCGATGACGACGACGGGGATGACGGGCGGCGCGAGGGCGAGCACGGAGACCATACCGGCATCCTTCTCACCGGTCCCGCGGGACGCAATGAGTGTTGTGGAGGGTGCAACACCCGGGGTGAGGTCCGTTGCGGAGCAGACGGTAAGCCCCGGTTCGCACGGCCGTGCGACACTCCGAGGCCGAGGACGACCGCGGTGCGGGCGCCGGCGGCCCGCCTCGGCCAGGATGGAGGCATGGCGTTCCATGTGGATTCCGAGGCCGGGCGGCTCCGCCGCGTCATCCTGCACCGTCCCGGCAGGGAGCTGAAACGGCTCACTCCCGGCAACAAGGACACCCTGCTCTTCGACGAACTGCTCTGGGTGAGCCGCGCGCAGGAGGAGCACGACGGGTTCGCGGAGGTGCTGCGCGGACGCGGCGTGGAGGTCCACCTGTTCGAGGAGTTGCTGGGCGAGAGCCTGGACATCACGCGGGCCCGGGAGATGGTGCTCGACCGCACCTTCGACGAACGGGAGTACGGGCCGCTGGCCACCGGGCATCTGCGCGGGCTGTTCGAGGAGTTGCCCGGCCCTGAGCTGGCCCGGGCGCTGATCGGCGGCGTGACCAAACGGGAGTTCCTGGAGCGGTACGCCGAGCCGGCGTCGGTCCGCTTCCACGTGATGGACCCGGACGACTTCCTGATCGCGCCCCTGCCCAACCACCTCTTCACCCGGGACACCTCGGCCTGGATCTACGACGGGGTGGCGATCAACGCGATGCGCTGGCCGGCCCGGCAGCGCGAGACCGTGCACTTCGCCGCCGTCTACCGGCACCACCCGCTCTTCCGCGGCGACCGCGCGGGCGGCTTCCGCGTCTGGTCCGAGGGCGAGGGCGACCACCCCTCCACCATCGAGGGCGGTGACGTGCTCGTCCTCGGCAACGGAGCGGTTCTGATCGGGATGAGCGAGCGCACCACGCCGCAGGCGGTGGAGATGCTGGCGCGGGGCCTGTTCGCGGCTGGCTCGGCCCGTACGATCGTGGCGCTCGACATGCCCAAGGGCCGGGCGTTCATGCACCTGGACACGGTGATGACCATGGTCGACGGCGACACCTTCACCCAGTACGCGGGCCTGGGCATGCTCCGCTCGTACACCATCGAACCGGGCGCGGAGGTGCAGGACCTCAAGGTCACCGACCATCCGCCGGAGCACATGCACCGGGCCGTCGCGGCGGCGCTCGGGCTGGACCGCATCCGGGTCCTCACCGCGGTCCAGGACGTGCACGCGGCCGAGCGCGAGCAGTGGGACGACGCCTGCAACGTCCTCGCCGTGGAGCCGGGGGTCGTGGTCGCGTACGAGCGGAACTCCACGACCAACGCGTACCTGCGCGACCAGGGGGTCGAGGTCATCGAGATCCCCGGCAGCGAACTGGGGCGGGGAGGGGCGGGCCGCGCTGCATGAGCTGCCCGGTCGAACGGGACCCGGTGCGGCGGTGACGGCCCCGGCGGGGCGGTCCGGGGCCGCTCCGCCAACCGGGGCCCGGGGCTCCGGGATCACTCGGGACGGATCACCCTGGCCAGCGTATAGCGATGCGGGGTATCGTATAGTCTTCCACCGCGCCGGACGGCGCCCCGCCACCCCACCATCGTCAGTGACCGAGGAGCTTCCCCATGGCGACAGACCTCACGGGCCGCCACTTCCTCAAGGAGCTGGACTTCAGCGCCGAGGAATTCCGCCATCTCCTGGCGCTGGCAGCGGAGTTGAAGGCCGCCAAGCGGGCCGGGACCGAGACGCCGTCCCTCCGGGGCCGCAACATCGCGCTGATCTTCGAGAAGACCTCGACCCGCACCCGCTGCGCCTTCGAGGTGGCCGCCGCCGACCAGGGCGCCTCGACGACCTACCTGGACCCCTCCGGCTCGCAGATCGGGCACAAGGAGTCGGTCAAGGACACCGCCCGGGTGCTCGGCCGGATGTTCGACGGCATCGAGTACCGGGGCCACGGACAGGAGGCCGTCGAGGAGCTCGCCGCGCACGCCGGGGTCCCCGTCTTCAACGGCCTGACGGACGAGTGGCACCCCACCCAGATGCTCGCCGACACGCTCACCATGACCGAGCACAGCCCCAAGCCGCTGCACGAGATCGCCTACGCCTACCTCGGCGACGCCCGCTGCAACATGGGCAACTCCTACCTCGTGACGGGCGCGCTGCTCGGCATGGACGTCCGGATCGTGGCGCCCCGGTCCCTCTGGCCGTCCGAGGAGGTCGTGGCGGAGGCGGAGCGGCTCGCCGCGGGCAGCGGCGCCCGGGTGACGCTCACCGAGGAGATCACGGAGGGCGTGCGCGGCGCGGACTTCGTGGCCACCGACGTCTGGGTCTCCATGGGCGAGCCCAAGGAGGTCTGGGACGAGCGGATCGCGCTGCTGAGCCCGTACGCCGTGACGGCGGACGTCCTGGCCGCGACCGGCAACCCGGACGTCAAGTTCCTGCACTGCCTGCCCGCCTACCACGACCTCGGCACCAAGGTTGCCCGCGAGATCCACGAGCAGTACGGCCTGACCTCGCTCGAAGTCACCGACGAGGTCTTCGAGTCCGACCGCTCCGTCGTCTTCGACGAGGCCGAGAACCGCATGCACACCATCAAGGCCGTACTGGTCGCCACCATGGCCGGCCTGAAGTAGCACAGTCGGCCCCGCCGGAAGGCGGGCAGCGGAGGCAGCAGCGGCGGCCCTGTCCGTGAGCCGCCGTGAAGCCGTGAAGCCGCGCCGCCGCCTCTCAGCTCTCCCAGGCCGGACGGTCCGTGCCCCACACCCCGGGCGGGCGGCTCCAGTTGGCGGGCGCGCCCGCGTACCCGACGGGCGGGAGGGCGTGGCGGAGCGTGCCGGCGGGGAGGCGGTCTCGGTCAGCCAGGCTTCCGGCTCGTACGGCTCGCCGTTCAGGGGCGCCGGGCGGATGCCGTGCAGCAGCCAGGAGGCGGTGCCCGCGAGGGCGAGCCGCAGATGGCGGCCGGCCCCGGTCGTCCGGCGGTCGGTGAGGGCACGCAGGACCGCGGCCGCGAGCAGATACCCGGTGCCGTGGTCCAGCGCCTGCGCGGGCAGCACGCCGGGCCGGCCGTCGTCACCGGCGGCCTCGGCCGCGGCGATGCCACACGCCGCCTGGACGAGGCTGTCGAAGCCGCGCCGCCCGGCCCACGGCCCGGACGGGTCCCAGGCGCGGAGCTGGGCGACGATGAGGCCGGGCCGGCGCTCGAACAGCGCCTCCGGCGACAGCCCGTACCGGTCGAGCGCTCCGGGCCGGTAGCCGGTGATCAGGACGTCGGCCGAGGCGAGCAGCTCCTCGAAGGTCTCCCGTCCTCCGGGGGAGGAGAGGTCGAGCAGCGCCGAGCGCTTGCCCATGCCGGTGTCGGCGTGGGCGTCCGCGAACTCCCGGACGCCGGGCGGATCCACGCGCAGGACGTCGGCCCCCAGCAGGGCGAGGGTGCGGGTGGCCACGGGGCCGGCGATGACCCGCGTCAGGTCCAGGACCCGGACCCCGGCGGCCGGCAGCGGGGCCGGCGGCAGCTCCCGGGCGCGGCCCCCGCCGGCCGTCCGCGCCCCGGTGATCCGTGTTCCGACGAGCGGGTGGACGGCCGGCGCCGGCTCGGTGGCGACGGCCACGGCCAGGCCGCCCGCCGCGTAGACGGTCTCCTGCACCTCCCGGGCCGGGCGCGAACCCACTTCGGCCGCCAGCGCCGCGGACGCCGCCCGGTCGTCGGCGGTCTCGCCGATGCCCAGGGCGGCCAGCAACCGGGCACGGTGGTGCGGGTAGTTGGCGTGGGTCCGCACCCAGCCGTCGGCCGCCCGCCAGAAACCGGACAGCGGCGCGAAGGTGACCGGGGCCCGGCCGTCGATCCGCAGATGGCGCTCGCTGACGAACGCCGTGGCCACCGCCCCCTCGTGCACCCGCACCTCCGGCAGCGGGCAGGCGTTGCGAGCGGCCAGCAGCTCGGCGGCGGCCAGCGAGCACACGCCCACCGTCGCCCGCGCCAGCTCCCGCACCGGCAGCCGGGCCGGGAGTATGCCCTCCGCCCCGGTGAAGGAGACACGGCCGGCCAGGTCCTCCGGGCCGCCGAGTGCGGCCCACGCGTCCGCGGTCGCGGCGTCGATTCCACTCGTCATCCGGCCATGGTGCGGCAGGACCCCCAGCCGGGTGGTCGTCCGGAGACGGACATCACACCCGCCCCGGCCGATCGCCGTGACCGGTCACTTCCGGCCAACCCCCGTACACAGACCTTGGAAACGGCACAACGGGGGCAGGCGAAACCGAACAAGCCGCCTCCGAGAAGCGGAAAGGGCGCGCGGCCATGCGGAACACGCGAAGCATGCGGAAGCTGACGCAAAGACTCGAACGACACCTCGGGGCCCAGGCGCTCCTCATCCTGCTGGTGGCGTGGCCCGCGCTCGCGTTCACCGGCCGGGAGTCCTGGTCCGGTTCCTTCGCACGCGCCGCGGTGTTCGCGGCCGTGGGCACGGCCGTCCTGGCGTTCGACCAGCGCCGGGACAGCAAGGCCGCCGGGCTGAGCGAGGACGACGCGGCGGACCTCGACCGGAGGCTCCGCCACGGCGAGATCCCCCGGCGCCGGCGGGAGCGGGTGGCCATGTACCGGCTGCTGGTCCACCGCCGCCACCGGATGCGCCACGCCTGGATCGCCCTTCCCGCGCTGGCCGTGGGCATCGCGACGGCCCTCGCCGTCATCGTCAAGGGCGCCGTCGGAGCGGGCCTGTTCCTGCTCGCCGTCCTGGTGTGCGTCACCGCCGTCGGCGCCTGGGGCAGCCACCGCCAGCTCACCCGCCTCCGCCGCCTGGAGGAATCCCTGGTCCGCGAGCGCGAGCGCGAGCGTGAACGTGAACGGCAACGCGCCCGCGTCCACGCCTCCGCGGGTGCCTGACACCCACGGGCTCGCGGCCGTCACATCACCGCAGGACGACGCGGACGCCCCTCTCCTCGCCGCGGCACCGGGATCTCGACGCGGTGCGCTCACACCTCCGGGCTGCGGCAACCGGGTGCCGGGCCGTCAGCCCGCAGGCCCTCCGCCGGACCCTTCCCCGTGCCGCTCCTCCGCCTGGGCGATGGTCCACGCGGCGTTGACCAGTCCGATGTGGCTGAACGCCTGGGGGAAGTTGCCCAGCGGCTGCCCGGTGTCCGGGGCGGCCTGCTCGGCGAGGAGGCCGAGGTCGTTGGCGTGCGCGGCGGCCCGTTCGAAGGTGGCGCGGGCCTCGGCCGTGCGTCCGGCCACCGCCTGGGCCTGGGCGAGCCAGAAGGTGCACAGCAGGAAGCTGCCCTCCCGCCCGGCCAGCCCGTCGACGCCGGTGACGCCGGCGGCCGTGCCGTAGCGCCGTACGAGGCCCCGGCTGTCCGTGAGGTGGGCGGCGACGGCGTCGAGGGTGGCGAGGAAACGCGGGTCGTCGGCGGGCAGGAAACCGGTGAGGGGCAGCATGAGGGCGGAGGCGTCCAGGGCGTCGCTGCCGAAGGACTGCGTGTAGGCGCCGACCGCCGGGTTCCAGCCCCGGTCGAGGATCGCGGCGCGGATCTCCTCGCGGGTCCGGCGCCATGCCGCGGCGTGCCCGGTGGCGCGCAGCAGCGGTGCGAGCCGCACGGCGCGGTCGAGCGCAACCCAGCACATGAGCTTGGAGTACAGAAAGTGCCGCGCCTCGCCACGGATCTCCCAGATGCCGTGGTCCGGCCGGCGCCACGCCTCGGCGGCGGTGTCGGCCAGGCCCGTCAGGAAGGAGCGCAGCGCCGGCCCGGAGCCGAGCTGGTCCTCGAAGCGGGCCGCGGTGTCGAGGAGTTCGCCGTAGACGTCCAGTTGGGGCTGGTTCCAGGCGCCGTTGCCGACGCGCACGGGCCGGCTGCGGCGCCAGCCGGCCAGATGCGGCAGCTCGCGTTCGCTCAGGTCGTGCTCGCCGCCGATGCCGTACATGATCTGCAGGTGGGAGCGGGTCCAGCCGGTGGCCGCGGCGCCGGCCATGAAGGCGAAGAACTCGTCCGCCTCGTCCGGGCAGGCGGCCACCCACAGCGCGTCCATGGTGAACGCGGCGTCCCGCACCCAGGCGTAGCGGTAGTCCCAGTTCCGCACCCCGCCGGGGTCCTCGGGCAGCGAGGTGGTCGCCGCGGCCACGATCGCCCCGGTGGGCTGGTAGGAGAGGGCCTGGAGGATCCGGCCGGAGTGGTGCACCTGCTCCTTCCAGGGGCCGGAGTAGCTCTGGTGCATCCGTGACCACCGCTGCCAGGCGGTGACGGTGTCCTCCAGCTGCCGGGCGAGGTCGTCCTGGCTCCACACCCGCGGGTCCGGACCGCCGGACGGGGCCCACTGCAGGGCGAAGCGGAGCGTCCGCCCCGCCCGTACCCGTACGGTGCCGTGGGCCGCGCCGGCGGCCCGGGTGAGGGGGACCGGGCTGGTCAGGGCGAAGTCGGCGGGGCCGCCGCGGGCCCGGAACCCGCCCTCGCACACCGACAGCAGCGGGACGACCAGGCCGTACTCCGGGCGCGGCCGGAAGTCCACGGTCAGTTCGGCGGAGCCGCGGGAGCAGTGCACCGAACGGATCAGCAGGTGCGGGGCCCGTTCCCCGAGCCGGTGCGGGTCCCTGCCGGGGCCGGTGGCCAGGGCGTCGGTGAGGACGACCGTGCCGGTGGGCGTGGTGAACTCGGTCCGCAGGACCATGCTGTCCTCCACGTACCGGCGGGTGACGCGGGTGTCACCCGCCGGCCGGATCGTCCAGCTTCCGGCGCGTTCGTCGAGGAGGGCGGCGAAGACGGCGGGGCTGTCGAAGCGGGGGAAGCAGAGCCAGTCGACCGCACCCGTGCGGTCGACCAGGGCCGCGCTGTGCCGGTCGGACAGCAGCCCGTAGTCCCCGATCGGGGTGCCCGCCCCCCGGGTGCGGGATCGCGCTGGCATCACGCCCGGCCCTCCGGTTCCTCTGCGGCGACGATGCTGTGCCGGAACGCCCTGTGGCCGCGGTCCGCCCTACGGCCGCGGTCCGCCGGACGGTTTCGGCGGCCGTCCCGAGCGGTTCCGGGCGGTCCCGGTCCGGTCCGGCCCGGTCGCCCGCTCGCCCGCCGGGCCGGGTGGCGGCTCCACCCTGCCACGCGCAGGGCCGTGCCGCCGGGCCGTCCACGCGGGCTCGCCGGGTGACGGAGTTCCCGTCCGCGCGGCCGGGAAACCCCTGCAACCAGCGGTGACGGGACGGCGCCGAGCTCTCGGCCGCCCGTGCCCCGCCGGCGGAGACCACCCCGGCGGCGCAGGCCGGCAGGCACCCGCCGACACCCCCGGCACCCCTGCCACAGCCACCGCACACACGCGCTAATGTGCGCGCGTGAGCCTTTCTGTCGTCTTAGGTTTCGGGCCCGCCGGGGCAGCCACCGCACGGCTGCTGGCCGATCAGGGGCATTCCGTACGAGTCATCAGCAAGTCGGGCCGAAGTCCGGAGCCCGGTATCGAACACGTCGCGCTGGACGCGACAGACAGCGGGCGGCTGACCGAGGCCGCCCGGGGAGCGGACGCGATCTACAGCTGCGCCGCACCGCCCTACCCGCGCTGGGCGAGCGACTGGCCGCCGCTGGCCTCCTCCCTCCACACGGCGGCCGAGGAGACCGGGGCCGTCCTGGTCATGCTCGGCAACCTCTACGGCTACGGCCCCGTGGACGGCCCCCTCACCGAGGACCTGCCGCTCGCGGCGACCGGCCCCAAGGGGCGCGTGCGCGCCACCGTGTGGGAGCAGACCCGGCAGCTCCACGAACAGGGCCGCATCCGGGCCGTCGAGGTGCGCGCCTCGGACTTCTTCGGGCCCGGCGTGACCGACGGCGGGCACCTCGCCGGGCGCGTCATGCCCCGGCTGCTGCGCGGCAAGCCGGTCTCCACGCTCGGCGACCCGGACGCCCCGCACAGCTGGAGCTACGTCCCCGACGTGGCGCGGGCGCTCGTCGAGGTCGCGGGCGAGGAACGGGCCCGGGGACGCGCCTGGCACGTTCCGACGGCGCCCCCGCAGTCCGTCCGGGAGATGACCGACCGCCTCGCCGCCCGGGCCGGGACGGGGCCGGTCGCCGTGCGCGGCCTGCCGCCGGCGGTGCTGGGCATCGCGTCGCTCTTCTCCCCGATGCTGCGCGAACTGAAGGAGGTCCGCTACCAGTTCGACCGACCGTTCGTCATCGACGCGAGCGCCTACGAAGCCGCGTTCACGGTGCGGGCCACCCCCCTCGACGAACAGGTCGGGGCGACGGTGGACTGGTGGCGCGAGCGCCTGGCGGCCTCCCGGTGACGGCCGCGACCGCGAAGGAACCCCCCGCGGGCTTACCCGGAGCACGGCGCGACGACATCGCGATCGTGGGCATGGCCTGCCGGTTCCCCGGGGCGCGGAACGTCAACCGGTACTGGCGGCTCCTCATGGACCCGCGGGCGCAGTTCTCCACCGTCCCGGACTCCCGGTGGCGCGCCGCCGCCTTCCTCCGCGACGACTTCCGCGACACCTGCTCGGCGTACACCGACACCATGGCGCTGCTGCCGGACATCGGCCACTTCGACGCCGTGCACTACGGCATCCCGCCGCGGCGGGCCCGGGCGATGGACCCCCAGCACCGGCTGCTCATCGACCTCGCCCGGGAGGCCGTCCAGGACGCGGGCTGGGAGGCCGAGGGCTTCGACCGCGAGGAGACCTCGGTGATCACGGCACTCACCGAGAGCGGCTACCGCGGGCTCAGCACCCTGCAGATCCGGATGCGCCAGCTCGCCGGCGGCGAGTTCGGGGCGCGGGCGGCCGGCCCCGGCTGGGCCGACGCGGTCCGCGGCGTCAGCGGCCTGCACGGCACCTCCGTGGCCGGGCTGCTGCTCAACATGGGCCCGAACACGATCAGTTCGGTCCTCGATCTGCACGGCGAGAGCTACGCCCTGGACTCGGCGTGCTCCGGCGGGCTCATGGCCGTGGCCAACGCCGTGTTCGCGCTGCGCGCCGGCCGGTGCCGTATCGCCCTCGCGGGCGGCGCCCAACTGCACGTCACCCCGGACCTGCTGGTGGGGCTGTGCCGGATCGGCGCCATCTCGCGCACCGGCAGATGCCTGCCCTTCGGCGCGGAGGCCGACGGCTTCGTCCTCGGGGAGGGCGCCGGGGTCCTGGTGCTGCGCCCCCTGTCCGACGCGCTGGCGGCCGGCGACCGGGTCTACGCGGTGATCCGGGGCGTGGGCACGGCCAACGACGGGACCGTCCAGGGCGGTCTGCACCCCGAGGCGGCCGGCCAGCTCCGGGCGCTGCGCCGGGCCTACCGTGACGCGGACCTGGCCCCGGACGCGGTGGGCTATCTGGAGGCGCACGGCACCGGGACCACGGTCGGCGATCCCGTCGAGGTCGGCGTCCTGCGCGAGCTGCGCGGGGAAGAGGGCGCGCCCGCCTACCTCGGCGCGGTGAAGGCGGTGGTCGGGCACTCGCTCAACGCCGCCGGCATCGCCGGGCTCGTCAAGGCC
This sequence comes from Streptomyces sp. MNU89, assembly GCF_020982505.1. Classification (NCBI taxonomy): domain Bacteria; kingdom Bacillati; phylum Actinomycetota; class Actinomycetes; order Kitasatosporales; family Streptomycetaceae; genus Streptomyces; species Streptomyces sp. MNU89. The sequence continues at coordinate 1,708,976 of NZ_JAJKLL010000001.1, read as the reverse complement.
GTCCTGGCCGTGCACCGGGGAGTGATACCGCCGCAGCCGGAGTTCGGCCTGGCGGACCGCTCCGGGCTCGACGCCGCACGGCTGACCGTCCCGGCGGAACCGTCCCCGTGGCCGGGGTCCGGGCAGCCGCGCCGGGCGGGGGTGAGCGCCTTCGGCTTCGGCGGCACCGGGGTCCATCTGGTGGTGGAGGAGTGCGACGCGGCAGCGGCCCGCCCGGTGGCGGACCGCCCGGCGCCCGACGAGGGGCCGCACCTGCTGGTGCTCAGCGCCCGCGACCGCGCCGGACTGGCCCGGCACGCAAGGGAGTTGGCGCAGATCATCGACGGCGACCGGCCGCCGCCGGCGGGAGTGGCGGACACCCTGGCCCGCCGGACCCTCTTCGCGGAGCGACTGGCCCTGGTGGCGGAGGACGCCGCCGACGCCGCCGCCAAGCTGACCGAGGCGGCCGGGGCCGTGGCGGCGGGGCGGACCGGAAACCTCGGTCCGGGGCTGGTGGCCGGTACGGCGCGGCCGGCCGGTGACGAGCTGCCCGAGGTCGCGGTGCCGGCGCCGGGCTCGCTGTCCGCCGAAGCGCGCTGGGCGGTGCTGGCACGGCTCGCGGAGCGCGTGACCGCCGGTGCGGACCTCCGCCCGGCGCGGGAGCGCATACCCCCGTACACCCTGCCACCGAGCCCTCTCGCCCCGCGCCACCACTGGGTGGTGGACGAATCGGCCCGCGAGGACGGGGACCCGTCGCACGCCGCCGGGGCGTCGGCCGACGGCGCCGCCTCGCCCGGCGCCGAGGCAGTGGATGGGGGCACCTCCCACGCCGTCAGGGCAGTGGATGGGGGCACCTCCCACGCCGTCAGGGCAGTGGGGGAGGGCCGCCCCGCCCCTCCGGGCCCGCCCGGGCCGGCGCCCGTCACGGCGCACCCCGGCGCCGCGTCCGCCGCGGCGTCCCTCGTCTTCGAGGAGGTGTCGCGGACCAGCGTCTTCCCCGTCTCCGACCTGAGCGAGCGGACGGTGCTGGTGACCGACCTCGGCTTCGACTCCCTGATGCTGCAGGAGCTGGAGGTCAACATCGGCAAGCGGATACCCGGCTTCCGCACCGACGAGATCTTCTCGCCGGACCTCACCATCGCGCGCCTGATCGCGCTCGTCGCCCCGCACGTCACGCGGCCGCCCGCACCCGGGGGACTGCTGCCCGGTGAGACACCGGCGGACTGGGACGCGGGCACCGCCCGCGTCGACGACTTCCCGGAGGTGCGGCAGTTCGAGGAGCGGCTGAGCGCCATCACGGGCAGCGGCGCGGACTTCCCGTACTTCCGCGTGCACGAGGGCAACATCCGCGACAGGACCGTCATCGGCGACCGGGAGTACCTGTCCTTCGGCAGCTACAACTACCTGGGACTCTCCGGCCATCCGGCGGTCACCGAGGCCGCGCGGCAAGCGGTGGAGCGGTACGGGACCTCGGTCTCCGCGAGCCGGGTCCTCTCCGGCGAACGGGACCTGACCGTACGCCTGGAGCGGGCGCTCGCCGGCTTCCTCGGCGTGGACGACTGCCTGGCGCTGGTGAGCGGCCACGCCACCAACGTCACCGCGATCGGGCATCTCCTCGGCCCGCGGGACCTCGTGCTCCACGACGATCTGGCCCACGACAGCATCCTGCAGGGCTGCGCGCTGTCCGGGGCGGCGCGGCGCCCGTTCCCCCACAACGACACCGGCCGGCTGGAGCACCTGCTGCGGCTCAACCGCTCCCGATTCCGGCGGGTCCTGATCGTCGTCGAGGGCGCCTACAGCATGGACGGCGATCTGGCCGACCTGCCGGCCGTGATCGGGCTGAAGAAGCGCTACGGCGCCCTGCTGATGGTCGACGAGGCGCACAGCATCGGCACGGTGGGGGAACTCGGCCGCGGTGTGGGGGAGTTCTTCGGCGCCGACCGGTCCGACGTGGATCTGTGGATGGGCACCCTCTCGAAGGCCTTCGCGAGCTGCGGCGGCTACCTCGGCGGCTCGGCCCGGATGGTGCGGTGGCTGCGCCACACGCTGCCCGGCTTCGTCTACAGCGTCGGCCTGACCCCGGCCAACGCGGCCGCGGCTCTGGCCGCCACCGAGCTGATCACCGCCGAACCCCACCGGGTGCGCGCCCTGCGGCGGAACGCGGAGCTGTTCCTCGGCCTGGCCTCCTCGGCCGGCCTGGCGACGGGCTCCAGCGCCCACACGCCGATCGTGCCGTGTCTCCTCGGCGATTCGGCGCGGACCCTGCGCGTCGCGGACCGGCTGTTCGACCGGGGTGTCGTCGCCGACCCGATCTTCCACCCCGCGGTGGAGGAGGGGCTCGCGCGGCTGCGCTTCTTCGTCACCAGTGAACACCGGGAGGAGGACATCGGACGGGCCGTGTCGGTCCTGGCCGAGGAGGTGGCGGCCGCCGGGGATGAGGGGACGGGCGGGACAAGGGGCGCATCTCAGATCAGCGTGCGTTCGATCCGGTCGAGCGTGGCGTCCTCCCGGACCCCCGCCCTCCCCGGCGGCCCCGCCCGGGCCCGGGCGCGCCGCGCCGTCCCTTGGTGCTGCCCACCCGCTGCGAGAGCAGATAGGCGATGATCTCCGCCTCCTGTTCCTGCACGTCGTCGTAGGTCGCGCGCAGGAGCATGTCGCGCACGAGGTCGGGGTCGAGATTGGGGAAGAGGAGGCGGGCGCTCGCCTCGTCCAGCCAACCCGCCCCGCGATGGCAGCAGATGATGTGGCCCAGCTCGTGCAAGATGATGTGCTCCCGATGCGCGCTGGTCGTGTTGGCGTCGTAGAAGATCAGGTCCTCGTCGCGCGCGGCGACCCACATGCCGCACGGGTGCGACGCGGGCATCTGCATCGGGACCACCGTGATGGGACGGTCGCGGATCTCGCCGAGGTAGCGGCAGAGCTCGGCCACGTCGGCCACCTTCGGCAGGTCCAGCTCGGCCAGCCGCCGCGCGCCCGCCTTGCGGAGCCGCTTGAGCCGGCTGCGGCGGTCCTGGTCGGCCGGCCGGCCCTTTCTGCTGCCTCTCACCGGCCGGTGCCCCTCACTTCTGCTCCGAGGGGCCGGCGGGATCGGGATCGGTGACGGGCGGAAGGCCCTGCAACTGCCGGTACTGGTCCATGATGGCCGTGATGGCCCGGAGGTTCTCCCTCTTCATCCCGGCGGCCCGCATCGCCACGGAGCGGACCCCCGCCTGCCGCAGCGCCTCGATGGCGGCGACCTCGCTGAGCACCGACTCGGCGACCTCGTCGTCGAAGAAATAGGCCACCGACACGCCGAAGAAGCGTGCCAGGGCGGCCAGCAGGTCCGGGGAGGGGTTGGAGCGCTTGCCCGTCCGCAACTGCGAGAGGTACACGCCCCCGACGCGGAGGTCGGGGTTGGCCCGCTTCAGCTCGTCCGCCACTTCGGCGTTCGTCCAGTGCCTGCCCTTGGGCCGAACCGTCTTGAAGAGCTGGTCCAGGCGTACTGCCAGCACGGGCCGCTCGTCGGTCTCGGACATTCCCAATCTCCCTCCCGCCACCTCCTCGGTCTTGCTCTCAGCTAACCGTCAGTTTTCCAGATTAGCGGTCAGTTGACAATCTGACGGTACTGCGCCAACGTGGACCCCGGCCGATAGCTGGCAGCTAATTCGCTTACGGGGGAAGCGAGTTGGGTGCCGGCCGCGTCGGCCCGGCCCGGGACGGGGGAACGAACCGGGCCGGGCCGGGCGGGTCGTATCCGCCCGGTCCGCGGGAAACACGGGGGAACGGGGAGGCCCGCCCGGTCTGCAGGGGGCAGACCGGGCGGCCCCCTCAACCCAGCGCTCTCAGCCCGTCTTGCCGAGCCTGCGGTAGGCGGACGCGACCTTGGTGAGCCAGACGATCTCGGCGCCGAAGTTGTCCGTGTCGCGGTCCTCGAAGTCGCCGGCGTCCTTGTTGTCGTCGGGCACGGTGCCGGTGCGCTTGGCCTGGAGGGCCTGTCTGATCTGTGCCGCCTCGGCGTACGCCTGCCGGGACTCCTCGCTCGCCCCGGAGCCCGCCCCGCCGGCGCCGTTGGAGGTGCGGTCGATATAGGGGCGCAGGTCCCGCCAGCCGTCGCGTATCTCCACGACCCGCCGGTGGAGGCGGTAGTTGAGATCGGAGACGGAGGCGGCCCCGGACGGCTCGAGAACGATGTCCGGGGAGGACTCGTACAGATCCCGCCACAGCGGATACAGCACCCGGTACGACCGGTAACTGCGCGCCCACTCCACCAGCTTGGCGACCGACCCGCCCCAGGAGGGGATGGTCAGGCTGAGGGACAGAACGAGGATGCCCGCGGCACTAAAGATGTTGGAGGCGAGCTGCCAGACGCCGATGTCCACCCCGGCCGCGGCCGTGAGGATGTTGACCGTCCGCGCCAGGCAGTAGAGGAAGAGGACCACCGCGGCGACGCGGAGCATCCGCAGGGCCTGCCGCAGCGAGTCGTTGTCGGTCATCCGCGCGTAACGGCCGCACTGGCGGAAGATCGTCACGCACGGAATCGCCTGGGAGACGATGAAGAACAGGAGATAGGTGAGCACCAGCGGCCGGCCGCTGCCGGTGTTGAAGTCCGACGCCGGCCGGCCGGGCCCGTCGGCGACGAAGAACAGCGCGATCAGCAGCGCGTTCAGCGCGATACCGGCCACGAGCCAGAAGCGGGTCTTCCAGACCGCCTCCTCGGCGTCGGTCGCCCAGCGCAGCAGGATGATCTGCGCGCTGACGCAGAAGGCCACCGCCGACACGTGCATCACCAGGATCGCGAGGTTGCCGACGCCCAGGAAGCTGTCGCTTCCCATGGCGACGGCACCCATCGTGAAGGTGAGGCACTGGAGCAGCAGCGTGACCATCAGCGTGCGGTAGGTGACGTCCCGCCAGCTGCGCCTCACCTGGAACAGCCGGTAGGTGAGCGCGGCGTAGGACGAGAGCGCCGCGATGACGAAGCAGAGGGTTCTGATGCTGTTCACTGCCTGGCCTGATCCCCCGGTTGGTGCCGCGCGGCGCGCGGCCGGACTGGTCGGACGGACTAGTCGGTGGTCTCGCCCACGGGAACCGTGAGTCCGATGCCTTCGGCGGCCACGGCGATGGCGTAGTCGAAGAACGCGGACTCGTCCCGCACGCTGTCGTGGGTGCGGCTGAAGACCTGGAACACCAGGAGCCCGATGAGGCTGCTCCACAGCACGATGCCGCGCTCGATGATGTCCGAGAACGGAGCCGGTGGCGTGCCGCCGAAGACCTGCACGGCCTCCGGCAGGAGCAGCGGCGGCCCGGGCACCTCCCGCCGGGGCGGGGCGAGTTCACCGGCCTCCAGCGCCGACCGCACGATGCCGGCCAGTACGGCGGGGGTGCGTGAGGCGGGCGGGACCGTGTCCTGCGGGGCGTGGTAGTCCGGCACGGGGGAGCCGTAGATCAGCGTGAACTCGCCGGGGTTGTCGAAGGACCACTGCCGCAGCGCCCGCGTCACCGCCAGGAGCCGCGCGCCCGCCGAGGCCCCGGCCTCCCGGGCGTCCCGGTCGGCCCGCTCCATCGCGGCGGCGGAGTTGTTGTAGGCGTCGATGACGAGCGCGGTGAGGAGATCGTCCCGATGCGGGAAGACGGCCTCCACCTCGGCGACGGCGAGACCGCCCTCCCGGGCGACGGCCTCCGGGGACAGCCCTGCGGCGCCCAGTTTCACCAGCAGTTGGCGCGCGGTTGCCTTGACGGCCTCCGTCAGATCGCTGTTCTCGTCGGTCACACGTGATCCGGAAACTCCCATGGCCAAACCGTAGCGGTCGGTTACGGCCGCCATAAGTACCGTCAGCCGCGAGCGGCGACCGTGCGCTGTGATTCGGCCACAAGCTGTCCGAAGGGCACCCCTGCCGGCTCCCGTCTGGGACTCAACGGGGCGCCGCACGACGGCTGTTACCGCCACCCGCCCGGCGCACACGGCCCGGGCGCCGGGGAGAAACCCCCGGCGCGGCGTGAACGGAGGTGCACCGGGGGTGCTGAAGCGCGGCGGGAACCCCGGAGTCGCCGTAGCCGTACCCCGCCGATAAATGACCTGTGACCGTCGATATTATCGTTCCATGACGATGAATGGCGAAGAGGCCGCCCTGACGGCCACCACCTCCTGCGGGGCCCCGTCGGCGGCCGTGGCCCTGTTCCGTTCCCTGGGCGACCCGGCCCGGCTGGCGATCCTGCGCCGGCTGGCCGAGGGCGAAGCCCGTACCACCGACCTGGTCGCCTGTGTGGGGCTGGCGCAGTCCACGGTCTCGGCGCACCTGGCCTGCCTGCGTGACTGCGGCCTGGTCACCTTCCGCCCCGTCGGCCGGGCCTCGTGGTACTCGCTGGCACGCCCCGAACTGCTGGACCTGCTGGCCGCCGCCGAGCAGTTGCTGGCGGCGACGGGCGAGGCCGTCGACCTGTGCCCCGCCTACGGCACCCATCCCGCCCGGGACTCCGCCCGGTGAGCGGCGTGTCCTCCACCGGCGCCACGCCGGACGTGACCGGCCCGGCCGCGCACCGTGCGGTGCGCTACGCGAAGTTCACGATCGGCTACAACGTCGTCGAGGGCGTCATCGCCGTCTCCGCCGGTGCGGTCGCCGGGGCGATCTCCCTCATCGGCTTCGGCATCGACTCCGGCATCGAGGTGGCCGCGGCCACCGTGGTCCTGGTGCGGCTGCTGGCGGAGATCAAGGGCGGCGAACCGGACGAGGCCAAGGAACGCAAGGCGCTGAAGTTCATCGCCCTCACCTTCTTCGCCCTCGCCGCGTACGTCACCGTCGAGGGCATCCGCGATCTGGTGGCCGACGAGAAGCCCGACACCTCTCCCGTGGGCATCGCCCTCACCGGCCTGTCGATCGTCGTGATGCCGTGGCTGGCCCGGGTCAAGCGCAGAGCCGGACTGGAGATGCGCTCCCGTCTGGTCGTCGCGGACGCCGCCGAGACCAGACTGTGCGCCTGGCTGAGCGTCTCCACCTTCGCCGGACTGCTCGCCTTCGCCGCCTTCGGCTGGACCTGGATCGACCCGGTCGCCGGATTCGTCATCGCAGCCTTCGCCATCATGGAAGGCAGGGAAGCCTGGGAGGGCGAACTCGTCTGCGACGACGGCTGCGACGACGGCGGTGCGGACGAGGACGCGGGCGCGGGCGTGGGCGCGGACGAAGAGCGCGAGAACGCGGGCGCGGGTGAACGCGTGGACGGCAAGGGCGCCCCCTCCGGCGGAAGGACCTCTTGCCCGGACAACTGCCGGTGACTGCCGCCACCGCGGCCCGGTCCGGCGCCTTCTCACGCCGGACCGGCCCGATCCCCTCACGGGCGGCCCGCCCGGACCTGCGCCCGGCCCACCCCTCAGATGTCGCGGAAGATCTCGATCTGCGCACCGACCGAGTTCAGGCGTTCCGCCAGTTCCTCGTAGCCGCGGTTGATGACGTAGACGTTGCGCAGGACCGAGGTGCCCTCGGCCGCCATCATCGCCAGCAGGATCACCACCGCGGGGCGCAGGGCCGGCGGGCACATCATCTCCGCGGCCCGCCAGCGCGTCGGGCCCTCGACCAGCACCCGGTGCGGGTCGAGGAGTTTGACGTCGGCGCCGAGCCGGTTGAGGTCGGTGAGGTAGATCGCGCGGTTGTCGTAGACCCAGTCGTGGATCAGCGTCGAGCCCTGCGCGGTGGCGGCGATGGCCGCGAAGAAGGGGACATTGTCGATGTTGAGGCCCGGGAACGGCATCGGGTGGATCTTGTCGATCGGGGCCTTCAGCTTCGACGGGCGCACGGTGAGGTCGATCAGCCGGGTGCGGCCGTTGTCGGCCGGGTACTCGGGGCTGCGCTCGTGGTCCAGGCCCATCTCCTCCAGGACCGCCAGCTCGATCTCCAGGAACTCCACCGGCACCCGCCGGATGGTCAGTTCGGACTCGGTGACGAGGGCGGCGGCGAGCAGGCTCATCGCCTCCACCGGGTCCTCGGAGGGCGAGTAGTCCACGTCCCGGTCGATGTGCGGAACGCCGTGCACGGTGAGGGTGGTGGTGCCGACGCCCTCGACCGTCACGCCGAGCTGCTCCAGGAAGAAGCAGAGGTCCTGGACCATGTAGTTGGAGCTGGCGTTGCGGATCACGGTGACGCCGTCGTGCCGGGCGGCGGCCAGCAGGGCGTTCTCCGTGACGGTGTCCCCGCGCTCGGTCAGCACGATCGGGCGGTCGGGACGGATGCTGCGGTCGACCTCGGCGTGGTAGATGCCGTCGGTCGCCGTGATCTCCAGGCCGAAGCGGCGCAGCGCCGTCATGTGCGGTTGCACCGTGCGGGTTCCCAGGTCGCAGCCGCCGGCGTACGGGATGCGGAACCGGTCCTCGCGGTGCAGCAGCGGGCCGAGGAACATGATGACGCTGCGGGTGCGCCGCGCCGCCTCCATGTCCATGGAGTCCAGCTCCAGCCGGTCCGGCGGGACGATCTCCAGGTCGGCGCCGTCGTTGATCCAGCGGGTGCGGACGCCGACGCTGCCCAGCACCTCCAGGATCCGGTAGACCTCCTCGATCCGGGCCACCCGGCGCAGGATGGTGCGGCCCGAGTTGAGCAGGGTGGCGCAGAGGAGGGCGACGCAGGCGTTCTTGCTCGTCCTGACGTCGATGCCGCCCGAGAGCCGGCGGCCGCCGACCACGCGCAGATGCATCGGCCCGGCGTAGCCGAGCGAGACGATTTCGCTGTCCAGGGCCTCGCCGATGCGGGCGATCATCTCAAGGCTGATGTTCTGGTTGCCGCGTTCGATGCGGTTGACGGCGCTCTGGCTGGTGCCCAGGGCTTCCGCGAGATGCGACTGTGTCCAGCCGCGGTGCTGCCGGGCGTCCCTGATGAGGCGTCCGATGCGTACGAGGTAGTCGTCTCCCATGCGGCTCAGGTTATCTCAGATATGAGATTCCCGCGCTTCGGGACGACCGGGTCCGTCGGCCGGGTGGAGTCCGGAGTGCCCGTTTTCCCGGCGTTCTCACCCGGCCGGGCGCACGGCCGCCGGACCCGGACCGTCCGTCCGTCCCGGAAGGGGCGGAATGCCCGGGGCCGCCGGGGCGCCGCCCCGGCGCGGACCGGACGGCGCCCGGCTTCCGGAGGGTTGACAGCGTGCGCTCAGGTAAGGCGAGGGGCATGAGAGAACCCGATCCGATACGTGACGTCCGGGGCCCCTCGGGGACCCCGGCGCCGGCGCCGCGCGCGCCGGCGACCGCGGTCGGCACCGGGCGGTACGGCGGCGGTGCCCGCGCGCTGGAACCGCAGCGCGGCGGCGAGGGCAGCCTCGCCCATGTCGTCGAGACCCTGCTGGACAAGGGGCTCGTCCTCAACGCGGACATCATGGTGTCGGTCGCCGGTGTCGAACTGCTGGGCATCCGGCTGCGCGCCGCCCTGGCCTCCTTCGAGACCGCCGCCCGCTACGGGCTGGAATTCCCCTCCGGCACGGACGTGGAGACCGCCGCCTGGCGCGAGGTCAAGGAGGACAAGGAGAGCTGCCCGGAGTGCCACAAGAGGGTTCCCACCCGGGAACTCCTCGACGAGTGGTGCCCTTGGTGCGGCTGGCGCAGCGCCAAGGCGCTGTCCCGGGCGTCCGCCGCGGACGCCGCCCCGGTGGAGAGCGGGCGGACGCCGGACGGCCGGCGGAGCGAACGGCAGAGCAGGCGGCAGCCCGGACGTCAGGGCGAGCCGCACTCCGAACGGCAGGACGAGCGGCAGCCGGACGATGCCTGACCGCCTCCCCGCCGTACCGGCCGTCCCCTCGCTCCAGCCGACCCGCGACCCCCGGGTGACCCTGGACGATCTGCTGGAGGTTGTGCTCAACAAAGGAGCCGTCCTCCATCTGGACCTGATCATCGCCGTCGCGGACATCCCGCTGATCGGCGTCAACGTCCGCGCCGCGATCGCCGGCATGGAGACGATGCTGGAGTACGGGATGCTCCGGCAGTGGGACGAGGCCACCCGCGCCTGGGCGGAGCGCTCCGGCAGCCGGGGCCTCGAACTGCGGGACGGCGAGCGGCTGGTCACCCGGATGTTCGGCGGCCACCGGCTGACGGGCGAGGTCTACTCGGGATGGCGGCCCGGCAGCGTCCACCTGACCGACCGTCGCCTGGTCGTGCTCCGCCGTGAGCCGCGCGAGGTCCTCTGGGAGGCCGAGCTGGCCGAGCTGGAGTCCGCCGCCCTGGAGACCGAGCGGGCCGTCGGCGGCGAGGACCGCACCCGGCTCCGCGTCCGGCTGCGCGACGGCGGGGAGGCGCTGCTCTCGGCCGCCGAGCCGGAGCGCCTGCACCGGGAGCTGCTGGAGCAGGCGCCCGGCACCAAGGGCCTGGCAGCGGCCGACGGGGGCGGCGGGACGGCCGGCCCGGCGGACGAGGACGGGCACGAGGGCCACTTGTGGTACCACGAGCCCCGCCGCGGCGGCGCGATGTGGCGCGGCGGCCGCGGCCGTCTCGACGCGGGCGGCCTCTCCTGGAAGTCGCCCGTCGACGCCCGCCCCGCGCTGATGCTGGCCCCCGGCGATCTGCTCGGCGTCCGGCTGGAGGAGCGGGACAACCCGGCCGGCAGCCCGTACACGCTGGTGCTGGACACCCCCGGCGGCGAGGTGGCCCTGGCGGCCGACGCACTCCCCGGCTGGACCGGCCCCCTCCACCGCATGGCGGCGGGCGGCACGGGTCAGGAGGACGGGGAGTCCCCGGAGCGAAGGAGGGATGACGGTGGCCCTCACCGTTGACGAGAAAAGCCTCAAGCACGGTGTGCTGACCCTGGTCGTCACCCTGGTCGAGGTGATCCAGGAGGCGCTGGAGCGGCAGGCCCTGCGGCGGATGGAGGGCGGCGACCTCACCCCCGGGGAGACCGAGCGGCTCGGCGAGGCGCTCCTCGAACTGGACGAGGCCATGAAGGAGATCAAGGACGAGCACGGGATCACCGTCTCCGTCGCCGATCTGCACCGCGGCCTCGACGAGGTCGTGGACGACGTGGTGGACAAGCTGGTCAACCCGGCGCGCTGGGCCGAGGAGGCCGGGCCTGGGAACGGGAGCGGGACCGGGACGGGAGGGGCGCGATGAGCGGCACCCACCCCGGCACCCACACCGACACCCACCCCGGCACCACGACCGGCCACAGCGGGCCGGAGCCGGACGAGCCGCCCCGGGCCCTGTACGTCTACGCGCTGCTGCCCGACCCGGGTGCGGAGGCCCTGCCGGACACTGTCACCGGCATCGACGGCCGGCCCCTCCGGCTGGTGGGCGACGTGCCCGGCGGCCCGGTGGCCCTGGTGCACGCCACGGCTCCGGCGCCCTACCAGGGCCCGGACGAGGACGTGCGCCGCTGGATCGTCGAGCACGACCGGGCGGTCGACGCGGCCTGGCAGCTCACCGGGGCCGTCCTGCCGATGACGTTCAACGTGCTGGTGCGGCCGGAGGAGGGACAGAGCGCTGAGCAGCGGCTGCTGAGCTGGCTGTCCGAGCGCCGCGACGAACTCACGGCCAGGCTGGACGACTTGGCGGGCCACGCCGAACTGCGGGTGGAGATCACCCTCGACCGGGAGGCCGCCGCCGTCGGCAACGAGCGGGCCCGGTCCCTGATGGCTGACATGGCGGAGAGCTCGCCCGGCGTGCGCAGGCTGCTGGCCAAGCGGCTGGAGATGGCCCGCCGCGAGGCGTCCGAACACCTGGCCGACACGCTGTACGCGGACACCCGGCGCCGGCTGGCGGCCGTCTCGGAGGACCTCCAGGACCGCCGCCGGGCGGTGCGGGACCCCGGCGAGACGGATGTGCTGTCGGTGTCCCTGCTGGTGCGGCAGGACGGGATCGAGACGGTGGGCCGGGTGCTCGCGGAGATCCAGGACGAGCAGCCGGCGGTCCGCATCCGCTTCCTGGGGCCCTGGCCGCCGTACTCCTTCGCGGACCTGGGGCACGGTCCCGGCGGGGCCGAGGGGACCCCGCCCGGCGGAGCGGTCCCCGGCCTCCGGGCCTGAGGACACCGCCTGCTCTGCACGCCCCGCCTGCTCCGCACGCCCCGTCTGCCACGCCGGCCCCGTCTGCCCCGTCTGCCCCGCCGGCCTGTACGGCCCGCCCGGAGCGGCGTAACCGGTTCCGCCGCGCCCGGCCCCCTCAGGGGTTCGGTCCGGCTCCGGCGGGTACCCGGCCCCGCCGGAGCAGCCGCTCCGGACGGCGACGGACGGCGACGGGAGGGCGGCGGAACGGCAGCCGGACGGGCAGCCGGACGGCGGAGTGAACAGCAACCGCACGGCAGCCGGGATGCCCGCCGCGTGATCCGTGTACTAGAGTTATCTCGACATCGAGATATCTGCCGAGCGGGCACACCGCGGCCGCCGGGGACACGGGCTCACACACAAGTAAGCCTTACCTCAGCGGAGGGACTGTGAGTCGGGGCGGCAGCATGGCGGTAACAGACGCACATTCATGAAGGAGACTGTCGTGTCGGCGAACAGCTTCGACGCCCGCAGCACGCTGCGCGTGGGTGACGAGTCGTACGAGATCTTCCGGCTGGACAAGGTCGAGGGCTCCGCGCGCCTCCCTTACAGCCTGAAGGTGCTGCTGGAGAACCTGCTCCGCACGGAGGACGGCGCGAACATCACCGCCGACCACATCCGCGCGATCGGCGGCTGGGACGCGGCCGCCCAGCCCAGCCAGGAGATCCAGTTCACGCCGGCCCGCGTGATCATGCAGGACTTCACCGGTGTGCCCTGCGTGGTGGACCTGGCCACCATGCGCGAGGCCGTGAAGGAACTCGGCGGGGACCCCGCCAAGATCAACCCGCTGGCCCCGGCCGAGCTGGTCATCGACCACTCCGTGATCGCCGACAAGTTCGGCACCCCGGAGGCCTTCACGCAGAACGTGGAGCTGGAGTACGGCCGCAACCGCGAGCGCTACCAGTTCCTGCGCTGGGGCCAGACGGCCTTCGACGAGTTCAAGGTCGTACCGCCCGGCACCGGCATCGTCCACCAGGTGAACATCGAGCACCTGGCCCGCACCGTCATGGTCCGGAACGGCCAGGCGTACCCCGACACCCTCGTCGGCACCGACTCGCACACCACCATGGTCAACGGCCTCGGCGTGCTCGGCTGGGGCGTCGGCGGCATCGAGGCCGAGGCCGCGATGCTCGGCCAGCCGGTGTCGATGCTCATCCCGCGGGTCGTCGGCTTCAAGCTGACCGGCGAGATGCCGGCCGGCACCACCGCCACCGACCTGGTGCTCACCATCACCGAGATGCTGCGCAAGCACGGCGTGGTCGGCAAGTTCGTCGAGTTCTACGGCGAGGGCGTCTCCGCGGTGCCGCTGGCCAACCGCGCCACGATCGGCAACATGTCGCCGGAGTTCGGCTCCACCGCGGCGATCTTCCCGATCGACGGTGAGACCATCACCTACCTCAAGCTCACCGGCCGTTCCGAGCAGCAGCTCGCGCTCGTCGAGGCGTACGCCAAGGAGCAGGGCCTCTGGCTCGACCCGGCCGCCGAGCCGGACTTCTCCGAGAAGCTGGAGCTCGACCTCTCCACGGTCGTCCCCTCCATCGCCGGCCCGAAGCGCCCGCAGGACCGCATCATCCTGGCCGACGCCAAGAACCAGTTCGCCCAGGACGTGCGGAACTACGTCGCCGTCAACGGCGACCTGGACGAGGCCGGCAAGGAGTCCTTCCCGGCCTCCGACTCCCCGGCGGTCTCCAGCTCGGTCCCGAGCAAGAAGGTCAAGGTCACGGCCCCGGACGGCACGGAGTACGAGCTGGACCACGGCGCCGTCACCGTCGCCGCGATCACCTCCTGCACCAACACCTCGAACCCGTACGTGATGGTCGGCGCCGCGCTCGTCGCCAAGAAGGCCGTGGAGAAGGGCCTCACCCGCAAGCCGTGGGTCAAGACCACCCTGGCCCCCGGGTCCAAGGTCGTCATGGACTACTACGACCGGGCCGGGCTCACCCCGTACCTCGACAAGATGGGCTTCAACCTCGTCGGCTACGGCTGCACCACCTGCATCGGCAACTCCGGCCCGCTGCCGGAGGAGGTCTCCCGGGCGGTCAACGAGCACGACCTCGCCGTCGTCTCGGTGCTCTCCGGCAACCGCAACTTCGAGGGCCGGATCAACCCCGACGTCAAGATGAACTACCTGGCCTCCCCGCCGCTGGTCGTCGCGTACGCCATCGCCGGCTCCATGAAGGTGGACATCACCACCGAGGCGCTCGGCACCGACCAGGACGGCCACCCGGTCTTCCTCAAGGACATCTGGCCCTCCGAGCAGGAGGTCGAGGAGGTCGTCGCCTCCGCGATCGGCCAGGAGATGTTCGGCAGCAGCTACGCCGACGTCTTCGCGGGCGACGCGCAGTGGCAGGCGCTGCCCATCCCGACCGGCGACACCTTCGAGTGGGACAGCGAGTCCACCTACGTCCGCAAGCCCCCGTACTTCGAGGGCATGGGCATGGAGCCGGCCCCGGTCGAGGACATCTCCGGCGCCCGCGTGCTCGCCAAGCTGGGCGACTCGGTCACCACCGACCACATCTCCCCGGCCGGCGCCATCAAGGCCGACACCCCGGCCGGCCAGTACCTCACCGAGCACGGCATCCAGCGCCGCGACTTCAACAGCTACGGCTCCCGCCGCGGCAACCACGAGGTCATGATCCGCGGCACCTTCGCCAACATCCGCCTGCGCAACCAGATCGCGCCGGGCACCGAGGGCGGCTACACCCGCGACTTCACCCGGTCCGACGAAGAGGGCGGAGCACCCGTCTCCTTCATCTACGACGCCTCGCGCAACTACATCGAGCAGGGCATCCCGCTGGTCGTGCTGGCCGGCAAGGAGTACGGCTCCGGCTCCTCCCGCGACTGGGCGGCGAAGGGCACCGCGCTGCTCGGCGTCAGGGCCGTCATCGCCGAGTCGTACGAGCGCATCCACCGCTCGAACCTCATCGGCATGGGCGTGCTGCCGCTCCAGTTCCCGGAGGGCGCCTCGGCGGAGTCCCTGGGCCTCACCGGAGAGGAGACCTTCTCCGTCTCCGGCGTGACCGAGCTCAACGAGGGCACCATCCCGGGCACCGTGAAGGTCACCACCGACACCGGTGTGGAGTTCGACGCGGTCGTCCGCATCGACACCCCCGGCGAGGCGGACTACTACCGCAACGGCGGCATCCTGCAGTACGTGCTGCGCTCGCTGATCCGCAAGTAGGCACGGCCGCCGGCACCGGTCCACGGACCGCCCGGACGGCGACGACGGGCCGCGCTCCCCACCAGGGGCGCGGCCCGTCCGCCGTTCCGGGCGCGTCCCAACCACCGCCGATCCCGGCGGAGTTCACGGTGGTGCGCACCGTGCGGAGCTGGCTGAGTCCCGATCGCCGAGATCAGCCCGGATCGGCCCCCCAGCCACTCCGGTGCCCCGGAAGGCAGCATGACCACCACCGCCCGGCCGCAGGTCCCCGACATCCCGTCCGCGGAGTCCGCCGGCGACCCGGACACCTTCCACCTCTTCCGCGAGGACCTGACGGCGCGGAACGCCTTCACCGCCGCCGCGGACCACTTCGCCTTCGCCCTCGGCCGGCACTTCCGCGTCGGCGCGCTGCCGGCCGGGGCCGAGGTGGAAACCGGCCCGAACATGCTGCTGGACGCCATGCCGGACGCCCGGCTGCCGGAGGGCTTCACCGCGCCGGGCAGGACGTCTTCCCCCGCGGCCCGCTCCCGCTGCCCCTGGAGTTCACCCCGCGGGCCGACCCGCCCCGGATGCGCCCGCCGTACGGGCCCGCCGTCCGCACCACGGGCGGAGGCCGTACCAGCGGGCCGTCCGCGCCCGCCGTCCCCCGCTGCGCCCAATCGGCTGAAAATCGGACCGGTGGCGCCGTCGTGACCGGACGCGGGGGCCGGTGCCGGGTTTGGATGGTCCCCGGCGGACCACCGGTCCGGCCCCAACTCCCGCCGGGGGCAGACGGACCGCCCGTCCGCACGGAAACGGTGGCGGATGTGTGCCGCCGAGGTCTCAACTCGGGAAAGACTCCTGCCGAATGCTGTATTCGATCTTGCTCACCCGGCGCGGAGTGGACTATACCTGTCGGCGTCCCAGGGCCTGCGACACCCGTGGAATCGGGGGACGGGAAACGGCGGGAGACGGCTTCGCCGCGCACCACCGGGGTACTCCGACCGATCCCGGCGCACACCCAGCACGACTCAGCTGCACATGACCGCGGTGGCGGTGTCCTTCGCCGAGGCGCGTAGCACCCGGAGACCGGCACACACCGCCCGAGTCCGGGAGAGGGCGAGGACCCCAGCATGCGATCCACCTCCGACCACAGCCGACGCGACGTCATCAAGAGGGCGGCGGCCCTCGGTCTGGTCGCCGTACCGGCGATGAGCACCCTCGCGGCCTGCGCCTCCAGCGCCACCGGCGGGGACAAGGTCGAGAAGGGCGAGAAGAGCGCCGCCAACCCGCTCGGGGTCAACGGGAGCGCCCCCCTGGACGTCGTCATCTTCGACGGCGGATTCGGCGACCAGTACGCCAAGGACGCCGAGGCCGTCTACCGGAAGAAGTTCCCGGACGCCGAGGTGAAGCACGCCGCGACGCAGAAGATCCAGTCGGTGCTCCAGCCCCGCTTCAACGGCGGCACCCCGCCCGACCTCATCGACAACTCCGGCGCCGAGCAGATGGACCTGGGCGTCCTGGTCGGCAAGGACCAGCTGACCGACCTCACCCCGCTGCTGGACGCGCCGTCCTACGACGACCCGGACAAGAAGGTGCGCGACACCCTCCGCCCGGGCGTCGCCGAGATGGGGCAGTTCGACGGCGACCCCGTCCACGTCCTCTACTACGCCTACAACGTGCACGGCGTCTGGTACTCGAAGACGGCCCTCGACAAGCTCGACGCCGAATACCCGCAGACCTGGGACGACATGCTCGCCCTCTGCGCCAAGGCGAAGAAGAAGGGCATCGCCGGCTGGACCTACGCCGGCAAGAACCCGTACTACCTCAGCTTCAGCCTCTTCCCCTTCATGGCGAAGATCGGCGGCCGGCAGGTCCTCGACGCCATCGACAATCTGGAGCCCGACGCCTGGCGCGACCCCGCGGTCAGGTCGGCCCTGGAGGCGTACTACGAACTCCAGCAGAAGGGCTACGTCCTCAACGGCACCCCCGGCCTGAGCCACATCGAGTCACAGACCGCCTGGACGGAGGGGAAGGCGCTCTTCATCCCCAACGGCTCCTGGGTCGAGAACGAGTCCAAGGCGACCACCCCCGACGACTTCGAACTCCGCGTCGCGGCACCCTCCGGGCTGGACGACTCCGACAAGATGCCCGCCGGCACCATCTGGGCGGCCGGCGGCGAGCCGTTCATCGTCCCGGCCAAGGCGAAGAACCCCGACGGCGGCATGGAGCTGCTGCGCACCATGCTCGGGGAGCAGTCGTCGAAGAACTTCACCCGGCAGGTCTCCTCGCTGACCTCCTACGACGGCGGCACCGAGGGGCTGTCGCTGCCGCCGGGGCTCACCTCCGCGGTGGACGCCCTGGACAAGGCCGGGGACAACATCGTCAACCCGCGGATCAAGGACTGGTACGTCGCCCTGTGGAAGGAGAAGGTCGGCGGCGGGCTCGGCGAGATGATGGCCGGCCGGATCACCCCGGCCGAGGCGGTGAAGAAGATCCAGATCTACACCGACGAGGCGGCGAACGACGACTCCGTCAAGCACTACCAGCACCAGTGAGGGCACGTCACCAGCGGCCGGCGCGGGCGGCGCGTCCGGGGAACGGGGTCGGTCACCATGCACCACGGTAAGTACCGCTTCATCGCCGGATTCCTGGCCGGCCCGCTCGCGCTCTACACCCTCTTCGTGATCTGGCCCTTCCTCCAGGCGGTCTACTACTCCTTCACCGACTGGACGGGCCTGAGCCCCGACTTCGCCTTCACGGGGCTGCGCAACTACGAACGGCTGCTGGACGACCAGGTCTTCTGGAAGTCGTTCCAGCACAGCGTGCTCCTCGTGGTGCTGGTGCCGCTGGTGACGATCGCCCTCGCGCTCTTCTTCGCCTTCATGCTCAACGTCGGCGGGCGGCGCCGCCGGGGCGCCGCCGTCACGGGCGTGCGCGGCTCCGCCTTCTACAAGATCGTCTACTTCTTCCCGCAGGTCCTCTCGATCGCCATCGTCGCCCTGCTCTTCCAGTTCGCGTACAACCCGAGCAACGGCGCGATCAACGCCGGGCTGCGGGCCGTCGGCCTGGACTCCGTCCAGCCGGACTGGCTCGGCGATCCCGATTACGCCCTGTGGTCGGTGATGGCGGTGCTCGTCTGGTGCACGGTCGGGTTCTTCGTGGTGCTGTTCTCGGCCGGCATGTCCTCCATCCCCCTCGACTTCTACGAGGCGGCCCTGCTGGACGGCGCCAGCCGCGTCACCACCTTCTTCCGGATCACGCTGCCGCTGCTGTGGGACACGGTGCAGTCCGGCTGGATCTACATGGGCATCCTGGCGCTCGGCGCGGAGGCCTTCGCGGTCGTCCAGATCATGACCGTGGGCGCCAACGGCGGCGGCCCCGACTACTCCACGACCGTGCTGCCGCTGTACGTGTACGTGAAGGCGTTCCGCGACGGACAGGCGGCCTACGCGACGACGATCGGCGTCGCCCTGCTCGTCGTCACCCTGGCCTTCGCGGCCGTGGTGATGCGGCTGGGCCGGCGCGAGCGGCTGGAGTACTGATACCGATGGAGACCACCGACACCCCGCCCCCGCCGGCCCCGACGCCGTCCCCGGCACGGCGTCCCCGAGGAGCCGCCGGTACGCAAGACCGGGCCCGGCGGGCGCCGGCGCCCCCGGAAGAGCGGCGAGGGGAGGACGCTCAACGCCTTCTCCCACGGCATGCTCGTGCTGTGGGCCTTCATGGTCGTCATGCCGCTGCTGTGGGCGGTGATGACCTCCTTCAAGACCGACCGGGAGATCTTCACCGCGCCGTGGAGCCTGCCCGCCTCGCCGCAGTTCGAGAACTGGGCCCGCGCCTG
Source organism: Streptomyces sp. MNU89 (assembly GCF_020982505.1). NCBI lineage: Bacteria > Bacillati > Actinomycetota > Actinomycetes > Kitasatosporales > Streptomycetaceae > Streptomyces > Streptomyces sp. MNU89. The sequence continues at coordinate 1,690,038 of NZ_JAJKLL010000001.1, read as the reverse complement.
GAGCCAGGCGCACATGAGCGACTACTTCCTCAACACCGTCCTGGTGGTGGGGGGTTCGCTGACCGGCACCATGCTGCTGGGCTCCATGGCCGCCTATGTGCTGGCCCGGTTCGACTTCCCCGGCAACCGGTTCCTCTACTTCCTCTTCATCGGCGGGATGAGCTTCCCGGTCATCCTCGCCCTGGTGCCGCTGTTCTACGTGCTCAACAACCTCGCCCTGCTCAACACCCTGCACGGGCTGATCCTGACGTACATCGCCTACTCGCTGCCGTTCACCGTCTTCTTCCTCACGGCCTTCTTCCGGACCCTGCCGACCACGGTGGCGGAGGCCGCGCTCATCGACGGGGCCTCGCACGCCCGGACCTTCTTCCAGGTGATGCTGCCGATGGCCCGGCCCGGGCTCATCAGCGTGGGGATCTTCAACTTCCTCGGCCAGTGGAACCAGTACATGCTGCCGACCGTGCTCAACACCGACCCGGAGCGGAAGGTGCTCTCCCAGGGCCTGGTGCAGCTCGCGGTCAGCCAGGGCTACAAGGGCGACTGGTCCGGGCTCTTCGCCGGCCTGGTGATGGCGATGCTGCCGGTCCTCGCGGCGTACATCGTCTTCCAGCGGCAGGTGGTCGCGGGGCTGACGGCCGGGGCGCTGAAGTAGCCGGACGGCGGTCCGCCCTTGTCGCTCCGCCCGTCCCGGTGTGAGATATCCCCCCGCTGGGCGGCTCCGGGCCGGGCCGGAAGACCGGCATGGGGTGGTTTGTTGGGGTGTGCGCCGTTTGTGTTCGGATGGTGCATGGCCGCTACCGCCGCGACCGCGGGTCCGGGGCCGGGGGCGCACCGGCGCCCGGGCAGGTCGCACGCGGTACGGGCGGGGGCGCATCGGCTCCCGCCGCGGGTCCAGCTCTTGACGAGATCTGCTCCACGGGCTCAGCTTAGAGTTCACAAGTTGGAGGAACGGCCCGGTCACCCTTGCGGGGAGCGGGCCGGGCGGCGGTCGAGCCGCCGTTCCAGGCGGGAGTGGATGATCGTGGAGACTCCGGGATCGCAGTCGTCGCTGCACCGGGCCAACCTGGAGCGGGTCGTGCGCGCGGTGCGCCTGGCCGGCTCCCTCACCCAGGCGGAGATCGCCCGTACCACGGGTCTGTCCGCGGCCACCGTCTCCAATATCGTCCGGGAGCTCAGAGACAGCGGGATCGTGCAGGTCACGCCCACGTCCGCGGGTGGCCGGCGGGCGCGCAGCGTCTCGCTCAGCGGTGACGCGGGGATCGTGGTGGGGGTGGACTTCGGCCACACCCATCTGCGGGTGGCCGTCGGCAACCTCGCCCACCAGGTGCTGGCCGAGGAGGCCGAGCCGCTGGACGTGGACGCCTCCGCGACCCAGGGCTTCGACCGGGCCGAGGCCCTGGTGAAGCGGCTCATCGACTCCACCGGCCTCGGCGTGGGCAAGGTCATCGGGGTCGGGCTCGGCGTGCCCGGGCCGATCGACGTCGACAGCGGCGCCCTGGGGTCCACGGCGATCCTGCCGGGCTGGGCCGGCACCAATCCCAAGGAGGAGCTGGCCGCCCGGCTGGGCGTGCCGGTCTCCGTCGACAACGACGCCAACCTCGGCGCCCTCGGCGAGCTGGTCTGGGGCACCGGCCGCGGGGTGAAGGACCTGGCGTACATCAAGGTCGCCGGCGGCGTGGGCGCGGGCCTGGTGATCAACGGTCACATCTACCGCGGCCCGGGCGGCACGGCGGGCGAGATAGGGCACATCACCATCGACGAGTCCGGCCCCGTCTGCCGCTGCGGCAACCGGGGCTGCCTGGAGACCTTCACCGCGGCCCGGCATGTCCTGGATCTCCTGCGCACCAGCCACGGCCCGGATCTGACGATCGAGCGGATGGTGCAGCTCGCCCGCGAGGGCGATCCGGGCTGCCGCCGGGTGATCGCCGACGTCGGCCGGTACATCGGCACCGGTGTGGCCAACCTCTGCAATCTCCTCAACCCCAGCCGGGTCGTGCTCGGTGGGGACCTGGCGGAGGCCGGGGAGCTGGTGCTGCTGCCGATCCGGGAGTCCGTGGCGCGTTACGCGATCCCCAGCGCGGCCCGGCGGCTGTCGGTCCTCCCGGGCGCGCTCGGGGGGCGGGCCGAGGTGCTGGGGGCGCTCGCGCTCGTACTCAATGAAATGGGCGATTCGACACTTCTGGACGGATCGGTCGCCACGGCGACCCCCGCCTTCACTAGATAACGGTTGGCACCGTTGTCATCTCGTTAAGTCTTTACTTCTTGACGGTTACGACCCGGCCGAGTTGACTTCCCCACACCTCGGCCGCAGGGACGCGGCCTCGTCAGGGAGGTTCAGTACATGAACAGCACGATGCGCCGTGTCGTCATCGGCACCGCAGCGATCTCGATGGCCCTGTCCGTAGCGGCTTGCGGAGAGGCCGGCAGTGACGCGGCAGACAGCGACAAGAAGTCCATCGGCATTCTTCTGCCGGAGAACAAGACGACCCGGTACGAGACCTTCGACCGGCCGCTGATGGAAAAGAAGATCAAGGCGCTCTGCTCCGACTGCGAGATCTCCTACAACAACGCCAACCAGGAGACCGAGCTGCAGAAGAAGCAGTTCGACGCCCTGATCACCAAGGGCGTCAAGGTGATCATCCTGGACGCGGTGGACGCCACCGCGACCAAGTCCTGGGTGGACGCGGCCGCCAAGAAGGGCGTCAAGGTCGTCGCCTACGACCGTCTCGCCGAGGGCGACGTCTCCGCCTACGTCAGCTACGACAACGAGAAGATCGGCGAGCTGCAGGGCGAGGCCGTGCTCCAGGCCCTCGGCGACAAGGCCGAGGACAGCGAGCTCGTGATGATCAACGGCTCGCCCACCGACCCGAACGCCGCGCTGTTCAAGAAGGGCGCCCACACCGTCCTGGACGGCAAGGTCAAGAAGATCGTCTACGAGCAGGACATCCCGGACTGGTCGCCGGACGAGGCCAACAAGAAGATGGCCGCCGCGATCACCACGCTCGGCAAGGACGGCTTCGACGCCGTCTACTCCGCCAACGACGGCATGGCGGGCGGCATCATCACCGCCCTGAAGTCGCGCGGCATCAAGGACGTCCCGGTGGGCGGCCAGGACTCCGAGCTCGCGGGTCTGCAGCGCATCGTGGCCGGCAGCCAGACCTTCACGATCTACAAGGGCATCAAGCCCGAGGCCGAGCGGACCGCCGAGATAGCCGTCGCCCTGCTGAACGGCGAGAGCATCGACGAGTTCACCGAGCACAAGGTCGACAGCAAGAGCAAGAAGGGCATCCCGAGCCAGCTCTTCGACGCCACGGTCGTGACCAAGGACAACATCAAGGACACCCTGATCGCGGACAAGGTCTACACCGTGGACCAGATCTGCACCACGGAGTTCGAGGCGGCCTGCAAGGACGCCGGACTCCTCTAACCGGGCAGGCGCCCTCCGCGCCACCGGCCCGCCGGACTTGCCCGGCACCCGCCCCCCACTTCACCCCGCTGCCGGGGGCGGGTGCCGGGCAACGGCGGCACCATCCGTCGCTGCTCGCACCACCTTCGCGCCCACAAGGCGCGGCACCCCCCTCCGCCTGTGAAGGCGGCTAAGGAGATGATTCACGTGTCCGCTACGCCCGTGCTGGCGTTGCGCGGGGTCTCCAAGCGGTTCGGCGCCGTACAGGCGCTCACCGACGTCGAACTGGAGATCCATCCGGGCGAGGTCGTCGCCCTGGTCGGCGACAACGGCGCCGGCAAGTCCACCCTGGTCAAGACCATCGCCGGGGTGCACCCCATCGATGAGGGCGTCATCGAGTGGAAGGGCCGCAAGGTCCGGATCGACAAGCCCCACGACTCCCAGGACCTGGGAATCGCCACCGTCTACCAGGACCTGGCGCTCTGCGACAACCTCGACGTCGTCGCCAACCTCTTCCTCGGCAGCGAGCTCCGCCGCGCCGGGGTCATCAACGAGGTCGCGATGGAGAAGCGGGCCCAGCAGCTGCTGGACACCCTCTCCATCCGCATCCCCAGCGTGCGCATCCCCGTGGCCTCCCTCTCCGGCGGCCAGCGCCAGGTGGTGGCCATCGCCCGCGCCCTGGTCGGCGACCCCGAGGTCGTCATCCTGGACGAGCCGACCGCGGCCCTCGGCGTCGAGCAGACCGCGCAGGTGCTCGACCTGGTGGAGCGGCTGCGGGAACGCGGCCTCGGCGTCATCCTCATCAGCCACAACATGGCCGATGTGAAGGCCGTCGCCGACCAGGTGGCGGTGCTGCGCCTCGGCCGCAACAACGGGGTCTTCCCGGTCCGGACGACCTCCCACGAACAGATCATCGCCGCCATCACGGGCGCCACGGACAACGCCGTGACCCGTCGCCAGGCGCGCACCACGGAGGCAGGACGATGAGCCACACCGTGCAGAAAGGTTCCGCCCAGGGGGCGCCCGCCCCGGCCGGCGCCGTCGACCCCCGGCTGCTCGTCCGCGAGCAGGGCCTCAAGGGCTACCTCACCGAGTTCAAGCGCAAGATACGCGGCGGCGAGCTCGGCTCCATACCGGTCGTCCTCGGCCTCGTGGCCATCGGCATCATCTTCCAGTCGCTGGACGAGAGCTTCCTCTCCGCGGGCAGCCTCAGCAACATCAGCGTCTACATCGCCGGCCAGGGCATCATGGCCGTCGGCATCGTCTTCGTCCTGCTGCTCGGCGAGATCGACCTCTCCGTCGGCTCCGTCGCCGGCGTGGGCGCCGCCATCTGGGCGGTGCTGAGCGTCACCAACGGCATGGGCGACCTGCAGTCCGTCCTGATCGCCGTCGCCGCGGGTGCCCTGATCGGCGGCCTCCACGGCTTCTTCTTCGCCAAGGTAGGCGTCCCGGCCTTCGTGGTCACCCTGGCCGGCTTCCTCGGCTGGAGCGGTCTGCAGATCTGGCTGATGGGCTCCGAGGGCAGCATCAACACGCCCTCCGGCAGCATCGTCGAGAACCTGACCAACTACTACTTCTCGGATGTCGCGGCTGCCTACGGCCTGGCCGGCGCGGCCGTCGCGCTCTACTTCCTCGCGATGGTGCTCGACAGCCGCCGCCGGCGTGCCGCGGGGCTGCTGCACCGCCCCTTCGGCGAGGTGCTGTTCCGGGCGGGTCTGCTCGCGGCCGTCGCGTTCGCCGCCGCGTACCAGCTCAACCAGTCCCGCGGCCTGCCGCTGGCGCTGGTGCTCTTCCTCGCCGTGCTGGTGTTCGCCGACTTCGTCGTGCGGCGCACCACCTACGGCCGGCAGATCTTCGCGGTCGGCGGCAACGCCGAGGCGGCGCGCCGCGCGGGCATCAACGTGGAGAAGATCCGGATCACGGTCTTCATGATCGCCGGTCTGCTGGCGGCCTTCGGCGGCCTCTTCATCGCCAGCCAGTCCGGCGGCGCGACCAAGAGCCTCGGCGCCGGCAACGTGCTGATGAGCGTGATCGCGGCCGCGGTCATCGGCGGCACCAGCCTCTTCGGCGGACGCGGCAAGATCTGGTCCGCGCTGCTGGGCATGCTGGTCATCCAGTCCATCCAGCAGGGCCTCAACCTGCTCGGCATGGCGAGTGAGATCCAGTACATGATCACCGGCGCGGTGCTCCTCGCCGCCGTCGTGATCGACTCGGTCTCGCGCCGCACCCAGAAGTCGGCGGGCCGCACCTGACCGGCTGCCCGTGCGGACGTGCCCGGTACCGGCCTCGCGGCCGGTGCCGGGCATCCGTGCGTCCGGGCGCCGGAGGGCCGGCGGACGGCCCCCGGGGCCCGTGGGGACGGGCCTCCCGCCGCGCGGCCGGGTCCGCGCGGACCGCTCCGGCGGTCCGTGCGGGCCGTCCTCCACCGCGGCCGGGTCCGCGCCGTCCGAAAGGGAACATTAGACTCAGCGGACCGGCAATGTGCTCGAAAGCAAGACGGCCAAGAGGAGACACAGTGGCAATGGTGCCGCGCGAAGAGCGGGAGCTGCTGTCCCGCATCACCGGACCGCGCGATCTGGACCGGCTGGACCAGGAACAGCTCGCCCGGCTGGCCGGCGAGATCCGGACCTTCCTCGTCGAGGCCGTCTCCAGGACGGGCGGTCACCTCGGACCGAACCTGGGCGTCGTCGAGCTGACGATCGCCCTGCACCGCGCCTTCGAGTCCCCGCGGGACAAGGTGCTCTTCGACACCGGCCACCAGTCCTATGTGCACAAGCTCCTGACGGGGCGCCAGGACTTCTCGAAGCTCCGGGCCAAGGGCGGCCTGTCCGGGTACCCCTCCCGGGCCGAGTCCGAGCACGACGTGATCGAGAACAGCCACGCCTCGACGGTGCTGGGCTGGGCCGACGGCCTGGCCAAGGCCAACCAGGTGCTGGGTCGCGAGGACCACGTCGTCGCCGTCATCGGCGACGGCGCCCTGACCGGCGGCATGGCCTGGGAGGCCCTGAACAACATCGCCGCCGCCAAGGACCGTCCCCTGGTCATCGTCGTCAACGACAATGAGCGCTCCTACGCCCCCACCATTGGCGGCCTCGCCGACCACCTCGCCACCCTCCGCGTCACCGACGGTTACGAGCGTTTCCTCGCCCGCGGCAAGGATCTCCTGGAACGCACCCCGGTCGTCGGCCGCCCGCTGTACGAGACGCTGCACGGCGCCAAGAAGGGCCTCAAGGACTTCATCGCCCCGCAGGGCATGTTCGAGGACCTCGGCCTCAAGTACGTCGGCCCCATCGACGGCCACGACATCGAGGCCCTGGAGTCGGCCCTGGTGCGCGCCAAGCGGTTCGGCGGCCCCGTGATCGTCCACTGCCTCACCGAGAAGGGCCGCGGCTACTCGCCCGCCCTGGAGGACGAGGCCGACCGCTTCCACGCCGTCCCCGTCATCCACCCGGACACCGGGCTGCCCGTCTCCGCCGCCGGCGCCGACTGGACCTCCGTCTTCGGCGAGGAGATGGTGAAGCTCGGCCGGGAGCGGAAGGACATCGTCGCGATCACCGCGGCCATGCTCCAGCCGGTCGGCCTGGAGAAGTTCGCCAGGACCTTCCCCGACCGCGTCTACGACGTGGGCATCGCCGAGCAGCACGGCGCCGTCTCGGCGGCCGGCCTGGCCACCGGCGGCCTGCATCCCGTCTTCGCCGTCTACGCCACCTTCCTCAACCGCGCCTTCGACCAGGTGCTGATGGACGTGGCGCTGCACAAGTGCGGCGTCACCTTCGTGCTCGACCGGGCCGGCGTCACCGGCACCGACGGCGCCTCGCACAACGGCATGTGGGACCTGTCCATCCTCCAGGTCGTGCCCGGCCTGCGGATCGCCGCCCCGCGCGACGCCGACCAGCTCCGCGCCCAGCTCCGCGAGGCCGTCGTCGTCGACGACGCCCCCACCGTCGTGCGCTACTCCAAGGGCGCGGTCGGCCCGGCGGTCGCGGCCGTCCGCCGCATCGGCGGCATGGACGTCCTCCGAGAGCCCGCCGAGGACACGCAGACGCGGGACGGTTCGCAGGCGGACGTCCTGCTCGTCTCCGTCGGCGCGCTCGCCCCGATGTGCCTGGAGATCGCCGGCCTCCTGGACAAGCAGGGCATCTCCACGACCGTCGTCGACCCGCGCTGGGTCAAGCCCGTGGACGAGCAGCTGCCCGCGCTGGCCGACCGGCACCGGGTCGTCGTCACGGTCGAGGACAACGGCCGCGCCGGCGGCGTCGGCTCGGCGATCGCCCAGGCGCTCCGTGACGCGGGTGTGGACGTGCCGCTGCGCGACTTCGGCATCCCGCAGCGCTTCCTCGACCACGCCTCCCGCAAGGAGGTCATGGCCGAGATCGGCCTGACGGCGCCCGACATCGCCCGCCAGGTCACCGGCCTGGTGGCGAAGCTCGACGGCCGCTACGACACCGAGCCCGCCGAGGTGGCCGGCGACTGACCGCCCCGCCCGCCCGCCCACCCCGTACGGCCCCGGGCGGCCGGCGCACCGTGACGGTCGCGCCGGCCGGCTCGTTCCGTGCCCGGGAGGCTTCGCCCCCCGTTCCCGCGCCCCGCGCTCGTCCGATGAGGTGAATTCCCCTCCGCCCGGCGGTGTAGTGCTCCGCCCGGACGGGGGCACGTGAAGCATGACGCCGACGAACGAGCGCGTGGAGGTGGACGGTGAGCCAGGGAAAGACGGGAACCCGCGGGCCGGGCGGCGTCCTCCGGACCAAGACGGTCGAACAGTCCATCAGCGACACGGAGGAGCCGGACCACCGGCTCAGCAAGTCGCTCTCCGCCTTCGACCTCATGGTCTTCGGCGTGGGCGTCGTCATCGGCACCGGCATCTTCGTGCTCACCGGCGCCGTGGCCAAGGAGACCGCCGGCCCGGCGGTGGCCGTCTCCTTCGCCGTCTCCGGCCTCGTCTGCGCCCTGGCGGCCATCTGCTACGCGGAGTTCGCCTCCACCGTGCCCGTGGCCGGTTCCGCGTACACCTTCGCCTACGCCTCGCTCGGCGAGCTGCCCGCCTGGATCATCGGCTGGGACCTCATGCTCGAACTCGCCCTCGGCTGCGCGGTGGTGGCCGTCGGCTGGTCCGGCTACATCCGCTCCCTGCTGGACAACGCCGGCTGGCAGTTGCCGGAGGCCCTCGCCGGCACCAGTGAGCAGACCGGGTTCGCCTTCGACCTGCTGGCCTTCCTGCTGGTCCTGACGCTGACGGCCGTCCTCGTCGCCGGGATGAAGCTGTCCGCGCGCGTCACCTCCGTCATCGTGGCGGTCAAGGTCGCCGTGGTGCTGATCGTGATCGTCGTCGGGGCCTTCTTCATCCAGGCGGACAACTACGACCCCTTCGTGCCGCCCGCGCGGGACACCGGCTCGGGCGGGGGCGCCGACATCGGGGCGCCGCTGGTCCAGCTGCTCTTCGGCTACACCCCGTCCACCTTCGGCCTGATGGGGATCTTCACCGGCGCCGCCATCGTCTTCTTCGCGTACATCGGCTTCGACATCGTCGCCACCGCCGCCGAGGAGACCCGCAACCCGCAGCGCGACCTGCCCCGCGGCATCCTCGGCACGCTCGCCGTCACCACCGTGCTCTACATCGCCGTCTCCATCGTCGTGACCGGCATGCAGAAGTACACCGAGCTGTCCGTGGACGCCCCGCTCGCCGACGCCTTCAAGGCGACCGGGCACCCCTTCTGGGCCGGGCTGATCAGCTTCGGCGCGGCCGTCGGCCTCACCACCGTCTGCATGATCATGCTGCTCGGCCAGACCCGGGTCTTCTTCGCGATGAGCCGGGACGGGCTGCTGCCCAAGACCTTCTCGCAGGTCCACCCGCGCTTCCGCACGCCCTACCGCTCCACGGTCCTGCTCGGCGTGACCGCGGCCGTCATCGCCGGTTTCACCAGCATCTCGGAGCTCGCCGAGCTGGTGAACATCGGGACCCTCTTCGCCTTCGTCGTCACCGCCCTCGGCGTGATCATCCTCCGCCGCACCCGGCCCGACCTGCCGCGCTCCTTCCGCACCCCGCTGGTGCCGCTGCTGCCGGTCGTCTCCGTGCTGGCCTCGGGCTGGCTGATGCTCAACCTCTCCGGCGAGACCTGGCTGCGGTTCGTCGTCTGGATGGCCGCGGGCGTCCTGCTGTACTTCTTCTACGGCCGCCGCCGCAGCCGCCTCCACGGCGGCGCGGACCGGCCCGCGGCCTAGGTTTCCGCCGGGCGCGGGCTCGCGAGAACCGGGGCTCGCCGCCCGCGGCCCGGCGCGGGGCCTTACGTTGGAGCGCATGCCCGCCGAGTCGTCCCCTTCCGTACGCGCCGACGCCCCGTCCCCGCGGGGCGTCCCGCTGCCCGCGCCGCGGACGGCGGACGGGCCGGAGGGGCCGGACGGACCGCCCGCGTACCCGGGCAGACGGCGGTACTGGGCGCGGCTGCTGCCGCTGCTGGCGGGGATCGTCCTGGTGGCGCGGCTGCCGTCCTTCCTCCGCCCGCTGTGGAACCCGGACGAGGGCTATCTCGCCGTCCAGGCGCGGATGCTCGCCGCGGGCGGATCGCTCTACGAGACGGTCGTCGACCGCAAGCCGCCGCTGCTGCCCTGGCTCTACCAGGGCGCCTTCGCCCTCTTCGGTGACGACTCGCTGTGGCCGCTGCGCGTCCTCGCCGTCCTCGCCCAGCTGCTGACGGCGGTGCTGCTCGCCTCGCTCGCCCGCCGCCGCTGGGGCGACCCGGCCGGGCGCACCGCCGGTGTGCTGTACGCGCTGGTCTCCATCGGCCTCAACCCCGAGGACACCCAGGCGGCCTCCTTCGGCGTCTTCATGCTGCCCGCGACCGCCGCCGCGGTGTGGTCCGCCGACCGCGCCCGGTGGGGCACCGCCGGGCTGATGGTGGCGGCGGCGGCCCTCACCAAGCAGACCGGGGCGGCCGTGCTGCTGCCCGTCCTGTGGCTGCTCTGGCGGCACGGCCTCCCCGGGAAGCGGTGGCGGGCGCTGCTGCGGCTGGCGTGCTGCGCCGCGGCCCCGGTCGCCGCGGCGGCGCTCCTCACCGACCCCCGGGGCTTCCTCTTCTGGACGGTCACGGGCTCCGCCGGCTACGCCTCCCCGGACGGCTCCGTGCTCCACGTCCTGAGCCGCGCTGCGGGCAACGCCGGCCTGCTCGCCGCGGCCTGCGCCGGGCTGCTGGTCTCCCTGGCGGCCGTACTGTGCCGCCGTGCCCTCCGCGCCGGTGCCCTCACCGGCGACCTGTGGGTGTGGACGGCCTCCTCGGCGCTCGCCGTGACCACCGGTTTCCACTTCTTCGGGCACTACTTCCTCCAGCTCATCCCGCCGCTGGTGCTCCTCGGCACCGCGGCCCTGCGGCGGCTGCCCCGGCCGTGGACGCGCGGCGCCGTCCTCGTCTCGGCCGTGTCCTGCCTGGCGTTCGCCGGGTGGGGGGTGCTCGCGCCCAGCGGGGAACTGGACCACACCCGGCGGCTGGCCGAGCGGGTGGAGCGGCGCACGGACCCGTCCGACCGGGTGCTGTTCTGGGGGATGCACCCCGAGCAGTACTGGTTCGCCGGCCGCCAGCCCGCCACCCGCTATCTGACGGCCGGGCTGCTCACCAACTACAGCGGGGGACGGGAGGACGGCCGGCAGGTGGGCCCGCGCCACGCCGTGCCGGGGAGCTGGCCGGTCTTCCGGCGCGAACTGGCGTCCGCACCACCGGAGTTGATCGTGGACGACTCCCGCGGCAAGCCGTACGGCCCCGCCCGCGTCCCGGAACTCCGCGAGCTGCTGCGCGAGCGCTACGAGCCGGTGGAGCGGGTGGACGGGGCGGTGCTGTACGTGCTGCGCGGGGACGCCGCGGGCGGTGGCGCGGGCGGCTGAGCGCCGGGGCCGGTGCCGCCTCGCGCCCTGTGACGGGTATCAGGTGCGGCGCGCCGCCCACACGGTCCGTGTGGTGCGGACGGCGAGGTCGCCGCGGCGCAGGACGCTGTGCGGGCCGGCGGTGTCGAGCAGACGGTCGAGGGCGGCGACGTCCTCGGCCTCCAGGGCATCGGCGGCACTGTCGCGCAGGCGGCCGAGGACGCTGAGCGCGTAGGGGCCGACCGCCTCGTTGCCGGAACTCTCCACGTGCACGGTCATGGTGCGTTCGCCCTCGACGGTGAAGCCGGCGGCGGTCAGCCGGGGTCCCCAGTCGGCGCCGAGGTGCGGCATGTGCTCGGCGCGGCGGTGCGCGACGGCGGCGTGGCAGCGCTCCTCGAGGCCGGGCCGGTCCTCGGGGGCGTCCTCGGGCAGGAAACGGGGGAAGCTGTCGACTTCGACGAGCGCGAACAGCCCTCCGGGCGCGAGCAGGTCGATGACCGTGCGCAGGGTGCGGTCGGGGTCGGCCACGTGGTGCAGCGACGCCGACGCCCACACCAGCTCGGGCCGGCCGAGGCCGGGCCAGTCCGCGTCGAGATCGGCCCGTACGGTGCGCACCCGGTCGGCCACCCGGTCCGCCTCGGCCCTCTCCCGCAGGCGGTGCAGGTGGGGGGCCGACGCGTCGACGGCGGTCACGGCCGCCCGGGGGAAGCGCGTGAGCAGGGCGAAGGTGCCGGCCCCGGTTCCGCACCCCAGGTCCACCACGTGGCGCGGATCCGTCGTGACGGGCAGCCACGCGGCGACGGACGCCAGGTGCCCGGCGAGCACGTCCGCCTCCAGATCGAGGAAGTCCGCCATGTCGTCGGCACCCGGCTCGTGCGGGGAAGAGCCGTTGGCGTGGTCATGGGCTGTGTGTGCCGAGGTGTGGGTCATGACAGCGATGCTGGCCCCGTTGTGCCGCAGCGGCACCATGGATCCCGGAGTGCGCAAGACGATGGCCGGAAGAACTGCCGGACGCGCAAGCGGCTCGCCCGCGCCCCTCGTCCCCGCCCCAGTGATGCGCCTCCGCGCAGTGGGCCGCCCGGTGCCTCACGGGACGGGCCGGCCGCCGTCACCCGTGTCCTCGCCGCGCTGGTGGCCGCGGCGGGCGTCGCGGTCGAAGATGCCCAGGATCTCGCACGGCCCGCCCTCGGCGCCGAAGGCGTGCGGGAGCATCGTGGGGAACTCGGCGGCCTGGTCGGTCTCGACGCGGAAGCGCCGGTTGCCCAGCATCAGGACCGCGGTGCCGGAGAGGACGACCAGCCATTCGCGGCCGGGGTGGGCGCGCATCCGGGCAGGGCTGTCCGGCGGCGGGTTCGTCAGGCGCTGGCGCACGACCGTCATCCCGGGGTCGGCCTTGACGGACCAGCGCTTCTGCCCGTGGGCGCTGTCGATCACCGGGTTGGTCACGACGTCCTCGGTGGCGGTCGCGACGAGCTGGTCGACGGAGGTGTCCAGGGCCCGCGCGAGGGTGACGAGCTGGTCCAGGGCGAGACGGCGCTGCCCGTTCTCGATGCGGGAGAGGGTGGACTGGCTGACCCGGGCGCGCGTGGCCAGATCCTCCAGGGACCAGCCCTGCGCGACGCGCAGGGCGCGGATCCTCTTGCGCACCAGGCTCTCCAACTCGCCTTCGTTTTGCGTCATGGGCAACATCGTATGCCGCTGCGGCAACACCTGCTTACCGTCGTCCGTGCAGGGCCCCGCAACGAGCGGGGCCCGTGGAGGAGAGGGACGACGCCATGCCTGGGACCACCGTCGCGTACGCGACCGACAAGCTGCCGGACGAGACCGTCGACGCCGTGGTGATCGGCGGGGGAGCGGCGGGCCTGAACGGCGCGCTGATGCTCGCCCGCTCGCGCCGTTCGGTCGTCGTGATCGACAGCGGCACCCCGCGCAACGCCCCGGCCGAGGGCGTACACGGACTGCTCGGCCTGGACGGCACACCGCCCGCCGAGCTGCTGCGGAGAGGCCGCGAAGAGGTGCGCCGCCACGGCGGCCTGGTCGTGGCCGGCGACGTGGTCTCCGCCCGCCCGGCCGCGCCGTCCGTCGGGGGCGACCCGCGCTTCGCCGTCACCCTGGCGGGCGGCGGGACCCTGCGGGCGCGCCGCCTGCTGGTCGCCACCGGACTGCGGGACGTCCTGCCGGACGTTCCCGGGCTGGCCGGGCACTGGGGACGCGGCGTGGTGCACTGCCCCTACTGCCACGGCTGGGAGGTGCGCGACGAGCCCATCGGGATCCTGGCGGTCGGCCCGGCCTCCGTCCACCACGCGCTGCTGTTCCGCCAGTTGACCGACGACCTGGTCTACTTCACCCGCGGCACCGAGCTGGACGACGGCACCCGGGCCCGCCTCGCCGCCCGCGGCGTGCGCGTCGTCGACACTCCGGTGACCGAGGTCGTGACCGGTGAGGACGGCGGCATCGCGGGCGTACGCCTGAGCGACGGACAGGTCGTGCCGCGGCGGGTTCTCGCGGTGGTGACCACCCTGCTGGCCCGCACCGAGGGCTTGGAGGAACTGGCGCTGCCGACGCGGGATCTGCCCGGCGGTATGGGCCGCCACGTCGCCGGCGGCACGGCCGGCGCCACCGAGGTGCCGGGCGTGTGGGTGGCCGGCAACGCCACCGAGCCGATGGCGCAGGTCGGCGCCTCCGCGGCGGCCGGCGCCCTGGCCGGGGCCCATATGAACGCCGACCTGGCCGCCGCCGACACCGAGGCGGCCCTCGCCGCCGCGCGGCGCGTCACCCACGCCTGAGCGGGCGCGCACGCTCCGGCCCGGGGCCGCGGCACGACGTCCGAAAGCGTCTCCCGGGGCCGGCTCCCGGCCCGTTCCCCGGGGCCCGCCCGCTGTTCCGGCGACGATGCGCGCGAGCGCGGGAACCGGGACGAGGAATCCGTGCGGACGAACCGGTCCCCGCCCGACCCTCGTCCGGACGGCGGAGACACCTACGCGCCAGGGGTGTCCCCCCGGGTGCGGCCGTCCGCCCCCTGGGCTCCCGTGGTCCCCGGCGGCCGCTCCGGTTCCGGTCCGCCGGTCCGTCCACTGCCGCCTCCCGCCCCCGGGCGGACCGTACGCGGGCCCGCGCAGACCGCGCCGAGGGCGGTGACCCGGCGGCGCAGTTCCCGGTCCGCCGTCACCACCAGGCAGGGCCGCCCGGAGGAGGCCGGGGCCTCCTCGGCCACCAGCTCCACGATCCGGTCGTCCCCGCTGCCGGGGGCCGACTCGACCCGCACCCCCGGCACCGACGGCAGGCCCCGGGCCGCGCCCTCCACGACGAGCACCACCTCCAGAGGCGGCTCGGCCGTCCACGGCGGCAGGCCCGCCGCCTCCGGCAGACCGTCCTGCCCGTACCCGGCCAGCGCGTCGCGCAGCCGTTCGGCGGCGGCCCGGCGGTCGCGCCACCAGCCGTCCGGTACGGATCCGACGACGTTGGCGGCGTCCACGACGACCAGTGGGGGAGTCATGCTCCCAGTGTGGCGCGGTGCCCGCCCGTGCGGCGGAGCCGGGCCGGGGGCGGATCCCCACCGCTGATCTCCCGGGTTGTCCACAGGCGCCGCGCCGGCCCCGGCCGTCCTCGTAGACTGCCCGGATGACCGCCCTCGACGACACCACCGGCACCGGCGACCCCATCCGTCACGACAGCGGCGACGACGGCAGCGAGGCGCTGCGCGTCCTGCGCAAGGTCTTCGGCTACGACTCCTTCCGGGGGCCGCAGCAGGAGATCATCGACCATGTGGTCGCGGGCGGCGACGCCCTCGTGCTGATGCCGACCGGCGGCGGGAAGTCGCTCTGCTACCAGATCCCCGCGCTGGTGCGGCCGGGCACCGGGGTCGTCGTCTCGCCGCTGATCGCCCTGATGCAGGACCAGGTGGACGCCCTGCGGGCCCTCGGGGTGCGGGCCGGGTTCCTCAACTCCACGCAGGACCTGGACGAGCGGCGCCTGGTCGAGGCCGAGTTCCTCGCGGGCGAGCTCGACCTGCTCTATCTGGCCCCGGAGCGGCTGCGCGGCGAGGCCACCATGAGCCTGCTCGACCGCGGCACCGTCTCCCTCTTCGCCATCGACGAGGCGCACTGCGTCGCCCAGTGGGGCCACGACTTCCGCCCCGACTACCTCGCGCTCTCCGCCCTGCACGAGCGCTGGCCGGACGTGCCGCGCATCGCGCTCACCGCGACGGCCACCGAGGCCACCCACGGCGAGATCGCGGACCGGCTGAGCCTCCGCGGTGCCCGGCACTTCGTCGCGAGCTTCGACCGCCCCAACATCCAGTACCGCATCGCGCCCAAGAACGACCCGAAGAAGCAGCTGCTGCAACTGCTGCGCACCGAGCACCCCGGTGACGCGGGCATCGTCTACTGCCTCTCCCGGGCCTCCGTGGAGAAGACCGCCGAGTTCCTCGTGCGCAACGGCATCGAGGCCGTGCCGTACCACGCGGGGCTCGACGCCGGGGTCCGCGCGGCCAACCAGGCGCGCTTCCTGCGGGAGGACGGCGTGGTGGTGGTCGCCACGATCGCCTTCGGCATGGGCATCGACAAGCCCGATGTGCGCTTCGTGGCCCATCTCGACCTGCCCAAGTCCGTCGAGGGGTACTACCAGGAGACGGGCCGCGCCGGCCGGGACGGCCTGCCGTCCACCGCCTGGCTGGCCTACGGCCTTCAGGACGTCGTCCAGCAGCGCAAGATGATCGAGACCTCCGAGGGCGACGAGGCGCACCGCCGGATGCTGCGCGCCCACGTCGACGCGATGCTCGCGCTCTGCGAGACGGCCGGGTGCCGCCGCGTCTTCCTGCTGGACTACTTCGGCGAGAAGAGCGGCGCCTGCGGCAACTGCGACACCTGCCTCACCCCGCCCGAGTCCCTGGACGGCACGGTCCCGGCCCAGAAGGTCCTCTCCACCGTCGTCCGGCTGCAGCGGGAACGGCGGCAGAAGTTCGGCGCCGGCCAGATCGTGGACATCCTGCTCGGCCGGAAGACGGCCAAGGTCATCCAGCACGACCACGACACCCTGTCCGTGTTCGGCATCGGCACCGAGCTGAAGGAGGCCGAATGGCGGGGTGTGGTACGCCAGTTGCTGGCCCAGGGCCTGCTCGCCGTCGAGGGGGACTACGGCACGCTCGTCCTGACCGGCACCAGCGCGGAGGTGCTGGGCGGCCGGCGCGAGGTCCGGCTGCGGCGGGAACCGGAGCGCCCGGCGGCCAGGGCGGCGAAGGGCCCGTCCTCCGGGCGGCGGGCCGCCGCCGCGCCCGCGGATCTGCCGGAGGAGGCGGTGCCGGTGTTCGAGCGGCTGCGCGCCTGGCGGGCCGCCACGGCCAGGGAACAGGGCGTGCCCGCGTACGTCATCTTCCACGACGCGACGCTGCGCGCCATCGCGACCGCGGCTCCGGGAAGCCTGGCCGAGCTGGGCACGGTGAGCGGCGTCGGCGAGAACAAGCTGGCCAAGTACGGGCAGCAGATCCTGGACCTGCTCGCCGACGGCCCGGGGACGGCCCCGGGCGCCGCCGCGGACGCCGCACCGGCGGCGGGGGCACCGGCAGCGGCGCCCGCGCCGGCGGCTCCGGCCGCCCCGGCAGCTTCCGGGGCGCCCGCCGCGGATACCCCGCAGGCACCGTCCGGGGACGACCCGCCGGGCTTCTGGGACGAGGAGCCCCCGGAGGAGCCGTACGACTACTGACGGGACCGGCGCCGGGCCGGGCCGCCACCGGCCCGGCCGAGCCGTGACAGGCCGGACCGAGCCGACAAACGGCCGGGCTCCGGGGCGGCCCGCGTCCGGGGCACCGGCCGTCCCGGGAGCACCGTCCGGCGGTCCCGTGGCGGCCGGCCATGAGCTGCCCCGGCCGCGGGGGCGGGCGGTTCAGCCCTCCGAACCCCCGCCCGAGGAGGGCTTCCTGGCGGACTCCGGTACGGCCGCGCCGGTCCGCAGGGCCTTCCACAGCTCGTCCGCCCGGGGCTGTACGGGCACGACGCGGTTGGGGTCCCGCCGGTCGGGGACGACGGGCAGCGTGATCGTCTCCATGGCGGCCGGGTCGATGCCCTGGAGGCTCCGGCCGAAGTCCGCGAGGCCGGTCAGGGAGCCGATGGCGGTGTCCGTGGTGAGGGAGGCGGTCGCCGCGTCCGCGACCTTGTAGAGCTTGGCCGGGCTGGTCAGGATCTCCTGCCGCTTGATCTCGGTGAGCAGCGCCATCAGGAACTGCTGCTGCAGCCCGATGCGCCCGAGGTCGCTGCCGTCCCCGACGCCGTACCGGGTACGGACGAACCGCAGCGCGTCCTCACCGTCCAGCCGGTGGGTGCCCGCGTCGAGCCGGAGGCCGGTCGCCCTGTCGTCGATGGCGCGGTCCGTGGTGACGGTGACCCCGCCGAGCGCGTCCACGATGTCCCGGAATCCGGCGAAGTCGATCTCCACATAGTGGTCCATGCGGATCCCGGACATCCGCTCGACCGTCTTCACCACACAGGCCGGACCGGCTTGCGCGTAGACCGAGTTGAACATCACGCGGCGCGCCTCGGGGAGGGGCCGGCCCGCGGAGGTCTCGCACGCGGGGCGGTTCACCAGGGTGTCGCGGGGGATGCTCACCGCCGTGGCCCGGTTCCGCCCCTCGGGTATGTGGACGACGAGAGCGGTGTCGGAGCGGGCTCCGGGGGCCTTGCCCGCGTCGAGGGCGGCGTTGTCCCCGGCCCGTGAGTCCGAGCCGAGGACCAGGATGTTGCGGCCGCTCGTCGGCAGCTTCTCCGGGCGGTCGTCACCGAGCGCCTTGTCGATGTCGACATTCGCCAGATTCGCGTCGAGGCCCCGGTACAGCCACCAGGCGGTGCCGCCCAGGCCCAGCAGAAGGGTCAGCAGCACCAGCGGGACGAGGACGGCCGGACGGAGGCGGCGCCCTGCCTTCCGCCCGCGCTCCGGTTCCTCCCCGGCGCCGGGCCGGTCCGTTCCGTCCGCGTCCTGCGGGCCGGTGTCCGTGGTGGTGTGCGGCATGGCCGGGTGCTCCTCCGATGCGACGCCCGTGGGACGGGGCGGTGGGTCGGGTGGGGGAGGCGGCGGCCCGGGTGGATGGTGCTGGTGCTGGGCAGCATATGCGCAACTCCCGCCCCATGAGCCCCAGTTCTGCCGTCCGGCCACCCGGCCGGGCACCGGCCCGCGCCGCCGGGGGCAGCGGCGCGGTCCGGGCGGTTCGCCGGACCCCCCGGCGCAGCCGGCCACCGCACCCGGGGCGGCGGCCGGTACGGCGAACGGGCCGGGCAGGAGGGGATCCTCCTGCCCGGCCCGCCGCTCACACACCGTGGCGCGTCACCGCGTCACCGCGTCACTCGGGAACGCTGGCGATGCCCGGGGCCAGGAACCGCTTGCCGTTGACCCGCTCCGAGACGCCCTCCCGGTCCAGGTACGGCGTGATGCCGCCCAGGTGGAAGGGCCAGCCGGCGCCGGTGATCAGGCAGAGGTCGATGTCCTGCGCCTCGGCGACGACACCCTCCTCCAGCATCAGGCCGATCTCCTGCGCGACGGCGTCCAGCACCCGGTCGCGGACCTGCTCCTCGGTGAGGACGGTGTCGCCCTGCTGCAGCAGCGCGGCGACCTCCGGGTCCAGCTCCGGCTTGCCGGAGTCGTAGACGTAGAAGCCGCGCTTGCCGGCCTTGACGACGGCGGCCAGGTTCCCGGAGACGGTGAACCGCTCCGGGAAGGCGCGGTTCAGCGTCTCGGAGACGTGCAGGCCGATGGCCGGGCCGACCAGCTCCAGCAGCACCAGCGGGGACATCGGCAGACCGAGCGGCTCGATCGCCTTCTCCGCGGTCGCGACCGGGGTGCCCTCGTCGATGACGTTCTGGATCTCGCCCATGAAGCGGGTGAGGATGCGGTTGACGACGAACGCCGGGGCGTCCTTCACCAGTACCGCGGTCTTCTTCAGCTTCTTGGCGACGGCGAAGGCCGTGGCCAGCGAGGCGTCGTCGGTGCGCTCGCCGCGGACGATCTCCAGCAGCGGCAGCACGGCGACCGGATTGAAGAAGTGGAAGCCGACGACCCGCTCCGGGTGCTTCAGCTTCGACGCCATCTCGCTGACGGAGAGCGAGGAGGTGTTGGTGGCGAGGATCGCGGTCTCCGGGACGACCGCCTCGACCTCGGCGAACACCTGCTGCTTGACGCCCATCTCCTCGAAGACGGCCTCGATGACGAAGTCCGCGTCACCGAAGGCGGCGGCCTTGTCCAGGGAGCCGCTGACCAGGGCCTTGAGGCGGTTCGCCTTGTCCTGGTTGACGCGGCCCTTGAGCAGCAGCTTGTCGATCTCCTCGTGGACGTAGCCCACGCCCTTGTCGACCCGCGCCTGGTCGATGTCGGTCAGCACGACCGGCACCTCCAGACGGCGGGCGAACAGCAGCGCCAGCTGCGAGGCCATCAGGCCCGCGCCGACCACGCCGACCTTGGAGACCGGGCGGGCCAGCGACTTGTCCGGGGCGCCGGCCGGGCGCTTGGCGCGCTTCTGCACCAGGTTGAAGGCGTAGATGCCGCTGCGCAGCTCGCCGCCCATGATCAGGTCGGCGAGGGCCTCGTCCTCGGCGTCGAAGCCGGCGGCCAGGTCGCCGTCCTTGGCGCCGGCGATGATGTCCAGCGCACGGTACGCGGCGGGGGCCGCGCCGTGCACCTTGCCGTCGGCGAACGCCTTGCCGCGCGCGACGGCCTGGTCCCAGGGATCGCCGCGGTCGACGTCGGGCCGGATGACCTCCAGCTGCCCGTTGAGCACGGACGCGGTCCAGATCAGCGACTGCTCCAGGAAGTCCGCGCCCTCGAAGAGCGCGTCGGCGATCCCGAGCTCGTAGACCTGCTTGCCCTTGAGCTGCTTGTTCTGGTTGAGCGAGTTCTCGATGATCACCTTGACCGCGCGGTCGGCGCCGATGAGGTTCGGCAGCAGCGCGCAGCCGCCCCAGCCCGGGACCAGCCCGAGGAAGACCTCGGGGAGGGAGAAGGCCGGGATGGCGGTGGAGACGGTGCGGTAGGAGCAGTGCAGACCGATCTCGACACCGCCGCCCATCGAGGCGCCGTTGTAGTAGGCGAACGTCGGCACGGAGAGGCCGGAGAGCCGCTTGAAGACGTCGTGGCCGCCCTTGCCGATGGCGAGCGCGTCCTCCCGGCGCTTCAGCAGCTCGACGCCCTTGAGGTCGGCGCCGACGGCGAAGATGAACGGCTTGCCGGTGACACCGACGCCCTTGATCTCGCCGGCGGCGGCCTCCTTCTCGACCTGGTCGAGGGCGGCGTTGAGGTTCGCCAGCGACTGCGGGCCGATGGTGGTCGGCTTGGTGTGGTCCAGGCCGTTGTCCAGGGTGATGAGCGCGAAGCGCCCGGCGCCCTGGGGGAGGTCGAGGTGGCGCACGTGCGCCTGCGTCACGACCTCGTCGGGGAACAGCTCGGCCGCTCCCTTGAGCAGTTCAGCGGTCGTGCTCACTTGTTGCCTCCGTCGAAGTGCGGGTTCTCCCAGATCACGGTGCCGCCCATGCCGAAGCCGACGCACATGGTGGTCAGGCCGTAGCGGACGTGCGGCTGCTGCTCGAACTGGCGGGCGAGCTGCGTCATCAGCCGGACGCCGGAGGAGGCCAGCGGGTGGCCGAACGCGATGGCGCCGCCGTACTGGTTGACGCGCGGGTCGTCGTCCGCGATGCCGTAGTGGTCCAGGAGCGAGAGCACCTGCACCGCGAAGGCCTCGTTGATCTCGAACAGGCCGATGTCACCGATCGACAGCCCGGCCTTGGCCAGCGCCTTCTCCGTGGCGGGCACCGGGCCGATGCCCATGACCTCGGGCTCCACGCCCGCGAAGGAGTACGACACCATGCGCATCTTGACCGGCAGGCCCAGCTCGCGCGCGACGTCCTCGGCGGCGATCACCGAGGCCGTGGCGCCGTCGTTGAGACCGGCGGCGTTGCCCGCGGTCACCCGGCCGTGCGGGCGGAACGGGGTCTTCAGGCCGGCCAGCATCTCGACGGTCGTGCCCGGCCGCATCGGCTCGTCCGCGGTCGCCAGGCCCCAGCCGGTCTCGCCGGCCTCGGCGTTGGTGCGGCGGACGGAGACGGGCACCAGGTCGGCCTGGATGTTGCCGTCGGCGTAGGCCTTGGCGGCCTTCTCCTGGCTGCGGGCCGCGTACTCGTCGGCGCGCTGCTTGGTGATGTGCGGCAGCCGGTCGTGCAGGTTCTCGGCCGTCATGCCCATGAAGAGGGCGGACTGGTCGACGATCTTCTCGGAGACGAAGCGCGGGTTGGGGTCGACGCCCTCACCCATCGGGTGGCGGCCCATGTGCTCGACACCGCCCGCGATCGCGATGTCGTACCCGCCGAAGGCGATGCCGCCGGCGGTGGTGGTGACGGCGGTCATCGCGCCGGCACACATCCGGTCGATCGAGTAGCCGGGCACCGACTGGGGCAGCCCGGACAGCAGGGCGGCGGTGCGGCCGAGGGTCAGGCCCTGGTCGCCGATCTGGGTGGTGGCGGCGAGGGCGACCTCGTCGACGCGCTCCGGCGGCAGGTCCGGGTTGCGGCGCAGCAGCTCCCGGATGCACTTGACGACGAGATCGTCGGCCCGGGTCTCGTGGTAGATGCCCTTCGGGCCCGCCTTGCCGAACGGGGTGCGGACGCCGTCGACGAAGACGACATCCCTAGCGGTACGAGGCACGTTGGCTCTCCTCCTGATGCGTAACGGGCACTGCGGGGCTGCCTGCGACGGCGGCTCACACCGCCGTGCGGGGACGGCGGACTCCCGCCATGCTACTTGCGGGTAACCAGGCTGCCCACCCCTGCCCGCCGGAGCGGCGGAGATCACACGCCGGACGCCGCCCCCGCTCGCGGATCCCCCGCCCCGTACGGGCCGGAGAATGTCACCCTGAAGGCCCCGAAACCCGGCGCGCGGACCCGATGCTCCGGTCCGACGCCCGGACCCGGAGGTCCTACTCCGGCGGAGTGGCCGACAGCGCGCCCGCCAGCAGCGGCGCGGTCAGCTCGATCTGCCAGGGCCGGGCGCCGTGCCCAGCGAGCGTCGCGGCGACCGCCTCCGGAGTCTGCTCGGCCGGCGGCTCCCAGCAGAGCCGGCGGACCGTGTCCGGGGTGATCAGGTTCTCCTGCGGGAGGTTCAGGCCCTCCGCGAGCGCGGTCACCGCCGCCCGCGCCGCCGACAGCCGCGCCGCGGCGGCCGGGTCCTTGTCGGCCCAGGAGCGCGGCGGCGGCGGTCCGGTCACGGCCTGCCCGGGCTGCGGCAGTTCCGCGTCGGGAAGCGCGCGGGCCCGGTCGACGGCGGCCTGCCACTGCTCCAGCTGCTTGCGGCCCATCCGGTGCCCGAAGCCCGGGAGGACGGCGAGCGCCTGCGCGTTCTGCGGCAGGGCGAGGGCGGCCTCGACGATGGCGGCGTCGCTCAGCACCTTGCCGGGCGACACGTCGCGGCGCTGCGCGATCCGGTCCCGGGCCGTCCACAGCTCCCGGACGACCGCCATCTGGCGGCGCCGCCGCACCTTGTGCATTCCGGAGGTGCGGCGCCAGGGGTCCTTGCGCGGCGGCGGCGGGGGCGCGGCGGCGATGGCGCCGAACTCCTGGTGCGCCCAGTCGAGCTTGCCCTGCCGGTCGAGCTCCTCCTCCAGCGCGTCCCGCAGGTCGACCAGCAGCTCGACGTCGAGCGCGGCGTACCGCAGCCAGGGCTCGGGGAGCGGACGGGTCGACCAGTCGACGGCCGAGTGGCCCTTCTCCAGGGCGAAGCCGAGCACCTTCTCCACCATGGCGCCGAGGCCCACACGGGCGAAGCCGGCGAGGCGCCCGGCCAGCTCGGTGTCGAACAGCCGGGCCGGCCGCATGCCTATCTCCCGCAGGCAGGGGAGGTCCTGGCTCGCGGCGTGCAGCACCCATTCGGTATCGGCGAGGGCGTCGCCGAGCACGGACAGGTCGGGGCAGCCGACCGGGTCGATCAGGGCGCTGCCGGCGCCCTCGCGGCGCAGCTGGACGAGGTAGGCGCGCTGGCCGTAGCGGTAGCCCGAGGCGCGCTCGGCGTCGACGGCGACGGGGCCGGTGCCCGCGGCGAAGGCGGCGGCGACCCGCTCCAGCTCTCCGGGGTCGGCCGTCACCGGGGGGATGCCCTCACGGGGATCCAGTAGCGGAACCGGCGCGCTGTGGACGGCAACATCCGGGGGGGCGCCCCCGGGAATGCGCAGTGTGCGGTCTTCTGCGGTCTCTTGGGCGTCGGTCACCGGACCAGGGTATCCATGAGTGGCCGACGCCCGCCGACGGAACGTTCCGTCGGCGGGCGCGAGCAGGCCGGGAGGCGGGGTGCGGAGGGGGGTCAGTGGATGATGCCGGTGCGCAGGGCGACGGCCACCATGCCGGCGCGGTCGCCGGTGCCCAGCTTGCGCGCGATCCGGGCGAGGTGGCTCTTGACGGTCAGGGCGGAGAGCCCCATGGACACGCCGATCGCCTTGTTGGACTGGCCCTCGGCGACGAGCCGGAGCACCTCGACCTCGCGGCCGGACAGCTCCCGGTAGCCGCCCGGGTGACCGGGGGCGCCCGGCGGGCGGCGGTGCATCCGGGCCGCCGCCGCGCCGACGGGCACGGCGCCGGGGCGCCCGGGAATGCCGAGGTTGGTGCGGGTGCCGGTGACGACGTACCCCTTGACGCCGCCGGCGAGGGCGTTGCGGACGGCGCCGATGTCGTCGGCGGCGGAGAGGGCGAGGCCGTTGGGCCAGCCCGCGGCGCGGGTCTCGGAGAGCAGGGTGAGACCGGAGCCGTCGGGGAGGTGGACGTCGGCGACGCAGATGTCGCGGGGGTTGGCGACCCGGGGGCGGGCCTCCGCGATCGAGGAGGCCTCGATGACGTCCCGGACCCCGAGCGCCCAGAGGTGACGGGTGACGGTGGAGCGGACACGGGGGTCGGCGACGACGACCATGGCCGTCGGCTTGTTCGGACGGTAGGCGACCAGGCTTGCGGGCTGCTCGAGAAGAACGGACACCAGGCCTCCTGCTGGGGGAGTGCGGGGAAGGGCTCTGTATGGGGGTGAGCCGGGGGCTGCGTCCCGTGGGGGACACCTGGTCCTTCGGCAGCATTCGGGGGAGTCTTTAGCGAATGATCACGATTTAGTGAGTAACAATTCGGGCAATTCGGACGACTGCTCGATCGCGGGACGGCCCGGGAGCGGGCGCCCCGCGGTGTCCCGCACGGGGCGTGCGGCGTTTCCGGGCCCCGTGCGCGCCGGGCCTGTGCGCGCCGGGCCCGGAGGGGCGCCTGCCGGGGCGGAAGGGGCCGGGGCGGCCGACACGGCCGGGGTGAAGGGGTCCCGGAGACCGGGGTGGCGCCCGGGACGGCGGTGCGGGTATCGGCGGGCGCGGCTCAGCGGGCGCGCGGGCCCCGGCGCTGCGGGAGGGTGACCACGGCCGCGTCCACGCCGCCCGTCGGGGGCAGGCCGCCGATCTGGCAGAGCAGCTCGCACCAGGCGCTGAGGTGCGCGGCCGTGTCCGGTACGCCCTCGCGGCCCTCGCGCGGGGTCCAGGAGGCGCGGATCTCGATCTGGGTGGCCGGGGGGCGGTCGCCGAGGCCGCCGAAGTAGTGCGAACCCGCCAGGGTCACCGTCCCGCTCAGTTCCTCGTGGGCGACGCCCCGGGCCTCGAACGCGCCGGTCAGCCAGGACCAGCACACCTCGGGGAGCAGCGGGTCGCCGGCCATCTCCGGCTCCAGCTCCGCCCGGACCAGGGTCACCAGACGGAAGGTGCCCTGCCACGCGTCGTGCCCGGCCGGGTCGTGCAGCAGGATCAGACGGCCGTCGGCGAGGTCCTCGTCGTCCTGGACGACCGCCGCCTCCAGCGCGTACGCGTGCGGGGCGAGCCGGGCCGGGGCGCGGGTCACCGCGACCTCCAGCTCGGGGCGCAGGCGTGCGCCGCGCAGCCCTTCGACCGCGCTGAGGAACGCGGCCGGTGCCTCGTCCCCGCCCCCGTTGTCCGGACCGTCCGCAAGATGTCCCTGAGCCGCAGCCATGCCGGGAAGACTAGGCGGAACGGGCCCCGCAGCCACGGAGGACACCCGGGTGGGGAAAGGCGGGCGGGCGGATCCGCGCGGGTGCCCGCGTGCGAAGATTCGGGGTGAGTGCCAACGACGTTCCCCAAGCTCTCCGCTCGATCCGAGCGGGCGAGATCCCCTCCCGGACTCTTCGTTCCGCCGCCGCCGGGGAGGCCCGATGACGAGCCCGCAGCAGAGCGGCAGGACGGCCGGCTCGGCCTTTCTGCGGGCCTGCCGGCGCGAGCCGGTCCCGCACACCCCCGTCTGGTTCATGCGCCAGGCCGGACGGTCGCTGCCGGAGTACCTCAAGGTCCGCGAGGGCATCGCGATGCTCGACTCCTGCATGCGGCCGGACCTGGTCACCGAGATCACCCTCCAGCCCGTCCGCCGGCACAAGGTCGACGCGGCCATCTACTTCAGCGACATCGTCGTGCCGCTCAAGGCCATCGGCATCGACCTCGACATCAAGCCGGGGGTCGGCCCGGTCGTCGAGCGGCCGGTCCGGACCCGCGCCGACCTGGAGCGGCTGCGCCCGCTGGAGCCGGACGACGTCAAGTACGTGACCGAGGCCGTGGGCATGCTCACCGGCGAACTCGGCTCCACGCCGCTGATCGGCTTCGCCGGGGCCCCGTTCACGCTGGCGAGCTACCTCGTGGAGGGCGGCCCGTCCCGCAACCACGAGCACACCAAGGCGCTCATGTACGGCGACCCGGAGCTCTGGGCCGATCTGCTGGACCGGCTCGCGGACATCACCGCCGCCTTCCTCGACGTGCAGATCGAGGCGGGGGCCTCGGCCGTCCAGCTCTTCGACTCCTGGGTGGGCGCGCTCGCCCCCGCCGACTACCGGCGCTCGGTGATGCCCGCCTCCGCCAAGGTGTTCGACGCGGTCGCCCGGCACGGTGTGCCGCGGATCCACTTCGGCGTGGGAACCGGCGAACTGCTCGGGCTGATGGGCGAGGCCGGCGCCGACGTCGTGGGCGTCGACTGGCGGGTGCCGATGGACGAGGCCGCGCGGCGGGTCGGCCCCGGCAAGGCCCTGCAGGGCAACCTCGACCCGGCGGTGCTGTTCGCGCCGCGGGAGGTCGTGGAGACCAAGGCCGGCGAGGTGCTGGAGGCGGCGCGGGACCTGCCCGGCCACATCTTCAACCTCGGGCACGGAGTGCTGCCCTCGACCGACCCGGACGCGCTGACCCGGCTCGTCGAGTACGTCCACGGCCGGAGCGCCCGCTGAGCACCGGAGCGCCCGCGCCGCGGGTACCGCCGCCGCCCGCGCCGGCGGGACCCGCCGGCGCGCGGTCCGGCGGCGTCCCCGCTCACGGCGGGCCCGGGCCCAGCAGGGTGACGGCCCCGTAGACGCCCGAGGCCACGGCCGCGACGGCGCAGATCAGCGCCGCCCGCGCCGGCTGCTGCCGGGCCACCACCACGGCCGCCGGCAGCAGCAGCGGGAACGCGGGCATCATCAGCCGGGGCCGGGAACCGAAGTAGCCGGAGCCGGCCAGCGAGACGGCGACGACGGCGAACGAGTACACCAGCAGCGGCAACGGCTGGCGCTGCCGCACGCACAGCCGCAGCAGCCAGAACACCAGCGCGAGGGCCGCGCACAGGCCGAACCCAGCAAGGGCGTTCGACCGCAGGGTCTCCGCGGCGAAGCCCGCCAGGGCCCGGCCGCCGTCGAAGCCGTTGCCCCACGCTTCCTGCACCGCGAAGTAGGCGAGCAGGTCGTCCCGGCGGGCCGCCACGTAGAGCACGTAGGAGAGCCAGCCCAGGGGGGCCAGCAGCAGGCCGAGCAGCATCGGCCGGTGCAGGCGGAGCAGCACGGCCGGCGGGATGCCGGCCCGCCAGTCGCGGACGAGGGCCACGCCCGCCGGGACGACGACGGCCGCGACGAGCGCCGCCGCCGTCGGGCGGGTCAGCCCCGCCAGCACGGCGAGGGCGCCCGCCGCCGGCCAGCGGCCGGTCAGCACCGCGTACAGGGACCAGGCGGCGAAGGCCGTGAACAGGGTCTCGGTGTAGGCCATCGACTGGACGAAGCCGGTCGGGTACGCGCCCCACAGCGCCGCCAGCACGACTCCGGTGGCCGGGCCGCGGAGCCGGGCGCCGACCGCGTAGATGCCCCAGGCGGCGGCGAGGGAGGCGAGCCAGCCGGCCAGCAGGCCGGAGGTGGCCGCTTCGAACGGGGTCAGGGCCGCCAGCACCCGCTCCAGGGCGGGCAGCAGCGGGAAGAAGGCGAGGTTGGAGTGGACGCCGTCGGGGGTCGCGATCTCGAAGCCGTAGCCGTGCTCGGCGATCCGCGTGTACCAGACGGCGTCCCAGCGTCTGCTGAGCAGGCCGAGGACGTCCCGGCCGGTGGCCACGGCCGGCACGGTGAGCAGCAGCAGACCGGTGAGCCGCACCGCCGTGTAGGCCAGGAGGGCCGGTGCGGCGTCCCGCAGCGCGGCCTCGGCACGCTCGCGGAGGAGGAGGGCACCGGGGCGGGCGGCCGGTGGTGCGTGGGTGCGTTCGAGCATGGGGGCGATTATCACCGAGTGGCGGCACCCGCCGCGCCGGGAATCCGCGGGCCCGGAACTCGCGTGAGGGGAACGGGAGATCACCGCGGGGGCGGGCGCCCGCCGTGCGTCAGCGGGCCCGCACGTCGGCGGCCACGGCTGCCGTCGCCTTGCGGGCGGCCACCAGGACCGGGTCCCAGACCGGGGAGAACGGGGGCGCGTACCCCAGGTCGAGGGCCGTCATCTGCTCCACCGTCATGCCCGCGGTCAGCGCGACCGCCGCCACGTCGACCCGCTTGCCGGCCCCCTCGCGCCCGACGATCTGCACGCCGAGCAGCCGCCCTGTGCGCCGCTCGGCGAGCATCTTCACCGTCATGGGGCGGGCGCCGGGGTAGTAGCCCGCCCGGCTGGTCGACTCGATGGTCACCGTGACGAAGTCGAGCCCGGCCTGCCGGGCCTGTGCCTCCAGCAGGCCGGTCCGGGCGATCTCCAGATCGCAGACCTTGCTGACCGCCGTGCCGACCACACCGGGGAAGGTGGCGTAGCCGCCGCCGACGTTGCTGCCGATGACCTGCCCGTGCTTGTTGGCGTGGGTGCCGAGGGCGATGTGCCGGGTCCGGCCGGACACCAGATCGAGGACTTCCACGCAGTCGCCGCCGGCCCAGATGTTCTCCTCGCCGCGCACCCGCATCGCGAGGTCCGTCAGGAGCCCGCCGGACGCGCCGAGCGGCAGTCCCGCCTCCCGGGCCAGCCGCGTCTCGGGCCGGACGCCGAGGCCCAGGACGACGAGATCGACCGGGTACTCCTCCTCCCGGGTGCGGACGCCGGCGACCCGGCCGTCGTCCCCGGTGAGCACCTCCGTCACCTCGGCGCCGGTCACGGTGTGGATGCCGAGCCCGCACATCGCCTCGTGGACGATCCGTCCCATGTCCGGGTCGAGCGTCGACATGGGCTCTTCGGCGCGCTCCAGCA
The DNA here is from genome assembly GCF_020982505.1 of Streptomyces sp. MNU89. NCBI lineage: Bacteria > Bacillati > Actinomycetota > Actinomycetes > Kitasatosporales > Streptomycetaceae > Streptomyces > Streptomyces sp. MNU89. The sequence continues at coordinate 1,661,301 of NZ_JAJKLL010000001.1, read as the reverse complement.
CGGTGACCCGGCAGCCCCGGTTCACCAGGGCCTCGGCCATCTCCACACCGATGTAGCCCGCGCCGACGACCACGGCGCGCAGCCCCTCGGCGTCCTTGCCGAGGGCGTCGTGCAGCGCCCGGCCGTCGTCGAGGTTCTGCACCCCGTGCACGCCGGGCGCGTCGATGCCGGGGATGTCCGGCCGCAGGGGGCGGGCGCCGGTGGCGACGACCAGGTCGTCGTACCCTTCCCAGCGCTCGCCGCCCTCCCGGTCGCGGACCCGCACCCGCTGCGCCGCGGTGTCGATCGCGGTCACCTCGGTGTGCATCCGGAGATCGATGCCGCGGGCCCGGTGCTCGGCGGCGGTCCGGGCCACCAGGGCGTCCGGGCCGTCGACCACGCCGCCGACCCAGTACGGGATGCCGCAGGCGGAGTACGAGGTGAAGGCGGACCGCTCGAAGGCGAGGATCTCCAGTTCGTCCGGGCGCTTCAGCCTGCGTGCCTGGGACGCGGCGGACATGCCGGCCGCGTCTCCGCCGATGATGAGCATCCGCCGCGCCGCCATGCGGTGTCCTTTCGCCCGGGTTTCGCTTTCCTGCCCCCACGGTAGGGCGGCTGCCCGGCGGGCGCGGGATGGATGCGGCCCGCCCGCGGGTCCCCGGCTCCGGCTCCGCGCACCGCGCGGGGGTACGGCCCGGCGCGGGGCCGTCCGGCCCGCCGGGGCGGGGTGTGCTGCCCTCCGGGGCCGGCTGTCCGTGTCCGGAGGAGCCGGTGGGGGCGCCGGCCGGCCTGCTGTTCGCCGTGGACGGCGCCCCCTGCGGGGGGTCTACTCCTCCGCGGCCCGGCCCGACGGCGCCGGTCCCGTGCCCGGTGCCGTGCCCGGGGCCGGAGGTGCGGCCGGAGCCGGTGCCGGGGACGCGGCCTCGGCCGCCGACTCAGCCGACTCAGCCGACTCAGCCGGGCCGCGCTCCCGGCCGGCGGCGCGGCCCGGGAGCAGCCGCCCGGCCAGACGGACCAGCAGCAGGATCAGGGCCAGGGCCACCGCGAACGGCAGGACGGCGCCCACCGCCACCGCCAGCCACCGCAGCCCCGTGGTGAAGGCGTGCCAGCCGCCCGCCAGGGCGTCGGGGAAGGAGAGCTCGTCCTCGGACTTCTCCGCCCGCTCCGTCTCGGTCAGCCTCAGCGTGACGGTGGCCATCGCCGTGCGGTCCTCCAGCGACGCCCGCTGGGCGAGCAGAGCCTCCAACTCGCTTTGCCGCGTGCTCAGTTCGCCCTCCAGCGTGACGATGTCGCTGAGCTTGTCCGCCCGGTCCATCAGCTCGCGCACCCGTGCGACGCTCGCGCGCTGCGACTTGACACGGCTCTCGACGTCGACGACCTGATCGGTGACGTCCTGCGCGTCGACCTTCCGTTCGAGGAGCTCGCCCGTGCCGGCCAGCTCCTCCAGCAGGTCCGTGTACTTCTCCTGGGGGATCCGCAGCACAAGACGCGACCGTTCGCGGCCGTCGGAGTCGCGGTCCGTCGTCTCGTCGCTGATGTAGCCGCCCGCGTTCTCCGCCGCCGTACGGGCCGTGTCGAGCGCGGACGGCACGTCCTTGACGCGGACGGTGAGGGTCGCCGTGCGGATGACGTGCGCGGGCACGGACGCGGGCGTCCGGCGCGTGTCCCCCGGGGAGGCCGGGCCGGCGGCGTCCTCCGTACCGCCCGGCTGTGCGGCGCGGTCCCCGGCTCCGGCCTCCCCGGCGGCCGGGCCGTCCGCCGCGCTGCCGGCGCCCCCGTCGCGCTGCGCCGCGGGGGCCTCCACGGCCGACTTGCCGTCGGACCCGCCACCGCTGCCGCAGCCCGCGGCGCCGAGCAGGGCCGTGAGCAGAACGGCCGCCGCCACCGCGGCGCGGGCGGGCCGGCGCCGCCGGTTCCTGCCGCGCCGGCCGCCTCCGGCGCGGCTCTCCGGGCTCTCCGGTATGTGCCGTATCGGGTGTGTCATCGCTGGTCCCCCCAGGAGTGTTCGATGATGTCGCCCTTCTGACGGGGCGGGTGGGGGCCGGGTTGCCGGTCCGCGGTCCCGATGCGGTCACGGTGGGATACCGGGGAGATACCGGCGGAAGCAGCGTGCGGCCGGGCGGGACGCGGGGGAGAGAGGAGAGGCCGGGCGGGACCCGGCGGAGATCACGGCCGGTCCGGATACCCCTGGAGGGGCCATTGGACCCTGGCGCCCGACGGGCCGGGCTCTGAGAGAGTGGGCGGCATGAGTGAGACGCACGCATCCGCAGGCCATGTCGTTGTCGTCGGAGGCGGTGTCTCCGGTCTGGCGGCCGCGCACCGGCTGCTCGAGGGCGGCGCCCGGGTGACGGTGCTCGAGGGGTCCCCGCGGGTCGGCGGAAAGCTGCTCGCCGGTGAACTCGCGGGCGTCCCCGTGGACTTCGGCGCGGAGTCGATGCTCGCCCGGCGCCCGGAAGCCGTCGACCTGGCCCGCGCCGCGGGCCTGTCCGGCCGGCTCCAGCCGCCCGCCACGGCCTCGGCCACGCTCTGGACGAGGGGCGCGCTGCGCCCCATGCCCAAGGGGCACGTCATGGGCGTGCCGGGTGACGCGGAGGCGCTGGCGGCCTCCGGGGTGATCTCGGAGGAGGGCCTGGCCCGGATCGCGCGCGAGCCGGAACTGCCGCCCGCCGTCATCGGCGAGGGCGAGGACGTGGCCGTCGGCGAGTACCTCGCGGACCGGCTCGGCCGCGAGGTGGTCGACCGGCTGGTCGAACCCCTGCTCGGCGGCGTCTACGCCGGCGACGCCTACCGCATCTCGCTGCGCGCGGCGGTACCGCAGCTGTACCGGCTGGCGCGCGACGGCAGGTCGCTGACCGAGGGGGTGCGGGAGCTCCAGCGGCGCGCTACCGGGCAGCCGGACCCGGGACCGGTCTTCATGGGCATCGACGGCGGCGTCGGCACGCTGCCCCCGGCCGTCGCCGAGGCCTGCCGTGCGGCGGGCGCGGAGGTTGCGACCGGGGCGTCCGTGACGGAGCTGCGGCGCACGGGCGCCGCCTGGCGGCTGGTCGTCGAAGGGCCGGGCGCGGAGAAGGCGGCGGCCGCGGCGGGCCGGTCCGGCGCGAGCGGCGCGTCCGGCGAGCCGCAGCCGTCCACCGGGGGCGGCGGGTCCGGCCCCGGGCGGGCGGTGATCGAGGCCGACGCCGTGGTGCTGGCCGTGCCCGCCCCCGTCGCCGGGCGGCTGCTCGCCGCCGAGGCCCCGGCCGCGGCCGCCGAGCTGGCGACGGTCGAGTACGCGTCCATGGCCCTGGTGAGCATGGTGTTCCGCCGCGCCGACCTGACGCCGGTCCCCGAGGGCAGTGGTTTCCTGGTGCCGCCCGTGGACGGGCGCACCATCAAGGCGGCCACGTTCGCCAGCCGGAAGTGGGGCTGGATCGACGCGGCCGCCCCCGGCCTCTTCGTGATCCGCACCTCCGTCGGCCGCTTCGGCGAGGAGGCGGAGCTGAAACGGGACGACGAGGGCCTGGTCGAGGTGTCGCTCCGGGACCTGGGCGAGGCCGTCGGGCTCCGCGCCCGCCCCGTCGCGACCCGCGTCACCCGCTGGACGGCCGGCCTGCCGCAGTACCCGGTGGGCCATCCGGACCGGGTCGCCCGCGTCCGCGAGGGGCTGGCGGGGATGCCGTCGCTGCGGCTCTGCGGGGCGGCCTACGACGGTGTGGGCATCCCGGCCTGCGTCGCGAGCGCGCACGGCGCGGCCGGCGCCGTACTGGACACCCTGGCGCGGAGCGCCGGGAAAGACGGAGGACAATAAGGGCCATGACTGCTCCTGACAAGACCCCGAACGCCGGCAAGAAGGCCAAGGACCTCAACGAGGTCATCCGCTACACCCTCTGGTCGGTCTTCCGGCTGCGGGACGTGCTCCCGGAGGACCGCGGCGGCTACGCGGAGGAGGTGGACGAGCTCTTCGCCCAACTCGCCGCCAAGGACGTCGTCGTGCGCGGCACCTACGACGTGTCCGGCCTGCGGGCCGACGCCGATCTCATGATCTGGTGGCACTCGGAGACGGCCGACGCCCTCCAGGAGGCGTACAACCTCTTCCGCCGGACGAAGCTCGGCCGCGCGCTGGAGCCCGTGTGGTCGAACATGGCGCTGCACCGCCCCGCCGAGTTCAACAAGTCGCACATCCCGGCGTTCCTGGCCGACGAGGAGCCGCGCCAGTACGTCAGCGTGTACCCCTTCGTGCGCAGCTACGACTGGTACCTGCTGCCGGACGAGGACCGCCGCAGGATGCTCGCCGACCACGGCAAGATGGCGCGCGGCTTCCCGGACGTCCGGGCCAACACCGTGCCCTCGTTCTCGCTCGGCGACTACGAGTGGCTTCTCGCCTTCGAGGCCGACGAGCTGTACCGGATCGTCGACCTCATGCGGCATCTGCGCGGCTCCGAGGCGCGGATGCACGTCCGGGAGGAGGTCCCCTTCTACACCGGGCGGCGGAAGGCGGTCTCCGAACTGGTGGCCGGGCTGGCCTGAGCCCGCCGGGCTCCCGTGAGCCCGGACAGACGGCGGACTCCGGCACGGAGCAGGACGGCGACCCGGTGGCGCAGTGGCGGGGCCGGGCGGGAGCGTTCGCGCCACCAGCGGCCGAGCCGCCGCCGCACCGCCGGTTCCAGGCGGGGCCCGGCCGGGCTCAGGACGTGCGCCGCGAAGTTCAGCGCGTCCTGGCGGTGGCCGCCGGTCATCGGCCGGTTCCGGGCGTAGCCCTCGAACTCGGCGCGGAACCGGGGGCCCAGGATCTCCGGCAGCTCGGGCGCCACCTTGGCGATCACACCGGTCCGCTTCCGGACCAGCGCCCGGCTCTGCACGCCCAGCCGGCCCCGGTCGAAGCCGTCGGGCGCCGGGGTGCCGGCGACCAGGGAGGACAGCAGCGCCGTCTGTGCCACCGCCAGCCGCAGCCGCGCGGCCTCCGTCGCCGGCGGGGCGCTGCTCCGGTCCGGTGAAGCGGCGGTGGCGCCGCCCCTTCCGGTGGTGGTGCTCGTCCCGATGACGCCCGTTCCGGTGGCGGCGGGCTGTCCGGGCGCGGTCGGCGGGGCTCCGCAGGCCGGCCGTTCGCGTGCGTCGGCGGCCGCCGCGCCCGCCGCCACGGACGCGGCCAGGCCCGCCGCCTCCGCCGCCGCCGTGACGGTCTCGGCGGGCACCGCCGGGGCACCCCCGGCCGCGTCCCCGTCCGTGCCCGCGCCCCTGGCCGGGCCCGCCTCCGGCGGGGAGAGCGCACCCCGTCCCGCCGGGGCGGTGCGGGCCGCGCGTGCGGCCGTCACCACGGCCCGGATGGCGCTCAGTTCGGCCGCCAGTCGGTCAGGGCCGGGAAAGTCGTCGTCCCGTTCCAGCAGGACGCCCGGCGGGTCCGCCCGGGCGCACAGCTCGGCCAGGACGTCCAGCACGGGGCCGGTGACGGGGTGGGCGTGGCTGTCGTGCCAGACGCCGTCCCGTTCGACACCGCCCGCCACATGGACGTAGGCCAGCGCGTGGCACGGCAGGGCGTCGAGGACCGCGGACGGGTCCTCACCCCGGTTGACGGCGTTGGTGTGCAGATTGGCGACGTCGATCAGCAGCCCCACCCCCGTGCGCCGGACCAGTTCGGCGAGGAACTGTCCCTCCGTCAGCTCCTCGCCGGGCCAGGAGATCAGCGCGGCAATGTTCTCCAGCGCCAGCGGCACCGGCAGCGCCTCCTGCGCGATCCGGACGTTCGCGCAGAGGACGTCCAGGGCGTCCCGGGTGCGCGGCACCGGCAGCAGGTGGCCGGCCTCCAGCCGGGGCGAGGCGGTGAGCGGGCCGCCCGCGCGGACGAAGGCGATGTGCTCCGTGACGAGCGGGGCGCCCAGAGCCCCGGCGCGCTCGGCGAGTGCGGCGAGCCGGGCCGGGTCGGGCGGTTCGGGACCGCCGAGGCCCAGCGAGACGCCGTGCGGGACGATCGTCGTACCGCGCTCACGCAGCCGGAGCAGCGAGTCGGGGAGATGACCGGGGCAGATGTTCTCCGCCACCACCTCGACCCAGTCCAGGCCCGGCAACTCCTCGACGTGGCGGGCGATTTCGGGCCGCCAGCCGATGCCCGTCCCCAGTCGTGCCATGGTCCGGCGGTCCCCCCTCGTCCGTGTACCGGTTTCTCCGTGTACCGGTCCTCTCCGGGAGACATGGCCTCCGCGAGGGCCGCCGAACCGCGCGAGGGCCGGTTCCAGAGGTTGATTTGAGCTACCGCCGCGGGGTGGGGTGCGGGAGGCGGGGAGTGGGCGGAGGAGTGGTCTGGTGGGGGTGGGACCACCCTCCGCCCCGGCACCGCGGTCGGCCGCCCCGGCGGACCGCGGTGCCCGTCGTGGCCCGTCGGCCCGTTACGGGCGGAGCCGCCGGTGCGCCGGCGCCGGGGGCGGGCTGGTCGGCCGTGGGCGTCGCGGTGGGCCGGCCCGGGTCGTCCGCAGGCGCGGTGGTCTCCGGCACGGCGGACGGCAGGGACGTGGCGCCGGGAGGCGTGACGACCGGCACCGGCGAGCCGATGACCGACGAGGTCGACGGGGGCGGCGGCGGGGGAGCCGGCTTCTCCGTGGCGGCCGCGGCCTCCTCGGCGGCGATGGTGTCGAAGTCGACCATGCCGGTGTTCTCCAGCATGGTGATGTGGTCGAGCACGGTGATGTTGGCGGCGTCCGCCAGGTCGCGGATCAGCTCGTTGCGGGTGGTGTGCCGCACCTGGCCGATGAGCCCGAAGACCTTGCCGTGGGCCGTCCGCAGGATGTTTGCGAACTTCCGCTGGTAGTCCTCGCCCTGGGCGTCGGTCATCTCCCGGAGCCAGCCCTTTTGCTGGTCGGTCGGCTCGTTCGGCAGCTCCACGCCGAGCTTGGCGGCGATGTCCCGGGCCCGCCGGTCCAGGTCCGCGTGGCCGACGACGAGATGGTCGCCGGCGTCGCGGACGGCCTGGTTGGGCGCCCGCTCCATGGCCTGCCGGCCGGCGGGCAGCTCCCACAGACCGGCGAGCCTCACCTTCACCAGGAAGTCCCGGTCGACGGCCGACAGCGGCCCCCACTTGGTGGACACGGTCTGTGACTGAAGGTTCGCGAGGCCGGTGCCGGACCGGTCCTCGTAACTCCAGATCGGATAGATCAGCGCACCGATGGTCGCGGCGATCGCCACGAGGATGGCGGCGGTTCCGTTGATGCGTCGCAAAGTATCTCCTGCCATGGCGGCGCACTCGCAGGGAGCGAGGAGCGGGGCCGGCCCGCCGCGCCGTCATGAGGAGCGGCGTGGCGTGCCGGACCAGCGTGGACTGAGCGGTTGGTCAAGCCGGTTGGTCTGCCGCCGGCCGGGCGGGCCCGGTCCGGTGGCGTCGGGGATCGATACGTACGGGAGGCGGGAGGTGTTCAAAGCGGTGATCGATCCGCTCCGGATGTTCACGACCGGGGCCCTGCCGCTCCGGTTGTCCCGGCCCGGGTGCGCCCGCCCGGAGGTGCTCCCGGACGCGGGGGACGGTCCGGCGTGCCCCCGCCCCGGCCCTCGCTCCGGCCTCCGTACGGGCCCGCGTGCGCTCGGGCGCGCGGGCTCCGCTCAGCGCCCCGTGAGCGCCGGGTGTTCCGCGACGACCGTGCAGGAGCCCGGGGCGATCTCCGTGAAGCCCGCGTCCCGCACCACCGGCAGCCCGCTCCGCGTGAGGTCCGCCCAGCGCGCGGGCTCCGCGGTCCGTACGGCGAGCGGGAAACCGGCCGCGCGCCACGCCGACCGCTCGGCGGGCGGCAGGCGCAGCCAGGCCAGCTGGGCGCCGTGTCCCGCCTGCGCCATCGCCTTGCCCGCCGACATCTCCAGCTCCGGACTGAGCCACAGCACGGGCCGCCCGGGCGGCGGGGCGGCCGGTGGTACCGGGTCGTCCAGCTCCGTGCCGGACACCTGGAGCTTCGCCAGCTCCTTCGGCCAGCCGTCGACCGGGACCGGCGGGTACACCCGCACCTCGGCCGAGCCGCCGGTGACGGTGATGCCCGGCAGGGCCGCCGCGCGCCGCCACTCCGCGCCGCGCGCCCTGCGCACCACCTTGCGGATCCGGGCGTCCTGCCAGTCGCGCACGGCCCGGTACCACGCGCCGTCCGGATCCGCCGCCCGCTCGTCCGACAGCAGCACGAGAACCGCTCGGGCCGCGGTCTCCAGCGCGTCCGTGCGGGACGGCGGGGCGGCCTTCTCGATGCGGGCCACCAGGGGCAGCACGAACTGGGGTGCGGCGTCGCGGTCCGCGGCCCCGGGCCGGAACGCGGCGGTGTCCGGCCGGCTGTGGCCGGCCTCGCTCTCGGTGCGGGTGTCGGCGTCGGCGGAGGTCATCCGGCCAGTCTGCCAGCCCGCGCGGCGCGTGCCCGCGGGCGCCTCCTTGGCGGAATGATGCATTCCGGGACAGCATTGCCCCATGCGCAGCGATCTCTTCGCCTCCGAGAACATGGTTCAGCCACCCACCGCGCCGGGCATGGTGCTCCAGAACCCCAAGGCGGTCAAATATGTGGTGAACGGCGAGTGCTACGCCCGCCAGGGCTCGATGATCGCCTTCCGCGGCAATCTCCGGTTCGAGAAGCAGGGCCAGGGCGTGGGGAACTTCCTCAAACGCGCCGTCACGGGGGAGGGGCTGGCCCTGATGGCCGTCCGCGGCCAGGGCGAGGCGTGGTTCGCCCACGAGGCGGCCAACTGCTTCATCATCGACTTCGTCCCCGGCGACACCCTCACGGTCAACGGCCGCAACGTCCTCTGCTTCGACGCCGGACTGGGCTACGAGATCAAGGTCGTCAAGGGCGCGGGGATGGCCGGGGGCGGGCTGTTCAACAGCGTCTTCAGCGGCCAGGGCCGGCTCGCGGTGGTCTGCGAGGGCGATCCGATCGTCATCCCCGTCTCACCGCAGGCCCCGGTCTTCGTGGACACCGACGCGGTCGTCGGCTGGAGCGCGCACCTCGCGTCCTCCCTGCACCGCTCGCAGAGCGTCGGCTCGATGATCCGGGGCGGCTCGGGCGAGGCGGTGCAACTCCGGCTGGAGGGCGACGGGTTCGTCATCGTCCGGCCGAGCGAGACGAAGCCGGTGCCGGCGTCGAACTGACGCGCGCCGGCCGGGAGGGAGCGGGCCGCGTACGGCCGGATGCCCGTGCGGGCCGCGGCCCGGAGCGGGCAGGCGTCAGGGTCTCCCGGGCGGCGGGGCGGCCGCGGCGGTTCCGGGGCCGGGTCCGTGCCGTCGCCGGCTGCCGTCGGAAGGGGGCTACGCCTCCGCCAGCGGTTCGGCGTCCCGGGCGAGCGCCGTGAGCCGGGAGATCGCCCGGAAGTACTTCTTGCGGTAGCCGCCCTTGAGCATGTCCTCGCCGAACAGCTGGTCGAAGGGCACGCCCGAGGCCAGCACCGGTATCTCGCGGTCGTACAGCCGGTCCGCCAGAACGACCAGGCGCAGGGCCGTGGACTGGTCCGGCACCGGCCGCACCCCGGTCAGGCAGACGGCGCGGAGCCCGTCGGTGAGCGCGCCGTAACGGCTGGGGTGGATCCGGGAGAGGTGTTCCAGGAGAGCGGGGAAGGCGTCGAGCGAGGCGCCCGGGGTGCGGTGGGCGGCCCGCTCGACCACCTCGCCCGCGAAGGGCGGCGGCGCCTCGGGCAGGCCGCGGTGACGGTAGTCCTCGCCGTCGATCCGCAGCGGCCGGAAGTGCGCCGAGAGGCCCTGGATCTCGCGGAGGAAGTCCTGGGCGGCGAACCGGCCCTCGCCGAGCTTGCCCGGCAGGGTGTTCGAGGTGGCGGCGAGCCCGACGCCGGCGTCCACCAGCTTGCCGAGCAGCGTGGACACGAGCACGGTGTCGCCCGGGTCGTCCAGCTCGAACTCGTCGATGCACAGCAGCCGGTGGTCGCCGAGCGTCCGCACGGTCTGCTGGAAGCCCAGCGCGCCGACCAGATGGGTCAGCTCCACGAAGGTGCCGAACGCCTTCAGCTCCGGCGCGGCGGGCGTGGCGTGCCACAGCGCGGCGAGCAGGTGGGTCTTGCCGACGCCGTAGCCGCCGTCGAGATACACCCCGCGCGGGCCCGCCGGCGCGGCCGGCTTCCGGGCGAACCAGCGGCGCTTCCCGCCGCCCGCGGCGGTGCCGGCGCCGAGTCCGGCGGCGAAGCCGCTCAGCACCTCGACGGCCTCCGCCTGGCTGGGCTGCGCCGGGTCCGGGATGTAGGTCTCGAAGCGGGCGTCCCGGAAACGGGGCGGCGGCACCATCTCCGCGACCAGGCGCTCGGCGGGCACCTGCGGCTCACGGGCGCAGAGCGACAGCGGAGTCTCCGTGACGTCGGTCATCGGGCTCGGGGCGGCGGAGGAAGAGTGCACAGCACCCCAGCCTATCCGGACATCCGTCCGGTCGCGGACCGTGATCCCGCGCACACCGGCCGCCGGGGCAGCCGTCCGGCGGGCCGGTCCGGCGCGGCCCCGGGGCGGGGCTTCCGGCGGTGGCGGGCGCGCTTCGCGCGCCCCGGAATGCTCCGCCGGGGCGCGTGACAGACTGCTGACCATGCGACGTCTGTTCCCCCTGACCGCCGAGTCCGCGGCCCCGGACCTGCTCGTCGAGCGCGAGTGGGACCTCGGCGAACTGGCCGACGCCTACGCCTATCCGGAGGACGGCGCGCGGCCCTGGCTGCGGGGCAACATGGTCGCCTCCCTCGACGGCGCCGCGTACCACGACGGACGGTCCCAGCCGCTCTCCTGCCCGGCCGACATGCGCCTCTTCGGAGTGCTGCGCGGCCTGGCGGACGTCGTGATCGCCGGAGCGGAGACCGTGCGCAAGGAGGGGTACCGCCCGGCCCGCGCCCGCCAGGCGTTCGCGGCCCGCCGGGCCGCCCTGGGCCAGCCGCCCGCCCCGGTGATCGCCGTGGTGAGCGCGAGCCTGGACCTGGACTACTCCCTGCCGCTGTTCACGGAGCCGGCCGTCCCCACGCTCGTCCTCACCGGCGAGGCGGCCGTCGCGGAGCGCCCCGAACGGGTCCGGCGCGCCCGTGACGCGGGTGCGGAGGTGCTCACCGCGGGGCCCGGTGAGGGCGTCGAGCCGGCGGCGGTCGTGCGGCTGCTCGCGGAGCGGGGGCTGACCCGCCAGCTCACGGAGGGCGGCCCGCGGCTGCTCGGCCAGTTCGCCGTGACCGGCGTGCTGGACGAGCTGTGCTTCACTCTGGCCCCGGTGGTCACCGCCGGAGCGGCGCCCCGCATCATGGAGGGCCCGGCGATCACCGTGCCGGAACGATTCGCTCTCGCCTCGGTCCTGGAGGAGGACGGGTTCCTCTTCACCCGTTACCGCAGGGACCCGGGGTGAACGCCCGGACGGGGAAGCCGGGAGCCGGTCAACTCCCGGAAGATATCGTTCCGCTTGACCCGTCGGGCGGCAGGCTTGGCTGGACGGACCCCGTGCGAGCGAGCGCGGGGCAGGATGGTTTTCTGTAGGGCTCCCGGGCCCGAGAGGAAGAAGGGCGCTCGCCGTGTTCACCTCCGTACTCATGATCGAGAAGCCGCTGGTGCCCGCCGACGTGGAGCTCGTCACCACGCTCCACGGGGACGAACCCGTCGCGTTCGTCGTGCTGATGCAGCCCCACGGCGATCAGGACCGGCTGCTCAGAGCCCTCGACGACGTGGCCCTCGGCGAACTGGGGGAGGCGATCCGCGAGGCGGACGAGCCCGAGGGCGAGGAGGCGGCCGGCCCGGCGGAGCGCGCCCTCGCCCACTCCCTGGAGTCGCTGCGGGCGGCCGGCGCCGAGGCGGTCGGGCAGATCGTCGAGGAACACCCGCTCGACCTGCTGAAGAGCGTCGTCGAACAGACACACGCCGACGAGGTCATCGTGCTGACGGCACCGCACCTCGTCGAGGAGTTCTTCCACCGCGACTGGACCTCCCGCGCCCGGCACAAGGTCGGCGTCCCGGTGCTCAAGCTCTACGCCCACACCGAATAGGCTGAGGCCGCTCAGCCCTCCGGGCCCGCCGGCCCGCAGCGACCCCAGGAGATACCCGCATGGCACCCGCCGTCCCGTCCGCGATGGACCGCCCGCACCTCATCGGCATCGGCGGTGCGGGCATGTCGGGAATCGCCAAGATCCTCGCCATGCGCGGGGCGCGCGTGGCGGGCAGCGACTCCCGGGACTCGGCGACCGCCGAGGCGCTGCGCGGGCTCGGCGCCACCGTGCACATCGGCCACGCGGCGGAGCATCTGGCCGCCGACGCGAGCTGCGTCATCGTCTCCAGTGCCATCCGCGCCGACAACCCGGAGCTTGCGGCGGCCGCCGAACGCGGCATCCCCGTGATCCACCGCTCCGACGCACTCGCCGCGCTGATGGAGGGGCTGCGGCCGATCGCCGTCGCCGGCACCCACGGCAAGACCACCACCACCTCCATGCTGGCCGTCGCCCTGACCACTCTCGGCCGCGAGCCCTCGTACGCCATCGGCGGCGACCTGGACGCGCCCGGCTCCAACGCGCTGCACGGCAACGGTGAGATCTTCGTGGCCGAGGCGGACGAGAGCGACCGCAGCTTCCACAAGTACGCGCCCGAGGTGGCCGTCGTGCTCAACGTGGAGCTGGACCACCACGCCAACTACGCCTCCATGGAAGAGATCTACGAGTCCTTCCAGACCTTCGCCGACCGCGTCCGCCCCGGCGGCACCCTCGTGATCTCCGCCGACCAGCCGGGCGCCCGGGAGCTCACCGCGCGGGTCACCGCGGGCGGGACCCCGGGCCGGGACCTCCGGATCGTCACCTACGGCGAGGCCGAGGACGCCGACGTCCGCATCGTCACCATCAAACCGCGCGGGCTGACCAGCGAGGTCACCGTGGTCTTCGACGGCCGCGTGATCACCTTCACCGTCTCCGTCCCCGGCCGCCACTACGCGGGCAACGCCGTCGCCGCCCTGGTCGCCGGCACCGCGCTCGGCCTGCCCGTGCACAACCTCGCCTCGGCCCTCGGCTCGTACACCGGCGTCAAGCGCCGCCTCCAGCTCCAGGGCACCGTGAACGGCGTGCAGGTCATCGACTCCTACGCGCACCACCCCACCGAGATCGCCGCCGACCTGGAGGCCATCCGCGGCAGCGCCGGTGACGGCCGGGTCCTCGTCGTCTTCCAGCCGCATCTCTTCAGCCGCACCCAGGAGCTGGGCATCGAGATGGGCGAGGCGCTGACCCTCGCCGACTCCTCCGTCGTCCTGGACATCTACCCCGCCCGCGAGGACCCGGTCCCCGGCGTCACCAGCGCCCTGATCATCGACGCGGCCACCGCGAAGGGCGCCGACGTCCGGGCCGAGCACACCATGGAGGCGGTGCCGGAACTGATCGCGGGAATGGCCCGGCCCGGCGACCTGGTTCTCACCATGGGCGCGGGCGACGTCACCGAGCTGGGCCCGCGGATCCTGGCCCGGCTGGGGAGCTGAGCCGCCGCCCGGCCCGGAGCCGCACACACGCACGGACGCAGGTACGCACGAGGAGAGGACCGCAGATGCCGTACGAGATCGACAAGACGGACGAGCAGTGGCGCGCGGAGCTGTCCCCGGACGAGTACGCCGTGCTCCGCAAGGCGGGCACCGAACCCGCGTACACCGGTGAGTACACCGACACCAAGACCGCCGGTGTCTACTCCTGCCGGGCCTGCGGCGCCGAACTCTTCCGGTCCGACACCAAGTTCGAGTCGCACTGCGGCTGGCCGTCCTTCTACGACCCCAAGGAATCCGACGCCGTCGAACTGGTCGAGGACCGCTCGCACGGCATGGTCCGCACCGAGGTCCGCTGCGCCCGCTGCGGCTCCCACCTCGGCCACGTCTTCGAGGGCGAGGGCTACCCGACGCCCACGGACCAGCGGTACTGCATCAACTCCGTCTCGCTCCGCCTGGCCCCGGACGAGGGCTGACACCGGCCATCGCGGCAGGCTGTGCCGTGGCTGTGCCACCGGCCCCGGGCCCTCGCCCGGCGACCTCACCGGCACGGCCTGCGTCTCCCGCGTCCACACGGACCACGGGATCCTCGCCCCCGGCCCCGACGGGGCCGACAGCCGGCTGAGCCTTTTGCCGGAGTGAGGCCCGCGCGCCCGCGGGGAGCGGCCACGGCTCCCCGGCACTCCGCGCGCCTCACGCGGGAACGGAGACGGGATCGACGGCCCCGTACTGGTACGCCGGGTAGGTGAGGTAGCCCGCGTCGCCGCCCGTGTAGTACGTGGACTCGTCCACGGGGGCCAGAGGCAGGTCCGCGCGGAGGCGTTCGACCAGGTCGGGGTTGGCGATGAAGCCGCGGCCGAAGCTGATGAGGTCGGCACCCGGACCCAGCCAGTGACGGGCCTCGGCGGGGCCGGTCTGCCGGGGGCCCATCGGCAGGGTCGGGTTCATGATCAGGGTGCCGGGCCATGTCTTGCGCAGCTCCCTGAGCACCTCCTCCCCGGCGGTGGCCTCCAGGTGCACGTAGGCCAGGCCGAGGCGGGCCAGTTCGGTCAGCAGTGCGGTGTTGAGCTCGGCGGCGTCGGTCTCCTCGACACCCCAGAAGCCACCGCCCGGTGAGAGGCGGATGCCCGTCCTGGCCGGTCCCACGGCGTCGGCGGTGGCGGCGGCCGCCTCGACGGCGAACCGGATCCGGCCGGCGATGCCGCCGCCGTAGCGGTCGGTGCGCAGATTGGCGTTGGAGGAGAGGAACTGGGAGATCAAGTAGCCGTTGGCGCCGTGCAGTTCGACCCCGTCGAACCCCGCGTCCACGGCGCGGCGGGCCGCGTCGGCGTAGGACCGGGCGTGTTCGGGCACCTCGTCCGCCGTCAGCGCCCGGGGCACCGGAGCGGGCTGCGGTCCGGACGGCGTGAAGACGTTGCCGGTGGCCGGTACGGCCGAGGGACCGACGGGCTGGAGACCGGTGGTCGCCGGGTGCGACACCCGGCCGCCGTGCATGAGCTGGGCGAAGATGCGGCCGCCGCTGACGTGCACGGCGTCGGTCACCTGCCGCCAGGACGCCACCTGTTCATCGGTGTGCAGTCCGGGCGTGCCCGGGTTGGACTGCCCGACGACACTGGGCTGCACGCCCTCCGACACGATCAGCCCGGCCGTGGCCCGCTGCGCGTAGTACGCCGCCATCGAGGGGGTGGCCAGCCCGCCGGCGGCGGCCCGCACCCGGGTCATCGGGGCCATCACGACCCGGTTGGGCAGCGTCAGGCCGCCGAGCCGGTAACTGCTGAACAGGGTGGTCATGGTGCTCTCCTCCGCCATGCGCGTCGCCCGGTACCCGGGCACGGGGCTACGCTAAAACCTGACACCGACGTCAGAGGCAAGTGCTGTGTCGTGGATCACGCCGTGGTCCCGGCCGCGGATCACATCGGGAGGCCGCCGTGCGGATCGGGGAGCTCGCGGCGCGGGCCGGCGTCAGCGTCCGGTCGCTGCGCTACTACGAGGAACAGGGGCTGCTGACGAGCAGCCGCAGCGCCGGCGGGCAGCGGACCTACACGGACGACGACGTCGAACGGGTGCGCTTCCTCCAGCGGCTCTACACGGCGGGTCTGTCCAGCCGCACCATCGCCGAACTGCTGCCGTGCGTCGACGCACCCAGCGAGCGCAACTCCGACGCCGCGCTGGAACGGATGGCACAGGAACGCGCCCGGCTCTCCCGGCACATCGACGATCTCCTGCGGACCCGGGACGCACTCGACGAGCTGATGGCCGTGGCGCGGGACTACCGGGATCGGATGCAGACCGCGGCCGTGAGCTGAGCGCCGGCGCCGGAGCGGACCGCCGCCGGACCGACCGGCTTCCGGTCGCCGGCCGGGCGGCCGTCCGGCAGTGGCGGGCGGACGGCCGCAGCGGCGCGTGCCGGCGTCCCGTCCCGGGGCCGTGGGACCGTGCCGGGCCGCCGCGCGCCGTCACGGCACGGCCAGCACCGCCGCCGACTCCGGGGGGAGCCGGACCACCCCGTCGGCGCCCGGGGCCCCGCAGTCGCCCCACGCCGCCAGCACCCGGGCGTGCGGGGCCTCCGCGGGCACGCGGGCCTCGCGGCCGGCGGACAGGTTCACCACGGTGCGCAGCGCGCCCCGGGCGACGCACAGCCAGCGTTCCCCGCGGTCGTAGGAGACCCGCGTCCCGTCCAGGCCGGGGCCGGCGGCCGGCTCCGGCAGGGCGCGGCGCAGGGCGATCAGCTCGCGGTGCCAGGCGAGCAGCCGGGCGTGCGGGTCGCGATCCGGCTCGCTCCAGTCCAGGCAACTGCGCGCCCGGGTGGCCGGGTCCTGCGGGTCGGGGATGTCCTCCTCCGCCCAGCCGTGCGAGGCGAACTCCCGCCGCCGGCCGCGCCGTACGGCCTCCGCCAGCTCCGGGTCCGGGTGGTCGGTGAAGTACTGCCAGGGTGTGCGGGCGCCCCACTCCTCGCCCATGAACAGCATCGGCGTGTACGGCGAGGTGAGGACGAGCGCGGCCGCGCAGGCCAGCAGACCGGGGGAGAGGCCGGCGGCGAGCCGGTCGCCGAGGGCGCGGTTGCCGATCTGGTCGTGTGTCTGAGCGTAGGCCAGCAGCCGGTGCGCCGGGGTGGTGCGCGGGTCGAGCGCGGCGCCGTGCGAACGCTCCCGGAAGCTGGACCAGCCGCCGTCGTGGAAGAAGCCGCCGGTGAGCGTCTTGGCGACGGCGTGCAGCGGGTCCTCGGCGAAGTCGGCGTAGTAGCCCTGGTGTTCGCCGGTGAGCGCGGTGTGCAGGGCATGGTGGAAGTCGTCGTTCCACTGGGCGTGGACGCCGTGGCCGCCCGCCGCGCGGGGTGTGGTGGTGCGCGGGTCGTTGACGTCGGACTCGGCGATCAGGAAGAGCGGCCGCCCGGTCCGCGCGGCCAGCGCGTCCACGGCCGCGGAGAGCTCGGTGAGGAAGTGGCGGGCCCGGTCGTCGCGCAGGGCGTGCACGGCGTCGAGCCGCAGGCCGTCGGCGCGGTAGTCGCGCAGCCAGGCCAGGGCGCTGCCGGTGAGGTACGCCCGGACCTCGTCGGAGCCGGGGGCGTCCAGATTGACGGCCGCGCCCCAGGGGGTGTGGTGGCGCTCCGTGAAGTACGGGCCGAATTCCGGGAGATGGTTGCCGGAGGGGCCGAGGTGGTTGTGGACCACGTCCAGGACGACGCCGAGCCCGTGCCCGTGCGCCGCGTCGATGAACCGCTTGAGCCCGTCGGGCCCGCCGTACGGTTCGTGCACCGCCCAGGGCGCCACACCGTCGTAGCCCCAGCCGTGCGTACCGGGGAACGGGCAGACGGGCATCAGTTCGACGTGGGTGATGCCCAGATCGGCCAGATGGCCCAGCCGCCGGGCGGCCGCGCCGAAGGTTCCCTCGGGCGTGAACGTGCCGATGTGCAGCTCGTACAGCACGGCTCCGGGCAGCGGCCGCCCGTACCAGGGATGCCGCCAGTCGAACAGCTCGTGGTCCACGACGGCGCCCGTGCCGCCGGGGCCGTCGGGGAGGCGCGGGGCGCGCGGGTCGGGCGGATGGGGCCGCCGTCCAGGGCGAAGCCGTAGCGCGTGCCGTCCGCGGCCGGTGCCTCCGCCCGCCACCAGCCGGGGCGGACGGGATCGTGCTCCATGGCGGTGACCGCACCGTCGCCGTCCTCCACGTGCAGCGCGACGGTACCGGCCCGCGGTGCCCACACCTCGAAGTCCACGGATGTTCCTCCTGCCGGTGCTCGCGTCGGGGCCGCGCGCCGGCGCGCCCCCCGGCCGGGAACGGCCGGGCCTCCATGCTCCGCGATCGGGGGCGGGGGCGCAGCAGGACGCCGCCCCCGGCCTTGCGGGCCGGGGACGGCGTCCGGGGTGACAGCCCCCGGGTCGCGGGGCCGTCCGCCCCGTCAGCCGTCCGCGGGCGGCGGCACGAGGCAGATCCGCTCCTGCGTGATGGGATAGCCCGCCCTGGCGAAGGCCGCGGCCATGGGGAAGTTGCCCTGGTCGGTGGCGGCGGCGATCCAATCCGCGCCCTCGGCGGCCAGCTTGTGCGTGCACTCGGCCAGCAGTTCGTACGCGTAGCCGTTCCCCCGGTGCTCCGGCAGCACCCCGATGAAGCCCACGCAGGGACCGCTCGGGTTGTGGGCGGGGATGTGCACCCCGGCCAGGGTGCCGTCCGGGGCGTGGGCCAGCTGCCACCACTCGCGGGGTGACGGGCACCAGTGGAAGAAGTCCAGATCCTCCCGGGCCGCCGCCTCGGCACCGTGCCGGGCCGCGGTGTTCCGGGTGTGGGCGTCGAGGCTGCCCTCCGCGATCCGGCGCAGGGCGTCCAGGAACACGGCGTCGTCCGGCTCGGCGCGGAAGCGCAGCCGGCCCGGCCGCTCCGGCAGACCGCAGCCGGGCGTCCACGTGTAGCGGAAGCGTTCGACGAGGGGCCGCAGCCCGGCGGCGCGCGCCGCGCCGAGCCGCCGTTCGGCGGCGGCGCGCACCCGCGGCAGCTCGCGCCAGCCGGTGGGGAGCATCAGTTCGTACTCGGTCCGCAGCGGTGAGGTGCGCAGGAGTTCGGCGGCCGCCTCGTCCTCGCCCTCGGCGAAGTCGAACCAGTTGAGCAGCACCGGCTCCGTGTCGCCGGGAGCTCCCCACCAGGCGGCGCGCGCCACGACGCGGCCGTCGCGCAGCGCGACCCGGGTCCAGTCGGGGCGGTACTCGCCGTCCTCGTGGACGGGGCGGTGGGCGTGCCCCAGCAGCGCGCGGCCGACGAGGCCGGTGTCGGGGTGGGAGAGGGAGGTGAACAGATGTGCGTCGCTCTCGGTGAGCGCGCGGAAGACCAGCTCGGTCATGGGGTCCTTCCGGAAAGCGGGGTGCACGCTCCCGGACGGCGGTCGGCTCAGCCGTGGGACGCCCGTCGGACGGGGCGGGAGCGTGGCATGGCGGTGATGTGCACGGCTCTCGCCTCCTCTCCGGCTGGTCGTTGGGCGTCAACGGTGAACATAGCGGCGGTGGTCGGGGTTGTCGAACGCCTTTCCGCGGGAGGCGCGCCGTTCCCGGGCCCGGGCCCGGGGTCCGCTCCGGCCTCCGCCGTCCGTCCTCGTCCGGGTCCGCCACCGGGTCCGTCACCGGATCCGCCACCGGGCGCGCGGCCCCGTGCGGGCCGTCAGCCGGTGAGGCGCCCGGGACGGCGCGGGGCGGTGCCCGGAAGCATGCCCGGTCCCACCGCCGACAGGACGGAGGCCGCTGTGCTGCCCGCGCCCGCGATGTACCGGTCGGGTCGGACGAGTATGACGGGTGCCGCCGTTCCCGGCCGGGAGAGCCCCGCCCACTCCTCCTCGGAGAGGAAGACCACCGGTATCCCCGCCCACGCCCGGTCGTCGCCGGCCGGCCACGTCTCGCCGGGACGCGCCCGGACCACCCAGGTGAAGCCGAGGGGGGCCAGCCGCTGGTGGAGCCGTCCGCCGCCGTCGCGCAGCACGGGGTTGGGCAGCCGGCGGCCCGCCGCGGTGCGGACTCCCCGCCCGGTCCGGCCCGCGGCCGGGCCGCCGTCCGGGTAGCCGATGTCCAGCATGCCGACACCGCGGCCGAGGCGGGCCTGCACGGGGCGGCGGCCGAGCAGGGTGGGCGCGACCGTGCCCAGGAGGGCGCGCGTCATGCCCGTTCGGGTGGTGAGCGCTCTGGTCGCGCGGGCGGTGCCGCGCACCATGGCCCGGGCCACCGGCCGCCGTTCGGCCTCGTAGCTGTCGAGCAGGGCCTCGGCCCGGGCCGGTTCGGTGCGCCGGGCGGCGGCCAGCTTCCACAGCAGGTTGTGGGCGTCCTGCACACCGGTGTTGAGTCCCTGGCCGCCGACCGGGCTGTGGATGTGCGCGGCGTCGCCGGCGAGGAAGACCCGGCCCCGGCGGTAGTGGTCCACCAGGCCGTGGCTGAGGGCGAACCGCGATTGCCAGGTCACCCCGTGGCTGCCGAACGCGATTCCGGCACGGCTGCGGATCAGCTCGTCCAGGAAGGGCGCGTCGAGGGTGAGACGTTCTTCCTCGCGGACCTCCGGAACGTGCGCGATGACGCGCCAGCGGCGGGGCTCCGGCATGGGGACGATCAGCAGCAGCCCCTCGGGGCCGAGGAAGACGTGCCCCTCGTCCTCGGTGAGGTCCGCGGTGGTCAGGACGTCGGCCAGGACGAAGACCGCCCCGGCGTCCGAGCGGTCGAGCCGCAGCCCGGCCGCTTCCCGGACCCGGCTGCGGCCGCCGTCGCAGCCGATCACCCACCGGGCGCGGACCGTCTCGCGGCGGCCGTCCCCGTGCTCCAGCATCGCCTCGGCCGAGCCGCCGCCGCCGTCGTCGTCGTCGCGGAGATCTTTGAGCGCGACGCCCCACTCGACCTCACCGCCCCCGGCGGTGAGGTGCGATTCGAGGATGTGCTCGGTGGCGTACTGGGGGACCGACAGCCAGAAGGGGTAGGCGGTGTCGCCCCACGGGAGACCGAGCAGATCGACGCGGACGGGGGCGCGGTGCCGGGTGTTCACGTTGAGGGCCGCGAACCGGGCGCCCGCGGCCCGGACGCGGTCGGCCACCCCCATGGTCTCGAAGACCTCCATGGTCCGGGCGTGGACGACCAGCGCCTTGGAGAAGCCCGAGCGGCCCGTCGCGCGGTCGACGATCCGTGCCGTGAGGCCGTGGCGCCGGGCCTCGCAGGCGGCGGTCAGTCCCGTGGGGCCGGCACCCACGATGAGGACGTCCACATCGGCGTCGTTCCGCCGCCCCGCCGTTCCGGCGCCGGAGGCGGCGGCAGCGGGGGTGGCAGCGGAGGTGGCGCGGTCGTCGTGCTCAGGGCCGTCGTCGAGGGGCATGGGGTGTCCGGTCACGGGGTTGTCCTGCCTTCCGTCGTGGAGTGTGGACCGGTCCTGCGGACCGGCGGGGCCCCCGGTGCCGTGGCACGGCGAGGGGTGGAGCGGACGGGAAGCGGGCCGGGCGGGGGAGCCCCCGGCCCGCTTCCCGTCCGTCATGAGCGTGTCCCGGGCACCCGTCCGTCCTCGGGGTCGCGCTCGTGGGGCCGCCCGGCCGTGGCCCCGCCGTCGCGCCGCGGCCCGTCGCCCCGTGTGCCGTCACCGGCCGGGCCGCTCCCGGGCACGGCGGCCGTCCGGCCGCCCCCGGCCGCCGCCTCGCCGGGCAGCCGCGGCAGCAGCCGGAGCAGCGGGCGCGGCATCCACCAGGCGGCCCGGCCCAGCACCGCCATCACGGACGGGACGAGAACCAGCCGGACGAGGGTGGCGTCGATCGCGATGGCGACGGCCAGGCCGAAGCCGAAGAGATTGACGACCCGCTGGTCGTTGAGCTGGAAGCTGCCGAAGACCACGACCATGACGGACGCGGCGGCCGTGATGACCCGGGCGGTGGCGGCGATGCCGTCCCGGACGGATCCCCCGGTGTCCCCAGTGCGGAGGTACTCCTCGCGGACCCGGCTGAGCAGGAAGACCTCGTAGTCCATCGAGAGCCCGAAGAGCACCGCGAAGAGCATGATCGGGGCGAAGGACTCCACCGGCCCCGGCTCGGCCCCGAGCAGACCGGCGCCCCAGCCCCACTGGAAGACGGCGACCACGACGCCGTAGGCCGCCCCCACGGAGAGCAGGTTCATCACCGCGGCCTTCAACGGCACGACCAGGGAACGGAATTCGACCATCAGCAGCAGGAAGCTCAGTCCCACGACGAAGGTCATGAACCAGGCCATCTCCCGGCCGAGCCGGTCGGCGAGGTCGATGGCGGTGGCGGTGGAGCCGCCGACGTGCGCCTCGCCGCCCTCCGTGTCCGCCACGGCGCCGGGCAGCACGTCGTCCCGCAGCCGGTGCACCAGCTCCTCGGTGGACTCCTCGTCCGGGGAGCCCTCGGGGACGACGGTGTAGAGGGCGGTCGTCCCGCTCCCGTCGAGCCGCGGCGGGCGCACCTCGTCCACCCCTTCCGTGCCCGCCAGTTCGGTGCGGAGATCCGCGGCCCGCTGCTTCACCTCCGCCCGGGACCCGTCCTCGCCGAAGTCCGCGGTGACGACCAGGGGGCCCGTCCAGCCGGGGCCGAAGTCCTCCGCGACCAGTTCGTAGGCGCGGCGCTCGGTGGTGTCCTCGGGGGCCGATCCGCCGTCGGCCGTGCCGAGGCGCAGCGAGAACAGGGGGAGGGCCAGGGCGACGAGCGTGACGGCCGAGGCCAGCAGGTACGGCCAGGGGTGGCGCTGGACGTGGCCGGTCCAGCGGTGCCAGCCGCTCACCCGGCCGCTGCCGTGGTCGAAGCGGAGCCGCCGGACGCGGAACCGGTCCAGCCGGTGCCCGAAGACCGCCAGCAGCGCCGGCAGCAGCGTGACGGCGGCCAGCAGGGTGGCCGCCACCGTGAGGGCGCTGGCCAGGCCGAGCGCCGACACGAAGGGTATGCCGATCAGATAGAGGCTGAGGATGGCCACGATCACCGTGGCCCCCGCCACCAGCACCGACCGCCCGGCGGTGGCCAGTGCGAGCGGGATCGAGTCCGCGGGGGCGTGCCCGGCGTGCAGGGCCTCCCGGTGGCGGGTCACGACCAGCAGGGCGTAGTCGATGCCCACCCCGAGCCCGATCATGGCCGCGACCACGGGGCCGGAGGTGCCGATGGTGGTGAGACCGGCGGCCAGGTGGACGGCCGACAGCCCCAGGGCGAGCGCGAACAGCGCCGTCACCAGCGGCACGACCATGGCGAAGACCGAGCCGAAGGCCACCAGCAGCACCAGCACCGCCGCGGCCAGGCCGATCGCCTCGCTGCCGGACGGGCCGCTCTCGGCCTGGAGCACGGCACCGCCGAAATCGACCTGTGCGCCCGCGTCCCGTACCGGCGCGAACGCCTCCTGCGCGGCCTCCACCGACTCCTCGGGCACGTCCTTGGCGCGCCCCTCGAACTGCACGGTGGCCATCGCGGTGTGCCCGTCCGCCGAGACCATGGCCGGGCCCGGGCCGTACGGTGACCGCGCCGCCGCCACGTCCTCCGAGCCGCGTACCGCCGTGAGGGCGTCCGCGACGGCGGCCTTCACCTCCGGCGAGGACACGTCCCCGCCGCTGTGGATCACCACCTGCATCCCGTCCCCGGACATGTCCGGGTAGCGCTCGCGGAGGGTGTCGTAGGCGGCCTGGGAGTCGGAGTCGCTGAGCGTGAGGTCGTTGGAGAACTCTCCGCCCGCCGCGCGGGCGGAGAGGCCGGCGCCGGCCACCGCCAGCAGCCAGAGGGCGATCACCAGCCATCGGTGCCGCACCGAGAAACGAGCCAGGGCAGAGAGCAAGACGGCCTCCATGGGTCGGGGCGCGCGGGCCGGGCCCACTCCGGGCTCACTCCGCGACACGTGCCTTGACGCAAGGGTAGACACATGTCTACGCAGATGCCAAACATGCGTCTGAGGAGAGAAGCGGGGACCCGGCCGGGGTGGGGCGCGGCACGGGCCCGCAGGACCGGCGTTGCGCAAGGAGTGGGCCGCCGAGGAAGATCGGGGGCGAGCACGGCCGGCACGGGCCCCCGACCGCACCCGCCCCGGCGGCGCGACCGGCGCGACAGGAGGAACGATGACCGTACGGCCACCCGGATTCGGCAGCCCCAGGGCCGAGCGGCGGGAGAAGGCCCGGGATCTGGTGGTGGAGACGGCGCTGCGGCTGTTCT
This sequence comes from Streptomyces sp. MNU89, assembly GCF_020982505.1. Classification (NCBI taxonomy): domain Bacteria; kingdom Bacillati; phylum Actinomycetota; class Actinomycetes; order Kitasatosporales; family Streptomycetaceae; genus Streptomyces; species Streptomyces sp. MNU89. The sequence continues at coordinate 1,637,790 of NZ_JAJKLL010000001.1, read as the reverse complement.
CCGAGCGCGGATACATCGGGGTCAGGGTCGAGGACATCGCCACCGAGGCGGGAATCTCCCGGGCCACCTTCTACAAGTACTTCTCCGAGCGCGAGGAGATCCTCGCCGAACTGTTCGCCCGGCTCCTCGGCCGCGAGCCCGTCCCCGTACCGCCGGGCGGCGCCGAACGCACGCTGGAGCGGGTGGAGGAACTGCTCGTCGCGACGGCGGAACGGATGCTGGGGGACGAGGTGCTGGCCCGCTTCGTCTACACCCTGCCCATCCGCCACGCCGCGCTGCTCGGCGAGGGCGCGCGGCCGCCGGTGCTCGACACGGTGGAGAGCATGCTCACCGAGGCGGCCGGCGCGGGCGTGCTCCGCGCCGACGTGCCCGCCCCGCTCCTCGCCGCCCATGTGGGACGGGCCTACGAGGCCGCCCTGCGCGACTGGGCGGAGCGGCGCTGCGAGGACGCCCCCGCCCAGGTGCGGCTGCTCCTCTCCCTGGCCTTCCACGGCATCGCCGCCCCGGACCGGGAGTGATCCCGCGGACGGCCGGTACGGTCCTGGTACACAGCGCACTGGACATGTCAGGGCCCGTGACCGGAGAATCGGGCCCGTGACGTCGTCCCACGAGCTCCAGCCCCGGCCGGGCCCGGTCCCGCGCGGTCCCGCCCGGGTGTCGGACGCCGACCGGGACCGGGCGATCAGCCGGCTCCGGGAAGGCGCCGCCGAGGGCCGGCTGTCCCAGGACACCTTCCTGCGCCGCATGGAACTCGCCCTCGCGGCCCGCGCCCAGGACGACCTGCGCGCCCTCACGGCGGACCTCCCCGACGAAAGCCGGTGGTCCCGGGCGGTGTTCGACTCGGTGGCGGCCGTCTCCTCCTTCACCGTGCGGCTGCGCCGGGCCTGGCAGACCGAGCGCCTGCCCCGGCTGCTGCTCCCGGAGCCGGGCCCCCGCCCGCTGCGGATCGGCCGGGAACCGACCAACGGACTGCGGCTCGGCGACGAGACCGTCTCCCGCTTCCACGCCGAACTGGTGTCGCACGGCGGGATCTGGATCCTGCGCGACCTGGGCTCCGCCAACGGCACCTGCGTCAACGGCCGCCGGGTGACGGACACGGCCGTCGTGCACCCCGGCGACCAGGTCGGCTTCGGCCGCCTGAGCTTCCGCCTCGCCTCCCGCTGACGGGCCCCGGCCGCCCCTCAGACGCGGACCAGCAGGGCCACCGGCCACCGTTCCAGCAGCTCGGCCAGGGCCGAGGAGCCCTCCGCCTCGGCCCCGGTCAGCCGGTCCCGCCAGCGTCCCGGGGGCAGCCGCAGCGCGGTGTCCCGCCAGCCGCCGGAGTGGTCCAGCAGCCGGGAGAGCCGGGTCACGACCGTGACCGCCCGGCCGGAGCGGCCGAAGGCCGCACAGTGCTCCGCCGCGGGACCTTCCGCCGCCAGCGGCTGGTACGAGCCCGCACGGCCGAACCAGTCCGGGTGCTCGCGGCGCAGCCGGAGGGCGGCGGCCGTGAGCCGCAGCTTCTCCTCCGACAGGCTCTGCGGCGGCCGCCCCTCGTCGAGTCCCGCGAGTTCCTCCGGGCGGGCCCGGAACGGCGGCCGGTTGTCCGGGTCGACCAGGGCCCTGAACTCCCGTTCGGTGCCCTGATAGATGTCGGGAACCCCCGGCATCGTCAGATGGACGAGAGCCGCGCCGAGGACGTTCGCGCGGGCGTGTGCGCCCAGCGCGCGGGCGAAGGCCACGGCCGCTGGATGCGGCGGCCCGCACGGGCCCGCCTCCGTGAACGCCCGTACGGCGTCCTCGTAGGCCGCGTCCGGCTCGGTCCAGGTGGTCCGCAGCCCCGCTTCCCGCGCGGCCTTGAGGACGGCCGGGACGAGCCGCTCCGCCGGCAGCGGCCCGGACAGGCCGTAGCCGAGCCCGAAAGCCGTCTGCCAGGCGGTCCAGGCCAGATGGGCGTCCGGCACCCCGGCGCCGCTCGCACGCGCCGTCTCCTTGGTCAGCCGCTCCACCAGCTCCGCCCACTCCAGGGGCGACTCCGAGAGCAGCGCGATCCGCGCCCGGACGTCCGCACTGCGCTTGGTGTCGTGCGTGGACAGCACGGTTCCCGTCTCCGGCCAGTCGCGCTGGAGCCGCGCGCAGAACGCGTGGAACTCCTCCGGGGAGACGCCCGGCCGGCCCGGCTCGCCGCCCACCTCCGCGGCCGACAGAAGCGGCGTGTACCGGTAGAAGGCGGTGTCCTCGGCCGACTTGGCGCGCAGCGCGGAGGAGGTCTGGGCGAAGCGCGCACAGAACTCCCGGTGGGCGGGGGAGTCACCGGCGGTGCCGAGCACCAGATCGCGCACCAGGTCCACCGCGCCGGCCTCCTCCGGTACGGCGAAGGCGGCACGCGCCCCCTCGGCGGCCTCGCGCAGCATCGCCGCGTCCCGCTCCGGCACGGCCTTCCCCGGGGCGGTGTAGGGGCGGTAGACCGGGACGCGCAGCAGGAGTTCGCGGATCGCGGTGCGCAGAGCCCAGGGGGCGTGGTCGGGCGGTACGGGCGCCGTCCCGCAGATCCGGACGGCCGTGCGGGTCAGCGCCGACACCTCGGCGGCCAGGTCGTGCTCCACCACCTCGTGCGCGGTCCGCGCGGCCGTCGCCTCCCACGCACCGCCCCGGTCGGCGGGGGCGCCGGTGAACTCCCGGTGCAGCGCGTCGAGTTCGCGGGCGCCCGCGGGGTCGGTGAACAGGCCGTCGGCCCGGCGCAGCGCGTCGTAGCCGGTGGTGCCGGCGACGGGCCAGCTCCCCGGCAGCTCCTCCTCGCCGGTCAGGATCTTCTCCACCACGGTCCAGCAGCCGCCGCCGGCGTCCCGGAGCCGCCGCAGATAGCCCTCCGGATCGGCCAGCCCGTCCGGGTGGTCGACGCGCAGGCCCTGGACGACACCGTCGCGCAGCAGCCGCAGCACCGTCGCATGGGTGGCGTCGAACACGGCCGGGTCCTGGACCCGCAACCCGATCAGTCCCGAAATGGTGAAGAACCGCCGGTAGTTCAGCTCCGTGCGGGCCAGCCGCCACCAGGCCGGCCGGTACCACTGGGCGGCCACCAGTTCGGGCAGCGGCAGCCGCTCCGTACCCGGCCGGACGGGGAACACGTGATCGAAGTAGCGCAGCACATACCCGGTGTCCTCCCCGGCAGCCGCCCCACTGCCCGCTCGGCCCTCCTCCCCGCCCTCCGCCTCGTCCTCCCGTTCGAGACGGAAGTGCCGCAGTTCCCGCTCCAGCCGGCCGCCGAGGACCGGCAGGAGTATCCGCCCCCGGTGCGCGCCGGGGGCGTTCGGGGCCCCGGCCTCCCAGTCGATGTCGAACCAGCGCGCGTACGGTGAGCCGGGGCCGTCCCGCAGCACGCTCCACAGCGCCCGGTTCAGCCGCTCCGGCACGGGGACGGCCATGTGGTTCGGCACGATGTCCAGGACGATGCCCAGTCCGTGGGCCCGCGCGGTGGCCGCCAGCCGCCTCAGCCCCGCCTCGCCGCCCAGCTCGGCCCGCACGGCGGAGTGGTCCACCACGTCGTAGCCGTGACCGGAGCCCGGCACGGCCTCCAGCACGGGCGACAGATGCAGATGGGAGACGCCGAGCGCGGCGAGGTGGGGCACGGCGGCCTCGGCCGCGGAGAAGGGGAAGTCCGGCTGGATCTGCAGCCGGTAGGTCGCGGTCGGTACGGCGCCGGGTATGGCGCCCGGTGTGGCGTTCCCGCCGTCCTGCGCTGCGGCGGACGGTTCCGGGGACGGCGCGAGCGGCTCGGAGGTCATGGGAAGGATGTACCCGGACGGACGCCTCCCGTGCCTGCTGAACGGCGCATCCGGGCCACCCCGGACCACCCCGTCCCGTTGCGCCGTCCGGGTGAGGGGAGGCGGCGGCGCGGATCTTCCGCGGCAGCGGGGCGGCGGGGAGACCGGGTCCGGCGGGTCTCCCGAGGGCGTGACCGGAGAGCCGGAGATCCCGAAGCCGGAGGTTCGGGAGCCGGAGGGCTCAGGCCGGGCGCTGGAGCACGGTCAGGCTGCGGTCGATCAGGGTGAGCCGGTCCCCGGCCTTGACCCTGCGCCCGCTGCCCGGCTCCACCCCGCGCGGGAGCGCCGTGTCGACGATGACCTGCCACTGCCGCCCGTGGTTGACGGGGACGGTGAAGTCGAGGGCCGTGTCCCCGGCGTTGAACAGCAGCAGGAAGGAGTCGTCCCGGATCCGCTCGCCGCGCGGGCCCGGCTCGGAGATCGCGCTGCCGTTGAGGAAGACGGTGAGGGACTTCGCGTGCGCCGCCTGCCAGTCCCGCTGGGTCATCTCCTCGCCGTCCGGGGTGAACCAGGCGATGTCGGAGAGCTCGTCGTGGGTGCCCTCGACCGGCCGGCCGTGGAAGAAGCGGCGCCGCCGGAACACGGGGTGGTCGCGTCGCAGCCACACCATCGAACGGGTGAACTCCAGCAGCTCCCGGTCGGTGCCCTCCTCGACGGGGCGCCGGCGCGGCCGCCGCGTTCCCCGCCCCGGCCGCGCCCGCCGCCGCGCCCGCCGCCCGTCCGGCCGCCGGCGGCCTCGTCCCCGGCCCCGCCCCGTCCCCGCCGTCGTGCGTGGGCCAGTGCACCCAGGCCAGCGCGTTGTCCTGGCAGTAGGCGTTGTTGTTGCCGTGCTGGGTGCGCCCGAACTCGTCACCGTGGCTGAGCATCGGGACGCCCTGGGAGAGCATCAGGGTGGCGATGAAGTTCCGCTGCTGCCGGGAGCGCAGGGCCAGCACCCCCGGGTCGTCGGTCGGCCCCTCCGCCCCGCAGTTCCAGGACCGGTTGTGCGACTCGCCGTCCCGGTTGCCCTCGCCATTGGCCTCGTTGTGCTTGCGGTCGTAACTGACCAGGTCGCGCAGGGTGAAACCGTCGTGGCAGGTGACGAAGTTGACCGAGGCGAGCGGCCGCCGGCCGTCGTCCTGGTAGAGGTCGGAGGAGCCGGTGAGGCGGGAGGCGAACTCCGCCAGGGTGCGCGGCTCGCCCCGCCACATATCGCGGACGGTGTCGCGGTACATGCCGTTCCACTCGGTCCACAGCGGCGGGAAGTTGCCGACCTGGTAGCCGCCCTCGCCGACGTCCCAGGGCTCGGCGATCAGTTTCACCTGGCTGACGACCGGGTCCTGCTGGACCAGGTCGAAGAACGAGGACAGCCGGTCCACCTCGTGGAACTGGCGGGCCAGGGTCGCGGCGAGATCGAAGCGGAAGCCGTCCACCCGCATCTCGGTCACCCAGTAGCGCAGCGAGTCCATGATCAGCTGAAGCACGTGCGGGCTGCGCATCAGCAGGGAGTTGCCGGTGCCCGTGGTGTCCATGTAGTAGGTCGGGTCCTCGGTCAGCCGGTAGTAGGAGGCGTTGTCCAGGCCGCGGAAGGACAGCGTCGGGCCCAGATGGTTGCCCTCGGCCGTGTGGTTGTAGACCACGTCGAGGATCACCTCGATCCCGGCCTGGTGGAGCGCCCGCACCGCCGACTTGAACTCCAGCACCTGCTGGCCCCGGTCGCCCCAGGAGGCGTAGGCGTTGTGCGGGGCGAAGAAACCGATGGTGTTGTAGCCCCAGTAGTTGGCGAGCCCGACATCGACCAGCCGGTGGTCGTGGACGAACTGATGTACGGGCATCAGTTCGAGGGCCGTCACCCCGAGCTCGGTCAGATGCTCGATGATCGCGGGGTGCGCCAGCCCGGCGTAGGTGCCGCGCATCTCCTCCGGCAGCGCCGGGTGCGTCATCGTCAGGCCCTTGACGTGGGCCTCGTAGAGCACGGTGCGGTGGTAGTCCGTGCGCGGCGGCCGGTCGTCGCCCCAGTCGAAGTAGGGGTTGATCACGACCGACGCCATCGTGTGCGGTGCCGAGTCGAGATCGTTCCGCTCGTGCGGCTTGCCGAAGTGGTAGCCGTAGACCGCCTCGTTCCAGTCGATGCTGCCGCTCATCGCCTTGGCATACGGATCGAGCAGAAGTTTGGCCGAGTTGCAGCGGTGGCCGCGGCCGGGATCGTACGGGCCGTGGACCCGGAAGCCGTACCGCTGACCCGGCATGATGCCCGGCAGATAGGCGTGCCGCACGAAGGCGTCGGACTCGCGGAGCTCCACCGCCGTCTCCGAACCGTCGTCGTGCAGCAGGCACAACTCGATTCTCCGTGCGGTTTCCGAGAAGACCGCGAAGTTGGTGCCGGCGCCGTCGTACGTCGCGCCGAGAGGATACGCCTGTCCGGGCCAGACCTGCATGATGTCGACTCTTCCACTCCTGATCCGGGCTCCGCGGGACGGGATGGCCCCGGCAGGACAGGAATCCTCGCCCAACCAGCGGCGCGCCGGGGCGCTTTCGTCAGATCTCTCGTGAAAAGGGAGCATCCTCCTACGGTTTCTCCTCATCCTCCGGCCGGGGCCTTCTGCTCCCTATGCTGTTTTACAGGGGAAAACCAGGACAGCTGGGCAAGTGGGGGCAATGACGCGCCGTTGTCCTCCGGGGATGGCGGTCCGTCATCGATCCCTCACGGTTCCCGCCGGGGTTCCGGGTGCACCGGCTCCCGCGCACGCAGTAGGCTCCGGTGATCGAAGACCCGGGGGCGGAAGGCGGTGCACAGGTGAGCTCGGGCGGGTTGGAGCTGCCACCTGGTGACAGTGGTCAGGACGGCGGCGCCACGGACGTCCCTCCCGGCGCGGTGTCCCTGGCCCGGCCGATGGAGATCGGTGCGGAGCTGGACTGGGGCCCCGACGCCTGGAACGAGGTGCGGACACGCGCCCGCCGGGCCGGACGGGCCTACATATGGCTGAATCTCGTCGAGCAGCGGCTGCGCGCGGTCGTCGCCGCGGTCCTCCGGCCGATCTACGAACCGGTGCACGGCGACGAGTGGGTGGTGGCCGCCGCCGGGCCCGCGGGGCACGAATGGGTGCAGCGCGCCGTCGCCGTCCGCGAGGTCAGCCGGCGGAAGGGCTATCTGCTCGACCCGGCCGACGACAACGTCCTCAGCTTTCTGACCCTGCCGCAGCTGCGCGAGCTGATGGTGCAGCACTGGCCGTGCTTCGAGCCCTATCTCGACGACCGCCGCGATCTCGAACTCGCCCTGGACGAGCTGGAGGTGGCGCGCAACGTCGTCTCCCGCAACCGGGCCCTGTCCGAGGCCGTCCTGGCGCAGGCCGAGCGGGCCTCCGCCCGGCTGCTCCGCATCCTCGGCACCGGGGCCGGCGCGCCGTCCTCCGACCGGCTGCCCGTCGACGCCGTGGAGGACCTGGTCGGCGACCGCTACGCGGACGTCGTCGGCGTCCACCCGGACCGGGTCCGGCTCCAGCGGCAGCTGCCCGCCGAGGACCTCTTCGGCGGTGCCCGCCGGCTCGACGGAATCGGCATCGGCCTCAACCTGCTGGTGCAGAACTACTCCGGGCGGCGGCTCGTCCGGCTCGCCGAGGCCGGATGCCGCACCCGGCTGCTCTTCCTCAACCCGGCCAGCAGCGCCGTGCGCCGCCGCGAGCGCGAACTCGGCCTGAAGAAGAACGAGCTGAGCCGCTCCGTCGAGATGAACATCCTCCACATGCGGCGGGTGCGGGCGAGGCTGCGGGACACCGGGGCCTTCCAGATCAACGTCTTCGACGAGACCCCGCGCTTCACCGCCTACCTCGTCAACGGCGACGGCTCGGACGGCCTGGCGGTGGTGCAGCCCTATCTGCGCCGCGCGCGGGGGATGGAGGCGCCCGTGTTCGTGCTGCGGGGCGGGCGGCGGCAGACGCTGCGGGAGGACGGCGGGAAGGAGCGGGAAGCGGGGCTTTTCGACACCTACCGCGAGGAGTTCGAGAGCGCGTGGGCCGACTCCCGGCCGGTGTCCTGAACTCCGGGCCGGCCGGGCCGGCGGCCGCGTCCCCGGCCGGCCCGCGGCCGGCGGTCCGGCACCCGGCGCCAACCAGCGCGCTGTCAGTGGCCGGTGGGAGAGTGGAGCCCATCGGGGGACGCACAACAGAAGGAGAGCCGTCATGGGGTGGCACCGGGAAGCGCTGATCGGGTTCGACCTGGAGACGACGGGCACCGACATCGAGACGGACCGCATCGTGACGGCCGCGCTCGCGGAGCTGACGCCGGACGGCCGGGCCGGTTCCGTACGGACCTGGCTGCTCGACCCGGGCATCCCGGTGCCCGGGGAGGCCGCCGCGATCCACGGCATCACCACCGAGCGCGCCGTGCGGGACGGCCTTCCGGCGGCCGCCGGCGTGGCGGAGATCGTGACAGCCGTCGCCGAAGTGCTGTGCTCCGGGCGGCCGTTGGCGGTCATGAACGCCCGCTACGACCTCTCCCTGCTGGACCGGGAGTGCCGGCGGCACGGCATCGCCCCGCTCGCGGCCCGGCTCGGCCGGGAACCGGGCCCGGTGATCGACCCTCTCGTCCTGGACAAGCACGTGGACCGCTACCGCAAGGGGAAGCGGACCCTGCAGGCCCTCTGCGAGCACTACGACATCCCGCTGACGGGGGCTCACGACGCCGGGGCGGACGCCTTCGCGGCCGCCGGTGTCGCCGCGTGCATCGGCCGGCGGCACGCCTCGGTCGGCTCACTGGAACCGGCGGCGCTCCACGACCTCCAGATACGGGCGGCGGCGGACCAGGCGGCCTCCTTCCAGCGCTATCTGCGCCGGACGTCCGATCCGCGGGCGTATGTGGAGCGGGCCTGGCCGCTGATCCCCGCCCAGCGGGAGCGCGTGGGCGGCCCGGTGCCGGGAGGCGGCGCCGAGGCCGGGGGCGCGGGGGGCTGACGCACCGGTCCGTCCGGCGCGTCGGGCCCGCCCGGCGTGCGGTGAGTACCGGTCCGGGCGGCCGAGCGGCCGGAGCCGTTCGGCTGTCCGGCGCGGTGATCACTGCCTGTCCGCCCGTCCGCCCGGCCGTCGCGGTCAGAACGGGTGCCAGCGGACCTCGGAGTCGCCGTCGCGCAGTGAGGCAACCCGGCGGCGGAACTCCGCCAGTGCCGCCGGGTTGCCCGGGGCGCTCTGGGCGACCCAGGCGCAGCTGGCCGTCTCCCGGGCGCCGCGCAGCAGGGCGCAGCCGTCCCACTCCCGCACATCCCAGCCGTAGCCGCGGGTGAAGGCCGTGTACTCCTCGGCCGGGAGGCCGTACCGGTCCCGGGAGAGGGCCATCACCACCAGGTCGTGCTCGCGCAGATCGTGGGAGAAGGTCTCCAGATCGACGAGCACGGGGCCGTCCGGGCCGATGTGGACATTGCGGGGGAGCGCGTCGCCGTGGATCGGGCCGGGTGTCAGCCGGGGCACCAGCCCGGCCGCGGTCTCCGCGAACCGGTCGCGGCGCTCCCGCAGATAAGCGGCGTCGGCCGGGTCGATCGCGTCACCGGCGAGACGCAGCCAGCGCTCGACGCCGCCCAGCAGTTCCCGGCGGGGCAGGGCGAAGGGGGGATCCGGCAGGGCGTGCACCATTTTCAGCAGTTCCGCGAGGTCGGCGGCGCGGGCCGGCCGGACGGCCGCCGGCAGCCGGTACCAGTACGTCACCGGGTGCCCGTCCACGAGTCGCGCCTCGGGCTCGGCGGGCCGCACGGAGGGCAGGTTCTGCTCGGCGAGCCAGTGGGCGATGCCCAGCTCGCGGCGGGCGCGGCCGAGCAGTTCGGGGCTGCGGCCGATCTTGACGACCGGGCCCTCGTCGCCGAGCGCCAGGACGGCGTTCTCGCCGAACGCGATCAGTGGCGCGTCGGCCGCCGCTCCGGGGTGCCCGGCGGCCGCCAGCACCTCCCGTGCCCGGTGCTCGCTGAACACGGCCGTCCCGGCTCCCGTTCCCGCTGCTGCCTCCGGCACTGTGGCCTCCGCTGATGGTGTCGTTGTGCGTTGTGCATCCGTGCGCTGTGTGCTGCGCGTTCCGCGGTCGTGCGGTCGTTCGACCGTGCGAGGACATTCTCCCAGCCCTGCCGGAGGGACCGGCTCCGCCGGGCACCGGGAGCGGAGGAAAAGAAGTTGTGGGCGAGCCGTGCCCCTGCCTACCGTTCCCGGTGCAGAAGACAACGGCGGCTTTCCGTGCCCGCGTCCACGCGCTTCCGCGCCTGGCGGCACGTCTCGAGAGGTGGTTCTCATGAGTATGGGTATCGGCGGCCCGACCACCCAGGGCCGCGCTGTTCCCGCCGCCGTCTGTACCGCGTTCCCGATGACGCGTCGGCCGCGACGCGGCCCCGGTGCCCCGACCGGCCCGGCGGCCTCCGTCTGCTGATCTCTTCCCCGGCAGTACCACCGCGGCACTTGCCGCGCGCCTGAACGACGCCCGCACGTCCGGCGTCCGCGCGCGCCGTGCCGCCGTCCTTCGCCGCCTGTTCCCTTTCTCCGGTCGGGGCCCCGTGCCGTCCGTCCCCCGAACCTTCCGGAGAAATGGACACCGGCCGTGGCCCGTGCATCCCGATCGCCCCACCCTGCCCGCTCGCGGGAGACCTCCCGCGCCCGCCCGCCGTACGGCACCCGTGCGGACCGCGACCCCGGCCGTGACCGTGATCGCAGCTCCGGCAGTCCCGGCAGCCCCGGCAGCCCCGACGGCGGCCGCAGTCCCGACCGCGCCCGGCGCGAGCTCTCGCAGAACTTCCTCGCCCGCCGGGCCGTCGCCGAGCGTGTCGCACGCCTGGCCCGGCCGGCCCCCGGCGGCCTGCTGCTGGAGGTCGGCGCCGGGCGCGGCGTCCTGACCGAGGCGCTGGCCCCGTACTGCGGGCGGCTGGTCGCCCACGAGATCGACCCCCGTCTGCTGCCGGCACTGCGCGACCGGTTCGGCGGCCCGCACCACGCCCATGTGCGGATCAGCGGCGGCGACTTCCTGGCAGCTCCCGTCCCCCGGGAGCCGTTCGCCCTCGCGGGGAACATCCCCTACTCCCGCACCGCGGGAATCGTGGACTGGGTGCTGCGAGCGCGCACGCTCACCTCGGCGACCTTCGTCACCCAGCTCGAGTACGCCCGCAAGCGGACGGGTGACTACGGACGCTGGAGCCTGCTGACCGTGCGGACCTGGCCCTGCCACGAGTGGCGGCTGCTCGGACGGATCTCCCGCCGGGAGTTCCGGCCGGTGCCCCGCGTGGATTCGGGCATCCTCCGGATCGAGCGGCGCGAGCGGCCCCTGCTGCCGTCCGCGGCCCTCGGCGACTACCACCGCATGGTGGATCTGGGTTTCTCCGGCGTGGGCGGATCGCTGTACGCGTCGCTGCGCCGGGCCCACCGGGCGGGGCCGCTCGACGCCGCGTTCCGTGCCGCGCGGCTGGACCGTTCCGTTGTCGTCGCGTATGTCACACCGGAGCAGTGGCTCACGGTCTTCCGCACGCTGCGGCCTGTGCGGCCCCGGCCTGCGCGCCCCCGGCCTGCCCGGGGGTGCCGTCCGGACGCTCCTCCTCGTCCGGACGGCCGTAATGATTAACCGATACGTCTCGTCTCGCGTAGTCTGTGCTCCGGGCCGCTCCCGGTCCGCGTGCAACGGCGGCCGCCGTCCCCGGCGTCGGCCCGTCCACCGTTCCTTCCCCCCTGCGGGCCGCCCCCGTACCCACCGATCGAGGAGTGTGCGTCCATGCACCGTGAACCAGCCCATATCGCCATGTTCAGCATCGCGGCCCACGGCCACGTCAACCCCAGCCTGGAGGTCATCCGCGAACTGGCCGCCCGCGGCCACCGGGTCACCTACGCCGTTCCGCCCGCCTTCGCCGACCTCGTCGCCGGGGCCGGAGCCGAGCCGCTTCCCTACACCTCCACCCTCCCCGTCGACGAGGACCCGGACGCCTGGGGTACGTCACTCCTGGACAACGTGGAGCCGTTCCTCGATGACGCGATCCAGGCGCTGCCGCAGCAGCTCGCCGCCTACGAGGGGGACGAACCCGACCTGGTCCTGCACGACATCGGGGCCTACCCGGCGCCGGTCCTCGCCCACCGCTGGGGCGTCCCCGCCGTCCAGCTCTCCCCGTGCATGGTCGCCTGGGAGGGGTATGAGGAGGTGGCCGAGCAGATGTGGGCGCCGGTGCGGGAGACGCCGCGCGGCAGGGCCTACTTCGCGCGGTACCGCGCCTGGCTCGACGAGCACGGCATGACGCACACCGATCCCGACCGGCTCATCGGGCGGCCCCGGCGCTGCATCGCCCTGATCCCGAGCGCGATGCAGCCCGAGGCGCACCGGGTCGACCGCTCCGTGTACACCTTCACCGGCCCCTGCCTGGGGGACCGGTCCCACCAGGGCACCTGGCGGCGCCCGGCGGACGCGGAGAAGGTGCTGCTGATCTCGCTCGGCTCCGCCTTCACCAAGGAGCCCGCCTTCTACCGCCGGTGCGTCGAGGCGTTCGGCGGCCTGGAGGGCCTGCACGTCGTCCTGCAGATCGGCAGATTCACCGACGAGGCCGAGCTGGGCGAGGTGCCGGCCAACATCGAGGTGCACCGCTGGGTCCCGCAGCTCGCCGTTCTCCGGCAGGCCGACGTCTTCGTCACCCACGCCGGGATGGGCAGCTCCCAGGAGGGGCTGGCCTGCGGAGTCCCCATGCTCGCCGTGCCGCAGGCGGCCGACCAGACGATGAACGCCGAGATGCTGCAGGGGCTCGGCGTGGGCCGGCATCTGCCCAAGGAGGAGGTCACGGCGGACCGGCTGCGGGACCTGGTGCTCGCCCTCGCCGATGACCCCGGGGTCAGGGAGCGCTGCGCGACCGTACGGTCCGATGTGGCCGGTGAGGGCGGTACCGCCCGCGCCGCCGACCTCGTCGAGGCGGAACTGCCCATGCCGTCGGGCGCCGGGGGCGTCCGAGCCTGACGCATCCATGGACACGGCCACCCAAGACGACCGTTACCCATGGGTAAAGGTTGTACGGCGTGAATCTTGTCCTTTGGGTGGCGGGGTTCTTAACGTCGGGTGAACAGCCCGACCGGACAAGAGAGTTCACCATGCGCAGAGATATTCCTCCGCTCGCGGAGGTACGCCGCACCACCGAGAAGAAACGCGACGCCTGGTGGACGGTGCTGCTCGTGGACCCGCTGGCCACCCCGCTCGTCCGCTGGACGGCGATGTGGACTCGTATCACCCCCAACCAGATCACCTGGGCCGCGCTCTTCCTCGGCCTCGGCGCGGCCGCCTGCTTCGCGACCGGAAGCTGGGGCTGGCTGCTGGCGGGCGCCGCCCTCTATCACCTCAGCTTCATCCTGGACTGCATGGACGGGAAGCTGGCCCGGCTCACCGGTACCGGCACCGTCTTCGGCGCCTGGCTCGACTACGTCTTCGACCGGGTGCGGGTCCTGGTCTGCGCCATCGCGCTGATGGGCGGCCAGTACTCCCGCACCGGGGACGTCGTCTTCCTGTGGCTGGCCCTCGCCGTGGTCTTCCTCGACATGCTGCGGTACGTCGACGCCCTGCAGATCTTCAAGATCCGGCACGGGATGCGCAAGCAGATCAAGGCCCGTGCCCGGGCTGCCCGGCGGGTGGACGACGAGCGGCGGGTCTCCTTCATGGAGGACCTGCTCCGCGAGAACCCCGAGGCGGACTTCGACCAGGAGGACCGCACCGCCGCCGACGACGGGCCGGAGCCCGCGGACCACGACGCCGGCGGCATGGAAGGCGAGACCGCGGCGGCGGACGCGGCCGTCCCTCCCGGCTCCCGGCCGGCGGGGCCGGTCATCGACCTGCACCAGGAGTTCAAGAGCCGCTTCCCGTGGTACGGGCGGTTCCGGAACCTGCTGCTGCGCCACCGCATCCGCACCCACCTGGTCAGCGGTATCGAGTTCCAGATGGCGGTCTTCATCATCGCCCCGGCGGTGGGTGCCGTCGCCCCGGTGACCATCGGCGCCGCGGCGCTGCTGCTCGTCTTCGAACTGGCGATCATCTACAAGCTGCTGCTCTCCACGCGGGACTTCACCCGCACCCTCGAGTCCTTCGACGCGGCGGGTGCCGAGACCGCCGTGGCCGCCGCCGTCGCGCCGGCTCCGGGGGTTCCGGCGGCACCCCGGGAGACGACGACCGCGGCCTGAGCCCGGGCCGGGTGCCACCCGGTCACGGGGGAGCGGGTGGTAGCGGGGGAGCGGAACGAGAAGGATCACCGCACGCGGCACACGCCGCGGACGGCGGGCACGGGCCCGGGGCACACCGCCCCGGGCCCGTCCGTGTGTACGGCCCTCGCTCGCCCCTGCTCCTCCCGCCCGCCCGTGCTCCCTCGGCTGTCCGGCGGGCTTCCCGTCTCCGCCCGAGTGCTCCGCCTGTCCGCCCCGGCTCTCCGGCCCGCTCCGGGTGCGCCCACGCGGTCGGGGATCCGGCGGCCGGGGTCGGGCTCGTCCGGTCAGCGGACGGCACCGGGCGCCGCGGCCGACCGGAGCGCACTTCCCGCGCTCGGACGGCCGCCAACTCCTCGTACGTCGTCGCATGGTGCCGCTGCCGTTGCCCCAACTGCGCCCGTTCTGCCGGGCTTTGCGATTACCGGACAGTGTTAGCCATGTCACACCGCTCAGCGAACACATTGAAATGCGCGCGTCAATCGGTCAGGGTTTCGGGCACGCGGAGTCCCGCCACCCCCACGGCCCTGAACGCCACGACACCGCGCCGTCCCCACATCCCCCACACACCCCACATCCCCCACTCAGCGCACGAGGAGACCCCCCTTCATGGCTACTCACTCGCGTTCCGGCAAGCGCCGCCTGGTCGTTGCCGTCACCGCCGCCGCGGCGGTCGTGGGCACCACCCTCATGGCCCTCCCGGCCGGAGCGGCCCCCGCCGAGGGCAAGATCTACGGCGCGGACGCCAAGAGCGCCGTCAGCGGCAGCTACGTCGTCCTGCTCAAGGACGCCGCCGCCGCCAAGACCCTGAAGGCCACCGGCAAGAAGGAGCTGGCCAAGACCTACGGCGGCAAGCTGGCCCGCGACTACTCGGCGCTGGAGGGCTTCTCCGCCACCGGCCTCAGCGAGTCCGAGGCCAAGCGCCTGGCCGCCGACCCGGCCGTCGACAAGGTCGTCCGGGACCAGAAGTTCACCATCACCGGCACCCAGAACAACCCGCCGTCCTGGGGCCTGGACCGGATCGACCAGACCGCGACCGCCGGCGACGGCGCGTACACCTACCCGGACAGCGCGGGCCAGGGCGTCACCGCGTACGTCATCGACACCGGCGTCCGCGTCACCCACCAGGACTTCGAGGGCCGCGCCACCCTCGGCTTCGACGCCATCGACGGCGACAACTCGGCCGACGACGGCCACGGCCACGGCACCCACGTGGCCGGCACCATCGCCGGTGCCTCGCACGGTGTCGCCAAGAAGGCGGAGATCGTCGCCGTCCGCGTGCTCGACGACAACGGCTCCGGCACCACCGCCGGTGTCGTCGCCGGCATCGACTGGGTCGCCGAGAACGCCTCCGGCCCCTCCGTCGCCAACATGAGCCTCGGCGGCGGCGCCGACGCGGCCCTGGACGCGGCCGTGCGCACCGCGATCTCCTCGGGCGTCACCTTCGCCGTCGCGGCGGGCAACGAGTCGAGGAACGCCTCGACCGGTTCCCCGGCCCGCGTCACCGAGGCGATCACCGTCGCCTCCAGCACCAGTGGTGACCAGCAGTCGTCCTTCTCCAACTTCGGCAGCGTGGTGGACCTCTACGCGCCGGGCTCCGGCATCACCTCGACCTGGAACAGCGGCGACAGCTCCACCAACACCATCTCCGGCACGTCCATGGCCACCCCGCACGTCGCGGGCGCCGCGGCCGTCTACCTGAGCGGCCACACCACCGCCACCCCGGCGCAGGTCGCCTCCGCCCTGACCGGCGGCGCCACCTCGGGTGCCATCAAGAACGCGACCGGCGGCACCCCGAACAAGCTGCTGAAGATCGTCGAGTAGTCACAGGCTCCGGCCCGGGTCCGCCCCCGGGCCGGACGGCGTGCGCACCGCCGGAGTCCGGCCGCCCTCCCGCCCGCGCGGGGAGGCGGCCGGACTCATGCCGGCGGGGGCTCGTGCGGCCCGCCCGCACCTTCGCGGTGGGCGTACGCGGTTCGGGGGCGACCCCCGGACGCCGTTCGGTGAAGGCGCCCGGCCCCGGCGCACTTCCCGTAGCGTGCCGTCCGTGACGACGACATACGCGGCCCTGCTGCGGGGCATCAATGTGGGCGGCAACAACAAGGTCCCCATGGCCGAACTGCGGTCCGTGCTGACCGGCCTCGGCTACGAGAACGTGCGCACCCTGCTGCAGAGCGGCAACGCCGTCTTCGCCGCGCCCGACCACCGGGATCCCGGCCGTCTGGCCGCCGAGGTCGAGCAGGCACTCGCCGCGTGGTTCGGCTTCCCGGTCGCCGTCGTGGTCCGTACCGCCGGGGAACTGCGCGCCGCCGTGGAGGCCAACCCCTTCCCGGACCCGGCCGCCGAACCCGCGAAACACACGGTCACCTTTCTGGCCGGCCGGGCGGACCCGGAGCAACTGGACGCGGTCGACCCGGCGCTCTACGCCCCGGACGAGTACCGTATGGCCGACGGCGGCCGCGAGCTCTACGCGTACTTCCCGAACGGCCAGGGCCGCAGCAGGCTCGCGCCGTTCCTGGACAAGCGGAAGCTGGGCGTCGAGGCGACGACCAGGAACTGGAGCACCGTCACCAAACTGCTGGCTCTGGCGGAGAGCTGACCGAACCTGCCACCGCCGCCGCACACCCCACGGAGCCGGCCGCGCCCTGAAGGGCTCGGCGCGACGCCCTCCGGCGCGGACGGGGTGGCTTCCCCCGGCGGGTTCCGGCCGACCCCCTGACACCCTGCTGCCCCGGAAACCTCCTCCCCCGCTTCGCCGGGCGCGGGCCACACGCCCACAGCGCCGAGCTCGTCTTATAGAGCGTCACCATCGAAGCCCATGTCTTCCGTCGTCATGGCCGGGGGCGGCCGCAGGCCCCCAGTGACGCCATATCAGCGACGGCCGGTGATGGCCGGATTCCGTCCGCCGCGCAGATATTCGCGATTACCGGACGATGTAACCCATGTCACACCGCTGAGCGAACGTATTGATATGAGCGCGTCAATCAGTCACCGTGCTGACTCATCGGAGCGGGCCTCGACCCCACGGCCCGCCGCGACGTTCCGCCCCCGCACACCCCACCCAGTGCACGAGGAGACCCCTCATGGCAACTCGCTCGCGTTCCGCTCTGCGCCGCCTCACCGTCGCCATAGCCGCCACCGCGGCCGTCGCGGGCACCGGCCTCGCGGCCGTCCCCGCCGGAGCCGCCCCCGCCCCGGCCGAGGGCAAGATCTACGGTGCAGATGCCAAGACCGCCATCGACGGCAGCTACGTCGTCCTGCTCAAGGACGGCGCCGCCGCCAAGACCCTGAAGGCCACCGGCAAGAAGGAGCTGGCCAAGACCTACGGCGGCAAGCTCGACCACAACTACACCGCCCTGGACGGCTTCTCCGCCACCGGCCTCAGCGAGACCGAGGCGAGACGCCTCGCCGCCGACCCGGCCGTCGACAAGGTGGTGCAGAACAAGACCTTCCGCATCACCGGCTCCCAGGTCAACCCGCCGTCCTGGGGTCTGGACCGGATCGACCAGACCTCCCGGTCGCGGGACGGCGTCTACAACTATCCGGACAGCGCCGGCGAGGGCGTGACCGTCTACGTCATCGACACCGGGGTGCGCGTCACCCACCAGGACTTCGGGGGCCGTGCCAGCCTCGGCTACGACGCCATCGACGGCGACAACTCCGCCACCGACGGCCACGGGCATGGGACTCATGTGGCGGGCACCGTCGCCGGCGCGGCGCACGGTGTCGCCAAGAAGGCGAAGATCGTCGCCGTCCGCGTGCTCGACAACAACGGCTCCGGCACCACCGCCGGTGTCGTCGCAGGCATCGACTGGGTCCAGCGGAACGCCACCGGACCGTCCGTGGCCAATATGAGCCTCGGCGGCGGGGCCGACGCGGCCCTGGACGCGGCCGTGCGCTCCGCGATCGCCTCGGGCGTCACCTTCGCCGTGGCGGCGGGCAACTCGGCGGCCAACGCCGCCAACTACTCACCGGCACGGGTCCAGGAGGCGATCACCGTCGCCGCCAGCACCAGCAGCGACTCGGAGCCGTACTACTCCAACTACGGCAGTGTGGTGGACATCTACGCACCCGGCTCCTCCATCACCTCGGCCTGGCGGAGCAGCGACTCCTCCACCAACACCATCTCCGGTACCTCCATGGCCAGCCCGCATGTCGCCGGGGCCGCCGCCATCTACCTGGGCCGCCACACCGGCGCCACCCCGGCCCAGGTCGCGAGTGCCCTGAGCAGCGGTGCCACTGCCGGTGCCATCACCAACGCGACCGGTTCCACCCCGAACCGGCTGCTGAAGGTCGTCGAGTAACAGCTCGTCCACATCCCGCCGGAGCCCGGCCGTCACCTCTTCCCGGGGGTGGCGACCGGGCTCACGCGCGGGGTCTCGGCGCGTCGGCCGCCAAGCGCCCCGCTTCGGTCGCGTCCGGCGGCGCTCGGCCAACCGGGCGGCCTCTGAGCGGGGTTGGCGTATCGGGCCGCAGGGCGGGCTGGTGCGGGAGGGGCCCGGAGCGACTGTCAACGCAAGGTTGACGCCCATGAACTGTCAACCTAGGGTTGCCTCATGACGGAACCCGTACGCATGACGCATCCCGTCCGGCTCGACGACCTCATCGACGCGATCAAGAAGACCCACTCCGACGCGCTGGAACAGCTCACCGACGCGGTCGTCGCGGCGGACCATCTCGGAGACGTGGCCGACCACCTGATCGGCCACTTCGTGGACCAGGCGCGCCGCTCGGGCGCCTCCTGGACGGACATCGGCCGCAGCATGGGCGTGACCCGGCAGGCGGCACAGAAGCGCTTCGTGCCGAAGGGGTCGGGCGAGGCCCAGGACCTCGACCCGAGCCAGGGCTTCAGCCGGTTCACCCCGCGCGCCAAGAACGTGGTGATGGCCGCCCAGAACGAGGCCCGCGCGGCCGGCAGCGACACCATCGGCCCGGCCCATCTGCTCCTGGGCCTGCTGGCGGAACCCGAAGGGCTCGGCGCCAAGGCGATCACCGGCCAGGGCGTACCGCTGGACGCCGTGCGGCAGGCGGCGACGGAGGCGCTGCCGCCCGCGTCCGGCCCGGTGCCCGACCTCATCCCGTACGACGGGGACGCGCGCAAGGCCCTCGAACTGACCTACCGGCAGGCGCTCCGGCTCGGCCACAACTACATCGGCACCGAGCACATCCTGCTGGCCCTGCTGGAGTTCGAGGACGGCGCGGGCCCGCTCACCGGGCTCGGCATCGACAAGGCGGCCGCGGAGGCCTGGACGGCGGAGACGATCGCCGCTCTGACAGCCGTGTGGCGGAGTGACGGGGCGGAGCAGTCCTCCCGATCGGGCGAGTAGGACCGGGGGCCGCTCCGGGCCGGGGCCCCACTGCGCGGCGAGACCGCCAGCTCCGGGGTGTCGCGTGCCGTCGATCGCGGCACGCGTCACCCCGCGTCACTTCCCCGCGCGCATCAGCAGGCGCCCCTGGCGGAATCGTTCCCCCTCCAGCGGTTCCCGCAGCATCCGGCCGACCTCGGTGAAGCCGGCCTCGGCGGCCGGCCCCGCGAGACCGTCGACCGGCCATCGGTAGGCCGTCGTCACCTTGTGGTCGAACGCCGTGACCGGCTCGCCCTCCGACTCGAAGAAGGCGAGCAGCAGCGTCCCTCCGGGCGCGAGGACCCGGCGGAACTCGGCGAAGTACCGGGGCACGTCCCGCGGCGGGGCGTGAATGACCGAGTACCAGGACACGACGCCGTGCAGCCGGCCGTCGGGCAGGTCCAGGGCGTCCATGGAACCGACCTCGAACCGCAGGTCCGGGTATGCCTCGCGGGCGAGGCCGATCATCACCGGCGACAGGTCGACGCCGAAGACGTCCAGTCCCAACTCCTGCAGGTGAGCCGTGAGATGTCCGGGGCCGCATCCCAGCTCGGCGACGGGCCCGGAGCCGGCGGTCCGCACCGTTTCGGCGAACGCGGCGAGCACCGCACGGTCCAGCGGCAGAGCGTCGAGGGCGTCGCGGAAGAGTTCCGCGTAGAGGACGGCAACGGCATCGTAGGCGTCGGCTGTCGCCCGGTGGGATGAGGAGAGTCCGGTCACAGATGGGGACCCTAGAGGGTGCCCGATGCCGACGACTGGTTATCGGACAGGATCAGCCGTTGCCGTGCCGGTGCCCGCCGGGAGAGGGTGGATGGCCGGGGAAAGCCGCTGATGCCGTGACACCCGCTCGGGTGGGAGCGTGCGGCATCGCTCGCGAGCCCGGGGCGTTGTGCGGTGCCCGGGATCCGCTGCGGCCGGTCCGGATACGTGTATGCCCGAGCCGCCGCCTGTCAGGGCCGGAAGACGTACGGGGTGGTCGTGCTCAGGGCGGTGAAGCCGAGACGCCGCAGGATCGGGCGGCTCTCGTCGGAGGCGTCCACCTGGAGATAGCGGTAGCCGCGTTCGGCGGCGATCCGGGCGCGGTGTGCGACCAGGGCCCGGTAGACGCCCCGGCCCCGCCAGGCGGGCAGGGTGCCGCCGCCCCACAGTCCGGCGAAGTCCGTGCCCGGGTACAGTTCCAGCCGGGCCGATGAGACGGGCAGCTCACCGGCCATGACGACGGTCATCACCACGGTCTCCGGCTGTTCCGGGAGCTGTGCGGTCAGATGCTGCCGCAGCGACCGGCCCGGCCCGAACACCTCTTCGTGGACGCGCACCATCAGCTCCACCCCGTCCGAGTCGGTCACCGGCCGCAGGGAAAGCCCGTCGGGCAGCTCGACGGCGGTGCTCAACTCCTGCGTCGGGGCGACCATCAGGGTCTCCTCCGGCTCGGGAATCAACCCCGCCGCGCGCAGCCGCTCGCCGAGATCGGCGGGCCGGTCGTGGCCGTACAGCTTCCACTCGAACTCCTGCCCAAGCGAGGCGAAATGGCGGATCTGGGCGGCGATGGCCGCATCGGCGGAGTCGGCGCCGAGGTCCGACCAGAGCACGCAGTTCCAGTCGCCTTCCGCCCCGAGCTGCCGCACCACGTCACCGACCCGCTCGACCCGGGCCCCGGCGGAGTCGGCGGGCGCACCCCGGCGCATCTGGTCATCGTAGAGGGCGAGTATCGCGGCGGTGTCCATCCGGCCATCCCAGCACCGTGCGGGCGGGGCGGCCAAGTCAATATCGACGTAAGCGGATGCTGGGACCGAACCATCGGGTGAACCGCTCCGGCATCGGGTCACCTCACAGTGCCGGTGGCTGAACCGGGCTCGGAAACCCCGGCGACTCAGCCCATGCGGCGCGCTGCGCTGCTGCTGCCGCCCTGAAGCGCACACCGCGCGGCAAGCCGACACAGAGCCGCAGCAGTCGTCCCAGTCGTCCGCTCACCAGTCGTCGGGCAGCAAGCGGAAGGACGAGTGAGGGGTAAGCGGGCGGACAGCGCGGAAATCGCGGCGGTCGAGCGTCAGGACGGTATCTGTTCGGTACTCGGCCGCCAATGCGGTGTTCACCGCGTCGGCGAGGTCGAGATCAAGACCCTTGTATCGCTGTTGAACGCTGTGGGCCGTGTCCAGAATCTCACCATCGATCTGGGGAACCTGGAAGCGCAGTCGCCGGACCTGCGCAAGAAGGAAACTGATGATCTCGGCACGTGCGGGGGGGCCGAAGCGCACCTTGGCCATGTGGTCGACCTCGGCCAGTACGAGCGGGGAGATGATGACGGTACCCGCCTCCTGCAGGACCGTCCGGCAGCCCAGGGAATCGTCGGACTTCCGGTCGGAGGCCGCGATAATGCCGGAGGTGTCGGCAATCACGATCACCGGTCGGCAGCTCCGTCAGCGACAGCCGACGTCACTTCCGCGCTCGTGACGGGCTCCCCGCTGCCGTCGAAGGTGGGCCACTCCAGAGGCTCGTCCCAGACACGGTTCGCCATGGCCGCCAGGTGGATCCCTTCACGAATGATCTCGGCTTCCGGGATGCCTCGGCGGTTTGCGGCTTCCTTGATCAGAGCCAGGTCTTCCGGGTCTGCGTAGACATTGGTGCGTCTCATGGACATGTACCAACCCTAACACCTGTACTCGTTCCGTGTGTGATCGCTCGCTCCGGCTCAGTCGCCGGGCCCTGCCGCGGCGAGGAGTATCCGGGCCAGTTCGCGCGGCTGGGAGAACATGGGCCAGTGGCCTGTGTCCATCGTGACCAGCTGCCACCGTTCGCTCTTGAGCAGCTCGGCCACGTCGGGGCTCGGCTCGGGCCAGTCGAGCAGGCACTTGATGTACGTCGCGGGGAGTTCGCCGAGCGGGCGCGCCAGCACGGCCGGTTCGGTGAGCGTGGCGCCCGGGTGCGGACTCCCGTCGGCCGTGATCCGGGCGATCTGCCCAGGGCTGAGCCCTTGGCTGGCGAATTCGTCCGCGTCGGGGACCGGCCAGAAGCCCTCGTTCGCGGCGATCGCCGCCTCGACCATCGCCCTGCCGTCCGGCCAGGCGGAGACGAACGACTCGCCGTCGGCCGGGACGTTGGAGTCCACGAAGACCACCCGGGCCAGCCGGTCCCCGATCCGCTCGGCGGCCTGGCCGGCCGGGATGCCCGAGTAGCTGTGCCCGACCAGCACGACATCGCGCAGATCCCATCGTTCGATCTCCCCGACAATGTCCTGGACGTGTGTCTGCTGCCCGGCGGGCACACCCTTCTTGTCGGCCAGTCCGGACAGCGTCAGGGGGTGCACACCGTGCCCGGCCGCCCGCAGTTCCGGGACCACCTCGTCCCACGCCCACGCTCCGAGCCAGGCGCCTGCCGTCAGTACGTATTCGCTCATGGAGGCAACGTAGGGGGAGGGACTGACACCGGCCGTGGCACGCTCCGGTTGCGGGAGAGCGACGAGCCGGAGGTCGTTCTCAGGACCACCCCCGGCGCGCTCAGCGCACTCATACGCGGTGTCACGGCGGGCGAGTTCGCACCGTCGGAAGCGTGAGCGGACGGCGGCGCATGCCTGCGGACCGGAGGACAACGGAGCGGGTGAGGAGCGGCCCGTGATCGTCCCCCGGCGTCTGCCGCGATACGGTCCGGTGGGTGGGCCGGAGCGAGGACGCGGGGACCGCCATCGGGCAGGCCCCTGTGGCCGGCCGCCCGGGAAGTCCGGGCAGTGAAGCAGCGGGAGGGTGGGGCGCGTGGACCGGAGTGAGGACGAGATCCTGGCCGGAGAGCTTGCTGCTCTGGGTGCCGTTGCCGGGGGCGGCGGCCGCTTGACCGGGCGTGCGGCCAAGCCGATGAAGAAGAACGTCCACGAGATCGAGCTGGTCATCCCCGTGCCGTTCGACGACGCCGTCAAGCGTGCCGCCGACGTGCTGGGAGGAGCCGGGCGAGCCGTGGAACCCGCGCAGATCGAGCCCGGCGGGGACCGGAAGACGATCCGCGTCGTCGCTGGCGGTGGCGTCGGCGGCATGAATCCCGTCGTCGTCACCGCGCTGGTGACACGGGACCGGGAGAACAGCACGGCGGTCAGGTTTCGTGCGGCGGCCAAGGAAGGCCTGATCAAGCAACGGGCGGGCGAGAAGACCGCCGTCCGTCTCGCGGCGTTGCTGAGCGGCTGAGGGTTGTCCCGCAACTGATCTCCCGACGTGCCGGGTGAACTGCTCGTCTCCATCACCCGGCGAGGGCGAGGTGGTGCATGCGGGGGATGCCGGGCATGGCATGACGGGCACCGTCGCTTTGGAGACGGCGATCGCGGGGGAGTCCGGCGAGGGCGGTGACGAAGTCGCGTCACCGAACGGCCCGGACGACAGCGCACCTGGACGACAACGCTCCCTGCCCAGCAGCCCTGTTGCCTGCCGGTCAGGGCGTTCAATCGCCGTCCAGTGGGTGTCCAGTCCCGGTTCCTAGGTTGTGCTCGCCGGATCAACGAGTCGGCCAGGCGGAATCGTGCGCGACCCGCGCCACGCCACGCCCACCGGGAGGAAGCACGATGACAGCAGGGATCAGGAAGAAGCTGGCCGCGACCGTGGCGGTCGCGTCCACCGCGGTGGCCCTCACGGTCGCCGCCCCCAGCAGCAGCACGGCCAAGAGCCAGGCCGCCGGCCTGCAGGCGTTCGCGATCACGAGTGACGGCAGCCGGATGGCCATGTTCACCACCGACAGACCCGACGTGCTCGACTGGGTCCGGGTCATCAAGGGGCTCAGCGGTGACACCGTCCTCGTCGGCATCGACTTCCGCGTCCAGAACGGCCTCATGTACGGCGTCGGCGACCAGGGCGGCATCTATACGATCAAGACCCCGCCCCAGACCACCGACGTGGTCGTCACCAAGGTCTCCCAGCTCACCATCCCGCTGTACGGCACGAACTTCGGGGTCGACTTCAACCCGGCCGCCAACCGGCTGCGGGTGATCAGCGACAACGGGCAGAACCTCCGCCACAACATCGACGACAAGACCGCGGGCGCCTCCCCCGCCGCCGGGCACACCGTCGAGGACTCCATCCTGTCCACGCCGGGCAGCGAAAACGTGTCCAGGGGCGTCACGGCCGCCGCCTACACGAACAACGACCTGAACGCGGACACCGCGACCACGTTGTTCGACATCAACACGACCACGGACCAGATCGTCGTCCAGTCGCCGGCCAACAACGGCACGCTGGCCGCCACCGGCAAGCTCGGTGTGAACGCCGGCCCCAACGCGGGCTTCGACATCTACAGCGACCTGGTCAACGGCAAGACCGTCTCGGCCACGGGCTTCGCCGCCATCACGCCGCCCAGCAGCACGCTGACGACCTTCTACACCGTCGACGTGCTCACCGGGGCGGCGACCCCGGCCGGCACCGTGGACCCGTGGTTCCCGCTGACCATCGGCGACGTGGCCGTCGCGCTCGACACCAGCCCCTGAGGCAGGTCAGGTCAGCCGGCCGGTGACGGTGAGCCCGCCCGTACGCGGGCACGCCCTGCTCGGGCGGGCCCACCCCTGCCGGCCGAGCCAAGAAGCGGGCTCACGGGCCCGGCGCGCTGGACGAGGCGGTACCGGCCCGGGGCTCCCGGGCGAGGCGGATCCGCTCGGCGCCCGCGCGGGCGCGGCCCAGCTGGTCCTGCTCGCCGGTGACGGCCGCGACCATCAGGGCGGTGGAATGGTGGGCCAGTGCCTCGTCGTAGTGGCCGATCCCGTACAGCGCCTCGGCGAGGCCGTTGAGCGCGGACGCCTCGCCGTAGCGTTCCCCGTTCTCCCGGAACAGGTCGAGGGCCCGCCGCTGGTGTCCGGCCGCGGTCTCGAACGCGCCCTGCCGCAGCCGGATGTCGCCGAGGCCGGACAGCGCGTACGCCTCGCCGCCGGGGTGCCCGAGTTCTCTGAAGAGGCCGACGGCCTGCTGCTGGTGGATGGCCGCCTGGTCGCAACGGCCCAGCCGCAGGAGGGCGTTGCCGAGGTGGGAGAGGGTGCGGGCGCGGCCGATCCGGTCACCGGTGAGGTCGTGCAGGGCGAGGGCCTGCCGCTGGTGGCCGACCGCCTGATCGTGGTCGCCCAGCCGCAGGAAAACGTTGCCGAGGTTGGTCAGGGTGCGTGCCCGGCCCACCTGGTCCCCGGTGTCCCGGTAGAGGGTGAGGGCCTGCCGGTGGCAGCGGGCGGCCTCGTGCAGGCGGCCCCGGCGCCAGTGGACGTTGCCGAGGTTGGACAGGGTCCTGGCCTGTCCCGCGCGGTCGTCCGTACGCCGGTGCAGGTCCAGGGCCCGTACGAGGTGGTCCGCGGCCGAAGCGGCGTCGGCGATCCGCCAGTACACGCAGCCGAGATTGGTCAGCGCGTGGGCCTGCCCCTTCGTGTCGCCGGTCCGCTCGGCGGCGCGCAGGGCATGGTGGTGGATTTCCAGCGCCTCGGTGTGATGGCCGGCGTCGAGGTGGCGGAAGAGTACGGCCGCCAGCTGTACGGCGTGCCGCGGGCTGCCGCGGCCCGCGGCGACCGCGCAGATCGCGGCCAGCGTGGGGCGTTCGGTGTCCAGCCAGGCCCGTGCCGCGTGCGGGTCGCCCGCGATCGGCGGGGCGTGGACGGGGGAGGGGACCGCGGGCCGGTGATGTCCTTCGGCCGGGTACAGCGCCTCCATGGCGACCGCGGCCGTGCTCAGGTAGTGGTCGAAGAGCCGGGTCAGGGCGGCTTGCCGGTCGGTGCCGGAGTCATGCGCGCGGGTGAGGCGGTAGCCGTAGGCGCGCAGCAGGTCGTGCGTGCCGTACCGGCCGGGCCCGGCCGGCTGGAGGAGGTGGGCGCGGGCGAGCAGGGCCAGCGTTCCGGCGGACCGGGCCGGGCCGTCGGGGGCGGCGGCTCGCGTCTGGTCCGGCCCGTGGTCCCGTTCGCCGTCCGGTGGGTGGGGCATGTCGCCGGTCAGGGCGGCGACGGCGTGGGCGTCGATGTCCGGTCCGGGGTGCAGGCTGAGCAGCCGGAAGGTGCGGGCCACGTGGGCGGGCAGACGCCGGTACGACCAGGAGAACACGGTCTGGACCGCGGCGCGCGGGTCGCCGCCCGTGTCCAGGTGGTCCAGTCGCCGCTGCTCGTCCGTCAGTTCGGTCACCAGGTGCGCCAGGGGCAGTTCCGGGCGTCCGGCGGCGAGCTCGGCCGCGATCCGCAGGGCCAGCGGGAGTCCGACGCACTGCGCGGCCAGGGCCGCCGCCGGGCCCGGCTCGGCGGTGACCCGCGCGCCGATGAGCGTCCGCAGCAGGGTGAGCGCGTCGGGCGTCGGGAGCGGGCGCAGCGCGATCCGGCGGGCGCCGTGCAGGACCACCAGGCCGGCCAGGCTGTCCCGGCTGGTGACCAGGACGGAACAGGACGCCGAGCCCGGGAGCAGGGGGCGGACCTGTTCCTCGGACAGGGCGTTGTCCAGGACCACCAGCATCCGCCGCTCGGCCATTTCGGTCCGGTACCGGCTCGCACGCTCGTCGACGTCGAGCGGGATCGCGTCCGGGGCGACCCCGAGGACGGTGAGGAAGCGGGTGAGGGCATCGCCGGGCCCCAGGGGGTGGTCCGGGTCGTATCCGCGCAGGTTGACGTAGAGCTGGCCGTCGGGGAACCGGGCCCGGGCCCGGTGCGCCCAGCGGACGGCCAGGGCGGTCTTGCCCACTCCGGCGGTGCCCGAGAGCACCGAGACGGCCATCGTCGTCGGGTTCGCCTCCGCCGCGGCCGACAGGCGGTCGAGAGCCGACAGTTCGGCGTCCCGGCCGGAGAAGCCGGGCACGTCGGCGGGTAACTGCGCCGGTGAGCGGGCGGCTGAGCGGGCGGGCGAGCGGGTGGGGACTCCGCCGGTGAGCGGGCGGGTGACCGGGTGGGGGCGCGACTGTCGGGCCACCCGGAGCCGAGCCGCTGTTCCGCGAGCGGCCGGAAGCGGGGGCCCGGGGCGGCGGCGCAGTACGGCGGCGAACGCCTCGGACAGCCCGGGCCCGGGGTCGACGCCGAGTTCGTCGGCCAGCCGGCGGTGGCTCCGCCGGTACACGGCGACCGCCTGGTCGCGCCGGCCGACGGCCTCGTACGCACGGATCAGACGGGTCTGGGCGTCCTCGTCCAGGGGCTGCGCGGCGGCGGCCTCTTCCAGGACGGGGAGCGCCTCGGAGCTCCTGCCCGCAGCGATCATGACGTCGCCGAACCGGGCCACCACGCCGCGGCGCTCCTCGGCCAGCGCGACGACCGCCGGATGCGCGGCGAGGAACGGCAGGTCGGCCAGGGGCGGCTGCTGCCACACGCCGAGCGCCCCGGCCAGCAGCGCGGCGGCCCGCTCCTCGTCACCGTCGCGCCGTGCGGTGTCCGCCGCGGCGACCAGGCCGCGGAAGCGCAGCAGATCGACGACGTCGTCCGGCACGCGCAGCGCGTAGCCGTCACCGAGCCGGGGCAGTACGGCGCTGGGCGCTCTCGGCGGCCGCTCGGGTTCCAGCAGGTGCCGCAAGTGCTTGATGTGGGTCTGCACGACGTTCGCCGCGCTCACCGGGAACCGCTCTCCCCACAGGGCGTCCGCCAGCCCGGAGAAGGGCAGTCGCAGGCCACGGGACACGGCCAGCAGAGCGAGGACGGCGCGGCGCTGGGGCGAGCCGAGAGCCAGCGGCACACCGTCCCGCCACGCCGAGACCGGCCCGAGTACCTGGATCCGCATGAGGCCCTCCGCCCGGCAGGATCACCAGTCCCCCTGCCCCTCCCTCTCCCTACCGCCGTACCGCCCCGTCCGGAAGGCGGATTTCGGCCGGTGACGGGGAGGGGTCTTGCCGCCCGGCCGCTGGGGACAACGGCACGGGGCAGCGTGCGGCGGGCCGGTCAGGCGCTCAGCGCCGTGAGGGCCGGGCGGGCCGCGCGGGACTCGTCGTAGCGGGCGAGGAGCAGCCGCGCCAGCCGCTCGTCCGGGCCGAGGACGTCGGCCAGGACGTCCGCGCCCCCCTCCCGCGCGCCCGCCGCGATGCGGTCCGGGAGGCGGCCCGGGGCGATGACGTACGGGGCCACCGCCACCCGGCGGGCCCCGTCCGCGCGCAGGGCGCGGACGGCGTCCGCCGTACGGGGGAGCTGAGCGGAGGCGAACGCAGGCCGCACGGCGCACCAACCGGTGCGCCGCCACTCCCGCGCGATTGCTGCGATCACTGCGATCGCCTCCGGGTCGGAGGAGCCCGCCGAGGCCAGGACGATTCCGGTCGACGCGCGGTCGTCCGGGGCCAGTCCGGCTTCGTACAGGCGCTGTTCGAGGGCGTTGAGAAGGAGCGGGGACGGGCCGAGGACGTCCGCCTGGGTGATGGTGAGGCGGGGCAGCCGCGCGCGGGCCTCGCCCAGCACCCCGGGGATGTCGGACTTGGCGTGGAAGGCCCGGGTCAGCAGCAGCGGGAGCGCGATGACCTCGCGGACGCCCTCCGCGGCCAGCCGGTCCAGCAGCCGCGGCACGCTCGGGGCGCAGAAGTCCAGGTAGCCCGTCTCGACGCGCAGGCCCGGCCGCAGGGAGCGGACGCGCTCGGCGAGCGCGGTGACGGTCTCGGCGTGGCGCGGGTCGCGGCTGCCGTGGGCGGTGATCACCAGGGTGGGGGCGGCGGAGGTGCCGTGCGGGAGGGGCTGCGGGTTCATGGTGGCGGGTGTCCGTTCAGCGGGCGCCGGCGATCAGGCCGCGGCTGCGCAGCACGCGGCGTTCGACGGGCGCGAAGACGAGCAGTTCGATGCCGATGCCGACGACGAGGATGAGAGTGATGGCGCCGAGCACCAGCGGCATGTCCTGGTAGACCCGGCCCGTTTCCAGGAGCTGTCCCAGGCCGACTCCCAGCTCCGGTGACTTGGCGATCAGTTCGGCGGCCATCAGGGCGCGCCAGGAGAACGCCCAGCCCTGCTTGAGGCCGGAGATGTAGCCGGGCATCGCGGCGGGCAGCAGCACATGCCGTACCCCCCTGAGCCCGGTGGCGCCGATGACCTGCCCGGCGCGCAGATACAGCGGCGGGATCCGGTCCACGCCCGCGACCAGGCCGTTCGCGATCGACGGCACGGCGCCCAGCAGCACCACCGTGTAGATCGTCGCGTCCGAGAGGCCGAACCAGATGATGGCGGCGGGCACCCAGGCGACCGACGGCAGCGACTGCAGCCCGGACAGGATCGGCCCGATCGCCGCCCGCACCGGCTTCACCCGGGCCACGATCAGGCCCAGCGGGGTGCCGATGGCCAGCGAGGCGGCGAAGCCCAGCGCGCCCCGGGAGACGCTGTTCCAGACCACGCCGAGGATCGTGCCCTTGTACCACTCGTCGGCCAGGGCGTTCCAGACGTCCAGCGGCCCGGGCAGCTGGTAGTGCGGCTTGATCTCCAGGACGTACGCGAGCTGCCACAGCGCCAGCACGATGACGATCGCGACGACCGGCGGCAGCACCTTGTCGAGCAGGAGCCGGCCGAACGGCACCCGGGACGCGGTGTGCGTCTCCAGGGCGTCGAGACCGGCCTCCAGCCCCTCCAGGTCGTTCGGGGAACCGTTCGGGGAGCCGTTCGCGGAGGCGGCCGCGGACGACTGGGAGGGGGAGGCGCCCCCGGTGCCGTCCGCACCGCCCCGGGTGTCAGTGCTGGCCATGCCGGCGGATCTCCCCCCGCAGTTGTTCGGTGATCTCCACGGAGAGCCGGGCCACCCCCGCGTCCTCGATCCGGCGCGGCTGCGGGATGTCCACCTGCCACTCCCGGGCGATCCGGCCGGGGCGGGAGGACAGCAGCACCACGCGCTGCGCGAGCCGGACCGCCTCGCGCACGTTGTGGGTGACGAAGAGGACGGAGAGGTTCGTCTCGGTCCAGATCCGGGTCAGCTCCTCGTGCAGCACGTCGCGCGTGATGGCGTCGAGGGCCGCGAACGGCTCGTCCATCAGCAGCAGGTTGCTGTCCTGGGCCAGCGCCCGGGCCAGCGCCACCCGCTGCCGCATCCCGCCGGACAGTTCGTGCACCCGCTTGCCGTACGCGCCCTTCAGCCGGACCAGCTCCAGCAGCCGCTCGGCCTCCGGGCGCCGGTCCGCCTTCGGCACGCCCCGCAGGCGCAGGGCCAGTTCGATGTTGCGTCCCGCGGTGAGCCACGGGAACAGGGCGTGCTCCTGGAACATCAGGGCGGGCCGGCCGTGGGGGACGCCGATCTCCCCGGAGGTGGGCCGGTCGAGCCCCGCCACCAGGTTGAGCAGCGTGGACTTCCCGCAGCCCGACGCGCCCAGCAGACAGACGAACTCGCCGTTCGCCACATCGAGGCTGATGTCGTCCAGGACGAGCTGGCGGCCGCCGCCGCGGCCGAACGACTTGGACACGTGATCGAGCCGTACGGCGTGGTCGGCCGGGGCCTCGGTGTGCGGCGCGAGGAGCGTGGTGGCCATCGGTGTCACCTCCGGGGGACGGGTTCGGCGCTGCGGTGGACGGTGCCGGTGCGGGCGGTGCTGATACGGCGGTGCCGGTCAGCCGGAGCCCAGGCCGGCGGCGGAGACCTTCCGCGCGCCCCGCTCCGCCAGCACCTTGTTGAGGAGCCTCAGGTCGTAGATGCCGCGCAGATCGGGCTTCTCCAGCAGCCCGGCCCGCTCGGCGTGTTCGGCCTGGCGGGCGAGGGTGGCGGCGAGCGGGTCGTCGAGCACCTCGATGTGCTCGAACGCGGGGTCGAGCACCTCGGGCGCCAGGGCCTTGCCGCCCTGCCGCTCCAGCGCGGTGTTGAGCGAGGTCCTGGCCTCCTCCGGGTGGCTCCCGATCCAGGCGTTGGCCTTCACGGAGCCGCGCAGCACGGCCTCCACCGCCTCCGGGTGCCGGGCGAGGAACCGCTGCGAGACGACCATGGTGGTGATGACGTGCCGGCCGTCCTCCCACAGGTCCCGCTCGTCCAGCAGGACCCTGCCGCCCTGGGCGGTGAGCTGCGAGGCGGTGGGCTCCGGCACCCAGGCGGCGTCGATGTCTCCGCGCCGGAAGAAGGCCGGGGTCTCCTTGTTGTCGATGCGCAGCACGGTCGCCTCGCCCTCGCCGCTGTCCGGATCGACCCGCAGGCCCTTCCCCGCGAGGTAGTGGAGCAGCGCCACGTCCTGGGTGTTGCCGAGCTGGGGTGTGGCGATCCGCTTGCCGCGCAGGTCGTCCAGGCCGCTCACCCGGTCGGGGTGTGCGACGAGGGAGACCCCGCCGGAGGCCGAGCCGGAGATGATCCGGAGGTTCCGGCCGCCGGCCTTGGTGTAGCCGTTGACGGAGGGGGAGGGGCCGAGCCAGGCGATGTCCACGGATCCCGCGTTCAGCGCCTCGACGGCGGACGGGCCGGCGCCGAACACCTGCGCGGTCACCTCGGTCCCGCCCAGCTCCTTCTGGAAGAAGCCCTCCCGGTCGCCGACGAGCGCGGTGGCGTGGGTGACGTTGGCGAAGTAGCCCAGCCGTACCTCGTCCAGCCCGCCCGTGCGTTCACCGCGCGGCTGCACCTTCGCGACGCCGCCGGCCTCGGCCCGGGAGCCGTAGCCGCAGGCGCCGAGCGTGACGGCCAGCAGCGCGGCGAGCGCAGCGGCGACGGCCGCGGTGGCGTACCGGTGCCGGGGCGGTGCCCCGGCGGGTGCGGCGCGGCCCCCGGGCGGGCGGGTGGTCGGCAGGCACGGGAGGGGTGTCCTCTCGGGGGCGGCCGGGCTCGGTGCGGGTGGCGGCGCGCCCGGCGGGGCGGCGGGGTCGGGGACGGTGCGGGTGCGGTGCGCGGGGTCAGCCGCGGGCACATCGCCCGACGCCGCCCTCGCCACTGCCGAGGGCGCCGCTGCCGACCCGGCCGCCCTCCTTGGCGAAGGTCGACCAGCTCTCGGTGGCGGGACGGGCCGTGGTGGTCACGGTCAGAAGTCCCAGCCGTCGTCGGCCGCGCCGTCCGCGGCCCGCGCGGTGCCGTTCGCGGACTCGGTGAACGCGTCGCCGGCCATGCCCGCCGTGAGGGTCGTACCGTCCGCCGGGTCGATCAGCAGGAACGATCCGGTGCGGCGCGAGTCGGCGTAGGCGTCGAGGGCGAGCGGCTCGGAGGTGCGCAGCACGATCCGGCCGATGTCGTTGGCCGCCAGCTCGCCCGGCGCCGGGTGGCGCGCGAGACCGCCGTGCTCGTCGGGCTCGCTGAGCGCCAGCCGGGACGGGATGTCCTTGACGATCGCCTTGACCGTGCGGGTGGTGTGCTTGAGCAGCACCCGGTCGCCGACGGCCAGCGGCCGGTCGTGCAGATGGCAGACGGTCGCCTCGACGTCCTGGGTGACGGCCGGGGCGGTCGCGGTGGTGACGATGATGTCGCCGCGCGAGATGTCGAGGTCGTCGTCGAGGAGGACGGTGACGGACTGCGGCGACCAGGCCGCGTCCACGTTCTCCCCGAGGGCGTCGATGGCCGTGACGGTGCTGGTGCGGCCGGACGGCAGCACGGTCACCGGGTCTCCCACCCGCAGCACCCCGGAGGCCAGCTGGCCGGCGTAACCCCGGTAGTCGGGGTGTTCGGGGGTCTGCGGGCGGATGACGTACTGGACGGGGAAGCGCACCGGGTCACCCGACGGGTCGTCGGTGACGGGCACCGTCTCCAGGTGCTCCAGGACGGTCGGGCCGCCGTACCAGTCCATGGTGGCGGACGGGGTGACCACGTTGTCCCCGGCCAGCGCGGAGATCGGGATGGCGGTGATCTCCGGGACGCCGAGCGCGGCCGCGTAGGCCGTGAACTCCCCGGCGATCCGGGCGAAGACGGACTCCTCGTAGCCGACGAGGTCCATCTTGTTGACGGCGAGGACGACATGCGGCACCCGGAGCAGCGCGGCGACGGCGGCGTGCCGGCGGGTCTGCTCCACGACGCCGTTGCGGGCGTCGACGAGGACGACGGCCAGTTCGGCCGTCGACGCCCCGGTGACCATGTTCCGGGTGTACTGCACATGGCCGGGGGTGTCGGCGAGGATGAACCGGCGGCGCGGGGTGGCGAAGTAGCGGTAGGCCACGTCGATGGTGATGCCCTGCTCGCGCTCCGCCCGCAGCCCGTCCGTGAGCAGCGCGAGGTCGGGGGCTTCCTGGCCGCGGTTGCGGGAGGCGTGCTCGACGGCCTCCAGCTGGTCCGCCAGGACGGACTTGGAGTCGTGCAGGAGCCGGCCCACCAGGGTGGACTTGCCGTCGTCGACGCTGCCGGCGGTGGCGAACCGCAGCAGCGTGGCGGCCTCGCCGGCGGCGGTCAGGCTCTCGGCGGCGGCCGCCGCGGCCGCGGCGGCGGGTGTGTCGGTGCTGCTCATGGTTAGAAGTACCCCTCGCGCTTGCGGTCCTCCATGGCGGCCTCGGACAGCTTGTCGTCGGCGCGGGTGGCGCCCCGCTCGGTGAGCCGGGAGGCGGCGATCTCGGTGATGACGGCCTCGATGGTGTCGGCATCGGAGTCCACGGCCCCGGTGCAGGACATGTCGCCGACCGTGCGGTAGCGCACCCTTCGGGTCTCGGTCCGCTCGCCGTCCTTGGGGCCGCCCCACTCGCCGGGGGCGAGCCACATGCCGTCGCGGGCGAAGACCTCCCGCTCGTGGGCGTAGTAGATGGCGGGGAGCTCGATCTTCTCCCGGGCGATGTACTGCCACACGTCCAGCTCGGTCCAGTTGGAGAGCGGGAAGACGCGGACGTGCTCGCCGGGGGAGTGGCGGCCGTTGTAGAGCTGCCACAGCTCGGGGCGCTGGCGGCGCGGGTTCCAGCCGCCGAACTCGTCGCGCAGGGAGAACACCCGCTCCTTGGCGCGGGCCTTCTCCTCGTCGCGCCGGCCGCCGCCGAAGACGGCGTCGAAGCGTTTCCGTTCGATGGCGTCCAGCAGCGGGACGGTCTGCAGCGGGTTGCGGGTGCCGTCCGGGCGCTCGCGGAGCTTCCCCGCGTCGATGAACTCCTGGACGGACGCCACATGGAGGCGCAGACCGTGCTCGGCGACGGTGCGGTCGCGGAAGTCCAGCACCTCGGGGAAGTTGTGCCCGGTGTCCACATGGAGCAGGGAGAACGGGACGGCGGCGGGGGCGAAGGCCTTCAGCGCCAGGTGGAGCATGACGATGGAGTCCTTGCCGCCGGAGAAGAGGATCACCGGCCGCTCGAACTCGCCCGCCACCTCGCGGAAGATGTGCACGGCCTCGGACTCCAGCGCGTCCAGGTGCGACAGGGCGTACGGGCTGCCGGCGGCTCCGGCGGTGTCCGTGCCCTCCGTGCTCGC
This sequence comes from Streptomyces sp. MNU89, assembly GCF_020982505.1. Taxonomy (NCBI): domain Bacteria; kingdom Bacillati; phylum Actinomycetota; class Actinomycetes; order Kitasatosporales; family Streptomycetaceae; genus Streptomyces; species Streptomyces sp. MNU89. Next base: position 1,603,300 of record NZ_JAJKLL010000001.1, on the reverse strand, counting down.
GGCGGGTGCGGTCCGTCCGTCCGGCCCGGCGGTCCCGTCCGCCTCGGTCGTGGTGGTCATGATCGGCCCTCCTCCTCGGCGCCCGTCTCCCCGGTTCACCCCGGGTCCTTCTTCGTCTGCGGCCCCAGCCGGGCGATCGCTCATCAGGTGTGCAGTCCGCACTCGGTCTTGCCGCGGCCCGCCCAGCGGCCGGCCCGGACGTCCTCGCCCGGCTTGACGCGCCGGGTGCAGGGGGCGCAGCCGATCGAGGGGTAGCCGTCCGTCAGCAGCGGGTTGGTGAGCACGCCGTGCTCGGCGACGTAGGCGTCCAGGTCGTCCTGCGTCCAGGTCGCGATCGGCGAGATCTTGACCTTCCGGCGCTTGGCGTCCCAGTCGACGACCGGGGTGGCGGCCCGGGTGGGGCCGTTGTCGCGGCGCAGCCCGGTCGCCCAGGCGTCGTAGCCCGCCAGTCCTTCTTCGAGGGGGGCCACCTTGCGCAGGGCGCAGCACAGGTCGGGGTCGCGGTCGTGCAGCTTCGGCCCGTACTCGGCGTCCTGCTCGGCGACGGTCTGCCGCGGCGTCACGCTGATCACGTTGACGTCCATGACGGCGGCCACGGCGTCGCGGGTGCCGATGGTCTCGGGGAAGTGGTAGCCGGTGTCGAGGAACACCACGTCCACGCCCGGCTGGACGCGGGACGCCAGGTGGGCGACGACCGCGTCCTCCATCGAGGAGGTGACGCAGAAGCGGCTGCCGAAGGTGTCGGCGGCCCAGCGCAGGACCTCCTCGGGGCCGGCGTCGCCGAACTCGGCGGCGCCCTTCTCGGCGAGGGCGCGGAGTTCGGTGGTGGTGTAGCGGGGTGAGGGTGCGGTGGTCATGCGGTGGTTCCCCCTTCGTGGTGGCCGGTGCGCGGGCCGGAGAGCAGCCCGAGGAAGGAGAGCCGGAAGGCGCGGGCGCAGGACCCGCACTCCCAGGCGCCGTGGCCCTCCTCGGAGGGCCGCAGGTCCTCGTCCCCGCAGTACGGGCAGTGGAACGGCGCGGCGCGGTCACTCATGACAGGTCCTCCGCGGAGGCGCGTGCCGCCCAGGTGGCGAACCGCTCGCCGTCCTCGCGCTGCTTCTCGAAGCGGCGCAGTACCCGCTCGACGTAGTCGGGGAGTTCGGCGGAGGTGACCTTGAGACCGCGGACCTTGCGGCCGAAGGCGGCGTCGAAGCCGAGGGAGCCTCCGAGGTGCACCTGGTAGCCCTCGACCTGGCTGCCGTCGGCGTCCAGCATCAGCTGGCCCTTGAGGCCGATGTCGGCGGTCTGGATGCGGGCGCAGGCGTTGGGGCAGCCGTTGATGTTGATGGTCACCGGCTCCTCGAAGTCCGGCATCCGGGCCTCGAGTTCCTCGATGAGGGAGATACCGCGCGCCTTGGTCTCGACGATGGCGAGCTTGCAGAACTCGATGCCGGTGCAGGCGATGACACCGCGCCGGAACGGCGAGGGGCTGACCTGGAAGCCGAGCTCCTCCAGACCGGAGACGAGGGAGTCGATCCGCTCCTTCTCCACGTCGAGAATGATCATCTTCTGCTCGACGGTGGTGTTGAGCCGGTCCGAGCCGTGGGCGGCCGCCAGGTCGGCGAGGCGGGTGAGGGTGGCGCCGTCGACGCGGCCGACACGCGGGGCGAAGCCCACGTAGTAGCGGCCGTCGTTCTGCCGGTGGACGCCGACGTGGTCGCGCCACTGGGTGGAGGGCTCCGGCGGGGCGGGGCCGTCCGTGAGCTTCCGCTTCAGGTACTCGTCCTCCAGCACCTGCCGGAACTTCTCGGTGCCCCAGTCCGCGAGGAGGAACTTCAGCCGGGCGCGGTTGCGGAGGCGGCGGTAGCCGTAGTCGCGGAAGATGCCGGTGACACCGGCCCAGACGTCCGGCACCTCGTCCAGCGGCACCCAGGCGCCGAGGCGCTGGGCGAGCTTGGGGTTGGTGGACAGCCCGCCGCCCACCCAGAGGTCGAACCCCGGGCCGTGCTCGGGGTGGTCGACGCCGACGAAGGCGATGTCGTTGATCTCGTGGACGACGTCCTGGACGGGGGAGCCGGAGACCGCGGTCTTGAACTTGCGCGGCAGGTTGGAGAACTCCTTGCTGCCGATGTAGCGGCGGTGGATCTCCTCCACGGCGGGGGTGCCGTCGATGATCTCGTCGGCGGCGATGCCGGCCACCGGGGAGCCGATGATCACGCGGGGGCAGTCGCCGCAGGCCTCGGTGGTCGACAGCCCGACGGCCTCCAGCTTCTCCCAGATGGCGGGCACGTCCTCGATGCGGACCCAGTGCAGCTGGACGTTCTGCCGGTCGGTGATGTCGGCGGTGCCGCGGGCGTAGCTCTCCGACACCTCGCCGATGGCGCGGAGCTGAGCGGTGGTCAGGCGTCCGCCGTCGACGCGGACCCGCAGCATGAAGTACTTGTCCTCCAGCTCCTCGGGCTCCAGGACGGCGGTCTTGCCGCCGTCGATCCCGGGGCGGCGCTGGGTGTAGAGGCCCCACCAGCGCATCCGGCCGCGGAGGTCCGTGGGGTCGATGGAGTCGAAACCGGCCTTGGCGTAGATCGTCTCAATGCGTGTCCGTACATTGAGACCGTCGTCGTCCTTCTTGAACTGCTCGTTGCCGTTGAGCGGGGTGTGGTGTCCGACGCCCCACTGGCCCTCGCCGCGGTGGCGGCCGGCCTTCCGGCGGGTCGTGGCGGTACTGGCGCGTTCTGAGGTGGCGGCCATGGCGGTGGTGTCCTTCTCGGGCTGCTCAGGGGAGAGATGCCTCCCGCCGGTCGGGCCGGGGGCGAAAGGTGAACGGGGCACACCCCTGCCGACCTGTGCTGCGGCAGGAGTCCACCGCTCGGCGCGGCGGAGCCCGCGGCGCTGCGGGTGGTCAGGGGTGCTCGCTCGTCCGCGGGGGCGGGGACGGCGGGAAGCTCGGTGGTGCTGGGACTGTCAGCCCGCCGGACAGATGGCGCTGGACATGCGGCAGAGATCGACGTGGCGCCGACTCACCAAGGCAATTCCAGCTTCAGACATGCCGAGAGCGTGCCATGACGCTCGCGGGGCAGTCCATTGTTGTCCGCCAATTGGACAACAATGTTTCGCAATGTGGACGTTTGTGGCCGGGGTCACAGGCCGGGCCGTCCCGGCCGTGACCGAATGGTGCCGCCCGCGGCCGGATCCGCTCGATGGCGGAGCGCCTCCGGGTGCGGCCTCCCGGCGCGCGGCGGGGGCCGCACGGCCAGGCGGGCGGCGCGGGACATCCGCCGCGGGCGGTCCGGGCCACGGTGGGTCCGGACTCCCCGGGTCCCTCCGGGGGAGGTCCGTCCGCCGGCTTCCGTCCCCCGGGGCCCGTCCGCCGAAGGGCGGACCGGAAAGGTCAGAAAGCCCCCGGCCACGGGCCCGGAGGCGGCGTCCCGGGCTCCTCCGCGGTGCGCGTGTCGTACAGCCGGAACCCGCGCCGCCGGTAGTTGTCCAGCGCGTACGGGCCGTCCTTGCTGCAGGTGTGCACCCACACCCGCCGCGTCGGGGCGAGCCCCGGCCACCGCCCGGCGAGGTCCCAGGCGCGTGCCGTGCCCAGGCTCAGCAGATGCCCGCCGATGCGGCGGCCGCGGAAGGACGGGATCAGGCCGAAGTAGACGATCTCCACCACCCCGTCCTCCTGCGCCTCCAGTTCGATGTACCCGGCCGGGCTGCCCCGGTCGTACGCCACCCACGTCTCGACGCCCGGCCGGCCGAGGAACTCCCGCCAGCGGGCGTACGGCCAGTCCAGCCGGTCCGTCCACGTCACGTCGCCGCCGACCGCCGTGTAGAGGAAGCGGCTGAACTCGGGGGAGGGGATCTCCGCCCGCTCGACGCGCGGCACCCGCCCGTCCGCCGGCGCCGCGGCGGGCACCAGCTCGGCGGCCGAGGTCTGCTCCAGGTACCAGGTGGTCACGGTGACGCTGCTGCTCATGGCGCCATCCCATCACGCCCCCGCACGCCCCCGCCGCGCCCCCATCCCCATCCCCATCCCCGTCAGGCCCCGGCGCGGACCGGGGCCCGGAGCCGGGCGGCCGTGCTCACCGCACCGAGGTCAGCCGGGCGTAGACGACGACGTTGCCCGCGTAGCCGGTCTTCTCGTCGTAACCGCCCCCGCAGGTGAGCACCCGCAGCTCCGCGTGGCCCGTGCCGTCGTACACCCGCTCGGCCGGGAAGGGGTCCTTGGCCACCACCTCGACGCGGTAGACCCCGAACACGGCGGTGCGCCCGTCCGCCCGGGACACCTCGACGTCCATGCCGGGCCGGACGGCCCCGAGGGAATAGAAGACGGCCGGTCCGGACGCGTTGTCGACATGCCCGACCAGGACCGAGGTGCCGCGCTCCCCGGGGGTCACCGCCTCCGCGAACCAGCCGGCGAGGTTCCGCTCCCGGGCGGGCGGCGCCTCGATCCAGCCGTCGCCGTCCGTGGCGACGGGCGTCAGGGGGGCGTCGACGCGGACGGCGGGGACGCGCACCCGCCGCGGCACGGAACGCGGCAGCGGCTCGGCGGCCCGCACGGCGGGCGGACTCCGCAGGTCCGCCAGGGCGTTCGCGGGCTGCGGCGGACCGCCGGAGCCGGCCGTGCCCTGGTGCAGCAGTGTGAGCCCGACGAGGAGGAGCAGCGCGAGCAGCCCCCAGACGCCGGTCCCGGGCCGCGCGCGGCGGGGGCCGCCCGGGACCCGCTCCTCGCCGCTGCCGCCGCCGTCCATCGCTCTCCCCTCGGGGCGGGCCCTCCGCCGCGCCGGACCGGCCCCCGTCGCACGCCGACCACCCCCTCGCACGCTAAAGGCGCGGAACGGGCACGGCCACAGCGGTGGTGCGAACGGGTGCCCGCCCCCGGGCGGGCGGCCCGCAGCGAGCGGCCGCCTTGGGGCCGGCCGGACCCGCCGGGCTCAACTCCCCGGCAGCGGCGGCCGGGACGGTGCCGGCCCGCCCTCCGCCCGGCGGGCCGCGACGACCAGCGGGGCCGTGGAGCGCGGCAGCAGGTCACCGGGGTGATCCGGCGCGAGCAGCCGCACGTCCACACCGTCCGCGAAGCGGTACGGGCGGTGGTCCAGGACTCCGGCGAGGGTCCGCCGCAGCCGGGACATCTCCGCCCGGACGGTCACCGTGCGGGACGGGTCCCCGAACAGGTCCGCGGCGAGCTGGGCCGCGGACCGCCCGGCGGGGCGGCGCGCCAGCGCGTACAGCATCTCCGCGTGGCGCGGGCTCAGCGGCTGCGTCCAGTCGCCCGTACCGCCGCTGACCGTCAGGGTGGGGCGGCTCGGCCGGCGCAGGTCCAGCGCGACGCCCGTGACCGGCGGGGCGTCGCCGGGGCCGGGCGGGGACACCTCGTCCAGCCGGATCAGCCAGCCGTCCGGCAGCGGCTCCACGGTGCAGGCGCCCAGGGCGGGAAGCCGGCGGCTGCCCGTGCCGAAGTTCTCCGGAAGCGCCAGCCGCCCCGGGGGCGGCATACCGGTGACGGCGGCCGTCCAGCCGGAGCGGTCGATCGCCACGGCCCGGGCACCGCCCAGCCGGCACAGCAGGGGAGCCGCCACGGCCCGCAGCCGCTCGATGGTCTCCAGATGCCGCTCCCGCAGCTCGCTCTCCCCGAGCCGGGCGACGGACGCCACGAGCCGCGCCGTCGCCGGATGCACGGTGGCGGCCGGCCCGCTGACGTCCACCACGCCCAGCAGCCGCCCGTCCCGCGGATCGTGCAGCGGCGCGGCGGCGCAGGTCCAGGCGTGGTGGCTGCGGACGAAGTGCTCCGCCGAGTGCACCCGCACCGGCCGGCCGGTGACCAGGGCGGTGCCGATGCCGTTCGTGCCGACCGACTCCTCGGCCCAGCTGGAGCCCGGCTCCAGGCCGATACGGTCCGCCTCCAGCCGCACCCGGGCGTTGCCGTCCCGCCACAGCACCCGGCCGTCCGCGTCGGTGACCACCATGATGTGCCGCGCCGCATCCGCGACCGACACCAGCCCCTCCCGGAGCGTCGGGAGGACGGCGGCCAGCGGGGAGGTGCGGCGGCGGTGCTCCAGCTCGTCGAGCGGCAGCAGCCGGGCCGGGGCCCCGCGGTCCGGGTCCAGGCCGAGCCGCAGCACCCGCATCCAGGACTCGCCGATCAGCGGGTGGGCGGCCGGCGGCGGACGCAGACCGGAGAGCGCGGCCTCCCGCAGACCGCTGAGCACCCGGGCGGTTTCGCGCGTACTCCCGGGTGCGGCCGGGGCCGGCTTCTGCGGTGTGTGGTTCACGGTGCGGTCTCCGTCAAGGAGGGGGGCCGGTGGCGGCATCGGCACCGGCGGAACGGCGGCTTCCCCCATGGTGCCGCCCAAGCGGCCTGAACAGCACACCACTTGACGCAAATGCTGCAACCCGCCGCAACCTCTGCAACCTTTGTACCCGGCCACGCGCCGCAGCACAGTGGGGTGACGCCGTACGACGCGCACTGGGGTGCCGCGGAGGCGGCGTTCCCGCGGCGGGGGTGGTGCCGTGACGGCGCAGCACCACCCACCGCTCCACGCTCCGGGTCAAGCCCTCCCCGGCGACCCGGAGCGGGCCGGGACCATCTCCCGGGCCGCGCCCGCCCCGGCTCCGGCCGGCCCTCCCGCCCTCAGAACGGCACCCGGGCCCGTTCCACCACCGACGCCAGGTCCAGGGTGTGCGGCAGCGTGCCGAACGCGCCGCCCCAGTCGCCGCCCAGCCGCGAGGCGCAGAAGGCGTCGGCCGTCTCCGGCGGCGCGTACCGGACGAGCAGCGAGCCCTGCAGCACCAGCGCCATCCGCTCCACCAGCCGCCGCGCGCGGCCTTCGATGCCCTCCAGATCGGCGAGTTCGGAGAGCAGGTCCTTGATGGCGCCGTCCAGCCGGTGGTCGGCGCCGCGGGCCAGGCCGACCTCCGTGAGGAAGGCGTTGAGCGCCTCCGGCTCGCGCCGCAAGGCGCGCAGCACGTCGAGCGCCTGGACGTTGCCGGAGCCCTCCCACACCGAGTTGACCGGGGCCTCGCGCAACAGCCGCGGCATCCCCGACTCCTCCACGTAGCCGTTGCCGCCCAGGCACTCCAGCGCCTCCGCGGCGAGCACCGGTGCCCGCTTCGTCACCCAGTACTTGGCGGCCGGGACGGCGAGGCGCAGCAGCAGCCGGTCCCTCTCGTCCCCCGAATCCATGGCGGCCGCCAGCCGCAGCCCCACGGTCGTCGCCGCCTCGGACTCCAGTGCCATGTCGGCCAGCACGTTGCGCATCAGCGGCTTGTCGACCAGAAGGCCGCCGAAGGCACTGCGGTGCGCCGCGTGGTGCACGGCCTGGACGACGGCCTGGCGCATCAGCGCCGCCGAACCGAGAACGCAGTCCAGCCTGGTCGCCGCGACCATCCCGATGATCGTGGAGACCCCGCGCCCCTCCTCGCCGACCCGGCGCACCCGGGTGGTGCCGTCGAACTCGACCTCCGAGGAGGCGTTCGAGTGGTTGCCGAGCTTGTCCTTGAGCCGCTGGAGACGGAAGGTGTTGCGGCTGCCGTCCGGCAGCACCCGGGGCAGCAGGAAGCAGGTGACGCCGCCGGGCGCCTGCGCCAGCACCAGGAAGGCGTCCGACATCGGGGCCGAACAGAACCACTTGTGGCCGGTGAGGGTGTACGCCCCCTCCTCGGCCAGCGGCTCCGCGACCGTCGTGTTCGCCCGTACGTCCGAACCGCCCTGCTTCTCGGTCATCCCCATGCCGAACAGCGCGCCCGGCTTGCCGCCCGGCGGCAGCAGCTCCGGCTCGTACGCGTCCGAGGTCAGCCGGGGCTCCCACTCGGCCGCCAGCTCCGGGTCGGTGCGCAGCGCCGGCACGGCGGCGTGCGTCATCGACACCGGGCAGCCGTGCCCCGCGTCCACCTGCGACCAGACCATGAACCCCGCCGCCCGCCGCAGATGGCCGTCGGGGCGGGACCAGGCGCCGGTGAGCCCGGCGGAGACGGCGTGGCCCAGCAGCCGGTGGTAGGCGGGGTGGAACTCGACCTCGTCCAGCCGGTTGCCGTACCGGTCGTGGGTGCGCAGCACCGGGCGGTGCTCGTTGGCCTGCGCGCCCCACCGCTGTGCCTGGGACGAGCCGGCGGCCCGGCCCAGCTCGCCCAGCTCGGTCCGGATCTCCCCGAGCCGCTCCGGCGCCGCGTACCGGGCGACGCCCTCCGTGAGGACCGCGTCCGCGGCGAAGACGTCATATCCGACCAGCGGCGGAGCCTGGTTGGTCACGGTGTGTGTGGTGGCTGCCATGCCGGATACGTTAAGCGCGTGCAAGCAGCCGAGTCATCCCCCGAACGGCCCCAGAGCCGTCTGCGCAGGGCCCGCGCCCTGTACCCCCACGTCTCCAAGCGCAAAGTGGCCTGGCTGCTGCTGAAGGACACCGTCAACTCCGGCATCGAGTACCGCATCCTCGGACTCGCCGCCGAGGCGGCGTTCTTCACCCTGCTCTCCCTGCCGCCGCTGCTGCTCGGCCTGGTCGGGCTCCTCGGCTACCTCGACGCCTGGATCGGCACCGAGACCATCGAGGGCATCCGGCAGAACATCTTCACGGCCTCCCGCACGGTCCTCTCCGAGCGGGGCGTCGAGCAGCTCATCCGGCCGCTGCTCGACGACGTGACCCGGGGCGGCCGCCCCGACGTCATCTCCCTGGGCTTCGCGCTCGCCCTGTGGTCCGGCTCCCGGGCGGTCAACGTCTTCATCGACACCATCACCGTCATGTACGGGCTGGACGGGCACCGGGGGATCGTCAAGACCCGGCTGCTGGCCTTCCTGCTGTACGTGGTCGCCCTGGTGATCGGGGCGGTGGTGCTGCCGCTGATGATCGCCGGCCCGGACACCGTCATCGAGATCGTGCCGTGGAGCACGGCGGTCGTCCGGGTGCTCTACTGGCCGGTCGTGCTGGTGCTGTCGGTGGTCTTCCTCACCACGCTCTACCACGTGTCGGTACCGGTGCGCTCGCCCTGGGTGGAGGACGTCCCCGGGGCCCTGGTCGCCCTCGCCATGTGGGTGCTCGGCAGCTTCCTGCTGCGCATCTACCTCAGCAGCACCGTCGAGGGCCCCACCATCTACGGCTCGCTGGCCGCGCCCGTGGCCGTCCTGCTGTGGATCGGCGTCTCCGCCTTCGCGGTGCTCGTGGGCGCGGCGGTCAACGCCGCCATCGACCGCGTCTGGCCGTCCGTCGCCACCGCCGCGGCGCGGGAACGGAACCTGCGGCTGCGGGAGGCGGAGGCCGCGGAGATCATCGCCCGGGCGGAGGCCGAACGCGCGGCCCGCGGACGGTCCGCGGCGGACGAGACGGACGACGACTGGGACGAGCGGGAGGACGGCCCGGACCGCGAGCCCCCGCCCGAGTTCCCCGAACGCTGGGCGCGCTTCCTGCCGCCGGACGACATACGCTCCCGGCTGCACAGCCCGCTGCACACCCGCCGCGGACACAAGGGCAGGGCACCGGACGCGGGGAGGAGCCCGGCGGCACGGAGAGCGAAACGGCCGCCGGGGCGGGGAGCCGGGACGGGCCGGGCGCGGGGACGACGGAGCGGACCCGGGGCGGCGCGGCCGGAGGGCCGTGGGGACCGGCGCAGGGGAGACCCGGGCCCCGGGCAGCCGCCGCCGGCGGACGCGGACGCGGACACGGCCGCTGACACGGATGCGGACACGGACGCCCGGCGGCGCGGCGGCCGGGGCTGACCCCGCACGGACAACCGGCCGACCGGCAGCACCTGAAACGGAGCAGCCGTACGGACCTCCGGTCTCCGCGCGGCTCCTCGTGCCCGACAGCGGAAGGTCCGGGCGCCGGGCGGAAAACGGCTGGCGCCCGTCTCCGGTCCGGGCTTAGGCTGACCGGCGAACCGGACGGCGGCGGACAGCCGCCGGTACCGGACGTGTGAGCGAGCGCAAGGGGAGGTGAGGACTGTGATGACGACGGTCGTTGTGACGGGCGCTGCCCGGGTCCCGAAGTCCAGCAATCCCACTCCCGCGGTCACCGGCTGACGGCTCACGCCACTCTCCAGCAGGGCCCCGCGGCGCACCATCGCGCCGCCGCCCCTGCGCACCCGCAGCCGGGACCGCCCCCGTGAAGGGTCATCCCGTTGCGTCAGCAAGCGCATCACCTCTCTTCTTCTCCGTCCTCCCACTCCACTCCCTCCCCGCCCCTCTCGCCCGCTACGGCTGGGACGCGGCCCTCGCCGAGGCTTTCGCCCCGTATGCGGCGGACGGGCTGCTGCCCGGCCGGATCGTCCGCGTCGACCGGGGCCTGTGCGACGCCGTCGTCCCGGCCCCGTCCGGCCCGGGTACCGGTTCCGCCGGGGCTGCGGGGCTCCGCACGGTCAGGGCCGACCTCGGTCCCGTCTCCGACCCGGACCCGACCCGCTGGGCCTGCACCGGTGACTGGATCGCCTACGACCCGGACGAGCGCGCGGTCCGGGCCCTGCTGCCGCGCCGTACGGCCGTCCTGCGCTCCGCCTCCTCGAAGCGGTCCGACGGCCAGGTCCTCGCGGCCAACGTCGACCACGTCCTGATCGCGGTCTCCCTGGCGGCCGAGCTCGACCTCGGCCGGGCCGAGCGGTTCCTGGCCCTCGCCTGGGAGAGCGGCGCCCAGCCCCTCGTCGTGCTCACCAAGGCGGACCTCGTACCGGACCCGGCCACGCTCGCCCATCTCGTGGCGGACGTGGAGGCCACGGCCCCGGGCGTCTCCGTGCTGACGGTGAGCGCGGCGACCGGTGACGGCGTGGACGTCCTGACGGCCGCCGTCGCCGGCGGCACCACCGTCCTCCTAGGCCAGTCCGGCGCGGGCAAGTCCACGCTCGCCAACTCCCTGCTGGGCAGCGAGACCCAGACCGTGCGAACCATCCGCGACAGCGACGGCAAGGGCCGCCACACCACCACCACACGCGACCTGCTGCCGCTTCCGCTGCCGGGCGGGGGCGTCCTCATCGACACCCCCGGGCTGCGCGGAGTCGGCCTGTGGGACGCCGAGGGCGGAGTCGCGCAGGTCTTCTCGGAGATCGAGGAGCTGGCCGGCGACTGCCGGTTCCACGACTGCGCGCACACCGCGGAGCCGGGCTGCGCGGTCCTCGCCGCGCTGGAGGACGGCACCCTGCAGGAACGCCGGCTGGACAGCTACCGCAAGCTGATCCGGGAGAACGAGTGGATCGCCTCCCGCACGGACGCCCGGCTGCGGGCCGAGCGCCGCCGGGTCTGGAAGCAGCGGCAGGCGCTCGGCAAGCACCTGGTGCAGCGCAAGCGCGGCCCGCAGCGCTGATCGCGCGGGCGGCGCGCCCGGCGGTGCACCGGCTGCGCGCGGGTGGCGCGGGCGGCGTACCGGTCGCGCGGCCGGGGTTCAGCGATCGGCGATCAGCGATCGGCGACGGGCGGGGGATGGCCGGGCAGGGGCTCCTCGTCCGCCGCCCGCCGCACCGTTGCGGCTTTGGTGTGGGCGCCGGTCCCGTATAAGGCTCCGGCGCCGGCGGCCGTCCTTCCGGTGGGGGTCCGTGCCGGCCAGCCGTGTTCGCAGGCGTGCCAGCCCAGTTGGAGCCGGGTGGAGACCCCGGCGATCTCCATCAGCCGTTTCACCCGCCGCTGGACGGTGCGCAAGCCGAGGTCGAGCTGTTTCGCGGCGCTCGCGTCGGTCAACCCGGCGAGCAGCAGGGACAGGATGCGCAGATCCACGGCGTCCGGCCCGTCCGTGGTGCCCTGTACGGCGGGCCGGGCGGGCTCGGCGCCCACCCTCGCCCCGGCACCGGCGGCACCGGCCGCGTGCGTCCCGGCCCGGTGGCCGTCCGGCCCGGCGGGATCGGCCGTCTGCCGCGTTCTCCGGGGTGCGGGATCCCCCGCCTCGGGTACGGGCTGCCGCTGCCGCGGAGCCCCGGTACCGTCCGGCCACGCCGTCCCGGCCGCGAGCCACCGACCGGGGCGGGCCGGCGAACGCACCGCCAGCCCGTGCCGCTCCAGCCGCCGCAGAATCCTTGCGGCGTCCTCCTCGGGGAGGGTCAACCGGGCCGCCAGCTCGGCTGGTTCGGCGCCGCCCAGTCCGACGAGCGTGCGGTACGCGGACTCGTGGTCCTCGTCCAAGTCTGTTGCACCCGGCATGTCTCCCCTCCCGGCACATCATCCCCGCACCCCGCCCCTCTCTGCCACCGTTCCCCGCCACCGCCCCACCGGACCGGCGGGACCGCCGTCCGGCGGGCGCGCAATGCGCAGCCCCGGCCCGGGGCGGGCAGGATGGACGATATGGGCATGAGTCAGTACGGGGAGCGGAACAGCCACGAGGACGCGTGGTGGGGCGAGTTGTACGGCGAGGAGAAACCGGACGCGGGACCGGCCGCGGCGGACGACTCCCTGGACGACCGTTTCGACTCGGCCTCCCGCGCGGTCGGCCCACCGTCGGCCGACCCCGGACCGGCACCGGAGCGGTCCGGCCGGGAGAGCCCGGCCGGGGGAGATCCCCGACCCGGATGGTTCGCCGCCCGGGGTTTCTCCCACGGCGGCCCGCCGGCCCCGGGGCACGACGGCGACCCGCCGCCCGGTCGGGGCGGGAAACCCGTCACCGGGCCCGGCCCCGGCACCGGTGCCGCGGACGGAACCGGTGCCGCCGACCGCGTGGAAGCGGAAGCAGACACCGGCGGCGCTCCCGGAGGCCCCGCCGCCCGGATGGATGCCGGTTCCGAGGTGGCAGACGCCGGTGCCGGTCCGCGCGAGCTTGTCACCGGGCCCGGCACCGGTACCGCCGACGGATCCGGCACCGCCGACTGGGCGGAAGCGGAAGCCCGTGCCGCCGCCGGAGCCCCTGCCTCCCAGCCGGATGTCGGTGCCGAGGTCACAGACGCCGGTGCCCGTGCCGGTTCCGGTCCGGGCGGGGAACCCGTCACCGGGCCCGGCGGTGACGGCACCGGTGCCGCCGGTACCGGTCACCGCGCCGGCGGCACCAGCCACTGGGCCGGGACCGGCGGCGGCTCCCGGGCCGGGCGGACCAGCACCGGCGACCGCACGGAACCGGAAGCCGGCGTGGCCGCCGGAGACTCTGCCGCCCACTTGGACGCCACTGCCGAGCCGGCAGACGCGGATGACGCCGCCGATGCCGGTACGGATGTTCCCGCTCCCGCCGAGTTCGCCGCTCCCGAGCAGTGGACGGAGCCGCCGCGGCCGCTGGGCCCGCCTCCGCATCGGGAGACCGCAGGAGCCGGGAGCGGAGGCCCTTGGGACACGGCCGCCGCGTCCCCGCCCTCCGCGGAGTCGGCGCCGGACGAATGGTGGTTCAGCACCCCGGCCACCCCTGGCCCGCCGCCGGATCGACGGCCTCCGGGGACCGTGCCGAGCCGTCCGGGAACCCTGCCACGCCTCCGCCCCCGCCCCGCCCTCGCCCCCGTCCGCGCCCGGCCCCGGCGCACCGTGGCAGCCACCGGGCACGGCCTCCGGGACAACTCGGCCCTTCACGGGAGCCGTTGGACCGGCCGCGCCGCCGTCCTCCACCCCGCCGTCCTCCACCCCGCCGACTGGCGGAAGCCCACCACGGCGGACGGACGGTCCGGGCCCGCCGTGCCCGGAGGGGAACCGGAGCCCGGCCCGGAAGGCCCGCAGCCGGCAGCCGGACCTCCCGCCGCGGCGCCGACTCCCCGGAACGCCCGCCCGATGCGCTCCATGACGCCCCCGCGCGCCCCGTGGGAGCCGCCGCTCGACCCGTCGGAGTCATGGGACGCTGAAGAGGCCGCGCCCGAGGGCCCGGTGGGGGACCGTCAGCGCACCACCTCGCCATCCACCGCTCCGTACGGCCGGACCGGACGGCCGTACCATTCGCCGGAGACCGGCCCGGAACGCGGCGCGGAAAGCCGCCCGGACGGCGGGTCCGCCGGAACGGACGGAGCGGCTCCCGGCCCGTACAACCCCGTGGTGCCGCTGTGGCGGGACCAGCGGGCCGAGCAGACCGAACAGATCGGACCGGACACCCGTAACACCACCCAGGACACCCAGAACGACCAGAGCGCGCAGAGTACGTCGGCCGGGACACCGGCCGATCCCGGTCCGGTCCGGACCGGGGCGGTGGCGCGGACGGATGGAGGACATGTGGCAGTGGGCATGCTTCGGCGCGATGGCGGCGAGGCCGCCGGCGACGGCGGGCGGTACGGGGGCGCCGTCGGAGCCGGGAGTACCGGAGCCGGGAGCACCGGAGGGGGCGTGCGGGCCGGCGTGGAGCCCGGGTACGTCGGCGAGCGCCCGCCCACCTATCAGGGCGAGCCGACGGCCCTCCCCGAGGCCGACCCCAAGGATCTGGACGATCTCGTCCCCGACACGGTTCTGGACGGTGCCCGTTACGGCACGATGACCCTCCGGGCCGCCTCACTGCGCGGCGACTCCGCGCGCTACCGGGGCGAACCGCGCCGGGACGCGCTGCTGACGGCCCGGTTCGGCCGCGGCGACCAGGCGCTGCTGCTGATCGCCACGGCCACCGGCGGCCGGGCCGCGGAGGACGCGCACCGGGCCGCCGCGGATGTCTGCCGGTGGGTCGCCGAAGCGGTCGGCCGCGCCCACGTCCGGCTGGCCGAGGACATCAGGGAGGGGCGGCGCGGCGCCCTCAAGTCGGGGCTGCACCGGCTGACGGACCGTTCGTACGGCAAGCTGCGGGCGCGGGCGGCGGAGCTGGGCCTGCAGCCCGCCGCGTACACCTCGGGGCTGCGCTGTCTGCTGCTGCCCGTCGATCCGGCGTGCCGCACCCGGGTGTTCTTCGGGATCGGCGGGGGCGGGCTGTTCCGGCTGCGGGACGGCGAGTGGCAGGACCTGGAGCCCTCGCTGCCCGCGCAGCCGCAGGCCGCGGGCGGGCCCCCGGCCGGCTCCGGCGCCGTCCTGCCGGGCCAGGGAGGCGGCCCGCGCGGCCCGGCCGCCGCCGTCGGTCCGGAGGCGGCCGGGCCGACGGCGGCGGGCTCCGCCCCGGCCGCACCGCCCGCCGGCGACGGTACGGGGCGTCCGCCGGGCGCTGGGGAGCCCGGGGGAGCCGACGGGCCCTCCGGGCCTGCCGGGGACCGGCTCACCGTGGATCTGGGCACCCGCGCCCCGGGCCGTCCAGGGGCGCCGGGCGATCCGGGTGCCGCGCCCTTCCGGTTCCGCGCCTCCGTCGCCCGTCCGGGGGACACCCTGCTGCTGTGCTCCGCCGGACTCGCGGACCCGCTGCGGGGCGAGCCCGCGCTGGCCGGCCTCCTGGCGGCGCGCTGGGCCGTGTCGCCGGCGCCGGGCCTGGCCGCGTTCCTCTCCGACGTGCAGCTCCGGGTGAAGGGCTACGCGGACGACCGCACGGCCGCCGCCGTCTGGGAGGACTGACCCGCCGCCGGCCCGGTCCGCTGTGTGCCGGACCGGGCCGCCACCGGCGCCCCGCCACTCCGCCATTACGGCAATCGCGTGAAAAGCGGGATACATGACATGTAGGGAAAGAGTCCGGGGAATTCACCTGTCAGTGACTGTTGCGCCGCGGATCTCCACCGCGCGAACGTCCTCCCCTGAATGCCCGGCACCGTACTCCCGGCGGTGCCGGGCATTGCCCTGTCCGGGCACCACTCCGGTCGGGGCCGCCGCCCCCGGCCGCCAGGCCGCCGCCTCCGCCGGCCTGGCGGCCGAGCCCGCGAGGCGCTTGCCTCGGGGTCGGTGCGGGACGGCGCCGAGAACCGCCTTCCGCGGCCCCTGCCGTAGCCGACGCAGTCCCGGGGCCGCGGTCTGTTCGAGGACCGGGCCGGGCGGAGCGACCCGGAGCCGCAGCCGCGGCCCGGCTCAGCCGGTGCCGTCGTCCCGTTTCCCCCGACCGGCGCCGGCGTCCCCCGTCAGCCGAACTGCTGCTCCAGGTCCTGGAGTTTGCGCTCCAGGGAGTCGAGGCGGGGGATCGTCAGGGTGTCGTCCTCGGCCGTGAGGTCGACGGTCCGGGAAGCGCGCTCCGTACGGTCGCCCCCCGGGTCCGGGCCGGAGCCGGCGCTCCCCGGGGTGTCAGTCCGGTCGACGCGGACGGCCTGCAGGAGCGGGCCGCCGCCCGCCGGGGAGTCCCCGGGCGAGGAGGAGGGGAGTGCCGCCGGCTGTCCGTCCGCTCTGGCGGGTTCGGAGCCGGTCTGGGCGGCGCCGGCCGGCAGCAGCCCCGGCAGCTCGACCTGGCGGCCGCCCCGGACCCGTCCCCACACCCGGTGCTGCCGGGTCATGGCCTTGATGCGGGCGCGTTCGCGCTTCTCCTCGTCCCGCCGCCGCTGCCGGTTCTGCTGCTTGATCCGCCGGTCCTCGCGGACCTCGTCGACCGCCTCGTCCAGGGTCCGCACGCCTTCCAGCAGCATCAGCGACCAGGCGGCGAAGGTCTCGCGCGGTGCGCGCAGCCAGCGGACGATGCGGATCTGCGGCAGCGGCCGCGGGACGAGTCCCTGCTCGCGCAGCGCCGCCCTGCGGGTCTGCTTGAGTGCCCGGTCGAAGAGGACCGCGGCGGACAGGGACATCCCGGCGAAGAACTGCGGGGCGCCCGCGTGGCCGAGGCCGCGCGGCGCGTGCACCCAGTTGAACCAGGCCGCCGCGCCCGCGAACGTCCAGACGAGCAGGCGGGAGCCGAGGGCCGCGTCACCGTGGCTGGCCTCCCGCACCGCCAGGACCGAACAGAACATCGCCGCGCCGTCGAGGCCGAAGGGGACCAGGTATTCCCAGCCGCCGGAGAGGTTGAGGTTCTGCCGGCCGAAGCCGACCAGACCGTGGAAGGAGAGGGCGGCGGCGACCGCGGCGCAGCAGAACAGCAGGACGTACGAGGCGGAGCCGTAGATGGCCTCCTTGCGCCGCCGGCGTTCCTCGCTGCGTTCCCAGGAGTCGGCGAGGTTGCCGTCGTTCTCGGCTGTCGCGCGCCGGCCGCGGGCGAGGACCACCGCCGCGCCCGCGATGCCGACGAGCAACACCGCGCCCGGCAACACCCAGTTCAGCGCCATGTCCGTCAGTCTCATCTCGGGCCCCTCGCCTCGCTTCCGTCCCGCCCGTGCCATGTCGCGTGCGGTCTTGCCCGCGACATCTTGGCGGAATCGGTTCTTGTGCCAGGCGGATTCAGGGCAAGGGATCGACAATGGGCAGAAGACGCAACCGAAAATATGTCCGCATGATCAGAACCGGTCGAATGTTCTGATCATGCGGACGTAGCGCGGGTCGTGACCGTAGGATCGGGGGCTCGCTTGCTGGCGCGGGGGCGGTCGTTCGCCGGTCCGAACCGGCCCCTGCCGTCGCGGCGGCGTCGGACGCCAACGCCCGCAGGACGGCGCCGCACCGGACCCGGCTTTTGGACCCCGGCCTCCGGACCCCGGTTTCCGGGCCCGGCCTCCGGAGCGGTCGGAAGTCCCGTGCGGTCAGGCGCCGCTGAGCCGTGCCACGCGCTCCGCGTCGCAGGTGCGCGGGCAGGTGACGCAGGTGTCCTCCGGCCGCAGGGTGTAGAACATGCAGCAGCTCGCCCGGTCACGGGTGGACAGCGCCTCCCCGGCCGGTCCGGTCAGCTCCCGGAACGACGGCGCGCCGACGAACGGCTTCGTGGCCCCGGGCAGCAGGGCTTCCAGCTCCGCGATCGCCCGGCGCTCCTCGCCGAGCAGGTGGCCCGCGTACCAGAGGCTCTCGACGATCTCGTCGGTGGCCATGCCCCACATGGCGCGCGGTCCGCGCCGCATCCGGGGGCGGAAGCCCTCCAGCACCGGCTCGAGATGCTCGGCGAGCGCTCCCCGGACCTCGGTCCGCAGCGCGTCCTCCCCGCTGACGACCCGCGCGCCCGGCAGCCCGGCCGCCGGGTCGTCCGGCAGGCACGCGAACTCCCGGACCCGCGCGGTCATCCGGCCCTGTGCGCGGTGGAACGCGACCTCGCCGGCCGGCAGCCGCGGCACACGGCGGAGCAGGAACCAGGGGACGGTGATGAGCAGGCACGCGGACCAGGCGTAGCGGTGCAGCCCGAAACCGGCGGTCACGTCGGGGCGGGCCGGGCGCCCGTAGTTGCCGACGACCTCGGCCTCCTCGGCGGCCAGGAAGGCGTTGAGGGCGGGGCCGCCCGATGCCAGCTCACCGGCTTTCACCCAGCCGCCGCCGGAGCGCGGAGCGCCCTCCAGCAGCCGTACGGCGGGGAGCACCTCGGCGAGCCGGGAGTACGCCCCCGCCACGGGGTGGTGCGAGAGGGCCGGTACGGCCGGTGCCACGGACATGCGGGGACCACCAACTCAACGCGATCGTTTGCAGGTAAGCCTTACCTTACCCGACAGCTCGGACCTTTGAAGTGCGGGGTGGTCCGCTTATCGTTCTGTGGGACCACAGGAGGACCCGATGGAGCAGTCGCGAGCCGCAGCATCCCGGGGGACCGGAGAGGCCGGGCGGGGCGCGGGTGCGCCGCGGCCGGGAATCTCCCCGTCGGCGGACGGCACCCGCCCGGGCGAGGCGATCCCTGAGGACCACGGGCGCGGTTCGTACGGGGCCGGTGCGCGGGGCGCGCCGTGGCCGGACCCGTCCCCGCAGGTCCGCCGCGAACCCCGGGAGCACGGAAGCGGCGAGCACGCAGGCGATGAGCGCGGGAGCGGCGGACCCGGCCGGGGCACCGGCGCCCGGGGAGAGCTCCCGGCGGACGGGCCCGCGCCCGGCGCGCACGCCTACGGCGCCGGGGAACAGCCGGACGGGACGGCGCGGGCCCCCGGTCGCCCGGCACCGCGCAAGCTCCCCGCCCGCCACTCCGTGCGCGGCCAGATCCTCGACGCCCTCCGCACCGCGCTGGTCGGCGGCGATCTCCTGCCCGGCGAGGTGTACTCGGCGCCCGCCCTCGGCGCGCGGTTCGGGGTCTCCCCGACGCCCGTGCGGGAGGCGATGCAGCAGCTCGCCGCCGAGGGCGCCGTGGAGGTCGTCCCCAACCGGGGCTTCCGCGTGGCCCGCCGCAGCGAGCGCGAACTCGCCGAACTGGCCGAAGTGCGCGCCCTGCTGGAGGTCCCGGTGCTCCTCCGGCTGGCGCGGACCCGGCCGCCCGCGAGCTGGGAGGAGCTGCGCCCGCTCGCCGCGGCCGGCGTGGCGGCGGCGGCCCGGGGCGACCGGGTCGGCTACGCCGAGGCCGACCGCGCCTTCCACCACGCACTGCTCGCCCTCTCGGGGAACCGCCAGCTCGCCCTGATCGGTGACGAACTGCACCGGCGGGGCCAGACGCCGGCGGGCCGCACCCGGGCCACCGGGACCGCGGAACTCCTGGCGGAGGCGGCCGAACACAACGCCCTGCTGGACGCCCTGAGCGCGGGCGACACGGCGGCCGTCGAGCAGCTCGCCCGCCGGCACTTCACCGCCGCCCGGCCGCCCCGGGTCTGAACCCTCGCCGCACGGCCGCGGGCCCGGCCGGTCGCCGTCAGCCGGGGTCCGTCGGCCGGGGTCCGTCAGTCGGGGCGGGGAGGGTCCGGGCCGGAGGGGCCGCGGGGTGCCGTGGTCGTCGCCGTGGCGGCCGGTGCGGCCGCCTCCCCCGCCGGTGCGGCCACCGCGAGGTCCGCCGTCTCCGCGGACGGCGCCGCGTCTCCGGATACGGCCGCTTCCGGCGTCTCCACCGCGGCGGCCGCACCGGCGGGCCGCAGCCGGTCCGCCAGCCAGGACGGCACGCCGCCCAGCAGCCGCACCAGGCGCAGGGCCTCCGCCCGCAGCCGGGACGCGTCGGGCTCCGGTTCGATGTCGGCCAGGGCCGACAGAGCCGGAGCGATGCCGATCAGGTAGCCGAGCTCTTCGCGGATGCGCAGCGATTCCGCGAAGCCGTGCCGGGCCTCCGCCCGGTTGCCCTCCTGCTCCGCCATCGAGGCCAGATGCCGCCAGGTGAACGAGAGCAGCAGTTCGTCGCCGAGCGTGGAGGCGCCCGCGTGCGCACGGGTGAACGCCGCCTGGGCGCCGCGTGGGTCCCCGGCCAGGTGCTGGGCGACGAGCCCGCGCCGGAAGTCCAGCAGCGGGCGGTTCGGCGAGCCGGGCGGCAGCAGCGCGGCGGCGCGGCCGAGGGCCGAGCGGGCCTCGTCGGCGCGGTCCCGCACCCCGAACAGGGTGGAGGCGTAGGCGAGATGGCCGCGTTCGCAGGCGGCGCTGCCCCGTTCCTCGTCACCGGTGACCAGCGCCTCGGCCGCGCGGAGTGCGTCGTCGGCCTCCTCCCAGCCCGTGGCCGTGAACAGGCACCGCTCCACGAGGATGGTGGTGCGCCCGAGTGCGGCGGCCGACTCCGTGACGGCCGAGGAAGCGAGCAGCGCGGCGGCGTCCTCCCAGCAGCCGCGGGAGCGGAGCCGCCACACGGCGCTCTGGAGCGGGTCGTCCCAGGGGACCGGTTCCGTAGCGGGGTTCTTCGGTCCAGAACGTGACATGGCGGTATCCGCCACATTCCCTCCCATGCGCGCCGTCGAGCCCGGAAAGCCGTGGGCGAATCTCAGCATGAATCATGGTGCGGAGCCAAGGGGCTGGGTGAACGGGTTCACAAAGCACCGCGAGACTGCTGTGACCCAGGTCACGCGCAGGATAGCGGGCTCCGGAGGGCGCTCGCGCGCGGGGGCGCGGGGCCGTGTCGCGGCCCCGGCGGTGGGGGTGCGCGGAGGGTCGTGCCCGGTAAGCGGACGGCAGGCTTCCGGGCGCCGCCGCGGGATGTCGCCACGGGATGCGGACCGCCGGGTTCCGTGCTCCCGCCGGCTCCGCGATCCCCGCGCCGCTTCCGCGAGGCTTGCCGGCTTCCGCGAGGCCCCCGGGGGCGCAGGGCACGCGGGGGCGAGTCCGCCCGGCGGGGTCGTCCCCGGAGCCGGTGCCGCACCAGGCTCCGGCCGACGGCGGGGTCGTGCACCGGCAGGCCGTGCTCCGGACGCGTTCGTTCCGCCGGGAGCCGCAGGACGCCCGCCCCGGCCGTGTCCACCGGCCCGGCGCCCCCGTCCGCAAGGGCGGCGCGTACCCGGAGGCGGCGGGCACGGCGGGCGCTGTGGTGCGGTCCGGGTCAGCCCATCCGCAGGGCGAGGAAGAAGTCGAGCTTGTCCTCCAGGCGGGACAGGTCCCGGCCGGTCAACTGCTCGATACGGCCCACGCGGTAGCGCAGGGTGTTGACGTGCAGATGGAGCCGGGCCGCGCAGCGGGTCCAGGAGCCGTCACTGTCGAGGAAGGTCTCCAGCGTCGGGATCAGTTCCGCGCGGTGCCGGCGGTCGTAGTCCCGCAGCGGCCCCAGGAGGCGCGCGGTGAAGGCGCGCCGCACGTCGTCCGGTACGAACGGCAGCAGCAGCACGTGCGAGGCCAGTTCCTGGTGCCCGGCCGCGCACACCCGGCCGGTCCGGGCCGCGGCGACCCGGCGGGCGTGCCGGGCCTCCTCCAGCGCGCCGCGCAGCCCCTCGGGGGTCAGCACCACCGCGCTGACGCCCAGGGTGAGCCGCCCGCCGCCCGCCTCCAGGCCGCGTTCCAGCGGCCCGCGCGCGGCGCCGAGCAGATCCTCGGTCCGGACGCCTCCGCCGTCAGGGCTTCCGCTGTCCGGGCCGGCGCCGTCCGGGCCCGCCACCGCGGGCAGCGGTATCAGCGCGACGGCCTCGTCACCGCCGCAGGCCACGGCGCTGCGGTCCGCCGGTTCCGGGCCGCCCGCGCGCGGGTCGAGGAGGATCTCCTCCAGCAGCGCCCGCGCCGCCGGCCCGCCGGGCTCGTCCCCGGTACGGCGGACGGGCCCGTCCGCCGCGGTGGCCTCCGCCGGGTCGGCGGGCTCCTGTTCGAGCCGGGCGACCACGATCTGCCAGTGCGGCGCGCTGCCGAGACCCGGGAGCAGCACGGGCGCGGCGGCCCGCAGCCGGGCCGCGGTCTCGGCGGGCGGCGCACCGTCCCGCAGCAGGTCCACGACCTCCTGGGCCAGCCGCCGCCGTACCGCCCGGGCGGCGTCCCGGTGGCCGCGTTCGGCGGCGATCAGCTGGGTGACCCCGTGCAGCAGGTCGAGCCGTTCGGCGGGCCAGTCACCTGCGTCGGCCTCGACGGCCAGCAGCCAGTCGGAGAGCACGGCCGCCGGCGCGTCGCCCGTCTCCCGTGCGGAGGCGGGGCCGGTGGCGCGGACGGGGAAGAGCGAGTGGACGGTGCCGGAGGCGGCGAGCCGGTGCGGGGCCGCCCGCCCGGCGGTCTCCGCGGCCAGGTACTCGCCCGCGAGCGCCGCGCACAGCTCCGGGTCCGGCCGCTCCACGCCGGCGTCCGGTCCCGCGCCGGCTCCGGGACCCGCGACGAGCCGGCCGGTGGGCGAGAGCACCCAGGCGCGCAGGTCCAGATCGCTGCCGAGCAGATCGAGGACCACGTCCGGGCCCCGGCCCGACGGCCCGGCCGTCATCATCCGGCGGTGCCGGTCGACGACGGCGGCCAGATCACCGGCCCGCTCGCCGGAGACCCGGCGCACCACGTGCTCGGTGATGGTGGCGAACGCCACCCTCTCGTCCACCGCGAAGAGCGGCAGCCGGTGCCGCTCGCAGGCGGCCACCAGGTCCGCCGGGACGGTACGCAACTCGGCCTCGCCCGCCGCCAGGCCCGCGGCGCCGGCATCGGTGAGAATTCGGACGAACCGCTCCGAGTCCTCCGGCCCGTGGTGCCAGGCCAGGCCGCTGAGCACCAGTTCGCCGCCCGACAGATAACGGCCGGGATCGCGCAGGTCGGTGGTCATGACGCCGTGCACGGTGCGGTCCAGCTCCGCCTCGCCGCTGAGCAGGCGCAGGCCCAGGACGTCGTTCTCCAGCAGTGCGCGGAGGCGCATGGTCGCTCGCCGATCGGTCGGAAACGGGTGCAGGGGAGGCGTGGGGAGAGGGCGGGGCCGGTGGGATCGTTCCGGTGTCCGGGGCCCCGCCTTTTGTTCGAATCTACAAGAAGAGCCCCCCGGCCAGCCAATCGCGTCCTGCGCGCCCGCTCGGCCGGACCGGCAGGCCGGGCGTGCCGGGAGCTCTCCCTCCGGAGGCCCGGAGGCCCGGAGGCCCGGAGGCCCGGAAGCTCCGGGCGAGGGACTCGGCGCGGGTGCCGATCGCGGACGGGGCCGGGGTCGCGACGCCAGGGGCTGCCGGAGGCAGCGCCTCGCGTCCGGATGACCGGTGGCCGGTGTTCCCCCGCTGATGCCCAGCCGCCGTGCCGGTCCGTCGGCCAACCGGGCCGGTTGCTGCTCACGGTTGCCGGCTTCCCGCTCTCGCCCGTGGCCCGTGGCCGTCACCCGTGGGCTCCGGGCAGCAGACCCGACCCGTGGGCTCAGGGCAGCAGACCCGCCCGCCGTGCCGCCACCACCGCCTCCAGCCGGCTGTGCGCTCCCAGCCTCCGCATCGCCGACCGCAGATACGCCTTCACCGTCTCCGGCCGCACCCCCAGCCGTTCCGCCGCGTCGGCGTTGGTGGCTCCCGCCGCCACGCACGCCAGGACGTCCAGTTCGCGCGGTGCCAGTCCCGTGCCGCCCGGGGCCCCGCGGCGGTCCGCCGCCGGCTCCGCCGAGCCGGCCTCGGCCAGCCGTTCGCAGACCGCCAGCACCTCGTCCCGCAGCTCCGGGTCCGCCACCCGCGGCGCCAGTGCGCGCAGCCGGGCGTGCGCTTCGCGCACCCTCTCCCACGCCGCTCCGGACATCACCCCGCCGGCCCCGTCCGGATCACCGGGACCGCCGGGTCCGCCGAAGCCGTCCGGACCGCCGGGCCCGCCGGGAAACCCCGGACCGCCGGGACCGCCGAGGGCACCCGCACCGGCGACGTCCGCCGCGCCCCCGGCCCCGCGAAAGCCCCGGCCGCTCCCGCCCCGGCCGCCCTGCCGCCCGCACCGTGCCGGTCCGCCCCTCCGCGAGCAGCCACTGTGCCTCGTCGCGGACCGCCAGGGTCCGCTCCAGCTCCCGCGCCGCGCCCATCGCGGCGTGCAGGGTGCGGTCACCCAGCGGCACCGGCTGCCGCAGCGCCCCGTAGAGCACGCCCCGCACCTGCCGTCCCACGATCACCGGGACCGCGAGGACGGCGCGCAGGCCCTCGGCCGCCACCGCGCCGTCGTACTCGTGGCTGATGGTCCGTGAGGCCGGGTAGTCGGTCACCGTCACCGGCCGGGACAGCGCCAGGGCCTTGCCGCCGAGGCCGTTGCCGGTCGCCACCGACAGGCCCGCCAGGGAGCCGGTGGACGCGCCGCTGAGCTCGCCGATGCGCAGCCGCGTGCCGTCCACCAGCAGCCCGCCGAAGGCCACGGGCAGCCCGCTGGCCCGCCGCAGGCGCAGCAGCGCCGCTCTGACCTCGGCGGCCGCGCCCGGCGTACGCGGCCCCTCCGCGTTCGCGCCCCCGTGCTCCAGTTCGGCCACGGTCAACTCCCCTCCCCCGTACGCATATACCGGTGTCACCCCCGTCCGGGGGTAGTGAGACGCAGGTCACTGCCTCAAGATGCTACTGAGCCGCACCACCACGAGGAGGACAGATGACGGGAAGCGGAACCACGGCGTCGGCCGGCGCCGGTGAGCCGCCCGCCGCCACGGAGGAGTTCCGCCGGGCCCGCGACTTCCTCCTCCGCCACCGGGAGGACTACGAGGCCGCCCGCGCCGGGTTCCGCTGGCCGCGCCCGTCCCGCTTCAACTGGGCCCTGGACTGGTTCGACCGGGTGGCCGAGGGCAACGACCGCACCGCGCTGCACATCGTCGAGGAGGACGGCCGCGAGAGCCGCAGCTCCTTCGCCGAGCTCTCCGCCCGCTCCGGCCGGGTCGCCAACTGGCTCCGCGCCCAAGGGGTGCGGGCCGGCGACCGGATCGTCGTCATGCTCGGCAACCAGACCGAGCTGTGGGAGACCGCGCTCGCCGCCATGAAGCTGCGCGCCGTCGTCATCCCCGCCACGCCGCTGCTCGGCCCGGCCGACCTGGCCGACCGCGTCGCCCGCGGCCGGGCGGGGCACGTCGTCGTCCGGGCCGGGGACACCGCCAAGTTCGCGGACGTCCCCGGCGACTACACCCGGATCGCCGTCTGCGGCACCGGGCCGGACGCCCCCGGCCCGCCGCCCGGCTGGCTCCCGTACGAGGAGGCCCGCGGCTTCCCGGACGCCTTCGCCCCGGACGGCCCCACCGCCGCCGGCGACCCACTGCTGCTGTACTTCACCTCGGGCACCACGGCCCGCCCCAAACTCGTCGAGCACACCCATCTCTCGTATCCGGTGGGCCATCTGGCCACCATGTACTGGATCGGGCTGCGGCCCGGCGACAGCCACCTCAACATCTCCTCGCCCGGCTGGGCCAAGCACGCCTGGAGCAGCTTCTTCGCGCCGTGGAACGCCGAGGCCACCGTCGTCGTGCACAACTACACCCGCTTCGACGCGGCCCGGCTCATGGAGCACATGGACCGCCTCGGCGTCACCAGCTTCTGTGCCTCGCCCACCGTCTGGCGGATGCTCGTCCAGGCCGACCTCACCCGGCTGGCCACCCCGCCGCGCGAGGTGGTCGCGGCGGGGGAGCCGCTCAACCCGGAGGTCATCGAACGGGTCCGGGCCGACTGGGGGGTGACGATCCGGGACGGCTTCGGCCAGACGGAGACCGCCGTCCAGATCGCCAACAGCCCCGGGCAGCCCAACCGGGGTCCATGGGCCGCCCGATGCCCGGCTTCGCCATCGATCTGCTCGACCCGGCCACCGGCGAGCCCGGCGACGAGGGCGAGGTGTGCGTCCGCCTCACCGGCCCCGACGGCGAGCGCCCCGTCGGCCTCATGACCGGCTACCACGGCGACGCCTCCCGCACCGCCGAGGTGATGGCCGGCGGCCACTACCACACCGGAGACCTCGCCTCCCGCGACACCGGGGGCCACCTCACCTATGTCGGCCGCGACGACGACGTCTTCAAGTCCTCCGATTACAAGATCTCGCCCTTCGAGCTGGAGAGCGCGCTGCTGGAGCACGAGGCGGTCGCCGAGGCCGCCGTCGTCCCCGCGCCGGATCCGCTGCGGCTGTCGGTGCCCAAGGCGTATGTCGTCCTGGCCGAGGGCTGGACGCCGGGGCCGGAGACCGCCCGGGAGCTTTTCGCCCATTCCAGGCGGAACTTGGCGCCGTACAAACGGGTCCGTCTGATCGAGTTCGCCGAACTGCCGAAAACGGTCTCGGGCAAGATCCGCCGGATCGAGCTGCGACGACGTACCGCAGAGGGAAGCACCACAAGCGCCACCGCATACCGCGAGGGGGACCACCCATGAGCAAGCGTTCCGCCGTTTCCGCCGACGGCACCGCAGAGGGCACCGGCACCGCCCCGGAGGGGCCGGATCAGGCCGGCGCCTCCACACCGGCGGCCGGCGAGCTCTCGTACGTCGCCGGTACCGCGGACGGGCCGCTGCTCGGCGACACCATCGGGGCCAACCTCGACCGCGCGATCGCCGCCCACCCCGACCGCGAGGCGCTCGTCGACGTGGTGTCCGGCCGCCGCTGGACCTACGCCGAGTTCGGCGCCGCCGTCGACGAGGTGGCGCTCGGCCTGCTCGCCAAGGGCGTCCTCAAGGGCGACCGGGTCGGCATCTGGGCCGTCAACTGCCCCGAGTGGGTCCTCGTGCAGTACGCGACCGCGCGTATCGGCGCCGTCATGGTCAACATCAACCCGGCCTACCGCGTGCACGAACTGGCGTATGTGCTCAAGCAGGCCGGGATCGGGGTGATGGTCTCCTCCGTCGAGCACAAGACCAGCGACTACCGGCGCATGGTCGAACAGGTCCGCGCCCACGCCCCCGCCCTGCGCGACGTCGTCTACATCGAGGACTCCACCTGGCAGGGCCTCATCCGGGCCGGCCAGGGCGTGCCGCGCGAGCGCCTGGCCGCCCGCGCCGCCGAACTCAGCTGCGACGACCCCGTCAACATCCAGTACACCTCGGGCACCACCGGCTTCCCCAAGGGCGCCACCCTCTCCCACCACAACATCCTCAACAACGGCTTCTGGGTGGGCGAGCTGATCCACTACACCGAGCAGGACCGCATCTGCCTGCCCGTGCCCTTCTACCACTGCTTCGGCATGGTCATGGGCAATCTCGCCGCCACCACCCACGGCGCCTGCATCGTCATCCCGGCCCGCTCGTTCGACCCCGCGGCCACCCTCGAAGCCGTCGCCGCCGAACGCTGCACCTCCCTCTACGGGGTGCCGACGATGTTCATCGCCGAACTCGCCCTGCCCGGCTTCGAGGACTACGACCTCTCCTCGCTGCGAACGGGGATCATGGCCGGCTCGCCCTGCCCGGTGGAGGTGATGAAGCGGGTCGTCAGCGAGATGAACATGGCCGAGGTGTCGATCTGCTACGGCATGACCGAGACCTCCCCCGTCTCCACGCAGACCCGGCGCGAGGACGACCTGGAGCGCCGCGTCGGCACCGTCGGCCGGGTGCTGCCGCACCTGGAGGTGAAGATCACCGACCCGGCGACCGGCCTCACCGTGCCGCGCGGCACCGCGGGCGAACTCTGCACCCGCGGCTATTCGGTGATGCTCGGCTACTGGGAGGAGCCCGAGCGCACCGCGGAGGTCATCGACCACGCCCGCTGGATGCACACCGGTGACCTGGCGGTGATGGGCGAGGACGGCTACGTCCGAATCGTCGGACGCATCAAGGACATGATCATCCGCGGGGGCGAGAACGTCTATCCGCGGGAGATCGAGGAGTTCCTGTACAGCCACCCCAAGATCGCCGATGTGCAGGTGGTCGGGGTGCCGGACGAGACCTACGGCGAGGAGATCCTCGCCTGCGTCATCCTCCGCGACCCGGCGGACCCCCTGACCCGCGACGAACTGGCCCGCTACTGCCGTGGCCGGCTCGCGCACTTCAAGGTCCCCCGCCATCTGCGGGTCATGGACTCCTTCCCCACCACCGTCAGCGGCAAGGTGCGCAAGGTCGAGCTGCGCGAGGGCTTTACGGCACCGGCCCGCACCCCGCAGCAGTCGCGCTCCCCGGAACGCGCCCGCGCCGGGACGTGACCGGCGGCAGGGGAACCCACCGGCCGCGGTGACGGCCGGCCCGGACCGTACACCCTCCGGGGTGAATACCCGGGCCGGACGGGTGAGTCCGGTGGACCCCCGGGCGGCGATGACGGTAGCGAAGCCCCGTCATCGTCGACCGAAGGGGATGCCCCATGCCGGCCAACCGACCACGCCCGCCCCGGCGGCCGCACGCGCGAGCGGCGGCCGCCCTGGCCGCCGGGCTCGCGCTCGCCGCCCTCACCCCCCAGGCCGCCGAGGGCGGCCCGCCGTCCGCGCGGGCCGCGGACAGCGGCCGCCAGGAGGACAGCGGCCGCCAGGAGGACAGCGGCCGCCAGGAGGACAGCGGCCGCAAGGAGGACGGCGGCAGCGAGAAGGACGGCAGCGGCGCCGCCGTCCGCGTCAACCAGATCGGCTATCTCACCGGGGCCGCCAAGGTGGCCGCCGTCGTCAGCGCGGCCCCGAAGCCGGTCGGCTGGCGGCTGCGGGTCCACGGCTCCGGCGCCGTCGCGGCATCGGGCCGCACCCGGGTGTACGGCCACGACCGGGCCTCCGGCGACCATGTCCACCACGCCGACTTCTCCCGGCACCGCACCACCGGCCGCTATGTGCTGGAGGCGGACGGCGCGGGCCGCAGCGTCCCGTTCTCCGTGCGGGACCGCGCCCTCTATCCGGCGCTGGCCCGCGACGCGATGGGCTACTTCTACTTCCACCGGATGGGCACCCCCGTCGAGGCCCGCCACCTCCAGCACCCGGCGCACGCCCATGAGGCCCTGCACCCCGGTGACGCGTCCGTCCCCTGTTACCGCCGGTGGTGCGGCAAGCAGCGGCTGGACGTCCGCGGCGCCTGGGCGGACGCCGGCGACTTCGGCGTCTACCCGGTCAACCACGCCCTCGCCGCCTGGACCCTGCTCAACCTCCACGAACGCGATCCCCGGGCCCTCCCCGACGGATCCCTCGCGATCCCCGAACGCTCCAACGGCCGCCCCGACATCCTCGACGAGACCGCCTTCGGCTCCCGCTTCGTCCCCGGCATGCTGCCCCGCGAGGGCCTCGCCTCGCACAAGGTCCACAACCACGCGTGGAGCGGCTTCCCGCCCGAGTCGGTGGCCGCCGAGAACGCCATGAAGCGCTCCGCCATGCCGCCCTCCACCAACGCCACCTACGCCGTCGCCCGCACCACAGCCCACCTCTCCCGCGTCCTCGCCCCCCACGACCCGCGGCGCGCCGCCGCCCTCTGGCGCACCGCCGAGGACGCCTGGTCCCGCGCCGAGGCCCGCCCCGACACCGACTACACCGGTGCCGTCAAGGACGCCGAGGGCGGCGGCGACTACGAGGACCGCGGCAACAGCGACGACCGCTACGCCGCCGCGGCCGAGCTCTACCTCACCGGCCACCGCCGCGCCGACCCCTCAACCGCCGCCTACCGCAGGGCAGTCACCGGCTCCCGCCACTACCGGGAGATCACCCGCCGCTTCTCCTGGGCGCGGACCGCGACCACCGGCACCCTCTCCCTGCTGGCCGCCCGCAACGACCTGCCCGCCGCCGACCGGGACCGGATGACGCGGCGCCTGCGCGCCGAGGCCGACCGGATCCTGGCCGTTCTCGGCAAGGAGGGCTACCCCGTCCCGCTCGCCGGGGACCGGAGGTACCCGTGGGGCTCCAACTCCGCCGTCGTCAACCGCGTCCTGCTGCTCGGCACCGCCCACGACCTGACCGGCGACCGGCGCTATCTGCGCGGTGCGCACCGCGCCATGGACTACCTCATGGGGACCAACGCCCTGCGCCTCTCCTACATCACGGGGTACGGCGAGCACAGCGAGACCGACCTCCACGACCGCTGGGCCTGGGGCCGCTTCCCGCGCGCCCCGTTCCCCCGGGGCTGGCTGGCCGGCGGGCCCAACAACACCCTCGTCAACGACAAGGCCACCCCCAAGGGCCGCCCGGCCGCCAAGTCCTACGCGGGCCCCCGCACGGCGCCCGGGGCCTGGAGCTCCAAGGAGAACGCCGTCAACTGGAACGCGCCCCTGGTCTGGGCCGCCGCCTTCCTCGACCGCACCTCCGGAGAACTCACCGGTACGGGGCGGCGGGACTGAGCCCGCCCGGCCCGCCCGCCCGGCCTCAGGCGCCCATCCGGATCAGGTCGTCCGCCGCGTCGTTCACGGGCTGCGGTGTGCCGGTGAGATCCATGACGAACAGCGGCACCAGTAACTCGTCGGCGCGGGTCCGGGCGTCGTGGGCGTAACCGGCCAGGGAGAAGAACACCCCGACCGCCGAGGCGTTGAGCCCGTTGAGCCAGAGGCACTCGACCTCGCGCAGTGCGGACGGCCGGGTGGTCGGGTCGACCTGGGCGACGACCCCGGTGCCGCGCAGGTCCACACCGGTGCCGGGGCGGTCGTCGCAGGCGAGGACGTCACGGAAGCCCAGCCAGCGCAGGTACTTCGCGGCGGCGTTGACCGCGTCCCGGCCGGTGCGGATCGTCACCGGCCGGAACGCGGGCCGCGGCACCGCCGAGGTCGGTGCGGGCTGCCGGGGCGGCTCCGCGGGAGAATCCGGGACGGCCGGGGAGGCACTGGTCAGCGGCGCGACGGGCAGCCGCAGCAACAGCCCGCACGGGCAGCCCAGTTCGGGACGCGGCCACTGGCTGCGCCGCCCGCAGGCATCGCAGCGCACGGTGACCCAGGTGTCCTCCCAGGTGTGGTGTTCGACCCGGACGGGAGATCCGCCGCGCAGGATGCGCGGGGTCAGCGGGGAACCGCAGGCGCAGGGGTAGGTGTTCGGGGTGTACGAGTGCTCGCGGCGGCACGAGGGGCAGCGCACCGGCACGCTCTCCGCCATGTTCGGGCTCCAGCAGGGGCGTAGGGATATCGGCCCCCATGGTCCCCGACGACCGGCCGCCGCGGGAGGAAAACGGAAGAGGTCCGTACATCCGGATAACGCGGGCGGGCCCGGGGGCGGTGCCACGGGGTTCCCCCAGGCGGCCGGGGCCCGTGTCCGGCGACGCGCCCGTCAGCGCCCCGTCCTCGCCGCCCCCTCCGTCACCGGCCGCGTCCCCGTCGTCTTCGCCAAGGGCACCGCGCGGCGGTTCCTGGCCGCCGGTACGACCAGCGGTGTGCCGGTCTCGGGATCGTCGATGACCCGGCAGGGGAGACCGAACACGTCCTCGACCAGCTCCGCCGTGACGATCTCCGCGGGTGGCCCGGAGGCGACGATGCGGCCCTCGCGCATGGCGATGAGGTGGGTGGCGTACCGGGCCGCGTGGTTGAGGTCGTGGAGGACGGCGACCAGGGTGCGGCCCTCCTCCTCGTGGAGGCGGGCGCACAGGTCCAGGATCTCGATCTGGTGGGCGAGGTCCAGGAAGGTCGTCGGCTCGTCCAGGAGCAGCAGCGGTGTCTGCTGTGCCAGGGCCATGGCGATCCACACGCGCTGCCGCTGCCCGCCGGAGAGTTCGTCCACGGTGCGGTCGGCGAGGTCGGTGATCCCCGTGGCGTCCATCGAGGCGGCGACGACCCGCTCGTCCTCCGACGACCACTGGCGCAGCAGTCCCTGGTGCGGATACCGGCCGCGGGAGACGAGTTCGGAGACGCCGATGCCGTCCGGGGCGATCGAGGACTGCGGCAGCAGCCCGAGGGTGCGGGCCACCTGCTTCGCGGGGGTCGCGGAGATGTCCCGGCCGTCGAGGAGCACGCTGCCCGCCGCCGGCTTGAGCATCCGGGACAGCGCGCGCAGCAGGGTGGACTTGCCGCAGGCGTTGGGGCCGATGACGACGGTGAAGGAGCGGTCGGGGATCGCGACGGTCAGATCCTCGGCGACGGTCCGCCGGTCGTAGGCGAGGGTCAGCCCGCCGCCGCACAGCCGGGTGTCCGGGCCCTCCACCGGGGCGGGCCGCCCGTCCCGCTCGTCCCGCCCCGCTCCCGGCCGTTGCCGCTGTCCCGGCGCCATGTGCTGTGCTCCGTCCTCGCTGTGGTCGTTGCCGCCGCGGGCCCGTGCCCCGGTCTCCGCCTCTGCCCCGGTCGCTGTCCCGGTCCCTGCCGCCTTCTCCGCGTTCACAGCCGCCCCGCCCTCCGCTGCCGGGCGAGCAGCCACACCAGGTAGCCGCCACCGAGCAGACCCGTCACCACACCGACGGGCAACTGCCGTGCGCCGAAGGCGTTCTGCGCGGCCCAGTCGGCGCACACCAGCAGCGCCGCTCCCATGCAGGCCGCCGGGACCAGGTTGGGGCCGGGCGCCTTCGTGAGGCGCTTGGCGAGTTGCGGGGCGGTGAGCGCGACGAAGGCCACCGGGCCCGCGCAGGCGGCGGCGAACGAGGCCAGGGCCACGGCCGACCCCAGGGCCACCAGCCGGACCCGTTCGACCCGGATACCCAGGGCGTGCGCCGCGTCGTCACCCATCTCCGCCATGCGCAGCGCCCGGCCGCAGCCGACGACGGTCACCGGGAGCAGCACCGTCACCGCGATCAGCAGGGGTGTCACCTCGGCCCAGCCGCGCCCGTCCAGGCTGCCCGTCAGCCAGAGGACCGCGCGGGACGCCTCCATCAGCTTCGCCCGGGTGAGCAGATAGCCGTTGACGCCGGTGAGCATGGCCATCACACCGATGCCGATCAGTACGAGCCGCAGGCCGTGCAGCCCCTGCCGCCACGCCAGGGCGAAGATCAGCAGGCCGGTGAGCAGCCCTCCCGCGACGGCACCACCCGCCAGGGCGGCGCTGCTGCCGCCGGTGATGACGACGACGAGCGCGCCGGTCGACGCGCCCTGCGTCAGCCCGAGCAGGTCGGGGCTGCCCAGCGGATTGCGGACGACGGACTGGAACACCGCCCCCGACAGCGCCAGCGCCGCCCCGGCCAGCAGCGCGGCGATCACCCGGGGGAGCCGCAGCTCGTTGACGATGAAGTCCTGGGCGGGGGTGCCCGATCCGGTGACGGTGCGCAGCACCTCGGCCGGGCCGATGGGGAACTCGCCGCTGCCGACGCTCAGGACGCCGACCGCCAGCGCGGTGAACAGGCAGCCGGCCGCCGCGGCGAGCGTCCGGGGGCGGTAGCGGAGGCTGACGGCGGGGAGCGGGCGCAGCGTGCGCAGTGTCCCGCCGGGCGGTGCGCCGGCGCCGCCGAGGCGCCGCGGGCGCCGTACACGGGCCGGGGCGGTCCCGCTCCGGCCGCCAACTCCCCTGCTGGCCGGGGCTTCTCCCGTGCCGGTCCGCTCCGGTGCGGTCTTCTCCGTGGTCACCGGCTTCATGCTCCCGCCACCTTCCGGCGCCGCAGAACGTACAGGAAGAGGGGCCCGCCGAGCACCGCCGTGACGATGCCGACCTGGAGTTCGCCGGGCCGCCCGAGGAGCCGGCCGAGCACGTCGGCGCCCAGCAGCAGCACCGGAGCGAGCACGGCGCAGTAGGGCAGCATCCAGCGCAGGTCCGGGCCCGTCAGCGCCCGCACCAGGTGGGGGACCATGAGCCCGACGAAGACGATCGGCCCCGCGGCGGCGGTGGCCGCCCCGCACAGCAGGGTGACGGCGACGATGGAGGCGACGCGCACCCGGGCGGGCCGGGCGCCGAGCGCGCGTGCCTGGTCGTCGCCGAGCGCCAGGGCGTTGAGCGGCCGGGCCAGCGCCAGCGACACCAGCACCCCGGAGGCGACGAACGGCAGCACCTTCATCACCGTTTCCGTCTGGGCGGAGGCGAGGGAGCCGACGGTCCAGAACCGCATCCGGTCGAGCGACACGGTGTTGAGGATCATCGCGGCGTTGACGTACGAGTAGAGCGCGGCGTTGAGCGCGGCCCCGGCCAGCGCCAGCCGCGCCGGGGTCGCTCCCCGTCCGCCGCCGACCGTGTAGACGAGGGCGGAGACGACGGCGGCGCCCGCCAGCGCGAACCACACATAGCCGGTGAAGGCCGTCACCCCGAGGAAGGTGATGGCGGTGACCACGGCGGCGGAGGCGCCCGCGTTGATGCCCAGCAGCCCGGGGTCGGCCAGCGGGTTGCGGGTGAGGGCCTGCATCACCCCGCCCGCCAGGCCCAGGGCGACGCCGACGAGCAGGCCGAGAAGGGTGCGCGGCAGCCGCATCCCGTGCACCACCTGGTAGGCCGCGGCGTCGCTGTCGAGCAGGCCGTGCCACACCTCGGCCGCCGTGAGCGGCCGGGCGCCGAAGCCGAGGCTGAGCACCGTCAGGGCCAGCAGGAGGACGAGCGCGCCCGCCAACCCCGCGGCCCGCAGGGCCCATCGGGCACCGGCGGGCCGGCCGGCCGGCGGACGGAGCGGCGGCGGAGCCGTGGTGGTGCTCCGCGTCGCCGGGGACGGCTCGGTGACTGACACGTACGGCTCCGGTCGGGCCGGGGGGCGGGAGGAACCCGCACCCTTGGGCGGAAACTTTGGTTAGGTTAACCTAACATCTGCTGATCGGCCGCTGCGATCTCCGCCGGCCTTCTCCGCGTTCCGCCGCCCTGTACGAAAGGCACCACCATGTCCGGGAACCGTCCCGCTTCCCCCTCCCGCCGCGGCCTGCTCGCCGCGACCGGCGCTCTCGGCCTCAGCGTCCTGCTGGCGGCCTGCGGCGGCGACTCCGGCTCGTCCTCCGGCGCCGACGACAGCAAGAGCAAGCCGTGGTCCTTCACCGACGACCGCAAGAAGAAGGTCACCGCGGACAGCACCCCGGAGCGGATCGTCGCCTTCACCGGCACGGCCGCGGCCCTCGCGGACTTCGGCCTGAAGGACAAGATCGTCGGTGTCTTCGGCGAAACCACCCTCAAGGACGGCTCCGCCCACCCGCAGGCCGGTGACCTCGACGTGAAGAAGGTCGAGGTGCTCGGCAACGCCTGGGGCGAGTTCGACATCGAGAAGTACGCGGCCCTCAACCCCGATCTGCTGGTGACGCACCAGTACGACAAGGGCTCGCTCTGGTACGTCCCCGAGGAGAGCGCGGACAAGATCCTCAAGGTCGCGCCCAGCGTCGCCACGCAGGTCGCCGACGTCTCCCTCACCGAGCCCATCGAACGCTACGCCGAACTGGCCGAATCCCTCGGCGCCGACCTGAAGTCGAAGCAGGTCGCCGAGGGCAGGGAGCGGTTCGAGAAGGCCGCCGAGAAGCTGCGGAAGGCCGCGGAGGCCAACGGCGGGCTGAAGGTCATGGCCGCCTCCGGCAGCGCCGACTACTTCTACGTTTCCACCCCCGGCCCCGCCGCGGACCTGAAGTACTTCGAGGAACTGGGCGTCGAGTTCGTCACCCCGAAGGACGTGAAGGAGAGCGGTGGTTACTTCGAGAGCCTGAGCTGGGAGAACGCCGACAAGTACGACGCCGACCTGATCATCCTCGACAACCGCAGCACCGCTCTGCAGGCGAAGGACCTGGAGTCCAAGCCCACCTGGAAGAAGCTGGCCGCGGTCGAGGCCGGCCAGGTCGCCGAGTGGGACCCGGTGCCGCGCTTCTCCTACCAGGGTGCCGCCCCGCTGCTGGAGAACCTCGCGGAGGCCATCGACGAGTCCGAGAAGCTCGACTGACGGCCCGTGGCCGGAGGCGGCGGTGCCGCCGGAGGCGAGGGGCGGAACGCGGACCGGCCGGGGGGTTCGGCCGGTCCGCGTCCGCGTGTGCCCCGCCCCCGTCCTTCCGTGCGCCCCCACCGGGCCCGGCCGAAGTGGCGGGAAACCGCATGTGAGAAAGGCTGGGGCGGGGGTTGAGGGCGAATCAAGTTAGGTTAGGCTAACCTTCGTTCCTGCCCCATCCCCGCCCCCGACGGAGGACGTGCACGTGAGTCTTCAGGGACCCCTCCCCACCGCCCTGACCGGCGTGGCCCCACCCGCCGCCGACCCCGACCCCCGCTCCCACCTGCTGGGGAACGAAACGGCCGACGACTACCGGCGCCTGGTCACCGACGGCGTGACGCGAGTCGCCGCCGCGGTGGCCCGGACGGCCCGCCCTTCACCGGCGTCTCCCCGGACGAACTCGCCCCCCGCGTGGGCGCGATCGACCTCGACCGGCCCCTGGGCGACCCGGCCGCCGCCCTCGCCGAACTGGAGGAGGTGTACCTGCGCGACGCGGTCTACTTCCACCACCCCCGCTACCTCGCCCACCTCAACTGCCCGGTGGTGCTCCCCGCCCTCCTCGGCGAAGCCGTCCTGTCCGCCGTCAACTCCTCCCTCGACACCTGGGACCAGAGCGCCGGCGGCACCCTGATGGAACGTCACGTCATCGACTGGACCACCGGCCGCATCGGCCTCGGCCGCGCCGCCGACGGCATCTTCACCAGCGGCGGCACCCAGTCCAACCTCCAGGCGCTGCTGCTGGCCCGCGAGGAGACGTGCCGCATGCTGCGGAAGAACCTCCCCGCCCCGGCACCGCTCGCCGCGCTGCTGCCGCACCTGCGCATCCTCACCTCCGAGGACAGCCACTTCTCCGTCCAGAAGAGCGCCAAACTCCTCGGGCTGGCACCCGAATCCGTCATCCCCGTCCCCTCCGACGGCAACCGGCGGATGCGCACCGACCTCCTCGCCGCCGAGATCGACCGCTGCTCCGCGGCTGACCTCACCGTGATGGCCGTGGTCGCCACCGCCGGAACCACCGACTTCGGCTCCATCGACCCCCTCCCCGCCATCGCCGGACTCTGCGAACGCGCCGGCATCTGGCTGCACGTGGACGCCGCCTACGGCTGCGGACTGCTGGCCTCCCCGACCCGCCGCCACCTGCTCGACGGCATCGAACGCGCCTCGTCCGTCACCGTCGACTACCACAAGTCCTTCTTCCAGCCGGTCAGTTCGAGTGCCCTCCTGGTCCGCGACGGCGCCACGCTGCGCCACGCCACCTACTACGCGGACTACCTCAACCCGGCCCGCAGCGCGGAGCGGCGCATCCCCAACCAGGTCGACAAGAGCCTGCAGACCACCCGGCGGTTCGACGCTCTCAAAATGTGGCTGACGCTGCGCATCATGGGCGCCGACGCCGTGGGACGCCTCTTCGACCAGGTCGTCGATCTCGCCGCCGACGCCTGGCGGCTGCTGGACGCGGACCCGCGCTTCGAGGTCGTCACCGAACCCTCCCTGTCCACCCTGGTCTTCCGGTACGTACCGGCCGGCGGCGAGCACACCGATGCCGACCGGCGCCACACCGACCTGGCCAATCTGCACGCCCGGGAGGCCCTGGCGGCCTCGGGGGAGGCGCTGGTCGCCGGAACGGTCGTCGACGGGCGGCACCACCTGAAATTCACCCTGCTCAACCCGCGCACCACGCTCGACGACATCCGCGCCGTGCTGGACCTCGTCGCCGCCCACGCCGACGACCACGCCGCCGCCCCCGAACCGGCGGCGGCCACCGGGTCCGCGGGTTCGCCGGTCCGCTGACCGTCACCGTCCCGGCCCCGGCCAACAGCCCTCCGCCAGTAGCCAGTCCTCACCCTCCACGGAGACCGACGTGCCCGACACCACCACGACGCCCGGATCGCCCACCGGCCCGGCCCGCCCGCCCCGCACGACGTCATCGGCATCGGCCTCGGCCCGTTCAACCTCGGCCTGGCCTGCCTCACCGAGCCCCTCGACGACCTCGACGGCCTCTTCCTGGAGAGCCGCCCCGAATTCTCCTGGCACCCGGGCATGATGCTGGCCGGCACGCACCTGCAGACCCCGTTCATGGCCGACCTCGTGACCCTGGCCGACCCTGCCTCGCCCTACTCCTTCCTCTGCTACCTCAAGGAGACCGGGCGGCTCTACCCGTTCTACATCCGGGAGAACTTCTACCCGCTGCGCTCGGAGTACGACGCCTACTGCCGCTGGGCCGCCGCCCGCCTCACCTCCCTCCGCTTCGGACACGAGGTCACCTCGGTGACGTACGACGAGACCGACGGCCTCTACACCGTCCACGCCGTCCGCGCCGCCACCGGCGAACGCACCGAGCACCGGGCCCGCCACCTCGTCCTCGGCACCGGCACCTCGCCGTACATCCCCGAGGTGTGCCGCGACCTGGGCGGCGACGTCCTCCACAACTCCCGCTACCTGGAGGAGAAGGAGGCACTCCAGGCCAAGCGGAGCATCACCATCGTCGGCAGCGGGCAGAGCGCCGCCGAGATCTACCACGAGCTGCTCTCCGAGATCGGCACCCACGGTTACCGGCTCGACTGGATCACCCGCTCCCCGCGCTTCTTCCCGCTCGAATACACCAAGCTCACCCTGGAGATGACCTCCCCCGAGTACGTGGACTACTTCCACGCCCTCCCCGAGGACACCCGCCACCGGCTGGCGGAGGAGCAGAAGCCGCTCTACAAGGGCATCAACTCCGAACTCATCAACACGATCTACGACCTGCTCTACGAGAAGAGCGCCGCCGGCCCCGTCCCGACCCGGCTCATCAGCAACACGGCACTCACCGAAGCCTCGTACGACGAGTACACCGGCACCTACACCCTCGGCCTCCACCAGCGGGAACAGGACCGGACGTTCTCGCTCACCACGGAGGGCCTGATCCTCGCCACCGGCTACAGCTACCGGATCCCCGCCTTCCTCGACGGCATCCGCGACCGGCTGCGCTTCGACAGCCGCGGGCGCCTCGACCCGGCCCGCGACTACAGCGTCGACCTCGCCGGCCGCGGGGTGTTCCTGCAGAACGGGGCCGTCCACGCGCACAGCGTCACCTCGCCGGACCTCGGCATGGGCCCGTACCGCAACGCCCACATCATCCGGGACATCCTCGGCCGCGAGGCCTACCCGGTCGAGAAGTCCTTCACCTTCCAGGACTTCGCCGCACCCGAGGGGAGCCCGGCATGAGCGTCGCCCCGGACCACGGCCCCGGCGCCGGACAGGCGGATCTCGCCGGTCCCGGCGGCCCCGGCTCCCGCACGCCCCTGTTCCGCCGTGCGGACCCCCGGCTCGGCGAGTTCGCCGTCGTCCCCCTCGACCCGCACGCCGACGCGGCCCTGCTGCACCGCTGGGTGACCGATCCCAAGGCCGCCTTCTGGCTGATGCAGGACGCGGACGAGAAGGACGTGGCCGAGGAGTACGAGCGGATCGCCGCGCACCCGCACCACGACGCCTTCCTCGGCCTCCACCGCGGCCGGCCCGCCTTCCTCGTCGAACGCTACGACCCCGCGCACGTCGAACTCGCCGGGCTCTACGACCCGCTGCCCGGCGACGTCGGCATGCACTTCCTCACCGCCCCCGGCGACACCCCCCTGCACGGCTTCACCCGTGCCGTGATCACCACCGTCATGGCGATGCTCTTCGACGATCCGGAGGCCCGGCGGGTCGTCGTCGAGCCCGACGTCCGCAACACCGCCGTCCACGCCCTGAACGAGGCCGTCGGGTTCGAACCCGTCGCCACCATCGCCAAACCGGAGAAGGACGCCCTGCTGAGCGTCTGCACCCGCGACCGTTTCGCAGCAGCCGTACGAGGAGCAGCGACATGAGCACCACCGCCCCCCACGGGGCCGCAGCCGCCGACGCCGCCCCCACGGCGCGGCCCGCTCCGGCCCGCCCGCACACAACGGCTCCCCACGAGGCCGTCGCCCACCTCACCCCCGGCCACTGGGACACCGCCGTCCGGCTGCTGATCCGCAAGGCGCTCGCCGAGTTCTCCCACGAGCGGCTGCTCGCCCCCGAGCCGCTGTCCGGCGGCCGCTACCGCGTCACCAGTGACGACGGCACCGTCGAATACCGCTTCGCCGCCCGGCGGATGCGGCTCGACCACTGGCACGTCGACGCAGCGAGCATCACCCGCCACCGCGTCGGCGGCACCGGCACCGATGAGGTGCGGGGCACGGCTGAGGCGCGGGGCGCGGCTGAGGCGCACGGCAACGACGCGGCCCGGGCAACCGCCGAGGCGCAGGGCACCGAACTCCCGCTCGACGGCCTCGCCTTCTTCACCGAGCTGCGCACCACCCTGGGCATCGCCGACGACATCCTCCCCGTCTACCTGGAGGAGATCGGCTCCACCCTCTCCGGCACCGCCTACAAACTCAGCAAGCCTCCCGTCAGCGCAGCCGAACTGGCCGCCGCCGACTTCCAGGCCATCGAGACCGGCATGACCGAGGGCCACCCCTGCTTCGTCGCCAACAACGGCCGCCTCGGCTTCGGCATCCACGACTACCACGCCCACGCGCCCGAGACCGGCGCGCCCGTCCGGCTGCTGTGGCTGGCCGCCCACCGCGACCACACCACCTTCACCTGCTCCGCCGACACCGACTACGACACCCTGCTCCGCGCCGAACTCGGCGACGCCGTCCTCGGCCGC
The DNA here is from genome assembly GCF_020982505.1 of Streptomyces sp. MNU89. NCBI lineage: Bacteria > Bacillati > Actinomycetota > Actinomycetes > Kitasatosporales > Streptomycetaceae > Streptomyces > Streptomyces sp. MNU89. The sequence continues at coordinate 1,563,249 of NZ_JAJKLL010000001.1, read as the reverse complement.
TTCACCGCCACACTCACCGGCCTCGGCCTCGACCCCGGCGACTACCTCCTCATACCCGTCCACCCCTGGCAGTGGTGGAACAAGCTCTCCGTCACCTTCGCCGCCGAGATCGCCCAGCGGCGCCTGGTCTGCCTCGGCCCCGGCGACGACGACTACCTCGCCCAGCAGTCCATCCGCACCTTCTTCAACACCAGCGACCCGGCGAAGCACTACGTCAAGACGGCCCTCTCCGTGCTCAACATGGGCTTCATGCGCGGCCTCTCCGCCGCCTATATGGAGGCCACCCCCGCCATCAACGACTGGCTCGCCGACCTCGTCGCCCGCGACCCCGTCCTCCGCCGGACCGGCCTCACCGTCATCCGCGAGCGCGCCGCCATCGGCTACCGCCACCGCGGCTACGAGGCCGCCACCGACAAGCACTCCCCGTACCGCAAAATGCTCGCCGCCCTCTGGCGCGAGAGCCCCGTCCCCGGCCTGCGACCCGGACAGCGGCTCGCCACCATGGCCGCCCTCCTCCACACCGACCGCGACCGCCGCTCCCTCACCGCCGCCCTCATCGAACGCTCCGGCCTGACCGCCGAGGACTGGCTGCGCCGCTACCTCGACGCCTACCTCACGCCGCTGCTGCACAGCTTCTACGCCCACGACCTGGCCTACATGCCGCACGGCGAGAACGTCATCCTCGTCCTGGAGGACGACGCCGTGGCCCGGGTGGTCTTCAAGGACATCGCCGAGGAGATCGTCGTCATGAACGACGGCGCCGAGCTGCCGCCCGAGGTCGAACGCGTCCGGGCCGAGGTGCCCGAGGACATGAAACTGCTCTCCATCCTCACCGACGTCTTCGACTGCTTCCTGCGCCACCTGGCGGCCGTGCTGGCGGCGGAGGAGGTCGTCGACGAGGACGCCTTCTGGCGCACGGTCGCCGGGACCGTCACGGCCTACCAGGAGTCGGTGCCCGAACTCGCCGACCGCTTCGCGCGGTACGACATCTTCGCCGGCGAATTCGCCCTGTCCTGCCTCAACCGGCTCCAGCTGCGCAACAACCGGCAGATGGTCGACCTCCAGGACCCCTCCGGCGCCCTCCAGCTCGTCGGCACCCTGGAGAACCCGATCGCGGCCCACGCCCCGGCGGCAGCGGCCCCGGGAGCGACCGCCTCGGCTCCGGCGGCGGCCCCCGGTGCGGACGGGACCCCCGGCGCGGCGGCGGCAGACTGCGTGCCGGCCCCCGCGCCGGCCTCCGCGCCGGCCCCTGCACCGTCGAGGACCTGACCGCCCATGCAGCCGGAGACGAAACCGCAGAGGCGGCCGGAGCCGGGAACGCGGCCCCGCCCGGCCGCCGGACGCCCCGCCCCTGAAGCCGGCACGGACCACCCGGACCACCCGGATCACCCCGGCCACCCCGCCCGGTGGCTGATCCTCGCCGTCGTCTGCCTCGCCGAACTGGTCGTCGTCCTCGACAACACCGTGCTCAACGTGGCGATCCCGTCCCTCACGGCGGAACTCGGCGCCTCCACCGCCGACATCCAGTGGGTGATCAACGCCTACGCGCTGGTCCAGGCCGGGCTGCTGCTCACCGCCGGCAGCACCGCCGACCGCTACGGCCGCAAACGGATGCTGCTCACCGGGCTCGTCCTGTTCGGCATCGGCTCCCTCGCCGCCGGACTCGCCGGTTCCGCCGGCCAGTTGATCGCCGCGCGGGCCGGCATGGGCGTGGGCGCCGCCCTGCTGCTCACCACCACCCTCGCCGTCGTCCTGCAGATCTTCGGCGCGGCGGAACGCCCCAAGGCCATCGGCATCTGGGCCGCCGTCAGCGCGCTCGGCTTCGCCGTCGGGCCCGTCGTCGGCGGCCTGGTGCTCAGCCACTACTGGTGGGGTGCGATCTTCCTGGTCAGCATCCCCGTGGTGCTGTTCGCCCTGGCCGCCGCGGCGGTCCTCGTCCCGGAGACCCGCGACCCGGCCGCCGGCCGCCCCGACCTGCCGGGCGCCGCCCTCTCCGTCGTCGGCATGACGGCCCTGGTGTACGCGGTGATCACCGGGCCGGAGCACGGCTGGACCTCCGGGTCCGTGCTCCTCCCCGCGCTGTTCGGCGTCGCCGGGCTGGGCCTCTTCGCCGCGTGGGAACGCCGGGCCCCGCACCCCATGCTGGACCCCCGGCTGTTCCGCGACCGCCGCTTCTCCGGCGCCGTGACGGGCGTCGTCCTCATCACCTTCGGCAGCGGGGGAGCGCTCTATCTGCTCACCCAGCAACTCCAGTTCATCCGCGGCGGCACCCCGCTGGAGGCCGGACTGGCCATCGCGCCCTTCGCGCTGACCGTGGTGGCGCTGAACTTCACCGGTGTCTCGGCCCGGCTGATCCGCGGCTGCGGGCCGCCGACCGTGATCACCTGCGGGATGGCCGTGCTGGCGGCCGGGTTCGCGGTGGTGGCGCTGGTGGGCGACGGGCACTACGGCGGGCTGCTGTCCGGCCTGCTGCTGATGGGCGTCGGCTGCGCCTTCGCCAACCCGGCCATCGCCGAGGCCGTCATGGGCTCCATCCCGAAGGAGAAGGCCGGCGCGGGCGCCGGGGTCAACAGCACCCTCGCCGAACTGGGCGCGGGGCTCGGCGTCGCCGTCCTCGGCGCCGTCCTCGCCTCCCGGTTCAGCGGGCTGCTGCCCGCCTCGGCAGCCGGCGCCGACTCGCTTCCCGAGGCCCTGGGCCGCGCCGCCGGCGAAGCGGAGCGAGCCCGGATCACCTCGGCCTTCGCGGCCGGTCTGGAGACGGGTCAGCTGGTGGGCGCCGTGGCCGTACTCGCCGGGGGCTGCGCGGCGGGATACCTGCTGCGGCGCGCGGGCGGGGATGCGGACGGGGACCCCGGCGCGGGGACGGCCGTGGGCGCGGGGGCTGCCGTAAGCGCGGGAGCTGCCGCGGGCTCCGGCCCGGACCCGGGCGCACCGGCCGCGTCCGCCGCACCCGGCCGCCCCGAGGGCGGCCCCGGCAGAGGAGACCGGAGATGATGCTCTACCGCGACGCCTGGGGGGTCCCGCATCTCCGCGCGGACAGTGCGAACGAACTCGCCTTCGCCCAGGGGCACAACGCCGCCCTGGACCGGGCCTGGCAGATCGAGGTGGAACGGCACCGGTTCCGGGGCACAACCGCCGCGTTCCTGGGGCCGGAAGCCGTCGGCTGGGACCGGTTCGCCCGGCAGGCCCGGCTGGACGACACCGCCGGACGCTGCCTGCGCACCCTGGACCGGGAGGACCCGGACACCGCGACATGGCTCCGGCACTACGTCGACGGTGTCAACGCGGGTCTGGCCGAAGGAGCCTCCCGCTCCCCGGAGTTCGCGGCCACCGAGCTCACCCCCGGGCACTGGGAGCCGTGGACGCCCCTGGGCATCTGGCTGTCCACCCACATCCTCTTCGCCGGTTTCCCCACCAAGCTGTGGCGCGAGGAGGTGGCCCGGCGCCTCGGCGAGGACTGGACCGGACTGTTCGCCACCGACGGCCCCGGGACCGCGGGCAGCAACGGCTGGCTCGTCCCCGGCGACCGTACCGTCACCGGAGCGGCCGTCCTCGCCGGAGACCCGCACCGCTTCATCGAGGCCCCGGGCGTCTACCAGCAGATCCGGCTGGCCTGCCCGGAGTTCGACGTCATCGGACTGGCCGTCCCGGGCGTTCCGGGCATCGCCCACTTCGGGCACACCGGTCACGTCGCCTGGTCGATCACCAATGCCATGGCGGACTACCAGGACCTGTACGCCGAACGCCTGCGGCGGGGCGGGGGAGAAGAGGGCGCGGACGGTGGTGGTGCGGACGGCACGGACGGCGCGAACGCCTCGGCCCCGGACCATTCCCTCGGTGCGGGGGACCTCTGCGGGGCGGTGGACTTCTCCGGGACCGTGGAGGCGCTGGGCCCGGACGGCTGGCGGCCGGTGACGCGCCACGTCGAGACCATCGAGGTCGCGGGCGCCGATCCGGTGCGGATCGCCGTCCTGGAGACGGAGCGCGGGCCGGTGATCATCCCGCCGGCTCCGTCTCCGGCTCTGGCCACGACTCCGTCTCCGTCTCCGTCTCCGGCCTCGGCTTCGGATCCGGCGACTGACGGAGGAGGGCACGCCCTTGCCGTCAGTCTGCGCTACCCGCCGCGCGTACGCGAAGACCTCGGGTTCACCGTCCTGCCCGCGCTGTTGCGGGCCAAGAGCGTCGCCGACGTCGACCGGGCCCTGGACCGCTGGGTCGAGCCGGTGAACGTCGTCCACGCGGCCGACACCGCCGGCGGAACCCTGCACCGGGTGGCCGGCGCCGTACCGCTGCGCCACCCCGGGAACCGGCTCCGCGTCGCACCGGCCTGGGAGGCCGATCGCGCGTGGCGGGGCTGGCACCACCCGATGCCCCGGGACACCGTGCGGGGCCCCGCGGTCATGGCGAACCAGCGGGGGATCGCAAGCCCGCTCGGTGTGGAGTTCGCACCGCCGCATCGCGCCGAGCGCATCAGGTCCTTGCTGGACCGGCAGGCCCTCTGGTCCGCCGGGGACATGGCGGCGATCCACAGGGACACCCGACTGTCGTCCGCCGAACCGCTGCTGCGGCTCCTCGCGGGTCTCGACCGCGCGGACGGCCACGGAGACGGCCACCACAGGGACGGCCACAGGGACGGCCACAGCAACAGCCGCGGGGACGACCCCGCGGACGGCGGAGACGGCACCGGGCCCACCTCCGCACCGGGCCCCGCACCCGCATCGGCAGCCGCACCCGTATCGTCACTCGCATCGGCACCGGGCGCGTCCGAGCCCACCACCGGCCGCTTGAGCCCCGCGGCCGCGGGGCTGCGAGACCGGCTGCTGCGCTGGGACCGCCACATGGACGCGGACAGCACCGACGCCGCGGCCTTCGCCACCGTACGGGCGCGCGTCGTCCGGCGACTGGCGGAGCACCCCGTGCTGGCGCCGCTGGCCGTGCCTCCGCCTCATCCGGACGTGTTCCAGCCCTGGCTGGCCCTGGTCCCGCGGGTGGCCTTCGCGCTGGAAACCCTGCTGACGTCCGACCGGATCCCCGTCGCGGACCGGATCGAGGCGGTACGACGGGCCGTCGAGGAGACAGCCGGGGAGGAGGCCGGGGCCACCGGCCCGCCACGGCGGTGGGGAGACCTGCACCGCCTGGCCCCGTGGCAGGCACTGCCGGAGCCCGCACCCGGCCGACGCGCGGGAGACTCGGACACGACGGCCGAGCCCGTGCCCGCGGCCCCGGACACGGCGCCCGACATCCGGCCCGCCCTCTCCGGCGACCACGACTGCGTACTGGCCACCTCCAGCGTGCCCGGCCTCACCCACCACAGCGCCAGAGCCTCCGCCGCCCGCTTCGTGTGGGATCTCGCCCGCCGCGAGGACAGCCGGTGGATCGTGCCCCTGGGCGCCTCCGGGATCCCCGGCCACCCGCACCGGAGCGATCAACTGCCGCTCTGGGTGCGCGGCGACCTCGTCCCCGTGGTCACCGACTGGAGCCTGCTCACACCGGAGCCCGCCGGCGGGGGCCCGGCCGGTCCCGATCCGGCTGGCCCTGATCCGGCTGACCCCGATCGGTCCGGTTCCGATCGGTCCGGTCCCGATCGGTCCGGTCCCGATCGGTCCGGTCCCGATCGGTCCGGTCCCGATCCGGCGGGCCCGGACGGCGCTCCCGCGGATCGTCTCGGTGCGGGCGATTCCGCTCGGGTGCCCCCGGGCTCGTACGACACCGGCCCGGTCCTCCTCGGGGTCGAGCCGGCCGACCCGATCCACCGGGCGGATACCGTTCCGCCGGAGGCCCGTCACCCCTGAACCCCACACCGAGCCCTGCCACGTCACCCCACCGAACCACCGAACCACCGAACCACCGAACCACCGAACCACCGAACCACCGCGCAGCCGAGCCAGGAGAGGCATGACCCCCGACGACTTCCGTGACACCGGCGAACCAGCCCGGACCGACGTACCGCGGACCGGTGCCTCCGCCGCCACTCCCGCCGAGTCCGGGGCCGGGGCCGGGGCCGCTGTCGAGCCCGGCACCGGGTCCGGCACCGGTGGCCCTTCCCGTGCCCCGGTGCACGAGAGGCACGTCGACGGCTTCGGGACCGTCCGCGTCGTCCCCGTCGACCCCGCCCGCGACACGGAGCTCCTCCACGACTGGGTCACCCGGGACCGCGCCCGCTTCTGGGGGATGCGCGAGCACTCGCGCGAACAGGTCCGGGAGATCTACGAGTTCCTCGACTCCCTCCCCACTCACCACGCCTACCTGATCCACCGGGACGGCCGCCCGGTGGCGCTCTTCCAGACCTACGAACCCTCCGCCGACCCGGTGGGCGACTGCTACGACGTGCGGCCCGGCGATTTCGGCCTCCATCTCATGATCGGCCCTGCCGACGGCCCCCCCGAGCCCGGCTTCACCGACACCCTCCTCTCCGTCTTCCTCGACCACCTGCTGGCGGAGGATCCGCACCGCAGGCGGATCGTCGCCGAACCCGACGCCCGGAACGCGAAGGCCATCGAGCGTTTGCGGCGCACGGGCTTCGAGCTCGGCCCCGAGATCGAACTGCCGGGGAAGCGGGCGCGGATGCTCTTCCTCGAACGCGATACGCACCTGGCCCGCGCGCGAGCGTCCCGGTCCGGGCCCCGGCCCACGTCGCGGTAGCCGGGCGGTTTCCCCGGCTCGACCGGGCACCGTCGGAACACCCGACTTGATAGGCAAGTCATCACTTGCCTATGGTGGGCGTCATGGCCGAGGATGTCTTCAAGGCGCTGGCCGACCCCACCCGCCGGCGCATCCTCGATGAGCTGGTGGAACGGGACGGCCAGACCCTGTTCGAGATATGCACGCGGCTCGTGACCAAGCACGGACTGGGGCTGTCCCGCCAGGCGATCAGCCAGCACCTGGCCGTACTCGAAGCGGCGGGCCTGGTCCGTTCGCGGCGCCAGGGCCGCTACAAGTTCCACGACGTGAACACCGAACCCCTTGAGCGCATCGTGACCCGGTGGCTCAGGCCCGACGAACCGGAGAGCGCCCCATGAGGATCCACCTGTCCAGCGTCTTCGTCGACGACCAGGAAAAGGCCCTGCGCTTCTACACCGACGTGCTGGGCTTCGTGAAGAAGCACGACGTCCCGATGGGCGAGGACCGGTGGCTGACCGTGGTCTCACCGGAGGAACCCGACGGGACCGAACTGCTCCTGGAGCCCTCCGGCCACCCCGCGGTGGAGCCGTACAAGACGGCGCTGGTCCAGGACGGCATCCCGGCCGCCTCCTTCGCCGTGGACGACGTGCAGGCGGAGTTCAGCCGGCTGCGCGAACGCGGGGTGCGCTTCACCCAGGAGCCGCTGGAGATGGGCCCGATCACCACCGCCGTTCTGGACGACACCTGCGGCAACCTCATCCAGATCGCGCACAGCAAGTAACGACTCGGTGCACGACAGGCGATGCCGCCGACCACCAGTCGTAAGTCGGCACAACGGAGGGGGCGGCACCGGAATCCTCCGGTGCCGCCCCCTCCGGCTGTCTTTCCACGTGCTCAGGAGCCCGACATGGTGTCCCCGAACATGGGGTCGTCCCCGGAGCGGGCGATGCCCACGGTCGGCCCGCTGAAGCTCACCGCGCCGGAGGTCGTGATGCCGCCCGAGGCGCCGCGCAGCATCCACACGGCTCCGTCGTCGCTGTTCTCGCCGGCCGCGCCGACGGACAGGTCGGCGCGGCCGTCCCCGGTGAGGTCGGCGAGGTGGACGACGCCGCCGAAGCCGTCGGACGACTCATTGGCGCCCGGCACCCCCGAGGTCCCCTGGTTGAAGGACTTGGCGCCGGTCGCGGTCAGGCCGGAGGGGCCGCCGCGCAGCACCCAGGCGTTACCGGTGTGGGAGGCGGAGCCGATGGTCTCGAAGTCGGCACCGATCGCCAGGTCCGGGAAGTCGTCGCCGTCGACGTCGCCCGCGGCGAGCGCGCCACCGAACGAGTCCTGGGACTCGTCCGCCCCCGGCACACCCTCGGTGGCCTGGCTGAACACGGTGCCGCGGGAGGCGTCGACGCCCGCCGCGCCGCCCGGGAACACCGTGACGTAACCACCGTCCGCCGTCGCGTCCAGGACTCCGACGAAGTCGTTGCCGACGACCAGGTCGTCGTGCCCGTCGAGGTCGAAGTCGGCCACGGTGAGCGCGCCCGCGTACCCCGTGCCCACCTCGGTCTGCAGCGTGGGCCCGGTCGAGGCGCCCCGGTAGACGAAGTTGCCGGCGGAGGACGCCACCACCACGTCGTCCGCCCCGTCGTCGTCGAAGTCCCCGGCGGCCAGCTGGACGGCGCCCATGGGGTACGCGCCGGACTCGATCTGCGCGTCGAAGCGCAGCTTCCCCGCCGCGCCGCCCGACTTGGTGAAACCGCCCTTGAAGATCCACACGTCCTTGCCGGTGGAGCCGACCGCCAGGTCCGTCCTGCCGTCGCCGGTGAAGTCGCCGACCGCGAGGGACTGGCCGAACCGGTCGTGGCCCGACGCGTTCGGATCGCTGATCGTCGTGCCGCCGGACAGACCGGACGAGCCGCCCCACAGGATCGTCACCGTGCCACGGTCGATGTCCCCGGGGACGTCCTCCAGGGGGATGCCCACGACGAGATCGCCGTAGCCGTCGTCGTTGAGGTCGCCGTGCGCCAGCTCGGTGCCGAACCGGTCGTCCACCTCGGAGGCGCCCGGCACACCGGAGGAGCTCTGCGACGTGATCTTCTTGCGGGACGCGCTGATCCCGCTCGACGAGCCGTAGTTGACGACGATGGCACCCGCCTTCGCCTTGCCGTTCGCGACGGCACCCGGCGCGGCGCTCGCCAGATCGCGGTAGCCGTCACCGTTGAAGTCGTCGGCGAGACCGGAGGGCGCGGCACTGGCGGTGCCGGGCAGGGTGATCAGCAGGCCGCCGGCCAGGGCTGCCGCGACGGCGGCGGCGCCCAGGACGACGGGACGCCGGGAGCGCTTGTGGTGGGACTGGGGCATGGGTTCCTTTCCACGAGATACCTGTGGACTCAGAGACGACCTCTGGTGAGCCTGAGGGGTTGTACGGGACAGATGGGGTTCTGGTGCCAACGACCGCGCACCACGCTCAACCCGATGGGCGACGGACCGGTCCCGGCGTCTCCGGCAGAACCTCCGGCAGGCCGGTGGACGGAGCCCCGGCCAGGGTCGACGGCAGCCGGCCGGAGGCGGTGACGATCGGCAGGGCCTCGGCGGGGTCGGCCGCGCCGGTGCGGGCTGCGGAGTCCGCCGGGTCCGTGGGGTCTTCGGCGCCCGAGCGGACCGGAGGCGACCCAGCCCGCACCGGCGACCCGGCGGTGGCCACCGCGGTCGCTGCCGCCGCCGGTGCCACCGGTGCCGCCGGTCCTGCCGGCGCCGCGGACGCCAGTGGCCCCGCCGGCGCCACTCCCGCCGTCGGCAGTGGCGTGGGACGGATCCACAACCCCGCCCCCACGAGCAGAACCCCGGCCACCAGCAGCCAGGGCAGCGGCCCCGTCGGCAGGACACCCGCGAGGAGCCCGGCCAAGGCGGCGGCCAGTTGCAGAGCGAGGGACTTCACGGACAGCGCGGTGGCCCGGCCCGCGCTGTCCACCCGGTGGTGCAGCAGATCGTTCTCGTTCGGACCCGCGGAGCCGAGCCCGAAGTAGACGAGGGCGTATCCGACGGCAGCGAGCGCCAGGGCGGTCGTTCCGGTCCACAGCAGGGTCGCTCCGAGCAGCGTCAGACCCGTGGCGCTCAGGGCGAGGCTCACCAGGACCGCGCGTTCACCGCTCCCCGTCAACCGGGCGACCGACGGCGCGCAGTGACTGCCGAGGGCCGTGCAGAGAAAGCCCGCACAGGCGAGCGCTGCGAAGAGCAGCGCTCCCGACTCGGCGGCACCGGTCAGCGCGGCGGCGCGTCCGGGAGCCAGCAGCTCGATGGCGGCCAGGGCCGTTCCGGCCGCCGCGGCCGTGAGGAGAACGCGGCGCACCAGACCGTCCCGGGCCCCCAGGCGCAGCCCGCCCAGGACGGTCGCCGGAACCCCGTGCAGTACGCCGCGCAGTGTGGCCGGAAGCCGCGGTGGCTCCCGCAGAGCGGTCAGCACATACGTCACGAAGACCAGCCCCACCGCCGCACCGAGAAGCGCCGGCACGGAGAGCGGCAGCAGTGCTCCGCCCGTTGCGGCGTCCAGCCCGCTGCCCAGCCCGGAAGCCGGGCCTTGCAGCAGCCAGGGCAGTCCACCGCCGATGAGGGTGCCCAGGGCCAGCGCGGTGGCGCACGCCGTGTTGCCGCGGGCGAGTCCGGTCCGCAACTCCGCGCCGGGGCCGGAATGGGCCTGCACGGTGTCGACGTACCAGGCCTCCGCGGGGCCGCTGGACAGGGCCCGTCCGGAACCCATCAGCACCATGGCGAGGGTGAGCGCCCAGACGGTCGTACCCAGGGCCAGCAGGGTGAGGGCGGTCAGGTTGAACACGCCGGCTGCGGCGAGGACGGTGCGGCGGCCGATGACATCGGACAGACCACCGGTCGGCAGTTCCAGAGCGGCCACGGTGAGGGAGTACACGGCGAAGAGCCCGGCGATCGCCGCGAGGCCCATCCCGCGCTCACCGAGCAGCAGGACTTGAGAGGGGAGGCAGAGGCCGACCGGCAGCCAGAACAAGAAGTTGACGGCGGTGAAGCGGCGGCGTGCGCTGCGGGGAGTGACAGCACCGGTCATGACATCCCGGCGCCCGGGCCGGTGTTCGGCGGTGTCCCCGGCGTGTCCGGCGGTGAGTCGGGCGGTGAGTCCGGCTGTGAGTCCGGCGGTGAGTCGGGCCCGGTGTTCTCGGTCCAGGTGATCGACTCGGGACGATCCGCGGCGGCCCCGGTGGTGTGGGTGGCGACGGGGCGGCTGGTGACGGGGCGGTTGGCGAGCGGGCGGTTGGCTGGGTCGCGGGTGGCGAGGGGAAGCCCGGCGCTGAACACCACGACTGGCTCGGCGCGCGGATCGGACGCGTCCCGGTCGGCGAGTTCTTCGGCGTTCCGCGCGAACCGCTCCATGAGTTCGCCGAGAGACTCGGGCGTCAGGCGCAGGAGGAGATCGGAGATCCCGGACGGCTCCAGCCACTCCGGGCCCAGCCGCGCGGCTGCCAGATCCTCCTCGTGCTGGACGAGGGAGCGCTCCAAATGCTCGATCTGCGCCCTGCGCGTGACATCGAGGAACGCCCGATGCTCGGGGGAGGCGCTGACCGCGGCGTTGTTCCAGGACGTGACGGCGTGCACAGCCCGCCAGCGACGCTCCCGGCCGTCACGGTGCTCGGCCTCGGCCACGAACCCGTACTTGGCCAGAACTCGCAGGTGGTAGCTGGTGGAGGCGGACGACTCCTGTGTCCTGCCGGACAGTTCGGTGGCGGTGGCGGGCCCGTCCTGGCGCAGCATCCCGAGCAACCGGATGCGCAGGGGGTGGGTGAGGGCTTTCAGGGCTGCCGAGTCCTTCTCCGGGTCGAGTACGCGCCGGCTTTCTCCATGGGCCATGAGGCGAGGCTAGCGTCGGCGAGGGAGTCTGCAAAGTTATTTCTGCAGAATTAATTTGGGGAAGTTCGTAGGGGAGATCTCGTCCCGTGCTGCGGTGGCCGGTGGCCGGTGGCCGGTGGCCGGTGGCCGGTTGCGGAGGGCGGGGGCGGGGTGGGCGGCAGGTGGCCAGGTAGCGGCTGCGCCGAGAAGGCCGTCGGTTGTTGTGCCCGGCTGGGGTTACGGCGCCGGGTGGGCGGCGCGTTGGTGGTGGCGGGTGCGTTGCGGGCGGCGGGTGTCGTTTTGGTGGGGGTTACGGCATCCGTGCTGGGGTGGGCCGGTGGTCGGTCGTCTATCCGGTGCCGTGCGCGCCCGGGGTCGTCTTGAAAAGCGATGGCGTGGCTGGTGCCGGTGGGTGGTTGAGGGGCACACGCGCGCCTGGGCTTCTCGGCTTTCCCGTTCGTCGTGGCGGGCTGTCGGTGGTGGCGGTGGTGTCCGGCTGTCGTGGCTGCTGCGGGGGTGTCGGCTGCCGCTGGGGTCGGGGTCTGGGCGGTGGCTCTTCCGGGTGGGCGAGCTGTGGCCGGGGGCGGTCGCTCACGGTGATGACACTCGGCTGAGGAGGCGCCGCCCGGGCGCGCGTGCCCTGTCCCTCGGCTCTGCCGCTGCCGTGGCGGGCCCTCGGTCGTGGTGGCGGTCGTGGGTGGCCTTGTTGGTGTTTGGTGTGGGCCATGGGTGGAGTTCCCGGTTCCGCTTTCGATCACTCGTTCGGGTGGTTCCATGCCCTGGACCTGGATTCATCACCGTCCGTGACGGAAAATAGAGGTACGAACTCGCTCCGTGAGGGCGGGAGTTCACGCGTGTGATCCGGACGGGGGGACATGATGCAGGCCACGTTGCTCGACCACGACGACACGGCCACGACCGAAACCACTGGCCCGCCGGAACAGCCGGTGACGGCGGATGAGTGGGCCGCGCATCTGGCGTCGGCCACCCCGGGTCCGCAGACGGCGGCGATGCTTGCTCTGCTGGAGCGCGGGCAGCTCTCCACCACTGGGCGGATCGATGCTTTGAAGGCCTGGGAGCGGCATGTGGCGTGGATCCAGGCCCAGCAGGTTGGTCTGCTGGCCGATATCGAGGCCGATGCGCTGGATGCGACGCCGAATGAGGTCGGGTGGGTGGACTATGACTGGAACTTCGCCTGTGAGGATGTGGCCTGTGCGTTGAAGCTGTCGGGGAACACGGCCGCGGACCGTCTGGCGGTCGCCACCGCCTTGGAGGGGCGCTTCCCCACGACGGTGGGGCTGTTGGAGCGGGGGGAGATCTGCTATCTGCAGGCGAAGGCGGTGGCGGAGGTCACCGGCACCCTCGACCCCGAGGCCGCAGGTGTGGTGGAGGCGATGGTCGCGCCCAAGATGCCCGCCCAGTCCGTCGGCCAGACCCGGCGCGCGCTGAACCGCGCCGTCCTGAAGGCCGACCCGCTGGGTGCGGAGCGGCGGCATCGCCGGCGGCGGGAGGACCGGACGATCTGGCACCGGGCCGCCGAGGACGGTATGGCCACCTGGACCGCGTTCCTCCCCACCCCGCAGGCCGCCCAACTGGACGCGGCCGTCGACGCGCATGCTGCCACGTTCACCGACGACGGGCGCACCCTGAACCAGAAGCGGGTGGACGCCCTGTACGACCTGGTCGTCAACCGCCCCACCGGAGACCCGACCCCGGGTGGCCGGTCGGCGGCGGTCGTGCAGGTGACGGTGTCGATGGACACGTTGATCGGGGTGGATGAGGAGCCCGGACAGCTCAAGGGCTACGGCCCGGTCAGCGCCACCGCGGCGCGGGAGGTGGCTTTCGCTCCGGGCACGATCTGGCGGCGTCTGATCACCCACCCGAAGACCGGCCTGCTGATCAAGACCGACCCCACCACCTACCACCCCACCGCCGAGACCGAACGCCACGTCATCGCGCGGGACATGACGTGCACCTTCCCCTCCTGCCAGATGCCCGCCCACCGCTGCGACCTGGACCACATCCAGCCCTTCGACCACGAGAATCCGACGGCGGGCGGGGCGACGGAGCCGGACAATTTGATGCCGCTGTGCCGACGCCACCACCTGTTGAAACACCGCACCGAATGGCAGGTGCAGCGCGACCCTGACACCGGCGAGGTCCGCTGGACGGCACCGACGGGCCACACCTACACCAACCCACCCCACACCACCTAGCCCCAGCCCCGCAGCGGGCCGCAGCCACCGGCATCAGCCCCTTCGCCACCGTGAGGGGCCCACACCCCTGCCCTAAACCCGAACCCACCCCGGGTAGCCATCGGGTGGGCAACACCTGACAGGGGCCACGCGCACACCTCGGCGTCCATGCGCACCGGCGACGGCAGGCACCTCGGCGTCCACGGGCACGAGTTGCTCCCAGCCCCCACCGACCGGCAACCGGCTACCGGCTACCGGCAAAGGAGAGAACCGAGCCCGCCACACCACCACCCGCCACGACCGTCACCACCGACAGCCCGCCACGACGGCGGGTGAGCCGAAGAACCCAGGCACGCGTGTGCCCCCTCAACCACCCACTGGCACCAGCCACGCCATCGCCTTTCAAGACGACCCCGGGCGCGCACGGCGCCGGATAGACGACCGACCACCGGCCCACCCCAGCACGGATGCCGTAACCCCCACCAGAACAACATCCGCCGGCCCGCAACGTACCCGCCACCACCAACGCGCCGCCCACCCGGCGCCGTAACCCCAGCCGGGACACCACCGGACAGTCCGCGAAACGCACCCGCCACCACCAACGCGCCGCCCACCCGGCGCCGTAACCCCAGCCGGGACATCACCGGACAGTCCGCGAAACGCATCCGCCACCATCACCGCGCCGCCCACCCGATGCTGTCACCCCGGCCGCCACCTCGACTCCGACCCGCATCCAAACGACGACGGCTGTCGGCGTGTAACTTCCCGTGGCATCACTGCCGTCTACCTGATGCCCACGTTCCACCGGGAGGGCGCCGGAGCCCGCGACGCATCCGCGACCACACCATCCACCACCCTCCACCACCCTCCTTCCACCCACCGCATCCCGCCCCAACCCAGCCCACCCCGGCTGCCCATCGCTGAACTGTGGATTCCGCGTAGCCTGCGTGCAGTTGCACGGTCCCACCACGACCGGCTCCGCCATGGACTGCCCCATCAGGACCTGCCCGATCAGATCCCGGCTCCGGCTCCTCAAGATCCCTGTCAGCAGCCATCGCCTCCCTGGGACCTCACCCTCGCCATCGGTGGAATCACCCTCGGCCTGACGGCCGGTGCTGCGTCGGCCTCGGCCGGTGAGCCGGAGCGGCCCGGCCCGAGAGCCGTGGAAGCGGCTTCCTCGGCGGGGCGGGCCGCGTCACCCGCCTTCGAGATAGAGATCGATCCAGAACTCGACGCCCGTTTCGGGCCCCGCCCCGTCAACGCGGTGCAGGCGGCCGGGATCGTCACCGACCTGATGCCCGGGGCGCGGGTGGTCAAGGTCGAGCTGGACGAGGAGGACGACCGGGCCGTCTGGGGCGTGGAAGCCGTCATCGGCTCCGGCGAGGCCGAGGTCGATGTCGACGCCTTCACCGGCGACGTCCTGGACGGCGTGGAGGGTGCGGAGGAGGACGACGACTGATTCCGGCCGGTGATCCGCCCGGTGACGGCCTGCCGGGCTCCCGCCCGGCAGGCCGAGGGAAGCAACGGTACGGACAGGAGGTGAGGCCGGAGGAAGCCGCTTGATCCCGTCACGGCAGGCAGGACCCCCGCCCGCAGCGATCCGCCGGGGGTGCCTGCCTGTTCGTGCGGCCCGTTGCGCGGCTGTACGGCCTGCGCTCTCGGGCGGTTGCGGCCGCGGTCGGGTGATCGTGCGTGGCCGGGTCAGCGGTCCCGGACCGTGATGCCGAGAGCCTGGGCGAGCATCGGCGCGATGGCGAAGAGCTGTGCGTTGTCGATGAGGGCCCCGCGCAGTGAGTCGTAGCCGGCGGTGATGCCGAGACGGACGGCTCCGCGCAGATCGGTCCTCTCCAGCCGGGCCTTCTCGAACCGGACCCCGTCCAGGTCCGAGCCGGGGAACGCCACATCGGTCAGGGCCGCGCCGCCGAAGTCCACATCGCGCAGCAGGCAGTCCCGGAAGGAGACGTCCCGCAGTGTGGTGGCGCGGAAGTTCACCGAGTCGAACTTGCACTGGTGGAAGGTGACGCGGCGCAGCTCGGCGCCGAACATCTCCAGTCCGGCGAGCGAACCGGAGACGACCTCGGCGTCCAGCCAGTCCGTCTCGGCGAGGTCCGTCCCCACCAGGCGCGAGGTGTGCAGCCAAACGTCGTTGAAGCGTGCGCGCCGGAGACGGCCGCCGGTGAAGGACACCGAGGAGAACGCGCACTCGGCGAACCGCGCGCTGCCACTGTCCGCGTCCTCGAAAGTGTCGCCGTCGAAGTGCAGGGTGTCGTGGACGGCCTCCGGTGTCAGCCGCCCGCCGAACCGCTCCAGATACTCCGCGTACGGCAGATCACCGAGATCACGGGGCGGCGGCAGGGCGTGCGGCATGGGGCCTCGCAGGGGTGGGCGGAGCTGGGCACCGGTCGCGTCCGACTCTAGGCGTGACCGCTGACAGGGGAGAGGCACCGGAGACACGGACGGCAGGGCGGTCCTGCCCGTCGGGGGGAGCGGACAGGCAGGACCGGGGCCCGGGTGCCGGCGGGACGAGGGGCCCGGCTGCCGGCAGGGCCGGTGAGAGGGTGGTGTACCCGGGAGGAAAAGCCGGGTCGGTGACGGCGGTGGCCGTGGCTGCGGCGGTTCAGCCCAGCAGCTCATAGGCCGGCACGGTGAGGAAGTCCTCGAACCGCTCGTCGAGCGAGACCCGGAGCAGCAGGTCGTGGGCGCGCTGCCACTCACCCGCCGTGAACGACTCCTCACCCAGTTCCTCGCGGATCGCGGCCAGTTCGTCGGCAGCGATGCGGCGGACCAGTTCGCCCGTGGCCTTTTCGCCGTTCTCGAATTCCACTCCGGCATCGACCCACTGCCAGATCTGGGAGCGGGAGATCTCGGCGGTGGCGGCGTCCTCCATGAGGTTGAAGATGGCGACGGCGCCGGTGCCGCGCAGCCAGGACTCGATGTACCGCAGGCCGACCCGGACGGCGTTGAGCAGACCGTCGTAGGTGGGCTCGGCCTCCAGGGTGTCGACGGCGAGCAGATCGGCCGCCGAGACGCGGACGTCCTCGCGGAGCCGGTCCTTCTGGTGGGGGCGGTCGCCAAGCACGGCGCCGAAGGACTCCCGGGCCACGGGCACCAGGTCGGGGTGGGCCACCCAGGAGCCGTCGAACCCGTCGTTCGCCTCCCGGTCCTTGTCCGCCTTCACCTTTTCAAAGGCGGCCCGGTTGATCTCCGCGTCCCGGCGGGAGGGGATGAAGGCCGCCATGCCGCCGATGGCGTGCGCGCCGCGCTTGTGGCAGGTGTGGACCAGCAGTTCGGTGTACGCGCGCATGAACGGGGCGGTCATGGTGATGGCATTGCGGTCCGGGAGGACGAAACGGGCCCCGCCGTCACGGAAGTTCTTGACGATGGAGAAGAGGTAGTCCCAGCGGCCCGCGTTGAGCCCGGAGGCGTGGTCGCGCAGCTCGTAGAGGATCTCCTCCATCTCGTAGGCGGCGGTGATCGTCTCGATGAGGACGGTGGCGCGGACGGTGCCCTGCGGGATGCCGAGCCGGTCCTGGGCGAAGACGAAGACGTCGTTCCAGAGGCGGGCCTCCAGATGCGACTCCAGTTTCGGAAGGTAGAAGTACGGCCCTGTGCCGGGGCCGACGAGGCGCCGGGCGTTGTGGAAGAAGTACAGGCCGAAGTCGACGAGGGCGCCGGGGAGGGCGCGGCCGTCCTCGCCCCGGAGGTGGCGCTCGTCCAGGTGCCAGCCGCGGGGGCGGGTGACGACGGTGGCCAGCTCCTCGGCGGGGCGCAGCGTGTACGTCTTGCCGCGGGGGTCGGTGAAGTCGATGCGGCGTTCGTACGCGTCGATCAGGTTCAGCTGGCCGAGGACGACGTTCTCCCAGGTGGGGGCGGTGGCGTCCTCGAAATCGGCGAGCCAGACCCTGGCGCCGGAGTTGAGGGCGTTGATCGTCATCTTGCGGTCGGTGGGGCCGGTGATCTCGACTCGGCGGTCGTTGAGCGCTTCGGGAGCCGGGGCGACCTGCCAGTCGCCCTCGCGGATGTCCGCGGTCGCGGGCAGGAAGTCCAGGGTGCCGGTGCGGGCGATCTCCTCGCGGCGCTCCGTGCGGAGGGCGAGGAGTTCGTCGCGGCGCCGGGTGAACCGGTGGTGGAGTTCGCCCAGGAAGGCGAGTGCTTCCGGGGTCAGGATCTCCTCCTGCCGTTCCAGCGGCGCGGCGTTGACGACGGTCGGCGCGGACGGCACCGGTGCGGCGGACATGGCGGTCACTCCTTCGAGGGCGGATGTTCGGGGAGGATCGGGAGGAGAAGTCGGGACGGGACGGAGCGGGGAGGCGCCGCCGTGCTCTCGGCCGGGAGGGCGGGGTGGTTCACGGATCGTGCGGTGGTACGGGGGTGGGGCTGCTGGGTGGCCGCCAGCCCTTTGTAAATGGAGAGTAGTTTCCTCATTGTGGAAGTTCAACGCCGGGTGGAGGCGGCGGCATGGCAGCGGGGCGCGGTGGGCTGCGAGGAGGGGTGCGCCCGCCGGATGTCGGCTCGCTCTTCCCCGTCGGCGTTCCCTCGGCGTCGGCGTCCTCACGGCGCCGGTGTTCCCTCGGCCGCGCCCGTCCCGCGGCTTCCGGCGCGTCACCTGCCGCCGTTCAGCCGGTGCAGGTCCTCGGGGGTGTCGATGTCGGCGGGTGACGCGATGCCGGAACAGTCCACCAGCTCCAGTGTGTCGTGGTGCTCCGCCAGATAGGCCCGGGCGCCCTGGTCGCCCACTGCCCGGTCGGCGATGGCGGCCCAGTGGGCGGCGCCGAACAGCACCGGGTGCCCGCGACGGCCGTCGTACGCGGCCGCGGCCAGGCTCGTACGGGAACGGAAGGCGGCCCGCACCCGTGCCACGGCGTCCGCGCCCACGCCGGGCTGGTCGACGAGGGCGACGACCACCGCCGTCACCTCGTACGGAGCGGTGCTGGTCGCGCCGTGGCCCGGGGAGCGGTGCCGAAGGGCGGATGGAGCGGCGGCCGGGGAGGGCCGCGGCGGGGGTGTGCGCGGCGAGAGGGAGATGAGGCCCGCGCGCAGTGAGGAGCCCATGCCCTCCGCCCAGTGCGGGTTGCCGACCAGTACGCAGCCGGGGAGTTCCGCCCGCTCCCGGACCTCCTCCTCCGCCGCGCCCAGCACCACGTGCACCGGCGCGCACCCGCCGTCACGGAGCGCGCGGGCCGCGTGTTCGACGAGTGGCCGCCCCCGGTGCGGCAGGAGCGCCTTGGGCCGTCCGCCGAGCCGCCGGCCACCGCCGGCCGCCAGCAGCAGACCGGCGATCGCGGGCGCGGGGATGTCCGTCCGGGTGCCGGCGGCGTCCGGCCCCGGGTCTGTCGCTGATGACTCCGCCATGTCCCTTGCATACCGCACCGGTTGCCGTGCCGCTCTCCGCCCACCGTTCAGAAGGCGAACGCGCGTGGCCCTCTGCGGCCCCGGACTCGGGTCGATCACGGGAGCGGTTGTCCGGTACGGACGGAATCGTACGGCTGAATTTCGCCCTCTGTGTAGCGCCCGGAGCGGAGAGTGGCGTTAACTGTCCGCAGCCCGGTGCGACTTACCCGTGCGCCCGGGGCCGGTGAGGCCCGTGGCGCTGTGTCCAAGAGCGAGGGGAAGCGCGTTGCGAAGTGATCGGACGGACTGCGGTACGCGGACGGCCGTCGTCGCGCAAGCGGGGACCCTGCCCGGTGGCCAGAGCCGGCCGGCGGGCAGGAGCGGCGGCCCGGACCCGCGAGTGGAGGAGCTGTGCACCGCGGTGTCGCGGCTCCGCCGCGAGTTGGCCGCCCACCCGGCCGACCTGCGGGACCGGACCATAGCCGAGGACGAACTCGCCGCCCTCTACGCGACGGTGAGCGCGGGAGTGCCCGAAGTCCCGCGGATGCGGCGCTCCTTGCTCCTGGTCGCGGGAGCCGTGGGCTCGGTGAGCGCGCTCGCGCCGGCGCTCGCGCGGGTGCGCCACGGGATCGAACTGTTCGACAGCAGACCGGAGCAGCGGACGGGCGAGCGGGCCGTGTAGGCCCGGAGTGCCGGGAGCGTCCGGAGCGCCGGACGGTGGAAGAGGGGAGAGGGAAGAGGGGAGGAGCACGGCGGGGACGGGGCGCCTACGAGGGCGTCCCGTCCCCGGTGAGCGTCTCCGACAGTTCGGCCGCGACCTCCCGCAGCAGCGGCACGATCCTCCCGGTGGCCTCTTCCGTGAGCCGTCCGGCCGGTCCGGAGACCGAGATGGCCGCGGCGGTCGGTGAGTCCGGCACGGAGACGGCGAGGCAGCGGACCCCGATCTCCTGCTCGTTGTCGTCCATGGCGTAGCCCGAGGCCCGAACCTCCTCCAGAGCGGTGAGGAAGTCGTCCGGCCTGGTGATGGTCTTCTCGGTGGCGGCCGGCATGCCCGTACGGGACAGCAGCGCCCGCACCTCATCGGCCGGCAGGTGCGCCAGCAGGGCCTTGCCGACCCCGGTGGAGTGCGGCAGCACCCGGCGGCCGACTTCCGTGAACATCCGCATCGAGTGGCGGGAGGGCACCTGGGCGACGTAGACGACCTCGTCGCCGTCGAGCAGCGCCATGTTCGCCGTCTCCCCGGTCTCCTCCACGAGCCGGGCGAGATGCGGCCGGGCCCAGGTGCCGAGCAGGCGGGCCGAGCTCTCGCCGAGGCGGATGAGCCGGGGGCCGAGGGCGTAGCGGCGGTTCGGCTGCTGGCGGACGTAGCCGCAGGCCACCAGGGTCCGCATCAGCCGGTGGATGGTCGGGAGGGGAAGGCCGCTGCTGCCGGACAGTTCGCTGAGCCCGACGGCGCCGCCTGCGTCCGCCATCCGTTCGAGCAGGTCAAAGGCCCGTTCGAGGGACTGCACGCCACTGGAGCCGTTGGCCGGCCTGGTGGCTGCGGTGGTCCTGTCGCTGGACGGCGGCACATCGCATCCTTTCGGGGCGGGTGGGGCCGGTCGGCCGTGCGGGTACGGGCGGGGCGGCGGACCGGTGTCATGCAGCCTACCGGGCCGCTTCGCAGGTCCTTTCCGCAAGCGGGCGGCGGGTGGCGGCGGCTGACGGGCTGCGGGTCGGTGGGCCGGCAGCAGCCGTCGGACGCGGACGTGTCGTGATCTTCGTGCGGGTCCTGTGAATGCCGTGCGAACATCCGCCATGTGTGGTTGAGGAGGGTCTCTACGCGCGTCAGGCTGGGACTCGCGGATCCCCCCATGGTGCCCCCCACGTGGTGGCGGCCGCCCTCCCCAGGGGCGGCCGCCGCACCGCGGTCCGGACGCACGCGGGCGAGACACGTCCGCCGTCATGTCCCCGCCCGATGCCGGGACTCCGCCCCCACCGGGTCGTTGTCCGACGCCGGTCTCCGCCCCACACCGGGTCCTCGTCCGACGCCGGCTCGTCGAGGCTCGCCGCGTGTGCTCAGATCATGCCGCCGACGCGGTCTCGCAGATTCCGGAACTGACGGGTCTGCATGATCAGATGCGCGGGCTCGTTGTACAGCACGTCCATGATCCGCATGAGCGCTCGCGGGCGGCCACGGCCCCGCGTGCGGACGACCACGCGGGTCCGGCCACCGGGCGCCGGGCGGAGATGGAACCCCCAGACGGCATCGATGTACGCGCGGGGCGGCGGTTCGTACCGGGCGTCGAAGGGGCGTCCGGACGGCAGTTCCAACTGGGCGCGCAGGACCAGCGTGCTCTCCGGCGCCAGCACGGCCACCGTGAACCACGCGTGGCCGCTGGGCACGGAGTCCAGGCGCTGCCCCACCACCAGATGCTGCCACTCCGGGACGATGCGTTCGGCGCTCGGCCGTCCGCCGTTGTCCAGCCGGTCCCAGCTGTACCAGCCGCCGCGGTTGCAGCCCATCTGCGCCAGCCAGGGCCAGACCTCGGCGGGCGGTGCCGGGAGCGTCGTGGCCATGGTCGACGAGGCATGGGCGCCGGGGACGAGGCCGTCGCCCGGGTAGGTGCGGGCGGCTTCCTCCGGGGTCGCGCCCCAGGTCAGCAGCCGCGGCCGTACGACGGCGCCGTAGACGGCTCCCGCCGCGGCGGGAACGGCGCGGGCGAGGAGGCGACGGCTCCCGGGCCGGTGTCCGTTCATGTCCTCAGCGTCGCAGCTCCGGTCCGGTGCCACCACCGGGGTCGCCCCCTTGCCCCGGGCAGGGCGGAGTGGGGTGGGGAGCCTTCCCCAGGCGCTCCGGCGGTGCTGTCCTGATGCTGTCCTGATCGCGACGGTGAGGGTGTGCGCCGTGAGGGGGCGGGTATCCGCTCGGCGCGGGTGCGCCGTGCCGTGCGCCACCGCGCACCCGGAGGCGCCCGGAGCCGCCCTTCGGCACCGGCCGTCACGGCGGGCGGAACGCACGGTGCACACGGCGCTGGGCAGAACGCGTTGGGAGGGCGGTGCGGGTTCGTCCCGGCCGAGCAGCGGCGACGGAACCGCGGAGCGAAGCGGAAGCGGAACCGCCGCAGTAGCGCATGGCGGCACAGGAACATCGCGAGCGGACCGGCAGCAGGGCAGATCAACGGCACATCAGGCACGGCACAGCAGGCACATCAGGCACAGCACAACAGGCCAACAGCCAATCCCGACAGCGCACCCGAGAAAACCCGCCGGAGGCGACAGTGGCGAACGGATCCGGACCCGAGGTGGTCACCTGCGGTGAGGCGATGCCGCTGATGCCGGCCGAGCCCGGCATCCCCCTCGACCGGGGGGTCGCCTTCCACCGCTCCGTCGCCGGCGCGGAGTCCAACGTGGCCACCGGCCCGGCCCGGCTCGGGCACCGTACTCGCCGGCTGGGCCGGGTCGGCGCCGATCCGGCGGGCGAGGCCGTGCTGCGGCAGCTGCGCGCCGACGGCGTCGACACCTCCCGGGTACAGGCGGACGAGACCGCTCCCACCGGCCTGCTGGACGGACTGCCGACGGCGGCCGCCCGCGACAGCGCGCCGGCCGACTTCGCCGGCTGCCCGGACTCCGTGCACCGGTGACCGCTCAGTGCCGGTCCGGGCGCCCCGTTGTTCCCACATCCAAGGGCACGACCGAGGAAGGGCAGGAGACCGCCGTGTACCGCTGGGAGATCACCCGCGCCGTGCTGGCGCAACGCCTCCTCGCCATCGTCCGGGCCGACAGCTACGACCGGGCGGCCGTCCAGGCGGAGACCCTGGTCTCCGCCGGCGTAGCCGGCTTGGAGATCTCGCTGACCACCCCTTTCGCCCTGGAAGCCGTCACCACCCTCACCCTCGAACTGGGGGACGACGCGGTGGTCGGCGCCGGTACCGTCCTGGACGGCGAGGCGGCCCGGGCCGCCGTCGACGCGGGCGCCCGGTTCCTCGTCTCCCCGAGCCTCGAACCGGAAGTGATCCGTACGGGACACCGCTACGGCGTCCCCGTCTTCCCCGGCGTCGCCACCCCCACCGAGATGGTGCGCGCCCTGGAGCTGGGCGCCGACGCCCTCAAACTCTTCCCGGCTTCCGGCCACTCGCCGCGCTGGCTGGCGGACGTGCGGGCCGCGCTCCCGCAGGCGCCGCTGCTGCCCACCGGCGGCGTGACGGTGGAGAGCGCCCCGGAGTGGATCGCCGCGGGAGCGGTGGCCTGCGGCATGGGTTCCGCGCTCACCGAGGGCGACCGGGTGACCGTCTTCGAACGCGTCCACGACCTGCTGCGGCGCCTGGCCGAGGCGGCCCCGCCGGGAACCTGATAGACCGGGGCGGCAACCCTCCCGGAGCCGGAGCCGGAGCCGGAGCCGGAGCCGGAGCCGGAGCCGGAGCCGGAGCACCGGGTGCCCGGAGCGTCGGACGAGGCGCGTCGGCCACCAACTCCCGCCCCGCGCACGGCTGTCCGGCGCTCCTGCCGCCCCGCCCTGCTGCCCCGCCACCCGCCGGACGTACCGCACCCGCCGTACGGGCCGTACTGCCCGTGAAGGACCGGTGGGGGCAACCTCCCCCATAGGGCCGACGCCCGGCCGCCGGTACGGCTCGTAACCTTTCCGTAGTCCGGTCCATGGCGCGTCCGTGTCCGAACAGCGACGTGGTCACGGAAGGCGCCGCGGGCTGGGGAAGGGGAAAGCGCACGAACGCGGTCACGCGCACGAAGCCGGGCCCGGATCCGGGCCCGGACACCACGGCCAGAGGAGCGGCAGATGGCGGAGCAGACCGAGGCGCGGTTAGCGGAACCGGCGCGAGGACGGACATCCGGGCAGCCGGAGCCGCCCTCTGCGCAGACGGATGTGCAGGCAGGCCCGCGAGCGGAAGTGGCGGACCGCCCCGTGCCGACCGCCCCCGGATCACCGGACGCGCAGGACGCGCCGAGCCCACCGGATGCGCCGAGCCCTCCGGACGCGCCGGACATCCCCGGCACGCCGGACCCCCCGATCATCGATCTCACCGCCTACGGCGACCGCTTCACCGCCGACCCCTACTCCGTCTACGCGGAACTGCGCGACCGGGGCCCGGCCCACAGGGTGCGCATCGACGAACAGAATGTGGTCTGGCTGATCGTCGGCCATGAGGAGGGCCGTGCCGCGCTGGCCGACTCCCGGCTCAGCAAGGACTGGCGCGCGGCACCGGACCTGAGGTTCAGGGCCGCCCCGGTCAACGCCAACATGCTGGACTCCGACCCGCCGGACCACACGCGGCTGCGCCGGCTGGTGGCCCGGGAGTTCACCTCGCGGCGGGTGGAGTCCCTGCGCCCGCGGGTGGAGGAGATCACCGGTGAGCTGCTCGACGCGATGGCGGCCGTGCCCGACGGGCGGGCGGATCTCGTCGAGGCGCTGGCGTTTCCGCTGCCGATGTCGGTGATCTGCGAACTGCTCGGGGTGCCGTCGCTCGACCGCGCCTCGTTCCGTGCCTGGAGCAATGAAGTCGTGGCCCCCACCAGCCCCGAGGCCGGGGACGCCGCGATGCACGCGGTGGGGGAGTACCTCACGGGGCTGATCGAGGAGAAGCGGCGCCACCCCGGGGACGACCTCCTCAGCGGCCTGATCCGCACCACGGACGAGGACGGGGACCGGCTGGCACCGGACGAACTCGTCGGCATGGCCTTCCTGTTGCTCGTCGCCGGTCATGAGACGACCGTCAACCTGATCACGAACGGCGTGCACGCGCTGCTCCGCCACCCCGACAGCCTCGCCGAGCTGCGGGCGGATCTCTCGCTGACCGAGCGGGCGGTGGAGGAGACGCTCCGCTGGGACGGGCCGGTGGAGAACTCCACCTTCCGCTACTCCCGCGAGCCGCTCGAGGTGGGCGGGGTGACCATTCCGGCCCGCCAGGCCGTCGTCATCTCCCTCGCCTCGGCGGACCGCGACCCGGCACGCTTCCCGGGCGCGGACCGGTTCGACCTGCACCGCCGGCCGGGAGGGCACCTCGCGTTCGGGCACGGCATCCACTTCTGCCTGGGCGCGCCGCTGGCCCGGATGGAGGGGCAGATCGCGATCCGCCGGCTCCTCGAACGCTTTCCGGACCTGGCACTCGACCTCGACCCGGACCGGCCCGCCGGGGACCTCCCCTGGATCCCGGGACTGCTGATACGCGGCCTGCGCCGGTTGCCCGTGCGGCTCCGCTGAGGCGGCCCCGCCGGCAGGCGGGCATGCGCCGCGGGGCGAAACCGCATGGTCGGGACAATCCGGCAGATCCGCTGTCCCCGGCCCGTCCCCGACGACTACCCTCCCCTCGTGGCGAAGCGTGACACAGGGCGGGCCGGGGACCGGGCCGGGGCGCTCCGGGGACCGGGCGGGGGCCGGGCCGAGCGGCGTCCTCCCTCCGGCTCGGTGTCGACCGCGGCAGCCCCGTACCGCTCTACTTCCAGCTCGCCCAGCAGCTGGAGGCGGCGATCGAACAGGGCGGTCTCGCGCCGGGCAGCCTCCTCGGCAACGAGATCGAACTGGCCGGGCGGCTGGGTCTGTCCCGCCCCACCGTCCGGCAGGCGATCCAGTCGCTGGTGGACAAGGGGCTGCTGGTGCGCCGCCGCGGGGTCGGCACCCAGGTGGTGCACAGCAAGGTCAAGCGCCCGCTGGAACTGAGCAGCCTCTACGACGACCTGGAGGCGGCCGGCCAGCGCCCCGCCACCCGGGTGCTGCGCAACACCGTCGAACCGGCCGGTGCCGCGGTCGCCGCGGCGCTCGGGGTTCCCGAGGGGGCGGAGGTGTGCCTCGTGGAACGGCTGCGGCTGGCCCACGGCGAACCCGTGGCCCGGCTCCGCAACCATCTGCCGCCGGGCCTGCTGGAGCTGGGCACCGGCCGGCTGGAGGCCACCGGTCTCTACCGGCTGCTGCGGGAGGCGGGGATCACCCTGCACAGCGCCCGCCAGTGCGTGGGCGCCCGCGCCGCCACCGCCGACGAGGGGGCGGAGCTGACCGAGCCGGCCGGCGCCCCGCTGCTGACGATGGAGCGGACCACCTACGACGACACCGGGCGCGCCGTCGAGTTCGGCTCCCACGTCTACCGGGCCTCCCGCTACTCCTTCGAGTTCCAGCTGCTCGTACGGCCCTGAGCCGCGCCGCAGCCATGTAAGGACAACGTGCGGACCACGTCTTGACGTGTGCCCGGGCCGCCACTACAGCTCACCCAGCCCATCGGGCAACCCGCCCGGGAACACGGGCCGTTGGGCTGTGGCCGAACCGTGTCCCCGGCTTCCGGCTGCGCTCGCCGAACCCGGGGAAGGACCTGCGGGGAACAGCGCGACCAGCGGTGACGGATACTTGACCGGCCTGCCGGACGGGGACGACCGTGCCGGGGACGGACCGGACCGGCCGGGCCCCGGGCGGGACCGGGACCGGACCACCCCGGCGGGCACCGCACCGGCGGCCGCGTACCGCCGGAAACGGACAGCGAGAAAGGTATGACACCGTGGCAAGGGCTCACAGAGGCGTACGGATAGCGGGTGCGGTGCTGGCGGCCGCGCTCGGCATGACCCTGGCGGGGTGCAGCAGCACGGGCGGCAAGCAGGCGGAGGAGGGTTCCGGGGACAAGTCCGGAGGACGGTCCGCGGCGGGCACCCCGGAGTGGACCTTCGCCATGGTGACCCACTCCGGCGACGGCGACACCTTCTGGGACATCGTGAAGACCGGCGCCGAGAAGGCCGCGGCCAAGGACAACATCAAGTTCCTCTACGCGCGTCATGACGAGGGCCAGCAGCAGGCCGAACTCGTCCAGTCCATGATCGACCAGAAGGTCGACGGGCTGATCGTCACGCTGGCGAAGCCGCAGGCGATGAAGGACGTGGTCGGCAAGGCCGTGAAGGCCGGGATCCCCGTGATCACCGTGAACTCCGGCTCCGCCGACTCCAAGAAGTTCGGCGCCATCACCCACATCGGCCAGGACGAGACCATCGCGGGCGAGGCCGTCGGCGAGGAGCTCAACAAGCGCGGCCGGAAGAAGGCCATCTGCGTCCTGCACGAGCAGGGCAACGTCGGCCACGAGGAGCGCTGCGACGGCGCCCGCTCCACCTTCGACGGCAAGGTGGAGAACCTCTACGTCGAGGGCACCAACATGCCCGAGGTGCAGTCCGCCATCGAGGCCGAACTCCAGTCCGACCAGTCCGTGGACACGGTCCTCACCCTCGGCGCGCCCTTCGCCGCCACGGCCGTGAAGGCCAAGGAGAGCGCGGGCAGCAAGGCGGAGATCAACACCTTCGACCTCAACCCGGCCGTCCTGAAGGGCCTGGAGAAGAAGGAACTCGGCTTCGCCGTGGACCAGCAGCCCTACCTCCAGGGCTACCAGGCCGTGGACCTGCTCTGGCTGTACCGGTACAACGCCGACGTCCTCGGCGGCGGCCGGCCCGTGCTCACCGGCCCGCAGATCATCCACCGGGAGGACGCCGGCAAGCTCAAGTCCTACATCGAACGGAAGACGCGGTGAGCGCGCCGGCCACGACCGCGCCCCCCGCGCCCCCGCCCCCGGCGAAGGCGGACGAGCGCCTGGTGAGCCGGTCCCTGCCGCGCAAGCTGCTCGGCCGCCCGGAGCTCGGCGCCGTGGTCGGCGCGGTCGCGGTCTTCGTGTTCTTCGCGTTCGCGGCCGAGAGTTTCCTGCGGCCCGCCGGCCTCGGCACGGTGCTCTACGCCTCGTCGACCATCGGCATCATGGCCGTACCGGTGGCGCTGCTCATGATCGGCGGCGAGTTCGACCTGTCGACCGGCGTCATGGTGACGTCCTCCGCGCTGGTCTCCTCGATGTTCAGCTACCAGATGTCGGCGAACGTCTGGGTCGGCGTCGGGGTGTCCCTCGTGGTCACCCTGGCCATCGGCGTCTTCAACGGGCTCATGCTGGTGCGGACGAAACTGCCGAGCTTCATCATCACCCTCGGCACCTTCCTGATGCTGACCGGACTGAACCTCGGCTTCACCAAGCTGATCAGCGGCGGCGTCTCCACCGACGCCATCGGCGACATGGAGGGCTTCGAGTCGGCCCGTGCCGTCTTCGCCTCGCACCTCCAGCTGGGCGGCGTGCGGCTGGAGGCCACCGTCCTGTGGTGGCTCGGCCTGGTGGCGCTCGCCACCTGGATCCTGCTGCGCACCCGCGCCGGCAACTGGATCTTCGCGGCGGGCGGCGGCGCGGACGCGGCCCGCGCGGTCGGCGTCCCCGTCAACAGGACCAAGATCGGCCTGTACACCGGGGTCGCCTTCGCCGCCTGGATCTCCGGCCAGCACCTGCTGTTCCGCTACGACGCGGTGCAGTCCGGCGAGGGCGTCGGCAACGAGTTCCTCTACATCATCGCGGCCGTCATCGGCGGCTGCCTGATGACCGGCGGCTACGGCTCGGCGATCGGTTCGGCGATCGGCGCGCTCATCTTCGGCATGACCAGCCGGGGCATCGTGTACGCGCAGTGGGAGGCCGACTGGTTCAAGTTCTTCCTCGGGGCGATGCTGCTGCTGGCCACGCTCCTCAACGCATGGGTCCGCAAACGGGCGGAGGCGACCAAGTGACCGACAAGACCGAAGCCGCCCGGGAAGCGGGCGACGCACCGGAGGCGGGCGAGGCACCGGAGGCGGCGCGGGCCGAGTCCGCCGGGGAGCAGTCCGCCGCAGAGCCGGCGGGAGAGCCCGCCGGTGGCGCGGCCGCGGCTGCCGCCGCTCCCCTCGTCGCCCTCCGCGGCGTGAGCAAGTTCTACGGCAACATCAAGGCGCTCCAGGACGTCAGCCTGGACGTCCACGCGGGCGGGATCACCTGTGTCCTGGGCGACAACGGAGCGGGCAAATCCACCCTGATCAAGATCATCTCAGGGCTCCACCGGCACGACCGCGGCACCTTCGCGGTCGACGGCGAGGAGCGCCGGCTGTCCTCCCCCCGCGAGGCCCTCGACCTGGGGATCGCCACGGTCTACCAGGACCTGGCCGTGGTCCCGCTGATGCCGGTGTGGCGGAACTTCTTCCTCGGCTCCGAACCGACCGTCGGCCGGGGCCCGTTCAAGCGGCTCGATGTCGCCACGATGCGCGCGACGACCCGCCGCGAGCTGCTGCGCATGGGCATCGACCTGCGCGACGTCGACCAGCCGATCGGGACCCTCTCCGGCGGTGAGCGGCAGTGCGTGGCCATCGCCCGCGCCATCCACTTCGGGGCCAAGGTCCTCGTCCTGGACGAGCCCACGGCGGCCCTCGGCGTCAAGCAGTCCGGGGTGGTGCTCAAGTATGTGGCGGCGGCCCGGGACGCCGGTCTCGGCGTCGTCCTGATCACCCACAACCCGCACCACGCCTACCTCGTCGGGGACCGGTTCGTCCTCCTCAAGCGGGGCGCGATGGCCGGCAGCCACAGCCGGGACGCGATCGGGCTGGACGAGCTCACCCGGCAGATGGCGGG
This sequence comes from Streptomyces sp. MNU89, assembly GCF_020982505.1. Classification (NCBI taxonomy): domain Bacteria; kingdom Bacillati; phylum Actinomycetota; class Actinomycetes; order Kitasatosporales; family Streptomycetaceae; genus Streptomyces; species Streptomyces sp. MNU89. The sequence goes on along the minus strand of NZ_JAJKLL010000001.1, from coordinate 1,533,836 downwards.
CGGCTCGGAGCTGGAACAGCTCAGCCACGAACTGGAGCGCGGTCCGGCACCGGACCTGACGGCGCCGGAGGACCGTCGCACCGCCCCGGCGTGACGGCCGGGGCGCGGATCCCGGCGGCGGCCCGTGCCGGGGCCCGGCCCGTGCCCCGGAGCGGCGCCCGGCCCCGGTCCGTGCCCCGGAGCGGTGCCCGGCCCTGGCCCCGGCCCCGCGCCCGGGTCCGCCGCTGTGCGCCGTCCGCCCGGTCTGAGGCACAATCGTCCCTCGGGCGACCGACCATCGCCGACCGGCGGCCCCGGCGCCCTCCGTGCCGGACCGGCCGACCACCCCGACGACCTTGTGAGCCGATGAGCACCTACCGCGAGTTGACCCACCGGGGACCGGCCCGGGCCACCGTTCTGCGGACCGTGGGGACGCGCGAGCGGCGCTCGCACCTCACCGCCCCGCGCGTTCCCACCGTCGGCATCGACATCGGCGGCACCAAGGTCGCCGCCGGGGTCGTGGACGCGGACGGCAACATCCTGGAGAAGATCCGCACCGAGACACCGGACAAGTCCAAGAGTCCCAAGGTCGTCGAGAACACGATCGTCGAACTGGTCCTGGACCTCTCCGACCGGCACGACGTCCACGCCGTGGGCATCGGCGCGGCCGGCTGGGTCGACGCCGACCGCTCCCGGGTGCTCTTCGCCCCCCACCTGGCCTGGCGGAACGAGCCCATCCGGGACGCTCTGACCTCCCGGCTCGCTGTCCCCGTCATGATCGACAACGACGCCAACACCGCCGCCTGGGGCGAGTGGCGCTTCGGTGCCGGGCGCGGCACGGACCACCTCGTCATGATCACCCTCGGGACCGGGATCGGCGGCGCCATTCTGGAGGAGGGCCAGGTCAAACGGGGCGCGTACGGCGTCGCGGGGGAGTTCGGCCATATGCAGGTCGTGCCCGGCGGCCACCGCTGCCCGTGCGGCAACCGGGGCTGCTGGGAGCAGTACAGCTCGGGCAACGCCCTGGTCCGGGAGGCCCGCGAGCTGGCCGCCGCCGACTCCCCGGTGGCGTACAACATCATCGACCGGGTCGGCGGCAACATCGCCGACATCACCGGCCCTCTCATCACCGAGCTGGCCCGCGAGGGCGACGCCATGTGCGTCGAACTGCTCCAGGACATCGGCCAGTGGCTGGGCGTCGGCATCGCCAATCTGGCCGCGGCCCTCGATCCGGCCTGCTTCGTCGTCGGCGGCGGGGTCAGCGCGGCCGACGATCTGCTGATCGGACCCGCCCGCGACGCCTTCCGCCGCCAGCTCACCGGGCGCGGTTACCGCCCGGAGGCCACGATCAGCAAGGCGCAGCTCGGCAACGAGGCCGGTCTGGTCGGGGCCGCGGATCTGGCGCGGCTGGTGGCCCGCCGCTTCCGCCGCGCCAACCGGCGCCGGGTGGAGAGGCAGGAACGCTACGAGCGGTACGCGCAGGTGGTACGGGGAGGCCGGACATGACCACGGAGGAGATCGGCCCCCGCACCGGGGCGGACGCCGGCGAGGACGGCGCGGTGCCCGACGGCACGGTCCACAACGACACGGTCCACAACGGCACGGCTCACGGAGGCGGCTCCGAGCCGCCCGGCGGTGAGCGGAACGGGCCCGCCGACGGCGCCGGCTCCGGCGGACGGCAGGACGGGGGGCGCGACGGCAGCCCGGGCGCGGGCGGCACCCCCGGCGCGGGCGGCGGCCCGCCCGGTGACGGCCAGGGTCCCCGGCGGCACTCGTCGTGGAAGCATCCCAGCAACCGCCGCCGCTGGTTCATCCTCTTCGTCGTCATCCTGCTCATCGGCGTCCCGGCCGGCTACATCGTGATCTCGGCGGGCCAGAGCCGGGACAGCGGCCGCGACAAGCAGGCCCGGGCGTCCGCGCAGGGCCTGACGGCGGAGTGGCCGCCCCGGGTGACCCGTCGCATCTACGAGGTGCCGATCACCGGCTACTCCGACGACGTCGCCTTCTACGAGTCCAACAGCTGGAACACCAGCAAGCTGTATGTGCAGTTCACCACGTCCGAGAACGGGCTGAACCTCTTCCTGGACCGGATCGGCACCGGCCCCGGCGAGCTGGACAAGGGCAGGGTCACCATCACCGCCGAGGAGGCCGCCGAGGTCGGCTGGCACCTCGGCGCCGGACAGCCGTCGGCCTCGTCCCGCGCCCTGAGCACCGTACCCACCGACAAGGAGGACTGGTCCGGCCTGGTGAAGAACCTGCCGGGCCCGCGCCCGCGGCTGAAGGTGACGGTCGACCGCAGCAATCCGGCGCACCCGATGGTGTACGTCGTCTCCACCGTGACGTTGTGACGCGGGCGGTCACCGGGGCCCGGGGCGGCGAGTACGCGGCCCGGGCCCGGCGGGCGTGGGGTTCCGTACGGCGGGTAACGTGGTCGAGTGAGTGAGAAGCAAGCCCTTCAGCACCGGTCCGACGGTCCCCAGGACGCACCCGCACTCGTCCTCGGTCCGGCCCTGGGCACCACCTGGCACATGTGGGACCGGCAGACACCGGAGCTGAGCGAGCACTGGCGCGTCATCCGGTTCGATCTGCCCGGACACGGCGGCGCCCCCGCACACCCCGCCGGCTCCGTCTCCGATCTCGCCGACCGCCTCCTGGCCGCCCTCGACACCCTGGGCATCGACCGCTTCGCCTACGCGGGCTGCTCGCTCGGCGGCGCCGTCGGTGCCGAGCTGGCGCTCCGCCACCCGCACCGTGTCGCCTCGCTCGCCCTGGTCTCCGCGGCCGCCCGGTTCGGCACGGCCGACGAGCACCGGCAGCGCGGCGTCATCGTCCGCACCAACGGGCTGGACCCGATCGCCCGCTCCGCGCCGGAGCGCTGGTTCACCCCGGCCTTCGCGGCCGCGCAGCCCGCGATCGTCGAGTGGTCGGTGCAGATGGTCCGCACCACCGACCCCGGCTGCTACATCGCCGCCTGCGAGGCGCTCGCCACCTTCGACGTGCGCAGGGAACTCGGCCGGATCGGTGTGCCGACGCTGGTGCTCGCCGGGTCCGAGGACCGGGTGACCTCGCCCGCCGACGCCCGCGTCCTGGTCGCCGGGATCCCCGACTCCCGGCTCGCGCTGGTGCCCGGCACCTCCCACCTGGTGCCCGTGGAACAGCCGTCCGCCGTCACCGACCTGCTCGTACGGCACTTCGCCGGCTCCTGGCCGGGCGCCGCCGTCCGCGCCGGTGCCGTGCCCCCCGCCGCGTCCGCCGGCCGGCGCGCCATCGCCACCCCGCCGCCCGGTGCCCGTACCGGTCCCATCGGGGAGATCGCCCCGGCGGAGATCCCCGCGGAGACGGTCGCCGGCCGTCCCGATCCGTACGAGCCGGGGATGAAGGTGCGCCGCGAGGTGCTGGGCGACGCCCACGTGGACCGGGCGATCGAGACCACCGACGACTTCACGGCCGACTTCCAGGAGTTCATCACCCGCTACGCCTGGGGCGAGGTGTGGACCCGCCCCGGCATCGACCGGCGCACCCGCAGCGTCATCACGCTCACCGCACTCGTCGCCGGCGGCCACCTCGACGAGCTGGCCTTCCACACCCGCGCCGCGCTCCGCAACGGGCTGACTCCCGCGGAGATCAAGGAAGTTCTGCTGCAGACGGCGGTCTACTGCGGGGTGCCGGCGGCCAACTCCGCGTTCAAGGTGGCGCGCGAGGTGATCCTGCAGGAGACCACCCCGCCGGTGTAGCAGGATGGCCGGCGGCAAGGCGCACGGCGGCAAGGCGGAGCCGGCGGGACGGCACCGGGCCGCCCCCGCCGGGCGCCCGGCCGCACCGCGCGGACGGACGGACAGACGGACAGGAGGAGCGACCAGTGCAGCTCACCAAGAAGGGCCACGCCTGCATCCGGCTGGAGAAGGAGGGCCGGACGCTCGTCATCGACCCGGGAGGCTTCAGCGAGCCCGACGCGGCGGTCGGCGCGGAAGCGGTGCTCGTCACCCACGAGCACCCCGACCACTTCGCCGAGGACCGGCTGCGGGCCGCCCTGGAGGCCGACCCCGAGACACGGATCTGGACCCTGGACAGCGTGGCCCGGCAGCTCACCGCGGCGTTCCCCGGCCGGGTGCACACCGTCGGCCACGGGGACACCTTCACCGCGGCCGGGTTCGAGGTCGAGGTGCACGGTGAGCTGCACGCCGTGATCCACCCGGACATCCCGCGGGTCACCAACGTCGGCTATCTGGTGGACGGTTCGGTGTTCCACCCGGGGGACGCGCTGACCGTGCCGGGCCGCCCGGTGGACACGCTGATGCTGCCGGTGCACGCGCCGTGGAACAAGGTGGCCGAGATCATCGACTACGTCCGCGAGGTGCGGCCGCGGCAGGCGATCGACATCCACGACGGCCTCCTGTCCGAACAGGCCCGGCCGATCTACGACCGGATGCTCGGCCCGGGCGGCCCCGGTGTCGCGGGGGCGGAGCACGGCCGGCTGGAGCCCGGGGGCAGCCTCCGGCTCTGAGCGGCGGGCCGCTGCCCGGGCCCGCCGGCCGGACGTGCCGCCCGGGACCGGCCCCGGCCGTGTTCCCGGCCGTGTTCCCGGTCCCGTTCCCGGACCGGCCGAGGGCGGCCGGTCCCGGCTGTCGGTGGCGCCGGGTAGATTCGGTCCCATGCGCATCGCGACCTGGAACGTCAATTCGATCACTGCCCGGCTGCCCCGGCTGCTGGCCTGGCTGGAGAGCAGCGGTACCGACGCGCTGTGCGTCCAGGAGACCAAGTGCACCGACGAGCAGTTCCCCCGCGAGGAGCTGCGGGAGCTGGGCTACGAGTCCGCGGTCAACGCCGACGGCCGGTGGAACGGGGTGGCCCTGATCTCCCGGGTCGGTCTGGAGGACGTCACCTCCGGCCTGCCCGGCGACCCCGGCTACGACGGCAGGACGGAGCCCCGCGCCATAGCGGCCACCTGCGGCCCGGTGCGGCTCTGGTCGGTCTATGTCCCCAACGGCCGCGAGGTGGGCCACGACCACTACACCTACAAGCTGCGCTGGCTGGAGGCGCTGCGCTCGGCCGTCGTGGAGGACGCCGCGGGGGAGCGCCCGTTCGCGGTCCTCGGTGACTACAACGTCGCGCCGACCGATGAGGACGTGTACGACCGCTCGCTCTTCGAGGGCTCCACGCACGTCACCGAGCCGGAGCGGGCGGCGCTGGCCGCCCTGCGCGACACGGGCCTGTCCGACATCGTGCCCCGCCCGCTCAAGTACGAGCACCCGTACACCTACTGGGACTACCGCCAGCTCTGCTTCCCCAAGAACCGCGGTATGCGGATCGACCTGGTCTACGGCAACGCGGCCCTGGCCGGCGCGGCGAAGGACGCATACGTGGACCGCGAGGAGCGCAAGGGCAAGGGCGCCTCGGACCACGCCCCGGTGGTCGTCGACCTCGACATCTGACGCCTCGGTCCGGCCGGGCGGCCGGTTGCCTCGGGCCCCCGGCCGTCCGCCGCCCCCGCGCGATCCGGGAGCGGCCCGCCCGGCTCACCGCCCGCGCTCCACCAGCTCCCGCAGGTCGACCGAGTCGGCCAGCGCCCGGAGCCCTTCGTGGCCGGGGTGGAGCCCGTCGCCGCTGTCGTAGGCGGGCAGCATCCGGGTGGGCCGCCCGGGGTCGCGGAGCACCTCGTCGAAGTCGAGCAGCGCGTCGAACGGTCCGCCGTTCTCCCGCGTCCCCCGCTCGCGCAGATACGTGTTGACGGCCGTACGCCGGGCCTCGACCTCGGATGTGCAGTCCGGGTAGCCCTCGCAGGGCGTCAGGGTCGCCGCGACGGCGCGCAGCCCGCGGGACCGCACCCGCTCCCCGATGGCGCGCAGCCCGTCGATGACCTGTTCGGGCGGGGTGTCCCAGCGCACGTCGTTGATGCCCTCGAAGACGACGACCGTGCGGGCGGACGTCTGCGCGAGGGCGTCCCGCTCCAGCCGGTGCTGGGCGCTGACCCCGGCGGTGTCCCGGTCGACGCCCTCTCCCGGGTAGCGGTCGGTCACGACGCGGTTGGCGGAGATGCCCTGGTTCAGCACCCCGTGGCGGGGCACGTCGTCCTGCTCCAGGAAGCGCCGGGCCAGTACGTCCGGCCAGCGCCGGTTGCCGCCCTCCTCCGAGTGGTTGCCGTCGGTGATGGAGTCGCCCAGCACCACCACGGACCCGGGGCCGCCGCGCACGTCCACCCCGGTCAGGAAGGGGTAGGTGGTGAGGGAACCGGTGAACGCCGCTCCGCTCGTGTCGCCGCTGCGGTCGCCGCTGTCCTGTTCGCTGAGGTAGGAGCGCTGGATGGCCTTGGTGTGCACGGGAACGGCGGTCACCGTCTCCGGCAGATGAAAGCTGACCAGCAGGTTCGTGTCGGCCGGGACGGGGAAGCGGAGCGGGTCGCTCCATGCCTGCGCACCGGCCGGGATCTCGGTGCCGGACCGGCCGCCGAAGGTCAGCCGCGCCGGCTCACCGCGGGGCTCCGCGCCCTCCCGCTGGACGGCTACCGTGGCGGCGCCGATGCGCACCGGGGTGTCCGCGAAGGTGTTGGAGAGCCGGATCCGGAGCCCCCGTCCGCCGGCGCTGGTGTGCACGACGAGCCGCAGCGTCCGGTCGGTCCACGGCCCGGCCTTGGCGTAGCCGCCGACGGCCCGGGACCAGCTGCCGGTCCAGCCGGTGTCCGTCTCGCGCACCGCGGCCGCGAACACGTGCAGATCGGTCTCCGGCCCGGGGTCGCGGGGCAGCGTCACCGAGGCGACGGCCCGGCCGCGCTCCGCGGCCACCGTCACCGCGTAGAGCCGGGCCTTCTCCGCGAGTTGTCCGCCCGGGGTGTTGACGTGCGGCAGGGTGACGGCCCTGGTGGCGGCCGGCCCGGAGCGCCAGTCGGGGGCCGTCAGGGTGTAGGTGCCGCGCGTGCCGTCGCGGTAGCGGATGGTGCCGCTGCCGCTCGCGGTGCCGCCGGTGCCGGCCACCAGGAAGGTGACCGCTCCGCCGCGCCCGCGCAGGGCCACGGACTGGCCGTCGGCCCGGACGTTGTCGGGCTCCCCGGGCGCGGAGCGCGGCCAGGTGAGCCGGGCCGCGTCGAGTGCGAGGGCGCGGCCCGGGGTCCAGCCGGCGGCCCGCAGGTCGCCGGCGGAGAGGGAGCGGCCCGCGCCGTCGAAGTCCGCGCCGTCCGGCCGGGCGTCGTCGCTGATCGCGGTGTTGTCGAAGAGCCGGTGGAGGGGAGCGGGCGGGGCGTGGCGGGCGCGCGTTCCGCGGGCCGCCAGGGCGGGGTGCCCGTGAGGACGAGGGAGAGGCTGGTGAGGAGCACCGTGCCCCAGCGTCCGGGAGGTGATGTCCGGCGTGCCGGTCCGAGCCGTACTTCCCGGCGTGCCCTGGACCTCGGCATCGGCGACCAACCCCATCAGTGGCGACAACGACGGCGACGGCGCTCGCCCGGCCGCGGGCGGGACATGGGCGGGCGGAACGCGCAGCAGCGATACGACACGTGCCGGATGAAGCCCCGGAGAGTCCAGGATGACATCGGTGCGAACAATCGGCCAGATGGGGACCGCGCGCCCTGTGGCATTCGGGTGGACGCGGGTGCCACGCTGGCGGTATGGAGATCCCTTTTCTGGGCACATGGCGCAGGCGGCGGGAGGCGGGCCACGGAGTGGGGTTACGGAGCCCGGCGGGAGAACTGTGGGGCGAGGAGGGTGAGGGGCCGGCCGAACTGCTCGCGGAATGCGAGCTGTTGCGCGCCCGGGCGGAGACGGCGGGTATCGAACTCGACGGCAGCCCGGCTTCGTTGGCGGCCCTGGATCAGCTCCTGCCGCGCTGGCGCGACGACCCGGAGGAGCTGGCCCGGCTGGGAAACGACGCGGGTCTCTATCTGGGCACGGTCGTGGTCCGCACGGTGCCCGGGGCCCGCTGGCATCTGTGGCCGGGCGTGGGGCCGGTGGTGCGGCTGCCGTCGGGGCGGGAGCTGGACGCGGTGGGCAGGGGGTCGACTGGGCGGTCACCGGGGCGCCCGAGCTGTCGCAGGTGTACGCGGAGGCGGCGGAGCTCTGACCGGTGCCGCGCAGGGACCCGCCCGGCCGGGTGAGGGCCCGGCCGGGCGGGGTTTCGGAGCGGCTTCCGCCGCTGTCGGGCTGCGCCGCCGTCCCGTCAGTCGCGCAGGGGGACGGAGACGTACGAGGGGTCGTCGGCGGGTGAGGAGAAGGTGAGGTCCGCCCAGCTCGGGTTGTGCTCGATGTAGAGCGGGTCGACGGAGTCGACGACCACGGCCAGCCGGTGGCCGGCGGGCACGTCGTACGCGGTGGAGTACAGCTCCAGGTCCACGGTGAACGGCTTGCCGGGGGTGCGGTCGTGGAAGGTGACGGGCGCGTGGGTGACCAGCTTGCCGATGCCCAGCGGGCCGACGGAGTAGAGGTAGGCGATGGCCGTGCCGCTGGACTTGTCGCTGGTCACGGTGGTGTGCAGCTTCACGGTGCCGCGCACGCGCTGTTCGGACGGGTAGCGTTCCGACTGCCAGACGGCGGCCAGGGAGCGCGGCAGCAGCGGGATCGACGCCATGGGCGGGATCCGGAAGAACTGGTCCAGGATGCTGGAGAGCATCAGGATGCCGCCGTTGGCCCCGGAGTCGATGTTGGTGTTGATGTGCTGGGTGCTGCCCAGCGGGATCCTCTCCGCCTTCGACGGGACGGACTTCCAGTCGGCGTAGCTCTCGTAGGCGCCGGATGAGCGGGACTTGAGCCGGACCGGCAGTTCGCGGTCGACGCCGTTGTCCTCGCCCTTGAGGTGGTGGTCGAGCCAGCGGTGGGCGCTGGTCCAGGTGTCGTTGGGCAGTCCGAGCAGGCCGGTCGCCTCGGCGGTGGCGTGGTCGCCGGGGCGGAACTCCAGGCGTTTGGGACCGGTCAGCTTCTCGAAGAAGCGGGCGTACTGGTTGGGCGGGAAGACCGAGTCGCCCCAGGCGTTGCCGAGCATGACGGCCGCGCCGTTCGCGTTGATCCGGTCGATGTAGGTGGCGGGGGAGCGCTTCCTCCCCCACGCGATCATGGACTCCTCCTGGGAGAGATCCGAGGTGAAGAATCCTTTCAGCACCGTCTCCAGCTCCTCGCTCGGGCGTCCCGTGAGGTAGCCGGCGCCGGTGAGCAGCCCGGCGGACTGGAGGTGCTGGGTCCGGCCGCTGTAGATGGAGTCGATCAGGTCGGCCCAGCCGCTCAGCGCGACGACGGCCTTGATGCGGTCGTCGAACCCGGCGGCGAGCAGCCCGATCCCCGCTCCGTAGGAGACGCCGGCCATGCCGACGGCGTCGGGATCGGCCGGGGTGTTGGCGAGGGCCCAGTCGATGACCTTGGCCGCGTCCCCGATGTCCTCGGGGCCGGCCACCTCGATCTCGCCGCCGGACTGCCAGAAGCCGCGGGAGTTGTAACTCACCACGACATAGCCGTCGTCGGCCAGTCGCTGGGCCTGGGCCAGGTACTCGATCTGGGGCATCGACCAGCTGGTGGGCAGGACGACGAGAGGGTAGCGGCCGGCGCCGCCACCGCCGGACGGTGTGACGACGTTCGCGGCGAGCTTCGTACCGCCGTGGCCGGCGATCTCGACGAACCTGACGGTGGGGGAGGAGGCGGTGGTGTCGGCCGTGATGGACGAGGCGGAGGTGGTGGACCCTGCCGCCTGCGCGGGTGCGGCGGGAGCGAGGGAGAGGGCGGTGCCGGCGAGCACGGCGGCCGAAGCCACGCCGGCGGTGGAGGCACGCAGGGGCTTACGACGAGGGTGTGCCATGGGGGTCAGCTCCTGACATCGGTGCCGGGTGGGTGAGGCCCGGCAGCGAACACGCGGAAGTGACTCGACGGTAACCTCTGTGATTACCGGGGGTAATAGACTGGAACGTTACGCGACGGTAACAATGTGTCCGCCCGAGTTGAGGGCAGCTCCCGGAGGCGTTCACTCGCCCGCGCGGGCAGCATGGGCGGCGCGGGCGGCGCGGGCCGCATCGCCGTCGTGGCGGGGGGTATCGGTTCCGGCCGCCGGCGCGCGAAGCGGCCGTCAACGGGCGGAGCGGTCTTCAGCGCCCGGAAGGCGGGGAACGCCCCGCCAGGGGTGCGCTCTTCGGCGCGCACGTGTGATCCGGCTCGAACAGGCAGTCGGCGTCCCCGCCTTCAGGGAGCGCCTCCGGTGTGCCGGGGTGTCAGCTGTTGTTCGCCGCCCGGCGGGAGGCGCGCGGTCCGGGGACCGGGGCCGGGGTGGTGGCCGCCTCCGTCACATCGGCCACCAGCTCGACCATGTCCGGGCCGTAGGCGGCCGAGTTGACGACCTTCAGCAGCAGGACGAACGTGCTGTCGCCGTACTTGCGGGCCAGTTTGGGGTGGTGCCGGGCCAGATAGCGCACCGCCGCCTGGTTGGCGATCGAGTGCTGGCCGCTGGCCAGGAACACCGGCCGCTTCTTCTCCTCGGCGGTGAGCCGCGCGACGATGACGTACTCCACCCGGCCCGGCTCCCAGCGGTACCGCTCGGTGCCGATCTTGAAGGAGCCCCGGTCCGGCCCCGGCTCCGGGTCGGTGTTCACCGAAATCCCCGGCAGCATCGAGTAGAGATGGGCGGCCATCCGCTGGTTCGACACCGGGCCGCCGATGCAGAACTCCGTGCGGTCGCCGAAGCCCTGCTGCGCCGTGTCGTGGGCGACGATCTGGGCGTGCGCCTCGCAGTCCTTGATGAGCGCGGAGAGCTCCAGCAGCGCGAACACGTCGCGCCGGGCGACGGTCCAGTCGCTCGCCCCCGCCGACCGGTTGACCACGAGCAGGCACTCGGAGTTGGTCGGCAGCCCGAAGAACCGCTGCTTGCGGCGGAGCGTGCGGCGCCAGAGATAGGTGCGGGCGAACCAGCCGATGGAGGCGCTGAGGCCGGTACCGATCACGCCGAGGACGAGGTTGCGCACGTCGTCGTTCATGGCCGGGGATCGTAGCGCCGGGGCGCATCCCTGTTCGAGCCCGGAGGGCGATACGTCGTGAAGGCAGCCCTTCCGTCGCGGCGGTGCGGCGGGCGCGTGGCACTGCTGACGGGCACCGGGCAGCGCGGTTAGGCTGCCGCGAACGACCGCTGCCGGAGGCGTGGTTGGGCTGTGCGGTCGGTCCGGTGGTGCGCGGCCCACGCGCCGTGTGCACCGGGTTCCCTGTCCGTGTCCGTGGCGCCCGGCCTCCCCGTTCCCTCTCCCGTACTCCCGCGCCCCGTACTCCCGTGTCGTACCCGCGCCCGTGCCGATGGAGGTTCCCCATGACCCGTCCCGCCGCCGTACGGAGTCTGTCGCTGCTCGCCGCCATGGCAGCCCTCCTGTCCACGGCGGCGGCCGCGCCACCGACGGGGACGGGCGCGGCGGACGGCACCCGGGCCGGCGGGCCCCACGCCACGGCCCCGGCCGCCTCCCCGCCCGCCAAGTCCCCGTCGCCACCGGTTACGGCGGGGCGGTCGCCAGCGTCGACCCGGACGCCTCGGCGGCCGGCATCGAGATCCTGCGGCGCGGCGGCAACGCGGTGGACGCGGCCGTCGCGACCGCGGCCGCGCTCGGCGTCACCGAGCCCTACTCCGCCGGGATCGGCGGCGGGGGCTACTTCGTCCACTACGACGCGAAGCGGCGCACCGTGCAGACCGTCGACGGCCGCGAGACCGCCCCGCGCTCCGCCGACGAGACCCTCTTCCTGGACGATGACGGCGAACCGCTCCCCTTCGGCGAAGCCGTCACCAGCGGCCTCTCCGTCGGCACCCCCGGCACGGCCGCCACCTGGGACGCCGCACTCGGAGCCTGGGGCACCAAGTCCCTGCGCGACGTGCTGCGCCCCGCCCAGCGGATCGCCCGGCACGGCTTCACCGTCGACGAGACCTTCCGGCAGCAGACCGCTGCCAACGAGGAGCGCTTCCGGGACTTCCCCGCCTCCGCCGAGCTGTTCCTCCCCGGCGGTGAGCTGCCCGTCGTCGGCTCCACCCTCCGCAACCCCGATCTCGCCCGCACTTACGCCGAGTTGGCCCGCGGCGGCGGCCGGGCGCTGTACCGCGGGGAGCTGGCCCGCGACATCACGGACACCGTGCGCCGGCCCCCGGTCCGCCCCGGCGCCGGGCGCGATCCGCGGCCCGGCGACCTGACCACCGCCGACCTGCGCGAGTACCGGACGAAGCGCCAGGCGCCGTCCCGCACCGAGTACCGGGGGTTCGGCGTGTACGGCATGGCGCCGTCCTCCTCCGGCGGCACCACCGTCGGCGAGGCGCTCAACATCCTGGAGAACACGGACCTCGCGGCGGCGGACGAGCAGCGCTACCTGCACCGGCTGATCGAGGCGAGCCGGCTCGCCTTCGCCGACCGGGGCCGCTGGCTGGGCGACCCGGCGTTCGAGGACGTACCGACGCGGGAGCTGCTGTCGCAGCGCTTCGCCGACTCCCGGGAGTGCCTGATCCGGGACGACGCCGTGCTCAGCAGCCCGGTGGCGCCCGGTGACCCGCGCGACCCGGCCGCCTGCCGCACGGGCGGCGCCGCCGCGCCGACGACATACGAGGGCGAGAGCACCACGCATCTCACCACGGCCGACCGCTGGGGCAACGTCGTCGCCTACACCCTCACCATCGAGCAGACCGGCGGCAGCGGCATCACCGTCCCCGGACGCGGCTTCCTGCTCAACAACGAACTGACCGACTTCTCCTTCGCCCCCGCCGCCCCCGGCGTCCACGACCCGAACCTTCCCGGCCCCGGCAAGCGGCCGCGTTCCTCCATGTCCCCGACGATCGTGCTCGACGCCGACCGCCGGCCGGTCGTGGCCCTGGGATCACCGGGCGGTTCGACGATCATCACGACCGTGCTGCAGACGCTCACGAACCATCTGGACCGCGGGATGCCGCTCGCCGAGGCCATCGCCGCCCCGCGCGTCAGCCAGCGCAACACGACCACCACCCAGATGGAGCCCGGCCTGTGGGACGACCCGGTGCGGCAGCGGCTGGAGACCCTCGGCCACCGCTTCGCCCGCAACCCGGAGATCGGCGCGGTGACGGGCATCCGCCTGCTGCCGGACGGGCGCTGGCTGGCCGCGGCGGAGAAGGAACGGCGGGGCGGCGGCTCCGCGATGGTGGTCGACGAGCGGAAGCGGAGGGCTGCCGGGTAGCGGGTCGCTGGGCGAGTCGGCCGCGACGGTGAGTCGGCTGCGACGGTGACTGGGCCGGGACGGTGACTGGGCCACAGCCGGGCCGGCCCGCGATCCGTTCCCGTGCGCTCGTGGGACCTCGCGGAACCGCGTGCGGGTTACCGGCTCCGGGGTCGGGACTGGAAGTGAGAGAGAGCCAAGGGGCGGGGCAGGGGAGGCGGCGGGGCCTCCGGGCCGGGCCTGCCGTGCGGGGACGGCCCGTAGGGTGGGCCCATGGTCCCCGAAGAACTCGCCCGCGCCCCCTACGTCCGGCTCGTGACCCACCGGCGGGACGGCACCCCCGTCCCCACGCCCGTCTGGGCGGCCTCCGACGGGGAGCGGCTCTACATCTGGACGAAGACCGACAGCGGCAAGGTCAAGCGGATCCGGAACAGCGGCCGGGTGACCGTGACGCCGTGCGACGTGCGGGGCAACGTCGAGGAGGGTGCCCGGTCCGTCCCGGGCGAGGCGCGGCTGCTGGACCCGGCCGGGCTCGTTCTCGTCCGGCGGGAGATGACCCGCAAGTACGGCTGGCGCTTCCGGATCGTCGACACGGGCGGAGCCCTGGCGCGGCTGGGCAAGCGGCCGCACACGGGGATCGCCGTCACCTTCTGACAGGGCCTCGGACCGGGCCGCCCCTGGCGCGGGGCGGCACGCTGTCCGGCGCGCGGGCGCGTGCACCGCACCGTCACAACCGGACGAAAAGCGTCCGTAGCATCCCCGTCACTCCCACCGAACACGCACGGTGTCCAATGCCACGAGGGGCACGTACCACGCGGTCGGGAGAGAGACACGAGAGTGACGGAAGAACAACACTCCGCCGCGATGGGGGAGTTCACGCGAGTGCTGGGGGAGCTGACCGCGGAGCTGGACCCCGCCGGCGGCTGGTTCGGAGTCTTTCTCCGACGCGATCCGGAAGGCGTGGCCGCCTGTTTCCAGGGCCGGGACCTGCTGCCCTGGGACGTGGCCGAGGCCCTGCTCCAGGACTACGCGGCGCTGCACGGCCTTCCCGCCGCCGAGCGGGTGTACGGGGTGGTGCGGGAGGCGTACCGGGTGGCCGCCGCCACGTACGACGCCCGTCCGGGCGGCCGGCAGGCGCTGCTCGACCAGTTGGACGTGATGATCCGGGAACGCCAGTACGCGGTGGTGCGGCGCCGGAGGCTGACCGGGAACGCCGAGGGGTCCCCGTCCGCGGCCGAGGAGAGCGCCCGGACCGGTGCCGAACTGGCATGGGCGGAAGACGACGTGCGGCGGGCCTCGGCCCGCTGCGCGGAACTCCGCAGGCGGCTGGAGGCCCTGGAGACGGCAGCGGCGACGGCGGGAGCGGCCGGTGCCGTTCCCCGTACGGGGCCGGACGGCGCACACCCCGGGCACACCCGGCCCGGTGAGGCGGCCCCTGCCGGTGCCTCCACCGACCCTCTTGCCCCGTCCGGTTCCCGGGCCGGGGCCGCTCCCGGTCTGTTCCCCGGGCCGGGCGGGCTGGGGCCGGGCATGCCGGGGCCGCCGCCGGGCCCCTGTCTCCGTCCGGAGCCCCGGCGCCGTCCGGGCCTTCCGCTTCCCCGAGCCCCGGCGGGCCGCCCCGGTCCCGACGGCGGGCGTGCCGGTGAGCCGGCGTCCCTCGCCCGGCCGCGCCGAAGCGGGCCGCCCGTCCGCGCGGGGCGCGCTTCGCCGGGCTGGAGACCGAGGAGGAGAACGCCGCACCCGCCGCCCCGCCGGTGGTTCCCGATCCCGGCCCCCACCCTCCGGCAGCGCCCGCCGCCGCACCGCGCGGGGCACGCTTCGCGGGCGCGTACCAGGCCGATGACGGGGACGGCGAGCGGCGCGAGCGCGCCTCCGCCCGGGAGCGGGAGATGCTCGCCGCGGCGTACGCCGAAGCACGGGACACGGCGGTCCGGCTGCGCGTCCTGCGGGCCACGGGCCGCAGCGGAGAGGCTTACGCGCTGCTGAGCGAGGCCGTCTCGCGGCCCGCCGCCCGGCTGCCGCTCCTCGCCGGGGAACTGGAGCGGGAAGGGCTGGCCGCCGAGGTCGCCACGCTGCTGTGGGAGGCCGCCACACTGCCCCCGGCCGCGCTCGCCGCGATGGCCGGGGCCCTCGCCGACGCAGGGCGCGGCGACGACTGCCGAGCCCTCCTCGCCCAGTGCGCGGGCCGCCCGGCGGCCGAGGTGGCGGACACCGCGCTCGCCCTGCGCGCCGCCGGCCGTCACGAGGAGACGGCGGTCCTGCTGGGCGGGATGCTCCGCGCCCGTACGGACGAGCACGCGGCCCGGGTGGCGGAGGCCGATCCCGGCGCGCTGGTGCCGCCGCTGCTGGAGGCCGCGGCCGGCTCACCGCAGCGGTACCGGAACCTGGCCCATGTGCTGCGCGGTGCCGGCCTGCCGGGCATCCCCGACACGGTGTGACGGCGCTGCGCCGGCTCGGCCGCCGACTGCCGACTGCCGACTGCCGACCGTCGACCGCCAACTGCCGACTCGGCCGGCCCTGCCCGTCGCTGTCCCTTCCCAGCCGCTGTTCCGCCGGTCCACCACCCGGGGCGCGGCCGGACATGCGCGGCGGCACACGCTGCTGCCCGAGCGGGTTGTCCGGTCCGGCCCGGTCCACGAACCGTTTCGGTTCCGCCTGTTGGTCCGGTCTCGCCCTTGTCCTTGTTCTGGCCCTTGTCCTTGCCCGTTCCGCCTGGTGGCCGGCCTCCACACGGCTGCTGCGGTCCGGTGCTCTCCGGCCGTGCGTGCCCGGTGTGCTGCCGCGTTCGCTGTGCCAGCCGTGGCCCCTTGCGGCCGGAAGCGCGGTCGGTCCGGCCGCTGCGGGGTGGCGGGGGCGGTGGTCACATGTGGGGATGTGGGGACTCCTGTGGCCCGACCGCTTCGATCCGCTTGCCGCGGGCCGGGCCGCTGTGGCCCGTTGCGGTGGGAAAGCCGGCCGACACCGGGGTTCCGGGGAGATGGGCTTGCCCGGGCTCGCGGGGCGGCCTACGTTCTCCCTCACCCCGGAAGCCACCGTCCCGACGCTCCCAGGCTCCCATGCTCCCGATGCGGTGCCGCCCGGCGCCACCCGTCCGGGCCCGGTCCCGGGGGACCCCTGGCCGCCGGGCAGGGCCGTCCCGGGCAGGCCGTTGTCCCGGCTCGGCAAGGCCCCGGGTGTCAACCGCCGGACCAGCACCGCCCGCACCCGATCACCCCGGTCGGCACCCGCCCGGCACCGTCCGCCCGCCCCGGTCCGCGCCGGTGCCGTGCTCGTCCCACCCGCCACCCGTCCCACCCGACGTCCGTGAGGACCCGATCTCCCGCTCCCGGAAAGCTGGTGCCGCCCATGACGCTCTTCTCCTCACCGCCCCGCCCGCCGCCGCCCCCACCGGGCCGGGTTCGGCCCATCCCACTGTCGAGCAGAGCGGCATCCGGCCCCCGCTGCGGGCCCGCCACCGCGCCGTCATGCCGGACTGGCTGACCCTGTATTACGAGGACCCGGTCGAGCTGACCCACGGCGAGGGACGGCACGTCTGGGACGCGGAGGGCCGCTGCTATCTGGACTTCTACGGCGGCGTCCTCACCACCATGACCGCCCACGCCCTGCCCGAGGTGACCGCCGCCGTCCGGGAACAGGCCGGCCGCATCCTGCACACCTCGACCCTCTACCTCAACCGCCCGATGGTGGAGCTGGCCGAGCGCATCGCCACCCTCTCCGGCATCCCGGACGCCCGGGTCTTCTTCACCAGCTCCGGCACCGAGGCCAATGACACCGCTCTGCTGCTGGCCACCGCGTACCGACGTTCGAACCAGATCCTGGCGATGCGCAACAGCTACCACGGCCGGTCGTTCAGTTCGGTGTCCGTCACCGGCAACTCCGCCTGGTCGCCGACGAGTCTGTCCCCGTTCCAGACGCTGTACCTGCACGGCGGGGTCCGCACCCGCGGCCCGTTCGCCGAGCTGTCCGACGCCGCCTTCACCGACGCCTGCGTCGCCGATCTGGAAGACGTCCTCGGCCAGGCCCACGGCGGCGCCGCCGCGCTCATCGCCGAACCGGTGCAGGGCGTCGGCGGGTTCACCGCGCCGCCCGACGGCCTCTACGCCGCGTTCCGGGAGGTGCTGGACCGGCACGGCATCCTCTGGATCAGCGACGAGGTGCAGACCGGCTGGGGCCGCACCGGCGACCACTTCTGGGGCTGGCAGGCGCACGCCGCCTCCGGCCCGCCGGACATGCTGACGTTCGCGAAGGGCATCGGCAACGGCATGGCGGTCGGCGGTGTCGTCGCCCGCGCGGAGGTCATGAACTGCCTCGACGCCCACTCCGTCTCCACCTTCGGCGGCAGCCCCGTCACGATGGCCGCCGGGCTGGCCAATCTCACCCATCTGCTGGAGCACGACCTGCAGGGCAACGCGCGGCGGGTCGGCGGCCTGCTCATCCAGCGGCTGCGCGCGGTCACCGCAGGGCTGCCCGTCGTCCGGGAGGTGCGCGGCCGGGGACTGATGATCGGTGTCGAACTCGCCGGGTCCGACGGCCGGCCCGCACCGCACGCCGCCGGTCTCGCCCTCGAACACGCCCGGGCGGAAGGGCTGCTCGTCGGCCGGGGCGGCCGCGAGGGGAACGTCCTGCGCATCGCGCCGCCGCTCACCCTGACGGTCGCCGAGGCGGAGGAGGGCGCCGAACTGCTCGGAGCGGCGCTGCGGCGGACGCAGGACGCCGTGGAAGCGGAACGGCAGCCCTGAGCCGGGTGCTCCCGGAGCACGGTGTTCTCGAGCGAGGCATTCCCGGGCCCCGCACCCTTCTCCCGCGCCCTTGCCCCGCGCACGGCACAGCGACCGGCGCCCTCGGTCAGCTCCCCGGGCGGCACTACGGCGCCCGTGAGCGCCCCCGCCCCCGGAGTTCAGCCGCCCGTCATGCTCCGTGTCCACGCACCGCGGGCGGGGTGTCCGGGAGCCGTGATTCGATGGAGCACATGATCGATGACTTGTCCGCGGAGGAGCGGACCAAGCTGCTGGACGCCGCCGAGCAGGCCGTGCGCGAGGCGGTGGCCGCCGAGGTGATGCCCCGCTTCCGGCAGCTCGCCTCGCACGAGATCGACGTGAAGACGGGGCCGCACGACCTGGTCACGGTCGCGGACCGGCTGGCGGAGGAACGGCTGACCGCGGCGCTGCCCGCGCTGCTGCCGGGCTCCGTCGTGGTCGGCGAGGAGGCCGTCTCCGCGGACCCCGGGGTGCTGGACGCGCTGAAGGGCCCGGCGCCGGTCTGGATCGTCGACCCGGTGGACGGCACCCGCCAGTTCGTCCACGGCGACCCGGGTTTCTCGACCCTGGTCGCGCTCGCCCGCGAGGGGGAGGTGCTGGCCTCCTGGACGTACGCGCCGGCCACCGACCGGATGGCGGTCGCGGTGAAGGGCGGCGGGGCCCGGCTGGGCGGCGAGCCGCTGCGCTGCGGTGCCGCGCAGCCCGGTGAACTGCTGGAGATCGCCACCTCGCACCCCGACTTCACCTCCCTGGAGGAGGACGAGGCCTTCGCCCGGCTCGTGGTCGACGGGGTGGCGCCCCGGCCGTGCGGCTCGGCGGGGCTGGAGTATCTGCACGTCGCACAGGGGACGCTGGACGCGGTCGCGTTCGGCTGGGAAAACGTCTGGGACCACGCGGCGGGCCTGCTGCTCGTCGCCGAGGCGGGCGGGGCGAGCGCCACCATGTCCGGCGAGCCGTTCGCTCTCACCGGGGGCAACGCCCTGCCGTTCACCGCCGCCCGCGACGGACGCACGGCCCGCCGGATCCTGGAACTGATGCGCGGCTCGGACCTTCCGCGGCGCAAGAACCAGGGCGGTCACTGAGCGGGTCCGGCGCCGGGGCCCGGGCCGGCGGCCGTCGCGTCCGGTGCTCCGCCGCCGGGCGGGCCTATCCTGGCCACCGGCCGGTAACCGGGCCGTCCGCCCCGTCCCGTTGACGGACGATCAGCGGGACGGGCGGACGCGCGGTGGCGGCCGGGGACCGCCCCACCGGGAACGCCACCGGCCGACCCGCCGCGGACCGGAGACCCGTGGGAGCCGCCGAGGTCCCACGCGAGGCACCCCGGGAGCGGCGGACCGGGCCGGCCGGCGGGCCGGGGGGACCAGCAGCCGAAGAGGAGTCGTACGGTGCCGTCGATGCTCGATGCGGTGGTGGTGGGAACCGGGCCCAACGGCCTGACCGCCGCCGTCGAACTGGCCCGCCGCGGATACGCCGTGGCCGCCTACGAGGCCCGGGACGGGGTCGGCGGCGGGGCCCGCACCGAGGAGCTGACGCTCCCCGGCTTCCGGCACGACACGTGCTCCGCCGTCCACCCCCTGGGCATCGGCTCGCCCGCGTTCGACACCATGCCGCTCGGCCGCTTCGGGCTGGAATGGCTCCACCACGAACTGCCCCTGGCCCACCCCTGGGCGGACGGCACCGCCGCCGTGCTGGCCCCGTCGGTCGGCGAGACAGCCGCCTCGCTCGGAGCCCGGGACGCGGGTGCGTACCGGCGGCTGCTGGAACCGTTCACCGGCCACTGGGAGACCCTCTCCGCCGACTTCCTGCGCACCCAGTGGCTCGGCGTGCCCCGCGACCCGCTGCGCTGGGCGCGCTTCATGAGTGTCGCCGGTCTGCCGGTGGCTGTGCTGTCGCGCCTGTTCCGCGACGGCAAGGCGCGCGCCCTGCTGGCCGGGCTGGCCGGACACGTCATCGCGGCGCCGACGAGCATCGCCTCCGGCGGGGTCGCGCTGATGTTCGCCCTCGCCGCGCACGAGCGGGGCTGGCCCATCGCGCGCGGCGGCTCGCAGGCGATCTCCGACGCCCTCACCGGCTATCTGCGGGAACTGGGCGGCACGGTCCACACCGGAGTCACCGTCAAACGGCTGGACGAGCTGCCGCCCGCCCGCGCGTACGTCTTCGACACCGCGCCGCGGGCCCTCGCCGAGATCGCCGGCCTGGGCAACGCCTACCGCAATTTCCGGCACGGACCGGGCGTCTTCAAGATCGACTATGCCCTGTCGGGCCCGGTGCCGTGGACGGCCCCCGAGGCGCGGCGGGCCGGCACGGTCCACATCGGCCCCACCTACGGGGAGATCGACGACGCGCTGCGGCGGGCCGTCGACGGCCGGGAGCCGAGGACACCGCTGCTGCTCACCGCCCAGCCCACCCTGACCGACCCGAGCCGCGCCCCGGAGGGCAAGCACACCTTCTGGGCGTACGGCCATGTGCCGA
This sequence comes from Streptomyces sp. MNU89, assembly GCF_020982505.1. Lineage (NCBI taxonomy): Bacteria > Bacillati > Actinomycetota > Actinomycetes > Kitasatosporales > Streptomycetaceae > Streptomyces > Streptomyces sp. MNU89. Next base: position 1,513,525 of record NZ_JAJKLL010000001.1, on the reverse strand, counting down.
ACGGCTGGACGGGCGACGCCACCGAGGTGATCGAGCGGCAGCTCGAACGGTTCGCCCCCGGCTTCCGGGATCTGGTGCTGGCCCGCGCCACCGCCGGGCCGCCCGAGATGGCCGCGAAGAACGCCAACTACGTGGGCGGCGACATCGGCTGCGGAGCCTTCGACGGCCTCCAGTCCGCCATCCGCCCCAAGCTCGCCCGGGTGCCGTACAGCACGGCGCACCCGGCGGTCTTCCTCTGCTCCTCCGCGACCCCGCCCGGCGGCGGAGTCCACGGCATGTGCGGCCACCACGCCGCCCGCCGGGTCTGGCGCCGGCTGCGGGAAATGGCGCGCTGAGGCCCCGGCGCCGTGCCGGGGCGCCTCGGCGGGCGGCGGGGCCGGGCCGTTCGGCCGCGGGCGCGTCAGGCCGCCCGGCCGAGTCCGGACAGGACGGTGGCCCGCGCGGTGTCCGGCTCGGTGCCCAGGCGCCGCAGAACGGTGGTGGTGACCTTGTCCTCCGGGTTCAGCAGACCCAGCAGCACGTGTTCCGTACCGATGTGACGGTCCTCGAGTGACAGCGCCTCGCGCAGCGAGCGCTCCAGTGCCTTCTTGGCGCGCGGAGTGAACGCCAGATGCCCGCCGGAGCGGGAACCGCCCCGCGGGGCGCGCCGCACGGGGACCAGCCGTCGCAGGCCACGGGCGGGCTCCGGTTTCTCCGGCGCGGGGTCGAGCGCCCCGGGCCCGAAGGCCGCCTCGGCGCGGCTGCGGATCTCGTCCGGATCGATGCCCAGGGAGCGCAGCGACTCCGCGTCGTCCGGCCCCAGGCCGCTGCCGCCCCGGTCCGCCAGCCGCTCGACCTCGGCCCGGCAGGACCCGGCCGTGACGCCGAGCCGGGACAGCGCCGCGGTGGCCGGATCGTCCCGCCGGGACAGCACGGCGAGCAGCAGATGCTCCGAACCGACCGCCGGGTGCCCCAGGTTCCGGGTCTCCTCCTGTGCCTGGATGACGACCTGCCGGGCCTGACGGGTGAATCGCTCGAACATCCCGCTACCTCCTCGCGTGTTTCTTGTGAACGGCCTGCCTGCTGACGCCGAGCGCGGTCCCGATCTCCTCCCAGGACCAGCCCTGCGAGCGCGCGCTGTCGACCTGCAGGGCCTCCAGGCGCTCCAGGAGCCGCCGCAGTGCCGCCACCGCGCGCAGCCCGACCGCCGGGTCGCGGTCCATCGCGGCCTCGGCGGTGTCGCGTGTGTCCTTCGCCTCTGTTCCTGCCATGCCTGTCAATCTAGGTTGACGAGAGGGTCCCTGTCAACCATGGTTGACGGGCGGTGGGGTGGGGCCGGGCAGGGCCGGGTGGGACCGGTGTCATGGCCGGGAGCGGCCCCGGTGGGCGGAGGGCGGCGCCGGCGGGCTTCCCGTACCGGGATCCTCCCGGGCCCGGTCCGGGAAGGCTCATGTCGGAAATCCGCCAGTGCCGCGCTCCGCCGTCACCGATGCTGGATCCATGCACACCGACACCGAGAGCTGCGTGCGGGCCGTGCGGTCGAAGGACGCGCGGTTCGACGGCTGGTTCTTCACCGCCGTCCGCACCACCGGCATCTACTGCCGTCCGAGCTGCCCGGCCGTGCCCCCCAAGCCCGAGAACATGACCTTCCACCCCAGTGCCGCCGCCGCACAGCAGGCCGGGTACCGCGCCTGCAAGCGCTGCCGCCCCGACGCCACCCCCGGCTCGCCGCAGTGGAACGAACGCGCGGATCTCACCGCCCGCGCCATGCGCCTCATCGCCGACGGTGTCGTCGACCGGGAGGGCGTCCCCGGCCTCGCCGCCCGCCTCGGCTACAGCACCCGGCAGATCGAACGCCAGCTCCACGCCGAACTGGGTGCCGGACCGCTCGCGCTCGCCCGGGCCCAGCGCGCCCAGACCGCCCGGCTCCTCATCGAGACCAGTGAACTCCCCATGGCGGACATCGCGTTCGCGGCGGGCTTCGCCAGTATCCGGGCGTTCAACGAGACGGTGCGGGAGGTCTTCGCGCTCGCGCCGACGGAACTGCGCAGCCGCGCCGGCCGCGGCCGTGCCGGAGCACGCCCCGGCGCCCGTACCGACGCCTGCACCGGCCCGGCTCCGGGCGGCGCCGCGGGCCGGGACCACCCGGCCCGCGCCCCGGCGCCGGGCTCCCCGGCCCCGGTTCCACCCCCGCTCCCGCCACGCTCACCCTCCGGCTGCCCTACCGGACACCGCTCCACCCCGACAACCTCTTCGGCCACCTCGCGGCCACCGCCGTGCCCGGCGTCGAGGAGTGGCGGGACGGCGCGTACCGCCGCACCCTCCGCCTCCCCTACGGGCACGGGGTCGTCACCCTGCGCCCCGGACCCGGCCACATCGCCTGCCGGCTCTCCCTCACCGACCCCCGCGACCTGACCGGAGCCATCAGCCGCTGCCGTCGCCTGCTCGACCTCGACGCCGACCCCGTCGCCGTGGACGAACTGCTGCGCACCGATCCGGTGCTCGCACCGCTCGTCGGCGAGGCGCCCGGACGCCGGGTGCCGCGCACCGTGGACGCCGCCGAGTTCGCCGTACGGGCCGTGCTCGGCCAGCAGGTGTCCACGGCCGCCGCCCGCACCCACGCGGCGCGGCTGGTCCGGGCGCACGGCGACCCGGTGGACGACCCCCAGGGCGGCGGCCTCACCCACCTCTTCCCGGCCCCCGAGGCGCTCGCCGGCCTCGACCCGGAGAAACTCGCCCTGCCCCGCAGCCGCCGGACCACGCTCACCACCCTCGTCGGCGCCCTCGCGTCCGGTGACCTCGCCCTCGATCCCGGCAGCGACTGGCGCTCCGCCCGCGAACGCCTCGCCGCGCTCCCCGGATTCGGCCCCTGGACGGTCGAGACCATCGCGATGCGTGCCCTCGGCGACCCCGACGCCTTCCTCCCCACCGACCTCGGCCTGCGCCGCGCCGCCGCCGCGTGCGGCCTCCCCGCGACCCCGGCCGCGCTCACCGCCCGCGCCGCCGCCTGGCGCCCCTGGCGCGCGTACGCCGTCCAGTACCTGTGGGCGACCGACGACCACCCGATCAACCACATGCCCACCGGATGAGGCGGCCCCGGAGCCGCCCGATCCGCCCGACCGCAGCCCGTACCCCGGCCCGTACGGTACGAACCGGCCCCCTTACGGAGGAACGAAGCGAGATGCCCCAGCGAACCCACACCGTCGTCGACAGCCCGGTCGGCCCGCTGACCCTGGTCGCCACCGACGGGGTCCTCTCCGGTCTCTACATGACCGGCCAGCGCCACCGCCCCGCCGACGAGACCTTCGGCAGCCCAGCCGGCCCCGGCGCCACCCCGTTCGGTGAAGCCGTCCGCTTCCTCGACGCCTACTTCGCCGGGGAGCGCCCGCACTACGGCCTGCCGCTCCACATGGCGGGGACGCCCTTCCAGCAGCGGGTCTGGGCCGCCCTGCGCGACATCCCGTACGGCGAGACGCTGAGCTACGGCGAACTCGCCGGCGTGCTCGGCAGGCCGACCGCCTCCCGCGCCGTCGGCATGGCCAACGGCAGGAACCCGATCGGCATCATCGTCCCCTGCCACCGCGTGATCGGCGCGGGCGGCGGCCTCACCGGCTACGGCGGCGGCCTCGACCGCAAACGCCACCTGCTGGCCCTGGAAGGCGCGCTCCCGGGCCCGGGCCCGGTCCCGGCTGCGGACTCGGACGCGTCCGGTCCGGCCCCCGCGCACGCGGTCCTCTTCTGAAGGCCGGCCGGGAGGGCGGGACGCACGGAGCCCACCCGGGGGAGCGGGGCAGCGGGCTCCGTGCCCCGGGTGCGGGCTCCGCGCCGCCCGACGGTCCGGTGCCGTCCACCGGTCCCGGCGTCCGGCCCGCGGGCGCTCCCGGGCTGGGGCACGGCGTCCGGCCGGGGCTTCCTCCGGCCCTACACGCCCTCTTCCGCGATCCGGCCCAGCAACTGCGGCAGCGCGGTGCCGATCGGTTCCCGCACGACCTCGTCCGCGTGCTCGTCGTACGGCGTGGGCTCGGCGTTGACGATGACGAGCCGCGCGCCGTGCTGCGCCGCCGTCCCGGCCAGTGAGGCGGCGGGCTGCACCTGGAGGCTCGTCCCGACCGCCACCATGATCCGGCACGCCTTCGCGATCGCCGTCGCCTGCGCCAGCACCTCCGGGTCCAGGCGCTCGCCGAACATCACCGTGGCCGACTTGAGAATCCCGCCGCACGCCCGGCACGGCGGATCATCCTCGCCCGCCGCGACCCGCTCCAGCGCCTCCTCCATCGAGGAGCGCGCGTGGCACCGGGTGCAGCGCACCGCCCGCGCGGTGCCGTGCAGCTCCAGCACCTTGCGGCCGGGCATCCCGGCCATCTGGTGCAGCCCGTCGACGTTCTGAGTGAGCACCCGGACCGGCACCCCGGACCGTTCCAGCTCCGCGACGGCCCGGTGGCCGTCGTTCGGACGGGCGCGCAGCGCGGTGCTGTCCCGGCGCATCCGCCACGAACGGCGCCGGATCTCGGGGTCGGCCATGTAGTACTCGTAGGTCACGAGCTTCTGTGCCTCCGGGTCCCGCCGCCACAGCCCGCCCGGGCCGCGGTAGTCGGGAATCCCCGAATCGGTCGAGATCCCGGCCCCGCTGAGAACCGCCACCAGAGGCCGCTCCCGCTCCGCACCACTGCCGTTGCCGCTGCTCATGCGCCCGAGGGTACGCAGCGGGAACACGGCTCCGCGAGCGGGTTGTACCGGGCCGCGGGCTCGGCCCCGTGCCGGGCCCCCGGCTGCCGGACAGGCGGTCAGCCGCCGAGCGCGCCTCCCGGCTCGTGGCCGTGTTCCAGTTCCACCGGGCAGCGGCCCGCCGCCCGGGCGGCGAGGGCGGCGCGGACGCGGCGGTCCATGTCGGGGCTCAGGTAGCGGCCGAGCTCGTCCGGGTGCACCAGCCGCCAGGCGGTCAGCTCCTCCTCCTGGAGCCGGATGGCCGCGAGCTGCTGCTCGTCGAGCACCCCGCCGTCGTACAGGTACGAGACGATCGGCGGGCGGCCCGTGCCCGGTACCCAGTCGACGGCGAGCAGCGGGCCGAGCTCCACGTCGAGGCCGATCTCCTCCGCCGTCTCGCGGCGGGCGCCCTGCCGGGGCGTCTCGCCCAGGTCGGACTCCACGGTGCCGCCGGGGAAGATCCACCGGTCGTCGTCGCGGTAGTTCGGCTCGACGACGAGGACGTGGCCCCGCGCGTCCTGGAAGAGCGCCGCGGCGCCCGCGAGGATCTTGGGCAGACCGGCGATGTAGGCGGCGTAGTCGGCGGTGGCCCCGGTGGCCTCGGCGGCGGCGGTCGAGGCGCTCGCGGTGGTCCGGGCGGTCTCGGCGGTCTCGGTCCCGGAAGTGTCGGTGGTGGTCATTTCCCCGAGCGTAGTGCTCCGATGGAACGGACAGCGCGGGCCGTCAACGTGGGTGGACGCTGGTCCGGGAAGCCGCGGCTGCCCGGCCCTGCTCACATCGTCGCGGCGCTCTCCGGGACATCGGCCGGGGCGTCGCTGAGGCCCAGGCGCAGGTGTTCGACGTGGTACAGGGCCTGGTCGAGGAGTCCGGCGACGTGGTCGTCGTGGAGGGCGTAGACGATGGAGCGGCCGTGCCGCTCGCCGGTGACCAGGCCCAGGTTGCGCAGCAGCCGCAGTTGGTGGGAGCAGGCCGAGGCTTCCATGCCGACGGCCTCCGCGAGGTCGCCCACCGAGCAGGGCCCTTCCCGCAGCCGCGCCAGGATGTGCAGCCGTGAGGGGGTGGCGAGGGCCTGGAGGGTGGCGGCGACGTCGGCGGCGCCGACCGCGTCGAGGCGCTCGCGCGTGGTGATGCCGCCGGTGGCGTCGGTTCCGTGGCCCATGGGGCCATCATACCGGCGACACATGAAGAGCTGTTCATGTATTCCTGTATGGTGAAGGCCGTTGCCCCGACCACCCGTGGAGGGTTGCCCCGTCATGTCTTCACTCCTGGACCGGCGGCCCGCACCGGCCGCCGCCCGGCCGCGCCCCGACCTTCCGCGCCGCCGCACGCGCGTCCTGGAGCTGCCGGAGGCCCGGTGGGCGCTCGCGGCCCTGGCGCTGTTCCTTCTCGCCCTCCCGCCGTATCTGCTGGGCGCCCCGGCGTGGCTGTGGGGGACGCTGTTCGCCGCCGTCTACGTCACCGGCGGCTGGGAGCCGGGCCTGGAGGGATGCAGGGCCCTCAGGAACAGAACACTCGACGTGGACCTGCTGATGATCCTCGCGGCGCTCGGCGCCGCCGCGATCGGCCAGGTCCTCGACGGCGCGCTGCTGATCGTCATCTTCGCCACCTCCGGGGCCCTGGAGGCGGTCGCGACCGCCCGCACCGCCGACTCCGTGCGCGCCCTGCTCGCCCTTTCCCCCACCACCGCCACCCGGCTCCTGCCCGACGGCACCGAGGAGAGTGTCGAGGCCGCACGACTGGAGGTCGGGGACACGATCCTGGTGCGGCCCGGTGAGCGCGTCGGGGCCGACGGACGGGTCCTCGACGGAGCCGGCGACGTCGACCAGGCCACCATCACCGGCGAGCCCCTGCCAGTGGCCAAGCAGGCCGGGGACGAGGTCTTCGCCGGCACCCTCAACGGCACCGGCGCCCTGCGCGTACGCGTCGGGCGCGCCCCGGCGGACTCGGTGATCGCCCGGATCGTACGGATGGTCGAGGAGGCATCCGCGACCAAGGCCCCCACGCAGCTGTTCATCGAGCGGATCGAGCAGCGCTACTCGGTCGGCATGGTCATCGCGACCCTCGCCGTCTTCGGCGTTCCGCTCGCCTTCGGCGAGGCGCTGCAGCCCGCGCTGCTGCGGGCGATGACCTTCATGATCGTCGCCTCGCCCTGCGCGGTGGTGCTCTCCACGATGCCGCCGCTGCTCTCCGCCATCGCCAACGCGGGCCGCCACGGCGTGCTCGTGAAGTCCGCCGTCGTCATGGAACGCCTCGGGCGGACCGACACCGTCGCCTTCGACAAGACCGGCACCCTCACCGAGGGCAGCCCCCGGGTCACCGACCTGCGCCCCCTGCCCGGCAGCGGCCTGGACGAGGAGGGCCTGCTCGCCCTCGCCGCCGCGGCCGAGCACCCCAGCGAGCACGCGCTGGCCCGGGCCGTCGTCGGCGCCGCCCGCGAACGCTCCCCTGCCCCTGGCCCCGCCGCCCGCTTCACCTCCACCCCGGCCAGGGGTGAGGGCCACGGTCGGCGGCCGCACCGTCCGGGCCGGCTCCCCTCCCGTCTGCTGCCCGAGGGGGCGCACGCGGCCCGCGCGGCGGTGCGGGAGCTGGAGGACGCCGGGCGCACCGCGGTGGTGGTCCTGTGCGACGGCGAACCCGCCGGAGTGCTGGGGATCGCCGACCGGCTGCGGCCGGACGCCCCCGCCGCCGTCGCCGCGCTCACCCGCCTGACCGGCCGTACGCCGGTGCTGCTGACCGGTGACAACGAGCGTGCCGCGCGGCACCTGGCCGCCGAGGTGGGCATCACCGACGTCCGCGCCGGCCTGCTGCCGCAGGACAAGGTGACCGCCGTGCGGGAATGGGAGCGGGAGGGCCGCAGGGTGCTCGTCGTCGGCGACGGCGTCAACGACGCCCCGGCCCTGGCGGCCGCCCACGCGGGTATCGCCATGGGCGGGGCCGGATCCGACCTCGCCCTGGAGACCGCCGACGGCGTCGCCGTCCGCGACGAGCTGGCCACCCTGCCCGCCGTCGTCGGCCTCTCCCGCACCGCCCGCCGCCTGGTCGTCCAGAATCTGTGCATCGCCGGGGTGTTCATCACCGCCCTGGTCGCCTGGGACCTGATCGGCACGCTGCCGCTGCCCCTCGGCGTCGCCGGACACGAGGGCTCCACCGTCATCGTCGGCCTCAACGGCCTGCGCCTGCTGCGCGAGTCCGCCTGGACCGGTCCCGCCGAGGCCACCGCCTGAGCAGCCCCCACCCCGTGCCGCCCCGCCCCGGGCGGCCCGGGCCGGTCCCGCCACGGGTGAACCGGCTGCCGCGCCCGGCCGACGCGCCGTCCCGTCGGCCGGCGCGGGATGGGCGGCCGGGTCCGGCGCGGGTAGGGTCACGGCGTCACCACCGTCCGTACGGAAGCAAGGGGTGCACGGTGCCGGACACCGCAGGGGCGGCGGCGGGTGTGCTGATCGCCACCGACAAGTTCAAGGGCTCGCTCACGGCCGCCGAGGTCGCCCGGTATCTCACCGAGGGCATCCACCGGGCCGCTCCCGGGGCGCGGATCGAGGCCCTGCCCGTCGCCGACGGCGGTGACGGTACGGTCGACGCCGCCCTCGCCGCCGGGTTCGGGCGGCGCGAGGCCGTCGTCACCGGGCCGCTCGGCGGCTCGCACACGGCCCGCTACGCGTTCCGCGGCTCCACCGCCGTGGTCGAGATGGCCGAGGCGTCCGGGCTGCGGCACCTCCCCGCCGGACACTTCGCCCCGCGCACGGCCACCACCTTCGGCACCGGTGAGCTGCTGCGGGCCGCGCTGGACGCCGGGGCCCGCGAGATCGTCCTGGGTGTCGGCGGCTCCGCCACCACCGACGGCGGCGCGGGGATGCTCACCGCGCTCGGCGCCCGCTTTCTGACCCCCGCCGGCGAGCCCGTACCGCCCGGGGGCGGCGGGCTGCGGGAGCTGGCGTCCGCCGACCTGTCCGGCCTCGACCCCCGCCTCGCCGCGACGGATCTGATCCTCGCCAGTGACGTCGACAACCCGCTGACCGGGCCCCGCGGCGCCGCCGCCGTCTACGGGCCGCAGAAGGGCGCGACCGAGACGGACGTGCGGGTCCTGGACCACGCCCTCGTCCACTACGCCACGGTGCTGCACCGGGTGCTCGGGCCGCGCGCCGCCGAGTGCGCCGCCGCCCCGGGGGCCGGAGCGGCGGGCGGCGTCGGCTACGGGGCCCTGGCCGTGCTCGGGGCCCGCTTCCGGCCCGGGATCGAGGTGCTCCTGGAGGTGCTGGGCTTCGGTGCCGCCCTGGACCGGGCCGGCCTGGTCGTCACGGGCGAGGGCTCGCTGGACGAGCAGACGCTGCACGGCAAGGCCCCGGCGGGCGTGGCCGCCGCGGCGCGGGCCGCGGGGAAGCCCGTGGTGGCCGTCTGCGGACGGCTGGCCCTTACTCCCGGGCAGCTCGCCGCCGCCGGGATCGAGCACGCCTACGCGCTCACCGACCTGGAGCCCGATCCGGCGGTCTGCATCGACCGCGCCGGGCCGCTCCTGGTGCGCGTGGGGGAGCGGCTGGCCGCCGACCGGCTGCCGGCCGGATAGGCCGCCGGGGCGGAATCGCCCGCGGACGCGCCCGGGGCGGGATCCGGCGCGGGATCCGGCGCGGGATCCGGAAACGCCCGTGGGCCCGAGCGGAGTGCTCGGGCCCACGGGCGTCGTGGCGGGAAAGCGGGTCCTACGGCAGCTGGGCCGCGCGGGCCTCGCGCCGGTTGCCGCGGAAGGTGTTCACCCGCCGCGCCGTGGCGAACAGCGGGATGACGGCGCCCAGGACCACCTGGAGCGCGCAGCCCGTCTGCAGCAGCAGCTGGCCGCCGGGGGAGTCGAACGCCCAGGCCGCCAGCATGCCCATGCTCGCGGCGATCCAGGCGAGCATGGCGACCGCCAGCGCGCCCCGGGGCTTCGGATACTCCACCCGGCTCACCATCAGCCAGGCCACCCCGATGATCGCCAGCAGCGTCGGGAAGAACGGCAGCTCCAGCAGCACGATCGACACGACGGTCAGTGCCCCGAACGGGGAGGGCATCCCCTGGAAGATCCCGTCCCGCAGCGTGACGCAGGAGAACCGCGCCAGCCGCAGCACCACCGCCAGCAGCACCACGATGGCGGCCACCGCCGACATCAGCTGGTGGGCGTCGTTGGCGACCATGCCCCAGACCACGACGAAATACGCCGGCGCCAGACCGAAGCTGACCAGGTCGGAGAGGTTGTCCAGCTCCGCGCCCATCGCCGAGCTGCGGAGCTTGCGCGCCACGAGTCCGTCGAAGAGGTCGAAGACCGAGGCGAGCAGCATCAGCATGACGGCCGTCGCGGCGCTGTGCCGCGCCATGCCGCTGACCTCGCTGCCCGTGATGTGCGGGATGAGCACGCCGGTGGTGGTGAAGTACACCGCCAGGAAGCCGCAGGTGGCGTTGCCGAGGGTGAGAGCGTCCGCTATCGACAGGCGTGTCGACAGCGGCATGTCGTCGTCCTCGTCCGCCTCGGCGTCCGGGACCCACGAACTCTCCGCCCGGGAATCAATCACGGTCAAGACGAGTCACCCCTGCCTGTGTGGCCTGGCCCACCTCGACGTCCACCTCGACACCTTCCGGGAGGTAGACGTCGACCCGCGAACCGAAGCGGATCAGGCCGATGCGCTCACCCTGCTCGACCTTCGTGCCCTGCGTGACGTACGGGACGATGCGGCGCGCCACGGCGCCGGCGATCTGCACCATCTCGATGTCGCCGAGCTCGGTGTCGAAGTGCCAGACCACCCGCTCGTTGTTCTCGCTCTCCTTGTTGAACGCCGGGACGAATCCGCCGGGGACGTGCTCGACGGAGGTCACCGTGCCGGCGAGCGGGGCACGGTTGACGTGGACGTTCAGCGGGCTCATGAAGATCGCGACGCGGGTGCGCCCGTCCTTCCACGGCATGATGCTCTGCACCACACCGTCGGCCGGCGAGATCACTCTGCCCTGGGTGATCTCGCGCTCGGGGTCGCGGAAGAACCACAGCATGCCCGCCGCCAGAGCGGTGGCGGGCACGGCGACCGCTGCCGCGCGCCCGGAACGCCGGGCGCGGGACAGGCTGATGGCCGCGGTGGCCACGGTCGGGAGGAGCCACGGCGACGCGCCGCGCGCGAGGCGGACCCGGCCGCGTGGTGCAGAGGGTTGGCTGTGGGGCATGGATGACCTTCGTAGCGGATGATGCCGCGCTTCGACTGGGGACGGCGGCTTTCCGGGATGGTATCGGTTACGAGCGGCAACTGGGCAAGCCAGAAGCTCAGTCGATGTCCGAACAGTGATCACCCCGGGTGAGCTTTCGTGATCCCCGCCGAGGGAGAAATCGGCACCGAAGCGGAGCGATCCACTGCGATCACCCCTGGAACCGGTACTCCTCGAGCAGACGGCGGCCAATGATCATTTTCTGAATCTCGGCGGTGCCTTCTCCGATGAGCAGCATCGGCGCCTCTCGGTACAGGCGCTCGATCTCGTACTCCTTGGAGAAGCCATAGCCACCGTGAATCCGGAAAGCGTCTTCGACAACCTCTTTGCAGTATTCGGAGGCGAGATACTTCGCCATGCCCGCTTCGAGGTCGTTCCGTTCCCCGGAGTCCTTTTTGCGTGCTGCGTTCACCATCATCGCATGGGCGGCCTCGACCTTGGTGGCCATCTCGGCCAGTTTGAACTGGATCGCCTGGTGCTGCGCGATCGGCTTGCCGAAGGTCGTGCGCTGCTGGGCGTAGGAAACCCCCAGCTCGAAGGCGCGCTGGGCGACACCGCAGCCGCGGGCGGCGACGTTGACGCGGCCGACCTCGACCCCGTCCATCATGTGATAGAAGCCACGTCCGGTGGTGCCGCCGAGGACGCGGTCGGCCGGAATCCGCAGTCCGTCCATGATGAGTTCGGTCGTGTCGACGCCCTTGTAACCCATCTTGTCGATCTTGCCGGGGATGGTGAGGCCCGGGCGGACCTCGCCGAAGCCCGGCTCCTTCTCGATGAGGAAGGTCGTCATCGACTTGTGCGGGGCGGTGCCCTCGGGGTGGCCCTCGTCCGTGCGGCAGAGCACCGCGACGAGCGTGGAGGTGCCGCCGTTGGTCAGCCACATCTTCTGGCCGTTGAGGACGTACTCGTCGCCGTCCCTGACGCCCTTGGAGGAGATGGCCGACACGTCGGAGCCGAGCGCGGGCTCGGACATCGAGAAGGCGCCGCGCACCTCGCCGGCCGCCATCCGGGGCAGGAAGTGGTCCTTCTGCTCCTGGGTGCCGTGCTGCTTCAGCATGTACGCCACGATGAAGTGGGTGTTGATGATGCCCGAGACGCTCATCCAGCCGCGGGCGATCTCCTCCACGCACAGCGCGTAGGTGAGCAGCGACTCGCCGAGGCCGCCGTACTCCTCGGGGATCATCAGGCCGAAGATGCCGAGTTCCTTCAGGCCCTCGACGATCTGCGTAGGGTACTCGTCGCGGTGCTCCAGCTCGGTGGCGACCGGCAGGATCTCCTTGTCGACGAAGTCCCGGACGGTGGAGAGGATCTCCTGCTGGACGTCGGTCAGGCCGTGGGTCTGCGCGAGACGGCTCATCACTTCTCCTGGGACTTGAGCTGGGGGCGGCCGGGCTGCTCGCCCCCGCGCGCCTCGGTGTACTTCGCGGTCGGGACCATCACCTTGCGCCGGAAGACGCAGACGAGGGTGCCGTCCTGCTTGTAGCCCTTGGTCTCGACGTACACGATGCCGCGGTCGTCCTTGGAGCGGGACGGGTTCTTGTCGAGGACGGTCGTCTCGCCGTAGACGGTGTCGCCGTGGAAGGTCGGCGCCACGTGCTTCAGCGACTCGATCTCCAGGTTGGCGATGGCCTTGCCGGAGACGTCCGGTACGGACATGCCGAGCAGCAGCGAGTAGATGTAGTTGCCCACCACGACGTTCCTGCCGAAGTCCGTCGTCTTCTCGGCGTAGTTGACGTCCATGTGGAGCGGGTGGTGGTTCATGGTGAGCAGACAGAAGAGGTGGTCGTCGTACTCGGTGACCGTCTTCCCGGGCCAGTGCTTGTAGACCGCGCCGACCTCGAACTCTTCGTAGGTGCGTCCGAACTGCATGGGATCAGGCCTCCGGCGGGGTGAACGTGGTGGTACGGGTCATGCCGGCGGCGCGGCCCTTGCCGGAGACGACGAGCGCCATCTTGCGGCTGGCCTCGTCGATCATCTCGTCGCCGAGCATGGCGGAGCCCTTCTTGCCGCCCGCCTCGGAGGTGCACCACTCGTAGGCGTCGAGGATCATCTCCGCGTGGTCGTAGTCCTCCTGCGAGGGGGAGTAGATCTCGTTGGCCGCCTCGACCTGGCCGGGGTGGAGCACCCATTTGCCGTCGAAGCCCAGGGCGGCGGAGCGGCCGGCGACCTCCCGGAAGGCGTCCACGTCGCGGATCTGCAGGAACGGTCCGTCAATGGCCTGCAGGTTGTGCATGCGGGCGGCCATGAGGATGCGCATCAGGATGTAGTGGTAGGCGTCGGCCGGGTAGCCGGGCGGCTGCTGGCCGACGACCAGGGTCTTCATGTTGATGGAGGCCATGAAGTCGGCCGGGCCGAAGATGATGGTCTCGACGCGCGGCGAGGAGGCGGCGATCGCGTCCACGTTGACCAGGCCCGCGGCGTTCTCGATCTGCGCCTCGATGCCGATCCGGCCGACCTCGAAGCCCATGGTCTTCTCGATCTGCGTGAGCAGCAGGTCGAGGGCGACCACCTGGTCGGCGCTCTGCACCTTGGGCAGCATGATGCAGTCGAGGTTCGGGCCGGCGCCCTCGACGACCGTGACGACGTCGCGGTACGTCCAGTGGGTGGTCCAGTCGTTGACCCGCACGACCCGGGTCTTGCCCGTCCAGTCGCCGTTGTTCAGCGCGTCGACGATGGTGTGCCGGGCGCCTTCCTTCGCCAGCGGGGCGCAGGCGTCCTCAAGGTCCAGGAAGACCTGGTCGGCGGGGAGCCCCTGGGCCTTCTCCAGGAAGCGCGGGTTGCTGCCGGGCACGGCCAGGCAGGAGCGGCGCGGGCGGAGACGGTTCTCGCCGGCGGCGGGGGCGGGGGCGGTCATGCGTGGTCCTCCTGGAGGTCGAGAGGGTCGAGCTTGTTCGCGATCCGGATCTCGTCGACGATGCGGCCGATGATCTCCGTGATCCCGAAGTCCTTCGGGGTGAAGACGGCGGCGACCCCGGCTTCGCGGAGCGCCCGCGCGTCGGCGCCCGGGATGATCCCGCCGACGATCACCGGCAGGTCCGCGGCGCCGGCCCGGCGGAGGCGTTCCACGACGTCCGGCACGAGCTCGGCGTGCGAGCCCGACAGGATCGACAGGCCGACGCAGTGCACATCCTCGGCCACGGCCGCGGAGACGATCTGCTCGGGGGTCAGCCGGATGCCCTGGTAGACCACCTCGAAGCCCGCGTCGCGGGCCCGTACGGCGATCTGCTCGGCGCCGTTGCTGTGCCCGTCGAGGCCGGGCTTGCCCACCAGCAGCCGCAGCTTGCCGCTGCCGAGCTCCTCGGCGGTGCGGGCCACCTTGGCGCGGACGGCGGCGAGCGGGGTGCCCTGCTCGGCCGCGACGGCCAGCGGGGCGCTGCCGACGCCGGTGGGGGCGCGGAACTCGCCGAAGACGTCCCGCAGCGCCCAGGCCCACTCGCCGGTGGTGACGCCCGCGCGGGCGCACTCCAGGGTGGCGGGCATGAGGTTGGTGTCGCCCGCGGCGGCGGCCTTGAGGGCGGACAGGGCGTCCTGCGCGCGGGCCTCGTCGCGGTCGTCGCGCCAGCGGTGCAGGGCCTCCACGACCCGGGCCTCGTTCTCCGGGTCGACCGTCATGATGGCGGTGTCGAGGTCGGCGGTGAGCGGGTTCGGCTCCGTCGACTCGTAGCAGTTGACGCCGACGATCTTCTCCTCGCCGGATTCGATCTTCGCGCGGCGTTCGGCGTGCGAGGCGACGAGCTGGGACTTGAGGTAGCCGGACTCGACGGCGGCCATGGCGCCGCCCATCTCCTGGATCCGCTCGATCTCGGCCAGGCACTCCTCCACGAGGGAGTCGACCTTGGCCTCGATGACGTGCGATCCGGCGAAGATGTCCTCGTACTCCAGCAGGTCCGACTCATGGGCGAGGACCTGCTGGATGCGGAGCGACCACTGCTGGTCCCAGGGCCGGGGCAGGCCCAGCGCCTCGTTCCAGGCGGGGAGCTGGACGGCGCGGGCGCGGGCGTCCTTGGAGAGGGTGACGGCCAGCATCTCCAGCACGATCCGCTGGACGTTGTTCTCCGGCTGGGCCTCGGTGAGGCCGAGGGAGTTGACCTGGACGCCGTAGCGGAAGCGGCGCTGCTTGTCGTTCTCGACGCCGTACCGCTCGCGGGTGACGCGGTCCCAGATGCGGCCGAAGGCGCGCATCTTGCACATCTCCTCGACGAAGCGGACGCCCGCGTTGACGAAGAAGGAGATGCGGGCGACGACGTCCCCGAACTTCTCCGGCGGCACCTGGCCGGAGTCGCGCACCGCGTCGAGCACGGCGATCGCCGTGGACATCGCGTACGAGATCTCCTGGACCGGGGTGGCGCCGGCCTCCTGCAGGTGGTAGCTGCAGATGTTGATCGGGTTCCACTTGGGGATGTTGGCCACCGTGTACGTGATCATGTCGGTGGTCAGCCGGAGGCTCGGCCCGGGCGGGAAGACGTGCGTCCCCCGGGAGAGGTACTCCTTGACGATGTCGTTCTGCGTGGTGCCGGACAGCTTGGTGATGTCGGCGCCCTGCTCCTCGGCGACCACCTGGTACATCGCCAGCAGCCACATGGCCGTGGCGTTGATGGTCATCGAGGTGTTCATCCGGTCCAGGGGGATGTCCTGGAACAGCCGGCGCATGTCGCCGAGGTGGGAGACCGGGACCCCGACCCGGCCGACCTCGCCCTTGGCGAGGACGTGGTCGGGGTCGTAGCCGGTCTGCGTCGGCAGGTCGAACGCGACCGACAGGCCGGTCTGGCCCTTGGCGAGGTTCCGCCGGTAGAGCTCATTGGAGGCTTCCGCGGTGGAATGCCCCGCGTAGGTCCGCATCAGCCACGGACGATCCTTGCGACGCTCAGTCATCGGTGAAAGACCCGTCTCAGACGTTCCGGAAGCGGTTGATGGCGTCGAGGTGCTTGGCGCGCATCTCGTGGTCGCGGACGCCCATGCCCTCCTCGGGGGCGAGGGCGAGCACGCCGACCTTGCCCTGGTGGAGGTTGCGGTGCACGTCGTACGCGGCCTGGCCGGTCTCCTCCAGGCTGTACGTCTTCGACAGCGTGGGATGGATCTTGCCCTTGGCGATCAGGCGGTTGGCCTCCCACGCCTCGCGGTAGTTGGCGAAGTGCGAGCCGACGATCTTCTTGAGCGACATCCACAGGTAGCGGTTGTCGTACTCGTGGTTGTAGCCGGAGGTCGAGGCGCAGGTGACGATGGTGCCGCCCTTGCGGGTGACGTAGACCGAGGCGCCGAAGGTCTCGCGGCCCGGGTGCTCGAAGACGATGTCCACGTCCTCGCCGCCGGTGAGCTCGCGGATGCGCTTGCCGAAGCGCTTCCACTCGCGCGGGTCCTGGTGGTGCTCGTCCTTCCAGAACTTGTAGCCCTCGGCGTTGCGGTCGATGATCGCCTCGGCGCCCATCGAGCGGCAGATGTCCGCCTTCTGGTCGCTGGAGACGACGCAGATCGGGTTGGCGCCGCCGGCCAGCGCGAACTGGGTGGCGTAGGAGCCGAGGCCGCCGCTGGCGCCCCAGATGAGGACGTTGTCGCCCTGCTTCATGCCGGCGCCGTTGCGGGAGACGAGCTGGCGGTAGGCGGTGGAGTTCACCAGGCCGGGGGCCGCCGCCTCCTCCCAGCTGAGGTGGCCGGGCTTCGGCATCAGCTGGTTGGACTTGACCAGGGCGATCTCGGCGAGGCCGCCGAAGTTGGTCTCGAAGCCCCAGATGCGCTGCTCGGGGTCGAGCATGGTGTCGTTGTGGCCGTCGGCGGACTCCAGCTCCACGGAGAGGCAGTGCGCGACGACCTCGTCACCGGGCTTCCAGGCGTTGACGCCGGGGCCGGTGCGGAGCACGACGCCGGAGAGGTCGGAGCCGATGATGTGGTACGGCAGGTCGTGCCGCTTGGTGAGCGGGGAGAGCCGGCCGTACCGCTCCAGGAAACCGAAGGTCGAGACGGGCTCGAAGATCGAGGTCCAGACCGAGTTGTAGTTGACGGAGCTGGCCATCACGGCGACGAGGGCCTCGCCCGGGCCGAGCTCGGGCACCGGCACGTCGTCCAGGTGCAGGGACTTGCGGGGGTCCTTGTCGCGGCTCTCGACGCCGGCGAACATCTCCTGCTCGTCCTTGTGGACGGTCATGGCCCGGTAGGACTCGGGCAGCTGCAGGGCGGCGAAGTCGGCGGACGTCGTACCGTCCGCGACGATTGCGTCCAGGATCTCATTCACGGTTGGGGCCTCCGGCGAAGCGTTTGGGGACGCTTGAGGGAACGCTGGGGTCTTGTCACTGTGCCGCCGGGGCGGCACGGTGTGCGGCTCGCCATGCGGTCCGCACGGGTGGTGCTGTGGCGGCGCTGGTGAGCGCTCTTTTGTGGTCCCGGACGGGTCCGGGAATGCCTGTGACGCAGGCGCCGGGGCACACGGCGGGAGCCGTGGGGACAGCGCCCCGGACGAGCACCACCGTATGGCACGGCGTGCCACTCGACAAGACACTGCGTGCCAAGAATTTCTCTCACCCGTCGCAAGGGGCGCGCACATGAGCGGAGAGCGTGAGAGGCGTGAGAGGCGTGGGGGCGCGGGGAGGGCGGGGAGACGGCAGAACGGCCGCCCGGGGCGGCCGTTCTGCCGGAGTGCGGGGCCGGGAGGTCAGTCCTTCTTGAGGGCCCGCTCGATGGTGCGGATGACCTCGCTGAGCGGGGCGTCCGTACGGGCCACGGTGACCAGTACCTCGTCGGTCGCCGAGGCCGTCACCGCCGGAGTCCGCGGCCGCCCGGCGGAATCCCCGGCGGCCGGCCCGTCCGCGACCTCCTCCGCCGCGGGCCGCACCGCGCTGCCGATGCCGCTGCCGAAGGTCTCCCGGACGATCGCGAAGGCCCGGTCCAGCTGCGCCTCCACATCGCCCTCCCCGCCGGCCCGCAGCCAGCGACGCAGCACGTGGTTGTGGGCCGTCACCACCGCCGAGGCGGCGACCTCGGCGAGCAGCGGGTCGTCGTCGCCGTCCCGGTGGGCCCGCTCGTCGAAGTGGCCCAGCAGATAGCGCGTGAACAGCCGCTCGTAGCGGGCCACCGAGGCGATCTCCCGCTCCCGCAGTGTGGGCACCTCGCGGGTGAGGCGGTAGCGCTCCACGGACACGGCCGGGGAGGCCGCGTACATCCGCATGACCTCCTTGATGCCCCGGCAGACCGTGTCCAGCGGATGCTCCTCGGGCGGGGCCGCCGCCAGCACCGCCTCCGCCCGGACCAGGGTGTCGTCGTGGTCCGGGAAGATCGCCTCTTCCTTGGAGCGGAAATGCCGGAAGAAGGTGCGCCGGGCGACCCCGGCCGCGGCGGCGATCTCGTCCACCGTCGTGGCCTCGTAGCCCTTGGTCGCGAAGAGCTCCATCGCCGCGGCCGCCAGCTTCCGCCGCATGGTGAGCCGCTGGGCGGCGGCGCGGCGATTGCCGGTTGTGTCCGAACTGTCCTGGTTTGACGGGCCTTTCACGGCCGTGCGCGGGGGGCGGGCGGACTTCACGGGATGGGACATGTGGGGAACGTAACACGCCTCCTCGGGGCCGTGCCGGGACGGACCGCCGCCGGGATCCAGCAGTCCGCCCCAGCCCCGGGACCGGTCAGGCCCTCGCATACTCGCGGAAGCCGCGCCCCGTCTTGCGGCCCAGGCAGCCCGCCGCGACCAGGTGCTCCAGGAGCGGCGCCGGCGCCAGGCCCGGCTCGCGGAACTCGTTGTGCAGCACCTTCTGGATGGCCAGGGAGACGTCCAGGCCGACCACGTCCAGCAGCTGGAACGGGCCCATCGGGTAGCCGCCGCCGAGCTTCATCGCCGCGTCGATGTCGTCCAGCGTCGCGTAGTGCTCCTGGACCATCTTGACCGCGTTGTTGAGGTACGGGAACAGCAGCGCGTTGACGATGAACCCGGCGCGGTCGCCGCAGTCCACGGGGTGCTTGCGGACCTTGGCGCAGACCTCGCGGACCGTCGCGTGGACGTCGTCCGCGGTGAGCACCGTGCGGACCACCTCGACCAGTTTCATCGCCGGGGCGGGGTTGAAGAAGTGCATCCCGATGACGTCCTGCGGTCGGGAGGTCGCCCGGGCACAGGCCACGACCGGCAGGCTGGAGGTGGTGGTGGCGAGCACCGCGCCCGGCTTGCAGACCTTGTCGAGGGTGCCGAAGAGCTGCTGCTTGACGGCGAGGTCCTCGGCCACGGCCTCCACGGCCAGGTCGACGTCGGCGAAGGCGTCGAGCGAGCCGGCCGGGGTGATCCGGGCCAGCGTCTCGTCCCGCGCCTCGGCCGTCATCCGGCCCTTGTCCACGGACCGGCCCAGGGACTTGGCGATGCGGGCCTTGGCCTTGTCGGCCTTCTCCTGGCCGCGCGCGGCGAGCACCACGTCGTAACCGGCCTTGGCGAACACCTCGGCGATACCGCTCGCCATGGTGCCCGAGCCGGCCACGCCCACACTGCTCACGGGGCGGCCCGCGACGGCCGCCGCGTCCGCGGCCGGCGTCAGCTCGTCCGGGACGACGGTGCCGCTGCCCGGCGCCTCGTAGCTGTAGAAGCCGCGCCCCGTCTTGCGGCCGGTCAGCCCGGCGGCGCTCAGCTGCTTGAGGACCGGGGACGGGGCGTGCAGCCGGTCGCCGGACTCGGCGTACATGGCCTCCAGGACGGTGCGCGCGGTGTCGATGCCGATCAGGTCCAGCAGCGCGAGCGGGCCCATCGGCAGGCCGCAGCCCAGCCGCATGGCGGCGTCGATGTCCTCGCGGGTGGCGTACTTGGCCTCGTACATCGCCGCGGCCTGGTTGAGGTAGCCGAACAGCAGGCCGTCGGCGAGGAAGCCGGGACGGTCGCCGACCGCCACCGGCTCCTTGCCCAGCTCGCGGGCGAGTGTAGTCACCGCGGCCGTGGCGGCCGGGGCGGTCAGCACCGTGGAGACCACCTCGACGAGCTTCATCGCCGGGGCCGGGTTGAAGAAGTGCAGGCCCAGCACCCGCTCGGGGCGGGCCGAGTCGGCGGCGAGCCGGGTCACGGAGAGCGCGTTGGTGCCGGTGGCCAGGACGGCCTCGGGGCGGACGATGCCGTCGAGCGCGGTGAACACCTCGCGCTTGGTCTCGTACTCCTCCGGCACCACCTCGATGACGAGGTCGGCGTCGGCCGCGGCCTGGAGGTCGGAGAAGGTGCGGAAGCGGGCGAGCATGTCCTGCCGCTCCTGCTCGGTGATCCGCTCGCGGGCCACGGCGTGCGCGGTCGAGCGCTCCAGGGCCGCCACGGCGTCGCGGGCGGCGGCCTCGCTGATGTCGATGCCGATGACCTCGCGGCCGGCACGGGCCAGGACCTCGGCGATGCCGGTCCCCATGGTGCCGAGGCCGACGACGGCCACGACGGGAAGGGTGACGGCGGGAGCAGCGGAATCGGGAGTGGGATTGCGGTCCATCGCGGACTCCAGAAGGTAATCCCCGGACATGTCGGGCGGGGAGAGTGACGACTGAGGAGGACGGGGCCTGCGGGCGCCGAACGGGCGTGCGTGGCTGGGGAGTCGGGCGTGCGCCCCGAGACGGGCACCGCCTGTTCAGGCGCTGCGGATGGTCGGGCACTGCGGAACTCGCCCCGGGCGGGCGCGGACGCCCGGCGGGACATCGGCGGGCCCTGTCCCCGGGACCGCGCCGTGCTGCCGGGCCGGCGGAGAAACCGGGCCGGACCGGCGGTGCCTCCGGCGGCTGCGTCACCAGGCCACCGGAAACGGGTCCGCACCGGCCGCTGTGGCGGCGTACGGACTCCTGCGACGAGGGTAGGCGGACCGTTCGTTCCGCGCCACCCCTGCGCCCATGTGATCTGCGCCGCTCACAAGTGAGCGGTGGGGCGGTGGCGAGGGCGGGCCGCGGCGGGGAGATGGCGGCGGTGGGGCGGGACGGCGGGGGCGTGGCGCCGGCGGCCGGGACCGCCGTGGTGCCGGGGCGGTGGTGCCGGGCGGGACACCTGGGGCGGATGGTCCGGCGGCCCGGCGTCCGTACGGCGATACACGGAAGGTCACCCCGGTCCGGAAGTGACCGCGGGGCCCCGGCCGGGTAGAGACGTTAAACCCGCCGGTGCCGGGAGCCGCGCCCGTGCGGGACGGTCCGGTGCCGGGGCGTCCGGCACCGTGGTGGGAGGGGGAAAGGGCATGGCGGCCGGTGGCCATACGGCGCGACGCGAGGACCGGGCGGCGCTCGGCACGCTGCTGGAACGGGTGAGCCGCGAAGCGGCCCGGGCCGGGGAGACCGCGGCCTGCGGCACCCTCGCCGCGCTCGCCCGCAGAACACTCTCCGGCGCGGGCGGGACCGCCGCCCTGGACGAACTGGCCGCCGTGCTCACCCGCCCCGGACAGCCCCTGTGGGCCCGAGAACTGGCCGCCTTCACCCTCGGCTGCCGCGGCGACCGGCGCGCCTTCGAGACCCTCGTCCTGCTCCTCAACCACCGCGACCCGGGCCGCTGCGCCATAGCGGCGCACTCCCTCGCCCGGCTCGGCGACCCCCGGACCGCGCGGGCCGCCGCCGCGCTGGCCACCAACCCGCTGCGCACCGCCTACGCCCTGCACCCGGTGCGGCTGCTGACGGCGCTGCGGGCCCCCGAGTCCGTACCGGCCCTGATCACCACCCTGGAACGGCTGGTGGGTTCCTCCCGGCGCGGCGGGCCGGCCGGGTACGGGCAGATCGCGATGGCCTGCGTCGAGGGGCTGGCGGTGCTCGGTGACCGGCGGGCGATCCCGGTGCTGAACGCGGCCCGGGAGCATCCCCGGCTCGCGCCCGCGGCCTCCGCGGCACTGGGGCGGCTCACCAGGACGGGGCCGGCGGGGAAGACCTGACACCGCCGTGCGGCCGGCTCAGGTGCGGGACTCCAGGTCGCGGCGGGTGTCGTCGCCGTAGACCCCCTCCTCGTCGCCGCGGATGCCGTACCAGAGCTGGAACCGGGCCACGGCCTCGGTGAGCACGTCGTCGTACTGGCCGTCGGCTCCGCGCTCGGTGTAGACGTTCGGGATTCTCGAGAGCCGGTCCTGGAGTTCGGAGACCGCCGGCCCGCTGTCGCCCGGCTGGAGGACGCCGCCGCCCTCCGGCTCCGCCTCGGTCGGCGGCTGCGGTATCGCCGTGGGCTCGGCGGGAGCGGCCGAGGGGGCCGGGGGAGCCGCGGTCCCGGGCGCCGTCGTCTCCGCACCGCCCCGGGTGAGCAGCAGGACCACCAGCACGGCCGCGCCCGCGCCCGCGGCGAGGAAACCGGCCGTACGGGTGGAGGGGCGCCGCCCAGCGAAGAGCCCGCGGAGCCCCGGCGCCGCACCGGGTGACGGGGGGAACATGCCGGGCAGGACCCGGGTCCGCGGGTGGCCGGGGGTGCCTGTGGTGCCCGTGGTGCTCCCGGGGCCGGGGGAGTTTCCGGACGCCCCGAAGCCGGCGGCGGACCCGGTGCCGGTCCCGGGGAGAGGGGATCCGGGCAGCTGTTCGGTCGGCGGGTCGTCCGCCGGAACGCCTGCGGGGCCGCCGGACGGGTCTCCGGCGGCCGGCTCCGGGCGGAAGAGTTCGAGGTCCTCCAGCCGGCTGCTCCGCCGCGAACTGATCACTCTGGTCGGCTCGACCACCCGGCGCCGCCGCGGCTGCCCGGACTCGTCACCGCTGTCCACGTCGGCCTCCCTCGCTCCCTCGCCGGCGCGCCCGCCACGCCGCCGTCCTGTGGTACGGACGCGGGCCCGGGGAGACTCATCCGCGGTAGCGGCAGCGGCCCGGCGGGGCGGGAGGCGGGGCCGAGTGCGGTCAGAGGAGGGTCAGTTGGGTGGGCCCGGGCGCGGGGCCCGACGGGCTCCGGCGCCGGAGCCGGCCCGCGGGGGCGGCGGGCGGCGCCGGGGTGGGAGGGGCCGATGCCGTACTCGTCCGCCAGTTCGTGCACCCGCCGGGTGATCTGGCGCTGGTACCAGGTGGGCGCGTAGGCGCCGTCGGCGTACAGCACCTCGTAGCGCCGCACCAGACGGGGGTGGTGCCGGGCGAGCCACTCCATGAACCATTCGCGGGCGCCGGGCCGCAGATGGAGCACCAGCGGGGTCACCGATCCGGCGCCCGCCGCGGCGACGGCGCGCACGGTCTCCCGCAACTGCTCCGGTGAGTCGCTGAGATAGGGGATGACCGGGGCCATCAGTACGGAGCAGGGGATGCCGTTCGCGGTGAGGGTGCGGCAGACCTCCAGCCGGCGTTCGGGGGAGGGGGTGCCGGGCTCGACGGTCCGCCACAGCTCGCGGTCGGTGAAGCCGACGGAGACGGAGGTGCCGACGTCCGTCACCTCGGCCGCCTGCCGCAGCAGGTCGAGGTCGCGGAGGATCAGCGTGCCCTTGGTGAGGATCGAGAACGGGTTGGCGTGGTCGCGCAGCGCGGCGAGGATGCCGGGCATGAGCCGGTAGCGGCCCTCCGCGCGCTGGTAGCAGTCGACGTTGGTGCCCATCGCGATGTGCTCTCCCTGCCAGCGGCGGGACGCCAGTTCGCGGCGGAGCAGGTCGGGGGCGTTGACCTTGACGACGATCTGCGAGTCGAAGCCGAGGCCGGTGTCGAGGTCCAGATAGCTGTGCGTCTTGCGGGCGAAGCAGTAGACGCAGGCGTGGGAGCAGCCGCGGTACGGGTTGAGCGTCCATTCGAACGGCATCCGGGAGGCCCCGGGCACGCGGTTGAGGATCGAGCGGGCGCGGATCTCGTGGAAGGTGATGCCCCGGAACTCGGGGGTGTCGAAGGTCCGTGTGACGGCGTCGGTGCCGAAGAGGGCGGGGGCTCCGGAGGAGTCGTCATGGCTCAGGCCGTCCCAGCGCATGTTCCCACGCTCCTTCCGTCCGTACCTGTTCCCACAAGTTAGAACATGCATTCGAATAACGCCAGCAGGATCCGATTTGGGCGTGTCCCCCTCCGGTGGTTGGCTGTGCGGAAGACGACCGGCCCGTGTGGGCCGGCGACCGACTGGAGGACGGAACATGGCGCAGGTCGAGGCCACGACGGAGCGGATCATCGCGGCGGCACCCGAGGCGGTGTTCGAGGCGATCGCGGACTACTCCGGCACCCGCGCCCGGCTGCTGCCCGAGCAGTTCAGCGAGTACGAGGTGCGCGAGGGCGGCCGCGGCGCGGGCACGCTGGTGCACTGGCGGCTGCAGGCCACCAGCAAGCGCGTCCGCGACTGCCTGCTGGAGGTCACCGAGCCGACCGCCGGGCAGCTCGCCGAGAAGGACCGCAACTCCTCGATGCTGACCACCTGGACGGTGACCCCGGCCGGCGAGGGGAAGTCCACGGTACGGGTGACCACCGTCTGGGACGGTGCGGGCGGCGTCGGCGGCTTCTTCGAGCGGACCTTCGCGCCCAAGGGGCTCGGCAGGATCTACGACGCCGTGCTGGCGCGGCTCGCGGCCGAAGTCGAGAAGTAGGCGGCCGCCGGGGAGCGGAAGGGGCGGCGGGGGCCGTGCGCCCGGAGGTGCCCGGCTTGCCGCCGCCCGCGCGATCTCACCCGGCCGGGTGAACGCACCGGAAGCGGCGGGCCGTTCCTCCGCGGTGGCGCAGAGGGCGGCAGGGCGGTCCGGGACGGGGTGACGGTGGGTTATCCACAGGCATGGCAGGGCTCTTCGGCACCGCGTACGGTTTCGGGCATGAAGATCCTCATCTCCGCCGATATGGAGGGCGCGACGGGCGTCACCTGGCCCGCCGACGTCCTGCCGGGCCATGAGCAGTGGCAGCGCTGCCGCCGGATGTTCACCTCGGACGTCAACGCCGCGGTGGCCGGGTTCTTCGACGGCGGGGCGGACGAGGTCGTCGTCAACGAGGCGCACTGGACCATGCGCAACCTCCTCCTGGAGCGGCTCGACGAGCGCGCGGTGATGCTCACCGGCCGGCACAAGGAGCTGAGCATGGTCGAGGGCGTGCAGCGGGGCGATGTGGACGGAGTCGCCTTCGTCGGCTACCACACCGGCGCGGGCACGGAGGGCGTCCTCGCGCACACCTACCTCGCCAACTCCCTCACCGGGGTCTGGCTCAACGGCGTCCGGGCGAGCGAAGGACTGCTCAACTCGCGGGTGGTGGCGGAGTTCGGCACGCCCGTGGTGCTGGTCACCGGCGACGACCGCACCTGTGAGGACGCCCGGGGGTACGCCCCCGGGGCCCGCGCCGTGGCCGTCAAGGACTGCGTCTCGCGCTATGCCGCCGTCTGCCGCCCGCCCGCCCGCACGGCCGCGGACATCAGGGCCGCGGCGCAGGAGGCGGCCGTGCTCGCGATACGGCAGGAGCCGGCGCGGGACGCGGGCCCGTTCACCGTCGAGATGGAATTCGACGCGGATCATCTGGTGGGCGCGGCGACCGTCGTGCCCGGGGTGGAGCGCACCGGCGAGCGCCGGGCCGCCTATACCAGCGACACCATGTACGAGGGAATCCGCTGCTTCAAGGCGGTCACGACCGTCGTGTCGGCAGCGGTGGAGGAGCAGTATGGCTGACACAGCGGCCCCCGGTACCGCCCCACGGGCCCCGGGCGCGGGCGGACCAGGGACGGAAGCGCCCGGCGCGGCGTCGGACGGAGCGGTGTCGAACGGCGGGGCGGTGCACGGCACGGGCGCGGCCGGGCCGGTCCACGGGGGCGCGGCCCAGTCCGGTCCGCCGGTGGTGCCGCCGGCGGGCGGGGTGGACGAGCGGGCGCTGGAGGAGGTGGTGACCTTCACCTCCGAGCTGATCCGCATCGACACCACCAACCGCGGCCGCGGCGACGGCTGCGAACGCCCGGCCGCCGAGTACGTGGCCGAGCGGCTCGCCGAGGCGGGCCTGGAACCGGTGCTGCTGGAGAAGGCGCCGGGCCGCACGAACGTGGTCGCCCGGGTCGCGGGCAGCGACCGGGACGCGGAGGCCCTGCTCGTCCACGGCCATCTGGACGTGGTGCCCGCCGAGCCCGCCGACTGGACCGTGCACCCCTTCTCGGGCGAGATCCGGGACGGCGTCGTCTGGGGCCGGGGCGCCGTCGACATGAAGAACGCGGACGCGATGATCCTCGCGCTCGTGCGCTCCTGGGCACGGACCGGCCACCGCCCGCGCCGCGACCTCGTCCTGGCCTTCACCGCCGACGAGGAGGACAGCGCCGAGTACGGCTCCGGCTTCCTCGCCGACTCCCACCCGGAGCTGTTCGAGGGCTGCACCGAAGGCGTCAGCGAATCGGGGGCCTTCACCTTCCACGCCGACTCCGGTATGCGGCTCTACCCCATCGCGGCGGGTGAGCGGGGCACCGCCTGGCTCGAACTCACCGCGCGGGGCAGAGCCGGGCACGGCTCCAAGGTCAACCGGGCCAACGCCGTCAGCCGGCTGGCCGCCGCCGTCGGCCGCATCGGCGAGCACACCTGGCCGCTCCGCATCACCCCGACCGTGCGGGCCGCCCTCACCGAGATCGCCGCGCTGTACGGCGTTCCGCCGGACGCCCCCGAACTCGACCTGGACACCCCCGGGTTCGACCCCCGCCCGTTGCTGGAGCGGCTGGGCCGGGCCGCGGCGCTGGTCGAGGCGACCCTCCGCAACAGCACCAACCCGACCATGCTCAGCGCCGGTTACAAGGTCAACGTCATCCCCGGCAGCGCCACCGCCTTCGTGGACGGCCGGATGGTGCCCGGCGGCGAGGAGGAGTTCCGGCAGACCCTCGACCGGCTCACCGGCCCCGATGTCGACTGGGAGTTCCACCACCGGGAGGTCCCGCTCGGGGCACCGGTCGACTCACCGACCTTCCGCGCCATGAGAGAGGCCGTCGAGCATTTCGACCCGGGTGGCAGGGCCGTGCCGTACTGCATGTCGGGGGGCACGGACGCCAAGCAGTTCTCCCGGCTCGGGATCACCGGCTACGGCTTCTCACCGCTGAAGCTGCCCGAGGGCCTCGACTACGCGGCCCTCTTCCACGGCGTCGACGAGCGCGTCCCCGCCGAGGCCCTGCGGTTCGGCGTCCGGGTCCTCGACCGGTTTCTGCTCCGGAGCCCGGGACGGGCCGAGCCGGAAACGGGCGCGGCGGCACCGGCATCGTCCGGGCCGGCCGGGGTACCGGGGTGAGCGGCGCCGGGCCGCGGCCCGGGGTGGGGTGAGTGGCCCCGCCACGGGTAGTGGAGCGGTGCGGGCCCCTCCCGGCGCGGCCGCCGGGGGCGGAGCGGATCCCGGACGCCGGGGGTCCGTGCGCCGAACGGCGGCGGAATACGCGGCCGGGTGGGTTGAACCACCGCGCCGTGGTGAAGAGGTGGAGGCAACGGAAGGAGCGGCCGGCCGGAGTGGGGGGAGCCGACGGACCGCCGGGGCCCGCGCTGGTGCGGGCGGGCGGCGGAGGGGTGCACCGGGGGTGCTCGCGGGGTGGGAGGGCCAGGGCTCGGGGACGGGTACCGGCGCCGGGCGTGACCATCCCGGCGGAGTTGAGCTAGGACAGCACGCAGGAGGCGTTGGGAAATGGTGTCCACGGCCCCGTACGGCACATGGCGGTCCCCCATCGATGCCGAGCTCGCCGCGGTCCACGACGGGCGGCCGGAGTATCCGGGCACCGTGGGCGACGAGGTGTGGTGGACCGCGCCCCGCCCGGCCGAGGGCGGCCGCCGCACCCTGGTCCGCCGCCGGCCCGACGGAACCGAGGAAGCCGTCCTCCCCGCCCCGTGGAACGTCCGCAGCCGCGTCATGGAGTACGGCGGTACCCCCTGGGCCGGAACCGCGCGGGGGCGGCGCGGTCCGCTCGTCGTCTTCGTCCACTTCGCCGACCAGCGGCTCTACGCCTACGAACCCGATGACCCCGGTGCCCCGGGCCCCGCCCGCTGACCCCGCTCTCCGCCATCGGCGGCGGGTTGCGCTGGGCCGACCTGTGGCTGCACCCGGAGCGCGGCGAGGTGTGGTGCGTCCTGGAGGAGTACACCGGTGAGGCCCCCGGCGACGTACGGCGCGTCATCGCCGCCGTCCCGCTGGACGGCTCGGCCGCGGAGGACCGCGGGGCGGTCCGCGAACTCAGCGACGACAGACACCGGTTCGTCACCGCGGCCCGGCTGTCCCCGGACGGGGGCCGCGTGGCCTGGATCGCCTGGGACCACCCGAACATGCCCTGGGACGGCACCGAACTGCGGGTTGCCGAGGTGGCGCCGGACGGGACCTTCGAGCGGGCGCGCACCGTGCTCGGCGGCCCCGCGGAGTCCGTACCGCAGGCCGAGTGGGCCCCCGACGGCGGTCTGCTCGCCGTCTCCGACCGCAGCGGCTGGTGGAACCTCTACCGGATCACCGGCCCGGGGTCGGCCCGCCCCCGACGGCCCCGGGACCGGCACGGGCCTCGGGGACAGCGCCACCGGTTCGCCGGCCGGCGAGGTGACCGTCGTCTCCCTCTGCCCCCGCGAGGAGGAGTTCGGCGGCCCGCTGTGGAAGATCGGCAGCCGCTGGTTCGCCCCGCTGCCCACCGGCCTGGTCGCCGTGGTGCACGGCTGCGGCGCCACTTCCCTCGGCGTCCTGGACCCGGAGAGCGGCGACCTCTACGACGCCCCCGGCCCGTGGTCCGAGTGGGACCCGGCCCTGGCCGTGCAGGACACCCGGGTCATCGGGGTGGCCGCCAGCCCGCGCAGCGCGTACGAGGTCGTCGAGCTGGACACCGCCACCGGCCACGCCCGGGTGGTCGGCGCGGAGCACCGCGACCCGGTCGACCCCGCCTACTACCCCGAACCGCAGATCCGCACGTTCACCGGCCCCGAGGGCCGGGAGATCCACGCGCACATCTACCCGCCCTACAACCCCGACCACACCGTGCCGGGGGACGAACTCCCGCCGTTCGTGGTGTGGGCGCACGGCGGGCCCACCGGCCACGCCCCGCTCGTACTCGACCTCGACATCGCCTACTTCACCTCCCGCGGCTTCGGCGTCGCCGAGGTCAACTACGGCGGTTCCACCGGCTACGGCCGGGAATACCGCGAGCGGCTCCGCGGCCAGTGGGGCGTCGTCGACGTGGAGGACTGCGCCGCCGTCGCCGAGACCCTCGCCGCCGAGGGCACCGCCGACCGGGCCCGGCTCGCGATCCGCGGCGGCAGCGCCGGCGGCTGGACGGCCGCCGCCTCGCTCGCCGGCACCGGCCTCTACGCCTGCGGCACCTTCCGCTACCCGGTGCTCGACCTGGAGAGCTGGGCCGAGGGCGGCACCCACGACTTCGAGTCCCACTACCTCGACGGGCTGATCGGCACCCTCGCCGAGCACCCCGACCGCTACCGCAACCGGTCCCCGCTCCGCCGCGCCGGCCGGATCACCGCACCCTTCCTGATCCTGCAGGGCCTGGACGACGTCATCTGCCCGCCCGACCAGTGCGAGACATTCCGGCGGGCGGCCGCGGAGCACGATGTCCCGCACGCCTGCATCACCTTCGAGGGCGAGGGCCACGGCTTCCGCCGCAGTGACACCGTGATCCGGGCGCTGGAGGCCGAACTCGCGCTGTACACCCGGGTGTTCGGCATCGCCGCGCCGGATGTGCCGAGGCTGGAACTGCGCACGGAGTGAATGGCGGCCGGCCGGGCCGGCCACGGGCCCTGCCGGAGCGTGGACGGGCCCGGTCACTGTGGTGCCCGGCCACGGGTACGGATCACCGGCTCGACGGAACAGGGAACAGGGGAACGGGGCGCAGTACGGCAGCCGGCCGCCGTACACAGGGGGAAGCGCATGACACATCGCACCGCGCCGGACGGCGCCTCCGGACGGCCCCGGGGCGGCCCGGCCCCGCGGGACACAGGACCGGAGCCCGGGCGCACCCGCCCTCCGGGACCGGCCGGGGAGTCCGGCTCGTCCGGGTCCCCCGTTCCCCGGTGGCTGGACCCGGCGGGACGGTCTCCCGGCCGGCCGTGGTCCCCGGACAGCGGTACCGAGGTCTGGTTCGTGCGGGTACCCGAGCACGCCGCGTACGCGGAGGCGGAGCGCGCCGTGCTGGACGCGGAGGAGAGGCGGCGCGCCGACGCCTTCGTACGGACCCCCGACCGTGACCGCTACCAGGTGGCGCATGTGGCGCTGCGCCGGCTCCTCGGCGGCTATCTGGCCACCGAGCCGTGCTCGGTGGAGCTGACGAGGGAACCGTGCCCCGGCTGCGGGGGCCCGCACGGGCGCCCCGCCGTGCCGGGCACCCCGCTGCACTTCTCGCTCTCGCACGCCGGAGACCTCGTGCTGCTGGCGTTCGCCCCCGTGCCGGTGGGCGCCGATGTGGAGGAGGTCCCGGGGGAGAGGACGGTGACCGAGGTCGTGTCGGCCCTGCATCCGGGGGAGCGCGCCGAGCTGGCCGCGCTGCCGGCCGCCGGGCGGCCCTTCGCCTTCGCCCGCTGCTGGACGCGGAAGGAGGCCTACCTCAAGGGCACCGGTACCGGGCTGTCGGAGGACCCGGCGGCGACCTATGTCGGCGCGGGCCCCACCCCGGCGCGGCTCGCCGGCTGGACCCTGACCGACATACCCGCCCTTCCCGGGTACGCTGCCGCGTGCGCCGTCCGGGGGACTTGCCCCCGGCTGCCGGCGGCGGCCGACGGCGGCTGACGGTGGCCGCCGGCCGTCGGGCTGCCGGGGCGGGCGGGCCGTTGTCGATCTACGATGGCCCGGTGTCCGACGATGCGTATCTTCTGACCGGACCCCGGGTGGGGCTGCGGCACCTCCAGGACGAGGACATGGCGGAGTTCACGGAACGGGCGCGGGAGAGCGCGGAGTTCCACCACCCCTGGGTCGCCCTTCCGGCCCGGCCCGAGGACTTCACCGCCTACCGGCAGCGCTTCGACGAACCCGACCGCGAGGGCTTCGTCCTCTGCGAGCGGGACACCGGCGACATCGCCGGCGGAGCCGCCGTCAACAACATCGTCCGCGGCGCCTTCCAGTCCGGTGCGCTGGGCTACGGGGCGTTCGTCCACGCGGCCGGACGCGGGCTGATGGCGGAGGGCCTGCGGCTCCTGCTGCGCCACGCCTTCGGTGAACTGGGGCTGCACCGGATCGAGGCGAACGTCCAGCCGGGCAACGAGCCGTCCCTGCGGCTCGTACGGCGGCTCGGCTTCCGCCGGGAAGGGCTCTCCCCGGACTTCCTCTTCATCAACGGCGCCTGGCGCGACCACGAGCGGTGGGCCATCACCACCGAGATGACGCGGAACTGACGCCGGCGCTCCGGGGGCGGGGCCCCGAGGCACCGGGCGTGCCGGGCCCACCGGTATCGCCGGGCGTGCCGGGGTGCCGAGAACCAGCAGCCCGGCCCGGGCGCCCCGGCCCTGACGCGCGTGCTCCGATCCGCCGAGCAAGACCTCCTGCCCCGGTGCATGTCGTGCCAGAGTGAGGACATGCGCCGCACTGTGCTGATCGATGCCCCGTCCAATCTCGGCCTGCGACCGCCGGTCCCCGGTACGGTTCCCGGCTGCTACAAACTCGCGGGCGCGCTGCGCGAGCAGCGGCTCCTGGAGCGGCTCGGCGCACAGGAGGGCGGGGTGGTGGTGCCGCCCCGCTACGACCGGGGCCCGTGGCGGGACGGGGACGGGGTGTTCAACGCCGCCGCCATCGCCGGGTACACCCCCCGGCTGGCGGACCGGATCGAGAGGCACGTACGGGCCGGGGACTTTCCCGTGGTCCTCGGCGGCGACTGCAGCATCCAGCTCGGCGCCGCGCTCGCCCTGCGCCGCATCGGCCGCTACGGCCTGGCCGCGCTCGACGGCAGTGCCGACTTCCGCCACCCCGGCAACTCCACCCGTGTCGGGGCCGCCGCCGGGGAGGAACTGGCCCTGGCCACCGGGCGCGGGCAGCCGGACCTGACCGACCTCGAAGGGCTGCGCCCCTATGTGCGGGACGAGGACGTGCGTCTCATCGGCATCCGAGACGACGACGAGGACCGCGCCGAACTGGCCGAGCTGAAGATCCCGGTCACCACCGTCGGGGAGGTCCGGCGCCAGGGGGCCGGCGAGGTGGCGCACCGCTGTCTCGCGAGCCTCGAAGCCCATGCGCTCAACGGCTTCTGGGTGCACTTCGACGCGGATGTGCTCGACCCCACCGTGATGCCCGCCGTGGACAGCCCCGACCCGGACGGCCTCACGGTCGAGGAAGCCCACGACGTGCTGCGGCCCCTGGTGCGCTCACCGCGCTGCGCCGGGCTCAACGTCACCGTCTACGATCCCGATCTCGATCAGGAGGGCGAGGGCGCGGTACTCCTCGCCGGTCTTCTGGAGTCGGCTCTGGCCCAGCCCTGACCGGACGGCCGCCCGCCGCCCTCCTGCCGCCCCGGCTGCCCGGCCCGCTCCGGGCCCGGCCCCCGCCGTCACACGACCCGCCTCCGGCCGTCACCGGGAATCGTCCCCGATGACGGCGATCATGCCCGTGACCGGGAATTCCCGCCCGCCTCAGCCTTGTTGGAGTCCGTTATGAAGGCAGTGACGATCAACTCATACGGCGAAACGCCGAAGCTCACCGACGTCCCCGAGCCGAAGGTCGGGCCGGACAGCGTGCTGATCCGCGTCAAGGCCGCCGGCGTCAACCCCGTGGACTGGAAGATCACGGCCGGCTATCTCGACCCGGTCCTGCAGACCAACTTCCCCCTCATCCCCGGCTGGGACGTGGCCGGAGTGGTGGAAGCCGTCGGACCGGCGATCACCGAGTTCGCCCCGGGCGACGAGGTGATCGGCTACAACCGGCAGGACGTGGCGCAGTTCGGGACCTACGCCGAGCTCGTCGCCGCCCCCGTCCGCACCCTGGCCCGCAAGCCCGCCTCCCTCAGCTGGCAGCAGGCGGCCGGGGTTCCGCTGGCCGGGCTCACCGCCTACCAGGCGCTGCGCGCCGCCGGGGCGGCCAAGGGCGACACCGTGCTGGTGCACGCGGCGGCCGGCGGCGTCGGCTCGTTCGCGGTGCAGATCGCGGCCGCGCGGGGCGCGCGGGTCATCGGTACCGCCGGTGAGCGCAACCACGACTATCTGCGGTCCCTCGGCGCCGAGCCGGTGACCTACGGCGACGGACTGGCGGACCGGGTGCGGGAGCTGGCGCCCGAGGGTGTCGACGTGGCGCTCGACTTCGTGGGCGGTGACGCGATCCCGGCCTCCCTGGACCTGGCGAAGTCGGCGGCGCGCGTGGTGTCCGTCGTGGACCCGGGGATCGCCGGGGCCGGCGGCCGCTACGTCTTCGTGCGGCCCGACGCGGCCGATCTCACCGCTCTCGGTGAACTGGCCGACGCCGGGAAGCTCACCGTCAACGTGGACAAGGAGCTGCCGCTGGAGCAGGTCGCGGAGGCGTTCCGGCTCAGCCAGGAGGGACGCACCCGCGGCAAGATCGTCCTGACGGTCTGACGTTCCCACGCTCCGGAGCCGGGTGGCCCGGAGGCCCCTCCGCGGCGGCCGGGGTCTCCGGGCCGCCGCGGCGCGGGCGTCACCGGGCCCCGGGCACACCGCCGTCGACGTACTCGAAGATCGAGCCGTCCGGGTGGAGGGCCAGCAGATTCCGCCCGGGGGTGGGCAGCGGTCCCGCGAGGATGCGCGCGCCCACCTCGGTGAGCGTGCGGTGCGCCTCGTCCACGTCCTTCACCGCGATGGTGGCGGTGACCTTGCGCAGCAGTTCGAGCTCGGCCTCGTCCCCGCTCATCAGCAGAAACGCGCCCACCGCCGCGACCGAGACGCCGCCGCGCCGGGAGCGCACCGCCCGTTCGCCGGTCAGCCGCTCGTAGACGCCGACGGCGGCGTCCAGGTCGTCCACGCAGACACGGAGTGAAGTACCCAGGATTTCCATGGCCGTTGAGCCTAGTTGACGGCGCGGCAGAGGATCTCGCCGTGCAGGACGGCGAACCAGCCGTCCGGGCTCGCGCCCCACTCCCGCCAGGCGCCGGCGATCCGGCGCAGCTCCTCCTCCCCGGCGTGGCCACCGTCCACCGCGAGACGCGCGTAGGCCGAATCCACCGTGCGGTCCGCCCACAGGCCGCTCCACCAGGCGCGTTCCTCCTCGGTGGCGTAGCACCAGGCGGAGGCGGAGGCCGTGACGTCGGTGAAGCCGGCCTGCCGCGCCCAGGACAGCAGCCGCCGTCCGGCGTCCGGTTCGCCGCCGTTGCCGCGGGCGACCCGGTGGTAGAGGTCCAGCCAGGCGTCGAGGGCGGGAGACCCGGGATACCAGGTCATGGCCGCGTAGTCGGAGTCGCGGGCGGCCACCACACCGCCGGGCCGGCAGACGCGGCGCATCTCGCGCAGGGCGCCGACCGGGTCGCCGACATGCTGGAGTACCTGGTGGGCGTGGACGACGTCGAAGGAGCCGTCGGGGAAGGGCAGATCCGAGACGTCGGCCACGGTGAAACCGACCGTGTCCAGGCCGTGTTCGGCGGCCACCGACCGGGCCCGGCCGAGGATGCCCGGGGCCGCGTCGATCCCGGTGACCCGGCCGGGGGCGACGAGCCGGGCCAGGTCGGCGGTGATGGTGCCGGGCCCGCAGCCGACGTCAAGGACGCTCATGCCGGGGCGGAGTTCGTCCAGCAGATAGGCGGCGGAGTTGGCGGCGGTCCGCCAGGTGTGCGAGCGGAGCACCGACTCGTGGTGGCCGTGGGTGTAGACGGCGGCCCCGGTCTCCGGGTGCCCCGGGTTCGCGGGGTCTTCGCTCGCTCCGGTCCGCGCGGCCGGTTCGTCTCGTACGTCGGTGCGGTCGGGCATGGCGGCCCCTTCCGGTCGAGGCGTGCGGGGAGCCGCAGTCTAGACCGGCGTCTCGCATCACGAGAACGGTGTCTCACAATGTGGCTCCAGGCCGGAGAGGGGGAGCGCCGGAGAGGCGGCGAGGCGGCGGAAGCCGTGAAGCCGGTGCGCCGGAAGAGCCGGCCGCCGGTGTGCCCTCAGTCCGGGACCGGCCGGTAGACGGTCAGCGCCTCCTCCGCCTTGTCGATGACGAAGGCCGGGGGAGCGGGCGCCACTTCGCCGTCGTACGCCATGTGGGTGCCGGTCGGCAGTCCCGAGACCCGCAGCCGGCGCGGACGCGCGGCGGCGTAGACGGGGGACCGGGCCAGCGCACCCGTGAGCGCCGCGGCGACGAGGCGGGTGCGGGCGAAGCGGCCGCCGTGCGCGACCCGGACGTCCAGCAGGCCGTCCGCCAGGTCGTAGCGGCGAACCGGGGCCAGCCCCACGCTGCGGTAGGCGCCGTTGCCGGCGAAGAGCAGCCACATGGAGCGCGGCACGCCGTTGACCACGGCCTTCACCGGGCGGGAGGTGCGCAGCACGTGCGCCACGCCCAGCAGTGTCGCGGCGGGTCCGCCGATCCGCGGCGACCAGTGCCCGCGCAGCCGCACCAGCTCCGGGTACGAGCCGAGGCTGAAGGTGTTGAGGAAGTAGGTCGGTTCGCGCAGGGCGCCGGGGCCGTCGCTCGGGGTCAGCCGGCCCACGTCCACCCGGACGGCCTCGCCGCGCGTCACGGCGGCGCAGGCTTCCTGGATGTCCTCCACACCGAGGTCGGAGGCGAAGTGGTTGAAGGTGCCGCCGGGGAGGACGGCGAGCGGCACCCCGTACTGGAGCGCGACCGTCGCGGCCGCGCTGACCGTGCCGTCGCCGCCGACGACGCCGAGCGCGCCGCCCCGTTCCGCCGCGTCGCGCGCCGCGGTCTCCAGCGTGCTCGTCAGCGGGGCCCGGTCCGGGTCGTGGCGCACGATCTCCGCCTTGGGCAGCGCCGCCCGCAACTGCCGTACCGGGTCGGCCCGGTGGGGCATGGCGCCGGAGAGCGGGTTGACGACGACGAACAGGCCCTCCCCGGCGGGAAGGGCGGGGCGTCGCCGCGCGGGCGGGCGGGGGCGGCAGCTGGTGCCGCGACGGCACGAGGCCCCGGACGGTGTAGGCCGCCCCGGCGCCGAGGGCGGCACCCGCGACGACGTCGCTCGGGTAGTGCACGCCGGTGTAGACGCGGGAGAAGGCGACGGCGGCGGCGACCGGGGCCAGCAGCGTGCCCCAGGGCCGGGACTCCAGCGCGACGCCCACGGCGAAGGCCGCGGCGGAAGCCGAGTGCCCGGAAGGGAAGGAGGTGGTGGTCGGCTGCCGCTTGGCGCGCCGGAGGTGCGGCACGGCGTCGATGATCGGGCGGTCGCGGCGCACCGAGCGCTTGCCCAGGGTGTTCACGGTGGCCGAGGCGAGCGCCAGCGAGGCGACCCCCCGGGTGGCCGCGCGGCGGCCCCGGGCGCCGCCGAAGGCCCAGAGGCCGGCGGCCAGCCCGAACCACAGCCGGCCGTGGTTGGCGCTGTGGGTGAGGCGCGGCAGGAACCGGTCCCCGGCGGGCCAGTGGTGTGCGGCCACCCGGGCGAACACCGCCCGGTCCCCTTCGCTGAGCCGTCGGTGCCAGCGGCCCCTCGTGTCGTCCGTCATGGACAGACGCATACCCGCTGCCGGTCGCGGCATCGCTTCCGCCGGCGGGTGATCGCCGGGACCGGCGGATCCGGCAGGACCGGCGGGGTCAGACCGCCTGGACCGGCCAGGTGTCCGGGACGGCGCGGCTGATGTCGGCGAGGGCCGAGCCCGGGTCCCGGACCAGGGCGAGGTCGCCGATGCTGACCATGCCGAGCGGCCTGCCGTCCTCGACGACGGGCAGCCGCCGGACCGCGTTGGTC
This sequence comes from Streptomyces sp. MNU89, assembly GCF_020982505.1. NCBI lineage: Bacteria > Bacillati > Actinomycetota > Actinomycetes > Kitasatosporales > Streptomycetaceae > Streptomyces > Streptomyces sp. MNU89. The sequence continues at coordinate 1,477,086 of NZ_JAJKLL010000001.1, read as the reverse complement.
CGCATCAGCATCACGGCGGCGTCGACCGATTCGTCCGGCCCGACCGTGACGGGGCGCGGGGTGCAGACGGACAGCGCGCTGACCGTCAGCGGGTCGACGCCCTCGGCCACCGCGCGGAGGGTGATGTCCCGGTCGGTGAGGATGCCGATGAGCCGGCTGTCCTCGACGACCACGACGTCGCCGATGTCGTGGGTGCGCATCAGCTCGGCGGCCTCGACCAGTGACGCGTCGGGGCGCACGGCCGTCACCGCGGGGGTCATGACGTCGCGTACGTGTTCTGCCTGTCCGTGTGCCATGGCTTCGTCGCCTCCTCGGGGGCGCGGGGCCCGGCGGCCCCGTCGCGGCCCCGTCCCCACGCCGTCCCCGCGGGTTCAGGGCGGGGAGCGGGGTTCGTTCTCCGGCCCGGAGTACCCGCGGGGGCGCGGCGTATGCGGGGATACGGGGGCGCGGCGGCCGGCGCGGCGCGGGGTGGGACGAACGCGTGTCCGCGCGTCCGGGCCCGGGACCTCACCCGTCCCGCGCCGGGACCGCGGCCCGCCGTCCCGGGTCAGGACCGGGGCTTGCGGCCGAGTGCCACCATCACGTCCTGCACATTGCGGTAGTCCTGGTCCGCCGGGAGGGTGCCGATCACCTCCACCAGCCGTTCGGGGGCGTTGCGTTCGCGCAGCGTGCCCAGGAGCTGTTCGCGCCGCCCGGGGAAGGGGGTGCGGCCGAAGTAGCGGGCGAGTTCGGAGCGGAGGGCCTCCGCCTCGGCCTCGTCGCTGACACCGGGGGTCGGGGCCGGGCGCAGCGTGGTGTCGGGGTCGTCCTCGGCGCTGGGCTCGGGGTCGTGCCACTCCTCCGCCCGGGTGGAGTGCCCGGAGCGGAGCATCCCCTGGAGCTGGTGCTTCATCTCGTCGTCGTGGTGCACGTTGAGCCGGTCGCTGCCTCGCTGCATGTGGTCCTCCCGCTGCTGCTTCGTTCCGCGCTGCTGTTGGCCCGCCGCCGGGTCGGGCGGGCGACCCGCGCGGTGATTCCGGCGGAAGGGGTTGCGGAGGAGGGGGTTCCTGAGGGTCACAGTGATTCCTCCAGACGTTCGCCGCGGGCACTGGGCCAGCGGAGCAGGGCGCCCAGCCCGCCGGACGGCAGATCACCGTCGACGTCCTCCGGGCGGTGTACGACGACTGCCTCGGCGCCGCTCGCGGCCGCGGCGCGCAGCAGCGCGTCGTCGGCGCGGACGGCGACCGGTTCGGTGTCGCCGAGGTACGGGATGTCGGTGTGCCGTACGGCGATCTGGTCCGGCTCGCGGCCCACCCACACCTCGCGGTGCACGTCGGGTCCGTCGGGCCGGATGACGAGTGAGCCGATGCGGTGCTCGCGCGCCGCCTCGACCAGCGCGGGCACGCCCTCCGCCGCGTCGTGCCGCACATCGCCGGGCACCTGGGCGCGGCGGGAGCGGAACCGGTCCAGCAGTTCCGCCGTGTGCTGCCGGACGTACTTCTCGCGGGCCTCGTCCACCGCCTCGTCCAGCCGCTCCCGGCGGGCGCCGGCGGCCCGGCCCCCGTACTCGGTCTCGGTGCAGGCGGACTTCAGCGGCTCGGGGAGCCGGTCGTGCACGGCGCGGCGCTCGCGCACGTCCCCGGCGAGGACCAGCATCCGGGCGCCGGTCTCCTCCCAGGTCTCCGCGAGGGCCCTGGCGATCTCCCCGGCGTTGTGGTCCCAGGTCTCCTCGACGGCGAGCTCGAAGTGCCGCACGGACCAGTCGGCGCCGTGCCGGTTGCGGTGGATCGGCCAGTCCTGCCCCTCCTGGTGCCCGGCTTCCTCACGGCCGTAGTCGTCGCGGACCTCGAAGTCGGCGCCCTTGCGGTCGATGTACGCGATCAGGCACCGCGGGTTCTCGCTGCGGTGCTCCAGCAGCGGACCGAGGTGCGGCACCGGCGACCAGCTGACCTCCGAGCGGCCCTGCGGGGCCTCGCCGAGCGGCACGTCCAGCACGACTTCCCCACCGGTGGCGAAGAGGGCCCGCCCGGGAGCGCCGGTGCGGGGCAGTTCGCTCAGCACGTCGCGCAGCGTGCGGCAGGTGCGCTCGTCGGCGCCCTGCGCGGCCAGTTCGTCACAGGCCTCGCGGGCCGCCAGCTCCTGCTCCTTGAAGGCGTACTGAGACGCGCGGGAGGTGTCGAAGTAGACCGACGCCCAGGGGCCGGGCCGCTCCACGACCGGGTTGAGGAATGCGAGTTCCATTGCTTCCTCCGAACTGTCTGTATCGGTGGTGCGAACCGGGTACCCGATGGATCCACGGCAACACGGCCGGCACCGGTCTCCCGGGAGACCTGGCCGGACGCGGGGGAACGCCGGAACCGTGGGAACCCGGCCGCGGGGGGTTGCGCGGCCGGTGACGGAGAAGACGACGGGAGAGGACGCGGCACGCACGGACGGGGCCACGAGCGGACCGGGCCCGCCGCACGCGGGCGGGACCGCGAGGCGAGAGACGACGAGAGAGGTGGAGCCATGGCGGACGCGGAACGGCGGAGAGCCGGGGTCGACCCCGCCGACCTGGACGAGCGGCAGCTGCTGAAGGAGCTGGAGTCGGTCCACCGGACCCGGCACGAGACGCTGCTGCACGGCGCGCCGGACGCGCTGGACGCTCACAACTCGCGGATGGCCGAACTGGAGGGCGAGTATCTGCGGCGCCACCCGCGCCGTCAGGTGACGCCCTCCCGCACCCGGGAGGGGGCGCGGTCCCGTGAGCCCTGAGCCGCTCCGGGGAGGGGGCCGCGGCCCCCTCCCCGGAGTTCCGGTCCCGCCGGCCCGCCGCGGTGTTTGGCGGATACGGGCCGGGGGACCCGGTGCACGGCCGGAGTGGCCGTGAGTGGGGAAAAGGAAGGCTCGGGCCCGGGAATTCAGGGATCCCGGGTCCGAGCCCTACCCGGTGACGGATGAGCCCATCGGCCAGCAGGAAGTCCGGTTTGACCCCAAAGGGAATGGTCACTCGCCTTCAAGGCCCGTGACGTTCGTCACAGAGCGTGACAGTTCCCCAGGGAAGGACCAGGGCCATGGCGGTTTTCGCCGTACTCATACCGATGGCCATGCTCGGCCTCGTCCTGGCACTGGGCCGCTACGAGGAAGTCATGTTCATGAGGGAGGAAGACACCAGTGACCACGACCGTGAACCGACGGCCGCCCGGAGGCGACACCGGCGAACCGTCGGCAGGCGACCTCGTCAAGCAGGCCGCCGAGCAACTGTCCGACCTGGTACGCGGTGAGATGCGGCTCGCCCAGGCCGAGCTGGCCCGCAAGGGCAAGCGGGCCGGCCTCGGGGCGGGCTGTTCGGCGGGCGGGCGTCGTGGCCTTCGTGGCGTTCCAGGCGCTGGTGGCGGCGGGGATCGCCGCACTCGCCCTGGTCCTGCCGGTGTGGGCCGCCGCCCTGATCGGGGCGGCGGCGCTCTTCGCCTTCGCCGGGATCCTGGCGGCGCTCGGCCGCAAGCAGACCCGGGAAGCGGCACCGCTGATGCCCGAGGAGGCGATCAGCGGCATGAAGGCCGATGTCGAACGGATCAAGGAGAGGGCACACCGATGACGAGCACTCCCGAGGAACTGCGCCAGGAGGTGATCCAGGCGCGGGAGCGGCTCGGTGACACGGTGGAGCAGCTCGCGGCCCGCGCGGACGTGAAGTCCCGCGCCAGGGCCCGGGCGGCCGGGATCAAGGAGGAGGTGCGGGAGCAGGCCGGGCAGGCCACGGAACGGCTGGGCGGACCGCCGCTCGCCGCCGTGGCGGGCGGTGTCGCCCTGCTCCTCGTCCTGATGGTGATACGCGGCAAGCGCGCGGAGAAGGGCAAGGGCTGAACGTGAGCACGGTGTACAAGATTCTGAGCGCGCTCTTCGGCATTCTCGGCGGTGTCATCGCCGGTGCCCTCTTCAAGCAGCTCTGGAAGCGGGTCTCGGACAAGGACGAGGCCCCCGAGCCCACCGACCCGGACTACACCTGGGCGCAGATCCTGCCGCCCGCCATCGTCAAGGGCGCCATCGTGGGCGGGGTCCGCGCCGTCGTCGAGCGGAGCGGCGCCAACGGCGTCCGCCGGGTGACCGGGAGCTGGCCGACGAACGACTGACCGCGTCCGGACGGACGGCCGGCCCCGCCGGCCCGTGCCTTCCCGGGCCGCCACGGCGACGCCCCGGCCTCCCGGCCGGGGCGCTTCCGTCCCCGGGGAAGCATCGTCGGATGCCCCGCCGGGCCGCCGGGGGCGCACCGCACCGGCGAGCGCGGCGGCCGTCGGCGGCCCGGCCGTCCACCGTGGGGTGCCGAACGTGCCGCGGCACCGCCCGGAGGTTCCGCTTCGGTCCGCCCCGGCGGCCGGGCGGGCGGGGCACCGGCCCGGTCAACACCGTTCCCACCTGCGGGTTCTCCAGAACGCAGGTGACGCTCGCAGGGCTGGGGGAGACGGTCGGCGATGCCTCCGGTCGCGCACCCGGCGGACCTGGTGGAGCATGGAAGTGAACCTGTTCCAGCGGGCTCCCGCCGCTGCCGGAAGGGCTCGAAGGCCGTGTGTTTGCGGCCCGGGCCCGGGGGCAAGCGACAACCGTGCTTCGGACCGTAGGCACGCCCGTGGGACCAGCTCTGTCTGCGGCCCCGAGCGCGCCTCGGCCCCGTATGTCGTGCCTGCTCCCACGGTGAACCAAGTCCGACCGTCCTGGGAGCGAGATCCTCATGACGACCGTACGCGCTCACACCAAGCGGCCTCGCTCGAGGCACCCGCACGACGACGCACCCGACACCGCCGAAGACTTCCGCAGGCTCTCCCGGATGCCCGACGGCCCCGAGAAGGACGCCCTGCGCCAGCGGGTCGTCAGCGCCTGGATACCCATGGCCGAACGGCTGGCCCGGCAGTTCCGCAACCGGGGCGAGTCCATCGAGGACCTCCAGCAGGTGGCCGCGCTCGGCCTGGTCAAAGCCGTGATGCGGTACGACCCGGACCGCGGCACCGCCTTCGAGAGCTTCGCCGTGCCGACGGTCGTCGGCGAGGTCAAGCGGCACTTCCGCGACCACATGTGGGGCCTGCACGTACCTCGCCGGGTGCAGGAACTGCGCAACCGGGTCCGGGTGGCGTACCGCGAACTCTCCACCACCCTCGACGGACGCGGTCCCAGCATCCGCGAGGTCGCCGAGCACACCGGGATGTCCGAGGAGGACGTGCTGCTCGGCATGGAGGCCCTCGACAGCTTCACCCCGCTGTCGCTGGACGCGGAACTCCCCGGTTCCGAGGACGGTTACGCGCTCGTCGACACCCTGGGCAAGGCCGAGCCGGGCTTCGACCGGATCGTGGACCGGGAGGCGATCAAGCCCAAGCTCAGCCGGCTCCCGGAACGCGAGCGGCAGATCCTCTACATGCGGTTCTTCTGCGACATGACCCAGAGCCGGATCGCCGAGCAGCTCGGGATCTCCCAGATGCACGTCTCCCGGCTGATCAGCCGGACCTGCGCCACGCTCTGCGACCAGGTGATGGCCGACGCGAACTGAGCCGGCCGGGCGGCCGCCAGCAGCCGCCCGGCGGTTCGGTTCCCCGGGCCGCTCCGCCCCGGTGCTCCCGGCCGGCGGGGCGGTTGTTCTCTGCCGGTGTTCGCCGCCGGGACGGAGCGCGGGCCGCCCCGGCCCCCGAGCCGTACGGGCCTCACGCCGGGGAGGCCGGACCGGCGGGCGCGGCGTCCCGCCCGGCCGCGCGGCCCAGGGCCAGCGACAGATGCCGGGCCATCCGGTGCACCGCTCCCGCCTCCGCCATCTCGAAGGCGCGCCGCCCGCCCGTACGGAAGAGGGTCAGCGCCCCGGACGGCGCGGCCGTACCCGGCGCCGGCGCTTGCCCCTCGCGGGGCGGCGGGCACAGCGGTACGCAGAGCAGCGAGGTCACGCGCGCCGACACCAGCACCGCGGCGCCCGACGCGTCCCGCCCGAAGGCCTCCGGGTCCTCCGGGCGCACCCGCAGGGCCGGCACCCCGTCCCGTACGGCGTCCAGCACCAGCGGGCAGTCGGCGGGGTCCTGGCCGGCCGGCCCCGTGCCCGGCTCCGGCCGCGGGTCCGGGCCCAGCACCACCAGCCGCCGCAGCGGGCCGGGCGTACCGCCGTCGCCCGGGACGGGGGCGAGGTCGGCGATCACCCAGTCGGCGAACCGGCCGTGCAGCAGCCGGGCCGCCCGGCCGAGCACGTCCTCCGGGGAACCGGGGGAGGCGGCGAGCAGGGCGGCGGCCATGTCGTCGACCAGGTCCATCAGTTCGGCGTTCCGGGACACCTCGGCGAGGTCCGGGCGGGGCAGCCGCGGCGGCGGCGCGGGGAGCCGGGTGGAGCCGGTGCGGTCCGCCGCACGCCCCGGTACGCGGCGCGGCTCCCGTTCCGCCTCTCCCGCGGGGACGGTCTGGAAGACGGCGAACACGGCCGGCCGCTGCTCGTCAGGTGGCCGCAGGGCGGTGAGGCTCGCGCGCAGGGCGCTCCCCCCGCCCTCCGGGGCGGGCTCCGGCAGCCGCCGGACCAGCAGGCTGCGGCTGCCCTCGCCTCGCGCCACGGCGGCCACCTGGGAGCGGAACGCCGCGCGGGTGTCGTGCGCCAGGGCACCGGTCAGCGCCCGGCCGGTGGCGTACCCGGCCCGCAGGGCGAAGAGTTCGCCGGCGGCGACGTTGAGCCGCCGGACGACGGTGGTGCGGTCCATGAGCACCACCGGAAGCGGCAGCCGCTGGAAGAGGCCGCGCAGCAGCCGCAGTTCCGGATTCTCCCGGGGGGTGCCGTCGCGTGCGGACGCCGCCGAGAGTTTCTCGAACCGCGGCCACAGGATGTCCGCCACGTGCTGGAGTTCGAACAGCGCGGTGTCCAGGGCCGCTCCCCGTTCCTCGGAGGGAAGCGAACGTGCGGACTGCAACTCCGCGACCCGGCTGCGGAAATCCGCCAGCTCGGCACCGAAATCGATGGTCTCGCCCATGAGCCCACGGTAACCGCACCAGCCCGCCGGGGAGTTGGACGCCACCCGGGGTGCGGGCGGTGGCAGAGGGCCGCCGGGGCCCCGGCGGGCGGAAGGACGTCCGTGCCCGTTTTGCCGGTCCCGGCCCGGGCAGGCGGCCGGACGGGGGGAGACCGGGGGAACTGTACGGCTTCAGACCGGTGAGAGCCTGATCACCGGTGCGGATGTGTGACCTCGGAGCGTAAGGAGGGCTGTCCCCAGATATGCCCGAGCACAGGGAACGTGAGCCGGACCCCGCGCCGGAGACGGTGCCCGACACCTCCGAGCCCAGCCTGGCGCGGCTCGCCGAGCAGGCCGCCGCGTCCAATCCCTGGTGCTGCGGTGCCGGGGCGACCGCCGTCCCCCTCTCCGGGCTCTCCGGCACCCGGGGCGCCGCCGCGGCGTTCTCCGCCGCCCCGCTCCGTACGGCCGTGACCCACCCCGACCTCGCGCCGCTGGTGACCGTGCAATGGGAGACCGGCGAGGGCCCCGTGCCGGCCGTTCTGGAGACCGGCCGCCCGGCCGCCTCGGAGGACCTGCTGCACGACGAACGCTGGCCCCGCTACCGGACACGGGCCCTGGAGACGGGGGTGCGCTCCAGCACGACCCTGCCGTTCCGCCGGGAGGACCTCCTGGTCACCCTCACCGTCTACGGCTTCCGTCCGGGCCGCCTCGTGAACCCGGAGCGCGGGGTGACCGCACTCCTCGGCGACCTGGCCACCAGCGAGATCGTCCGCGGCATCGAACAGCGCCGGCTGCGCGCCGAGATAGACCAGCTCGGCACCGCGCTGCGGGCCCGCCCCGTGGTGGACCAGGCGTGCGGGATCATCATGCACGTCCTGGGCTGCGACGCCGACACGGCCTTCGGTCTGCTCCGCACCATGTCCCAGCGCACCAACCGGAAGCTGTCCGAGCTGGCCGCCGCCCTGGTCGGCAGCCGGGGCCGGGGCGCGGAGGCGGAGATCGTCCGGCTCGCGGGCAGCCGCCCGGCCGGGCCCCGCGAACGGCCGCGCTCCCGTCCGTAGCCGCCGCTGCACTCGCCGTTGCGGTGCCGCGGCACGGCCGCCCGCCGTTGCCGACCGGGCGGGATCTGCGAAGGTGGAAGGAGCGGGCCGTCACACCGCCCAGGCCCGACGGAGGTACCCGATGGAGCCGATGCCACCGGAGCCGCGTGGCCCGGCCCTCTTCGGGCCGCCGGTGGAGCCCTCCGGCCTGCCCGTCCTCCCCGGACTCGCCGAACGGCTGGCGGCGTCGGCCGGCCGCGGCGCACCCGAGCCGGTGGGCGGCGGACCGGAACTGCTCGACGCGGCCCGCGGCTACTGGGCCCGGCGCGGACTGGCCACCGGACCCGAGCGGCTGCTGGCCGCCGCGGGCCCGCAGCCCCTGCTGCTCGCGCTGCTCGCGGCGGCCGGCGGCGACGTCTTCACCACCCGGCCGTGCGCGCCGTGGCACTCGGCGCAGCCGCTGGTGCTCGGCCGCCCGGCCTACCCCGTGCCCGTCCCCGCCGAGTGCGGGGGTGTGCCCGATCCGTTCGCCCTGCTGGAGACCGTGCGCCGGGTGCGGGCGGAGGGCGGGACCCCTCGCGTGCTCGTCCTGTCGCCGGCCGACGACCCGACGGGCACCACCGCGCCCCCCGAACTGCTGCACGAGGTGTGCGAAGCGGCGGCCGGCGAGGGTCTGCTGATCATCAGCGACGAGACGGACCGCGACGCGCTCCACCCGTCCCCCGTGTCGGTCCCGGACACCCCGGATGCCGCGGCCGCGCCGGGCGATTCCGCGCGTGCCGGGCGGGGCCGGCCCGTGTTCGTCAGCCCGGCGGAGATGCTGCCCGAACACGTCGTCGTCCTCGCCGGGCTCGGGACCACGCTGCTGCCGCCCGGCTGGCCCGCCGCGATCGCCCGCTTCCCGGCGGGCCGGGAAGGTGCCGGGCTGCGCGCCGCCGCACTGGGGGTACTCGCCGGGACACGGACCGGGCCGGGGGCGCCGCTGGCCGCCGCCGTCACCCACGCCCTCACCGAGCCGCCCGACGTCACCGAGCGGCTCCGGGCCGCCGCCCGGCTGCACGGCATTCTCGCCGCCGCCCTGTACCGCACCGTCGTCCGCCACGGCGCCCTCTGCCGTCCGCCACGCGCGGGGGACCGGGTCTACGCCGACCTCGGTCCGTTCGGTGACGCGCTGGCCGCCCGGGGGATCGGCGACTCCGTGGAGCTGGAGCTCCACCTCACCCGGCGGCTCGGCTTCCCCGTGGCGGGCGGGCACCGGTTCGGCGATCCTCCCGACGCGCTCCGCGTCCGGTTCACCACCGAGCCGCTGCTCGCCCCGGACGGGCCCGGCCGCCTCCGGGCGCTCACCGCCGCGGACCCGCTGGACTCGCCGCACGCGGCCCGGTCGCTGACCCTGGTGACAAGGGCTTTCGACGAGTGGAGCGGCGGATGACGGGACCGGGACGGGCACGGACCCCCGCCGCCGCCGGACGCGGACCGGCCGGTGGTCCGGCACCGTTCGGCCCGCGTCCGGCGGCTCCGGCCCGGCCGCCCCGGTGGTGGCGGCTGCGGCTCCGATCGTCCCCGTTCCGCCAACTACGGCGCTCCGGCAGCAGGTGGCGTGACGGGTGAGGCGTGGCACCGGACGGGTCCGGGACCGTCCGTCCGGGCAGGCGGACAGAAGGAGGAACGTTGTCAACGGAAGGGGGCATACGGCAAAGGCGTGACGCCTGGTAGGGAGCGGGCCGCAGGGCACCGCGGAGAGCCAAGGGAGCAGCGATGACGGAACGGCAGGAGCGCTTCCTCACCGGAATCGGTACCGGCACCGGGACCGGCGGCCGTATCGGCTACGGAACCGGAACCCGAACCGGCGCCGCCACCGAGACCGGGACCGGTCCCGGCACCGCCGCGGCGCCCCCGGCACCGCCACGGCCACCGCACCGGGCCCGGCCCCCGCCCCGTACCGGACCGCTGCCCGAGCCCCGCCCGCTGGGGAGACCCGCACCTGGCCCCGGTCCTTCGCCGACCGGCTCACCGCGCCGCTGCCCGCCGGGGTGGCCGGCCTCGCGCGGCTGGCCCGCGAAGGGGTGTCGCGGCCCCCCGCCGAGGCCCTGGCGGAGGTCTCCGAGCTGCCCGTGGCGCCGGGCCCGCTGCCGGAGGCCGGGCCCGGCACGGTCGCCGTGACCTGGGCGGGCCACGCGAGCTGGGTGGTGCGGATAGGCGGGCTCACCGTGCTGACCGACCCGGTGTGGTCCCGCCGCATCCTCGGCACCCCGTCCCGCGTCACCCCCGTCGGCGTCCCCTGGAAGGACCTGCCCCCGGTGGACGCCGTCGTCATCAGCCACAACCACTACGACCACCTCGACGGCCCCACGCTCCGCAGGCTCCCGCGCGACACCCACCTCTTCGTGCCGGCCGGGCTCGGCGCCTGGTGCCGGCGCCGCCGCTTCACCCGCGTCACCGAACTCGACTGGTGGGAGGCGGTGGAACTGCCCGCCCGGGACGGCGGCACCGTCCGCTTCGACTTCGTCCCGGCCCACCACTGGAGCAAGCGCACCCTCACCGACACCTGCCGCTCGCTGTGGGGCGGCTGGGTCCTGACCGGCCCGGCGGGCCGGCGCGTGTACTTCGCGGGCGACACCGGCTACGGCCACTGGTTCGCGGAGATCGGTGCCCGGCTGCCCGGGATCGACCTCGCCCTGCTGCCGATCGGCGCCTACGACCCCTCCGACATGCTGCGCGACGTCCACACCGACCCGGAGGAGGCCGTGCAGGCCTGTCTGGACGTGGGCGCGCGGCACATGGCGCCGATGCACTGGGCGACGTTCCTGCTCTCCGCCGAGCCCCCGCTGGAACCGCTCACCCGGGTCCGCGCCGCCTGGCGGCGCACCGGCCGCCCCCGCGGGCAGCTCTGGGACCTCCCGGTGGGCGGCTCCCGGGTCCTCCCGGAGGAGTGACCGGGGCCCGCCCGGACCCGCCGGGGCCGGTCAGCTCGCCGTGTCGCGCTGGCCGGTGTCCCGGACCCGGCGCCAGCCGGCCGGGGCGGCGCTGATGGCCAGGGCCAGGGCCACCGCCGCCAGCGCCCCCTGCCAGGGCTTTGGGAAGAGCGAACCGCCGGTGATGCCGATCAGCAGATAGGCCCCGGCCCACGCCAGGCTCGCCGGCGCGTCACCGCGGACGAAGTCCCGCATCGGCATCTTCGCCAGCAGGCACGCCAGCATCACCGGAATCCGCCCGGCCGGCATCAGCCGGGACACGACGAGCACCGTCACCCCGCGCTCGTCCAGCTTCCGCCGTGCCGCCTCCAGACGGTCGGGCGCCGCCCGGTCCCGCAGCCGCCGCAGCCAGCGGGAGCCGCTGTCCGAGCGCACGCCGCGCAGGCCGAGCCAGTAGAGGAGGACGTCACCGGCGAAGGCCGCCAGGGCCGCCACCGCGAACACCAGCGGCAGGGTGAGCCCGGGCAGCTGGTGGTGGAGGGCCACGGCCGCCGCCGAACTCACCAGCGCGCCCGTCGGCACCACCGGCACCAGCGACCCCAGCGCCACCAGCAGGAACAGCGAGGGGTAGCCCACGAAGGTCTGCGGCGACGTCGCCGGCACCCAGCTGAGGAGGTCTCCCACCGCGCCGGGCAGCGCCCGGTGCACGGCCCCGTCGGTCACCGCGCGACCTCCGGCCGCACGCTCTGCCCGTGCTCCAGGCGGTGCACGGCCACCTCCGGGGCGAGCGCCGTCGCGTGCCGGACGAACTCCTCGCCGGGGGAGTGGAACTCGTGCGGCCGCACGGCGTCCAGGCCGATCGGCCAGAACGTGCCGTAGTGCACCGGCACCGCGCACCGCGGCGCCAGCCGGGCCGCGGCCCGGGCGGCGCGCGAGGCGTCCAGATGGCCGCTGCCCAGATACGGGCCCCAGCCGCCGACCGGCAGCAGCGCCACGTCGCAGGGCCCCACCACATCCGCCATCTCGTCGAACAAGCCCGTGTCCCCCGCGAAGTAGGTGGTCGACTCGCCCCGCAGCACATAGCCGAGGGCGGGAGAGCGGCGGGGCCCGTAGGGCAGCCGGCGCCCGTCGTGCGCGGCGGGCACGGCCCGCACCGTGAGATCGCCGACCCTCGTCTCGTCACCGGGCGCGACCTCGGTGACGCGCAGCGTCCCGGCGGCCAGCCGGCGCAGCGCGGGCACCGCGGCGAGCGCCCCGCGCGGCACGAGCACCCGGGTGCCCGGCTCCAGCCGGGCCAGCGAGCGCGGGTGGAGATGGTCGGCGTGCAGATGGGAGACCAGCACGACGTCGGCGAGGGCGGCCTCGGGCGGGGGCACCGCGCCCCGGCGGCGCCGCAGATGCGCCAGCCGCTGCACGAGCAGGGGGTCGGTGAGCACCCGCACCCCGGAATCGGTCACGGTCGCGGTGGCATGGCCCCACCATGTGATCTCGACCGGCACCCGCCACACCTCCCTGGTCTCCGCCGCCGCGGCGGCGTCTCCCTGCCGAGCGTAGCCGCACGGCCGGGTACGGCGCCGGGGGCTGCGGCGGCCGGGGCCGTACCCCGGACCACCTCCGCACGGCCGCGCCGCTCCCGCACCGTCTGCCCCGCGACCGTTCTCGTACCCGCCGGTCGGTACGGTGGGGCAGCCCCGGGTGGCGGGGCGGACTGCAGGACGCGGCGAGACCGGCGGCAAGGAGAGTGACCGTGACCCCAACGACAGTGGCGGTACTGGGCCCGGGCGGCGTCGGAGGACTGGTCGGCGCGCTGCTCGCCCGCGCGGGGCACCGCGTGGTGTGCCTCGCCGGAGCGGAGACCGCCGGAACGCTGCGGAAGGACGGCCTGCACGTGACCAGCGGGCGCTTCGGCGCGTTCCGGGTACTGGTCGAGGCGGACACCGAACTGCGCGAGCCGGCCGGCCTGCTGTTCGTCACCGTCAAGGAGACCGCGCTCGCCGACGCCCTGGAACGGGTGCCGGCGGCGGCTCTCGGCGGCGGACTGGTGCTGCCGCTCCTCAACGGGGCCGATCACCTCGGGCCGCTGCGCGAGCGCTATCCGGCGGAGCAGGTGGCCGCCGCGACGATCCGCGTCGAGTCGACCCGCGTCGCCCCGGGCCGCATCGAGCACACCAGCCCCTTCGCCGGCATCGAACTCGCCGGCCGCACCGTGCCCCGCGAACGTCTCGACCGCACCGCCGCACTGCTGCGCGAGGCCGGGCTCGGCGCGACCGTACGGGACGACGAGACCGCCCTGCTCTGGGACAAGCTGGTCTTCCTCGCCCCGATGGCCCTGCTCACCACCCGCTACGGGGCCACGGTCGGCGCGGTCCGCGAGCAGCGGCGGTCCCAACTGCTCGCCCTGCTCGACGAGATCGGCGCCGTCGCGCGCGCCGCGGGCGCCACCACGGAACCGGGGGAGGTGCTCGGCTTCCTGGAGGGCGCCCCCGGCTCCATGAAGTCCTCGATGCAGCGCGACGCCGAGGCGGGCCGCCCCCTGGAGCTCGACGCGATCGGCGGCTCGGTGCTCCGCGCGGCCGAACGCCACGGCCTCCCGGCCCCGCTCACCGCGGAGATCGTCGCGGAACTGCGGGCCCGCACCGGGCGGTCCTGAACTCGGCCCCTCCACCGTTCACGCCCCCCGCGCCCGTAAGGCAACGAGCCGGCCTCCCGGACCCGGCTGCTCCCGTCGCCCCCGCTCCCGGCCGGGCGCCGGGCGCACTCCGGCCGGACGGTTCACGACCACGCGGTCCGCCGTGGTCCGCGCCCCGTTGTGACAGTCTGGAGCCGGCCCGTACCCCGGACGGTGCGGGCGGACCGGCGAGATGGGAACGTGCGTGGTACGAGGCAGATGGCGGGCCGTCGGCGGCGCGGTGTTCCGGGTGCTCGCGGTGTGGGCGGTCAGCACGCTGACGATGCTGATCCTCGCCGGCCTGCTGCCCGACTTCCGCATCCAGTCCCCCAGCGGTGACAGCCCGACGACCATCGCGCGCACGGCCGCCATCGGCGCCGGCGCCTTCGGACTGCTGAGCGCGCTGGTCTGGCCGCTGCTGGTCCGCGCGCTGCTGCTGGTGCCGGCCTTCGTCCTCGGCATTCTGGTGTTCTTCCTCAACGGCTCGATGCTGCTGCTCGCCCTGCGGCTGGTCCCCGACGGCGGAAGCGAGGCCGGACCGGAGACGGCCGTGGCGGTGGCCGCCATCATGTCGGCCGTCGCCTCGGCGACCAGCACCGCTCTCGCCGTCCGTGACGACGGCGCCTACCGGCGGCGGCTCCGCCGGCTCGCGCACCGGCACCGGCCCGGCCCCCGGCGCACCGGCGAGGACGGTCTGCCCGCCCGGCCGGGCACTCTCTTCCTCCAGCTCGACGGGGTGGGCTTCGACGTCCTCAGCGAGGCCGTCACCCCCCGCACCCTGCCCGGTACCGGCCGGGTGCTGCCGCCCGTGATGGAGACCGTCGCCTCCTGGATCGAGACCGGCGGCCACCGGCTGTCGATGTGGCGCACCGACTGGTCCAGCCAGACCGGCGCCAGCCAGCTCGGCATTCTGCACGGCACCAACCACGACGTCCCCGCCTTCCGCTGGTACGAGAAGGAGACCGGCCGCGTCATGGTGTGCTCCTCGCCGAGCAGCGTCGCCGAACTCCAGCGCCGCGCCGTCGAGCGCACCGGCGACCGGGGGCTGCTGGCGGAGGACGGCGCCAGCCGCGGCAACCTCTTCAGCGGCGGCGCGCAGCAGCTCGCCCTGGTGCTCTCCGTGGCCGCCCGGCGCGGCCGGGGCATCCGCTCCCGAGCGGGCTACTTCGCGTACTTCTCCGACCCGGCCAACGCCACCCGCACCGCTCTGTCCTTCACCGCCGAGGTGTTCCGCGAGATCGTGCAGGCCGTGCGGGCCCGGATGCGCGGGGACGAGCCGCGCGTCAAGCGGGGCGGGCTCTACCCGTTGATCCGCGCCTTCGCGACCGTCGTGTCCCGGGACGTGGTCGTCGCGGCCGTCATCGGCGACCTGTTCGCCGGGCGCACGGTGGTCTACGCCGACCTCGTCGCCTACGACGAGGTGGCCCACCACTCCGGCCCGCACAGCCGGGACGCCCAGCAGGTGCTGGCCCGGCTCGACCGCAGCGTCCGGCTGATCGCGAAGGCCGCCGCCCACGCGCCCCGCGCCTACCGCATCGTGCTTCTCTCCGATCACGGGCAGAGCCCCGGCCGGACGTTCGCCGAGGCCTACGGGATCACCCTGGAGGAACTGGTCCGCATCGGCTGCCGCGGCGGCCGGTCCGGCTCCCGGCCGCTGGCCGGACGGCGCGCCGACCGCGAGGTGACCGGCGCCGAGGCACGGGCGGTGGCCCGCGCGGCGCTGCACCGCGTCGACGAGGAGGAGAAGGAGACCCGGCGCGGTCGCGGCGCCGGGCCGGTCGTGCTCGGCTCCGGCAACCTCGGGCTGATCAGCTTCCCCGAACTGCCCGGCAGGGTCAGCCGGGAGGAGATCGAGCGCCGCCACCCCGCACTGCTGGGCACGCTGGCCGAGCACCCCGGTATCGGGTTCGTCCTGGTGCACAGCGAGGAGTACGGGGCGGTGGTGCTGGGCCCGCACGGCGGCGAGCACCGGCTCGACCAGCGCGTCGTCATCGGCCCGGACCCGCTGGCGCCCTTCGGCCCGGAGGCCGAGGACGCGGTCCGGCGCACCGCGGCCTTCCCGCATGCCGCGGACATCATGATCAACTCCGCGTACGACCCGACGACCGGCCGGGTGCACGCCTTCGAGGCGCAGATCGGCTCGCACGGCGGGCTCGGCGGGTCCCAGGGCCACGCCTTCCTGCTCCGCCCCGCCGAGCTGTCGCCTCCGGTGCCGGAGGGCGAGATCCTCACCGGGGCGGAGGCGGTGCACCGGGTGTTCCGCCGCTGGTTGGCCGAGACGGAGGCCCCCGGGACCCCGCTGTCGCCCCCGGCGGGCGGCCCCGGCGAACGCGTCGGCTGACCGCAGGGGCGGCCGGGGCGGCTTGGGCTGCCGGGCCGTCGAGGGCCACCGGGACCGCGGGGTGGACGCCCGCACCGCTCAGGCGGCGGGAACCGGGTCCCGTCCGCCCCGCCGGAGCGGCGCGCCGACGGCGTGCAGATGGCGCAGTGCCTCACGGTACGACGCGATCAGCCCGGTCTCGTGGTACGGGATGTTCAGCTCCGCGCAGTACTCGCGGACGATGGCCCGGGCCCGGCGCAGATGCGGGGTGGCCATGCTGGGGAAGAGATGGTGCTCGATCTGGTAGTTCAGCCCGCCCAGGGCGATGTCCATGAGGTGCCCGCCGCGCACATTGCGGGAGGTGAGCACCTGGCGCCGCAGGAAGTCGGGCCGGTCCGCGCCGGTGAAGGTCGGCATCCCCTTGTGGTTGGGCGCGAACGTCGACCCCAGGTAGACGCCGAAGACCGCCTGGTGGACGAAGAGGAACAGCAGCGCCTTGCCGGGGGAGAGCACGAGGAACAGCGCGCCCAGATAGACCGCGATGTGCGCGGAGAGCAGGACGGCCTCCAGGGCCCGCCGCTTCATCCCTCCGGCGAAGAGCGCCCGCACGCTCGACACATGGAGGTTGAAGCCCTCCAGGGTGAGCAGCGGGAAGAACAGATACGCCTGCCGGCGACCGATGAACCGGGGCATGCCCCGGCTCTCCCGCGCCTGCTTGCCGGACCAGACAAGGATGTCGGGGGTGACATCCGGGTCGAGTTCCTCGTGGTTGGGGTTGGCGTGGTGCCGGGTGTGCTTGTTCATCCACCAGCCGTAGCTCATCCCGATGCCGAGATTGCCGAACAGCCGGCCGCCGGTCTCGCTGGGCCGGCGGCGCCGGAAGACCTGGCGGTGGGCGAGGTCGTGGGTCAGCAGCGCGATCTGCCCGAAGACCAGCCCGAGGAAGGCGGCCACGGCAGGCTGCCACCAGGAGTCCCCGAGCAGCGCGAAGGCCGTCCAGCCGGCCGCGAAGAGGACGGAGACCACGGAGAACCGGACCGCGTAGTAGCGGGGGCGGCGCTCCAGCAGGCCGGCGCGGGAGATCCGTTTCGCCAGCCGGGCGAAATCACTGCCGGATTCCGCGGTACGAGGAGGGTGGACCGTTTCCGAGGCCGCCCGGGCTGTGCCCGGGGCCTCGGTGCTTGTCGTCATACTGCCGAGTGTGCGGCATCCGGAGGCCCTACTTCCATCCCGGCAGCCCGACGGCCGGTACGGGGCAGGCCCCGGGGTGGCGTCGGGGGCGTAAAAGGCCGTACCGGGCGTACGGGGCCTGCCCCGGCGGCATCCGCCCGGGCCGCCCGCCCCGGGCCGGGGCGCGGCTCGGGACCGGCGGTGCGGCAGACGGGTCTCACATCCGCCCGCCGCACGGCGGCGGGGCAGGAGCGGGGCAGGAGGCGCGGGTGCCGTCCCGCGCGGGACTCAGGGCGCCGTCCCGAGCAGATACTCGCCCGTTTCGCGGTCGGCGGGCAGCAGCGTCTCGATGGCCAGCTCCGACACCGTCACATCCATGGGGGTGTTGAAGGTGGCGATGGCCGAGACGAAGGAGAGCACCCGGCCGCCGTGCTCCAGCCGCATCGGCAGCGCGACCGGCTCCCGCTCACCGGCGGTGGGGAGCCGGGGAGGCGGACGCGTCCGCCGGGCCCGGGCGGGCGGGGGCGCGGGCGGCGCCGGGTAGCCGCGCAGCTCCTCGTAGAGCGCACGCAGCGGCGCGGAGCGGACCAGGGGCAGCTGCCGCTCCAGCCGGCCCAGCAGATGGCCGCGCCACTCGGCGTGATTCCGGATGCGCGGGGCCAGGCCCCCCGGGTGGAGCGCGATCCGCAGCGCGTTCACCGGGGGTTCCAGCAGTGGGGCGGCGACGCCCTCCAGCAGCGCGGCCAATCCGCGATTGGCGGCGACCACCGTGTACATGCCGTCGACCACGAACGCCGGATACGGGTCATAACCCGCGAGGAGCCGCTCCAGCTCCGCGCGGAGGGGCTCCAGAGCCGGGTCGTCCAGCGGCCGTTCCGGGAAGTGCGGGGCGTAACCGGCGGCCACCAGCAGGGCGTTGCGCTCCCGCACCGGGACGTCGAGCTGCCCCGCGAGCCGGAGCAGCAGCTCCCGGCTCGGCCGGGACCGGCCGGTCTCCACGAAGCTGATGTGCCGTGCCGAGGAGCCCGCGCGCAGCGCCAGCTCCAGCTGGCTGATCCGGCGCAGCTCGCGCCAGCCCGCAGCAGCGCCCCGCTCCGCCCCGCGCGGCCGTCCCCGTGTCCCCGCATGCGTCGTCATGCCGCCCGACGGTAGCCGAGGAGAGTGACACCGCCCCGGGGCCGTGGCGCGCGGCGGACCCGGCGTGCCACGGTGGCAGGCCGAGGCACGACCGACGGAGGGAAGAACCATGGCACCCCGACCGCTCTCGCCCCAGGAGATCCAGGACGCTCTCACGGAGCTGCCGGGCTGGACGTCCACCGGCGACCGCATCGAGCGCACGTACACCTTCGCCGGGCATCTGGCCGCGGCGGCGATCGTCACCGAGATCGCCCGGGTGCAGGAGAGCCTGAACCACCATGCCGATCTGACCCTGTCCTACGACAAGCTGAAGGTGTCGGTGAACACCCACAGCGTGGGCGGCAAGGTGACCGAACTGGACACCGAACTGGCCCACCGCATCGAGCAGATCGCGGTGGAACACCGCGTCGCCTGACGAGCCGGGGCGCCGGCGGTCTCCCGGCCCGGCCGGGTGGCCCCGGGCCCGCCCCGAGCCGTGCCCCCGGCCCTCACGCCCCCGGGAAGCCGGTCAGCCGGGAGGGCCGTGCGGGGCGCGGCCGGGCAGTCCACGGGGCAGGGCACCCGGTCGCGGGGTGCCCTGCCCTTCCCGGCGGCGGTCCCGGATTCACGCCGGGAGTTCCATCAGCCCCAGCGGCTCGGTGGTCGGCTGTGGCGAACCGCCCGCCGGTTCGACCGTGATGCCGACCCCGCCCGCCGCGCCGACCGGGCCCTCCATCAGCACCGCCCCCGCCGCGGCACGTGTGTCCGGACCGGTCGTGAGGGGGAGCAGACCGGCGGAGCGCATCGTCCCGCCGTCGTCGAACCACAGCTGGTACACCTTGCCGCCCGCCGGCTCCGGCAGCCCCGAGGCGAGGAACGCCGCCCGGTCCTCGGAGCGCGAGACGACCACCGTCCCGCTGGCGCCGTCACCCAGCGGCACCGAACCGGTCCGGGCGTCCGGCGCGGTCAGTACCCGGGCCAGCTCCCCGGAACGCCGCTCCGCCGCCCGGGCCTCGGCCCGGGCGTCCCGCGCCTCCTGCCGCTGCCACACCGCCACTCCGCCGAGCCCGCCGGCCAGGACGGCCAGACAGGCCGCCAGAACGAAGTACGACCTTCCGCGCGACCCGCGCCGTCCAACGCCGCCCGCACCGGCACGGCCGCCACCGGCGCCGTTCCTCTCCGCTCCGCCCCCGCCACCGGGCCGGGCGGCGTGCGGCCGGGGGCCCTCCGGCCGGGGCCGGGGCACACCCGGAGGGTCCTGCCGGACGGAGGCGATCCGGGCCAGCACCCGGTCCCGCATCTCCGGTGGCGGCTCCACCGACTCGGCCGAACCGAGCCGGCCGGCGGTCGCGGACAGCTCCAGGACCTCCTGCTCGCAGGCCCCGCAGACCGCCAAGTGCCGCTCGAACCGGGCCCGTTCGTCCGCCGGCAGTGCGTGCAGGGCGTAGGCGCCGGTGAGGGTGTGCACATCGGAGCCGTCCCCGGCCCCGGAGCCGTCGTCCCGGCCGGGACCGCCGGACCCGTCGAATCCACCGAATCCGCCGGGACCGGATGGGCCGTCGAATCCACCGGGGCGGCAGGGCCGCCGAACCCGCCCGGCCCGCCCGGCCCGCCCGGCCCGACCGGTCCGCCGGGCGGCCCGCCGGGGCCGCCTCCGTCGGGGCCGTCGAACCAGCTGGTGCCGCCGCCCGGCCCGCCGTGTCCGGGCCTGCCGTGGTTCCCGCGCCCTCTGCGCCTGCTCACGCCGTCACCCCCAGGCAGTCGCGCAGCCGGATGAGCCCGTCGCGCAGCCGTGTCTTCACGGTGCCCAGCGGAGCCCCCAGCAGTTCGGCGACCTCACGGTAGGTGAGGCCGCGGTAGTAGGCGAGCGTCACCGCGTGCCGCTGCAACTCGGTCAGGCCGCGCAGGCAGCGCCGCACCTGCTCGCGCTCCAGCCGGGCCTCGACCTGCTCGGTCACCTCGTCGAACGCCGGGGTCCGGTCCAGCAGCGCCGCCCGGTGCTCCCGGTCGGAGCCCGCCTGCACCGACCGCACCCGGTCCACCGCGCGCCGGTGCGCGAGGGTCATCACCCAGGCCATGGCACTGCCCCGGTCCGGCCGGAAGCGGGCCGCGCCGCGCCATATCTCCACCAGCACCTCCTGAGTGACCTCCTCGGACTGCGCGGGGTCGCGCAGCACACGGCGCACCAGACCGTGCACGGGTCCGGCCACCATGTCGTACACCGCTCCGAACGCATCCTGGTCGCCGCGCGCGACCCTGCCCAGCAGGGCCCCCAGCTCGGGGCCGGGAGCCGATACCTCGCCCATGAAGACGGCTTCTCTCACGCCGCGGCACCTCCGGCTCTCCGACGCCGGGACCCGGGTGGCGGCGGAGCGCCGTGCCCGGGCCGGCCGGTGCGGGCTGACCTCATGTCGTCCTCCAGGAAGCAGGGGGCGGCCGGGGGAAGAACCGGCCGTCGTGCCGTCGTGCACGGGGGACGGCCGGCCCCGAGGACCGGCCCACCCCGTATTCGGAGCCGTGCGCCGTACGGATGGGTCCGGGGGCGGGAAGCCTGCCGGAACGGCAGGACCGCGCGCCGCCCGGGCCGGTCCCCGGCGCTGCCCGGCCCGTCCGGGGAGCCGCCGGGGAGCCCCGGGCGGACACCGGACATCCCGGACGCGGGCAGGGGTCTGACGACCCGGCACGAACACAGCACGCAGGACAGTACGCAGACGGACGCGGAAGCACTCGGTCCGATGCCGGAACAGGAGGC
Organism: Streptomyces sp. MNU89; assembly: GCF_020982505.1. Classification (NCBI taxonomy): domain Bacteria; kingdom Bacillati; phylum Actinomycetota; class Actinomycetes; order Kitasatosporales; family Streptomycetaceae; genus Streptomyces; species Streptomyces sp. MNU89. Next base: position 1,456,185 of record NZ_JAJKLL010000001.1, on the reverse strand, counting down.
GGGCCGGGGAGCGGAACCGCACTCCCCGGCCCCCGATCAGGCCGCCGAGCGGCCGCGCGGCCCGGGTGCGGGCGGCGCCCGCCGGGGGAGGGCGCGGCCGGGCGGCGCCCGCCGTTCGGGTCGAAGAGGCGGCGGCGGGGCAGCCGCGGCGGTAGGACGTCCGGCCGGCGGGTAACCGCGTGGGCGTGATCCTTTCTGTTGAGCTTCTGCCGGAGTCATGGCTGCGCGATGCCGTCGAGCTGCTGGTCCGTCTCGTGGAGGCCGCCGGTGCCCTGATCATCTTCATCGGCGCCGTATGGGCCTTCGCCCGTTTCCTGACGGCTCTGGTCCGGGCCCGCGGCCGGGCCCGGGGGTTCAACAGGATCCGCTTGACCCTGGGCCGGTTTCTCGCGCTGGGGCTGGAGTTCCAGCTCGCCGGTGACGTGCTGCGCACGGCGGTGGCGCCCAGCTTCACCGAGATCGGGCAGCTCGCGGCGATCGCCGCCATCCGGACCGCGCTCAACTTCTTCCTCGCCCGGGAGATCGCCCACGAGCGCGCCGAACTCGAACACGGGGACGACCCGCCCGTGGGCACGGAGAAGACCGGTCATCCGCGTTCCGCCGGGGAACCGGGGCGGTGAACTCCCTGCTGGAGACGGCCGCGCTGCTCGTCACCGCGGCCGGTCTGCTCTCCGCTCTCGCCGCCCTCGCGGGCACCCGCCGGCCGCGTCTCGCCCTGCGGGTGCTGCTGGACTTCCTCACGGCGGCCGGTCTGCTGCGGCTGTCGCACGACCCCACCTGGGACGGCATCCTGCTGGTGGCCGCCCTGGTCGCGGTACGGAAGATCGCCGTGTTCGGCATGGTCCCCTCCGCGCTCCCGCCGCCGGCCGGGCGGGAGCACGGAGCGTGGTCGGCGCCTGCCCGGTCCTAGTACTGGTTCTCGATGCGTTCCGCGGTGCCGTTGTCCTGGCGCTGCACTCCCGCCGAGGCGTGGCCCTTCTTCACGAAACCGGTCTCGTCCACGGTCAGGGGTCGAATACGATCCGGCTACCGAGTGTGTGAGCGGGGCGCGGCCCTACCGTGACCGGGTGCTCAGAGGCCGAGCACCAGCTTTCCGCGCACCCTGCCCTCGCGGCTTATCCGGTGTGCCTCCGCGGCCTTCTGGAGCGGGAGGACCGTCTGCACCTCGACGTGCACGGCGCCGGAGTCGATGAGTTCACCGATCCTGCGCAGCGCTTCACCGTCGGGCGTGACGATGACGCGGTGGGCGGTGATTCCGGGGAGGCGGTGCGCTTCGTTGACCGATTCCGGAAGCGTGACAAGGGTGCCGCCGGTGCGCACCAGCCGCCACGAAGCTTGCTGTACCAGGCCGCCGACGGTGTCCAGGACGACATCGAACGGTTCCCCGGCGGCCAGATCCGCCGTCGTGCGGTCCACCGGCTCATCGACGCCGAGCCTGCGAAGGAACTCCAGGTTGTGGGCGGAGGCGGTGGCGGTGACGTGTGCCCCGAGGTGCCGGGCGAGTTGCACGGCGAAGTGCCCGACGCCGCCCGCGCCCGCGTGCACCAGAACGCGCAGGCCGGCCGTGACCTCGGCAGTCCCCAGTGCTTGCCAGGCTGTCAGGGCGGCCAGGGGCACGGCGGCGGCCTCCGCGTAGGACAGGCTGACCGGCTTGGGCGCCACGGCGGAGGCGGGCAGTACGCACAGATCCTGGTAGGCGCCTCCGTACGGCAGTGGAAGCATGCCGTACACCGCCTCGCCGACCGCCGGGCCGCCCGGCACGGTGCTCCGCACTACGCCCGCCACGTCCCAGCCCATCCCCAGCGGGAAGGGACGGTCGTTGCGCACCGCTCCCTCTCGGTGTTTCCAGTCGACCGGATTCACTCCTGCCGCCTTGACCTCCACCAGGAGCTCTCCGTCCGCCGGAGTCGGTTCCGGTCGTTCCATGAGTTCCAGGACGTTCTCGTCGCCGTATCGGGAGAAGACCACCGCGCGCATCGAGGGCGCTCCTGTCGTATCGCAAGTCCGTGCGCCGCCCGGCACCGTGGAGACGCCGGGCGGCGTGGTGCGGATTCGCACCCGTGCCCACCGTCGCGGCACGGTGGGCACGGAGCCATTACCCCGCCGGTACCAGGCCGGGCGGGCAGCGGGGGGCGCGCAGCCCGGCAGGGGGGTACCGACAGGGACAGGCTGCCGGGCGCCGCCTCCACGCATACTGGCGTGCATGAACTCAGCCAGCGAGCTCGGCGCCTTCCTGAAATCGCGGCGTTCCCGAGTACTCCCCGGGTCGGCAGGTCTGCCCGTCATCGGCCGGCGCCGGGTGGCGGGGCTGCGCCGAGAAGAGGTGGCCGACCTCGCGGGCGTCAGCGTCGTCTACTACACGCGTCTGGAGCAGGGTCGCGCCCGTAACCCGTCCGACGCCGTGCTGGACGCCCTGGCACGCGTGCTGCGTCTCGACCCGACCGAGCGGGCGCACCTGTACGACCTCGCGCGCCGGGCCATCCCCCGGGCCGGCCCGTTCCCGCCGGCCGGCCACGTCCAGGGCCCCGCGGATCACGGGGACTTCGAGGGCTCCGGGAGCCCCGGCGACGCGGATGTCGTGCCAGGCGTGGCCGTACGGGAGGACCTGCATCGACTCCTCGCCGCAGTGGGGGCCGTCCCCGCGTATCTCCTGGGGCCTGCGATGGATGTCCTCGCCGCCAACGACCTGGCCCGCGCTCTGGTGGGCGGCCTCGGGGCATCGACCGGGCGGTCGAACCTCGCGCGTCACGTCTTCCTCGACGCTTCCGCCCGCGACCTGTACCCCCGGTGGGAGGACGTGGCCCGGCAGACCGTCGGCTTCCTGCGCCTCTCCGCCGGCCGCCGCCCCGGAGACACGCGGCTGGCCCGGGTCGTGACCGAGCTGAGTCGCCGTAGCCCCCGGTTCAGGGAGTTGTGGGCGGCACAGGAGGTGCAGGAGAAGTCGTACGGCATCAAGAGCTTTCGGCATCCACTGGTCGGCGAACTCGACCTGGCGTACCAGACCCTGTCGCTGCCCGGGGACGAGGGCCGGTCCCTGGTCGTCTTCACCGCACCGGACCCGCGCGCGGACGGCGCGCTGCGGCTGCTCGGCAGTTGGACGGCGCCGCCCGCTGCCCATCCGCCGGCCGGCGACTCCGAGTCCCGCGCATCCCGGCCCGGCCGCTCGCCGGGTGCCTGAACCACCGCGTACCCGGAGGCGGACGCGGCAGGGCGCACGCGAGGCGAAGGCGTCGTCAGTCCAGGCGCTGGTTCCGGCGCCGGGCCGATCGCGCCCTGTTGCCGCACCCGATCGAGCACCATGCCTGGTCACGCCGGCGCGCCAGGAAGAACATGCCGCAGCTCGGGGCGGGACAGCGCCGCAGTCCGGCCTGTTCGGGACCGGCGGCCAGGACCAGGGTCTGCCGGGCCGCCGCGCTGGCGGCCGGTCCGCCGCTCTCCAGCTCGACGAGCCGGCCGTCCTTGTCGATTCATCCCACACCTTCTCCCTCACGCGCCGGCGGGTTTGCCTCTGGTCTCACCCTGCTTGCGAGTTACCTGCCAGTTAACAACCCTTGAATGGGCTCATCCGGGCCCGGAGGTCGATGTGAGTTCCGCGCAGTCCCTTCTTGAAAGCCGCCCGATTTCCGTGGCGCATCTCTTTCTGTCAAGAGTCGAGGCCACACCTGGTCGGGAGGCTTACCGTTACCCTGTGCCGGCCGGTGACGGTGATTCCGGCGCCGAGGAGTGGCGCTCGCTCACATGGGCGCAGGCCGCCGAGCGCGTCAGGGCGATCGCGGCCGGGCTGCTCGCCCTTGGGGTGCGGCGCGAGGAGCGGGTGGCCATCTCCTCGTCCACGCGGGTGGAGTGGATTCTGGCCGACCTCGGTGTGATGTGCGCGGGCGCCGCCGCCACCGCCGTCTATCCCAGCACCAATGCCGATGAGACGGTGTACATCCTCTCCGACTCCGGCAGCCGGGCGATATTCGTCGAGGATGCCGCGCAGCTGGCCAAGGTGGTCGCCCACGCGGACCCTCTGCCCGAGCTCGGCCACGCGATCCTCTTCGACCCCGGGGCGGACATCCCCAAGGTCGAGGGGCTGGAGATACTGTCGCTCGCTGAGCTGGAAAAGCGCGGGGCCGTGTACCTGGAGGAGCAGCCGGACGCGATCGAGCAGGCAGTCCAGGCGATCGAGCGGGAGCACCTCGCCACCCTGATCTACACCTCCGGCACCACCGGCCGGCCCAAGGGCGTGCGCCTGGTCCACGACTGCTGGTCGTACCAGGGCGTCGCACAAGAGGTCAGCGGACTGCTCCGCTCCGACGACGTGCAGTTCCTGTGGCTGCCCCTGTCCCACGTCTTCGGAAAGGCCCTGATCGCCGGTCAGATCAGAACCGGCCACGTGATGGCGGTGGACGGGCGCGTCGACCGCATCATCACCAACCTGCCCGCGGTCCGGCCCACCGTGATGGCGTCCGCACCGCGGATCTTCGAAAAGGTCTACAACGGCATCGCCAGCAGAGCGAGAGCCGAGGGCGGTGCCAAGTACAAGATCTTCCTCTGGGCGGCGAAGGTCGCCCGCGAGCATGCCAGGATCACCCAGCAAAGCACAGCGGCGACCGGACGACGTCGGGTGCCCCGGCCGCTCACCGTTCAGCACGCCATCGCCGACAGACTGGTGTACGGCAAGATCCGCGCGGCCTTCGGAGGCAACCTGCGCGGCAGCGTCTCCGGCAGCGCCGCCCTCGCTCCGGACATCGGCTACTTCTTCTCCGGAGCCGGCGTGCACGTCTTCGAGGGCTACGGCCTGACGGAGACCAGCGCGCCCTGCACCGTCAACCCCGCCGACGGCTACCGGGTCGGCACGGTGGGCAAACCCCTGCCCGGTACCGAGGTCCGCATCGCCCAGGACGGCGAAGTCCTCGTGAGAGGCCCCGGCATCATGCGCGGCTACCACAACCTCCCGGACAAGACCGCCGAGGTCCTGGAGAGCGACGGCTGGTTCCACACCGGCGACATCGGCGAGGTGGACGAGGACGGCTTCCTCCGGATCACCGACCGCAAGAAGGACGTGTTCAAGACCTCGGGCGGCAAGTACGTGGCGCCCACCGAGGTCGAGGGCCGCTTCAAGGCCATCTGCCCGTTCATCAGCAACATCCTGGTCATCGGCAGCGGCCGCAACTACTGCACCGCCCTGATCGCTCTGGACGAGACCGTCATCATGCCCTGGGCGGCATCCCACCACCTCGGCGGCCGCAGCTACGCCGAAGTCGTCTCCTCACCGCAGGTCCACGAGCTGATCGACGGCTTCGTCCAGCGGGTCAACGGCGACCTGCAGCGATGGCAGACCATCAAGAAGTTCTCCGTGCTGCCGCGCGACCTTGACGTCGAGCACGGCGAGCTCACCCCGAGCCTGAAGGTCAAGCGCCCAGTCGTGGAGCGCGAGTACGCCCAGGCCGTTGAGGCGATGTACGAGGGCTCCCGCGAAGCCTGACCTCGGTCTGCCCGGAATGGACAACAGCCGAACCGACACTGCGTTTTCGTGCCGCACTTCGGTGATCAGTATGTGCTCGCGCTTGCGGGTCAAGCTCCAGGGCACTCCGCGAGCACGCGTTGAACGCCGGCTTTGCTCTGGCGAGTCCGCACCGTCCACGGGCGGCTCCGACTCCTCTTGCGGAGCTCATCCGTGTCGCCGGTGTCCGCCGGAGCGTCGAGGAGTGCTTCCAGGCCGCCAAGGGCCAGGTGGAGTACTAACCGGTCAGCGCGGCGAACCCGTCGTGCCGGGCGAGCCGTTCGAGTTCGTCCAGGGCCGCCTCGGCGCGGGCCGCCGCCTCGGGGTCGCGTCCGGCGAGGCCGCTCGCGGCGAACTCGTCCTCGTCGAGGCGGAGGACGAGCCGGCCGTCGGCCGACCGCCACAGGTCGAGGTCGAGGTCGGCGACGACGAGGGTGCCGCCGTCCTCCTCCGTCACCCGCGCCGGCCGCGTCACATCGCAGTACCAGCCCTTGAGGGTGCCGTCCGCCGCCCGGACCTCCTTGACGGCGTACCAGCGGTCGCGCCAGAAGTGCTCGGTGAACACGTCGCCGGGTTCGAAACGGACGAAGCCGAAGTCGCGCGCCGTGCCCCCCGCCCACGGCGCCCGCACCACGATCCGCGTTCCGTCGTCGCCGACCACGGCCGCCGGATAGCTCTTGTCCGGGCGGGGGGCCTTGACGAGCCGTACGGTGACCTGGGCGCCGGGCACCAGCCGTCCGCCGTCCTCGCCGTTCACTCCCGTGCCGTTCCCCTCCGCGCCGTTCATACCGCCCCGCCGTTCATACCGCCCCGCCGTCCGTGCCGTCCGTCGTCTCCCCGCCGTTCACGCGATCCCCGCCGTCCCGGCCGCCGTGCCGGAGACCGCCGTTCCCGCCGGTGCGCCGGGCGCTCCCGCCGGGGTGAGGGCGTCCGGCTCCGCGCCGGGCTCGTCGAACTGGGTGCGGTACAGCTCCTCGTAGCGGCCGCCCCGGGCCAGCAGTTCCCCGTGGGTGCCGCGTTCGGCGATCCGCCCGTCCTCGACGACGAGGATCTCGTCCGCCGCCCGTACCGTCGACAGCCGGTGGGCGATCACCACGGCCGTCCGCCCCGACAGCGCCTCGCCCAGGGCCTCCTGCACCGCCGCCTCGGAGGTGGAGTCCAGATGCGCGGTGGCCTCGTCCAGGACGACCACCCGCTGCCGGGCCAGCAGCAGCCGGGCGATGGTCAGCCGCTGGCGCTCGCCGCCGGAGAGCCGGTAGCCGCGTTCGCCGACGATGGTGTCGAGGCCGTCGGGGAGTTCGGCGATCAGCCCGTCGAGCCGGGCCCGGCGCAGCACCTCCCACAGCTCCTCCTCACCGGCCTCCGGGCGGGCCAGCAGCAGGTTGGCCCGCACCGACTCGTGGAAGAGGTGGCCGTCCTGGGTGACCAGGCCGACCGTCTCCCGCACCGACTCGGCCGTCAGCTCCCGGATGTCCGTGCCGGAGAGCCGGACCGCCCCGCTGTCCACGTCGTACAGCCGCGGCAGCAGTTGCGCGATGGTGGACTTGCCGGCGCCCGAGGAGCCGACGAGCGCGACCATGCGGCCGGGTTCGACGCGGAACGACACCTCGTGCAGCACCTCGGTGCCGCCCCGGGTGTCGAGCACGGCGACCTCCTCCAGGGAGGCCAGGGACACCTTGTCCGCCGACGGGTAGCCGAAGGACACCCGGTCGAACTCCACGGACACCGGGCCCTCCGGCACACGCACCGCGTCCGGCTTCTCCCCGATCAGCGGCCTCAGGTCCAGCACCTCGAAGACCCGCTCGAAGCTGACCATGGCGCTCATCACCTCGACCCGGGCCCCGGCCAGGGCGGTCAGCGGTGCGTAGAGCCGGGTGAGCAGCAGGGCCAGCGCGACGACGGCGCCCGGCTCCAGGCTGCCGCGCAGCGCGTAGAAGCCGCCGAGGCCGTAGACGAGGGCCAGGGCGAGGGCGGAGACCAGGGTCAGGGCGGTGATGAAGACCGTCTGCGTCATCGCGGTGCGGACGCCGATGTCGCGTACCCGCCGGGCGCGGGCGGCGAACTCGGCCGACTCCTCCGCGGGCCGCCCGAAGAGCTTCACGAGGGTGGCGCCGGGCGCTGAGAAACGCTCCGTCATCTGGGTGCTCATCTCGGAGTTGCAGCGCGCGGCCTCCCGCCGCAGCCGGGCCAGCCGGGCGCCCATCCGGCGCGCGGGCAGCACGAACACCGGCAGCAGGAGCAGCGCCAGCAGGGTGATCCGCCAGGAGAGGCTGACCATCACGACCAGGGTGAGCGCCAGCGTGACGAGGTTGCCGACGACCCCGGAGAGGGTGTCGCTGAACGCGCGCTGCGCGCCGATGACGTCGTTGTTGAGCCGGCTGACCAGGGCGCCGGTGCGGGTCCGGGTAAAGAAGGCGACGGGCATCCGCTGCACATGGTCGAAGACCGCCGTGCGCAGATCGAGGATGAGCCCCTCGCCGATGCCGGCGGAGAGCCGGCGGGCCAGCAGCCCGAGCCCGGCCTCGGCCACCGCGATGACGGCGATGAGCACGGCCAGCGAGGTGACGGTGGTCGCGGGCGCGCTCTTCACGATGGAGTCGACGACGCGCCCGGCGAGCACGGGGGTGGCGACGGCCAGGGCCGCCGTGACGACGCTCAGCAGCAGGAACCGGCTCAGCCGGGTGCGGTGGGGGCGGGCGAAGGCGCCGATGCGGCGGAGCGTCTCCCGCGAGAAGGGCCGCCCGTCGTCCTTGCGGGTGGCGTTCGCGGCATGGTGGAGCGAGGTCCACGCGGTGACTTCCATGTCCATGGCCGCCACCGTAGGAGCTCAAGCGAACGTGAGGTCAATGCTTTTTCCGGGGGCGGGCCGCCGCCCGCCGAGCGGACGCGGGGTTCCGCCGGACGGCCGCCGCCCCGCGCCCCGGTGGGCCAACAGCCGGCGGGCCGGGGGCGGGGCGAGGCGGCGGGGCCGGGTCCGGGCCCGGGGCCGGGCGCCCGGCGGTGGGTCCGGGCCGTCCGGGGGCGCCGCCGGGCCGGGGATCAGCCGAAGTCGGCCGTGGCCGGGTCGGCGCCCAGGCGCCGGGTGGAGTCCAGGGTGGCGAGGTCCGCCATGTCGTCCTCGCCCAGCTCGAAGCCGAAGACGTCGAAGTTCTCCCTGATCCGGGCCGGGGTCGCGGACTTGGGGATCGCCACATTGCCGAGCTGCAGATGCCAGCGGAGCACGATCTGCGCGGGGGTGCGGTCGTGCCGCGCTGCGAGCCGGGCGATGACGGGTTCGTCGAGCAGGCCCTTGCCCTGGCCGAGCGGGGACCACGCCTCGGTGGCGATGCCGTGCTCGGCGTGGAAGGCGCGGGAGCCGGCCTGCTGGAACCAGGGGTGCAGCTCGATCTGGTTGACGGCGGGCACGACGGACGTCTCGTCCAGCAGCCGGGTCAGATGCTCGGGCAGGAAGTTGGAGACGCCGATCGCCCGGGCGCGGCCGTCCTCCTTGATCTTCTCCAGGGCGCGGTAGGTCTCGACGTAGCGGTCGCGCTTCGGCAGCGGCCAGTGGATGAGGTACAGATCCACGTAGTCCAGGCCGAGCCTCTCCAGCGAGGTGTCGAAGGCGCGCAGCGTGGCGTCGTAACCGTGGTCGCTGTTCCAGACCTTCGTGGTGACGAAGACGTCCTCGCGGGGGACGCCGGAGCGGGCGATGCCCGCGCCGGTGCCGGTCTCGTTGCCGTAGACGGCGGCGGTGTCGATGCTGCGGTAGCCCGCTTCCAGCGCGGCCGTCACGGCCGCGGCGGCCTCGTCGTCCGGGATCTGCCAGACGCCGAAGCCGAGTTGCGGCATGCGGGCACCGTTGTTGAGGGTGACTGTGGGGACGTGGCTCACAGGCGGTCGGTCCTTTGCGTCTCGTGCGGTCACTCGGAAGTCGTCGTGCGCGGTTACTCGGGAACCGCGGCACTCCCGCGGCTCCTGCCCCTGATCGGACGATCAATGACGGCCCGCGTATTCCGCGTTCCGATAAGCGTATTCCGCGTGACGCCGTTCCCGGGGGATGCCGGGGCCCGGCGGTGCCTGTGTGGCCCGGCGGTTGCCTCTGTGACCCGGCGATGCCCGCGGGCCGCCCGTTCAGCCGCGGTACAGGGCCTCGACCTCGTCGGCGTACGCTGACTCGATGGCCTTGCGCTTGAGCTTCAGCGAGGGGGTGAGCAGCCCCTGCTCCTCGGAGAACTGGGCGGCGAGGATGCGGAAGGTGCGGATCGACTCCGCCTTGGACACCATGGTGTTGGCGGCCACGACCGCGCGGCGGATCTCCGTCTCCAGCTCCTTGTCCCGCACCAGCTCCGAGGCCCTGAGCCGCGGCTTGCCGCGCATCCGCAGCCAGTGGTCCACGGCCTCCGGGTCCAGGGTGACCAGCGCGGCGACATGGGGCCGGTCGTTGCCGACGACGATGCACTGGGCGACCAGCGGATGCAGCCGCACCCGCTCCTCCAGCGGGCCCGGGGAGACGCTCTTTCCGCTGGAGGTCACCAGGATCTCCTTCTTCCGCCCGGTGATGGTGAGATAGCCGTCCTCGTCGAGCGAGCCGAGGTCCCCGGTGGCCAGCCAGCCGTCGCGCAGGGTCTCGTGGGTGGCCTTGGGCTCGTTGAGGTAGCCGCCGAAGACGTTCCCGCCGTACAGCCAGATCTCGCCGTCCTCCGCGATGTGCACGGAGGTGCCGGGGATGGGCAGGCCGACGGTGCCGTAGCGGGTGCGCTCCGGGGGGTTGGCGGTGGCGGCGGCGGTCGACTCGGTCAGTCCGTAGCCCTCGTAGACGGTGACGCCGGCGCCCGCGAAGAACAGCCCGAGCCGGCGTTCCATCGCCGAACCGCCCGACATGGCGTGCCGGATGCGGCCGCCCATGGCCGCGCGCAGCTTGCCGTAGACCAGCTTGTCGAAGAGCTGGTGCTGCATCCGCAGTCCCGGGCCGGGCCCGGAGCCCGCCCCGAAGGCCCGGTCCTCCAGGGCCTCGGCGTGGCGCACCGCCACCTCCACCGCCCGGTCGAAGGGCTTGACCCTGCCCTCGGCCTCCGCCTTCCGCCGGGCCGCGTGGAAGATCTTCTCGAAGACGTGCGGCACGGCGAGGACGAAGGTGGGCTGGAACACGGCCAGATCCGGGAGGAGTTCGCTCGCCGCGAGGTTCGGCTGGTGGCCGAGTTTGACGCCGTGGCGGACCGCCGCGACCTCCACCATCCGGCCGAAGACGTGGGAGATCGGCAGGAAGAGCAGGGTCGACGGCTCGTCACCGGGCCGGGAGTGGAAGACCGGCTCCCAGCGGGTGACCATCGTGTCGGTCTCGAAGAGGAAGTTGGCGTGGGTCAGCACGCAGCCCTTGGGGCGGCCGGTGGTGCCGGAGGTGTAGATCACCGTGGCGGTCGAGTCGGGGGTCACGGCGCGCCGGTGGCGGTGCACCACATCGTCCTCGATGTGCGCCCCGGCGGCGGTGAGCTGCCCGACCGCGTCGGTGTTGAGCTGCCACAGCCGGCCCATCCGCGGCAGCCGGTCGATCACCGAGCCGACGGTCATGGCGTGGTCCTCGTGCTCGACGAGGCAGGCCGAGACGTCCGCGTCGTGGAGGATCCACATGACCTGCTCGGCGGAGGAGGTCGGGTAGATCGGGATGGGCTGGGCCCCGATGCTCCACAGGGCGAAGTCGAAGAGGGTCCACTCGTAGCGGGTCCGGGACATGACGGCGACGCGGTCGGCGAAGCGGACGCCCTGGGCTATCAGTCCCTTGGCGAGCGCCATCACCTCGTCCCGGAACTCCGCCGCGGTCACGTCCCGCCACACGCCGTCCGACTTGCGGCCCAGGACGACCTTGTCCGGCTCCCGGGCGGCGCGGTCGAAGACGGCGTCGGCCAGGCCGCCGGCCCGGGGCGCCGCCGTGACAGCGGGGGTGGAGATGTCGCGCAACGCATCGCTCCTCGGAACTTCGCACAGCGCGGTGACGGTACCCGATGGATCCTGATCGGCGTGAGGTTCGCACCGCAACCGTAGAGTGCGGTAAATGTGCAGGTCAGGTGGGGAAACGGCGGAGCGGTGCGCTGACCTCGGCCGATACCTGACCGGGGAGTCAGTTCGCCTTTCACCGTCTCCACGCGATCCCCGCCGGACGGGCACCGGGGCTTCACGGGACGCCACCGCACGGGGAGCCCGCCCCGGCGGGGTGCGGCGCGGCCGGCGGCGGGTCCGTGCCCGGCCCGGGGCCGGTCCGCTTCCGGGCCCTCACACCTCGACGCGCTCCGCGCCCGCGTAGACGTTCATCGACGCGCCGCGGAGGAAGCCGACGAGGGTCAGCCCGGCCTCCTCGGCGAGGTCCACCGCGAGCGAGGACGGCGCGGAGACGGCCGCCAGGACCGGGATTCCGGCCATCACCGCCTTCTGCGCCAGTTCGAACGAGGCCCGCCCGGAAACCAGCAGCACGCACCGCGACAGCGGCAGCCGCCCGTCCTGCAGCGCCCGCCCCACCAGCTTGTCGACCGCGTTGTGCCGGCCGACGTCCTCCCGCAGATCCAGCAACTCGCCCTCGGGCGAGAACAGTCCGGCCGCGTGCAGCCCGCCCGTCCGGTCGAACACCCGCTGGGCGGCACGCAGCCGCTCCGGCAGCCCGGCCAGCACCCCGGGCGTGACGCGGACCGGCGGCTCGTCGGCGATCGCCCAGCGGGCCGTGGTGCGCACGGCGTCGAGGCTGGCCTTGCCGCAGAGCCCGCAGGAGGAGGTCGTGTAGACGTTGCGCTCCAAGGTGATGGAGGGCACCGGCACCCCCGGGGCGAGCCGGACGTCCACCACGTTGTACGTGTTGCCCCCGTCGGCGGTGGCCCCGGCGCAGTAGGCGATGCCGGTCAGCTCCTCCGCCCGCCCCAGAACGCCCTCGCTCACCAGAAACCCGGCGGCGAGCGCGAAGTCGTCACCGGGGGTGCGCATGGTGATCGCGAGCGGCTTGCCGCCCAGCCGGATCTCCAGGGGTTCCTCCGCGACGAGCGTGTCCGGACGTGCGCTCACCGCGCCGTCCCGGATCCGTACGACCCGCCGCCGCTCGGTGACCCGGCCCATGTGCTGTCTCCCGCCTGCGTGTCCGTCCCGACGGCCACCGTATGCCCCGGATCGGCGGCGCCGCGCGCGGGACGGGAGGGCGGTTTCCGCCGCGGCCGGTTCCGGGGTGCGGTCAGTCCCGCTCCACCAGGTCGCCCGGGTCGGTGTTGGCCCCGCACAGCACCACGACGACGTTCTCCCCGTGGGACGGCCGGTACCCGTACGGCTCGCCGGCCGTCAGGGCCGCGAGTGCGCTCGCCGCGCCGGTCTCCACCACCAGCCGCCGGTCGTCCCACAGCGCCCGGCGGGCCCGGACGATCTCCGCGTCGGGCACCAGCACCGACCGCGCGTCGCCGCCGAGCGCCGCCGACAGCGCCATCTCGGAGGTGCGGGGGGCGCCCAGGGAGTCGGCGGCGACCGAGTCCACCGTGACGTCCACGATCCGCCCCGCCTCCACGGCGGCGTTGAGCGCCCTGCAGTGCTCGGGTTCGACGGCGACGGTCCGCAGGCCGTGCCGGCCGGCGGCGGTGGCCACTCCGGCGAAGAGCCCGCCGCCGCCGACGGCGACCACGAGGGTGTCCGCCTCGGGAACCCGCTGCCGGATCTCCTCCGCCAGCGTCCCCGCCCCGGCGGCGATCAACGGATGGTCGTAGGCGTGGGAGCGCAGCGCGCCAGTGGAGGCCGCGAACTCCTCGCAGGCGGCGAGCGCCTCCGCGTAGGTGGAGCCGGTCAGCCGCACCTCGGCGCCGTAACCGCGCAGCCGTTCGACCTTGATTTCCGGGGCGGTGGCAGGGAGGAAGACCGTCGCCCGCGCACCGCACCGCCGGGCGGCCCAGGCGCAGGCCAGTCCGGCGTTGCCGCCGGAGGCGATGGTCACCCCGGCGGCCGGGAGAGTCCCGGCGTCGCGGTGGGCGGCGACGAAGTTCCAGGCGCCGCGCGCCTTGTAGGAACCGGTGTGCTGCATCTGCTCCAGCGCCAGCCACAGCCGGTACGGCTCCGGATCCTCCCGTCCCGGGCCTCTCCCGCCGCGGGCGGTGAGGACGCCGCCCGGCTCGACGGGGACCACGCTCACCGGCCGGATGTGCCCGGCGGTCCGGTCGGCGGCCGCTTTCACCTCGGCGGGGTCGAGACGCTGCAACGGGCTGCTCCCTGCTGTGACGGTGGACGGGGTGGCCGGGACGGGAAGGCCACCCGGACGGACACCGTCCATTCTGCGGAAAGCGGCCGCCTCGGCACAGCGGTTTCCCGGGCTGTGACGGGCGAGCACCGTCACCGTTCCTAATCAGTGAGCAGGAGTGAGTCTTGGACCCATACCTGGTCACTGCGGACACCCGAACGGTTGTGGATGTCCTGGTTGCCCGCGTACTCGCCGCGTCCGGCGGCACGGATCGTGTCCGTGGTCCGGGGATGCGGGGGCGGGGTCCCTCACGCCCAGGGACACGCCGGTCGGCCTGGACGGTCCGATGCCCGTGCACATCGCTCTGGTGTGTACGGGGCGGTGTCGTCCGTCGCCGGATCGGGTGTCCTTGGGCGCGTCGTCCGATCGCGATGCTCGCCGCATCGTGCCGGGTGGTCTTACGGGTGGGGCCGGCCATCGGCTTTTGCCAGTGCTGGGCGCCCCACTTGCTCGTGTAGGCCGGGTCCACGGCGATGATCGCGATACCTGTGGCGTCGGCCATGGAGGTCAGCCGGGCTCGGAGCTTGCCGGTCGGCATGCCGGAGATGAGGTGCCGGAATCGGCGCTTGCGCCCGTGCTTCTCTCTGGTTTTCTCGGTCTGGAAGTCGAGGTCTTCCACCGCGATGGCCTTGACGCGGCAGGTCCTGGCCCAGTTCAGCAGCCGCGTGAGGGAGTGCCGTACCTGGGCGTCGCGGTGCTGGGCGCCCCGAGACAGGTCGAAGAAGAACCGGCGCGGCCGGCCAATCGGGTTACCGTGAGTGTCGAGGCGCCAGGCGGCGAGGTGATCGGCGTTGGTGTCCACGCCGATCACGCCATCGACGAGGGCGGCTTCGAGTGGGATGGTCTTGGTGGGAGGGATCTGCCAGGAGGCGTCCACGTACCAGCGTCCGCGCCCCGTGTCGTGGTGGATGCGGTAGGCCACGGCCCGGTTCGCCTCCACACGGTCGGCCCACTCCTGCCCCCGGTGAGGGAAGCGCGCCTTCGCAGCGAGTACGTACCGGCCGTGCTTGGCGTTCGCCAGGCCGGCGAGCGGGGCCGGGAGCTTGATCGACACTTCGCCCTCGGGCGTGATGCGGATCGTCTCGTTGCCGAACCTTTTCCCCGACTCGCCGTCCGCCCGGAGGAACCAGCGTCCGGCTTCCCACCGCTCACGCCACTCGGCCTCGGTGAGCTGCGCCTTGTCGAGGTTGTGACGGGTGCCCAGCAGACGTCTGCCGCCCCGCACGACCTGCACCCGGCCCGCTTCCCGGTCGGCCCGAACCTTCTCGAGCCGGTCCTGAAGCACATGCAGACGGCGTGTTTTGTGGAACCACTCGTGCGCGCAGCGGTAGCCGCCCGGAGCCCGCATGGCGCCCTTCTGGCCGACCGGCAGCGACAGCCGGTGCCGGATCGTCGTGATACCGGCTTCGAGGGACTGGATGTGCGCGGCCTGGCCGCGCCGGGCGAGTGCCCACTGGTCATGCGTGGCCTTCGTGATCGACCCGGCCCACCGGGACGACGACTCGGCCGTCAGGTCCCGCTTACGGGCCGCCCATGACTCGGTAGAGTGCTTCAGGCCGTCAGCGCAACGCGCTTTGAGGTCCTTCGAGGCGAGCGAGCCCAGGTGCGCACCCACCAAGCGCAGAACGTTCTCATCCTCGGGCGTGAGGTCCCCCAGCCGGGTACGAACCGCCACGCCGGACGGACCGAGAACGACGAACGGCGCGGCGATCGGGCGGAGGTCAGCCATGTTCGGCGGCTTCCAGTGCCTTGCGGGCGCGGTTCTTCGTCGTTCTGCGCCCGTACAGGCGGGCGCAGAACGACGTCAGTACCTCCACCATGTCCCGCACCAGGTCGTCTTCGACCTCGCCGTCGTCCAGCACCAGCAGGCGACGGCCCGTGGCGGACAAGGTGGCCTCGACAAGCTCGACGTTCATCCGGCCGAGCCGGTCCCTGTGCTCCACCACCAAGGTGGTCACGTTCGGGTCGGCCAGCAGACGTCGAGCCTTTGAACGACCGCCGTTCATCCCGGAAGCGATCTCCGCCTCAACACGAACGACTCGGTGACCGGCCTTCGCCGCCCAAGCCGACAGCCGAGCGACCTGGCGTTCCAGATCGGTCTTCTGATCGTGCGAGGACACGTGGGCATACAGGCCCAAACCTCCGATGGCCTCGGGCGTGGTGTTCGCGTTGATGTTCACCAGGATCGTCCGTGGCCCGACCCGCTGAGCCGGTACCGGCAACGCCCCCTCACGGAACCAGCGATACGCGGTCTGCGGATGCACGCCCTGCGTCTTCGCCCATTCCGTCAGATTCACGCTCTGACAACGACACTCACTCATACATGATTACGCTCACTTGCCCCACTTCGAGGACCAGCAGGTGGAGACCCCGGCACCGGTCTCCGGCGGGCCCCGCCTCCGGATGCGGGGCGGGGACGCCTCTGCCTAGCCTGAAGGAGGCGCGGCCCATCCCGCCGGCGGCCCGCCGGCCCGGGCGCCGCGCCGCCGCGCAACGCGGCTCATGTCCTGGAGGCAGTCATGAACCAGGCTTCACACACCACGGCGAGTGCTCACCGGTCCTCCACCCGCAGCACCACGGGACCCAGCGGGATCGCCGTCTTCGCGGGCGCCGTCCTGCTGATCGCCGGGGTCCTCGGCGTCCTGCAGGGGATCGCCGCCATCGCCAATGACGACGTCTTCGCCGAGGTCGGCGACTACGTCTTCGAAATCGACCTGACCGGCTGGGGCTGGCTCCACCTGGTGCTCGGCGCCCTGGTCGCGTTCACCGGTTACGGCGTCGTGCAGGGAGCGTCCTGGGCGCGCTATACCGCCATCGTCCTGGTCGCGCTCCATCTGGTCGCCAACTTCCTCTGGCTGCCGTACTACCCGGTCTGGGCGATCGTCATGATCGGGATCGACCTGGTCGTCCTGTGGGCGCTGAGCATCTGGACGCCGGAGAGCCGGCTCGCACCCTGAGGAGGGGCGCCGTGACCCGCCGGGGCCGGGTCACACCCCGGGAACGGTGGTGCCGTCCGGGGCGGCGTCGGAGGGCACGCCCTGTTCCGTCCAGATGATCTTGCCCTCCGCCGTGTAGCGGGTGCCCCAGCGCCGGGCGAGCTGCGCGACGATCAGCAGGCCCCGGCCGCCCTCGTCCGTGGTCCGCGCGTGGCGCAGCCGGGGCGAGGTGCTGCTGGTGTCGGACACCTCGCAGATCAGTGCCCGCTCCCGGATCAGGCGCAGGGTGATCGGCCCGGACCCGTGGCGGATGGCGTTGGTGACCAGCTCGCTGACGATGAGTTCCGTGGTGAAGAGCAGTTCGTCCATGTCCCACTCCGACAGCTGCCGGGTGACGAAGGCGCGGGCCTGGGAGACGACCGCCGGGTCCCCCGGCAGCTCCAGGGAGGCGACCCGGGTCGAGTCCAGGACCCGGGTCCGGGCGAGGAGCAGGGCGGCGTCGTCGGAGGGCGGGCCGGACAGCAGGGCCTCCATCACCTGGTCGCCCGTCTCCCCCAGGCCCGGACGGGGGGCGGCGAGGACCCGGCTCAGCCGGGACAGCCCGACGTCGATGTCCAGGTCGTACGCCTGGATGAGGCCGTCGGTGTAGAGGGCGAGGAGGCTGCCCTCCTCCAGCGTGAATTCGGCGGACTCGAACGGCAGGGCCCCCAGGCCCAGCGGTGGCCCCGCGGGCAGCTCCAGCACCTCGACGGAGCCGTCGGGGCGGACGACCACGGGCGGGAGATGACCGGCCCGGGCCAGCGTGCACCGCCCGCTGACCGGGTCGTACACGGCGTAGAGGCAGGTGGCGCCGAGGAACGTGGCGGCCACGCTCTCGTTCGCCGCGGCCGACGGCCCTTCCTCGTGGTCCGGGTCCGGCCCCATGAGGTCGATGACCAGGTCGTCCAGATGGGCGAGCAGTTCGTCCGGGGGGTAGTCCAGGTTGGCGAGCGTGCGGACGGCCGTGCGGAGCCGCCCCATCGTGGTGGCGGCGTTGATGCCGTGGCCGACCACGTCCCCGACGGTCAGCGCGACCCGCGCCCCGGAGAGCGGGATCACGTCGAACCAGTCGCCGCCCACCCCGCTCGGCGCGTCGGCCGGGAGGTACCACGAGGCCACCTCCAGGGCGGAACCCCCGGTCAGGCCGTGCGGCAGCAGGGAGCGCTGCATGGTCTGGGCCGCGGTGCGCTCGCGGGCGTAGCGGCGGGCGTTGTCGATGCTCACGGCGGCACGGGAGACCAGCTCCTCGGCGAGGCGGACGTCGTCCTCCTCGAAGGGGCCCAGGCGCCGGGAGCGGAGGAAGACGGCCGCGCCCAGGAAGACCCCGCGGGCCCGCATCGGCACCGCCATCACCGCGTGGAACCCGGACGCGCCGGCGAAGGCCTCCAGGGCCGGATCGTCCGTCACCCAGGACTGCCCGGTGAGGCCGGAGCCCGTCTCCAGCAGGGTCTCGCCCCGCAGCAGGCAGCGTGCCGCCGGGGAGCCGGGCACGGTGCGGGCCGGCTCCCCGGCGGCCGGTCCCGCCTCCCGGCCGGGGGCTGCCGGCTTCTGACCGGCCCGCCGCAGGGCAGGGCTGGTGTCGAGCGGCCCGGCAGCGGGTTCCTCGCCCCGCACCACCGATTCCAGCAGTTCGACGGCGGCGAAGTCGGCGAGGGAGGGGACGGTGTCGTCGGCCAGTTCCTGCGCGGTCAGCATCACGTCCAGGGTGCTGCCGATCCGGGCGCTGGCCTCGTTCAGCAGGGCCAGGCGCTGCCGGGCCTTCCAGCGGTCCGTGACGTCGAGGACCATGTACCAGATCCCGACGCGCTGCCCGTGGCGGTCCTCCATCCCGAAGATGGAGACCGAGTACGCCCGGTCCTGGTGCGGGTCCGTGAAACCGGGGCCGCCGAACTCGTAGTCCAGCACCGGCTCGCCGGTGTCCAGCACGGACCGCATGCGTTCCTCCAGCGCTTCCGCCTGCCGGCGCGGGAGGACGTCCGTCACCCGCCGTCCCAGCCGCTGCTCCAGCGGGGCCATGCGTTCCAGCACCTTGTTCACCCAGACGTACCGCAGATCGCTGTCGACCATGGCAATGCCGATCGGCGCCTGGCCGAGGGACGGCTCCAGCATCAGCTGGTTCACCCCGCCTCCCGGCAGCCGCCAGAAGGCGCGCTGCGGGGGGTGGCCGGCCCACCGGCCGAAGACCAGCGTGGCGGCGGTGGCCGCGAGCACGCCCGGGACCATCTCGTAGATCCCGGACTCCAGCGGCCCGAGGAGCGGATTGATCCGCTCCCAGAAGAGGACGACACCCGCGCCCGTCACGATGCCGGCCATGGCCCCGGCCCAGGTCATGCGCGGCCAGTGGAGCGAGAGGAGGACGACGGGGCCGAAGGAGGCGCCGAAGCCCGCCCAGGCCTGGGCCACGATGTCCAGCACGCCGCCGCCCTCCAGCGCGATGCCGGTGGCGGTCAGCGTCACCGCCACCACGGCGCAGCGGCCGGCCCACACCAGGACCCGGTCCGAGGCGTGGCGGCTGAGGAACGCGTGGTAGACGTCCTCGGTGAGGGCGACCGAGGACACCAGCAGCTGGCTGTCCGCGGTCGAGAGGATCGCGGCCAGGACGGCGATCAGCATGAAGCCCGCGATCCACGGAGTGAGCAGGGTCTCCGTCAGGGCGATGAACACGGTCTCGGGGTTGGTGAGCGGCTCGTCGAGCAGGGCGATGCCCGCCAGGCCGGTGAGCGACGCGCCGGTGAGCACGACGAGCACCCAGAGGGTGCCGATGCGCCGGGCCGCCGGGACGGCGCGGATGCTGCGGATGCCCATGAAGCGGGCAAGGATGTGCGGCTGGCCGAAGTAGCCGAGGCCCCAGGCGAGCAGGGAGACGACCGCGACGGCACCGAGCGGCCGGCCCGCGGACCACTCGCCGCCGGAGTAGTCGGCCCGGGAGCCCATCTCCAGGAGGGAGGCCGTCTCGCGGCCGAGTTCCTCGCTGAGCGTCCCGAATCCGCCGAGCATCACGAGGCCGGTCACCGGCAGGACGACCAGGGCGAGGAACATCAGCGTGCCCTGCACCACGTGCGTCAGGCTCACCGCGAGGAAGCCGCCGAGACACGAGTAGACGACGATCACCAGTGCGGTCAGGACGACCCCGAGCCCGAAGGCGGCATCGAAGACCTGCTCGAAGAGGAGCCCCCCGGCTACCAGCCCGCTGGCCACGTAGAGGGTGAAGAACACGATGGTGACGGCGGCCGTGACGATCCGGAGCAGCCGGGTGCGGTCCTCGAACCGTTCCTCCAGATAGGCCGACAGGCTCACGGCGTTGCCGGCCCGCTCCGTGTAGGTCCGCAGCCGCGGCGCGACGAACAGCCAGTTGAAGTAGGTGCCGACCGCCAGGCCAACGGCGATCCAGGTGGCGCCGATCCCGGCCGCGTACACGGCTCCGGGCAGGGCCAGGAAGAGCCAGCCGGACATGTCGCTGGCCCCGGCGGACAGGGCGGCGACCAGCGGCGGGAGGCGGCGGCCGCCCAGGGCGAAGTCGGCGAAGGTGCGGGTGCGGGGGTAGGCCCAGAGGCCTACGCCGATCACGGCGACCAGATAGACCGCGAACACGGTCACGACCGGTGCGCTCGGATTGAACATGTCCTCACCTGCGAGGCCGGGTGGGCTTGGGCGCGTCCCCGGGAGCGGTGCCGCGGCCCGCGGGGAGAACCAAGGGATGAGCGCAGATTAGCGCATTTATGCTGTCTTGATTATTTTTCGACCGTTATGCGGCCGTGCGGCGTGGGCCGGGCGGCGCTCCGTCCGGGTGGACGGCCGGGCCGGACGGCTGCTCCGTGCGGGTGGCGGCGGGTGGGGCGGGGTGGTGTGCGGGGGTCCCTGAAGGGGTCGCGGAAGGGTTGTGGCGGTGATGTGACGGTCCCGCCGGGAAGGAGCGGTGGATTGGCCGTTCCCTCAACCAACGGCTGTGGATGGCGCGTTGAGGGGCGTAAGCTTATTGACCCGATGTCAATCGGCTGGGCGTAATACCACAAAATCTCACATTCGGCCCGCTGGTCGCTCTCATCCCTTTCCAGGGACGTCACTTCCGCCGTTTACTGTGTGCCGAACCACTCCGGCAGCCATGGGCTCGACCCGCCGTGGGCAACGGCCGGTGGTGGACCGGCGGCATGGGGGCGCAGTTGGCTGGAAACGAGATGTCCGTGTTCGGGGTCTCTCCTCTGGAGGAGGAGATCTACCGGCATTTCCTGCGGAACCCGGGGACATCCCCGGACGACATCCACCTCCTGCTCCACACCGAGCGCGAACGCGTCCGGTGCTCCCTCGACCGGCTGCGCGGACTCGGGCTGCTCCACCCCACGGGGGACGACAAGCTGATCAATCCGGCGGACCCCGAGATCGCTCTGGCCCGGCTGACGGACATCCGGCTGCGGGCACTCCACCAAGAGCTGCGTCAGGTCACCCAGTCACGCCACGTCGTCGACGGTCTACGCGCGGAGCAGGGACCCCGGGCCCAAGCCGGTACGGGCATCGAGCAGTTGGAAGGGCTGGAACAGATCCGGGACCGGATCGACGACCTGGCCTTCTTCGCCCGCGACGAGATTTTGTCCGTGGAACCGTACACCCGGCTGTCGCCGGAGAACATCGCCCGCTCCCGCCCGCTCGACCACCGCTGTCTGCGCCGCGGCGTCGAGATCCGCAGCGTGGTCCTGCGCCGGGCCCTGGACGACACCCCGACCGCGGACTATCTGCGGGAACTGGTCGCCCACGGGGCCAGGATCCGCGTGGCGTGCGACATCACCGAACGCATGCTCGTTTATGACCGGCGGGCCGCCCTGGTGCCGCTGGACCCGGCCAACACGGCGCGGGGCGCGCTGCTCGCCCGCAAGAGCGGTCTCGTCGCCAACATCGTCGCCCTCTTCGAGAAGATCTGGCAGCAGGCCGAGGAGTTCACCGGCCCGGGGCAGGAGGGCGGCGAGGAGACCGGGGAAGCGCTCCCCGACTTCGAGCGCCGGGTGCTGGTGTCGATGTGCTCGGTCGGGAAGGACGAGGCAGGGGCCCGGGAGCTGGGCGTCTCGGTCCGCACCTACCGGCGGTACGTCGCCGATCTGCTGCAGACGCTCGGCGCGGCCAGCCGGGCCCAGGCGGCGCTGCTGGCCCGCGAGCGCGGCTGGATCTGACGGGCCCGCCGGAACGCCGCGCCCGGGTGCCGGGCCGCTCCGGACCGCCGCCGGCTCAGTTCTCCTCCGCCCGGCCGTCCAGCGCCCAGCCGTCCAGCGCCCGGTCGGCCAGGACCCGCCGTACGGCGCCGTGCGCCGCGGCACGGTCGGCGTCCGTGCCGTCCAGTTCAACCCGGAGCCGGATGGCGTCCTGCGCCACCTCCGCTGTGCAGACCCGGTCCGCCGGGAGCAGGCCCAGAAGCCGCACCACCGTCGTCGCCGCCGCGGCCCCCCGGGCGTTCCGGCGGACGGTGACGAGCAGATGGTCCCGGCCGGGGGTGTCGTCGTCCGTCAACGCGCTTCCTCCTCGGCGGCGGGCAGGACGTGCAGGGCGGCGCCGGCCATCGCCGTGATGCCGGCCGGCAGGGCCGTCCGGACGTCCGGGGCGAAGTCCGGCGCGTGGTTGGCCGGGGGCGGCACGGCGCCCTCGCGCGCGGCCCGCCACTGCCGGGCACCGGTCACTCCCAGCATCCAGTACACCGTGCGGATCCCGGTGTCGGCGGCGCCGTAGAGCGGGAAGTCCTCGGTGGCGGTGGCGGGCGGCCAGGCGGTCACCCGGTGCGGCCCGAACAGCCCCTCGTGCACCCGGCGCACGGCGGCCGCGGTGTCCGGATCGGGCAGCAGCGCCGGGGACCGCGAGGCGAGGGTGAACTCCGGCTCGTCCGGGCAGCCGGAGGCCGCGCACTCGGCCCGCACGATCCGCTCCACGGCGGCCGTCACGCGGTCCAGCGCGGCATCGCTGAACGCCCTTACGGACAGGCTCAGTTCGGCCCGGTCCGGAATGACGTTGCCGCGTTCGCCCGCGTGCAGCGAACCGACCGTCAGCACAACCTGCTCCGAGGGGGCGGTCTCGCGCGCCACGACGGACTGGAGCCGCAGCACCGTGGCGGCGGCCGTCAGCACCGGGTCGACGGCGAGCTGGGGCGCGCCCGCGTGGCCGCCCCGCCCGTGGATCACCACGTCCAGTGCCGCGCTGCCCGCCATCAGCGGACCGCCCCGGCCGTGGGCCACGGTGCCGGCCGGCAGCGGGGCCGCGTGCTGGGCGAGGACCGCGTCCGGAGTGCCGAAGCGCTCGTACAGGCCGTCCGCCAGCATCGCCCGCGCCCCCTCCAGGGTCTCCTCGGCGGGCTGGCCGACGACCAGGACGGTGCCGCGCCAGGTCTCCCGGGACCGCGCCAGCAGCGCCAGCGCCCCGGACGCGGCGGCCAGATGGAGGTCGTGCCCGCAGGCGTGCATGACGCCCGCGGCGGTACTGGTGTACGGCAGACCGGTGCGCTCGGTGACCGGGAGGGCGTCGAGCTCGGCGCGCAGCAGGACCACCGGCCCGGGGCCGTTGGCCAGCACCCCGACCACACCGTGCCCGCCCACACCGCGGGTGACCGCGGCTCCGTGCCGCTCCAGCGCGGCGGCGAACCGGTCGGCGGTGCGGGCCTCGGCGCCGGAGAGCTCGGGATGGGCGTGCAGATCGACGTACAGCTCGACGGCGGGACGCAGGATGCCGAGCGGCACCTCCTGCGGCCCGGCGGGCGGCGCTGCGGCCTGCTGCCCGGCTTGCGGTCCGTTCTCCGGTACGGCCCGCGCTGTCCCGGTCAATGGATCACCTCTCCCCTCGCCCTCGTTGCCGCCGGCCTTCCGCTTCCTCCGGCGGCCGCCGGCCGGACGGCTGCGACGGTGCCGGTCCCGGGCACGCCCCCGGCCCGTCCCCCCGGTGTGCGCGGACCCTCCGCCTCCGGACGGGCCCCGTCTGTCCATCCAGCGGACGGCACGCCCCGGGCGTCACCGTTGCCCCGGACGGCGCCGTTCTGCCGTGCGTCCCGGTGTGCGGTGCCTTCTCTCCGTTCCGTGCGTCCCGGACAACCGGTGCCCCCGTGTCCCCGGCGCCACGGTGGCCGCCGGGCCCCGGATTCTCGCGCGTTCCCCGTCATCCGCCGGCCGAACGAATCCCGGACGCCCGGACTCCCGGATTCCGCGGCCTCCGGGTCCGCGGGTGGCCGGCCGCCCGCCAGTGTGCGGTTCCGCCGCGTCAGGTGCTCCACCCCCCGCTCTCACGGGGTGTCAGCGATCTGACAGCGGAAGCCGGGCCGATCCGACAGCGGCCCGCGCTCCAATGGGACCAGCGCACGGGAGCGCCGCCGGATCCGCCGGCGGGCCCCGGCAGGCCAAGGGAGAAACACATGGACGCCAAGACCGAGCTCGCCACCCTCGCCAACGACATCCTGGAGCTGGAGTCGGAGACCTTCGAGATCTCCGACTACTCGGACGCCGTCGAGGTCGTGCTCGCGGGTTCGACGTCTTCCTCCTCGACGTCCACCTGCTCCAGCACCACCTCCACCACCTCCTGCAGCGCCTGATCCAGGGCGCCCCGGGCCCGGCAGCCCCCTCCGGAGCGGGATCTCCCGTACCGGAGGGGGCTGCCGGGTGCCGCCGGGCGCCGCACCGGCGCGCGTGTTCACGGGACGGCGCTCACGGAAACGGGTGCGGCACGGCCCTGATCTCCGCCTCGCCCAGGTCGGTGTCCCGCCGTCCCGCCGCCCTGAGGCCGGTCCGCAGCCGCGGCATCAGCAGCGCGCGCTGCCGGCTCCAGCCGAAGTCCAGCGGCAGCAGCCCGGGAACGATGGTGCCGACCGTGTGCAGGCCCATGGCGCGCTGCTCCGGCGTCGTCTGGTCCACGGCGATGACGTCGTGCCCGGCGCGCACCAGCTCGTCGCGGAGCAGCCGCAGGTCGTCCAGCAGATCGCCGGTGCGCGGCCGCCGTTCCCGCCAGCCGGGGAACGCCTCGCCGAGCGGCACGACGGCCTCGGGCTCCAGATACTCCCGGGCGTGCCCGGCCATCTCCGGCAGCCCGTAGAGCTGGGCGTGGTCCTTCAGGTGCAGCACCTTGCCGTAGTCCCGCGCCATGGCCTCCAGTTCGGCGCGCCGCTCGGCGACCTGGTACGGCAGGTGCGGGATGTACGTCAGCACCTCCGACAGGGCGGCGTCGACGGTGCCCTCCGGGTCGAACCCCGCGGCGGCGCTGAAGGAGAGCGTGCCGAGGCCGCCGTCACGGCGCACCGCCAGGGCGGTCACCACGGGCACCGCGGTGTCCATCCGGGTGTCGAACGCCCGGACGTCGTAGCCGTGCAGCGCGGCCCGGTCGAGCATGGTGCGGGTGGCGCCGCCCCGGCAGGAGCCGAGGTCGATCTCGGTCAGCCGGGCCCGTCCGTACCAGGCGAGCAGGAAGGCGTCCCGCTCGACGAGCTCCAGCAGCCCGAAGAGGACCGCCTCCTCCGGAGTGCCGCCGGTGGCACAGCCGTTGGAGCACTCGAAGACAAAGTTGTCGGCGTCCACGCCCGCGCTGTAGTGCGCGAGCCGGGCCGGTACGAGGACGGGCCGGTCGTCGCGGAGCGAATGGCCCCACACCCAGGGGATGTCCCGGTCGGGGTCGAACGGGCTGACGAGATGGTCCCGTTCGTAGGTCTCCGGCGCGTAGAAGCCGCACGCGGCCGGGTCCAGGACCGGCTCCCCGCGCGCCAGGAGCCGGCGGTACGAGGCGGTGACGGGCGAGGTGCCGCGCCGCCGGTGCGTCCCGGCGTACCGCTCCAGGCCCTCCAGGAACGCCAGCCGGCGGCTGGTGCCGTAGGCGTCGGCCTGCCCGCTCCACGTGACGTCGTTGAGCCCGGCGTAGCCGCGCACGAAGTGGGTGCCGGCCACCGGCGAGGTCGTGGTGGAGACCGGGTTGATCCAGGTGTCCGAACCCAGCGCGCCGCACACCGGGTTGGCGAGCGCGGACTCCGGCAGCGGATACGCGTCCAGGGACCGCGAGCGGTAGCCGTCCGGGTCCGGCTTGGGCACCGGCCCGAGGACCATCCGGGCGTCCTCCGCGGTGTCGGGCCGCAGCGGCACGCAGGCCGGGCAGAGCGGTTCCGGCAGCAGCGGGAAGGTCGCGGTGGCGAGCGTGCCCAGATCGACCCGGGTCACCTGCGGCAGCACGCGGTCGGCCGGCACCGCCGACGGGGCGGCGCGCCCGCCGGGCATGACGGCCCGGTACACGGACCACACCGCGTCGAGGGCGTAGCCGGTGAGGACGGGCCAGCCGGTGGCGCCGTGCGGCGCGTGGCCCAGTTCGAGCGCCTCGCGTTCGGAGCGGCTGCGCAGCCGCTGCCAGCGCATGGCCAGGCACTGCCCGCAGGCGGCCGTCCCCTCGCCGCCCCAGGGGCCGATCAGCGCGGCCCGCGCGGTGAGCTGCACGGTGGCGCGGGGGCGCAGCAGGCCGTACGGATCCGGCCGACCGAAGCCGAGGGTGTCGGCGGCGCCGAGCGGCACCACCAGCGGCGCGGGCAGCGGTCGCCCGGCCCCGGCGGCTCCCGCGGGGGTCCGTGCCTCGCGCGCGGCGTGCGCCGCGCGCTCGTACCGCTCGTCGTGCTCGTAGCGTTCGGTGAGTGCGCGCTGCAGCAGATCCCGGCCCGTCTCCAGGGGCGCCGCCGGGACATCCGGCGCCGGGGGCGCGGTCGTCGTCATGTCCGGTCGCTCCAGCGGAAGGTCTTCAGGGCCACGGCGCCGAAGACGAGGGCGAAACCGGCGAGGACGGCGCAGGCGGTGACGATGTCCCCGGCGGGTCCGGAGCCGGTGAGCGCGGCGGACACCCCGTCGTTGAGGTAGCGCAGCGGCAGCACCAGCGACAGCGAGCGCATCCACTCCGGCATGGCGTCCAGCGGGAAGAAGGAGCCGGAGAGGAAGGCCATCGGGATCATCAGGCAGTTGGCGACGGCGGCGACCGCCTCCGGCGTCCGGGCGTACGAGCCGACGATCACGCCGATCGCCAGGAACGCCGTGATCCCGAGCACCAGTACGGGCAGCGCCAGTGGCCAGCCGCCGGCCAGGCTCAGCCCGAAGGACGGCAGCAGCGCCACCGCGACGAACAGCACCGCCTGCACGATGCCGATGCCGATGGCCAGCACGTAGCGGGAGCCCAGCACGGCCGGCAGCCGGGCCGGCGTCATCCGGATCAGCCGCAGGATGTCGTCGCGGCGCCACTGCATCAGCACGAAACCGACCCCGAAGACGGCGGCGTTGGCGACGCCCCAGGACAGCACGCCCGGGGCGATGTAGTTGATGTACGGCTTGCCGCTCTCCTCCACGGACTTGCCGTGGAAGATCAGCCCGAAGACGACGAGGAAGAGCAGCGGGAAGGCGAAGGTGAAGAAGAGGGTGGTCTTGTCGCGGACGTAGGCCCGGTAGCCCGCCCTGCTCAGTGCGGCGTAGGCGCTCATGTGGATGTGTTCTCCGTATCCGGTGCGGTGCCAGGCGGTGCGCCGCCGGGCGGGCGGTGCGGTCTCACGGCCGCGCTGTTCACGGCCGCGCTGTTCACGGCCGCGGTGTTCACGGCCGGGGGGTGCCGGTGCCGGTCAGTTCGAGGTAGACGTCCTCCAGGCTCGCGGTGCGCGTCTGCACCCCCTGGAGCCCGGCGAGTTCGGCGACCGCGGCCAGCACGGGACCGGAGTCCAGCGTCTCCAGCACCAGGCCGTCCCCCTCCTCGCCGACCCGGTCGACGCCGGGGATGGCCCGCGCCGCCTCCGGGGTCAGCCGGCCCGCCGGGACCACCAGGCGGGTGACGGGGCTGCCCGCGGCGATGAGGCGGCCGGGGGAGTCCAGGGCGCTGATCCGCCCCTTGACGACGATCGCCACCCGGTCGCACAGCGCCTCCGCCTCGTCGAGGTGGTGGGTGGTGTAGACGATGGTGCGCCCGGCGCTCTTGAGGTCGCGCAGCACCTGCCACAGGTCGCGGCGCGCCTGCGGGTCGAGGGCGGCGGTCGGCTCGTCCAGGAAGATCAGTTCGGGGTCGTGGACGAGGGCGGAGGCGATGGCCAGCCGCTGCCGGCGGCCGCCGGAGAGGTCGTCGACGCGCGTGCCGCCGTCGTCGGTCAGCCCGACGGTGGCCAGGGCGCGTTCGGCGGCGTCCGGGCCGGCGCCGTAGAGGGCGGCCATGGTCTCCAGGTGTTCACGGGCCGTCAGCCGGACGAAGAACGCCGAGGTCTGCGTCTGCACGCCCAGCTTGGGCAGCAGCGCCGTGTTGCGCGGCCAGGGGTGCTCGCCGAGGACGGTGACGGTGCCGGAGTCCGCCCGCCGCTGCCCCTCCATGATCTCGATGAGGGTGGTCTTGCCCGCGCCGTTGGGCCCGAGCAGCCCGAAGAACTCCCCGCGTGCCACGGTCAGCGAGATGCCGTCGACGGCCCGGGTGGCGCCGTACGTCTTGTGCACCTCGTCGAGGACGACGGCCGGGCCGTCCGGGGAGGGAATGGGGGCATGGGGTGCTCCTTGGTAGCGGGTGGTGCCGGCGCGGACGCCGCGGAATACGCGGCGGACGGCGCGGGGGTCGTGGGGCGGCTGCGGCTCACCGGGCGCTCACGGTGCCGTCAGCAGGAAGTGGACGAGGACGGCGAGGGCCGCGGCGAGCGCCGCGAGGACGAGCGGTGCGCCCAGGCCGTAGAGAAGATAGGCGGTTCTGGCCCGGCTCGGATAGGCCGCCGCGGCCGGGTTCCGGCGCACGGCGAGCCCCAGGTACTCCTTGCTGGAGGCGGCCAGCCCGGTGGCGCCCAGCAGCTGGCTCGCGATCTTGTAGCCGTCGAGGGGCGGGAGGGGGATCAGCATGGCCAGCGCCTGGACGCTGCCCAGGAACAGCAGCCCCGCGAGCGCGTCCCCGGTGGCGTCGTCCACCGGGGCCAGCATCCACACCGTCCAGAAGGGCAACAGGAACAGCAGGTTCATCACCGCGCCGGCCGCGGCGGTCGCGATCCGGGCCGCCCGGGTGCCCAGATGGAGGTAGTCGTCCACCGTGCAGTACATGATCACCACGGGGAGCCGCCAGCGCAGCCCGATCTCGGAGACCCGGCCGCCGTAGTGGCGCGCGACCACGCCGTGGGCCAGCTCGTGCAGGGCGGTGCTCAGCCACAGCAGGGTGCCGGCGGCCGTCAGCAGCACGGGGTTGAGAAACAACGCCCTGGCGCCGAGCACCAGTTCGCCCAGGCGGGCGGCGAGGACGGCCTCCATGACGACGGCCAGGCACAGCAGCGGCACCATCCACAGCGGCCGCAGCAGAAAGCCGGCGGCGCGGTGCAGACGGCCGGTGGTGGCGTCCGCGTCGGCGACGAGCCGGATGCTGCCGCTCAGCAGCTTCCGCTCCGGGGGCGCCTGCGGGCCGGCTGCCGGGGGCGTATCCGGGCCCGCCTCCGGGCCGGGCCCGGGGCCGGGCCGTGCCCCCGGACCGCCGCCGGAGCCGGCGGGCGCCCCGGCCAGCAGCCCCCGGGCGCCCAGCATGCCCAGCAGCTGCTGCCAGTTGGCGTCGGCCAGCCGGCGCCCGTAGCGGGCCGCGTACTCCGCGCCCAGCTCCTCCAGGCTGCGCGAGCCGTCCATCCGGGAGATCAGGAAGTGCTCCTTCTCCCCGACCTTGAAGGACAGGCCGCTCTCGGTGTTCTTGATCAGATGGACGGTCGCCGGGCCGTGCAGCAGGGCGCCGCCGACCAGCACCCCGGCCCGCAGCTCGGGCCGGTACCGCCGGGGGACGGCCGCCGGGGCGGTCATGCGCCGGCCTCCGCCGCCCGCTCCGGAGCGGGCTCCGCCGCCGGCCCGGCCGGCTCCGCCGTTCCGGGACGGGACTCGCGCAGGCAGCGGCCCAGGACGTGCGAGAGGTACGCCTCGTCCCGGATGGTCACATGCAGACGGTTGTTGGTCATGTGCATATACGGGGAGAGCAGCAGCGGCAGCGCCACCGCCGGGTCGGTCACCTGTTCGTCCCGCTCACCGTCCCAGGACCGGAACACCAGCTCGCCGTCCGTGGCCAGCCGCACCGCCCGCTCGCGCAGTTCGGCGCAGTGCTCGGCCCAGCCGGCGAGGAAGGCGGGCAGCCGCGGGGCGCCCACGCCCGCCGCGGAGTCCGCGGAGGCCGCAGACGCCGCGGCCGCCGTCCCGTCCCCGGCGACGGCGGCGCGGATGCGCGCGAACTGCGCGGCCAGGGCGGGTGCCGTCGCCGCGTAGTTGCGGTCGTACTCCTCGGTGCCGATGAAGCCGGTGCCGGGGAAGGCCCGGTGCCAGAACTCGTAGTAGCTGTCCAGGTAGTCGGCCAGCTCGCGGTCGCCGGGGAGGAAACAGCCGGACATCACCATCATCAGCTGCGCCGAGGTGCCGAGCAGCACGGTCCGCAGATGCAGGTTCTTGGTGCGGAAGGCGTCGGCGACCAGCTCGCTGGAGTGCCGGAAGTGCCACTCGGCCAGCTCGATCCCGGCCGGGCCGCCGTACTTGCCGTACTCCGGCTCGTAGGGCTCGGCGTGCCGGGAGTTGTTGGGCCGCAGCCGCATCCGGCCGTCGCCGTCGAGATACGGGGCGCGCTCCCCGCCGGGGAACTCGATCTCGAAGAGGGTGTTGTAGAAGTCGTTGAGGAAACCGGAGTCCACCTCGTAGAGCGCGGGCCGCTCGGCGAGGAAGGCGTCGATGGCCGCCCCGGTGCGGCGCCGCACCTCCTCCGCCGCCTCCGGTGAGGACGGCTTGACGCGGAGGCGGACGTGCGGGCCCTCCAGCCAGTAGTTGATGAAGAACCAGTTCGCCAGCAGCCCGGCCGCCGCCAGCTCGTCCACCAGCGGGCGGACGCACTGGAGCAGCAGGGGGCGCGGGTTGGCGGCGTAGAAGATGTGCGTCGCCTGCCAGGCGCCGGCCCCGGCGTCACCGCTGCCGGCCGTGGAGGGTGTGGTGGTCGTGGTGGTCGTGGTGGCCGTCATCGGGTGCTGCTCCTCGGTCGGGTCGGGGCGGGCGCGGCGGTCTCCACGGCCAGCTCGGCGACATGGCGGCCCCGCCCGGAGACGGCGTGCAGTTCGTCCTCGTCGGGCAGCGCCTCCCGGAACACCACCCGCGCCTCGGGGGACTTCACCAGCGCCTCGAACGCCGCCAGCGACAGCGGACTGTCGAAGTCCAGGTACTGCGGCTTCGCGCCGGTCGCACCGCGCGCCCCGCTGTCGGAGACGGTGGCGAACACCCGGTCCGGCAGCCCGTGCGCGCGGCGGAAGCGGTGCCACTCCAGGAAGCGGTCCGCCTCGGACTGCCCCGGCGGGCGCTCCGGCAGGGCGGAGGCGGGGGCGCTCCAGCTGCGCCGGCTGAGCACGACGCCGCCGTGCCGTACCCGGGGCCGCGCGGTCACGCCGTCCACCGGCTCGCTCTCCGGGACGCCGCCCCAGACGTTGAGCGGGGCCATGGAGGTCGGCGACAGCAGCAGGAGGGTGCGCGGGAGTTCCGGCAGCGCCAGCGGCACCAGATAGCCGAGGTAGACCGGGATCACCTCGCGGCCGAGCCGCGCCGAGCGCAGCACGAGCCGGTCGGCGCTCTCGTCGTGCTCGACGGACAGGTCGTCCAGTCCGAGCCGGAACTCCTCCGGCAGGGTGCCGGTCTCGCCGGGGCAGACGATCTCGTACTCGGTGAGCCGCCCGTGCAGATTGAGATTGCTGGTCACCGGGCCGCCGGTGACCTCCGCGAACACCGCGCCCTCCGGGCAGACCTCCCCGGCGGCGCGCAGCAGCCGCTGCTCCAGTCCGTCGAAGCAGTGGGTGAAGCGGCTGAACGGGAAGGACAGCCCGCCGTAGGAGCGGTTCAGGACGAGGAGGGGGCCGCCGGCGTCCGCCGGGCGGTCGGCGATCTGGACATGGTGGCTCATCGGTGCGAAGTCCGGTGCCACCGGCGCGAGTTCGGCGGCGATCTCGTCGATGAGGGCCTCGTCGAGGACGATCTCGCCCGCAGCGGCCGCCGCTCCGTCCCGGCCCCCGGCCCCGTCCCGCGCCTCCCACAGGCCCCGCATCCGCTCGGTGAAGGTCTGCCGGGCCGTGTCCAGGGCCTTCAGCTGGGGCAGCCCCAGCCAGTTGACCTCCGGTACGTAGCGGCCGTCCGCGTCGTACGAGGTGTGGCCGGCGGTGAAGGTCATGTACTGGTCGAAGAAGTCCTCGTGGAAGTCGTGGACGAGCTTCAGCAGGTCGTCGCAGCGGCCGCCCTGCCCGAAGCGGGCGAGGAAGAAGCCCTTGAAGGTGATCCGCTGCGGCAGGGTGAGGTCGAAGGCGGGCAGGATCTTCTCCACCGCGCCCAGCGGCCCGGCGGCCAGCTCCGTCCAGGCGGCCGCGTCCAGGGTGGTGCTCCGGCCCGCCGCCGCGTCCTCGTAGAGCACCGTCTGCGGCACCTTGGCCCGCTCGGACCCCAACTCCTCCTGCACGGCCACCAGTTCGCGGCGCAGCTCGGTGAGGAGGACGCGGCGCGCGGCGGGTTCCGCGGCGGCGAAGCGGTCGACGAGCGAGACGGGCCCGTCGAGCCGGTCCGCGAGCCGCGCCGCCCACGGCCGGTCCAGGCCCCGCAGGGACCGCTGGAACGCCCGCAGCGGGTCGGTGTCGTGCACCTCCGTGCGCAGGCACGGCACCTGCACCATGCCGAGGCGCAGCAGCGCCTCCAGATACCGGTCGCACTCCGCCGCCGAGGCCCCCCGGTCGGCGGCCAGCCACGCCGACAGCTCGCCGTAGCGGACGGTGCCGCGCTCCTCGAAGAGGCCGAGCAGCCGCTCCAGGGTGCCGGTGCGGCGCAGGAAGAACAGCCGGTCCTTCACGGCGTCGAAGGTGACGGCCGTGTCCTCGTCGCCCTCGGTCACCCAGCGGCGCACATAGCGGACCCGGTCCGCCTCCCGGCCCCAGCCGGAGGCGGGGGAGACGGGCAGATCGGCGCGGCGGGCCGGGTCGGCGAGCACGGTCTCGGCGAGCCGCCCGAGGGCGACGACGTTGAGCCGGGCGTGGCCCGTCCAGGGGGCGCCGGCGCGCACGGTGAGCGCGCTGTCCCCGCCGTGCTGCCCGTCCCCCTCGGCCAGTTCGCCGAGGGCGACCCCGGTGAAGGTCGAGAACGGGCTGGTCTTGCAGACCGTCCGGTAGAGGTACGACAGCAGCGAACGCTCGATCTTCCGCTGCTTCTTGCCGGGGGGATCGCCGGCGGTACCGCCGTCCGCCGCCCGCAGCCGGCCGTCGAGCTGCCCGTCCAGGGCGGGGGAGGCCAGCAGCAGGCCCTTGCGCAGCCGCTCCTCCTCCGCCAGCCGGCGCAGCGCGGCCCGGCTTCGCGCGGTCTCCCCGGCGAGCAGCGCCGCGCCCCCGGTGCGCTGCTCCTCCAGCCGGCGCCGGTCGCGCAGCCAGCCGGCGAGCGCCTCCCCGGCAGCCCCGTCCACCCCGGCGACCAGGGCGAGGGCGGCGTCGCCGTCCCGGGGCAGCCGGTTGTTGTAGACCTCGCGGCGCAGTTTCAGCAGCCCGCGGCGCACGGTGTCGCTCTCCGCGGCCGGGTGGCCGCCGACGAGGTCGTGCAGCCGGTCGCCGACGGCCTCGCCCTCGGCGCGCAACCGCTCCGTCTCGCGCAGCACGCTGTCGGCCCAGCGGCGGCTGCCGGGGCAGCGGAGCTCCCGCAGGGCCTCCACGGGCAGTCCCGCGATGCGCAGGACGAACAGGCCGTCCGCGCGGCCGGGTTCGGCGGGTTCGCCGGGTGCCGGGGCGGGGTTCGGCAGGGCGGGGATCTCTCGTCCGGTGTTCATGCCGCGCTCAGGCGATCTCGTACCGGAAGTCGGCCGGGGCGGGCCGCTCATGACCGATCATCATGATCAGCAGCGGGGACTCGCCCGTCTCCGCCAGGCCGAGTTCCTCGATGTACGAGATGTTGTCGAAGCCCAGCGCCACACCGCAGCCGAGGCCGAGTGCGGCGCAGGCGGTGTAGAGCGTCTGCGCCACCGCCCCGACGGCGGCGTTGACCACGCGGTAGCCGCGGTCGCCGACCGCGTCGAGCACGGCCGCGGTGCGGACCGCGGGCACCAGGACCGCGCCGGACTGCTCCAGGTTGTAGTTCGCCAGGAAGTAGTTCTTCTGCAGGAACTCCCCGGGCCGGCCGGGCTTGACCAGCCGCAGCGCCCGCCCGGCCGGATCGTACTCGTACGCCCCGGGCTCCAGGCCGTCCACATGGTTGACGAACGCGTAGAGCTTGGTGAGCGGGGTCTCCCCGGTGCCGGTGTCCCCGCCGAGCACGGAGCCGGCGGAGGCGGCGGCCAGGCAGGCGGCGAACTGGTCCGCCGCCACCGGCCGCTGCGCGTCGAAGCGGCCGAAGCTGCTGCGCCGCGCGCGGAGCGCCGCGCGCACGTCCCCGGTGAGCGGCCGCGGTGCGGGCAGCGGGCGGACGGGCCGGTCCGGGTCCGGGGCCGGGGCGGCGGCCGGGGTGAGCGCGCCGGGTGCGGGACGGTCGGCGGCGCGTTCGGCGGTGGCGGCCTGCATCCGCAGCAGGGCGTCGAAGGTGAGCACGGTGCGGGACCGCTCGGCGTCCCGGTGGCGCACGGAGACCGGGGCGGCCGGGGCCGGGGCCCGGCCGGCCGCCGGACCGGGCGCGGTGCCCTCCCACCGCAGCGGGACGACGGCGAAGACCCCCTCCTCCTCGGTGCGCACCCCGAGCAGCCGGGCCAGCCGCTCCTCGTCGAACCAGAACGCGGGCTCGACGGCGAGTCCGCGCGCCCCGGCCCACAGCCGCCAGGTCTGCACGGCGGCGCCCAGGTCCATGCTCACGGCGTGGAAGGAGAAACTGTTGTACTTGAAGGCGTTCTGCCAGTACTTGACGCCGAGGACGAGGTACTGGTCGGTGGCCGGTCCGGGCGCGCCGCCGCCCAGCGCGGCCCGCACCTCGCCCGAGACGTCGCCGGTGAGCAGCCGCTGCATGGCGTGGTGGCGGGTGGAGTAGTAGTGCACCCCGGGCGGCACCGGGCCGCTCCGTCCGGAGACCCAGTAGACGCTGACCGGGTAGAGGCCGCCGCCGGAGGCCGAGCCGCGCGACCAGTTGGCGAGCGGGTAGTACGGCAGCGCGCCGAGGTCCGTGTTGGCCTGGACACCGAGGCGGCGGCCGGTCAGCCCGTAGGAGTCGCGCAGCATGCCCGACAGGGCGGCGAGGTCGAACGGCCGCCCGGCGCCCGCACCGCTGGCCTCGCTGTCCGGGTCGGCCCCGCTGTCCGGGCCGGCCGCGCCGTCCCGCTCCGCGGGCGGCGGCAGCGCCCCGCCGAGAGCGGCGAGGCCCCGGTCCAGGCAGGCTGCCGCCGGATAGCCGGAAGCGGGCAGCGGCAGGCTGTCCGCACCCGGGTAGAACTTGGCCTTGCGCGGGCCGTCGGCCCAGTCGGGGACGAAATCGACGGGATCCATCGGGACCCGCCCGCGGTGCATGATCGCGGTGGCGTACTCCTGGGCGTATCCCACGGTGTGCCCTGCCTTTCCTGCTGCCTCTGAAGCTGTCGGGCCCGGCCGGCCCGCCGGGCCGTGCGCGGGCGGGGCCGGTCGTCTGCCGGTCGTCTGCCGGTTGTGGTGCGCCGTGCTGCGTCGTGGTATCGGTCGTGGTCGGTCGCGGTCGGCGGTGGCGGTCAGGGGAACGGGTGCGGCGCCGGGTTGAAGTCGTCCGGTGCGAGATCGCGCTCGCGCAGCCCCGCCTCCCGCAGGGCGGTGCGCAGCCGCGGCATCCCCAGGGCCCGCTGCCGGGTCCAGCCGAAGTCGATCGGCAGCAGCCCCGGCACGAGGACGGAGACCGTCGTCAGCCCCAGGCCCCGCTGCTCGGGCATGGTCTGGTCGACCACGATCACGTCGAAGCCCGCGCCCGTCACCGCGTCCACGCAGGTCCGCAGATCGTCCAGGAGATCGCCGGAGACCGGCGGCACCTCCCGCTGAAGGTCCGTCAGCGAACGCATCGGCGGGCGGGGCGCGCCCGGTTCGCCGAGGAGGAAGTGGGCGTGGTCGCCCATCTCCGGGACGCCGTAGGCCAGCGGATGGTCGTGCAGCGCCTCGATCTTCGCGAAGTCGTGTGCCATGGCGCTCAGCCGCTCCCAGTCGCGCTCGGTGCGCCCCTGGAGGTTGACCGCGTCGGTGGCGATCTCGCAGAGGGCGCCGGCGAGCGCCGCCTCCGGGTCGAGACCGGCGCCCGCGCCGAAGCACATCCGCCCGATCCCGCCGTCGGGCCGCACGGCGACCCCGGTCACCACGGGGACGGGGAAGCTGATCCGGGTGTCGAAGAAGCGGGCCTCGTAGCCGTACATCTCCAGCCGGTCCACCATCTGCCGGGTGGCGGCGCGGGCGCTGGTGCGCGGGTCGATCTCCGGCAGGGCGGCCCGCCCGTACCAGGTGAGCAGGAAGGCGTCGCGCTCGACCACCTCCATCAGCCCGCAGTAGACCGCCTCCTCCAGACAGCCGCCGGACGCGCAGCCGTTGGAGCTCTCCTGCACGAAGCGGTTCTCCAGGCCCGGCGCGTGGTAGTACGTCAGCACCTCGGGGACGAGGACGGGCTCGCCCTCGCGCAGCGAGTACCCCCACACCCAGGGGATCTCCCGGCCGGGGGAGAAGGGCGTGACACGCGGATTCGCGCGGTGGAACTCCTCGGAGTACAGGCCGCAGGTGCGCGGGTCCAGCGCGCGGACGCCGCGCGCCCGCAGCCCGTCCAGGGAATCCCTCAGCTGCGCCGGCTTGGCGCGCGACCGCATCCCGGCGTACCGCTCCAGGCCCTCCAGGACGCCGATCCGCACGCTCTGCGCGTAGCTGTCGGCGTGGCCGCCCCAGAACGTCTCGCGGAGGTACTCCCCGGAGCGCATCGAGAAGCAGCCGATGGTCGCGGAGGTGGAGGGGGACGCGATGTCGTGCACCACGGCCGGGCCCAGCGACCCGCACACCGGGTTGGCGTACGGCTCGGCCGGCAGCTCGTAGTCGCCGATGTCGCGGATGCGGAAGGAACCGGGCCGGTGCTTGGGCGCGGGGCGGAAGGTGAGCACGGCCGCCTCGGGCGTGTCCTCCTCGGCGCGGCCGCAGCGCGGGCACTCCGGGTCCGGTACCAGCGGGTGGTGCCGGACGGCCAGCGTGCGCAGATCGACCAGATGGACGGCCGGGAACGCGCCGCCGCGCGGCCCCGCCCCGCCGAGCCGCGCGGCCACCAGCGCGGCCAGCGCGTCCGCCGTGAACGGGGTGAGATACGGCCACGCCCCGGCGGCCCGGGTACCGGAGCCCAGCTCCAGCGCCTCGCGCAGCGCGACGGAGCGTACGGCCTGCCACCGGCGGTCGAGGCAGCGGGCGCAGGGGGCCGCCGACCCGGGCGGGTGGGAGTCGCCGGCCCCGGGGAGGGGCCGACGACGGCGAGGTGCCCGTAGAACCGTACGGGGACGGGCCCGGCGGGAGCGTTCCCCCCACCGGGTGTCGCCGGCCCGGGAGTTGACGCCGGGCCGGGGACGCGGGGCGAGGCCTCCGGGACGGCCGGTGCGGCTGTGCCGGCCGTGCCGGCTGCGTCGCCCGTACTGCCCGCGCCGGTGCCGCCGGCGCCCGGGATACCGGTCGGCACGGCGGGGGTGTCCGGCGCGGCAGGGGCGGCCGGTGCGGCGGCCCCTGCCGGGCCGTGTGCGGCGGCGGCCTTCACCGTTGCCCCGGACCGCCGTGTATATGCGGCGGGTTGGCGGAGCCGGAGGGGCGGGCCGGGCCGGACTCCCCGGACGCCCGGGGCTCCGGTGCGGTGAAGGCGTCGGTGACGCCCAGCGCGGCGACGTCCAGCGGGGCCGGCGTGCCGTGCGCGGCGAGGCCGCGGTGCAGCAGCGCGGCCAGCTCGTGGCGGGACCGCTCCCAGGGCGCTCCGGGTCCGGTGGCCGCCGCGCCGGGGGCGGCGGAGAGCTGCGCGGAGGAGAGCTGTACGGCGGGCGCGGGCGCGGCGGTGCCGGGGGCGGCCGTGGAAACGGTCCCGCCCGCGGCGGTCCGGCCCGTGGTTCCGGCGGGAGTCTCAGTGGTCATCCGCGCCACCGTCCGAGCCGGGCCGGGAAGCGGTGCCGGTCCCGGACGGGGAATCCGCGCCGGAGCCGCCGGCCGCACCGGTGGTGAGCAGGACCCGGGCGGTGCTGATGCCGCCCGCGGGCAGGTCGGCCGGGGTGGTGTCGAGGTACAGGACGTCCCGTCCGGCCGCGCGGAGCCGGTCCAGCACCGTCTCGAACGTCGTGGCCTCCGCGTCCGGTGCCACCGTCCCGGTCCCGCCGTCCGCAGCGCCGCCCCCCGTCACCGCGATGGCCGCGGGGGCCAGGTCGGCGAGCAGCGGGTCGCCCCGGTCGACGGTCTTCTCCGGCTCCTCCGCGGCGAGTTGGGCCTGTCCCAGCAGGTCCCGCAGCGCCGCGCAGGCCGCCGCGGAGCGCGACAGGCCGGCGGCGGCCGCCCAGCGGCCCCCCGGCTCCCGCGCCAGCACCACCCGTGCCGAGGAGCGGGCGTCCTCCCCGAGGTCGAGCAGCTCCACCGCCAGATCCAGGTTGCCCGCCGATTTCCGCAGGAAGACCAGCTCCGGATCGCCCACGGCGTCCCCGAGCGGGGTCACCTCCGTCGTGCCGCGCACCGCCCGCAGCAGCGCGTCGTGCGCCAGCGCCGACAGCAGTCCGCGGCCCGCGGCCTCCCCGGACCCGCCGCCCGCCCCGGCTCCCGCGCTGCTCGCCTGGTGCAGCCGGTCCCGGTTGTACGGGCCGAAGGGCCGCACCGCCGCCGCCGGCACCCGGACCGGCTCCCGGGTGACCAGCGACACGGCGGTCACCCACGCGGTGACCTCGGCCGCGTCCCGGCCGGTGCCGCCGCCCGTCGTCAGCGCGTCGGGGGCCAGGGCCGGCAGCGGTGCGGCCCCGGAGCCGTCTCCGGCGGGGGCGGGCACGGCGGGGACCACGTGCTCGACGTAGGCCTCGGCCGCCGCATACAGGGCCCGCATCCGCGCACCCGCGAGATGGTGCACGTCGAACGCGGCGATCTCGCGCCGCACGCCGTGGCCGAGCGCGACCTCCACCCGGCTGATCTTCAGCGGGGTCTGGGTCAGCTCCTCGTCGTCGTACCGGCGGAAGACCCCGGTGAACGGGCGGACGAGCACGTCGCTGATCCGGTTCAGCTCCTCGACCAGGTCCTCCGCCTCCCGGGCGGTCTCCACGGTCGGGGTGACGGGCAGCACCAGCCGCTCCGGCACCTCGGGCGGCTCCGCCGCGCCGGCCGGCGCGGCGCAGCGGCGGCAGCGCGGATGGGGGTGCACGGGCTCGGCCATGACGTCCAGCGACTCCAGGTCCTGGATCAGCACCTGGCCGGCGGTCTCGGCGGGCAGCGCCCCGGTGCGCAGCCGGAAGATCTCGTAGCCCAGCAGATTGCCGGACATGGCGGCGACGGGGCCGGCGAGCGGTCCGCCGGCGCCGGGCGCCGGCGCGGCGGAACCGCCCGCCAGGCCGCTCCAGATCTCCGCCGCGGCGGCGGCGTCCGTGGTGCCGCCGAGCCGCAGCAGGGCGCAGTGCAGGCAGCCGGTGGACGTGGCCGTGGACAGCGGACCGGTGACGGCGCGGCCGCCGAAGGTCCAGGCGGGGATCAGGGTGCGGCCCTCGGGTACGCCCTCGCACAGCAGCCGGTGGGTGCGGGCCTCGGCACCGGGGCCGGTGACGACCACCACGTCGTAGCCGTCGAGCGCGGCCCAGCCCGCGGTCTCGCCGGGGTCCAGGCGGTCGGACCGCACCGGGCAGCCGTCGGACGCGGACTCGGCCGCCTCCGCGTCCACCTCGGGGAAGGCGGTGGTGGTCGCGATGTGGCCGCAGCCGTTGCGGACCAGGCTCAGCGCGCACCAGCGGGCCGTCTCGTCCTCGCCCAGCACGGCGACGCGGGTGTCGCGGAAGCGGGCGAAGCGGCGGGGCGCGCCGTCGGTGTAGTGGTCGACGTAGGCGATCTGGGCGGCGAACCGGCGGGAGACGTCGCCGGGCTCCGGGCCGTCCGTGTCGGCGTCCGGTACGTCGCGGGCGAAGCCGCGCTCGTACAGCGTCTTGACCAGCTCGGCGGCCATGGCGCGCTGGGCCGGTCCGAAGCCCTCGCAGATCTCGCCGAGCCGGTTGCGCCCGGCCAGGTGCGGCACCATCAGCGCGGCGAAGCGGTAGGCGGCGCGGCCGGTGAGGTGGAACCCGCCGTCGGCGTTGTGGAAGAGCACCCCGCCCGGGGTCTCGGTGAAGAGCACGTCCCGCCGCACCCGCGGCCGGGTGCCGGCGAGCGCCTCGAATGCGCCGGTCGCGGTGGTGGGCGCGGTGCCGGTCACGTCTGCTGTCATCGGTCACACCTTCTCTGTGGGGCGGGTTCGGGTCGCGGCTTCGCGCGCGAAGAGATGGAGCAGCGGATGCATCCGGTACGGGCCGGGCGGTCCCTCCTCCAGGAGCCCGGCGTCGGCCAGCCGTTCCAGGACGGCCTCCGCCTCGGCGCCGGTCATGCCGAGCGCCGGGGCGCCGTCCCCGGCCCGGAAGGTTCCACCGGGCAGTGACCCGAGCCGCAGGAAGGCCTCGGCGAGCCGGGGGTCGAGCCGTCCGAGGGCGCCGCCGAACACCTCCGGAACGGACATGCCGGGGGAATCGGCCAGGGAGAGCCGGCCGATCGGGTCGCCGGCCAGCCAGCCGGCGGCGTCGGCCAGCCGCAGTGCGGGGCGGGTCAGCAGACGGGCCGTCATGATCCGCAGAGCGAGCGGATGGTGACCGCAGACGTCCGCCAGCCGGCGGGCCGCCTCCGGTTCGGCCTCCACCCGCTCGGCGCCCAGCACCGCGCACAGCAGCCGGTACGACTCGTCCTCGCCGAAGACGGAAAGCCGGTGCACCCGCCCGCCGTGCGTCGCCACCAGGCCGGCGAGTCCCATCCGGCTGGTGACGACGGCCGCACCGCCCGCCCCGGCCGGCAGCAGCGGGCGCACCTGGGCGGCGTCCGCCACGTCGTCGAGGATCAGCAGTGTCCGCTCGCGGTCCCCGCGTTCCCGGAGACCGGCCGTCAACGCGGCGGTGGCATCGGCCGGTTCGCGGGGCGCGCCGTCCGGGTCCGTCATCGGCACCAGCAGCGGCCCGACCGGGAAGGCCGCCCGTACGAGCTGCGCGACGTGCCGGGCCAGCGCCGACTTGCCGATGCCGGGGGCGCCGCACAGCAGGATCAGCGGGGGCTCGCCGCCGTGCTCCGCGTAACGGGTCAGGCTCTCCACCATGGTTCCGACCTCGGCCGCCCGGCCCGTGAAGGACGGCACGGCGGGGGTGCCGGGCGGCTCCGAGGCCGCGGCGGCCGGGGCCGGCCGCCGGTCTGCGGGCCGCGCGGTGAGCGCGGCCGGTGGGGGAGGCGCGGCGGCCAGGGCGGTCGCCGGCGCGGTGGTGTCGATTGCCGTGGTTCTCCCCGGCGTTCCGCCTCCCGCGGGTTCCCGGTCGACGCGGACCACCGGCCGGGGCTGCGGGTGCCCCCGGCCGGCCCCGTCCGCCGCCGGGGCCAGCTCCTCACCGCGCAGGATGGCCAGCTCCAGCCGGCGGAGCGTCGGGGACGGGTCCACGCCCAGTTCCTCCCGCAGGTACTCCTTGACGCGCCGGTACTCGGCCAGCGCCTCCGCCTGCCGTCCCGTGCGGTACAGGGCCTCCATCAGCTGTTCGTGGAACCGCTCGTGCCCGGGGTGCGCGCGGGTCACCGCCCACAGCTCGGACAGCGCCTCCCCGCACCGTCCGAGGGCCAGTTCGAGGTCGCAGGCCCGCTCCACAGCGCGCAGCCGCTCCTCCGCCAGCCGCGGCACCTCGTCCCGGTGCAGCGTGTCGGACCGCACGTTGGCCAGCAGCGGGCCCTGCCACAGCGACAACCCCTCCTTCAGGGTGGAGAGCTCGGCTTCCGGGGCGTGCGCGAAGGCGGCGGCATGGCGCACGGCGGCCCGGAAACCGAGCAGATCGAGGGTCTTCGGTTCGGCGGTGATCCGGTAGCCGCCGGGGACCGCCTCGATGGGCGTC
The DNA here is from genome assembly GCF_020982505.1 of Streptomyces sp. MNU89. NCBI lineage: Bacteria > Bacillati > Actinomycetota > Actinomycetes > Kitasatosporales > Streptomycetaceae > Streptomyces > Streptomyces sp. MNU89. The sequence goes on along the minus strand of NZ_JAJKLL010000001.1, from coordinate 1,414,496 downwards.
TCGGTGACCCCGTGCCGGGGCAGCAGCCGCCGCAGCCGCAGCACGCAGGTCTGCAGCGCGGCCTTCGCGGTGGCCGGGCGCGCCTCGCCCCAGACGGCCCGCTGGAGGTGCTCGGCGGACACCACGGAGTTGGCGTGCAGCAGCAGCACGGCCAGGAGAATCGTCGGCTTGGAGGGAGGGAGGACGACGGCGTCGGCCCCGTCGGTGACACTCAGCGGCCCGAGCAGCTGAAACCGCACCGGGCTGCCTAGTCCCAGCCGTTGACCAGCTTGCACACCTGCGGTGGTTCCACGGGGACGGGCACCGAGGCGGTGAGCCGGTCCCACCGGGCGCAGACGGTGCCGACCACGGCGGACGGCAGCCCGCCGAGGCCGGGGGCGCCGGCGTCCGGGGCCGCCGGACCGCTCTGGACGGCCGGGACGGGGTTCGGGGGTGAACTCTGGGGAAGCGGCGGTGGCCACTCCGGCCGGAAGCGAGAGCACCAGGGCCAGCCCGATCACGGCGGTGGTCCCCCGCCGGCGGACGGGCGTCGTTCTCTCACGGCAATTCCTGTACATGGCTTCCCCCTTGGACGAGCTGTGCCCTGCTGATCTCTGCGGTGGAAGAGACGATCCCAGCCGTTCGGGGGCTCGAACAGATGGATGGGTGTCAGCTTGCTGCACGAGGGCTGCAGCTTCGTGACAGCGGCGCCGCGCTCATGATGACCTCGATCGAGTTGGCGGCAGACGTACCCCGGGTGAGTCCGACCGCCGGCAGCGGGACGTGACGAGGGGATTCCCGCCCCCCCCGCTGTTCCGGGCCGGCCGTCACCGGTGCCCTTCGCCTTTCCCCGAGGCGGAGGGCGCTGCGGTGTCCCTCACGGACGCCGCTGCCGGTGGAGCCGGGTGGGAGCCGGCCGGACGGCCTTCCCGGATCGACTGTCCGCTGTCCCCTTCGTCCACGTATCCGGCCGATCCTTTGTCCACGGTCAGGAGAAAGTTACCGATGATTCCTGCCGAACTTCTTCCCAGTCCCAACGACCGCTGCTAACTTCCCCGTTAAAGCCCGGCGAGCCGGAGACGGACCGCCGGGCGAGGCCGATGACCGGCGAAGACGGTGTCTTCCAGTGTCTTCCCATGCCGTGGGCGAGGGGAGGTTGGGGTGGCGTGAGGCGCATGACAGCACGACCCGCGAACGCGCACCAGGCGCGGCTGCTCCGGCTGCTGCGCGACGACGGCCCCCACTCCCGCGCACAGCTCGGCGACCGGGTGGACCTGTCCCGGTCCAAGCTCGCCGTCGAGGTCGACCGGCTGCTGGAGACCGGGCTGATCGTCGCCGACGGGCTGGCCGCCTCGCGCGGCGGGCGCCGCTCGCACAACATCCGGCTCGCGCCCGCGCTCCGCTTCCTCGGGGTGGACATCGGCGCCACCTCGGTCGACGTGGCCGTCACCAACGCCGAGCTGGAGATCCTCGGCCACCTCAACCAGCCGCTGGACGTGCGCGACGGACCGGTGGCCGTCTTCGAACAGGTCCTCGCCATGACCGGCAAGCTGAGGGCCACCGGCGTCGCGCCGGACGGCTTCGACGGCGCGGGCGTCGGCGTCCCCGGACCGGTCCGCTTCCCCGAGGGCGTCCCCGTCGCACCGCCGATCATGCCGGGCTGGGACGGCTTCCCCGTCCGCGAGGTGCTGAGCCAGGAGCTCGGCTGCCCCGTCATGGTCGACAACGACGTGAACCTGATGGCCATGGGGGAGCAGCACGCCGGGGTCGCCAACTCCGTCCGGGACTTCCTCTGCGTCAAGATCGGCACCGGCATCGGCTGCGGCATCGTCGCCGGGGGAGAGGTTCACCGGGGGACGACCGGCAGCGCTGGCGACATCGGCCACATCCGGGTCGAACCCGACGGCCGTCCCTGCGCCTGCGGCAACCGGGGCTGTCTGGAGGCGTACTTCAGCGGCTCCGCGCTCGCCCGGGACGCCGAGGCCGTCGCCCGCGACGGCAGTTCGGCCGAGCTCGCCGCCCGCCTGGAGACGGCGGGCCGGCTCACCGGTGCCGATGTCGCCGCCGCGGCGGCCGCGGGTGACGGGGTCGCGCTCGACCTGATCCGCGAGGGCGGCGAGCGCACCGGCCAGGTCATCGCCGGGCTCGTCAGCTTCTTCAACCCGGGCCTGGTGGTGATCGGCGGCGGGGTGACCGGCCTCGGCCACACCCTGCTCGCCGCCATCCGCACCCAGGTCTACCGCCAGTCCCTGCCCCTGGCGACCGGGAACCTCCCGATCGTCCTGGGCGAACTCGGCGCCGTCGCCGGTGTGATCGGCGCGGCCCGCCTGATCAGCGACCACTTGTTCTCACCCGCCTGACCTCCGCCGACCCGGGCCGGGTGACCGGCCCGGGGCACGCCTCAGTACCGCCGCACCTCGTACCGCCGAACCGCGCCGCCGTACCACCGAGCCGAACCGCTGAACGAGCCGCACCACCGCACCGCAGCCGCCCGCACCGCGGCTCCGCCGCGAACTCAGCACGCCCGTACCGCAGTCGCGCCCTGCCCGCCCGCCGGCGCACCCGCCGAGGAGGCCCTGCCATGGCACCCGTGCCCGATCACCCGCCGCCGTCACCGGACCCGTCGCCGTCACCCGACCCGTCCGCGACATCGTCCGCGACATCCTCCGCGGCACCGGCGGCCGGCCGGCCCGCGCCGGACGGCGGCCCGCTGCTCACCATGACCGGCATCACCAAGTCCTTCCCGGGGGTACGGGCCCTCGACGGCGTCGATCTCGACGTCCTGCCGGGCGAGGTGCACTGTCTCCTCGGCCAGAACGGGGCCGGGAAGTCCACCCTCATCAAGGTGCTTTCCGGCGCCCACCGCCCCGACGCGGGGGAGATCCGCTGGCGCGGCGAACACGTCCACCTCACCTCGCCCACCGCCGCCATGAACCTCGGTATCGCCACCATCTACCAGGAACTCGACCTGGTCGACGGCCTGTCGGTCACCGAGAACGTTCATCTCGGCCATGAGCCGGCCACCGCCGGCTTCGTCCGCTCCCGCGCCGCCCGCTCCGCCACCGCCGCCCTGCTGGCCCGGCTCGGCCACCCCGAGATCGACCCGGACACCCTGGTGCGCGAACTCTCCGCGGCCGGCCGGCAGATCGTCTCCATGGCCCGCGCCCTCTCGCACGACGTGCGGCTGATCGTGATGGACGAGCCCTCGGCCGTCCTCGACCCGGACGAGGTGGACAACCTCTTCCGCATCGTCGGCGATCTCACCGCCGCCGGGGTCGCCGTCGTCTACATCTCCCACCGGCTGGAGGAGATCCGCCGCATCGGCGACCGGGTCACCGTCCTCAAGGACGGCCGCGCCGCCGCCCGCGGCCTGCCGGCGCGCACCACCCCCACCCGGGAGGTCGTGGCGCTGATGACCGGACGCGACGTCGAGTACGTGTTCCCGGAGCGGCCCGCGCCGACGGAGCCCGCCGGGCCGGCCGTCCCGGCGCCCGTCCTGAAGGTCGAAGGGCTCGCGCGGACGGGCGAGTTCGAGCCGGTGGACCTGGAGCTGCGCCCCGGCGAGATCGTCGGCCTGGCCGGACTGGTGGGCTCCGGGCGCTCCGAGATCCTGGAGACGGTCTTCGGCGCGCGGCGGCCCGGCGCGGGCCGGGTGCTGGTCGACGGCCGCCCGCTTCCGCCGGGCAGCGTCCGCGCCGCCGTACGGGCCGGGATCGGCCTGGCCCCGGAGGAGCGCAAGGCTCAGGGACTGCTGATGCTGGAGTCCGTCGTCCGCAACGTCTCGGTCTCCTCCCTCGCCCGCTTCTCGCGCGGCGGCTGGCTCGACCGGGCCCGTGAGCGGGCCGCCGCGCACCGCTCCACCCGCGAGCTGTCGCTGCGCCCGGACGACCCGTCCGTCCCCGTCCGGACCCTCTCCGGCGGCAACCAGCAGAAGGTGGTCCTCGCCCGCTGGCTGCTGCGCGGCTGCAAGGTGCTGCTGCTGGACGAGCCGACCCGGGGCGTGGACGTCGGCGCGCGGGCCGAGCTGTACGCCCTGATCCGGCGGCTCGCCGACGACGGCGTGGCCGTCCTCCTGGTCTCCAGCGAGGTCCCCGAAGTGCTGGGCCTCGCCGACCGGGTGCTCGTCCTCCGGGAGGGCCGCGTCGTCCACACGGCGCCCGCCCGGGAGCTGGACGAGCACCGCGTCCTCGACCTCGTCATGGAAGGGAGCCCGTCGCGATGACCACGGGTGCCACCCCGGGCCCGCCGTGCCCCCGCCGTCCCCGGCGCCGTCCACCGCCTCCCCGGCGGCCCCGGCCCGGGAAAGCAGGGGCCGCCGCCCGGCAAGGAGCCGTCCCCGCCGCCCGGAGCGCCCGGGGGGCCCGGGCGCCGGGCCGTGCCGGCCGCCTTCGCCGATCTGCGCAACCTCTCCCTGCTGGGAGTGCTGGCGGCGCTGGTGGTCGTCGGCGCGATCACCCGGCCCGAACAGTTCCTCTCCGGGGACAACCTCCAGCTCGTCCTGACCCAGGCGTCGGTGATCGGGGTCGTGACGGTCGGCGTCACCCTCGTCATCATCGGCGGCGGCATCGACCTGTCCGTCGGGGCGATCGTCGCGCTCGCCTCGGTATGGGCGACGACCCTCGCCACCCAGGAGTACGGGCTGGGCGGCATGCTGCTCTGCGCGGTCCTGGTGGGCCTGGGCTGCGGCCTGGTCAACGGGGCGCTCATCGCCTACGGCGGCATGGTGCCGTTCATCGCCACCCTGGCGATGCTCGCCTCCGCCCGCGGGCTGGCGCTCCAGATCAGCGACGGCAGGACACAGGTCGTCACCGTCGACCCGGTGCTCGAACTCGGCCTGCCCGACGCCTATGTGCTGGGCATACCGCCGCTCGTGCTGGTGTTCGCCGCCGTCACCGTCGTCGGCTGGCTGGTGCTGAACCGCACCACCTTCGGCCGCCGCACCGTGGCCGTCGGCGGCAACGCGGAGGCCGCCCGCCTGGCCGGCATCGACGTGCGGCGGCAACGGCTGATGCTCTATCTGCTCTCCGGGCTGTGCTGCGGCATCGCCGCGTTCCTGCTGATCGTCCTCACCGGATCCGGCCAGAACACCAACGGCAACCTCTACGAACTCGACGCCATCGCCGCCGCGATCATCGGCGGCACCCTGCTCAGCGGCGGCCGGGGCACCATCACCGGCTCGGTGCTCGGCGTCCTCGTCTTCACCACGATCACCAATCTGTTCGCCCTCAACAACCTGCAGAGCGACGTCCAGCAGATCGCGAAGGGCGCGATCATCGTCGCCGCCGTCCTGGTCCAGCACCGCACGGCGCGCAGCGGGAGCTCATAGCGGCGCGCACGCCCGCGCGCACCCGCGGCCGGCCGCCCCGGCCGTCCGCACGGCCGCCCCCGCACCGAGCCGATCCACCGATCCACCGCCCCACCGCCCCGCCCATCCGCGCACCACCGGCCGCGTCCCGGCGTCCGTTCACAGTGGAGGTTGCCCGTCATGACACCACCGGTCCCCAGCCGCAGAGGTCTCCTCTTCGGCACCGCAGCCGTCTCCGCCGGCGCGTTCCTCACCGGCTGCACCAGCAACGAGAACAACGAGAAGGGCGGCGCGCAGGATCCCGCCGGCGGTACCGACGACAAGCCCGGCAAGGCCGTCACCATCGGCTTCGCCGGCCCGCAGGCCGACCACGGCTGGCTCAACGCCATCAACGAGCAGGCGACATCCCGTGCCAAGACGTACGAGGACGTGACGCTGGAGACCACCGAGGGCTCCAACGACACCGCCCAGCAGATCGGCCAGATCGAGACCCTGATCAACAAGAAGGTCGACGTGCTGGTGATCCTGCCGGCCGACGGCAAGGCCCTCACCCAGGTCGGGCTGAAGGCGATGCGGGCCGGCATCCCCGTCGTCAACCTCGACCGGATCTTCGACTCCCAACAGGCGTACCGCTGCTGGATCGGCGGCGACAACTACGGCATGGGCCTCAACGCCGGCCGCTACATCGGCGAGCAGCTCAAGGACAAGCGCAACGCCAAGGTCGTCGAACTCGCCGGCCTGGACAACCTGGAGCTCACCCGGCAGCGCACCAAGGGCTTCGACGACGCCCTCAAGAACTACCCGAACATCAAGAAGGTGGCCCGGCAGGCCGCCGAGTTCACCGTCGAGTCCGGACAGGCCAAGATGGCGCAGCTGCTCCAGGCCCAGTCCTCCTTCGACGCGCTCTGGAACCACGACGACGACCAGGGCGTGGGCGCCGAACGCGCCATCAAGCAGGCCGGGCGCGACGAGTTCCTGATGGTCGGCGGCGCCGGTGCCAAGCACGCCATGGACGCCATCAAGGCGGACAACACCGTCCTCAAGGCCACCGTCCTCTACCCGCCCACCATGGCCGCCTCCGCGATCGACCTCGCCCGCGCCCTCGGCCAGGGCAAGGGCGTCGGCGGGCTCGCCGAACAGGAGATCCCCGCCTCGCTCACCCTCTACTCGGCCGTCGTCACCAAGGAGAACGTCGACGAGTACCTGCCGACCGGCTTCAGCTGACGCCCCGCCCCGCACGCCCGGGGAGAGCGCCCCGCCAGCAGCGCGACGACGACGAGGAGAGGCAACCGATGGACGAGACCGGCACCGGCACGGACCCGCGCACCGGCCCCCACACCCCGGACACCCCACCGGCCACCCTCGGGGTGGGCATGGTCGGCTACGCCTTCATGGGCGCCGCCCACTCCCAGGGGTGGCGCACCGCGGGCCGGGTCTTCGACCTCCCGCTGACGCCGGTGATGGCCGCCGTCTGCGGGCGCGACCCGGCCGCGGTGCGGGCGGCGGCCCACCGGCACGGCTGGGCCGCCACCGAGACGGACTGGCGTGCGCTGATCGCCCGCGACGACGTCCAGCTCGTCGACATCTGCACCCCGGGCGACAGCCACGCGGAGATCGCCATCGCGGCCCTGGAGGCCGGCAAGCACGTGCTGTGCGAGAAGCCGCTCGCCAACACGGTCGCCGAGGCCGAGGCCATGGTGGAGGCGGCCGACCGCGCCCGGGAGCGCGGCCGGCTCGCCATGGTCGGCTTCAACTACCGCCGGGTGCCCGCCCTGGCGTTCGCCCGGCGGCTGGTCGCGTCGGGCCGGCTGGGCACCCTGCGGCACGTCCGCGTCACCTACCTCCAGGACTGGATCACCGACCCGGAGTTCCCCCTCGTCTGGCGGCTGCGGAAGGAGCGCGCGGGCTCCGGCGCGCTCGGCGACCTCGGCGCGCACATCGTCGACCTCGCACAGCACCTGACGGGCGAACACCTGGCCGGGGTCTCCGCGCTCACCGAGACCTTCGTGAAGGAACGGCCGCTGCCGGGCGCCGCGCACGGCCTGTCCGCGGCGGCGGACGGCGCGGGGCGCGGCCCGGTCACCGTGGACGACGCGGCCCTCTTCACCGGCAGGCTGGCCTCCGGGGCGCTGGCCTCCTTCGAGGTCACCCGGGTCGCCGCCGGGCGCAAGAACGCCCTGCGCATCGAACTCAACGGCGCCCTCGGCTCGCTCTTCTTCGACCTCGAACGCCTCAACGAGCTCTGCTTCCACGACCACACGGAGGAGGCCGCGGTCTCCGGCTTCCGCCGCATCCTCGTCACCGAACCCGAGCACCCGTATCTGGAGGCGTGGTGGCCGCCCGGCCACGGCCTCGGCTACGAGCACACCTTCGTCCACCAGGCCCGCGACCTGGTGCACGCCATCGCCGCGGGCACCGACCCCCGGCCGTCGTTCGCCGACGGGCTGCAGGTGCAGCGGGTCCTCGCGGCCGTCGAGGAGAGCGCCCGGCACGAGAGCCGCTACACACCCGTCGAGCCCGCCCCCGTCCTCCCCGCCCTCGCCTGAGGGAGGCCCCGATGACCCGACCGTTCACCCTCTTCACCGGCCAGTGGGCCGACCTGCCCCTGGAGGAGGTCTGCCGGCACGCCCGCGACTTCGGCTACGACGGCCTCGAACTGGCCTGCTGGGGCGACCACTTCGAGGTCGACCGGGCGCTGTCCGAGCCGGACTACCTCGCCGGCCGCCACGCCCTGCTGGAGAAGTACGGCCTCACCTGCCACGCGATCTCCAACCACCTCGTCGGCCAGGCCGTCTGCGACGCCATCATCGACGAGCGCCACCGGGCCATCCTCCCCGGCCGCATCTGGGGCGACGGCGAACCGGAGGGCGTACGGCGGCGCGCCGCCGCCGAGATGGCCGACACCGCCCGGGCCGCCGCCGCCTTCGGCGTCCGCACCGTCATCGGCTTCACCGGCTCCGCCATCTGGCACCTGGTGGCGATGTTCCCGCCCGCCCCGCCCCAGATGATCGAACGCGGCTATGAGGACTTCGCGGAACGCTGGAACCCCGTCCTCGACGTCTACGACGCGGAGGGCGTCCGCTTCGCCCACGAGGTCCACCCCGGCGAGATCGCCTACGACTACTGGACCACCCACCGCGCCCTGGAGGCCGTGGACCACCGCCCCGCCTTCGGACTCAACTTCGACCCCAGCCACTTCGTCTGGCAGGACCTCGACCCGGTGGGCTTCCTCTGGGACTTCCGCGACCGGATCTACCACGTCGACTGCAAGGAGGCCCGCAAGCGCCTCGACGGCCGCAACGGCCGCCTCGGCTCCCACCTCCCCTGGGGCGACCCCCGCCGCGGCTGGGACTTCGTCTCCGCCGGCCACGGCGACGTGCCGTGGGAGGACGTCTTCCGGATGCTCCGGTCCATCGGCTACGACGGCCCGATATCGGTCGAGTGGGAGGACGCCGGCATGGACCGCCTCACCGGCGCCCCCGAGGCCCTGCGCCACCTCAAGGCGTACGACTTCGACCCGCCGTCCGCGAGCTTCGACGCGGCCTTCGGCGGCGGGGACGACTGAACGGCCTGATACCCCGGCGGCCCGCCCGCCGGGCCCGGTCGCCACACAGCACCGCACCGGCCGGGCCCGCGCTTCGCCCCCGCGCGGGCCCCGGCCCACGGCGGCACCCTCCGCCGCCGGCGGGGTGCGGCCCGTCCGGCGACCACCCCCACGGCCGCCGGGCGGGCCGACGCCCTGGGCGCCGGGCACTGACTTCAAACCCTGTTGCTCGCTGTCCGCCGATGCGCGAGGCTGCCAGACGGGCAGCGGCCATGGGCCGATCCTGCGAGGGGGCCACCGTCCGTGGTGCCCGCGATCAAAGAATCCCCAGTCCGGGCGACCGGTCAATTCAGGCGGCCGCCGGCTTCCGTCCGCCCTCCTCCCGCTCTTTGTCCAGGATCGGGAAGAAGGCGTGGCTGATGTGTGTCAAAGGGGTTTCCGAAAAGGACGAACAAAGCTACGGTCCTTGAGATGTACCGGTCACGGTGATCCGGTGGTACGACGTACCCGCCGGGCCGGTACCCCGCCCCACCGTCCCGCACCCGCCCCGCATCTGCACCCGCCCCACGGCGCGACGGCGCGCGCCTGTCACACACCGTCATCCTCCGGAGGACATCCGTGCACAGGAAACGGCTCAGACTCCGCAAGTCCCTCGCGCTGCTGACGAGTTCACTGCTCGCCGGAGCCACCCTCGCCCTCACCGCCCCGCCCTCGGGCGCCGCCCCGCCTCCGGCGAACGCGCCGGGCAGGCCCCCGCGGCGGAGGACTTCCAGCAGGTCACCCTCGCCAAGGGCGTGGCCGAGACCGGCGAGCCCATGACCCTCGCCGTGCTGCCCGACCGCTCGGTCCTGCACACCTCGCGCGACGGCACCTTACGCATCACCGACGCCGCCGGGAACACCGAGGTCTCCGGGAAGCTCCCCGTCTACTCGCACGACGAGGAAGGTCTCCAAGGCGTCGCCGTCGACCCGGACTTCACCGACAACCGGGCGGTCTACCTCTACTACGCGCCCAAGCTCGACACCCCCGGCGGCGACGCCCCGGACAACGGCAGCGCGGAGGACTTCGCCCCGTACGAGGGCGTCAACCGGCTCTCCCGCTTCGTCCTGAACGAGGACGGCACGCTGGACACCGCCAGCGAGAAGAAGGTCCTCGACGTCCCCGCCACCCGCGGCATCTGCTGCCACGTCGGCGGCGACATCGACTTCGACGCCGAGGGGAACCTCTACCTCTCCACCGGCGACGACTCCAACCCCTTCGCCTCCGACGGCTACTCGCCCCTCGACGACCGCGCGGACCGCAACCCGGCCTACGACGCCCGCCGCACCTCCGGCAACACCAACGACCTGCGGGGCAAGATCCTGCGGATCAAGGTCGCGGACGACGGTTCGTACACGATCCCGGACGGCAACCTCTTCGCCCCGGGCACCGAGAAGACCCGCCCCGAGATCTACGCGATGGGCTTCCGCAACCCCTTCCGGATGAGCGTCGACCGGCCCACCGGCATCGTCTACGTCGGTGACTACGGCCCCGACGCGGGCGCCGCCGACCCGGACCGCGGCCCGGCCGGCATGGTCGAGTTCACCCGCGTCACCGCCCCCGGCAACTTCGGCTGGCCGTACTGCGTCGGCGACAACGAGCCCTACCGGGACTACGACTTCGCCACCGGCACACCCGGTGAGACCTTCGACTGCTCCGCGCCCCGCAACACCTCCCGGCACAACACGGGCCTCACCGAGCTGCCCGCCGCCCAGCCGGCCTGGATCCCGTACGACAACGGCTCCGTACCGGAGTTCGGCTACGGCTCCGAATCCCCGATGGGCGGCCCCGTCTACCGCTACGACGCGGACCTCGACTCGCCGGTCAAGTTCCCGGAGGCCTATGACGGGGACTTCTTCGCCGGGGAGTTCGGCCGCCAGTGGATCAAGCGGATCGAACACGGCGCGGACGGGACGGTCGAGTCCATCAACGACGTCCCCTGGTCCGGCACCCAGATCATGGACATGGCCTTCGGCCCGGACGGGGCCCTGTACGTCCTCGACTACGGCCTCTCCTGGTTCGGCGGCGACGAGAACTCCGCCCTCTACCGCATCGAGAACGCCACCGGCGGCCACTCGCCGGTCGCCGAGGCCGCCGCCGACCGCACCTCCGGCCAGGCCCCGCTGAAAGTGAAGTTCTCCGCCGAGGGCACCAAGGACGCCGACGGCGACGAGCTGACCTACCACTGGGACTTCGGCGACGGCGCCACCTCGGAGTACGCCGACCCCAACCACACCTACCGCGAGAACGGCACCTACACCGCCACCGTCACCGCGACCGACCCCTCGGGCCGCTCGGGCTCCGCGAGCGTCCACCTCACCGTCGGCAACACCGCCCCGACCGTCACCCTCGAACTCCCGGGCGACGGCCAGCTGTTCACCTTCGGCGACGAGATCCCGTTCAAGGTGACGGTGACCGACCCGGAGGACGGCGAGATCGACTGCTCGAAGGTCGAGGTCACGCACATCCTCGGCCACGACAGCCACGGCCACCCCGTCACCTCGGCCAAGGGCTGCTCCGGCACCCTGAAGACCTCGGCGGACGGCGAACACGACCCCAACGCCAACATCTTCGGGGTCTTCGACGCCGCGTTCACGGACAACGGCGGGGGCGGCCAGCCCGCGCTCACCGGCAACGACCGCAACGTCGTCCAGCCGAAGCACCGCCAGGCCGAGCACTACGGCGACACGCAGGGTGCCGAGACCACCGAGCGCGAGGGCGCCCACGGCGGCCGGGTGGCCGGTTCCCTGGACGACGGTGACTGGATCGCCTTCGAACCGTATCTGCTGGCGGACGCCACCGGTCTCACCGCGCGGGTCGCCTCCGGCGGCGCGGGCGGCACGCTCGAGATCCGCAGCGGCTCACCGGCCGGCACCCTCCTCGGCTCGGCGGAGGTCCCGGCGACCGGCGGCTGGGAGAGCTACGAGGACGTCACCGCCGAACTGACGGGGGCGCCCGGGAAGACCACGACGCTCTACCTGGTCGCCAAGGGCTCCGGTGACGGCCCGCTGTTCGAGGTGGACGACTTCACCTTCAGCACCGGCTGAACGGGTCGGTGCCGGGGCTGGGCCCGGGCCCGACCGGCTCCTGACCGGCCGGGACGGCGATGAGCCGGCCCGGCCGGGGCCCGCACCGAACGGTGGGCGGTCCGTGAGGACCGCCCACCCCGGAGTACCCCGCACCACCGCACACCCGCACCACCACGCACCCCACGTCACGTAGCACCGCACCGCCGCACCACACAGGACGCACCGCGACCCGGCCCGCCGCCCTCCGGCGGCGGGCCGCCGACCGCACCACCGGCCGACCCCGCGCCCAGGGCGGACGGCCCGGCCCCACCGCCCCGGGAACACCCGGGCCGGGGCCGCACCCGCCTCGCCGCCCGGAGGAAGGAGCACCCCCATGCACCCCCGCACCCGGCGCCCGTCCCCTCACCCCCGCCCGCCGCCAGGCGGCCACCCACCGCACCGCCCTCCCACCACCGGCCCTCCGCAACACCCCCGGCCGCTGGGCCGCGCTGCTGCTCTCCGCCGTGCTTATGCTCGGCGCCATGGCCCTTCCCGGCAGCGCGGCGCCGCAGCGCGCCGCCGACGACGACAGCACGCGGATCCTGGTCTTCTCCAAGACGGCCGGCTTCCGCCACGACTCCATCCCCGACGGCATCGCCGCCGTCCAGGACCTCGGCGCGCGGAACGGCTTCCTGGTCGACGCCACCGAGGACGCCGCCGCCTTCACCCCCGAGAACCTCGGCCGCTACGACGCCGTCGTCTTCCTCTCCACCACCGGAGACGTCCTCGACGCGGAGCAGCAGCGGGCGTTCGAGGGCTACATCGGCAGCGGCGGCGGCTACGCCGGCGTCCACGCGGCCGCCGACACCGAGTACGACTGGCCCTTCTACGGCGGCCTGGCCGGCGCCTACTTCGAGAGCCACCCGGAGATCCAGCCCGCCACCGTCCTCGTCGAGGACCGGGCCCACGCCGCCACCGCGCACCTCGGCCCCACCTGGGACCGCACCGACGAGTGGTACAACTACCGCACCAACCCCCGCGACACCGCCCGGGTGCTCGCGAGCCTGGACGAGTCCTCGTACCGCGGCGGCACCATGGACGGGGACCACCCCATCGCCTGGTGCCAGGAGTACGAGGGCGGCCGCGCCTTCTACACCGGCCTCGGCCACACCAAGGAGTCCTACACCGAACCGGCCTTCCTCGCCCACCTCCTCGGCGGCATCCGCTACGCCACCGGCGACGCGGCGGCCGACTGCCGGCCCGAGACCGGCTACACCCCGCTCTTCGACGGCACCGGCGCCGGCCTCGACGCCTGGCGCCAGGCCGGCCCGGGCTCCTTCATCCCCGACGGGACCGACGGCTCCACGCTCACCTCCTCCGGCGGCATGGGCCTCCTCTGGTACGGGGAGCGGGAGTTCGCCGCGTACTCGCTCAAGCTCGACTGGCGCATGTCCGGCGACGACAACTCCGGCGTCTTCGTCGGCTTCCCGGCCTCCGACGACCCCTGGACGGCCGTGGAGCAGGGCTACGAGATCCAGATCGACGCCAGCGACGCACCCGACCGGACCACGGGCGCCGTCTACGGAGTCCAGTCCGCCGACATCGAGGCCCGGGACGGGGCGCTCAACCCGCCGGGTGAGTGGAACACCTTCGAGATCCGGGTCGAGGGCGAACGGCTGCGGGTATGGCTGAACGGCGTCCTCGTCAACGACTTCACCAACACCGACCCGGCGCGCAGTCTCCGCGAGGGCCACATCGGCCTGCAGAACCACGGCGACGGCGACGAGGTGTCGTTCCGGAACATCCGGATCAGGGAACTCCCGGACGGAGGTGGGCAGTAATCCCACGGTGGCCCGGGACGGCCGGGCCACCGCTCAGCCCCGTCCCGGCGCACCTGCCGGGTCCGGGCCCCGGGCCGGGGCCCGGCCAGGGAGCCACGGGAGTGATCCCGAGGCATTCCGTCCGCCCGTAACAGCCCGTTCCACCGGGCCGGTTCACCGGTCCACCGTTGACGAGTTCACCGCCTCACGCGTTCACCGGACTCACGATTCACCGAGTCCACCGGCCCGCCCGGCTCGTTCCGCACCGCCGCACCGCCGCACCGCCGCACCGCCGCACCGCCGCACCGCCGCACCGCCGCACCGCCGCACCCGTGCCCGCCGGCCGCACAGCGCACGCCGCGCGCCGCACAGCGCCCGTTCCCTGGGAGGCAGCCAGTGACGAACAGCCCGACCCTCCGGCCCCGGCCACGGCGCCGCCCGCCCCCACGGCGAGGGCGGCAGCCGGGACGGTCACCCGAGCACGGCCCGGCCGTCCCGGCGGCGGGCGGCGGCGCGTCGTCCACCCGGTTACCGGGGAGCGGCGGACACCGCACCCGCACGCCGGTCCGGGCCGGGGCGACGGCCCGCACCGGCCCCGCACCGGCGTGTGGCTGATCGGGGCGCGGGGGTCCGTCGCCACCACGACCGTCGCCGGCGCCGCCGCGCTCGCCGCCGGACTGCACCCGCCGACCGGCATGGTCACCGAGACCCCGCCCTTCGCCGGCAGCGGCCTCCCCCCGCTGGACAGCCTGGTGTTCGGCGGGCACGACACCCACGCCTGCCCTCTCCCGAAGCGGGCTGAGGCGCTCGCCGAGGGCGGTGTGCTGCCGCACGGCCTGCCCGCCGCCGTCCGCGCCGAACTCGCCGCCGCCGACGCGGCGATCCGCGCCGGCGGCCCGCAGCCCGGCGAGACCCGGAGCGACGAGGAGCTGATCGCGGACTTCGCGGCCGACCTCAGCGCGTTCGTCCGGGAGCACGGACTCGCCCGCGCCGTCGTCGTGAACGTCGCCTCCACCGAGCCCGCGCCCGGCCCCGGCGACGACCGGCTGCCGCCCAGCTCCCTCTACGCCGCCGCCGCACTGCGCGCCGGCTGCCCGTACGTCAACTTCACGCCGTCCACGGGGCTGCACCACCCGGCCCTCGCCGGGCTCGCGGCCGCGTCCGGACTGCCGTACGCGGGCCGGGACGGCAAGACCGGCCAGACCCTGCTCCGTTCCGTCCTGGCGCCGATGTTCCTGCAGCGCGCCCTGACCGTACGGGCCTGGTCCGGCAGCAATCTGCTCGGCGGCGGCGACGGCGCGGCCCTGGCCGACCCGGCCGCCGCGGCCGCCAAGAACGCGGGCAAGGAACGGGTCCTGGCCGACACGCTCGGCACGGTGCCCGAGGGCGAGGTGCACATCGACGACGTACCGGCGCTCGGCGACTGGAAGACCGCCTGGGACCACATCGCCTTCGACGGCTTCCTCGGCTCCCGGATGGTCCTCCAGACCATCTGGCAGGGCTGCGACTCGGCGCTGGCCGCCCCGCTCGTCCTCGACCTGGCCCGGCTGGCGGCCGCCGCGCACGCCGCCGGGATGTCCGGCCCGGTGCCTGGCCTCGGCTTCTACTTCAAGGACCCGGACGACGGCCCGGCGGGCCTCTCCGAGCAGTGGCGTGACCTGCTGACCCTCGCCGAGCGGCTGGGGGCGGACGGATGACGGAACCGGGCCGCTTCCCGGGGCGCGCCAACGGCCGCGCCCCGGCGGGCCGCACCCCGCACATGACGGAACTGAGCAGACCCACGGACGGGCCCGGCCACCCGGACCGGCCCACCGCCCCGGGCCGGTCGGAGCCGGGTCCCGCGCCGGAACCGGGCCCCGCCCGGGAGCCGGGGCAGGGAGCGGACTCCGGCCCGGCCGAGGGCGGACGGGACGTCGCGGGCCGGGCACCCGTCCCAGGGGATTCCGGCACCGCCGGGAGCGGTCCCGGCGGGCCCTCCGGGCACGGGGCCCGGGTGGACGGTCCCGGCCGGCGACCCGGGGAGGTGCCCGGAGAACCGGCCGGTGCCCCTCCACCGGCCTCCCCCACACCCGGGATGGGGAAGGACGGGACGGGCGCCGCCGGACACCCGGGACCCTCAGGACCCGGCGACACCGTGGACGGCGAGCCCGGGGCCGGCGGGACGGCTCCGGACCCTTCCGTGAACGGCCGCGGCGGCCCGTCCCCGGCTCCCGAGGACGGTGCGGCACGCGGACAGGACCGGCAAGGCCACGCTCCGCCCGGGCAGGGTCCCCCCGAGCGCGAGGCCGGCGGAATCGACTCCTCCGCAGACGGTGCCGTTCGGGCCGCGTCCGGTGGCGCCGCAGCCGCGGCGGGCGCCGGCACCTCCGAGGCCCCGGCGACAGGATCCGCGCTCGCAGGGGCATCGGACGCCGCCCCGCCGAGCCCGGACAAGGACCCGAACGAGGAGCGGAACCGGCCGTCGGACCGGGGCTCGTGCGGCAGCCGGAACCAGGGCCGGGCCTGGGCCGAACTGCTGCGCGTCCCGGCGGTGTTCAGCGTTCCCGGGGACGCCCTCGCGGGCGCGGCGGCCGCCGGGCACCGCGCGAACCGCGGCACCGCCCTGGCCGTCTGCGCCTCCCTCTGCCTCTACGAGGCGGGCATGGCGCTCAACGACTGGGCCGACCGTGCCCTCGACGCCGGGGAGCGCCCGCACCGCCCGATCCCGTCCAGCCGGATCGCGCCCGGGGCCGCCCTGGGAACGGCGGCCGGACTGACGGCGGCGGGGCTGGGCCTCGCCGCGGCGGCGGGCCGCCCGGCCCTGGCCACCGCCACCACCCTGGCGGGCACCGTGTGGGCCTACGACCTGTGGCTGAAGAACACCCCGGCGGGACCGGCCGCCATGGCCGCGGCCCGGGGCCTGGACCTGCTCCTCGGCACCGCTGCCACGGCCACGGCAGCCGCCCGTGCCGATGCCGCCGCCCCGCGCCCGTCCCGTGGACGACTGCTCCCCGTGCGCGCCCGGACCGGAAGGCCGGGGACAGGGCCGGGGACGGGGAACGGCGCCGCGCGGGTGACGCGCCAGGCGCTGACCTCCGCCGCGCTGCTCGCCGCCCACACCTACGGCGTCACCCTCGTCTCCCGGCGCGAGACGACGGGCGGTTCGACGGCGCTGCCGCTCGCCGCACTGGCCGCCGTGGGCGGTATCGCCCGCTCCGCCGGTCGCAACCCCGCGCCGGACAGGGCGAGTTGGCTCGACGCGCCGCGCCGCCGGGGCTCCCGGGTGTCCGCCGGACCGCCCCCGCGCCGCCCAGCCCCACCGCCCCCGCGCCGCCGGACCGCGGCCCGCCCGCGCCGGGCGGTGACCGCCATTCGGCCGGTGCCGCGTTCGCCGCCCTGTACGGCGCCACGGCCGCGCGCCCGCTCCTCCACGCCGCGCTGAACCCCTCGCCGCACTTCTACCAGCGGGCCGTGGGCGGCGGCATCCGCGCCATGATCCCGCTCCAGGCGTCGCTCGCGGCCCGCGCGGGGCGGACCGGAACCGCCACCGCCCTGCTCGCACTGGTGCCGCTGGCCCGCCGGCTGTCCCGGAAGGTGAGCCCCACGTGATCTCCACGCCCGACCCGTCCGCACACCACCCCGGGACCGGCCGATCCGGCGGGGCCACCGGGGCCACGGGTGCCGGCCGAGCCGCCGGGGCCGACCAGGCGGGTGGAGCCGCCGCGACCGGTCGAGCTGCCGCGGACCCCGAAGCCACCGGGACCGACCGAGCCGAGCGATCCAGCCGAACCGGTGCGGCCGGTGCGGCCGGTGGAGCCACCGGGCCCCGCCGAGCCGCCGGATCCTCCGGAGACCCCGAAGCCACCGGGGCCGCGGGGGCGCGGAACCCGGCCGCCGCGGACGAACCGGCACCGCGCTTCGCCTACGGCACCAACGGCCTCACCGATCTCCGTCTCGACGACGCCCTCGGCCTCCTCGCCGATCTCGGCTACCAGGGCGTCGGGCTGACGCTCGACCACATGCACCTCGACCCGCTCGCACCCGACCTGGCCGCCCGCACCCGCCGGGTGGCACACCGACTCGACCGCCTGGGCCTGTCCGTCACCGTCGAGACCGGCGCCCGGTACGTCCTCGACCCGCGCCGCAAGCACCACCCCACCCTGCTGGACCCGGACCCCGAGGCGCGGGGCGCCCGTATCGCCCTGCTGCTCAAGGCGGTCCGGGCCGGGGCGGACCTCGGCGCGCACGCCGTGCACTGCTTCAGCGGCGTCGTCCCGCCGGGGGTGTCCGAGGACACCGCCTGGCAGCGCCTCGCCGAGTCGATGGCCCCGGTCGTGGACGCCGCCGCGGCCGCCGGAACCCCGCTCGCCGTCGAGCCCGAACCCGGCCATCTCCTCTCCGACATCGCCGGATTCCATCGGCTGCGCACGGCACTCGGCGCCCCGGACGCCCTCGGCATCACCCTGGACATCGGCCACTGCCAGTGTCTCGAACCGGAGCCGCCCGCCGCCTGCGTACGGGCGGTCGCGCCCTGGCTGCGGCACGTCCAGATCGAGGACATGCGGCGCGGGGTCCACGAGCATCTCCCCTTCGGGGAGGGCGAGATCGACTTCCCGCCGGTGCTCGCGGCGCTGCGCGCGGTGGGGTACGGAGGGCTGGTCGGCGTCGAACTGCCCCGCGACTCCCACCGGGGCCCCGAACTCGCCCGCTCCTCCCACGACTTCCTCGTACGGGCGGACGCCGAGGCCCGGGCACGCCACGCCGGCCCGGCGGACACCGCCCGCCCCTGCAGACCGGGCCGCCGGCCCCGCCCGCCGCGCCCCACCCGGCCGGCCGCGTGCCCGGGCGGCACGCGGGACCGCGTTCGCTCCCCGGCCGCCCCTCCAGGCTCTCCGGCTCCGCGACAGGAGGAGGACGCTGATGCCATCCGGCTCCACCCCGGGCCGTCCCACCGCGACCGAGACGGCAACCGAAGCCGCACCCGGAACCGAGACCGGCACCGGCACCGGCACCGGCACCGGCAAAGAAACAGGCACCGGGACCGGCCATTCCGGATCCGCCGACTCGCCCGTCACCAACTCCGGTGACGGCGCCCCCGGTTCGGCCGGCCCAGGCACCGCCGACCCCGGTGACGCCCACGCCGCATCCGGCGTCCCCGAGACCGCGAACCCCGGATCAGCCGAAGCCGGATCCGCCAGTCCCGGGTCAGCCGGCGCAGGGTCCGCCGCCCCCGGCCTCGCCGAACCGCGCGAGCGTCTCCGCGCCCGCCTGTCCGCCCCGGCACGGGAATGGCTGAACGCGGCTCTTGCCGCGGCGGAGGCGGCGGCGGAAGCCGCGGTCGCCGGACGTGCCCCCTCACACCCGGCGCCGGGCTCCGCGGCCGGAGAGGCCCAGGCGCCACCGGCCCGGACCCGGCTCCCGGCCTGGGAACTCCGGTTCGCCGCCGCCGGACGCCACATCGGCCGCGACCCCGGCGCCCGCGCTCGCCCCGGACCGGCCCCGGCCTCCGGCCCGGGCGCACGCACCGACTCCGCCGGCCGCACCGACTCCGATACCCGTCCCGGCCCGGCCACCGCCCCCGGTCCGGCCGCCCCCGCCGATCCCACCGGCCCGCCCGAATCCGTCGGCGTCACCGACCCCACCGGCCTGTCCGGGGCAGCCGGCCTCACCGGCCTCGCCGGGCTCACCGACCCCACCGACACCGCCCGTGTCCTCCTCCTCCGCGCCGCCCGCGCCACCCCCGGCACGCTCGACCGCCTCTACCACCAGGGCACCGCCGCCGAGCGCCGTGCCGTCCTGCTGGCTCTGCCGTATCTCCCGGGCACCGGGCCCGAGGCCGTCCCCCTGATCGAGGACGCGCTCCGGGCGAACGACACCCGGCTGATCGCCGCCGCCGTCGGCCCGTACGCGGCGCGGCACCTCGCCCCGCACGCCTGGCGGCACGCCGTGCTGAAGTGCCTGTTCACCGAGGTGCCGGTCGCCGCCGTCGCCGGTCTCGCGGGCCGGGCCCGCGGCGATGCCGAGCTGGCCCGGATGCTCACCGACTACGCCCGCGAGCGCACCGCGGCCGGCCGCCCCGTCCCTCCGGACCTCCACCACGTCCTGGCCCTGACGGCACCGGGGACGGAGACCGAGACGGGGACGGAGCCGGAGCCGGCCGCGACCGAGCCGTCCCCCACGGAGCCCGCCGCGACAGAGGAGCCCTGACCCAGCGATGCGTATCTTCGACCCGCACATCCATATGACCTCGCGCACCACCGCCGACTACGAGGCCATGTACGCGGCGGGCGTCCGCGCCGTCGTCGAGCCGTCCTTCTGGCTCGGCCAGCCCCGCACCGCACCCGCCAGCTTCTTCGACTACTTCGACGCGCTCCTCGGCTGGGAGCCGTTCCGCGCCGCCCAGTACGGCATCGCGCACCACTGCACGATCGCCCTCAACCCGAAGGAGGCCAACGACCCGCGCTGCGCCCCCGTCCTGGACGAACTGCCGCGCTATCTCGTCAAGGACTCGGTCGTCGCCGTCGGGGAGATCGGCTACGACTCGATGACGCCCGCCGAGGACGCCGCCCTGGAGGCCCAGCTCCAGCTGGCCGCCGACCACGAACTGCCCGCCCTGGTCCACACTCCGCACCGCGACAAGGCCGCCGGCCTCCGCCGCACCCTCGACGCCGTCCGCGCGTCGGACCTGGCTCCCGGACTCGTCCTGCTCGACCACCTCAACGAGACGACCGTCGACGAGGCCCGGGACAGCGGCTGCTGGCTCGGCTTCTCCCTCTATCCCGACACCAAGATGGACCCCGCCCGCATGGTCCGGATCCTCCGCTCCCACGGCACCGAACGCATGCTCGTCAACTCCGCCGCCGACTGGGGCCGCAGCGACCCTCTGACGACCCGGCAGGCCGGCGACGCGATGCTCGCCGCCGGATTCACCGAGGACGAGGTCGACCAGGTCCTGTGGCGCAACCCCGTGGCCTTCTACGGGCAGAGCGGCCGGCTCGACACGGCCGCCCCCGGCCCGGCCGCGGGCGCCGCCACCCACGAGGGCAACTCCATACTCCGGGGAGGCTCCTGACCCGTGCGCTTCCGGCATCCCGACGGCTCGACCGTCCACCTCGCGTACTGCACCAACGTTCACCCGGCGGAGACCCTCGACGGCGTGCTCCGCCAGCTCCGCGAGCACTGCGAACCCGTACGCCGCCGCCTCGGCCGGGACCGGCTCGGCATCGGCCTCTGGCTGGCCCGCGACGCCGCCCGCGCGCTCGTCGCCGACCCGGCCGCGCTGCGCACCCTCCGCTCCGAGCTCGACCGCCGCGGCCTGGAGGTCGTCACCCTCAACGGCTTCCCGTACGCGGGCTTCGGCGCCGAGCGGGTCAAGTACCGCGTGTACCGCCCCGACTGGACGGAACCGGAACGCCTCGGCCACACCACCGACCTCGCCCGCCTCCTCGCCGGGCTGCTCCCCGACGACGAGCCCGAGGGCACCATCTCCACCCTGCCCCTCGCCTGGCGCACCCCCTACAACGCCGCCTCGGAGCGCACCGCCCGCCGGGCCCTCACCCTGCTCGCCCAGCGGCTCGACGCCCTCCAGGACCTCACCGGCACCTCCATCCGCATCGGCCTCGAACCGGAACCCGGCTGCACCGTCGCCACCACCGCCGACGCGGTGACCGCGCTCAGTGGCCGGGGATGCCCGCCGTCCCACCGCATCGGCGTCTGCGTGGACACCTGCCACCTCGCCACCGAGTTCGAGGAACCCGGCCCGGCCCTGGACGCGCTCGCCGGGGCGGGCATCCCCGTCGTCAAGGCTCAGCTGTCGGCGGCGCTGCACGCCGATAACCCCGGACGGGAGGACGTACGGGCGGCTCTCGCCACCTTCGCCGAACCGCGCTTCCTCCACCAGACCCGCACCCGCACCCGGTCGGGGGAGGTCACCGGCACCGACGACCTGGACGAGGCCCTGGGCCTGCCCGCCGAACCGCCCGCCCGGAGCGACGGAGCCGGCAGCCCCACCCCGGCCCTCCCCGCCCCGGGCCTCCCCGCCCCGGCCCTCCCCACCCCGGCCCTCCGCCCCCGCTCTCCCCACCGCCGGCCCCTGGCGGGTCCACCTCCACCCCCCTGCACGCCGCACCGCTGCCCCGCTGACCTCGACCCTCCCCGTCCTCCGCGACACCCTCACCCGGCTCGTCGGCGGCCCGGCGCCCCTCACCCGCCATCTGGAGGGGAGACCTACACCTGGCAGGCCCTGCCGCCCGAGCTGCGCCCCCGTTCCCGGGCCCGGCTCGCCGAGGGCATCGCCGCCGAACTCTGCCTCGTGCGCGACCTGTTGACCGACCTCGGCCTCAAGGGGCTGCCGTGACCCCGCCGGTACCCCGGGCCCCGCCCGCAGCACCCCGACGACGCGGGCGGGTTGGCCCCGCCGTCTGCTCGTCCTCGACGTCGTCGGCCTCACCCCCCGGCTCCTCGCCCATATGCCCAACCTCCGCGAGCTGGCCGAGACCGGCGACCGCGCGCCCCTGAAGACCGTCCTCCCGGCGGTCACCTGCGCCGCCCAGTCGACGTTCCTGACCGGAGCCCTGCCCGCCGAGCACGGCATCGTCGGCAACGGCTGGTACTTCCGCGAGCAGGGCGAGGTGCTGCTGTGGCGGCAGCACAACGGTCTCGTCGGCGGCGACAAGCTCTGGGACGCGGCCCGCCGTGTGCATCCCGGCTACACCGTCACCAACGTCTGCTGGTGGTACGCGATGGGCGCCGACACCGACATCACCGTCACCCCGCGCCCCGTCTACTACGCCGACGGCCGCAAGGAACCGGACTGCTACACCCGCCCCACCGGCCTCCGCGACGAACTCACCGAGAAATTCGGGACGTTCCCGCTCTTCCACTTCTGGGGCCCCGGCGCCGATCTCAGCTCCAGCCGGTGGATCATCGACGCCACCCGCCACCTCATGCGCACCCGCCCCACCGACCTCACCCTCTGCTACCTCCCGCACCTCGACTACGACCTCCAGCGGTACGGCCCCGACGACCCCCGCTCCCACGCCGCCGCCACCGCCCTCGACACCGCCCTCGTCCCGCTCCTCGACGAGGCCCGGGCCGCCGGGGCGACGATCGTCGCGCTCTCCGAGTACGGCATCACCCGCGTCAGCCGCACCGTCGACATCAACCGCGCCCTGCGCCGCGCCGGCCTCCTGGAGGTGCACACCCAGGACGGCATGGAGTACCTCGACCCCTGGACCTCCCGCGCCTTCGCCGTGGCCGACCACCAGCTGGCGCACGTCTACATCCGCCGCCCCGGCGACCCGGGGGAGACGGCCGCCGTCCGCGAAGCCCTCACCGGCCTCCCCGGCATCGCCGAACTCCTGGACGACGAGGGCAAGAAGGCCCACGGTCTGGACCACCCGCGCTCCGGCGAACTGGTCGCCGTCGCCGAACCCGACGCCTGGTTCACGTACTACTACTGGCTGGACGACGCCCGCGCCCCCGACTTCGCCCGCCTCGTGGAGATCCACCGCAAACCCGGCTACGACCCGGCCGAGCTGTTCATGGACCCGGAGGACCCTTACGTGCGGCTGCGCGCCGGGGCCGCGCTGGCCCGCAAGAAGCTGGGGATGCGCTACCGGATGGCCGTCGTCCCCCTCGATCCGTCACCGGTGCGCGGCAGCCACGGCCGCCTGCCGGACCGGGAGGAGGACGGCCCGGTGCTGATCTGCTCCCGCCCGGGCGCCCTCCGCGCCGAAGGCGGTCCCGTCGAGGCCACCGCCGTCAAACCCCTCCTCCTCCGTCTGGCCGGCCTGACCTGACCTGACCGGCACCCTCGCGCGCCCCGACCCGGCGCCGCGCCCCTCACCCCGTCCTCCTCCCGACAGGAGCGTCACCGTGAAGAACGACTCCGAACTCGCCCAGCGCCTCCGCCGCCGCGGATTCCTCGGCGTCGCCGCCGGAACCACCGCCGCCGCCCTCCTCGGCTCGGCGGGTGCCGGAACGGCCCGCGCCGCGGAGGCCGGCACCCCCGCCGGAGCCTCCGCCCGCGGCGGCCGCGGCAGGCCGCTGCTGCCGCCCGGCCGGCTCGGCGTGCAGCTCTACAGCCTCCGCGACCAGGTCTCCACGGCCGGCTTCGCCCGCGTCTTCGCGGAACTGAAGGAGTACGGCTACGACGAGATCGAGTTCGCCGGCTACACCCAGGGCACGGCCGGCCCCATCACCCTCCCCGAGCTCCGCCGCCTGGTCCGCGACAGCGGCCTCCGGGCCGTCGGCAGCCACGTCGGCTACTACTCCGACGACCCCGCCGCGTACACCTTCGCCACCAGCCTCGACCGGGTCCTGGACGACGCCGCCGAGCTGGGTCTGAAGCACATCGGCACGGCCAGCGGGCCCTTCCGCTACGGCGACACGGTCGACGCCTGGAAGCGCGCCGCCGAGGACTTCAACACCTACGGCGCCGCGGCCAGGGAGCGCGGCATCACCTTCTACCAGCACAACCACGCCGAGGAGTTCTCCTTCGCGAGCGACCGCCCGGACGTCCGCCTCTACGACGTGCTGCTCGCCGAGACCGACCCCCACCTCGTCTCCCTCGAAATGGACATCTACTGGGCCTACTGCGCCCAGTTCCGCTTCAGCGTCCGTCCGGACGGCAAGCCCGCGCCGTTCGACCCGATCGACTACGTCCTGAAGCAGCCGCACCGCTATCCGCTCTTCCACGTCAAGGACGGCGAACACGACCCGTCCACCCGCGACGGCTACCGCATGACGGACGTCGGCGACGGCGACATCGACTACCAGCGCTTCATCGGCGGCGTCGAACGCCTCTCCCGCCACCGCTCGCACCACTGGATCGCCGAACACGACAACCCGGCCGACTCCCTCTCCTTCGCCCGCCGCTCGGCGGACCACCTGCACTCCCTGCGCGCGAAACGGGACTGCTGAGGCGCGGCTGTGCCCGCCGCCGCCCCGCCCGTCGCCGCCCGTCCGTCACCGCCGGTCCGGGCGGTCCGCCGGGCGGGGCGGCGGCAGGTATGGCGTGGTCACCGGCCGCGCAGTGCTCCGAGCAGCATCGGCAGCGTGGCGTACAACTCCCGCTCCCAGTAGGCCGGGGCGTGCGTACCGCGGAAGAAGTGCGTGCTGACCCGTACCCCCTCCTGCTGGAGCCGGTACGCCACCGCCCGGGACTCATCGCCCATGATCGACTCGGACAGGGAGATCACCTCCCGGGGGAAGAGCCGCGCCAGCTCCTCGAACCCGGGGATGTCCTCGTCCGGTTCGACGTCCGGCGGGTCGAGACGGCCCGGTGTCCCGTCACCGGCGGCGATGTGGACCCTGACGCCCCTGAGCCGCCGCGCCAGGTGGTACGGGTCGTTGGCCTCCCAGATGTGCCGCTGCCGCACCGGGTCGCCCCAGATCCGCCGCCACTCGACACCCAGGTACTCCGCCCCGCACACGACCGCGTCCGGATACATCAGCGGATGCAGAAACCCGCTGTAACTCGCCGCGGCGCGGAACATCCCCGGGTGGCGCGCCGCGTACTTCACGGCCCCGTACCCGCCCTGCGACTCCCCGGCCACGGCACGGCGCGCGCCCGCCCCGTAGTCCCGCTCCAGCAGCGGCCGCAGCTCCATCAGATGGAAGGACTCCACGGCCGGGGGGCCGCCCGTGCCGCCGTTCCACCAGTCCGTGTAGAAGCCGTAGAAGGGCATCGACGGCATCACGACGAGCACCTTCCGCACGGAGGGCTCGTGCTGGAGGCCGTACTCGTCGGTGAAGGACAGATGTTCCGCGTTGCCGCCGGGCAGCAGCCACAGCACGGGCCAGCGGTCCCGGGGGCCGCGCTCGTCCCACCCGTCGGGGACGAGCAGCCGCACCTCGGCGGTGCCGCCCAGGGCGGGGGAGCGGACGGTCAGATCGACGATCCGCTCCCCGGCCCGCCGCTCCCGGACGACCCGCGTGCCGCCGTGCCCGTCGGAGGGTACGGAGCCGGTACCGGAGCCGGGATACGGGACCGGACCGGCGTCGGCCCGGACGGGCCCGGCGGCACCGAGCAGCGGCGGCACCACCAGACCGGACACGGCGGTCGCGGCGGCCGTGCGGAGGATACGGCGGCGGGGCGGTGATGAGGACACGGGCGTCTCCGTTCGGAGCTGGGGGGATGGTCGGTCCTCATGCTCGGCAAGCCACCGCCCCACCGGCACCGGGACACCCCGGACATCCACCCCCGGATACCCCCGTCGGCTCCCTCGGGGAGCCTCGGGCGGCGGGGCCGGGCCCCAGGCCGCCCGGGGTCGCGGCCGCCCGTCGTCCCGGGGCCACGGGGCGGCACACCAGGACATCCCGTCATCACGCGGAGTGACGGACACGGCACGCCAACGGCCGGCCGGCCCGGTCTGCGGACCGCAGGTCCAGACCTGATCACTCACCGTCATAGCGGCAGGTCACCGCAGGCGCGGCGCCCCCCCGCCCGCTCGGCATACGAAGGTGAAACACACCCGGAACCCCTGGTATCGTTGCTGTCGTCGCCGCGGGAAACCGAGGCGCTCACCTTGTCCGGGTGGCGGAATGGCAGACGCGCTAGCTTGAGGTGCTAGTGCCCTTTATCGGGCGTGGGGGTTCAAGTCCCCCCTCGGACACCAGCCAGAACCCCACGGTCTCCTCGAAGACCGTGGGGTTCTTCGCGCGCGGTGACCGCCGGGCCCGGGTGGGCATCCTGGCTCGTGCGCTGTCCCGCTGCCCGCCTGCCTCAACGCGCACCGGGCAGCACGAACGGATCCGCCGGACGAGGGCACCCGGCCGGGGAGGTCACTGAGCAGGGGAATGAAAGCGGAACCGGATGTCCGGGCACCTCCACGGTGGAAGGATGACGGCCCGGTCCGAAAACCCCGGGGAGAGGTCCCGCGTGCACGCTCAGGAAACGACCTACAGCAAACTCGTCCAAGGGGAGAAGCAGTTCCAGATCCCGCTCTATCAGCGTACTTACAGCTGGCAGACCGAGCAGTTGCAGCAGTTGTGGGACGACGTGCAGGAGTTGGTGGAGGACCGGCTCGACGGCCGGTCTCCGGCAGCCCACTTCATCGGCTCGGTGGTGCTGGCACCGGCCCGGATCAGCGCAGGCGGCATGCAGCGCTGGGTGGTTGTCGACGGCCAGCAGCGGCTCACCACACTCATGCTCGCCTTCACCGCGCTGCGCGACCGTCACCGCGAGCGGGGCGCGGACCACAAGGCCGACCGCATCCACGACCTGGTACTCGTCAACAAATACCGGGGCGGCGAGGACCACTACCGTCTGCTGCCGACGCAAGCGGACAGAGATGCCTACACCGCCTGTGTCGAGAGCACCCCCAAGGCCGGCGGCCCCGGAAACGTGGGCGGCGCCTACCGGTTCTTCCAGGGCCGCCTGACCGAAGGCGAGGTGGTTCATGGCGAGACGTGGACGGACGCCGTGGAGGCGGTGCTGAGCGATCTCCTCTCCGTCGTGGAGATCACCGCGGCCGAGGGCGACAACGTCTACCGCATCTTCGAGTCGATCAACAACACCGGCGTAGGACTGAGCCAGAGTGACCTGCTGCGCAACTACCTCTTCATGTGCCTGCAGACTCGCGGCGAGTCGGTATACCGCAACCTGTGGCTGCCCATGCAGGAGCTGCTCGGCCCGGACAACCTGGAACTGCTGGTATGGCTCGACCTCGTGGTCGCGGGCAACAGCCGGGCGAAGCAGAGTGAGATCTACCGCGACCAGAAGAAGCGTCTGGAACCGCTGAGCTCTGACGAGGCGGCCCTGGAGGCGGAGATCATGTCCCTCGCCGGCCGTGCGGAACGGCTGATGCGCATCCTGGAACCCCGGAGGGAGCCCGACGCGGAGCTGCGCGAGGCGCTGGAACGCTTGTCCCGCTGGGGCGGTCAGACCCACTACCCGTTGGCGCTCCACCTGCTCGACCGGGTGGACGAGGGACAGGCCACGCCGCACGAGGCCGCCCGGGCACTCACGTACGCCGAGAGCTACATGGTGCGGCGACTGTTCGCGGGCCTCTCCACGACCGGAAGCAACCGGCTGTTCATGGAGATGCCCAAGGAACTGGAGAAGGACGGATCCCCGGCCGAGGCAGTGCGGCGCTTTCTGTCGAAGAACAAGACCGGGGCGCGTGTCTGGCCGGGGGACGAGGCGGTCCGCGACGCCATGCGCACCCGCCCCTTCTACCGAGCGGGACGCGGCAACCAGCGGTTCCAGGTGCTGCGCAGGCTGGAGGAGAGTTACGGGGGGAGCGAGCCCGTCGACTACGCCAGGGCGAAGCTCACCGTGGAGCACGTCCTGCCGCAGCATCCGGCCCAGCAATGGCTCGACCTGCTCGCACAGGAGGCGGACGACGGCCAGAGCCCGGACGAACTCCACGCACAGCTCGTGCACACCCTGGGCAATCTCACGCTCTCCGCGGACAACGCGAGGCTCTCCAACCACCCCTTCCGCCGCAAGCAGGAGATCCTCGATGCCAGCGCTCTGCGCATGAACCAGAAGATCGCCGCGCAGGAGCGGTGGGGGAAAGCGGAGATCCTGGCTCGCGCCGACGAACTGGCCGACAGAGCGGTGCGGCTGTGGCCCGGCCCGGTGGAGGGGACGATTCCCGCCGACGACGAATGGGCCGGATGGAAGGAATTGCGTGCCGCGCTGCTCGCCATGCCGAGCGGCACGTGGACGACGTACGGCGATGTGGCGGCGCTCATCGGCACCCACGCCGTCCCCGTCGGCCAGCACCTGGCGTCAAAGGCGGGCGTACACGGCGCCCACCGGGTCCTGACCGCCGACGGGCGTGTTTCGGCAGGCTTCCGCTGGCCCGAGGGACACGACGGCGGGGATCCGCGCGTCCGCCTGGAAGCGGAAGGCGTCCCCTTCGACGACGCGGGGCGGGCCCGCCGCTCCCACCGGCTGACCACCGCCGATCTGTCGGTTCTCCTCGGCAAGGACGTCTCGGATGACGTGGCTCCGGCTCGGGAGGCGGAGGAGGAACAGCAGGCGTCCTCCGGCCGCTTCGAAGCCCTGCTGCGCGACAACCAGACGCCGCAGACCGCCGACGGAGTGCTGGGCATGCTGCGCTTCTGGGAGCGGCAAGGCGGTCGTCGCGCGTACGGCCGGGCGGCCGAGACCAGTTGCTCTCCCACCCTGCGGGTCGGTGACGGGCCGGACTCGCGCGTGCTCTGGCCGATCGCCGTCTATCCGGTCTCCGGCACGGTCGAGGTCGTCTTCCAGCACCTGAAGCGGCGTCCGCCGTTCGACGACGAACCGCTGCGGCGGGCGCTGCTGACCCGGTTCAACGAGATCGAGGGCATCGACCTGGCCGAGGCGAAGCTGGACCTGCGCCCGTCATTCCCCCTGGAGGTCTTCGCCGAGCACAGTGAAGAGATCTGCGCCGTGCTGGAGTGGTTCGCGCACGCGGTTGCCATGGCCGAGACCCACCGGACGGCTGAGAGGCAGCCTGCCGTGCTGTGAGGCTTCCCCGGAGCGGACGAGTGGTGATCGGTTCGCGCGGCGCGGGCCGGTACCACTCGCCCGGACGGTTTCACCCAAGGGCAGGCCCTCCGGCGGGATGCCGAGCGAGCGCGCCTTGACGCGGTGACGAGGTGGAACGCGACGAGGGAGGCCGAGTGAGCGCCGACCGTGAGCCACGTGCGCAGCCCGGCTGCACTCTCAACCGCGAAGAGCTGGTAAAGGTAATTGGTGCACGTTGCCGGCACTGATGTGACCACGGACTTGCAGAGGGGCCACGCGGGTGCAGAGGTGGGCTCGCTCAACCGGTACGCAGCAGCCCGGTGCGGATGACGGGATCGCGCAGCAGCGCGAGAGTGCCGGGCTCGTCAGCGAAGATGTCCTGGGCTCCCTGGGCAGCCGCTTGGTGGAACATGGCCTGGACGACATCGGCGGTCGGCTGTTGCCAGATGCATTCCGCCCAGGCCTCCGCCTCCTCCACGTCACCTTTCTCACGGGCAATACGCCACTCGCCCAATAATGGTGGGGTAATGCGGTAGGCGTGGCGCCGTCCGCGGATGAGGATTTGCCGGTTGAGCCCGAAGACTTTGATCGTCATTGCGCCCCTGTCGGTGAGGTCGATGTAGGTGCCGGCAGCGAGTGAAAGGTGCAGATGAACGGTGGGGTCCTCACTGCTGGGATCGATGAGGAGGGGCATCCCGTTGTCAGCGAGGGGGAAGAGATCGCGCTTGAGGTGGCTGTTGCACAGGGAGCAGGCCAGAAGATGGTTTGTCCAGTCGAAGGTCCGTAACGGATTGATCCGGACGGGCTCGAAGTGGTCGATGTCCGTGCCCTGGCTGTCCCCGCAGTACATGCACCGTTCCAGCCCCGGCGCCATCTCGGCCAGGGAGCTTCGCAGCGCTGGGTGTACGTGCCTGCGGACAGACGTGTGCTTCCACAACTGCCTGGCTCGCTCCTTGGGAACAGCGGCCTCACCGATGTCGCGGGTGTGACCCGCCATTGAGGCCAGTATCGGCTGCGGGAGTGGTGTCCGCGTTACTCGGATCATGAATCGTGCCGTGGGCGGCGGGAGTCGAGCCGAGCCGCGATTTCGTCGACGCGAGTGGCCGGGGAACTGGTCAGCTTGCGCTTCAGGTCACGGTACTCGGCCTTCTCCTTTTCGCTGGCCCGGCCTCGTACGACGTTGAGCTCCAGGGCGAGGAGTTCCTCCCGCTTCTGTTCGGCATGGTCCGAGTAGGGGGTGTCGAGCCCGAACAGGTCCGAGAGCACTGCGTCGTCACCGCTGCCGAAGATAACGCGGTCGTAGAGGTGCTGGGGCACCACCTCCACAGGGTTTTCCTCGTCCGGTCCCGGTAGCCGGATCAAACCACCGGGATCCGCCGCCTGGCAGATGTAAGGGCTGTGGGTGGTCACGATGAACTGGATGTTGGGGAAGTGCCCCTTCAACCAGCCGCCGATCCGCTTCTGCCAGGACACGTGCAGATGGGCGTCGATCTCGTCAATGATGACGACCCCGGAATACGGAACGTTGGGGATGCCGTCCGTCGTTTCCAGGACGAGTTCGCCGTAGGCGTCGTGGATCTGCTTGAGGATGTCCACGACCAGGGCCGCCACCGTTCGGTATCCGTCGCTCATCTCGCGCAGCGGGAAGCGGTGGTTCCGATTGACGACCCACAGGCCTTCGGAGTCGACGCTGTCGATCCGGTAGTCATCGGGCAGCAGGTCGTCGCCCAGGATCGCCAGGGCAGCCGCCTTGAGGTCCCGGGCGCCGTCCCGGTCCTCGAAAGCGCGGAGGTGCTGTTCGATGAGCCAGCTCACGCCTTCCGCCAGCGACGCGTCTTCGTGGAAGAGACTCGTCAGCCGGGCGACGGCGCCCGAACTGGACATCAGCCGCTGGATGTCGCTCGAACCCCCGGCGAGCCTGCGGAAGGGGCCGTATCCCGCGCAGAACCATCCCACAGGATTATCCGCCCAGGGACCGCGCTGGGCGACGGGGCGTTCCTTCTGGTAGCCGATGGCGTTCAGCGCCGGCTGTCCGGCCCGGCTGGACCCCGGCTTGCCGGAGAGCGATGCCTGGTCCGCCGCGGTCCAGCGCAGCCCTGCCCAGATCGGCCGGACCGGACGCCGCCCCGTGATGAACTGGTCCTGCTCCGGATCGTGGACCAGGCATACTTCGGCTTTCGCCACCGTCTCGTCCCGGGCGACCCAGGTGTCGAACCCGGGGACGAGGCTGCGGGCCACGGCCGGTCCGCTGATCGTCAGGGCGACCGCGCGCAGCAAGGTTGTCTTGCCCGAGCCGTTGCGTCCTGCCAGGACCGTCCAGCCCGCGTATGAGCCGTCGGGCCTGGTCAGGTCCAAGTCGACGGTGCGTCCACCCTGGAACGACCTGATGTTCCGTAGGCGAAGGTTCTTCAGGTACATGTCTCGTCCGCCCGGATCAGTTCGAGGTGAGAGCCGGACAGCGGCCGGCTCCGAGGTGACTCCAACGCGAGGTTGTGCCGAGTCGCCCCAGGTCAGTGGCTTCCTTCCAGGAACGGGCTGCGGGGTCCCGCCCAGGTGATGGAGAGCTGTTCGCGGGCCCTGGTGGCGGCGACGAACAGCAGCGAACGCTCGCGCTGCAGATCACGGCCGTGTTGGAGACGGTCCTCGGAGACTGGGGTGACGGCACTGGGCTGCGGTACATGGTCCGCGCCGACGCCCGTGATCGCGACTGCCCGGTACTCCAGGCCCTTGATGCGGTGCATCGTCATCACATGAACTCCGGAGCCGATCGCCGGTGTCTGCCGCGGTTTCACCTTGACCGCCTTGATTCCCGCGTCGTGCAGTGCCTCCACCGCCGCGTCCACGAGCTTGTTGGTCCGGGCGGTGACGACGATCTCTTCCTCCTTCAGGCCCTCGCTCAGCCATTCCTCGATCCGCGCCGCCAGGCCTGCGAGTTCGGCAGCGGTGGAGGAATACTCGATGAGCTCGGGCTTCGCCCCGCCGAGGACGGACCGGTAGCCGCCGAGGTTCTCGGTCGCGTCGTCGAGGTCGTCGAAGCTCGCATCACCCAGCAGCCGCAGAGATGTGCCAAGAATCTGACGGGTCGTCCGGTAATTCAGGGTCAGTCGCTTGGAGCGCCCCCCTCGAACGTTGATGCCGTGAGCGCTCAGCGCGGTCCTGTTGTCGTAGATCCGCTGGTGGGCGTCGCCGACGATGAAGAGGTCGTCCTCGCCGACCGGAACGAGCGCGCGGAGCAGTTTCCAGTGTGCGGCATGCAGATCCTGGGCCTCGTCCACGACGATGTACCGGTACGGGCGGGTCTCGTCGCTCCAGCCGGAGGCGATGCGGGCCGCCTGCGCGGCGAGTTGGGTGACGCCGACCTCACCGGCCGCGTCCAGCCGGTGCTCGAAGGCCTCGATCAGTCCCCACACCTGTGCCCGTTCGGGACGGTTGAGGCGCCGGCCGCGACCGGCCCGGCTTGCGGCGAGGTAGTCGTCGCGGCTGCGCACGTCCTGCGCGAGCACGACCTGTTTCCATTCGGCCTCCAGGAAGCGTGCGTCCCAGCGGTGCGGCTGCTGTTCCTCGGCCAGGTCCTCCCAGCGCTTGCGGATCTCGTCGTCGCCAAGGGATTTGGGGATCTTCGTACCGAAAATTTCTTTAGCGACGCCGTAGGCGACCTTGTCGATATTGCGGACGTCCACTTTTGCGGTGAGCTGTGCGCCGCCGAGGTCCTCCAGCAGCGAGCGCAGCAGTTCGGCGAGGGTGGTGGTGTAAGTGGTGAGGAGGATGGCCTGGCCGGGCGGCAGCCGTTCCGCCAGGGCCTTGACCCGGTGCAGCGCGACGACGGTCTTGCCCGTACCGGGTCCGCCGGTGACCCGTACCGAGCCCTTGTTGGGGGTCTTGCGCTCGGCCAGCGCGCGCTGCGCCGGGTGCAGGAAGATCCGCCAGGCCGACAGCGGCTCGGACATGATCCGGCCGAACTCGGTGACGTCGCCGGTGACGACGAAGGATTCCTTGGTCGCGGGGCGTTCGTTGGCGGCCTCGTAGTCGTCCGGGTCGACGGTGTCGCTGGTCGCGGCGACGGAGCTGACGTGTTCCCAGACGTCCTCGACGGTCATGCCGTCGGCGAGGCAGAGGATCACGTCCCTGGCGAGCTTGGGGAGGTGCTCCACAAAACCGAGTATCGCGTCAACGCTGCGGATCTCGCGCAACGCCGGTACGACGGAGGGATGGACGCCGAGCCGCTCGAAGTCGGCGTCGGAGACATCGGCGAGGACGGAAGCTTCCGCGGCGGCGGTTGCCTGGGCCGGCTGCCCGCTCAGGGTGCCGTGGAGGCTCGCGAGGTTGATCAGTTCGACACCGCCGGTGACCTTGTTGATGTCGAAGATGATGTGCGACGCGAGGGTGTAGGCGTCGTCGTGCGGCAGCACCGCGACCAGGTAGTAGATCCGGTCGGCGTAATGCATCAGGACCGCACGGAAGTTGTCGTTGATCCTGGCCGTGCGGACCCGCTTGTCCTGGGCGCCCTTCGGCGGCTTGAGGTTGAGCCCGTTGGCATCCGGATCGCGCTGCATCTTCATGATGAACTGCAGCACCTGCGCCTGGACGGAGCCGTCGAGCTTGTCGTAGTACTTGCCGAAAATGTCCGCCATGACGACCTGGGCCTTGGACATCACACATTCTCCAAACGCTCGGCCAACTCGGCCACATCAACTGTCCCGGCGTGTACGACGTGCCAGCCGGCCGCCGCGAAGGCGGCGTCGCGGTGCTCGTCCGCGTCGAGGAACACGGCCACCCGCGCCTCCGGCCAGGCGAGTTCCGCCTGTTGCGCTACCCGGTCGTCGAGTTCGAAGCCGACCTCCGGGGCGCCGAACTGACGGGTGCGCGCTTCCCGGCACAAGGCGAACAGCAGTTCCTCGGTCTGCGAGGAAGCCCACTCGACGGCTTCCGCCCAGGGCTCCGGCAGCTGCTCGGGGAGGCCCGTGGTGGTGGGCAGCGCGCCTGCCAGGAGCGCCACCGCGTGCGGATCGAGCTGCCGGGCCGTGGTCATCGCGATCTGGTGGAAGGAGCGCGGCAGCGCCGAACCCCGGTCATCCGCCAGCAGCTGCAGCAGGTTGGACCATCGCAGCCAGTCGGCCCACCGCGCACGGTGTCCGGGTTCGGCGACCGCCTCGTCGCGGTCGTCCAGCACGGTGAAGGCCGACCAGGCGGACATCCCGGGCTGCCCGGTGGCGGGCTCGGGCCGCCGGTCGAGCAGCCCGATGACGCGCAGCCCGCCCAGTGTGCGGACGTCCATCGCGATGGCGTCGGCGGCGGCCGGGTTGCCGGGCACCGGCAGTGTGCCGCCCGCCAGTACGTCCGGCAGCCGTTCCCCCACCGAGCGCCGGTCGATCGGCTGCCGTGCTGCGCCGCCCCCCGCGAAAGCGCTGATCAACGCCGCCGACTTGCGGGACCACTTCTCCGCGTCGGGGTCGGCGAGAACCGCGAGCAGTGTCTCAACGGGGTTCCGCAGCACCGGATCCAGGGTGTCGTCCGGGCGCGGGCCGCCCGTCAGCGTCTGGTGGACCTGCCGGGCCGTCCGCAACGCGCCCTCGCCGAGCAGCGGTTCGGCCGGCGTGCGCACCTCGCGGTCGTCCGCGGTCCCCTCCACCGCGGCCTTCCAGGCCATGACGTCCCCGTGGGTGAACTGCCACACCTGCACGCCCTCGGCCCGCAGCGCTTCGCGCTTGGCGGCGTCGTCGGCGATCCGGTTGATACGGGTGCTGGCGTGGAAGGCATAGCCGTCGAGGAAGACGGCGATGCGCGTCGACGGCCCGTCGATCCGGGTCAGCAGATAGTCCGGCTCGCTGGGCGCGGCGTTCAGCTGCCGCACGTGGTCCTGGAAGAGCCAGCGGGTGACGCTGCCGTCCGGGCGGGTGAAGCGCAGTTCGTACTCCATGCCGCGCTCGCCGGCGCGGGGCGTCACCGAACCGGACTCCGGGCGGCGGCTGCCCCAGTCCACGAGGGTGCGGACGAACTGCTTCTCCAGCTCGCTCTCGGCGAGCTGGTCGATCCGCACCCCTGACAGCGTGTCGACGCGCTCGGTGTCCCAGCCCGTGAGGATCTCGTCCAGAAGCTCCCTGGCGACGCGCAGCGACGCGAAGGGGTGCTCGCTGCTGCTGACATGCGGCAGCAGACAGCGGTGGCAGGGGGTGCGCAGGTTCTCCTTGCCGCAGGGGCAGTCCCGCAGAGCGGTCTGGGCGAGGGTCAGCACCCGGTGCAGCACGGTGGCGTCGGCGAGATGTTCCAGGTAACCGGTGCCTCCCGGCATGGAGTCGTGCAGCACCAGGAAGCGGCGGCGCAGTTCCCGGCTGCCGCCGGGCATGGTCGCGGGTACGACCCGCAGGTGGTCCGGGGTGCCGCCGAAGTGCTGGGTGATGCCCAGCAGCAGCGCGGCCTTGAACGACACGAGGCGGGTCTGCAGTTCCATCGTGGAGACGGGAAGCAGGATCCGCAGCGCCTGCGTCGTCAGCTCGTGCGCGAGGACGAGTCTCTCCATCGAGGCCGTCTCGGCGGCGATGCCGTCGTCCTTGTGGCCGCACCAGTACGCGTGCCGGGTCCCGATCCGTTCGGCGGCCCGGTCCCACGCCTGCGGGTGCACGCCCCGTACGGCCCCGCACTCCAAGCAGGTCTCGAAGCCGGGGACCTGGACGTCGTCACCGGCGATCTGGTGCTCGGGCCCCGCGGCTGCGGCCGGGCCGAGGTTGAGGGTGCGGATGGTGGCCACCCGCGCGAACTCCACGCCGAACGGCAGTTCCCCGACGCGTTTCCAGGCGCGCAGCCCCTGCGGCTGGTCCGGGTCGATGTCCACCAGCGTGATGTCGTGGAACCGGCGCCGCTCACGCTCGTCGCGCTCGTCGGTGAGCCGTGCGTCCTCACGGCGTTCACGGGCGGTGACGCGCTCGGGTACGAGGACGGTGTGGAGTGCGCCGGGGTCGGCGATCTGCACCGCCTCGCAGCGCGGGCAGGCCGTCACGTCCAGTCCGGACTCCGCGGTGGCGACATAGCCGCACTCCGGGCACAGCCGCCACCTGGCGTAGGCGGTGTCGCCTTCGCCGGCGCCCAGGTCCAAGCCGTTGATGATGTATTTGTAGCCGTCGGTGTGGAAGGTGTTGCCGGGCGCGAGTTCGAGGAGGCCCATGCGCGAGCCTCGCCCGTACTCGGTCAGTTGTTCCTGGAACTCCCCGTCGGCGTCCTTCCACCACAGGGTCGCGTCCAGCAGCGTGGCGTCGTCGTGGAGGGTGTAGTTGGGCAGCAGGCCCAGACGGACCATGGCGTTGACCGAGTTCTCGCCGACGAGGGCGTCCCTGCGCCTGCTGACGGATCTGCGCTCCGCGTACAGCTGGCGCCGCTGTTCGTCGCGTTCGCGGTCTCCGGAGGCGGTGGACAGGGCGTCGAAGGCCCGGCCGATCTGCCGGGAGCGGGAACGCAGCGCCTCCAGCCGCTTGCGCCAGGCGGTGGCGGCCTGGCCGACGGTCTGCTCCAGTTCCAGTTGCGCGAACTGCCGCAGGCCCTGCTCGGCCTCGGGTGACATCCCGGGGAAGAGCCCGATGAAGGAGTCCGCGAGTTCGGCGTGGCGGGCGTGGGCGACGTCGAGGAAGCGGCGGAACCAGCCGTCCTCGGCCAGCCCCCGGGCGAAGAGCACGCCGATGCGGTGCGGCATGGGCTCCTCGGGCATCATCGTGTCCCGCCACAGGCTGCGGTCGGCGGCCCGGTCCAGCAGGAACGCCAGGTACTGGCGGCGCAGGATCTCGGAGGCGTCCAGGTAGCAGTCCGGGGGGACGATCCGGCCCGCGAGCATCTCCTCGGGTGCGTGCAGGTAGTACTGGTTGCGGGCACCGCGCGGTACGAAGGTGACGGTGAGCGAGTTGCCGGTGCTGCGGCCGGCGCGGCCGATGCGCTGCGCGTAGTTGGCGGGTGCTGGCGGCAGGGAGGCGAGGAGTACGGCGGACAGGTCGCCGATGTCGATGCCGAGTTCGAGGGTGGGCGTGCAGGTCAGCACGTTCGGATCGAACGGCGAGTGGCGGTGTTTGAAGGCCTGCTCGACCTCCTCGCGGCGGGCCCGGCCGAGTGCGCCGGTGTGCTCGGCGGTGAGGACGTCGCCGGGCCGGTCGACGGTGTAGAGGCGGCGGTAGTAGTCGTCGCTGTAGTCGCGGTCGTCGGCGGTGAACGTGCCGCCGCACTGGAAGCGCAGGCAAGGAGTGCCGAGCCAGGCCTCGCGGCGGCCGGGCGGGACGGTCTGGCGCCAGGTGCAGCTGTCACAGCGGACGCCGTAGTCGTTGACGCCGGCTCCGTGGACCGTGGCGGACCCGTCGGCCCCGTCGGCCCCGTCGGCCCCGCCGGCGCCGTCGGGGGACGGCGGGTCGGTGGCGAGGCTGTGCACCATGATGGTGCGCGGCCTGAGGGCGAAGACGGTCGCGCCGCCGTCGGCGGGGTAGGTCGCCAGGACTTCGCGCTGCGCGAGCAGCTTCATGGCCTGTTCGGCCAGGGCGCGGGCCTCGCGCCGCTCGCAGCCGAGGGTCCGGTGCCCCCAGTCGGCGAACCAGGTGTTGTCGCGGCCCAGGGAGTCGAAGGCGGACGTGCCGAGGCGCCCCAGGACCGGGAAGGTCGGCGCGGCCAGACCGCGCGGGAACGCGGGCATACCGGTGGGCCGCCCGCCCCAGATCGGCCAGCGCCGGGCGCCGGCCTGGGCGATGTACTCCCTGAGCCAGGGGTGGAACAGCGCGCCGCGCAGCCGCATCCGTTCCAGCAGACCGCGCAGGTAGACGATGTACTCGGCGTCGTCGGCGGGGAGGGTGATCTGCCCCGGCATGCGCTGGTGGGCTTCCCGCAGCAGGGACGCGACGGTGGCGGCGTCGGGGAGGTCGACCTCGGCGGCGGCGGTCCGGGTGAGTTCGAGGGTGCGGCCGAGGCGTGAGCGCAGGCCGAACTCCATCAGCGTCTGGAAGACCATGCGGTCCTGCAGCATGTACGCGCCCGCGTCGCTGAACCCGTCGCCGCTGAGGAGTGTGCGGATCTCCGGGTTGTCGCGCAGGTCGGGGGGCACGATGGAGGCGAGCTTGCTCCTCTCGCCCTTCTCGGCGGTCGTCACGACGGCTTCGGCCGCGTCGGTCGCGAGGTCGTGTACGGCGACGGGGGCGCCCGGCTTCAGCTGCTCGGCGAGCAGCCCGCGGAAGGTGAAGCCGAAGCTGCGGTTGGCGATGAACGCGGCCCGGTGGGTGGCGTCCTGGACGGAGTCGGTGAAGACCAGCAGTTTGCGCTCGTCGTCGGTCAGGCCGCGGTCGGAGAAGAGCTGGGTGGTGGTGACGGAGGCGAGGGTGGCGGTGCCCGCGCCGAGGAAGCGCATGCCGTCGGTCAGGTCGCAGGAGGGGCACTTGTCGCCCGTGCCGGCGGGCACGGGTC
This sequence comes from Streptomyces sp. MNU89, assembly GCF_020982505.1. Taxonomy (NCBI): domain Bacteria; kingdom Bacillati; phylum Actinomycetota; class Actinomycetes; order Kitasatosporales; family Streptomycetaceae; genus Streptomyces; species Streptomyces sp. MNU89. Next base: position 1,375,936 of record NZ_JAJKLL010000001.1, on the reverse strand, counting down.
CGGCGGCGGTGATGACGGGTACGGTCTCGGCGCTCGGCACCGTGCGCAGTTCGGCTTCCTCGGCGTGCAGGAAGACGGGGGTGTGCTCGCCGGGCCTGGCACGGATCATCCAGCGGACGGCGCGGTTGCCCTGCGCCGAGGCCCGGTAGATCTCCAGCGGTTTGGTCTTGAGCTGCTGCCACTCCAGGTCCGTGGACAGCGCGGCCCAGCCGGAGCGGCCGCAGTGGCGGCAGTACACGGCGGGCAGGTGGGCCCGGTAGGCCGGGCCGACGGGGCGCACGAACGGGACCGCGCCGTCCGGAGTGAGGCCGGTGGCGCCGTCGTCCGGCTCGGCGTCGGCGGTGCTGTCCACCTCGGCGGAGGGATAGATGGCGAGGTTGGCCGGGTTGGGGCGGGTGTCCCCGGTGGGGCCGTCGTCGTCGAACCAGCGGAAGTGCGGCGTCGGAGTCGCCGCGCGGATGACGCGCCGCACCTCGCGGACCCAGAGCTGCGCCTCGACACGGAGGAAGGGACTGATCCGGCCGGTCTCCGGGTCCTGGGCGCGGGCGGTGGAGACCAGCGCGAGAAGGCGGGCGAGTCCGGTCGCGACCAGATCGATGTCGGTGCGGGCCGCCTCGTCCCAGGCCGCGCCGCCGCCGCGCTTCGCGAACTCGCGGGCGATTTCCGGGACGGTGACGGGGGCGTCGCCCGCGACGTCGAGGAGGGCGCGGATGAGGTTGTGCTGGCGGAGCTTCTCACCGAGTCGGACGGGGTCGACGAAGTCCGTGCCGGTGACGACTTCGGCGAGCCGGTGGAGGGCGGACGGATCGTCGAGGGGTCGGGGACGGCGGCGAGGGCGGCGGGGAGGGACGGGGAGGAGGAAGTCGGGCTCGGCGACGAACTCGCCGGGTGTCTGGCGGTCCTCACCGATGAGGGCGGCGTCCGGGAAAGGGGTGCCGAAGACCTTCTCGGCGAATTCGAGGAGGAGTTCGCGGTCGGACTCCTGAGGGCCGTCGGACGTGGTGACGGCGTCGGCGGAGAGGACGCCACCGGCCTTGCCGGTCCCTCCGGTTCCGCCGCCGAGGGTGGCGGAGGTGGCGACGGGGGTGATCGTGCCGAGGGGGCGGCCGGGCTCCGCCTTGCCGGTGGCCGCGCCCAGGCGGCGCAGCAGCATCGCCACGTCCGTGCCCTGGGCGCCGTCGTAGGTGTGGAACTCGTCCAGGACGACGTAGGTCAGACCACCGTCCTGCCAGAGCGGGACGTCCGGGATCCGCTGGAGGAGCAGGTCCAGCATCTTGTAGTTGGTGAGCAGCAGGTCCGGCGGGTTGGCGCGGATCGCCTCGCGGTCGGTGATCAGGCGGCTGCCGGGCGACAGTTGGGCGGGCGTGATCGTGGTCGCACCGGACTCGCGGGCGTAGGAGCCGGGGGCGTCCTCGTCCTCGTCGTCCGGGGGGCGGTTGCCGGAGGCGCCGCCGATGTAGATGCCCGCGGTGACGGAGGACAGGGCGGCGTTCCTGGCGAGGAGTTCGTCGATGCGGCGGGCCTGGTCGTCGGCCAGCGCGTTCATCGGATAGAGGAGCAGCGCCTTGACGCCCTTCACCCCGGCGGCGCGAGCGCGGGCGCAGTGATCCAGGATCGGGATGAGGAACGACTCCGTCTTGCCGGAGCCGGTACCGGTCGTGACGATGGTCGGCTCGGGCGCGTGGCCCGACTTGCTGGACAGCCGCTGCCAGGCCGTTGCCTGGTGAGTGTGAGGGCGGAAGCCGGTGGGCCACCAGTCCAGGGCCTGCTGCCAGCCGGGGGGCGCCTCCCGGAAGGGCGTACGGACGCGGAGGTAGGGCCCGCGGAAAAGCCGGCTCTCCGGCCGCTCCAGAAACGCCTCGAGCTCCTCGCGGACGTCGTCGTCGGCGAGCGCGAAGCTCGTCGTCAGGTATGCGGCGAGGGCACGGCGCAGATCCTCGGCGGCCAGAGAGGGAAGCATGGCGGGTGCTACCTGCTTTCGGGGCGGGGTTGGACGTGGTGGGGGTGGGGCTGGGCGTGGTGAGGGGTGCTCAGCGAGGTAGGCGGCGTAGTCGCCGTACTCGCCGGCGTGGAGCCGGGCGGTGAAGTCCGCGTGGGCACGGGTCATTTCGGCCTCGCGGTTCGGCTTGACCCAGCCTTCGGGGACGGCGGGGGTGGGGTCACCTGCGCGGGCGGCCTTGGCCCATGCCTTGACGAAGGCGGTCTCTTCGGGGGTCTGACGGATGCCGACGTTGTGCGTCGCCGCACCGATCTTGTGCCCGTCGGGTGCGAAGAACATCTCCCACTCGTACTTGCGCAGCACGGCGAACTGCGAGCGGTACATCGCGCAGAGCTGCTCGGCGGTGAGCCCGAGCATGACGGCGACGAGTGCGTCGATCTCGACCAGCGCCATGCGGCGGTCGTACTCGGTGCGGAGGGGCGTCGCCATGGACCAAGTGGGTTCTACGGCCTGGATCGGCGGCCGGGGGGACTCGGGGTCGGTCCAGCGGTCGGTGAGCCAGGTGGGCTCGAACAGTTCGTCCCAGAGCGGGGTGTAGTTGTTGGTAAGGCAGTTGAGGCGAAGGGTGCGGATTAGGAGGGGAGCGACGAGAGGGTGTTCAAGCGGAAGCGGGAACTGCTCGATGAGCTCCTTTTGCACGTCTTCTTTCGCCGATGTCCGACCCAAGTATTCGATCGGAATGCTCGCCCACAGTCCACCAACGATCGCAGTACCCCTGTTTGTGGGCAGAGACAGCGTCTGCACCGTGTGAACATGCGTGGGGCCCGGCGGAATCAGTGCTGCCTGCAGATAGCGTTCGTTCTTAAGTTTAGCCATGCGGCGCCATGCGACACGGAAATAGTCCGTTGAGGCCTTGCCTGCCCAAGATTGCTGAGCGCCGGAAAATTCCTCCTCCGAACAGGCGCGAACATAGTTGACTCGTGGAATTATGAATGAGGGCAGCTTTTCAAGATCCCATGATAGGTAGTCGCTATTCCCATTCACAACCTCCTTCGGCTGTTTGGCGAAGGGCGTGGCAACGGTGAAGTGAGGCCCCTGCAAGATGACTTCTTCCCAGCGTGAAGGGTTACTAGTTTCCCAACGGATCAATCCTCGTTCCTTAGCGGTTCTCTCGTTTAGCGCGGATGTGCACCAGAAATGTGAAGACGAAGTCCTTGCGGGAAATCGAGACAAGGCCTGAAGTGCCAAGCTCTCGTCATCTGTAACGGTGCGAAGGGTTCGCGCCCACCGTGCCGACGTGCCGGGTTCATCCCTAAGAGCTGCCCAACCTGCAAGGATCGAGTCGGTAACCTGCACGATCCTTTTACGGTGCGGCCGGCAGTCCCATCCACCAGACTCGAACTGGATGCCGGGTGTTTCACCGGACCCGTTATGAGTTAGAGACAGGTCGATAATGTCTGGATGAAAGAGAGAGCATACGTGCAGGAAGGACGGATCTCTCCGATTTCCGTAGATGTGAACCCCGAATGTCTCAGTATGGTCAATTTCAGAGAATAGCTTCAGTTCGTTACTGAACTGGAAATGGCGGCGAAGGTGTTCGTACGTTGCTGATCGCAGAAGCCCGCCCTTTGGGTCGCTCAGGTGTGATTCTGGGTGGATCAAGCCAACTGCGCCATTTTCTTTCATGTTCCACCAAACGCGCTCCATGAAATTCATATATAGATTTGTCCGCACTCCCTCAAGGAGTTGATGGTCGACCGGGGATTTAAGGTATGCAGTGGTGCCAGACCATGCGCTCAAGTCTGCCAGGTAATTTAGCTGGGCTTTAGGGTTGGACAGCGCCACAGTGCGTCGTGGAAATCTGATCGATTCCGGCGCCTTCTCATTGAGGCCAAACCAAGCATCGTGCTCAGCCAAAGCGATATGATCTTCCCAATCCAGTCGAACCCAGGGTGGGTTCCCTACCTGCAGGTCAAATCCACCGCACTTGAAAATGTGCGCAAACTCCAGTTGCCAGTGAAAAAAGCCCTCCCGTCGCGAGATCGCGTCAACTTCGGCTAGCCACGGGAACTGCACCATCACCGACGGCAGGTCGATGCATTGGCTCATCAACCGGTCAAACTCATCGTCTGTTGCCAGCTGCTCGAAAATGCCAGTGTCGGCGAACAGCCCAAGTTCGTCGTCCAACCCCGCCGAAGCGCCGCCGACCCGCCCGGACGGCCTTGCCTTCGCCTTGGCGGCCGGAACTCCCATTACGGCCTCGCAGAACGACAACCACTCCTGCATGCTGGGTGGTATCGGGGTGTCGGGCTGCCCAACTGGCCAGAACCACAGAGCGCACCACGCATCCATGACCAGCTTCAGCCGACCACGCGGCGAGCCCGGCTCGTTCAGTGCGCTCTCGATCTGCTCACGCGTCACATCTCCCGATGACTGAGGCAGAGGCCGCTCAGGGTCGACCTCCCATACGTCGATCTGACGCCGGATCTCCCTCTCGCTCACGATCAGGCGGCGTCGGGTCAGCTCCCACAGGCGCTCGACTCGCGTCGCCAGTGCCAGCAGGCGCTTGCCCTGCGCCGCTGACGGGGTGGCCGTGACGGCCGTTCGCCACTTGGCCAGTGCATCGCGCTCTTCCTTCGCCAGCTCCTTCGCCTGTTTGGCGTCGGCGACCGCGCCCCATCCCTTGGCCGGCAGCAGGAAGTGGTGGATCTCCTTGCCTGCCTGGAACTGACCCTCCTCCGCCCCCGCCCGCAGTGGCCGGTCCGTCGGGACTGTCGTCAGCCACGCCTTGCGCTTCAGCGCGTCCGCCGCGTACACCGCCCGACGAGCGCCGATCAGCGAGTTGCCGCGCCGCAGGTGCAGGCCGAACCAAGGGGCCTTCAAGCCCTCGTGCATCGAGTTGAGCCACAGCGAGACCTCTGCCAGCTCCACCGCCGTCTGGTTGAGGTCGACCCCGTAGCAGTTGTGCAGTGCGAGGTACGCCTTGACCTTCTGGAGCTCCGCCTCGTACCGGTCCGGCGGCAGTTGCTCACCGCCGAGTTCCGCCATCCTGCGCTTCAGGTACTCCGCTGCCAGTTGGTTGATGGCCTCGTTGAGGAACGCACCAGAGCCCAGGGCGGGCTCGCACACCGTCAGGTCGAGAATCGCGCGCGCAGGTGTCGTGACGCCGTCCTGGTCCAGCAGTTCCGCCAGCGCGTGCTTGACCGTGCTGCGGGTCAGCACCTCCGGCGTGTAGTACGACGCCGATCGCTGCCGTTCACGACCGGACAGGCGGTAGACGAAGGTGCCCTTCTTGTGTTCGACGCGCTTGAAGACGCCGGTTAGTTCATCCCGCCGCTTGACGAAGACTTCCTCGTCGTAGTTGTCGGCGTCCTTGAAAGGCACGACCCAGGTGCCGCTCAGCCCGTCCGAGTCCGGCTTGGCGACCTCGTACAGGTCGTCCCACGCGAAGAAACCGGTGTAGGACATCAGCCCCTCGTACACCGCGCCCAGCTGGTTGATGCCGAGCTGCGCGTACGAGATGAAACCCTTGCCCGTGCCGCCGCCGGCCTTGCCGCGCCCACTGCGGCGCCCCTGGGTGAGCATCAGCAGGTTGAGTACCCGCCACAGCACCTTGTTCCGCAGGCGTGTGTCGATGCGCTCGCCCTCGACCGACACCGAGCCGATCAACGGGGTCGCGTCGGCCTTGAACAGGTCGCTGCGCAGGGCCTCGAAGCGCAGGCCGTCCGCGTCGAGGACGGTCACGTTGTCCTCGGACGGTGCCCCGTCCCTGCCCAGGGGGCGGTGTCCCTGGTCAACCAGGCGGAACAGCAGGTCCAGCGAATCGGCGAAGTGCGTGCCCTCCTGCGCCTCCTCCGGGAGGTCGTAGGAGACCAGTTCGCCGAGTCGTGCCAGGCCGTAGCCGTCCTGGTAGGCGTCGTCCTTGCTGGGGAGGATGCCGAGTTCGGGCCGGGCTTCCGCGTAGAGCAGGAACAGGATCCGGTACAGGTAGCGCAGCGACTCGCGAGTGAGCCGGCTCGCCAGGTCGGCGGGGTCGCCCAGCTCTGCCGGGTCGGCTCCGCCTTCCTTGATCCGGTCCAGGATCTCCTGGGCGATGAGCTCGACGGACTGCCGCAGCCCTTCCCGCAGCTCCTTCGAGACGCCCACCGCGTGCTTGCGGCCCTTGTCGACCAGGTTGTCCAGGTACCCGGCGACGCCGCCCTCCGTCAGCAGTGACTCCGCGCCGAACAGCGCGGCCACCGCCTCCAGTTCCCCGCCGTCCGCGCTGAGGTTGCGGTCCAGCGCCTCGTCGACGCTCACCGCGAGGAACCGGCCCTCGTGCCAGGCCGTGCGGTCGGCCAGCAGCACGGCGCCGCCCGCGAGCAGCAGGACGTAGCGCGGGGCGTAGCCGTCCTCGCAGCCGAAGAGGAAGGTGACGGCGTCGGCCGCACCGGTGATGCGCTGCTTGCCGTCGAGCTGGATGGGATCGAGGAGCTGTGCGCCGCCGTCCTCGACGTCCGCCACGACGAGTTCGCCGTCCACCTCCCAGGTGACGTCGAGGGCCACGAGTTCCAGGCCGCCGGGGCCCGTGACGGCGAGCGCCACCGGCACCGAGCGTTCCTTGTCGCCCTGCATCACACCGAAGTCGCCGCGGCGCACCCGCGTATGGGTCGAGCCCTCCGCGCCGGTCCCGGCGGTGGCCTCGTCCGGCGCCACGTACGCCAGCGCCGCCAGCAGACGGTCGTTGAGGTCGCGTACCTCGGGGCCGTCGACGGCCTTGTTCTCGGTGATGCGGACCTTGGCCTTGAAGTACTCCCGGCGCAGGCCCTTCACGCCCGACCGGGACGACGGCGCGCCCGCGCGGTCGGCGGAGGTCCAGCGCTTGCGCAGCTCCGTGAGGTCGCGGGCGAACAACTCGGCAAGGTAGTGGGCGGAGATGTACTCACCGCGGTTGGTGATCGCTTCGAATGCCACGGTGTCACGCGCCCCTCTGCTGCTGGACTGCCTTGCCGCCGGCGGCAGGCGGGGCGAGGACCCCGATCACCCGCACCATCGCCTCCCCCTGTGTGGCCAGCTGCTCGATGAGCTGCTCGACCTCCACCGCCGTCTTCTGCACGCGCGTCTCCTCGTGCCTCCGCCGGATGCCGCTGAAGCTGAGCTGCTCGAACGTCGACAGGCTCGCCTTCCGCCAGGCCGCCAGCCGCTTCTCGTACTCGACGAGTTGCCCCACCAGCGGGGTCTCCTGCTCTTTGCGCAGCTCGGCGATGTGCTCGCGGCTGGCTCGTACCGCCGCCGGGACGAGTGCCTGGAGTGCAGTCTTGTCCCCGGTGAAGGGCTGGTTGAGCATCTTCGGTTTGACCCCGGCCCGTTCCAGTACGCCCACCAGGTCGTCGTCGAAGCCGGGCGTTCCACTCGCCAGGCCCGTCACGCACGTCCAGGCCAGCACGGTCGGGTGGCCCTTGGCGTTGGAGTACATGCCCTGGGTGAGGAAGACCGGTTCGTCGACGTCGGCCGTGATGATCGGGGCGGTGTTGCGGGTGAGCCTGACCAGGAGCTTGTCGGTGAGCCATTCCACCACCGGGTGCTGGTCCGTGAGGTAGCTGACGTCCGGCCAGCCGGAGGTCTCGGCGCGCTCCTGCTTGCTGATCGCGCCCTTGGCGCGGTTGCCGCTGCGCTCGCGGGCCCGGTCCAGCCGGTCCTGGCCGAACTGCTGGTCGAAGGTGACGCGGAGCCGGTCCAGGACCTGCCGTTCGTCCAGGTAGGACTTGGGGAGGACCAGGAGGCGGCGCTGGAGCTCGCGGTCCGGGGTGAAGACCAGCATCTTGGGGTGGTCCTCGTCCCAGTGCTTGCCGATGCGCTGCTCCGGGTTGCCGTAGACCTCGTCCAGGGCCTCTTCGACGAACGCGCGGGTGGAAGCGAACAGTTGGGGTACCTGGTAGCCCGGTGAGTCGGCCTCCGGGGTGTGGTCGGCCAGGAACGCCTCAAAGGGGTCCAGCGGGACGGACGGCACGACCGTTTCGAACGGTTGCTCATCCGCCAGAAGGCGTTCCATGATGGCGGCCGTCTCCGCGTCCTCGTCGCGCAGGCCGAGGATGGAGGCGGCCTCGCCGAGGGTGCGGTGGACCTCGTCCTCGCGCCGCAGCAGGCGCTCGGACACCGCCCGGTCGGCTGAGGGGTTGTCCGGGTCCTCGTCGGCGGTGAGCAGCAGCAGCGCGCGGATCTCCGGGCAGTGCTGCTGGCCGTAGCGGTCGATCCGGCCGTTGCGCTGTTCGATGGTGATCAGCGACCAGGGCAGGTCGTAGTGGATCATCTGGTGGCACTGACGGTGCAGGTTGACGCCCTCGGCGGCGATGTCGCCCGTGAGCAGGACCCGCAGTTCGCTGCTCGCCAGGCCGAAGTCCTTGACGGTGCGCTGCTGTTCGTCGTCGGAGAGGCCGCCGTGGAGCTGGCGGACGGCACCGCTGGTCTTCCCCTTGCCCGGGGCGAAACCGAGGGCCGACGGGAGGGTGTCCTGCAGTATCTGCAGGGTGGCGCGGCGCTCGGAGAAGATGACGACGCGGGCGTCGGACCCGGGGCCGACCTTGATCTCCTCCTTGAGGACCTTCACCAGCTGCCGGAACTTGGCGGCGTCCTCGATGTCTATGGCCTCGGCGATGGTGCCGAGGTTGACCAGAGCGTCGCGTTCGGCCCGGCGCTCCCGCGGCTGGGAGCTCTTGTCGATGCTGTCGATCCGGTTGTCGACCGTTTCGACAAGCGCCGAGTGGGAGGAGAGGAAGGACTTCAGGAGGGTGTACGGGAAGAGGCGCGCGCCCTTGCCGGACACAGGGGCTGTGCGGCCGTCCTTCGGGTTGATCCAGACGTCGTACAGCTCGTCGAAGACGCGCTGCTCGGCCGGGGTCGCCGTGCAGTCGATGGCGACCGGCGGCTTCCGGGTGGCCCACATGTGGCCGATCTCGGCCGAGACGTCGGGGGACATCTTGTGGCGCCGGATGTAGAGGTGCTTGAGCTGCGTCTCGTCGTAGTCGCTGGTGTTGGGGATGGCCGTCGGGTCGAGCAGGCTCAGCAGCTCGCCGAAGGACTCCCGCTGGCCGTTGTGCGGTGTGGCGCTGGCCAGGATCAGGGCGTCGGTCTTCGGGGCGAGGAGCTGTGCGAGGCGGTTGTTCTTCGTCCCGGTGTTGATGAGCTTGTGCGACTCGTCGATGACGACGGCGTCCCAGGTGACCTGCATGAGGTGGCTGCGCCAGCGGTCGGAGCGCAGGGTGTCGATCGAGATGATCGCCCGCTTGTAGTAGGAGAAGGGGTTGCGGCCGGCGGGGATGTCGTTCTTGATCCGCTCGATGCCGGCCGAGTCCAGGCGTACCACCGGGATCGCGAAGCGCGCCCACAGTTCGTGCTGGAACTGTTCCAGGATGTGCTTCGGCGTCACCACGAGGATGCGCTCGCCCCGCCCGCGCCTGATCAGCTCGGACAGCAGCAGCCCGACCTCAAGTGTCTTGCCGAGGCCGACCGCGTCCGCGATCAGCAGGCGGGGCCGGAGGGCGCGCAGGGCGGCCTTGGCCGGCTCGCGCTGGTAGGCGAGATCATCGACGAGGTGGGTGCCGACGGTGGCGAGACGCTGTTCGGAGAGGGGCAGCGGAGTCTTGCGGATCAGCGCGTCGATGAACAGGCGTGACCGGCGGCACTCGGGGGAGCCGTCGGGAACGAGTTCGGTGTCCTCGGGGCGCAGCGGGGTCACCCGGTCCAGGCTCTCGTGGGCGAAGAAGACCGCGCGCTGGTCGCGGACGAGGGGCGAGATGCCCCGCACATCGAGGCGGGTGCCATCCTTGGCGGTCTCGGCGACCTCCACGACCAGCCAGTCCTCGTCGCGGGCGCGGACCTGCATCCCGGGGGCGAACCGGACACCGCCGGACCCCTCACCCGGAACGTTGCCCGGCACGCTGTCGGCGACGGTGGCCATCGACGGGTCTCCTTCGATTGCTGCTCTGCTGCTGCGTAGTCCGAGAGCGTGGGTCTTCAGGGTTGGTGAGCGAGCCCGGAGGGCTCAGCCGCCGTAGTCGCCGCGGCGGTCCTCGATACGGCTGCGCCATCGCGCCGCCCAGCGGTCCGGCGTCACGTCCCGCCGGGGTCCGGGGGCGGTCGGGGCGGCGTGCCGGGGAAGCGGCGCGGCCTCGGGTACCGGCTCGGGGACGAGGTACGGGACGTCGTCCGGCTCGGCGTCCACCGCGGCTTCCGTACCCGGTACGGCGTCCGGCGCCTCGGCGGTCGTGGCCTTCCGCGCCAGTACCTCCGCGAGGAATGCCTCCGGCAGCGGCGGATACGCCTGCGCGTCCGTGGGCACACCGAAGTCGAGCAGCCGTCCCATCGCCTCTTCCATCACGCTCTGCGCCGTCGGCCGGTCCTCCGGGGCGAAGGCCAGGGTGTGGGAGACCAGATCGAGCAGCGCGGGCGGGAGACCGGTCAGGTCGGGCTGGACGTCCAGGGTCCGCTGCGCCGGCATCTGCGCGTAGAACGGGACATGGCCGGTCGCCGCGTGCACCAGCGTCGCACCGAGGCTGTAGACGTCCGCCGCCTCGCTGGCCTTGCGGGAGTCCGCAGCCTGTTCCGGTGCCATGTAGGCGAGGGTGCCCAGCGCCGCGCTCGCCGTGGTCAGGCCCGTTCCGCCGTTGACGTGGGAAATGCCGAAATCTATGACCCGGACGCCGTCCGCCGCGACCAGGACGTTGCCGGGCTTGAGGTCACGGTGCAGTAAACGCACCGAGTGGACGTGCATCAGGGCGTCCGCGAGACCCGCCGCCAGCCACCACGCACCCAGTTCGCTGACCGGTCCGTGCTGCTCCAACAGCTCCAGCAGCGAGGGCGCGTTGATGTACTGCGTCGCGATCCACGGCGTCGCCGCTCGCGGATCGGCGTCCACGAGAGCAGCGGTGTGGAATCCGCCGACGCGGCGGATCGCCTCCAGCTCCAGGGCGAAGCGCCGGCGGAAGTACTCGTCCTCCGCGAGCTGCGGCCTGACGACCTTCACGGCGACCGGGCGGGTCGAACGGTAGCCGAGGTACACGACCCCCATTGCCCCTTGGCCCAGCCGGCCGACCAGTCGGAAGTTCCCGACCGTCGTCGGGTCGCCCGCTCTGAGCGGCTGCAGCACCTTTGCCCCCGTGGTGTCCTGACCTGGCTGGACGAAAGCGAGGTTATCAGCGGGTCCGCTCACTTTTGCTGCTCCTCATGGGACTCGCTCTTCCCGGAGGAAACACCGGCGGCAGGCGGTAGCAGAGCTCCCTGGGCCGGCCCGTCGTACGCGAGCGCGCTCGTCCAGCCGCCGAAGCCGTCGGCCTGAGGGCTGGCCGCCGCACCGGCCGTGAAGAGCGGGCAGACCGGGCGACGGCGGCGCCGGTTGGAGACGGCGGCACGGGTCACTCCGGGGGAGCGGGTGATCTCGGCAGCCGTCACGACCGCCGCAGGGGCGGATTCGTCGGCGGCCATACCCAAGACCGTACACACCCCCGAGAGAGCGGGCAAGTAGTGTCTGTTTACAGGGTTTACATGGATTGGGGCACTTGCGGAGTCGATGTGGTGTGTCGGCGTCCGGGATCGGACTTCGTTGTCCTGGCGCGCTGCGAAGCCGGCGAAGGCTGCCCAGGCCACCCGGCCCATGGTGGGCGGAGGGCTGATGGCGGTCTTCAAGTCTCCTCAGGCGGGCACGGTCTCACGGGCGGCGGCCTGCGGCCTCACGCCAGGCCGCCGCCAACCGTGGGCGCCGCGCCAACAGGAAGGAGCACCGGTACAGAACCGCCGGGCACGACGACGGCTTTTCGTCCACCGGGTCGGTGGGGCGAGGGACCGGGTCGCGTTTCGACGCCTGCGGCGCTCGGATCAGGCGCCCAGTTCACCGCGTTTCACGGCTGCTATGAACGTGTCCCAGTCGGCTGCCGGGAATGTGATCACCGGGCCGTGCGGGTTCTTGCTGTCCCGTACGGGAACGGCAGCGATGAAGCCGTCAGCGACTTCGAGGCACTCACCGCCGTCCGGGTTGCTGTAGGAACTCTTGCGCCAGCTCACAACACCGAGGCTGAGGGGTCGCACGGCATTTCCTCCAGGGTGCGCAGGATGAACTTCCGTGACTCGGCGGGGGACAGGGCCAAGTCGCGTACTGCATCGTAGGCACGCTGGAGGCGTTCGACTGTGCCGTAGTCTTCGATGAGTTCGCCGGAGAACGCATTCTCGGCATACACCACTGTGCGCGCATCCAGCAGCCGCAGGAACATCACGGCAGCGCTCACCAGACCGTGAGGCCCCGCGCTCATGGGCAGTACCTGGATCGTCACGTTGTCCCGCTCCGACACTTCGGCGAGAAACTCCAACTGCGCGCGCCACGCTCCTTGATCGCGTACAGGCGTGCGCAGCACTGCCTCGGAAAGGAGTGACCGGAAGGGCGGTGCGTCCTCCCCTTCCAGCAGTTCGCGTCGGCCCATCCGCGCCTCGACCTGTTGGTCAAGCTCGGCACCCTTACTGCCGCCCACGGCCAGGACCTCGCGCGCGTAGCCTGGGGTCTGCAGCAGCCCCGGCAGCACGCTGACCGCGAAGTGCCACAGGCTGGTCGCCTCCGCCTCCAGCTCCATGTAGCGCCGGTACTGCTCGCGGAACTGGGTGTGGTCCGCCCGTGCCAGTTCCCACAGGGCGAGCAGCATCCCCGGCGTCCCGAAGTACGTGTCCAGGGCCTGGACGACCTCCGGGCCGCCCAGCGTCTCGCCCTTCTCCATCTTCCCGAACAACGACCAGTCCCAGCCCAGCCGCTCTCCGAGCTGCCGCAGGCTGACGCCCTTGCCGGCCCGCAACTGCCGTAACTCCTCCGCGAACCGCTGACGCGGCTCCCGGCTGCGGCCCGTGACCAGACGTCGCTGCGGCAAGGCAACTCCCTCCGGCACCCCGGACCGGCCGTCCCCGACCGCCCCCAGAGGCCCTTCGTACCCGTACTCGGTGTCGACCGGTACTCATTCGTGATGGGTTGACTACACACGGTAAATCGGCCGATGTTGAAGTGATGGGCGAATCACGAAATCCGTCGACCGTGGGCGGACGCTGCCGCGACGAGCTGAGGACGGCCGCCCGTCAGGACGGCGAGGTCGGCCTGTGACTGATGCGGGGTCGCTGTACTTCGTGGCATGTCCCGTTGCGGCGCGGAGCCAGTCCGTAGTGCGCACGCACCAGGGCGGGGAGTGGCTGGTCCGGGCGCACCAGGGGAAGACGGCGGCGGGGACGATGCCCGGCGGGGCGCCGGAGGGAGTGTGGGAGGCGCGCGGATCTCGCGCATTCCCCACTGCCCAACGGCGTCTGGAGTGATCGACAAGTGGCGTTGTCCCTTTCCCCGTCCCCTTCCCCTTCCCGGGTCCGCGTCGGGAGGCCGGCGATCGCTGCCCTCGGCATCCTGGCGCTCGCCCTCGGCACCCTGCAGTCCGTGGTGGAGCCCGCGCTTCCGCTGCTCCAGCGCGAGCTGGGGGTCAGTCCCGCCGAAGGGGCCCTGGTCGGCAACGCGTTACTCGTCACCGGCGCGGTCGTCACGCCCGTCGCCGGCAAACTCGGCGACCGCTACGGCGGACGGCGGGTGCTGGTATGGCTGATGGCCGTGGTCTCGGCCGGTGGCCTGCTGGCCGGTCTGGCGCCGAACCTGCCGGTGCTGCTGCTCGGCCAGGTGCTGCAGGGCGTCATGGTGGGCGTGCTGCCCCTCTCCTTCATCCTGGTGCGCAAGCACCTCACGGCGGGAGAGTCACAGGCGGCGATCGGGATCGTCATCGCGCTGTTCACCGGCGGCAGCATCGTGGGCACGCTGGTTGCCGGGCCGATCGCCGAACGACTGTCCTGGCACGGGATGTTCCTGCTGCCGACGATCGCGATCGTCGCGTCGACGGCGGTCGTCACGCGGCTGATGCCGCACGATCCGCCGGCCCGGTCGGACGAGCGGATCGACTGGGCCGGCGTGGTTCTGCTGAGCGGCACGCTGCTCGCGTTCATGCTCGGGCTGGTGACGGTGACGAGCGCCGGCCTGCCGCCGCTCGCGGTCGGTGCCATCGCGGTGGCCGTGGCCGTCCTCGCCACCGGCTGGGTCGCCGTCGAGCGCCGGGCGGTCTCGCCGATGGTCGATCTGCGGATGCTGGCGAAGCCCGCGATGTGGAGTGCGTGCGTGCTCACCCTCGTCATCACCACCAGCGCGGGAATGGTGCTCTTTCTGCTTCCGCAACTGTTCGCGGCGCCGGCCGACGGGTACGGCTTCGGAGCCGGCACCACCCAGATCGGACTCTTCCTGCTGCCAGGCGCCATCGCCGGGGCGGTCAGCGATTCGGTCGGCGGGGTCGCGGCGCGGCGTTTCGGCCCGCGTGCCGTGGTCGTCGCGGGCACCGTCGTCACGACGGGCACGATGATCGCCCTGGCCTCGCTGCACAGCGCGGCATGGCAGCTCGTCCTCGCGAAGATGCTGACCGCGTTCGCCGCGGGCGTCGCCACCACGGCGCTGCTCGCCGGCACCGCCACCGCCGTCGCGACCGGGGACACCGGCATCGTCACCAGCCTGCTCGTGGTGACCCGCGTCATCGGCTTCGCCCTGGGCGTTCAGATCAGCGGCGCGATCCTCGCCGCCGGGACCGACCCGGTGACGGGCCTGCCGGCCGAACCGGCCTTCGTCACGGGGTTCCTCACCGCCGGTCTCGTCGCCGCGTTGTCCCTGCTCGTCGTCCGTGTCAGCAAGAAGGGAGTCCGGGCATGAAGGGCATGACACCCACCGGTCTGTCGATGGACGTGCGGACGACCGTGAAGCGCAAGGTTCTGATCTCCGGGGCCGGCATCTCCGGACCCGCGCTGGCGTACTGGCTGCATCGAGCCGGATGCGCGGTCACCGTGGTCGAGAAGGCGGGAGGACCGCGCGACGGCGGTTACCCGATCGACATCCGCGGCACCGCGACAGAAGTGGTCCGGCGGATGGGGATACTGCCGCACCTGCGGGACGCGCACATCGACTCGCGCCGCTGCACGTTCCTCGACGCCGACGGCGGCGAAGTGGCCTCGGTCGACCCGCGCGCCCTTGCCGGCGATGCCGGGGGACAGGACCTGGAGGTGCGCCGCGGGGATCTGGCCGCGCTCCTCCACGCGCTGGTGCGCGACGACGTGGAATTCCTGTTCGGCGACTCCGCCGCCACCCTCGACCAGCACGGACAAGGGGTCGACGTCACGTTCCGCAGCGGGCGACGGGACACGTTCGACCTGGTGGTCGGCGCCGACGGCATGCACTCGCAGACCCGGGAGTCCCTGTTCGGCCCCGAAGAACGGTTCCACCGCTACCTCGGCTATTGCTTCGCCGTCTTCACCATGCCGAACACCTTCGGGCTCTCCCATGAACTCCTGGTGTGGAACACCCCGGGCAGGGCCGCGGCCCTCTACGCCGTCGGGGACGACGACGAACTGCACGCCTTCCTGAACTTCCACCAACCGGAACCGCCGTTCGGAGCCCTCCGGAACCCCGGCGCCCAGCGGGACCTGGTCGACGCGGTCTTCGCCGGTGCGGGATGGGAAGTCCCCGGCATGGTCAGGGTCATGCGCGACGCGGACGACCTCTTCTTCGACACGGCCGGCCAGATCCGTATGCCCTGCTGGTCCAGCGGTCGCGTCGCACTGGTCGGTGACGCCGCGTACGCGCCCTCGTTCCTCACCGGACAGGGCACGAGCCTCGCGCTGGCCGGTGCCTACATGCTCGCCCAGGCCTTGGCCACGCACCGGGACCACACCGCGGCGTTCGCCGCCTACGAACGCGGCCTCCGCGAGTTCGTCGCCATGAACCAGGCCCTGGCCGGCAAGGGCGCGGCCAGGCTCTTCCCCACCACGGCGCGGGCTCTGGAGCAACGCAACACGATGCTGCGCGACCTCGTCACCCTGCCCTCCGCACCGGCGGCGCCACCGGCCCACTCGGCCCTGACGCTGCCCGAGTTCGCGCCGATGCCGTAAGGGACCCGATGCCGCAGGGGCCCCGGTAGCGGACTACGGCAGCCGGTCGGTGCCGCCGTCGGGGCCGGCCTGGGCCAGGCCCGTCCGGTAGGCGATGACGACGAGTTGGGCCCGGTCGCGGGCCTCCAGCTTGGTCATGGCGCGCTGCACGTGGGCGCGGACGGTGAACGGGCTGAGGAACAGCCGCTCGGCGATCTCCTGGTTGGACAGGCCGGTCGCGACCAGAGCCACCATCTCCCGTTCGCGCGGGGTGAGCACGGCGAGCCGTTCGGAGTGGCGCGACGGGACGGTGTCCGGTGTGGCCAGGAAACGGGCGACCAGGGAACGGATCGCGGCGGGGGAGAGGAGAGTGTCCCCGCCGGCGATCGTCCGCACCGCGTCGGCCAGGTCCTCGGCCCCGATGCTCTTGCCGATGAAGCCGCCGGCCCCCGCGCGCAGCGCCTGGGCGACGTACTCGTCGGTCTCGTACGTGGTGAGGATCAGGACGCGGGTGGCGGCCAGTTTTGGGTCCGCGCAGATCTCCGACGTGGCGGTGAGGCCGTCCACCCCGGGCATACGGATATCCATGATCACCACGTCCGGACGCAGCTCCCGGGTGAGTCTCACCGCCTCCCTGCCGTCGCCGGCCTCGCCGACCACGGTGATGTCGTCGGCGGTGTCGAGGAGCAGCCGGAACGCACCGCGCAGCAGCGCCTGATCGTCGGCGAGCAGCACCCGGAGCGTCACGGCGCGTCCCCGGCCGCTCCGCCGCCCGTCCGCGCGTCGCTCGTGCGCCCGCCACCTGTCCGCCCGTCGCCTACCGCCCCGTCGGCCATCCGCTCCTCCTCGGTGGTTGCCGCTCCGTCAGCCCTCCGCGTCGTGTCCCTGACGGACGGGAGGGGCAGCTGGGCCGAGACGAGGAAGCCGCCCTCCGGGCGCCTGCCCGCGGAGAGGTGCCCCCCGACGGCGGTGGCCCGTTCCCGCATCCCGATCAGACCGTAACCGGGCGGACGGCCCGGCACCGCGGACGCACGCGGTCCCTGGGACCCGGCCGGTCCCGGTTCGGTGGAGGCGGCCGGTCCCGTGGACCCGGTCGGCGCCGTGCGGGCGCCCCCTCCGTCGTCGGCGACGGTGATGGTCACACGATCGCGGTTCCAGCCGAGGCGCACCCGGGCGCTACCGGTACCGGCGTGCTTGGTCACGTTGGTCAGGGCCTCCTGGACGATGCGGTAGGCGGTGAGGTCCACGCCCGGCGGCAGCGGCCTGGCCGTGCCCTCCTGATGAATCGTCACCTCCAGACCCGCGCGGCGGAAGGATTCGAGGAGTGCCGGAAGCCGGGACAGCCCGGGCGCCGGTTCGGCGGGCCCGGACGTGTCCCCGGACTGCCGCAGCAGACCGACCGTGGCCCGCAGTTCGTCGAGCGCGTGACCGGTGGTCTCGACGAGCTCCCCGAGGCTCTTGCGGGTCTGCTCCGGGCGGGTGTCGAAGAGATGGGCCGCGACCGTGGCCTGCGCGTTGGCCAGGGTGATCTGATGGGCCACGAGGTCGTGCAACTCCCGGGCGATGCGCACCCGTTCCTCGGCCACCCTCCGGCGCGCCTCCCGGTCCCGGCTCTCCTCCGCCCGCCGGGCCCGCTCCTCCACGGCCGCCAGATAGGCCCGCCGGTCCCGTACCGAGCGGCCGAGTACACCGGCCAGCAGCGGGAACACCGCCATCACCACCATCCTGCTCGCGTCCTTCCACGAGAAGTCCCCGAACAGCGGGACGGAGGCGGCCAGCGCCACGGACGTGAGCGACACCGCGCTCGCCGCGCTCCGTTCGGTGCGCGCGGCGAGCGCGTAGGAGTAGGCGGTGATCACGGCGGGGGCCACGATGAGCGGGGTGAGCAGGAGACCCAGGAGCGGCACCAGCAGGCCGACCGCGGTCGTGGCCGCCAGGACGGCCAGAGGCGCCCGGTGCCGCAGCGGCAGCACGGCACAGGACACCACGGCGACGACATAGGCGGCGGCGGGCGGCGCTGACAGCGTGTCGTCGACCCGCACCACACCACCGAGCAGACAGAGCGCGAACGCCGTCGCCGTGACCGCTCCCTCCCGCCACCCGGTGCCGCGCGGCCGCGGGCCACCGCCCCCCGTGGTCGTCATGCCGGCTCAGCTCCGGCCGGCGGGGAGCCGCGGCACCGCTGCGCCGGAGCCGGTCGCGGGGGCCGGGACATCCCTGCTCAGGGCCTCACCCTCGAGATCCACCTGCGGCAGCACACGCTTCAGGATAGGGGGCAGCCACCAGGCCCGGTGGCCGAGCAGCGCGAGGACCGCGGGGGCGATCGCCATCCGGACCACGAAGGCGTCGAAGGCGACGGCGGCGGCCAGGCCGACGCCCATCGTCTGGATGGTCGGGCTGCTCATCCCGATGAATCCGGCGAACACACTGATCATGATGATCGCCGCCGCGGCCACCACCCGTCCGCTGTACCGGAAACCGCTGACGACCGCCTCGCCGGGGGACGCGCCGTGGTCGTAGGCCTCCCGCATCCGGGTGAGGAGGAAGACCTCGTAGTCCATGGCCAGGCCGAACACGATGCCGATGATGAGGATCGGCATCAGCGACATGACCGGTCCGGTCTGCTCGATGGAGAGCAGGTCCGCCGCCCAGCCCCACTGGAAGACGGCGACGAGGACCCCGAAGGCGGCTCCCACCGACAGCAGGAAGCCGAGCGCGGCCTTGACCGGGACCAGGAGCGAACGGAAGACCACCGTCAGCAGGAGCACCGCCAGGCCGATGACGACGGTCAGATAGGGGAGGAGGGCGTCGGACATGGCTTCGGAGATGTCGATGTTCAGTGCCGTCCTGCCGGTCACCAGGACGTCGGCGCCCGTGTCCGCCTCGATGCCGGAGACCCTGTCCCGGATCGTGTGCACCAGATCCCTGGTCTCGCCGCTGTTCGGCGCGGTCTCCGGGACGGCGGTGAGGACGGCCGTGTCCCCGGCCCGGCTGAGCACCGGATCACCGACCGACGCGACCCCGTCCACGTCCCGCACGGTCCTGACGACCAGGTCCGTGGTGGCCCGGGTGTCCGGGGAGTCCGGCAGGTCCACGACCACGGTCAACGGGCCGTTGAAGCCGGGGCCGAAACCTTCCGACAGCAGGTCGTAGGCGCGGCGCTGGGTGGTCTCCACCGACTTGGACTCGTCTCCGGGCAGCCCCAGTTCGAGGCTCAGCGCCGGTACGGCGATCGCCCCGAGACCGAGTCCGGCGGTCAGCAGCACGGCCGCCGGCCGGCGCAGCACGAACCGCGCCCAGCGGACGGCGAGCCCCGGCCGCCCGGCCGCGGTGGACGCCCGGTGCGGGCGCCCGCTTCCCGGCGCGTTGGCCTTGCGGACGGCGCGGGGCAGGACCCGCCGGCCGGAGAAGCCGAGCAGCGCGGGGACCAGGGTCAGCGCGACGAGTACGGCAAGCGCCACGGCGCCCGCGCCGCCCATGCCCATCCTGGTGAGTTCGGGAATGCCGACGACCCCGAGACCGGCCAGGGCGATGACGACCGTCGCGCCGGCGAAGACGACGGCGGATCCGGCCGTGCCCACCGCACGGCCGGCGGCGTCCTCCGGCTCACCGCCCTGCGCCCGCTCGTCGCGGAAGCGGGAGGTGATGAAGAGCGCGTAGTCGATGCCGACCGCCAGCCCCAGCATCAGCGCCAGGATGGCGACGGTGGACGTCAGGCCCAGCGGCACGGCCAGCGCGGAAACCAGGCAGAAGGCGATGGCCACGCCCAGGAAGGCGGTCAGCAGCGACAATCCGGCCGCGACGAGCGACCCGAGGGCGAGGACCAGCACCACCGCCGCCACCAGCACGCCGATGAGCTCCGTGGTACCGCCCGGTGCCTCCTCCACATCCAGGGCCGAGCCGCCGACCTCCACGGTCAGCCCGGCGTCCCGGGCCCGGCTCGCGGCGTCTTCGAGGGCGCTCTTCGTCGCCTCGGTCAGGTCGACGGCGTCCGCGGTGTAGGTGATCGTGGAGTAGGCGATGGTGCCGTCCCGGCTGACAGCGCCGGTCTCATAGGGGTCGGTGGCCGACGCGACCTGGTCGTCCCCGTCCAGCGAGCCGAGAGCGTCCTCGACGGCCGCCTTGTGCTCCCGGGCCGTCACCTGCTGTCCGTCCGGGGCCCGGAACACCAGACGGGCCTCGGCACCCTGGGAGTTGGCCCGCGGGAAGCGCTCGTCCAGCAGGTCGAACGCCTTCTGCGACTCGGTGCCGGGCATGGAGAGATCCTCTTCCTGCCCGGCCGGCGCCATGGCGGCGGCGACCCCGGCCAGCACCAGGACACCCAGCCACACACCGCCGACGAGCCGGCGCCGCCGGAAGGCCCACCGCCCGATCCGGTAAAGAAACGTCGCCACCGTTGATCACTCCAAACACCGCTGGGCCAGGGGAAATACGCGAAATTCGCGCGCCTTCCACCCTTGCCGCCGGCGCCCGGCCGGGCATCGTTCCCCGCCGCCGTCTCCTCCTGGTGCACCGGGACCAGCCGCGCACCCGTCCTGGTGCCTCCGCACTACGGACCGGCCCGGACCCCGACGGGCCGTGCCCGGAGCGGCGGCACGACGCGCGGACCAGCGGAAGGGTGCCGGACCTCTGGACCGTTCAACGGACCGGTCGTTCAGCGGACCGGTCGGCCGACCACGGCCTCGACGGGCCGCGGTCAGCCGTGCGTGTCCCGGCCGTCGCGATCGAGCGCTGCCCGGATCCGGCCGAGCCACTCCCGGCCCAGCCGCCGCCCGCCCGGGAACTCGTCGTCTCGATCCCAGCGCCACGCCGTGACCATCGCCAGTACGAGGATCCGGCACTCGCGCAGCACGTCCTGACGGACTCCCGGATAGTGTCCGCCGACTTCTTCGGGCGCATGGGCGAGGTCGAATTCGACGGGGCCACGGCAACACGTCTCGAAGTCGATGAACAGCAGCCCGCTCTCCGTGGTGAGGAGGTTGCCCGGGTGTGGCTCGCCGTGCAGCAACTGCTCGGCTCCGCCGCGTTCGACGATCACCCGGCTCAGGCGTCGTAGCGTGTCGCCGAGCAGCTCCCGGTCCGCGTCGGCGAGCGCCGGAGTGCGGTCGCGGTCCGCCACGAGGCGCTGAGCCTGCTCCACTCGGTCCGTGAAGTGCGGCGTCGGCGCATCGAGCCCCCGCATGCCGGAATGCAGCCGCGCGAGCGCCTCGGCGTAATCGGCTGGTGGGACCTCTCGGGGTGACACGGATTCGTAGTAGGTCCACAGCGTGACCACGAAGCCGTCACGCTCGTGGACACGCGGCTCCACTCGTGGATCGAGAGCCGCCACGGGGCAGCCGGACGCGGCGAGCCGCTGAGCGAGCTCCACTTCGAACTGTGCGACCTGCTGCGCTGCGGGTGCCACCCGGGCCAGGACGTCACAAGGCAGCAGACGCAGAGTGAGTTTGTTCGAGTCATGAAGAACGATCGCGTCGTCGGCCGTCAGGCCGAGGGACGAGGCGATCGACATGGACGCGGCCACCGCACGCGGGACCTCTGACGCCTGCATCGTCGCCCGGCCCCTCTCCCGTGAGCGCTGCCACGACGTTCCCGATGGTGCAACCAGCGCACCCTATCGAGTGCCGATGCAGAGCCGCCGCAGCGCGACGGGCCGGGCGTGACCGCATCGGCGCCCTGCGCCGGCGGCTGCGGACGTCGTCGCGGAGCGGGCGCATAGGATCGCCGGCATGGCACTGCGACCCGTGCAGGTGAACATCAAGGCCCTCGATGCCTCGGCGGTCGGCCGGTTCTGGGCGGAGGCGCTCGGCTGGAGTGCTTACAGCCCCGGCGTGACCACCTACGTCGGACCCGCCGGCGGACCCGACGACGGCCTCGTCTGGCCGGACCCGGTCGTCCTCGGCATCGACATCGTTCCCGTCCCGGAACCCAGGACGACGGCGAAGAACCGCATGCACCTCGATCTCGCCACCACCTCTGCGGCCCATCAGGCCGAGCTGGTCGCGCGCCTCCAGGCGCTCGGTGCGACGCCCGCCGACGTGGGCCAGGGTGACGTGCCGTGGACGGTCCTCGCCGACCCGGAGGGCAACGAGTTCTGCGTGCTGGAGCCCCGGGAGGTCTACCGGGACACCGGGCCGATCGCCGCGGTGATGGTCGACTGCGCGGATCCGCGGGCCATGGCCCGGTTCTGGGGTGAGGCGGTGGACTGGACCCTGCACGAGGTGACCGACGATCAAGCGGTGTTCCGCTCCGCCAAGGGGAGCGGCCCGTATCTCGAGTTCCTCCGCACGCCCGGCGTGAAGACCGTGCCGGACCGCGTCCATCTCGACCTGCTGCCGTACCCCGGTGACGACAAAGCGGCGGAGGCGGCCCGGCTGCGGGCCCTCGGCGCCACCGACCTCGACCTCGGCCAGGGCGACGTCCCGTGGATGTGCCTGGCCGACCCGGAGGGCCACGAGTTCTGCGTCCTCGCCCCGTCCTGACGCGGCGCCCTGGCGGCACTCCGACTCGCGGCATGGCCACGCGGGGGCGTGACCCGTTGCCGTACTAGCTCAGGGGCAGGACCTTGCGGAACGTGGTCACCGCGATCACCGCGACCGCGACGTGCATCAGGAGTAGGGCGGCGACGCCGGTCACGCCACCGGCGCCGAAGAGGAAGAAGTCGGGTACGAACGACACCACGACGACGACCGGGACGAGCCACCGCAGCACGCCCTCGGCGTTCCGGGACGCCTTGCGGACGATCCCCCAGCCGATCGCGCCCGCTGTCACGCCGACCGTGGTCAGGAAGATGTACGAGCCCGGGTCGAGTGGTTCGAAGTCGTCCGGAGCGCCAACCGCGCGCGCCAGTAAGGCGATCACGGCGTTGACCAGGGAGGACAGCACGGCGGCGGCCAGGACACCGCCCACCACCAGGAGCGGACCCCGTCGGGTGGCGGCTGTCTGGGGATCTGCGGGCATGGTGACTCCAAGGAGGACAAGACCGCTGACGGACGCGGAGGCGGAAGCAGAGGCGGAAGCAGAGGCGGTATGACAATCGGCGAACACAGCCTTGCAGTAGGTCACTTGAAAGTTCAATGCGGCAGGTTCGAACGCGCCAGAAGCCTGCCCGCAGGGGCCTGATCGCGGAGACCGCCTGGCAGGGGCAGTTGAAGTCGACGTCACGGAATACGGTCACGGCTCCTTGTCAGCAGCAGGCACCGACGGTGAGCGCCCAGTCTTTCGATCACCAGGTGTACGGTTTGTGTGTGGCTCTTGATCTGTCCGCATTGAGAAATGGTTTTGACAGGTATATACACGCGGTTCTCGATCCCGAGCTTTCCGGAGAGGAGAGGCGGATCGACTTGAAGCACATGCGGTTCTGGTATCCCTATTACGCGGATGTCGTGACCGATGTGGCCGAACTTCGCAAGCCTCGGGTCGAGAAGCGGACGCTGAAAGTGATCAATTCGCAATCCCAGATTGATTATGAACCGTACACCAATGACCAGATCGTTGCCGATCTCAAGGCCGCGCAAGAGACCATCCTCCTGAACCTCCCCAGGATTCCGCCCGATCGGTATATTCCGTACAAAAATGGTTCTCAGTATCTTCCCGACAAATATGCCGCAACCCTTGTCGTGCATCTCAGGATGCACTGGGAATACTTGGAGAAGCTGGCGCAAAAGAAAAAGTGATCCGCTCTGAGCGGGAACTCCGGCCATCCGTACAGGCGATCTCCGGCCAGTGGTGCGGGCCTCCGAGCCCCGACCGGGTTGTACTCCTGCTGGTGTGCTCGCCATATCGGCCGCCTGCGGCTGTAGAGTCCGCGGACTCTGGCTGAGCGTTTGGTCCGGTGATTCGTATGTGGTCCCGGCTCGGGTGCCGCGCCGGTTCGGGGTGGCCTCGCCGGTGCGCGGCCGTCGTTCGACACCCGGGCGGACTGCCGGATGCTTCCGGCCCCGCGCCGGAACCGCCCGGCTCAGAGGTCCTCACACCGGCGCCGTTGCCGCGCGGTTGGTGCCCGTCCCGTCCTGTCCCGTCCTGTCCCAAGGTGGCCTAGAGTCGCCGCATGCGACGGAGGACGGGACTGGCGATAGCCGGGGCCGCGACCCTGGCCTGGGGCGAGTGGTTGAACTGGCGCTGGTCCCGGGCTCTCGTGGGCAACGGAGGGGGCGGTGCCGAAGCGGTGGTCGTGCTGGGTTACCGGAACCCCCAAGCGGGGGCGAACGTGATCAACCGCTGGCGGGTACGGGCCGGCATCCGCTCCATCACCGCCGGCCGTGCGCGGGGCACTCGCCTGATCTTCAGCGGCGGCGCGACCAGTGGCGGCGCCGCGGAGGCCCAGGTGATGGCCGACTACGCGACGTCGGTGCTCGGCTTCGACGGCACCGTGCTCCTCGAAGACCGGAGCGGGACGACGTGGGAGAACGTCACGAACGTGATTCCCCTGCTGGAGGACGTCGGCCGCATCAAGATCGCCTCCCAGCCGGCTCACGCGCTCAAGGCCCGCGCGTACCTGCGGCGGCAGCGCCCGGATCTTGCGGAGAGGCTCGTCCGCGCGGATGACTACCGCCCTGGCGAGTGGATCGTCGTCAAACCGCTGCTGGCTCTGTACGGACTGTGGGCGCTCCGCGGTCTCACGGCCGGCGAACGGAAGCCCTCGCTGTAGGCAGCAGCAGCCGTCGCGTCGGCGCCGCCGTGCGCGACATCCTCGACCCCATCGACGCGCTCTTCGAGCCCGAGTTCCCGGGCTACGAGCCGTACCCGTGGGGCCGGCGCCAGCACATCGCAGGGCTGGTGCGGCGGCACATTCTGCTCGCCGAGCCCTCGGCCGGAGCGCAGAAGCGCAGGAGCGCTGGAGTGCAGGTGAGCGGGGACCGGGACCGGGGCCACCGGGTGCGTCGGATGGGCCGGCTCGCACACACCCCGCTGCGAATCCGCGCGGCGTTTGAACACAGCCGGGCTCCGCCGCGTACAGGGGGAACAGCACCATGCCGGGCCTGTCACGACGCCTAGGAGTACTTCCGTGAGACGCAACACGCGCAGACGCCCCACCGGCGCACGGCGCCGGACCTTTGCAGCGGTCGCGCTGATACTGGGCGGAGGGGGGCTGGTAGCGGCGAACACCTACGCCTCCGCGGGAGAAGGCGCCTCGGGCGGCCGGGTTCAGGATCAGAGCGGTGGCGACCAGGCGGCCACGATCTCCTGTCCGGACGTCGGGCAGCAACTCACCGACGTGCCGGGGGAGGCGCGCGCAGATGTCGACAAGGCGCTGGCCGACCTCGACCAGCAGATCACCGAGGCGTACGACCGGCTGACCTCGACACGCCAGGAGCAGGCGCAGGACGGGAACTTCGTCCGGGACTCGATCCTCGGGCCGCTGAGCGAGAAGCGCACCGAGGTCATCGGCCAGATCAAGATCGACGTGAAGCGGGCGGGCGGCACGGCCCCGGAGTCGTTGGACGGTCTCGCCGCCTGTACCGAGATCAGCCCCGCCCAGGCCCAGAAGAACGACGGCGGCGGGGACGGCGGCAACCAGGACGGCGACGCCGACACCGCCACCCCCGGCACCGGTCAGGACGACGGCGGCCAGGGCGGCGAGCAGCAGGACGGCAACGGCAACGGTGCGGCCGGGCCGTTTGCCGCGGACTTCGTCGACATCACGAAGGTGCAGCCGAACGTCAAGGCGAAGCCCCGCAAGACCGGCGACGCCTCGACCGGTGCGTTCAGCGTCCAGTGCGGTGTCAACGAGAACAAGGTGTTCAACACCGACAACCTGATCGTCGCGCCCGGCGTGGACAACGGCGCTCACCACACCCACGACTACGTGGGCAACCAGGGTGTCGACGCCTTCGCCTCCAACGACGATCTGGCGAACGCCGAGACCAGTTGCTCGGAGCAGGGCGACAAGTCCTCGTACTACTGGCCGGTCCTGCGCGTGCAGGACGGCACGCAGGAGTTCGACGCCGAGCAGCAGGGCGGCGGCCTGGAGGGCAACGTCGGCAAGATCCTGCAGGCCAAGGAGGCCGAGATCACGTACGTCGGCAGCCCGACCGGCAAGGTCGTGGCGATGCCGAAGTTCCTGCGGATCATCACCGGTGACGCCAAGGCCTTCACCAATGGCACGGCGAACGCCAACGCCAACTGGAGCTGCACCGGCTTCGAGGACAAGGTGCAACTGGCGGACAAGTACCCGATCTGCCCGCAGGGCAGCAGCGTGGTGCGGTCGTTCGCCTTCCAGAGCTGCTGGGACGGCCAGAACATCGACAGCGCCAACCACCGTGCGCATGTGGCCTTCGCCGACGCCGAGGGCAACTGCGGGAACGGCTTCAAGGCCATCCCGCAGCTGACGATGCGCCTGGTGTACGACGTGCCGGCGCCGGTCATCAAGAACGGCCAGGTACGGAACCCGTACGCGGTGGACGGCTTCCCGGAGCAGCTGCACAAGCCGATCACCGATCACGACGACTTCATCAACGTCATGGACGAGGACCTGATGGACGAGGTCGTCGACTGTGTCAACGCCGGGCGGCAGTGCGGAGCCGGCGCCGGTGAGCAGCCGCAGGAACCGCAGGAGCCCCAGAAGCCGGAGCAGCCCCAGAAGCCGGAGGAGCCGAAGCAGCCGCAGGAGCCCCAGAAGCCGGAGGAGCCGAAGCAGCCGGAGGAGCCCCAGCAGCCGCAGCAGCCGCAGCAGCCGGAGGAGCCGCAGGAACCGAAGGAGCCCAAGGACAAGCCGGCGCCGCAGGAGCCGCAGGACGAGCCGGAGCCGGGGCCCGAGGCTTCGTCCGCCGACAAGGACCGGGAGAAGGAGCCCGGCGCGGCCCCCGACGCCCCCTCGGAACCCTCGGCCGCACCCAGTGACGTGGCCACTCGCACCCAGGAGGCCGAGGCCCCGGACGACGCCCGCGTCGGCGAAACGAAGGCACGGGCGACCAGCCCCGCAGAGACGTCGGACACCGGCGTGGAAGCACAGTCCGAGGAGGCGCAGCCCCAGCCGCAAGCGGGCACGGGCAGCCTGGCCAGCACCGGCGCGGACCTGTGGCCGGCCGCGGCCGGAGGGGTCCTCGTTCTCGGAGGACTGGTTCTTCTGATCCACACCAGGCGCCGCAACATGACCACGAACTGAGAGGTCCCCGTCCGCAGTACACCGGACGGAACGGATCAACTGTGATGGCGAACTGCGACCGCGGTAGAGATACTCCGGTCGCAGTTCGCTCACGGCTCTGCCGCTCCGGCGATCTCCGTCGAGCAAACTCGTTCGAGACGTCGTTCAGCGCACGGCGATACCCCGGCCGCCAGAATCTCCAGCCCGTCGGGAAGCATGAGCTCCGGCGCGTCCGCCCCGTGGAAGAGCTTGAGGTTGGGCAGCAGATCGAGATCGTCGAGGCTGTGCACGTCGAAGAGGTGTGGCGGGCGGCCCATCGCCTCGGCCGGGGGCTGCGGCTCTCCGGACTGCGCTGTGAGGGGGTCAACCTCTTTCTCGCTGACGGAGAAGCGGCCTTCCAGGAGGTCTTCCATGTCCACCTGCACGTCTTCCCCCGCTTCACGGGAGATCCGTTCCGCATCGAGGCGGACTGGCAGGTGCGCGAACGCCGCCTGCTCGACGAGACGGCGGCGGCGGTTCGCTCGGGGCTCGCCGGCCTTGGCTGAGTGGTCCGGACCCGGCGCCCGGCGGGTTCGGGCACCCGCGCCGGGAGCCGGGCCGGGAGCCGGGCCTGCTGGTTCACTCCTCGGCCGGCGCGACCATGCGCCACCGGCCCACCTCTTCGTACCCCGAGTCGTAGACGGCCGAGCCGTCGCCGGGCCTCAGGGCGTAGTGGTGGAGGTTCCCGGCCCAGTACCGCAGGATGCGGCCCAGCTCCCGCGCGGTGTTCTCGGTGAGCCGGTCGCTGCTGACGTCGACTTCGAGAAGGAACTTCATGGTGGCCGCCTCCCGGCATGGAGTTGTCCTGACTTCGGTGCCCTGCGTGAGCCGGACCCGGTATCAAGTGTTTCATTGAAGCCGGATGAGGGTTTCCGACCTTAACTCCAGTGGTGGGCTTGTTGATTCGCCGGAAAAATCTCAACCGGGTCCGAGGCCGTGAGGTGAGCGGCAGCGGCTGCGCGGGGCGCGGTCGGCGGTCGGCGGAGGGGAGCAGGGCGGATGGGGGACCGGCTGCGCGCCCGAGACCTCGCACGGTCGGCGGGCCTCTCGGTGCAGCAGATCCGCACCTATGTGGAGACGGGCGTCCTCCCGGCGGTGGAGCGCACCGCCGGCGGCCACCGGGTCTTCACCGGCGCCCATGCCGAAGCGCTCACCGTGGCGCGGGAGCTCGCCGTCGGCCACGGCTGGGCCACGACCCGCGTCGTCATGCGCGCGGTCCACGACGGTGACCTGGTCGCGGCACTTGCCGCCGTTGACGCCAGCCATGCCCGTCTCGACCGGGAACGCGGCGAACTGGCCGCCGTGCGCGAGGCTCTGGAGACTCTCCTGACGGGCCGCTCGGGTCGCGTAAACCCTCCGGGTGGTGCGGAGTACTCCGGTGATGCGGGCCCGGGAGGTGGTACGGAGCACGCGGCCCGGCGAGACGGCGCGCGTCACGGTTTGCGCATCGGCGAGGTGGCCCGCGCCGTGGGCGTGAGCCCGCCCGTGCTGCGGCTCTGGGAGGCCCACGGCCTGCTGCGGCCCGAGCGGGAACCCTCCACGGGCTACCGTCTCTACGACAGCTCGGAGCTGCGCACGGCACACATCGTCGCGCTGCTGCGGCGGGGGAGTCACCCGCTGCCGGCCATCGGCGCGGTGCTGGACGAACTGCGCGAGACCGGCAGCCCCGACCGCGTCCTGCGCGAGCTCACCCACCGGATGCGGGACCTCCACCGCACCAGCCTTCGCCGTCTCGCCGCCTCCGCTGCGCTGCACGGCTACCTGCGGTACCTGGGGCACACGGTCTGACCGTCGGCTCGGCGGCTGCAAGGGCCCGACCGCCCCGCCGGCCTCAATGCGGGGTCATGGCCGACGACCGTAGTGAAGGTTGAGTAGCGAGAGTAGGGGGCGGGCCGTTCCTCCTCCCGGCTCCGGGAACCGGCGCTTGCCCGGGCGGCGTCTGAGCAGACGTTGGCATGTCATCAGCGTGTTGGTATACCTGAACCTGAGTCAGGCGCGGGGGAGCGGGCGGTGCGTGCGCAGGACCACTGGGAAACCGGCTGCTGCTCCGCCGCGCGGGACGAACCGCGGTTTCCGCCATAGCCGTTGAGGCGGACGACGGCACGCGGGTCGGCCAGGGCATGACGGGGGAGAGTTGACGTGATCAAGCCTGAGGCGATACCCCAGTTCACGGGTGATCTGGAGCAGTTGGAGAAGGACGCCACCGGCCTGGGCAACGACGCCGACGACATCCGGGAGACGGGCAAGGGCGTCCACACCCAGTTCCAGGGGCTTTCCGCTTTCTACACCGCTCCGGAGGCGGAGGCGTTGTTCGCGTCGACGAAGCCGGTGCAGGACCGGGCGGATGAGTTCGCGGACGACTTGGAGAAGGTCAAGTCGGCGTTGGACGAGTACGCCGCCGAGGTGCGCCCCCTGGTGGCGAAGCTGAAGCAGCTCAAGGCCGATGCTGCCGCGTTTGTCGCCAGTGTGGAGGATGACGACGAGTGGAAGTACGACGGCGACAAGATCGATGAGCACAACGCGCTCCAGTCGGACGTCACCGCGACGGTGGCGGCGTTCTGGGAGGCGGAGCGCACCGCGGCCAACAAGATCACCGCGTTGGTGGGCGGCACCCAGTACCGGGCGAATGACGGCTCGGACGGCAAGAACATGTACGGCTTCTCGGCCGGGGACATGAAGGATGCCGAGGTTCCGTGGGGGACGGCGGAGAACGAGAAGTACCACTGGTACGAGGTGCACCAGCACATCAAGAGCTTTGTGTGGGACGGCCTGATCGTCGATGGGGTGTGGGGCACCATCAAGGGCCTGGGCACCCTGGTGGGGTTCGACGGCTGGGATGCGATGAAGGATGCCTGGAAGGGTCTGGGCATGCTGGTGGTCGGTACGGCCCTGTACACCTCACCCCTTGCCTATGCGATCCCGGACTCCGCTCTCCCGCAGTGGATGAAGGACTCCAAGGAGGTCGCGAAGCAGACGGGCAAGGCGCTGCTGGCGTGGGACACCTGGAGTGAGAACCCGGCCCGCGCGGCCGGGGCCGTCACGTTCAATGTGCTGACGTCGATCACGGGTGCGGGGAACATCGCCAAGGGCGGCACGGTGGCCAAGGTGGCTTCCGTGGCGGGTAAGGCGGGGAAGTTCCTGGACCCGATGACGCACATCTCCTCGGTGGTGGGCAAGGCCGGGCAGGCGATGAAGATCGGCGATGTGCTGGCGGGTCTGAAGAACCTCAACCTCGGCAAGATCGATATCCCCGCGATCCCGGACGGTGCGACGCTGCTGCCCGACGGGCGCCTGGAGCTGCCCGACGGCACGGTGAAGGTCCCCGACACCCCGCTCCAGCTCGCGGACGGCACCGTCCACGTGCCGGAGGGTGCGGCGCCGAGGGTGCCGTCGGAGCTGCCCAGTGGTGCGGTCCTGATGCCGGACGGCTCGGTCCTGCACCCCGACGGCAGACTCCAGCTTCCCGACGGCTCCACGAGCACGGCGGACGTCCCCGTGGAGCCGCACAAGGCGGACCTGGGCACCCCGGACCGGGCGGCCGTGCGTGTCCCCGAGCAGGAACTGGTCGGTGCCGGCGCCCGCAGCAACCCGCCCGGTGCCGTCGCCCAGCTCGGGGACGCGGGCAACCCGTCCGCCGTCGCCGACAACACCGTCGGTGGCGGCACCCCGGGGCAGGCCGGCGCGAACGCGGGCGACACCGCCCTGGGCGGCACCGCCCGCACCGGCGACAACCTCCCCGGCGGCACGGCGAACCCGGGCGGTCCCGGGCCCGGCCTCCCAGGCGGTCCCGGTGGCTTCGGTGACAACCTGCCCGGCGCGACCGGCCGTGCCGGCGACACCCCGGGCGGCGGAACGCCCGGAGGCCCGTACGACGGCCCGTCCATGTCCCTGGGCGACAACGCCGCCGGCGCCACCGACACGCTGCCTCCCGGCGGACGCGACCTGCCCGAGGGCCCTGGGGCCGGTCCCCACCTCGGTGACACGAACCTGCCCGACGGCAACCCCGGTTCCGGCCCTGCCGACGCGATACCGCCCGGCACCGCCGTACCGGACAACGCGCCCACGCCCGGTGGCGGCACCCCCGGCGACGGCACGCCACCGCGGACGCCCGAAGAGGTCATGCGGAACCACGTCGACCGGGTCAACGACCCGAACGACACGTTCTTCGACGACCACTACAAGTCCAACGGCCACCGCAAGGACGTCGAGCGTCTTGTGGACGGACAGCCGGTGCCGAAGCTCCGGTGGGACACTTCCGATCCGATGAACCCGAAGTGGATCGCGGCCGACGACGCTCCGCCGCCGGTGCCACCGAACTACCTGGAGAGCCCTGTCCACGGAAAGGCGGACACGGTCAGCCCTGGCAACATCGAGACCCTCGATCGGACCGCGCTCCACCGCCAAGACGCGATCGCCGCCGACCGTGCGGCCGAGACGGCCCTGGCGGATGCTCGGCAGGCATACGAGAGCAACCCGTCGGAGGCCACGAAGGACGCCTACGACACCGCCGACGCCGCGCACAAGCCCAAACACGACACCATGGGCAAAGCGGGTGAGACCCTCGGCGACCAAGCGGCCGAGTTCCACGCGATCCCGGAGAACTTCTCGGATGCCGAGCGTGTTGACAACCGCGCGCTCGGAAACAACCGGTTCGATCAGATATGGGAACGCTCGGACGGCAGTTACGTCGTGGTCGAAGCCAAGGGGCCGAGTGCCCAACTCGGCGACCGCCGAGGCCTTTCCGGGCGCCAAGTCATGCAGGGCACGCGCGAATACTTCGAAAGTATCCTCGCCCAGATGGACAAGCGAGGGGTCAACGACCAGGTGGAAGGCGCCCTCGCGGAGAAGCTGGACGCCGCACTCAAGGCGGGCAAGGTCGAGTATGTGGTCGTCCGAGCCAAGGCCGACGGTGGACAGTACGCTGGCTACACCATGAAGAAATTTGACATCCGCTGAGGGAGCAAGACAGGTGGCTCTTACCGTTTCCCGTCACACCATTCCGGCGGCCCATGCCGAAGCGGGTGTCGCTGCGCTCCGCCGGAGGGCCGAGGAGCGCATCGACGGGCTGGAGGGAGACCCGAGGGGATTCAACCGGGCGATGAGCCTTGCCGTCACCTCGGCCGAAGCGCATTGCCTTCTCGATCCGCGCGCGGCGAAGTTGGAGACCTGGGAAGCGTGGGTCGCAGCCATGCAGGTGGGTTCCGCGTTGTTCGCGGCCGCCACCGCCGAGCCCGATGCGGTGGTGGAATGCCGTATCGCGCACAAGGTGCGCACCATTCCGGCGACGGGCGCACAGTACTTCACAGACGCCGGTACCTGGATCACGGCCTACTGGCTGGCCGTCATCGGCCGTGACACGGAGCGGATGACGGCGCTGTGCCATGTGCCGATCACCGTTCTCCGGGATTCCGGTGCGGTGTTCGACGAGTACATCTATGACTGGGTGGACACGCTGCAGACGGGGTGGCTTCAGCGGCCCGGCATGGACGACAAGCTCGTCGCGGCGATCAATGGGACGGATCCCGAACGCCTTCGGGTGGCCGACCGTGAGCTGATGCTCAAGATTCTCTATCCGCCACTGAATCTCTTCTACCGCTATCTCCGGCAGGACTACGACGCGTTCAACACTGAGCTGGCCAAGGCGCTGGAGTGGCACAAGGAGTACTGGACGGCGGATGAGGAACGGCTGTCGGACACCTCCGGCGCGGTCGCTCTCGGCCCGCTCGCCATCACCTGCCTGGCCTATGACGCCGGTTTCCCCATCGAGGTGGAGTCGGAGTACCTCCCGAAGCATCTGGTGCAGCGCACCTGGGTCGGAGAGTTCGACACCTGAGCCTTGACGCTTGACAGCGAAGACAAGGCGATGACCGACGGCTCGGGCGACGGCGGTTCGAGGACGGGACGACGGCGGCCCCGGGGGACTCCGTGCCTGCGGGCCCGCCCCCACACTTCTGTCGGAGTCGGCGGAGCAGCGCAGAGTAGGCCGGTCATGAGAATCTCCCCGGCCGCACCGTCCTCGCCGAACTGGTCGCCCAGCTCGTGCGTCTTCCGGCACAACACCGTTCGCG
Organism: Streptomyces sp. MNU89; assembly: GCF_020982505.1. Taxonomy (NCBI): domain Bacteria; kingdom Bacillati; phylum Actinomycetota; class Actinomycetes; order Kitasatosporales; family Streptomycetaceae; genus Streptomyces; species Streptomyces sp. MNU89. Next base: position 1,342,863 of record NZ_JAJKLL010000001.1, on the reverse strand, counting down.
CCGGCTTGCCCGCGGCCCGACCATGGCCGGTTCGCCGTAGATCCACCAAGTGGCGGGAATTGTATTCCGAATGACCTCAAAGATGCGCATCGACATCGACGATCCAGATGTGGACATGGACGACGCGCAGCGGCTTCTCTTCCAAGGGGCTGCTTTCACCGGTGAAGCTGCCGAGTACCACAGGGGAAAGTTGATCAGCTTCGATTCTCATACCGATGGAGTTCAGAACGGTCCCGTATGCGAGTGGTATCCGAACGGAGAGAAGCGAAGGGATATCGCGCATGGGCTTTCCCGTGGGGGAGCAGAAGGATTGGCATCCGAACGGCGTGCTTGCATCGCGGCGGCTCTTCAGCGATGACGGAAAGACCCTGCTGGAAGAGGATGAGTGGAGCGAAGATGGCACCGGGCTCAAGTCCTGGCGGAAGTCGTGAGCGTGTTGATCTGCACACCCCGGCTCGGTGGCCTCATCGGAAAGAGATCCGATTCGCTGATCCGGCGGGAAAGGTGCTGAGTCACGTCACCAACCGCGGACGGTGGTGGACCGGCTCTCGGCAGTTGTGACGGTGGTTCGGCGGGAGCAGCGTTCGGGCGGCGCCCGCCCGTTGACGGATCGGCACGGTGCCCTCGATCAGCGACCGGGCTTCGGCCCCCTTCGCGGGAGTCCGGCCCCTGTCGGGAGCCGGTATGGTGCCGGTGGTGTGGGCGCGGCGGACCGGCGGGGTGTCGCGGCGGAGGCTGAAGCGGGGTGGACCGTTCAGAGTTCCGCAAGCGGACGGACCCGGTGCCCGGTGCCATGGCCGCCTTCCCCCAAATTCGCGCCAGCTCCCCGGTGGTCTCCGAGGGGGGACTCCGATTTTTGCGAGCCTGAGGAGCAGGACCGGTGGCTGTGACTGTGCCGCGTCATGACTTTCCCAGTGCCAATTCGGTCCGTGCCGTGGAGGTGCTGCAACAGGGTGCCGATAAGATGATCGCCGCCTTGGACAGGGCGCCGAGCGCGTTCAACAGTGCGTTGAGTTCGGCGATGGCGGCCGCGCAGGTGCGCTGTGCGGGCGATCCGCGTGCCGCGAAGTTGGAGACGTGGGAGGCGTGGACTGCGGCGATGCAGGTGGGGTCGGCGATGTTCGCGGCGGCTGTCGCTCCCGAGGGTTCTTCGGTGGAGTGCCGTATCGCGCACAAGATGCGTTCGATTCCCGCGACGGGTCCGCGGTACTACACGCATCCGGGGAACTGGATCGCCGCTTACTGGCTGGCGGTCATCGGCCGGGACCAGGAGCGGGTGACGGCGCTCTGCAATGTCCCGCTGGGTCTTCTGCGGCGTCCGGAGGTCCAGTTCGATGAGTACATCTACCACTGGGTCGACACGCTGCAGACGGGCTGGCTCCAGCGCCCGGGAATGCAGGAGAAGCTCGTCGCGGCGATGCAGGGGACGGACCCTGAGCACTTGGTTGTCGGCGACCGCGAGTTGACGCTCAAGATTCTGTATCCGCCGATCAATCTCTTCTACCGCTATCTGCGGCAGGACTACGACGCGTTCAACGCCGAGCTGGCCAAGGCGCTGGAGTGGCACAAGGAGTACTGGACGGCCGATGAGGACCGGTCGGCGAACATCGAGGGGTTCGTGGCGGTCGGTCCACTGGCGATCACCTGCCTGGCCTATGACGCCGGTTTCCCCATCGAGGTGGAGTCGGAGTACCTCCCCAAGCACCTGGTGCAGCGCACCTGGGTCGGAGAGTTCGACACCTGACCACCCGGCGCGCCCAGGAGCCCGTTCAACGGGTTGCCCGGCCCGTGGGCGGCCGGTCCCGGACGGACGTGCCCCGGCACCGGGGAGACCGGTGCCGGGGCACGTCAGATGTCGGTGTGGATCTCAGAGCTCCGGCCGCGGACGGCCGCCGGCGAACGTCACGAACGCCGACCACGCCCCGGTGGATACGCCGAGCACGGGGCCCTGTCTGTTCTTCGAATCCCGTATGCGGACGGTGGCCGGGGTGGCCGCGACCTCGACGCAGTCGCCGCCGTCGGAGCCGCTGTGGCTGCTCTTGTACCAGTGCAGCTGAAGCGGACGGTTCGGGAGGTTTTCCCTGCTCATGCCTCTCCTGCCAAACGTTCGATGAGACGGGCAGACTCCTCGGCGTTCAGGGCCTGCGAGCGAAGCCTGCCACATCGCATACTGACGGAGCTCACCTTCGCCGGGTCGGTGATGACGGTCCCTACCCCCTGGGATTCCAGGTAGGCGATGTGCTGGTGCTCCAGCGTCTCCAGAAGAACCATCGGTCCGTTCAGCCCCGGATGGAAGCCGTGGCCGGAAGGCATGACCTGGATCTCGACGTTCCGTTGTGCTCCGGCTTCGAGGAGCCGCTGCAATTGGGGAGGCATCACCTCTGTGCCGCCTACCGCGTTGCGGAGTACCCGTTCCTCAATGATGAAGGAGACATGGACGGTCGGCGTGCGCGTCAGCAGCTTCTGCCTGCTCAATCGGGCCTCGACATGCTGCTCGATGAGATCGTCGGTGAGCGGTGGGCAGTTGCCGGTGAACACGGCCCGCGCATACTCCTCCGTCTGCAGCAGGCCCGGGATCAGCAGCGGATCGTAGGAGAAGCGGCTCACCGCCTCGGCCTCGATGAGGGCGAAGTCCACGAAGAAGGACGGGAGTTTGGCGAGGTCCACGTCGTCCTGGAGCACGCTGAGGGTGCCCTGCGCCTCCAGCGCGCGTTCCGCCGCCTCCGTGAAGGTGTCCTTGGCGGGCCGCCGGCCCTGTTCGACGGAGGCGACCTGTTCGACCGAGTAGCCCATGGCCTCGGCCAGTTGCTGCTGGGTGAGCCCGGACCGTTCGCGGTGCAGCTTCACCAGTTTGCCGTAGCCGATCCAGATGGCCGGCCGGTCCTCTTTCGCGTCGTGCCGCTTCCTCCGGCCGTTGTTTCCGTTCCCCGTACGCATCAAGCCCCCTCGTGAGTCGGTCCGTACGGACCAACCCCTCCCGCGCACCCCGGTCACGGGCCGCCGCTCGTACAGAACGGCCTCCGGCTCGTACGGGAGGGGATCGCGCGTACGCCTCGGAACTGCCCGCGCGGCATCCAGGTGTGCGCGTCCGAGGAACGAAGGGGCAGTCCACGGGCCCGGCGTCAACCTGGCCTGTCGCGGCGCACGTCATGACGGTTGCGCGGGGGGCGACCCCCGGCCGCCCCGGACGGCCGGCAGACAGCCTCCGGCGAACGGCAGAACGACCCGACCCGACGTACGACACCGAACGAGGTACAACGCATGAATCGCTCGCTCAAGCGAGTACTGGTGACAGCCGCCGCGACCGGAGCCCTGACGGCCGCCCTTCCCCTGAGCACCGCCATGGCGATCAATCAGACGGGCTGCGGGGACCGGACGGATCTCGTCAAGATCACCTACAACAACGGATCCTCGAGCGTCTGCTTCGCCAACGCGGGTGCCGTCAACGTCAGCTACAGCGGCGTGATCCGGGTGACGTCGGGCAACAACCGCCTCCGGTTCGTCTCCAACGGCCAGACCTACAGCATGGAGAAGTGGGCCTCCAAGAGGATCATCGACGGTACGCCGCACACGATCACCCGGCTGCGGATTCTCTGATCCGGCTGCCGCTCCGGCAGTGACAGCCTGTCAGGGGGCGGGGCCCGCGATCAGTTCCGCGGGTCCCGCCCCTCCGCGTTCCGGCACACGGCCGCCAGGGCCTGCGAGACGTCACCGCGCACGGGCGGACGGCGCGGACGAGGGCGGACCGGGGCGGCCGCCGAGGGAAGCCGGGCGTCGGCGCTACGGGGCCGGCCGGTGCGGTCTACGGGTCCAGCACCTTGGTGGCGAAGGCCGTCAGCCGGGCCGCGATGCGCTCGGGGGACGTGCCCTGCCGGCCGATGAGGTATTCGACGAGGTCGGCGCGGGTGGCGGCCAGCAGGGCGTGTGCGGTGAAGTCGCTGTCGTCGTCGGTGGCGTCGGGCAGCCGGTTGAGGGTGTCCTTCAGGACGGTGTGCCACCAGGCGTAGTGGTCGCCCAGGTAAGGGCTGTTGCCGCCGTCCTCCTCCAGGGCCAGTGCGAGATGCCGGTGGTCGGTCTTGAACCGCAAGATGGCCACGAGCAGCGCCGGTACGCGCTCCCGGGGAGGCGTCGAGGGGCCGAGCGGCGCGGGTCCGGCTTCCACGGCGTGGCGCAGGGGCTCGACGCGCGCCGCGAACAGGGCCCGGATCAGGCCGGAGCGATCTCCGAAGCGGCGGAAGAGGGTGCCCTTCCCCACGCCGGCCGCCGCCGCGATGTCGTCCATCGAGACGCCGCGGGGGCTCTCGCTGCGGCTGAAGAGTTCGTCGGCCGCCGTCAGGACGGCCTCACGGTTGCGCAGGGCGTCTGCGCGTTCCTTGCGCGGGGTCACCGGATCACGGCCTCTCCTTGCAAAAGCGGACCGGCGGTCCGTATATTCCGTGAAGCGGACTGCCGGTCCGTATTTTAGAGGACGGGATCTCCCATGACGCCACCCCTGACGCCCGCGGACCTGTACCGCCACAGTCTCACCCTGCTGCTGGAGAAGGACATCGACGGCTGGCTCGCCCTCTGCGACGAGCACATCGTGGCCGAGTTCCCCTACGCCCCGGACGGCTTCCCCGCGAAGCTGGAGGGCCGCGCGGCCCTGGCCGCCTACATGCGCGGCTACCCCGAGTACGTCGACCTCCGCGAGATCCTCCGGCTGGAGATCCACGAGACACGCGAGCCGGGCACCATCGTCGCCGAATGGCGCGGTACCGGCCGGATGGTGGCCTCCGGCGCCGCCTACGACATGCCGTACGTCGCCGTGGTGAAGGTCCGCGACGGCCGTATGACGCACTACCGCGACTACTGGAACCCGGCGGCGATCCCGGGCTCCCCGGGCGACGCGGTGTTCTTCCCGGCCGGGCTGGGGAACAAGCGATGAGCGCCGACCGCGCCGTCCTGGTCACCGGAGCCACCGGCAACACCGGCAGCCGCGTCCTGTCCCAACTCGCCCCGCACGGGCGGCCGGTGAGAGCCGCGGCCCGCCACGCCACCGCGGAAGCCCTCGAAAGCGGCCGATCCGTCCGCTTCGACTGGTACGACCCCGCCACCCACGACGACGCCCTGCACGGCGTGGACCGCGCCTATCTCGTCCCGCCCGTGGGCGACCCGGACCCGGGCGCCGTCATGCTGCCCTTCCTGGCGCGGGCCCGTGCGGCCGGCGTGCGCCGCGTCGTCCTGCTCGGCTCCTCGGCCATCCCCGCCGGAGGGCCGGGCGTCGGCCGGGTGCATACGGCGCTCCCCGGCATGTTCGAGGAGTGGGCCGTCCTGCGGCCGTCCTGGTTCATGCAGAACTTCACCGGCCGGCACCCGCACGCGGACAGTATCCGGCGTGACGGCGTCATCATGACCGCCACCGGGACGGGCCGGGTCGGCTTCATCGACGCCGACGACATCGCTGCGGTCGCCGTACGCGCCCTCACGGACGACACCGCCCCCAACACCGATCTGCTGCTCACCGGTCCCGAGGCGCTGAGCTACGCCGACGTCGCGGCCGTCCTCGGCGAGGTCACGGGCAGGACTGTCACGCACCGGCCGATCACCCCCGACCGGATGCGCGAGCGCCTGACGGCCCTCATGCCCGAGGAGTTCGCCGCGCTGCTGGCCGGTTTGGACGCGTCCATCGCCGGCGGGGCCGAGGACCGCACCACGGACACCGTCGAGCGCGTCACGGGCCGCCCGCCCCGCGGTTTCCGTGCGTTCGCCGAGCAGCACATGGGCTGAAGCGGCCGCTGCCGGCCCGGCAGGGGGTGCACGGCGGCCGGATCCGGCGGAGCCGCTGTTCCGTCAGGGCCCGTGCGGTGGCGGACGCACGGCCGGAAGAGATCGGCACACCACGGGGGGAGCGGCCCTCCCGCCGGGCAATCTGCCCGGGGGCATCTGTCCGTGGACCGTCAAGTGGGGCACCATGCGGGGGTGCCGGATTCCCCGACCCCGGGGCCGGCACCCCCGACCCCCACAGGGAGGCAGTGAAAGTGAAGAGGCCCGTATTGTTCGGCACGGCCGCGTCCGTACTCGCTCTGGTGACGCTCCTCGGAACGCAGGGCGCCGCCACCGCGGCCCCGTTCCCGGCACCCGCTTCCGCACCCGCAGCCGCCTCCGTGCCGGCTGTGGATTCCGGCGCCGCCGTCACGAAGCTCACCCACGCCCAGGCCACCGGGCGGCTCTCCGCCGCCGGGATCTCCTGGCGGTCGAGTGGCAACTGCAGCGACCGCAACAACCCGACCTGCACTTCCTTCGAGCAGGTCAACCTGGCGACGATCCAGGGCGCCGAGACGCTCAAGTCGGCGAGCGGCTGCGCCCTGACGATCACGGGCGGCACGGAGACGGGCCACGCCTCCGGCACGTACAGCCACTGGAACGGTTACAAGCTCGACTTCAACCCGACCACCTGCCTGTCGGGCTACATCACCGGCACCTTCACCTACATCGGGGAGCGCGCCGACGGCGCCGCCCAGTACAAGGCCGCCTCGGGCAACATCTACGCCCGGGAGAGCAACCACTGGGACGTCACCTTCTACAGCTGCGGCGGCTGCTGAACCACCGCCTGACCGCCGGCGGACCCGCCGGGTGACGCGCCCGCGTCGTACGGCGGGTCCGTACCGCGCCGGGTGCGGGACACGTCGCACGGGCCGTGCCGGAACCGCCCGGTCGAGCCGGAGGAGCGCCTGGAGAGACCGTACGGATCGATAGGGTGGCTCCCGTGGACGCGTACGGGGGAAGCGAGATGGTCGCCGTTCCGGCGGGGCGGGTGACGCTGTCGGACCGGCGGACGCAGCGCAGTTGGCCCATCGAGGTCGCGTCCTTCCGGATGGCGGCCTTCCCGGTCACGCAGGCGCTGTACACATCGGTCACGGACGAGCGGCCGAGTGCGGCGCCCGGCGGGCGGCTGCCCGTGGAGAGCGTTACCTGGTGGGAAGCGGTCTACTTCTGCAACGCCCTGTCCCGGCGCGAGGGACTGACACCCGCGTATCGCGTCCACGCCGCAGCGTCAGCCGGTACGGGCGCCGAGGACGCCGAGTGGGACACCTCCGCCGACGGCTACCGGCTGCCGACCGAGGCCGAGTGGGAGCACGCGTGCCGCGCCGGGACCAGCGGCCCGCGGTACGGGCCGCTCGACGAGATCGCCTGGTACCGCGGCAACTCGGGCGAGCGGATGCACGAGGCGGGCCGCAAGCGGCCCAACGCCTGGGGCCTGTACGACATGCTGGGCAACGCCTGGGACTGGTGCTGGGACCTCTACGACCCCGAGGTGTACGGCCCCTACCGGGTGCTCCGCGGCGGCGGATGGTTCGACGAGCACTGGAGCTGCCGCGCCTCCGTCCGGCGCCGCAGCCACCCCACCTTCCGGACCGACGACGTCGGCTTCCGCGTCGCGCGTTCCACGGCGGCCTGAGCCGGGTCCGGCGCGCCCGGGCCGGCGATGCTTCTTCTGTTCCAGCAGCGTCGTCTCCCGCCCTATCTCCCGCTGAACCACGCCTGCAACGGCGGTGATCCGCGTGCGGGCTGCCGCGCATCTCCTGTCGGCCGCGCGCAATCGCCGGTCGGGGGCGAGGCCGCCGACGGGTCGGCAACTCCGTCGGCGACCTGGGCACGGCAGCCCATGAAAGTGCCCGGGGCGGCTTGGGGGGCGGGAGGAAGGGCCGACCCCGGCCCGCCTTTCCGCCGTTGCTTCCTCGGCCTCTCGGCTATCCCATGCGGTCAGGCGGCCGTCCGATGAGGAACCTCCTATTCACTCGCTCGGGTGAACGCTTGCCCTGTGGAGCGTCGCCGGGCGCGCGGGCCGTGAGGGTGGAACTCGCCCTGCGGGCACGGGAGATGGTGGCCAACGACCTCGCCGGTCGCCGTCACCGGCCTGCGGGACGCGGCCGTGCACGGACGAACCGGGTGGAAGAGGGGGAGGCGCATGCAGCAGTTGTACGTCGTCGGGTTCGAGGTGTCGGAGGAGTCAGGGGCGTCAGAGGTGCCGCCGGCGGAGGCCCGGGGCGGGCCGGGGGTCTTCGAGCGCCTGCTGACGCATATGGAGCAGCATGTCGAGCCGAGGACGACGGGTCTGACCGGTGCCGCGCTGATGGCCGAGAAGGGGTCGGTCGACATCGCGGCGCTCTGGCAGGGCCGCCCCGACCAGCGGGTGAGCTGGAGCCCCGTCACCGTGGCGGCGGACGTCCGGGCGCTGCGGATGGAGATCGAGCAGGACCTGCCCGGGGGAGGGGGCCGGTTCCTCTGCCGGCTGACCGCCTCCCAGCACGGGGAAGCCACCGGTTTCCGCGTGGTGATGGGGCGGAAGAACGACGGGCTGCTCGCGCCGGCCCGGGTGGAGGACCTGAAACCGCCCCGGGCGCTCAAGGCGGTCATGAGGGACGGCTCGCTCCGCTGCACGGACGGGGGCGACCGGATCACGGCCGTCGTGCTGCCGGCGCTCACCGCGCAGATCCCCGTCGTACGGGCGCAGCTCCGGGACCCCGGGCGCCGTCTCCCGGTGCTCGTCGTCTCCTCGGTCCGCACCGTGGGGCCGCCCGCGGACTTCGCCCGGAAGGCCGCCTCCCGCCTCGCCGGTCTGGCCCATGTGGTGGTCGTCTCCGGCTGGCTGGCCTTCCACGCGTTCAACTCGGACGCCGGCCCGCATCTGCTGCCGCTCGACGGCGCCCGGCTGTACTGGCCCGGTATGGAGGCACGCCCGCCGTGGTGGGAGGCGGGCGACCTCCACGGTGATCACGACGTCCTTCTGGGCAGGCTCACCCGCCTCCTCTCCCCGCTCAGCGTGGTGGCCCGGGGGCGGGACAGGCTCTGGGACTCCGTCCGCGCCGCGGAGACCGATGCCCTGCTCGACGATCTCGCGGACACCGAGAGCGAACAGGTCGGCGGTCTGCTGAAGGCCCTGGACGACGAGCGGGCGCAGTCGGTCGAACTCCTGGTGCGGAACGAGGAACTGGAGAACCAGGCCGCCCGGCTGCAGATCGAGATCGCCAACCTCACCGCGCAGTTGGGAGCGTTGTCCACGCCCGCGGCCGAGCCCGAGGAGGTACGGGAACGGCCGCCGGGCGAGCCGAGGGACTTCGGCTCCGACTGGGCGCGGTGGACCGAGGTGTCCGGCGGCGCACTGGTGTTCACCGCCAACGCGAAGGACGAATGGAGCCGGTGTTCGTACCCGTATCCGGACCGCATGTGGGAGGCGCTGGAGACCCTGGCCGAGCTGGCCAGGGAATGGCGGACGCGGCGGGGGAGCCTGGGCCGGTCCCTGGTGTCCTGGATCGGTGACCGGACGCCCCTGATGTACGCGCCCCTGGACGAAGGACTCCGCAGGGCGCGGCTCCACGAGTTCACGTTCGAGGGGAGGAGGAAGCCCTACGACCGGCAGCCGCACATCAAGCTCGACGACCACACCACCCCCGACCGCGTCGGGCGCATCTATTTCGCGATCGACAACGAGTCGTACCGGTGGATCGTCGACCATGTGGGGCTGAAGCTCTACGGCCGCTAGCGGACCCCGGCGGGAGGGCGGGCGGCCGGGGTGGGGCACGGTCAGGCGTAGCCCTTGCGGGTCTTGGTGCAGCGGATGTTCTTGCCGCGCTTCGTGGTGCAGAGCTGGAGCCACACCGGGGTGCCCTCCTTGATGCGCAGATCCTTCTCGTCGGTGGAGTTCCTGCCCCCGCCGGCGTAGACGGAGGCGCGGTGGGAGCCCCAGGTCAGATAGGCGCGGGCGCCGTAGCCGTCGGCCTTGTAGTCGGAGACCACCAGCTTCTCGCGGAAGTGGTAGAAGTACGCGCCCGCGCGGTGGGTGCGGAACGACACCGTCCGGCCCTGCGCCGCCCGAGCGCTCCGCGGGTTCTGCGGGGCCTCCGCGCCGTGCGGGTTCTGCGCGGCCGGGGTTCCCTGCGCGTCCCGGGGGCTCCGGGAGTCCTCCGGGGCGGCGGGCAGGGCCGACGCGGTGCCCGCCGTCAGGGCGAGGACGGTCAGGGCGGCGGCGCCGGTCAGGGCCGCCCGGCGGAGGCCGGTGCTGTGGCACATGCCGTGCATGCGGTACATCAGTGCTCCTTCTGGTCGCTTTCGCGCACGATGCTGCACTGTGTCCGCCCGGTGAGCCGTGGGTGCGGCCGGTGACACGGAACCGGTAACTCGGTTGGGGGAACGGGGCCTTGGGGCCGGGCGGCGCATGCCGTCCGGCCCCGGCCCCCGCGCCCTACTTCAGGTACGGTCCGTCGGTGCCGACCTTGCCGGGGGCCGCGTTCGTGCCGCCGAGGTCCAGGACGTAGACGCGCAGATTGCCCTTCCCGGGGGCGCCGACCGTCAGTTCCCCGTCGGTGACCCGCCGCGTGTCGCCGGTGACGGCGTCGGTGTACGTGCCGTTCGGGATGCCGCTGAACGTGGCCCCGGCCGTGACCGTGACCAGCGCGAAGCTGTCCGTTCCGCCGCCGGTGTACCGGCGCTTGTACGCCATGTCGCCGCTGACGCCCTCGGTGGAGTACTGGCCCATCTGCAGGGCGGGGACGGCCCGGCGGATCAGGTTGAGGCGCTGCACATGCCGGGCGAGCGGCTGGGTGAGGGTGTCCGCCACCTCTCCGCTCGCCGACTCCACCGTGCCGAAGCCGGACGCCTTCACCTCGCCGGCCAGATGACCGCCGAAGTACGCGCGGCCGGTGTCCGCCAGCGGGCAGGACGGCCCGCAGTCGATCTTCTCGCCCTTCCTGAACTCGATCTCCGAGCCGTAGTAGAGCGTCGGGATGCCGCGGAAGGTCCACATCAGCGACATGTTCTCGGCCCAGGCGTCGGTGCCGCCCGCGTAGCGGTCGCTGCTCTTGTTGGGGCCGTAGTCGTGGCTGTCGACGTAGACGACGTTGTACGTGGCGTCGTTGTAGCTGTCGTCGCTGTCCTTGCCGTTGTGGAAGGCGTTGCGGGCGTCACCGAAGTTCATGTGCATGCGCATGTCGATGACGTTCATGCCGGAGAACCGGCTGTGGTCCGGGGTGCGGTACGTGTTGCCGTCGAGGAAGGCGTTCTGTGACGTCGGCTGGTTCGACGGTCCCTGCGCCTGCTCCCAGTCGTACATCTCCAGGGCCGCCGCGGCGTCGTCCGCGCTGTACTCCTTGCGCTCCTTCCAGGTGTAGAACTGCGCGGAGTGGTTGACCGAGCCGCGGTTCCACTTGTCGTTGACGAACGCGGCCACCTCGCCGAAGACGAAGAAATTGCGGGCCGCCCCGGCGCCGTGCTTCGCCGTCACCCGCTCCCGGATGGCGGGGAGGAAGCGGCGGTTCCAGGTGGTGCGGGGGATGTGCACGGCGGTGTCGACGCGGAAGCCGTCCACGCCCATGTCGATATACCTGTTGTAGGCGCCGATCAGGTAGTTCTGCACCTGCGCCTTCTCGGTGTTGAAGTCGGCGAGGTCGTCGTGCAGCCAGCAGGAGCGAGAGTCCTCGCCCTCCCAGTTCCCGATCCAGCAGTCGTGGTAGTACGTCTTCGGGAACATGCCCGAAGTCGGACTCGGCCACTGGCAGTTGTAGAGCCTGTAGCCCTCGGGGGAACGGCCGCCGGTCGGCTTGCCCCAGTTGAGGCAGGTGTTGCCGGAGGGTTCCCCGGTGGACCACAGGTCGCCGTTGTAGTACGACTTCCCGGACTTCGGCTCGACGGTCAGGCCGTCGTACGCGAAGCCGTCGTTCGGCTCGTCGTAGTACCAGCTCCAGTCGGTGTCGCGGACTCCGTAAACGGTCGGGGTGAACAGGCCCTTGGCGCCCCAGCGGGAGCTGTGGTTGTACACGACGTCCTGGTAGATCTTCATGCCCTTGGCGTGGGCCGCGTCGATCAGGTCCTGGTACGAGGCCCCGGCGGACTCCAGGCGGGGGTCGACCCGGTAGAAGTCCCAGCCGTGGTAGCCGTGGTAGTCGTAGTCGGAGCGGTTCAGGACGACCGGGGTGATCCACACGGCCGAGAAGCCGAGCCCTTTGATGTAGTCCAGTTTGTCGACCAGGCCCTTGAAGTCGCCCCGGAACATGGGGTCGTCGTGGGCCGCGTTGCCCGACTTCTCATGCCGGCTGCCGCCCCGGTTGTTCGCCGGGTCGCCGTCGTTGAAGCGGGCCGTGAGGACGAAGTAGACCGGGTCCTTGCGCGGATCGGTGCCCAGCGGCTGCCCGGCGGCGGGAGCCGTCGGCTTCGCGCCGGTGGTGGCGGTGGCCGGGGACGAGGCGGCGGAGACGTTGCCGGCCGCGTCCACGGCCCGGACGGCGTAGGAGTACGCGGTCTGCTCCTCGAGGTCCGTATCGGAGAAGACGGTGGAGCCGGTGTCGGTGACGAGGGTGCCCCTGCTGCCGCCGGTGCGGGTCACCTGGTAGCGGGTGACCGCGCGGTCGTCGGTGGACGGCTCCCAGGTGAGGACGACCGAGGTGCCGTCGGCCTCGGCGGTGACACCGGACGGGACGGACGGCGCCTCGGTGTCCGGGGTCTCGGCGGCGCACGGGTCTCCGGCGCCGCCCGTGACGGTGCCGTTCTCGACGGTGCTGCGGCCGGACGGGATCGTGTAGTCGGTGCCGTCGTTGTTGTCCCAGACGCCGTTGCCGTTGTTGAAGGCGGCCCGCAGCTTCGTGGCGCCGCCGAGATCGACGGACTTGCGCATCCATCCGGTGCAGGCCGGTTCCATGCCGACGCCCGGGACGGTGGTCCAGGCGCCGCCGTCGGGCCGGTAGTGGAGGTTCGCCGTGGTCCAGCCGACGGTGGAGGTGGCGTAGTAGACGGTGGCGGTGCCGGCCGTGCCGCCGGTGTCCTCGGTGCCACCGCTGTCGCTGTCGTCGTCGGGTGCCGGGTCCGGTTCCGGGTCGGGGTCCGTGCCGGCGCACGGGTCGCTGTGGGCCACCGTCCCGTCCCTGACCGTGATGGCGCCGGTGCCCAGGTCGTAGTCCTCGCCCGCGTTGTTGTCCCAGGTGCCGGAACCGTCGGTGAAGGCGGCCCGGAGGCCGGAGGCGCTGCCCAGGTCGACGGTCTTCTTCACCCAGTCCGTGCAGGCTTCCTCCATCGCCTCACCCGGAGCGGTCGTCCAGGAGCCGCCGTCCGGGGCGTAATGGAGGTGGTACGCCTGCCAGTTCCTGGTCCTGGTGGAGTAGAAGACCGTCGCGGTGTTTTTTTCCGTGGTGGTGGCGCCGGTTGTCGTGGAGGTGGCCGAGGACGGCGCGCGGGCCGGGGTGTTCCCGGTCGCCGGGGTGGCGGCGAGAAGGGCGGGCAGCACGGAGGCCGCCGCGACTGCCGCGAGGGCGCGCGCGAGTGGCCGGTGCGGGGTGGGTTTCATGCGTGCTCCAGGGGGGCGGAGGGCTGCCGCGGCCCGGGGTGGCCGCGGTTGACCGACTGACGGGCACGGACCCCGAGGGGGTGCGGCGTCCGCGCGACTTCGCCGGGAATCCCTGACGCGCCTCCGGGTTCTGGCGAGCACTGCTCGTACGGCCCGCAGCGTGATGGAACTTGCTGCAAGCCGTTGCACCGAGATTGCCCGTACATGACAGTTCCGTCAACAGCCGTGCCATGAGCGGAACTTGGACCACTGCCGACGGCCGAGGCGGCGGCACCGGACCGGGGCGGAGCCCGGGCCGGGACAGCGGGCGGGCGGGAGAGGGCAGAAGGGTCGGCACCCCGGCACCCGATGCTGCCCATGCGCCCATGGGCCCGGTGGTGCGCCCTGGTGGAGGATCTTCCGCATTCCGTGGATCCCCGCCCTCCGGGGAGGGCTCTCCCGGGAGGACTCGCGGCGGTGCCGCCGGCCCGCCGCCGACCGTTCCAGTCCACTGTGTCCCGCGCGCTCCGCGCGCCGCGATGAGGAGTTCCGCATGCACGAGGAAAGCCCGGCCGGGAAAGCCGTTCCGTCGTCCGAGGACGTCGGACGGCTCTACGACGAGAACACCGACGTCGTCGACGGCGCGGCGGGCGGCAACATCCACTCCGGATACTGGGAGAGCGAGGACGACCACAGTTCTCTGGACGAGGCGACGGACCGGCTCACCGATCTGGTTACCGGCCGGCTCGCCGTGGAACCGGGGCAGCGGCTGCTCGACATCGGATGCGGCACGGGCAACCCCGCATTACGCGTCGCCGCCCGCGATGAGGCGAAGGTGGTCGGGATCTCCGTCAGCCGGGAGGAGATCGCGCTCGCCCGGGCCCGGGCGGCCGAATCCGGGCTCACCGGCCGGGTGTCGTTCCAGTACGCGGACGCCATGGCACTGCCGGTCGGGACGGAACCCTTCGCGGCGGAGTCCTTCGACGGGGCCTGGGCGATCGAGTCGCTGATGCACATGTCCGACCGGGCCGGGGCCCTCGCCGGCGCCGCCCGGGCGCTGCGGCCCGGCGGGCGGCTGGTGGTCGCCGACGTGCTGCTGCGGCGTCCGGTCCACGGGGAGACCGCGGCGTTCGTCGAGCAGATGTGCCAGGCGTTCCAGGCACCGGGGCTGCCCGGGCCGGAGGAGTACCAGGACGCCGTGCGGCGGGCGGGGCTGGAGCTGCTGGAGTTCACGGACATCGGGGAGAACGTCCGCCGCACCTACCGGGCCTTCGCGCGGATCCTGGCGGAAGCCGACGGCCACGGGGCCACGGCGGGGGCGGAGGGAACGGCGGGGAAGCCGCGGAGGACGACGGGAACGAGTTCCTCGGCTCCGCGGATGCCCTGCCCCGGTTCGGGGACCTGCCGGAGATCGGCTACGTCCTGCTCGTCGCGCGGCGGCCGTTGGCCTGAGCACGGCTCCCGGCGGGGCCCGGTGGCTCGGCGAGCGCGCCTGCCCCCTTCTCTGCCCGGGGAGGGAGAGAAGGGGGCAGAGCCGGGGAGCCGGAGGGGGCCTCAGGTGACGAACAGGCCCGCGGCCCTCATCTCGCCGACCGAGCGGTCGAAGCTCCGCAGGACGCTCGCCACGTCCTCGTCCGTGTGGGCGGCGGAGATCAGGAACGCGTGCAGTTCCGGCAGGTAGACGCCGTACATCCGCATCCAGTACGCGAGGGCCGTGGTGGCGCGGAAGTTGACGCCGTGGAGGCTGTCCCGGAAGTACGGCAGATCCTTGTGGGTGAAGGCGAGGGAGAAGACGGAGTGGCGGGCCCTCAGCCGCATCGGGACTCCGTGGTCCTCCGCGACCGCCCGCATGCCGTCGGCCAGCAGCTCCGTCCGGCGCTCCAGGTCCGCGTAGACACCCGGGTTGTCCCGCAGATGGGTCAGGGCGGCGAGGCCCGTACTGCAGGACAGGTGGTTGCCGCTCATCGTGCCGCCCAGGAAGCCGCGTTCCTCGGCGTCGCGGAACGGGTCGCCGGTCGTGCGCCCGTACTCGATCATCTCCGCCGTGCCCACCAGCGCGCCGCAGGGCAGCCCGCCGCCGATGATCTTCCCGAGCACGGTGAGGTCCGGGGTGATGCCGGTGAGCGTCTGCACCCCGCCGTACGCCACCCGGAAACCGGAGACCACCTCGTCGAACACCAGGGGGATGTCCAGTTCGGTGCAGAGTGCGCGGAGCGCGGCCAGATAGTCCCGGTCGATACCGCCCGCGGTCGTCGGCAGCGGTTCGACCAGCACCCCGGCCACGTCGGAGGCGTTGCGGCGCAGGATGTCCAGGCTGCGCGGGTGGCCGAACTGGAGGACGAGGGTGTCGCGGACCGTCCCCGCGGGTGTGCCCGGGCAGCCGGCGACCGCCTCCGGCGCGTCCCTCGGCCCCGCCACCCGGAACCAGGAGCTCACCATCGCCTGGTCCGAGAAGCCGTGGAAGTGCCCCTCGAACTTGGCGATCCGGCGCGCCCCCGGGCGGCGCACCCGGCACAGCCGGATGGCGTGCAGAGCGGACTCCGTACCGGAGTTCGAGAACACCGCCCGGTCCGCGCCCGGGAAGGCGTCGGTCAGGAGTTCGGCCAGGGCCACCTCGGGCTCGTGGCCGAGCGCGTTGATGTTGCAGGTGGCGGCCGCCGAGCGCAGCGCCTCCCGCACGACGGGGTGGCCGCGGCCCAGGAGAGCGGGACCGCCACCGCCCGCCAGGTCGATGTACTCGTTGCCGTCGAGGTCGGTCAGCCGCGCCCCGCTGCCCCCGGCGATGAACAGGGGGTAGGCGCTGGGGAAGAAGTAGCGGTCGAGGTGGGTCGGGGCCACCAGGGACCGCCGGGCGCGGTCGCGCATCGCGAGCGACTTGGGCGTGGCCGCCGCGAAGTACGCGTCGAAGCGCTCCTTCACCGCGCCGCTGAGGGAGGTCGAGTAGCGGTCGGCGAAGCGGCGCGTGTTCTCCCAGATGTCGAGCTCCGGGTCGATCTGGGCCATGAAGCCCTCGCAGGAGAGCATCGCCAGCTCGCCCTTGGTGTAGGCGGCCGTGTACGAGACGCCGTGGCGGCGCAGCACCTCGCTGACGTCGCGGAAGAAGTCCGTGCCCGACCAGCGGTCGGAGGCCGTCTCGAAATGGTGGACGAAGACCTCCTTGAGGGCGGTGGTGTAGGACTCGTCGGCCAGCAGGGTCTCCGCGGCGGTCGGGGGGCGGGAGGCTGCGGTGCCGGTGCCGGTGCCGGTGGCGGTCGCCGCCCCGGTCCCCGTCTTCCCTCTCGTCCTCCTCCGCTTCTTCCGGCCGGCGTCCGTCTCCACGAAGTACTCCGTGAAGCGGCGGACCGCCAGATCCCAGCGGTGGTGGATCGCCGCGTTGTTGAAGGAGACCAGCCCCCACTTCTCGGCCTCGGTGTAGTAGGCGGTGATGCCGAAGTCGATCAGGGTGAAGCGGCCGTCGCGGGTGAGGAGGATGTTGCCCGGGTGCATGTCGCCGTGGCAGGTGCCGTCGAGGTACAGCATCGTCAGCAGGATGTCCTGGAGCCGGCGGGCGAGCTCCCTCGGCGGGACGTCCACCTGTGCGAACTCGCTGCCCCTGATCCCCTCCACGTACTCCATGACCAGCACCCGGTCGGTGGAGAGCTCCGGGTACGAGCGGGGGACGCGGACGAAGGGATGGCCCGCGAAGTTCTCGGCGACGGCCGTCATGTTGGCGCGTTCGGTCTCCATGCTGAGCTGCTCGGCGAGCAGCCGGCCGATCTCGGCGACGCGCCGCGGCATCCGCAGCGTGCGGATCGGCGGCAGCAGGGCGTGGGCGGTCCGGACGAGGCCGCCGAGCAGCGCCAGGTGCAGCCGCATGGAGGCCGGCACGCCGCGCTTGACCACCTTGACCGCGACGCGGGTCCCGGTACCGTCCCCGTTTCCGTCCCCGTTTCCGGCCTTCCGCGCCGCCGTCCCGCCGTCCCTGAGCGTCGCGTGGTGCACCTGGGCGATGGAGGCGCTCGCGACCGGGACGGGGTCGAAGGAGGCGAAGACCTGGCCGAGCGGTTTGCCGTACTCCCTCTCCAGGGTCCGTACGACGCGCCGCGGGCCCATCGCGCGCCCGTTGTCCTGCAGGACGCGCAACTCCGCGACGGCGCCCGGCGGGAGGAGGTCGGAGCGGGTCGAGAGGATCTGCCCGAACTTGACGTACATCGGGCCGAGGAGGGTGCAGAGGCGGCGGAGGCGGCGGCCGAGCCCGCGGCCCTCGGCGGCGGATGCCGCGGCGGTGCCGGTGGACGAGTGCGTGCCGGTGTCGCTGCCGGTGTCGCTGCCCGGGCCGGGGGCGGAGCCGGTTTCGGTGGTGGTCATGAGGCGCTCCGCGGGTCCGCGGCCGGGCCGGGCCGGCCGTCCTGTCCCTCGCCGCCGTCGCCGTTGCCGTCGTGCGCCGGGGGAGTGCCGCCGGCGGCGCCGGACCGCGGCCGGACCTCCAGGTGGACGCCGCCGCCGGGGTGCAGGGTGGTCAGCGGCTGCGGCCGGACGGGTGGCTGGCCCGGTGGCAGCGTGAAGCGGTGGCGCTGGGCGATGGCCAGCAGCACGAGCTGCAGCTCCACCAGCGCGAAGTGCTGCCCGATGCAGATGCGTTCGCCCGCGCCGAACGGCATGTACGCGTGCCGGTTCCGGTCCTTCGACCGCTCGGGGGTGAAGCGGTCGGGGTCGAAGACGTCCGGGTCCTCCCAGTACTCGGGGCGGCGGTGCAGGATGTAGCTGTTGATGTAGATGTTCGACCCGGCCGGGATGCGGTGGCCGCCGAGCACGTCCTCCTCGCGGGCCCGCCGCATGAACTGCCAGGCGGGCGAGTACATGCGCAGCGTCTCCTCGACGACCCTGCGGGCGTACGGGGTGCGGCGCAGATCGTCCATGCCGGGCGGCCGTCCGTCCAGCACCGTGTCGATCTCCTCGTGCAGCCGGGCCTCGATGTCCGGGCGCTCCGCGAGGACCTGGAAGGCCCAGGCCATGGCGTTGGTGGTGGTCTCGTAGGCGCCGACGACGATGTTGAGCACCTCGTGGTGCAGCTGTTCGAAGTCCATGCCGCCGCCGTCCTCTTCGTCGACGGCGTTCATCAGCAGGTGCAGCAGATCGATACCGTGGCCGGGCTTCCCGGTGCCGGCGTCCGGGCCCGCGGAGTCCGCAGCGTTCGCGGGGGTGCTGCTGCGTTCGATGAAGGCGGACACACAGTCGTCCATGCGCCGGATCGCCCGGCGCAGCCGCCGGTGCGCCGGGGTCGGCACGGAGAGCGGGGGGAACGGGAAGCGGAAGAAGCGGCCCAGGATGTCGTTGGTCTCCGTGAAGGCCTCGGCGAAGCGGCGTGCCGTCTCGCCGACCTGGGCGCTGAACAGCGTGCGGGTGACGATGTGCAGGGTCAGCTCGCTGAACTCCGCGCTGAGGTCCGCCACTTGACCCGGACGGTACCGGTCCCGCCAGCGGTCGAGCATGCTGTTCGTCTCGTCCGTCATGCCGTCGGCGAACCGGGCCACCACGGCCGGGCGGAACGCGGGCTGCATCATGCGGCGCTGGCGCATGTAGAGCTCACCGCCGGGGTTGGTGATGAGCCCGTTGCGCAGCACCGGGCGGACGAGCTTGTAGAGCAGCACCTCCTTGTCGTACTTGTGCCGGTTGCCGACGAGCACCTGGTGGATGTGGTCCGGGTTGTTCAGGACGATGACGGGCATCCCGAACAGCCGGAACCGGAAGATGTCCCCGTACTCCGCCGCGGCCCGCTCCAGGAAGCCGATCTGGTCGCCGCTGAAGCGGGGGCGGCTGCCGTCGGGGCCCTTCACCGGGCGGGCGACGGGTATGGCGCGGAGGGCGCCCGGTGCGTCCGCCTCGGCGGTGCCCGGGGCTCGGGACGGTCGGTGGCCGGTGGCCGCGGCGGGGTCGGGGGCAGGCTGCGGGAGGGACGTGGGGGCAAGCCACTCACCCTTCTGTCGGCTGGAGGCGGGCGGGGTGCGGGGTGGCGGGAACGGCGGAGGGGTTTGACGAGGCGGTGACGGCCGCCCCCGGGTGAGGGGCGGCGGTCGGCGGCAGGGCGGGGCGGGGGCGCCGGGGCGGAGCCCTGGGTGAGGGGCGGAGGGACCGGGGCGGCCCGCCTGCCCGGCCTAGGAGGAGCGGTGGGCGAGGCGGCCGGTGAGTTCCCGCAGACCGGCGAGGCCCGTTGCGGACAGCTCCAGCGGGCGCAGGCTCCCCCAGGCCGCCTTCCGCCACCGTTCCGCCTCGGCCAGGGTCCAGTCGCGGCCTCCGGCCGCCTCCACCAGTTCGGCGGCGAGCGCGAGTTCGTCCTCGCCGAGCGGATCCGGGCGCGCGAAGAGCTTCCCCAGCCGGCGGCCCGGAGCCGTGCCGGAGGCGAGGGCGGCGACCACCGGCGCACTCCGCTTGCGGGCCCGCAGGTCGGAGAGCGCCGGTTTGCCGGTGCTGCCGGGGCGTCCCCAGATGCCGAGGATGTCGTCCTGGAGCTGGAACGCCAGTCCGAGCCGGGACCCGAACTGCTCGAACGCCTCCTGCGCGGCGGGCGGCGCGCCCGCGTAGGCCGCGCCCGCCCGGCAGGCGAAGCCCAGCAGCGCACCCGTCTTGGCCTCCAGCGTGCGCAGGCATTCCTCGGGGCTGATCTCCCGAACGGCCCCGGCCGCCGTGTCCTCCGTTCCCGGGGCCGACCCGGGGGAGCCGGGCAGCGCGCTTCCCGTCGCGGGCCGGACCGACGCGGCCAGCAGGTCACGGCCCTGGCCGAGGCACAACTGCCGCAGGGCGCGGGCGAGATCGCCGGTCACATCGGCGCCGCCGGGCGCCGGGTGCGAGGAGAGCACCTCGAAGGCGAGGGCCAGCAGACCGTCACCGGCGAGGATGGCCAGCGGGGTGCCGAAGCGCACCCAGGCGGCGGGCCGGTGGCGCCGCACGCGGTCGCCGTCCATCACATCGTCGTGCAACAGCGTGAAGTTGTGGACGAGTTCGGCGGCGAGCGCGGCCGGTAACGCCTCCTTGGGTTCCGCCCCGGCAGCGGCGGCGGTGGCCAGCGCGAGAGCGGGACGCACGAGCTTGCCGCCCTCCGGACGCCCGGAGGTGTCCGTGCCCTCGGGAGTGTGCCGGTCCGGGCCCGGTGCGGCCCCGGGCGGGGCCGGCGCGCCGTCCGCGTCGCACAGCCCCATCTGGTACCCGCACAGCGTGGCCAGGTCCGGGCCGAGCCGGGCGATCCAGTCCAGGAGGGCGGGCGGAACGGTCTCACGGGCGAGGGCGACGGCCACCGGCGGGGCGGGGCGGGGCCGGGGAGCGGCCCCGCCCGGGGCCGGGTCCGTACCGGCGGCGGTGTCCGCGCCGGGGGCGGCGGCCGCGGCAGGGCCGGCGGCCGGGTCCGTGGGGCCGCCCGGGCCCGGCTCCCCGGGGGGTGTCCCCCGGGTCTCCGTCCGGGCGCCGGTCCCTCCGGTCATCACGTTCCCCCTTCGGTGCCCGCCGGCGCGAGGGTCGCCTCCAGATAGGCCGGGAGGCCGCCCCGTTCCCGCTCCCGGTAGCGCAGGGTCGCCCGTGACCAGTCCAGATTGCCGCGCATCCACGACTCCATGCCCGCCAGGTAGGTGGTGAGGGCGGCCCGGTGCTCCGGGTGGGCCGCCAGCAGCCGTTCCCGGTGGCCCAGATAGCGCCGTGTCTCGGCGGAGATGGCTGCGGCCGTGTGCTCCAGCGCCTCCCGCAGGGTCAGGCGCCGGGCGTGCGCCACGACCCGCACCAGGTTGTGGTATTCGCCCAGCGCCATCTCCTTGCCCAGCGAGTACCAGTCGTTCGTCCACACGACCACGTCACTGGAGGCCCGCAGGGCCGCCTGGAAGGGCTCACCGGCGTGGACGGCCTCGGGAAGGTCGAGGTCCCCGACGATGTCGATGAGGTCCATGCACACGTAGATCGCCCCGGTGTGGCGCCGCTGCTCGATGTACTCGGCCTCGCCCGGCACGACCCCCGCGATGCGGTTCTCCGCCTCCCAGCAGGCGGCCTCCAGACAGGCCGCGAGATGGCCGGTGAAACGGCGCCGCCAGGCGGGGGTGGCGCGGCTCGCGGTGCGGTGCCACAGATCGCGCAGCGCCCACGCCAGCGGCGGCTCGCCCGGCGGCCGTTCGCCCTCGGCAGGGCCCTCCCGGTCCAGGACCCGGAGCAGGCCGTCCATCGCCCGCCGGGCGCTGTCGATGTCGCGGCCGACCCGCCCGTCGTCCAGCTGGTCGTCGACGAGGAAGAGCCAGCCGAACCAGTCGGCGACCAGATCCAGGCGGGCCCGGTCGGCGGTCGGGTACGTCCGGGCGGCGAACTGCGCGAACCCGGCACGGCCGAAGCGTTTGCGCGCCACGGTGCCCCGGACCACCTCGAACCGGGCCACCCACGCGTCCAGATGGGCCTCGGCGTGCTCCGCGTGAGGGCTCATCTCCGAGGGGAACGGGCAGTGGATGTCCGGCTGGTGAGCCGTTCCGGACCAGGGTCCGGACCCGGGCCCGGACCCGTCCTCCGGCCCGAGGACGGCGCCCACACCGGCCTCCGCGCTCGCGTCCGCGCCCGTCTCCGCCCGCGTCTCCTGCTGTGGGGATCCGTTCACCGGGGGTGCACCTCCAGGGGGACGCCGCCCTCGGGATGCAGGGTGATCAGCGGCTGCGGGCGCACCGGCGGCTGTCCGGGCGGCAGCCGGAAACGGTGCCGCCGCACGAGGGTGAGCAGCACCAGGTGGAGCTCCGTCAGGGCGAAGTGCTGGCCGATGCAGATGCGTTCACCGCCGCCGAACGGCATATAGGCGTGCCGGGGACGGCCCGCGGACCGCTCGGGGCTGAACCGGCCGGGGTCGAAGGACTCCGGGTCGTCCCACAGCTGCGGATGCCGGTGCAGCACATAGCTGTTGAGATAGATGTTCGACCGGGCGGGGATGTGGAAGCCGCCGATGCGGTCCTCCGTCCGCGCCCGGCGCATGAACTGCCAGGCGGGCGAGTACAGCCGTAACGTCTCCTCCACGACCGAACGCGCGTACGGGGTGCGGGTCATGTCCTCGAAGCGCGGCACCCGGCCGCCGAGTACGGCGTCCGCCTCCTCGTGCAGCTTGCGCTCGACCTCCGGGTGCGCGGCGAGCAGATAGAAGATTCAGGAGAGGGCGTTGGTGGTGGTCTCGTAGGCGCCGACGACCAGATTCAGCACCTCGTGGTGGAGCTGCTCCGGCTCCATCCCCCGGCCGTCACCGTCCTCGTCGACCGCGTTCATCAGCAGGGTGAGCAGGTCGACCTCGTCGCCCGGGCCGGCCGTGCGCCGCTGGACGAAGGAGGCGACGAAGGCGTCCATCCGGTCGATGGCCCGGCGCAGCCGCCGGTGGGCCGGGGTGGGCACGGTCAGCGGCGGGAACGGGAACTTGAAGAACCGGCCCAGCAGCGCGTTCGCCTCGGTGAACGCCTCCGCGAAGTCCCGCGCCGCGCGGCCGACCCGGGCGCTGAACAGCGAACGGTTGACGATCCGCAGCGCCAGCTCGCCGAACTCCTCGTGGACGTTCACCACCGTGCCCGGCGCGTACTGCCGCTCCCAGCGCTCCAGCATCGCGGTCGTCTCGTCGGTCATGTTCTCGGCGAACCTGGCGACGATCACCGGCCGGAACGAGGGCTGCATCAGCCGGCGCTGGCGCTGCCACAGCTCACCGCCCGGGTTGCCGATCAGGCCGTCCCGCAGCACCGGGCGGACCAGGCGGTAGAGCAGCGCGTCCTTGTCGTACTTCGTGCGCTGTTCGACGAGCACCCGGTAGATGTGGTCCGGGTGGTTCAGCATGATCATGGGGATGCCGAAGAGGCGGAACCGCACGATGTCGCCGTGGGTCCGGGCCGCCCACTGCAGGAAGCCGAGCTGGTCGCGGCGGAAGCTGACGCCTCCCCGCAGCCGCTCCGTGAGCCCCACGGCCGGGACCGGGACGGGGGGACCGGCGTCCCGGGCCCCGCTGTCCGGTGACAGATCCAAGGTCATACGATCCTCGCCTTCACGTGCTGTGCGCGTCTTCAGGACTGTGCGGTGAGCGTGAGGTGGTGGGAGTCGAGGGGTCGGGGGTACCAGGTGGGGCGGTGCGTCGGGCCGGCGGGCGCCCGGTGGACTCGCCGGGCCCGCCGGACGGTTGGCGCGGCGGGCCGGCGGGGCCGTCGCGGCCGTCGCGGAAGCACGCTGCGGAATGGGCCACACCCTGCCGCTTCCGCGCAGGCCGATGACAGCGGACCGGCCCAAGAGAGGACAAAGAGGCAGACGTGCGGGCAGGCGGGGCGGCCCGGTGGGGACACACCGCCGAGACGCCGGGAGAGCGCTCTCAGGCCGTCCGGAAGGTGTGACGGGCGGCAGCGCCGGCGCACCGCCGGAGACGGGCGCGCGGCCGGTGACGAGGAGCAGGGCGGAGGCGGGGCCCGGAGGCACCCGGGACCGGCGACGTCCGCGGTGCGCCGGGGGTGCCGCACGGCACCGTCCGGGTGCGTCATCCTCGGACGAGGTGATCACACGAGAGGCTGAAGGTGAACCACAAGGCTGCCGGCACGGCCGAGCCCGCGTACGTCCCCGACCCCAACCGCTGGAAGGCGCTTGCCGTCTGCCTGCTCTCGGGGTTCATCACGCTGCTCGACATCTCGATCGTCAACGTCGGGCTGCCCTCCATCCGCGAGGGCCTGGAGGCGCCCGAGAGTGACATCCAGTGGGTGCTCTCCGGCTACGCCCTCGCGCTGGGCCTGCTGCTGGTGCCCGCCGGACGGATCGGGGACGCCCGGGGCCGGCGCCGGATGTTCATGATCGGGATGAGTCTGTTCACCGTGGCCAGCGCGCTGTGCGGGGCGGCGCAGTCCTCCACCTGGCTGGTGCTCGCCCGGTTCCTGCAGGGGCTCGCGGGCGGCATCCTCACCCCGCAGGTCTCGGCGCTCATCCAGCAGATGTTCCGCGGGGCCGAACGCGGCCGCGCCTTCGGCTACTTCGGCACCGTCATCGGGCTCTCCACGGCCGTCGGCCCGGTGCTCGGCGGGGTCATCATCCAGATCTTCGGGCCGGAGGAGGGCTGGCGGTGGATCTTCTACGTCAATCTGCCGGTCTGCCTGCTCGCCCTGGTGCTGGCGCGCTTCCTGCTGCCCGGCCCGGAGAACGCGACCAAGCCCTGCGCGCGCGACCTGGACCCGGTCGGCATCCTGCTCCTCGGCGCCGGCGTGGCGCTGCTGCTCCTCCCCCTGGTCGAGGCGCAGCAATGGCGGGGCGCCGGCAAATGGCTGCTGGTCCCGGCCGCGCTGGTGTTCCTCGCGGTCTTCGTCCGGTGGGAGCTGCGGCAGGCGCGGCACGCCCAGCCACTGGTCGACATGGGGCTGTTCGGGCTGCGCTCCTACGCGCTGGGCTCGCTCATCATGCTGTTCTACTTCGCCGGGTTCACGTCGATCTTCTTCGTCTTCACGCTCTACCTCCAGTCGGGGCTGGGCTACAGCGCCCTGCAGGCCGGGCTGTCCATCACGCCCTTCGCCCTCGGATCGGCGCTCGCGGCGGCGTTCAGCGGGCGCTTCGTCCACCGGTACGGGCGGGCGCTGGTCGTCGCCGGGCTGCTGGCGGTGGCGGCCGGGCTGAGCGGTGTGATGCTGGCGGTGTACCAGGTGCCGGGCCACCAGGCGGGCTGGGCCATGGCGCTGCCGCTGCTCCTCGCGGGGCTGGGCGGCGGCTCGGTCATCTCGCCCAACCAGACGCTGACGCTCGCCGAGGTGCCTCCCGCGCAGGGCGGCAGCGCCGGGGGAGTGCTGCAGACCGGCCAGCGGATCGGGTCGGCCACGGGCATCGCCGTCGCGGGAAGTGTCTTCTTCGCCAGCCTGGGCGCGGGAGGGAACGGAGACGGGGACTGGGCGGCCGCCTTCCGGCACAGTCTCGGTGTCTCCGTGGCGCTGGTGACCCTGGCGCTGGTGGTCGCGGTGCTCGACCTGCGGGCCCGGCGCGCGGCGGCGCGGCCGGGGGTCTGAGCCGGGCCGGTACGGGCCTCCCGCCGCGCCGTGCCGCTCCGCGCGGACCGGTGCGGGCCCGCCCGGCCGCCGGGCCCGCACCGCCGGACGGCGAGGCGGCGGGCCCGGGGCGGGTTCCGGTCACCCGCCGCGGACGCTCGCGGCGGGCGGCCGGGTGGACCGGCGGGGTCGCTTCTCAGCGCCGCCAGTCCTTCTTCCAGCCCTTCCAGTGCTTCTTGCAGTCCTTCTTCTTGGCGTCCAGCAGGGTGTTGTACAGGGCGTGGAAGGCCGGCTTGCGGGCGAAGTCCTCCGTCATGACCGTCGCGGAGCCCTCGCCCTCGAAGAACACCGGGACCCAGGAGTACTTGTCGGTGAAGCCCCAGATCGTGAAGGAGTTGCAGTCCTCGACGGCCAGACAGGCCGACAGGGTCCGCTGGTAGTAGTCGGCCTGCTGCTCCAGCTGCGCGTCGGTGGGGACACCGCTCTCCGGCAGGTCCATGCGGACGTCCAGCTCGGTGATGGCGGTCTCCAGGCCGAGCTCGTCGAAGCGGCGCAGGTTCTCCTCCAGGCCGCCCGGGAAGCCGTAACGGGTGCTCAGGTGGGCCTGTGCGGAGAAGCCGTGCACGGGCACACCCTGGGCGAGCAGCTCCTGGATGAGCGCGTAGTAGGCGTCGCTCTTGGCGTTGTCGTCCTCCACCCCGTAGTCGTTGAAGAACAGCTTGGCCCCGGGGTCGGCCTCGTGCGCCCAGCGGAAGGCGTCGGCGACGATGTCCGGCCCCAGCTCTCGGATCCAGATGTTCTCCTCGGCGCGCAGGTTGCCCTGCTCGTCGAAGATCTCGTTGGCCACGTCCCACTGCTGGATCCGGCCGGCGTAGCGGCCGACGACGGTGGTGATGTGCTCCTTGAGGATGGAGCGCAGCTCCTCCTTCGAGAAGTCGCCCTGCTCCAGCCACTCCGGGTTCTGGCTGTGCCACAGCAGGGTGTGGCCGCGCACGACCTGCCGGTGGCGGTCCGCGAAGTCGGCGATGGCGTCGGCCGCGCCGAAGTCGTAGCGGTCGCGCTCGGGGTGGATGAACTCCCACTTCATCTGGTTCTCGGCGGAGACCGAGTTGAACTGCCGGCCGAGAATCTTCCGGTACTCCCGGTCCGAGGTGAAGGGGTCCGGGTAGTCCTGCTCCAGGTGGTGGCCGCCGCCCGCCACGGCGGTGCCCACGTAGAAGCCGTCGGGAGCGGCCGAACGCAGCATCTCGTGCCGGTCCTTGGCGCGGGGCGCGGTCCGGAGGTCGGAGGGCGCGTCGGCCGCGGCCGACGTCGCCGCCAGCGGCAGGGACAGGGCGGCCGTGGCGAGCGCGGCGGTGGCGAAGCGGATGGGTCTCATCGGAGCACTCCCGTGTCGGGTCAACCGTTTCAGAAGTTTCCGGAAAGTTTCCGGAAGGTGGCTCCCGGACGTTAAAGGCTCGCCGAGCCGAGAGTCAAGAGATGTGAACGGGCCGGAGTGCCCGGCTGGTTCGGGCGGCGCCGCCGGCGGCCGGACGGCCGGACGGGCCCACTGCCCTCCTGCCGTCCTCCGGCGGACGACGGAACTCCACAACTGAGCGGCCGGGAACACCAGTTGGGTGTCCCCGGCCGCTGCGTCGCATCGTTCACCGCTGCCCCGGTCCACCGGCGGGCGGCTCCCTGCGGAGCCCCCGCCGCGGCTCAACCGGGCAGCTCCGGCTCAGTGCTTGCGGTGCTTCTTCTTCTCCTTGTACTTGACGGTGCCGCTGCCCTGGTCGTCCAGGTACGAGGCCACCCACGCCAGGGGCGCGTTCCAGTTGATGGTGATCTCGTTGGTCGCCCAGGACTCGATGTCGTCGATGTAGCACATCGCCGGGGCGCAGCCCACCAGCTTGTCCTGGGCCACCGGGTCCTCGATGCCGGTGTTCGGGCCGCCGGCGACGGAGCCGGGAGCCGGGTTCGGCAGCGAGGGGTCGAGCTGGTTGGCCCAGAACCGGTGGTGCTGGTTGTGGGAGTCCCGCTCGCCGTAGCCGGTCACGTAGGACTGGTTGAGCGGGTTGCGGCCCAGCAGGTACTCCATGCCGTGCAGCACCGCGTCCCGGTACGCGGCCCTGCCCGTCAGCTCGTGGGCGGTGGCCAGCACGATCATGTTGTTGAGGACCTGGCTGTTGGAGCCCCAGACGTACTGGTTGCCCTCCGGGTCGTACGGCACGCCGTACGCGGACTTGCGGGAGGTTTCGGCGTAGCCGTCGGCCGCCTCGGCCACCGTGGCGCGGACGTCCGCCAGCTGGCCCGCGGTCAGGTCGCTCGGGACGGTCGCCATGGTCAGCGAGCCGAGTCCGCCGGTCCAGCCCCAGGACAGGCCGCCGCGCGGGAAGAGTGCCTCGGTGTCGCCGTGCAGTTCGGAGCCGAGCACGGCCTGGCGGTAGGTGTCCTCACCGGTGGTGACGAAGAGCTCGGCCGCCGCCCAGTAGAACTCGTCCGAGACGTTGTCGTCGCTGTAGGTGCCGCCGCCGGTGCCGTCGTTCGGGTCGGCGAGCACGTCCGGGTTGGCCTTCGCCGCGGCCCAGGCGGTCTCGGCCGCCTCCAGGCACTGCGCCGCGAACTCCTTGTCGTACGGCTCGAAGAGGCGGGCGCACTGCGCGGCGCTCGCGGCCAGGTTGAGCGTGGCCGCGGTCGTCGGCGGGTGCAGCTCGCGCGGCTGCGGGTCCTCGCTGGGCAGCAGCGGCAGACCGGTCCACTGCGCGTCGTGGATCTTGTGATGCACCATGCCCGCGAGCTCCTCGCCCTCGGGCACCTGCATCTTCATCAGGAAGTCCATCTGCCAGCGGGCCTCGTCCAGGATGTCCGGAACGCCGTTGCCCCGCTCGGGCACCCGCAGCTTGCCGTCGCCGAGCGGCGCGCCGTCCGCGCCCTCGGTGTGCAGGGTGCGCTCGAAGTTGGCCATCACCTGGGCGACGGAGATGCCGCCGTTGACGACGTACTTGCCGTGGTCACCGGCGTCGTACCAGCCGCCGGAGACGTCGAGGCTGTAGTCGCACACGCCCTCCTGGCACGGCACGTCGGTGTCGCCCTGGTTGGGCGCGACGCCGATGTGGCCGGCCGGGCGCGCGTACTCCTCGCCGACCAGGTCCGCCTCGATCTCGATGCCGCTGCGGTTGTGGTAGAAGTACGCCAGCGCGTCGGAGCGCAGCGCGGAGTAGAGGTCGTCGCCGATGGCGAACGGCTCGCTGGTGTCCTCGCCGATGGTGACGGTGTAGCCCTCGCCCGCCTTCATCACCTTGCTGAAGTCGAAGGTGTGGACGTTCTGGCGCGAGGTCGGGTCGGTACCGGCCGGCTTGGTCTTCCCGGCCGCCACCTGCTTGCCGCCGGCGTCCTGGACGGTCCAGTCGAGGGGATCGGTGGCGTCCGTGACGACGGTGCCGCTCTTCGCCGCGTGGGTGAGATAGCCGACCTGGTTGACCCGCACCGGGCTGCCGGTCTCCGGCTCGTAGACGGGCGGCTCGGCGCCGCCGGTCAGCGAGACGTCGTCGACGCAGAAGGTGTACGCCTCGTCGCTGCCGCCGATCTGGAAGGCGAGCTGGGCCTCCTCGTTGTCGGCGTTCGCGGTGAAGATGTGCTCGACGGGCTCCGCGGTCTCGTCGATCTGGTCGGAGGCGTTGAGCTCGGCGGTGTACGGGTCGGTCGCCATCTGCACGTTGGTGCGAATGGTCACGGGCACCGTGGAGGTCGCGGTGTAGCGGAGGGTGTAGCTCTCACCGGCGGTCAGCGGGATGTCGTTCTGGCCGACGATGGCGTCCCAGGGGTTGGCGGTGCCGGCCGGGACCTCGGCGCAGAGCCGGCCGTCGACGACCGAGCCCGGGACGTTGGCGGTGAACCACCAGCCGGTGGTGCCGTTGGAGAAGTCACCGTTCGTGACCAGCTCCGGGCCCGGCTCGGCTCCGATGGCGGGCCCAGACAGGGCGGTGCCCAGCAGACCGGCGACGGCGACGGCGCCGAGGAGGCGGCGCCGGCCGCGGTGGGGACGGCCCCTCTGAGGGGGGTCAAGGGGCGGATGCTGTGTCACGGCTCGGTCCTTCCGCGCGATGTGGGGTGGGCAGGAAGTGAGGAGATGTATGGGAGCGCTCCCACGGCATCTTGGGGGCGGGAGGTTGCGCCGTCAAGATGTATGGCCGGCCGAACTCGGCTGAGCGACAAGCCCGTTGGGACGGCCTCTGCGGGGCGCACCCCGGCCCGCCGCGATCGCCGCGAGCCGTACCGGCCGCCTGGCCAGGGGATTTCCGGACCGGTGCGGGGCTGCTCTCCTGCGGCCGGGCGGCGCGGAGAGGTGCGGACGGAAGCCGGGGCCGGCTGCGGGGACTCCCGCCTGTCCGCCCGCCGGAGCCGGAATCGGGTCCCCCGGGCCGGAAGCGGTTGCAGAACGGAACGGAGCGCGGTCGCCGCGGGTTCCGGAGGGGCGACGGGGCCCGGGCGCGCTCCGGGCGGAGGCGCGGTACGGCGGCCCTCCGCCCGCGTCCGGTTAGGGTGATCCGCGGCGCGGGGATGCCCGTCCCGTCCGCCGCCCCCGTCCTTCCGTCCCCTGTCCCCGTCTCCCGGTCCCGCTGTCCTCGTTCCTCGTTCCTCGTTCCTCGTCCTTCGTCCCAAGGAGCACCGTGACCCACGTCGCCGCCGAGCAGCGCTATGACACCATGCCCTACCGCCGGACCGGCCGCAGCGGGCTCAAGCTGCCCGCCGTCTCCCTCGGGCTGTGGCACAACTTCGGTGACGAGAAGCCGCTGGAGACCCAGCGGGCGATCCTGCGCCGCGCCTTCGACCTGGGCGTCACGCACTTCGACCTCGCCAACAACTACGGGCCGCCGCCCGGCGCGGCCGAGCGGAACTTCGGCGAGATCTTCGCCCGCGACTTCCGCCCGTACCGCGACGAGATCCTGGTCTCCTCCAAGGCCGGCTACCACATGTGGCCCGGCCCGTACGGGGAATGGGGATCCCGCAAGAGCCTCCTGTCCAGTCTCGACCAGAGCCTCGGCCGGCTCCGCCTGGACCACGTCGACATCTTCTACTCCCACCGCCCCGATCCGGACACCCCGCTCGAAGAGACCATGGGGGCGCTGGACTCCGCCGTGCGGCAGGGCAAGGCGCTCTACGCGGGCATCTCCAACTACTCGCCCGAGCAGACCCGCGAGGCCGCCCGCATCCTCGCCGGCCTGGGGACACCGCTGCTCATCCACCAGCCCTCGTACTCGATGTTCAACCGCTGGGTGGAGGACGGCCTGCTCGATGTCCTCGACGAGACCGGCGCGGGCTCCATCGCCTTCTCGCCGCTGGCCCAGGGCCTGCTGACCGACCGCTACCTCAAGGGGATCCCGGAGGGCTCGCGCGCCGCGGGTTCCAGCCCCTTCCTGACCGCCGAGGGCATCACCCCGCAGACCCTGGAGAGGGTCCGGGCGCTGCACGGGATCGCGGAGCGGCGGGGGCAGAGCCTGGCGCAGATGGCTCTCGCCTGGGTGCTGCGCGGGGGGAGGGTGACGTCCGCGCTGATCGGGGCCAGCAGCGTCGAGCAGCTGGAGGCGAATGTCGCCGCCGTCGGCAACCTCGACTTCGACGCCGGAGAACTCGACGAGATCGACCGGCACGCGCCGCGGTAGGCAGGGGCGGGCCGGGGCGGGGAGCGGACGGTGCCTACCGGTCGCCGCCCTCCGCCTGGGCCGGTACGGAACCGGGCACCCGCTCCGGCGTGTGCTTGAAGACCTGCCGGGAGTGCCAGGCGACGTACCGCGGCGCGGGAGCGGGGGAGCCCGGCCGGGGGGCGGCCAGGCGCTTGTCGTGGAGATCGTCGACGGCCCGGCCGGCGTCACTGCGGCAGGTGTAGAGGCCGGAGACCCGGATACGCAGATCCTCGGTCAGCCCCAGGACGCCGTAGTCGAACAGCGTGTGGTGCTGAGCGCAGAGGGCCAGCGCGTTGTCGGCCGTGTCGGGGCCGTCCTGGCTGTGCCAGCGGATGTGCGCCGCTTCGAGGCCCACCGGGTTGCGGCCCAGCGCGCCGTCGTAGCCGCACATGGCGCAGGCGTAGGCGTAGGCCCGCAGCACCTCCTCGGCGAAGCCGGCCCGGCGGGCGGACGGAGCGGATGCCCGGACGGGTGGCTGCCGCCGCGGCTCACGCGAGGGGGAGGGGAGGCACAGCTCCGCCCCCTCCTTCGCGGCGGGCGAGTCCAGGCCCGTGTCGGCGCGGATGGCGGTCTCCAGGGACGGCGTGAAGTGCTGGTCGAGCAGGATCCGCGTGGCGGCCGTGAGCGTGCCGGGGTCCGCGAGCAACTGTTCGACGTGGGGGAGGAGCCGGCCGGTGGCGCCGTGCTCCCGCAGCCAGGTGCCGCGTTCGGGCGCGTCCGGGCCGATCGGCCGCCCGTTCCCGTCGCACAGCGCCCACAGGGTGCGCTCCAGATGGACGAAGGGCATCGCCGCGCGCTGCCGGGCGAGGGCGGGGCTCATGACGGCCGGGCCGTAGTCGTTGATCAGCCGGCTGACCGGCTCCTCGGCCTCCTCGTAGGCGACCGCGGTGGAGCCGGTGGCGGTGAACCGCCCGAGCAGCCACAGCAGCAACAAGGGTTTGTGCGGGGCGCGGACCGCCCCGATACGGGCCCGGCGCAGGGCGGCCAAGGCGTTCAGGAGTTCGTCCCGGGTCACCGGACCACCTTTTCACGCCGCCCGCGGGAGTGGGGTACTCCGCGTCGACAATGTCCGGCCGGTGATGTCACCGATGACGTTCACCGGGCCCGGCCGCAGGATGGCGGACGGGCGGCCGGCGGGCCGCTCACCCCGGAACCCCCGGCCGGGGCGAGCCGGAGCCGCGCCGCCGCGCCCCGGCCGGGTTCCCACCTCGGTTCCCGCACCTCCGGCCGCCGTACGGAGCCGGCCCGTTCGAGCGGCCGCGGCACCGTGGTGTGCCGCGCCGCGGACCGCCGGCACCGTCCGCGGCTCAGACCTGGCCCAGGTCCGAACTGACCCAGCGCTGGGGGCGCATGGTGATGACGACCTGTTCGCCGTGCTCCTGCCAGGCGAAGTCGACGTAGCCCTCCACCTTCTCCGGCGGGAGGTAGCGGGCCGAGATCTCCCGCAGCAGTTCCTTCTTCGCGGGGGTGGTGGAGACGACCGGGCCCTCCACGGACACGTACCGGATCGTCGGTTCGAGGCGGTCCACCATCAGGCAGAACCGGCCCGCCCTGGTGATGAGGCGTTCCTTGCGGGAGCCGAGGCCCGTCATGATCCAGATGTCGCCGCCCGGCTGGTACTGGTACCAGATCGGCACGGTCAGCGGAGCCCGGTCCTCCTCGCCCGCGTCCACCGACAGGGCGGCGACATGGGGTTCGGCCAGGAACTGCTCACGCTCTTCACGGTTCAGGGGCATGCGGTCTCTCCTTCGCGGACAGGTCGGTCGGGACCGGCACGGAGCGCGCCGGCCCCGACCGACGCTAGAGGATTGCTCGGGGGACGGAGCGTTGTTCCGCGCTCCGCGGCTCGTCGGCCAGGGGCTCGCGCGGCGCCACAGGCGGAGCCGGGCCGTCAGAGATCCAGAACGAGACGGGGGCAGGCGGCGCGCGAGACGCAGATGAACATGGTGTCGTTGGCGACCTGTTCGTCCGGTGTGAGCAGGGAGTCACGGTGGTCCACGGCCCCGTCCAGGACGGCGGTCTCGCAGGTCCCACAGGTGCCCTCTCGACAGGAGGACAGCACCGGCACACCTGCCTCCTCGACGGCCTGGAGGACACTCCGGTCCGGAGGCACGGACACCGTGATACCGCTGCGGGCGAGCTCCACTTCGAACGCCTCGCCGGGACCGTGCGGGCCGGGGTCCACGGGGGCGAACCGCTCCAGGCGCAGTACGCCCGGTGGCCAGGCGAGTGAGCAGTGCTGCTCCACAGCCTTCAGCAGACCCTCGGGCCCGCAGCAGTAGACCAGCGTGTCCTGCCGGGGGGTGGCCAGCAGCCCGTTCAGGTCGAGTACGCCGCACTCGTCCTGGGGATGGAGGGTGACCCGCTCTCCGTAAGCCGCCCGGAGTTGTTCGTGAAACGCCATCGTGGCGCGTCTGCGTCCGCCGTAGGCCAGGTGCCAGGCGGCTCCGTGCCGTTCCGCCTGGGCGATCATGGGAAGGATCGGGGTGATGCCGATGCCGCCCGCGATGAACAGGTACCGGGGTGATGCCTCCAGTGGGAAGCGGTTGCGCGGCCCGCGGACCCTCACCCGGGTCTCTTCGGGAAGGTCTTCGTGGACTTGTTCCGAGCCGCCACGGCTTTCCGGTTCCCGCAGGACCGCCACCTGCCACCGGGAGCGGTCGGCCGGATCGGAGCACAGTGAGTACTGCCGTACCAGGCCGGGCCCGAGACACAGATCGACGTGGGCGCCCGGGGTCCACTCGGGCAGCGGTGATCCGCCGGGACGCGTGAGTGTCAGGCGTACGACGCCCTCCGCGAGGGCCTCCTTGCGCGCCACGGTCAGATCGAGCTCCACCTCGGCCGCGACGCCGGGGGTGATCACGGTGGGCACAGTTCTTCCTCCGCTATGCCGGGACGGGGTGCGGCCGGGGACGGGTGGGGTGGGAGCCGCCGGGCTCGACGGCGGTGCCGGGGTGGTGGTCTTCGGGATGGCCCAGCAGCCAGTCCCACACCTCCTCCGGGTCCTCGAACTGACGCTCGGCACCGCAGTGGCAGACGGCCAGCAGCCGGTCCGTGCCCAGCAGCCAGTGAATACGGAAGATGCCGTCGCCCGTCAGGACGGCGGGGTGGAGGGCCTTCACCGGGCCACCGTGGTCGGCTGGTCCGCACCGGTCTGCGCCAGGCGGGCGAGGATCCGCCGGGCGGCGAGGCCGCCGGTGTCGATGTTGATGCTCAGCTCCTGGTAGCCGGCCTTCTCGGTGTCCAGGGACTTCTGCAGCGCGTTGAGTGCCACCACGTCCTGCATGACCACGGTGTGGTTGCTGGTGTGCAGGAACTCGCTGACCTTCTCGTCGCCGAGGGCGAAGTCGCGGGCGACCGCCCAGAAGTTGTAGGTGGTCCGCTCGGTGGAGGGGGTGATGCCGTAGACGACCTCCACGTGAAAGGCGTGCGGGTCGCTGCCGTCCGGGCCGGGAGCGGGGGCGCCGACGGGGGCGATGCGGGAGTGGAGCAGGTACAGGCCCGGGGCGTGGTACTCGATGTCCTGCCACCGGGTGATCCGGGTTTCGATGCCGGTGGACTCCGCGTAGAACGGCGGGCACTCCGCGTCGTCCATGTGCCGGCTCACGTAGACGATCCCGGCCGCGTCGTCGACCTCGGTGGTGATGGGCGTCTGCGCGACCTCCGGGGTGCCGATGTAGCCGCCGTGCAGGTAGGTCTCGTGGGAGAGGTCCATGAGATTGTCGACGAGCAGCCCGTAGTTGCCGTCGATCGGCTCCATCCCGGACACGACGGTGTAGTCGGGGGAGTCCATCCAGTGGGCGCGCGGCGGCACGATGTCGCCGGGCTCGTGGTCGCCGATCCACACCCATACGAAGGAGTCCTGCTCGATGACCGGATAGGTCTTCAGGCGCGCCGTGCGGGGGATGCGCTGTTGTCCGGGTACGAAGACGCAGACGCCGTCGGTGCCGTAGGTGAAACCGTGATAGCCGCACATCACTTGATCACCGTTCAGGCGGCTCGGTGCCTGGGACAGGGGAAACCGGCGGTGCACACACCGGTCGGACATCGCCACGGTCCGGCCGTCCTCGGTGCGGTACATCAGGATCGGCTCACCCAGTACGGTCCGTCCGAGGAGTTCGCGCCCGACCTCGCGGCCGTAAGCGGCGACGTACCACTGATTTCGCACAAAAGCGGTCATGGTTTTCCCTTCAGGTATGGGGTCCGGTGCCGCTCCCGGCGGGGCCGGGGCGCAACGGCAGGCGAGTCCAAAGGGGCGGGACGCGGCAGTTCTCCGTGGCCGAGTGCAGTGCGGTCGTCGGAGCCCGGGGCGCACACCGGCCGGCGTGGCCCGGCGGCGAGTGGTGGCCCGGACGCCGAATCGTCGGTTCATGGTGCCCGCCGGGCCGCCCGTCGCCCAGAGGCCTTTCCGGATGCCGGGAAACATTGTCGAAATACTCGCCGCGTGCGTGGGTGCGTGCCTGCCTGCGTGCGGCCCATGGGGGGCGGCAGACGGTGTTCAGCCGCCCGCAGTCACCCGCGTGAAAGGCCGGCGGGTGGGCGGTGACGTCAGGCGTGCGGCGCGGCCATGGCGCGGGAGATGGCCCGGGCGCTGGTGCAGACGAGTTGCGCCAGCGCGCGCGGTGAGGCACTGCCGTGGTGAACCACCAGTGACACGGCGGCGATCACCGCGTTCTCGCCGTCGCGCACCGGGGCGGCGACCGACAGTGAATCCATCGTGACCTGACGCTCGCTGACCGCGTAGCCGTTGGTCCGGATGTCGGCCAGCAGGCGGCGCAACACCTGCGGATCAGTGATCGTGCGGGGCGTGAAGTGTTCGAGGGGGCCGGTGAGCACCTGCTCCTGCACGTCGACGGGGGCATGCGCGAGCAGCACCAGTCCGACGCCGGTGGCTGTCAGGGCGAACCGCCCGCCCACGCGGGTGAGCACGGGTACCGCACCGGACCCGGCGATGCGCTCGACGAAGACGAGTTCGGTCCCTTCACGCACAGCCAACTGCACGTTCTCGCGGGTGATCTGGGAAAGGTCCTGCAGAAACGGCATCGCGTGTTCCCGCAGTCCCTGGCTGCGCGGCGCCAGCGAGCCGACCTGCCACAGCCGCAGGCCGATCCGGTAACGGCCGTCCGCGCCCCGTTCCAGAGCTCCCCAGGCCGTCAGCTCGCCCAGCATCCGGTGCACGGTCGACACCGGAAGACCGGACTTCCGGGACAGCTCGCTCAACGACATCTCGGGGTGGTCCGTGCTGAAGGAGCCGAGGATCTGCAGTGCCCGGCCCAGCACGGGGCCGCTGCCGGACTGGGGGACGCGACGGATCCTGCCGGGCTGTCCCGTCCGGGGGTGCTGTGAACCGGGGCCGTGGGAGAGCGGACCCGTGCGGCTTCCCCGTCCCTGGGTGTGCGGCTCCGCCGCCGGTGGTTCGCCTCCGGTCTGCTCGGCTCCGTCCGCGGCCGCGTTCCCCACCGGCACTCCCGTCCCATCTGTTCGCCGTGCCCGTCGGAAACTCACCGGATGCCTCCCCGCCGCGCCGGTCAGTGTGCAGGACGCTGCTTCCCGTGTCGAGATTCGGGGCACCGCGGAGCGTGACGCGTTTCTGCGCCCGAGGCGGCACCGCCACCGGGCGTTCGGCCGCCCGCCGGGTCTCGCCGTCTCGGATGCGCGGGAGGTGGCAGGGGCGCCGCCGGGGCTGCTCGGGCCCGCTGCGCCGGGAAACCGCCGGGTGACTTCCGTCAGACCGCCGTCTCGTCGGGCACGGTGTCGAGCATGCGGTTCGCCATCTCCCGGGCCGGGCCCGAGACCCTGGCGTGGACTTGCCGGAACACCTGTTGCGCGGGGCCGGCGGGCCAGTCCCCGGGCAGGTGCCGCACGGGCAGCCGCGGATCGGTCCTGATGATGCCGAGCCACTGGGTCTCGAGCCGGAGCTGGAGCACGAGCGGGTCCTCGGGCTCGCCCGGGGAGGGCGGGCTCGCCA
Organism: Streptomyces sp. MNU89; assembly: GCF_020982505.1. Classification (NCBI taxonomy): domain Bacteria; kingdom Bacillati; phylum Actinomycetota; class Actinomycetes; order Kitasatosporales; family Streptomycetaceae; genus Streptomyces; species Streptomyces sp. MNU89. Next base: position 1,305,975 of record NZ_JAJKLL010000001.1, on the reverse strand, counting down.
GGCGGGCCCATTCATCGTGGAAGGCCCGGTACCGGGCGGCCAGTTCCTCCAGGTTGTAGGCGTCTTTGATCATTTCTTCGATGTTCATGCCGGGATCGGCCTGTGCGCGGAAGACCTTGATGTGCGCCTCCAGTCCCAGCCCCGTGACGATCTCCTGGACGTCCACCTCGCCGGGGGCGATCCACAGCCCGCTGAGCACCGGCCCGAAGCCTGCCCACGCCAGCTTCGACCGCAAGTTGTGGCGCTGGCGCTGCCAGGACTCGGGGAGTGAGAAGCCGAGGATCGTCCAGGTGCCGTCCCAGCTCTTGTTGACCGCACCCGTCTTCCAGATGCGTTCCTTCCCGTTGTCGAGGATCTCCCGGGAACGCGGGGTGAGGCCGAAGTACATCCGGCGGCCCTTCCGCTGGCGCCGGAGAAGCTGGCGGTTGGCCATGCGTGTGAGGGTCGAGCGGGTTGCCTGTTCGGACACGCCCTGGCGGGCGAAGACGTCGATGATGCTGCCCGAGAAGACGCAGATGTCCCGCCCGAGGACGCACCTCCCGAGGAAGCCGAACATCAACGACTGCGGGCGAAGGGACGGGCCGTACCTGGTGCCGGGCGGCCATGGCGTGCCGTTCAAGGTGATGCCTCCGAGGGGTTCCCGAGCCGGGGCGCGTTCGGCGGACCGGCGGGAAACAATATTGTGCATCTAGTTGACGGTGGTCAAACGTGCGCCTAGGTTCGCCCCCACGGCGCTGAGAGGTGCGCACGAAGCGCCCCAGACGCGCATCAAACCCCCGTGACCCACCCCAGGAGATCCCGTGCGTCCCCTCGTGCCCATTGCCGCCCTGGTCCTGTCCGTGAGCCTGACCGCCACGGCCTGCGGATCCCCCTCCGCCTCCTCCGAGGACGGTCCGGTCAAGCTCGGCCTCATCGCCTCCCTCACCGGCAACTACCAGCCGCTCGGCACCGACAACAAGAAGTCGGTCGAGCTGGCGGTCCAGCAGATCAACGCCGACGGCGGGATCCTCGGCCGCACGATCGAACTGCAGGTCAAGGACGACAAGAGCCAGCCCGACCAGTCGGTGCTCGCCTTCAACACCATGAAGGACGACGTGACCGCCGTCATCGGCTCGCCGTTCTCCAACTCCGCGCTCGCCACCATCCCGGTCGTGGACCGGGCGGAGATCCCCTACCTGTCCCTGACGCCGGCGGACGAGCAGGTGGACCCGATCCACCCGTACGTCTTCCTGGCCCCGGCCACCTCCAACACCTACGCCGAGCGGCTGCTCCAGTACTACAAGGCCACGGGCGTCAAGAAGATCGCGGTCGCCTACGACACCAAGAGCTCCTACGCGGTCGCCGGCTACAAGGGAACGAAGGAACTCGCCGCCGAGTACGGCGTCGAGGTGGTGGCCACGGAGACGTTCCACACCACCGCCACGGACTTCAGCTCCATGTTCACCCACATCAAGCCCACGGACGCCCAGGCCCTGCTCGTCTGGGCCACCGGCGCCCCCGGCGTCATCATCACCAAGCAGTACGCGGCCTCCGGCCTCGACGTCCCCCTCACCCTCACCGGCGCCCAGGCCAGCAAGCTGTGGGCCGGCCCCGCCGGCAAGGCGGCCGAGGGCGTCACCGTCGCCAGCTCGGTCGGCGTCGTCGCCGACCAGCTCCCCGAGAGCAAGCTGACCAAGACCGCCGTCGACTTCGCCCGGGCGTACAACAAGAAGTACGGGGAGAACCCGCCGCAGTTCGCCCAGGACGGGTACAGCGCGGTGCAGTTGCTGGTCGCGGCCATCGAGAAGGCCGGCAGTACCGACCACAAGAAGATCCGCGACGCACTCGAGGGCATGACCCTCACGACCCCCAACGGCATCTACCGCTACAGCGCGAAGGACCACTCCGGCCTCACCGCCGACCACATCTCCGTCAACACCGTCAAGGACGGCGCCTTCGTGCCGACCGAGTGGGCCAGGGCCGAACTCGCGAAGGGCGCCGAGAAGTGACGGAGCCCGGCGCCGGTCCGCTTCTCCAGGCCACCGGACTCGCCCGCTCCTTCGGCGGGGTGTATGCCGTGCGCGACGTCGATCTCCGGGTCGCGCACGGCGAGGTCCGCGCGGTGATAGGCCCCAACGGCGCGGGGAAGTCGACCCTGTTCAACCTGGTGAGCGGCCAGCTCCCCGCCCAGCGCGGGCAGATCACGCTGGGCGGGCGGCGCATCGACCAGCTCTCCCCGCACCGCCGCGCGCACCTCGGGGTGGCCATCGTCTTCCAGGGCGCCAGGGTGTTCCACGGGATGTCCGTCCTGGAGAACGTGATGGTGGGCGCGCACTCCACCGGCCGTGCCGGATTCCTCGCGGGGTCGCTCCGGCTGCCACGCCACCGCGCCGAGGAACGCGCCATCCGGGCACGTGCCGAGGAGGCGATCGAACGGGTCGGGCTCGCGGCGTGGGCCCACCGCCCGGCGCAGACACTCCCGCTGGGACAGCAGCGCGTCCTGCAGGTCGCCCGCGCCCTGTGCGGCGATCCGCGGCTGCTGCTCCTGGACGAACCGGCTTCCGGGCTGCGCGCGGCGGAACGCGAACGTCTCGCCGTGCTGATCGAGCAACTGCGCGCCGAGGGACTGACGATGATCCTCGTGGAGCACGACGTCGCCTTCGTCACCCGCCTCGCCGACCGGATCACCGTCCTCGACCTCGGCGAGGTGATCGCCGAGGGGACCACCGGCGAGGTGCGCACCGACCCGCGGGTGGTCGCCGCCTACCTCGGGAAGGAAGCCACATGACTCAGCAGACCGGGCGCGGTGCGGCCACTCGGTCCGCACCGGCCGGAGACCGCCGGAACGACCACGACGTCATCGAGGTCAACGACCTGGTCGTCCGGTACGGGGCCGCGACGGCTCTGGACCGGGTCAGCCTTCGGGTCGCCCCGGGCGAGGCCGTCGCGCTGGTGGGGCCCAACGGCGCGGGGAAGTCGACCCTGGTCAACACCCTCACCGGCCTGCTCGCCCCGGCAGCGGGAAGCATCGCGGTACGCGCCCCGATCGCCCAGGTGCCCGAAGGCCGCCAGATGTTCGCCGACCTCAGCGTCGACGACAACCTCCGGCTCGGCGCGTGGCGGCTGCGCGACCGCCACAAGCGGGACACCTCCTGGGTGTACGAACTGCTGCCCGAACTGGTACGGGTGCGCCGCCAGCGCGCCGGGAGCCTGTCCGGCGGCCAGCAGCAGATGGTGGCGGTCGGGCGGGCCCTGATGAGCCGTCCGCAGGTGCTCGTGGTCGACGAACTGTCGCTCGGCCTCGCCCCGCTGATCGTCGCCGGCCTCGCCGGCCATCTGACCGAGCTCAACCGGGAGCAGGGAATCGCCGTGCTGCTCATCGAGCAGAACGCCCGGCTCGCCCTCGAGCTGTGCACCCGCGGCTACGTGATGGAGGCGGGACGCATCGCGCTGGAAGGGACCAGCGCCGAACTGGCCGCGAACCCCGCCGTGGCCCGGGCATACCTGGGCGGTCACGCCGACACCCCGGCACCCCGGGGCCACCGACCCCGACGCCGGAGGCACGCCGTGAACGACTTCCTCGTCTACCTCGTCACCGGCCTCGGTGCCGGATGCGGATTCGCGCTGGTCGGCAGCGGGATCGTCGTCATCCACCGGGTGACGCGGGTGGTGAACTTCGCGCAGGGGGCCTTCGCCGTCATCGCGGGACTCACCGTCTCCTCCCTGCTCGGCGCCGGACTGCCGCACATCGCGAGTGAGGCACTGGCCGTCGTCGTCGCCGCGGTCGCGGGCCTGCTCGTGGGACTCCTCGCCACCGGCCGCCGGGACACGAGCCCGCAGTCCGCGCTGATCGTCACGCTCGGCGCCGGCGTCCTCATGTACGCCGTGGAAATCATGATCTGGGGTGACCAGACCAGGTCCTCCGAGGGGGTGCCCGGTGCCGTGCATCTCTTCGGGGCCCGGATACAGAGCCACTACCTGCTGATCATCGGGGTCACCGCGGTCGTGTTCGCCGCGGTCGCCCTCTTCTTCAGCCGTACGGACCTGGGCAAGGCACTGACCGCCTGCTCCGCCAACCCGTACGCGGCGCGCGTCGTCGGTATCGACACCAGGCGCATGGGCCTCGTGGCCTTCACGTGCGGAGGTGCGCTCGGCGGTCTGGCCGGGGTACTCGTCACCCCGATGCAGTCGATCAGCTTCGACTCCGATGTCGTGCTCATCGTCAACGGGTTCGCCGCAGCCGTCCTCGGCGGTCTGGCCCGGATCGGACTCAGCCTCGCCGGCGGCCTGCTCCTCGGCGTCGCCCAGGCCCTGGTGGCCGGCTACGGCAATGCCGCCTACCAGCTGGAAGTCGCCCTCGTCCTGATGCTCGCGCTGATGATCGCGCAGGGTGCCCGCGTCCGAAGCGTCGTACAGGAGACAGCGTGATAAAGGATCGAATCGGAACCCGGACCGAGGAGTCCGTGAACTCCGCGCCAGCCGTCCGGAAGCCCGCGCCCTCGCTCGCACACCTCACGACGGCGCTGCCGGCCCTGGTCTCCCTGGTGCTCCCGTTGGCGCTCGACGACAGTCAGATGTCGGTCTACGTCCTGCTCTGCCTCGCCGGCACGGTCGTTGTCGGACTGTCCCTTCTCATGGGGTACGCCGGGCAGGTCTCCCTCGGCCAGGCCTCCTTCTACGCCGTGGGTGCCTACACCGCGGGTCTGCTGTCCGTCCACGGCTTGCCGCCGCTGCTCGCGCTGGCTGCGGCTCCGTGCGCGGCGGCGGTGTTCGCCGTGATCGTCGGTGTGCCCCTGCTCCGCCTGCGCGGCCACCATCTGGCGTTCGCCACGCTCGCCCTCCAGTTGATCACGGTGTCCCTGGTGGGCGAGGCGGAGTGGGCGGGCGGAGCCATCGGCCTGCAGGGCATCCCCGACATGTCGCTGTTCGGATTCACGCTGACCGAGGACATCCACTACGCCTATATGGCGTGGGCGGCGCTCGCCGTGACCGTGGTGCTGGCCCGGAACATCGTCAACTCCCGCAGCGGGCGCGGTCTTCGCGCGCTGGCCACCAGCGAGACCGCGGCGAGCGCGAGCGGTGTCCCCGTCGGCCGGTACAAGCTGACCGTCTTCACCCAGGCCGCCGCCTTCGCCGGCCTGGCCGGAGGCATCTACGCCTTCTACCTCGGCTATGTCGCCCCGGGATCCTTCCCGGTGCTGCTCTCCATCACATACGTGGTGATGGTGGTCGTCGGTGGGCTGGGCACCGTCTGGGGCGCCGTTGCCGGGGCCGCGGTGATCACCCTCCTCGTCCAGCTTCTCAACGCGCTCGGCACCTCGCCGGGCATGCCCGACTCCGCGCCCACGGTGCTGTCCTACGCGGTCTACGCGATCCTGCTGATCGCCGCCGTGCTGTTCGCGCCCCGCGGGCTCGTGCCCACCCTCCAGGACGCGTGGCGGCGCAGGCGGCAGCCCTAGGGCAGGGGTCGGAAGGGGCGTCGTCCGCCCGAAGGGCGGGTCCGGCGGCGTCCAGGTGCGTGCGACCGCAAGGTCCGCCGGCCCCTCAGAGCGTGTCGCTCAGCGAGTCCGCCAGGCGCCGGCGCACGGCGCGGGCGGCGGGCGGGACCGAGACGGCGATCGCTCCGGCCACCACGGCGGTGCCCATCAGCGCCAGCGCGGCCGGTGACGGCGGCCGGGCGATGCCCGCGCCGATACCGGAGGAGGCGCCCTGGAGGTCGATCAGCCAGCCGGCGGCCGGGGCCCCGAGGAGGATGCCGGCCGCGGTGGCGGCCAGGGCGGTGAAGCCGGTGCCCGCCACGATCACCGCCATGATCTGACGAGGCGTCAGCCCGATGGCCTTGAGCGCCAGCAGGTCGCGGCGGCGGTCCCGCACCCCCGCGGCGATGGTCGTCGACAGCTCCGCGAGACCGATCAGCGCCAGCACCGCGACCAGCCCCACGATCACGCCCCGCACGGACGACAGCCGGTCCGCCGGATTGGCGGTCTGCCGTACGTCGAGCCCGCCGTCGGCGTCCCGGGACAGCCGGGCGCCGACGGCCGCCGGATCGGCGCCCTCCGCCAGCACCAGCCGGTAGAAGCCCGGCCCGTCCGCGGCGCCGCCCTCCCGCAGGGTGTCGAGGGAGGTGGAGACCACCCGCCCGCCGTCCTCCGGCTCGATGCTGCGGCCGACCAGGTGGAGCACCTGCGGGCGGCCGCCCACGGTCATGCGGACCCAGTCGCCGACGTCCACGTGCAGCAGGTCGAGGAGCCCCTGCCCCGCCACGGCCTCGTCCGGCCCCCGCGGCGCCCGGCCCTCGGCGACGGAGAACGGGTACGGATCGCGCGCCGTGCCCAGTCCGCGCAGGGTGATCGTGCCGGTCTGGCCCGGGACGAGCGCCGCGGCCTCCGAGCCCGGATGCGCCGCGGCCACCGCGTCCTCGGCGGCCAGCCGCCGCCGCAGTTCCCCGTCGTCCATCCCGTCCCCGCGCACGACGAGGGAGGCCGCCAGACCGACCTCCTCCGGCCGGCTCTCGAAACGGTCGAGGGTGCTCCACGCGCTCAGCGCCACGGTGATCAGCAGCAGCGGAACGGCCAGCCGTCCGACGGCGGCGGCCGACCGCCCGGGCCGGTGGAACGCCCCCCGCCAGCCCAGCACCAGAGCCGGCGGCAGCCGCAGGCCGAGGGCGCGCCGGGCCGTGCCCGACATCCGGCGGCCCGCCGGGACCGCCGCGCGCGCCACGGGCACGGGCGGGACCCGCCCCGCCCGCCAGGCCGCGGACGCCGTGGTGGCGGCGATGAGGAGCACGGCGCCCGCCGCCGTCACCAGGGGGACCCAGGCGTGCTCGGGGAGTTCCCGCCACAGCCGCATCGCCTCCCCGGTCCGGCCGGGCAGGTGCGGGCCGAGCAGTTCCGTGAGGAGGGCCCCGGCGGCCACCCCGGCCAGCGCCAGGGCGAGATGCTCGGCCAGGAACATCCGGACGAGCTGTGCCGGGGTGAAACCGATGGCTTTCAGGACGGAGATGTCCCGCAGATGGCCGTGGACCCGGGTGCCGACGGCGCCCGCGACCGCCATGGCCGCGGCCAGCAGCGCGCCGATCCCGAACGCGCCCAGCAGCAGCCCGAGGAGCCGGTCGCCGCCGACGGCCTCGGCCCGCGCCTGCTTCCAGGTGGACACCTCGGCGATCTGGTCGGCGCCGAGCGCGGTGACGGCCTGCTGGACGGCGAAGTCGGTGTCCTCCGGGTCGTCCAGCCGCAGGCCCACCGCGAGGCCGCGGCGGTCCTCCTCCGGCGCGAGGCGCTCCAGCGCCGCGGGGAGCACCCAGCCGGTGCCGGGGTTCTCACCCGGGGCGTACTGCGGCTCCGCGCTGTCGGCGACACCCACCACCCGCAGCCGGCGGACGCTGCCGTCCGGGCCCCGGACCCGCAGCGCGTCACCCGGCTCGGCCCACAGGGCGCGGGCCACCGAGCTCTCCAGGACGACGCCGTCCGGGGTGCCGGGGCCGAGCCACCGTCCGGAGCCGAGCAGGGGACGGCCGACCGCGGGCGGCCGGGCCCCGGCGGCGCGCAGCCGCACCGCTGCCCGGTCGCCGCCCAGCTCGGCGGTGACGCCCGCCGTGGGGAACGGCCCGGAGGCGGCCCGGACACCGTCGAGCCCGGCCAGCGTTGCCGCGTCGGCCGACGCCTTGGTGTGGATCCACACATGCGCGCCGGACGACTGGGTGAAGACCCGCTGCCAGGGGTTGGCGGCGTAGGTGAGGAAAGCGCCCGCGAGCAGCAGCGAGGCGATGATCCCGGCCGTGGCGAGCACCAGGAACAGCGCCTCCCCGCGGTGCACCCGGAGATCGGCGCGCACCCAGCGCACCGTGGCACGCATTCCGTTCAGCCCTTCAGTTCGAGCACGCCGGACACGCCGCCGGTGCGCGGGGCGCCGCCGCCGAGTACGGCGTCGTCCGCGATCCGGCCGTCGAAGAGGCTGATCACCCGGTCCGCGGCGCTCGCCATCCGGGCGTCGTGGGTGACGAGCACGATGGTCTGGCCGCGCGCGTGGAAGCGGGAGAGCAGCCGCAGCACCTCGCGGGTGCCCTTGCTGTCGAGGCTGCCGGCGGGTTCGTCGGCGAGCAGCACGTCCGGGTGGTTGACGAGGGCGCGGGCGAGGGCCACGCGCTGCTGCTCGCCGCCGGACAGCTCGCCGGGCGTGCTGTTCTCCTTGCCGTCCAGGCCGAGATCGGCGAGGAGCTCGGCGCGGCTCTCCCGGGCCTCCTTGGGGGAGCGGCCCGCGAGCAGCGCCGGCAGCTCGACGTTGTCGGCCACGGTCAGATGGGAGACCAGGTTGAAGAACTGGAAGACGATGCCGACGCCGCGGCGGCGGAGCACCGCCCAGCGGGCCTCGCTGTAGCCGTCCACCCGGCGGCCGTCGAGCCAGATGCGTCCCTCGTCCGGCCGGTCGAGTCCGCCCAGGAGGTGCAGCAGGGTGGACTTCCCCGCGCCGGAGGGGCCGGTGACCGCCAGGAACTCGCCGCGACCCACGCTCAGGTCGACGCCGCGGACGGCCCGGACCGGGGCGCCGTCGGCGCGGTGGGTCTTGACCAGGCCCTCAGCGCGCAGGAGGGGACCACCCGGTCCGTCACCGCTGCCACCGGACCCGTCACCGGCGCGGGACGCCGCTCCGGCGGCGTCCGCACCCGGCTCCCGGGCCGGGCCCGTCCCGCCGGTCCCGGCGGGAGCCGTCTCGTGGTTCTCGCGGCTCACTCCAGCTCCTCCTGACAACGCTCCAACCAGTCGAGATCCGCCTGCAGATGCAGCATCGCGCCCTCGATGAGCAGCTGAGCCACGCGGTTGTCCCGGTCCTCGGCCGCGGCCAGCTTCGACAGATCGCGCATGGTGTTGAGGTAGTGGCGGCGCTGCTTGTTGATCAGGGCGATCTGGTCGGCCACCCCCGAGTCGGGAGCCAGGGCGAGCTTCATGAAGAACTCGTCCCGCACCCGGGGCTCGGCGGTCGGCTCCTCGAACCAGGCGGCCACCGCCTCCCGCCCCGCGGGCGTGAGCCGGTAGATGCGCTTGTTCGGCCGTGCCGTCTGGGCGACGTCCTCGCCCTCGATCAGTCCCGCTTTCTCCAGCCTGCCGAGAGTGACGTAGATCTGCCCGATGTTCGGCTGAGGGTACGCGGCGCCCAGAAGCTTCTCAAGAGCCTGCTTGAGCTCGTATCCGTGGGCGGGCCCCTTCGCCAGGAGTGCCAGGAGGGGCAGACGCACGGACTCCCGCCTCCTTCCCCGGCCCTACCTGCTTGTTGGGGGGCCGGCTCCGGCTGTGAGCCCGATCGCCCCAGCACATTGTCGCAACCCCTAGTATCCCGTATGCCCAACGGGTATACAGGGGCCTTGGACGCCGGGCGGGCCGCCGGCGCCGAGTGCCAAGGAGGAACCTATGCGGTGGACGCGGGCCGCGGGTAGGGGGCTCCTCGCCGCCGCGGTGATCCTCGCCGGTTACGCGGGCCCGCAGGCCGGTGCGGGGGAGCGGACCGCCGGCTCCGGAGGCCGCGGCCCTCTGACGCTGGTGACGGGCGGCGACCTCACCGGCTATCTGCGGGGCGTCCTGGCGGACTGGAACCGCGCACATCCGCGCGAGAAGGTCACGCTCGTCGAACTGCCCGAGGCGGCCGACGAGGTGCGGGCCCAGATGTCCACGAGCCTGCGCTCCGGCAGCGACCGCTACGACGTCCTCAACATCGACGTCGCCTGGACGTCCGAGTTCGCCGCGGCCGGCTGGATCGCCCCGTTGAACGCCGACCGCTTCCCCGTCAAGCGCTTCCTGCCGCCCGTGGTCGACACCGCCACCTTCGGCGGGCGGCTGCACGCGCTGCCGTATGTCACCAACGCGGGCCTGCTCTACTACCGCAAGGACGTCCTGGAGCGGGCGGGCGAGAAGCCGCCGCGCACCTGGGGCGAGCTGGAGCGGCTGGCGCGCACGGTGGCCCCGGAGCACGGTCTGGACGGCTACGCCGGGCAGTTCCTGCCGTACGAGGGGCTCACGGTCAACGCCGCCGAGGCGGTGCAGTCCGCCGGCGGCTCGATCCTGGCCGGCGAGGGAACCCGTGTCACGGTCGGCTCCCCCGAGGCGCGGGAGGCCCTGGAGTTCCTGGCGGACGGGGTGCGGGAGGGATGGATCCCGGAGGAGGCCCTCACCTACAAGGAGGAGGAGTCCCGGCGCGCCTTCCAGGAGGGCCGGCTGCTCTTCCTCCGCAACTGGCCGTACGTCCACGCGCTGGCCGGCGGCGCGGAGTCGAAGGTGGCGGGCAGGTTCGGCGTGGTCCCGCTGCCCGGCCGGGACGGTCCCGCCGCGGGTATTCTCGGCGGCTCGAACCTCGCGGTCAACGCCCGCTCCCGGCACCGGGAGTCGGCGGCGGACCTGCTGGCCTATCTGACCAGTGAGACGGTCCAGCGGCGGGTGCTCACCGAGGGCGCGCTGCCGCCCGTGTGGGCGGAGCTGTACGAGGACCCCGGGCTGGTGCGGCGGTTCCCGTATCTGCCGACGCTCCGGGAGAGCGTGCTGGCCGCGAAGCCGCGGCCGAAGAGCCCGCGCTACGAGCAGGTGAACCTGGCGGTCCAGGCCGTGGTGCACGACGTGATGGCGCAGCGGGAGACGCCCGCGTCCGGGGTGGCGCGTCTGGAGCGGGAGCTCCGGGCGATCGTCCGCAAGGGCTGACGGCTCGCCCCGCGCTGTTCTCTCGGGTTCTCCGGGAGACTCTCCTCTACTTACCTGTTAGGTAACGGCCTGCCGGATTTCTACGGGCATAACGGAACGAATCCCCCTGCCTTCGCTGCTTTGTGCTGCACGCTCGTTGACACCCGTTCGTCATCGCTACATAACATGCATGCATAGCAGCGGCGCCGGAACAGCGCGGCCGCAGCACTGCCGAGCGACCGAGCGAACAGGTGTCAGCCATGCTCACCACCACCACACCGACCACCACCGCGCACTGGTGGCGGGATGCCGTGATCTACCAGATCTACGTCCGCAGCTTCCTCGACAGCACCGGGGACGGCATCGGGGACCTCACCGGCGTCCGCGCCGGGCTGCCGTACCTCAAGAAGCTCGGTGTGGACGGCATCTGGCTCAGCCCGTTCTACCCCTCACCGCACCACGACCACGGCTACGACGTGGCGGACTACTGCGGCGTCGACGAGACCTTCGGGGACCTCGCCGAGTTCGACCGCCTCGTCGGCGACGCCCACCGGCTCGGCCTCAAGGTCGTCATCGACATCGTCCCGAACCACTGCTCCAGCGAGCACCCGTGGTTCCGCGCCGCCCTGGCGGACGAGCCCGGCGGCCCGGACCGCGCCCGCTTCCACTTCGCCGACGGGCGCGGGGAGCGGGGCGAACTGCCGCCCAACAACTGGCGCGCCATGTTCGGCGGACCGGCCTGGTCCCGCGTCACCGAACCCGACGGCCGGCCCGGCCAGTGGTACCTCCACCTCTTCACCCCCGAGCAGCCCGACCTCAACTGGCGCAACCCGGAGACCGGCCGGTCCTTTGAGGAGATCCTGCGCTTCTGGCTCGACCGCGGCGTGGACGGCTTCCGCATCGACGTCGCCGCCGGCCTCTTCAAACACCCCGAACTCCCCGACTCCCCGGACCCGGAGGCCGACGAACGCGCCCGCGACTCGGTCAACCCCCTCGCCTGGAACCAGCCGGAGGTCCACCAGGTGTGGCGCGACTGGCGCGCGGTCTGCGAGGAGTACACCGCCCGCGACGGGGTCGACCGGCTCCTCGTCGGCGAGGTGTCCGTGCCCACGGCCCGCGAGCACGCGCGCTACGTACGCCCCGACGAACTGCACCAGGCGTTCTTCTTCGACCTGCTGAGCGCCGCATGGGACGTGGACGCCTTCCGGAAGACCATCGGCGAGGCCCTCACCGACATCGCCGGCACCGGATCCACCGTCACCTGGGTGCTCAACAACCACGACCAGGTGCGGACCGTCACCCGCTACGCCGGCGAGAACACCACCGTCGGCCCGGCCCGCGCCCGCGCCGCCGCCCTGCTGATGCTCGCCCTGCCCGGCGCCGCCTACGTCTACCAGGGCGAGGAACTCGGACTGCCCGAGGTCGTCGATCTGCCCGACGAGGTGCTCACCGACCCCATCTTCCGCCGCACCGGCAGCCGCCGCCGGGTCCGCGACGGCTGCCGGGTGCCGCTGCCCTGGTCCGGCCACGCCTCACCGTTCGGTTTCACCACCGGCGAGGGGGCGGCCAGCCCGTGGCTGCCGCAGCCCCAGTGGTTCGCGGAACACGCCACCGACCGGGCGCTCGCCGACACCCGCTCCTTCTGGCACCTCTACCGCGACGGACTCCAACTGCGCCGCACCCTGCCCCAGTTGCGCCAGGACGGCCTGCGCTGGCTGGAGACCCCGCCGGAGGTTCTCGCCTTCGTCCGCGGCGACGGCCTGGTGTGCGCGGTCAACTTCGGCCTCCACCCCGTACCGGCGCCCGTCCCCGGCACCCCGCTGCTCGCCAGCGGGGACTGCCCCGCCGGGATCCTCCCCGGCTCGACCACCGCCTGGTGGATCAGCGATCTCTCCACGAAGGGAACCACCCGATGAAGCACACCACGAGACGGCGGCGCACGGCGGCCGGCACCGCGGTGCTCGGCCTCGCCCTCACCGCGACCGCATGCGGCGGCGGCACCTCCGGGGACTCCGGCTCCGGCTCGCAGAAGCTCCGGGGCGAGACGGTGACGGTCGCCGGCGTGTGGACCGGCACCGAGCAGAAGAACTTCCAGAAGGTGCTGGACGCCTTCTCCGAGAAGACCGGCGCCGAGACCCGCTTCGTCCCCACCGGCGACAGCCTCTCCACCTTCATCGGCACGAAGATCGAGGGCGGCAACGCCCCCGACGTGGTGATGGTCCCCCAGCCGGGCGTGCTCCAGCAGTTCGCCGACAAGGGCTGGCTCCAGAAGCTGTCCGCCAGGACCTACCAGAAGGCCGGCATCCACTTCGCGCCGGTCTGGCGCGACTACGGCACCGTCAACGGCACGTACTACGGCCTGTACTTCAAGGCGTCCAACAAGTCGACCGTCTGGTACAGCCCCGGCGCCTTCGAGCAGGCCGGCGTCGAACCGCCCGAGAGCTACGACCGGATGCTGGAGACCGGGAAGACCCTCTCCGAGTCCGGTATGCCCGCCTTCGCCGTCGCGGGCCAGGACGGCTGGACGCTCACCGACTGGTTCGAGAACGTCTACCTCTCCCAAGCCGGGCCCAAGAATTACGACAAGCTCGCCGCCCACGAGATCCCCTGGACCCACCCCAGCGTCATCGAGGCCCTGACCACACTCGGCGAACTGTTCGCGGACAAGAACCTCGTCGCGGGCGGCGGCGCCGGCGCGCTGCGCACCGACTTCCCCGAGTCCGTCGAGCAGGTCTTCGGCAACGAGCCCGAGGCGGGCATGGTCTACGAGGGCGACTTCGTCGGCGGCATCGTCGCCGGCGACCACAAGAAGAAGGTCGGCGAGGACGCCAAGTTCTTCCCCTTCCCGGCCGTCGGTGACGGCAAGCCGCCGGTGGTGGGCGGCGGGGACGCGGCCGCCGTGCTCAAGGCCGGCAAGAACCCGGAGGCCGCCCAGCAGCTCGTGGAGTTCCTGGCCACGCCCGAAGCAGCGGAGATCTGGGCGGCGGAGGGCGGCTTCATCTCGCCCAACGAGTCCCTCGAGCCCGAGGCGTACCGGGACGAGACGACCCGCGAGATCGCCGTCTCCCTGGTCGAGGCCGGTGACGCGGTGCGCTTCGACATGTCCGACCAGGCCCCGGCCGCCTTCGGCGGCACCGCCGGAGTCGGCGAGTGGAAGCTGCTGCAGGACTTCCTCCGCGACCCCTCCGACCCGAAGGCGACGGCGGCGAAGCTCGAGGCCGCCGCGGCCAAGGCCTACAAGGACTGAGGACTGAGACTCCCCATGTCGGTCACCTCCCCGCCGGGTGCCGCGGCACCCGGCACCACCGAAGGCACGGCGCCGCTCCCGAAGACGGACGGCGCCGTGCCCCCCGGGCGCCGGCGCGCCGCCCGGCGCAGGCGGCTCACCACCGTCCTCTTCCTGCTGCCCGCGCTGCTCCTGCTGGGCGCGCTCGTCGCCTACCCGATCCTCTTCACCATCGGCCGGAGCCTCTTCGACGCCTCCGGGAGCCGCTTCGTCGGCGCGGACAACTACGCGGAGATGTTCCGCGACCCGGCCACCCTGACGGCCATCCGCAACAGCACGGTCTGGGTGGTGGTCGCCCCGGCGCTGCTGACCGGCCTCGGCCTCGTCCTCGCCGTGCTGACCGAGAAGATCCGCTGGGCCACCGCCTTCAAACTGCTGATGTTCATGCCCATGGCGATCTCCTTCCTCGCCGCGGGCATCATCTTCCGCGTCGTCTACGAACAGGATCCGCAGCGCGGCGTGCTGAACGCGGTGGCGGTCGGCGTGCACGACGTCTTCGACGAGAGCACCGGCTACCCCACCGCCCGGGCCCGGGACGGCGAGATCCTGGAGAAGCGGCCCGACGGCTCGTACCGCTCCGCGGAGACGGTGTCGCCCGGCGGCGTCCTGAACCTGCCGCTCGTCGGCGTCCCGCCCAAGGACCTGCCCGCGGAGGCGGAACCGGCCCGGACCGCCGCCGCGGCCCCGGCGGCCGGGGACGAACTGCGCGGCGTGGTCTGGATCGACTTCACCCCGGGCGGGGGCGGCGAGCCGGACCGGGTGGACCCCGCCGAGCGCGGACTGCCGGGAATGACCGTCGAGGCGGTACGGGACGGCGAGGTGGCGGGAACGGCCACCACGGCCGCCGACGGCTCCTACCGCTTCACCGGCCTGGCGCCGGGCGGCTACGAACTCCGGCTGCCCGCGAAGAACTTCGCCGAACCGTACGGAGGCGTCGCCTGGCTCGGACCCGCGCTGATCACCCCGGCGATCATCGGCGCCTATCTGTGGATCTGGACGGGATTCGCGATGGTGCTGATCGCCGCCGGGCTCTCCGCGATGCCCCGGGACGTCCTGGAGGCCGCCCGGATGGACGGCGCGGGGGAGTGGCAGATCTTCCGCCGGATCACCGTGCCCCTGCTCGCCCCGGTCCTGGCGGTGGTCTTCGTGACCCTGGTGATCAACGTGATGAAGGTCTTCGACCTCGTCTACGTCATCGCCCCGGGCCCCGTGCAGCAGGAGGCGAGCGTGCTCGCCATGCAGATGTGGCTGGTGTCCTTCGGCGGCGGCAACGACCAGGGCCTCGGCAGCGCGCTGGGCGTACTGCTGCTGCTCACCGTCACCCCGGCCATGATCTTCAATATCCGACGCTTCCGCAGGAGCCAAACATGACCGCCCAGGGAACCGTCACCCCCGGCTCCGCACCGGACTCCGCCGGTCCCGGGACCGCCCTCCGGCCCGGCCCCCGTCCGCCCGGCGGGCCCGAACCCGCGCCGCCGCCCGGCCGGGACCGCCGGCCCGCCGCGGCCGGGTCTCGTCTCCCGGCTGGCCGGGCGGACCCGGGGCGGTCTGGTGCAGGTCCTCCTGGCCGTCATCGGGCTGGTGTGGCTGACCCCCGTCGCGGGCCTGCTCGTCGCCTCCCTCCGGCCCGAGGAGGACAACACCTCCAGCGGCTGGTGGACCGCCTTCGCCGACCCCGGCCGGCTCTCCCTCGACGGCTACACGGCCCTGCTGCGGGACTCGGGCATCGTGGACGCCTTCTGGAACACGGTACTGATCTCCGTGCCCGCGACCGTCACGGTGATCGTGGTGGCCGCCCTCGCCGGATACGCCTTCGCCTGGCTGGAGTTCCCCGGCCGCGACTGGGTCTTCCTGGTGGTCGTGGCCATGCTGGTCGTCCCCGTCCAGGTGGGACTGCTGCCGGTGGCCAAGATGTTCGGAGCGCTCGGACTCTTCGGCACCATCCCGGGCGTGATCCTCTTCCACGTGGCCTACGGACTCCCGTTCGCGGTCTTCCTGCTGCGCAACTACTTCGCGGAGATCCCCCGGGAGATGCTGGAGGCCGCCCGCATGGACGGCGGCGGCGAGTGGCGGATCTTCACCCGGCTCGTGCTGCCCCTGGGCCGGCCGGCGATCGCCTCCCTGGGCATCTTCCAGTTCCTGTGGGTGTGGAACGACATGCTGGTGGCGCTGATCTTCGCCGACAGCGGGTCCCAGCCGCTGACGGTCGCCCTGCAGTCGCAGATGCGGCAGTTCGGCAGCAACATCGGCGTCCTCGCACCCGGCGCGTTCCTGTCACTGATCGTCCCGGTGGCCGTCTTCTTCGCCTTCCAGCGGCACTTCGTCCAGGGCGTCATGGCCGGCTCGGTGAAGTGACGGACGGCTGTACGGGTCCGGTATCCGCTCCCCGCCGGCCCGTACGCCGGCCCGCCGCCACCACGCTCCAGCGTCCGTGCGGACGTGAGGCCCCACCCGGCCTCGCCCACCGACACGGCGCTGCCGCGCCGATGAGCGCTCGGGGTTCATCGGCGCGGCGGCGCCGCCACGAGAAACCGGCCCCGCCCCGGCCCAGCCGTCGGTCCCGCCCCCGGCAGCCGCCCACGGGCGGGCGGGCGGCATGACGACGCCCCCTGCTCCAGCCCGGTCCGGCCCAACGGCCTCGCCCCCAGCGGGGGTTCGTCCTGCCGTGTGCCGCAGACTCCGGAGCGGCCCCCGGTTCCCGGCGGCCGGGCGCCGCCGGAACGAACGCACCCCCGTCGGTGCGGCGAGTCCCCGGCCTCGCCGCCTCGCTCCGTTCCGGCCGCGCCCGGCTCAGCCCTCGTTCCCCCGGTCCTCCGCCGTGAGGCGCCCCGCCGCGAGGCCGTCGCTCAGGGTGCGGGTCAGCTCCGTGCCCAGGGCGCGGGCCTCGCGCAGCAGGCCGTCGAAGGAGGCGAGGCGGCGGAAGACCTCGCCGTAGCGCCGCTGTTCCGCCAGCGGCAGGCGCGGGATCTGCAGGCGCCGCACGTCGATCCGCGAGGTGGCGGAGGCGTGGGTGCCCGCCTGCCGGGCGTTGGCCGGGGCGCGCAGGCAGCCCGCGAGGAACCACGGGTCGAGGACCGACGGATCAACCCGGAGGGCGTGGATCTGGGGGCCGAGGACCGTGGGGCCGCCGTCGTCCACCCAGGCGTCGAAGACGCGTGAGGAGCCGATGACGACGACATCGGCCGGCTCGGTCACCGTGAGCGTGCCCGTCTCGCGCCCCTTGGCCGCGTCGGCGTGGGAGACCCGGCCGTTCGGCGCGCTGCCCAGCAGGAGATGCTGCACGGTCAGATACGGAACCGAGCCGTCGACGGCCGCGGAAGCGGCGTCCCGGACCACCCCGTCCGCCGGTGACTGACCGGTGTGGACGGTCAGCGCCCCGGCGCGGGCGAGTTCGCCGACCGTGGTCGGCCCCTGGCTGCCCGGCGCCTCACCGGCGTCCGGGGCGAGCGTGAGCGGGGACAGTTCGGCCGCCGTGGCGCGCAGCCGGTCCAGGAGGCCGTCGAAACCCGACCAGGACTCGCCGAGTCCCGGGCCCGCGACCGGGGCCGCGACCGGTACGTGCCGGGCCGGGGTCAGGTCGACCTGCTCGTCGAGGAGGTCGATGACGGGAACGGCCTTGGTGCCCGGCGGGACATCGGCGCCGGCGGCGGCCCCGCGGTCCGAGTCCGGGGCGTGGTGGGCGCGTACGGCGGTGAGCACCGTGTCGCGCAGCACCGTCCAGTCGAGGGCGGCCTTGCCCGCGGCGCCCGCCGCCGTTGCCGTGCGCGTCCCGTCCGCGCCGGGACCGGCGGGCGGCGCGGCACCCGCCGCCCGGCCGGGACGGCTCTGTGCGGCGTCGACGAAGAGCAGCTCGCTGCCGGCCTCCGCGGGGGACACCGGAGAGCGGAGCACCCACAGATGCAGCGCCACGCCGTGCGGCGGCGCGGCACCGGGCGGCAGGGCGATCACGGCCCGCAGCGCCCCGGCGCGCAGCAGCGCCGCGCGGATGCGGCGGCCCGCCCGACGGGAGGCGACGGCGGGCGGCAGCAGCAGCACCGCCGTGCCGCCCGGCCGCAGGCAGGCCAGCGCGTGCTGCACCCAGGCGAGTTCGGGCTCGGTCCGCGGCGGGTGACCGTAGACCCAGCGGGGATCGGTGGCGAGTTCGGCGTGCCCCCAGTCGCGTTCGTTGAACGGCGGGTTGCACAGCACCACGTCCGCCTCACCGCGGAACGCGGGGCCGTCCTCCCGCAGCGAGTCCGCCGGCCGGAGATGCGTGGTGCGTACGGGGCGCGGGGCGGCGGCCGCCCGCTTCCTGCCGCGCCGGGCCCCGGGGCGGCCCGCCCGCGGTTCGGGCGGATCGGTGAGCGCCAGCCGGGCGGCGGCCAGATCGACGAGGACGGGGTCGCTGTCCTGTCCGGACAGCCGGAGTTCACCGTGCGCGCCCCACCGGTGGACGGCGGCGGTCAGCAGCCCCCCCACGCCGCAGGCGGGGTCCAGCACGGTCCAGGGGCCGCCGCCGGCCCGCTCGCTCTCCGGCCCCCCGCCGACCAGCTCGGCGAGCTCCGTCATCAGCGCGGCCAGTGGTTCGGGGGTGGTGGTGATCTGCCGTACGTGGGTGCCGAGCCAGCGGCCGAGCAGGAACCCGAACGTCTCCGCCAGGCCGTCCTCGCCCGCCACCCGCACCGCCTGTTCCACGGCCTGCTCCTGCGCCTCGGACAGCTCGGCGTCCACGGGCGGGGGGACGGAGCCGGAGGGCGCGAGCGGCGTTCCGGGGCGTCTTCAGGGGTGCGGACGGGGAGGGCCCGGCCGGGTCGGCGCGGCCCGCCCGGGCGCCGACGGCGGCGATCGCCAGGCCCATCAGTACCCGGTCGCCCAGCGCCTCGAAGCGCGGCCAGAGGCGCTCGCGGCCGCCCTCGTCCGCACCGAGCTTGCCCTGGGCGCGCAGCCACTCCTCGACCTGGGAGAGCGAGAACTGGGGGCTGGTGTCGGTGCCGCCCACCGGGCGGGGGAAACTGCTGTGCCGGCGGCGCCAGTTGCTCACCGCGGCGCGGCCGACACCCGCGATCCTCGCGATCTCCGCCAGGGTCACCGAGACATGGGGTTCCGGGGTGTCGGGCATGGCCTCTCCGGCGGGATGGGGATCGGCGGGCCCCGGGCGTGGTGGCCGGGGTGGGGATGGCGGGTTGCCAGCCGCCGTCACCGTATACCGAAAGCGTAACGCTGTGCTAGCAGGATCCTTGACTCAGTTCACGTTTGCCCCGCTTTATTCTTGGCCAATGGTCTCTGCCCGTGACGAGCGGGGCCAAGGGTAGGAGACGCACACACCGGGCATCGGGTTGCTCCGGTCCTGCGGAGAGGGGTACGGAAGGCCCGCCTGATCCGCTCACCGGCTCGCCCGCCCGGCGGTCCCGGCTCGCGGCCGCCGCCCGGGCGGTGCGGGTCCGGGCTTCCGGGGCCCCGGCGTGCGAAGAGGGGCCCGGCGCGGCCGTATCGGCCGTACCGGGCCCCTCGGGGCTGTGCGTTCGAACCGGGTTCACCGTCGGGCGGTCACCCGGCTCCGGTGCTCAGCTCACGCGTCACCGTGGTCAGTTGACCGGCGGGTAGGCGTTCTCGATGAGCTCCTCGAACTGCGCCTGGAACCAGTGGCCGGAGACCGGCGCGTCCGGCAGGGCACCGGACATGTTGTTCTGGTTGCGCGGGTTCCCCTCGTAGGTGGGGTCGCACATCCGGTCGAAGCCCTTGCCCTCGTCGTTGTCGATCTCCTTGCTGGAACCGTCCGACTCGCCCGGGGGCTTGATCCACGCGTAGGCGTCGATGCCCGGAGCGGGCGAGGCGGTGGGCCGCTCGCCGAGGCCGGCGCCGGCCTGGTTGCACCAGTTGCCGAGGTGGATACGGCGGTCGACGCGGCTGGAGTCGACGTACTCGTCGGCGGTGCCGCTGGTCGAGCCCGGACCGGTGGGCCGCTCGGACCCGCCCCAGCCGTTGCGGGAGGTGTCGATGATGACACCGACGTCGCTGTTGAAGCCGGCGGAGACGGCCTCCTCGCGGAACGCCTGCGAGAAGGACAGCTCGTCGACGTAGCGGTTCCAGTCGACCCACTTGGAGCCCTCGCGGATCGACTTCCCGCCGACGGTGTCGTCGATCGAGAAGTACGGCTCCTCGGTGGCGCCGTAGTTCGCCGTGTTGGCGGCGAAGCCCGCGACGTCGTCGACGGTGGCGCCCTCGGTGGTCGCCGCCTCGTGCAGCAGGTCGGCGGTGGGCCCGAAGTTGTCGTCCCAGCCGATCCACCCGTGGTGGCCGATGTCGATGTAGTTGTAGACGTTCTCGATGTCGCCGAGGGTGGCCAGCGCGTAGCCGACGCCCTTGACGTAGTTGCCGTTCGCCTTCATGACGTCGCACTCGGGGGTGGCCGTCTCGCGGCTGCCGACGTTGGTGATGAGGTTGGGCAGCGAGTCGATCTCGACGACGTTGATGATCCGGATGCCGGCGTACTTCGGGTCCGACAGGATCTCCGCGATCGGGTCGATGAACTCGTTCTTGTACTTGTCGATCTCCTCCGGCCCGAGCTGGCCGTTGGAGGCCAGCGCGGCGCAGTCGCGGCCGGGGAGGTTGTACGTGACCATCTGCAGGGCGTTGGCACCCTGGTCCAGGGCCGCGTCGAGGTGGTCCCGCAGGCCCATGGTGTTCTCACCCGCGGAGCCCGAGTCGATCGCCTCGATGCGGTCCAGCCATACGGCGGTCGGCTCGTCGGCGATGGCCTGGCCGCCGCTCGCCGCCGCCTGCCGGGACCAGTCTTCGTTCACGTACAGCTGGGCGCCCTCGTAGGGGTTGTCCACGCGCGCCGCGGCCGCCGAGGAGGACGCCTCGTCACCGTTCGCCGTGTTCCCCGCGGCGATCATGAAACCGGAGGCGAGCGCCATGGCGCTCACTGCCGTAACGGCGCGACGGAAGCGCGTTTTTCGCATTCCGCCTGGGGAATCGGTTGTCATCTGAGCTCCTATTCGGTGTCATCCCGCGGCGCGTTGACCGACGCGAGACGGTGGGGGACTGGGAAGCGCCCGACGGCTCAATGGGAGCGCTCCCACAGCAAGGACGCTACCAGTGGCGGAAGAAACTGAGAAGACCTCCGACACATGGAATTTCAATGACCGCCGCACGGACGAAACATCACCCCACCACCATGGCGTGAGTGGGGTACGAACCGGCCGGTGCGCTCTTTGCCGGCGGACTTCCCGGCACTCCGTACAGCGCTGTGCGGTGGGGCCCGGAGCCGGGCAGCGGACGACGGCCGGCCGGTGGGCATCGAGGGAGCCCCGGGTGGGCCGGACGGCATGGCGTCCGGCCCGCCCGGGGAACTCGGGAGACCGCTTTGACCAGGGAGTATCCGAGTGTCCGCAGGTGCGGCGGGTGGTGTGGTGCGGCCGTGCGGGCCGCCGCCCGGCACCGGTGCGGAGTATGGGCCGGGCGGTCGTTCCCCGGCCCGGCCGTCCGGCCCCGGGCCGCCGGATCCCCTTCTTTCCGGTGACGGAATTCGCCGTGCTTCCGCAATCCGCTTTTCGGTGACTTAACCGGGTGCCGTCACCGAAAAGCGGTGGGCTTCGAAGAGATCCTCATGCGAGGGAATCCGGGCTGTGCGGATCCGCGCAATGGCACGGAATTCACACGGCGAGCGCATTCCTTCCGTCGCTCTCCCGCTCCCTCTCGTACGCCGGGCGGAAAAGCGAATCAAGAGCCAGCCTGCCGGGGCCGAGCACGGCGATCAGCAGGAAGGCCCAGCAGAACATCGCGGCGGCCTCGCCGCCGTTCTGCAGCGGGAACAGGGCCTCGCCCTGGTGGCTGACGAAATAGGCGTACGCCATGGAGCCGGAGCAGATGGTGGCCGCGATGCGCGTCCAGGCGCCCAGCATGACCAGGCCGCCGCCGACGAGCTGGATGGCCGCGGCCCACCAGCTCGGCCAGGCCCCGACCTGGGGTACCACGCCGCCGTGCGGACCGCCGAGGACGTTGAAGAGGGTCGCGGCGCCGTGGCAGGCGAAGAGGAAGCCGACGACGATCCGGAAGAGGCCCAGCACATGGCCGCTGCTGCGGTTCAGCGCACCGGTCAGTCCTCTCCCGCCCGACGCGACCGTCACGGGGCTGACTCGGGATTCACTCATCGTGCACCGTCCTCGGAAGCGGTCCTGGAAGAAGAAGAGGTGGCAGCGGCGGGCGCCGCGTTGGCCATGTCGTAGGCGAGCTGCGGCACGAACTGCCCGGCCGCGGCGGCACAGCCGTCCGCCTCACCGGGGAGCTTGACCCACAGATAGGCGTCGATCCGGTCCTGGCCGGTGTCGGCGGTGGTGGGGGTACCGATCGCCCGGCCCGGCGGGTCGCACCATTCGCCCCGGGCGTCCGGGCCGTTGCCGTTGCGGCTGGTGTCGACCACGGCGGTCAGCTCGTTCGAGCCGATGGCGTTGAGCACGGCCTGGCTGTAGGCGACCTCGTCGGCCGTGTGGTTGTAGTTCGACACATTGTTGGAGATGCCGTCGGCGCTGTTCACGATGTCCGAGGCGGCCAGCCGGGAGGCCATCTCCTGCGGGGAGTGCCAGCGGGAGTGGCCGGCGTCGAAGTACACCTTGGCCTCCGCCGAGCCGGCCTTGAGCGCCTTGCCCGCGTAGGCCATCGACTCCTGGGTGGCCCGCTGCTGCGAGGCGTCCTGGCAGTTGGACATCAGGGCCAGCACATCGGGTTCGATGATGATCGCGGCGGGACGCCCGTTCAGGCCGGCGGCGATCTCGTCGACCCACTGCCGGTACGCGGAGTGGTTGGCGGCGCCGCCGCTGCTCGCCCCACCGCAGTCGCGGTTGGGCATGTTGTAGACGACCATGATCGGGATCTGCCCGGCGCTCTGGGCGTCGCCGACGAAGGCGTCGACCTCGGCACGGACCTCGCCGGTGTTGGTCGTGGTGAACCAGCGGCCCTGCGCCACGGAGGCGATCCGGTCCCGGATCACCGCCGCCCGTGAGTCACCGGGGTTCGCGGCGACCCACTTGGCGGACTGGGTCCCGGGGTCCACGTAGTACGTGCTGTCGGCCTCCGGCCCGGCCTCGGAGGCGCCGGCGGGGGCGGGGGTCAGGAAGGCGGCGACGGCCAGGGCGGCCGCACCGGCCGCCGCACAGGAGGATTTCTTCATGGGTGAAGCTCCATGGGGGTGGGGTGGAAAGCGGTCCCGGCCCGGTGCCCGGAGAGGTGGAAGCGCTTCCAGGAGGGGGTTCTGGAGCGCTTCCGGGCACGTCAGGGACGGGACGTGGGCTGCGGGAGCTGGCGTCGGTGGAGTCCTCCCGGGGATGCGGGGGCCGGAGAGTGAGGGGCCGGGGTCCGGCGCCTGTCCGGCGGACGGGGGTGGCGGCGCCGGGCGCCGGACACGGGCCGGGTGCGGGGCCGGTCCGCGGAGGGCGGTGGTCGTGGCGGTGGTGGCCGGGCGGGGAGGGGCCGGGCGGGCGGGCGGCACCCGCCGGGACGGTGACCGGCGTCCGGCCGCGAAGGGGTGCGCGCCGCCCGGCCGCCCGGTCCGGCACGGACCGGGCGGGGTCGGCCGTGCCGGAGCTCGGGCTGGGCGGTTCCCGCCGCACGGGGATTCCCCGGTGCGGCCGGGAGGGCCGTGGCGGCGGTTCCCCGCCGCGGCAGCGCCCCGCACCGGCCGGCCCGTCGGCGGTCCGGGCCGGCGCGGCAGCCGTCAGCGCGACGGGGGACGAGGGCCGCCGTCGCGGCGGTCCGTCCCCCGTCCGCTGTCGGATGGGGTTCATCTGCAAGCCTCCGTGCTCGCGGTGGGGCGGTACGGGTGGGGGTGCTGCTTGCGGGTGGTGCGGCGGGGTGCTGCTTGCGGGGTGCGGCGGGCGGTGCGGGTGGGGGCGGAGCTCGCGGTGCGGGGAGGTGCGGTGGCACGGCGGCCGGTGTGCGGTCGGCCGGACGGAGGCCGGGTCAGGGCAGTCGCTTCCGTCCGTCCCGGGCCGCCGTGCCGGGACGATCACTGGGCTCGCGCCGACGACGGGGTGCGCGGTGGCCGGCCGGTGATCGGCTCCGTCGGTCAGGACCTGGGAGCGCTCTTAGAGTGAGCGCGGCCGGTAGCCCTGTCAATAGGAGCGGTGCGAACCACTTGCCAACCCGCAGGTCAGAGAGGCGAGTTGGGGAGACTTCGGCTCTCGCGGCGATTCATCCGCCGCCGTGTCAACAAAAGCGCTGGTGAATGGCATGGTGCCGAACACAGCCGCTTACTTTGTCCAACTGGACTGACGAGTAAGGGTTTTCAGAGCCCGGCGTGACCGCTACAGTCCCGGCACTGGAAGCGGTTTCAGTACACCGTGCCGAGAGCTGACCACCCCCCACCCGCGTACGGCTCCCGGGAAGCCGTTGACGACGGCACGGTACGAGGAACCGCGGACCCGAGCCGCACACCCCCACCCGTCCGGCCCGCCCGCACCGTCCCGACCCCACGGTGCCCGGGCCGTTCCGCCCCCACGATCACCGGCCCCGTGAGTGGCCGCACCGCACCGCACAGCCCACTCACGGGGCCGGATCCACCGTGTGACGCGCACACCCCGACCGGGCGCGCCCGTCCACGCCCGACAGCACCACCCCTCCATGCCCCACACATATGGCCCCACACCATGTGACAGAGAGGAACCAGCAGGCAATGAGATCACACCTACGGCGCAGGCTACGGCCCGGCCCGGTCACGGGAGGACTCGCCCTCGCCGCTCTCGTCGCGGGGGTGGTGCCGGGGACGACCTTCGCCTCCGAGGCCGCCGGATCCGCCGAGGCCCAGGCCATCGGCGTCGCTCTCACCTCCTCGGAGACGGGCGCGGACAACTACGCGCTGGCCCCCGAGGGCGTGCCGCTGAAGGCGAAGACCACCGGGGACGTCGCCAAGGTCGAGTTCTACGCGGACAGCAAGCTGCTGGCCACCGACTCCAAGGCCCCGTTCGAGGGCGAGTGGAAGAACGCCCCCGAGGGCCAGTACTCCATCACCGCCAAGGCGTACGACAAGGACGGCAAGCCGGTCGGCTCGCACCCGTCCCTGGTCAACGTCCTGGAGAAACCGGCCGTGATCGCCTCTCCCGTCGCGCGGCAGGTGAAGCAGGGCGGGGAGACGACCGTCGGCGTCAAGCTGTCCGCCAAGCCGTCCTCGGACGTGCGGGTGACCCTGGAGCGCGCCTCCGGCACCAAGGACATCAGCGCGGCCAAGTCGGAGCTGACGTTCACCCCCGAGAACTGGGACCGCGTCCAGCAGGTGCCCGTCAACTCCGCGGACACCACCGGTGACCTGGCCAAGGCCGTCTTCAGGGCGACCGCCGCGGGCCACGACGCCGGCTCCGTACCGGTCCAGGAGATCTCACCGCAGGCCTCGGAGTACCAGCAGGACTTCCTCGACCTGTACAACAAGATCAACGACCCGTCGAGCGGCTACTACCGCACCTTCAACGGACTGAAGGTGCCGTACCACGCCATCGAGACGCTGATCGTCGAGGCGCCGGACCACGGCCACGAGACCACCTCCGAGGCGTTCAGCTACTACCTGTGGCTGGAGTCGGAGTACGGCCGGATCACCGAGGACTGGGGCCCGTTCAACGACGCCTGGGCGTCGCTGGAGGAGTTCGCCATCCCGGGCACCGAGGACCAGCCGACCAACGGCGCCTACGACGCGAGCAAGCCGGCCACCTACGCGCCCGAGCACCCGAGCCCGACCGCGTACCCGGCGAAGCTCGACTCCGGCGTGTCGGTCGGCCGGGACCCCATCGCCGGCGAGCTCAAGTCGGCCTACGGGACCGACGAGATCTACGGCATGCACTGGCTGCTGGACGTGGACAACACGTACGGCTTCGGCTTCTGCGGCGACGGCGAGACGGCGCCCGCGTTCATCAACACCTTCCAGCGCGGCTCCCAGGAGTCGGTCTGGGAGACGGTGACACAGCCGTCCTGCGACACCTTCGCGCACGGCGGGGAGAACGGGTTCCTCGACCTGTTCACCGACGACGCGGAGTACGCCAAGCAGTGGAAGTACACCAACGCCCCGGACGCCGACGCGCGTGCGGTGCAGGTGGCCTACCAGGCCAAGAAGTACGCCGAGGAGCAGGGCAAGGCCGGCGAGGTCGCCGACGTGGTCGGCAAGGCCGTCAAGATGGGCGACTACCTGCGCTACGCCATGTTCGACAAGTACTTCAAGAAGATCGGCAACTGCACCAGCCCGTCCTGCCCCGCGGGCAGCGGCAAGGACAGCGCGCACTACCTGATGTCCTGGTACTACGCCTGGGGCGGCGCCAACCAGGACGCCCAGTACCCGTGGGCCTGGCGCATCGGTGACGGCGCGGCCCACCAGGGCTACCAGAACCCGATGGCCGCCTACGCCCTGGCCGAGGACCCGGACATGAAGCCGAAGTCCTCCTCGGGCCAGGCCGACTGGGCCAAGAGCCTGGACCGGCAGCTGGAGTTCCTGCAGTGGCTGCAGTCCTCCGAGGGCGGCATCGCGGGTGGTGCCACCAACAGCTGGGACGGTCAGTACGCCAGCCCGCCGTCGAACGCCTCCACCTTCTACGGCATGTACTACGACTGGCAGCCCGTCTGGCACGACCCGCCGTCCAACCGGTGGTTCGGCTTCCAGGTCTGGGGCCTGCAGCGCACGGCCGAGCTGTACGCCGAGACCGGTGACGAGCGCGCCGGGAAGATCATGGACAAGTGGGTCGACTGGGCCCTGGAGAACTCCACGATCGACGGCACGGGCAACTACCAGATCCCGTCCGACCTGGAGTGGAGCGGCCAGCCCGACACCTGGAACGCCTCCAACCCGGGCAGCAACAGCGGCCTGCACGTCGAGGTCCTGAACCACACCAACGACGTCGGTGTCGCCGCCTCGTTCGCCAAGACCCTGCTGTACTACGCGGCCGGCTCGGGCGACGCGGAGGCCAGGGAAGCCGGCGAGGGCCTGCTCGACGGCATGCTCGCGCACAAGGACGACCTGGGCATCGCGATTCCCGAGGTCCGCAAGGACTACAACCGGTTCGAGGTCACCTCCGGCGAGGACAAGCTCTACGTCCCCAACGGCTGGACGGGCACCATGCCCAACGGTGACGAGATCAACTCGGACTCCACCTTCCTGTCGATCCGCTCCTTCTACGAGAGCGACCCCGACTTCCCGAAGGTGCAGCAGTACCTGAACGGCGGCTCCGCGCCGGAGTTCACGTACCACCGCTACTGGGCCCAGACGGAGATCGCCACGGCGTTCGCCGCGCACGACGCCCTGTTCGGATGATCCGGACGCGGCGGGCCGGGCTCCGGCCCGGCCCGCCGCGGCCACCCGGCCGGCCCTCCGGGGCCCGGCCGCCACACACCACACGGGCGCGTCGACGTCGGCGGCAATGCGTTCCTCCCGCGCGCCGCGGCGTCCAGCGGATCCGCACGCGCCCGCCCCGCGGTGGATGAATCACCGCCCGTCGCGGTGGGGGCCTGGGGAGGCCCCCACCGCGGCGCTGATCTCTCCGCCGCCATCTCACCTTTCACCGAGGAGGGTCGGGACCCATGTCCTCACCTACGACTTCACGCTCGTCCTCGTCACCCGGCCTGCCGGACTCCCCGTACCCCCGCCCGCCGGCTCCGCACCGCCGCGGAGCGCGCGCCCCACCCGCCGCCGGCAGATCCTGGCCGCGTCGGCGACCGTCCTGGCGCTCACCGCCGCCGGCGCCACGGGCAGCGCCTCCGCCGCGGACCCGTCCGCCGATGACCGGCCCGCGGCCGCCTGCGACGCCTCGGGCTTCTGCGAGGACTTCGAGTCGCAGACCGGTAGCGCTCCCTCCGGCCGCTGGACCGCCGGGGCCGCCAACTGCACCGGCACCGGCACCGCGACGGTCGACTCCGGCACCGCGCACACCGGGAGCAAGTCGCTCCGGATCGACGGCGGGGCCGGCTACTGCAACCACATGTTCGCCTCGACCCCGCTGGACGAGGTGGCCGGGAGTCCCTCGCTGCACGTCCGCTTCTGGGTGCGGCACACCACCGCGCTGCCCGCCGCCCATGTGACGTTCGCGGCCATGAAGGACGCGAACGACGGCGGCAAGGACCTGCGGATGGGCGGCCAGAACGGCGCCCTGCAGTGGAACCGCGAGTCCGACGACGCGACCCTGCCGGAGCAGAGCCCCGTCGGGGTGTCCAAGAGCATGCCGCTGCCCGTGAACGAATGGACCTGCGTCGAGTTCGGCATCGAGGGCTCCACCCTGGAGACCAAGGTGAACGGCTCGGCCGTCGAGGGCCTCGTCATCGACGGCACGCCCACCCATGACATCGACCGGCAGTGGCTCAACAAGCCCGGCTGGCGCCCCTCCCTCACCGACCTGCGGCTCGGCTGGGAGAGCTACGGCAGCGGCGACGACACCCTCTGGTACGACGACATCGCGGTCGGCACCGCGCCGATCGGCTGCTGACCCATGACCCGCGGACGGATCCGCGGACGGCGCCGTCCGCCGCGCTCCCGGCCCCCGCGCGACGCGCGGGGGCCGGGAGGCCGCGGCGCGCACGGCGGCTTCCCGGAGACGGCCGCCCCGCGCGGCCGGCGGACCGGGGGAGCCCTCCCTTCCCTGGCGGTCCTCCTGTTCCGTGGGTAGTCTGAAAGCGCTTCCAGTGCGCTGCCGGCGAGGCGTCGCCCGGCGGTCACCGGAATCGGACGGCGTCAGTGGGGGTGGGGGAGTGTCCAGCACGAAGCAGCGAACCGGCATGGCCGGCCGCGGCCTGCCGCGGGTTCGCGGCGGCGCCCGACGGCCCGCCCCCGCGCGGCGGAGCCGCGGAATCCCGCACCGCGCGGCCCCCGCGGGCCGCCCCGGGCGCGCCGCCCGGGCCGTCGCCAGGGCCGCCGTCCCCGGCGCGGGCCGCCGCGCGCGGCGCGCGACACTGCCACACGCGGAGAGCCGGTGACTGAATCAGCAGGGGCTCAGCCTCTGGGACGGCCGGGCCCGAGCGCGAGCCCCACTCTCGAACAGGTCGCCAGGGCCGCCGGGGTCTCCCGTGCCACGGCCTCCCGGGCGATCAACGGCCTGCCCTACGTCAGCGAGAAGGCCCGGGAGCAGGTGGCCCACGCGGTCGAGGTCCTGGGCTACCGCGCCAACCAGGTCGCCCGGTCCCTGGCGACCAGGCGAACGGGCTCCATCGCCCTCGTGATGTCCGAGCCCGGCAACTTCGTGCTCAGCGACCCCTTCTTCGCCCGGGTGCTGCGCGGCATCTACAGCGGCCTCTCCGGCAGCCAGCTCCAGCTGGTGCTGCTGATGACCAACGAGCAGGACGAGGACGGCTTCGCCCGCTACCTCTGCGGCGGCCACGTCGACGGCGCGCTCGTCGTCAGCCTGCACGGCGAGGACCCGCTGCCCAGCCTGCTGGTGGAGGCGGGCCTGCCCGTCGTCCTCGGGGGCCGGCCGCTGGTCCGGGTCGACGCCCCGTACGTCGACGTGGACAACTTCAACGGCGCCTGCCTGGCGGCCCGTCACCTCATCGACACCGGACGGACCAGGGTCGCCACCATCGCCGGTCCGGCCGACATGGCGGTCGGCATGGACCGGCTCAGCGGCTGGCGCCGCGGCATGGCCGGCACGGGCTTCCCCACCGACGCGGTCGCGCACGGCGACTTCACGGTCGAGGGCGGAGCGGCCGCCATGCGGCGGCTCCTGGAGTCCCACCCGGACCTCGACGCGGTCTTCGCGGCCTCGGACCTGATGGCCGTCGGCGCCCTGCAGGCGCTGCAGGCGGCGGGCCGGCGCATCCCGGAGGACGTCGCCGTCGTCGGCTTCGACAACCTCGACATCGCGGCCACCGCCTCGCCCCCGCTCACCACCGTCCGGCAGCCGATCGAGGAGTTCGGCCGCACCATGACCTGGCGCCTGCTCGCCCAGCTCTCCGGCGAAGCGGGCCTGCCGCCGTCGATCCTGCTGCAGACCGAGCTGGTGCGCCGGGAGTCGGCCTGACGCCGGGGCGGTTCTCCGGCGTGAGGCCGCGTGGCGTACGGACCGCTCCCGCGGCCGGAACGGGCCGGCAGCGGGGCCCGGGCCGGGCGGGCCGGCCGACGCGCCGGCGCACCGACGCCGAACGCCGTGGCCGGACCGGTAACCTCCCACGCGGGTCGGTCAGTCGGGCAGGGCGGGGCGCCAACAGGAACCGGGCGCCAGCGCGTTGACCCCTCGTTCAGCGAACGTTGATCCACCCGCTGCAGCATGACCTGCATGTTGATCGAGTTCATCGGGCCGGCGGAGCACGCTTCCGGCTGGCGGGAGCGCGCGCTGTGCGCGCAGACCGGGCCCGACTTCTTCTTTCCGGTCCCCGGCGGCTCCACCCGGGAGGCCAAGCAGGTCTGCCGGGCGTGTGAGGAACGGGTGGAGTGCCTGGAGTACGCCCTGGAGAACGACGAGCGGTTCGGCGTCTGGGGAGGTCTCTCCGAGAAGGAGCGGCGCCGGCTGCGCAAGTCCCGCAGAAGCGGCGGCAGCGGTACGTCCTGAGGGCCGCGGTCCGCACCGGCGGAGGACCGGGCCGGTGCGGGCCG
The DNA here is from genome assembly GCF_020982505.1 of Streptomyces sp. MNU89. NCBI lineage: Bacteria > Bacillati > Actinomycetota > Actinomycetes > Kitasatosporales > Streptomycetaceae > Streptomyces > Streptomyces sp. MNU89. The sequence continues at coordinate 1,275,521 of NZ_JAJKLL010000001.1, read as the reverse complement.
CGTCACCGATTTTGCACAGGGGCCCGCACCACGTAGAGTCGGGTTCAACGACGCGGGGTGGAGCAGCTCGGTAGCTCGCTGGGCTCATAACCCAGAGGTCGCAGGTTCAAATCCTGTCCCCGCTACGAAGACGTCGGGCCCGGTGTGCACAGCGCACCGGGCCCGACGCGTTGCCCGGCCCCGGCCGGACCCGGCGGCCGTCGCCGGACCGGGGCCCGGCCGACGGCCGCCGGCGGGAAGGCCGGCTGATGCGTCAGGAGGCCTTGCGGGCGGCGCGGCGGGCGAGCAGGGCCTCGCGCCGCTCGTCGAACTTCGTGGCCTGCTCGTCGAGACCGCCCATGTACATCCCCAGCTCCTCCTGGGCCTTGAGCCCTTCGGGGCCGAGCCCGGAGATCTCCAGCACCTTGAGGAAGCGCAGCACCGGCTGGAGAACGTCGTCGTGGTGGATGCGGAGGTTGTAGATGCCGCCGATGGCCATCTGCGCGGCGGCCCGCTCGAACCCGGGCATCCCGTGGCCGGGCATCCGGAAGTTGACGACGACGTCGCGGACGGCCCCCATCGTCTGGTCCGGCGCCAGTTCGAACGCCTTGCCGAGCAGGTTGCGGTAGAAGACCATGTGCAGGTTCTCGTCGGTGGCGATCCGGGAGAGCATGCGGTCGCAGACCGGGTCACCGGAGTGGTGGCCGGTGTTGCGGTGCGAGATCCGGGTGGCCAGCTCCTGGAAGGCGACGTAGGCGACGGAGTGCAGCATGCTGTGCCGGTTGTCGGACTCGAACCCCTCCGACATGTGCGCCATGCGGAACTCCTCCAGCTGCACCGGGTCCACGGCCCGGGAGGTCAGCAGGTAGTCGCGCATCACGATGCCGTGCCGGCCCTCCTCGGCGGTCCAGCGGTGCACCCAGGTGCCCCAGGCGCCGTCGCGGCCGAAGAGGGTGGCGATCTCGTGGTGGTAGCTGGGGAGGTTGTCCTCGGTGAGCAGATTGACGACGAGGGCGATCCGGCCGATGTCGCTGACCTTGGACTGCTCCGGGGCCCAGGCCTCGCCGCCCAGCGGGCCGTCGAAGTTGCGGCCGTCGCTCCACGGCACGTATTCGTGCGGCATCCAGTCCTTGGTGACCTTGAGGTGCCGGTTGAGTTCGTCCTCGACGACCTCCTCCAGCGCGTACAGCAGCTTGGCGTCGCTCCACCCCTCGGAGCCGGCGAGGGGGGCGGGGGTCTGGGTCACAACGAGCTCCTGGAGACGTGCGGATCACCTACGGCTCCGTAGGTTACGAAACCGTAGGTTAAGCATGGGGGGAAGCCCGGGACCAGGGGGGTGCGGCTAATCGGAGGGTAGATCCCGTAATGTCGGGTGACGGACGGGGTGTGCGGGCGGCCGGTCAACACGCCGAACCGGCCGCCCGCACCCCCCATCAGAGGTCCTCCGGGGCCGTCTCCGTCAGTTCGCCGTCCAGATGGAGCCGGCGGGTGATGCCCAGGCTCCGCAGGAACGGCAGGTCGTGGGTGGCCACGATCAGGGCGCCCTCGTACGACTCCAGTGCCGCCGTGAGCTGTTCGACGCCGGACAGGTCGAGGTTGTTGGTCGGCTCGTCCAGCATCAGGAGCTGTGGCGCGGGCTCGGCCAGCATGAGCGCCGCCAGGGTGGCGCGGAAGCGTTCGCCGCCCGAGAGGGTGCCCGCCGGCTGGTCGGCGCGGGCGCCGCGGAAGAGGAAGCGGGCGAGCCGGGCCCGGATCCGGTTGTCGGTGGCCGAGGGGGCGTGCCGGGCCACGTTCTCCGCAACGCTCAGCCCGTCGTCGAGCAGATCCAGCCGCTGGGGCAGGAACCTCGACGGCACCTCAGTCCGCACCTCGCCGTGCACCGGCTCCAGTTCGCCCGCGATGGTCCGCAGCAGGGTGGTCTTGCCCGCACCGTTGTTGCCGGTCAGCGCGATCCGCTCGGGGCCGCGCACGGTGAACTCCGGTACCCGCGCGCCGTACCGGAGTTCCGCCTCCCGCACGGTGAGCACGGTGCGGCCCGGCGGGACGGCGGTGTGCGGCAGGTCGACGCGGATCTCGGCGTCGTCCCGCACGGCGTCCGCGGCCTCGTCCAGCCGTTCGCGCGCGTCCTCCAGCCGCGCGGTATGGGTTCCGCGGTGCTTGGCGGCGGAGACCTGCTGTGCGCGCTTGCGCGCGTTCATCACGATCTTGGGCTCGCGCTTGTTCTCGTACATCTTCCTGCCGTAGCGGACCCGGCGGGCCAGCTTCTCCCGGGCCTCGGCCAGCTCCCGCTTCTGCCGCCGCACATCGGCCTCCGCGGCGCGCAGGGAGCGCCGGGCGGCCTCCTGTTCGGTCGTCAGCGCCTCCTGGTAGGCGGAGAAGCCGCCGCCGTACCAGTGCACCTCGCCCTCGCGCAGATCTCCGATCCGGTCGACCAGCTCCAGCAGTTCGCGGTCGTGGCTGACGGTGAGCAGCACGCCCCGCCAGGAGGACACGGCGTCGTACAGCCGGCGCCGGGCGCGCAGGTCGAGGTTGTTGGTCGGCTCGTCCAGCAGCAGGACGCCGGGCCTCCGCAGCAGCAGGGCCGCCAGCCGCAGCAGCACCGACTCGCCGCCGGAGAGCTCGCCGACGGTGCGGTCGAGACCGATGTGGCCCAGGCCGAGCTGGTCCAGGGTGGCCAGGGCCCGTTCCTCGATGTCCCAGTCGTCGCCGACGGCGGTGAAGTGCTCCTCGCTGGGGTCGCCGGCCTCGATGGCGCGCAGGGCGGCCCGGGGGACGGCGATGCCGAGCGCCACGTCGGCGCGGAGCGCGGTGTCCAGGGCGAGGTTCTGCGGCAGGTAGCCGGTCTCGCCGGTGACCCGCACGGTGCCACCGGACGGCCGCAGCTCACCGGCGATCAGGCGGAGCAGGGTGGACTTGCCGGAGCCGTTGAGCCCGACGATGCCGGTGCGGCCCGGTCCCACGGCGAGATCGAGACCGTCCAGGACGGTGGTGCCGTCCGGCCAGGTGAAGGAGAGATCGGAGCAGCTGACGGAGAGAGCGGACGGTGCCATACAGGGCCTCCTGGTCGCCGGGGAACACGGGGTACGGGGCAGCGGAGGAGACACCGGGGAATGCCGTGGCGGAAGAGGGGCACCAGAGAACAACCAGAGAAGAAGCCCCGGTCGGGGCGGGTGGCTCGGTGCCGAGGTCGCACAACGGCCCACGCCGGTGCGGCCTTCCGGCCGGGGCGTGGCACACGGTGTCCCATGACCTCAGACGAGCAACGCCTTCTCCATCCACCGACAACAGGGCCGGTGACCACGGTACGGAGACGGCCGGGCGGCGGCAACGGAATTGCCGCCCGTGCGGCCGGGGCCGGCCCGCAAGGGGTCCGCAGGGCCCCGCCGACCGGCCCGGGGCCCCGTCGCCGGCCGTCCGCGGCGCTCGCCACCGCCACCGGCCGCACCGGCCGCCCGATCCGCAGGAGGCCCTTGTGACCCCGGTGACCCACGGTTCCCGTTGCCCCCGCTCCCTCGCCGCCCGGCTCTGCCTGCTCGGCCGGGCCCCGGAGAGTGTCCGGCCCGGGACCGGCGGCCCGGACGGCGCGGATTGGCTGCCGCCCCTGGTGCGGGCCGGGGCGCTGACCGAACTGGCCCGGCGGGGGCTGCTCACCGACGACGGCGGAGTCGTCACACCGGACCTCGACGCCCGGACGGACGATCCGGCACTCGACGACCTGCTGGAGCTGGTCACCGAGTCCCCGCCGCACGGCTGGCGGGACTGGGTGACCCGGCACGCCGGCACCACCCTGGACGCCGTACAGGCCGGGCTCGCCGAGGAGGGCGCCCTGCGCGTGGTGTCCCGGCGGTGGCTGGGTCTGCTGCCGCCCCGGGACTACGCCCTGGTCGACGGGGAGGCGGCGCGGGCTCTGCGGGCGGACGCGCGGCGCGTGCTGCACGGGCGGGAGCCGGTGGCGCGGGTGGCGCCCGAGGACGCGGCACTGGTCGTCCTGGCCGCGGCGGCCGGGCTGACGGGGGTGGTCTCCGCGGAGGAACGGACCACCCGCGGGCGGCGGCTCGGCGAACTGGCGCGGCGCGCGGGCCAGTGCGGCCCGGCCGGAGGGCCGGCCGCGGTGGCGCCCGTGCGGGCGGTCGCGGAGGTGCGGGCCGCCCTCGCCGCGGCCGTCGCCGCCCCGGAGGAGTCCGCGGCGGCGTCCGCGGCCGGCGGCTGACCGGCCGCTCCGGTGGCACGCGGCCCTGCCGGTGTCCCGTTGCCCGCGCCGGTGGCTCGGGGCCGTGCGCCGCCCCGGTGGCGGGCGGGGTGTCAGGCCTCGCGCAGCAGGGCCGCCAGGTCGCCGTCGAGGTCGAGATGGAGTTCTTCGCGGCCGAACGGCACCAGGGCGTACGTCTGCTCCAGGAAGCTCCGCACGTCCGCGCTGTCCATCCGGACCAGCGCCGTCCCGGCGGCCGCGTGGAACTCCAGCACCGTCACCAGCGGTCCGAACGGCCGTACGTGCACATCCCCGTCCCCGACCGGCTCCAGCAGCCCGGCGGCCAGCAGATCCCGGGAGAACACCCAGGTCACGTCCGCACCGCCGAGGGAGGCGCGCGGCGGGAAACAGGCACGGACGGCGAGCGGATCGTCGCGCCGGTAGCGCAGCGCCGCGGGAACGTCCATCACCTGCCCGTCGGACGTGATGAGGCCGGCCTGTACGGCTCGGTCGATGACAGGGGACAACTCCTGCCTCCTGAGAGGTGTTCGGAAGACGGCTGACACTCTCTATGACGATCCGGCGGCCCTCTCAGTGTGCGGATCGGCAGCGTGACCTCTGTCACTCCGCTCCTCCGCGGCCTCCGCGAACGCATGACCGGGGCGGCGAAGGGCACTCGAACGACCCGGATGTGCCCCGGGGCGGACGGTCCCCGGGGACGAGGGAAGAGGAGGCCCGGAGCCATGGCGACCGGAGCGACGACGACCCCCGGCACCGCCGGCCGCACCGGGGCCGGGAACGCCGGGGGAGCCGGGACCGCGGCCGGCGGACCGGCCCTGCCCGCGCCGCGCGGCGACCTGTCGGCTGCGGTGACCGCCCTGCTCACCGGCGGCTCCCCGGACCTGCCCGGCGGACCGGCCGTCACCGCCGCCGACCCCTACGGCGACGATCTCCAGCTCGCCCTCTACCTCGCCTACGAACTGCACTACCGGGGCTTCGCCGGGGTCGGCGGCCACTGGGAGTGGGACCCGGACCTCCTCCGCCTCCGCCGGGCGCTGGAGGAACGCTTCCTGACCGCCCTGCGCGCGGACACCTCCCGCCCGGAGAGCGCCGCGGCGGCTCTGGACGCCCTGCTCGTCGAACCCGTGGACGGCGACGGCGTCAGCCATCGCCTCCAGGAGTCCGGGGAGCTGTGGCAGCTGCGCGAGTACGCCGCGCAGCGCTCGCTCTACCATCTCAAGGAGGCCGACCCGCACGCCTGGGTCATCCCCCGGCTGACGGGCCGGGCGAAGGCCGCCATGGCCGCCGTCGAGTTCGACGAGTTCGGCGGGGGGCGGGCCGACCGCGTGCACGCCCGGCTCTTCGCCGAGCTGATGACCGACCTGGGCCTCGACCCCGCCTACGGGCGCTATCTGGACGTCACGCCCGCCCCGATGCTCGCGGTGGTCAACCAGATGTCCCTGTTCGGCCTCCACCGGGCGCTGCGCGGGGCGCTGGTGGGGCACTTCGCGACCGTCGAGATCACCTCCTCGCCCGGTTCGCGCCGGCTGGCCAGGGCGCTCGAACGGGCGGGCGCGGGCCCGGCCGCCGTGCACTTCTACACCGAGCACGTCGAGGCGGACGCGGTGCACGAGCAGATCGTGCGCCGGGACGTCGTCGGCGGACTGCTGGAGGAGGAGCCCGGCCTGGACGCGGACGTGGCCTTCGGGGCCGCCTCGACGGAGTTCCTGGAGGACCGGCTCGGCGGCCATCTGCTGGCGGCCTGGGAAGCGGGCCGCACCTCCCTGCGCGAGCCGCTCCCCGCGCCGCCGCCCGTGCCGGCACCCGCCTGAGCGGTCGCGACCCCGCGCCCGGCCCCGCGCCCCCGTGGGGCCGGGCGCGGGGCCGGAGGGGTTCAGCCGGTGGAGGAGGACCCGCCTTCGCCGGGTGAGCCGGAGACTCCGCCGGGGGAGTCTCCGTGCTCGTCCGCGGTACCGCGGACCCGTCGGCGGTGACTGGTGTCGCACCAGGGGAAGCGGCGGCTGCGGCGGCAGGTGCACAGCGCCACGGTGAACCGGTCCGAGCGCTCGGTGCTGCCGTCCTCCAGCACCACCTCCACCGGGCCCTCCACCAGCATCGGGCCGCCCCGCACCAGGCTCACCCGGCGGGCCTCGCGCGCGGCGGGGACCTCCGCGGCGGCGCCGGCCCCGGTGCGGGTGCCGGCAGGAGCACCGCGTCCGGCGGCGTCTCCGGGCCCGGCGGCGGGTCCGGTGACGGGTCCCGCGGTGGCTCCGGACGCGGCGGTGGCTCCGCCTGGCTCAGAGGGCGGCTTCACCGCGGATCACCACCAGTTCCTCCTTGTCCTCACCGGGCGGCAGCAGCCCCCGGCCGCGCAGCCACTCGGCCCGTTCCCGCAGCCGCGGCCCGAAGGGGACGTACCGGCGTTCGGTCACCTGTGCGTCGAGACCGGCCCGCACCAGCGCGTCCAGCGTCGGTGTGACACCGCTGAGCGCCGACTGGACGAGGAGCAGGACGCCGCCGGGGCGCAGCCGCCCCGGTGCCTCGGCGCAGATCCGGTCGAGCAGCGCCCGCCCGTCGTGCCCCGCCTCCCAGGCGCGTGCCGGGCCGCGGCGGGGCAGGCGCGGGTGCGGTGACGGCACATACGGGGGGTTGCTGAGGATGACGTCGAACCGTTCCCCTCCGACGGCCGACAGCAGATCGCCCCGGACCGCCCTGATCCGTACGCCCGCCAGGCGGGCGTTGAGGCGGCAGGTGAGCACCGCGCGGACCGACGTGTCGACGGCGGTCACACGGGCTCCGCGCCGGGCCGCCGCCACGGCGAGGGCTCCGGTGCCGGTGCACAGGTCGAGCACCCGGACGCCCGGGGCGAACGTTTCCTCGCGGAGAGCGGCGGTGAGGCAGGACGTATCGTCCTGCGGCGCATAAACCCCTGGGGGCTTCAGAAACAACACGGTCACCGGGTACCCCGGCCCTCACGGCTAAACGTCGCGGGGAGCCAGCGGCCGGTTCGCGGGACCCTGGATGACCTGGCCGTCCACCCCGAACCGGGAGCCGTGGCAGGGACACTCCCAGGCCCGCTCGCCGGCGTTGAAGGCCACCAGGCAGCCCAGGTGCGTGCAGCGCGCGGAGACGGCGTGCACGGCGCCCTCCTCGTCCCGGTAGACGGCGCAGCTGCGGCCGCCGCTGCGGACGACGGCGCCCGCGCCGGGCGGGATGTCGTCCACCGAGTCGGTGTGCGCGGTCCTCAGCCGGTCGCCGACGAAGTGGCGTCCCACGGTCGCCTGGTGCCTGAGGAAGCCGCCGCCCTCCCGGACGGTGCTCATCAGCCGCCGCGGGTCGTACAGTCCGGCCCACTCCGGGGTCTCGCCGCGGATGAGTGCCGACAGCAGCCGGCCCGACATCACCCCGCTGCTCATGCCCCAGCCGCCGAAGCCGGTGGCGACGTAGGTGTGCCGGGCGCCCGGGTGGAGCGGGCCGACCATGGGCACGGTGTCGGTGGGGTCGTTGTCCTGCGCGGCCCAGCGGTGGGAGATCTCCGTGCCGGGGAAGTGCTCGGCCGTCCAGTCCGCCAGCCGCCGGAACCGCTCGCCCGCGTCGGCCGTGCCCGGCAGGAAGCTCTCGCCGGTGACGACGAGCAGCCGCCGCCCGTCCGGTCCGGGTGCCGTCCGCACCGAGCGTTTGTTCTCCTCCTGGGTGATGTACATGCCGGCGGGATCGCGGTCCGCGGGGAGCGTGCCGGCGACCACCAGTTCGCGGTGCGGGGAGAGCTTGGCGAAGCCGAGGGAGCGGTCGAAGACCGGGTAGTGCGTGGCGACCACGACATCGCGCGCCGTCACGGCCGCCCCGCCCTCCGTCGTCACCCGGCAGGGCGTCCCCTCCCGCAGCCCGGTGACCCGGGACCGTTCGTAAATCCGTCCGCCCCGGGCCCGCAGGTCCTCCGCCAGCCCGAGGAGGTACTTGCGCGGGTGGAACTGCGCCTGGCCGTCGACCCGCACGGCACCGGCGACGGGGAAGGGCAGGCCCGTCTCCGTGACATAGGAGGCAGGGAGCCCGGCCTCGGCGGCCGCCCGCGCCTCCGCCTCGACCTGCGCCGCGGCCGCCGGGTCCCGGACGTAGGTGTACGCGGGCAGCCGCTCCAGATCGCAGTCGATGCCCAGTTCGGCCGCCGTCGCGGCGACGTGCTCCACCGCGTCCGCCTGCGAACGCGCGTACAGCCGGGCGCCGTCGGCGCCGCGCGTCGTGCGCAGCCGGTCGTAGACCAGGGTGTGCAGGGCGGAGACCTTGGCGGTGGTGTAGCCGGTGACACCGGTGGCGATGCGGTCCGCCTCCAGAACGACGACACCGAGTCCCGCGCGGGCCAGTTCCCACGCCGTGCACAGCCCGGCGATACCCCCGCCGATCACGGCGACGTCGGTCTCCAGGTCCGTGTCCAGGGAGGGGTGGGAGGTCTGCGGGGTGGTGTCGATCCAGTACGACTCGTGTGTGCCCGGGAGATCTGTCATGCGGCAGCGGGTTCCCCCGGAGGCCGCGTTCTGCACTTGCCGGGAGCGCCCGCGGGCCGCCCCGCGGTCCGCCGGGGCCGCTCGTACGGGTGGGTATGAGTACCCCCGCTGAGTACGCGCACTCATGTGTGGTGTCAGTGGCAGGGGACAGGATGTGAGGCATGGAGAAGATCGCGAACACCCGGGTCCAGCAGTTCCAGCCGCACTACCGCCCGCAGGGCGGCGAGGCTCTTCCGTACGGCGGCGGGCAGGCCGTCGCGGGCGCCATGAAGGCGGCCCTGGCGCTCGGCGGCGCCGCGGCGGTGCTCTGGGTGATCTTCATGGTCTACACCCTCACCCTGTGGACCCTGGGCGGCTGACCGGCGCGTTCCCCACCGCCCCGCGGTACCCGGCACCCCGCGGTACCCGGCACCCCGCGGTACCCGGCACCCCGTGGCACCCCCGGCCGTACCCGCGGCGCGCCCGCGGTGGCAGGATGCGGCCCGGACCACCCGCTGAGCGGAACCCCGGTCCCGCACCGGGCAGCGAGCCGGAGGACGGACCCCATGCGACCACGACGGACGGCCGGGAACTGGCCCGCCACGGAAGCCGAGGCGGTGGCCGAGCAGAACCGGCTGCGGGAACGGGCCGACACGGCCGGCCCCGGTCCGGCACCGGGCGAGGTGCCGACGATCGCGGGCGTGGACGTCGCCTATGACGAGGCGACCGGACGGCTCGCCGCGGCCGCCGTCGTCCTGGACGCGGAGACGCTGGAGCCGCTCGACGAGGCGACCGCCACCGGCCACGCCGCGTTCCCGTACGTTCCCGGACTGCTGGCCTTCCGCGAACTCCCGCCCGTTCTCGACGCCCTGGAACGGCTGTCCGAACCGCCCGCGCTGGTCGTCTGCGACGGCTACGGCCTGGCCCACCCCCGGCGGCTGGGGCTCGCCGCCCACCTCGGCGTGCTGACCGGCATCCCGTCCTTCGGCGTCGCCAAGACCCCGTTCGGCTTCGCCTTCGCACCGCCCGGCCCCGAGCGGGGCGCGAGTTCGCCGCTGCTCGACGGCGAGGAGGAGGTGGGGCGCGCGCTGCGCACCCGGGAGGGCGTCAAGCCGGTCTTCGTCTCGGTGGGCCACGGGATCGGCCTGGACCACGCCGTCGCCCACACCCTCCGGCTCACCCCGCGCTACCGGCTGCCGGAGACGACGCGGCGGGCCGACTCCCTCTGCCGCCGCACCCTCGCCGCCGCCCTCGGGGACACCGCCCCGGTCTGAGCGCCGGGGCGCGGGCCCTCCCGCGCCACGCCGCTCCCCGCCGCGGCGGCCCCGCACCCGCCGCGCCGGCCCTGCGGACGTACGTCCGGACCGCCTGACCGTCCCGCCCGGACCGCTGTCCGGGCTGCGCAACGGCGCCGTCCCGGCCTCCGCCCGCCGCGGCCCGGGGGTGCCGCCCGCACACGGTGGCGTGCGTAGGGTGAGCCCATGTTCGTACTCGAATTGACCTACTGCGCGCCCGCCGACCGGATCGAGGCCCTCCGCGAGGCCCATATGGCCTGGGTGGACGAGCAGTTCGAGGCGGGGGAGTTCATCGCCTCCGGCCCCAAGAAACCGCGTGACGGCGGGGTGATCCTCGCCGTGGGAGCCGACCGCGACCGGGTGGAGGCCATCGCGGCGAGCGACCCCTTCGCCCAGGAGGAGGTCTGCGAGTACCGGATCACCGAGTTCACCGCGAGCCGCACGGCGCCTCCCCTGCGGGAGTACCGCCAGCCGGCGCGGAGCTGAGCACCGGCGCACACCGGTCCGGGCGGCACGGCCCCAGAGGCGTCCGCGGTCCGGCCCCGGAGCACCCACCCGCGACACGCAGCGAAGCACGGCCGGGAGACGGCACCGAGCACTACTGGGACGCGGCGGCCACCCGGCCGCCGCGTCCCACGTTTTTCCCGGTCCGGAGGGCTTGTGCGAACTGGAACACGTTCTTAGCATCAGTGGTGTTACATCGATGGTGTCATGCCGGGCCGCCGTGGCAGTCACCGCACCACCGCGGCGGCGCACCAGGGCGGTATCACCAAGGTTTGGGGTCGGGGTCTCGATGGCAGTCACCGGGAACGGTCCGCTGGCGGGCGTGCGCGTGGTGGAGCTGGCGGGCATCGGGCCGGGCCCCTTCGCCGCCATGCTCCTCGGCGATCTCGGGGCCGACGTCGTCCGCGTCGACCGCCCCGGCGGGGCCGGGCTCGGCATCGACCCGGCGTACGACCTCACCAACCGGAACAAGCGCTCCGTCCTGATCGACCTCAAGACCGGGGCCGGGCGGGCGGCCGTGCTCGGCCTCGCCGCCCGGGCGGACATCCTGCTGGAGGGCAACCGGCCCGGCGTCACCGAACGCCTCGGCGTCGGCCCGGAGGACTGCCTGGCCCGCAACCCCCGCCTGGTGTACGGCCGGATGACGGGCTGGGGCCAGGACGGCCCGCTCGCCCCGCACGCCGGGCACGACATCGGCTACGTCGCCGTCACGGGGGCCCTCGGCATGATCGGTGCGGCCGGCGGCCCGCCCGCCGTGCCCGCCAACCTCCTCGGCGACTACGCGGGGGGCTCCCTCTATCTCGTCGTCGGCGTCCTCGCCGCCCTCCAGCACGCGCGGACCACCGGCACCGGACAGGTGGTCGACGCGGCCGTCACCGACGGCACCGCCCACCTCACCACGATGATCCACGCCCTGCTCGCCGCCGGCGCCTGGCAGGACCGCCGGGGCGTCAACCTGCTCGACGGCGGAACCCCCTTCTACGGCGTCTACGAGACCGCCGACGGCGGCTGGATGGCCGTCGGCGCCCTGGAGGAGCGCTTCTACGAGGAGTTCACCCGCCTCCTCGGCCTCGGCGAGGAGGCACCCGGCCGCGGCGACCCGGGGGACTGGGAGGCGCTGCGCGCCGCCGTCGCCGACCGCTTCCGGACCCGCACCCGCGAGGAGTGGACGGCCGTCTTCGCGGACTCCGACGCCTGCGTCGCCCCCGTGCTGTCCCTGCGCGAGGCCCCGCGCCACCCGCATCTCGCCGCCCGCTCCACGTTCACCGACCACGGCGGCATCACCCAGCCCGCCCCCGCGCCGCGGTTCTCCGCGACCCCGGCGCCGTCCGCACACCCCCGCGCTGCCCGGCGCCCACACCGCCGAGGTGGCCGCCGACTGGGACGTCCCCTGCCTCACCGCCGACCCGGCTCCCACCACCTCGTCAGGAGGCGCGCGTTGAAGCGCACCGTCTTCACCGCCGAGCACGAGGCCTTCCGCGGGACCGTCCGCGCCTTCCTGGAGAAGGAGGTGGAACCGCACCACGAACGCTGGGAGCGGGAGGGCGTCGTCGACCGCTCCGCCTGGCTCGCCGCCGGCCGGCAGGGGCTGCTCGGGCTCGCCGTCCCCGAGGAGTACGGGGGCGGCGGCGCCGGCGACTTCCGCCACAGCGCCGTCCTCACCGAGGAGTTCGCCCGGGCCGGTGCCTCCGGCCTGGCGATCGGCCTGCACAACGACATCATCGGCCCCTACCTCACCGCCCTCGGCACCGAGGAGCAGAAGCGGCGCTGGCTGCCCGGCTTCTGCAGCGGCGAGACCATCACGGCCATCGCGATGACGGAGCCCGGCGCCGGCTCCGACCTCCAGGGCATCCGCACCACCGCCACCGACGCCGGCGACCACTGGGTGCTCAACGGCTCCAAGACCTTCATCTCCAACGGCATCCTCGCCGACCTCGTGATCGTGGTGGCGCGCACCACCCCCGAGGGCGGTGCCAAGGGCCTCAGCCTGCTCGTCGTCGAACGCGGCATGGAGGGCTTCGAGCGCGGCCGCAACCTCGACAAGATCGGCCAGAAGGCACAGGACACCGCCGAGCTGTTCTTCCACGACGTCCGCGTCCCCAAGGAGAACCTGCTGGGCGAGGAGAACGGCGCCTTCCTCCATCTGATGACCCATCTCGCCCAGGAGCGGATGAGCATCGCCGTCGCCGCCATCGCGGGCGCCGAGGAACTGCTGGAGATCACCAAGCGGTACGTCAAGGAGCGGGAGGCCTTCGGCCGGCCGCTGGCGAAGCTCCAGCACATCCGCTTCGAGATCGCCGAGATGGCCACCGAGTGCGCCGTCACCCGCGCCTTCCTCGACCGCTGCATCGAGGAGCACACGGCCGGGCAGCTCGACGCCGTGCACGCCTCGATGGCCAAGTGGTGGGCCACCGAACTCCAGAAGCGGGTCACCGACCGCTGCCTCCAGCTCCACGGCGGCTACGGGTACATGACCGAGTACCGGGTCGCGAAGGCGTTCACCGACGGCCGCATCCAGACCATCTACGGCGGCACCACCGAGATCATGAAGGAGATCATCGGCCGGTCGGTCCTCGGCTGACGGCGGTCCGTGCGGCGGCATCCGCACGGCACCACCGGCGGAACGGCACGCACCGCACCCCCACCACCCGGACGACCGCACCACCCGCCGCCCGCCCCGGGCGGCACGGCATCGAACAGCACGGAAAGGCTGCCGACGTTGAGCACCGAAGCGTACGTCTACGAGGCGATCCGCACCCCGCGCGGCCGCGGCAAGGCCAATGGCGCCCTGCACGGCACCAAGCCCATCGACCTGGTCGTGGGCCTGATCCACGAGCTGCGCCACCGGTTTCCCGGGCTGGACCCGGCGGCCATCGACGACATCGTGCTCGGCGTCGTCAGCCCCATCGGCGACCAGGGCTCCGACATCGCCAAGATCGCCGCCATCGCCGCCGGGCTCCCGGACACCGTGGCCGGCGTGCAGGAGAACCGCTTCTGCGCCTCCGGTCTGGAGGCCGTCAACCAGGCCGCCGCCCGGGTCCGCTCCGGCTGGGAGGACCTGATCCTGGCCGGCGGCGTCGAGTCGATGTCCCGGGTCCGGATGGGCTCCGACGGCGGCGCCTGGGCCATGGACCCGATGACGGCCTACGAGACCGGCTTCGTCCCGCAGGGCATCGGCGCCGACCTGATCGCCACCGTCGAGGGCTTCACCCGGCACGACGTCGACTCCTACGCCGCCCTCTCCCAGGAGCGGGCCACCGAGGCGTGGAAGGACGGCCGCTTCCAGCGCTCCGTCGTCCCCGTCCGGGACCGCAACGGCCTGACCGTCCTCGACCACGACGAGCACATCCGCCCCGGCACCACCGCCGACTCCCTGGCCTCCCTCAAGCCGTCCTTCGCGGACATCGGCGAGCTGGGCGGCTTCGACGCCGTCGCGCTGCAGAAGTACCACTGGGTCGAGAAGATCGACCACGTCCACCACGCCGGCAACTCCTCCGGCATGGTGGACGGTTCCGCGCTCGTCGCCATCGGCAGCGAGGAGGTCGGGCGCCGCCACGGCCTCACCCCGCGCGCCCGGATCGTTTCCGCCGCCGTCTCCGGCGCCGACCCGACGATCATGCTGACCGGCCCGGCGCCCGCCGCCCGCAAGGCGCTCGCCAAGGCCGGGCTGACCATCGGCGACATCGACCTCGTCGAGATCAACGAGGCCTTCGCGGCCGTCGTCCTGCGCTTCGTCCGGGACATGGACCTGGACATCGAGAAGGTCAACGTCAACGGCGGCGCGATCGCCATGGGACACCCGCTGGGCGCCACCGGCGCCATGATCCTCGGCACCCTCGTCGACGAACTCGAGCGCCGCGAGCAGCGGTACGGGCTCGCCACCCTCTGCGTCGGCGGCGGCATGGGCATCGCCACCATCGTCGAACGCCTCTGAGCGCCCGGAACCGGCCCTTCCCGACCCCCTCCACGGAGACTGCGAACACCATGAGCGAGCCCACCACCATCCGCTGGGAACAGGACGGCACCGGTGTCGTCACCCTGGTCCTGGACGACCCCCGGCAGTCCGCCAACACCATGAACGCCGCCTTCCGCGACTCCCTCACGGCCGTCGCCGACCGCCTGGAGGCCGAGCGCGACTCCGTCCGCGGCGTGATCGTCACCTCGGCCAAGAAGACCTTCTTCGCCGGCGGCGACCTCCGCGACCTCAGCCGGATCACCCCCGACCGGGCCCAGCAGGCGTTCGACTCCGGTATGCGCATCAAGCGCGACCTGCGCCGGATCGAGACCCTCGGCAAGCCGGTCGTCGCCGCCCTGAACGGCGCCGCGCTCGGCGGCGGCCTGGAGATCGCCCTCGCCTGCCACCACCGCGTCGCGCTCGACAACGCCAAGGCCAGGTTCGGGCTGCCCGAGGTGACCCTCGGCCTGCTGCCCGGCGGCGGCGGTGTCGTCCGCACCGTGCGGCTGCTCGGCATCACCGACGCCCTGCTGAAGGTGCTGCTGGAGGGCCGCCAGTACAACCCGGCGCGGGCCCTGGAGGCCGGCCTCGTCCACGAGGTGGCCGCGAGCGAGGAGGACATGCTCGCGCGGGCCCGTGCCTTCATCGACGCCCACCCCGAGTCGCGGCAGCCCTGGGACGTCAAGGGCCACCGCATCCCCGGCGGCACCCCCTCGACCCCGAAGTTCGCCGCCAACCTGCCCGCCTTCCCGGCCAATCTGCGCAAGCAGCTGAACGGCGCGCCCTACCCGGCTCCGCGCAACATCATGGCCGCCGCCGTCGAGGGCGCCCAGGTGGACTTCGAGACCGCCCAGGTCATCGAGGCCCGCTACTTCACCGAGCTGGCCACCGGGCAGACCGCGAAGAACATGATCCAGGCGTTCTTCTTCGACCTCCAGGCCGTCAACTCCGGAGCCGGCCGCCCGGACGGCCCCGAGCCGCGCACCGTCCGCCGGGCCGCCGTGCTCGGCGCCGGGATGATGGGCGCGGGCATCGCCTACTCCTGCGCCCGCGCCGGCATCGAGGTCGTCCTCAAGGACGTCTCCGCGGAGGCGGCCGAGCGCGGCAAGGCGTACTCCGCCAAGCTGCTGGAGAAGGCCGTCGCCCGCGGCCGCACCACCGAGGCCGAGCGGGACGCGCTGCTGGCCCGCATCACCCCGGCCGCCGACCCGCAGGCGCTGGCCGGCTGCGACGCCGTGATCGAGGCGGTCTTCGAGAACCCGGAGCTCAAGCACCAGGTCTTCCAGGAGATCCAGGACGTCGTCGAGCCCGACGCGCTGCTCTGCTCCAACACCTCCACCCTCCCCGTCTCGCTGCTGGCCGAGGGCGTGAAGCGGCCGGAGGACTTCATCGGCCTGCACTTCTTCTCGCCCGTCGACAAGATGCCGCTGGTCGAGATCGTCAAGGGGAAGCGGACCGGGGAGGAGGCCCTGGCCCGCGCCTTCGACCTCGTGCGGCAGATCCGCAAGACCCCGATCGTGGTCAACGACTCCCGGGGCTTCTTCACCTCCCGGGTCATCGGCCGGTTCATCAACGAGGGCGTCGCCATGGTCGGCGAGGGCATCGACCCGGCCTCCGTCGAACAGGCCGCGGGCCAGGCCGGCTACCCGGCCAGGGTGCTCTCCCTGATGGACGAGCTGACCCTCACCCTGCCCCGGAAGATCCGCGAGGAGACCCGGCGGGCCGTGGAGGAGGCGGGCGGCAGCTGGGAACCCCACCCGGCGGACGCCGTCATCGACCGCATGGTCGACGAGTTCGGCCGCACCGGTCGCAGCGGCGGCGCCGGCTTCTACGACTACGAGGACGGCGGGCGGGCCGGTCTCTGGCCGGGCCTGCGCGAGCACTTCACCCGGCCGGACGCGGAGATCCCGTTCGAGGACATGAAGGAGCGGATGCTCTTCTCCGAGGCGCTCGACTCCGTCCGCTGCCTGGAGGAGGGCGTGCTCACCTCGGTCGCCGACGCCAACATCGGCTCCGTCCTGGGCATCGGCTTCCCCGGCTGGACCGGCGGCGTGCTCCAGTACATCAACGGCTACGAGGGCGGGCTGCCCGGCTTCGTGGCCCGCGCGCGGGAACTGCGCGAGACGTACGGGGAGCGCTTCGCGCCGCCCGCGCTGCTGCTGGAGAAGGCGGAGAAGGGCGAGATCTTCACCGACGGCCCGCGCGGCTGAGCCGGCGCGGCAGCGCACCGCGCCGGTCCCGGGCAGGGGAGCGGCGCGCGGGCGGGCCCGGTGGATTCCTCCACCGGGCCCGCCCCGCTGGGTCGTTGGCGTTCCCCGGTCGTTCCCGTCCCTTCCCCGGCCGTTCAGCGGTTGTCGCCGCGGAGGACGTCGTCCAGGGCGAAGTGCCCGTTCGGCCCCAGCTTCAGCACGGGGACGGCCCGGTCGATGGGATCGCCGTTGTTGCGGAAGGAGAGGAAGCCGCTGGCCCCCTCCACCCCCTGGTCCCGGCCGCGCAGCTGCCGGAACCTCCGCGCCACCGCCTTCCCGCTGAGCACGCTGCCGTCGAGGGAGGTCATCCGGACCGCGGTGATCGCGGTGAGCACCGCGTCGTGGGCCATCATCGCCTGGGCGTCGTCGCGCCGTTCGTCGGGGAACTGCTTGCTCATCCAGCCGCCCTCCTGGAAGAACGCGGCCGACGGCCGCGACACCGCGGTCCTGTCCTTCTCCCACATGTCCGGGTGGGCCAGCCCGGTGTAGTACACCTCGACGCCCTTCTCCGCCGCCTCCCGGAGCTGGTCGGTGGTGAGATTGGTGGTGTCGTCGCCCGTCATCACCGTGAAGTCGCGCTGCTGGCACTTGCGGTTGGCGAGCTTGTTGATGAACGACATGAGGTGCTTGCCCCGGCCCGCGAAGTAGACGACGTCGGGCTCCTCGCCGCAGAGGTTCTGGACGATCCAGCGCAGCTCGCCCTCCCAGCTGTCGGGCTGCGAGGCGTCGTACACCGCGTTCTCCTCCGGGAGGGTGTGCTCCTCGTCGGGGAACACCTTGCGGAACTCCTCGGCGAGCGTCCTGGCGTAGAGGTTCTTCTTCGCCTCGTCCTCGACGATGACGGCGTCCTCGTACCCCCGCTTCTTGAGGTACGCGGAGGCGGCCCTCGCCTCGTCCCGGTTCGTCGGCGCGACCCGGACGAGCCCGGCGATCCCGGTGAGGTTGGTGGCGCTCATGGTGCTGGCCACCATGGCGATGCCCTCCTCGGAGAGCCGGCCCATGGCATCCATGTTCTCGGTGGTGCTGGGGCCGAGGCCCGTCACCGCCAGCACCCGTTCCTCGCGCCGCTCCGCCCGGCTCAGTGCGATGAGCCGGTCCACCGTGTACCGCCAGTGCTCGGCGCCGCTGCCGGTGTTGGCCACCAGCAGCCGGATCTTGGGCGAGCCGGACAGGTCACGCCTGTTGGCGCGGATCTGGGCGAGATAGGCGCCCTGGAGCTGCCGCCGGATGGCGTCCCGGGAGTTGCTGTCGTCCTTCTCGACGGTCAGCGAGGTCATGTAGGCGATGGTGACGTAGTTCTTCTCCTTCTCCATCACCTCGCGGTTCTCGTCCCCGATCTTCTGCTGGATGTCCTTCAGATGCCCGGCGAAGGCGAACTTCGGGTCCGTGACGCCGTCCGTCGCGCCCACGCACTCCTCGTCCGGGCCGCGTCGCTCCACGCCCTCCGCGCACCGGGCCTCCCGCTTCTGCCACCAGCCGTACAGCTGCGGGACCCCGAGCCCCAGGACCAGCGCCGTCACCAGAATGCCGACGGCCCAGTGCACCACCGGGCGGGTCGGCCGCCACATCTCCATGTCCCCCACTCCCCACGTCCTGCCCCGTCCGTGCCCGTGACCGCCCTGCCGCGGGCGGATGTCATTCGTCGCGCCACTGCCGGTAGCGCACCGCCTCGTCGTAGAGCGGGACGATCCCCGAACTGCGCATCGCGGCGAGATGGTCGTAGTTGCCGGCGATCACGGCGTTGAGCCGCCGGCCCGGGTCGCTCAGCGGATCGCTCCAGATCCACCGGGCCACCACCAGCCGCCGGATCACCGCCTCCGGCGACATGGCCGGGGTGTCGCTCCCGGTGGTGAGCGAGTCCAGCAGCCGCAGCGGCGGGACCGCCTTGTCCAGCCGGTTGGGCGCGGAGGTCACCAGGTCCAGGTCGCGGATGAAGTCCTCGCTGCCGCGCTCCGTGAACCGGCGTGCCAGCAGGGCGGCGACCGGTTCCGTCTCGCCCAGCGCCAGCCGGTGGTACATCTCCTCCAGCTCCATGTCCTTGCCGGGCGTGAGCTCCGCCGGCCGTTCGCGCCCGGTCCGGAAGTGCGCGGCCAGCCGTGCGTGGCTGTCCCGCCACATCTCCTCGTCGGCCGCCAGTTCCCACAGCAGCAGCCGGCGCAGCCACGGGTGGAGGACGAGCCGGCCGTCCTCGGCCGCGAGCAGCCAGCGCTCCCGGAGCAGGCCCGGCAGGGGCTCGCCGTGGTCGCCGGTCCCCGTTCCGAACACCTGGGCGCAGACGGAGAGATCGCGTGCGGCGGACCAGCGCACGAGCACGGCGCGGCGGTCGCTCCCCGGCTCGTCGGCCAGGTCCTCCAGGAGGTAGCCCAGGGAGGCCTGGGCGAGGGTGGGGCCCCGGGGTCGGGGCCGGGCACCGGGGAGCCGGGGGCAGCCCCGGCACCCGGCGCAGGCAGGCGTAGGGGTCCTCCTCCGGGGCGGGGTGCTCCCGGGCGGCGCGGAGCAGGGTGTTCACCGTGTGCCGGACGGCCCAGGGCAGCCCGCCGGTGAGCCGCTGCACCCCGGGGACGATGTCGGGCCGGCGGGGTGCCCCGGCGCTGAGCACCCGGGTGTCGGCGAGCCGCAGCGGCCGCAGCTCCAGCGGGTACCACCAGAAGTCGTCGGAGCTCTCACTGCCCCGTCCCGCCTCCCAGTGCCCGAGCGAGGCCAGATCGGAGTCCTGCGGCCGCAGCGCCCACTGGACGCCGGTGGCGGGGCCCCACTCGGGCAGCCAGCGGTGCACGCTGGCGAGGGTGACCAGCGGGTCGCAGCCGCGCCGGGCGGCCTTGTCCTCGTGCCGCGCCTCCAGCAGCAGCTCCAGGAATCTCCGCCCGGTCTCCGTATGGCAGTTGTCGAGCAGCAGCAGGAAGGCGCGGTGGTTGAGCCACCCCTTGGCGTGCTCGCGCAGGTCGGCCAGGAAGGCGCGGAGGAGGACGCGTTCGACGTCCCGCGGGCCGTTCTCGCGGCCGTCGTCGGCGCGGTGCTGCCAGGAGTTGAGTTCGACCAGCGCGTCCGCCGGGTCCGCGCAGGGCGGGATGCGCCCGTCGCCGTACCAGCCGATGCCGCGGTTCAGGGCCCGCCACGGGAGCTGGCCGGTGCGCGGGGTGACGGAGGACAGGACGGCGGCCGCGGCGTCGGAGACACCGGGCGGGGCGTCCAGCGCCTCCGCCAGGACTTCCGCCAGCTGGCCGAGGAAGCTGCCGTAACGGCCCTCGCGGTTGCGGAGTTCGTCGCGGATCAGCCGGGGCAGCTTGCGCCGCGAGTGGGCGCGGAGCAGGTCCTCCATCGGCGTGCCGGTCGTGAGCAGTCCGACGATGAAGCGCGGGAAGCTCGGCTCCTTGTAGTTCGTCAGCTTCCGTTCCAGCTCCCGGGCCAGACCGCCGAGGACGGTCCGGATGTCGAGCCCGGCCGCCGCGTCGAAGTTGAGATACGCGCACGGGGTGTCCGGCGCGAACCTCTCCTTCACGTAGGCGTGCAGATCGGTGGCGCCGATACCGGTCGGCCCCAGCAGGACGGTCACCGGCCGGTCCGCCCCCGGGGGCAGCGCCAGGCAGTCGCGGATGAGTTCCCGCACGGGTTCGCGGCCGCGCAGACCGCCCGGCAGTTCAGGCATGTACGTCCCCCGTGTGTCGGTCCGTGTCGCACGGCTCTGCCCGCGGCTCCCCCCGCGTCGTACCGACGGCAGTCTTTCCCGGCCGGGCCGCCGCCGACCGCGGAACGGGCGGGTCGTAACGGAAGGGATATGAACCGTGCGAGGTGCGTGACCGGTTCCGGGCATCTGTGCGAGACGGGGGACGGCTCGCGGGCGAGCCCGGGGGCGCGGCTCATTCCTCCGGGAAGGAGGCCCGCAGTTCCTCCCGCATGGACCGCTGGAACGCCGTGACCAGGGCCTGCACCACCAGCGGCTGCATGTGCGCCGACAGCACGCGCACCGTCTCCACCTGGTCCGGGTCCTCCTCCCGCTCCCGGTACGGCTCCCAGACCTCGTCCCGGAAGAGCCGGCTGAGCTCCCGTGCCGCCTCCCGGGTGTGCTCCAGGACGACGGAACGGGCCGCGAGGAGCGTCTCCAGGCCGACCGGCACATCGAGCAGCCGGACGCCCAGGTGCAGCAGCGGGGGATCGACCCGGAAGACGTCCGGGTCCTCCGTCCGCACCGCCACGTTCATCGCGGCGAGCCGGTCGATGTCGCTCTCCTCCAGCGGCCGGCCCGCGCGCCGCTCCAGCTGCTCGCGGGTGGCCTCCTCCGCCCCGTCGGGCGCCCAGGACGCCACCAGGGCCCGGTGCATGGCCAGGTCCTGGGCGCTGAGGTCCTCCGGGAGGCGGCGCAGATAGCGCTCGATGGCGGCCAGCGTCATGCCCTGGTGCCGGAGTTCCTCGATCAGCGCCAGCCGGGACAGATGCTCCTGGCCGTACCGCCCGACCCGGCGCGGGCCGATCTCCGGGGGCGGCAGCAGCCCGCGGGTGCTGTAGAAGCGGATGGTGCGGACGGTCACCCCCGCGCGGGCGGCCAGCTCGTCGACCGTCAGGCCGTGGACGGTCAGCTCCTGGGGCATCGGCTGCGCCTCGCTCTCTCGTTCCTCTGCGCCGGTCGTGTTCAACAGTATTGCTGTCTCACCGCCCGTGTGAAACCTTTCGGAAGCAGGTGATCCGCCCGGCCGCCCCGGCCGGACGCACTCGGACTAGGATCCGGGCCGTGGACGTGGAAACGGCCGCCGGTGACCTCCTGGCGTCTCTCGCGGCGAAAGCCGACGCGGATTTCGCGCTCGGTGTGCAGCGGTATTTTCCGCAGGAGATCCGCGCGCTCGGTGTGCGCAACGCCTCCGTCGTACAGCTCGCGAACGACTGGTTCCGCGAGAGACCGGACGTTCCCGCGGTCACGCGCATGGCTCTGGCGGAGGAGGTGCTGTCGCGCGCCTCTCACCACGAGGAGGTCCTGCTCGGATTCGCGCTCCTGCACCGGGTCGCGAGGACCGGACTGGGCGGCGAGCTTCTCCAGCGCTCCGAGTACTGGCTCGAAACATATGTGTCGAACTGGGCCCAGTGCGACGATCTGTGCCTGAAGCTGCTGTATCCCTTCTTCCTGGGACACCTCGACCGGATCCCGCAGACCCGGCGCTGGGTCGCGTCCCCGTCCCCATGGGCGAGGCGTGCCGCGAATGTCGCCGTCGTGAAGTTCGTCCGGCGCAAGGTGGGGCGGTCGACGTTCGAACTGCCGCTGTCCCATGTCTTCGACAACTGCACCCGGCTGATGCGCGACGACGATGTGTACGTGCAGAAGGGCTGCGGGTGGCTGCTCAAGGTCACCGGTGGGGTTCATCCGGACGAGGTGGCCGCGTTCCTGCACACATGGCACACGGACATGAACCGCGAAACCTTCCGGTACGCGCTCGAAAAGATGGACGAGGAGACCCGGGCCTCCCTGATGGCGCCGAGGTCCTCGCAACGGTGATCGCGTCCGGAGCCCGCTGAGGACGCCTGCTGACCGGGGGCAGCCGGCCTCGCCGGTCCGTACGAGACGTGCGGCGGAGCGCGCCGGAGCCGGGGGACGCGGTGCGTGAGCCGAGGAGAACACGTCAGGGACGGTGGGCGCGCCGCTTCGCTCGCCCCATGAGATGTTGGTGGTACGGGTGCCGCCGCCCCTGCGGACCGCCGGGGCCCCGGCCATCGCCGACGGAGCCGCCGACCGGCCCGCCACCGGTCCCGGACGGCGTCCCCTCCCTGCGGGACACCGCGACAGCGGGACGGCCGGGCAGCCCCGACGCCGGAAGACGGGCAGCCCCGACGCCGGAAAAGCCGGAAGAACGGGAGACCCATGACCCCCGCACCCCGGCCCCGGCGCGGACCCCGGGCCGATACGCCGGACGGCGGACCCCGAGCCGCCGCCCGTGGGCGGCGTGCTGTGGAGCATCGCCGGGGACATCCGGGGGCTGATGTCCCTGCCCTCGGCCCTGGTCCTGCAAGTCGCGCACCCCGCCGTCGGCGCGGGCGTCGACGACCACTCCGTCTTCCGCACCGACCCCTGGGGCCGCGGCGAGCGCTCGCTGCGCTCGGTGATGCTCTGGGTGTACGGCGGCGAGCAGGCCGCCGAGGAGGGCCGCAGACTGCGGAGGCTCCACCGCACCGTCCGGGGCACCGACGTCCGCGGTCGCCGCTACCACGCCCTGACCCCCGCCCACTACGCCTGGGTCCACGCCACCGGCTTCCCCGTCCAGCGGCACGCGCAGCGCTACCTCGGCCGTCCCTTCACCGAGGCCCAGGAGCGGCAGCTCTACGCGGAGTGGCTCCAGGTCGGCCGCATCCTCGGCATCCACGACCGGGACATGCCGCAGACCATCGAGGAGTTCTGGCCGTACTACCGCAGGATGCTCGACGAGGAGCTGGAACGGACCGTCGTGGTGGAGGAGTTGGTGGCCACGGACCGCCCCGTGCCACCGCCCGGGGGCGGTCCCCTGCCGCTGCGGCTGCTGCTGCGCGCCCTCTGGCCCGTCCTGCTGCCGCCGCTGGCCCGCGTCCGCCGCTTCCTCACCGTCGGGCTGATCCCGCCGGACGCGCGGCAGGCCCTCGGCCTGGAGTGGACGGACCGGCAGGAGCGGGCGCTGCGCCGGTTCGGCCTCGCCGTCCGGACGCTGGTACCGCTGCTCCCCGAGCGGCTGCGCTATCTCCCCCTGGCGCGGGAGGCGCGCCGCGAGGCCCGGCGCGGCGCCCCGGGCCGTGCCGGGCGGAGGGCCCCGGGCGGGGCGCGGCGCGCTCCCTGACCGGCCGGTTCGCCGGTATCCCTCCGGGCCCCGGGTCGGTCCCGGGCCGGCCCCGGAGCGGAGGTCCGGCGTTCCACCGTTCCGTACAGGAGCGGCGACGGGGAGTCATGTTGCCACCGGGACGACTGCGACGCCTGATGAGCGGGTATCGGACACCCGCGTTCGCATGGCCGGATCGTCGAGGAAAGGTGCAGAGGTGTCGGAGAACGAGCAGCGGACGGAGGGAAGCGGCGGCGCCCACACCGCACCCGTCCACGAAGTGGTGGCCCTGCTGCCGGGCAGCCCTCACCTCAGCCGCCCCCCGCGGACCGACCGCGTCGTCTTCGGCGTCAGCGCCGTACTGGCGCTCGCGTTCGTCCTCTGGGGCTCACTGGCGACCGAGACCCTGAAGAGGCTCTCCGGCTCGATGCTCGAAGGGCTGATGCACAACGCGGGCTGGGCGTTCGTCCTGGCGGCCTCCGGCTTCGTGGTCTTCGCCCTCTGGCTGGCCGTCAGCCGCTACGGCCGGATCCCCCTGGGCGCCGAGGACGAGAAGCCCGAGTTCCGCACCGTCTCCTGGGTCGCGATGATGTTCAGCGCGGGCATGGGCATCGGCCTGATGTTCTACGGCGTGAACGAGCCCCTGGCGCACTTCACCGACCCCCCGCCGGGCACCGACCCCGCCGACGCGGCCGCCGCGATGCGGACCGCGATGTCCACCACCCTCTTCCACTGGACGCTCCACCCCTGGGCGATCTACGCCGTCGTCGGCCTGGCCATCGCCTACAGCACCTTCCGGCGCGGCCGCCGGCAGCTGATCAGCTCCGTCTTCAAGCCCCTGATCGGCTCCCGGTACGCGAACGGCTGGGGCGGCCGGATCATCGATATTCTCGCCATCTTCGCCACCCTCTTCGGCTCCGCCACCTCCCTGGGCCTCGGCGCCCTGCAGATCGGCAGCGGCTTCACCGAGCTCGGCTGGATGGGGCAGGTGGGCACCGGCCTGCTGGTCGCGATCATCGCCGTGCTGAGCGTGGCCTTCATCGCCTCCGCCGTGTCGGGCGTCGCCAAGGGCATCCAGTGGCTGTCGAACATCAACATGGTGCTGGCCGTGGTGCTCGCCCTCTTCGTGTTCGTCGGCGGTCCGACCGTCCTGATCCTCGACCTGCTGCCGACCTCCCTCGGCGGCTACCTCCGCGACCTGCCGCAGCTCGCCGGCCGGACGGAGGCCGCCAGCGGTGAGGACGTCGCCGGCTGGCTGTCCTCCTGGACCGTCTTCTACTGGGCCTGGTGGATCTCCTGGACGCCGTTCGTGGGCATGTTCATCGCGCGCATCAGCCGCGGCCGCACCATCCGCCAGTTCATCGGCGGGGTGATCCTGGTCCCCAGCACCGTCAGCCTGGTCTGGTTCGCGGTCTTCGGCGGCACGGCCATGAGGTTCCAGGAACTCGGGCGGCTCGGGGACGAGAAGACCCCCGAGGGCCAGCTCTTCGGCGTGCTGCGGGAGTTCCCCCTCGCCACCGCGGCCGCCGTGCTCGTCATGGTGCTCGTCGGCATCTTCTTCGTCTCCGGCGCGGACGCCGCCTCCGTCGTGATGGGCACCCTCTCCCAGAGCGGCTCCATCGAGCCCCACCGGATGGTCGTCATCTTCTGGGGCGTGGTCACCGGGGCGGTCGCGGCCGTCATGCTGCTCGTGGGCGGCGGGGGAGGCGACGCGCTCTCCGGCCTCCAGCAGATCACCATCCTCGCCGCCGCGCCCTTCACCCTCGTCATGATCGGCCTGTGCGCGGCCCTCCTGCGCGATCTGCGCCGGGACCCGCTGATCGTGCGCGGCGAACGGGCCGAGGCGGCCATCGAGACGGCCGTGATCGCCGGCCACGAGCAGTACGCCGGCGACTTCGCCCTCCACATCGGACCGGGCAACGACGAGGACGGTGAAGACGGCGAGGACGGCACCGACCGCGGGAGCGGCGGGGGCCGGCACGGCGGGCGGCGGGACCCCGGGCCCGGCGGCTCCTCCACGCCGGACACCGCCCGCACCGACCCGGCGGCCCTCCGGAGAAGCCCGCGGACGGAACCTGAGCCGACCCCGGCCCCGCGGGCGCCCGGTCGGGGGCGCCCGCGGGAGCACCGGGGGCGTCCCGGCGGCCGGGGCGGCCGGGGACCGGGCTCCGGCAGGGCCGAGGGCGCCGGACGGGGACGGAAGGTCCGGCCGGCGCCGTACCGGCCCCTAGAATCGGCACCCTCATGAACGCCACCCTCGTCGCCAAGAACCTCACCGCCGGCCACGGCGAACGCTCCCTCTTCTCCGGGCTCGACCTGGTCGTCGCCCCCGGTGACGTCATCGGCCTCGTCGGCGTCAACGGCGCGGGCAAGTCCACCCTGCTCCGGCTGCTCGCCGGGCTCGACACCGCCGAGGACGGGCAGGTGCGGCTCAGCCCGCCCACCGCCACCGTCGGCCACCTCCCGCAGGAGCCCGAGCGCCGGCCCGGCGAGTCGGTACGGGACTTCCTCGCCCGCCGGACCGGGGTGAGCGCCGCCCAGGCCGCGCTGGACGCCGCCACCGAGGCCCTCGTCGAGGAGCGGCCGGGCGCCGACGACGCCTACGCGGCCGCCTTCGACCGCTGGCTCTCCCTCGGCGCGGCCGACCTGGACGAACGCGCCGAGGAGGTCACCGCCTCCCTCGGTCTCGACACCGGCCTCGACCGGCCCATGACCACCCTCTCCGGCGGCCAGGCCGCCCGCGCCGGCCTCGCCTCCCTGCTGCTCAGCCGGTACGACGTCTTCCTCCTCGACGAACCCACCAACGATCTCGACCTGGACGGGCTGCAGCGCCTGGAGACCTTCGTCCGCGGGCTCCGCGCCGGCACCGTCCTCGTCAGCCACGACCGCGAGTTCCTCACCCGCACGGTCACCAAGGTCCTCGAACTCGACCTGGCGCAGCAGCAGGTGAACCTCTTCGGCGGCGGCTACACCGCCTACCTGGAGGAACGCGAGACCGCCCGCCGCCGGGCGCGCGAGGCGTACGAGGAGTACGCCGGCACCCGCGCCGGCCTGGAGGCCCGGGCCCGCACCCAGCGCGCCTGGATGGAGAAGGGCGTCAAGAACGCGCGGCGCAGGATGAGCGACAACGACAAGGTCGGCCGCAACGCCCGCACCGAGACCACCGAGAAACAGGCCGCGAAGGCCCGGCAGACCGAGCGGCTCATCGAGCGTCTGGAGACGGTGGAGGAGCCGCGCAAGGAGTGGGAACTGCGGATGGAGATCGCCGCCGCGCCCCGCTCCGGCGCCGTCGTGGCGACCCTGCGCGCCGCCGAGGTGCGGCGCGGCGACTTCCGCTTCGGCCCGGTCGACCTGCAGATCGACTGGGCGGACCGGGTGGCCGTCACCGGCGCCAACGGCTCCGGCAAGACCACACTGCTCGCCGCCCTCCTCGGCCGCCTCCCGCTCGACGCCGGGCAGGCCGCGCTCGGGCCGGGCGTGGTCGTCGGCGAGGTGGACCAGGCACGCGGACGGCTCTTCGGCACGGACGGTGCGAGCGGTGTGGGCGGTGCGGGCGCGGACGGTACCCCGCTGCTGGAAGCCTTCCGGGCGGCCACCCCCGAACTGGACCCGGCCGAGGCCCGGACGCTGCTCGCCAAGTTCGGACTCGCCGCCGCCCACGTCCTGCGTCCCGCCGCGACCCTCTCGCCGGGGGAGCGCACCCGCGCGGCTCTCGCCCTCCTCCAGGGCAAGGGCGTCAACCTGCTCGTCCTGGACGAGCCGACGAACCACCTCGACCTGCCCGCCATCGAGCAGCTCGAAGCGGCCCTCGCCTCGTACAACGGCACGCTGCTGCTCGTCACCCACGACCGCCGGATGCTCGACGCGGTCCACGTCACCCGGCGGATCGAGGTCGCCGGGGGACGGATCACGGAGCGCTGACGGGCGGGGTGCGCGGCGCCGGGGGAGTGAGCACGGCGCCGATGCTCGCGGCCACCACCAGACCGATGGCCAGGCCGGTGACCAGCGAGAGGGCTTGGTCGAGGACGAGGAAGCCGGCCGCGGCCGCCACCGCCGGCTCCACGCTCATCAGCACGGCGAACGTCGCGGCGGGCAGCCTGCGCAGGGACGCCAGCTCCAGGCTGTACGGCAGCACCGAGGACAGCAGGGCCACCGCCGCGCCCAGCCCCAGCGTCACCGGGTCCAGCAGCGTCCGTCCGGCGCTCGCCACACCCAGCGGCAGGCTCAGCGCGGCGGCCACCACCAGGGCCAGCGCCAGGCCGTCGCTGCCGGCGAAGCGGCGGCCGGTGCGGGCGGACAGCAGGATGTAGAGGACCCACATCGCGCCCGCGCCCAGGGCGTACGCGACCCCGGCGGCGTTCAGCTCGTCGAAGCCCCCGCGCCCCAGCAGCAGGACGCCGCCGAGCGCCAGGACCGCCCAGAGCCAGCTCACCGGGCGCCGGGACGCCACCACGGACAGCACCAGCGGGCCGAGCACCTCCAGGGTCACGGCCGCGCCCAGCGGAATCCGCTCGATCGCCTGGTAGAACAGCGTGTTCATCCCGCCGAGCGCCAGCCCGAACGCGGCCACCAGGCCCCAGTCGGCCCGGCTGTGACCGCGCAGCCGCGGCCGGCAGAGCACCATCAGCACCACGGCCCCGAACAGCAGCCGCAGCGTCACCACCCCCAGCGCTCCCGCCCGCGGGAACAGCAGGGCCGCCACCGCCGCGCCGAACTGCAGCGACAGGGCACTGCCCAGGACGAGCCCCGAGGCCCGCACTCTCCCGCCGGGCCGCCGCCCGGACGGGGCACGGCCGGTGCCGGTGGCCGCGGCGGGAGACGGGGAACCGTCGTGAACTGCGAGATCGTCGGGCATGAGCCCACGCTAAACGGCCGCTGCCGTCCACCGGAAACTGGATTCCGGGCCCGCCCACCCGAGGCCGCCGGAACGTCCGCCACGCCCCGTCGCTACGAGCGGCCGCCGTCCTTCGGGTTGAGCAGCCCCGCGCGGCGCAGCGCGTCGGCCATCGCGCCGTTCGCCGGGGCCGCGTCACGGCCGCCGCCGCCCCGGTTACCGCCCGGCCCGCGCCGCCGCCCCGGCCGCCCTGGCCCGGCCGGCCCTGCCGGGGCTGCCGGGGCTGGGGCGCACGGCCCTGACGCCGCTCACCGCCGTTTCCGGCCGGGGCCGCCGCGCCGGGCGCCGGGACCTCGTCCTCCAGCCGCAGCGTCAGCGAGATCCGCTTCCGCGGGATGTCCACGTCCAGCACCTTCACCCGGACGATGTCGCCCGGCTTCACCACGTCCCGCGGGTCCTTGACGAACGTCTTCGACATCGCGGAGACGTGGACCAGGCCGTCCTGGTGCACCCCGATGTCCACGAACGCGCCGAACGCGGCGACGTTGGTGACGACGCCCTCCAGCAGCATTCCCGGCCGCAGGTCGCCGATCTTCTCGACGCCCTCCTTGAACGCGGCGGTGCGGAACGCCGGCCGCGGGTCGCGGCCCGGCTTCTCCAGCTCTCTGAGGATGTCCGTGACGGTCGG
This sequence comes from Streptomyces sp. MNU89, assembly GCF_020982505.1. Taxonomy (NCBI): domain Bacteria; kingdom Bacillati; phylum Actinomycetota; class Actinomycetes; order Kitasatosporales; family Streptomycetaceae; genus Streptomyces; species Streptomyces sp. MNU89. Next base: position 1,246,580 of record NZ_JAJKLL010000001.1, on the reverse strand, counting down.
CAGCCCGAAGGAGTCGTCGACGAACTCCTCCGGCCGGAGCCTGCGCAGCACGGCCGTGTTGCCGATCAGTCCGCGCACGTCGCTGTCCGCCGACCGCACGATCCGGCGCACCACCGGATACGCCTCCGGGTGCACGCTGGACGCGTCCAGCGGGTCGTCCCCGCCCTGGATCCGCAGGAAGCCCGCGCACTGCTCGTACGCCTTCGGCCCCAGCCGGGCCACGTCCTTGAGCTCCTTGCGGGTCTTGAACGGGCCGTGGGTGTCGCGGTGGGCGACGATGTTCTCGGCGAGCCCGGCGCCGATGCCGGAGACCCGGCCGAGCAGCGGCGCGGAGGCGGTGTTGACGTCCACCCCGACGCCGTTGACGCAGTCCTCCACGACCGCGTCCAGCGAGCGGGAGAGCTTCACCTCGGAGAGGTCGTGCTGGTACTGGCCGACGCCGATCGACTTGGGGTCGATCTTCACCAGCTCCGCCAGCGGGTCCTGCAGCCGGCGGGCGATGGACACCGCGCCGCGCAGCGAGACGTCCAGCTCGGGCAGTTCCTGCGAGGCGAAGGCGGAGGCCGAGTACACGGATGCGCCGGCCTCGGAGACCATGACCTTGGTGAGCTTCAGCTCCGGCTCGCGCGCGATGAGATCGGCCGCCAGCCTGTCCGTCTCCCGGGAGGCGGTGCCGTTGCCGATCGCGATCAGCTCGACGCGGTGCTCGCGGGCCAGCCGGGCCAGGGTGGCGAGGGAGGCGTCCCACTTCTGCTGCGGGACGTGCGGGTGGATCGTCTCCGTGGCGGCGACCTTGCCGGTCGCGTCCACCACGGCCACCTTCACACCGGTACGGAAGCCGGGGTCGAGCCCCATGGTGGCGCGGGAGCCGGCCGGGGCGGCCAGCAGCAGATCGCGCAGATTCGCCGCGAAGACCCGCACGGCCTCGTCCTCCGCCGCCTGCCGCAGCCGCAGCCGCAGATCGATGCCGAGGTGGACGAGGACGCGGGTGCGCCAGGCCCAGCGCACCGTGTCGGCCAGCCAGCGGTCCGCCGGGCGGCCCCGGTCGGCGATCCCGAACCGCCGCGCGATGGCCGCCTCGTAGGCCGTCGGCGCCCCGGCCGTCTCCGGCTCCTCCGGTTCCAGCGCGAGGTCGAGGACGTTCTCCTTCTCGCCCCGGAACATGGCGAGGACCCGGTGCGAGGGAAGCTCGGTGAATCCCTGGGAGAAGCCGAAGTAGTCGGCGAACTTGGCGCCCGCCTCCTCCTGGCCCTCCCGGACCTTCGCGGTCAGCCGACCCCGGGTCCACATCCGCTCGCGCAGCTCGCCGATGAGGTCGGCGTCCTCGCTGAAGCGCTCGGTGAGGATCGACCGGGCGCCGTCCAGCGCCGCGGCGGCGTCCGCGACGCCCTTCTCCGGATCCACGAAAGCCGCCGCCGCGGCCTTCGGCTCGACCGAGGGGTCGGCCAGCAGGCCGTCGGCCAGCGGCTCCAGCCCGGCCTCCCGGGCGATCTGCGCCTTGGTGCGCCGCTTGGGCTTGAAGGGGAGGTAGATGTCCTCCAGCCGCGCCTTGGACTCCGCGGCGAGAATGCTCGCCTCCAGGGCGGCGTCGAGCTTGCCCTGGCTCCGCACCGATTCCAGAACGGCGGTGCGCCGCTCCTCCAGCTCGCGCAGATAGCGCAGCCGCTCCTCGAGGGCGCGCAGCTGCGCGTCGTCGAGCATCTCGGTCGCTTCCTTGCGGTAGCGCGCGATGAACGGCACGGTCGAGCCGCCGTCGAGCAACTCGACGGCGGCCCTGACCTGCTGTTCCCGTACGCCGAGCTCCTCGGCGATCCTGCCCTCAATCGACGTCGTCACGATCCCGTTCCGCCTTGTCGTCGTGCTGGAGACTGCATTGTGGCAGGCGGCACGGACAGCCGGGCCGGGGACTCGTCGGCCGGGCGCGGCCGACAGGAGCGGCGGTCGCGGTCAGACCCGGCGGGTGCTGCGGGAGGCACCGCCGAACAGCTTGCTCAGGACACGGAAGGGCAGGGTGACGACGGTGGCCAGGGCGCCGCCGACGGCCCGGAGTGCGTCTGCGATGGCACGGAACACGTGATCCTCCTGTGGTCGGGCGTGCTCTGACGGCTACGTCCGCTTCGCGGCCGTGTGCACGGATCCTTCTGATCCGTGCGGCCGTACACCGCGTCTGACCGGATGCGGCCGGTCCAAACAAACGCGCCCGCGCCCCGCCGGGCCCGCCAGTCCGCCGGTCCCGCCGGGCACGCCGGGCCCGCGGCCGCTCAGCCCTTGCCGAAGAGGTCGGGCGGGAAGGCGCCGGCCATCACCGCCGTGTTCCGCCACTCGACCGCCAGAGCGGTCAGCCGTTCGACACCGGCCGCGCCCAGGTGCTCGTACGGGGCCCGGTCCAGCCGGTCCGTCTCCTCCTCCAGGGACTTGCGCAGCTCGGTGCCGGTGTCGGTCAGCTCCCCGGCGGTGTCGAGCAGTTTGCGGTCCCGCAGCCGGTCCTGTGCCGCCGACCAGTCCGCCTCCGTCCAGCCGCGGGTCCGCAGGGCCCAGGCCGGCGCCATGCCCCGCCCGCTGGCCGTGTGGCTGACCAGGGCCTCCAGCGGGTCCAGTTCGGCGCCGACGAGCAGCGCCACGTGGCCGTCACCCCGGTGCTCGCGCAGCAGCGTGGCCGCGTGCCAGAAGGCGAGGTGCGGTTCCTCCGGTACGGGCAGGTCGGCGTGGGCCGCGTACAGGGGCCGCCCGGACCGCCCGCAGGCCTCGGTGGCGCGCAGCGCGAGCTCCGCGGCCTCGGCCATCCCGGGCGAGGCGATGACGTCCTCGCCGAGCAGCCGGCGCAGGGTCGCGTCGGCGGCGCGCAGCCGGGCGGCGAGCACCGCCTCGGGGGACGCGGTCTCCCAGATCGCGGGGACGTGCCGGGCGACCAGGTCATGGCTGAAGTTGTAGAAGGTGGCGGTGACGGTGCCCGCGCCGACGGCGCCCATCGGGGCGGAGCGGGCCGCGAAGTAGGCCGCGCGGGAGCTGCCGAGGCCGAGGGCCGCCAACTCCCGGCCGAGGTCCGGGGAGAAGTAGAGCGCCGAGTGCAGCGGGTTGACAGCGTTGTGGCAGTGCCGTCCGGCACGCGGGGGCAGGGAGGTCGTCGTCATGCCCGGCAGGTTACGCGCCGGTAATGAGGCCGGGGAAGGGTGGCTGCCGGCGCTGCCCGCGGGGCCCGGGGCGCCTGCCCCGACTGCCCCGCCTGCCGTGCGGGGCCCCGGCTGCTCGGCGCGCACGGGTGCCCGGCGGCCGCCGGTGCTCAGCCCGCCCAGGTGAAGCGCGGCGGGCGGCGCTCCAGGAAGGCGCTGACGCCCTCGGCGGTGTCGCCGCTCCCGCGTGCCTGCTCCGCCCAGTGGGCCACCCGCTCCGGCCCGGCGCCGCCGTTGGCGAACTCCTTGGCGGCGGCCTGGGTCAGCAGCGACCGGGAGGCGAGGGTCCGGGCGAACTCCGCGACCCGCCCGTCCAGTTCCTCCGGCGGCAGGAGTTCGTCCACCAGGCCCGTGCGCAGGGCGCGGTCGGCGTCGATCAGCTCGGCGGAGAACAGCAGGAACTTTGCGGTGGCCGGGCCGACCAGTCCGGCGAGGCGGCGGGTGGCCGTCGCCGGGTAGACGATGCCGAGCCTGGCGGGGGTGACGCCGAAGGAGGACCCCTCGGCGGCGAAGCGCAGGTCACAGGCCGCGGCGAGCTGGCAGCCGCCGCCCACGCAGTAGCCGCGGACGGCGGCGAGCGCCGGCTTGGGGAAGGCGGCCAGCGCCTCCTCGGCGGCCACGGCCAGGCTCTGCGGCCCGCCGCCGGGCTCCCCGTCCCCGTCCTCGTCCCGGGCGCCGCTCAACTCGGCGATGTCGGCGCCCGCGCAGAAGGTGCCGCCGGAGCCGGTGAGCACCAGGACCCGTACGGAGGCGTCGGCCGCGAGCCGTTCCAGCAGCACGGGCAGCTCGCGCCACATGGCGGCGGTCATCGCGTTGCGCTTCGCCGGGTGGTGGATGGTGACGGTCGCGACGCCGTCGCGGACATCGCACAGCAGGGTGCCGGCGGGGACCGCGGGGCCGGTGCCCGCGGCGGAACCGGCGGAGGGGGAGAGCGCCATGCGCCGGATGCTATCCGGGCCCTCGGACCGGGGACGGGGAGGTGGGCGAGCCGGACGGCGTCGGGCGGCAGGGGCCGCCGGCCGTGGCGCTCATCTCCCGCCTCGCCGGTATCAGGAACCTCGTCAACCCCACCGACAACGGCATGAACGCTCTGCTGTGCCCCGGAGGCCCGGATGGCGGGGGCACCGGGGTGGTCGCCGGGAACGGCGACGGCGGACGGGAACGCTCAGAACTTGTCGATCGGCGCACACTTCCGGGCAGCAGACCGGATTCGACCGTTCCGTTGCCAGCATCGGTCCGGGAGCGAAGCAGCCGCGACGCGGATGTGCCCGGCTGCCCCGGCACGACCGCGGGGCGGGAGGAGCTCTCCGAACCGGAGGGGCGGGCAGATGGAGAGCTGGGGGACGGACCACCGGACCGGGCCCGGACCGCCGACGGGCGACCGGTGGCGGACGGCCCGTCCCCGCGCCACCGCGGCCGGAACCGGGACGGGAGCCACCGGCCGGACAGGACCGCCCGCAGCGCCCGCCCGGCCCGGCCCTGCCGCCGGAACCGGCCGGGCCGCCCCGGCCGGTGGTACCGCCCGGACCGCCTGCGCCGCCCGGGCCGACGGACCCCGTCCCGGTGGCACCGCCCGCGCCGGCCGTACCGCCGGAGCCGCCCGGGCCCCGTGGACGGGAGAGCCGCCGAAGCCGCCGGAGCCGCTCGGTCCGCGGACTCCCGGCCCCCACCCGCATCCCGGTGCGCGCCCCCGTTCCCGGCCCACGGCCGCGGAGGCGGTCTCCGGCGGGCGCCGGCGGCGGCCACCGGGGAGCACCCGGGGCACCCGAGGGCCCGGGGCACCCCGAGGGCCCGGGGCACCCCGAGGGCCCGGGCTACCAAGTCCCCTTGGCGCCAGGGCAGTTCTCCGCGCGGCAGCACGGGCGGCCCCCGGAGACGACTCCCGGTCCGGGTGGCTTCGAGGCACCGTACGAGCGCCCCGGCGGACGCGCCGGGCAGCCCGGGCCGCAGCCCGGACAGCCCTTCGGAGGGCCGGAGCACCAGCGGGCCCGGGAGTCGCCCTCCGCCTCGCGGCCCGGCGCAGCCCCCGTCCCCGGGGAACGCCGCCCGGGAGAAAGCGGACCGGGGGAGACGGAAGCGGGACGGGAGCCCCCCGCACCGCGAGAGCCCCCCGCACCGCCCGGGAAGGGGCAGGAGGAGCCCCCGTACGCGGGGGCCTGGCGGTTCACCGCACCGTGCATGGACTCCGCGGCGCCCCGGGCCCGGTCCGCGGTCCGCGATCTGCTGGTGCGCCGCGCGGTGCCCGTACGCGGTGAGCTGATGGACACCGTGCTGCTGGTCGTCACCGAGTTGGTCGCCAACGCCGCGCGGCACGCGGCCCTGCTGACCCCGGAGATCGGGATCGAGGTCTCCGCCGGTGCGGGCTGGATCAGAGTGGCCGTCGAGGACGATCACCCCTACCGGCCGGCGGCCCTGGACCCCGGCCGGCTCGGCACGGGTGGGCGCGGGCTGCTGCTCGTCACGGCGCTCACCCGTGAAGCGGGCGGCGTCTGGGCCGTCGACCGGACCGCGAGCGGCGGCAAGACGGTGTGGGTCAGGCTGCCGCTGAGCGGCGGCCCCGGAGGGAAGGGGTACGGCGCGCCCGGCGGGTGAGCGGCGCCTCCGGCCCGCCCGGGCCCCCGGGAGGCGGTACGGCCCCACGGCCGCCACGGGCCCACACCGGGACGGGCCCGCGAGGAGAGGCGCCCCGGCCGGGCCCGCTCCGTCCGCGGAGCCCGCCGGCCACCGCCCCCGGGCGGCCCCGGGGCGGCGGGAGGATCCTGCCGGCGGTCCTACCAGCCGGCCGACGGCCCGGTCAGCTCGCGGACGGCCGGGCGCACGGTGTCGAGAACGGTCGGAAACCAGGCCGAGAACGTCCGCTCCCGGTGCAGCCGTTCCAGTTCGGCGGCGGTGACGAAAGCCGTCTCGCCGACCTCCTCCGGGTCCGGCCGCAGCTCGTCCTGGACCAGGCCGACGAAGAGATGGTTGAACTCCTGCTCCACCAGGCCCGAGGCGGGATCCGGGTGGTTGTAGCGGACCGTGCCCGCCGCGCACAGCAGCGACGGGGAGACCCCCAGCTCCTCGGCGGTGCGCCGGGCGGCCGCCGCGAAGGGCGCCTCGCCGGGATACGGGTGTCCGCAGCAGGTGTTGGACCACACACCGGGGGAGTGGTACTTGCCCAGCGCCCGCTGCTGGATGAGCAGCCGCCCCGCGGAGTCGAAGAGGAAGACCGAGAAGGCCCGGTGCAGCCGTCCGGGCGGCAGATGCGCGGAGAGCTTCTCCGCGGTGCCGGTGGTCACGCCGCTCTCGTCGACCAGTTCGAGCATGATCGGTTCAGCGGTGCCCCCCGGCACCGGTCCCGCTTCCCCGGCGGGGTGCTGGGAGCGGGTCTCAGCCGTCGTGGCTGGTGTGGTCGGCATGGCCATCCTTCGGTTCGGCTACGACGAACCAGTCTGCCGTACGGACCGGGCGGCCCGCTTCGCCGGGTATCCGGAGGTACACCCGAATGATGCCCAAAAGGGCCACTTGCCACCTCTTGACGGGGTATCCCGGCGTGTGCCGGTCCCGCCCCGGGCGGACGGAACGAGGAGAGGCGGACGCGACGCGGAGAAGACGGGGGGAGCCCGGCGCGGCGGCCTCAGTGGCACAGGCCCGCCTCGTGCTCCGCGTGCCCGCCCGGCTCCAGCTGGAAGGTGCAGTGCTCCACGTCGAAGTGCCGGTCCAGGCAGCCCTGCAGCTCGTGCAGGAGCTTCTCGTAGCCCAGCGCGTCCAGCACCTCCGGGCTGACCACCACGTGCGCCGACAGCACCGGCAGCCCCGAGGTGATCGTCCACACATGCAGGTCGTGCACGTCCTCCACGCCCGGCTGGGCGAGCATGTGCTTCCGCACCGAAGCCATGTCCACATGGCGCGGTGCCGCCTCCAGCAGCACGTCCACCGCCTCACGCAGCAGCTTCCACGCGCGCGGCACCACCATGAGGCCGATCACGAGGGAGGCCACCGCGTCCGCCCGCTGCCACCCCGTGACGGTGATCACCAGGGCCGAGACGATCACGGCGACGGAGCCCAGGGTGTCCGCCAGCACCTCCAGGAAGGCCCCCCGGACGTTGAGGCTCTCGCGCTGCCCGCGCATCAGCACCAGCAGCGAGATGACGTTCGCCACCAGGCCGATCCCGCCGAACACGGCGGCGAGTCCGCCCTCCACCGCGGTGGGCCGGAACAGCCGCTCCACGCCCTCGTACAGCACGAAGCCGCCGACCCCGAACAGCAGCAGGCAGTTGGCGAGCGCGGCGAGGATCTCGGCGCGCGCGTAGCCGAAGGTGCGCTGCTCGCTCGCCGGGCGGTTGGCGAAGCGGATGGCCAGCAGCGCCATGGCGAGCCCGACGACGTCCGTGGCCATGTGCCCGGCGTCCGCCAGCAGGGCGAGGGAGCCGGTGATCAGCCCGCCCGCCAGCTGGGCGAACAACACCGTCAGGGTCAGCCCGAGGGCGATGCGCAGCCGGCCCCGGTGCGCCGCGGCGGCGGTGCCCGTACGGGCCGGCGAGGCACCGCCGACCGGCCCGTGGCCGTGTCCTGCCCCCATCGAACCGCCCTCCGTCCGCGCGCCGGCGGCCGTGCCCGCCGTGCCGCCCGGCCAGTGAACTACGGGCCGGGGGTATCCGCAAACATGGCACCGAACACCGTTGTCATCGTCCCCGGCCTGCGCGTTCGCGCCCGCGGCTCCGGCCGGCGGACGGGATGCCGCGCCCGGTGTCCCCGGCCCGGGAGGAGAGCCGGGGCCGGGCCGGGCCGGAGGCGCCCGCGGCTCCGGCAGCCCGGGAGGCTTCGTATGACCGGGATGGCCGGGATGGCCGGAAGTGCCTGCCCCCGTCCGGCCACGGGTAAACGGCCGATGAACGGCGGCTTCCGCCGATCGGATAGCCTCTGCCGACGTGCCACCCACGGTGAGAAGCCGGGTGGAGCCTGCCCGCGGCCCCCGTGTGCCGCGCCCCGGTCATGCCAGTTGCCAAGGAGTGAGTTCGTCTGTCGACCGCCATCCTCACCGGTCCACCGGTCGCCGGGGAGCAACTGCCGAGTGACCTCCGCGCGCTGGGCTTCACCGTGGTCACGGCGGCGGACGACGGCGACCTGGCCGCCCGGGTCGGCGCCGTCCCCGCCGGGGAGCGCGTGGCCGTGGTGGACACCCGCCTCGTCGCCCACCGGCACGCGCTGCGGCTGGCGCTGACCGACCCCCGCTTCCCGGCCGCCGCGGTCCCCGGCGCCGTCACGGCACAGCCCGCCGCCCGCGCGGCCCTGCTGCGCGCCCTCGCCGCGCCCGCGGCCGGGCCGGCCGCGCCCCCCGCCGGGGAGGGCGCCGTCCCCCGGGCGACGGCCGGTTCCGTCCCCGACGCGGCCGCCGCCGCCCTCGCCGCCGCCGGGGAACAGGTCCACCGGCCCGAACTCGGCGTGCTGACCGCCACCGTGCCCGAAGGCCCCGGGGAACGAGAACAGGCCCTCGCCGCCCTCGCGGAGACCGACGACGAGCAGGTGCGGCTGCGCACCGCCGTGAAGGCCCGCGACGGCTTCTTCACGACCTTCTTCGTCAGCCCCTACTCCCGTTATCTCGCCCGCTGGTGCGCCCGCCGCGGCCTCACGCCGAACCAGGTCACCACCGCCTCGCTGGTCACCGCGCTGATCGCCGCCGGCTGCGCCGCGACGGGCACCCGCCCCGGCTTCGCCGCCGCCGGGCTGCTGCTCCTCTTCTCCTTCGTCCTCGACTGCACCGACGGCCAGCTCGCCCGCTACTCGCTCCAGTACTCCACGCTCGGCGCCTGGCTCGACGCCACCTTCGACCGGGCCAAGGAGTACGCCTTCTACGCGGGCCTGGCGCTCGGCGCGGCCCGGGGCGGTGACGACGTCTGGGCCCTCGCGCTGGCGGCGATGATCCTGCAGACCGTGCGGCACGTCGTCGACTTCGCCTTCAACGAGGCGGACCACGACGCACCCGGCAACGCCAGCCCCGCCGCCGCGCTCTCCGGCAGGCTCGACAGCGTCGGCTGGACCGTCTGGGTCCGCCGCATGATCGTGCTGCCCATCGGGGAGCGCTGGGCGCTGATCGCCGTCCTGACGGCGCTCACCACCCCCCGCACCGTCTTCACCGTCCTGCTCATCGGCTGCGCGCTCGCCGCCTGCTACACCACCGCCGGACGGCTGCTGCGCTCCCTCGCCCGCCGCGGCCCCCGCACCGTCCGCGCCGGGCGGGCCCTGGCCGACCTCGCCGACTCGGGACCGCTCGCCGAGGCCGCCGCCCGCGCCCTGCGGGCCCCGGCCCGCACGCTGCCCGCCCTCCTCGGCGCGCCCGCCGCGGCCCTGCTCGCCACGGCGCTGATCCTGCTCACGGCCTCCCTCACCCCGTCCGGCGGCCCCTGGCCGGCCGTCGCGGCCCTCGGCTACGCGGCCCTGTCCGGCCTCGCCGTCGCCCGTCCGCTCACCGGCCCCCTCGACTGGCTCGTCCCCCCGCTCTTCCGCACGGCCGAGTACGGCACCATCCTGGTGCTGGCGGCCCGCGCGGAGACGGACGGCGCCCTGCCCGCGGCGTTCGGGCTGGTGGCGGCCGCCGCCTATCATCATTACGACACGGTGTACCGCATCCGCGGCGGCACCGGCGCCCCGCCGGCCTGGCTGGTACGGGCGGTCGGGGGACAGGAAGGACGGGTCCTCGCGGTCACGGCCGCCGCCGCCCTCCTCCCCGCCACAGGTTTCACCATCGCGATGACCGCCCTGGCCGCGGTCATCGCGCTCGCGGTGCTCATCGAGAGCATCCGCTTCTGGGTCTCCTCCGGAGCACCCGCCGTACACGACGAAACAGGAGAACCCGCATGATCGGCCTCGTGCTGGCAGCCGGCGCCGGACGGCGTCTGCGCCCCTACACCGACACCCTGCCCAAGGCTCTGGTGCCGGTGGGCCCCGCGGACAACCCCGAGGCGACCACCGTCCTCGACATCGCCCTGGGCAACTTCGCCGAGGTCGGCCTGACCGAGGTCGCCATCGTCGTCGGCTACCGCAAGGAGGCCGTGTACGAGCGCCGGGAGGCCCTGGAGAAGAAGTACGGCCTCAAGATCACCCTGATCGACAACGACAAGGCCGAGGAGTGGAACAACGCCTACTCCCTCTGGTGCGCCCGTGACGTCCTCAGCCAGGGCGTGATCCTTGCCAACGGCGACACCGTGCACCCCGTCTCCGTCGAGAAGACCCTGCTCGCCGCCCGCGGTCAGGGGCAGAAGATCATCCTCGCCCTCGACACGGTGAAGAACCTCGCCGACGAGGAGATGAAGGTCATCACGGACCCCGAGAAGGGCGTCCGGCGCATCACCAAGCTCATGGAGCCCGCCGAGGCCACCGGCGAGTACATCGGCGTCACCCTGATCGAGGCCGAGGCCGCCGCCGAGCTGGCCGACGCGCTGAAGACCACCTTCGAGAAGGACCCCGACCTCTACTACGAGGACGGCTACCAGGAGCTGGTCAACCGCGGCTTCAAGATCGACGTCGCCCCGATCGGCGATGTCCAGTGGGTCGAGATCGACAACCACGACGACCTCGCCCGTGGACGGGAGATCGCGTGCCGGTACTGACCCGTCTCATTCCGTCCCCGGTCGTCGTCGACATCAGCGCCGGCGCACTGGACGACCTGGCGGGGCTCCTCGTCGACCAGCGGATCTCCGCCTCCGGCAAGCTGGCCATCGCGATCAGCGGCGGCTCCGGGGCGGCGCTGCGCGAGCGGTTCGCGCCGGCGCTGCCGGGAGCGGCCTGGTTCGAGGTCGGCGGCGGCACCCTCGACGAGGCGATCAAGCTGGCCGACGCCATGAAGTCCGGCCACTACGACGCGGTCGTCGGCATGGGCGGCGGCAAGATCATCGACTGTGCGAAGTTCGCCGCGGCGCGGATCGGCCTCCCGCTGGTCGCCGTCGCGACGAACCTCTCGCACGACGGTCTCTGCTCGCCGGTCGCCACCCTCGACAACGACGCGGGCCGCGGCTCCTACGGGGTGCCCAACCCCATCGCGATCGTCATCGACCTCGATGTGATCCGCGAGGCCCCGATCCGCTTCGTCCGCTCCGGCGTCGGCGACGTCATCTCCAACATCTCCGCCGTCGCCGACTGGGAGCTGTCCCACCGGGAGACCGGCGAGCAGATCGACGGCCTGGCCGCCGCCATGGCCCGGCAGTCCGGCGAGGCGGTGCTGCGCCACCCCGGCGGCTGCGGGGACGACGACTTCCTCACCGTGCTCGCCGAGGGCCTGGTCATGACCGGCATCTCCATGTCGGTCGCCGGCGACAGCCGGCCCGCCTCCGGCGCCTGCCACGAGATCAACCACGCACTCGACCTGCTCTACCCCAAGCGCGCCGCCGCCCACGGCGAGCAGTGCGGGCTCGGCGCCGCCTTCGCGATGCATCTGCGCGGCGCCCGCGAGCAGTCCGCGCACATGGTCGAGGTGCTGCGGCGGCACGGTCTGCCGGTGCTCCCCGGCGAGATCGGCTTCACCGACGAGGAGTTCGTCAAGGCCGTGGAGTTCGCGCCCAAGACCCGCCCCGGGCGCTACACGATCCTGGAGCACCGGAACCTCTCCACCGACCAGATCAGGGACGCTTACGCCGACTATGCCAAAGCCATCAGTAGCTGAACTCCGCCCGGTCGTTCACCCCCCGGGCGTGAAGGACCGGCGGAGCGGCGAGCACTGGGCCGGCCGGCTCTACATGCGCGAACTCTCGCTGCGTGTGGACCGGCACCTGGTGAACACGCGGGTCACGCCCAACCAGCTGACCTACGTGATGACCGTCTTCGGCGTCCTCGCCGCCCCGGCCCTGCTGGTGCCGGGGATCACCGGTGCCGTGCTCGGCGTGCTGGCGGTCCAGCTCTACCTGCTGCTGGACTGCGTCGACGGCGAGGTGGCCCGCTGGAAGAAGCAGTTCTCCCTCGGCGGGGTCTACCTCGACCGGGTCGGTGCCTATCTGTGCGACGCCGCGGTGCTCGTCGGCTTCGGGATGCGCGCCGCCGACCTGTGGGGCGAGGGGCGCATCGACTGGCTGTGGGCGTTCCTCGGCACCCTGGCCGCCCTCGGCGCCGTCCTGATCAAGGCCGAGACGGACCTCGTCGGCGTCGCCCGCCACCAGGGCGGGCTGCCGCCCGTCAAGGAGGCGGCGTCCGAGCCGCGCTCGTCCGGTGTGGCGATGGCCCGCCGGGCGGCCGCGGCGCTCAAGTTCCACCGGCTCGTGCTCGGCGTCGAGGCATCCCTGCTGATCCTGCTGCTGGCGGTCCTCGACGCGGTCCGGGACGACCTGTTCTTCTCCCGGCTCGGGGTCGCCGTCCTGGCCGGCATCGCGATGCTGCAGACGCTGCTCCACCTCGTGTCCGTCCTGGCCTCCAGCAGGCTGAAGTGAGCGCCCCCGCGATGAGGCTCGGGGCGGTGGTCCTCACCATGGGCAACCGCCCCGAGGAGCTGCGCGCGCTCCTCGACTCGGTCGCCAAGCAGGACGGCGACCCGATCGAGGTCGTGGTCGTGGGCAACGGCTCGCCGCTGCCCGAGCTGATGGTGCCCGATCTGACCGTCAGGACCATCGAGCTGCCCGAGAACGTCGGCATCCCCGCCGGGCGCAATGTCGGCATCGAGGCCTTCGGGCCCGGCGGCCGCGACGTCGACGTCCTGCTCTTCCTCGACGACGACGGCCTGCTGCCGAACACCGACACCGCCGAACTCTGCCGGCAGGCGTTCGCCGCCGACCCGGAGCTGGGCATCGTCAGCTTCCGGATCGCCGACCCCGACACCGGGGTCACCCAGCGCCGCCACGTCCCCCGGCTGCGCGCCTCCGACCCGATGCGCTCCTCCCGGGTGACCACCTTCCTGGGCGGGGCCAACGCGGTCCGCACGGCCGTCTTCCAGCAGGTCGGCGGGCTGCCGGACGACTTCTTCTACGCCCACGAGGAAACCGACCTCGCCTGGCGGGCCCTGGACGCTGGGTGGATGATCGACTACCGGTCCGACCTGGTGCTCTTCCACCCCACCACGGCCCCCAGCCGGCACGCGGTCTATCACCGCATGGTGGCCCGCAACCGGGTCTGGCTGGCCCGCCGCAACCTTCCGCTGCCGCTCGTACCGCTGTACCTGGGGGTGTGGCTGCTGCTCACCCTGGTGCGCCGCCCGTCCGGCCCGGCCCTGCGCGCCTGGTTCGGGGGCTTCGCCGAGGGCTGGCGGTCACCCTGCGGACCGCGCCGTCCCATGAAGTGGCGTACGGTATGGCGCCTGACCCGACTGGGCCGGCCTCCCATCATCTGACAAGCTCTACCCCTGAGAGCATCGGACGTATCCCGGGGACCGGGCCGAGCCGGGGCCGGCCCCACATGGCTGCGTTGTTCCTTCTGGCTGCGTATCTAGAGAGCGAAAGTTTCCACTTGTGAGTGAGACGACATCGCACAAAGGTGCGGTCGCGGTGAGCGCCCCGCCTTCCCCCGACGACGGCCTGTCCCCGGCCGAGCTCGCCGCCAAGTACGGCCTGACGGTGAGCGGGGCCCGGCCCTCCTTGCTGAGTTACGTCCGGCAGCTGTGGGGGCGGCGCCACTTCATCCTCGCCTTCTCGCAGGCCAAGCTGACCGCCCAGTACAGCCAGGCGAAGCTGGGCCAGATCTGGCAGGTGGCGACACCGCTGCTGAACGCGGGCGTGTATTTCCTGATCTTTGGGTTGTTGCTGGGTGCGCGCGGAGGCATGGATCACGATGTCTATGTCCCGTTCCTCGTAACCGGTGTCTTCGTCTTCACCTTCACCCAGAGCTCGGTGATGGCGGGAGTGCGGTCGATCTCCGGGAACCTCGGGCTGGTGCGGGCGCTGCACTTCCCCCGGGCCTCGCTTCCGATCTCCTTCTCGCTCCAGCAGCTCCAGCAGCTGATGTTCTCCATGATCGTCCTGGTCCTCGTGCTGGCTGCCTTCGGGCACTATCCACGGCTGTCGTGGTTCCTGGTGCTGCCGGCCCTCGCTCTGCAGTTCGTCTTCAACTCCGGCCTGGCCATGGCCATGGCCAGGCTGGGCGCCAAGACCCCGGATCTTGCCCAGCTGATGCCCTTCGTCACCCGGACCTGGATGTACGCGTCCGGTGTGATGTTCCCGTTGGACTACATGCTCTCCAAGGCCCACGCCCCCGGCTGGCTGGCCGAGGTTATGCTCGCCAACCCCGCCGCCGTCTACATGGACCTGATGCGGTTCGCGCTGATCGACGGCTATGGCAACGAGTACCTGCCCAACCACGTCTGGGCCCTGGCCCTCGGCTGGGCGCTGTTCGCCGGCATCGGCGGTTTCATCTACTTCTGGAAGGCTGAGGAGCGTTACGGCCGTGGCTGAGCAGCAGAGCGAGACCCACGCCGGCGGCGCCCCCGCACAGCGCGTCCCCACCGTCATCGCCGACGACCTCCACATCGTCTACCGGGTCAACGGCGGCCCGCGCGGCAAGGGCAGCGCCACCGCCGCCCTCAACCGGCTGATCCGCCGCAAGGCCCCGGCCGGGATGCGGGAGGTCCACGCCGTACGGGGCGTCTCCTTCGTCGCCTACCGCGGCGAGGCCATCGGCCTGATCGGCTCCAACGGCTCCGGCAAGTCCACCCTGCTGAAGGCCGTGGCCGGGCTGCTGCCCGCCGAGCGCGGCAAGGTCTACACCGACGGCCAGCCCTCCCTGCTGGGCGTCAACGCGGCCCTCATGAACGACCTCACCGGGGAGCGGAACGTCATCCTCGGCGGCCTGGCGATGGGCATGTCCCGCGAGCAGATCCGCACGCGCTACCAGGACATCGTCGACTTCTCCGGGATCAACGAGAAGGGCGACTTCATCACCCTTCCGATGCGCACGTACTCCTCCGGCATGGCGGCCCGGCTGCGCTTCTCCATCGCCGCGGCCAAGGACCACGATGTCCTGATGATCGACGAGGCGCTGGCCACCGGTGACCGCAAGTTCCAGAAGCGCTCCGAGGCCCGCATCCGCGAGCTGCGCAAGGAGGCCGGCACGGTCTTCCTGGTCAGCCACAACAACAAGTCCATCCGGGACACCTGCGAGCGGGTGCTGTGGCTGGAGCGGGGCGAGCTCGTCATGGACGGGCCGACCGACGAGGTGATCAAGGCGTACGAGAAGGAGTCCGGGAAGTAGCCCGGCACACCGCGCCCGCCCGCGCACCACGGAGCCCCCGCCGGGACGGTGCACCGTCCCGGCGGGGGCTCCGCCGTGTCAGCCCGTCCGCACCCCCGTGAGCGGACGGGACTCCTCGGCGGCCCCGGGCCCGGGCGGCGCCTCCCCCTCCGTCAGCCCGATCCGCCGGTGCAGCCGGCGCAGCGGCGCGGGCGCGTACCAGGCCGACCGGCCCAGCAGCCGCATGGCGGCCGGTACCAGGACGCCCCGTACGGCGATGGCGTCGATGAGGATGGCGAGTCCGGTGCCGAGTCCGAACATCTGGATGAAGCTGACCTCGCCGGTGCCGAAGGCGAAGAAGCTCACCGCCAGCAGGCCGGCGGCCATGGACACGATCCGCCCGGTGCGGGCCAGCCCGCCGGTGACGGCGGCGGCCGGGGCGGCCTCCGGGTCCGCGTCCCGCAGTTCCTTGATGCGGCTGACGAGGAAGACCTCGTAGTCCATGGAGAGGCCGAAGGCGACGCAGAACAGCAGGACGGTCATCGAGGTGTCGGTCGGCTGCGGTGTGAAGCCCAGCAGCCCCGACAGATGCCCTTCCTGGAAGATCCACACCATGGCGCCCAGGGCCGCCCCGAGGCTGAGGGCGTTGAGCAGCAGGGCCCGCAGCGGCTGGACGACGCTGCCGGTGAAGAGGAACAGCAGGACGAAGGTGGTGACGGCGATCAGCCCGGCGGCGGCCGGGAGCCGGGAGCCGATCGCGTGCTTGGCGTCCACGAGCCGGGCGTCCTCGCCGCCGACCAGCGCCTCCGCCCCCGGCGGTGCCTCCACGGCCCGCACGGCCCGGACCAGGTCCTGCGCGTCGTCCGACCGGGGCGCCAGGGCGTGGACGACGGTGAGCTGCTGGACGCCGGGCCGGCCGAGCGCCGGGTTCCCCGGTCCGGCGGCGGCCGCGTCCGCACCGGCGCCGCTCCCGGCGTAGCTGCCGCCGGCGGTGGTGACCCGGGTGACGCCGTCGAGCGCGGCCACCTCCCGTGCGTAGCCGGTGAGCTCCTGCCGCGGTACGGCTCCGTCCAGGACGATCCTCAGCGCCTCCCGGTCACCGGCCGGGAAGTCCCGGTCCAGCGCTGCCGCCACCCGGCGGCTCTGGGCGTCCTCGGGCAGCACCCGCTCGTCGGGGGTGCCGAAGGTGACACCGAGGAGCGGGGCGGCCGAGGCCAGCAGCAGGGCGAGCACCGGCAGCGCGGTGAGCGCGGGGCGGCGCATCACCACGGCCGCGAGCCGGCCCCAGACGGCGGAGTGTGCGCCGCCGCCCCGCGCCCACGGGAAGCGGCTGCGGGCCACCCGGTGGCCCAGCACGGCGAGCAGCGCGGGGACGACGAAGAGCGCCGCGACGGCCGCGATGGCCACCACGCCGATGCCCGCGTAGGCGAAGGAGCGCAGGAAGTACGGCGGAAAGAGCAGCAGGGCGGCGAGCGCGGCGATCACGGTGGCCGCGGAGAAGGCGATGGTGCGGCCCGCGGTCCGCACGGTGCGGTGCAGCGCCTCGGGGATCTCCGCGCCGGCGGCGAGCTGCTCCCGGAACCGGCTGACCAGCAGCAGCGCGTAGTCGATGCCCAGCCCGAGGCCGAGGGCGGTGGTGATGTTCACGGCGAAGACCGAGACCTCGGTGACGCTGCCCAGCACGAAGAGTTCGGCGAAGGTGCCGAAGATCGCGATCACCCCGATGACCAGCGGCAGCAGGGCGGCCACCAGACTGCCGAAGGCGAGGACGAGCAGCACGAGCGTCACGGGCACGGCGACGGCCTCGGCCAGGGCGAGGTCCCGGGACACCTGCCCGGAGATGTCGTGGCCGACGGCCTCCCGCCCGCCGGCCTCCACGGAGACCGGGCCCCGGTCGCCGGTGTAGCGCTCGACGAGTTCCGCGGTGCGCTCGCCGGCCTGGGAGTCGCCCCCCTCGACACGGGCGGCGACCAGCGCCTGGTCGCCGGTGCGGGAAACGAGCGCCGAACCCCCCTCGTCCCAGGCGGACACGACGCCCGAGACCCCCGGTTCCCTCCGCAGCGCGGCGGCGAGGTCCCGGCCCGCGCGCTCGGCGGCGGGTGCGGTGATGCGGCCGCTGTCCGCGCGCACGAGCAGCAGCAGGCCGGGCTCTCCGCCGAACTCCTCGTCGATCAGCACCTGGGCACGGCTCGACGGTGAGGCCGGATCGTCGAAGCCGCCGCTGAGCAGCTTGCCGAAGGCGCCGAAGCCCAGCGCCGCCATCGCGACCACCACCACCGCGGTCACGGTCAGGACGAGCCTGGCCCGGTGCAGGGCCAACTCGGCGATGCGGTCCAACACGGGAATCCCCCTCTGATGTTTACGGTAGTAACATGCAAGGTGGCAGAGGATGTTACTGCTGTCAACATGGGGCAGGATGAAGACATGGCGAAAGGCAGCGGCGGCAAGACCGGTTACCACCACGGCGATCTGCGGAACGCGCTGATCGGCGCCGCCGTCGAACTCGCCGTCGAAGGCGGTCCCGAACGGGTCGTCCTCCGCGAGGCCGCCCGCCGCGTCGGGGTGTCGCCCACCGCCGCCTACCGGCACTTCTCCGGCCACGGCGACCTGCTCTGGCAGGTGAAGGCCCGTGGCCAGCAGGCGCTGGCGGCCTTCATGCTGGAAGCGGTGCGCGAGGTGCCGCCGCTTCCCGACCCGGGCGAGGAGGCCGAGCGCCGGCTGGCCGCCATCGGCCGCGGCTACGTCCGCTTCGCCGTCGAGAACCCCGGCCTCTACCGCACGGCCTTCCGGCGTATCCCGGCCGACGCCCCCGGGGCCGATGGCGTCCGGGCGGCGTTCGCGGGGGCCGCGCCGCCCGGTGACGAGCCCCGGTACAGCGCCTTCCGGGTGCTCACCGACACGCTCGACGCGGCCGTCGCCGCCGGGCGGATGCCCCCGGCGGCCCGCCCGGGCGCGGAGATGGCGGCCTGGGCCGCCGTGCACGGCCTGGCCCAGCTCCTCCTCGACGGGCCGCTCGCCGGGCTCCCGGCCGGGCAGTGGGAAGCCCTCACCGACCGCACCGTGCGCATGGTCGTGGCCGGCCTCTTCGGCTGACATCCGGATGGGTGGAGGATCCGGCGGTCCGGCGGGTCCGGCGACCCTCCGCCCCGCCGGACCCGGCCCGCCCCTCGCGCCCCGGGCGAAAGGCCCGCGCCACCACCCGCCACGGTGCGCCGGCCGGGCCCGCATCGCCTAGGCTGGGCGGCGTCGATTCACGGGCAAGTCCTCCCAAACGCCGCGGCATCGGCCCACGCGTACGGTACCGGGGGCGCGTCCCACGGGCGGCGTGTCCGAAATCGTATGTTCTGGGTGGACGGTGTAGAACAGGGGATGTGACGGCCATGGCTACGGGAACCCCTCAGCTCCGGGACGCCGCCGTCCCGCGGCGCACCCCGCCGCCGGCCGCCCGCGGCGCCGTGCGCCGGGCACCGGGCGGGCCCCGGTGACCGCCGGCACGGAACCGCATCCCGGGGCCGTGCTGGAGAAGGCCGCGCACGAGAACTTCCCCGTCGCCCCGTTCTTCCTGCCCCGCCTCTGGCGCGCCGACCTCATGGCCGTCTACGGCTACGCGCGCCTCGTCGACGACATCGGCGACGGCGACCTCGCCCCCGGCGGCACGGACGCCGCCCTGCTCGGCGCCGGCCCGGGCGCCGACGGCGACCGGCTCGCCCTGCTCGACGCCGTCGAGACCGACCTCCGCCGCGTCTTCACCCCGGCGGCAGCCCGCGCCACCCCTGCTCCGCGCCCTCACCCCGGCCGTGCGCCGCCACCGGCTCACCCCCGGGCCGTTCCTCGACCTCATCGCCGCCAACCGCCGGGACCAGCACGTCCACCGCTGCCCCCGCTACGAGGACCTGCTGGCCTACTGCGAGCTCTCCGCCAACCCCGTCGGCCGGCTCGTCCTCGCCGTCACCGGCACGACCAGCCCCGAACGTGTCCGCCGCTCCGACGCCGTCTGCACCGCCCTGCAGATCACCGAGCACCTCCAGGACGTCGCCGAGGACCTCGCCCGCGGCCGCGTCTACCTTCCCGCCGAGGACATGGAGCGCTTCGGCGTCCGGGAGGACGATCTGCGCCGCCCCACCGGCAACGCGCGGGTGCGTGCCCTCGTCCGCCACGAGGCCGACCGCGCCCGCGCCCTGCTGGACGAGGGCGCACCGCTCGTGGGGAGCGTCTCCGGACGGCTCAAGCTGCTGCTCGCCGGCTTCGTGGCGGGCGGCAGGGCGGCGCTGGCCGCCATCGCCGCCGCCGGCCACGACGTCCTGCCCGGACCGCCCAGGCCCACCCGAACCGCCCTTCTGCGCGCGGCGGCCGCCACACTGCGAAGAGAGGGGTGAGCCGGACCGTGACCCCGTCGGCCTCCGCATCCGCACCCGCGTCCGCTTCCGTACCGGCGCCGGTGCTCGCCGCCTACCGCTACTGCGAGACCGTCACCGGGCACCAGGCCCGCAACTTCGCCTACGGCATCCGCCTGCTGCCGCCCGGCAAACGGCAGGCCATGTCGGCGCTGTACGCCTTCTCCCGCCGCGTCGACGACATCGGCGACGGCGACCTCCCCGCGTCCGCCAAGCTCGCCCGCCTGGACGACACCCGCGCCCTCCTCGCACGGGTGCGCGACGGCGGCGTCCGCACCGACGACACCGACCCCGTCGCCGTCGCCCTCACCCACGCCGCCGAGCGCTTTCCGATCCCCCTGGCCGCGCTCGACGAACTCATCGACGGCGTCCTGATGGACGTGCGCGGCGAGACCTACGACACCTGGGACGACCTCCGGACGTACTGCCGCCGGGTCGCCGGCACGATCGGCCGGCTGTCCCTCGGCGTATTCGGGGTCACGAGCCCCCACGGCCACAGCGCCCGCGAGACCGAACGCGCCCCCGAGTACGCCGACACCCTCGGCCTCGCCCTCCAACTCACCAACATCCTTCGGGACATCCGCGAGGACGCCGCCCACGGCCGCCTCTACCTCCCCGCCGACGACCTCGCCAAGTTCGGCTGCACCGCCGGCTTCCACACCCCCGTGCCGCCGGCCGGCGCCGACTTCACCGGCCTCGTCCACTACCAGGCGCGGCGCGCCCGCGCCCTGTTCACCGAGGGCTTCCGGCTGCTGCCGCTCCTCGACCGGCGCAGCGGCGCCTGCGTCGCCGCCATGGCCGGCATCTACCGCCGGCTGCTGGACCGCATCGCCCGCGACCCCGAGGCCGTCCTGCACGGCCGGGTCTCCCTGCCCGCCCCCGAGAAGGCGTACGTCGCCGTGCGGGGCCTGTCCGGCCTGGACGCCCGGCACATCACCCGCCGCACCGCCCGCCACCGCGCCGGCCGGGCCGGAGGACGCGCCTGATGCGCCCGCCGGTCCCCGAACCGTCCCCGCCCGGCCCGGCCCGGCCGCCGCCCGCCGCCGCCCCGGCCCGTACCGGGCCGCCGGGCGCACCGCCGTCGTCGTCGGCGGCGGCATCGCCGGCACGGCCGCCGCCCTCGCGCTCGCCGACGCCGGTGTCCGCGTCACCCTCACCGAGGTCCGGCCGCGTCTCGGCGGACTAGCCTTCTCCTTCCGCCGCTCCTCCCCGGCCGGTGACCTCACCGCCGACAACGGCCAGCACGTCCACCTGCGCTGCTGCACCGCCTACCGCGCGCTCCTGGAGCGCATCGGGGCCGCCGGCCTGGCGCCCGTCCAGCACCGCCTCGACGTGCCCGTCCTCGACGCCGCCCGGAACCGCGCCGGACGGCTGCGCCGCGCCGCGCTGCCCGTACCGCTGCACCTCGCGGGCTCCCTCGCCCGCTATCCGCACCTCTCCCCGGCCGAGCGCGCCGCAGCCGCCCGCGCCGCGCTCGCCCTGCGCCGCCTCGACCCCGCCGACCCGGCGCTCGACGGCACCGACTTCGGCGGCTGGCTCCGCCGGCAGGGCCAGTCCCCGCGCGCGGTGGAGGCGCTGTGGGACCTCATCGGCGTCGCTACCCTCAACGCCCCCGCCGACCGGGCGTCCCTGGCCCTGGCCGCCATGGTCTTCCGCACCGGGCTGCTCTCCGCACCGGGCGCGGCGGACATCGGCCGGGCCCGGGTGCCGCTCGGCGAACTCCACGACACCCGCACCCGCCGGGCCCTGGAGGGCGCCGGCGTGCGCGTCCTGCTCCGCACCCGCGCCCGTGCGCTGCACCGCCGGGGCGCCGGCTCCGGCGGCTGGCGGGTCGCCGTCACCGCCCCCGGCGGCCCGGAGACGCTGCGCGCCGACACCGTCGTCCTCGCCGTGCCGCAGGACGAGGCGCACCGGCTGCTGCCCGGCGGCGCCCTGGACGATCCCGGGCGGCTGCTGGACATCGGGACCGCGCCGATCCTCAACGTCCATGTCGTCTACGATCGCAGGGTGCTGCGCCGCCCCTTCCTCGCCGCGCTGGGCAGCCCCGTCCAATGGGTCTTCGACCGGACGGAGCCCTCCGGGCTCACCGGCGGCGCCCAGTACCTCGCCCTGTCGCAGTCGGCCGCCGGAGACATCATCGACCTGCCCGTCGCGGAGCTCCGCCGCCGCTTCCTGCCCGAGCTGGAGCGGCTGCTGCCCGGCACCCGGAACGCGCGGGTCGCCGACTTCTTCGTCACCCGCGAGCGCGCCGCCACCTTCGACCCCGCCCCCGGCACCGGACGGCTCCGCCCGCCCGCCCCCACCCGCGTCCCCGGCCTCCAGCTCGCGGGGCATGGACCGCCACCGGGTGGCCCGCCACGATGGAGGGCGCGGCCCGCAGCGGCGCCACCGCCGCCGCCGCGGCCCTGCGCCACCTCCGCACCGTCCGCACCCATCCGGACCCGCCCCCGGGCCCCGGCCGGGTGGACCCCAGCAGGAGGCTGCCTGATGCCGACACCACGCCACGGGACGGAGCACCGGCACCGCGCGGCAGCCCGTACCGCCGCCCGGCTCCCGGAACCGTCCGGGGCGGCGGCACCGCGGCCGTCACCGCCCCACCCGCCCGTCCCGGGGCGCACGCCGCGGGCACGCACCCAGGAAGGCAGGGCCGCATGACCGGCACGTCCCACGCCGCGACCCCCGGCCCGCGCACCCCGTGCCGACCCCGGAGGCGCGGCCCCCGGGGCCAGAGGAGGCAGACGCGCGGCCCGGCACCCACGACCGCAGAGGAACCGAAGGAGAGACAGTGAATACGGCGCAACCCGCCATCGACACCGCGGATGTCGCCGCGCTGCTGCTGCGCGGACGGACGCTCGCCACGCCGGTGCTGCGGGCCGCCGTGGCCCGGCTCGTACCGCCCATGGACACCGTCGCCGCCTACCACTTCGGCTGGATCGACGCCGAGGGCCGCCCCGCCGAGGGCGACGGCGGCAAGGCGGTCCGCCCGGCGCTCGCGCTGCTCTCCGCCGAGGCGGCGGGGGCGGCCGCGGAGACCGGCGTCCCGGGCGCCGTCGCCGTCGAGCTGGTGCACAACTTCTCCCTGCTCCACGACGACCTCATGGACGGCGACGAGCAGCGCCGCCACCGCGACACCGTCTGGAAGGTGCACGGTCCCGCCCTCGCCGTCCTCGTCGGTGACGCCCTCTTCGCCCTGGCGGGGGAGATCCTGCTGGAGATGGGCACGCCCGAGGCGGCCCGTGCCGCGAGACGGCTGACCACCGCGACCCGCAAGCTCATCGACGGCCAGGCCCAGGACATCTCCTACGAGCACCGGGAGCGGGTCACCGTCGAGGAGTGCCTGCGCATGGAGGGCAACAAGACCGGCGCCCTGCTCGCCTGCGCCACCTCCATCGGCGCCGTTCTCGGCGGTGCCGACGACCACCTCGCCGACAGTCTGGAGTCCTACGGCCACCACCTCGGTCTCGCCTTCCAGGCGGTCGACGACCTGCTCGGCATCTGGGGCGACCCGGAGGCGACCGGCAAGCAGACCTGGAGCGACCTGCGGCAGCGGAAGAAGTCCCTGCCGGTCGTCGCCGCCCTCGCCGCCGGCGGAGCCGCCTCCGACCGGCTCGCCGCCATCCTCGCCGTCGACGCCAAGAGCGACCGCACCGAGGACTTCGACGAGACGGAGTTCGCCGAGCGCGCCGCGCTCATCGAGGAGGCCGGCGGCCGCACCTGGACCTCGGAGGAGGCGCAGCGGCAGCACACCGCCGCGATCGGCGCGCTGGACTCGGTCGAGCTGGATCCGCACGTCCGCGAACAGTTCGTCGCCCTCGCGGACTTCGTGGTCGTGCGGCGGAAATGACCGGGCACGCACCGTGCGGGACGACCGCTCCACCGGCCGGTGGAGCGGCCGTCCGCGGAGAGCACCGCCGGCACATATAGAACGCTGTCACCGGCCGCCGCCGCACGCCCTCCCGGGCGGCGCGCGGCGGCCGGTGCGCACCCCAGCACAGCAGAGCGCGTTCACTGCACGAAGGGGAAGCCATGACAGCGACGACCGACGGCAGCTCGGGCCCACGGCCCCCGCCCTCCCGGCCGGCGGCCCGCCCGGCAGCCCTCACCGGGACTCCGGAACCCCGAACCCGGGCCCTCCCGTCCCCGGGCCCCGGGACACCCCGCCGCCGCCGAGCGCGCCGCCGCGCGGGCGGTGCGGAACCTGCTCGGCCGGCAGCACGACGAGGGCTGGTGGAAGGGCGACCTGGAGACGAACGTCACCATGGACGCCGAGGACCTGCTGCTCCGCGAGTTCCTCGGCATCGGCGACCGGCGGACCACCGATGCCGCGGCCCGTTTCATCCGTTCCCGCCAGTGCCCGGACGGCACCTGGGCCACCTTCCACGGAGGCCCCGGCGACCTCTCCGCCACCATCGAGGCCTACGTCGCCCTCCGGCTCGCCGGCGACGTCCCCGCGGACCCGCACATGGCCGCCGCCTCCGCCTGGGTGCGCGAGCACGGCGGCATCGCCGCCTCCCGCGTCTTCACCCGGATCTGGCTCGCGCTCTTCGGCTGGTGGCCCTGGGAACAGCTGCCCGAACTGCCGCCCGAGATGATCTACCTGCCGAAGTGGTTCCCGCTCAACATCTACGACTTCGGCTGCTGGGCCCGGCAGACCATCGTGCCGCTCACCGTCGTGTCCGCCCTGCGCCCGGTGCGCCCCGCC
This sequence comes from Streptomyces sp. MNU89, assembly GCF_020982505.1. Lineage (NCBI taxonomy): Bacteria > Bacillati > Actinomycetota > Actinomycetes > Kitasatosporales > Streptomycetaceae > Streptomyces > Streptomyces sp. MNU89. The sequence continues at coordinate 1,222,194 of NZ_JAJKLL010000001.1, read as the reverse complement.
CCCTTCCCCCTCGGCGAACTCCACCCGGACCCGGCCGCGCCACGCCGCGCCGCGGCCACCGCCGCCGGCTGGGACCGCGTCTTCCGGCGCCTGGACCGCCTCCTGCACGCCTACCGCCGGGTGGCGCCGCCCCCGCTGCGGCGCACGGCGCTGCGGGCCTGCGCCCGCTGGATCGTCGAACGCCAGGAGAACGACGGCTGCTGGGGCGGCATCCAGCCCCCCGCCGTCTACTCGGTCATCGCCCTCCACCTGCTCGGCTACGACCTCGACCACCCCGTGCTGCGCGCCGGGCTCGACTCGCTCGACCGGTTCGCCGTCTGGCAGGACGCGCCCGGCCCCGGCGGCGGCCCCAGCCGCATGGTCGAGGCATGCCAGTCCCCGGTCTGGGACACCTGCCTCGCCACCATCGCCCTCACCGACGCCGGGCTGCCCGCCGGACACCCCGCACTCGTCAGAGCCGCCGACTGGATGCTCGGCGAGCAGGTGCTGCGCCCCGGCGACTGGTCCGTCCGCCGGCCCGGACTGCCCCCGGGCGGATGGGCGTTCGAGTTCCACAACGACAACTACCCGGACACCGACGACACCGCCGAGGTCGTCCTCGCTCTCCGCCGCACCGCCCACCCCGACCCCGAGCGGGTCGGCCGGGCCGTCCGCCGCGCCGTCCGCTGGACCCTCGGCATGCAGTCCGCGGACGGCGCCTGGGGCGCCTTCGACGCCGACAACACCAGCGCCTTCCCCAACCGGCTGCCGTTCTGCGACTTCGGTGAGGTCATCGACCCGCCGTCCGCCGACGTCACCGCGCACGTCGTCGAGATGCTCGCCGCCGAGGGCCTGGCCGCCGACCCGCGCGTCCGGCGCGCCGTGGCCTGGCTGCTCGCCGAACAGGAACCGAGCGGCGCCTGGTTCGGCCGCTGGGGCGTCAACTACCTCTACGGCACCGGCTCCGCCGTCCCCGCCCTCGTCGCGGCCGGCGTCCCCGCGGAGCACCCCGCGATCCGCCGCGCCGTCGACTGGCTCAACGGCGTCCAGAACGAGGACGGCGGCTGGGGCGAGGACCTGCGCTCCTACCCGGACCCCGAATGGATCGCCCGCGGCGAGTCCACCGCCTCCCAGACCGGCTGGGCCCTCCTCGCCCTGCTCGCCGCCGGCGAGGAGGACGGCAAAGCCGTCGAACGCGGCATCGGCTGGCTCGCCCGCACCCAGCGCGAGGACGGCTCCTGGGACGAACCCCAGTTCACCGGCACCGGCTTCCCCTGGGACTTCTCCATCAACTACCACCTCTACCGGCTGGTGTTCCCGCTCACCGCCCTCGGCCGGTACCTGACCGCCGTGGGGCGACCGCCCCGGACCGGCCCGCGGGACGCCTGATGGCCGCGGACGGCGGGCCCGGGACGCTGCTGATCGCCTGCGCGCTCGGCATCGAACGGCTCGCCCTGCGCGGCGGCGACCGGACCGGCGCACCCGGCGCCCTGACCGTCCTGCGCACCGGCATGGGACCCCGGTCCGCCGAACGCGCCGTGCTCCGCGGCCTGCGCCGGGCCGACCCGTACGCGGCCGGCACGCCCGTCCTCGCCACCGGCTTCTGCGCGGCGCTCGCCCCGGGGATGCGCCCCGGCGACCTGGTCGTCGCCGCCGAGACCCGCGACCGGAACGGGCGTGTTCCCTGCGCGGGCACCGCCGCGCTGGCCGGCGCCCTGGCCCGGCTCACCCGCGTCCGGTCCGGCACCGCCGTCCACACCGGGCCACTGGCCGGTACCGACCACCTCGTACGGGGCGCCGAGCGCGCCCGCCTGCACGCGACCGGAGCGATCGCCGCCGACATGGAGTCCGCCGCCGTCCTCCGCACCGCGCTGGCCGCGGGGCCGCGTCCCGTTGCCGCCGTACGGGTGGTCGTGGACACCCCGGAGCGCGAACTGGCCCGGGGCGGCACGGTGCTCGGTGGAATATCGGCCTTCCGCGTCCTGCGGACCGTCCTGCCGGCTTTCTACGAATGGCACCGTTCCCTGCCGCTCCCCAGGAGGTGAGCCAGATGGCCATGCCGCTCCGCCAATCCATCCGGGTCGGAACCTATCTCTTCGCCCAGAAGCTCCGCCGCCGGGAGAAGTTCCCGCTGATCGTCGAGCTGGAACCGCTCTTCGCCTGCAACCTCAAGTGCGAGGGGTGCGGGAAGATCCAGCACCCGGCTGGGGTGCTCCGCCAGCGGATGCCCGTCGCCCAGGCCGTCGGCGCGGTCCTGGAGTCGGGCGCGCCCATGGTGTCCGTCGCGGGCGGCGAACCGCTGATGCACCCGCAGATCGACGAGATCGTGCGGCAGCTCACCGCGCGCAGGAAGTACGTCTTCCTCTGCACCAACGCCGTGCTGCTGCGCAAGAACATCGAGAAATTCGAACCCTCGCGCTACTTCGCCTTCGCGGTGCACATCGACGGGCTGCGCGAGCGGCACGACGCCTCCGTCGCCAAGGAGGGCGTGTTCGACGAGGCCGTCGAGGCGATCAAGGAGGCCAAGCGGCGCGGCTTCCGGGTCACCACCAACTCGACCTTCTTCAACACGGACACCCCGCAGACCATCATCGAAGTCCTCGACTACCTCAACGACGAGCTGCTGGTGGACGAGATGATGATCTCGCCCGCCTACGCCTACGAGAAGGCCCCCGACCAGGAGCACTTCCTCGGTGTCGCCCAGACCCGCGAGCTGTTCGCCAAGGCCTTCGCGGGCGGCAACCGGCGCCGGTGGCGGCTCAACCACAGCCCGCTCTTCCTCGACTTCCTGGAAGGCCGGGTGGACTTCCCCTGCACCGCCTGGGCCATCCCCAACTACTCCCTCTTCGGCTGGCAGCGGCCCTGCTACCTGATGAGCGACGGCTACGTCCCCACCTACCGGGAGCTGATCGAGGAGACCGACTGGGACGCCTACGGGCGGGGCCGCGACCCGCGCTGCGCCAACTGCATGGCGCACTGCGGCTACGAACCGACCGCAGTCCTCGCCACTCTCGGCTCGCTGCGGCAGTCGCTGCGCGCGCTGCGCGAGACGGCCGGCTGAGACCGGGCCGGGAGGGAGGCGGCGGGGCCGCGGGGCGGTCCGGCCGGTGCGGAGGGTCCGCTCGTCCGCACCGGCGGCCGGGTCGGCCGATCCAGCCGGGTCGGCCGATCCGGCCGGCCGGCTCAGCCGTCGAGCATCCGGGCCCGCAGCCGCTCGCGCCGGTCGGGCCCGAAGCCCAGCCCCCGGGTGAGGTAGGCGTCGACCGTTCCCCACTCCTCCTCGATCGTCGTGAAGGCGGCGGCCAGGTACTCCCGGCGGGCGTCGAAGAGCGGGCTCAGGAGATCCTCGACCTCCGGCGTCAGGGCGGCGGGGGAGTTGTCCGAACGGCGGAACCGGTAGCGGCGGTGCGGGGCGGCGCTCGCGAGGTAGTCCTCCTCGATCGCGTCCCGCTCGACGCCCAGGGCGAGCAGGGTCACCGCGACCGACAGCCCCGCCCGGTCCTTGCCCGCCGCGCAGTGCATCAGCGCGGGCACGCTGTCCTCGGCGAGCGCGTGCAGCACCCGGCTGTGCTCGGTGGTGCGGGTCTTCATGATGACCCGGTAGGTGCTCGACATCCGCAGGGCGGCCTTGCCGTCGCCCAGCGCGGCGCGGAGCTGCGCCAGGTCGCCGTCCCGCACCATCCGCCAGAACTCCGCACCGTCGGCGGGGTCGGTCAGCGGGATGTTCACATGGCGCACGCCGTCGAGCGCGATGTCGTGGCCGTCGAGGGCCACATCGGCGTCATTGCGGAAGTCGAAGACCGTGTGGAGTCCGAGGGACGAGAGGAACGCCGCGTCCTCGGCGGTGGCCTTCGCCAGATGCCCGCTGCGGTAGAGCACCCCGCGCCGGACCGTCCGGCCGTCGCCGGTCGGCAGTCCGCCCACGTCGCGGAAGTTCCGCACACCCGAGAGCCGGGGCTCGGTCTGCTCGGCCCGGGGGACCTGAGGCGTCTGCGTCACGGGCGCTCCTCGGTGTCGGCCGCCGGCCCTCTCGCCGACGAGGCGGTGCTCCTGATGCTGCTGACCCTACGATATGGATTACCCGGGCAACCGGTTCCCCCATGCTGCCGGATCTCCGCCGGACCGCGCTCCACCTGGCCTGATCCGGCCCGCACCGGCCCGCGCTGTGGAACGCGTCACGGCAAGCGGACCTGAAGACGGACGGGAGGGCGCGGGGAGGCGGACCGGGGCGGGGCGCCCCGGCGGGCGGTGCCCCGGCGGTCCCGGGGCCGCGGGCCGGCGGCTCAGTGGGCGGCGGTTCTCCCGGAGCGGCGCAGACAGGCCCAGACCACCTGGCCGCGCCCGGTCTCGTCCGGCCGGACGCCCCACTCCTCCGCCAGGGCGCCGACCAGCATCAGCCCGCGCCCGCCCTCCTCGTCGATTCCGGAGAACCGGGCGCGCGGCTCGGTCTCCGCGCAGCCCTGGTCGGTGACCTCCAGCCGCAGCCGCTGCCCGGTGAGCCGGATCTCGCAGGTCACCTTCACGCTGTCGGTGTGCCGCACGGCGTTGGTGAACAGCTCCGACACCACCAGCTCGGCGTCCGCGCGGCAGCGCTCGTCCACGCCCCACTCGGAGAGCAGCGTGAGGACACGCCGCCGGGCCTTGCAGACCGAGGCGCTCATCGCCGGCAGATGGAACACGTCCTCGAGGTGCCGGGCGACGACGCCGCCGCAGCGGCTCAGCCGGAGCGCTTCATGGGAAGGAGCCACGCTGCAACTATGAGGCTTGTCACTCACGCATGGCAAGGATCAGTCTGTAAATCACAAAACGCTGACGACAGCCTGGCCCGCTCAGCTGACACCATGACAGACTGCGCCCGGGTCAAGGTTGTTGGAGGGGATGTGCGGTGAAGGACGCGCGGTCGGGAGGTGCGCCGACCGTCCTGAGGCTGGTGCTCGGCAAGCGCCTGCAGGATCTGCGGGAGAGGGCCGGGCTGTCGTTCGCGGAGGCGGGCCGCGCCCTCGACGTCACCCACGCCACGGTCCGCCGGATGGAGAAGGCCGAATTCGGGCTGAAAATCCCCTATGTGGAGAAGCTCCTCCGGGTCTACGGCGTCACCGACCAGCGGGACATCGACGCCTTCGTCTCCCTGGCGCGGGAGGCCAACCAGCCGGGCTGGTGGCACCGCTACCGCGACGTCCTCCCCGAGTGGTTCAGCGCCTTCGTCGCCCTGGAGGGAGAGGCCAGCGTCATCCGCGCCTATGAGCCGCACTACGTCCCCGGGCTGCTCCAGACCGGGGCCTACGCGCGCGCCGTCCTCCGCGCCGGGATGCCGCACGCGCCCCAGGCCGAAGTGGAGCGCCTCGCCGCACTCCGCGCCGAGCGCCAGTCCCTGCTGACCAAGGACGACCCGCCGCTGCTGTGGGTCGTCATGGACGAGACGGTTCTGCGCCGCCCGATCGGCGGCCCCGAGGTGATGCGCGCACAGATCGACCGGCTCATCGAGGCGACCGAGATGCCGCGGGTCAGACTCCAGCTCATGCCCTTCTCCGCGGGTCCGCATCCGGCCATGTACGGTCCCTTTCACATCTTCCGGTTTCCGCTCCCGGAACTGCCGGACGTCGTCTACTCCGAGAGCCTCGTCGGCGCCGTCTACGTCGACCAGCGGGACGACGTGTCGGCGTTTCTGGAGGCCCTGGACCGGATGTGCGCGCAAGCCGCGCCCGCACACACCACCCGGACGGTGCTGGGTGGGATTCGCAAGGAGATCTGAACCATGGATCGCAAGAAACGTATTTACAACGGGATGCCCTCCACGGAGCTCGGCACGGAGGGCTGGCACAAGCCGTGGAGCGGCGGGAACGGGGGGAGTTGTGTGGAAGCCATGAAGCTGGGTGACGGAAGGGTCGCGCTGCGGCAGTCCACCGACCCGGACGGCCCCGCCCTGATATACAGCCATCACGAAATCGCGACCTTCATCCGTGGCGCGAAGGACGGCGAGGCGGACTTCCTCCTCGCCTGACCGGCCCGCCTCGACCGAGCCGGCCGGCCTCTCGCACGGACACGGGGGAACTCCCCACGGACAGGGGGAAAGACAGAAATGGAGACCGGTGTGACCGACCAGGGTTTCCCTGTCGAGCATATCGACACCAGCAGACCGCATCCTGCCCGGATGTACGACTACTACCTCGGGGGATGGGACAACTACGAGGTCGACCGCGTGGCCGCGGAGGAAGTCATGAAGCTGGCCCCGGACACCCGCGCCACCGCGCGGGCGAACCGGGCCTTCATGCAGCGGGCCGTGCGGACCGTCGTCAAGGCGGGGGTCCGGCAGATCATCGACATCGGCACCGGCATCCCCACATCGCCCAACACCCATGAGATCGCACGGGAGATCGCGCCCGACACCCGGGTGGCGTTCGTCGATAACGATGTCATCGTGGCGGCCCACGCGGAGGCCAAGCTGACCAACGAGGGCAACGCCGCCTTCGTCCACGCCGACGTCCGGGAACCGCGCACCATCCTGGACCACCCCACCATCCGCCGGCTCATCGACTTCGACCAGCCGGTGGCCCTGATGCTCGTCGCCGTCCTGCACTTCATCGACGACGCGTCGGACCCGGAGGGCATCCTCGCCACCCTCGGCGAGGCCCTGCCCGGCGGAAGCCACCTCATCCTCAGCCACGTCACCGCCGACTTCCACGGGGAGAGGCGGCGGCGCGCGGAGGGTGAGGACGTCGTCAAGGTCTACGACCGGACCACGGCCCACCTCACCCTGCGCGAGCACGCCCGCATCCTGCCCTTCTTCAACGGCTACGAACTGCTCGACCCGGGACTGGTCCAGGCCACGGCCTGGCGGCCCGAGGAGGGGACCGGGAAGGCCGGGGAAGCCGGGGGACGCACCGTCGCGTGCTACGGGGGCGTGGGCCGCAAGCCCTGAACGGCCCGCCGGGGGCCGGGCCCGCGTACGGACGGCGGGCCCGGCCCCGCACGCGCCCGCGCGGCTTCCGCGCGGACCGGCCCCGGCCCCTGCCGCGCCGGCTCCCCGGGCCGTCCGCCGTCCGTCCGCCCTTCCCTGCCGCCCCCTCCGTCCGGCCGCGCCGTCACCCGGGGGCCGGCTCCGCCGTGCCGGGGACGGACCCCGGGTGGCGGCGCGGTGCGGGCATTTTGCGGACCGCCCCACCGTTCTCCTGTCGAGCACAGCGCCGGCGGCACCGCCGGCGGACACCACCGGGCGCCGGGGCGAGTGCCGCGGCGCACCACCGAGCAGCCGCCCCACGGAGGTCCCGTGCCCGAATCCGAATCCAGCTCCGCGCCCCGTCCCGGGGTTCGTCCCGCGCCCCGTCCGGACCGCCCGCGGCGTGCCGCCCCCGGACCGCTGCGTTCCCTCGCCGCCCGGCTGCGGCCCGCAGCCTTCGGCGCGGACCCGGCCGGGGAGCGTCTCGAACGCATCCGCAGATCGCCGCAGTGGGCGGACGGGCAGTTCCGCAACCCGGTGCCCACCCGCATGATGCTGCCGGGCGCCGGCCGGGCGCTGCTGCGCGCCCAGTTCGACCGGGAGGCGCGCAGACGCCGCGCGCCCGCCGGTGCCATACCCGTGCACCGGCCCGCCGCGGAGACCCGGAGCGCCCCGCCCCCGTCCGGTCTCCGGCTGACCTGGATGGGGCACTCCAGCGTGCTCGCGGAGATCGACGGCCACCGGGTGCTGTTCGACCCGGTCTGGGGCGAGCGCTGCTCGCCGTTCGCCTTCGCCGGACCGCGCCGTCTGCACCCCGTGCCGCTGCCGCTGGACGACCTGGCGCCGGTCGACGTGGTCGTCATCTCGCACGACCACTACGACCACCTGGACATGGCGGCCGTCCGCGCACTGGCGGCCACCGGCACCCGGTTCGCCGTGCCGCTGGGCGTCGGGGCGGACCTCGAACACTGGGGCGTCGACCCGGCGCGCATCGACGAACTGGACTGGCATGAGTCGGCGCGGGTCGGTGAGTTGACGCTCACGGCCACGCCCGCGCGGCACTTCTGCGGCCGGGGGATCGTCCGCGGGATGCGGACCCTGTGGGCCTCCTGGGTCGTGGCCGGCCCGGAGCACCGGGTCTTCCACAGCGGGGACACCGGCTACTACCACGGGTTCGCCGAGACCGGCGCCGCGTACGGCCCGTTCGACGCCACGATGATCCAGATCGGCGCGTACTCCGAGCACTGGCCGGAGATCCACATGACCCCGGAGGAAGGGGTGCGGACCCACCTCGACCTGTCCGGCGGGACACCGGCCGGTGCCCTGCTGCCCATCCACTGGGGCACCTTCAACCTCGCGCCGCACCCGTGGGAGGAGCCCGCCGAACGGACCGTGGCGGCGGCGCGGGAGGCGGGGGTGCGGCTCGCCGCGCCCCGGCCCGGCGAGCCGTTCGAGCCGGGCGGGGACGGTCCGCTGCCCGGCGAGCCGTGGTGGCGCGCGGTGGCCGTGCCGGCCGCAGCGGGGGAGCGGACCGCGGACGGTGACCGCGCGGTGGCGCCCGGTGGTGCCGGACCGGCTGCCGGCGGCGCGCCGGAGGCGGCGCACCGTCCGTACTGCTCCGGGCGTGCGCGGGGCGGCCAGTAGGATGCGAGGCCGTGCGGGGGCACCCCGCAGGCGCGGCGGGGGAGGGAACGCGTGATCGAACTGTCCGAGATGATCCGGGAGTTGCGGCGTGAGCTGACGTCCGCCATGGCGGACGGCGAGGGGCAAGCGCTGCGGTTCGAGGCCGGGCCGGTCGAGGTCGAGGCGGCCGTCGAGGTGGGCCGGGAGGCGGGCGGCAGCGGCAGGGTCCGCTTCTGGGTCGTCGAGGCCGGCGCCGAGGGACGGCTCACCCGGGCCGCCACCCAGCGGATCACCGTCACCCTCCAGCCCGTACGGACCGGCGAGGACGGCCGTCCCGCCGGGCCCGCCCTGATCGCGGGCGACGAGGCCGACGGCGAACGCTGACGGCGGCGCGGACGAAAACGGGAACGGACGGGGAAACGGGAACGGGACGGGGCCAGTGGACACCGAGCCGTCGCACGCCGCCCGCGTCGCCGAGATCATCGCGACGCGGGCGGGCGACGGCACCCGGCGCGGATCGGGCCTCCTGGTCCGGCCCGGCCGGGTGCTCACCGCCGCCCATGTGGTCGCGGACGCGGCGCGGGTGCGCGTACGGTTCGACGCCGACCGGCCGGGCGAACGCACCCTCGACGCCGAGGTGACGTGGCGCCACGACGGCGTCGACGCCGCCGTAGTGTCGGTGGACCCCGGAGCGGCGGGCGGCGAACAGCCGCCGTGGCTTCCGCCGTTCGGCCGGATCGGCGAACGGGACGCGGTCCTGCGCTGCAGCGCGGTCGGCTTCCCGCTGTTCAAACTCCGCCGGGACGTGGACGGTTCGTCCTACCGCGACACCGCGCACGCCGTGGCCACCTGCGCCGTGCTGTCCAACCGCCGCGAGGGCACGCTCGACCTGAGCACCGACCCGCCCGCCGAGCCCGGCCCGGCCGTCTCCTCCGCCGGTCCGGCCCCTCCCGCCGGTCCCGCCGGTCCCGTCGTCTCGCCGTGGTCCGGCATGTCGGGCGCCGTGGTGCTCAGCCGCGGCCACGTCATCGGCGTCGTCGCCGAGCACCACCGCACCGACGGGCCGGGCCGGCTCGCCGCGAGCCGCGTGGACCGCTGGGCGGAACGCCTCACGCCCGCGGAACTGCACGCCCTGGAGGCGTGCCTGGACACCCGGCTCGACCCCGCAGCGCTGCCCGACGTGCTGCCCCCGGCGGCCTCCGCCCTGGCCGAGTCCGTCTACCGGGCGCAGCTCCGGGACATCGCCCCGCTGCGACTGGACGGCAGGGAGGAGGAGTTGGCGGAGCTCGTCGCGTTCTGCGGCGGCGGGGAGCCGTACCGCTGGCTCCAGGCACCGCCGTGGGCCGGCAAGACGGCGCTCGCCGCCTGGTTCGCCCTGCACCCGCCGCGCGGTGTCGTACCGGTGTGGTTCTTCATCACGGCCCGGTTCGCCGGCCAGTCGGACAGCGGAGCCTTCACCGAGGCCCTCGTCCACCAGTTCGCCGCCATCGCCGGCCGCGCTCCGTCGGCGCACGCCCTGCCGATGGCCCGGGACGGCGAGCGGCGGCTGCTCCTGGAGGAGGCCGCGCGGCGGGTGGCCCGGGACGGCGGCACGCTGCTGCTCGTCGTGGACGGTCTGGACGAGGACCAGTCCACCCGCCCCGGCGGCACCGGCCCGAGCATCGCCTCACTGCTGCCGCCGCGGCTGCCGCCCCAGGTGCGCGTGCTCGTCACCAGCCGCCCCAACCCGGGCCTGCCGCACGACGTCCCCGGTGGCCACCCGCTGCGGAACCCGGCCGTCGTCACCCCGCTGCGGACCGCCGAGGCCGCGCGCCACACCGAGGACGAGGCCCGCTGGGACCTCTCCCACGCGCTCTACGGCGAGGACGAACTCGGGCGGGAACTCGTCGGCCTGTTCACCGCCGCCCGCGGCAGCCTCACCCCGCGCGACCTGCACGAGCTGACCGGGCGGCCCTACCTGGACCTGCGGAAGTGGCTGGGCAGCGCGTTCGGCCGGCTGCTGCGGGTGCGGGACTACGCGGACGCTCTCAACTCCGGCAGCAGCGGCGACCGGGCGGCGCCCCGGGACGACCCCGACGCCACCCGCGGCCACCTCTTCGCCCACGAGACGCTCTACACCGCGGCCCTCGGCCAACTGGGCGGCGACATCGAGCAGTACCGGGCACGCCTGCACCACTGGGCCGCCCGATACGCGCAGCGCGGCTGGCCCCGTACCACCCCGCCGTACCTCCTGCGCCCGTACAGCCGTCTGGTCACCGGCCTCGGGGACGCCGTGCGGGCCGCCCGGCTGTCCGCCGACGTCCGCCGACACGACCGGCTCCGGGACGCAACCGGCAGCGACGCCGCCGCGCTCGCCGAGATCGACACCGCGATACGGCTGCTGCGCGACACGGACCCGGACGACCTGGCGCACCTGGCGCCCCTGGCGGCGGCGCGGGACCTGCTGGCGGGCCGCAACCGCGCGCTGCCGCCGGAACTGCCGCCCGTGGTGGCCGAGTCGGGGGACCTCCTGCGCGCGGAAGGACTCGCGCGCAGCGTGTACGACCTGTTCGAGCGGGCGATGGCCCTGGTGGGCGTCGCCCGGGTCCTCGCGCGCCGCGGCGACCGGGAGCGGGCCGTCGAACTGGTGCGTGAGGCCGAGGAATTGGCGGTCCACCTTCCCGTGGACGGGTCGCCGCCGGACGGGAACCCCGGCCCTCTGCACCGCGGCGCGGCGGTCGTCCTCGCCGCGTGCGGACGGGCGGACGAGGCGCTGGCCCTGGTGGAACGGCTCAAGGACGTCGACGCGGAGCCCGTCTTCGGCGACGGACCGGACGGCCCCGACGGAACGCCCGAGGTCGTGGCCGTCATCGAGACCGTGGAGACGTCCCCCGAAGCGGCCGAGGCGCTGGCCGAGGTGGCGGCCGCGCTGCGGCCGCACGACGCGCGGACGGCCGCCCGTCTCCTGGACGAGGCGGAGGCGGCCGCGGCCGGCTGGGCCTCGCCGGTCTCCCGGACGCCGGTGCTGGTGGCGGTGGCCCGGGCCTGCGCCGGCCACGACGAGACGCGGAGGGACCGGCTCCTCGACGGGATCGAGGCGGAGGCGGAAGCCGAGGCCCGAGCCGGGGCAGCGCGGATCGGGCCGTTGTCCGTCACGGTTCTGGCGGTACCGGAGCTCAGGGACGCCCGGCCGGAGCGGGCGGCCCGGCTCGCGCGTGCCCTGGCTCGGTGCGCCGACTCCTCCGGTTCCGGGCCGGAGCCCGGGTCCGAGCCGCTCACCGTGTTCGGTGCCGGGATCGCGACCGGGACCGCGGCCGGGACGGAAGCGGTGGTGGCGCTGGCCCTCGGCGGGCTGCCGGAGGAGGCGGTCGCTTTCGCCGCCCGGTCCCCGGCCGAGCGTTCCTCGTGGGCGGCGTGGCGCAGGAGTGAGGCCATCGCCGGAGCGTGGGTGCGCCGGGGGCGCCTCGACCGGGCCCTGAGCATCCTGGACGACGGGGCGGTGATGGGCCGGGACGCCGACAGGCTGCGTCTGGCGCTGGTCCGGGCTCTCGCGCAGGAAGGCCACCCGGAGGAGGCCCTGCGCTGCGCGGCCGGGCTGAGCCGGCTCCAGGACTCCGCCGCGGCGCTGAGCACGGTCGCCGGGCACCTGCTCGGCACGGACCGCCCGCGTGCGACGGAACTGCTCGACGCGGCGGCCGAGGCGCTGTACGGGCCGGAGGCCGGTGCCGGCCTGGACGACGCGGCGCTCGTCCGGCTCGCCGAGGCGCTGGCGGCCGTGGGCGAGTACGAGCGGGCCGGGCGCTCGGCCAGGGCGACGGGGGAACCGGCCCTGCGGTGGTGGGCCCTGGCCGAGACAGCGGTGCGCCGGGGCGCCACCGACAGCGCCGCTGCCCTCCGGACGCTGGAGGCCGCGCTGGAGACCTCCGGCGGCGGGGGCGGCCCGCCGGAAGGGTGGGCGCGGATCGCCGTGGCGGTGGCGCTGGAGCGGCTCGGAGCCGGCGCGAGGGCACGGGAACTCGCGGACACGCTCACCGACGACCAGCGGACCGCACATGCCGCGCTTCTCTCCTCGCTCCTCTGGGACCACGACCGCGCGGCCGCCGAATCCCTGGCGGTGTCCGTGGAGAGCCGCTGCACGGTTGCCCGGTCCCCGGACGAGGACCATCCGGACCATGCCGTCAGCACGCTGCCGTTCCTGCTGGCGGCCCTCGGGTACCGCTCCCCGGCCCGCGCACAGCGCATGGCCGGCCACCTGGCACGGGCCGTGAAGGCCGCGTCACCGATCGAACTTCACCTCTCCCAGGCGGCGTTGCGAGCGGTCGTGCCCCTGCTGCCGGGGGAACCACGGAGGGAAGTCAGCGAACTGCTCGGCCCCCCGGACCCTCGCGACGATCCCTGGCCGGAACCCGGCGACTACGGCCCTGCCGCTCTGCTGCGCGCGGCCGAGGGCGACTTCGCGGGCGCGGAGGAACTCGCCCGGGAGATCCACGACCCGGGGGAGCGCGGCGCGGCACTGACCGAACTCGCGGCCGTACTGGTGGGATCGGCCGGACCGATGCTCGCGATTCCGGGTGACAGCGCACTGTTCGGGCAGGCGGCGTGGATCACGCGCCGGTGGATCGGCGCGGCCGGGCCGCCCGCCGGGGGCCGTACGCCCGAACGCACCGCCCAGGCCCGCCGGCTGCTGGGCGAAGTACTGGCGGCCGAGGGCTGGTACCACGCGCTGCCGCTGCTGGCCGAACTGGAACCGGACGCGGTGCGCGCGGCGGCGGACGTGGTGTTCGCCCGCCCCGACCCGGACGACACGGCCGGAGAGCCCGGCGCGGGGCGCGTCCCCGGGCCGGCCGGGACCGTGGCCTCGGCGGCGGGGAACAGCGGGTTCACGGGAAGTGCGGCCGGCGGCGGCTGACGTTCCGCGCCACGCCGTCACGTCACGAGACGCCCGGTACCGCGGGGGACTGCGGGCACCGGCACGGCGAACGGCGCCCCGGGCCGCGAAGACGGGCACGGGCACCGCACAGACCGGGGGACCGGGGGCCGGGGCGCCGGCACCCCAGACGGGACCGTGGGCGCGGGGCCCTCCGGTACCGTGCGGCACGCTGCCGGAGGAAGAGTCACCACCGGCATCGGCACACGGATCACCTGTGCCGTCACCGCCGTCACCGCCGTCACCACCGCCGTCACCGCCACCACCGGCGTCAGCGCGACCTGCCGTGCCTTTCCGGGGGCACGGAGGGGGGCGCCCGCACCGCCCGGCGCGGAACGGGTGCCGGGGGAGTGGCTGCCGGCCGGTCCGCTCAGAGCGGCAGGGCCGCCGGGTCCTTCACCACGCGGGGATCGGAGAAGACCGTGTTGTCGATGACCACATCCGCCCCGGGGAGTGGGTCGGCCTCCCGGAGGTAGACCCGGTGCGCCGCCAGATACCGGTCGCGGTGGATCGATTCCGCATCCGCGCCGGACCGCTCCCGGTCGCGCTCGGCGCCCCGGCGGACGGAGACCTCCGGGTCCACGTGGAGCCAGATCCGGAAGTCCCAGTACGTGTTGATCTCCGGGCGGAAGGCGAAGACGCCGTCCACGATCAGCACCGTGTCCGGGGCGAGCGGCGTGGGCTGATCGGAGTGGTCCCGCTGGGTGAGCGGGTCGATGGAGCACAGCACGGCTGAGGTCTCGCCGGGCCTGCGGCAGCGGCGCAGCAGCAGGCGCTCGACCGCCTCGTAGTCGAACGCGTTGCGGTAGTAGCCCTCGCCGGACTCCCGGTCGTACAGGTGCCGGTCGCGCCACGGCTTCTTGAAGTCGTCGAGCGTCGCACGGAGCACCGGGCGTCCGGCGGCGGCGACGTGCCGGGCCAGTTCGTGCCCGAAGCCGGTCTTGCCCGCCGCGGTGAAGCCGTCGATCCCCACGAGAAGACGCCCGCCGCCCAGCCGCGCCACGCGCCTGGCGAGTAGCGCGACGAGGGCGCTCCGCTGGGGCGAGGCGGCGGGCGGGGTGGGCTGCTGCCATGTCGAAGCCGAGTGACGCACGTCCGCCTGTCCGGCGGGTCGCAATTCCATGGGCTGAATCTATCGAGTGACGCGGCTGGTTGTGTTGACGGAGTGAAGATCGGTTCTGCCGGGCAGGAGCGGGCGGCGGCTCGCGGTTCCCGTACGGGGCGCGCCCGTCCGGGCGCGCCCCCGACCGTCGTGCCGCACGCCCCGACGGGCTTCGGCCCGCGTCCCCCCCCGTCGGGCCCGTCCGGCAGGGGGTCCCGCGCCCGCCGCGTCACCGCTCCGGGCCCGCGTCGCAGCAGCCGTCCCGGCGCATCTGCCGGCCGACCGCCGCCCAGTCCGTGCCCACCGTCTCGGACCGCCGGTCCGCTTCACCGGGGCCCGTCACCCGCTGTATCAGGTCCGCCTGTTCGTACGGCACCCCGCCCCGCACCACCGACACCGTCCGCACCAGCGCGTCGAAGTCCGTGAACGGATCGCCGTCCACCACGGTCATGTCCGCCAGCTTGCCCGGCTCCAGCGTGCCCAGATCCCGCTCGGCCCCGAACACCTGCGCGGGCAGCACGGTCGCCGTACGCAGCGTCCGCGCCGCCGACAGCCCGCTGCGGCGCAGGGCGCGCAGCGCCAGATGGAGATGGAGGCCCACCGGCGTCAGGGGCGCATCCGTGCCGAGGGCGACCAGTCCGCCCGCCGCCAGCACCCGCCGGTACACCCCCATCTCCTCGTTCAGGGTGTCCAGTTGCGCGGCCGACGGCGGCAGGCCCGCCTGCTCCGTCACCACGGCGACGTCCCACGGGGGCATCAGCGCCGTCACGCGCGGGTCGCGCGCGAGTTCCGGATCGGTGCCGAGCAGCCACAGCGCGGTGAACGGTGTCGCGATCAGATGGAAGTCCCCGCCCGCCGAGTAGACATTGACGACATCGTCGTACGCGTGCCCGGTCGCGGTCGTCGCGTGCCCGTACTCCAGCCTCTGGGTGGCCTGCAGATGCGTGGTCAGGTCCTGCCCGAGCTGGATCCCCGGGGTCAGCAGATGGCTGCCGCAGCGCACCCCGAGCCGGTCGTGCGCGAACCGCGCGGCCTCCTCCATCACCCAGCCGGGCGCTCGCACATACGTCTTCACGAAGTCCCAGTCGAGCGCCGCGGCCCGCTCCAGGGAACGCCGCAGCCCGGCGCGCGTCCGGTGGCCGCGGCCCATGCTGTACGCGACCCGCGGCCCGTCCAGCAGTTCGCCCGTCGTCAGCAGCCGCGGACCGGCCAGCGCGCCCGCGTTGACGGCTTCCCGCAGCCGTGCCTGCTCGTGGGCGAAGCCGCCGAGGGAGACCGCCGTGGTGATGCCGTAGGCGAGCTGGGTGACCGTCTGGCGACCGCCATAGGTGCTCTGCCAGGGGTGGGTGTGGGCGTCCCACAGACCGGGGAGGACCGTTCGCTCCGAGGCGTCGATCCGGCGCCGCGCCGCGCGTCCCGCGCGGTGCGGCTCGACCGCGGTGATCCGTCCGTCCCGTACGAGGAGATCGACGTCCTCGCGGACCCGCTCGCCGGTGCCGTCCCAGAACAGCCCGGCGTGCACGACGGAGCTCGCGGCCTTCGGGCGCCGGTGCCCGAGCGGGACGCGGACCGTACGGGGCGTACCGCCGCCGCGCGCGCCGAGCAGGCGCAGCCGGTCGCCGGAGAGGTAGAGGAGCGTGCGGGAGTCGCCGGACCAGGACGGGTGGTCCGCGGCCTCGTCGGTCAGCCGGCGCGGCTCGCCGTCGGGTGTGCCGTCGGGCCGCACGGGCAGCAGCCACAGTGCCGACTCGACGATGACCGCCATCGAACGCCCGTCCGGAGACCAGACGGGACCCGAGTCGTAGCGGTCGGAGAGGGAGACATGCGGGGCGACGGGATGCAGCCGGGCCGCGCCGCTCTCCGCGTCGACCACCCGGATCAGGTTGTAGCCCTCGCGGAAGCGCTGGTTGAGCCGGTTGCGGTCGCAGAGGGCGAGGAACCGGCCGTCCGGTGACCAGCTCGGCCGGCCGGGCAGGCCACCACTGCCCAGGGGAGCGGCGAGGATCCGTTCCGAACCGCTGCCCAGATCGGTGACGACGAGGTGGCCGCCGAGGTCGAGGGAGGCCAGCCGCCCGCCGTCGGGCGACAGCGCCGGGAACACCCGGCCGCCCCGGGCGAGCACGGTCTCCGCTCCGGTGCGCAGGTCGTGGCGGCGGACGGCGTACAGCCCGTCGCGGTCGTCGGAGTACACCAGGGACGCGCCGTCGGGAGCCCAGGAAGGGCCGAGCAGGAAGCGGGCCGGCTCGGCACGGACCAGTCTGCGCGGCGGGCGCCCGTCTGAAGTAGCGGCGATCCAGAGCGAGTTGAGGGCGGCGAAGGCGACTTGGCGGCCGTCCGGCGAGAGCGCGGGCAGATGGATGCCGCGCACCGGGCGGGCGCGGTGACCGGCGAAGTCGTACCGCTTGACGCGGTAGCGGGGGCGGGTGACGGGCATCGTGGCGGTGAACGGGATCTCCCGCCCGGGCCCGGGGGCGTCCGGGCGCACCAGGCGGAAGCGGCCGCCGATGGTCAGCAGCAGCTCGTCCGGACCGGTCCAGCGCGGCGGCACGGGCGCCACGTCGCCGTCCAGGGGGACCTCGGTGCCGTCCACGACCAGCGTGCAGGAAGCGTCGGGGAACGGCGTGGTCCGCAGATACGCCAGCCGGCCCGAGGGCGACACGGCCGGGGTCATCAGCTGGGCGGTGGAGGAATCGGTGTGCTCAGCGGTCACCGGGCCCCCGCCGTCGGCGGGGACGGACGCGATGGTCCGGGCGTCGAGCCCGGCCCCGTCGAGCCGGGCCCGGACGAAGAGGACGCGGCGGCCGTCCGGCGACCAGACCGGGTCGAAGTCCTCCCAGGCGCCGTGCTGGCCGGGGTCTTCCGGGTCGGGGTCTTCCCGCCCGGGGCCTTCCGGGCCGGGGCCCTTCCGTTCGTCCGGCCCGGTGAGCTGTGTCAGCCGGCCGTCGGCCACGCGGACGGTCCAGATGCGGTACGGGCTGCCGGCCACCGGGTCGCCGCCGCGCTCGGAGGCGAAGGCGATCCGGGTGCCGTCCGGCGACCAGGCCGGGCCGCGGTCGTCCCACGGCCCGTCGGTGAGCTGACGCAAGCCGGAGCCGTCGGGCCGCAGCAGCCACAGATGGAAGCCGCCGCCTCGGTACGCGCAGACGGCGAGCAGTTCGCCGTCCGGCGAGAACACGGGGCGGGTGGGTTCCAGGCCGGGCGGGGTGAGAGCGGTGGCGGAGCCCGCCACATCTCCGGTGGGGCCACCGCCGGCAGCACTTCCGTCACGGCCATGGTCACCGTCCCTGTCACTGTCACTGTCACCGACGGGTACGGACCACAGGACGTTCTGCACCTCGGCGACCAGCCGTCCGCCGCCGGGGGAGAGCGTCCCGGCGCCGTTGGTGGCGGCGGTGAGGGAGAGCGGGACGCGCCGGGCGGGTGTGGGTACAGGCGCGGGTGCGGCGGAGGCCGGAGCGGCGGGCAGCGCGGGGGTGACCCCGGAGACGGCCGCGCCCGCCGCGGCGGTACCGGCGGCGGCGCGGAGAAAGCACCGCCGGGACAAGGGCACGGGCTCGTCCGCGGCGGCCGGCGGACCACCGGGGGCGCCAACGGCGCGAGTAGCGCCGGAGACGCCGGAGACGCCGGGGACAGCGGGGACGCCGGAGGCCTCAGGATCTGGAGCATTTCCGGTGACGCTGCCGGTGCGGGCGGATGCGGTGGTGTCCAACGGGCCTCCCGTATAGGGCCGGACGGAGTCCGGGCGGAGGAGCGGCAAGGCGGGAACGGGCGCGGCCCGGCGGCCGCCTCCGTACACCGCCGCTGACGGACGAGCGCCCCACCACTCTGCCCAGCCCCGCGAGAGCTGACCCGTGCGGCGTGTCACACACGTCACACGCAACGGGCCTCGGCACACCGGCGTCCGCCCGGCGGCCCGGGCGGACGCCGGAAAACGCCGTGAGGGCGCACATCAACGGCGGAACCGCGACCACCGGAACCCGAGCATGAGCATGAGCATCAATGTCAGTGGCGGCACCTACGGTCGGTGACGTCCGGATCCCATACAGCCGCAGGCCCGAACCGATGGGAGCGCCGCCATGACCACGACCGCCGAGGACGTCCGCCGTATCGCCCTCTCCCTCCCCGAGACGCAGGAGAAGCTCGCCTGGGGCATGCCCACCTTCCGGGTGCGCAACAAGATCTTCGCGTCGCTCGCCGACGACGACGCCTCGGTGGGCGTGAAATGCCCGGTCGAGGAGCGCGCGGAGCTGATCGCCGCGGAACCGGAGAAGTTCTTCCTCCGGGAGGGCCACGACGAGCACTACGCCTGGCTGCGGGTCCGTCTCGCCGCGCTGGACGACGAGGCCGAACTGCGCGCGATCCTCCTGGACTCCTGGCGCCAGGCCGCCCCGCGCACCCTCGCCGAGGCGCACCCGGACCTCCGGGACGCGACCGCGGGCCGACCACCGAAGCCGTCCCACCGCTGACACCTCCGTCCGGAACGCGGCCTCATCACCGGACGAACGGGCGCGCTCCCGAACGGCACACGCGGGAGCCGGCCACCGGGCGCCTCGACCGGACCGGCGGCCGGAACACCCGCGCAGCCTCCTGGACGACTCGAGGGAACATCACGGAAAGTAACAACGGCAACCGTACGGTGTGGGAGCGTGACGGACGGTGGCCGCCCGCCGGTGCCCTGACGGCCCTCCCACCGCCCGTCAGAGGTTCTTCGTCTCAAAGGGATCGTGCTCGGCGAGCAGCTTGTCCAGCCGCGCCTTGTCGACGCGGCTGGACACCTCCGTGACCTCCTGCCGGTCCCGCACGCACTTGGCGAGCGTGAAGCTCGACGTCACGACGAAGACCAGCCCGAGGGCGAGAAAGCCCCGCTCCCAGGGGCCGAGTGGCAGCTTGGCGATGCCGAAGGACATCGCCACCAGGGAGATCGCGAACGAGATCGCGGCCTGCACGAAGAACGCCGTGGTCGTGGGCCGCTCGATGGGAGTGCTCATGCCGGTAGAGTCGCCGCTCCACCGCTCCGGCACATGAGTAGCCGTACTCATCCCCGTCCCCCGCCCCTCCCGGCCCCCGCTCGGTTCTCCCGGCCGCTCACTCCCTGCCACCGGAATGGGGTGGGCAAGCACCCCGCAGGGTGCGGTATTGTTTCTCCTGCGCGGTCGGCAAGGGGGAAACCCCAGGCCGCACGGGCACCGGGACGTGGCGCAGCTTGGTAGCGCACTTGACTGGGGGTCAAGGGGTCGCAGGTTCAAATCCTGTCGTCCCGACCAGCGTTTTCGCAGGTCGTAGGCCGTTTCCGCGGGTAGCGGGAACGGCCTTTGCCGTTCCCGGGGTGGGAGCAAGGGGGAGCCCTCTGGGAGCCCTCGCGCTCCCACCTCCCAGACGTGTCAACCACGCCCGTTTCGTCCGTCACCCGATCCGGTAGACGTAGCCGGCCGTACCGAGCCGCTGGGGGCCGTCGTCAACCCTTCCCGTCCGAGGTCACCCGCCCGTACCGGGCCGATCCGGCCGGCGACCGGCCAAAGAACCCCTTGTCCGTTCACGGGCCTCTTCCCGACTGGGAGCACCGGCGCCGCTCCCATACGACGGGGACCGCCGTGCTCCTCGCCGAGGCCCCGTCCGCGGGATCTGCGCAGGCCAACAGGGGGCCAGGGGGCCGGGCTGTCGACGACATCCCGGGGCGAGGGCGGAGGATGCCCCTTGGCGTTTGGCCGCAGACGGGTCACTCCCACAAGGGCCGCGCCGTACAGGGCCGTTCAGCGCTCTGCCAAGCTCTCACCGTTCGGCCTTCCAGAGGTTCTTCAGGGGCGGAGCGGGGTGAACTCCCCGGCCCCGTGTGGCTGCGGCCGCTGATGGTGACATCGTCCGTTTCGCTCTGTACCGGCCTGTACCCGGCGTAACATCCGAGTATCGTTCCCGTCCGGCATAAGCCCAGTTCAGAGCATGTGCGGCAAGCCAAGATTGGCAGGCCGGGTCGAATCCGGGTCGAATTTCGCCGTGCGAGCGCAGAGCGACGTTCGCCGCCTGAGGCGCCAAACGAAGAAAGTGTTGTGACCAGCGGAAAAGCATCCGGCTTGGTTAAATGCGGGTGATCTGGACATCGGTACGGCTCTGTCAGACCTCGCTCGTATCCTCACGCCGTGATCGCAACTCAATGTTCAGACGCGTCCGGGAGTGACGCAGCAGCACTCGCCGCCTGGCCGCCTCGGCTGACGCCCCTCGACATCGGGAGCGGTGGGCGCGACGACCGGTTACGGATGCTTCGACAGATGCGGTCTGTCTGGGAAGACTTCAACGGGACCCGCCGTGAGCTGATCAAGAAGGAACTCGCAGTGGCCCGGGACCGGCAGGCCGAGGTCGTCGCTTACTGGAATCGGCACAAGATCACGGTCATGGACCGGTGGGACAACCGTACTCGTGGTCGCGGAGAAATGGCCGTGGCGGACATCCCAGAGGTCGCAGCACAGTGGCACCAAGACAACCTCGTCCATCCCAAGAACGTCTCGGCGACAGCCCAGAGACGCGGCGAGGTCAGTCCGTACATGTGGCAATGCCCCCTCGCCTTCTGCCATGAGCCGTGGCCGGCATGGCCCAAGGACCGCATTCAGAAGGGTGCAGAATGTCCCGAGTGCCGTCGATTGATCCGGCTCGCGGACCTTCCGACGCTGGCTGCTCAGTACCGTGGACAGACACCAGCGAGTGACATCACCCACGCTTCACACGAGAGTGTGCCGTGGGCCTGCCGAACATGGTCGGTCGATCCAAGCACCGGATTTTGGCAGCCGGTTGAACACTGTTTCGAAGCGGTGATCAAAGAGCGGGCGCTTCAGGGAGACGGCTGTCTGGTGTGCGCGGGGTACGTGATCGACGATACGAACTCCCTGCTCACCTGGTTTCCGGAAATCGCGGACGAGCTGGATGCTCCGGACCTTGACGAGCGTCGGCTACCTACGAGCCAGCACAGCATTTCACGGAAGCGTGCTGCCGAAGCGGGTGGCGCGGGCACGTACGCGACCCTGCCCTGGAGGTGCCGTCACGGCCACAACTGGGAGGCCACGATCCTCAACCGTGTCCAGGGCACCGGCTGCGGCAAGTGCTCGACCTCTGGGATATCGAAGGAGCAGGTCCGGCTGGTGGCTGAGCTGTCGGGACTCATCGACCTTCTAACGCCGACGAGCCGAGATCCGCGGCTGCCGGACGGTGTGCCCGACTTCGCCTCGCACCGTTTGACCGTTCCGCCTGAGCACAAGCCGGCCCACTGGCGCTACAAGGACGTCGAAGTCGACGCGGTCTTCCATCTGCCTCATGGCGTCCGTGTAGGCCTCGAGTACGACGGAGCTTTCCACCACTCGGCCAGACAGAGAGACCGCCGCCAGTACGAGAACGACAAGAGCCGGGTCCTTGTTGAAGCAGGGCTCCTGGATCTGCTCATCCACGTGAGAATCGGCGATCTACCGGAGATGGAGGCCCCCCACGCTCTGGTCGTAGCGGTACCTGAACGGGCCACGGCCTACCAGCAGGCCAGCGCGGTGGCCTCGGCCCTCTCTGCACGCTTTCCCGAGGCTACGCCGGGCCTGGACGCCTACCTCAATGGTGGCATGGCTCGGCACGAGGCCGTCGCTGATGCCTACATCACTGCGGTATGGGGCGAACTGCGTCCTCCGCGCCTAAAGCCGAAGAAGGCGGCCCCGCCGACACCGCGTCGCCTCTCCCCGACGGCCCCGCATGCAGACAGCCTGCTGTCGCCCGTTTCCGAGCCCTATCGGAATCCGGAAAACCCAGATGAGATCGTCCGCGACTACCGGTGCGGTTGCGGCAATCCCGAGATCATCACTTCGGTCCAGTCTCAGGTCACTTCTGGGAACACCCGTAGTTGTGGCTGCCTGGCCACACAGGCCAGGCAGCGTCCGCGACCAGTTATCTCCAAGACTGAGACGCACGCCGTCCGAGCCTGGGCTCAACAGCGGGCGATAGCCATAGGTGGCAGCGGGCGGGTTCCGGACCGGATGACGGCTTCCTTCCGACTTGACCAAGCCGGGCGTGGCGATCTGCTCGGCCCGGATGGGCTGCTTGCCGAGGCGCGCGTTCGTGAGTGGGCAGTGACCGCAGGACTTCAGCTGGGAGCGAGGGGCGGGGTGACCGGAGAGCTCTGGCTCGACTACTCCACGAATGAGCTCGCGGCTGGGGCGCAGATCAAGGAAGCTCCGGATCCGCTCTGCGGCCACTGATCGAAGAAGCAAGGAGCCACGCCTGGTCGGCTAACATGGTCGACACGGCAGACGAGCCGGGCGGACGGCCGCGTGGAGTCCCCTTAGGGGCTTCCCGAGGAACGTCCGGACTCCACAGGGCAGGGTGGTGGCTAACGGCCACCCGGGGCGACCTGCGGGACAGTGCCACAGAAAACAAACCGCCCAGTGCTCAGGCGCTGGGTAAGGGTGAAACGGTGGTGTAAGAGACCACCAGCGCCTGAGGTGACTCAGGCGGCTAGGTAAACCCCACCCGGAGCAAGGTCCAAAGGAGCCGCTGTAGAAGGCGCTCTGCGCGGACGTTCGAGGGCTGCCCGCCCGAGTCCGCGGGTAGACCGCACGAGGCCGGCGGCAACGCCGGCCCTAGATGGATGGCCGTCTCCCCGGCCGCCGCGAGGCGACCAGGTGACAAAATCCAGCGTACAGCCCGACTCGTCTGCCGCTCCGGGAGGGACTCGCGTCAGCGGGTTTGGCTCAGCCGAAGTCGATGGTCGCTCCGTGCGCATCGATCGGTCGGCTGTCGGCGACGACACCATGATCATTACTCGGGACCACCAGGACCTCCCATGTTCCGGGTGATCCTTCCACAGACGGCTTCCTCGCTCACGCGCGCCGCGATGGCCATGGCCGTACGGGACGACAACGACGCCTCGGCCGAACGGATTCTCGCGGCCACCAGCGTTACCCCGACCCGACCGGACGCGCGTACTGCCCGGTGTAGCGGCGGTGCAATCGGCGGCATCCAGCGAGCCAGGACATCGTGCGTTCTATGGGCCAACGGTGGTGGCCCAGACGGGGCGAGGAGTCGATGCCTCTACGGGCGATGCGGTGTCTGATGCCACGCCCGCGTAACCATCGCCGCAGGTGGTCGTAGTCGTACCCCTTGTCGGCGTGGAGCCTTCCCGGCCTGCGTCGTCGGCGTCCGCGCCGGGAGCGGATCGGCGATATGTCCTTCACCAGCGGGATCAAGGCCTGACTGTCATGAAGGTTCGCCCCGAGATTCCGACCGAAAGGGGCAGACCTGTCCGTTCGGTGATCAGGTGGTCTTCGAGCCGTACTTGCCTCGACCCACAGGATTAGGGCCCGTCGGCTCCCCCTTTCAGGGTTCGCATGTTCACCGAGTCGATCGCGCAGCGCGACCAGTCTAGCTCGCAGCAGGAGCCGAGCTCGTCGAGGACCAGGCGATGGAGCCCGGCCCAGCCCCTGGCGACTCCTCCGCAAGCTCCGCTGCTCGACGACCCGGATCACCAGCCTCGTCCAAGCCTCCCCTCCATCCGGCCAACTGCGACTGAGGATGGAACGAGCTCAGTGCCTCATAGGGCGTAGAACATTGTTGTGCATCGAGTAGTTATCCTCGGGTATGCCTACAACCAATGGGTCCGACGACGCTGGCATCCGGCTATAGCCGGATGTCGCGGGTCCAGGCTTTAGAGCTGCCCGGCGAACTGGTCTTGCATGCGGTGGCGTAGCACCGCCAGACCCAGGCGTTCTTCCAGCGTCGGATTTCGATCTCTGTTCCCTTACACCGCCCGCACTTCGGGGGCCGGGCGAAAGTCTCCGCGTGTTCGTGTGCGAGTAGTTTGCGGGCGAAGTAGCCGCCGTGCATCGTCAGCATGACTTCGCGTGTGTTGCTTTGTGAGAGTGCGTTGAGGCTGCCGAGCATGACGGTGTGTTCGTCGATCACTGCGATTTTCTGGTGCATGACGTGGATGGGGACAACGGTCTGAGCGACGGTGCGCAAGTCTGCGATGAGTTCCTGACTGGTCTCTCTTCTTTGGAGTTGGTCGGTGTCGTCCCGGATGAACACGGTGATGCGTACACCGCGGTCAGCCGCTGCTTTGAGTTCAGGGAGCAAAGAGCGGATCCGGTTGGCCACCCATGGTGCCCAGAGCCACAGGGATTGTTTTGCCTGCCGGATCTCGGTGGTGAAGGTGAGGTAGAAGTCGCGTTCGTCGTCGATGTCGGTCACTTCGACGTGTCGGCTGAGGACTTCGGCGAGGGCAATTCCGAACTCCCCGCGATGGGCCGGTGGGGTGTGCGGCGGGGTGATGAGGTGTTTGGCAGGCAGTACCCGGACACCGTGGGTGCCGACCAGGGCGTCGAGTTCCGCCAGGGCTGTTCCCGGCCGGGCCCCGCTGACACGTTGCCCGCTGGCGATGACGTAGAGGCGGGTTCTGACGCGGGTAACAGCGACGTTGAAAAGGCGCACGCCGTTGCGTCTCCACTCGTCTGCGCCGGGCTGGCGGTGGGCGAGAGCCATCCACAGTTCGCGGCTGTCTGCGTTGCCTTCCACGGTGTCGAAGATGACGACGTCGAACTCCCGGCCCTGGAACCTGTGTGCCGTTCCGACTTCGGCCAGCGGACGGCCACTAGAACCTTCGACATCTCGTAGTGCTTCCAAGGTGGCTTCGGCTTGGGCCCCGTAAGGGGTGACGATCCCTGCCTCCTCGCCCTGTTCGCGGTGCAGTTCCACCAGAGCCCGCGCGAGGAGAGAGCCGGCGGGCCACCAGCCTTTCCGGCTGCCGGTCAAGTGGGCTCGGGCCAGCTCGTGCAGGCCGTCGGTGTCGATCAGCACGATCTCGGGATCGCTGTCGGGCCGCTCCGCAAGCGTCTGGGAGCCGCCGCGCAGCATTCCCCCGTAGGCGAGACCGTTGGCCAGTTTCATCACGGCAGGGCCGAAGCGATGCTGTTCGGTCAAGGTGACGCAGGCCGGGTGTGCCTGGGCATCCGCGGGTTCGAAGATGCCGCAGTGCTGAAAGACGTCGGGGAGCAGCCAGCGTTTGATGTCGTCGCGTTCCTGCTCCTTGAGCTCGCTCGGGATGACCGGGCCAAGCTGCATGAAATCGCCGAGCAGGACGGCAGCCCTACTGGCTTTGCCGGTGGCCAGGAGCACCTCGGGCAGAGCGGCTGCGCCGGCCTCATCGACCAGGACCACGTCGTAAGGGCCTTCGAAGACGGCCCGATTGGAACGGAACCGGGCCAGTGTGGTGGCGACCAGCTTGGCGCTCTTGATGATCTCGCCCTGGGCGTTGCGGGCCAGCCGCTCGTATTCCTCCTGGGTGTTCTGGTACTGCTGCTCCAGCTGCGGCTTACGGGCGCTGTCGGCGGCCACAAGTGGACGGAGGCGTTCGGCCCGGTCGTGCAGGGTCGGCCAGTTCTTCTTCGCGGCCTGTTCGGTCAGCGTCTGGGCCTGCTGCGCTGCGACAGCCGCCGCAGTGGCCTGGTTCTTTTCCCGCTCGGCCGAGGTACACAGTCTGTGTGCCCGCTTTGTTGCCGCCCGTGTGGCGTCGGCCTCTCTGTCGAGGTGCCGGATCTGTTCCCGGCTGAGCGGGACGGAGTCGGACAGCGCCGTGATTTTGGCATTGAGTGCAGAGATCCGGGCGGCGGCGGTATGGTGCGCGTCCACGGACTGCTGACGCGCTGCCTCCGCCTGCTCTTCGGCGTCAGCCAGTTGCTCCTGGAGTGCGACCAGCTTCTCGCGCGCACGCCAGCGGGCCACCGACCCCTTCGCCTCCCACTGCTTCACCTGGTTCCGCAGGGGCCGGCACTCCTCAGCGGCCAGTAGCGCATCAGCTGCTCGGTGTTCTGCAGCCTGCCGGACCCTGGCCGACTCGTCGCAGAGCCGGTCCACCTCGCGCCATACCTCGCGCGAGGGCTCTGCTGCGGCAGCCCGGTCCGACGCCACCTTCGCCGCCCTCGCAGTTTCGGCCATGCCACGAGCGGCCTGCGCGTACCGGTCGTCGGCCGCGTCGCTGCGGGCCAGTGCGGAGGCCAGGTCCTGACCGGGCGTACGCAACAGTTGCAGTGCAGCGAAGTATGCGGCCGCGTCGAACCCGGCGAGTGCAGCGTCCATGGCGGCAAGTTGACCGGCGCGGTCGCGGATTTCGACCAGCTCAGCCTCCACGGCGCTACGGCGCTGAGCCGTCTGCGCTAATCGGCTTCGGACCATGAGCGGCAGCGACACCGAAGGGTCTTCCGCCACCTCTTTAAGATGCGGCGGGCCCACACGGACGATCTCACCCGGACTGTGGCGCTTCTCCCGCACCACCCCGAGCAGGGCGTTATCCACAGCGACATTGGTTGCAGAGACCAGCAGCACCCGCTCGCCCCGCGCGATCAGGTCACCGATGGCGCGTTTGAGGACCGTGGTCTTACCGGTCCCCGGCGGCCCCCACACCAGATGAACCCCCTCACCTAGGCACGCCCGGTAGGCGTCTGCCTGGGCCGGGTGGAAACCAGGAGGGTCCGGCTCCGCTCCCGGAGTCCCGCCGATACTGCGGGCTGCCAGGGCCGCGGCCAGCGGGTGTTCGCCCAGTTGGGCGATGCCGTCGCGCAGGGCCTCGATGAGGAAGGTGGGCGGCTGCTTCAGCATCCACAGGTGGGCGTCGGTGATGTGGGCGAACTCGGCCACACGCAAGGTGAGCAGGGACCCGTTCTGCACCGTCTCGGAGACGCTGAAGCCGTCCTTCTCGATGGCCCTGTCATCAGGCCCGGCCAGCCGCAGGCTGTCCAACTGGTCCGGCCCGATGTCAGTGCCGCGCAAGTCCACCGCGTACTGGCCGGGTTCACCGGTCCGGGCCGCCCGCCCGATCCGCTGCCAGCGCGCTGTTCTCCCTGCGCCTCCCTCCAAGGCGATCCATTCGCCGAGTGCCGCCGTGATCTCCTCACGCCACCCCACGTACCGTCCCCCAGCCCTGCCCCGCTTCGGACTGGCAGACCTACCCAGTCACACGGTGCAACATGCCCGGCTCGGTTGGTGGCCAACGGGTGGCTCGGTGCTTGTCAGTACTCGGGCCGAGCATCAGGCGACCTATGTGACGTAAAGCCAGGAAGCGCAGACCTTAATTGTCCGCGAGTTCACAATCGCCCGCGTGTACTCCACGACGAGCGGGCTTGCCACTACGCACCGGGAAGTGGTGTAGGTGCGAGGGATGAGCCCAGTGACTCGCGCATACCCGGTCATCACAGCGGAGGTGTCGATGCTGTCGTCCGCGTCATCCAGTGCGTGCAGCAGCTCATGCACGGCTTGGCCATGCAGGCGCGCTGCTGTCGGGCGTGAGATCTGATCGGTCGGCGCTGTGTCACGGTGTCTGATGAGTGCGTCGACGACCTGCCCGGCCTTTGCTATGAAAGCGCTGCCCAAGCTGGAGGCCGAGTTCATCGAGTCCGGTGCGACACCTTCGACCGGCATCGCATTCCAGCCGCGCAGATGTTGGACCGACCCATGCATCAGCAGGCGGCAGCGCTCGTCGGTGCTCCCTTCAGTTGCCGGCTCCACGAACAGGACGAGGTCCTGGTGTGTGTCGCTGAACGTCACGCAGCGCAGCGGCGCTTCGAACTGCACCCACTGGCCAGGTCGTAGCCGGGGCTCCGTGTACCAGCGCAAGAAGCGCGACGTGTTTGTGCACCTCACGTAGGTGCCGTAGTTGACTTTGCTCGGTATCCACAGCTGGCGTGTCCATGTCGACGCCGCCTAAGGGCTGTCCCGTATGGGACTCGGCTGGCAAGGTGCCCGGGTGGTGAGTGCACAGGACTGGGAGTCGACACGTCGCCGACTGCATTTCGGGCAACGCTTCCTTGGAACGGTGGTCCGCGTGCCGAGTCCCGGCGCGATCGGCATCTTCGTGGACATCGGGCTGCCCGTAAACGGCTTCGTTGACGTGCTGGTGCTACCAAGCGAAGCCGAGCGCTGGCCGACGGAGGGCACCGAGTCGGAGTTCGAGGTGTGGTGGGCTGATGAGCGACCCCAGATTCGGCTGAAGCCGGCGGACCCTCGGTTCGTGCGAGAGGACTTCACCGAGTGGCTCACCAGGTGGCGGCCGGGATGGCCGCAGGAGCACGGCCTGCCGGTCACGGTCGCCGACGTTCCACCTTCGGCATCCGAGGCCGCCAGTGGAGATGCTCACAGATAGCCCAAGGCAAGGTTGTGCAGGCGGGCGATGCCGCGCATGGCGTGGTGCACGCCGTCCCCCCTCAGTCGGCAGTCGCGCAGGATCTTCCAGGTCTTCATGCGGGCGAAGCAGTGCTCAACGCGGGCTCGGACCTGCTTGTGGGTCTTGTTGTGGGCCTTCTTCCAGTCGGGTAGTTCCTCGCCGGGGCTGCGGCGGTGCGGCATCACCAGCCCTGTGCCCGGGTAGCCGCCATCGGCGATCACCACCGTCTTGCCGATAGCGGCCTTCGCGCCGGACTCGGCCCAGGCCCGGCAGTCGTTGCGGTTGCCCGGCAGCGGCTTGCCGATCACCACGACACGGCGGGTGTCGGCGTCGATAACCACCTGGTGGTTGGTGGAGTAGCGATAGTTCTTCGACTGCTCGGCGACCTTGTGGTCGCGAGTGGGCACCAGGGTGCCGTCCACGATCAGCACAGCGTCCCTAGCGAACCGCTGGCGGAGCTGCAGGGCGAGCTTCGGCCCGAGGTGGTTGATGACCCGGTCGGCCGTGGACTTCGACACCCCAAACAGCGGGGCCAGTTGCCGTCAGGTTGGTCCGCCAGTACACGGCAATCAGCAGCAGCCGGTCCTCCAGGGGCAGTTTCCACGGCCGGCCCCAACCCGGTACGTTCACGCCCTCACGGCGCAGTTGCGTTACCAACTTGCCGAAGGCACGCGGGCTCAGACCGGTGAACGGGGCTATCCAGGACGGCTCCGAGGCCGTGATCACGCCAGGCACGACCAAGATCATCCATCAGCAAGATCAGTTACGGGACAGCCCTTAGCAGGTGATCCACGAAGGCCATGGAGTCGCGACGCCGTAGCGATGCAGGTATGCGATGGCCTGCGAACGGCAGGATGTGATTGCGAAGGTGACTCTCGTAAGTATTGATCGTATTCGCTCTCGTTTTCTTCTTCCATTTGCGGTCGATCATCTGCGCGCTGAAAAAGGCTACTCGCGCACTGTCTGCTAGTTGGTTCCCTCTCGTCGTGGACGCATCCTCAGCGGTCAGCTCGCTGAGCCGGTCGAGGGCTTCCTGCCATGTATCGAAAGACTCTCTGTGCTCCTTTCCGAGGTGATCGACGTGGCGAGCCTGCCAGCGGAGTCCCCGTCCGTGATCCGCTGATGGGTAAAGGGGACGGTTTCTGGTCCCGCACTTGCATGGGGTATCGCCCCGGTCGGGTTTCGGATATGACTTGTGCCATCGGTCGAATGGCAGGATTGGCCTGGCCATATGTTCTCGCTCGTTGCTTGTGGGCTAGCGACCTGGCTGCCGCGCAGCGGTCTATCCGTTCGTGACGGGCAGGTCGTACGAGTGATTGGGTTTCGTAGCTGCCGGCCTGTTGTGTGTGCTCACGTGCAGGATGTCCAGCTCGCAGCCCGATTATGCACAGCTGTTCATGGTCTACGGGAAGTCGTACCGGTCGAGTCGCTGTGTGCCAGCACGCGAACCACCACCAGACCCCCGACTTCTGTCCCTCGGTATGCAGATCCGGCGACTCCGGGAAGAGCGGGGCTACAGCTTGGAAGAGCTCGCAGAGCGTAGTGGACTGAGCTTTCGCGGCCTCCTCTACATTGAGCACGGGCAGCGCAGCCCCAGTGTGCTCACGCTCCTGGATATTGCTGCTGGACTCGGTGTGGAGCCGGGGGAACTCGTCAACCACATCACCGGGAAAGAATCGGGAAAATCCGAGCTTCGGTAATGCGGGACGGTAATCAAGCGATCGTGCTTTCACCAGGTTGCTCTGGTGGCTCCGTGGGATCTGCTGATCGTCGCGATTGCTCCGGAGGCCCCGCGCAGGCGGTGCGCACGAACCCGTCGAGGCGCCCACTCCGCGCGGCATTGCCCTGCCGTGTGCGTAGGCGGCGCCCTGCTGTCATGCCGATCAGCCGTGAGGGTCCATCTCTTCCTTCCGGCTGCGTCGCCGTGCCGGTCCCGCACTGCTGGTGGAGTGGCGACCTGACGTGTCCATTTCCAGCTCCGGGGGCGGATTCTCCCAACGAAGCACGAGTGTTGCGATGAATTGTATGATGCGTCAGAACCGCGTACGGGTGGGGTACTTGAGGCGGTTGCATTCGCCTGGGCCAGCCAGGGCGCGGGCCTCATCGCTCGGGGGACGTCGGTGTACCTTGCCTGCCTGTATGCGGAGGACTTCAGGATCTTCGGCGCGGCGCCGCAGAAGGACGGCGACCAGGACGCCAGCCTGACCCTGGACTTCGGTCCGGCCACGAACGTGCTCGTCGGCGAGAACGACAGCGGCAAGACGGCCATCATCGATGCGATCCGCCTGTGCCTGCTGACGACCGCGGCTGACTTCTACCGCATCACGCGCGACGACTTCCACGTCGGACCGGACGGCCGCGCGGGCACTTTCAAGATCACCTGCGGGTTCAAGGGCCTCACGACGGAAGAACAGGCCGTCTTCCTTGAGTTGCTGACCACGGACGATGAGGGCAACGTAGCCCTCTACGTCACCGTCAAGGCGGAGTTGATGGACCCGCTGCGTCCCCACCGCGTCGCGATGACCACGCGCACCGGCCGTGATGGGCAGGGGCCGGCCCTGGACGGTGCCGCACGTGAACTGCTGAAGGCCACCTACCTGCGGCCCCTGCGGGACGCCGAGGCGGAGTTGCGCTCCGGCCGCGGATCACGGCTGTCGCAAATCCTGGCCGGCTACCCCGCCATGCGCGCACAAGGTGAGGACGACTTCGACGAGGAGAGCGGCAGCGCCTCCACCCTGGTCGGCATCCTGCGCCGTGCGGAGCGGCACATCAGCGACAACGAGGCCATCAAGACGGCCCGGGACGACATCAACACCCGTTACCTGCAGAAGTTCTCCATCGGTTCCGACGTCCTGCGCGGTGAGATCGGCGTTGCGGGTGATGCCACGCTCGCCCGCGCGCTGGAGCGGCTGGAGCTCACGCTGTTCGCGGGTACGGGGGAGTGGACCAGACACGGTCTGGGTTACAACAACGCCCTGTTCATGGCGGCCGAACTGCTCCTGCTCGGCAACAGCGTCATCGCGCCCCTTCTGCTGATCGAGGAACCCGAAGCCCACCTCCATCCGCAGCTTCAGACCCGCATCATGGACCTCCTGCGGGATCGCGCCGAGACCGCGAACACGGTGGAGACGCCGCCGGTCCAGGTCATCCTCACTACCCACAGCCCGAACCTGGCCTCGGCCATCCCGGTCGAACACCTCACCCTCGTCGCCCGCGGATCCACCTTCCGCCTGGCCCCGGGCCTGACCAAGCTGGATGAGGGCGACTACGCCTTCCTCACCCGCTTCCTCGACGTGACCAAGGCCAACCTGTTCTTCGCCCGCAGCGTCGCCATCGTCGAGGGCGACGCCGAAGCCATCGTCCTGCCCGCCCTCGCACAGGCGGTCGGCCGGTCGTTCAGCGAATGCGGCGTCAGCGTCGTCAATGTCGGCGGCGTCGGCCTCTTCCGCTACAGCCGGATCTTCCAACGCGAGGGCGAGCAGATACCGGTCGCGGTGGCCTGCATCCGGGACCGGGACCTGGTTCCCGCAGGTACCTCCGCGGAGATGCGCAAGAAGCTGAAGTGCTCGGCGGAGATGACCAAGCAAGAGATCGAAAAACACGTCGCAGGGTTGGAAGAGGAGGACAGCGGCCACGTACGCACCTTCGTCTCCAACCACTGGACGCTGGAGTACGACCTGGCCGCCGGCTCCTGGACCATGGCGACCCTGATGCACCAGGCCGTTCGTGCCGCTGTCGCCTCCAAGACCACCTGGCCCACCGCGGACAGACTCGCCGACCTGGACCGACTGGCGCAGGAGGAGGTCAAGAAGTGGCGAGAGAGCAACGTTCCCCTGGAAAAGGCGGCCTTGGACATTTATGAGCCGCTGCGCATGGGCCGGGGCAGTAAGCCGATCGCCGCCCATCACGCGGCCCGGCTGCTGCAGAGCACGCCCGTGACCGATGAAGACCTGCCGCCCTACCTCGTGGCCGCCTTCACGTACCTGTGCAGCGAGGTCTGAGCGATGACATCCCCCTACGCCCCCGACGCCTTCATCAAGGACAAGGTCGAATCCCTCGCCCAGCAACTCGGCCTCGACCTGCCCCACCAGGAACAGTGGAACTTCATCCAGAGCCTGGAATCCATGGACCTCCAGGCAGCTCCCGGCTCGGGAAAGACCAGCCTGATCGGTCTGAAGCTCGCCCTCCTGGGCCAGGCATGGGCTTCGCCCACACGCGGCATCTGCGTCCTGTCCCACACCAACACGGCCAAGGACGAGATCACCCACCGCCTCACCGCCACACCGGCGGGACGCCGCCTGCTTCAGTACCCGCACTTCATCGGCACGATCCAGGCCTTCACCAACACCTTCCTCGCCCTGCCGGCTCTACGGTCCCGGGGCATTGAAGTCCAGACCGTCGACGACCACGCCTACGCGGACGAGGCCCTCCGGCTGCTCGAACGCCACCCCCGGTTTCGGAAACTCAACACCGCACTCGGACACCGCACGAACGGCCCCGCACTCGTCGCTGAGGCCCGCTACGTCTGCGACGGCGGAGACCTGATCGCGACAGGACCTGACGGCACTCCTCCCTTCAAAG
Source organism: Streptomyces sp. MNU89 (assembly GCF_020982505.1). Lineage (NCBI taxonomy): Bacteria > Bacillati > Actinomycetota > Actinomycetes > Kitasatosporales > Streptomycetaceae > Streptomyces > Streptomyces sp. MNU89. Next base: position 1,188,893 of record NZ_JAJKLL010000001.1, on the reverse strand, counting down.
CATCCAGTGACAGTGGCCAACAATTCGCCGCGCTCAAGGAAACGCTCACCGAGCGAGGCGTCTTCCGCTACCACGACATGTTCGCCCTCGCCGAGCACCACCTCTTTCATCACCCCCAGCTCGCGCTGGCCGCCGCCCACCGCTTCCCCTTCGTCCTCCTGGACGAAATGCAGGACACCAGCGACCTCCAGCAACGCCTGCTCGACAAGGTCTTCGGCCCGCCGGGCACGGTCGTCCAGCGCGTGGGTGACATCAACCAGCGCATTTTCGCCGACGCACCGGATGCCGCACAGCCCTCGTCGTTCCCCCTGCCGCACGCCGCCCAACTCCCCGTCAGCCGCAGGTTCGGCAGCAAGATCGCAGCACTCGCCAGCGACCTCACGGTCCACCGCCGCCAACGCATCGACGGCGCCGGCCACGACGGGACCGTCGCCCTCCTGCTCTTCGACGACGACACCGTCGCGGAAGTGGTACCGGCCTTCGAACGGATGGCAGCGGCCACGGTCCCCCGCCAGCTGCTGTTGGACAACCCGCCCCGCGTCCTGGGCGCCCGCCTCACGCGGGGACGCGCCAAGGCCACTCCGCAATCCCTCTCCTGCTACGTACCCGGCTTCACCAGCACGCCGGTCCAGACAACCGGCAGTCTCATCACGACAGCACGCGCCGCCCAGGCCCAGCGGCAATCCGGCGACAACCACGCAGCGATCACACTCCTGTGGAACGCGATCCGTGACGTAGCCCGACTCGCCAGTGTCGGCGGTCTGCCCCCGCTGAGGCGACTGGACCGAGACCCTGCCACCGCCGGAGGCAGGGCACGCCTGGTTCTGCACGATCTGCTGACGAGCCCTCTCAACAGCCACGTCGAATGGGCAGTCCTCACCGCCCGGCTTCTGCGGCTGCTGCCGGACCTGACTCAGAGCCCCTTGAAAGGTGTCGCCCGTCTCGCAGATCCTCTTGCCCACATCCCGTACATCGCCCAGCCAGCGCCCGTGCTCGATGCGTCGGCTGATGCGGACCACGTTATAGTGGCGTCGGTTGCAGGATCGATCCAGAGCGCCAAGGGCGAAACCCACGCGGCCACACTCATCCTCGAATGCCTGGAACGCAGCGGCAAGAAGCACGACGTACACGAGGTCCTCGGACTCCTGAGCCGACAACAGGACGCCTCCAAAGCCCTGGTCACGATCCAGCGCGCGGCACAACTCGTCTTCGTGGGCGCCACCCGCCCCACTCACCTGCTCGCCTTCGCCGCGCACCGCACAAGAGCCGAACCGTACGTCGAGGCGATGACGGCCCGCGGCTGGTCTGTCCACGACAGCGGTCTGCGCTAGAGCGGATCTTCGTATCAGTGCGTGGGCCTTGAACGACTTGGGCGAGCATTCCGTATGATCGATCAAGAGTGGGAAGCGTTTGGATTGCATGGCAAGACGACCGTTGTGGAGCGCCGAGGGCTCGCACTAGGGTCATCGCTGTCGCTCCGGCGACGGGGCAGGTGTGACAGCACTAGCCTGACCTGAAGACAGGGGCTCGTGCCCGTGACCCGGGCAGCAGTGCCTCAGTTGTGCCTGGTAGGCGGCGTGGTCGTCGTGGGTAGCGGCAGCCGCAGCCTGCAGTGCTGGCGCCTTCAGACCATTCCGTGAAAGGTTTCCTACCGGTAGGTAAGTAGGCGGTCGTCTGTGAAGGGCGAGCCCCCTTGAGGCGAGGGCAGAGGTAGCAACATGGCTGTGGCGGCGCGAGGTCCGGCGGAAGCGATCTCCGGAGCGGCGGCGCCTGGCACCCTGTTCCCTCAGGGCGCAGACATTGGCGTGTTGAACATGTTCGGTATCGATGCCGTAGTTGCATACAGCGAAAACAAGGACGAGATCGAGCGACGTGTTCGCGTCGGCACGCAGGAGCTCACCAATCCTCGGGCGCTGGACCTGCTGATGAACCTTCCACTGGGCGAGCCTGTACCGGTCACTTCGCTGAGCGACACGGAGCGGCGCGTGCTGAGGCGGATGCCCGCGGGAACGGTTACCCGGCATGACAACGTCGTCGTGCGCGAAGCAACCCACCCCATCCGAGTCGATCTGGCCGTGGTCCCGGGCAAGGGCTGGGCCTCCGCTAAGGAAAAAGCCGAATGGTTCACACCTTTCTGTGCGCGGGCTGTCTTGATCGACCGACCTTTGCGGCGTCGAGATGACGCGGTGATGGAGGCAGAGTTCTACGGCATTGGGCTACTCGTCGCGACCAGCAATGACGTTGAGGTCGTTGTCCCGCCTCGCCCCTTCGTTCGGCGTCGGCACACTGTGGCCGGCTGGAGGTTCGTGGAAGAGGCGTATATGCAGCTCTTGGCTCGGTGAGCCGCCTCAGGGCTTGATTGGCAGCGTTGCCCAGGCCTCCAGCGGGTCGGGGACTACAAAGCCCGCCTTCGAATTTGCCGACAGCCCCAGACGCTGGTTTTCCAGGGCGTAGTGTGCGACGGCTGCGGCACACTTGTCGCGCCACCACGCTTTGCGCTCTAGCCCGGGCTTCCTGCTGGTGATCTCGAGGACCCAGGCGCTCCAGGTGCTGATGTTGTGGTCTTCCGACTCGCGCCGCGCTTCGCCGCCCGGATCGTTGAATCGGTCCAGGCCGCGACCGTCACAGACGTCGCAGCTGCACGTTGCTGGCGGGTGATTGGCGTACAGGCGGGCCAGCGACTGAGTGCCCTTGAAGCACATCAGGTTCGGCATCAGCACTGACGGATATTGGGGTCCACCACCGTTGGGGTTGAACAACGCCCGCTCGCCAGGGGGAATGCTGTGCCGACTGGCGCTGTCGGCACCGATATCGGCAAACAGCCCGCCGTGGGCGAGTACGTCCAGTGCGGCCAGATCAGTCCGCAGGAGGGCGACATCAGGTAGCTCGGCTACGACGCGGCGCAGGTTGGCGGGAACACTCTTGGCCTGCTCCATCGGATCGAACTGCCGGAACAGCGTCAAGGCCTTCGGTTGCGGGATGCGCTTGCAGACTGCGATCAGCTGGCTGAGGAATTCATCGGTGAGCCAGGCGATGTCGATCGGGAGGTTGACAATTGTGTCTGCCCGCTCGATGCGTTCGGCCTGGCGCATGACCGCCTTGAGCGCCCTGGAGGCTCCCGGGGGAATGTACCCAGTCGGTGTGAGAGCGGCGCTGGCACCGCGGGCCTTCTGCAGCTCAAGCGAGGTGTCGACCGTGTCGAACAGTTTGTTGCCATCCAGCAGAAAGGGTTCATCGGCTGTCGCGGTGTGCGTCTTGTAGGCCGCAGTGTCGATCAGCAGGGCGCCTGTGTAGCCGGAGGTCCGGAGCTGGTAGGCGCGTTCACCCGCCTTCTCCCCGCTCATGACGACGCCGCCGAGGTCATCGTCGAGCGGAGTCCGCATCTGCGGTACGAAGCGGGCGTTCTCATGCAGCAGTACACGCCCCTGGAGTAGCGGCGTGGCCGGTACCGACGCATCGAGGACCCGCAGGGCGGGGGTGCGGCCGGGGAACGGCGAGTTTGCCATTGTCACCTACTTGTTGGTGAATCCGGTGGCCGTGTGGTCACCGGGGCGGAGGAAGGACACGAGTAGATCTCGGTGAACTCCTCGAGTTCCAGACCGGCTAGGTGGGCTGCCTGGGACAGGTCGAGGTTGTGCTGCTGCCTCAGTCGGGTCACGACCTCGGCAAGGCGACGCGGGGTCTCGAGCTCGAAGGTAGCGGGTTCGGTGGTTCGGTAGCCCAGGGCGGACATCTCCACCATGAGCGAGCGGTACTGCCACTCGGTGAGGACGCCGAGTGATTTGGCTCGGCGGGCGAGCGCTGCCATCGAGACCCTCCACCGACGCTTCAGTTCCATCAACCGCGCCAAGTCCACGTGCGGCCGAAGTTCGGCCACGATGCTCTCGTGCGGCATGAGGAATTCGGCTGCGAATTCATCGGCTTGCTGTTCCTGCAAGCGTCCGTCCCCAGGCTCAGTGTGCATCACGATGTGCCCGAGTTCGTGCGCCAGGCTGAAACGATAACGGTCCGCAGGGGCAGTCGAGTTGAGCAGGACGAGCGGGCGTTCACCGTGCGGCCACTGGCTTGCGGCATCCAGCTCACGAGTTTGGAGATCGCGGATCACGAGCAGAGCGCCGGCGGCTTCGAGCACCGCTACCACATTGGAGACAGGGCCATGCGGGAGCCCCCACTCCAACCGCAGCGACTCCGCGGCATCAGCCGGCGTATCAAAGTCGTCCACCGCGATGTGCCTGAACGCATGCTTGTCGTCTTCGTGACCCGCGGCGGTCAGGGCATCCACCTGGAGACGGGTAACTGCCAAGGTCGCGTGCACACGCCGCAGTGCCAGCGCGCCCATGGACGCTCGCTTCCGGTGGTGAACGAGACCAACGCCCGTCCCGCCACTGTCAGTGGCGCGGCATAGCATCTGTGGTGTGTACCTGAGAGCTGCGGCGAACAGGGCGAGACGCTCGCCCCTCACTGCCAGGCGACCGGCTTCGGCTCGGCTGACATACCCCTGCGACACCGTGTCATCGGCCGCCCGGCATGTCATCTCCCGTGCCACGTCAGCCTGCGTCCAACCACGCGACTCACGAGCCAGCGTCAACATGGCGGGCTGCGCCACCAAGTCGACAAGGTCATCCACGACCACACCCACCTCCCGCGCTCAGGCTCGCCAGCGTGCCACCATACAACTCAACTCAGTATACGCAGAAACATACCCCAGAATATTCCGCGCGCGATGTGCCCACTTTGCGCCCGGTGCAAAGATCGCCTGACGACCGGGCTCCGCCCCTGTGCACTTCAGGCCAGACATGTGGTCAGGGCTCAGTGGTGAAGGTCCCGGCTCAGTGGCGAAGCCGAGGGTCTGCACCCGGCGCCGGGCCTACCATGGCTCCTCACCTGCTCCGCCAGTCCCGTGACTTGGCATCGCTCCGACGGGCGTGGGGGCGATCTACAAGCCGGAAGGGAACACGAGGGGTGGAGACGGATTGAGCTTCAGGACGCTACGTGCCTGGAACGGCGAGCAGAGTCGGGCATTCGAAGAGCTGTCGTATCAACTGCTCAAGAACCGCGCGCCAACAGGTACTCAGGCCATCCGAACCGGCAACCCCGACGGCGGCGTGGAGTGGTACGCAACGCTGCAGGACGGCACGGAGTGGGGCTGGCAGGCCAAACATGTCGAGGGCATCGATCCGCTGCTGACCGCCATGACGGATTCAGTGAAGCGCGTCGCCAAGGAGCGACCGGAACTCCGCAAGCTGACGTTCGCGATCTCCTGGAACCTTGCCACCGGAACGCGCGGCGGAGAGCGCAAGTCTCAGCGACAGAAGTACGAGGCAAAGGTCGCAACCTGGAAGGAAACGATCTCCGGTGCCGACAGGATTCAGTTCGAACTGGTACAGGAGAGCGACCTGCTGGACGAACTGTCCAAGCCGGAGCACCGCGGTCGGCGCTGGTTCTGGTGGCATCACGTCGTACTCGGGCGCGACTGGCTAGAGCAGCGCTACAAGGAGCAGGCCGACGCTGCCGGCGAGAAGTACCGGCCCGATCTGCAGGTCGACGTTCCCATCCAGGAAGACCTCATCGCCCTCGGCTTCGACCAGGCGGTCCTCACTCATTTCAATCGTCTGCGCCGCGACGTCGTCACCGCCGTAAACGATCTACACGTCCTAGTCAAGGATGAGGATGATCCTGGCGCCTTCGCCTATCAAGCCATCCATGACGCGGCAGCAGCTCTGAAGTCGACCGCGAGCGCCATCGCAGCACAAGCTGGGGATCCTCCAACTACCCTCCTGAATTTCGTAGATCAGCTGTCGGCCACTGCTGAAGCCATTGAATCTGCCAGGGACTACGAGCGCCGGGCGAAGGCCGAGTGGCGAGAGCTGCCGAGTGATGACCCCAAGCGGAACCAGAACCCTTCGGAACGCGCCGAGGGCTATGGCCTGGGTGTGCTGGACAAAGCGATCAACGAACTGCACTCGTGGCTTGAGTCTTCGGCCGGCCGCGCCTTCCGGCAGCGCACCTACTTTCTGATAGGGAAAGCAGGGTCCGGCAAGACACACCTGCTCCTCGACGCCACCCACCGTGCTCTACTTGCTGATCGCCCCGCAGTGTTCTTGGCCGGTGCGCAGTTCGGCAGGGGCGACCTCTGGGTGAGCGTCGCGGACCAACTCGGCCTGGAGCCGGTCGGCAGCGATGTGCTCCTGAGCGCCATGGATGCCGCCGGCGAAGCTGCCACGACGTCTGGTAGCCGTTTCCTGATTTTCATCGATGCGCTCAACGAGACGACACCAGCGGACTTCTGGCGAACGCACCTCCCTAGGCTGCGTGCTGCCGTCGCCCGATATCCGCACGTCGCCCTCGTCGTCTCCTGCCGTGACACCTACCGTGATCTCGTACTGGAGGGCACCGAGGACAAACATTACGTCCACCGCACACATCCGGGGTTCGCCGAACGGGAAGTCGAGGCGACACAGCGCTACTTCGATCACTATGGTCTCGAAGCCCCCAAAATTCCGCTCCTGGCGCCCGAGTTCACGCTGCCGCTCTTCCTCCGCCTGTACTGCGAAAGCCTCTCGGAGGCCGACACTCACTCGCTTCCAACCGGCCACCAGGGCCGTGTCGCCATCTTCGAGCGCTACCTGGGCGCAAAGATCCGCACCGTAGCTCGCCGCCTTCGCCCCGACGCAACCTCAAGTTACGAGCTAGAGGCGGCGCAGACTCATGTCCGCCATGCGCTGAACGCTCTCCTTGACGAGTTGTCCCGGCTTGGCCGCGAGAGCATGAGCGCTGCCAGCGCTCATGAAACCGTCAGCTCGTTGCTCGAGGATCCCCGATTTGACGCCGTGCGGCTTCTGGGCCTTCTGCAGGAGGAGGGAGTGCTCACACGTGAGCGTCTCCACCTGGGAAGCGGAAGGTCTGGGGAAGGCGTTCGGATCGTCTTCCAGGCCTTCGCTGACTTCCTGCTCCTGAGGCGTGGCCTCGCGTTGTCAGACGACCCGCTGAACGACGAAGCGGTCAGGCAGTGGCTGACGGAGAAGAGCAGTTGGGGGATCCACGAGGCAGCGACCATCCTGTTTCCCGAGGTCTACGGTGTGGAGCTGCTGGACTTCTTGAGTATCAAGATGACCGAGGCGCCGGACGGACGCGAAGACCGGGACGCCTGGAACCGGTACCGGCGCGCCCGCCGACTCTATGAGGTACTTGTGGAGACCCTGCCATACCGTGCCTCGGAAGCAATTACTCAGCGGACGATCGATCTGCTGAACGAGGCCCAGCGCTATCTGCGTCGTCCGGAATTCTACGAGGTGCTTTTCGCCCTCGCACCGCAGCCAGACAACCGACTCAACGGCGAGGGACTGCACCGGTATCTCCTGCGGTGGAAGATGCCCGAGCGTGACAGCGACTTCGGTATCGCGATGTACCACGCGCTGTCGGACGCCTCGGGAACGGCGGCCCGCCTCGCCCGCTGGGCAGCAGCGGGACCCTATCCCGCCTACGACTCCAAGGTAGTCGAGCTTGCCTGCATCCCCCTGTGCTGGCTCCTGTCTTCTCCGAACCGATTCATGCGGGACTGGACCACCAAAGCCCTGGTGCAGCTGCTGCGTGGGCATCTGGACGTCATGCGCGCACTCGTCGAACGTTTCTGGGCGGTCGACGATCCTTACGTGGTCCAACGTGTAGTCGCGATCGCCTACGGTGCACTCCTGCGCAGCTCTCCTCAACACGCTGATCAGGCAAAATCTCTCGCGGAGCTGGTTCACAACCTGGTCTTCACCCCATCCGTCCGACCGGACGAGCTGCTCCTCGACGCTGCGCGAGGTGTCGTCCGATGGGCCGTACCGCAGCAGCTGCTGCCTGCCTCGGCGCTTGATACGTCCCGGCGCCCATACGGGCTGGCGGTGCCTGGCCCGCCACCGACGGAGGCGACGATCAAGGCCAGGTACGGTGGGCGCGAGGGGCAGTCGGCTGACGACAGCTATTTGTCGATCTATCTCTCGCTGATGGGCATGGGTGATTTCGCCCGCTACGTCGTCCAGCCTGGCGTTCATCACTTCTCGCGCTACCGCCTCGGGCAGACGTATCCACAACGGCAGCCCCGGGAGCCGCGGTTCATCAAGAGCCGCTGGGAGAAGTTCGTCGCGTCGCTGAGTCAAGAACAGAAAGTGACGCTGGCCGACAAGCTGCGCAGCCCTGAAGAGCAGGCACTGAGCCGGCTCGAGTCCCTTCTGCGCCGAGCCGAGGATCCGCTGAGCGAAGAGCAGCGAAAGCTCTGGGACGCCTCGTTCGTGTATCCCAAGCCGGTGGACCACGACTACCCGGCAGACATCGCGTGCCGCTGGATCTTCCGCCGCACACTCAGTCTCGGCTGGACACCCAAGCTGTTCGGAGACGAAGACCGACGCATCGGCCGTGGGCGCGGTGGAAGAGAAGGGCACAAGGCCGAACGCTGGGGCAAGAAGTACCAGTGGATGGCCTACCACGAGCTGCTGGCCAGGGTTGCGGACAACTACCAGGCATCGCGGCACTTCGGAGATAGCGAGCCCTATGAGGGCTTGCACCAGATCATCGGCGACCGCGAGATCGATCCCAGTCTGCCCCCGATCGCCTACCACGCTTTCAACGAAGAGAGCGGCAACGGCGTAACGGCATGGAGCCCGCCGCTGATCAGTCTCGAAGCGTGGCCACCAGGTCCCCTCGACTTCAGCCGATACCGCGGAGACATCAGACGGTTCCTGGCCGATACCGCCTCCGAACCGACTGTTGCCGACGCCCTGTTCCTGAGTGACCAGGAAGGCCACGACTGGGTGGCACTCGAGAGCTTCGTGAACAAGGTCGATCCGATGGCCGATAAGGGATGGCGTGGCCTGCAGGAGAAGAGCACCATCCACACACTGCTCGTCAAGGCGGATGATGCCAATACCCTCCTGCAGGCCCTGCGAGACGAATCACGTCACGACACCCGTGATCTCCTCGACTCACACGGCCACACCGACTGCTGCTATGTCGGCGAAGTGGGCCGCATCGGACCGAACTGCCCCCACCGGCACGACGCCCTTCGCCGAGTATTGATCGGCGGAAAAGAGGTAGAGGTCGTACCCACCATCGAGCAGTACACCTGGGAAGGCAGCATCCTCGACTGCTCCATCGGCGAAACCGCAAGCGTTGACCTGCCCGCGACCTTCATCCAGCAGGCAGCGGGATTGACCTTCGATATGCGAGGCCCAAGCTGGCTCGACTCTGCCGGCGCGCCCATGTTCACCCACTACGAACAACTTGGGAATGACAGCCGGGCCATTCTGGTGAGGAAGTCCTTCCTCCGGAGCTTCCTGATGGAGCACAACCTTGAGCTGATCGTGTGGCACTGGTACGAACGAATGCAGCTGCGAGACGACTTCCACCAGGGCCAACACCCCTACGTCGAATCGAGTGTCATCGCCCGGCTGGGGGCGGACATGAAGATTCGCCAGGGCACCCCGCAGCGGACTGAACGGGACCTGGAGTGATGGGCAGAGTCCACCCTCACTGTGAAGTACGTTGCCCAGTGTCTTCCGCTATGAGACGGCTGGTTAAAGGTCTTCTGTACCTGGTGGTTTGAGGTCCGGTGGGTAGCCCTTTGCACGGAGCCAGGCGTCAAGGGCGAGAGCGACGATGTCACCGTGAGGGATGTCGGTGTCGGCGTTGCACCGGCGGATCCGGCGCTGGAACTGAAGAACTTCAGGGACGGCATGGTTGAGCTGCCCTCGTTTGGTGTGCCGGTCTTTGATGACGTTCAGGGTGTCGGGGTGCGGCGTAAGAGCGTCGTCGGTGGGCTGGAACTCGGCGTCGAGGGCGTCGGCGATTTCACGAAGTCGGCGGGCGTAGGGGGAGTGATCAGGCACGAGAGCTGCTCCGGTCGGTCCGGTTAGGCACTGTCCGGCGGATCATGTGACTTTCCGACCGGGTGCTCGTTGGTTGGGTCATGGGGCGGAAGGATCTGACGCATCGCGAGTGGTCGCCGCTGGAGCCGCATCTGCCGCCGTCGGGTGGGCGGGGAGGCCGGTGGAGCGATCACCGTACGGGGATCAACGGGATCCTGTTCTGGGTCCGGACCGGTGTCCCGTGGCGTGACCTGCCGGAACGCTACGGGTCCTGGAAGACGGTCTACGAGCGGCATCGCCGCTGGTCGGCGGATGGCACCTGAGACCGGATCCTGCAGGCGGTGCAGGCCGAAGCCGATCTTGCGGGGCGGATCGACGGGGGCATGGTCGGCGTCGACTCCACGTCCTGCCGGGCTCATCAGCACGCGGCTGGCGCCCGCAAGGCCAAGCCGCGGGTCCCGAAAAAGGACGACGCCCCGGCACCACCGCCCCGACGAGGGACTCGGACGGTCCCGGGGCGGCCTGACCTGCAAGATCCACCTCGCCGGTGAGGGCGGCTGCCGCCCCATGGCCCTCCTGCTCACACCGGGCCAGTGGGGCGACGCCCCGCAGATGACCGAGGTCCTGGACCGGATCCGGGTGCCCCGCCCGCTGGGCGGACGGCCCCGGACCCGGCCCGACCACGTCAGCGGCGACAAGGCCTACAGCTCCCGCCGCAACCGTCGCTACCTGCGACGGCGCGACATCAAGCACACCATTCCCGAACCCAGGGGCCAACGGGCCAACCGCCGGCGCAAAGGCAGCGCAGGGGGCAGACCCACCGGCTTCGACCGCGAGCGCTACCGGCGACGCAACGAGGTCGAGCGGCCATCAACCGGCTCAAGAACTCCCGCGCCGTTGCCACCCGTTACGACAAACACGCCTACGTCTTCCACGGCACCATCACCGCAGCAGCCATCCGCTTATGGCTCCGCCCATGATCCGCCGGACAGTCCCTAGGGCTCGCCATAGCAAAACAGCCCATCTCAGACGCAGCAGAGACGTTCGGCGTGGAGTGCGCACCCGCCGGAACGAGCTCGGCAAGAGCCAAGAGCGCCTTGCCGACGACAGCGGCATGCACTGGACGTTCATCGGGCAGGTAGAGCGCGGCCAGCGCAACGTGTCGCTGCACAACATCCTGAAGCTCGCCGAGGCGCTAGGCATGGATGCAGGGGAGCTAGTGAGAGGGCTGAAAGTGCCGCCTGCAGGCTCAGGGAAGACCGAGTGATCCCACAGCTCCCGAGCGATGGATGACGTCCATCACGACGGTTGACGGCTCCTCATTCGGCGTACTGCATGAAACCAGGTGGAACCTGTCATACCTGAGCACTACCGTTGATCCATGACGGACGATCAGCTCTCTCTTGCCAGCAGACACGTGCCGCTTGACCCCTACAGGGCAAGGGCGCCGCACCTGGTCGCCGTCGTGGACACCAACGTCATGCTCAACAGCATTGACAACGACTGCCGCAACGAAGCCGAGGGGTGGCGGTCGCGCTTGCTTCTCATGAGCGACCGCGGCGACGTCGTGCTCTACGCTGCGGACCACGTCCTTGACGAGGTGTACGAGCACCTATCGAAGATCGCGGCTTCAAGTCCGGTGTCTCTTGCGACTCTTCGCGCCCGCTTTGAAGACGAGTATCTTCCCGCACTCAGGTTCGTCAGCGTGTCCAACCTGGACGAGCCTGACCCGCAGGTGCTCGCGATTACCGACCCGGACGACGTACCGACAGGCCGGCTTGCCAAGCTCATTGGGCCGTGCGTCGTCTTCTCGGAGGACAAGCACCTCAAGCGGCCAGGCTTCGCGCCGAAGCGGTGGCTCGATGTAGCGCGGTCGGCAGTCGAGATGTCCGACGGCCACCAGGGCCAGGTTCTCATCTTCAACGCTGCTGCCCTCCCGCTGCGAGGTGCGGTTGGATTGCTGACGTACTCCGGGCGCAAAGCCAGCATCTCACCGTGGATGCTTGGTGGTGCCGTCCTCGGCGCCGGAGCGTTCTTCTTGAGAAAGCCGGAACGGCGGAAGGAAGTGGCCCAGTTCGCGGGCGATGTCGTCAATGTCGTCGGCACTCAGCTTGCCGGAGCGGTGGCGAAGGAACGGCGCGGCATCGAGAAGCTACGCAAGGTCGTTCTCCCCGCCCCGACACGGCCAACGATCCGGCAGAGGGTTGCTATCTCCTTGGCTCGGCAGACGGAGCCCTTGCTTGCCGCCGAGCTGCACGGCTTGATCTCCCGGTATTTCCCTGGCGAGCCAGCTGTCAGCGTCCAAGAGGTGCGGGCTGTGCTGGAAGAAGGCACGGAGTTCGTGCGGGTACAACGCTACCGGTGGCAGTTCGGGCGCGACGTCGCTCCGCGGGCCTGCTGAATGCGCTGGTCGTATGCGGACAGGGCGACAGTGAAGTCATCCGACTAGCAGTGCCGCCGTGCTGCATGGTGTCGGGCAGGACAGAAGTACGGTCGGCTCCGGGCAGGCCGGGGGCGCTCAGCGAGAGCGGTTGGGGGACGAATGAGAGTCTGCTTTCTGATCGACGAAGGTTGGAGCTCGCCGGAGGTTGGAACACGGGGATGGCTCACCATGAGGGAGTCCCTGGCGCGAGCGTTCATGAAATCCGTTCCACGGCATAGGCGCCATGCCCGTTTTTCTACGGGAACTCTCCCACTGTGGCGGCTTGCCCAAGAAGTCGGCGGCACCGAAGCCGCCGCAAACAGCGTTCTCGGCGAGCACTGGGCAGTCTGGAGCACCTTCCTTGGGCCGGACCTTGCTAAGCACATCACGTCATTTGATATCGCAGGTATGGTCGTGGAATCTCTGACTCCGTCGGACGCTCGTGCCATGCACATCCGGCTAAAAGACACCGAATGGTACTTGGGGGTAGTGCAAGTTCGTCCGGAGATTCCGGAGCACTGGGCGGTGTTCCTGAAGAGCATCCCGAGCCGGTTTCGGATCTTCGAGGACTCTCTCTACTTGTTTCATAGGGGGTATGAGTTGGAAGTCGAAGATACCCGAGATTATGTGGAATATCGCGAGTGGGAAGCTTCAGGCCTCTTCCCCTCCATTTATTGGGAGGACTCCGGGGCGCGGGAGACCATCTTTGATCCGTTCGACAACATGCAGCACTTTCGCAGGCTCGGTGAGGCAGATGAACTGCTTCATGGCCAGTTCTCATCCGCGCTGGGTGAAACCCTGATGCGCTGCTCAGACCTGGACCCGAATCTCACTCAACGGCTGCACGCTGCCCTCAAGGCGTTCGATGGGCACGAGACAGCGGAAGAGTTGGCGCATGTGTCGCTGTCCTGCCGACGATTCACGGAAAAGCTTGCTGACTGCCTCTATCTTCCGCGTGAAGAGAAGGTCAACGGTCGAAAGGTCGGTCAGGCTGAGTACCGGAATCGTCTGTGGGCGTACATCGCGGAAAATGTCACCTCTGACACCACGCGAGAACTACTCATCGCGAACGTCGAGGACTTGGGGAAGCGTATCGACAGGCTGGACAGTCTGAGCAACAAGGGCCTTCACTCCGATGTTTCGTCCTCAGACGTGAACCGACTGTTGCTTTCACTTCTCGTCGTGGCACATGATTTGATCTCGTTGCGCCCGCCCAGCGGTGCTTTCTCGTACAAGCCGTACGAGACCGCGATTCGTGTCTTTATGGAGAAGGTACTGCACCAAGAAGAACGTCTGTCTCAGGATGCCGAGGAATAGCACTGAGCGCTCACTGGGCGGGAAGACATGTCTCATGACTGGAAATAGGTGCAGCAACCAGCAACCCTGGGTCCTTTACCGCTGAATCTGCGCTCCTCATATCCTCGGCTAATTCTGGTGGGTGAGCTCTACCTCCGGAGCTTGGAAGCGCGGTGTCATGGATTTGTGAGTCCATGAAAAACTTACCGAGAGCGGTATTCCGCTCTCGGCTGATCCACGGTGTGGTGGTCGCGTCGTAGTCGCGATCATCGAAAGGTCCTACCGTGGTCAATAGCGTTTTTACGGCCTCGCTCTTCCTGGCCGTTATCGGCCCCCTTGTGCTCCTTGGCGCGCGTGCATGTATGGAGCCTGGGCCCGGGCAGCATCGCGCTGTCGGGCGCCGCCGTCCCATGTGGGGAGGGTGGCGATGACACAGGGCCGTGTTGTGCTTCCGCTTCCGTTTGTGGTGTGGCGCTGGACAGACCAGACCCACAATGCTGCAGTTCAGGCCCGTACTGCTCTGGGATGCACGCTCGATCAGCTCGGCTGTGTTGGCGAGGCCGCCAGTGATGTCGTGTGGGCTGTATCCGAACTGGTCGCCAATGCGGTCGAGCACGCTGTCGGGCCGTACGAGATGCGTCTTCGTCCCTGCGAGGAGCGGGGAATCGTCTGTGAAGTGGAGGATCGTGATCCTCGCATTCCTCCACTGCCGAAATCCCCGAAAGGGAATCCCCTTTCGCCGTTGGGGGAGGGGCGCGGTGGTGGTTCCCCTGCTTTGTGGGCAGTATTGTCCGAACGTGGGCGGGGGCTACGCATCGTGCATTACCTCACCAGCGGTCACTGGGGGTTCCTAGGATGGGAAAGTGGAAAGGTTGCCTGGGTGAAGCTCCCGGATCTCGATCAGCGCTGACCACGGTCTGGGGGAGCCCTTGCCCTCTCCCGGGTCGCAGATCCGCGTGACCATCGCGGAGACGTTCCTGCGCAGCAGAGGGCTCTTCGATCAAACGATTGAAGAGCCCTCTGTGCGCGGGTGATCTACGCAGTGCATCCGATCTTCATGCAAGTAAGCGACCCTGAGATTACCCCTCTTGAGGGTGATTGACCGGCGTACCGCGCGAATATTCGTGACCTTCTCCCCTATTTTGGGGCAGCGCCTGTGCTGCACTGGTGATGGGAGACGGGGATGCGGATGGCACGCCATCGGACCGGAGCGATCCTGGCGTTGGTGGGTGTGGCGTTCTCCGGGGCGCTGCTGGCAGGTTGCTCGAAAGCCTCATCGAATGCGGAGTCTCAGTCGGGGAGGGCTGGCGAGACGCCGGACGCCCCCGATGCACGCGCTGTCGAGCACCGGGAAGCCCTTGCGGCCTACCGGGCGATGTGGGGGGACGCCGTCGCCGCTGCGGCTACGTCCGACGCGAAGCACCCGAAGCTGCATGCCCACGCCTCTGCCGGAGCGTTGGAGCTGCTCCGCTACATGATGAGGGAGAACCGCAAGAAGGGGCTCGTCGCGAAAGGGCGGCTTCATCTCGATCCCGTGGTGGAGAGGAGCCAGGCGACGAAGGTGGTAATCCGGGACTGTGCCGATGCCACCGGCTGGCTGCGCTACACCGAGGGCGGAGAGCTCGAGAACGATGTGCCCGGCGGGCATCATCGCGTCGATGCGACCGTGCGGCAGCGAAGTGGGATGTGGCGAGTGGAGGATCTGTACCTCCACGAGGCGGGGACATGCTGAGGTCTCGTCCCGTCCTCCCGGTGGCGGCAGCGGCGGTGTGCAGTGCGGCACTGCTTGTTCCCCACGACGCGGTGGCCGATGACGGGCTCAGTACAGGGGCTGGCGTGATGTGTGTCCCCGGGGCATGCACCGCCGAAGCGAGGAGTACTCGGAGGAAGCCCGCTGGCGTGGCGGGGAAGAGCGGCACGGTGCCTCACCGGAAGTCGGCCAAGACCGGTGGCGGTGGAGTGCCGAAGGGACCGCCGAAGATTGTCGCGGATGGCTGGGAGTTCGATCTGGGCGGCGGCATGGGGATCATGCCTCGCTTTGACGGCGCGGAGCGGAAGAAGCCGGCGCGGGGCGCGCAGCGGCAGGTGCCGGTGGAAGTGGTCGTCCAGCGTGCGGTGGAGCGGCTGGAGTTGCCGCAGCCGGTGATCCGTACGAGTCCGGACGAGAACTTGGTGCAGGTGGTCCACGTGCCGACGTGGATGTGGGTGGACCGCTCCGCCTGGGGACCGGTGTCGGTGTCGGCCGCGGTGGACGGCGTCGAGGTGACGGCCACAGCCAAGCCGTGGAAGACCGTGTGGTCCATGGGGGATGGCCGGACGGTGATCTGCCTGGGGCCGGGGACGCCCTACTCGGCGGCACACAGTCCCAAGGCGTCTTCGCCTGACTGTGGTTATACCTACCGGCGGGCTTCGCTGTCCGCCCCGGGCGGGGCATACACCGTCTCCGTGCAGGTGACGTGGGATGTCGAGTGGCACGGGGCTGGTCAGAGCGGGGTCGTGCCCGGGCTGGTGATATCCGCCGAACGTCCGCTGGTGGTGGACGAGGTGCAGGCCGTCGTCACGGGCTGACGACCTCCCGTACCAGCGCGGCCACGGACCAGCGGGCGGACTCGGTCGACGTCGGAATTCTTCTGTCAGCGAGGTGAGTGGTGGGTACCCCCATGTCTTCTTCGACCCTGAAGGGCGGCGGGTTCAGGGTGCCGGGGACACGCGAGCCCGGCCCGGAGCAGCAGCCAACCGTGACCGGCAGCCGGCGTCGCAAACTCGGCTGGGTGTGGGCCGGGTTGGGAGCGGTGGTTGTCTCGGCGGTTGGATTCGCGCTCGTCGCGCAGGCGGTGGGGGAGCGGGACCAGGTACTGGTGCTGGCCCGGGACGTGCCGGTCGGCCACGTTCTGAAGCCGCGTGACGTGCGTGCGGTGCAGGTGGCCGCGGATGCGGGAGTGGTACCGGCCGCGGAGCGGGGTGCGGTGCTGGGGCGGCGGGCCCGGGTACCGCTCGTGGCCGGCTCGCTGTTGGCACCTGGGCAGCTGGGGCCGAAGGCAGCTTTTCCGCCGAAGGGCTTCTCGCAGGTGGCGCTGGCCGTGGAGCCGGGAGGCGCACCGCCGAGTCTGGCTGCCGGGGAACGTGTTGCGGTCCTCCCCGGACCTGCCGGCACTGGCGCCCTACCGGAGAACGAGGAGAAGAAGGCCGCCGTGGTGGCGGGGACGGTGACCGGGGTGCGGGAGGCCGAGTCGGCGGGCGGGCCGCGGGTGGTGACGGTGCTGGTCGAGACTGCGGCCGCACGGCGGGCGGCACAGCTGGAGCATCCGCGCGTCGTGGTGCTGCCGGCCCAGGGGCGGGAAGCGCCGTGAGGCGGCTGGTCGTGCTCGGGTCGGTTTCCGGTGCGCCAGGAGTGACGACCACCGCCCTGGCGCTGACCGCCGCATGGCCGGTCGAGGCGGACGGCGGGGTGCGGCCGGTCATGGTGGAGGCGGACGGTTCCGGCGGTGACCTGATGATCCGCTTCGGCCTCCCGACGGCGCCCTCGCTGCTGGACGTGGCGGCCACGGCCGGGCAGCTGTATCCGGGCTCCCTGCTGGGAGCGGCGAGCGAGTTGCCCTGCGGCGTGCGGACGGTGGTCGCGGTGCCAGGCCGAGGGCCGTGCGGCCAGGCGGTACGGCTGCTGGCCGGCGAGGCCGGGTTACGGGTGCTGCGCGGCGAGGCCGATGAACGCGGCACGGTTCTGCTCGACCTGGGGCGTCTCGGCGAGGACATCCAGCCGTTCATGGACGCTGCGGACCAGGTGGTCCTGGTGACACGGGGCGGGGCGGAACCTCTGACCCACGTGTCCGCCTACGGGTTGGACGCGGACCGCCATGCCGGGCGGCTGACGCTGGCCGTGGTCGGGCCGAGCCCTTACCCGGCGGAGGAAATCGCCACTTCCCTCGGTATCCGGCACGTGGCCTTCCTGCCCTGGGATGCCAGGACCGTGGCGGCCCTGAACAGCCTGAAGCCGGGCGCGCTGCGCGGTGCCGGGTTCCGCAGACCGCCGCTGATCGCTGCCGTGCGAGCGCTGGCCTGTCGGCTGGCGGAACCGCAGGGCACCGATGCCCAAATGGGAGCCGTCGAGGCGGGGCACCTGGCCGGAAGCCCCGGGGCCCAGTTGGCCGGGCAGCGTCACAGCGGGCTGGTCCAGGCCCCCGGATACGGAGGAGGTGGATCGTGAGCGAGCAACTCATGGCTCCTGGAGCGGCACCTGCGGGCGGTGAGCGGGAGCTGGCCGGGCTGGTGCGGCAGAGAGTGGCTGCCCGGCTGGCCGCATACGCCGGTGAGCGCGAGCTTGCCGGGTTGCCTGCGGAGGACGAGGCGGCCCGACGGACCACCGTGGGGCGGCTGCTGGCCGAGGAACTGGGAGCGCAGCGGCGGCTGTTCCTGGCCCAGGGCGGACAGATCCTCGACCCGGCGGTCGAGCAGCGGATCGCCCAGGCGGTTCAGGACGCTCTCTTCGGCACGGGAAGCCTGGAGCGGCTGCTGGCCGACAGCTCGATCGAGAACATCTGCGTCAACGGCTGCGACGTGGTGTGGGTCAAGGACGCGCAGGGCGCCTGGCGCCGCGAGAGCCCGGTGGCCGGCTCGGACGCGGAATTGGTGGAGACGATCCGTGGCCTGGCGGCGCAGGCGGAGGGGGAGGAGCGGCGCTTCGACCGGGCCGTGCCCCGGCTGAATCTGCAGCTCCCGGACGGCTCGCGGCTGTTCGCCGTCATGGCGGTGACCGGCCGGGTCTCGCTGACGATCCGTCGGCACCGCTTCCCGGCCGCCTCGATGGCCGAGCTGGTGCGGCTGGGTGTGTGCGATGAGCAGCTGGCGATGTTTCTCAGGGCGCTGGTGCGGGCGCGTAAGAACGTCGTCATCGGCGGGGGCACCAACGTTGGCAAGACCACCGTGCTGCGCGCCTTCGCCCACGAGATTCCGCCGCACGAGCGGCTCGTCACCATCGAGGACACCTTCGAACTCGGACTGGACGCCGATCCCGTGGCCCATCCGAACATGGTGGCCATGCAGGCCCGCGAGCCGAACATCGAGGGCGAGGGCGGCATCGACCAGGCCGAACTGGTGCGCTGGGGACTGCGCATGTCCCCGGACCGGGTCATCGTCGGCGAGATCCGCGGAGCCGAGGTCATCCCCATGTGCAATGCCATGAGCCAGGGCAACGACGGCTCGCTGTCCACCATCCACGCCTCCACCTCACGCGGGGTCTTCACCAAGCTCGCCTCCTACGCCGCGCAGTCTCCGGAACGGCTCTCGCTGGAGGCCACGAACCTGATGGTGGCCTCCGCCGTCCACTTCGTCGTCCACTTGGGCTGGGACGCCGCAGGCCGCAGGGTCATCGACTCGGTGCGCGAGGTCGTCGACGCGGACGGGGCCCAGATCGTCTCCAACGAGGTCTACCGGCCCGGCGCCGACGGACGGGCCGTACCCGCGACGCCCGTGCGTGCGGAGACCCTCAACGACTTGGTCGCAGCGGGGCTCGATGTCCGGGCCACGGTCCATCAGGGCTGGGGGCAGCCATGACGAGCACTGCGTTCGGCCCCGGAAGCCTGACTGGAGCCGCGGTGGCGTGCGGGGCGGCGTTCGGCCTCGGGCTGGTTGCCATCGGCTACGGCGCCGTACGGCGCGAGGGGTGGGAGAGCCGCACCGCCCTGTGGCGCACTGTGCTGGCGCGGCTGCCGGGGGAGTGGACCACGCGCCGCGTGCTCATCGCGGTCGTGGTCGGGGTGGTCGTCGGGGCGCTGACGGCGTGGCCGGTGGCGGCGGTGCTGACCACGGTCGCCGTACTCACCCTCCCCGGACTGCTCGGCCCGGACCGGGCCGCCGCCCGGCGCACGGAGCGGATGGAAGCACTGGCCACCTGGACGGAGATGCTGCGCGACACCCTGTCCGCGGCCGCCGGCCTGGAACAGGCGGTGCTGGCGACCGCCGACATCGCCCCCGCCGCACTGGAGCCCGAGATGCGGAAGCTGACGGCCGCCATCCGCTCCGGCCGGCCGCTGCCCGCCGCTCTGGAAGCCTTCGCCGAGGACACGGACGACCCCCTGGCCGATCTCGTCGTCGCCGCCCTCACGACGGCGGCCCGTCAACAGGCCGGCCAACTCGGACCTCTGCTGGGGGAACTCGCGGAATCGGTACGCGAGCAGGTGGCCATGCGGCAGCGCACCGACGCCGGGCGCGCGAGCGTACGCACCGGGGTACGCGTCACCGTGATCACCACCCTCGGTATGGCGACCGGCCTGGTGATCTTCAACCGCCCCTACCTCGACCCCTTCAACTCACTGACCGGACAGGCGGTGCTCGCGGCCGTGGGAGCTCTCTTCGCCGCGAGCTTCGCCTACCTCACCGCGGCCGGACGGATCGAGGAACCCGCCCGGCTCATCGGCCCAGCGGGCTCAGGGGCGGCGGCGGGCATCGAAGCGGGAGGTGCCCGGTGATCGTCATGCTGCTGGGTGCCCTCTTCGGAGCCGGAGCGACGGCCCTCGCCTACGGGCTGCGTCCAGCCCGTCCCGCTCTCGCCGACGTCCTCACCGCCCTCAACGCACCCGTACCGACGACTGCTGCACCACAGGAGACAGAGGAACCGGAATGGGCCACGCGGCTGGGCCGGCGCGCCGTCCCGCTGGTGCGCGCTCTCGGCTTCCCCACCCCCTCCCTCCGCGCGGACCTGGCCGTCTGCGGACGAGACGAGGAACAGCACCTGGCGGGCAAAGCGGTCTGCGCCGCGGCTGGGCTGCTGGCCCCCTGGGCCTCCGCGCTGCTGCTGCGCCTGGGAGCGGGCCTGGCCCCGGGATGGTGGATGCCACTGGCCGGCTCACTCGCCCTGGCCGCCGTGCTGTTCTTCGCCCCGGACCTCAACGTCCGCCACGAGGCCACGCGACGGCGGAGGGAAATGCGCCACACCCTCAGCCTCGTCCTGGACCTGACCGTGATCGCACTCGCGGGCGGCGCCGGAGTCCAGCAGGCCCTCGCCCAAGCCGTCGCCGCACCTCAGGGGTGGGCCGCCGCACGCCTGCGGCACGCCCTGCACGTCGCGCAGGTCACCCGGAGCAGCCCTTGGCCCCACCTGGGCGATCTCGGGCGCCGACTGGACGTCCCCGAACTCACCGAACTCGCCTCCACCCTGACCCTGGCCGGAAGCGAAGGCGCCAAGATCCGCAGCTCACTCGCCGCCAAGGCACGAGCGATGCGACGGCGCAGGATCTCCGAAGCCGACGGCGCCGCCCAAGCGGCGACCGAGCGGATGTCGCTGCCCGTGGTGGGACTGTTCGCCGCCTTCCTGCTGCTCATCGGCTATCCGGCCCTCGGCCACGTCATGTCCGTGAGCTGATCCTCACCGCACCACACCAGACCAAGGAAGAGAGCGATCCCCATGTTCCCACTGGACACGCTGACCCTCCGGGTGCGCGCACACCTCGCGGACCTCCGCCGGCACCTCCGCGAAGACGACGGCTACACCACCGAGACCGTCGTGGTCACCGCACTGCTGGCGATCCTGGCCCTGACCGTGGTGGGCATCATCATCGCCAAGGTCACCGCCAAGGCCAACGGCATCGACCTGGGATAGACCGTGACCGCTCTCCGGCCCAGCCCCGGCGGTGACCGCGGAGCGGCGAGCACGCAGCTGGTGCTCGTCGTCCCGGCACTGCTGCTGCTCGCCCTGCTGGCGGTGCAATTCGCCCTGGCCTGGCACGCGCGGCACATCGCCCAGTACGCGGCCCAACGAGCCCTGGCCGCCGCCCGCGTCGAGGACGGCAGCGCGGCGGACGGCCGGACGCAGGCACGGCGCAGCCTGACCGCACTGGGCAGCCGCGTGCTGACCGCTCCGTCCGTGACCGTCGACCGCACGACCGCCCGCACCACCGTACGGGTGGACGGGGCGGTCCTGGCCGTGGTCCCCGGCCTGAACCTGCGGGCGTCCGGCACAGCCTCCGGACCCACCGAGAGAATCACCACCCCGAGCGGAGACCAATCGTGACCCGGCAAGCCGTCCAACGGCGCGGGAACGGCGAGCAGGGCTCGGCGGCGGTGGAACTGGTCCTCGTCACACCCCTGTTGGTGCTGCTCCTACTCGTCGTGGTCGGGCTGGGACGGCTCACCGACGCCCGCCTGATCGTGGCGGACGCCGCCCACCAAGCCGCCCGTGCCGCCTCGCTGGCCCGCACCGAGAACGACGCCCGCGCCCAGGCCCAGCAGGCGGCGAGCGCGGAACTGCGCGAGGCGGGAGCCTCCTGCACCCGCCCCAGCGTCCGCCTCACCACCGGCGGACTCGCCCCGGGCGCCACCGTGATGGCCACCGTTTCCTGCACGGCCGACCTCAGCGATCTCACCGGATCACGGATGCCCGGCCACGTCTCCCTGACCGGCACTGCCTCCTCCGTCGTCGACTCCTTCCGGAGCGCGTCATGAAGCGCCGCATCCCCGCGTATCCGCCGTGCGCCTGGAGGCCATTGCCGGCCGGAGAGGACCGGGGACAGGTGGCGGTCTTCGTCGTCGGAGTGTTCGCCACGCTGTGGCTGTTCGCCGGAATCGTCGTCGACGGCGGGCTGGCCCTGGCCGGCAAGGCCCGCGCCCTGGACGTGGCCCAAGAGGCCGCCCGCACCGGCGCTCAGCAACTCGACCTCGGCCACCTACGGCGCGCCGGAGACATCCGCCTCGTCCGCGACCGCGCCGCCGCGGCAGCCCGCGCCCACGTCGCCGCCACCGGAGACAGCGGGCGGGCACAGGTGAAAGGCAACGCCGTCACGGTGCACGTCACCCACCGCCAGCCCACCCAGATCCTGCAGCTCATCGGTGTGCGCACCCTGACGGTGACCGCGACCGGCACCGCACACGCCCAACGCACCACCCCGTGACGGGGCCGCCCCGACCCACCACCTCCCGGCCGAGAAAGCGAAGGCAGCGATGAACCACCCAGTTGCGCTGCGCCAGCGCCTCAGCGCAGCCGCCACGGCAGGCGGCACCCTGGCCATCACGCTCGCCCTGCTGGTCGGCATGCCCTGGGTGCTGTGGCGGGCCACCGGCGTCCCGTGGCCCGAGCGGGTCTACTCCTGGCAGGAGTTCACGGACCGGATGGCGCAGCCGGTCAGCGACCCTTTGGCAGTCGACTTGCTCGCGGTGGTGGGCTGGATCTGCTGGGCCGTCTTCGCCTGGACAGCGCTCCGCGAGATCTGCTGGTACGCCGCTCACCTGCCGCAGTTGCTCCGGGACCACCGGGTGCACGACGAGCACATCGCCGAGCTCTCCTTCAGAAACTCACTGGCAGCCCTGTGCATCGGCACGCTGATCGTCGCCCTGCTCAGTCTGTGGCGTCCGCCCCCGGCTGGAGCACAACAGACCATCTCCGGCGGAGAAACACGAGCGCAGTTCACCGCGACGGCCCCTCTCATCCCTGCCCTCGACCGGTGGACTGCTTCTCCACGCTCCACGCCCGGGGCCGCTGGCATGCAGACCGCCACAACAGATCAGGAGAAGGAGCGCGGCACACCCCGTGGAAAGACGGGCGCCGTGCGGCACGTCGAGTACATGGTGGCCGAAGGCGACACCTTGTGGGACATCGCGCACTCGCACCTGGGAGACGCCTGCAAATGGCCCCGGATCTACGCCCTGAACAAGGACCGGCTCCAGGGCGACGGAACCCGGCTCAGTGACCCCGACCGCATCCTGCCCGGCTGGCGGCTGACTATCCCCGTCACCCAGACCGCCACCCCACCGACGCCGCCGCGCTCGAATCCTGATGCCGAAGCAAGCGCTCCTGCAGCATCGCAAGCAGAAGAGCCGACTCTGAACGACACTGACACTGCCCCTGGCGGGGACAGAGGGCCCGGCCAGGAGAGGCGGGAACCGAGTACGTCGGTGGCCCCTGCCCAGCAAGATGACGCCGAAGCGCGGGAAGCGGACACCCAACAGGGGCCCGCGGCCATCAGCCTCGGCGAGGCGAGCCTGCTCGGCATCACCGCGGCGGCCGGCCTCCTGGCCGCACGCCGCTACTGGTACTGGCACCGAAGCCGCCTCCGTAAGGCCGGCACGGAGCCGGATCCGCTACCGGAGACACCCACCCTCAGCCCGCTCGTGGAGAAGGCGGCTCAAGCTGCACACGCCGCCACGCTGCACCGCAAACCGCAAGACCCCGACGCCCTGATCGCCCGTCGTACCCCGCCGCAGGAACCTCGTGACACCGACACCGTCACCATCGGCGTCCAGGACAACACCGAGGTGACCCTCGACGAACTGGCTCGCCCCGGAGGATGCACCTGGTCCGGCCCCGGCGCCGAGAACGCCGCCCGAGCCCTGCTCATCGGCATCCTCACTGCCGCGGAACGTCGTCGTCCCCAACCTCCGCGGGTGCAAGCCGTCGTCCCGGAAGATGTGGCCGAGCAACTGCTTCCCGGACTGCCGCCGCAGTTCACCGCCCTTACCCAGACCGCTTATACCGCACAGGCCATCCAGGCCGCCGAACGGCACTTGATCACCCACGCCCGCGCCCAGGACGAGTGTGAGGCCTTCGCCGAAGCCACCGGGGCGACGGCAACCGACCCCGGAGCCGCTCAGGAGACCGAGCCGGGCACTCTTCTCTTGCTCACCGCTCCCGACGCGGTCCACCTCGGCGAACTGCAGACACTGGCCGCCCGCAGCAACCCCGACACCCTGGTCGTCCTCACCCTCGCCGCCGCACTGCCTGGCGCCGAGCCCTGGCACATCACCGACGACGGAACCACCAACCGACCCGGTACTGAAGAGGGACGGGAGCTCGCAGAGCAACTGCGGCTGTACCACCTCACTCCCGAAGCCGGGCGGGACGTCACTGAGGTCCTCCTCACCGCCCACGGCGAACGCCCCCGACTCCGGGTCCTCCCCGCTCCGAGCACACGACCCCGCGAGAAACACTCAGAAGCCACGACCGACCCCGCACCGGAGGACGCCCCGCCACACCACCCCGCCCGCCGTCGTGCCACGGCCGGCCCAGGCCAAGCCGGTCAGCCTCCACGTCCTCGGGCCGATCACCCTCTACGCCCGCGGCCATCGCGACCCCATCGGCAGCAACCTCCGGCCCGAGGTCCACGAATTCCTGGCCCTCCTCGCCGCCCACCCCGCGGGCCTCCTCGCCACCGACATCGCCGACAAACTCCAGCTCGAACCGGACAGCATCCAGAACGCACTGAAGAACCTGCGCCGCGCGGTCCGCCGCGCCCTGCGTGCCGCGACGGGTGTCACCGGCCAGGAATTCATCCTGCTGCAAGGAGAACTGCACAAGCTGCACCCGGAACTCGTGGAAACGGATATCGCGCAGTTCAGCAGAAAGATGAAGCATGCTTTGTCAGTACAGGTGAAGGACGCGGAAAGCGAAGCCGTTTCCGCTGTTGGTGAGGCCCTGGCTCATTACCGTGGACCATTCGCCCAGGGACGCGACTACCTCTGGGCTGATGCGATCCGCGAGCACTTCGCCACCCAGGCCACCGATGCCGTTCTCCGCCTGGTTCGCAAAGCCGAACAGCCCGGCGCCGCCCCCGGTGTCCAGGAGTCGGTCCTGACGATGCTGGAGCAGTTGAGCACCATCCACCCGGACCACGAGCGGCTTGCTCAGCACGCCATCCGCCTCTACCAGGCAGCAGGACGACACGACGCCGCCCGGCACACCTACACCCGCCTCAAGCGGCACCTCGACGACCTCGGAGTCGAACCAGAGCCGGCGACCCGGGCCCTCATCGCGCCCAGGAGTCACGCCCGCCAGACCCGGTAGCCACACACGCCCGAGACCCTGCGCGCCATGCCGATCTGAGGCCAGGGACGCAGTGGCATTCCACCCGTCGTATTGGGCGTCGTATCCGGCGTCGCCTGCGTGTACGCGCTTGGACACGACACCCCGACCGCGGGCATAAACCCAGGTCGGAGCCCCTGCGAGCCATCGGCGGGCGAGGCCGACTGTATATCGGTGCAGCAACGCATCCCGATCTACGGATGGTCCGGCCGGCACCGCGGACTCCAACCCGGAACTGCCTGCCCTCGAACACCGGCCCGCGTCCGTGCCCCCGCTTCCCCGGCTCACATTTCCTTCCTCTGACAAACCCTCATGCCAACCCACGCTGGCATGGCACGACCCCATGCATCTGAGGTGCGGCTGCGGCGGCACCCAGGCGTAGCCGAAGGTGCCGCCGCGCCGGGGACCGCGCCGGGGACCGCGCCGGGGACCGCGCCGGGGACCGCGCCGGGGACCGCGCCGGGGACCGCGCCGGGGACCGCGCCGGGGACCGCGCCGGGGACCGCGCCGGGGACCGCGCCGGGGACCGCGCCGGGGACCGCGCCGGGGACCGCGCCGGGGACCGCGCCGGGGACCGCGCCGGGGACCGCGCCGGGGACCGCGCCGGGGACCGCGCCGGGGACCGCGCCACACCGGTCACGCGCGGGGCGCGACACGGCACGCGACACGGCGTCGGCGCGCACCGGTGACCTGGACATCGGTCGTGCACGCCGCCGACCACGACACAAGACGTCGTGCCACCGCGAATTCCCCTGAATTCCCGTCGTGAATTCACGAGAATTCCAGCATTTCCGAGCCGGAATCCGACTTCGAGAGGGGTGCGGGGCGAGCTATATTTCAATTGTTCCCGGAAAGGCCGGGAACGAGAAATCCCGCTAAAGGTGTCCGGTCCTAAACGGATGACGGGTGGAGTGCGCCCAAAAAAGGGGATGCGCTTTCAATCCGCATCGCGGATTCCTTTGGCGGCCGGAGAAAAGGAAACGCTCGATGACTGCTGCCGCTGCCCCTCCTCCGCACCCACCCCGACCACCGCGCAGGCGCCCACCCCGACTCCGGCCACCCCGGTCCCCGGGACCGCCGCCCCGACCTCACCGCCGAGCCTCGGAGGAAAGGCGCCCGGGCGAACTGCGCGCGAGGATCGCGCAGGTTCTGGTGGCGAACACGACCGCACAGTTCACCGTGACCGCGCTGGCCCGAATGCTGGGGCATTCCGGCGGGGCCGTCGGTAACGCCTGCGAAACCCTGGTGAACCGGGGCGAGGCGGAACGGGTCGGCTCACAACCGCGCATGTACCGGGCGACCTCGGCCACGGCCGCCGCCGCGCGCCGCGCGACACGGACGACGCCCAACTCCCACGGCGCGCCAACCCCCAACGCCCAGGCGGCCCCTCCGGCACCCGTCACCCCGCCACCGGGCGGACGGCCCGAACCCGTCATCCGCCCCAACGGGCAGCCCTACCACCCCCGCGCGCTGGCGGAACTGCCGGACGTAGAGGCCCTGCGCAAGCTACGGACCGGGCAGGTGCCCGTGTTGCTGTACGGGCCGCCGGGCACGGGCAAGACCTCCCTGATCGAGGCCGCCTTCCCCGACCTCATCACGGTCGCAGGCGACGGCGACACCACGGTCGGCGACCTGATCGGCGAATACACCCAAACGGCGAGCGGCGGTTACGAGTTCATCTACGGGCCCCTGGTCACCGCCATGCAGGAAGGCCGGGCCCTCCTCCTGGACGACGCCACCCTGATCTCCCCGAAGGTGCTGGCAGCCCTGTACCCGGCCATGGACGGACGCAGGCAGATCCAGGTCAAGGCCCACAAAGGCGAGACGATCACCGCCGCCGACGGGTTCTACGTGATCGCCGGTCACAACCCGGGCGTCCACGGCGCGGTCCTCACCGAGGCCCTGGCCAGCCGGTTCTCGGTGCAGATCCAGGTGGGCTCCGACTACGACCTGGCCGCCTCCTTGAAGATCAACCGGACAGCGGTGCGCATCGCCCGGCACCTGGCCGCCAGCCAGCAGGCAGGCGAGACCGGCTGGGCGCCCCAACTGCGCGAACTGATCGCCTTCCAGAAGATCGCCGACGTCCTGGGCACCGAGGCAGCCTTCGCCAACCTAGTCGGCATCGCCCCCCTGGAAGACCGCGACACGGTCGCCGAGGTCGTCACCAAGGCCACCGGCCGCCCCATCACCGCCCTGGCCCTGGGCCGCCAGCTCTGACAACGGCCCCGCCCCCTCACCCCACCCCACCGCCTTCCAGGAAGGACCGCCCCGCCATGCCCGCCCACACCCAGGCCCACATCCAGCCCGCCCCGCCCGCCGTGACCGAGACCGAACTCGACCTGGCCCGCTGGGAGGATGACGGAGGCCCGCCTTCGAACCGCCCTGCCACCCGCACGCGGGGGAGTGGCTGCGCATCGCCGCCGCCCTGAGCGAGCGCCTGCCGGAGCTCGCCGGACGCGAGGACGTCCTCGTCACCTGCGAGATCGGCACCCGCTCCGGCGCCCCGGCCGCCTTCTACCCCACCGCAGCCCAACTGGAGATCGACGCCGCCCTCTTCGCCCCGCTGAGCCCGCCCACCATCAACCCCCTGCGGCCCGGGGACGAGGACCGCTACCCGGCCGCCTGGGGCGCCTTCACCCACGAGGCCGCGCACGCCGCGCACAGCCGGTGGATCACCCCGCCCGCGCTGCGCGGCACGGCCCTGGACGCGGCCGGGGCCGTCCTGGAGGAATCCCGCGCCGAACGCGCCCACCTCGGCCGCCGCCCCGGAGACCGCCGCTACCTGCGAGCCGCCGTCACCACCCTGGTCCTGAAGGACTTCACCAGCCAGCCCCTCGCCGACCGGTGGCAGGCCGCCATGGCAGCCGGGCTCCTCCTCGCCCGCCGGGACGCCGGAATCCTCGACCCGGACGAGACCGCATCCCTGGAGAACACGGTCACCGGCATCCTCGGCGCCGACCTGCTGGAAACCCTCGCAGCCATCTGGACCGCCTCCCACACCACCGGGGACGAGGACGGACAGACGATGCTGGAGCACGCCCGAGCCTGGTGCCAGGCACTCGGCACCGACCCGGCAGGACCGGAACCAGCCCCCGACCCCGACGGCGAAGCATCCACGGAACTGGCCGAGGCGATCGGCAAGACCGTCTCCACGGTGGCCGCGAACGAGGCTATGCAGGCCGCAGCCCAGGCGCGTATCGACGCGGCCCGCGCCGCCCGGAAGCAGGCGAAGGCCGCCCAGGCCGCCCAAGCGCGGCAGGCGGCACAGACAGCCGAGAAGGTCTTCGGCTCCGGCGGACGCCCCACACCCCGGCAAACCCCGCCGACACCAGCGCGGCCCCTCCCCGGTGATCGACACCCGCCCGCCCACCGGCGCCGAGAAGGCCGCCGCCGGACAACTGGCCAGAGCCCTGCGGGCCGCCGCCTACCGCGAACGCACCACCACCCACGCCGCCTCGGCGGTCCCGCCCGGACGCCTCAACATGCGCCAAGCCCTCGCCCGGGACGCGCAACGGGCCGCAGGCGCCGTCCCCACCGCGACCCCGTGGACGCGCACCGTCCACCGGTCCGGTCCGACCCCGCCGCTACGGGTGGGCATCGCGGTGGACGTCTCCGGATCCATGGACATCGCCGCAGCACCGATCGCCTCGGCCGCCTGGATCGTCGCCAAGGCCGTCTCCCTCACCGACCCCGACTCGTGCAGCGCGACCGTCGCCTACGACCGGTCGGTCACCGCGATCACCGCACCGGGCCGCACACCCCGAGCCGTCACCCGGTTCGCAGCCGAGGGAATGGGCCACAGCCTCGCCGAGGCCACCGACGCCCTGACAGCCGGAGTCGACCTCACCCAGCCCGGCGCGGGCCGCCTCCTCGTCATCGCCTCGGACGGCTACTACACCCCCGGCGAAGCCGCCCGAGCCGCCGATCGCCTCACCGCCCTCCGCGCGGCCGGATGCGCCGTCCTCTGGCTGGCCTTCGACCCCGACCCCGCCCGCTGCCCGGCGCCACCGTGCTCGAACTCACCCACCCCGCCCAGGCAGCCACCGCGATCGGCAAGGCCGCCACCGCCGCCCTCGCCGCCGCCCAGCCCTGATGACCCGTGCCGCCCGGGGCCCGGGCGGCACCCACCCCGCAACAACCCACCCCCACCGAAGGGAGCCCACATGACCTCGATCGCCGAACGCGCGCACGCCGCAGCCGTGTTCCTCCGCTACTCCACCGAACTCAGCCTCTACGGCCGCCACCGGGGCGAGCAGCACGCCCGGACCACCGTACGGCTGGCCGCCACCCTCGCACTCCACCCCGACCAAATCACCGTCACCCCGGACTGGCTCCGCCGCCGCACCACCCCCGGCGAGCCCGTCCTGGCAACCGCCATCTGCCCCGACACCGGCGAGCAGTACGTCTTCCTCGCCCGCTCCCCGCTCTACAACGACGAAGCCTTCGAACTCCTCGGCCCCTGCCCCGAATGCTCCGCCCCCGTACCGGTCGCCGAAATCCGGCACCTGGCCGACCTCGGCACCCACCTGGCCCGCCCGCTGCTCCCGCGCGGAGACGCCCTGTGCCTGGCCACGCTGCCGGACACCTTCCCACGCGACGAAGGCCACGCCACCGCCTGCCCCTACGGCGAAACCTCCTGACCCTCACACCCGACACAACCTGGAAGGAAACCCACAGCCATGACCGACCCCATCCGCATCCCCGCCCGGCCACCCCGGGCGACGACAAGGTCGACGCCCACACGGAAATCCCAGCCGTCCCGCCCCACCAGGGCCCGGCCGACCGCCCCGCACCGGGCACCTACGCCCTGCGCGTAGCCCTCGGCGAACACGGCTACCAAGCCCTGAGCCGCCACCGCCAGGCCTACGGCACCGCGCTGGGCGAACTGGCCGACCTGCTCTGGCGCACCGCCCGCGAAGCCGACCGCCTCCACCGCAAACTGCTCCGCCACGCCGCCCACGTGCGCGACCGCCTCGACCACGCCCTCGCCCCCAGCCAGGAGCCGCTCTTCGCACCGGCCACCGGCCTGCTCCAGAACGCGGGCCACACCACCGACCTGCACGCCGCCCGCCTCGCCCAACAGGTGCGCCAGGTCATCGTGGTCCTGGAGAGCTACCAGGCAGTCGTCCGGCGCACCAAGCCCTGACCGACGCAGTTGACCCAGCGGGGCCCGGCCACCCGGGCCCCGGCCCCTCCGAACAGGAGCCCCACCCATGCCTGGCACCAACGCACCGCAGCAACGCGCCGAGCACCGGACCCACACCACCGCCCGCGCCGTCCTCGACCCGGGCCGCACCGAGGGCTTCCCCCGCCCTGCCGAACCGCTGGCCCACGCAGCGGACCAAGTCCGGTCCTCCGACCGCACCACTCAGCAACCACCGGACCTCACCCGAGCCGTGGCGCAGGCTGCCGGCCACTGGGCAGCCTGCGCGCACACCCCGCACATTCCTGGTGACCCGCACCCGGAGCACCAGCAGCACACACTCGACCGGCTGCCCCACGCTGCCCGCATCGCACTGCTCACGGCATCCGCCCGAGGCGCAGCCCTGGCTCCCACCGGTCATGCCGCGGAAAAGCGCAGAAGGCCACCTGCACGCCGAGGCGGTACGACGGGGCCCTGCCCGTGCGAATGCAACAGCGGAGACTTCTGCGGCGGCTGCGGCCACGCAGGCTGCGGGGGACGCCGATGATCCCGAACACCCGGCCTCACCAAGGCGGTACCCCGGAACCGGACCTGACGGAAGACGGTGTCGAACCAGAGAGGGACGGGCTGTACGCCGACGTGGCCGACCCGGCCACCGGGGCCATCCGCCTGTGCGCCCGGATGTGTAATACCTGCATCTTCCGCCCCGGCAACCCGATGCATCTCGAACCGGGCCGGGTCACTCGCATGGTTACCGAAGCCCGAGCGCGCGAGGGACACATCCCTTGCCACGCCACCCTCGGAACAACCGAGCCCGCGATTTGCCGCGGCTACGCCGACGGCCCCGACCAGGGCCGCAGCCTCGCCCTCCGCCTGGGCCGGACCTTGGGCACTCTGGAAGAGATCAACCCACCCTGACTGCGTCGCAGCGGGTGAGCACGGACGCCGTTCTGAGGACAGCTTCGCCACACGCCACGGTTCGGGGTCGCTCGCGATATTGGGAGGAATCCACGCTAGTGCACGCAAGCAATGCTCATCTACGTCCTACTCCGGAGGTGGAGTCACCAGCTTCGTAGTGCTGGGATCGACGTCCGCAGCAGAAGCCAAGGTCGGTAGGTCGTGGTCGAGCAGGCCGTTCAACTCGATGGCCGACAGGCTGAGGAGGTGGGCGGCCTGGACGGACTGGCCGTCGGCGACGGCGGCGTAGAACCGGGCGGCGTAGGTGATGGCGTCGGTGTCGCCGATGGTGTCGGACATGCCGATGGCGAACGGCACGATGTCGACTAGCTTCCCGGTCTGGGCCGCCGAGTAGCAGGAGTTGAGCAGGACCAGCAGCGGCTTGTCGTCCACGGCGGCGATGGCCCGGGCGAAGGCGCCGGCGCCGACGATGGCACCTTCGTGGAAGCCGTCCTCGTCCTTCTCGAAGGCGATCAGGTCCTGTGTGCTATGGCCGGAGAAGTGCACGATGTGGGGACGGAACCGGGTCAGCGCATCCAGGAAGACATTCGCCGTCGCGGCCGGGTGGACATCCAGTTCGACAAGATCGCGATGGGTGGCGCTCTGCACGGCCGTACGAATCCTCTGCTGCTCCCGGCCGACTCGCAAATCACCGTCGGAAGCGGCCGCCAGTAGCAACACCCGCAGTTTCTCCGGCTTCGGCGCCCGCAGTTCTCTCAGCACCGTGCGCACTTCGCCCTCCGTCGTCGACAGGCGGCTCTTGATCTTCTGCTGCTCAGCTGTGGCACGCCGCGCGGCCTTTTGCTGTTCACGCTGGCGAGCTTTCTCCGCGGCCGCCCGCTCAGCCTGTTCTGCCTTCGCCAGCTTGGCCGACAAGTCAGCTGTCTCCTTGGAGAGCTTGCCTGCCTTGGCGCTCCACGTGCTGGCGTCCTTGCTTGCCTTGTTGGCCTCATTCTCGTGCCGCTCGGCAGCACGCAGCTTGCTGTTGATGGTGGCCTGGCTGCTCGCCTTGGCAGCGGCTGCTCGCTCCTTCGTGGCCTTCGCGCTCATGTCGGCCTCCTTCTTACGGAACTCTCCGATCTTCTTCTCCGCGTCAGCGCGAGCCTTGTTCTTCCTGTCCAGCTGGCTCCGGTAGTAACTGGCGTTCATGGGCGTGCCTTTCTGCGGTTCCCGTCTCGACAGGCTAGGGCCACCCACTGACACTGACGTCGATACTCGGGTTCCGGTGGTCGTGGCGGCAGTCTGGTGCCATGGCAGAGATCAGCTCGCTCGCAGACCACAGCACCACAAGGAGCAAACATGGATCGAGAAGGAGATGCCTTAACGCTCTCTCGGGAGGCCGATAAGGGGGTGTGGTCTCTGGTCCCCAAGGTCGGTCAGGAGCACAGGGCCTCGTTGAGGTAGTCCTGCACCGGTTCGAAGAGCCCGTACGGCACGTACTGCGGGATTTCGCCATGGGCGACCCAGGAGAGTTCGGCGAGCTCCTCGGTGTCCGCGACGTGAGCGGTACCGCCCACCACCTGGCAAGCGGTGTACGACATCAGCCGTCCCGTCTTCGGGTGGACGCGCTCGCCGAGCAGCTTCACAGCCGCCACGGTCAGCCCTGTCTCCTCCTGAGTCTCCCGCACGGCGGCGTCCTCCCGGGCCTCGCCGGGCTCGATCTCTCCAGCCGGGAACTGCCAGGAGAGCTGTGCCTCGCTGACCCGGCGGCGCACCATCAGCACACGTCCCTCGTTTACGACGATGGCAGCGGCGATGCCCGGCCGTTCGTCCATGTTCTTATGCGTCACGTCTGCTCCTCCAGGACGGATGGGACGACCGTAGCGACGGCGATGAAGCGGGTCACCGCGTTTCTGGGAGTCCACATGACGTGCACGGTCTCGGCTGCGTCGCTGTTCGTGGTCTCGTCGGCGAGGCATTCGCACAAGAAGTCCTCGCACAACACGTCGTCTCGTCCTCCGGAACCAGGACCGCGGCAGCCTCGGTGCTGCTCTACATTGCCTGACATGCCTGCAACTGCTCGTCTGTCCTGGGGCCCATGGCGTGGAATCTGTCCTATGAGGGGCTTCGGACATGTCCACTTCGTCAAGCACGAAGACGGACGAGAAGGCGTGCTGAAGTCGCCGCGGCCGAGCGGGGGCGGCAAAGTCAACAACACCACGCGGCAGCGCTTCAACGAGGAGGTGCGGCGAATGCAGCAGTTGACCCGGGACGGGGTCACGGGCATTGTGCCGGTGCTCGATGCCGACCCGGACGATCCACCGCAGTGGTTCGTCATGCCGAAGGCAGTCAAACTGCGCGCTGTTCTCAGCCCGGATGGCCGGTCGGCTGAGCTGCAGAAGGTGGTGGAGGCGATCTGGCAGGTCGCCGACACTCTGGCCGTGCTGGCCGAGCGGGACATCTCGCACCGGGACATTAAGCCCGACAACCTCCTCTACTACCAGGGTCGGCCGGCGGTCGCGGACTTCGGCATCGCCGCGTGGCCGAAGCGACCGGAGCTGACGGCTGCCACCCAGAAGATGGGGCCGCTGTACTTCTTTGCGCCCGAGATGCGGTTCCCCGAGCCGGGCGCGCCCGGCTATCCGGCGGATGTGTGGTCGCTAGCCAAGACGCTGTTCGTTCTGGCGAAGGGCCTGAAGTACCCCCCGGAGGGCACCCACTACACGCAGGGCAACGAATACTCGCTGTGGACACAGGGCGGAGAAGCGGCCATGGATCTGGCCCCGGTGATGCAGGCGGCAACCGCCTATGAGCCGCGCGACAGGCTGACCATGGCTGCCTTCCGCGACGAGCTTGCAGCGTGGCTGGAGCTGCATCCCGGCCCGGTCGCACCCGCCCAGCCTGCCTTCCGGCACGGCTTTCGCGCTCTGGAAGCAGCCACCGCCGACCTGCGGCGCCATGAGGAGGAGTTGCGGCGGATCCTGCCAGAGCAGATGCGACGCCTGGCCAAGGCGCAGCACGGGGAGAGCGACCGCTGGCTACCGTCTGCCTTGGCTGAACGGCGCCCGGAGGGCGTGCGGCTGATCGACCTGCACGGCTATCCCGATGATCCCGAGTACGACATCGGCGTCGACGGTCTGGCGCTGTCGAGCACGGTGCCGGACGCGGCAGGACGTCAAATCGTGCTCGGCGGGTTCCTCATGGGGACCAACACGACCTTGGCGGCGGAAATCCAGCAGGATGGCAAGGTGCTGGCCAGCTGGGATGAGGAAGTGAATGTTCTTCTGCCCAGTGCGCTGGTTGCCTTGCGGGGTATCACCGGTGAGGTGGTTGCCGCATACGCCAAGCTTTTGGGACAGGGGGCCGAGCGCGTGTGCCGGCCTCGGCGCAGAGATGGACACGCGTGATCTAGGGCCTGTCTGACAAATGATTACCCCGTGGACTCGCGGAGCCAGAGGATCAAGGAAGCCAGGACAACTCCGGCACGGTAGCGGTCGCCGAGCTTGTCGAACCGGGTCGCGATCGCGCGGAACTGCTTGAGGCGGGCGAAGCATCGTTCGACGACGTTGCGGTCGCGGTAGGTGACCTTGTCGAAGGCCGGCGGCCGGCCGCCGAGGGCTCCGCGTCGGTGGCGGTTCGCCGCCTGGTCGCGGCGCTCGGGGATCGTGGCAGCGATGCCCCGGCGCCTCAGCAGATGGCGGATGGCCCTGCTGGAATACGCCTTGTCACCCAGCACACGGTCCGGTGTCGTGCGCGGGCGGCCCGTGCCGAGGCGCGGGGTGCGGATGCCGTCGAGGACCTGGCCGAACGCCGTCGCGTCGTTGACGTTGCCGGGCGTGAGCACAATCGACAGGGGCAGGCCCCGGCCATCGACGGCGAGATGGACTTTGGTGGTCAGTCCGCCTCGGGAGCGGCCGAGGGCCTGGCGCGCCTGCGAGCGGCCCGGATCTTCCAGTTCGTCCCCGTTCACATCCCCTTTTTGCGGGCGCCGACTGCGTGCTGGTGGGCTCGGTTGATGGTGGAGTCGACGGAGACGGTCCATTCCACCCGGCCCACCGCGTCATCGCGGACCTGAACGTGCTCCAGCAACCGTGCCCAGGTGCCGTCCGCCTCCCAGCGGGCGAACCGCTCGTAGACGGTCCGCCACGGCCCGAACCGGTCGGGAAGATCCCGCCACGGAGCCCCGGTCCGCAGCCGCCACAGCACCCCGTTGACCACCTGCCGGTGATCACGCCACGGACGGCCCCGTCCGTCCACCTGAGGCAAAAGGGGCTCTATCCGCCTCCATGCCGCATCCGTCAACTCACCTCGACCTGCCACAAGATCAATTATCAGACCGGCTATAGAGTCCTGCCCGTGGCGAATCATCAGGACGAGACCAGGACGGCCTACGACGGTGTCGTCGAGCTGTACGCATCGCTGTTCGCAAACCGGCTGGAAACACAGCCTTTCTCCCGGGCCATGATCGGCACCTTCGCCGAACTGGTGCGCGCGACGGGCAACCTGCGGACAGCGGACGTCGGGTGCGGGCCCGGACATCTGACAGCCATGCTGCACGAACTCGGCCTGGACGCCTTCGGACTAGACCTTGCCCCCGGCATGGTCGACCACGCCCGGCAGGCCCATCCGGCGCTGCGCTTCCAAGAGGCGCGGATGGAATCCCTGCCGATCGAGGACGCCGCGCTCGGCGGCGTACTGGCCCACTACTCAATGATTCACACCCCTCCGGGGGAACTACCGGAGCTGCTCGCCGAACAGGTACGCGTCCTGGCACCGGACGGTCTGCTCCTGGTCTCCTTCTTCGGGACCGACGGACAAGAACCGGTCCGGTTCGACCACAAGGTGGCGCCCGCCTACAGCTGGCCGGTGGATCGCCTCGCCGAACTGCTGGGCGATGCTGGGCTCGATCCCTTCGCCCGGCTGCTCCACGATCCATCCTCTGATCGGGGCTTCCTCGACGCCCATCTACTGGCCCGCCGTTCGTAGCCACTGCCCAGTCCCCCCAGCCGATCGGCGCACCTCCGGATTGCCAGCTCAGCCGAATCTCGCTGATCAGACCGGAATTGTCAGACACCCCCTAGCCCCTCTGCGGGGAAGGGGGCCCTCCCCTCTCGGCTGGTCCATCGCGACCACATGCGCACCAGCCTGGTCACCGACGCGCTGCAGGTGGCGGCCTCGATCCGCGGCGGCCTGGACGGCTCGACATTCCACTCCGGTCACGGGGCGCAATACGGTTCCAGGGCTTTCGCCGACCTCCGCGACCAGCTCCGGGTCACCCGGTCGATGGGCGCCGGTCGGAACCAGTGCGTGCGGATAACGCGGCCTGCGAGAGCCTCCACGCGTCCCTGAAACGCGAGACCCTCCAGGACACACACGACTACGGTGACGCCGCCACCTCAGGAAGGTGCAGGCTATCGCCACGCATCTGTGGCTTGCGCTCCACTTGTGAGGGCGGCGCTGGCATGCTGGGCGGATGGTTCGACTTGTGAGGCCCGGCGCGCTGGGCGCGTACCGATATTGGTCGCAGCGCAGGGTCGAGGAGTTCGCTGGCGGGCACGGGGTGGTCCTTAGCTGGCATAAGCTCTCCTACATCAGCCCGCAGATCCCCTTCGTGGGTCAGTTGCAGCTCACCAAGGAGCGCACGGAACGCAGCCGGTACGAAATCGCCCAGCGGATCAGCGGAGCCGTGGGGCACATCGCGGACAAGGCGCTCACCGAGCCGCCGCGGGCGTGGGTTGCCTCCGGTACGGGAGAGGTGGAGTTCGCCCTCTACTCAGGCGCGGCACCCCGCCCTGAAGTGCTCCTTCATACCCGCGGCCGCGATGCCGCCGGGCAGCGCGTCGACGTCATCCTGTTCGGGAGCCTCGAAAACACCGGCTACCACCCACGCGACGCGGAAGGCCCAGGACACACCCCGTCGTCTTTCTGGGCCGTGCGGGCCCTCCTGGCTTCCCGCGGGCGCGAGCATGGGTGGGGCGACGACGAAGAGATGGCCATGGAGGCCCTGACAATCGCGCTCGACCCTGGGCAAGCTGGCCCCCGCGAAGAAGGGGAGCCAAGGGAATCCACCCTCGCCAGGATCGCCGACTGCCACTGGTACGCAGAGGTCTACCTGGACATCGAGCTGAACCACGGCCGGTGGCACCCAATCGGTGAACCTGGCATGGAGGACGTGCACCGCATCGTTGTGGGCGCGCCGTTGTGGGCCCGCGTCGGTGGTGAGGTGCCCTTCCGGCGACCGCCCCGATGGTGGCCACGCCGCCGGAGGCCCTCGAGCGGGAGCGCGTCGAGTCCTGGGAGAGCCCGGCCGTCCATACGGCCGTGACGTTTCCTCGCGGGCCGAGCCTGGATCGGACCTGCCGCATCAGCGAAAACGCCCTGAGCAACCAGTTGTTCGGCGATCAGGTCGGCCAGTCTCGTCTTGCCGGCGCCCGGCTGCCCGAGTAGGAAAACGGCGGATGCCGGATCCTGCGGGGCAGGGCCGGTCAGATGCTCCGGCACCATGCCGGATACGTGACGCTGCGCCGTACGGACGACTCGCGGCCGGGCGGCCGGGGCATGCGGGGCATGCGGGGCATGCGGGTAAGATCTACGGGCACCGGTGGTTCGTACGCCCCCACCGCACCAACCAGTTCTACCCCCCACCGGAGAACAGGTCACGTTGTGCTCCCGTTGGCGGGCGCCAGCCCGGTGAGGAGGGCGCGGAGGGCTGCCGCGTCGGTGCGGAGGCCCGCGCCCTGGCTGTGGGCCGGTACGACCCAGGTGGGTGGGCGTCGGTGGGGTCCGCAGTCGGTGGTGTTCTCCGTCATGGCCACGACCGCGGGCAGACTGCGCAGGGCGTCCGCCGTCGCATTGGGGGCGACGAGGATCTGTACGAGGCCGTGGTCGTGGCAGATCAGCACCGGGCCGATGTGATGGTTGCGGTCCCGTACGGCGTTGACCGTTGCTGCTCCTTCCCGCATCGGCAGGTGGAGGGAGCTGTAGGGACCGGTCGGAGTGAACTCGTGCTGGCCGAGCAGGACGACCTCGGCCGGCCGTAGAAGGCCGCCGACCACTGTGCAATCCGCAGCCCGGAGCGCGTCGGTCAGTCCTTCGTGGACGGGGATGATCTTGGTGAGATTGGTGATGCGCAGGAGCTTGCTGACGCGGCAGCTCGGCACGATGCGCAGCGTCCGGCCCGGCTGTGGTCGCAGCTTCTTCACCGCGCTGACGAGCGCTCCGAGACAAGTGGAATCGAGGAAGCCGACATTCCGCATGTCCAGGACCAGGTCACCAGTCGTCTGCTCGGCCAGGGCCCACAGCGTCGTGCGCAAGGCCGGGGCCGCATAGACGTCCAGGGAGCCGTCGATGGTCACGGTGGTGTGCGGGCCGTCTGGGCGCCAGGTCGTCTCGGCGTGGTCGCCGAGCTCAGCGCGGTTGCCGGTGTCTGTGGGCTGGGCGGGCTCAGGAATGGGCATCGAGATTCCTTCTGCTACTACAGCGGTCGCAGGTGAGGTCAGCGGTATGCGGGGTGGCCAGGCGGCACCACGTCACCGGGCGGGTGAGGTGGACGGGGAGCGCGGAGAGACCGTGAGCGATGAACGAGGGCAGAGGAGTGAGTTCTGCGCGGGGGACCGCTAGCTGGGCGGTGGGGAACCGGTCGAACAGGGCTGGCAAGGCGACGGCGGCTTCCATGCGGCCGAGGGCCGCGCCGAGGCAGTAGTGGGGGCCGTGACCGAAGGCCATGTGCTCTTTGGTTGTGCGGGTGATGTCGAAGGTGTCCGGGTTGTGGTGGAGGTCGGGGTCGCGGCCGACCGCGCCGAATCCGGGCAGGATCGGCTCGCCCGCGCGGATCGTCACGTCCGGCTCGCCGTCTTTCTGGCGTGGCAGGTGGATGTCGGTGGTGGCGAACCGCAGGGGCATGTGCATGATCGGTGGGTGGAGTCGGAGGACCTCCTCCACCACCGTGTCCCAGGGCACTTCACCGGAGGCAGCCAGGTGGAGTTGGTCGGGGTGGGCCAGGAGTTCGGCGATGCCGTAGGCGATGAGATTGACGGCGGTCTCGGCTCCGGCGCCGATCATCAGGGCGAGGGTGTCGAGCATCTCCCGTCGGGTCAGCGGCCGGCCGCCGTCGTCGCGGGCGGTGAGGAGGTCGGTGGCCATGTCATCGCCCGGTTCGGCTTCCTTTTCCCGCAGGAGGGCCTCCATCACCGCGTCCAGGTTCTGGATGGTGTCGGCGGCTTGCTGCGGGGTGGCGGCGGTGGCCAGCACGCCGTCCACGGCCCGGGGGGCGTCCGGACGTAACCTGCGCGGCACGCCGAACAGGTCGCAGATCAGCCGGGTCGGCAGGGGGCGGGCGAGGTGTTCGTACAGGTCGATGGGCTGGTCCGGCCGTGCATCGGCGGCGGCCTCGAGGGCGTCCAGGAGGTCGGTGGTGATGGCCGTGACCCGGGTGCGGAGGGCCTCGATGCGGCGGGGAGCGAACGCCGGGGCGCTGATGGCGCGCAGGCGGCGGTGGTTCTCGCCGTCCTGGGTGAGCATGCTGGTGACGCGGACCAGGGCGGCCAGCGGCCAGCCGTCGGGTACGTGTCCGTCGCGCCAGGCGGGCCAGTGCCGGGGGTTCTTCGATACGCGGGTGTCGTCGGTCAGCAGGGTCCGTATGACTTCGGGGCGGGTGATGGACCAGGCCGGGAAGCCGCCGGGGAGCACGATGCGGGCGGCTGGGCCCCGGTCCCGCAGGAGGCGGGCTTCGGCGTGCGGGTCGGCCCCGGTGGGGTCCAGGACGATGGGCTCGGTCCGGGTCTGGGTCATCCGTGGTCTCCAAACCGTGCGGAGGGCTGGACGGGGTCGAACCTCACGGGCAGCGAGGCGGGGGTGCGGTGGAACGGGCCGGGCCGGTAGGGGACGTCCTCGTCGCGGACGGTCAGCCGCATCCCCGGCACGCGGTCCAAGACGGTTTCGATCGCGGTCTTGGCGATGGCCGTGGCGGGGTCCTGTGCGGGGCAGGCGTGCGGGCCTGCGGACCAGGCGAGGTGGGCCCGGCTGTGCGCGATGGCCTCACCGTGCAGGTGGTGGGTCTGGAGGTTCGCGGAGGCGTGGCTGATCACCAGCGGCACACCGGCCGGGACCGGGGTTCCGGCGACCGTGGTGGGTTCGACGGCGTAGTGGATGGAGAAGTTCGCCATCGGGGCGTTGCGCCACAGCACCTCGTCCAGTGCCACCTGTACGGGAACGGTGCCGCGCTTGAGGCTGCCGGCGAACCGGGGGTCGCCGAGCAGCAGCTTCAGCCCGGAGGCGATCCAGCTGGCGGTCGGGACGGTTCCGGCGCCGACGAGGAGGACGAGCTGGTCGACCATCTCCTGATCGCTCAGACCGGCGGGGTGCTGGAGCATCCAGGATGTGAGGTCGTCGCCGGGCCGGTGGCGTTTGAGGGCGACCAGGTCCGACAGGCAGGCTGACAAGTCCTGGGAGGCGGCCTGGGCTTCGGCGCCGGTGGCGTCGATCAACCCGCCGACGCCGCGCACCATGCGGGCGCCGACGTCGTCGGGGCAGCCGAACAGACGGGCCAGGACCCGGCCGGGCACCTGGAGGGCGAAGTCGGTGACGAGGTCTGCACGGCCCCGGGGTCCGAACTCCTCGACCGGGGGTTCGCAGCAGGCGATGACGGTGTCGTGCAGCTCGTGGGGGTCGAGCTGGTTCAGGCTGTCGGTGATGGCGGTGTAGAGGCGGGCGTGCTCGGGACCGTCCGTGAACAGGGCGCTGGGCCGCCACGCCATCAGTGCCAGGGCCGGGCTGTCGTGTGGCACGTGGCCCTGGTTCAGCGCCTGCCAGCGGCGGGAGTCCTTGGAGAACCGGCCGGTGTCGCGCAGGACTTCCAGACAGGCGGAGTAGTCGACCACCAGCAGGGCCGGGGTGGCGGGGGCCAGCTCCACCCACGCGACGGGGCCGAGGGCCCGCAGGGCCTGATAGGTGGCCTCCGGACGGGCGGCGAAGTCGGGTCCGTACAGGCGCGCGGCCACGGACTGGCCGGTCCGGGGCGGCGGCGGGGTGTGGGCGGGGCATCCGGATGGTGGCGGGGAGATCACGCGGGCTCCAGAGACAGCAGGTACTCGGTGAGGGTGATGAGGGCCCGGGTGGACGAGGCACG
The DNA here is from genome assembly GCF_020982505.1 of Streptomyces sp. MNU89. NCBI lineage: Bacteria > Bacillati > Actinomycetota > Actinomycetes > Kitasatosporales > Streptomycetaceae > Streptomyces > Streptomyces sp. MNU89. The sequence continues at coordinate 1,147,379 of NZ_JAJKLL010000001.1, read as the reverse complement.
GTTGCGGGCGTCGCACAAGGTCAACGGGGTTCGCTCGTCCAGGTCCATGGCGGCGCGCAGCGCGTCTGCCTCGTGGCGGGGAGCGTGGTCGAACTCGTTGACGGCGACGGCGTAGGGGATGCCGTAGCGCTCCAGCAGGTCCATGAAGGAGTAGGACTCCTCCAGGCGCCGGGTGTCGGCCAGGACGAGGGCGCCGAGTGCGCCGGTCAGCAGGTCTTTCCACACCTGTTCGAAGCGTCCCTGTCCGGGGGCGCCGAACAGGTACAGCACGGTCTGCTCGTCCAGGGTCAGCCGGCCGAAGTCCAGCGCGACGGTAGTGGTGGTCTTGCCCGGGGCGGCAGCCAGGTCGTCGACGCCGACACTGGCGCGGGTCATGACTTCCTCGGTGCGCAGCGGGGGTATCTCGGACAGGGTGCCGACGAAGGTGGTCTTGCCGACCGCAAACGGGCCCAGGACCGCGATCTTCAACGCCGTGAACACCCCGCGGGCCAGGTGCGTGCCGGGGTTTCTAAAGCGAGTTGTGGAGTCCACGCAGGAGCCTCTCCAGCAGTGCCCGGTCGGTGTGGGCGGCTTTCGGGATCGGGGCACGGGCGGTGACGTGCCCGCTGTCGGTCAGATCGGCGACGATCACCTTGACCAGGGCCGTCGCGAAACCCAGGTGAGCGGCGACCTCGGCCAGGGCCAGCGCGCCGGGCCGGCACAGCTCCACCACCCGCTGCTCCTCGGGGGTGAGGCCGGTGGTGTCCCGGTCGCCGGGGCCGGGCATGACCAGCGTCACCAGGTCGAGCGTGTTGCGCGACGGCTTGGTCCGGCCTCCGGTGAGGACGTAGCCGCGCACCAGCCCCGGCGGCTGGTCGGGTCCGGTCATGGCCGCCGACCGGCGTCCGGGCGCCGGTCGCTGGACATCGCCGTCCCGAGCTGGCCGGCGGTGTGGTGCATCCGTGCGGTGACCACGTGCATCTCCACGCTCTTGCCGGTGGCCACGGCGAGGAAGCCGTTGGCGCCGGCGGCGATCAGGAAGACGAAGCCGCCGCCGAACTCGGTGACGCCCTGCTGCCAGGAGCCCTGGGGTTCGTCGCAGAACTCGGCCATGGTGCGGGCGGCGGCCTGGTAGCTGGAGATGGCCGCGGCCATCCGGTCGGCCGTATCGCGGTGCAGGCTGTCGGAGTGGGTACGGACCAGGCCATCGGAGGTGAGCACCAGGGCGTGGCGGACGCCGGGCAGCTTCAGCAGATCGTCCAGGGTCCAGCGGATGTCCTCGGCGGCGTGGTCAGACGGCGGGTTCACGGGTGGTGTCCTTCCTCGGGGGCGGGTGTGCGGCCTTCGCTGGTGCCGCTCCACCACTGGGAGATCCGGCTCGCGGCCGTCTGCGGATCCAGCGGGGGCGAGGCGATGTGGGGGATCTCGTTCAAGCTGGTGATCTGCCGGAGCCGACGCCGCTGCGGCAGGCCGCCTGCGTCTGCCGCGCCCGGCGGCGGAGCGGCCTCCGGGACGTGGGCGGAGGGGACGCCGGTGCGGGAGCCTCCCGGCCGGGCGACGGTGGGGCGGGCTCCGGGCCGGGCCGGGTGGGCTGTGCGGGAGGCGCCAGGTGGTTGGTCGGGATGCCGAGGACCGCGCGGACGCCTTGGTAGGGGCTGCGGTCCAGGGTTGCCTGGAAGCCGTAGCGGGCGCAGATCACACCGACCAGGGGGAGACCGAAGCGGGGCGGGTTGCCCATGGTGGACAGGTCCACCGGTGTCCGGCCGGAGAGGATCGCGTTGTACTCCCCGCGGAGATGCGGGTTGAGGCCGATCCCCGCGTCGTCGATGGTGATGACGATGCCGTTGTGGACGTTCTCGAAGTTGACCCGCACCTGCGTGCCCGGGTGGGACAGAGCCACGGCGTTGGCCAGGAGCTCGGCCAGCGCGGCCACGAGCGGTTCGACGTACTGGCCTCGCAGCACGCGCCGGCCCTGGTCGAACTGGACCTGGACCCGCTCGTGGCCCTCGATCCGCGACATCGCACCGCGCACGACGTCGTAGAGCGGGGTGTCCTCGTTGAGCTGCCCGGGCCAGGTGCCGCCGAGCATGGCCAGGCTCTGACAGCGGCGCAGCAGCTGGGCGTTGGCGTGCTGGACCCGCAGGACCTGCTCCAGGACGTCGGTGTCGTCACCGAAGCGTTGGGCGAGTGCGTGGGTCTGCTCGTACTGCTGGTTGGCCAAACCCTGCATCAGGCTCGCGGCGGCACTGACGGTGGCCTTGGCCGAGGCGGACACCCGGGCGTGGGTGAGACGGACGGCCTCTCCGAGCAGGCCCACGACCGCCTCGTGGTGGGCGGCGACCCCGGTTCCTTCCAACTCCGGATGGAGAAGGCCGTGCTGCCGGCTCATCGTCCGGTTCCGGGCCAGAAGGTCCACCGCCGCCGGCAGCCTGACCTCGGCCAGATGCCGGGTCTCCTCCTCCAGCCGACGAGCGTGAGCCGCTGCGTTCTCCGCCCATCGCGTGGCTCGTACGGCATCCCGCCGGGCTGCGGCCAGGCCGCGGCGCGCAGCCTGCCGCGAGCGGTATAGGAAGAGCATCACGCCGAGCAACAGCAGGAGGCTGGCACCCAGGATGAGGGCGGCTAAGTACTGCCGTACGTCGAGCATCGGACCTCGTAACAAAGGAACGGTCAGAGGGAGGGGGGAAGGAGGCCGCCGGGTCGGTGCACCGCTTCCGCAGCCCACGGGGGAAGGCATACGGGCCCCTTGTGGCACGCTCGACCCGACGGCCGGCCTGGCGCCGCCCCGGGTGCGGCTGGTGTTCTCCGCAGCCAGAGGCGGCCGTCTTCAGGAGCAGGCAGCGGTCAGGGCTTGACCGCGATACCGGACCAGGCGGCGGACACCTCCGGCGGATGGGTGAAGGCGAGGGCGCCGCGGAGCTGTTCGCTGATCGCGGTGACGCCGGGATCCAGCACTTCCAGCCCGTTGAAGAAGCCGATGACCTCCTGCCGGGACCGCGGCCGCAGCGGCAGGCCGGCCTCCGCGTACAGCGCGGCGACGTGGCAGACGTCCTCGGGACGGACATCGCCGGTGAGGTGGGAGATCGACAGGCAACTGCCCGCAGGCAGCCAGGCGACCAACGCGTCGAGCATGGCGCGCACCGCGTCGTCGTCGGGGCACAGGTCCAGCACGCCGTGCAGGCTCACCGCCACCGGCCGACCGAGGTCGAACACCTTGGCGGCACACGAGAGAACGCGGTCGATGTCCAGCACATTGGCCGGGAGGTGCGCGGCCACCACCGGATCGCCCGGGTTCATCAACGCCCTGGCATGCGCGATCACGTGCAGGTCGTGATCGACGTACAGAACACGCACCCTCTCCCGGCAGGTCAGGGCCACCTCGTGCAGGTCAAGACCGAAGGGCCGGGGCAGACCGCACCCAAGATCGAGGAACTGGCCCACGCCCCGGTCAGCGGCGACGGCCGTCGCGTAACCGGCGAACCGGCAGTTGAGATCCTCGGCCCGCTCCAGCCACGGCGCGACCTGCAACAGCCTGGCGGCGAGTTGCCGATCGCTTTCGTAGTGGTCCTTCCCGCCCAGGAGGTAGTTGGACAGGCGGGCGGAGCTGGGCCGGCAGGACGGCTGCACCAGCCTGTACGCGCGGGCAACGGTGGAGGCGGAGACGGATGTGCTCATGCCGTTTTCCGGCCGGGGATCTCGGAGACCACGTGGATGGCCTGCTGGGGCCGGTGCGGGTGGATGACCTGACCGCTGGCGAGCAGGAGGCCGGTGTCCTCGAACAACACGGCGCCGTCGCTTCGCAGCGCCCAGCCCTGTTCGGGGTGGTGCGCCACAAGGCGGGCGTCCTCCTGGCTGGTGTCCTCAGGCGGGCAGGGAGGCTGGTGCTGACACACGGAACTGACCTTTCAGAACTGCGCGGGAAGGCCTACAAGCAGGTGGGGAAGGGACGCGGTCGCCGGACGGCGGGATCAAAAGGAGAGGAGCAGCCGCACCGGGCGGGCTTGCCAAGTGATCTCGGCTCCGTCCCGGTAGACCGTCAGCGAGCAGGGGCGTTGCCGGCACAGGCGGGCGAAGTCCTCCAGGGAGCCACGGCCGTGCACCCAGCGGTCGAACACATGTCGCCGCTGGAGTCGGCCGAGGGTCGGCGTCACCGTTTGCACCGACCTCCTCATCCACCGGATTGCCGCACGCGGTGACGGGGCCACGTACGCGGCCCACCGCCGCTCTCCACGCCGTCCTGCGCTGGTGTTGTCCTCAATGGCGACGAGCGCCTCGCACCACACCGCTGCACGCACAAGCGGGTAAGGCTCACGGCTTGCCACCTTCCGCGGTGTGCCTGACGTCGCTTCAGGGCAGCCGATGAGGACGGCACCGTCTACCGCACCACAGATGACGCCTTGCCGAGCGCGCTGTTCGGTGGGTGGAGCGTTACGGAGGTCAGCGGCGGCCAGTGCGAGGCGGGGCGCTGTCGGGCTCACCGGATACCTCCTTCCTGTGGTTGGGCGTGGCCGGAAGTGGATACGTTGAGCTAACCGCGCATCACGCGGTGTGGGTATGCAGTCAAGGGCGGTGGTGCTGCTAAACCTGCTAAAGATCGTTTCGCGAATGGGGGTGCACCATGGCGCGTGAACGGAACACCAAGCTCGCGGCGCTGATTGCAGAGACTGGCTGGTCGCAAGCCCAAGTCGCCGCTCGATTTGTCCGCGTGGCTCTGGAGGCCGACGTCCGGGAGTGGGCGGGCGCGACGCGATCGCACGTCTCCCAGTGGGTTCTGGGCACGCAGCCGAGCGGCCGGGCGCCCGCTATCTTGTGCGAGACGTTGTCCCGGGGCTTGAAGCGCCCCGTGACGCTGACCGACGTCGGACTCACCGGTCCGGACCCGGCCGCTGCCACGGCACCCGACTGGCGGGTCGATACGCTGGCCGCGCTGAACGACCTGGGCAGACAGGAGCTGGACATGGAGCGCCGGCGAGTTCTGGGAACCGCCGCCTACTCGGTGGCCGGTCTTGCTCTCCCTTCCCAACAGTGGTGGCAGCAAGCGACGCAACGCGCCACCGCTCGGGATACCACCACCGGCCGCGCGGTCGGCAGCAGCGATGTCGACGCCATCCAGGAGATGGGGAACTTCTTCTCCCGACGCGATCAGCGCCACGGCGGAGGCCACGGCCGCGCGGCCGTCGTCGCATACCTGACGTCAGACGTCGCCGAGTGCTTGAACGGCTCCTGCACCAGCGAGCAGACTCGGCGCCGCCTGTACTCCGCCGCCGGTGAGCTGGCGTACCTCAGCGGATGGATGGCCTTCGACGACTCCCAGCACGCCATCGCGCAGCGGTACTTCACCCTCGCGGTCAAGCTGGCCGCGGAAGCCGAGGACCCGGCGCTGGCCGCCCACATCCTGCGGGCCATGGCTCACCAGGCCGTCGACCTCGGTCACCCTCAGCAGGCACTGGACCTGGCCGCCGCGTCCGTGGACGGCAGCCGCTACCGCTTCGCTGTCCCCCGGGAGAAGGCCCTGCTCGGTGTCGTCCACGCTCGCGCCCTTGCTGCGGCCGGACGGAAACGCGAAGCATCTGCCGCACTGCTTCGTGCTGAAGACGACCTCGCCGCGGCTCACGACGGTATCCAGGACCCCGGCCGTGTCTTCTTCTTCGGCGAGGCGAGCCTCGCCCACGAGACCGCCTGTACCTTGCGCGATCTCGGCGATCTCGCCGGAGCTGAGAAGGAGTTCCGCCGGAGCGTGCGCACTCGCAAGGCGGCGGCCTTCAGCCGGACCCATGCCGTCACCCTGGGCTACCTCGGCGCCATCGAAGCCAGCCGGGGCAACGTCGAAGCTGCCTGCTCCACGTGGTCGCGAGCACTCGATGCGATGAGCGGAGTCCAGTCCGGACGAGCCCGTCAGACGGTGTTGACCATGCGCCGGGTTGTTTCGCCCTTCCGTAACCGCGGCATCGGCGCAGTTGCCGAACTCGACACCCGAACTGCATCGCTGCTCCGTACGAGCCCTTGAATCAGCAGAACCCGACCATGACTGGGGCATGACGCTCCCGCTCACCTCCACAGCAGGAAGGCCAACCGCATGGCGGCGGATACGTTCGAAGTCCGGAGCATCGCGACCGTCGTGGGCGGACGCAAAGAGCCCACCGACGACTTCTGGGGCGAGACGCGGTCCATTATCCGGCTCCACCCCGAGTACCCCGTCGAGAGCCTCCAGGGCATCGAGGAATTCAGTCACCTCACGGTGGTCTTCCACTTCCACCTGGTCAGCCGAGCCGAGGAACACATCGGCGTCCGCAGCCCTCGGAACAACCCGGAATGGCCGGAAACAGGCACCTTCGTGCACCGCAACATGCGCCGTCCGAACCGGCTGGGTCTCGCCTTCCCCCGCCTCCTCAAGGTCGACGGGCGTGACCTGCACGTCACCGACTTGGACGCCGTTGACGGCACCCCGGTCGTCGACCTCGCACCTTGGTTTCAGGAGTTCGCGCCCCAAGGAGAGGTACGGCAGCCGAGCTGGCCTACCGAAATGCTCCGCGACTACTGGAAGACCTCCCGAAACCCTTAAGAGATCGTCTTGATTGGTGATCAATCGACGCTCCGTCACGCTGGAACAGGCTGTCGGGGGACAATCCGCGTGCACCGGTTGAGCAGGGTGGGGAACACTGTGCTGATGATCTCTGCAGCCTTCCAGACAGGGCGGGAACGGGCCCTTCGGCACGTCGCAGAACTGGCGTCGGGGCCTCCAATGGACCCGGCATTGCGGGTGACCCTCAACTTTCACCCAGACCGTCTGCTGCACGGCAAGCCGATCCTGGACGCTATGGCCGAGGCCGGCGTCTATCACTCGCAGTTCGTCACTGGGACCAGTAACGGCGGCCTGACCGCGTATCCAGGTGGCGACCGGTGGCGTTGGGAGAGCCGGATCTTCGATGGGGCGTACGACGAAGCGACCGCTCATGAGCGGCCCGTGTACGGGGCGTTGAACTTCCGTCGCAAGCCGGTCGGCGGGGCGTCGCGGTTCGGCTCGGCCCACTTCCGGCTGACGGCCCAGACGCTGTCGCGGAGTACCTTTTGTTACCCGGACAGTTTCCTTGAGCCGTCGGATTTCGGTGTCGCGGCCCGCATGGGGCTCATCGAGCTCGCCCTCGCCGATCAACAGGACGAGCTGGACGATTACATCGAGGCGCAGGTGCACGGGCCGGTCCAGCTGCAGTGCCATGTGGAGGCGCTGGTCCTGGACCCCTGATACCGAGGCACAGCGGTTGAGGACGCGGCTCTGCGTCTTGGCTGCCCGGTGGAGTGGCACCCGGGCTTCCGACTCGAGGTTGAAGAACTCCGACGTCACCCTGGCTACCGCGGTCAGGAATACGTCGACCTGGGCACGCAGATCGCGGTCAATGGCACGCTCGATCCTGGGATCATCGGAGACGCTGCACGTGCCGGCCTCTATGACCCCCAGGCGGTCAAGAAAGTGTGGCACTACCTGGCGCGATTCGGGTCCCCCTCGGAGGTCACGGACAGATCGGTGACTCCGGCACCGATGGAGGCGGCTGTGCTCGATGACCTTCGCTGAAGGCTGGTGCCGGAGGGGCTGTGGGATTTGTTCAGGGTTGTGGGACCGCAGATTCCCATGAGGCCGCAAGGCGGCAGCCGTCGACGGGGCGACGATCGCACGGTGCTCGCCGCGATCATCTTCGTCGCCACGTCAGGGCGCACCTGGCGGCAGCTGCCGCCGGTCTTCGGTGCCTCCTGGCAGACCGTCGACCGGCGGTTTTCCGAGCGGACCGCGGCCCGGATGTGGGCGAAGCATCACCGTCTGGTGCCGGACGAGCTCGGAACTGGCCGAGCACGCCCGGGCGATGCCCGCCGACATCCTCGCGGATTCCGACTATCTGCCCAGCGTCGCAGCGAGAGCCTGGCGATGGGCCCCGGAAATGCACGAGATCGCAGAGACACTGCGCCAGGCTGGCCTCCCGAACCAGATCCCAGAGGCGACGGCGTCGGTGATGCTCCGCTGGGAGGGAGACAAGGACCGCTTCGACATGCCGCTGCCGGAGGTCTTCGCCCACCTCCGCACGGAAGACGAAGCGAATTCGGGGGGCGAGGCATCTGGTGACCACGGCACGCGCTGGGGCCTTGACCAGGTGCCGTCTGCCCGGGGCAGGCGTTGATCGGCGTCGTCCGTGACGCATCGTCTGCGCGAACTGGTGACCACGTTGGGGCGTTCCCGGATGGCGATCAGCGTGCCGGCAGTCGCAGTCCGCGGATGGAGGGGCCGAGCGACTTGGTTCTGGGGCGGGAAGGAGGCACGGCCGACGGTGGATACGACGCTGGTGTCCCGCTCCCGTACCAGCTTGAACCACTCGCGTTTCGACTGGAGCAGCACCGGCTGCATCTCGACACATGGTTCAAGAACGCGCAAAGTGGGATGGTCCGGCTGTAAGGCGCTCTGAGGGACTCTCTCCGTGCAAGTTGCTGACCAGCAGAAATGTGGAATAGCCGGAGCACTACACTGGCCGCCGGATTGACACACAACCCAAGGAGACACGGGACCGTGAGGGCCATCGTCGACGAGTTCAGGTGGCGCGGGCTGATCGCCCAGTCCACCGACGAGGACGCATTGAGCAAGGCTCTCGCGCACGGCCCCGTCACGTTCTATTGCGGGTTCGACCCGACCGCGGCCAGCCTGCACGTCGGGCACCTGGTGCAGGTCCTCACCCTCCGCCGGCTCCAGCAGGCCGGACACCGGCCGCTGGCGCTTGTGGGCGGGGCCACCGGCCACATCGGCGACCCCCGGCCAACTGCCGAGCGCACCCTGAACGACCCGGAGACCATCGCCCAGTGGGTGACCCGGCTGCGCGCGCAGATCGAGCCGTACCTCTCCTTCGAGGGCGACAACGCGGCCACCATGGTCAACAACATGGACTGGACCGCGGGTCTGTCCGTGATCGAGTTTCTGCGGGACATCGGCAAGCACTTCCGGGTGAACAAGATGCTCACCAAGGACTCGGTCGCCCAGCGGCTGGCGTCCGACCAGGGCATCAGCTACACCGAGTTCAGCTACCAGCTGCTCCAGGCCATGGACTTCCGTGAGCTGTACCGGCGGTACGGCTGCACCCTCCAGACGGGCGGCAGCGACCAGTGGGGCAACCTTACGGCCGGCCTGGATCTGATCCACGGCCTGGAGCCGGAGGCCGAGGTGCACGCGCTGGCCACGCCGCTGATGACGAAGGCGGACGGCACCAAGTTCGGCAAGTCGGAGACCGGCACTCTCTGGCTCGACCCCGAGATGACCACGCCGTACGCGTTCTACCAGTTCTGGCTGAACACCGACGACCGGGACATCTCGCGGTACATGCGCATCCTCTCCTTCAAGTCCCGCGAGGAACTGGAGGAGCTGGAGAAGACGACCGAGGAGCGCCCGCAGGCCCGTACCGCCCAGCGGGCGCTTGCCGAGGAGCTCACCACGCTGGTGCACGGTGCCGATCAGTGTGCCGCCGTGATCGCTGCCTCGAAAGCACTGTTCGGGCAGGGTGAACTCGCCGGCCTCGACGAGGCGACGCTGGCCGCCGCGGTCTCCGAGCTCCCCCACGCCAAGGTGAGCGAACTCGGCCTGGTCACCGATCTGTTCGCGGAGGTCGGCCTGGTGGCCAGCAAGTCGGCCGCCCGCCGCACTGTGAAGGAGGGCGGGGCCTACGTGAACAACACGAAGGTCACCGCCGAGGACGCGGTGGCCACCGCCGACCAACTGCTGCACGGACGCTGGCTGGTGCTGCGCCGCGGCAAGAGGAACCTGGCGGCGGTGGAAGTCACCGGAGCCTGACGCAGGTCCGCAAGACGGAAGCCCGGTGTGGCCGGGCGGACGCAATCCCGGCTCATGGAACCGGCCTTCGCCAACCTCGCGGCACCAAGATCGTCGGTTTCGGCGCTCGGACTGGTCGTGCATGGCGGCAACGGCCGGTCCGAGCGTCATCCGGTCTTCCACAGGAGACCAACCGGGGTGCATGACGCATACGGCTCGCAGCCGATGGCGCCGCCGAGTTGGAGCCGCTGCCCTGCACGGCGGACACGGCTTCCGGGAGGTAGCAGGCCAAGCGCCGCGGGCGTCTGCCGGAGTGATTCTCCTGCCAGTTGGCGTCGAGACGAGTCCTGTATGTGGCCAGGCTTGTGCGGGCCATGCACCGGGCAGAGAGCTCGCATGGGTGATCTCATCGAGGAATGGGCGACGCAGGTCGCGGAGGCAAAGCTCAGCGGCACGCTTCCACAGAGGTGGGCGCATACGCAGGGAGTGGCTAAACGCGCGGTCGAAGTAAGTCAGACTGTCGGCCAGGACGCCAGCCTTCTCGTCGCTGCCGCCACGCTGCACGACGTCGGCTACGCGCCGCAGCTGGTCGTGACGGGGTTCCATCCACTGGACGGAGCGCGGTTCCTTCGGGACGAGCATGGGGCCGACGAGCGGTTGGTACGGCTGGTGGCAAACCACTCGTTCGCGCATCTGGAAGCCGAGGAGCGGGGGCTGCGGGAGGAGTTGGCTAGCGAGTTCCCCTTACTGGAGGAGCCGCTGCTGGTGGACGCGCTCGTGTACTGCGACATGACGACCACGCCCGACGGCGGCCGGACCACCGCCAAGGGGCGTGTCGCAGAGATCCTTGGTCGTTACGGGAACGACAGCACGGTTGGGCGGTTCATCCGCCGGGCGGCTCCGGAGATCTTCGGCGCCGTGGGGCGGGTGGAGGCCGCCCTGGCAGCTCAGCCGAGGTAGGGGTAGGTGCCGGCGAGGTAGTCCCCGATCTGCTGGCGCATGCTGGGGTGGATGTCGTACTGGTCCAGGTCAGTCGGCTGGACGAAGCGGACGCCGTCGGCTTCGTCGTTGATCGTGGGTGCTCCGCCGACGGGGCGGCCGATGTAGGTGTTTTCGTACTGCTGGCGGATCTCGCCGTCGGTGTAGGCGACGATGTGGTTCGGGTTGGTGTAGACGCCGAGGAATCCGGTGATCTCCGCGATGATGCCGGTCTCCTCCAGGCACTCGCGCACCGCGCACTCGGCCGCGGTCTCGCCGATGTCCTGGGCTCCGCCGGGGAGCGCCCACTGGCCGGTGTCGCGACGGCGCTGGAGGAGTATGGCGCCGGTCTCGTCGACGACGAGCAGGTTGCTCGCCGGGATGAGGGTGTTCGCCTTCGGGGCGGTGGGGTCGTTGTAGTACTCAGTCCTGCCCATGGCCGGCGGTCCTCTCCTGGTCGGGTGTCCACGGCCGCGCGGCGGCCCAGATGGCGTCGAAGCTCTGAGCGTAGTTGTCGAACCACCCTGTGCCGTCTGCCCTCTTGAGGTGGAGAAGGGGGTTGGCGCTGGCCGGTTGTCCCCAGATGTGGGGGTTGACGAGCAGGTTGTCGTCGTAGCGGAACATGGACGTGTAGAGGGTGGTGTCGTGGAGCCGCACGGCACACCCTGCCTCGCCCAGCAGCGAGCGGTAGTACGTCAGTGAGGCGCGGATCTTGGCGGCGAGGGTGTCGCCGATTCCCTCCTCACGGCCCCGGATGGCGACTGCCCGCCCGTCCGGGTCGCCGAAGCACAGACGCACCCGCACACCCTCGGCGGCACGCGCGGAGAGCATCTTGGCGACGTGGGGGTTGGACTGGGCGAAGAAGGTGCCGGAGAAGACGAGGACGCCGATCTCGTGCCGAGCCTCTCGCAGCAGCGCGAGCCAGACGTCCCGGGGCACACTGGCCCTGTTCTGGTAGGTGCCAACCAGTTCGGTGCCTAACCCGTCCCGCGGCCTGCCGGGGCGTGTGGACGGCTCAGGCCACAGGAAGGTCTCGTCCACGCGCAGGTGTCGCGCGACGCGGAAGCGGTGCCGGGCATGGGGAATCCGCCCGCCCAACCACCGGCTCACCGTCTTGGGATCTACCTCGCAGATCTCGGCAAGGGAGTCGGGCGAGACGCCGCGTTGGCCGAGCACAGTGCGCAGTCGGTCGTTCACAGGAGCTATCGAATCGGTGCACCGCGTGATCGTGCAAGGGCGTTCTGGGACGCGGTCGCTGAAGCGAAACTCCCCAGACTGCCTAATCTGGCGGCATGGAGCTCTTCGTCCTGTGGGACATTGACCACACCCTCATCGAGAACGCGGGGGTGAGCAAGGAGATCTACGCCGCTGCCTTCGCTGCCCTCTCGGGACGCGAGCCCACGGAGCCAGCGCGTACCGAGGGGCGTACGGATCGACTGATCATGCGCGACATGTTCGTCCGCGAAGGGCTGCCCGTACCTGACTGGCACTTCATCGAGACCGCGCTCACCCAGGCGGGGGAAGCGCGCCTGGATGAGCTGCGCAGGCGCGGGACTGCCCTGCCCGGTGTCCATGAGGCGCTGAAGGCCACTTCCACGCAGACCGGCTGGGTCTCCTCCGTCCTCACCGGCAACATCGCCGCCAACGCCCGTGTGAAGCTTGCCGCATTCGGCCTCGGCTCCCTGCTGGATCTGCCGGTGGGCGCCTATGGAGCGGACGCCGAACTCCGTCCCCATCTGGTCGCGGTCGCCCGCGAGCGCGTGCGGCGGCTTCATGGTGTTTCTGCTGACGTTCCCACCGTCCTCGTCGGGGACACCCCTCGTGACGTGGAAGCGGCTCTCACCACGGGCTCTCGGATCCTCGCCGTCGCCTCCGGCATCCACACTCCGGAGGAACTGACTGCCGCCGGCGCTGCCGACGTCCTGCCCGACCTGTCGGACACGAAGCGCGTCCTCAGCATCCTGGAGTCCTTCGCAGGTCACTGAAAACGTCCCGGGACGTCCTCGGACCGTCCCTGAACGCGGTGACGAGGTCCCCGGGCAGAAGGCCACTATCGGGCTCCCAACAGGCAGCCAGCCGAAGGAGCCGATGTGATCGGGGAAGTCACCGGGATCAGGAAGATCCGAATGCTGTACCTGCAGCTGCTCTACCGCTGCAACTTCGCGTGCCTGCACTGCTTCCACGGCAAGCGGCTCCAGTACGCCGATGCCTTCACTGCCGAGGAAGCCGCGAGCCTCCTCACTCTGATGCGGGAGGAGTACGGTACGGAGGCCGTGACCCTGCTCGGCGGAGAGCCGTTCGTCCACCGGGACCTCGCGCAGGTCGTCCGCCACGCCAAGGAGGAGCTGGGCCAGCGCGTCGAAATCTGCACCAACGGGTACCGGATCGAGCGCCGCCTGACCGAGGTCGCTCCGCACTTGGACCTGCTCAGGGTCTCGCTGGAGGGTGTCGGATCGACCAACGACGGCATCCGCAGGCAGGGCAGTTACCAGAGCGCCCTGAACTCGCTCAGTCTGGCGCGTGACCTCGGCGTTCCGACGGGCGCGACCATGACTGTCACCTCGCGGAGCATCGACGAGGTCCTTCCCCTCGCCAGCATCCTGGCGCAGTACGGGGTCCGGCAGCTCAAGCTCCACCACCTGCGGGCGGTCGGCAACGCCGCCGACCACCCCGAGCTGCTGGTCACCGCCCCCTCCGCGTACGGCCGACTCCGTGAAGAACTCGCGTCGGCTGATCTGCCCTTGGAGGTGATCGTCGACGAGGACCTCTCCGAGCACGGCGCCCCGCAGGTGTGCGCGCCGTCCGACGGCCCTCGCGAGATCGACCGCATCGAGGCCGACCCGCGCGGTGCGTTGACCATGTCCTGCAAGGCCGTGGGTAAGGACTCGCACGCCTTCTGGTACGAGAAGGCGGCCGGACTCATCCTCCACAAGCCCACGGATGCCGACGAGCTCACCCTTGCGGTGCCGGACGTGGTGTACGCCCGTGCCTGATCACCCGCGCTTCGAGAGCCTGGAGGGATTACGCGGCACCGGTAAGTCCACCCTGGCGCCGATGCTCGCCACCGCTCGGCAAGCCGTCCTCGTCGCCACCGTCCCGCCCCTCTACCAGCCGCTCAGACACGCGTTGGAAGAGCGGACGAATGTCGAGGCGCGGATGTGCCTCTACCTTTCGGCGCTGTTCACCGCGGCCGAGGAAATCCAGCACCATCTCGACGCCGGCATCCCGGTCGTCGTCGAAAGCTACTTCGCCCGGTGCCTTGCCAATCACCGGGCCCTGGGCGCCCGGCTCGGCATTACCCTGCCGAACCGACTGCCGACCCCCGTCACGTACCACCTGGTCTGCGACGACGACGAAAGGCAGCGCCGCCTCGCTGGACGGAACAAGCCGGCGTCGCGGTGGGACGCAATGATCGAGACCGTTACGGACCGGGTGACGGACGCCTACGCCTCGTTCCCGATGTATCGCGTCAACACCACGGGGCGCAGCCCCGACGAGGTCCTACGCGTGATCATGGATACCAATACGCAAGGAGCGCACTCCCATGCAGACACAGAGCCTGTGGGAGCACACCCTCACCTTCTTCCCGCAGTTCCTCGCCACGTTGCGGGAACGTGTCGCCCCTGACGCCACCGTCGTGGTAGTCGGCGCGAGCGACGGCAAGTTCGTCCTGCCCCTCGCGGGCGCCGGGTACCACGTCGTCGCCGTCGAACGCGACGCGGTCGCCCTCCACGGGGGTGACATCCACCTCCCGGGTGACAGCCAGGTACACGCGTTGGGCCTGATCGACCGGTTGAAGCTCGAAGAACTCCACGAACGCGTACAGGTCGTTGAGGACGACTTCCTCGACGGCGAACCCCTGGGCCTGCAGTGCGAGGCGGTCTGGACGAGCTGCTCGTGGCACTACAGTGCCAACCACCACCGCCCGCTCGCCGAGTTCGTCGACCGCATGCAGCGCCTGGTCCGCCCGGGCGGTGTGTTCGGCGCGGAATTCATGATGCCCGTCGAAAGACGCCACCACATGATCGAGCACTACACCTCTCCCGAGCGCCTTCGCCACCACTTCCTCGGCGACTGGGAGGTCCTGCTCACCCTGCGCACGACCGAGTTCACCGAGCGGCCCCACGTCGGCCAGCTGCACGACCACACCCACCGCATGGGCCTGCTCATTGCGGCCCGGACGCCCACCCTCACCGACCACTTCTGAGAGAAGGACCCATGAAGCACGAGTACGAGGCGAAGTTCCTGGCCGTCGACGCCGCCGACCTCCAGGCCAAACTGACCGCCCTCGGTGCCGTCCAGGCTTTCCCCCGCACGCTCCTCACCCGCAAGATCTTCGAGAACGACTCCCTCGACGGCGGGGCCTGGATTCGGTTGCGTGACGAGGGCACCCGCTCGACGCTCACGCTCAAGCAGGTCACCGACGCCACGACGATCGACGGCACCAAGGAGATCGAGACCGAGGTCACCGACCTGCACGCCATGGCCGACATCCTGCGTCGGGTGGGCCTCACCGAGGTTCGGTACCAGGAGAACTATCGCGAGGAGTGGCGCCTGGGCGAGGTCGCCTTCGACTTCGACACCTGGCCGGACCTTCCCACCTTTCTGGAGATCGAAGGGCCCGACGAGGCGTCGGTGCGCCAGGCCGCCGCGCTGCTGGACCTCGACTACTCCGAGGCCCGGTTCGGCAGTGTCGACGAGATCTACAAGAGCGAGGCCGGCCGCGACATCCTCGCCGAACCCACCCTCCTGTTCTCCGACGCCGAGAAGCAGGAGGACGCTTCTTCTACGGCCCAGGACCATTGATCACGGACGCGGACGAGTGATGCTGACGGAAGTCGCCTTACAGCACAGGGTGATCCCCGGGATCACCGAGTTCGCCCGCGGAGGACTGCCCGCACCGGCGGCCACCGACGACGGCAACGAATGGGTCGACGGATTCTGCTGGCTCTACTGCGGGCAGCGGTGGACGCGCGTCCTGTGGATCGGCCCCGCCAGAGTTGCAGGCGCCCAGGCGCCGATGTACGCGTGCGGCGCATGTATCGGCGAGTTGCAGGAACGGGTCTGGCAGTCCTTCTCCAATGAGAACCGCCCGGCCGGTTCCACCCGGCCGAGCGAAGCCGCCACGGTGGGAGTCGGCCTCGGCAGGAGTACCGGCAAGCACCGGGGCCAGAGCAGGTTCTTCCGCCGAGGTTAAGCCCCCGCCCTGGTCACGCAGGTGCCCGCTGTACCCCGCAGCGCGAGCCCTGTGGCCAGGGCAGGGCCTGTCAAACGAGCGGCTCTGTCTCACTTCCGGTGGTGATGGAGCGTACGAGTTGAGTTGCGCTGCTTACAGAGAGTGCGACCGGCTCTCTGACCTCGATAGTTCGAACGGATGGCAGCGCACCGAGGTCGCTGAGCTTGTCGCGCCAGATTCTTGCGGACAGACGCCGAGCCGATCAGCCGGTACCGGAGAACGACCACCACGGTGCGTGGACCCGCGGGTTCTGGTCGACGGCCTGCTCATCATTGCTGTTACTGTCCGTCACCACCGGAAGTGAGACAGAGCCGAACGTTTTACGGTCCCCTCCTACCGGGCCGGTGCGTGGCGGGTCGTGATCCCGGTCGTTGGTTGGCTGCACCGTTCGCTGGGCTCTGCACGGGAAGGGGGCACGGAGGGATGAGATCACCGGTTGGCAATGAGAGGTCCAAGAGCGCCTCCTGCAGGCCGAGAGGGCCGCAGGACGTCGGACGCGCTGAAGATATGTCCCTCGAAGTGGTCGTGCAGCGCGACGATTCTCTGGGTGTGCCGGTCTCCGACGGGTGCGCAGGTTCCGGGCTTTATTCCACGGGATTCGTCCTCTGCAGGAGTTGAGATTGGGCGGGCTCTCCTGAAGAGCCCGCCCAATGGTCCGTGGCTACTTGCCGTCCGAAGTCGCCAGGCGGTAGGTGCGCGGCTTCTCGCTGACCTGTTCCGCTACGCCCTGTGCGGCCAGCGTGGCGAGGGCGTTGGCGATGGCGCCCGAGGACTTCTCAATCTGGCGGCTGATCTTGGTGGCGGTGAACGCCTCGCCAGGGTGTGCTGTCAGGTGGTCGATGACCATCTGACGCAGTCCGCCCGGGGCGAGGCGCTTCTTTCCACTTGCCGCGTACGGTGCCGCCATTCCCGGCGGTGTCGGCCGCTGCCCGACGGCCCCGTGTAGGGGCTGCGATCCCTCCTGATTGGGACCGTCGCCGTCGTCGTTGCGCGGATTCTCGACGTGGTTGTCATCGCCGTCACCGGCCTCGGAGTTGGGCTGTGGTGCGCCCTGCTGAGAGTTGATCGGGAACACGATGGGAGCGTCCGGGGCGCTGCCTTCCGGCGCGGAGGAAGTGTTTGCAGCGGTTTCCGCGTCGGGGCCGTTGCCCTCTTCGGGCAGCGTGCCCGGCTGTGGGGCGGTGTCGGTGCCTTCGCCGGGGGCGGCTTCACGTGCTGGCGCGGGGTGCCAGCGGTCGGGGATGCGGCGGGCGCCCTCGTGGCCGCCGGGGGTGCGTACGGCCAAGCCGTGCTTCTCCAGGACGGTGAGTGCCTTTCCGGTGGTGGAGCGGCCCACATCTGCGGAGAGGGCGAGTTCCGTGACCGTGGCACCTTCGGGGTGGTCGACCAGTGCGGTGTAGACGGCTGCGGGCGCGCCCGTGAGCCCTGCGAGGGAAGCGGGCTTCGGGGAGGGGCTGCGTCTGCTTGGTGTCGTCGGGGGTGGTGTCAGACATGGGGAACCTCGTTTCGTGCAGTGTGATGGGTGAGGTCCCCGGCCGGGGGTGGCCCTCGGTGTGTGGGCCGCAGGGCCGCCGGGCGCGTGCGCATCGCGTTTCTCCCGGGCGACATGGCGATGGGGTGCGAGCGGCTTCGTGGGTCTTCGCCGATCCGCTCGGTCCGTTGGCCGCGACCATGGACGCTCGCCTCCGGCAGGAAGTCAAGCAAGTGGGTCGGTCAGCGGATCCGCGCTGGTGAGAGGGCGTTACTGCTGTCGGCCAGTGGACCGATCGGTGAGCGGTGGTCCAGGGCCGGGGGCGTGTGGGTCCCGATCGGGTTCCGATGCGCGAAGGGGTCCGGCTCCGGCCGGTCGGTCGGTCGCGGCTGGTGGGTGGTGGGCGAGCAGTTGTTCGCGGATCTGTCGGGCGCGTTGTGGTCCGATGCGCAGATCGGTGCGAAGTCGCCAGATGCTTACGGGTTTTCCGGTGGTGGCGCGGGCTGCGTTGTCCAGTGCTACCGCGAGTGGCCACACGTCGGCTTCTGCGGCCCTGTCATCGGCGGGCTGGGCCTCGGATGTTAGGCACGGACTGTCGGCGGCGTGGTCGCCCGTGTGGGGCGGGAGGGTCTTTGTGCCGCTGGCGACCGGGTGGTCGGCTTGGGGCGCGGAGCAGTCGGATCTGCCCTCTCTGTGATCCGTACCCGCCCGATCTGGGTCGGTGGTGTCCGGATCGGTGGGGGCATGGGTCGATCGGTCTGCGCTGGCTGAGGGTGAGGTGGGCGGAGGGAGCGGCCGGATCGGGAGAGCCGATCCGGCTGAGAAGGTCGGTGACGGTCCGTCGGTAGGCGGCGATCGTCTCGGTCAGGGCGATCAGGAGCAGGGCCGGGGTCAGATGGAGCAGCACGGCTGCCGGGTCGGCTTGTCGGGGCCAGCCGATCTGGCCGTCCGGCCACAGGCTCTCCCAGGAGTTCATGAGGGCGGCGGTGCATCCGGCGCCCCAGCGCAGTGCGGTCGACCAGGCGGGCGGGCGGATGCCCCAAGAGGCGAGGCGTGCGTCCACGTAGAGGACGCCGGCCAGGGCGGTGCCGATCATGGGGTCGAGGAGGATGGCGATGGGCAGGGGGACGCCGCGGCTGGTGGCGAAGCGGGTGACGTTGACGGTGGTGAAGACCAGGGCGAGGATCGCCACCGCGGACAGCACCCAGGTCATGGACCGCAGCAGGCCGATGGCTTCGCGGGTGGCGAGTTGCTTCACCGGGCATCACCGCCTGTTGCTGCGGGCCTGGTCGCTCCTTGGAAGGTCGGACTGCTGGTGCGTGCGGGGCCTTCGCGGATGACCGTGCCGGGGCGCGGGGCGTCGATGGCCCGGCCGCCTCCGATGTAGATGGAGACGTGGGTGATGTTGCTCGGGCTGGGGCCGAAGAACAGCAGGTCGCCCGGTGCCGGCCGAGCGCCCTTGGGCAGGCGGGGGCCATGGTCGTACTGGGCTTGGGCGACGCGGGGGATGGTGATGCCGGCGGCGCGGTAGGCGGCCTGGGTCAGCCCGGAGCAGTCGAAGCCGCCCTCGGCCGGTCCGTCGCCGCCCCATACGTAGGGGGTGCCGAGTTGGGCGCGGGCGAAGGCGATCACCTTGGCGGCGGCGCGGCCTGGGGCGGCGGGTTCGGCCGCCGAGTACCCGTCCGCGATCTTGAGGACTTGCCGTACGTAGGCGTCGCTGTGGTTGTAGTGCCAGATCGCCCGGGGGAGGTTCTTGCCGTCGCGGGCGCCATGGGCGCACAGCAGCCTGGCCGCCGCGTACACGGCGTCGACCGGGTCCCAGGGCGTGGGCGGCTTCTTCCCGCCGGGCGGGACCGGGTGCGCGTACGCGACGAAGGTGGACGGCAGGAACTGCATCGGGCCGACGGCGCCCGCGGAGGACACCATGGTGGGGTGCCGTCCGTGGTCGGTCTCGACCTTCCCGATCGCGGCCAGGACGGTCCAGGACAGGCCCGGGCACTCGGGCTCCGCACGCCGGTAGAGGGCGAGCATGGCCGAGGGGATATCGGCAAGGGCGCGCTGGCTTGGAGGCGGACCGCCGAGCACTGCGGCGACGGCCACGACGACGAGCAGCGGCAGGGCCACAACCGCGCAGCCGATGCCGCCTGCCGTCTTGGCGAACGCTGAGCTCACGGCCCGATCTCTGGGGTGGACGGCAGCGGGGGCACGGGGAGCGTCAGGGGTGTGTCGGCGTCGCTGGGCTCCAGGCCGCCGGCCGGGGTGAGGCCGGGCCAGTGGGCGGCGAGGCCGGTGAGCGTGGTGCGTTGGCCGCCGGGCTGAAGCGGGGTCCACCAGGGGCCCCAGGGGCTGCTGGTGGTGAAGTCCGCGGACGAGGTGGCCACGTGCAGGCCCAGTTCGGCGGCGGGGCGGGCCAGGCGGTGGCGCAGGGCTTGGTCGCGGGAGGCCGTGCGGGTGTGGATGAGCAGGGCGGGGCGGCCGCCGGTCGCGGTGGTGAAGGCGGCATAGCCGGTGAGCTTGGCCTCGACGCGGGGCAGGGTCTGGCTGCCGGTGTCGTATTCGAGGAAGAACGGCAGCAGCAGACCGTCGTCCTGCCAGTGGGCGTAGGCGTCCGGGCGGATGATGTCGCTCCAGCGGCGGGCGCAGGAGCTTTCCGCCAGCCACAGGGGCAGGTCGGCTCCGGGGGTGGTGCGGGCCCGGGCGGCGAGGTGGGAGAGGAGTTCGTTGACGCCCAGGTCGTGGCCGAGGGAGGGCGAGTAGGCGATGCGGCCGGTGTGGGAGGGGCGCCATCCCAGGGCGGTGGTGTCGACTCCGGCATGGGCGGCGAGAAGGGCGGCTCCGGTGGGTCCGAGGGTGTAGTGCTCGGGGGCCGAGCCGTGCTGGGAGGGGCGGAAGGAGTCGACGGGTGCTGGTGCAGGGTGCGCAGGAAGGAGTGGTGGTGAGGCGGGCGACCCGGTGCTCGTGGAGCATCCGGGCGAGCCACAGGTCGCGGTCGGTGAGGCGGCGGGCGGGTGCGGCGACGTCCTCCGGGCAGGGCGTCGGCGGGTGGTGGCGGCGCGGGCGGTGTAGCGGGAGCCGGGGCCGTGGGCGGGGCGGGGAGTGGCATGGCGGATCACCACCGGGGTGTGAGGGGCAGGTGGCCGGAACGGGCTTGCGGTGAGGGAGTTCAGGGGCCGGTGGCCGGGCGGGGGCCGGTGCGGGCAGCGGCGGTGGCGCAGGTCCTTGGCGCGGCCGGGGACGCCGGGCGGCGGGCGGGTGGTGTGAAGGCGGCGGATTCCGCGCCGCTGGTCAGGGGTGGGCTGCGGCCTGGAAGGGGCCGAGGTGGGCGAGGTCGTGCGCGGCGAGCGTGGGGAGCGTGTGCCGTTCCAGGGCGTTGGCGTCCTCGGGTGAGGCGTTGAAGAAGATCTTGTTGCGGGCGTTGGCGGAGATGCCTTCGCGCAGGTCGCGGGGGAGTTGGGCGAGGTGCTGGTGGGCCAGGAGCATGGACAGGCGGTAGCCGCGGGCCTCGGCGAGCATGTCCTCCAGGGGGTAGGGGAGGGTGAGGAAGTTGTGGGCCTCGTCGATGCTCAAGGTGGCGTCGATCCGGGAGTGTTCGGGGGTGCGGGCGCGGGCGGAGGCGGCCTGCCAGGTCCCGGCGACGATGAAGGAGCCCAGCAGCCGGGCGGTCTCCTCGCCGAGGGCGCCCTTGGGCAGGCGGGCGAGCAGGATGCCGCCGTCGAGGACGTGGGCGAGGTCGAAGGTGGAGGGGCCGGCGGCGATGGCGCGGCGGGCGAAGTCGCGCAGCAGGAAGGCGCGGAGCTTGTTCATCACCGGGCCGACCACGGCCGCGCGGGAGGGTTCGGAGAGGGTCTCGTACCAGGCCCAGAAGCCGCGCAGCACCGGGTCCTTCAGCGCGGGGACGATGCGGAGCCGGTAGGCGCTCTCGCCCAGCAGGCGGGGGACGTCGGCGAGGGTGACCAGCTGGTGGGTGCGGTCGCGGTGCTTGAGGAGGGTCAGGCAGGCGGCGCGCATGACGTCGTCGGTTCGTGGTCCCCAGAAGGCGGTGAAGATGCGGCGGAAGATGCCGGTGATGTTGTCGACGACGACGTCGATGTCCGTTCCGTCCAGCACGTTCAGGCAGGGCGGGACGTGGGGGTCGTCGGGGTCGATGAGGACGAGCCGGTCGGCGCAGGTGTCGGGCAGCCGGTCCAGCAGGTCGGTGACCAGGTCGCCTTTGGGGTCGATGACGATGACGCCGCGGTGGTTGCGTACGTCGTCCAGGGCGAGGTTGGCGATGAGGGTGGACTTGCCGGAGCCGGTGGCGCCCATGACGTGGAGGTGGTGGCGGGCATCGGGCACCGCCAGGCCCACGCCGCGGCGGGCCCCCGCGTCGGAGCGGCCCAGGGGTTTGACGCCGTTGCCCGGGGCGGGTTCGGGGATCGGTGGGGGTGGCAGGACGGAGCGGGGCCGCCCGCCGCAGGCCGGGGGCGTCGGCGTCGAGGGGAGATGGGCCAGGGCTGCGAGTTCCGGTACCGACAGCAGCGCGGCGCGCGAGAGGGGGAAGCGCCGGCCGTTCAGGGTCCGCCCGGGGTGGCGGAGGCGGGTGCGGGCGAGGTAGGTGCGGTCGGCGTACAGGCCGAAGGCGGAGGCGATGGCGTGGGCCCGGCCACGCGCCACGTCTTGCGCACGCTCGGTCTTCGGTGCGCAGGTGGCGGCGTAGGCGAGCGCGCACTGCCACTGCGGGCCGGACAGCTTGACCGCCACCTGCCGTACGGCGGCACTGTGTTCGGGATCCTGCTTGCCCGTCGCGGCAGGCTGGGCCCGATGCAGGAGGAACGCGGCCAGCGCGGGCAGCCGGGAGGGGGAGCGGCCGCTCTTCAGCCGCCGGGCCTGGCGGCGGGCGCGGCGGAGCGCGGCGCCGGTGGCCGGGCGGGCCAGGATCTGTACGCACGCGGACTCGTCCTCGGCCATGCCGGTCGCGGCCTGCAGCAGGGCGCGCAGCGGGTCGCAGACGTGGTCGCTGCGCAGCGGCAGCACGGTACGGCGGGCCGGGCGCAGCCGCCCGGCGGTGACGATGTGCCCGCCGGGGAGCAGGGGCCCGGGTTCGGTGACGCGGGTGTGGGCGCCGGGCCAGGCGGCTTCGACGGCGCGGCGCACCAGACCCAGCGGCACCACGCCGGGCGTCCACAGGCGGATCCGAAGTCCCGTGTGGGACCAGGCGTATTCGAAGGCGAGGTGCGGCTGACCCGTGGTGGCCCGGCGCCACCACGGGCGGAGGATCCCGGAGAGCTGGGCCCACAGCACTTCGCCGCCCCGGGCCGCGACAGCGGGCGGGGCGAGGATCTCCACACAGCGCGCGCCCTCGGCGAGACGCTGCTCGCGCAGCGCGTGCAGCCGGTACCGCAGCGCGTAGCCACCGGCCACGGCGACGGCGGCGCCGGAGACAAGCAGAGGCCCCTGCGCCCCGAGTCGGCCGAGGCCTTCGCCGATGACGGCCGTCCAGAAACCGCCGGGATCAGTGAGGAAGTCCACCAGCGGCCCACCCGGTGGCGAGGCGGCGATCTGCGCGAGGGCGGTCATGAATCGACCTCTCCCTCACCGGCGTTGCACGGTGGCTCGTACCAGAGGCCGTCGGCATCGGGATCCACTTCGCCTGGCTCGCCCGGCTGCTGGGCAGCGAGCTCACTCGGGTCCGTGGTGATCACCTCGTGCTCGCCTGGTGCCGCGATGCTCATCAGCGCGACCTTGTGACGGCGGTCCCCGGTCAGCAGCAGCGCCTCGCCCCGGGCCGCGGTCAGCAGGAACTCCCGCTCGCCGCGGCACAGGTGGAAGTTCTCGCTGATCGTGTCGATGGCCTGCGGGGCCTGGCGGAGCAGGACCTGAGTGGCCGCGTTGGAGACGATGGCCCGCCCGAGCGGAGAAGCCAGCACGTCGTCCGCGTCCTGGGTGACGACGGCCAGGCCGGTCCAGTACTTGCGCGCGGCCTTGGCCATACGGAACAGGAAGCCGGCCCCGGCCCCGTCGCGCATCAGCAGCCACGCCTCATCGACCACGACCAGATGCCGGCCGGTGCGCGGGCGATGGGTGACCTGCCGCCAGATCGCATCGAGGGCCAGTAGCATCGCCGGGGCTTTGACTTCTTCCGCCAGGCGGCGGAGTGCGAAGACCACCAGATGCCCGGATGCGCAGGCGGTGCTCTGCCCGTTGAACAAGTCGGCGTGCGAGCCGGTGGTGTAGGGGGCGAGCTGGTCGGCCAGGGCCGCTGCCGCCTCGCTCTCCTCCTCGGCCAGCACGGCGGCGAGATCGGAGAGCGTGGGCGGGGTGCGCTGCCAGGTGCGGGCGTCCGCGGTGATGCCCGCACGCTCGTAGGCGGCGAGCATGGCCCGGTCCAGTGCGGCCTTCTGGGCGGCGGTCAGCTCCGTGCCCAGCAGGACGGCGAGGAAGGTGTGCAGGAACAGCACCCGCCGGGTCAGAACATCCTCCCCGTCGTCGGCTACAGGGAGATCGAAGGGATTGAGGCGTACGCCGTCGGCGCCGAGCTCGAGCACCTGCCCGCCGACGGTTTCGGCCAGGCGGACGTACTCGTCCTCCGGGTCGATCACCGAGGCCGTCACCCCGGTGAACAGCAGGCGCAGCAGCTCCAGTTTGGCCAGATAGGACTTGCCGGCACCGGAGCGGGCCAGGGCGATGGAGTTGTAGTTGTCCTGCGCGAACCGGTCCCAGAGCACGGGCGCGCCGGAGACCGTGTTCAGCCCGCACAGCACGCCCTGCGGCGCCCCGTCAGGGGTGGTGGCGATCGGCAGGTCGGGGCTGGTGAAGGGGAAGCAGGCGGCGAGCGCGGCGGTATCGAAGGTACGGCGCATCTGGAGCGTGTCGATGCCGAGAGGGAGCGTGGCGAGCCAGCCCGGCAGGGCACGGTAGGTGGTCGGGGCAACCGTCATCAGCAACGACTCAGCCACGGCGCGCACCGCGGCCGCCTGCTCCGCGAGGGTCTCCTCATCCGGTGCGTGCACGGTGAGATAGAGGGCGACGTGGAAGAGCTTTCCCTCGCCACGGGCGATGCGGTAGGCGAGCTCGGCGGCATCGGCGGCTGCGGCCTCCACCTCCGGGTCGTCCAGCTGCCCTTTGCCGAAACCGGCGCGGCGCCCGGACTCCAGACGGGCGCGCTGCTTCCTCAATCCGGCCGCAGCCACAGGGGTGGGGATGGGATCGATGTGCAGGGCGATGTCGAGATGACCGGGGAAGCTCAGCAGCGGGGCGAGCCAGCCGGGAGTGACCTCGGCCGGGTAGCCGGTGACCACCAGCGTGGTCGCCAGCTGCGCCCCGACGGCCAGAGCGCGGGCATGG
This sequence comes from Streptomyces sp. MNU89, assembly GCF_020982505.1. Classification (NCBI taxonomy): domain Bacteria; kingdom Bacillati; phylum Actinomycetota; class Actinomycetes; order Kitasatosporales; family Streptomycetaceae; genus Streptomyces; species Streptomyces sp. MNU89. The sequence continues at coordinate 1,122,593 of NZ_JAJKLL010000001.1, read as the reverse complement.
ACCTCGACAGCCTCGGGGCCCACCGCCTCCAGCAACCGGCCGGCATCACACACCTGCGGTTGCGCCGGGGTGCGGCGACGGTTGAGGAAGAACCGGGTCATGCGGGGCCGCCTTCTGATCCGAGGCCGGGCAGCGTGGGGGAGTCGGAGTTGCAGGCCGCGCTGACCAGGTCGGCGGCCTGCTCGGCGCCCAGAGGGGTGACGGTGATCTCGGCGGTCGCGAGCGAGCGGGTGGCCTCGTCGAGGCGCTGGAGCACCCGTTCCTCGTGCATCCCGTGCCGCAGACCGTGCGCCGGGCTCTCCTCCCGGGCGACCAGGACGACCTGCCGCCCCAGCAGATTGCCGCCCGCGGCAAGGTCGGCTAGGAAGTCCGCGTGCTCCCGTGCGGCCCGCTCCAGAGCTGGATGCGGCAACGCGGCGGCCTCCTGCTGGAGGGCGTCGGCGAGCGGGGCGAGATCGATCCGGTGGCAGCGCACCAGCACCTGGGTGGGGCCGGTCAGGGAGTTGAGCCACCGGGCGAACGCGGCCGTCAGGCCCTGCTGCTCGGCTCCCGAGCGCAGCTCGAAGTTGACGGTCGAGCAGGTCGCCAGCCCGGCCACACCCTCACCGCGCAGGTCGAGCACCCCGGCCGCGGTGATGCCGTCGTACGGCATGCGCAGGGCGGCCGGAGGCGGGCCTGCGGCTTCGGCCCAGTGGTCGGGGACGACGGCGGGCAGCGGCGGCACCCCTTCCGGCGCGTGCACCCGGCGCTTGGGCGCACGGGCATGGGCGAGGGCGGCGAGGAGGAAGCGGTCCAGGCCGATACCCTCCCGCCGGCCGAGAGCGAGCGCGGCCACCGCCCCGGCCACAGGGACGACGAGGGCGACGTAGGTGACCGGTGCCATGAACGGCCGCGCGGCCCAGTACCCGGCATAGAGCACCACCGCTGCGGCGGCGATGACCGCGGTCTGCTGCGCGGTGAAGGGACCGAGAATGCGGTCGGGGCGGGAGATATCGGCGGGGACACGCGTGGCCTGCACCGTGTCCGCCGGGTCGTCGGCTTGGTTCATGCCAGATCACCTCCGGGGTTCGAGAGGCAGCCGCAGCTGCATGGGCCGCGGCGGACGCACCCGCACGCGGGGCGCGGAAATGGGAAGGACGAGCTGACGGCCACGCGGTGCCGAGGCAGCGGAGGGCCGAGGCGGGGGAGTGGGCTGGCCACGCTCGGAACGGGAGCGCGCGGGAAGGCGTTCGGCACGGATGGGCAGCCACATCTGCGTGGGCCGGGGCGGCCGGGACGGGACACGCTGAGCCGCCACCGGAAGCGCCAGTTGCCGCACACGACGGGCTCGGGCGGGATGCATCACGGCGCGGGGACCTCTCGGTGTACGAGTAGGAGAAGCAAGGGAAGTAGAGACCGGGCCACGAGCCCGGGGTGACCGGGCGGTCAGCGGCCGGGTAGCGGCACGAGGAGCACTGGACGCGGTCGGCTCCGACCTCGTACTGCTGCCGGGCACTGCCCGGCTCGGGCTCGGACCCGACGGCGTTCCGGTGGCCGGCCGTCCCATGGAGCGCAGGCGGGCAGCGGGGCCTGCTGCGGGGACGCGACTACGGGACAACCACGCACGACCCGCACTGCGCGCCCGCCCCAAAGACCCGGCGCCGCGCCCAGGCGGGCCCGGTGTGAAGGGCCGTCCACCGCCACCTCGACCACCACCTCCACCCCGGCCCGGGCCACCTCCCTCACCGCCGAGCCCACTGCGGCCTGGCCCCAAGCCGCCGGCACCTCGCCCACCTCCGGGACGTCGCCGCAGCAGTTGCATCCCGGGCAGGTAGTGATCCATGAGCCGGTACATCGCCAGGTGCTTGAGCATCCGCACACCCGTGGGCGCATGCGGACTGTGCGCTGGTGTCCCGCGCAGTACGACCTGCAGGGTCCAGCCCGGGATCTTGAACAACACCCAGAACAGGGCGGCTCCGGCGAGCATGGTGCCGAGCTGGTCGGACTTCGGAATGCCCAGAGCCGTGGCGCCGGGTGCGAAGAACAGCTTCAGAGCCAGGATGAACGTCATCGACTGCGCGACCTGAATGACCAGACAGCCGGCCAACGCCCGCCACCACAGCCGCGCCACCGGATCGGTCAGCGGGTGAGCGTGGCAAGCGAGGGCCAAGGGCGCGGCTACGGCCAGCAGTGCCATGACGGCGACGCGCACGAGGAAGCCGACCAGCACCGCGAGCACCAGGGCGATCATCATCGTCGCCAGGAGCAGCAGGTACAGCTTCAGCCCGGCGGCTCCGAAGAGGGCGAAGGGCAGGACCTGTTCCACCATGCCCTGCCCGGCGTCTGACATGTCGCTGGCCATCACCGCGTGGGCCAGTGCGTTGGACAGGCCGATCGCCTTGCCCATCACGGTCAGCGAGGTGGCTGCGGCGACCATCCCGAAGAGGAGCCGGGGGAGGATCTGCTGGAGGGCGTAGCGGGTCTGGACGGTCTCGTACCCCATGACCGTGACACCGCCCGCGGTCACGAACAGCACGTAGATCCCGGCCGTGATCCCCAGCATGGTGGCCCACAGCTTCTTGATGTCGGCGTGCTGGGTGACATCGGGGGTGGCCAGCAAAGTGTCAGCGAGCAGTTCGCGGACCGGCTTCATGATCTGCTCGATCAGCATGCCGAGGAACGAGGTGATCGCGTTCACGACCATGCCGGAAACGTCGAAGAGGTCCCCGAGGCCGCCCTCCTGCGGCGCGCAGGAGAAGTCGTCCACCTCGCACGCCGGCGGGGTCGGCCCCGGCGACGGTTCCCGCGGCGGGGATGGTTCGGATTCGGCGGCGGGAGGATCCGGCGCGGGGTCGGGCCAGGCCCGGGGCGGGCCTCGGGTCCGGACCCGGTTCCGGGCGGGAGCGGCAGGACCGGGGCCGGCTGCGGCTCCGGGGCCGCCGGTGCCAGAGGTACACGGCCCGCCGCCTGCGCGGAGCCGGACGGAGCGGCCAGGACGACCAGGACCAAGAGCCCCATCGCAGGCAGCAGCAGAAGAAGCGCCCGGCCGGAGCACGGGGCGCGGGTCACTGCCCGCCCCCGCCATCGGCACCGACGATGCCCTGCAGCACGGTCACGATCACCGGCGCGAGGATGGCCAGCCCGTAGCCGATGGCCGCCGCCCTCAGGGCCCGCTTGGCGGCCTCGACTTCTCCCGGGTCCACGCCGGCCATCAGGTACCGCAGCCCGCCGAAGGTCAAGAACAAGGTGGCGAGCCCGGCGAGGATGCCGACGATCCAGTTCCGCAGGTTCGTGATCACGGTGGGGATGTCCGCGACCGCCCACACGAGCGAGGTATCCGCCACCAGCACGACGCCGGCCACAACCGTCGTGAAGCCCACCCGGGCTGCTCGGCGGCCTGCCCGGAGAACAGACAACCGACCCGTCGGACAGAGCCCTCCGAGCATGACGAGCCACCTCCAAGAGGCACATCAGGGATGACAGGCGAGAGGAACAGACCAGCGGGAGCCGCAACGAGCTGCGAACAGCGGCCGTGCGGGGGAAGGCGCAAAGGTGAGGGTGAGCGCGGAGTTCCCCTGCCGGGGCCGGCCTCCTCACGGACGACGGCGAAGCAGGGAGCTCGGGTGTCAGCACGAGACGGCCGCGCTCACCTCACCCGACGACAGGCCCGCGGTGGCACAAACCCGGGCCCTCACCGCGCGGCTGCCGTCGGGTGCATGGCACGCATCCAACGGCAGCCGCTCACCGGTAATAGAGATCCCCAAGCCGCTCGCTGACATCAGCGGCGCGAATCTCCCCGGCCTGGAGCCGCCTTACTGCTCGCGCAGCTGCTCCCGGAGGTGCGTGCTGAGGTGCTGCTCGGCAGCGGTGCGGTGACGGTAGAGCTGACGCACACTCACGCCCCGCTCATCCGCCAGCTGCTGCATCGGCTCACGCTCCAGCCGGGTCCGCGCGATCAGTCGCGCTTCGGCGATGCCCACGATCCCGGCTCGGACGGCACGGGCCAGCACCGTGTACTCGTCCTCCTGCCGGCCGGCGCCGGCGACCCCGGCTGCATCAGCAGCGTCCTGGCATCCCGGCCGACTTTCGAAGCGGGCCAGCCGCCCCAGACGCACTGCCGCCGGCCCGGTCTCACGGGCAGCCTGACGGCGAGCGGCATACGCCAGACGGTGCACAGCCCGGTCAGCCGCCGCGAACAGCTCCCGACCCACGTCGGCAGCGTCCACGTCCACCGAGCGCACAGCAACGGCAACCGCAGCCAGCGCCTCCTGCTCGACCTCGGCACGCTCCAAATGAGCCGGCCGCGCCAGCCGGGCCAGCACCCGACGGAGAACCGGAACGGCCATCGCAACGGCGACGGTCTCCCAGGGCTCACCGAGCTGCTGAGCCCGGCGAACCACTTCACGCCAGCTCCGCTCACGCTGGGCCGACGACGTGGCGGGGTGGGCGAGACGCGCCCGGAACTGGTCCACGGGCAGCGCCGGCTGCTCCGGCTCGTCGCAGACCAGATGAGCGGGCAACGTGAGCGGCGAGGCTGCTGTCGCCAGCGCGAGGAAAGCCTCCTCCAAGGCCCCCAGGGGCGAGCGGCCCGAGGACCGGACACAGGCAACGCGACGGTGGGCGGTACGTGCGGTGTGGTGCATGGCACTGCTCCTTGCAGGAGTGGCGGACAACGTCTGCCGCCACTCCTGGCACCACCCAGCGCCACGGGCGGACCGACCGCGAGCCGTCACCGTGCCGCAGGCGATCCAGTGGCACGGTGTGTGCGACTGCTCGCCACTGGCTCACCCGCCACAGCCAGCACTTTTACACGTGCTGGGGGTCGGGGGATCGAACAGGAAATTGCCCGGCGGTTTTTGAGACATGGCTGCTGGGAGACGCTGATGTCTCCAGTCCACGGTGGCCGGGTGAGCGGCCACCACTCGACCAGGTCTGCTCCTCCAGCCGACACCTCGTCGGTCAGCACCTCCGAGACCGTCCCCTTCTCTTCTGGCACCTACGGGTCAGGCACTCACAACGAGCCAGTCGTTAGATCGTCTCGGCTGAATACCTCTTTGACACGCTGAGTGATGCTCTGGCTAGCCTGTGTGACCAGTGGGGGTGCTGTTTCTGCGCTTCCGCTCTCAACCATGCATTGGGGGAACATGCAAGCCAGAAGTGCTTTAGGGGCAGTTGGGGCCGTTCTCTGCCTGCTCACCGCTTCGATTGTCGGCGCGGGCCATGCCTCGGCGGATGTCGTGCCGACGGCGGCGGACTCTTTGACTGTCCGCACCCATGCCCTGCCGCCTGGTGCGCAGCCGCCGACGCTGGCGGAACTGCGCGCGGATGCTGACGCTGGTGAGCAGAAACGTTTCGCCGTAAGGGAGGCGCAGGCTCGAATACCGCGCGAGTTCGTGGGTCCGGCGACGGTCGGCGAACCGGTGGCACAGACACCGTCGTCCCTGTCGGCCGAGGCCCGGGGTGAGCTCTCTCCCTTGGCGGCTACCTATCCGCAGCCGTCGCGGACCATGACGCAGGGAGAGTGCAAACAAGGCCTGCAGGGTGGAAAGGTCTTCTACCTCAAGTCGCGTTTCGCGATGTGCGCCGGTACGCAGTTCGTGCAGACCTGGGCGAAGAACGGCAGGCCGGTGGGCCAGAGCTCCTTCACCCTCTGGGTCATCTCAACGGTGCCGAGCCGTACCGATCGCACCGTTCACTACCGGTATCTCTTCACCGACTTCTTCAAGGCCGGGACGACGCAGACGAGCGGCTTGAAGATCAACACTGATGCCGACCTGAAGACCTGGCCGTCACGGACGACCAAGAAGCAAGGTGGCGAGGTGCCGCCGACCAAGAGCTTCGACGCGCTCAAGGCCAACCCGGAGTACTTGCACACCATGCTCCACGAGCCCGGCGAGGGCAGGGGCAAGGATGACGTAGTCACCATGGCATACCAGCCGTTCGTGACTGTCACGTTCCCTGCCCCCTACCTGCCGCCCCAGACGGGCAGGACCCGTGTGGGCTTCCTGATCGCCCAGTGGGATAAGGCGTCCTACCTGTTCAACAAGAACGGCGGAGGCAACCCCAAGAAGGCCGGCGGCGCCGCGTTTCCGGTACTGGTCTACCTTCCCTACAGCGCCAAAGCCGGCGCGTCGGAGCAGGCCGTTGCCCAGCACTTGGATGACGCGCACCGAAGGCCCGCCACCACCAAGCCGGAGAACCCGGACAAGATCGTCCCCGGGTTCGGCACCAAGCAGCCCTTGCATCGCCTGCACCACAATGAGCAGCGGCGGAATGCCAACCGCAGTACTGCGGTCGCGACGTGCACCAAGTACTGGGGAAGCGACTACGCCACAAGCGACCCCGCCGGACCTCGCGAGTGCGATGAGTTCCCCTTCGCCAGCACATACGAAGGTGCTGCTCATTCGAGGTACAACACCTCTATGGCGAAAGACAACTATTCCGCCAGGCCGCTGCGGAAATCGGACAACGGGGCCGCAGGAAACATATTGGCGTCGTTCCTTAACAGGAACCGGATCGTCGATGGGTACATAGACGAAAAGGAAGACATCGACCATGAAGTGGACGCTTACTCCGTCCATATCTCATAGTCGGAAGGCGCGGCAGGGGGAACGCCGCTCTCTGGGCCTCCCTGGGCAACGACGACGATCCAGGCATCGGGGCCAAGTGCCCCCAGCGCCTGCGTGGGAAACCCGTCTGTGAATAGGGGCGTCCTTGCCCCGTGGAGCTTGGGCATCGTGAGCCGTAACGGAGCAACGCTGCTTGTGTTGGCGAACTCGGTGCAGTCCCATCACGGGTGATACCGGATGGTGAGGGGGCGAGAGGCTGCTCCGCCCCCTCACCATCCGCGGGTCGAACTTCAGGGGCGAACGGGCCAGAATCCGGCGGTGTAGCGCTCGACACCGTGCGGCACTCCCACCTGGGCGAGCCGTGCCACTTCCGCACGGCCGGTGGAGCACAGGCGGACCCTCCACAGAGTGTCGGGGGCTCCCAATTCCACTGTGTCCTTGGCGCACCCCGCGATGACCTCAACGGACAGTTGTCCGGTGACGGAGAAGATCTCCGCCTCGTCCCGAGCCTCCCATCGCGCACCCTTGTCTGCTGGGGGCTCTCCGTCCCAGACCTCGACGATGAGGACCGCAGTATGGGTGTGGCCCGCGCTGTAGACGTCCAAGCGCATCTCATAGGGGGTTAGGAACGGCGGATTCTCGAGCTCTGCTCGCTCTTCGGGAAACGGAACAGGTACCTCCATGTCGTCGTACTCCTGTAACGCGAACCCGTGGAAATCTACTGGAATTTCCAGTTCCTGCCGCCGTATCAACACCGCCATGGTTCACTCCTTCATTCGCGCCGCTCAGGAATCGTGCCATGGGCCCTAGCCGAGAGAAACCTCCACCCTACGATGGAGCGTAGGCCGCATGCGCATACACCTCCCCTGAGTTTTTGTCGCGGTAACTGCGGATGGAGGACATGCGCCCTGACGGTGATCTGCCGGGACTGGGGCCCTCGTCCCAGTCCCCGCGGTTCAAGAGCCAGCCCGAGCAAGCTCGCATGCACGGGAACCACGAACCCTTGGCCAACAGCATCCGTGCACTCGGGAAATGCGCCGCTGCCGAACCTGCAAGCAGAGCTGGCGCACCCTGCGGCACGTCACCTTGGACCCCGGCCGGGTCGGCGACATGGCCGATGTTGTTCTTGCTCAACGGAGTCTCGAAATGATCACTGCTGAGAGAATGTCCGGTCACACTGATCCGTGATTCCGCGGCTGCCCATCTTGACTACCGAGTCTCCGTCGAGATCGGGTCGAGGAAGAAGAGGCACTGGCCCGCGTTGAAGTGGCCCACCTCGGCGACGAAGCGGAACTCGTCGCCTGCGCCGACGGTGGCGGGGATGTTCTTGCCGGTCAGTTCCAGGTCGAAGATGTTGACGTCCTCGTACTTGAAGGCCGGACCGGCCGTCGTTTTCGGTCCCTTGTCGCCTGGGCCCAGGAGGAGGTCGTAGCGGGTGTCGTAGCCACCGTGCGGCGCCATGTGCACGATCGAGCCGTTGAACGCGACGGTCTGGCCCTCGTGCCTGGTCGCGAAGTCCAGGTTCGCGTCGTCGCACCTGTCCGCCTTCAGTAGCGCTGCGAACTCCGGGTTGTTCTGAGGCGTGATTACCTGGGCAGCCGGCTTGGCCGCGGTCGGAGTCGGCGTAGTGGAAGGCCTCTCGCTCGCGGCGGCCGCCGGCTTCTCTGATACGTCCTTCTTCTCGCCTCCGTCGCCGAGTACAGAGGCGGTGCCGATGACGATAGCCAGGATCACGAGGACGGCCGCCCCCGTGCCGATCAGGGGCCACGGCAGCGGCTTCTTCGGTCGACGGAAGTTGAGGGTGGAGCGAAGCGTGCCCGTGGCTTGCTCCACGAGCTCCCAGCCGTCCTTCCGCATCTGTGAGAGCACCAAGCCATCGGTGCCGCGAACCGTCTGCACGGTCTTGTACTCGTACTTGACCTCGTCAGCCATGCGGCAATGCGCCCCCCGGTTTGGACTGTTCATATCAATTGCCTCGCGAGCATAAGGGACTCCGATAAGACGGCGAGCCGACTTGGCTCCCCCGAGTGCTCCTTGATCCGAATCGTGGGGCAAGCGGTGACCGGATGCGTTCATCATCAGTCAACGACATACCTGAACGGCATCCGATGACCCGAAGGAAGCAGCAGGGTGCCGGGTGGCTCGCCGGTGGTTCGCGGGTGGCTCGTCACCCGTCTGAGCTGGGAGAACGTAGATCCCACAGAATCTCCGACAGCCCGCTGGACGAGTGAACCGGCACCATGGCAGTGCGGAACGACGCGAGCAGCGACGGCAAGAACTTCATGCTCCGTCCCTATTACTGGGCGTCAGCACCAGACGGACCGCGTTCTCCAGTCCGGGCGCCGCCCGCTAATGTTCCACTCCGCACGCCGTGGCCCACGCGGCTCCCAGAAGCGGGACTCTGCCGCTCTGCCAACCACCATCTGGCTCCCACGTCCCGAACAGTCACGCGTCGCTCCCGCACCCGGCGCCGTGCTGCCGGACTGGGCGATCGAGATGATCCGCACTGAGTTCGTCGAACGCCCAGACGGCCGGCCCGCAACGCTTCTCAAGGTCTCCATCCAGCAGGACCTCGTGCCAGGGGCGGACGCCTGCATGCCCTGTACCAGCTACACCGACGAAGACGGGACCGCCCCCGGCAGCGCGTCGGTGCTGCTTGCCGAGCTGCACCCGGACGCCCTGCCGGCGTCGAGCGAGGCACTGGGGGTTTCGGAGAGAGGTATGCCGGGGGCCATGGAGAACGGCTGGCCCGGTTTCTTCCACCGCGCCCACCGCCTGCTGCCCGCGGACGGGCTGCTCCTGCTCGCCACCCGCCAGCGCCGGGACGCCGGAGTGCTCACCGACCCGCTCGGCTCGCTCGTCGCCGCGGCGCGCACGGCGGGTTTCCGCTACCTGCAGCACATCGTCATCCTCTACGCCCGTGCTGTGGACGACGCTCTCGCACCCGCCCGCCCGGCGATGCCGCCCCCGGCGTCGTCCATGGCGACCTGCTCGTCCTCTCCGCGATCCACCACGCCTGACGGCCACAGGAGTTGACTGTGCCCGCTCCCTTCTCGGTGTGGAACACCGCCCCACCTCGGCGCCCGCTCAGCGCAAGGGCCGCTACGTCCCGGCTCCGCCGCCCACCCCGCCAAGATGCTCCCCGCCATCGCCGCGCACGCCATCCGCACCTACACCAAGCCCGGCGACCTGGTCCTGGACCCCATGTGCGGCATCGGCACCACTCTCGTCGAGGCCCTCCACCTCGGCCGCCGCGCTGTCGGTGTCGAGTACGAACCGCAGTGGGCCGACCTCGCCAGCCGCAACACCGCATCCGCCGCGCAGGAAGGTGGCGCTGCCACGGGCACCGTGTACTGCGGCGACGCACGCCGGCTCACCCAGTTCCTGCCCGCCACGCTCCGCGGCACGGTGGATCTCGTGGTGACCTCACCGCCGTATGGGCCCAGCGTCCACGGGCAGGTCCGCTCCACCCGGGACACCGGCGAGCGCGGCGTAGCGAAGAAGAACTACCGCTACAGCCACGACCCGGCCAACCTCGCCCACGTCTCCACCGACCAGCTCCTCAACGCCTTCACCGAAATCCTCGCCCAGTGCCGCCTGATGCTCCGCCCCGGCGGCACCGTCGTCGTCACCACCCGCCCCTGGCGCACCCGCGGTGAACTGGTCGACCTGCCTTCCGCTGCTCTGGCCGCCGGACGCGCGGCCGGCCTCGTCCCCGTCGAGCGCTGCGTGGCTCTCCTGGCCGGCATCCGCGACGGCCGGCTCATCGCCCGCCCCTCCTTCTTCCAGATGAAGAATGTACGCGCCGCCCGCCGCCACGGCATCCCGCTGTGCCTCGTCCAGCACGAGGACGCCCTGATCTTCACCACGCCGAAGATCCTGGAGACGCCCAGGCCACCCCGCTCGACTGAGTCTGAGTCCGCATGACGGAGCAACGCACCACCTCTGGGCGAACGCGCGCACCTTTGAACTGGACAGCCGACCAGCCGACCGGGAAACCGCCGGACCATTCCCGGCGCCCCCACCCCCAGGAGGATGCCTCCTCCCAGCGCGGCAACGCCCGGGCAGAACCTGCTACCTCGCAAGGCAGAGCGAGTGGCCAGGCAACGGCTGTGCCGGGGCCAGGCTCGGGCACGGGGAGCCCGGCTCGACTCCTGCACACCCCCGAACAGGCGGCTGAGCTGTTGCAGATCCCTGCCTCGTGGCTGCGGAAGAAGGCCGCCGCCGGCCTCATCCCCTGCACCCGGGTCGGGCGGCACCTCCGGTTCTCCACGGCGGATGTGGAGACCGTCATCCGCGACGGTGCCCGGCCGGCCCGGCGGCCCGGGGCCCGCCCTTGACGACCATCACCCGGTCGTGGCTTCCGCTCTGGGACATATCGAGCGTCCATGGTCGCCCCCGATCCGACCCGCATCCCGGCACCGGGGGCAACACGACCTGGAAGGAGTGCACCCATGGCTTGGGTTGAACAACGCGGCAAACGCTGGCGCGTGCGCTACTGGGCGGCCAACGGAAAAGCCGCCAGCGTCCCGGGAAGCTTCCCCGCCCGGCAGGCCGCACAGGCCCACGCCGACCAGCTCCACAGCACACCCACCACCCCACCCGACACCGTGCCCGCACCGACGCCCACCAGCGCCATCATCACGGCAGCTGCTGCCCCGGGCACCGTCACGCAGCCGCCAACCACGATCGCCGACTGGGCGCAAGTGTGGTGGCAGACCGTCGACGTCGGCGACAACACCGAAGCCTTCTACCGCAGCCTCCTCACCCGCCACATCCTGCCCCGCTGGGGCGCCACACCCGTCCACCAGATCACGCCCGCCGACATCAAGATCTGGCTCAACACCCTCACCCCCGCCTACGCCCCGGCCACCGTCACCAGCATCCGCAAGCTCTTCGCAATGCTCATGACCGACGCTGTCGACAACGGACTCATCACCACCAACCCCGTACGCCCCCAGCGCAGGGGCCGCGGCCGACTACAGCCACGCCGCGAGCGCCCCTGGGCCGACGAGCACCAAGTCCTCACCATCGCCCACCGGATCTTCCACCTCGCCTCACGCAACCAGGCACTCCTGGTCATCACCGCCGCCTACACCGGCATGCGCTGGGGCGAACTCGCCGGACTCCACCGCGACAACCTCGACCTGCCCAACAACCGCCTCCACATCACCGCCTCCGGCGCCCTCCACGAAGTCAACGGCCACCTCAGCCTCGGCCACCCCAAAACCCTCGCCAGCGTCCGCACCGTCTCCCTGCCCCCCTTCCTCACCCAACTCCTCCACGCAGACCTGACCGCCTCCACCCGCCCCTTCGTCTTCACCACCCTGCGCGGAAAACCCCTACGCCGCTCCGGCTTCCAACGCCGCCTGTGGGCCCCGGCCGTCAACGGCAGCCGCCACACCTCCCCACCCTGGCCCCCGTCACCCCGGGCCTGACCTTCCACGGACTACGGCACTCCCATAAGACCTGGCTCATCGAAGACGGCATCCCCGAAGTCGCCCAGGCACGTCGCCTCGGCCACGCCATGCAAAACAAGATCGACGACGTCTACTCCCACGTCGCTACCAGCGTCGAAGAACGCCTCCTCCGGCACCTCGAAGCCCGATGGCAACGCTCCATCGAGCACTACAACCGAGAGGGGGATATCCCCGAGCCGCTCCGGCTCACCGCTTGAGTGGCACCGGGTTTCATGCCTGGGCTGGCCGCTTCAGCCACAGGTCGTGCCGCGCACCGAGGTTGAGCAGGCACCGACGAGCCTTTCCGCGGCCGTCCGCCTTTCAGGCGCGGTACCTCCTCGGCCAGGGACGCCACGGGTGCCGCGCTACTCGAGCCAGTGCCCCGGCGGCCTGTACGGCCTCCATTTCTTCTGTGAAACCCAGGAGTCGGGTTCACGCCGGGAGCCTTACCTGCTCTACGGCTGCATCACCCAGGACCACGTCGAGGGTTAGATGCCGGCCGTCATGCCTCAGAGCTTCGCCCGCACCCTGCCCGGCCGCCCCGTCTGCGCGACAAGGACACCGCACTACTGTGGGAACACGCCGAGGCTTGTCCTGATATGGCTGAACTTGCCTGCCTCGTCAGTGAGTTCGCTCTACTGCTGACTCCAGCGGAGGTAACGACGCCAAGCTCACCGACTGGGGCACCTTGGTCAGCGCCGAAGGTGCTGGTATGCCACTTGGACGGCTCCTCACGTCGTGCTGGAGCGCACGGTGCGGTGAAGGTGCCAGCGTCCGCCGTGGGTGAGCCGTACCCCGGGTGTGCCGGCGAAGATTTCATGTCCCTTGTCGTGCTGACCGGCGTCGGCTGCCTGACGGTGGGCTTCGATGCTGGTCCACTCCGTGTACAGCAGGACCCGGCTGCCGTCGGTGCTGTGCAGGAAGTGGGCCGAGATCGCCCCGGGGTGGCCGCCGCCCTCGGGCTGGGCCGCGACCACGGCTTCGGTGAACGTCCGCTGGCGTTCGGGCCCGTCGACATCGAAGGCGGCGGTAATCAGGCAGCCGGGGGCGCGGGATTCGTGTTCCTCGGCCAGGCTGCGGTACAGCCGGTAGGCCGGCGGTCCGGCGAGTGGCGGCGTAGGGCCGCTGCCGTGCAGGTACGTGGCGTGGGCCGCGTCGCTGTCCCACTGCGCGCAGGTCAGTACCGTCTCGCCGTCCGTGCTCAGGAACCAGCTCACGGCGGTGAGCCCCTCCGGCTGCGGCACGCGGTCCAGTTCGCTGGCCTCGGTACCGGCTGTCCGCCGCTGGCGGTCCGGACTTCCGGCGTACCGGGTGCCGATCACGGCCGTGCCGGTGCGGGCCATGTCGGGGAAGGGCTCGGTGGCCAAGGCGGTCTCCTCGGGAGCCGTGGGGTGTGGGACTGCGATGGTGCCCGGGCGGATACGGGGGGCGGCAAACGGTTTTCTCGCGGAACAGGGGACCCGCCTTGCGCACCACGGGCCGTCCTACAAGGACTTGTTGTCCGCTCCGGTGATCCCACCCAGCAGCCGAGCGGTCTTCAGGGCCCTTTCCGGACTACTGGACACCCGCTCCTGCCGATGCCCGCGCGCCTCAAACACCTGTGTGCCATTCCTTGTGCACGTGCGGGCGATTACATTGCCCGCCACGCAGACGGTGCGGGCCGCGGTGCGCCCCGCAGCGGCCGCGCACCGCGATACCCAGCTCGGCACCGGACAGCCGTGCCCGGCCCGTGGTCTGTAGGCAGCGACCCTCCGGCGAAGAAGAGGCTGGACATCATGAACTCCTCCCCGGGCTCCACCTCTTACACCTTGTCGTCCGATCGAGACGACCCGCGAGCGCCGCAGGCTGATGTCCTCAGCGGGTCGCCCACCGGTCAATCTCCTCCAAGCGTGCGTTCATCGGCGCGCCCCACCCCTGTCCCGGTCATCGGTCCGCGGCTCCGGGCCCGCTCCGCCCGATACGGCTCAGGCGTCGATGACGACGGGGATGACGAGGGGCTTGCGGCGGTAGGTGCGGAAGGCCCAGGAGGCCACGGCGCGGGCGATGAGCTGTTCGAGCTGGTGGGCCTCTCCGACGCCTTCCTCCGCCGCCTTCGCCAGCGTCTTCTCGATGACGGGGACGACCGGCTCGAACGTGGTGTCGTCGTGGACGAAACCGCGGGCGAGGAAATCGGGGGTCTCCGCCAGGGCGCCGGTGTCGGCGTCGACGATGGCCACGACGGTGACGACGCCCTCCTCGGCGAGGGTGACCCGGTCCTTGAGGGAGGCCTCGGTGGCTCCGCCGACCTCCATGCCGTCCACGTAGATGTTCCCGGCCGGCACCTTGCCGGTGATGGCGGCCCGCCCGTCGACCAGGTCGACGACCACGCCGTCCTCGGCGATGACCACACGGTCGGGGTCGACCCCGGTGCGGACGGCCAGCTCGGCGTTGGCCCGCAGATGGCGCCACTCCCCGTGCACGGGCATGACGTTGCGGGGCTTGACGATGTTGTAGCAGTACACGAGTTCACCGGCGCTGGCGTGCCCCGAGACGTGCACCTTCGCGTTGCCCTTGTGGACGACGTTGGCGCCCCACCGGGTCAGCCCGTTGATCACCCGGTAGATGGCGTTCTCGTTGCCCGGGATGAGGGAGCTGGCCAGCAGGACGGTGTCGCCCTCGCCGATACGGATCATGTGGTCGCGGTTGGCCATTCGCGACAGCGCGGCCATCGGCTCGCCCTGCGAGCCGGTGCACACCAGCGCGATCTTGCTCGGCGGCAGCTTCTCCAGTTCCTTCACCGGCACCACCAGCCCCTGCGGGACCTTCAGATAGCCCAGGTCGCGGGCGATGCCCATGTTGCGGACCATCGAGCGGCCCACGAACGCGACCTTGCGGCCGTGCTGGTGCGCCGCGTCGAGCACCTGCTGGATGCGGTGCACATGGCTGGCGAAGCTGGAGACGATGACCCGCTTCGGGGAAGTCCGCAGCACCCGCTCGATCGCCGGGTTCAGCTCCTTCTCGGAGGTGGTGAAGCCGGGCACCTCGGCATTGGTGGAGTCGACCAGGAACAGATCGACGCCCTCCTCACCCAGCCGTGCGAAGGCCCGCAGGTCGGTGATGCGCTCGTCCAGCGGGAACTGGTCCATCTTGAAGTCGCCGGTGTGCAGCACCAGTCCCGCGCCGGTGCGGATCGCCACGGCCAGGCCGTCCGGGATGGAGTGGTTGACCGCGACGAACTCGCAGTCGAACGGGCCGAAGCCCCGGCGGTCGCCCTCGCGGACCCGCACCGTGCGGGGCCGGATGCCGTGCTCCTTGAGCTTGGCCTCCAGGAACGCCAGCGTCAGCTTGGAGCCCACCACGGGGATGTCCGCCCGTTCGCGGAGCAGGTACGGCACACCGCCGATGTGGTCCTCGTGGCCGTGGGTCAGCACGATCGCCACGATGTCGTCCAGCCGGTCCCGGATCGAGGTGAAGTCGGGGAGGATCACGTCCACCCCGGGCTGGTGCTCCTCGGGGAAGAGCACACCGCAGTCGACGACGAGCAGCTTGCCGGCGTGCTCGAAGACCGTCATGTTGCGGCCGATCTCGCCCAGGCCGCCCAGAGCGACCACCCTCAGCCCGCCGTCGGGCAGCGGAGGAGCGGCTTTCAATTCGGGATGGGGATGACTCATACTCTGACGTTACCGGAGAGTCCTTCGTGTGATCCGCCGAGTGACGGTGGCCGTGCGACTGCGTGTGACAGGTCCCCCGCGGGTGCGGCGAAGCGATAGGTGCGTCCCATCGGGCTCAGAGGACGGTCTCGGCTTCGGCGTACCGCTCCTCGGGAACGGTCTTGAGCGTCCGGACCGCTTCCGCGAGCGAAACCATCACGATCTCGGTACCGCGCAGCGCCGTCATCTTTCCGAACTCCCGGCGGTGCGCGGCCTCTACGGCGTGCCAGCCGAAGCGGGTGGCCAGGACGCGGTCGTACGCGGTGGGGGTGCCGCCGCGCTGGACGTGGCCGAGGATCACGGGCCGGGCCTCCTTGCCCAGCCGGTGCTCCAGCTCGACGGAGAGCTGGCGGGCGATGCCGGCGAACCGCTCGTGACCGTAGACGTCTCTTCCGCCTTCATCGAACTCCATCGTGCCCTCACGGGGCTTGGCCCCTTCGGCGGCCACGATGATGGCGAACTTCTTGCCCGCCAAGAAGCGCTTCCCGACCTGTGCGGCGAGCTCGGCGATGTCGAAGGGACGTTCCGGGACGATGATGGCGTGAGCGCCGGCGGCCATACCGGAGTGCAGGGCGATCCAGCCGGTGTGCCGCCCCATGACTTCCACGACCATGACGCGCTGGTGTGATTCGGCGGTCGTCTTGAGCCGGTCCAGCGCCTCCGTGGCAACTCCGACAGCGGTGTCGAATCCGAAGGTCACGTCCGTCGAGGCGATGTCGTTGTCGATGGTCTTCGGTACACCGACGATGGGCAGCCCGGCCTGGGAGAGAAGATGGGCGGCCTTGAGGGTGCCCTCTCCGCCGATCGGGATGACGGCATCGAGTCCGAGCTCGGTGACATGTCCTCTGGCGCGTTCCACACCGTCCCGCAGGTGTGCGGGCTGCACCCGGGAGGAGCCGAGAATCGTGCCGCCGCGGGCCAGGATGCCACTGACCGCGTCCAGGTCGAGCTTCTGGAAATCGCGTTCGAGCAGGCCCTTCCAGCCGTCGCGGAAGCCGATGACGTCATCGCCGTGGTCGGCGACGGCGCGGTGGACGACGGAGCGGATGACGGCGTTCAGGCCGGGACAGTCGCCGCCGGAGGTGAGCACACCAAGACGCATTGCAGCAGATACTCCTGAAAGCGGGATCGAACCGGTCACCGTTGCCCGGGTGAGGTCTGAGCGGCGCCGCCCCACGGGGGGAGGGGCGGCGGCGCCCGACGACGACGGCGGCCTGTGGGACCGCCCTCGTTTCAGCGATTGCCAACCTACCCTAACGTCAGGGTAGATTTGTAGTCGGCAAGCATGCCGGGCGGGCGATGTGAGGTGGTGGGCCGTGGGAGATCGGCTGATGCGGATCGGCGAGGTGTCCGAGCGCACGGGTCTGTCCCTGCGCACCATCCGCCACTACGAGGAGGTCGGGGTGGTGGCCCCCAGCGAGCGCAGCCTGGGGGGTTTCCGTCTGTACACCGAGGCGGAGGTGCGGCGGCTGGCGCTGGTGCGGCGGATGCGTCCGCTGGGCTTCTGCCTGGAGGATGTGCGGGCGCTGCTGAACGTGCTGGAGCGGTTGCCGGATACCGGCGGGCCGCTGCCCGCGACCGAGGAACAGGCACACGAGGAGCTGGTGGCGACGTTGCGGAAGTACTGGGAGAGGGCCGATGCGCGGTGTGAGGACTTGCGCGGTGAGCTGAGGGCGGCCGAGGACTTCGCCGGTTCCCTGCACGGGCATCTCTCGCGGCTGCTGGAGGCCTCGGCGGGGTCCTGGAAGGCGGTCCGGTGAACGCGACCGCGCAGTGGGCGGCGGGTGAGGCGGCCCGGCGGCGGACCTTCGCCGTGATCAGCCATCCGGACGCGGGCAAGTCGACGCTGACCGAGGCGCTGGCCCTGCACGCGCACGCGATCACCGAGGCGGGTGCGGTGCACGGCAAGGCGGGGCGGCGCGGGGTGGCCTCGGACTGGATGGAGATGGAGAAGGCCCGCGGGATCTCCGTCACGTCCGCGGTGCTGCAGTTCGCCCACCGCGGGTGTGTGCTGAATCTGCTGGACACCCCCGGGCACGCGGACTTCTCCGAGGACACCTACCGGGTGCTGGCCGCGGTGGACTGTGCGGTGATGCTCATCGACGCGGCCAAGGGCCTGGAGGAGCAGACCCGCAAGCTGTTCGACGTCTGCCGGCACCGTCGCATTCCTGTCATCACCTTCGTCAACAAGTGGGACCGGCCCGGCCGGGAGGCTCTGGAGCTGCTGGACGAGATCGAGCGGGAGTTCGGGCTCCGCCCCACTCCGGTGACCTGGCCCGTGGGCATCGCCGGTTATCTGCGCGGGCTGGTGGACGTCCGTGAGCCGGAGCGCATGCTGCGCTACACGCGCACCCCGGGCGGGTCCAAGGAGGCCCTGGAGGAGCCGGTCTCCGCCGCCGAGGCCGCCTTCGCCGAGGGGGAGGACTGGGAACAGGCGGCGGAGGAGCTGGAGTTGCTGCAGGCGGAGGGGGCGGGCTTCGACCGCGAGTCCTTCCTGGCGGGTAAGTCCACCCCGGTCTTCTTCGGCGCCGCGATCTCCAACATCGGCGTACGGCTGCTGCTCGACGCCCTCGTCGACTTCGCACCGCCGCCCGGACCCCGCGAGCTGGAGGGCGGCGGCACCCGCCCCGTCGACGCCCCGTTCTCGGGACTGGTCTTCAAGGTGCAGGCCAACATGGACCCCGCGCACCGGGACCGGATCGCGTTCCTGCGGGTCTGCTCCGGGGTGTTCGAACGCGGGGCGACCGTCACCCGCGCCGCCTCCGGCAAGCCGTTCGCGACCAAGTACGCGCACAGCGTCTTCGGCCAGGACCGTTCCATGGTCGACACCGCCTACCCGGGCGATGTCGTCGGCCTGGTCAACGCCGCGGCGCTGCGCGTCGGCGACACCCTCTACGCCGGCCCGCCCGCGGTGTTCCCGGCCATGCCCACCTTCGCGCCCGAGCACTTCGCGGTCGCCCGCCCCGCCGACATCAGCCGCTCCAAGCAGTTCCGGCGCGGTATCGCACAGCTGGACGAGGAGGGCGTGGTGCAGGTCCTGGTGTCCGAGCTGCGCGGCGACCAGGCACCCGTCCTGGCGGCCGTGGGGCCCATGCAGTTCGACGTGGTCTCCGCCCGCATGGCGGGTGAGTTCTCCGCCCCGGTACGGCTGGAGCCGCTCCCGTACCACGTGGCCAGGGCCACCGACGCCGAAGGGGCCGAAGCGCTCAACGGCTCCCAACTGGCCCGCGGCGAAGCCCTGACCAGGATCCGCGACACGGCGCACCTGGCCCTCTTCCAGGACCGCTGGCAGGCCAACTCCTTCCGCCGCGCGTTCCCCGACGCCCGGCTGGAACCCCTGCTGGCCGCCCACCAGTAGACCCCCGCCGGCAGCGGCGGAACGGAAACCGGGCCCCCTCGGCCCGGCCTTGCGCAAGGCCGGGACCGAAGGCGGCCGACAGCAGCACAGCACAGATGAGGAGCGAACCGATGGCAGGCGTGGCGGAGTGTCCCTCCTGCGGCGAGACGGAGGAACTGCGCGGCGAACCCCATGAGGGCGACATCCGCGTCACCTGCCTGTCCTGCGGCGCCGCATGGATGCGCGGGGCGCCCCGCTGCGCCGGCTGCGGGGGAATGGACATCGTGGAACGGCCGCAGGCCATGACGCGGCACTCGCGCGGCACCCAGCTGTCCATCATCGGCTGGCGCCAACTGCCGCTGTGCCGGGTGTGCGACGCCGACGCCCTGCACACCTCGATCGAGGAGAACATCCCGGTCCCCGGCGACTACGTTCCCGCCTGTCTCCACGGGCACGGAGAACGCGCGGCCGCGCCGCCCTCACCTCCTGCACCGGCCCCGAAGGCCCCGGAATCACGGGAGAACACCCCGGAACCCCGGCAGGCCGCACGGACCGCCGCTCCGTCCCCCGCGAGCGCCGAAAAGCCCGCCCCGGCCGCCGGCCCTCCGGAGCACCCGCGGCGGAAGCCGGCCACATCACCCGCGCGGCCACGAACAGGCCCGGCCCCCTCGGCGGTGCCCACCGTGCGGCAGGCGATCGGGGCCTTCCTCGCCGAGGCCTCCGGCGGGGTCGACCACACCGCCATGCTCCTGCTCGGCACCCACCTGGGCTCCTACAACCGCCTCGAAGTCCTGGACCGGCCCGACGCCGCCGACACCCTGGCCGCCTGGTGCGACGGCCACTGGGAAAGCCGCGGCGACCCGGCCGCCCAGCGCGCCCTGGACACCATCCGCCGCGCCGTCGACTTCTGGGGCGCCCGAGGCTGGCTCACCTCCGACCCCGCCGCGCACCTTCGCTAACCCGCCCCCGGCGCGCCACGCGCCGGCGGGTGACCGGCCCCGACGCCAAAGCCCCATCAGCCGTCCTGACCGCCCGACCACGACGGAGACCCCGGCATGCCTCCCCTGTCACGCCCCTTCTTCCCCCGCAGGTCACACGGGAAGCGATGCCGAACAGCGCCTGTTGTCCGCCGCCGTACGCCTCGCGCGCGACCTGCCCGCAGCCCGGGTCGTTGTGGGCCTTCTGCGCGGCTGGAGCGGGGCCGATCGCGAACAGGCACGGGCCATGCGCCTGCGCCTGGCCCAGCAGGACATCCACGCGGTGGAGCTGGCGCCCGCACCCCAGGCTGGCGAGCGCCATGACGCACTCCGCAACCGTGGATACGCGCGCGTCCACCTCCTGATGGCCACCGGCGGCCTCCCGTATGAGGACGCCGTGCGAACCGCCGCCCTGTGGAACCTCCCGCTGCTCGTCGAACGCCGTCCCCATGAAGAGCACAGCGCCCCGCTGGTCGGCTTCGGTGGTCACCGGCGCCCGGTCATCGGGGTCCGCCTCCCCGGCGGAGTCCTGGACATCGCCGTCCGCCGGGTGACCGTCACCTGCCTGCAGCCCCGCCCCGGCAGTGCCTGCCTCATCCTCGACAACGAGAAGATCACCGCTCCCGCCGACCGGCCCCTGCGGATCACCCTGGCAGCGGACGGAGCGCTCCACGTCCGCGGCGGCACCTTCCCCGCGCGCCATGTCCGGCGGCTGCGGTACGAACGCCCCTGGGGCCTCTACCGGCTGGACATCGATGACGCGTCCGCGCACCGCGTGCGCGCGCCCCTGCGCCTGGAGTCCATGTCCGGCCGCCTGCATCTCCTGCACCCCTGAGTGCGCCGTAGCGGCCGGGATCGTTCAGGCGGACCCGGACCGGCCGAGAGCCGGTCCGGGTCCCCCGCGTCGGCTCACCAGTCCACTCAAGTCCGCCGACGAACACCACTCTACCTTTACGCAACGTGAGAGTAAGCAGACGGCGTCCGAACGGGGGAATACTGTCCAGCCACAGGCCGGTTCGGTGCAGCACTCGGTCGGCGAGGGGAGGGCGGCTTGCCTCGCCACTCTACCCTTGCGTTAGAGTAGTGTCGCTCGCCGACATTGTCGGCCTGCTTCCAAGCTGTTCCCGGGCACGGCAGACTCCGTCGCCTTGCCGCGCCCGGGAACGGCGGAGGAGCCGCCCACTCGGGCTGCCCCATCAAGACCGCGCCGATGACGATCCGGCCACGGCGCACACTCCGGGGAGAGCCATGACCGACCACGTCACCCGCATCGAAATCGCCGACCACGTGTCCGCCCTCTTCGCGAACGGCGCGGTGAGCAAGCACGACCTGCTCATCGGGGCGGCCTCGGCCCGGCCCGAGGTTCTCGACGTGCTGAAAGAACTGCCCGACCGGCGGTACACGGAGCTGCGGCAGGTCTGGGAGGACCTTCCCGCGCTTCCGGTCGGACTCTGAGAAGGACAGGAAGAAACGTGGCCGTCTTCATGCTGCAACTGCTCCACGGCGAGGACACCGTGATCGAGGCCGATGTCGCCGCCCGCACGCCGGCCGGTGAGATCGTGCTGGAGCGCTTCGACCAGTCCGGGGGATGTGAACGCGTGCGGAGCTACCGGGCGGACGCGGTCTCGGCCGTCTTCCGGCGCGGTCTCACCGACGGCGGCGGCAACTACACCTGGGTTCCGCAACCGGCCGACGGCACTTGGTGGTGCTACTGAGGCGAGCGCCCTGGGGGCACCCCGCGCCCGGTGCGGACCGAGGGGCGGACGGGCCGGGGCGGCTCAACGCCGCAGCAACAGAGGGGGAAACATCCGTGGGTACCTTCCTGGCGAAGATGACCGACGGCTCCGAGATGATCCTCACCGCCGGACGGGCCACCCGCTCCGAGGGCGGGGACGTGGCCTTCGAAAGCGTGGACGCCCGCGGCAACTGGTCCCGCACCTGCACCCTCAGGGCCGCCCGTCTCGACAGCGTCCATGTACGGAGGATCGGCGAGAACGGCGTCGCTCAGTGGGTGCGTCAGAGTGCCTCGGGCCGCTGGTGGTGCTACTGAGGCGCTCTGAAGCCGGCTGTGCGAGAGGCCCCGGGCGCGTCCGAGCGCCGGTCGCCGCCTGCGCGCCGTACCGTCAGCTGCGGGTTTCGAGACGGCGGCGGAGGGTGGCGGCGAAGTCCTCGGCGGCCAGCAGCTGGGCCCGCAGGGTCTCGCAGCGGGCGTCGGCCACTTTGCGGTACGCCTCCAGCCGCTCGCGCAGCCGCTCCCGCTCTCCGTCCGCGGGCGGGTCACCGGCACCCGAGAGGCGGTCGGTGATCTCCAGCAGATCGCGCGTCTCCTCCAGGGAGAAGTCCAGCGGCTTCATCCGGCGGATGACCATGAGGCGTTCGACGTCGGCGTCGGTGTAGAGGCGGAAGCCGCCCTTGCTGCGGGCGGAGGGGCTGACCAGACCGACGTCCTCGTAGTGGCGGATCGTGCGGAGTGACAACCCGGTCCGCTCGGCCACCTCGCCGATCTGCATCTGCCGCTCCGTCATCGCCGCGCCTGCTCCCTCTGCCGTTCCACCGCTTCGAACGTTCGCATCGATCCAGCCCACGTGTCTGGAATCACATGATCCGAGCGCTTGTTTACCTGCATTTCACAGTTCTGATTCGCACCCTGCCCTCACGTCAGGGTAGGGTTTTGACGTGGACGCCCGCGCTGTACAGCTGCGGCCCGGGCCCCGCCGCCGGACCGCGGCCCCGACCGGGCCCCGCCGGCATCCGCAGACTTCCGGGCAATGATGCCCGACCGGCGGTCACGACGGCCGCCACCCCCTACCGGCAGGGCCCCCGTCGAGGCCGGGCCGCCGGGATTCCGCACCGGATGCGGAGCAGAGCACGCGTGGGCATCCAGCCGTTGGACGCCTGCGCCCGAACAGAAACGGTTGCATGTCCTTCTCGCTGTCCGCAGTGCCCAAGTTCCGCCTGTCCCGGCCCGACTGGCTCGCCTCCCCCAAGGTGTTCCGCACCGAGGTGCTGGCCGGCCTCGTGGTCGCCCTGGCCCTGATCCCGGAGGCCATCTCCTTCTCGATCATCGCCGGAGTCGACCCCGCCATCGGCCTGTTCGCCTCCTTCACCATGGCCGTGGTGATCTCCGTCGTGGGCGGCCGGAAGGCCATGATCTCGGCGGCGACCGGCGCGATGGCGCTGGTCATCGCACCGCTCAACCACGAATACGGACTCGGCCACCTGATCGCCGCCGTCATCCTCGGCGGCCTCATGCAGATCGCCCTCGGCGCGGTGGGCGTGGCCAAGCTGATGCGCTTCGTGCCCCGCTCGGTAATGGTCGGCTTCGTCAACGCCCTCGCCATCCTGATCTTCATGGCCCAGGTCCCCGAGATGCGCGACGTGCCGTGGGCCGTCTACCCGCTGATCATCGGCGGCCTGGCGCTCATGGTGTTCTTCCCGAAGATCACCACGGTCATCCCGGCACCCCTGGTCTCCATCGTCATCCTGACCGTGATCACCGTGGCCGCGGGCATCGCGGTGCCCAACGTCGGCGACAAGGGCGACCTGCCGTCCTCGCTGCCGGTCCCGGGTCTGCCCGAGGTGCCGCTGACGCTGGAGACGCTCACCGTCATCGCCCCGTACGCCTTCGCCTTCGCGCTGGTCGGCCTGATGGAGTCGCTGATGACCGCCAAGCTGGTCGACGACATCACCGACACCCACTCCAACAAGACCCGGGAGTCCATCGGCCAGGGCATCGCCAACGTCATCACCGGTTTCTTCGGCGGCATGGGCGGCTGCGCCATGATCGGCCAGACGATGATCAACGTGAAGACCTCCGGGGCCCGCACCCGGCTCTCCACCTTCCTGTCGGGAGTATTCCTCCTCGTGCTGGTCGTGGTCTTCGGCCCGGTCGTGTCCACCATCCCGATGGCAGCCCTGGTCGCCGTGATGATCCTGGTCGCCTTCGCCACCTTCGACTGGCACTCCGTCCAGCCCGGGACGCTGCGGCGGATGCCGCTGGGCGAGACGGTCGTGATGGCCGCCACCGTCGCCGTGGTCGTCATCACCCACAACCTCGCCATCGGCGTCGTCGTCGGCTGTGTGACGGCCATGGTGATCTTCGCCAAGCGCGTTGCCCACCTCGCCGAGGTCTCCGGCGTGGTCGACCCCGACGGCAACCAGGTGGTCTACGCGGTCACCGGCGAGCTGTTCTTCGCCTCCTCCAACGACCTCGTCTACCAGTTCGACTACAAGGACGACCCGGACGACGTCGTCATCGACCTCACCGACGCCCACATCTGGGACGCTTCCTCCGTCGCCGCCCTGGACGCCATCGAGACCAAGTACGCCCAGCGCGGCAAGAAGGTCACCATCATCGGCCTCAACAAAGCCAGCGCCGAAATGCACGACAAACTCGCCGGCCAACTCACCGCCAGCCACTGAGACCGGCCGCCCCGGCCCGCCGCACCCCGGCGGGCCCGGGCGGCCATCCCCGCGTGCGCGCATGTCAAGGACCGAAGGCAACCGCCCGCACGGTGCCGTCCCGGCCCCGGCCCCCACCGGTACGGGACCATGGGCCGCGTACGCTCCCGGCCGCCGGGAGGCACGGCTCTCGTGAGGAGGACCCCTGAACCGGCCCGCGGAACAAGCCCGTCCGGACGCCCCGGCGCACGCCCCCGTCACGACCGGCAAGCCGTTCCACGGCTGGCGGATCGTCGCCTACTCGGCGCTCGCCATGGCGATGACGGCCCCCGGCCAGACCGCCGGCATCTCCGTCTTCATCGACCCGCTCATCACCGGTCTCGGCATCAGCCGCACCGAGGTGTCCACGGCCTACCTCACCGGCACGCTCATCGGCGCCTGCGCGATGCCGCTGGTGGGCCGCGCGATCGACCGGTACGGCCCCCGGCGGGTGATCGCCGCCGTCGGCGCCGTCTTCGGTGCGGTCCTCCTCGGCCTGTCCTTCGTCACCGGTCTCACCGGGCTGACCGCCGGGTTCGTCGGCGTCCGCATGACCGGCCAGGGCGCACTCTCCCTCGTGGCCACGACCACCGTCGCCTACTGGTTCGACAAGCGCCGCGGCGTGGCCCTGGGCATCACCAGCGCCGTCGGCGCGGCCGGCATCTCCCTCGCCCCGGTCCTGGTGGAACGCCTGATCCACGGATACGGCTGGCGCCAGGCCTGGGCGATCGAGGGCATCGCCGTCTGGCTCGTCGTCCTTCCCCTCGCCCTGTTCGGCATCCGCAACCGGCCCGCCGACCTCGGCCAGCACGTCGACGGCATCCCCCCGGCCCCCGGAACGGACACCGGGGGCCCGCCCGCCGGTGTGCCCCTGCGCCGGGCCCTGCGCACCGGGATGTTCTGGGCCGTGGCGGCCGGTCTGTCCGCCAGCAGCATGCTCACCACCGGCCTGAACTTCCACCAGATCGCCCTCCTCGGCGAACGCGGGCTCACCCCCGTCGAAGCCGCCGCCAACTTCCTGCCGCAGACGGCCGCGGCCCTGCTGGCCACGCTCGCCGCCGGAGCCCTCGTGGACCGCCTGCCGCCCAGAACCGTCCTCGCCGGCGCCATGGCGGTCCTCGCCGGCGCCGTGCTCTCCGCA
Organism: Streptomyces sp. MNU89; assembly: GCF_020982505.1. NCBI lineage: Bacteria > Bacillati > Actinomycetota > Actinomycetes > Kitasatosporales > Streptomycetaceae > Streptomyces > Streptomyces sp. MNU89. The sequence continues at coordinate 1,097,002 of NZ_JAJKLL010000001.1, read as the reverse complement.
CGGTACGTGGAGCCCGGGTGGACGGCGATCGGCTACGGGCTGCTCCTGGGGGCCTCGGGCGGTCTCCTGCGGGTGATCGAGTCCGCCGCCTATCCGCGCTACTTCGGCACCGCCCATCTCGGTGCCATCCGCGGCAGCGCCCACACCCTCACCATCGCCGCCAGCGCCTTCGGACCGCTCGCCATCTCCCTGGGCCACGATCTGACCGGCGGATACGGCACCGTGCTCGTCGTGCTCACCGTCATCCCGGCCGCCGCGGCGCTCACCGCGGTCCTCGCCCGGGAACCAGTGGCGGTGAGCCGCGCGGCCCGCCCCCTGCGGCCGGCCGACAGTGATGCCGGATGACCAGGATGACGCACGGGACCCCAGAGATCACCGGCGGAGTCGACCTCCACAGGCCTGACACATCATGCGGCCGTGATCGACGCGGTCGGCCACACGGCCGACCGGGAGTTCCCGGCCACCATCTGCGGCTACCGCCAACTGCTGGTCCGGCTGCGCTCGCACGGCATGCTGACGGCGGTGGGTGTGGAGGGTGCACCGGAGCCTGCCGAGCCGAACTCGCCCGGGTCTACGCCCGCAGTTGCCGGGTCGTGGCCGCTTCGACCGTGGCGTGGGCACGCTCCGGACCGAGCCTGAGCCAGTACGTGTTACCGGCCATCGCCAGCCGTACAAGACCCTTTGGGGCGAACCACGGTCTCGTTACCCGGACGCGGTGCAGTGCATCGCTGTCGATCTGCGCGCCGTAACTGTTCATCAGTGTCAGTCGGGCGCCCTGAATGCGGACACGGCCGGCCCTTGTGACCTGGCGCCACCAGCCCCTGCGGATGGCGACCCCGCCTTCCTCGAAGTCCGGCTCGTGCACAGTGGGCGTCCTCCCACCCGTCGGCGAGTACGCAGAGGGGCCACCGGGTTTCTGCCCCGCACCCCCGGCCGGCCGGGGGTGCGGGGCGTTGCTTCGCATGCCGACGTGCCCCCGGGCAGGGGATCCCGGCTTCTCCCGCGCCGGAGGGGGGACACCGCTGTGGTCCTGGTGGCCCGGGGATGAGCACACCGACCTGCGGAGGCCCCTGAAGCGGGCTCTCCACCACGCCAGTCTACTCTTACGAGAGGGGAGAGCTTGGTCGTGTCCAGCCGGGGCGTCCGGACCGCCCGGCCGGCGATCATCCGCCGATGGCGACGCGGACCGTGCGCCGAGAGCACTGAGTGGCATGGCCGGATCGGAGGCTCCGAGGGCCGACGGACGCTGCGTTCGCGCTTGCCTGCGTGGCCGGGGCGACGCCCTCGCCGCGGTGTCGCCCCGGTGCCGGGAGGACCCTGTCCGGCCGCCGGAGTTCGCCCGTACCGCCCGACTACCTTACTCTTACGTGACGGTAGATTCGATGCGGACATCTGAACCGGAGACGGCCTTGACGGACCTGCTGGCGCGGGACGAAGAAGAAGAGCGGCGGTACCTCGCCGAGACGGTGCGCCTGCTGAGGCGGGAGCTGGAGCGGCTCGGCCACTCCATCGACCGGACCGCGAAGACGATCCAGGAGCAGAAGGAGTTCATGTGGGAGAACTGGCGCGACATGGACTTCGCGGAGAAGGCCGCCATGCGCACCGAGGTCAACACCTCCGTGGGTGTGGGCGACGGTGTCGTGACGGTGCGCCGGCATGTTGAGCGCCTGCTGGAAAGGCCCTATTTCGGACGTGTCGACTTCCGCAGGGCGGACGACGGGGAGGAGAAGGGCCATTACATCGGCGTCCACGACTTCTCGGACCCGGATACCCAGGAGATTCTGATCCACGACTGGCGGGCTCCGGTCTCCAGCCTCTACTACGACTTCGAGTCGGGTGCCGCGCACTTCGAGGCCCCCGCCGGGACCGTCCACGGCACGATCACCGGCAAGCGCCAGTACAAGATCGTGAACGACCGTCTTGAGTACATGTTCGACAGCGCGTTGACCATCGGCGACGAGGTGCTGCAGCGGGAGCTGAGCCAGTCCGCCGACGACAAGATGAAGAACATCGTCGCGACGATCCAGCGCGAGCAGAACGAGGTGATCCGCAACGAGACCGCGAAGGTGCTGATCCTGCAGGGCGTGGCGGGCTCCGGGAAGACGTCGATCGCCCTGCACCGGGTGGCGTTCCTGCTCTACCGCTTCAAGGACTCCCTGTCGTCCGACAACGTCATGATCCTTTCTCCCAACAAGGTCTTCGGCGACTACATCGCCAACGTCCTTCCCGAGCTGGGTGAGGAACAGATCGCCGAGATCGACTTCGGCGCGATCGCCGGCCGGTTCCTCGCCGGGGTGACGGAGTACGAGACCTTCAGCGAGCAGGTGATCAAGCTGCTCGACCGGGTGGACGACGCGGCGGCCGAGCGGATGCGCTTCAAGGCGACGCCGGAGTTCGTTACCCTGCTCGATGAGTGGCTCGCCACGCGCGCGGACGCGGAGTTCACCCCGCGGCGGATCGAGCAGAGGAACAAGCGGCTGTCGGAGGAGTGGGTCGCGGACGCCTTCGCGGCCTCGCGGGGGCTGCCCGTCCTCACCCGGCTGGACCTCCTCGCCGAGAGCGCCGCGAGCCGGCTGCGGCAGGAGGTGCTGGACAAGGGCGGCAAGTGGTCGGCGGCGGACAGCAACGGCATCCGCAGGCAGGTGCGCGCCATGTTCCCGCACAAGGACGCGTTCGCCCTGTACAAGGCGTTCTACCAGGATTCCGGGCGCAAACACCTGTTCAAGCCGCTCGGCCGGAAGAAGATCGAGTACGCGGACGTCTTCCCCCTGGTGTACACCATGATCAAGGCGTCCCGGCAGGAGGGCTACGGCCACATCCGGCACCTGTTGGTGGACGAGATGCAGGACTACACGCCCGTCCAGTACGCGGTGCTGCGCGAGCTGTTCTCCTGCAAGATGACGATCCTCGGGGACGCCAACCAGTCGGTGAACCCGTTCAGTTCCTCCTCGCTGCCGGTGATCCGTGACATCTTCCCGGAGGGGGACTGCCTGGAGCTGTGCAAGAGCTACCGCTCCACGACGGAGATCACGGATTTCGCCCAGCGCATCTCGCGCAACGACAAGCTCGTCCCCATCGAGCGGCACGGTCTGCCGCCGCAGGTCGTCGCCGCCCCGGACCGGGCGGCGCAGGAAGCGGAGATCCTCGCGCTGGTCGAGCGGCACCGGCGGAGCGAGTACCGCTCCCTCGGCATCGTGTGCAAGACCGTCGCCCAGGCGGAGGAGCTGTACCGGGTGCTGTCGGCGGCGGGCGTCGAGCTGGCCTTTCTCGACTACGAGAGCACCGAGTTCAGCGCCGGCGCCGTCATCACCTCGGCGCACATCGCCAAAGGGCTGGAGTTCGACACCGTGATCGTCCCGGACGTGGACGACGCGAACTACGCCAACGAGATGGACAAGGGCATGCTCTACATCGCCTGCACCAGGGCCATGCACGAACTCCACCTGACCCACGCCCAACCCCTCTCGCGCTTCCTCGCGTTCACCGGGGAACCCGGAGACGGACCGGGCGCCGCCGTCCCGGAGGCTGCGCGGATTCCGGATGAGGCGACCGCTGTAGGCGTGGGCTGAACGGGGCGGGGAGGGGCACGGCAGGCACCAACCGCCTGAACGCCTCAGTCCAGGTCGAGGGCGAGGCTCGCCGGGATGGCGTCGAAGGCTTCCTCGACGCGGCGTGCCAGGGCCTTGGTGCCGCCGCGACCACGACGCAGGCCGGCGCCGTCGGGGGTGCGGCCGGCCACCCAGTTGCGGGCGCCGCAGCGCCAGGCGCTGAGAGCGAACTCGCCGAGCAGGCGGAGGCGTACGTCGTCCCGGCCGTCGACGCCCAGGCGTTCTTCGAGGATCCCCACCAGGTGTTGCTGGGTCTTCATCGAGGACAGAACGCTGTGGTCGCGCAAGACGGGGGTGCCGGCAGCGAGGCGGCGGGTGCGCAGGAAGCGGTGGTCCCAGCCGTCCGGCATGGACAGGATCGCCGCGCTCAGCGAGGCGCGCAGCGCGTCGAGCGCCGGACCGGAGCCGGCGTACCGGGAGAAGTGCGCGATGTAGGCGTCCCACAGTTCGCCCTCGGCCGCCATGGCGACGTCTTCCTTGCTGCCGTAGTAGCGGAAGAAGGTGCTGCGGCCGATCTCCACACGGGCGGTGAGCTCCTCAAGGGTGACACGGTCGTAGCCGCGTTCACTGAACAGCTCCAGTGCGGTGTCGGCGAGGGCGCGGCGGGTGCGCTGCTTCTTGCGCTCGCGCAGCGACAGGGGTTCGCCGCCGGAAGCGGGGAGATCGGTGGTCACGAGTCCAGGGTACCGAGCCGGGGACTCGGAACCGAATGACACTGGCGCCTTTTTGGCACTCATGACAATATTGGACTCGGTTCAATATTTGGGGTGGGTGGTCCGCTGCCATCGCACCGCTCGCGGCTGGAGACGAGGAGGCGGTCGTGGGATATGTGGTGACGCCGGTGCTCTATGCGGACGATCCGCGGCGCCGCCGGCACTCGCGCACCATGTCGGCCACCACCGGACTCGGCGATGTCAGCTGACGCCCCGGTGCCCGGGAGTCCGTCCGTGTCGGCGTTGGGCCGGGGTTCGCTCACGGTGCTGTTGCTGGCCTCCACGCTGGGAGTGATGGGCGGCGCGACCATCGCTCCGGTGATCGAGGTGATCCGCCAGGCCCTCGATGTGGGCGGCATGGCCGCCGGGCTGGTGCTGACCTCCCACAGTCTGGCCATCGCCGTGGCCAGCCCGCTGGTGGGCCGGCTCACCGACCGGTTCGGCCCGCGGCTGCCCCTCGCCGCCGGGCTGATGGTGTACGGGCTGGGCGGGGGCGCGGGCCTGGTGACCAACTCCTATCCGGCGCTGTTGGTCTCCCGGCTCGTCCTCGGCGTGGGAGCGGCGGGGGTCTTCGTCTGCTCCACTGCGGCGCTGCTCGGCCTGTACCGGGGCGGGATGCGGGACAAGGTGATGGGCTGGCGCACGACCGCCACCACCGCGGGCGGGTTCGCCTACCCACTCGCGGCCGGCGCCCTGGGCAACGCCTCCTGGCACGCGCCGTTCGCCATCTACCTCATTGGTCTGCCGCTCGGCGTCGCCGCTCTCCTTGCCCTGCCCAAGACGACTCCCGCGAGTCCGGGCAACCCGTCCGTGAAGGGCAAGCAGCGTGGTGCTGTGCGGCTGCTGCGCGAGCACCCGACGGTCCTGGCCCTGTGCGGCCTGTGGGTGGCGACCACCGGGCTGATGATGGTCCTGGCTCTGTCACTGCCCCGCCGCCTGGACGAACTCGGCATTCACGACACCCTGGTGGTCGCCCTGTACGGCATCGTGCTCACCTCCGGCGCCGCCGGCCTGATCGGCCTCATCTACTCCAGGCTCACATCCCGCCTCGGCCATGCCGCATTGATGCGGATCGCGGCCGGATCGTGGACAGCAGCACTGCTGGTCTTCGCCGTCGCCGGACACTGGGCCGTGCTGCTGCTCGTACCCGTGCTCACCGGTATCGGCAGCGGCATCACCATGCCGACGCTGACCGTCCTGGTGGACCGTGCCGCGCCCGCCGAACAGCGTGGGACGGCCACCTCGCTGCAGGCGACCGCGCTCTTCGGCGGTCAGTTCGCCTCGCCCCTGGTCTTCGGGCCGCTCATCGACTCCACCTCGATCGCGACCGGAGCACTGGTCGCCGCCACCGGCACCGCGGGCATCCTCGCCGCGCTGTTCCGGCTGAGGGAGCCGGGGCAGTCGGCCGACGTCGCAGAACCGGAACGAGAAGACCCGCGCCGGGCTCCGGTCGGTGAATGATCACAGCATGACACCTGACGAGGGCAGCCCAGCACCTCCCTACCGAGGGCCGGCACGGGAGCTCACCGCCGCTTCGCGACGGGCTTGACCCGGCCGCCCTCTTGTGGCGCGGGCAGCGCCAAGGCCATCACCGCGACGCCCGCACACACAGCCGCCGTCGCCACGAACACCGCCCTGTACGACAGGTCCGGGCCGCCGTCGGCCGTCGCGAGGGTGACGAGGGCGGCGAGCCCGACGACACCGCCCAGCTGGCGAGTGGTGTTCATCAGCCCGGAGGCCGCCCCCGCATCCCGCTCGCGAATGCCGGAGGTGACGGTGGTGGTGATCGGGGTGATGAGCAGGCCCATACCGGCGGACATGACGATCGCGGGCCCGAGCAGTCCGTCCACGTAGCCACTGTCCCTGCTGATGCTGCTCTGCCAGAGGAAGCCGACGGCGCTGAGAAGTGCGCTGAGGGCGATGAGGCCGCGGGCGCCGGTGCGCTCCATGACGGCGGGGGAGAGGCGCGCGGCCGCGATACCGACCAGTGTGTGGGGCAGGAAGCCGACGCCCGTGGCCAAGGCCCCGTAGCGGAGGACGTCCTGCATGTACAGCGACAGGAAGTACCACATGGGGATGAAGCAGCCGCCGGCCAGCAGCATGGTGACGTTACCGGCCCAGATCGGTCGCAGCCGCACCAGGCGGGGTGGCATGAGGGGGGCCGCCGCAAACCGGGCCTCCGTCACCGCGAACGCGGTCAGCGCCACGGCACCGACCGCCAGGCCCGTCAGGGTGGTCGCCCCTGTCCAGCCCTGTGTTCCGGCCTGGTTGACGCCGTAGACGAGCGCGGTGACGCCCAGGGTGGCCAGCACCGCCCCGGGGACGTCCAGCCTGCCGGACGCAGCTCGGGAGCGGTCGGACGGCAGCAGGCGCAGGGCCGCCACGACGGCCACGGCACCGATCGGCACGTTGATCAGCAGGATCCACCGCCACGACAGTGCGTCGGTCAGGACGCCGCCGATCAGGTTGCCCGCCGCGCCCCCGGCGGAGCTGACCGCGGTCCAGATCGCCAACGCCTTGGTGCGGCCCAGCCCTTCGGGAAAGGTGGTGGTCAGGACGGTCAGCGTGGCCGGGGCCAGCACCGCGGCGCCCAGGCCCTGCACCGCTCGCATGGCGATCAGCAGACCGGGGCCGGTGGCGAGTCCGCCCACCAGGCTGGAGACGGAGAACAGCGCCAGCCCCCACACGAACACCCGTCGACGGCCGTAGAGGTCCGCGAGCCGGCCGCCCAGGAGCAGGAAGCCCGCGAAGACCAGCGCGTAACTGCCCACGACCCACTGCAGCCCCGCCGCGTCGAAGCCCAGCGCGGACCGGATCGACGGCAGTGCGACGTTCACCACCGACACGTCGAGCACCACCATGAACTGTGCCGTGCAGGCCAGCCATAACAGCGCCGCCTGACGGCGCGCCAGTACGCCTGTCTCCTCTTCGGTGTCGGCTGATCCGTCGGCGGCACGGGCTACGTGATGTCCCATGTCTCTTCCCCATCGTCGCGGCCAGCTTTTATAGTACAGCGGTACTATGAAAACGGGTCGGACGGGAAGGGGGCACGGTGCCGAAACGTGTTGACCATGCTCAGCGCCGGGCGCACATCGCTGACGCCCTGGTGCAGGTGGCCGCGCGGGACGGACTGCACGCGGTGACCATGCGCGCCGTCGCGGCCGAAGCGGGCATGTCCGTGAACCTGGTGCAGTACTACTTCGACACCAAGGCCCAGTTGATGCACGCCGCACTGCAGCACCTGGAGCAGCAGAGCCACGAGCGGTGGTCGGCGCGGCTCGAGAGCCTGGAGGATCCGGGTTCGGCCCGGGCCTGTCTCGAAGCGTTCGTCGATGAAGCCCTGCCGGTCGACGCGGACAGCCGCACCTTCCGGCTGGTGTGGACGTCCTACGCCGTACTGGCCATGACTGACCCCGAGCTGGCGGAGCAGCCCTTCGTCGAGGGGCCGAACCGGCTTGAGCGACAGCTCACCCACATCCTGGCCACGGCTCAGCAGGCGGGAGAGATTGCGTCTCATCTGGATGTCTCCGCCGAGGCCGCGCGTCTGCTGAGCCTCAGTCACGGTGTCGGGACCAGCGTGCTGGTCGGGCAGCGGTCGGCGGCACACGCCCGGTTCGTGATGCGCTACCACCTCTCCCGCTTGTTCAACGACCCCACTCCGCCCGAGGCCCCTGGCCAGCACGTAACGGCAGCTTCCTGACTGGTGCCGGCGGCTCGGAAACGGGACGCCCTGCCGTGTGATGTGCGGCAGGGCTCGCGAGTGGACTGCCCCGCTTGACGGACAGGAGAAGCTCAGTGACCACCCATACCCAGCAGTTGCGGGACTTTCCCTTCGCGCCCCCCGCCGAGCTGCACATGGAACCGGCCTTCGCGCAATTACGCGAAGAGGAGCCCATCAGCCGCGTCCGCCTCCCGTACGGGGGTGAGGCATGGCTGGTCACGCGTTATCAGGACATCAAGACCGTGCTGGGCGACCCGCGGTTCAGCCGTGCCGCCACGCAGCACGCCCGGGCGCCGCGGATCCAGCCCGACCCGGCGGGTGAAGGCGTGCTGATGTCGCTGGACCCCCCGGACCACACGCGGCTGCGTAAAACGGTCGCCGGTGTCTTCACCAAGCGCAGGGTGGAAGAGCTGCGGCCCGCCACGCAGATGATCGCCGAGGAGTTGCTGGAGGCGATGGAAGCCTCGGGCGCACCGGCCGATCTGGTCGCGTCGTACGCGCTGCCGCTGCCCGTCACGGTGATCTGCGACCTGCTGGCTGTACCCAGGGAGGACGGTGATCAGTTGCGGGGCTGGTCCGATGCGCTGCTGTCCACCACGGCCTGCACTCCCGCTGAATCGGCGGCGGCCGCGCAGGCCATGGCCGACTACTTCGCCGCCCTGGTGAGCCAACGGCGCCGCCGGCCGACCGATGACCTGCTCGGGGCTCTGGTGCAGACGTGGGACCGGGAGGAGGGGCTGCTTCGCGACGAGGAGCTGGTCCTTCTCACCCGTGATCTGCTCATCGCCGGCCATGAGACCACCGCGAGCCAGATCGCCAACTGCACCTACCTGCTGCTCCAGCGCCCGCATGACATGGACCGCTTGCGCACGGACCCCTCGGCGATGGCGTCCGCAGTGGAGGAGCTGCTGCGGTTCATCCCGCTGGGCTCGGGCAGTTTCCGGGCCAGGGTCGCCACCGAGCCGGTGGAACTGTGCGGGGTGAGGATCCAGCCCGGCGAGACCGTGTTCGCCCCCACTGTGGCGGCCAACTGGGATCCGGACGTCTTTGCCGATCCGGGCCGCCTCGATATCGACAGGTCCCCCAACCCGCACGTCGCCTTCGGGCACGGTGTGCACCACTGTCTGGGTGCGCAGTTGGCCAGGCTGGAGCTCCAGGTGGCGCTGGGCGTCCTGCTGCGCCGTCTGCCGCGGCTCCAACTGGCTGTCGACGAAGCGGAGATCGTGTGGAAGACGGGCATGCAGGTCCGTGGGCCGAAGACCCTGCCGGTGCAGTGGTGACCGGGGAGTCTGCGGCTGCAGGCCGTTGGCGGCTGGCAGTGGACGCGACGTTGTGCATCGGATCGGGCGCGTGTGCTGGTTCCTCTGCCCATTTCCGGATGACGCAGGACGGCCACGCCGAGCCGCGCGAGGACGTCATCGTCGCTGATGACACGGCACGGGACGCCGCGGAGTGTTGCCCGGTGGAGGCCATCACGGTGTCCGACAGCAGTACCGGCGACTTGATCGCACCAGCGTGATCCGCAGGGGCATGTCGCCACCCCAGCATCACCTCCCCTGAGGCCATGGAGGAACCACCTGTCGACTACGGGCCGCTTCCCAGGGGGCCGAGGGGCTCAGGGGTGACCTTGGGCGGGCCATGAGGCTGCCTTGCTTGGGCGTGGAGTGACGGGCGCTTCAGTGAAATTCGGTGCGGCACTCAGCCGGCCTGCCCGGTCGCGATCCGGGTGGACGCCGGCGTGCCGCGCCTGTCCGCTGGCATGGGCAGGCGGTTTGTGCAGCCCGTCGAGTCCACCGATTCTCCGGCCGCAAAGGGAACTTCATGACCTTCGTCATAGAGCTCGACATGAACGTCACGCCCGATCAACTTGTGGACGTGGCGCGGCAGCGCACGCCCGTGGAACTGTCCGCACCCGTCCGCTCCCGCGTCCGCGCCTCGCGCGACGTGTTGGCGAAGTTCGTGCAGGACGAACGTGTCATCTACGGGGTCAACACCAGCATGGGGGGCTTCGTCGACCACCTCGTCCCGGTGTCCCAGGCCCGGCAGCTCCAGGAGAACCTGATCAACGCGGTCGCCACCAACGTGGGGGCGTATCTGGACGACACGACGACCCGGACCATCATGCTGTCCCGCATCGTGTCGCTGGCGCGCGGGAACTCCGCGATCACCCCGGCGAATCTGGACAAGCTGGTGGCCGTACTCAACGCCGGGATCGTGCCGTGCATCCCGGAGAAGGGCTCTCTGGGCACCAGCGGTGACCTCGGCCCGCTGGCCGCGATCGCCCTGGTGTGCGCGGGGCAGTGGAAAGCCCGCTACAACGGTCGGATCATGCCTGGGCGGCAGGCCCTGTCCGAGGCCGGCGTCGAGCTGATGGAGCTGAGCTACAAGGACGGCCTGGCCCTGATCAACGGCACGTCGGGCATGGTCGGCCTGGGCACCATGGTCCTCCAGGCCGCGCGCCGGCTCGTGGACCGCTACCTGCAGGTGTCCGCGTTGTCGGTCGAGGGCCTGGCGGGCATGACGAAACCGTTCGACCCTCGCGTGCACGGCGTCAAGCCGCACCGCGGGCAGCGTCAGGTGGCCCTGAGGTTGTGGGAGGGGCTTGCCGACTCGCACTTGGCGGTCAACGAACTGGACACCGAGCAGACCCTGGCCGGAGAGATGGGCACGGTCGCCAAGGCCGGGTCGCTGGCGATCGAGGACGCCTACTCCATCCGGTGCACGCCGCAGATCCTCGGTCCCGTGGTCGACGTGCTGGACCGGATCGGAGCGACCCTTCAGGACGAGCTGAACTCCTCCAACGACAACCCGATCGTCCTGCCCGAAGAGGCGGAGGTGTTCCACAACGGGCACTTCCACGGCCAGTACGTGGCCATGGCCATGGACCACCTGAACATGGCCCTGGCCACCGTGACCAATCTCGCCAACCGGCGCGTGGACCGTTTCTTGGACAAGAGCAACAGCAACGGGCTGCCCGCCTTCCTGTGCCGGGAAGATCCGGGATTGCGCCTGGGCCTGATGGGCGGCCAGTTCATGACCGCGTCGATCACCGCGGAGACCCGAACCCTGACCGTTCCGATGTCGGTGCAGTCCCTCACGAGTACGGCGGACTTCCAGGACATCGTGTCCTTCGGATTCGTCGCCGCCCGTCGCGCCCGGGAGGTGCTCACCAACGCCGCCTACGTGGTGGCCTTCGAGCTGCTGTGCGCCTGCCAGGCCGTCGACATCCGCGGTGCGGACAAACTGTCCTCCTTCACCCGCCCGCTCTATGAGCGCACCCGCGAGATCGTGCCGTTCTTCGACCGGGACGAGACCCTCACCGACTACGTCGAGAAGCTGGCGGCCGACCTGATCGCGGGCGAGCCCGTCGACGCTGCCGTGGCGGCGCACTGAAGCCGCACCCGGAAGGGAGACACACCGTGACGATCACGCTGGCCGAGCAGGCGGTTACGGACTTCGTCCGGGAATGGAGCACGGCCGAAGAGCGGGGAGACCACAGGGCGCTGGACGACCTGCTCGCGAAGGACTTCGTCGGCGTCGGGCCCCGGGGCTTCGTGCGCAGCCGCGAGGAGTGGCTGGCCCGCTACAGCACGGGCACCGTGCGCAACACCTCGTTCGAGGTGGGCGACCTGCGCATCCGCTCCTACGGGGAGACGGCGGTCGTGGTGGCGGCCCAGACCCAGCAGAGCGTGAACGGTGATGCCGACGCCAGCGGTGCGTTCCGCTTCACGCTCGTCGTCGTCCGCCAGGACGGGCGGCTGCGCCTCGCCGGCCTGCACCTGAGCCCGAACGCCGTCCCGGCAGGTGGCTGAGCCCCTGCCGGGACGGCGTCGGCTCCGGCCGCCCGCGCTGGTCACACGGCGTGGGCGGCCGGAGCGTCCGCCTTTACCGTCTCCTGTGCGCGCAGGGCAAACCGCTGGATCTTGCCCGTAGGCGTCTTGGGCAGTTCCGCGACGAACTCGACCAGGTGCGGAAAGTGATGGCTGGGCAGACGGTCTTTGCACCACTGCCGCAGTAGCCGGGCCAGTGCGTCGCTGCTCTGGCAGCCGTCGCGCAGCACGATGAACGCCTTGATCCGGGTGAGGCGGTCGGTGTCCACGCCGACGACCGCTGCCTCGGCCACATCCGGGTGCTGCTGAAGGGCGGTCTCGATCGCGGCGGGCGCGACCCACAGCCCGGAGACCTTCATCATGTCGTCGGCACGTCCCTCGTACCAGTAGAAGCCGTCCTCGTCGCGGCGGTAGCGGTCGCCGGTGCGGTACCAGCTCCCCTGCAGCACCGCGCGGGTCTGGTCGGCACGGTGCCAGTACTGGGCCAGCATGCTGCCGCCCTGCACGAACATCTCTCCGCTGCCCGCGCCGTCCACGTCGCCACCGTCGGGGTCGACGAGCTTGATCTGGTAGCCGGGCACGGCCCTCCCGGAGGAGCCGGGGCGCAGCGCCCTCTCGGTGTTGCTGCAGTAGATGTGCAGCATTTCGGTGGACCCCACACCGTCCAGGATCGTCAGCCCGTAGAGGTCGCGCCATCGTTCCCAGACGTGGGCGGGCAGACTCTCGGCGGCCGAGACGCACAGCCGGATGGACGACAGGTCCCGAAGGCCGGCGCCGGGTGAGCGGGGCATGGCGTTGTACAGGGCAGGGACGGAGAACAGCAGTGTGGGACGTACTTGCTCGATGGTCTCCAGCACGAGGTGTGGTGCCGGAAACCCGGACAGCAGGACCGAGGTCCCGCCGAACCACAGCGGAAACAGCAGGCTGTTGCCCAGGCCGTAGGCGTGGAAGAGCTTGGTGGTGGACAGGTGAATGTCGTCCTGAGTGACACCCAGGACATCGCCCGCGTAGTGCCGGCAGGCGGGTGCGATGTCCCGTTGCAGGTGAACCACCCCTTTCGGCCGTCCGGTGGACCCGGAGCTGTACAGCCACAGCGCGGGATCCTCGGCGTGTGTGGAGGCGGCGCCCAGCTCGCCCTCGTGGCCGCGGATCAGGTCGCGCATGTGGAGCCTGCCGTCGTCCGGCCCTGCGGGCTCGGTGCTGATCACCATCACGCCGGCCTCCTGTAGAGCGGGCGCGAGCTCCTCATACCGGTCCGCCTCGATCACAGCCGCCCGGGCGCAACTGTCCTGGGCGTAGAAACAAACCTGCTCAGGGCCGGATTGGTAGTTGATCGGGACGGGGACGGCGCCGATGCGGCCGACGCCGAGGAAGGCGGTGATGAACGCCGGGGTGTCGTCCAGAACGAGCAGGACGCGCTGTTCGCGCTGGATGCCAAGTGCGCTCAGAGCCCGGCCCATCGCACACATGCTCCGGTACACCTCGCCGTAGCTGACGGGGCCGTGGGGGCTGTAGAGGGCGGCCTTGTCGCTCAGACCGCTGTCGAGGTGGTGATCGACCAGCGTTGAGAGGTTGAAGCGGTCGGTGGTCATGTCGGCTCCTGTTCGAGAGGCATGGAGCTGATCGCCCCCGGGTGTGGCCCTGCCCCGGTCGCGGCATTGGCCGGGAGCCGGGGCAGGGCTGGGTGGGGTGTGGTGGAGTCAAGGGCTGCTCGGGGGGATGTTCTGGTTGAGGCGGAACAGGTTCGTCGGGTCGTACTTGGCCTTGATGGCCTGCAACCGTTCGAACTTGGCGGCTCCGTAAGCCGCCCGCGTGCGGTCCGCCTCGCCCGGGTTCATGAAGTTGACGTAGCCGCCGGACAAGTGGCCGGCCAGGGCCCGGTAGCCCTCGCGGGCCCAGGCGGTGTGGCCGGTGTCCTCGGTGGGGTCCATCCAGGCGGCGGCCAGGTTGGTGACGAACGGCGATTGGCGGTTGGGGTAGGCGGTGGCGTCCTCGGGGACGCGCGCCACGGCCCCGCCCAGGTAGAGCAGTTCGAGCTGGGTGAACGGGGAGGCGATGTCGGCGGCGTGTTCCAGGACCGTGTCGATGGCGTCGTCGCTCAGTTCGTTCAGGTAGCCGCTCTTGGTGTAGATCCGGTCTGGGACGACGGCGCCGGGGAAGGAATACGCCTGCAGGGCCCGGTAGGGCAAGGTCGCCTTGGTCAGGCCGTGGGGTTTGCCGACGTGAAGGATGGACTCAAGCTGCCGCTCTCCCTCGTGGGGGTCCCCGATCCAGCAGCTCATGGCGCAGATCACCGGCTTGCCGTGCATGTCGGCGGGCAGTTCGGGCAGGGGCGGTGCCAGGCGCAGATACAACGCCCAGGTCAGTTCGTCGGGGGCGGTGGCCATGTGGTCGCGCCAGGCCCGGATGACCTGGGGTCCTTCGTCCAGCGAATAGTAGGTGCTGGCGAAACGGACAGGCCCGACCCGGTGGAGGCCGAACTCGAATGCGGTGACCACACCGAAGTTGCCGCCGCCGCCGCGGACGGCCCAGAACAGGTCGGGGTTCTGGGTGTCGCTTGCGGTGAGGACGCTGCCGTCCGCGGTGACGATCTCCACGGAGGTGAGGTTGTCGATGGACAGGCCGTACTTGCGGCTCAGCCAGCCGAACCCGCCGCCGAGGACGAGTCCCCCCAATCCGGTGTGGGAGACCACACCGGCGGGGGTAGCAAGCATGTGAGCCTGGGTGGCGGTGTCGAACGCCCCCAGCAGGCAGCCGCCCTGGGCTCGCGCGCGCCGCAGGCGGCGGCTGACCTTGATGCTGTTCATCAAGGTCAGATCGATGACGATCCCGCCGTCGCATACCGAGTGCCCGGCCATGCTGTGTCCTCCGCCGCGGACCGCGACCAGCAGGCCGCTCTTGCGGGCGAAGCTCACCGCGGCGACCACGTCCGGGGTGCTGGTGCAGCGGGCGATCAGCGCTGGGCGCCGGTCGATCGTGCCGTTCCAGATGCGGCGCGCCTCGTCGTAGTCGGCGTCGCTCGGCCAGATCAACTCCCCCCGGAACGCCGCGCTGAACGTGGCCAGGGTGGCAGGGTCGAGCTGTGGAAACTGCATGCTTGTCCCTTTCTGCGGCGCCACGGCAGGCGCTTGACAGGGCCGGCGGCTGAGGGGTTCAGAAGTCCGGCGACAGCGGGTCGCATCCGTAGGCGGCGAGCTGCTTCAGAGCGGCCCGTACGGCTTCGATATCGGCGTCCGGCTCGCCCGCCCGGGCCGGCAGCAGGGCGAGGGCCGTCGCGTCGCCGCGGGCAACCGCGGGCGTGCGCCGTGCCAGGGCGGTCAGGCTCTGTCCGGGGCCGGTTTCGGCCAAGAGGTGAGGGCCACCACTGCTCAGCAGATGCCCCAAGGCGGGGCCGAACAGAACCGGCTCGGCGGGTTGACCGGTCCAGAACTGCCAGTCGGTGGCGAGCTCGTCGGAAAGTTCCTGACCGGTGTAGGCGGAGTAGAGGGTGGTGTGGGGCGGGTGGAGGGGCGGACGGGTGAGCAAGCCCGCGTGGGCCGTGACGACCTCGCGCATCACCGGGTGGTGGAAGGGCTGCAGGGCGCGGGCCCGGGCATAGGTGATACCGGCACCGCGGAGGGCGGCTTCCACGCCGGCCAGGGCCTCTTCCGGGGCGGAGAGCAGCAACTGGCGCGGGGCGTTGACGGCGCCGATGACCACGCCCGGCACAAGGTGGGCTTCGACCTCCTTGGGGCTGGCGGCGACGGCCAGCATGCCGCCGCGCGGGGCGTGCCGGTAGACGCCGATGTATTCGGCCAGGTAGCGCAGGCCACAGTCGAAGGAGAACACGCCGGCCAGGGTGGCGGCGGACAGTTCCCCCACGCTGTGGCCCAGCAGGCCGTCGGGGCGCAGACCGGCCTCGATGACCATGGTGCCCAGCGCGCAGTTGACCGCGTACAGCAGGGGCTGGGCGTAGGAGATGTCGTCGAAGGCCGCGGGTGGAGTGGCCGCGAGCCATCCTTCGCGCAGGGTGCGTCCCGCCGGTCCGAAGGCGTCGAAGGCGTGGTCCATCGTGGAGGTGAAGGACTTGGAGACGCCGTAGAGGCCGGCGGCCATGCGGGCGTGCTGTGCCCCTTGGCCGGGGAAGGTGAGAACGACTCCGGGGCGCGGCGGACGGGGGAGGCGGGGGCATCCATCGGCTGGCTCCTGCGGTGCAAGAGGGGCGAGAGGTTGGGCGGACGGTGCCTCAGTTCCTGCTGGCGGGCACGTTGACGTACTCCAGGACGGCGCGCGGCGTCTTCAGGTCCCGGATGACGTCCTCCGGGATCTCGATGTCGTAGCGGTGCTTGAGCTGGGCGGAGGTCTCCAACAGGACCAGGGAGTCGTAGCCGAGGACCTCGAACTCGCGGTCGAGGATGTCGTCGCCCTGGGCGAGGGCCTGCTCGTCCCCGGAGCACTCGCTGAGGATCTGCAGGAGCTGGTCGATGCCGAGCATGCGGAACGATCCCTTCTCAATGGGTGGGAACACGGGGAGTAGTGGTGTCAGGGGGTGTGCTCGACGATGACGGCCGAGTTGAAGCCGCCGGCGCCGCGCGCGAGGACGAGGGCCCTCGACAGGGGGCACGTGCGGGGCTCGTCGCGGACGAGGTCGATCTGGTAGTCGTCGACAACGTCGGTGACGTTGACGGCCGGTGGGATGACGTTGTCGCGCAGCGCGAGCAGGGCACACACCACATCGAGTGGCCCGCCGCCGGCCATCAGGCGACCGACCATGGTCTTGGGCGCGCAGACGGGGACGCCGTACGGGCCGAAGACCGCCCGCAGGGCATCGGCTTCCTGGGCGTCGAGGTCGGCGACGCCTGCCGCGTCGGCGACGACGAGGTCGATGGCGTCGGGCTCAAGCCCCGCATCCGCCAGAGCCAGGTCAACGGCACGCCGCAGACCGGAGGGCCGTTGCGTGCCGGGGGCGGGGTCGAAGGTCGCCGCGTAGCCGGTGATCTTTCCGTAGGGACGTCGGTCGGTGCGTCCGCGCGCCGATTCGGCGTCCTCCATGACGAGGAGGGCACCGCCTTCTCCCGGCACATAGCCGCAGGCCCGCTGGTCGAACGGCAGGTAGGCGGTGGCGGGGTCGGTGGCCGTGCTGACGGTGCCGGAGGCCAGGTGGGACACCCAGCCCCATGGGTCGAAGGAGGACTCGACGCCGCCGGTGACCATCAGGCGACTGCGGCCGCGGGTGATCGTGCGGCGGGCGTGCCCGATGGCATCGAGGCCGCCGGCCTGTTCGGCGACGACCACGCCGCCCGGGCCGCGCATCTTGTGCCGGATGGAGATCTGGCCGGTGTTGACGGCGTAGAACCAGGCGAAGCACTGGTAGACGCTGACGCGGTCGGGGCCCTGCGTCCACAGCCGCTGCATCTCCCGGTGGGAGAACTCGAAGCCGCCGGTCGCGTTCGAGGTGACGACCCCGCACTCGTAGGTGCCGAGTTCGCCGACGTCGGCCTGGGCGTCCTCCAGGGCCCGGTCGGCGGCGACCAGGGCGAGCCGGGTGACGCGGTCGGTCTGCGGCAACAGCCGCCCGGGCAGATGCTCCTTGGCCTCGAAGCCGGTGATCTGCCCGGCCAGGCACGCCGTGTACTGCGTGGGATCGAACCCCTGCAGCGGTGCGATGCCCCGGGTACCGGCCAGGGTGGCGTTCCAGTACTCCTTGACGCTCAGGCCGGTGGGTGCGGTCACACCCATCCCGGTGATCACGACATCGGTGCTCATGCGCGGCCTCCTCGCCATTTCTCCAGGACCATGGCGCTCTGGAAGCCGCCGAACCCGCTCCCCACGGTGAGGACGACGTCAAGGTCCACATCACGTGCCTCAAGGGGGACGTAGTCCAGGTCGCAGTCCGGGTCGGGCTCATGGAGGTTCGCGGTGGGGGCACCACTCCGTTGCGGATGGCCAGCGCGCAGGTGGCGACCTCGATCGCGCCGATCGCGCCGAGGGAATGCCCGATCATCGACTTGATCGAGCTGACCGGGACGTTGCAGGCGTGCTCGCCCAGGGCCTTCTTGAACGCCTCGGTTTCATGCAGGTCGTTCTGCTTGGTGCCCGAGCCGTGAGCGTTGACGTACCCGACGGCAGCGGGGTCGGTGCGGGCCTCGTCCAGGGCGGTCGTGATGGCACGGGCCATCTCATTGCCGTCCCGGGACAGGCCCGTCATGTGGTACGCGTTCGAGTGCGCGGCGTATCCGGTGATGGTGCCGTAGACATCGGCGCCGCGCCGCCGGGCGTGTTCGCTCTCCTCCAGGACCAGCATGGCCGCGCCCTCGGCGATGGCGAATCCGTCCCGGGTGCGGTCGAAGGGGCGCGGGGCATGTTCGGGATCGTCGTTACGGCGCGTGGTGGCCTTGATCGCGTCGAAGCACGCCACCGCGATCGGGGTGACAGGAGCATCGGTGGCGCCGGCGACCATCACGTCGGCGCTGCCCTCATGGATGAGCTGGCAGGCATGGCCGAGGGCGTCGATGCCGGAGGTGCAGCCGGCCGAGATGACCGACACCGGTCCTTCGGCACCGGCCGCCCAGGCGATCTCGCGGGCAAGGGAACCCGGTACGAAGTAGTCGAAGAGGTGGGGGGACTGGTACTTCTGGTCGACCAGCCACTGGCGTCCCTCATCGGACAGCACGACGTACTCGTTCTCGATGCTCGTGGCGGATCCCACCGCGTTGCCCACGCTCACACCGATGCGGCCGGGGTCGATACCCGTACCGGAGGTGATCCCGGCTTCCGCCACCGCCCGTCTGGCGCAGGCCACGGCCAGCAGGCCGGCCCGGTCCAGACGCCGGACCTCGCGGCGGCTGAACCCGCAGGCCAGCGGATCGAGATCGACCTCTCCCGCCACCTGGGAACGGAACGGCGTGGGGTCGAATGCCGTGATCCTGCGGATCGCGCTCCGCCCCGCTGTGATCATCTTCCAGAAGCCCTCGGTATCCGTCGAACCGGGTGCGAGGACGCTCAGGCCAGTTATGACTACGTGTCGGCTCACACCTTGAGACCTTGCGGGGTGCTGCTCCAGCGGCAGTCCACCGCCGCTCTTCGGCTGCTCCAGAGCGCCTTGCTCGGGCTGCAGGGAGCGCCTTGCCCGGGCGTGGACCGGCCCTGCACCGCCGGCAGGGAGCCTCGTCGTCGGGCCTGCCCGTTCCGGCCGCCCCGACGAAGGGAGAAAGTCTCGCCATGCCCGCACACACCGAGTCCCCAAGCGTCGCCCTGGTCACAGGCGGCACCAGCGGCATTGGTCTGTCGATCGCCCAGGCCCTGCTGCAGGACGGGCTGAAGGTCATCATCACCGGCCGCGACCGCGGGAAGCTGGAGACGGTCGTCAGGTCGCTGAGGATGGAAGACGACCAATTCGACGTGGCCGGCTACACCTGCGACGTACGGGACCGCGACGCGGTGCACGACATGGTGGAACGGTGCGCCAAGGAGCACGGCGAGCCGAAGGTCCTGGTCAACAACGCCGGCCGCAGCGGCGGCGGCGTGACCGCCGCGATCCCCGACGAGCTGTGGCTGGACGTTATCAACACCAACCTCAACAGCGTCTTCTGGGTGACCCGCGAGGTCATCCGGAGCAGCGACGCGATCAAGCAGCCGGCCGGCCGGATCATCAACATCGCGTCCACCGGCGGTAAGCAAGGTGTCCCGTACGGGGCCCCGTACTCGGCGGCCAAGGCCGGTGTCATCGGCTTCACCAAGGCACTCGCCAAGGAATTCGCCGCCCACGGCGGCCCCACCGTGAACGCGGTATGCCCCGGCTACGTGGAAACGCCCATGGCCCAGGACATCCGCGCCAGTTACGCCAAGCTCAACAACGTCACCGAGGAGCAGGTCCTCGCCGACTTCGAGGCCAAAATCCCCCTCGGCCGCTACTGCACCCCCGAGGAGGTGGCGGGCATGGTGCGCTACCTGGTCAGCCCGGCAGCCGCGTCCGTGACCGCCCAGGCACTCAACGTCTGCGGCGGACTGGGCAGTTACTGACGCTTCGAGTGGAAGAGGGACGCGCGCATGACCATCGATGCATCCCACGAGTCCTCCGCCTTCGGCTTCGAGGGCCAGCCCTACTACGAACACCGGCGGCTGCGCCTGTATGACGCCGTGGTCGTCCATGCGTCGAACCGGCTGCTGTGGCGCTGCCCGAAGTCACGGCTGCTCGACCACTACAACGACTGGATCACCTCCCGCCACTTGGAGGTCGGCCCCGGCTCGGGCTACTACCTGGACCACTGCCGCTTCCCCGCGGGTACACCCGAGCTGACCCTGCTCGACCTCAACCCCGACCCGCTCAAGTTCGCCGCGCACCGCCTGCGCCGCTACACCCCGCGCTGCGTGCAGGCGGACATCATGGAACCCCTGCCCGACCTCGTCGGCAGCGGATTCACATCCATCGCCTACAACTACGTCATGCACTGCCTGCCCGAGCCACCGGGCGGCAAGCAGATCGTCTTCAAGCACCTGCGCGAGGCACTCGCGCCCGACGGCGTCCTCTTCGGCAGCACCGTCCTGTCCCAGGGCGTGAAACACACCGCCCTCTCCCGCCGCTTCAACATCCTTTACCAGCGCCAGGGCTCCTTCCACAACCAGCATGACAGCGTCCACGGGCTGCACCAGGCCCTGGAAGAACACTTCGCCAGCCACTGGATCGAGGTACGCGGCAGCGTCGCACTCTTCGCGGCCCGCGCATCGCAGCGCACCGCGCCCCGCCACCCCGGAGCATCCCTGGACTCACGATGAGTGAGAAAAGGCGCGTGACGTCCGGGGCCACCTATCGTGATGCGGCCATTCCCCTGACGGCGCTGTGGACCTCGCCCTTCGCGCGGTGGGGAGGCACCCTGTCCCACCTCTCCAGCCTCGACCTGGCCGTGGCCGCCACCGGCCGGGCACTGTCGGAGCGCGGCATCGACCGCGACGCCATCGAGGGCATGGTGCTGGGCTGGACCGTGCCGCAGCCCGCCATCTTCTACGGAGCCACCACGCTCGCGGCCCGACTGGGCATGCCCCATGTCTCCGGACCGATGCTCAACCAAGCCTGCGCCACCTCCGTCGCGGCCATGCACCAGGCCGCCGCGGCAGTGGGAACAGGAGTCGGCCCACAACTGATCGTCACCACCGACCGCACCAGCAACGGCCCGGACCTCTCCTGGCCCTCACCCGCCGGTTCCGAGCATGGACCGGTGCGCGAGAACTGGGTACGCGACAGCTTCTCCCGGGACCCCGTCACCGGACAGAGCATGCTCGCCACAGCCGAAGCCGTCGCGGCCGAGTGCGGTTTCACCCGCGACGACCTGGACGCCCTCGCCGTCCTGCGCTCCGAGCAATACACCGCCGCACTCAGCGACGACCGCACCTTCCAGCGTGACTTCACGGTCGGCATCGAGATCGAACAGGACGAACTCGGCACCGTACGGCTCCTGGCCGACGAGGGCGTGCGGCCGGTCACGACCGACAGCGCCGGTCAACTCCCGACAGTCCGCCCCGGCGGCGTCCACACCGCCGCCACGCAAACGCATCCCGCCGACGGCACCGCGGGGGCCCTGGTGACCACGACACCGCGCGCCCGGGAATGCGCCGACCGCGGACCGATCGTGCGCCTGGTCGCATCCGGCTTCGCCCGCGTGGAGCCGGCCCGCATGCCCAAGGCACTCGTTCCCGCCGCGCAGGCGGCGCTGCACGCCGCCGGGCTGAAGATCGACACGATGGATGCCATCAGCACCCACAACCCCTTCGCGGTGAACGACCTGTACTTCGCCCGGGAAACCGGGGTAACGCTGGAGGCCATGAACGCGTCCGGCTGCAGCCTCCTCTTCGGACACCCCCAAGGCCCGACCGGGCTGCGGACGGTCACGGAACTCGCTTACGTACTGAAGGCACGCGGCGGCGGGCTCGGACTGT
Organism: Streptomyces sp. MNU89; assembly: GCF_020982505.1. Lineage (NCBI taxonomy): Bacteria > Bacillati > Actinomycetota > Actinomycetes > Kitasatosporales > Streptomycetaceae > Streptomyces > Streptomyces sp. MNU89. Next base: position 1,075,218 of record NZ_JAJKLL010000001.1, on the reverse strand, counting down.
TCACCGGGTGCGCCGCGGGGGACACCGCGGCAGCACTGATCATCGAAGTGACCGATTGACCCGGCCTCCTAGTGCCCAGTGCTGGGCGGACAGGGACACCTGCGGGCTGTGGTGAAGGAGGCTTTCGGCCTTCACCACAGCCCGTTCGGTTTGTGCCTCGGCGGCCCCCTTCGGGGTATGGGCCCGGCCCGCAGCAGCAAAGGTCACGTCCCGTGGCCGGTCAGCACCGTGGCGATGCCGGCCTGGGCAATGCCGCTCTCCTGGACCTGCCGCACGGCCGCGACCTCGCGCGCCATGGCCGCTTCCACCGCACTCAGCGAGGGCCGCATCAGCCGCAGATGTGCGGCCGTGGACGAACCCGGCTGAGTCCACCGGTGGATCAGCCGGATAGCGGCGGGAATGAGATCGTCCGGCTCGACGATGTCGTCGAGGAGACCGAGGTCCAGTGCCTGGCAGGCGCCTAGCCGGGCGCTGTTCATGATCAGGCACATGGCCCTGGACGCACCGGCCAGGCGGGGCAGGAACAGGCTCGCGGCGTTGGACACGGTCAGTCCGGCAGCGGTCTCCGGCCATGAGATCGCGGCCCGAGCCGTGGCGATCCGGGCGTCGAAGCTCAGGGCCATCTCGCCGGCGCCACCGACGGCGATGCCGTTGAGGGCGGCCACGACCGGAACTTCGGTGGCGAGAGCGGCACGGGTGATGTCGTTGAACAGCTCCATCTCCGCCGGCAAGTCGAGTTCCGGGCCGGTGACTTCACGCAAGTCCATTCCGGCAGAGAAGGCTTTTCCCCGACCGGTGACCACCACCCCGCGAGCATGGCTCCCACCGCCATAGTGGCGCAGCATCTCGGCCAGGCCCCGGCGCATGCCGCGGGTCAGGGCGTTGAGTTTCGCCGGACGGCTCATCGCGATCACGGCAACGCCGCTGTCGACCGTGACGGTCAGGTCGGCGAAGCTCGGCAACGGCGGTACGCCGCTCATGCCCACGCGTCCGCTGCGGCGTCGAACGCACCGGTGCGCTGGTCGTCCCCGGGACGAAGCAGCCGGCGCTTCTGGATACGGGCGGAGGGAGTCATGGGGAAGGAGTCGACGAACTCGACATAGGCAGGGACCTTGAATTTCGCGAGGTTGCGGCGGGTGTGCGCGAGGATGCTGCGGGCCGTTGCCGTGGTGGGGCGGTAGCCGGGACGCAGTTGCAGGAAGGCTTTGGGCAGCTCACCGAAGAGCTCGTCGGGGATGCCGGCGAGCGCGGCGGCCAGGACCGCCGGGTGGGCTTCGAGGACGCTCTCAACCTCGGCCGCTGCGATGTTCTCCCCCCCACGTCGGATCATGTCCTTCAGCCGCCCGGCGTGCACCACGCTCCCGGCACCCTCGGCACGTCCGAGGTCACCGGTGTGGTACCAGCCGCCGCGGAACGCCCGCTCGGTACTGTCCGGGTTGTTCCAATAGCCCTTCATCATGGGCCTTCCCCGCACCAGGATCTCGCCGATCTGCCCGGGCTGGACGGGGCGGTGGTGCTCGTCGGCGACGAGGACCTCCTTGCCGGCCGGCGGATACCCCATCGCGCCGCTGCCCACGGTGGCCTCCTCACCAGGCGGCGTGATCAAGTCCAGTCCGCTCTCGGTGGAGCCGTACACCTCCCGCCAGGCCGCACCCCAGCGGTCCTCGAACGCACGGTGCAAGTCGCGCGGGATGCCCGAGCACAGGACCAGCCGCATCGCATGATCGCGGTCGCCCGAGTGGGGCGGCTGCTTGTACAGCAGCATGGGCATGCTGCCCAGCACGTAGGTCAGCGTGGCCCGGTGCCGGCGGACGGAGTGCCAGAAGCCGGAGGCGGAGAACCGCGGGAGCACCACCAGCGGAACGCCGCCCATCAGGCACATCACGGCTTTCCACTGGGGATCCATGTAGGAGAACGCCTGGGCCGTCAGCACGATGTCGTCCGGACGGAGGCCGGAGTGGACAGCGATCATCCACGCCGTGCGCAGCCAGTAGTCGTGGCTGAGCATGCAGGCTTTCGGAAAGCCTGTGGTGCCAGAGGTGTACTGGAAGTTGACGGTGTCGTCCGCGTGCGCCGACAGGCCCGGACCGTCCACCGGCCGGTCGCCGAAGCCGGCCTCCAGTTCGCGTAGCGTCCGGACCGCACAGGGGCGCCCGATGGCGCCGCTCACGTCACGGGCCAAAGGCACGCAGCCCGGGGAGGCCAGGACCAGCACGGCCCGAGAGTCCTTCAGGACGTGCGTGAGGTCCGCGGCGCCGAAGCGGGTGTTGACCGGCACTGTGATGGCGCCGGCCTTGATGGCCGCGAACCAGCTCAACGGCCAGTCCGCCACGTTGTCCATCATGATCGCGACACGGTCACCCGGTTTGACACCCTGGGCGATCAGCGCCTGTGCCAGCCGGTCGGTGCGGGCATCGGTCTCGGAGAAGCCGAGCGTTCTGTCGCCGCATCGGAGGAACTCCTTGTCGCCGTGCAGCAACGCGGCATCTTTGACGAGTTCGCCGATGGTCTCCCAGCGCGGTCCCGCTTCGGGGCGGCGAACGTCGATCACAGATCGTGTGGGGGCCTGAGGGGCCGGTTCCATGCTTGTGGCCTCCGTCGCATCAGGCGGTGGCCCTTGCCACCGGTCTCCACTGGACAGCGCACCACCGGCACCTTGAGGGGCAAGCAAGACAGCATCATGGGCTGCTGTCGCGACTTGCCCTTGCCGTGCTTGTCTCTTTACCGGGCGTGGAGAAGCAGCCCTCACCGTGACTACGGCAGGAGTTGACCCGACCGAAGCAGAGGGAGAGCGCCTTGACACAGGCCCCGTACAAGCCGGAGGAGACTGCGGTGTCCGCGGCGTTGTTGGCAGAGATTCAGCAGTTCTACGGGCGCCACATGCGGGCCATGGACGAAGGCCGAGTGGAGGACTGGACCGGAGACTTCATGCTCGACGCGGTCTTCGCGACCAACGCCCGCCCCGAGCCCCAGCGCGGGCGGGCCGAGATCGCCCGAAACGCGGAGGCCGCAGCGCGGCAGTTGCAGGAGAAAGGCATCCTGCGCCGCCACTGCGTCACCACCCTGGAACTCCAGCAGGCGAGTGGACCGACGCTCCTGGCCAAGACCTACGCCCTGATCACCAAGACGGTGGTGGGGAGTCGTTCGGAGTTGGAGTTCGTGTGTACCTGCGAGGACGTGCTCGTCCGGCACGAGGGCCGATGGCTCATCCGGCACCGCCAGGTCTTCCGGGACGATCTCCCCAAGGGGTGAGACGACAACGTCCCAACAACCCTCGGCCGGCACAACGCAGCGGCTCCGCGCTCAGCCGCCGCTGCGCCTCACACCTTCCAGGGGCTGGCCGCCGGCCACGGGACCTGCAGAGGAGCCGGATCAGCGGTCGTGCGCAGGAACGGGGTCCGCTCAGCGGTGTCCAGCCGAGGGTCCGCGGACAGAATCGCCTGCTGCAACATCTGCAGCTCCCGTGAGGGCTCCAGTCCCAGCTCGGTCACGAGGGACTGCCGCAGCTGGTTGAACACCTTCAGCGCCTGCGGACGTCTGCCGCAACGGTAGAGTGCGAGCATCAGTTGACGGTGGAATCCTTCGTGCTGCGGACACTGCGACGCCAGTCCGCTCAGCTCGCTCAGCACCTCATGATGACGCCCCAGTTCGAGTTCCGCTTCGATTCTGGTTTCCTGGACCCCGATACGGCTCTCTTCCAGCCTGACGATCTCAGCCTCAAGATGCATCCCACGCCGGACATTCGCCAGAGGCGGCGCCGAAAAGATATGCAGAGCGGCGCGGAACTGCTCGACAGCAGCCATGTTCTCGCCCGTTTGGAAGGCTTGCTGGCCGGCCAGCCGATGCCGTTCGTAGCGTTGCAGGTCCACGTTCTCCGGCGGGACGCGGAATTCATAGCCGTTCGGCGTGGTCACCAGGAGCTGCTTAGGGCATTCACCTGGACGGATCTTCCTCAGCAGCTGCCGCAGCTGGAACACGTACGTCTGCAACGCACTGAGCGCGCTCCGAGGAGGCTGCTCGGCCCACAGCTCTTCGATCAGCACATCGGTGCTGACCATTCTGTTTGCATTGACCAGCAGGAGGGCGAGGACCTGCCTGGCCTTGGGGGCGCTCGGTGTCCGGCGCTCATCGCCGACCTTCAGCGTCACATGCCCGAGAACTTGGACGTCCACAGCTCTTTCACCCCGTTGACTGTTTGATTTTACCACGCAGTGGGCAGCGAGACGATTTCGCATGCCATTCCCTGAGTCAGTTGACACGCGTGAGGCGCGCGGCTGTACGCACCACTTGGAAAATCGCTTGCATTACCGGCCACTGGGGCGTCGATGCCACAGCACGACACAAAAACATGACCTCCGCATATGACTGACCGTATCCGCACGGAAATTTCAGGGTCAAGGACTCGGGAAGCGAAACCGGCCACACGGCGGCCCTTTCGTTCCGCTTCTCCGTCGGCGTCCCACCCGGGAACCTCTCCGCACCTGCGTGCGAGAGCGTGGCATCGCGCCGCTTCCCCACCTCTTCCCTCTCGCGAGGGTAGAGTCCAGTGCCAACGCGAGGCCCTTCCCGCGCTGGGCGCGCGACGGCAGTGATCGCGGACGTGCGCCGCGCACCGACGGCGCACACCCGCCGAGCCTCGCGCGGGCCCTCCGGACGCCCTCGATCAGGGAAAGGTCCGCTTCTGGCTCCGCCCCCAGCTAGCGGCGTCGGGCCAGGTCAGCGCCTTACTGCGCATGCCGCCCCTCCGTACTTGCCGGCAAGGGGAGCCGCGACAGCCGGTTGGGTCAGGAGTATGGCGCAGCTTGTCTGATTACCGATGCGACGGCCAGATGCTCCGTGTCCACATCATGCAGATTGCGCGCTGTGGCCGAGAATCGCACACCTTCTGCCACGTCGAGCGCATGCATGGCTACCCGGCATGACCGGGTGCATCGCTCGTGAGCCGGAGTCTCCCGCGAAGGGCCCTTCGGAAGTAGTCTGCTCACTTGCCGGCCGAACTCGGGCATCCGCATTCATCCGGTCACGCAGCGTGGCGGTGAAGTCCTCGGCCGTCGCCAGTCGCGCGTAGCGTCTCGCACCCGCGTCGGCCACCTCTAGCGGTCGCTCGCCGCCACTTCGGCTTCCGGGACGCAAAAGGCACGGCACAGGGGGCTGCTCGCCCCGGCGTACTGCGCGGCCATGGCGCGCAGATACTCGGCCTTGTGACGGTAGAAGAGCCAGGCGGCCGCTTGCTCACCGGTCTGCTCCCGAGTCCGGGAGAGCGGCGGGTGCGGGACCTCCTGAGCCTGCGCCGAATGTGCTGGGCGCAGAAGGCGGAACCGAGCCACTGGGAGCCGACGTTGGTGAGCTTGGGGCACCGCCATCCGGCTCGGTGCCGACCGGGGCAATGACAGATAGGTGCCCAGAGCCCGCTGCTCCTGGTCGAGCGCGGAGAGCCCAGCACGGCCGTACCTCCAGGATCTTCGGACTCCCACCGGCAAACGACAGCAAGATCACGAGCGGAGATCAACCACATCATCAAGACCTCGGTCCCCGCGAGCGAAGGACCGAGGTGAGAAGCAGGTCAGAAGAACTCATCGAGTAGCTGGTAGAAGGCCATCTTGTCCTTGTCGACGCGGTGGGCGCCGTACTGCTCGAGGAACCGCTCGGCGTATGCGGGGCCGAACCAGGGGTCCTCGTCGATCTCCAGCTCGCGGGCGGCGAGGGCGAGGTCGGCGTGGCGGTCGGCGACGCCGAGGCGGCCCACATCGATCACTCCGGTCACCTGGCACGTCTCTGGGTCGAGCAGCACGTTGTTGGGGCACAGGTCGCCGTGGCAGACGACCAGGTCCTCCTTCTCGGGCCGGGCGCGGTCGAGTTCGGCGAGGAGCTGGTCGCCGGTCCAGCCGGCGTGCTCGTCCTGGAGGTCGTCGAGGTCGACCAGGCCCTCCCGGACGTTGTGCCGGGCCTCGGCGACCGCCACGTCGAGGCGGCGGTCGAAGGGGCAGTCGTCCACGGGGAGTTCGTGGAGGGTGCGGGCCAGTTCGGCGATCGCCTCGACGACGGCGGTCCGCTGGTGTTCGGGCCACTCCTCAGAGGCCGCGGCGCCGGGCACGGCTTCGGTGACGAGCCAGACGGTGGTGTCGTCGGCGCCGCGCTCGACGATATGGGGAACGGGGATGCCGTGGCGCGCGAGCCATTCGAGGCGGTCTGCCTCGCCGACGAGGTCGAAGGCGGGGTTCTCCGGGGTACGCGGCGCGATTTTCGCATAGAGCTCGGGCCGGTGGCCGGTGAGGTGGTACACGAAGGCACCTGAATCCCCTTCGTTCACGAGGCGCCATGCGTGGTGCGGGTATGTCCGGCGTAATGTGCTGTCCATGGTCGGAATCATGGCAGAGACTGCCTTCCTCTCCTGGGTCATTTTCCTGGACGGTTTCGGACAGGGCGGGGAAAGGTCACCGGTCTTCTCCTGCGGCGGTACCCCGCGGCGGCCGCCACCCCCGGGCCGAAGTCCTTTACGCAGGGGGAGAGATAGGCCTCCGTGAGGAGCAGCAGGAAGGCGGTTTCGGCGGCGAGGTCGCCGGCTTCCTGGCTGCTGGTGAGCATTTCGGCCGCGGGGTCGGGCCCTGCGCCGGCGAGTTTGGCGGCGCGTGCCCTGCTCAGCACGCAGGCGGTCACGTAGGCGTCGGTGTGGTCGGCGGGAATGCCGCAGCGGACCACGTGGGCGCGGGCGCTGCGGGAAACGGCCGGATCGGTGTAGTGGCTGAGGACGAGAATGACGTCGCGTACTTCGATGACCTTCCGGTAGGCGATGAGCCGCCAGGAGAGCTGCGGCTGGAGAAGGACCAGCAGGCGGGAGCGGGTGGGGGAGAGGGCGACGTGCGGCACGGCGTCGACCAGGTCCCGCCACAGCGGCCAGATCCGCCAGATGGTGCGGGCGTGGTCGGCGGTATGGCGCAGCTGCATGACGGTGGGTACGAGAAGCGCGGCGGCGCGCAGCACCGCGTGCAGGCTGATGATGAGGCAGAGAGGAACGCCCGGGCGGGAGCCGGCAGCCAGCAGGAAGTAGTGAGTGAGCCAGAAGAGGCCGGCGAGGGCGGTGCCCCAGCCGAAAAGGGTCAGGCCGAGGTTGACGGACGCATGGGGGCCGCGGCGGCCGTACGTCCAGCAGACCCGGACGCACGCGGCACAGGCCACCACGTGCGCGGTGATGAGGAGAAGCCAGTACGCGGCACAGGATGGCCGGGCGAGGGTGAAGGGTGGTCCGTGGCCCGGCGCCGGGGCGGCTCCCAGGCCGGCGAGGGCCAGGAGTGCGGCCATCACGGTGATCATGGCGACCAGGACAGCGCCCGTGTGCCGGCGACCGCGGGTCGCGTACACGGCGAAGTGCAGCACGGCCGCAGCGGACATGACGCCGACCTGGTTCTTGGCGAGAGCGACAGCCCGCGGGGAGCCGGTGAGTTCGGCGGCGTACGCGCTCACCGGCCCCAGGTGCAGGGTCATCGCGACGGCGGCCGAGGCCACGGCGAGCCACAGTCCCCGCTGGTGCGGGTTGCGTACGGCTGGGCGGGCCCGGAGCAGGACAGCGGCCCAGAGGAAGCCGACGCTGAACGTCTCCAGAGTGCCCCAGGCCCCCGGTAAGTCACAGCTCATGGTCGGTGCTCACTCCGAGGGCCGCGTGCAGTTTGCCGTAGGTGTCGGACGGCGGGCACCGGACAGGCCCGGTCTCGCCGGTGCGGATCAGGGTGGCCAGCATCTCGGCTTCCTGCTCCTGGCGGGTTGAGTAGTTGGCACGGGCGAGGATGCGGCGGACGAGCCGAGGGCTGAGGTCGCCGAGGAGGCCCCCGGGTGAGCCGGCGGTGTCCGTGACGGCGTGGTGGTTGAAGAGCATGTGGCCGATCTCGTGCAGCACGATATGTTCCTGGTGGGACCGGGCTGTGCGCTGCTCGTAGAAGATGTGGTCGTCGGTGTCGGTGGCCACCCACAGTCCGCACGCTCCTGCCGCGGCGGCCTGGGGAGGCAGCGGGTGCAGGTGGAGAGGGCGCCTGCGGCGTGCGGAGAGGTGGGCGCACAGCGGCTCGATGGAGAACGGACGGGGCAGGGCGAGTTGGTCCAGCAGCGGTCGACAGCGTCGGCGCAGCCTGGCGATCCTGTACGGCATGCGGTGTGTACCGTTTGGCCTTCCTCGGTCGGCGTTGACGGGCGTGGCGGGAACGGTCCGTCCGCCGGGTTCGCCCGCGCTGCAGGGCGCCTTCGCGGCACGGCGGCATGGCCGCACGGTGCCGTTTTTGCGGTAGCGCGACTCGGGCGTCAGCGGGATGACGGCCGGCCGGGGCCACCTGGTCGTACGGTGAGCGCGCCGGGGTGCTTCCGGCGCGGGTCGGCATGCCGGGGCGCGCGGAGCGGGTCCCGTGTGGTGGTCGCGGCTGTACGGACGGGCGGTTTTGGCGGCGGCCTGGTCAGAACCGGCTGTGTGGCCGGTGGTGGGTTACCACTCCGCTGTGAAGGAACCTGGGGCCGAACTCGCGGGGAAACCCGAGAGGGAAGCCGTGTGGGGAACCGCGCGGACATCCGTGCCGGAGAAGGAAACGATTCTCCGCTGCCTTGCGATGCCTGTCGGGCCATGAACGATATGAGAAATGATGACAGCCTCCCCATGCATGACGTCTCTCCAGACGACGCCAGCGGCCATATTCCGTAGCCTCTGCTGTTGCTGGGCCCGTTGTTCCGTAGCCCCGGCTACGTCGTGCTTCCGGACGTTCCGGTCGGGCCGCCGTCCGGTGCGCCCATGTGGTCTTGGTCGTTGAACGCTGCAAGGTTTTGCACTCTGCGGGCCTCGTTGACCATGATGAGCAGAGCGTCCAGGCTCTCCGCGGACAGGCCATCGGCCCGCAGGGCGAGGTTGCGCACGCGGGCGTCGCGCAGCGCCGTGGCCAGCTTGAGCTGTGAGTTGACGCGTTCGGCCGTCTCCTCGTTGAGGAAGTACTCGGGCGGTACCCCGAAGAACTCGGCCAGCACGTCCAGTTGCTCGAGCGTGACGTTGCGCTTCTTGCCCGTGGCGAGTTCCCACAGGTAGGTCCCGGAGATGGCACCGCCGGTGGTCTCGCGGATCTCCTTCGCCAGCCGGGCGTAGCCCGGTCGCTTGCGCCGGTCCGGGTACATGGCGGCGATCAACTCGTTGAGCCGCTGGCCGAACTCCCGCACCAGCGGCCGCTCCGGCGGCTCAGGGACCTGCCCGCTACCCGCCATGCGCATCTCTCCCTTCCGTTCCGGCTCCCCCGGACACCTGGCGCGCTTCCGTGACCGCTTCAGCGGACAATGCTCACCCGATCATCAAACAACCATCAGCCACTGTTGACAAGTTGACATCGACTCAGCGTACGATCCTGCCAAGCTTCATCAACTTTAGCGAACGCCACTCGCCCGGGGACCGCCGGGCGCTCCCTGACCACGGAGGTCCGGCACGATGAAGGCTCTGGTGTTCGAGGCCCCCGAGCGGGCCGTCCTCACCCACCGCGACATACCGGATCCGGCACCCGGCGAAGCTCTCGTCCGCATCGCCTACAACTCCGTCTGCGGCAGTGATCTCTCCTTCTACAAGGGCGTCTGGCACGGTTTCACGTACCCGGTCGTGCCCGGACACGAGTGGAGCGGCACGGTCGTCGACGTCAACGGCGCCCGGGGAACCAACCTCGTCGGCAGCAACGTGGTCGGCGACCTGACCTGCTCGTGCGGCATCTGCGCACACTGCGTAGCCGGGACGCCGACCCTCTGCGAGGACCTGGGCGAGCTCGGGTTCACCCGGGACGGTGCCTGCGCCGAGTACATGACCATTCCCGTCGCCAACCTCAGGCGGCTGCCGGACACCCTTCCGCTGCGCGCCGCCTGCCAGGTCGAGCCGCTGGCGGTCGCGCTCAATGCGGTGGACCGGTTGGGGGTCGCCGGCGGCGAGAAGGTCGCCGTCATGGGCGCCGGCGGCATCGGGCTGCTACTCGTCCAGGCCGTACGGCTGCGCGGTGGCACCGTCACCGCGGTGGCCGAGCCCGTGCCCGAACGCCGCGCCGCCGCCCTGGCCATGGGCGTCCCCGCAGCCGTGTCCGGCGCCCCGGGGGCCCTGGTCGAGTTGACCGGCGCGAACCCGGACGCGGTGCCCGATGTCGTCCTGGAAGGGTCGGGATACCCGACTGCGGTACAGGAGGCCGTGGAGGCCGTCCGCCCGGGCGGACGCGTCGGCCTGGTCGGCTACCGCATCGAGGAGTCGGCCGTGATGGCCCCGCACCACATCGTGCTCAAGATGCTCACCGTCCGGGCGTCCATGGGCCCCGGCACCTGCTTCGAGGAGGCCATCGACGTCCTGGCGTCCGGCGCCGTCGACGTGGACGGCCTGCTCAGCCACGAGTTCCCGCTCGACGACCACGCCAAGGCCCTCGACGTGGCCCTGCGCCGCACGGACGGCAACACCCGCTCGTACTTCAACCTCCACGCCTGAACGACGCCGTGCCCCGCGCCGGCCGCCCCTCCCGTACCTCATCCGCACATCCACGGCATGACATCAGGAAGGAAGGTCCATGGTTTCCCGGTTGGCAGTGAACGGCGGCGACGCGTTACGCACGCGCCCCTGGCCCGCATGGCCGCAACCCGCGCCTGGGGTTGCCGGCGCAATGGCGGATGTCCTCGGATCCGGCCGGTGGTCGATCAGCGGCCCCTACCGCGGCACCGACTCCTACGAGCGGCGCTTCGCCCGGGCGTTCGCCGCCTACAACGGTGTGCCGCACTGCGTGCCCGCCGCGAGCGGCACCGCCGGCCTGATGCTGGCCCTGGAGGCGTGCGAGGTGGGCGCCGGAGACGAGGTGATCGTCCCCGGCCTCTCCTGGGTCGCGTCCGGCTCCACCATTCTCGGTGTCAACGCCGTTCCCGTCTTCTGCGACGTCGAAGCCGACACGCTCTGCCTCTCACCCGACGCGGTCGAGGCCGCGATCACCGAACGCACCCGGGCCATCGTCGTGGTCCACCTCTACTCGGCCCTCGCTGACATGGACCCGCTCCTGCGGATCGCCGAGCGCCACGGGCTGCCCCTCATCGAGGACTGCGCCCAGGCGCACGGCGCCACCTACCGGGGAGTCAAGGTCGGTGCGCTCTCCACCGCCGGAACCTTCAGCATGCAACACAGCAAGGTGCTCACCAGCGGCGAGGGCGGCGCCGTCGTCACCCGTGACGCGCACTTCGCCCGTCGCGTGGAGCACCTGCGGGCCGATGGCCGCTGCCTGTCCGCCACCCTGCCCAGCCCCGGAGCCATGGAGCTGGTCGAGACCGGCGAGCTGATGGGGAGCAACCGGTGCCTGTCCGAATTCCAGGCAGCCATTCTCACCGAGCAGCTCACCATCCTTGACGAGCAGAACGAGACCCGCCGCTCCAACGCCGCCCGCCTCGACGGCCTCCTCGGCGGGCTGGGCCTGCGCCCGCAGACCACGTCCGCCGGCACCACCTCCCGTACCTATTACACCTACGCGGTGCGGCTGCCCGACGGCGTGCTGGAGGACGTCCCCGTCACCGAGGTGACAGACGCGCTCACCGCCGAGCTCGGCTTCCCCGTGCTGCCCTGCTATGCCCCGATCCCGGCCAACAAGCTGTACGCGCCGCACACCCGCAGGCGCTACACGCTGGGTCTGGCCCACGAGGAGCGCATCGACCCCAAGAGGTTCGCGCTACCCGTGTGCGAGGGCGCCGCGCGGCGGACAGTGACCCTGCACCACGCCGCCCTGCTCGGTGGCGAAGAAGACATGGGTGACATCGCCGCGGCCTTCGCCAAGGTCCTGCGGCACGGCGCCGAACTGGTGCATTGACCACGGCAACCCACCGCATCCCAGTCCCGCGAACCGCCGGAGGATCCGAAGGATCATGCAGGTCACACCCATCGCGATGGAAGACGCCTCATTCCCCTACCGGCTCGGCACCGAGTGTGCCGAGGACGTCATCACCTGCCTCGCCGCACTCGGCGCCAGCAGCTACCTGGTGGTGGCGGACACCACGGTGGCCGAGCTCTACGGCCTCGACCTCGCCACCCGCATCGGCAAGGAGGCCGGCCCGGCCCACCTCCTCACCCACGAGGCGGGCGAGGCGCACAAGGTTCTGGCCACCGTGTCCGCGCTCGCGGAGCAGGCCCTGGAGTGCGGAGCGGACCGACGCTCCCTCGTCGTCGCACTCGGCGGCGGCGTCACCGGCAACATCGCCGGCCTGATGGCGTCGCTGCTGTTCCGCGGAATCCGCCTCGTCCACGTGCCGACCACGGTGGTGGCCATGCTCGACTCGGTGCTCTCGCTGAAGCAGGCCGTCAACGCCACCTTCGGCAAGAACCTGGTCGGCACCTTCTACCAGCCCGTCGAAGTCCTGGCCGACACCGCCTTCCTGCGCACACTGCCGCCCCGCGAGATCCGCTCCGGCATGGGCGAGGTGGTGAAGAACGCCCTCGCCATCCGGCCGGCCATGCTCGACCGGCTCGCGGGCGCCCTGCGTGTTGACGCGCGCTACGACGACGAGACCCTGCGCTGGATCATCGCGGAGAGCCTGGCCGCCAAGGCCGACGTCACTCGGGACGACAAGCACGAGCGTCGCTCCGGCCTCGTTCTGGAGTACGGACACACCGCCGGGCACGCCATCGAGCACGCCTCCCGTGGCGAGGTTGCCCATGGGGCGGGCGTCGCCGTCGGCATGACCGTCGCCGCCGAAGTCTCCCGCCGTCTGGGCCACGCCGACGCCGGCCTCGTCCCTCTGCACCGCGAACTGGTCGCAGCCGCCGGGGTGGAGCCCGCGATTCCGGCACACGTCGACACATCACTGATCAGGAACTGGCTGGCGTACGACAACAAGCGCGGCTACCTCGACAGCCCGCCCGGGCACACCCCGATGGTGCTGTTGTCGGCGCCCGGCGACGTCCTGCACACGGGGACCCTGCCGCTCGTGCCCGTCCCCCTCGCCCTGCTGGACGAGGTTGTCGACGAGGCGGCTTCGCGCGGCGGGGCCGCCGAGCCCGCAGCGGCGTACGCGGGCTCTCCACCGGCCGGCCCGCTGCCGTAACCGGCACAACCGCGCCACCCCGTACCGCGTATCGCCTTCGCCAACCGCCCTCCCTTTCCGTGGAGTTCCCCGTGCGTGTGCTGCGGCTCACCCCCTTCTTCCACCACGACTGCGTCACCGCCTGGCCCGCGGAGTTCGACGCCGTCGGGGGCATGCAGGTGCAGATCCTCCGCCTCTCGCGGGAGCTGGCCGACCGTGGCGTGGAGCAGCTCGTCATGACCGTGGGGTTCCCCGGACTGCCCCGGGAGCGGGTCGACCGGCCAGGGCTCACGGTCCGCGTCACCCGCGCTCCGCTTCCCCGACTGCGCTCCGAGCTGACCGGCCTCGTCGGGCTCAACCAGGCGTGGCTCGCCGCGGTGCCGGCGGCGTGCCGGCCACTGCGCCGCACCTGGCAGCCGGACCTTGTGCACGTCCACGCGGACGGACAGCTGTGGGCGCTGCTCGCCGGGCCGCTCGTGTCGCGCATTCTCGGCGCGCCGTACGTCATCACGCTGCACTGCTCACGGCTGGCGGTGTACGAGCCGATGTCCCGGTTCGACCGGCTCCAGCACCGGCTGGTGACCGCGGCCGAGCGGTACGCCCTGCGGCACGCCCGCCGGGTCTCGGTGCTCACCGCGCGCACCGCGGACACGGTGGCGCGGCTGCTGCCGCTCGATCGTGCCCTGGTGGACGTGCTGCCCGACTCGGTCGGGGATGTACGGCCCGTGCCGCGGCGGCGGGCGGAAGAATATGTCCGTTCACTGGGCGTGCCGGCCGGTGTGCCGGTGGTCGGCTGGGTCGGCCGGATCGCGCACGAGAAGGGATGGCGGGACTTCGTCGCCATGGCGGGCCGGTGGGACGCCACGGTTTCGGCGGCGCCCGGGGCGGTGTTTCTCGTGGTGGGTGACGGGCCGCAGCGGGAGCGGATGCGGGAGGCCGTCGGGGCGGCGGGGCTGGCAAACCGGTTCGTGTTCACCGGGTTCCTGCCGCACGACGCGGTGCCGTCCGTGATGACGGCGCTGGACGTGCTCGTCATGCCGTCCGCCCACGAGGAGCTGGGCGGCAGCGCGCTGGAGGCCATGGTGTGCGGGACGCCGGTGGCGGGTTACGCCGTCGGCGGGCTGCCCGACACGGTCGGTTCGGTCACTCCGGGGCTGCTTGTTCCGCGCGGCGACGTGGCGGCGCTGGCCCGCGTCGCCGGTGAGGCGGTCACGGAGGCGGAACGGCACCGCAAGACGGTGGCCTCGGCGGTGCCGGACCTGCTGAGCCGTTATGGGGCGGACACCGTGGAGCGGGCGCTGGCACACTACCGACGGGCGCTCGGCCGGACCTCCGGGGGAGGTGCCGGGTGTACGCCATGACGTCGCTGCGACGCTGCGCCCCCTATCTGCGCCCGCACCGCTGGCTGATGGCGGGGGCGTGCGGCGCCGCCTTCGGGTCGATGCTCGCGGGTCTGGCCATGCCGCTGGTGCTCCAGCGGCTGGTGGACGGGCCGGTCGTGGAGCGGGACCTCGCCGCGCTTCCGTGGTTCATCGGCGGGTTCGCCCTCCTCGGTGTGGTCGAAGCGGTCCTGCTGGGCGCGCGCCGGCTGCTGGTGGTGCGCCCGGCGACCCGGCTGGAGACGGCGATGCGCGCCGACGTGTCGGCGCACATCCAGCGGCTGCCCCTGTCGTTCCATTCCCGCTGGCAGTCCGGTCAGTTACGGTCCCGGACCGTCTCGGACGTGATGGAGATCGGCCGGTTCGCGGCCTTCTCTGCCATCTACCTGATGGTCAACGTCGCGGCGCTCGCCGTGGGTCTGGGCGTCCTGGCGTGGCTGGCACCGGTGCTCGCGCTGATCGTGTTCCTGGCGTACGTGCCGATGGTGGTGGCCACCACGGTGTTCGAGCAGCGGTTCCGGGTGGTGGCACGCTCCGCGCAGGAAGTGGGCGGAGACCTGTCCACGACCGTGGAGGAGTCGGTGCTCGGTGTGCGGGTGCTGAAGGTGTTCGGGCGCGGCCCGGAGGCGGTGCGCCAGTTCACCGGCCGGGCGCGTCGGCTGCGGGACTTGGAGCTGCGGAAGCTGTCGTACACGGCGGCCCTGTGGTGGATCATCACGGCGCTGCCGGACCTGGCGATCGTGGCGATGATCGGATATGGCGGCCACAGTGTCGCCACTGGCGCGCTCACACTGGGCACGCTGATGGCCGCGGTGACAGTTGCCACGTATCTGCGCTGGCCGGCCGACACACTGGGCTGGCTGACCGCCGACGCGTCGACGGCGGCCACGGCGGCCGACCGGTACTGGCAGGTGCGGGACGAGCCGGTGACGGTGACCGACCCGGAGCGGCCCCGGCCTCTGCCGTCACCGGTGCGTGGCGAGATCCGCCTGGAGGAAGTGCACTACGCGCACCCGGGTGGCCGCACCGCGACGCTGCGGGGCGTCGACCTGACGGTCCGGGCGGGCACCACGGTGGCCGTCGCCGGGGCGACGGGCTCCGGCAAGAGCACGCTGCTGTCGCTGCTGTCCCGGCTGGACGACCCGACGTCGGGGCGCATCACCCTGGACGGTGTGGATCTGCGCGATCTGGCCCTGGCCGACCTGCGGTCGGTGGTGTCCGGAGCGTTCGACGACCCGGTGCTGTTCTCCGGCACGGTGCGGGCCAACGTCACGCTGGGCCTACCGGAGACCGGTGACGCGGCTGCGGGCGAGGACGGTGATGCCGCGGTGTGGGAAGCGCTGCGGACGGTACGCGCGGACGCATTCGTCTCCGCTCTGCCCGACAAGCTGTCCACGGTGATCGGTGAGGAGGGCCTGGGCCTGTCGGGCGGTCAGCGGCAGCGGCTGGCGCTGGCCCGGGCCATCCTGCGCAGGCCGACGGTACTGGTGCTGGACGACGCGCTGTCCGCCCTGGACGTACGGACCGAGCGGGAGGTGGAGACCGCTCTGCGCGGGGTGCTCTGCCGCGTCACCACGTTCGTGGCCGCGCACCGACCGGGCACTCTGCGCCTGGCGGACCAGGTGGTGTTCCTCTCCGGTGGGCGGGTCGCCGCGACGGGCACGCACGACGAGTTGATGGCTCGTGAGCCGGAGTACCGGCTGCTGGTCGCGCCGTCGCTGCCCACGGTCATCGCGCGCCCGGAGGACGACTCCGACGACATCCTCGACGACATCACGGCGGACGGCATGGCAGGACGGGGGCGGACACGATGAAGGGACACGAGGAAGCACCGTCCCGGGCCCAGCGGGACGCCCTGCTGCGCATGCTGCTGTGGCCCAAGCGGCGCCGGCTGGCGGCCGCCACCGCGCTGGCCCTGCTGGAGAACGTGTGCGGGCTGGTCCCGCCGCTGCTGATCGCCGCCGCCATCGACCGGGGTGTGCCCGCGGCAGCGGACGGCCGGTGGACGCCGCTGATCGGCTTCACGGCTGCGGCACTGGCTGCCGGCCTGACCACGGCCACGCTCAAGTGGTGCTTTCTGCGCTACTCCGGCGGCATTGCCCAGGACCTCTTGTTCGAGCTGCGGCACCGGGCCTTCACCCATGTGATGGGCCAGCCGCTGGCGTTCCACGAGTCGTACCCCTCGGGGCGGGTGATCGCCCGGCTGTCCAGCGATGTGGAGTCGGTCGAGGAGATGCTGGAGATGGGCTTGGACGGGCTGTTCTCCGCGCTGTTCTCGATGGTCGGAATCCTCGCCGTGATGCTGTGGATGGACCAGCCGATGGCCGCGGTCGTGATCGTGCTGTTCATCCCGCTGTACGTGCTGACGCAGTGGTTCCGGAACCGGTCGCGGCGCGCCTACCGGAGCACCAGGACGGCCGTCGAGGGCGTAGTGCAGCACACGGTGGAGGCCTTCAACGGCATCAGGGCCGTACAGGCGTTCCGCCGCGAGGAGGCCAACGCGGCCCGGCTGCGCCGGCTCGACGCCCGGTACACGGTGGCGCGGGCGGACGCCGGCTGGGTGAGCGCCACCTTCAGCGGCGGAGTGAAGCTCATCGGCAACCTGTCGTTGGCCGGGCTGCTGACGTTGGGCGTGTTCCGCATGGACCAGGGCCAGTTGGCCATCGGCACGCTCACCGCGTTCCTGCTGTACGTGCACCGGCTGTACGACCCGATCGACGAGCTGGCGAGTTTCGCCAACGCCTTTTCGGCGGCGTCGGCGGGCCTGGAGAAGATCGGTGCGCTGTTCGTGCCCCACCCGGCGGTGGCCGAGCCGAAGCGTCCGGTTGCGTTGCCGGCGGACCCGCCGGGCGGGCGGGGCGCCGTGAGGTTCGAGGGCGTCCACTTCCGGTACGGCGATGAGGGCCGCCGTGTGCTGTCCGGCGTCGACCTGGTGCTCGAACCGGGCCGTACGGTCGCCCTGGTGGGCACCACCGGCGCCGGCAAGTCCACGATCGCCAAGCTGATGGCGCGGCTGTACGATCCCGCGGCGGGCCGGGTCACGCTGGACGGGGTGGACCTGCGGGAGCTGGCCGACGCCGAACTGCGCGGCGCCGTCTCGATGATCACCCAGGAGGCGTTCCTGTTCTCCGGGTCGGTCGCGGACAACATCGCGCTGGGCCGGCCGGACGCTTCACCAGCCGAGATCCGGGCGGCCGCTGAGTCGGTGGGCGCGCACGGATTCATCAGCGCGCTGCCCGGTGGCTACGACACGGACGTGCACAAGCGGGGTTCGGGCCTGTCGGCCGGCCAGCGGCAGTTGATCGCCATGGCGCGGGTGATGCTGACCTCGCCGCGCGTGCTGATTCTCGACGAGGCGACGTCCAGCATGGACACCCCGTCGGAGCGGGCCGTGCACGAAGCGCTGACCCGGGTCCTCGCGGGCCGCACCGCGGTGATCATCGCGCACCGGTTGTCCACGCTCGCCATCGCCGATCGCGTCCTGGTCATCGAGAACGGGGCGGTGGTCGAGGACGGCAGTCCGGCGCAACTGCTGGATACGGGCGGACGGTTCGCCGGCATGCAGCGGGGCTGGCTGGCCGTCACGACAGCGTGACGTCGCCATGCCCCGGGAGCTTCTGCCCGGTGGCTCTCCCCGCCTCCCCGTAATCACCCTTCGACGAAAGGCACACGATGAAGCGCCTTCGGGGCCCCCTGCCCTCGGACACCGCGCACGCATGGCACCCCGAGCCGCTGGGGCCCGTGCACCGCGACGGGTGGGACCCCCGGGACGACGGCCGGATCTGGGACGTCGTCGTGATCGGCAGCGGTGCCAGTGGTTCGGTGGCCGCAGACCGGCTCGTCCGGCAAGGGCTGGACGTCCTGATGGTCGAGGAGGGTTTCCGGCTCTCTCCCGGCCTCGGCAACCCGGAGCTGGACGACATGTGCCGCACCGCCCTGGCCCGTGACGGCAACGGCGGCTGGACCGACGAGGGCTGGCCGTGGACGACATCCAACCTGGGCGGTGGGACGGTCTTCTACGGCGGAGCCTCGTGGCGCTACCGGCCGTTCGACTTCGATCCGAGCGAGCTGATCGACGCCGGCGACCTCGATGTGCGCTGGCCGTACGGGCTCGCCGAACTCGCCCCGTACTACGACGTGCTGGAGCGGCGGCTCGGGGTGTGCGGCGGCGAGGAGGGGGGAGGCAGTCGCGGCCCGGCGCACCCCCCAACAGCCGCGGCCGAGGTTCTGTATGAGGCGGGCACCGAACTCGGCTACGACCCGTTCCCCACACCACTGGCCATCAACCGCCATGCTCACGACGGGCGTTCGGCGTGCGCGCGGGACACGCTGTGCGTGAGCCACCAGTGCCCGACGGGCGCCAAGGGGGACGCCGTCGCCGTCTTCCTCGCCCCGCTCGCCGGACACCCCGGCTTCGCGCTGCGGACTGGGCTGCGGGCACTGCGCCTGGACCAGGAGAGGTCGGACGCGGTCACCTCGGTCACCTGCCTGGACCGGCTGACCCGCACCGCGCACCGGATCCGGGCCAGGTCGTTCGTCGTCGCGTGCAACGCGATCCAGACGGCCGCGCTGCTGCTGCGGTCCCACGGTGGGCACGCACCGGGCGGCGTGGGCAACCACTCGGGCCTCGTGGGCCGCGGGCTGACGATGAAGCTGAGCGAGTACGTCAGCGGCTTCGTCGAGGTGTCGGCGGAGACGACGCTCGCCGACTGGCGCACACACTCGGGCCCGTTCTCCACGATCGCGTTCCTCGACCACTACGTGGACCCCGGCTGCCCCACAGGCGTGGGCGGCATGATCTACGAGTCGAAGAACGACATGCCCGAGCGCATCCGGCACGACGTGCTGGAGCTGCGCGTCGAGACGATCCTTGCCGACCACCCGAACCTGGACAACCGGGTCCGGCTGTCCCGCCGCGTCGACGAGGACGGCGTGCCGGCCGTCGTCATCGACTACACCACCGACCCGCGCGACCTGCGCCGCCTCGCCTACATGACCGGCAAGTGCGAACGGCTGCTGCGGCAGGCGGGCGCGACCGCTATCCAGCACGAGGAGAGCGGGTTCGCGCAGGGCAGCTGTCATCTGCACGGCACCTGCCGGGCCGGCGACGACCCGGCCACGTCGGTGGTGGACGGCTGGGGCCGCGTCCACTCGGCGCCCAACGTGTACGTCGTCGACGGCAGCTTCATGCCGTACCCGGGCGGCCTCAATCCCACCCTCACCATCCAGGCGCACGCGCTGCGCAGCGCCAAGGCGGTGGCCGGCGACCTGGTGTCCCGGCACACCGCGCATGTATGAGCCACCGCACCGCGGCCGGTTCTTCCCCACCCCGAGCGAGGAGTCACACCATGGCATCCGACATCGTCTGGCCGCCGCCCGTGCGCCGGGTGCGCACCTACCGCAATATCGTCGTCGACGGCGCCTGCAACATCCGATGCACCTACTGCGAGGTCAAGAAGACCAAGGTGGACCAGCCGGCCACCATCCGTTCGCTGGACCGGATCTTCGCCGAGTACGAGCCGGACACGGTGCTGTTCCGGGTGGAGTCCGACGGTGAGATCACCCTCTACCCGAAGATCGTCGACCATCTGCAGAAGCGGGCGGCCGAGGGCTACCGCATCGAAGTGCTGAGCAACGGCACGAAGCTGCCCCGAGCCCTGGAGGGACGCCCGGACCTGCTGTGGGTGTTCTCGGTGGACGGCCACACCGAGGCGATGAACTCCAAGCGCGGTCTGAAACAGGGACAGATCGACCGCATCCTGGACGCCGCCGTCGAGCTGAAGGCGGAGCTCCAGACCGTGTACTGGGGTCAGCCGGTGGAGGAGGTCAACGCGTACATCGATCTCCTCAGGTTCAGGAATTACCAAGGGCTGCTGCACTTCATGCCGCTGCTGGCCTTCAAGGGACAGCCGCTGACCGTGAACCTGCGCTACCAGGACCTGAACCCGGCGGACTTCCTGGCTCCGCCCGAGTACTTCCGCCGCTGGAATCACATCTACGAGACCGGCAAGCGGGACGCGGTCTGCGACCAGATCACCAACGGCTACAACTACCAGGTATCCGGGGAAGAGATTCGGATGGTCAAGTGCGACTGCTACTCGGTGCCCAAGCACTTGGTGCACGGCTTCGGCCCGATCCGCGAGTTCGACGACTGGCCGTGCGGCACCTGCATAGCCAACCAGGAGTTCAACAACTCGCGTGAGCGTATGCGTGTCCCGCAGGGCCGCGTCCCGCTGCCGGTCGTATGACGGCCGCCCAGAGGTTCGTGCTGGTCCGGCACGCCGAGGCGAGCCTGAACGTGTTGCGCGACGACGACGTCCTGCCGGGCTTCGACCCACACGCCGGACTCACCCAGCTCGGCGAACGGCAGGCCCGGGCCCTCGCCGACCACCTGCCCCGGGACCCGGCGGTGGGCCCACCGGACCGTGGGCCGGGCGCCGCCGTACGGGTGTACTCCAGCCCGCAGCGGCGGGCGGCCCGCACCGCGGAGGTACTGGGCGCCGCCTTGGGCGTGCCAGTGGTGGCGGACGCCCGGCTGGCGGAGCTGCGGGCGCCGGAGGCCTTCCCGCGGCCCCTCGTGGTCCGCGAGTGGGACGCAGTGCTGGAAGACCGGCTGCGGCATCCGGCGGCCGAAGTACGGGGCGTGGAGAGCTGGGTGGCGCAGAGGCGCCGCATCGGGGAGTTCCTGGCCGCGTGCTGCCCCGCGGGCGGGGATGGCGCCCGATGGGTGCTCGTATCGCACTCCGAGACGATGCAGGCCCTCCTCTTCGAGCTGCTGGGCCTTGACGACGCGCTGCTGCGCCGCACCCGCTTCAAGATCAGCAACACCGGTGTGTTCATCGTGGACAGAACGGAGGACGGATGCGCTTCCCTGGTGGTGGCGAACAGCAAGGCGCACCTGGCCAGGACGGCATGACCCGCATGCTCGTCCTGAAGTGCCTCAGCGACGAGACCGGCGACGACGCCGGGGACATCGTCGCCCAGGGGTTCGTGGACGTGGACGACCGCGAGTTCCTCAACATCGTCAACCGGCTGGAGGGCTACTTCGACTGCACGCTGTCGCTGAGGTCACGGCCGGGCCGGCGACTCGTGGTGCAGGACCTGGTGGAGCTGGTCACCGAGGCCACGGGGCACGGCCCGCGGGAGGTGCGCCATGGCTGAGCCGCCCGCCGGACCGGCCCTGTTCGAGATCTACGACGAGGGCTTCGACTCGCCGTCGTGGGGTGGCGTGGAGACCGCCCTGTGGCACCTGGTGCGGTCGCTGCGCGAGGCGGGGGTCGCGGCGGACTTCTACCGTGCTTCGGAGGGCGCCGACCTGGACGTGCTCGCGGCGCGGATGGAGCGGGATCGCGTGGATGCGGTGTTCCCGCTCGTGGAGAGCGAGCTGTTCGAGGGGGCGCAGTCGAAGCGGCTGCCGGAACTGCACGCCAGAACCGTACGGATCTGGCACGACGTCAGCAGGCTGTCGGAGGACCTGTCGGCGCCGCCGCCGTGCCCGGTACACGCGGTCGCTCCCGCCGTGCCGGGCGCGCCCGGGGCGGCGGGATGCCCTGCGCAGGACACGCACCCCGATGGGCCGATGCACGAGGTATTCCTGCTGGACCTGCCCTGGACACGCTGCTTCCCGGACCGGTCGGTGATCCCGTGGGCCGCAGACCACGTCCCGGCGCAGAACCTGCACGACCCGTCCGGTCCGGTGGTGCTCCAACTCGGCAAGATCGACACGGCTGACGCGGAACGCTGTCTGCGCCGGCTGGCCGGGGCCGGAGTGCCGCTGCGCGTCATGTTCGCCACCTGGTCGCGCCGGGGCCGGGAGGCGCGTGAGCTGGTACGGGCACACCAGGGGGCGGGCCGGCAGATCGAGGTGCTGGACGCCTATGACATTCGTACCGACTGGGATCGGGTCTTCGGCGGTGCGGCGCTGTTCCTGCTGCCGTCGGTGTTCCACGAAACCTTCAACTTCGCGGCGGCGGAGGCCGTGCAACTGGGTGTGCCGGTGGCGACCCTCGGCGAAGGTGGCAATCTGCCCCGGTTCGCGTCACTGCGCGCCCAGACGCTGGACGCTCTGCTGGACCGGGTCGTTGCGGGTGCGGGCCGCACCCTGGCGGCGAAGCCGCGCCTGACGACGGGCTGGCGTGACGTGGCCGCCCGGTACGCCGAGATCATCCGGAGCCGGCGGGTGCAGACGGGACGGGAGGAACAGCACGATGGGTGAGCCCACACGGAAGGCGACGGACGGAACAGACCGGGCCCTGTCCGCGCGGCTGCGTGAGGGGCGGACGCTGCTGGTGTCACCGCACCCGGACGACGTGGCGTACTCGTGCGGTGGGCTGCTGGCCGCGGTGGGACGCCCCGCGCATGCGACGCTGCTCACGGTGTTCACCCGCTCCGGCTGGGCGCTGCCCAGGCGGCTGCGGCGCGCCGGGGTGCGGGTGATCAGCGCCCGGCGCCGGGAGGAGGAGCTGGGCTACTGCCGGCTGCGCGGGCTGGCGGACTACCGTCCGCTCGGTTTCGACGACGCCAGTCTGCGCGGCTACGACGACGAGGCAGAGGTGTCGTCGCCGGCCGAGGCGGACGAACTGCGCGGTGCCGTGGAGGAGGCGATCACGCAGGCGGTGCGCGCGTCGGGCGCCGACACGGTGCTGGCCCCGGCCGCGGTCGGCGGGCACATCGACCACCTGCTGGTGCACGGCGCGGTGCGCGCCGCGGTCGGGGACGGGGACGGGGACACGCGGGCACTGTTCTACGAGGACCTGCCCTACGCGGGCCAGTACGAACTGGCCGATGTCGAGCGGACGCTGCGCGAGGAGCGGGGTCTGGTGCCGTTCGCGGGCATCGACATCTCCGCTGTGGTGGAGCAGAAGGTGCGCGGCATGTACGTGTACGGCAGCCAGACCGACGCCGAATGCGTGCGCGAGACGCTGCGGCACGCCCGCCGCACCGCGCAGGGTCCCGGCTCCGGGGCCGTGCCGGGCGGTGCGGGTGAGACGGCCCGGCGCGGGCGTGCGGCGCACGCCGAGCGGGTGTGGGCCGCGGCCGCTCCGGCAGGAGCCCGATGAGCGGCCACGGCGGGTGCCGGCGCGGATCAGAACAGGGCGGCGACGTACCGTGCCTGCGCGGCCAGTTCGGTCTCGACACGGTCAGCGGTGACCCCGGTGAGGACCGGACAGCGCCGCAGCCACGTCTTGACGTTCCAGTAGAGCGCCTCGCCGGCCAGCCGAAGCCCGGCGTCGAAGGCCCGGGCGTCACCCGTGGCCGCGGCGACCGCCTCACCCAGCACGTTCACAGCGGATTCGTCGAGCCGGTTCTCAACGACGAACGAGGCGATCTCGCTCTCCAGACAGCCACCCCCGCCCCAGATCCAGTCCAGGCCGAACCGCCGCACGGTGAGCCCGGTCGCGCAGTCCCCGTCCCCAGCCAGTTGCCAGTGCCAGTGCCCGTGCCCGTACGGCAGCGGGGTGCGGAACAGGATGCCGTCGACGCCGCCGATGGGTGCCCGCTCCGGCAGGTGCCGGGCTGTCCATGCCCCGTCCACGGGAAGCGGGCGGCCCATGCGGTGGCGCAGCCGCCGCAGCGCCTCATCGAGGCGAGCCCGCGGGTTGTAGGCGGCGCCGCGGCCCGGACGGCCCAGCTCGCCGAGGCGCCGCAGTGCCTCCCAGGAGGCGGCGACCGTGCCGAGCGCCCCGCGCTGTTGCGGCGGGGTGAGCGCCGGCAGCTCCTCGCGCAGCGGGCGCAAGCCGGTTTCGTGACGGGTGATCAGGTAACCGTCGGCGAAGGTGTGGCCGGCCGGGAGCAGGTCGCCCATGGCTCGCAGGGTGCGGTGACAGTGCAGCCCGTGCGTGCCCGTGCCGATGAAACGGAAGTGGTACGCCTCCGGGGCGCTGTCATGCCCGTCGCGGCCCGTGCCCCGGAGGCCGTCCGAGTCGGCGATCAGAGTGAAGGGCCGCTTGTGCGGGGCGATGCGGTGAACCCCGCCGTCCTGCGCCGGAACGGCGGCCGTGCCGTACGCGGTGAGGAACGGGCCTCGGAATGGCCTGATCCGGTGGACGGCGCCGACGGCGAGCGGCACCCCGGCGGCGCGGGCGCGGGCGACCAGCCCGGCGGTGTCGCCCGCGCCGGCCAGCTGCCACAGGCGGGAAGTGCCGGTGCGGACGACAGGCCGTTCGGTGAGGACCCGCACGGCGGGACCGTTCAGATCGTGGAGCCGTCCCGGCGCGGCGAGGACGATGTCCCGCACGCCGGGGAAGCGTTCGGCGAGCCGGTCGCGCACGGCCCTGGCAGTGGCGCCGGTGTCCGGCTGGTCGTCGACCAGGACCACTGTGGTGCCGGGTCGCAGTTCGCGCGGCAGCGCGGCGAGTTCGGAGGCCGGCAGGATGATGCCTCCGGCGCCGCGCACCGGGCGGACGCTGTGCCAGGGGCCTGCCGCCAACCCGGCGTCCTCAACACCGGCCTGCCAGAAGGGCGCCAGGTAGGAGCCGCCGGTCCGGACGCCCACAACCAGGACGGGTGTATCGGCGGGGCGGGCCGCGAGCCAGCCGGCGGCCTGGTCCAGAGAGAGTTCGGGATCGGCCAGGTCGTAGCCGTAGCACTCCGGGGTCTTCCAGTCGGTGGCGTGCCGCAGCAGGGCGGCGGTCTCCTCGTCCGTCCGGGCGGAGGGGGAGCGCCACAGCGTGTCGGTGGCGTCGGTGGCTGCCGCGAGAGCGTGCTCCACGGTTGTGAGCTGCCGCTCCGCGCCACGGACCGGTTGGGAGGGGCCGGCAGCCATGTCCCGGGCGAGTACGGTGCACAGCTCCCGCAACCGACGTGCGGCATCGGTCAGTCCGGCCGTGTCGGCCGCGGGGGCCGCGCCGGCCGCAGCCGCCCGGGCCGCCGCGGCGGCGGTATCGGAGAGCAGTTGTTCCGCGAAACAGGAGCAGGCGTGCAGGGCGGCCGTGCTCCCGTCCTGCCGGGCCGTGTCCACGAAAGCACGGTGCAGGGCTGGCAGCGCCATGCCGGTCGTCACCACGTCCATTCCTCCAGGGTTCGGGGTCACTTGTTTCCGGTGCTTCTCACGCCCGGACTGCGTGAACACTCTGCACCCGCCAGAATTCACGTTCAATATCTCCCTTTCCCATGAGGTGAATTATGACGGAAAACTCTTCCCTGCTGGCCGAATTCCCCACCTGTCCGCGCGATTCGCGGGACCGCCCCCGGGTTTTCACTTCGGCCGCCGGAGCCTATGTGACCGATGAATCCGGATTCCGTTGGATTGATTTCGACAATGCCCGGGGATCGATTCTGCTGGGACACGGCGACCCGGGTGTTGCGGAGGCCGTGGCCCGGGCCGCGACCGGCGCGGACGGCACGGCCACGGGCTGGAGCCCGCGCATCGACGCGGTGCTGACACGGCTGCACACCCTGTGCGGCGGCGATGCCGTGGGGTTGTTCCGGTCCGGTACGGCGGCGGTGCGGGCGGCGGCGCTGGCGGTGCGCGAGGCGACCGGGCGACACCTGCTGCTGAGCGCCGGCTACCACGGCTACGACCCGATGTGGTACCCGTCGGGGGCACCGCTGAGGCCCAACGCGGACGGGGTGGTGGACTTCTTCTTCGACCTGGGCCTGCTGGAGGAACTGCTGGCCGCACCCGATCGGGCGGCGGCCGTGGTCGTGTCACCGGACCACATGCACCTGTCGCACGGCTGGTACCGCGAGCTGCGCCGGCTTTGCTCGGCCGCCGGGGCAGTACTGATCGCGGACGAGGTGAAGGTGGGCCTGCGCTACGGGCCCGGCCTGTCCACGTCCGGGCTGATCACCCCGGACGTATGGGTGGTCGCCAAGGGCATGGCCAACGGGCACGCCGTATCCGCCGTCGGCGGGCCCCGGGCGCTGTTGAGGCCGCTGAAGGAGGTGTCGTTCACTTCCTTCTTCGAGCCGACGATCCTGGCCGCGGCGGACACCGTGCTCGACCGGGTCGCCACCGGCGAGCCCCAGCGGGCGGTGCGCGAGGCCGGCGACCGGTTCCTGCGCCACGCCCGCAAAGCGCTCGAGGACGCGGCGCTGCCTGTGGAGATCGCGGGCGACGGCACATTCTTCCAGTTCGTTCCGGCCTCGGAGCAACTGGAGGCCGCCTTCTACGAGGCGGCGAACGCCGAGGGCCTGCTCTTCTACACGGGCGACAACCAGAGCGTGTCGGCCGCCTTCGACGACGCCGTGCTGACGGACGCCGAGCAGCGGTTCACCCGGGTCTGCGACCGGCTGTCGGCGTACGCGGGCGCCGAGCCGGTCGACGAGGCGGCCCGCTACCGGGTGGCGTGGAACGTGATGGACGGTCTGCGCGAGGCCCGCCGCGACCGGGCGGACACCGACGGATGGCTGGCGCGGCTGCTCGACGACTGAACCCGGCCCCATTCCCCGAACCCAGGACCAGAGAGATTGAGGCACCTTTCCATGGACAGCCCAGCGATTGTCGGAACCGCCGGTGGGCCCGATCAGGGGTTATCCGATGAGGCCGAGAAATACGGCATGAAATGCGCCCGACTGCTCCGGTTGTACCACGATCCGGAATTCATCGAAGTGGCCCTTCCGGTGTATCCGCTCAACCCTGCCGACGCCCGGGAATTCATCGCAGCGGCGGACGCGGAGGGAACGTCGCAGAAGAAACTCGTTGCCGGGTACGCGGGATTCCTGCGCGAGCGGCACCCCGGTCTCGCCGCACTGCTCCGCGAGGTGTGCGGCGAGGGACCCTGGATCGTCCGCAGCTCGGGCGCGGAGGACCAGGAGGACAACGTCAACGCGGGCGGCTACGAGAGCCTGGTGTGCCCGCGTCCCGACGACCTGTACGCCACGGTCGCAGCGGTCGTCTTCAGCGGGTACGGCGAGCACGCCGTCGCCCAGCAGCGGCTGACCGACCCCGGATACCGCCCCTCCCCGATCGCCGCGTTCGTCCAGCCGCTCGTCAGCGACGCGGACGACACCGTGGACGCGGCTCGGGCCGTCGTGGCGGACCAGCCGGTCTCCCCGGCGGAGACACCGCTGCTGGACGACGCGGACGTGGCCGCGCTGAGCGGTCTGCTGACGCGGCTCCACCACAGTTTCGGCATGCCGCGCCTGGACTCCGAGTGGGTGCTGGAGACCGACGCGGGCACGGTGTCCGTCACCGGGCTCACCGAGCTCGCGCCGGACGACCGGCTCGTCGGCCAGCTGTCGCTGGGCTTCGGTTTCGCCTCCGCTCAGCGCCTGGGCGACGGTGACAACAGCCTGGCCTGGCTGACCGGCCTGCCCGGTACGACGCTGTGGCGCGGGGCGCTGCTGCGGCGGGTGGAGACCACGCGGACGCGGCTGGTGCAGATCCGGCCGGCCACCGCGTTCGACCCGGAGCCCTCGTTGGACGTCCTCACGGACGCGTGCCGGGACGTCTGGCGCGGCACGTGCGCGGCCGCGCCCGTGGACATCCTCGTGCCGCCGCGCCGGGTGCGCGCCTCGTCGTTCCTCATGTCGGTGAGGCTCGAGGACGCTTGGAGCCGCTACCTGCGCCTCGAACCTGATCAGCGACGGCGGCTCGGGCATGTCCTGGTGGAGCGCGGCGGCCCCGGCGAGCACGCCGCAGTGATGTTCCGTCAGGAGGGCGTCGCCGTGCTGCGGGGTCGCCCGGAGGACATCCCGGAGACCGCGTCGTACGCGCTGGCCGACCCGTGGACGCAGGAGTGTTATTTCGGCACCGGCCGTCCCCCGGCGGTGGAGACGGGAACGCGGCGCATGTCGGCCGTCCCGCAGGGCTGCCGACTCCTGTTCGCACCGGCCGACGCCACGGGCGCGGCAGCCGCGGCGCGGACGGACGGTACCGGGCCGACCCTCGCGCTGATGCCGGGCGTCGGCCGGCTGTACGAGCTGCCGCACCTGCCGCCGCGGGTGCGGGACCGGATCGTGCTGGACAGCTTCCTGCCGTCCCCGGACGTGTTCATCCGGCGGGGCGCCCAGGTGTCGTCGCCGGCGTTCACGGCCCGCTGCGCCGAGGTGCTGCTCGACGGTGGCCTGCCGGCAGAGCGGGTGGCGGAGCTGCTGCCGGACGCGGCGCGGGCGTACGCCCGCGGGCTGGGGGCCGCACGGGCGGCCGGCGCCGCCGACGTGCGAACGGCCGTCGCGGTGGCGCGTCTCGAAGCGGCGGGCACGGTATCGGACACGGCGCTGGAAACCGTCCTCGCGTCGGCCCGCGCCCTCGCGGACGACGGCGGGCGTGGCACGGAGGCGGGCCTCGCCCTGCTGGACGCGGTGACGTCCCTGGCGTCGTCCCTGCACGCCCTGGACGTGTACTCGGCTGCCGAGCGCGACGACATTCTCACCCGGACCGTGGCAGCCCTGCCGCTGGACGACACCGCCCGCACCGAGGCGCTGTGCCGGTTCGCCATGCGCTCATCGGCGCCGCCCGCGGAGACACACCGGCTGCTCGCGGCGGCCGCCGGGGACGAGGAGTTCGCGGCACGGTACCTGGCGGTGGAGCGCGGCCGGGTCGACTTGGCGGCCGCCGACCCGCAGGAGGCGGCGCAGCGCAGTTGTGCGCTGAACGACGCCTACCGGGCGTACGCGGCCGCCGGGACGTGGGACGGCGGGGACGCGGTGCTGCTGGACCTGACCAGGAGCGACCTCATCGAGGCCTACGACAGCACTCTCAAACGCCTGCTGCTGGAACTGGTCGACCACCCGGAGCCCGGCCTCTACCGCGCGTACCTCGACGTGCTGGAGCAGTGGCTGGACCTGGTGGGCACGTTCGGCCTCACGCCCGGGGAGCGCCGTGCGGTGGAGGGGTTCGGTGCGTGGGTCGTGGCGTGGCGCGGAGAACCCGTGCCGGACGACTTCGGCCTGGACGAGGAGCTGACGTGGAGCCGACTGCTGGAGCGGGCGGCGGCCGACGCCGGGGACGGGCCGGCCAATCCGCACCAGTTGCACAACGTGCTGCACCAGTGGCTGCTGGCCAGGACGCCCCGCTACCCCGCCGAGCGGGCGCCCTCCGGGGTACGGGAACTCCAGCGGCTGTCGGACCGGTTCGGCCCGGGCGGCAACAAGCTGCTGCGGTTCACGCGGGACGCGGTCGAGCTGGACGTCCCGCTCGGCATCCACAAGGCGAGCCTGCTGTTCCGCCCGAACCGGGTGGAGGGCGAGTGGACTGAGCCGCCGGACGTCACCGAGGAGGAGGCGGGACGGCTGACCGGTCTGACGGTCCTGCTGGACCGATGCGGCACGTGGTTCCCGGAACTCGTGTTCCGCTGCGAGCGGGTCCTGTTGGCGGGGACGTGGACGCTTCAGGTGGAGGCACGTCCCCCGGCCGGCATGGAGCGGCTCACGCTCTCTCAGATGCGCCTCGCCCTGGGCGTGTTCCGGACGCTCTTCGACGGTTCGTACGACTTCTCGTACGTGCCCGCCGAGGACGTGGCAGACCTGCCGGAGGCCTTCCGGGAACCGGAATGGGCACAGGTATTCCGGGCGCTTGTGGACTACCGGCTCGTCTACGACGACTCGGAGCTGTTCGAGACGCTGGAGACACTTCCGCTGGGCACCGCCGTCGGCATGCTCTGTACGGAGGAACGGATCCGCGCCGAGGTGCTGGCAGCCTCCGCCGCAGGCCCGGAGGGCGCGCTGGCGCGGCTGGACGCGGCCTGGCGGCGGCTGGCCGCCACGGAGGACCCGGGCGACTGGATCGCCGCGCACAACGTGGTGCAACAACTGGCGCTCCTTGTGGCGGCCCGGTTCCCGGACTCGACGGCGGCAGCACTCGCCGCTGCGGAACCGACGGGCTGGGCCGACGTGCTGGGCGCGGCGCTCCTGGCCCGCGCGGACGCAAGGGACGCGGTGGTGCGGGCGTTCGCCGGGCGGCCCGGCGGTGACGGGCCGCTGCTGCGGAGGGCGCCCTGGCTGGTCGTGTCGGAGGCGAACGCCGCCGACGTGGCCCGCCGGCTCGCGGACCGGCCACGGGCGCACCGCCGCTGCAAGCAGTACCTGGCGCACCGGTACGCGGATGTACTGGCGGAAGCGGGGCTGCTGACAGGACTCGTGGCGGATCTGGAAGTCGTGCCGTACGGCGACGGGCCCCGCCGGGAGGAACTGCTGGCGGCGGCCGCTGCCGCGGTGGGCGGGCGGCTGCGCCGCGACATCCGCGCGAAGACCGGTGCGGGAATGCCGGCGGTCTGACGGGCCATCGGCCACTCCTCGGCGGGCGGCCGGCGGCTTCAGCGGTCGTCGGCCGCCTCCCCGAGCCGGCTCTCGATCCACTCGACGCCGAACTGGACCACGTCCGGGGCCTCGAAGAGATGGCTGGGGGCGGCGCCGACCCGGCCGGTGCGGCCGATGCCCGCAACCAGCATGTCCTCGGCGATGACCGTGAACGGCCACACGCCCTCGGGCACCACGCGCCCGTACGGGAAGGCCTCGGTCTCGGTATCGATGTCCCGGAAACGCCGCCACTCACGACGCCCGTCGACGATGACAGGCTGCTCGTACTCGACATACCGCTTGCCAGGGGCCTCGGCCAGGGCCTCTGCGTGGTGCAGCAGTGTCAGCGCGTCCAGCGGGGCGCCGAGGAGCAACACCCGGCCGCCGTCCCGGGCGAGCCGGGCGAGCGGGCTGTCCGGGCCGTGCGGATCTTCCCACGGGTGGTCGTCCATCAGCCGGTGGGCGGCCGGCCCCACAGCGACAAAGCTGGCGTCGGGGTGCCGGCTGCGGGCGGCGCCGGGCCAGTGCCGCAGCGCCTCGGGGACGCGGCCGACGCTGTGGTCGGCTTCGCTGAACAGCGGATCGTACGCGGGCCATTCGGCGCGGGC
Source organism: Streptomyces sp. MNU89 (assembly GCF_020982505.1). NCBI lineage: Bacteria > Bacillati > Actinomycetota > Actinomycetes > Kitasatosporales > Streptomycetaceae > Streptomyces > Streptomyces sp. MNU89. The sequence continues at coordinate 1,044,017 of NZ_JAJKLL010000001.1, read as the reverse complement.
CGCCTGCCGCCACCCCAGCGGCCAGTCGGCGAGGTCGTATGGTGGGGCGTCGTTCCAGCCGCAGTACGCCATGAGGGTGCCGGCGTCACCGACGGTGTCGAGGAGCGCTCCGATGAGGGTCTGCGTGCCGCCCACGACGTACCCGACCGCGGACATGCGGGTGTGCACCATAACGGTGTCGCCGCCGCACACGCCCAGTGCCCTGAGGTCGCGCACCAGACGGCCGCGGGTCACCGGGCCGCCGGCCCGCTCGATCAGTTCCTTCTCGTCCACGCACCTGAACCTAACGGCACACGGGCACAGCCCGCCCTGCGTGGTCGGTTTCCGGCCGCTGTCATCCCCGCGTGCGCGGGTGCATCGTCGGAAGCGGTGGCGATCATGGACAGCCGTCGACGCGATCACGGACCGGGATAAGGGTGCCGTCCACGATCCACAGCCGCTCGACTGCTTCCCGGGAGGTGCGGGCCGGCTCGAGCGCGAGCAGCGGACCGAGCCTTTGGACGCCCCGGCACACGGTCGCGGGCGAGACGCCGAACAGCGGGGCGAGCTGCCGCGTGGTGAGGTTCGTGCGGTAGTACATGGCCACCAGCAGCACCCGCTCGGCCAGCGGGAGCCGCCACGGCCTGCCCCATCCACACCCCTCGCCACCACGTTCCCGGACCGCTTTCAGTAGCCGGCCCAACTAATCCACCGCAGCCCGGTGAACGTCTCCACCCACACCCCGCTCGGCCCTCAACACCCAGCCATACAACGAAGATGCCCAGTTCAGATCGAGAAGCAGGCGCCGGCCCGGTGGCAGGCGGCGATGAACCCAGCATTGTAGAACTGCGAGTCGGCCCGCAGGATGCGGGTCCCGGAAGGCGTTACCCGATAGGGACCAGAAGGACTGACCTGCTACAAGAAGCTCGCACCACTTGCCACGTGAGACAAGCGCTACTGATGATCTTGGCGTCATGTCGCTTTATGGCCAACCGCCTTCGCAGTTCAAGCGCAAGGCGGTCTGCGACATCGCGCGTGGAATCTCAGTAAGTCATCCGGCCCACCGCAACCGTCACGCTACCGAGAGGACTTCACTGAACCTTGGCAGGCCTATTCGGGCGTCTGCGCCAGGGTCTGGTCAAGTATTTCGAGCGCGGTGGAGCATTCGTCGCTCGTGACCGTCATCGGGGGAGTCACGCGCAGCACATTGCCGAGCAGTCCGCCCCGTCCGATAAGGAGACCGAGTTCTCGCGCGCGCTCCAAGACGCGCAGTGTGCAGGCGGCATCGGGGGTCTTGGTGCCGGGGACGACCAGTTCGACGCCGATCATCAGTCCTTCACCGCGGACGTCCCCGATGGCGGGGTACTTCTCCGCAAGCTTCCGCAGCCCCGCAAGCAGTTGATCTCCGCGGGCAGCGGCGTTGGACTGGAGGTCGTGATCAAGGATGTAGTCGATCGTGGCATTGGCGGCAGCCATGGCGATGGGATTGCCGCCTGCTGTTGAGATCGAGTTTGCCTCGATCGCATGCATGAGCTCGGGGCGCGCGACCACGCCCCCGATGGCAAGCCCGTTGGCGAGACCCTTTGCGAAGGTGATGACGTCTGGCGTGACACCATGTGCGTGCATATTGAAGAAGGCGCGGCCTGTGCGACCCCAGCCCGATTGCACCTCGTCGGAGACGAGGGGGATGTTGTATTCGTCGAGCACGGCCTTGGTGCGCTGGAAGAATCCTGGGGGCGGAGAGGCGAAGCCGCCGGCGCCCTGGATCGGTTCTGCGATCATGCAGGCGACCCGACCGCTCGTCGTGGTTTCGATGATTGTCCGGAGCTCATCGACGCACGCTTCCGTGAACCCGTCGTCGGGAAGGTGTCCGAAGGGACTCCGATACCGGTATCCGCTGTGGACATAGCTCACCTGGAGCGGGCTCAGGCTTGTCGCCGACCAGGCGCGGATCCCGGTTGTGGCCACTGTTCCGAAGGTCCGGCCGTGGTAGCTCCCGCGCAGCGCCAGCACTTGGTTGCTCTTGGCCGCCGCCGTGGTCAAGAGCAACGCGGTCTCCACGGCCTCGCTGCCGGAGTTCACGAAGAAGACGCGAGCGTCGTCGATGCGGGAGTGTTTAGCGATCTTTTCGGCAAGGTCGACCTGTTGCCGGATGAGGTAGAGCGTCGAGGAGTGCAAGAGCTTCCCGGCCTGCGCACGCACAGCTTCGACGATCTCCTGAACGTTGTGCCCCACCATCGTCGCGAGCAGCCCGCCGAAAAAGTCGAGGTAGGTGCGGCCGTCGCCGGCGACGACATGTCTGCCGTCGCCGGCGACCAGTTCCAGCGGTTCGCGGTAGTAGAGGGCCATCCAGTCGGGCATGACGCGCTTGTGCCGACTGAGCAGGTCAGCACCCGGTATCTGTGATTCCAGCATGGTGCCACGCTACTGCCGTGACCTCTTCCGCTCCTCGTTCCGCGGGTAAGATTTCAAATATTCGAACATTGCGTTCATATGGGCAAAGCCCCAACAAGGGCGCTCGTAGTTTCGAGTAATCGACCGGAGCGAGGAAGGGGTGGTCATGGAAAGTGTCGCGAGTCGCATCGAGACGGCGGTTGCCCGGCTGGCGCCGGAGTTCCTCGAGTTCCTGGCGGAGAGTGTCCGGTGCCAGAGCGTCACGGGCCACGAAGAGCCGGTCACCGAGTTCTATGAACGAGAGCTCCGCGCCCTCGGCTGGGAGGTCCGCTCAGTGCCGTTGGCAGGCTCGGCCCTGTGTGCCGACGAGCCACGTGTCGGGCAGCGGGCGAATGTGGTCGCTTACCGTCCCGGCGCAGGCGACGGCCTGACCGTCCTGAACGGGCATGTCGACGTCGTGCCTCCCGGTGATCCGTCGGAGTGGAGGGAATCACCATTCTCCGGTCACGTTCGGGACGGGCGTCTCTACGGGCGTGGCTCTGTCGACATGAAGGGCGGTATCGCCGCGGCCGTCCTCGCGCTGGCGGCTCTTGAGGATTGCGGTGCGCAGCCCCTGCGTGACATCCGGCTGGAACTCGTCATCGGTGAGGAGAAGACCGGTGTGGGAACGCGGCTCATGGTGGAGGCCGAGAGTGAGGCTCCGAGCGCGGTGATCGTGATGGAGCCATCCGGCGGCCATATCGTCCCGCTCAGCACCGGCCTCCAGTTCTTCACCGTGGAGGTCTCCGGGATGGCTGCCCACACGTCCGCACCCTGGCGTGGGGTTGACGCCTTCGAGAAGCTTCTGGCCGCCCGTGATCGGCTGCGGCGTCTTGCCGCCGCACGGTCGGACTCGTACTCCCACGAGCTCTTCCAGGACGTCCCCACGGGCATCCCGTTCGCAATCGGGAAGATCGCCGCCGGCGACTACCCGGCCTCCATCCCCGCCTTCGCGACGATGTCCGGCCGCATGGGCTTGAGGCCCGGAGAGGATCCGGAGGGGCTTCGCGCCGCCATCTCGGCGGCTCTCGAGTCGCTCGCCGAGGATGACGACTGGTTCCGGGACCATCCCGCGGCCGTGAAGTGGGGCAACGCCGGTCTGCGCGGGTGGGAGACCCCTCGGGAGCATGAGCTCGTTCAGTCTCTCGTACGCGCCCAGGAGCATGTCGTGGGCGCGGCGACGATCGCCGCGTTCACCGCAGGATCGGATGCGGCGTTCTACGGAGGCCGCGGAATCCCGACGGCGATCTTCGGGCCCGGAGACGTGGCCCTTGCACATGCGCCCGACGAGAGCATCGCCGTTGCCGATGTCTTCACCGCAGCCAAGGTCCTGGCGATCGCTCTGGCAGGTGCGGTATGAGTGTTCCCGAGACGACAACACTCTCCACGCTGGAGCGCGGACTCGCCGTGCTTGAGTACATCTGCGAGCACGGGCCCGCGAATGCGAAGCGTATCGCGAGAGATCTCGGGCTGCGGCAGGGGACCTGCTATCACATTCTTCGCACTCTGGCGGTTTCCGGGCACGTGGCCCGCCAGCCGGACGGCCAGTATGAGCCTGGGCCCCACGCGTATTGGGTCGCGCGGCAGATACAGAAGCGCGTCGCCGTCGTCCCCGAGCTCAGTGTCATCCTCGCCCGCCTCCACAACGTCACGGGCGGTGAGACGAGCTACATCACCCGCTGGCAGGACGGGGCGGCCATCCTGCAGCATTACCTGGCGGGCACCCAGGCCACGAACGTGGGAAAGCTCGAAGTGGGCTTCGGGGGGGACCTCCACGCGCGGGCTTCGAGCAAGGCAATCATCGCTCTGCTCCCCGGCGACCAGGTCGAGGCCCTCTTCAAGGGAGTGAAGCTCGCCCAGCTGACTCCGGCGACCATCACGGACTACGAGGAACTCCTGGTCGAGCTTGCGCAGATACGACGGCAGGGCTACGCGATGGATCGCGAGGAGTTCGCAGAGGGCGTGCAGTGCGTCGCCTCGGGGTTTGTGTCGCCTGACGGCACTCCCGCGGGCGCGTACACGGTCTCGGTTCCAACCATCCGATTCGCCAAGCTCAAGCCGACTCTCGTCGCAGCGGTCGTCGAGGCGGCAGCGATGGCCACGCGGTTCCTTGCCGGTAAGCGTCCGGTCGACGCAGTGACGGCGGGCCGGCACCACCCAGGGCAACCATGACCGATTCCGATGTCAGACGGACATCGCCGAATAAGGAGAGCACAATGCACAGCAGGCGCCAGTCGCGCAGTCGAAGACCCCAGCGGTGGGCTGCGATCCCCCTCCTCATGACCGTGGCAATCCTGTCCGGCTGCGGAACAGCGGGAGAGCGAGCCACAGGTGAGGGCGACGACGCGAAACTCTTGTCGGCTGCCGCCGAACGGGTGCGCGTCGCCACGGCTCCGGTTGAAGCCGAGTGGTCCAAGTCCGCGGTCGCCGCTGGGACTGACAAGCGCTCGGTCGTCCTCGTCCCGTGCAACCAGAGTCAACCTGGGTGTACCCAGCCCGCCATCGGCGCGCGGCAGGCGATCGAGGCGCTCGGCTGGAAGGCGCACATGATCGACGGGAAGGGAACAGGCGACAACCAGAACGCCGCGGTCATGCAGGCTCTCAGTCTGCGGCCCGACGCCATCATGACGTTCGCCATTGATCCCTCCACGATCCAGCAGTCCCTCAAGGCGGCGAGGGACCAGGACGTGCCCGTGATTTCTTCGGCGGGTGAGAAGTCGGATCTGGTCGCCTCTTCGGTGAATCCCCGCGCCGACGTCTACACCACGACCGGATCGCTCCTGGCGGACCTGGCAATCGTCGAGAACGACGCACAGGTCAAGGCCCTCGTTCTCCACGACACCGGCTTCAGTGTGTTGGGGCCGCGCTACGAGGGGTTCGTGAATCGGTTGGGCGAATGCGCGGGGTGTGAAGTGCTCGAAGAGCAGAACTTCACCGCGGCGGATCTCGCGGTGGGGCTGCCCCGCCTGGTGCAGCAACTGGTACAGCGTCACCCGGACTTCAACACGATCTACGTGGACTATGACGACGCGGTGCCCCCTCTCTTGCAGGCGCTGAAGTCGCTGGGCGTCAAGGACAAGACCGTTCTTGCCTCGAACGGCACGGTTCAAGCAACAGAATGCATTGCCCAGGAGTGCGGACAGACGGCGACGACGGCCTTCTCGCTGGAGGGCATCGGCTGGGCCGCCGTGGATCAGCTCACCCATATGTGGGCGGGCGAGGACCCCGCGCGGGCGGTGTATCCGCTGGGGGTGAAGCTGATCACTTCGGAGAACGCCGACCAGATCGACGGGATGTGGGATGGCGACTCCGACTACCGGAAGATCTATCTCAAGCGGTGGGGAGTCGAATCGTGATGATGCGGGCCGCAGTGCATTCCGGAGGGCCGGGCGTTGCGAATGTGTCGCTCTCCGAGGTCGAAACACCGGTACCAGGGCCGGGGGAGGTCCTTCTGCGACTCGCCTATGCGGGTCTCAATCGCCACGACATCTTCGTCCTGAACGCGAGAGACGAGAAGTCGGCGCCCCTGGTCGTGGGATCGGATGGAGTGGGTGTCGTCGTCGACGCCGGGCCCGGAGTCGACACATCCGGTCTCAGTGGCGAGTGGATCATCAACCCCTGTCTCGGCTGGGACAGTCCCGATGAGGTTCCTCCGGTCCCCGAAATCCTCGGCGATCCCCGCTGGGGGACGCTCGCCGAGTACGTCGTCGTCCCCGTGTCGAACCTGGCACGCCCGCCGGCACATCTGAGTCAGGTCGAGGCAGGTGTTCTCTCTCTCGCGAGCATGACTGTGTACCGGGCCCTCTTTTCGGTGGGCCGGCTCCGGGAAGGGGAGCACGTTCTGATTCCCGGTATCGGCGGTGGTGTAGCCGCTCTGGCGATGGACTTCGCGAAGGCGGTGGGGGCGAAAGTCACCGTGACGTCGCGCCGACGAGCCGTCCTTGACGACGCGGTCGCCCGCGGGGCGGACCATGCAGTGGTCACCGGTGCTCAGTGGTCTTCGGAGGTCGAACCCGTCGACGTCGTCGTGGACACGGTCGGGACGGCGGTCTTCGACGAGGCTCTGCGGGTCCTGCGGCCGGGCGGTCGCTTCGTCAGCATCGGGGCGACCACCGGCGCGGAGACAGCACTGGATCTGCGAGACCTCTTCTTCCGCCAGATCTCCGTAGCGGGAACCTCCATGGCCAGTGCGAAGGAGTACACGGCGATGCTCGAGTTCGTGACCGAGCACGGGATCCGGCCGGTTGTGGGGGCAGAGTACCCGCTCACTGGGGCTGTCGAAGCCCTTCACGCGCTCGAAGCCAGCACACACGTAGCAAAGATCGCCGTAGCGCTTGGCGACAGGAAGGGGGGCGTCTGATGAGCGACACCCAGGGCCTCACCGCTTATCTGACGGAGATGAGGCGGATTCGCGCGCTCGAGGAGAAGGTCGCGGAGTTGCGCGCCGGCAATGACATCGTCGGTTCGGTCCATCTGTGCAATGGACAAGAGGCGATCTATGTCGGTTCCGTGGCGACGCTCGACCTGACACGGGACGCTGTGTTCCCGACATACCGGGGGCACGGCTGGGCCGTTGCGTGTGGGGTTCCGATGCGGGCAATCCTGGCTGAGCTCCTCGGGCGTGAGACGGGTATCAGCGGCGGCCGGGGCGGGTCTGCGTACTTCACCGCTCCCGCATACGGGTTCTACGGAGAAAACTCGATAGTCGGGGCGGGCGCTCCGATCGCGGCCGGCGCCGCCCTGGCCGGAACATACGACGGGTCAGGGCGGGTGGCGGTGGCGGCGTTCGGTGACGGCGCCATGAACCAGGGTGCCGTGCACGAGGCGATGAACTTCGCCTCCATCCGGAGACTGCCGGTGATCTTCGTCGTCGAGAACAACTCCTACTCCGAACTCACCCCCATCGCCGACATGGTGCGAGTGGACCAGTTGTTCCGCCGTGCGAACGCCTACGGCATGACCGGCGCCCAAGTCGACGGGAACGACCCTGTTGCTGTCGCTTCCGCGATGCACCAGGCGGTTGCCCGCGCACGCCGCGGACTCGGGCCTGTCCTTCTGGAGATGATGACGCAGAGGCTCGTCGGTCACTACATCGGCGATGTTCAGCACTACCGGCCCGAAGGCGAACTGGACGAGATCGCGAAGTCCGAGCCGATCGTCCGGATCGAAGCACGTCTGCGCGGTGACGGAGTGCCACAGAGCGCGCTGGATCAGATCCGGCAGACCGTTGCCGACGAGGTCGAGCGTGCCGCTGCGGAGGCGCTCGCAGATCGGCTCGAGCCCACCACGAGCGTATTGGAGCACTTGTATGTCTGAGATCAAGAAGCTGTCGTACGCGGAGTCGGTGAACGCGGCTCTCGCGCGCGCACTCTCAGAGCGGTCCGAAGTCCTCGTGTTCGGGGAGGACGTCGGAAAACCGGGCGGAGTCTTCGGCGTGACCAAGGGCCTGCACCGGCAGTTCGGCGACCGGGTGTTCGATACTCCGATCTCCGAAGCGGCCATCCTGGGCGGCGCCGTCGGTGCCGCGATGTTCGGGGCCAGACCCGTCGTCGAGATCATGTGGGCCGATTTCTCGCTCGTCGCTCTCGACCAGCTCGTGAACCAGGCCACGAACGTCCGTTACCTTTCGCGAGGCGCCTTGAGCGCACCCATGACGGTGCGGACACAGCAGGGGAACGCCCCAGGTGCGTGTGCTCAGCACTCACAGTCGCTCGAGGCGATCTTCGCGCACGTCCCAGGCCTCCAGGTGTGCATGCCGGCCACTCATCAGGACGCGTACGACCTTCTCCTCACCAGCATCTGGAGTGACGACCCGACGATTGTGATCGAGAACCGAACGCTCTATCACGCGGGCAAGGCCGAGGTGGTGCTGGGTGGCCCGGTCGAACCGGTCAATGGCGCCCGCATCCGTCGCCAGGGCGCTGACGTCACAGTCGTGACGTGGGGCGCGATGCAGTTCAAAGCGCTCGACGCGGCCCTCGTGCTGGAACGCGAGGGGATTGATGCCGAGGTGATTGACATGCGGTGGATTCGTCCGCTCGACCACGACACCATGCTCTCAAGCGTGGAGAGGACGGGGCGAGTGGTCATCGCGCACGAGGCCCACACGGTGGGTGGCGTCGGCGCCGAGATCGCCGCGCGGATCGCCGAGCACGGGATCACCCTGCGCGCCCCGATCTCCAGGGTCGGCACGCCCGATGTCCGCATCCCGGCAGCCCCGCACCTCGCTGCCGCGGTCATCCCCAGCGCTGAGTCCATTGCCGATGCGGTTCGCCGTGTTGTGCACGGCACGCTCAGCCTCGCCTGAAGGTTCCTCTGATGAAGGAATGCCCGCTCCAAGATCTGCACGCCGGGCAGCAGATCAACCGTCTGCAGGCGTGCTGCCCGGCGCTGTGCGATGACGGATTGCCTCCCGCTGAGATCGCTCAGGTGTCCACGAGGACGGGGACAGGGGAGAGCAGCCCAGCGGTCGGGTACTCCGAAGGACAGGCAGCGATCGCGCAGCACGTCAGGATCGCGGGCCCTTGTTTGAAGACCGCGCGTCTATGCGTGGATCGTGGCGTTCTCTGTCGGCCTGCGTCGACAGGAGCAGCCGTGAAGGAACGGTGGGCCGGCTCGCCGGCACATGGACGAACGAGGTCGTTCGGGAAGCACGTGGATGGCGCCTTCCGCGCCTTAGCGTCCACGGCGCCCCACCCGGCGGATTGGGCGGCTGACCGTTTCGCCCGCCCGCCTGGTCGCGGTGCCGGCTGACCCCCTGTGTTTCAGACACGAAGGAGCCACGACATGGATGGCAAGCCTTGGAGCGGGGTACTCATCGCGGCGCTCGCAGGTCCCGCTTTATGGTGCTCCCCGCGTGTGCCGCAGCCCCGGAACCAGCCGGCCCGGTAGCGCCTCTACGGCGACTCCGTGATCACGGCCGTTTGAGGCCGGCCCTCCAGGCGCTCTCGCGCAAGCACGCTCAGGGCGTGGTCACCATGGCGCCTCAGGTGCTGGAGACCGGCCTCGCCGCTCCCTGGGAAGTGTCAGAGCGAGTCCGGCCTGACAACGGATCCCTCTTTGCGGACTCGGCCGCGGCAACCGGCGGGCAGGTCGGAGCGCTCGTGGTGCGCGACACGGATTTCGAGGTTCTCGAAGCGCACCACGAGGCGTTCACATCCCGGCTCGCCGAATGAGCGCGATGCAGGGCCCCGGAAGAGCAGGGTTCATGTCCGCCGACCGTGCCACGGCGATGCCCCGTCCGGTTCAGCCGACGAACCGCCGGAATCCGTCTTCAACATCGTTTCCACATCGACGTCGACCAAGCGGTCGCGACCGTCACACAGGCCTCAGGTCGACCGGCAGACGGACCGCACCGTTCTCGGATCTCAGGATCCAGGCGGCCCCCGGGAGCGGATTTGGAACGGAGAACAGGCGGTGACACGGCTCCGAGGAACCTCTGGATGTTGAGGACAGGCGTCCTGCGGAGAATCAGCAACTTGCCGAAATCACCACGAGAAGGCGTGAAAGACGTAGCTCCAGCGACGGAGCGCAAGATCTCACTGAGGAAGCAGGAATGAGAACTCGGAAACGAATTCTCGGTGCTGCGGGAGCTGCGCTGAGTTTTATGATCATCCTGGCGGGTTGCCAGTCCTCCCAAGGGGACGCGGCAGGAGGCGGCACCGCGGGCCCGGCGGCTGCCGAGGCGGCGCGTGAACGCCTGAAGGCCGCCAAGGCACCGATCGCGGCCAAGGTGCCTGATAGCGGCCCGATGGCGCAGCCGGACAAATCCGTCGTGCTCGTACCCTGCTCGGTCGCGTCCGAGGGCTGCGCTCAGCCAGCCTATGCGGCGCGGCAAGCAGCGGAGGCAATCGGCTGGAAAGTGAAGCTGATCGACGGCAAGGACACGGCTGACAGCCAGAACGCGGCAGTGCGTCAAGCGCTCACGCTCCATCCGGATGCGATCATCACCTTCGCGATCAATCCGAGCACGATCCGGGGTTCGCTCGAGCAGGCTCGGGAGGACGGCGTCACCGTCATCGCGTCGTCGGCCGTTCAGTCCGATCTGCCGGATTTCTCTGGCATCCCGAGTCGCACGGTCTGGGAGGAGACCGGTTCGCTGCTGGCGGACTATGCAATCGCGGAGACCGACGGCGATGTCAAAGCGCTCGTGCTCCACGATACGGGCTTCGAGGTACTCGGGGCGAGATTCGACGCCTTCACGGGACGCCTTGAAGAGTGCGAGACCTGCGAAATTCTCGAGAGCCAGAGCTTCACCTTCGCGGACCTTGCCACAGCGGTGCCGCGCATGGTTCAGCAGATGGCGCAGCGGCACCCCGACTTCAACACGGTCTACATCGACTACGACTACGCCGTTCCTGCGGTTCTTCAGGGCCTTCGCGCCATCGGTGCCGAGGACAAGATCGTGCTCGGATCCGAAGGGACCTCGACGAGCATCGCATCGATCCGTCATCAGGACGGACAGACCGCGACGACCGCGGTAGCTCTCGACTGGATTGGATGGTCGAACGTCGACGCGCTCAACCGCATCTTCGCCGGCGAGTCTCCCGAGCCCGCTGCCGACGCCCTTGCTGTCAAGCTCATCGATCACGCAGTCGCGATCGAGCAGGGCATCGAAGGGCTCTGGGACGGCGATGTCGACTTCAAGTCGGCGTACCTGAAGCTCTGGGGTGTTGATCGGACATGACCGAGTCCTCTATCGAAGTCCGGAACGCTGTCAAGATCTTCGGTGCTCAGCGTGCGTTGAACGACGTCAGCATCTCGTTCACCCGCGGTGAGATCCATGCGCTGGCGGGCCTCAACGGATCCGGGAAGTCGACGTTCGTCAAGGTCCTCGCGGGTGTGCACTCCCTGGACGCGGGCGCTGTGCTGGTGGACGGCGCCGGCGCGGGAGAATTGACGCCGTCGAAGGCGAGTGAGCTGGGGCTGCAGTTCTTGCATCAAGACCCGGTCTCCTTCGCACATCTCACCGTGACGGACAACATCGCCGTCGGCGCGGGGTACACCCGGAGTTCACACGGCAGGGTGGACGTCAAGCGAGAGAGAGCCTGGGCCGCAGAGGTTCTTGCCCGGCTTGGTGTCGACGACATCAGTCCGCGCGCGCAGATGGGCGGTCTGTCTCAGGCGCAACGAACGATGGTGGCGATCGCCCGCGCGGTGCAGTACCAGTGGAGTGACCGGGGGGTCCGCCTGCTCGTCCTCGACGAGCCGACCGCGTCCCTTCCCAAGCACGAGGTCGCACTCGTCTCCGACATGGTGCGCCGTGTCGCCGCCGAAGGCGTGACGGTCCTGTTCATCACGCATGACCTCGACATGATTCTCGATCTCGCGGATCGCGTGAGCGTGCTCCGCGACGGGAAGCTGATCACCACAACGGACAGTTCGCACTTGGACAAACCACAACTTGCCTCGCTCATGGTGGGGGAAGAGGGTGTCGCAGAGCAGTCCACGGCAGCGCGGCGGAGACCACCGTCGTCGAGTACCGCTCTCCGCGCCAGAGAGGTGTCCGGGGGGCGGGTCGACCGAGTGTCGCTCGATGTCGGTACCGGCGAGATCCTTGGCATCGCGGGTCTGCTCGGCTCGGGCCGGAGCACCCTTCTGAGCCTCCTCTACGGCGCTCAGACCCGAGACGGCACCGTTGAGCTGAACGGCAGGCCGTTGAAGCCGGGCAACCCGCGCGCCGCGCGCCGCGCCGGGGTCGGATTCATTCCTGAAGACCGGCGGAGGCACGGCTCGTTCCCGCAGATGTCGATGGCGGACAACGTCACTGTCGCGTCGGTCAGGCAGTACGCGAGCCCCTACTGGATTCCCCAGCGGGGAGAGCGCGAGTCGGCTCTCAGGACGATGGAAGAGTTCGATGTCCGACCCTGTGACCCCGACAAGCCGTTCCGGCTGTTCAGCGGTGGCAACCAGCAGAAGTCGATCATCGGGCGATGGGCGCGGACCTCACCCGCGCTCCTGCTCTTGGACGAGCCGACCCAAGGCGTTGATGTCCATGCCCGCGTGCAGATCCACACCGCGATCAAGCATCTGGCGGAAGAGGGGCTGAGCGTGATCGTCGTCTCGTCGGATTTCGGTGAACTGCTCGAACTGAGCGACCGGATCCTCGTGATGCGCAGAGGCCGGGTGCGGCGGGAAGTCGACCCGGCCGCAATCAAAGAAGACCAGCTGCTCCACCTCGCCGCAACGGACGAGTGAAGCGAAACTCAGAAGGACTCCCAAGGCCATGACTGTCACAGACAACAAGACCTCGACGGCTACACCGTCGGCCGGCAGGGGCACGGCGCCGGCACCGCACCGCGGCGTGCTCGCACGATTCGCGGATCCTCGCTGGTACGGCTTCTACGTGTTGGTCGTCATCGTCACACTGTTCAGCATTCTCCTGCCGCGGACGTATCCGACGATCGCGAACGGCACCGCCATCATGAGCAACGAGGCGGTGGGCCTGATGCTCGCCGTCGGTATGCTCATCCCGCTCGTCGCAGGCTACTTCGACCTTTCGGTCGCGAGCGTTCTCACCCTCTCGATGATCGTGTCGGTCGGAGCGTTCCAGTTCTTCGAAGCGCCGACCTGGCTTGCGTGCCTGGCCGGCGTGCTTACCGGCACCGCTGTGGGGGCGCTCAACGGATTCAGCGTGGCATGGCTGCGGATCAACTCGATGGTCGCGACCCTCGCCACGGGAAGCATCGCCCTGGGGATCGCGCTGTGGTGGACGGACGGTTCCATCTTCGCCTCCAACGTCCCCGCCTCCTTCCGCGCGCTCGGTGACCGCGTCTTCGGCCTCCCGCTCCCGGTCATCTTGGCCGCACTGCTCTGCGTCGTGATCTGGTGGGTGCTGGAGAAGACGCCGACAGGCCGGTACCTGTACGCCATGGGCGACAGCCAGGACGCCGCTCGGCTCGCCGGCTTGCCGACGCAGCGGCTCACGGTGGGTTCGTTCATCGCGTCGGGCACCGTCGCGGGATTCGCAGGGGTGGTCGAGGCGGCGATCCTGGGGTCTGGCAACCCGCAAGTCGGAGCTGGTTTTCTCCTGCCCGCGTTCGCGGCCGTCTTCCTCGGGGCCGCCATTTACACGATCGGTCGCTACAACGTCATCGGAACCGTAGCCGCTGTCCTCGTTCTCGCGGCGCTGGTTGCGGGCCTGCAGCAGTTCGGGCTGCCGTTCTACATCGAATCGCTCCTGAAAGGCACAGTCCTGCTCGCCGCCGTCGCGTTCACCTCAGGCCGTTTCAGCGCACTGGTTGAAGCACGCCGATGAACAGCTCAGCGAACCTGGAACGTCGCCTTGCACGGCTCGAGGCGCGCGATGAGATACACGAGCTGAAAGCGGCGTACGCGGACCTCTGCGACACCGGCTACGAAGGCGCGGCGATCGCCAACCTGTTCACCGAGGACGGTGTGTGGGAGAGCAACACCTATCCGGCGGTGCGGGGGCGGGGGGAGATCGCCAAGTTCATGACCAGTATCGGGGACAATGTGTTTCCGTGGGCAGTTCACCTGCTCAGCAACGAGCGGGTCCAGCTGGACGCGATGCTGGCCACCGCAGAAGGGCGATGGGATCTCCTCCAGTTGGCCTCCCGAGGGCCGGATTCCGTCGTCGCTGTCGGCAAGTACGTAGACGTGCTTCGGGTCGAGAACGGCCGGTGGCGGTTCTCAGCGGTCCGCGTCCAGTTCTCCTACGTCGGGACCCTGAAGGCGGGCTGGGCCTTCGGGAGCGAAGGGTTCGTGCATGATGAGCCGAGATAGCCGGGAGCCATCGCTGCCCTGTGCCGAGCGGCACAGCAGAGACGGCGACGGCGCGTTTGTCGAAGAGCTCTGCGAGGCGGCGGCAGCGCTGCCTCCGGCTCCCCTGCTTCCCCGGACGGTCACGCGTGTTCGCGCGGAGGCTGCTCCACAGAAAGATCCGTACAACGCCGTCGTTCGCTGGGTGGACGTGAGCGCCGATGCCGATTCGGGTGCGCTCGCGGGCATCGGGGTGTCCTTGAAGGACTCCGTAGCCATCGGCGGTATCCCGCTGACGGCAGGCTCTGCCGCGCTTCAGAGGTTCATTCCCTCAGGGGACGCCACCGTCACACGCAGACTTCTCGAGGCCGGCGCGAGCATCCGGGCGGTCACCAATATGGACGACCTCGCGTTTTCAGGCGCCGGCGACACCAGCTACTACGGACCTGTGAGGAATCCCCACGATCCTGCGGTCCTGGCCGGAGGGTCGTCAGGAGGTGCGGCGGCTTCCCTCTTTCTCGACGGGATCGATGTCGCGATCGGCACCGACCAGGGCGGATCCGTGCGATTGCCGGCGGCCTGGACCGGGGTCTATGGACTGAAGCCCACTTTCGGGCGAATCCCCTACACGGGTGTCGTAGGCATGGAAGCCCGGCTTGACCACATCGGGATCCTCGCCCGGTCCCCCGAGCTGATGGGACGTGTCCTGGCGGTTCTCGACGGTCCCGATGGACTCGACGGGCGTCAGGCCCCATGGGGCCGTCCGCTTCCGGCCGCATCCGGACCCGTGACGGTACGTGTGGTGACCGCTTCGTTGCTGCACGCCGAAGACCGAACGCGGGCGCTGTTGGAGCGGGCGCTCCGGACATGGTCGGACGGCGGCGTCATCGTCGAGCCGACCAGCTTCGACCCGGCCGATCACGGGCCCGTGCCCGCAGCTCTGTTCATCGAGGGCGCGTTGGCCACGCTGCGCGGGACGTCTGCTCCATGGACCGGCCCCGCCTTCTACTGGGAGGAACTTCAGCAGCATTTGAGCCGGGGAGTAGCCGATCACATCCACCGCCTGTCGCCCTCGTTCAGATTCGCGCTCGCCGCAGCGGAGGAACTTCAGCGCAGAGAGCCCGGCCGTGCGTATGGCCGCGGCCTGGCCGCGCGTACGAGGTTGATCGCGGCCGTTGACGCGGCGTTGGAGGGGGCGGATTTCCTCGTGCTCCCGACGGCACCATGTGGAGCGCTCCCGGTTGGTGAGGGCCTGAGCGATATCGAGCGCACGACCCGCGGCTGGGGGGTGCTCGGCAACACCGGCCCCTTCAATGTCACCGGCCACCCGGCTTTGTCGGTGCCGGTCGCTGTTTCCACAGGATTGCCGGTAGGGGCGATGCTCGTCGGCCGACACAACGCCGACGAGGAACTGCTCCGGTTCGCACAGCGGCTCGCCAGTGCCGACCAGCAGGCCGGCTGTCACTTCGAACGCTGAGGGGAGATATGAGATGACCGAACCGATCCCTGCGTCCCTGCCGTCGGCTCCACGCGCCACTGCGATGCCTGCTTACGCACCGCTTTTCGTCGCAGGCACGGAGCGGGTGAGAGTGCGGTGGCTGACCATCACCTACCCCACCGATGCCCGGGTGCTCAGAGCACTCCTACCCGAGCCAATCGAGCCCGGTAACGAACTGGAGGCTGCGATCTGGGTCGCAGAGTTCATGGGGGCGGAGTTCACGGGACCAGGCGGGGTCATCGAGAACCGCCCCGCCTACACGCAGGGCGGAGTCTCGGTTCGGTGCACTCACTCCGGTGTTGATTCCGCTTACGCGGTCGTCACCTTCGTCGAAGGGTTGAACCACGGCATCCTCGGTCGCGAACTGTTCGGGCTGCCGAAGAAACAGGCGCGTGAGGTGCGCCTTGTTGAGGATGACCGAACGCTGGAAGCGGGGTTCACGACTGGGCGCGGCGTGCAGCTTCTCACTTCCACGGTGACCCTCGCCCCCGCTGCTGTCGCCTCGCGCCCCGCTCCGGGCTGGTTCGACAACCACCTGACGTTGAAGCTGATCCCGAGCGCCGAGGGCGAGGGCTTCGACATCAGCCGCCTCGTCCAGATCCCGTGGTCGTTCAGCGACTCACGGTACGTGCGTCGCGGGGCAGCCCGCGTCGAGTGGGCGGTTGACCGCGCCGACCCCCTCTGCATCCTCGTGCAGAACGGCGAGGCAACTGCCACCTACGGCGAGAGCACCCTCGCCATCGGGTACGGGCGATACCGCGAACACGTCGCCGACTTCCGTACTTTCGGACTGCCGACTTGGTGACCGTCACTGGCACCAGGCGGGTTGTATGCGCGACCCCCTCGCATCACGCCCGGAGATGGCGGCCCCACCCTGGCTCGTTACAGCCCTCGCCCAGCTCACGGGTGAAGGCCGCGGAGGCGACCTCGACTCCTGGAAGAGCGGGCCCGCCACGGCGGGGCAGCACGGCGAGCACGAGCACGGAGAAGAACACGGTTGATTCCCCGCCGACGGGCCGAGGAGCATCAGGCCGAGAACGAGGCCTTGCCCCGGGAGCTGGTGGCGGTGCGCGCCGAACACCAAGTACGTCGGGGACATCACGTACTTGCCTGCGGGGGATGGTGAGTTCCGGTATCTGGCGACGGTGATCGACTGCTTCTCGCGCCGCCTGGTGGGCCGGTCGATCGCCGACCACACGCGCACAGTACAGCGCACGCATTCGCAAGCCTCGCGGTGACCTACTCGTACCCACTCGGCAGACAGGAACTACGCGCGTTGGGGAACTGGGCTCGTTGCGAGGACTGGAATGCCCTGCTCGGCCCAGATGATCTTTCCAGTGGTGGTGTATCGGGTGCCCCAGCGCCGGGCGAACTGCGCAATGAGGAACAGCCCGCGGCCGCCCTCGTCGGTGGTGCGGGCGTGCCGCAGGCGGGGTGAGGTGCTGCTGCCGTCGGAGACCTCGCAGATCAGCACATTCTGCCTGATCAGCCGCAGGTGGACGGGCTCGCTGCCGTGGCGGATGGCGTTGGTGACCAATTCGCTGACGATCAGTTCCGTGGTCAACTGCAGCTCTTCCAGGTCCCAGTCGGTGAGTTGGCGGGAGGCGAGGTCGCGGGCTTCGGCGACGATGGCCGGGTCCGAGGTCAGTGGCCAGGTGGCGACCTGGTCCGCGTCCAGGCCGTGGGTGCGGGCCAGGAGCAGGGCGGCGTCGTCGGACGGTGGACCAGTTGGCAGGGAGCCGACCACGTTCTCGCAGACGGCCTCCAGGTGCGCGGCGGGGCGGGAGAGGGCTTCGGTGAGCCTGGTCAGCCCGACGTCAACGTCCGCATGGACCCCGAGGAGGCCGTCGGTGTAGAGGGCGAGCAGAGCGCCGTCGGGCAGCTCCAGCTCAGCGGCCTCGAAGGGCAAAAACCCCAGGCCCAGCGGAGGTCCGGCTGGCAGGTCGGGGAAGGTGACCGTGCCGTCGGTCCCGACGAGCGCGGGCGGGGGGTGACCGGCGCGGGCCAGCGTGCACCGTCGGGTGACCGGATCGTAGGCCGCGTACAGGCAGGTGGTCCCCAGGGCCGAGGCGGCGATGTCCGGCGGTCTGTCCGCGGTTGCCTCGTGGCCTTCCTCCTGCTCCACCAGGCTGATGACGAGATCGTCCAGGTGGGCCAGCAGCTCATCGGGGGGCAGGTCTAGATCGGCCAGCGTGCGCACGGCCGTGCGCAGGCGGCCCATGGTGACGGCGGCGTGCATCCCGTGCCCGACCACGTCTCCCACGACCAGAGCGACCCGGGCGCCGGAGAGAGGGATCACGTCGAACCAGTCACCGCCCACCGCGTGCGGGGCGTGGGCTGGCAGGTAGCGCGAGGCCACCTCCAGAACGGTCCCATCGGGCAGGCTGTGCGGAAGCAGGCTGTGCTGCAGCACCAGGGCCGCCCGGTGCTCCCGGGTGAAGCGGCGGGCGTTGTCCAGGGACACTCCGGCCTGGGCCAGGAGTTCCTCGGCCAGGCTCGCGTCGCCCCGGTCGAACGCATCCGGGCACTCGGACCGCGCGAAGGTCGCCACGCCCAGGCAGACCCCCCGCGCGCGCACCGGCGCGACCAGAAACGAGTGGATCCCGGATGCGCGGAGCTCGGCCGCCCGCGCCGGGTCCTCGGCGAGCCAGGCGCTGGCGGAGGGGTCCGCGAGCGATTCCACCACGGCCAAGCCGTCGCCCAGGCAGCGTTCCTTGGGCGCGGTAGGCAGGAGGCGGAGCAGGTCGCCGACCTCCCCGATCGTCTCGGGCCCCCTCCTGTGGACCGACTGCTGCCCGGCGCGGCGCAGGGCGTCACTGCTGCCGGCTGGCCCGGGAGGAGGTTCCTCACCGCGCAGGACGGGCTCCAGCAGATCGACGGCGACAACATCGGCGAAGCGCGGCACCGCGACATCGGCGAGTTCCTGCGCGGTCCGTTCGACGTCGAGTGTGCTGCCGACGCGCTCGCTGGCCTCGGCCAGCAGAGCCAGGCGTTCCCGGGCCCGCCATTGCTCGGTGACGTCCAGGGCCATGAACCACACGCCCAGCACCCGGCCGGCCGAGTCCTGGAGCGGGAGGATGTTTTCCCACCACGCGCGCCGCCGGGTCGGGTCCGTCGGATTGGGCATGAGGCTTTCGCGGTTGAGCAACGCAACCCCGGTCTCCAGCACCCGCCGATACTGCGCCTCGGTTCGTTTGGATTCCTCGCTCGGTATCATCTCCGTCAGTCGCCGGCCCAGCCGTCGTTCGCGGGGCCACTCACCACCGTACGTCAGCATGTCGTTGACCCAGACGTGGCGCAGGTCCGTATCCAGTACCGCCACGGCGATCGGCGAGTGCGCGAGTAGCGCCTCGAGCATCTTCTGGTCCAGCCCCGGGCCCGGCGTCTGCCGCTCATTCCAGGCCAGCACTGCCCACCGGCCGCTCCCGGCCGGATCAACCAAGGGAAAGACCCGCACCCTCAGCGTCAGAGTCCGTCCGTCGCGGTGCCGCACGGGAACGACGCCGTCCCAGCCGTCCTGCGCGCGGCACTGCTCTGCTACGGAGGCGGCGGCCGCCCGTTCCTCGGGCCGGTCCAACAACGCCGCGGCGGGCCGGTTCAAGATTTCGTCATCCCGGTAGCCGACCAGGCCTTCCGCTGCGACGGTCCAGCTCGTGACCACTCCCTGTCCGTCCAGGACCGCGAGGGCCATCTGCGCCACGTTGAACATTCGCCCAGACCCGCCGGGCATGGGCTCCTTCGGGACCGTCATCGCCGCCTTGCCTCCATCATCTCGGGGGTCTCCGGGGCATCCGGCTGCGGCTCCTGAACACACCCGCCGGTTCTTCCTCCGCCTCCATCATGTGCCAAGTCCCTGGTCAGCGCCCAGTTCAGAGCTGCCGCGAATCGTATGTCGTTGTGTGCCGGTGTCAGCCGGTATGCGTCTGGCCCGGGTCCGAGATAGGCTTTGGTCGTGTATTGCCGCCGCGGAGTGGGCGTTGCGGCGGAAGAGGTCGGCGAGTCCACAGTCGCGTCGATCTTTGTCCTGGTGGAAGTTCTCTGCGATGCCTTGGTGGGGCCGGTGGGTCCAGCAGTTCGCGTCGGCACGTCTGCACACACCGTTCCATGAGCGCGTTCATCCGCGGCATCCGGACCCCGCTGAGTACGACCTCGATCCCCGCCTCCTTCAGGATCTCCCACACCGTGGAGGCGGCCACCTGCACGCCCACAACCAGCAGCTCGCCGTGGACGCGCCGGTAGCCCCAGCCGGGATTCTCCCGCGCCAACCGCGCGGGAGTCGCTTCAGCAGCGCGGCCAGCTCTCAGGGGTAGCCCTACGGCGCTCTACGGCTGTTCAGGGCTTTGCTGCGGGGCCATGGCGCCGTGCTGGGGGTCAAGGGGTCGCAGGTTCAAATCCTGTCGTCCCGACCAGCGTTTTCGCAGGTCGTAGGCCGTTTCCGCGGGTAGCGGGAACGGCCTTTGCCGTTCCCGGGGTGGGAGCAACGGGGAGCCCTCTGGGAGCCCTCGCGCTCCCACCTCGCAGACGTGTCAACCACGCCCGTTTCGTCCGTCACCCGATCCGGTAGACGTAGCCGGCCGTACCGCGCCGCTGGGTGCCGCCGTCAACCCTTCACCTCTACGGTCACCCACCCGCGTCGGTCCGATCCGGCCGACGACCGGCCAAAGAACCCCTTGTCCGCTCACCGGCCTCTTCCCGACTGGGAGCACCGGAGCCGCTCCCCATACGACGGGGACCACCGTGCTCCTCGCCGAGGCGCCGTTTGTGGGATACGTGCAGGCCAAGAGGGGGCCATGGTGCCGGGCTGGCGACGACATCCCGGGTCGGGGACGGCCAATGCCCCTTGGCGTTTGGCCGCAGACGGGGCACTCCCACAACCGCCACGCCGCACAGGGCAGTTCAGCGCTCTACCAAGCTCCACCGTTCCGGCCTTCCAGAGGTGGTTTGGGTGCGCTGCGCGGTGAACTTCATGGCGTCCTGCGGCCGCTGATGGTGACAGCGGCCGTCTCATACCCGGCGTACAGACCGACTCGTCCGCTGACGCTGCCCCGAACTGGCTTATATCCGGGTCAGGCTCATCTTTCGTTGGCTTCGACCAGCCGTTCCCCGGCGTGGGCGGCAGCTGTTGATCCAGATGATTGTGCGGCTGAACCGGTAGACGTCGACGTTTGGCCGCAGGTTCGAGTCCCCGGCAGGAGCCGCAAAACATGGGAAGCCGGATCGGCGCTGATGGGGGGGCGAGACGCTGATGGTGACGGCGGTCGTCACACTCTGAACCCGGTGTACAAAGCCGACCCGTCCGCCTTCATGGCCCTGACGCCGAGGGGACCCGGGTCAGGGCCATTGCTTATTCGCGGCGGTGCCTGAAGATCGGTGAGCGGGAGGGAACATCCCCGCGAGTGCGGGGCCGACCTCGACAAAGGCATGCTGTGCACCGCCGACCGGGGAACATCCCCGCGGGTGCGGGGCCGACCATGTCGGAGCAGTCCGCGACGTGGCTGGGACCATCCCCGCGTGCGCGGGGAGCAGTTGTTCGAGGGTGAGGAAGGCGTGGGCGGTGAGGGACCATCCCCGCGTGCGCGGGGAGCAGGCAGGCCCGTTCCGGTGGATTCCTCCGAGCCGGGGACCATCCCCGCGTGCGCGGGGAGCAGTTGACGATCCACTTCGCGACGTCGGCACCAGAGGGACCATCCCCGCGTGCGCGGGGAGCAGGCGTCGGCGGGCGTCCGCGATGCGGGCGATGCGGGACCATCCCCGCGTGCGCGGGGAGCAGGGCCGGAGGCGCGTCGTGACCGGCCAGCTCCAGGGACCATCCCCGCGTGCGCGGGGAGCAGTCGCTCTCGTCTGCTGGTTTGGTGATCTGCACGGGACCATCCCCGCGTGCGCGGGGAGCAGCAGCTCCTTCTGCGTGGGCATGTCGTCCTCCTGGGACCATCCCCGCGTGCGCGGGGAGCAGGGCATGGTCGCACAGAGGTGTGGCCACAAGCCGGGACCATCCCCGCGTGCGCGGGGAGCAGAGTTCGCGACCTGCGGGTTTACTGGCGAGGGACGCTGTTTTACTTACTTTCGCCGATCTGCGCGAATGCGGTGAAACGGGCATAGCGCGCGTCTGTTCTTTCATAGGCTTCGCACCCCTCGCAGCATTCTTCCACCCGTCCACCCCGGCACCGGCCACGTCCTGATACCACCCCTGACCGCCCGCCGTCTGTCTCCGCCGTCGGCGAGCCGTGGGCGCTTCACGCGCTCCGCCGATTCGCGCGGGATCTTGCTGACGGCCAGGATGGACGGTCCCGGCCCGCCGGCAGAGCTCCAGCACCGGGTGGGCGGGACCCCTACCGGTCGTCGGCGAATCACCCTCCGTGGCGGCGTAGTCCAGGACCAGCCCGCATGCCCGGCCGCCGCGCCGGTTCACGGGTCTGCCTCGCCTCGGCGTTCGACGGGCAGACGCGGCAACTCATGCAGCGGAAGGCCGTATTCGGTCCGCCGTTGTACCCGATCGCGGTTGACCCAGTGGATACGGTGCCGGTCACCCCCCCAGGGCACCTTCCGCTGGCCTGGAAGCAGACCGGCTTGGCTGTCGCGCCGCTGTCGGGTGACACCCTCGCTGCTTCGGGCACAGCCGGTTGCTGCCTCTGGAGTCCGCCGCAGCGGCAGGTGCCTTCAAGCTTTCCCAGGAGCCGGGCGGGTGTGGATTGGGTTGGTGGCGCTTCGTGGCGCGGGCCAGCACAGCAGCAGGTAGTCCTCGTCAGAGTCGTCGCGGAGGGCGCCGGGCGCGGTGTCGCGGCCGCGGGCGTGGGCGCGCAGCCGGTACCAGCCGGGGCCCGCGTGGGCGAGGTCGGGCAGGTCGAGGTAGGTGTCCGGGTAGGTGTCGGGGTAGAGGATGTCGACGCCCAGTTGCCCGGTGTGGGTGTAGATGCTGGCTTCGGTGATCTCTTCCCAGGGGCCGGGGTCGGGCTGGTCCGGTGGGTCGTTGAGGGGGCGGGCTGTGACGTGGACGGTGCCGGTGTGGATGCCGGTGCGGATCATGGCTCCGCGGGCCATCACCAGGATCAGGCCGTCCGAGTAGTCGGCTGAGGTGATGTCGTAGGTGTCGGAGTCCACGACGCAGAACAGGTGGTTGCTGACGTGGACCGGGACACGTGGCTCCGTCATGGCGCGCGTGGCCTCTCGATGCGGTGGGCGAAGTGTCTGGGCCCGGCCGGGCGGGACGCATCCGCGGTGTGTCTCCCGACGCGGGCCGGGAGACACCGAGCAGTCGCCGGCGGAGGCGAGTTGTGGGCCTCAGCCGACTATTTTGACGGTGAAGCGGTCACCGTCCAGGACTCGCTGCTGGGTGTAGAAGGCGGAGTTCAGACCGCCCTGCGCGTTCTGGTCCCGGACGGGGATCATGCAGACGCTGACGCCTTTGGACCCCGTCTGCGTGGGCAAGCCGGTGAAGGAGCAGCCGTCGAAAGTGCGTCGCTCCCCGCCGTTGCTCAGCCCTTGGCGTGTGGTGGCGAAGGGGTACTCGTCGCAGCTGAGGCCGGTGAGGCTGGGGGCGTCTCCGCATGCTCTGGTGCGGTTGGTGTTGATGACCGCTGCGTCGGTGGTCCGGATCAGGGGGGCCTCGGCGGTCGCTCCCGGCAGCCCGGATTTCTGTGCACGGTCGACGTGGGAGGCCAGACCGGGGTAGTCGCTGCGGCTGTAGGTCAGGGTGGGCGCGTACCACGGTACGACGCAGCCGACGGTCCGCCACCGGCCTCCAGTGGCGTTGTCGCAGCGGATGTGGTCCCGGGCGAACCGGGTGGTCCGGGTGGGATGCCCGGAGTTGGTTATGTCCATCTTCCAGGTCGTTTCGCACTTCCCTATGGCGCCTCTGGCGGTGGCGGTGGTTTGGAAGCCGGCCTCTCCTTGGCGCCAGGTGGCCGCAGGGAACAGACGTCCTCGGCTGAAAGAGGATCCCTGGCTGTCGGGCTTGCAGTCGCCACTGGCGGAGGCGTCGGCGGAGACCGAGGCGTTGCGGGCGGCGCCCCAGCTGGCTTCTGTCGCGGCGACCTCGAATTGATGGATCCAGTTCGGGGCTTTGGTGCTGGAGTATGCGTAGTTGATGACAGTCAGGGAGGCCTCGCCGGTTACGGTGCTCTGGCCGTTCTGCTGACGGTAGGTCTTGTAGGTCCACGAGGAGATGTCGCAGACCTGGGTGCGTGTCCCGAGGATGGTCCCGGGGTTGTCCAGGCACCATTGCGGGATCGGCACGATGGCCTGGGCGGAGGTATCGCTGTACTTCTGCAGTGGTCTGAGGGGTTGTGCGGAGTTCGTGGCCGGCTGCAGGCACGCTCCGGTTTCACCGTCGGCGAGGGGCGGGCAAGCGGCGGACTGAGGTCCGGGCGCCTGGGGCGCTTGTTGCGGCTGACCGCCCTCGGTCAGGACTCGGGCGGCTGCAGTGTTCCGAACGGTTATTGGCCCGTCGGCTGTGTGGGCACCGGCGGGCGCGCTCAGAGTAACTACCCCGAGGAGCACGACTCCCGCTACGGCAGCGGCCTCGACGGCTAAGGATCTTCCCTGCTTGGCGGACATGCCACTCCCCCTGTGCGGTGATGAGCTCACGGACGGATTTTGTGACGCACAGTGAAACTAGGAGGGTGGGTTGCCGCCCAGCAAGAAACTTCCGATCTTCGGCTGAAAGGCTGCGTTTTTGCGCTGGCTCTCCTGGCCGCGGCAGCGGAATTGCCAGTCGGCGACCTGCGCAGGAAAGGATTGCTACGCCTTCTGTTCACCACGCGGACGCCAGATATTCGATTTCCGCGTACGGCTTATCTGTGCCTTGCGGATCACGTCGATTTCGTATAGCCCCAAGCGCATCATGCCCGTCTCTCCTGTAGGAGGCTGGCTCCCGGCTGGGATCGTTTGCTAACCTCCAGACGAGTTCATGAGGATCCCGTAAAAACCCGGGGTGAACCTGGAGGGAAGAGAATCCAGGTTCAATAACTCGCCATGTTTTCTCAATTCCAGAACCTACGGCGAACGGGTGGGCTCCAAAATTGGTCTGGATATTCATGAGAAGGGGGCAATGTGCGACGTACAGGTGCTGTTGTTCTGGTCATCGCCGGCTTGATGGCGTCCTCCGTGCTGGTAGCACCGGCAGGCTCCGCCGCTTCGTCCGGCCGAGCGCTCGCCCCGGCGGGCTGGGAGGTGCTCGACGGGGACAGCGCTGAGGCAGCGGCCAAGAGCGGGGGCGCCACCGTGACCGCTGAAGACGACCCGGCGGTCATCGCGATCCAGTCGTTGCGCAACACCAACTTCGTCACGGCCGAGCGAAACTACCCGGATCCACAGACCGGCGTGCTGCGCGCCCGTTCCACCGATCTCGGCGGCTGGGAGAACTTCGACCTGGAGTGGGACCCCGCCAACCAGGCGTACGCTCTCAAATCGCAGGCCACCGGCTTGTACGTGGCGGTGGAGAAGAACCTGACCGGTGACTTGCAGAACGCCCTACGGGCTCGGTCTGCGAACGTCGGTGGCTGGGAACGGTTCGAGTTGCTGTACAACGAAGAGCTCGACCACTGGGCGATCCGGTCCAAGCTGAACGGCCTGTACGTCACGATGGAACACAACTACACCGGCACACTCCAGTACGCGTTGAGGGCCCGTTCCACCAGCATTAGCGGATCGTGGGAACAGTTCCTTCTGTACGACCGCAGCTGAATACGGTCACTTTCGCAGAAACCGTCTTCCTCGAGCAGGAATCTCCGTGGCGCGTACTTTCGTGCAGTCAGCTGCTTCGGCGCGAGTATCGGCGCGGTTTCAGAGGCGTCTCCGGGTTCTACATCCCCGAATGATCCCAACCCTCCGCCCACCTCAGCTTCGCTCGAGATTGCCCAGCCTTCAGGGGAGTTGCTCTCTTTTCCATTTCGGGCTCACTGACCGATCGGAGGCTGAAAGCCTCGACGGTATGTGGGGCTTGTTGATCGGTCGGCAGGCGGTCCTGCACAGGCCGCACCACGCGCCACCAGGGCGGGGCCATCCCCGCGTGCGCGGGGAGCAGACGGCGACACGACGGCGCCTTCAAAGCACTCCGGGGCCATCCCCGCGTGCGCGGGGAGCAGCGGATCGACACGGGATTCCAGCTGCCTGGTGAGGGGCCATCCCCGCGTGCGCGGGGAGCAGAGTTCGCGACCTGCGGGTTTACTGGCGAGGGACGCTGTTTTTACTTACTTTCACCGATCTTCGCGAAAGCGGTGTAACGGGCGTAGTAGGCGTCTATATCTTTCATAGGCTTCTGCAACCCCTGCAGCATTCTTCCACTTGTCCGCCCGGCACCCGCCCCGCCCTGACGGGTCGCCCCTGGCCGCCCGGCTGGCCGCCGCGCCGGTTCACCGGTCTTGCTGCACCGCCCGCATCGGTGCGGACCCGGAGTCGTCCCCGGGCTCGGACATCCCCGGACCGATCCCGACCTCCGCCAATTCGGCTTCGCTGAGGTCGCCCCAGCCGTCAGGAGAGTTGATTCTTCTCGCCATTTCCGGTGGCACCCTGACATCTTTGCCCGCCACACGAATCGTTGGCTGCTCCGAGTCCCCCTGCACGACCGCTGCCCTGACCCGGCTGAGTCGCAACCGGTTCTCCTCCAGCCACTCGGTGGCGACATCGAGGGGTACCCGCACCGCGATCTGCGTCGACGGCGAGTCCTGCACGGTCACCTCCACCGGATCACCGGGCACCACCTCCAGCCACGCGCTGCGGTCTCCGCTGGGCCACTCCACTGCTTCGTCCTCCGCCAGGATGTCGAGACACCCTTCCCAGTCGTTCAGATCCTCCAGCGAGACCATCAGGCCCACCCGGCCGCTGACGAAGCCGCTCACCAGCACGACCTCGGCGGCGTAGAACCGCTCGTCACCCATGACAACGGGTGCGTCACACGCCACCTCGACGGTGACGCTCTGCGTCCGGTCGGCAAACCGGACCAGCTCAAGCGCTCGCGCTTCCTCGGCCACAGCCACTCCTTGATGAAGTCGGAGGATCAGACTGCTCACGTTCCTCCCCCGCCCCTCGGTGCCCAGGGGCGCCTTTGAACCCACCCTGCGTTGTCACCTGGACGACACCGTCGCCGCCGCCTTTGCGGTCCAGAACTGGAGGCTGGCGTGAAGCGCAAGGTCGGCTACGCCTGGAAGCTCAGGCGTGTGATGGGTGGGCAACCATTCCTGCGACCTGATGGTCATGTCCGTGCCACCCGCGTACTGGGTGGGCATTGTCAGCCTCGCCTCGGGACGTTCCTGAGGCGCAAAAACATGGGGGAAACGCCTCGTGCATCACCGCACCACCGTGGCAGGCCTCGCCGGGGCGGCCCTCGCCCTGACCGCGCTCGCGATTCCGGGGGCCGCCCAGGCAGATGAGGTCTCGGGCGACATCAGGATCACGAAGGTGGTCGTCAACGGAGGGAAGAACATCGTCCTGGGGACCACGGACGTGAAGACGTTCACCATCGCGGTGACCGCCACGGACGACTCGGGCATCGAGGTCGGAAACACCTTCCCGGTCATGTGGCACACGCCCCTCCCGAACGGCGACTCCTACGGTCTCGTGATGCCCGACGACATCGCGGGCACGTGTGTGCGCCAGAGCGTCACCACGACCACCCGCACCCACACACTGAAAATGAACCCGCGCATCCACCCCCAGGACAACACCACGGCCGGCACCTGGACCGTGAGAGCCCACGCCCTGGCCAACGACGGTGACTACATCACCAAGGACTCCGCCGCGAAGGCGAAGGTCCTGCGCAACTCCAGGCTGACGGTCAACGCCTCGCCGGAACCGGTGAAGAAGAACAAGACGATCACCGTCACGGGGGCCCTGACCCGCGCCAACTGGGAGACCTACAAGTACGGGGGCTACACGAAGCAGCCGGTGAAGCTCCAGTTCAAGAAGAAGGGCACCAGCACCTACAAGACCCTCAAGACCGTCACGACGGACAGCAAGGGCAAGCTGAGGACGACGACGAAGGCCACGGCGGACGGCTACTTCCGCTACTCCTTCGCAGGCACGTCCACCACCCCGGCGGTTGCCTCAACGGCGGACTACGTCGACGTGACGTAACTCCCGGGAGGGTCACCATCCCCAGCAGGCTCAAGAAGGCTCGACCGGACACCCTTCGGCCCGAGCCTTCTTGAGCCCCGGTCTGTTTCCCGGCCGGCGGGCCGGTCAGCCGCCGCTGCACCGCCGAACCGTGGCCCCTCACAGACCAGACCAGTCACCGGCGGAGCCCCCCGCGCCCGATCCGGGGGCGCTCCGGCGGAAGCGTCTGTCGTCTCGGCCGCTGAACAGCCCGAGGGGGCTGCGCCTCCCGCCCTGCCTCTCGTACGAGCACGTTGTGCGCCGCGGCGTCCAGACGAGCCCGCGGGACGGGCGTTCCGCACCGCCCCGCGGCGTGGATCAGCGCGCTCGCGGCGGTTTGCTCCGGCCGGAGCACGGCCTCGTGGACACGGATCAGGTCCTGCACCTGCTGCTGCGAGACGGGATAGAAGGGCAGCCCGCCGTCCAAGTCGGCGGGCCGGCCCTCGATGTCGTCCGTGACCAGGCCCTCCTGAGCCCGCCGTACGGCCAGCGGCGCTGCCAGGTCGAGCTGCCAGCCGGTCGCCGGCAACCGGTAGAGCGCCGCCGCGAGCGCACCCGGCCCGCCGCAGTCGGCGAGCACGTCCTCCACAGGCCTGGCCCGCATCGCCGTCTCTCTCCGCTCGGCAGTCCACTCCGGCCCGTACAGCAGCCTTCCCACACGCAGAGCCGACGTCCACGCCGTCACCACGGCCGGGTGGGGATCCACCCGGGGCAGCTGCACCACCCGGCCCAGGTGGCGGAGCAGGTAGGGGGCCTTCGGCAGTGCGGGGTGATGGCGCGGGTCGGCCAGGTCCACGGCGCGGTGCCAGGCGGCCGACGCCTGCTGCCACGCGACCGCGGCCGTGCGCAGCGCCGCGGCGGCCTCGCGCAACGCCCCGGCCTCCGGGGACTGCTGCGCGGCGTGCAGGAGCAGCCGGCCCGACAGGAAGTGGCCGAGAGCGAGCCACTTGGACAGGTCCTGGATGTCCGATCCGCTCAGCCGGTGACCGGACCGGCCGCGCAGCGTCTCGAAGGCGGCCCGCGACAGCCGCTCACAGTCCTCGGCGAGACGGCGCGCCCCCTCCCGGGGCGTCTCCGCGGGAGAGATCCGGACCGGTTGGCCGGGCAGGGCGAGGGGCAGGGCGTCGACGGTTGTGCCGGCGTCGCGGACCCTGGCGTCGCTGAGGACCAGGCCGCGGCCGAGCGCGAGCCGTACGTCCAGGAGCGCTGCCGCCGCGCCGGGGTGTCCTTCTCCCAGGGACAGGGCGTGGGCGACGTGGCCGGCCTCGTAGGCGAGTTCGGCGGACCGCCGGGTGAGGTGGTCGCGGGCCTCCCGGGTGCTCAGCGCGGCGGCGTACGCGGTCAGAGGCTCGCCGTCGGCGCCCCGGTGGCCCGCGATCAGATCGCCGACTGCCGCCAGAGCGCGCGTGGCCTCGTGGACGAGGCCTTCGGCGACGCCGGTGCCCGTCCGGACCGGCGCTCGCGGGGGATGACCCCACCGCGCTCGCTGGTCCCGGCGCCACCACCAATAGACATGTCAGCCGGATCGTGCGAGCTGCCGGGATCTCGAATGATTGGGCAGACACGACGCGCCCTCTGCTCTCGAAGGATCACTCATGTCCTGCACCCACCGCAGGCACCGGTCCACGTACCGCGTGCTGTCGTCTCTCGCCGTGCTGACCCTGGCTGCCGGCACCGCCACGGCGTGCAGCAGCAACGACTCCTCGTCCAGCTCCTCGGCCCCTACGTCCGCCATCCCGTCCGCCTCTGCGGGGACCGGCAAGGCGGCCGAGGCGAAGCTGCACATGGTCGACAACGACGGTCACCGCCTGGCCTTCTACGCCATACAAGGCAGCGGTTCCACCATCGTCCTGGACTCGGGCGGCGGCGAGGACTCCTCGCAGTGGAAGGACATCGCCCCCAAGGTTCATGCGGCCACCGGCGCCACCGTCATAACCTACGACCGGGCCGGCCTCGGCAAGAGCGACGTGGTGCCCGGCGCGTGGAAGGTCCAGAGCGCCGTCAGTGACCTCAAGGCGGGCCTCAAGCAGTTGGGCATCACCAAGGACGTCACCCTGGTGGCCCACTCCCAGGCCGGCGAGATCGCGAGCAACCTTGCCCAGGACGATCCGGAGATGCTCTCCGGCGCGGTCCTGGTCGACGCCAATCTCCCTCAGTTCTTCACCGACGAGGAAATCCCCCGCCTCGTCGCCGCGACCCAGCCGGACGTCGACGCGGCGAAGAAGGACCCCGAGAAGCCGGCCAACCGCCAGCTCATCTCCACCGCGGAGGGCTTCGCCGAAGCGCACCAGGTCTTCCACAAGGTGGTGTGGCCCGCCTCGGTGCCCGCAACGGTCATGGTCTCGGAGAAGACCCCGTTCGCAGGCTCTCCCCCGGACGCCCAGCACTGGCGTGATGCGGCCGCCTCATTCGTCAAGGAAGCGCCCAACCGGACGCTCGTCACCGCCAAGGGCACCTCCCACGAGGTGCCGACGGAACGCCCCGACCTCGTACTCAAGGCGATCGAAGACAGGTTTGCCGCACAGCACTGACCCCAAGGGCGCCGGCGGTCTTGGGGTCCTGCTCGGTGCCCTCGCCTGGGTCGGGCTTCCCGGCCCAGGCCCCTGCTTCTTCCCACGGTCGAACAGCCCTGCCCTGACGGACCGGAGGGCCGGACAGCGTTTTAGACGGTGCCGTCCTCGTCGTCGTCGAGTTCCGGTGCCTCCGGATCGCGCAGCGGGCGCAGAGCGCCGGCGGCCGGGGTGGAGGCGGTGAAGCTGTAGCGGCCCAGGACGTTCAGATTCTTGTGCTTGAGCGGGGAGAGGCGGGCAATGTCCTCGTCGCGGATCTCGTGGCCCTCGGCGCGCAGCTGGGTGACGGCGGCGTCGATGTACCTGGTCGTCCAGAGCACCACCGCATTGAGAACGAGACCCAGCGACCCCAACTGATCTTCCATCCCGTCCCGGTATGCCTGGTGGATGGTGCCCTTCTTCCCGTGGCAGATGTCGCGGGCGAGCTTGTGCCGGGACTCCTGGACGGTGAGCTGCTTGTGCATCTGGCGCCGGTAGGTGTCGTCGACCGGGTCGACGACCGCGAGCAGGTGCAGCGTCTTGGCGATCCGCCCGTACTCGGCGAACGCCTGCCCCGGCGGGGTCGGGTGCCCCTCCCGGCCGAACATCCGCAGCAGGTCGTACGCCCGCACCTGGTTGGTGACCAGGGAGCCGGCTACCCGCAGCATGTCCGGCCAGGCGGTGAGGACCTTCTTCACGTTGACCTTGTTGCGGGCGAGCGCCTCCAGCGGCCCGTACCCGCCCGGCGTCTCGGCGCCGGGCATCTGGGCTTTCCAGAACCGCTGGTCGGCCAGGTCCTTGAAGCGCGGGGAGAAGCGGTAGCCGAGCATCTTGAAGATGCCGAAGACCATGTCGGAGTAACTCGCGTTGTCGGTGGCGATTATCTCGGGCTTCACCCCGCCGTCCAGATTGAGCAGGGCGTGCGTCAACTTTTCCGCTCGGGACCCGGATGGGGTCGGGACCCGCAATGGCGCTGGGCGCAACGACGCGCCCCGTACCGGTCAACTCGGAGTGAGACTCCCGGCCGCCGTGCATAACCTGCATGACGATCCGGCCACCGTCTTCGTGGGCGGCGTCGGCCGCCTTGGCCCAACCGTCGACATGTGCTTGAGTCTCGATGCCTGGGGCCATCGTGTGGTCATGCGGTCGATGGTTGCCTGGCCGCGGTGTGACGAGCCGTTGTTCACGATCCAGAAGACGCGGTTGGCGCTGACGTATGGCTCGGTGTTCATGGCCTGCTCGACGAGTCTGCCGAACGGGGCGATACCGGTGGTCGGTTCGCCGTGGCCGGACACCTTGCCGCGGTGCATGTCCCAGGCGGCCAGGTAGGCCAGCGACCCGCCACGATCGTATTGGTGTTCCACGCGCATCGTTCTGGCCCGGCCGGGAGGCAGAGTGGGATGACAACGGCAGCGGGCCTGGATCGAGGTCTTCTCGTCGGAGCACACCACGTAATCGCCTGGGCCGAGCAGCTCAGCGTCGAAGAGCCGGGCATACAGGTCGAGCACCACGGCCGCCCTGGATCAACGCGAGCAGCACGGCTCGTTCATCGATGGAAGCTGGATCTGGTACCGGCTGGACGGAGGCATCGGCATGTTCTGCCAGAACGAGCCGCCGGTCTCGGCAGCGACACGCCGCCCCCGGTGGGGTTGGATCGAGGTCGTGCCCAAGCCGCCACCCGCGTCGACCAAGATCAGCCTGCGGCAACGCCTGACCCAGCGCGCCCAGGCCCGCTGGCCCGTCCTGGCCACTGTCAGCGTGCACTACCGAGGGGTGCTCGCCTATATCGACGGGCACCTCAGCGACGGGACGATCCTGCCGCTGTACCGGCTGCGATACAACGGCTCGGCGAGCATCTGGGTTTCGCGATCTACCTGGCCAGCCGCGACGGATACGAAGACAACATCCTGCCCAGCGGCCTACCCGCCGGCAGCCCCGAAGAAGGCCTCGACTGCGTCTGCGGCCTCTACCTCAACGACCCCACCGGCTGGTCCCTACCCCCGACGAATTAACGGCGCGGACCACTTAGGTATCCGTATGAGCACGGCCCGCGGGCACCACAGCGGCGACGCTCTAATCCTGGCCTCAGGTTGATCGGGGAGAATGAGCGGCAAAAACATCGACTGGAAGGGGGCGGGCTGGCGTGCGGATCATGATCGCGGATGATGACCCGGCCATCCGTGCGTCGCTGGAGCGGGTGCTCCAGGTCGAGGGTTACGACACCAGCATCGTCGCCAACGGTCTCGCCGTGCTCGACAAGGTCGGTGGGGCCAGCGGTGACACGCTGGATCTGCTGCTCCTCGACGTGATGATGCCCCGCCTCGGCGGGTTGGAGACCTGCCGGCGGTTGCGGGCCGCGGGTCGGGATCTGCCGGTGCTGATGCTGACCGCCCGTGACCAGGTCTCCGACCGGGTCGCGGGGCTGGACGCGGGCGCCGACGACTACCTGCCCAAGCCGTTCGCCACCGAGGAGTTGCTGGCCCGGGTGCGGGCCCTGCTGCGCCGGCGCACGCCGACCGACGAGGAGTCGCAGATCCTGTCGTTCGCCGACGTCCGCCTCGATCCCGACAGGTTCGAGGCGTGGCGGGGCGGGCGGCCACTGCGCCTGACCCGGACCGAGTTCTCCCTCCTGCAGGTCCTCGTGTGCAACGCGACCCGGGTCTTGACCCGCGACGCGCTGTTCGAGGCGATCTGGGGCTTCGGCATGAGCTCCACCGCCAACAACCTCCAGGTATACGTGAGCTACCTGCGCCGCAAGATGGAGGCCGAGGGTGAGCCGCGATTGATCTACACGCTGCGCGGCCTGGGATACACGTTGCGGGAGACTCCTCCGTGAGCAGGCCCGCCGGCCGGGAACCGCGCCGGCTGACCCGATGGTGGCGCCGGCGGTCCCTGCGGACCAGGCTGACGGTGATCGCGGCGACGGCCATCGCGGTCAGCGTGTTCGTGGCCTTCCAGGTGGCCAGCGAGCTACTGGACTGGGAGCTGCAGGACACCGCCGAGAATCAGTTGCGCGCCGACTCCCGCGTCCTGGCGACGAACGCGGAGCGCGCCGGTCTGGCGCAGGTCCAGCTACCGCCGTATCCCGGATCCGGTCGGCTGGTGCGGGTCATCCTGCCCGACGGCTCGATCCGGACGCCGACCGGCCAACCCTCGCTGCCCCCGGTCAGCGAGCACGCCGGGCGCGTGGCGCAGGGCGCGTCGGCCGACCTGATGGAGTCGAACGACAGCGACGAAGACGGCTACCTCATCTACACGCTGCGGGCGGGCGACGGCGCGGTCCAGGTGGCCCGCGTCGTCGACGACGGCCCGATCAACCAGTTCGGGTTGGGCATGCTGCTGATCGGGCTGCTCTGCGTGGTCGGCGGCGCCCTTGTCGGGCGGACCGTGGCGCGGACCGGGCTGGCACCGATCGACCGGCTGACCGCCGCCGCGGTACGTGTCGCGCACACCCGGGATCTCGACGCCGACATCCCGGATGAGGGCGGTGGGGAGATCCGGCGGCTGATCCAGTCGATCAACGACATGCTCGCCGCGCTCCGGGACTCCCGGCGGGCCCAGCGGCTGCTCGCCGAGGACGCCGCCCACGAGCTCAAGACCCCGCTCACCAGCCTGCGCCTCAACGTCGAGCTGCTGATCCGGCTCGATCGGCGCGGCACCCTGGACAGCGCACTGCCGGCGGAGAGCCGGACCCGGATGCTCAACGATCTCGGCGCCCAGGTGGCCGAGTTGAGCACCCTTGTCGCCGAGCTGACCGACCTGGCGCGCGGTGACGTCAGCGACGAGAGCACCGAGGTGCTCGACCTCGCCGACGTGGTGGTGGCCGCCGCGACCCGGGCGGGTTCCCGCGTGCCCGACATCGAGGTGGCGCTCGACGTGACCTCTGTGTGGGTGAGCGGGCGTCCCGCTGCGCTCGAGCGAGCGGTGCTCAACCTCATCGACAACGCCGGTAAGTGGTCCCCCGCGGACCAGCCGGTCCAGGTCCGGCTTCGTGCCGAGGGCGCGTCGGTGGTGCTCGAGGTCGACGACGCCGGGCCGGGCATCGACGCCGCCGACGTACCGCGGGTGTTCGACCGGTTCTACCGTGCCGACAGCGCCCGGGCGTTGCCGGGATCCGGTCTGGGGCTGTCGATCGTGCAGCGGGTCGTCGACGCCCACGGCGGCCGGGCCGCCGTCGCCCGCTCCGCACGCGGTGGCGCGCTGCTTCGGGTCGACCTTCCGGCCGCGGCCCCGCCCGCCCCGGTCGCGCGGCTCACCGCCGGGGAGGACACCGCGGCGTGCTGACCCGCCCCGGCGGCGCGGCGCAGGACAAGGGACGGCGGCCCTCGGGCATGGCCCCGCGCGGCTCACCGTCGGGGCAGGACACCGCGATGCGCCGACCCCAGCCCCGGCGTGTGGCGCAGGACCAAAGGGCTGCGACCGTCGGGCCCATGAAAAAAATCCGGGACGGGCCTGGATCCCCGTCCCGGATCTCGTCCGTGCCGCCGCACTCACCGTTGCAGCGCGGGCTCCTCCTCGTCGGCGAGCGGCTGTTGACCGTCCGGCAGCTCCGCCGCTGGACGGGACAGCCGGCTCGGCCACCAGATCCGGCGGCCGATCAGCAAGGTGAGGGCGGGCACCAGGACCGACCGCACCAGCAGGGCGTCGAGCAGCACGCCGAAGGCGACCAGGAACCCGACCTGGATCAGCATCACCAGCGGAAGTGTGACGAGGACCGCGAACGTGGCCGCCAGGACCAGGCCTGCCGAGGTGATGACGCCACCGGTGGCCGAGAGGGCTTTGAGCATGCCCTCTCTGGTGCCGAGACGCACGGTCTCCTCCCGGGCCCGGCTGGTCAGGAAGATGTTGTAGTCGATGCCGAGCGCCACCAGGAACAGGAATGCCAGCAGCGGCACCGAAGAGTCGATACCCTTGAACCCGAGGATCGTGTCGAAGACGAACACGCTGCCGCCGAAGGCTGCGGCGAATGAGACGATCACGGTTGCCATCAGGACCAGCGGGGCCAGGATCGCGCGCAGCAGCAGCCCGAGGACGATCAGGACGACGACGAGCACCAGCGGGATCACCAGCTTCTCGTCGCGCTTGGTGGTCACCTCGGTGTCGAGGTTCTCCGCACTCGGCCCGCCGACGATCGCCTCCGCCCCGCTCACCGCGTGCACGGCGGTACGCACCCGCTTGATCGTGTCGTACTCTGCGGCGGTGTCCGGCGCGTCCTTCGGGAACACGGAGATGTTGGCCCAGTCACCGCTGGTCTGCTCCGGGATGGCCAGGGCCACACCGCGAGTGTCCTTGACGATGTCGAGCACCTGCTCCTGGTGCGCCGGCCGCGTGAAGATCGTCATCGGCTGGCCGCCGAGCTCCGGGAAGTGCTGGCGGAGAACGGTGAAGCCGGTGACCGACTCCGGCGCGGACAGGAACTGGTCCTGCTCCCGCAGAGCGTTGGTGTTGCCCGCCAGCCCGAGGGCGAGCACGCCGAGGACTCCGAGCGAGCCGAGCGTCGCCACCCACCGGCGGCGGTTGATGGCGGTGCCGAGCCGTCCCCACAGCCCCGGCTTCTCCTCCACGGCCGTGCTGAACCGCGGGATGGCCGGCCAGAAGATCCGCCTGCCGAGCACCACGAGCACCGCCGGGAACAGCGTCAGCATGGCCACCAGCGCGCACAGGATGCCGGCCGCACCGATCGGGCCCAGGCCGCTGGTGCTGTTCAGGTCCGCGACGAGCAGGCAGAGCAGGCCGGCGACCACGGTGGCCGCGGACGCGACGATGGCCGGCGCCGCGCCGCGTAGCGCGTGGACCATCGCGACCCGGACGTTCTCATGGTGGTGCAGTGCCTCCCGATACCGAGCGATGAGCAACAGCGCGTAGTCCGTGCCGACGCCGAATACCAGGATCGTCAGCAGCGCCGAGTTCTGGTCGTTGACCACGATGCCGAAGCCCTTGACGAGCAGGTAGACGGTCCCCATCGAGGTCAGTGCGGCCGCGCCGACGGCCACCAGCGGGATGATCCACAACACCGGGCTGCGGTAGGTGAGGATGAGCAGGAGCGTGACGACGACGATGGTGGTGATGAGGACCTGCTCGTCGATGCCGTCGAAGACGGCATCCATGTCGCCGTCGATCGCGCCCGGGCCGGTCACGTGGAGTTCCAGGCCGGAGGGGCGGTCCTTCGCGGCGTCACGCAACGGGCCGACGATCTCCTCCGGTGCGCCGTAGGCCGTGCTCACCTCGAGGGTGAACATCATCGCCTTGCGGTCGGTGGAGAGGCTCGTCGGTGATCCCTCGTCGTCCTCGCCGGCCGCCGCCGTCGCCTTCGGCGGGTACCGCTTGGCAAGGGTGTTGTAGTGGCGCTCGACCGTCGCGCGGTCGGCGTCGGTCATGCCGTCGTCGCGGTGGTACACGAAGACGAACGTGTTGTTGTCACCGCCGGGGAGACTGTCGTCCAGCACCGCCACCTTGGTGGACTCGGCACTGGCCGGCAGGGTGTCCACGGCGCTGTCGGTGGTGACCGAGCTCAACTTTCCGCTCAGCGGCACCACGCCCGCCGCCAGCACCAGCCACAGGCCAATCACCAACCATGGCACCCACCGGCCTGCCAACCGGCCGGCCGGCGCTTGCCCGGACGGCGCTGCGTTGACTGCCATCACTAGCCTCCTGCATACGGGTTGCATCGCTTATCTGGATGCCTACTTCCTACTGAGCGAACCTGAGACGACTGTTAATACGGCGCTCAGGCCGGTCGGCCGAACCATGTGCCAAGCGCACGCACCAGCGTGGTGGCGTCGAGGTCCTGCCCGGTGGGCAAGGCCCAGGCGACACAGCCGTCGGGCCGGATGAGCAACGCGTCGACGTCCACCCGGTCCGTGCGGGCGGTGACGGTGTTGACCCGTCCGGTCCACGCGGCCGCGGCGTCGCGGACCTCCGCGCGGTCGACGAGGTGGAGCAGGAGCCCACGACCCTCACGCAGCAGGTCCGCCGACCGGGTCACCGCGGTGACGACGTCCGGGTCGGGCCGCTCCAGCGTCAACTGCACGTCCGGGCACAGGGTGCCGACGAGCCGGTGGTCGTCGCCTCTGAAGCCGCCGGTCTCGAGCAGGCTGCGGGCGATGTATTGGGTCAGGTCGCGGAAGCCGAGGGCGCTGCCGCGTAGCTGCTCGAGGCGGCCGTTGATGGCCTCTGTGGGTCCGTTGGACGTGCCGGGTCGGTCGAAGTAGGCCAGCACGTCAGCGGCGCGCTTCTTCAGGTCCGCCCGAGGGTGGTGACCTCGCTCAGCGCGGCCGGGACTCCACGGCTGAGGGTCTCGATCAGCTGGGTCATCATGGTCCGGCCGGCGGCGCGGTCGGGGTGGCGGTAGGCGGCGATGACAGCCTGGTAGACACCCCAGGTGACCTCGACGGCGACGTGGTCCTCGTCGGCGAACAGGGCGGCGATCCCGGCGCGTTGTCGGTCGGTGAGCAGGTCGGCTCAGCTGTGCAGGGTCCGGCCGGCGCGGTGGAGCGGGTCGCCGGCGAACTCGCGGTGACCGTGCAGGTCCTGCTGGATCCGTCGCCGGCACCGGTCCAGGGCGTCCCCGGCCAGGCGGGCGACGTGGAACGGGTCCATCACCGCGACCGTCCCGGGCAGCTGTTCGGTGGTCGCGGTCGTGAACCCGGTGAAGGCGTCCATTGCGACCACCTCCAAGCCGTCCCGGAAGACAGCAGGCCGGGCGGCGCGTCGCCAGGTGGCGAAGGCCTGCTTGGAGCGGCCGGGCACCATGTCGAGCAACCTCGCCGGGCCAGTTCCGTCGCGGTTCGGGGCCTCGGCCAGCACCGCTTGGTTGGCGGTGTGCCACGAAACCGCCAGCCCTTCGGCGATCCTCGCGACGCTCAGGTGCTGTCGGGGCTGGTGGCGGCGTCCAGGCGCAGCCGGGCGTGACGTCCACGGCCAGGACCAGCCGCCCGCGCACCGCGGTAGCGGCAGCCCTGTGAGGACGCCACGAAGCCGTTCGACCTCGATCCAGCCCTTGTTCAGCGCGTCGTACGACGCGCCGTGCCCGCGCCGGTGCTCGGGCGGCAACGACAACCCGACCAGGGTTCGTACCGGCCCATCAGTACAGAGCACCGCGTCGGTGAGCTCGAACAGCGCGTCGACCCGCGCGATCAGACAGGCGTAGAAGTCGGTTCTGAGCTGAGTTTGGCTCCCGTCCATCGCCGACGGACTCTCGTGGGCGTGACTTCGGGCCCAGTTGCGACGGGCCTTGATTCTCGTGCGGGTGTCGAACGGCGCTCCGGAGAGAAGTACCGTGGTACCACCTCCCTCCCGAAGATGACGACCACAGTACGACGAAACAGGACGGAATCGAGCCTAGCGTTCAGGCTATGACGAAACCTGGAAGTCCACTGCGGAGGTTCGGGGCGGCCACCATCGCGCTGGCGACGGCGTTCGCTGTCGTCGCCTGCGGGTCGGACGCCGACAACAGTGCGGCGCCCGCCGCGGCCGACTCGCACAGCGCGCACGCGGGCGGGTCGTCGGCTCCACCGCAGCCGCTGCGCGCCGGCGAGCGGTTCGTCGACCTGAAGATGGCCGAGGCCTACACGCCCGCGCCGCCGGACGGCGCCGTGGACGAGTACCGGTGCCAGGTGCTCGATCCGGGCCTGACCAAGGAGGCGTTCCTGACCGGGACCCAGGTCATGCCGGAGAACGTCGCCATCGCGCACCACGGCATCGTGTACGCGGTGCCGCCGGGCGGCGCTGCCGCGGTGCGCGAGCAGGACGCGAAGACTCCCGGCCTCGGCTGGCAGTGTTTCGGCGGGACCGGCGTGGACGGCGCCGACGTGGAGGGCGACGACGAGGGCGCCGACCCGGGCGCGGCGTGGGTGGACACCTGGGCGCCGGGCGCCACGGAGACGCTGCTCGACCAGGACGCCGGCTTCAAGCTGGAGCCGGGCAGCCTGATCATCCTCCAGATGCACTACAACCTGCTCGCGACCGACGGCAAGCCGGGCGGGTCGGACCGCTCGGCGGTGCGGATGCGGCTGACGGACGGCACGCCGCAGACCCGGGAACTCGAGACGTGGTCGCTCGACGCGCCGACCGACCTGCCCTGTGCCGCCGACGAGTCGGGTCCGCTCTGTGACCGGGCGGCCTCGATCGCGGACGTGACGAAGCGGTTCGGGCCGGAGGTCGGCGAATTCGCGGACCGTCAGGTGGAGGAGTGCAACGAGGGCGGCGTGCCGAAGCCCGGTGACACCCAGTCCTGCGACCACGAGGTGGAGGAGCCGGTGACGGTGTTCGCCGGTTTCGGTCACATGCACATGCTCGGGCGTTCCATGAAGGTCGAACTCAACCCGGGCACGCCGAAGGCCAAGGTCCTGCTGGACGTGCCGCAGTTCGACTTCGACAACCAGCGGATGGTGAAGCTGCCGTCGCCGGTGGAGGTCGGTCCGGGGGACACGCTGCGGGTGACGTGTACGCACGACGCGGGGCTGCGCAAACAGCTGCCGCAGCTGAAGAAGCTGCCGCCGCGCCACGTTGTGTGGGGCGACGGCACCGGCGACGAGATGTGCATTGGCATCATAACGGTCTCCTCCCGCAAGTCCTGACGAAGCGTCGAACGTGTGTGAGCTCACTGAGGTCAACAAGCCGAAAAACACCACTGTTTGCGCTCAGGAGGCATCGTCTTGCCAGATCCAACACGCCGCACGGTTGTCTGCGGCCTGCTAGCCGGTCTGGTCGCACCGGTTTCCCTAGCCGCCTGCTCGTCCGGGACACCCGCCGCCAACCCGCCCGCCGGAGGATCCTCCGGCTCCGGTGGCACGCCGTTGGCCAAGCTGGCCGACGTTCCGGTCGGCAGCGGGGCGATCGTGGATGGACCGTCAGGCAAAGTCCTGATCGTCCGGCCATCGGAGAACGAGGTCAAAGGGCTCGACCCGGTCTGCCCGCACGCGGGCGTCACCGTTTCCCAACCGGCGGGCGGCACCATCACATGCCCCGGCCACGGCAGCGTCTTCGATGCCGCGACCGGCGACATGAAGAAAGGGCCGGCGACTACCGGCCTGACCCCGATCCCGGTGAAGATCAGCGGCGACTCGGTCGTGACCGCCTAGAAAGGTGTCGGCGGCCCGCCGGAACTCGGCGGGCCGTTCGACCCAGGGATAGTGGCCGCACTGGTCGATCAGCACGACATCGCCGTTCGGGAAAAGCCTCGCCAGCGCCTTCACCGGCCGCACACCCGTCAGACAGTCCTGCGCGCCACCGAGCACCAATGTCGGTGCCTTCACCGCAGCGAGCCTTCCGGCCAGGTCTTCCGGTGGCTGCACGCTGAAAAACGCCTGTGCCGCGGCGAGGTCGAACTTCCCCAGTTGTGCGTGCTTCTGTTCGGCTGCCGTCCAGACGGCGTACCCCATCGGGGCGCACGCCTGCTGCCAGGTATTGAACGCTGTCTCGTCGGACAGATCGGCGCCGCCTTGGAACGCGGCAACAGCTTTGTCGAACACCGGGTCGCCACTTCGTTCACCGATGAGCTCCGCCGCGTCGGCGGGCTCGTCCACCAGATAGGTGGACGGCGGCGTGACGAGAAGGAGTCGGGCGACCCGCTCCGGATACTGCGCCGCGTAGCTGATCGCGAGCCTGGTGCCGGCAGAATGGCCGATGATGGTCAACCGCTCCTGCCCCAGATGCTCGCGCAGCGACTCGACATCACGGGCTTGAGTCCAGTACGCGCCGGTTTCGGCGCGCTCCGGCTTTGGTGACTTGTCGACAGCTCTGAGCTCACACACGTCCGCACTGAACTCACACCCGTGCGGCGTTGTGGCAGTCGGACGGGCGGTGACGTGGGCGGCTGCAGGCGGACCCGGCAGCGGAGCGGTCGATCACGCCGAGCGGATCGGCCCGGAGCGGTGCGGCTGGGAACTACGGTCGCGCCCCCGACGGACGCGCGAGACGAAGCGCTAAATCGGCCGGGTGAGTCTCAGGTCGTAGGCGAGGATGACGGCCTGGATCCGGTCCCGTGCGCCGATCTTGGCGAGGACCCGCCCGACGTGGGTCTTCACCGTCGACTTCGACAGCGTGAATCGTTGCGCGATCTCGCCGTTGGTGAGGCCGTGGCCGATGGCGACGAGGATCTCGCGCTCGCGGCCGGTCAGGGAGTCCAGCCGGGGATCCTCCCGCACGGGCCCGCAGAGGTCATCGCCGAGCCGGTCGGCGAACGTGTCGAGCAGCCGCCGAGTCAGCGCCGGCGCGATCACCGCGGCCCCGGCGGCGACGGCCCGGATGCCGGCGAGGAGCTCCTCCGGGCGGATGTCCTTCAGCAGGAAACCGCTCGCCCCGGCCCGCAGCGCGGCGAGCGCGTACCGGTCCACGTCGAACGTCGTCAGCACCAGGATCCGCGAACGCCCACCGGCGGCGACGATGCGCCGGGTGGCCTCGATCCCGTCGACGCCCGGCATGCGGATGTCCATCAGCACCACGTCGGGATGCAGCTCGGTGGTCCACCGAACGGCCTCGGCGCCGTTCTCGGCCTCGCCGACGATCTCGGTGTCGGGGGTGCTCTCCAGCAGCATGCGAAACCCGAAGCGCTGCAGCGGCTGGGCGTCCACCACGAGCACGGAGATCATGAATGGCTGCCTTCAGGGTCGCGTAGACGGTCCAGCCGCCGTCCGATGCGGGGCTGACGCTGACCGTGCCGCCGTAGAGCGCGGCGCGTTCGGCCATGCCGGCGAGGCCGAGACCCGCGTCGCCCGGCGATGCCTACTTCATACCGAGCGAACCTGAGACGACTGTTAAAACGGCGCTCAGGCCGGTTGGCCGCCGGCGCGGGTTCGTCGTCGGGCGGGCCGCTGTCGTGCACGACGATGTGGACCCGGCAGGAGTCGGCCGCCAGGCTCAGGTCGACGGTGGTGCGCGGGCCAGCGTGCTTGAGGGCGTTGGTCAGGGCCTCCTGCACGATGCGGAAGGCGGCCAGTAGCATGCCGAGGTCCAGCCGGTCGGGGCTGCCGGATCGCAATCATTGCAACAGCCGATTTCTCAGCGCTCGGATCTCGTTCTCCAGGGCGGCGTTCGACTCCTTGCGGTGCTCGATGATCACGCTTGTCTCGATCGGGGCTGGGAGACACGGAACGCTTTCCAACCTCATGCTGATGCGGCGAGGTGGAGGATGAGGACGGCCTGGACCAGGCCGGTGATGCGAGTGGTGGAGCAGCGGAGCTTGCGCAGCAGCCGCCAGGACTTGAGGGCGGCCACCGCCTGTTCGCCCAGGGCGCGGATGCGGGCGTGAGAGCGGTTGTGGGCCTGCTGCCCGGCCGAGAGCTTCTCCCAGCGGCCCCAGTAGGGCACCCGTGTGGTGCCGCCGGCGCCTCGGTAGGCCTTGTCCGCCCAGCAGGCCGTGCCGGCCTCGGCCAGGGCATCGATGACGCCGTGGGTCCGCGCGGCCTTGATGTCGTGGACGGCTCCGGGCAGGGCCGGGGAGGCCCAGAGCAGCCGCCCGGCCGGGTCGGCGATGACCTGCACGTTCATGCCGTGTTTTGTCTCCCGGAATAGAAGGGCCGGTCGGCTGCTATCCGGTCGGTGCACGGTGCCCTCGATGACGGTGGTCAGGACAGGCCACGGGGGCAGGCAGGACCGGGCTGCCTTGCATGCCGAACCAGTGGCCCGGGTGCGGCTGGCTGGTGGTGACCACCAGTACGCGTCAGCTGGCCCGAAGACCGACCGCCAGCGTCAGTTCGAGGACCCGCTGTGGCGATGCGAGATCCGGGAACAGGTCCCGCAGCTGCGACATCCGGTAGCGGACCGTCTGGGGGTGGACGAACAACGCCGCCGCCACCTCCTCCCGCCTGCCCTGGTGCAGCAGCCAGGCCCGCAACGTCTCCTCCAGCCGCCGTGCGGTCGCGACAGGCAGGGTCCGCAACGGTGCGAGGGCGCGGGCACGCAGGTCTGTGAGCGCGTCCATGTCGGCACTCAGCACCAGCTCCGGCAGGTGCTCCTCGGTGTCGCGGATATCGGAGGAGAGGGACCGGGCGCGTACCGCTCGTGCGTACGAGGCGGACGCACGAGTCCATGGCCGGGCCGGGCCGACCACGGCGGCGCGACCGGTCAGCTGCCGCAGGAGATGTGGCCGGTCGGCATCGGGGACGAGCAGCACACCGGTGGCGTCCGGCAGATCGTCGAGGACGAGGGTGTTCGGGTCGAGCGCGCGGTAGGCGGGCCGGGCCTGGGCGGCGGGCAGCAGGACCGCGGTCAGCGAAACCGGAGGCTGCCAACCGGCCCGCTGAACGGAGGCCAGCAGCATGTCGGGGCTGGCCCCGGCGAGGAGGTCGCGGGCCAGGTGTTCCAGGTGGCGCTCGTGGGCCCTGCCCCGGGCGGCCAGTTCGTCGGCGTGCCCCGCGGCGCTCGCGGCGGAGAGCTCGTCGATGTAGGCGAAGGTCAGCTCGGCGAACTTGGCGACCTCGGCGGCGGGCAGACCCGCCGGTACGGCACCCGCCGCCAGGCATCGCCAGGCCACGCGGGCGCCGACGCGGTAGGCGCTGAGCAGGGCGTCCATCGAACGGCCGTCGCGCACCTCGCCGCGGCCGAGCTCGTAGGCGGCGTCACCGGCGTCGCCGCCCGTGGCCTTCCCGCTCGCGAGGTCCAGGTAGTGCCCCAGGGCGGTGCGGACGGCCCGGCGGATGGTGACGCCCATGTGGCCCGTGAGGGCGTTGGCGTAGGGCGGGACCTCGTCGATGATCGCCTGGACGACCTCGTCGGCGGTGCTCTTCAGCGCGGCCCGAAGTGCGGTGACCGTCGTCTCATCCAGGGCCAGTTCGCTGGCCCTCCGGATTGCATGGCTCATGTTTTTGTTCCCTGCGAACAATCTAGCCGACCAGATTTACGTCCTGCGGTCAGGACTTTACGCCTTGGGCGCAGCAAGCTGGAGTCATGACGAGTGCAGCCCTCCGCAGCAGGGCGTGGAAACTGCTGGAGATGGTCACGACGCCGCTGCTGCCGTCGGACTACCTCGACCTGGTCAGCCCGCTGCGTGCGGGCGCCGACCTGCGTGGGCGCATCGAGGCCGTGCACCCCGAGACGCGCGACGCCGCGACTGTCGTGATCAGGCCGGGACGGGGCTGGCGCGGCCACACGGCCGGTCAGTACGTGCGGATCGGGGTCGACGTCGACGGGGTGCGCCTGTGGCGGGCCTACTCCATCACCTCGCCGAC
Source organism: Streptomyces sp. MNU89 (assembly GCF_020982505.1). Lineage (NCBI taxonomy): Bacteria > Bacillati > Actinomycetota > Actinomycetes > Kitasatosporales > Streptomycetaceae > Streptomyces > Streptomyces sp. MNU89. The sequence continues at coordinate 999,582 of NZ_JAJKLL010000001.1, read as the reverse complement.
GAACCGCCAGGACGGCCGCGTCACGATCACCGTGAAGGCGATCCCGGACGGCAAGGTCAGCAACCACCTGGTCCGCAGGGCGAAACCGGGCACGCTGATCCAGCTCGACCAGGCGACCGGTGACTTCGTGCTGCCGCAGGCCAAGCCCGCCAAGGTGCTCTACCTGACGGCCGGCAGCGGCATCACGCCCGTGATGGGCATGCTGCGCGACACCGAGCTCGACGACGTCGTCATGGTCCACTGCGCACCACAGCCGCAAGACGTGATCTTCCGCAACGAACTGCACGGCCTGGTCGCGGACAAGAAGCTGCGGCTCACCGAGGTGCACACCGACACGGACGGCATGCTCGACATCGCCCGTCTCGACGAGCTCGTGCCCGACTGGACCGAGCGCGAGACCTGGGCCTGCGGGCCCGCGGGCCTGCTCGACGCCGCCGAAAAGCACTGGGCCGAGCACGGCGTACCGGAGCTCCTGCACACCGAACGCTTCCGCCCCGGTGTCGTCGCCGGCGACGGCAGCGGCGGCGAGGTCACGTTCCGCGCCACCGGCAAGACCGTCGACGCGGACGGCACCACGCCGTTGCTGGACGTCGGCGAGGAGGCCGGCGTGCTCATGCCCTCCGGGTGCCGCATGGGCATCTGCTTCGGCTGTGTCACGCCGCTCACGGCGGGCGCCGTCCGCGACCTGCGCACCGGCGAGATCACCGAGGCCGAGCCGGGCGTCCTCATCCAGACCTGCGTGTCCGCCGCGGCGGGCCCCTGTGACATCGAACGGTAGGAGCATCTTGACCGCCATCGACCCCACCGCCCACCTGACCGCGGAGCAGATCGAGGAGCTCGGCCGCGAGCTGGACGCGATCCGCGACGAGGTGATCGCCGACCGCGGCGAAAAGGACGCCGCCTACATCCGTAAGGTCATCTCGGTGCAGCGCAAGCTCGAGCTGGCCAGCAGGGGCGTGCTCCTGTTCTCGATCTTCCCGCCGGCGTGGCTGCTCGGCACCGCCGGTCTGTCCGTGGCGAAGATCATGGACAACATGGAGATCGGCCACAACGTCCTGCACGGCCAGTGGGACTGGATGCGGGACCCGAAGATTCACTCCACCACCTGGGAGTGGGATCACGTCTCGCCGTCCGAGCAGTGGAAGCACTCGCACAACGAGCTGCACCACGCGTACACCAACGTGATCGGCAAGGACAACGACCTCGGCTACGGCATCATGCGCGTCGACGAGGACCAGAAGTGGTACCCGTTCCACCTCGGCCAGCCGCTGTGGAACTTCCTCAACGCCTGCTTCTTCGAGTACGGCATTGCGGCGTACGACCTGGAGCTCGGCAAGAACCTGCACAAGCGCCGCCGCAAGAACCCGGAGTTCCGCGCACGGGCCAAGGCCGTGGGCCGCAAGATCCGCAAGCAGGTGCTCAAGGACTACGTGATCCACCCGCTGCTGTCGGGCCCGTCGTTCCTCACCACGCTCGCCGCCACGTTCACCGCGAACGTGGTCCGCAACCTCTGGTCCCACTCGGTGATCATGTGTGGGCACTTTCCCGAGGGCGTGCAGGTCTTCGAGCGCCGGTCGATCAGGGGCGAGACGCGGGGCCAGTGGTACCTGCGCCAGATGATGGGCTCGGCGAACATCAGCGGCAGCAAGGCCATGCACTTCATGACGGGCAACCTGTCGCACCAGATCGAGCACCACCTCTTCCCCGACCTGCCGAGCAACCGGTACGCCGAGGTCGCGGTGAAGGTGCGCGCGCTGTTCGAGAAGTACGAGCTGGAGTACGTCACCGGGCCGCTGCCCAAGCAGGTGTTCTCCGCGTGGCGCAAGGTCTTCCGGCTCTCGCTGCCGAACAGGAAGCCCAAGGTCAAGACCCCGGACCGGGAGCAGGAGCTCGTCGCGGCCTGATTCACGGTACCGCCTGATTCGCGGTACCGGTTCGGATCTTCCGGCCGGCCCGGCGGCACCGCCGGGCCGGCGAGATCCGTCACGGCCGGCCCGCTCGTTCAGCCACGGGAGGCCCCGATCTTCCGGACGGCGCTCCGCCGCGGAACACGGGCCGGGCGCCCGGCCTCGGGGACTCACGCGGAGCGGGAGCCACGCCGGTCCCGTCACTCCGGGGGGACGAGCCCCGCCTCCTGCACGAGCAGTGCCACCTGCACTCGGTTGTTGAGGTCCAGCTTGGTGAGGATCGCCGACACGTGGGTCTTGACCGTGGTCAGGCCGAGGTGGTGCCGGGCAGCGATCTCCGCGTTGGTGCGACCGGCGCCGATCTCGGCCGCGACCGTCCGCTCCCGTTCGGCGAGTGTGCCGAGACGACGCCGGGCGGCGTCCCGCCGCGTGTCCCGCCCCGACTCCGCGACGCGCGCGATGAGCCGGCGTGTCACCTCGGGCGAGAGCACGGGGCGCCCCTGCGCCGCGTGCCGGATCGCGACGACGAGCTCCTCCGGCGGGGTGTCCTTGAGGAGGAACCCCGCCGCGCCCGCCCGCAGGGCACGGAGTACGTGGGCGTCGGCGTCGAAGGTGGTGAGCACCATGACCTGTGGGGCGGACGGCCGGCCGCGCAGCGTTTCCGTGGCGGTGAGCCCATCGGTGCCGGGCATCCGGATATCCATCAGCACCACGTCGGGCCGGTGGCGCCCGGCCAGCTCCACCGCCTCCGCGCCGTCGCTCGCCTCGGCCACCACGCGCAGGTCGGGAGCTCCGCCCAGCATCATCCTCAGCCCGAACCGGACCACCGGGTCGTCGTCGGCCACCAGTACGTCGATGACCGGCCGGTCGCCGGCAGGCACGTCGCCGGAGGGCATGTCGCCGGCAGGCAGGGGGCGCGTCACGACGGCCAGGGTAGCCGGAGCCTGACCCGCCAGCCGCCCGAGTCCGTCGGCCCGTGGTCGAGTTGCCCGGTCACGAGCCGGGCGCGCTCCCGCAACCCGCGCAGGCCCGCCCCGCAACCGCCGGGGTGCGACGGCGGCCCCGCCGGTGGCGCGTTCACCACCTCGGCGGTCACGTGGTCGCCGGGCCGCCCGGTGATCCGTATCACCACCAGCGCGCCCGCGGCGTGTTTGCGGACGTTGGTCAGTGCCTCCTGTACGAGGCGGTAGAGCGTGTGGCCCTGTGTCCCCGGGAGGCTCGGGCCGCCGGTCGTCACCCCGGCCTCGTCCCGCAGTTCGACCGGTGTGCCGGCCCGCCGGGCCTCGTCGATCAGCTCCGGGACGTCCTCGGCGCCCGGCGGCGGCAGTTCGCCCACGGGGGCCCGGAGCACCCCGATCACCTCGCGGAGGTCCTGCAGGGCGCGGTGCGCACTCTCGCGGACCACCTCCCCCGCACGCGCCCGGTCCTGGGCCGACGCGCCGCGGTGGTAGGTGAGCGCGCCCGCATGGACGCTGAGCAGCGAGAGCCGGTGTCCGAGGACGTCGTGCATTTCCCGTGCGAGGGACTCCCGCGCCTCCCGCTCGGCGTGCTCGGCCCGGAGCTGCGCCTCGACCTCGGCCGCCGCCACCCGTTCCCGCAAGGACGCGACCAGTGCCCGGCGGCTGCGCACGGACAGCCCCGCCGCCACCGTGGCGAGGTGCCCCAGCCCGATGATGACGAACACCGTGAGCGGCGGGACCGCCGCCTCGGGCCACCGCAGTTGATACCCGCTGAGTGCCGCGAGGCTGATCGCGCAGACCGCGGCCGTCACCCTGGCCGGGCGGTGCACCGCGACGGTGAACAACGCGACGATCGCCGCCGCGGCGGTCGTCTCCGAGAACGAGCTCGCCACGGCCAGGGCGATGCCGACCACGACGGGGTACCGGCGCCGCCACCACAGCGCGAGAAGGCCCAGCGCCCCCGTTACCCAGTCCGCGTACAGGACCCAGGCGGACACCGGCACCGGTTCGTTCGCCTGGTCCACCACCGTGATCACCATCACCGCGGCGGCCGGCACGATCAGGGCGGCGTCGGCCACCCGGTCGCCCACGGTCTCCCGGAGGGTCCGCACCGGGGTCTCCGTCACTGCGCTCACCGGCCCGAGCCTAGTGGTGTGTCCCATGGTCTCCGTGTCCATGCCCGATCGGGGAACGTTCGGCGGGGCTCCGGCGGTCCTGCCGCGCCGGATCGCGGCCGCCGGGCGAGGAGCCCTCGGCCGGCCCCGGTGGGTGTCCGGGATGCCGGCCCCGGGCCCTGGACCGGGCTCGCCGGGCCCTCCGGGTGAGGCCCCGGCGGGCCCGTACACGGCACCACGGCCCGGCGTCCGCGCGTCACCCTGCCCCGCCTACGGGGCGGGCGGCCGGGTGGTGCCGGCGGGTGCGTCGTCGCAGACGGTGCCGTCGGCCGGCAGCTTGCCGTCGATCAGCGCGGCGTCCACTGCCGCGTCGACGCACGGGCCGCTGGTGCGGTAGGAGGTGTGGCCGACGCCCTCGCGGGTGAGCAGGACGGCGCCCTCCAGCCGCTCGGTCATCGCCTCGGCCCAGTGATGCGGGGAGACGTTGTCCAGCCGGCCGCCGACCACCAGGATCGGCGGAGCGCCGGCGCCGGTGAGTTCCCGGGTGAAACGGTCCTCGTTCGGGGCGGGCCACAGCGCGCAGTTGAGCGCGCTGTAGGCGGCCCGGCTGCCGAGCCGTTCACCGCGTGCGGCGATCTTCTTCGCCGCGGCCCGGTGCTCGGACAGGTCGCCCAGGTCCGGCCAGTCGGCACACCGGACGCCGGTGTGCGGCTCCTGGAGGGTCGCGAACGGTCCGCCGAACGGTGCGACGGTGACGAACGAGGCCACGAAGAGCAGGCCCCTGCCGTTGCCCCGCTCCGCGGCGAGCAGACCCGCGGTGAGCGTGGGCCACAGGGTCCGGACGCCCGCGGCGGCCCGCACGGCCTCCAGGGCCATGGCCCCGTCGAGCGTGCCGCCCGGTGAGCCGCCCTCGGTCGGCGGGACCTCCAGCGGCTCCGCCTCCAGTTCGGTGATCAGGCGGTCGAACGCGGCCTCGGGGTCACCGTCGCCAAAGGGGCACGCCTTCACGCCCTCGGAACGGCAGGTCGCGAACCAGGCGTCGAGCGTCTCCTCGTTGGACCGGGAGACCTCGTCCAGGAGGCGCAGCGGGTCGTTCTGCCACAGGCCGGTGTCGACCGGGGCGTCGATCACCATCCGCCGTACCCGGTCGGGGAAGAGCGTGGCGTACATCGGCCCCACCACCGTGCCATAGGAGGCGCCGTAGAAAGTGATCTTCTCCTCGCCGAGCGCGGCGCGCACCTGGTCCAGGTCCCGGGCCACGTTGTCGGTGGACAGGCTCGCCAGGAACTCGTGGCTCTGGTGGTCCAGGCAGCCCTTGGTGAAGGTGCGGGCCTCGGCGAGTAGTTCGCCGAACCGCTTCCCGCCGGGGAGGGACGGGTCGCGGTCCTCGGTCGCCTGCTCGGCCCGCTGCTCGTCGGTGAGGCAGCGCACGGCGCCGGACTCACCGACCCCGCGCGGGTCCACGCCGACGACGTCGAACCGGGCGACGACGTCGGGGGAGTAGGGGCCCTCGCCCTTGGCGGCGTCGATGGACTCGACCGTCTCGGTGGCCGGCACCCCCGGCCCGCCGGGGTTGATGAACAGGCTGCCGATGCGCCGGTCCGGGTCGGTGGCGCGGTGCCGGGTCACGGCGAGCGGGATCCACTCGCCGCCGGGGTCCGTGTACTCGAGCGGCACCTCGACGGTGGCGCAGTCGAAGCCCTTCCCGCACTCCTCCCACTCGACCGGGCCCGGGGCCGGCGCGGGCACGGGCGCGGCCGGGCCGGAGGCCCTCGCCGTGCCGGTCCCGCCGGCGCAGCCGGTCAGGGTCAGCGCGGCGGCGGCCAGCGCCGCGGCCATCCGTAGCGGCGGCGATGACATGCGGATCCGTCGGGGGGAAAGTGACATACCGGCGACGCTAGGCGGGCCGCCCGTCTCCCGGCGTCCGCCGAAGGGTCCGGATCGGCCGACCGAAGGAGGAGGGCGGCCGGCGGCTCCGCCGCCCCGGGGTCCGGGCGGACCTGACGTCCTGCCTGTGAACGCGAGGCCGGTAAGGCGCCGGCGGACCGGGGTGCCGCGAAGGTCGTCACCCGCCCCCGCCCGGCCCCGGCCCCGGCCCCGCCTGGAGGATCTCCTCCGGCCCGGAGCCGGGCACCCGTGATCGCCGCGCCGGTGGGTGTCACGGCCTCGGCGGCCGCAGCACCGACCCGGCCGGGCGCCGGCGAAGGCGCGCGTTCCTCACCGAGCTCAAGAGCTCAGGAGGCGACGAGCTCCAGTCCGAACAGCCCGCCGCCCACGGGGTACGTCTTCGAGCGGCGCCACCCCGAGGCCGCGAAGAGGGCGTCGAACTCGTCGGGGTCCCGTTCCATGCCGTCCGTGATGGCCAGCATCCCGGTGTTCTGTGGACATACGCTGTGTTGCCTCATGTCGTGTTGCGGCTGAGGGAGTCAAGTGGCGTTCGAGTGGCGTCTGTTCTGGGTGGGCGACGGAGGCACTCCGGCAGAAGGCTGGCCCGTGCCCGGCTGGGAGGACTTGGAGGAGCGCGAGCGGGCGCTCGGGCTGCGCGAGCGGCAGCCGATCCTCGTCTCGCCGGATGGCCGGGTCGATCCTCGGCTGAGTGAGTGCCTGCGACGCTCGGCGTTCTCTGCCAAGGCGCAGGGCACGCAGGTCACGTACGCCCCGCTCTACCGGCTGTTCTTCACGTTCCTGTGGCAGCGCGGGCTGGACTGGGACGAGGCGTCGGAGGACGACGTCGAGGACTGGGAGGACTGGCGCCGGCGCGGGGCGACGAATCCGGCGCCGGTCGACGGCGGCACGTGGGCGAAGGAGCAGGCCGCGTTGAAGCTGCTGTACGGCATCGCGGCCCAGCGCGGCCTCGTACCGGCGAACCCGGTGACGCTCACCTCGCCGTCGGACGTGAAGACCTCGGACGTGAAGTGGCTGTCGCCCCGGGCCTTTCGGCTGTGGCGCAAACGTCGGGCTCGGCGGCATGCTGCCAGGCGGCCTGGAGGACGAGGCGTGGCGCGGCCGTTCGACTGGCCGGGATACGGCGTACGCCGACCTGATGTACTCCAGCGGCCTGCGGCGCCGCGAGGGCGGCACCCTGCTGCTCTGCGAGCTGCCGGCGCTCGGGCGACAGAACTACTACGCGGGCCGCGTGGGCCAGGCGGTGGCCAAGCGGGCCGGCTACACCTTCTACGTCGGTCATCCGGCGCTTCAGCGTGTCGAGGGCTACCGGATGAGCACGCGCGCCTTGGCGGTGGCCCGCGCCCGGCGGCGTGGCGTCTACGACCGGTTGCCCGGCCTGCGCATCGTCCAGAGGGTCAGCCGGGCGGGCCGCGTGCAGTGGAAGGGGCGGGACGGGCGTGCGGGCGAGAGTGCGCTGGGGCGGCTGACGGCCGCTGAGCGGATGCGGTTGTTCGTCGAGGGTGAGGACGGCCTGGAGCCGGCGATGCTGTGGCTGACCGAGAGCGGGCTGCCGCTGCGGTACACGAGCTGGACGAAGGTCTTCGAGAGGGCGAGCGACCGGTGCGCGGCCGCGGAGCTCGACGTTTTCGCGACGCCGAAGATGCTGCGGCACTCCATGGCTCTGCGGACGCTGATCGCGCTGCACAACGCGCTGGACCGCCGGCTCGGTCTGACACCGGCCGAGCGCCTGCACTACGAGGAGATGTACGGGCAGGTCTGGCTGATGGTCAAGGACATGCTCGGGCACCGCAGCGAGCAGGTGACGCGGGACGTGTACCTGGAGCCGGTGCGCGGGCTGCAGCTGGAGTCGCTGCTCGGCGACGACGACAACCCCGTGAACGCGGAGAAGATCGCGGAGCTGGCGGCCCGTACGGGTCTGATCCTGGACGCGGCGTGAGCGGGCGGGGGCGCCGGGCGGCGCTGCCGCCGACGGACTACCGCAAGGCGCCGGTGCTGGACGAGGACGGCCTGGTCATCCGCCCGGTCAGCGGCGCCGGGAAGCCGCTGGGCGTGTACGACTTCCGGGACAGCCCCGGCCCCGTCGACTTCCGGCGGGAGCTGGTGGCTGGGCTGGCCGCGCAGGGCCGGGGTTGGGGCAGCGCGGACACCTACCAGACGAACGCCAGCACGCTGCGGCTGCTGTTCAGGGACGCCGCGGCGGCCGAGCCGCCCGTCGCCGCGACCGAGCAGATCACGGTGGAGTGGTGGAAGCAGTGGACCGGCGACATCCACGTCCGCCGGGTCCTGGCCGCGGTCGTACGGCGGGCGCCCGGGCTGCCGGAGGCGACCCGGGTGTTCCTTCAGACGCCGCGGCGTCGGCCGCCGTCCCGGCGCGGACGGCCGCGCAAGCAGGCCCATACCCGGGAGGAACTGCGCCGGATCCGGGACGCGGCCGCCGCGACGGTGCGCGCCGGGCGGCTGCGGATCGCGGCGAACACCGCTGTCCTTCAGCGGTGGCGGGCAGGGGCGATCGAGCGCGGGGAGGGTGACTGGCCCCTCGGTGAGGTGCTGGACGTGCTGGCCCGCGCCGGGGACCTTCCGCGCTACCCCAACAGCGCTGACCACGCGGTGACCGCGTACGCGGAGCGCGCGTGCGGCTTCGAGGGCAACGCCGCCTCGCTGAGCCGGCTCTTCGCGACGCCGGCGGAAATCGGGGCGGCGGCCGTGCTGCTGATCGTGCAGGAGGCGTGGAACCTGTCGGTGCTCAAGAAGATGGACGTGCCCACCTGGTGGCCGAACGCGGACCGCGAGGACCCTGCCGTGCACCAGGTCGACACGGACAAGGCGAGGCGTGGCCGTCGCCGGCACGCGAGCAACACGCTCGTCGACGTCGGCGAGGGCTCCAGCGGCCGTGCACTGCGGCACGTGCTGGAGCTGACCGCGCCGGCCAGGACCATCCTGGAGACGCTGGGCCGTCCCACGACGAAGCTCCTGGTCGGCCACCGAGGCCTCGGCGGAAGCGAGAATCTGCGCGACCACGCGCTCGGTGCCGCTCTGGACGGGGCGATCCGGCGCTGGCAGCAGCAGGTCCGCGCCGGCGGCGTCGACTTGCCCGCCCGGGTGAACTCCCAGGCACTGCGCCACAGCGCGCAGGCGCACCACGGTCGGGCCCGCAACAACACCCAGGCCACCCACGAGCGCGACTACCAGCTCCAGGACGAAGACGTCCGCGCCGCCTCGCGCGGCGCGGTGGAGCTCGGGCTGGCCCAGGCTCTTGCCTCCGCCCGGCAGACGGTCGCCATGCGCCTGGTCGCGGAGGCCGACGCCGAGGGCGAGGTGAGTGCCGAGCTCGTGGCCAAGGAGGCCGGGATCGACGTGGAGGTGGCGCGCCGGATCGTGGCCGGCCGACTGCGCACCCCGGTTGCCTCGTGCGCGGACTTCCTCAACTCCGACCACAGCCAGGCCGGGATGCCGTGTGCGGTGTCGTTCCTGCTGTGCTTCGCCTGCCGCAACGCGGTGGCCACCGGCCGCGACCTGCCCCGCATCGCCTACCTGCACCAGGCGCTGGAGTCCCTGCGGTCGGCCGTGACGTCGGCGGTGTGGGCTGCGGACTGGGCGACGCCCCACGCGCGGATCGGCGACTTCCTGACCACCTACACCACCACCGACGCGCGGCCCCAGCTGGTCGCCGCCGTGGCCGACAGCGAGCGGGAGCTGATCCACGCGATGCTGGAACGGAGACTCGACCCGTGAGCGCGTCCTCGCCCGTCCCCGTAGGCCCGGACGTCGTCGACCCGGCCCCGGACGCCTTCGTCCTCCCGTTCAACCGACTGCGGCCCGGCTTCGATCCGGAGCAGCTGCCGCGTTTCCGTGATCTGGCCTGGCGCCTGGCGCTGATCAGTCCCAGGGAGTCGAAGCGCTCGCTGGTCATCGACTGGAGCCGCTGCCCCGCCGGGTTGCGGCCCGGCTTGATGCGCGCGGCCTTCGCCGAGCTGAACATCCCCACCCCGGCCGTGCTGCTCCAGCAGCGGGCCGCGCGCTCCACCACTCAACCGGGCACGCTGCGCCACAACTTCCAGATCTGGATCCGCTTCGCCTCCTGGCTCGACGGACGCGGCATCACCGAACTCTCCCAGGTCACGACCAATGATCTGGAGGCCTACGCCGAGCACCTGCGCCCGCTCGGCCGCCGGTGGCGCACCGACGCCAAGGCCCTGTGGGTGATCTCGCGGCTGTGGGCCTACGCCCCCTACCTGCCCGAGAGCGACCGGCTGGTCATGCCGCCGTGGGAGGACCCGGCCGCGGTCATGTCCGACTTCCTCGGCACCAACGACGACACCCCCAACGGCGAGAACAGCGTCGCGATCGTGCACCCGGCCGTCATGGGCCCGCTGCTGGTGTGGGCGCTGCGCACGGTCCTGGACCTGTCCCCAGACATCCTGGCCGCCGCCCGCAAGCACCGCCGACTGCTCGCCGCCATCCCCGCCCGCGCCCCACTCGGCGGCGCCGAGGCCGCGGTGGCCCACCTGCGCGGCCTGCTCGCGGCCGGCGAGAAGCTGCCCTCCAGCGGTGCGCCCGGCGCCACCGCCGTGCGCGCCCGCTACGGCGGGGCGCTGCCGCCGATGGCCAACACCTTCCTGGCCGGCACCCTCGGCGTCACCACCTCCCAGGTCGCCCGCGCCCGCCGCATCCTGTCCGACGAGCTCACCCCGGCCAGCTTCGGCCCCGCCCCACTCCTCGACCTTCCGCTCGCCGCCCGGATCGGAGCCGCCCGCTGGCGAGAGCAGATCGGCTTCGACGACGTGGACGTTCTGGTGCTGCACCTGTCCACAGCCGCCCTGATCTGCTGCGCCTACCTCTCCGGCATGCGGCCCGAGGAGGTCCTGGCCCTGCGCCGCGGCTGCTGCACCCGCGTGGAGCGCGAGAACGGCACCGTACGGTTCGAGGTCCGCAGCCGGCACTTCAAGGGAGTGCTGGACGAGGACGGCAACGCGATCGGCGAAGGAGAGGAACGAGCGGACCCGTGGATCGTGCTGGAACCAGTCGCCCGCGCCATCGCCAACGCCGGGAACTCGAAGACGGCGAGCAGCTGTTCACCCGCACCCTCTACCGGTACGCCAAGGGCACCTGCATGCCCCGCACCGGCCTGTCCTCCGACAGCGCCGTGTAACGCATCCGCGCCTTCACCGCCTGGGCCAACCAGCTCGCCGCCGCCCACGACCGGCCCCACGAGCTGATCCCGCCCGATCCCGACGGCGCCGTCACCCTGCGCCGCTTCCGCCCACCATCGCCTGGTTCATCTACCGCCAGCCCGGCGGCCGGATCGCGCTCGCGGTGCAGTACGGCCACGCGGCCACCGCCATGTCGGAGTCCTACGCCGGCCGCTCGAAGGCCGACATGCTCGAGGTCCTGGACCAAGAGAAGGGCCTTGCCCCGGCCGAGACCCTCACCGAGGCCGGCGAACGCATCGACGTCGGCGAGAAGGTCTCCGGCCCGGCCGCCGACCGCTACCGCGCCGCGGCTGCCGAGTTCTCCGCCCGCTACGCCGGAACCTACCTCGGACGACGAGAACTGCGAGCGCTGGTCGCCAACCCCCGCCTCCAGGTCTACGAGGACCCGAAAGCCTTCCTGACCTGCAACCACGACGCGTTCACCGCGCTGTGCAACCCCGACCGCGACCGGGCGGGCGACAGCGGACGCAGCACCCCCGACCACTCCCGCTGCCCACCCGGCGTGCGCGAACATCAGCCGCACCGACAGCCAGATCACCGCCCTGCAGGCCGAGGTCGCCCGGATCGACGCGAACGCCGACGCCGGCCTCGACCCCTACCCCATCGCCGCCCGAGAACAGCAGCGCAAAGCCCACCTCACCGCCATCATCCACCGTCACGAAGCCCAGCAGCCGACCGACACCGAACCCACGGAGCGCCGATGAACACCCCCACCGCGGCTGCCCCCGGCCCGCGCGACGGCGCGGCGCTGGCCCAGCTCATCGGCGACGCCCTCACCCACGCTCAGGGCCACGCCGACACCGAGGACGCCGCAGAGGTGCAGGCCATCACCGACGCCATGGTGCGCCTGCTGATCGGCGCCCCGCTGCACTCCGACGGCAAGCTGACCATCGTCTCCCTGGCCACCGAAGCCGGACTGCGCCGCAATAGGCTCACCCACAAGCACACCGGCCTCAAGGCCCTGTTCTACGCCTTGGTCAAGGCCCGCACCATCGTCCCCGAAGCGCTGTCCGACTCGGCGCGGGCGCGCGCGGCCAAGCAGCAGCAGGACTTGGCCCGCGTCCGAGCCGAACGTGACGATCTACGCGGACAGGCGCAGCTCCTGGCCCGGATCGTCCACGTCCTGGAGATCGAAAACCACCGGCTCAAGGTGACCAACGCGGCCCTGGAAGAGCAACTCGCCGTACAGAGCGGCGTCATCGACCTCACCAGCCGTCGCCCACCATCACCAGAGGGAAGAACCGACAGACCGTGACCTGAAGCCTGCACGACGCACGGGGCGCGGGGTGGGCCCCGCACTCCCGCTGGTCTCTATTGATCCGAAACTCAATCGGTTCTATTCGAGGGTGTAGCGGACGTGTGGGCCGCCGAAGTAGCCGCGGACGATGTGTGGCTGCCGTTGGCGGCGGTGGAAGAACCGGCGGGTCTCGGCCGCGAGTTGGGCCTGGGTCGCGGGCCCGGCTGCGCATGGGCAGGCTCCGTTTGAGGTCGGCGTTGACCAGCTCGTCGGCGTTCAGCTCCGGCGAGTACGACGGCAGGAAGTGCAGCTCGATGCGGTCCGGGTGATCGGCGAGCCATGCGCGGACCTTGCGGGAGCGGTGCGCGGAGTGGCGGTCCAGGACGAGGTGCACCTTGCGGTCGAAGTGGCCCGCGAGCCGGTCCAGGAAGCGGCACATGACGTCGGCGTCGAAGGTCTCGGTGAAGACCATGAAGTGCATGCGGCCCTTGGTGCTGATCGCGGACATCGCGTTGACCGAGAACCGGTTGCCCGTGCGGCGGACGACCGGGGTACTTCCTTTGGCGCCCCAGGTGCGTCCCGTGACCTGGTCGGAACGGATGCCGACCTGGTCGGCGAAGAGCACCTCCCCGCCCTCGGCCTTCGCCCTGGCCCGGATCGTCGGCCAGGTCTCCTCCCGCCAGACGCGGACCGCATCCGCGTCCTGCTCGACGGCCCGCTTGTCCGGGCGCTGGAACGACAGCCCCCACCGGCGCAGATACTTGCCCACCCCCTGCTCGGTCAGCCGCACCCGGTACAACTTCGCGATCAGATCCCCGACCCCGGCCCGCGTCCACAGCTGCCCCGCCAGCCCCAGGTCACAGGGGCGGTGATCCAGAACCGCCTGCCGGACCGCCTGCTGCTCGACCGCACCGAGAACCTGATGCTCGCCGACCCGGCGCCCACGCGGCTGGGCCACCAGCGCTTCGCGCCCGCCGGCAGGCCGCCGCATCGCCGCCGCGATGCGGCGCGGCGCGGCTACGGCACCACCCACCCCCTGAAATGAAAAGAGAAGAGCCGTTGATGAGCCAGTCAGTCATAGCACTCGGCGCCCACGTGTTCGACGTGCTGGTCCGTCCTGTCGAGGCCATCCCGGAGGGCCAGGGCGCGGCACTGGTGGACCAGATCCGCTTCAGCCCGGCGGGTACGGCCGCCGGTACCGCGCTGACGCTGGCCAAGCTGGGCGCGATGGTGCGCACCGCCGGTGCGGTGGGCACCGCCGGTGCGGTGGGCACCGACCCGGTCGGCGACCTGCTGCTGGGCATGCTGGCCGCCCACGGCGTGGACACCTCTCTCGTCCTGCGCCGCGACGACACCCAGGCCTCGGCCTCGGTGCTGCCCATCCGACCCGACGGCAGCCGCCCCGCTTTCCACGTCCTGGGCGCGAACCTCTCCTATGGTCCGGACGACGCCCCCCACACGGAGATCGCCGGAGCCACCCATCTGCACCTGGTCGCATCCGAGTTGATGGGCGGTGAGGCTGCGGCGAAGATTCTCGCTCCCGCACGGGCCGTGGGTGTGGTCACCTCCGCCGACCTGCTCGCCTCCGCCGACCTGCTCGCCTCCGGCGACAGCGGCTTGTTCGACTGGATCGCGCCCGCGCTCCCGTATCTGGACCACCTGCTGCCCAACGAGGCGCGCCATACCGAACAATCCGTAGGACACCGCGGCCACCGCTGCTCCCTGGGCGGCGAACACCGTCGCCACGACCCGTCGGGCCGGCGCATGCGGGCTCCGGCGCACAGATCGTCGCCGAGCCGGGGTCTGAAGAGGTGCAGTCATGGTGAGCCTTCGTTTCTTGCGCTCTCGCGCCGGTGTCCCATGCGTCACGGACGGCAAGGCGGGGAGGTTCCACAAAAGGTAGGGAGGGCGAAAAGGCCGTGTGCAGCGCGTCAGAGGCCGAAATGGGGGCTCTGGCGGCCATGCCCGCGACAGGCGGGGGCCTGGCTGCTTACAGTGAAGCGAGAAACGCCCTGGTGAGAGGGAACGCGATGCCCGATGCTCCCGCTCCGGTCACTTCTCCGGGAACCAGCCGCAGCACCTCGGCCACCATCGCGCCGAACATCCTCACTACCTCGTCCGGGTCACCGACGCGTACGGCGTCGACCTGCAGCCGCTGCTGAACAGCGTAGGGCTGGACCTGAAGGTGATGGGCTCCGCCGAGCTGCGGGTCTCCTACCGGCAGGGCAGCGACGTCATCCGCCAGGCGGTGGAGCTGACCGGGGACGAGCATCTGGGACTGCGTGTGGGCGCGGCGCAGCACCTGACCGCGTGGGGGCTGCTCGGCTTCGCCATGATGGCCGCCGACACTCAGGAGGAGGCCATCATGGCGGGCGTGCGCTACCAGAACCTTTCCGGGGCGATGACCGTGTGGTCGGCCCGCTGGGAGGACGTCGGCTACGTGTTGTCCGCCGATCTGCCGGACCCCGCGCTGGATCCGACGGTCGCCGTCTTCCTGATCGAGGAGGCGTACTCCAGCGTCGTCACCCTCACCCGTCTGAGCCTCGGAGCCGCATTCGCCCCGCAGGCGGTCGAGTTGACCTTCCCCGCCCCGCGCGACACCGGCCCGTTCGACGAACTGTTCCGCTGCCCAATGCGCTTCGACGCCGCCCGCAACCGCATGGTGATCCCCACTCGGTGGGCCCGGGCGGCCATGCCGGGGCGGAACCCCATCACCTACGCCTCGGTGCTCGACGTGCTGGAGAAGCACATGACGTCACGGCGCGAGCAGCAGGACCTGCTCGAGGTGCTGGAAATCTCCATCGCGCAGAGCCTGCCGGCCATCCCCTCGTTCCTCGAGCAGGCCCGCAGGCACGCGTCCAGCGAACGCACCCTGCGCCGTCGCCTTGCCGAGTGCGGCACCACGTACGAGGCGATCGTCGACGGGGTACGCCGCGAACGGGTCGAACAACTGCTGAGACGACCGGAACTGACGCTTCGTGACATCACACGTCAGGCAGGTTTCGCCGACGTGAGTGTACTTTGGCCTGGGCATCTTCCGCTATGTGGTCGAGCGCAGGATCTCCTGGCTGCACGGCTTCCGCCGCCTGCGGATCCGCTGGGAACGACGCGACGACATCCACGAAGCCTTCCTCGGCCTCGCCACCTGCCTGATCACCCACCGCCACGTCCAACACCTTTGTTAGGACCTCTAAGTACCTGGAGATGTGCGAGCGGGAGAACGTCAATCCGCTGACTGCAAACCGGGCCCATATCGCCGTCTATGTAGGGGAGTTGACCTCACGCCCGAGCCGTCGGGGTGCGAACGTGGTCTCGATCGACTCGGGCTCGGGTCTGGCCAACGCCACCATTCAGCAGCGCCTGGTGCCGGTCCGGCTGTTCTACGACTTCCTCATGGAGGACGGGCAGCGCGACTCCAACCCGGTCGGACGGGGCCGCTACACGCCCGGCCGCCGACGCGGCGGGCACGAGCGCGGCCTCGTGCCGAGGCTGACGAAGCTGCCCTGGATACCCACCGAACAGCAGTGGATGGATGTCCTCGCGGTCGCTGCCGAGGAGCCGATACGCAACCGCGTGATGCTCGCCCTCGCCTACGACGCCGCACTGCGCCGCGAAGAGCTGTGCTCCCTGCGTACCGACGACTTCGACCCGGCTCACCGAACCCTGCGGGTAAGGGCGGAGACGACCAAGAACCGGCTGGAGCGCGTTGTCCCGTACTCCGCGCCGACCGGCGTCCTGCTGTCGGGCTACCTCGCTCACCGTGCCCGGATCAGCCGGGCACGCGGACCGCTGTTCCTGTCGGAATCCCGGCGCAACCACGCCCAGCCGCTGAGCTTGTGGACCTGGTCGAAGGTGATCCGCCGGATCGCGCTGGCTGCCGATGTCCCGCGGTTCTCCACTCACACCACGAGACACCTGTGCTTGACCGACCTCGCCCGGATGGGCTGGGAACTGCACGCCATCGCCACTTTCGCCGGCCACCGCCATACCGACTCCACGCTCACCTACCTCCACCTCTCGGGCCGGGACCTGGCCGACAAGCTCAGCCGCGGCATGGAGCAGATCCACGGCTGGCGAGTGCAGATGCTGGCCCGCCTGGGCGAGCCCATGAAGGAGGCGGTCTCGCAGTGACCGCGCTGACCGCCGCGTCCGCCTCCACGACGGACACGTCGCTGTCCTGGCCATGGCCGGTTGAGCCGGACCGCTACGACCGGCGCCCCGAACTCACCGGCGACGAACGGGAGGCGCTTGTGTCCCTGGGAACGGACCTGCGCCGCTACCCTGGCGGTCACGATCCGCAGGCCCCGCAGTTAGACCGTTCGGCGGCTGCTTCGCCCGCTCGACGACGTGCGCGCATCGCTGTGGTGCCCGGACGACGGCAGCTACCGCCGTGGCGTCGACGACGCCATCGCCCTGATTCTCCTGCGCTGTGCTGCACGCCGCCGAACGGTCTGGGCCTGGTCGGCCGAGGACTGGCTCGCTCTGATCGGCACCAGCGCCAGGCAGTTCACCGCGAACGCCCCGGGATGGGCCGAGGGAACCGCGCGCCCGTATCTGACCGCATACGCCTACCTGCTCGGTGGCTTCACCGAGTTCGACCAACTGGGCAGCTTCCGACGGCTGCCGCTGGCCTGGCGAGTGTTCGGCCTGCTGGCGTTCAACGCCCTGCCGGACGGGCGGTAGGCCGACACCGCCCTGTACGCTACGACGCCGGGTGCTCGGCAGCGTTCTCCTCCACGGCGGTGGCTCGATCGCCATCGCACGGTCGCTGACCGGCCCGCCTGCGTCGGCTGCCAGTGCCCGGCCGCCCTGGGGATGGACGAGCCGGGCTCAGGGATCGCAGCCCGCAGGCCCTGAGCCGCCCGCCGGAGCAGCACCGCGCCGTCCGGTACCGAGGAGCGGATTGCTTCTTCGGCCGACCCGACTGTGCCACCGCATCCGTCATGCATCCAGGCCGGGTGCGAGGCACTTCCAGGCCGGGGTGGCACGCAAAGCCGAGCCACCCCGGCGGGCCCCCTCGGATGTACGTCGCCGACTTGGCGGCGGCGTGGTGGAGACCCCCTTCAGCCGGTCCGACCGCCAACGCCCGAGGGAAACACTTGTCAGCACCACATAGCGGAGAACCACCCAGCGCGCGGCGTGACGCGGCGACGCGGACCGCTCTCGGTCTCGTACTTCTACGCATTTGTTGAGGCCGTCGTCGCAGTGCCGGCCTGCCCCCGAACCCGACATGGCAGCCCCCTCCCCGGCAGCTCCTTCTGCGCGCCGCCCCACGCCCGCAGGGGGGCGGAAGAGACTGCTCACCGGCTGCCACCGCTGAACCACCGGCCACCTCGACCAACTCCAGCGCTGCTGTCCCAGCCCCGACCAGGACGGTTGCAGACGGACCGCCTGATCCACGACCTTCACTTCAAAAGAGCCGCACGCTTTGTCGCGCTTGGGTGGGCGTGGTGTCGGTCCATCGTTTGTAGGCGCGGCGGAACTCACGCGGGTCGCTGTAGCCGAGTTCGGCTGCGATGGCGGTGATCGACCTGCGTGTCTGCGTCAGCAGTACGTCGGCCTGCTGCCGCCGTACCCGGTCCTGAATCGTGCCAAAGCTGTACCCGGCTCTGGCGAGGTGACGATGAAGGGTGCGGGGACTCATGCCGAGCGCGTCTGCGACCTGCGTCGCCGTTCTTCGGGAGCGGAGGTCTTGGCGAAGTGTGCCTTCGACGGCTGCGACGAGGTCGTCGACCGGGTCGGACTCCAAGATCGCGCGCGTCGCGTGCAGAGCGGCCTCGAGCTGTGTGGCGTTCGCCGTGGGAACGCGCCGCTCTTCGAGGGCACTGGGCATCGTGAGAGTCGTGTGTTCGCAGTCGAAGGTGACCGGACAGCGCCACAGTCGGGTGTACGCCGCAGCCCACGGTGGCGGCGGGTAGGACAGGTCCGCGGCCAGCGGGCCGGATGACGGGCCGAACATGAGCCGGGTGAGGACCACGATCCCGGCGAAGGCCTCCTCGCTGAGGAAGACCAGCAGGTCCGGCTCGTGGGTGCGGGGCAGGAGTTCGACCACGTTTCCCTGGTCCGTGCGGGACACGATGTAGTCCAGCATCGTGCCCGCCCCTTGGTGGAACTGGGTGGCGACCTTGCGGGCCTCGGCGCCCGTCGATGCGGACCGCACGGCGGTGCCGAGCGTTCCCCAGGTGAGGAGTGGATCGCGGCTTCCGATCATGAGGCCGATCGGTCCGGCGGGCAGTTCTTTCAGGGCGCGGCGTATCACGGTGATTGCCTGCCGGTAGGAGACCAGCGTCCGGGACTGCTCCAGCCGGGCACGGTCCAGGCCCGTGCCCGCGAACCACCTGGCCGTCTCGATTCGGTCGTGGTCGGCCAGTTCGAGCAACCCGTTCAGGATCACCGGAGGAATCGTGGCCTGGTTCGGCTTGGGTTTCTCCACAGTCCGCCTCCTCGACATCCTGCCGCCGCAATCTCCCTCCGCCCGAGGCGAAGAGGGTGCGCGTTCGCGCCACGACGGGGGGAAATGTTGCCACAAGCGGCACGCCGCGCCCAGATTCAAAACGGCGCTTCCTACCGTCACTCAACCGTTCGTGGTCGCGGCCAGGCAACCGGCCGCCGCGCAGCGATGGACATCGCACCACGAGCCGGGAGCCGGAGCAAGGCGGAGGAGAAACACACGATGAGTGACGTGATGAAGCTGGCGTGCGTGGGCGTGCACGTGCTCGACCATCTGGTGATCGGGATCGAGTCGATCCCCGAGCACAACAACGGTCAGGTGGTCGAGACCATCCGCGCCACCGCCGCGGGTACCGCCGGCGGGACAGCGCTGGTGGCGGCGCGACTGGGAGCCGATGTCCGCAGCATCGGAGCGATCGGGGAAGACGTCCTCGCGGACACTCTCCTGGCGCTCCTGGTCCGCGAAGGCGTGGACACCTCCGGCCTGGTACGCAAGGCGGGCCACCAGACATCGGCCTCCGTGCTGCCCGTCCGCCCCAACGGCGACCGCCCGGCCTGGCACTGCATCGGGGCGAACGCGGCGTTCACCGTTGCCGACGTCTCCGACGAACAGCTGCGTGACCTGACGCATCTGCACCTCGGCGGTCCGGAGTTCCTGGGCGGCGACGCCGCCGCCTCGCTGCTGGCCCGGGCCCGCGCGGGCGGTGCGACGACCTCGGTCGACATCCTCGCCCCCGGCGACCCGGGCATCCTGGAGTGGATCGCCGCCGCGCTGCCCCACACCGACTACCTGCTGCCCAACCACGAGCAGGTGCTGGGCTTCACCGGCGCCGACGACCTGGTCACCGGCGCCCGCGCGCTCGTGAGCGCCGGCGCCGGGTGCGTGGCGGTGACCCACGGTGCCCACGGTGCCGTGGTGGTGACCGCGGACGAGGTGGTGGAGGTCCCGGCGTACGCGGTGGAGGTCGTCGACACCACCGGGTGCGGCGACGCGTTCAGCGCGGGCTTCCTGCGCGCCCGGTCGCTCGGGCTCGGGCTGCGGGAGGCGGCCGAGTTCGGCTGCGCGACGTCGGCACAGGTGGTCGGCGGCCTCGGGACGGACGCCGGCACCTACACGCTCGACGACGTCCGCGCGTTCGCCGCGAGCGCCGACTGTCTGGCCACGCGATGAGCCGCCATCGGAGACCGACCGCGACGACGCTGATGGTCTGCGCGGCATACGCCGCCCAGGGCCTCGGCTACGCCGCGGTCGTCACCGCGCTTCCCGCGGCCAAGGACCGCATGGACTTCAGCGACACCGTCCTCTCCGCGAGTCTGCTCGGGGTCTGCGTCGCCGCGGTGTTCGGGTCGGGGTTGGCGGATGCGGTCGCTGCGCGCCGCGGGAGCCGAAGTGCGCTGTGCCTCGGATTTCTGCTGCAGTCCGCCGCCCTTGCCGGGATGAGCCTCGCCCCCGACCGAGTCGTCTACCTGGGCGCGGTCGCCGTCTACGGTTTGGGCCTGGGCACGGTCGACGCGGGCAACAACATGCAGGGCGTCGCCCTGCAGAACCGCACCGGGGTGCCCATGATGGGCCGCCTGTACTCGGCCTTCACCGCCGGCGGCATCATCGGAGCGCTCCTCAGCGCGGCTCTGGCCACCGGCGGCGTCTCGGCGCTGACCCTGGTCGGGGGCGCTTCTCTGCTGCAGCTCACCGTGGCGCTCACCGGCCGGATCTGGCTCGTGCCGCAGCCTCCGGCCCGCCCGGCGGACACCACCTCGCCCGGCCGCCGGCGCACCCCGCTTCCACGAGCGGCGATCTGGACTGTCGGGTCGCTCGTCCTCGTCGCCTACGTGCTGGACGCGGCGGTCTCGACCTGGAGCACCGTCTATCTCTCCGACGGGTTGAAGACCTCCGATGCCGTCGCCCCGGTCGGCTATGCGGCCTACCTGGCAATGGTCCTGCTCGCCCGGCTCGTGACCGACCCGGCCGTGCTGCGCTGGGGCCGACGTGGCGTCGGTGTGGGCGCCCTCGCCCTCGGAACGATCGGGTGCGCCCTCGTCGTCGCCGGCCCGGGCGCCGCGGCGGCGGTCGCAGGATTCGCGGTCGCCGGAATCGCCACCGGCGTCCTGGTGCCGATCGCCTTCGAGGCCGCCGGTCAGTTGCTGCCCGCCCGCAGCGACGAGGTCATCGCCCGCGTCAACATCTTCAACTATGCCGGCGCCGTCACCGGAGCCGTCGTCCCGGGCCTGCTCGGCACGGGTGCCGGCCTCCGGCTCGGGTTCGTGGCACCGGCGCTCGCGCTCCTGCTCGTACTGCCCCTCGCCCGCCGGCTCCCGACCCGTCTCTCCGTTTCCCCCAAGCCTCTTCCCGAAGGAGAACCAGCATGACCGACAGCGTCGATTTCGATGTCGTGGTGGTGGGAGCCGGGCTTTCCGGCCTCGCCGCGGCCCGCAGCCTGCAGCGGTACGGACTGCGCGTGAAGGTGTTCGAGGCGCTCGACAGAGTCGGCGGCCGGGTCGACTCCGCCACCGTCGCCGGTGCGCGTGTCGACCTCGGAGGCACCTTCGTCGGTCCCGACCACGACCACATCAACTCCCTCGCCGACGAGGTCGGCGTGGGCCGCTACCTCACGCACGAGGCCGGGGACAACCTGCTGATGTGGCGCAAGGACCGCAAGCGGTACCGCGGGGCCGTCCCCCCGATCGGCGCGACCTCGTTGCTGGACCTCGCCCGTATCCGTTCCGCCCTGGAGCGGATGAGCCGCAGGATTCCCGTCGGCCGCCCGTTGGACGCCCCCGACGCGGCGGGCCTCGACGCCCAGACGCTCGGCGGCTGGCTCACCGCCAAGCACGCCGGCCAGGCCACCAAGGACCTGATGGCGGTGGTGTGCAAGACCTCGTGGGGCTGCGAACCCTCGGAGATCTCGCTGCTGCACGTGCTGCACTACATCGCCCAGGCTGGCGGGCTCGACTCGATGCTCGACACCCGCGACGGCGCCCAGGAGCAGCACTTCGTCGAGGGCTCGCACGAGGTCGCGGTCCGCGTCGCCGAAGGACTGGGCGCGGACACCGTCCGCCTGGGGTCGCCGGTCCTGCGGATCGACTGGAGCGACGACGCCGTGACCGTCCACACCGACGACGGCCCCACCACCGCGCGGCGCGTCATCGTCGCGGTTCCGCCGGCCCTGCGACGCCGGATCCGGTTCGTCCCCGAACTCCCCGCCGCGCACCGGCGCCTCTCACAGCGCTGGTCGCCCGGCATCCTGTCCAAGATCTACGCCGTCTACGACACACCGTTCTGGCGCGAACAGGGCCTCAGCGGCACGACGATCTCCGACGAGGGCCCCATCTTCATCACCTTCGACGCCAGCCCTCCCGACGCCTCCCGCGGTGTCATCCTCGGCTTCATCGGAGGCGACTACGCACGCGAGTGGGACGAGGTGGACGCCGACGAACGGCGGCTGCGCGCGCTCTCGGCGCTCGGGGACCTCTTCGGTGAACGCGCCCTGGAACCCCGCGGCTACACCGACCAGCGATGGGGCGAGGAGGAATGGCTCGGCGGCGGCCCCACGGCGGCACCGGGCCCCGGATCGGTCGCCTCGTTGCACGCCCGGCTGGCGGAGCCGGTCGGCCCCATCCACTGGGCCGGCACCGAGACCGCGCGACGCTGGGCCGGATTCATGGACGGCGCCGTCGCAGCCGGCGAACGCGCCGCCCGCGAGACCGCCATCGAACTCACCACCACACACGACGAGAAGGCACGCCGATGACCTGGAGCACCCACCACAGCCAGCTGACCACCGCCACCGCCGCCCAGCTGTGGAAGCGCTGGACGACCGCCGCCCTGTGGCAGCTCGACGACCCCGGCGTCGCATGGGCCCAGATCGACGGCCCCCTCACCGTCGGAACCACCGGACTCGTCAAGGACCACGGCGCCCCCGCCCAGAAGATCGAGTTCACCCGCGTCGAACACGAACGCGCCATGGACTTCGTCATCCGGCTGCCACTGGCCACCCTGACCATCACCCACGACATGGAGCCCTTCGGCGAGGGCATGCGCGCCACCCACGGCGTCGTCCTCGACGGCCCCCTGCACCGCCTCTACGCCGTGTTGCTCGGCGGGAAACTCGCACGCCAGCTCCCCCTCGTGGTCCGCAACGTGACGGCCGGCGCCCTGACGCACTGAGCCGCCCGAACAAACCCGAAAAGCCATCACCCGTTGCGACGACATGAGGCAACGGCACAGGAACGGAAGCGGTGAATACACAGTGGACGACACGAACGAACTGAAGACCCGGCAAGCTCTCGTCGACGCCAGCCGGCACCTCCACGACACCGGGCTCGTCACCGGCACATCGGGAAACCTCAGCGTCCGCGTCGGCGACCAGGTACTCGTGACGCCGTCCGGAGTGAGCTACCAGACGCTGGAACCCGGCGACATCGCCCGCGTCACACTCGACGGCGAGGTCCTCGACGCGGGCGCGACCTCACCTTCCTCGGAAACCCCCCTCCACCTGGGGATCTACCGCACAACCGACGCCCAGGCGATCGTGCACACGCACGCGCCGTGGGCCACCGCCGTCGGCCTGGTGCGCGACGAGCTGCCGAGCGTCCACTACTCCATCCTCCTGCTCGGAGGCCCGATCCGCGTGGCGCCCTACGCGACCTTCGGCAGCCAGGAGCTCGCCGACAACGTGCGCCTCGCGATGCTCGACCGGAGGGCCGCGCTCATGCGCAACCACGGCGCGGTCGCCAGTGGCGCCACCTTGGCCGAGGCGGTCCACAACGCCGAATCGGTCGAATGGCTCGCACGCCTGTACCTGCGGGCAGCCCAACTCGGAGAGCCGGCAACGCTGACGAGCGAGCAGCTCGAAGACGTATGGCGCCGTGCCACAGCCAGCGGATACCGGCCCTGACCCAACCTCCGGGCGCCAGCGCCACAAGGCCCGCGGGCGCCCACAAAGCACCGTAACGACCCGCCCTCTGAGCCATGCCACGTCGAAGCGAAAGGGATTTCGTGAGTCCTACCAGCCAAGCAGCCGTCAGCCGGCGCGGAGCCACCGCCGCCACGTTCGACTCGCTCGACCCCGCCACCGACGAGGTCGTCGGTACCCACCCGGTGCACACCGACGAGGAGGTACGCGCGGCCGTCGACCTCGCCCGCACCGAGGCCGCGTGGTGGGCCGGCCTCAGCTTCACGGAGCGCGGGCGGCACCTGACGGCGTGGAAGGCCACGATGGTCCGGCGACTGCCCGAGCTCATCGAAACCGTGCACCGCGAGACCGGCAAACCGCTCGGCGACGCGACGCTCGAAGCAGGGCTCGCGATCGAACACATCGCGTGGGCCGCCGGACACGCGAGGAAGGTGCTCGGTCGGCGCACGGTGTCCGCGGGCCTGCTGATGTTCAACCAGTCCGCGTCGGTGGCCTACAAACCGCTGGGAGTGATCGGCGTGATCGGGCCGTGGAACTACCCGGTCTTCACACCGCTCGGGTCGATCTCCTACGCACTGGCGGCCGGCAACGCCGTGGTCTTCAAGCCCAGCGAGTACACCCCGGGTGTGGGCGTGTGGCTCGCCGAGCGATTCGAGGAGGCCGTGGGCCGTCCGGTCCTCAAGGTCGTCACCGGCCTCGGCGCCACCGGCGCCGCACTGTGCCACGCCGGGGCCGACAAGATCGCCTTCACCGGATCGACGGCCACCGGCAAGAAGGTGATGGCCGCGTGCGCCGAGACACTCACACCGGTGGTCATCGAGGCCGGGGGCAAGGACTCCCTGATCGTCGACGCCGACACCGACGTCCCCGCCGCGGCCGACGCTGCGCTCTGGGGCGCGTGCAGCAACGCCGGGCAGACGTGCATCGGCGTCGAGCGGGTCTACGTACACGAGCAGGTGTACGACGAGTTCGTCGACGCGCTCACGGCCAAGGCCGCCGGTCTGTACGCGGGCTCCGGCGCCGAGATCGGGCCGATCACCATGCCGAGCCAGCTGGACGTCATCTGCCGGCACGTGCGGGACGCCCTCGACAAGGGCGGTCGCGCGCTGGTCGGCGGCCTTGACGCCGTGGGCGAGCGCTATGTACAGCCGACCATCCTGGTCGATGTGCCGGAGAACTCCCTGGCGGTGCGGGAGGAGACCTTCGGACCGACGGTGACCGTCGCGAAGGTGCGGGACATGGACGAGGCCGTCGAACTGACCAACGCGACCGCCTACGGTCTCGGAAACACGGTCTTCAGCAAGCGCCACGGCATGGCGATCGCCGAGCGGATCCGCTCGGGCATGTCGTCGGTCAACGGCGTGATCAGCTTCGCCGGCATACCGGGCCTGCCCTTCGGCGGCGTCGGCGAATCCGGCTTCGGCCGCATCCACGGGCCCGACGGCCTGAAGGAGTTCACCTTCGCCAAGGCGATCGCCCGGCAGAGGTTCAGGCCGTTGCTCGCACTGACCACCTTCGACCGCACCGAGAAGACCGACAGGCTGTTCACCTGGGTGATCGGCCTGCTCCACGGGCGCGGGCCGAGGAGGTAGCGCAATAGCACCCAGGGCCATCAACGACGACCTCGCCCTGCTCCCGAGCCCGCCGGATCGACAGCACGCCGACCGGGCCCGGTCTCGGTGGTAGGTCGTACGGCACATGGCGCGTCCCCCACCTCCGGCTCCCGTACGGGCCTGGTACCGCCAAGCCCTGCGGCCCGCACGAGGCCATCCACTCCTCGCGCCGCATCGTGCCGCCTGCCCAGGAGCATTCGCCGCCTGTCAGACGTACAGCACCGGCCATACGGCCATCCGGCGCCGGATGAGCTCCGTCGCGACGCAAGCCTGAGCCCGTACGGCCTGCTCTCATCCAGCCCTGTCGGGCCGCCGGAGCGGGCCTCGAGCAGCGCCTGGTGCTCACCGCCCGACTCCTGGCCACACCGGTCCACCCGCGGAGGGCGGGCCGTCCGCCGGAACCGTCTGAGGGAGCGTGGGGCCCCGCGACGTCGCGGGGAAGGTGGACCGGGCGGAACACGGAACGCCCGGAGCCCCTCCGTGGCAGTGGGTTGCCGTCGGAGGGGCTCCGGGCGTTCTGTGGGGCTCGGGGGGTGCGGGCGCTCGGTCCCTCAGGGGGTGAGTACGAACCTGATCGGATCGCCGATCTTCTTCTCCAGCCGAGCGACCGCGTCCGCCGCCTCCGCCAGCGGGACATGGGCGGTGATGGAAGGCGCCAGGTCGATGCGCCCGGCGGACGTCAGGCTGATGAGCTGTTCCACGTGCTCGGGGCCGGAACCGTAGTGGCCGCGGATCTGGTGACCCAGGTAACTGAACTCCGTGCTGTCCCTGACGACGATCGGTTCCGGGGTGAGCCCGGCCAGCACCAGGACCCCGCCGGGCGCCAGTACGGCGGTGGCCTGCGCGCGGGCCGCACCCACGCCGGCGAAGTCGAACGCGACCTCGATGCCCCGCCCGCCCGTGGCCTCGGCCAGCGCCGCCGCGAAGTCGTCCGCGGTCGGGTCGAGCGCGAAGTCGGCGCCGAAGACCAAGGCGCGCTCGCGGGCGGCGAGGATCGGATCGACGGCGATGATCGGGGCCGCGCCGACCATGCGGGCGAGCCGGATGCCGTGTGCTCCCAGACCGCCGGCACCCCAGATGCCGACCGACTGCGCGGGGCGAACCGCGCCCGTCTCGACGATGGCCGCGTACGGGGTGGAGACCGCGTCGGGGATGATCGAAGCCTGGTCGAAGGGCAGGTCGTCCGGGATCGGGGCCAGGGTGTCCTCACGGGCCAGCGCGTACTGGGCCCATCCGCCGTCGTAGTCCACGCCGCGTGTCAGCGGCCGCAGGCACGATGCGCGACGCAGGCAGCCGACGCAGCCGCCGCACGCCTGTCCGGCTTGGAGCACGACCCGCCTGCCCGGTGTCCAGTGGCCGTTCAGATCCGGGCCGAGGGTGTGGACGACGCCCGCGACCTCGTGGCCGAGGGTGACGGCACGGGAATTCGCTACCGCGTCGACGGGGAAAGACGGGCTGAGGCTGCCGTCGATCAGATGGACGTCGGACAGGCATACTCCGGCGGCCCGGACCTCGACGAGGACCTCGCCCGGTCCGGGGACCGGTACCGGGACCTCTTCGACGGCGAACGTATTGCTGTCCAGGTGAAGCCGTCCGGCGAGCATGGTGGTCGGAACGCTCATGTGGGGAACCTCGATTCCGCTGGGCTGGTTCGATCGTTTTGATCGATTGACCTTGTCGCTCGACAATGTCATTTAAACATGTCGAGCCCTGCCGTCAAGTGCCGGTCGGCCGCCGTTCGCCATCGCCCCTGACGCCTCAACCCCCGTTCTGGTTCCGTCGGTCGATCATGTCGGTCAACACAATCAATCGACATTGTCACTCGACAAGGTCGTGTGTATGGTTGCGGCAAGCGACAGCCACGACAGCCGGTGTGCGAACGAAAGGCATGCTCATGACCGATGTGACCCTGCGGGGAACCGAGCCGATCCCCATGCGCCCCGCTCTGCCCCTGGTCGGCCATGCGCTGAATATCCCCGGTGGCGCCGACGGGCTGCTCTACGTGATGAACGAGGCCAAGGAGCTGGGGCCGCTGTTCAAGATCCGAATCTTCGGCAGCGACATCCACATCGCTTCCGGTCTGGACCTCGTCACCGAGCTGGCGGACGAGAGCCGGTTCCAGAAGAACGTGCACCCCGACCTGGTGATTCTCCGGGCGATCGGCGGAGACGGCCTGTTCACCGCCTTCAATCACGAGCCCAACTGGCAGAAGGCGCACGACATCCTGATGCCGGCGTTCTCACTCGGCGCGATGCGCGGCTACCACGCGACGATGCTCAAGGTGGCCCGGGACCTGGTGGGCAAGTGGGACCAGGCGGCCGGGACGGAGCCCGTGGACGTCGCCGCCGACATGACGCGGCTGACCTTCGACACGATCGGCCTGTGCGGCTTCGGCTACGACTTCGAGTCGTTCGGCCGAGGGGAGGAGAACCACCCCTTCGTCACCTCCCTGGCGCGGGCGCTCGACTTCGCCCAGGCCAAGGGCGAGTCCATCCCCGGCCTGGAGGTGTTCAAGCGGAAGCAGACGGAGCGGTTCCGCGGCGACGTCACCCTCATGAAGGACCTGGTCGACGATGTGATCCGGCAGCGCCGGGCGTCCGGCGACCAGAGCACCGACGACCTGCTCGGGCGGATGCTGAACACCCGCGACACGGGGGGCGACCCCCTGGACGACGTCAACATCCGCAATCAGGCGATCACGTTCCTCATCGCCGGCCACGAGACCACCAGCGGGGCTCTGTCCTTCGCGCTCTACTACCTCGCCAAGCACCCCGAGGTGCTGGCCCGCGCCCAGGCCGAGGTGGACGCGCTGTGGGGCGACGAGGACGCCCCGGACCCCGATTACGGGGACATCGGCAAGCTGACGTACATCCGCCAGGTGCTCAACGAGGGCCTGCGGCTGTGGCCCACGGCGCCCGCGTACGCGGTGGAGCCGCTTGAGGACACGGTCATCGGCGGGAAGTACGCCGTGTGCAAGGGCGAGTCGATCCAGATCCTCATCCCGACGCTGCACCGGGACCCCGCCTGGGGCGACAACGTCGAATTGTTCGACCCCGACCGGTTCCTGCCCGAGCAGGAGGAGGCCCGCCCGGTCCACCTGTTCAAGCCCTTTGGCAACGGCGAACGCGCCTGCATCGGACGCCAGTTCGCGCTGCACGAGGCGACGCTGGTCCTCGCACTGGTGATCCACCGCTACCGCCTGATCGACCACACCAACTACCAGCTGAAGATCAAGCAGACGCTCACCATCAAGCCCGACGAGTTCACCCTCAACCTGGCCCGGCGCACCGCCGGCGAGCGCCGCCTGCCCGCCGTCGCGGCGAGCAGCGCGACCGCCAGCCAGGACCGGCCCACCGTGCGGCGCGTGAGCGGCACGGCGCTGACCCTGCTGCACGGCTCCAACCTGGGTACCTGCGCGGGCATCGCCCGCGATCTCCTGGCGGACGGCGACGAGCGCGGCTTCCTCCCGTCCATCGCGCCCCTTGACGACGCCGTCGGCAAGCTGACCGCCGACGCCGGCCCGGTGGTGATCGTCGCCGCCTCCTACAACGGCCGGCCCACCGACGACGCCGCCGAGTTCGTCCAGTGGGTCGAAGGGCTCGCGCCCGGCTCGCTCGACGGTCTCCAGTACGCCGTACTCGGCGTCGGCGACCGCAACTGGGCCGCCACCTACCAGCGCGTCCCCACCCTCATCGACGAGAAGCTGACCGCGGCCGGCGCCACCGCACTGCTGGGACGCGGCGCCGCGGACGCCTCCGGGGACTTCGCCGGCACGGTGGACCGGTGGACGGACGACCTGTGGACCACCCTGCTCGAACGGTACGGGGCCCCGGCGACGGCGCGCGAGGCGGAGCCGGACGCCGCCGAGCAGGAAACGGGGCTGTACGAGCTTGAGGACGCGACCGACTCCGTCATCGGCGGACTCGCGGCACGGCACGGCGTACAGCCCATGGAAGTGCTCGACGCGTACGAACTGGTCGACATGGACCACGAGTTGGGCCGCTCCAAGCGCTTCCTGCGGCTGCGGCTGCCCGACGGTGTCACCTACCGCACCGGCGACCACCTGGCCGTACTCCCGAGCAACCCTGACGAACTCGTCCGCAGGGTCGCCGACCGGTTCGCCCTCGACCTGGACCGCACCGTACGGCTGCGTGCCCGCCGCCGCAGCCGGGGCGCCCTTCCCGTCGACCGCCCGCTGACCCTGCGCCGCCTGCTGACCGACTTCGTCGAACTGCAGGACGCCGCCACCCAGGAGCAGATCGCCGTGCTCGCCGAGCACACGGCCTGCCCGCCCGAGCGCCGCCCCCTGGCCGAACTCGCCGGGGCCGACCCCGACACCTTCCGCGAAAAGGTGACAGCGGCCGGACACAGCGTCCTGGACCTGCTGGAGCGCTACCGCGCCTGCGAACTGCCGTTCGAACGCTTCCTGGAACTGCTGCCGGTGCTGCGCCCGCGCCACTACTCGATCTCCTCGTCCGCCGACGCGACGCCCGGCGAGGCCGACCTGATGGTGTCGCTGCTCGCCGCGCCCCACCGCGCCGGCGAGGGCACGTTCCACGGCATCGCCTCGCACTATCTCCAGAACGTGACGGCAGGTGACACCGTCCAGGCCAGGGTGCTTCCGTGCAGTGAGGACTTCCGCCTGCCCGAGGACCCGTCCGTACCGGTCATCCTGGTCAGCGCGGGCACCGGCCTCGCGCCTTTCCGTGGCGCCGTTCTCGACCGCCACCACGCCGGGTCCACCGGAACGCTGCTGTGCTACTTCGGCTGCGACCACCCCGACGTCGACTACCTGCACCGCGAGGAGTTCGAGGCCGCCGAGGCCGCCGGAGCCGTCAGCATGCGTCCGACCTTCGCCCACGCACCGGAGAACGGCGCCCTCTTCGTCCAGGACCGCATCGCGCGGGAGAGCGACGAGGTCTGGGCCGCGATAGAGGCCGGCGCACACGTCTACGTCTGCGGAGACGGCCGCCGCATGGCCCCCGCGGTGCGGGAGGCGTTCATGGCGATGTACCGCACGTACACGGGCGCGGGTGACGAGGAGGCCACCAAGTGGCTGGCCGCTCTCGCCGAGTCCGGCCTCTACGTCGAGGACGTCTGGGCCGGCTGAACCCGGCTGAACCCGCCGTTCCTTCTCGCCTGGCCACGGGTGCCCCGACGCACCCGTGGCCCGCGTGTCCGGCAACGCATTCCGAAGAATTCCGCCCCAACTGGTGAGGTTTTCATGCTTGTTGCATGCTCGGCGGCCCGCCGAGGCCCCGTGCCCGTCCCCTCCTTCTCGCAGCCCTTCTCACAGCGGGGGTGCCGGTGAAGGCGCAGAAGGCCTCCGTCCTGACCTTCGGCGTGGTGGTGGCGCTCATCGCCGGAGTGACTCTGGGCAGCGGCGGAGCGAACGTGATGCCCGTCTTCGTCGACGACTTCGCGTCCCGTTTCTCTCTATCGGACTCCAGCGCAGGGCTGGTGGCCGCGACTCAGCTGATGGCGACCGCGGTCGGCACCCTGCTGCTGGCCAAGCGGGCCGCCCGACCAGGACGTGTACGGATGACCCGACTCGGCCTGCTGCTCGCCGGGCTCGGCTTCCTGGGCGCCACCGCGGCGACCGACATCGTCAACCTGATGGTGGCGAACCTGGTCATCGGCGCGGGGCTGGGAGCGGTCTACGCCGCTGCCACCGCCTCACTCGCCGCCACCGACGACGCCGACAAGGCATCCGCGGTCACCATCTCCGGCACGGTCTGCGTGACAGCGCTGCTGATCATGGCGGTGCCCGCGGCCAACCACGACCTGGGCGAGGGCACCGGCTTCCTGCTCATGACGGTGTGCTGTGTGCTCGCCTGGCCGCTGGTGCGCGGGCTTCCGGACGGTCCTGCCGGGACGGGCGCGGGTCCCGCGGACGAGGGAGGCAAGGCCGGGGCGGTCGGCAAGGACGGGGAGGTCGGGACGCGCCCCGCGCTGCTCCTGCTGTGCGGCACGGCGCTGCTGTGGGCCGTCACCCAGGGCGCGTGGTCGTACGCCTCGGTCCTGGGCCGCCAGCACACCGGTATGTCGCACACGGCCGTGTCCGCCGTCCTCGCCATCTCGAGTGTGGTGGCGCTCGCCGGAGCTGTGGTCGGCCCGCTCGCCGCGCGGCGACTCGGGCGTATGCGGTCGATGGCCGCCTTCGTCGGGGTACAGGCCCTCGCGATGGCCGTGCTGATCACCACCCACGACCCCGTGCTGTTCATCGTCGCGGCCGTCGTCTGGCAGGCCTGCCAACTCGCGGTGCTGGTGCAGATGCTGGCCGCCGCCGCGGTCATCGACCCGACCGGCCGCCTGGTGGCGTCCCTCAGCGGGGCGGGCGCGCTGGGCACCGGCCTCGGGCCGCTCGCTGTCGGCGCCGTGCTTGACGGGGCGGGAGCAGGCGTCCTCGGTGTTGTCCTCGCGCTGGGCACATTCGTCGCCTCACTGCCCCTGCTGAGGATGACGGTCGCCAGCGCGGCGGCGTCCGATGAACCGCAACTGCGGAAGGCGCCCATGGCCTGACGGGCGGGGGCGCCGGGACGCGCGCGTCGGCATCCGTTCCTCACCGGTACAGGCCGGTGCTCCGGCCGTCGAGGTTCTTCGGGTCGGTGGCCGGGCTGCCGCTCACCGCGGCAGAGGGCAGTGGTGGTTGGGGCCGGCCGGACCGCGTCCTGCCCGACCTGGACGCGGGACCACACTGGAGGAGCGGAGGGAGGCCCGTCCGGTCTCCTGAACCGACCCCGCACCCGAGAGGACGAGGCCCCGGCCCGAGCGGTTGACACCGCCTGGCTGGGGCCTCGTCCTTGTGCATGTGTTTGTGCCGGGGACGCGCCGAGGCCGGCCGGCGTCGGGTGACGGCGGCGGCCTCGATCGAGGGCGGTGGTCGGGTCAGACACCCCATGTCGTTTGGTGTCAAGCGGCAAGGGGGTGGGCGTGATGCGACCAGGCAGTTGCTTCGTCGTAGAGAGTGCGGGTTTTGAGCATCCGTGGAGGATGCCGACGAGGCGGTTGCCGAGCTGGCGGAGAGCGGGGTTGTAGCCGATCTCGCGGGTGCGTTGCTTGGCGTAGTAGCGGCGGGCGCCGGGTGAGGCCCGCAGGGCGGAGAACGCCTGGGTCTGCAACGCGTCGGCGAGGCGGTTGTCGCGGACGTAGCGGGCCTGGACGGTGTGGCTCTTGCCGGAGGCCCGGGTGATGGGACTGGTGCCGGCGTAGTTCTTGCGGGCCTTCGCATCGGCGTAGCGGGGGGATCGTCTCCGAACTCGGCGAGCACCCGGGCGCCGGTGACCTCCGCGACCCGGTAGCCGGAGGCGATCAGGGCCTGCACCCAGGAGCCGCGGTCGGTCTCGGTCCCGACCACCACCGCAGCGGCGTCCGGGTGCTCACCGCCGTGCTTCGTGACGGCTCGTGCAGCTTCGCGATCCCCTCCACGCCCTCAAGCAGCCTCGCCACGGCCAGTTTCCGGCCTGCCTCGTCCTGGACCTCGACATCGTGATGGTCTTCGGCCCAGACATCGCCGATCAGCAGCAACTCGTCCTCTTGGTCAGGTCCTTCGCTCCTTGCAGCCTGCGGAAGGCGCGGCACGCGGCCTAATGGATCCAGTGCTCACGCCCCACTGCACGGCGGGCACGCCACCCCATCAACGGTCTGGCCTCCCGGCCGACCAGCAGGGGCACGGTCTGACTCCGGAAGTCACATGCTTCAGGCAGCGAAAGTGCTCACCTGCTGGCGGCTACGGCACCGAGTCTCGCCGACCCGGCAAGTCCCATTAGGCGGTGGGTACGGCCACCAGGTCCAGTCGGCCGTCGGCCAGGGCCACGATGGTGGAGACCAACACCTGCAGGCCGGTCAGTTCGGCTTCCTGGTCGGGCAGGGAGAGGTGCTGCATCGTGAGCCCGTCGAAGCCGGCGAGGAAGAACCGGGCGATGGCCTCCGCCGGATGGGCAAGGGCATGGCCGGTGCGGTCGGCGGCCTCCGCCACCAGCTTCGTCGTCACCTTCGTGACCTCGCGGTGGTGGCTCTCCAGAGCCTCGCGCAGGTGCGGTGTCCGCAGCGCGAACATGGCCAGTTCGGTGAGCAACTGGTGGCTCGCCGGTGTCTCGTGCACCGTGCGCCACAGTGCGGCGGCCAGTGCGGCGACCGTCTCCTCGAAGCCCGCGTCCGCAGGCGCGGCCCGCTCGACCTGGGCGACCAGCTCCTCGGTGAGCTGTTCCATGACGGCCTTGTACAGATCTTCCTTGGTGCCGAAGGTGTAGTGCACCGTCGCCTGGGCCACGCCGAGCTCGGCGGCGATGGCGCGGGTGCTTCCGGCGGCGATGCCCTCCCGGGTCATCAGGTCGATCGCCGCCTTGATCAGCTGAGGGCGGCGTTCAGCCGCGGAAACATGTGCCATGAGGACATCATACCGACTTAGTCCATTGATCCAGTCGATCGATCATATCGATTGGGTCGACTGCGACGGCCGCCCGCTGCGGTCCCCTCTGTGGCCGCACAGGTCATTTCCTGCCCGACGCCGGGTGCGTAGGTTCCCGGCAACGCCTGCGAGGAGTGCGGGCGAACGCCTCTGAGGCGTGAGGGAGAAGGAGGTCGAACAATGAGTGAAACCCGGCATGACACGTGCGTCATCAGGGCGGGACCCGCGGGGCCGGCGGTCGCGAGGGCGCTGGCGGAGCGGGACCTGCCGTACATGCACCTTGAGCGGCACGCCCGGCTGGGAGGGCTCTGGGGCATGGACGATCCCGGCAACCGATGTACGAGTCGGCCTACTTCAACTCCAGCAGGACCCTCACGGCCTTCGGCGGCTGTCCGATGCCGGACCACTGCGCGGACTGTCCCTCGCACCGCGGCATCCTGTCGTACCTGACGTCCTTCGCCGAAACGTACGGGCTGACGGACCGGATCGAGTCCGGTGTCGAGGTCCGTGGCGTGGAGAAGAACGCTGACGGCACCTGGACGGTTACCTGGGCTGACGGGCAGGAGACCGTCCACGGCCAGGTCGTGGTGTGTCCCGGGTCGCAGTGCTACCCCGACATCCCTGATGTTCCGGGCGACTTCACCGGAGAGATCAGGCACAGCGTCGACTACCGGAGCGCGGATGAGTTCCGGGGCAGGCGAGTACTGGTGGTGGGGGCGGGCGCCTCCGGCTGTGACATCGCGTGCGACGCCACCCGGACCGCGGGCCACGTGGTGATCAGCATGTGCCGCGTTTACGGGTTCATTCCCAGGCACGTCTTGGGCCGTGCGGCGGACACCCCTGCCGACGGCGGGCCGAAGCTTCCCGTGTGGCTCGCGCAGAAGGCCTTCGGTCCCCTGTTGAGGATCCTGAACAGCGACGTGACCTGCCTGGGCCTCCAGAAGCCGGACCGCAAGCTGTTCGAGACGCATCCCGTGGTGAACTCCATACTGCTGCACCACCTGCTCATGGCGGCTGCTGACGACCGGAAACGGCTCGTCGTGCTCGTATCGGTCAAGAACGAAGGCAGAGCCATAAGAAAGACGGTGCATCAGGGCCGGGTTCCGCCTCCTCGGGGGCGGGGCCCGGCCCTTCGGTCTGCACGGACCTGCCACTGGCTTACGGGGACCTTCCACGGCGGAAATCTCCCTGCAACGTCAAGCGTGTCTACTCATATGCAACAACGATTCACCACAGTGGACATCCGGTATCGAGCAGGGAGGGCCCCATGACGACCGACCCCGAAGCGGACAACCCCGATCTCGCCGAGCTGGTCCGCGCCGACGGCATCGAGTTCGTGCTGGCCGTCTTCGTCGACCTGACCGGCAAGCCGTGCGCCAAGCTCGTCCCGGCCCAGGCCGTCGAGGAACTCCGCGACGAGGGCGTCGGGTTCGCCGGGTACGCGGCGGGCGCGCTCGGCCAGCAGCCCAGCGACCCCGACGTCATCGCCCGGCCGGACGTCTCGTCGTACACACCCGTCCCGTTCATCAAGCCCGGCCTCGCCCTCGTCCACTGCGACCCGTACGTGGAGGGCGAACCCTGGCTGTACGCACCGCGCGTCATCCTGCGCAGGCTGCTGGAGCGGGCGGCGGCGCAGGGGCTGTCCCTGTCGGTGGGTGCCGAGGTCGAGTACTTCCTCGTCAACCGGGACGAGCACGGCGTGCTCCGCGTCGCCGACACCAAGGACACCGCTGCCCAGCCCTGTTACGACGCCCGCGGGCTGACCCGCATGTACGACCACCTCACCGCCGTCTCCAGTGCCATGAACTCCCTCGGCTGGGGCAACTACGCCAACGACCACGAGGACGGAAACGGCCAGTTCGAGCAGAACTTCAAGCACGCCGACGCCCTCACCACCGCCGACCGGGTCATCACCATGAGGTATCTGGTCTCCGTGCTGGCCGAGCAGCGCGGCATGACCGCCACGTTCATGCCGAAGCCGTTCACCGACCGCACCGGCACCGGCATGCACCTGCACATGTCGCTGTGGCGGGGAGGGGATCCCACCTTCCCCGACGCCACGGACGGGCGAGGACTGGGCCTGTCCCCGCTCGCCTACTCCTTCGTCGCCGGGATCGTCGAGCATGCGCGGGGGCTGCAGGCCGTCATCGCGCCGACGGTCAACTCCTACAAGCGCACGGGTGCGGTCTCCACCCGCTCCGGCGCCACCTGGTCGCCGCGCCTGGCGGGCTACGGCGGCAACGACCGTACCCACTTCGTCCGTGTCCCCGACGGCAACCGCATCGAGCTGCGCGGCGGAGACGGCGCCGCCAACCCCTACCTCGCCGCTGCCGCCGCCCTCGCCGCAGGCCTCGACGGCATCGAGCGCGGCCTCGACCCGGGCGAGCCCGGCGCGGCCGGCAAGGGCCCGGAACTCCCGCCCACCCTGCTGCACGCCGTGGAGGCGCTGCAGGCCGACGACGTGATCAGCGGCGCGCTTGACGCGGTGGGCGCCGGGGTGAGCCGGTACTTCGCGGACCTCAAGCGCGAGGAGTTCTTCGACTGGCACGCCACGGTCGGCCCCTGGGAGCTGGACCGCTATCTGACCGCCTTCTGACCATCATCCGATCGCCTTCTGAAGGGACTTGAGATGTGCGGAATCGTGGGGCTCCATCTGCGTGAGCCCGCACTCGAACCACGACTCGGCGAGCTGCTGACCGCGATGCTGGGGCAGGTCGTCGAGCGCGGCCCCGACTCGGCAGGTGTCGCGGTCTACGGTGATCCGCGGCTGTCGCCAAAGGGGCGCGCCGTCGTCTCGCTGCTCGGCGTCACGCCGGCCGAAGCCGAGGCGGCGCTGCCCGGTGCGGTGGCCATCGGGGCCGACGCCACCACGGTCGTGCACGCGGAAGTGTCGATCACCGGCCTGCTCGCGGTCGTCGCGGATGCGCTGCCGCACGCCACCGTCATCGGCTCCGGCACCGACATGGCCGTACTCAAGGGGACCGGAAATCCGGCGGAGTTGGCCGAGGGCTTCGGGCTGCCGACCGTCACCGGCCGGCAGGGCGTCGGCCACACCCGCATGGCCACCGAGTCCGCCGTCACCCCCGAAGGCGCCCACCCCTTCTCCGTCGGCCCCGGGCAGTGCCTCGTGCACAACGGGTCCTTCGCCAACCACGCCACCATCCGCCGCGAACTGCGCGCCCAGGGTGTGGAGTTCGACAGCGAGAACGACTCCGAGGTCGGCGCGCGCTTCGTCGCCCACCAGCTGGAACAGGGCGCCGACCTGGAGAAGGCGCTGCGGCTGCTGTGTGAGCGGTTCGACGGCTTCTACACGCTGCTGGTGTCCACCAGCGACTCCTTCGCCGTCGTCCGCGACGCCATCGCCTGCAAGCCGGCGCTGGTCGCCGAGACCGACGCGTGGGTGGCGATGGCCTCCGAGTACCGGGCGCTGGACGTCCTGCCGGGCATCGGAAACGCCCGCATCTTCGAACCCGAGCCGGAAGAGGTGTACGTATGGCGACGCTGATCGACCTGGCCGAGACCCCGGTGCGGGAGCTCAACCAGGCTCTGCACGACCAGGGCGCGACCGCCTGGCGGATCCTCAACCCCCGTGGCGCACACGCCGTGGCCTGCGGCATCCGGGAGGATCTCGCCGTCGACATCGAGGGGCACGTCGGTTATTACTGCGCCGGCATGAACCAGCGCGCCACGGTCACCGTCCACGGCAACGCCAGCACCGGAGTCGCCGAGAACATGATGTCCGGCACGGTGCGCGTGCGTGGTAATGCGTCCCAGTCGGCCGGGGCCACCGCCCACGGGGGGCTTCTGGTCATCGACGGGGATGCGTCTGCGCGGTGCGGTATTTCCATGAAGGGCGTGGACATTGTTGTCGGCGGCAACGTCGGTCATATGAGTGCGTTCATGGGGCAGGCCGGGCGGTTGGTGGTCTGTGGTGACGCAGGGGATGCGCTGGGGGACTCGTTGTACGAGGCCCGGATCTACGTCCGCGGCACGGTGAAGTCCCTCGGCGCGGACTGTGTCGAGAAGGAGATGCGGGCCGAACACTTCGCGGAGCTGGTCGAGTTGCTCAAGGCCGCAGAGCGGGACGAGGGCCCTGCCGAGTTCCGCCGGTACGGGTCGGCGAGGGCGCTGTATCACTTCAAGGTCGACAACACCGCTTCGTATTAGCTCCGCTGGGAGGACGTTATTTGTCTGCGGGCCGGTTGTGGCGGTCGCGCCCACGCGGCGGAGCCGCACATCCATACAGCCCCGCGCCCCTAAAAGAGGCGCCACACCCCCGCTCTGTAAGGAGTTGAACCTTGGAACCCGCATCCCATGGCCTGCGTGAGTCGGCCACCTTCGATCGTGCCACCATTCACGCCATTCAGCGTGCCGCCGAGACCGGTATCTATGACATTCGCGGTTGGGGGGCCAAACGCAGGCTTCCGCACTTCGACGACCTGTTGCTGCTCGGCGCCTCCATGTCCCGCTATCCGCTGGAGGGTTACCGCGAACGCTGCGACACCGACGTGGTCCTCGGCACCCGGCATGCGAAGCATCCCCTGCGCCTTGCCACTCCCGTCACCATCGCCGGCATGAGCTTCGGTGCCCTGTCCGCCCAGGCCAAGGAGGCTCTCGGACGCGGTGCCAGCGAGGTCGGGACGTCCACGACCACCGGCGACGGTGGTATGACGCCGGAGGAGCGCGGGCACTCCAAGCACCTCGTCTACCAGTACCTGCCGTCCCGTTACGGCATGACCCCCGATGACCTGCGTGCCGCCGACGCCATCGAGGTGGTTCTCGGCCAGGGCGCCAAGCCCGGCGGCGGAGGCATGCTGCTCGGCCAGAAGATCACAGAACGGGTCGCAGGGATGCGCACGCTGCCCATAGGCATCGACCAGCGCAGTGCCTGCCGCCACCCCGACTGGACCGGTCCCGACGACCTCGCCATCAAGATCCTGGAACTCCGTGAGATCACGGACTGGGAGAAGCCGATCTATGTGAAGGTCGGCGCGACCCGGACCTACTACGACGTGAAGCTGGCCGTGCACGCGGGCGCGGACGTCGTGGTCGTCGACGGCATGCAGGGCGGCACGGCAGCCACCCAGGACGTCTTCATCGAACACGTCGGCATCCCCACCCTGGCCGCCCTGCCCCAAGCCGTGGGCGCCCTGCAGGAGTTGGGCGTGCACCGCGAGGTCCAGCTGATCGTCTCCGGCGGTATCCGGGGCGGCGCCGACATGGCCAAGGCCCTCGCGCTCGGCGCGGACGCGGTCGCCATCGGCACGGCCGCGCTGATCGCGCTCGGCGACAATCACCCGAAGTACGACGCCGAGTACCGTGAACTCGGCTCCGCGGCGGGCTACTTCGACGACTACCAGGACGGCCGCGACCCGGCCGGCATCTCCACCCAGGACGAGGAACTGTCCGCCCGCCTCGATCCGGAGGAGGCCGGCCGCCGGCTGGCGAACTACCTGCGCGTGATGACCATGGAGGCCCAGACCCTCGCCCGCGCCTGCGGCAAGGCGCACCTCCTGCATCTCGAGCCCGAGGACCTGGTTGCCCTTACCATCGAGTCCGCCGCCATGGCCCGCGTCCCGCTCGCGGGCACCAACTGGATCCCCGGGGAGGGCCTGTGATCGCCGTCGTAGGTGCCGGACTGATGGGCGCGGCCACCGCCTGGCAACTCGCCCGGCGCGGCCACGAGGTCACGCTCATCGAGGCGTACAACATCGGCCACAAGCACGGCAGCTCGCACGGCAGCTCACGGATCATCCGGCGGGCATACGCCGACCCCTTCTACGTAGGGCTGACCGGGCAGGCGTACGAGCAGTGGCGGGAACTGGAGGTCGACAGCTCAACTCCCTTGCTGCGCAGGACCGGTGGCCTCGACATGGGCA
Source organism: Streptomyces sp. MNU89 (assembly GCF_020982505.1). Lineage (NCBI taxonomy): Bacteria > Bacillati > Actinomycetota > Actinomycetes > Kitasatosporales > Streptomycetaceae > Streptomyces > Streptomyces sp. MNU89. The sequence continues at coordinate 959,981 of NZ_JAJKLL010000001.1, read as the reverse complement.
AGAACCGCGACCCGAAGGCGATCGCCGACCTTCTTGCCGCTGCCCGCGTGCCTCATGAACTCCTCGGCCCGGAGGAGGCCGCGGAGCGCTGGCCGTACATCCGCATCACGGGCCCGGTGCTCTACCACCCGGACGCGGGTGTGGTTGACGCCGACCAGACCGTCGCGGCCTGCGTACGGCGGGCGATCGAGCACGGTTCGCAGGCGATCATCGGTGCGCGGGTCACAGGCATCGAGGTCCAGGGCGGCGAGCGGGTGCTCCTGCGCACCGACGACGGACGCGAGGTCGTCGCGGACACCGTGGTGATCGCCGCGGGCGCCTGGCTGCCCGAGCTCGAACTGCCCGTCCCGCTACCGCCGTTGGAGGTGACCCAGCAGCAGGTCTTCCACTTCCGGCAGCGGGATCCGTCCGTCCAGTGGCCGACGCTGATCTGGGACGGGGCGCTGCATCTCTACGGACTGCCGTCGGGAAGCGACGGCGGCCCGCTGCCCACGGTCAAGGTCGCCGAACACGACCGTGGCACCCCCACCACCGCCCGCACCCGCAGCGGGGTCGTCGATCCGTCGTCGCGGACGCGGGTGAGCGGCTTCGTCCGCGACCGTCTCCCGGGCCTCGATCCCGACCCGACCGCGGAAGCGACCTGCCTCTACACCACCACCGCCGACGAGGACTTCGTCCTCGACCGCCACGGGCCCTTCGTCGTCGTCTCCCCGTGCTCCGGACAAGGCGCGAAGTTCGCCCCGCTCATTGGCGCGATGGCGGCCGACCTCGCGACCGGCCGCGCCGAGCCCCACTCCCGATTCCGGCTGGGGCGCTCGGCATAGGATGCGCCGGTGACCGAGCACCCCGAACCCGCAGCGGCAGCCGACGACAAGGCCCTGGAGCGCATCATCGCGGTCCGGGCCCGTGAGTACCGGCAGGCGGCCGGGCTCTCGGTCGGCGAGATGGCGCAGCGGGTCGGCATCTCCAAGGCCATGCTGTCGAAGATCGAGAACGCCCAGACCGCGTGCAGCCTCACCACCCTCTCCCGGCTCGCACGCGGTCTCGACGTGCCGGTCACCGCCCTGTTCCGCGGCATGGACGACGAACGCGAGGCGGTCTTCGTGCCCGCCGGACACGGCGCGCGGATCGTGCGGCGGGGCACCAAGATCGGCCACGAGTACGCCCAGCTCGGGTCCCTCCGCGGCGCCCACAAGCGCATGGACGCCCTGCTGGTCACCCTCACCGAGGAGAGCGAGGTCTTCCCGCTCTTCCAGCACGCCGGCACCGAGCTCCTCTACATGCTCGAAGGTGTCATGGTCTACGGCCACGGCAAGTCCAGCTACACCCTGCGCCCCGGCGACGCCCTCCAGTTCGACGGCGAGGCCCCGCACGGGCCCGAGCGGCTGGTCGAACTGCCCATCCGCTTCCTTACGGTGACGGCGTTCGGGGACAGCCCGCACCACTGAGCCATTTTCCATCCTCAGTCTGAGCTGGCCAGATGGAGGGTGAGGACAGTTTGGACGAGGCTTGTGATCGGGGTCGTCGAGCAGCGGAGTTTGTGTAGGAGCCGCCAGGACTTGAGGGTGGCGATGGCTGGTTCGACCAGTGCCCGGACCTTCGCATGGGACCGGTTGACGGCCTGCTGACCGGCGGAGAGGCGGTCCTCTTCGGCACATTGCCCAGTTCCTGCCTTGCGCAGGCACTCAACATGGAGATCCGGATCACGGTCGACGGGGCCTTCACAGAAGAGCTCTGGTAGCTTCGTGGGCCAAGCGGCAACACGCGAGAACTGTCCGCAGAAGCCATGTCCGCCCGGGTGACGAAGTCAGGCTTGCCGATCTCGCCGACGAGCATCTCGACGACCAGCGCCCGCCCGCCCTCGTGCACGGCGGACCGGCAGTTCCTCAGGATGGTGACGCACTGGTCGTCGTCCCAGTCGTGCAGGACCGTCTTCAGGAGGTAGAGGTCCGCGGGGGGAACCTCGCTGAAGAAATCGCCCGCCGCGGTGGAGAAGCGGTCCGCCAGGCCGCGCCTCCCGGCCTCGCGGCGGGCGCCCTCGACGGCGTGGGGAAGGTCGAGGACCTGCTCGTGCAGCCGGGGGTCCGCCTCCATCAGCGCCAGGACGAAATGGCCGTCCGCGCCGCCGACATCGACCACGGTGGACACGCCGGCGGTGTCGAGCGCGGCCACCGCGCCCTGCGTCACCAGGGCGGACAGGTCCCCCATCGACCGGGCGAAGAGCGCTGCCTCCCCGGCGTTCTCCGGCCGCGTGCAGTACTCCCTGATCTCCGCTCCCAGCGCTTTCTCCGCCTGGTTGCTCCCTCGCCGCACCGCCTCGGGGAAGTGCGCCAGGGACGTCCAGTGCGCATGTCCGGTCTGGACCAGCACCAGGGAGCGCAGGGAACCCGGTACGTCCGCACGGAGCGCCCGGCCCGGCGCGGTGAGGCCGAAACGGCGATCGCCCTCGTGGCTCAGGAGTCCGAGCGAGGAGGCCGCACGCATCAGGCGGAAGGTGGCCCGGGGATGACTGCCCGCGCGCTCCGCCACCTCTTCGGCCGTCAGCGGGCCCTCCGCAAGGTGATCGGCGATGCGCAACTCGGCCAGCGCGCGGAGGGTCTGCGCCACGACGCCGCCGGTGAGCAGCTCCATGACGGCGGCGGCGTCCGCCGCGGGATCGTTCGGTGCGTCGGCGGTGCCGGGCGTCATGTCGGTCAAGGCAACCGACTCCTTTCACGTGTCACACGTCCGGGGCAGGCCGGAGGGGTGGCGGGGCAACAAGGGGAAGACCCGGGGCACGGCGGGGCGGCGCCCCGATGGGGGCACGGCGTGGACCCGAGCTGCGCATGCGCCGGCTTCGGACGCCACACGCCCCGGCCTCCGTGTCCCCTGCCGGGATCGGCTTCTCCGTGCACCTTAGGAAGATCCGTACGGTGCGCGCTTGTATCTCAGGGACATGCTGATGGAACATCAGCGTCATGGAATGACAGAGAAGTTGCGTCGGCAGGCGATGAGCGGCACGGGGACGGGGAGTACCGGGCCGGCGGCCGCCGTCCGCAGCAGGACCTTCGCGGTGGACGTCACGGCCCCGGGCACCCCGCAAGAGGGTATCGGCGCCTTCCGCCGCGCGTGGCGTGCACAGGTCGGTGCCGCGTTCCCGCTGCCTTCCTTCGCTCCGGGTGCGTCGGGTGGCTTCCGGGTCAGGGTGCGGGCGTCCAGAGTCCACGACGCGGTGATCGCGGACCTCTACAGCGAGTCGTTCGCCGGCCGTACGCAGGGGGTCCGGAGCCACGTCGAGGACCGGGTGCTGGTCCATGTGGTGCGGCGCGGCACGTGGCGCTTCGGCGGGCCGCACGACGGCGGCGGCGGAGCCACCGTGGGGGCCGGGCAGTTCATCGTCCGGCACAACGGTCCGCCGTCGCGGTTCGAGGTCCAGCCGGGCACGAGGGCGGATGTGCTGATCCTGCCCGCCTCACTCCTCGGGCCGGTGCCGGCCGGCCATCAGGTGCTGGGACCGTCGGACTCGGCCGAGATGCGGGTGCTCATGGCCCAGGCGAACATGACCGCCGCCACGCTGGAGGACCTCTCCCCGGCCGGCCTACGGGCCGCCCGCAACGCCCTGGTCGAGCTGGTCAGGGGTGTGCTGCGGCGGGAGCTCGACGGCGACGAGCCCCATCCGGCTCGGGCGGTGGCGCAGGCGGCGAAGGACATCGTGGACAGCCGCCTCACCGACCCTGATCTCTCCCCTTCGATGCTGGCCCGTGAGCTCAGCATCCCGGTACGGACGCTGCACCGGGTGTTCGCCGCGGCCGGGGAGTCCGTGGGCGCCTACATCCGCCGCCGCCGGCTGGAGCAGGCCCGTCTCCGGCTCCTGGCCGCGCCGCGCGGCCGGCTGAGCGTTTCGGAACTCGCCGCCTACTGGCAGTTCGCGGACAGCAGTCACTTCATCCGTGCCTTCAAGCAGCAGTACGGCCGGACACCCGCCCAGTACGCCCGGGCCCACGACTGCCACCGCGGTGAGGGCAGTGAGGCAGTGACGGCGGCCACTCGGCGCACCCCCCTGCCCCGGACCGGCCCTGATACGGGGACGGCCGGTCACACCGCGCGTTCCGCAGCCAGCCCTCTACCGCCCCCGGGGCGGCGCCGTGGAGGCGCGTACCACGAGTTCGGTGGCGAGTTCGACGTGGTGGGACTCGGCCTTCTCACCGCCTGCCAGCCGGAGGGCGGTGCGCAGGGCGGCACCGCCCATCTCCCGCAGCGGCTGGCGCACGGTGGTCAGCGGTGGTGAGGCCATCCGGGCGAGGCTGGTGTCGTCGAAGCCGACCACGCTCAGGTCCTCGGGGATGCGCAGGCCCCGGGCGCGGGCGGCCTCGATCACGCCCAGGGCGATCTCGTCGTTGCCCGCGAAGATCGCCGTCGGCCGCTCGTCCAGGCCCAGGAGCTCCGTGGCGCCGAGCAACCCGGTCTCGTAGGTGAATTCTCCGGGCCGGACGTAGGCCTCGGGCACCTGTGCGCCTTCCGCCTCCACCGCGGCGCGGTAGCCGTGCATGCGTGCCTGGTTGCACACGGCCATGGCGGGTCCGCCGAGATAGGCGATGCGGCGGTGGCCGAGGGAGAGCAGGTACCGGGTCGCGGCCAGGCCGCCCGCGAAGTTGGTCGCCCCGACGCTGTGGACCCGGCTGTCCGGCAGGTGCAGCGGGTCGAGCACGACCAGCGGCAGCCCGGACCGGGCCAGTTCGTTCAGATGCGCCGCGGTGTACACGCTGGTGACCGCGATGACGGCGCGGCGCCCGGCGGAGACCAGGTCCCGGGCCCAGTGCGGGGCGCTGGACGCCTTGCTGACCACCACCGAGGCCCCCAGTTCGGCCGCGGCGTCGACGATGCCCTCCAGGGTCTCGGCCACGTACGACTTGAGGCCCCCCTTGAACTGCACCTCGATGGTCGGGCTCTCGACGGCCTCGGTGTGACGGAACACGGGCGCGAGGTAGTCGTGCTGGTGGAGCAGTTCCTGCACCCGGGTGCGGGTGTGCGGCGCCACGTCACCGCGGCCGTTGACCACCTTGGACACGGTCGCGACGGAGACCCCGGCCGCCTGGGCGATGTCCGCCAGCGTGGTGCGCCTGCCGTTCGCTCGCATCGGTTCCTCTCAGCTGTACGTCCACCGGTGTGGTGAGCCGCCGGTCGGGACGGCGGCGCAGGTGGAGCCGGTCAACCGTACGGCAATCCGGCGCCGCGCTCGTCCGGGGAGGCGCCAACCGGCCCTTCGCCTCGACGCCTCCCCCGATCCGCGTGAGCTGTGGGCGATCGCGGGGGAACGCGACCCGATCACCGTGCAGCACGCCGTCCCGGCCACGTGCGCCCGCGCCCGGCTCCAGGGGCGGCACCCCGGCGCGCCGGGCCGGTTGCCGGGCGGTCCGGCCCGGCAGCCCGAACGGCGGCGGACCTGCACCGAGGCCGGTGGACCGGCCGGCCACGGCACTCCCCGACGCGGTTCATTTCGAAACAGTTTCGGTCCCTGTCAAGACCCTCAGAGCCCTCCTCCACCTGATGTTATGCAGCGACTTGCCGCGCGACAACGTGCCCGCACGTACCTTGACAGTCGCTCGACCCGAAACCTAATTTGCACGGACAGGGCTCAGAGAAGGCTGTTTCGAAAACCTTTCACCATGACTCACGAGAAGCCGGCGGCTCTCGAGTACGGAGAAAAGACATGGCGCTCTCCCGACGTACCCTCCTCGCCCTGGCCGCCGGCGTGCCGGTCTCCGCGGCGCTGACGGCCTGCGGCGGCTCGTCCGGGCCCGGCCGGAGCGGTGGCGGGGCCACGTACTGGTACCTGAACGGCCAGCCGCAGGAAACGGCCAGAGCCGGCGCGGTGGACGCGTTCAACAAGGCCCACCCCGACGGGCAGATCAAGGACACCACCTTCCAGAACGACGCGTACAAGACGAAGATCAAGACCGCCATCGGTTCCGGGCAGGCGCCCACCATCATTTGGGGCTGGGGCGGCGGGACCCTGCGCACCTACGCGGAGGCGGGCCAGGTCGAGGACCTCACCTCGTTCTTCGAGGAGCACTCCGACGTCAAGGAGGGGCTGTTCCCGTCCTCGTTCGGCGCGGCGACGGTCGACGGCAAGATCTACGCGATGCCGTGCGAGACCGTGCAGCCGATCATCCTCTACTACAACAGGAAGGTCTTCGACCAGGTCGGCGTGGAACCGCCGGAGTCCTGGGACGACATCATGGCGCTGGTGCCCAAGTTCAACGCGAAGGGCATAGCACCGTTCTCCCTCGGTGGTCAGTCCCGGTGGACGAGCATGATGTGGCTGGAGTTCCTGTTCGACCGCATCGGCGGCTCCGAGGTCTTCCAGGCCGTCATCGAGGGCGAGAAGGACGCCTGGTCCCACCCTGACGCCATCAAGGCGCTGACCAAGGCGCAGGAGCTGGTCGAGGCCGACGGGTTCATCAAGGGCTTCTCCTCGATCACCGCGGACTCCAACGCCGACCAGGCACTGCTGTACACCGGCAAGGCCGCGATGATGCTGCACGGCGCCTGGTCGTACGGCATCCAGCAGACCGACGGCGGGGACTTCGTCTCCGGCGGCGGCCTGGGCTACATGACCTTCCCGCCCGTCGAGGGCGGCAAGGGCGATCCGAGTAACACGGTCGGCAACCCCGCCCAGTACCTGTCCATCTCCTCGAAGGCGAGCGCGGAGCAGAAGAAGATCGCCAAGGACTTCTTCGCCACCGGCGTCCTCCAGGAGGCCGAGGTGAAGCAGTGGATCGACAACGGGTCGGTCCCGATCCGACTGGGCACGGAGAAGCTGCTGGCCGCCTCCGAGAGCGCCGACTTCCTGCGGTTCACCTACGACATCGCCAGCAAGGCCGAGGTGTTCGTCCAGTCCTGGGACCAGGCGCTCAGCCCGACGGCCGCCGAGACCCTGCTGGACAACATCGTCAAGTTGTTCCAGCTGTCCATCTCCCCCGAGCAGTTCGCCCGCAACCTCAACGCGGTCATCGGGAAATGAGCGCGCTCACCGGCCACCCGCCACGTCGCGAACCGCGCAGCATCCTGCCGTGGCTGGCGACGCCGGCGCTGGTGGTCTTCGTCGGCTTCGCCGTGATTCCGCTCGTCGGTGTCTTGGCGCTGAGCTTCACCACGTGGGACGGGATCGGCACCATCCGCCCGTCGGGGCTGACCAGCTGGCGCGCGGTGCTCACCGACCCCGGACTCCCGCACGCCCTCTGGGTGACGTTCGCGGTGATGGCCCTGTCCTGGGCCGTCCAGACGCCGCTGAGCATCCTGCTCGGCGCCTTCCTGGCGGGCCGGCAGCGCTACCGTGCGGTGCTGGGCGTGGTGTACTTCGTCCCCCTGATGCTCAGCTCCGCGGCCATCGCGATCGCGTACAAGGCCCTGCTGGACCCCAACTTCGGGCTCGGCGCCGGGCTGGGGATCCCGCTGCTCAGCCAGGACTGGCTGGGGCGCCCCGGGCTCGCCTTCGGGGTCGTCGTCTTCGTCGTCTCCTGGCAGTTCATCCCGTTCCACACCTTGATCTACCAGGGTGGTGTCCAGCAGATCCCGAAGTCCCTGTACGAGGCGGCGCAGCTGGACGGGGCCGGACGGATCCGGCAGTTCTTCGGCATCACGCTGCCCCAGCTGAAGTACACCATCATCACCTCGTCCACGCTGATGGTGGTCGGGTCGCTGACCTTCTTCGACCTCATCTTCGTCCTGACCGCGGGCGGCCCCGGCGACGCCACCCGGGTCCTCGCCCTGGACATGTACAAGCGGGGCTTCCAGGCCAGCCTGATGGGACCGGCCAGCGCCATCGCGGTCATCCTCGTCCTGGTGGGCCTGGCCCTCGCCCTGCTGCTGCGCCGGCTCGGGGGCCGGGACGCCGGCGCGAGCCAACTCGAGGGGGCCTGACGTGACCACCACGCTGACCAAGCCGCGACGACCGCAGAAGGCCGCGCACCGCGAGCGGCAGCACCGTTCCCCGCAGCCCGCCCGCCGGCGCAACTGGGCCGGCGGGCTGGCCGGATGGCTCTGGCTCGCCGTCGTCGCCGTACCCCTGTACTGGACCCTCATCACCAGCCTCAAGGCCCAGAGCAACTACTACGCGAGCAACCCGCTGGTGCCCACGGGCAGCCCCACCCTGGACAACTACCGGCTGGTCATCGAGTCCGACTTCCTCCGGTACTTCGTGAACAGCGTCGTGGTCACCGCCGGCGCCGTGGTACCGGCGGTCGCGTTCTCCTTCATGGCCGCCTACGCGATCGTGCGTGGCTGGCGCATGCGGTTCCTGCGGGCGATGAACGGGCTGTTCCTCATGGGCCTGGCCATCCCGCTGCAGGCGACGGTGATCCCGGTCTACCTGATCATCATCAGGCTGAACCTGTACGACAGCCTGCCGGCGCTGATCCTCCCGTCGATCGCCTTCGCCATTCCGCTGTCCGTGCTGGTGCTCGCCAATTTCATCCGCGACGTGCCCAAGGAGCTCTTCGACTCGATGCGGGTCGACGGCGCCACCGAGTGGGCGACGCTGTGGCGGCTGGCGGCACCGCTGACCCGGCCGGCCATCCTCACCGTGACCATCTTCAACGCGCTGACCATCTGGAACGGATTCCTGCTGCCGCTGGTCCTCACGCAGAGCCCGGACCTGCGGACCCTGCCGCTGGCGCTGTGGACCTTCCAGGGCCAGTACGGGGTCAACGTCCCCGCCGTGCTCGCCGCCGTCGTCCTCACCACCCTGCCCGTCCTGGTCCTGTACGCGTTCGGCCGCCGCCAGCTGCTCAGCGGCCTGACCGCCGGATTCAGCCGCTGACCGGCGGCGACGCCGCCGCCTGGAGACGCCGCACCCCGCCCTGACCTGCTCGTCGAACCGTCCGCCCGTCGCTCCCTGCACGGGGGCCCGAGGGGCGTAGGAGGAAAGTGAACGCCAGCGTGGCCTCGGATACCGCCCCCGGTACCCCCTCTGGAACGACCCCGCCGTCCCCGTCACCGCGCGGGTCGACGCCCTGATCGGCGCGATGACCCTTGAGGAGAAGACCGCCCAGCTGTACGGAGTGTGGGTGGGCGCCTCCGATCAGGGCGGTGAGGTGGCCCCCCATCAGCACGACATGGAGGAACCCGTCGATCTCGACGCGCTCCTGCCCGCCGGGCTGGGCCAGTTGACCCGCCCCTTCGGCACCGTCCCGGTCGACCCCGCCCTGGGCGCGCTCTCACTGGCCCGCACCCAGGCCCGCATCGCCGCCACGAACCGGTTCGGCATCCCCGCTCTCGCGCACGACGAGTGCCTGGCCGGCTTCGCCGCCTGGCGGGCGACGGCCTACCCCGTCCCGCTGTCCTGGGGCGCCACCTTCGACCCGGACACGGTGCGGCGCATGGCCGCCGCCATCGGCCGCGACATGCGCGCCGTCGGCGTCCACCAGGGGCTCGCGCCCGTCCTGGACGTGGTGCGCGACGCCCGCTGGGGCCGGGTCGAGGAGACCATCGGCGAGGACCCGTACCTCGTCGGCACCATCGGGACGGCCTATGTGCGGGGCATCGAGTCCGCGGGAATCGTCGCCACCCTCAAGCATTTCGCCGGCTACTCGGCCTCCCGCGCCGGCCGCAACCTCGCCCCCTCCTCCGTGGGCCCGCGGGAGCGCGCCGACGTGCTGCTGCCGCCCTTCGAGATGGCGATCCGCGAGGGCGGCGCCCGGTCGGTGATGAACGCCTACACCGACACCGACGGGATACCCTCCGCGGCCGACGAGGAACTGCTCACCGGGCTGCTCCGCGACACCTGGGGCTTCGAGGGCACCGTCGTCGCCGACTACTTCGCCGTCGCCTTCCTGAAGACCCTGCACGGCGTCGCGGGCGACTGGGCCGGCGCCGCCGGCTCGGCGCTGCGCGCGGGCATCGACGTCGAGCTGCCCAACGTCAAGACCTACGGCGCGCCCCTGGCCGAGGCCGTGGCCGACGGCCGGGTACCGGAGGCGCTGGTCGACCGCGCCCTGCGCCGGGTCCTGACCCAGAAGGCGGAGCTGGGCCTGCTCGACCCGGACTGGGACCCCCTGCCGGCCGCGCTCGGCGGGGCCGGCCTGGATGATCCGGGCACCCTGGACGATCCGGACGCCCTGCGCGGCCGGATCGACCTCGACGGCCCGGAGAACCGCGCGCTGGCCCGCACACTCGCCGAGGAAGCCGTCGTGCTGCTGAGCAACGACGGCACCCTGCCGCTCGCCGGGCCGCGCCGCATCGCCCTGCTCGGCCCCAACGCCGACGAACCCACCGCCGTGCTGGGCTGCTACTCCTTCCCCCAGCACATCGGCGTCCGGCACCCCGGGACCCCGCTCGGCATCGAGCTGCCCACGCTGCGCGACACGCTCGCCGCCGAGTTCCCGGACGCCGAGATCACGGTCGCCCGCGGCACCGGGATCGACGACGGGGATCTGTCCGGCATCGAGGAGGCCGCCCGGGTGGCAGGCGAGGCCGACCTCGCTTTGGTGGTGCTCGGCGACCGCGCCGGTCTCTTCGGGCGGGGCACCAGCGGCGAGGGCTGCGACGTCGAGACGCTGGAGCTGCCCGGCGCGCAGCAGCATCTGCTCGACACCCTGCTCGACCTGGAGACTCCCGTGGTCACCGTGTTGCTCGCGGGACGGCCGTACGCCCTCGGCCGCGCCGTGACGGAGTCCGCCGCGATCGTGCAGTCCTTCTTCCCGGGCGAGGAGGGGACGCACGCGATCGCCGGGGTGCTCAGCGGCCGGGTCAATCCCTCGGGGCGTCTCCCGGTGAGCGTGGCGCGCGGGCCGGGCTCCCAGCCGGCCACCTACCTCGGGGCGCGGCTCGCCCACGCCAGCGAGGTGTCCAGCCTCGACCCGACCCCCGCGTTCGCCTTCGGTCACGGCCTGTCCTACACGCGGTTCGACTGGGCCGATCTGACCGTGGACGCCCAGGAGGCCCCGACGGACGGCGAGTTCACCCTCTCCTTCACCGTCCGCAACACCGGCGAGCGGTCCGGGACCGAGGTCGTCCAGCTCTATCTGCACGACCCGGTGGCCTCCGTCGTCCAGCCGGTGCAGCGCCTCGTCGGCTACACCCGGGTCGCGCTGGAGCCGGGCGAGGCCCGGCGCCTCCGGGCCACGGTCCCCGCCGACGTCGCCTCCTTCACCGGGCGCGACGGCCGGCGCGTCGTCGAACCGGGCGAGCTGGAACTGCGCCTGGCCGCCTCCAGCGCGGAGCCGCGCCTGACGGCCGGGGTCACGCTGACCGGAGCCGAGCGCCATGTGGACCACACCCGGCGCTTGCACGCCGCGATCGGGCAGGAGCCGGCCGCCCGGGCATGAACCGGGAGTGTGCGGCGCCGCCGGAGTAGCGGCGGCGCCGCACACGGGGCCCGCGGGGCCGGGCCCCTGGTGGTCTCCGGGCCGTTCGTCTCACAGCAGCCCGCGCCGGGCGAGGTTGCGCATCAGCGCTCCGACGCCGAACGTCCACGGCGCGGCCTGTTCGCTGGGGACGACGGTGTTGACCAGGGCGCCGAGGCGCGGGCTGGAGATCCGCACGAGGTCGCCGTACTCGTGGGTGAAGCCCGCGCCGGGCGTCTTCCGGTCCTCGGTGGGGGCGAAGAGCGTGCCGGTGAACAGCACGAAGCCGTCCGGGTACTGGTGGTGCGGACCGTGCGTGGCGGCCACCAGGTCCAGGACGTCGCGGCTGATCTCGCGCAGGGAGCTGCTGCCGTGCAGGACGTAGCCGTCCGGGCCGTCGATCCGCAGGTCGATGTCGAGCCCGCGTACGGCGTCGAGGCCGAAGTCCTCGTCGAAGAGGCGGATGAACGGGCCGATCGCGCAGGAGGCGTTGTTGTCCTTCGCGCGGGACAGCAGCAGGGCGCTGCGTCCCTCGATGTCGCGGAGGTTGACGTCGTTGCCGAGCGTCGCGCCGCGTACCCGGCCGCGCGAGTCCACGACGAGCACGGCCTCGGGCTCGGGGTTGTTCCACACCGAGGCGGAGAGCACGCCGATGTCGGCGCCGGTGCCGACCGCGGACAGCACCGGGGCCTTGGTGAACACCTCCGGGTCCGGCCCGATCCCGACCTCCAGGTACTGCGACCACAGCCCTTCGGCGAGGAGCAGTTCCTTGGCCCGGTCCGCCTCCGGCGACCCGGGGCGGATGCCGTCGAGCGCGCCGCCCACCACCTGCCCGACGCGGGCCCGCACCCGCTCGGCCTGCGCCGGATCGCCGCCCGTGCGCTCCTCGATGACGCGTTCCAGCAGACTCCGGGCGAAGGTGACCCCCGCGGCCTTGATCACCTGCAGGTCGACGGGGGCGAGCAGATGCGGGACGTCACGGCGGCCGGGCGGTGCCTCCAGCAGTTCGTCCAGGGGCCAGACCTGCCCGCCGCCGGCCTCGCGGACGACCGCCGCCGCGTCCTCGCGCTCCATGAGGCCGGAGACGGTGGGTGCGAGGGCGGTCAGGTCGACGACGTGCTCACCGCGGACCGCGGCGACGCACGGGCCGTCACACTCCGGGTCGTGGACGCGCGCGACGAGGGCGGCCCGGCCGGCGTCCTCCGGCAGGACGGAGCCGGGGGTGAGCGCCCGGCGGGGACGCGCTGCTGCCGATTCCACGATGCTCTCCTGGCTTCGAAGGGGCGCGAGCTGACGCGAGAGGGCGCGAGGTGACGTGAAAGTGGGCGCGGTGCCCCGGGGCGGGGTCAGTGGGAGTCGCGGGGGACCTCGTGTCCCCGGCTTCCGCGCAGGAAGCCGAAGTCGGCGCCCTGGTCGGCCTGTTCCACGTGCTGGGTGTAGAGCCAGGCGTAGCCGCCGGCGTACCGCCCGGCGGGTGCCCGCCAGGCCTCCCGGCGCCGGGTGAGCTCGGCGTCGTCCACGTCCAGGCGCAGGGTGCGGTCCGGGACGTCGAGGACGACGGGGTCCCCGTCGCGCACCAGGGCGAGTGGTCCGCCGACGGCGGCCTCGGGCGCCACGTGCAGGACCACCGTCCCGTATCCGGTGCCGCTCATGCGGCCGTCGCAGACGCGCACCATGTCCGTGACGCCGGCCTTCAGCAGCTTGGCGGGGAGCGGGACGTTGGACACCTCGGGCATCCCGGGGTAGCCCCTGGGGCCGGCGTTGCGGATGACGATGACGGTGTTCTCGTCGACGTCGAGGTCCGGGTCGTCGGCCACGGCGTGGTAGGCCTCGGGGGAGTCGAAGACGCGCGCCGGGCCCCGGTGGGTGAGCAGGTGCGGGGACGCCGCGGACTGCTTGATCACGGCGCCGTCGGGGCACAGGTTGCCGCGGAGGACGGCGATACCGGTGCCGGCCGGCTGGAAGGGGGCGTCGAGGGAGGTGATGACCTCGGAGCCGACGCGCTCGGCGGTCTCGGTGTTCTCGGCGAGGGTGCGCCCGGTGACCGTGATCTGCTCGCCGTGCAGCAGCTCGCCGCCGAGCAGTTCGGCGATGACGGCGGGCAGGCCGCCCGCGTAGCAGAAGTCCTCCATGAGATACCCGCCGCTGGGCATCAGGTTGACCAGGGTCGGCACCGCCCGGACCAGCTCGTCGAAGTCCCGCAGGCCCAGCTCGACGCCGACGCGGCCGGCGATGGCGGTGAGATGGATGATGGCGTTCGTGGAGCCGCCGATGGCCGCGTTGGCCCGGATGGCGTTCTCGAACGCCTCCCGGGTGAGGATCCGCGAGGGGCGCAGCTCCTCCTCCACCATCCGCACGATGCGCTGCCCCGCCGCCTGCGCTGTCTCCATCCGCCGGGAGTCGACCGCGGGCCAGGCCGCCGAGCCCGGCAGCTGCATGCCGAGCGCCTCGGCCATGCAGGCCATCGTGGAGGCGGTCCCCATGGTCATGCAGTGGCCGTCTGAACGGGCCATGCACCCTTCCGCGAAGAAGCACTCCTCCTCGGTCATCCGCCCGGTCTTCAGGTCCTCCTCGAACTTCCACACGTGGGTGCCGGATCCCACGTCCTGGCCGCGGTACTTGCCGTTGAGCATCGGCCCGCCGGTGACCATGACGGCGGGCAGGTCGACGCTGGCGGCGCCCATGAGCATGGCGGGGGTCGTCTTGTCGCAGCCGGACAGCAGCACGACGCCGTCGAGCGGATTGGCCCGGATCAGCTCCTCGACCTCCATGGCCATGAGGTTGCGGTACAGCATGGCGGTGGGGCGCATCAGGGTCTCGCCGGTGGCCATGGTGGGGAACTGGAGGGGAAAGCCGCCCGCCTGCCACACACCGCGCTTGACGGCTTCGGCGACGCGGGTCAGATGGGCGTTGCACGGGGCGAGTTCGGAAGCGCTGGTGGCGATGCCGATGACGGGGCGCCCGTCGAACACCTCGTGCCCGAACCCCTGGTTGCGCATCCAGGAGCGGTACAGCATCCCGCTGCGGCCCTGTGCGCCGAACCACGCCTGGCTGCGGCGGCTCGTCTGCTGACCGTCGGTCATGTGGCACTCCCGTGGCTCCGGCGTACGTGGTGGCGGTCCGCTGCGCGATGGGGCGTTGCGCGATGAGGCGTTGCCGGGTGTGGGCCCGCGGGCCGTACCCTGTACCGCAATCATTAAATGATTCGATGAATGGCGTCCAGGGGGCGGGCAGAGATCGTGGAGCAGCACTTCCTGACCATGCACCAGCGCGTGGTCGACGAACTCGGGCGGCGCATCGCCGGTGGCGTGTGGGGGCCGGGAGATCCGCTGCCGGTGGAGGACGTGCTCGCGGCCGAGATCGGTGTCAGCCGGGGAGTGGTGCGGGAGGCGGTCAAGGCGCTGGTGGCCAAGGGGATGTTGCGCGTGCGTCCGCGCACCGGCACGCGCGTGCTGCCCCCGGAGCAGTGGAACCACCTGGACCGTGACGTGCTGCGCTGGCGGCAGACCGGGAACGCCACGGCCCTGCTGCGCGACACGAGTGAGCTGCGCCGGATCGTCGAGCCCGGGGCGGCGCGCCTCGCCGCCGAACGGGCCGGACCCGAGCGCGTACGAGCCCTGTACGACTCGCTGGCCGCCATGGAGGCCGCGGCGGCGGACCCCGGCCTCGGCGGCTACGTCGAGGCCGACATCGCCTTCCACCGGGCCCTGCTGGACGCCGGCGGCAACCGTCTCCTCGGCTCGCTGGGCCGCGCCGTCGGCATCGCGCTGGAGCACAGCTTCCTCGTCAGCACCCGGACCCCCGGCGCGGTGGAGGCCTCGCTGCCGCGCCACCGCGCCGTCGTGCGGGCTGTCGAGGCCCGCGATCCCGCGGCCGCGGCGGCCGCCGTCCTGGCCATCATCGAAGCCGCCGAGGAGGAGATCGCCCGCTCCCCCGGCCTGCCGGACGACCCCGTGTGACCTCCCACGGCCGCGAACCGGCAGGGCTGCGGCGGGGCAGCGACGGGCAAGGGCACGGAAGCGGCCGGCGGCAGCGCGCCGGACGGCGCCCGGGGACGGCCGGATACAGTGCGAGGGACGGCAGCCCGGCCAGGGAGGGGAAGCGTGACCGACACCAGCGACACCCGGCCCGCCGAGGAGGAGGCGCGAGCGCCGCGGTCCGGCCGGCTGCTGCACCGCCTGATGCGCTTCATACCCCTGATAGCCCCCCTCCTGCTGTGGGCCGTGCCCTGCTGGGTGCTGCTGTACGGCGGCCAGCGCTGGCCCCTGCCCGTCACGCTCTCCGGTACCGCCCTGTTCGCTCTCGGCCTCGTCGGTGTGCCGTTCGCGATGGCGCGCGGCCACGGCCGGCGCCAGCAGGACCGGGCGGCGATCATCGGTGACACCCTGCTGGGTGCCAGCTGGGTTCTGTTCACCTGGTCCGTGCTGCTCGGTGTCCTCCTGAGGCCCGCCCTGGCCGTGGCCGGCGCCGGCGACAGCCAGGACCGGGCCCGCATCGTCACCTGGGCCGTCCTCTGCACCACCGCCGTGCTGCTCGCCTGGGGGTACGCCGAGGCCCGCCGCGTGCCCCGCGTGCGCCGGCTGGACGTGCGCCTTCCGCGGCTGGGCGCGGGGCTGGACGGTCTGCGCGTCGCCCTCATCACGGACACCCACTACGGCCCCCTCGACCGCGCGCGCTGGTCGGCCCGAGTGTGCGAGAAGGTGAACGAGCTGGACGCCGACCTGGTCTGCCACACCGGCGACATCGCGGACGGCACGGCCCAGCGCCGCCGCGCCCAGGCCGCCCCCCTCGGCACGGTGCGGGCCACCCGCGCCCGGGTGTACGTCACCGGCAACCACGAGTACTACAGCGAGGCCCAGGGCTGGGTCGACCTGATGGACGAGCTGGGCTGGGAGCCACTCCGCAACCGGCACCTGCTGCTCGAACGTGGCGGCGACACCCTCGTGGTGGCCGGCGTGGACGATGTCACCGCCGAGTCCTCCGGCCTGCCGGGCCACGGCGCCCATCTCGCCGGCGCTCTGCAGGGCGCCGACCCCGAGCTGCCCGTCCTGCTCCTGGCGCACCAGCCCGCGTTCGTCGACCGGGCGGCGGCCGGCGGCGTCGACCTCCAGCTCTCCGGCCACACCCACGGCGGCCAGATCTGGCCCTTCCACCACCTGGTCCGCCTCGACCAGCCCGCCCTCGCCGGCCTCAGCCGCCACGGCGCCCGCACGCTCCTCTACACCAGCCGCGGCACCGGCTTCTGGGGCCCGCCGTTCCGCGTCTTCGCCCCCAGCGAGATCACCCTGCTCGTGCTCCGCTCCCCGCACCCGCCCGCCTGGTCGTAGCACGGAGCGGGTCCGGCACCTCCGCCGTGACGCCCGACGCGGTCATCCGGGCGCCCTGGCGCATGGGTGGCCGGCGGGTCTCGGCAGGTCCTCCCGGACGGCGATCGGTACCCGGACCGGTCAAGGCGTCGGTGCCGTCGGTGGCCCAGGCCGGTCGCGGGCGGACACCGCCCGGCGGACGCCGTGGGATCCGGCGCCCGCCGGGCGGTGGACGGTCAGCCGATGGCTGATGACCGGGGCACGAGGGTGCGCCGGTTCCGCGCACCGCGGGCACCGGGGCCGGGTCCGCGGAGTGCCCGGACCCGGTGCGTCAGCTCTCCAGGCGACAGCGCTGGTTCGCTCCGCCCGTGCAACTCCACAGCTGGATCTTCGTCCCGTTGGCGGTCGCCTGCCCGCTGGCGTCCAGGCAGAGTCCCGACTGCGCCGCTGTGATCGTGGCGTCGGCGTTGACGTTCCACTGCTGGTCCGCCTGGTTGTTGCAGTCCCAGATCGCCACAGGGCTGCCGTTGCCCGCGCCCTGGCCGCCCCCAGGCACTTGGTGCCGTAGACCATCAGCTGCCTGCCGTCGGTCCGGGTCCACCGCTGGTTGGCGCCGCCGTTGCAGTCCCACAGCTGTGCCTGCGTGCCGTTGGCCGTGGTGGAGCCGTTGATGTCGATCCAGCGTCCCGACTGCTGGCCGACGATCCGCCGGCCGCCGGAGGGCTCCTGCGGCGCGTCCGACCCGAACTGCGTGATGAACTGCCACACCGCCGCCGACGTCCAGGTGCGCCAGCCGCTGGGCAAGGCGGACATCGGCGCGCTGGTGGTGTGGAAGCGCCTGCGGGCCGACATACCGTGGGCCGCGGCGCTGATGTCGGTTCCCGACGCAGAGGTGCGGACTGTGACGGCTCAGGCCGGCGTCGGCGTGGCCCTGCACGAGCCGGCGGGATCGCCGCGCTGGCTGCTCGAACCCGCCCCCTACCGGCCCGCGCGGTACTCCGCCGCCCAGTGGCTCTTCCACGAGCAGGCCTGGCGTCAGCTCGGGCCGGACCGCTCCTGACCCCGCGGCTCCGCGGCCCCGGGCAGCGCCGCCGGACTCTGGCCACGACCGTCTCCGGCAGGGCACTTCGGATCTCCCTGCACCTGACCGGTGCGGCAGCGCCCGTCAGGACCAGCCCGCTCGTGCGGACCGGAACATGCGGGAGGACGTCGATCGCCGACCGGTCGTTGACCATGATCAGCAAGCGGTCCCGCATGCGACCCCTGTCCTTCACGGCTTCGTTGGGCAGGGCGGGACGCCGTGCCTGACCGCGTCCCGCGCCACGTGCTGACGGTCCGTGCGCCGGGTGGTGAGTGGCGAGCGGCGAGCGTGACAGAGCAGCGTGTCCCGCCCCGTCCCTGCCCGGTGCTACAGTATGAACGATCGATCTCGATCGCAGGGTTGTTACTCTCCAAGGACGCCACCGTTGTCGCCTCGCGCGACGCCACGGCGGTGTACCGCTTGAGGAGAGGCAAGGCCTGGGTAGCGCCGCGTGCGCGACCCGGGCCTTTTTCGTTGCCTGAATCCGGGCGGGAGAGATCGCGGACCTACGCAGGACGGCAGGGACCAGGGATGCAGGAACGCATCATGAACACACCCGCACCGGGGATCGACGGGCTGGCGGAGGAGATCCTCCGTGACGTCGGTGGAGCGGAGAACATCGAGAGCCTCACACACTGCGCGACGCGGCTGCGCTTCCAGCTCCATGACGGCAGCAAGGTCGACCAGGCCGCGCTCGACGCCCTCGACGGCGTCATGGGCACGGTGCCGCAGTCCGGAGACCGCTTCCAGATCGTGATCGGCGGCGCCGTCGCGAACGTCCACGCCAAGATCATCAACTTGCCGTCGATGAGCCGCTCCGGCGCGGCGCGCCCGAAGTCCGACGCGGGGGTCAAGGCCGCGGTTCGCGCCAAGAGCCGGGGCCGCTTCGCCTGGCTCGACAACTTCTTCGAGTACCTCTCCGACTCGTTCCGCCCGCTGCTCGGCGTGCTGCTGGGCGCCTCGCTGATCATCGCGATCGCCTCGGTCCTGGATGCCCTGGGCGTGGTCGACTTCCGTGCCGAGGACAAGTCGGCCACCTGGGTGTTCGTCGACGCGATGTGGCGCTCGGTGCTGTACTTCCTGCCGATCATGGTCGCCTACAACGCGGCCAAGAAGCTGCAGATCGACCCGTGGGTGGGCGCCACGGTGATGGCCGCGGTGATGACCCCGAACTTCACGGGAATGCTCAACCCCGACTCCGGCATCCCGGGCGTCACCTGCTCCACCAACTCCACGCTGGGCACTCAGCAGTGCGTGGCGGACGTCTTCGGCCTGCCGCTCCAGCTCAACGACTACGGCGGCCAGGTGTTCGTACCGCTGCTGATGGTCGCCCTGCTCGCCCTGGTCTACAAGGGTCTGCAGCGCGTGTTCCCCGAGAACATCCAGCTGGTCTTCGTGCCGTTCTTCAGCATGCTGATCATGATCCCGGTGACCGCCTTCCTCGTCGGCCCCCTGGGGGTCTGGGCCGGCAACGGCATCGGGGAGGGTCTGGCCTGGCTGAACGACAACGCCCCGCTCGTCTTCGCGATCTTCATCCCGCTGCTGTACCCGTTCCTGGTGCCGCTGGGCCTGCACTGGCCGCTGAACGCGCTGATGCTCCAGAACATCAACACCATCGGCTACGACTTCATCCAGGGCCCGATGGGCGCCTGGAACTTCGCCTGCTTCGGTGCGACCGCGGGCGTACTGCTGCTCTCGATTCGCCACCGCGAGCCGCTCATGCGCCAGACCGCCACGGGCGCCCTGGCCGCGGGCCTGTTCGGCGGCATCTCCGAACCGTCGCTGTACGGCATCCACCTGCGCTTCAAGCGGATCTACCCGCGTATGCTCGTGGGCTGCCTGGTGGGCGGTGTGATCGTGGGCGTCCTGGGCGGCGTGGACACCGAGGTATTCGCCTTCACCTCTGTGCTGACCATCCCGGTCTTCTCCCCGGTGGGCGTCTACCTCATCGCGATCACGGCGGCCTTCGTCACCGCGATGGTGCTCGTCTACCTCTCCGACTACCGCACTCGCGAGGAGCGCGCCCAGGCAAACGCCGAGCGCGACGCCGCCGAGGCCGCCGCCCGCGGTGGGGCCACCGACACCGACACCGACGCCGACGCCCGCCGTGAGACCGCAGCGGCCGACGACCGTGAACTGGTCACCGTCGGCGCCGCGTACGCGGAAGCCACCGCCGATGCCACGGGCCCCGCCACCGCCGCCGCTTGCAGCGCACCCACCGGCACCGCTTCCGTCGCTCCCACCGCCGCCGCGAACAGCACCGCCCTCTGCGCGCCGGTCGCGGGCCGCGTGACCGGCCTCGACAAGGTCGAGGACCCGGTCTTCTCCTCCCGCGCGCTCGGCGAGGGCGTGGGCATCGAGCCGGCTGACGGCCGTGTCGTCGCCCCGGTCGACGGCGAACTGATCACCGTCGCGGACACCGGCCACGCCTTCGGCATCCGCACCACGCACGGCGTCGAGGTGCTCATCCACATCGGCATCGACACGGTACAGATGCAGGGCGAGGGCTTCGACGTGCACGTCGCGCCCGGCCAGCAGGTCAGCTCCGGTGACCTCCTGGCCGAGGTTGACCTCGACGCCATACGCGCCGCGAACCACCCGACCGTCACCCTCATGACCGTCCTGAACACCGCGGATCTCGCCGCGGTGGAGCCGCACACCGGGCAGGACGTCACCGCCGGTGCCCTCGTGGTGACCGTACGGCGGTGATGTCCCACTGCCGGTCCGGCGCGCGCACGCCCCTTGGCATGATGGGCGCGCCGGACCGGAAGACGCAGGACGGGGCACGGACAGGAGGGGGACGGCGGTGAAGGTACTGCGGGTCCTCAACAACAATGTGGTCCTCGCACGTGATGAGAAGGGCCAGGAGGTCATCCTCACCGGACGCGGCATCGGCTTCAGCTCCAGCCAGGGCAAGCCTGTCGATGCCGCGCTGGTGAAGCGGGTCTTCGTCCCGGCCGACGGCCGTGACCCCGATCACCTGGCCGAGGCTCTCGCCCTCATCAGCGAGGAGGTACTCCACGCTGTCGTGACCGCTCTCGCCGAGGTCGGCATCGAAGAGCGCGAGTCCACCCGCCCCACCCTCGCCATCGCCGTCGCCGACCACATCGCCGGCGCGCTGGAGCGGGCCGCGCGGGGTATCGCCATCGAGTACCCGCTGCGCGCCGAGGTCCAGACCCTGTACGCCACCGAGTACGCCCAGGCGCAGCGCCTGCTGCGCGCCATCAACGAGCGCCTGACCCCGAAACTGGATGCGTCCGAGGCGACCGCGCTCGCGCTGCACCTGGTCAACGCGGGCTTCGTCTCCGGCGATCTGTCCTTCACGTACACGATGACCGGGGTCATACAGCAGATGCTCGCCGTGGTGCGGGAGCGCTACAGCCTGGGTGTCTTCGAGGCGTCCATGGGCGCGGCGCGGTTCATCACCCACGTGCGCTACCTCTTCGTGCGCATCCAGCAGCAGCAGCTCAAGGGCCAGGAGTCCACGATCGGCAAGGGCATCCGCCAGCACTACCCGGAGGCGACCCGCACCGCGCAGCAGTTGGCGACGATCGTCGAACTGCGTCTGGGACAGCAACTGAGCGAGGACGAGGTCTCCTACCTGGCACTCCATGTGGCCCGCATGACCATGGACGCCAACGGCACCGCCACGTAGAAGCCGTCAAGGAATAACGCGTTGCTTCACGGAGACGAACTCGTTGATGTGGTATGTGCATATCCGGCGAGGTTCCGCAGCCAGTTGGCCGACGGTTCGACGTTCTGCTCCCGCACCTGAACGAGCGTCACAACCCCACGGGGAGTTTCCGAGCGGCGGCCGAGCCGGCCGGCTGCGACCACCACACGGTGGCCCGGTATGTGGGTTTTGGAGGGGATCCGGTGATTCCGGCGCCCCACCGTAACCGTGCGTGAGGGTCACAGCTCGCAGTTGGTCTCGTTCTCGACGTTGGTGCAGGTGTCGGTGCCGGGTCCGCCGTCGGCGGTGTCGCTACTGCCAGTCCCGCCGTCGATGGTGTCGTCCATGGCGCTCCCGGTGGGGGTGAAGGTGCCATTGAGGGTTTTGTAGTCCCCGTAGATGGTGTCGTTGCCCATGCCGCCGTCGATGTAGTCGGCGTCTCCGGCCACTCCCACGAGTGCCGGGAGGTCGACGGACCCGAAGGCACCGTTGAGGAGGTCGCTGCCGCCCTGGCCGAAGATACGGTCATTGTCGCTCGTCGCTGCGGGGACCGATGGTGTCTGCGCGTTGCCGTAGACGGTGTCGTCGCCGCCGCCGGCGCAGATGACATCATCGCCGCCCAGGCCGGAGATAGTGTCGTCCCCGTCCAGGCCGGCGATCACGTCTGGGCCGTTGGTGCCGGTGAGGGTGTCGTTGCCGCTGGTGCCGGTGATCGTGGCGGTCTGACCGTCGCAGGTGACCGGATCTGCGGCGGCCGGGCTGGCTCCGACGGTCATCCCGCCTACCAGCAGGATGACCGCACCGGCTAGTCCGGTGGCACGCGACCGCGCGGAGGAAGCTTTCTTCATCCCATACCTCCCTTGCCCCCGGACCGGGTGCCGCCACCAAGAGAGGGGTGGCGCGTCAGTCCGATCACCCGGCCAGGCTGAGTGCCTGAATTGGAAGGCCCGTACACCGAAGCTCTGGCCTGTGGTTGCTGTGGATCTGGCACTGAACCGACGCTCGTGAGGTGAGGTCGGGGCTTGTCGCCGGCGAGGGGAGAGCCAGCACCCGGCGGGCAGGGGGTGGGCTGGATGCCTGCGAGCACGAAGGTCGGAAGCGTCACGCGTCAGCGGTATGAGGAACTCGTCGACCGGGACCGGAAGCTGGTGCTGGACGAGTCGAAGATCCAGTTCAAGGTCGGGGACGATGCCTTGGAGATCGAGCCTCTGCGGCAGCACGGCGGCTCCCACCCGTCCACGGACGAGGAGGCGTGCGGTGTCCGGCAGACGCTGGAGATGTTCGCCGAAGACGTGGGCCTGTCCTACAGCCAGGTGCGGATCTACCGCTATACAGCCGGTAAGTGGCCGGCGGAGCACCGGGCGGAGGGTGTGCCGTTTGAGATCCACCGCATTCTGGAGAAGCTGGAGGACCGCTTCGAGCGGATCCTGAAGCCGCCCCGGCATCCGCGCAACGGCAGACTCCAGTGGACGGGGGACGCGGCGAAACGGCAGGTGGGCTGGCAGGTGGATACGCCCAAGACGGTCCAGGAGAAGGTCGAGGCAATCCATGACCTGGCGTCGGACGAGCAGGTCGCGGTAAGGGTGGCGACCGACTTCCTGCGCCGTCCCGCGGTCGCATTCCGTGCAGCGGGCGATGACACCGCCCGGCACCTGTTCAACAAGGCCCAGTCCCACCGGGCCGTCCAGGCCGAGAAGAACGCCGAGGCGCCGGTGCCCGGGCAGGAGAATCCGGTGGCCCCGGCTGTCCGGGCCATCGACCGCACGCTGGAGTTCTTGGACCTGGTGGGCGCCTGCCACAAGTTCGTGTCCTCCACCAGCCGTCTGGTGCCGCTGGTGCGTGACCGGGACCTGTCCGAGGACGCCCGCGAAGTGATCGGCCACAACCTGTCTCGCGTCCGCGCCGCCTGCGACTGGGTGGAGCACGCGGTGTCCACGGGGGAGACCGACATGGACGAGGAACTGGCCCGGCTGCTGCGGGGCGAGTAGCCGTGGCGCGTTCCCGTGCCCGGGGTGATGCGGCCCGGGCGCACGCGAGGTGCATCTGCCGGATCCTGCTGGAGGCCCGGCCGGCCGGTCTGCTCTTTCCGCAGCTGCTGGCGGCCTGCGAACTCACCCCGGCCCAGGCCTGGTCCGGGATCGCGATGCTGAAGGACACCATCGTCGACAACGGCTGGCCGCCCCTGGTGGTCACCCGGCGGGACGGATACCTGTTCACGGCCGCCCCTGACGAGCTGGAGTCGTACGAGGTGGCGAAGATCCGGGAGAAGCTGACCGAGGTCCGCCGGCTGATCACCGCGACGGTCGCCCCGCACGCCGCACTCGCTCCGGACGACAAGCGGGTGCGGCACATCGTCACCCAGCTCAACTCGGTCGAGTCGACCCTCGACCTGATCGCCTGACAGCAGGGGCCGGGATGCGGCAGCGCCGTTACGCCTCCGACACCACCGACGAGGAATGGTCGCTGATCGAAGGGCTGCTGCCGCCGCCCGCATGGACGACCCGGCGGGGCGGGCGCCCCGAGAAGCATCCACGCCGGGCGATCTTCGACGCGATCCGCTACGTGTGCTGCGAGGGCTGCCGCTGGCGGTCGCTGCCCGCGGACTTCCCGCCGCCGCAGACGGTCTACGGGTTTTTCCGCAGATGGACGAAGTCCGGGGTACTGGAGACGATCCGCGACCACCTGCGGCGTGGAGTGCGGTGCACCGCGGGCGCCTCACCGCACGGGGTGGCGACCGTCATTGACAGCCAGTCCGTCAAGGCGGCCGAGACCGTGGGCAGGAACTCGCGGGGATACGATCCCGGCAAACGCATCAACGGCCGCAAGCGGCACCTCGTGGTGGATCTCTACGGGCTTCCCCTGCTGGTCACCGTCACCCCCGCTGACATGCACGACGCGAACGCGGGACGGCTTGTCCTGGCCCGGCTGCGCCGGGAACATCCGGAGATCGCGATCGTCTGGGCCGACCGGGCCTACGCCGGCACCCTCATCACCTGGGCCAGGACCACTCTGGGCCTGACGGTCAAGACCGTCAGCCGCCCCAAGGACGCCACCGGCTTCGTCCTGCTGCCCCGCAGATGGATCGTCGAACGAAGTCTCGCGTGGATCTTGCACGCCAGGCGGCTGGTCAGAGACTACGAAAGACTGCCGGCCCACGCAGAGGCCATGGTCAACCTCGCGCTCATCATCCTGATGAGCCGCCGCCTGACCCGGCCCTCGCCTCATCCCACCGCGGCCGCAGCTCGCCCGGCAGACGCCCTGCGGGCAGCGTGACCGCACGACCACTCCCTAACAGCCGGGCAGCCTTCCTATCCTGGATCAAGGGCAGCCGGGCCCCTGTCCCCGCAGGCCGTGACCGCTGAGACCGGCTGGAGCCGTGCCGCCGATGCATGACTCCAGCCTCCGTCCTCATCGGGCCGCCCGTAGTTTCCTCGGCGGAATCCGCGCACCACCCGTCGTCCGTCAACGTCCGGTCAGAGGCGATGGATGACGATGCGCTTGCTGCTGTCGGCTGGGAGCGACCACGCATGCTCGACATCGTGCAGCGGGACGGGGTCGGGCTCCACTGCGTAGGCGCCGTCGACGATGGCGGCGGCAACGGTGGGGATCTCGGCTGTCATGGTGGTACCCGTCAGCGATCCCTGGCCACTGCCGAGGACTTGAAGCCTTGTCGAGCGCAGCGCGCCGGCGGGCAGCGTCGCTCGTGGTCCGGCCATCTCGCCAAGGTTCACCCAGGTGAGCGGGCGTATCGGGGCGGCCCGGTTGACGACCATCGCGGCCATCGCCTCGGTTGCTGGTTCTGCCCAGAGGAAGTCGAGCACGATGTCGATCTCGGCGCCGATGCGAGCGATCGTCTCTACGTCACCGGTCAGGGCGGTCGCGGTGACGCCGGGGAGCGCGGCGAGCCGTTCGCGGTCCCGGCCCACGGCAACCACCTGGTCGGCGCCAAGGCGGCGGGCCACCTGCACCGCCATGCGCCCGGTGCCGCCGGTAGCGCCAAGGACCAGCACATTCTGTCCGGGCCGCATCGTGATCCGCTGGGTGAGCGCCAGCCAGGAGGCGATCACGCAGTTCAGCGTCGCAGCGATGGTCAACGGGTCGGCGTGGGCGGGCAGGACGACGCTGTGCCGTGTGTCGATGACCGCGCGTTCGGCCATCGAGCCGTACTTGCCGTTCAGCGACATGAAGTACCAGAGCCGACCGTCGGCGTCACGGCCGACGCCGTCGATGCCCGGCACCAGCGGCAGGCCGGAGCCGGCACTGGTGTAATGCGACCCGCTGGCCTGCATGCGGACCCGAGGATGCAGGCCAGCAGCCAGCACCTCGACGACGATCTCGTGCTCGTCGGCCGGCTTCGGGTCGGGGAACTCCAGGTATCGAGGGGCTGTGCCGTATGCAGTGACAACCGCTGCTTTCATGACCGGTCCGCCTTCTCCAGTAGCGCGGCCAGATCGGCGGCGGAGGCGGGGCGGCCGGGGGCGGCGAACATGCCGTCCGGATCGAGATAGGCCAGTTGCGCGGGCGTGCCCGGCGCGAACCGGCGGCTCTCGGCGAGCGGTCCCACATCGTAGGCGTCGAAGCCGAGCGAGTCGATCAGGGTGGCCACCGTCGCCTTGGCCGCTGCGGAGTCCCCCGCGATGGGCACGGCACTGCGGTCGGCCGCGCCGACCGGCCGCGCAAGTTGCGGCAGGTGCCGGAAGAACACGGTGCTGAACGCCTTGACCACGTACGCGTCCCCCAGATGTGCCTGCAACAGCAGGTGCGGCGGGATGTCGCCGGCCTCGATCTCGGGGACAGCGCCCTGGCGCGCCGGGTCGTAGTTGAGGGTGTCAATGACGACCCGACCGCGCAGCGCTTCGACCGGCACCTGCCGGTAGGCGCGGATCGGGATGGTCACTACCACCAGGTCACCGGCGGCCGCAGCCTCGGTGGTGGTCGCCGCGCGGGCCTGGGAGCCCAGCCGGGCCGCCGCCTCCCGCAGGCTCTGCGGTCCGCGGCTGTTACTCAGCACGATGTCGTGCCCGGCAGCGACGGCCAGCTGCGCGAGCGCGCCGCCGATCCGTCCGCTGCCGATGAAGCCAATCGTTGTCATGATCCGAATCTAAGCCGCCCCGGTCGTACCTTCTATGCTGGAAAATCCGTCGTTTGTTCGCGATCGTCCGGAGGCATGATGGATCCGCTGAGCGAGGTACTGGCGCTGCTGAAGCCGCGCAGCTACATCACCGCCGGATTCGACGCCGGTGGTGACTGGGCGCTGGAACTCGACGACCTGGCCGGCCGGATCAAGTGCTACGCGGTCGTCAAGGGCGCCTGCTGGCTGACGATCGGCGGCGACGCGCCGGTGCCCATCCCGCAAGGCGCCTGTTTTGTGCTGCCCACCGGCCGGACCGCCGTCATCGGCAGCGCAGCGGACGTCGAGCCGGTGCGCTCCTCCGTGGTGCTCGACCCCGACCGCAGCGGGAAGGTCGTCACCTACAACGGTGGCGGGGACGTCTATCTGGTCGGCAGCCGCTTCGAAGCTGGTAGCCCGCACGTCGAACTGCTGCTGCACAACCTGCCCCCGCTCATGGTGGTCAAGACCTCCGACGACCGCGCCCGGTTGCGCTGGTCGATCGAGCTGATGATGGAGGAGTTCCGCGAGCCCCGCCCCGGCTCGGCCCTGATAGCCCAGCAGCTTGCGCACATGATGCTGGTCCAGGCGCTGCGCCTCTACCTGGCCGCGCCGGCACGTGACGACGTCGGCTGGTTCGCCGCACTCGCCGACCCACAGGTGCATGCCGCCCTGGCAGCGATGCATGCCGACCCCGCCCACTCCTGGACCGTACGGGAACTCGCCACGACCGCCGGCATGTCCCGCACCACCTTTGCCGAGCGCTTCCGGGCCCGCGCTGGCGAGACCCCGATCGCCTACCTCGCCCGGTGGCGGATGATGCTCGCCGCCGAGCGCCTCCAGCAGGGCAACGACACCATCGCCCGGATCGCCGGCTCCCTGGGATACGAGTCTGAGCACGCCTTCAGCACCGCGTTCAAACGCATCATGGGTACGCCCCCGCGACGCTACGCCGGATCTGTCAGCCAGAACGGCTCCGCCGAGAACGCGCAATGCCCCCCGCCGGGGTGGCGATAGGCACTCTGGCAAAAGACCAGCAGCCGGGGGCCGGCCGTCATCGAAGCTGGAGTCGTCGACGACCACGGCATGTCATGCACGCCCACTGTCGGCGCTTACTGCCGGACGGAGATCTCGGCTGAGTGCGGTCAGCGGCTTCCTGCGGCCGCCTCGGGCAGTCGCAGCGGCCGGTAGCCGTCGGTGTCGAGCTGGGCGAGTTCACCGTCGATGTCGACCGAGTGGGTGCCGTAGAAGTGCACGTTCTCGTGGTGGGTCGGCCAGATGTGCGCCAGGACCTCGTCGTCGACCTGGCGGCCGCCTCTGCGCAGGGCGGCCACGCCGAGGCCGTGGTACTCCGTGGACCAGCAGACGATCGCGTTGGTGGCCAGGGTCAGGCACCACATCTGCTCGCTCTGCTGCTCATGATGCCGGCGCTGCAGCGCGCGCCTTCGTCGGCGTAGGCCAGGGAGCGGCGCAGGGCGTGCAGGTTCTCGCCCTGGTTCAGCTGCCGGGTGATGCGCCGCCGGTAGGTCTCGTCTGCGAGGTATCGGGTGGCGTAGACGGTGCGCCGCAGCGCACCATATTCCTTGATCGCGGACGTGAGCGCGTTCTGCCGCCGCTTCGAGGAGCACAGCTTGCCGACGACCAGCGCCGCGGTGGCGTGCCCGCCCTGGACAGACGCGGCGACCCGCAGCAGGTCATCCCGCATGTCCGCGATCACCTCGGTGTTCAGCCGCCGGGTCAGCAGCGCCCCAGCGCGCGGATAACTAGGGGCGGGCCTCATCACCAGGATGCTCCGGGACACCTCCCGCAGTACCAGGAACATCCACAGGACGGCATCCCGCGCGAGCGCCGTACCGGGGGGAGCCCGGCCTCGCGCATCCGGTCGCCACCGCACGCGCGCGGCGGCGACCGAACCCTCTCAACGCTCCCACCTCTACACGGTTGTGCCTGCGCATCAGCTCAGCCCTTTTCAACCCACCCTGCCACCACCGCTTGGCATGTCGGCTTCACCAGCAGGTTCTGACGCCAGAGTGGCGCTGTTCCGATCTGCTGGGAAGGGAGTGAGGCAGCGTGCAAACACGGCGCTCGAGAGCAGCAATCGGGCTCACCCAGCCCCTGGTGCGGGACAACCCCGGTATGCGTGGTGGGGATGGGCTGTTCGAAGTCGAGCCGGTCGAGGCGAAGCGGCTGCAGGGCCGTCTGGCGGCGGTGGGCAAGACATTTCAGGCGTTCGACCCGTACCAGGTCCCGCTGCTGCCTCCCTCGCTGAACGACTGGCTGCCCGAGGACCGCTTCGCCCGGTTCGTCGCAGACCTGGTCGACGGGGTACTCGACATCTCCCCGCTTCTGGCCCACTGCACCGAGAAGCGCGGTCACCCGCCCTATGGCCCCCGGCTGATGGCGCGCCTGCTGATTTTCGGCTGCACCACCGGTGTCCGCTCCTCCCGGGCGACCGAGCGCAAATGCGCCGACGACGTGGCGTTCCGGTTCCTGGCCGCCGGCCAGGCCCCGGACTTCCGCTCGATCGCCCGGTTCCGCCGCCGTCACCTCAACGCCCTGGCGGGATTCTGTAACAAGCCCATGGCCACTTCGGTGATCAGCACAAGCAGAACCAGCAGCAGGGCGGGAAGAGAAAGGAACTCAGCGACCGTCACGGCCGAGGCCGCACGGCCGGCTCTGGAGCGACGGCTGTGCGCAGCCCCGGCGGCGATATACGGCACCGTGCCGAGACCGGTACAGCAGGAAGATCGCTGCGATCGCTGCGGTACCGGAAAGCACCGTTACCGGTGCTCTGGTGCTCGTGGTCCCGTCTCAGAACTGGGTGAAGGGCGGGATCACCCGTGTGATCGCGATGAGCCGCAGGCGGGGGAGAGGCGGCGCGTAGAACCAGCCGTCGGCCAGGAGCGGGATGCGCCGCGCACCTCCCGGTACGCCCTTCCGGGGCCCTTCCCCGAGGTCGGTGACGTCGACGCCGACCTCGGCGAGGGCGACCATCTCTCCCGCGCAGAACTCTCGCAACTGGTCGTTTGTGAGAGAGGCGTGGCTCCGGTTCTTCGGCGTGCGGGCGGACCCGGCCGCACGCCGGGAGATCACGCCGGGGCTGTGGCGGTGTGCGCTTCCTGGGATGCGAGGACTGCGGGCATGTTGGCTTCGATGTGGCCGATGAAGGCCATGAGGTGGTCAGCGGTGGTTTCCCCCAGGGGTGTGAGGGAGTAGTTGACGCTCGGGGGCATTGCGGTGAGGACCTCGCGGCTGACGAAGCCGTCGCGCTCCAGGGCCTGGAGTGTCTGGGCGAGCATCTTCTCGCTGACTCCGTCGATGCGCCGACGCAGGGCGTTGAAGCGCGCGGGCCCCTTGCGCAGACCGGCGAGGACCAGGACGCCCCAGCGGCCCGTGAGGTGGTCCAGGACCTGACGGGAGGGGCAGTGCTTGGCGAAGACGTCGAACTCCAGCGCGGCCGCCTGGCGCTCGTCCTCGGTGGACGGCTCGTTCATGAGTACCTCCTTTTCCTTTACGTTACCTCGAACACAGTGCGGTGTATAAGTTTGCACTAACTATTAGTTAGTGTACGGTGAGGGAGCCGGGAAGCCGCCCGGCCCCCTCCCTCAACACACGAAGGAATTGGTCATGATCGTCGTCACCGGTGCCACCGGACAGTTCGGCCGCCAGGTCATCGAGCACCTGCTTCAGCGCGGGATGCCCGCCGACCAGATCGCCGCCGCGGTGCGCACCCCCGCCAAGGCCGCGGACCTCGCCGCCCAGGGCGTCGAAATCCGCCTGGCCGACTACGACAGGCCCGAGACCCTGCTCACCGCCTTCGCCGGTGCCGACAAGCTCCTGCTCGTCTCCTCGACCGGCCCGGACGACGCCCGCATCGCCCAGCACCGCGCGGCCGTCGAGACCGCGGCCAAGGCCGGTGTCGGCCTGATTGCCTACACTTCGGTCATCGGTGCCCCTGCCAATCCGCTCGGCCTGGCGCGCGTGCACCGCGACACCGAGCAGGCCATCGCCGACTCCGGCCTGCCCGCAGTGCTGCTGCGCAACGGCTGGTACACCGAGAACTACACCGCAGCCCTCCCCGAGGCCGTTGAGCGCGGCTCTCTCGCGGGCAGCGCGGGAGGAGGGCGGATCGCCTCCGCCGCCCGCGCGGACTTCGCCGAAGCCGCCGCCGTGGTCCTCACCCGCGACGACCAGGCCGGAAAGGTCTACGAGCTCACCGGTGACACCGCCTGGTCGCTGCCGGAGCTGGCCGCCGAGAGCGCCGCGCAGTCGGGCAGGCCGGTCACCTACACGGACCTGCCCGCCGAGCGGTACCGGCAGATCCTCGCCGGGGCCGGGCTGCCCGACTTCGTCACCGACCTGATCGTCGATGCCGACGTGCAGGTCTCCCACGGCGCGCTGGCCGGCGTCACCGCCGACCTGAGAGGACTCCTGGGACGGCCGACCACCCCGCTGTCCACCGTCGT
Source organism: Streptomyces sp. MNU89 (assembly GCF_020982505.1). NCBI lineage: Bacteria > Bacillati > Actinomycetota > Actinomycetes > Kitasatosporales > Streptomycetaceae > Streptomyces > Streptomyces sp. MNU89. The sequence continues at coordinate 929,021 of NZ_JAJKLL010000001.1, read as the reverse complement.
CACCCAGGCCCTCGCGGCCTGACACCCGCCGCAACAGCGACCCTCCTGCCACCCGTACAGACGCAAGGAACGGCACGACCATGCGCGTAGAGATCTGGGGCGACGTCGTCTGCCCCTGGTGCTACATCGGCACCGCCCGCTTCGAGAAGGCCCTGACCGGCTTCGTACACCGCGACCAGGTCGAGGTCATCCACCGCTCGTTCGAACTCGACCCCGCTCGCGACAAAACGCACGTGGAGCCGGTGCACAAGATGCTGGCCGACAAGTTCGGTCCCCAGGGCCCCGGCATGGACCGGCAGGCCGCGACAACAGCGGCCGGTGAAGGGCTCGCCTACCGCACCGACCGCCAGGTCGGCAGCACCCTGGACGCCCACCGCCTCCTGCACCTCGCCAAGGCACACGGCCTCCAGCACCAACTGCTGAACCTCCTCTTCGAAGCCAACTTCGCCCACGCCCGGACCATCTTCACCCCGGACGCCCTCCTCGGCCTCGCCCTGGCGGCCGGACTCGACGCGGACGAGGCACGCCGAGTCCTGGACGACCCCGACGCCTACCTCAACGCCGTACGCGCCGACGAACGGGAAGCCGCCCGCCTGGGGGCAACCGGCGTCCCCTTCTTCCTCATCGACCACCGCTACGCCCTCTCCGGAGGCCGGCCGGCCGAAGCCTTCGCCCAGGCACTGCACACCGCCTGGACCCAGCGCCCGCCCACCGGGACCGCCCGACCGCGAGGCCGGCGGCCAGGCCAGTGATCGTACGGAGGTTCGCGCCGCGTACCAGGTCGGGGGCGGGCAGGCGTTCGCCCGACCGGGGCAACGGCACCGGGCGGCCCAGGCGCAACGCCAGCTGCTCCTCCACGTGCGCTTCCAGGCTCCCCGTGCTGGCCGTGTCCACGGTGTACTCCCATGCCTCCGGCGCGGTGATCCAGTCCAGGGCCCGGACCGAGGGCCAGTCGGGCATCGGACGGCGCGCGTCGAAGTCCTCCAGCACCGCCCAGCGCAGCCGGTTGACGAGCTCCTTTCTGCGCAGGTCCAGGTAGGTGCGGAGTGCTTCCTCATGCTCGGCGGAGTGGCTGATCGGTTCCAGGGGTGGGCTCATCGCGCGCAGGGTGTCGTTCAGCTCGGCGAATCCGATGCCCAGGTCGCGCCGCAGTTCGTCCGTACTGCGCGTCGCGCGGGCCCTGGCGATGAACTCGGTTACGGGGACGGAAAGTTCGGCGGCGTGCTCTTCGAGGTGAGCCTGGAACTCCCGGGTGTCGCCTGGCGGCGGCAGGAACAGTGAGTTCGCCGCCTCTGTGCCGAGCAGCTGGACGAGGAAGGGCCGGCAGCGCTCCAGGACCACACCGATGGCCCCGTCGATCCGGCGGCTCATCTCCTCGACCTGGTGGACCGTGACTTCCAGGGCGTCGGCGAGCTCCTCCTGGCTCGGGGTGTGCAGATTGGCGTGGCGGGAGGCGAACTGGTGGGCGGCGAGGCGCAGCCGGTCGCCGAACTCCCGACGTCCCAGCAGTTCCGCGAGCGCCACCATGATGCGGGTGGTCTCGGGCCAGCCCGGCTCGCCTGCCGGTGCGAGGACGAGCCCTCTTCCTCACCCAACTCCTCCACGCAGACCTCACCGCCTCCACCCGCCCCTTCGTCTTCACCACCCTGCGCGGAAAACCCCTACGCCGCTCCGGCTTGCAACGCCGCCCTGTGGGCCCCGGCCGTCAACGGCAGCCGCCACACTTCCCCGCCCTGGCCCCCGTCGCCCCGGGCCTGACCTTCCACGGACTACGGCACTCCCACAAGACCTGGCTCATCGAAGACGGCGTCCCCGAAGTCGCCCAGGCACGACGCCTCGGCCACGCCATGCAAAACAAGATCGACGACGTCTACTCCCACGTCGCCACCAGCGTCGAAGAGCGCCTTCTCAGGCACCTCGAAGCCCGCTGGCAACGCGCCATCGAGCACCACAACCGAGAGGGCGATAACCCCGAACCGCTTCGACTCACCGCTTGAATAGCACGGACTCGGCGGCGGTTCACGCCTCACGCCACTGCCGGTAGGCCGCGATGGCGACGACCAGGTCTTCCCACGCCATCCCGGACGTCTTCACAACCGTCGGGCGGTCACCGGGGATGGCCGCGCTCCCCTCGCCGAGCAGGTCGGCCATGGTCACCAGGGAATTCGATTCGAACCTGCCTTCCTGCACCGCGAGGATGACGTCCCCGGCCTCGCGGAGTGCGACGTCCCGGCTCTCGACGATGACCGTTGCGCGGCCCATGAGCACGCCGTCGAGTTCCCGCACCGACGGTTCATGAGAGCCGACGGCCAGCACGACTGCTGAGTCGCGTACGAGGTGTCCGTCCACGACCGGCCGGCGGGCCGAGGTCGCTGTGACGATGACGTCGGCGTTGCGAACACAACCGGCGACCGCCGTGTCATCCGAGGCAAGGTGACGGTCTGCCCAGACCGGGGTCGCACCGCCGCGACGCGTCACGGCCGTGACATCGGCGAGGGGCACGTGTGCCTGGATCGTGCGCACGTGTCCCTCGCCCTGCGGGCCCACCCCGAAGACCACGAGCCGCAGCCCGTCGGCGGAGGAGTCCGCGAGAACGCGCAGCCGGTCCAGACAGGCCCCCACCGAGACCGCGGGTGTGCGCAGGGTCGTCAGTGCGACCCCGTCGAGGATCGCGGCGGGAGTCAGCGTCTCACTGTCGTGCAGGAGGTACGTCGCGTTGATCCGCCGCAGGCCACGCACGGCATTGCCCGGAGCGACGGTGGCGACCTTCACCCCGAACCAGCCGCCGGTCTCCGACGGCATGAGCAGACCCTGGCCGTTGGTCAGAGCAAGGACGCTGCGCGGCACGTCGTGGTCCGGATCGAGCCCCGCAGCCAGTGCGTCACGGACCGCGGCCACGGCGGCGGTGTAACCGAGCGCGAAGACGTCATCGGCATCGAGGATTGCGCTCATCGCAGCACGAATCCGGGAACGAGCACGTCGCGGGGATCAACGGTGAACCGGCACGTCCCGACCGCATGGGCCGTGCCCGTCACCGCCGTGACAACCGCCGGAAGTCCGTGTGCCGTGGTCTGTTCCGCGATCCGCGCGCGGAACACGGAGCCCACCACGGATTCGTGCCGCAGCTCGTCACCGGGACGCAGCTCCCCGGTGGCGGCGAGCAGCGCGACCCTGGCCGATGTGCCCGAACCGCACGGGGATCGGTCGACCTCACCATCGGCGAACACCGTGATATTGCGTTGGTGCAACTGTCGACTGCCGTCGGCCCTCAGCCGCGGAGGGCAGACTTCCTCGGTGAGGACCGTCCCGTAGACCCCGGACAGCCGGGCATCGCTCGGGTGCTCGGCGGCGCCGGCGGCGTTGAGCGCGTTGCGGATCTCGCGGCCCACCGCGATGAGTTCCGTGACCTCCTGCGGCCGCACGCGTAGGCCAACCGCCTTGGCAGGCAGCACGGCATACATCGCACCGCCGAACCCGATGTCGACGCTGGCCTTCCCGCGCGAGGTCGCGACCTCGACGCCGCCGGCGTGGACGTGGCCGGCGACATTCGTGAACGTCACATCCTCCACCACGCCCCCGGTGGTGCGGACGCTCGCCGTGACGCGCCCCGAGGGTACGTCGACCACGACGTCCGTCACGCCGTCGGCGGGAGCCGGGACCCGGCCGGAAGCGACTGCCCATGCCCCGAGGGCGATCGTGCCGTGTCCGCATGCCGTCGAGAACCCGTCCTTGTGCCAGAAGAGGACACCGAGGTGAGCGTCGGAGTCGTCCGGTGGAACCAGGAAACCGCCATACATGTCCGCGTGACCGCGGGGCTCGCTGCACAGCAGCGCCCGCATCCACTGCACGTCCTCGCTCTGCATCGCCACGATCCGGCGCTCTGCGACGGTCAGTCCGTAACCGGTCACTGCGGCGGGGCTGTCCGGCACGATGCGGAACGGTTCGCCACCGGTATGCCAGTCGATCGTCTCGACCGCGTCTGTCCTTCTCATCCGCTCACGCTCCAAGGTATGCCTCGACGACCTGTGGGTCGGCGCGCAGATCGGCGGCCGGCCCGGTCACCGTCACGCGGCCGGAGTCGATGACATAACCGCGGTGGGCGATCTTGAGGGCGGCCCGTGCGTTCTGCTCGATGAGCAGAACCGACGTGCCTGCCCGGTTGATCGACACGATGGCGTCCATGACGTGAGCCACGACCAGCGGGGCCAGCCCCATCGACGGCTCGTCCAGCATGATCAGCCGGGGCCCGGCGACCATCGCCCGGCCGATCGCCAGCATCTGCTGCTCACCGCCGGAGAGAGTGCCACCCTGCTGGTTCCGGCGCTCGGCCATGCGCGGGAACAGTTCGTAGACCTGATCGATCCGTTTGTCGATCGACAAGCTGTCGCGCACGGTGTAACCGCCGAGCTGAAGGTTCTCATGCACTGTCAGCCGTGAGAAGATCCGCCGGCCCTCGGGCACGTGCACGATCCCGCGCTCGACGACAGACCAGGGAGTTGCCGCCGTGATGTCTTCTCCGTACGCCGTGACGGTCCCGGCCCGGGACCGCACCACGCCGGATATCGTTGAGACCGTCGTGGACTTGCCGGCGCCGTTGTTCCCCAGCAGCGCGACGATCTCGTTCTCGCCGACGGTGAGGTCGAGTCCCCTGAGGGCTTCCACCTTGCCGTAGGCGACCTCAAGGCCCTTGATGTCAAGGATTGTCTTCACCACTCCACCTCCGCCGTGGCACCCGAACCCCCTGCGGCCGCGATACGCGCTGCCTCCGCGTGCGCCTCCTCGTCCTCCGCACCGAGGTACGCCTCGATGACCGCCGGGTTCCTCCTGATCGCCGCCGGCGTGCCCTCGGCGATCTCCTTGCCGTAGCTCAGGACGACGATCCGTTCGGACACCTCCATGACCAGGCCCATGTCGTGCTCGATCAGGACCACCGCGATCCCGAGGCCGGCGATGCGCCGCATGAGATCGAGCAGTTGTGCCTTCTCCCCGTGGTTCAGTCCGGCCGCCGGCTCGTCGAGCAGGAGCATCCGGGGCTCACGGGCAAGGGCTCGGGCGATCTCGACGCGCCGCTGCTCGCCGTACGGGAGGTTGCGGATCTGCGCGGTCCGGTCGTACTCCATCCCGACGAAGTCCAGCCACTTGTGCGCCTCGGCGGTGGCCGCGTCCTCGCCACGCCAGTAGCGCGGTGTGTGCAGCATCGCGTCGAGAAAATTCTGCTTGATACGGACGTGCATGCCGGCCCGCACGTTGTCCAGCACCGTCAGGTCGCCGAACAGCCGGAGGTTCTGGAACGTCCGCGCGATCCCGCTCGCGGCGATCACAGCCGGCCGCTTCCCCGTGATGTCGGTCCCGCCGAACGTCACCGAGCCCGCCGAAGGCCGGTAGAAGCCCGTGATGCAGTTGAAGGCACTCGTCTTGCCGGCACCGTTCGGACCGATGACCGAAAGCACCTCGCCTTCGTGGACGGAGAACCTCAGGCCGTCGACGGCGCGTACTCCACCGAACGAGACCGCCATGTCCTTCACGTCAAGGAGCACCCTGCTCACGACGCACCTCCCTGGGCTCGGCGCCCGTGCCGCCTCGGCTCGCCGCTACGGGCCGGCAGCAGTCCCTGCGGGCGGAAGATCATGAAGACGATCAGCAGCAGACCGAAGATGAGATAACGCCAGTTCTCCGCGCCGCGCAGCAGCTCGGGCAGCAGCGAGATCGCGAGAGCACCGATCACGACACCCGGCGTGGACCCCATACCACCGAGGACGACGGCCATCAGAATGAGCGCCGACCACAGGAAGTTGAAGCTCGGCGGAGAGATCGCTGTCTGATGTGCCGCAAACAGCACGCCCGCGATGCCGCCGAAGACCGCGCCGGCGATGTAGGCCGCGAACTTCACCTTGTAGGTGTGGATGCCCATGGCCTCGGCGGCGTCCTCGTCCTCGCGGACGAACCGCCACGCCCGGCCCATCCGGCCGCGCCCGAGCCGGCTCGAGAACAGCACCGCGACACAGACCACGGCCGCGGTGACCCAGTAGAGGGCGATGTCGGCACGCAGGCCGAAATCGCCGAAGTCGGGGATTCCGTACAAGCCGTTCGGTCCGCCGGTGAATTCCAGGTTGTTCGCCGTGATGCGGATGATCTCCCCGAAACCGAGGGTGACGATGGCCAGGTAGTCGCTGCGCAGTCGAAGCGTCGGACCGCCGATGAGGAGTCCGCTGATGACCGCGGCGAGCACGACCACGGGGATGGTGGCGATCACCGGCCACCCGAAGCCTGTCGCCAGGAGGCCCGAGGTGTACGCGCCGACTGCGAAGAACGCGGCGTACCCGAGGTCGAGCAGCCCGCAGTAGCCGACCACGATGTTCAGCCCGACCGCGAGCATCACGAAGATGAGCGCGTCCGTGGCGAGCTGGATGGTGTAGGTGCTGGAGTTGAGGTATGGCAGTGCCACCGCGGCAACGGCCACGCCGAGGCCGAGCCACTTGCTCGCCAGCACGCCCGACGCCGCCTGGGCGATGGCCGCACGGCTCGGCTTCGGCGTCCCGACTCCCTTGCCCGCGAGCGCGATGTTCGCAGGCGCGCGCTCCTCCACGGCGTTGACGTAGGCCGAGGCCTCCTCGCCGGCGCGCAGGGTCGACTCGTCGTTCATCACACACGCTCCGTGACACGCTCGCCGAGCAGCCCTGTCGGGCGCACGGTCAGGAAGAGGATGAGGAAACCGAACGCGAAGACGTCACGCCACTCGCTGCCGAGGTACGCGACCCCGAACGACTCCAGCAACCCGAGTACGACCGCGCCGAGAACGGCTCCGCGCAGGTTCCCGATGCCGCCGATGACCGCCGCGGTGAATGCCTTGAGCCCGATGATGAAACCCATCAGGAAGTCGATCTTCCCGTAGTACGCACCGGCCATGACGCCCGCGGCGCCGGCCAGCGCCGACCCGAGGAAGAAGGTCCGCGAGATGACCCGGTCGACGTTGATCCCCATGAGCAGACAGGCCTTGGGGTCCTGCGAGATCGCCCGCATCGCACGGCCCGAACGGGTCTTCCGGACCAGGGTGTCGAGGGCGATCATGAGCACGACCGCGATCGCCATCATCGCCAGCTGCGCATAGGTCATGCGCGCGCCTGCGAGGTCCAGCGTGCCACCGTGGATGCCGATCTGGTACACCTCCGGGGTCGGGCCGAAGGCGACTGCGATGCCGTACTCGAGCGCGAAACTCGCGCCGACAGCGGTGATGAGGACGGACAGCCGGGGCGCGCTCCGCAGCGGGCGGTAGGCCGTCCGCTCCAGGACCATGCCGAAGGTACCGGTAGCGATCATCGCGACGATCATGATGGTGATGAGCGCGAAGAATCCACCGCCGAGCGCACCGGCACCGACGCTGAGTACGGTGAAGCCGGCGAACGCTCCGAGCATGTAGATGTCCCCGTGAGCGAAGTTGAGCAGTTTGATGATCCCGTAGACCATCGAGTAGCCGAGTGCGACCAGGGCGTAGAACGAGCCGACGAACAGGCCGCTGAGCACGAGTTGGGCGAAGTGGTCCATGCAAGATTCCCGGTGCGTGAAGGGAAGCAGCGACGCGCGGGTGGCCGGCCGGTGTTGACCGGCCACCCGGCCGACGTCACTTATTCAGGACGAAGTTGTCGTCTCTGACGACGAGGATGTCGAAGCCGCCGGCGCTCAGCGTGTGCTGGGCGGTGAACTTCAGCGGGCCGGAGAAGATCTTGAGGCCGTCGATCTGCTCGAGCGCGCTGGTGACGGCCTGGCCGTCGGTGGAGCCGGCCTTTCTGACCGCCTCTGCGGCGACGCGCACCGCGTCGTATGCCTGCGTCGAGTAGGGGCCGGGCTCGGAGCCGAACTTCTCCTTGTACTTGGCGACCCAGGCCTCGCCACCGGGGATGGTCTGCGGCGTCTGGGTCATCGTGGCGAACACGCCCTGCGCGTTCTTCTGGCCGGCGATCTTGACCAGCTTGGCGTCGACCGAACCATCCGCGACCATGATCTCGCCCTTGTAGCCTGCGGCCTTGAGCTGCTTGATGAGCAGGCCGCCCTCCTGGTAGTACCCCGTCCAGTAGATGAAGTCCGCCTTTGAGTCCAGTACCGCGTTGATGGCACCGGAGTAGTCCGACTCGCCTGCGGTGACCGACTGATGGTTGACGACCTCAACGTCGAACTGCTTCAGACCGTCTTCGGTGCGCTTGGTGATGTCGGTGGAGTACGAAGTGTTGTCGTCCATCAGGGCGACGCCCTTGCTGCCCGTTGCCTTGATGAACTTCGACGCGGCCTCCGCCTGCTGGATGCCCGTGCCGTTGAGCAGGAAGACGTTCCGCCGCTTCTGCGCGACCAGGTCGGCGGAGTTGGCGGCCGGGATGAGCATGGGGATGTGCGCCTTGCCGAAGATGCTCAGTGTCGGCAGGGTCGCCGAGGAACAGTAGCCGCCGACCGAGATGTCGATGCCGGCACTGACGAGTTTGGCCGCACCGGCGGCGGCCGTCTTGGGGTCGCACGCCTCGTCCTCGACGGTGAGCGAAAGCTTGCGGCCGTTGACCCCGCCCTTGGCGTTGATCTCGTCGACAGCGAGCTGGGCTCCATCCTTCATGTAAGGGCCGATGGCGGCCGAGCTGCCGGTCAGCGGCGTGAGCATGCCGAGCTTGACGGTTCCGGAGCTGTCGTCTCCGGAACTGTCCTGGGCGAAATTGCCGCCACATGCAGTGATGGTGAGCCCGAGTGCCATGGCGGCCGCCGTCATGGGGCCGCGACGAATGAGGGTCATGCCTTACTCCATCTCGCGTGGTCCGCTGGCGTGCGGACCGTCCGTGGGCCGAGGGTGCTCCCCGGCTGCGGCAATGCCACGTACGCACATGCGATGTATGGCATTGCCCAGAAGCTGTGTTGGGGCCGTGGGAGGGGGAGGGCGCCGGCACTTGTGGTGGACGCGTGAGTCTGCTGTAGGAATGCCACGGCTGTAATGTGTGACATTGCACAGAGGGGTGGGGTGTCGTGGCTGGGAGTTTCGCCGGTACTCGTGGTGGACGCGTAACTCTGCCTGCGTCGATGCCATGCACACATGCTGTGATGTGTGACATTGCACAGACCATAGCTGTCAGCGCCGTGAGGTGCGAGCTTTGTCGACACTTGTGATGGACGCGTGACTTTTGGCCCGTCTCGTATGCCGCATGGCGGCATACGAGGTCACTCAGAGTGCGAAGCCGGCCGGGTAGGGGTCGGACGGATCGAGCATGTACTGCGCGGTTCCGGTGATCCAGGCGCGTCCCGTAACGGATGGCAGGACGCCCGGTCGGCCGCCGACTGTCGTCTCGCCGAGGATCCGCCCGACGAACCGGGAGCCGATGAACGACTCGTTGACGAACTCCTGGCCGGCCAGCAGCTGCCTTCGTGCGTGCAGCTGCGCCATCCGAGCGCTGGTACCCGTGCCACAGGGAGACCGGTCGAACCAGCCCGGGTGAATCGCCATGGCGTGCCGCGAGTGCTCAGCAGTCGATCCGGGAGCTTCGAGATAGACGTGGTGGCACACGTTGATCTCGGGATTCTCCGGGTGGGCCACCGGGTTCTGCGTGTTGATCGCGTTCATGATGGACAGTCCGGCGTCGAGCAACCGCTGCTTCTCCGCCCGGTCGAAGGGAATGCCGAGATCCTCGAGCCGGACGATGGCGTAGAAGTTGCCGCCGTAGGCGATGTCGTATCGCACCGGCCCGTACCCTTCGACATCTACCACCTGATCGAGAGCGTGGCAGTACGATGCGACATTCTCCAGGGTCACCGACTCGGCGTGGCCGTCACGGACCCGCACCCGGGCCGTGACCAGCCCCGCCGGTGTGTCGAGACGGACCAGGGTCTCCGGCTCTACGACCTCGACCATCCCCGTCTCGACGAGGACCGTCGCGACGCCGATGGTCCCGTGCCCGCACATGGGCAGGCATCCGGAGACCTCGATGTAGAGCACGCCGAAGTCGGCATCCGGCCGGGTCGGGGGCTGCAAAATGGCCCCGGACATCGACGCGTGCCCGCGCGGCTCGTACATGAGCAGGGTGCGCAGGTGCTCCCGTTCTGCTACGAACCGCTGCCGCCGCTCGAACATGGTTGCCCCGGGGATGACACCGACGCCACCCGTGATCACGCGGGTCGGCATCCCCTCGGTGTGTGAGTCGACAGCGTGGTAACAGACAGTCGAGCGCATCGTCAGTTGACTCCGGCGTCGATGAGGGCCTGGGTGGCGACGCGCACGACGACCTCCGTCTCCGGGCTGAGTGCCTGCCGCGGCGGGCGGCAGGCGCCACCACGTCGGCCGATCATCTCCTGGCCGAGCTTGATGGCCTGGATGAACTCCGTCTTGCTGTCCCACCGCAGAACCGGGTGCAGCTGACGGTAGAGCGGCAGGGCCGTCTCGAGGTCACCGGAGACCGAGGCGTTGTACAGCGCGAGACAGGCCTGGGGGAAGACCTGAGGATAACCGGCAACCCAGCCCTTGGCGCCGGCTATGCCGACCTCCAGAACGGTGTCGTCGGTGCCGATCATGAGGTCGAGGCCGGGCGCGAGCTCGGAGATCTCGTAGCACCGCCGGACATCACCGGAGAACTCCTTGACGCCGACGATGAAACCCTCGGCGTGCAGCTTGGCCAGCAGCTCCGGGCGCAGGTCGACCTTGGTGTCGACGGGGTTGTTGTACGCGGTGACGGGAAGGCCGACCGAGGCCACCAGCTCGAAGTGCTCGAGGACTGCGCGGTCGTCGGCGCGGTAGGCGTTGGGCGGCAGGCACATGACGGCCTGGCAGCCTGCGTCCTTGGCGAACTGGGCATGCCGCTGGGCCTCGCCACCGCCATAGGCGCCGACGCCCGGCATCACGGTGAACCCCTCGGGGGCGTTCGCAATGGCCGCTTCGACGACGCGGTCGCGCTCCTCGTACGTCAAGGTCTGGTACTCGCCCAGCGAACCGCTCGGCGCGACACCGTGCAGCCCCTGCTCGGCGAGCCAGGAAACGCTCTCCCCGTAGGCGCCGAAGTCCACCGTGAGGTCGTCGTTGAACGGCAGGCTCGTCGCGACGATGACGCCGTGCCAGGGCTTGCGAGTCTCGCTCATGAATGCTCCTTTATCGGTTTTCACTGTATTTTTCGAAGTCGCCGAGCGCACCGAGGGTGACGGGCGTCGCGACGAGTCGTTCCGCGGGCACGTAGGCCCGCTCCTGTGATGCGAGGCAGTGGACCGCCGGTCCGCACATCCGCCCCTGGCACCAGCCCATACCGGCCCGGGTCAGCTGCTTGACCTGCCGGTGATCACTTGCCCCGCTGCCGGTGCAGGCGGCCCGGACCGCGCCCGCGGTCACCTCCTCGCACCGGCACACGACGGTCTCGTCGGTCAGCCACGAGGACCATGCCGGCGGGATCGGGTGAGCAAGGCTCATCGCCCGCGCGAAGGCACGTTGCCTGGCCACCGTGGCGCGCACCCTGGTCAGACGCTTCTTCCCCAGCACGGGAGCCGCTCCGGAATCGGCGAGAACCGACTCGGCGGCAAGATGCCCCTCACCCACCGCGAGGGGAGCGCCGCCCACACCGCACGCCTCACCCGCGGCATAGAGGCCGGGGACGGTGGTGCGCTGCCCGTCGTCGACGGCGACGACCGCGTTGCCGTCCTCGGAATCCGTGAGCTCACAGCCGAGGGGGAGGAGCAGGTCGAGCTGAGGTGTGAAACCCCAGCCGACGCCGACGGCATCGACCTCGACCCGTCGTTCCGTGCCCGGGCGCGGACTGCCGTCGTAGGCCAGTGAGGCAATGCGGACCGACGTCACCCGGTCGCCCCCTTCGGCGCCGATAATCGCCGTGCGCGGTCGGACCCGGATGCCGTGGCGCGCCAGCGCGGCGGCGTACCGGGCACCCTCAACCCACTTGCCCGGGTTGCCCAGAAGCGGACCCGGGTGCCGCAGCCACGCCAGCGGGTGGGCCGCCTCGCACACCGCGACCACCTCGACTCCGCGTTTCGCGAGGCCTGCGGCCACCGGCAGCAGGAACGGGCCGGTGCCGCCCAGCGCCACGCGGCTCCCGGCCGCGACGCCGCCGCCCTTGAGCAGCGCCTGGAGGCCACCGACGGTGAGTACACCCGGCAGGTCCCACCCGGGGAACGGCAGTTGCCGGTCGTAGGCCCCGGTGGCCACGAGCAACCTCGGCGCGCGCAGGACCACGGCAGTCTCCTCGGGCACCTTGCGCCGGTCGACCGCGCGGACCGCGAATCCGTCGCCCTCGCGGACGGCGGACCACACGTGGTGCGCCAGGCGCAGTCCGAGCCGGCCGTTCGCCCGGCCTGCCGACAGCGCACGGGAGAGCGCATGGTAATCCCGCAGTTTGTGGTGGAGATCTTCTGTCCGGATCGCCGACCGTGCGTGCTCGGGCGGATGCCGCCAGAACTGACCTCCGACGGCGGTGCCCGAGTCGACGAGGATGACGCGCAGCCCGCCGGCCAGAGCCGTGACCGCCGCGGCCATACCGGCCGGCCCCGCACCCACAACAATGAGATCCGCTGTTTCACTCATCGTCACCCTCCCCGGTCGTGACGGTCATGCCCGGGCGTGCCGGCACCAGACAGGCACGCTGCCCACCGGCTCCGTCAATCGTCACCAGGCAGTCGAAGCAGACGCCGATCCCGCAGAACACGCCGCGCGGGCGGTGCCCGATGCGGGTGGTGCGCCAGGCGACCCGGCCCGCGGCCACGAGGGCCGCGGCAACGGTCTGTCCCTCGATGAACGCCAGCGGCCTTCCATCGACGATGATCTCGCTCACTCTGACCCACCTCCGGAGGTGAAGAAGCGGTCGGGTAGAAGGCCTGCGTGCGCTGCCGGATCGGCGCCGTGCCAGGGACGGCCCAGCAGCTGGGCCGTCACGAGCGCACCCGTTGCGGGGGCGAGACCGATGCCCGCGCCCTCGTGACCGCATGCATGGACAACCCCCGGGACCCGCGGGTCGGGACCGATGACCGGCAGGTGATCCGGGCAGTACGGCCGGAAGCCGCGGTAGGCGCGGATTACCTGGACCTCACTCAGGAAGGGGAACAGCCGGCACGCCTGCGCGGCAAGTTTGGCGACCACGGCGGGATTCATCGTCGTGTCGAAGCCGACGCGTTCCCGGCTGGCACCGATGAGGATCGTGCCGCCCCGCGTGCCCTCGACGACGCACGAGGTCTCCAGTCCGGCGTCGGACGAGGCGACGTTGGCGACGTAGTCGGCCGAGTAGACCTTGTGCCGGACCATCGGTGGCAGCGGTTCGGTCACGAGGACGAAGCCCCGGCGTGGCAGCACCTCGATGGGCGCACCCAGTCGGCGGCCGACCTCACCGCCCCAGGTCCCCGCAGCGTTGACGACGGCATCGGCGGGAAGGACGTCTCCGGCCGTCGTCCGGATGCCGGTGACCCGGCCGTCCCGGTCGGTCACTGCGGCGGCGACCTCACCCATATGGAAGCCCGCGCCACGCGCCACGGCGGCGCGCAGCAGTGCGGCCGCCGCGAGAACGGGCTGCACTTGGGCATCCTGCGGGTAATGGACGCCGCCGGGGATCCCCGGTGCGAGGTGGGGCTCGAGGTCGTGTACGCGATCGATCGGCTCGACAAGGACACCGGCCGCTGCCTGCCGCGCGGCGAATGCGCGGAGCGCCGCGAGACCTTCGGCCGTGCTCGCGACGACCAGGCCGCCCTTGGGTTCGAGCTCGAAGGAGTCCGGCCCGAGTTCCTCGCCGGCCTCGTCCCAGAGCACACGGCTCAGGTGAGCCAGATCGAGTTCGGGCCCCGGTTCCTTGTCGGAGAGAAGGACGTTGCCCTCCCCGCGACTCGTCGTCCCGGCACCGACGGGTCCGCGGTCGACGACCGTGACATCCAGGCCTGCCAAGGCGGCGTGGAAGGCACACGCGGCGCCGACGACGCCCGCGCCCACGACGAGGACCTTCAGGGTCATCGACTCTCCCTCTGTGCAATGTCACATGTTATTGCCTAGGGTATACGTCAGAGCGAGCTGAGACAACGACCGCACCGATATGACTTTTGTCCTGCATGGACGAGGGATGGAGAACTGTGAACCTGACGGGAAGCTCAATCGTGGCCGGCCGGGACGTTCAAGGGACGGGCGAAGCATGGCGCGGCATCGTGGCCGCGACGGCCGAGCCCCAGGGCCCCGAGTTGCGGGATGCCTCGCCGGACCATGTTGCGCAGGCAGCCCGGACTGCCTCCTCGGCCGCGCGCGACTGCCGCGCCCTGCCCGCGCATCGGCGGGCTGCCTTCCTCGACGCCTGCGCGGAGGAGATCGAGGCACTCGGCGACACCCTCCTGCGGCTCGCAGCGAGCGAGTCCGGGCTGCCACTGGACCGCCTGACCGCCGAACGCGGACGCACCTGCGGGCAGTTGCGCATGTTCGCCGACCTCGTCCGAAGCGGGGATGCGCTGGGAGTCCGTGTCGACCCCGCGCTCCCCGAGCGTCAGCCACTGCCCCGGGCGGACCTGCGCCTGCGCAAGCTACCCCTCGGCCCCGTCGCCGTGTTCGGCGCGAGTAACTTCCCGCTGGCCTTCTCCGTCGCCGGCGGTGACACCGCCTCAGCTCTTGCCGCGGGCTGTCCGGTCATTGCCAAGGCGCACCCGGCTCATCCGGGCACATGCGAACTCGTCGCCCGGGCCGTCACCGCTGCCGGCGAGCGCACCGGCATGCCCGCCGGTGTCTTCTCGTTGCTGGTCGGCCGCGGTACCGAGGTCGGCCAGGCGCTGGTGCGCGATCCGCGGATTATGGCCGTCGGATTCACCGGTTCCAGGAGCGGAGGGCTGGCGCTGGTCGAGGCCGCGAACGCCCGGCCCGTGCCCATCCCGGTCCATGCCGAGATGTCGGCGGTCAACCCTGTGATCGTCCTTGACGGCGCCCTGTCCGATCCCGCATCGCTTGCCACCGCGTACGTGTCGTCGCTGACCAACGGGTCAGGCCAGTTCTGCACGAACCCCGGTCTCCTGCTGCTGCCGGCGGGCACAGCAGGTGACGCCTTCTGCACGGCCGTGGCCCAGGCCGTGGACGGCACGACCGGACAGGTCATGATCACCCCGGGGATCGCAGAGGCGTACACCCGGGGGACTCGGCGGTGGGCGGCCGTCGACGGTGTCTCCGTGGTGGCACAGGGTGTGCCCGGTGAGAGCCCGTACGCGCCGGGTTCCGCGGTCCTCGAATGCGACGCGGCGACGTACGCGAGCCACGAGGACCTCTCGGGTGAGGTCTTCGGTGCCGCCGGACTCGTCGTGCGGTGGTCCGGGGCCGACGAGCTCCTTGCTCTGCTGGAGCAGATCGAGGGGCAGTTGACGGCCACCCTGCACGGGACCGACGCCGACCTGGCGACGGCCGAGCGCGTCCTGCCGGTGCTGGAAGAGCGAGCCGGGCGCATCCTGTGGGGCGGTTGGCCGACGGGGGTCGAGGTCTGCCACGCCATGGTGCACGGTGGTCCGTGGCCCGCGACGTCCTCGCCCGGTACGACCAGTGTCGGGACCCTGGCGATCGAACGCTGGCTCCGGCCCGTCTGCTACCAGTCGTTCCCCGATGCACTCCTGCCCGAGGAACTGCGCGCCGGCAACCCGCTGGGTGTCACCCGCCTCGTCGACGGCGTGCTGGAGCCGCGGTCCAGGTAACGGCACACCGAACTCCTGCCGCGGCACCGGACACATACAGGGATGCGAGCCTTCGGAGAGGCTGCCCGCGCCACGGGACTCAAGACGGTTACCGGCTTGCAGCCCGTCGTCCCGGCAGTGAGGGGGACGTTTCCACGGGCCAGGGCCTCGCAGTCACGGGCCGCTTGTTGTCCAGGGCGGCCGGGAGAGCGGTTCCGGACAGAGCGGCCGTGGCTTCCGGGCGCACGGCAACTCGTGCAGCGACGGCTTGCCGGCCTCACGTGGACGCGGCACCCGGCCCGGGTCAGGCCTGCTCAGCGCGTGATGGATCCCTGCCGGTGACCTTCACGGCAGCGCCCGCCCCTGCCGACCTGCTCTCGCCAAGTCGGGTGAAGCCCAGGCGCGGTAGGGCCGCGCCCACCACAGCTGCGCGAGCGGTCAGGGATGCCGGTCGGTGTGCGTGATTCCTCATGGAAGATCGCCGCATGTCCCGTTGCGGCACCGTGAGTTGGTGACGTCTTCCTCGGTACGAGGTCTTCAAGAAACATGTGACGTGTGCCATTGTACTGTCGCATGGCACGCACGTGTTCATGCCAAACCTCTCGGGGCGACCGCTCCGGAACCGCGCAGGACAACTCTCACTCAGGCCACGCCCTCGGCGTGGCCTCACCCACCGCTGGAGGCGGCACGTGAGAACGAAACAGGTGCGACAGGACGTAGCCAGGATTCTGGTCCTGGTGCTGACACTGTGCTTGGGGGTCGGGCTGCTCTCCGCGCCCGGCCAGGCGGCAACGACGGCCACGTCCAAGAAGGCACCAAAGGACCCGCCACCGCAGTCGTCTTCGGCCGCGCAGGACCGTGAGGAGCCCGAACACGTCCGCAAGGCGCCGCTGAAGCCGGCGGACCGCGCGCCACTGCCGGCGACGAAGGACGCGCTCAAGAGGGACTACGACGATCCGGCCTCGCCGGCACCGCGGGTCAGCCCGTCGATGAAGGCGGCGCAGCAGAAGCAGGGATCGCTCTCCCCGTCCGCCGTGCCCGCGTGCAACACCAGTGACTTCACCAGCCGTTCCGGCGCCGCGCTCGTCCAGCAGATCAAGGCATCGACCACGGACTGCATCAATACGCTGTTCAATCTGACCGGCAGCGACGCCTACTACGCCTTCCGCGAGTCGCAGATGGCCAGTGTCGCCTATGCGGTCAGGGACGGCTCATCCGCGTACCCGGGCAACAGCAGCACCGGGATGCCGCAGCTGGTGCTGTACCTGCGGGCGGGCTACTACGTACACTGGTACAACGCCTCAACCGTGGGCACCTACGGGCCCAGTCTCCAGACAGCGATACGGTCGGGCCTCGACGCCTTCTTCGCCAGCACTCATTCCAGGGACGTCACCGACGCCAACGGTGAAACCCTCGCCGAGGCTGTCACGCTGATCGACAGTGCCGAGGAGAATGCCCGCTACCTGTATGTGGTCAAGCGGCTGTTGAACGACTACAACAGCTCCTACAACACCTCGTGGTGGATGCTGAACGCCGTCAACAACGTCTACACGGTGCTCTTCCGGGGCCACCAGGTGCCCGCGTTCGTCACCGCGGTGAAGGCCGACCCGAGCGTGATCGACACGGTGTATACCTTCGGGTCCTCGCATACCGGTCTGCTGGGCACCGACCAGGGCTACCTCACCTCCAACGCGGGACGCGAACTCGGACGCTTCCTGCAGCACACGGAACTCCACTCCAGGGTCCGCCCGCACGCCACGAGCCTGCTCAACCAGAGCTCCATCACTGGCAGGACGGCGCCGTTGTGGGTCGGCGTCGCGGAGATGACGGACTACTACGACAAGGCCAACTGCTCCTCCTACGGCACCTGCAACCTGCAGCAGCGCCTGGCCGCAGAAGTTCTCCCCATCAACCACACCTGCAGCTCGAGCCTGCGCATCAAGGCGCAGGAGATGACGGCGGGCCAGCTCAGCAGCACCTGCAGCAGCCTGGCCGGCCAGGACGCCTTCTTCCACAACATTGCCAAGGACAGTGGTCCGGTCGCCGGAGACCGCAACACCACCCTCGAAGTGGTGGTGTTCGACTCCAGCACCGACTACCAGACCTACGCCGGGGCGATGTACGGCATCGACACCAACAACGGCGGTATGTACCTGGAGGGCGATCCCTCTGCGGCGGGCAACCAGCCGAGGTTCATCGCCTACGAAGCCGAATGGCTGAGGCCGACATTCGAGATCTGGAACCTCAACCACGAGTACACGCACTACCTCGACGGCCGCTTCAACATGCACGGTGACTTCACGTCCAACGTCTCGACCCCCACCATATGGTGGATCGAGGGCTTCGCCGAGTACGTGTCCTACTCCTACCGCAACGTGCGGTACGACGCGGCCATCACCGAGGCGGGCCGCCGAACCTACGCGCTGCGCACCCTGTTCGACACCACCTACAGCCACGACACGACACGCATCTACCGGTGGGGCTATCTCGCCGTCCGGTACATGCTCCAGTCCCACCGCGCGGAGGCGGACACCGTCCTCGGCTACTACCGCACCGGTAACTGGAACGCCGCACGGACGTACCTGACCAACAGCATCGGCTCCCGCTACGACACGGACTGGTATAGCTGGCTGTCGGCGTGCGCGGCAGGCGACTGCGGGGGCAGCACGAACCCGCCCGGGAACCAGGCCCCGACGGCCGCCTTCACCGTCGCCGTCAGCGGTATGACGGCCTCCTTCGCCGACAAGTCAACCGACTCCGACGGCACCATCGCCTCACGGTCGTGGGACTTCGGTGACGGCACCACATCGACCGCCGCCAACCCGTCGAAGACCTACACGTCGGCCGGCACCTACACCGTCAAGCTCACGGTCACCGACGACAAGGGTGCTCCGAACACTGCCACGCAGAGTATTGCCGTCGGCGGGGGCAGCACCGTCCCCGAGTGCACCGGCAGCGACACCCGCCAACTCGACCGGAACTGCAAGCGCAGCAACCTGTCGGCGACTGCGGGCAACTACGCCCACCTGTACATCTACGTCCCGGCGGGCACCCAGCAGCTCAAGATCACATCTTCGGGGGGCACGGGCAACGGCGACCTCTACTACAGCAACAGCACCTGGGCCACGACCAGCAGCTACACCAGCAGGTCCACCGGTCCCGGCAACAGCGAGACACTGACCATTGCCAACCCTCCGGCGGGCTACAACTACATCAGTGTCGCCGCCGTTGACGACTTCGGAGGGGTGACGGTCAAGTCCGAGTACTGAGCCTCGCACGGAGCGCGCGGGAGAAGACGACAACTCCTGCCCGGTGAACCCGGGCGGGCAGCGGCCCTCGGGGCGCCGCTGCCCGCCCGGGCACCGCTTTGACCGGGGTGGATCCTTGGCCGACAATAAAACATGTGACATATTACTGAGGGTCCTCGCGGAGCGAATGGTGGACGTTGTCTGGCTGGCGTCGCTGGGCGCGATTGTGCGCAGGACGCAGCGCATGCCGGGCCGAACTGCTCACGCACGCGGGAATGAGCCGGCGCGGGGCCGGCTGCGCGGTCCCACCATGACCTGCCCGGCTGCGGGAGGTAGCGAAGTGCCCGATGGGCCGAAGCCGGCGTGCCCTGTCGTATCCCGACCCGCTCGGTGATCCGGCCACCGGTACCTCCGAGCCGCCCACCTGACCTCACAGGCACAGCAGCCGCCTTCTCGGAGCGGTGCCGAGGAACTGTTGCCCCATACCTGGAGTGAGTTATGACCACCTCTCAGCGAAGCCGCACCCGCCCCTGGCGCGGCGTCATGGTCGCTACGGCGACCCCGCTGCGTGCCGACCTCTCGGTCGACTTCGAGGCGTACGCCGATCATGTGCGGCAACTGATCGACTCCGGCTGCGACGGTGTCGTCCCGAACGGCTCGCTGGGGGAGTACCAGACTCTCAGCGACGAGGAACGCGCACGTCTCGTGACCACCGCGGTGGAAGCCGCAGGCGACGGTGCCCGCGTCATGGCGGGCGTCGCCGCGTACGGCAGCACCGAGGCGCGCCGCTGGACAGAACAGGCCGCCGAGGCGGGTGCCGGATCGGTCTTGCTGCTTCCTCCCAACGCCTACCGGGCCGACGAGGTAGCCGTGCGTGCACACTACGCGGAGGTGGCCAGGGCAGGTCTCCCCGTCGTCGCCTACAACAACCCCTACGACACCCGCACCGATCTCTCTCCGCGGCTGCTGGCGACTCTCCACGGTGAAGAGAGCATCGTCGCGGTGAAGGAGTTCACCGGAGATGTCCGCCGGGCTTACGAGATCGCTGAGCTGGCGCCGGGACTGGACCTGCTGATCGGCGCGGACGACGTACTGGTCGAACTCTCCCTCGCCGGAGCGGTCGGCTGGATCGCAGGGTTTCCGAACGCCCTGCCCGAGGCATGCGTGGCCCTCTACCACGCTGCCGCGGCCGGGAACCTGGACATGGCCATGCCGCTCTACCGGGCCATGCACCCCCTGCTGCGCTGGGATTCCAAGCCTGAGTTCGTCCAAGCCGTCAAGCTGTCGATGGACGTCGCCGGCCTGCACGGCGGCCTGTGCCGCCCTCCGCGTTCCCCGTTGTCATCCGAGGACCGGGCCACCGTGCGCGCCGTCACGGAGAAGCTCCTCGCCGAGGGCCTGAGCTGACAGAAGGAGTAGCTCCGTGCGCAGCCACCGCATCATCCACGTCGTCGACTCCCACACCGAGGGCATGCCAACCCGCGTCGTCACCGGAGGAGTCGGAACGATCCCCGGCTCCACCATGGCCGAGCGCCGCACCCACTTCCTGCAGCACCTTGACCACCTGCGGACACTGCTGATGTATGAGCCGCGGGGTCATGCCGCGATGAGCGGGGCGATCCTGCAACCCCCCACCCGGCAGGACGCCGACTGGGGTGTGCTCTTCATCGAAGTGTCCGGCTGCCTGCCGATGTGCGGACACGGCACCATAGGCGTCGCCACGGTACTGGTGGAGACGGGTATGGTGCCGGTGACCGAGCCGGTGACCGAAGTGCGACTCGACACCCCGGCAGGCCTGGTCGTCGCCGAGGTGCGGGTCAAGGACGGTGCCGCGCGGGCAGTGACCCTGCGCAACGTGCCCTCATACAGTGCCGGTCTGAACCGGACGGTCGACGTCCCCGGGTACGGCCCAATCACCTATGACCTCGCCTACGGCGGCAACTTCTACGCGATCCTGCCGCTGGAGCAGCTCGGGCTCCCCTTCGACCGGACCCGCAAGGACGACATCCTCCGGGCCGGGCTGGCCGTGATGAAGACCATCAACGCCGTGGACCAGCCCGTTCACCCGGAAGACTCCGCCATCAAGGGATGCCACCACGTGCAACTGCTGGCACCCAACGCGGACTCGGTCCGCTCGCGGCATGCCATGGTCATTCACCCGGGCTGGTTCGACCGCTCACCCTGCGGCACCGGGACTTCGGCGCGCATGGCCCAGATGCACGCACGCGGCGAACTGCCGCTCCACCGCGACTTCATCAACGCATCATTTCTCGGTACGTCCTTCACCGGTCGGCTCCTCGAAGAGACGGAAATCGCGGGTCTGCCCGCCGTCGTACCGACCATCACCGGGCGCGCGTGGGTCACCGGCACCGCCCAGTTCTTCCTCGACCCGACAGACCCCTTCCCGGAAGGCTTCCTGCTGTGACCCCCCAGGCGACCCCGGCGGATCCCGCAGTTTTCACCTCACGCAACCCCGCCGACCCGTCCGACACCGTCATAGAGTTCCCCGGCTGTGGAGAGGAAGCCGTAATACAGACGGTGCAGCGCGCCCGACAAGCCCAGGCGGAGTGGCTCGGCGCCGGGGTGGCCGCCCGCTCGGAGGCGCTGTGCAAGGCTGCTGACGCGATCGAGCGTGCCGCAGACGAGATGACTGGTCTGGTGATCCGGGAAGTCGGGAAGCCGCTCGCCGAAGCCCGTGCCGAACTCGCCAGCACGGTGTCGATCTGGCGGTACTACTCCCAAGTGCTCCATGAGCCCTCGGGCGCTCTGCACGAGCCTGCGGCCGGCCCGGGGGTGCTGCTGACCCGGCGGCGCCCCCTCGGCACGGCAGGGCTGATCACGCCATGGAACTTCCCCTTGGCCATTCCCAGTTCGAAGGCAGCTCCGGCACTCGCGGCCGGCAACGCCGTCATTCTCAAACCGGCCCCGGAAGCCACCGCATGTGCGCTCCACCTGGCCGAAACCCTTGGAGATGTGCTCCCTGACGGCCTGCTGCGGGTCGTTCCGGGCGGTCCGAACGTGGGCGAGGCCCTGGTTCAGCTGGCCGACGTGGTGTCGTTCACCGGGTCCACCGCCGTCGGCAAAGCCGTGGTACGCACGGCGACCGCATGTGGTACTCCGGTGCAGGCGGAGATGGGCGGGCGGAATGCGGCGATCGTTCTGCCAGACGCGGACATCCCCCAGGCCGCTGCGCACATAGCGGCAGCCATCGCCGGGTACGCCGGGCAGAAATACACGGCGACCAGCCAGGTGATCGCCGTCGGATCAGCGCGTGAGCCACTGCGTGACGCCCTGGCCGAACGGCTTGGCGCCATGACGGCAGCCGACCCCGGCTCCGCTTCCACGATCTGCGGTCCGGTCATCTCCCTTGCCGCCCGCCACCGGGTCGCGGAAATGCGGATGAGCGCTCTCGCTGCGGGCGCGCGTCTGCTCGCAGGAGGCGCCGACGGGCAGACCGCCCCCAGAAACGGGTGGTATGTCAACCCCACGCTTCTCGAAGCCGTACCGGACGGCCATGAGCTGCTCGAGGACGTAGTCTTCGGCCCCATCGCCGTGCTGCAGGAGGCGAACGGTCTCGACCAGGCGGTGCACTTGGCCAACGCGGGACGCCAAGGTCTGGTCACCTCACTCCACACCACCGACCTGGAGTCTGCTCTGTACGGTAGCGACCACTTGGAGGCCAGCATGGTCGGTGTGAACGCACCGACGACCGGTGTCGCCTTCCCCCTTCCCTTGGGGGGAACAGAGGGGTCCGGCCACGGTCCCCACGAACAGGGTCGGGCTGCCCTGGACTTCTACACCAGCCAGCAGACGATCTCCCTGCTGCCCGGTGGATCCTGGCGGTGATGGCCGATCCGAGGCGGGGGCCGTCCGAATATGCGGCGGCCCCCGCCTCGGAGGCTCACCAGTTGGGCCGAGAGGACGGTCTCCCCCGCCGGCCCCGGCTCAGGTCACCGGCGTGGCTCAGCCGTGGAGCGGGCCGATCGGACGGTGACACCACTGAGGCCGGGCACGCCCTGCCACCGCGGGCGCGGCCGAGCTGAGGCATCTCATCTCCATCCGTTGCTGCCGAGGTTGTTCAGCTGGGTTGAGCAGACCTCGTAGCTGCCTTTCGCGTGGTCGGCAGTTGTCCGGCCGTCGATGGTGATGGAGCAGCGGATGTCTCCTCCGCTGTGGGCGAGTTGGACGCTGACCTGGTAATACACGGCATCCGGGTCGAGTTTGACTTTTTTGGTCATCGGCAGGTCGGTACTGCCGAGGTTCTTGGAGTCGGAACCGTAGGTGGTGGTCACCCCGGATGCCGCGCTGCCCCACACCTTGAAGACAACCTGCGGAAGCTGTGACGGTTCCCGGCCGCTGGAAGGCGCGTTTGCGGCGGACCGGTCCGTGGAGGCGTCGAGTGCCTTGTCCGCCTGCTCGCTGATGAGTTTCTTCCACTGTTCGTCCGTGAGGTCGGTACAGGACTGAGGTCTGCTGTCACCGTCATCGTCGCCGTTCAGATTGCGGATGAGCATGTCAAAAACGTCGTCGGTGCAGGCCGCGGTGGCGGTTGTGCGGCTCGAGGGCTCCTCGGCCTTGGTGGCGGGGGCACAACTGCCGGCGAAGAAGGCGGCCAGAGCAGCGGCCGCGACGGTGCGAGGGTGGTGCATGGTCTTCCCCCTGGGGCTTTGTAGACGAACGGGGTCACGCCCGGTGGGCGGATATCTGATCTTGAAAGAGTCCTGACACGGTGGCGCCCGCCTCCGGCGGCGGGTTGGCGGGCGGAGAGGACTGCGGCCGTGTGCAGCCATAGGCTTTCGGTTTCGCGTTGACCGCCGGCCCTGCGGGAGTGCCCGTCTCCGAAATCTGGCCAGCTGCGGCCGAAGAGGTCGTGGCGGAGACCGCGCTCTGCCGACGGCTTCCGGGCTCGCCACTGCCGGTGCTGCCGCTGTCGCGTTCGGCGCAGGGCCGACAGGCGGGCCGACTGTTGCCGGACGGTACCCACGGCGCCTCACCGGGATCGCGAACACAGCCTGGGCCGGAGCCGTTCCACAGGGCCTGCCCGGCCTCTTCGGCTCTGGACAACACACGGTAAGATCAGGGAAACGTGACATTGCACTCCGTGTCCGCTCGCCAAGCTGTGAAGGGGACTGCTATGGCTCACCTGAAGCCGGGCAAGATCATTTCGGTTCAGGAGCACCTGCGCGATCAGGTGGCCCATGCCCTGCGTGCTGCTCTGATCGCAGGGGAACTGCGCCCCGGTGTCGTCTACTCCGCTCCAACCCTCGCGGCAGAGTTCGGTGTCTCGGCCACCCCCGTCCGCGAAGCCATGCTCGACCTGGCTCGTGAGGGCCTGGTGGAAGCGATCCGCAACAAGGGATTCCGCGTCACTGAGATGACCGAGCGGGACCTGGACAACTACACCGAGATCCGCAGGCTCATCGAGATCCCAACCATCGGAGTGATCACCACCACCGCCGAACCCGAACAGCTCGAAGCGCTACGCCCGGCAGCGGAAGAGATTGTGGCTGCCGCCCGTGAGCACGACCTCATCGGCTACCTTGAGGCAGACCGCCGATTCCACCTCGACCTGCTCGCCCTGACCGGGAACAACCACTTGGTGGAGGTGGTCGGAGACCTGCGCAAGCGTTCCAGGCTCTACGGTTTGACGGAACTCGATCAGGCCGGGGTGCTGGTCGACTCGGCACAAGAGCACATTCGGCTACTGGATCTCATGCTCAGCGGCGACGCCGAAGGTGCTCAGGAGCTCATGCGTCATCACCTCAGTCACGTGCGCACCTTGTGGGCCGCGGGGAAGCAGGAGGCCGACAAGCCCAGCGCGCTGCGGCTGCCCAACCGCTAAGAGGTCTGTCGGCACATCTGTACGGGAGCCGCCAGGACGCCGGGTGAGAAGCCGGCGCCGCGAGAAGTGGTTTTCACGCGGCGCCGTTTGTGGCGTCCCGAGCGGGCACGGCTTGTCAGGCGTATGAGGTATGCCTGTTGCCGGAGTCGGCCGCACTGGTGTGTGTCATTCGTTGAGCAAGGAGCCCATCCATTCCTCCACGGCCTCCACGCTGCGGGGGAGTGCCCCGGACATCAGGTGCGCGCCGTCAGCGGTGATCACGAGGTCGTCCTCGATGCGGACACCGATGCCGCGCAGTTCCAGAGGCAATGTCTCGTCATCGGGTTGCAGATACAGCCCGGGCTCCACGGTGAGTACCTGCCCCTCCTCCAAGACTCCGTCGAGGTACACCTCCGCCCGGGCTTTCGCGCAGTCGTGCACATCGAGACCGAGCATGTGCCCGCTGCTGCACAGGGTGTAGCGGCGGTACAGACCGTTGTCGCGGGCGAGCGCTTCTTCCGCGGGGACCCGCAGCACGCCCCATTCATACAGCCCTTCGGCGATCACGCGCATGGCCGCCATGTGGAAGTCGCGGAACCGGGCGCCCGGCCGCAGCGCCGCGATCCCGGCGTCCTGCGCGGCGAGCACCAACTCGTACACCTCACGCTGCACGCTCGAGAAGCGCCCGGACAGCGGCAGGGTCCGCGTGATGTCGGCTGTATAGAGGGTGTCGGTTTCCACTCCGGCGTCGAGCAGCAGCAACTGGTCGCGAGCCAGGGGGCCGTCGTTGCGGATCCAGTGCAGGACGCAGGCGTGTGCTCCGGCCGCAGCGATTGTGTCGTACCCGGTACCGTTCCCCTCTGCCCGGGCACGGAGGTTGAAGACACCCTCGATCCACCGTTCACCGCGGGGATGCCGCAGAGCCCGGGGGAGAGCGCGGACCACATCTTCGAAGCCGGTGGCGGTGTGGTCAACGGCGAGTTGCAGTTGGGAGACTTCCCAAAGGTCCTTGATCAGCCGCAGCTCGGCCAGGCAGGCCGCCAGCTCGGCGTCCCGGTCGTGCTCGGCGCTTCCCGGGAGACTGCGTCCGCACAGTGAGTCGAGCGAGCCGTCGACCCCCCACACCATGCGGGTCGGGGGCTGGGCGCCGGCCAGCAGTGTCGTCAGGTCGTCCACGTGCCGGCAGGTGATGCCGGTCATGGTTGCCGCCTCCTCGAGGTCGGGTCGGCGGCCGACCCAGAACTCGCCGTACCGGCGGTCACGGTAGAACTCATCTCCCGCGCGTGGCGAGCGGGGACGCAGGTAGAGCACGGCCTCGTGGCCCTCGGCTCCGGCGGGTTCGAGGACCAAGACGTGTCCCACCTGGTCTTCGCCGGTGAGACCGGTCAGCCAGGCGTAGGCACTGTGCGGACGGAAGCGGTAATCGCAGTCGTTGGAACGGACCTTGAGCACACCGGCGGGTATCAGCAGCCGCTCCCCGGGAAAGCGCGCGGACAGGCTTGTGCGTCGTCTGCTGGTGACGTTGTGGCCGGGAACGCGGATGTCCGGTGCCAGAGGTGAGGGTGCCCATGCGGTGCTCATGAAGGCCTCGAGGGCGGGGGAGACCGCCATGTCGTGGCTGCCTGTGTTCAGGCGGGCAACAGGCACGGTCATAGGATCGCTCCTTGGTTGGGAGGGTGGCCCGTAGCAGGCGAGAGGGCCCCGGAGGTCGGCATCGCCGCTCTTCACGGGCGGGGGAGAGCGGTGCCGGACACGGGTACGTAACGAGCTCTCCACCCCTCTTGCCAGTGTAATTTTACATTACTATGTTACCCGCCAGACCTCGAGAGCAGACATCGAGGATCCGGCCTGCACATTCGGGACCCACCTGGTCCATCCACAACGGAGTGGCATATGACCAAACGCATGCACGTTGCCCTGGCGGCGTCGCTCGCGACCTCCCTGGTTCTTGGCCTGGGAGCCTGTTCCACCGGCAACGACTCCGGCGGAGAAACCAGTGATGACGGACGGGGGCCCGGGGCCACCGGTGTCATCGGCGGGACCCCGAAGAAGGGCGGCACGCTGACGGTCCTGTCCAACCAGGACTTCTCTCACCTGGACCCGGCCCGCAACTGGGTGATGCCCAATATGGACTTCGGCGTCCGCCTGCTTTACCGGACCCTGACCACTTTCAAGGCGGCGCCGGGCGCAGAGGGCAGCGAGATCGTCCCAGACCTGGCCACGGATCTGGGCAGACCCTCCGAAGGTGGAAAGGTGTGGACCTTCACCTTGAAGAAAGGGTTGAAGTACGAAGACGGAAGCCCTGTCAAGGCCCAGGACATCAAGTACAACGTTGAGCGGTCCTTTTCTCCCGATCTGACCGGGGGCCCGGATTATGCCCAGCAATACCTCGCTGACACGGAGGGGTATCAGGGACCGCTCAAAGGCAAGCACCTGAAGTCGATCGAGGTGCCGGACGACCACACTCTCGTCTTCCATCTCAAGCGCCCTGTCGCAGAGTTCTCCTACACCGTGACCCTGCCGACGTTCTCCCCCGTACCGGAGTCCAGGGAGAAGGGCGTGCAGTACGACCTGCGCCCGTTCTCCTCCGGGCCCTACAAGATCGCCCGCTACGACAGGGGCAAGCAGATGGTGCTGGTCCGCAACAAGCACTGGGATCCCGACACCGACTCCGTCCGCAAGGCGTACCCGGACAAGATCGTGGTGAAGATGGGCTTCAAGGGCGGCCAGATCGACGACCGGATCATCGCCAGCCAGGGCGCGGACGCCTCAGCGGTCGAGTGGGCGGACATGCAGCCGGCGAGCGTGTCCAAGGTGCTGAGCAACAAGGAGACCAAGAAGCGGCTCACCGCGGAGCTGACCGGGTGCACGGACATGCTGCACCTCAATACCTCACGCGCTCCCTTCGACGATCCCAAGGTGCGCGAGGCCATGCAGTACGCGGTTGACAAGGACGGGCAGATGACCGCCAACGGCGGCCCGGCCCTCAACGAGGTCGCCACCGCCTACCTGCCGCCGTCGCTGACCGGTGGCAACAAGTCCGACGTGCTCCGGGTCGAGCCCGGCGGAGACCCGGCGAAGGCGAAGAAGCTGCTCGCCCAGGCCGGCAAACCGAAGGGCTTCAGAACCACCCTCACCGTCTCCACCGGGGACAAGTCCAGGGCCGAGGCGCTGCAGGAGAGTCTGAGCCGGTCCGGGATCGAGGTCAAGATCCAGGCCGTGGACCCGTCGGTCTACTACGACACCATCGGTGACACCAAGAACGCGCCTGACATGGCCATCAGCGGCTGGTGCCCCGATTACCCCTCCGGCTCCACGTTCCTGCCGTTCATCTTCGACGGACGGACCATCAAGGAGAAGGGCAACCAGGGCAACTACGCCCAGTTCCGCGACGAAGAGGTCATGAAGCGGATGGATGAGATCGCCGGCATGGGCGACCCCACCAAGGCGAACAAGGCCTGGATAGAGCTGGACGCCCAGATCATGGCCAAGTCACCGTCCGTCCCGCTGCTCTGGGAGCGCAAGCCTCTGCTGGCCGGCAGCAACATCGCCGGCGCTTTCGGGCACCCCATGTGGACCGGTCAGTTCGACTACGCGGTGATCGGCCTCAAGAACCCTGACAAGAGCCAGGGCTGAGGAGCCACACTGCCATGACCAGCCCGCTGAAGACCGCCCGGCTCCTCGCCGGGCGGTCCCCAGCCCCGGCCCCCGACAGCTCGGGCGCATCCGGTACTCCCGAGGCGCCCGAACCCGCCGGCCGGGCTCCCTGGCGCGCCGCGTGGATCGCGGTACGCCGTGACCGCGGCGCACTGCTCGCCCTCGGGGTCGTCGCCCTCTTCGCTCTGATGGCCGCCGCCGCACCACTGATCAGCGCCCTCGGCGGCTGGTCTCCGACGGAGTTCGACAAGAACGCCATCGACCCCTACCTCGGCGGACTGCCGAAGGGCTCGTTCGGCGGGATCGGTGCCGAGCACTGGCTCGGAGTGGAACCCGTCACCGGGCGGGACCTCTTCGCCCGCGTCGTGTACGGGGCGCAAGTCTCTCTGCTGATCGCATTCACCGCCACCGCCATCGTGGTGGTGGTCGGTACCGCGGCGGGCATTGCGGCCGGCTACTTCGGGGGCCGGGTGGACACAGTGCTCAGTCGCCTGATGGATCTCACCATGTCATTCCCCTCCCTCATTTTCATGATCGCGATGATGTCGGTGGCCCAGGACGTCAACCGTGTCCTGCTCATGACGGTGGTCATCGGGATCTTCGGCTGGCCGGGCATTGCCCGCGTGGTCCGCGGGGAGACGCTGTCCTTGAAACACCGCGAGTACGTCGAGGCGGCCCGTGTGAGCGGATCGGGCTCCTGGCGAATCCTCACCCGGGAGATCCTGCCCAACGTCTCGGGCCCCATCATCGCCTACACCACGCTTCTCATCCCCGGCATGATCAGCACTGAGGCGGCGCTCAGCTTCCTCGGCGTCGGGGTGCGGCCGCCGACCGCCTCCTGGGGGCAGATGATCTCCGAGGCTGTCGCCTTCTACGAAACCGATCCGATGTACTTCATCATCCCCAGCGCCTTCCTCTTCCTGGCCGTGCTCGCGTTCACCATCCTCGGTGACACGCTACGGGACATCCTCGATCCTCACGGAGACCGTGCGTGATCACCTACCTCGCCCGCAGACTGGCCGGTGTCACCGGGGTTCTCCTGGCCATCTGCGCTATCACCTTCACCATCTTCTACCTGTTGCCGGCCGATCCCGCCGCTGCTGCCTGCGGTAAGACCTGCAGTCCCGAACGCCTCGCCGAAGTGCGCCACTTCATGGGACTGGACCAGCCCGTGTGGCGGCAGTTCGCCGACTACCTGGTGGGGATCTTCGCCGGACGTGAGCTGGGTACCGAGCCGCACACGCTGAGCTGCGGCTTCCCCTGCCTCGGCTACTCCTACGAAAACTCCCTGCCCGTGTGGGAGCTGCTCACCGACCGGCTGCCCGTCTCCGCGTCGCTGGCCTTCGGCGCCGCGCTGATGTGGCTGGTGCTCGGCCTGGGCGCCGGAATCACCGCGGCCCTCCGCAAGGGGACGATGACCGACCGGACCCTGATGATCGGTGCCGTGGCCACCGCTTCACTTCCGGTCTACTTCACCGCGGTCATGCTCCTCTACGGACTGGTGCGCGTCGCGGGCCTGTTGCCCTACCCCGAATACGTGCCGCTCACCGCGGACCCGGCTGCCTGGGCCACCAACCTGCTGCTGCCCTGGAGCGCGCTCGCGGTCCTCTACGCGGCGATGTACGCCAGGCAGAGCCGCAGCTCCATGATCGAAGCCATGGCACAGCCCTACATCCGCACCGCCCGCGCCAAGGGAATGCCCGAGCCGACTGTGGTCGTCAAGCACGGCCTTCGCTCCGGGTTGACGCCGGTGCTCACGATCTTCGGCATGGATCTGGGCGGCCTGCTCGCCGGTGCCGTCATCACCGAGAGCATCTTCGGCATACCCGGCGTCGGCAGACTCTTCTTCGACGCACTCCAGCGATCCGACCAGCCGGTCATCCTCGGTGTCACGCTGCTCGCCGCTTTCTTCATCGTGGCCGCGAACCTCATCGTCGACATCCTCTATGCGTTCATCGACCCCAGGGTGAGGTACTGACCATGGGCACTCATCCTCCGGCCCGTTCGGACGAGCCGTTGCTGCGAGTCCGCGACCTCCATGTCACCTTCCCCGTATCCGGCAGGCGCGTCAGAGCCGTCACCGGCATCGACTTCACGGTCGAAGCCGGCCGCACGCTCGGCATCGTCGGAGAATCCGGTTCAGGGAAGTCCGTCACCTCCCTTGCCGTCATGGGCCTGCACCGCACCGCGGAGGTCAGTGGCTCCATCACCCTGTCCGGACGTGAACTGACCACCCTCCCCGACCGCGAGCTCGCCAAGCTGCGCGGCCGTCGGATGGCGATGATCTTCCAAGACCCGCTGTCCAGCCTCCACCCCTACTACACCGTCGGCGAGCAGATCGCCGAGGCCTACCGGGTGCACTTCAAGGCAAGCCGGCGCGTCGCGCACCGCCGTGCCGTGGAGATGCTGGGTGAGGTGGGCATACCGCGCCCCAACCAGCGGGTGTCCGACTACCCCCACCAGTTCTCCGGCGGTATGCGCCAGCGTGTCATGATCGCTATGGCCCTCGCCTGCGAACCCGAACTGCTCATCGCCGACGAGCCCACCACGGCCCTGGACGTCACCGTCCAGGCGCAGATCCTCGAGCTCATCGCGCGGATCCAGGCCGAACGCGGCCTCGGGGTCATGCTGATCACCCATGACCTCGGGGTCGTCGCGCGGGTGGCACACGAAGTGCTGGTCATGTACGCCGGCCGAGGGGCCGAGCAGGCGAGCGCGGATGCCCTCTTCGCCGAACCGGCCCACCCCTACACACGCGGCCTGCTCGACTCGCTGCCCCGCCTCGACGACGCCGATGACGCGCCGCTGCGCGCCATCCCGGGAAGCCCGCCCTCCCTGCTCGAACCGGCAGTGGGATGCGCCTTCGAGCCCCGCTGCTCCCGCGCCACCACCGCGGCCCCCCGGATCCGTGAGCTGTGCACGAGCGGCCGGCCGGATCTCGCCCCGCTGCGCGACGGGCATCTCGTCGCATGCCATCTCCCGCTCGTGACCGGCGAGCGCGTCGACCCCGGGCACGGCCCTGACAATCCCGGCGACCCGCAAGCGCCGTCCTTGGAGAGAGAATCCCATGACTCCTGCTGACAGCCGGGCCACCGTCGATTGTGCCCGCACCGAGACAGCGGACAGGTCTGCCGCTCTCCTGTCCGTACGGCAGCTGGTCAAGACATTCCCCGGACGGCGTACCCGGACCGGCCGGGCGACCCCGCCGGTGCGCGCCGTGGACGGGGTCAGTTTCGACGTGCGGGCCGGCGAGACCCTCGGACTGGTCGGCGAGTCCGGCTGCGGGAAGTCCACGACAGGCCGCATGCTGGTGCGCTTGCTGGAACCCACCGGCGGATCGGTTGCCTTCGACGGTGTGGACATCAGCCACCTCGGCCAGCGCGCGATGCGGCCGTTGCGCCGTTCCCTTCAGATGATTTTCCAGGATCCGCACTCCTCCCTCAACCCGCGGCAGAGGGTGTCCCGGATCATCGCCGACCCCATGCTGGTACAGGGAATCGACGCAGGCGCCGCCCGCCGGCGTGCTGCCGAACTGATGGAACAGGTCGGACTCATCCCCGAGCACCTCGACCGTTACCCGCATGAGTTCTCCGGCGGCCAGGCTCAGCGCATCGGTATCGCGCGGGCCTTGGCGACACAACCACGGCTGATCATCGCCGACGAGCCGGTATCCGCTCTCGACGTCTCCATTCAGGCCCAGATCGTCAACCTGTTGGAGCGTCTGCAGCAGGAAATGGGGCTCGCTTATGTCTTTATCGCGCACGATCTGTCCGTGGTGAAACGTGTGTGCGACCGGGTTGCGGTGATGTACCTGGGGCGCATCGTCGAGATCGGCGACCGTAACGAGGTCTACACCACCCCTGCTCACCCGTATACCCGTGCCCTGCTGTCGGCGGTTCCGGTGCCCGACCCGGTGGTGGAACGGGCCCGTGAACGCATCGTCTTGCAGGGGGACCCTCCCAGCCCCGCCGAGCCGCCGAGCGGATGCACCTTCCATCCGCGTTGTTTCAAGGCTCAGGAGATCTGCCGCACCGACCAGCCGCCATTGAGGATCACGGGCCCAGGGGAACGGGAAGTGGCGTGCCACTTCCCGGAAACGGCAAGCGTCTGACGTCTCAGGATGCGTCCCTCGCGTTCCCTCCGGAGACGCTGTCGCTCGTGAGCTCAACGAAAAGGAACAGGTCCTCTGAGAACTGATCTTCTCGACTCCACTCGTCTCTTGCCTCACTCGGCCGAAGCCCCTGGCCTGGCGCGATGGCAGGTACGATCCGCCCTGGAGAAAGCTGATGCCGACTCCGAATGCCTGGACAGTGCGCTTCTGGTTGTCTCGGAACTCGTCACCAACGCCGTGCGGCATGCCCTCCCACCCGTCACGCTGCGCTTGTCCTGGGTCCGGAATCGCCGACAGGTGCCCGCAATCCGTATCGAAGTCACCGACGCCGGCCCCGAGTGGAGAACCCGCACGGAAGGCGGATGTTCCCGTCCGGAAGAGAGCGGGCGCGGCAAGGAGCTTATAGCCGCGTTGTCCGTCAGGCAGGGAAGCCGGGCAGTGGCCGACGGTATGGTCTGGTGGGCGGAGGTGGAAAGTCCCAGGGGTGACGGTGCCCGGTGAGCGGAGAAGAACAAGCGTCGCCCAGCATCGCAGCCGATCGTTCTCACCGGCACGCTCCGAATATCACCTTGACGGCGTCCACGTGCAGCGGTGCTCTGGGCGACAGTGGAATCCGTGCTTCGGTGAGGCTGACGCGGCACCGGTGCGTTCGACAGACTCGGGTCGCCCCCAGTCGGGCGAGGCGAACGGCTTGATCACGTACTGCAGGGCGCCGCACCGCATGGCTTCGAGGACCGCCGCGGTGTGATCGGTACGCAGTTCGACCTCCGCGAAGGGGTTGGCGCGGCAGTACGAAGCCGCTGCGTCCACGGCGTTGTCCCGTGACGACTTGGCACAACACCGGCAGGCCGCACCCGTGCTGTGCCTGCACTCCTATGGGAAGCGGGAAGCATTCCAGCGAGAAGGGTTGCAATGTGAAATGTCATACGCCATATTGCTCTTGGCTCTTACGGCACTCGCCTCAGAGGCACCAGACCGATCTGCACGTCAGCCGTCCGCTCCCACCGGAGGTGCTCGATGAAAGTCAGCTCGTTACGGACCTGGTCGCGAATCACCTGGCCGGCCGTCGCCGCGCTTGCCGCAGCGTTCACCCTCACGGGACCTGCGTCCGCCGGCGCCCCTGAGCAGGCCGACCCGAAGCTCGGCAACCAGCAGAAGGCGGCAGCCGCTCAACTGGCCAAGGACTACGGGGTCTCAACCCAAGAGGCCCAGCGCCGCATACAGCGCCAGGATCGCCTGACCGACCTGGCGACCGATGTGCGCAAGGCTCTGGGATCGCGATTCGGCGGTGCGTGGATCGACCACGACAACGGCGGCCGCCTCACCGTTGCCGTCACGCAGAAGGCCACCACATCCAAGGTCCGCACCACCGCATCCAAGGCCGGGGCAAGTGAGACGAGAACGGTCGTCGTCAGGCACAGTCTGCGCGAACTCACGCAGATGTCCGACGTCCTCGCCCGTCGGATCGCCAAGGCGAACAAGGGCGCAGCGAACGGGCTGCAAGCCGCAGTCGTCACACAGGACAACGCGCTGCGTCTCGACTCGCCGAAGGGCAAGAAGCTCACTGCCAACCAGCAGAAGGTCGTGAAGTGGGCCAAGCAGAAGTTCGGCGACTCCCTGCGCGTGGACACCTACGAGCACGCCTCCAAGCCGCTGTACTGCGGGGGCCAGTATTCGTGTGACCCCCCGCTGCGTTCGGGAGTGGCCATCTACGGCAGCAACATCCGCTGCACCAGTGCCTTCTCGGTCTACGACAGCTACGCCTACTACATGCTGACCGCGGGGCACTGCGCCGAGGGCAGCTCGTACTGGCAGATCCCGACTTACAGTTACGGCTACCAGGGCGTGGGCAGTGCCGTCGACTACACCTTCGGCTACTACGGCGACTCCGCCATCGTGCGGGTTGACGACGCAAGCTTCTGGCAGCCGCGTGGCTGGGTCTACCCCTCGACGTCAATCCGCAACTGGGGCTACGACTACGTCGGCC
This sequence comes from Streptomyces sp. MNU89, assembly GCF_020982505.1. Classification (NCBI taxonomy): domain Bacteria; kingdom Bacillati; phylum Actinomycetota; class Actinomycetes; order Kitasatosporales; family Streptomycetaceae; genus Streptomyces; species Streptomyces sp. MNU89. Next base: position 894,570 of record NZ_JAJKLL010000001.1, on the reverse strand, counting down.
AGTACGTGTGCAAGCAGGGGTCGACGACCGGCTACACCTGCGGGCAGGTCACCGACACCAATGCCACCGTCTCCTACCCGAACCGCACGCTCACCGGGATGACGTGGAGCACGGCGTGCGTGGCTGCCGGGGACAGCGGGAGTGGGGTCTACTACGGTTCCACCGCCTACGGAATTCTCAGCGGCGGCCCCTCCAGCGGCTGCGGCATGATCCATGAGCCGGTCAGCCGGGCACTCTCGCAGATGGGAGTCACCCTGCTCTCCGGCTGACGGGGACGCTGATGGTCGCGCCCGCCGCGGTCCGCTCAGCGCGCTGAAGACGCCACCGTGTGATCGCCGAACCTCTACCGCGGCGATCACACGGTGGCTCATCTCTCCTGTAAGGGAGCAAGAAACTGAGTGCATGCGGACATGGCGCTGATTCTTTCGCCATTGACCTGAGCTGCGACGGCTCGACCCGGGGAACTGCATCCCTGCCGTTGCGCCTGACCCTCCGTACTGGCGTCTTCCCTTCCTCAGCGGCACCCCACGCCGGGGCGCTGTCCTTGCGTGCGGGAGAAGAGGATGCGCAGTGAAAGACACAGTCACTGACATAACGCTGGCCCTTGAAGTTGCTGTCTGGAGCACGGCCGCCGCTCTGTACTTGCACATAGCCGACCGGGCCGGCCGCACCGGAGACTCCGCACAGCCAAGCACCTGTCCATGCGCAGAGGCGTGCTGCGAGACCGCGTTCCTCACCCACGGCCGTTTCCACGACACCCAAGGCTGGTGTCGGCGCAGCTGACGATCTGTGATTCCTGCGGTACACCGATGACATGAGCGTTGCGCAAGGCGGCCGACCGGCGAGTGGGCGCCGTTAACTCCTGGCGGGCCCTGCGGCAGACCGGTGAAGCCTGTGCCGGCTCCGGTACCGCCCGGGTGCCCTCGACAACCGCTCACCCAAACCGGCCTCCGGAGCCAGCCACCATGACGACATCACGCGCTCAAGGCCGGTAACCGGCTGGTGGTCCAGGTGCGTTCGCGCCACGGAGACGGCGACAGGCCATGTGACCGCCCAGCCGCAACGGCGCGGTCAGCCGGAACTCCCACCGCCCAGGGTCGAGGCACGGGCCACCAGGGCGGGGGAAAGCCGCTCGGAGTCGACTTCTTCGCCCGCCAGCCGCTTCATGAGCAGCCGGACCGCCCGCACTCCCATGTCGTGCATCGGGGAGCGGATGGTCGACAGCCCCACCGGCAGGGACCCCGCGAGCGGTACGTCGTTGAACCCGATGACCGCGATGTCGGTTCCGACCTGCAGCCCCGCGTCACGTGACGCGCCCATGGCTCCGATCGCGGCGAAGTCGTTGACGGCGAACACCGCGGTCGGCCTGGTCCGCCCCGCGAGGAGCCGCTCCATGGCCTCCCGGCCGCCGCCTGTGTCGAAGCGGGAATGCACGATTCTGGAGGCAGGCACCTTGATGCCCGCCGCGGTGTAGGTGTCCCGGAATCCGGCGGTACGGTCGACGCCGGTGCTGGCGTAAGGCTCGCCGGCGATGACCGCGACCTTGCGGTGGCCCAGTTGCAGGAGGTGTTCGGCCGCCAACTGACCGCCCCGGTAGTCGTCACAGGTCACCGAAGGGTGGGAGTCGGCGCGTCGCGAGACGAGGACGAACGGGACCCCCCGTTCGACCACCTTGTCGAGGAAGCGCCCGTCCAGGTGGGCATCACCGAAGATGATGCCGTCGACGTGGCGGGCGAGCACCATCTCAGTGCGCTGGCGCCGCGCCACCGGATCGTCACCGGTGTTGGCCACGAAGGCGGAAAACCCGGACGCCGCGCACTCCTGCTCGATGCCCTCGTAGACGGTGGCGAGCACGATGTCGACCAGTCGCGGGACGAGCACCCCGACCAGGTTGCTGCGCTGGGTGCGGAGGCTCGATGCGTGGGGGTTGGGCGTGTAACCGACCTGCTCGGCTATTCGGCGGATCCGTTCGGAGGTCTCCTGGCCGGCTGTGCGCATGCCGGTGCCGACCGTGCCGTTCAGCACTCGCGAGGCCGTCGAGACGTGGACCCCGGCGAGTTCCGCGACGGTGCGCAGCGTGGCCCGGCCCGCGGCGTCCATGTGTGGCAGCGGTTCCCCCGCAGGACCCTCGGTCATTCTCCGCCCTTCCCTCGGTCGGTCAACATTTTGCCCCCGGCCTCTTGACGCGTACCCCCCGGGGCACATTCTATATGCGCAATCGTTTGGCGCGAACGTTAGCGCGAACATATCGGGCAGGGACAGGTCAGGAGATATCTGTGCGTATCGTCATGGTGCTCGCTACGGGCGGGACGATCGCCACTCGGAGCGACACCACGGGCAGAGCCGTCGCCCGCGCCGGCGGCGCCGAGCTGGTGGAACGGTCCGCCGTGGCCGATGACATCCGCGTCAAGGTCCACGACGTGTTCCGGGTCGGCAGCTATCTGATGACCCTGGAACGGATGCGGGAGCTTGCCGCCCGGGCGCAGCGGTACCTGCGGGAGGACGACGTCACCGGACTGGTGATCACGCACGGCACCGACACCATGGAGGAGACGGCCCTTTTCCTGGACCTCTTCCGGGGCGATGAGCGTCCTGTCATCCTCACGGGCGCACAGCGGCCCGCGGACGCACCGGACAGCGACGGCCCGCGCAACCTCTCCGACGCGATCGCCGTGGCCGCGGACCCGGCGAGCCGGGGACTGGGAGCACTGATCGTCTTCGACGGTTCGGTGTTCACGGCGGAGGGGACCCGCAAGAGTCACACGCTCGCTTCGAGCACCTTCGCGTCCCCCGACGGCGGGGTTCTCGGCTGGGTCCGAGGCGGTGCCGTCCACATCGCCGGGGGCCGTCGTCGGCGTCCGCGACTGGACCTGTCGGCTGTGGACCTCTCCCGTGCCCGCGTGGACATCGCCGCCTGCTATCCCGGCGCGGACGCGACGGCCCTGCACGCCTTCGCCGCAGCCGGCGCGCGCGGCATCGTTCTGGAGGCCACCGGCGCAGGCAACGCCAATACCGCGATCTGCGAGGCGGTGGCCGAGCTGACCGCCTCCGGCGTCGTGGTGGCCACATCCACCCGGGTCACGGCCGGACCTGTCGCCGCAGTCTACGGCGACGGCGGCGGTGCCGACCTCATAGCCGCCGGCGCTGTCCCCACCGGGCTGCTGCGCCCGTCACAGGCCCGGGTGGTCCTGGCAGCGCTGCTCGGAGTGCACACCGACCCGCGCGCCGCGCGAGAAGCGCTGGCCGCCCACACCCTCGGCTGATCCCAGCCGCTGGACACATCGACTCCCGGCTGTGGTGGCCGGGGCTACAAGAAGGAGTTGGCCTTGCCTAAGGAAATCCTGTGCGCGTTCGGCGTCGATGTCGACGCTGTCGCCGGCTGGCTGGGGTCGTACGGGGGCGAGGACTCCCCGGACGACATCTCCCGGGGCATGTTCGCCGGCGAGGTCGGCACGCCGCGCCTGCTGAACCTCTTCACCAAGTACGACCTGCAGACGACCTGGTTCGTACCGGGCCACTCCATCGAGACCTTCCCGGACCAGTTCCGTCAGGTCGTTGACGCCGGACACGAAGTCGGCGTGCACGGCTACAGCCACGAGAACCCGATCGCGATGACCCGAGCCCAGGAGGCCGCGGTCCTCGACCGGAGCATCGATCTCATCGAGAAGGTCACGAACCGGCGCCCCACCGGTTATGTCGCACCGTGGTGGGAGTTCTCGCCGGTGACCAACGAGTTGCTGCTCGAACGGGGCATCAAGTACGACCACTCGCTGATGCACAACGACTTCACGCCCTACCGTGTGCGCGTCGGCGACAGGTGGACCAAGATCGACTACTCCGCCCGGGCCGAGGACTGGATGAAGCCGCTGGTCCGCGGCAAGGAGACCGAGCTCATCGAGATCCCGGCGAACTGGTACCTCGACGACCTGCCTCCGATGATGTTCATCAAGGCCAGCCCGAACAGTCACGGCTTCGTGAACCCGCGCGACATCGAGCAGATGTGGCGGGACCAGTTCGACTGGGTCCACCGGGAGATGGATTACGCGGCCGTCACTTTCACCATCCACCCGGACGTCTCTGGACGCCCCCAGGTGCTGCTCATGCTTGAGCGGCTCATCGAGCACATCAACAGCCACGACGGCGTCCGATGGGTCACCTTCGACCAGATCGCTGATGACTACGCCGCCCGGCACCCATGGAAGGGACAGGCCAAGTGACCAGCGAAACGACCCTGCCGGAGGGCGGCGCGCCCGAGACGCCGGCAACGGAACCCCAGCGGCGGCAGTTCCCGGCGTTCACACGGAAGCAGACCAACACCGCCATAGTCCTGGCACTGCTCGCCTGGACCGTCGCGGTCTTCGACTACGGCCTTTTCGGCACCCTGCTTCCCGTCATGCAGGAGGACTTCGGCTGGAGTGCCTCGACCGCCTACCTGGTCAACACGCTCATCGCGATCGGCACTGCGATCATCGCCTTCGGAGTCGGGCCGGTCATCGACCGCCTTGGACGTCGCCGCGGCATGATGGTCACCATCGGAGGCACCGCCGTCGCCTCCGTCCTGACGGCCCTCATCCCCGCGAAGATGGGCGCGCTGAGCACGAGCGCCATGGTCGGCGTACGGTCGCTGGGCGGCCTCGGCTTCTCCGAGCAGTCGGTGAACGCCACCTACCTCAACGAAGTGTTCTCGATCACCGAGGACGAGAGGAAGCGCGAACGCCGCGGATTCTGGTACGGCATCGTCCAGGGCGGCTGGCCGCTCGGCTTCCTGCTCTCCAGTGCCCTCGCGCTCGTCCTGCTCGATTCGCTGGGCTGGCGCGCGATGTACCTGGTCGCGAGCCTTCCCGCCGTCGCGTTGATCATTGTGATCGGCAAGAAGCTGCGTGAGACCCCGCAGTTCGAGCTGCACCAGCGTCTGCGCAGGCTCAAGGCCGAGGGCAAGTCCCGCGAGGCCGAGGCACTGGCCGCCGAATACGGCGTGGAGCACACCGACAGCGCCCCGATCGCGCGGATCTTCCAGCCCGAGCTGCGCAGGAACACCATCGTGCTCTCGCTGGCGTGGATCGTGAACTTCTTCGGCATCAACATCTTCAGCGTGCTGGGCAGTTCCATCCTGGCCAACGCCAAGGGCGTGCAGCTCAGCACCGCGTTCTGGATGCTCATCGTCATCAACCTGGGCGCGTACTTCGGTTACATCTTCCACGGCTGGCTCGGCGACCGCATCGGGCGCAAGCACACCATCGTCATCGGATGGATGATGTCCGGCGTGGCCTTCGCCGTCATGCTCTCCCCGCTGGTCACCAGCACCGCACTCATCGTGACCACCTACGCGCTGGGACTGTTCTTCCTGGTGGGCCCATACGCGGCGATCATGTTCTACATGGGGGAGTGCTACCCCACGGACTGCCGCGGTACCGGCACGGTGATCATCGGAGCCATGAGCCAGCCCGGCACGATCATCGGCGGGTTCCTGTTCACCGGAGCGGCGGCAGCTTGGGGCACCGGCTCCGCAGCGCTCTGGGTGGGTGCGGTCGGCACCTTCCTCTCCGGCGCGCTGATGCTGCTGGCCAAGCCGGTCGCCCGGCTCGAGAACTGACCGCCCGAGCGGCACGTACCCCTATCTCACGGTGCCGGTGGGCGGGACCACCATCCGCCCACCGGCACCGCCTGGAGCAGAAAGGTTCACGTCATGGCAGCACACACTCAGCCCGATGCCGCCGGGCCCGCCGTCGCGGTCGTCACCGGAGCGGCCAGCGGGATAGGCCGGGCCGTCGCGGTCGGCTACGCACAGGAGGGCGTGCACGTGGTGATCGGCACGTTCCCCGGTGACCCGCACGACCCCCGCGAGACGCTCCGACTGGTGGAGGCCGCAGGAGGCAGCGGACTGATCGTCGAGGTCGACGTCCGCGACAGCGGCCAGGTCGACGAACTGGCGCGCAGCGCGTACGCGGCGTTCGGGCGGATCGATCACGTGGTGGCCAACGCCGGCGTTCTCCGGCGGGCTCCACTGGCCGAACTCACTGACGAGGCCTGGGACGACATGCTCTCCGTCGACCTGACCGGGGTACTGCGCACCTTCCGGTCGTGCGCGCCTCACATGGCGGAGGGCTCCGCGATGGTCGCCGTCTCGTCGATCGCCGGCGGTGTCTACGGCTGGGAGGACCACGCGCACTACGCCGCCGCCAAAGCCGGGGTGCTCGGACTGTGCCGCAGTCTGGCGGTGGAGCTGGCACCCCGCGGCGTTCGCGTCAACGCCGTCATCCCCGGCCTCATCGAGACCCCCCAGTCCTCCGACCCGGTGAACTCGCTGGGCCCGGAGGGACTCGCCCGCGCGGGCGGCGACATCCCCTTCGGCAGAGTGGGGCGGCCCGAGGAGGTCGCCGACGTCATCCGCTTCCTCAACTCGCCGCAGGCCCGGTACGTCACCGGCCAGCAACTCGTCGTCGACGGCGGCCTGACCGTGAGGATGCGCGCATGAACCCGATCGCGGACCTGAGTGGCCGGACGGCTCTGGTCACCGGTGGCGCCAGCGGCATCGGACGGGCGATCGCCGAGGCGCTCGTCACCGCCGGGGCGCGCGTGGTCGTGCTCGACCACGACGCCGCCGTGGCCGAACGGACCGCGCGGTCCATCGGCGCGGCCGGGGGCGTGGCTGCAGACATCGCCAACGAAGAACTCGTCCGGCGGGCCGTCGCCGAGACGGAGTTCCTGCTGGGCCGGATCGACATCCTGGTCAACTCCGCAGGCATTCTCACCCAGGCACCGCTGGTGGAGATGTCACTGCGGCAGTGGCAGCAGACCATCGACGTGGACCTGACCGGAGTGTTCCTCATGTGCCGGTACGTGGTCCCGGGCATGGTGTCCCGCGGGTACGGCCGGGTCATCAACATCGCCTCACAGCTGGCCATCAAGGGAGGAACATCGCTGACGCACTACAGCGCCGCCAAAGCCGGCGTCCTGGGTCTCACGAAGGCCCTGGCTCTGGAGGTGGCCCGCGACGGGGTGCTGGTCAACGCCATCGCCCCCGGCCCCATCGAGACGCCCCTGATCGACGGAATCTCCGAGGAGTGGAAGCAGGCCAAGCGCGCGGAACTGCCCCTCGGACGGTTCGGCAGGCCCGAGGAGATCGCCCCGACCGCAGTGCTGCTGGCCGGCTCCCCGAGCGGTGACCTGTTCGTCGGCCAGACGCTGGGGCCCAACTCCGGCGACGTCATGCCGTAGGAGGAGACCATGTGCGGCGCCTGCGGCAGAACCTCCGCAACCGATGCCTGGTCCGGCGTCTTCCTCACCAGGCGCGCCCGCTGGGAGGCCGCCCGGATCATCAACGACGCCCTGAGCGAGACAGGCCACCCCGCACGGGTGACCTGCGCGGCAGCAGCATGGGTCGTCCACTCGGGGACCGGACGAAGCGTCCTGGTGGACACCGCCAGCGGAATCTGGCAAGTGCTCCTGTCCCTGCCGGGCCTGCGGCTCGACGTGGCGGCAGCGCTCAGTGGCCGACCACCGACCCCAGTACTCGCCGCCGTCGTGGCCTCGGCGGAAACGGCGACCTGATCGATGCCCCCTACGGCACAAGAAGGGGTAACCATGCCCGTCAGCCTCAACTCCGACATGGGCGAGTCGTTCGGCATCCACTCGTTCGGCAACGACGACGCCCTACTGCCACTGGTCGATGCCGCCAACATCGCCTGCGGCTTCCACGCCGGCGACCCCGTCGGCATCCACCAGACGGTGGCCAAGGCCGCCGCCGCCGGGGTGGCCGTCGGTGCGCACCCCGGCCTGCCCGACGCGGTGGGCTTCGGCCGCAGGGAGATGAAGCTGTACCCCGAGGAGGTGCGGGACCTGGTGCTCTACCAGGTCGCGGCGCTCAAGGGATACCTGGACGCCGAGGGAGTGCCACTGCGCCACATCAAGCCGCACGGCTCGCTCTACGGCATGGTGGCCCGCGACAGCGAACTCATGGACGCGGTCTGCGACGTGGCGGTGCAGTACGGCGTCCCGGTCTACGGCATGGCCGGGACCGCGCACGAGCACGTCGCCGCCGAGCGCGGCGTCGGCTTCGTCGCCGAGTTCTACGTCGACCTCGGCTACCGCGCCGACGGCAGCCTCGTCATCGCCCGCCGGCCACACGCCACCCCACCCTCACTCGCCGCCGACCGCGCCCGGCTCGCGCTCGCCGACGGTCTGGTCGAGACCGACTCCGGCAAGCGCCTTCCCGTCCGGTTCGACAGCATCTGCGTGCACTCCGACACCCCGAACGCCGTTGACGTGGCCACCGCCGTGCGCCAGGTCATCAACTCCGCCTGAACTCCTTCCCGACAGAGAAAGGACCGCCATGCCCGAGCACACCGTGCGAGCACCCATGCCCGGAGTCTTCTACCGGCGCCCCGCACCGGACAAGCCGCCGTTCGCGGAGATCGGCGCGACCGTCACCGAGGACCAGACCATCGGAATCATCGAAATCATGAAGCAGTTTGCGGAGGTCAAAGCCGGAGCCGGAGGCCAGGTGACCGCCTTCGCCGCTGAGAACGAGACACTGCTGGGCCCGGGAGATCCCGTGGCGACCATTGAGATGAGCTGACCGAACATGCGCAAGCTTCTGGTTGCCAACCGCGGCGAGATCGCCATACGGGTCATACGTGCGGCCCGCGAACTCGATGTTCGGACCGTCGCGGTCTGCAGCGAGGCCGACGCCGAGGCCCTGCACGTGCGCATGGCCGACGAGCACGTAGTGATAGGCCCCGCGCCCGCGGCCCGCAGCTACCTGGACGCCGATGCCGTGGTGGCCGCCGCGGTCCGCCTGCGGGCCGACGCGGTGCATCCCGGCTACGGGTTCCTCTCCGAGCGCGCCGCGTTCGCCCAGCAGGTCATCGACGCGGGAATGACGTTCGTCGGGCCGTCCCCCGAGGCCATCCACCTGATGGGCGACAAGGCGCTGGCCCGCTCCACCGCCGCCCGCGCGGGCGTGCCCACCGTGCCCGGCTCCGACGGACCGCTGACCGACGTGGACAGCGCTCTGGAAACCGCCGGACACGTCGGCTACCCGATCGCGGTGAAGGCGGCGGCCGGCGGCGGGGGCCGCGGTATACGCATCGTGCGATCCCCGGCCGAACTGCGCGAGGCACTCCCCCTCGCCCAGGCCGAGGCCAAGGCGGCGTTCGGCAACGGCGAGGTCTACCTCGAACGGTTCGTGCACAACGCCCGCCACATCGAAGTGCAGGTCTTCGGCGACGGCGAGCGCTTCGTGCACCTGGGAGAGCGCGACTGCTCTCTGCAACGGCGCCGGCAGAAGGTGGTCGAGGAGGCCTGCGCGCCCAACCTCCCCGCACAGGTGCGCCAGGACATGACCAACGCGGCGGTGAGCCTGGCCGCCGCAGTGTCCTACTCCGGTGCCGGGACGGTGGAATTCCTCTACGACTCCGCGCGGCAGGAGTTCTTCTTCATCGAGATGAACACCCGCATCCAGGTCGAGCACCCCGTCACCGAGATGGTCACCGGCAGGGACCTGGTGCGCGAGCAGCTCACGGTCGCCGCGGGCACCCCCCTGTCATTCACCCAGGAACAAGTCGAACTACGCGGCCATGCGCTGGAGTTCAGGCTCAACGCAGAGGACCCCGGCGCGGGATTCATGCCCAGCCCCGGCACGATCACCGTGATGCGGATGCCCGGAGGGCCGTTCGTACGCATCGACTCGGGCTGCGAACAGGGCAGCCAGGTCAGCCCGTTCTACGACTCGCTCATCGCCAAACTCATCGTCTGGGGTGACACCCGTGAGGCCGCACTGGCGCGCGCCCGCCGGGCGCTGGACGAGATCGAGGTGCGGGGAGTGGCCACCACGGCCCCGTTCCTGCGCTCCCTGGTCGACCTACCGGAGTTCGCAGAGGCGAACTATCACACCACGTTCCTGGAGAGTTGGATGGCAGGCCGGGCCTTCCACCGCGATGCCGCAGGGAGGGCCGCATGAGTCCGCTCAACAGCCGCTACTCGTGGGGCGGAGACGAACACCTGGTCGTCCAGCTCGACGAGGCAATGAGCCTGGAAGTCAACTTTACGGCGATGGCCATGGCCAGGCTACTGCAAAGCCGGAAGCTGCCAGGCGTGACGGACATCTGCCCCGCGAACGCCTCCCTCATGGTGCGCTTCGACCCGGACGTGATAGCCCCGGCGGCACTGGAGGGCGCGGTGCGGCAAGTCGAGCGGGAGGTCGGCGACGCGCCGTCCCTGACGCTCCGGACCCGCATCGTCGAAGTACCCGTCTGGTATGACGACCCGTTCACCAACGAGACCGGTGCCCGGTTCCGCGACCGGCACCAGCGGCCGGAGGGAAACGATCTGGAGTTCGCCGCGATCGAGAACGGCCTGCCTTCGGTGCAGGCGTTCATCGACCGCCACTCGGGTTCGCCGTGGATCACCTCGATGGTCGGCTTCGTCGCCGGACTTCCCTTCCTCTTCCAGATGGTTCCGCAGGAGCGACAGCTCGAAGTCCCCAAGTACCTGCGCCCCCGCACCGACACACCGGCGCTGACCGTCGGGTACGGCGGTTGCTTCTCCTGCATCTACTCGGTGCGCGGCGCCGGCGGCTACCAGATGTTCGGCGTCACCCCGGCACCCATCTTCGACCCGGCCCGCAAACTCCCCGACTTCGCGGACTTCATGGTCTTCTTCCGGCCCGGCGACATCGTCAAATTCCGCCCGATCGACGGGGACGAGTACGAGCGCATCAGACGGGACGCGGAGGCAGGGGCATTCCGCTACCGCCAGAGCCCGGTCAGCTTCAGCCTGCACGACTTCCTGGCAGGCCCTGATGCCTACAACGCCACACTGCTGGAGGCCCTGCATGGCCATTGAGATCCTCAACCCCGGCCTTGCCTCGAGCATCCAGGACAGGGGCCGCCCCGGCTACTACGAGGTCGGTATCCCGCCTTCCGGCGCGGTCGACCTGTACTCGGCCCTGGCTGCGAACCTGCTGGTCGGCAACGACGACGGCGCCGCTTTGATCGAGGCCGCCTACATGGGGCCCGAACTGCGGTTCACCGCGCCCGCGGTAGTGGCCGTCACGGGCGCCGGGATGCCGGTGAAGGTCAACGGCCGGTCCGCGCCACAGTGGGAGTCCTTCGACATCGGCGCCGGGGACGTTCTCTCCTTCGGCTTCCTGGAACACGGCGCCCGGATCTACATCGCGGTGTCCGGGGGCATCGACGTACCGCTCGTGCTGGGCAGCCGGTCGACATACGCCCTCGGCGCGTTCGGCGGGTTCGACGGCCGCACGCTCAAGGCCGGGGACCTACTGGCCACCGGTACCGGGTCCGGGCGGCCGGGACGAGCCGTACCCGAGCACCTCCGCCCCGTGCTGTCCCGCGAGCTCGAACTGCGCGTCATGCTCGGCCTGTACGACTACCGGCTCACCCCGGCCGGCCTCACGGCGCTGCTGGACACCACATGGACGCTGACGCCCGTCGCGGACCGGGTCGGCTTCCGGTACAGCGGCGGAACACTGGAGTGGAAGGAACGAGTGCAGCCGTTCGGCGCCGGGTCCGACCCGTCGAACATCGTGGACGCCGGATACCCGCTCGGATCCATCCAGGTGCCCGGCGGGGTTGAGCCCATCATCCTGCACCGCGATGCCGTCTCCGGCGGCGGCTACGCCATGGTCGCAACGGTGATCAGCGCCGACCTCGACGCCGTCGGCCAGTCCGCGCCCGGGTCCCGGACCCGCTTCTGCCCGGTGTCCATGGAGCAAGCGCTCCAGGCCCGGGCGGAAACCGCAGCCCGCGTCCACCGACTGCGCACGGCGCTGTCCTAACCGCCTGCGACGCACAGCCTTTGCCGCCGCCACCACCGTTCGAAGGGATCCACCTCAACCATGAGTTCCGTCGCACACGCCATCCCCCGGCGGGGCACCCTCGCCGACTCCGTCTGGGCGCGCAGCCGCGTCCGTGACGCCGTGCTCGTCCTCGGGGCCGCCGGGCTCACCGCGCTGGCCGCGCAGATATCGGTGCCCGTACCGGGCTCGCCGGTCCCCGTCACGCTGCAGACGTTCGCCGTCCTGGTCACCGCTGCCGCGCTGGGTGCCAAACGCGGCGCGCTGGGCCAACTCCTCTATCTCGCCATCGGTGCCGCGGGCTTGCCGGTCTTTTCCGGTGCGACGGGCGGCCTGTCCACCGTCCTCGGCGCGACCGGCGGTTACCTGCTCGGATTCGTCGTCGCCGGCTACCTCGTCGGAGCACTCGCCCAGCGGGGCGCCGACCGGCGCATCGCCGGCACGCTGCTGGCCTACCTCGCGGGCTCGGCAGCCATCTACGCGGTGGGTGTTCCCGTGCTCGCCGCCGTCACGCACCAGCCGCTCGGGTGGGCGGTGCTCCACGGACTGGTGCCGTTCCTTGTCGGCGACGTGCTCAAGGCGGTCGCCGCGAGTGCGGCTCTGCCCGCGGCCTGGCGTGTGATGGGCCGCAGGCGCTGACGGAACGGGTCTGCCCGGCTCGGGACCGCGGCTCGCGACTGCCGCGAGCCGCGGTCCCGAGCCGGGCGGTCGCACTGTTGGCTGGTGCTCTCCGCGGTCGTCGGGCACCGTGCCGGAACTCGCGTCCGCCCGCGAGGCGTGTGCCCCGGCCGGGACTGGCCTCAGGCGGTTTCACACGACGTAGCAGTCTCGGGGGCACAGGTGAGAGATGAGGGCGACGGCCGGGCGGGCGGCCGCAGGTGGTAGGGCGGAGAGTCGTGCTTTCCCGTGGCACCGGGTTGGACGGCACGAGGCCCTACGCGCTTCCCGCAGCCAGGTCCATCAAGCGGGACAGTACGCGGTCGCCGGCAGCGGTGACGCCGTCGTGCTCCCATTCGTTGGTGACCCATGCCCGGGTGGCGCCGACCTCGCGTGCGGTGCACAGGGAGAGCCCAGCGTCCACGTACATGTCGTCGTGGTACACGAGTGCGGCGAGCGGGACCCGGTTGGCGGCGAGGCGGCGACGGTCGTACAGCGGCGGCCAGTCGGAGCGTTCGGCCAGCAGATCGGCGGCGTTGGCGAACGGACGCAGGCCACTGATCTCGCGAAACATCCAGGGGTAGATCATCTCTCCGGTGAGCAGGAGAGGGTCGGCGTCTTCGGCGAACTCCGGAAACGCGGCCATGGCCCTGGACGCCGCCCAGTTGGTCGGACCCGCGCCCTGGCCGTACAGGGTCTCCTGCATGACGGCAAAGAGCGGATTGTCGATGAAGCCGGTCAGTGTCGTCACTTGGTGCAGGAAGGTGTCTGTCGGCTTGCCGTCCTCGTCGAGAGCTTCATCGAGAAGCCAGTGGATCCGCTCGAAGCCGTCGCCCATACCGAGGACGAGGCCGAGCGTACGCAGGCGGTGGGAGGTGAGCCGGTCTCCGTCGGGCAGGCGTATATCGGTGGTGGCCAGGAGATGGGCTATCCCGCGCAGCCGGGCCGCATCGTGGGGGTAGCGAGTGTAGAAGTCGCGGACCCGGTCCCGTACCCGGGGATAGGTGCGGGCATAAACGTCGTCGGCGGTCGCCGAGAGGCCGGGCAGGCCGCCGGTCACGTAGCAGGCACGCAGACCTTCGGGGGCTTGAGACAGATAGGTGAGGGTGATGAAGCCGCCGTAGCTCTGGCCGAGGGTCTCCCAGGGCTCGTCGCCGCACAGCTGCCGGCGGATCAGCTCGGCGTCCGCGACGATCGAGTCGGCGCGGAAGTGGCCCAGATGCTCGGCCAGCCGGGCTGGTGAGGCGAAGCGAGAGGCCGCCCGGGCGGTAACGGGGGTGGAACGCCCAGTGCCGCGCTGGTCGAGGAGGAGAACCCGGTGGGTTTTGAGGGCCTGGGGCAGCCAGCCGGGTGAACCAGCTGATGGCCTTGGCGACTTGCCGCCGGGACCGCCCTGTAGATAGAGAAGCCAGGGTAGTTGTTCACCTGCTTTGCTTGCTTCGGTGACTTCTCGAGCGAAGATCTGGATGGTCGGGCCCTGCGGGGCCGCGTGGTCGAGGGGGACGGTGAAGACGTGGTCGACGGTCGCGTACGCAGAGTTCATGGGTCCCTTTCGTAGCTACACGACGTATGAGGTGTGACATTGTACAATGTGTAGTCGGTGATGCAGTGCACCCCGCCTGGTCCTTGTTCAGGTCTGCTGCACGGATAGGTGACATCTGATCTGGCTTGCCTGTGGGCGGCCTGGAAGGATGTTGCTGTGCTTGCTCCCTATCCCGAAGAGTTCCGTGATGACGTCGTGCGGGTGGCCCGCAACCGTGAGAAGGGTGTGGCCCTCGCCCAGATCGCGAAGGACTTCGGCGTTCATGAGATGACGCTGTCGAAGTGGCTGCGCCGGGCCGCCGTGGAAGACGGCGGGAAGCCGGGTGTCACCGGGTCGGAGTCGGCGGAGAACCGTGAGCTGAAGAAGCGGGTGCGACTGCTGGAGCAGGAGAACGAGGTCCTGCGCCGGGCCGCGGCGTATCTGTCGCAGTCGCATCTGCCGGGAAAAGGCTCTACCCGCTCGTGAGAGACCTCGCCGCCGACAGGATCCCTGTCGCGGTTGCGTGCCGGGTCCTGGGGCTTGTCCGCCGGCACTACTACCGGTGGCTTCGCCGACTGGTGAGCGCGGCCGAGGTCACCGAGGCCTACCGCGCGAACACGCTGTTCGACGCCCACGGTGACGATCCCGAGTTCGGCTACCGGTTCCTCATGGGCGAGGCCGAGACGGCCGGCGAGCGGATGTGTGAACGGACCGCTTGGCGGGTCTGATGGGACAACGCCTGGTGGTCGGTGTTCGGAAGGAAGCGGTCGAAGAGCGGCAAGCGGCCCGGACCGCCGGTCCATGAAGACCTTGTCCGCCGGGACTTCACCGCGAACGCGGTGAACGAGTTGTGGCTGACCGACATCACCGAGCACCCGACCGGTGAGGGAAAGCTGTATCTGTGCGCAGTCAAGGACGCCTGCTCCGGGAGGATCGTGGGCTCCTCGATCGGCAGCCGGATGCAGGCTAGGCTCGCGGTCAACGCCTTGGACAGCGCCGTCGCCCGCCGAGGCGTGGTGGCCGGCTGCGTCGTTCATTCCGATCGCGGACCGCAGTTCCGCTCACGCCGGTTCGTCCACGCTCTGCACCGTCATGGTCTGGTCGGATCGATGGGCAGGGTCGGCGCCGCCGGCGACAACGCAGCCATGGAGTCCTTCTTCGCTCTCCTGCAGAACAACGTCCTCGACCGCCGCACCTGGACCACCCGCCAACCTGCGGACCGCGATCATCACCTGGATCGAACGGACCTACCACCGACGCCACCGACAGCCACGGCTGGGCCGATTGACCCCCATCGAGTTCGAGACCACCATGAACCCCGCCACGACCCTCGCGGCATAAACCCCACTGTCACCAAACCGTGCAGCAGACCCCTTTGCCGCTCGCCACAGGTGTGCCTTCTGGGAGCCGCTTCTTGACACTGGCACCGTGGTGCCACGGCTGTAGACACCGGTCCGCGCAAAGAGCGACGATCTCGGGCCGCTATGAACGGGGCTCGGTTGTCGGCGGCGGCTGAAGAGTGGTTCTGGCTCACTTTCCGTGCCATTACCACAGACGGTCAGAGGCGGAGGTCCGGCTGCTGTACAGCGCCAGGGAGTGCTACGGGTAACTCGGCGACTGGGACCACAGACCTCACGAGCTGCCTGATGAGTGGGAATCGGAGGAGATCTTCAAGAGCGTGGCCTGGGAGGAGGGCAAGGAACAAAGCGCTGCCGACGAACGCCAGGCTGAAGAAGAGCTGCCCGAGTGGGGGGCCGTGATCGACTGGGGCGAGGCAGTTGCGGATTGATGGACTTGGGCCGCGTGGGCATGCAGCGACTCTCCGCCCACACCTGGCGTCGACAGACCCGTGGGACCGTGGCCCCAGTAGCCGGTTGGCACGGTCTCCTGCCGGACGCGTACGCAGAGCAGCCCCGCGGGCTATGGCCCACAGTGGGGTGGCTGCGGGGTGGTCAGCAGGAGCTCCGAAAGGACTTGGCGCGCCAAGTCCGGCTGATGGCCGCCTGCCTCGTTGTCCGGACTATCGGTCAGGCGCGAGGAGTTGTGGGCGAAGAAGTTTGCCCGAGCGGGTCGGCCACCGCGACCCGTGCAGGACTGCAGCACCTGGTCAACGGCGCCCGAGGGTGCGTCGACGAGGCCCGGGACGGTGTTCGCGACGAAGTCGCCGAACAGCTCGGCCCAGGCAGGGTGTTGATCACCGACGATCCCTGGCAGAATCGCTCGCCGCTAAACCGCCTGATCAAGCGCGCCCGGCTCGCCGAGCACACGGCGCCTGCGCAGATCGTTCATGACGTGCCCTTCTTCTCGGTCCGGCGTTGGATGACGGCCAGGAGCACGGCGTAGGCCAGGCAGAGGAGCGCCAGGGCGGGGAGTGCGGCCAGGGCCGGGTTCACCCAGGCGGGGACCAGGTCGTATCCCGCGTGACACTTGTCGTGCAGCGGGAACCACCGTGTGTACTCCTCGAAGTTCGTCCTGCGGTACGTCCGGTCGTAGGCCTGGCCGGCTTTGTGGCATGCCTCCCTCGGGTCCAGTGATGCCCCGGGGAGGGAGCCGATGAGGTAGGTGACACCGGCTCCCATCAGGAGGAACACCGCACTCCAGGTGAACCAGGCGGGGCTGCGCCGCCACGTGCCCAAGAACAGCGGCCGGCTCCAGAACCACACTGCGGTCGTGAGGGCAAGGCAGATGAGGACGAGGATGACGGACATGGGTCAACTCTGCCGGTTCTTCGTGTCCTGCCGGGCCGCCGCCCGCTGCGCGACCCGCTTGCGGTACTTGGCCGGCGCAAGTAACCGGCAAGCTGCCAGGCATGACCGCCGAATGCACCCCGAACTGCCACGGACACCACGACACAGTCGCACACTGCGCCGGGTGGCCGGGAAGGGCGCAACCGCTTTCTGCGGGGGACTGTTGAACACCGACGTGTCGCCTCGTCCAGCGGCGAGTTCGACATGGTTCGGCCAGGCCATCGGCTACAAGACAGCCAGTCGGCGTCGGTCAGTCGGTGAGTCGGACCCGGCGGAGAAGCCACAAAACAGATCCTCGCTGTCATTCGACGAGGTAGCGGAGCGCGTCGACCACGTGCGGGCCGTGCCCGAACGCCGTGCTGAGGCGTTCGAGGCGGCCGTAGGTCTCGGTTGAGAGGCGTGACCAGAACCGGTTGGCGGCGTGCAGCAGGAAGCGGAACGCCAACTCCGGGCAGACCGTCTCGGCGCAGCGCGCCAGCGCCTCCCGGGTCCGGTCGAGTGACCCGGGACCCTGGGCGCGCTGGTCGAGCAGGCCGATGAGCTCCAGGACCTCCGGTGCCAGCCGCCGGTGCTGGGCCGCCGCCGGGCTGGTGCCGTCCGGTACACACGGGGTGCAGGACGTGAGGGACGCCTCCGACGCGCCGCGCCCCCGCGCGAGGGGGACGATCAGGGTGAGCAGCCGGTCGAACCAGGCGCGTGCGGCGCCCCGGAAGTCGGGGGCGCCGCCGTACGGTGGGTCCGTGGCGTGCCAGAGCAGGCTCAGCTCGCTGTCGTCGAGGCCGGAGTCCCGCAGCCGCAGGAGGTCCTCGATCAGCAGGGCCAGGCCGGCGGGGTCGCCTTCGGGACCCAGGTAGGTGAGGACGTGGTCCATTTCGTCCTCGGCGTCGAGGCACCAGTCGCCGTGGAAGGACCCGCCGAGCGCGGTCACGCCGAAGTCGAAGACGGTGTCGTCCCGCTGTGCTGCGGGGTCGTGCATGCCGGGCTCCTTACAGCGGGTAGGCGGTCAGGACGTAGAAGCCGCCCGGTTTATGGCCCTTCTTGGCGGCCAGGGTCACGGTGAAGCGGTTGCCGGTGGTTGGGCTGTGGTTGCCGAGGCGGTCCATGCTGTCGCCCGGTGATCCGTTGCCATAGGTGCCGGTGAGCGTGAGCCGCTGTGCTTTTCCGGGCTTGCCGGAGTCCTGGACGAACTTCTGGACGCGGGCCTTGTTCTGGTCGACGAGCTGGTTGACCGCCTTCTGGGCGAGGTCCGCGCTCGACCAGCGGGAGTTGGGCGTCAGCCGGCCCGCAGTTCGCCGCACCCGGAGAGGGCGGCGGTGCCCTTGACGATGGCTGCCAGCCGGTCGGAGTCGAGCTCGGCCACGGCATGGGCGAGCTGCTTCTCGGCGTCGGCGAGCCGGGCGTTCTGCGCGGCGAGTGCACTGTCCCTGCCCATGCCGAGCGTCACGAATACGTTGAGAAGGACGAGGAAGGAGAGAGTCTTCAGTTCCAGGTGCGCGAGGGTCGCCGGCAGCGGGTGCGTGATCATGTCAGGCGCTATGCAGGACTCGATGAACGCGCCGCCGCCCGGCTTTGCCCTGCCGCGCGACATCTGCTGGAGGAGTAGCCGACCGCCCGGCCGCAGTGAGCGGTGGAGCATCGCGCAGTACTCGGGGTAGTCAGCCAGGAACTTCCGTATGTCCGCCGGAGTGAGTCGGTTGAGCGCTTCTCTGCCGAGGGCCGGGATGAGGTGCACGCGGACGATGGGCACGTAACTGCCAAGCGTGGATGCTCATGGGGTTCTCCTCGGCGAGGCGAGGCCACAGCCCCGAACCGCCACGCCATCGGGTGATGCGGCTCGGCCAGGCGAGTGGCAGCGGCCATCGCAGACTGCTACCGGGCGGGCGGGCGTTCCAGGATCGGTGCCGTCGCTGTCTCCGGCGGAATGTGTATCGACCGCGTCTGTGCCGTGCGGTCGGCTCGACCACGACTGTTCGAGGAGTCCCATCCCATGCGTTCACGCGTCATCGCCGTCATGGCCGCCGCGGTTGCGGCCACTGCCGCACTTGCACAACCCGCCCACGCCGCCCCGCTCGTCGACGGGGTCTACCGGTTCGCGGCTCTCAAGGACGGCAAGTGCCTGGTCTGGCCCACAACGCACGCGAGTATCGGCATGGTGTCGCTGGGCGCCTGCACGGACAACGGGTCCACCTCGGCGAACTGGCAGGTACGGCAACGCCCCAACGGAACGATGGAAGTCTCCGCGCCGGGTTCCAACCCGCGCACCTGCCTGAGGTTGACGACGGACTACAGAGTGATGGTCGGCGACTGCGCTGACAAGTACGCCGAGTGGACCGTCTCCTACGGCTCCGCCGGGCCCGGCAGCGTGGTGTGGGCCGACATCGAGCACACCCCCGGCGACCGATCCAACTCGTGGGGGAAGCTGGTGGACGCTCCCGGCGTAACCGGTCGCATCGTGGTGAGGCAGGCCCCCATTGAGCCGCACTACTGGGCGTTGCAGCAGGTCAGCTAGGAGCGTGTCTCGGTAACGGACACCCGCCTGCGTCTCGTGATCTTTCGTGCGGGACAACCCCGGTATGCGTGGTGGGGATGGGCTGTTCGAAGTCGAGCCGGTCGAGGCGAAGCGGCTGCAGGGCCGTCTGGCGGCGGTGGGCAAGACATTTCAGGCGTTCGACCCGCACCAGGTCCTGCTGCTGCCTCCCTCGCTGAACGACTGGCTGCCCGAGGACCGCTTCGCCCGGTTCGTCGCAGACCTGGTCGACGGGGTACTCGACATCTCCCCGCTTCTGGCCCACTGCACCGAGAAGTGCGGTCACCCGCCCTATGGCCCCCGGCTGATGGCGCGCCTGCTGATTTTCGGCTGCACCACCGGTGTCCGCTCCTCCCGGGCGACCGAGCACAAAGAATGCGCCGACGACGTGGCGTTCCGGTTCCTGGCCGCCGGCCAGGCCCCCGGACTTCCGCTCGATCGCCCGGTTCCGCCGCCGTCACCTCAATGCCCTGGCCGACCTGTTCACCCAGTCGCTGCACCTCTCGACCAAGCTCGGCATGGTCAAGATGGGCCGCGTCGCCCTGGACGGCACCAAGCTCGAAGCGAACGCCTCCAAGCGCAAGGTGATGAGCTACGGCCGCCTGATCGACAAGGAAGAACGGACCGAGGTCGAGATCGCCGAGCTGGCGGCCAAGGCCCGCCCGAAGCCGAAGACCCAAGCGAACTTCAAGGTCTTCCGGCACGCAGGGACGGCAGGGACCGCCGCCCTGGCCGGCTGGCCGGCCGGGCCTCCCCGGTCACGTGACGAGCCCTGTCGGCCGAACACCCGGCCGACAGGGCCCCCGCCAGAGCCCCACAGGCCCGGACGGGGCCGCAGCAACCGATCGCCGGTCACAGCAACGGAGCCGCTTGCTCGTTACTGACCCACGCTCCCAGGGGGCGGTGAGCGGCGTGGCGGCTTGTAACAAGCCTAAGGCTATTTGGTAATGGAATCCGTTTTCATGTAGCGTCGTGGTCCGTTCCCCTTGTTCCAGGAGGTTGGTCGTGGCGGTCCCGAAGCGCAAGATGTCCCGCAGCAATACGCGTCACCGGCGCGCGCAGTGGAAGGCTTCGACGCCTCAGCTGGTGCCGGTGACGGTGGACGGTGCCGTTCACATGGTGCCGCAGCGCCTGGTGAAGGCGTACGAGCGCGGTCTGCTGCGCCCCGGGGGATGAGCACGATGCATGCCACCGACCGGCGGCTGCCGGTGACCGTGCTGTCGGGCTTTCTCGGAGCCGGCAAGACCACGCTGCTCAACCACGTTCTCACCAACCGTGCGGGGCTGCGGGTCGCGGTCATCGTCAACGACATGAGTGAGATCAACATCGATGCGGCGCTGGTGCGCGGCGGTGAGGCCGCTCTCTCACGGACCGAGGAACGCCTGGTCGAGATGACCAACGGCTGCATCTGCTGCACCCTGCGCGACGACCTGCTGGAGGAGGTCGACCGGCTGGCGCGCGAGGGCCGTTTCGACTACCTGCTCATCGAGTCCAGCGGCATCTCCGAGCCCATGCCCGTCGCGGCCATCTTCGCCTTTTCGCGCGACGACGGCGCCACACTCGGCGAACTGGCCCGTCTGGACACCATGGTCACCGTGGTGGACGCGGTGAACTTCCTGTCCGACCTCGACGACGGTGACGGGCTGGCGGAGCGGGGGCTGGATCAGTACGAGGAGGACGAGCGGACGGTCAGTGACCTGCTGATGGACCAGATCGAGTTCGCCGATGTCCTTGTGCTCAACAAGCTCGACCTCGTCGAGGCGGCCGACGCGTCGCGCCTGCGGGCCACCCTGGCCCGGCTGAACCCGGCTGCCCGGATCGTGACCGCAGTCCACGGACAGGTGCCGCCCCAGCACATTCTGGGGACCGGACTGTTCGACCTGGAGCGCGCCCAGCAGGCCCCGGGCTGGGTCGTGGAGCTCAACGGCGACCACGTGCCGGAGACCGAGGAATACGGGATCTCCAGCCTCGTCTTCCGCTCCGACGCACCCTTCCACCCGGGCCGGCTGTTCACGTTCGTCACCGAGGAACTCGACAGCGGCGCCTTCGGGCACATCCTGCGTTCCAAGGGTTTCTTCTGGCTCGCCAGCCGTCCGCGGATCACCGGACTGTGGTCCCAGGCGGGCTCCGTGGCCCGCTTCGAACCCTCCGGCGTCCGCGATGACGCCCAGGGCCAGGAACTGGTCTTCATCGGTACCGGTCTGCAGGCCGAAGCCCTCAAGGCGGCGCTGGCGGGCTGTCTGCTGGCCGAGGGGGAGGGCCTCCCCGCGAACGACCCGTTCCCCTCCTGGGGCTCCTACGGGATCGGCGACGCCTGCGAGCACGAACAGTCCACGCTCATGCAGCCGGCCTGACGGACTCCGGGCCGGGCGGTGGTCGCAGCCACGGCACCACCCGGCCCGGCCCGCCGTGTGAACCGTGAGCAGGCGCTGGGAGATGTGGGCCTCGATGGGCATGGCGCCGGAGCGGTAGCAGCACAGGGTGCCGCCGTCGAGGATGTCGCTCCAGTAGGAGTCCGTGCGTGATGCGGACCGTTCCGCAGCGAGGGGGAGCGTGTCGGCGAGGGATTCCGCGGTCGGCCGCGGCGCGCTGTGAACCCAGCCGCTCCGGGAAGAGGTCTGTCAAACGGGCGGGTCTGGCCCGTAACCGGTGGTGACGCCGGGTGGCTTCCTCACTGTTCGGAAGACGACTCGCCACGCCCTTCTCAGTGGACTGACGACCGCCTCACGGGGAACCCGAGGGCTTTTTGACGGTTCGACTCCGGCTTCGCCAGGTATGCCGGTCACCAGGCAGGGGACTATCCGGCGCTCCGCGTGACCGCGGACTGGTCCTTGGCGTGTTCCAGACGCAGCGGGAGCCGCGCGGCGAGGTGGTCGATGAGTGCGCTGACACGTCGCGGGACATGGCCGTCCTCCGCCAGGAGGGCATAGATGTCGGCGGCCGGTGTCGACAGGTTCGGCAGGACCCGGACGAGCTCGCCGCGATCCAGATGCGGCCTGACGTGCCACTCCGAGCGCATGATCACACCACGGCCCTCCAGTGCCCAGCCGGTCACCACGTCACCGTCATTGCTGGACAGGCTGCCGTGCACCCGCACATGCCGGGGACGGTCCGCGTCCCCGAAGCGCCAGAGCGCGAAATCGCTCTCGTTCTCCCGCAGCACGATGCAGTTGTGATGCGCCAGATCCTCGATGCCGGCCGGCGTGCCGTGCTCGGCGAGGTAGGACGGCGCCGCGCAGGGCACGCGCCGGTTCTTGGCCAGACGCCGCATGCGCAGCGAGGAGTCGGGCGGCATGCCCACGTGGACGGCCACGTCGAACTCACGCTGGTGGGGCCGTAGAGGCAGCGCGGACGTCTGCATCCGGACGTGCAGTCCCGGGTGGGCCGCGGCGAACTCGCCGAGCAGCGGCGCGATATGCGCGCGGCCGAGACCGAGTGTGGCTTCGACGACCAGGGACCCGCGCACCCCGCCGGCCGTGTCGGTGATCGTGTCCTCGAGCTCGCGTACCTGGTCGAGGATCGCTTCGACGCGCGCCGCGTACAGCTCGCCTTCCGAAGTCAGCACGAGTCGGCGGGCGCCGCGCTGGACGAGGCGGACATCCAGGCGGCGCTCCAGCGCGCTGAGGCGTTTGCTGACGACGGGCAGGGAGCAACCGAGTTCCCGCGAGGCGGCCGTCAGCGTCTCGCTCGACGCGACCACGTGGAAGAACTGCAGGTCGTCAACGACAGAACGGCTCTTGGACCAGGGGCGACCAGCACGCCGAGAGCTTTCCATACGGGAAAACGTACCTTGCCGGTGACGGGCTTGTAGCGAGCGTCACCGCTGGCCAGGGTAGGACCCAGCCGCGCCGTGACCGGAACGCCTCTGGACAGAGTGCACGCCACCGGACTTGCGCATCGATTCGTGGACTGGGAGTGAGTTCGTGCCGCAGAGTTACCGCATCGCAGCGATTCCGGGCGACGGGATCGGCCGTGAGGTCGTCCCGGAGGGGCTGAGGTGCCTGCGGGCCGCTGCCAGGGTGCACGGGTTCGAACTCGACGTCACCGAGTTCGGCTTCGCCAGCGCCGACTACTGGCTGAACCACGGCACGATGCTGCCCGGGAACTGGCGGGACGTACTCGGCGAGTTCGAGGCGATCTTCTTCGGTGCGGTCGGATGGCCGGAGGTGGTCCCGGACCATGTCTCGCTGTGGGGCAGCCTGCTCCAGATGCGGCGGGGCTTCGACCAGTACGTCAATCTGCGCCCCGTCCGGCTGCTGCGCGGCGTCCGCAGTCCGCTGCGCGACCACCGGCCGGGCGACATCGACTTCTACGTCGTGCGGGAGAACACCGAGGGCGAGTACTCCAGCATCGGCGGCCGGATCTTCGAGGGCACCGACCGCGAGACGGTGGTCCAGGAGACGGTCATGACACGCACCGGGGTCGACCGGGTCCTGCGTTATGCCTTCGAACTCGCCTCGACCCGCCCGAGCAAGCACCTGACCTGGGCGACGAAGAGCAACGGGATCTCGATCTCCATGCCCTACTGGGACGAGCGCGCGACCGAGATGGCCGCCCGGTACCCCGACGTGACCGCCGACAAGGACCACATCGACATCCTGACCGCGAAGTTCGTCCTCCAGCCCGACCGGTACGACGTGGTCGTCGCCAGCAACCTGTTCGGTGACATCCTCTCGGACCTCGGCCCGGCCTGCA
This sequence comes from Streptomyces sp. MNU89, assembly GCF_020982505.1. Lineage (NCBI taxonomy): Bacteria > Bacillati > Actinomycetota > Actinomycetes > Kitasatosporales > Streptomycetaceae > Streptomyces > Streptomyces sp. MNU89. Next base: position 870,604 of record NZ_JAJKLL010000001.1, on the reverse strand, counting down.
CCGGAACCATCGGCATCGCCCCCAGCGCCAACATCAACCCCGACGGCTCCTTCCCCAGCCTCTTCGAGCCGGTGCACGGGTCGGCGCCGGACATCGCCGGTCTCGGTGTCGCCAACCCTGTCGGCCAGATCTGGAGCGGCGCCATGATGCTCACCCACCTCGGCGAGCACGAGGCCGCCGCGCACGTCGTGGCCGCGATCGAGAGCGTCCTGGACGAGCAGCCCGATGTGGTCACCCCCGACCTCGGGGGCACGGGGACCACGGTGGGGCTGGGCAAGGCCATCGCGGCCCGGATCGCCGCGAGGTCGCTCGTCGGCCACGGCGGGGGAGCGGCGGCCGGCGACTCGGCCGGCCGCGCGGCCGAAGAGGAGGTCGCGGCGTCGTGATCAGACCTGTCTCCGACCCGGTCGGCCTCGAAGTGCGCTGGGACCGGCTCGCCGCCGCCACCGACGAGGCGGCCTCCACCATGCTGCGCACGGCCTTCTCCACCATCATCCGGGAGTCGAACGACTACACCGTCGTCCTGATGGACCGCGCGGGCCGCACGATGGCCGAGTCACGGGCCGGCATCCCCGCCTTCGCCGCCTTGATGAGTTCGCTGACCGCGCTGGTCCTCGAACGGTTCCCGGCGGACGAGTGGCAGAACGGCGACAGCGTCGTCACGAACGACCCGTGGATCGCCACCGGACACCTGCCCGACATCGCCGTGATCTCCCCGGTCTTCCACGGAGGGCAGCTCGTCGCGTTCGCCGGCACCGTGGCGCACTCACCGGACATCGGTGGCACACCTTCGATGAGCACGTCCGAGCTGCTCTCCGAGGGCATCCTGATTCCTCCGCTGCGCCTGTTCCGGGCCGGACGGGTCGAGCAGGGGGTCAAGGACCTGCTGCTGGCGAACGTGCGGCTGGCGGACCAGGTCTGGGGTGACCTGGAGGCGCAGGCCGCGGCACACGCCGTGTGCCGCCGACGCGCCCAGGAGTTCCTCACCGACTTCCGTGAACCGGACTTCGAGGCGTTCGCGGACCGGGTCCACGCGGTGACCGACGCCGCGATGCGGGCGGGCGTCCGCGACCTGCCCGACGGCGTCCACCGCGCCGCCCTGGACGCGGACGGGGTCGAAGGCCACCCCACGCACATCGAGTGCGCGGTGACCGTTCGCGGCGAGGAGGTCGAGATCGACTACACCGGCAGCTCTCCCCAAGTGCCCTTCGCGACGAACTCGACGCTGAACTACACCCGCGCCTACTCCATGTATCCGCTGAAGATCCTGCTGGATCCGTCCACGCGGACCAACTGGGGCTCCTACCGCGCCATCCGGGTCACCGCGCCGGAGGGCACGATCGTCAACCCGAGATTTCCCGCGCCTGTCGTGGCACGGCACCTCACCGGCCACCTCCTGTCCTGCGCCGTGTACCGGGCACTGGCCCCGGTGCTGCCCGACCGTGTCATCGCCGACAGCGGGGGCGCTCCCGCCCTGCGGGTCCGCTTCGCGGGGGTCGACGACTCCGGCCGGCCTTTCAGTCTCATGCTCTTCGCCAACGCGGGCATGGGCGCGTCCAAGGAGTCGGACGGGCTGTCCACCACCGCCTTCCCGACCAACTCCGGCAGCGGCGGCATCGAGGCTCTGGAGGCCGCGTCTCCGCTGCACTTCCTCCGCAAGGAGTTGCGTGCCGGATCGGGCGGACGGGGCCGGCGCCGCGGAGGACTGGGCCAGGACATCGAGGTCCGCAACCCGACGAGCCGACCGGTGCAGATGGTGCTGCTCGGAGACCGCGAGCAGCATCCGGCGCTCGGACTGGCCGGCGGTGAACCCGGCGCCACCGCACAGGTCGTCCTGGACTCCGGCGAGCGCATCCCACTGAAGTCGATCTCGCAGCTGGCCCCCGGCTCGTCGGTGGTCATCTCCTTCGCCGGCGGCGGCGGGTTCGGCCGCCCCGAGGAGCGCGAGCCCGAGCTCCTGATGGCCGACGAGATCGCCGGCTACACCGTCCCGGCCGGTCGGAAGAACCCGCGCACAGCCCGGACGGCGGGCGGAATGGCACGTGAGGAGGCGGGCCGATGAGCCGCACGGTCCGGATCGGCGTCGACGTCGGCGGAACGTTCACCGATCTGCTGCTGCACGACCCGCGCCGGGGACTGGTCTGGCCCGGGAAGCTGCCCACCACGCCCCACGCTCCCAACGAGGCCGTCACCGCGGGGATCGTCCGCCTGCTGGAGGAGACTTCCACGGCCCCCGGAGACGTCGCGGGCATCGTGCACGGCACCACGTTGGTGACGAACACGCTGCTGGAACGCACCGGAGCGGTCGTCGGTCTGCTGACCACCAGCGGGTTCAGCGACTCCCTCGAAATGGGACGGGAGACGAGGTTCGACACCACCGACCTGCTCGCCCGGCCGGCTCAGCCGCTGGTGCCGCGCCACCTGCGCCTCGGGATACCCGGGAGGATCGCCGCGGACGGCAGCGAACTCGAACCGCTCGACGAGCGTGCCGTCCTCGCGGTTGTGCGGGATCTGGCGGACCAGGGCATCGAAGCACTGGCCGTGGCCCTGATGCACTCCTACCGCAACGCCGGGCACGAGCACCGGGTGCGGGACCTGGTCGCGTGGGCCCACCCCGGCCTCCCCGTCACGCTCTCCAGCGCCGTGGCCCCGGTCATCGGCGAGTACGAGCGGGCCGGCACCGCCTGCCTGAACGCGTATGTGCAGCCCCTGATGTCGCGCCACCTCGACGGCCTGCGGGACGACCTGACCGCCATGAGGATCGACGCGCCCCTTCGCATCATGCTCTCCGGCGGTGGTGTCACGACCCTTGAGGACGCCAAGCGGTTCCCCGTACGGCTGCTCGAGTCGGGCCCCGCGGCCGGTGCCATCGCCGCTGCCGCCGTCGCCCGGACGCTGGGGGAGCAGGACGTCGTCTCCTTCGACATGGGCGGTACGACGGCGAAGATCGCTGTCGTCCAGGGGGGCAGGCCCAGGCTCAAGCACGCCTTCGAGGCGGGGCGGGTCGACAAGTTCAAGCCCGGCTCGGGGCTGCCGGTGCGCCTGACCGTCGTCGACATGATCGAGATCGGTTCGGGAGGCGGCTCTATCGCGGCACCCGATGCACTCGGGCTGCTCAAGGTGGGACCGCGCAGCGCCGGTTCGGTGCCCGGCCCCGTCGCCTACGGGCGGGGAGGCGAGCGACCCACCGTGACGGACGCCGACCTCCTGCTCGGCTGTCTCGACGCGGAGAACTTCCTCGGCGGCGAGATGCGGCTGCGGACGCGCGAGGCCCACAAGGCGCTGACCCGTGAGGTGGCGGGTCCCCTGGGACTCGACACCGCTGACGCTGCCGCCGGGATCGTCGAGGTGGTCACCGAAAGCATGGCCGCCGCCGCCCGCATGCACCTGTCCGAGCAGGGCAAGGACCCCGCCGGCTTCGCGCTGCTGGCCTTCGGCGGAGCCGGACCCGCCCATGCCTACGGGCTGGCGAAGTCGCTGAAGATCTCCCGAGTGATCGTGCCGATGCGGGCTGGAGTGATGTCCGCCTGCGGGCTCCTTGCTGCCGCTCCCACGGTCGACGAGGTCCGCAGTCTCCCGTCGCCTCTCGCCGATGTCGACTGGGACCTGGTGGCCGCGCTGTACGACGAGATGACCTCCCGCGCCACCGAAATGCTCCAGCCCGGCGACCCGGAGCTCGTGCGGGTACACCGCTCGGCCGACATGCGTTACCTCGGCCAGGGCTTCGAGATCGAGGTCAGCGTGCCCGAGCGGGACCTTGGCCCAGCCGGTCTCGAACGCATCCGGACCGTCTTCGAGTCCACGTACCGCGGCGTGTTCGGACGTTCCCTCGACGGGGCCGTGGAAGTCGTGAACTGGCGGCTTTCCATGCAACTGCCCGGCCACGAGTTGTCGACGGGGGGCAGCCGTGCGCGAGGAGGTGAGGCCGGCCGCGGAGTACGGTCGGTGCACTTTCCGGGACACGGGCTGCTCGAAGCCACCGTATGGAACCGCTACGAGCTCACGCCGGGAACCGAGCTGGCAGGTCCGGCGATCTTCGAGGAACGTGAGTCGTCCTGCTCCTTCGGGCCGGACTGCCGGATCCGGGTCACCGACGACCTGACCCTCGTGGTCGAGGTCGACCGGGCCCTGAACCCGGTCTCCCCGGCCGTCCCCGAAGAGGGCGGCGTCGAGCAGCCGCCGGAGGCAAAGGACGCTTGGCGACCAGTCTGAGGAGTGGCTGCCTCACCTGCGGCGAGAAACGGACCGACGCCGCTCGCACAGGACGCACCTGGTTCGCACGCCGCGGGCCGGCTCGACATCGGGGAAGCGGTCCCCGGCCGTGCCGCGGGACAAGTGTCTCTCACCCCCACGCCAACACCGATGACCTATCCAGCAGCTGCCCGATGCGGTGGCGGCGCGAAGGGACGACCCTCATGACGACGGTGTCAGCAGAGCAGCGCACACGTACCCGGCGCATCACGCTCCTGGTCGCTCTCGCGGTCTTCGCACAGGAGTCGACCTGGAACTTCTACGAATCTCAGGTTCCGCCGCTCCTGCGGGAGCACCTCACCAGCGCGGCCGTCGTGGGGATGCTGATGGGCATGGACAACCTGCTCGGCATCTTCATCCAGCCATGGATCGGCAACCGGTCCGACCGGACGAGGACCTCCTGGGGCCGGCGGATGCCCTACCTGGTGGTCGGGATGCCGATCGCCGCCGCGCTGTTCATCCTCATTCCGCACAGCGCTGGGTCCTTGCCGCTGCTGATCGTGGTGCTGTTCTCGTACGCGCTCGTCGCCAACACCTTCAAGCCGATTGCCGAGGCGCTCGTACCGGACTTCATCGCACCCGAGCGACGAAGCCGGGCCAACGCCGCTGTCAAGGTCGCCGCAAGTATCACGGCCATCGTCGCCGCGCTCATCAGCATTTTCCTGGTCGACAACCATCTGAGCCTCGCGTTCGCGATCCCCGCGATCATCATGCTGATCTCGATCGGGGTGCTCGCGGCCACCGTGCGCGACAGCCGGTCCCCGGCCTACCGGGCAGCGGTGGCCGAGAGCGATGAGAGCGATGAGGAGGACGGTGCCGAGCGCACCGAGCCACGGGTCCGGGACACCTTCATCGAGATCCTCAAGGACACCGATCGCAGCCGGCTCCTGCTGCTACTCGCGATTCTCCTCTTCGGCAGTGCATGGGCCGCGTCCCGGTCGTTGATCACGCCGTACGGGATGGAAGCCCTGAACATGTCACGGGGAGCCGCCGGTGGTCTCACCCTGCCCAGCGGTATCGCCTTCATCCTGGCGGCCTACCCGGCGGCCGTGCTCGCCGAGCGTTACGGACGGCTCCGGGTCATGGCCGTCGGCATGTCGGTCTTCGCCGGCGCCATGGTGCTGGGGACGCTCTTCCAGACTCCGACGGGGGCCGCCGTGGCCCTCTGCCTCGCGGCGGCCGGCGCGACCTGCTTCCTGGTCAATGCGGTGGTGGTCCTGTGGAACCTCGCACCCTCGGCACGGGTCTTCGGGACCTACGCCGGTATGTACACCGTCGGCTGGGCCGGCGGTGGCTTTCTGGGCCCGGCGGTGGTCGGCGGGATGGTCGACATCACCGGCTGGCCGCTGATGCTCATCGACATCGCCACGGTCGCCTCGCTGTCGATCATCGTCGTGGTCAGGATCAGCGTGCATCAGCGGAGCACCGTCCTGTCCCTCGCCAACTAACCAGCCCGACCCGGCAGCACGGCGCGAGCCCAGCGCCGGACGCAGCCAGAGACGAGGAACCGTGCCCCGCATTCTGATCACTACGGACTACCTGCGGCCCGGCGACGAGGTGGATCACTATCTCCGGGCGCACGGCCACACGACGGTACACGCCCCGCTGGTCGGCCGACGCGGTCCCGGGCAACTCGTCGCCGCCCTCGACGGGATCGACGCGGCGCTCGTCGCCCATGATCCCCTGACCGCCCGGGTCCTCTCCGGAGCTCCCCGCCTGCGCGCGATCGTGCGCACCGGCGTCGGCTACGACTCGATCGACATCGTCGCCGCGGGCAAGCTCGGTATCACGGTGAGCAACCTGCCGGGTATCAACGCGAACGCCGTGGCCGAGTACACCTTCGGTCTCCTGCTGGCGGCCGCGCGGCGACTGGTGCAGAGCGCGGTGGGCGTCGCTGCCGGCCGATGGCCGAGGGAGGACGGTCACGAGTTGCGCGGGTCGACGCTCGGCCTGATCGGATACGGGGCGGCAGCGCGCGCCGTGGTGCCGCTGGCACGCGCCTTCGGCATGGGGGTGCTCTGCACGACCGGTGTGCCGGAGGACGAGCGGTCGGACCCGTCGGTGCGGTTCGTCGAGCTCCCCGAGCTGCTGGCGGCATCCGACTACGTATCGGTGCACACCGCGCTGACGGACCGCACCCGCGGTCTCCTGGACGCCTCCGCCTTCCGGCGGATGAAGCCGACGGCGGTGCTGGTCAACACCGCGCGGGGGGCCGTCGTCGACGAACACGCCCTTGCCAGCGCCGTGCGCACCGGCGAGATCGCCGCGGCGGCGCTCGACGTGGTGGGCGAGGAGCCGCTCCCGGCCGACAGCCCGCTGCGGGACGTCGAGGGAATCGTCGTCTTCTCCCACCTCGCGGGCCAGACCGCCGAAGCCCGTGCGGCCGCGGGCCTTGAGGGCGCGGCCGAGGTGGTGGCCGCCCTCGCGGGCCGCCCCCGGTTCGCGGTGAACGCCCACCTGCTGCCCCACGCCCCCACTGCCCGGGTCGACGGGTGACACCCGCCCGCCACGTGCCCGGCACCGACAGAAAGAGGAACATGGACAACGAACGGGTTGACCAGGTCAAGGTCCTGGCACCGACCGGCATGCTCGGAGCCGGCTTTCCCGAGGCCACGATCGAGCGAGGTCTGGCGCTCGGCGCCGATGTCATCTCCGTCGACGGGGGCAGCACCGACTCCGGTCCCTACTATCTCGGCGCGTCGCAGCCCAAGACCACCCGTGCCGCGGTCGCCCGTGACCTGCGGGTCCTGCTGAAGGCGGCGGCGGGCGCCGGTATCCCGCTGATCGTGGGTTCGTGCGGCACCAGCGGAACCGACTCCGGTGTCGACTGGGTCGCCGGTATCGTCGCCGACATCCTGGCGGCCGAGGGACTCCGGCTGCGGGTGGCGCGCATCTACAGCGAGCAGGCGACCGGCGCGCTCCTGAAGTGCCTGGAGGAGGGCCGGATCCATGCCCTGCCTCCGCTGGGCGAACTGGAGCCGGAGACGTTGCAGAGCTGCGCACACATCGTGGGCGCGATGGGGCACGAGCCGATCGTCGACGCGCTCGAGGCCGGTGCGCAGGTCGTGCTCGCCGGCCGCGCCACGGATACTGCCATCGCCGCCGCCCATCCGCTGATGAAGGGGATGCCGGGCGGGCCGACATGGCACGCTGCCAAGATCATCGAGTGCGGCGGGCAGTGCACCAGCAATCCGCGCGCGGGTGGGGTGCTGGCCACCATCGACGCCGACGGCTTCACCATCGAGCCGCTCGATCCGACGGTCGCCTGCACACCGATCCTGGTCGCCGCCCACATGCTCTACGAGACGGTGGACCCGTTCCGGATGCGCGAGCCGGACGGCACCCTGGACGTCCGTGAGGCCGTCTACACCGCCCTGGACGACCGCACAGTGCGGGTCGAGGGTTCGCGGTTCCATGTCGCCGACCAGCACACCATCAAGCTCGAAGGCGCCCGGATCACCGGCTACGAGACGATGTCGTTCAGCGCGATCCGGGATCCGCACATTCTTGCGCACATCGACGACTGGGCCGATCTCATGCGCACGATGATCAGGCAGCGGGTGGAGCAGACGATCGGCCTCGGCCACGACAAGTACGCCTTCGACCTGCGCCTCTACGGGCACAACGCCATCCTCGGGGATCTGGATCCGGCAGTGGGTCCGCCTCGCGAGGTGGGAGCCATGCTCCTTGTCAACGCACCGGACCAGCAAACCGCCACCGCCGTCGCGAAGATCGCCAATCCCTTGATGCTGCACCTGCCGACGGCCGACATGGACTACCTGCCGAGCCTGGCGTTCGCCACCTCACCGGCCGAGGTCGAGCGCGGTCCGGCGTACGAGTTCGTGCTCAACCACGTGGTCGACACCATCACCCCCACCGACATGTTCCGCACCGAATTCGAGGAGGCCTCCCACCATGGCTGAGACCGCCCCCACCACACTGGGCGACCTCGCGTACGAGGTCCGGTCCAAGAACGCCGGGCCGTTCTGGGTCACCATGGAGCTGTTCATGCGCGACGCGGACGGCTATCGCATCGCCGCCGACGAGACGTTCCTCAACGAGGGCACGGTCGCCCGGCTCTACGGACTCGACGAGGCGGACGTGCAGGTGTTCCGCATTCCGTCGCTGAACGTCGTCAAGATCTCTTTCCCGCGTCCCGTCAGCCAGGCGTCGCTGCGTGACCGTGACATCCACTCCGGTCAGCACCATGTGCCGCTGGCGGTTCTCCCCGTGCCCGCCACCTGACATTCCCGGGAGAAAGGGCGGCTCCCGCGCGTGACGACGGTCACGGCCGTGTCGGGGTCACCGCCGGCCCCGGCGGTGACCCCGAACGCGCCTGTCGGACGCGGTCCTTCACGCCCCAAACCGGTACCCTCCCTCGGGCCCGCGGCCGCTGTTCGGCGATGCCGACGGCGCCGGTCGCGGCCGCGGTCGTGGGTACGGCTCGGGGAGGTCCAGGTGCAGTTGTGGCTCGAAACGTGGGGCGTACGAGTTTCACCTATCCGTTCGTTGTTCTGTCTGCTGATCGCGCGACCGTCCACGCCGGCGGAACGCGCCGCGGAACGAGCTATGCACCTTCGTTGTCACCGCGCAGGGAATGGATCATGCTCTGCAGGATCCGGAACGCGTCCGACTGCTCGGTCTCGGTCAGGCCGGCCAGCATTCTGGCCTCGACGGACCGGACGGCTGCGCTCGCCTTCTCGAGGCTTCGTCGGCCGCGAGGCGTGAGCCGCGCGGGAAGCACCTTCCCGGCGGGTGCCTCCGCGGGCCTTGTCACGTAGCCGTCTCGTTCCAGGGCCTGGAGCAGCACGTTCATCGTCTGCCGTGTCACGAACGCGCCCCGGGCGAGCTCGGAGTTCGACAAGCCCGGTCGTTGCGCCAGCAGCTCGAGGCAGGAGTAGTGCGTCACGCTCATCCCGAGCGGCCGCAGCACTTCCTCCATGGCCGCGCGGAGGGCGCTCGACGCTTCTTTGAGCAGGTAGCCCAGTGACGTCTCCAGGTCGACGCCGACACCTTCTTGACTCATGTCAGTATTCTGACATAGGTTCCTGCGTGTCAGAAAACTGACACGAAACAAGGAGCGTTCTCATGCCCGCCACCGGCCCCGACTTCATCTCGCTCCAAGTGCGCGACCTCGACGCTTCACAGGCGTTCTACGAGCAGTACCTGGGCCTCGTCCGCTCGCCGGCCGGACCTCCGCACGCCGTCGTCTTCGAGACGAAGCCGATCGCCTTCGCACTCCGCGACATCATTCCCGGCACCGATCTCGCATCTGTCGCCCAGCCCGGCATCGGTGCCGCGATCTGGCTCCACGCCACCGACGTCCAGGCCATCCACGACGCGCTCGTCGCCGACGGTCACACCATCGTCTCCACACCGATCGACGGCCCCTTCGGTCGGACCTTCACCTTCGCCGACCCGGACGGCTACCAGGTCACGCTCCACGACCGCGCTTGATCGGCCGAACGCCACCGGACGGTCATCAGCGGTTGCGCCCTGGGCTCGTGCGTGACGGTGCGGCTCCCAGCCACACGTTTGACATTGCTTCCCCAGGCTCGTCCCGTGCTTGCTCGCTATGACTGCTTGCGCGGTTCTTGCTGCTTGGCCTTCGTGCGGCCGAGCCGGTCGGACTCGGTGCCGGTTTCTGTGATGGTGCCGTTGAACGTGAGTGGGTCGACGATGGCCGCGCAGAGCCTGGGATCGGTGAACGTCTTGGTCCAGCCGCCGAACGATTCCTGCGAGGCGATGGCCACGCTGTTCTTCTCCTCTCGCTCGGTCAGAACCTGGATCAGCGTCTCGGCTCCGCGGCGGCCGAGTTCCGGGGCGTGGAGATCGAGGCGGAACGCTCAGCCGCCGGGGAGGCCGGTGTCGCGGTGCGGCGGAACTCGCTCGGGTTGAGGCCCCGAACCCGTTTGAACGCCGCGCTGAACCCGAACGGGTCGGAGTAACCCACCGCGCGGGCGATGTCCGCGACGGTTGCGGCATCCTGCTCGATCAGTAGGTCTGCCGCGAGTGTCATGCGCCAGCGGGTGAGGTAGGTCAGCGGCGGTTCGCCGACCAGGTCGGCGAACCGCTTGGCCAGCGTCGAACGCGACACCCCGGTGCGCTCGGCCAGCGCGGCGACCGTCCATGGTGCCGCCGGTTCGGTGTGCAGCAGGCGCAGCGCGTCGCCGACCACCGGGTCCCGCTGGGCGGCCCACCAGGCCGGGGGCTCGCCGCCGGGCCGGTCGAACCACTCGCGCAGCGTGCACACCAGCATCCAGTCCAGCAGCCGGTCGAGCACCGCCTGCTGGCCCGGGACGTCGACGGAGACCTCGGCGGCGAGGTGGTCCAGTACGGGGTCGGCCGTCCCCCCGGCGTCCACGCGCAGCACGGCGGGCAGCGCGTCCAGCAGGTGGCGGCTGATCTCGCCGTGCAGCGGATAGGCGCCGACGATCAGGGTCGTCGTGCCGCGGCCGTCAGCGGCGTCCCCGCCGTGGTCACTCCAGCCGCGCCGGTGCCGCGTCCCGCCCTGTCCGGGGGCCGCGCAGTGTTCGCCGCACGCGATCGGTTCGGCGCGGGTGCCGACCTCGTCGACGAAGGTGAACGTCGCCGGGCCGCGTACGACGACCGTCTCGCGGGCGCGCAGCGGCTCGGGCGGACGGCTCTCCGGCACGATCCAGCCCGTCCCGGTGAGGACAGTGCACAGGGTCAGCGGCGCGCCGTCCACGAAATGCAGTGCCCAGGGCGGGGACAGGGTCGAACTGCCGAACAACGAGCCGTGGGCTCGTACCCCACGGATCAGATCACTGAACACGTCCACCTCAGCGAGGTTAGACGAATACACAGGCAATTCGGCTTCCCGCCCATGGGCTCGTCCGAGTCGGCCGTGTTCAATCGGCATCATGAGCAACGGCACCACTCTCGTCCCCGGCGCTGGAGTGGGCCGCCCTGCGGCCGTCGAACGTCGATCGATACCGCCGACACCGCGGCCGCGGTCCTGACCGAGACCGGCGGCACGCCGGATGGGCTTTCCCCTCGCGTATCAGAAGGACTGTGATGAGCACCGACACCTTGACCCCCGAGGACCTCGCGTTCCTTCGACGCCCCCTGCACGGGTTCCTGTCCGTGGCCGGGGGACCGCTCCCGCCACAGCCCCGACCGGTGTGGTTCGAGGCCACTGCCGACCGCACGATCCAACTGTTCACGGCCCCGGACTCGCTCAAAGTGCGGCGCCTGAGCCGTGACCCCCGCGCCTCGATCGTCGTCGCCGCCCCAGTGGGCGAACGTGAGCGCTGGCTGTCGGTCGCCGGCCGCACCACGGTGGAACGCGACGGAGCACACGACCTCTGCGCCCGCCTGGCCGCTCGCTACTGGGACCTCGACGACCCGGCCCGCGCCGACGCGCTCGCCGCGATGTTGGCCGCGGACCAGGTCCGTCTCGTCATCCATCCGGAGACAGTCAGTCGCTACACGAACTGAGCCGTGCGCCGCCGGACCGGCAACGTGCGACGGGCCGTCGCCGCAGCCGGCGGGGCGAGCAACCGCCAAGCGCCCTTGCGAACGATCTCGTCGATCAGGGCTGACCCGTCACAGGATCATTCGGGAAGAGCACGCCGTTCGTGTTCGACCCGAGGCCGATCCACCCGCCCACGACGAGGCCACCCTCGCGACCCGACCACCACACCGATGGTGTCCGTCAAAGCGGAACAAGCTCATCCCGTACCCCGCAACCTCAGGCGGTGATGACGGTTGCTCCGGACGTGCTCACCATGGCGTACTACCGCCGGGCCGGCATGGTGACCGAAGCGGGCCCCGATGGGTACAACCGCCACATCGGCCGGTGATGCGGAAGCGAGCGGCATCACATGGGAACCAACCCCAGCGCCAGTTCAACCAGCGGAGTCCTCATGACCGACTTCAGAATGCCCCTCTTCGAAGTGCCCTTTCCGGTGGAATGCAATCCGCACCTGGAGCGGGCGTCCCGGGCGATGTGGAGGTGGATCGACGCCTATGCCCTGGCGCCGACCGACAAGGCACGCATCCGGATGCGGCGTACCAGAGCCGACCTGTCAGGGGCGTACGTGTGGCCTCGCGCCGACCTTGACACGCTGATCACCGGTCTTGAGTGGCTTGCCCTCACCTTCCGTATCGACGACCAACTTGACGAGGACGATCTCACAGAGAGGCTGTCGGCCCGGGTGGCAGCCGTCGATGAGCTCTGCGACGTACTGCGAGGCATGCCGGTTCCCGCAAAGCCCCCGGTCGCCAGGGCACTGGGTGACCTGTGGTCGAAGACCTCCCGCGGACGACCCACCCACTGGCGCGACGCCTTCCTGCGGCACTTCAGGGCGTTCCTTCGCTCCTACGCGACCGAGGCCCGCCTCAGCGCCGAAGGGGCTGTTCCCGACCTCGACGCGTACCTCGGCTGGAGGATGTACTCGGTGGGGATGCCCTGGCTGTGGGACCTGGACGAACTGCGCCTTCCCGTGCTGCTGCCCGACTCCGTGCGCACCTGCGGCGCTGTCAACAGACTGCGCCGGGCCGGAGCACTGCACATAGCCATGGTCAACGACGTCTTCTCCGTCCGGCGTGAGACCCTCGTCGGCTACCAGTACAACGCCGTCACGATCCTCCGGAACGCAGAGAACTGCTCACTCCAGGAAGCCGTGGACCAAGTGGCGGCGCTGGCCGCCGGCCACCTCAACACAGTCGTGGCGGCGAGGCAGGAACTCCGCGAGGAACTTGCCAAGCAAGCGGTGCCGCCGTTGGTTCACGCCGCCGCACTCGACTACGCGTCCAACATCGCCGCGAACCTGAGCGGGCAACTCGTATGGCATTCCTCGGTCCAGCGATACGCCGTCGACGACCTTCATCCTGCTGACCGGTCGGCGAGCCGTCCCCTGGTCGCGAACCTCGCCTCGCTCGACGTCACGCTTTCCGAGGGGCAGATCACCGAGCTCGACTCGCTCACGGCACCCAGCCTCGACTACCCCACAGCATGATCGAGTCCATGGTCGGCTTCCAGCAGGGCGACATCACCATCAACGGCCTCGCATCCCGGGCCTTCGTCCGCTGGCACAGCTGAACCCCTTCTCCCCGGCCGGCACCGCGGGCCGGCACCGTGGTACCGGCCCGCGGTGCAGACCGGGGAAGAGGCGACCGATGCCAGTGCAGGGACAGCCACGGGTGGCCGAGAGCACCCCGTACCGCACTCCCACACCCATGAAGGCACTGCCCTTCCCTCAATGCCGCACCCCGGAACAGCAGGGTCGGCGCCGGATGAACACCGCTCTTTCACGGAACAGGGAACACACCATGGCCGAGACGCTCGAAGTGACAACCCTGCGCCCCACTCCGGGATACAGCACGCAGGACTTCGTCACGGCGAACCGGACATCGACGCCTGCTTCCAGCGCACGCCGGGCTTCCTCTGGCGCCGCATCGTCGAGACCGACGACGGACGCATAGTTCGAGATCGTCGCCTACGGCAACCTGGCACACACGCGCGCGCCGGAGCCGCCGGCATCACCGGCGAGATGGCGGACTCGCCCGTCCATGCCACCATCGACCACGACAGCGTCGACTGGCAGCTCACCACCGCGCTGCACCACCTCGCGTGACGGGAGAGACCCCATGCCATTCGCCGACGAACTCATCGGCCGCCACACCGTTCAGAGCCTCACACGCGCCATTCGGACCGCCGCTCCGGACGCCGACCTCGCGGCACTGCGCGCAGCGCCGCAGCAGATTGCCCCACTGTCCCTCCGGGAGCGCGCCGACCTGCTGCGAGATGCTCTGCTCACGGACCTGCCCGGCGACCACGCCACACTGGCCCGGACCATCCGCTCCGCTCGTGACAACGCCCCGCACTTCACTGGATGGCTGATATGGCCGGTCACCAGCGCTCTTGCCACCCGTGCTGTCCAGGAGGGCAGCGCCGCCGCCTTCGACGACGCGATGGCGCTGCTCGCAGACCTCACCGGGCGTCTCTCCTCGGAGTTCGCCATCAGGACACTGCTGCGGCACGACCTCGACCGTTCCCTCCGCATCATCAACGGCTGGACCGGCTCCGCCGACGTCGACGTGCGCCGACTCGCCTCCGAAGGCACCCGCCCCTACCTTCCCTGGTCGGTGCGTGTGCCGGACATCATGGCGCGCCCCGGAGCAACCGTGCCCATCCTGGACGCCCTCTACCGGGACGAGAGCGAGTACGTACGCCGCTCGGTCGCCAACCATCTCAACGACCTCAGCCGCGACCACCCCGACATCGTCATCGGCACGGCCCGCCGCTGGCTGGACGATCCCGACGCCACCACCGAGCGCCTGGTGCGCCACGGACTGCGTACGCTCGTCAAGCGCGGCCACCCCGGCGCGCTGGACCTGCTCGGCTTCGCCCCCGCCGTCCTGGAGGTCGACGGACCCCATCTGGACCGCGGCACCGTCCCGTTCGGCGGCAGCGTGCGCTTCACCGCCTCGATCCGCAACACCGGTGACGCCGAGGCCCGGCTCACCATCGACTACATCGTGCACCACCGCAAGGCCAACGGCGGTCAGACCGGCAAGACCTTCAAACTCGCCACCCGCACCCTCGCACCGGACGAACGGATTCAGGTGACGCGGGAGCACTCGTTCCGGCCGATCACCACCCGCCGCTACTACCCCGGGCAGCACGCGATCTCTCTGCAGATCAACGGAGTCGAGTCAGCCCGCGCCGACTTCGTACTGGCCTTCGTGGACGCACCGTGACACGGAACACGGGGAAGGTGCAGTACACGTAAGGATTGAGCGGCACGTAGGCCTGCCTCAGCAGGGTCGGGGTCCGGAAACGAAGCCGACACGGCGCCGCGCCCCACTGGTTCGTGAACTCCCCGAGAAACACGAAGGGCAAGGAGCGCACTCTCCTTGCCACACTCAACTTATAGCGCACCGGGGGGCTTGCCACAAGGCCCCCGTCGGGGCGGAGAATCGGCGGCCGATACCCGACAACCTGGGGAATTGGGGGGCGCGACGTGTGCGTGTGGTGGTCGACGTGTGGGGGAGCGGCGGTGCGGTGGTCCCGGGAGGCGGCGCGATGAACGAGCAGTACGTGGTGGACCTCGGAGGGGTCGCCGGGACCCGGGTCGCGGTCGTCGGCGGCAAGGCGGCGCACCTGGGTGAGTTGTCGCGGATCGAGGGGATCCGGGTGCCGGCCGGCTTCTGCGTGACGACGGACGCCTTCCGGCGGGTCGTGGCGTACGTGCCGTCGATCGACGAGCAGCTCGACGAGCTGGCGCGGGTCGACCCGGACGACCGGGAGACGATCCGCACGCTCGGCGCGCGGCTCCGCCGTGCCGTCGAGGGAGCCGCCGTCCCGGGTGAGGTCGCGGAGGCGATCACCCGCGCCCTCGCCCGGTTCGGCGAGCGGGCCGCCTACGCCGTCCGCTCCAGCGCGACGGCGGAGGACCTGCCGACGGCCTCCTTCGCCGGCCAGCAGGACACCTACCTGAACGTCGTGGGGCCGGCGGCGGTCCTGGAGCACGTGAGCCGGTGCTGGGCCTCGCTGTTCACCGAACGGGCCGTCACCTACCGGATCGGGAAAGGCATCGACCACCGCACCGTCCGCATGGCCGTGGTCGTGCAGCGGATGGTCTTCCCGGAGGCGTCCGGCATCCTGTTCACGGCCGACCCCGTCACGGGCCACCGGAAGACCGCCACCGTGGACGCCGGGTTCGGTCTCGGCGAGGCCTTGGTCTCCGGACTGGTGAACCCGGATGTCTTCACGGTGCGGGACGGTGAGATCGTCGACAGGACGATCGTCGCCAAACAGCGCGCCGTCCACGCACTGCCGACCGGCGGCACGCGGGACGTCGCCGTCGATGTGCGGCGGCAGGAGCAGCCGGCGCTGACGGATGCTCAGGTCGTGCGGCTCGTACAGCTCGGACGGCGGATCGAAGCGTGTTTCGGCCGCCCCCAGGACATCGAATGGTGCCTGGAAGGCGACGACTTCCACATCGTGCAGAGCCGGCCCATCACCACGCTGTTCCCCGTCCCCGAGGCCGACGACCAGGAGAACCACGTCTACGTCTCCGTCGGGCACCAGCAGATGATGACCGACGCCATGAAGCCCCTCGGCCTCTCACTGTGGCGGATGACGGCCATGGTCCCGATGCAGGAGGCCGGCGGGCGGCTGTTCGTGGACGTCACCCCGCGCCTGGCCGCACCCGCGAGCCGCGCCGCCCTCCTGGACATGATGGGGCGGAGCGACCCGCTGATCACGGACGCGCTGCAGACACTCCTCGACCGCGGCGACTTCGTCCCGTCGCTCCCCGGCGCGGGACCCGGCGGGCCGCCGGCCGGCGGCGCCCCCGCCCCGATTGACGCCGATCCGGCCCTCGTCACCGAACTGGTCGAGCGGAGCGAGGCGTCCGTCGCCGCGCTGGAGCGCGACATCCGCACCAAGACCGGACCGGAGCTGTTCGAGTTCCTGCTGGAGGCCTTCGAGGACCACAAACGCTTCCTCGGTGATCCGCTGAGCATGCAGGTGATCATGGCGGGCATGGAGGCCACCTGGTGGCTCAACGACCACGTGCGGGACTGGCTGGGGGAGAAGAACGCGGCCGACACGCTCACGCTGTCCGCCCCCGGCAACGTCACCTCGGAGATGGGACTGGCGCTGATGGACGTCGCGGATGCCGTCCGCCCGCATCCGGAGGTGGTGGCGTTCCTGCACGGCATCGAGGACGACGACTTCCTCGATGACCTGGCGAAACTCCCGGGTGGACCCGAAGCGTGCGACGCCATCGAGGCCTATCTCGACCGCTACGGAATGCGCTGCGTCGGCGAGATCGACATCACGCGACCGCGCTGGCGGGAACAGCCCGCCGCCCTCGTGCCCGCGATCCTCGACAACGTCCGGAACTTCCCGCCGGGCGCCGCCGCACGGCGTTTCGAGGAAGGCCGGCAGAAGGCGCTGCGGAAGGAACAGGACGTACTGGCCCGCCTGCGAGCCCTGCCGGACGGGGAGCGGAAGGCCGACGAGACCAAGCGGATGATCGACCGGGTGCGCACCTTCATCGGGTACCGGGAGTACCCGAAGTACGGCATCGTCAGCCGCTACTTCGTCTACAAGCGGGCCCTGCTCGCCGAGGCCGAACGGCTCGTGCGGGCCGACGTGCTCGCCGAGAAGGAGGACGCCTTCCACCTCACCTTCCAGGAACTGCACGAGGCCGCGCGTTCGCACCGGGCGGACGCCGAGCTGATCCGGCAGCGCAAGGACGCGTTCCGTGCCTACCAGGCGCTGACCCCGCCCCGGGTGCTCACCTCGGACGGTGAGGCCGTCAACGGGGCGTACCGACGCGACGACGCACCGGCCGGCGCCCTGCTGGGCCTGCCGGTCTCCGCCGGGACCGTCGAAGGGCGGGCCCGCGTGATTCCGGACATGGCGCAGGCCGATCTCGAAGAGGACGACATCCTGGTCACGGCCTACACGGACCCGAGTTGGTCGCCGCTGTTCGTCGGGATCGCGGGCCTGGTGACGGAGGTGGGCGGCCTGATGACCCATGGCGCGGTCATCGCCCGGGAGTACGGCCTGCCGGCGGTCGTGGGCGTGGAACAGGCCACCCACCTGATCCAGGACGGCCGGCGGATCCGCGTCCACGGCACCGACGGCTACATCGAGTTGCTCTCCTGACCGGCGGGGCCCTGGGGGCGGGCCGCCTTCTCCCGGGCGGCCGTGTCCGATGATTGATCTTGTGGTGGGCCGACGTGAGTTGACGGATGCCGCCTGGGAGCGGATGGCGCCGCTGCCGCCAGGAGCGGACGGCCGGGGACGGCCGGGGACGGCCGTGGCGGGATCACCGGCAGGTGATCAACGGGGTGCTGTGGCGGCCGTGGACCGGGGCACCCTGGCGGGACCCGCCCGAGCGCTGTGGCCCGTGGCAAACCGTCTGCGAGCGGTTCGCCCGCTGGGAGACCAATGGCACCTCGGCTCGCCTCCTGGAGCACGTACAGGTCCGCGACGATGCGGTGGGGCAGATGGCGTGGACGGTGCCGGCGGACTCCACCATCAACCGCGCCCACCAGCACGCCGCCGGTGCCCGCAAAAAAGGGGGAACCGCCGGAGGACGTACCGGTCGGTATAGAAGCGGCGATGGCCATCCGGCGCCTCCTCGCCAAGCCTTAGCCGGCCGTCCGTCACGGGGTCTGTCAATCGTTCGGTGTGATCGGGGGGTTGGGTTAGTGGCGGGCTGCTGAGAGGCGGCCGTCGAAGGTGATGCCGAAGGCGTTCAGTGCGGTGTCCCAGTGGCTGCCCCCGCGGACCACCTATGCCGTCGACGACGCTCAGCAGATCACCGGCAGGAACGGCTCCTCGGTCAATTGGTCCTACGACAAGGCCGGCCACGAGACCGCTGCCGCCCCCATCGCACTGACCGACCTGTACAGGGAGCCGCCCCGCGACACGGATTGACCGTCACCACGCTCAGTGCAGTGCGCGTTCCAAAGCACGCCGGTGATCGGAAACCCACTGATACGCCCTCTGCACCTCCCTCGCCGCCCCGACATCACGAAGTCGGACCATGGCGACGTCACCGGCATCGGCCCCGGTCTCAATGCCACGCCGGCACCGGTCCTGCCACCACAAGACCGTGGACACAAGACGTTGCCGGTCCGACAACGCGTAGCTGTCGGCAATCAGCCTCATACGCCGAGCCGCATCCCCGACGTCGGCCACGGCAGGGCCCAGTCCGAGGTACTGCCAGCAGACATGAGCGATGTCATGGATCCGGGCGCCCGGCGCCGCAAGGTCCCAGTCGATGAACGCCGCCGGCCGAAGCGAGCCACTGACCAGCCGGTAGACCGTGTTCTTGGGCGACAGGTCGTTGTGACGGACAACGTCGTGGTCTCCAGCCAGTGGGGTGCCGGCCGTCAGATCGTGGAACTCGCGCACCAGCCGGGCGACCGCCACCAGGCTCTCGTCCGACGACACAGCAGCAGGTTGCCGCGGTTCCCACGCCACATGGCCATCAAGGTAGCTGAGCACTTCGCGGCCCTTCTCGTCCACACCGAGATACCGCGGAGCCCCGCTCCAGCCACCGGCTTCGAACAACCTCAGCAGATCACCCACGAACTTCGTGCGAGCAGAGACCGGACGACGCACCGTGTCCCCGACACGAACGACGGCATTGACGAAACCTCCCGGCAAGGACGACTCAGGCATCCCACCACCCTGCCCGATCGTTACCTCGAATTCTCAGTGACTTGTCGCCTTTCGGGATCTGCTGGGGGAGCGGTCGCTGGGTATGCTCTCCCGGCACGGCATCCAGCGGCCGTTCAGCGTGGTGCTCTACAGACAGCAGGGCGGACTTTCCACCTGGGCACTGCGAGACCGCGCGCACCGGGTGGTCGCCTTCGACGTGTCACCGGCGATGCTGGCCGAGGCACCGCGGTTTCCGGGCGCGCACTACCTGGTGGCCGCAGCCGAACGGATCCCCCTGCGCGACGCCGCGGCGGACCTCGCCACGGTCGGTGCCGCTTTCCACTGGTTCGACCAGCCGGCCGCGTTCGCCGAACTCGCTCGCGTACTGCGGCCCGGTGGCCAACTCGCCGTCTACAGCGACTTCTTCCTCGGCCGCATCGAAGACATCCCGGACTTCGCCACCTGGTTCCAGCTGACCTACCTCCCCGGATATCCGAACCCGCGGCGCCACGGCCACTTCGACCCCGGTGCCGCTGTCGCAGCCGGATTCGCCGAGGTGACGTCGGACCAGGCCGAGTTCCCGGTCCCGCTCACCCGCCGGCAGCTGGCGGATTTCCTGCTGAGCCAGAGCAACGCCGGTGCCGCGATCGGGTCCGGCGCGACCACCGAGGCGCGGCTGGCGGAAGAACTGGCGCACGAGCTGGCGCAGTTCGTCCCGGACGGCGGCACCGCGCGGGTCCTCTACGGCATCAGGACGTGGACGACCACGCGCTTGTCATGACCGCTTCGGACACCCGCGCGAACTCCCGGTTGGTTGCCAGCCGTCTGCCTCTATGACCGGATCGTCCTTGCCCGTACCGCCCGCACCTGGCTCGCCCTATGCACTGGCGCCGCCAGCGCGCCCGTCACCGGACCCGAGCCCGCACCAGCCACTACGCTCCGCACCGAACGGGACGAGTGGACCGTCGACATCAAGGAACAGCAGGGGACGCCGCACAGAGCCAGTCACAGCGGCACACCATAGCGCCAGGCGCTACCGCCGGTGTCCTACGAGGAAAAGGCTGAGCCGACCCGACGTACCGAGTGGGCCGGCCCGTCAGTCGCCTGTGCCGCCGTCGTGCAGCAGGGCGAGCTGGTGCTCGACGGCGGCGGTGAGCCGCTTCTCGTCGTCGGTGGCGAGAAGGTCGAGCAGGGCGCCCCGCAGTACGGCCAGGGCCAGGGTGCGGCGGGTGGCACCGTCCTCGCTGTCGCGCTCGGCCGGCGGCTGGAAGCCGGCCAGGACGCCGAGCCAGTCCTCCACCGTCGCCCGGGCGAACCCGGCCCAGGCCCCGTCGGGCTGGACAAGGGAGCGGGTGTACGCCTCGGCCCACAGTCGCAGCAGCGGCCGGTGCTCCTTCGCGGCGAGCCACGTCCAGACCCGTTCAACGGCGGGCACGAGTCCGGCGGGGCCATCGGGTTGCCGGGCCTGGTCCAGGAGCGCCAGCTCGTCGGCGCGGGCGCGGGCCAGCAGCGCCCGCAGCAGGCCGTCCTTGCTTTCGAAGAGGTAGAGCAGGACCCGTGGGCTGGAGCCGATGGCCTCGGCCAGCGGGCGCAGTGACAGGTCGGCCAAGCCGTGGGCGAGTGCGTACTGGTAGGCCGCTTCCAGCAGTTCGTTCTGCCGGGCGGAGGGGGTTGGCGCTTCCTGGGACACACGGCTAGCCTAACTGAAACAACTGTTTCAGTATTTGCCCCGGGGTGGTCACGGGGGCCAGGAGAGCAGCTCATGTCTCAGCAAGATCAGAGGCAAGTCGTCATACGCCGTGCCGACCGTCCCGGCGACCTGGGATGGGTGGTGATGGCCCACGGCGAGGCATACGACCAGCAGTTCGGCTGGAACACCGACTTCGAGGTCCTGGTCGCCAAGATCATCGCCGACTACGGCACCAAGCACGATCCGGCCCGTGAGGCGGGCTGGATCGCCGAGATCGACGGCCGGCGCGTGGGCTGCATCTTCCTCGTCGCGAGCGACCGGCCGGAGGTGGCCAGGCTGCGGATCCTGCTCGTCGCCCAGGAGGGCAGGGGGCTTCGCCTCGGCACGCGTCTGGTCGAGGAGTGCCTCGCCTTCGCCCGTGAGGCGGGCTACGAGCAGGTGACACTGTGGACCAACGACGTGCTGACGGCGGCGCGCAGGATCTACCAGAGCTTCGGCTTCACCCTCGCCGACGAGGAGCGCCACCACAGCTACGGCCACGATCTCGTCGGCCAGAACTGGACCCTCGACCTGCGCGCCGATGCGGCGGGCAGCGCCAGCTGACCCACGGCGGCGAAGCGACGGGGCCCTCAGCCCGGCGTCCCCGGAACCGGGCGAGCGGCGCCGGCGTTCACGGCGGGCGGTACACTCGGAGCTCGCGAAAACCAGTTCGCTTACGGAGATCGGAGGAGGTGAGTTGATGACTGCCGTGGAGACCACCGCTGTGCGCGGTGCCCGGATCATCCTCACTTCACGGGCCTCGTCCTGACCTTCGCCTGCCCTTCTCCCGGGTGGGAGCAGTCACCGCCAACCGCCGCGCGAGAACGCCTGTGCCGCCTCCCGCACCGACGCGCGGCTGCGCGCCGAGCAGGAGCGGCCCCTGAAGGGCGTCGCGCGCCTGCGGCGCGCCGCCGACAACCGCTCCTCCCACCACAAGGCATGACGGAAAGGAATTTGGTCATGGACCTTCCCCGTATCTTCACCGTCCGCGAGAGCAGCCACCGGATCCACAACCCGCTGACCGCGGCCAAGCTCGCCGCCCTGGGCGAAGCGCTCCACCTCGCCCCCGGGACACGGGCCCTCGACCTGGCCAGCGGCTCGGGCGAGATGCTGTGCACCTGGGCGCGTGACCACGGGATCACGGGCACCGGGGTGGACATCAGCACGCTCTTCACCGAGCAGGCCCGGGCCCGCGCCGCCGAACTCGGGGTGGCCGACCGGGTCGAGTTCGTCCACGGTGACGCCTCCGGCCATGTCGCGGATCAGCCGGTCGATCTGGCCGCCTGTGTCGGCGCCACGTGGATCGGGAACGGCGTCGCCGGAACGACCGAGCTGCTCGACCGCAGCCTCCGCCCCGGAGGCCTGATGCTGATCGGCGAGCCGTACTGGCGGCGGACCCCTCCGGACGAGGTGACCGCCAGGGCCTGCCACGCCACCGCCATCGCCGACTTCCTGCGACTCCCGGACCTGATCGAGCAGTTCCAGGACCTCGGGTACGACGTCGTGGAGATGATGCTGGCCGACCAGGACAGCTGGGACCGGTACGCCGCGGCCCAGTGGCTCACCATGCGCCGCTGGCTCGACCGGAACCCGGACGACGAACTGGCCCCGGAGGTACGGGAGGAGCTCACCACCGAGCCCGCCCGCTACGCGCGCTCCACGCGTGAGTTTCTCGGCTGGGGAGTCTTCGCCCTCATGAAGCGCTGACGCTTCCGTCCCGTGCGGGCCCGGGCGTCAGGGAACGCCTGGTCACCGCCGTGCTCAGCGAGATGCACGACGAGGATCGCCTTCCCCCGCCGCTACCTCACCGAAGGCGGCATGCGCCATCTATGCCAACGAACACACCGAGCACACGACCCCCGCGCTCCCCGGCACCCCGAACATCACCGGCGAATGAAGCGGAGTTATGCGCGGGTCGTGTATGTACGGGACGGCATCGATACCGCGGTCGCAGAATTCCCCGAATCCGGTTTTGTCGGCAGGGAGTACGAGACCAGCGCCACGCTCTTCGCCGAACTGCCCCCTTGGTTCGGCACGGACGAGGAGGAGGACGAGGACGACCTGTCGCCCTTCCAGCAGCAGTTGGCCCGTGGCCTGGAGCCCGATGTGCCGCACCTGGACGAACTCTGTGCTCTGGCCAACGGTCTCTGGCCGCCCGATGAAGGGCTCGCGAGCGCCTGCATCGGCGGGTATGTCGACGATGAGGTGATCACGAGCATTGCGGAGCAGACCCTCGCGGGGCGTGAGAAGGCCGGCGAGATCGTCATCCCGGTGGCGAAATGGTATTCCCATGTGGAGAAGGAAAAACACCGGCTGACGAGCGAATGGATGTCGCTCGCCCGCTTTCCCCTGGCCGACGAGTTCTACTACGGGAGTTTTGTGATCCGTCACGACGACCTGGCCGCCGCTCGGGTGGACAAGGCGCTTTCCGTGACCGAGTTCAGCGAGTAGGACACCGGCGGCGTGGCCTCACCAGCCCTGCCCGGCGCCGTCCACGATGTCCGCGCAACCCGCGAACACGGCATCGTCGACACCCTTGCCGAGACCGACATCAAGTGCAGGGGCCGACAGGGGCCGTCGAAGTACCTCTTCTTCACCGAGGTCGGCATCTTGTTGGGGGCGTACTTCGGCATCCCAGCACCTTCCGTATGAGGCGTTCGCAACCACCGATGGAACTCAAGCCGCATCCAGGGGCCGGTTCCGCCACTCGGCCATGCCGTCGAGAACCTTGTCGGTGATGGTGGAGATCGTCTGGCGGGAGACCTCCGCCCCGTAGCCTCCGCCCCGCGGACCTCGGCCAGGTGGCCCTGGACCTCGCCGGTGGTCGGGCCCGTCGCGGACAGGGAGATCACCATCTCGTCCACGCCGGTCAGGCGCTTCTGCCGCTTCTTGACGTTCTTCATGCCGGCTCGGTCTCTTCGGCTGCCCCGGGCTCGTTCGTGTTGTCACTCGTCGTCGGCGCATCTTCCATGGTCGGGAATTACACCGAACGATTGACAGTCCCCCGACGCGCGGTAAACCCCACTGTCACCGAAGCGTGCAGCAGACCCGACAGCAGCCCGGCCGCGGGTGCTGGAGAGATGAGGCTCTCACCGGCCGAGCCCGAGGGCAGCCGCGAGCCGGGCCGGCTCGGGCGCCGTCCGGAGGCTGACACGCGCGATGGGCCCGTGGTGCGCCGCATGCGCGTTTCCCGGCAGGGTACGGGCGGCGGTTTCTCCATACTCTGGAGGCGGCCGTACCCGGCCGGTTCGGAGGCGACGGGATGAGGGAGAACGCAGGGACGGCGTTCGGTTTCGCGGGGGCGGCGATGGCGGCCGTCTACGTGCGCGACGCGGAGGGTACCGACAGGCTGCGGCTGATCGAGACCCTCGGCCGGACCAGTACACCGTACGCATTGCCCGAGACTCTGTCACCGGACGACCGCTCCCCGGTGGCGGATGCCTACCGCACCGGCCGCTCCGTGTGGCCGGCCACGAGCGAGACGGCCACCGCCGCCGAGGCGCCGGTGGTGTCGGCGGCGGCCTTGCCGCTGGGCGCGGAGGGCGGGCGGCTGGGCTGCCTGCTCGTCGTCGACGACGGCCCGTACGGCTTCGACACCACTCGCCGCCACCTGCTGGAGATGTACGCCGGCCAGCTCACGACCCGGCTGGAGGCGGACGGCCGGCCCCACACCAGGCCCGTCCCCGACAGCGCACGGGAGCCGGCCCCGGCCGGTGCGGTGCTGCGCCGGATTCGCCCGGGTTCCTTCACCCTGGCTCTGGACACCGGCCGTATCGAGGCGGACAGCCGGCTGCCCGAGCTGTTCGGCATCGCGCCGGAGGACTTCGACGGACGCGTCGAGACCCTGCTCTGGCGCGCCGTTCCCGACGATCTGCCGGCCCTGATGTCCCTCGTCGAGCCGGACGAGCGCGCCACCGGCCTCCGGGACCTGGAGTTCCGGACCCGGCTGAGCACCGGAGAACTGCGCTGGCTGTCGCTCAGCTGCCGGCTGGGTCTCGACCCGGCGGGACGGCCGGACCGGCTGCTCGGCGTCGTCGCGGAAGCCTCCCGTCTGCGGCCCCGGGCCCACGAGGTCTCCAGGGTCCAGCGGCTGGCCACCGCCCTCACCGACACCACGAGCCCCCGCGACATCGCCGGGGCCCTCCTCGATTCGCTGGGCGCCGACCGGATGGCGCTCGTCGAACTCGTGAGCGACCGACTGATGGTCACCGTCCTCGACCCCCGGGATCCGGGCGTCTGGCCGCAGGCATGGCGGTCGGCCTGGCGCGCGGAGTGGCGCGACGCCCTCTCCGGCTCCCTCCCCACGGTGGAGGGCACCCTGCGCGAGGGGAACGTACACCTGTGGCCGCCGGGCACGGCCGCCCCACTGGATCTGGTGGGGCTGGGCCCCGGAGGGCTGGCGCTGCTGCCGCTGCCCGCCGAGGGCCGGACGCTCGGCGCATGCGTGATCGGCTGGAACGAGGCACAGGAGTTCGGCCTGCAGGAGCGTTCCCTGCTGACCGCCACCGCCTCCCTGGCAGGGCAGGCCCTGATGCGGGCCCGCGCGTTCGACGCCGAGCGTGAGCTGGTCACGGTGCTTCAGCGCAGTCTGCTGCCCCGCACGCTGCCCGCCCTGCCCGGCGGCGTGGCCGCCGTCCGCTACCTCCCCGCCGCCGCTGGACTGGAGGTGGGAGGCGACTGGTACGACGTGATCCCGCTCTCGGACCGGCAGGTGGCCTTCGTCATCGGGGACGTGGCGGGGCACAGCGCCGCGGCCGCCACCGTCATGGGCCAGATGCGTACGGCGATCAGGGCCTACGCCGTGGAGGGCCACACCCCCGACGTGGTCATCTCGCACGCCAACCGGCTGCTGACCGGGATGGAGACCGACCTGTTCGCCACCGTCTGCTATGTCGCCCTGGACATGGAGGAGGGCAACGCCTGGATCGTACGGGCCGGGCACCTGCCGCCCGTGCTGCGCGATCCGGAAGGCGGAACGAGGGAGCTGCAGATCGAGGGCGGCCCGCCCCTGGGCGTGGACGCTCAGGCGGCGTTCCCGATGGCCACCGCCGCCATCGCGCCCGGCTCCGTCCTGGCCCTGATGACGGACGGCCTGGTGGAGTCGGCGGAGACCGGGGCGGAGGAGGGGATGCGCCGTATCGGTGAATCCCTGGCGGCCGCCGACCCCTCCGACCCCGAGGGCATGGCGGCGGCCCTGCTCGGCGGTGGTGCGCGCCGCGACGACGACCTGGCGCTGCTCCTGCTGCGCTACGACGGGATGGCGGTCCGGCCGCGCCGGGCGGGCTGGGCGGTCTGGCGGCTGCCCGACGCGGCCGCACACGCGCGCCGCTTCACCACCCGGATGCTGCGCGCGTGGGACGCGGTGGACGAGGCCGACAC
Organism: Streptomyces sp. MNU89; assembly: GCF_020982505.1. NCBI lineage: Bacteria > Bacillati > Actinomycetota > Actinomycetes > Kitasatosporales > Streptomycetaceae > Streptomyces > Streptomyces sp. MNU89. The sequence goes on along the minus strand of NZ_JAJKLL010000001.1, from coordinate 844,088 downwards.
CGTTCTCCTGGTGGTCAGCGAGCTGGTGACCAACGCTCTGGTGCACACCCGGGGAGAGGTCCGGCTGGACCTCGCGCTGACCGGAAACCGGCTGCGTGTCGCGGTCAGCGACTCCTCACCGCGTACGCCGGTCAAGCCGGCCAGCATGGACTGGGAGGCGACCGGTGGCAGGGGCATCCTCATGGTCGAAGCGGTGTCGGAGTCCTGGGGTTCGGTGCCGCTCAGCGGCGGCAAGCAGGTGTGGAGCGAGATCGCCCTGCCGCCGCGGGAACGGGAACCGCTCGACTTGGAGGAGGAGCCCACCCAGGGGAACCGGACCGGCCGAGGAGACACTCCGGGGGCAGAATGATACATAATAGGAAAATATCGTCCAGTCGCTGATTCGAGGTGGGCCGGGCGGCCCGGGAGGTGCCGGGGATGAAGCCACACCGGGGCCGGGCCGTGGCCGCGCTGGCCGCCGCGGCACTCGTGCTGGTCACCGCGGCCTGCGGGCGGGCCGCCCAGTCCGGAGGACAGCCGAACGGGGGCACCGCCGCACCCCACACGGGGGGCTTCACCATCGGACTCCTCCTCCCGGCCAACCAGGCGGACCGCTGGGAGCGGTTCGACCGGCCGCTGATCGAGAGCAGGGTCCGCGAACTGTGCTCGGCCTGCACGGTGCGTTACTCCCCGAGCGGGCCGGACGCCGCCGCTCAGCAGCGACAGCTCCGGGCGTTGCTGACCAGCGGGATCGACGTGCTGATCCTCGGCTCCGTCGACTCCAGGGCGGCACGTCCCACGGTGCGCGGCGCGGCGGCGGCCGGGGTGCCCGTCGTCGCCTACGACCAACTGGCCAAGGGCCCCATCTCCGGATACGTCTCCTACAACGGCGAGGAGATCGGCAGGCTGCAGGCCACGGCCCTGCTGAGGGCACTGGGCTCGAACGCGTTCCGGCTCCGCATCGTCATGCTGAACGGCTCGCCGACCGACCCGAACGCGGCCGACCTGAAGAAAGGGGCCCTCGCGGTCTTCAAGGGCCGGGTGGAGATCGCCAAGCGGTACGAAGTGCTCAACTGGGACCCCGCGAACGCCTACGCCGATATGACCGCCGCCATCTCCGACGTCGGCCCCGACCGGATCGACGGCGTCTACGCCGCCAACGACGGCCTCGCCTCAGGAGCCATCGCCGCTCTGAGGTCGGCCAGCGTCCGTCCCCTGCCTCCGATCACCGGTCAGGATGCGGACCTCGCGGCCGTGCAGCGCATCGTCACCGGCGATCAGTACATGACCGTCTACAAACCCTTCACCCCCGAAGCCCATGCCGCCGCGGAGATGGCTGTCGCGCTGGGGCGGGGGGAGAGCGTCGAGGACATCGCCACCGGGACGGTCGACAACGGCTCCCGCCGGGACATCCCCTCCGTCGTACTCGAGCCCATCGCGCTGACCGCCGAGACCGTCGACACCGTGATCAGAAGCGGCAAGTACACCACCGACCAGATCTGCACCCCCGACATCCGCTCCGCCTGCGAGGAGGCCGGTCTCCTTGGCTAGGGCCGTGTCCGGAGCGCAGGCGCTCAAGGCAAGGGAAGATCTCACGTGCCGACCCCTCCTGTGCTGCTGGCGCTGCGCGGTATCTCCAAACGGTTCGGCGCCGTGCAGGCACTGCTGGACGTCGACCTCGAGATCCACGCCGGAGAGGTCGTCGCCGTGGTCGGTGGCAATGGCGCGGGCAAGTCCACACTCCTCAAGGTGATCAGCGGTGCCGGGCCGGCCGACGAGGGCGTCATCGAATGGCAGGGCCGCACCGTCCGGATCTCCCGGCCCCCGGACGCCCGCGAACTGGGCATCGCCGCCGCCTACCAGGACCTCTCCCTGTGCGAGAACATCGACGTGATCGGGAACCTCTTCCTCGGGCGGGAGATCAGCCGGCTGGGGTTCCTGGACGAGGTGCGGATGGAGCAGCAGGCCCGGGAACTGCTGAGCACCTTGTCCCTCCACATTCCCGACCTGCGGGTACCCGTCGCCTCGCTGTCGGCCGGTCACCGGAGGGGAATCGCGATCTGCCGCTGCCTCCTCGGTGACCCCCGGCTGCTCCTGCTGGACGAGCCCACCGCAGCCATGAGCGTCCAGCAGTCCGTCCAGGTCCTCGATCTCATCGAGCGACTGCGCGAGCGTGGGGTCGGTGTCCTGCTCATCAGCCACAACCTCGGCGACGTCAAGGCCGTCGCGGACCGCGCGGCGGTACTGCGGCTGGGACACAACAACGGTTTCTTCGACGTCCCGACCACCTCCCAGGAGCAGATCGTCTCCTCCATCACCGGCGCCACGGACAACGCCGTCATCCAGCGCGCGACCCCGGAGTGGCAACTGTGACGTCGACGAAACCGCACCCGGCCGACCCGCCCGGCCCGCCCGAGCCATCCGGCTCCCGCGGCCGGGAGGCGCGACGCCGGCTGAAGAGCTGCCTGGACGCCACGCGGCGACGGATGCGCGAAGGACAGCTCGGCTCCGCCCCCGCCATCGTCGCCCTCGCCGTGATCTGGACCGTCTTCGGAATCCTGGACCCCGACTTCCTCAGCCCGCGCAACCTCTCCAACCTCAGCATCGACATCGTCGGCGCCGGCCTCGTGGCCGTCGGCGTGGTGTTCGTACTGCTCCTGGCCGAGATCGACCTCTCGGTCGCCTCGGTCGGTGCCCTGTCCGCGGCCCTGTTCGCCGCGCTCAACGTGCGGCACGGCGTTCCGGAGGCGGCCGCCGTTCTCCTCGCGCTCGCCGTCGGCGCGGCGGTCGGCGCCGTCCACGGCTTCTTCGTCGCCAGAGTCGGCGTCCCGTCCTTCGTCGTCACGCTCGCGGGACTGCTGGGCTGGAACGGTCTGACGCTGTACATCTTCGCCGGGCAGGGCACCATCCTCCTGGACGAGAACGGCCCGGTCGTCAGGCTCACCCACTTCTACTTCCACGACGTCGCCGTCGCCTACGCCCTGGCGGCGCTGGGCACGCTCGCCTACTTCCTGTTGTCCTACCGGACCGCGCGGCGCCGCAGAGCCGCCGGCGCCCTGCCGGTCCGGGGCCTGCCCGAGATCGTGTTGCGCACCCTGGCCCTCGCCGCCGTCTCCTTCACCGCCGGCTGGACACTCAACCAGTTCCTGGGCCTGCCCCTCGCCCTGCTGGTCTTCCTGGTCTTCCTGGTCTGCCTCGATGTGCTGCTGCGCCGTACTCCCTATGGCCGCAGGATCGTCGCCCTCGGCGGCAACATCGAGCCGGCCCGGCGCGCCGGTATCGCCGTGACGTCGGTGCGCGTGTCCGTCTTCATGATCTCCAGCACGATGGCCGCGATCGGGGGCCTGTTCCTGGCCTCCCGGGTCAGCTCGGCCAGCGCGACGGCGGGTTCCGGCAACCTGCTGATCGAGGCCATCGCCGCGGCCGTCATCGGCGGCACCAGCCTCTTCGGCGGCCGGGGCCGCACCTGGTCGGCGCTCCTGGGCATCCTGGTGATCCAGTCGGTCGCCTCCGGTATGGCGCTGCTGGGCATCGCGTCGGCCGTCCAGTTCATGATCACCGGTGTGGTGCTGCTCGGCGCGGTCGTCATCGACACCCTCGCGCGCCGCACCCAGCAGGCCCACGGCTGGGCCTGAGGCGCCGTCCGGCGTGACGAGGACCATGCGTGCAGGCGCTTGAGTCCGACGCTGCCGAGGCGGAGGAAGCCGGTGGCGGGGCGGTCACGGACTGCCGGGGCGAGGTGCGGTGGGCCGGGGTGCTCCTGGACGTGCCTCTCCTGGGCCGGACCGGGCGAGGGGAGAGCAGCCGGGCCCGGCCAACAGAAGGGGGGCGGGGAAACGCCGCACGGACGGGGCGGAACGCGTTGTGGCGGATGCCATGCGACGTCGCCACGCCCGACCGCGGAGTCGTCGTGGGGGAGAGGAGCGGTTGCTTCGCTGGGCAGGGACGCCGACGGGGCGTGCGTCCCTCCTCCGAACGGCCGCGCGCGTGCGGGGGAGGAGCAGGCGGCCGGTGTGATCCGGCTGCCGGACGGCGCCCTCTGCGGTCCCCGGCCGAACCCGGGGCTGTCCGAGCGCCAAGCCATGTCACCTGCGGCCGGTGCGCATCTGGGGGCTTTCGACAGTGCGCGGCTCGCCGAGGCGGCCGGGGTGTTCGCGATGCTCTCGGACGCCACCCGCCTGCATCTGCTGTGGCTGCTCGCGCAGGGTGAGGCGGACGTCGGCTCACTCGCCGAGCGGTGCGACGCGTCGCGCACGGCGGTCAGCCAGCATCTGGCCAAGCTGCGGCTCGCCGGGCTCGTGGACACCCGCAGGGAAGGGCGGCACATCCACTACCGCCTCAGCGACGGGCATTTGCGGCGCCTGGTCGTGGAGGCGCTCAGTCACGCGGACCACCGGGTGAGCGGGCAGGCCCCGCACGACTGATCGGGTGTTCACGACGCGGAGGCGCCGGCCCACCACACCCCGGCGGCCTTCTGGGTCCCGGGCCCGCGCGGCGACTCCCGCATCGTCGTGACCAGCGCAGCCGAGCGCGGATCACCTCTGGCCGGCACTCCGGCGCTGTACGACGAGACACACAGGGTCACCGCTGGAGGGCGGCGCCGAGATGGAAGTGAATCTCCCCGGCTGCCCGGAGTGCGGAGTTGCGGATCACGGAGAGCGGTCGCACAGGCTACGGGCGTTCCGCCCGGGGACGGGGGGCCGCTGTCACCAGGATCAGCGGGACACCGTCGCAGGGGCGCAGGTGCAGCCCGCCGTGCTCGACGCCGTCCGCCGGACCGGCCAGCACCGCCGCGTAGTTAGGGCCCCTGCTGAGCGATCCGGCCAGGTGGCGGGGGTCGGTGGAAGCGGCGACGCGGCCGCGCACGTTGACCAGGCGGGCGGGTTCCGGCAGGCACTGGAGGAGCGGGACGACGCCCGCTTCGAAATGCCGCAGATAGACGTCGGCCGCGGCCACCCCCGTGAAGCGGCCCCCGACGGTCACCGGTGCGGAGAGGGTCAGGCTGTACTCGTCCGAGCAGAGATAGTCCACGTAGGGCCCCGCGACCGCCCGCTGCCCGGTGTCGCGGGGCAGTGTGAACCAGTCCCAGTGGGTGTAGTCGTAGTACGCCGAGTGCTCCGGGTCCAGGTTCAGCAGGAGCGGCCGGAGGGCCCCGTCCGCGGTGGTCTGCCACCACTCCAGGCACGCCGGTACATCGCCGAGCAGCCCGGGCGCCGCCACGAAGCCGACCCCCGAGATCAGGTCGTACCGGCTGAGCCGGGCGTGCAGGCCGGGGCGGAGCGCCGCGAGATCGGCCGAGACGGGGCGGCGGCCGTCCGTGCCGGCCGCGGTGAGCACCGCTTCCGCGTCCGCCCCCGTCCGGATCACGGCGTCGAAGACTCCTTCGAGCACGTCACGGACCCGGGCGGCCGCATCGGCGACCGTGCACTCGTCAAGAACCGCCGCCGATGCGGGTACGGGACGGGGCTCGCTCCCCATGGAGGTCCTCCTTCGGGCGGGGGCCGCGCGCTCCGCGGGCCGAACCGAGGCGGAGTTCGATCAGGCGCGTCATGGAGGTCCGCACGCACTGTTCGGCCAGATCCCTGGCGCGATGCTCCTCGCCATCATGCACTGCGGAGATTACGGCGCGGTGACGATCCAGGACGTCCCCGAGGTATCCGTCCTCGCCGAGGACGAGGCGCATCAGTGCTCCCACCTCGGTCTGGAGGGTGACCTCCGCCCTGGTCAGCCGGGCGGACTGGGCGGCCGCGGCCAGTTCGACGTGGAAGCGTCCGTAGATCCGGCTGCGCGCCGCGGTGTCCTCCGCGCGCGTCAGCTCTTCCAGGGACCGGTTCAGCTGCTCCAGGTCCTCGGGTTCCGTGCGCTGGGCGGCGAGCCGGGCGGCGGCACCCGAGACGGCCGCCCAGTGGTCGGAGAGGTCGCGGAGTTCCTCGGTGCTCCAGTCGGAGAGGCGGGCGCGCAGCCGGTCCTCCGCGGGCCCGTCGGGCACGGTGACGAAGCTGCCTCCGCCGCGGCCCCTGCGGGTGGTGACCAGACCCTGCTGGCGCAGGGACATCAGGGCTTCCCGCAAGGTCACGGTCGAGACGCCGAGCTGGGCCGCGAGCTCGGTCTCACCGGGCAGCTGCTCCCCGTCCGCCAGCAAACCGAGGTCTATGGCGTCACCCAGCCTGCGCACGACGGCCTCCACCCGGGCCTGGGTGTCGACGGGCGTGAACACGGCCTGCCGGATGCCCGGTTTGTCGCGGTTCATGGCCACCACCTTGCTTGTTTGGCTCAGCCGTTACCTTACCGGGGTCTTGAAATTTGAACTATGACTTCATATGTTTACGCCCTGCATTCGACGGCATCAGAAAGGTTCCCGCTCATGGAGGGAATGGCGATCCGGCTCCAGGGCCTGCGCAAGGCGTTCGGCCGGACGGAGGCCGTGGCAGGAGTCGATCTGGAGATAGCGAACGGCGAGTTCTTCTCGATGCTGGGGCCCTCCGGCTCGGGCAAGACCACGGTCCTCCGGATGATCGCCGGCTTCGAGGCGCCCACGGGCGGCACCATTGAACTCGCGGGTGCCGATGTCACCCGCCTGGCACCCTTCGAACGCGATGTGCACACCGTGTTCCAGGACTACGCGCTCTTTCCGCACATGACCCTGGAACAGAACGTCGCCTACAGTCTCAAGATCCGCGGAGTGCCCAGGGCCCAGCGGCTGGCGCAGGCCCGGGAGGCGCTGGCGGGCGTACGGCTCGAGGGCTTCGGCGCGCGCCGCCCGTCCCAGCTCTCCGGGGGGCAGCGGCAGCGCGTGGCACTCGCCCGCGCCCTGGTCGGCCGGCCCAAGGTGCTGCTGCTCGACGAGCCGCTCGGCGCCCTCGACCTGAAGCTGCGCGAACAGATGCAGATCGAGCTGAAAGCGATCCAGCGCGAGGTCGGCATCACCTTCGTCTTCGTCACGCACGACCAGGAGGAAGCGCTGACGATGAGCGACCGGATCGCGGTGTTCAACCAGGGCCGCATCGAACAGATCGGTACCCCGGCCGACATCTACGAACGGCCCGCCACCCCCTTTGTCGCGGGCTTCGTCGGCACCTCCAACCTGCTCACCGGCGAGGCCGCCGAGCGGGTGGTGGGCAAGGCCGGCACCTACAGCGTCCGTCCGGAGAAGATCCGGGTGGTGCGGGACTCCGGGAACGCCGGCGATCCGGACTGCTCCACCGCCGCCGGCACGGTCGCCGAGGTCGTCTACCTGGGGGACGCGACCCGTCTCCTGGTCGACCTCGACGCCGGCGGGCGGCTCACCGCCCTCCAGCAGAACCTGGAGACCTCCTCCGAGGACGTCGCCGCCTACCGCGGCTCCCGGGTCAGGCTCCAGTGGCACCACCGCCACAACTTCCGTGTTCCGGACGTGCCCCCGGACGTGCCCCCGGAAGCGGTCCCGGCCGATCGGCAGCCCCTCCGCACCCGGTAGCCCCACCGCGCTGCACCCGCGCTGACCGTGCCCGTGCCGGCGCTGTGCCCGCATCGCCCCCGCCCGTCCCCTGCCTGTGCCGGCCCCGGCCCGTGCTGTCCCCTTCACGCCTTCCCCTGGAGATTCCCGTGCGCATGTCCCCTTCGCTCAAGGCAGCCACCGCGGTCGGTGTGCTGCTGCTCGCCACCGCCTGCGGCTCGTCGAACGGCTCCGGCTCCGACGCCTCCGGTCTGAACCCGCCGGACCTCAAGGCCCAGGAGAAGCTCGGCACGACCGAGGGCGAGGTCAACCTCATCGCCTGGGCCGGCTATGTCGAGGACGGCACCAACAACCCGGACGTCGACTGGGTCTCCGACTTCGAGAAGGAGACCGGATGCCAGGTCAACACCAAGACCGCGGCCTCCTCCGACGAGATGGTCAGCCTGATGAAGACCGGCCAGTACGACGCCGTGTCCGCCTCGGGCGACGCCTCGCTGCGGCTCATAGCCTCCGGGGACGCGGCGCCCGTCAACACGGACCTGACCCCCAACTACGCCGATGTCTTCGAGGGGCTGAAGAACAAGGACTGGAACACCGTCAACGATGTCGCGTACGGCGTCCCGCACGGCCGCGGCGCCAACCTCCTCATGTACAACACGGAGAAGGTCAAGCCGGCCCCCACCTCCTGGTCCGCGGTCTTCGACAAGGGCTCGGAGTACAAGGGCAAGGTCACCGCGTACGACTCCCCGATCTACATCGCGGACGCCGCTCTCTACCTGATGGCGACCCAGCCCGACCTCGGCATCAAGAACCCGTACGCGCTCGACCGGAAGCAGTTCGACGCCTCCGTCGCCCTGCTGAAGGAGCAGAACGCCAACATCGGCGAGTACTGGAGTGACTACCTCAAGGAGATCTCCGCCTTCAAGAGCGGCGACTCCGTCGTCGGCACCACCTGGCAGGTCATCGTCAACGCGGCCAAGGCCGAGAAGGCCCCCGTCGAGGCGGTCCTCCCCGAGGAGGGCGCCACCGGCTGGTCCGACACCTGGATGCTCTCCGCCAAGGCCGAGCACCCCAACTGCGCCTACAAGTGGATGGACTGGATCATCTCGCCCGAGGTGAACGCCCAGGTCGCCGAGTACTTCGGCGAGGCCCCGTCCAATGCCCGGTCCTGCGAACTCACCGCCGACAAGGACCACTGCGCCACCTACCACGCGGGCGACGAGGCGTACTGGAAGAACGTCCACTACTGGACCACGCCCATCTCCCAGTGCATCGACGGCCGCACGGACACGCAGTGCGTGCCGTATGCCGAGTGGGTCCAGGCGTGGACCGGGATCAAGGGCTGAGGGTCAAGGACCGATGACGAACACCGTGCCTGCCGCCGGGTTCGCCCGGCGGCTCGCCGGGACCCTGCACCGCCGCCCCCGGCTGCGGCTGTCCCTGCTCCTCTCCGCGCCGCTGACCTGGCTGGTCCTGGCCTACCTGGGCTCGCTGGCCGCGCTGTTCCTGTCCGCGTTCTGGACCACGGACAGCTTCACCTCGAACGTGGTGAAGATCTGGAACACGGACAACTTCACCGCCCTGTTCACCACCGAGGCCTACCGTCAGGTCGCTCTGCGCAGCGTCGGCGTCGCCCTCGCGGTCACCGCCCTGTGCGCCCTGATCGCCTTCCCCGTCGCCTTCTACACGGCCCGCATCGCCAAGCCCGGGTGGCGGCCGCTGCTGGTCGTCGCAATCCTCACCCCGCTCTGGGCCAGCTACCTGGTCAAGGCGTACGCCTGGCGTCTCATCCTCGCCGACGGCGGACTGCTGGACTGGGCGCTGGCCCCGTTCGGTCTCGAAGGCCCCGGCTACGGACTCACCGCGACCATCCTGGTCCTGACGTATCTGTGGCTGCCGTACATGATCCTGCCGATCCACGCCGGCCTCGAACAGCTCCCGGCCAACCTGCTGGACGCCTCCGCCGACCTCGGTGCCCGCACCGCCCGCACCTTCCGCTCCGTGGTGCTGCCGGTGCTCCTGCCGTCCGTCGCGGCCGGCTCGGTCTTCACCTTCTCACTCAGCCTCGGCGACTACATCGCCGTGCAGATCGTCGGCGGAAAGACCCAGCTCATCGGCAATCTCATCTACTCCAACATCAGCCTGAACCTGCCGCTGGCCGCGGCCCTCGGCACCGTACCCGTGGTGATCATCGTGCTCTATCTGCTGGCGGTGCGCCGCACCGGAGCACTCAGCAGCCTCTGAGGTCCCCGCGCCGCCGGAACCCCGCAACCCTCCGACCGTACGACGCACAGCGAAGGCCCCACGATGAATCTCTCCCGCCCCGCGCGCACCGTCCTGCGCGTCACCGCCGGGCTCGGCTTCGCGGCCATCTACATCCCGCTGCTGCTGGTCCTGGTCAACTCCCTCAATCCCGACCGCAGTTCCGGCTGGCCGCCCCCCGGCCTCACCTTCCACTGGTGGTCCGCCGCCTGGGAGAGCGACGGCGCCCGCGAAGCCGTGTGGACCTCCGTCAAGGCCGGGCTCGGCGCCACCGCCATCGCCCTGGTCCTGGGCACGCTCATCGCCTTCGCCATCCAGCGCTACGCGTTCTTCGGCCGCGAGACCGTCTCCTTCCTCGTCGTCCTGCCGATCGCCCTGCCCGGCATCGTCACCGGTGTCGCGCTCAACACCGCCTTCCGCACGGTCCTCGAACCGCTCGGGGTCGGGCTCGGCATGTTCACCGTCGTCGTCGGCCACGCCACCTTCTGCATCGTGGTCGTCTTCAACAACGTCATCGCCCGGCTGAGGCGCATGCCCGGCTCGTACGAGGAAGCGGCCATGGACCTCGGGGCCCACAGCTTCCGGGCCTTCGCCGACGTCACCTTCCCGCTGGTGCGTTCCGCGCTGGTCGCGGGCGGGCTGCTGGCCTTCGCGCTCTCCTTCGACGAGATCGTGGTGACCACCTTCACCGCCGGCCCCGGCATCCAGACCCTGCCCGTCTGGATTTTCTCCAACATGGCCCGCCCCCAGCAGGCGCCGGTGGTCAACGTCGTCGCCGCCGTCCTCGTCCTGCTCTCCGTGATCCCGATCTACCTCGCGCAGCGGCTGTCGTCCGACACCGGCAGCCAGGTCTGACCCCCGCCCACCCGCAACGCCCGCCCCGCCGACCCTCCCGAGGAGACACACCATGACCACGCTCCGCACCCTGCGCAACCACATCGACGGTGAGCCCCGCGATGCCGCCGACGGACGGACCACCGCGGTGGTCAACCCCGCCACCGGCGAGGCGTACGCCACCGCGCCGCTGTCCGGGCCGGCGGACGTCGACGCGGCGATGGCCGCCGCCGCGGCGGCCTTCCCGGCCTGGCGCGACCGGACCCCCGCCGAACGGCAGAAGTACCTCCTGAGGATCGCGGACGCGTTCGAGGACCGGGCCGAGGAGCTCATCGCCGCGGAGGTGGAGAACACCGGCAAGCCGACCGGCCTGACGCGAACCGAGGAAATCCCCCCGATGGTGGACCAGATCCGCTTCTTCGCGGGCGCGGCACGCATGCTCGAAGGCCGGTCGGCCGGCGAGTACATGGAGGGCATGACCTCCTTCGTCCGCCGTGAGCCGGTCGGTGTCTGCGCGCAGGTCGCACCGTGGAACTACCCGATGATGATGGCCGTGTGGAAGTTCGCCCCGGCGCTCGCGGCGGGCAACACGGTCGTGCTGAAGCCCTCCGACACCACGCCCGCCTCCACCGTTCTGATCGCCGAGATCCTCGGCGGGATCCTGCCCGCAGGCGTCTTCAACGTCATCTGCGGCGACCGTGACACCGGCCGGGCGATGGTCGAGCACCCGGTTCCGGCGATGGTCTCCATCACCGGTTCCGTACGCGCGGGCATGTCGGTCGCCGAGTCGGCGTCCAAGGACGTCAAGCGCGTGCACCTGGAGCTGGGCGGCAAGGCCCCGGTCGTCGTCTTCGAGGACGCCGACATCGCCCGGGCCGTCGAGGGCATCACGGCGGCGGGCTTCTTCAACGCCGGGCAGGACTGCACCGCCGCCACCCGCGTCCTCGTCCACCGGTCCGTGCACGACGAGTTCGTCGCCGCCCTCGCCCGGGCGGCCGCGGACACCAGGACCGGCGCCCCGGACGACGAGGACGTCCTCTACGGGCCGCTGAACAACCCGGACCAGCTCAAGCAGGTGTCCGGCTTCATCGAGCGCCTCCCCGCGCACGCCCGGATCGAGACGGGCGGCCACCGGGTCGGTGAGAGGGGCTTCTTCTACGCCCCGACCGTCGTCTCGGGCCTGAGGCAGGACGACGAGATCATCCAGAACGAGGTCTTCGGCCCGGTCATCACCGTCCAGTCGTTCAGCGACGAGGCGCAGGCGCTGGAGTACGCGAACGGTGTCGAGTACGCGCTGGCCTCCTCGGTGTGGACGAAGGACCACGCGCGGGCCATGCGGATGTCGAGGAACCTCGACTTCGGCTGCGTCTGGATCAACACCCACATCCCGCTGGTCGCGGAGATGCCGCACGGCGGCTTCAAGAAGTCCGGCTACGGCAAGGACCTGTCGGCGTACGGCTTCGACGACTACACGCGCATCAAGCATGTGATGACCTCCCTCGACGGCTGACACGGGGGCCGCCGGCACGGGGGCGGGCCGTCCGGACGGTGCTGGTCAACTCTGTTTCCCGGGGTGGGTCCGGGCACCTCAGCCCAGCGGTTCCACCCGTACATCGCGGAACCGCACCGTGTTCCCGTGGTCCTGCAGACGGACCGGCCCGAGGGCGGGGCCCTCCGGTGCCCCGCCGCCGGTCGGCCCGTCGATCGCGATGTCGTCGTGGACCTTCTCGCCGTTCCACACCACCGTCACCCGTGCGTCGGCGGTCTTGCGGCCGCTGTCGTCGAAGCGTGCCGCGCGGAACGTGATGTCGTACGTCTGCCAGGTCTCCGGTGCCGTCGCCGCGTTCACGTCCGGAGCCTTCTTCTGGTAGATGGCCCCGGCCTCGTTCGTGTCGGGGGTGGTGTCGCCGTACGAGTCGAGGATCTGCAGCTCGTAGCGGTCCTGGAGATAGATTCCGCTGTTGCCGCGGTCCTGGCCGGTGACGTCGTCGGGCAGCAGCGGGACGCGGAACTCCACATGGAGCGTGAAGTCCCGGTAGGCGTCCTTGGTGCGGATGTCACCGCAGCACACCTCCATCGACTCCTCGGCGGAGAGCGGCCATGCGGCGGGCCGTCCGTCCGTGTGCTGCCACTGCGTCAGGGAGGCGGCGGTGCCGTCGAAGAGGGTGACCGGCACACCGTGCGGGCGCACGGTGATCAGGTCGAGGTTGACATGGCCCGTGTCGCCGGTGTCGTAGCGGTAGGCGACGGTGTTGCGTCCCGCGCGGAGGGTGACGCGTTCGGTCCGCGTCGACCAGGTGTCCCAGTCGCCGGTCGAGGCGAGTTCCGTCTGCCGCAGCTTCTCCCCGTTGGCGTACAGCGAGAGGGACTTGGTGCCCTGGAAGGGGTGGGGGCCGTTGGAGTAGCGCAGGTTCACGTCGTAGTCGCCCGCTTCGGGGACCGTCACGTCGAAGGTCGTGGAGACCTTGCCCTCCGTGCTGAAGCGGTCGACGAAGCCGCTGCCGGAGTAGCCGGAATGGTCGGTGTTGATGCCGGCCGTGCCGCTCAGGTGTGCCTCCTCGGCTTCGTACAGCGTGGCGGGCGCCGGCTGCTCGCCCGGCAGTGCGTTGAGCGTGTACCAGGCCTCCGTGCTCCACAGCGTCTCGCCGGACGCTGACGCGAAGGGGCGCGGGGAGCGGACGTGCACGACGCGGTCGGGCTTGAGACCGTCGAGGCGCAGCCGGACCGTGTGGCCGTCGTCGGCGAGCGTCGCCGAGCGGACGGCGAGCCGCTCCTCTGCGATCTTCGGGCCGCCGTAGTCGGATGTCGGGGTGTAGCGCCACTGCTCGGCCTGGTAGCGGGAGGCCAGCTTCTCGGCGGTGGCCTGCGACAGCGGCTGGGTGTACTCCAGGTCGAAGCCGCCCGGAACGGCGCGCATCTCCTTGATGTCGAAGGTGTTGCCGCCGTTCGGCGCGAGCTTCTGGAGGCCGAACTTCAGCTTGCCCTCCTGGCCCCAGTTGCCGTCGGCGCCCAGGCCGCCCGCGTAGATCGCTCCGTCGGGGCCCATGGTGATCCGGTTCACGCCGGCTTCGAGTCCTTGCGTGTAGCGGAACACGGCGCCCTGGTACTGGCCCTTCACCTTCTCCAGGTAGGCGCGCTGGAGTCCGCCGTAGGTGACGTCGCCGATGAGCATCTGGCCGGCGAAGCGGCCCTCCGTCAACTGCAGAGGTGTGCTGGGCGAGTTGGCTATCTCGTTCTGGGGCAGCCACAGCACCGGCCGGGTCACGGGACGGTCGTCGAACGGGCCCGGCGGCTCGGTGTAGTGGTTGAAGAAGCGGTCCTGCTTGATGTGGACGAGCTTCGACGCCGGCAGCCAGCCGCCCTGGTTGTCGGTGGTGAAGATGTCACCGCCGGGGCCCCAGCCGATCCCGTTGGGGGTGCGCAGGCCCCCCGCGACCGGATGGATCTTCCCCGTCTTCCTGCTGACCTTGTACGTGGTGCCGCGGCCCGGTGCCGGCTGCGGAGTGGTGGTGGCTCCTCCGTAGTCGATGGCGACGGACAGGTTCACGTAGAAGTAGCCGTCCCGGTAGAGCAGTCCGAAGGCGAACTCGTGGAAGTTCCCGCCGTACGGCCAGGTGGCGACGGTTCGGTACTCGTCGGTGACGAAGTCGCCGTCGGCGTCGACGAGTTGGGTCAGCTCGTGTTTCTGCGAGACGTACAGGGACCCGTCGACGTGCTTGATGCCCATCGGCTCGCGCAGCCCGGTCGCGATCTTCCGCACCGTTACCTTGTCGCGGCTGGTGTCGCCGGTGACGTGGTCGAGGAGGTACACCTCGCCGGCCGTGTTCTCCGAACCGCCCCACGTGGTGATCGCCAGCCGTCCGCCGGGCAGCCAGTCCATGCCGGTGACCTGCGGCTCGAAGCCGTCCGGACGGAGATCCGTGAGCGTGAGATCGGGGCGTACTCCGGTGAGCGGCAGGCCGTCACCGGGGCTGTCCGCGCCCGCCGCGCACTCCTTGCGCCCCGGCGCGGTGACCCGGACGACGCCGGCGTCGGTGCTCAGCGCCTCGCGCGGCACCACGCTGAAGTCTCCCGCGCCCGGCGGCCGCCACGCGAGCGTGAGCTGCTGCTCGCCGCCCCGCTCGAAGTAGTCGACGCGGAACGGGTGTGATCCGGCGGTGAGATGGACCGATCCGTCCTTCGGCTCGGCCCCGTGCAGCCCGTCGTGGTCGATGACCTCCTGGCCGTCGACGGTGAGCCGCGAGCCGTCGTCACTGGTGAGGCGGAAGGCGTACGTCCCGTCGGTGGGGACGACCAGGTAACCGGTCGCCTCGGCCGAGAAGTTGTCGGTGAAGCCCCCGAAGTCGTCGGTCGTGGACCAGTCCACGGTGGGCATCAGCTGGTCGTGGTTGGGTGTCTGGCCGGGCTTGAGGGTGCAGAGCCTGCTCAGCGGGGACTGGGTGTCGAAGACCCGCAGGGTGACACCCGGTTCCTGGGGCGGGATGTCGTCGGCAGCGGCAGCCGCGACTGACGGGGGCGCTGCCCACACGCCCCCGGCGAGGAAGCTGCCGACGAGCAGGGTGGTGAGCCGTCTTCGGGCACGTGAGAACAACCGTGAGTGCATTGGTCCTCCAGGTCGGGACCGGAGGCCGCCGGATCGTACTCCGGTCGAGCTGTACGGATATGCGGAGACGCGGGGGTGCGGAAAGGCAGTGCTCCTGCGGTCGCGCCGCCGTCACCGTAGGGGACTTCTTCCGAGCACGTCCATACTTTGTCATCAACGAGTTGAAAGTTTGACGGAGGAACGGGAATGCGGCCCACGGAGCGCTCGCCCACCGGGCCCCGAGCCGGAGTCGCGACGTGAAGTCCCCTGAGGGGCCGTGCCGTTCAACGCCGCCACAGCCTTGAGCCGTGTCCGGTCGCTCCCGGCCGGCGGGGGCGTCGGCGCTACTGGTGCCCCGGTATGCCCGCGGACCGGGTGCCGGGCCCGGTGCCCCTGCCGGCCGGGCCTCTCAGCACGTCCCGTCCGATGAGGTCCCGCATCACCTCACTCGGCCCCGCGGCGATCGTGGCCGCCCGGGCGTCGCGGTGGGCCCGGGCCACGTCGGACTCCTCCAGGTAGCCGTGCGACCCGTGGAGCTGCAGACTGGCGTCGGCCAGCCGGCACGCCAGCTCGGTGGTGTAGAGCTTGGCCATGGAGCACTCCGCGGCGGGCAGCTCGCCCTCGCCGTAGAGCCAGGCGGTGTGATGAACGAGCTGCCGTGCGGCGGCCAGTTCGGTGGCGAGGTCCGCGACGCGGTGCACGGGCGCCTGCTTCTCGGCGAGGACGTCGCCGGCCACGCGGCGTCCCCGGAGGAATCCGCGCAGGTCGTCGAGGCTCCGCTCGATGCCGCCGAGTGCCAGCGTCGCCGCGGCCAGGCGCTCCAGCTGCAGTCCTCTCATGAGGTAGTAGAAGCCGCTGTTGAGCCGTCCGATCAGACGGTCCGCGGGAACGCGCACGTCGTCGTAGGTGACGGTGGTCGTCCCCGCCGAACGCCAGCCGAGTGTCCGCACGGGCTCGCGGCGGATGCCCGGCAGACCGGAGTCGGCCACCAGCAGCGACAGCCCTGTCATGCCCGCCCGGCCGGGATCGCCGGCCACGCCGCCCGTGCGCACGGCCACGACGGCGAAGTCCGCCACCATGCCGTTGCTGACCATGGTCTTGGTGCCGTTGACCACGTAGTGATCGCCGTCCCGCGTCGCCGTGGTGGCCAGCCCCGCCAGATCCGCACCCGCCGCCGGCTCGGTGATCGCCAGGGCCGCCACCGAGTCGCCCCGCACCGCCGGGGCCAGATACCGGTGGCGCAGCTCCGGGCCGCCGTCCCGGGCGAGGTAGTGGGTGGCCATGTACGCGTGGACGGAGACGGCGGCGCGCAGGCCTCCGAAGCCCGTGCGTCCGAGCTCCTCAAGGAACACGACCGAAGTGAAGACGTCCCGGCCGCCGCCACCCGCGTCGCGCGGGTGGAGCAGCCCGAGATAGCCCCGCTGCCCGAACAGTTTCCACAGCTCACGGGGCAGGCCGCCCTCCCGCTCCCAGCGTGCGGCGTGGGGCAGTACCTCGTCGGCCAGGAACGCGCGGACCTCGGCGCGGAACACCTCGTGATCCGCGGTGAAATAGGGGGACTTCACGATCCGCTCCTCCTCGGGTGTGTCAGCAGAGCGAGAGCTCACGGGTGAGCAGACGGAGGAACTCGGGCGCACGGTCGTGGAGACAGAAGTGACCGCCGGGCACCTCGTGGCTCCTGATCCCGTTGGGCGCCAGCGTCCGCCAGGCCGCCACGGCCTCCGCCGGCGCCACCTCGTCGTCCGCCCCCCGGAAGGTCGTGACGGGCACGGGAACCGGGGGAGGATTCCGGTGCGACCAGGTCTCGGCGAGCCGGATGTCCGCACGGAGCATGGGTTCGAGTACGGCCATGAGGCGCGGATCGGCCAGGACCTCCCGGGGTGTTCCGGACAGCCTGCCGAGTTCTTCCCGGAACCGCTCGTTCGGGAGGCCGTGGATGGCGGGGAGGGCGCGCCGCACCGCGGGGGCCCGGCAGCCGGAGAGGATGACGCGTTCGGGCCGGCGGCCCGTGCCGCGTACGACCGTCTCGTACACCAGCATGGCGCCCATGCTGTGGCCGAAGAGGACGTACGGGGAGCGCACCTGATCGTCCAGCGCGTCGGCGAAGGCCCCGGTCAGTGACGGCCAGTCACGGAACGGGGGCTCATGCAGCCGGTTCTCCCGGCCGGGCAACCGCACTCCGACCAGCTCGACGTCCGCGGGCAGCCGGTCGCCCCATGTGCCGTACGCGGCGGCCCCGGCTCCGGCGTGCGGCACGCAGACCAGCCGGAGCCGGGCGGCCGGCCGTGGTGCGGGACGGTGGAACCATCGCCCCGGCCCGGTGCTCCGGACGTCCGCCGCCCTGGTCACCGGCGCTCCCCGGGCACCCGTGCCCCCGGTTCTCCCGGAGGCTCGGCCGCCGCCGCCGTCCGGTGGGGGGCGCCCGCCCTGGCCCGGCGTCCGCCGTGGGTGACCAGGGCGGTGAGCAGGCCGGCGAGCAGGCCCCAGAAGGCGGAGCCGATGCCCAGCAGGGTCACTCCGGAGGTGGTGGCCAGGAATGTCACCACCGCGGACTCCCGCCACTTCTCGTCCCGGAGTGCCGAGGCGAGGGAACTCGCGATGGTTCCGAGCAGGCCCAGCCCGGCGATTCCCAGCACGAGGGCGGCGGGCAGCGCGGTGAGCAGGGAGCCCACCGCACCGCCGAAGACGCCGACGCAGAGGTAGAACACGCCGGCCCAGACAGCCGCCAGGTACCGCCGGTCCCGGTCCTCGTGGGCCTCCCGGCCGGTGCAGATGGCGGCGGTGATGGCGGCGAGGTTGAGACCGAAGCAGCCGAAGGGGGCCAGCAGCAGATTCACGCCGCCGGTCCAGCCGATCAGCGGAGAGACGGGGACGCCGTAGCCGTCGTTGCGCAGCACCGCCACCCCCGGCAGGTTCTGCGAGGCCATGGTCACCACGAAGAGCGGCAGCCCCACACTGACGATCACCTGCCAGGAGAACTCGGGAGCCGTGAACACCGGTGTGGCGAGCGCGAGTTCCGCGCGTCCCGGACGCAGCGAGCCCGTCACCGCGGCGGCCGTGACACCCACGGCCAGTGCTGCGATGACGGCGTACCGGGGCAGCAGGCGCCGGCACAGCAGGTAGGCCGCGAACATGGGGAACACCACGGCGAAACCGCCGCGCATGGTGGTGAACAGCTGCGTGCCGAACTGGACGAGCACCCCGGCCAGGAGGCCCGCGGCCAGGGCCACCGGGATCCGGTCCATGATCCGCTCGAACCAGCCCGTCGCTCCGCTGAGCGTGATCAGGGCCGCCGAGACGGCGAAGGCACCGACGGCCTGCGCCATCGTCACTCCCTCGAGGCCACCGGCCATCAGGGCGGCGCCGGGTGTGGACCACGCCGTGACCACGGGGGTGCGGTAGCGGAGCGACAGCCCGATGCTGGTGACGCCCATGCCGACGCCCAGCACCAGCATCCACGACGCGAGTTCGCCGGGGGTGGCTCCCGCGGCCCTGGCCGCCGTGAAGACGATCGCCGCCGAGCTGGTGAAGCCGATCAGCACCGCGATCAGACCGGCGACCACCGCCGAGGCGGGCGCCGCCCGCCGCAGCCGCCGTGCGAGGGACGTCATCGGTCGGCGGGCCCTCCGGGGAGCGGGCCGGCCTCGACCGCGGCGGCCAGAGCGCCGAACGTGCTCTCGGTGAAGATCAGGTCCGGAGTGAGCGCCCCTTCGCCGAGCTCCGCCTCGATCTCGGCCAGCATCCGCACAGCGGTGAGGGAGTCGCCGCCCAGATCGAAGAAGTCGGCGTCCTGCCGCACGGCTTCCGCGCCGAAGAGCCCCGCCCATATGCGGGCGAGTGCGGCGGCACGCGGTCCGCCGGCGGGGTTCGGCACCGCTGCCGGTGCGGCCGTCCGTCCGTCCTCCGTGACGAGATCCGCGGCCACGGTGAACCGGGCCGGCGGCACCACCGAGGGCAGGCGCCGGGCGATGAGTTCCCGCAGCTCGTGCTCCAGGTCGCGCAGCACCGGACCGCCGTGGAACGCCGGTGGCGCCTCCGGGGAGGGCCCGGCCTCCGCTTCGGGCCGTCGCGCGTACACGTTGTGACAGGGCGTCAGCAGCAGGCGCGGGTCCTGTTCGTGCGCGACCTCGAAACCCCGGGAGCGGAGCTGCCCGAGGACGGCGCCCAGCCGGCCGTCGATGTCGTGGACCTCCATGACGATCCGGTCGATCCGGGGCCACAGCGCGTCCCCGATGCCCTCCAGAACCTCGGCCTCCGCCTTCTCCACGTCGATCTTCAGCAGATCGATCCGCCGAAGCCCGAGTCCGTCCGCCACGCCCGCGAGCGTGGTCACCCGGACCTGCCGGGGCTCGGCGCGCATCCGGTCCGCGACGAGCCGGTCCAGCTGCGGTTCCCGTTCGGCGTCGCGCCCCGTGCGCAGGTAACCCTTGAGTACGCCGAAGTCCTCGGCGGCGTCGGCGAACCGCCCGGACATCACGCTGTTGTGGGGATAGAACGTGAACGCGGTCTCGCCGTCGGCGCGGCCCAGCGCACCGCGGAGCACGGTGGCGTCCACCCCGTGCAGTTCGGCGTTGAGCGCGACCGCGTCGGCCAGTTCGGCGACCGGCTCCACGGCGATGATCCTGGCACCGGGACCGTGCAGCGCGGCGGCGAGCGTGAACATGCCGATGTTGGCTCCGACGTCCACCACCACCGCGCCGCGGGGCAGCGTGACGCCGTGCCGGAAGTAGGTGTTCTCGGTGAAGATCTCCCGGTACAGGAAGTCCGTCTCACCCCGGTTGACGCCGGCCACCCGTACTCCGGCCGCGGGCTCGTGCCAGGCGAGGCCGCCGAGCCGGCCGGCCGCTTCGAGGGCCGCGGACCGGTGCAGCACGGGCGCCGCGTCCGGGTCGGGCACGATCCGGGCGGACGGGCACCGCCCGTCCTCGCCGGTGACGACGGCCGCGTCGGCCACGGCGGGATGGCTCCGCAGCACCTCGGTCAGTGCGTGCTCCCGAGAGCTGTTGGCTGAGTCGTTCATGTGCCCTTCCGGTCCTCGGTGGTCACGGCATACAGGAACTGCCGGGCCAGACCGACCAGTTCGCTCCCCGCGTCGAAGGCCGTGAGGTGATCCCCCTCCGGCAGGGTGCGCAGTTCCGCCCGCGGCAGGTGCGCGGCGACGTACGCGGAGCCCGCGGGGTGAGCCGTCGAGTCCTTGGCGCTGGTGACGACCAGGGCCGGCCGGCCGGTCGTGAGCAGCGGACGGCAGTCGGTGGACATGATCGCCCCGTTGAGCAGGCCGTAGCGGTACAGCAGTTCGGGTGTCGCGTACGGATGGATCAGGTAGTGGGCGATGTCCGGACGCAACGCCTCCAGCGTCGGCGGACGGCTCATCAGCCGGTGCATCCCGGCGGCCTGCCGCCGGCCGCGTGCGGCCATGGCCAGCAGCGACTCCATGTCCCGCTGGTGTGCCGTCTTCGGTGCCCCGCTCCCGAGTTCGTAGTCCCCGTGCCAGAGGCTCAGGGAGGTGATCCGTTCCGAGCGGGCGGCCGCCGACAGGGCGATCGCCGCACCTCCGCACAGCCCCATGGCGTGGGCTTCGGACATGCCGAAACCGTCGAGTACCGCGAGCAGGTCGTCGCCCTGGACGTCGAGGCCGTGGCCCTTCAGCTCGCCGAGCCCGGACCCGTCCCCCGCGAACAACCCGCGGCTCTCCCAGGTGACGACGCGGTGCGTGGAGGACAGGGCCGCCATCCACTTCACCGCCAGCCCGGCCGGCATGCCGCAGGCACTGGCCACCGCGACGGCCGGGGCGCCCTCGGGCCCGGCAGCCCAGCAGCGCAACGGGGTGCCGTCGTGGGCGGGCACCACGACGGGCCGGCCGGGGAACGCCGCCAGGGCGCGGCGCGCCACGTCGATGAGCCGGTCCCCGGCGGGGGTCCCGCCGGGCGGCGGGCGCAGCGCCAGGCGCCGGCTGACGGCGAGTTCCGCGGCCGGCAGCGGCCCGGTTTCCGGCACCACCGCGAGTTCCGGGAGGCCGAGCGCACCGGTGACCCGGTCGAGGAGCGCCCGGGCGGACGACGTTCCACCGGGGAACGGTGCGGCCGGGGCGACCCGCACCGGCTCCGGCATGACCCGGGTGAGGGACGCCGTGTCGAGGAGGGCCCGGGCCAGCGCATCCAGCGCCCCGGTCTCCGGCACGGCACCCGCCGCGGTACCCGCCGGCATCACTCCCCGGCCCCGGAAGCGGGCCGGAAGGGCCGGCCGCGGGTCGTGCGTTCGGCGATCCGGTTGTGGCCGTACGCGTCAACACCGCTGACCAGCACCGCCCCATAGCGTTCGAGGCTCACCCGGCCGCCGTACTCCTCGATCTCGCCGGTGCCGGGGTAGACCTCCACGGAGGTAGGCACGTAGCGGGCCGCGAAGCCCATGCGCATGCCCCTGGTCCTGCCCTCGTGCGGATGGGAGGCGTGCATCAGCGTGGACCAGAAGACGATGAACTGCCCCGCCTTCATCTCCATGGAGACGGCCTTCGACTCGTCCGGCTTCCAGTCCGGGTCGATCTGCAGTTCGCGGTAGTCGTAGCCGAAGAACCCCCGTCGTACGCCCCCCTTCTCGACGGAGGAGTTCCGGTTCGGGTCGTAGTGCATGCGCTTGGCCTCGTCGTAGTGCATGGTGCGGTGCGAGCCCGGGATGAACTGCAGACAGCCCATGTCGGCGGAGGCGTCCGTGAACGCGCACCACACGGTGATGGTGCCGCCGAAGTCCGAACCACCGGGCCACTGGATCTGCGGTGTGCCCGAGGCGTTGGCGAAGGTGTCCGCCTGGTGCCAGTCGGTGCCCTCGTCCCCCGGGTACTTCGGGAAGAACTCGGTGCGCCAGCACAGCACGTCCGGGCCGAGGACGCTCGCGACCCGGTGGACGATCTCCGGGCGGGTGACGTGCTCCGCCAGGAAGCCGTGGTCGAGGTGGCGGTCGTAGTTGGATATGTTCGTCGCGCCGGATATCGCCGCGTCGTCACGGTAGACGGCGGCGCTGCGGTCGAGCAGTTCCAGACGCGTGCGCGCCCACGTCTTCTTGATCTCGTCGGGCTCGTACAGGGTGAAGGGGCCGGCGTAGCCGTCGCGGTGGAAGGCCGCCAGTTCCTCGTCGCTCAGGGAGAAGCCGGTCGGGGATGAGTCGGGGCGCTGCGGGGTGGTCACGTGTCCCTCCTGGGGATGCGGGGCCGGCTGGTCCGGAGACGCTCAGCCGGTGAGGGCCGGCGACGTGGGCAGGGCGCCGTCGACGTGGCGGGCGAGGGCCCGCACCGTCGCGCCGTCGATCAGTACGGTGATCTCGAGTTCGATGCCGAAGGCCTCGTTGACCTGCTCGAACATGCGCAACAGGGACAGCGACGTGCCGCCGAGATCGAAGAAGTCCGCGTCGGCGGGCACCTCGGACACGTCCAGGACGGACTGCCAGATTCCGGCGACGCGCCGCTCGGTGGCGGTGAGTTCCGGGCCGTCGCCGTCGACGAGGTGGACCGGAGCGCTCGCGGCCCCGGCCACCGGTGCCGGCAGTCTCTCCTTGTCCACCTTGCCGTTGCGGGTCAGCGGGAGTTCCGGCAGCACCACGTACGCGGACGGACGCATATGCGGCGGCAGGGCGGCGCCCGCCGCCTCGCCCAGCTCCGGGGCGAGTGTCTCCGCCCGCGCCCCGGACTCGACGTAGGCCACCACGCGCACGTCGCTCCCGCCGTAGTCGTGGGGCAGGACGGCGGCCGCCGACACGGCCTCGTGGCGGAGGAGAACCGCCTCGATCTCACCCGGCTCCACCCGGTAACCCCGGATCTTCATCTGGTCGTCCGTCCGGCCGAGATAGCCGTAGCCGCCCCCGGGCAGCGCGACGATCCGGTCCCCGGTGCGGTAGCAGCGGCGCACCGTGCCGTCGGGAGCGGTGTGGTCGACGAACCGCTCCTTGTTCAGGTCCGGGCGCCCGAGATAGCCACGGGCGAGGCCGGCCCCTTCGATGTACAGCTCTCCGGGCTCGCCCTCGGCCACGGGCCGCCCGTCGTCGCCGAGCACGTGGAAGACCAGGCCGGGCAGCGGGTGCCCGATCGGGCTCGCCCCGTGCACGTCCACGTCGTCCACGGTGAGCGGCCGGTAGGAGGCGTGGACGGTGGCCTCCGTGAGGCCGTACATGTTGACCAGGCGGGGGTTCTCGTCGCCGTGGCGTTCGAACCAGTCGCGCAGCATCGCCGGCTCGAGACGCTCACCGCCGAACACCACCACGCGCAGGCTCGTCAGGCGCTCGGGGGACCTCGCGTCGGCCGCGGCGAGCCGGCCGAAGGCGGACGGCGTCTGGTTCAGGACGGTCACCCGCTCGCGGCGCAGGAGTTCGTGCAGCGCGTCGGGGGAGCGCACCGTCTCCAGCGGGACGACGACGAGCCGCCCGCCGAACAGCAGGGCGCCCCACATCTCCCAGACGGAGAAGTCGAAGGCCGCCGAGTGGCACAGGGTCCAGACGTCGTTCTCGTCGAAGCCGAACCGCTCCCGGGTGACCTCGAAGAGACGGAGCACCTGGTGGTGTTCCACCGGTACGCCCTTGGGGACGCCCGTGGAACCGGAGGTGTAGATGACGTAGGCCGGACTGCCAGCGGTCGTGGTGCCCTCCGTCAAGGGCTCCGCGCCGCCCGCTGGTTCCGGTGCCAGCCGGTCCAGCAGCACGAGGCCGGCCCCCGAGTCCGCGATGGTCCCGGCCTGCTCCGGCGCCGACACGATGACGGCCGCTCCGCTGTCCTCGACTGTCCAGGCGATCCGTTCCGGCGGATAGCCGGGGTCGAGGGGGACGTAGGCGGCGCCCGCCTTCAGGATGCCCAGGACGCCGATCAGCAGGCGGGCACCGCGCGGCACCAGCAGGGCCACCAGGGTTCCGGGGCCCGCGCCCGCAGCACGCAGTTCAGCGGCGAGCAGGTCGGAGCGTCGCTTCAGTTCGAGGTAGGTGAGTACGCCGTCTTCCGCCGTCACGGCCACCCGGTCCGAGAACCGCACAACCCCGCTTTCGAACAACTCGACAAGCGTGCACTGCCCTAAGTCCATGTGTCCCCTTCATCCATCCTGCTCGGCCCGGTGCTGTCCGGCGCGCGGAGAAACGCGCGGAAAAGGTGTACGGCGCGGTCACATCCCAGTGATCGGCGGGTCTCCCCGTCGGGTGCGTCGTGGACACGCTCGATCCCGTCAGGGGAGAGCGGAACAGCCCCACATCCGGGGTTCGGCCGGACTCCATCCTCCCGTGGCACCGTCATCACAGCAACCCCTGGTCCCGCGGTGAGCGGGAGGGCCACCCGGTCCGCCTCGCGCCATCGCCATCGCCCTCGCCACCGCCCCGGCCGCCGGGAAGTGCGCCGGTCATGATGTTCCGGTCAGTTCGGAGCGGGTTCCGGAGTCGGTGACCCCATCCGGGACCCCATCCGGGACCCCATCCGGCCTCAGGGGCCGCGACGGTCCGGCGCCGGCGGCACCGGGGCGGCGGGACTCGGCCGGGCGGCGGGCTTCCCTGAGCGCCCGGGCCACGGCGATGGCCGTGATCGACATGATCAGGAGAAGTGTCGTCCAGTCGAACGGGCCGCCCCAGGCCACCTCCACGAGATACGTCGTACCGGGCAGGGCGGTCAGCAGGGTCATGGACACCAGTGGGTCGGCCCGCTGCAGGCCGATCTGCAGAAGGAACAGCGGCACCGTCACCGCGCAGAGCGCCGCCACCGCCAGGAGAGCCGGGTGGAGGCCGGTGCCTCCGCCGTTCCCGTCGCGCAGGAGCAGCAGTCCCGCGACCACATAGGTCAGGTGGAAGCGCCGGGCTGTGGTCTCCGTGGGACCGACGTCCGCCCTCCCCAGCGCCGATGAGACCAGGGCGAGGCCGGCCGCGCCGAAGCCCGCCACCACGACGAGCAGCAGCGCGCCCACCGTGACCCACAGCGACCCCGGTGGCCCGGAGCGCACCGGTGCGAGCTGCCAGGCGAGGACCAGTCCCAGAAGCACCAGAAGGAGCGCGCCGGCCATGGAGCCCCGGGACGGCCGCCGACGGTACGCCGCCGCCCCGATCAACAGCACCGCGACCGGGCCCATGGCTGTCTCCACCGCGCTGGCGAGTGCGGAGGAGATCTGGGAGATGGCCAGGTAGAAGGAGAGGAAGGTGACGGCCGTGAGCAGGTTCATGAGCAGAGTGAGCCCGGCCGTGCCGGGCCGCCGGCGGGGTCGGTGCCGGCCCCGCCCGCCGAAGCGCCCGTCCCGGAACACGAGCACCGTGTTGAAGATCACTGCGCTGGCCGCGAAACCGATGCAGGACAGCGCCAGACTGCCGGTCGGGGTCAGCCGCCCGGTGAGGGAGCCGAGCGTCGCGGCCTGCATCAGCACCGAGACGGAGATCATCAGGATGGCGTTCACGACGGTCCGGGCTCCCCGAGGCGGTAGAACTCTCCGGCGTCCTCCAGTTCGTGCAGCGACTCCAGTACGTGCTCCAGGAGTGCGGTGTCCTCGTGGACGAGGAACGCGATACCGCTCGCGCCCGTGGTCAGGTACCGGTCCGGCACCGGCAGCCCTGTCTGCGGCAGCCGTGCCACGCTGTGGAATCCGGGCATCCGGCGCAGGAGGCGCAGTCCGTCGACGGACCGCAGCGTTCCCTCTCCCGCAGGCCGCAGATACACCTTCGCGACAGCGGCCGCGGGCCGGTACCCGAGGGCGAAACGGCGTTCGAACTCCGCCGGTCGCAGGAAGCGTTCGGCCACGAGGTGCTGGTGGCTGTACCCGAAGGCCGCGTGGTACGGGTCCGGATCCAGACAGGGGCCCATCACGCGCGAGTTGACCTCGACGAGCCGTGGTCCGGCGGGCGTCAGCATCACCTCGGTATGAGCGGCCCCCTCCTTGATTCCCAGCGCGTCGAGGCAGGCGAAGGCGTAGTTCACCACCTCCTGTTCGCCCGGGGAGAGCGCCCGCAGGGAGAGCATGTGCCTCAGGACCGGGACGCCGTCGATGCGGTCGATGCGCTCGCCGTAGATCTCGGTGAGAAGATGCCGGCCGGCCATGCTCACCGTGTTGACGACGTACTGGTCGCCGGCCAGGAACTCCTGCACCAGCACGCTCTCGTTCACTTCGCCGATCAGGTTGCGTTCACCGATCACCCGGGCGAACGCGGTCTCCGCCGCCGTCCGGTCCGGACATACGGTGCAGCCATCGGTGCCCGCGCTGTTACGGGGCTTGACCACGATCGGATAGGCCGGGGCGCGGTCGAGGAAGCCGGCCAGCGCGGTGGCGGTGGACACCGACTCCGAATCGGGGCGGGGCACCCCCGCGGCCTGCAGCGCCCGCATCATCAGATCCTTGTCGCGTCGCGCGGCCCGCAAGGCCGGATCGTGGTGTGGCAGGCCGAGCCGCTCGGCGAGCTCGTCGGCCAGGGTCACACCGAACTCGCTGGCTGCCATGATCGTCCCGACACCCAGTTCCCGCAGTCTCCGTTCCGTGCCGTCCAGATCGTGGTGCAGGACCCGGCGCGGAGCCGGATCGTCGTCGTACGCCGCCTTCCGCTCGGCGGCGTACACGTGGACGCAGTCGGCTCCTTCCTCGCGGAACGCCCGGGCGAGTTCCACTCCGGTGGAGACCGGGTCGACGAGTGCGATCACGCTTGGTTCTCCTCTGCCAGTTGGCGGGCCACGCAGCGGGCGTGCTGTGCCGCGGCTCGCAGGTAATTAACAACGGGGAACACAGGCCAGGACGCGGAACCGAGGGCCCAGATGCGCTCGGGCGGACGGCCGGCGCCGCGTTCCAGCCGGAGGCCGGCCCCGATCCGTACGGGAGAGCCCTCCGGTACCGGCGCCTGGCCGAGACGGAGTTCCCCGGACGCGGTGACGGTGTGCGCCGGCCTGCGGTGCCCGGCGGCGGACACGACGTGGTCGAACCGGGAGGCGCTGCCGTCCTGCCACTTGACACGCCAGCTTCCGCCCGGTTCGTGATCGATCCGCTCCGGACACAGCCCGGCCAGGGAGAGCAGCCCGGCGTCCGCGTAGTGCAGCAGCAGCCGTGCGTTGCGCTCGGGGATGGCCGACACGTACCGGGAGACCGCCTCCCGGTGCAGGGCGAGGAACCGCTCCCGGTCGTGAGCGGGCCAGTGGGGCAGCACGGTGTTCATCGCGTCGATGACCTCGGCGACCAGGTCCTGCCACGGCACTTTCCCGGCGGCGGCCCGCTCCGTTTCGGCCCGCAGCCGCTCCAGGGCGTGCAGCCGCCTCCCGGGTACGATTCCGGACGGGCCGTCCGCTCCGGCCCGTGCCGCGCGCAGCAGTTCGCGGACCGTCCGGCGTATGTCCGTCTCCGCGGCCCACCCCGCTCTGTCCTGCCACCGGGCGGCGAACCCGTGATCGGGTTGCCGGGTCAGCCGGGTGCGGACTGCGGGGAGTTGCCCCGAAGGCGATGCCATGACGACCCGGCAGCCCCGGGGACAGAGCAGCAACGCCGTGTCCACCGCGCTGAGTTTGCTGCCGAGCAGCAGGACCCGCGTGCCCGCCGGGACGGCACGGAGCTCGGCGGGCGAGGCCGGCAGAACCGTGACCCCCGGTGAGCCGACGTGCTCCCGCAGGGCCGGTGGGACGAACGGACCCCCACCGCCCGTGCACAACAGCACATCGCCCGCCGGCAGCACCCGGCCCGAGGTGAGGGTGAGCCGGTACGCGCCGGGCTCGCCGGCGACGGAGCGCACCTCGTCGCGCTCATGCCGTATCCGGACACCCGCCCGGCTCATGGCGTCCCGTGCGGCCAGGTACCGCTCCCGGGCATAGCTCCCCACCAGGTGGCGGGGGACGAAGTCCTCCCGGTGGACGGGCCAGCCACGGCCGGCCAGATACCGCAGGAGATCCGACGGGCCGTCGGGATCCAGCGAGGTCACGTCGAGTGAGGTGTTGCAGATGAGCCGGGAGCCGCTGGGGGAGAAGGGCTCGGTGAGTCCGATCTCGTTCCGGGAGGCGATGGTCACCTCGCCGATGCCGGAGACGGATCTCAGATGCGTCAGAGCAGCCACCGCGGTGGGACCGCCGCCGACGATGACGATGCGCCTGCCGCCCCCGCCGGAGGCGTGTCGCTGCCCGGCCATCAGCCGAGGCCGCGCCGCAACTCGGCGAATCGGCGGCCGAGTTCGTCGGCGCGGTCGAGGACGTCCGACAGCGGCAACACGGGGCAGTCGTAGCCGATGACCTCGCGCATCACCTGGTGGTGAGGGTCCGCGAACCGCACGGTCCCGTCGGGCTCGATCCCCGCGATGCCGTCGTGGGCGAGGCCCTCCTCGTTGATCCGGCGTGCCGTCTGCTCCGACATCCCCTCGGGCAGGGCGAGAGTGACCCCCCGCTCGGAGGCCATGAGCGGGTATCCGCCCGGCAGCCCGAGCGGGCCGGGTGCGTGGACCAGGCGTTCCTCCTCGCCGAGCAGACCGTCCAGAACCGTTATGGCTGAGGCTGCTGTCAGCATGCCGCCCAGGGGTCCCCCGTGACGCGTGTGGTCGGCCGCGGCGCGGGCGGCGACCTGCGCGGTGTCGAGGGACGCTGTCACGTCCTTGCCTCCGGCCAGGACGGACATGGCGTAGGGCGCGCCGCCGGAGTGGCCGAGGCGGGGCAGCCGGGTGCTGGCGTAGTGAGCGGCGACCAGTCTCACGGACACGTTGTCCACCGGCTCCGCGAGCAGGTCGGCCGCCGCGTGGCGGAGGGCGGGCAGGGGGTTGGCGACGTTCCCGATGCCGACGAGGGGGGCGAGGTCCGCGCCGGCCAGGGCCGCATGCGTCGCGTCGGGGAAGGCGGCGTTGACCACGGTGGTGTCGATCCCCGACGCCCCGACCGCCTGCATCAACTGGAGCAGAGGCGCGAGATGCATGGGCAGCCAGGGCCCGAACTGCGCCGGGGAGAGTTCCTCCCGCAAGGGTCCCGGCAGGGCGTCCACCACCCACCAGGCCTGTCTGCTGGCGGTGGTGAACACGATGTCCGGGCGCAGCTCGGCCAGGGCCCGGGCAGTGGCGGTGACGTCGGTGAGGTCGATCACCGCCGTGCCGACCGTCCGGTGGAAGCCGAGCTGGGCGGCGGTGAGACGGGACAGGTTCGCCCGCTTCCGCACCGCTTCGCCGTCGCGTCCGGCGACGATCAGCCGGGGTCCGGCGGGACGCCGGATGAGCATGTCCAGGGCGTACGAGCCGAGATTGCCGAGCCCCAGTACGAGGAGGGTCTTGTCGGCGAGGGGTGTCGCGAAGGCTGACCTGTCAGACATGGTGGGTCGTCTCCCGTCGTAATGCGGACTGTGTGATCAGCTGGGCCAGGTCGGCGAGCCCCATATGGCCCCCGGGAGTGAGAGAACTGCGTCCTCCGTACCTCCGGGCCTGCTCGCCACCGGGATCTCCGAGGTTCGACAGCACCAGTTCGGCCTCGTCGAAGGAGTGGTCCCGGGACACGGCGGTCGGGGTGACCAGGCAGGGGATCCCGGCTCCCGCCGCGGCGAGCAGTCCGTTGCGGTTGTCCTCGACAGCCAGGCACTCCCAGGGGTGCCTGCCGAGCTCCGTGACCGCACGGGTGTAGATGTCGGGCGCGGGCTTCTTGGCCGCGCCGTTTCCCGGGATCACCGTGAACCGGCTGCCCAGCGCGCGGCCCATGACCGAGATGAGGACAGCTCGTACGGATTCCTCCGCGCCTGCGGAGGCGACGGCCAGCTGCCATCCTCCGGCCGCCGCCTCCGTCGCCAGGCGGCGTACTCCCGGCCGGACGGTCAGCCGGCCGTGGCGTACGAGATCGATGTAGATCTCGGTCTTCCGGCGATGCCAGGCACGGATGGTCCGCAGCCACTCGTCGTGTGTGGCCGGCAGCGGGACGACGGAGCGGAACGCGGGGTCGGACCGCAGGCTGTCGAGCCGTTCCATTCCGCCGGAGATGTGCAGGGTGGCCGCGTACTGCTGAACGGTCCAGGCCCAGGGCACACCGAACTCGCGCCACATGCGGTTGAACGCCACCAGGTGAGCGCTGCGTTCGGTGTCGACCAGGACTCCGTCGCAATCGAAGATCAGGGCGTACGGCATCAGCACGCGTGTCCCGCGGAAGCGACCGTGCCGATGCACCGCTCGGCCCGTTCGGACACCGAGGCCCGGACGGTCTGGTGTAATCGGAGTGGGTCCCACGGCCGCGAGCCGCTGCCCGCCATGAACGCCGTGACGGCGGCCCGGTGGCCGTGTTTGAGCGCTGTCGAGAAGTTGACCTTCGCCACCCCCAGTTCCAGCGTCCCGTGCAGCGTCTCCGGAGGGATACCGCTCGCTCCGTGCAGCACCTGGGGCACTCCGGAGGCCGAGGCGAGCCGGGCGATCCTCCGGGTGTGGATCGTGGGCGGCCCGGTGTAGTCGCCGTGCAGGGTTCCCACATCCGGGCTGAAACAGGTGACACCCGTCCGCCGGATGAACTCCAGGGCCCTGTCGTGTGCGGAGTCGTCGTCCGGGGCCCCGTGGCCATCCGCGAGGCGGCCGATCCGCTCGAACTCTCCCTCGATGTCGGCTCCGTGGGCGCGGGCCGTGCTCACCAGGGCCGCCGTCGTCCGAAGGCCGTCCTCGAAGTCGTCGTCGGAGGCGTCATAGAGCACCGAGTTCCAGGAACAGCGCAGGGCTTCCATGGCGAGCCCGGCGTCCCGGCAGTGGTCCAGGTGCAGAGCAGCGGGCACCGGGAGGTGCTCGGTCATGCTCCGGAAGAAGGCCGCGATGGTTCGCGGCCCGAGAGCTCGCGCCACTCTCTCCGAGAACTGCAGGATGACAGGAGAGGACGTCCGTTCGGCGGCGTCCAGGACTCCCTGTACGGAGGCCAGATCGGTGACGTTGAAGGCTGGTACGGCGTAGGGCCGGTGGAAGGCGTGCGTCAGCAGCGTGCTGAGGGTTGCCACGGACACGGTTCTGTCGCCCTTTCTGAGTCCTTACTGCGCGTGCACCGAGGAATGGCGGCAGGCCGGTCCGGCCGGGCGGGAGCGGAGAGATCGGAGACGGTGACGACGCTGTCCGCGCCGCGACACCGGTCGGGGACGAGGCCGATGGACTCTGCTCCCGGTGGGCCTTCTCCCAGCCGTTCTACAGTCCGCCGCGTACCGAAAATGTCATCGAAGCCCCATCGGTTGACTACGAATGGGCAGCCTACGATGCATACTTGACGCTCGACAGGGGCGTCTCGGTATGTGGCCGTCAACGTGTGCGGGCATGGCCGCCGGAAGAAACAGGACAGGCCAGGTGACCCGCAGATATCGGCCAGACCGTGTGCGCAGCACCGGGCGTTCGTGTGGACGGCGCCGGGCATTCATGTGCAGAGCGGTGGTCGCGGAGCATGAAGGTGCAGGCCCGCTTCACCTGCCCACCCCGATGCGGATGGTGAAGGGGCGGGCGAACCGGCGTGAGCCGGGTCAGAAGGCGGCGGGAACCGGGCCCCGGGCGTGCCAGACGGTGCCTCGTCGTTCGTCGGGAACCTCACCGGGCTACCCGACGCGCCCGGAGGCGCCCGGGACCAGACGCGGCGCCCAGGTCGGCTTCGGCTCACCCACCACCTTCCGCGACCGCTTCAAACGCACGACCGGCGTCAGCCCCCAGACGTACCGGCGCATGTTCAGCTGAGCCGCGACGGCGGGCCGGGTGCGGGCGGACAGCAGAGCCCGGGACCGGCCGGTGATGTCGGGTTGATCGGGGTCGCACGGGCGGGCACCGTCCACGTGTCCCCGGCGGTGTGTCCCTGGCGGTGCGCCCCGTTGACGGTGGCGGTCCGCATCACTACCGTACGGCTCAATCCCCGACAGATCGAACGTTGTTCGAGATTTCGTCATCGCCTGGGAGTGCCTTTCGCCGCCTCCCGGCGGCCCTGCACCGGGAACGCCGAGTGGTTCCAGCTCCACAGCACTTGGCCCGTCCGCAGCCGACCAAGATCGCGGAGCCCGGCGGACGGGTGCCCTCCGCCTCTCGGCCCGCCGAAGGAGAATTCGGCCCGCCGAAGGAGAAGGGGACGCCGCGGGGGCCCGACACGCCCCTGACCGGTGCCGTCACCGCCGTCCGGCGAAGGGCTCGCCGGACGCCCGTATCGAAAGGGGACCCCCGTATGACTCCTCCAGTCAACCGCAGGCAGCTGCTGCTCTCCGCCGCCGGAGCGGCCGCACTCGCCTCCGCCTCCCGGTACGGGCCGCTCGCGGGCCGGGCGGCCGCCGCCTCGCGGACCACGGGCGGCGCGCGGGGCGCGGCCGGCGCCGCCGGCCCGCTGGACGAGGCAGGCGTCGTGGCGCGCCCGTTCGCCCCTGGACGGGTGCGGCCGACCACAGGCCGCTGGCGGGACAACATGGACCGCACGCTGGAGTATCTCCGCTTCGTCGATACGGACCGGCTGCTCGGCAACCACCGGATGAACCACGGTCTCGACACCCGGGGCGCCGAGCCGTGCGGGGGCTGGGAGGCCCCCGACTTCGAGTTCCGCACGCACAGCCAGGGCCACTTCCTCAGTGCCTGGGCGCAGGCGTGGGCGCTGACCGGCGAGGCGGTCTTCGAGGAGAAAGCCGCGTACATGGTCGCGGAGCTGGCCGCGTGCCAGACCGCGCCGGCAGGGTTCAACACCGGATACCTGTCCGGGTTCCCGGAGTCCGACTTCGACACGGTGGAGACCGGCAGGCGCAAGGGCGTGCCGTACTACTGCCTGCACAAGACGCTGGCCGGGCTGCTCGACGTGTGGCGGCTGACGGGCAACACCGAGGCCCGCGACGTGCTGCTCGCGCTCGCGGGCTGGGTCGAGTGGCGCACCGGACGGCTGACGTACGAGCAGATGCAGACCACCCTGCGGGTCGAGTTCGGCGGCATGAACGCGGTGCTGACCGACCTCTGCCTGCAGACCGGCGATGAGCGGTGGCTCGTCGTCGCCCGGCGCTTCGACCATGCCGCGGTGCTCGACCCGCTGGCGGCCGGCGAGGACCGGCTCGCCGGGCTGCACGCCAACACCCAGGTGCCGAAGATCGTCGGGGCGGCCCGCGAGTACAAGGCCACCGGCGACCGGCGCTACCGCGCCATCGCGGTGAACTTCTGGGACATCGTCACCGGTGCCCACACCTACGTCATCGGCGGAAACAGTCAGGCCGAGCACTTCCGGGAGCCCGGCGCCATCGCCCGGTACCTCACCGACGACACCTGCGAGAGCTGCAACACCTACAACATGCTCCGGCTGACCCGGGAGCTGTTCACCCTCGGTCCGGAGCGCGTCGCGTACGCCGACTACTACGAGGCGGCCCTGCTGAACCAGATGCTCGGCCAGCAGAACCCGGACGACCCGCACGGTCACGTCACCTACTTCACCCCGCTCACCCCGGGGTCCCGGCGCGGCGTGGGACCGGCGTGGGGCGGCGGCACCTGGAGCACCGACTACGACAGCTTCTGGTGCTGCCAGGGCACCGGACTGGAGACGCATACCCAGCTGATGGACTCGGTCTACTTCCAGGACGACGCCGGCCTGTACGTCAACCTGTTCATCCCCTCCGTCCTGGACTGGGCCGAGCGCGCGGTCACCGTCGAGCAGACCACCGACTTCCCGGCCTCGGACACCACCACCCTGCGCATCGACGGCGCGGCCGGCGAGTGGGCGCTGCGGATCCGCATTCCCGGCTGGACCAGCGGCGCCACGGTGCGCGTGAACGGCGAGGTGCGGGACATCGCGGCCGACCCCGGCGGCTACGCCGTGCTCCGGCGGACCTGGGCCCCGGGGGACACCGTCACCGTCCGGCTCCCCATGGACGTCAGGCTCCTTCCCGCCCCCGACGACGAGCACGTCCAGGCGGTCGCCTACGGCCCGGTCGTGCTCTCCGGCGCCTACGGCGACCAGGACCTCGGCGGACGGCTACCCGTCCTCGCCACCGACTCCCTCACCGCGACCGACGAGCCGCTGACCTTCACCGCCACCGCCGACAACACCGCCGTGACCCTCATCCCCTTCTACGACAACCGCCAGAACTACACGGTCTACTGGGCCACACCGGGCGACTGACCCCCGGGCCGCCCCGACCGTCGGAGGGCGCGCCGATGCCCGGTGCGCACCACGCCGCGTGCCCGTCCGCTGCCGGACGGCGGGAGTGTCGCCCTCCCGTCCGGTTTTCCGCCGGAACCTCCACTATCCGGCTACCGATCGGTACGCCCTCCGGGGGAAGGAGAGTTGGGGCTCCGCCGCAACCCGCTCCGCTACCGTCCGCCTCCGATGCGTGAAATTCCACTTGCCCGAAGACCTCCCCGAACCACTCGAATGGGGGTACGGTACGACCTCGATCATTCAAGCCAAACATGTGAAGCCACTGCCGATATGGCCAGTGGAGAGGAGTGGTGTGCCCCGTGCCCACTGATTACGCCTGCCAGGCAGCGGCGGAGCGGGCCGCTCGAGGGATCACCCCCGTCCGGGACATACTGGTGCCGTTCCGGCCCCAGCAGCAGCAGGAGGACGTACCCGTCGTCCTCCGTTCGTACCTGGGGGTTCAGTCCAACGGAGGCCCGAACGGCGGTGGCCCCGCGGCCCATCCGCCCGTCAGTACGAACATGGGGGCGGCTGTCCTCCTGGTCTTCCTCGACGGACTGCGCTCGGAGATGTCCGGTGTGCTCTCCGAGTGGTACGCGGATCTGGCCGTCCGCCTGCCCCAGACGCTCGGCGCTCCGGCCGCCGGAGGCCAGGCGCCCGCCCGCCAGCCGGGAGGCTGGCAGACGATGGCCGATCTGCAGAACAGCGCCCAGGAGGTGCTGACGGACCTGTCCGGCCGCGCCCGCGGCGGACCCGGCGCGCTCAACGTGCGGCTGGCGCTCGTGGAGGACACCCTCTCCGGGGCGCTGCGCCGGATGAACGTCCCCGCCGACGTCGCCATCGGCTCCGCCGGTGAACTCGTCGTCTCGGCGGGCTCGCTGTTCGGGCTGCAGACGCGCCCGGCGCCGCCCATCCAGGCGCCGGCCCAGCAGTCGTACGACCGGCGCTGAGCCGCCCACCGCCGCGCGCGACCGCACCGCCCCCACGAGGACTCCGGCGGGACGGGCACCGCGAGCGCGACGGACGGCGCGCGGAAGCGGGGGAGCGGAGAGCCGCGGCGGTCCGCGGCCGCCCATGAGAGCCGCCGGTCCCATGAGGGTCACCGGTCCATGTCAACCGCACCGCCCCACAAGGGCGTTGCGGTTTCTCCATGACATTCCCGGAACTTTCCCGTTTCTTCGCCTGCCCGCCGCTGGCCGGTTTCCGACCGTTGTCCGCCCTCTCCGCGCCGTCGATACTGAGGCGCGCAGAGCCCGGGGACACGTCCGTGACCGAGCTGTCCTCTGTGACGCGGAAGGTGCCGCGTCCGGCCGCTCCGGCCGGGCTCTCCACTCCGAGGCCGGTCCGCGGCCCTTCCGAGGCGAGCAGGGGGAACCCCGTGCCCATCCGCGCCCAGAGAGCCCTGGCCGCGCTGGCCGCGGCCGTCACGGCCGTGTCGGCGTTACCCGCCGCGGCCTCGCCCGCCGCCGCGTCACCGACCCCGCGGCCCCCGCCGCCGCGCCCCTGGCGGCCGGTCCCGCCGCCGGTCCGCCGGCCGGCGGGGAACGGCTCGTCACACTGATCACCGGCGACCGGGTCCGCGTGGGCGGCGCCGGCCGGGTCACCGCCGTGCTCCCCGCCCAGGGCCGCGAACACATCCCCGTCCAGGCGCAGCGCGACGGCGACGGCCACACCTACGTCATCCCCCAGGACGCGACCGCCCTCGTCCTCGACGGCACCGTGGACCGCAGGCTGTTCGACGTCACCGAGCTGAGCCGGCCCGCCTTCCGCGCCCTGCACGGCGACGCGCTGCCGTTCATCGTCCGCTACGAGGACGGGGACGAGGACGACGACGCGGGGCAGAGCGGCCCGGGGGAGAACGGCCCCGGCGCCGGGCAGCGGCTGCGCGCCGCCGCCGGGGACGCCGACGTCCACCCGCTGCGCAGCATCGGCGCCGACGCCCTGGCCACCGGGCCCGGGGACACCGCGGCGGCCTGGTCCGCCCTCACCCGCCCTTCCGGCGGGGGCGGCGGGCGCACCGCCGCGCCGGGCGTGGCCTCCCTCCGGCTCGACGGACTGGTGCGGGCCGCACTCGACCGCAGCGTGCGGCAGATCGGCGCGCCCGCCGCCTGGGAGACGGGCCGGGAGGGCGAGGGCGTCACCATCGCGGTCGTGGACTCCGGCATCGACACCGCGCACCCCGATCTGTCCGGCGGCAAGGTCGTGGCGGCGAAGAACTTCTCCGCGTCCCCGGGCGCCACCGACCGGTACGGCCACGGCACCCATGTGGCGTCCATCGCCGCGGGGACGGGAGCCGCGTCCGGCGGCACCTACCGCGGGGTGGCTCCCGCTGCGCGGCTGCTGAACGCCAAGGTGATCGGGGACGACAACAGCGGCACCGAGTCCTCGGTCATCGCGGGCATGGAGTGGGCGGTCGGGCAGGGCGCCGATGTCGTCAACCTCAGCGTCGGCACGGGCGACACCCCGGGGGTGGGCCCGATGGAGGAGGCCGTGAACCGGCTGTCGGAGGAGAGCGGCGCCCTGTTCGTGGCCGCCGCGGGCAACGCCGGACCCCGTCCGCGCTCCATCAGCTCCCCGGGCAGCGCGGAGGCCGCGCTCACCGTGGGCGCCGTCGACCGGGAGGACCGGCTCGCCGGCTTCTCCTCCGTCGGCCCGCGCACCGGGGACGGCGGGCTGAAGCCCGATCTGACCGCCCCGGGCGTCTCCATCGGGGCCGCGCTCGCCGAGGGCAGCGTGCTGGCGGGGGAGGCCGGGCCGGTCGCCGACGGCTACGGCTCGCTCTCCGGGACGTCGATGGCGGCCCCGCACGCCGCGGGCGCCGCGGCCCTGCTGGCGGAGCGGCACCCGGACTGGAGCGGTGGGCGGATCAAGGCGGCGCTGACCGGAGCGGCCGCGGCGGGGAGGGCCAGGGCGTCCACGAGGAGGGGCCGGCCGGCTCGACGCGGGCCGGGCCGCCGCGCAGAGCCTCGCCGCCGGGACGTCCTCCGTCGCGTTCGGTTCCGCGCGCTGGCCGCACGCCGACGACGAACCGGTCACCAGGGACCTCGTCCACCGGAACACGGGGGAGGAGGACCTCACCCTCACCCTCTCCGCCGAGGCCACGGGCCCGGACGGCGAGCCGGCACCCGAGGGCATGTTCGTCCTGGAGACCGAGCGGATCACCGTCCCCGCGGGCGGTGCCGTCTCCACCGGGCTGACCGCCGACACCCGGCCCGGCGGGGATCGGTACGGGGACTTCGAGGTGGCGGTCACGGCGAGCGCCGGCGGGCAGTCGGTCCGCACGGTGGGCGCCGTGACGCGCGAGGAGGAGTCGTACGACCTCACGGTGGAGACCGTCGGCCGGGACGGCGGGGCGCCCGCCGACTGGTCCGTCATCGTCCACGACTACGAGCGCGGCGGATTCACGGGCACCACGGGTGACGGCGGCACCTCCACGCTCCGGCTGCCGAGGGGCACCTATCTCCTGAGCCACCAGACCGTCCTCCCCGGCGCCGGGGAGGACGTGGCCGGACTGGACTGGCAGCTCCAGCCGCGGCTGGACCTCACCGGGGACACCACGGTCACCTTCGACGCCCGGAAGGCAGAGCCGGTGGAGATCACCGTGCCGGACCCGGAGGCCGAGCCGTCCGACACCGCCATGTCGTTCGACGCGACGGTGGACGGCCGCAGCGTCGGCAGCGTCGTGCTGGTGCGGCCGCCGATGCCGCTGGGCTTCCGCACCCGGCACGTCGGCCCAGAGCTGCCGGACGGGCGGATGCACGCCAAGACGGTCGGCAGCTTCCGCAGCGGCCCCGGCACCGAGTACCGGGTCGCGTACGGCCGGGAGGGCGGCCTCTTCACCGGTCTGCGCGAGGACGTCGGGCCGGAGGAGCTCGCCGAGCTGACGATCCACCAGGGCGCGCCGGCGGCCGGGCGGCAGGGCTCGGTGATCACCGAGCCGGACACCGGCGACGCCGGCAGCGGCTGGACCGTGGCCGACGTCCGGGACGTCCCCGGCACCCTCACGCAGTACCTCAACACCGAGGGCGTGCGCTGGTCGCACCGCTTCCAGCAGAGCCGCGGGGATGTCGTGGAGGCGGTCTACGCCGGTCCGCGGAGGGCCGCGTACACGGCGGGCGAGCGGTACGAACACACCTACAACACGGGGGTCTTCGGTCCCCTGATCGTCGGCGGGGACGGCGGCGGAGACGACGGACTCTTCCGGCGCGGCAACACCCTCTCCGGCCGCCTCAACCCCCTGGCCGACGGCGCGGGACACCGCGGCGAAAGCCTCTACGACACCGCCTCCACGACGCTCTACCGCAACGGGGAACTCCACGCCACGGCCGACGACATCCTCGACCGCGCCGAGTTCACCCTGCCCCCGGAGAAGGCGGACTACCGGCTCGTCACCACCGTCACCCGCAGCGGTGCCGCCACCGTCTCCCGCGAGGTCACCTCCTCCTGGACGTTCACCTCGGAGGCGGCGGGGAGGGCGGGTACGGCTGCCGGCCTCGGCGGTCCGCTTCACCCCCCGGCTCGCCCCCGACTCCACCGTCCCGGCCGGATCCGTCACGGAGATCCCGGTGACGGTGCAGGGCTCCGCCGCGGCGGACGGGGCCGGGACGCTCACCGTCCACGCCTCCTCCGACGGCGGCCGCACCTGGACGGAGGTCCCGGTCCGCGAGGGAGTGGTCCGGGTCCGCAATCCGGAGGAGCCCGGGACGGGTGTCTCCCTCAGGGCGGAGGTCACCGGCGGCGGCAACGGCCACGAGCTGACCCAGACGGTCCTCGACGCCTACCGCACCCGGTAGCGGCGGCCGGGCCCCTCACCGGGGCTCCGTGGTCGGGGACCGGCCTTGGCGCGCGCTACTGTGCTGTGAGGGACCGGAGAGCCACGGAGGAGGAATCGTCATGGGTGCGGCGTTGCTGGTCGCCTGTGCGATCGTCTCCGAGGTGGTCGCCACCCTCGCGCTGCGCGCCTCGAACGGCTTCAGCCGGCTCGGGCCCTCGGCCGTGGTCGTGATCGGATACATGCTCGCCTTCGTGCTCCTGGCGCAGGCGCTCAAGACTCTCAACGTGGGCCCCGTCTACGCCATCTGGTCGGGCGTGGGGACGGTGGGGGCGTTCATCGGGGGCGTCCTGCTGTTCGGCGAGGAAGCCCGCCCCACGACGCTGATCGGCGTCGGGCTGGTGGTCGCCGGGGTCCTGGTGATGAACCTCGGCGGCGGCCTGAAGCACTGAGGGCGCCGCGGCCGGCGCCGGTCCGCGTACGGTCCGGCGGGAACCGCCGTCCCGGCCGGCCGGAAGCCGGAAACCCTACCGGTCCTCACCGTCCTCCTTTCTTCACATCTTCTCCTTCCCGTATTCCCTTTTCGGCCGGACCGGTTTCGGCGGGGCCGCGGACCGCCTGTGCCGGAAAGGCGTGGCCAACCGGCGGAAGGGGTGCGATGACGTATACCGCGGGTCATACGAGATCGGCCGGACATACCCGATACGGGCGGCGCGGCAGGGAATACCGGCTCCACCGGGTGTTCCGTCACGGGTTCTCTTGTCGGGCCATGTCGCATTCGGCCGGTCCTGCACACCGTTTTCGCAGAAGCGGCACAGGGCGGGGTGTGGAAACGGATTTCCCCGAATCCCCGGTGGGGGCGGAGGCGTTCGGTCCGCTTTGTTCCCGCCGGGGTGTCCGCCCGCGGTGACCAGGCAGTGGATTGTGTGAAGGGGTCGTCACCATCCCGTGCCGGACCTGCGGTGCGACCCGGCCGGCTGACTCGCTGGGCGGCTGTCCCGGGTGGCCCGCCGACCGCGTGACGTGCTTTCATCTGGCGGTACACGGAAGCTGTTGAAAAATGGTTCCCGGGTTAGGGGCAGCTGACGCCCCATCAAATCGGCTCGGTTTTCGTCCCCCTTGAACCGGCCGGTGTGATGCAGAAACACCCAGCAGAAATCGAAGGGAAGCCCAAGTGCGCAACGACTTCACCCCCCAGGTCGAGACCCGCGAGATCGACGACGCCGACCTCGACACCGTGTCCGGCGGTGTCGGCGTCAACGTCGCCCCGGTTCTGGGCGCCGTCGACTCCGTCGCCCCGCTCTCCGAGGGCCTGGGTCTCGTGCAGGACGTCACCGGCCTGCCGACCGGCCAGGTCACCGGTCTCGTCGCGGGTCTCTGATCCGGACGTCCGCTGCCCGGCCCTGAAAAGCCGGAGCGTTTCACGACCCGCCGGTTTGGCTGAGACCGGAAAGGGTTGACCATGGGCCCCGGAATCCCCTTCCGGGGCCCATGCATGCCGTCGGCCGGGCGGCCGTCCCCGCGGCACGGCGGCCCCCGTGCGGCCGTGCGCCACCGCGTCGGAACGCCCGACATCTTCGCAGGCGAGGGATGGAGACCGTGCAGTTCCGCCACAAGGCGCTGTCCAAGCTGCAGTCACCCGAAGAGCTCGACATTCCGGTGCGCTTCGCACGGCCCCAGGGCCTGCTGGTGCTGGTGGTCACGCTCCTCGTGATGGCGGGGGCGGCCTTCTGGGCCGTGACCGGTTCCGTCTCGTCCCGGCTGGAGTCCCCGGGGGTGCTCACCCGCGCCGGGGGCAGCTACGTCCTGCAGAGTCCCTTCGCCGGGCAGGTCACCGAGGTCCTGGCCCGCGAGGGCGACAGCCTTCCCGCCAAGGCGCCCGTGCTGGCCGTCAGTACGGAACAGGGCACCCGCGCCGTCCGCACCGTGGAGGCGGGCCGGGTCACCTCGCTCGTCGCCGAGACCGGCTCCGTCATCACCCCAGGCGCCCAGGTGGCGACCGTCGAGCGCGTCCAGGACCGGGATGAGCCGCTGGTGGCCATGCTCTACGTCCCCGGCGGCAAGGGCTCCCCCGTGCCGGTGGGCGCCCGCGTCGACCTCACCGTCCAGTCCGCGCCCGCCCAGCAGTTCGGTGTGCTGAAGGGGCGGGTCAAGACCGTCGGCCGGGTGCCGCAGACCGCGCAGCGCATCGCGGGCTTCCTCGGCAGCGCCGAACTGGCCGAGCGGTTCTCCGCCAACGGCCCGGCCGTGGCCGTCCTCGTCGAACTGGAGCGGTCCGCCGGGACGCCGTCCGGCTACGCCTGGTCGCGCGACGGCGGCCCGCCCTTCGAGATCGAGTCCACCACGCCGGTGAGCGGCGCCATCCACCTCACCGCCGAACGTCCCGTCGACTGGCTGCTGCCATGAGCACCCCTACGAGACGGGCGCCGCGGCCGGGCCGGAGGCCCTCGCCGGCGCCCTCCCCGCCGCCGCCGCCATGCCCGCCGCCGCCGGGCGGCTCCGGCCGCCGCCGGGGCCGCCACCCCGCCGGATCTGCCGCGCCCGTCGAGCCTGCCGTGCCCGCCGGGCCTGCCGCCCCGCCGACGGGCCCTTGACCCGGCCCGCCGAGGGACGGCCGCCGCCCCCGGGCGCAGCTCCCCGGGCACGGCCGCCGCCGCCCGCCCGCGGACGGCCGCCGCCGCGCGGACCGTGCCCGCCGGGACGCGCCGCCGAGGGCCGCGGCAGGGGGCCGCAGGCAGCCGCGGGGCGGCGGGAAGAAGCAGCGCGTCCGGGTGCCGAGGGGTGTGCGCAGCCCCGTCGTCCTCCAGATGGAGGCCGTGGAGTGCGGCGCCGCGTCCCTGGCCATGGTGCTCGGCCACCACGGCAAGCACGTCCCGCTGGAGGAGCTCCGCATCGCCTGCGGCGTGTCGCGCGACGGCTCCCGGGCCAGCAACCTCCTCAAGGCCGCCCGGAGCTACGGCCTCACCGCCAAGGGCATGCAGATGGAGCCCGCCGCCCTCGCCGAGGTGCGGGCGCCGGCCATCCTCTTCTGGGAGTTCAACCACTACGTGGTCTACGAGGGGACGGTGCGCCGCTTCGGCCGCCGCATGGTCCGCATCAACGACCCCGCCCGCGGCCGCCGTTACGTCTCCCCGGAGGACTTCGACACCAGCTTCACCGGCGTCGTCCTCGTCTTCGAACCCGGTGAGGGATTCCGCCGGGGCGGCCGCAGGCCGGGCATCCTCGGCGCCATGCCCGTACGGCTCCGCGGTACCAGCGGCACCCTGCTGGCCGCGCTCGTCGCCAGCTTCCTGCTCGTCCTCGTCGGCGCCGCCGTCCCCGCGCTCAGCCGTACCTATATCGACATGTTCCTTTTCGGGGACCAGACCTCGCTGCTCGGCGTCCTCTTCGCCGCCATGGGCACGATGGTGGTCCTCACGGCCGTCCTCACCGGACTGCAGCAGGCCAATCTGCTGCGCGGCCGCATCATCTCCTCCACCCTCGGCAGCGCCCGCTTCCTGCGCCACCTCCTGCGGCTGCCGGTCACCTTCTACTCCCAGCGCAACCCGGCCGACCTCGTCCAGCGCCTGCAGTCCAACGACACCGTCGCCGAGACCCTGGCCCGGGACCTCGCCGCCGCCGGGGTCGACGTCGTCGTGGTGGTGCTCTACGCCGTGCTGCTGTGGAGCTACGACCCCCAGCTCACGGTGGTCGGCATCGGCATCGCCCTGCTCAACGTGGTCGCGCTGCGCCTCGTGATGCACCTGCGCTCCGTCGGCACCCAGAAGCTCCGCGCCGACAGCGCCCGGCTCACCAACACCTCGTACAGCGGCCTCCAGCTGATCGAGACCATGAAGGCCACCGGCGGCGAGAACGGCTGGTTCCGCCGCTGGGCCGGGCAGCACGCCACCACCCTCGACACCCAGCAGCGGCTCGGCGTGCCCAGCGCCTTCCTGGCCGTCGTCGCCCCCACCCTCGCCACCCTCAACAGCGCGCTGATCCTCCTCATCGGCGGGCAGCGGGCAGTGGAGGGCGCCGTCTCCATCGGCCTGCTCGTGGCCTTCCAGGCCCTCGTCACCAACTTCACCGCCCCCCTCACCCGGCTCAACGGCGTCGCCGGCCGGCTC
This sequence comes from Streptomyces sp. MNU89, assembly GCF_020982505.1. Lineage (NCBI taxonomy): Bacteria > Bacillati > Actinomycetota > Actinomycetes > Kitasatosporales > Streptomycetaceae > Streptomyces > Streptomyces sp. MNU89. The sequence goes on along the minus strand of NZ_JAJKLL010000001.1, from coordinate 801,095 downwards.
CAGGACTTCGCCGCCGACGTGGCCCGCCTCAAGGACGTCGAGAACTTCCCCGCCGACACCCTCTACACCCGGCGCGAACCGCCCGCCAGCACCAAGCGGCTCCGCGGCCACGTCACCCTGGAGAACGTCACCTTCGGCTACAGCCCGCTCGACAAGCCGCTGCTGAACGGCTTCTCCCTGGAGGTCGGACCGGGCCGCCAGGTCGCCCTCGTCGGCGGCTCCGGCAGCGGCAAGTCCACCGTCTCCCGGCTGATCTCCGGGCTCTACCAGCCCTGGGAGGGGACCATCCGCATCGACGGGCAGCGGCTGGACGAGATCCCGCGCAGTGCGCTGTCCGCCTCCGTCTCCTTCGTCGACCAGGACGTCTTCCTCTTCGAGGGCACGGTCCGCGACAACGTGGCCCTCTGGGACCCCTCCATCCCGGAGGAGGCCGTCGTGGCCGCCCTCCGGGACGCCGCGGTGTACGACACCGTCGCCCGCCGGCCCGGGGGCATCCACAGCCGGATCGAGCAGGACGGGCGCAACTTCTCCGGCGGGCAGCGGCAGCGGCTGGAGATCGCCCGTGCCCTCGTCCGGCGCCCCAGCGTCCTCGTCCTCGACGAGGTGACCAGCGCCCTCGACGCCGAGACCGAACAGATCATCATCGACAACCTGCGGCGGCGCGGCTGCGCCTGCGTCGTCATCGCGCACCGGCTGAGCACCGTGCGGGACAGCGACGAGATCGTCGTCCTCGACCGCGGCACCGTCGTGGAGCGCGGCCGGCACGAGCAACTGGCCGCCGCCGGCGGGGCGTACGCCGCCCTGGTCAGGGAGCACTGACGTGGCATCCCCCCATCCCTCCTCCGACGGCTCCGCCCTCACCGCCACCGCCACCGGCGCCGTCCGGCCCTCGGCCCCGGCCCGGCCGGAACCGGCGGCTACGGGGCCGACGGCCACGGGACCGGTGCCGACGGGACCGGCGTCTCCGGCACCGGCACCGGCACCGGGCTCTCCGGGGCCCCGCCCGCCGCCGCCTCACCCGCCGATGTGGTCGTCGCGGCCATGGGCGGTCTCGGCACCCCGTCGACCACACCACCGCCCGCAGCCTCCCCCTCGAAGGCCCGCAGGTGCTGTGGCTGGTCACCGCCGGGGCCATGGACCTCTTCGCCGTCGACGCCGGCCGGCAGGGCCACTGGCACTTCCTCGGCCGGCTGGAGACCGGCACCCTGCTGCTCGGCCCCGTCGACGGTCCGCGGCACACCCTCGTGGGCCGGCCGCTCCAGGACTGCGTGCTGCGCCGCATCCAGCTCCGCGAGCTGCACCGCCCCGGGCCGGGGCCGTACGGCGCGTACGAACAGTACGGAGAGCAGGGGGGCCACGGCGGCGGCGACCCGTACAGCCCCCACGGCGGATACGCCCAGTACGGCCACCCCGGCGAGCCGTACGCGGACCCGTACGGCCCGCACCACGGCGGTCCGGACAACACCTACGGCACGTACGGCACGTACGACACCCCCGCCACCCCGCCGGCTACGACGCGCACGGCACCCGTGGACGCACCCGCCCACGAGCCGGTCCTCAGCCCGCTGGACGACGCCTTCGCCCGCGGCTACGGGCGCAGCCTGCGCGTCCTCTTCGAAGCTCCCTTCGACGGGCAGCACCTGACCCCGCAGCCCTCCGGGGACGGGAACACGGACGCCCCGGACGGCGGCCACGGCCCGAGCGCGGCCCACGACGCGGCCGGGACCGGCGACGAGAACATCCTGTGGATGTCCATGGCCCCCGGCAGCGTCCAGTACGGCTCCGCCTATGGCGCGGACACCGCCGCCGACCTGCTCATCGACGGTGCGCTGTGGCAGGACATGGTCAATCAGCAGACGCGACTGCTGTCCGCCCTGGACCGCTGGATCGAACGGCTCGAACGCGCCCACGAGGACCGCACCGCCGCCGGCATCCAGGCCGGCGAGGCCGAACGGGAGAGCGCCGACCGGGCCCTGCTGAACTCCATCGGCCGGCCGCGCCGCCGCGGAGCCCCGTCCGGCACGGCCGCCGGCACCGATGACGCCGCCCTCGCCGTCTGCCGCACGGTCGCCGCCGCGGCCCGGATCCCCGTGACCGATCCCGACACCGGCGGGGCGCCCGAGAGCAGGCTCGACCCCGTCGAACGCACCGCCCTGAGCTCCGGCTTCCGCACCCGCGACGTCCGGCTCAGCGGCAGCTGGTGGCGCGACAACTCCGGCCCCCTGGTCGGCTACTGGTCCGACAACGGCGACCCGGTGGCGCTGCTGTGGCGCCGCGGACGCTACGAGGCCGTGGACCCCGCGAGCGGCGAGCGGTGGCGCGTGGGCAAGGACAACGCCGCCGAGTTCGACGACCGCGCCGTCATGTTCTACCGGCCGCTGCCCGACGAGCCGCTGCCCGCCTGGCGGCTGCTGCTCTTCAGCCTCCGCGGCACCCGCACCGACCTGCGCAATCTGGCGCTGGGCGGACTTGTCGCCGTCGGCCTGGGCACGCTGGTGCCCCTCGCCACCGGACAGGTCCTCGGTGTGTACGTCCCGGCCGCCGAGAACGGACTGATCGTCCAGGTCTCCCTTGCGCTGATCGTCAGCGCCGTGGTCGCCGCCGCCTTCATGCTGCTGCAGAACACCGCCATCCTCCGCATGGAGGGCCGCGTCGAGGCCACCCTGCAACCCGCCGTCTGGGACCGGCTGCTGCGCCTGCCGACCCGGTTCTTCGCCGAACGCTCCACCGGTGAGCTGGCGAGCGCGGCGATGGGCATCAGCTCCATCCGCAAGGTGCTGTCCGGGATCAGCTCGGTGCTCGTCCAGGCCGGCACGGTCGGCGCCGTCAACCTCGTGCTGCTGCTCCTCTTCAGCTTCGAGCTGGCCCTGGTGGCCGTCGCCATGCTCGTCGTCATCGCCGCGCTGTTCCTCGGCATGGGGCTGTGGCAGCTGCGCTGGCAGCGCAGGCTCGTCGTCCTCGGCAACAAGCTGAACAACCAGGCGTTCCAGACCCTGCGCGGGCTGCCCAAGCTGCGCGTCGCCGCCGCCGAGAGCTTCGCCTACGCCGCCTGGGCGCGCGAGTTCGCCCGCAGCCGCGAACTCCAGCAGCGCGTGGGCCGGATCAAGAACCTCATCACCGTTCTCAACGCGGTCTACCTGCCGCTCTGCACCCTCATCATGTTCATGCTGCTCGCCGGGCCGGCCCGCGGCGCCCTCTCACCGAGCGGCTTCCTCACCTTCAACACCGCCGTGACGATGATGCTGAGCTCGGTCACCCAGCTGACCGGGGCGCTGATCTCCGCCGCGGCCGTCCTGCCGATGTTCGAACAGGTCCGGCCGGTCTTCCGGGCGCTGCCCGAGGTCCGCGGCGGCTCCACCCGGCCCGGCGCCCTTTCCGGTGCCATCGAGGCCCGGCAGCTCTCCTTCCGCTACGCCGAGGACGGGCCGCTCGTCCTGGACGACGTCTCCTTCCGGGTGGAACCGGGCGAGTTCGTGGCCGTCGTGGGGGCCAGCGGCTGCGGCAAGTCCACCCTGCTGCGGCTGCTCATCGGCTTCGACCGGCCCGCCTCCGGCGAGGTCCTCTACGACGGCCAGGACCTGGCCGCGCTCGACCAGGCCGCCGTCCGCCGCCAGTGCGGCGTCGTCCTGCAGAACGCCCAGCCCTTCTCCGGCTCCGTCCTCGACTGCATCCGCGGCGCCGAGAACTTCTCCCTGGAGGAGGCGTGGGAGGCCGCCCGCCTCGCCGGGCTGGCCGAGGACATCCAGCGGATGCCGATGGGCATGCACACCGTGCTCTCCGACGGCGGCGGCACCGTCTCCGGAGGGCAGCGGCAGCGGCTGATGATCGCCCAGGCCCTCATCCGCCGGCCCCGGATCCTCTTCTTCGACGAGGCGACCAGCGCGCTGGACAACGAGACCCAGCGCATCGTCACGGAGAGCACCCGCGAGCTCCGCGCCACCCGCGTCGTCATCGCCCACCGGCTCTCCACCGTCATGGACGCCGACCGGGTCGTCGTGATGGCGGAGGGCCGCGTCGTCCAGCAGGGCCGTCCCGCGGACCTGCTCACCGACACCACCGGCCTCTTCCACGAACTGGTGCGGCGGCAGATCCAGTGACGGGGCCGGGGCCGGGACCGGGGCCCTCCGCCGGGGCCGGTCAGCGCTCGCAGCCGACGCGCTCCGTGCCGAGGGCGAGGTCGTCCATCCGTACGTCATAGCCGGACGGTGAGGGATCGCCCTGGTAGAGCTGCCAGCCGAACTTCACCGTGTCGAACTCCGGGAAGACGAAGTCCACCTCGGCGCCCCCGTGGTTGCGGGTGTCGACGGTGAGATCGGGCTGGGGCTCGCCGTCGAACCAGACCTCGATGCGGTTGTCGGAGGCGTCCATCCGCCACTCCACGCAACTCCAGACCCCGGCCCGCGCCGGGGCCGACTCCTGCCAGGCCGTCCAGTCGCCGGTCGGGCCGCCGTCGGAGCCGACTCCCCACAGGTTCTTCCCGGCGGGGGGCACGTACTGCCCGCCGAGCGGGCGGATGTAACCGGGGCCGCGTCCGGTGGCCTCGACCATCGTCCAGTGGGCCCAGTCGGGGGCGGTGGGGAAGGCCGCCACGCGCAGCCGGACCCGGCCCCAGAAGCTGTTGCCGGGCGGTGCCAGGTCCGTGACCGCGAGGAACGCCTTGCCGTTGCCCTCGGTGCGGACGCGCAGATGCTGCCCGGCCCGATGTCCCGCCGGGTGCGGCTCGACGGTCAGCGTGCCGTTCTCGGTGTCGGTCTCCCAGTGGGGGCTGCCGGCCTCGCCCGGCGGCAGGGACTCGAAGTCCTCGCAGAACAGCAGCGCGGGGTCGTCCGTGCAGGTGCCCCTGGAGTGGTGATGGCCCTTGCCGTGGTGCTTCCCGTGCTCGTGGCCGTGGCCGTGCCGGTGCCCGTGGCCGGAGCCCGGGTCGCCGGAGGCGGGCGCGGCGGCGGTGGCGAAGGACAACGACAGCAGGGCCGTGAGCAGGGCCGTGAGCGGGCTTCTTCTCAACACGAACAGGCTCCTCGTCGGGTGCGGGGCGTGGTGTGGGGCTGTGCCTGGTGCGTGCGCCAGGGAGTATCCTCACCCGTTCCGCGCCTCCGCGGAAGAACACCCGTCCGGGCCCCTGGTCCCCTTGCCGCGCGGGGGAGTTGGCGGTCCGGCGCGGCAGGGGCGCGCCCGGTGCCGCCCGCCGGGCTCCTCGGGAGCCCGGGGGACGGACAAGGGGAGCGCGGGCTCAGAAGTCGAAGACGGCCCCCGTCTCCGCCCGCATCACGCACTCGTTGCCGAAGGTGCGCTCCTCCTCGATGCGCTGGCCCTGCCAGACGCCCCGTATGGTGACGACGACCGGGTCGTACTGGTAGGTGCACAGCTCGGGCTCCGCCGGCGGCGCGATCGCGTCCACGTCGCCCCCGGCGTCCCCGAGAAGCACGCAGGCTTCCTGCGGGGAGGGGTGCGTGCCCGTGGCCCGCGGCTCACAGGTGAGGGTCACCGCGCGTTCCGGGGCCACGGAGGCCGCGTCCTCTCCGTGCGCGATGGTGAGGACGAGGTCCGAAGGCGCGTAGAGCGAGGAGTCCCCGGCGTGAGCCGTGCCGCCCAGGGGGCCGAGGAACGCAGCCGCCAGCACCAGAGTTCCGGTTAACGCAGCTTTCGCACGGTTCCTCATGATGTATTTCCCTTCCGCTTGTTGTGCTGTGTTGTGCGCCGCTTTGACGTTTCCGGAGTCTGCCGAGAACCCCGCCCGAATGCACATCAACCCGGCGCTTTTCGGCGCATGTGTGCGGGGGAGTGCTGGCCGGAAGTGGCGGCGGGGACGGGTGGCGCGCCGGAGATGACAGCGCTGTCCGCGCCGGACACGGGACGGCCGGACGCCGGATCAGGCCAGTCCGTAACGGCGGAAACGCACCGCTGAGCGGTTAGCGGTCTCCGCTGGTGGTACACGAAGGGGTCGGGACGCCGTGGACGGGCGTCCGGGGCGGGCCGTGCCGGGAAGGGCCGTGCCGGGGCGGGCCCGGCAGTGCGGCCCGCCCCGGGTCCGGGGCACCGCTCAGGCCGAGTCCCGCCGGACGAGTTCGGTCGGCAGGATGACCGCCGAGGGGTCCTCCCCGGCGATCCGGCCGAGGAGCACCCGCACCATCTCGGTGCTGATCCGGTCCCAGGGCTGGCGGATCGTGGTCAGCGGCGGGCGCGTCCCGAGAGCGGCGGGCGAGTCGTCGAAACCGCCGACCGCGACGTCCTCGGGCACCCGGCGGCCGGCCCTCTCCAGGGCGGTCAGCGCCCCCTGCGCCATCAGGTCGGAGGCGACGAACACGGCGTCCACGTCCGGGGCCCGCTCCAGCAGCTCAGCCATGGCCCGCTCGCCGCCGGCCCGGCTGTAGTCGCCCTCGGCGACGAGCCGTTCGTCGGCCGGCAGCCCGGCCTCGGCCAGGGTCTCCCGGTAGCCCGCCAGCCGCTCGACCCCGCCGGGGGTGTCCGGCGGGCCGGTGACGGTCGCGATGCGGCGCCGTCCGCTCGCGGCGAGATGGCGCACCATCTCCCGGGCCCCGTCCCGGTCGTCGGCGGCCACATACGCGATCCGGGCCCCCTGCCCCAGTGGCTTGCCGCAGGCCACCACCGGTATGCGCGCCTTGACCAGCCGCTCGGCCATGGGATTCCCGGAGTGGCTGGAGACCAGCAGGACCCCGTCCACGTGCCCGGCGGTGATGTAGCGGCTGATCCGGCGCCGCTCCGCCTCCGTCCCGGCGATCATCAGCAGCAGTGGGATGTCGTGCGCGGCCAGCGCCTGGGTGCAGCCGCGCAGCAGCACATTGAAGTTGGGGTCCTCGAAGAACCGCTCCTGCGGTTCGGTCAGCAGGAACGCCACCGAGTCGGAACGGCCGGTGATGAGACTGCGGGCGTGCCGGTTGACGACATAACCCGTCTTGCGGATGGCGGCGTTGACGGCGTCCGCCGAGGCGGGGCTGACGTTGTGCCCGCCGTTGAGCACCCGCGACACCGTGCCGCGCGAGACGCCCGCCTCCCGGGCGACGTCGTGGATGGTCGGTGGGCGGCGTCGCCCCGTGGTGCTCATGCGGCTGCTTCCTCTGTCCGTTCCCCGGTGGTCCCGGGTGGTTCTGCGGTCACGACTCTACGGTGATCCGCTGTGGTCCCCGGCGGTCAGGACTTCACGGCCCCCGAGAGCAGATCGAGGCTCCAGAAGCGCTGGATCACCAGGAAGAGCGCGATCAGCGGGATGACGGAGAGCAGCGCGCCGGTGATCACCAGGGTGTAGAGCGCGGGCGCGGAGGCGCCCTGCTGGAGCAGCGTGAACAGCCCCACCGTGACCGGGAACTTCTCGTCGTCACCGAGCATGATGTACGGCAGCATGAAGTTGTTCCAGATGGCCACGGACTGGAAGAGGAAGACGGTCACCAGCCCCGGCAGCATCATCGGCAGCGCCACGGACCGGAAGAGCCGCCACTCCCCGGCGCCGTCGATACGGCCCGCCTCCACGATGTCGGAGGGCACCGCGGCGGCGGCGTAGATCCGGGCGAGGTAGATGCCGTAGGGGGAGAGGATGCTCGGCAGCAGCACGGACAGATAGCTGTCGGCCATCCCCGCCTTCGCCAGCAGCAGATACTGCGGTATGGCGAGGATGACGGGCGGCATCAGCACGCCCGCGATCAGCACGTTGAAGATCGCCTCACGGCCCCGGAAGCGGTGCAGCGCCAGCGCGTAGCCGCTCAGCGCGGAGACGGCCGTGGACAGCAGGGCGCCCACGCCGGCGTAGAGCGCGGAGTTGGCCATCCACCGCCAGTAGACGCCGTCGCGGTAGGCCGACAACTCGGCCACGTTGTCCGCGAGGCCCGAACCGGGCAGGAAGGTGAAGGTGGAGAAGAGTTCGCTGCCCGACTTGGTGGCGGCCACCACGACCCAGGCGACCGGCAGCAGGCAGTAGGCGGCACCCAGGAGCAGCACCGCGGTGGGGATCCGGCCGGCCGGGCGGTGGCCGCGGGGGGCCGCCGTGGCGGCGCGGACGGCGGTGGTGGTGGCGCTCATCGTGAGGTGTCCTGGTGGGAGCGGGAGTTGGCGGCTCGGAGGAAGCCGAAGGACAGCAGCAGGGTGACGGCGGCGATGACCACCGCGCCGGCGGCCGCCGCATGGAGGTCGCCCCGAGCGAAGGCGTCCTGGTGGACCTTCATCAGCGGACTCCAGTCGCTGGGCACCGCGTTGGTGAGCGGTCTCAGGGTGGTCGGCTCGCTGAACACCTGGAGGGTGGCGATCAGCGAGAAGAAGAAGGTGAGGATCAGCGAGGGCGTCACCATGGGGATCTTGAGGCGCAGGGCGATCTGCCACTGCGAGCAGCCGTCGAGCCGCGCGGCCTCGTACACTTCCGCCGGTATCGCGCGCAGCGCCGTGTAGATCACGATCATGTTGAAGCCGGTGCCGCCCCAGACGGCGATATTGGCCAGCGCGGCATAGAGGGCCCCGCCGCTGAAGAGATCCGGTCCGGGCAGGCCCGCCCGCTCCAGCGCGTAGTGGAAGGGGCTGACCGACGGCAGGTAGAGGAAGCCCCACAGCAGCGCCGAGACGACCCCGGGCACCGCGTACGGCAGGAAGATCGAGAGCCGGGCGAAGCCGCGGAGGGCCGTGTCCCGCCGGCCGCGCCGGTCGGCGTCCAGCATCAGGGCGAAGAGCAGGGCGAGGCCCAGCATGGCCGGGATGACGATGAGGCCGTAGCCCAGCACCCGCAGGGCGCCGCTCAGCAGTTCGGAGTCGGTGAGCGCCGCGGTGTAGTTGGCGAGTCCGGCCCACACCTCCTGGCGGGCGCCGGAGCCCAGGCCCAGCCCCTTGACCTCGGTCCTGCGGAGGCTGAGGTAGAGGGCGTAGCCGATGGGCAGCGCGAGGAAGAGGACGAACAGGGCGGCGCCGGGGAGCAGGAAGAGGTACGGGGCCCGGCGCGGCCCGGAGGCCGCGCCGGCGGAGGAGCGGGTCACCCGGCCACTCCGAAGCCCTGCTTCTTCAGGTCGGTGACGGTGGCCCGCTCCATGGCGGCGAGCGCGGCCCCGAAGTCCGACTTCTCCTTGACGGCCTTGCCGAACTGGTCCCGGAAGGCCGAGTAGGCGACGTTGACGTTCGGGCCCCAGGCGCCGGGCGCCGTGGTCTTCGCGATCTTCGCGGCCTCGGTGTAGAAGTCCGGCTGGTTGCTGAAGAAGCCGGGCGCCTCGGACAGCGCGCCGCCGGTCTGCGCGGCGGTGGCGGCCGGGTAGATCCCGCCCTCCTTCACCATGGCGGCGAGGGCCTCCGGGTCGGTGTTGAGCCAGGTGGCGAACTCGGCGGCGGCCTTCTTGTGCTCGCTGTCCCGGGTGACGGCGGTGGTCGAGCCGCCCCAGCTGCCGGTCTTGTTCTCGCCGGGCGACCACTGGGGGAGCGGGGCCATCGCCCACTTGCCCCGGGTGTCCGGCGCCGCGGTGGTGAGGACGCCCGGCGCCCAGACGGCGCTGACCCAGGCGATCTGCGAGCCGTTGTTGAGCGCCTTGTTCCAGGCCGGGGTGTACATCGGCTGGTTGTCGACGGCGCCCTCCTCGACGAGACCGCCCCAGAAGTCGGCGACCTTGCGGCTGGCGGCGTCGTCGATGCCGACCTTCCACTGCTCGCCGGTGGTGGTCCACCACCGCGCGCCGGCCTGCTGGGCGAGTCCGGCGAAGAGGCCGGGGTCGTTGGCGGAGAAGGTGGTGAGGGCCCTCTTCGGGGCCTTCTTCTTGAGGGCGCGGGCGGTGTCCGCGAACTCGGCCCAGGTCTCGGGGACGTCGAGGCCGTACTGCTCGAAGAGGTCCTTGCGGTAGTAGAACATCATCGGCCCGGAGTCCTGCGGGACGGCGTACACCGCGTCCGAGCCGAGGGTCACCTGCTGCCAGACGCCCGGCGCGAACTCCTTCTCGGCCTTCTTCACCGGCTCCTCGCCGGAGAGGTCGGTGAGGACGTCGCTGCTGACGAGGGTGGGCAGGGCCTGGTATTCGGCCTGCACGAGGTCCGGGGCCTCGTGGGCCTTGGCGGCGGTGAGGATCTTCGTCACCAGGTCGTCACCGGACGCCTGCTTCTTCACCGTGACCCTGATGTCCGGGTGTTCCTCGTTCCAGAGGGCGACGACCTCGTCCATGCCGGGGGCCCAGGCCCAGTACGTCAGCTTGGCCGGCCCGGAACCGCCGGATCCCTCCGCGCCGGAGTCGTCCGAGCCTCCGCCGCCGCAGCCGGTGAGGGCCGCGGCGGTCAGGGCTGCCGCTATGGAGAGGGCCGCCGGCCGGCGGCGCGTGGTGGATGGCATGGAGATCTCCCCTGGCAAGGGCCTCCGCCCCCTGGGCGGACGACGAGCGACTGGCGAACTGTGAGCGTTCACAGTAGAGAAACATTTCCAACAGTTGTCAATGGTTGTTGCTGTGCGGTTATGTTGGGTGTGCGCCGCCGAGATGTGCTGTGCACGTTCACAGCTTTGTGCCATGCCCCGCTATCCCCCAGCAGGAGCCCGTCATGCCGTACACGCCTCCCCAGGGCCTCACCCGACTCGCGTTCGGCGGGGACTACAACCCCGAGCAGTGGCCCGAGGAGGTGTGGCAGGAGGACGTCCGGCTGATGCGGGAGGCCGGCGTGACCATGGTCAGCGCCGGGATCTTCTCCTGGGCCCTGCTCGAACCCGAACCCGGCCGCCACGACTTCGGCTGGCTCGACCGGCTGCTGGACCTGCTGCACGCGCACGGCATCCGCGTGGACCTCGGCACCCCCACCGTCGCCCCGCCCGCCTGGTTACCTACCGAGGCCCTGCCCGTCACCCAGGGCGTGCGCCTCTCCTTCGGACGCGGCGCCCTGCCCACCGCACCCGGCGCGATCACCGAACAGCTCGCCCGCCGCTACGCGGGCCACCCGGCCCTCGCCCTCTGGCACGTCCACAACGAGTACGGCGTCCCGGTCTCGGCCTGTTACTGCGACTCCTGCGCCGAGCACTTCCGGCGCTGGCTCCGCGCCCGGTACAGCACGCTCGACGCCCTCAACGAGGCCTGGGGCACCGCCTTCTGGGGCCAGCGCTACGGCGGCTTCGACCAGATCGACCCGCCCGCGCCACCCACCACCGTCTGCAACCCGGCCCAGCGGCTGGACTACGCCCGCTTCGCCGATGCCACCCTGCGGGAGAACTTCACCGCCGAACGCGACATCCTCCACCGGCTCTCACCCGGCATCCCCGTCACCACCAACTTCATGACCGCGCTCAGCCAGTGCTCGTCCATCGACTACTGGGCCTGGGGGCGCGAGGTCGACCTCGTCAGCAACGACCACTACCTCATCACCGACGGGCGGCGGACCCACGTCAACCTCGCCATGGCCGCCGACCTCACCCGCTCCGTCGCGGGCGGCTCCCCCTGGCTGCTGCTGGAACACTCCACCAGCGGCGTCAGCTGGCAGCCCCGCAACCCCGCCAAGGCACCCGGCGAGATGGCCCGCAACAGCCTCGCCCACATCGCGCGCGGCTCCGACGGCGCCATGTTCTTCCAGTGGCGCCAGTCCCGGCGCGGCGCCGAGAAGTTCCACTCCGCCATGCTGCCGCAGGCGGGCACCGACTCCCGGGTCTGGCGGGAGGTCGTCCGGCTCGGCGCGGACCTGGAGTCGATCGCCGGGGTCGCGGGCGGCACGACGGCAGCCGACGCCGCCGTGGTGTGGGACTGGCAGTCCTGGTGGGCCCAGTCCCTGGAGTGGCGCCCCAGCGAGGACCACGACGCCCGCGAACGGGCCGACACCTTCTACGAGGCCCTCTTCGACCGCCACCTCACCGTGGACTTCGCCCGCCCGGAGGCCGATCTCTCCGCCTACCCGCTGGTCGTCGTCCCCGCCCTCTACCTCACCGAGGCCGCCGCCGGCCGCAATCTCCGCCGCTACGTGGAGGAGGGCGGCACCCTCCTCGTCTCCTACTTCTCCGGGATCGTCGACGAGCACGACGCCGTCCACCCCGGCCCGTACCCCGGCGCCCTGCGGGAGGTGCTGGGGCTGACCGTCGAGGAGTTCTCACCCCTGGGGGAGGGCGAGCGGGTGGCGCTCCGCCGGGCCGGCGGGACGGACGGGGACGGCGCGAGCGGGCGGCACGGCCGCGGCGGCGGCCACACCGACGACGGCGGCAGCGGCGGCGCAGGACACCCGGACCGCCTCACCGCCGACGTGTGGACGGAGTTCGTGGTGCCGCGCGGCGCCGGAACCGTCTGGACCTACGCCGACGGACCCGCCGCGGGACGGCCCGCCGTCACCCGCCACCGGCTGGGCCGCGGCACCGCCTGGTACGTCTCCACCCGGCTCGGCGCCGCCGGCCTCGGGGTCCTGCTCCGCGAGGTGTGCGCGGACGCCGGGATCCCCGCCCGGGACGAACTCCCGCGCGACGTCGAGGTGGTACGGCGCGCCGGCGGCACGGACGAGTACCTGTTCGTCATCAACCACACCGGGGCCGAGGCCAAGGTGCCCCTGCCCGGCCGGGCCACCGGCACCGAACTGCTGTCCGGCGAACCCGTCTCCGGACGGCTCGCGGTGGCCGGGGGAGGGATCGCCGTGGTCCGGCTCCAGGAGTGAGGAGGCCCTCCTCCCGGCACGCCGGCTCCCGCGGCCGTGCTCCGTCCCCGTACCTCCGCGCAGGCGAATCCTCCCGCGCAGGCGCGCCTCCGTACCTCCGCCCCTTCGCGCACCGGTATCGCCACGAACCGCACCACCGCACCTCCGCACCACCACTCCGCCTCATCCGTCATGGTCGAAGGGATGTCGACGATGCTCCACCCACGAGGCACCACCCGCGCCCCCGCGCACCCCGGACCCCACTCCACCACCCGCACCCGCAGAGCCGCCCTCTCCGCCCTCGGCACGCTGCTGCTGGCCGCCGTCGCCCTGCCCGCCGCAGCCCCCGCCGCGCACGGTGCCCCGGCCGCGCGCAAGCCGGGTCCCGCCGCCGCGCCACTCGCGGTCCGGGGCGGTGACCTGTCGAGCCTGCCCAAGAACGAGGCGTTCGGCGCCTCCTACCGGTACGAGGACGGCACCGCCGGCGACGCCCTCGCCATCCTCCGCTCGGCCGGGATGAACTACGTGCGGCTGAAGGTCTGGGTGGACCCGGCCGACGGCTACAACGACAAGGACAACGTCCTGGCCATGGCCCGGCGCGCCAAGGCGCAGGGCATGAAGCTGCTGGTCGACTTCCACTACTCCGACGCCTGGGCCGACCCGGGGAAGCAGAACAAGCCCGCCGCCTGGTCCTCCCACGGCTACGAGCAGCTGAGGCGGGACGTCCGCGACCACACCCACGACGTCCTGAACGCCCTCAAGGCCCAGGGCACCACGGCGGACATGGTGCAGATCGGCAACGAGATCAACGGCGGCATGCTCTGGCCGGAGGGCTCCATCGACAACTGGCCCCAGCTCGCGGGGCTGCTGAAAGCCGGCGCGGAAGCCGCCAAGTCGGTGTCCGCCGGCACCCGCGTCGTGCTGCACCTGGCGGAGGGCGGCGACCTGGAGGGCACCCGCTGGTGGTTCGACCAGGCGGTCGCCCACGGCGTCCCGTTCGACGTCATCGGCCTGTCGTACTACGGCTACTGGCACGGCACCCTGGCCGATCTGCGGGCCAACCTGAACGCCTCCGCGAGCCGTTACGGCAAGCCCGTGCTCGTCGCCGAGACCGCCTACGCCCACACGCTCCGCAACGACGACGCGCTGGAGAACATCATCGCCCGCGGCGACCAGCTCGTCCCCGGATACCCCGCCACCCCCGAGGGGCAGGCGGCCCAGCTCCGCGAGGTGATGGCCGCCGTCGCGGACGTGCCGGGCGGGCGCGGCCTGGGAGTCGTCTACTGGGAGCCGGCCTGGACGGCCGTGCCGGGCAGCGGCTGGGACCCGGCCGACCCGGGTTCCGGCAACGCCTGGGAGAACCAGGCCCTGTTCGGTTACGACGACCGCGCGCTGCCCGCGGTCCGGCTGTTCGGCGGGGCCGGCTGACCCGCTCCCGCGGGCGGGGACGGCGCGTCCTGCGACGCCGCCCCGCCCGCGGGGTCCGGCTGCCCGGCCGGCTCCGCGGCCGGCCGGGCAGCCGGCCGTTACCGGAAGAGCCGGGCCGGGACGGCGTCCGCCATGGCCCGGTAACCCGCCGGGTTGAGGTGCAGGTGGTCCCCGGTGTCGTACGTCTCCAGCAGCCGCTCCGGCTGCCGCGGGTCACGGGTCGCCGCGTCGAAGTCGATCACGCTGTCGAAGGCGCCGCTGTTCCGGATCCACTCGTTGACGGCCTGCCGGGACGCCTCCCGGTGCCCGGCCGGGTCGTCGTACATCTCGTTGCCGCCGAAGGGCGGCATCGTCGCGCCGTACACCCGGATGTCCTGCGCGTGGGCGCGGGTGACGATCTGGTCGTACGCCGCGATGAGCTGGTCCACGACCGCGCGCTGGGCGGCTTGCGTGGGCTGGGCGGTGCCGATGTCGTTGATGCCCTCCAGCACGATCAGCCACTCGACGCCGCTCTGCGCCAGCACGTCCCGGTCCATCCGGGCCAGCACGTTCGGCCCCAGGCCGTCCTGCAGTACCCGGTTGCCGCCGGCGGCCTGGTTCAGGACGGCGACGTCGGACGTGCCCTTGCCGGCGCGCAGCCGTTCGGCCAGCAGGTCCGGCCAGCGGTCGTTCCCGTTGGTCGTGGAGCCGCGGCCGTCGGTCAGCGAGTCGCCCAGGACGGCCACCGCCGACGCGGTGCTCCCGGCCGTCACCTCCAGACCGCTGAGGAAGTACCAGTGGTCGGTGGGGGTGGCCCCGGGCAGGTCCGCGGCCCCGGTGTGATCACCGGCGAGCAGATGGGAGGTGGTCCGCGAACCGGGGTGCGAGGTGATGTCGTTGGACGCCTGGCCCTCCGCGAGGTACAGCGTCACCGTCAGCTCGGAGCCGGGCGCCACCGTGAAGTCCAGGGGGTCCGACACCATCTGGGCGCCGACCGGGACGCTCACCGAGGGCTTCCCGTGGAAGGTGACCGGGCGCGAGCTCCCCGGGCGGATCGCCGGGGCCCCGGCCTTCCCGCCCTGCGGAAGCGCCACCTCGACCGAGGTGATGGGCAGAACCGCGCCGCCGAAGGCGTTGGAGAAGCGCAGCCGCAGCCGCTCGCCCCCGATGGTGGTGTGGACGGTCTGCCGCAGGGTGCTGTCCGCCAGGACGAGGCCGTCCTGGGTGAACGGCGCGGGCGGCATGTTGTGCGGTTCGGTCAACTGGGGCATCGAGGTCCAGGAGTTGACCCAGCGGTCCGCGGTGGCCGGCCGCTTCGGGCGCTTCCCGGGCCGGTGGTCCCGCGTCTCCTCCGAGACCTGTGCGACGGCCGGCGCGGAGGTGTCGCTCGCCGCCGCTGCCTGCCGTGCCCCGGAGACACCGGGAGAGGTCACGGCGGCGGTCACCGCGAGGGTTCCCGCGACGACCAGGTTGAGGACGGACGTCCATCTCTTCATCGGTGGCTCCTTGCGTGGATGCCCCCGGCTTCAGCCGGGGGAGGAAACGCATCCCGTGCCCGGAGCCGTGCAGTGGTGGGGCGCGTTCCACTGACCCACCAACGCACGTTGCTGACACGGTAGCTGATTGAATGTGAGGCGTGACGCAGCAGGTCAAGCGGGCTTTCAAATACCGCTTCTACCCCACGGACGAGCAGGCAGCGGAGCTGTCCCGCACGTTCGGCTGTGTCCGTCTCGTGTACAACAAGGCGCTGGAGGAGCGCACTCGGGCTTGGTACGGGGAGCAGCGCCGCGTCTCCTACGTCCAGTCCTCGGCCGCGCTGACGGAGTGGAAGCGCACCGAGGAACTCGCCTTCCTCGCTGAGGTGTCCAGCGTCCCGCTCCAGCAGGCACTGCGCCATCTTCAGACGGCGTTCGGGAACTTCTTCGCCAAGCGCGCCAAGTACCCGCGCTTCAAGAGCCGGAAGAAGTCCCGGCAGTCGGCGGAGTACACCCGCTCCGGGTTCAAGTGGCGTGACGGCCGTCTGACGCTGGCGAAGATGGCCGCGCCGCTGGACATCCGTTGGTCGCGTCCGCTGCCGGAAGGCGCCGCACCGACCACGGTGACGGTGTCCCGCGACGCGGTCGGGCGCTGGTTCGTGTCGCTGCTGTGCGACGACGTGATCACCCGGCCCCGGCCACCACGGCGGCGGTGGGTATCGACGCCGGACTCACCTCGCTCGTGACGCTCTCGACCGGGGAGAAGATCGCCAACCCGAAGCATGAGCGGAAGGACCGCGCCAAACTGGCTCGCGCTCAGCGAGAGCTGTCCCGCAAGGCCAAGGGCTCGAACAACCGGGAGAAGGCCCGCCGCAAGGTCGCCCGCGTCCACGCGCGGATCACCGACCGGCGCCGCGACTTCCTCCACAAACTCACTACTCGGCTCGTCCGTGAGAACCAAACGGTCGTGATCGAGGACCTCACCGTCCGCAACCTGGCCAAGAACCACAGCCTGGCGCGCGCCATCTCGGACGCGTCGTGGACCGAGTTGCGGTCGATGCTGGAGTACAAGTGCGCCTGGTACGGGCGCGAACTTGTCGTAGTCGACCGCTGGTTCCCGTCGAGCAAGCTGTGCGGGGCCTGCGGTACCGTCGCGGCGAGCATGCCGCTGAACGTCCGCGAGTGGACGTGCGACTGCGGCACCCTCCATGACCGCGACATCAACGCGGCACGTAACATCAAGGCGGCCGGGCTGGCCGTCTCGGCCTGTGGAGGCGGTGTAAGACCTCAACGAGAGTCCTCTCGGACGGGGCAACTGCCTTCGAAGCAGGAAGCCCTCACTGCGAAGTGAGGAATCCCCCGCCTTCAGGCGGGTGGAGGAAGTCAAGAACAGTGCCTTCCGGTACTGATGTGCATGGGCGGGTTGTCCGTCGTCCGGCCGGAGCCGGAGGGCGGGTGCGCACAGGGCGCCGGCCGGAGCCGGCCGGCCGGTCCGGAGCACCGGTCCGGGGACGCCGGGGCCGCTCCGCCCGCCGCCGTGCCCGGCGCGGGCCGCGGGTGGCGGCCGTCCGCCGTTCCCGTCGGGGACCGGGGTGGCCGGCGGCGGGCGGGGTCCGCGGCGCGTTTCCGCCGAGGGAGCGGACGCGTACGGGCACGGGACCTCCTCGGACGGTGACCGGAGCGGTGCGGGCGGAGCACCGGGTGACGCGTGGCGCTGTGCGGAGCCGGGCGGCGCTCTGTGGTGGTGTGGGCTGTTATCCCGCACAACGGCACCACGCTGCACGGGAGTTGGGTGCGATCCCAGTGTCTCCGGAAGGGGGGATCATGCCTACCGGGCGTCCCGGGTCCGTAGGCTCCTCGCATGCCGACCCACGAACAAGAGATCACCCGGCCCGCGGACCTCTGCCTCCCCGGCGGCCGCCGGCTCGACAGGGCCGCGGTCGGCTGGTCGAGGAGCCCGCTGCACCGGTGCGACCTGCGCGGCTGGGGACGTACCAAGCGGTGGGAGTACTGGTGCGTCACCACGCCCACGCATCTGGTCGCCGTCACCGTCGCCGACATCGACTACCTCGGCCTCGGGTCCGTCTACTTCCTGGAGTACGGCAGGGGGAACGGCCGGGACAGCGACGGCGCGGGCACCGGGCCGGACGGCGGCGGCCGGGCGGGGACCGGGAGCCTGGGCACCGTACGGCGGGAGATCTCGCGGACCGCCCTGCTGCCCCTGGCCCACGGCGTCCGCCTGCCGCACAGCCTCGGCGGCGGGACCGGCGGCACGGGCGGTGACGGAGAGCGGGGCGAGGCGGCCGTCGCGGCCGGGCCCGTACGGATCGGGATGCGCCAGGAGCGCGACGGCACCCGCCTGCGCTTCCGCTGCCGGACCGCGGAAGGGCCGCTCGACGGCGACCTGTTCGTGGCCATGCCACCCGGCCACGAGACGATGAGCGTCGTCATCCCCTGGAGCGACCGCCGCTTCCAGTACACCTCCAAGCACACCGCGCGCCCGGCCGAGGGCACCGTGCGGATCGGCGGCACCTCCTACGACTTCCAGGGCGGCTGGGGCGTGCTCGACCACGGCCGGGGCCGCTGGCCCTACGACACCCGGTGGAACTGGGGCGCGGCCTCGGGCAGCACCGACGGCCGGGTGGTCGGCCTGCAGTTCGGCGGCCGGTGGACGGCCGGCACGGGCATGACGGAGAACGCCCTGTGCGTCGACGGCAGACTCACCAAGATCGGTGAGGAACTGGAGTGGCACTACGACGACTTCGGGGAGCCGTGGACCATCCGCACCCCGGGCTCGGACGCGGTCGATCTCAGCTTCACCCCGTTCCACGTGCGCGAGGACCGGACGAACACCGGGGTGATCCTGAACGACACCCACCAGTCCTTCGGCCACTACACGGGCACCGTCCGGGCCGACGGCGGGACCGGCATCCGCGTCGAGGGACTCCTCGGCTGGGCCGAACAGGTCCGGATGCGGTGGTGAACGGCGGTACGCGGAGGTGCCGTCCGGAGCGGGGGACGGGAGGCGGCGGCGAGCGCCCGGGGCCCGTCCCCGCGGTCAGCGGTGCGGCCGGCGGCGGACCGTACGCGCCGCGGCCGCCACGACCTCTTCGAGGTGCCGGTGGTGGGCTCCCGGCCAGTAGACCCGCCCGCAGTCGCGGCACCGGGTGAACTGGCCCTGGGTGCGCCGGGTGCCCGGGTCGAGCAGGTGCTCGATCTCCTCCTTGGCGACCGGCGCGAGCAGCCCGTTGCAGGCGGTGCAGCGCGTCCAGGGAGCCAGCGGCGGCGCGAACCGGTCGAGCACATCGGTGAGCTGCTCGTCCGGACGGGAACCGCGGACGAAGGCCCCGCTCCACAGGGCCCGGCGGCGCAGCAGGCCGCGGTCCCGGGTCAGCAGCACCCGCCGCTCGGCGTTCGCCCGCTCCACCAGCGCGGGGTCGTCGAGATCGTTGCGGTAGGCGGTGTCCGCGCCGACGAGCCGCAGGCGCCGGGCCAGCGCGCCGAGATGGACGTCCAGCAGGAAGCGGGGAGGGCCGCCGTCCGGCAGCGGCTGGGGGCGCCGCACCTCGCGCACCTCCACCACGTCCCCCGCGCGCGGCCGACGGGACGTCTCCACCGGGCGGCCGCCGACGAGCAGTTCACCGACCTCGGGCAGCGGGACCCCGAGCGACTCCACCACATGCCCCAGGGAGGACGTGCCGTCGGGCGCGACCCGCACCTCCGCGCCCCGGTGGCGCGCAGTCAGCAGCATCCGCAGACCGGCGTCGAAGCGCAGGCACACCTCCGGTTCGCTCATGGCGCCAGCCTGCCACGCGCGGGGACGCCGGCGGCGTTCTCGCGGCGGGGCGGGGGTGATGCGGCGGAGGGCGGGGCCGTCACCCGCGCGGCACACCCGCCGCCGGGCGGTACCCGTCCGCCGCCCGCCGCGCGGCCGGCTCCGCCGTGCCTCCCCGGCCGCCCCGCTCCGGCCCGGCCTCCCCGGTGCCTCACCCCTTCTTCCGGGCCACGCCACCCCAGTAGTAGGCCGCCCTCGGGTCGGCCGGGGGTTCCTCCGGGCGCCATTCCATGACCGGCACCACGCCCGGCTCCAGCAGCTCCCAGTCGCCGAAGAACTCCGAGACCTGCGCCCGGGTGCGCGGCACCAGCGTCATCTGGCCGCGGGCGGCGGCCTCGACGACCTCGGACATCGCCTCCGGGTTGAAGTCCTGCGTGGGGTGGGTGATGGCGACATGGCTGCCCGGCGGCATGGCGTCGAGCAGGGCGGCGACCGTGGCCCAGGGACGGTCCTGGTCCTTCAGGAGCATCAGGACCGCCACGAGCAGCAGCCCGACCGGCCGTTCGAAGTCCAGGTGCCCGGCCACCTCGCGGTGCGCCAGCAGCTCTCCCGGCTTCCGCAGGTCGGCCTGGACGTAGACGGTCCTCCCCTCCGGCGACTTCTCCATCAGGGCCTTGGCGTGGGCCTGCACGATCGGGTCGTTGTCGACGCAGACGACGCGGCTGTCGGGGGCGACGATCTCCGTCACGGAATGGGTGTCACCGGCGGCCGGCACACCGGTCCCGATGTCGAGGAACTGGCGGATGCCCCCCTCCCCGGCCATCTGGCGAATCGCGCGGCCCAGAAACCTGCGGTTCTCCCGGGCCATCGTGCGGATGCTCGGGATGGCCGTCTCGAAGGCCTTGCCCAGTTCCCGGTCGGCCTCGAAGTTGCTGCTGCCCCCCAGCCAGTAGTCGTACATACGGGCGGAGTGGGCGACGCTGGTGTCGATGCCCGCAGGGGCGGCATTCTGATCCGTCATAACACCTGCTTCATCATGGGTAGTTGAACGGTTGTCCTAATGCTTGGTGGCTGAGCGTAGCTGCCCACCCCCGTGCATGTGCACGGTACGCCCGAACAAAGGGGCCGGGTTGCCCCCGGGGCCCCGAGCGGCACGCCCGGCCGCTCCGTTCCCGATGAGGGAAGGGCCGGCCGGGCGTCCGTTACGGGCCGCTATGGGGCGTTATCGGGAGGGACGGGGCCGCACCGCGGGCCGGCGGCGGCTCGCTGCCGGGGCCCGCAGGCGGGCCGCGCCGGAGCCGGGCCGTGTTCTTGCAGCGGCCCGCGCCGGACGCCCGGTGCGGACGCCGGCGCGGCGCAGTGGCGCCCTGTCTCAGATCAGGCCCTGCGCCAGCATGGCCTCGGCGACGATCTCGAAGCCGGCGATGTTGGCGCCGACCACGTAGTTGCCGGGCCGGCCGTAGCGCTCCGCCGTGTCGTGGCAGGAGTCGTGGATGTGCTTCATGATCTCGGCGAGCCGCTCCTCGGTGTGGGCGAAGGTCCAGGAGTCCCGGGAGGCGTTCTGCTGCATCTCCAGGGCGCTGGTCGCCACACCGCCCGCGTTCGCCGCCTTGCCGGGGGCGAACGCCACGCCCGCCTCCTGGAGCACCCGCACGGCCTCGGGGGTGGTGGGCATGTTGGCGCCCTCGGCGACGGCGCGGACGCCGTTCCTCACCAGGGTGGCCGCGTCGGGGGCGGTGAGCTCGTTCTGGGTCGCGCAGGGCAGCGCCACCTCGCACGGCACCTCCCAGACGCTGGAACCGCTCACGAAACGGGCACCGGACCCGCGCCGCTCGGCGTACTCGGAGACCCGGCCGCGGCCGACCTCCTTGATCTCCTTGAGGAGATCGAGGTCGATGCCCTTCTCGTCCACGACGTAGCCGCTGGAGTCGGAGCAGGTGATCACCTCCGCGCCGAGCTGCTGCGCCTTCTCGGTCGCGTAGAGGGCGACGTTGCCGGAGCCGGAGACCGCCACGCGCCGCCCGGACAGGTCGTCACCGCGCGCCTTGAGCATCTCGGCGGTGAACAGGACGCAGCCGTACCCGGTGGCCTCGGTGCGGGCCTGGGCCCCGCCCCAGCCGAGGCCCTTGCCGGTGAGGACCCCCGACTCGTAGCGGTTGGTGATGCGCTTGTACTGGCCGAAGAGGTAGCCGATCTCCCGGCCGCCCACGCCGATGTCGCCGGCGGGGACATCCGTGTACTCGCCCAGATGGCGGTACAGCTCGGTCATGAAGGACTGGCAGAAGCGCATGACCTCGGCGTCGGAGCGGCCCTTCGGGTCGAAGTCGCTGCCGCCCTTGCCGCCGCCGATGGGCATGCCGGTGAGGGCGTTCTTGAAGATCTGCTCGAAGCCGAGGAACTTGACGATGCCC
The DNA here is from genome assembly GCF_020982505.1 of Streptomyces sp. MNU89. Taxonomy (NCBI): domain Bacteria; kingdom Bacillati; phylum Actinomycetota; class Actinomycetes; order Kitasatosporales; family Streptomycetaceae; genus Streptomyces; species Streptomyces sp. MNU89. The sequence continues at coordinate 779,472 of NZ_JAJKLL010000001.1, read as the reverse complement.
AGGTTCACCGAGGGGTGGAAGCGGAGGCCGCCCTTGTAGGGGCCGAGAGAGCTGCTGAACTCCACCCGGAAGCCGCGGTTGACGTGGACCTCGCCCGCGTCGTCCGCCCACGGGACACGGAAGATCAGCTGCCGCTCGGGCTCGGAGACGCGCTCGATGATCTTCGCTTCGGCGAACTCCGGCCGCCGGGCGAGAACCGGGCCCAGCGTCTCCAGGACCTCCCGGACGGCCTGGTGGAACTCCGCTTCGCCGGGGTTCCGCCGGAGGATCTTCGCGTACAGCGGTTCGATCACGCGATCCTGGCCTGGGTGGTTCTGGACGAGCGTGGAGGTGCGGGGCTCCATCAGATCGGGCTCCTTTTACGGGGCGTACGGCGTGCGGGTGCCGATGCGCGCGTGCGTCATGCCGTCTCCGCCGGTGCGTCGTCCCGTCACCGGGACGCCGCGGCCGCGGGACCGCCGTGCAGCGGCCGCGGACGGCCGCTGGTGCGATTATCGCCGGTCGCAACAGGGCGCTCCCGGGGAGGGGGCCTGCCCGGTGCTTCCGGCAGGTGTTCACTGAGGAGATGGATTGCACCTTTTGCCTGATCGTCGCGGGCCGGCTGCCGAGCCACCGGATCCACGAGGACGAGGTGGCGGTGGCCTTCCTCGACCGCCGTCCGCTCTTCCCCGGCCATGCGCTGGTGGTGCCGCGTCGGCACGCCGGGACCCTCACGGACCTGACGGCGGAGGAGACCGGGCCGTTCTTCCTCCGGGTGCGGCGGATCACCGGCGCGGTGGAGCGCGGCACGGCCGCGGCCGGGTCGTTCGTCGCCGCGAACAACCGGATCAGCCAGTCCGTGCCCCATCTGCACGTCCACGTCGTCCCCCGCAATCCCAAGGACGGGCTGCGGGGCTTCTTCTGGCCCCGCCACCGCTACGCCGACGAGGAGGAGCCCGCGCGGATCGCCGCACGGCTGCGGGCGGAACTGGACGATGCATGACCGCGGTGGCACCGGTGATCGGGGCGGTCCGGGCGGTGAGGGTGGGCTTTATAGGGGTATTCGCGTCTTATGTGTTCTTCTTCGGCGGGTCCGGCGGGCCCCGGTCCCGGCGGGCCATCGGTCGCGGTCCTCGTCGAGCTGGAGTGGAACGCCCTGGCGGGCGGGCATCTCAAGTGCTGGGAGCGGTTCGCGGAAGCCGCCGCCCGGCTGGGCTCCGGCGCGGGCGGCCCCGAGGGGCGGGGGGACGGAGCACCGGCCGGAGCCGGCGTCGATCTGACCGTGTACGTCCTCGGCGACCGGGAGCGGGTCGAGCCGTTGTCGCCCCATGTGCGGTTCGTGGTGCTGCGCCCGGTCATCAGTTCGGCCCCGCTGGCGCCGGCCCTCGGCCGCACGGACGCCTCCGACCTCGCCCCCTACCACCCGGCGCTGGCCCGGCTGCTGCCCCGGCACGACGTCTGGCACCTCACCCACACCTTCGCCTTCGCCGCGACGGCCGTCCGGATGGCCCACCGGGAACGGCGGAACGCGCGACGGAACCCGGCCGCCGGCCGCCCGCACGGGCTCATCGGCTCCGTCCACACGGACGTACCGGCGCTGACGGCGGCCTATCTGCGCCAGCTCACCGACCGCCTGCACACCGCGCGGCCCGTGGCGGCGGTCCTCCGGCCGGCCGCGCACGGCCCGCGCGGAGCCCGGCCGCCTGGTCGCCCGCCTCCTCCCGTCCCGCCGCGCCCGCCCGCGCCCCGTTCGCGGCGCTCTCCCCGTTCGCGGCGCACCCCGCGCGCCTGTCGCCCGAGGCGCTCGCCGCCGGGCTCGCGCGGCACAGGCGGGACCGGCTGCTGCGCGCCTGCGACCGGGTGCTCGTCTCCACGCCCGAGGAGCGGAGCGAGATGGGCGCACTGCTGGGCCCCGACCGGGTGTCCCTGTTCGGGCGCGGCATCGACCACGAACGCTTCCGCCCGGACCCCGGGGCTCGCGGCTGGCTGGCGCGCACCCACGGGGTGCCCGCCGACCGCACGGCCGTGGTGTTCGCCGGCCGGGTCGATGCCTCCAAGCGGGTGATGATGCTCGCCGAGGCGGTGCGCCGGCTCCTCGACACGGGCCGGCCCGTGCACCTGGTCGTCGCGGGGACCGGCGCCGACTCCCCGCGGGTGAGAGCCCTGCTGGGGCCCGGCGTGACGCTGCTCGGCACCGTGCCCCAGGAGCGGCTGGCCCAGGTGTACGCGGGCTGTGACGTTCTGGCGTTCCCCTCCCGGTCGGAGACGGCCGGGAACGTCGTCGCCGAGGCGATGGCCTGCGGGCTGCCGGTCGTCCTCCCGGCCGGGGCCCGTACCCGGCGGTGGCTGGCGGCACCGGGTGCGGACGGGCTGCTCGTCGCCGACGACGACGCCGCGGGCTGGGCCCGCGCCCTGGCCACCCTGGTCGACCGGCCGGAGGCGCGCACCGCGATGGGACAGCGGGCGGCCGGGACCGCGCGGCTCCACCACCGCTCCTGGGACCGGGTGCTGCGCGAGGACCTGCTGCCGCACTGGTACGCGGTCTCCCCGCGCCACCGTCCGGCGGCCCGTACCGCCGTGTGAGCGGGGCGCCCACGAGGGGCGGTTGGTGCCCCGGGCCCGCCCGCCGTCAACCGCGGCCGCGGTGCCTCCCCGCGCCCGGCCCGTTCCGCCCCCGGCCGCGCGCCCGGCCTCTCCCGGGGCGCGGTCGGCGGTCTCACGGCGGTACAGCGCCTTCAGCAGGGGGGAGGTGTCGAGCAGCACGATGCCGGCGAACAGCAGCAGCAGCCCGGCGAGCGCCACCCCGCCTGCGGGCCAGCCGGTGCGCACCGACTCGCCGAACAGGGTGACGCCCGCCGCGATGGCGACGGCGGGCTCCACGGCGTCCATGACCGGCATGCTGGCGGCCAGCGGCCCGGCCTGGAAGGCGCTCTGGATCAGCAGCAGCCCGCCGATGCTGGCTCCCACCAGCAGATACGTCTGCCACGCCGTGAACACGGCGGCCGCTCCCCCGTCGAACCGCTCGACGGTCGCGGCCAGCAGGACGGACTGCGTCCCCATCACCAGCCCGGCCGCGAGCGCGATCAGCGACGCCTTCGCCGTCCCCCCGGCATGGCGCCCGGCGACCAGCGCGGCGGCAGCGGCGGCTCCGACGCCGGCGAGCATCACCAGCCAGGCGCCCGGATCGGCCACGGCCTCCGCGGGCCGGGGCCGCGCGGCGGCGAGCGCGGTGACGAGGCCGGTGCTCACCGCGAGCACCCCGCACCACTCGCGGCGGCGCAGCCGCATCCGGAGCACCAGTGCGGAGAGCGGAATGGCGAACAGCAGTTCGCTCACGATCAGCGGCTGCACCAGCGTGAGCGGCGCGTACGCCAGTGCGAGTCCCTGGCAGCCGTACGCCAGGACGGCCAGCGCGATGCCGGACACCCACAGCGGCTTCCGCGCGAGGTCCAGCAGCAGCCGGAAGGAGAGGAACTCATCGGCGGGCCGGGCGCTCGCGGACCGCTGCTGGAGCACCCCGGCCAGGGCGAAGCACAGTCCCGCGGCCAGGGCGGCGGGGATGGCGACGAGCACGTCCGCGCGCCGGTCAGGCGAGCCGGGCGGCCATGCGGTGGTAGAGCGCCGGCGCTCCGCCCCGCAACCGGGCCGGAATCCGCAGCCAGCGCGGGACGAAGACCTCACGCTGCCGCCGTTCGACCGCCCGGCAGACGGCTTCGGCCACCCGCTCGGCGGGGACCGGCCTCGGCACCCGGCGCCGGTACGGGGCTCCCCGGCGCTCGAAGAAGGGGGTGTCGACGACGCCGGGCAGCACCACCGAGACGGACACCCCCGACGTCCGCACCTCGTGGCGCAGACTGTCCGCGAAGACGCACAGGCCGCCCTTGGCCGCCGAGTACGCGCTCTCCCCGCCGACCCCGACAGCCCCCGCGACGGAGGCCACCAGCACCACATGGCCGCTGCCGCGCCGCACCATCGCGGGCAGCAGGGCGTGCACGAGACGCAGGGGGGAGGTGAGGTTGACGGCGATCACCTCGTCCAGGGCCGAGGGGGGCATGGTCTCGAACGGTCCTTCGTAGCCGACGCCCGCGTTCGCGACCAGGACGTCCACCCGCCCGGCCGCTTCGAGAGCCTGCCGTGCCAGCGCGCGGCAGCCCTCGGCCGTGGCCAGGTCGCCGGGGAGGGCCACACCCCCGGAGGCCGCCGCGACCCCGGCCAGCCGCTCCCGGTCCCGGCCGTTCAGCAGCAGCCGCCGGTCCCCGGTGGCCGTCATCCGCCGGGCCACCGCCGCGCCGATGCCGGAGGAGGCGCCGGTCACCAGCACCACGGGGGCGGATTTCCGGGGGACGGAGTGCTCCGGTGCCGGGGCGGCGGAACCGCCCGGAGCGGGCCGGGCCGCCCGGCGGATGGACTCCGGCGCCGGGCCGGGGCCGCCTTCCGGCGCCGGGGGCCGCGGTGCCGGTTCCGGCAGTGTGCCGGTGTCCCTCCCGGGCTCGTGCTCCCACTCGGACATACGGCGGGCCCTCCCGGATCGGCGGAGTCGGCGGGGAACGGAGGTGGTGCGGGTGCGGAGCGGTGCGGAGTACCGCGGAGGTCGCGGCGGGGGAGCCGGGGTGAAAAGCGGCAATGGCACCGTGTCGCAGGGATACGGTGCCATTCCGGACCGCGCGTCCGGTACCCGCCATGCCGGTGGACACCGGCCGGGAGCGGTGGGCCCGGCCGGGCCTCCGGCCGTTCACGGAGCGGTGGGGCCGGTGCGTCCGGGCGGCGCGGCAGGGCGGACCGGTGACGCCGGGGCCGTCCGGCCGGCGGCGACGGCCGCGATCCGGGAGGAGCCGGAACCCTGCCGGGCGGAGGGCCGGCCTGCGCGGGGCGGGAGGCCCGCGGGGAAGGAGCTCCGGCAGGCGGTCCCCCGCCGGGACCTCTGCCGCGGGGACGCCCCTCCGGGCGGCGCCCCGGCAGCACCCGCTCCCGGCGCCCCGCCCGGGCCTCCCCGCCCGGGAAGGCCCTGCCCGGGAAGCCGCCCCGGAGGAGGCCCCGGGCCGTGACGGCGCCGTCCGCTCCGCCGCCGGGGCGAAGCTCACCGGCAGGGAGGCCGGGCAGTGGGTCCACGGGGAGGCCCGCCAGGGCAGTTCCCCGTCCGGCACCGACAGCCGGACCTCGGGCAGCCCGCGCAGCGCCGTCTCGACGGCCGTCTTGGCGATCAGCCGGGCGGGCACCTGCGCCGGGCAGGCGTGCGCGCCGGAGGAGAAGGCGAGGTGCGCCCGGTTGCCGAGCATGTCGTACGGGTCGGACGGGCGCACGGCCGGATCGGCGTTGGCGGCAGCGAGACCGAGCACCAGGACGTCCCCGCAGCGGATCGTCCGGCCGCCGAGTTCGGTGTCGTGGAGTGCGTAGCGGGCGGGGAAGTTGGCCATCGGCGGGTCCTGCCAGAGGACTTCGTCGAGGGCCTCGTCGACGCCGAGCCGTCCGCCGTGCAGCCGGCCCCGGAAGCGGGGATCGGTCAGCATCAGCCGGAGGGTGTTGGCGATCCACGCGGTCGTCGTCTCGTTGCCGGCCGAGATCATGACGATCGCGGAGCGCAGCACCTCGGCGTCGTCGTGCAGGTCGGGGTGCGCGAGGAAGGCCGAGGTCAGGTCGGACCGGGGATGCTCGCGGCGGTCCCGGAGCACGGCGGAGAGGATCTCCTCGAAGCGGTTTTCGCCGGGCCGCGGCCGGCCGTCGCCCGAGAGCAGGGCCGCGCGGGCGCGCAGCAGTTCGCGCCCCTCCGTCTGCTCCAGGCCGAACAGGCCGCCGATGGCCAGCAGCGGCACCACCCGGGCGTATTCGGACACCAGGTCGGCGGTGCCGCGCCCCGAGAAGGCCTCGAGGAGCCCCGCGCACACCGCTTCCACGGAGCGGCGCATCCGCCGCTGGTCCGCGCCGGCCACGGCGTCCACGAGGGGACGGCGCAGCCGCTGGTGTTCGGTGCCGTCGTGGCCGATGACGTTGTCGCGGTGCGCCATCATCGGCAGCAGCGCCGAATCGGGCCGGACGACACCGTCGTTGAGGTCGCGCCAGTGGCGGGCGTCGCGGGAGAAGGTCTTCTCCTGCCGGGTCACGGTGAGCACTTCCCGGTAGCCGAGGACGAGCCAGCCGGGCACGCCGGGCTCCAGTTCGACGCGGGCGACGCTGCCCCACTCCGCGCGCAGCCGTTCGTAGACGTGCCGGGCGTCGGCGCCGGCCGCGGAGACCAGGGGGGTCAGACCGGTGGTGATCCCGTGGGCCGGGCAGCCCGGGGGCACGGCGGGGACGGTCATCGGGGCACCTCCTGTGCGGCGGTGGCGGAGACGTACTCCACGAGCGTGATCAGGGCGTCCCGGGAGGCGCGGCGCCGGCGGGCGTCGCACATCACGACGGGGGTCTCGTCCAGCAGGTCGAGGGCGCGGCGCAGATCCTCCACGGTGTGGTGGCGCGGGGTGTCGGGGAAGTGGTTGACCGCCACGGCGAACGGCAGGCCGCGCAGCTCCAGTTGCTCCAGCACCTCGAAGCTGTCCTCCAGACGGCGGGTGTCGACCATCACCAGCACCCCCAGCGCCCCCTCGGCCAGCCCCTCCCACAGGTCCCAGAACCTCCGCTGGCCGGGGGTGCCGAAGAGGTAGAGCACGAGGCCGGGGTTGAGGGTGATGCGGCCGAAGTCCATCGCCACGGTCGTGGTGGTCTTGCCGGCCAGGCCGGCGAGGTCGTCGACGCCGGCGCTCTCCTCCGTCATGACCTCCTCGGTGCGCAGCGGTGTGATCTCGCTGACCGAGCCGATCAGGGTCGTCTTGCCGACCCCGAACGCGCCGACGACCAGGAGCTTCACCGCCCGCTCCACGGTGTCGGGCAGATACCGCTCGCCGGGCGGGAGGGCGCGCCCCGCGGCCAGGCGGGGGTCAGCGGAGCTTGCGGAGACCATCGAGCACCTCCTGGAGCAGATCGCGGTCCGTGCGGGCGGCCGGGGGGATACCGGTGCGCGCGGTGAGGTGGCCCGAGTCGACGAGGTCCGAGGCCAGGACGGTCACGGTGCTCACCGGCAGCCCGAGGTGCGCCGACGCCTCCGCCAGGGACAGCAGCCGACCGCACATCCGTACCAGGGCGCGTTCCTGGCGGCTGGCGGAGACGGGCAGGTCCTGTTCCCGCGCGGAGGCCACGAGCAGGGTGTCGAGCGCGACCGTGTTGCGGCTGGGGCGGGCCCGTCCGCCGGTGAGCACATAGGGCCGCAGGGGGGTGTCCAGATACTCCCCGGGGGCCGTCATGAGACGGCGCCTTGCCGCGGCGGGCTGGACAGATGGCTGCCGATGCGGTTGACCTGGATGCGCATCTGCTGGGCGATCAGCTGCGGGTCGACCGCGGCGTCGGTGACGACGGCCAGATACGAGCCCTGCCCGGCGGCGACCATGAAGAGGAAGCCGCCGTCGAATTCGACCATTTGCTGTATCACGGCCTTGCTGCCGGTGCCGAACTCCCGTCCGAGGCCCTTGGCGAGGGACTGCAGACCGGAGCAGGCGGCCGCGAGCCGGTCGGCGCTGTCCCGTCCGGTCCCCTCGGAACGGGCCATCAGCAGGCCGTCGGTGCTGAGCACCACCACGTGCCGGACACCGGAGACGGAGGCGACGTCCGCCACCATCCAGTCGCGGCCGGCCGGGCTCTTCATCTGATGCATCGTCATGTGAGGTGTCCTTCGGCGTCATCGTCGTCGCGGTGCGGGCGGCCGTCGCGGCCGGGGGTGCCGTCGTGGCCGGGCAGGCCGGGGGCGGCGCCGGGGCCGGAGGCGCCCACGCGCTGCCACGGGCCTCCGGGGCGCGGCGGACGGCCCCGGCTCCGGGGTCTCCACCCCGGTCCCGGCCGCTTCCGCCGTCCCGGCCGTCCCGCTCGTCTCCGCCGCGTCCTCCGTTTCCGCCGCCCGTGTCCGGGCGGTGCCCGCGCGGCTGCCGGCGAAGAGGGCACCCATCCAGGCCCCGGCCCGCTCGGGGAGGGCGGCGGCGGGGAGGGGCAGCTTTCCGGTACCGGTCAGCTCGGACAGGGGCGGGACGGCGGCGCGGTGGCGGCTGGAGCGCCGCTGGGGCAGTCCCGGACCGCCCGTGGCGGCGGACGGCGGTACGGGGACGGTGCCGGCGACGGCCGTCGCGCCGGCCGGCACGGTGCCGCCCCCGGCGTGCGCGGTCTCGCCGGCCGAGGGGCGCCGGGAGGCGGGCACGGCGGGCGGCTCCAGGGTCTGCAGCAGGGTGCCCGGCACCAGGACCACCGCGCGGACCCCGCCGTACGGGGAGGGCAGCAGGTCGACCTTGAGCCGGTGCCGCTCGGCGTACCGGCCGACGACCGCGAGCCCCGTCTGCGGGATCTCGCCGAGGTCGGCGAAGCCCAGCAGCCGGCGCCCGGCGGCGATCTCCCGCGCCTGTTCGAGGGCGTACTCGTCCATGCCGAGACCGGCGTCGTCGATCTCGATGACGGCGCCGCGGGTCACGGTGCGGACGGTCACCTCGACGTGGGTGGTCGGCGGCGCACACTGGGTGGCGTTGGCGAGGAGCTCCGCCACGACGTGCACCAGGGGTTCCACGACGGTCGCCACCGCCGCGATGTCCTGGTCGCCGCAGACCTTGACGCGCTGGTAGGACACGATCCGGGAGGCCCCCGCGCGAACCACGTCCACCAGCGCGTGCGGCTTCTGCCACTGCTGCCCCGGCCACTCGCCGCACAGCACCGCGAGACTCTGCGCGATCCGGGCCTGCTGCGCGGCGGCGTGGTCGCCGCGCATGCTCGCCTCCAGGACGTCCGGGTGGGCGGAGTGGCGGGCCTCCAGGGCGGCCATCTCCTCCTGGATGCGGTGCGAGGACGCCTGCACCCGGCGGGCGAGGGCCACGACGACCAGGCGCAGCGACTCCTCCCGTTCGCGGACGGTCCGCACGGCGGCGGTGGCGGCCGCCAGCACCCGCTCGTACTCCCGGGCCGTGCCCGGGTGGCTCTCCGCGGGCTGCGGGACCGGTACCGGTTCGCCCGCCAGGGCGGCGGGGAGCCGGACGTCGGCGAGGTGCCGGACCGTTTCCTCCCGCCGGGCGTCCTGGTGGGTGCAGAACTCACGCCACTCGGTGTCGTGCCGTGCGGCCTCCTCCCGTGCGGCCAGCGTCTCGCGCTCGCAGGCGCGCAGCGCGCTCTGCAGCCGCTCGAAGAGACCGACCAGCAGGGCCGCGGTGAGGACGTGGCAGGCCACGGCCCAGCCGGCGCCCACCCCGCCCAGCGCCCACGGGTCCGTGACCGCGACGGCGGCCAGGAGCATCGCGGCCGGGCGGACGAAGCGGCGGCGGAACGTGGAGGAAGCGATCGAGGGTCGAACCATGGCACACCTTGGGAAGGGACGGACGGCGGATGACGGAGGCCCGCACGCGGGGCGAGGCCCCCGGTATGAGGTCTGCCGCCGGGCGGCGGCCGCGTCGTCCGGCCGCCCGGCCGTCCTGGCGTCCGGGCGCCGCCGTGCCGCGGACGGCGGGGCCCGGAGCCGCCGGGCGGCGCTCCGCGGCCCTCTTTCTACCGGCCGGGGCCGCCGCCGCGGGCCCGTTGTGCGCGGTACGGCACCGGGCACATCGATTCGAGGGGTACGCCGGGCAGGCCCGGCCGGGCCGACGCGGGCGCCCGTGGCCGGGAAACGGGCGGGGAGGGAGGCCGGAACGGCGGGAGTCTCGGGTCCACGGGACGGAGCATAGACCCATGTATAAGCCATGCATTTCTTAATATCGCAGCTCAGAGCGGGTGTCGCACAGAAGAACGGAGGCCGTCGCACACCCGCCCGCACCGATGCGGGAGGATGCTGCCCAACGAGGCGACGGGAACCAGGAAGCCGGTGCGAATCCGGCGCGGTCCCGCCACTGTGACCGGGGAGCGAACCCCATCCGAGCCACGGCCCCCGCGGGCCGGAAGGCCGGGGCGAGCGCCGATCCGGCAGCCAGGAGACTGGCCCGTCGCCGATCCGCCGCACCCGGGGCGAGGACACCCCAGGAAGAGGTTCGCGATGAGCGACGACGACGTGCCGTGCCCCGGCGCGGGCCGCACGCCGGACACCGTCACCGTGGTCGGCATCGGCGCCGACGGCTGGGACGGGCTCGGGCGGGACGCCCGGGAGGCGCTGCACCGCGCCGGGACCGTCATCGGCGGCCCCCGCCAGCTCGCCCTGCTGCCGCCCGGCTGCACGGCGGAACGGGTGCCCTGGCCGTCACCGCTGCGCCCCGCCGTGCCCCGGCTGCTCGCCGAGCACGCCGGGCGGCGGGTGGCCGTCCTGGCCAGCGGCGACCCGATGTTCCACGGCATCGGGCGGACCCTGGCCGCGGCCGTCGGCGCGGAGCGGCTGCGGGTGCTGCCCCACGCCTCCTCGGTGTCGTACGCCTGTGCCCGGCTGGGCTGGGCGGTGGAGGACACCGAGGTGGTCAGCCTGGTGGGCCGGCCCGCCGCCGCTCTGGCCGCCGCCCTGCACGCGCGCCGGCGGCTGCTCGTCCTGAGCGCGGGCGCCGGGACCCCGGGTGAGGTGGCGGCACTGCTGTGCGACCGCGGCTACGGGCCGAGCCGGATGACCGTGCTCGAACAGCTGGGCGGCGGCGCGCGGGAACGCCGGTTCGAGGGCACCGCCGCCGGCTGGCCGCATCCGCCGGGCGATCCGCTGAACGTCGTCGCCGTCGAGTGCCGGCCCGGGCCGGGCGGCCACCGGCTGTCCGCGGTCCCGGGGCTCCCGGACGAGGCGTACGAGCACGACGGGCAGCTCACCAAGCGCCGTGTGCGGGCGGCCACGCTGGCCGCGCTCGCCCCGGCACCGGGCGAACTGCTGTGGGACATCGGCGGCGGCTCCGGCAGCATCGCGGTCGAGTGGATGCGCGCCGGACGCGGCTGCCGCGCGGTGAGCGTGGAGCGCGACCCCGTACGGGCCGCGCGCATCCGGCGTAACGCGGAGCGGCTCGGGGTGCCCGCGCTGCGGGTGGTCACCGGGGCCGCCCCGGAGGCCCTGGACGGACTCGCGGACGGGCCCGCGGACGGAAGACCCGCGGACGGGCGGGGGACCGGACTCGGGCCGCCCGACGCGGTGTTCGTCGGTGGCGGGCTCACCGCCCCCGGACTGCTGGAGGCGTGCTGGGCGGCGCTGCCCGCCGGAGGGCGGCTGGTCGCCAACACGGTGACGCTGGAGTCCGAGGCACTGCTGGCGGAGTGGTACCGCCGGCACGGCGGGGAGCTGGTGCGGATCGCCGTCTCCCGCGCCGTACCGGTCGGCGGGTTCACCGGCTGGCGGCAGGCGATGCCGGTCACGCAGTGGGCGGTGACCAAGCCGGGGAAGCGGGGGCCGGAGGAACAGCGGGCGGAGGAACAGCGGGCGCCGGCGGAGTGACGCGGGCGGACCGAACGTCAGCAGGGCGGCCACCGGCGGGGCCGGCGTCCGCGGAGCGCATGCCGGCCGGGAGGCCGGACCGAGGAGAAGAACGATGACGGTGTACTTCATCGGTGCCGGTCCCGGCGCCGCCGACCTGATCACCGTGCGCGGGCAGCGGCTGCTGGAGTCGTGCGCCGTCTGCCTGTACGCGGGCAGCCTGGTGCCGCGCGAACTGCTCGCCGCCTGCCCGCCGGACGCGCGGCTCGTGGACACGGCGCGGCTGAACCTGGACCAGATCACGGCGGAGCTGGCGGACGCGCACCGCGCGGGCCACGACGTGGCCCGGCTGCACTCCGGGGACCCCTCGGTGTTCAGCGCGGTCGCGGAGCAGATGCGGCGGCTGGACGCGGCCGGCGTGCCGTACGAGGTGGTGCCCGGCGTACCGGCGTTCGCCGCGGCGGCCGCGGCGCTGGGACGGGAGCTGACCGTGCCGGCCGTCGGCCAGACCGTGATCCTCACCCGCGTCGCCCAGCAGGCCACCCCGATGCCGGACGGCGAGGACCTGGCCACCCTGGGACGCAGCCGAGCGCTGCTCGTACTGCACCTGGCCGCCCGCTACGCGGACCGGGTCGTCGCCGAACTGCTGCCGCACTACGGAGCCGACTGCCCCGCCGCGGTGGTGGCGATGGCGAGCCGCCCGGAGGAACTGGTGCTCCGGGGCCCGCTGGACGGTATCGCCGACCAGGTCAGGGCGGCCGGGGTGACGCGCACGGCGGTCATCATGGTCGGCCGCGCTCTGGGCGCCGAGCAGTTCCCGGACAGCCATCTGTACTCGGCGGAGCGCGACCGGTGCGGCATCGCCGCCCAGGGCGGCCCCCGGCCCCCGGCCGGCGGGAGCGCACCGGAACGGTGACCGGCCGCGCCCGGCGCGCGGGGCGGACGGAACGGCCGCGCCCCGCGCCCGGGCGGCCGGTCAGGGCCCCGGAGGGCGGTCACGGGACGGCCCCGCCGGTGCGGCGCGCCCGACGATCCTGCCCGCGCGGTCGATACAGATCACGTCCACGGTGACCGGTTCGCCGCGCAGCACCCCGAGCGCCGTCCCGCGCGCGGCCTCCGCCACCAGGTCGCCCAGCGGGACACCGCGCGCCGCGCAGCGCTGGAGCGCCTCCAGGCCGGTGTTGGCCCCGGCCACGGCCGCGGCCAGCTCCTCGTCCGCGCCGCCCCGGCGGGCGAGGTCCGCGAGGAAGCCCTTGTCGACCTGGGAGCGGCCCGAGTGCAGATCCAGATGGCCGGCGGCCAGCTTCGACAGCTTGGCGAAACCGCCCGCGATGGTGAGGCGCGGAACCGGGTGGCGCCGCAGGTACTTGAGCACGGCCCCCGCGAAGTCGCCCATGTCCAGCAGCGCGTCCTCCGGCAGGCCGTGCTCCGCGACGGCGGTCCGCTCGGAGGTGGAACCGGTGCAGCCTGCCACATGGGTGCGCCCGGCCGCCCGCGCGACGTCGATACCGCGCCGGATGCTGTCGATCCACGCGGAGCACGAGTAGGGCACCACGACGCCGGTCGTGCCCAGGATCGACAGCCCGCCCAGAATGCCGAGCCGCGGGTTCCAGGTGGAGCGGGCGATCTCCTCGCCGTGGTCCACGGAGAGTTCGATCTCCACGTCACCGGAGCCGCCGTGGCGGGCCGCGACCTCCGCGACGTGGTCGCCCATCATGCGGCGGGGCACGGGGTTGACGGCCGGCTCCCCGACGGCCAGCGGCAGACCGGGGCGGGTCACCGTGCCGACGCCCGGTCCGGCCCGGAACACGACACCGCTGCCCGGCGGCAGCAGGCGCACGGTGGCGCGGACCAGGGAGCCGTGGGTGACGTCCGGGTCGTCGCCCGCGTCCTTCACGACACCGGCCGCCGCCCGGCCCTCGGCGGGCCGCAGCTCCTCGGTGGCCAGGGCGAAGGCCGGGGTCTCGCCCCGGGGCAGGGTGATGGTCACCGGGTCCGGGAAGCGGCCGGTGAGCAGCGCGGTGTACGCGGCGGTGGCGGCGGCGGTCGCGCAGGCGCCGGTGGTCCAGCCGGGGCGCAGGCCGGTCCGTTCCAGTTGCGCCGCGCGGCCGCCGGGGCCCCCGCGGCCGCCGGGGGCGTGCGCGGGGGCCCCGGCGTCTTCGGTGCCCGGGGCGCCCGCGGTGCCGGTGATGTCGTCGGGGTTCGCGGCGCCGGGGGTGTCCGAGGCGTCCGGGTGCGCCGGGGGTCCCGGAAACAGGGCTGTCCGCGGCTCCGGTGGCGTGGGGCGGTTCAGGGGCGGTCATGCGGTGCTCCGGGCGGGTGGGTGGTGGCGGACGGACGAGCGGCCCGGGATCGTCGGGGTGTTCGTCCCCGTCCCGGGGCCGTACCCGGCCGGAACGGGCGGAAGGGGGCCGGGAGATGATGTCCCGGCGCCGTCCGCGGCGCGGGAGTGCGGAGCGCGGGAGCCGGGAGGGGACGGATGCGACGCCATGTGCTGATCCTCGGCGGTACCGGTGAGGCGAGGCGGCTCGCCGGGGAACTGGCCGCCGACCCGGGGCTGCGGGTCACCAGCTCGCTGGCCGGGCGGGTCGCACGGCCGCGGCTGCCCGCCGGCGAGGTCCGCGTCGGCGGATTCGGGGGCCCGGAGGGCCTGGCCCGGTGGCTCCGCGAGCACCGGGTGGACGCGCTCATCGACGCCACTCATCCTTTCGCCGGCACCATCAGTCGCAACGCGGCCCGGGCCGCCGCCGAGACCCATGTTCCCCTGCTCGCCCTGCGCCGGCCCGGCTGGACGGCCGGACCGGGCGACGACTGGCACCCCGTGGCCTCCCTGGAGGAGGCCGCCGCGCTGCTCCCGGCCCTCGGGGAACGCGTGTTCCTGACGACCGGGCGGATGGGGCTCGCCGCCTTCGCGGACCTCACCGGGCAGTGGTTCCTGGTGCGCTCCGTGGACGCCCCCGAACCGCCGTTCCCGCCCCGGACCGAAGTCCTGCTGGCGCGCGGGCCGTTCACGGTGGAGGGGGAGACGGAGCTGCTGCGCCGGTACGGCATCGACGTGCTGGTGACCAAGGACAGCGGGGCCGGGGCCACCGCCGCCAAGCTGACGGCGGCCCGGCGGGCCGGGCTGCCGGTGGTCGTCGTGCGGCGTCCGGAGGTGCCGGCGGGGGTGCCGGCGGTGGCTGACGTGGCCGGAGCGGTCGCGTGGCTGCGGGGCCGTACGGGGTGACGGGAGCCCCCGTGCGGTCCGCCGCCGCCCGGACGGCGGCGGTCCCGCGGTGGCCGGCCGCCGCCCGGCGCGGGCGCGGCGCGCATCCGGTGCGGTGCCCCGCGCGGGCCCGTGCTCCCGGGCCCGCCCACCACGGTCTCCCGCGTCGTCACCGGTCCGGGTACCGGCGGGGGGTCCAGACGATCTCCTTGCCGTCACCGCGGGTGACCGCGCGGGTCTGCGTCGAGCCGACCAGCAGGATGGTGCGCATGTCGACCTCGTCCGGGTCGAGTTCGGCCAGCCGTACGATCCGGACGCTCTCCTCCGGGCCGCCCACGTCCCGGGCCACCACGACCGGCGTGTGCGGGGCCCGGTGCTCCAGCAGCAGTTCGCGGGCCTTGCCCACCTGGTGGACGCGGCTGCGCGAGCCGGGGTTGTAGAGGGCCAGCACCAGGTCGGCGCCCGCCGCGGCCCGCAGCCGCCCGGCGATCACCTCCCAGGGCTTCAGCCGGTCGGAGAGCGACACCACCGCGTAGTCGTGGCCGAGGGGCGCGCCCGCGCGGGCGGCGGCCGCGTGCGCCGCCGTCATCCCGGGCAGCACCCGGACGGGCACCTCGCGGTACGGGTCCGCCGAGGCCACCTCCAGGACGGCGGTCGCCATCGCGAACACCCCCGGGTCCCCGGAGGAGACCACGGCGACCCGGCGGCCCTTCCGCGCCAGGTCGAGGGCGAACTCGGCCCGTTCGGACTCCACCTTGTTGTCGGAGGCGTGGCGCCGCTGCCCGGGCCGCACCGGCACCCGGTCGAGATAGGTGGTGTAGCCCACCAGGTCCCCGGCGGCGGCCAGTGCACCGCGCGCCTCCGGCGTCAGCCACAGCGGCCCGGCCGGGCCGAGCCCGACCACGACGACCTCGCCGGCGGGCGGCGCGGCGGCCGGGGGTTCCGGGTGTGCGGCAGCCGGGGCCGTGCCCGCTGTGACGGCCGGGTCCGCCGTCGTGGCCGGACCGCCGGGTGCGGGGTCCCCGTGCGGTGCGCCGACGCGGCTGGGCAGGACCGCCACCGAGAAGTACGGCACCGAGCCCGGGTCCACCTCCGCCAGCGGCGCCGTGCGCTCCGCCGCCATCGTGGCCCGCTCCACGTACCGCGCCTCGGCCAGCCGTCCCGACCGCTCCAGCGCGCGCCGCACGGCGGGGAACGTCCGGCCGAGCTTCATGACGGCGGCCGCGTCGGCGGCCGCCAGCCGGGCCGTCAGCTCCTCCTCCGGCAGGGTGCCGGGGAGGACCGTCAGCACCTCTTCGCCCTCCACCAGCGGGGTGCCGAGCCGCGCCGCGGCGGCGCTCACCGAGGTGACACCGGGGACGACCTCGGTCGGGTAGCGGTGCGCGAGCCGCTTGTGCATGTGCATGTACGAGCCGTAGAAGAGCGGATCGCCCTCGGCGAGCAGCGCCACCGAACGCCCCGCGTCCAGATGGGCGGCGAGCCGGGCGGCGGCCTCCTCGTAGAACTCCTCCAGGGCGCCCCGGTAGCCGCCGGGGTGGTCGGTGGTCTCCGTGGTGACCGGGTAGACCAGCCGCTCCTCGATGTGGTCCGGACGCAGATGGCGCCCGGCGATGGAGCGGGCGATGCTCCGGCCGTGCCGGGCGCTGTGGTACGCCACGACGTCCGCCCCGGCGACGACCTCCACGGCGCGCACGGTCATGAGGGACGGATCGCCCGGGCCGAGGCCCACCCCGTAGAGCCGGCCCGTGGCCGCCTCCGGTGCCGTGTGCCGCTCCTGCTGCTCGCTCATTCTTCTTCACTCGCCATCGCGTTGATCGCGGCGGCGGCCATCGCGCTGCCGCCGCGCCGCCCCCGCACCACCAGGTGTTCGAGGCCCGACGGGTGCGCGGCCAGGGCCTCCTTGGACTCCGCCGCACCGATGAAGCCGACCGGTACGCCGATGACCGCCGCCGGGCGCGGCGCGCCCTCCGCCACCATCTCCAGCAGCCGGAAGAGGGCCGTCGGCGCGTTGCCGACGGCGACCACGGCGCCGTCCAGGCGGTCGCGCCAGAGCTCCAGGGCGGCCGCGCTGCGCGTGGTGCCGAGTTCGCGCGCCAGCGCGGGAACGGCGGGGTCGGAGAGGGTGCACAGCACCTCGTTGTCCGCGGGCAGCCGCTTGCGGGTGACCCCGCTGGCGACCATCCGCGCGTCACAGAGCACCGGCGCCCCGGCGAGCAGCGCCTCCCGGGCGCGGGCCACGACCCCGGGGGTGTAGCCGAGGTCGCCGACGAGGTCGGTCATGCCGCAGGCGTGGATCATCCGGACCGCGACCCGGGACACGTCCGCGGGCAGGCCGCCGAGGTCCGCCTCGGCGCGGATGGTGGCGAAGGACTGGCGGTAGATGGCCGCCCCGTCCTTCTCGTACGCGTAACGGGTCACGGGGTCCTCGCTCGTGTCGTGCCGTCCGGGCCGCCGGTGCCGTCCGGAGTGCCGGGGTGCCCGGGCTGCTGGGGCCTGTCCTCGCCGCGGGGGCCGGCGGTGCCTTCCGCCCCGCCCGGCGCGGCGCTCGTTCCGTCCGCCGCGCCGGTGGCGTGCGCCGGGTGCCCGGCGTCGGCGGTGCTCGCCGCGCGGGCCGCCGCGATGGCGGCGGCGGTCCGCCCGGGCGGTACCCGCACCGGTCGCGGGGCCGTACGGCCCTCCGGCAGCGCGCCGCTGACGGCCACCCGGTAGGCGCCGTCGCCGGTGGCGAGGACGTCGATCCAGGCGCCGCCGCCCGGACGACCGCAGCGGCGCTCGCAGCCGGACCAGTACACGGGCGGGGGCGCCGCCGTGCCGTCATCGGACTCGGCGGTGCCGGCCGGAGCGGCGGAGGCGTCAACCGGAAGGCCGGAGGCGCCGGTCGGGGGAACGGGGACGCCGGCTGTGCCGGCCGTGGTGCCCGGCGCGGGAACCGCGGGAGCCGCGGGAGCCGCGGGACGCGGAGCCCGGGCCGGCCCGTCCGTGGCAGGTGCCGCGGACGGGCCGCCGGGGACCGCCGCACGCTCCGCGGGGCCCGTGCCCACGGCCCGCGCGGCGTCGGTCCGTACGTCCGCCAGGGACTTGGCGCAGCCGGGCCGCCCGGTGCAGGAACCGATCGCGTACCAGGGGGAGCCGGGGGCGGTGACGAGGCCGGCGCCGGCCAGCCGCCGCAGAGCGGCGGGGCCCGCGTCCCGCGAGAGGCCGGGGACGACGACCCCGCGCCACGGGGTGGTGCGGATCTCCGCGTCACCCGAGCGGTCGGCCGTCTCCGCCAGCAGCCGCCACTGGGCGGCCGTGTACCGGCCCAGGGGCGCGGACACGGACAGGGCGCACCGGCCGCCGGAGCCGGGGGCGCGGATCAGCCCGGGCGCGGGGCCGGGCGCCGGGCTGTCGCCCTCGCGCGGGCCGGGGTCGGGCGGCGGCTGCTCGGCCGGTGTCCACGCGACACCCGCGCGGGAGAGGTGACGCCCCAGCAAGGCCTCGTCCAGGGCGGGCCGGCCCGGGGCACCGGATGACGCCGAGGAGGCGGAGGGCGGTTCGGTGCGTTCGCCGGACTCAGCGGGCCCGCCGGATTCACCGGTTTCGCCCGCGCCGGGTCCGGCGCCCCGGCGCGGAAGGTCCCGGACGCGCCAGGCCCGGGTGCCGCTCTCCGCCGCGGCGTGCAGAAACGCTTCGGCGGCGGTTACGGCGGCCCGCGCCGCGTCCTCGGCCGCGACCCGCAGCCGGGGGCCGCCCGCCCCGGTGCGGAGCTCCGCACCGCCGCCGGGTGTTGCGATGATCGTCACATCCGCGCCGAGCGCGGCGGCATCCCCGCGCCCGTCGTCCACGGCGAAGAGAAAACGTCCGGAAAGCGCCGCCGCGCCCGGGTTGGCGCAGAGCAGCGCGTCCAGTTCGCGGACCCACCCCCCGACGTCCGCGCAGCCCCTGCCGTCGAGTCCGGTCAGCGGGGAGACCACCACATTCCGGACGCGCTCATGGGTGTCCGAGGGGAGGAGTCCCACGGGGCGCAGCCGGTCGGCGAGTTGGCGACCGCAATCACCGGGAAGCTCGCGCACCTGCACATTGCCACGGGAGGTCAGTTCGAGTTCCCCGTTCCCCAGATCCTCCGCGATGGAAGCGAGGCAGTGAGCCTGACGGCTCGTCAGAAAACCGCCCGGCAGGCGTATTCGCGCCAAGGCGCCGTCATCCGCGATGTGCAGGCGCAAAGCACCGGGGCAGGCGTCGTCGCGGCTGCGCCGGGGCGGTCCGGGCACGCCGGGGCAGGGTGTGGCGGGGGAGGGCATGGCGGCGAGCATACAGATGCCCGCGGGTGGGCCCCGTGGGGTCTCGTGGTCGCGGGCGGACGGCGGTGGCCGGCGACCGGTGCCGCCCGGACGGGCCTCTCCGCGGCCCCGGAAATCCCTGATCAGGGGCGGGTGTCCGCCCGGCACCGGTTTCCGCGCCGCGGTGGCCGGACGGCCCGTGCCCGGAGCCGGAGACCTTTCCGGTTTTGACCGGGATGGTGCGATGCGCACCGGTGTTCCGGAGGTCCGCGGCGGCCGGTGTTCTCTCGGTCACCGCCGGCCGGCCGCGGAGGCACCGTGCCGCGAGCCGCCCCGCTGCCCTTACTATGCTCACCGTCGGGCCCCGAGCGGGTCCGACGACGCCATGGACGGCGCCAGGGGAGGAAGCCGGTGTGAATCCGGCACGGTCCCGCCACTGTGAGCGCGGCAGCAGCACGCCGCGTGAGTCAGGAACTCCCGCCGTCCGCCACCGACCCGGGGCGAGGACCCCGAGGAAGGCACGCTGCCGCATGCGCTCTCGGCCCTGCCGTGGTCGGCTCCGCCGCCCCCGGTTCCGTCGTTCCCGGACAACCTCCGCGGCTCCGTCCCGGACCCCGCGTTCCCGCACGCCGGGTTTCCGCACGCCGCGCTCCCCGGTGCCGGTCTCCCGGATCCGGCCCCTGCGGACCCGCACCGCCCGGCCCGGCCGGACTCCGCACGGCCCGCCCGCCTCCGGTCGTGCCCCGCCCGGCCCGGAGCACCGCCGATCCCCTCCGGCAGGCCGGGCCCGCCCGCCGGTCCGCCACGACACCGCGAAGCGAGTGCCCGTGATCCTGCTGCTGTCGACCTCCGACACCGACCTGCTGAGCGCCCGCGCCGCCGGGGGCCCCGTCCCGTACCGGCTGGGGAACCCGGCCCGGCTCCGGCTCGACGACCTGCCCGCGCTGCTGGAGGGCACCGACCTCGTCGTCGTGCGGCTGCTCGGCGGCATCCGCGCCTGGCAGGACGGGCTGGACGCGCTGCTCGCCGGGGAGCGCCCGGTCGTCGTCCTCAGCGGTGAACAGGCCCCCGACGCCCAGCTGATGGCGGCCTCCACCGTCCCCGTCGGCATCGCCGCGGAGGCCCACGCCTATCTGGCCCACGGCGGCCCGGCCAACCTCGGGCAGCTCGCCCGGTTCCTCTCCGACACGGTGCTGCTGACCGGCCACGGCTTCGCCCCGCCCGAACCCGCCCCGAGCTGGGGCCCGCTGGAGCGCACCCCGCGCCCGCGGCGGCTCCCGCCACCGCCGGGGACGGCACCGCCGGGGACGGCGGCCGTCCGGTCATCGCCGTGCTCTACTACCGGGCCCACCACATGAGCGGCAACACCGCCTTCGTGGAAGCCCTCTGCCGGGCCGTCGAAGAGGCCGGCGGACGCCCGATGCCGCTGTACGTGGCCTCCCTCCGCGCCCCCGAACCCGAGTTGATCGAGGCGCTGGGCGCGGCCGACGCCGTCGTCACCACCGTCCTCGCCGCCGGCGGAACCAAGCCCGCCGCGGCCTCCGCCGGCGGGGACGACGAGTCCTGGGACGCGGGCGCCCTCGCCGCCCTCGACGTACCGATCCTGCAGGCGCTCTGCCTCACCGGGCCGCGCGCCGCCTGGGAGGAGAGCGACGAGGGGCTGTCGCCGCTGGACGCCGCCACGCAGATCGCCGTACCCGAGTTCGACGGCCGGCTGATCACCGTGCCGTTCTCCTTCAAGGAGGTGGACGAGGACGGGCTCCCCGTCTACGCCGCCGACCCCGAACGCGCGGCCCGCGTCGCCGGGACCGCCGTGCGCCACGCCCGGCTCCGGCACATCCCGGCCGCGCGCAAACGCCTCGCGCTCGTGCTGTCCGCGTACCCCACCAAGCACTCCCGGATCGGCAACGCCGTCGGCCTCGACACCCCCGCCAGCGCCGTCGCCCTGCTCCGCGCTCTGCGCGCGGAGGGCTACGACCTCGGCCCGGCCGACGGGCCCGGCGCGCTCCCCGGGCTCGCCTCCGGGAACGGCGACGAACTGATCTACGCCCTGATCGAGGCCGGCGGGCACGACCAGGACTGGCTCACCGAGGAGCAGCTCGCCCGCAACCCCGTCCGCATCCCCGCCGCCGACTACCGCCGCTGGTACGGGCAGCTGCCGCGCGGACTGCGCGAGCGGGTCGAGGAGCACTGGGGGCCGCCGCCCGGCGAGCTGTTCGTGGACCGCAGCCGGGACCCGGACGGCGAGATCGTCCTCGCCGCCCTCCGCCATGGCAACCTGCTGGTCCTGATCCAGCCGCCGCGCGGCTTCGGCGAGAACCCCGTCGCGATCTACCACGACCCCGATCTGCCGCCCTCGCACCACTACCTGGCGGCCTACCGCTGGATCGCCGCCCGCGCCGGGGACGGCGGCTTCGGCGCCGACGCCATGGTCCACCTCGGCAAGCACGGCAACCTGGAGTGGCTGCCGGGCAAGAACGCGGCGCTCTCCGCGGGCTGCGCGCCCGACGCCGCGCTCGGCGACCTTCCGCTGGTCTACCCGTTCCTCGTCAACGACCCCGGCGAGGGCACCCAGGCCAAGCGCCGCGCCCACGCCACCCTCGTCGACCACCTCGTACCGCCCATGGCGCGGGCCGAGTCCTACGGGGACATCGCCCGCCTCGAACAACTGCTGGACGAATACGCGTCCATCTCCGCGATGGACCCCGCCAAGCTCCCCGCCATCCGAGCCCAGATCTGGACCCTCATCCGGGCGGCCCGGCTCGACCACGACCTCGGCCTGGACGACCGCCCGGACGACGACGGCTTCGACGACTTCCTGCTGCACGTCGACGGATGGCTGTGCGAGGTCAAGGACGCGCAGATCCGTGACGGGCTCCATGTGCTCGGGCAGGCACCGGCCGGGCCGGAGCGGGTCAACCTCGTCCTCGCCGTCCTCCGCGCCCGGCAGATCTGGGGCGGCACCACCGCCCTGCCCGGGCTGCGCGAAGCCCTCGGCCTGGACGAGTCGGCGGCCTCCCGCACCGGGGCGGACGCGGCCGAGGAGCGGGCCCGAGCCCTGGTCGAGGCCATGGAGGAAGCGGACTGGGACCCCGACGCCGTGGAGCCGGCGGTCGCACGGGTGTGCGCCGGGGCCACGGCCGGCGCGGACACGGGGCGGACCGCCGAGCCGGCCCCCGGTCTCCCGGACGGCCCCCGCGAGGACCCCGCCGCCGTCGCCGCCGTACTCCGCTTCGCCGCCCGCGAGGTGGTGCCCCGGCTGGCCGCCACCGGTGACGAGATACGGAACTCCGTGCACGCCCTCGCCGGCGGCTTCGTTCCCGCCGGGCCGTCCGGCTCGCCGCTGCGCGGACTCGTCAACGTGCTGCCGACCGGCCGCAACTTCTACTCCGTCGACCCCAAGGCCGTCCCCAGCCGGCTCGCCTGGGAGACCGGATCGGCGCTCGCCGACTCCCTCCTGGAGCGCTACCGCGCCGACACCGGCCGCTGGCCCGAGTCCGTCGGCCTCTCCCTGTGGGGCACCAGCGCGATGCGCACCGCCGGCGACGACATCGCCGAGGCGCTCGCCCTGCTCGGCATCCGGCCGGTGTGGGACGACGCCTCGCGGCGCGTCACCGGACTCGAAGCCGTACCGCTCGCCGACCTCGGGCGCCCGCGCGTCGACGTCACCCTGCGCATCAGCGGCTTCTTCCGCGACGCCTTCCCCCATGTCATCGGGCTCCTGGACGACGCCGTACGGCTGGCGGCCTCGCTGGACGAGAGCGACGAGGACAACCACATCCGGGCCCACGCCCGGGCCGATCTCGCCGAGCACGGCGACGAACGCCGCGCCACCACCCGCATCTTCGGCTCCCGGCCCGGCACCTACGGGGCGGGCCTGCTCCAGCTCATCGACAGCCGCGACTGGCGCACCGACGCCGATCTCGCCGAGGTCTACACGGTCTGGGGCGGCTACGCCTACGGCCGCGGACTCGACGGCCGCGCGGCGCGCGACGAGATGGAGAGCGCCTACCGGCGCATCGCCGTGGCCGCCAAGAACACCGACACCCGCGAACACGACATCGCCGACTCCGACGACTACTTCCAGTACCACGGCGGAATGGTCGCCGCCGTCCGCACGCTCCGGGGCACCGCCCCCGCCGCGTACATCGGCGACAGCACCCGCCCGGAAACGGTCCGCACCCGCACCCTCACCGAGGAGACCTCCCGGGTCTTCCGCGCGCGGGTCGTCAACCCGCGGTGGATCGCGGCGATGCGCCGCCACGGCTACAAGGGCGCCTTCGAACTCGCCGCCACCGTCGACTACCTCTTCGGCTACGACGCCACGACCGGCGTCGTCGCCGACTGGATGTACGACACGCTGGCCCGCACCTATGTGCTGGACCCGGAGAACCGCGACTTCCTCCGCGAGGCGAACCCCTGGGCGCTGCACGGCATGGCGGAACGCCTGCTGGAGGCCGAGAGCCGCGGCATGTGGGCGGAGCCGGACCCGGCCGTGCTCGAAGAGCTCCGCCGGACCTTCCTGGAGACCGAGGGCGATCTGGAGGGCGGGGAGAGCTGAGCCGGACGGAGAGCCGAGCCGGACGGGGCCCGGTCTCCCGGCCGTGGCCCCGCCCCCTGCCGGGTGGAACCGGGACGGCTCCCGGCGCGTATGCCGGGGGCGGGCCGCCGGCCGCCCGCTCGCCGGGCCGGCTGTCCCGTCCTGCCCGGCCGCTCCAGGGCCCCGGTCCTTGCGCGGAGTGCCGGCCCCGTGGCTCCCCGTCGGCCGTGCCGGCCGGCCGGAGCGCCGCTCACGGAGCCCCCGGAAAGCCCTTCGAGAAGTCGATGACCTTGGTTTCCGGTGACCTGCCGCACGTGGCCCGCCTCACGTACTACGGGGGATAGGAGGCCCGGGCCGGCGGCCCCGCTCCCGGCGCGGGCAGCCGCCGGACGCCGCATGCGCGCGGCGTGAGCGAAGGGTGGCGCAAACGGGGTGTTTACGGGACGGGGCGCGGGGGAGCGGGCCGGTTCCTCCCGTACGCGGAGGGCGTGCGCCGGATGCGGGCGGCGTACCGGCGGCGGGATTCCTCAGGTGGCGCTCGGGGGTGCGGCTACGACCTCCGGTAGGAGTGGGGGTGCTTGAACCCCTGGGCGGGGCGGGTTACCAAGGTAGGGCGCAAGCGGACGAAATCCGCAAATCGCGCAAACCCCCCACTCCGGAGGTAACTCCTGATGTTCAAGCACGCTCAGATCCTCACCGACATGACTCCCCTGCGCCGCCGCGCCGCCTTCATGGCCGCCGGTGTCGGAGCCACCGCCGTGCTGGGGACCGGAGTCGCGCTGGGCACCCAGGGCGAGACCGAGAACCCCGCCACCGGGACCACCGCGACCGAGGCCGCGGACTCGCGCGCCGCCTCCGAGGCGGTCACCGCCCAGGCCGAGGCGCAGAAGAAGGCCGCCGAGGGCAAGGCCGCGGCCGAGGCCGCCGCCGCCGAGCGTGCCGGCCAGGAGGCCGCCGACCGTTCGAAGCGTCAGACCGTCACCCAGGCCGCCGCGAAGGCTCCCGCTTCCTGGGTGAAGCCGGTGGACAGCTATGTGAAGGGCTCCACCTTCGGTATCGGTGGTGACCGCTGGGCGAACAAGCACTCCGGCCAGGACTTCGCCGCGCCGACCGGTACCTCGGTGAAGACCGTGCACCAGGGCACCGTGGTCCAGGCCGGCTGGGGTGGCGCGTACGGCAACAACATCGTGGTCAAGCACGACGCCGGCACCTTCACCCAGTACGCCCACCTGTCGAAGATCACCGTTCCGGTCGGCACCCAGGTGACCACCGGGCAGGAGATCGGCAAGGTCGGTTCCACCGGTAACTCCACCGGCCCGCACCTGCACTTCGAGACCCGCACCACCCCGAACTACGGCTCCGGCATCGACCCGGTGGCCTTCCTGAAGCAGCGCGGCGTCACCCTCTGACGGACAGCGCCGAGGGAGCGACCGCACCAGGGCGGCCCTCCGGAACAGCCCCACGGCTGTCCCGGAGGGCCGCCTTTCGCTGTGCGGGCCCCTGCCTGCGTCCCGGTTCCTTGTCCGTCCCTTCCCTCCGTCCCCTCCTCGCGTCCCGTGACGGCCGGCCGCCGTCAGTCACGGGCCGTGACCGGGCCGGTGTCCGGCCGGGCCGCCGGTGACAGATAGGCGCGGAACCGCCACGGTCCGAAGTCCGGCAGCGGCCGGGAGCGCCAGGCCCGGGCGTACGGCGGCGGCTCGGCGCCGTTCGTCACCAGGACGGCGACGGGCCGGGTCTCCGCCGTCGCCCGCAGGGCCGCGTGCGTGATGCTGCCGTCGTGCCCGCCCACCTGCCGAGAGGAGCAGCCGGCCCGGAAGGCGATCCGCACCGCGTCCGGGCCGGAGACGACACAGGGCGGCCGGACCCCCTGACGGCCCAGCTCGGCCGCCATCCGGTCCAGCCTCTCTCCGTTGACCCGGAAGGAGGAGACCGTGGAGTGGAGCACGGTGAACTGCACGCCCAGATGCAGGCCCAGCACCGTCACGGACAGCGCGGCGGCGGCCGGACGCAGCCCGGGCCGGGCCTCCCGCACCCGCTGCGCCAGCCGGAACAGGCCGTAGGCGACCGGCAGGGACAGCAGCGCGTACGCGGGCAGCAGGAAGCGCGGCGCCGCGTAGCCGACCAGGAACAGATACGGCAGGGCGAGCCCGAGCCCCGCCAGCGCGGGCAGCAGGATCTCGGCCCGGTACCGGGAGCGGCGCGCGGCGAGGACGCCCCCGGTGGCGAGCAGCGGGAGGGCGAACCACCACAGACCGGTGGCGGGGTTCCGCCACGGTACGTCACAGGGCCGGCACAGGGTGCGGCCGCCGAGGGCGCGGATGTGGTCGTCCACGGAGAAGTACGGGGCGAGATGGCCCTGGATCTCGCTGGCCCGCCGGAGCCGGGCCGCCGGGCCGCCGTACGCGGTGTACGCCTCGGCCACCCACTCCGCGCTGCCCAGCGCGCCGCCCGCCACCAGGGCGGCCAGCAGCAGCGGGCGCCGCCAGGAGCGGACCAGCAGCAGGGCGGCGCCCAGCGGCAGGGCGAGCCACAGGGCATCGGAGGGGCGCATCAGGGCGACGAGGGCGACCCCCGCGCACACTCCGGCCGGGGCCCACCGGGAGGACGGGTTCCGCACGGCCCGCAGCAGACAGCCCGTGGTGAACAGTGCGGCCAGCGCGACCCAGAGGTTGGGCATCACCAGCGGACCGTAGAAGAGGGTGACCCAGAGCCCGGCGAAGAGGCCCCCGGCCAGGGTGAGCACCGCCGCCGGCAGCAGACCGCGCCACACCCGCAGGGCGAGGAAGAGCCCGGCCCCGCTGAGCAGCGCGAGCCAGACGCGCAGCGGCGGGACGGCGTCGGTGAGGGCGGCCACCGGCGCGGCGAGATAGGTGATGCCGCGGGCACGCGGGGCACTGAAGAACGCGGCCGGTGCGTGGGAGCTGACCTGGCTGACGTACACGGTCTCGTCCCAGCCGAGGCCGGTGCCGGGGACGACCAGCGCCAGTTGCGCCAGGGTGAAGAAGACGGCGACGGCGGCGGGACCGTACGGCACGGCGCGGGCGGCCCACCCGGCGCCGGCGGCCCCGGGCCGGGCGGCTCCGGGCGCGGCGGCCCCCGGCGGGACGGCCCCGGGCACGGAGCCGCCGGCCGGGGCGCCGCGCGGGGCGCGCCGCGGCCGGCGCCAGGGGATCCGCCCCGGTGTCCGCCGCGGCCGCCGCCGCGGCCGCTCGTCCCGGGTACCGGTGACCGGTGGTGGCTGCATGGCCGGACCTCGCCGCACGTCGAAGGGGGTGCCGGATGGGGACAGACAGGCGATCACCAGCCTGTGGCGGGGTACGTCCGCTCACCACTCGGGCGGGGCAGCCGGAGGAACCGGGACGGCGCCATCCGGGGGACCCCGGGTATTCCCGCAGGTCAGCCCGGAATTACCGGACGGAATGGATCGGTAAAGCAATCCCGGTGCAAAAGTCCGACCACTTTTTTATGTGATGTGAAAGGTCCAACAGCATATTCCTGAGAAAAGGACATCTTCATCCCGTCGGGAAGAATGAAAGGGCTATGCTCCATGTCTCGCAGGCGGGTTGCGGCGATTTCCGCAGGCCGCCCCCGGCTGCCGCGGCGCCGCCATTCCCCGGGAACGCGGATTGCGGCGGCGGCCCCCGCCGGTGCCCCGACGCACCGGCCGACACCCCTATTCCTTCCGCAAGGGTTTGAGACATTGATGGTTCGTGCCGGCTCGTCACCAGGAGGTCGGCGGCCCGCCTCCGCGCTCCTGTGGCTGTTCCCACCCGCCGTGACGGCTCTCTGCGCGGTCGTCGCCGTCCTCGGCGTCCCCGGCGGGGCCCGCGCCCCGGTCGCCTGGTGCGGTGCCGTCGCCACCGCCGCCGTGGCGATCGCCGCGGCCGAGGCGGTACGGCGCGGACGCCTGATCCACGCACTGCGGCGGCGCGCCGCCGAACAGGAGGCCGCGCTCGGCCGCCGCCTCGCCCAACAGGAGGCCGAGACCGAACGGCTCGCGGGAGAACTGCTGCCCGTGGCCGTCGAACGCCTCCAGCGCGGAGCCTCCGTCGAGGAGGTGCTGGAGGGCGTCGCCTACACACCCGGCACCGACCCCCGGTTCCACGCCGCCCACGAGGCGGTGCTCCGTTCCGTCCTCGAAGCGGTCCGCGCCGAGGAGGACCTGCGCGAATCCGCCCACCGCGCCTTCGTCAACATCGCCCGCCGCGTCCAGGCCATCGTCCACCAGCAGGCCCAGGACCTGCGGGAGATGGAGGACCGGCACGGCAACGAACCGGAGTTCTTCGGCGACCTCCTCCACCTCGACCACGGCACCGCCCTCATCGGCCGGCTCGCCGACAGCATCGCCGTCCTCGGCGGCTCACGTCCCGGCCGCCAGTGGCAGCAGAACGTCCCGCTCTTCAACGTCCTGCGCGGCGCCATGTCCCGCATCATCGACTACCAGCGGGTCGACCTGCACTCCGTCGCCGAGGCCGCCATCGTCGGACCCGCCGTCGAGTCCCTCATCCACGCCCTGGCCGAGCTGCTGGACAACGCCACCCGCTACTCGCCCCCGCAGACCCGGGTCCACCTCACCGCCGTCGAGGTGCAGTCCGGCATCGCCGTCGAGATCGAGGACGCCGGCGTCGGCCTCACCGAGGAGGCCCGCCGCCGCGCCGAACGCGTCCTGGCCCAGGCGTCCGCCGGCATCGACCTCAACGACCTCGGCGAAACCCCCCGGCTGGGCCTCGCCGTGGTGGGCCGGCTGGCGCAGACCCACGACTTCCGGGTGTCGCTGCGCCCTTCGGCCTACGGGGGCGTCCGCTGCGTCCTGATCGTCCCGCAGGACCTCATCACCGCCACGCCCACCCCCGGCGGCTCCGTCGCCCGTGCCGCCACCCTTCCGCCGCCCAAGCGCAGGACGCGGCCCACGCCGACGCCGCTGCCCCGGCCGAACGGAGCGGCCATGGAGGAGGACCCCGCGGCGGTCGGCCGCAACGCCAACGGGCTGCCGCAGCGCCGCCGCCGGCACCCCGGCGTCGCCCCCGGGCCGCGGCGCCCGCCCGGTCAGCCGCTCCGCCCCGGCCGCCCGCGGCAGCGGAGCAGGTCAAGCCGGGTCTGTGGCTGGCCGCCTTCCAGAGCGGCATCAACGGAGAGGCGCCGGCGCCGCGGGCCGCGCGTCCGAACAGTGACGACTCGGTGGACAGGGATGAGTAGAAACGTGACACAGCAGCGGCTCAACATGGACTGGATGCTCAGGGATCTCGCCACGAGCGTCCCGCAGACCCGGCACATCGTGGTGCTCTCCGCGGACGGCCTGTGCATGGCGCAGCACGGCACCGACGGCGACACCGCCGACCGGCTTGCCGCCGCCTGCGCCGGACTGCAGAGCCTGTCCGGCGCGATCGCGGCCGAATTCCCGCACGGCACCGGGCAGATGAGACTGGTCGTCATCGAGGTCAGCGGCGGCTTCTTCTACCTCATGGCGGCCGGCGCCGGCGCCTATCTGGCCGTGCTGGCCGACGACGGCGTCGACGCCGGGCTGATGGGGCAGCGCATGCGCGACCTGGTCGCCAGAATCGGCGAGCATCTCAGCAGCCCGCCGCGCGTGGACGAGCAGATCACATGAGCGGGCCCGGCGAGGACTGGGAGGAAGGCGCCCCCGAGCGGCTGTACGTACTCACCGGCAGCCGCGGCCGGGCCCGCGGCAGGACGGCCGACCTCGACCTGGTCACCCTCATCGTGTCCCGGGACGTGCCGAAGCCGGGCCTGCAGCCCGAGCACGCGGCCATGCTGCGGATGTGCCACTACCCGCTCTCGGTGGCCGAGATCTCCGCCCATCTGGTGCTGCCCGTCAGCACGGTCACCGCGCTCCTCACCGACCTGCTGGCCGACGGGCGCATGGAAGCCCGCGCCCCGATCCCCACCGCCGCGTTGCCCGACGCGGACCTCCTCAAGGCGGTGATGCATGGACTACAGAACCTCTGACACGCTCCCCGGCCCGCGCAGCGAGGACGCCCTCCCCGCCACGGCCACGTCCGCGGTCAAGGTGGTCATCGTCGGCGGCTTCGGCGTCGGCAAGACCACCCTGGTCGGCTCGGTCAGCGAGATACGCCCGCTCACCACCGAGGAGACGATGACCCGGGCCGGGGTCGGCGTCGACGACATCGCCGGTGTCGAGCGGAAGACCGAGACCACCGTCGCCATGGACTTCGGCCGGATCAGCATCAACGAACAACTGGTGCTGTACCTCTTCGGCACCCCCGGCCAGGAGCGCTTCTGGTTCCTCTGGAACGGCCTCTTCGAAGGGGCCCTGGGCGCGCTCGTCCTCATCGACACCCGCCGCCTGGAGGTCAGCTTCGACGTCGTCGGCCGGCTGGAGGAGCGCGGCGTCCCCTTCGTGGTCGTCGTCAACGACTTCCCCGAGTCGCCCCGTTACCCGGTGTCCGAGCTGCGCGCGGCGATGGACCTGCCCGATTCGGTGCCGATGGTCACCTGCGACGCCCGCGACCGCGGCTCCTGCCGGGACGCCCTGCTGACGCTCATGCGCTATCTGCACACCCTCGCCACCGCAACCCCGGAGTCCTTGTGACCGTCCCGCCACCCGACCCCGCCGCCCCCGGCGCCGAACCGGCGCCCGTACCGCCACGGACCCCGTACCGCCACCGTCGCGCCCCTCCGCCGCGCCTCCTCCGCCGAGTCCGCGCCGCCGCCCGGCTGCCCGGCCCACGCCTACGGGCCCGGCGGCGTGATCCGGCTCTACGGGCCCGAGGCCGAGACCGACCCGATGGGCCTCTACGAACGGCTGCGCGCCCAGTACGGCGCCGTCGCCCCGGTCCTGCTCCACGGCGACCTCCCCGCCTGGCTGGTCCTCGGCTACCGCGAGAACCTCGACGTGGCCCGCACCCCCTCCCGCTTCTCCCGCGACTCCCGCCACTGGCGCCTCGCGCGGGAGGGCCGCGTCGCCCCGGATCACCCCCTGGCCCCCGTCGTGGCGTGGCAGCCGATGTGCACCCATGTCGACGGCCGGGAGCACGAACGGCTCCGCGGCGCCGTCATCGACGGCCTCGACCGCTTCGACCGCCGGGGCATCCGGCGCACCGTCACCCGCTCCGCGCACGTACTGATCGACCGGTTCTGCGCCGAGGGCAGGGCGGACCTGGTCCAGCAGTTCTCCGAGCACTTGCCCATGCTGGTGATGACGCAGCTCCTGGGCATGCCGGAGTCCTACGGCCCCAAGCTGGTGGAGGCGGCCCGTGACCTGCTGAAGGGCACGGAGACCGCGGTCGCCAGCAACGACTACGTCCTGCGCGCCCTGCGCCAGTTGGTGGCGCGCAAACACGCCTCGCCGGGCCAGGACTTCGCGAGCCGGCTGATCGAACATCCCGCCGGGCTGACCGACGACGAGGTGGTGCAGCACCTGCGGGTGGTCCTCATCGCGGCCTACGAGACCACGGCAAACCTGATCATCAACATGCTGCGGGTGGTCCTCACCGACCGCCGTTTCCGCGCCGACCTGGCCGGCGGCCACATGACGCTTCCCGACGCCATGGAACAGGTGCTGTGGGACGAACCGCCGATGATGACGGCCGTGGGGCGGTGGGCCACCGGGGACACGGAACTCGGCGGCCAGTCCATCCGCGCCGGTGACCTGCTGATCCTCGGGCTGGCCGCGGGCAATCTCGACCCGGCCATCCGCCCGGACCCCAGCGTCCCCGTCCACGGGAACCGCTCACACCTGGCCTTCAGCGGCGGCCCGCACGAATGCCCCGGCCAGGACATCGGCCGGGCCATCGCGGACACCGGCGTCGAGGCCCTGCTGGCACGTATCCCGGATCTGCGGCTGGCCGTGGACGAGACGGCGCTGAGCTGGGTCTCGGCTCTGATGACACGCCATCTCACCGCTCTGCCGGTCGAGTTCACTCCGCAGCGGCCCGAGCCGAAGGAGCCGTCCCTGTCCGTGGCCGTACCGGCGCCCGCCCGGCGGGCGCCGCTGCCCGGAGAGGCCGCAATCGGGCACGGAACCGGGTACGCCGCGGCGCGGAAGCGGACGGCGGCCCCGGTCCTCGCGGGGGTCGCCGATCCCCTGGCCGCCGGGACCGGCCCGTCCCCCCTGCGGGCGTCCGCCCCGTGGTGGCGGCGGCTGGCGCGGTGGTTCGCCGGCCGGTGAGGCGGTGTCCGCGTGCCCGGGTTGTCCGCAGGCCGGGGCACGCGGCCCGGGCCGGGCGTCAGGTACCGAGCTGGTCCCACCACCAGTCGATGGTGGACAGCCCCGGCGGGCCCGGCCGCGCGTCGGCCGGGCCCGGGCGCCTGGTGACCCCCAGCGTCGCCCCGGGCACGGGCAGGGGGTGGAGATGGCGCGGGCTGGCGTAGCGCGGGGCGGTGTCGGACCAGTGGATGTTCCCCGCGATCCAGTGGCCCAGGTCGTCGAGATGGCGACGGAGAGCCCTGTCGGCCCCCCGCGCGGTCCGCTCACGCAGACGGAGGAAGAGGGTCATCGCCCGGTCTCGCAGGGAGAGCGCGGCGGCGAGGGCCTGCCGCTCCGAGCAGCGGTGGTGATGGGCGAGGACCCGCACGAGGTTCGGAGCGGCGGTTTTCTCCCCGGCCTCCTTGGCCGCGGAGAGCAGATCGTTGTCGCAGGCCGCGATGAAACCCGTGGCCTCGGTCAGGGCGCGGACAGGACCGGAGTGGAGCCGGTCGCCGGGGATTTCGGCACCATTGGCGATCTCGACGAAGGCGGCGTCGAACCGCGTTCCGACGTCCGCGATGCGCCCGGCGGCGTACTCGGCGGGGCTCGGCACGACACCGCGGCCGGCGTTCGCCTGCTGCCAGGCCGCGCCCAGCAGCAGATCGCGGACCCCGTCGGCCAGCCGCTGGAACTGTACGGGCCCGGTCACGGCCCGGGTACGGGTGACCAGGTCGTCGAGCGCGCGGGCCATCGGGCCGGAGCCGAGCATCCCGGAGCCGGGGGCCTCCAGGGAGCGGACCAGCCGCAGACCGAGGCCGGCGACGTCCGGGCTCCGGTCCGCCGACGGCCCGGCGTCGAGCCGGGTGTCGTCGAGAGCGAACAGCCAGTACGTCCATTGGGCGAACAGCAGCAGGCGTTCCTCGTCGCCGCGGGGGGCGAGGCGGCAGCTGAACTCCGCGGCGTTGCTGGCCAGGTTCCAGGCCCGGTCGGCCGTGTCGGTGAAGACACCGCTCGCGTCGAGCCAGGCGACGGCCCGTTCCTCGATCCTGCGGACCGCGGGGTGGACGGCCGATTCCACGGGGCAGTAGAAGGGCGGCAGTCCGCCCGGAGGCGTTCCCCCGGCGGTGGAGGCCGCGGCCGCGAGGGTGCCGGTGGTCGTCTCCGCCACCGGCTCAGTCCGTCCGGAGGCGGAAGAGGAGCAGCCGGGTCTCGACGGCGTGGTCGCGCCAGATCCGGAACAGCCTGCCGTGCCCGACGGCCGAGTCCATCAGCCGCTCACGGGCGATGGGGGAGGGCCCGGCCGGCCCTCCCGTCCGGTCCAGTTCCGCCGCGGTCCAGGCCATGGACTGCACCCAGAACTCCGAGACGGGGTCGGTGATGTCCTCGTCCCGTTCCAGGGCGAACCCCGCCTCGCGTGCGGCCCGGACGTACTCGTCGAGGGTGCCCAGCCGCGTCCGGTAATAGCCGTTCACGAAGCCGGCGACCTCCGGCCGGCACAGGAAGTGATCCTGGAGGCCGAACCAGCCACCGGGCCGCAGGGCCCGGGCGGCCACGGCGAAGAGCCGCCGCCGGTCCATGTGCACGGCGCTCTCCACGGCCACGGCGGCGTCGTACGCCCGCTCCTCCCGGAACTCGTGGACATCACCCAGGACGGGGGTGACGCGGTCGCGGACCGCGGCCCGGCGGACCAGAAGGTCCATGACCGGTATGTGGTCGGCCGTGATGGTGAGGCCCGTGACGGTGCTGCCGTGTTCCTGGGCCCAGTAGATCGACCCGCCCCCGAGGCCGCAGCCGATGTCGAGGAGGGTGGCCGGCGGGTGGTCCACGGCGCCCCAGGTGGCGGCCGCGTGGCGGATGACGGCTTCCTGGGAGTCGGTGATCCGGCGGCGGATGAGGTGCTGGGCGACGGTGGTGTTCGGTGTGGACTCGAACATGCCCAGATGGAAGTGGACGCGGGGCCCGGGGCCGTACTTGTGCAGGATGTCGGCGGTCTTCCGGGAGTAGTACAGGGGTACCTCGGCCTCGTCGAACGGGGCTCCCTCACCGAACGGGGCTTCCCCACCGAACGCCTTCTCGCCGAGTGCGGCTTCCCGGGGCCTCGGCGGATCGATGACGAGACCGCCGCGGCCGGGGGCATGACCGGTGCCCGTGATGCTGTCGGCTGCGTCTGTCATATTCGGCCTCCTGTGGCTGGGCTGAGGAGTCGTCCAGGACGTGGGGGAGGGGGTGTCCGGCGCCGCCCGGCGCACGGCGCCCCCAACCTGCCCCGGTCGCAGAGATCCTTAACCCCGGCCGCGCGCCCGGGCGATGCGATCGGGCCTACCGCATTCGACAGGAAATGCGCCGGAAAGGACTGCTCATGCTCGCTTCTGAACGGAAGACGCCGCATTGGGGAATTCCGCAGGGGGATGCATGAGTGAATAGAGGACTTTATGACGGCATCCGCTCTCCGGGAGAACGGCCGTGGATCAGTGGCGGTCATGTCCGGTATTCGACGGTCCCGTTGAGCCCGTCCCGCCGCTGCCGGCGGACGTGCGCCTTTCCCGGTTTCCCGGGTTTCCCGTGAACAAGCGCGCCCGCCGGAAAATCGGCGGGAAAGGGTCCGCGGACCTCCCGGCGGGCGGCGGGGACGCAGCGGCGGGGGACAGGGCAAGGCCCGGGGCTCGCACGGGGCGGACGCGAACGGACGGCGAAAGGCCCGCCCCGGCCGGTGGGTATCCACCGTGCGGGACGGGCCCTGCTGGTCAACCGCTCCTGCGGAGCCGGGTGGTGGCGTGGCCGGCCGGGCTCAGGGCAGCCGGCCGACGCCGCCGTATTCGATCCACTCCTGGGTGCGCTGCCGGGGGGCGAGGTCGGTGTCCGGCCGCCAGGTGGAGACCTCCACCAGGCCCGGCTCCAGGATCTCCAGACCCTCGAAGAACTGCTCCAGGTCCCGCTGCTGCCGCACCCGGCCCCAGTTGCCGTGGGTGCTCTTGTCCATGAAGTCGGTGACGAACTCGCGGGTGGCGGCGTCCTCGCTCACCAGCTGGCAGACCACCATGAAACTGCCGGGAGCCAGCCGGTCCCTGACGGTCCGTATGAGACCGGCCGGGTCGTCCTCGTCCTTGATGCAGTGCAGCACCGAGACGAACAGCGCGGCCACCGGCTCGTCGAAGTCGATCAGCCGCTCGACCTCGGGGTGGTTGAAGATCCCGTCGGTGTCGCGCATGTCCGCCGTGATGACGGCGGTGTTCTCGTTCTCCTCCAGCAGCGCGCGGCCGTGGGCGAGGACGATCGGGTCGTTGTCGACGTAGACCACGCGCGAGGACGGGTCCACGCTCTGGGCGACCTGGTGGACGTTGTTCTGGGTGGGCAGGCCGGAACCGTGGTCCAGGAACTGGCGGATGCCGTGGTCCTCGGCCAGCCGCCGGACCACACGGGCCAGGAACTGCCGGTTGTTGAGCGCCAGTTCCCTGGTGCTCGGCACCACCTTCAGCAGCTCGTCGGAGGCTTCCCGGTCGACGGCGTAGTTGTCCTTGCCCCCGAGGAAGTAGTCGTACATCCGAGCCACACTGGGAACGTTGACATCGATCCCCTTGGGCAGCGGCTCTTGTGTCTGGCCCATCCGACCCCTCACAGTCTCGTCCGCGCGATCGCGTGTGCGGTGCGACGCGCTCACATCCTAGAGGGGTACATCCTTCCGGTTAAGGCCAACGCCCTTACCGGGCAAACCCGTTGGCGCGGCGGGTCAGAACGACAGGTCACGCGGAGCGTGCTGGACCGTGACCCAGTGCGGGGTGGTGAACTCCTCGAAGACCCACTCGCCGCCGAACCGCCCCAGCCCGGACGCCTTCTCGCCGCCGAAGGCCGCGCGGACGTCGTCGTGCACGGTGGTGTCGTTGACGTGCGTCATCCCGGCCTCGACGCGGGAGGCGAACCGCAGGCCGCGCTCCGGGTCGGCGGTGAACACCGCGCTCGACAGGCCGTACTCGGTGTCATTGGCCAGCCGCAGGGCGTCCTCCTCGCCGTCCGCCCGCACCAGCGTGGCCACCGGGCCGAAGACCTCCTCGGCGGCGGTGGCGACGTCATTGCGGCCGATCACCACATGCGGCGGCAGTACCCGCCCGGTGGGGCCCGAGGGCTCGCCGGAGAGGACCACCCGGGCACCCTGGGTGACGGAGCGGGCCACCTTGTCGCGCACACCCGCCAGCTGGGAGTCGTTGATGAGCGGGCCGATCTGCGTCCGCTCGTCGCGCGGGTCCCCGGCGCGCAGGGCGCGGGCCCGCTCGGTGAAGAGACCGGCGAAGTCGTCGAAACGGGACCCGTCGACGACGACGCGGTTGGTGGCCATGCAGATCTGCCCCTGGTGGAAGTAGCTGCCGTAGAGGGCGGCGTCCACCGCGGAGTCCAGATCGGCGTCGTCGAGGACGACCATCGGGCCGTTGCCGCCCAGCTCCAGGGCGAGCTTCTTCAGCCCCGCCCGGGCCGCGATGCGCCGCCCCACCGGCGTCGAACCGGTGAACGACACCACCCGCGGCACATGGTGCTCCACCATCCGGTCGCCGATCTCACCGCCGCTGCCCACAAGGACGCCGAGCAGCCCCGGCGGCAGCCCGGCCTCCTCGTAGATCTTCGCCAGCAGCAGACCGCCGGTGACCGGGGTGTCACCGGCCGGTTTGAGGACGACGGCGTTGCCCGTCGCGAGCGCGGGAGCCACCGAGCGGTTGGAGAGATAGGCCGGGAAGTTCCACGGGCTGATCACCGCGACGACCCCCACGGGCCGCCGGCGGATCAGGTTCTCCTTGCCCGGGACGTCCGCCGCCACCTCCGGCGGGGCGGGCTCCCGGTGGTCGGCCGCGAGCCGCGTCACGGCTTCGAGGATGCCGAGCTCCATGCCGACCCGGGCGGCGGTGGCGCCCGCCTCCCGGGTCAGCCAGCCGCCGATCTCCGCCCGCCGCGCCGCCATGATCCGCGCCGCCCGGTCAAGGACGGCGGCCCGCTCCTCCTCCGGCAGGGCCGCCCAGCGGGGCTGCGCCTCCCGCGCCGCGCCGTAGGCCAGATCCACGTCGGACGGGGCCGCGAGCTGGATCTCGGTCAGCGTCTCACCGGTGTACGGGTCCGAGTCCGTCCCCACGCTGCCGGAACTGCCGGGCTGCCAGCGGCCCGCCAGGAACATGCGGTCGAATCCGGTGTACGGGGCGGGGGGTGTGGGCTCCGCGGACGGCATGGCTCTCTCCGCTCGGTCGTGCCGGGTGCAGGTGCCGGGGAAGCGTGCAGGGTCCTTCCGGCGCGCACCGGGTGCCCGCCGGGACCGTGCCCGGGTGCCCCGGAAGCCCGGTGCCAACCCCGGCCCCGTCCGCAGCTGGTCGCCGGGACGGCGGCGACCCGGAAGACTGGGGAGCCCGACGGGGAGCCCGAGGAGACCGACCAGCCATGAGAAGCCGCCGCGCCGGCCGGACCACCGGCCCGCACCTCCGTCCGCGCCTTCGCCGGCACCCGCGTCCTCGCCGGAGCCGCGGCACGGGCACGCGCACCCGCACCCGCACCCGTCCGCACACCGCCGTCCTCACCGCCGTCCTGCTCCTGCTGGCCGGGCCGGCGGGCTGCTCCGGCCCGGGGGCGCGGCCGCCGGCCGACGGCTCCGCACCGGGCGCCGGGTCCCGCTCCCCGTCCGCCGCCACGGGCGGCGAAGACGGCGCGGGGCACTGGCGGCCGAAGCCCGGCACCCCCTGGCAGTGGCAGCTCAGCGGGCGGGTCGACACGAGCGTCGACGTCCCGGTCTACGACATCGACGGCTTCGAGAACGACGCGGAGACCGTCGACCGGCTGCACGCCGACGGCCGCAAGGTCATCTGTTACATCAACGCGGGCGCCTGGGAGGACTTCCGTCCCGACCGTGACGACTTCCCCCGCGCGGTACGGGGCCGCGGCAACGGCTGGCCGGGGGAGCGCTGGCTGGACATCCGGCGGACCGCCGTGCTGCGCCCGCTGATGGCCCGCCGCATGGACATGTGCCGGGACAAGGGCTTCGACGCGGTGGAGCCCGACCTCATGGACGGCTACCTCAACCGCACCGGTTTCCCCCTCACCGCCCGCCACCAGCTCGCCTACAACCGGATGCTGGCGGAGCTCGCCCACGAGCGGGGCCTGGCCGTGGGGCTCAAGAACGACCTCCCGCAGATCCCCGAGCTCGTCGGCTCCTTCGACTTCGCGGTGAACGAGGAGTGCGCCGAGTTCGGCGAGTGCGCCGCGCTCACCCCCTTCGTCGAGCAGGACAAGGCGGTCTTCCACGCCGAGTACGCGCTGGACCCGGACGACTACTGCGCCGAGAGCGAGCGGCTGCGGCTGAGCTCCCTCCGGAAGAAGCTCTCCCTGGACGCCTGGCGCCGCCCCTGTCCCTGACCCGGGCCCCGCTCCCGGCCTCGGCACCGCCCGCGACGCCCGGACCCGCCCGCGACCGTCCCGTCCCCTCACCTCCGGAGGACCGGTGTGACGTTCCTCCCGCGGGCCCGGCCCGGTTTGGCGGAGCCGCCCGGTGCTCCGTAAAGTGCCGCCGGAGTGTGCGCACCCGGACGCACCGGAGCGGGAACGGAAGCGGCAGCGGCGATGACGGTGACAGACGACGGCCGGGCCGAGCAGGCGGAGCAGGCCGAGCAGGAGCACCCCGGCATCGACCCGGAGCGGCTGGCCGCGTGTCTCGGCGTGCTCGCGGAACTCGACGACCTGCCGCTGGACCACCCCGACGCCATCACGGTGCGGCGCGCCACCGCGGGGATCTACCGCACGGTGAAGCAGCGCCGCCGCCAGGAGCGCCGGGCCGCCAAGACGGCCAACGACAAGGCCGTCACCGAGGCCACCGCCACCGGATCCGCCGACCGCATCGACGACGAGACGGCCGGCATCCCCCTCGCCGCCTCCGCGGCCACGGAGATCGTCGGCATCCTGGAACGCCCCCGCTCCTGCTACATCTGCAAGACCCGGTACCGCGAGGTGGACGCCTTCTACCACCAGCTCTGCCAGCCCTGCGCCAAGGAGAACCGCGCCCGCCGCGACGCCCGGACGGATCTGACGGGGCGGCGCGCCCTGCTCACCGGCGGCCGCGCCAAGATCGGCATGTACATCGCGCTGCGGCTGCTCCGCGACGGCGCGCACACCACCATCACCACCCGCTTCCCCAAGGACGCCGCCCGCCGCTTCTCGGCGATGCCCGACAGCGGGGACTGGCTCCACCGGCTCAAGATCGTCGGAATCGATCTGCGCGACCCGGCCCAGGTGGTGGCGCTGACGGACGCGGTGAGCGCCGAGGGCCCGCTGGACATCCTCATCAACAACGCCGCCCAGACCGTGCGCCGCTCCCCGGATTCCTACGCCGAGCTGGTGGCCGGCGAGACCGCGCCGCTGCCGTCCGGCGGCGGTCTCGCGGAGCCCCTCGTCCTCGGCAGCTTCGGCAGCGGCGCCCAGCAGGCGCTGCCCGCCGCCGGGGACCGCGCCGGCATCACCCCGGACTCCCTCGCCGCCCTGGCGCTGACCAGCGGCTCCGCCTCCCCCGCGCGGATCGAGGCCGGCAACGCCATCGACGCGGGCGGGCTCATCCCGGACCTCGCCGACACCAACAGCTGGATCCAGACGGTGAGCGAGGTGGAGCCGGTCGAGCTGCTGGAGGTGCAGCTCTGCAATGTCACCGCGCCGTTCATCCTCGTCAGCCGGCTGCGCCCGGCGATGGCCGCCTCCTCCGCGCGCCGCAAGTACGTGGTCAACGTCTCCGCCATGGAAGGGGTGTTCGGCCGGGGCTACAAGGGCGCCGGACATCCGCACACCAATATGGCGAAGGCCGCGCTGAACATGCTCACCCGCACCAGCGCCCAGGAGATGCTGGAGACCGACGGCATCCTCATGACGAGCGTCGACACCGGCTGGATCACCGACGAGCGCCCGCACCCGGACAAGATGCGGCTGGCCGAGGCCGGCTTCCACGCCCCGCTGGACCTCGTCGACGGCGCGGCCCGGGTCTACGACCCGATCGTCCGCGGTGAACTGGGCGAGGATCTGTACGGCTGCTTCCTGAAGGACTACGCGCCCTCCGGCTGGTGAGCCGGGGCCGGCCGGCGGCCGGGGGCGTTCCCGCGTACCCCGTGCCCCGCGAGCCCTCGCGTTCCCGAGCCCTCGCGTCCCCGCGCCGTCGCCTCCTCCCCGCGCCCTCACCCGGAGGAGCCGGGCGGCCGCCCGGGCCCTCCGGCGCTCCACGCGCCGTCCGGATTCCCCGCCCGCCCGGCGTCCCGCCGCACGGACGCCGGGCCGCCCCAGCCGTCTCCGGTATCCGGATCCGGATATCCGCGAGCGCTTCCGCGCAGGTGGGGGTAGGCTGGACAGCAGACGGACAGCCTTCCGGTAAAGGGAGCACCGAGACCCTCGGCCCGTCCCGGGACAGGCCAGCCACCATGGCCGCACTCCCGGTCCGCATCTCCGGCGCCACCGCGCCCGCAGTGACTTTCCACTAGCCCCATCGGGCGTCGGCGCCCGGCCGCGTGCCTCTGGCTGCGCGGTTTCCCGGGCATACGGCGTTCGGTGCACCCGACACTAAGGAGTGCGCGGTGACAACCGAGAAGAAGAGCAACCAGCTTCTGGCGGAACCCGAGGAGTACCCTGCCGCCCGCCAGAAGGAGCCCCTCAATCTGGACGTGTGGTCCAGGGTCGCCCCCATCCGGCTCGCCGGCTACGACGACGACCCGGCCGAATCCCACATCCTCCGCGGCATCGACTGACGCCGCAGGCCGTCCCCGTACGGCCGCCCGACGACCCGCCGGGAGCACCCTGCCCGGCGGGTCCTCGCGTTTCGCGCCCGCATCGGGGGGCACCCGAGGCCCGTCCCGATGATCAGCTCAGCAGATCTGCAGTGCAGTAGCGGCGGACGGCGGAGGAACGGATGGGCGTGCGCAGCCGGATGCTCGAATGGCCGGTGTACCGGCAACTCACCGGAAAGGACCCACTGGGGCGCGGCGCAGCCGCGAGATCCCGGCACGGCGAACAGCTGACGGCCCGGACCGCCACGGCGGACCGGGTCGTCGAGTCGGTCCGCCCGTACTGCGCGGTCCCGCCCGCCCTCGCCGCCGAGCGCCGCGGCCTGGAGCACGGGGGCCGTGCCACCGTCGTCACCGCCCGCAACGCCATCGAGGCACGGGTGAGGGTCACCGAGCGGATCAGGCCACTGACCGTGCACGGACGGGGGCCCGGCGGTGTCGCCACCGGCGACGCGGCCAACGAACTCACCGCCATCGTCCGGAACTCCAGCACCCGCATCCGGGAGGACAAGGCCCTGACCGCCGGCATCCGCCCGGGCCGCCGGCCGCGCGGCCGCGGTCTGCCCCGGCTCGTCGCCGGCTACCGCGAACGCGCCGGCATCACCGCACACACCGGTACGGAGGCCCGGTCATGACCGAGATCGACCTGAGGGACCTGCTCTCCGGACCGGAGGCCGACCCGGCCGGCGGGGCCGGGCACACCGGCCACCCCGAGCGGGTCGGCTTCTTCACCGACACCTCCGTCTGCATCGGCTGCAAGGCCTGCGAGGTGGCGTGCAAGGAGTGGAACGCCATCCCCGAGGACGGCCTGTCGCTGACCGGGATGTCCTACGACAACACCCAGGGGCTGGGCGCCTCCACCTGGCGGCACGTCGCCTTCATCGAGCAGAGCGCCGTCACCCGCGCCCCCGCGCCCCCGGAGCCCGCCGGCCCCGTGACGCCCGGGGCCGAGGTGCCGCATCCCGACGGCCGCACCGAGCTGCGCTGGCTGATGTCCTCCGACGTCTGCAAACACTGCACGCACGCCGCCTGCCTCGACGTCTGCCCGACCGGCTCGCTCTTCCGCACCGAGTTCGGCACCGTCGTCGTGCAGGAGGACATCTGCAACGGCTGCGGCTACTGCGTGCCCGCCTGCCCGTACGGGGTCATCGAGCAACGGCCGAGCGACGGCCGGGCGTTCAAGTGCACGATGTGCTACGACCGGCTCGGCGAGGGCATGGAGCCGGCCTGCGCCAAGGCCTGCCCTACCGACTCCATCCAGTTCGGCCCGCTGGACGAACTCCGCGAGCGCGCCGCCGGGCGGGTGGAACAGCTGCGCGAGGCCGGCGTCACGGACGCCCGCCTGTACGGCGAGGACCCGGAGGACGGGGTCGGCGGCGACGGCGCCTTCTTCCTCCTCCTCGACGAGCCCGAGGTCTACGGTCTGCCACCGGACCCGGTCGTCACCACCCGCGACCTGCCGCGGATGTGGACCCACGCGGGTGTGGCCGCGCTCTCCCTCCTCGGCGGGATCGCCACCGCCTTCCTGTCCTCCCCGGCCGCGCGCCGGGGCGCGGGCACCGCACGTACCGGCGTCTTCGGAAGGGGACTGGGCCGATGACGGACTCCGACGTCACCAAGGACGGCGTCCGGGGCGAGCGCGCGGGCCGCGAGGCCGTCCCGGACAGCCTCCAGCCCGGCGGCACCTCACCGGAGCGCTCCGGTGAGGCGGCCGCCGGGAAGACGGACCGGAAACGGCGCCGCGGCAAACGGCGCGGCGAGGAACCGATGGTGCCCCGCGCCGAGTTCGAGTCCTACTACGGCCGTCCCGTCATCAAGGCACCGGGCTGGGAGGCCACGGACATCGCCGGCTACTTCTTCGCCGGCGGGCTCGCCGGGGCCGGCTCCGTACTGGCCGCCGGGGCCCGGCTCAGCGGGCGCCCCACCACCGCGAAGGCGATGAAGCTCTCCTCGCTGGCGGCCGTCACGGCCTCCACCGCCGCCCTCATTCACGACCTCGGGCGGCCGGAGCGGTTCGCCAACATGCTCCGCGTGTTCAAACCGACCTCCCCGATGAGCGTAGGCTCCTGGCTGCTCGCCGCCTACGGGCCCGCCGCCGGCGCCGCCGCCGTCCTGGAGACCACCGGGCGGCTGCCGCGGATCAACACGGCTGCCACCGGCACCGCGGCGCTGCTCGGGCCCGTCGTCGCCGCGTACACCGCCGTGCTGGCCGCCGACACGGCCGTCCCCGCCTGGCACGAGGCCCACCGCGAACTGCCGTACGTCTTCGTCTCCTCGGCGACGGCCGCCGCCTCCGGCATGGCCCTGGTCACCGCCCCGGTCCGGGAGAACGCCCCGGCGCGGCGCGCGGCCGTGCTCGCCGCCGCGGGCGAGGCGGCCGCCCTGCGGTTGAAGCGGCGCCGGCTCGGCATGATCGCCGAGACCTACGAACGGGGGAAGGCCGGAAAGCTGATGCGCGCCGCCGAACTCCTCACCGCGGGCGGGGCGCTGGGCGCCGCGGTGCTCGGCCGGCGGTACCGGAGCGCGGCGGCCGTGAGCGGCCTCGCGCTGCTCGCCGGCTCGGCCTGCACCCGCTTCGGGGTGTTCCACGCGGGCGTCGCCTCGGCGGAGGATCCCGCGTACACCGTCGTCCCGCAGCGGGAACGGCGCGAACGGCGGGCGGCCGAGGCCGCCGCCCGGGTGGCCGGAGGAGCGGACGGGGATTCCGGCGCCCGGGACGGGCAAGACGGACAGCACGGATAACACGGATAGCGGGGGCAGCGCGGGCAGCACGGGCGGTGCTGACGGCGCGGGCGGCCGGGACGGGCCGGACGGCGCACACCGGAAGGTCCGGACGCGCACGACGGCCACCGCCCGAGGGACGGCCCGCGGCACCGGCCGACGGCTCCGGGGGAGGCCGGCCGCACCGGGGGATCACGGCCGGCCCGCCCGTCCGTCGTGTCCCGTCCCGGAGACCGGCCGTCCCGGCCGCCGGAGCCCGCACAGCGGCACACGGCGCCGTCCCCGTACGACCACCGGTCCGGCCGTCCCGCCGGCGGACCGGCACCACCGCGAGAGGGAGAGAACGACCATGAGAGCCCTGACCTGGCACGGCAAGCGCGATGTGCGGGTGGAGACGGTCCCCGACCCGGTCATCCAGGACCCCACGGACGTCATCGTCCGGATCACCTCCACCGGCCTCTGCGGCTCGGACCTGCACCTCTACGAAGTCCTCGGGCCTTTCCTGGAACCGGGCGACATCCTCGGCCACGAACCCATGGGCGTGGTGGAGGAGACGGGCTCCGAGGTCACCGCCGTCAAGGCCGGCGACCGCGTCGTGATCCCGTTCAACGTCTCCTGCGGCACCTGCTGGATGTGCGGGCAGGGGCTGCACTCGCAGTGCGAGACCACCCAGAACCGCGACCGGAACACCGGCGGAAGCCTGTTCGGCTACACCAAGCTCTACGGGCAGGTGCCCGGCGGCCAGGCCGAGTATCTGCGGGTGCCGTTCGGCAACACCCTGCCCATCAAGGTCCCGGACGGGCCGCCGGACGATCGGTTCGTCTATCTCTCCGACGTCCTGCCCACCGCCTGGCAGGCCGTCGACTACGCGGCCGTGCCGCCCGGCGGCAGCCTGCTCGTCCTCGGCCTCGGCCCGATCGGCGACATGGCCTGCCGGATCGCGCGCCACCTGGGCGTGGAGACGGTCATCGGCGTCGACCGGGTCCCCGAACGGCTGCGGCGCGCCGAGGACCGCGGCGTGCACGTGCTCGGCATGGACGAGCACGGCAAGGACCTGGGCGACACCGTCCGCGGACTCACCGGCGGCCGGGGCGCCGACGCCGTCATCGACGCCGTCGGCATGGAGGCGCACGGGGCGCCCGCGGCCAAGCTGGCCCACCAGATGGTCGGGATGCTGCCCGGCGCCGTCGCCGAGAAGCTGATGAGCCGTGCGGGGGTCGACCGGCTCGCCGCCCTCTACACGGCCATCGACGCGGTGCGGCGCGGCGGCACGATCTCGCTCAGCGGCGTCTACGGCGGGATGGCCGACCCGCTGCCGATGCTCACGCTGTTCGACAAGCAGGTGCAGCTGCGGATGGGCCAGGCCAATGTGCACCGCTGGGTGGGCGACATCCTGCCGCTGCTCACCGACGAGGATCCCCTGGGCGTGGAGAGCTTCGCCACCCACACGCTGCCCCTGGAGGACGCGCCGAAGGCCTACAAGACCTTCCAGGACAAGGGCGACGGGATGGTCAAGACCCTCTTCCGCCCCGGCGCCGTCTGACGGCGGCCCGGGGACGGTCCCTCCGCACACGGGCGTGCCCGGCGGCCGGTGATCCGGTCCGCCGGGCACGCCCGTACGCCGTACCGCCCGCCGTCACCCGCCGTCGGACACCCGCTTGACGTCCGTGTCGCCGGGGCCCTCGCACAGTTCGCGCCGCTTGTGCCGCAGCCAGGCCGCGGGCAGGAACCAGCAGCCCGCGAACCACAGGAGCACGGCGGACGCCAGCCAGACC
Organism: Streptomyces sp. MNU89; assembly: GCF_020982505.1. Taxonomy (NCBI): domain Bacteria; kingdom Bacillati; phylum Actinomycetota; class Actinomycetes; order Kitasatosporales; family Streptomycetaceae; genus Streptomyces; species Streptomyces sp. MNU89. The sequence goes on along the minus strand of NZ_JAJKLL010000001.1, from coordinate 734,690 downwards.
GCCACCGTGTCCTCCATGACGAACCGGAGGATCAGCGCCAGCGCGGCTCCCACGGTGACCAGCAGCAGCACCAGCCCCACCATGGTGAACCGCGAGGCCCACAGCACCGTCTGCGGCTTCAGCCGGTAGCCGGTGACCATGCGGTGCAGGGTGACGGGCGCGATCAGCGCCCCTGTGGCCCCAGCCCCGCACATGATCGTGAAGACGTAGAGATCCTTGCCGAACGGGTCGAGATCCGGGAAGCGCGGGGAGAACGCGGAGGTCAGCAGGAAGGCCAGAAGGATCTGGATGCCGGTCTGCGCGACCCGCACCTCCTGCAGCAGCTCGCCCCACTTCCGGTCGGCCTGCTCCTCCTTCGTCTCGTCGCGTCCGGTGGGCGGCTCATAGGCGTGGGGCATCGGGGCGGCTCCTCCTGCTGCGTCCCTCAGTTCGCGCCGACGGCGCCGAGGGTCTCGATACGGCGTTCCAGCGCCTCGACGGCACCGGGACGTGGTCCGGGTACCCGGTGACGCAGGGCGGCAAGCCGTGAGGCGAGACTCCGGGCCGTATCACCGTCGCCCAACTGCTCCCAGCAGTGGTGCGCGCGGTCCACCGCGGCCACCACGTCCCGCCCGTCCTCCGGCTCCCCGGCGCCGAGCCGGGCGGAGGCCGCGGACAGCCAGAGTTCGCAGGAGCGGCCGAAGTCCCCGGCGAGACGGGCGAGATCGGCCCGCACCTCCAGCCAGTGCACCGCCTCGGCGGAGTCCGGGCCGTGGTGGCGCAGCGCGTGCTGCTCCCAGGCGGCGGCCATGGCGGCCGCCTCGCTGTGCCTCCCCTCGTGCGCGGCGGCGAGGATGGCCGGATGCGGGTCCTCCGGCGCGGCGGAGGCGGGCGCGGTGGAGACGGCGGGCGCCGGGGGCGGGTCGGCCGGGGCGGCGCCGGGGTCTCCGGGGCCGCGCGGGCGGCGGGACGGGGAGCCGGCCGGGGCGGGCGTGGCCGCCGAGGACCGGGCCTCCGGTGCGGCGGCTCCGTGCCGGACTCCGGTGGGCGGCGCGGGAGACGCCCCCGGCGGGTGCCCGCCCCGAGGTGCGCCGGGCGGCGGGTGCCGGGTTGCCCGGGGATACGTCCGGCGGGGGAGAGCTGTCCGGAGTTGCGGCGGCAGGCGCGGCGGTGCCGCCGCCGGGCGCGGCGTTCGGGCGGTCCATGCTGTGCGGGTCGTGCGGGTCGTGCGGGTGGTCCGTGCTGTGCGGGCTGTGCGGTGATCCGCCCGGCGACGCCGGGTTCTCGGCAGTGGCGGGGGCGGGGCGGCCGGCCGCCGGTGCCCGGTGCGGACGCCGGCGGGCGGCGGGGTGCGGTGAGCCCGCAACGGCGGGCGGTGCGGGCCGGCCCGGGGAGGGCGGCGGGGGCGCCATGCCGGAGGGGAGGACGGGCAGCCCGGGTACGCGTTCGCGGGCCCCGTCGTGAGCGGGGTCAGCAGCCGGGCCCCGTCGGGCAGCCCGGCGCGGGCGACGGCGAGATCGTGGAGCTCCGCCGGGGACGGCCGGCCCGTGGCGGACCGGAGCAGACCGGCGACGGCCCGGCTGTAGAGCGGCTCCGCCGCGGCCCGGCGGCCCGGCGGCGGGGACACCGCCCCGTACAGATCGGCCCCGGCCACCGCCAGCGCGGAGAGCGGCGGCAGCCGTTCCCAGGCTGCCTGGTCGGCCGTCAGATCGGCCAGCACCGTGGTGGCGCCCGGCGGCCGGAACTGGAGTTCGGCGGAGAGCCAGTGCCAGGGCAGCGCGGTGTAGCGGGCGGTCGCCGCCGTGGTGCGCGCCAGCGCCAGATGCGGCAACTGCTGCCGCCGGTCCAGTGTGAGCTGCCCGATGAGCAGGACCAGCAGCGGTCCCGGAGTGGCCGCCGCGCTCCGCAGCCGGACCAGCACCACCTGCGGGTCGGCCGGTTCCACCAGCTCCACGACGCCGGCCGCGGCCGTGCCCGTGAGCACCTCCGGCCGCACGGCCGCCAGCGCGGGCAGCGCGGACGCCGCGTCCACCAGCCGGCCCCTGCCCACGGGTGCCGCCGCCAACAGCAGCACGGCCCCCGGTACCGTTCCGTCCCCGATCATCGCCACCGGATCACCGTATCCGCTGTTCCCGGACCCGTACGAACAACGGCCGCGAATCCGCCGGTGCGGAGCCCCTGTTGCTGCCGCGCCGGCCGGCCGGGATGGGCTAGGGTCGGCCGTTCACCCGGTGTCGGCGGAGGGGGAGGACGATGCGTCCGTCCGGTGGCGGTTCCCGCCGCTCCTCCCTCGGCCGGCGGCCGGCGGGAGTGCTCTCCGCGCTGTTCGCGGTGCTCGCCGTGCTGCTCGGCGGTCCGCCGCTGTCCTCTCCGGCGGGGAGCGCCGACCCGCCCGCGTACACCGGTCCGGCGGACCACTCGGCCGCCGTCACCGAGCGGGTGGCCGTCCCCGGGATCCTGTCCTCCGGCCGGGCGGCCGCCGCCGTCGGGGACGACCACCAGCGGCACCACACCGGGATGCCCGCCGCCGTACCGGTCCGGCACGCCGGGCAGGCCACGGTCCGCCACCGGGCGCCCGCGGCGGCCCCCCGGCCCGCGACCGGCACGGCGCACCACACTCCGCGTTCCGGCCGCGCGCCTCCCGGCCCCGGAGCTCTCCGAGGCCGGTGACCGGGAGCGGACGGAGCGGCGGCGAAGGAGCCGCCGTCCGGCACGTGCTCCCTCCCGCGCGCACGCGGGCCCCGTTCCGCCCTGCCCGGCGGCGGGCCGGCCCCGGGCAGCTCCCAGGCACCGGCGTCCCCCTCGTCGTCCTCCGCCGTGCCCCGGAGCGGTCACGGCGTGCCTGCTGGAGGCAGTGTGAAAACGCACGCCACATCCTCCCGCGCCCACTGGGTGCGGGTGTTCATCGCCCTTGCCGTCGTCACCGCGTCCGTCTGGCTGAGCTTCACCAAGCCGCCCCGGCTCGGGCTCGATCTGCGCGGCGGCACACAGATCGTCCTGGAGACCCGTGACTCGTCCCGGGCGGAGGCCGGACCGGAGGCCACCGAACGGACCCTGGAGGTGCTGCGCCGCCGGGTCGACGCCCTCGGCGTGACCGAACCGACCATCACCAGCTCCGGGGAGCGGCGCATCATCGTCGAACTCCCCGGGGTGCAGGATCCGCGGCAGGCGGCCGAGGTCCTCGGCCGCACCGCGCAGCTGACCTTCCATCCGGTGACCGGCGCGGGTGAGTCCGCCCGGGAGGACACCGGCGAGGACACGGCGGAAGAGAAGAAGGAGAAGAAGGAGAAGGACGAACGGACCCTTACCGACGAGGACGGGCAGCCGCTGCGCATCGGCCCGGCCGGGCTGAGCGGCGCCCTCGTGGAGGGGGCCGACGCCGGCTTCGACGCACAGACCGGCGGTGGCTGGTACGTCACCGTGGACCTGCGGGGCGCGGGCAAGGAGAAGTGGCGCGAGCTGACCGCCGAGGCCGCCTGTGCCCCGCCCGGTGACCCCGCCCGGCGGGTGGCCATCGTGCTGGACGACGAGGTGATCTCCTCGCCGCAGGTCGATCCCTCCGTCCGCTGCGGCGGCGGGATCGCCGGCGGTTCCACCCGGATCACCGGTGACTTCGGCGCGGAGGACGCCAAGGAACTGGCGCTGCTCATCAGCGGCGGAGCCCTGCCGGTGCCCGTCGAGACGGTGGAGCAGCGGACCGTGGGCCCGACCCTGGGTGCGGCCGCCATCGACGCCAGCGCCCGGGCCGCCGTGATCGGCATCCTCGCCACCTCGCTGTTCATCCTGGCCGTCTACCGGTTCTTCGGCGGCCTCGCCGCGATCGCCCTGGTGAGCTACGGACTCATCTCCTACGCGGCGCTGCTGCTCCTCGGAGCCACCCTGACGCTGCCGGGACTGGCCGGTTTCGTCCTGGCGATCGGTATGGCCGTGGACGCCAACGTGCTGGTGTTCGAACGGGCCCGGGAGGAGTACGCGGCGCGACGCGGGAGGAGCCTGCGCTCGGCTCTGACGTCCGGTTACCGCAACGCGTTCAGTGCCATCGCGGACTCCAACATCACCACGCTGCTCGCCGCCGTGCTGCTGTTCTTCCTCGCCTCGGGGCCGGTCCGCGGCTTCGGCGTGACCCTCTCCATCGGTGTGCTCGCCTCCATGGTCAGCGCGCTCGTCGTGGCCCGGGCGCTGACCGAGAGCGCGGCCGGCCGGCGCGCGCTGCGGCGGCGTCCCGGCCTCAGCGGAATCGCGGGCGGCGGGCGGCTGCGCCGCCGGCTCGAGGGGCGCGGCCCCGGCCTCATGCGGCACCGCAGGCGCTGGCTCGCCGGCTCGGCGGTCGTCCTGGTGCTGGCGGTGAGCGGCATCCTGGTCCGGGGACTGGACTTCGGCGTGGAGTTCACCGGCGGCCGTCTCGTGGAGTACGCCACGGAGCGGCCGGTGGACGCCGAGGAGGCCCGCCGGGCCGTGTCGGACGCCGGTTTCCCGCGCGCGGTCGTCCAGACCTCCGGCGACGGCGGCATCTCCGTGCGGAGCGAGGACCTCGGCGACGAGGACGTGCTCCGGGTCCGGGACGCCCTGGCGGAGACGGGCGGCGGCGCCGAGAAGCTCCGCGACGAGCTGATCGGCCCCAGCCTCGGGGACGAACTGCGCCGCAACGCGCTGATCGCCCTCGGCGTCGCGCTGGCCGCCCAGCTCGTCTACCTCGCGGTCCGCTTCCGCTGGATCTTCGGGGCGGCGACCGTGGCGGCCATGGCCCATGACGTGCTCATCCTCGTCGGGGTCTTCGCCTGGCTGGGCAAACCGGTCGACGGGGTGTTCCTGGCGGCCCTGCTGACCGTCATCGGCTACTCGGTCAACGACTCGGTGGTGGTCTTCGACCGGGTGCGGGAGCTGTGGGCGCGGCACCGGGACACAGCGTTCGCGGAGGTCGCGGGCCGGGCCGTGGTGCAGACCGTGCCGCGGACCGTCAACACCGGCATGGGCGCCCTCTTCATCCTGGTGGCCCTCGCCGTGCTCGGCGGCGACTCGCTCACCGACTTCGCCGTCGCGCTGCTCGTCGGTCTCACCGTGGGCATGTTCTCCTCGGTGCTCACGGCCGTGCCGATCGCCGTCGAACTGGCCGGACGGAGCGGCACCACGGCGCCGCCGGCGAGGAAGCGTTCCGGCCCGCCGCGGCCCCGGGACCGCGCGGCGGCCGTCCGCCCCGAGGCCGGCGACCACGGCGCACGCGTCTGACGCGTCCGGACGGCCGCCGTCCGTGACACCTCCCGGCCGCCGCGGAACGAGGCGGCCGGGGAGTGCGCGGGGCTCCGACGGAGCCTCCCCGGCCCGGTCCGGGGATCACTCGTCCGGCCGCTCCGTCCCGGAGGGCTCCTCGGGGCGGCGGCCGGGTGCCAGATGATCCGTCAGGCCCCCGGCGTGCCGGAGCAGCGAGCCGAAGAACGCCACGGAGTCCGGGCTTCCGGTGGCCCAGCGCGGCAGTTCCGCGCGCAGCCGGTCGTGCGTCTCGCCGACCGCGGCCGCCGTCTCGTCCAGCTCCCGCTCCCGCCGTCCGCCGTTCTCCTCGGCCACCCACCGGCCGTAGGCCCGCAGGACCCCCGCGACCTGGCGGAGGAAGGCGGAGTAGGGCTCCGTCACCCCCGCGTCCGGCCGCGGGCTCGGCCGCTTCTCGTCGGCCGCGTCCAGAAGGGTGGCGGTCAGGGCGGTGAGATGGCCGGACACCTCCTCCAGGGTGTGCAGCGTCTCGTCGTACCACGGCGCGAGCCGGACCGCCTCCGCCCGCTTGCGCCGCTCGGGGTTGAACCACGTGCTCTCCCGGGTCCACGCGACCGAGGACCGCACATCGCCGATGAGCCGGGGCAGCCGGCGGGCGCGGTCGTACCAGCCGCGGGCCCGGTCGTACTCCAGCGGCTCGCCCAGACCGTCCGCGACCGCTTCGAGGGCGGCGGCCGCCTCCTCCACCACGTTCCGTACGGCTTTGCGGGTGTCCCGCAGATACGCCGGCGGGCGCAGCAGGGCGTTGACGGCGACGGCCACACCGGCGCCGAGCAGCGCGGCCAGCACCCGCTCCCCGGCGACCACCGCCGTCGCCTCCCCGGAGGCGGTCACCGTGAACAGCGCCGAGGTCGCGCTGTAGATGCCCTGGTCGCCCAGGCGGGGCCAGTTGCCGACGAGGATGGTCAGCGGCAGCACGACGGCCATCGCCGCCAGCGGACGGCCGAGCAGCGCCAGGGCGGCGGTGGCCAGCACGGTGCCGAGCGCGATCGCCGCGAGCTGCTGCGCGCCCCGCGCCATCGACCGGAAGACGGTGGCCTGCACCAGGACGAGGGCCACCCAGGGCGCCATCAGGGCGAGGGTGTCCGGCAGCAGCCAGGACGACAGCATCCAGGCGAGGACGGCGGCCAGCGCGGACTTCAGGGACTGGACGAGAAGATCCCGTTCGCGCCCGGGCCCCGACCACGCCCGGCGGGCGGACCGGGCCACCGCGGCGGCCTCCGCGCGGAGGAACCGGGACGGCGAGGGGGCGTGCGGGGAACGGCTGTGGGGCATACGGCTGTGCGGCATACGGGGTGTGTAGGGCATCACTCCTCCCCTGCCACGCGCGGCGGACCCGCACGCCTGTCGTACGGCGTGAGGAATCCCGCCGAACGGCGGTGGATGCCGGGCCGGATGCGGGGTACCCAGCGTGGACGTCCCAACCCGATCCGCAACGTTCCCGACGGGGAACCCGATGAGGAAGGCGACATGGATCTCGACAACCTGCGCGAACTGGGGCAGCAACTGCGCGTCGACGCCGTGCGGGCCTCCGACGCCGCCGGATCCGGCCACCCCACGTCCTCGATGTCCGCCGCCGACCTGATGGCCGTCCTGCTGGCCCGCCACCTGCACTACGACTTCGACCGGCCGGACCACCCCGGCAACGACCACCTGGTCTTCTCCAAGGGCCACGCCTCGCCGCTGCTCTACGCCCTGTTCAAGGCGGCCGGCGCCATCGGCGACGACGAACTCCTGACCTTCCGCCGGCACGGCAGCCGCCTGGAGGGCCACCCCACGCCCCGGCTGCCCTGGGTGGACGTGGCCACCGGCTCGCTGGGCCAGGGCCTGCCGGTCGGCGTCGGCCTGGCCCTCGCCGGCAAGCGCCTGGACCGGCTGCCGTACCGCACCTGGGTGCTGTGCGGGGACAGCGAGCTGGCGGAGGGCTCGATGTGGGAGGCGTTCGAGTACGCCGGCCACGAGGGCCTGGACAACCTGACCGCGATCGTCGACGTCAACCGGCTCGGCCAGCGCGGCCCCACCCGCCACGAATGGGACCTCGACGCCTACGCCCGGCGCATCCGGGCCTTCGGCTGGCACACCGTCGAGATCGACGGCCACGACCCCGCGGCCGTCGAGGCCGCCTACGCCGAGGCGAAAGCCACCCCGCACCGTCCCACCGCCGTCATCGCCCGGACCCTCAAGGGGCAGGGCGTGGAAGCCGTGGAGGACCGCGAGGGCGCCCACGGCAAGCCGCTGCCGGACGCCGCCGAGGCCATCGCGGAACTGGGCGGGCCGCGCGCCCTGCGGGTGGACGTCCAGCCGCCCCCCGAGGTCCGCGAGTCGGAACGCCCCCTCGCCGACCTGCGACTGCCGCGCTACGAGCCGGGCGAGGAGGTCGCCACCCGCGACGCCTACGGCCGTGCCCTGGCGGCGCTCGGCACGGCGCGCGGCGATGTCGTCGCCCTCGACGGCGAGGTCAGCGACTCCACCCGGGCCAAGTTCTTCGCCCAGGAGCACCCGGACCGGTTCATCGAGTGCTACATCGCCGAGCAGCAGCTCGTCGCGGCGGCCGTCGGCGTCCAGGCCCGCGGCTGGGTCCCGTACGTCTCCACGTTCGGCGCCTTCCTCACCCGTGCCCACGACTTCCTGCGGATGGCCGCGGTCAGCGGGGCCGGGCTGCGCGTCGCCGGCTCGCACGCCGGGGTGGCCATCGGCCCGGACGGCCCCTCCCAGATGGCGCTGGAGGACCTCGCCATGTTCCGCGCGGTCCACGGCAGCACCGTCCTGTACCCCTGCGACCCGAACCAGACCGGCCGCCTGGTCTCGGCGATGTGCGACCGGCCCGGCATCAGCTATCTGCGTACGTCCCGTGACGCCTACCCGGGGCTCTACGGGCCCGAGGAGCCGTTCGCCATCGGCGGCAGCAAGGTGCTCCGCTCCTCCGGCGAGGACCGGGTGACCCTGGCCGCCGCCGGGGTCACCGTCCACGAGGCGCTGGCCGCCGCCGACCGGCTCGCCGAGGAGGGCATCGCCGCCCGCGTCATCGACCTCTACTCGGTGAAGCCCGTCGACGCCGAGACCCTGCACGAGGCCGCCCGCGACACCGGGCGGATCGTCACCGTCGAGGACCACCGGTCCGAGGGCGGGCTCGGCGACGCCGTGCTGGAGGCCTTCGCCGACGGCAGGCCCGTACCGCGGGTGGCCCGCCTCGCGGTCCGCACCATGCCCGACTCCGCCACCGCGGAGGAGCAGCTCGCCGCCGCCGGTATCGACCGGGAGGCGATCACCGCGGCCGCGCGGCGGCTGGTGGCCTCTCCCGGCTGACCCTCCGCCTCCCCGTCCCCCTTCCCTCTTCACTCCCTTCTCCCATTCGTTCTCGACCTGTTGAGGAGCAGCGCCGATGAGCAGCGTTCCGCACGGCGGCAGTGACGGCACCGGCACCACCGGCACCGGCGGGAAGGGGGGTGACGGCGCCGGTGGCGGCCTGCGGGTCGTGGTCGTCGGGGCCACCGGGAATGTCGGGACGAGCGTGGTGCGCGCCCTGAGCGAGGACCCGGCCGTCGGGTCCGTGCTCGGGCTCGCCCGGCGCCTGCCCGGCTGGTCGCCGCCGCGCACCCGGTGGGCGGCGGTCGACATCGGCGAGGACGCCGCCCTGGGCGACCTCACCCGGCACTTCCGGGGCGCCGACGCCGTCGTCCACCTCGCCTGGCTGTTCCAGCCGACGCACACCCCCGCGCTCACCTGGCGGACCAATGTCCTGGGCAGTCTCCGGGTGTTCGAAGCGGCGGCCGCGGCGGGCGTCCCCGCCCTGGTGTACGCCTCCTCCGTCGGGGCCTACTCGGCCGGGCCCAAGGACCGCCCCGTCGACGAGAGCTGGCCCACGCACGGCTGGCCGGAGGCCGCCTACTGCCGCGAGAAGTCGTATATCGAACGGGCGCTCGACGTCCACGAGCGCGAGCACCCGCACATGCGGGTCGTGCGGATGCGGCCCGGCTTCCTCTTCAAGCCCGAGGCGGCCTCCCAGCAGCGCCGGCTCTTCGCCGGACCCCTGCTCTCCCGGCGGATGGCCCGCCCCGACCTGCTGCCCGTCGTCCCCGACCTGCCCGGTCTCCGCTTCCAGGCCCTGCACACCGACGACGCGGCCGAGGCCTACCGCCTGGCCGTCACCTCACCGGCCGCGCACGGCGCGTACAACCTGGCCGCGGACCCGCCGGTCGACGCGCCGATGCTCGCGGAGCTCTTCGGCGCCCGCGTCGTACGGATGCCCGCCTGGCCCGTGCGGTCCGGCCTGGCCGCGGCCTGGCGGCTGCATCTCGTGCCGGCCTCCCCGCAGCTCTTCGACGCGGTCCTGCGGCTGCCGCTCATGGACACCCGGCGTGCCGCGGAGGAACTGGGCTGGCGCCCCCGGTACACCGCCCGGGAGGCGCTCATGGCCTTCGTGGACGGGCTGCGGGAGGAGCGCGGCATGGACACGGCTCCGCTCGCGTCGAGCCTGCCCGGCGGTGGCCGGGCCGCCGAGGTGGCGACGGGCGTCGGCGAGCGGCCCTGACCCACCGGGCGCGGGCCGGGCGGCGGGAGCCTTGTGCCTCCGCCCGGCTCACTCCCAGAGAGCCGCGGCGCGCACCACCATGAAGACGGCGAAGAGCAGCACGACCGCCCCGATGAGGATGATCGGGCCCTTGCCCCAGCCCTTCGACGGGTTGTGCGGCAGATCCGCCGGCCCGGTCTCGGAGAGGCCGCCCTCCACGGGCGGCGTCTCCCCGGGCGGCACACCGCCGCCGGGCTCCAGACCGGTGGTGCTCCGGGGATCGGGGTCCTGGTTCCGCTTCCTGTGGTTCATGCGCACCGAGTGCGCAGGGATCGCCGTCTCACACCTGCCGGTCCGGTCCTGCCGCCCGCCGTGTCCGGTGACGGAACGGGGGTACGCGGGAAGGTGCCGGACGCGGCCCCGACGGAAGGAAGGACAGCAGGGATGACGCAAGCCACCGCTGGAGACGGGGCGGAGGGCACCGCGGCCACCCCCGAGGTGGGGGTGGTGATCGCCACCCGCAACCGGGCCGACTCCCTCGCCGTGACCCTGCGGAACCTGCTCGACCTGCCGGAGCGCCCGGAGATCGTGGTCGTGGACAACGCCTCCACCGACCACACCCGGGCCATGGTCGCCGAGCGCTTCCCGGAGGTCCGGACGCTGCCGCTGGCGGTCAACCGCGGCGCCCTCGCCCGCAACGACGGGGTACGCGCCCTGGACACCCCCTATGTGGCCTTCAGCGACGACGACTCCTGGTGGCACCCGGGCTCCCTGGCCCGCGCCGCCCGCATCCTGGACGCGCATCCCCGGCTGGGCCTGATCGCCGCCGGCACCCTCGTCGGACCGGACGACGAACCCGACCCGCTCAACGACGTCCTGGCCGCCTCCCCGCTGGGCCGCGTCCACGACCTGCCCGGCCCGCAGGTGCTCGGCTACCTCGGCTGCGCCGCCGTCACCCGGCGGGAGGCCTACCTCGACGCCGGCGGTTACCACCCGGTGCTGTTCTTCGGCGGCGAGGAGACCCTGCTCGCCTACGATCTGGCGGCCCGCGGCTGGGGGGTGGTGTACTGCCCCGAGGTGGTGGCCCACCACCACCCGGCCGGCGGTCCGCGCGCCGGCCGCCGCGCCCGGGTGCTCCGCAACGAACTGCTGACCGCGTGGCTGCGCCGCCCGCTGCCGACGGCCCTGCGGCGCACGGCCCGGCTCGCCGTCGCGGCCCGCTCCGACATCTCCGCACGGGAGGCGCTGAGCGGCGCCCTCGCCCGGCTCCCCGCCTCCCTCCGGTTCCGTGATCCGCTGCCGCCGTACCTGGAGCGCGCCGTCCGGCGGCTGGAGGGGCAGCGAGCCTCGTGACCCGCGACCGTGACACCCCCGGCGCCTCGGACACCCCGCACCACGGCGGCCGGCCCGCGGTGTCTCCGGCGTCCCCGCCCGGACCGGAAGGCCGGAGCGGCACCCGCCACGGCGCGGCAGGCGGGGAGACCGCCCCCGGTGCGCCGGGCGGAGGGACCCCGGACCCCGTGGGCGGGACCCCGGGCACCGCAGGCCGTGCCCGGTCCGGCCGTCGTCCGGGGCGCGGGGCCGACGGGCGCACCACTGTCGTCGTCATCACCCGCGACCGGCGGGACGAACTGCTGCACACCCTCGCCCGGCTGGCCGCGCTCCCCGAGGAGCCGCCGGTCATCGTCGTCGACAACGGCTCCACGGACGGCACGGCCGAGGCCGTCGCCCGGTCGCACCCCTGGGTGCGGCTGCTGCGCCCGCGGCGCAATCTGGGCGCGGTGGGCCGCAATCTGGCCGTGCGCGAGGTCGGTACCCCCTACGTCGCCTTCTGCGACGACGACTCCTGGTGGGCCCCCGGCTCACTGGCCGCCTCGGCGGACCTCCTCGACGCCCACCCGGGGGTGGCCGGGGTCACCGCGCGGATCGTCGTCGAGCCCGCCGGCACCGAGGACCCGATCGTCGCCGAGCTGCGCGACTCGCCCCTCGACGGTCCGGACTGGCTGCCCGGCCCCGCCCTCGGCTCCTTCCTCGCCGCCGCCACCACCCTCCGCACCGACGCCTTCCGCGCGGCAGGCGGCTTCTCGCCCCGGCTGTGGCTCGGCGGCGAGGAGGAGCTGCTCGCCACCGACCTGGCCGCCCGCGGCTGGTGGCTCGTCTACGCCGAGCGGGCCACCGTCCACCACGCGCCGTCCTCCGCGCGGGACGCGACCGGCCGCCGGGTGGACGGCCTCCGCAACACGCTCTGGTTCTCCTGGCTCCGGCGGCCCTGGCCGGCCGCGGCCCGCCGCACTCTCCGGCTGGCCCGCACCGTCCCCCGCGACCGGCCCTCCCTGCGCGCGTTCGGGCTGGCCCTCGCCGGGCTGCCGTGGGTCCTGCGCGAGCGGCGGACCGTACCGGAGGGCGTGGAGAGCAGGCTGCGCCTGCTGGAGGACGAACAGCGCCGCTCCACGGCCCGCCGCTACGTGGGCTGAGTCGCCCCGGCCCGGCGGGCCGGACCGGTTGCCCCGGACGGGTTACGGAAGGGCCCGCGGCGGTCACCCGGAAAGCAGTGAGCGGCTCCGGTCCGCGGAGCCGCGGAACCCTCAGGAATCGTCACAAGGCGGTGCTCACCATGCGCTACGAAGAACTCACCGGAAAGGTGCAGGCCAGTGCCCGGCTCCCGGACCGGCAGTCGGCCGAGCGGGCCCTCGAAGCCACCCTGGAAACGCTCGCCGAACGGGTGCCGGACGGGCTGGCCGACCACCTCGCGGCGCAGCTCCCGGAAGGGGCCGCGGAGGCCGTGCGGCGGATCACCGCCGCGCACGAGGCCGCGCCCCGGCAGCGGGAGTACAGCCGCGACCACGGCGAGCGCTTCGACATCACCTCGTTCGCGGGGCGGATCGCCTGGCGCAGCGGGCACTCCGAGGAGGAGGCGCTGCGGGAGGCGGCGGCCGTCCTGGACGTGCTCGACGCGGCCGTCAGCCCGGAGCTGATGCACAAGCTCACGGCGGTCCTCCCGCGCGACATCGGCGAACTGCTGCCCGAGGCGCGGACCGGGGAGAGCGGCCCCGGGGCTGACCCCACCGCCCCGGCCGGACCCGCCGGCCCTCCCGGGCCACCCAACAACGTACGGAGGAACCATGCCTCAGGAGGACCGCGGCCGCGGCCGCACCCGGCAGGGTCCGGAGGAGGGGGGACCGGTGCCCCGGTCCCGCTCCGGTGTCGTCGGCCGGCGCTGGGAGCGCACCGGCGACGAACCCGTCACGGCGCGCAGCGCGCTCGGCCTGCGGCTGCTGCTGGCCGCCGTCTACACCCCGCTCTTCCTCGTCGGCGCGATCCTGTTCTCCCTCTGGTCGGCCTCGGCCGGGGCGGACTCCGCGCCCAGCAGCGGGTCGCTGGCCCTGATCGCCGGCATCTGCGCCGTCCTCGCCGTCCTCGCGGCGCTCGACCTGCTGGTCGTGGTGCGCCGGCGGCGGCGCGAGCGGAACGGCCGGCACCGGGGCTGAGCGGACCGGCCCCCGCTCCCGCCGCGGGGGCCCGGCGCCTCCGCCGCGGCCACTGCGGGGATTCGCCCCGCCCGTCGGGGGAACCCGCAGGCAACAGACAGGACGAACCGTGACGCCGAGCAGGAAGCGAACTGGACGCCACCATGAGCCGACCGCGCATCGTCATCGTCGGAGCCGGCTTCGCCGGTTACCAGACCGCCCGTACGCTCAGCCGCCTCGCCAAGGGGGCGGCGGAGATCGTACTGGTCAACCCGCACGACTACTTCCTCTACGTACCGCTGCTCCCGGAAGTGGCGACCGGCATCCTCGAACCGCGCCGGATCTCGGTGTCCATCCCCGGCACGCTGCCGGACGTACGGCTCATGCTCGGCGAGGCCGACCACATCGACCTGGACGGGCGCCGGGTCGGGCTGGTCGACCCGGAGGGCAACCGCCGCGAGATCTCGTACGACCGGCTCGTGCTCTCCGCGGGCAGCGTCAACAAGCTGCTGCCGATCCCGGGGGTCACCGAACACGCGCACGGCTTCCGCGGTATGCCCGAGGCGCTCTATCTGCGCGATCACATGACCCGCCAGATCGAACTGGCCGACGTCGCCGACGACCCCGCCGAACGGGACGCGCGCTGCACCTTCGTGGTGGTCGGCGCCGGCTACACCGGTACCGAGGTCGCCGCCCACGGCAAGCTGTTCACCGACGAACTCGCCCGGCACCAGCCCTCGCTGCGCGACCGCGAACCGCCCCGCTGGATGCTCCTGGACATCGCCCCGCGGGTGCTGCCCGGACTGCCCGGGCACATGGCGGAGACGGCGGAGCGGGTGCTGACGCGGCGGGGGGTCGAGGTCGCCATGGGCGTCTCGGTCGCCGAGGCCACCAAGGAGGGCGTGCGCCTCACCGACGACCGCTTCGTCCCGACCCACTCGCTGATCTGGTGCGTCGGCGTCCGGCCCGACCCGCTCGTCGGCGACCTCGGCCTGCCCACCGAGAAGGGGCGGCTCTGCGTCGACGAGTACCTCAACGTCCCCGGCCACCCCGAGGTGTTCGCCTGCGGTGACGCCGCGGCCGTGCCCGACCTCACCCAGCCCGGCGAGATCACCCCGATGACCGCCCAGCACGCCTGGCGGCAGGGGAAGACCGCCGCGCAGAACATCGCGGCCTCCTACGGCAAGGGCGAACGCAGCCCGTACCGCCACCGCGACCTGGGCTTCGTGGTGGACCTGGGCGGTTTCCAGGCGGCGGCCAACCCGCTCCGGGTGCCGCTGTCCGGGCCCGTCGCCAAGGCCGTTACCCGTGGCTACCATCTGGCCGCGATGCCGGGCAACCGGCTCCGTACCGGCGCCGACTGGCTGCTGGACGCGGCCCTGTCGCGGCAGGCGGTGCAGATGGGTCTGGTCCGCTCCGACGCGGTGCCGCTGGAGAACTCCTCGCCCGAACTCCCGGTACGGACCTACGCCTGACCGCGTCCGGCCCGGCGCCTCCGGCGCCCCGGGCGGCCGCCGCGCACGGAAACGCGGTCGCCGTCCGGGGCGCCGCCGCGTGATGATGGCGTCCATGCACATCAGAGAAGCCACCCCGGACGACTGGCCCGCCATCTGGCCGTTCCTGCGCGAGATCGTCGCCGCGGGGGAGACCTACACCTACCCCCGCGACCTCGACGAGGCGACGGCCCGCGAGATCTGGATGCTCCGGCCGCCGGGCCGCACCGTCGTCGCCGTGGACGAGGACGGCACCGTGCTCGGCACCGCCAAGACGAACCCCAACCACATGGGCGGCGCCTCGCACATCGCCGGTGCGAGCTTCATGGTCGACCCGGCGGCGGCCGGGCGGGGCGTGGGCCGCGCGCTCGGCGAACACGTGATCGCGTGGGCGCGCGCCGAGGGCTACCGGGCGATGCAGTTCAACGCCGTGGTGGAGAGCAACACCCGGGCCGTCGCGCTCTGGCGGTCCCTGGGCTTCGAGATTCTGGGCACCCTGCCCGAGGGCTTCCACCATCCCGTGCAGGGCTATGTGGGGCTGCACATCATGCACCGCCGCCTCTGACCGCGGAACGGGCCCTGCCGGAACCCCGCTTTCCGGCGAACGGGCGTGCCCGGGCGCACAGTTCACCGTTCCGGGGGACCACCGCCCGACCGGCGGTTCATCACCCTCCGTAAGGGAACGGTCGTGCGGAGCACGGGTTCTCCAAGCGCTCCTTGAGCATTTCCTTATGGGTACTTTAAGAATCGCTCCTCTGAGCGATTGCGCGCGACCGGGGCCCTAGGGTCGGGAACGCGTCGGCGAGGTCACCGCCGGCGGTCCCGGTCCGTACGGCCCGCGCACGCGAGCGCGGGCCGTCCGGACACCAGGTCCGGAGGTTCCCCCCATGAGATCCCGCCACCGCAAGCGCCGTTCCGTACCGCTGCGCCCCATCGCCCTGGCGACCGGCGCGCTCACGGTCATGGCGGGCGTCGGCGCGGGACTCGCCCTGGACGACGACGGCCCCTCGACCGTGGCCTCCGAGCCCCGGTCCGCGGCCGGGAGCGGCGCCTCCCCGGCGTCCCCACCGCCGGGGAGACGACGCCGTCCCCTCCCCGTCCGCCACCCGGCGCAGCCCGTCGCCGAAGGCGGAGAAGAGCAAGAGCACCGCCGCCCCGCGGCCGGACCGTACGACGGCGAAGGCGGACCGGCAGACCGTACGGAAGAGCACCCCCACCCGGGCGCCGGAGCCCCCCAAGACCGCGGAGCGGCCGGCCGAGGCCCCGGAGACGGCCGCGACCGGCGTCGCCGGAGAGGTCCTGAGCCTGGTCAACAAAGCCCGCGCGAGCGCCGGCTGCGGGCCGGTGAGCGCCGACGAACGGCTGGACAGCGCCGCCGAGAAGTACAGCAGCGCCATGGCGTCCAGCGGGAACTTCTCGCACACCGGCACCGACGGGTCGACCGTCGCCCAGCGCGTCGAACGCGAGGGCTACACCTGGTCCGCCGTCGGCGAGAACATAGCGAAGGGCCAGCCGGACGTGGCCGCCGTCATGGACGGCTGGATGAACAGCGAAGGCCACCGGGCGAACATCCTCAACTGCGACTTCAAGGAAATGGGCCTCGGTCTCCACGAGAGCGGTGGCCCCTGGTGGACCCAGGTCTTCGCCACCGGCCGCTGACGGAGGAGCCCCGGAGACGCGCCCCGGCCGGCGGGTACCCCTCCGGCCTGCCCGGGGAGGCCGGTGCCTGCCGGGAGCAGCCGGGTACACGGAACCCGGCCCCGTGTGCGGGCGGCCGCCGGAACCCGGGGTGTCAGGAGCGCACGAGGAGCTGGAACTCGAAGGCGTAGCGCGAGGCGCGGTAGACGTGGGCGCCGAACTCGACCGGGCGGCCGGTGTTGTCGTAGGCGGTGCGCTCCATGGTGAGCAGGGCGGCGCCCTCGGCCTCGCCCAGCCGCTCGGCCTCCTCGGCGGTCGCGGAGCGGGCTCCGATGGACTGGCGGGCACTGTGCAGCGTGATGCCGGCGGCTCGCAGCATCCGGTAGAGACCGGTTTCCTCCAGCTTGGCGCTGTCGAGATCCAGCAGGCCGGCGGGCAGGAAGTTGCACAGGAAGGCGACCGGTTCCCCGTGCGTCAGGCGCAGCCGCTCCAGCATGACGACCTCGCTCCCCTCGGCCATCCGGAGAGCGGCGGCGACCTCCGGGGTGGCGGGCCGGACGCGGTTGTGCAGGACGCGGGTGGCGGGGTTCTGCCCCGAGGCCTCCAGATCGTCGTAGAGACTGCTCAGCTCCAGCGGCCGCCTGACCTGACTGTGCACCACCTGGGTGCCGACGCCCCGGCGCCGCACCAGCAGGCCCTTGTCGACCAGCGACTGGATCGCCTGGCGGACGGTGGGACGGGAGAGCCCGAGACGTCCCGCGAGGTCGATCTCGTTGCCCAGCAGGCTGCCCGGGGACAGTACGCCGTGCTCGATGGCCGCTTCCAGCTGCTGCGCGAGCTGGTAGTAGAGCGGCACCGGGCTGGTGCGGTCCAGCGTGAACCGGGGTTCTGCGGGCGGGGGAGTGGTCACCTGGTGAGAGTACCCATGTGTCAGGTCAACAGGAAGTCATGTCAGAAGTTTGTCCTGACCTCACGGTGCGGGACGCGGCGCCGGCCGTGCGGGCGCGCGGAGAGGCGGTCCGCACGGCCGGGAGCGCCCCGTGCCGGAGCCCCGGGACGGCCGCGACCGCCCGGCGCTCAGCTGTTGCTGGGGAAGCCGAGCTGGATGCCGCCCCGGTCGGCCGGGTCCGGCCAGCGGGTGGTGACCACCTTGCCCCGGGTGTAGAAGGCGATGCCGTCGTTGCCGTAGATGTGGTGGTCGCCGAAGAGAGAGTCCTTCCAGCCGCCGAAGGAGTGGTAGCCCACCGGCACCGGGATCGGCACGTTGACGCCGACCATGCCGGCCTGGACCTCCAGCTGGAAGCGGCGGGCGGCGCCGCCGTCCCGGGTGAAGATCGCGGCGCCGTTGCCCCAGGGGGAGCTGTTGACCAGCTCCACGGCCTGCTCGTACGTCTCCGCGCGGACCACGCACAGCACCGGGCCGAAGATCTCGTCCCGGTACGCGTCCGCCGTGACCGGGACCTTGTCCAGCAGCGAGACACCGAGGAAGTAGCCGTTCGCGCACTCGGGCCGCCCCTCGACCGTCCACTCCGTGCCGTCGACCACGACCTCCGCTCCCTGGGCCGCCGCTCCGGTGACGTAGGACGCGACCTTGTCGCGGTGCTCGCGGGTGATCAGCGGCCCCATCTCGCTCGACGGGTCGTCGCCGGGGCCGATCCGCAGCCTCTTCGCGCGTTCGGCGATCTTGCCGACGAGTTCGTCGCCGGTGCCGCCCACGGCGACGACGACGGAGACGGCCATGCAGCGTTCGCCCGCCGAGCCGTAGGCCGCACCGATGGCCTGGTCCGCCGCGAAGTCCGGATCGGCGTCCGGCAGCACCACCATGTGGTTCTTCGCACCGCCCAGCGCCTGCACCCGCTTGCCGTGCTCGACGGCCTTCGCCTGGACATGCCGGGCGATGGGCGTGGACCCGACGAAGGAGACGGCCGCGACATCCGGGTGCTCCAGCAGCCGGTCGACGGCCACTCTGTCGCCCTGGAGGACGTTGAGCACCCCGTCCGGCAGTCCGGCGCGCGAGGCCAGTCGGGCCAGCAGGAGCGAGGCGGAGGGATCCTTCTCGCTCGGCTTCAGGACGAAGGTGTTGCCGCAGGCAATGGCGAGCGGGAACATCCACATCGGCACCATGGCCGGGAAGTTGAACGGCGTGATGCCGGCGACGACGCCCAGCGGCTGCCGCAGCGAGGCGACGTCGACCCGTGTCGAGACCTGGGTGGACAGCTCGCCCTTGAGCTTCTCAGGAATGCCGCAGGCCAGCTCCACGATCTCCATGCCGCGGGCGACCTCGCCGAGGGCGTCGGAGTGGACCTTGCCGTGCTCGGCGGTGATCAGCGCGGCGATCTCGTCGCGGTGGGCGTCGAGCAGTTCGCGGTACCGGAACAGGACGGCGGTGCGCCGGGCGAGGGAGCTGGTGCTCCAGTTCCCGAACGCGGCCCGGGCGGCGGCGACGGCCCGGTCCGTCTCCTCCACCGAGGCGAAGGAGACGGTGGCCGACTGCTCGCCGGTGGCGGGGTTGTGAACGGGGCCCGAGCGGCCCGAGCCGCCCGTGACGGGCCCGCCGTCGATCCAGTGGTCGATGGTCTTCATGAGGTGCGTGCCTTCCTGGCGGTTCCGTTGCTCCGGGGCGCTGGACGCCCCGGTCGCGGGCGGGGGCCGGTGAACGGTGTCGGTGCTGCGGGGAGAGTGCGGGGACGGCTCCGTCCCGGGCCGGCGGGCCGGCCACACCGCCGCACCGGTGCCCGGGCGGGGTGGCCGGTCCGGGGCGGGATCAGAGATGGCGGCGGCGTGCCGGTGTGTGCCGGTCGTAGACCTCCCGGGCCCGGACCGCCGCCTCGCGGGAGGCCACCTCGGCGACGGGTACGTCCCACCAGGCCTCGGCCCCGGGTGCGGCCTGGTTGGGGGTGTCCGTCTCGACGTACACACAGGTCGGGCGGTCGGAGGTGCGGGCCAGGGTCAGCGCCTCGCGCAGCTCGCGCACGGTCTTGGCCCGGATGACGTCCATCCCGAGGCTCGCGGCGTTGGCGGCGAGGTCCACCGGGAGCGGGTCGCCGGTGAAGGTGCCGTCGGCGGCGCGGTAGCGGTACGCGGTGCCGAAGCGCTCGCCGCCGGTCTGCTCGGAGAGGCCGCCGATGGACGCGTAGCCGTGGTTCTGGAGGAGGACGAGATTGACGGGCAGTCCCTCCTGGACGGCGGTGACGATCTCGGTGGGCATCATCAGGTACGTGCCGTCGCCGACCAGCGACCAGACGGGCGTGCCGGGCGCGGCGAGCTGGACCCCGAGGCCGGCGGGGATCTCGTAGCCCATGCAGGAGTAGCCGTACTCGACGTGGTACTGGCGGGGCGAGCGGGCACGCCACAGCTTGTGCAGGTCGCCGGGGAGTGACCCGGCCGCGTTGATCACCACGTCGTCGTCGCCGGCGACCGCGTCGAGGACGCCGAGGACCTGGATCTGGGTGGGGACGGCGTCGTCCTCCGCGTGGTAGGCGGCGTCCACGACGCGTTCCCAGCGCTCCTTGCCCACGCCGTACTCGGCCTCGTACGCCGGGTCCACCCGGTGGTCCTCCAGTGCCGCGGCGAGGGCCTCCAGGCCGGCGCGGGCGTCGGCGACCAGGGCGGTGGCGGCCAGCTTGTGGGCGTCGAAGGAGGTGATGTTGAGGTTGACGAAACGCACCCCCGGCCCGGCGAAGAGGGTCGAGGAGGCGGTGGTGAAGTCGGTGTACCGGGTGCCGACGCCGATGACCAGGTCGGCGGTGCGGGCCACGGCGTCGCAGACCGCCGTACCGGTGTGGCCGATGCCGCCGAGATCGGCCGGGTGGTCGTGGCGCAGCGAACCCTTGCCGGCCTGGGTGGAGGCGACGGGGATGCCGGTGCGGTTCACGAGAGCACGCAGCGCCTCCTCGGCTCCGCTGTGGTGGACGCCGCCGCCCGCCACGATCAGCGGGCGGCGGGCGGCCCGTACCGCCGCGGCGGCGGCCGCCACCGCGGCCGGGTCGGGGGCCGGGCGGCGTACGGGCCAGACCCGCTCGGCGAAGAACTCCTCCGGCCAGTCCCAGGCCTCCGCCTGGACGTCCTGCGGCAGGGCGAGGGTGACGGCGCCGGTCTCCGCGGGGTCGGCGAGGACGCGCATGGCGTTGAGCGCGGACGGAACGAGCGCCTCGGGGCGGGTGATCCGGTCGAAGTACCGGGAGACCGGGCGGAGCGCGTCGTTCACGGAGATGTCGGCGGAGACCGGGTGTTCGAGCTGCTGGAGCAGCGGGTCGGCGGTTCGGGTGGCGAAGGTGTCACCGGGGAGCAGCAGGACGGGCAGCCGGTTGACGGTGGCGAGGGCGGCGCCGGTGACCAGGTTGGTGGCGCCGGGGCCGATGGAGGTGGTGACGGCCTGGGCGGACAGCCGGCCCAGCTGGCGGGCGTAGCCGACGGCGGCGTGCACCATGGCCTGCTCGTTGCGGCCCTGGTGGAACGGCATGGCCTCCTCACCGGCCTCCAGCAGAGCCTGGCCGAGCCCGGCGACGTTGCCGTGGCCGAAGATGCCCCAGGTGCCGGCGATCAGCCGGCGCCGCACCCCGTCGCGCTCGGTGTGCTGCACGGACAGGAACCGCACCAGCGCCTGGGCGGTGGTCAGGCGGCGGGTGGACTGGCTCATCTGGACCTCACTGGCTCATCGGGCGGGAACGGACGGGGCGGAGGGCGGTGCGTAGCGGGGCAGCCGCGGGTCGAGCGGCTGGTCCGGCCAGCTGCCGCGGATCCAGGCGTGGTCGGGGTGGTCGCGGATCAGCCACTCGCGTTCGGTGCCGGGGCCGGCCATCACATTGAGGTAGTACATGTCGTGGCCCGGTGCGGCGATGGAGGGACCGTGCCAGCCGTCCGGGATGAGCACGGCGTCCCCGCCGCGCACCTCGGCCAGCACGTCGGTGCCGTGGCCCGGGCCGGACGGGGAGACCCGCTGGTAGCCGAGGCCCGGGGTGCCGTCGTGGGCGGCGATCTCGAAGTAGTAGATCTCCTCCAGTTCGGATTCCTCCCCCGGCCGGTGCTCGTCGTGCTTGTGCGGCGGGTACGAGGACCAGTTGCCGCCCGGGGTCAGTACCTCCACGGCGATGAGCTTGTCGCAGGGGAAGACCCCGGCCGCGGCGAAGTTGTTGACCTGGCGGCTGCAGCTGCCGCGGCCGCGGAGTTCGACGGGGACACCGGAGGCGGGCCCGTAGCGGGCGGGCAGCCGGCGGGCGCAGCGGGCGCCGGTGAGGGCGAAGCGGCCGCCGGTGCCCGAGGCGATCGTGGCCCGCGCGTCGCGCGGGACGTAGACGAAGTCGGTGACGCCGGTGAACACGTCCCGGCGGCCGTGGAGTTCGAAGTGCTCGCCCTCGGTCGCCACGGTGCAGCCACCGCTCAGGGGCAGCACGATCCACTCACTGTCCCCGGTGGCGAAGGTGTGCGAGCCGCCGGGGGACAGGTCGATCACCCGGAGGCCGGCATGGCCCCAGCCCGCCGAGTCGGGGCCGATGTCGACGGCGTACGGGCCGTCGGCGGCCGTGCCTGCCGGCAGGTGGTGCCGCTGATGCTGCGTGCTGGTCATCGTTCGGGTCCTCCGGAAC
Organism: Streptomyces sp. MNU89; assembly: GCF_020982505.1. Classification (NCBI taxonomy): domain Bacteria; kingdom Bacillati; phylum Actinomycetota; class Actinomycetes; order Kitasatosporales; family Streptomycetaceae; genus Streptomyces; species Streptomyces sp. MNU89. The sequence goes on along the minus strand of NZ_JAJKLL010000001.1, from coordinate 712,753 downwards.
GGTCCGGGACGTGTCGTCGGGGTGTGCGGGCGGGGTGCGCGAGCGGGCCGGACGGCCGGCTCACACCAGGCTCACGGCGGTGTCCACCGCGGTCTCCACACTCCCCTCCGCGGGGTAGAGAAGCGAGCGGCCGGCGACCAGTCCCTGGACGGTGGGCAGCCGCAGCGCCTTGCGCCACTTCTCGTAGGCGGCGTCCTGGTCCCCGGCGGAGCTGCCGGGGTCGCCGCCGAGGAGCACGGCGGGCAGTGTGGAGGTCTCCATCACCTGGGCCATGGCGTCGGGGTCCTCGGTGACCGGGAGCTTGAGCCAGGTGTACGCGGAGGTGCCGGCCAGGCCGGAGGCGACGGCTATGGACCGGGTGACCGCCTCGGCGCTCAGGTCGTTCCGCACGGTGCCCCCGGTCCGGCGGGAGATGAACGGCTCGACGAAGACGGGCAGCCGCCGCTCGGCCATCTCGTCGATGGCGCGGGCGGTGGAGACCAGCGTGGACAGCGAGCCCGCGTCCTCGTAGTCGATGCGCATCAGGAGTTTGCCGGCGTCGAAACGGAGCCGGACGATGTCCTGCGGGCGGTGGCCCGTGAAGCGGTCGTCGAGTTCGAAGGCGGCACCGGCGAGGCCTCCCCGGTTCATCGAGCCCATGGCGATCTTGTGGTCGAGGGCACCGAGCAGCAGCAGGTCCTCCAGGATGTCGGCGGTTGCCAGCACCCCGTCCACGCCCGGTCGGGACAGCGCCGTGCAGAGCCGCTCCAGCAGGTCGGCGCGGTTGGCCATGGCGAGACGGCGGTCGCCGACGCCGAGTGCCCCGCGGGCGGGATGGTCGGCGGCGACGATCATCAGCCGGCCGCTGTCGCCGATGAGCGGGCGGCGGGGGCGGCGGGCGGCGGCCTCCGCGATGGCTTCCGGATGCCGGGCCCGTACCGTCGCCAGTTCGGAGATGCTGATGCTCAAGGGGGCTCCCTTTCCGGGGACGAGTGCGGGGTGTCAGCCGCGCCCGAGGAGGTCCTCGACCTCGGACTCGGTGGGCATGGCGGAGGAGCAGGCGAGACGGGAGGCGACGATGGCGCCGGCGGCGTTGGCGTGGCGCACGGTCCGCTCCAGGTCCCAGCCGGCGAGCAGGCCGTGGCAGAGCGAGCCGCCGAACGCGTCGCCCGCCCCTAGTCCGTTGACGACCTCCACGGGGACGGGCGGGACCTCGGCGGTGGTGCCGTCGCGGTGCGCGGCGAGAACCCCGCGGGGGCCCTGTTTGACGACGGCCAGTTCAACACCGGCGTCGAGGAGGGCCCGGGCGCAGGCGCGGGGTTCGCGCACGCCGGTGGCGATCTCGCACTCGTCGAGGTTGCCGACGGCCACGGTGGTGTGGAGCAGGGCCTCGGTGTAGTACCCGCGCGCCTCGGCGGGGTCGTTCCAGAACATCGGCCGCCAGTCGAGGTCGAAGACCGTGGTGCCCGAACGGCCGCGTGCGGCAAGGGCGTCGAGGGTGGCGGTCCGGCTGGGCTCCTCGCTGAGCCCGGTGCCGGTGACCCAGAAGACCCGGGCGGCGCGGACCGCGTCGAGGTCGAGCTCCTCCGGCCGGATCTCCAGGTCCGGGGCCTTGGGCCGGCGGTAGAAGTACAGCGGGAAGTCGTCCGGCGGAAACATCTCGCAGAAGGTGACGGGGGTCTGGAGGGCGCCGACCGGGGTGACCCAGCGGTCGTCCACCCCGAACTCCCGCAGGGCCTGGTGGAGATAGTCCCCGAAGGGATCGGCGCCGGTGCGGCTGATCAGCGCGGTGGCCCGTCCCAGGCGGGCCGCGGCGACGGCGACGTTGGCGGCCGAGCCGCCGAGGAACTTGCCGAAGGTATCGACCCGCGCCAGCGGGACGCCGGTCCGGAGCGGGTAGAGGTCGACCCCGATACGGCCCATGGTGATCAGGTCGAAGGACGTGGTCATGAGGCTCCTCAGGCAGGGGGACCGGGGTCGCGGGTGGTTGCCGGGGCTTCGGCGCCTTCAGATGTAGACCGCCGGGGGAGCCCCTGTCAACACTTTGTTCTTACATATGGACCTGCTCGTGAAATGATGTCCTGACAAACCATTGACAGTGGGGTGCGTCACGCGTTTGGATCCCGTCCCAACGGCAGAACAGCCCCTTGCCGGCTCCGTCCGGGCACACCCCGGGCCGGCCCCCTCTCGCTTCCTCTTCCCCCTGTCGCACAGTGAGGTGCAGCAAAGATGGACCGCACGCCCCGTCCCCGCTCCCGTGGATTCGTCCCCCTCGCGGCGGCTTGCGCCGCGGCCGCCACCCTCCTCGCCGCCGGATGCAGCAGCGCCGGAGGCAAACAGGCCGAGGAAGGCGGGAAGAACGCCGCCGCGGGCAAGGCGAGCACCCCGCGCATGAAGGTCGCCCTGATCACCCACGCGGCCGCCGGTGACACCTTCTGGGACATCGTCCGCAAGGGCGCCGAAACCGCCGCCGCCAAGGACAACGTGGAACTGGTCTATTCCGGCAAGCCGGAGGCCGGCGACCAGGCGAACATGATCCAGAACGCGATCGACCAGAAGGTCGACGGCATCGCGGTGACCCTGGCCAAGCCGGACGCGCTCAAGTCCGCCGTCGCCAAGGCCAGGAAGGCCGGTATCCCCGTGGTCGCCCTGAACGCCGGCCTGGACCACTGGAAGGAGGCGGGAATCCTGAGCTACTTCGGCCAGGACGAGAGCATCGCCGGCGAGGCCTTCGGCAAGAAGCTCAACGCGCTCGGGGCCGAGCACACCGTCTGCGTGATCCAGGAGCAGGGCCACGTCGCCCTGGAGGCCCGCTGCGCCGGCGTGAAGAAGACGTTCAAGGGCAAGACGGAGACCCTCTACGTCAACGGCACCGACATGCCCTCGGTGAAGTCGACGATCGAGGCGAAACTCCGGGGCGACCGGTCCATCGACTACGTCACGACCCTCGGCGCGCCGTTCGCCGTCACCGCGGTCGAGTCCGCCGGGGACGCCGGCAGCGACGCGAAGGTCGCCACCTTCGACCTGAACAAGGAGCTGGTGTCCCACCTCGAGGACGGCTCGATCGCCTTCGCCGTCGACCAGCAGCCGTACCTCCAGGGATACCTTGCGGTGGACGCGCTGTGGCTCCACCGGACCAACGGCAACCACAGCGGCGGTGGCGAGGAGCCCGTCCTGACCGGGCCCGCCTTCGTCGACGCGTCGAACGTCGACACCATCGGCGAGTACGCCAAGAAGGGCACACGGTGATCCCTGTGCGGACGACGTCCCGGGTGGCCGCTCCGGCGGCCACCTCCCACACCCCCGCCGCTCCGGCGGCGGGGGCCCCCGCCCCGGGGAAGGACGGCCGCACCCGGCAGCGTTCACCCCTGCAACGGCTGCTCGGCCGCCCCGAGATCGGTGCCCTGCTCGGCGCCGTCGCGGTCTACGTGTTCTTCTTCGCCGTCGCGCCCCCGTTCCGGGAGACCGGCTCCCTGGGCACGGTGCTCTACCAGTCCTCCACCATCGGCATCATGGCCCTGGCTGTGGCGCTGCTGATGATCGGCGGCGAGTTCGACCTGTCCGCCGGTGTGGCGGTCATCACCTCGGCGATGACCGCCAGCATGGTGGCCTTCCAGCTCTCGCTGAACGTCTGGGTCGGGGTGTTCGCCGCGCTGGCCGTCTCGCTGGCGATCGGCGCGTTCAACGGCTTCCTGCTGGTCAGGACCGGGCTGCCGAGCTTCCTTGTCACCCTGGGCAGCTTTCTGATGCTCCAGGGCGTCAACCTGGCGCTGACCAAGCTCATCACCGGCAACGTCGCCACCGAGTCCATCAGTGACATGGACGGCTTCGAGCAGGCGAAGGCGGTCTTCGCCTCGTCCTTCCCGGTCGGCGACATCACCGTCCGCGTCACGGTGCTGTGGTGGCTGGCCTTCGCGGCCCTGGGCACCTGGGTGCTGCTGCGGACCTCCTTCGGCAACTGGGTCTTCGCGGTGGGCGGCAACCGGGAGAGCGCCCGGGCCGTGGGGGTGCCGGTGACCTTCACCAAGATCGCTCTCTTCATGACGGTCGGCTTCGCCGCCTGGTTCGTCGGCATGCATCTGCTGTTCGCCTACAACACCGTGCAGTCCGGCGAGGGCGTCGGCAACGAGCTGCTCTACATCGCCGCCGCGGTGATCGGCGGCCACGGCTCGGTGTTCGGCCCGGTCGTCGGCGCCGCCCTGTTCGGCATGGTGACCCAGGGCATCGTCTACGCCAACTGGAACCCCGACTGGTTCAAGTTCTTCCTCGGCGCGATGCTGCTGACCGCCGTGCTCATCAATCTCTACGTGCGCAACAGCGCCACCCGGAGGTGAACCCCCGTGACCCCCAAGGACGACGGCGGCGCCCTCGTCGAACTGCGCGGTGTCGGCAAGAGCTACGGCAACATCCGTGCCCTCAGCGGCGTCGATCTCTCGGTCCGCCCCGGCCGGGTGACCTGCGTGCTGGGCGACAACGGCGCCGGCAAGTCGACCCTGATCAAGATCATCTCCGGGCTGCACCGGCACACCGAGGGAGAGTTCCTGGCCGGGGGCGAGCCCGTCTCCTTCTCCTCGCCGCGTGAGGCGCTGGACCGCGGCATCGCCACCGTGTACCAGGACCTGGCCACCGTGCCGCTGATGCCCGTGTGGCGGAACTTCTTCCTCGGCTCCGAGCTGACCCGGGGCCCATGGCCAGTACGCCGGCTGGACATCGCCCGTATGAAGCGGACCGCGGACCAGGAGTTGCGGGCCATGGGCATCGTGCTCGACGACCTGGAGCAGCCTCTGGGCACCCTCTCCGGCGGCCAGCGCCAGTCGGTGGCCATCGCACGCGCCGTGCACTTCGGTGCGCGGGTACTGATCCTGGACGAGCCAACCGCCGCCCTCGGCGTCAGGCAGTCCGGGGTGGTGCTGAAGTACGTCGCGGCGGCCCGCGACCGCGGGCTCGGGGTCGTCTTCATCACCCACAATCCGCACCACGCCTACATGGTGGGCGACCACTTCTCCGTCCTGCGGCTCGGCACCATGGAACTGAGCGCCTCCCGCAGCGAGGTCGGTCTCGAAGAACTGACCAACCACATGGCCGGCGGCGCCGAGCTGGCGGCGCTCAAGCACGAACTGGCCCAGGTCCGCGGGGTGGACACCGGCGAACTGCCGGAGGAGTCCGACCTCCGGGCCCCCGCGCCGACCGGTGCCGCCGGCACGTCCGCCTAGCCGTCCGAGCCCGCCGTCCCCCGCTTCCCGTCCTCGTGCACGGCCCCCACGGTCCGTACGAGGGAAAGGACACCCACCCGATGACTGACGACCGTTCCGCCCGCCCCGCCCTGGACCGGATCCGGGTCGGATCCGCCCCGGACTCCTGGGGGGTGTGGTTCCCGGACGACCCCCGGCAGGTGCCCTGGGAGAGGTTCCTCGACGAGGTCTCCGAGGCCGGATACACGTGGATCGAACTGGGCCCGTACGGCTATCTCCCCACCGACCCGGCCCGGCTCACCGACGAGGTGGGCCGGCGGGGCCTGAAGGTCTCCGCCGGCACCGTCTTCACCTCCCTGCACCGGGGCCCGTCCGTCTGGGACTCCACCTGGGCGCACGTCAGCGATGTCGCGGAACTCACCCGCGCCATGGGCGCCCGGCACCTGGTCGTCATCCCCTCCTTCTGGCGGGACGACAAGACCGCCGAGATCATCGAGGACGCGGAGCTCACCACCGAGCAGTGGGGGAACCTGGCCCGGGGCATGGAGCGGCTCGGCCACGAGGTGCGGGAGCGGTACGGGCTGGACATCGTCGTCCACCCGCACGCCGACACCCACATCGACACCCGGGAGCACGTCGAACGCTTCCTGGACGCGACCGACTCCGGCCTGGTGAGCCTCTGCCTCGACACCGGGCACTACGCCTACTGCGGCGGCGACAGTGTCCGGCTCATCGAGGACTTCGGCGAGCGCATCGGCTATCTCCACCTCAAACAGGTCGATCCGGAGATCCTCGCCGACGTCGTGAAGAACGGGATCCCCTTCGGCCCGGCGGTGCAGCGGGGGGTGATGTGCGAGCCCCCGGCCGGCGTCCCCGCCCTGGAGCCGGTGCTGACCGCCGCCCAGCGCCTGGGCGTGGACCTCTTCGCCATCGTCGAGCAGGACATGTACCCGTGCCCGCCGGACCGGCCGCTGCCCATCGCCGTACGCACCCGCAGGTTCCTCCGCTCCTGTGGCGCCTGATCCTTCCGAAGGGACGAACACGATCATGATCCAGCGCGGAACGCTCGGCGTCGCCGTCATCGGCACCGGCCGGATGGGGACCGACCACGTGCGCCGTATCAACGACGTGATCAGCGGGGCACGGGTGACGGCCGTCGTGGACATCGACGCGGACCGGGCCAAGGAGGTTGCGGACGGGGTGAGCGGCTGCACCCCGTACACCGACCCCGCCGCCGCGATGGCCGCGCCCGACGTCGGTGCCGTACTGATCGCCTCCCCCGGGCCCGCCCACGAGGAAGCGCTGCTCGCGGCCATCGACCGGAATCTGCCGGTACTGTGCGAGAAGCCGCTTACCCCGGACGCGGCCTCCGCGCTGCGGGTGGTGCGGGCCGAGGAGAAACGGGGGCACCGGCTGGTGCAGGTGGGCTTCATGCGGCGGTACGACACGGAGTACCGGGAGCTCAAGGCGCTGCTGGACAGCGGCCGGCTGGGCCGACCGCTGATGCTGCACAACCGGCACCGCAACCCGGGTGCCCCGCCGTACTTCACCAACGCCCATCTGATCAATGACTCGGTCGTGCACGAGATGGACGTGACCCGCTGGCTGCTGGGGCAGGAGATCACCGCGGTGACGGTGATGCGCCCGGCCCGGTCCGGCAACGCGCCGGACGGGCTGGACGTCCCGCAGCTGGTGCTCTTCGAGACGGACGGCGGGGCGCTGGTGGACGTCGAGATCAACGTGACCCCCGGCTTCGGTTACCAGGTACAGGCCGAAGCGGTCTGCGAGCACGGCACCGCGGGCGTCGGCGACGCCCGCGGCATGCTGGTCAACACGGCGGGGCGCTGGGGCGGTGCGATCCTCCCCGGGTTCGTGGAGCGCTTCGAGGACGCGTTCGACCGCGAGGTGCAGGACTGGGTGGACGCCACCCGCCGCGGCGAGGTCACCGGGCCGAGCTGCTGGGACGGTTACGCGGCGGCGGCGGTCTGCGAGGCCGGGGTGCTGGCGCAGGCCGGGGAGCGACGGGTGGAGGTCGAGCTGGCCGACCGTCCGGAGCTGTACCGCTGACTCCACGGGTTCGCTGACCGGGCCGCCGTGGGAGGACCGGCCTCCGCGGGCCGCCCGCAGGCGGGACGCCCCCGGCCGATTCGTGTCCGGTCCGATCCCGCGACCGGGTGCGGCGGCGGCCCGCGGCGACCGCACGGTGGAGGCTTCCGGCGGGCGGAGCGGCCCGGACGGGCACCGCGTCGCCGGAGCCCTCCGCGCAGCCGGGTCAGGGCCCGCCGGCTCCCGGCGGGCGCACGGGCAGCGGTACCCACTCTCGCGTCTCCGCGGAGCGCGCCATGGCATCCAGTGCCTCGGCGCTGCGGACGGCGTCGTCCAGCGTGGCGCCGTGGGTGGTGCCGTCGGCCACGGATCGCAGGAACCGGTACGCCTCGACGACCTTGAGGTCGTCATAGCCCATGCCGTTCGCCGCGCCCGGCTGGAACGCGCCGTACTCGCCGTGCTCCGGACCGAGGTGGAGGGTGCTGACGGGCTGCTCCTGGTAGGCGGTGCCGCGGCTGACGCCCAGTTCGTTCATGCGGCGGAAGTCCCAGAACACGGCGCCCCGGGTGCCGTGGATCTCGAAGCCGTAGGCGTTCTGCTCCCCGACCGAGACCCGGCACGCCTCCAGGACCCCGCGCGCTCCCGAGGCGAACCGCAGCAGGCAGGAGACGTGGTCCTCGTTCTCGACCGGGCCGGGCTCGCCGCCGGCGGAGCGGGCGTGACCGGCGGTGGAGCCGGTGGGGCGGGCGCGCTCCGGGACGAAGACGGCCGTGTCGGCGACCAGGGACGTGATCTCGCCGAGCAGGAGGCGGGCCAGGTCGACGCCGTGCGAGGCGAGGTCCCCGAGCACTCCGCTGCCTCCGCGCCGGCGTTCGTACCGCCAGGTGAGGGCGGCATCGGGATGGGCCGCATAGTCGCTGAAGAGCCGGATGCGGGCGTGGGTGACGGTGCCGATCCCGCCGGACGCGATCAGCTCACGGGCGGTCTCCACGGCCGGGACGTGACGGTAGGTGAAGCCCACGGCGCCCCGCACCCCGGCCCCGGCCGCGGCCTTCGCGACGGCGCGCGCGTCGGCGGAGGTCAGGCCGACCGGCTTCTCGATCCAGAGATGCTTGCCGGCTTCCGCCATCGCGACACCGATCTCGCGGTGCAGGAAGTTGGGCGCGGTGACGCTGACGGCCTGCACCCGGGGATCGGTGGCGATGTCGCGCCAGTCGCGGGCCGTGCCGGCGAATCCGTACCGGTCGGCGGCCTCCTCGGCCCGGCCGGGGACCTCCTCGGCGACGGCCACCAGTTCGGGACGGAGCTGAAGGTCCGGGAAGTGGTGCAGAACGCGGGTGTACGCCTGGGTGTGCACCCGCCCCATCCAGCCGAACCCGATAACCGCGACGCCGATCGGACGCCGCCCGGCGGTCCCGCTCGTCGCGCTCCGGTCGCTCTCCACGGCTCCTCCTCGCGCCCCGTGTGTCCCTTGTGTCCCGGGGCAGTCGGCATCAGAGCACGCCTTGCGCAATGTGTCCAGACATCTGGACCCATCGCAGCCGTCTGCCCCGCCTTGCGGCTCGCGGGCCCCACGGCGAAGAGGGAGGGCGCCCCCGGCCCGGCCGGGCCGGCGCTGTTCCGCAGGCCGGAGATCCACCGCCCTCCACGCGCCGAGCCCGGTGACCGCACCCCTGCCGGGCGAAGGGCAGGGGGACAGCCGCCCCTCGGGCCCCGGCCGGCCCGGCCTCAGCCGGGCGTGCCGCCCCGGTCCGGTGTCGTCCGCCTGCCGCGCCGGGCCGCCGCGCGGACGGCCCGCGAGGCCCGGGACGGCGTGCCCGCCGGCGGCACGGCGGCCGCCAGGCCGAGCTCGACCCGCACCCGGGCACCGCCCAGCGGGCCGCGGCCGATCGTGATGTCACCGCGTGTCGTCCGTGCCGCCCGGAGCGCGATGTCCAGTCCCAGGCCCGTCGAGCCGCCGACGCTCACCCCGCGCTCCAGGGCCAGATCCGGGTCCGCGATGCCGGGGCCCGCGTCGTCCACACAGAGGACCACCGACCCCGCGGTCCGTTCCACCTCCACCGCGAACGCCGTCCCCTCCGGCGTGTGCTGGAAGACATTGCCGATCAGCGCGTCCACGACCGCCGCCAGATCGTCGTACGGCAGCCGCACCGGAGTCGGCTCGTCGGTGACCTCCAGCCCGCAGGGCCGGCCCTGCTGACCGGCGAGGACCGCCCAGAACTCCACCCGCCGCCGCACCACACCGGACACCTCGCAGCGGCTCCCGGCCGCCCCGTCCCCGCTTGCGTCGCCGTCACCGTTCCCGTCCCCGGAACCGTCCGCCGTCCCGCCGCCCGGCGGGCCCACCGCCAGCGGGCTGCGCGCGGCGGAGATGATCGAGTCGATCTCGGTCTGCAGATGCGTGATCGCGGCCGTCAGCCGCTCCGACCCCGGAGCCGAGCCCATCCGCTCCGCCTCCAGCCGGAGCGCCGTCAGCGGGGTGCGGAGCCGGTGCGACAGATCCGCCACCAGCTCCCGTTCCGTCGCCAGCAGCCCGACCACCCGGTCCGCCATCGAGTTGAACGCCCGCCCCGCCTCCTTCAGCTCCGGCGGCCCGGCCGGCTCCACCCGGATGCCGAGGTCTCCCTCGCCGAGCGCGTTCGAGGCCCGGGACAGCTCCCGGGAGGACCGGACGACGCGGGCGCCCAGCCGGTCGGCGACCAGCACCGATCCCGCCACCAGCCCCACCGCCAGCAGCGACATCACCCCCCAGGACAGCACCACGCCGCGGGTGAGCGCCGAGCGCGGCACGAACGACTCCACGACCGCGACCCGGTCCCCGGCGAGGATCACCGGCTGCAGGTACACCCACCCGTCGTCGGTGTCCATGGCGAGCGTCTCCCGCTCCCGCTCGGCCCGCGCGAGCGCGGACTCCGGCGCGTGCCGGTCCCCGATCACCTCGCCGTCCGGCAGATGGACCGCCAGCCGCCGCTCCGAGTCCAGGCCCGAGACGGCCTGCTGCACATCGCGGGAGCGGGTGGTCAGCGCCAGGACCGGAGCCAGGGCCGAGGCCCGCTGCTCCGCCTCCGTCGTGGAGCGGGCCCGCGCCTCGGACTGCACCAGCAGCGCCAGGGGGATCAGGAAGGAGAGCGCCACCATGGACGTCACCGCCAGGGCGACACCGGCCAGGGCCCGTCTCACCGCGGGGCCACCAGCTTGATCCCGATGCCGCGCACCGTGTGCAGATAGCGCGGCTGCGAGGCCCGCTCGCCCAGTTTGCGGCGGAGCGCGGAGAGATGGACGTCTATGGTCTGGTCCTCCACATACGGCTGCCGCCAGACGTCGGCGAGGATGCGGCGCCGGGAGACGACCTGGTCGGCGTGGGCCGCCAGATAGGCCAGCAGATCGAACTCGCGCCGGGTGAGCCGCAGTTCCCGTCCAGCCAGCCGGGCCGTACGGGCCGGCGGGTCGACCACCAGGTCACCCACCCGTACCGTGCGCGCGGCGGCTCCGCCGGCGGCCGGGCCGCCGGGAAGCCCGCCCGGGAGCCCGCCGGCCGCGTCGGAGCCGGGGGAGGGGAGCGCGGTGGCCGGGGGAGCGGTACGGCGCAGCACCGCGCCGATCCGGGCGGCGAGCTGCTCGCCGGAGAAGGGCTTGACCAGGTAGTCGTCGGCTCCCGCGTTGAGCAGCTTGACGACTTCGGCGTCGTCGTCCCGGGCCGTGGCGACGACCACCGGCACCCGGGAGATCCCGCGCACCATCCGCAGCACGTCGGTGCCGTCCAGGTCCGGCAGCCCGAGGTCGAGCACGACGACGTCCGGCGGCCGGGCGGTGATCTCCCGCAGCGCCTCGAAGCCCGCGGCGGCGCTGTGCACCACATGGCCGTGCGCGGAGAGCACCTCGATGAGCGCGGTGCGTATGACGGGGTCGTCCTCGACGACCAGGACGGAAGCCATGGCTCTGCACGTTATCCCGTACGTCACCATGGTGTCGTGCCCCGCTACCTCCGCTATCTCCTCCTGTGGCTCTCCTGCACCGCCGTCAGCGTGACGGCGGTGCTGCTGACCGTGCACTTCGTGGTGGGCTCGACCCGGCCCAAGCCGCTGGTGGCGCGGTCGGCGCCGACGGTCTTCACCTCCTCCACGAGCCGCCCCCCGAGCCCGAGCGCCGAGCCCGGGCCGTCCCGTGGCAAGAGCACCGCCACTCCCACGCCCACGGCGTCCCCGTCCCGTGCCGCGACCACCCGGAAGCCGTCCCCGCGGGCCACCCCGCGGCCGAGCCGGAGCACCGCACCGCCGCCGGCGACCTCCGCGCCGCCGAGTGGTCCCGGTGCCTTCACGGACTGCGAGGGCGGGGCGGGTGTGCACACCATCGAGTCGGCCGGGGGGCAGGCGACGGTGCGCTTCGGCGACCGCGGGGTGTGCCTGGTCTCGGCCGTTCCGGTCCGGGGCTTCACCGTCCGGACCGAGCAGCGCGAGCGGACGACGCTGACCGTGACGTTCTCCGGTCAGCGGAGGGAGTCGGAGATCACCGCCACCACCACCCCCCAGAACAAGGCGACGATCAAGGAGACCTCCTGGTGACCCGATGACCCCCGGCGACCGGGACCGGGTGACCGCCGTGGCGGGGCCCGGTGCCGGGGACCCGGCGGGACGTGCCGGACCAGCCCTACGGCACGACGGTGACCGGCCAGTGGCCCGCCTTGACCAGCCGCACCGCGACCGAGCCGGCCAGGCGGTGCCCGGCACGCTCGGAGGCGCCGACGACCACGGCGTCGGCCTTCAGCCCGTCCGCCGCCTCGGCCAGCACGGTGTACGGGTCGCCGTGGAAGGTGTGGAACTCCCAGCGCAGACTGCCGGCCTCCGGCATCCGGCCGATCGCCGAGCGGGCCTCCCGCTCCAGCTCCTCGGCGGCGTCGGCGGTGATCGCCGCCGTGGGGGCGCCCAGCGCGGCTCCGGCCACCAGCAGCGGCTGGACGTGGACGACCGCGAGCAGGGCGTTCTGCCGCCGGGCCAGCCCCGCGGCATAGGCGGTGGCACGCCAGGAGGAGTCGGAACCGTCCAGCCCGGCGACGATCACCTTGGGGCCGTCCGTTCCGCGCTCGAAGGGCGCGGGCACCCGTTCCTCCCTCTCCTCCATGCGGCTGAGGCCACAGACGCCAGCAGCCTACCGCGCCCCCGGCCCGGCGGACCGGCGCGCACCGGACATCCGGGGGGAGGGGCACCTGGCGTGAATTCGATGCCCGATCCGGCCTGATGTGCCCTCAGTTGCCGTGTCCTTCGGCCGTATTGGATGAACGGGCGGGACGGGTGGGGCTCAACTCCCGGATCCCGGTGCACATGCCCATGGTTTGTGACCAGAACGGATCGCAGATTTCCGTTTGAGGTTCCCCTGGTGAGGAGCGATCAGTAGCCTCAGGCGCATACACCGGCATAAAAATGGCCGGACCCTCCTGGCCGACAGTTGGAGACCACCGATGGAGCGACCCTCCTGGGCCCCCCAGGGCATCGACCTTTCCGTGCCGAGCGTGTCCCGGATCTACGACTTCTACCTGGGTGGCTCGCACAACTTCGAGGCCGACCGGGAGGCGGCGCGCAGGGCGATGGAGATCATGCCGGGCCTGCCGAAGATCATGCAGGCGAATCGTGCCTTCATGCGGCGGGTCGTACGGTACGCGGTGGGGCAGGGCATCACCCAGTTCCTCGACATAGGCTCCGGCATACCGACCTTCGGCAACGTCCACGAGGTCGCCCAGGCGGCAACCCCGGAGGCGAAGGTCGTCTACGTCGACAACGACCCGGTGGCCGTGGCGCACAGCCGGGCGGTGCTGGAGGGCAACGAGTCCGCGGTCATCACCGCGGCCGACCTGCGCGAGCCGGCGGCCATCCTGTCCAGTCCCGAGGTCGGGAGAATGCTCGACTTCGGGAAACCGGTGGCGCTGCTCCTCGTCGCCGTCCTGCACTTCCTGACCGACGACGACGAACCGCGGCGCGTCGTCGCGGAACTGCGCGACGCGCTGCCGCCGGGCAGCCTGATGGCACTCACCCACGCGTCCACGGAGGGCGGACCGCTGACGCCCCGTCAGGGCGTCGGGGTGGAAGGGGTCTACCGGCAGGCGACCTCCCCGCTGGTCATGCGGTCGCGCCGGGAGGTCGCCCCGTTCTTCGACGGCTTCGAGATGGTCGAGCCGGGCCTCGTGTCGATGCCCGACTGGCGGCCCGACACCCCCGGCGAGCAGGAGGACCCCGTGGTCTACACCGGGTTCGCCGGCGTGGGGCGCAAGGCGTGACGGCCCGGCCGCCCGGGCCCGGGGCCCCCGGCCCAGACGGTTCCGAGGACGGGCCCGACGACAGACTGAGACGGTTCGCCGCGATCTGGAGCCGGGCCATCTACCCGGCCACGGCCACGTCCATGACCCGCGCCGAATTCGAACAGCATCTGATCCCGCAGGCCCGCCGGCTGGCCGCCGCCCTGCGGACCCGGCCGTTCGACCCGAGCGCGGGGCTGGAGGTCGGGGCCGCGCTCGTCGCGGCGCACTGCACCGACCCCGGAAGCCTGCCGCACACGCTGGGCGTGATCGACTCCTATCTGACGCTCTACTGCCCGCCCGAGGAACCGCAGCCGGTGGAGCAGCTCCGGGCCCGCTGCACCCGGCTCCAGCACGCCGTCGCCGCCGGATTCGCCGAGGCCCTGCGCGAACGGACCCGCTCCGAGCAGGAGGCCATGTCCCGCGCCGCGCTGCGCGCCCAGGCCGACGCCGAACAGGCCCTGCACCGCAGCGAGGCGAGGTTCCGGGCGGTCTTCGAGGGCGCCGCCATCGGCATCGGCATCGCCGACATGGACGGCCGGGTCGTCGACATCAACGAGAGCCTGACCCGGATGTTCGGCGGTCTGGAGCACCATGTGCGCAGCCGCCGGGTGACCGACTGGACCCACCCCGAGGACAGCCCGGGCGTCTGGCGGATGCTGGCCGAACTCATGCGCGGGGAGCGCGACCACTTCCGCGTCGACAAGCCGTACTACCGCAACGACGGCACCGTCCTGTGGACCAACCTCACGGTCTCCCTCCTCCGCGACCGTGACGGCACCCCCCGCTACATGCTCGCGCTGATGGAGGACATCACCGAGCGCCGGCTGCTCAACCTCCGCCTCCGCTACCAGGCGACGCACGACGCGCTCACCGGACTCCCCAACCGGACCTTCTTCTTCGAACGGCTGGAATCCGCGGTCGCCGCCCGCGGCGGCACCGGCCGCTTCGGCCTCTGCTACCTGGACCTGGACGGCTTCAAGGCGGTCAACGACCACCTCGGCCACGCCGTCGGCGACCAGTTGCTGGTCGCCGTCGCCGACCGGCTGCAATCGTGCGTCACCGCCCCCGGCCAGCTCGTGGCGCGGATCGGCGGCGACGAGTTCGTGGCCCTGATCACCGACCCGCCCGAGCAGAAGGACGTCACCGACTTCGCCGAGCGCATCCTCGACGCCCTGTCCACCCCGGTGTCCATCGCCGGCAAGGAACTGACCGTACGGGGCAGCATCGGCATCGTGGAGGGCCCGGCGGGCAAGCTCGGCGCCGCCGAGGTGCTGCGCAGCGCCGACATCACCATGTACCGGGCCAAGGCCGCGGGCGGCAACCGTTACGAGCACGCCGACCCGGAGGCCGACACCCGGGTCATCACCCGTCACGGCCTCACCAACAGCCTGCCGATGGCGCTCCAGCGCGGCGAGTTCTTCATCGAGTACCAGCCGCTGGTCCGGCTCAGCGACGGCCGGGTGCACGGCGCGGAGGCCCTCGTCCGCTGGTCCCATCCGCTGCGCGGGGTGCTGGGACCGGACCAGTTCATCCCCCTCGCGGAGAACACCGGTCTGATCGTGCCGCTCGGCCGCTGGGTGCTGGAGGAGGCCGTACGGCAGGCCCGCGACTGGCAGTTCCAGCACATCGACGGGAAGGCGCTGCGGGTCAACGTCAACCTGTCGCCCTGCCAGCTCCACCACCCGCATCTCGTCCGGGACACGGCGGAGGTGCTCAAGGAGGCCGGCCTGGAGCCGTCCTCGCTCTGCCTGGAGGTCACCGAGAGCGCGCTGATCGGCGCCGACGAGGCCCTGCTGAAGCCGCTGCGCGAACTGGCCGACCTCGGCGTCGACATCGCCCTCGACGACTTCGGCACCGGCTACTCCAACCTCTCCAACCTCCGCCGGATGCCGCTCAGCACCCTCAAACTCGACCGCTCCTTCACCCGGGGCATGCAGCGGGAGCCGGCCGACCCCATCGACATCAAGATCGTGGAGGGCATCGTCTCCCTCGCGCACACCCTCGACCTCGCGGTCACCGTGGAGGGCGTGGAGACCGGCGTCCAGGCCGAACACCTGCGCGTCCTCGGCTGCGACACCGCCCAGGGCTGGTACTACGCCCGGCCCGGCCCGCCCGAGCGGCTCCACACCCTCTCGCTGGCCGACGCGACCTGAGGCACGGCGGGCTCCCCGGGGGCGTGAACCGGCCATCCTCCGGGCAGCTCGCCGGACCGCGCCCGGGGAGCCGGCCGGCGGTCAGTGCGCGGCTTCCGGGGGGTTGTCCCCGGGGCTGTCCCCGGAGTCCTGTTCGGGGTCCAGTTCGAAGGTGAAGTAGATGCTCAGCAGGTAGGGCTCGTCCTCGTCGTACAGGAAGTCCCATGACACGTCCACCAGGCGGACGTTGTGCTCCCGCACCCATTCCTGGGCCTTTCCGAAGGCTCCCGCGGCGGTCGTGGCGGGGAACAGCTTCCTGGCCATCGGATGGACCTGGCTCTCGGCGTCCGAGTCGTCGAAACCCTCCGGAACCTCCAGGCAGAGACCGGGATCGAACTCCACGGGCGATGCTCCTTCCGCCGGCTGACGGGTACGAGCCGCCGGGGTCTCTTCCCCGGAGCGGCGCCCGATAGGACCGCCGTACACCCCGGACGGGTTGCCTCGGGCGGCGATCCCGGCGAGGTACCCGGCGGCCGGAGGGGACACAGCGTCCATAAGAAAGTCATATAACAAGCCTTGGCCCCAAGGTTCCACCACCGGAAGCGGGAGAACCCGCAGCCGCGGGAGGGCGGCGACCGGCTGAAGGACGCGGCTACGCGGGACGCGCCTCGCGCTGCTGTTCGGCGGCGCGGCGCAGTTGCTCCAGCTTCTCCGGCAGCAGGTGCTGCAGCCCGTAGCGGGCGCGGCCGCGCCGGTAGGAGGTGATGAGGCCGTTCTCCTCGAGCGGCATTCCGGCCGGCCGTCCCACGGTGTTGCCGTTCTCGTCGGGGAGGCCGGCGTGGTTCGGGCGCAGGGACACCCAGAGGCGTGAGGTGCCGTGGGCGAACGCGACCAGTTCCTCGCGGACCGCCAGCCAGCGGTCCAGAGCCGCGCGGGCGAGCGGTGACAGCGGCAGCCACTCACCGGTGACCGGCGCGGTGGTGCCGTGCTGCGGGCGCCGCTCCACATACACCGAGCCGCGGTCGCCGGTCAGGTGGGTGGTGCGCAGGCCGGTCAGTTCTCCGGAGCGCGCGGCCGTGTCCAGCACCAGGGCGAGCACGGCGGTCAGCCGGGTCCGCCCCGGTGACAGGGGGCCGGCGAGGTCCTGGTCGAGCTGCCGGCGCAGCGCGGAGAGCTGGGCGTGTTCGGGGACGGGCCGCAGCGCCGGGGCCCCGGTGGCCGCCAGGTGCAGAGAAGGGAGGCCGGCCGCTTCCCGCAGCAGGTCGAGGCAGACCAGCCGGGTCTGATTGGTGTGTCCGGAGGTCGGGGGGCGCCGTCCGGCGACCAGGCGGTGCCGCAGCGCGCCGGACTCCGCCCGGCGCAGATACGGGGCGAGGGCCTGTTCGCCCAGGAGGTGCCGCAGGCTGCTCCGGGCCGGTGCGGGCAGTGCGTCCTGCCGGAGAGCGGACTCCAACTCCCTTCGCACCATGCTCAGCTGGCGTCGGCGTGCTTCCCCGGTGCCGGACATCGTGCCGAGGAGCGCGTCGAGCGCGGCGAGGGAGGGATACGGAGGCGTCGGCACCCGGTGATTGTCACTCATCCGGGCCGTTCCCCGCACGGACCGTCCGCTTCACCGCCCCGTCACCGTCCGCGCCGGCGCGTGTGCCGTGCCGGAGGC
The DNA here is from genome assembly GCF_020982505.1 of Streptomyces sp. MNU89. Lineage (NCBI taxonomy): Bacteria > Bacillati > Actinomycetota > Actinomycetes > Kitasatosporales > Streptomycetaceae > Streptomyces > Streptomyces sp. MNU89. The sequence continues at coordinate 695,458 of NZ_JAJKLL010000001.1, read as the reverse complement.
GGGCCGGTCAGCCGGCCAGGGGGTCCAGGCGCATCGACTCGACCTTGCCCTCGATCATCGCGCCCAGCCCTCGTACGGCACAGGTGTCCGGGGCCTCGGCGGTGTGCACCGGGATCCCGGTCGCACGGCTCAGCATCGCGTCGAGTCCCGGCAGGAGGGCACCGCCGCCGGCGAGGACGAGGCCGCGTTCGGAGAGGTCCGCGACGAGGTCGGGCGGGCAGCGCCGCAGCACGGTGCGGATCGCGTCGAGGACGGCGGTGAGCGGTCCGCCGACGGCCTGCCGGACGCTTTCGGTGTCCACGGTCACGGTCCGCGCCAGTCCCGTCGTCACGTCGCGGCCGTGCACCTCGGCCACGGCGGGGCCCGGGTCCGCCGAGTGCAGCATCATCCGCAGCGGGCGCACCGCCGGGTGGGGGAGGAGCAGTTCGTGGCGGCTGCGCAGGTGTTCGATGACGGCGTAGTCGATGGCGTCGCCGCCGACCGGTACGGTCTCCGCGGCGACGATCGAGCCGAGGGACAGGACCGCCACCTGTGTGGTGCCCGCGCCGCAGACCACGGCCATCGCCGCCTCCGGGTGCTCCACCGGTAGTCCGGAGCCGATGGCCGCGCAGACGATGGTGTCGGCCAGTTCCACCCGGCGGGCGCCGACCGCGGTGAGCGTCTCGTGCAGCGCGCGCTGGGCGAGGGGTTCGCTGTCGTGCGGTACACAGGCGGCGAACCGCATACCGGGGCGGCGGATCCAGGTGCGGCGCAGTTTGCCCCCGATGAGGTGGCGCAGCATGCGGCGGGCGAGGTCGACGTTGACGACCGTGCCGCCCTGCACGGGGCGGACCACCCGGATGTGGTCGGGGGTGCGCCCGGTCATGCGTTCGGCGAGTTCGCCGACGGCGAGGAGTGCGCCGGTGCGGATGTTGACGGCGGCGACGCTCGGTTCGTCGACGACGATGCCGGTGTCCCTGACGTACACCCGGGTCCTGGACGCGCCGAGGTCCACGGCGACCGAGCAGCGGCGCATCTCTTCCATGTTGACGGGCACGTCGGGTCCTCCCCTGCGGGACGGTTCGGAGGGCGGGCGCGGGCCCGCTTCCGTACAGCCTCCGTCAGGCGCGGGGGGTGCGCCCGCCGGGGAGGCCCGGCCGGGGACCCCGGCGACCCGTTCGGGGACGGGCGGGAGGGCGCCGCCGGGGCGGGACGGACCCGGGGCCGGTCAGCCCGCCTCCTCCAGCCGGAAGCCGACCTTCAGGCCGACCTGGTAGTGCTCGACCTGTCCGTCCTTGATCTGTCCGCGCATCTCGGTCACCTCGAACCAGTCCAGGTGCCGCAGGGTCTCGGAAGCGCGGCGGATGCCGTTGCGGATCGCGTCGTCCAGTCCCTCGTGCGACGAGCCGACGATCTCGGTCACCCGGTAGACGTGGTTGGTCATGGCGGATCTCCCTGGCTGTGTGAAGGGCGGGGACGGGGTGGGGACGGGTGGTCACGACCCACCGTGCCCCGGCGGCGGCGTCCGCGCGAGGCGAGGGGGCCGAGCGGTGGAGCGGACTACCGCCCGGTGTCGCGCGGGGGCTTCAGCGGGTCGTGGCCCATGTTCATGAGCCGGTGCCGCCAGGAGCTCTGCCCGGCGACCGGTTCCATGTCCTCGCGGCGCTGGTCCGTCACCCGGTCGACGATCTTGTACATCACCCGGATGTCGTCGTCGGTGAGGTCGGTGCGGCGCTTCTGCAGGATGTGCAGGACGTGCCTGCCCAGCTCGGTGCCGGAGTGGTCCGGTTCGGTCTCGCTGACCTCGCCGGCGGATTCCGTCCGCAGCCATGCGGCGAGTTCCTCGGAGTTCATGTTCACCACGCGGTGGAACTCGTCCCAGAGCGCGTCGAGCTCGATGGTGGAGATGTGAGCCGATGTGTCAGCCACGATGTGCCTCCCGGGCCCGGTTTTCGTCGGGTCGTCCCGGCGTCCGCGACGCCGGTTGCTTACGACACCCACGGGTGCCCGGCTCGGGCGCGGGGAAACGGGCCGGGCCGGCGGAGTCCGGGCGGGGCGGCCGGGTGGCCCGGCTCTCCGCCGCCGCACCGGGACCCGTACACGGAGGCGGATGGGTACGGGTCCCGGCGCGACGGGGGCGGGGGCTTACCGGAACGCCTCGGGGACGAGCTTGCCGTAGGAGGGGGCGCTCTTGACGAGACCGCTGTCGACGTGGAAGTCGCGGGCGATGCCGTAGCTCTTCTCGGCGACCGCGGCAGACGCGGGGGACTCCTTCCGCAGGATGGGGACCAGGGCGTCGAGCGCGGGGCCGGGGGCGCTGCTGAGGTACTCGCCGAGCAGGTCCCTGACCTCGGAGGCGTCACCGGCGATGAACTTCAGGGAGCGGCCGATCGCGCTCTGGAAGGAGGCGATCTCCGCGGACTTCTTCTTGAGGACGCCGCTCAGCGTGAAGGCGACCCCGTGCAGGGCGCCGGTCAGGGAGGGCACGTCGCCGGCGGCGGGCGAGATGTGGATGTCGCCGATCCCGGCGGCTTCGGACTGCTGGCCGATCGGCTGGAAGAAGGCGAGGGCGTCGACGCGTCCCGCCTTCAGGGCGCCCAGGGCCGCGCTGCTCACCGCGCCGAGGTTGACGAGGGTGGCGTCCGTCCTGGGGCTGAGCCCCGCGAGCCCGAAGAGGTAGTTGACCAGGGCCTCGGTGCCGCTGCCGGGGCCGGTGATGCCGATCTTCTTCCCGGCCAGGGCGCGGGTCTTCTCCTTGAGGGAGGAGCCCTGCGTGCTGAAACCTTTCTTCACGACGATGTCGACGTAGTACTCGGTGACCAGGGACGTCGTGAGCCGGGCCTGGGCGTCGTTCTCGGCGAGGTTGAGGACATCGGTCATGACCCCGGCGCCGATGTCGATGCTGCCGGACTTCAGCGCGGCGGCGACCTTGGCGCCGGTGCCGAGCCGGGGGCGGTCGCCGAGCGAGAGGCCCTCGTCCTTGAAGAAGCCGCGCTTCTCGGCGATGAACAGCGGGAAGAAGGCGACGGAGTCGCTGATCTGGCCGATGCTGAGGGTGCCGCCCCTGCCGGCCGAGCCGCCGTTCGAGCAGGCCGTGAGCAGGGTGGGTGACAGCAGCGCGGAGGAGGCGGCGAACGCCTTGAGCATGGTGCGGCGCGATGGGGACACGGGGTTCTCCGGTTGGTGAGGACGGCGGGTGCGGGAGCGGGGGTGGACGCGCGGGCGGGGAGCGGGTGCGGCGCGGGGCTACTTCTGGAGCGGCTTCCAGCGGTTGACGCGCCGGTCGAGCATGCCGACGAGGATGTTGAGGGCCCCGGCGATGAGGCTGAGGACCACGAGCGTGGCGAAGACCCCGGCGGTGTCGAACTGCGCGGCGGCATCGTTGATCAGGTAGCCGAGGCCCCGGTTGGAGGCCACGAGTTCGCCGATGACCGCACCGATGAGGGCGTAGGGCACCGAGACCTTCAGCCCGGTGAGGAACCCGGCCATCGAGGACGGCAGGACCACCTTGAGCGCGATCTGGCGGCGGTCGCCGCCCATGAGGCGCACCGCGTCCACCAGTCCCTGGTCTACCTCGCGGACGGCGGCCGCCGTGTTGAGGAAGACGAGGAAGAACACGGTGACGGCGGCCAGCAGGACCTTCATGTCCATGCCGATGCCGATCCACACGATGAACAGCGGGGCCAGCGCGACCTTCGGGATGGCGTAGAGGGCCATGATGAAGGGGTCCAGCACCCGGTAGACGAAACGCGAGGCGCCGAGCAGATAGCCGGCCAGGGCGCCGGCCGCGGCCCCGAGCAGGAATCCGTAGACGATCTCCTGCACGGTGATCCAGGTGTTGTCGGCCAGGGTGCCGTCGGCCCACCAGGTTCCCAGCCGGTCGACGATGTCGCTGGGCCGGCTGATGAAGGTGTCGTCGATCCAGCGGCCGGAGGCGGCCTGCCAGAGCACGAGCATGACGACCAGCAGTGCGGTCCGGGTGGCCCAGATGGTCGTGGTGGCGCCGTGGCGCTGCCACCAGGTGCGCCGGACGTCCTCGCGGACGGCTCCGGTGGGCAGGGCCCGGCCGGCTTCGGGCGGGGTGTCGGTGGTGCTCATGCCGCGGCTCCCTGGAGTGCGCCGGCCATTTCCTTGTACAGCGCCACATAGGTGGCGTCGACCTGCAGTTCGTCCGCGTTCCGCGGGCGGGGGAGCTCGATCCGCCGGTCGACGACGATGCGTCCCAGTCCGCCGAGGACCACCACGCGGTCGCCGAGCAGGATCGCCTCCTCGATGTCGTGCGTGACGAACACGACGGTCTGCTCGCTTCCCTCCCAGAGCCGCAGCAGTTCCTGCTGCAGTTCGTGGCGGAGCTGGGCGTCCAGCGCGCCGAACGGCTCGTCCATGAGCAGCGTGGACGGGCTGCCGGCCAGCATCCGGGCCAGGCCGGCCCGGCGCCGCATGCCCCCGGAGAGCTCGCGGGGGTAGTGGTGCTCGAAACCGGAGAGGCCGACGCGGTCGATGAGGTCGCTCGCGGTGCGGGACCGCTCGGCGGCCGGCACGCCCCGGAGCTCCAGCGGCATCTCGACGTTGCGCTGGACGTCCCGCCACGGCATCAGCGTGTCCGACTGCGTCAGATAGCCGATGTCGGTGTGCGGGCCGGTGAGCCGCTTCCCCTGGTAGCGGACCTCGCCGCTGGTGGGCGTGGTCAGCCCGGCGAGGAGGTTCAGCATGGTGGACTTCCCGCACCCGCTGCGGCCGAGGACCGAGACGAAGGTGCCCTGCTCCACCGAGAGGCTGAAGTCGCGCAGGGCGACCGTGGCCGTGTCGTTCTTGACGAACCGCTGGGACAGTCCGTCGACGCTCAGCAGCGCGGTCATGCCGTCACGCTCCCTTCACTGTCCTGCGCGCGCAGGCCGTAGACGTCGTAGCTGATCTCGCCGTTCTGCCAGCGCGCCCGCAGGGCGGCCTCCTTGGCGATGCGGGCCCGTACGGCCCGCACCACCTCGGGAACGTCGGCGGCCCGTACGGCGGTGGCGCCGTCGTCGTCCAGGACGACCGGGTCGCCCGGTTCGATCAGGGTGCCGCCCACGCGGACGGGGACGTTCACCTGCCCGCGGTGCTCCTTGCCGGCGCCGCGGGCGTTCCGCCACCGGGCGTGGATTGCCATCTGCAGGCCCGCGAGTTCGGCGGTGTCCCGCACGGCCGCGTTGACGAGGAGCCCGGCCGCTCCGCGCACGGCCGCCTGGGTCGCCAGCAGGTCTCCGATGACGGCGACGGGCTCCGGCTCGGCCAGGGTGACGACCAGGATCTCCCCGGGCCCGAGGACGTCCATGGCCTCGTGGACGGCGCGGTTGTCACCGGGGCCGCACAGCACCGTGCAGGCCGGCCCGGCCGTGCGGCGGCCGGGGGTCACGGCGTCCCAGGACTCCTCGATCAGCCCGCGGCGGCCGTACGCCTCGTACACCGTGGCGACTCCGGCGCGGCCCAGCTCGGCCGCTTCGGGGCTCACAGCGCCCCCACCACGTGGGGGAGGAGGCGCTGGAACGCCTCGGCCTGCCGGATGCCGGCGTCGCCGGTCACCTTGCGGGCGTGGTTGCCGCGGTGCTCGGCGCGCTGGGCGTAGTACTCCTGGAGGTACCGCTGGGCCGCCATGTGCCGCATGGCTTCGACCTTGCGTTCGAAGACATCGGTGATGTCGACGAAGACCGAGGGGACGAAGCCGCACAGTTCCGGCTGGTGCGGTTCGAAGGCGAGGAACTCCGAGGGCGGCGCGGTCCTGAACGCGCTGGCCACGCCCGCGCCGGAGGTCAGCAGGCGAGCCCGGGCCACCGCGCGGTGCGCGACGGGGTGGTCGGGGTTGAACGGGTCCTTCTCGGGGTGCGTCAGGACGATGTGGGGCGCGAACTCGCGCATGATCCCGGCCAGTTCGGCGACGGCGTCGTCACCGGCGCGCAGCGGGTAGTCGCCCAGGTCGAGCGCCCGGAACCCGGCGCCGAGCACGGCGGCGGCCCCGGCGGCCTCCTCGTGGCGGATCTTCTTGACGTTCTCCTCGGTCTGACCCTCCTGCTTCCACAGGACGCCGGACTCCCCGCGCTCGCCGTAGGAGAGGGCCACCACGAGGGCTTCCCCTCCGGCGGCGGTGTGGCGGGCGACGGCGCCGGCCGAGCGCCAGACGAAGTCGGCGCTGTGCGCGCCGACGACCAGCATGCGACGTGTGTTCATCGGTTCCTCTCTCCCGGGCATCGGGGGCGGTCAGTCGCTCAGCGGTTCGGCGCCGACGAGGGCCCGGCTGTTGTGCACGGTCATGGTGCGGATCTCCTCGTCGCTGAAACCGGCTTCGAGGAGCCGGTCGGCGGCGAGCGCCAGTCCGTGCTCGACGGGCGGGTTGAACGGCTGGCCGAGGTCGCTGGAGACGATCGAGTTCTCCGGTCCCGCCTCGCGGATGTTGGAGAACCACAGGTCCCAGCCGACCTTGCCGGTGTAGGGGGTGGTGAAGCACCGCTCCAGCAGGGCGCCGTGGGCGGCCAGCTCGCGCTGCCGTTCGATGCCGATCCGCTGGGAGGTGAACTCGGGGTGCGTCACGACGATGCGGCGCACGCCCTCCTCGGCGGCGGCCGCGACGACCGTGGCGATCTCGTCGCCGTGGAGGTGGCCGGTGGCCAGGACCATGTCGTGCCGCGCGATGAGCCGCAGGACCTGGCGGGTGCGCTCCAGGACGGCGCCGTCCGGTCCGACGACCTCGACCGGGTCCGCCGCCATGCCCGCGGCGCGCAGGTCGTCCTGGAGCCGGGCCCACATCGGCGGCTTGGCGCCCGCGGGGTCACTGGCCAGGCAGGACCGCTGGTTGGAGCTGTCGACCGTAGGCAGCCACACGAACCGGGCGCCGCCGCGGGCGGCGATCTCGACCGCGATGGGGTTCAGACCGCCCACCGAGGCGTTGAGGGTGATGGCCCCCACCGCCTCGGCCCGTCCGAGCCGGTTGACGACGGCGGCCCGCTCGGCGGTGGGGACGTAGTGGCTCTTGAGGACGAACCCGGCCAGTCCGGCCTCGGCGAAGCGGGGCGCGAGCTCGCTGTCGTCGATGCGGCGCTTCATGACGTCGGGCCCGACGTGGATGTGGACGTCGTAGGCGCCGCGGACGAGGTCCCTGGCGTGCCGGCTCGGGATGGGGTGGGACACAGTGACACCTTTTTGTCGGCAACTTGTTGAACGGGATTGTTAGCAATCCTGTTGCCGGCGTCAAGGGTCTGGCCGATATCAGCCCTCGGAGGCCCTCCGCATCGCCTCCATGACGCTGCCCAGATGCAGCCGGATCGCCTGCTCCGCGGCCTCCGCGTCACCCGCGCAGACCGCGTCGATGATCGCCAGGTGCTCGGGCAGCGAGACCTGCGGACGGCCGGGCATGGTGGCGACCTTGAACTGCTGCCGCACGCTCTGCGCCCGCAGCCTCTCCAGCACGTCCGAGGCGGCGCGCTGCCCGCTGATCTCCCTGATCCGCTGGTGGAGGCGCTGATTGAGCTGCCGGTAGCGCATGATGTCGCCGCCGGACACCGCCACCCGCATGTCCGAGCCGATCGTGCGGAGCTCCTCCGCCTCCGCGGCGCCGATCCGCTCGGCCGCCTTCGCGGCGCACAGGGCCTCCACGGCCATGCGCACCTCGTAGATCTCGATGGCCTCGTCGAGGGGGACGATCCGGACGCGGGCGCCCCGGTTGGCGATCCGTTCGACCAGGCCCTCGGCCGCGAGTTCGAGGAGGGCCGAGCGGACCGCCCCGCGGCTCGCCGAGAACTGTTCCGTCAGGTCCGCCTCCACCAGTCGCTGGCCGGCCACGAAATCACCTCGCAGGATGGCCTCGCGGATGTCGGACGTGACGTTGGCGCGGGCTTTCGCCGCCTTGGCCGTCTCTGTCGCGCTGGGTGCGTCGCTCGGCATTCCATGACTCCCGGATGCTGGCGTGATTGTTGACAATATTGTCGGGAGTGTAGCAGGGTGCCCCTCCGGTCCCGGCTCCCCGGACCACCGGCCGGACGCAAGGAGGCTCTCGTGCAACCGCCCCCGTACATCGCGCTGTTGGGCTACGGCGAGGCCGGCTCGGCGTTCGGCCGCGATCTGCTCGCCCTCGGCGCGCGGGTCCGCGTCCACGACCCCCGGGTCCGCCCGCGTGACGCCGTCGAGGTGGCGGCCGACGAGGCGGACGCCGTGCGCGGCGTCGACCTGGTGCTGAGCGTCAACAGCGCCTCGGCCGCACTCGGCGCCCTGGAGGACGGTGCCCCCGGGGCCCGCGAGGGCACCGTCTGGGCCGATATGAACACCGCGTCACCGCAGGTCAAGACCGTGCTGGGGGAGACCGCCGCCCGGGCGGGCCTCTCCTTCGCCGACGTCGCGATCATGGCCCCCGTCCCGGGGCGGGGACTCCGGGTGCCGATGCTCGTCAGCGGCCCGGCCGCGGAACGTTTCGCCGCGATCCTCCGGCCCCTGGGCACGCCCGTCACCCTCCAGCCCGGGGGCGCCGGCGCCGCCGCCCAGCGCAAGCTGCTGCGCAGTGTCTTCTTCAAGGGGATGGCCGCGGCGGTCGTCGAGGCGCTCGACGCGGCCCGCGCCGCCGGCTGCGAGGAGTGGCTGCGGGAGAACATCGCCGCGGAGCTCGCCGGCGCCGGAGCCGGAACCGTGGACCGGCTGGTCACCGGCACCCGCCGCCACGCCGGGCGCCGCGCGGACGAGATGGCGGCCGCCGAGGACATGGTGCGGGGCCTCGGGGTCGAGCCGGCCGTCGCCCGGGCCGCGCGGGACCTGCTGCTCCGGATCCGGGCCGAGGAGGCGGCCGGGCCGGCGGAGGGCGGGCCGCGCCGGTGAGGCGCCGGGCCCGCCCGGACCGTCCGCTCAGTCCTCGGCCGGACCCGCCAGCGACAGGGCGAAGCGGCCCTCGTCGTCCGTCCACCAGTGGCGCAGCTCCAGACCGGCGGCGGCCAGTTCCTCCCGTACGCCCTCGCGCCGGAACTTCGCCGAGACCTCGGTGCGCAGGTCCTCGCCTGCGTCGAAGGTGACGGCGAGGTCCAGGGCGGGGATCTTCGCGGTCAGCGCGTGCCGGGCGCGCAGCCGCATCTCGATCCACTCGTGCTCCGCGTCCCAGAGCGCGACGTGGTCGAAGTCGTCCGGGTCGAAGTCGGCGCCCAGCTCGCGGTCGATGACGGACAGGACGTTCTTGTTGAAGGCGGCGGTGACGCCCTGGGGATCGTCGTAGGCCGCCACCAGCGTCCGCTCGTCCTTCACCAGGTCGGTGCCGAGCAGCAGCGTGTCGCCGGGGGCGAGCAGGGAGCGCACGGATGCCAGGAACGCGGCGCGCTCGGCGGGCAGCAGATTGCCGATGGTGCCGCCGAGGAAGGCCACCAGGCGCGGGCCGGGGGTGTCCGGGAGCCGGAGCCCGTGCTGGAAGTCGGCGACCAGGGCATGGACGTCGAGTTCCGGGTGGTCCGCGAGCAGACTCTCCCCCGCGAGACGCAGCGCCGACTCGCTGACGTCCACGGGGACGTAGGCCCGCAGGCCGCCCAGGGCCCGCAGCAGATGGCGGGTCTTCTCGGAGGAGCCGGAGCCGAGTTCCACCAGCGTGCGGGCGCCGCTCGCCCCGGCGACGGCGTCCGCGCGGGCGGCGAGGATCTCCCGCTCGGCGCGGGTCGGGTAGTACTCGGGAAGCCGCGTGATCCGCTCGAACAGCTCGCTGCCGCGGGCGTCGTAGAACCACTTGGGCGGCAGCTCCTTGGGGCGGCGGGACAGCCCGCGGAGGACGTCGGTGCGGAGAGCGGCGGCGGTGGCGTCGGCGGGCAGGGTGCGGGTGACGGCGAACGGACTCACGCGGGCTCCTTGAGCGGGGTCAGGAGAACATCGGTGCGGGTGGCGGTGAGCAGGGTGCGGTCGGGTGCCTCGGTCCAGCGCGGATCGTCGTCGTAGGGCTCGGAGGCCACGACGGTGCGGCGCGCGGCCGGGTCCGCCAGGTACCAGAGGGTGTCCCCCCAGGCGGTGGCGGCCACGGTGCCGCCGTCGGTGAGCAGCAGGTTGAGCCGGGAGACCGGCGCCGCCGCGGCCAGTTGCCCGACGACGGCGGAGAGGGCGTCGCCCAGGGCGTCGCCGCGGCGCAGCGCGTGGAGCACCAGCGCCCAGACGAAGGCGGAGTCGCAGCGCGCCTGGAGTGTCAGCAGGTCCTCGGGCGGCAGCCCGGCGGCGAGCGGGGCGGCGGAGGCGGGCCAGCCCGTGAGGGCCCCGTTGTGGCTGAACAGCCAGGGCCCGGCGGCGAAGGGCGCGGCGGCGGCCTCGCCGTCGGCGCCGGCCTCGGTCGCGTCCCGTACGGCCGCGAGCAGTGCGCGGGTGCGCACGACGCGGGCGAGGTCGGCGAAGGACTGGTCGGCCCAGACCGGCCCGGCGCGGCGGTAGCGGGCCGGCACCGGGTCGCCGTCCGCGTACCAGCCGACGCCGAAGCCGTCGGCGTTGACGGTGCCGTACCGCTGGCGGCGCGGCGCCCAGGACTGGCGGTACAGCCCGTGCCCGGGTGTCACCAGGACGTCCTGCCAGGGAACGCCGGGTCCCAGGTAGGCCACATGCCGGCACATCAGAAGCACCCCCGCCCCGGGGCCGGGCGGAGGCGGGTGACGGCGGTCGCGGGCGCCCGCCCGCGCCGGGCGGTCACGCGCTCTCCGGCAGGTCGCGGGCCGTGCGGAAACCGGCGAAGATCTGGCGGCGCACCGGCAGGTCCCAGTTGCGGAAGGTGCCCCGGCAGGCCACCGGGTCGACGGCGAAGGAGCCGCCGCGCAGCACCTTGTGCTCCGGGCCGAAGAAGACTTCCGAGTACTCGCGGTAGGGGAAGGCGCGGAAGCCCGGGTAGGGGAGGAAGTCGCTCGCCGTCCACTCCCACACGTCGCCGATCAGCTGCCGCACACCGAGCGGTGAGGCGCCGCGCGGCCAGCTGCCCAGGGGCGCGGGCCGCAGATGCCGTTGCCCGAGGTTGGCGTGGTCCGGTCCCGGGTCGGCGTCGCCCCAGGGGTAGCGGCGGGAGCGGCCGGTGGCCGGGTCGTGCCGGGCGGCCTTCTCCCACTCGGCCTCGGTGGGCAGGCGCCGGCCGGCCCAGCGGGCGTAGGCGTCGGCCTCGTACCAGCTGACGTGGAGCACGGGTTCACCGAGCGGTACGGGTTCCGTGACGCCGAACCGGCGGCGTACCCAGCCGGAGCCCTCGCGGCGCCAGAACAGGGGTGCCCGCAGGCCGTGTTCGCGGATGTACGCCCAGCCCTCCGGTGCCCACCAGCGCGGTTCCTCGTAGCCGCCCTCCTCGATGAAGCGCAGGTAGGCGCCGTTGCCGACGGGGACGGTGTCGATGAGGAAGGCCGGGAGGTCGCGCCGGTGTGCGGGCCGTTCGTTGTCGAGGGCCCACGGTTCGGCGGAGGTCCCCATGGTGAACGGGCCCCGGGCACGAGGACTTCGGCGGCAGCGAGGCCGCGTCGGCGGGGCGGGCGGTGGTGCGGGGCGGTCAGCGCGGCGGGGCCGCGGCGCAGCTGGTGGGTGATGAGCATGGTCTCGTCGTGCTGCTGCTCGTGCTGGGCGATCATGCCGAACACGAAGGCCGCGCCGGTCAGTTCCCCGCCCTCCAGCCGGGTGTCCGCCAGCACGTCGAGGGCCCGGGTCCGCACGTCGGCGACGTAGTGGCGGGCCTCGCCGGGCGGCAGCAGCGGCAGGGAGGGTCGCTCGGCGCGCGGGTGTTCGAAGGCGTCGTAGACGGCGTCGACGTCGGGGCGGAGCGCTTCGCGGCCGCCGACGGCGCGGAGCAGCCACTGGTCCTCGAAGTTGCCGATGTGGGCGAGGTCCCAGACGAGCGGGGACATCAGCGGGGAGTGCTGCGCGGTGAGTTCGGGATCGTCGACACAGGAGGTGAGCAGGGCGGTCCGGTCGCGGGCGGCGGTGAGGGCGTCGGCGGCCCGGCGGCGGAAGGCGTCCGGGGCGGTCTCGGGGAGGACGCTCTCCGCGGTGTCGCGGGCGGCGGGGCTGGTCCGTTCGGTGGCCGTCATGGGCGGCTCTCCTTCCCTGGTGCCGGCTGTCCGTGCAGGTCGAGCAGGTCGTCGGCGGGGCAGCGGCCCCGGGAGACATAGCGTTCGGTGAAGTCCCCCACCGCGTCCTGTACGGCGGGCGGTGCCCCCAGCCGTGGCAGCGCCTCGCGGGCGACGGCGAAGCAGGTCTCCGCGGCGGCCCGGAGTGCGGGGTCGGCGAGGCCGTGACGGGCCGCGTTCCGCCACAGCGGGTTGCCGGGCGGGGGGTCCGTGCCGGCGGTGGCGGCGAGCGGTTCGACGGCCCGTACGGCCGTCGCGGAGGCGGCCGGGTCGTCGAACAGGGCGGCGGTCACCGCGAGCGGCACCATCCAGCCGTCCTCGCCCGGCTGCGCGTCGATCATGCGCAGCTCCAGATGGCCGCGCGGCCGGACCGGGGGGAAGAGGGTGGTCAGGTGGTAGGCGAGATCGTCGGCGGTCGGAGGCCGGGGGGCGCCGCCCGCGATCCAGTGGCGGAACGTCAGCCCGTCCGGGGGGAGCGTCCACGGCCCGCCGTTGTCGGATCGGACGCACATGACGGGCGCGTCGAGGGCGTACGCCGCCCAGGCGGTGCGCGGCTCCGGACCCTCGGGGGGAGCCAGGGCGCGGCCGGGGTCGAGCTCGGCCCAGAGGGCCTGCCGGGTGGAGCGCCAGCCGGTGGGGACGCCCTGCCGGAGCGGAGAGTTGGCGAAGGCCGCCACGAGCACGGCGCCCAGCAGATGCGCCAGCCGCCAGCGGCGGGCGTGGCCGAGCGGGCCGGGCTCCTCGTGACCGGCGTCCAGGCACACCTGGACGGAGGCGGTGGCGCACATCATGGCCCGGCCGGCGGGACCGGCGCGGTCGAAGTACGCCTCCATGGCGCGGTAGCGGGGAGCGGTGAGCAGCCGGCGCGGGGGGTTCCACGGATCGTGGCCGTGACCGGCGAGGGCCAGGCCGCGGGCGGCCAGGGCGGCGCGTACGCGGCGCAGATCGGCGGCCGCGTCCGCCACGCAGGCGGCGAGGGAGCCGGCCGGGGGAGAGCTGAGCTCGATCTGCCCGCCGGGCTCGAAGGTGAGCGCGGAGCGGAGGGTGAGGCCGCGCAGGGCGGCGTGGGCGGCGGAGAGCCGGGACGGCTCGACGGCGGAGCGGGTGTCGCGCGGATCGTGGATGAACCATTCGAGTTCCACCCCGAGCCTGCGCGGCGGCCCGGTCTTGAAGCAGACGCCGCGCACCTGGGCGTCGACCTCGGCGGCGGTGACGGGCCGGGCGCGGGGCTCCGGCGGAGGGATGGGCGCGTCGAAGACATCGGTCATGTCCGGTACCTCCCGGTGTGGCGGCGGCACCTGCTCACGGTAGGTGAACCGGTGCCGTCCCGCATCACCTAACCCGCTGCGGCGGATGTACTCAAGAGTGCCTCCCCGGCCCTCCTTCCCCAAGGGTGGGGCGCGGCCCGGGGCCGGGGAGAGGGGAGACGGAGCGTGACGGGGACGCGCCGGGCGGCGGGAGGGTGGCGCCGCGGGACGGGCTGGCGGCGCGGGGAGGTGCCGCCGTGCCGGCGTGTTCTCCCGGGGCCCGGTGAGCGGCGGGAAGCCCTGCCCTGGCCCGGCGAACTTCTGGCACCGGCGAACGGCGGCGGGCGGTTCGGGGCTCCGGGAGAGGGCGGGAGCCCTGCGGCGGGGCACCGCGGTGGGAGCGGAAGACGGGCGCGGGGCCCGGGTACCAGGGGAGAGGTACCCGGGCCCCGCGCCCGGATCATGCGTCGGTGCGATGGGGCCGGGGAGGCGGCCGGTCGGCGGCCACGCCCCCGGACCGCCGTTACGAGCGGTGGCCCGTCCGGGTGTCGGTGGAGTCGTCCCGGGCGCCGTGGCCGGCCCGGCCGTCCGCGGAGCCGCCGAAGCCGTCCTCCTCGCCGAAGCCCTCGTCACCGGCGCCGATGTCACCCGCGTCACCGGCCTCCTCGCCGGCGGCGCCGTCACCGGCCTCGCCGCCCGCGCCGGCCTCGTCACCGGCACCGGCTCCCTGGCCGGCCTCGCCGCCGGCGCCCGCGCCACCGGCGCCGATCGTCGCGCCCACGGCCTGCAGCGCGGTGGTCACCGGCTGGAAGAAGGTCTCGCCGCCGACGGTGCAGTCGCCGCTGCCGCCCGAGGTGAGGCCCACGGCCGCGTTGCCGGAGAACATGGCACCGCCGCTGTCGCCCGGCTCGGCGCAGACATCGGTCTGGATCAGGCCGTTGACGATGTCGCCGTTGCCGTAGTTGACGGTGGCGTTGAGGCCGGTGACCGTGCCATCGCTGAGACCGGTGGTGCTGCCGGAACGCTGCACCGCCATGCCGACACTGGCCTCCGCGGCCTCGGTGATCTCCTGCGTGGTGCCGTCCTGCAGATCGACCGTGCTCGGGGCCTCCGTCGCCGGGTCGTCGTACATCACCAGGGCGAAGTCGCCGACGGGGAAGACGGATTCGGCCGTCGTGCCGAGCGGTTCGGCGCCGGCCTGGTCGTTCGTCCAGGCGGCGGCGATGTTGCCGCAGTGACCGGCGGTGAGGAAGCCCGGGGCGCCGTTCACGTCCACGTTGAAGCCGAGGGAGCAGCGCGAGCCGCCGCCGAAGATGGCGTCGCCGCCGTCGGCGAAGGGTTTGAACTCGCCCTGGCTGCGCTTGACGGTCACCAGGCCCGCCATGCCGTCGGTGGCCTGCTCCAGTGCGGCGAGCTTGTCGCCCGTCACGGTGCGGTCGGCGAGGACGGAGACCTTGTTGGTCTTGGGGTCGATCGACCAGGCGGTGCCCGGGATCGACGCCTTGTCGCCGAGCGTCCGGGTGGCGGCCTTCAGCTCGGTCATGCTGTTGTCCACGATCCGCGCCTCGGCGCCCTTGGCGCGGGCGGTCTCCGCGGCTTCCTCGTCCAGGACGTTCATGACGAGCCGCCCGGACTCGCCGTCGAAGTACCAGCCCGCGGCGTCGGCGCCCAGGTCGGCCGCGAGGGCGGTGCCGGTCTTGGCCGCGGCCGGGCCGGCGAACGTTCTGGGGGTGGCCTCCTTCTCGTCACTGGCGTTCGCGTTCGGCAGCAGGATCACCGCTCCCGCGAGGGCGGCTGCGGAGGCCGCGGCTATGGCGCCCGTCCGCTTGTTGACTCGTCGGTGGCTCAACTGACTGACCTCCATCGGGGGGCGGACCGGCCGCTGGGGGTCCGGCCGGTCCGGCTTGTGGGGCTGCGGCGGGGCGGACGCCGCGAGCGGGTCCTCCTGCCGTGCGGACAGACGCGAGCGGTCGCGGTGCTCGGAATCCCCGTGCGCCTGTTCACCCATCACCTACGTACGGCGGCCGGGATTGCCTCAAGGGGAAGGAGAATTGACGAGAAGTGCCCGGTGGGACGCGGGCGGCCCGGGACTCGAGCATGTCGGTGAGGGCCCCGTGCACAGCGGTACGCCCGCCGCGGCGGTGGGCCGTGGCGGGCGTACGGGGGGCGAGCAGCCGCTCAGCAGGACAGATTGCCGCCCGGGTCGGTGCCGAGGATGCCCGTGAACTGCCGGTACTTGTCGATGCGGCTCTGCACCTGCGCCGGGTTCCTCCCGTCGCACTCCAGGCTGCCGTTGATGCTGCGGATGGTCTGGCCGAAACCGTGCCCGCCGGTCATCGCGGTGTGGCCGGTCATGCTGCCGGGGCCGCTCTGGGTGTTCCAGTACCACAGGGCGGTCTTCCAGGCCACGGCCGCGTCGTTCTGCACCAGGTACGGGTTGTTCAGCAGATCGATGCCGAGGGCGTCACCGGCCGCCTTGTAGTTGAAGTTCCAGCTCAGCTGGATGGGTCCGCGGCCGTAGTACGCGTCGTGCCCGGCGGGGCAGCCGTACGGCTGGGACGTGTCGCAGTAGTGCGGGTAGTTGGCGGTGTTCTGCTCGACGATGTGCACCAGGCCGCCGGTCTCGTGGGCGACGTTGGCCAGGAAGGCGGCCGCCTCCTGCCGCTTGACGGTGTCGCTGCCGGTGTTGGCGAAGCCGGGGTAGGCGCTCAGCGCCGCCTTCAGGCCGCTGTAGGTGTAGAAGGAGTTCCGGTTCGGGAACATGCGGTCGAACTGCGCCTCGCTCACCACGAAGCCGCTGGGTGCCGGGTCGCCGCCCTCGCAGGAGTACGGCTCCCAGTACCAGGTGCTGATCACCGGGTCATATCCCGGGTTGTCGTGCTCGGCGCGGTAGTACCGGCCGTCGGTGTAGCGGACGACCGAGCCTGCCGGGTACCACTGCCCGGCCGTCCAGTTCTGCGCGGAGCAGGCCGCGGTCCGGGCCGCGGAGCCGGGAGCGGCCGAGGCGGCCACGGGTGCGGCCAGTCCGCCGCAGACGAGCAGGGTGGTGAGTGACGCCAGAAGACGTCGCGACACGCGATCACTCCTTATGCGGCAGTGCGCCGCCTTGGGCCGGCCCCGGCACGGGTCCGCGCCTCGGGCCGCGGGCAGGGGCGCGCCGCGGCCGGGCGGCCCGCCGGGCCGGCCGATGGGGGGTTGGTCAGGCACTCAATCGCACTGGTCTACACCAGTCAAGGTCTAGACCACTTTTTCTCCGGAGAGGGAGCCGAACGCGGCCCCCGGTAGGGGGTGTTGGCCGGTGTTGCCCGTCTTGTCGCCACGGCCGTCATGCCGGTTCGGGGCGGGTGCGTGCGTTCCGGCGGCCCGGCCGGGCGGGCGTCCGCGGGCGGGGCGGCCGGGGTGGCAGGGGGTGGTGGCAGGGATCTCGCCCCGCCTCTGTTCCCGGAGCAGAGCGACCGCTTAGTATGCCGCTGGCGGGCGGTGCGCAGCTTCCGCCCCCGCAGTCCCCCTGTCACTTGTCGACGCTGTACGGAACGGTTCACGGAGGCCACCGGATGAAGGCATGGCGCGTACACGAGAACGGCGAACCGCGTGAGGTGATGCGCCTCGACGAGGTGCCCGACCCCGTGCCCGGCCCGGGGCAGCTGCTGCTGCGGGTCCGCGCCGCCAACGTCAACTTCCCCGACGCGCTGCTCTGCCGCGGCCAGTACCAGGTCCGGCCACCGCTGCCCTTCACCCCCGGCGTCGAGGTCTGCGCCGAGGTCGTCGCCGCCGGTGACGCCGCGGGGGCCCGGCCCGGCGCCCGCGTCCTCGCCCAGCCGCCGCTGCCCGGCGGCGGATTCGCCGAGCTCACCGTCGCCGACTCCGCCACCGTGCTGCCCGCACCGGAGGCACTCGACGACGCCGAGGCCGCCGCCCTGCACATCGGGTACCAGACCGGCTGGTTCGGCCTCCACCGCCGGGCCCGGCTCCAGCCCGGGGAGACCCTGCTCGTGCATGCCGCCGCGGGCGGGGTCGGCAGCGCCGCGGTCCAGCTCGGCAAAGCCGCGGGAGCCACCGTCATCGGCGTCACCGGCGGAGCGGAGAAGGCCGCCGTGGCCCGCGAACTGGGCTGCGACCTCGTCATCGACCGGCACACCGACGACATCGTCGCCACCGTCAAGGAGGCCACCGGCGGCCGGGGCGCCGACGTGGTCTACGACCCGGTGGGCGGCGACGCCTACGCCAAGTCCGTCAAATGCATCGCCTTCGAGGGGCGGGTGATCGTCGTCGGCTTCGCCGGCGGCACCGTCCCCGCCCCCGGCCTCAACCACGCCCTGGTCAAGAACTACTCGATCCTCGGCCTGCACTGGGGGCTCTACAACACCAAGGACCCGGCCGCCGTCCGCGCCTGCCACGAGGAACTCACCGGACTCGCCGCCCGGGGCGCCATCAAACCCCTGGTCAGCGAGCGCGTACCGCTCGACGGCGCCGCTGCGGCCGTCCAGCGCGTGGCCGACGGCCTGACCACCGGCCGCGTCGTCATCACCCCCAACTGACCGCAAGGAGCCGCGACATGCCGCGCAACGCCGCCGCACCGCAGCCGGCACCGGACGCCGACGGGCTGCGCCGCCGCGTCCGGGACCTGCTCGATGCCCACGACCCCGCCACCACACCCCGCGAGGAGTTCCTCCGGGCCCGCTTCGACGCCGGACTCGCCTGGGTGCACTTCCCCGAAGGGCTCGGCGGCCTCGGCGCTCCGCGCTCCCTGCAGCGGGTCGTCGACACCGAACTGGAGGCGGCCGGCGCCCCCGACAACGACCCCCGCCGGATCGGCATCGGCCTCGGCATGGCCGCGCCGACCATCCTGCGCTACGGCACCGAGGAGCAGAAGCAGCGCTTCCTGCGGCCGCTGTGGACCGGCGAGGAGGTGTGGTGCCAGCTCTTCAGCGAGCCCGGTGCCGGCTCCGACCTCGCGGCCCTCGCCACCCGCGCCGTACGCGAGGACGGCACCGGCGACTGGGTGGTCGACGGCCAGAAGGTGTGGACCTCCAGCGCCCACATCGCCCGCTGGGCCATCCTCATCGCCCGCACCGACCCGGACCAGCCCAAGCACCGCGGCATCACCTACTTCCTCTGCGACATGACCGACCCGGGTGTGGAGGTGCGCCCGCTGCGCCAGATCACCGGCGAGGCCGAGTTCAACGAGGTCTTCCTCACCGGGGTCCGCATCCCCGACAGCCACCGGCTGGGGGAGATCGGCGACGGCTGGAAGGTCGCCCAGACCACGCTCAACAACGAGCGCGTCGCCATCGGCGGCGGACGCATCCCGCGTGAGGGCGGCATGATCGGCAAGGCCGTCGCCACCTGGCGGGAACGGCCCGAACTGCGCACCCACGACCTGCACCAGCGACTGCTCGGCCTGTGGGTCGAGGCCGAGGCGGCCCGCCTCGCCGCCATCCGCCTCGGGCAGCAGCTCACCACGGGCCAGCCCGGACCCGAGGGTGTGGCCATGAAACTCGGCTTCGCCCGGCTCGCCCAGGAGATCAGCGGCCTGGAGGTCGAACTCCTCGCCGACGAGGGACTCACCTACCAGGACTGGACGATGGTCCGCCCGCAGCACGTCGACTTCACCGGACGCGACGCCGGCTACCGCTATCTGCGCGCCAAGGGCAACTCCATCGAGGGCGGCACCTCCGAGGTCCTGCTCAACATCGTCGCCGAACGCGTCCTCGGCCTGCCCGGCGAACCGCGCACCGACAAGGACGTCCCCTGGAAGGAACTCGCCCGATGAGCGCCGCCACCACCGGCCACGCCCCCACCACCGCCCCGCGGAGCAGCCCGTGCCGGACCTGCTGTACTCCGAGGCGGAGGAGGACCTGCGCTCCGCCGTACGCTCCCTGCTCACCGACCGCTGCGGACCGGCCGCCGTCCTCGCCCGGATCGAGACCGGCCGGCCGTACGACCCGGACCTGTGGACGGCGCTCGGCGCCGGCATGGGCGCCGCCGGACTGCTCGTACCGGAGAGCCTCGGCGGTCAGGGCGCCTCCGCCCGTGAGGCGGCCGTCGTCCTGGAGGAACTCGGCCGCGCCGCGGCCCCGTCCCCCTATCTCACCAGCGCCGTCATCGCCGTCGAGGCCCTGCTCTCCACCGAACCGGAGGAGGGTACGGAGACCGCGGCGCTGCTGGCCGGGCTCGCGGACGGCCGGTCCACCGCGGCCCTGGCGCTGCCCTGGTCCACCGCCCCCGGCTCGCGGCCCGCCGCGACCGTCCGGGCCGGTGACGGCGCGGCGCTCACCGGCACCGTCCGCGGCGTCGCCGACGCCGGCGAGGCCGGGATCCTGCTCGTCCCCGCCGAGGGACCCGGGGACTCGGGCTCTACGCCGTCGAGGCGGCGGCGCCGGGTGTCACCATCACCCCGCTGGTGCCGCTCGACCTCACCCGCCCCTCGCCGACGCCGCTTTCGACAACGCCCCCGCCCGGCCCGTCGCCGGCCCGGACCGGGCCGGGGCCGCCATCCGCCGCGCGCTGTCCGCCGGAGCCGGACTGCTCGCCTCGGAACAGCTCGGCATCGCCGAATGGTGCCTCACCGAGACGGTCCGGCACACCCGGGAGCGGCACCAGTTCAACCGGCCCGTCGGCTCCTTCCAGGCGCTCAAGCACCGGCTCGCCGCGCTCTGGCTCGACATCGTCTCGGCCCGTGCCGCGGCCCGCAACGCGGCCGACGCCCTCGCCACCGGCTCCCCGGACCTGCCCGTGGCCGTCGCCGTCGCCCAGGCCCACTGTGCGCGGACGGCCGTCCGCGCCGCGGAGGAGTGCGTCCAGCTGCACGGCGGCATCGGCATGACCTGGGAACACCCCGCGCACCTCTACCTCAAGCGGGCCAAGGCGGACGCCACGGCGCTCGGCACCGCGGGACGGCACCGGGAGGCCCTCGCCGGCCTGGTGGACCTCCCCGCCCCGTCCCACTGACAGCGGACGGAGCCGGGCACGGCGCGGAGGGCCCCGGCGGGGAGAGGGCCCTCCCCGCCGCACCCGGTACGGCGGCGTCCCGGTCCGCCGCCCGCGCCCCACCCCAGGGCCACCACCGGGGAAACGGCGCATCAACTCTCGGTGCCGGCAAGCACGTTGCGGTGTCCGGCAGCCGCCGGAGCGGCGATACTCGGGCACGGCCCACCCGACACCCGACCCCGGCCCGTGAGCACCGCGTACCGCGGCCGCCATGCGGCCGGTTCGCCGCGCCTCCGCCCGGGAGACTCCATGGCCCTCGTACGCCCCACCCGCCGCACGCTCGTCACGTCCTTCGCCGCCGCCCTCGCCGGCACCGCCGCCGCACCGGCCGCCGCACGGGCGGCGGCCGCACCGGTCCCGGCCCGCCGGGGCCCCGCGCCCCTGCGCCGGGCGCACGCGCACAACGACTACGAACATCCCCGCCCCCTTCTCGACGCCCTCGACCACCGGTTCACCAGCGTCGAGGCCGATGTCTGGCTCGTCGGCGGACAACTCCTCGTGGGTCACGACGCGGAGGACCTCACCCCCGAACGCACCCTGGAGACGCTCTACCTCGACCCTCTGATGCGCCGGGTGCGCGCCCACCACGGCGCGGTGTATCCCGGCCACCACCGGCCCCTGCAACTCCTCGTCGACCTCAAGAACACCGGCGAGGCGAGCTATCTCGAACTCCACCGCCGGCTGCGGCGCTACCGGCGGATGATGAGCGTGGCGGTGGACGGACGGGTCCTCCCCGGCGCGGTCACCGCCGTGATCTCCGGCGACCGCGCGGCCCGTGGGCCCCTGGAGGCACAGCGTCTGCGGTACGCCTTCTACGACGGCCGTCTCGACGACCTCGGGGGCGGCTCCCCGGCCTCGCTCGCCCCGCTGATCAGCAGCAACTGGGCCCAGAGCTTCGGCTGGCGCGGTGTGGGACCGATGCCCGCCGCCGAGCGCGGAAGACTCCACGAGATCGTCACCACCGCTCACGGCGAAGGCCGGCGGGTGCGCTTCTGGGCCACCCCCGACACGCCGGGCCCGGCGCGCGACGCCGTCTGGTCGGAACTCCTCACCGCGGGAGCGGACCACATCAACACCGATGACCTGGCCGGTCTGGAGACGTTCCTCGACCGCCACGGCGGACAGCGGCGATAACTCTCGGTCAGCACCCGATCGGCGGACGGACGGACAGCCGGTGCGGAGCGCGCCATGGGCCACACTGACGCCCCAGAGCCGCTCCGTACCGCGTCCCGGCCGTACCTGCGGGTGGCCGGCCGAGGAGGTTGTCCTCGATGGTCGTATCCATCTCCGTGCTCCTGCTGCTCCTGATCATCACGCTGATCTTCCTGCGCAGCGGATCCCTCAAGACCTCGCACGCGATCCTGTGCGCCGCGGTCGGATTCCTGATCGCGGGCACCGGCGTGGCCCCCTCCGTGTACAACGGGATCTCGGCCACCGCGCAACTCGTCAGCGGCATCCGCCCCTGACCACGGAGCCCGCCGCGCGACCGGCGGTCCCTCCCGGGAGAGCACCGCTCCGGGCCCGCTCGCCGCTGTTCCCCGGCTCCGAAGATCTTCCTTCGAGGGGGACCACCGGCTTCAGCCGGTGCGCGTCCCGGCCCGGCTCCTCAGACCTCCGCCGCCAGCAGCCGGGACCGGATGAGGAACCGGACGCCCTCGGGGGCCTCGAGCGAGAACCCGCTGCCCCGGCCCTCCACCACGTCCACGATCAGCCGGGTGTGGCTCCACCGCTCGTACTGACTGGCCGACATCCAGAACGGCACCCGCTCCGGCACCCCCTCGACCGCCAGCTCCGCCAGCAGCACATCGGACCCGCCCGTCCTGAACTCCCCGGCCGGATAGCACATCGGCGCGCTGCCGTCGCAGCACCCGCCCGACTGGTGGAACATCAGTGGCCCGTGAGCCTCCCGCAGGCGCCGCAGCAGGTCCGCCGCCGGCCCGGTCAGCTCCACCCTGGCCGTGTCCGTGCTGTCGCTCATGTCCGCTCCGCAGTCGTCGGTTCCGCAAGTTCTCGGACGGCCCTCGCCGATGGCCGCGGCTCCGTGTCGCAGGTGCCGCCGCTCCACCGTCACACCGGCAACGGCCGGGCGGCAAGCCCCGCGCACGCCCGGCCGCACGGAAACGCGTTGCCGGGCCCGGCCGCCGCCGGACAGGATCGCGGCATGCTGATCCGACGGGAGACACCCGCAGACCTCGGGGGCATTCGTGCCGTCCACCGCGCCGCCTTCGCCGGGCCGGACCCGGCGCCCGGCCAACCGCCCGCCGAGGTGGGCCTGGTGGACGCGTTGCGGGCGGACGGGGCATGGATCCCCGAACTGTCGCTGGTGGCGGTGGGCGCCGGGGGAGAGGTGGCCGGACACGTCGTGTGCACCCGCGGCCGCGTCGGAACGGCTCCCGCCCTCGGTCTCGGCCCGCTCGGTGTGCTGCCGGCCCTGCAGCGGCGGAGCGTCGGATCCGCCCTGATGCACGCTGTGCTGGGTGCCGCCGACGCGCTCGGCGAGCCGCTCGTCGTGCTCCTCGGCCACACCGGGTACTACCCGCGCTTCGGCTTCCGGCCGGCCACCGAATACGGCATCGTCCCG
Organism: Streptomyces sp. MNU89; assembly: GCF_020982505.1. Classification (NCBI taxonomy): domain Bacteria; kingdom Bacillati; phylum Actinomycetota; class Actinomycetes; order Kitasatosporales; family Streptomycetaceae; genus Streptomyces; species Streptomyces sp. MNU89. The sequence continues at coordinate 672,593 of NZ_JAJKLL010000001.1, read as the reverse complement.
CCCGTCCCCGCGTGGGGCGAGCACTTCCAGGCCCGCGCCCTCACGGCCTACGACCCCGCACTGCGCGGGCCGTTCGCCTACGCCGGGCCGTTCGACGCCCTGTGAGGGCAGGGCATCCCGCGTTTCCCGCCTCGCTCAGCGAATTCGGTGGCCACTGCATTAATCCAGAATGAAACGAATGGCCCGGCCGCCGATTCCGGGCCGTGGCGCGAACTCACTGACCGGTTTCCGGCCGAAAGGGCGCCGGAAGGGGCTTTCGGTGAGCCGCGTGACCATATTCCGGTACGCCATGGTCTCCTCACCGGACGATCCGGCCGGGCCCCGGAGTTCCGTGCCGGGTCCGGATCGCTTTGTTTCGGCCTTGTTTCCCGGGTGAGACGCGCACCCTTGTCATGGCCCTGGGGACCTCCTATTGTGGGAGCGCTCCCACCCCTGCCCCCCCCACGGGTCAGCAGGAGGCCAGGTAATGACACCGGAATGGTTGAAGACATCACCTGGCCTCCCGATCCGGCAGGCCGTACGTTTTGGAACTCAGCGCCCCCTGGCGGTGCGCCGAACGCACCGGTGGAATCCGTAACCGGGCTGAAGGCACCCCGTCGCGTCGAGGCAGCCGGGCCGGCGGAATGCGCCGGCGGGCCGCCGCGGAGTTCCGATCCGTATCGTCGTGCCCCTGTCTCCGCAGAGGACCTCCGGGAGTTCGGACAGCAGCGCCAGCTTTCCCACCCTGATCCGTGACGCGCCGTGTCGCGTCGCTGCCCGGGGCCGGCGCGCTGCCCGGATGAGGCTCTGACACGCCGGCGTTCAGCCGCGACTCTCCGGGCCTCGTTCAGTGTGGGCGGATTCGGGATCGTCCCCCTTCCGTCATGGTCCACGACGATCGATTGGAGAATCATGTCCGGTGTACTTCTGGCAAGTGGGGCTGCCGCAGCGATACTCGCTTCCACGCTCACCGCTTCCACCGTCTCCGCTCAGGATGAGACCGTCCCGCCGGAGAAGATCCAGCTCTCCGTCAACACCGTGAACGGGTCCGGCTGCCCGGCCGGGACGGCCGCCGTCGCCGTCTCCCCGGACAACACGGCCTTCACCGTGACCTACAGCGACTACCTCGCTCAGGTCGGCGTCGGCGCCTCGCCGACCGACTTCAGAAAGAACTGCCAGCTCAACCTGGACGTGTACGTGCCCCAGGGCTTCACCTACGCGATCGCGAAGGTCGACTACCGCGGCTACGGCTACCTGGAGGACGGTGCCACCGGCCTGCAGAAGGCGTCGTACTACCACCAGGGCTCCTCCGACACGGGCACGACCTCGCGCACGTTCAAGGGCCCGTTCGACAACAACTGGCAGGCGTCGGTCAGCAAGGAGTACGGCGAGCTGGTCTGGGCCCCCTGCGGTGTGAAGCGCAACTTCAACATCAACACCGAACTGCGGGTCGACGGTGGCGACTCGGACACCAAGAGCACGACCAGCTTCATGACCATGGACTCCACGGACGCCGCGGTCAGCACGGTCTACCACATGGCCTGGAAGGAATGCGGTAGCTGACGGGCTCCGCGCGCACCCCGCGCGCGGTGGCGTCCCGGGCACTCGCCGGGGTTCACGGCCCGGGAGCCGGCCGTGGACCACGGGGCGTGGTTCACGAGCGGGAGAACGGAACACCACGGGACGCACAACCGGTGATCCAGGCCAGAGGACTGGTGACCGGATACCAGCACCCCCCACTCCGGACCTGCGGAACTCATGTGCCGCACGGTTGCGGAACTCGAACGGCCCGGGTTGAAATCCCCGCGCCCCCACGGCGGCTGCCGTCGGTGCGCGGGGACCACCCCACCCCCTCGGAATGCCCTTGGTTCGCGGAGGGGACGGGCCATGTGCCACGAGAACACGGGGTCTTCTATTCCGAGCCCTTTTCCGTGCCGAAGACACAGGAAACCCCCGAGCGCATTCCGGTTTTTGGAATCGGGAAATCCCGTGGCGGAGCCGGCAAAGGGTTCGGCGGGTTCCATACAGCAAACGGCGCCGGGTCATCCCTGTATCCCGGCGCGGTCCACAGCAGACCGATTGGAGAACCATGTCCGGTGTACTCGCAGCGGCCGGCGCGGCAACAGCGTTGTTCGCCACCTCATTCATTCCGGGCCCGATCGCGACGCCGCCGTATTTCACGGATGTGCCGACCGACAAGATGATCATCACGGTTGCGACCGTCAATGGCTCGGGTTGCCCGGCGGGGACGGCCGCCGTCGCCGTCTCCGAAGACAACACGGCCTTCACCGTGACCTACAGCGAATACCTCGCCCAGGTCGGTGTCGGGGCCAAGCCGACCGACTTCAGAAAGAACTGCCAGCTCAACCTGGCGATGAAGGTTCCCCAGGGCTTCACGTACGCCATCGCCAAGGTGGACTACCGCGGCTACGCGTACCTCGAGGACGGCGCGAACGCACTGCAGAAGGCGTCGTACTACTTCCAGGGGGCGTCCAACACGGACGCCCGCCAGGAGCAGTTCGTCGGGCCGTTGGACGACAACTGGCAGGTCACACACACCACCGAGCTGCCCGCGCTGGTCTGGGCCCCGTGTGGTGAGATCCGCAACTTCAACATCAACACGGAGCTGCGGGTCAACGCCGGGACGTCCAACACCAAGGAGACCACCAGTCTGATGACGATGGACTCCACCGACGGCTCCGTCGACACCACCTACCAGATGGCCTGGAAGCGGTGCGAGCCGGGTGACGACTGAGGGCTGATCGCCCCGGACGGCACCGGCCCGCCCGGCCGTCGTGACTGACCGGAACGGGCCTTTCCGATCCATCCGGCACAGCAGCAACTCCCCGCTGGGCACGGCCGTGCGCGCCGGTCGCGTCCGGCGGGGTGACGGGCGCGGAGCCGGTTCCACGGCTCCGCGCCCCCGTCTCGCACCCCCGCCCGGGGCGCCGGCCGGCCGCTCACCAGACGTCCCCGTCGCGCCAGTCGCAGATGAGTTCCCCGGAGAGGTCCAGCGGGGCCGCGAGCGGGAACACGTGGACACAGCCGTCCTCCTCCTCGGTGCGGACGACCCCGTCCGGGGTGAGCGCGGAGAGGGGGCCCAGCCAGCGCCGCCAGCCCCGGCTCGCGTAGAACCGCTCGCCTTCGTCGGTCGAGCCGAGGGCGCCCAACTCGTAGGCGCCGCGGAGCACCCCCTCCAGCGCCGTCATCATGGCCGAGCCGTGGCCGCGGCCCTGACGGTCCGGGCGGACGCCCACCCCCTCGACGTACCCGGCGCGCAGCGCCCGGCCGCCGTGGAGCAGCCGCCGCTGGACGAGGGAGGCGTGTCCGATCAGTTCGGCGTTCTCCCAGACCAGGGCGTGCCAGCCGCCGAGGGCGTGCTCCCAGTCGTCGTCGGCCATGTCCCCCTCGAAGACCACGTCGAGCAGGGCCCGCGCGGCCCGCCGGGAAGCGGCGTCCAGATGGGCGGTGTGGACGAGCCGGACCCCGTCCCGCCGGGTCTCGCCACGGGTCTCTCCGGTCATGCCGGCCTCCTTGCCGTTTGTGAGCCGCTGGGGCCGCTGTGGCCGTGGTGCGGGCCGCGGTCGCCGCGGGTGTCGGGCAGCCGGCCCGCGAGCGTGGGGAGCGCCCTCGGGCCGGAGGTACGGGGCTCCGGACGCCGGAGCGGTCGGCCGTGCGGCGCGGGAACGCGTGGGCCACATGGTGGCATCTCTTGCCAGTCTCCCGCCGGAGTCATACAGTCCGCTCCGGCGCATGTGAATGGGAGCGCTCCCACGCTCCACCCCCCTCCATCCGCAACCGCTGAAGGGATCTCATGAAACTCCGCATACGCTCCGCCGCAACGGCGCTCCTGGTGGCCCTCGGTTCACTGGCCGGTTCCGCGGTCACGGCTCCGCCGGCCGCCGCGGACCCGGTGATCTGCGACCAGTACGGGACCTCGACCGTCCAGGGCCAGTACGTCGTGCAGAACAACCGCTGGGGCACCAGCGCCACCCAGTGCATCGACGTCACCGGCAACGGTTTCCGGCTCATCCAGGCCGACGGCAGCGTCTCGACCGACGGCGCGCCCAAGTCCTACCCGTCGATCTACACCGGCTGCCACTACGCCAACTGCTCACCGGGCACCAGACTGCCGATGCAGATCGGCTCCATCAGCAGCGCGCCGAGCAGCATCTCGTACCAGTTCACCTCCGACGCGGTCTACAACGCGTCCTACGACATCTGGCTCGACCCGGAGCCCAAGCGGACCGGCGTCAACCGGACGGAGATCATGATCTGGTTCAACCGGGTGGGACCGATCCAGCCCATCGGTTCGCAGACCGGCACGGCGAACGTCGGCGGGCGGAGCTGGGAGGTGTGGACCGGCAACAACGGCGGCAACGACGTCATCTCCTTCGTGTCGCCGTCCGCGCTCCCCAGCTGGAGCTTCGACGTCATGGACTTCGTCAAGGAGACCGTCAACCGCGGCATGGCCGGCAACAACTGGTACATGACCAGCATCCAGGCCGGCTTCGAACCGTGGAGCGGCGGTGCCGGACTGGGCGTGCAGTCCTTCTCCGCCTCGGTGAACGGCTAGCCGCCGGCCACCGCACCGCAGTACGCACGGCGTCATGGCGCCCGGCCGGGAGCCGGCCGTGCCGGGGGCAGGTCCTCCGGCGCGGCCGACCCGGCCGCACGCCGTGGAGGAGGCGGTCACCGTGGGCCGGGGGGCCGCCTCCGTCCGCACCCGCGAGCCGCCGGCCCGCGGATACGGTGGGCGGGTGACGGAGACATGGCAGCCCACGGACGCGGGCGTTCTGCGGCTCCCCTCCGGACGCGCGGTCCGGGGCCGGGGGCTGCGGCGGCCGCTTCCGGCCGGTCCGGAGCCCACGTACGGCGTGTATCTGCTGGGCAGTCCTCCCCCCGAAGTCCCGTGGGACGCGTACTGGTTGCGCTGGCCGGATTTCCGGCTGCCCGCCGACCGGGCGGAGGCGCGGGCCGTCCTCCGCGCGGCGTGGACGCGCGCGGGAGAGGCGGGCGAGCGCGTCGAGATCGCCTGCGGCGGCGGCCGGGGCCGTACGGGGACGGCGCTGGCCTGCCTCGCCGTCCTGGACGGCGTACCGGCCGACCGCGCCGTGGCGTTCGTACGCCGCGCCTATGACCGGCGCGCCGTGGAGACCCCCTGGCAGCGGCGGTACGTCCGGCGCTTCGCGGACTGACCCGTTCGGCCCGCCCCGGCCCGCGGCCACGGAGGCCCGGCGGGCGCCCGGTGCGTTCAGTCCCGGAGCGCCGTGAGGACGTGGCTGTCGCCGAACTGCCAGACGGGCGTGACGCGGCGGAAACCCGCCTGCCGCAGCAGTTCCGTGTGGCGGGCCGGTGTCAGGCCGTTGCCGTTGCCGCCGAGGGCCGGGCGGCGCTGCTCACGGCGGCTGAACAGGTCGGCCAGTTCGGGCTCCCGCGCGGCCGCGGTCCACCAGGACGTCCAGTCCTCGTGGTGGCAGGTGTGCCGGCGTTCGGCCCGGCGGCGGCCCACGTGCGCGGTGAGGGCGGCGCAGCGGGAGTCCGCCGGGGGGAGGTGGTCGCCGTTGACCAGGGCGCCGCCCGGACGCAGCAGTGCGGCGAGCTGCCGGTAGGTGCGCAGGAGCTCCGGTTCGGGGAGGTAGTGCAGGGCCGTGGTGGACACGGCCGCGTCGAGCGGGCGGTCGAGGCCGAGAGCGCCGGTCCACCCGTCGTCCCCGATCACGGCGTCCACGTAGCGTGCCGTGTTCGCGTGGTGGACCCGGCCGAGCTCCAGCAGGACGGGGTCCATGTCGACGGCGACGATCTCCGCGTGCGGCAGCCGCGCGGCGAGCCTGGCGGCGAGGGAGCCCGGTCCGCAGCCCAGGTCGAGGAGGTACGGCCGGGAGCGGCCGGCGGTCACGTGCTCGACGACGTCGGCGATCACGGTGAACCGCTCTTCCCGGTCGGTGGCGTAGTGCTCCTGCTGGTGCTCCCAGCGCTCCACCCACAGCCTGGCAGTCGCCATGCTCACGCCCATAGGTCCGTGCCGCCCCTTCCGTCTCTCACCGTGCGGGGCCTACGGTAATCTACAGATGGAAACGGTTTCCATTCGCATTCACTGCAGTGTCTCCAGCAGGGTCAGCAGGCGGTCGACCTCATCCACCGTGTTGTAGACGTGCAGGCTGATCCGTACCGAGCCCTCGCGGTCCCCGGCCCCCGCCTGGCACAGGCTGTCCGCCCGCACCATGAACCCGTGGCTGAACAGGATGAAACCGAGGTCGTCGGAGGGGATGTCGCGGTGCCGGAAGGTGACGATGCCGTGGCGCCGCCGCACGGCGGAGCCGGCCGGCAGACTGGCCTGGCAGCCCAGGATCTCGTAGGGGGACAGACGGTGGAGCCGGTCGGTGAGCCGGGCCGTCAGGGCGGTGGTCCAGCGGGCGATCCGGTCCGTGCCCGCCGCGTCCAGCCAGTCCAGGGCGGCCGTCAGAGCGGCGATGCCCGCGGTGTTGGGGGTGCCCTGCCAGCCGCCGGGCCGGAACTCCGGGCCGCGGGTGTCCCGGGCCCAGACGGCTCCGGTACCGGGCAGGGCCAGCGCCTTGTGCCCGGAGAAGACCACGAAGTCGACGTCGAGCTCCCGCACGGAGACGGGCAGATGGCCGATGCTCTGGGCGGCGTCCAAGCAGATCGGCACATCCGGTCCGACCGCCTCCCGGATGCGGCGGACGTCCATGTCACCGCCGTAGACGTGGTGGACGTGCGTGACGGCGGCGAAGCGGGTCCGCGGTCCGGCCGCCGCGGCCAGCGCCCGGTGGTCGTAGTCGCCGGACACCTCCTGGTACGGCAGGCCGCGCAGACGCACGGTGACGCCCTGCCGCCGCAGCAGCCGCTGGGCCTCCAGCCAGGGTTCCAGGTTCGCCCGGTGGTCGGCGAAGGGGACGAGGATCTCGTCGCCGTCGGCCAGCAGGCCGGTGAGCCAGTCGCGGGCGACGCTCCGCAGCCCTTCCGTGGTGCCGCTGGTGAAGTGGACGCCCGAGCCCTCCCGGCCGGTGTCGCCGAGGAACTCCCCGACCCGGCGCCGGGCCCGCTCGACCATCGCCGTCGTCCGGTTGGCCCACGGGTAGGCGCCCCGCCCGGCGTTGGCGTTGGAGGTCGTCAGGTACTCCGACACGGCACCGAGGACGGTCCGCGGCTTCTGCGAGGTGGCCGCGCTGTCGAGATAGACCAGGTCCGGGTGGCCGGTGATGATGGGGAACTGCTCCCTCAGCTCCCGCTGCCAGCCGCTCAGTTCCTCCAGGGTGTCCGCCATCGTGTCCCCCGGCATGCCGTCCGTCCGCCCGTCGGGCATGGGCGTCAGTCCCGGACCAGCGGGGCGCCGGCGTCCCGCCACGCGACGATGCCCCCGGACAGGCTGCGCGCGTCCGGATGGCCCATGCGGCGCAGCAGCGCGGCGTAGCGGGCGGACTTCTCACCGACCGGGCAGGCCAGCAGGACCGGCTGGCGGGTGCCGAACGGCAGGCCGCTGCGGACGAGTTCGCCGAACAGCTCGTCCGGGATGTTGACGGACCCCTCGATGTGCAGCGCGGCATACGCCCGCGGACCGCGCAGGTCGATCACCAGCGGCCGCGGATCCTCTCCGGCGATCCACCGCCGGGCGTCGCCGGTCGTGACGGTCCGGGCCTCCGCCCGGATCTCGGCCTCGGTCAGGGCCGCGGCCGAGTTCTTCCGGGGCGGCCGGCCGAAGAGCTCGGGGCGGCGCTGCCGGACGTAGCCGAGATAGCTCTCGGCCCGGTCGCAGACGATGAAGACCGCGGTCCGGCGCCCGCCGGAGGGCTCGTCGAGGGCGCGGAGACGGCGCACCGCGCCGTGGTACGCGGCGCCGCCGGTGGGCCCGGCCAGCAGGCCGCAGCGGCGGATCAGGGTCAGCATGCCGTCGATGGCCTCGTCGGCCGTCACCGGCTCGATGGCGTCATACGTCGCCGGGTCGAAGAGCCCCACCTGCTGGACCTCGTCGATCGTGCGGATACCGGGTATGAAGTCCGACTTGTGGGCGACCAGCCCGAGGACCCGCACCTCGGGGTCGTGTTCGCGCAGAACCCGGGCCACCCCGGTGGAGGAACCCGCGGTGCCCACACAGGCGATGAACCAGTCGGGGGCCCGCCCGTCCAGGTCCTTGACGATCTCCGGCCCGGTGCCCGACGCGTGCGCCTCGGTGTTGCGCTGGTTGAAGTACTGGTCGGTGTGGAGATAGGCGTTGCCCGGTCCCGCGAGCGCCTGGTGGAAGCGGGTCAGCGGGTCCTCGGTGTCGGTCGGGTCGAGACACTCGCTCTGCCCCGGCAGCTCCTCGATCTCCGCGCCCAGGAGGAGAAGCAGCTCCTTGATCTCCGGCACCCGCATCCGGTTGGTGACGCTCTTGAACCGCAGTCCGTGCATCCCCGCGAGCAGGGCCAGTGCCTTCGCGGTGTTGCCGCTCGACAGCTCCACCACCGTCGCCCCGCGCTCCGCGGCATCGGCGAGACCGGGCCGTGCCATGTTCCAGGCGGCCCGGTCCTTGACCGAGCCGAAGGGGTTGAGCATCTCCAGCTTGGCGTAGAGGTCGGTGTGGCGCAGGCCGTGCACCGCCGGGTCGATGCGCACCAGCGGTGTGTTGCCGATGGCCTCGGTGATGCTGTCGTACCTCATGACGTCGGTCCCCCCGTTCCCGTGATCGGCCAGTAGTCCTCGTCCGGGCACCAGCGCCAGGAGGCCCCCTCCCGGGTGACGGCGACAGTGCGGGCGAACGGCTGCCGCTGGGCCCGATGAGCGCGGAAGTCCATCGCGTAGCCCGCCGTGTTGGCGAACGCCAGCAGGTCGCCGGCGCGTGGCCGCCTCGGCAGGAACACCTTCCGGCGGGTGATCAGATCGGCCTCCAGGCAGAGGTTTCCGGCCAGGTAGACCTCCGCGGGTCCGTCGTCGTCCGCCTGCTCCGGCAGGGGCGTCCGGGGAACGAGGACCGGGTCGACGAGGACGCCGTGCTCCTCCAGGCTCATGTCCCCGGCGTTCATGCCGAGGCGCACCAGAAGGTCCTCGGAGTCGTGGCCGGCGCGGCGGACGTCGATCACCCGTGCCAGCGACAGCCCGCACTGGTCGGCGAGCGCGCGGCCCGGTTCGCAGACGAGGTCGTAGAGGTGTTCCAGGAGGAGGGTGGCCAGCGGGCGGCCCGAGGCGGGGAGGGGTGCGAGAGCAGCTCGTCGAGGTATCCGGGCCCGGCGGTGGGGCGGTGGGCCGGATAGAGCGCGAGCGCCCCGCGGAGCGTGCCGCCCTCGTTGCGCAGGCCGTAGCCGTGGCCGCGCCAGGTCAGGGCGGGGCGGGTGCCCAGCACCGCGTTGGCCAGCTCGCTGGTGTACCGCTCCCACTGGCCGGCTTCCGCGACGTAGCCGACCCCGAAGCCGCCGCCGATGTCGATGACGCGCGGATCCAGGCCGCGGGCGCGGCACTCGTCCAGGACGGCGACGCTCTGCTCCAGGGCGGCGGCCTTCTCCGCGAGGCCGGTGGTGTCGAGATGGTGGGCGACACCGGTCAGCCGGACCGCGTCCCGGTGCCGTTCGGCCGCGTCGAGGAGCGCGCCCGCCTCCCGCAGCGGTGAACCGAAGCGGCTGCGGCGGGAGAGCGCCCTCACCCCGGACACGCCGGGCCCGGTGGCCGTCTCGAACGCCGACAGCCGCAGCAGGACGTCGACCCGGGGCAGGGTGTACTTCCGTACCAGATCGGCCAGTTGGCCGAGTTCGGTGGGCGAGTCGAGGTTCACGGTGGCGCCGGTGCGGGCGGCGAGCCACAGGAACTCCGGGTCCTTCGGGCCGGTGGCCATGATCCGGTCCGGGGTGACGCCGCACGCGAGGGCGTGTTGCAGCTCGCCCAGGGAGGCGACGTCGACGCCCACCGCCGCCGGGTCGGCCACAGCCAGCCGGCGGACCAGCGCACCGGACCGGTTCGCCTTGTGCGCGAAGTACACCCGTCCGGTGAGCCGGTGCTCCTGGTAGACGCCGCGGAAACGGTCGGCGTTCTCGGCGATCCGGTCGGGGAGCAGCAGGTTGAGCGGGGAGCCGAGGGCGTCGGCGAGGGAGTGCAGAAAGGGGGCGTCCGCCAGCAGCGAGCTGAGCGGTGGCTCCAGCCGTGGTCGCAGATATAAGGGCACGCGCACGACAAACCCCTCCCCCTGGCCGGCGGCGTCGCCGGAGACCGGACGGCACCTCGTACGGCTGCCGGCGGCTCGGACAACCGTACGGGAATCATCATGTCCGGTGACATCTCCCTTTAAGCCCTGGCTTGCCCGATGGGCTCGGCCGTGTCGGGCCCCGGGTGCCGCCCCCGGCCGGAGGGTGACGGGCCGGGAGCCGGGGACCGGAACCGGTGCGGGGTGCGGGACGGCGGCCTTCCCCCGGCGCGCCGGTGCCGGATGCCGCCGCGGGACATTCCGTGCTGGGGAACGGTGGCGGGCCCTCCTCGGCGGCGTCGGCGCTGTATCGGCAATGGGTTCCATTGCCGATAAGCTGCCCGGTGCCGCCGGGTTCCATGCCGCGCGACGCGCACACCGCGGGCCCGGGTGCCCCGGCCGCGCCGCGTGCCCGGGTGTTCAGCGCGGGGTTCCCTCCGGGCTGGGGGCGGGGGCGGGGGTGGCGGGGGCGGGGGCCTCGTCGAGGGTGTTCGTCCGCGTCTCGCGCGTCCGCCACACGGTGAGCGCGGTGATCGCCGCACCGCCGCACAGCAGCAGGGAGACCGGAGTGCTGTCGCCGCCGGAGGAGGCCAGCAGGCTGCTGGCGATGAGCGGGGAGAAGCCCGCGCCGATCAGCGTCGCGCCCTGGTAGCCGAGGGAGGCGCCGGTGTAGCGGACGCGGGTGCCGAACATCTCGCTGAGCAGGGCGCCGAGAGGTGCGTACATGAGGGACTGGGCTATCCCGTGGCCGAGAACGAGGGCGAGAATCAGCAGTCCGGGGGAACCGGAGTTCACCAGGGCGAGGACCGGGAACGCCAGCGCGGCGGAGGCGATGGCCCCGGCCAGCACGACAGGACGGCGGCCGATCCGGTCGGACAGGGCGGAGGCGGCCGGCAGCACGAGCAGGGCCGTGCACGAGGCGAGGGTGACGCCGGTGAGGACCTGCGGGCGGCTGTAGCCCTCGCCGACGGCGTAGGAGATCATGAAGCTGGCCAGCAGCGACTGGGCGGTGAACGCGCCGATCCCGATGCCCGCCGCGCGCAGCACCGGAGCGGGGCGGCGGAGCACCTCCACGACCGGCGGCCGTGCGGCGGGCTCCCCCTTCGTCCGGGCGAACAGCGGGCTCTCGGCGACCTTCAGGCGGACGAACAGGCCGACGGCCAGCAGCCCGATGCTGAGCAGGAACGGTACCCGCCAGCCCCATGAGCGGAAGTCGTCGTCGGGCAGCGCGGCGACCAGCGTGACCACGCCCGCCGAGAGGACCGAGCCGAGCGGGGCCCCGAGCTGGGTGGCGCTGGACCAGAGGCCGCGCCGGGAGCTCTGGGTCCGCTCGGCGTGCTCGACGACCATCAGGGTCGCGCCGCCCCACTCCCCGCCGATGGCGAGGCCCTGCACCACGCGCAGGGAGACCAGCAGGACGGGCGCCCACACGCCGATCGCGTCATAGGTGGGCAGGACGCCGATGAGGAAGCTGGCGACGCCCATCAGGGTCATGGTCAGCAGCATCATCGACTTGCGGCCTATCCGGTCGCCGAAGTGGCCGAAGAGGATGCCGCCGAGCGGGCGGGCCACATAGCCCGCGGCGAAGGTGCCGAAGGCCGCGATCGTGCCGACCGCGGGGTCGGCGCCGGGGAAGAACAGGCCGCCGAAGACCAGCGCGGCGACCGTTCCGTACACGAGGAAGTCGTAGAACTCGATGGCGGTGCCGAGCATGCTCGACAGGGCCACGCGGCGCAACTGCCGCTGGTCTTCGGAGTTCTGGCGGTCCGGGGAGGAAGAGGAGGACGGCTGCACGATGAGCTCCTGAGACGGGGGCCGGATGCCCGAGGAACCTAGGCAGTAATCACATGCTCGTCAATCATTTGCACAACATTATTCGAGTCGATCCTCGGCCAGGCGCAGCAGCAGGCCGTGCAGCGTCTCCCGCTCGTCCGTGGTGAGCGGGGCCAGCAGGTCGCCCGTCACGCGCCTGCTCGCCTCGTCGCTGTCGCGGAGAAAGGCGCGGCCCTCCTCGGTGAGCGCCACGATCCGGCTGCGCCGGTCCTCGGGGGACGGGCGGCGCTCGGCCAGGTGCAGCTTCTCCAGGTCGTCGACCAGCCCGACGATCGCGCTGGGGTCGTAGCCGAGCCGGGTGCTCAGCTCCCGCTGGAGGGCCCCCTCGCAGGTGGCCAGGAAGCGCAGCAGCGCGTAATGGCGCAGGCGCAGTCCCGACTCCTGGAGGGAGGCGTTGAACAGCTGCCCCGAGCGCAGGCCCAGGCGGTAGAGCAGGTAGCCCGTGTCCGCGTGCAGTCCGCGCATCCACGGTTCGTGCGCGTCGATCGGGGTGCCGGCGGATTTCTCGGTGTGCGGCTTGCGGGTGATGGCGGGCTCCGGGGTCCGGGGTGTGCGGCGTACGGGAGCAGTCTCGCGTACCTTGCCGAGTGGGAACAACTATTGACGTCAACAATCATTGCTCTTAGCTTCGATTGCGCAGTCGCGGCGTCTCCGCGCTCCGCACCACTCCGTGAAGGGACTCGCTTGTGCACCTGATCGATCTGAGCGGCAAGGCCGCCGTCGTCACCGGCAGCGGCCGGGGCCTGGGCCTGGCCTACGCGCGGGCTCTGGCCGCCCACGGCGCGTCCGTGGTCGTCAACGACATCGACGAGAGCGTGGCCGGGCAGGCCGTGAAGTCGATCAGCGAAGCGGGCGGAACCGCCGTCGCCGAGACCGTCGCGGTCGGTACGGCCGAGGCCGCCGACCGGCTGGTGAACCGTGCGGTCACCGAGTTCGGCCGGCTGGACATCCTCGTCACCAACGCCGGCATCCTGCGCGACAAGGTGCTGTGGAAGATGACCGACGACGACTTCGACGCGGTGCTCACCACCCACCTCAAGGGAACCTTCACCTGCGCCCGGGCCGCCGCCGTCCGCATGCGCGAACAGGGCGGGGGCGGCACTCTGATCCTGGTCGGCTCCCCGGCCGGGCAGCGCGGCAACTTCGGCCAGACCAACTACGCCGCGGCCAAGGCCGGCATCGCCGCCATGGCCCGCACCTGGTCCATGGAACTGGCTCGCGCCGGCATCACGGTCAACGCGATCGTGCCCGTCGCGGCCACGGCGATGACGGAGACCATCCCCGCCTTCGCCCCGTACATCGAGGCCATGAAGAACGGCGAAGCGCTGCCCGGCTTCCTGCGCAAGGGGGAAGGCTTCGGCACCCCCGAGGACTGCGCCGCCCTCATCCCCTTCCTCGCCTCCGAGGCGGCCCGGGACGTGACCGGCCAGTGCATCGGCATCGGCGGCGACCGGGTCACGCTCTGGTCCCACCCCCGGGAGATCAGGGCCGCCTACGCCGACGGCGGCTGGCGCCCCGAGGCGCTGGCCGACGCCTGGCACACGTCGGTCGGCGCCGAACCCGAGACCGTCGGCATCCCCGCGCCCAAGGTCCCGGAGGCATGATGAACGTCGAGGAACTGGCCGCGATCGACGTCCACACGCACGCCGAGGTGTCGTCGAAGGGGCGCGCGTCCCTGGACGACGACCTGCACGACGCCTCCGCCGCCTACTTCAAGGTCGAGGGCAAGCGGAAGCCGACCCTGGAGGAGACGGCCGCGTACTACCGCGAGCGGAAGATGGCCGCCGTGATCTTCACGGTGGACGCCGAGTCCGCCACCGGCACCGAGCCGGTCCCCAACGAGGAGGTCGCCGAGGCCGCCGCCGCCAACGCGGACGTGCTGATCCCCTTCGCCTCCATCGACCCCTTCCGCGGCAGGGCGGGTGTGCGTCGGGCCCGCCGCCTGGTGGAGGAGTACGGGGTGAAGGGCTTCAAGTTCCACCCCAGCATCCAGGGCTTCTTCCCCAACGACCGCGCGGTGGCCTACGCCTTGTACGAGGTCATCGAGGAGACGGGGACGATCGCCCTGTTCCACACCGGTCAGACCGGCATCGGCGCCGGCGTCCCCGGCGGAGGCGGCATCCGCCTGAAGTACTCCAACCCGCTGCACGTGGACGACGTGGCCGCCGACTTCCCGCACTTGAAGATCATCCTCGCGCACCCGTCCTTCCCCTGGCAGGACGAGGCGCTCGCCGTCGCCACGCACAAACCGGGGGTGCACATCGACCTGTCCGGCTGGTCGCCCAAGTACTTCCCGCCGCAGCTCGTGCAGTACGCCAATACGCTGCTCAAGGACAAGGTCCTCTTCGGCTCCGACTTCCCCGTCCTCACCCCCGACCGCTGGCTCGCCGACTTCGGCAAGCTGGCGATCAAGGACGAGGTCAAGCCGAAGATCCTCAAGGAGAACGCCGCCCGCCTGCTCGGGCTCACCACACCGTGAAGGGGCAGCCCATGTGCTCTCGCACGCGCTCCGCCCGGCACGACGACGGACGGGGGCGGACCGATGCGCAATGAGGGACTGGGGTCCTGGCCGGCGCGCCGGGCGCGCAAGACCCCGCACCGCCCCGCACTGGTCCACGACGATGTCACCGTCACCTACGCGGACCTGCACTCCCGCACCACCCGTCTCGCCCACGCCCTGCGCGCCGCGGGCATCCGGCGCGGGGACCGTGTCGCCTACCTCGGCCCGAACCACCCCTCCTACCTGGAGACGCTGTTCGCCACCGGGCTCCTCGGCGCGGTCTTCGTCCCCCTCAACATCCGCCTGGCCGGCCCCGAGATCGCCTACCAGCTCGCCGACTCCGGCGCCAAGGTGCTCGTCCACGGTCCGTCATGTGCCGGGCTGGTGGCGGGGCTGCCGGAGGACACCGACGTCCGGACGTATGTCGAGGTCGGGCCGGAGTACGAGCGGGCGCTGGCCGCCGGCTCCACCGAGACCCTCGACGAGCCCGTCACCCCGGACGACACCTGCATCATCATGTACACCTCGGGCACGACGGGCCGTCCCAAGGGCGCGATGCTCACGCACGCCAATCTGACGTGGAACGCGGTCAACGTCCTCGTCGACCAGGATCTGACCGCCGGCGAGCGCGCTCTCGTCTCCGCCCCGCTCTTCCACACCGCGGGGCTGAACATGCTGACGCTCCCGGTGCTGCTCAAGGGCGGTACCTGCGTCCTGGCCGAGGCCTTCGACCCGGGTGCCACGCTGGACCTCGTCGAACGGCACGCGATCACCTTCATGTTCGGCGTACCGGCCATGTTCGACCAGATGGCACGGCACCCGAGGTGGGCCGACGCCGACCTCTCCAGCCTGCGCATGCTCACCTGCGGCGGCTCGCCCGTGCCGACTCCGCTGATCACCGCGTACCAGGCGCGGGGGCTCACGTTCCTCCAGGGCTACGGGATGACCGAGGCCGCCCCCGGAACCCTGTTCCTGGACGCCGAGCACGCCGTGAGCAAGGCCGGATCGGCCGGCGTACCGCACTTCTTCAGCGATGTGCGGGTCGTCCGGCCGGACCTCACCCCCGTCGACGCGGGCGAGACCGGGGAGATCGTCGTCCGGGGCCCCCACGTCATGCCCGGGTACTGGGGGCTGCCCGAGGAGACCGCCGCGGTCTTCGCGGACGGCTGGTTCCGCAGCGGGGACGCGGCCCGCGTCGACGAGGACGGCTATGTCTACGTCGTCGACCGCCTCAAAGACATGATCATCTCGGGCGGGGAGAACGTATACCCCGCCGAGATCGAGAACGCGCTGCTCGCGCACCCCGACATCGTCGAATGCGCTGTGATCGGCGTGGCCGACGAGAAGTGGGGCGAGGTGCCGCGGGCGGTGGTCGTCCCGCGCGAAGGAGCCGTCCTCGACCCCGGGGAGGTACTCGGCTCACTGGCCGGGCGGCTCGCCCGGTACAAGATCCCCAAGTCCGTGGTGATCGCGGACGAACTCCCGCGCACGGCTTCCGGAAAGCTCCTCAAGCCACAGGTGCGCTCCCGTTTCGGCAACCAACCCGACGTCAAGGACCCCACATGAGCATCACTGTCAACGGTCTCGGCGAACTGAAGAAGCTGGCCGGCACCGACCTGGGCACCAGCGAATGGATCGAGGTCACCCAGGAACGGATCAACACCTTCGCCGATGCCACCGGCGACCACCAGTGGATCCACGTCGACCCGGAGAAGGCCAAGGACGGCCCCTTCGGAGCGCCCATCGCGCACGGCTATCTGACCCTCTCCCTCTTCATCCCGCTCTTCACCGAACTGCTCGACGTCCGCGGCGTGACGACGAAGGTCAACTACGGCCTCAACAAGGTGCGTTTCCCCGCCCCGGTGCGGGCGGGTTCGCGTATCCGCCTGGCCGGCCGGCTGGTGGACGTGTCGGACGTGGCGGGCGGAGTCCAAGTCGCCGTCGAGGGCACGATCGAGATCGAGGGCGGCGCGAAGCCGGCCGCGGTGCTGCAGAGCCTGTCGCGGTTCTACGCCTGAGCGTGCCGCACGGGGACGAGGTCGAGGAGACGTTCCGCCGAGGTTCTCGCGAGCGGGGCGAGCCGGTCGAACACGGTCCGGAACGTCTTCTCGGCCGCGTCGGCGGGCCAGTCGTCCGGCAGGTGCACGACCGGCAGCCGGGGGTCCCGGCGGATGATCCGCAGCCACTCCGTCTGCAGCACCAGCCGCAGTGCGAGCGCGTCGTCGGCCTCGGGCACCTCGGCCTCCCACTTCTCCCAGCGCCGGGCGAACGCCTCGTAGCGCGCGGCCAGTCCGGACAGCTCCCAGGTCTCCTCGATCATCGCGCCGACGTCCGTGCGCGGGTCGGCGTGCGCGCGGAAGACCTTCACGTGCGCGGTGAGACCCAACTCGTCGACCAGGTCCGACACGTCCACCTCGCCAGGGGCGATCCACAGTCCGTTGAACAGCGGGCCGAAGCCGCTCCAGGTCAGTTTCGAGCGCAGGTCGTGCCGCTGGCGCTGCCAGGAGTCCGGCAGGGAGAAACCGAGCAGGGTCCATGTGCCGTCCCACTGCCGGTTGACCGCGCCGGTCTGCCAGATGCGCCGCTCGCCGTCGCGCAGAACGGTGGCCGAGTGCTCGGTCAGCCCGAAGTACATCCGGCGGCCCTCGCGCTGGCGGCGCAGCAGTCCGCGGTTCACCATGCGGGTCAGGGTGGAGCGTGTGGCCTGTTCGCTGACGCCGACCCGGGCGAAGACGTCGATGACGCTGCCGGAGTACACGCACACGTCCCGCCCGAGCACCTGGTCGCCGAGGAAGGTCAGCATCAGGGACTGCGGTCGCAGCGACTCTTCTCCGGTCACGCGTCCCACCGTACGCTGCGCCGATCAGCACGTCAGCCTCGGCCGGCGGAACGCGTGGGCGGGGCCCCGCGCGGGAACGGATCGTCGTCCGGCGATTCGGAACGGCTCCCCGGGGCACCCGCTGGGTGTCCTCGGGCCGCGTATGGCCCGGGGCGCACGAGGGACTCCGGACGACGGGAGGTTTCCACCCCTCCCGCAGCACCACCGTCCGCCGCCGCGCAGCGGGAGGCCTGCGAGATGAGCGAGATGCAGTTCGGTGTCTTCACCGTCGGTGACGTCACGCCCGACCCCACCACGGGGAGCACCCCCACGGAAGCGGAACGGATCCGGGGGACCGTCGCCATCGCCAGGAAGGCCGAGGAGGTCGGCCTGGACGTCTTCGCCACCGGCGAGCACCACAACCCGCCCTTCGTCCCGTCCTCGCCCACCACCCTGCTCGGCTACATCGCCGCGCAGACCGAGCGGATCATCCTGTCCACGTCCACCACGCTGATCACCACGAACGACCCGGTGAAGATCGCCGAGGACTTCAGCGTGCTGCAGCACCTCTCCGGCGGGCGCACGGACGTGATGCTGGGGCGGGGCAACACCGGCCCCGTCTATCCCTGGTTCGGGCAGGACATCCGGCAGGCCATCCCGCTGACGGTCGAACACTACGGGCTGCTGCGCCGCCTGTGGCGCGAGGAGAGCGTCGACTGGGAGGGCAAGCTGCGCACGCCGTTGCAGGGATTCACCCTCGCCCCCCGGCCCCTGGACGGCATCCCGCCCTTCGTCTGGCACGGCTCCATCCGTACGCCCGAGATCGCCGAACTGGCGGCCTACTACGGGGACGGCTTCTTCGCCAACCACATCTTCTGGCCCCCCTCCCACACGCGGACCATGGTGGAGCTGTACCGCCGGCGCTTCGAACACTACGGCCACGGCCGGCCCGAGCAGGCCGTCGTGGGTCTGGGCGGGCAGGTATTCATGCGTCGCAACAGCCAGGACGCCGTCAGGGAGTTCCGGCCGTACTTCGACAACGCTCCGGTCTACGGGCACGGACCCTCGCTGGAGGAGTTCACCGCCCAGACACCCCTCACGGTCGGCTCACCCGGGGAGGTCATCGAGAAGACGCTGGGCTTCCGCGAGTACGCCGGCGACTACCAGCGCCAGCTGTTCCTCATCGACCACGCCGGGCTCCCGCTCAAGACCGTACTGGAGCAGCTCGACCTGCTGGGTGAAGAGGTGGTCCCCGTGCTCCGCAAGGAGTTCGCCGCGGGCAGGCCCGCCGGCGTACCGGCCGCGCCGACCCATCAGTCGCTGCTCAGGGCGCGGAGCGCGGAGCGGGCGACCGCCGCACCGGAATCCACGGACGAGTGAAGGGATCGGTCCCGGCGATGACAACACTGGCGATCATCAGCGGTGGCCTGCGCCGGCCGTCCTCCACCCGTCTGCTCGCCGACCGGCTGGAGGCGGCCGTACGCGGCGAACTGGAGGCCGCCGGCGCCACGGTCGCGTCCTCGTTCGTGGAACTGCGGCCCCTGGGGCGGGCCGTGATCGACGCGATGCTGACCGGATTCGCCACGGACCCCCTGGAATCGGCGTTCGAGACGGTCGCGGGCGCGGACGGCGTCATCGCCGTCACACCGGCCTTCAACGCCTCCTACAGCGGCCTCTTCAAGTCGTTCTTCGACGTGCTGCCCGAGGAAACCCTTTCGGACATGCCGGTGCTCATCGGGGCCACCGGCGGCACCGAACGCCACTCACTGGTCCTCGAGCACGCGATGCGCCCGATGTTCTCCTACCTGCACGCGATCGTCTCGCCCCGCGGTGTCTACGCCGCCACGGAAGACTTCGGCGCCCGGACCGGCTCCGCCCTGGGAGAGCGCGTCACGAGCGCGGCAGCCGACTTCGCACGCCTGGTCCGCAGCTGCGGCGCCCATCAGCGGCGCGACACCTTCGCCGAGGAACTCACCTCCATGACACGCCTGCTCGGCGGCTCCCCGCCCGGGAACGGCACACGGGGCTGAGCGCCGGAGACGGCGAAGAGAAGGAAGGCCGGTGCCCGGCCCCGTTCGGCGACGCGGGAGCGTCCGGGGCGCGGGAGGCCGCACCCGCGAAGGGCGCCCGACGGGCCGTCGCCCTGCTCAGGCGCCCTTCCCAGGGGTTAGAATTAGAAGAAGCCGAGCTTCTTCGGTGAGTACGACACCAGGAGGTTCTTCGTCTGCTGGTAGTGCTCCAGCATCATCCGGTGGTTCTCCCGGCCGATGCCCGACTGCTTGTAGCCGCCGAAGGCCGCGTGCGCCGGGTAGGCGTGGTAGCAGTTCGTCCAGACGCGGCCGGCCTGGATGGTGCGGCCGGCGCGGTAGGCGGTGTTGATGTCGCGGGTCCAGACGCCCGCGCCCAGTCCGTAGAGCGTGTCGTTGGCGGTCTTCATGGCGTCGTCGAAGTCGCTGAAGGAGGTGACGGAGACGACCGGTCCGAAGATCTCCTCCTGGAAGATCCGCATGTGGTTGCCGCCCTCGAAGATGGTGGGCTGGACGTAGTAGCCGCCCTCCATGTCCCCGCCGGCGGAGATCTGTTCGCCGCCGGTGAGGACCTTGGCGCCCTCCTGCCGGCCGATGTCCAGATAGGAGAGGATCTTCTGGAGCTGGTCGTTGGACGCCTGGGCGCCGATCATGGTGTCCGTGTCCAGGGGATGCCCGGGGACGATCTTCTCCGTACGGGCCACCGCGGCGTCGAGGAACTCCCGGTAGTGGCCCTGCTGGATCAGCGCCCGCGAGGGGCAGGTGCAGACCTCGCCCTGGTTGAGGGCGAACATCGTGAAGCCCTCCAGGGCCTTGTCGAAGAAGTCGTCGTTCGCGGACGACACGTCGTCGAAGAAGATGTTCGGGCTCTTGCCGCCGAGTTCGAGCGTGACCGGCTTGATGTTCTCGCTGGCGTACTGCATGATCAGCCGCCCCGTCGTGGTCTCGCCGGTGAAGGCGATCTTCGCGACGCGCGCGCTGGAGGCCAGCGGCTTGCCCGCCTCCACGCCGAAGCCGTTGACGATGTTGACCACACCCGGCGGGAGCAGGTCGGCGATCAGGCCCATCAGGACGTGGATCGACGCCGGTGTCTGCTCGGCGGGCTTCAGGACGACCGCGTTGCCCGCGGCGAGCGCCGGCGCCAGCTTCCAGACCGCCATCAGGATCGGGAAGTTCCACGGGATGATCTGGCCGACCACGCCCAGTGGCTCGTGGAAGTGGTACGCGACGGTGTCGTCGTCCAGCTCGCTGAGACTGCCCTCCTGGGCGCGCAGCGCACCGGCGAAGTAGCGGAAGTGGTCGATGGCGAGCGGGATGTCGGCGGCGAGCGTCTCGCGGACCGGCTTGCCGTTCTCCCAGCTCTCGGCGACCGCCAGCTCCTCCAGATGGGCCTCCATCCGGTCGGCGATCCGGTTGAGGACGGTGGCGCGCTCGGCCGCGGCGGTCCGGCCCCAGGCCGGGGCGGCCGCGTGCGCCGCGTCGAGGGCGGCCTCGACGTCCTCGGCGGTGCCCCGCGCCACCTCGGTGAACGGGCGGCCGTTCACCGGGCTGGGGTTCTCGAAGTACCGGCCGAGCTTCGGCCTGACGTACTCCCCGCCGATCCAGTGGTCGTAGCGGGGCTGGTAGGAGACGATCGCGCCGTCGGTTCCGGGCGCGGAGTAGCGGGTCATGTCGATGGCCTCCTGGGATGCGCGTGCGGGCTCGCACCGGCTGTCATCGGCCGGTCCGGCGGAGGCTAGTGACCGGAAGGTTGCAACCACGTTGCGCCGGGGCCCCGGCGACCGGTCCGCCGCCCGCGGGGCCGGCTCGCCGGCCGGTGCCCACCCCCGTGCGGCACCGGCCGGCGGGCCCGTGGCCGGAGCCGTACGCCCGGCCCTCGTCCCCCCGCTCGTCCAGGATGTCCGGCCGCCGTCCCCGCAACGACCTGTTTCGGCGTTGCCCGAAGAACGGCGGAACGGAACGATCGGGCGTGTGCCCCTGCGTTTTCACTTCACCGCGGAAGACCTGGCCCGTACCCGCGTGGCCGAGGCGCCGAGACCGCTGCTGGAGCTGGACATCGCGCTGCGGCTGCTGCAGGAGCGCACCTATCCCGTTCGGTTCGGCGCCTGGCGCAAGGAGGCGTTGCGGCGGCTGTCACCGCGGGTGCGGATGCTCTTCGAGGTGACCCCCTCGGTGGGCGCCTCCCTCGACCTGCTCGGTTCGGCCACGGTCGGTGATCCGCGGGAACTGTTCGAGGAGATCAGGTCCCTGCCCCGCGGGCACGTCCGGAAGGAGACCGAGGCGTGGGCGGTGCAGCGCCGGACGATTCCCTCCTGGACCCGGGCACTCGGCGAGGACCCGGACGTGCTGCGGCAGCTGGTGGATCTCATGGAGCACGTCCACCGGGAGGCCGTCGCGCCGCACCGGGAGCGGGTCGACGCTTTGGCCGCCGCCGACCGGGCGGTGCGCATGCGCCACGCGGCCCGCGGTGGCCGGGGAGCCCTGCTGAACTCCCTCAATCCTCGCCGGATCCGCTGGGAACCGCCGGTGCTGGCCGTGACGATGGCTTCCGGCCGCGACGCCGACGTCCATCTCGGGGGCCGCGGGCTGCTGTTGATCCCCTCCCTCTTCGGCGTCGAGTTCCCGGCGCTCGAGGACACCGCCGAACCGCAGCCCTGGATCACCTATCCGCTCAGCGGCGCGGAGACCGGGCTCGTCCTGTCGCCCGCCGCGCCGGCGGCACCCTCCCCGGCGCTGTCGGCGCTCCTGGGCGCCACCCGCGCCACGGTGCTGCGGTCCATCGCCGAGCATCCCGGGTGCACGACCACGGAACTCGCGCGGCACGCGGGCATCTCACCGGCCAGCGCCAGCGAGCACGCCACCGTGCTGCGGACCGCCGGGCTCACCACGACCACCCGCCATCGCAACACCGCGCTCCACACCGTGACGCCTGCGGGTGTGACGCTGCTCAACGCCCCGGCCGGCCGGTAGGGCGCGGCAGGAGTGTCCGGGCGTGTCGTCCCGGGGAAGACGGCCTCCGCCTGCCGCTGCCCTGCTCCGGTCCCTCAGCGGCCTGCTCCGGTCCCTCACCGGACGGGGAAACCGCTCTGCTCGGCGTCCAGTTCGCGGACGCGCTGCAGGACGAGCGGGGCGCGCGGCGAACCCTGGGGGAGGACGGCAGCCAGCGCCGCCCACGCCTCCAGGTCCTCCGCGCCCCACGGGTTGCCCGTCCAGGTACTCAGCAGCTCCGGGTCGCGGCGGGCCAGCAGGGCCGCGCGCAGTTGGCCGTCGACACGGTCGCGCAGCCGGAGCACGGCCGGGGCCCGGGACGAGGGCAGCAGCGGGCCGCGGTACGCGGCGACGGCCGCCGCGGGCGACCCGGCCGTGAGGTGGCGCAGCACCGTGTCGAAGTCCGCCGTCACGGGCGCCGTCAGCCGGTACGGGCGGGAGCGGAGGAGTCCGTCGCCGAGGGCGCGGCGCAGCCGGGACAGTTCGGCGCGCAGGGTGACCGGGGTGGTGTGCTCGTCCTCGTAGAGGGCGACCAGCAGTTCGTCGCCGGTCATGCCCTCGGGGTGGCAGGCGAGCAGCACCACCAGTTCGCTGTGGCGGCGGCTGAGCCGGAGGGTGCGGCCGCCGGCGGTCAACGCGGCCTCGTCCAGGCCCAGGGCGCGGAGTTCCACGGCGGGGAGGCGGTCCGCGACCCGGCCGGGGCGGGCCGAGCAGGGCGAGCTGGGACTCGGCGGCCCGCGCGACGGCCTGGACGAAGGCGAGACTGTGCGGGTGGGCGAGCCGGTTGCCGCCGGTGATGTCGACGGCGCCGAGCAGGCGGCCGCTGTGCGGGTCGTGTACGGGGGCGGCGGCGCAGGTCCAGGTGTGCACGGTGCGGTTGAAGTGCTCGGCCGCGAACACCTGTACGGGTCGGTCGACGGCGACGGCCGTACCGGGCGCGTTGGTCCCCACGGCCGACTCGGACCAGGCCGCGCCGGGCACGAAGTTCATCCGGTCCGCGCGGCGGCGGGCGGCCGTGTGGCCCTCGACCCACAGCAGCCTGCCCTGTGCGTCGCAGACGGCGAGCAGATGTTCCCCGTCCATGGCGAAGGTGCCCATCAGATCGCGGAACAGCGGCATGACGCGGGCCAGCGGGTGCTCGGCGCGGTAGGCGTCGAGGTCGTCGTCGGACAGTTCGACCGGCGCGGTGCCGTCCGGGCTGACGCGGGCCCGTGCGGAGCGCCGCCAGGAGTCGGCGACCACCGAGCGGACGGACGATCCGGGCGGGCCCGGACGGCCGTCGCTGCCGGGGGCCTCGGCCTGCCCGGTGGTGAAGGCGTCGTGCGCACGGCGGATCGCGCCGGCCCGCTGTGCGGGATCGGCGCCCGGTTCGAGAGCGACCCAAGGATTGACCACGGCGGCTTCCCGGAATGGATGAGCGGAGCGGAGTGTCACCATCGTGG
Organism: Streptomyces sp. MNU89; assembly: GCF_020982505.1. Taxonomy (NCBI): domain Bacteria; kingdom Bacillati; phylum Actinomycetota; class Actinomycetes; order Kitasatosporales; family Streptomycetaceae; genus Streptomyces; species Streptomyces sp. MNU89. The sequence goes on along the minus strand of NZ_JAJKLL010000001.1, from coordinate 648,838 downwards.
CGGCGCATTGCGGCTGCGACAACAGATGGGGAGACGTTGATGACGGAAGAACCGGAGACGGCGGAGCAGCTCGCGGCCTTCCCGGAGTCCTGGGAACGCTGCCTGGCGGTCGTCGCCCACCCGGACGATCTCGAATACGGGGCCGCCGCGGCCATCGCGGGCTGGGTCGACCGGGGCGCGGAGGTGTCGTACCTCCTGGTCACCCGCGGCGAGGCGGGCATCGACGGAATGGCACCCGCGGACTGCGCGCCGCTGCGGGAGCGGGAGCAGCGGGAGAGCGCGGCCGTGGTCGGGGTGTCGTCGGTGGAGTTCCTCGACGGCTACCCGGACGGGGTGATCGAGTACGGCACGGCGCTGCGCCGGGACATCGCGGCCGCGATCCGGCGGCACCGGCCGGAGCTGGTGCTCACCCTCAACCACCGCGAGACCTTCGGCGGCACCTTCTGGAACACCCCGGACCACCGGGCGGTCGGCCTGGCCACCCTGGACGCGGTGGGCGACGCCGGCAACCGCTGGATCTTCCCCGAACTGACCGAGCGGGGGCTCCAGCCCTGGGACGGGGTGCGCTGGGTCGCCGTCGCCGCCTCCCCCCAGCCGACCCATGCGGTCGACGTGACCGACGGGCTGGAGAAGGGCGTGCGGTCCCTGCTGGCACACCGGGCCTATATAGAGGGCCTGACCGACGAGGATCCGGAAAGCTACGCCCGCGCCTTTCTGACCGGCAACGCCGAGGCCGCTTCCCTCCGCTTCGGCGGCCGCCCGGCCGCGGTCTTCGAGGTCTTCCCCCGCTGACCGCCCCGGGCGGCCCGCGGTGGCGAGCCGCCCCTCAGCGGCCCGCCACTTCCGGGGAGAACGCGGCGATGCCCGGTGCGTCCCCGTCCGGAGCGGGCGGCGCGCCGAACCGGGCCAGGCAGTGCCAGACCATCTTGAGCGCCTGGAGGCCGTGGCGTCCGGTGCGGGTGGCGTCACCGATAATCCGGGGATCCAGGAGGCCGTCCTCGGCGATCGCGGCGCCGAGTTCGACGTACTCCCGTCCGCGGTAGTCCGGGTGGTGCCGCAACTCCTCGACGGTGAGCCGGAATCCGGCGTGCCATGCAACGGGGCAGGGCAGCCGGCGGGCCGCGGCCTCCACCTCCGTACCGCGGTAGGCCGGGTCCAGGACCAGCGCCTCCACATGGCGGCCGAGAAGGACCGGGCCGTGGACCTGGGCCTCGATGTAGTCGTTGAGCACGTCCTGGTCGTCGGCCGCGGCCAGTTCGATCAGGGACATGGCGGTCGCGGTGCCGAAGTGCGAGGGTTCGGCGGCGCTGTCCGGGTAGCAGAACGTGGCGCGTCCCAGGGTCTCCGTGGTCAGCCGGAAATGAGAGGAGCCGAAGCGGTGGGCACCGCCGAAGGGCCGCTGCCGGAAGTTCAGCGCGCCGTAGACTGGGCGCTCGTGTGCGGGCGCCCGGTCGTAGGCTCCGCCGAACATCCGGCTCTCCCAGCGCCAGCGGTCGCCGCCGGGATGGGCGGTCAGGCCCCCGTTGCTGGTGCCGGTGACGAACTGCGAGCGGTAGACGCCGTCCTCGGCCAGGGCCTGCAGGAGCGGCCGGCGGCCGCCCGCCACGCGGTCGGGGTGGAAGTTGAGCGTCAGGCGCAACCGCGGGTCGAGCGGTGCTCCCGTGGACAGCGACGCCACATGGCGGAGCGCCCGCGTTGTGGCCGGGCCGGTGATGTCGTCACGCATCCTCGCAGTCTGCCGGGGCGCGGCGTGCCGCCGCGCGGGATTTGCGGCGCGGTGTTGGCAGGGTGCGGACGGGCGGGGTGCGGGTGCGGGGTCAGGGCAGGCGCAGTGGGCGGCGTTCGAAGGTGATGCCCAGGTCCTCGCTGATGCGGGTGGCCGTCTCGCGCAGGGCGGGCAGCAGCGCGGCCCGGGACTCCTCGGCCGTGCCGCGGCCGGTGTGGGTGGAGACGTTGAGCGCCGCCACCGGCCGGCCGTCGCGGCCCCGTACCGGGACGGCCAGGGAGCGGAGGCCCTCCTCCAGTTCCTCGTCGACCAGGGCGTAGCCGTCCGAGGCCACCCGGTCGAGGATGCGGCCGAGTTCGGCGGGATCGGTGACCGTCCGGCCGGTGAAGCGAGGCGGTTTCCCGGCGGAGAGCCGCGCGGCGCGCTCCTCGGGGGGCAGGCCGGCCAGCAGGATCCGGCCCATGGAGGTGGGGGTCGCGGGGAAGCGGGTGCCGATGGTGATGTTGACGCTCATGATCCGGTAGGCGGGGACCCGGGCGATGTAGCGGATGTCCTGTCCGTCGAGGACGGCCACGGAGGCGGATTCGCGCACGCGGGCGGCCAGGTCCTCCAGATGGGGCTGCACGACCTCGGTGAAGCTCAGCCCGGACAGCGGTGCGTAGCCGAGCTCCAGCACCCGGGGGAGCAGCTGGAAGCGCCGGTCGGCGGAGTGGACGTAGCCGAGTTGTCCGAGGGAGAGCAGGGCGCGGCGGGCGGTGGCCCGGGGCTGGCCGACGGCCTCGGCCGTCTCGGAGAGGGTGAGTCCGCGCGGGCCGGCGCCCAGGGCGGCGAGGACGTCCAGGCCGCGGGCCAGTGACTGCAGGAAGCCCGCGCCGAGCTCCCGCTTGGCGTCGGGCAGGGGCGTGCCCGGGGCCGTACCGGCGCCCGGGCGCGGGGGGCGGTTGCGGGCCTCGGACAGGGCGGCCTCCATGGCGGGCAGCAGGGCGCGCAGCCGGGGGAGCGCGGTGGCGGCGAGGGAGGCGGCGGTGTGCCGTCCGGTGTTGCTGACCACGCTGATGCCGCAGGACGGCCGGCCCTCCGCGTCCCGTACGGGCACGGCCACGGCGATCAGTCCCTGCTCCATCCGCTGGTCGTCCACGGCCCACTCGGGGCTCTCCGGGCCGGTGACCATGCCCGCCGCGCAGCGGTCCGCGGGCAGCAGGTCGCCGATGCGGAAGACGGGGGTCATGGCGCGGCGGCGGATCACCTGCGCGACGAAGCGGACGCCGTCGCCGTCCGGCACCGCGACCGACACCGACTCGTCGAGCTCGTCGGCGATCAGCTCGGCGAACGGCTGGAGCGCGTCGGCCACGCCGCAGCTCGCCAGATAGGCGTTGCCGAACCGCATGAGCCGGGGTGAGAGCTCGATGTCCCGGCCCGTCGCGCGGAGCAGGCCGAGGTGGAGGAGGGTGCCCACGACCCGGTCGACGGTGGCGCGGGCCAGTCCGGTGGCGTGCACGAGGTCGCTGGGGCGCAGCCGCCGGCTGCCGGACGCGGTCATCGCGCGGATCACGGTGAGGCCGCGTTCCAGCGGACCGGTCACCGGCACGGTGCCGGTGACCGCCGCGGTGGTGTCGTCGCCGGTCATGGCCGGTCTCCTCTCCGTGGGGGTGGTGCGGAAGGTGCGGGCCGGGATCCGGTCGTGACCGTTGACAGCGGTGCGCGCGGGACGGAGACTCGACCTCGGCATCATTATGAACGAAAGTTCACCCGGCGAACAAGTGAGAGGGCATGGCAGAAATCAGCACCCTGCACGACGCCGTCGCAGAGCTCATCCACGACGGTGACACCGTGGCGATGGAGGGGTTCACGCATCTGATCCCGTTCGCCGCCGCGCACGAGGTCATCCGGCAGGGCATCACCGACCTCACGCTGGTCCGGATGACACCGGACGTCGTCTACGACCAGCTCATCGGTGCGGGGCTGGTGAGGAAGCTTGTCTTCTCCTGGGGAGGCAACCCCGGCGTCGGCTCCCTGCACCGCTTCCGCGACGCCGTCGAGAACGGCTGGCCGCGCCCCCTCGAACTGGACGAGCACAGCCACGCCGGCATGGCCAACCGCTATGTCGCCGGCGCCTCCGGACTGCCCTTCGCCGTGCTGCGCGGCTACCGGGGCAGCGACCTGGCCACCCGCACGGACACCGTCTCCACCGTCACCTGCCCCTTCACCGGCGAGGAACTGGCCGCCGTACGGGCCCTCAACCCCGATGTCACCGTCATCCACGCCCAGCAGGCCGACCGCGACGGCAACGTCCAGCTCTGGGGCCTGACGGGCGTGCAGAAGGAAGCCGCGCTCGCCGCGCGGCGGGTGCTGGTGACCGTCGAGGAGATCGTGGAGACCCTGGAGCCCCGGCCCCGCGGCATCGTCCTGCCCGGCTGGGTCGTCACGGCCGTCGCCCACGTCCCCGGCGGCGCCCACCCCTCGTACGCCGCCGGCTACTCCGTCCGGGACAACGACGCCTACGCGGCCTGGGACCCGGTCTCCCGGGACCGCGACGCCTTCCTGGCCTGGATGAAGGACCACGTGTACGACAGGAGCGAGCCGCGATGACCACTGACGCCACCCCGGCCGGCGCCACCACCCCGGCCGGCGCCCCGGGCACCCCGGCCGGCTGGACCTCCGACGAGCTGATGACGGTCAACGCCGCGCGTGCCCTCTCCGGCGCCCGCACCTGCTTCGTCGGCATCGGGCTCCCCAGCACCGCCGCCAACCTCGCCCGGCACACCGCCAACCCGGACCTCGTCCTGATCTACGAGTCCGGCACCCTCGGCTCCAAGCCGACCCGGCTGCCGCTCTCGATCGGGGACGGCGAACTCGCCGACACGGCCGACGCGGTGGTCTCCGTACCGGAGATCTTCAACTACTGGCTCCAGGCCGGGCGCATCGATGTCGGCTTCCTCGGAGCCGCCCAGGTCGACCGCTTCGCGAACATCAACACCACCGCCGTGGACCGGGGACCGGACCGTCCCGAAGGACGGCTGCCCGGGGCCGGCGGCGCACCCGAGATCGCCGCCAACTGCGGGCGGGTGCTGATGGTGCTCCGCCACTCCACCCGCAACTTCGTACGGAAACTCGACTTCACCACCACCGTCGGCCACGGCACCGGGCCCGGCGACCGCGAACGGCTCGGGCTCCGCGGCGCCGGACCGACCGCCGTCATCACCGACCTCGGCATCCTGCGGCCCGACCCGGAGACGGCCGAACTCCTCCTCACCGACCTCCACCCCGGAGTCACCGCCGAACGCGTCCGCGCCGCCACCGGCTGGGACCTGCGCGTCGCCGCGACGCCGGTCACCACCGCGCCGCCGACGGAGGCCGAACTGGCCACCCTGCGCGCCCTGAAAGCCGCCGGACGGAGCGCCGCGTGAACCGCCCGGCCCCCGCACCCCGCCGCCGGCCGGAGCGCTCCGCCCGGTCGGCGCCGCCGCGCGGACCGGGCCCGGTCACCGCCCCGCCTCCGGGGCACCGCACCCACCGGTGCCCGTCCCATCCCGCACCCCCAGGAGACGCCCGCATGAAGCTGTCCCACACCGCGCCGGTGCCGTCGCCCGCGCCGGCGCCCGAGACGGTGACACCCCCCGCCCGGCCGCCCCTGGTCCAGGCCGACATCGACCGCGAGATCGCCGGGCTGCACGCGGCCTACGACAAGGCCCGCGCCGGGGGCGCGCCCCCCGCGCACCACCCGCCGCGCGACTTCCGCCCCTACCGCAGCAGCAGCCTGCGGTACCCCAAGGAGCCGCTCGTCGCCGTGAACGGCGACCCGGAGACCGTCGAACTGCACGGGCCCGTCTTCGGCCCCACCGACGTCACCGAACTCGACGCCGACCTCACCCGGCAGCACCGCGGCGAGCCGCTGGGCGAGCGCATCACCGTCACCGGGCGGGTACTCGACAGCACCGGCCGCCCCGTGCGCAACCAACTCGTCGAGATCTGGCAGGCCAACGCCTCCGGCCGCTACGCGCACCAGCGCGACCAGCACCCGGCGCCCCTCGACCCCCACTTCACCGGCGTCGGCCGCTGCCTGACCGACGACCACGGCACGTACACCTTCACCACCATCAAGCCCGGCCCCTATCCCTGGCGGAACCACGTCAACGCCTGGCGCCCCGCGCACATCCACTTCTCGCTCTTCGGCACCGCCTTCACCCAGCGCCTGATCACACAGATGTACTTCCCGGGCGACCCCCTCTTCCCCTACGACCCGATCCTGGCATCCGTCACCGACAGCGCCGCCCGCGAACGGCTCGTCGCCACCTACGACCACGAGCTGTCCCGGCCCGAGTGGTCCCTGGGCTACCGCTGGGACATCGTCCTCGACGGACCCTCCGCCACCTGGATCGAGGAAGGCCGCTCATGAGCAGCACACCGCCCCGGGCCCTGCCGCCCACGCCCTCCCAGACCGTCGGCCCCTTCTACGGCTACGCGCTGCCCTTCACCGGCGGCGGCGATGTGGCACCCCCCGGCCACCCCGACACCGTCACCGTCCACGGCCGGGTGCTCGACGGGGCCGGCGCGGCCGTGCCCGACGCCCTGCTGGAGTTCTGGCAGGCCGGACCCGACGGCTCACTGTCCGGCGCCCCCGGCTCGCTGCGGCGCGACCCCGTCACCGGGGCGGTCCTCGGCCGGGACGGCGTCGAGTTCACCGGCTTCGCCCGCGTCCCCACCGACGCCGACGGGCACTACACGCTGCGTACGCTGCCGCCCGGCGGCGCGCCCCATCTGTCCGTGTGCGTCTTCGCCCGCGGCCTGCTGCACCATCTGTTCACCCGCGCCTATCTGCGCGACGATCCGGACGACGGACTGCTCTCCACGCTGCCGGCCGAGCGCAGGGCGACGCTGCTCGCGCTGCCGGAGGAGGGCAGGCACCGCACCCACCGGTTCGACATCCGCCTGCAGGGCGAGGGGGAGACGGTCTTCCTTGACTTCGCCTGATTCCGCGGCCCCCGCCGGACCCCGGCCGCCGGAGCCCGGCGCCGGCGACGACACGGGGCTGCTCTCCCCGGTCCGGGCCGGTACCGCCGCCGAGGCGGCCACCGGCGACCGGGCCTGGCTCGCCGCCCTGCTCGACGCCGAGGCCGCGCTCACCCGCGCCCAGGCGGCGCTCGGCCTCGCCCCGGAGGAGGCGGCCGGCGCCGTGGACCGCGCCGTGCGCGAGAGCGCGTTCGACGTGCGGGACCTCGCCCTGCGCGCCCGCTCCGGCGGCAACCCCGTCATCCCGCTCGTCCGCGAGCTGACCGCCGCCGTACGGAAGACCGCGCCGGGGGCCGCCGCCCATGTGCACCGGGGCGCGACCAGCCAGGACATCCTCGACACCGCCACCATGCTGGTCGCCGCACGGACGCTCCCGCTGATCCTCGCCGACCTCGAACGCGCCATCGACGCCCTGGGCCGGCTGGCGGACCGGCACCGCGCCACCCCCATGCCCGGCCGCACCCTCACCCAGCACGCCGTGCCCACCACCTTCGGCCTCAAGGCCGCGGGCTGGCGCTCCCTGCTCCTGGACGCCCACGACCGGCTGGCCGCGCTCCTGGACGGCGGCCTCCCGGTCCAGCTGGGCGGCGCCGCGGGCACCCTCGCGGCCTTCGGCGCGTACGCGCGGCCGGACGACGGGCAGGACCCGGCAGGCACCGGCGCCGCGGACACCGGGGGAGCGGGCCCGGGCACGCGGATCGCCGCACAGTACGCGCGCGAACTCGGCCTCGCCGAGCCCGGACTGCCCTGGCACACCCTGCGCACCCCCGTCGCCGATCTCGCCGCCGGGCTCGCCTTCACCACCGGGGCGCTGGGCAAGCTCGCCGCCGACGTCCTGGTGCTCTCCCGCACGGAGATCGGCGAGGTCGCCGAGGGGACCGGCGGCGGCTCCTCCGCCATGCCGCACAAGGCCAACCCGGCCCGGGCCGTGCTCATCGCGTCCGCCGCCCGCCAGGTCCCCGCCCTCGCCGCCGTCCTGCTCGGCTCGCTCGCCGCCGAGGACGAGCGGCCCGGCGGCGCCTGGCACGCCGAGTGGCAGCCGCTGCGGGAGGCACTGCGCCTCACCGGCGGCGCGGCCGAGGCGGCCGCCGGGCTGGCCGGGGGCCTGCGGGTCCGGCCCGAACGGATGCGCGCCAATCTCGACCTCACCGGCGGACTCGTCGTCTCCGAACGCCTGACCGCCGAACTCGCCCCGCTCCTCGGCCGTGAGGAAGCGGCCGGCCTGCTCGGCGACGCGGCCCGCCGTGCCGCCGAGCGCGGGACCGGCCTGCGGGAGGTGCTCCGCGAGGAGCCCGCCGTGCGCGAGGCCCTGTCCGAGGAACGGCTGCGCGAGCTGACCGACCCCGCCGGCTACACCGGTGAGGCCGCCGTGCTCACCGCCCGCGCCCTGCGCCGCACGCCCCGCCGCCTCCCCGCGGGCCCGCCCTCCCCGCCGTCCACCTCCTCACCGGAGGGACGGGCATGACCGGCCGACCGCTCGCCCACCACCGGCTCGACGGCCCGGAGACCGCGCCACCGCTGATCCTCGGCCCGTCCCTGGGCACCTCCACCGCCGTCTGGGAGCCGCAGACCGCGGAACTGGCCCGCACCCGCCGTGTGCTCCGCTGGGACCTGCCCGGCCACGGCGGCTCCCCGGCGGACATCCTGCCGTCCTGGGAGACCCCGGGCGCCACCACGGTCGCCGACCTGGCCCGTCTGGTGCTCGATCTCGCCGACCACCACGGCTGGACGCGCTTCGGCTACGCCGGCATATCCCTCGGCGGCGCGGTCGGCGCACACCTCGCCGCGCACCACCCCGGACGCGTCGAAGCGCTCGCCCTCGTCTGCTCCTCCGCCCGGTTCGGCGAGCCCGGGGCCTGGCGCGAACGGGCACGGCTGGTCAGGGAGAAGGGCACCGCGGCGCTGCTGGAGGCCACGCCCGGACGCTGGTTCGCCGCCCCCGACCGGGCGGTCGCCTCCCGGCACGCGGCCGCCGTGCTGGCCGATCTCGCCGCCGCGGACCGGAACGGCTATGCCGCCTGCTGCGACGCTCTCGCCGGCTACGACCTGCGGTCGGGGCTCGTCCGCATCGGCGTGCCGGCCCTCGTCGTCGCCGGGCGCGACGATCCCGCGACCCCGCCCGCGCACGCGCGCGAACTCGCCGACGGCATCCCCGGCGCCGATCTGCTCGAACTCGCCCACGCCGCCCACCTCGCCGGCATCGACCGGCCCTCCGCCGTCGGCGCGGCCCTCTCGGCCCACTTCGGCGCCGGGGCGGCGCACCACCGCGATCCCGCGGATCCGGCCTCCGGCCGTCCCCGTCCCGGCCGTTCCGCCCACACCGACACCCCGGAGGAACCCTGATGCACACCACCGTCGGCATCATCGGCGGCGGGCCCGCCGGTCTGCTGCTCGCCCGGCTGCTGGACCGGGCCGGTATCGACTCCGTCGTCCTGGAGCACCGTGACCGCGCCTATGTCGAGGAGCGGCAGCGCGCCGGCATCCTCGAACAGGGGACGGTGGACGCGCTGCGCGCCTGCGGTGCCGGTGAGCGCATGGACCGCGAGGGCCTGGTCCACCACGGCATCGAACTCCGCTTCGACCGCCGCAGCCACCGGATCGACTTCCCCTCCCTCACCGGCGGGCGCAGCGTCATGGTGTACGCGCAGACCGAGGTGGTGAAGGACCTCATCGCCCTGCGGCTGGCGGAGGGGGGCGGCCCCCTGCTGTTCGGTGCCGAGGCGGTGGCCGTCGAGGGCGCGGAGACCGGAAGCCCGGTCATCCGGTTCACCCACGAAGGACGCGAGCGGACGCTCTCCTGCGACTTCGTGGTCGGCTGCGACGGCTTCCACGGCATCGCGCGCGACGCGCTCCCCGAGACGGTGCGGCGCGTCTTCGAGCGGGTCTACCCCTACTCGTGGCTGGGCATCCTGGCCGATGTGCCGCCCTCCTGCGAGGAGTTGATCTACGCGCATTCGCCGCGCGGCTTCGCCCTGCACAGCATGCGCACGCCCACGGTCAGCAGGCTCTACCTCCAGGTCCCGAACGGCACCGACCCGGCCGACTGGTCCGACGAACGGATCTGGGACGAACTGGACGCCCGGTTCGCCGTCGACGGCGACTGGAAACTCGAACGGGGCCCGATCACCCAGAAGTCCGTCACCCCGATGCGCAGCTGGGTCACCGAGCCGATGCGTCACGGCCGGCTGTTCCTGGCCGGCGACGCCGCGCACATCGTCCCGCCGACCGGCGCGAAAGGGCTCAACCTGGCGGTGTCCGACGTCGTGGTGCTGGCGCGGGCGCTCGAGCACTGGCGGGCCACCGGATCCGAGGAGCTGCTCGACGCCTACTCGGACACCTGTCTGCGGCGGGTCTGGCGGGCGGAGCACTTCTCGTACGTCATGACGACATCCCTGCACACCGACCCGGACCAGAGCCCGTTCGACGGCAGGCTGCAACTGGCCCAGCTGCACCGGATCGCCGACTCCACCGCCGCGGCGACCGAACTCGCCGAGAACTACACGGGGCTGCCGATCGGCTGAACACCCGGGGCGGGGGAGCGGGGGTGGTCAGCCGGCGGCGGCCAGCGCGCCCATCGGGTCGTCCAGGACGTCCTGGACGACCGACTGCGCGGCGCCCAGCAGCGCGGCGTCCCGACCCAGTCCGGAGACGACGATCTCGCCGTGCGCCGCGCGCGTCGGGTCGGCCACATGCCGGCGCAGCTCCCGCTCCGCCGCGGGCAGCAGCCACGGAGACAGCTCGGTCAGCGCGCCGCCGAGCACGATGGTCTCCGGGTCCAGCAGGTTCACCACCCCGGCGAGGGCGGTGCCGAGCGCGGTCCCCGCGCCCCGCAGCGCACGGCGCGCGGCACCGTCCCCGGCGTCGGCGCGCGCCCTCAGGACGGCCACCCCGGCGGCTCCCCGCTCCTCGATCCCGGCGGCGCGGAGCAGGGCCTCCTCGCCCGCGTACTGCTCCAGGCACCCCCGCCCGCCGCACGCGCAGGGGCGCCCGGCGGGGCGTACCGGGACGTGCCCCAGCTCGCCCGCGAAACCGTGCGCCCCGCGCAGCAGGGACCCGTCCACGACGACCGCCGCGCCGATGCCGATCTCGGCCGAGACGTAGACGAAGTCGCGCGGCGCCGGGGTGCGGTCCCCGCGCCAGAGTTCGGCCAGCGCTCCGATGTTGGCCTCGTTGGCGATCGTCACGGGCAGCCGGAGGGCTTCCGCGAGAACGGTGCCGGCGTCCACGCCCTGCCAGCCCAGGTTCGGGGCGCGCACCACCGTCGCCGCATCCCGCGCGACGAGACCCGGCACGGCCACCGCGACGCCGACGGGGCGCAGCCCCTCGCGCTCGGCGTCCGCGGTCACCCGGGCGCAGAGCCCGGCGAGCCGCCGCAGCACTGGCCCGGGCGCGCTGCCGCGGTGCTCGCCCTCCTCCTCGGCCCGGACCCGGACCCGTCCCCGCAGATCCACGGCGCAGACGGCCAGCCGGTCCACCCCGATCTCCGCGCCGAGCCCGGCCGGGCCGCGCTCGTTCAGCGCGAGGTCACGGCCGGGGCGCCCGACCGTGCCCGGCCGGCTCCGGCCGAGCTCCACCAGCAGCCCGGCACGCGCCAGTTCGTCGACGAGCGTGGACACGGCGGCGCGGGTCAGCCCGATCCGGGAGGCGACGCCGGCCCGTGAGATCGGGCCGTGCGCGGCCACGGTGTGCAGCACCAGGGAGAGGTTCCGCTGCCGCATACCGTGCTGGGTGTTCGGCGCCGGTACGGCCACGGCCCGGCTCCTTTCGTCGTGAGCATTCCGACCCTACGGGGACGCCGGGACCGGTGCGCGGGCGGTGCCCCGCACCGGCCCGGCCGGCCCGGCCGGTGCGGGCGGCCCTCCGTTCCGCGCCGCCCGCCGTCCGGCTAGCCCTCCAGCAGCGGTCCCGCGCTCTTGAGGGTCCGGGCCAGCCGTTCCAGGGCCGCCTCGTCCCGCTCCACGGCGTCCAGGGACACCCCGCGGTCGGTTCCCCAGCGCCGGGCCACCTCGGCCGGGTCCTCCCCGGTCAGCAGCCCGGCCGCCTGCGCGGCCGCGCCCAGCGCGACCAGTTCGGAGGCCTCGGGCACCAGGACCGGGCGCCCGGAGAGCCGGCGCACCGTCTCCCGCCAGGCGGTGCCGCGGGCACCGCCGCCGATGAGCAGGATCGGCGCGCTCGGGTCGGCGTCCGCGTCCAGCACCAGGTCCAGCGCCGACAGCAGCGCGTACACCGCGCCGTCGTAGGCGGCCTGGAGGACCTGCCCGGGGGTGGTGTCGTGCCGCAGGCCGTGGAGCAGCCCGGACGCGTACGGCAGGTTGGGGGTCCGCTCGCCGTCCAGGAACGGCAGGACGACGGCCGATCCGCCCGGCTCCACGGCCTCCCGGTCGCGGCCGAGGAGTTCCGCGAACCGGTCCACGGCCAGGGTGCAGTTGAGGGTGCAGGCCAGGGGCAGCCAGTCGCCGCGGGCGTCGGCGAACCCGGCGACCGTGCCGGTCGGATCGGCGGGACGGCGCGGCGAGACCGCGTAGACCGTGCCGGAGGTGCCGAGGCTCAGCACGGGCCGCCCGGGCCGCAGCCCCAGGCCGAGCGCGGCGGCCATGTTGTCGCCGGTGCCCGCACCCACCACGGTGCCCGGCTTCAGCGGCAGACCGTCCAGGCCGCCCCGTACGGTTCCCGCGGCCGAGCCGGGGGGTACGACCTCGGGCAGCAGCGCCGGGTCGAGGGCGACCCGGCCGAGGATGTCCTCGTCGTAGAGGCCGGCCGGTGAGCCGCCCTCGCCGCGCCACCAGCCGGTGCCCGAGGCGTCGCCCCGGTCCGTGGTGCCGCGTCCGGTGAGCCGTTCGGTGAGGTAGTCGTGCGGCAGGCGGACGGCCGCCGTGCGCGCGGCTGCCTCGGGCTCGTTCTCCCGCAGCCACGCCCACTTGGTGACCGTGAACGCCGGGGCGGGCACCGAGCCGATCCGTCCGGCCCACGCCTCCGCGCCGCCGAGCTCCTCGACGAGCCGGTCGCGCTGCGGGGCGGAGCGCACGTCGTTCCAGAGCATCGCGGGCCGCACCGGCCGCCCGTCGGCGTCCAGAGTCACCAGCCCGTGCTGCTGCCCGCCGACCGCGACGGCCTCCGCGCGCTCCGCGGCCGCGCCGCACTGGCGGAGAGCCTCGGTCAGCGCCTCCCACCACTGCTCGGGATCGCTCTCCCGTCCCGCGCCGCCGCTGACCCGGTGCGGCGCCTGCCCGCGGGCGACGACCTGGCCGGTGGCGGCGTCGACGACCAGTGCCTTCGTGGACTGGGTGGAGCTGTCCACGCCCACGACGAGCGGCCCGTCACCGGAAGCCCGCCCTCCCGTTGCTGTCATCGCGTGATCCCTTCCCCGGGCGGTTCCGTGCCCTGTCCGTGGTGTGCCTCTGGTGTGCCTGTGGTGTGCCCGTGCGGCCTTTCCGGCGGTCTCCCCGGTGGCTTCTCCGGTGATTTCTCCGGACCGGAGGGCTTCCGGGCTTCCCAGCCGCGCTCGTGCATACTAATTTGTAAAGCGCCATGACGAAATAGCGAGGAGCCCGCAATGAGCTACCAGCCGACACCGGACGACAAATTCAGCTTCGGCCTGTGGACCGTGGGGTGGCAGGGACGCGACCCGTTCGGTGACGCCACCCGGGCCGCCATCGACCCGGCCGAGTCCGTACGGCGGCTCGCCGACCTCGGCGCGTACGGCGTGACGTTCCACGACGACGACCTCATCCCCTTCGGCTCCTCGGACGCCGAGCGCGAGTCCCACATCAAGCGCTTCCGCGAGGCGCTCGACGCCACCGGCCTGATCGTCCCGATGGCCACCACCAACCTGTTCACCCACCCCGTCTTCAAGGACGGCGGGTTCACCTCCAACGACCGCGACGTCCGCCGCTACGCGCTCCGCAAGACGATCCGCAACATCGACCTGGCCGCCGAGCTGGGCGCCCGCACGTACGTCGCCTGGGGCGGGCGCGAGGGCGCCGAGTCCGGCGCCGCCAAGGACGTGCGCGTTGCCCTCGACCGGCTCAAGGAAGCCTTCGACGTGCTCGGCGAGTACGTCACCGAGAAGGGCTACGACCTGCGGTTCGCCCTGGAGCCCAAGCCCAACGAGCCGCGCGGCGACATCCTGCTGCCCACCGTCGGGCACGCGCTGGCGTTCATCGAGCGCCTGGAGCGCCCGGAGCTCTACGGCGTCAACCCGGAGGTCGGCCACGAGCAGATGGCCGGGCTCAACTTCGCGCACGGCATCGCGCAGGCCCTGTGGGCGGGCAAGCTCTTCCACATCGACCTGAACGGCCAGTCCGGCATCAAGTACGACCAGGACCTCCGCTTCGGCGCCGGCGACCTGCGCTCCGCCTTCTGGCTGGTCGACCTGCTGGAGACGGCCGGCTACGAGGGCCCGCGGCACTTCGACTTCAAGCCGCCGCGCACCGAGGACTACGACGGTGTGTGGGAGTCCGCGGCCGGCTGCATGCGCAACTACCTGCTCCTCAAGGAGCGGGCGGCGGCCTTCCGCGCCGACCCGGAGGTGCAGGAGGCCCTGCGCGCCTCCCGGCTGGACGAGCTGGCGCGGCCGACCCTCGGCGAGGGCGAGACGCTCGCCGGCCTGCTGGCCGACCGCAGTGCCTTCGAGTCCTTCGACGTCGAGGCGGTGGCGCAGAAGGGGATGGCCTTCGAGCGGCTGGACCAGCTCGCCATGGACCACCTGCTGGGCGCCCGCGGCTGACCCCCGCATACGGCGCCCGGGGGCGTGCGCGCACTGCCCGCGCACGCCCCGTGGCCGGGTCCCGGCCTCCCCTGTACGGGTCCCGGCTCCTGCGGGCGGCCCGGCCCGGACGGTTCCCCGTCCGGGCCGGGCCGTCACGCGGTGGATCCCCTCCGGGTCCGCCGCGGCGGAAATCAGGGTCGGCTCGGGGTCCGCGGCGGAACCACCGGCCGTGCTCCGGCCGTTTCACCGGGTACAGCGGCATCCGCCGCTCAAGGGAGGCGCAGAAATGTCGAAGCGGACGAAGGTCGTAGTCGGCGGTGCGGTGGCGGGCGTGTTCCTGCTGTGGCTGCTGCCGTTCTGGGCGGCGCTGCTGGTGCTCGTCGGAGTGCCGGTGGGCGCGTACCTGCTGCTGGACCCCTCGCAGCGGCGCCGGCTGAAGAGGGCGACCCGCAAAGAGCTGGGCCGCTGACCCCGCCGCCGGTACCGTCCCCGGTGGGGCGCCCGGCAGCGGGCCGGGGCGGCGGGGACGGGGGTGCGGGATGAACGGCACGGTCGCGGCGGTGAGCCGCGAGGAGGAGTACCGCTTCAGCAAGCGGGGGCGGGACGCCATCCGGCTGCTGGCCGGGCTCGGGGTGGAGGGCGACGCGCACCAGGGGGCGACGGTCCGGCACCGGTCGCGCATGGCCCGGGACCCGGCACAGCCCAATCTGCGGCAGGTCCACCTCCTGCACCGGGAACTGTTCGCCGAGGTGGCCGAGGCCGGATTCGAGGTGCTGCCCGGGCAGTTGGGGGAGAACATCACGACCGCCGGGATCGACCTGCTCGCGCTGTCCACCGGCACCCTGCTGCGTCTCGGCGACGAGGCGGTGGTCGAGGTGACCGGTCTCCGCAACCCGTGCGCGCAGATCGACGGGTTCCGGAACGGGCTCCTGAAGGAGGTCCTCGGCCGCGACGAGCGCGGGCGGGTGGTCCGCCGGGCCGGGATCATGGGCATCGTCCTGGTGGGCGGAGAGGTGCGCCCCGGCGACCGGATCATGGCCGAGGCGCCCGCCGGACCGCACCACCCGCTGGAGCCGGTCTGATCGTCCCGGCGAAGGGGACGGAGGCGGGCGCGGGACGACGGGACGGACCCGGGGCCGGGCGGGGGCGCCGGGCGCGCACGGGTCTGCCGTACCGGCCCGGCGCCGGCCGTACCGCCCGGGAGCCGCCCTGCGCCTCAGGCCGGTTTGGCCGCCATCTCGTCCAGCGCCCGGAGCAGCGCGGGAAGCTTCGGCCCGCGTCCGACCGGGATGACGTCCCCCGGCATGTCGTCGAGCAGGACGAACGCCATGTCGTCGGTCCGCGCCACCAGGCTCCAGCCCGGTCCGTCGGCCCGTAGTGTCCTGGCCCCGTCCGAGGCGAACTCGGAGCGGACCCGGCCGAGGGGCGGGGGCGTCTCCACGTAGGCGTGCGCTTCCCGGAGTACGCGCCGTACGCCCTCGTTCGACGGCTCGCCCCCGTCCGACGGCCGGGCGGATTCCGCCGGTGAGGCCGGCGCCGCCGCTTCAGCCGGTCCCGCCGAACCGTCCGCGGCGCCGTCCCCGCCACTCCCGGAGGGCTCCTCCGCCCCTCGTACTCCTCCCGCCAGACCGCCCACCGCAGCGCGATCTCGTCCGCCCCGAGCCTGCGCTGGGCCGGCCCCCAGGTCTGCGCGTCCGGTGGTGCCAGCGGCGGCCGTCCGCTGTCCGGGTCCGGCGGCGGATCGTGGGGCGCGGGGACCCCGGGCGCGGCGACGGCCACCGCCAGCGGCCAGCCGGGCAGCACGCTGACGACGCTGCGCTCGTCGGGCGACAGGTCGTACTCCATACCGCAGTCCCAGGCGGCCAGGGCACAGGCGACGAGTGACACGTCGTCGATGACCACGGTCCAGCGGGCACCGCCGCCGTCCTGCCCGAGCACCAGTCCGTACCCCTGTTCGTAGGGTTCCAGACCGAGCGCCGCGCAGACCTCCGGGAAGTCGTCGCCGAGCACGCTCGGGAAACGGGCGGGCGTGAGCAGCACGGCGGTGAGGACGAACAGCGCGTCCTCGTCCGTCGCGGTCTCCTCCGTCGCGGCCACGGCAGCCTCCCATCAGGTCGTCGGTGCGCGAACCTTAACCAGTGGGTAATCCCGGCGTCGAGAGATCTGGCGCACGCCGGGGTCTCCCGCGCGGGGTCTCAGCCCCCGGGAAGGCCCAGCAGGGCGCGTGCGACCGTGTGCGGTGACTCCCCCCGCTCCCGGGCAAGGGCGATGACCGCCCTGCTCGCCAGTTCCGTCACGCCGAAGGACAGCGCCTCGGGTGAGACCCAGTCGGCCGCCTCGGCGGCGCGGTCGTCGTCGTTCTCGGCCCCCGCCGCCACATAGACGGCGGCGGCCTCGAACAGATTGTGCGGCCTTGCGGCGGGGGCCGGAGGGGTCCTCGGACGGCTCCTCCGCGCCATGAGTCCGCGGATTGCGCGCAGCACGACGCATCACCCCTTCCCCTGTTCCGGTCCCGGTCGGTGTTCCGGGCGTGGGCGGACGGTGCCGCCCGCTTCCTTGTCCTCTACCCCGTGTGCCCCCGATCCGTAGAGTGGGACACCGGCGGAGAAACCCGGTGCGGCGGAGGGGGACGGACGGCGTGAAGCGCTACGACCGGCTGAGGGAGATCCTGCGACTGGATCCGGAGCGGGACTTCCTGCGGATCTACCGGCTCATGGCCGCGTACGAGTTCCCCTGGGACATCACCCGTGCCCTGGAACTGGCCCTCTACCGCACCTACGCGGTGCCGCGCATCGGCGGGCTGCTCGCGCGCACCGGGGAGTTCACCGACCGCCCGCAGAAGCGGTACGACGACACCGCACTGCTGCTGGACGCGGTGATGGAGCACGGATTCGACAGCGAGGACGGCCGGACGGCGCTCCGCCGCATCAACCGGATGCACCGCAGCTACGACATCGGCAACGACGACATGCGCTACGTGCTGAGCACCTTCGTCGTCGTGCCGAAGCGGTGGATCGACGCCTACGGCTGGCGGCGGCTCACGGACCACGAACTCCGCGCCATGGTCGCCTACTACCGCACACTCGGCCGCCACATGGGCATCCAGGACATCCCGGAGACCTACGCCGACTTCGAGCGCGGCCTCGACTCCTACGAGGCGGCGCACTTCGCCTGGGACGAGGGCGCGCGGCGCGTCTCCGACGCGACGCTCGACCTGATGGCCTCCTGGTATCCGGCTCCCCTCGCACCGCTCGCGCGCGGAGCGAGCACGGCTCTGCTGGACGACTCCCTGCTGCGTGCCTTCCGCTACGCCCCGCCGAAGCCGGCCGTCCGGGCCGCCGTACGCGGTGCGCTGCGGCTCCGCGGGCGCGCCGTACGGCTGCTGCCACCGCGCGGCAAGCCGCACTACGCGCGGCAGAACCCGCAGATCAAGGGGTATCGCGACGGCTACCGCCTGGCCGAGCTGGGCACGTTCCCGGTGCCCGGGTCCGCCGGCTGCCCCGTCCCGCACGCCGGCGGCCGGCCGTCCTGAGGCCGGTGGGCGCGGGGGCCGGGGTTTCCGTGGTGCCGTCCGGTCATATACCTCCGTCTCGTGCCTTCTTGGAGGAAAAGCGGGTCGACGGGCAGGTATCGGTACCTTCCGATCGCTTCTGAAGGCAGAGCGGTCAAATGCTGCCGAGTTCCGGAGTTCGTCCGGAGTGCCGCCGGTATCCCGCACTAGCGTTCCGGACTCATGGAGCACGAGCAGCCGGGCCGTGCGGGCGCTTCCGCCGCGCGGACCGTGCTGCCGGGGGAGTGAGGAGAACGGGCATGGGCGACGCCGACTGGAACGGTGCCGGTATCCGCCCCGGTGGCGGCCTCGACGGACTGCTGGACGAGCTGGTCGACGAGGTGCCCGGAGTGCGGCACGCGGTTCTGCTGTCCACCGCGGGAGTGGTGACCGGATCCTCGCGGGGCCTCAGCCGGGCGGACGCCCGTCATCTCGCCTCCGTGGCCTCCGGGTTCCACCGCGTGGCCACCGACGCCGGGCGCCGTCTCGGCGCGGGCAGCGGGCGCCGCACCCTGGTGGAACTGGACGCCGGGGGACGGCTGTTCGTCGCCGCCGCGGGCCGGGACGGCTGTCTCGCCGTGCTGGGTGCGGGGGAGGCCGATCCGGGCGTGGTGACCGCCGAGATGGACCGGCTGGCGGGCCGTCTGAGCGGTGTCCGCCGGGCGGTGCCGTCCCCGGTGCCGCCGGGCGCCGCGGGCTGACCTCGCCGGCCCCCGCGCACCCGTCGACCGCGGGGGCGCTTGGGGGCCGCCCGTGGCGCGGGTTCCGCAGCGCTCTTCGCGAACTCGAGTTCGATGTCTCCCGGTTCCACCGTGAATGGCACACATCGTGCGGCCGGTGGCCGGGGGCTGTCTTGCCCCCGGGGCCGCGGTGGGACAGGCTGGCGGCAATCGAGGCGAATCGCCGACGGGGAGGCAGGAATGGCGCTCGGCAAGGGGCTCGACTGGCTGCTGAACGACCTGACGAAGCGACTGGCCTATGTCCGGCACGGGTTGATCCTGTCCAACGACGGCCTGGTGACGGCCGCGAGCGAGGAACTGGGCCGTGAGGACGCCGAGCACCTGGCCGCCGTCTGCTCCGGACTGCACAGCCTCGCCAAGGGATCCGCCCACCACTTCGCCGCCGGCCGGGTGCGCCAGACCATGGTCGAGTTCGATGACGGCGTGCTGTTCGTGACGGCGGCCGGCGACGGAAGCTGTCTGTGCGTGCTCACCGCCGCCGAGGCCGATGTCGGCCAAGTCGCCTACGAGATGACCCTGTTGGTTAACCGGGTGGGCGAGCACCTGGGAGTCGAGGCGCGCGAGCGCGGGCGGCCGGACGGGGTGGACGGGGTGGACGGATTCGGGTTCCGCTGACCGGGGTCCCGCCGGACGGGTTCCGCCGGCCGCGGCCTCGGGGCGACGGTTCCGCACGGAGTTATCCACAGGCCGAGCGGCATGTCCGTGTCCCGCGCTACGGTCGTCACCGTCAGTAGGCGAATGGTGGCGGACCGGAACGGGGAGAGCCATGGCAGCGCAGGTGAGGGACGGACGGCGGCCGGTGGGGCGGAGCGGCGCGCAAGGAGCGCTCGCTCTCCGCGGCGCGGCGGCCCGGCTCGGGCTGAAACCGGGCGAGTTGGAGCTCGGTGTGCGTCTCGGTGAGGTGCGGACGGTCGCCGGTCCGGAGGGGCGCCGCAGGGTCCCGGTGGCCGAGGTGGAGCGACTCCGGTCGGCCGAAGGCTTCCCGGACACACTGCGGGAGCGGGTACGGTCCGTAACGGCGACCGAGGGCGCCGCCCTCCTGGGCATCGGGCCGGCCCGCTTCACGCGGCTGGCCAGGGTGGGCTGTTTCAGCCCCGTCATGTTCTACGTCAACCGCTACCGCGCCCTCGTCTGGCTCTACCCGGTGGCGGAACTGCGGAAGTTCGCCGAGCGGGAGCCCGCTCTGCTCACCGGCAGCACCCCCCAGGGCCTCCGGAAGCTGCTGGACGCCGGTGAGGACTGGCGGGCCCGCAACTGGCGCAGCCGGCGCGTCGCCCAACTGGCGAGGGAAGCGGAGAACGCCTGGGAACGGGCTGCGGTGGCCGCGGCCGTGCTGGGACCCGACCAGTTGGCGGAGGTCGTCGACGACCCCTACGAGCGGGCCCATCTGCGCCGGCTGCGGGCATCGCTGCTGCCCGCGAAGGGCGAGCCCCCGTCCTCCCGGCCGCTGGTGGAGCCGCTGCTCACCGCGGACGATCCGGACGAGATCCTCTGGCACCGGATCAGCCTGGCACTCTGCCTGGACGAGGCCCGGGCGGAGGGCCCCGCGCCCCGTCCCGGAGAGGCCGGGCGGCGCGGGAGGGTGCCGCCCTCGCCGGAGCCCGCACCCCCGGCCGGCGGGGACGGCCACGGCCCGGGAGCGGAGTCCGCCGCCGGGGCCGCTGTGCGCCCGGGGCGCGCCCGGCCTTCCGCCCCGGTGCGGCCCGCCGGGCGGACGGAGCGGAGCGGGCCGCCCGGGAGGCCGGGTCCGCGCGAGCTGTGGCGCCGGCTGCACCGTTCGCGTTCACGCTGAGCACCGGCCCCGGGACGGCTGCCTACCGTCACCGCCCGGGACGGCCGGTGTCCGGAGCGGGGCCGTCCGGGTCTTCCCGGCCCTGCTTGGGCCGGAAGAGCCCCTCCTGCATCACGGACACGAGAAGCCGGCCCTCGCGGTCGAAGATCTGGCCGCGGGCCAGCCCTCTGCCGCCGGTTGCGATGGGCGACTCCTGCTGGTACAGAAACCACTCATCGGTACGGAAGGGCCGGTGGAACCACATCGCGTGGTCGAGGGAGGCCATGTCGAAACCGCGCGAGCCCCAGAGCGGCTCGATGGGCACGCGCACGGCGTCGAGGAGCGTCATGTCGCTGGCGTAGGCGAGGGCGCAGGTGTGGGTCAGCGGGTCGTCGCCGAGCGGGCCGTCCGCCCGCATCCAGACGGCGCTGCGCGGTTCGGCTCCCGTCAGGTCCCCGGTGCTCCACCGCAGCCGCTCCACATAACGGATGTCGAAGGGCTGGCGCCGGGCCATCCGCTCCAGCGCCTCCGGCAGATGGCCGAGATGCCGCCGGATCTCGTCGGTGAGCCGGGGGAGTTCCTCCGGCGCGGGCACCTCGGGCATCGGCAACTGCTGCTCGATTCCCGGCTCCGGCCGGTGGAAGGAGGCCGTCAGATTGAAGATGGTGCGGCCCTGCTGCACCGCCACGACCCGGCGCGTGGTGAACGACCGGCCGTCACGCACCCGCTCCACCTGATAGACGATCGGGACGCCCGGCCGGCCCGGCCGGAGGAAATAGGCGTGCAGGGAGTGGACGGGCCGGTCTCCCTCGGTGGTGCGGCCCGCCGCCACCAGGGCCTGGCCGGCGACCTGCCCGCCGAAGACGCGCTGCAGTGACTCCTCGGGGCTCCTGCCGCGGAAGATGTTCTGCTCGATCGGTTCCAGGTCGAGCAGGGCCACCAGGCCCTCGGCGGGGTTGCCCATCGTGTCTCCTCACATCGTTCCGGGACGCCTCAGGCTAGATCAGCCCGGCGGCCTCGCCCGCACACGGCGGAACGCCCCACCCGCACTCCCTCACCCGCCCGGCACCCACTGGCACCCACCGAGAGGACGGACGGCCATGACCCCCCGGACACACCCCCCGACCGGGCAGAAGCCGCCCGGGGAGGGGTCACAACTGGCCGACGTCCGTGAGACGGACCACCGCGCGGCCCTCCTCGTCGGAGGCCGCGAGGTCCACCTCCGCGCTGATGCCCCAGTCGTGGTCGCCGTTCGGGTCGGCGAAGGTCTGCCGGACCTTCCACAGACCGTGCTCGGGGTCCTCCTCGATGCGCAGCAGTTTCGGGCCGCGCGCGTCCGGGCCGGTGCCCAGGTCGTCGTACTCCTCCCAGTACGCCTCCATGGCGTCGGCCCAGGCGTCCGCGTCCCAGCCGGAGTCGGCGTCCAGCTCGCCCAGCTCCGCGTACTTCTCGATCGCGGCGAGCTCCACCCGCCGGAACATCGCGTTGCGGACCAGGACGCGGAAGGCGCGCGCGTTGGTGGTGACCGGCTTGACCTGGTCGGCCCGCTCCTGGGCCTCCTCCGCCGTCTCCACCTCGGGGTTGGCCAGCTGCTCCCACTCGTCGAGGAGGCTGGAGTCGACCTGCCGGACCATCTCGCCCAGCCAGGCGGTGAGGTCCTGGAAATCGTCGGACTTGAGGTCGTCCGGCACGGTGTGCTCCAGCGCCTTGTACGCGCTCGCGAGGTAGCGCAGCACGATGCCCTCGGTCCGGGCCAGTTCGTAGAAGGCGGTGAACTCCGTGAAGGTCATCGCCCGTTCGTACATGTCCCGGATGACGGACTTCGGCGACAGCGGGTGGTCGCCCACCCATGGGTGGCTCCTGCGGTAGACGTCGTAGGCGTGGAAGAGCACCTCTTCCAGCGGCTTGGGATAGCCGATGTCCTGGAGCCGGTCCATCCGCTCCTCGTACTCCACCCCGTCGGCCTTCATCTGCTGGACGGCCTCGCCGCGGGCCTTGTTCTGCTGGGCGGCGAGGATCTGCCGCGGGTCGTCGAGCGTCGACTCCACCACCGACACCATGTCCAGGGCGTAGGACGGGGATTCCGGGTCGAGCAGGTCGAAGGCGGCCAGCGCGAAGGTGGAGAGCGGCTGGCTGAGCGCGAAGTCCTGCTGGAGGTCGACGGTCAGCCGGACGACCCGGCCCTGCTCGTCGGGCTCGTCGAGCCGCTCGACGACGCCACCGTCCAGCAGGGAGCGGTAGATGGCGATGGCGCGGCGGATGTGGCGCAGCTGGTTCTTCCGCGGTTCGTGGTTGTCCTCCAGCAGCCGGCGCATGGCCTCGAAGGCGTTGCCCGGCCGGGCGATCACCGACAGCAGCATGGTGTGGGTGACCCGGAACCGCGAGGTCAGCGGTTCCGGTTCGGAGGCGATCAGCTTCTCGAAGGTGTTCTGCCCCCAGGAGACGAAACCCTCGGGAGCCTTCTTCCGGACCACCTTCCGGCGCTTCTTGGGATCGTCACCCGCCTTGGCGAGCGCTTTCTCGTTCTCGACGACGTGCTCGGGGGCCTGGGCGACGACGAAGCCGGCGGTGTCGAAACCGGCCCGCCCGGCCCGGCCGGCGATCTGGTGGAACTCCCGCGCCCGCAGGGTCCGCACCCGCTGGCCGTCGTACTTGGTCAGGGCCGTGAACAGCACCGTGCGGATCGGCACGTTGACGCCCACGCCGAGGGTGTCCGTGCCGCAGATGACCTTGAGCAGACCGGCCTGGGCCAGCCGCTCCACCAGGCGCCGGTACTTGGGCAGCATCCCGGCGTGGTGCACCCCGATCCCGTGCCGGACGTAGCGGGAGAGATTGCGGCCGAAGCGGGTGGTGAACCGGAAATTGCCGATCAGCTTGGCGATCTCGTCCTTCTCGGCGCGCGAGCACATGTTGATGCTCATCAGCGCCTGGGCCCGCTCCACCGCCGCCGCCTGGGTGAAGTGCACGATGTACACCGGCGCCTGATGGGTCTCCAGCAGCTCGGTGAGCGTCTCCGTCAGCGGGGTCGTGCGGTACTCGTACGACAGCGGAACGGGCCGGGTCGCGGACCGGACGACGGCGGTGGGCCGGCCCGTGCGCCGGGTCAGGTCCTCCTCGAACCGCGAGACGTCGCCGAGGGTCGCGGACATCAGGACGAACTGCGCCTGGGGCAGCTCCAGCAGCGGGATCTGCCAGGCCCAGCCCCGGTCGGGCTCGGCGTAGAAGTGGAACTCGTCCATCACCACCTGGCCGATGTCGGCGTCCCTGCCGTCGCGCAGCGCGATGGAGGCCAGCACCTCGGCGGTGCAGCAGATGACGGGGGCGTCGGCGTTGACCGAGGCGTCGCCGGTCAGCATGCCCACGTTCTCGGTCCCGAACAGCTTGCACAGGTCGAAGAACTTCTCCGACACGAGTGCCTTGATCGGGGCGGTGTAGAAGGTGACCTCGTCCCGGGCGAGCGCGGCGAAGTGCGCGCCGGCGGCGACCAGGCTCTTCCCCGAGCCGGTCGGCGTGGACAGGATGACGTTCGCCCCGGAGACCACCTCGATCAGCGCCTCCTCCTGGGCGGGATAGAGGGAGATCCCCCGCTCTTCGGACCAGGCCGAGAAGGACTCGAACAGGGCATCGGGATCGGCGTCGCTCGGCAGATGATCGATAAGGGTGGTCACACCCTCCATACTGCCTGCTCCGGCACCGGATCGGGGAACCGGCCGGAGACTCGAAGATCACTCCGGCTAGGCTGGTGCGTCAACGCGGCACCGGCACGGGGCCACAGACGAGCACAAGAGAAAACGGGGGGCGGGCAACCAGATGATGGGACCGGCGCACTCACTGTCCGGAGCCGCGGCCTGGCTGGGGGTGGGCGCCGCCGCCGCGGCCGCGGACCGGCCCATGCCGTGGCCGGTCCTGGTCGTCGGCGCGCTGATCTGCGCGGGCGCGGCCCTCGCCCCCGACCTGGACCACAAGTCGGCGACCATCTCCCGGGCGTTCGGGCCGGTGTCGCGGACCCTCTGCGAGGTCATCGACAAGCTGTCCTCCGCCGTCTACAAGGCGACGAAGAAGCAGGGCGACCCGCGGCGCACCGGCGGACACCGCACACTGACCCACACCTGGCTGTGGGCCGTGCTCGTCGGGACCGGGGTCTCCGTCCTGGCGATGAACGGCGGCCGCTGGGCGGTCCTGGCGATCCTCTTCGTCCACCTCGTGCTCGCCGTCGAGGGACTGCTGTGGCGGGCCGCCCGGGTCTCCAGCGATGTGCTCGTCTGGCTGCTGGGGGCGACCAGCGCCTGGATCCTGGCGGATGTGCTGAACCAGCCCGGCAACGGCGCCGACTGGCTGTTCACCGCACCCGGTCAGGAATACCTGTGGCTGGGACTGCCGATCGTCCTGGGCTCGCTGGTGCACTGCGCGGGCGACGCGATCACCGTCTCCGGCTGCCCCGTGCTGTGGCCGATACCGGTCGGGAACAAGCGCTGGTATCCGGTCGGCCCGCCGAAGGCGATGCGTTTCCGGGCCGGAAGCTGGGTCGAACTCAAGGTGCTGATGCCCGTCTTCATGCTGCTCGGCGGCATCGGAGGGCTGGGAGCGCTCGGCGTCATCTGACGCCCGCCCCCGTCCCGTTGCGTACCCCCGCGCGGCCCGGCCCGCGTGGACGGACACCCGGCCCGCGGCGCCCGAGGAGCCGCGGGCCGAGAGATCCTCAGCCGTGCCAGGAACGCCAGAGGGCGGCGTACGGCCCGCCGGCGGCCACCAGGTCGTCGTGGCTGCCCAGCTCGGTGATCCGGCCGTCCTCCACCACCGCGATCACATCGGCGTCATGGGCCGTGTGCAGCCGGTGCGCGATGGCCACGACCGTACGGCCGTCCAGCACCCGCGCCAGGGAGCGCTCCAGATGCCGCGCCGCCCGCGGGTCCAGCAGCGAGGTGGCCTCGTCCAGCACCAGGGTGTGCGGATCGGCCAGCACCAGCCGCGCCAGGGCGATCTGCTGTGCCTGCGCCGGGGTCAGCGTCAGCCCGCCCGAGCCGACCTCGGTGTCCAGGCCGTCAGCGAGGGCCCGCGCCCAGTCCGCGGCGTCCACGGCGCCGAGTGCCGCCCACAGCTCCGCGTCGCCGGCACCGGTCCGGGCCAGCAGCAGATTGTCCCGCAGCGAGCCCACGAACACATGGTGCTCCTGGTTGACCAGCGCCACGTGGGCCCGCACCCGCTCGGCGGGCATCCGCGCCAGCTCGGCGCCGCCGAGCGTGACGGCGCCGGTCCGGGGCGCGTAGATCCCGGCGAGGAGCCGGCCGAGCGTGGACTTGCCGGCCCCGGACGGCCCCACGAGCGCCAGCCGGGTCCCCGGGCGGATGTCCAGGGACACTCCGTGCAGCACATCGCCGTTCGCGTGGTAGCCGAACCGGACCCCGTCGGCGCGGACCTCCCTCCCGGCCGGGGCGACCCGGTCGTCCCCGGCGCCCTCCTCGATCTCCCGGACGCCGACCAGCCGGGCCAGGGAGACCTGTGCCACCTGGAGTTCGTCGTACCAGCGCAGGATCAGGCCCACGGGTTCGGTCAGCATCTGGGCGAGCAGTGCCCCGGTCGTCAGGGCCCCGACCGTCATCCAGCCGTTCAGGACACAGACACCACCGATCATCAGCGCGGCCCCGAGGATCGTCATGTGCGAGGCGTTGATCACGGGAAAGAGCACGGACCGCAGCCAGAGCGTGTACCGCTCCCACGCCGTCCATTCCCGGACGCGCCGGTCCGAGAGCGCGATCCGGCGAGCGCCCAGGCGGTGCGCCTCGATGGTCCGCCCCGCGTCCACGGTCTCGGCGAGCACGGCGGCCACCGCCGCGTATCCGGCGGCCTCCGAACGGTAGGCGGCGGGCGCCCTGCGGTAGTACCAGCGGCAGCCGACGAGCAGGACGGGCAGCGCCACGAGAACGGCCAGGGCCAGCGGAGGCGCGGTCACCGCCATACCGGTCAGCAGCAGCCCCGCCCACACCACGCCGATGCACAGCTGCGGCACGGCCTCGCGCATGGCCTCGGCCAGGCGGTCGATGTCGGTGCTGATGCGGGAGAGCAGATCCCCCGTCCCGGCCCGTTCCAGCACGCCGGGGGGCAGCGCCACCGAGCGGACCAGGAAGTCCTCGCGGAGATCGGCCAGCATCCGCTCACCGAGGACCGCGCCGCGCAGCCGCACCAGCCGCACGAAGACGGTCTGCACGGCGAGCGCCACCGTGAACAGCGCGATGACACGCGGCAGACCGGCCTCCCCCGCGCCGGCGGCGAGATCCTCGACCAGGCCGCCCAGCAGGTACGGGCCCACCATGGAGGCGGTCACCGCGACGGCGTTGACCGCCACGAGCAGGGCGAACGCCCGCCGGTGCCGCCGCAGCAGCTCCCGCACATAGCCGCGGACGGTCGCGGGGGAGCCGACCGGCAGGGTGGTCGCCGACTCCGGTGCCGCCGGGTCGTACGCCGGGGGTGCCACACCGATCATGCCGTCTCCTCGATGCCCGTCCGGGCGGTCCGCGCCGCCGGGCCGTTCCGGTGGTGTGCCGCTGCCGCGTGCGGCGGTCTCTCCTCCGCGCCGCGGGTGACGACGGCGCGGTACCCGGGGTGCGTGCGCAGCAGTTCGCGGTGGGTGCCGGCCGCGGCGGCCTCCCCGCCGGGCAGGAACACCACCCGGTCGGCCCGGTCCAGCAGCAGCGGACTGGAGGAGAGGACCACCGTCGTCCGGCCCGCGCGCAGCCTCCGCAGCCCGTCGGCGATCCGCGCCTCGGTGTGCGAGTCGACGGCGCTCGTCGGCTCGTCCAGTACCAATACCTCCGGGTCCGTCACCAGCGAGCGGGCCAGCGCCAGCCGCTGCCGCTGCCCGCCGGAGAGCGAACGCCCGCGTTCGGTGATCCGCGCCTCCCGCGGGTCACCGGAACCGGGCCCGGTGGCCTGGGCGAGCGCGGCCAGGACGTCATCGCACTGGGCGGCGTCGAGAGCGTCCCCCGCGGTGACCGTTCCCCGCGACGGAACGTCGAGAAGCTCCCGGAGAGTGCCGGACAGCAGCACCGGGTCCTTGTCCTGGACGAGGACGGCCGTCCGGGCCTCCTCCAGCGGGAGTTCGTCGAGCGCGGCCCCGCCCAGCAGGACGGACGGCCGGTCCGGTTCCTCCTCCCGCTGCGGGGCATGCCCGCCGAGCCGGTCGGCGAGCCGCCCGGCCACGTCCGGGTCACCGCAGACGGCGACGGTCAGCAGCCCGGCCGGCGCGTGCAGCCCGCTCACCGGGTCGTACAGATCGCCGGTCAGCGGCCCCCCGGCGCCCCCGGCACCCCCGGCGGGGTCCGCTCCACCGGACGCGGTGTCCGGGCCGGCCGGACGGGTCCGGCGCAGCGCCAGCACGCGCGCGGCGCGCTTCGCCGAGGGCTTGGAGAAGGAGTACGCCATCGCGATCTCCTCGAAGTGCCGGAGCGGAAAGAGCAGGAAGGTCACCGCGCCGTAGACGGCGACCAGTTCACCGAGCGAGATCCGCCCCTCCCGGGCCAGCGTGACGCCGTGCCAGACCACCGCGATCAGCAGCAGCCCCGGCAGCAGCACCTGCACCGCGCTGATCAGCGCCCACATCCGGGCGCTGCGCACGGCGGCGCTCCGCACCTCCTGGGAGGCCCGCCGGTAGCGGTCCAGGAACAGCTCCTCGCCGCCGATGCCGCGCAGCACCCGCAGCCCGGCCACCGTGTCCGAGGCCAGCTCCGTGGCGCGGCCCGCCTTCGCCCGCTGGGCGTCGGCCCGGCGGGTGGCGGGCGGCAGCAGTGGCAGCACGGCCAGCACGAGCAGCGGTACGCCCACGGCCACGACCACACCCAGGGACGGCTGGGCCACGAGCAGAACCGCGCAGACGCCGACCGTCGTGACGGCGGCCGCGGTGAAGCGGGAGAGGGCCTCCACGAACCAGCCGATCTTCTCCACGTCACCGGTCGACACCGCGGTGATCTCGCCCGCCGCGACCCTCCGGGTCAGGGTGGAGCCCATCTCGGCGGTCTTGCGGGCGAGCAGCTGCTGCACCCGCGCGGCGGCGGTGATCCAGTTGGTGACGGCGGCGCGGTGGAGCATGGTGTCGGCCACCGCGATCACCGTGCCGAGCAGGGCGATCAGCCCGCCGGCCAGCGCCAGCCGTCCACCGGAGCGGTCCACCACGGCCTGCACGGCGACACCCACCACCAGCGGCACCGTGGCCAGCCCGGCCATGTGGAGCGTGCCCCACCCCAGGGACTTGAGCTGGCCGCCCAGTTGCCGCCTGCCCAGCCACAGCAGGAAGCGCCCGCCGGACCGTACGTCCGGGGAGCCCGGGTCGGTGTACGGAAGATCGTGGATCTGCATGACGTCCCAGGGGGTCGGTGTCGGCGGGCGGGGGCGTGGCAAGAGTCGCGTTCGCGCCCGCTCGGCTTCAACCGGTTTTCCGGCGGGTGGGACGATGGGGCCATGTGCATCACCGGTACCCAGCGGACCACGGCCGCGGCCCTGACGGCCGCCGCCCTCCTCACCGGCTGCGGTGCGGCGGGCGGTGGAGCCCCGCGCGCGGACGGGGAGCGCCCCGCCCGCGGCGCCTCGCCCGCGGCCGACCCGACCCGGCTCCCCGGGGTCGGCGACCGGCTCCACGCCCGGGTCCCGGAGAGCTCCCGGCAGGCCGTCGTCGTCTACGGCGAGGGCCGGGACTCCGCCGACGCCGAGGCCGTGCTGTACACCCGGAAGGGGGAAACCTGGGACCGCACCCGCGCCTGGCCCGCCCACAACGGCAAGCGCGGCTGGACGCCGGACCACCGCGCGGGCGACAAACGCAGCCCCTCCGGAGTGTTCACGCTCTCCGACGCAGGCGGCGTGCTGGCCGACCCCGGCGCGAAACTGCCGTACACCCGCTCCGCGGCCTTCGCCGCTCCCCGCTCCTGGGCGAAGACGCACTGGCACGACTTCGACTACGTCATAGCCATCGACTACAACCGGGTGAAGGGCACCCCTCCGAACGACCCGAACCGCCCCCGGGGCGAGGACAAGGGCGGCTACATCTGGCTGCACCTGGACCACGGCAGCGGCACCTCCGGCTGCGTCAGCCTCCCGAAGACCGGGATGGAGTATCTGCTCCGCACGCTCGACCCGGAGGCGGATCCGGTGGTGGTGATGGGGGAGAAGAACTACCTGAAGGGCTGACGGGCGCGGCCCCGGCCGGGGGCCGGAGGAAGCCGCCGACGCGCCCGCGGCCGTCGGGTTAGGCTCCGAAAGCCGTCGCCGGGCCCGCTCCCGGGCCCGCCGCCCGATCACCCGCGGAGGCTCCGCTGGCCGGAACACCAGCATCGCGAAGGAACCCATGCGCCACCACGACCTGAGCACCGGACCCGACGGCCAGTGGACCCCGCCGGTGCCCGACTCGGAGCGCCCGGTCGAACTGCGGCGCGTGCTGCGCCTGTTCCTCCCGTACCGGGGCCGGCTGGCGGTCGTCGGGCTGCTCGTCGGCGCCTCCTCCCTCGTCTCCGTGGCCACGCCGTTCATGCTGCGCGAGATCCTCGACACCGCGATTCCGGAGGGCCGCACCGGGCTGCTGAGCCTGCTCGCCCTCGGCATGCTGGCCGCCGCCGTGGCCGGGGGCGTCTTCGGCGTGCTGCAGACGCTGATTTCGACGACCGTCGGCCAGCGGGTGATGCACGATCTGCGCACCGCCGTCTACGACCGGCTGCAGCGGATGCCGCTCGCCTTCTTCACCCGCACCCGCACCGGGGAGGTCCAGTCCCGGATCGCCAACGACATCGGCGGGATGCAGGCCACCGTCACCTCCACGGCCACCTCGCTGGTCTCCAACCTCACCAGCGTCGTCGCCACCGTCGTGGCCATGCTGGCCCTGGACTGGCGGCTGACCGTGGTCTCCCTGCTCCTGCTGCCGCTGTTCGTCTGGATCAGCCGCCGCGTCGGACGGGAGCGGAAGAAGATCACGGCGCAGCGGCAGAAGCAGATGGCGGCGATGTCCGCCATGGTCACCGAGTCCCTCTCGGTCAGCGGCATCCTGCTCGGCCGGACCATGGGGCGGGCGGACTCCCTCGCGGACCAGTTCGCCGGCGAGTCCGAACGGCTGGCGCGGCTGGAGATCCGCTCCAGCATGGCGGGCCGCTGGCGCATGGCCGTCATCGGCGTCGTCATGGCCGCCATGCCCGCGATCATCTACTGGGCCGCCGGGATGGCGCTGCGCGGGGGCGGACCGCAGATCTCCATCGGCACGCTCGTGGCCTTCGTCTCGCTGCAGCAGGGCCTCTTCCGGCCCACGGTCAGCCTGCTGTCCACCGGGGTCCAGCTGCAGGCGTCACTCGCCCTCTTCCAGCGCATCTTCGAGTACCTCGATCTGCGGGTGGACATCACCGAACCGGAGCAGCCGGTACATCTGGAGCGGGTGCGCGGCGAAGTGCGCTTCGACGGCGTCGAGTTCCACTACGACCGGGACGGCGCGCCGCCCACGCTCTCCGGCCTCGACCTCACCGTCCCGGCCGGCGGCAGCCTCGCCGTGGTCGGCCCCACCGGCTCCGGCAAGAGCACGCTCGGCTATCTCGTCCCGCGCCTGTACGACGTCACGGGCGGCCGGGTGCTGCTCGACGGCACCGACGTCCGCGACCTCTCCTTCGACACCCTCGCCCGGGCCGTGGGCGTCGTCTCCCAGGAGACGTACCTCTTCCACGCCTCGGTCGCCGACAACCTCCGCTTCGCCAGGCCGGGGGCCACCGACGAGGAGATCCGCGACGCCGCCCGGGCCGCCCAGATCCACGAGCACATCGAGAGTCTCCCGGACGGCTACGACACCCTCGTCGGTGAACGCGGCTACCGCTTCTCCGGCGGCGAGAAGCAACGTCTGGCCATCGCCCGGACGATTCTGCGCGACCCGCCGGTCCTCATCCTCGACGAGGCCACGAGTGCCCTCGACACCCACACCGAGCAGGCCGTGCAGCGGGCGATCGACGAACTCTCCGCACGGCGTACGACGATCACCATCGCCCACCGGCTCTCCACCATCCGCGAGGCGGACCAGATCGTGGTCCTCGCCGGCGGGCGGATCGCGGAACGCGGCACCCACGCGGAACTCATGGCCCGCGGCGGGCGCTACGCGGCCCTCGTCCGGCGGGACGCCGAAACGGCACGGGGCCCGGGCGCCGGGGACGCCCCTGCCACCGCCGGAGAGGGAACCGAAGCCGCCGCCGCGGCCGGTGCCCCCGGTCCCACCGCCCGGAGCGGCCCGGACCCCGCGGCCGCTCCGGTGGCCGCCGGCCCCTGAACGGACGGGCCGCTCAGCCGGCGGCCCGCGCCGGTGTCTCCAGCAGCCGCCGCACCTCGCGCACCGCCGCCCGCCCGTACCGGTTGGCGCCGATGGTGCTCGCCGACGGCCCGTAGCCGACCAGATGGACCCGCGGGTCGCGGACCGAGCGGGTGCCCTCCAGCCGGATGCCGCCGCCCCGTTCGCGCAGGCGCAGCGGTGCCAGATGGTCCAGGGCCGCGCGGAAGCCGGTGGCCCAGAGGATCGAGTCGGCCGCGGCCGTGCCGCCGTCGTCCCAGGCCACGCCCTCCGGGGTGATCCGGGTGAACATCGGACGCGGTTCCAGCACGCCGCTCTCCCGGCCGCGCCGCACCGCCTCGTTCATGACCAGACCGGTCACCGACACCACGCTTCGCGGCGGCAGTCCGGCCCGCACCCGCTCGTCGACCAGGGCGACCGCCTCCCGGCCGCGCCGTTCGTCGAACGGCCCGTCCCGGAAGACCGGCGGGCGCCGGGTCACCCAGAGCGTGTCCGCCACCTCGGCGATCTCCAGCAGATGCTGGACGGCGGAGGTGCCGCCGCCCACCACGACCACCCGCTCACCCGCGAAGTCCTCCGGTCCCCGGTAGCCGGCCGTGTGGAGCTGCCGTCCGCGGAAGGTCTCCGCGCCCGGGTAGTGCGGCAGGAACGGGCGGTCCCAGGTGCCGGTCGCGTTGACCAGCGCCCGCGCCGACCAGTCGCCGTCGTCCCGGGTGCGCACCAGCAGCCGTCCCCCGGCGCCCTCGGACACGGAGGCGACGTCCACCGGCCGGCGCACCCGCAGGTCGAACGCCCGCTCGTAGCGGGCGAAGTAGTCGCCGATGACCTCGGAGGACGGCCGGTCCTCCGGAGCGTCAACCAGCGGTAGCCCCGGCAGGTCGTACATGCCGTGCACCTTGCCGTACGTCAGGGACGGCCAGCGGAACTGCCAGGCGCCGCCGGGCGCGGGGGAGTGGTCCAGGACGACGACGTCGCGGTCCGGGGCGAAGCCGGCGCGCCGCAGGTGGTACGCGGCTGACAGACCGGCCTGCCCGGCGCCGACGACGGCCACGTCCACGTACCGTGTCTCCACATCCGTCATGGCTCGGACAACGCCACGGGGCCCCGGAGTCTTCCCCTCCGGGCCCGGTCGGCCAGGATGGGGGCATGTCCGATGCCTTTCACACCCGCACGATCGACATCGCCACCGGCTCCGCGGAGACGGTCCACGACCTGACGGGGGCCTGCGTGGAATTCCTGCGCACGTCGGCCTCGGGGCGCGACGGTCTGCTCAACATCTTCGTGCCGCACGCCACCGCCGGGATCGCGATCCTCGAAACCGGCGCGGGCAGCGACGACGACCTGCTCGCCACACTGCACGACCTGCTGCCCGCCGACGACCGGTGGCGGCACCGGCACGGCAGCCCGGGGCACGGCCGCGACCACGTCCTCCCCGCCCTCGTGCCGCCGCACGCCACGCTGCCGGTGGTCGGCGGACGGCTGGAGCTGGGCACCTGGCAGTCGGTCTGCCTGGTCGACACCAACAGGGACAATCCGGAGCGTCAGGTCAGGCTGAGTTTCCTGGGCTGACCAAGAGCGCCCCGGGCGGCCGGCCGTTCCTCCGCCTCACGCTGCGGCGCCCCGACGCCGCCGGGCGCGACGCGCCGGACGGTCCGTCGGCGTCGCCCCGGGGGCCGGTCGGGCGGTGGGACGAGATCTCCTCGCAGCCGCCGGGCACGAAGCACCAGCTCCAGTTCGAGGCGGCGGTCCGGGTCGTCCAGGTCCTCGCCCCACAACTCACGGAGCTGTTTCAGCCGGTAGCGCACGGTCCGCGGGTGGACTCCGAGCCGGGCGGCCACCTCCGTGGCGCCCCCTCGTGTTTCCAGCCGGGCCGGCGGGGTCTCGGCGAGACGGCGGGCGTGCGGTCCGTCTCGCTTCGCAAGGCGGCACCCCGGGGCGCCCGGACGAGGCCGACCCCCGGCTCTGCTACCGGTGTCCCCCTGTCCGGCCGCACGGCGCAGCCGGGGCCGCAGGGTGGACGGCAGGCTCAGCCGGCGCGGTCCGCGGCCCGGCGCAGCGACTCCACCAGCGGCCGCGCCCGGTACGGCACCCGCTCGCGCAGCGCGACGTCCGTGCGGGTCCGCACCACGCCCGGGAGCCGGATCAGCCGCTGGATGACGTCCTCCAGGTGGCCGTTGTCGCGGGCGACGACACGGGTCAGCAGGTCTCCGCCACCGGTGACCGAGAACGCCTCGATGATCTCCGGGATCTCCGCCAGGGCGTCGCCGACGTCCACCAGATGCCCCTGGGTGACCTCGATGTGGACGAAGGCCAGCACGGGATGGCCGAGGGCGGCGAACGACAGCCGGGGCCCCTCGTCGTGGATCACCCCGTCCCGCTCCAGCCGGTCCAGCCGGGCCTGCAGCGTTCCGCGGGCCACCCCGAGGATCCGGGCGTACTCCCGCACACTCGTCCGCGGCTGCTCCAGCAGCAGTTCCAGGATGCGGGCGTCGAGCGCGTCGGGGGCCTTCGGCGAAGCCATGGGCCGCGGATCCCTTCCGGTCGGTGACGGAGCCCGCCGACTGTACCCGCCTGCCGCGGGCGGGGGCACGGACCGTCAGCGGCGGGCACTCAGCGGGGCCGCGCCGGGTCGGCCCGCCCTCCGGGCCACGGCGGTCCGGCCGGGAGCCTGCCGCCCTGTGCCGCCGCGAGAGCCGGACGCCGGGTGCCGACCCGGCCCAACCCGTCCGCCCGCAGGGGGAACGCGACCTGCACGACGAGACCGCCGCCGGGCCGGGCCCGGGCGGCGAATCCGGCATCGTGGGCGATGGCGATGGCCCGGACGATGGACAGGCCGAGACCGTGGTGGCCGTCGTCGGCCGTCCGGCCGAGCCGCTGGAACGGCTCGAACAGCCGCTGCACCTGCTCCGGCGGTACCTCGGGCCCGGTGTTGGCGACCGAGACCAGGGAGCGTCCGGTCGCGGTGCCGGTCGTGATCTCGACCAGCCCGCCGGGCACGTTGTAGCCCATGGCGTTCTCGACGAGGTTGGCCACCAGCCGCAGGACGAGGGCCGAGTCACCCGTGGCGGGCGCCGGTTCGAGCGCCGTCCGCACCCGCAGCCCCCGCCGCTCGGCCTCCGGCCGGGAGGTGTCCGCGACCTGCCCGGCGAGGACCGAGAGGTCCAGTGGCTCGCGGTGCTCCAGGCCGTGTTCGCTGCCGGACAGGGTGAGCAGTGACTCCAGCAGGCGCGCCTGCTGTTTGCTGATCTCCAGCAGCCGTTCGAAGTTCGACCGGAACGACTCCACGGTCGCTTCCCGGTCGATGAGGGCCTCCTCCAGCAGCGCGTGCTCCAGGGTGAGCGGAGTGCGCAGCTCGTGCGCCGCGTTGGCGACGAAGCGCTTGTGCGAGTCCAGTGCCGTCTCCAGGCGGCCGAGCAGCCCGTCGACCGTGTCGGCGAGATCCTTCAGCTCGTCGGCGGGCCCGGTGACGCCCAGCCGCGCGTGCAGATTGCGGGCGGAGATCCGCTGGATGGTGCCGGTCATCGTCCGCAGCGGCCGCAGCACCCGCCCCGCGACCAGCCAGCCGAGCAGTATCGAGATCACGGCCGTGATCGCCAGCGCTATCCCCGACTGCACCAGCAGATGGTGCATCTCCGCCTGGTGCTGGCGCAGCGCCTGGTCCCGCAGCTCGCGGGTGACGGCGTCGAGCAGGCCGGAGGAACCGCCGTCCGGGCGGCCCAGGGTCAGACCGCCCTCACCGCCCGGTACCGGCAGGGTGCCGGTACCCGTCCGGGCGAGGACGTACTTGGCGGGGGAGTGACTGACCAGCAGATACGTGATCGTGAGCAGGACCACGCCGGAGGCCACGAACAACACCCCGTACAGCAGGGTGAGGCGGACGCGGACCCGGCGGGGCAGCAGGCGGCGGACGGCTGAGGTGAGGGACGGGGGGAAGCGCGGAGGACGTCGCATGGGCTCCTCAGATCCGGTAGCCGCCCCGGGGAACGGTCTCGATCACGGGTGGATTGCCGAGCTTCGGACGCAGGCGGTTGATCGTCGCCTTGACCGTGGTGGTGAACGGATCGGTCGCCTCGTCCCAGACCCGCTCCAGCAGTTCCTCGGCCGACACCACCCGGCCCTGCGCGGCGAGGAGGTACTCGAGCACCGCGAACTCCTTCGGGGTCAGTGCGAGGCGCTCCCCGGCGCGGGTGGCGATCCGCTGCGCGGGGTCGAGCCGCAGATCGCCGTGGACCAGGACCGGGGGCAGCGCGGGCTGCGAGCGCCGGGCGAGGGCACGGATGCGGGCCACCAGCTCGGCGTAGGCGAAGGGCTTGGGGAGGTAGTCGTCCGCGCCGATGCTGAGGCCCTCCACCCGGTCGGCGATCGTGCCGGACGCGGTCAGCATCAGCACCCGGGCCTGCGCCGGCTGGGCCGCCAGCTTGCCGCACACCTCGTCCCCGTGCACACCCGGCAGGTCCCGGTCGAGCACGACGACGTCGTAGTCGACCACCATCGTGCGCTCCAGCGCGTCCGAGCCGTCGTGGACGACGTCGACCGCCATCCCCTCCCGGCGGAGGACCCGGGCCACTGACTGTGCGAGTTCGGTGTGGTCCTCGACCACCAGCACTCTCATCGCCCACCCCCCGTACGACGCGTCACGGCCGAAGGGCGGGGCCGCCGGAAACCGATCATGATGGAGCAGACTGCCCGATCGCAGGTCACACACCGGTCACAGCATCCGGTGGCGGGTCCCCGGCCACCCGTCGCTCCGGGCGGCGGCGGCCTGCGGGCTGCCCGTCCTCGCGGCCCCGGACGGCAGCCTACCGCCGGCGGCGAGACCCCGTGCGGGGTCCGAGGCCATTTCCCGGTCACAGACTTTCGGACCGCGGTGTGACCGCCCACCTCGTAGACAGGATCCGCAACGCACCACCACACCCGGTTCCGCGACGAGGAGTTGGAGGCCGTGGATACCCAGGGGCAGAGCCGGCAGGGGAAGGGCGGGGAGAGCGGCCGGCGCGCGGCGCCGGTCGCGCCGGGCGGTGTGCCCGTGGGGCGCACGGAACGGTCCACGGCATGACCGCGGGCTCCCTGCTCCCCGTTCTCGTGGCGGTGGCCGTGGCGTTGGCGGTGCTGGTGGCCCTGGTCTCCGGCGGCGCGGCCGGGGCGCGCGGGCGCGGTGGCCCGGGCGCCCCGCATCAGCCGCACCGGCTAGACCGCGTTCAGCTGGTCGCAGGTGCTGCCGCCGCAGGGTCCCCCGGCTCCGTCCGGCGCCCCGCCCGGGGTGAGCTTCCCCGCCAGATCCGCCCGGCGCTGGACGGCGAGCTTGCGGTACGCCCGGGTCAGATGCTGCTCGACGGTGCTGACCGTGATGAACAGCTTGTCGGCGATCTGCCGGTTGGTGTGCCCGCGGGCGGCGAGCGTCGCCACCCGCAGCTCCGCGTCGCTGAGCTCGACGTGCCCCCGCCGGGGGGCACCGGACGGCTCCGGCCGTCCGGCCGGAAGGGCGCCGGCCGCCGCGGCCACCCGCGGGGCGGGGACGCCGCACTCCCGCGCGAGCTGCTGTGCCCGGCGTGCCAGCGACCGGGCCCGGCCGCGCTCCCCCAGTTCGCGGTGGGCGCGGGCCAGATCGTCCTTCACCCGGGCCAGTTCCAGCCGGTGACCGCGCTCGCGCAGGATCTCCGCGGCCTCCTCCAGGAGCGGCATCCGGTGCAGCGGGTCGAGCGTCCCGGCGAGCACCCGCAGGGACACCCCGCGGGTCCAGGCGCGCCCGGGGCCCACCATGGCCAGCTGTTCCTCCGCCAGGGCCCGGGCCGTGGCGGCGTCACCCAGCGCCAGATGGCCCTGGGCGGCATCCGTGCGCCACGGCACCAGCGCGGGCAGGTCGAACCCCCAGCGGGCCATGAGGTAGCCGCACCGGACGAAGTCGTCGAGCGCGGCGTACGGGCGCCCGGCGGCGAGGTGGTGGAAGCCGCGCGCCCGGAGATGGAGCAGGCCGTCGGGCGTGTGGAACGCCGGGTCCGGCACCGGGACGCCGAGCGGGCCGGCCGCCTCGTCGAGCCGGCCCATGGCGGTCTCGGCGTGGACGACGGTGGCCACCGGGCCGGCGACGGCCACTCCCCATCCCTCCGGGGGGACCAGGGCGAGCGCCGAACGGGCCGACTCCGCCGCGGCGGCCAGCCGTCCCAGCCTGAGGTCGATCCGCGCCCGGACGGAGGCCAGCAGCGCCTGCCACATGGGGGCGCGGCGGGCGGCCGCTTCACGGGCCAGGGCCTCGCACCAGAAGGACGCCCTGTCCAGGCGGTCGGTGAGCACGAGGGCGTTCAGGGCGACGACGAGCGCCGTGACGGTGTGGTCGTCCAGCCGGGTGCCCTGCAGGATCTGCTCGGCCCCGGCCACCGCGTCCTCACCCGCCCCGTCCAGCACCGCCCTCATCAGGTTCGCGGCCCGCTGACGGGTGGTGCGCGCCGGGACGGGATCCCGGGGCCCCGCACGGCCGGGCCGTACCCGGACCGGGGCGGTGAACCCCGGGAAACCGTGCACCATCCAGCGCCGGATGTCGTCGGGCCCGTACCGGCCGCCGCCCTCGGTACGGCCGGGGGCGCGGCTCCGCTCCACGGCGCCGAGGACGTCCAGGGCCCGGTCCACGTGACCGAACCAGAGCAGGTGCCCGACGAGTTCCTCGGTGTGCCGGGGACCGAGGCGGCCCTCGAGCGCGGCGGTGGTGAGCTCGGGCAGGTGCTGGGCGGCGGTGGCCGGGTTGACCCGCCATCCGGCCCGGGTCATCGCGGCCCGGATGGCCGGGGACCGCTGCCCGTCGGCGCAGGTGTCGCGGGCAACGCGGAGGCACGCGAGGGCCAGGTCCACCTCGTCGCCGTCCAGGGCCCGTTCGGCCGCCTCCAGGAGGGTGGGCAGTGCCCAGGGCGCGTCGACGGGCTCCGCGAGGATCAGGTGGCGGACCACCGCGGTCGCCGCCTCGCCGTGCTCGTGGAGCACCTGGGCGGCGCGGGCCTCCAGCCGGGCGCGGTGGGCGGGTTCCATGCTCTTCAGCGTCGCCGCCCGGCCCGCCTCGTGGCGGAACCATCCGGTACTCAGCAGTCCGGTCTCGGTCAGCGCACTCAGCCCGCGCCGGGCCGCTTCGCGGCTGACGCCGAGCACTTCCGCCACCAGTTCGGTCCGCGAGGCCTGCGGCCCGAGCACCGCCAGAGCCCAGGCGGTCCGCCGGGCCGATACGTCGCTGCGGTACAGGCAGGTGGTGACGGCCTGTTCGAAGGAGTCTCCGGGCACCGGGGGGACGGACCTGCCCGCGGTCCCCGCGGCCGAGGCACGGTGGTCCTCCAGCAGCGCCCGGGTCAGCAGGGGGTTGCCTCCGCCGAGCCGGTGGAGGTCCGGGACGGGCGGGCACGACCGCCACCCGGACCGGCCGTAGGCGGAGACCATTTCGGCGACTCCCCTCCGCCGGAGCGGGCCGAGCCGGATATTCCGGCACCCCGGCAGGCGCAGTAATTCGACGTGCAGACGCCTGTTCCCGGTGGGGTAACCGCTGTTCTCCCCCAGGAGCACCAGAATGCGCGCGGCGTCCAGCCGGCGGGCCAGGTACTGAACACATTCCAGTGAATAGGTGTCGGCGTGGTGTACATCGTCGATTCCGATCACCACCGGCCTTTCCCTTGATTTTTCCAACAGGATTCCGCAGAGCTGGGGAATCGCGTTCCGCACCACGGCGGGCAGTCCGCCTCCGGCCGGCCGCGCCGGCGCGGTCACCGTGACCAGGTCCAGCAGCCGTGCCGCCCGCTGGGCACCGGGGGCCGGCAGATCGGCGCCGAGCAGCAGCTGTCCCATCACCCCCAAGGGCAGGTCGCGCTCCACCTCCGACGCCGTGGCCTGCAGAAAGAGTGCACCGGCGGCGGTCGCCCGCTCGCCGAAGGCGCGCAGGAGCGCGGTCTTCCCGGTGACCACCGCGCCGCTGACCAGCAGCACTCCGCCGTGCCCGGCCACACAGGAGCCGAGCATGTTCTCCATGATCGATAATTCCGCACCGCGATCCACCAAGTCCATGAGCCGACTTCTCCCCCGCACGGCTGATTCTTGGAGTGTCCAGATGGCGAGCCGGTTCCTCTTTCGGCCCGTACCGGCCACCTGCGTGATGATTCTGCCATATCAAAAAATCGTTCACCAGGATATTTGCCCAATGGTGCGGCATGGCCGTTATAAAGACGTCAAGCGTGATCGGAATTGCGCGTACCGTATCGGCCGGGGCCTGTTCTTATTGCGAGACGGAGGCCAATCGACCGCCGAAAGCGATGCACTGCTCGATATCCGGACGGGCGGCGGAGTGGCGGGCCGGCCGGCGCTGCCGTGCCCGCTCTCCGGCTCCGGACCCGCGGTCGCCGGACCCGCGCCCGGCACGCCCGGGAGGACCGTAACCGGAATCTCCGGAACCCCCGGGGTCACCGCTGCGCGGTGGCCGTCACGCAGGCGCTCCCGCCGCCGCCCGCCCGGCCGCCGCCCGCTCCGGCCGTGGCGCGATTCCCGTTCCTCCGGGTCCCCGCGAGCGCCGGCCCCTGCGCCCTCCGGAGTGAGCGCGTACGGGAGTGTGAGAACACGGGGAGGAATTCCGAATTCCGCCCCGCTCCTCCTCCCCGGGGCTGTGTGCGGGCGGCGCCGAATACGCGGCGCGGCGGTGTGGTCCGCTCCGGCGGGAATCCGCTCGTGCGGAAAGGGGGACATGCCCTTCCGGTCCGCCGGTCGATACCGCTGTGCCGGCCGGCGGCCGTCGCGGGGCCCGGGCGGAGCGCGCCGGGGCGCGTGCCCCGGGGACATTTCCCGGGCCGGAGCGGCGCTTTCCCGGTGGAGCGGCGCGCCGGCTGGGGTGCCGGGGCGGGGACCGGTAGGGGTCGGTAGGGGTGCCCGGCCCTCCGTGGGCTCCGTGGATGAGGGGTACCAGGCCGGAAAGGGCGTTGTTAGGGTGAGCGTGCTCCGCTCGGGGAAAACGTTCCGCTTCACGGGAACGGAAACGAGCTGAGGGGAAAGGAATGGGGGATGGACACCGGCGGGAGGAATTCCGCCGCGGGACAGGGGGACCGGCTTCGCGGACACCGTGATCGGTGGTGTGGGGAAAGCATTTCCGCACACCCGGTACCGCCGGAGAACCAGCGGTCCGGTCGCCGGAGCGCGCACCGCGTTCCCGGTCCCGGCGGACGGCCGGCGACGGAGGACGGACGCGGCGCCCGCCGCGGTGGCGGTACGGAAGCGGAATCCGTGGCGGCCGCAGGACCGGCCGGTGCCGCCCGGTGGCCGGGGGAGCGGACGGGCGGGATCCCGTCCCGCGGGCGGTGTACCGCTGACCGGCGAACTCCGTACCGGGACCTGCCGGTTCCGGCCACGGCCGGGCCACGCGGTGCGGCAACGCGGAAGCCGGGCTCCGCCGGGAGGCAGGGACGCCGTCCGGCTCCGGAACGGCGGGCGGCGACGCCGCCCCGCCGGCCGGAGGGAGGCCCCCGCGATGCGGTGTGCGGCCCGGGGGCCGGCGTACCCGCGCGACGAGTGAGATCGCAACACGAGGGGGAGTTGGGTTGGCACTGACCGGGCACGCGCAGATCGACCAACTGATGGTCGTCGAAGTCGAGATCAGCTCGCTGTCGACGGCCGGCTCGCCGCGGACCTCCGGAGCGGATCCGGAGCACGTGGAAACGCTGGCGGAGGTGCGGACCCCGCTGCCGCCCATCACCGTGCACCGCTCGACGATGCGGGTCATCGACGGGCTGCACCGGGTACGAGCCGCCGAACTCCGGGGGCAACGCAAGATCGCGGCAAGGTTCTTCGAGGGGGACGAGGCCGATGCCTTCGTCCTCGCCGTGGAATCCAACGTCACCCACGGTCTGCCGCTGACGACGGCGGACCGGAAGCGCGCGGCCGGGCGCATCATCGCCTCGCATCCGCAGTGGTCGGACCGGATGATCGCCTCGGTCACCGGCATCGCCCCCGGAACGGTCGCGGAGATCCGCAGGCGCCGGCCCGAGGGCCGGGTCGGCGAGGTGAGCCGTATCGGGCAGGACGGCCGGGTCCGCCCGGTCAACGGGACCGAGGGCCGCAGGCTGGCCAGCCGGCTCATCGCCCAGGACCCGAGCCTGTCGCTCCGTCAGGTCGCGCGGGCCGCGTCCATCTCCCCGGAGACGGTCCGCGACGTACGGAACCGGATGATGCGCGGCGAGGATCCGCTGCCGGGGCCGCGGCGCGGGAACGGGAAGCGGGCGAGCGGCACGGAGGTCCCGGCCGCGGGCCGGGGCGGACTCCGCCCCGCCGCGGTGGCCTGCCGGAACCCGGTCCAGGACCGCGCGGCGGTCCTGGACCGGCTCAGGGCGGACCCCGCGCTGCGGTTCAGCGAGACCGGGCGCACCTTGCTCCGGCTGCTCACCGTCCACATGATGAGTCCCGAGGAATGGGACGCGATCATCGAAAAGGTTCCGCCGCACTGCGGTGGCGTCGTGGCCCGGCTGGCGGGCGAATGCGCCGAGATGTGGGCGGAGTTCGCCCAGCGGGTCGAGCGCAAGGTCGCCGAGACGGCATAGCCGTCCGGGTGTCCGAGTGAGAAATCTGCCCGGTTGGACAGCGGCGGCGGGCATCCGGGCGGGCGCTCCGCCCGCCCGCTCCGCCCGTCCAGCGGGCGGGACTTGCACCACTTCCGGGGCTCTGAGAAAGTCCCTCAGCGCGGCGCCGTCCATCTCACAGCACCGTTTTCCGGTGGCTGCGCCCGCGGAATTCCCTCCGTCCCACGGAAAAGCGCGACGTGCGGCATCCGGCCCCCCGGACCGATAATCCGGGGGGAATGCACGGCCGTTCTCACTCTTCGGTCCGGCCGGTCCCACCCGTTCCTCTTTTCGCCGGCGTGGTACGGCCCTGTTCGTTCCGTCTTGTTCTTCCAGCCCGTCCGGCATACCTGGCCGGCGGTAAATGCAGAACGGTATGGTCCTTCGTGCGGGGGGACCGATGGAAGCAATTGATCGCTGTGTTGTTACCGGCCCCGTTCCGGCCCACCGTCACCGCGGACCGCAGGCCCGCGGACCATTCCGTGACATGGCAGCCAAGAGAGCAGAAGAGCCGACGCAGGAGGTTTCCGTCGCGTGTTGATAACCCAAGGTCCTGGTGGCCCCACTGTCGGGGGGCCGCATTCCGCCGCGGCGCAGAAACAGACGCTCCGACCGGGGACCGTGCGCAGGGCGCTGGCTTATATGAGGCCGCACCGGAGTGCGCTGTTCCTGCTGCTGGCCGTCACCGCGGTGGATTCCCTCATCATCGTGTCCACACCGCTGCTGCTGAAGAAGATCATCGATGACGGCATCCTCAGGGACGACATGGCCGTGGTCACGACCATCGCCCTCGTCGTCGCCGGACTCGCCGTCGTCGACGCCTTTGCGCAGCTCGGGCAGAGCTACATCTCCGGGCGCATCGGACAGGGCGTCAGCCACGATCTGCGGGTCGAGACGTTCAAACACGTCCAGCGGCAGCCGATGGCGTTCTTCACCCGGACCCAGATCGGTCTGCTCGCCAGCCGGCTGAACGGCGACGTCATGCTGGCGCAGCAGGCTCTCAGCACCCTGCTGACCTCGGCGACCAGCGTGCTGACCGTGGTCCTCGTACTCGCCGAGATGTTCTATCTGTCCTGGCTCATCAGCCTGATCGCCGTGGGCATGCTGCCGCTGTTCGTCATCCCGGGCATCTACGTCGGACGGCGCCTCCAGCGCTACTCCCGCGAGCAGATGCAGGCCAACGGCGAGCTGGGCGGCATCATCAGCGAACGCTTCAACGCGGGCGGCGCCATGCTCGCCAAGCTCTACGGCCGCCCGCGCGAGGAGGCGGACGCTTTCGAGACCCGGGCGCGCACCGTGCGCGAGGTAGGGGTGGTCTGGACGGTCTACAGCCGGCTGTCGTTCATCTTCATGGCGCTGCTCGCCTCGCTCACCACCGCGCTCGTCTACGGCGTCGGCGGCAGCCTGGTCCTGAACGACGTCTTCCAAATCGGCACGCTGGTGGCGCTGGCCGCTCTGCTCGGCCGGCTCTACGGGCCGATCACCCAGCTCTCCGCCATGCAGTCCAACGCGCTGACCGCGATGGTCAGTTTCGACCGGCTCTTCGAGATCCTCGACCTCAGGCCGCTCATCGAGGAGAGCCCGGACGCCGTGGCCCTGCCCGCGCCGGACGGCGGGCCCGCGCCGGAGATCGAGTTCGAGGGGGTGTCGTTCCGGTATCCGCGCGCCGGCGACGTCTCCCTGGTCTCCCTGGAGTCCAGCGCGCTCTCCCCGGCCGAGCGGGAGAAGGAGACGGCGGAAGTCCTCCACGACCTCAGCTTCCGGGCGCCGGCCGGCAAGCTCACGGCCCTCGTCGGCCCGTCGGGCGGCGGCAAGACGACCACCACCCACCTGGTGTCCCGGCTCTACGACCCCACCTCGGGCACCGTCCGCATCGACGGCCACGACCTGCGCGACGTCACCCTCGACTCACTGCGCGACGTTGTGGGCGTGGTCAGCCAGGACGCCCACTTCTACCACGACACGATCCGGGCGAACCTCCTCTACGCCCGGCCCGAGGCCACCGAGCGGGAACTGCTCGACGCCTGCCGGTCCGCGCGGATCGGCGATCTCGTCGCCTCGCTCCCGAGCGGCCTCGACACCGTGGTCGGCGACCGCGGATACCGGC
The DNA here is from genome assembly GCF_020982505.1 of Streptomyces sp. MNU89. Lineage (NCBI taxonomy): Bacteria > Bacillati > Actinomycetota > Actinomycetes > Kitasatosporales > Streptomycetaceae > Streptomyces > Streptomyces sp. MNU89. Next base: position 604,368 of record NZ_JAJKLL010000001.1, on the reverse strand, counting down.
TCTCGGGCGGGGAGAAGCAGCGGCTCGCCCTGGCCAGACTGCTGCTGAAGGCCCCCTCCGTCGTGGTGCTCGACGAGGCCACCGCGCACCTGGACTCCGAGTCCGAGGCGGCCATCCAGCGGGCGCTGACCACCGCGCTGCGCAACCGGACCTCGCTGGTCATCGCCCACCGGCTGTCCACCATCCGCGAGGCCGACCAGATCCTCGTCATCGACGGGGGCCGGGTGCGCGAGAGCGGGACGCACGAGGAACTGCTGGCGGAGGGCGGGCTCTACGCCGAGCTCTACCACACGCAGTTCAACCGGCCGGGCACCAACGGCACCGGCCCCGACGGCGGGGGACACGCCCGCGAGGCGCTGGTTCCCGCACCGGTTCCCGGGGACGGCGACCTCACGGCCCGTCAGCCGGTCGTCGGAGGCTCCCTCGCCCTGGGCGGAACCGTGCCGCCGGGGGCCGGCGGCGACCTCGTCGTCCGCCGCCATTCCGAAGAGCACTAGCGCCTTCCGGCCGACCGCGGGGCCGGCCGGAAGGCGCCGACGACCGGCGAAGACCGACGAAAAGCAGCGGGCACCCGCTGAAGGGGGAATGATGAACGGCCAGGAGAATTCCACCCTGCCCCTGTCCGAATGCCAGGAGGGAATCTGGCTGGCACAGCGGATAGAGAGCTCACGAGGGCTCTATCACATCGGGCAGCACATCGAAATCCTCGGCCCCGTGGACACCCGGGTCTTCGAACTCGCGTTGCGCCGGGCCGTCGAGGAAACCGACATTCTGCGGGTACGTTTCGTGGAGGATTCCGCGGGCCGGGTTTCCCAGTGGATCGGCCCCCCGCCGGAATGGAACATGCCGGTCGTCGACCTCAGCGGGGAAAAGAATCCGTGGCAGGCCGCCGGGACATGGATGCGCGGCGAGCTGGGCCGGGTGAACGATCCCACCGAGGGCGGACTCTTCGCTCATGCGCTGTTCACACTCGCGGCCGACCGCCATGTCTGGTACCAGCGCTACAACCATCTGCTGATGGACGGCTTCGCCTGCTCCCTGATGGGGCGGCGCGTCGCCGACCTCTACACGGCGATGCTGCGCGGAGCGCCCTTACGGGCACCCGGATACGCCCCGCTCGGCGAACTGCTGGCCCAGGAATCCGCCTACCGTGCGTCCGAGCAGTGCGCACGCGACCGGCGGTACTGGCACGACCGCTTCGCCGACCGCCCGGATCCGGCGGCCGTTCCCGGCCACCGGCCGGCCGCCGCCCCCGGCGGCGTCGTCCGTGCCACGGGCCATCTGCCGCCCCCCGTGGTGGCGGCCCTGCACGCGGCCGCGGCCGGCGCGAAGGTGAGCTGGCCCCGGTTCCTCGTCGCCGCGGTGGCGGCCTTCACCAGCCGGATGACCGGTGCGGACGAAGCCGTGCTCAGCATCCCCGTCGCCGGACGCACGAGCGCCCAGGCGCGGCGGACCCCCTGCACGATGGCGAACATGCTGCCGTTCCGGCTGCCCGCCGGCCCCTCGGCGAACCCGGCCGAACTGGCGCGGGAGGCGGAGCGGGAGGCCACCGGGCTCCTCGGGCACCAGCGCTTCCGGGGTGAGCGGCTGCGCCAGGAGCTCGACTGGCCGAGTGGGGGCCGGTGGCACTTCGGACCCTCCGTGAACATCCTGCCCCTCGGTGCCAACCTGCGTTTCGGGGAGTGCCGGGGGATCGTCCGCGACCTGTCGAGCCGGCGCGTCGAGGAAGTGGGCGTAGTGGTCAGCGGCTGGTCGGACGACCGGGGCATGGCGGTCGCCCTGGAGGCCAACGCGGCGCACTACGACGAGGACTGGGCGCGTGCGGGCCACCGGTCCCTTCTCTCGTTCATGGAGCGGGTGGTCGCGGACCCGTCGGTACCGGTGGGCCGGATCGGTGTGCTGGACGCGGCCGGACACGGGCGGATCGTCGGGGGCTGGAGTGCGACGGCGGGTGAGCCGCCGGGGCTGTCGGTGCCGGAGCTGGTCGCGGCGCGGGCGCGGACGGCGCCGGACGCGGTGGCCGTTGTCGATGGCGAACGGTCCTTGTCCTACGGCGAGTTGGACGGGGCGGCGGGGCGCCTCGCGGCGTATCTCTCCTCGCTGGGTGTGGGGCGTGGTGAGCGTGTTGCGGTGGTGATGGAGCGGTCTGCGGATCTGCTGGTGGCGTTGCTCGGGGTGTGGAGGGCCGGTGCGGCGTATGTGCCGGTGGATGCGGGTTCTCCGGTGGAGCGGGTGGCGTTCGTGCTGGAGGACGCCGCTCCGGTGGTGGTGCTGTGCTCGGAGGCGACGCGGGGTGCGGTTCCGGAGGACGCGGCCGTGCGGGTGCTGGTGCTGGACGACGCGGCTGTGGTGTCCGAACTCGCTGCCGTGGAGGTGCCGTTGTCCGTCCCGGTGGGTGCCGGGGATGTGGCGTATGTGATGTATACGTCGGGTTCGACGGGGGTGCCGAAGGGTGTGGCGGTGCCGCACGGCAGTGTGGCGGCGCTGGTCGGTGAGCGGGAGTGGTCGGTCGGGCCGGGTGACGCGGTGCTGATGCACGCCCCGCATGCCTTCGACGTATCGCTGTTCGAGGTGTGGGTGCCCCTGGCCGCGGGTGCGCGGGTGGTGGTCGCCGAACCGGGCGCGGTCGATGCCGCACGGCTGCGGGAGGGCGTCGCCGGTGACGGGCTGACGGCGGTGCACCTGACCGCCGGTTCGTTCCGCGTCCTCGCGGCCGAGGCGCCGGAGTGCTTCCGGGGGCTGCGCCAGGTGCTGACCGGCGGTGACGTCGTGCCGCCGGAGGCGGTGGCGCGGGTGCGGGAGGCGTGCCCGGAGGTTTCGGTGCGGCATCTGTACGGGCCCACGGAGACCACGCTCTGCGCGACCTGGCACGAGCTGGATCCCGGTGACGTGCTGGGGGAGGTGCTGCCGATCGGCCGTCCGCTGCCCGGCCGGCGCGCCTTCGTGCTCGACGCCTTCCTCCAGCCCGTACCGCCCGGTGCGGTGGGGGAGTTGTACGTCGCCGGGCCCGGCCTCGCCCGGGGCTACTGGGACCGGCCGGGCCCGACGGCCGAGCGGTTCCTCGCCTGCCCGTTCCTCCCCGGCGAGCGGATGTACCGCACCGGTGACCTGGTCCGCTGGACCGGCACCGGCGAGCTCCTCTTCGTGGGCCGCGCGGACGGCCAGGTCAAGCTGCGCGGGTTCCGGGTGGAGCCGGGCGAGGTGGAGGCGGCCCTGGCCACCCACCCGGCCGTCGCGCAGGCGGTGGTGGTGGCCCGGGAGGACCGTCCGGGTGAGCGCCGCCTGGTCGGCTACGTCGTCGCGGAGGGAACCGGCGCCTCGGACGGGACCGGAGCCCCCGACCCGCGGGCCGTGCGCGAGCATGCCGCCGGTGTGCTGCCGGAGTACATGGTCCCGGCCGCCGTCCTCGTCCTGGACGCGCTCCCGGTCACCGCCAACGGCAAGGTGGACCGCAGGGCGCTGCCCGCCCCGGACTTCGCCGAGCGGGTCTCCGGCCGTGCGCCCCGGACCGCCGCCGAGGAGACGCTGTGCCGGCTCTTCGCCGAAGTGCTGGGCCTGGAGCGGGTCGGCGCCGAGGACAGCTTCTTCTCCCTGGGCGGGGACTCGATCATGGCGATGCAGCTCGCCGCCCGCGCCCGCCGCGCCGACCTGCTCTTCACGCCGCAGGACGTCTTCGAGCACGAGACCCCCGCCGGCCTGGCGGCGGTGGCCGCCGCCGGGTCGCTCCCCGTGGAGTCCGGGCCCGCCGGCGGCCACCGTGCGGGCGCCGGCTCCCTCCTGGCGTCCCTGCGCCCCGGCGAACTCGACGACCTGCGGGCCAGGGCGCCCGGCCTGGTGGACGTCTGGCCGCTGTCACCGCTGCAGGAGGGCATGCTCTTCCACGCCACCTCCCACGACCGGGGCCCGGACGTGTACACCAGCCGGCGCATGCTGGCGCTGGACGGGCCGCTGGACACGGACCGGCTCCGGGCGTCCTGGCAGACGCTGCTGGACCGGCACGAGGTGCTGCGCGCCGGTTTCCACCGGCGCGAGTCCGGAGAGACCGTGCAGGTCATCGCCCGGGACGTGGCGCTGCCCTGGCGGGAGGCCGACCTGTCGCACCTCCCGGAGGACGCCGCCCGGGAGGAACTCGCTCGGCTCGCCCGCGCCGAGCGGGCGGAACGTTTCGACCTCGCGGCCGCCCCGCTGCTGCGGCTCCTGCTGGTCCGTCTCGGCGCGGACCGGTACCGCCAGATCATCACCGCCCACCACACGCTCATCGACGGCTGGTCCATGTCCGTCCTCTTCACCGAGCTGGCCGAGGTGTACGCGGCCGGCGGCGACGGGCGGGCGCTGCCGGCGCCGGCCTCGTACCGGGAGTACCTGGCCTGGCTGGAAGGGCAGGACCGGGACGCGGCACGGGAGGCCTGGCGGGCGGAGCTCGCGGACACGGCGGAGCCGACCCTGGTGGCACCCGAGGACCGGGTGAGCACACCGGTGCTGCCGGAGCCGGTGTCCTTCGAGTTCACCGAGGAGCTCACACGCGGCGTGACGGAGCTGGCCCGCACCCACGGGGTGACCGTGAACACCGTCATGCAGGCCGCCTGGGCCCTGGTGCTGGCACGCCTGGTGGGGCGCACCGACGTGGTGTTCGGCACCACGGTGGCCGGCCGTCCCGCGGACCTGCCCGGGGTCGAGTCGGCGGTCGGCCCCTTCATCAACACCCTGCCGGTGAGGGTCGGACTGGTGCCGGAGCAGCCCGTCGCGGAGCTGCTGGCCGGCCTCCGGGACCGGCAGGTGGCGCAGATGGGCCGGCAGTTCACCGGGCTCCGGGAGATCCGCCGGCTCGCCGGCCCCGGCGCCGTCTTCGACACGCTCGTCGTGTACGAGAACCTGCCCCGGACGGCGCGGGACACCGCCTCCCCGGCCATCCGTCCCGTCGGGGAGCCCACGGACATGGGCCACTTCCCGCTGGCGCTGATCGTGGTGCCCGACGAGCGGCTGCGCGGCCACCTCGTCCACCGCCCGGACGTGGTCGGTCGGGGCCGTGCCCGGGAACTGGTCTCCTGGCTGACGCGGGTGCTGGAACGGATGACGGCGGACCCGGCGTCCCCGGTGGGCCGGGTCGGCGTCCTGGACACGGCAGAGCGCGCCCTCGTCCTGGACGCGTGGAACCCCCCGGCCACGGCGGAACCGGACGTGCCGGCACCGGAACTGTTCGCCCGTGCGGCCGCGGCCGTGCCCGGCGCGGTGGCGGTCGAGGACGGCCGCCGCTCCCTGACCTACCGCGAACTCTCGGCGGAGGCCGGGCGCCTGGCGCGCCACCTGGCCGGCGCGGGCGTGGGCCCGGAGACCCGGGTCGGCGTCATCGCGGACCGTTCGGCGGAACTCGTCACGGCCCTGCTGGCGATCTCCCTGGCGGGCGGCGTCTACGTGCCCATGGACCCGGGCCACCCCCCGGCCCGGCTGCGCCTGATGCTGGACGATGTCGCCCCGCCGGTGCTGCTGTGCACCCGGCCCACCCGCGCCCTGGTGCCGGAGGCGTTCCCCGGCCGCATCGTGGTCCTCGGCGAGGCCGGCGCCGCCCGCGCGGCGGCCGGGCGTACCGGCGGTGACGGCCCGGGCGCCTGGCGCCCGCCACGGCTGAGCCCGGCGAACGCGGCCTATGTGATCCACACCTCCGGGTCGACCGGAACCCCCAAGGGCGTGGTCACCTCCCACCGCGGACTGGCCAACCTCGTGGCCGTCCACATCGAGCGGTACGCCCTCGGCACCGGCAGCCGGGTGCTGCAACTGCTCTCGCCCGGCTTCGACGTCTCGATGGCCGACATCTGGCCGGTGCTGTGCGCGGGCGGGCGGCTGGTGCTGGCCCCGCCGGGACGGCTCCACGCGACCGGTGAGGAACTGGTCCGGCTGATGCGCGACCGGCGGATCACCCGCGTCGCGATGACCCCGACCCTGCTGGCACAGCTCCCCCCGGAGGACCTGCCCGACCTGCGCACGCTGGTCCTCGGCGGCGAACCCGCGCCCGAGGACGTGCGCCGGCGCTGGTCGGCCGGCCGGGAGATGTACAACGAGTACGGGGTCACCGAGGCGACCGTCACCTCCACCCTGCACCGGACCCCGGACGGCCCCGGCACGCCGCCGATCGGCCGCCCCGTCGGCAACACCCGGGCCTATGTGCTCGACGGCTTCCTGCAGCCCGTACCGCCGGGCACGGCGGGCGAGTTGTACCTCGCGGGCGCGGGCCTGGCCCGCGGCTACCTGGGGCGGGCGCGACTGACGGCCGAGCGGTTCGTGGCCTGCCCGTTCGTCCCCGGGGAGCGGATGTACCGCACCGGTGACCTCGCGCACTGGACCGCCGACGGCCGGCTCGTCTACGCGGGCCGCGCCGACGCCCAGGTGAAGGTCCGCGGCTTCCGCGTGGAACTCGGCGAGATCGAGGCGGCCCTCTCCGCTCACCCGGCCGTCGAACGGGCCGTGGTCGTGGCCCGCGAGGACCGTCCGGGCGAGCGCCGCCTGGTCGGCTACGCGGTCCCGTACGGGGGTGCGGTGGACGGGCAGTCCCTGCGCGAGCACCTCGGCGGGACGCTCCCGGAGTACATGGTGCCCGCGGCCGTGGTGACCCTGGACGCGCTGCCGGTCACCGGGCACGGAAAGATCGATACGAAGGCCCTGCCCGCCCCGGACCTCACCGGGAACGCCTCCGGACGGGCACCGGAAAGCCACGCCGAGAAGATCCTGTGCGCCCTGTTCGCCGAGGTGCTGGGAGCCGAACGGGTCGGACCCGACGACAACTTCTTCCGGCTCGGCGGGGACTCGATCACCTCGATGCAGCTGGTGAGCCGCGCCCGGCGCGAGGACGTGGTCTTCACCTCCCAGGACGTGTTCGAGCACGAGACCCCCGCGGGACTCGCGGCGATCGCCCGGTTCGGCGACCGTGCCGGGGCCGGCCCGGACCACGGCGTCGGCGAGGTGGAGTGGACCCCCGTCATGCGGCAGCTCGGTGAGCGGGTGACCGGCGGCGCGTTCGCCCAGTGGGTGGTGCTCGGGTCCCCGGCCGGGCTGCGGCAGGATGCCCTGGTGGCCGCCGTGGCCGCGGTCCTCGACACCCACGCCATGCTGCGCCTCCGCGTGCTCCCGGGCGAGGACGGGCCGCGCCTGCTGACCGGCGCACCCGGATCGGCCGACGCCGCGGGCCTGGTCACGCGCGTGGACGCCGCCGGGACCGCGGCCTCCGGCCTGGACGCGCTCGCCGGACGAGTGGCGCGCGACGCGGTGGCGCGCCTGGACCCGGGCGCCGGCGCGGTGTTCCGGGTGGTGTGGGTGGACGCCGGACCGGAGCGGACCGGGCGGCTCGTGCTGGTGGCGCACCACCTCTCCGTGGACGGAGTGTCCTGGCGCATCCTCGCCCCCGACCTGCGGGCCGCGTACGAGGCGGCCGAGGCCGGCCGGAAACCGGGACTCGAACCCGTCGCCACCTCCTTCCGGCGATGGGCCGGCCTGCTCGCCGCCCAGGCCGCCCAACCGACCCGGACCGCCGAACTGGCGTCCTGGACCGCCCTCCTCGACGGCGTCCGGCCGCCCCGCGGCATCGGTGCGCCGGACCCCGTACGGGACACCGCCGCGACGGTGCGCCGCCGGACCCGGGTGGTGCCCCCGCGGCAGGCGCGGACTCTGGTGAGCCGCGCCCCGGCGGTCTTCCACTGCGGTGTGCACGACATCCTGCTCGCCGCCCTCGCCGCCGCCGTCGCCCACTGGCGGCAGGACAGCGGCACCGCGCTGCTCGTCGACGTCGAGGGCCACGGGCGCGAGCCGCTCGACGGCACCGACGTGCTGCGCACCGTGGGCTGGTTCACCGGCGTCCACCCCGTGCGGCTGGACACCTCCGGCACCGACCCGTCCGAAGTGGCGGCCGGCGGCCCGGCGGCCGGCGCGCTGCTGAAGGCGGTCAAGGAGCAGGCGCGCGCGGTGCCCGGGGACGGGCTCGGCTACGGGCTGCTGCGCCACCTCAACCCCGCCACCGGCCCGGTGCTGGCCGGACTGCCGAGCCCCCGGATCGGCTTCAACTACCTGGGCCGCTTCCCGGCCGGCACACGGTCCGACGCGGTGAAACCGTGGCAGATGGCCGGCGAGACGGCGATCGGCGGCTCCGCCGACCCCGGCATGCCGGCGGTGCACGCCCTCGAAGCCGGAGCGGCCGTCCGGGACACCGCCGACGGCCCCGAACTCGTCATCACGCTCAGCCGGCCCGCAGCCGTGCTGGACGACGCGTCGGCCGACCGGCTGGGACGGCTCTGGCTGGACATGCTCGCCGGGCTGGCCGCTCACGCCGTCGACCCCGGAGCGGGCGGACACACCCCCTCCGACTTCCCGCTCCTCGACCTCGCGCAGGACGAGGTCGAGCAATTCGAAGCGATAGCAGCCCAGCTCGAAGGAGGTCTGTCGCTGTGAACTCACCGGCCGCGGCCAAAGGGTCCGCACTCGCGGAGGTCTGGCCCCTCTCGCCCCTGCAGGAAGGGCTGCTGTTCCACGCCGACTTCGACGCCCAGGGGCCCGACGTCTACACCGTGCAGACGGTCCTGGCCATCGGCGGACCCCTGGACGCCCGCCGCTTCCGCGCCGCCTGGGAGACGGTGGTGGCCCGGCACGCCGCGCTCCGCGCGAGCTTCCACCGGCGCAGGACCGGCGAGGCGGTGCAGATCATCCCCCGGGAGGTGACCCTGCCCTGGCACGAGACCGACCTGTCGGACCTGACCGCCGCCGACGCGGAGACCCGGGTCCGGCGGCTGGCCGGGAGCGAGCGTGACCGCCGGATCGACCCGGCGGTGGCACCGCTGCTGCGGCTGCTCCTCGTCCGGCTCGGCGAGGACCGGCACCGCCTGGTGATGACCAGCCACCACCTGCTGATGGACGGCTGGTCCATGCCTCTGCTGCTCAACGAGCTCACCGCCGTCTACGCGGCCGGTGACCAGGCGGCCCGGCCGGCGCACCCGGCCTCGTACCGCGAATACCTGGCGTGGCTCGGCCGGCAGGACAAGGAGACGGCCCGGGACGCCTGGCGGACGGAACTGGCCGGGGCCGACGAGCCGACGCTGGTCGCCGGGCCGGGGAACACGGCCCGGGTCGGGGCGCCCCCCAGAAGAAACGCGTTCCGGATCCCGGAGAAGACGGCCGGTGCCATCGGGGACCTGGCCCGCCGGCACGGGCTGACGGTGAACACCGTGCTCCAGGGGGCCTGGGCCCTGGTGCTCGCACGGCTCACCGGCCGGACCGACGTGGTGTTCGGCGCCACCGTCGCCGGGCGGCCCCCGGAACTGCCGCGCGTCGAATCGATGATCGGGCTGTTCATCAACACCCTGCCCGTCCGGGTCCGGCTCGACGGCTCCCGGTCCCTGCTGGAACTCCTCACCCGGGCGCAGGAGCACCAGTCCGCGCTCATGCCTCACCAGCACCTCGGGCTCGCGGAGATCCAGGGCCTCGCCGGTCCCGGCGCCGTCTTCGACACGCTCATGGTCTACGAGAACTACCCGCGCCCGCCCGCCGCGGAGTCCGCCACGGCCGAGACCCTCACGCTCACCGTGGCAGAAGCCCGCCAGGCCACCCACTACCCGCTGACGGTCGGCGTCCTGCCCGGTGAGCGCTTCCGCGTGGACGTGACCTACCGGCCGGACCTCGTCGGTGAGGAGATCGGCGAGGCAGTGGGCGGATGGCTTGTGCGGATCCTGGAGCAGATGGCCGCGGACCCGTCGGTGCCGGTGGCACGGCTGGACATGCTGCCCGCGGACGCACGCGGGCTGGTGCTGGAGGGCTGGAGTGCGACGGCGGGTGAGCCGCCGGGGCTGTCGGTGCCGGAGCTGGTCGCGGGGCGGGTGCGGGAGGCGCCGGGTGCGGTGGCGGTGGTGGATGGTGAACGGTCGCTGTCGTACCACGAGTTGGGTGCGGCGGCGGGGCGTCTGGCGAGGTTTCTCTCTTCGCTGGGTGTGGGGCGTGGTGAGCGTGTTGCGGTGGTGATGGAGCGGTCTGCGGATCTGCTGGTGGCGTTGCTCGGGGTGTGGAGGGCCGGTGCGGCGTATGTGCCGGTGGATGCGGGTTCTCCGGTGGAGCGGGTGGCGTTCGTGCTGGAGGATGCGGCTCCGGTGGTGGTGCTGTGCTCGGAGGCCACGCGGGGTGCGGTTCCGGAGGACGCGGCCGTGCGGGTGCTGGTGCTGGACGACGCGGCTGTGGTGTCCGAACTCGCTGCCGTGGAGGTGCCGTTGTCCGTCCCGGTGGGTGCCGGGGATGTGGCGTATGTGATGTATACGTCGGGTTCGACGGGGGTGCCGAAGGGGGTGGCGGTGCCGCATGGTGGTGTGGCGGTGCTGGTCGGTGAGCGGGAGTGGTCGGTCGGGCGGGGTGACGCGGTGCTGATGCACGCGCCGCACGCGTTCGACGTGTCGCTGTTCGAAGTGTGGGTGCCGCTCGCCGCCGGAGGCCGTGTGGTCGTGGCGGAGCCCGGCGTGGTGGACGCCCAGCAGGTGCGTGAGCACATAGCCGGCGGTGTGACCGCGTTGCATGTGACGGCTGGTTCGTTCCGGGTGCTGGCGGAGGAGTCCCCGGAGTGTTTCCGGGGGCTGCGTCAGGTGCTGACGGGCGGTGACGTGGTGCCGGTTGCCTCGGTGGCGCGGGTGCGGGAGGCGTGCCCGGAGGTTTCGGTGCGGCATCTGTACGGGCCGACGGAGACCACGCTCTGCGCGACCTGGCACGAGCTGGGTCCCGGGGATGTGCTGGGGGAGGTGTTGCCGATCGGCCGTCCGCTGCCGGGGCGGCGGGTGTTCGTGCTGGACGCCTTCCTGCAGCCGGTGCCGCCGGGTGTGACCGGTGAACTGTACGTAGCCGGTGCGGGGTTGGCGCGTGGCTACTGGGAGGGGCCGGGCCCGACGGCGGAGCGGTTCGTGGCCTGTCCGTTCGTCCCCGGTGAGCGGATGTACCGCACCGGCGACCTGGTCCGCTGGACCCGGGACGGGGAACTCCTCTTCGCCGGCCGCGCCGATACGCAGGTCAAGCTACGCGGTTACCGGATCGAACCCGGCGAGGTGGAGGCCGTACTGGCCGCGTACCCGGGCGTCGCGCAGGCCGTGGTGGTGGCCCGGGAAGACCGTCCGGGTGAGCGCCGCCTGGTCGGCTACGCGGTGCCCGAGGGGCCCGAGGGCGTGGACCCGCAGGCTGTGCGCGAGCATGCCGCCGCGGTGCTGCCGGAGTACATGGTCCCGGCCGCCGTCCTCGTCCTGGAGGCGCTGCCCGTGACCCGTAACGGCAAAGTCGACCGAGCGGCCCTGCCCGCCCCGGACTTCACCGAACGGGTCTCCGGCCGTGAGCCGCGGACGGTGGCGGAGGAGACGCTGTGCCGGCTGTTCGCCGAGGTGCTGGGTGTGGAGCGGGTCGGCGTCGAGGACAGTTTCTTCTCGCTCGGCGGCGACTCGATCATGTCGATGCAGCTGGCCGCCCGCGCCCGCCGCGCGGACCTGCTCTTCAAGGCCCAGGACGTCTTCGAGCACGAGACCCCCGCCGGCCTGGCCGCCGTCGCCCACAGCGCGGCCCGGGAAGCCTCCGCGCCGGACACCGGCGCCGGTGAGGTGCCCTGGACACCGGTGATGCGCGAGCTGGGCGAGCACGCCGTCCGGCCGAAGCTGACGCAGTGGATGACCGTCGGAGCACCGGGGGACCTCGAACAGGACGTTCTGGTGAGCGCCCTGAACGCGGTCGCCGACACCCACGACATGCTCCGCGCCGCTGTCGTGCCGGGCGAGGCGGGGCCGCGCCTGGTCGTCGGGGAACGCGGCTCGGTGGACGCGGCCGAACGGATCGGCCGGGTGGACGCCACCGGGGCGGCGGACGGCGACCTGGACGGCATCGCGGGCCGCGCCGCGCGGGAGGCCGCGGAGGGACTGGACCCCTCGGCGGGCGTGCTGTTCCGGGTGGTGTGGGTGGACGCCGGACCGGACCGCCCGGGCCGGCTCGCGCTGGCGGCGCACCACCTCGCGGTCGACGGCGTCTCCTGGCGCATCCTGCTGCCCGACCTGGAAGCCGCGTACGAGGCGGTCGCGGCCGGGCGGAAGCCGGAACTCGATCCGGTGCCGACCTCGTTCCGGCGGTGGGCCCGCCTGCTGGCCGAGCAGGCGGTACGGAAGGAGCGGACCGCCGAACTGGAGGAGTGGGTCGCACTTCTCGGTGAGCCCGAGGTCCCGCTGGGGCACGGCCCGCTGGACCCGGCGCGGGACACCGCCGCGACCGTGCGCCGCAGCTCCTGGACGGTGCCCGCGGGACCGGCGCGGACCCTGGTGAACAGGACACCGGCGGTGTTCCACTGCGGGGTGCACGAGGTGCTGCTGGCCGCCCTGGCCGGAGCGGTCGCGCACTGGCGGGGCGGCAACGCCCCGGGGCTGCTCATCGACATCGAGGGGCACGGCCGCGAACCGGTCGGAGACGCCGATCCCGCCCGCACGGTGGGCTGGTTCACCGGCGTGCACCCCGTCCGGCTGGAGCTGTCCGGGGTACGGACGGCCGAGGTGCCGGCGGGCGGCCCGGCGGCGGGTGAGCTGCTGAAGACGGTCAAGGAGCAGGCGCGGACCGTACCGGGCGACGGACTCGGCCACGGGCTGCTGCGCCACCTCAACCCCGGCACCGGGCCCGTCCTGGCCGCCCTGCCCCGCCCGCAGATCGGCTTCAACTACCTCGGCCGGTTCGCCGGCACCGGGACCGGCGGGACGGCCGCCTGGCAGCCCGCCGGTGACGCGGCCCTCGGCGGTTCCGTGGACCCGGACATGCCCGTCCTGCACGCCGTCGAGGCGGGCGCCGTCGTCCGGGACACTCCCGCCGGGCCGGAGCTGACCCTCACCCTGAGCCGGCCCGTCGCGCTGCTGGACGACGCCTCGGCCGACCGGCTGGGCCGGCTCTGGCTGGACATGCTCGCCGGTCTGGCCGCGCACACCGCCGACCCGGCCGCGGGCGGGCACACCGCCTCCGACTTCCCCCTTCTCGACCTGGCCCAGGACGAGGTGGACGAACTCGAGGCCGGGTTCGCCGACGACCTTTCGTAACCCGCTCGCAGCAAGCCGCTCTGAGGAGAGAAGCGATGACCCGATCCCTTGTCGAGGACGTGTGGCCGCTGTCGCCGCTGCAGGAGGGGCTGCTGTTCCACGCCGCCTTCGACGACAGGGGGCCCGACGTCTACCAGGGGCAGCGGATGCTCGATCTGACCGGCCCGGTGGAGGCGGGCAGGCTGCGGGCGTCGTGGGAGGCGCTGCTGGCCCGGCACGCGGCGCTGCGGGCGGGCTTCCGCCGGCGCAGGTCCGGGGAGGCCGTGCAGGTCATCGCGCGGGAGGTGGAACTGCCCTGGCGCGAGGCCGATGTCTCGGGACTGGCCGGGGACGAGGCGCGGGCCGAGATGGAGCGGCTGGCCGCGGAGGAGCGGGCCGAGCGGTTCGACCCCGCGGTGGCGCCCCTGCTGCGGCTGCTGCTGATCCGGACCGGCGAGGAGCGGCACCGGCTGGTCGTCACCAGCCACCACGTCCTCATGGACGGCTGGTCCATGCCGGTGCTGCTCGGGGAACTGTCCACGGTGTACGCGGCGGGCGGGACCGCGGACGGCCTCCCCCCGGTCGCGTCCTACCGGGACTACCTGGCGTGGCTGGGACGCCAGGACAAGCAGGCGGCGCGGGCGGCGTGGCGGGCAGCGCTGGCCGGTGCCGACGAACCGACGCTCGTGGCACCGGCCGATCCCGGCAGGACGCCCGTGATCCCGGAGAGTCTGATCACCGACTTCCCCGAGGACCTGAGCCGGCGACTGGTGGAGTTCGCCCGCGCCCGGGGACTGACGGTCAACACGGTGATGCAGGGCGCCTGGGCGCTGGTGCTGGCGCGGCTGGCGGGCCGCACGGACGTCGTCTTCGGCGGCACCGTGGCCGGGCGGCCCGCGGAATTACCGGGTGTCGAGTCGATGGTCGGCCTGTTCATCAACACCCTTCCCGTGCGCGTGCCGCTCGACGCGGAGCAGCCGGTGGCGGAGATGCTGGCCGCACTGCAGGAGCGCCAGTCGGCGCTGATGGCCCACCAGCATCTCGGGTTGTCCGAGGTCCAGCAGCTCGCCGGTGCCGGGGCGGTGTTCGACACGCTCGTCGTGTACGAGAACTATCCGCGTCCACCCGCCGGTCCCCCGGCCCCGGACACCTTCACCCTGGGCTTCGCCGAGGGGCGGGAGACCGCGCACTACCCGTTCACGCTGGTCGTGGTGCCCGGCGACCGCATGCGCTGCAAGCTCGACTACCGGCCCGACCTCTTCGACCGGGACACCGCCGGGTCGGTCTTCCGGCGGCTGGAGCGGGTGCTGGAGCAGATGGTCGCGGATCCGTCGGTACCGGTGGGCCGGATCGGCGTGGTGGACGGCCTGGAGCGCGGGCTGGTGCTGGAGGGCTGGAGTGCGACGGCGGGTGAGCCGCCGGGGCTGTCGGTGCCGGAGCTGGTCGCGGGGCGGGTGCGGACGGCGCCGGGTGCGGTGGCCGTTGTCGATGGTGAACGGTCCTTGTCCTATGGCGAGTTGGAGGACGGGGCGGGGCGCCTCGCGGCGTATCTCTCCTCGCTGGGTGTGGGGCGTGGTGAGCGTGTTGCGGTGGTGATGGAGCGGTCTGCGGATCTGCTGGTGGCGTTGCTCGGGGTGTGGAGGGCCGGTGCGGCGTATGTGCCGGTGGATGCGGGTTCTCCGGTGGAGCGGGTGGCGTTCGTGCTGGAGGACGCGGCTCCGGTGGTGGTGCTGTGCTCGGAGGCGACGCGGGGTGCGGTTCCGGCGGACACCGCCGCGCGGGTGCTGGTACTGGATGCCCCGGCTGTGGCGGTCGAACTGGGCGCCGTGGAGGTGCCGTTGTGTGTCCCGGTGGGTCTGCGGGACGTGGCGTATGTGATGTACACGTCCGGCTCGACGGGGGTGCCGAAGGGGGTGGCGGTGCCGCACGGCAGTGTGGCGGCGCTGGTCGGCGAAGCCGGCTGGTCGGTCGGGCCGGGTGACGCGGTGCTGATGCACGCCCCGCACGCGTTCGACGTATCGCTGTTCGAAGTGTGGGTGCCGCTCGCCGCCGGAGGCCGTGTGGTCGTGGCGGAGCCCGGCGTGGTGGACGCCCAGCGGGTGCGCGCGGAGATCGCGGACAGGGGTGTCACGGCGGTGCACCTGACCGCCGGTTCGTTCCGCGTCCTCGCGGCCGAGACGCCGGAGTGCTTCCGTGGTCTGCGGGAGGTGCTGACCGGTGGTGACGTGGTGCCGGTCGCCGCGGTGGCGCGGGTGCGGGAGGCGTGCCCGGAGGTCTCCGTGCGCCATCTGTACGGCCCCACGGAGACGACACTGTGCGCGACCTGGCGGGTGTGGAGGCCGGGCGGGGAGCGCGTCGGTCCGGTGCTGCCCATCGGGCGTCCGCTGCCCAGCCGCCAGGTGTTCGTCCTGGACGCCTTCCTCCAGCCGGTCCCGCCGGGCGTGACCGGCGAACTCTACGTCTCGGGCGCCGGGTTGGGGCAGGGCTACTGGGACCGGCCGGCTCTGAGCGCCGAGCGGTTCGTCGCCTGCCCGTTCGTCCCCGGGGAGCGGATGTACCGCACCGGCGACCTGGTGCGCTGGACCGACGACGGGGAACTCCTCTTCGCCGGACGGGTCGACGCGCAGGTCAAGATCCGCGGGTCCCGGGTGGAGCCGGGCGAGGTGGAGGCGGCCCTGGCCACGCATCCCGCGGTCGCCCAGGCCGTGGTGGTGGCCCGTGAGGACCGGCCGGGCGAGCGTCGCCTGGTCGGCTACGTCGTCCCGGACGGAGACGCGGAGAAGCCGGCCGGGGACGCCGTGCGCGAGCACGCCGTCGAACTGCTGCCCGAGTACATGGTGCCCGCGGTGGTGCTGGTGCTGGACGCGCTGCCCGTGACCCGTAACGGCAAGGTCGACCGAGCGGCCCTGCCCGCCCCCGACTTCGCCGGACGAGTGTCCGGACGGGAGCCCCGGACGGAGAACGAGACCGTGCTGTGCGGGCTCTTCGCCGACGTCCTGGGTCTGGAGCGGGTCGGTGCCGAGGACGGCTTCTTCTCGCTGGGCGGTGACTCGATCTCCTCCATGCAGCTCGTCGCCCGGGCCCGCCGCGCAGGACTGGTGCTCACACCGCGGCAGGTGTTCGACGAGAAGACCCCCGAGCGGCTGGCGCTCGTGGCGCGGAGGCCCGGGACCGCGGGCCGCGGAGGGGGGAACGCACGGGACACGGGCGCGGGCGAGGCGCCCTGGACACCGGTGATGCGGGAACTGGGCGAACGGGCCGCCCGCCCGCGGTTCGCGCAGTGGGCGGTGGTCGGCGCCCCCGCCGGGCTCGACCCCGAGACCTTGGCGGCCGGGCTGGCCGCCCTCCTCGACCATCACGCCATGCTGCGGGCCCGGGCGGTACTCGACGGCGGGGAACCCCGCTTCTCGGTCGGCCGACCCGGGCCCGCCGATGCCGCCGCCCTGGTCGGCCGGGTGGACGCCACCGGAGCGGAACCCGGCGCGCTGGACGGGATCGCCGCCCGGGCGGCGCGGGAGGCCGCCGAGCGGCTGGACCCCTCGGCGGGCGTGATGGTCCGGGCGGTGTGGGTGGACGCCGGACCGGAGCGGACCGGCCGGCTTGCGCTGGTGATCCACCATCTGGTGGTCGACGGCGTCTCCTGGCGCATCCTGCTACCCGATCTGCGGGCCGCGTACGAGGCCGCGGCGGCGGGCCGGAAGCCGGAACTCGACCCGGTGGGCACCTCGTTCCGGCGGTGGGCCGGCCTGCTGGCCGGACAGGCGGCCTCCGGGGACCGGCTGGCCGAACTGGACGACTGGGCCGCCCTGCTCGGCGGCGACCGGCTCCCCGTCGGGCGGCGCGCGCTGGACCCGGCGCGGGACATCGCGGCGACCCTGCGCCACCGGTCATGGGTGGTGCCGCACCACGAGGCGGCCGTCCTCACCGGCAGGACACCGGAGGCGTTCCACTGCGGGGTGCACGACGTCCTGCTGGCGGGACTCGCGGGCGCGGTCGCACACCGGTACGACGGCGGCACCGGTGCCGGGCTCGTGGTGGACGTGGAGGGCCACGGCCGCGAACCGCTGGAGGGAGCCGACCTGTCCCGCACGGTGGGCTGGTTCACCCGGTCCCACCCGGTCCGGCTGGACGTGTCCGGCATCGGAACCGGCGAGGTCCCGGCCGGGGGCGCTGCGGCCGGGGAACTGCTGAAGACGGTCAAGGAGCAGGCGCGCGCGGTGCCGGGCGACGGGCTCGGCCACGGGCTGCTGCGCCACCTCAACCCCACCGCCGGCCCCGCCCTCGCCGCCCTGCCGGGCGCGCAGATCGGCTTCAACTATCTCGGCCGGTTCGCCGCCGGCCCGCGGGAGGAACCGGTCGCCGCCTGGCAGTTGGCCGGTGAGACGGCGATCGGCGGCTCGGCCGAGCCGAGCCTGCCCGCCCGCACGCCGTCGAGGCGAACGCGGCCGTCCGCGACACCCCCGGCGGCCCCGAGCTGACCCTCACCCTGAGCTGGCCCGCCGGGATTCTGGACGAGTCCGAGGCTGAGGAACTGGGGCGCTCCTGGCAGCGGATGCTGAGCGGCCTGGCCGCCCACTCCGCCCGCCCCGAGGCCGGTGGGCACACCCCGTCCGACTTCCCGCTCGCCGGCCTGACGCGGGACGGCGTGGCGGAACTGGAGGCGTGCGTCCCGGAACCGGCGGACGTGTGGCCGCTGTCGCCGCTCCAGGAGGGCATGCTGTTCCACGCCACCTTCGACCAGGAGGGGCCGGACGTCTACCAGAGCCAGCGCCTGCTGGGGCTCGACGGGCCGCTGGACACCGCCCGGCTCCGGGCGGCCTGGGAGGAGCTGCCGGCCCGTCACCCGGTCCTGCGGGCGGGCTTCCACCGCCTGACCTCCGGCGAGGCGGTGCAGGTCGTCGCCCGGCGGGCGGAACTGCCCTGGCGCGAGGCCGATCTGTCCGGCCTGCCGGAGGCCGAGGCCCTGGCGGAGGCGGAGCGGCTGGCCGCGAACGAACTGGCGGAGCGCTTCGACCTGGCGAAGCCGCCGCTGCTGCGGCTGCTGCTCGTCCGGCTCGCCGGGAACCGGTACCGGCTGGCCATCACCAGCCACCACATCCTGATCGACGGCTGGTCGATGCCGGTCGTCCTCAACGAGGTGTCCGCGCTGTACGCGGCGGGCGGAGGCACGGACCCCGCCCTGCGGCCGGCCGCCTCCTACCGGGACTACCTGGCCTGGCTGGCGGGGCAGGACAAGGAGGCGGCCCGGGCCGCGTGGCGTGCGGAACTGTCCGGGGTCGCCGAACCGGTACTGGTGGCCCCGGCGGACCCGGGCCGGGCCCCCGTGGTGCCGGTCGTGAGCTCCGCGGAGCTGTCCGCGGAGAGCACCCGGGCGCTGACCGGGCGGGCACGCGCCCACGGGCTGACGGTGAACACCCTGGTGCAGGGCGCCTGGGCGCTGGTGCTGGCGCGGCTGACGGGCCGTACGGACGTGGTGTTCGGCGGCACCGTCGCCGGACGGCCGCCCGAACTGCCCGACGTCGAGTCGATGGTCGGCCTGTTCATCAACACGCTGCCCGTGCGGGTACGGCTGGACGGAGCCCAGCCGGTGCGGGACATGCTCCGGGAGCTGCAGGAGCACCAGTCGGCGCTGATCGCGCACCAGCACCTCGGGCTGCCGGAGATCCAGCAACTCGCCGGGCCGGGTGCGGTCTTCGACACGATGCTGATGTTCGAGAACTACCCGCGGAACGCGCCCGCGCTCTCCGGCCCCGGCGGAACGGACGGCGGAGTGGCGATCAGGCAGCTGAAGACGCTGGCCGGCACCCACTACCCCCTGGCGGTGGGGGCCGTTCCCGGAGAGCACCTCCGCGTCCACGTCACCTACCGGCCGGATCTGTTCGGCCACGAGAGCGCCGCCCGGATCGCACGGGGCGTCGTGCGGGTACTGGAGCAGATCGCGGCGGACCCGTCGGTGCCGCTGGGACGGCTGGACGTGGTGGACCCGGTCGAGCGCGGCCGGACCGTCGAGGGCTGGAGCGCCTCGGCCGGCCGGCCGCCGGGGCTGTCGGTGCCGGAGCTGGTCGCGGTGCGGGCGCGGACGGCGCCGGACGCGGTGGCCGTTGTCGATGGCGAACGGTCCTTGTCCTACGGCGAGTTGGACGACGGGGCGGGGCGCCTCGCGGCGTATCTCTCCTCGCTGGGTGTGGGGCGTGGTGAGCGTGTCGCGGTGGTGATGGAGCGGTCTGCGGACCTGCTGGTGACACTGCTGGCGGTGTGGAGGGCCGGTGCGGCGTATGTGCCGGTGGACGCGGGTTCTCCGGTGGAGCGGGTGGCGTTCGTGCTGGCCGATGCCGCTCCGGTGGTGGTGCTGTGCACGGAGGCGACGCGGGGTGCGGTTCCGGCGGACACCGCCGCCCCGGTGGTGGTGCTGGACTCTGCGTCGGTGGCGGCGGGGGTCACCGCCCGGGAGCCCTGGCCCGGCGTTCCCGTGGGTGCCGGGGATGTGGCGTATGTGATGTATACGTCGGGTTCGACGGGGGTGCCGAAGGGGGTGGCGGTGCCGCATGGTGGTGTGGCGGCGCTGGTCGGTGAGCGGGAGTGGTCGGTCGGGTGCGATGACGCGGTGCTGATGCACGCCCCGCACGCGTTCGACGCCTCGCTGTTCGAGGTGTGGGTGCCCCTGGCCGCGGGTGCGCGGGTGGTGGTCGCCGAACCGGGCGCGGTCGAGGCCCAGCAGGTGCGTGAGCACATAGCCGGCGGTGTGACCGCGTTGCATGTGACGGCTGGTTCGTTCCGGGTGCTGGCGGAGGAGTCCCCGGAGTGTTTCCGGGGTCTGCGTCAGGTGCTGACCGGTGGTGACGTGGTGCCGCCGGGGGCGGTGGCGCGGGTGCGGGAGGCGTGCCCGGAGGTGTCCGTCCGTCATTTGTACGGGCCGACGGAGACCACGCTCTGCGCGACCTGGCACGAGCTGGGTCCCGGGGATGTGCTGGGGGAGGTGTTGCCGATCGGCCGTCCGCTGCCGGGGCGGCGGGTGTTCGTGCTGGACGCCTTCCTGCAGCCGGTCCCGCCGGGCGTGACCGGTGAACTGTACGTAGCCGGTGCGGGGTTGGCGCGCGGCTACTGGGACGGTCCGGGCCCGACGGCCGAGCGGTTCGTGGCCTGCCCGTTCCTCCCCGGTGAGCGGATGTACCGCACCGGCGACCTGGTCCGCTGGACCGAGGACGGGGAACTCCTCTTCGCCGGCCGCGCGGACGAGCAGGTGAAGATCCGGGGCTACCGGGTCGAACTCGGCGAGGTGGAGGCGGCCCTGGCCACCCACCCCGCTGTCGCCCAGGCGGTGGTGGTGGCCCGGGAGGACCGTCCGGGTGAGCGCCGCCTGGTCGGCTACGCGGTGCCCGAGGGGCCCGAGGGCGTGGACCCGCAGGCCGTGCGCGAGCAGGCCGCCGCGGTGCTGCCGGAGTACATGGTCCCGGCCGCCGTCCTCGTCCTGGAGGCGCTTCCGGTCACGGAGAACGGCAAGGTGGACCGCAAGGCGCTCCCCGCCCCGGAGTTCGAGGGCGCCGCCTCCGGCCGTGAGCCGCGGACGGTGGCGGAGGAGACGCTGTGCCGGCTGTTCGCCGAGGTGCTGGGTGTGGAGCGGGTCGGCGTCGAGGACAGTTTCTTCTCGCTCGGCGGCGACTCGATCATGTCGATGCAGCTGGCCGCCCGCGCCCGCCGCGCGGACCTGCTCTTCAAGGCCCAGGACGTCTTCGAGCACGAGACCCCCGCCGGCCTGGCCGCCGTCGCCCACAGCGCGGCCCGGGAAGCCTCCGCACCCGGCGCGGACACGGGCACGGGCGCCGGTGAGGTGCCCTGGACACCGGTGATGCGCGAACTCGGCGACCGGGCCGCCCGGCCCGGCCTCGCGCAGTGGGCGATCGTCGGGGCACCGGCCGGACTGCGGCGCGACGCCCTCGTGGCCGCCGTCGGCGCCGTGCTGGACACGCACGACATGCTGCGGGCCCGGGTGAGCGGGGACGGAACGGAGCGCGTGCTGGCCGTCGGCGAGCGCGGCTCGGTGGACGCGGCCGAACGGATCGGCCGGGTGGACGCCACCGGGGCGGCGGACGGCGACCTGGACGGCATCGCGGGCCGCGCCGCGCGGGAGGCCGCGGACGGGCTCGACCCCACGGCAGGCACGGTGTTCCGGGTGGTGTGGGTGGACGCCGGCCCCGACCGCACCGGCCGGCTCGTCCTGGCGGCACATCACCTTGTCGTCGACGGCGTCTCCTGGCGCATCCTGCTGCCCGACCTCGAAGCAGCGTACGAGGCCGTGGCGGCCGGGCGCGAGCCGTCGCTCGACCCGGTGGAAACACCGTTCCGCCGATGGGCCGGCCTCCTCGCCGAGCAGGCGGTCTCGGAGGAGCGGACCGCCGAACTGGACGCCTGGACCGCTCTGCTCGGCGAGGCCGCAGCCCCACTCGGGCGGCGCGCCCTGGACCCGGCGCGGGACACCGCCGCGACCGTGCGCCGCAGCTCCTGGACGGTGCCCGCGGAACAGGCCGGGATGCTGGCCGGCCGGGTGCCGGCGGCCTTCCACTGCGGGGTGCGCGAGGTGCTGCTGGCCGCCCTGGCCGGAGCGGTCGCCCGCTGGCGCCCGGACACCGGCTCCGCGACGCTGTTCGACATCGAGGGGCACGGCCGCGAACCGGCCGGCGGGGCGGACCTGTCCCGCACCGTGGGCTGGTTCACCAGTACCCACCCGGCCCGTCTGGACCCGGCGGGCGTCGACTTGGACGCCGTGCTCACCGGCGGTGCCGCGGCCGGCGGGCTGCTGAAGACCGTCAAGGAGCAGCTCCGGGCGGTGCCCGGCGACGGACTCGGCCACGGGCTGCTGCGCCACCTCAACCCCGGCACCGGGCCCGCCCTGGCGGCACTGCCCGGGCCGCAGATCGCGTTCAACTACCTGGGGCGGTTCGCCGCCGGACCGCGGACCGGCGGGGACACCGCGGTCTCCGCCTGGCAGATGGCCGGTGACGCGGCGATCGGCGGCTCCGTCGACCCGGACATGCCCGCCCGGCACGCGCTGGAAGTGGGCGCGGCCGTCCTGGACACCGCCGGGGGACCGGAGCTGACCCTGACGCTGAGCTGGCCGGGACAGGTGCTCGACGAGACGGAGGCGGACCGGCTGGGCCGGCTCTGGCTGGACCTGCTCGCCGGCCTGGCCGCGCACACCGCCGACCCCGCCGCGGGCGGCCACACCCCCTCCGACTTCCCGCTCGTGGATCTCACCCGGGAGAGTGTGGAGCGGCTGGAGGCCGAGGTGCCGGGCCTGGCGGACGTCTGGCCGCTCTCCCCGCTGCAGGAAGGACTGCTCTTCCACGCCGCCTTCGACGACCGCGGCCCGGACCTCTACGAGGGGCAGCGCGTCCTGGCCCTGGACGGGCCGCTCGACGCGGACCGGCTGCGGTCCGCGTGGCGGACGCTGACGGACCGGCACCCGGTGCTGCGGGCGAGCTTCCACCGCCTGGAGTCCGGTGAGGCCGTGCAGGTCATCGCGGGGGAGGTGGAACTTCCCTGGCACGAGGCCGACCTCTCCGGGCTGCCGGAGGACGAGGCGCGGGCGGAACTGGACCGGCTGGTCCGGGAGGAGCGGGCCCGGCGGCTCGACGTCACCCGGGCACCGCTGCTGCGCCTGCTGCTGGTCCGGCTCGGCCGGGACCGGCACGTCCAGGTCGTCACCAGCCATCACATCGTCACGGACGGCTGGTCCCTGCCGGTGATCATCGGTGAGCTGTCCGCGCTGTACGAGGCGGGCGGCGACGGCGACCGGGCCCTGCCGCCGGCGACCTCGTACCGGGAGTACCTCGCCTGGCTGGAGCGGCAGGACAAGGAGGCGGCCCGGAAGGCGTGGCGCGCGGAGTTCGCCGGCCTGGACGAGCCGACGCTGGCCGTGCCCGGGGACGCGGCCCTGGCCCCGGCGGTGCCGGACCGCGTCCCGTTCGCGTTCCCGGAGGACCTCACCCGCGCCGTGGACGCCCTGACACGCGCCCACGGGCTGACCGTCAACACGGTGGTCCAGGGCGCGTGGGCGCTGCTGCTGGCGCGGCTGGCGGGCCGGACGGACGTGGTGTTCGGTGCGACCGCGGCGGGGCGGCCCGAGGAACTGCCGCGCGTGGAGTCCATGGTCGGCCTGTTCCTCAACACCCTGCCGGTGCGGGTCAACCCGGCGGGGGAGGAGTCCGTCGCCGCGATGCTCACCGGCCTGCGGGACCGGCAGGTCGCGCTGATGTCCCATCAGCACGTCGGTCTCCCCGAGATCCGCCGGCTCGCCGGTCCGGGTGCCGTCTTCGACACGCTCGTGGTGTACGAGAACTACCCCCGCCCGGCTCTCCGGGAGCCCTCACCCGGCACGCTGACCATCCGGCCCGGCGGCAAGCCCGAGGACACCGGTCACTACCCGCTGACGCTGATCGCGGTGCCCGGCGAGCGGATGCGCGGCGAACTCGTCTACCGGCCCGACGTGTTCCCGCGCGCCTGGGCCGAGGACCTGGTGGCCTCGCTCGCCCGGGTCCTGGAGCAGATGGCCGCGGACCCCTCCGCGCCCGTGGCGCGGGTCGGCGTACTGGCGCCGGAGCAGCGCGCGCTCATACTGGACACCTGGAACCGGACCGCGGTGCCGGCCGCCGCCGCGCCGCTGCCGGAGCTGTTCCGCCGGCAGGCGGAGCGGTCGCGGGACGCGGTGGCCGTGGCGGACGGCGAGCGGACGCTGACCTACGGCGAGCTGGAGGCCGGTACGGGCCGGCTGGCCCGCCACCTGATCCGTGCGGGTGTCGGCCCGGAGGACGCGGTGGCCGTCATGGTGCCGAGGTCCGCGGCGCTGGTGACGTCCGTGCTGGCGGTGTCCGCGGCCGGCGGGGTCTTCGTACCGGTGGACCCGGCCCACCCCGCCGAGCGCCTCGCGTTCGTGTTCCGCGACACGGAGCCGGCGGCGGTGGTGTGCACCCGGGAGACCCGGGAGGCGGTACCGCCGGACTTCCCGGGCCGGCTGGTCGTCCTGGACGACCCGGAGACCGCCGAGGCCGTCGCCGCCTGCCCGCCCGGCCCGCTGACGGACGGGGAGCGCCGCGCGCCGCTGGACGTCCGCAACGCCGCCTACGTCATCCACACCTCCGGATCGACCGGTGTGCCGAAGGGTGTGGTGGTGTCCCACCGGGGACTGGGCAACCTGGCCCGGGCACAGATCGAGCGGTTCGCGGTGGAACCCGGCTCCCGGGTGCTCCAGTTCGCCTCGCCGAGCTTCGACGCCGCCGTCTCCGAACTCTGCATGGCGCTGCTGTCCGGCGCCGCACTGGTCCTGACCGGCCCGGAGGGTCTGCCGCCGCAGGTGCCGCTCGGCGAGGCGCTGCGCGCGACGGGGGCCACCCATGTGACGGTTCCGCCGAGCGTGCTGGCCACGGAGGAGGAACTGCCCGCGGGTCTGGAGACCCTGGTGGTCGCCGGCGAGGCCTGCCCGGCGGCCCTGACGGACCGCTGGTCCGCCGGGCGGCGGATGGTGAACGCGTACGGCCCCACCGAGGTGACGGTGTGCGCGGCGATGAGCGCGCCGCTGTCACCCGGCGGTGACGAGGTGCCGGTCGGACGCCCGATGGCGAACACGCGGGCCTACGTCCTCGACGGCTTCCTGCAACCCGTACCGCCGGGGGCGGTGGGCGAGCTGTACGTCACCGGCCCCGGACTGGCCCGCGGTTACCGGGGGCGCCCGGACCTGACGGCGGAGCGGTTCGTCGCCTGCCCGTTCGTCCCCGGGGAGCGGATGTACCGCACCGGTGACCTGGCGCGCTGGACCGGGGACGGCCAACTCGTCTTCACCGGCCGCGCCGACACCCAGGTCAAGGTGCGCGGCCACCGGATCGAACCGGGAGAGGTCGAGGCGGTGCTGTCCGCGCATCCCGGGGTCGCCGGGGCCGTGGTCGTGGCGCGCCGGGACGGCCCCGGCGGCGACCGCCTCGTCGCCTATGTCGTCCCGGCCCCGCCCCGGCCGGGCGACGGCCCCGCCGAGGCGCGGCCTGTCGAGGAACTGCTCGGCGCGCTGCGCGAGTTCACCGCTGAGCGCCTTCCGGACCCCATGGTGCCGTCGGTGTTCGTACCGCTGGACCGGCTGCCGCTCACCGCGAACGGCAAGGTGGACCGCCGGGCGCTGCCGGCCCCCGACTACGACGGGAAGGTCTCCGGACGGGAGCCGCGGACGGCGGCCGAGACGGTGTTCTGTGGCCTGTTCGCCGAGGTGCTGGGGCTGGAGCGGGCCGGGGCCGACGACAGCTTCTTCGAACTGGGCGGCGACTCCATCTCCTCGATGCAGCTCGCGTCCCGCGCCCGGCGCGCCGGCTACGTGGTGACGCCCCGGCAGGTCTTCGAGGAGAAGACGCCCGAACGGCTGGCCGCCGTGGCCGGACCGGCCGGCGCCGCCGCGGAGGACGTGGAGGACGTCGGCACCGGCGAGGTGCCCCGGACCCCCGTCATGCTGGCACTCGGCGAACGCGCCCTCCGGCCGCGGTTCGCGCAGTGGGCGGTGGTCGGCGCACCGGGCGGCCTGGGACGCGACGTGCTGACGGCCGGCCTGGCCGCCGTCCTCGACCGCCACGACATGCTGCGGGCCCGGGTGGAGACCGGCGACGACGGGGAGCCGCTTCTCGTGGCCGGCGAGCCCGGCACGGCCGACCCCGCGGACCTGGTCACGCGGGTGGACGCCGGCGGCGCGGACGACGGCTCGCTGGACGCTGTCGCCGGCCGCGCCGCGCGGGAGGCCGTGGAACGGCTCGACCCCCGCGCGGGCGTACTGCTGCAAGCTGTCTGGGTCGACGCCGGGCCCGGAAGGACCGGGCGGCTGGTCCTCGTCGTCCACCACCTGGCCGTCGACGGGGTGTCCTGGCGGGTGCTGGTACCGGACCTGGCCATGGCCTGCGAGGCCGCGGCGGCAGGACGCGAACCGGTGCTCGACCCCGTCGGAACCTCCTTCCGGCGGTGGGCGAACCTGCTGGCCGCCCAGGCCGGCGACCCCGGCCGGGTCGCCGAACTCCCGGCGTGGACGGCCCTGCTGGGCGATCCGGACCCACTGCCGTTCACCCGCGCACTCGACCCGGCCCGGGACACCGCGGAGACCCTGCGCCGCCGGTCCTGGACGGTCCCCGCGCGGGATGCCGCCATCCTGGCCGGCCGCACCCCGGCCGCGTTCCACTGCGGGGTGCACGAGGTACTGCTGGCCGGACTGGCGGGCGCCGTGGCACGGACCCGGCAGGACGGCGGCACCGCCCTCCTGGTGGAGGTGGAGGGCCACGGCCGGGAACCGGTCGAGGGCACCGACCTGTCCCGCACGGTGGGATGGTTCACCAGTACGCACCCGGTCCGGCTCGACGCCGCCGGCGTGGACCTCGCCGGTGCGGCCGCGGGCGGCCCCGCGGCCGGCGCGCTGCTGAAGGCCGCCAAGGAACAGGTGCGGGCGGTGCCCGGCGACGGACTCGGCCACGGGCTGCTGCGCCATCTCAACGCCGGTACCGGACCGGTGCTCGCGGCCCTCCCCGGCCCGCAGATCGGCTTCAACTACCTGGGGCGTTTCACCGCCGGCAGCCGCCGGGGCCCGGTCGGCCCCTGGCAGCCGGCCGGTGACACGGCCATCGGCGGCTCGGCCGATCCCGGCATGCCCTGCGAGCACGCTCTCGAAGCGGCCGCGGCCATCGTGGACACTCCCGAAGGCCCGGAGCTGACGCTTACGCTGAGCTGGCCCGCCGCCGTGCTGGACGAAGCCGCGGCGGAGCGACTGGGCCAGGCATGGCTGGACCTGCTGGGCGGCTTGGCCGCCCACACCGCCGATCCCGCCGCCGGCGGCCACACGCCCTCCGACTTCCCCCTCCTCGACCTCGCGCAGAACCAGATCGAGGAGCTCGAAGCCGGGCTCGCCGATGAGAAGGCACAGCCGACGCACCGCAAGCTCTGGTGAGGAGAGACACGATGACCCGATCCCCTGTCGAGGACGTGTGGCCGCTGTCGCCGCTGCAGGAGGGGCTGCTGTTCCACGCCGCCTTCGACGACCGGGGCCCCGACGTCTACACCGTCCAGTCCGCCCTCGCGCTGGAAGGCCCGGTGGACCCGGGGAGGCTGCGGAGGTCGTGGGAGGCGCTGCTGGACCGGCACGCCGCGCTGCGCGCCTGCTTCCGCCAGGTGAGCGGGGCACAGATGGTGCAGGTCATCGCACGGGACGTGGCGCTGCCCTGGCGCGAGGAGGACGTGTCGGGACTCCCCGCGGCCGACGCGCTCGCCGCCGCGGACCGGCTGGCCGAGAGCGAACGGGCGGAGCGCTTCGACCCGGCGGTGGCGCCCCTGCTGCGGCTGCTGCTCGTCCGCCTGGGCGAGAACCGCCACCGCCTGGTGATGACCAGCCACCACATCCTCATGGACGGCTGGTCGGCCCCCGTCCTGATCGGAGAGCTCTCCGCGGTCTACGCGGCGGGCGGCGACGCCGCCGGCCTGCCCAGGACCACCTCCTACCGCGAGTACCTGGCCTGGCTCAACCGGCAGGACAAGGAGGCCGCGCACGCCGCCTGGAAGGCGGAACTCGCCGGGGCCGGCGAGCCGACGCTGGTCGCCCCCGCCGTCCCGGACCGGCTCCCCGTCTTCCCCGGGAACGTCAGCGGCGACCTCCCGGAAACGCTGACCCGCGGCCTGGCGGAGCTGGCCCGCACGGCCGGCGTGACCGTCAACACCGTGGTGCAGGGCGCCTGGGCCCTGGTGCTGGCGCGCCTCGCGGGCCGTACGGATGTGGTCTTCGGAGCCACCATGGCGGGGCGGCCCCCGGAACTGCCCGGGGTGGAATCGATGGTGGGGCTGCTCATCAACACCCTGCCGGTACGGGTACCGCTCGACGGTGCCCAGCCGGTGCGGGAGATGCTCCAGCGGCTCCAGGACCGGCAGTCCGCGCTGATGGCCCACCAGCACCTGGGCATCCTGGAGATCCAGAAGACCGCGGGACCGGGAGCGGTGTTCGACACGCTCCTGGTGTACGAGAGCTTCCCCCGGCCGCCCGCCGCACCGGCACCGGGCCGCGACGCCCTGGTCATCAGGCCCGACGGGTTCTCCCGCGAGGCGGCGCACTACCCGTTCACCCTGGTCGTCGCGCCCGGCGACCGCATGCACCTCAAGCTCGAACACCGGCCGGACCTCTTCGACCGCGCCACGGCCGAGTCCGTCCTCGGCGCACTGACGCGGGTGCTGGAACGGATGGTGGCGGAACCGTCCGTGCCCGTCGGGCGGATCGGAGTGCTCGACGGGCCCGCGCTGGGCACCGCCCGGGAGGAGCGCGGCGGGGCACCGGTGGTGCCGGGGCTGTCGGTGCCGGAGCTGGTCGCGGCGCGGGCGCGGACGGCGCCGGACGCGGTGGCCGTTGTCGATGGTGAACGGTCCTTGTCCTATGGCGAGTTGGAGGACGGGGCGGGGCGCCTGGCGGCGTATCTCTCTTCGCTGGGTGTGGGGCGTGGTGAGCGTGTTGCGGTGGTGATGGAGCGGTCTGCGGATCTGCTGGTGGCGTTGCTCGGGGTGTGGAGGGCCGGTGCGGCGTATGTGCCGGTGGACGCGGGTTCTCCGGTGGAGCGGGTGGCGCTGGTGCTGGCCGATGCCGCTCCGGTGGTGGTGCTGTGCACGGAGGCCACGCGGGGCGCGGTGCCGAAGGACGCCGCCGCGCGGACGGTGGTCCTCGACGACCCCGGAACGGTGCCGGAACTCGCCGCACACGAAGGCGAGCTGGTGGCCGAGGTGAACCCCGGGGACGTGGCGTATGTGATGTATACGTCGGGTTCGACGGGGGTGCCGAAGGGTGTGGCGGTGCCGCACGGCGGTGTGGCGGCGCTGGTCGGCGAAGCCGGCTGGTCGGTCGGGCCGGGTGACGCGGTGCTGATGCACGCCCCGCACGCGTTCGACGCCTCCCTGTTCGAGGTGTGGGTGCCACTCGCCGCGGGTGCGCGGGTCGTCGTCGCCGAACCGGGCGTCGTGGACGCCGGGCAGGTACGCCGCCATGTGACCGGCGGTGTGACCGCGCTGCATGTGACGGCTGGTTCGTTCCGGGTGCTGGCGGAGGAGTCCCCGGAGTGTTTCCGGGGGCTGCGTCAGGTGCTGACGGGCGGTGACGTGGTGCCTGTTGCCTCGGTGGCGCGGGTGCGGGAGGCGTGCCCGGAGGTTTCGGTGCGGCATCTGTACGGGCCGACGGAGACCACGCTCTGCGCGACCTGGCACGAGCTGGGTCCCGGGGATGTGCTGGGGGAGGTGCTGCCGATCGGCCGTCCGCTGCCGGGGCGGCGGGTGTTCGTGCTGGACGCCTTCCTGCAGCCGGTCCCGCCGGGCGTGACCGGTGAACTGTACGTAGCCGGTGCGGGGTTGGCGCGCGGCTACTGGGACGGTCCGGGCCCGACGGCCGAGCGGTTCGTGGCCTGTCCGTTCGTCCCCGGCGAGCGGATGTACCGCACCGGCGACCTGGTCCGCTGGACCCGGGACGGGGAACTCCTCTTCGCCGGCCGCGCGGACGAGCAGGTCAAGATCCGGGGCTTCCGGGTGGAGCCCGGCGAGGTGGAGGCCGTACTGACCGCGTACCCGGGCGTCGCCCAGGCCGTGGTGGTGGCCCGTGACGACGGCCCGGGTGAGCGCCGCCTGGTCGGCTACGTGGTGCCCGAGGGGCCCGAGGGCGCGGACCCGCAGGCTGTGCGCGAG
Source organism: Streptomyces sp. MNU89 (assembly GCF_020982505.1). NCBI lineage: Bacteria > Bacillati > Actinomycetota > Actinomycetes > Kitasatosporales > Streptomycetaceae > Streptomyces > Streptomyces sp. MNU89. Next base: position 574,618 of record NZ_JAJKLL010000001.1, on the reverse strand, counting down.
CAGGCCGCCGCGGTGCTGCCGGAGTACATGGTCCCGGCCGCCGTGCTGGCGATGGCCGCGCTCCCCGTGACCGCCAACGGCAAGGTGGACCGCAGGGCGCTGCCCGCCCCGGACTTCGCCGAGCGGGTCTCCGGCCGCGCGCCCCGGACCGCCGCCGAGGAGACGCTGTGCCGGCTCTTCGCCGAGGTGCTCGACCTCGAACGGGTGGGCCCCGACGACAACTTCTTCGACCTGGGCGGCGACTCGGGGCTGGCCATGCGGCTCGCCGGGCGGGTCCGCGAGGAGTTCGGGGCCGAGCTGGCCGTCCGCCAGTTCTTCGGCTCGCCGACCCCGGTCGGTGTGGCCCGGCTGCTGGCCACGAAGGCCCGCCCCGTGCTCGAAGCGGCCGGCCGGCGGGAGGACGTCCCCGTCACCGCCGGCCAGTTGCGCACCTGGCTGATGTCCCGGCTCGGTGACGAGGCGGGCGTGCACCGGATCCCCGTCGCGCTGCGCCTCGGCGGCGAACTGGACCACCGGGCGCTGTGGGCCGCGCTGGGGGACGTCGCGGCGCGGCACGAGATCCTGCGGACGACGTTCGACGGGACCCGGGGCGGCGACCTGCGCCAGCGCGTCCTGGACACCGACGCCGCGCGCCCCGCACCGGCCGTCACGGCGGCGACCGAGGAGGAACTGCCGGACCTGCTGGCCGCCCACGCCGCGCACGCGTTCGACCTCGGCCGTGAGACACCGTGGACGCAGCACCTCTTCACCCTGTCGGACACCGAGCACGTGCTGCTCCTGGTGGTACACCGGATCGCCGCCGACGACGCGTCCGTGGACGTCCTCGTCCGCGACCTGGCCACCGCCTACGGCGCGCGCCGCGAGGGCCGGATGCCCGAACGGGCCCCGCTGCCCGTGCAGTTCTCCGACTACGCGCTCTGGGAGCGGGAGCTGCTGCGGGGCGAGCGGGAACCGGAGAGCCTGGTCAACGATCAGCTCGGGTACTGGAAGGACGCCCTGGCGGGCCTGGACGCCGAGCTCCTCCTGCCGGCCGACCGGCCGCGGCCCTCCGTGGCCTCGCACCGGGCCGGCTCCGTACCGCTGCACATCGACGCGGACCTGCACACCCGCCTGGCCGACTTGGCCGACGACGCCGGCACGACGACGTTCACGGTGGTGCAGGCCGCGCTCGTGACACTGCTCGCCCGGCTCGGCGTCGGCACCGACGTCACCGTCGGAACGATGATCCCGCGCCGGGACGAGGCCGGTCTGGAAGGGCTGGTGGGGCCCTTCGCCGGGCCCCTGGCGCTGCGTACGGACGCCTCGGGCGATCCCGCCTTCCGCGACCTGCTGGGCCGGGCGCAGGCGGGCGGCCAGGAGGCGCGCGAACACCGGGACGTGCCGTTCGAGCGCGTGGCGGACGCGCTGCGGCTGCCTCCCTCGCTGGCACGCCACCCGGTGTTCCAGGTCGTCCTGGAGCTGGACGACAGCGTCGAGGAGGCGTGGGACCCCTGGGAACTGCCCGGGCTGCGCACCAGCCGCCTGGAAGTGGGCCCCGAGTCCACCGAACTCGACCTGTCGGTCGTCCTCACCGAGCTGTACCGGCCCGACGGGGACCTCGGCGGCATCGAGGGCCGGCTCCGCTATGCCGCGGAACTCTTCGACCGGGCCACCGCGGAGGCGCTGGCGCGGCGGCTGACGAAGGTCCTGGAGCAGGTGGCGGCCGACCCGGACCAGCGGCTGAGCGCGGTGGACGTCCTGCTCGGCGTGGACGAGCACCGGCGGCTCCTGGAGACGGGGCACGGCGCGGCGGCGGACGTTCCGTGGCCCACGGTCGTGGCGGCTGTGACCGCGCAGGCCGCACGGACCCCCGGCGCCGTCGCCGTCAGCGGCCCGGACGGCTCGCTGACGTACCGGGAGCTGCGCTCCGCGGCGGACCTGCTCGCCCGGCGGCTGACCGCCCTGGGCGCTGGTCCGGACACCACCGTCCTGGTGGCGCAGCCCACCACCACCGCGCTGGTGGTCGCGCTCCTCGCGGCGTGGGAGGCCGGGGCCGCCTGCCGCCTCGCCGATCCGGCGCGGCCCCTGGACGGCGTGGGCCCGGACTCCGGACGGACGCCGATCGCGGCCCTGGTGTGCGACGCGGCGCAGGGCGGGCGGATACCGGACGGTCCCGGCCTGCCCGTCGTGGCGACCGGCGGTCCGGCCCCGGCCGGACCGGACGCCGCACCCGGCAGCGGCACACCCGACGCGGCCGCGGCCGACGGCGGCGCACCCGGCGCCGCGGCGGCCGGGCCCGTCGCCGCCGTACCGGACTGCGCGCCGCCGCTGCCCGGTCACCCGGCGCTCCTCCTTCCCGGCCCGGCCGGCGCCGACCTGGTCGTCGAACACCGCACACTGGCCGGCCACGCCGCGCACCGGGTGCGGGCATCGGCGCTGGCCGGCTCGGAGACGGTGCTGGACACCCGCGCTCCCGTTTCCCTGCTGCTCGTCCCGCTGCTCGCGGCGCTGTGCGCGGGGGGCAGCGTCCGCCTGGGCCTGCCGGACGGGGACCGGCAGCCGGCGGCCGGAGCCCTCACGCGCCGGGAGCGCGCACGGCGGCTGCTGGTCACCACCCGCGCGCTGCTGCCGAGCGCGCTGCCGGAGCCGCCGGACGGCGGACCGTCCGCCTCCGTGCCCGGCGCGGGCGGCCCGGGAACCCGTGAACAGCCCGCCCTCGCAGCGGAGTTCGCGGAGACCCTGGTCATGGACGCGGGCGGGCCGGCGGAGGCGGACGGCGCCCCGGACGCGCCCGGGCGCCCCCACGGGGCCGTCACGGTGTCCTGCCACGGCGCGGCGGAGACGGGCGGCGCCTGGCTGGAGAGCCGCACCGGCCCCGGCGAGGCCGCCCCGGTGGACCTCCGGGTCGGCAGGCCCGTGGCGAACACCCGCGCCTTCGTGCTCGACGACCGCCTCCGGCCCGTGCCGCCGGGCGCGATGGGCGACCTCTATCTGGCGGGAGCCCCGGTGGCGCGCGGCTACGCGGACCGTCCGGGCCTCACCGCCGAACGGTTCGTCGCCTGCCCCTTCGGCCCGCCGGGGGAACGGATGTTCCGTACCGGTGAGCGGGCCCGGCGCACCCGCACCGGGCTGCTCGCGGTGAGTTCCGGGGACGCGGACCGGGAGCGTGCGGCCGGAGCCCGCCGTGCCGGCGGCAGCCGCGGCGACCTGGGTGTGCTGCTGCCGCTGCGGCCCGGGGGCAGCCGCCCGCCGCTGTTCTGCGTCCATCCCGGTATGGGCCTGAGCTGGGGCTACGGTGCTCTGCTGCCGTATCTCCCGGCGGACCTGCCGGTGTACGGGGTGCAGGCGCGCGGACTCGCGCGGCCGGAGCCGCTGCCGGGCAGTGTCGAGGAGATGGCCCGCGACTACGCGGACGAGATCCGCTCCGTGCAGCCGTCCGGCCCCTACCACCTCCTGGGCTGGTCCATCGGTGGCGTCATCGCCCAGGCCGTCGCCGTCCGGCTGGAGGAACTGGGCGAGGAGGTGGCGCTGCTGGCGCTGCTCGACGCCTATCCCGGCAGCGCCGCCACGTCCCGCTTCCGGGACGGGGACGGGCAGCGGGAGGACGGCTACTCCGTGCTCAGGGACGGCGGGGAGGGCGCCATGGCCGACCTCTACCGCTCCACGGGCCTGAGTGACCGGGTCCGGGCGAACCTGGAGAAGGTGCTGCGCAACATGTCCGGTTTCGCGCCGGACCACACACCGCGCCACTTCGGCGGGGATCTGCTGCTCTTCGTCGCCACCGCCGACCGGCCCGGTGAGCCGCCGGTACGGCAGGCGGTGGAGAGCTGGCGTCCCCACATCGGGGGCGGAATCGAGCCGCACGAGGTGCGGGCCGGCCATTACGACCTGCTGCGGCCCGCGCATCTGCCGGGCATCGGACACGTCGTCACGGAAAAGCTCCGGGCGGCTGAGGAAAAGACATCGGAAAGGACCGAGTCATGACCAATCCGTTCGACAACGAGAACGGCACCTTCCTGGTTCTCGTCAACGAAGAGGGGCAGTACTCGCTGTGGCCCGCGTTCGCCGAGAAGCCCGAGGGATGGACGACCGTTCACGAGGAGGGCAGCCGCCGGGAATGCCTCGAATTCATCGAGGAGACCTGGACGGACATGCGCCCCAAGAGCCTGGTCGAGGAAATGGACCGGCGGGAGACCGCAACACCCTGACAACAGCCCTCTGACACAAACCGGACAACTCCCCGGCAGACAACACAGGGTGGCCGCACCGGTGGCCGTCTCCTCCGGAAAGGGAACAGGTGGACACCGAAGCACTGGTGACCGTGGCCATCGGCGACGTCGCGCTGATCGTCATCGCCTCCCGGCTGCTCGGGGCGGCGGCGCGCCGGTGCGGTCAGCCGGCCGTCGTCGGCCAGATCGTGGCCGGCATCGCCCTGGGGCCCACCCTGCTCGGCCGGCTGCCCGGCGATCCGACCGCGCGGCTCTTTCCCCCGGACGTGCTGCCGTTCCTCACCGTGCTGTCCCAGATAGCCATCGTCCTCTTCATGTTCGTGGTCGGCTACGAGACCGACCGGCGGCAGCTCCGCCGGGGCGGCGGGGCCGCGGCGGCCGTGGCGCTCGCGGCGCTGCTGGTCCCGGCTGCACTGGGGGCGGGCGTGGTCGGGCTGTTCCCCGGAGCGTTCTCCGCGGTGCAGCCCCAGCACGCGGACGGCCGGGTGTTCTGGCTCCTCATGGCCGTGGTCATGTCGGTGACCGCCCTTCCCGTCCTCGCCGCCATCGTCCGGGAGCGCGGCCTGGCGGGCACCCCCGCGGGCACCGTGGCCACGAGCGCCGCCGGGATCATGGACGTCGCTGCCTGGCTCGTCCTGGCCGCGGCGCTGGCCGGCACCGGGCATGCCACCGCCCGGTCGTGGCCGGTGACCCTGCTCCTGCTGTCCCTGTTCACGGCCGCACTGTTCCTCCTGGTCCGCCCGCTGCTCGCCCGGTGGCTCGAACGGTCCGGCGCCCTGGCGGCGCATCAGCTGACCATCGCGCTCGGTCTCGCGCTGGGCAGCGCCTGGGTCACCGCCGAACTGGGGCTGCACCCGGTGTTCGGCGGTCTGCTCGCGGGCCTCGCCATGCCCCGCCCGGGCGGGGTGCCGGACGCCGGTGTGCTGCGGCCGATGGAGCAGACCGCCGGACTGCTGCTGCCGTTGTTCTTCGTGACGACCGGGCTGTCGTTCGACGTCGGCTCGCTGGACGCCGACGGCGGGGTCCTGCTGGGGCTGATCCTGGCGGTGGCCGTTTCGGGGAAGCTCTTCCCGGGGTACGCGGCCGCCCGGATCAGCGGCATGGACCCGCCCCAGTCGGCGGTGGTCGCCGTGCTGGTGAACACCCGCGGGCTCACGGAGCTCATCGTGCTCGACGTGGCGCTCGACGCCGGGGTCATCGGGCCCGGGCTCTTCACCGTGCTCGTGCTCATGGCCCTGACCACCACCTTCATGACGGGCCCGCTGCTGGCCCTGGCCGGACGCCGGTGGGGGTTCCCGCCGCCACCGGCGGAACATCCCGGGAAACATCCGCGGAAGAATTCCGTGAAGCGCCGGGAGAGTTTTCACGGGAAACACCGGGAGGGCGCCGCGGAAAGCTCCTGACGGCCCGCTCCGGCGGTGCGCGCGGAAGATTTATCCGGAATCCGTGGACAGCGGCCCGCCGCGGTGGAAGGCGGAATATCGAAATCCGCCGGGCGATCCCGTGATCCGTGATTCCGCCTCGCGCGCCGGCCGGTTGGACACCGCTTGACTCCGGCGCGGGGCGAAATCAGACTCGATCCGGCAACCAGAAATACAGGGCGGGAATGACCCGCCGGGTGACAAGGGGAGGAGGGATGGCCTTGCCGGATTCCGAGGAATTCGATGTGGTGGTCGTCGGCGGAGGGCCCGCCGGATCGACGCTGGCCGCGTTGACGGCCATGCAGGGACACCGGGTGCTGGTCCTGGAGAAGGAGTTCTTCCCCCGTCACCAGATCGGGGAGTCGCTCCTGCCGGCCACCGTGCACGGCGTGTGCCGGCTGACCGGCGTGGCGGACGAGCTCGCCGCGGCGGGCTTCCCGCGCAAGCGCGGCGGCACGTTCAAGTGGGGCGCCAACCCCGAGCCGTGGACCTTCTCCTTCTCCGTCTCCCCGCGCATGACCGGGCCGACGTCCTACGCCTACCAGGTCGAGCGGGCCAAGTTCGACGAGATCCTGCTCAACAACGCCCGCCGGGTGGGCGCCGAGGTGCGTGAGGGCTGTGCCGCCGTCGACGTCGTCGAGGACGAGGAGCGGGTCCGGGGCATCCGGTACACCGACGCCGACGGCCGCGAGCACCGGGCGTCGGCCACGTTCGTCGTGGACGCCTCCGGCAACGGGAGCCGGCTGTACCGGCGGGTGGGCGGAACCCGGGAGTACTCGGAGTTCTTCCGCAGCCTGGCCCTGTACGGCTACTTCGAGGGCGGCAAGCGGCTGCCGGAACCGAACTCGGGCAACATCCTGTCGGTGGCGTTCGAGAGCGGCTGGTTCTGGTACATCCCGCTGAGCCCGGATCTCACCAGCGTCGGTGCCGTGGTCCGCCGGGAGATGGCCGACAAGATCCGGGGCGACTCCGACAAGGCGCTCGCGGCACTCATCGCCGAGTGCCCCCTGATCTCCGAGTACCTTGCGGACGCGCGGCGGGTCACCGAGGGCCCGTACGGGAAGCTCCGGGTCCGCAAGGACTACTCGTACCACCACACGACCTTCTCGCGTCCCGGCATGATCCTGGTCGGCGACGCCGCCTGCTTCGTGGACCCGGTGTTCTCCTCCGGCGTCCACCTGGCCACCTACAGCGCCCTGCTGGCGGCCCGCTCCATCAACAGCGTGCTCGCCGGGCTGGTCGGTGAGGACCGGGCCCTGCGGGAGTTCGAGTCCCGCTACCGCCGCGAGTACGGCGTCTTCTACGAGTTCCTGCTCTCCTTCTACGAGATGCACCAGGACGAGAACTCCTACTTCTGGCAGGCCAAGAAGGTCACCCGGGCCAACCGCCCGGAGCTGGAGTCGTTCGTCGAGCTCATCGGCGGGGTCTCCTCCGGCGAGCGGGTCCTGACGGACGCCGAGGTGCTGGCGAAGCGCTTCAGCTCGGGCTCCGCGGAGTTCGCCGCGGCCGTCGACGAACTCGCGGGCAGCGAGGACGGCAGCATGGTGCCGCTGTTCAAGTCCTCGGTGGTGCGCGAGGTCATGCAGGAGGGCGGTCAGGTCCAGATGCGCGCCCTGCTCGGCGAGGAAGCCGAACCCGAGGCCCCGCTGTCCGCGGACGGCCTGGTGCCGTCCCCCGACGGCATGTTCTGGCTGCCCGCCCAGGGCACCGGAGAGTAGAGGGGGACCCATGGCACGGCCGTCGGACGTCTCCCCGCACAACCGGCGCGACCGGTTGGACCCGCTGCCCGAACTCAGCCGGCTGAGCGCCCGCGCACCGGTCTCCGAGGCCGTCCTCACCGAGGAGCCCGCCACCACCGGCTGGCTGGTCACCGGACCCGAGGAGGTACGGGCGGTCCTCGGCGACGCGGACCGGTTCAGCACGGCCCTGGCCGCGGGCGGCGGACCCGGCGCCCGGCGGCCGGCCCAGCCGGGCAACCTCATCCAGTACGACCCGCCCGACCACTCCCGGCTCCGGCAGATGCTCACACCCGAGTTCACGGTCCGCCGGATGCGCGCCCTCGAACCGGCCGTCGAGGCCATCGTCGAGGACGCCCTGGACTCCCTGGAGAAGGACGGCCGGCCCGCGGACTTCATGCGGCACGTCGCCTGGACCGTGCCGGGCCTGGTGATGTGCGAGCTCTTCGGCGTCCCCCGCGACGACCGGGCCGAACTGGCCCGGGTCCTCAAGGTCAGCCGGCCGGCCTTCCGCGGACGGCGGCTGCAGGTCACCGCGGGCGCCAACTACCTCGCGTACATGGCCCGGCTCGTGGAGCGCAAGCGCCGCGAGCCCGGTGACGACCTGCTCGGCCGGGTGGTGCGCGAGCACGGCGCGGACACCGATGACGAGGAACTCGTCGGGCTCAGCGCGTTCGTGATGGGCTCCGGCGTCGAGAACATGGCCAGCATGCTGGGCCTCGGCATCCTCGCCCTGCTGGAGCACCCGGCCCAGCTCGCCCTCCTCCGTGAACGGCCCGGACTGATCGACGGCGCGGTGGAGGAACTCGTCCGCCACCTCTCGGTCATCCCGACCGCCTCGCCCCGCGTCGCCCGCGAGGACGTGACCCTCGGCGGCCGGGCGATCAAGGCGGGCGACCGCGTGGCCTGCTCCCTGCTCGCGGCCAACCGCGCACGGCGTCCGGGGCAGCCGCCGGACCGCCTCGACATCACGCGCGAACCCATCGCCCATGTGGCGCTCGGCCACGGCGTCCACTACTGCGTCGGCGCGTCGCTGGTCAGGATGGAGCTCAGAGCCGCCTACCCGGCGGTACTGCGCCGCTTCCCCGCACTGCGGCTCGCGGTGCCCCCCGGGGAGATCCGCTTCCGTCCGCAGGCGCCCTACGGCCTGGAAACACTGCCCATCGCCTGGTAGGGGAGCCATGCCACCCACGACCGCCACACCCACCACACCCACCACATCCACCGCGCCCGCCTACACCCGCCGCGACCGCTTCGACCCCGCCGCGGAACTCCGCCGGCTGACCGCCGGGAAGGCCGTCACCGCGATCGACGTCGGCCCGGGAACCGGCGGGGTGCCCGTCTGGCTCGTGACCGGCCACGCCGAGGTGCGCCAAGTCCTCGGCGACCACCGCCGGTTCTCCACCCGCCGCCGCTTCGGGCCGCGCTCCCCGTCCGGCCGCGTCGACGGCCCCCGGCCCGACGAGATGGCCGGCCAGCTCATGGACTACGACCCGCCCGAGCACACCCGGCTCCGGCAGATCCTCACGCCCGAGTTCACCGTGCGCCGGATGCGGCGGCTGGAGCCGCTGGTCGAGGGCATCGTCACGGAACGCCTCGACGCCATGGAACGCGGCGGGCCCCCGGCCGACCTGGTGCGGTCCTTCTGCTCGCCCGTGCCCGGCGCGGTGCTGTGCGAGCTGATCGGGGTGCCCCGGGACGACCGCGGCGGCTTCCTGCGCCGCTGCCACGCGTTCCTCGCCCCCGGACGCGGCCGGCAGCGGCGGGCGGCGGCCGGCGACGCGCTGTCGCGCTACCTCGCCGACATGGTGCGGCGCGCCCGCAGGGACCCCGACGACGGCTTCCTCGGCGCACTGGTCCGCGACCACGGCGACGAGATCACCGATCAGGAACTGCGCGGTGTCTGCGTCCTGCTGGTCCTCGCCGGTCTCGACAACGTCTCGGGAATGCTCGGCCTGGGCACCCTGCTGCTCCTGGACCACCCGGCCCAGCTCGCCGCCGTGCGAGACGACCCCGGAGCGGTGGACGGCGCGGTCGACGAACTGCTCCGCTATCTGACGGTGCCGCACGCCCCCACGCCGCGCACCGCCCTGGAGGACGTCACCGTCGGAGACCGGCTCATCCGGGCGGGGGAACACGTCATCTGCTCGCTGCCGATGGCCAACCGCGACCCCGCCCTGCTCCCCGAGCCCGACCGGTTCGACATCACCCGGGAGCCCGCCGCCCACGTGGCCTTCGGCCACGGCGTCCATCACTGCCTGGGCGCGGCACTGGCCCGGATGGAACTGCGGACCGCGTACCCGGCGCTGCTGCGCCGCTTCCCCCGGCTCGCCGTGGCGGTGCCCGGCGAGGAGGTTCCGTTCCGTGTCCACGCCCTCGCGCACGGCGTGGACCGGCTGCCGGTGACCTGGTGAGGAGCCGCGAGAACGCCGCGGAGGCGGCGGAGCCCGGAGAGGAGAGCCGGATGACCCTGCGGATCGACCGCCGCCGATGCGCCGGCTCCGGGCTGTGCGCGGTCCAGCTCCCCGACGTGTTCGACCAGTCGGAGGAGGACGGCAAGGTGCTGCTGAGCACCCCCGAGCCCGGCCCCCGGCTGGCCGGGGCGGTCCGGGCGGCCGCCGCGCGGTGCCCGTCCGGCGCGATCACGCTGCACGGCGGCGGCCCGGCCGGGGAACGGCCCCGGGACGGGAACGGAACCGGCCGCCCGGGCGGCCGGGCACAGGACACCGAGGAGGCGTGATGGACAGCAGTGCTCCGGAGACGGAGACCAGGGCGGCCGTACGGGAGGTGGTCGCCCCCCTGTGGTGCGAGGCGCTCGCCGTGCCGGAGGTGTCCGACGACGACGACTTCTTCGCGCTGGGCGGCCACTCGCTGGCGGCCCTGCACGTGATCAGCACCGTCGAGCAGACCTACGGGGTGGAGCTGGCCGGCCCGCGCGACATCTGGGAGAACCCGACGCTCGGAGCGTTCGTCTCCGCCGTCGCCGCGGCGGTCGCCGGCCGTGTGCCCGCGCCCCCGGCGGACGGCCGCGCGGCCGCCGCCTCCACCGGGACCGGCGAGTAGGCCGTGTCCGCGGACCGCGCACCGGGGCTGCTGCCGGCGCTCTGCCGGGGCGGCGCCCGCATCGAGGTGGCCGGCGAACGGCTGGAGGGCGACGAACTGGCGGCCGCCGCCGGCGGGGTCGTCCGCTCCGTGGCCGGAGCCCGCAGAGTGGGCGTGGTCGCGCGCCCGAGTGTCGCCACCCTCGTCGCCGTGGCCGGCGTGCTCCTCGCGGGCGGCACGGCCGTCCCGCTGAACCCGGCCGCCTCCGCCCGGGAGCGCGAGCACGTCCTCCGCGACGCCCGGGTGGACCTCGTCCTGGACGAGATCGACCTCACCGCCCGTGACACCCCGCCGCCCGGCCCGCCGGCGGACGGGACCCCCGCGCTGATCCTGTACACCTCCGGCTCCACCGGGCCGCCCAAGGGCGCCGTCATCCCGCGCCGGGCGGTCGCCGCCAACCTGGACGCCATCGCGGAGCTGTGGGAGTGGACCGCGGACGACGTCCTCGCCCACGCGCTGCCGCTGTCGCACGTCCACGGACTGGTCTTCGGCGGGCTCGGCCCGCTGCGCACCGGCTCCCCGCTCGTCCACACCGGCCGCTATCTCGTCCCGGTACCCGGTGCGTCCCTCTACTTCGGCGTCCCCGCCCTGTGGGCGTCGCTGGGCTCGGCCGACCTCGCGGAACTGCGCGGTGCCCGGCTCCTGGTGTCCGGGGCGGACGTCCTGCCCCGCAGGGTGTCGGAACGCGTGCGCCACCTCTCCGGCCACCGCATCCTCAACCGGTACGCGATGACGGAGACCCTCGTGATCGCCTCGCCCCGGATCGCGGACCTCCGCGGGCCCCGGGCCGCGGAGGCCCGGTCGGTCGGCCGGCCGGTGCCGGGGGCACAGGTGCGGCTGGCCGGACCGCACGGGCACGACGGCCCCGGCGGGCAGGACGGCACGTCCGGCCCGGGCCGGGAGGTCCTGGTACGCGGCACCGGGCTGTTCTCCGGATACCTCGGGCGGGGACCGGCCGTGGACGGCGAGGGCTGGTTCGGCACCGGGGACCTGGGGGAGTGGCTGGAGGACGGAACCCTCCGGCTGACCGGCCGCGCCCACACCGACCTGATCAAGAGCGGCGGTTACCGCGTGGGAGCGGGTGAGGTCGAGGACGTGCTGCTCGACCACCCCGGCATCGCCGAGGCGGCCGTCGTCGGCCTGCCCGACGAGCGGCTCGGTCAGCGCGTCGCGGCCTGGGTGGTGGCGACGGAGCCGCTGGACCGCTCCCGTCTCGCCGCCTTCCTGGCCGCCCGGCTGCTGCCGTACAAGCTGCCGCAGGAGGTCCACGTGGTGGACGGCCTGCCGCGCAACGCCCTGGGCAAGGTCCAGAAACGCCTGCTGGCCGCCGAACGCCGGCCCTGACGCCGCAGACCGGACGGCCGCCGGACGGGCGGCCGACGAGGAGGGATTCGGTCCAACCATGACGCATTCGCTGGAGTTACCCGTCCGTGAGCCCAAACCGCGCACCCGGGGGCTGACGATGGTCATCGACAACGGGGCCCCGGTCCGGTGGTTCGAGGACACCGTCGCCAGCTCGGGGGAGTTCATCGACCTGGTGAAGTTCGGCTGGGGGACCGCGCTGGTCACCTCGGGCATGAAGGAGAAGACGGAGGTTCTCGCGCAGCACCGCATCCCCTACATGTTCGGCGGCACCCTCTTCGAGAAGCACGTGCTGCAGGGCAGGTTCGAGGAGTACCGCGCCTTCTGCCTGGAACAGGGCTGCGCCTGTGTGGAGGTGTCCAACGGCACCATCGACCTCGGCCACGAGGAGAAGGCCCGCTACATCGAGCGGCTCGCCCCGGACTTCGAGGTCGTCTCCGAGGTGGGGTTCAAGGACCAGCGCCGGTCGGAGATGTTCGCGCCCAGCCAGTGGATCAGCAGCATCCAGCGCGACCTGGACGCGGGGGCGCGCTCGGTCATCCTGGAGGCGCGGGAGAGCGGCACCAGCGGGATCTGCCGCCCCGACGGCGAGGTGCGGTTCGGCCTCATCGAGGACGTCCTCGACGCCGGGCCCCCGGCGGACCGGCTGATCTTCGAGGCTCCCAACAAGGAACTGCAGACCTACTTCATCAAGAGGGTGGGCGGAGACGCCAATCTGGGGAACATCGCCCTGACGGACGTCATCGCGCTGGAGACGCTCCGGCTCGGACTCCGCTCCGACACCCTCCTCGACCATTCCGGGGCGGTCCGGTGAGGAATTCCCGGGACGCCTTTCACATCGCCGTGCCGGCCCGCGATCTGGACGCCGCGGCGCTCTTCTACAACAAAATGCTCGGCTGCCCGGTCGCGCGCCGGTACGCGGACCGCATCACCTTCGACTTCTTCGGCGACCAACTCGTCTGCCACTATTCCCCGGACGACCCCGTGGTGGAGAGCCCCACGCTCTATCCCCGGCATTTCGGGGTGACCTTCCGGGAGCGCGAGGATTTCGACGCGCTGCTGCGGCTGGTGAATCTGCGGAAGGTGCCGGTGTTCCAGGAGGTCCGGTCCCGTTTCGGGGGAACGGTCGAGGAACACAGCACCGTGGTGCTCGTCGACCCCACCGGGAACCTCCTGGAATTCAAGCACTACGCCGATCCCCGGATGATGTACTGACCGCGGCCGGGCCGCCCGAGGCGGGCGGCCCGGCCCGGGCACCGGTCCGCCGGCCTACGGGCCGGCCGACGGGAGGCGCACCGTACGCAGCCGACGGGCCCCGGCGGTCCCGGCGCAGCCCGCCAGCCCGAGCGCGTCGCCCAGTTCGCAGGCCAGCAGGTCGAGCACCCTCCGGACACCGTCCTCGCCGCCGGCGGCCAGGCCCCACATCGGCGGGCGTCCCACCAGGACCCCTGATGCCCCCAGGGCCAGCGCCGTGAGCACGTCCGTCCCGCTGCGGACCCCGCCGTCCACCATGACCTCGCAGGCCCCGCCGACGGCCTCCACCACCGCCGGCAGGGCATCGAGGCCGGGCAGGGCGCCGTCGAGCTGCCGGCCGCCGTGGTTGGACACCACGACCGCGTCGACACCCGACTCCGCCGCCCGCGCCGCGTCCTCCGGCGCCAGCACCCCCTTGAGCACCAGCGGCAGCCGGGTGGCGGCCCGCAGCTCCTCCACACAGGACCAGGTGAGCGCCGGCGAGAACGCCCTCGCGGTGTGCGCCGCCACCGCCGAACCCCCGGCGGGCCGGTGCGCCACCGAGGCGGCACCGGCGTCCAGGTGCGCGGCCCGCACGTCGGCGGGGAGCGCGAACCCGTTCCGCACATCGCGCAGCCGGCGGCCCATCCAGGGCACGTCGACGGTGAGCATCAGCGCCTCGCAGCCCGCGTCCTCGGCTCGGCGCGCCAGCTCCAGCGAACGCCCGCGCTCCCGGAGCCAGTAGAGCTGGAACCAGACGGAGCCGCCGGCCGCCGTGACCTCCTCGACGGGGACGCTGCTCAGCGTGGCGACGGTGAACGGCACCCCCGCCGCCTTCGCCGCCCGCGCGGTGGCGAGCTCGCCGTCCGGATGGACCATGCGGTGATAGGCGACCGGGGCGATCGCCACCGGCATCCGGACCGGCCGGCCCAGCAGCACCGCCTCCGTGCCGCACCCCGAGACGTCCCGGAGCACCCGCGGGGTGACGAAGACCCGGCCGAAGGCCTCCCGGTTGGCCGCCAGCGCGCGCTCCCGGCCGCTGCCGCCCGCGATGAAGTCCCGTATCCCGGGCGGGAGCACGGCCGCCGCGGCCCGCTCGGCGTCGTCCAGGCCGCACCACGGCTGCGGGGCCGCCGCGCCGGGGAGGGTCCCGCCCGCGCCCGGATCCCGCCGGCCGCCCGGGCCGGGGAATCCGGGCGGAACGGAGGGCGCGGCGGCCCGCTCGTCACCGTGCGGCACGCTGACCCGTCCGCTCCAGCTCGACCGCCTCGTACAGCGCCTTGATGTTGGAGCTGCCGAAGGTCCGCGCTCCCTGGCGCTCGATCACCTCGTAGAAGATCGTGCGCCGCGGGTGGGTGGAGGCGGTGAAGATCTGGAACAGCTGGCCTCCGTGGTCCTCGTCCACGAGGAGATGGGTGGCCCGCAGATCGTCCAGGGTGTGGGTCTTCAGCCCGATCCGCTCGCCGAGCAGGTCGTAGTAGGTCCCCGGGGTCCGGAGGAATCCGACCCCGCGGCCCGAGAGCGCGCGCACCGCGCCGACGGCGTCGTCGCTGGAGAAGGCCAGGTGCTGGACGCCCGGTCCGTGGTGGCTCTTGAGGAAGTCGTCGATCTGCCCGGGCTGCGCCTCCGGGTCCGGCTCGATGAGCGTCAGCGTCACCGCACCGGTCTCCGCGCTCTGCACGACCCGCGACTCCATCGCCTGGGCGCCGACGACGATGCGCTCCTGGTAGATCTCCCGGAATCCCAGGGCCCGCTGGTAGAAGCGGGCCGTTCCGTCGAGGTCGCCCGCGGTGAGGCAGACCGCGATGTGGTCGATGTCGAGCAGGCCCACCCCGGCGAGGGCCCCGGGCTCCTCCCGGCGCTGCGCCGGTACGAAGCCGGCGGGGAGCCCGGGGCCCTCGCCGGGGGCGCGTTGCACCAGGGTGTGCACCACGTCGCCGAAGCCGCCGATGGCCGCCGTGACGGCGGGGCCGCCGCCCTCGTGCCGGACCGGTTCCCGGACCGGGCGGGCGCCGGCCGACACCGCCGCCTCGAAGGCCGCGGTCACGTCGGCGGTGCGCAGCGCGATGTCGGCGACTCCGTCGCCGTGCGCGGCCACGTAGGCGGCGGCGGGGTGATCCGCCGGGTCCGCCGCGGTCAGCACCAGGAGGACGCGGCCCTGGCGCAGGGCGATACCGCGGTGACCGGCGGTTCCGCCGGTGCCGGCGACCGTGAAGCCGTACTGGCCGGTCCAGGCGGCCACCGCCGCCTCCAGGTCGTCGACGTACATCTCCACATAGTCGATCGCGAGGTCGTTGAGGGGAGCCGTTGCGGGTAAATCCGTCATGGGAGTCCTCGTACGGAGAAGGTGCGGATTCAGAGCCCCGCACGCCTTGCCGCGGAATGGCAGAGGAATATCCACGTCCCCGGGAAAGATCCGAACCGTCATCGAAAACGGCCCCGTGTATTCCTCTTCCGGGGGTCCCCCTCACCGCGGGCCGCGAGGCCGGGCATTTCGTTTCTGCGGCCCGATGGTACGGGCGCCGCGGCGATTTCCGCACCTGTCAAGGGAAAGCCCGGCAAACGGCCGCCGGTGTTCCTCGCCGCCGCGTGGATATCGGCCTCGCGCGGACATTGCCGGGGATCGCGCAACGGACGATGCTGAGGGCGCGGCACGCGCCGCGCCCCGTAACGCCCCCACGCTCTCACGCATGTGACAAGGACTCAGATGACGGAAATCCTGCAATCGGAGACCGCCCCGGCCGGGCTGTCCGCGGACGCGCTGCACGCATCGCTCGGCGATGTGTCGATGGAGTCCATGAACCTGCTGAACCAGATCGCCGACACCCATCCCCGCGCGGTCTCCTTCGCCGCGGGCCGGCCCTACGAGGGCTTCTACGACGTGGCCCGGTTACCCGAGTACCTGCGGGTCTTCTGCGACCACCTGCGCACCGAACGGGGGATGGACGAGGCGGAGGTCGCCCGCACCCTGTTCCAGTACGGAGCCACCAAGGGAATCATCACCTCCCTGGTGGCCCGGAGCCTCGCCGTGGACGAGGGAATCGAGGCCGGCCCCGGCTCCGTGGTGGTCACCGTCGGCTGCCAGGAGGCGATGTTCCTGGTGCTGCGCGCGCTGCGCGCCGACGACCGCGAGGCGCTGCTGGCCCCGAGCCCGACCTACGTCGGCCTGACCGGCGCCGCGCTCCTCGCCGATCTGCCCGTGCTCCCCGTGCGCACCCGCGAGAACGGCATCGACCCGGACGACCTGGTGGAACGGCTGCGCCGGGCACGCGCCGGGGGCATGCGGGTCCGCGCCTGCTACGTCACGCCCGACTTCGCCAACCCCTCCGGGGCCAGCATGGACCTCGCCGCCCGGCACCGGCTGCTGGACATCGCCGCGGCCGAGGACCTGCTGCTGCTGGAGGACAACGCCTACGGACTGCTCGGCGGGACGGCCGGCCGGCTGCCCACCCTCAAGTCTCTCGACCGCCGTCGGCGCGTCGTCTATCTCGGCTCGTTCGCCAAGACCTGCATGCCCGGCGCACGCGTCGGCTATGTGGTCGCCGACCAGCGGGTCACCGGCGGCGGAACGCTGCTCGCCGACGAACTGTCGAAGATCAAGAGCATGCTCACCGTCAACACCTCCCCGATCGCGCAGGCCCTGATCGGCGGCAAACTGCTCTCCCACGGCTGCAGCCTCGCCGAGGCCAACCGCCGGGAGACGGAGGTCTACCGGCGCAATCTCCGCCAGGTGCTCGACGGGCTGGCCCGGCGGCTGGGGAACGTCCCCGGCGTCGCGTGGAACGCGCCCGCGGGCGGGTTCTTCGTCGTGCTCACCGTGCCGTTCACCGTGGACGACGGCCTCCTGGAGTACGCGGCCCGCCGCCACGGCGTTCTGTTCACCCCCATGCACCACTTCTACGGTGCCTCGGCCGGGTTCCGCCAGCTCCGGCTGTCCGTCAGCACGCTGACGCCCGACCGGATCGAGGAGGGCCTGGACCGGCTGTCCGCGCTCGTCACCGAACGCCTCGCGGAGCACGGGGCCGCCGGCGGGCCGGTGCCGGGGGGTGGGTCGTGAGCCTCCGCACCCTCGCCGTCATCGGCACCGGCCTGATCGGCACCTCGGTCGCCCTCGCGGCCCGTCGGCAGGGGGTCACCGTGTATCTGTCGGACCGGGACGAGTCCGCCGCCCGCACCGCCGAGGACCTGGGCGCCGGACGGGCCGCGCCGCCGCCGGAACCCGTGGACCTCGCCGTGGTCGCCGTACCGCCCAGCCTGGTCGCGCCCGTGCTGGCGGAGTCGCAGGCACGGCGGCTGGCGCTCAGCTACACCGACGTGGCGAGCGTCAAGTCCCGTACGGAACGGGAGATCCTGGCCACCGCACCCGACCCGACCCGCTACGTCGGCGGCCACCCGATGGCCGGCCGCGAGTGGTCGGGCCCGCGGGCGGCCCGCGCGGAACTGTTCCGGGAACGCACCTGGGTGCTCACCCCCACCCGGCTGACGTCCAAGCGGGCCTTCGACCGGACCCTCGACCTGATCGCGCTGTGCGGCGCCGTCCCCCGGGTGATGCGCGCCCGGGCGCACGACGAGGCGGTGGCCCTCACCTCCCACGCCCCGCACCTGGTCGCCAGTTTGATGGCGGCACGCCTGCGGGACGGCTCCGCGGAGGCCGCCCACCTCGCCGGCCAGGGGCTGCGCGACGTCACCCGGATCGCCCGCGGCGACTCCCGGCTGTGGAGCGACATCCTGGAGTCCAACGCCGCCGCCGTCGCCGAGATCCTCACCCGGCTCCAGGAGGACCTCACCGGAGTCCTGGCGGCCCTGCACGACCTCGCGTCCCCGGGCCCCGCCGTCCCGGGCGGCACCGGACCCGGCGGGGGAGGCGTGGTGCCCGTCCCGGGCAGGCACGCCCTGGTGGACCTGCTCGACCGGGGTATCGCCGGGGTGGGCGGCCTCGACGGCGCGGGCGGCGGCCGCCGCGGTGCCCCGGGCCGCCCGGAGGCCCCGGTGTTCCCGGTGGCGGGCGGACGGTGAGGCGGCGGGCGTGAGGAGGGCTGCGGAGGCAGGGCCGCGGGACGGTGAGGGGCGTGGGACGGCGAGGGGGCGCCGGGCGGTCCGGGCCCCCGCGGACCGGAGGAGATCCACCGGCAGTCTGCACCGGCCGGGGTAACGCCGCGGTGACAGTGCTTGTGTCCGCCGTGTGACCGGCGCCCGCGTACAACTTGGCCCCATGTTCACCACAACCAAGCCCACCGTGGCCAAAACCCTGCTGGCGGCGTCGGTCCTGCTGACCGGCGCCCTCCTCAGCGGATGCTCCGACGACTCGTCGGCCGCCTCCGCCGACGACACCAAGTCCGACGCGAGCGCCTCGCCCGGCAGCCCCTTCGAGCAGGCGCTGGCCTTCTCGCAGTGCATGCGCGACAACGGGGTGGCCGGCTTCCCCGACCCGCAGCAGCAGGAGGGCGGCGGCATCGCGCTGAGCCCGGGCGACGGCAACGTCGACCCGAACTCCGAGTCCTTCAGGTCCGCGCAGGAGGCGTGCCGCGACAAGATGCCCCAGGGACAGCTCGGCGGGGGCGGCGGCAACGGCGAACCGCTGGACTCGGCGAAGGTCGCCGCCTGGGCGAAGTGCATGCGCGAGAACGGCCTCCCCAAGTTCCCCGACCCCGAGATCAACGGCAACAACCTCGGGATCGACTTCGCCGGCTCCGGCATCAACCCGGCCGACGACGAGTTCCAGCAGGCCCGGGCGGCCTGTCAGGACAAGTGGCCCGGCGGCGGCGTGACGATCTCGGGCGGCGGCGCACAGTGACGGCACCGGACGGGACACAGGAGCGCGAGCGGGACGAGGGGGCGGACCGTCCGGGCCCGTCCGGCGATCCCTCCGCGGCCCTGGAACTGCGCACCCCCGGCGAGGTGGCCGACCGCCCGGCGGCCGGGGCCGACACCCGGGAGACCCCCGGGGACCCCGGGCCCCGGGAAACGGCCCGGGACCTCGAAACCCGGGAGAAGCCGGCGGAGACCGCCGCCGGCAGCGGCGACGACGGCGGGGCCGCGGCCCCGCCGGCGAACCACCGCAGAAGCCGTCCGCTGCGCACCTCGATGATCGTGGCCGCCGCGATCACCGTGGTCGCGGCGGCCGGCGCCGCCACCACCGGGGCCCTCGGCGGCGACGGAGCGGGAGAGGCGAACGCCGCCCCATCCGCCCCGCCGAAGACCGCCGAGATCCGGCGCACCACCCTGACCCGCACCGAGACGGTCGACGGAAACCTCGGCTACGGCGAGGCCTCGGCCGTCCAGGCCCCGGCCGGAGCCGGGAGCGGGCAGCCGGCGCAGAACGGCACCGGCGGCGACGGCGGGACCGCCGGGATCATCACCTGGGTGCCCGAGGACGGCGACGTCATCAAGCGCGGCGGCACCGTCTACCGCGCCGACGAGGAGAAGGTCCCGCTGCTCTACGGCTCCACGCCCTTCTACCGCGCCCTGGGGCCGGGCAGTGAGGGCGGCGACGTCAAGATCCTGGAGAAGAACCTCTCCGAACTCGGCTACACCGGCTTCACCGTCGACGACGCGTACACGGAGACCACCGCCGAGGCCGTCCGGGACTGGCAGGACGACCTCGGCCGCGAGGAGACCGGCAGGGTCGGGCCCGGGGACGCCGTGGTGGCGCCCGGTGCCCGGCGCGTCGCCGACGTGAAGACCTCCCCCGGCGCCCTGCTCAACGGCACCGTCCTGACCTGGACCGGCACCGAACGCATCGTCACCGTCGATCTCGACGTGCGGTACGAGGACCTCGTCGAGAAGGGCACCAAGGCCACCGTCACCCTCCCGGACGACAGCACCGTCCGGGCGGAGGTCACGGATGTGGGCACCCTCTCGGGCTCCGGAGAGGCCGGCGACGCCGGCTCCGGCGGTCCCGGGAACGGCGGCGGCGGGAACGAGGACCCCACCCTGCCCGTGGAGCTGGAGATCGGGAAGCAGAAGGGGCTCGGCCGCTACCAGGCCGCCGGCGTCGAGGTCACGCTGAAGGCGGAGACCCGCGAGAACGTCCTCGCCGTCCCCGTCAACGCGCTGGTGGCGGAGCGCGGCGGCGGCTACGCCGTGGAGGTCGTCGACGCGGACGGCACCGTGGAGCGGCGTGCGGTGAAGCTCGGCATGTTCGCGGACAGCCTGGTGGAGGTGTCCGGCAAGGGCATCACCGAAGGCCTGGTCGTGGGGGTCCCCAAGTGACCGATGCAGCCAGCCCGGTGGTCGAACTGTCCGGGGTCCGCAAGACGTACGGGGACGTGACGGCGCTGCGGGACGCCGGGCTCGTCATCCGGCGCGGCGAACTGCTGGCCGTCGTCGGCCCGTCGGGCTCCGGGAAGTCCACGATGCTCAACATCATGGGCACCCTCGACCGCCCCACCGCCGGCACCGTGCGCATCGACGGGCACGACATCGACCACCTCAGCGACCGCGAGCTGTCCGCGCTGCGCGCCGGAACGATCGGTTTCGTCTTCCAGCAGTTCCACCTCGCCCCCGGCATCCCGGCCCTGGACAGCGTCGCGGACGGGCTGCTCTACAGCGGCCGCCCGCGCGCCGAGCGGCGCAGGCTCGCCGAGCGCGCCCTGCGCCGGGTCGGCCTCGGCCACCGGCTCCACCACGAGCCGCACCAGCTCTCCGGCGGTGAGAAACAGCGGGTGGCCATCGCCCGCGCGGTGCTCGGCGACCCGCCGCTGCTGCTCGCCGACGAGCCCACCGGCGCGCTGGACTCCCGCTCCGGCCTGGTGGTGATGGAGCTGCTGCACGAGCTGCACCGGGCCGGTACCACGGTCGTGGTGATCACCCACGACCGGGACATCGCGGCCTCCCTGCCGCGCGAGGTCCGGATCCGCGACGGCCGGATCGAACACGACTCGGACGGCGCCGGACCCGCGCTCGCCGCCGGCCCGGACGGCGGCGGGGCCCTCACGCCGGCCCCGGTGCCCGCCGCCCTGACCGCGGGGGAGGCCGTGCGATGACCACCGTGAAGGAGCCGGCGCGCCCGGCTCCGTCTCGCCCGGCACCGCCCCGCCCCAGGCCGGCCCGGATGAACCCGGCCGACGTCCTGCGGGTGGGCGGCTCCGGACTGCGTTCCCGGCCCCTGCGGGTGTTCCTGTCGGCGCTCGGCATCGCCATCGGCATCGCCGCCATGGTCGGCGTGGTGGGCATCTCCACCTCCAGCACCGAGGACCTCAACCGCCGGCTCTCCGCGCTGGGCACCAACCTGCTCACCGTCACCCCCGGCCAGTCCTTCGGCGGCGGCGCCGCCCATCTGCCGGACCAGTCCGTGGAGATGATCGGGAACATCCCGGAGGTGGAGTCGGTCTCCGCCCTCGGCAAGACCGGGGCCAAGGTCTACCGCAACGACCACATCCCCGAGGAGGAGACCGGCGGCCTCAACGTCTACGCGGCCCGCACCGATCTGCCGGACACCGCCGGTGCGGAGATCGTCGACGGCCGGTGGCTGAACGCGGCCAACCAGCGGTACCCGGCCGTGGTGCTCGGCCCCACGGCCGCGGAGCAGCTCGGGGTGTTCCGGGCCGGGACCGGCACGAAGGTGTGGATGGCCGGGCAGTGGGTCACCGTCGTCGGCCTGCTGGCCCCCAACGAACTCGTCCCGGAGCTGGACTCCGCCGCGCTGACCGGCTGGACCTTCGCCGAGGAGGAACTGGGCTTCGACGGCTACCCGACGACGGTGTACACCCGTGTGGAGGAGGCGGCCGTCACCGGCGTACAGGCGATCCTCGGTGCCACCGCCAACCCGGAGAACCCCAGCGAGGCCAACGTCTCCCGGCCCTCCGACGTGCTCGCCGCCAAGCAGGCCACCGACGACACCCTCAGCGGACTGCTGCTGGGGCTCGGCGCGGTCGCCCTGCTCGTCGGCGGTGTGGGGGTGGCCAACACCATGGTCATCTCGGTACTCGAACGCAGGTCGGAGATCGGTCTGCGCCGCGCCCTGGGGGCCACCCGAGGCCAGGTCCGCAACCAGTTCCTCTGCGAGGCGCTGCTGCTGTCCGCGCTCGGCGGCATCGGCGGGGTCCTGCTCGGCATCGCCGTCACCTCCGGCTACGCCACCTACCAGGGCTGGCCCTCGGTGGTGCCGGTCTGGGCGATGGCGGGCGGGGTCGGCGCGACCCTGGTGATCGGCGGCCTGGCCGGCTTCTATCCCGCGCTGCGCGCCGCGCGACTGCCTCCCACGGAAGCCCTGTCCACCACGTGACCACACGGACCACGGTGCCCTCGTCCGCCTCACATCCCCCGCGGGCGGCGAGGGCACCGTCTTGCGCGTACGGAACCGCCGCCCGCCGCCCGTCCGCCGGGGACCTACGGCCGGGACAATGGGAGAATGCGTGTCCCCTTCCGTACCGCGGAACGGCCCACGGAGCGGAATCCGGAAATCCGTTGTCCGCGCGCACAGGAAAACCCCCGGCGGTGGCGGGAAAACCGCGACGGCACCGGGCGAAAAACCTCCGGACAGCAGCGTACAGCCCGCCGAACTCCCCTGAAATGTCCAGCCGTTACGGCCTCTCGGACCTGTTCCGCCGTCCTGTCGGCCCCGTATTCTCACCGCATGACCGAGCCCATGGGAAAAACCGGCGACAGTGCCCTGTACGAGCTTCTGCAGGCGCACCACATCGGCACGCTCGTCACCCTCAAGCGCGACGGCCGTCCCCAGCTCTCCAACGTCGGCTACGCCTACGATCCCCAGTCCCGCGTCATCCGCCTCATGGTGACCTACAACCGGGCCAAGACCCGTAATCTGCGCCGCGATCCGCGCGCGAGCTTCTACGTCACCAGCAGCAACGGCTTCTCCTACATGGTGGCCGAGGGCGAGGCCGAACTGACGCCGATCACCACCGATCCGCACGACGCGGTCGCCGATGAACTGGTCCGGGTCTTCCGCGGTTTCCAGGGTGAGCACCCGGACTGGGAGGGCTTCCGGGCCGCGATGGTGGCGGAGCGGCGCCTGGTGATCCGGCTCGCCGTGGAACGGGTGTACGGGGCGGCCGGTCGGCGCGTCCTGGCGGGCAGCCGCCCGGCACCCGCGGACGGTGCCGGGCCCGGCGGGCCGGGGCCGCAGCTCGGCCGCGGGCCGGGGCCGCAGCACGGCGGGGGCCGGGCCTCCAGATCGGCCGGGGCCGATGCCGCAGCACGGCGGGGACCGGGCCCGCAGATCGGCGGAGGGCCCGAGGGCCGGGCGGCATCATGGTCGGCTGACCCGCCCCCGCTCCCTTTCCGGCGCTCTCCGCCCGCCCACCGCACCGCCTTCCGCAGCCCCACCCGTCACTGCCGGAATTCCACCGGTGACGGTGTATTGGGTGACCTGTTTGAATTCACCGGGCCGCACTTGGAAACGCGCCCGCCGCGTATTCACCGACGGGGGCGGCCCGACTGCCGGATTCACCCGATGCCGGCGCCGGATACCCGATACGCGGCCCCGGTGTTTCCGGTCCCCTCCGCATTCCGCTCTCTCCGCGCAAGCCGTGTTCTCTCTCCGTGCGCCCGGACCGGGCATCACGCATCCACGTGCGCATTCCGCCGGCCGTTTCCCCGCGCCGGGACGGGGAGCCGGCCCGGAGAGCGGCCCGGCCGGGGAAGCATTCCCGACGGGGCGGGACCGGAGGCGCCCGGGTGTGAGGAGGCCGACGCGGCCACTCCCGTGACCGGCTGCCGGGGCACCGCTCGGGTTGGCCCGCCGACCGCCCGCGCCGCCGCCCGGGTGACCACCGGCAGCCCGGCCCCGCCTGTTTCCGCCCGGCCCTGCCCGTTTCCGCCGCGCCCGCACGGTTTCGCAGCCATTGGCACGCCCACCGCCGGTGATCTCCGCCCCGGGCTGTGCCATTGGCCCAGTGGACCGGGCCTCGCTTGAGCACATGGGTGCGGGGATGCTCTCATGGATGCGTCGATGGCGCTGCGGACTTCCGCGGCGCCTTTTTCGTGCCGGGGCGTCGGGAGGGCGGAAAGAGTGCTGAAGAGGATGTTCGTGGCTCCGGATCCGGAGCGGCTGCGCCTGCGCAGCGCGCTGCGGGCCGTCCTGGGCATCGGTCTCGCGGTGAGCCTGTCCCTGCTCACCGGCCACGAGCTCCCCGCCGTCATCGCCGGCGGTCTGACGGCGCTCCTCGCCCTCTTCACGGTCACCGACACGACCGTCCGCCGGCAGGCCGCCACCACCGCCCTGTTCCCGGTGGCCGGCTTCCCGGTTCTCGCCCTGGCGACCGTGCTGCACGACCAGCCGTTCCTGCGCGACGCGGCGTTCCTCGCGGTCGCCGGCGCCGGCGTGTACGCACGGCGCTGGGGCCCGCGGGGCCATGCCCTGGGCACCTTCGCGTTCATGACCTTCTTCGTGGCGCAGTTCCTGCGGGCGCTCCCGGGCCAGCTTCCCGGCCTGTACGCCGCCATGGCCCTCGCCCTGCTCGCCTCCTCGGCGGTCCGCTTCGGCCTCTGGTGCTACGAACGGCGGATGGCCCCGCCCGTCCCGCCGCCCCCGCCGGGAGGCCGCGGCCTCGCCCGGACGAGCACCCGGCAGGCCGTCCAGGTGGCGGTCGCGGGCGGGCTCGCCCTCGGCCTGGGCCAGGCGCTGTCGCAGGAGCGGTGGTACTGGGCGGTGGGCACCGTCTGGTGGATCTTCGTCAACACCGCCTCGCGCGGCGAGACCCTGGTCCGCGGCTGGCGGCGCGTGGTGGGCACCGTCACGGGGGTCGCCGCCGGGCTGTTCACCGCCGTACCGCTGCACGGCGAGCCCGCCCCGACCGCCGTCCTCGTGGCCGTCTGCGTCTTCGGCGTCTTCTACACGGCGCCGCTGTCCTACAGCTGGATGATGTTCTTCGTGACCGTCATGGCCGGGCTGCTCTACGGCCTGCTCGGCGTACTGGACGAGGCGCTGCTCGCCCTGCGGGTCGCGGAGACGCTGGTCGGCGCGGTGGCCGTCGTGGCGGCGGTGGCCGTCGTCCTCCCCGTCACCACGCACGCCGCCACGGACGCCTGGATCCAGCGCTCCCTGCTGTGTGTCCGGCAGTGCACGACGGAGGCCTCCCGGCGGCTGGCCGGTGACGGCGGCGCCGACCCGGCGCCGCACGCCGCCGCACTCGAGGGGCTCCTCGCCCGGGTGCGCGTCTCCGTGGCCCCGCTCCTCCATCCGCTCAACCCGTTCACCGCCCGCAGGGAACGGGCCCGCCGGATCGTCGCCCTGCTCGACGAGTGCGCCGAGCGGCTGCGGGACCTCTCCGAGCTCGCCGCCGACCCGGAGGCCTCCCATGACTCCCGGCTGACCGACGC
Organism: Streptomyces sp. MNU89; assembly: GCF_020982505.1. Classification (NCBI taxonomy): domain Bacteria; kingdom Bacillati; phylum Actinomycetota; class Actinomycetes; order Kitasatosporales; family Streptomycetaceae; genus Streptomyces; species Streptomyces sp. MNU89. The sequence continues at coordinate 549,274 of NZ_JAJKLL010000001.1, read as the reverse complement.
CTGCCGGCGGGTGGAATCGGCCGTGGCCGCGCTCGTGACCCCCGGAGCCGCGGTGGTGGCCGCCGGGCCCGCCGTCGCGGAGACACCGCAGCACCCGGGCACCGAACGGGCCCTCGCCTGTCTGCAGGGTCTGGAGGCGGCGCTCGTTTCGCTCGCCGCGCCGCTGCGGAGTTCTCCGCGCGCGCCGCTGGCCTCCTCCTGAGCCGCGCTGAGGCACGGGGGGCCGGGAGCGGCCGGGACACGGCGCTCAGGGGGTTCCGAACGCCTTTGTGCCCCGCTGAAACGGTGTGCCGGGTGCCGGTCTTCTCCGGGCCGCGTCGCCGGGGCCCTCCGGTGGTGACGCGACGGCCGACGCCCCCGGGGGACGGACGGGCGGGCCGGGCCGCGCCCCGGCGGGCCGGGTGAGCCGGCGCGGCAGCGGGAAGGGCACGTCGCTTCCCGGACACGGAGAAGGGCGGGGCCGTTGTACGGCCGCCGCCCCCCGGAATGCGGGACCGGGCCGCCGCCTGCGCGGGGCCCCGTGTCCCGGCCGGTCAGCGCAGGGGCTGCGCCTGCTGCGGTGTGATGCCCAGGACGGCCGCGTACTGCGAGAGCACCAGCCTGCCGATCGCCGGATAGGCGCCCAGGGACTCGCCCGAGGGGCAGCCGGCCTCGGCGGCGGCCGCCTCCAGCAGTCCTTCGGGAAGCTCGGGCCCGATCAGGTACGGCGCGAGCGCGAGCTGTGCCGAACCGGAGCCCCGCAGTTCCTCGGCGGCCTTCGCGATGGAACCCTCGACGTCCAGCGCGGCGGCGAGCACCGGCACCGCGAGCCGGGCGGCGAGGAGCATGCCGGTGATGCCGGCGGCCTGGACGGCGTCCTCACCGCCGACGGTGGCGAGGATGATGCCGTCGGCGGCCGTGGCGACGGTGAACAGGCGCGCCCGGTCGGCGCGGGCGAGCCCGGCCTCCGACAGGCGCACGTGCAGGGCCTCCGCCAGGAGCGGGTGCGGGCCGAGGGCCTCGGTCAGCTCGGCGGACGTGCGGCTGTCCATGACGGCCTGCCGGATGCGGCGGACCAGCGCGCTGTCCGGGCCCGCGAGCAGCGGCACCACGACGGCGTCGGGGGCGTCCTCACCGATGACCGGGGTCCGTCCGCCCTCTTCCTCGGCGCCTTCGGCCGCCGCGGTGGCGCGGGCCAGCCGGGCGGTGCGGTCGGCCGCGGCCTGGGAGAGCACGGCCGGCAGCGCGGGGAACTCGTCGTCGCCGCCGTCGATGTATCCGATGTGGGCGTGCAGGCCCGGCAGTTCGGACCGGGCGATGCTGACGACCTCTTCCGCCAGGCTGCGGGAGGCCGCGTCGGGCGTGCCGGGCACCGCCAGCACCAGCGCGGGGGCACCCTCGGGCGCCGCCAGCGGCTCCGGTTTCCGGTGCCGACCGGGCTGGCGGGGACGCGGCATTCGTACGGGCAGGCCGGGTGCGGGCCCTGTGGGGGTGCTCATGGCGCCGCATGTTAACCCTTTGGAGGGCTTTGGTGTTCGGGGAGGGTGCGGCCGCGTACTCTTCGTCCGTTTTCGTCCGGTGGTTTGTGTTGTTACCCGGAGTAAGTCAGTCGGGTGCGGGCGGCCGCGGCCAGAGGGCCAGCATGTTTCCGTCGACGGGGAGCCGCAGGGTGCCGCCGGCGAGTGCACCGGCGATCCGCAGAGCACCGTCGAGCGGGCCGCCCTCGGCCTCCACCGGGCACGCCTCCGGCACGAGCCGGGACAACTCCTCCCGGACCGGCACGAGCAGCGGCGGCCCGATCCCGAAGAGGCCGCCGGTGAATGCCACCGGGCAGCCGGCGGCGGGCGGGCAGACGGCGGCCGCGGTCTCCGCGATCCCGCGGGCCGCGTCTTGAAGGATTCCGGCCGCCACCGGGTCCGTCCCGGCGCAGGCGGCGACCTCCGGCGCGAACGAGGCCAGGACGGCCGCGCGGTCCGTCCGCGGATAGAGCAGGGCGGGGAGGCCGTCGGCCGGGCCGAAGACCGCCTCCAGCCGGTCCAGCAACGCCGCCGAGCCGCCCCGGCGCCCGTCGTGCGCACGCAGGGCCGCCTCCAGGCCGGCACGGCCGATCCAGGCGCCCCCGCCGCAGTCGCCCAGCAGATGGCCCCAGCCGTCGGCCCGCCGCCAACGGCCGCCCGGCCCGGAGGAGTACAGGGCTCCGCCGGAGGCCGGAGCGGCCTCGGGAGAGGCACGGCCGCCGGGAGGGGTGTCCGTGCGGCCGGGCGGACGGGGAGCGGGACGCCCGCCGGGCCCGTCGGAGACCCGGGGGCCACGGACCGGCCCGGAGCCGTGGTGTGTCGCCGGAGGAAGAGAGAGGCCACCGTCGCCCGGGGGCGCGTCCAGGTCCGCGCCGAGGGCGATCACACCGGTGCCCGCCGCGACGACCGCGCCCGTCCGCTGACCGAGGGCACCCGCGTAGGCCGTGACGGCGTCGGCCGCCAGCGCCAGCCGGCGGACGCCCAGTTCGGCGGCGAGGGCCTGCGGCAGCCGGGCCCGCAGATCATCGCCGAGCGTGGCCATTCCGGCCGCGCCCACCGCCACCGCTGCCACGGACCCTCGGGCCTCCGGCCGCCGCCCGGCCTCCCCGGCGCCGGCACGGGCCAGCAACTCCCCTGCGGCGGGCAGCAGGCAGGCGAGCAGATGCCCGGCGTCGATGCCCCGGGGGCCGGTCCGGACGGGTTCGGCCCGGATCGCTTCCCCGACCTGCCCGCCGTCCTCCGCGCGGGCGATGGCCACGCGCAGTCCGGAGCCGCCGGAGTCGACCCCGATCACCCAGCGGGCCGCACCGCCGGTGCCTTCCGGCTCACCGGGCGGCGGGCGGTGGCCCCCGCGGCCGGGGACGCCAGGGGCCGCGTCGGCCCCTCGGGATTCACTCACGCTCCGCTCCCTTCCCCGCGGCCGGCGACCGCAGCGGCGCCGGAGGGCACGCCGGCGAGCGCCGTGAACCGCCGGCTCGGCCTGCGGGGGACACGCGGGAGGAGCAGAGCCGGGCTCCGTACGCGGCGCGGCAGGAGGCGGCTCCACGACCGCGGAGGGCAGGCCGCCCGCCCTCGGCGCACCACACCCGGAACCGCATGGCCAGCCGGAGGACCGGAGGCCCGTACCGGCCACACCGGGCGGGCCGGCGGTGGCTGCCGGGGTGCCGTGCGCGGCAGCGGACCCCCGCGCCCGCGCCGCACGTCAGGGCAGACGCCAGTCGACCGACCGGCCGCCCTGTTGTACGAGGAGGTCGTTGGCGCGGCTGAACGGGCGGGAACCGAAGAAGCCGCGGTCGGCGGACATGGGGGAGGGATGCGCGGATTCCACCGCCGGGAGCGGGCCGAGCAGCGGGCGCACAGTGCGCGCGTCCCGTCCCCACAGAATCGCCACCAGCGGGCGGCCCCGCTCCGCGAGGGCCCGGATGGCCTGTTCGGTGACGGCCTCCCAGCCCTTGCCGCGGTGCGCCGCGGGTCTGCGCGGGGCGGTGGTCAGCGCCCGGTTGAGCAGGAGCACGCCCTGCCGGGTCCAGGGGGTCAGATCGCCGTTGGAGGGCCGCTCCACTCCGAGGTCGCTCTGCAGCTCCCGGAAGATGTTCTCCAGGCTGCCGGGGAGCGGACGGACCTCGGGGGCCACGGAGAAGCTCAGCCCCACCGCGTGCCCGGGTGTGGGATAGGGGTCCTGCCCCACGATCAGGACCCGTACCTCGTCGAAGGGCTGCTGGAAGGCGCGCAGCACATTCGGCCCGGCGGGCAGGTAGGTGCGCCCGGCGGCGATCTCCGCGCGGAGGAAGTCCCCCATCGCGGCGATCTGCCCGGCGACCGGGTCGAGGGCTTTCGCCCAGCCCGGTTCGACGATCTCGTTCAATGGTCGTGCAGCCACGGGCGGTCACTCTACTGGCTCCCCACACAGGCTCGTTGCCGCTCCCGGCAATCCGGCTCAGCCGATCACCGCGGCCCGGACACAGAGCACATCCGGGAGGTGGGAGGCGAGTTGGCGCCAGCTCTCGCCCTCGTCGGCGCTCGCGTACAGCTCGCCGTTGCGGTTGCCGAAGTAGATCCCGGCCGGGTCGGCGCCGTCGGACCACATCGCGTCCCGCAGGACCGGGCCGTAGTGCGCGGCCTCGGGCAGGCCCGTGCCGAGCGGTTGCCAGCTCCTGCCCGCGTCCTCCGTGCGGAAGACCCGGCAGCGGCGCCCGGCCGGCACCCGGTCCGCGTCGGCGTTGAGCGGGAAGACGTAGGCGACGTCGCCGCGGCGGGGGTGCGCGACGACGGGGAAACCGAAGTCCGAGGGCAGGGAGTCGCCGATGGAGGTCCACCGGGCCCCGGCGTCGTCACTGCGGTAGACGCCCCAGTGGTTCTGCAGATAGAGCCGGTCCGGGTCGGCGGCATCGCGGGCGATCTTGTGGACGCACTGCCCGAACTCCGGGTGGGGGTCGGGCATGAAGACGGCCGAGATCCCGGTGTTCGACGGATCCCAGCTCGCACCGCCGTCCAGCGAGCGGAACACGCCCGCGGCGGACACCGCGACCGTCACCGCGCGAGGGTCGCGCGGGTCGGTGAGGACCGTGTGCACGGCCTCCCCGCCGCCGCCCGGCGCCCACCGGTCGCGGGTGGGGTGCTCCCACAGGGGGCGGACCAGCTCGAAGGTCTCGCCGCCGTCCTCCGAGCGGAAGAGCGCGGCCGGCTCGGTGCCGGCGTAGACCACGCCGGGCTCGGCCGGGCCGGCCGGCTGCAGCTGCCAGACCCGCTCCAGTGAGGCGCCGGTGTCCTCCGGGAAGCGGACGGCCGGGCGCTTCGGCTCCTGCCAGGTGGCGCCGAGGTCGTCGGAGCGGAAGACGGACGGGCCCCAGTGCGAACTGTCGCCGCCGACCAGCAGCCGCGGGGTGCCGCCGGGCCGCTGGTCGATGCCGATGGAGTAGACCGCCTGGGCGTTGAAGTGCGGGCCGTCGAACTCCCACTCCCCGCCCTTCCCGCCGGCGGAGCTCCGCCGGCGGGCGAGGAAGAGTCCTTTGCGGGTCCCCACGGCGAGCAGGACTTCGGTCATCTCGGCACCTCCGGAACGTGGTCGTGTTGCGTGGGTCACAGTCTGCACCGGCCCACTGACAACGGCGTTCCGCCACGGCGCCGTACCAGGTCAGCCCGCCCGCAGATACGGAACGGGGACGGGCGCGGCGGCACCCAGTTCCCGTGCCGCGCGCCGGGCGAAGTAGGGGTCGCGGAGCAGTTCCCGGCCCAGCAGCACCGCGTCGGCCCGGCCGGCGGTGAGGATCTCCTCCGCCTGGCGCGCCCCGGTGATCTCGCCGACCGCCGCGACCGGCATCCCGGTTCGGGTCCGCACCCGCTCGGCGAAGGGCACCTGGTAGCCGGGCCCGGTGGGGATGCGCACCCGCGGGGCGTTGCCGCCGCTGGAGACGTCCAGGAGGTCCACCCCGTGTGCCCGGAGGTCCGCGGCCAGCCGCACGGTGTCGTCCACCGTCCAGCCCGCGCTCCCGTCCGCCCCGTTCTCCGCGAGCCAGTCCGTCGCCGAGACCCGGAAGAGGACGGGCAGGCCGTCGGGCCACACCTCGCGCACCGCGTCCACCACCCGCAGGGCGAGCCGGATGCGGTTCTCGTAGGAGCCGCCGTAGGCGTCGGTGCGCCGGTTGCTGTGCGGGGACAGGAACTCCCCGATGAGGTAGCCGTGTGCCCCGTGCACCTCGGCCACCCGGAAGCCGGCGGCCAGGGCCCGCCGGGCGGCCTCGGCGAACTGCCGCACCACCTCGTCGATCTGCCGGACCGACAGCTCGGCGGGCACCGGATGTCCCTCGTCGAACGGCAGCGGGCTCGGCCCGAGCGGCCGCCAGCCGCCCTCCGGGGCGGACAGCGGTGCGCCGCCCTGCCACGGCAGGGCGGTGGACGCCTTGCGTCCGGCGTGGGCGAGCTGGATGCCGGGGACGGTGCCCTGGTCCTCGAGGAGACCCGTGATGCGGCGGAACGCCTCGGCCTGGCGGTCGTTCCACAGGCCCAGGTCCCCGGGGCTGATCCGGCCCTCCGGGCTGACGGCCGTGGCCTCGACGAGGATGAGGCCGGTGCCGCCCACGGCGCGCGAGGCGTAGTGCGTGGCGTGCCAGTCGCCCGGCACTCCCGCGCCGGGTCCGGTGTGCGGCGCGGAGTACTGGCACATCGGGGCCATCCACACACGGTTGGGGACGGTCAGCGAACGCAGGGTGAACGGGGTGAACAAACGGCTCACGGCAGCCTCCGGGCGGAGTCGGCGGTCGGGACGGCTCGTACGATAGGCATCGTAGTACGGTGGATGTCAAACTACGAGAGTCTTCGTACAATGAGGAGCCCCGTTCCGAGGAGCCGCCGTGACCACCCCCGCCCCGAGCCGCACCCTGGACCATCCGCCACGGGACGCGATCCGGCTCGAAGACGTGCTGCACGCGCTCTCCGACCCCATGCGGCTGCGCATCGTCCGGAGTCTCGCCACCGCCGAGGAGGAGCTGTCCTGCTCGCTCTTCGACCTCCCGGTGAGCAAGTCCACGACCACGCACCACTTCAGGGTGTTGCGCGAGAGCGGCGTGATCAGCCAGTGCTACCGGGGGACGGCCAAGATGAACGGCCTCCGCCGCGACGATCTCGACGCACTCTTTCCGGGCCTGCTCGACAGCCTGCTCCGGGCCGCCGCTCTCCAGGCGGGCCGGCTCCACGGGGACGGGCGCGGCGAGGGCCGGCGCGGCGAGGGCTGACGCGGCGGCGGGGACGGACGGGGCGGCGGCTCCCGCTCTCCGCCACCGCCCGCCGGGAAAGCCGGCCCGCCGGGGGTGTCACAACTCCCGCATCCGCCCGATCTCCGCGGTCTGCTGGACGCTCATCTCGGTGGCCATCTCCTCCACTAGCACGTCGTTCCCCTCCTTGAGCACCTCGGTGGCCATGGTCACCGCGCCCTGGTGGTGAGTGGTCATCAGCTTGACGAAGAGCTCGTCGAAGGCGTCCCCGCGGGCGGCCGAGAGCCGGTCGAGCTCCGCCTGCGTGGCCATGCCGGGCATCGCACCGTGGTCGTGCCCGTGCCCCTCCTTCTCCTCGCGCGGCTCGCCCCGCTGGTCGAGCCAGCCCTCCAGCGCCCCGATCTCTGGGCCCTGCGCCGCCGCGATCCGCCGCGCGATCCCCTTGACGCCCTTCGAGTCCGCGTGTTTGTCCGCGAGCGCGGCCATGGTCAGGGCCTGCCGGTGGTGGACGATCATCATCCGCACGAAGCGCACATCGGCCGCGTTGGGGACGGAGTCCTCGCGGCCGGCCTTCCTGGCCTCGTCCGCCGAGAGGGTCTCGGCCGCCTCGCCCGGTTTGCCCGGCGCGACCACGGAGGGCCCGCCGTCCGCCTTCGCCGGGGCGGAACCGTCCGCCTCGCAGGCCGGGAGGGCCAGTACCGCGGCCGCCGCGGTGGACGCGAGGAGCAGCGAACGGGCGCGGCCCGTCATCCGGCGGTGGAACACGGAACCTCCAGGGTCGGGTCGGAGTGGACACCGGCTACGAACACATCTTCGTTAATCACTGTTGATATGTACATGTGGGCGGCGATACTGCGGAGTTGACACACCGTTCGCCGTTGAACGGTAAACGAGGGAGGTCTCAGTGACGTCGTTGCACATACCCCGCGTGCGGCGCAGACGCCTGGGCGTGGCGGTGGCGGCCTTCGGGCTGATCGCCTCATTCCTGGCCGCAGGTCCCGCGGCCGCGACACCCGACCCCGGTGACGCGCCCGACGGGAAGCGGATGTCGAAGGAGCTCGCGGCCGACACCCGCGCGGCCATGGAGAACGGCGACATCCCGGGTGTGGACGAGATCGTCCACAGCAAGAACATCAAACACCTCGCCAGTGTCGGCAAGGGCGCCCTCGGCAGCCTGAACACCGATCTGGCGTTCCAGGGCCGCTATGCCTTCGCCGGCAACTACGACGGCTTCACCATCTACGACATCGGCAACCCGCGGTCCCCGAGGACCGTGAGCCAGGTGCTCTGCCCCGGCGGCCAGAACGACATCTCCGTCTCCGGGAACCTGCTCTTCCTCTCCACCGACTCCTCGCGCAGCGACAACTCCTGCAACAGCACCTCCCAGCCGGCCAGCGAGAAGTCCTCCTGGGAGGGCATGAAGATCTTCGACATCAGCGACAAGCGGAACCCCCGCTACGTCGCCGCCGTCGAGACCGCGTGCGGCTCGCACACCCACACGCTGGTGCCCGAGAAGCGCAATGTGTACGTCTACGTCTCCTCGTACTTCCCGAGCGAGGACTTCCCCGACTGCCGGCCGCCGCACGACGGCATCTCGGTGATCAAGGTCCCGCGGAAGGCACCGGAGCGCTCGGCGGTCATCGACTTCCCCGTCCTCTTCCCGGACGGCGGCAACTCCGGCTCCGAGGGCAGCAGTTACGAGACCACCGGCTGCCACGACATCACGGCCTTCCCGAAGAAGCGGCTGGCCGCCGGGGCCTGCATGGGCGACGGCATCCTGATGGACATCTCCGACCCGGCGCGCCCCAGGGTGATCGACCGGGTGCGGGACAACACCAACTTCGCGTTCTGGCACTCGGCCACCTTCAGTGAGGACGGCGACAAGGTCGTCTTCACCGACGAACTGGGCGGCGGCGGTGCCGCGACCTGCAACGCCGAGGTCGGACCCGACCGCGGCGCCAACGGCATCTACGACCTGAAGCGCCGGGGCCACCACCGGGAACTGGTGTTCCGCAGCTACTTCAAGATCCCGCGCCACCAGGCGGACACCGAGAACTGCGTGGCCCACAACGGTTCGCTGATCCCGGTCAAGGGCCGCGACATCATGGTCCAGGCCTGGTACCAGGGCGGCGTCTCGGTCTGGGAGTTCACCGACTCGTCCCGGCCGAAGGAGATCGGCTACTTCGAGCGCGGCCCCCTCTCCGCCGACACCCTGACCCTGGGCGGCTCCTGGTCCGCCTACTACTACAACGGCCACATCTACTCGAACGACATCGCCAAGGGCTTCGACGTCCTGCGCGTCGACGACCGCCGCACGGCCGGCGCCGCGCGGGTGCGGATGCACGAGCTCAACGTGCAGACGCAGCCCGACTACCGCTGAACCGCGGCACGCGGAAGCGTCCCGCCGGGCGGCTCCTCGCCCGGCGGGACGCCGAGTTCCCACTCCAGCCCGAAGCGCTGGAACAGCTCCGAGCGCAGCAGCGCCGGGGGCAGCGGCGCCCCCGGCAGCAGGACCGCCACCACCGCGCCCATGAGAAGGGCGCGCAGCAGCGGATAGTCCGAGTCCGGGTGCCTGGAGCCGTAGCGGACGACGGTGTCGCGGAGCAGCACGGCCAGCCGCTGCTGCTCCGGGCACTGAACGAAACCCTCGGCGGTGAGGATGCCCGCCATGTGGGTGCGCATCAGCGTGGGGTGGTCGCGGGCGATGCCGAGGATGGCGTCGATGGCCCGGGCGAGCAGTTCCTCGCCGTCCTCGGTGCGCGGCTCCCGGCGCAGCGCGGCCTCCAGCGTCAGGTGCATCAGCCGGTGCACGGCGGACTGGAGCAGCTGCCGCTTGCCCGGGAAGTAGTACGAGACGAGTCCGCGGGCCGAGCCCGCCCGGTCGGCGATGTCGGCCAAGGTCGTCGCCTCGTAACCGCGCTCGCCGACCAGTTCGACCGTCGCCTGGAGCAGCCGTTCGCGGGAGCGACGGCGCAACTCTTCATTGACCGATGCGCTTCGCGGGGACATGCTGTAACTCCTGCGTTGACTGGCTCCGGGCCAATATACTCAGTGTGGTGCAGCCTCTGACCTGTTCAGAGGCGTTTCCGAGACCGCCGCCGTTTTCGGGCGACGCGGGGGATCGCCCGAAAACGGCGGTTTCGGAAGGATTCCGGGCCGGCCTCAGCCGAGCCGGCCGAGCACGGGGCGCAGCCCGTCGGGGCGTTCGGCCACCGGCAGCCGCTCCACCAGTTCCAGGGCGCAGCCCGCCGCCGTCGCGCCGCCGTCCGCCCGTACGTCGTCGCCCACCATCAGCGTCTCCCGGGGCGTCACGTCCAGCGCCTCGCAGGCGGCCCGGAAGAGCCGCTCATCGGGTTTGGCCACGCCGTGCTCGTACGACAGCACGTAGGTGTCCACGAAGCCGTCCAGACCGTGCTCCCGGAAGACCGGGCGCAGATCCCAGCCGATGTTCGACACGACGGCGATCCGCGTGCCCCGCTCGCGCAGCGCCCCGAGCACCTCGGAGGCGTCCGGATAGGGGGTCCAGGCACCCGGTTCCATGTGCCGGTCGTAGAGGGCCTCGTACGCCTCCGGCCAGGGCAGCGCCGCCTCCCGCGCGAGTCCGGTGAAGAGTTCCCGGTGGTGTTCGGCGGCGCAGTCCCGCACTTCCCAGAGCGGGGCCAGACGCTCGGGCATGCCGTGCGGGGACGATCCCCCGGGCAGCGCGCCCGCCCTGGCCAGTTGTTCCGCCCAGTGCGCCAGCTCCGCCTCCGGCACCGCGATCCCGAGCCGGTCCAGGGTGACGCGCAGCCAGCGCTCCACGGTCTCGATGCGGAAGAGGGTGCCGGAGAAGTCGAAGAGCACGCCGGTGATCGCCATGCGGTGATCATTCCCCCGCCGTCCCCGGCGGTTCAAGGGTTTCCGTACGTTGCGCCCCGTACCGGTGATGGGCGGCGACGGCCGCGGAGGCCGCGGCCGCTCCCAGCAGCCAGCCGCCCACGACGTCGGAGGGCCAGTGGACCCCCAGGTAGACGCGGGTGAAACCGACCCCGGCGACGGACACGGCGGCCGCGGCCGCCGCGGCCCGCATCAGCGCTCCCCGCACGCCCGCCCGGTGGGCGAGCCACAGCAGCAGGACGCAGACGAACGCGGCCGTCATCGCGTGTCCCGACGGGAACGCCGCGTAGTGCGCCGAGTCCACCGGCTCCCTCCACCGCGGGCGCGGACGGTCGACGAGGAACTTCAGGCCCTGCTGGAGGACCGAGCCGATCAGCAGGGTCACGAGCAGCCACAGCGCGGTCGTCCGTCCGCCGCCCCGGCGGGACAGCAGCAGAGCCAGGACGGCCAGCAGCAGCGCGAGCCGCATGGTCCAGGGATCCCAGACCCAGTCGGTGAGCACCCGGTTGACCTGGGTGAAGCCGGGGCTCTCCCGGGCGGATTCGTGCAGCCCGGTGGCGACGGTCCGGTCGAGCGCGAGCAGCGGGCCCCACTCCACGGCGACCAGCGCCAGCAGGACGGTGGCGGGGAGGGCGCACAGGCCCGCGGCCCAGAGATGGCCGGTCGCGCGGTGGGGGCGGCGGCCGCTGGGGGCCGGGACGGTGGGGAGGACGTCCGCATGAACTGCATCCTGGCCGCGATCGGCCCCCGGAAACTACTTCAGCGCGCTGAGTCCCGGTACAAAGGCGAGCAACAGCGGCACCACGGGGACCAGCGCGGCGGCGGCCGTCAGCCGCAGCCGGCGGGCGGGGCTCAGCCGCGGACGGGCCGACAGCAGCCGGTTCACCCGGTCGGGTACCTGCGCCAGCGGCGTGGGGACGGGGCCGAACACGCCCCGCTCCTCGTTGAGTTCGACCAGGGCCAGGGCGGTCGTCAGCCGCCCGTGGCGGCGTGAGGCGACGTCATCGGCCGCCAGTTCGACCAGGCGGTGCACCTCGTCCCGGAAGGAGGCGAAGACCGGAACCCGCGGAAAGCCCGTCGCCAGCGCGCCGGAGCAGTACAGCAGCCAGTCGTGGTGCGCCCGCGCGTGACCCTGTTCATGGGCCAGGACGGCGTCCAGCCGGCGGCGGCCCAGCCGGCGCAGCGCGGCCGTGGTGATGACGAGCCGCGGCGTGGTGCCCGGCAGCCACCACGCCTCCGGGCGTTCGCCTTCGAGGACGACGAGACGGTCCTCCGGCTCGGGCGCTCCCGGGGAGGCCTGGTCCAGGGAGGGCTCACCGGGCAGCCGGGGGGAGCGCGCGAGCAGCTCCGCACGCCGGCGCCTGCGCTCCGCGCGGGCCCCGCGCACCTCGCGGGCGAGCATCGCGGCGCTCCACAGCCCCCCGCCGGCCAGCGCGACCGCCACCGCACCGGACCAGGGACCGTACGCGCCGAAGGCGTAGGCCTCGACGACGCCGTGCGGCGCGGGCGCGAAGACATGACCGCGCACGAGCTCCCAGGCGGCGGAGCCGGTCAGCGCCATCGCGAGCACGGCGCACAGCAGCACGGCGGCCACCACGCACTGCCACACCCACAGGGCGACCACCGGTTCCCGGTCCGGCCACTCGGCACGCCGCAGCAGACGGGGGGCCAGGGCCGCGGTGAGCCCGCCGAGGACGATCAGCGCGAGCGGGAGCATCATGGCCGCCAGCCTACGAGCGCGGAGTGCCCCGCCGGTACGGCGCCGGCCGCGGAGTGACGCACGCCACCGGCGCGATCCGGTGGCGAGCCGGGTGAAAGGGACACCCGGGGGCCGCTCTCCTCAGAGCGTCATCAGCATGGCGGCCATGGCCATCGCCATCACCAGCCGGCAGACGGTCAGCAGGTCCCCGGACCCGGACCCGCCGCTCCCCGGCGAGCGGCCGGCCGCTCCCCGCACGACGGACACCGGGCCCTCCGGACCACCGGCCGCGGCCGCCCCGGGGGCGCCGGCCGCTGCCGTGCCGCGGACCGCGGCCGGCAGCGGCGCCAGGCGCAGCCCGGTCCACAGCGCGTACAGCGCGAAGTACCCCAGGAGTGCCCCGGTGAGCAGCGGCAGTCCGCCCGTCTGCTGTGTGGCGGCCCCGTGCCCGGCGTGCCCCGACGCGTGCGGGGCGGCGGACATGGCGAGCCCCATGTGGACCATCGCGGCGGAGCTCACCGCGTGGTGGCCGTGGTGCAGGCCCGCGCTCCCTCTCCACGGGGAGGCCGCGGCCAGGGCGAGCGACACCGCGCAGGAGAGCCCGAACACCCCGGCGAACGCCGCCGGCAGCCAGCCCTGACCGCTCACCGCCGCGACGGGCACGGCCATCGCCGCCATACCGAGCCCCATCAGGGCCTCGCCCCCCGCCTCCCCGCGCCGCGCTGACGGGCCCGCGCGCATCCGCAGCAGGCAGTAGACGGCGCTCACCCCGCAGAGAGCGGTCAGCAGCCAGCCGATCAGCGGCGGTCCGTGCACGGCTCACCTCCCCGGTGCCGGTACGCCGGGAAGGCTGCCCGGTGCCGCCGCTCCGCACGGGAGCGCACGAAGGCAGCGACGGGCGCACCGGGGGCATACGGAGTTCGGGGAGCGGCGGGGAGCGGAACGCGCGCCGGGGAGGGCGCGCACGGCGGGACGCGGCCCGGCCCGCGGGCCGGGCCCGCGTCAGATCCCCGGCCGGTACCGCATCGGGTGGTCGGCGGGGATCTCGACCACGCAGATCCGCACCCCGTCGGGATCGGCGATCCACATCTCGATCAGCCCCCAGGGTTCCTTCAGCGGTGGCCGCAGGATCTCCACGCCCCGGGCGGACAGCTCCTCGTGGGCCGCGGCCGCGTCCTCGACCTGCAGCCACAGCCGCAGTCCGGGCGCGGGAGCGGTCTCGGAGCGCCCGGAGACCTCCAGGAAGCCGCCGCCGAGGAAGTAGACCGTGCCGCGCTCGGGTCCCGTCCCGAACTCCCGGTGGACGGCGAGCCCCAGGGCGTCCCCGTAGAAGGCCCTCGACCGGTCGGGATCGGTGGGACGCAGCAGAATCCGGCTGCTCAGTACATGCACCATGCCGGTGACCCTACGCACCACCACCACCACCGACCGCCCGGACCGCTGTCGCGGATTCCGGCCCCCTTGCTAGCCTCGTCGGAGCCTGCGGGCCCGTACGAGAGAGAGCGCACGCCATGGACCAGCTCACCGGAACCACCGCCTCCCAGCCCGCCGCCGGACTCGCGTTCCGCACGGCGGCCGAGGCCGACGTGCCCGCGCTGGTCGGGCTGGTCGAGTCCGCCTACCGCGGCGAGTCGAGCCGCGCCGGCTGGACCACCGAGGCCGATCTGCTGGAGGGGCAGCGCACCGATCCCGAAGGGGTCGCCGAGGTCGTGACGGGCGCGGACAGCCGGATGCTCGTCGCCGAGCGGGACGGCGCCCTCGTCGCCTGCTGCCAGCTGGAGCGCCGCGGTGATCTGGCCTACTTCGGCATGTTCGCCGTCCGCCCCGCCCTCCAGGCGGAGGGGCTGGGCCGGGTGGTGCTCGCCGAGGCCGAGCGGACCGCGCGGGAGGAGTGGGGCGCGCGGGAGATGCAGATGACGGTGCTCACCGCCCGGGAGGACCTCATCGCCTGGTACGTGCGGCGCGGATACCGCCGTACCGGCCGCACCAGCCCCTTCCCGTACGGGAACGAGCGCTTCGGCATTCCGCGGCGCGGCGATCTCCGCTTCGAACTGCTGGTGAAACCCCTCGGCTGAGGGCGCCGCGCCCGCGCCCGGGCGCGGCGCCCCGCTCAGGCGGTGAAGCGGCAGGTGCGCTTGATCTCCGGGAAGTCGGTGGTGCCGCCGTCGAGGCCGAACGCCCGGGCGAGCCGCAGATGGTCCTGGGTGTTGACGGTCCAGCCGATGAGCCGCAGGTCGGCCTCCCGGGCCTTCTCGACGATCTCCAGGGTCAGCCGGCGGATGTTGAGCACCAGCGTCGTCGCGCCGGCGGCCACCGCCCGGCCGACGACCTCGGTGCCGTAGCGGCTGGCGACGAGGGCGGTGCGGACGCCGGGCACCAGCCGGGTGATCTCCAGCAGCGCCTCGTCGTGGAAGGAGAGCACCTCCACCCGGGCGGTGAGGTCGCGGCGGTTCATCACCTCGGCGAGGGCACGGGCCGCCGCCACATCCTTGATCTCGGCCTGCAGGGGCGCCCGGACGGCGTCCAGGACCTCCTCGAAGACGGGGATGCGCTCGCCCTGGCCCGCGTCCAGCTCGCGCAGTTCGGCGAGGGTGAGGTCGCCGATGGGTCCCTTGCCGTCGGTCGTCCGGTCGACCTCGGCGTCGTGCATCACCACCAGGGCGCCGTCCTTGCTGAGATGCAGGTCCAGCTCGATGACGTCCATGCCCGCGCGGTCGGCCCGGACGAAGGAGCGCAGGGTGTTCTCCGGTTCGACGCCCATGACTCCGCGGTGTCCGATGGCGAGGAAGGTCACGAGTCCTCCAATCCGCGGGGACGGGGGTCGTCCCCGGAGAGGGACAGCCACCCACGGCTGCCCCCGTGAACCAGCACGCAGCCTAATGGCAGCGGGCCGGTTCGCACCGCTGTGCGTCGGAGGTCTCCGCGCTCCTCACCCATGTGTGTCAGGACGGTGCGCCGGGCTGACGTCCGGGCGGGTGACCCACGCCTCTCCAGCGGCAGGAGTGAGTGATGTGACCGTGGGTACTGTCCAACACGGGAAAACTTGCGGCCGTGCTCTACATTCGCCGAATGTCTTCCGGTGGCCCCGGTTGATCAGCAGATTCTTTAGCGGGTACCGTAGCGAAGCGAAATTTCTCTGGTTAAGGGGTAGTGATGACGGAAATTCTTGTGCGTGAAGAGCGGGAAGCCTCAGCTTCCACGGTTGAGCGGGTGATCGACCATCCGGCGTGGCCCGTGCTCCGGGCCGCCGTGGAGGAGATCCGTTCCCGGCAGTCGAAGGACGGCTCGATCGACTTCACGGACGGGAACACCCCCGGCCGCTCCGCCGTCGAGGCGGCCGTCGGCCGGGTGGCCGGGGCCGTGGAGGAGCTGTCCCCGCTGCTGCCGCACGACGCCGAGTACCACCGGGCGCTCGTGGCCGACCTGCGCCGCTGGGCGGACGGCGGCTTCGGTGTGCCGGACTTCCTGGACTCGCTGCTCGCCTTCCGTCCCGCGGAGGACCGCGCGGACGGCCGGCAGCACCTGGTCGTCTTCCCCATGTACACCCAGAACGGCAACCCGGACCGCAACCTCGAAGCCGTCGTCTTCCGCGTGGTCTGGCCGGACTGGCTCGCCGGCCTGGAGCGCGAGCGCTTCGACAACCCGCTCTTCCTGGGCATCACCTTCGAGGGCTTCACCGCGGGCTACGACACCAACTCCGCCGTGCTCTTCCCCGAGACCGTCGCGGTCCGCGAGGTCCCCGACCGCTTCTCCTGGGGCGCGATCTTCTGCGACCGCGAGGCGGCCCGCTTCCGCGCCGTCACCGAGGCCGCGGTCGGCATCCTGGGTGTGGACGTCCCCGAGGACGTCCGCGCCATGCTGACCGACCAGGACCGCTGCCAGCAGGCGTTCGTCCTCTGGGACATGATCCACGACCGGGCGCACAGCCACGGCGACCTGCCGTTCGACCCGTTCATGATCAAACAGCGGCAGCCGTTCTGGATGTACGGCCTGGAGGAGCTGCGCTGCGACCTCACCGCCTTCCGGGAGGCCGTGCGCCTCGCGGAGGAAGGGCTGCCGCAGGGCCGCGACGTGCAGTACGCCGTGATCTTCGACCGGATGTTCCGCTTCCCGGTCACCGGCGACCGCGTCAAGAACTACGACGGGCTCGGCGGCCAGCTGCTCTTCGCCTACCTCCACCGGCACGACGTCGTACGCTGGACGGACAACACCCTGCACATCGACTGGGACCGGGCCCCGCAGGTCACCCAGCAGCTCCTCGGCGAGATCGAGAAGCTCTACCGGGACGGCATCGACCGGCCCAAGCTCGTGCACTGGTTCGCGGCCTACGAGCTCGTCTCGGCCTATCTGGCCCCGCACCCCGGGTCCGTCTGGAACAAGGGCCCCGACGCGCTCGACCTGTCGCTGCCGCCGCGCAAGCTGGTGGACGAGGTGCTTCCGGACGAGTTCCCGCTCAGCATGTTCTACGAGGCGCTCGCGAAGAAGCTGCGTGGTGTGATCGCCTCCACGAAGGGCATCACCGCAGCGGGAACCCCGGGAACGGCGGCCGCGTGAGCGGTACGGACGAGGAGGCGACGACGATGAACGGCAGCGTGGAGGAGACCGCGGGCACCGGCCCGCTGGAGGGCGCCGTGGTGGCGGTGGCCGGCGCGGCCGGCCCCGCGGGCCGGGCGACCCTGCTGCGGCTGGCCGAGGCGGGGGCCACCGTCGTCGCCGCCGACGCCGACGTGGAGCGGCTCGCCGAGGCGGTGGACGCCGCCCGCTACGCGCACGGCGGGGCCGTGGTCACCGGCGAGACCGTGGACCTGCTCGACCTGGAGGCGACCCGCGCCTGGGCCGACCGCACCGAGAAGGAGTTCGGCCGGATCGACGGCCTCGTCCACCTCGTCGGCGGCTGGCGCGGCAGCAAGACCTTCGCCGCCACTCCGCTCGCGGACTGGGATACCCTGCACAACCTGCTGATCCGCACGGTCCAGCACACCTCGCTCGCCTTCCACGACGCACTGCGCCGCAGCCACAAGGGCCGCTACGTGCTCGTCAGCGCGGCCGGCGCCAGCAAGCCGACGGCCGGCAACGCCGCCTACGCCGCGGCCAAGGCCGCCGCGGAGGCGTGGACCCTCGCCCTCGCCGACGCCCTCCGCAAGGAGGGGGACGGCGAGGGGCTGCCCGCGGCCGCTGTCATCCTGGTGGTGAAGGCGCTGGTGCACGACGCGATGCGTGCCGAGCGCCCCCACGCGAAGTTCGCGGGCTTCACCGACGTCGGGGAACTGGCCGAGGCCATCGCCGGTGTCTGGGACGAGCCCGCCGAGGAAGTGAACGGAAAGCGCCTGTGGCTGACCCCGCAACCCTGACCGAGGCCGGTGACCCCGGCGCGTCCGGAACCGCCCGCCCCGACGCCGTACGCCGCCACGACCCCGCGGCGCGCGGCTTCGCCAGCGACAACTACGCCGGCGCGCACCCCGAGATCCTGGCGGCGCTGGCCCTCGCCAACGGCGGTCACCAGACCGCCTACGGCGAGGACGCCTACACGCGCCACCTCCAGGAGGTGTTCCGCTCCCATCTGGGGCCCCGGGCCGAGGTGTTCCCCGTCTTCAACGGCACCGGCGCCAACGTCGTCGCCCTCCAGGCGATGACGGAGCGCTGGGGCGCCGTGATCTGCGCGGAGAGCGCGCACATCAACGTGGACGAGGGCGGCGCCCCCGAGCGGGTCGGCGGGCTCAAACTGCTGGGCGTGCCCACCGAACACGGCAAGCTCACCCCCGCGCTGATCGACCGCGAGGCGTACGGCTGGGACGACGAGCACCGGGCGCAGCCGCAGGTCGTCTCGATCACCCAGACGACCGAACTCGGCTCCTGCTACACCCCGGAGGAGATCCGGGCCGTCTGCGACCATGCCCACGAGCGCGGGATGACGGTCCACCTCGACGGCTCCCGGATCGCCAACGCCGCCGCGTCGCTGGGCGAGCCGCTGCGCGCGTTCACCACGGACGCGGGCGTGGACACGCTGTCCTTCGGGGGCACCAAGAACGGGCTGCTCTTCGGCGAGTGCGTGGTCGTGCTCAACCCGGACGCGGTGCGCGCCATGAAGCATCTGCGCAAGCTGTCGATGCAGCTCGCCTCCAAGATGCGCTTCGTCTCGGTGCAGTTCGAGGCGCTGCTCTCCGGCGACCTCTGGCAGCGGAGTGCCGCGCACGCCAACGCGATGGCGCAGCGGCTGGCGGCGGGTGTACGGGAGGTCCCCGGCGTGGAGATCGTCCACCCGGTGGAGGCCAACGCCGTCTTCGCCCGGCTGCCCCGTGACGCCGCCGAGCGGCTGCAGAAGCGGCACCGCTTCTACTTCTGGGACGAGGAGGCCGGAATCGTCCGCTGGATGTGCGCTTTCGACACCACCGAAGCGGATGTGGACGCCTTCACGGCCGCGCTGGCGGAGGAGATGCACCGGAGCTGACCGCTGACAGCCCCGCATCGCATAGGTATGCGTCCGGCCGCAAGTCCATTGACGCGCGGCCGGACGTGTCCCTACGCTGCGGGCCATGCCCCCACCCGACCTGCGGCCCGACTCCCCGGACCCCTCCGCGTATCTGGCCGCCGACGACGCCATCGACCACACGCACCCCCTGGTGCGGGAGACCGCCGCCCGGCTGCGCGCCGGCGCCGGCACCCCGGAGGCATACGCCCGTGCCGCCTTCGCGTTCGTCCGCGACACCGTCCCGCACTCCGCCGACACCGGGGACGACCGCGTCACCTGGCGCGCGTCCGACGTGCTGGAGCAGCGCACCGGCATCTGCTACGCCAAGTGCCACGCCCTGGCGGCCCTGCTGCGGGCCGAGGGCATTCCGGCCGGGCTCTGCTACCAGCGGCTGGACGGTGCCGTCCACGGCCTCGTCGCGCTCCGGCTCCCCGGGCGGCCGCACTGGGCCCGCCAGGACCCGCGTGGCAACAAGCCGGGTGTGGACGCCCGGTTCTCCCCGGCCCCGGAGACGGAACGGCCGGCGTGGACCGTGCGGCCCGGAAGCGGCGACACCGACTACCGCACCCTCTACGCGACCCCGCCGCCCCCGGTCCTGGACGCCCTGCGGAAGGCCGCCGACCGGGAGGAGCTGTTCCGCCTGCTGCCGGCCGAACTCCCCGACGACGCCGGCCCGGGTCCCCGCTGACGTTCGCGGGGACCCGGGCCGGTGGTGCGGCGCGGTGGTGGCGGTTCAGCCGTCGTCGCGGGAGCGGACCTGTGCCGGGGTCGGCGCCGTGCCGCCGAGATGCGCCGGCACCCACCAGGTGTCCTCCGGGCCCCTGGGCCGGACCGGATAGGCCCGCTGCGCCGCCTCCAGCAGCTCCTGCACCCGGACCTTGACCCGCTGGGTGACGTTGGCGGCCGGATCGTCCGGGTCGGCCGCCAACGGCTCCCCCACCCGTATGGTGATCGGGATGTGGTTCCGGCCCATGTCGCGCGGCCGGCCCTTGGTCCAGATCCGCTGAGTGCCCCACAGGGCCATCGGCAGCAGCGGGACCCCCGCCTCCTGTGCCATCCGGGCCGCACCCGACTTGAAGTTCTTCAGCGTGAACGACTGCGAGATGGTCGCCTCGGGGAAGACCCCGATGATCTCACCGGAGCGGAGCGCCTTCAGCGCGTTCGCGTACGCCTGTTCGCCCTGCGCGCGGTCCACCGGAATGTGCTTCATCGCGCGCATCAGCGGCCCCGACACCTTGTGCCGGAAGACCGACTCCTTCGCCATGAACCGCACCAGGCGCTTCGCCGGCCGGGCCGTCAGCCCGCAGAAGACGAAGTCGAGATAGCCGATGTGGTTGCTGACGAGCACCGCGCCCCCCTGCCGCGGTATGTGCTCGGTGCCCCGCATGTCGATGCGGAGGTCCAGCGCCTTGAACATGGTGCGCGCGAGACCGATCACCGGCGGATAGACGAGTTCTGCCATGCGGGGGGCCCTTCTGTGCCCGGGAGGTTCTCCCGGAGAAGTTACGGAGCCGTAGGTTTCCGGCTGCGGCCGATCGTGCCCGATACCGCCGCCCGGCGGCCACCCCGCGGGGCGTCTCTCCGGGAGATCCTCGTCACGTCCGGTCCGCCGCTCTCCGCCCGGGCTCCTTCCCCGGTCATACGGCGCGTACGCGCGGGAAGGCGCTCGGAGGCAGGCGCACGGCGGCCGAGCGGGAATCGGCGCGGCGGTCCGTACGCTGCACACGCACGGGCGGCCCGGGCGGCGGGCCGCGCTACGGCGGCGGCCGCGGCAGGGAGGACGGAACGGTGCGGGAGCGGAGCGGAAGAGCACGGGAGCAGGGCGGCGCGCGGCGCCTGGGGCCGGAGGACCTCGGCGCCGGGCTGGGGGAGCGGGCCACCCTCGTCCAGTTCTCCACGGCCTTCTGCCAGCCGTGCCGGGCCACCCGGCGGGTCCTCGCCGCGGTGGCGGACATGGTCGGCGGTGTCGCGCACATCGAGGTGGACGCCGAAGCGCGGCTGGAACTCGTCCGGGCCCTCGGTATCGAGAGCACCCCCACCGTGCTCGTCCTCGACCCCGCCGGGCGGATCCTCCGCCGTGCGACCGGTGTCCCGCGGCGCGCGGACGTCATCGCCGCGCTCGGGGAGGCCGTGTGACGACCAAGATCGTGACTCTGGTCCCATCGGCCGGTGCGGCCTTGACGCTGCCCGCCGCGTCTCGACAAGGTGGCGGGATGCGGCCGAGAACCCCCCACCTCCGGACGCCGGCGGACCCCGCCCGGCGCGCCCGCGCGCTCCGTTCCGACGGCTGACCCGCCCCCTTCTCCCGGCCCTGTCCGTACAACCCAAGGACCCCTGATGACGGCCTCGTCCGACCTCGACACGTCCCCGGTCGAGGCCACCGGCCTCCTGCGCTCCGCCTTCCGCCGGCACGCCGCCGGTGTGGCGGTCATCACCGCGTACGCCCGCCGGCCCGCCGGGTTCACCGCCACCTCGCTGACCTCCGTGGCGGCCGAACCCCCGCTGCTGTGCTTCGGGGTGGGCACGGCCTCGTCGAGCTGGCCCGTCATAGCCGAGGCCGGGCACATCGGGGTGCACATCCTGGGGGAGCACCAGCAGGAGCTGGCGGAGACCTTCGCGCGCCGCGGCGCCGACCGCTTCGCCCCGCCCACCCGCTGGTCGTACGGGCCGCACGGAGTCCCCGTGCTGGAGGGCGTGCCGGCCTGGCTGGTGGGCCGGATCATCACCCGCGCGCCCGCGGGCGACCACCACCTGGTCGTCGCGGAGGTGGTCGGGGGAGACGCCGGCGGCGCCGGCCGGCCGCTGGTCTACCACGACGGCCGGTTCAACGGCCTGCGGGGCTGAGCGGCGGGTCCCGGCTGTGCCCGCGCACCGGCCCCGCGTACCCGTGCGGTGCGGTTGCACACCGTAGCGGAGGTCACAGCTCACCGCCCTTGCACGCGGGCGCCCGGCTGGGTGTACTGGCGAGTAATATATTGCCGGGAGCGCGGGATGTCCCGGACGGGGTCCGGCCCGAGGAGGCGCCTATGCTGCCTCCCACAAGGCAGTTCATGAGAGACGATGCGGTAGGAGAGCCGGCGTGAGCCTGAGGATCGTTGTCTGTGTGAAGTACGTGCCCGACGCCACCGGCGACCGGCACTTCGCGGAGGACCTGACGACCGACCGCGACGCGGTCGACGGTCTGCTGTCCGAGCTCGACGAGTACGCCGTCGAGCAGGCCCTCCAGATCGCCGAGGACGCGGACGACGCGGAGATCACCGTGCTCACCGTCGGCCCGGAGGACGCCAAGGACGCGCTCCGCAAGGCGCTGTCGATGGGTGCCGACAAGGCCGTCCACGTCGAGGACGACGACCTCCACGGCACCGACGTCGTCGGCACCTCCCTGGTGCTGGCCAAGGCCGTCGAGCACGTCGGCTACGACCTCGTGGTCTGCGGCATGGCTTCCACCGACGGCACCATGGGTGTGCTCCCGGCCCTTCTCGCCGAGCGTCTCGGCGTTCCGCAGGCCACCCTGCTGTCCGAGGTCTCCGTGGAGGACGGCAAGGTCACCGGCCGCCGCGACGGCGACGCCGCCACCGAGCAGCTGGAGGCCGCCCTGCCGGCCGTGGTCTCGGTGACCGACCTGTCCGGCGAGGCCCGCTACCCGTCCTTCAAGGGCATCATGGCGGCCAAGAAGAAGCCGGTGGAGTCCCTGGACCTGTCCGACCTGGGCATCGAGGCGGACGAGGTCGGCCTCGAAGGGGCCTGGACCAAGGTCGAGGACGCCACGCCGCGCCCGCCGCGCACCGCGGGCACGATCGTCAAGGATGAGGGCGAGGGCGGCAAGCAGCTCGCCGAGTTCCTCGCCGGCCAGAAGTTCATCTGAGCCGAGCTTCAGCACCCACCCCGATCCAGACTCGTATCCGCAGGAGAGCATTCCCATGGCTGAAGTTCTCGTCTACGTCGATCACGTGGACGGCTCCGTCCGCAAGCCGACCCTCGAACTGCTGACCATCGCCCGCCGCATCGGTGAGCCCGTCGCCGTGCACCTCGGTGCCGGTGGCGACACCGCCGCCCCGGTGCTCGCCGAGTACGGCGCCGTGAAGGTCCTGACCGCCGACGCGCCCGAGTTCGCCGACTACCTCGTCGTGCCGAAGGTCGACGCGCTGGAGGCCGCGGTCGCCGCCGTCTCCCCGGCCGCCGTCCTGGTGCCGTCCTCCGCCGACGGCAAGGAGATCGCGGCCCGCCTCGCGGTCCGCATCGGCTCCGGCATCATCACCGACGCCGTCGACGTCGAGGCCGGTGACGAGGGCCCGGTGGCCACCCAGTCGGTGTTCGCCGCCGCCTTCACCACCAAGTCCCGCGTCAGCAAGGGCACCCCGGTCATCACCGTCAAGCCCAACTCGGCCGCCCCGGAGGCCGCCCAGGCCGCGGGCACCGTCGAGCAGCTCGCCGTCACCTTCGGCGACAAGGCCACCGGCACCAAGGTCACCTCGCGCACCCCGCGCGAGTCGACCGGCCGCCCGGAGCTGACCGAGGCCGCGATCGTGGTCTCCGGCGGCCGCGGCGTCAACGGCGCCGAGAACTTCCCGGTCATCGAGGCGCTGGCCGACTCCCTCGGCGCGGCCGTCGGTGCCTCCCGCGCCGCCGTGGACGCCGGCTGGTACCCGCACACCAACCAGGTCGGCCAGACCGGCAAGCAGGTCTCCCCGCAGCTCTACATCGCCGCGGGCATCTCCGGGGCGATCCAGCACCGCGCCGGTATGCAGACCTCGAAGACCATCGTGGCCGTCAACAAGGACTCCGAGGCCCCGATCTTCGACCTGGTGGACTACGGCGTCGTCGGCGACCTCTTCCAGGTCCTCCCGCAGCTGACCGAGGAGGTCAAGGCCCGTAAGGGCTGACCTCCGCGTGGTTTCCGCGAGGCCCCGGCGCACCGTCCGTGCGCCGGGGCCTCGCGTCCGCCCGGGGGCCGGGTGCCGGACGGCGGGTACCGGATGCCCGCGGCGGGGCGGGCCGGCGTCGCGGCGGCAGGGCACCGCTCGGCCCGTACCTCCGGGAGCCCTCCGCCCCGCCGGGCTACGACGGCGGCAGTTCCCCGGAGCCGCGGGGGATCAGCCGGGTCGGGAGGGTCGTCACCTCGGGCGGGTCGTCCGCCCCGTCCAGCCGGCGGAAGAGCCGGTCCGCGGCCGTACGGCCCAGCTGCGCGGCGTCCTGCGCGATCACGGTCACCCCGGGGTCGAGCAGATCGGCCAGCTCGAAGTCGTCGAAGCCGACCAGGGCCACCGGCCGGGTCCGGCCGCTGAGTTCGCGCACGGCCGTGACCGTCACCCGGTTGTTGGCCGAGAAGAGCGCCGTGACCGGCCGCGCCCCGTCCAGCATCGCGCGGGCGGCGGCGCGGACCCGTGCCGGGTCGGTCGGGCCGAGTGAGACCCATGCCTCGTCCACCGGCAGCCCGGCTCCCGCCATCGCCGCGCGGTAGCCGCGCAGCCGCTCCCTGGCGGTGTGGATGCGCGGCAGGTCGCCGATGAAGCCGATCCGGCGGTGGCCGTGGGCGATCAGATGGGCCACGCCCTCGCGGGCACCGGCGTAGCTGTCGGTCAGCACGACGTCCGCCTCGATGAGACCCGGCGGCCGGTCGACGAAGACGGTGGCGATCCCGGCCGCGATCTCCGGCTCCAGATAGCGGTGGTCGTCGCTGGCCGGGACGACGATGAGCCCGTCGACGCGGCGGGCGCAGAAGGCCAGGACGAGTTCGCGCTCCCGCTCCGGGGCCTCGGCGCTGGAGCCGTGGATCAGCAGCGCCCCGTGGGCGCGGGCGGCCTCCTCCACGGCCCGGCTGAGCGGGCCGTAGAACGGGTCGGCGAGATCCTCCAGGACCAGCCCGATGCTCGCGGTGCGGCCCTTGCGCAGGATGCGGGCGCTGTCGTTCCGCCGGAAGCCCAGGGCCTCGATCGCGTTCTGCACCCGCTGGACGGTGTCCGGGGTGACCCCCGGCTCGCCGTTGACCACGCGGGAGACCGTTTTCAGTCCCACCCCGGCGCGTGCGGCGACATCCTTCATGGTGGGCCGGGTGCCGTAGCGGCGCTCGGGGGTGCGGGTGCTGTCGGCCACGTGGCGGATCCTCGGTCGGCTGCGGAGTGGTGGCTGGCAGCATACGGCCTGGACAACGTTGTCAAATGCAAGGAGACTGATGCGTGATGCCCGACGTCCCAGGCCCGCCCACCGGCGCGCGGCCCCTGCCCACCGGAGAGACCCCGCCGATGCACAACGACCTCGTGGCCGCCCTCGACATCGGTGGAACGAAGATCGCCGGAGCGCTCGTCGGCGGAGGGGGCGAGATCCTGCGGCGGTGCCGGCGCCCCACCCCCGCGCGGGAGGACGGTGCCACCGTGATGGCCGCCGTCCGGGCCGTCCTCGACGACCTCGCCGCCGACGCACCGCTCTGGGAGCGGGTCACCCGCCTCGGCATCGGCAGCGCGGGGCCGGTCGACGCCTCCACCGGCATGGTCAGCCCCGTGAACGTGCCCGGCTGGCGCGATTTCCCCCTGGTGGACGAGGTCGGGCTCGCGGTGGGCGCGCTGCCCGTGGTGCTCGTCGGCGACGGTGTCGCCATGACGGCGGCCGAGCACTGGCTCGGGGCGGCCCGCGGCCGGGCGAACGCCCTCTGCATGGTCGTCTCGACCGGCGTCGGCGGCGGACTGGTCCTGGGCGGGCGGCTGCATCCGGGCCCGACCGGCAACGCCGGGCACATCGGCCACATCAGCGTGGACCTCGACGGGGACCCCTGCCCCTGCGGCTCCCGCGGCTGCGTCGAACGCATCGCCAGCGGCCCCAACATCGCCCGCCGCGCCCTGGAGAACGGCTGGCGGCCCGGCTCGGAGGGCGACGCCACAGCCGCCGCCGTGGCACGTGCCGCGCGGGCCGGCGATCCGGTGGCGTCCGCCTCCTTCGAGCGTGCGGCGCAGGCCCTGGCCGCCGGGATCGCCGCGACCGCCACCCTGGTGGAGATCGAGACGGCGGTCATCGGCGGGGGAGTGGCGGGAGCGGGTGAGGTGCTCTTCGCACCCCTGCGCCGCGCCCTCTCGGACTACGCCACCCTCTCCTTCGTCCGGGGCCTGGAGGTCGTCCCGGCGCGGATGGGCGCCGACGCCGGGCTGGTCGGCGCGGCGGCGGCCGCGCAGGCGTTCTCGGACGGTGCGGTGGGGGCCCGGCCCCCGGCGTCGTCCGTCTGACACCGGCCCGCCCGCGTGACGCCGGCCCGGCGTCCGCGGGGAGCCGCCCGAGCTTTGTTGCCGACGCTTGACCCGGGGCCGGGATGAACGGCCGGAGCCAGGGGAAATGTCCCCGCATACGCCGACGGCATGGCCCATCTCCACCGGGGCCGTGACGGCCGTTCCCTGCGCCGACACGAACAAGTGTTTCCATGGCAGGGTGGTGCGGGCAGTCCCACCGTGGGCCACATCCGAGGGGGAAAGCGTGATCGTCTGGCTGAACGGCGCGTTCGGCACGGGCAAGAGCACCGCGGCGCGCGAGCTGATGGACCTGATCCCCGGCAGCCTGCTCTACGACCCGGAGCCGGTCGGCGACGGCCTGCGGACGATCCTGCCCCGCAAGCGCCTGGACGAGGTCGCGGACATCCGCGACCTGCCGGCCTGGCGCCGGCTCACCGTGGAGACCGGCGCCGCCGTCCTCGCCGAGGCGCCCGGTGTGCTGATCGTTCCGATGACGCTCCTGCGGCAGGAGCACCGGGACGAGATCTTCGGTGGCTTCGCCTCCCGCCGGATTCCGGTCCGGCATGTTCTGCTGCACACAGAGGAAACGATCCTTCGCCGACGGATAGCCTCCCGCGAGGACGTCCCCGGCGACCCCGGTGCCTCCGCCTCCGTCCGAGCCCGCTGCCTGGCGCAGATCCCGCCGTACCGTGCGGCACTGCCCTGGCTCACCGAGGACGCCCATCTCGTCGACGCCACCGGGCTGACCCCGCGCGACACCGCCGAGCGCGTCGCCGAGGCCCTGCGGGCCGGCGCCGGCGCCTGCGAGATCGTCCAGACACCGCGGCCCGCCGCCGAGACCCTGGCGGCCGGGGTGCTGCTCTTCGACGACCGGGACCGCGTGCTGCTGGTCGACCCCACCTACAAGCCCGGCTGGGAGTTCCCCGGCGGCGTCGTGGAGGCGGGCGAGGCACCGGCGCGGGCCGGCGTGCGGGAGGTCGCCGAGGAGATCGGCATCGAACTCGACCGGACGCCCCGGCTCCTCGTCGTGGACTGGGAGCCGCCCGCGCCGCCCTCGTACGGCGGTCTGCGCATGATCTTCGACGGCGGGCGGGTCGCCGAGGACGACGCCCGCCGGCTGGTGCTCCCGGCGGCCGAGTTGCGCGCCTGGCGCTTCGTCACCGAGGAGGAAGCCGGGGCGCTGTTGCCGCCGGAGCGCTTCCGGCGGCTGCGCTGGGCCCTACGCGCCCGGGAGCGTGCCACCGTGCTCAACCTCGAGGACGGCGTGCCGGTCGGCTGACGCCCGCAGCAGGCGCCCGGCGCCGGCGGTCAGCGGGTCGCCGTGCCCGAAGCACGCGGTTTCGCAGTCCAGCGCGGCCAGCCGGTGGAAGGACTCCAGGGCGCGGGCCCGGTCCGTGTTGAAGACCCCGAGGATCGCCCGCCCCTCGTGGCCGGCGACGGCGTCGCCGGTGAACAGCACACCGTGCCCCGGCAGATGGATGCCGATGCTGCCGTCGGTGTGCCCCGGCGCCGCCACCACGCGGGCGCCGCCGCCGAACGGGAGGACGTCGCCGTCCGCGAGCTCCCGGTCCACGGGGGCGGGCGGCGCCGGCGGCACCGTCAGCGCGTGCTCGAACAGCGGGCGCTCCCAGTCGAGCAGAACGGGCGGCG
This sequence comes from Streptomyces sp. MNU89, assembly GCF_020982505.1. NCBI lineage: Bacteria > Bacillati > Actinomycetota > Actinomycetes > Kitasatosporales > Streptomycetaceae > Streptomyces > Streptomyces sp. MNU89. Next base: position 521,660 of record NZ_JAJKLL010000001.1, on the reverse strand, counting down.
CGGCCTCGGCCTCGCCCCGGACGACGGGCGCGTCCAGCCGGTGCGCGGAGAGCCCGGCCCCGCAGCGGGCGGCCAGTTCCGCGGCCGCGCCGGTGTGGTCGGGGTGCCCGTGGGTCAGCACGATCCGCCGCACCTGCTCCGGGCGGAATCCGAGGTCACGGACGGCCGCGATGATCGCGGGACCGTCGTGCGCGCCGCCCGCGTCGATCAGCGTCAGCTCGTCGCCGTCCCGCCAGAGGTACGCCTGGCCGATCCGGAAGCGGAACATGTGCAGCTCGGGAAGTACTTCGACGACGTCCATGCGGGCCACCGTACGGAGCGCGGCGGCCGTCGGCGCGGAGCTGCGCGGCGGGCGAACGGGATCCGCCGAAAGCGCAATTCCCTTGCCGCGCGGGCATGTTGCGTGTCCGGAACAGAACCGGCCCCTCCGCCCGGGCCGGGCTGTGGTCCGCTCATGGACATCGCGGTGTATCTCCTCGTCCCGCTGCTCATGCTGGTGGGCTGGGGCATCGAGCGCAGGATCGAGCTGACCGGCCGCAGGCTGGCCCGGATCGAACGCAAGGTCGACCTGGTGATGGAGCGGCTGGGCATCGAGGAGGCGGATCCCGGGCTGGACCGGGTCCGCGCGCTGGCGCGGGACGGGAAGCGGGTCGAGGCGATAAAGGCCTACCGCCGGTACACGGGCGCCGGGCTGAAGGAGGCCGTGGACGAGGTGGACCGGCTGGGGAACCGCCCCTGAGGGGTCCCGCGGGGACGCCGCCCGTCCGCCCTCCGCCGGTCGTGCGCGCGCCCGGCGGAGGACGGCCGGGGGCTCAGGCCCTCCGCGTCGCCGCGTAGTTGCTCAGGAACAGCGCCTCGGTGAGGGAGAGCCGCCGCAGCTCCTCCGGCGAGACGCTCTCGTTCACCGCGTGGATCTGCGCCTCCGGCTCGCTCAGGCCGATCAGCAGGATCTCCGCCTCCGGGTACAGCGAGGCGAGGGTGTTGCAGAGCGGGATGGAGCCGCCCTGCCCGGCGATCTGCATCTCCTCGCCCGGATAGGCGGCGCTCATCGCCTCGGCCATCGCCGCGTAGGCGGGGCTGCCGGTGTCCGCGCGGAAGGGCTGGCCCTGGCCGCACTGCTGCACCGTCACCCGCGCGCCCCACGGGGTGTGCGCCTCCAGATGGGCGGTGAGCAGCTTGGTGGCCTCGGTGGCGTCGGTGCCCGGCGGCACCCGCAGGCTGACCATGGCGCGGGCGCTCGCCTGGACGGACGGGGTGGCGCCGATGACCGGCGGGCAGTCGATGCCGAGCACGGTGACCGCCGGGCGGGCCCAGATGCGGTCGGCGACCGAGCCGGAGCCCGTCAGCTCCACGCCGTCCAGGACGCGGGCGTCGGCGCGGAAAGCGTCCTCCGGGTACTCCAGCCCGTCCCAGCTGCCGTCGGCGCCGAGTCCGTCCACGGTGGTGGAGCCGTCCTCGGCACGGAGCGAGTCCAGCACCCGGATCAGCGCGGCCAGCGCGTCCGGCGCGGCTCCGCCGAACTGGCCCGAGTGGAGGTTGCCCCGCAGGGTGTCGACCTGGACGGTCACCAGCGTCATGCCGCGCAGCATGGCGGTGACCGTGGGCAGGCCGGCGCGGAAGTTGCCGGTGTCGCCGATGACGACGGTGTCGGCGGCGAGCAGCTCCGGGTGGGCCTCGGCGTAGCGCTCCAGTCCGCCGGTGCCCTGCTCCTCGGAGCCCTCGGCGATGATCTTGACGGTGACGGGGACACCGCCGTTCTCCTTGAGGGCGCGCAGGGCGGTGAGGTGCATGACGAGGCCGCCCTTGCAGTCGGCGGCGCCGCGCCCGTACCAGCGGCCGTCGCGCTCGGTCAGCTCGAACGGCGGTGACAGCCAGGCGGATTCGTCCAGCGGCGGCTGCACGTCGTAGTGCGCGTAGAGGAGGACGGTCGGCGCGCCCTCCGGGCCGGGCAGCAGGCCGTACACGGACTGGGTGCCGTCGGGGGTGTCCAGGACGGCGACGTCCTGGAAGCCCTCGGTGCGCAGGGCGGCCGCGATCCAGGCCGCCGCGGCCTCGCACTCGCTCTTCGGGAACTGCGTGGCGTCCGCGACCGACCGGAAGGCGACCAGCTCGGCCAGCTCGGTCCGGGCCCTGGGCATCAGGCCCGTGACGGCGTCGGCGAGGGGGGACGGCTGCGGAGACCGCGATGGCATGGGGGCGCTCCTCGTGGGTGCGGTGGGCTGGACGGGCCGTCCGCCGCGGGCGCGGTCGCGCGGTGGGCGTCAGGCGCTGCCGATCCTCCCACAGAGGCCGCCACCGGCCATGCGCCGTAGGATGCGGACCGGAGAGCCGGGACGACAGTTCGAGCGGGAGCGAAGGCACAGGTGAGCAGCGACAACAGCGCGGGCGGCAGCACATCCCCGGAGGGCACGGGCCCCGGCGGTCCGGCCTCGGGAGGCACGCCCGCGGAGGGCACGGCTCCGGACGGCGCGGCCCCGGAGCGGGGCGGCGGAACAGAGGTCTGGGACGTCGTGGTGGTCGGCGCCGGGCCCGCGGGAGCCTCGGCGGCCTACGCGGCGGCCGTCGCGGGACGCCGGACGCTGCTGCTGGAGAAGGCGGAACTGCCCCGCTACAAGACGTGCGGCGGCGGCATCATCGGCCCCTCGCGCGACGCCCTGCCGCCCGGCTTCGAACTGCCCCTGCGGGACCGGGTGCACGCGGTGACGTTCTCCCTCAACGGCAGGCTGACCCGGACCCGCCGCTCCAAGACCATGCTGTTCGGCCTGATCAACCGGCCCGAGTTCGACCAGGCGCTGGTGGACGCGGCCGAGGCGGCCGGCGCACGGGTCCGGACGGGTGTTCAGGTCTCCCGGGTGGAGCAGCACGGCACGGCGGTGCCGGACCGGCGCACGGTGGCCGTGGTGCTGAGCGGCGGCGAGACCGTGCTCGCCCGCGCGGTCGTCGGGGCGGACGGCAGCGCCAGCCGGATAGGCGCCCACGTCGGGGTGAAGATGGACCAGGTCGATCTCGGACTGGAGGCGGAGATCCCGGTTCCGGAGACCGTGGCCGAGGACTGGGCGGGCCGGGTCCTCATCGACTGGGGGCCGATGCCCGGCAGTTACGGCTGGGTCTTCCCCAAGGGGGACACCCTGACGGTCGGGGTCATCTCGGCGCGCGGCGAGGGAGCCGGAACCAAGCGCTATCTGGAGGACTTCGTCGGCCGCCTGGGCCTGGCCGGTTTCGAACCCAGCATCTCCTCCGGCCATCTGACCCGCTGCCGGGCCGACGACTCCCCGCTCTCCCGGGGCCGCGTCCTGGTCTGCGGCGACGCCGCCGGGCTGCTGGAGCCGTGGACCCGCGAGGGCATCTCCTTCGCACTCCGCTCCGGCCGGCTCGCGGGGGAGTGGGCGGTCCGGATCGCCGAGGCGCACGACGCGGTGGACGCCCGCCGCCAGGCGCTCAACTACGCCTTCGCCATCAAGGCCGGACTGGGCGTGGAGATGGGCGTCGGCGCGCGGATGCACGCCGTCTTCGCCCGCCGCCCGGGGCTGCTGCACGCGGCACTCACCGGATTCCGGCCCGCGTGGAACGCCTTCGCCAAGGTGACCCGCGGCTCGACCTCGCTCGGCGAGATCGTCCGGAGCAACGGGGTCGCGCGGCGCACGCTGGCGGCCCTGGACAAGGGCTGAGCCGCAGGCCGGGCGCGGGGTGCGGGCGCGGGTACGACGGTGCCGGGCGGGGGCCCGTGGTCCTCGCGCCGGCGCGCCCGGCCCGCCGTCCGGCGCGACGGCACCGGAGGCGTCCGGTCCCTCCGCTCGGGCCCGGTCGGTGAGGGGCAAGACCGGGTGCTCCGGCGCGATCCGCAGCAGCTCCTCACGGGGGACCCGGGAAGTCACCCGTGGCGCCGTCGATCAGTTCACGGAGGATGTCCATGTGTCCGGCGTGCCGCACGGTGTCCTCCAGCATGTGGATCAGGACCCAGCGCAGGGACACCTCGTTGCCGTTCCAGGAGGTGCCCAGGGCGTCGAGCGGGAGTTCGCGGACGGTGCGGTCGGCGGCGGCCCGGGCGCGGCCGTAGAAGTCCACGATGGCGGCGGTGGTCTCGTCCGCCGCGATGGTCATGTCCTCGTTCTCGAAGGGATCGAACCAGAGCGGTTCCGCCTCCCGCCCGAACGTGTCGCAGAACCAGCCGTACTCGACGCAGGCCAGATGCTTCACCAGGCCCAGCAGGCTGGTGCCGGAAGGCGTCATGGGGCGGCGCACCTGCTCGTCGTCCAGCCCTTCGAGTTTCCACAGCACCACATCGCGGTGCCGGTCGAGACCGGTGTGCAGACTCTGCTTCTCGTCGCCGGTGAACGGCACGCGTCGGATCATGCCGCGGAACGTAACAGCCGGGGCCGACAACGCCGGTGGCCGGAGGTGGCGGCCGGTATGCCGGTACCCCGCCGGCCGTGCGCGGTGGTCCGCGGAGGTGCGGGGCGGGCGTGCCGGCCACGTCGGCACCGGGGCCCGGGGCCCGCGCCGTCCGGGATCGCGGATGTCCGACGGGCACGATAGAAACGTGGTGCGCGCGGAGGCGGCGGGGCTCCTGGCTGACGGGCGCGCCGCGCCGGAAGCGTCGGCGGGGGCCGGGGACGGGAACGGGGGAAGTCTTGCTGAAGCTCTATTACCGGCTCGTGTACTGGAAGAGGCGTGCCGGGCGGGCCGCCGGGCGGCGCAGGCCACCGGCGCGGCAGCGGTACGCCGCCGGGGGCCTGCGGGTGCGGATACACCGGCTGCGGCCGCTGTGGGTGTTCGCCGCCATCGTGGCCGTGGTCCTGGTGGCCTCGGCGGTGGTCGGCGAGTGGACCCGGCCGGAGTACGGGACCGGGATGCCGTAGCGCGGACGGTGCCGCCCGGCCCGGCCGGCCCGGGGCTGCGCTTGCTCCCGGGCCGCGGCCGGACCGTCCCGGCCGCGGCCCGGCGCTGCTCCCGCGGCCGTACCGCCGCAGCCACCGCCGTGCCGTCACGGACCGGCCGCGCCCGCGCGGATACGGTGGGGCTGCCGCCTGCAAGGGCCCGCCCCCCGGGTGTCCGGAAATACCGGGCGGGGGCGGCGCGCCGTCGCGCACCGGCCGCCGGGAGCGGCCGGCCACGGCATCCGTACCGCCTGCCCCGGGGAGTGCCGCATGACCCAGCCCGGAGATCTGCGCCCGGGCTCTCCGGCCGGGCGGCTGGTGCTGGCCGCCGCCGTGCTGGGCTCCGGCATGGCGATGCTGGACGGCACCGTCGTCACGGTGGCGCTGCCGAGGATCGGCGCCGAGTTCGGGGTGCCGCTGTCCGTGCTGCAGTGGACGGTCAACGCCTACATGCTGACGCTCGCCGGTCTGATGCTGCTCGGGGGAGCGCTCGGCGACCGGTACGGCCGGCGGCGGGTGTTCGCACTGGGCGTGGTCTGGTTCGCGGTCGCCTCCGTGCTCTGCGGACTGGCCTGGACGGACACCGTGCTGATCGCCGCGCGGGCTCTGCAGGGCGTCGGGGGAGCCCTGCTGACCCCGGGCTCGCTGGCGCTGATCCAGGCGTCCTTCCGCCCGGAGGACCGGGCGCGGGCGGTCGGGCTGTGGTCCGGGCTCGGCGGGGTGGCCATCGCGGTCGGCCCGTTCCTCGGCGGCTGGCTGGTGGACGGTCCCGGCTGGCGCTGGATCTTCTACATCAACGTGCCGCTCGCCGCCGTCGTCCTCCTCCTCACCCGCCGGGTGCCGGAGAGCCGCGACCCGCTGGCGTCCGGGCGGTTCGACATCACGGGGGGCGTCCTGGCGGCCCTGTCGCTCGCCGGCATCACCCACGCGCTCATCGAGGCCTCCGGCGGCCCGGAGGGAGTCATCGCCGCCGCGACCGCCGCCGGTGGCGTGCTGTGCGGTGTGCTCTTCGTCCGGCACGAACGCCGGACACCGCGTCCGATGCTTCCCCTGTCGCTCTTCCGGTCCCGGCTCTTCACCTGGGTCAACGTCGTGACGCTGTGTCTGTACGCGGCGATCGGCGGGGTGTTCTTCCTGCTGCCGACCCAGCTGCAGAACGCGGTCGGCTACGACGCGATGGAGGCCGGGATCGCGTCGCTGCCGGTCACCCTGCTGATGATCGCGCTGTCCGGACCGGCGGGAGAGCTGGCGCAGCGGACCGGCCCCCGGCTGCCGCTGACGGCGGGGCCGCTGGTCGCCGCGGTGGGCGTGCTGCTGCTGGGCCGGGCCCGGCCGGGCAGTTCGTACTGGCCGGACGTGTTCCCGGCGACCGTTCTGCAGGGCCTGGGGATGAGCCTCTTCGTGGCGCCGCTGACGGCGACCGTGCTGGCCGCCGCCGACACCGGACGGGCCGGGACCGCCAGCGGGGTGAACAACGCCGCGGCCCGGATCGCCCAGCTCCTCGCCGTGGCCGCGCTGCCCCTGGCGGTCGGCCTCTCCAGCGACGAGTACCGCGTCCCGGAGGCCATGGACCGGGCCTTCGCCGCCGCCCTGCCGCTCTGTGCCGGGCTGATGGTGCTGGGCGCGCTGATCTCCCGGCTCACCATGCCGACGGGGCGGCTGGCCGGGGACGGCGAGGAGCCGGAACGGCCCCAGTGCACCGCGCACTGCGGGCTCACCAGCCCGCCCCTGGAACCCGGCCGGCCGGACGGCGGCCGCCCGCCGGCACCGGACGGGGGGCCCGGGCCGCCCCGGGGCCCGGAGACGTGACCGGGCCGGACGCCCGCGCGTGCGTCTCCGGCCGGAGTGCCGGCCCGGCGACAGGGCGGGCCGACCCGCGAAAGAAGAAGATCCACAACTTGGACAACCGTGCTGTCAAGGGCTTTTGACTACCTGTCGGGCACTCGGTAGCGTTCCGGCGCACACGGCCCGGCGGCCGCGGGAGGACCCGCGCGCCCCGCGCGCGCAGCACCGGATGGGGGTGGCCCGGTGGGCCTTTTCGAACAGGGGCGCTCCTTTCTGGACGCCCTTCCCGCGCAGGACCGGACTGCGCTGATCAGGCTCGGCACCCCACGCCGTTACGCCCCGGGGGACGTGCTGATGCGCGAGCGCGACCGCACGTCCTTCGTCGTCGCCATCCTCAGGGGCTGGGCCACCGTCTCCGTCGACACCGAGCGGGGTGGCCGGCTGATCCTCGCCGTCCGGGGGGCCGGATCGGTGGTCGGTGACCTCGCGGCCGTCGACCGCGGCCCGCGCAGCGCCACCATCACCGCTCTCGGCCCGCTCGACACCCTCGTCATCCCCGGCGACCGGTTCCGCGGCTTCCTGGCCACGCACCCCGCCGCCAACGGCCCGATCATGCGGCAGCTCAGCTCCCGGCTGCGCAGCTCCGACGGCGAACGCCGGGCCCTGGCCTCCGAGAACGTTCTGCGGCGGCTGGCCGCGAGGATCGTCGAACTGTCCGACCGGGCGGGCGCCTCGGCCGAGGGCGGCGGGGTGGTCATCGCCCTGCCCATGCCCCAGCACGATCTCGCCGCCGCGATCGGCACCACCCGGGAGGCCGTCGCCAAGGCCCTGCGGCTGCTGCGCGAGCAGGGCGTGGTGAGCACGGCGCACCGCCGTCTGGTGGTGGAGAACCCCGCGCTGCTGCGGCTCCTCGCCCGCGGCGAGTCCACCGGGCAGTCCGGACAGTCCGGATAGCCGGATCCGGCCGCCGGGCCGCCGGGCCCGGCGCGAGCGGCACGCGGGGCGGCAGCGGCGAGATGCGTCCAACTGTGTAAACGGCTACGGACGGGGAGCCGTGCCCGGGCCAGTCTGGTCCCGTCGAGCACGCCACGCAGCCGAGGAGTACCAGTGGGGACCAGACAAGCCGTCAACCGGCTGATCGTCAGTGTGGACGCCGAGGGCTCCTCCCAGCGGGACCTGCGGGGCAAGCTCCATCTGCGCGACATGGTGTACCGGCTGGTCGAGGACGCGCTGTGCGCGGTGGACCTGCCCGCGGACCGGGTGCACCTGGAGGACCGCGGCGACGGGGTGCTGCTGGCGACCGACCCGGCGACGCCGCCGGAGGCCATGGTCGGCCTGTGGCTGGAGGAGATCTACCAGGGGCTGCGCGAGCACAACCGGGGCGGCCGCCCGGACGCCCGGCTGCGGCTCCGGATCGGCATGCACGCGGGGCCGGTGGCCGACGACGGCCGCGGACTGGTCGGCACGGCCGTCGACCAGGCGTGCGGGCTGTGCGACAGCGCCGCCGCGCGCCGGGTCCTGGCGGCGGCGCCCCGCTCCGACCTCGTGTTCGTCGTCTCCGACTGGCTGTACCAGTCGGTCGTCGCCGAGGGCGGCCGGTTCGTCGAGCCCGAGCACTACCGGCCCGCGCCGGTGGAGGTCAAGCAGGCCGGGCTGACCGCCTGGTTCCACGTCCCCGGACTGCCGGTCCCCCCGCTGCCCGCGGCGGGACCGGCCCTGGCCACCGGGAACCCTTCGGGGGAGGGGTCCCGGACGGGCGCGCCCGGCGGTACCGGTGAGACCGGTCAGGAGAAGGATCGGCAACCGGTACCGCCGGAACCGCGCCGGGAGGCGCCCAAGTACGTCTTCGAGCAGATCGACGGGGACAACACCGTCCTCGACGGCAACACCTTCGAGGCCGGCTCCACCGCGGTCGAGCAGGGGCGGAAGCGGCGCACGGGCGGGGCGGGGCCCGGTGAGCGAGGAGGAAGCGGGCGCGGCACCCGCCGCCGGAGGCAGGGACGCCGCGGCGGCCCCGGCCGGGACGAGCGGGGCGAGGACAAGGCCGGCGCCTCCCCGGAGCGGCCGCGCGCCCTCCAGGGGCCGCGCGGCCCGGCCGGCGGCGGAGCGGACGCCGTGCAGGCGGTGCGCGAGGCCCGCGCCAACTTCACCGTCCACGGCGCGAACACGGTCGTGGACAGCGCGGCGGGTGCCGTCCACGTCGGCGACGTCTACCAGTTCGGCGGCCGCCCCTCCCTGGTCTCCGGCGCCGTACCGCGGGACGAACTGCGCGCCCTGCGCCTCGTCTTCGCCGAACCCCCGGGCTACCGGGAACTCCGCGCCCTGCTCACGGAACGGCGGATCATCGCGCTCTGCGGCGACCCCGGCACCGGCCGCGGCTACGCGGCGCTCTCCCTCCTCGACGAGCTCACCCGCGGCACCGTCGAACGCATGGACCCGCGCACCGAGCTGGACCGGATCGCCGACACGGACATCCAGGACGGCCACGGCTACCTCACCGAGATCGCCGTGGACGGCTTCCCCGCCCGGGCCGGAGCCGGCGACACCCCGGCCGGAACCACCGGCGAGGACCACCCGGCACGGAGCGCCGCGGGGGCCCGCCCGGCCGAGATCCACCTCGACCGGCTGCGCGACCTGCTCACCGCACGCGACGCCTACGCCGTCCTCGTCGTGGACGCGGGCGACTTCGCCGACGAACTGCTGCGCGGCCGCTACGGCACCCTCTTCCGGCCGCCGGACGCGGAGAGCGTGCTCCGCCGCCATCTGCGCCCCCTCCTCGGCGCCGGCGGCACCGAAGCCGTCCAACGCGCGGTCGCCGCCTCCTGCGGCGAGGACGTGACCGGGGCCCTCGGGCTGGAACAGCTGCGCCCCCACGAGGCCGTCACCCTCGCCGGCCTGCTGGCGCGCCACGCCAAGGACGAACTGACGGACGACGGGCTGCGCGCCGAGTGCGCCGGGTTCGCCGCCCGCCAGGCCCGGGCCTGGTTCGCCGGCGCCGGCCGCGGCGGCAGCCTGGGCACCGCGCTGACGACCCTCCGTCCCGCCGCCTTCCGGGGCGCGCTCGCCGTGTACAACGGCGCCCCGTACAGCGTCGCGGCCGAGGCGGCCGAACAACTGGCCTGGGAGTTCGCCGCGACCTGGGCGCCCGAGGAGGTGCCCGGCCGGCCCCTGTTCACCGACAACCTCCAGGCCCGGCTGACCGCCGCCCGCGCGGTGCTGGAGGACGGCGCGGCACCGGTCGGGGACGTCGAGGTGCCGGTGCGCACGGTCCGTTTCCAGGGCCGCGCGCTGTCCTCGGCCGTCCTCGGCCACATCTGGGACCAGCACCACAACGCGCGCGGCCCGCTCTCCCGCTGGCTGCGCACCCTGTGCGACGACTCCCGGCCCGCCGTCTGGGTGCCGGCCGCGGTGGCCACCGGCGCGCTGTCCTGGCGCGACTACCCGTACGCGCTGGCCGAACTGGTGCTGCCGATGGCCGCCGCCGACTCCGCGTCCCAGCGGATGGCCGCCGCCACGGCGACCGCCGAGGGCGCCCGCCACGAGGCGGTCCGGGGGGCGGCCCGCGCCCTGGTCCGCGGCTGGGCCCGGGGCACGGACCCGCTGCTGCGCCGTACCGCCGCGCTGGTGCACGGCTACGGCTCCGTGGAGGAGTCGCTCACCGCCGGCCTCGACGAGCTGGGCCGGCTGGCCGGTGCCGCCTCGGACCGGGACGGCGGCGCGGCGGAGCCGGAGACGGACTGGGGCCTGCTGGAGGACACCGCCTACAGCGTCGTCCGGCTGCTCGCCAGCCCCGCGCCCGGCACCGTCGTCACCCGCATCGGGCGCTGGCTCGGCGACGGACGGGCGAGCCGCCGGGACCTCGGCCTGCTCTGCGTGGTGGGTGCCGTGTCGATGCGGGCCTGGGCGCTGTGGGGGCTGGAGGACCGGGCGGAGCTGGAGCCGTATCTGAGCCGGCCGCTGGTGGCCGCCCTGCTGGCGGTCGAACAGGGCGAGCGCCACCGGCTGGCCGATCTGGTGCGGTTCGCGCTGGACAACGGCCGGTCCCGCGACGCCGTGCTCACCGCGCTCACGGACTGGATCCGCCGTGGGGAGCGGGACACGGCGCTGCTGGAGGAACTCTGCCGGTTCCTGCCGCTGGTGGCCGCCGACGAGCCCGGCCGGGAACGCCTGCGCCATCTGGCGGCCCGGCTGGAGCGGGACCCCGACGAGTCCGTCGACCCGGCGGTGACCGCGCGGGTCCGGGAAGCAATGGCACCAGGGGAAGGGAACACCGCACCATGACCGTCCAACCGCACCAGTCCCGCACAGGAATGCCCGGGCTGCCCGCGCAGGCCCCCGGCGGGCCGGTATCCGCCCACAGACCCCGGCCCGCCGGGGCCGGCCCGTCGCAGGACCTCGCCGGCCCGTTCGTCCGCGAGTACACCCCGAAGTGGCCCTACCGGCACCCGAGCGCCCAGGTCGCCTCCGTGCTCTACTACCGCATGCGCTCCACGCGGGTGGTGAACCCCGAGGGCGACCGCGGGCACTGGCTCCACTTCTTCTCCCGGCCCTACACGGTGGTGGACGTCCAGCTCGGCTGGCACGTCGCGCAGTTCGAGGTGAAGCTGCCGACCGCCGACAGCGCCCTGTTCTTCCCGGCCCGGGTCAAGGTCCGCTGGCGCGTGCGCGACCCGTACACGGTGGCGGCCAGCCAGGTGTCGGACGTGGCCCAGCTGATGATCCCCGAACTGGAGTCGCGGCTCCGCGAGGTCACCCGGCGGTACGCCGTCCACGAGGTGAAGGCCGCGAACGAGGCGGTCGGCGAAGCGCTCGGCGGCAGCGACCCGGGCAGCGCGTTCGGCCTGGAGCTCGAGGTGTTCGCGGACATCAGCCCGGACGAGCTGACGGTCCGGCACACCGAACGGGTGGTCGAGGCCCGGCATCTGACGGTGCTGGAGCGGATCGACCAGGACCTGCGGCGGCTGAAGGACGAGGGCGAGCGGAACAGCATCCGGGAGTGGACCGCGCACTTCCAGGGTGCCCTGGAGCGCGGCGAGACCGCCCTCATGGCCGAGATGATGGCCCGGAGCCCGCAGGACCTGCCCAAGATCCACGCCATGCTGCGGAACGAGCAGCGCGAGGCGCGCCAGGACTCGATGGAGCTGATCGGGCGGCTGATCGACGGCAATCTCCTGGAGACCTGGCAGCTCGGTGACCAGGCGCAGGCCGTGGTGGAGTTCCTGCGCACCGGCACCCGGCGGGTCGTCGAGACGGCCGGGGACGCGTCGCACCGCGTCCTGGACGCCGGCGGCGGCGCGGCCGGCGGGCGCGAGCCGGCGCGGCCCCGGCCCTTCTGGGAGGCGGAGCGGGAGGACGGTCCGGGCGGCGGCAGCGGCCCGGGCGCCGGCCCGGCACGGCCCGGCGGGGGGTGACGGATGACGACGACGCCACCGGCGGGTGCGGGCGGGAGCCCGGCCGGCACTCCGGCGCCCGGGGACCCGCCGGCCGGGCTCCCGGGCACCGGTTCCCCGGACGCCCGCGGTGAGCGCCGGCCGGCCGGGCCCGGCGCGCACCTCGTCGCCGAGCGCCTGCTCAACACGGTGCGGGAGGAAATGGGCCGGGCCGACACCAAGGCGTCGATCCTGCTCTCCGGGGCGATGGCGGTCCTCGTCATGGTGCTGACCTGGTACGGGGACGGGCTGCCGGCCCTGCCGTCGGCCGCCGCCGCGGCCGGGGTGCTGCTGTGGACCGCGGGGGTGGTCATGCTGGCGGCCGTGGTGGTGCCGCGCAGGCGCCCGCCCGGCCGCCCGGTGGCCGCGGCGGCCGCCGCCGACGGAACCTTCTTCGCGGACCTGACACGGTTCCCGGGCGGTGCGTCGGCGGAGGCGCTGCTGCCCCGGGTGGCGCGGGCGGGCCGGGAGCCGCAGCGGTGGATGGTGGAGCAGTCGTGCACCCTGGGGCTGATCCTGGCGGTGAAGTACCGGTGGCTCCGGCGGGGTGTGCTGTGCCTGGCGGCCGGCGGAGTGCTGCTGCTGGCGGTCCGGCTGCTGCAGTGAGTTCCGCCCCGGCGGCCAGCCCCGGCGCGCCGGGGTTCACGGCCCGCCGGGGGAGGCCGGGGCCTCAGCTCCCGGGCCGTTCGCGGGCCCGGCGTCCGGGTTCACCGTCCGTCCGAGGAGCGGGGCGGCCAGCGCGGACAGCCCGGCCAGGACCGCGACGGTGGTGAGCGCGGCGGGCAGCGAGTACCAGTCGGCCAGGAAGCCGATGGCGGGCGGGCCGAGCAGCATGCCGCCGTAGCCGAGCGTGGAGGCGGTGGCCACGCCCCTCGGGCCCGCGAGCGCCCCGGCCCGTTCGACGGCGACGGGGAAGACGTTGGCCAGCCCCAGCCCCGTCACCGCGAAACCGAGCAGGGCGAGCCAGACGGTGGGCGCCAGCGCGCCGAGCAGCATCCCGGCGGCGGCTGTCGCGCCGCCGGCCACGAGGGCGCGGGTCCGGCCGAGCCGCAGCAGCTGCGCGGTGCCCGTCAGCCGGCCCGCCGTCATGGCCAGGGCGAAGAGGGCGTAGCCCGCGGCGGCGACACCCGGGTGGGCCGCCAGGTCCTGCTGGAGGTGGAGCGCGCCCCAGTCCGCGAGCGCGCCCTCGCCGTACGCGGTGCAGAAGGCGATGAAGCCGAAGAGGAGCACCGCCCGGCGGGTGCGGGTGGTGTGCCGGGGAGCGCGTGCGGCCGTGCGGGCGCCGGAGTGCGCGCCAGGCGTCTGGGAGACGGCGCGCTCCGGAACGGGAATCGGGTGCGCCAGAAGGACGCGCCCCGCGGCCGCTGTGACGAGCAGGGCGACGAGGCTGAGCGCGGCCAGATGCCGGGCGGCGGAGAGCTGCCCGGCGACCAGGCCGCCCAGGCCCGCCCCGACCATGCCGCCGAGGCTGAACGCGGCGTGGAACGACGGCATCACCGGGCGGCGCAGCGCGGCCACCAGGTCCACCGCCGCGCTGTTCATCGCCACGTTGACGGCCCCGTACCCGGTGCCGAACAGCAGCAGCACCAGCCCCAGGGCGAGCACGGAGTGGGTGAGGGCCGGCAGCGCGACGCTCAGCGAGAGCAGGGCGGCACTGGCGACCGTCACCCGCGCGGTGCCGAAGCGGTCGCACAGGCGGCCGGTGACCGTCATGGTGGCCACCGCGCCCGCGGAGACGCCGAGCAGGGCCAGGCCGAGGTCGCCCGCGGTGGCGCCGGTCTGCTCCTTGACCGAGGGGATGCGGACGACCCAGCCGGCGAAGACGAAGCCGTCCAGGGCGAAGAAGAGGGTGAGCGCGGTACGCAGCCGGTTCGGTACGGGGCCGGCGGTGTCGCCGCCCTTTCCGCCCGAACGGAGCGTCCGTATTTTGTTCAGGGTCGGCACAAAGTGAGAATAGGGGGGTGACCCCATCTCGGACAACACGGCTGGAGAGAGGCCGCAACGCCCTCGGCCCGGCGCTGGAGCTCGTACACACCGGACGGGCCCCCACCCGTGCCGTCCTCACGGCGGAGCTCGGGGTGACGCGGGCGACCGCCGGAGCCGTCGCCGCCGAGCTGGAGGCGCTGGGGCTGATCACGGTGGACTCCCGGCCGGGCGGTGCCGCCGGAGCGCAGGGCAGGCCCTCGCACCGGCTGGCCGTCGACGCCGGGGGCCCGGTGGTGCTGGCGGCGCAGGTGCACGCCGACGGTTTCCGGGCCGCGCTGGTCGGGCTCGGCGGCCGCATCGTCGCCACCGCGCCCGGCTGCCAGGACGTACCGGCCGACCCCGGGCACGTCCTCGCGGCCGTCGTCGAGGCGGGGGCCGGGCTGCTCGCGGAGAGCGGCCGCCGCTGCGTGGGCGCCGGGCTGGCCGTCCCCTCGGCGGTGGCCGAGCCGGAGGGCACCGCCCTCAACCCGCTCCATCTCGCCTGGCCCGTCGGCGCACCGGTCCGGGAGCTCTTCCGCGAGGCGGTACGGGACGCGGGCATCCTCCCCGGCACTCCCGGCTCTCCCGGCGGCCCGGCCGTCTTCGCCGGCAACGACGTCAACCTCGCGGCGCTCGCCGAGCACCGGCACGGCGCCGGCCGCGGCGCCCGCGATCTGCTCGTCGTGGCCACCGGCCACCGCGGTGTCGGCGGTGCGCTCGTCCTCGACGGGCGCCTGCACACCGGGAGTTCCGGCCTCGCCCTGGAGGTCGGGCATCTGACCGTCAACCCGGACGGCCGCCCGTGCCACTGCGGCAACCGCGGCTGCCTCGACGTCGAGGCCGACCCGCTGGCCTTCGTCACGGCCGCCGGGCGCGACCCCGGCCCGGAGGTCTCCCTGCTCCAGCGCTCCCGCGACCTGCTCCGCACGGAGTACGGCGACCCGGCCGTACGGAGCGCCGCCCATCTGCTCGTCGCCCGTCTCGGACTCGGACTGGCCGGGCTCGTCAACATCCTCAACCCGGACCGGATCGTGCTCGGCGGCCTCTACCAGGATCTGCTCAAGGCCGACCCTGAGCGGCTGCGGGCGGTGGTCGCCGAACGCAGCCTCTGGGGCCGGAGCGGCAGTGTGCCGGTGCTGGAGTGCGCGCTGGACCACAACAGCCTGGTCGGCGCGGCCGAGCTGGCCTGGCAGCCGGTCCTGGACGACCCGCTGGGCACTCTCGCCGGGTGAGGAACGGGACGGGCGCCCGGCGCGGGGACCGGCCGGGCCCGGGGCCCGGCGGCCGGGAGCCGGTCAGCCCGGGGCGCGGGCGCCGGCCGCGGCGGGTTCGCGCGGGGCCACCGGGGTGTGCCGGAGCGGTGCACCGGCACCGGCGCCGGACAGCGGAGCGGCGGCCGGTCCCGCCCCGGCGGGCCGCTGCGCGGCGCGGGCCGGCCTTGCTGCGGGCGGGGGTGCGCCGGGGCCGGCGGAGACCGGGGCGTGCAGGGAGAACCACACGGCCTTGCCGCGGCCCCCGTCCCGTTCCCGCACCCCCCAGCTCTCACTGACGGAAGCGATCATGGAGAGCCCCCGGCCGTAGGTGGCGGAGGCGCCGGCGGCGTGGACGCGGGGCACCCGGGGATCGCTGTCCTGCACCGAGACCGTCAGCCGCTCCGGCAGCAGAAGGATCTCGACCGTGCAGTTCTTGTCCGGCTGGGCATGGCGGTGGACATTGCTGAGCAGCTCGGTGACTCCGAGTGCCGCCGCGTCGATCAAGGGGTCGAGACGCCAGTACCGAAGATGCGCCGAGACGATTCTGCGTACCTGGCCGATACGCGACGGCAGGGCCTGGAGCTCCACCGTGCAGTGCCCGCGTGGCTTGCTGATCACGGCTGCGACTCCCTGAGAGGTTCGGGGACCGAAACGCATCCAACGGAACGCACCCAAGCCTGGGTGTGACTGCTGTATGTGCCCGGCGGGGCCCGCAGAGAAGCGTCACCGCCGGTTAACCCTCGGTTACGTCCCACCAGCCTGGACCCGGGCCCGCTCGGCCGCAACTCGCGCCGCCGCACGTCACTCGCGGGCGGCGTCGCCTCCGGCCGTGCGCACCGCGTCGAAGAAGCTCCTAGCCGAGGGCGGCCCGTCCTCGCCGGGCTCCGGGTCGCGCGCGCCCAGTTTGAGCCGGTAGCGGTTGCCGTTGACCGTGGCCAGCGCCTCGTCGCCGTTCGCGAACCACGGCTTGTCGGCCCGCACCAGATGCACCGGTGCGCTGTCGATCTCCGTGCCCTGGCTGTTCATCAGCGTCAGCTTGCCGTCCCGGATCTGCACCTGCCCGGCCCGGGTCAGGGAGCGCAGCCGGTGCCCGATCCCCACCCGTGTGGCCTTGAACTGCGGTTCCGCCATCCGTACCGCCCCCTCAGGTCCCGACCGGACCGCTCCGTCCGCCCCGCTCGATTGCGCCCTGCCGGTCAGTGTGCCCGCGACCGGCCCCGGACACCAGCCCCGGCCTATGATCGAGCCGACCCGGCGCCGGCGCGTCCGGGCCCGGGACGTGAACGCGAGGAGCGGCGCTGGTGGGCACCACGGAGCGGGAACGGGCCGGCTGTCCGGCCGTCACCCTCGACACGGACCGCAGCGACCCCGGGTACCGGGCCTGGCTCAACGACGCCGTGCGGAAGGTCCAGGCCGACGCCAACCGCTCGGCCGACACCCATCTGCTGCGCTTCCCGCTGCCCGCCGGCTGGGGCATCGACCTGTACCTCAAGGACGAGTCCACCCATCCGACCGGCAGTCTCAAACACCGGCTGGCCCGCTCGCTCTTCCTGTACGGACTGTGCAACGGGTGGATCCGGCCGGGCAAACCCGTGATCGAGGCGTCCAGCGGCTCCACCGCCGTCTCCGAGGCGTACTTCGCCCAGCTGATCGGCGTGCCCTTCATCGCGGTGATGCCGCGCACCACCAGCCGGGAGAAGATGCGGCTGATCGAGTTCCAGGGCGGCCGGTGCCATCTGGTGGACGACCCGCGGACGGTGTACGAGGTCTCGGCCACGCTCGCCGCCGAGTCCGGGGGCCACTACATGGACCAGTTCACCTACGCGGAGCGGGCCACCGACTGGCGCGGCAACAACAACATCGCCGAATCGATCTACGACCAGCTCCGCATGGAGCGCTATCCCGAGCCCGCCTGGATCGTCGCCACCGCCGGTACCGGCGGCACCTCCGCGACCATCGCCCGGTACATCCACTACATGCAGTACGACACCCGCGTCTGCGTCCCCGACCCGGAGAACTCCTGCTTCTTCCGGGGCTGGACGACCGGCGACGCGGACGCCCGCTGCGAGGCCGCCTCCCGCATCGAGGGCATCGGCCGCCCCCGGATGGAACCCAGCTTCGTCCCCGGCGCGATCGACCGGATGATGAAGGTCCCGGACGCCGCCAGCGTCGCCGCCGTCCGGGCCCTGGAAGGCGCCATCGGCCGCAAGGCGGGCGGCTCCACCGGCACCGGGCTGTGGAGCGCCCTGAAGATCGTGGCCGAGATGGCCGCCGCCGGGGAGCGGGGCAGTGTCGTGACCCTCATCTGCGACGCGGGCGACCGCTATCTCGACAAGTACTACTCCGACGCCTGGCTGGAGGAACAGGGCCTGGACATCGCCCCGTACAGCGACGCGATCACCACACTGCTCGCCACCGGCGAGTGGCGGGGCCGCTGACGGAACACCCGCCGCGGGGCGGGGGCTTCCGTACGGCCCCCGGGCCCGGCCCGTCCCCGTACCCGGCGGTCAGCCGTCCGCGGCGCGCCCCGTGTCGTCCTCGCCCGCGACGATCAGCTCCGGCAGCCGTTCGGCGATCTCCGCCCGGGCGGCCGGCGACAGGCCCGGATCCGTCACCAGGACGTCCACCTCCTCCAGCGAGGCGAACGAACTGAGCCCCACCGTGCCCCACTTGGTGTGGTCCGCGACCACCACCACCCGCCGCGCCGAACGCACCAGCCGGCGGTTGGTCTCCGCCTCGGCGAGGTTGGGCGTGGACAGCCCGGCCTCCGCCGAGATGCCGTGCACCCCCAGGAGGAGCAGGTCGAAGTGGAGGGACCGGATGGCCTGGTCGGCCACCGGGCCGACCAGCGAGTCCGAGGGGGTGCGCACCCCGCCCGTCAGCACCACCGTGGCCGGCGCCTGCCGGGGCGCGCCCGGGCGCGTGGACGCGGCCGTGCCCCGAGCGGTGTGGAAGACGTCGGCCACCCGCACGGAGTTCGTCACCACCGTCAGGTCCGGGATGTCCAGCAGCCGGCGGGCCACCGCGAACGTCGTCGTCCCGCCGGACAGCGCGACGGCACTGCCGGGGGCCACCAGCCCCGCCGCGGCGCGGGCGATCTCCTCCTTGGCGGTGGGCTCCAGCGTGGACTTCGCCTCGAAACCCGGTTCGTGCGAACTGGCCTCCGCGACCGGCACCGCCCCGCCGTGCACCTTCTCCACCATGCCCTGCCGGGCGAGCGCGTCCAGATCGCGGCGGACCGTCATGTCCGACACGTTGAGCCGCCGGGTCAGCTCGTTCACCCGGACACCGCCCCGCCGCCTGACCTCGTCGACGATCAGTGCCCGCCGCTGCTCAGCCAGCAGGTTCTGGCTCTCGCTCACTTCAGCCCCCGTCCCTTGTCAGCGGGCGGATGCCGGCCGCCCCGTCGCGCCGGCCATCCTCCCACGGCAGGCGGCCCGGCGCCGTGCCGAGCGCCGCCCGCGGCCTGTGGCCTGTGGCCTGTGGCCGGAGCGTGTGCGTCCGGTCACGATCCGGCCTCACCTCCGCCGCGCCGCCCGCGAACTCCCGCCGCCGGGCGGGATCCTGGTGCGCGCAGCGGACGGATCGGGAGATCACCATGGCGGTCACACACCCGGACACGGCCGGACCGGAGGACCGGGACGGCGCACCGGCGGACGCGGAGGGCGGGGAGGGGGGACTCGCCCTGGAACTCCTCGTGCACGGCGTCGGCGGTGCCACGCCGCAGGAGGTGCTGGACGATCCGCGGACCGTGCGCGTCACGGGCGACAACACCGCGGGCATACACCGCCGGGCCGACGACGCCGGGGCGGAGCGGCAGCCCGGGCGCCACGGCGGCGAGCCGGTCCCGGAGGCTTACTGCTGGGGCGGCCTCACCTCGGGCAACGGCGCCCGCGCGCTGTGGCTGCTGTTACTGCCCTTCATGGTCGTCAACCTGGCGCACTGGACGCGTCCCTCCGCCACGGGCAGCAGGACACTGATCCGGCTGTACGGGCTGCTGATCCGCCTGGTCGCCCTCAGCCTGACCGTGCTGCTGACGGCCGCGGCCTGCGAGGTCGCCCTCGACCTGGTGGCCTGGCAGTGCGCCGGCTCCACGGACTGCGCGCGGAGCCGCACCTGGCTGGGCTTCCTCTCGCCCGAACAGGGCGGCTGGTGGAGCCAGCCCGGCCGCCGCCTGGCGCTGGCCGCGCTCATCCCCGCCGCGCTGACCGGACTGCTCTGGTGGCTCTCCCACCACACCTGGAGCGCCTACGAGTCGGCGCCCCCGCCGGTGCACGAGCCCTTGCGCGAGGGCGACCCGGGCGCCGCCCACCAGCCCGCCCTGCGGCTGCCCGGCTTCTGGTACGGCCGCCGTCTGGTGGCCCGGCTGCGCGCCGCGCACACCGCCGCGGGCTTCCTGACCGTGGCCGCCGCGCTCTCCGCGGCCGCCACCCGGTACGACCGCAAGCCCGGCGGCGGCTACTGGCTGGACCTCTTCGGCTGGTGCCTGGAGGTGTCGCTGGTGCTCGCCGGCCTCTTCGTCGTCTGGGTGGTGAGCTCCCGGGGACGCACCGAGTCCGTACCGGACGACCGGCTGGACCGCGCCGTCGTGCGCTTCCTGCCCGGCACCGCGCTGGGGCTGCTGGTGCTGGCCGCGGTGCACGCGGCCTGGTCGCGGCCCGGCTGGCGGTCCGGCGGCCTGCTGCCGGGGGACGAGACCTTCGGCGTCATCGCCCTTGGCCAGGGAGCGCTGGTGCTCGCCGCGGCCTGGGCCGGCCACCGGCTCCACCGCACCGACCCGGACAGCCGTTCGGCGCTGCACGGCGTCCGCGGAGCCGCCGTCGCCGTGTTCGCCTGCGCGCTGGGCGGCGTGATGTCCGGGGGCGTCGCCCAGCGGGTCGCCGACTGGCTCGACGGCCCCGGTACCCCCGGCATGAACGACGGCTACATCAGCGGGCCGCCGACCGTGCTGTCCTGGCACGCGGCGGTGATCCCCCCGCTGCTGGCCGTCCTCGTCGTGATCGCCGCCTACTTCGCCGGCCAGACCTGGCGGCTGCGGCGCGAGCAGATCGAGGCGGTCCGCGCGAGCCACCCCGGGGAACCGGAGGACACGGCGCGCACCCGCAGGATCGCCGGGGTCACCGCCACCGCGCGGCTCACCGACTGCGCCCCCTGGTTCCTCGGCGCCACCGCCGTGGTCACCCTGCTGCTGGGCGGGGTGGCGGTCGCCGGGGCGTGGAGCACCGGCGAGGTGCCCGGCCGCGCCGCCGACGGCTCGCCCGGCGTGGTCCAGGCGATCGCCGAGACCTCACAGGCGCTCGGCTCCTGGCTGATGGGCCTGGGCTTCCTCCTCTTCCTCGCCGGCGGCCGCCGCGCCTACCGCGACGCCGCGGTCCGCCGCACCATCGGCATCCTCTGGGACGTCGGCACCTTCTGGCCGCGCGCCGCGCACCCCTTCGCGCCCCCCTGCTACGCCGAGCGCGCCGTCCCCGACCTGACCTGGCGGATGGAGACCTGGACCCGCGGCACCGGCGGCCGGATCGTCCTCTCCGGCCACTCCCAGGGCAGCGTTCTGGCGGCCGCCGCGGTCTGGCAGCTCAGCCCGCACACCCGCCGCCGGGTCGCGCTCCTCACCTACGGTTCACCGCTGGAGCGGCTCTACGGACGCTGGTTCCCCGCCTACTTCGGGCCCGGGCCCCTGCACGCCCTGCACCACGAGATCGACTGCTGGCGGAATCTGTGGCGGGAGACGGACCCCATCGGCGGGCCCGTCCTGCTCCCCGGCCCCGCCTGCGCCGACGACCCCCCGGGGCCCGACGTGGACCGCGGCCCGCTCAAGGACCCGCTCGCCTACGGCCGCACCCCCGAACACCCGCTCCCCGCGCCGATCCTGGGCCACTTCGAATACCAGGCCGACCCCGTCTTCGCCGAGGAGCGGGCGGCGCTGCTGGACCGGCTCCCGGACGTGCCGAGGCCCCGCGCCGCCGGAGCGGCACCGGGCGGCTGAGCGGGGCCGGGGCGGCGGCGCCCCGGCGCCGCTCAGCCGGGGTCCGGCAGGTCCTCCGGGTACAGCAGTGTCAGCTCGTCGGTGGTCGGCTCGGACAGCTGGGCGACCCGGCCCGCGTGCCGCTCCACCATCGCCTCGAACGTCTGCCGTGCCGTGCGCCCGTTGCCGAACGCGGGGCCCTTGGGCAGCACGGTGAAGTACTTGAGCAGGGCCTCGGCCGCGCCCTCGCCGATCCGGTACTCGTGCTCCTCCGCCTGCTGCTCCACGATCCGCAGCAGCTCCTCGGGCGCGTAGTCGCCGAAGGTGATCGTCCGCGAGAAGCGGGAGGCGACGCCCGGGTTGACGGTGAGGAAGCGCTCCATCTCGGCGGTGTACCCGGCGACGATGACCACGACGGAGTCCCGGTGGTCCTCCATCAGCTTCACCAGGGTGTCGATGGCCTCACGGCCGAAGTCGCGCCCCGAGTCCTCCGGGGACAGCGCGTACGCCTCGTCGATGAACAGCACGCCGCCGCGTGCCCGTTCGAAGGCCTCCTGGGTGCGGATGGCCGTGGAGCCGATGTGCTCGCCGACCAGGTCCACCCGGGACACCTCGACGAGGTGACCGCGCTCCAGCACCCCGAGGGAGTGCAGGATCTCGCCGTAGAGGCGGGCGACGGTCGTCTTGCCGGTGCCGGGGGAGCCGGTGAAGACCAGATGGCGCCGGACGGAGGCGGCCTTGAGCCCCGCCTCCTGCCGCCGCCGGCCGACCTCGATCATGTCCGTGAGGGCGCGCACCTCGCGCTTGACGCTCTCCAGGCCGACCAGGGTGTCGAGTTCGCCGAGCACCTCGTCCGCGGGCCGGGCGTCCGGGGCGGCCGCCGCCGGTGCCGCCGTCCCGGCGGCCGGGACCGCCGGGACGGTGGCCGTGCGCCGCTCGGGCGCCGGGCCCAGCAGGCCCGCGGACACGTCCGCCGTTCCGGACACCGGTGCCGTGCCGGTGGCCGCCGTCGTCGGGGCGGCGGGCGGGACCGCGCTCTCGTCGCTGGTGCAGTCCTCACTGACCGGGCCCGCCTCGGCGAACTCGTAGCCGCCGCGGGCGCACCGCTCGGTGCGGCAGCGGGTGAGCGTCGTCCGGCAGCCGTCGATGATGTGGAAGCCGTAGCCGCCGCTGCCGGTGACCCGGCAGGAGGTGAAGGTGCCGCGGCCCTCGGCGGAGACGTAGAAGCCCGCCTCCGTGGGGGAGTTGACCGTGGTGCGCTCGACGGTGGGGTCGGCGCCCTTGGTGACGATGACGCCGGTGGCGGTGGAGTCGACGGTGCAGCCGGAGAGGACCCCGCCGGTGCCGTGGTCGCGGAACCAGGCGCCGGTGGCGGCCTCCCGGATGCGGCAGTCGTCGAGCTGCACGGTGGCCCCGTCGCTCACGGAGACGGCCGTGTTGCGCACCTGGGAGAGGTCGCTGTCCACCACGTCGGCGCGGGAGCCGCGGTCGAGGACGAAGAGGGCGTCGGGCACGTCGTGCAGCCGGCAGGACTCCAGGACCACGGCGGCGCCGTCGCTGACCCACACCGCCGGGTAGTCGCCGGTGCTGTCGTGGATCTCGCACTGGTGGGCGTCGACCCGGGTGCCGGGGTCCCAGACGGACAGCCCGTTGCGGCCGAAGCGGCGCACCTTGGTGCGGGTGAGGGTGAGGACGGAGCGCGAGCGGAGGTCGACCGCGTTCTCCGGGATGTCGTGGATGTCGCAGTCGGAGAGGGTGAGGGAGGCGTCGGTGTCGAGGGTGACCCCGTCTCCGGAGGTGCGGTGGACCGTGCAGTCGGTGAGGTGGCCGGTGGCCCGGGAGGCGATGCGCAGGCCCGCGCCCTTGATCTCGTACACCTCGCAGCCGAACGCCTCCAGGGAACTGCCCTCGCCGGTGAGGGAGATGCCGGAGCCGGAGGCGTGGTGGACGCGGCAGCGCTCCAGCCGGGGGTGCGCCCCGTCGTGCACGGAGACGCCGGACTGCCCGGCCGCGACCACCTCGCAGTCCTCGAAGACGCCGCCCGCGCCGCCGAGGACGCTGAAGCCGGTGCCGCCGGGGTTGTCGACGGTGCAGCGCCGCACGGTGGGCCGGGCGCCGCCGCGGACCTCGATGCCGGCGGCGGAGCGGGTGGCGACCCGGATGCCGGTGATCTCGGCGGTGCCGTCCTCCACGAGCAGCGCGGGGGCGGACGAGTCCTGCCCCTCCAGGTGCAGGTCGTGCACGGCGGCGGAGGCGCGTACGGTCAGCGCCACTCCGTCGATCGGGGCGATCCGCACCGAGCCGCGGCCGCCGTCGGCGCCGCGGAGCGTGACCGCGTGCTCGACGACGAGGTTCTCCCGGTAGGTGCCGGGGGCTATGGAGAGCACGTCGCCGTCCCCGGCGGCCTCCAGGGCCGCGGCGAGAGAGGCGTACTCGCCCGTCCGGCGCCGCCACCGCGACGTGCCGGTGTACGTCACCTGGACCGTGCCCTGTGGTGCCATGCTGCTGCCGTGCCCCCACCTCGTGCGTGCGTCTGTTCGCCGGATCCGGCTGTGTGTTCCGGCGACCCACCGTAGCGTGCGCGGGGAACGGGAGTTGACCGGTCCGGAGTGCGCGCGGAACCGGATCCGGCCGACGGCCGGGCGGCGGCCTCCGCGGTCACCCGGAGCGCCGGGCGACGACCCGCACCGGATCGCCCAGCCGGAGCGTACCGGTCCCCTCCGGGATCAGATTCTGGCCGAACAGCAGCCGGCCGCCGGCGTTCCGCTTCCGCGCGAGGGTGCGCAAGGGCTCCCTGCCGCGCTCGGCGGTCCGCTGGTCGGTGGTCGTGATCACGCAACGGGCGCAGGTCTTGACGACCCGGAACACGACCTCGCCGATCCGCACGGCGGCCCAGTCGTCCTCCTCCCACGGCTCGGTGCCGCCGATGACGGCGTTCGGCCGGAAACGGTTCATCGGCAGCGGCCCCTCGTGCGCGTGGTCGCCCTCCGCGATCCAGGCGTTCAGGGCGCGCAGAGACGCGGTGGTGGTGAGCAGCAGCGGATAGCCGTCGGCGAAGCTGACGGTCTCCCCGGGCCGTCCGTACGCCGGGTCGACCGGGCGGCGGTGCGCCGGGTCGTCCAGGTACAGCAGCCGGGTCCCGGCGCCCAGGCGGGCACCGAACCAGGCGTCGGCCGCCGGACCGGCGGGCACCGCCTCGACCTTGTCCCCGAAGATCTTCACGGGCACGGTCGGGCCGGAGTCCGGCACCGCGGCGCGGAGCTGCTCCCGGCCCGGCGCGGTGACCTCGATACCGCCGTCCCGCAGGGGCACCGCCCGGAGGCGTGCCAGCCCCGGAACGCTCCGCTGGGTGAGCACGGTGCCGTCCGCGCCGGTCAGCAGCCATCTGCGGTCCCCGGCAAGCCCCCACGGCTCGACCACCGCCTCGTCAGGGGCGTGACCCGCGAGTGATTTGACGGGATGGACGTGCAGCGCGCGGAGGGAGGGGGTCGCCATGGGGAGCAGTGTGCCACCCGTGCCGTGCCGTGTCCGGACGGTCAACCGGGCGCCCCGGCCGGTGCCGTCAGTAGCCGCGGCCCTGGTAGTACGGGCGCTGCTGGCCGTACGGATCCTCGTACGGGCCGGGCGCCGGACGCGGGGCCGCCGGGCGCGGGGCGGCCGGACGGGGAGTCGCCGGGCGCATCGCGTCGTAGCCCGTGCCGCCGCCCTGACCGCCCTGGTACTGCTGCGGTCCGGGGTAGCCGCGCGGGGCACCGGCCTGCTGCGGGATGTACGGCGCGGGGGCCTGCTGGAGCGGCGCCTGCTGCTGCGGTCCCGGGTAGCCGTAGCCGTATCCCTGCGAGGGCTGGGAGGGGGCGGCCGGCAGCGCGGGGAGCGCCGACGGCAGCGCGGGCAGATTGCTGCCGGTGTCGTATGCCGCGGGCACACGGATCGGCGCGATCTGCGGGGTACCCCGCTCTGCGACGAGGCTGTCGTAGATCGGGGTGTCGGGGAAGGCGGACGCGGAGTAGTAACCGCCGCCATAGGTGGAGCGGGGGGAGGTCATGCTGCATAAGTTAAGCCCATGATGTGCCTATTGGGGAGAGCAGTAAGGGGGTTGTTTCGCGAGTTCGGAGCGGCTGCGGAGCAGCAAGGGGAAGGAACCGGACGAAAACCTCCACCGGGCCGCCCCGCGAGGGATGAAGACCTGGTTCCGCACCGGTGACGGAGGGATGACGGGAAGACCCCGGGGGAGTCGCGGTACCGCATCACGGCGGCCGGTCATAGGTTGTTCCCGGACGAAGTCGTGCCGCGGACGCGGTCCGGCAGAAGACAACGAAGAGATCCGAGAGATCGAGGGGGAGCGGCATGGCGATGCGCAAGGGCACCAACGTCCCGGTTCCGGCACCGGCGGTGCGGGTGGAACTGGGCTGGCGCACGGGCCCCGGCGTGCCGGACGCGGACGCCTCCGCCCTGCTGCTTCAGGGGTCGGGGAAGGTCCGCTCCGACGCGGACTTCGTCTTCTACAACCAGCCGGCGCACGCCTCCGGAGCCGTCCGGCACACCGGCAAGCGCCCCTCCGGCGACCTGGTGACCGACACCCTGGAGGTCGATCTCGCCCGGACCGAGCCGGCCGTCGAGACCATCGTCCTCGCCGCCTCCTCGGACGGCGGCGCCTTCGGGCAGGTGCCGGGGCTCCACATCCGGGTCCTGGACGCGGCGAGCGGCGCGGAGATCGCCCGCTTCGACAGCGAGGACGCCACCGTCGAGACCGCCTTCGTGCTCGGAGAGCTCTACCGCCGCCAGGGCGCCTGGAAGTTCCGCGCCGTCGGGCAGGGGTACGGCTCCGGACTGGAGGGGCTGGCCACCGACTACGGGATCACCGTCGACGAGCCCGGCCCGCCGCCGCGGCTCCCGCCGCGCCGCCCCCGGCGCCGCCCGCGCCCGCCCCGCCGCCCCGCAGAGCGCACCGGTGCACACCCGGCGCCCGCGCCGGCTCCCGCGCCCCCGGCTCCTCCGGCCGCGCCCGTCAGCCTCTCCAAGGTGACGCTGACCAAGGCGTCGCCCACCGTCTCGCTCAGCAAGCAGGGCGGCACCTCGGGCGCCCTGCGCGTGAACCTCAACTGGGAGACGCGCAAGCAGTTCAAGGGCTGGGGCAGCAAGCTGGGCCGGGCGATGGCCATGCATGCCGACCTCGACCTCGACCTGTGCGCGCTGTTCGAACTCCGGGACGGCAGCAAGGGCGTCGTCCAGGCCCTCGGCAACGCCTACGGCTCACTGCACCGGCCGCCGTTCATCCACCTGGACGGCGACGACCGCACCGGTGCGGTGACCACCGGCGAGAACCTCACCATCAACCTCGACCACAAGCACGACTTCCGCCGCATCCTGATCTTCGTCACCATCTACGAGGGCGCCCGCAGCTTCGCCGATCTCCACGCCACGGTCACCCTCCAGCCGCAGCACGGCGCCCCCGTCGACTTCTCCCTCGACGAGTGCACGGTGCCCTCCACCGTCGCCGCCCTGGCCCTGCTCACCAACGAGGGCGGCGACCTGACGGTGCGGCGGGAGGCCCGCTATCTGGTGCCGGAGCGCGGCGTCAGCCCCCAGCGCACCGTCGACTACGCGTACGGCTGGGGCATGAACTGGACCCCCGGCCGGAAGTGACGGACCGGCAGCCCCTGCCCGGATCCGGCCGCCACCCCGCTCCTCACGGCCCGGCACCCTCCTCGGCGGTGCCGGGCCGCGCCGTACACCCGCCCCTTCCAGGCCGCCCCCGGCCCCGCGCGTGCCGTACCGCCGACTCCACGGTCATCGTCAGATAGAGCACCGCCGTGAACGGCAGCAGCAGCGACACCTTCGGCGGCTGCCCGTAGTAGCGCAGCATCGGCAGATACGTCCCGGCCATCACCGCCCACGCCAGTCCGCCCGCCACCGCCGCCCCCGGGGCCCCGGCGGCCAGGCCCGCCAGCAGCGCGACCGGCGGCACCGCGTAGACCAGCAGCAGTCCCAGCACCGTCAGCATCAGCAGCGCCGGATTGTGCCGGAGTTGTGTGTACGCGCAGCGGGCCACCATCTCCCGGATGTCCCGCAGCCGCGGATACGCCCGCACGCTGCGCACCCGGTCGGCCAGCCCCAGCCAGATCCGCCCGCCACCGTCCCGCACGGCCCGCGCCACGGCGACGTCGTCGATGACCGCGTCGTGCACCGACTCCGGATAGCCGGCCCGCTGGGCGGCCTCGTCGCGGAGCAGCATGCAGCCGCCGGCGGCCGCGGCCGTGCGGGAGTCCGGCCGGTTGA
Organism: Streptomyces sp. MNU89; assembly: GCF_020982505.1. Classification (NCBI taxonomy): domain Bacteria; kingdom Bacillati; phylum Actinomycetota; class Actinomycetes; order Kitasatosporales; family Streptomycetaceae; genus Streptomyces; species Streptomyces sp. MNU89. The sequence goes on along the minus strand of NZ_JAJKLL010000001.1, from coordinate 494,107 downwards.
CCCGGCGGAAGGGGTAGAGCTGCGCGAAGAAGAGGACGAAGGCCGGGACGGTCAGCCGCTCCCAGGGGGTCACCGTCCGCAGCCGCGCCATGAGGGAGAGCAGGTCGAGCCCCGAGTGGCTCGCGGCGCTCACCAGGTCGCGCAGGCTGTCGCGGTGGTGGGTGATGTCCGCGTCGGTCAGCAGCAGGTACTCCAGGCCCGGCATCAGGGACCGGGCCGTCGCCACCCCGTGCCGCACCGCCCACATCTTCCCCGTCCAGCCCGGCTCCGGCTCGCCGGGGGAGACGATGGTCAGCGGCAGCCCGCCCCGGCGCACGGAGAGCGGCGGACGGGCGGCCAGCGCCCGCGCGATGTCCCCGGTGCCGTCGGTGCTGCCGTCGTCCACCAGGACGATCTCGGCGTGCCCCGGATAGTCCTGGGCGAGCAGGGAGGTGAGGCTGTCCGGCAGCACGGCGGCCTCGTTCCGCGCCGGTACGATCACGGCGACCGGCGGCCACCGGGCGGGCTCCCTGCGCTCCGGCAGCCGGACGTCGGTCCGCCAGAAGAACCCGCGGCCCAGCAGGAGCCACCCCCAGGCGGCCAGGGACAGAACGGCGATCGAGGTAAGGATGGTCACTCCGGGAAGTCTGCCGGAAGCGGAGAGTCGCGGCGGTGACCCGCTCCGCGTTTCGGTGCCGGTCATCCGAGTGCCCGGAGCGGCCACCGGACTCCCTTGCGGGGGCGCGGCGCCCATCGCATAAGGTTGCCCGGTGAAGATCGCGCTCTTGGACTCCGGCCTGGGCCTGCTGGCGGCCGCGGCCGCGGTGCGCGCACTGCGGCCCGACGCGGCCCTGGTGCTCTCCTCCGACCCCGCCGGCATGCCGTGGGGCCCGCGCACCCCCGAGGACGTCACCGCCCGCGCCCTGGCCTGCGCGAGAGCGGCGGCCGCGCACCGTCCGGACGCGCTGATCGTCGCCTGCAACACCGCCTCCGTGCACGCGCTGCCCGCCCTCCGCGCCGAACTGGAGCCCGGCCTGCCGGTGGTCGGCACCGTGCCGGCGATCAAGCCCGCCGCGGCGGCCGGCGGCCCGGTGGCCATCTGGGCCACCCCCGCCACCACCGGCAGCCCGTACCAGCGGCGCCTGATCCGGGACTTCGCGGACGGCGTGCCCGTCACGGAGGTGCCCTGTCCCGGGCTCGCGGACGCCGTGGAGCGCGCCGACGAGACGGAGATCGACGCGGCCCTGGCCGCCGCCGCGGCGCTCACCCCGCCCGATGTCCGGGCCGTCGTGCTGGGCTGCACCCACTACGAACTGGTCGCCGAGCGCATCCTGGCCGCCGTCCGGCGACCGGGCGGGCCGGCGGTCACCCTGTACGGCTCGGCCGGTGCCGTGGCCGCGCAGGCGCTGCGCCGCATCGGCGCCGGGCCCCGGCTCGAAGCCACTGAGGGGGACGGGCTCGTGGTGCTGCAGAACGGCCGGGAGACCGGCCTGCCGGTGGCCGCGCCGGCCTATGCCGAGGGCCGGCTCCTGGGCGCGGTGAGCCCGGCCCGCGGCTGACCTCAGCTCCCGGGAGCGCCCTCCGCGGGCATCCCGTCGCCCTCCCGGTGGACCGCCGGCAGGGCACCGTCGGGGGCCGCCGCCGCGGCGGGTCCCGGTGCCGTCCCGTACGTCAGCGGGCGGGAGGTGGCGACGCCCGCGAGGAGCCCGGCCGCGACCGTCACCTGCGGGAAGCTCAGCGCGTTGCCGACACCCGCCAGCGCGGCCAGGACCGTCAGCGAGGCGCCGGCGGTCAGGACGACCGGGGTGGAGCGCGGCGAGCGGCCCAGGGCCACCAGCGTCCAGCAGAACGCGGCCCCCAGCAGTGCCACTCCCGGGAGGCCCTGTTCCGAGGCCAGTTGCAGCGGTGCCGAGTGCGGCTTGCCGTCCGATCCAGGGGTGTTCCGCACGGTCTCGCTCAGGGCGCCGAAACCGTCCGGTCCGACGCCGAGCACGGGCCGCTCGGCCGCCAGCCCGAGGGCGTCCCGCCAGAGCAGCACCCGGTGCTCCGTCAGCCGCCCCTCCACGGTGGCCGACAGCCCTTCCGGCAGCGCGCCCCCGGCCGTGGCCAGCGTGCCGCCGGCCACCAGGGCCGCCGCCAGCGCGCAGCCCGCGAGCACGGGCGCCCGGCGCCGCGCCGGGGCGACGGCCGCCGAGCACAGCAGGACGACCACGATCACCGCGCAGCCCACCGGCGAGCCCAGCAGCAGCGCGGCCACGGCGGTCCCCGCCGCCGCGAGCCGCAGCACCGTCCGGGTCCCGGTGCGGCGCGCGGCCCAGGCCGCACAGCAGGCGCTGCCGGCGGCGAGTGCCAACTGGGCGGCCTCCGCCCCGCCGTGGCCGGGGGGCACCATGACGACCGCACCCGGCAGGCTCCCCGGCGCCGCGAGGGCCGCGAAGGCGCCGGCGAGCGCCGCCGCCGCGGGCACGGCGACCGGCAGCAGCGCACCGCCGATCCGGCCGAACGCGTATCCGGCGGCGACCGCCAGCAGCGCGAGCAGCATCCCCTCGGGGCGCGCGTCGCGCCCGGCGGAGGTGATGAGCGCCCAGGCGGCGCAGCAGCCGAACACCACCACACCGGCGGTGTCCGAGGCGCTGCCGCGCGGCTCCTCCGTGAGACGTCCCGTGGACGGAACCATCCCGTCGACCCCCCAGCTCGGACGGGCACCGTTCACGGCACGGGGCCGCGCGCGGGCTTGTGGTGCGCCACACCGTAACGGCTGCGGTGGCGGGGTGTGGAGGTGTCCGGCGGGAACGGCGTCCGGACATGTGCCACCGGCAAAGCCGTGGGCCGGGCAGAGCCTAGGCTCGCCCCATGCCGACACCCGATTTCATCCGCGCCCTGAGGGCCACGGCCGGACAGCAGCTGCTCTTCCTCCCCGGCGTCAGCGCCATCGTGTTCGACGACGCGCGGCGCGTGCTGCTCGTCCGGCGTGCCGACACCGGGCGCTGGTCCATCATCGGCGGGATCATCGAGCCGGGGGAGCAGCCCGCGCGGACGGCGGTGCGCGAGGTGTACGAGGAGACCGCGGTCCGGTGCGTGCCGGAACGGCTGGTGCTGGTGCAGACGCTCGAACCGGTGCGCTACCCGAACGGTGACCTGTGCCAGTTCGTGGACACCTCCTTCCGCTGCCGCGCCACGGGTGGCGAGGCCCGCGTCAACGACGACGAGTCGCTGGAAGTGGGCTGGTTCCCGGTGGACGGCCTGCCGGACCTGGAGGACTTCGCCGTGAGCCGGATCAAGCAGGCCCTCGGCGACGGTCCGGCGTGGTTCGACCCCATGACCGGCGTCTGAAGTGTGGGTCCGGGCCACATCGGTGCGCGCGGCCCGTCCTGCCTAAGGTGCCGGGCATGACCGTGCCCCCCGCAGCGGACCTCGCCGCCGTCCCCGCCTCCGCGACCGCCCCCGCGAGGCTCTCCGTCGACATCGACCTCACCGGCCGCACCGCCCTCGTCACCGGCGCGGCCGGCGGCATCGGCCGCGCGTGCGCCCTGCGGCTCGCGGCGGCCGGGGCCGGGGTCCGAGCCGTGGACCGGGACGCCGCCGGCCTGGAGGAGCTCGGTGCCCGGGCCGGAGGACTGCCCGGCAGCGTGGAGCCGCGGGTCCTCGACCTCACCGATCTCGACGCGGCGGAGCGCGCGGCCGCCGGCACCGATGTGCTCGTCAACAACGCCGGCCTGCAACTGGTCCGCCCCATCGAGGAGTTCCCGCCCGAGGTGTTCTCCACCGTCCTCACGGTGATGCTGGAGGCCCCCTTCCGCCTGATCCGCGGGGCACTGCCGCACATGTACGGGCAGGGGTGGGGCCGGATCGTCAACATCTCCTCGGTGCACGGCCTGCGCGCGTCCCGCTTCAAATCGGCGTACGTGGCCGCCAAGCACGGCCTCGAAGGGCTCTCCAAGGTGGCCGCGCTCGAAGGTGCCGCGCACGGCGTGACGTCCAACTGCGTCAACCCCGGCTACGTCCGCACCCCGCTCGTCGAGCGGCAGATCGCCGACCAGGCCGCCGCCCACGGGATCCCCGCCGAACGCGTCGTCAGCGACATCCTGCTCGCCGACTCGGCCCTCAAGCGGCTGGTCGAGCCGGAGGAGGTCGCCGAGGCCATGGCCTATCTGTGCGGCCCGCAGGCGTCCTTCATCACCGGTGCCGCGCTCCCCCTCGACGGCGGATGGACCGCGCACTGACCCCCTCCGGACCGGGCGGTGGCGGAGACGGCGAGCCGCTGTGCCACCGGCCACGCCCTGTCCCTCCCCCCTTCCCGGCTGTTCCGGCCCGCGGGCCGGACCCGGCCGCCGGGCGCGGTGCCCCGGGGCCGGATGCCGGTACGCCGGACGGGGACGGGGACGGGGCGCTCAGGAGGCCGGAGCGGGGCCGGGGGCGGGGACGCCGGCGGCCGTCCCGTGGCGGCGGTGTCCCGTTCCGGCGGAGGTCCGGCGGCGCACCGGGCTGGCGCGCGGGGACCCGCCCCGGGTATCCCTGGGTCCATGCCCGGATCCCAGCCCCGTCCCGCCGGGGCCGCCGAAGCCCCCTATCTGGAGCTGCTGTCCCGCGGCGCGCCCGTCGAGGAGTACGAGCAGCCGCTGCAGCGCGCCCGCGCGGACGGCGCCGGACCGGAGGAGCTGGCCGCCCTGGAGCGCGGCAAGCTGCTCGCCCTGCGGGTGCGGACCGAGCTGGAGGGGCGCCGGCGGCGCGAGGCGGAGCTGTCGGCCCTCTTCGAGACCGCGCACGACCTGGCCGGGCTCCGCGACCTGGACGCCGTGCTGCAGGCCATCGTGCAGCGCGCCCGGTCGCTGCTGGGCACCGAGTGCGCCTATATGACGCTGAACGACCCGGAGGCCGGCGACACCTATATGCGAGTCACCGACGGTTCGGTGTCCGCCCGCTTCCAGCAGCTCCGGCTCGGCATGGGGAGGGGCTGGGCGGGCTCGTCGCGCAGACCGCGCGCCCGTACGTCACCGACAGCTACTTCGACGACCCCCGCTTCGAGCACACCCGGACGATCGACTCGGGGGTGCGCGACGAGGGCCTGGTCGCGATCCTCGGCGTCCCGCTGATGACCGGCAGCAGCGTGATCGGGGTGCTGTTCGCCGCGGACCGGCGGGCCCGGGTCTTCGAACGCCAGCAGATCGCCCTGCTCGCCTCCTTCGCCGCGCACGCCGCCGTCGCCATCGACTCCGCGAACCTGCTGTCCGAGACGCGGTCCGCGCTCGCCGAGCTGGAGACCGCCCACGGCGTCATCGGCGACCGCAGCGCCGTCATCGAGCGCGCCTCGGAGGTCCACGACCGGCTGACCGAGCTGGTGCTCCGGGGCGGCGGGGTGCGCGACGTCGCGGACGCGGTGGCCGAAGTGCTGTCCGGGGCCGTGGAGTTCACCGAGGCCGGCACCTCGACGGACCCGGCCGTGGAGCGTTCCCGCGCCGCCGGGCGCGCCGTGCGGCACGGCGACGACTGGGTGGCCGCCGTCTCCGCGGGCGGGGAGCTCTTCGGCGCACTCGTACTGCACGGGCACCCGGAGCTCGATCCCGTCGACCAGCGCACACTGGAGCGCGCCGCCATGGTCACCTCGCTGCTGCTGATCGCGCGCCGCTCGGCGGGCGAGGCCGAGCAGCGGGTACGGGGCGAACTCCTGGACGACCTGCTGGACGCCCCGGACCGCGATCCGAGCCTGCTGCGCGAGCGCGCGGCGCGGCTGACGGCCGACCTCGACGCACCGCATGTCGTGCTCGCGGCCCGTGTCGAGAGCGACGGCGGTTCCGGCGGCGGGACCGGCGGGGCAGCAGGCGGTGGCGCGGCCGCGCGGCGGACCGCCGACCGGCAGCGCCTCTGGTCGGCGGCCTCGCACCTCGCGGCGACCCGGCACGGCCTGGCCGCCGCCCGCGACGGCGGCACGGTGCTGCTGCTCCCGGCCGGACCGGAGGAGAGTGCCGCCGAGACCGCCCGGCAGACCGCCAAGCAGCTCGGCACCGCCGTGCGGGGCACCGTCACCGTCGGCGCGTCCGCGCCCGTACCGGCGCCCGTGGCGCGTCCGGGCGCTGTCGCCACCGCGTACGCCGAGGCCCGGCGCTGCCTGGAGGCGCTGCTTCTGCTGGGGCGGGCCGGTCAGGGCGCCACCGCCGAGGACTTCGGGTTCCTCGGGCTGCTGCTGGCCGACTCCCGGGACGTCGCGTCCTTCGTCCGCCGCACGATCGGACCGGTCACCGACTACGACGCGCGGCGTGGCACCGAACTGGTGCGCACCATGGAGGCGTACTTCGCCTGCGGCATGAGCCCGGCCCGCACCAAGGACGAGCTGCACGTCCACGTGAACACCGTCGCGCAGCGGCTGGAGCGCATCGGACGGCTCCTGGGCGCCGGCTGGCACTCCCCGTCCGGCGCACTGGAGGTGCAGCTCGCCCTGCGCCTGCACCGGCTGGCCGGGGCGATCGGCAGCTGACACCGCGGTCACGCCCCCGGTGCGCCGCCGCGGAGGGCACCGGGACGGGAAAGCGCCTCCGCACCCCCCGTCCCAGGGATGCGGAGGCGCCGTCCCACGCCGTCTTGCGCGCCGCGCCGCCGGTCAGGCCGTGCCGGCCGCCGCCCCGGATGCCGCGGCGGCACCCGCCGGCTCCGCGGGGGCGTCGCCCTCCGGGTCGAGTTCCGCCAGGTCGCGGTGGCGGGTCTCCTTGGCGATCCAGACCGCCAGCAGCGTGATCAGCGCGGCGGCGATCACGTAGAGCGCGATAGGCGTCGAGCTGCCGTAGTCGTTGAGGAGCGCCGTGGCGATCAGCGGCGCCGGGGCACCCGCCAGCACCGACGAGAACTGCGCGCCGATGGAGGCGCCGGAGTAGCGCATCCGGGTCGCGAACATCTCGGCGAAGAACGCCGCCTGCGGGGCGTACATCGCGCCGTGGAAGACCAGCCCCACCGTGACCGCCAGCAACAGGCCGGCGAAGCTCCCGGTGTCGATCAGCGCGAAGAACGGGAAGACCCAGAGGCCCACACCCGCGGCGCCCAACAGGTACACGGGCCGGCGGCCGAAGCGGTCCGACAGGGCGCCCCAGACGGGGATCGTGGCGAAGTGCACGGCCGAGGCGAGCAGTACGGCGTTGAGCGCGGTCTGCTTGCTCAGCTCCACCTCGGAGGTCGCGTAGACCAGGATGAAGGCGGTGATGACGTAGTAGCTGATGTTCTCGGCCATCCGGGAGCCCATCGCGATCAGCACGTCCCGCCAGTGATGGCGCAGCACGGCGATCAGCGGCATGCTCTCGGCGACGGGCTTCTCGGCGGCCTTGCGGGATTCGGCCCGCTCCATCGCCTGCTGGAAGACGGGGGACTCGTCGACGGCCAGCCGGACCCACAGCCCGATCCCGACCAGCACCCCGGAGAGCAGGAACGGGACGCGCCAGCCCCAGGACACGAAGGCGGCGTCCGACAGCAGGCCCGTCAGCAGTGCCAGCACACCGGTCGCGATCAGCTGTCCGGCGGGAGCTCCCGTCTGCGGCCACGAGGCCCAGAAGCCGCGCCGTTTGGCGTCACCGTGCTCGGAGACCAGCAGGACGGCTCCGCCCCACTCGCCGCCCAGTGCGAAGCCCTGGACCAGCCGCAGCACGGTCAGCAGCAGGGGGGCTGCCGTGCCGATGGTGGCGTGGGTGGGCAGCAGGCCGATGGCGAAGGTCGAGCCGCCCATCAGCAGCAGGCTCAGCACCAGCAGCTTCTTGCGGCCCAGCTTGTCGCCGTAGTGGCCGAACACCAGGGCGCCGACGGGGCGGGCGGCGAAGCCCACGGCGTAGGTGACGAAGGCCAGCAGGGTGCCGACGAGCGGGTCGGAGCCGGGGAAGAAGAGCTGGTTGAAGACGAGCGCCGCGGCGGCACCGTAGAGGAAGAAGTCGTACCACTCGATGGTGGTGCCGATGAGACTCGCGGCGACGACGCGCTTGAGCGAGCTGGAGTTCGGTGGGGCGGGTGCCGTAGCAGCCATGGGTCACCACTTCCGTGGGCGGTTCGGGGACGATCGTGTCGCCACACCGTAGGAACGCGCAGGTCACCGGCCCATGTGGTGGGACACCACACTTCGGTGGTCAGGGGTGCGCGCGACACCCATGCCATCGGCCGGGCACGGCGTCCGCCCGGACGGAGACCCGCTGCGGACGGCGCCGGCGGCCGGGCCCGGCCCGCCGCCGGAGGCACCGGATACGCTGACGCCATGCCGTCCGCCCGCCGCACCGCCCGCCAGAGCGATCTGCTCCGGCGCCTGGTCGCGCTGGTGGCGGCGGAGGGCTTCGCCTCCTTCACCCTCGACGATCTGGCCGTGCGGCTGCGCTGCTCCAAGACGACGCTGTACCAACTCGCGGGCAGCAAGCAGGAGTTGGTCCGGGAGGCGGTGAAGTACTACTTCCGGGCGGCGACCGAGGCCGTCGAGAAGCAGGTCGCCGACACCTCGGCCCCGGCGGACCGCGTGGTGGTCTATCTGAAGGCCGTGTCCGAGCAGCTCAGGCCGCTCTCCCGGCGCTTCCTCGACGACATGGCCGAGTTCGCCCCCGCCCGCGAGGTCTACGAGGCCAACACGCGCCACGCGTCCGCCCGGGTACGGCAGCTGATCACCGAGGGGGTGGCCGCGGGGGCTTTCCGCGATGTCCACGCCGCCTTCGTGGGCGAGGTCGTCGCGGCCACGATGCAGGAGATCCAGCGAGGCGGGGTCACCGCGAACACCGGGCTGAGCGACGCCGACGCGTACGCCGAACTGGCCTCGCTCATCGTGCACGCCGTCTCTTCCTGACCCGGCTTCTTCCCGACCCGGCGGGGACCGGCGCCCGGCCCCGGCCGGTTCTCCCGGCCGTATCACCGGCCGCGGGCAGGCTCCCCGCTGGCCGGGACCGTACCCGTAGCGATACTCTCGTATCGGCTCCAGTATCACTCAAGGGACGGCAACCATGCCCGCAACGCGAACGCTCCCCACAAGGGAAGCCGCCGACCTCATCGGTCTCACCCGTGAACTCGCCGAGAAGGAACTCGCCCCCCGCGCCGCCGAGTGGGAGGCCAACGAGAAGTTCCCCCGCGACGTCTTCCGCACCCTCGGCCGCGCCGGCCTGCTGGGCCTCCCCTACCCCGAGGACTTCGGAGGAGGCGAGCAGCCCTACGAGGTCTATCTGCAGGTGCTGGAGGAGATCGGGGCGGTCTGGTCCAGCATCGGCGTCGGCGTCTCGGTCCACGCGCTCTCCTGCTTCGCCCTCGCCGCGTACGGCACGGACGAGCAGAAGGAGGAGTGGCTCCCCGGGATGCTCGGCGGCGAGACCCTCGGCGCCTACTGCCTCTCCGAGCCGCACGCCGGATCGGACCCCGCGGCCATGCGCACCCGCGCGGTCCGCGACGGCGACCACTACGTGCTCAACGGCAGCAAGGCCTGGACCACCCACGGCGGCTACGCCGACTTCTACACGGTCATGGCGCGCACCTCCGAGGACAGGTCGCACGGGATCTCCTGCTTCCTCGTCCCGGCCGACACCCCCGGGCTCTCCGCCGACCCGCCCGAGCGCAAGATGGGCCTGACCGGCTCGGCCACCGCGACCATGCGCTTCGACGGCGTACGGGTCCCGCGGCACCGCCGTATCGGAGCCGAGGGCCAGGGCCTGCCGATCGCCCTCGCCGGCCTCGACTCCGGCCGGCTCGGCATCGCGGCCGTGGCCACCGGCCTCGCCCAGGGTGCCCTGGACCACGCCCTGCGCTACGCCCAGGAGCGGGAGACCTTCGGCAAGCCGATCATCGAGCACCAGGGGCTGGCCTTCGTCCTGGCCGACATGGCCGCCGCCGTCGACGCCGCCCGCGCCGTCACGCTGGCCGCCGCCCGGCTGAAGGACCTGGGGCTGCCGTTCGGCCGTGAGGCGTCGGTGGCGAAGATGGTCGCGACGGACAACGCCATGAAGGTCACCACCGACGCCGTCCAGGTGCTCGGCGGCTACGGCTACACCCGTGACTTCCCCGTGGAGCGCTACATGCGGGAGGCCAAGGTGATGCAGATCTTCGAGGGCACCAATCAGATCCAGCGCATGGTGATCAGCCGCGCGCTGAAGAAGGACAGCCGCGGCATCATCACCGTGCGGAACAAGGAGCAGCAGTAATGCGTATCGAGAACACCGCCGCCATCGTCACCGGCGGGGCCTCCGGCCTGGGCGCGGCGACCGCCGCCGCCCTGGTGAAGGAGGGAGCGAAGGTCTTCGCCCTCGACCTCCCCGGGAGTATCGAGAAGGCCCCGGAGACGGCGGGTATCACCTATGTGCCGACCGATGTCACCGACGGCGACGAGGTCCGGGCCGCCGTCACGGCGGCGGCGTCCTCCGGCGTCCCGCTGCGCACCGTCGTCAACTGCGCCGGCATCGGCCCGTCCATGCGCATCCTGGGCAAGAAGGGCGTGCACGACCTCGGCCTCTACGCCAAGATCGTCCAGGTCAATCTGATCGGCTCCTTCAACGTCCTCGCGCTCGCCTCCGAGGCCATCGCGCAGACCGGGGCCGACGAGAACGGCCAGCGCGGCGTCATCGTCAACACCGCCTCCATCGCCGCCTACGAGGGCCAGGTCGGCCAGGCCGCCTACGCCTCCTCCAAGGGTGGCATCGTCGGGCTGACCCTGCCGGCCGCCCGCGACCTCGCCCAGTACGGCATCCGCGTCTGCACCATCGCGCCGGGCATCGTCGAGACGCCCATGCTGGCCACCGTGTCCGAGGAGTTCCGGGCCGGGCTCGCCGCCGGCGTGCCGTTCCCGCAGCGCCTCGCCGCCCCCGAGGAGTACGCCAAGCTCGCCCTCGCGATCATCGACCACGACTACCTCAACGGCGAGACGATCCGCATGGACGGCGCTCTGCGCATGGCCCCGCGCTAGCACGCACCGGCCGCACCATCCCCGCGACCGGCCGGACGCACGGTCGCAAGGCGCCGCCGCACCCCCTGGCGTTCGGGTGCGGCGGCGCCTTTCCGTTTCCGCGGTGTCTGCGGTGTCCTCCCGTCCGGCCGGTCCGTGAGCGACGGCCCGCTCCCGGCCGGGGGACGGCCGGGACGGTGTGGCGCTGCTGCACGCGCCGGCGAAGGAGGGGCCGGTCAGTCCAGACTGGCCGAGGTGTCGACCCGTGTGGCGACGATGTAGTTCTCGTCCTGCCAGTCCGTGAAGAGTTCGTCCTCCCAGTCCAGGCCGAGTTCCTTCTCCGCCTCCGCGACGTCGAACGCCTTCCGCACTGTGCCGGTGACCCGCACGGTGTCCCCGTCATCGATCCTGCCTTCCTTGACGGCCGGCACGGAGACGACCGGGAGGTCCTTCGGGGCGTCGCCCCGGGTGCCGGCGATCGTGAAGAAGTGGCTGTCGATGACGTCGTGGACCGTGGAGGTGATGGTGACCCGCCTGCCCGCCCAGGTGTCCACGTCGTTCCAGAAGCCGGCCTCCGCCAGATCCCCGTACACGAATTCGTATCCGTCGCCGTCCCCGGGGGACTCCTCGACGCGCACGGAGGCTTCGGGCCTGGCGTTCCCGCCTTCCTCGCCGCATCCGGTCAGGGGGACGGCGCCCAGGGCCAGGGCGAGGAGCAGGGGGGTGGTCGTCCGCGCACGGCGGTGTCCTGGTGTGAGTCGCATGCTCGTCGGTCCTCTCGCCGGGAAACTCTCGGGCCTCGCGCACCCCGCGGGGCCGCCCCCATCCGGGCGGCGAAACGGGCACAGGGTGCGTCCGGCCCTTCTCCGGAGGTGCGGCGGATGTCTCTCCTCGGCTCTCCGGCTTGCCGCCGGGCAGCCCGTCTCGCGGGCGGCGGGAACTCCGCTACTCGCCGACGTCTTCGGCGATCTTGTCGGCCTTCACATACGGCTCGCCGGAGAAGTCCTGATAGAGCGGCTCCGCGAGATCCACCCCGAGATCCTTCTGGACCCGCGAGAAGTCGAACCTGTGTACGATCCCCTCGACCTGGACCGGGTCGTCCTGGTCCACCGGGGGCATACCCTCCTCGATGACCAGCAGCGGATCCGCGTCGCCGAAATCGCCACCGCCGATGGTGAACGCCCACGGTGAGATCACATTTTCGACGCGGGCGCTGAACGTTCCTCTCTCCCCGGTGACCGACTCGGGATCGCCGCGCTCGAACGCCTCCTGGACCTCGCCGACGCTCAGACCCGACTCCCCTCCCGCCGTGTCGTCGCCGCCGCATCCGGCGAGCGCGGCCGCCGCGAGGAGCAGGGCCGCTGCCGACCGGGCCGACCGGCGGCCCGGAAAGAACTGCCTGCCAGGGACACCTCGCACAACTGCCTCCCCTCTCCTCGGAAGTCGTTGCCGGCACCGGGTTACCCTCACTCCTCCCGTGAAACAGTCATGCCGCAATCGTGACCAAGGGCGAGAAACCGGACTTGCCCCGGTCTCGGCCGAACACCCGGGCGGCGGCTCCCGGCCGTACAGGAGCGTGTACGGAGCGGCACGGCAACCCGGTCCGCCGCGGACCGCCCGGCGAGCCGTGCCGCTCGCCTCCGCGGAGTGCCCTGCTGCCCGGCTTCCCCCCGGACACCGTCCTCGGAGCGCGGGCGCGGGAGCACGGCACGGCGTGACGGGCCTGTTCGGCGGGGGGTTGTGAGGTGGCCAACGCCCTTGTACCGTGCGAGTGTTCTGGGCCGTGGTTGGAGTCTGGGGGCAGCTGCGACCACGTCGCGGTCCGGGACGTTTCCCACCATCTGGCGTGCAGCGGCAACTTCACGGCTCCATGTCGTCGGCCAGGGAGCCGTTCCCTCGGCTGCGCGCCTTCCTCATGGAGGTTCCCCCACATGCGCTTCCATCGATACCGGCCCCGGGCATGGGCCGCCGCGGTCTTCGTGGCCGTCGCGAGCTTAGGCGCCGCCACCCTCAGCCCACAGGCGGTGGCCGCACCCGGCCCCGGAGCCGCCACGCAGTTCGCGGCCGACGTCGAGGACGACGGCACCGACTGCAACGTGCCCGACCCGGGCTCCACACCGTCCAACTCCCTGCTTCCCGACCCGTTCACGAAGCTGGACGGCTCGCGCGTGACCGCGAAGTCCGACTGGCGGTGCCGGCGGGCCGAGATCAAGAAGATGGCGGAGAAGACGGTCTACGGCACGAAACCCGCCAAGCCGCAGAGCGTCTCGGGATCGGTCTCCCGCAGCGACATCACCGTCAACGTCTCGGACAACGGCAGGAGTTCCAGCTTCTCGGCCCGCGTCGAGCTGCCGAGCGGTTCCGGGCCCTTCCCGGCCGTCATCGTCTACGGGGGCTTCGGCGCGGACACCGCCACCATCAAGGCCGCCGGTGCCGCCGTCATCAGCTTCGACCCGTTCGCGGTCGGACGGGAGGGCACGCCCCGCAACAACAAGCAGGGCGCCTTCTACAGCGTCTACGGCTCCAACAGCAGCACCGGGCTGCTGATGGCCTGGGCCTGGGGCGTCAGCCGGATCATCGACGTCATCGAGCAGTCGGACGGCAGCGTCCTCAAGGCCGAGGGCACCGGCGTCACCGGGTGCTCCCGGTACGGAAAGGGCGCGTTCGTGGCCGGTGCGTTCGACCAGCGCATCGCCCTGACCATGCCGATCGAGTCGGGCACCGGCGGCGCTCCCATCTTCCGCGGCATCCCGCGGGAGAACGGCGCGCAGCCGCTGAGCAGCGGCTACGGAGAACAGCCGTGGCTGGGTGACGCCTTCGGCTCCTACGCGAGCGACCCGTCCAGGCTGCCGGTGGACACCCACGAGATCGTGGGCATGGTCGCGCCGCGCGGACTCTTCATCATGGAGAACCCGCACATCGACTGGCTGGCCGCCGGCTCCGGGAGTGTGGCGGCCCTCGGCGGAGCGGAGATCTACAAGGCGCTCGGTGCCGGGAGCAACATCACCTACTGGTCCGACATCCAGGACGGCAACCACTGCGCCAGCCGGTCCGAGTGGCGCGGCCCCCTGCAGCAGCACATCCAGAAGTACATGCTGGGGACGGGCAGCAGCTCGGGCACGATCAGGATCTCCAGCAAGAAGCCGGGCAACCTCTCGCAGTGGAGGAACTGGCAGACCCCGACCCTGACCGACTAGCCCCCGACCGGGCCGCGGGAAGGCGGGAACGGCCCGTCCCCGTGACGGGCCGGCCCTGGAGCGAGTCCGGAGCCCGGCGTGCGAACGCCGGGCTCCGGTGTTTCGGTGTTCTCCGGTCTCAGGCCTCCGACACGGCCAGCCGCCGGGTGAAGGACTTGCCGCCGTCGCGGGATTCATACACCCCGCTCCCGGTGGCGGCCAGGACGCGGTCGGCGTCGACGGCCGTCAGCGCCTGCGGCTGCCCGCCGGGCACGGTCCCGGCCTTCTTCCAGCTCTTGCCGCCGTCGGTGCTGCGGTGCACCACCCCGGCGGGGGCGATCCCGTACAGGGCGTCGCCCTCCGCCCAGGAGAGGTGCGTCAGCACGGGCTCGCTCCCGCCGCCGAAGGTTCTGCCGCCGTCGGTGCTCCGCGCGACGCCGCTCTGGGTGGTGGCCAGGACGGTGCCGGGGTCCTCGGGGCTCACGGCGATGTCCAGGGCCGCCAGTTCGGCGCGCTCGTCCCACTTCTTGCCGTCCTCGCTGACGCGCAGCAGACCGGCCGTGCTGTCGTAGCCGTAGACGGTGCCGTCGACCTCTTCGAGGGCGTGGAAGTCGGCCTTGCCCGCGAGGGAGAGGGAGGTCCAGGTCTTCCCGGCGTCGGTGCTCCGGATCAGCCCGCGGTTGGCGTGGTCGCCGCTTCCCTCCGCGGGGTGGCCGCTGCCGAGGAAGGTGTCCTTCCCGGCGACGGTGAAGCCCATGTAGTCGGCGGTGTCGCCCACGCGCTCGGAGGAGCCGTCGTCGTTCACCGCGATGACTCCGTGGTGCGTGGCGACGTAGAGCCTGCCGTCGCCGGGATTGACGCCGAGCCCGTGGATGTGGCTGATCCCGCCGACCGAGGCCTCCGGGCCGTGGGAATCCTCGGCGGACCCGGTGGACTCCGCGGAGGACGAACTGCCGTGCCCCTCCGGGCTCGAGTCGTCGGAGCAGCCGGTCAGGACGGCGGCCAGCAGGATCGCGGCGGCGGAGGCGGCGACAGCCGCGGAACGGGGACGGGAACGGGCTGGCATGCGGAAATCCTCGGGTCGGAACGGCGTGGGCTGCGTGCGGTCCGGCGTGCGGCGCACCCGGTGGTGAACCGGGCGGAGCCGCCCACCACCTCCTCCAACGTACGGCGTGGGCCGTCGGTGCCGCCCGGAGGGCGAGGGAGTGCGGGGTGGGAACTGGCGGGCCCGCGCGCCCGCCTCAGGGAACCAGTTCCTCCTGGCGGTCGCCGGCCCACTCGGCCAGCAGCACGGTCGCGTCGTCGTCGAGCCGGCCGTCGTGGTGCTCGAGCACCGCGTGCATCAGACGGCGCAGGGTCTCGTGCAGGGGAAGCCGCCCGTTGTCGTGGTGATGCATGACGAAGTCCACGAAACGGGCCATACCGAACTGCTTGCCGTCGGCACCGCGGGCCTCGGTGATGCCGTCCGTGTACAGCAGGAGGCGGTCGCCGGGCTCCAGCTGGTCCTCACAGACGGTCAACGGCAGGCCCAGGGAGGCGCCCATCGGGCCGGCCGGGGGACAGGCGAGCTGGGTGGGCCGGCCTCCCGCACGGATGACCACCGGCAGGTGATGGCCGCGGTTGACCCAGGCCAGCCGCCCGGTCTCCAGATCGAGGTCGGCCAGGATCCCGGTGATGTAGCGGCTGGTCCCGAACTGCTGGTTGAGCGTCTCGTCCACCATCCGGCTGGACTCCGCCAGTGAGGCGCCCTGGCGGCGGGCGTTGCGGCAGGCGGACACCGCGACATTGGCGGTGATCCCGGCGGTGGTGTCGTGCCCCATGGCGTCGAAGATGCCCAGGTGCAGATTGGTGCCGGTGAGGGCGTAGTCGTAGGCGTCGCCCCCGACCTCGTAGGCCGGTTCCAGGGCGGCGCTGACGGTGGCGTTGTGGCCGGCGAACGCGGGGGGCGGCGTGAGGTTCCACTGCATCTCCGCGGCCACGTTCATCGGCCTGCTGCGCACGAGACGGGCGTACGAGTCGCTGAAGGACCGCTTGCTGAGCAGCAGCAACGCCACCAGCGAGGCCAGATTGCGGACCGCGTCCCGGCTCTGCCCGTCCTCCGCGGCGGTGTCCCCGCGCATCATGCCCAGGCGCTCCACCCCGTCGGTGACCGGGGCCCACCACCGGCACCGGCCGGCCGCCGTCTCCGGGGCGGGTTCGGTGAGGATGGACACGTTCTGGTAGGCGCGGCCCGGCAGTGTGCCGTCGACCGCGACTTCCGCTCCGCCCTCGCCCGCGTCCGCTCCCCGGCCGGTCAGCTGCCGCATCACCTTCTGCTGGAGGTCCACCGCGAACAGCGCCACGTCGTGCAGGCCCACGGTCTCGGCGTGCGCGGCCACGACCCCCGGCAGCTGCTCCAGCGCCGTGGTGTGGCCGGCCTGCATCAGGTCGGTGAGCACCTTTCCCACCCGGACCGCGTCGGTCACGGTGTCCGCCTCCTTCCGGTCACGAGACTCCGCGGCGGTGCGGCGGCTCCCGGACGTCATCGGCCGGTTCCGCCCTTGACCGCGGAGATAGTTCCGTTTACCCATCGCCCCGGATGTCACCCGGTGCTTCCGGAACGGCACGCCACCGGGAGGGCCGGGACCGGCGCTGAGCAGCAGGTCAGAGCTCTTCTTCGGCCTTCTCCGTCCCCGTTACCGGCCACTGCGGCCCGCGGATCCGGAGCAGGCGCGTGTACGAACGGTCGCTGCACCGTCGGGATGCGTGACGGGAGCGGAGGAGCGGGTGCACCGGAGCGGCGGGCCGCCGCCCGGCGGCGGCATCCCGTGCGCAGGATCCGGCGACCCGGCCGCCCGGTCCGGGCGGCACGGCAGCCGCCACCGCGGCCTTCACCCGGTCTCGCGTCTCCCCGCCTCCGTCACCGCCACGCCCACGGCATCGCCGGGCCGGCCTGGTGGGCCAACGAGCCGCCGTACCCTGCTCATTGGCGACCGGCCCGCTCGGGCCCCCCGCGCCCGCATGCCGGGACCGGGGGAATCGGGCGGAGAAGAGCCGTCTGTGCGATGAATTTCCGATTCGAGGGTGTTCGGGGGGTAAGTCAACTCGGTGTGGAATGGGGCCGATCTGAGTCAAACCTCTCCGGCGCTGTGTCCCGGATCACATTCCCTGCTCTCCGTCCGCATGTCCTGAAGAGGCCTTCGGCCGCGACATTCCCCGATTCTCCTTCCACCGCCGAGATTTGAGCGCGCGAAGGGTTCCGGCCCTTTCACGCTCCGGTGAAGATCCGGTGCGCACGGTGTCCGCAATAGCGGTATCGGCCGCGGTTCGGAATGGGGTCGCTTTCTCTCACCTTGTCTTTACCAAATCGCTGTGTTTATGTGTCCTCGCCTCCGCTCGATGGCGAGGGCTCCACCGCCGGAACACGCCGAGTCCTGCCGCCCGGCCGGTGGAGAAACAGCAGATCAGCGCGGCAGGAGCGGGGAAACCACAGACTGCCGTACCGCGCGCTCCGCACGGTACGGCTTGGGGTGAAGCCAATTCCCGAATACGCCCCGGGCGTCAGGGGAATTGGCCGGGCAACTCCAGCCCGAATCCGACAGCTAACCTCGCAGGCGTCGGAGAGGACGCACAACTATGTCTCGTGGCCGCCACCGCCGTCCGCGCACTTCAACGATTTCCCGTCAGATCTCCCGCGTTTCCGTGGTCCTCACGGCCGGCGGCGCGGGTGTTGCCGCCCCCCTGCTGACGGCGGGCAGCGCGAACGCCGCTCCCGTCGCCGTCTGGGACGAGGTCGCCGCCTGCGAGAGCAGCGGCGACTGGGCCGCCAACACCGGCAACGGCTACTACGGCGGACTGCAGTTCTCCCAGTCCAGCTGGGAGTCGGTCGGCGGCACGGAGTACGCGTCGCGCGCCGACCTCGCCACCAAGGACCAGCAGATCGCCGCCGGCGAGAAGCTGCTCGCCGTCCAGGGCCCGGGCGCCTGGCCCACCTGCGGCCCCAAGGCCGGACTGTCCCGGGACTCCGGGGCACCGGACATCGACACGGCCGCGCAGCCCAAGGCGGCCTCCCCGGCCAAGCCGAAGGCCGCGCAGCCCAAGGCCGCCCCCGAGGCCGAGCGGAAGCGGACCGGCCCGGAGTCCTACACCGTCGTCAGCGGCGACACCCTCCACCGGATCGCCACCGCGTACGACGTCGACGGCGGCTGGAAGACCGTCTACGAGACCAACCGGGAGACCGTGGGCGACAACCCGCATCTGATCTTCCCCGGCCAGGAGCTCTCCCTCGACGCCTCCCGGCCCGGTGCCCGGCACAGCGGCGATGCGGCGCAGCAGGCGAAGCCCGCGGCCCCCGCCCCGTCCGCCTCCGGGAAGTCCTACGCGAACAACCTGGACGGCTGGATCCGCGAGGCCCTGGACATCATGAAGCAGCACGGCATCCCCGGCACCTACGAGGGGATCCACCGCAACATCATCCGGGAGTCCAGCGGCAACCCGAACGCCATCAACAACTGGGACATCAACGCCCAGAAGGGCACCCCGTCCATCGGCCTGCTGCAGGTCATCAAGCCGACCTTCGACGCGTACCACGTCCCGGGCACGGCCAACAGCCAGTACGACCCCGTCGCCAACATCGTCGCGGCCTGCAACTACGCGGCCGACCGCTACGGATCGATCGACAACGTCAACGGCCCGTACTGACCGCCCTGTCCGGATGTCCGGACCGGCGCACAGACCGCGCCGCGCACACAGAGGCCGGAAGGGCATGCACCCTTCCGGCCTCTCGCGTGTCGCGGGATCAGTTCCCGAGGAAGTTCATCAGCGCGTCGGTGACCTCCTCCGCATGGGTCCACAGCAGGCCGTGCGGTGCGCCCTCGATCTCCACGTACTCGGCGTGGGGGAGCAGCTTGCGCAGGGGCCGGGCGGTGGAGTCCACGGGCAGGATGCGGTCCCCGGTGCCGTGCAGGATGAGCGTGGGCAGGGCGAGCTCGGCGATGCGGGCCACATCGGCGCGGAAGTCGGTCGTCCAGGTGGCCACGCAGGCGAGTGAGGCGTGCGGGGAGGCGCCGGCCGCGGTGTTCCAGCTCGCCCGGACGGCCTCCTCGCTGATCCGGCTGCCCAGGTTCTCGTCGAGGTTGTAGAAGGCCTTGTAGAACTCGGTGAAGTAGGCGTAGCGGTCCTTGCCCACCGCGGCCGCGATCTCCTGGAAGACCTGGCCGTCCACCCCGTCCGGGTTGTCGTCGGTCTTGAGCAGATAGGGCTCCAGGCAGGCCAGGAAGGCGGCCTTGGCCACGCGCTCCGAGCCGTGGGCGGCCAGGTAGCGGCCGACCTCGCCGCTGCCCATGGAGAACCCGGCGAGGACCGCGTTGCGCAGGTCCAGGGTGGTCATCAGGGTGTGCAGGTCGGCGGTGAAGGTGTCGTAGTCGTAGCCGGTGGTGGGCCGGCCGGAACGGCCGAAACCGCGGCGGTCGTACGTGATCACCCGGTACCCGCCCTTCAGCAGGGCCGGGAGCTGCTTCTCCCAGGAGTCGCCGTCCAGCGGGTAGCCGTGGATCAGGACCACCGGCTGTCCGGCGGGGTCGCCGTGGTCCTCGTAGTAGAGCTCGATGTCGGTGCTGTTCTCACGGCCGACGGTCACTAGGGGCATCTGTGCGTCTCTCCTGACGTGGTGTCCGATGGAGGTAATAACGGGAGAGTAGGCAGAAAGGGTTGCCCGGCCGTGGAGGCGCACCACCGGGCGGAGACACACCGTGCCCCCGGCCGCGCGGCGGCGGCTGTCCCGGCGGGCACGCGGAGCGTTCCCCGGGCCCGGCCGGCTGCCCGGAAGGGAACCGCTCCGGGCCGTACGTCGTGGTAGGCACCGGGAGACGGCTTCGCGGACACGCGGGGCCGAAGGGCGGGAACGGGAGGGACGGCGTGGTCGCGAACGGCGCGGTGCGGATCGACGGGAACAGTCTGCTGCTGGGCGGCGGGGTGAGGGTCCGCTTCATCCGGACCCTGCGCCTGCCGGAGACCGGAACGCATCCGCTGCCGCCCGGCCTCGGCGAGTTCCCCGTGCGCCGCGTCGAGGACCATGCCGGCACCGTGCCGCAGGCGATGCGGGAACGCGGCGGGGTGCTGCTCCCCGTGTATCTGCGGGAGGCGATGTGGCTGAGCTTCGCGGGCAGCGCGGAACCGGCCGCGCTCCAGGTCGGCGTCGGCAAGGTGTGCGCCGTCTCCGGCGAGCCGTGGACCGGCGGGCTGCGGCGCAAGCCGCAGAACTATGTGGTCCTGCCCCGGCAGCCCTGGCTGGACGGCATCAACTCCGGCAAGGGGAAGGTGCGTCAGTTCGTCGCCGTACCGCTGGGCATGGGCGCCACGGTGGAGGGCCAGGTGACGGGCGAGGAGACCTGGGGCGGCGTGCAGCTCCAGTCCTTCCCCCTCTCCGGCCCGGCGCTGGCGGCGTGGCGCGAGGAGCAGCGCCGGCGCGCCGAGCGCCAGGCGGTCGTACGCGCCCGGTACCGGAGCGCGGCGCCCCCTCCCGGCTCCGCCGGAGCCGGCGGGCCCGCTTTCGCCGCCGCGGCCGCACCGCCGGAGCGCCCCCGGCCCCCGGCGCGGCGGCCCGCGTGCGGCGGCGGCCATGGGCCTGGGCGTCGGCGGCTCGATGCGCCAGGAGGTGTACCGGGACGACCGGCCGCTCTCCGACTGGTCGGAGGAGCCGGCCGGCCGCGTCTTCGTCCACCTGGTGACCCCGCCGGAATGGCGCCGCATCACCGGCGAGGAACCGCCCCCGTCCCCCGTGGACCGCGCCGCGTACACCCGCGCCGGCCTGCCCTGGTACGACTACTACGACGAGGACGCGGCCGACCTGGCCCCCACGGACACCCTGGGCGGGGTCAAGCCGGTGGGCGAGTGGCTGGGCGACGACCACACGCCCTGGCAGCCCCCGTCGCCGCACCAGACCCACCCGCTCGGCGACGCGCCGCAGCCGGGTTCACCGGTGCAGGACGGGGACTGGTGAGGACGGGCGGCGGGCGCATCCCGCGACTGACGGGAAGCCCGCCGCTCCTCACCGGGCAGAAGCGCAGTTCGGCTCGCGCGTCGTCACGGCGCGTCCGGGAGCCGGTCCGCGCCCTTCCGTCCGGCGGACCGTCCGCGAGTCAGCACTCCCCGCGCCAGCGGACCTTGACCAGCCGGACGCTGTCGCCGAAGTAGCCCTCGTACTGGCCGGGCCCCGGGTTGTAGTGCACGCATATCGAGTGCGGGCCGGAGCCACCCCAGGTGTACCAGGTCATGGTGACGTGGTCGGCTCCCGGGTAGGCGTATCCGTTGTTGAAGAACTTGTTGATCGACACACTGCCGGACCAGTTGCCGGCAGTCCTGATGCTGGGCGTGCCGACCGGGTACGCCTCGCCGTTGGACCAGCCGCAGAAGTAACCCTTGGGACAACCGGGCGGGTTCGGTTCGGCGGAGGCCGGTAAGGCGGTGCTCCCCACCATGACGGTCGCCGCCGCCAGGGTCAGCGCGGCGCGGATGCTTCTTCGCACAACTCCTCCTCGATCCATCCTCGATGGGACGATTCGGGCCCATGCTGGCCCCCCGACCGAGTGAGCACAACGGGAAACCGGCTGTATGGGCCGACTTCCGTTGCGGAAAGCGGCCCGGTGGGCCAAGGGGCTGCCACGGGCCCCCGGCGGGATCAGTACAGGAGATCTTCGGGACGCCTGGAGAGGCGGTGCAGACGGCGTCCCGCGCTCACCATGGCGTGCAGCAGCCGGTGGCCTTCCGCCGGGGAGACGAGGCCGTCGACCGCTGCCTGGCTCATGAGGTCGCACGTCTCCTTGGCCGTGATGCCCCGGCGGCGCGCGAACGCGCCGGCGGACCGGTCGTCCGTGATCCACAGGGAACCGCGGAACTCGGACCGGCGCGTGATCAGTACGCAGGTCTCCGCCTCACCGAGGTGCTTGGTCGGCATGAAGGCGTTGGCGCGCACCTCGGTGGGATCCTGCTGGCGTCCGGGCGCGACGCTGTTCCCCATGCGAGGAATCGGTCCGGCGTGGTCGCCCGGCACGGGCTCCGGAACTGCGGGCTTCCGAGCCGGGAAGCGCCGTCCGGCCGGGCCGGCCCGGCCCCGGGCTACGGGGCCAGGGGCAGCAGGACCCGGACGGTGGCTCCCGCGCCGGGGGCGGTGTGGATCTCCACTCGGCCCCGGTGCGCCGACACCAGCGAGTCGACGATGGCGAGGCCGAGACCCGCCCCGCCCCCCTCGGCCCGGCCGCGGGCGCTGTCCGCACGGTAAAAGCGGTCGAACGCACGGGCGGCCTGCTCCGCCGACATGCCCGGCCCCTCGTCGCGCAGTTCGAGAACCGCCCGGCCCTGCTCGGTACCGACGCCGATCCGTACCGGGGTGCCGGGCGCGGTGTGGGCGATGGCGTTGCCGACGAGGTTGGAGGTCACCTGGCGCAGCCGCGCCTCGTCGCCGAGGACCGGCGCGCCGCCCGGACGACCGCCGCCGGGCCCCGTGAGGGTGACCGGGCGTCCGGGATCGAGCGCGCGCAGGTCGTGCAGCGCGTCGGCAGCCAGGGTGCGCAGGTCCATGGGGGTGAGCCGGAGCGGCAGGTCGGCACCGGCGGCGCCCTCGTCCAGGCGGGCGAGCAGCAGCAGGTCCTCGACGAGCCGTACGAGCCTGCCTGCTTCGCGCTCGATGCGGCCCATGGCGGCGTCGACGTCGGTGCGTTCGGGCATGCCGCCCATCCGGTACAGCTCGGTGAAGCCCTTGACGCCGAAGAGGGGCGTCCGCAGTTCATGGCTGGCGTCCGCGAGGAAGCGGCGCATGCGCTGCTCGGTCGCGTCCCGGGCGGCGTCGCCCACTTCGATCCGGTCCAGCATGCCGTTGAGCGCGGCGGACAGACGGCCCAACTCGGTCCGCGTCGAAGCCGGTTGAGGGACACGGTGCGTCAGGTCGCCGCCGGCGATGGCCGCCGCGGTCGCCTCGATCCGGCGCAGGGGACGCAGCCCGGCGCGTACGGCGAACCAACCGACCACGCCGAGCAGCATGAGCACCAGGGAATCGATGACCAGCACCCGGACGCCGAGCTGCCGGATCGTCGCGCCGACCTGCGAGAGGGAGCCGGCGACGACGACACTGCCGCCGTGCGCGGCGCCCTCGCCCGGTGCCTCCCCGCCGGCCCCCACGATCGGTTCGGCGATCACCCGCCACGCGTCGCCGCCGCCGGCGGACGGGGCCTCGAAGGGGCGGCCGCCGCGTGCGCCGACCGCCGCCGCGTCGAGCGCCGGCAGCCCGGGGGCGTTTCCCTCGGCCGACCGCACGACGCGCAGCACCCGGCCCTCCGCGTCGAGGTAGGCCAGGTAGAAGTCCCCGGACGGCGCCCGCTCCACGGGGCCGCCCGCCACGCCGGACGGTACGGGTACGCGGGCGGCCACCGCGGCGGCGGCGCGCAGCCGGTCGTCCACCTGGTGCACCAGGTCCCGCCGGAGCAGGGTGACGAGCACGGCGGTGCTGGCGAGCAGGGCCGCCACGAGCAGCAGCACGGAGATCGTCAGCAGCCGGCCGCGCAGCGAGAGCCGGCCGCCCCGGCCGCGTACCGAGGGCCCCTTCACGGCCGGGGCTTGCGCAGGACGTAGCCGGTGCCGCGCACCGTACGGATCAGCCGGGGCTCCCCGCCCGCGTCGATCTTGCGGCGCAGATAGCTGATGTAGGAGGCGACGATGGAGTCGTCGCCTCCGAAGTCGTAGTGCCACACGAGTTCGAGAAGCCGGGCCTTCGACAGCACCTGTCCGGCGTTCTCCATCAGCACGCGCAGGAGGCTGAACTCCGTGGGGGAGAGGTGTACCGGCTGCCCGGCCCGCGTCACCTGGTGGCTGTCCGGGTCCAGTTCCAGGTCGCCGACGGTCAGCCGGCCGTCCTCCTGCAGGCCGCTGGTGCGGCGCAGGACGGCCCGGATCCGCAGGATCAGCTCCTCCAGGTTGAACGGCTTGGTGACGTAGTCGTCGCCGCCCGCCCGCAGTCCGCCGATCCGGTCCTCGGGCGCGTCGCGGGCGGTGAGGAACAGGACCGGCGGATGGCTCGCCGCCACCGGGGAACGCCCGTCGCGCAGTTGGCGCACGACCTCGAAGCCGTCGATGTCGGGCAGCATCACGTCGAGCACGATCAGGTCGGGGCGCCGCTCGCGCACGGCGGCCAGGGCCTGGGTGCCGGTCGCGGCCGGGAGGACGTCAAAGCCGGCGATCCGCAGGCTCGCGGACAGCAGTTCCCGCAGCGTCGGCTCGTCCTCCACCACCAGGAGCCTGGGTGATGCCGTCATCCGTCCCGTCCCGTCCCGTCCCCGACCGGTCGTTCACTTCCGGGCTCGCGGCCCGCTACGCGTCGCGCCTGCGGAAGACCGCGAACGCGGCGGCCAGCAGGGCCGCGACGCACGCCGCCATGACGGCGAGTCCGGACCAGGGTGCCAGCAGCGCCGGGTCACGGTAGCCGGTGATGATCTGACCTCCGGCGACGGGCGGCCAGTACGTCGCCAGCCAGTCGCCGAGCGCCCCGGGCAGTGCCGGCGCGAACGCCTGCACGATCAGCAGCACACCGAACAGGGTCGTCACCGTCGCCGTCGTGCTGCGGATCACCGTACCGAGAGCGAGCCCGAACAGACCCGCCAGTGTCAGATACAGCCCGCAGCCCACGACGCCGCGCAGTGCCGTGCCGTCCGACAGTTCCAGATACGGAGCACCGGCCGCCTCCAGCGACGCCTGCCCGATCAGAAACCCGCCGAGGGACACCAGCAGCCCGACCGGAAGCGTCACACCTACCAGCGCCAGGGCCTTGGCCGCCAGGACGCGGACCCGGTTCGGCACGGACGTCAGCGTGCCGACGATCGTGCGGGCGCCGTACTCGGAGGTGATCACCAGGCCGCCCAGCAGACCGAGCGCGATCTGTGCGAGCAGATAGCTGCGCAGGCTGATGGCCAGGGGGTCGAAGGCCGCCCGGTCGGCGCTCGTCATCGCCGCGTACTCCTCCCCGGCGGACGTACTGCTCAGCGCGGCGAGCCCCATGCAGAACGCCAGGGTCCCGAGGACCACGTAAAGGGTGGACCGCATCGTACGGATCTTGATCCACTCGGCGCTGAGGCAGTGCCGGAACGTCGCCCGGCCCGCCGTGCCCGGGGCCGCGGGCAGCCTCTCCTGCCGCGCCGGTGCCGTCGCGTCCCCCGCCGCCGGCCGTGGCCGTGTTCCCGTCCGGCTCATCGGCTCGCCTCCCTTTCCGCCCGGTACTCCTGCACATCGCGGGTCAGCTCCATGAACGCCTCTTCCAGCGAGACCCGGCGGCTCGTCAGCTCGTGCAGCTCCACATCGTTCGCCGCGGCCAGCGCCCCGATCTCCGCCGTGTCCAGACCGGTTACCACCAGGGTGTCCACACCCTCCTCGCGCACCGTCGCGGCAGCGGGCAGCGCCCGGCGCAGCGATCCGGCCCGGGGGCTGCGGACCAGCACCTCGCGGTCGGAATGCGCTGCGATGAAGGCCTTCATCGTCATGTCCGCGATCAGGCGGCCGCGTCCGACGACGATGAGATGGTCCGTGGTCAGCTCCAGCTCACTCATCAGATGGCTCGACATCAGCACGGCGCGGCCTTCGGCGGCCATCCGGCGCATGAGGTGACGGATCCACACGATGCCCTCCGGGTCGAGACCGTTGAGGGGCTCGTCGAAGATCAGAACCGGTGGATCGCCCAGCAGGGCCGCGGCGATCCCCAGCCGTTGCCGCATCCCCAGCGAGAAGGCCCCGGCCCTGCGTCGGCCCGCGTTCCCCAGGCCGACGTCGTCCAGCACCTCGTCCACCCGGCTGCGCGGGATCCCGTTGCCCGCCGCGAGAGCCAGCACGTGGTGGTACGCGGTGCGGCTCGGCAGCACCGCCCCCGGGTCCAGCAGCGCGCCGACCGCCCTCAACGGCGCGGGCTGCGCGGCGTGGGGACGGCCGCCCACTGTGGCCGTCCCCGAATCGGCGGATTCCAGACCCAGGATCAGACGCAGCGTGGTTGACTTCCCCGCGCCGTTGGGTCCCAGGAAACCGGTGACCTCCCCAGGACGGACGGTGAACGTCAGGTCATCCACGGCGAGGATCTCGCCGTAGCGTTTGGTCAGTCCGCGAACTTCGATCATCAGGGCTCCAGAACCGGTGGTGTGTGCCGTGCAGGCGATCGCCGCCTGCACGGCCCCACACTCGTCCGCCCGTCTGTGCCGGACCTGCACGTGGATGGGAGCACTGTGGGAGCCGGAAGCCCTGACCCTCGGAAAAGTCCGGGCCAAGAGGCGCGCCGCACCGCGAGTTCACAGAAACTCACAGAAACCGGGCGTGCGTGGCAGGACCGCAACCGAACTGACGGGCCCCTACGACCTGATCCACGACTCCGGGTGCTTCCACCACCTGCCGCCCCATCGCTGCATCAGTGGAGGGCGTTGCGGCCCGGACCGCAGCCCAGATCGAGAGCCCGGCCCGGGACGATCAGGCCCCGGTCGAGGTACGAGACCAGGTTCTCGTCCGGCTTGGGAACGAAGAACGGGACGGGGTGCGAGCGGTCGGCGTAGAAGCCGTCCCACCAAGAGGCCCCGCCGGCGGTCCACCGGTCGGCCTCCGGCGCGAACAGGCCGTCCAAGAGCTTCAGTACGTCGTCGACCGTGCGGATGTTCCGGTCCATCAGATCCCCCTTGTCCGGGGGCAGAACGCTAGGCGGGAAGACCGTTCATGCCCAGACCGGGCCGTGTTGCCCGGCGGCGTGAGCGGGCGGTGAGGAGGTCTGCGAGGGTGCGGCCAGGGCCTCACCCCGGCCCGTACGCGCCCGGTTGTTCCCGCCCTTGCCGAGGGCTCCGAAGCGGGGTCTCCGCGCGGCGCCGGAGCGGGTTTCCGGGGAACTTCCGGACGGAGAAGGGGCGTCACGGACCAACGTCCGCGACGCCCCGGAATGCCGGGTTGCTGTGATCAGCGCCCGGCGGCGAAGTCCACGAAGGCGACCCACGGGGCGCTGCCGAACGACAGGCGTGCCCCCTGCGCGTTCTTGGAGTCCCGGACATGGACGGTGGCGGGCTCCACGGCCACCTCGACGCACTCTCCGCCCTCGCCGCCGCTGTAGCTGCTCTTGAACCAGACGAACCTTGTGGTATCCGACGCGGACGCCGCTGCGTTCATCGTTCCCTCAGCATCTTCTCGATCAGGGCCAGGGACTCGCGCGGGGTGAGCGCCTGGCCCCGAATGCCTCCATAGCGAGCCGCCATGATACGGACCTGATCTTGATCTGTAACCAGGCGGCTGACTCCCTGGACTTCCAGATAGGCCACCGGGTTCTTGCCCTTGGGGGTCAGGAGAACGAATGGGCCGTCGTGGCCGGCGTAGTCCTCGCAGCTCAGTGGCAGCACCTGAATCGACGTGCTGCGGAGCTGTCCGAGGTGGTGAAGATGCCTCAGCTGCGCCAGTTGGACCTCCCGTCCTCCGATCCGGCGGAGCAGCACGGACTCGTCCAGGACGGCCGTGACGATCGGGGAGGGCCACCTTGTCAGCAGTTCCTGTCGTGCCAGCCGCGCGGCAACGCGCTGTTCGATGACCTCTTCGGGTAGCAAGGGCTGCCGCAGACTGAAGGTGAGCCGCGCGTAGTCCTCCGTTTGCAGCAGCCCCGGCACCGTCAGCGTGCTGAAGAAATTGAGTTCTACCGCCTCTGCCTCGATACGGGCGTAGTCGCGGAACCAGGCCGGGTGGCGTACACGGGCGCGGGTCTTCGCCTTGACCACGTCGTCTGTCACACCCGCCAGCAGGCCGCCCGCGTCCAGGGCCTGGTCCGCCGCCTCCAGGAGTTCCGGTTGCGGGACGCGTCGGCCGCGTTCGACCGACGAGATCAGGTCTTCGCCGTAGCGCAGCCGTTCGCCCAGTTCCCTCTGCGTCAGGCCCGCCCGTTCGCGCAGCAGCTTGATCTGCTTGCCGAGTGCGCGGAAGAGGTCTGTCGTGCCGTCGCTGTCCTCCAGCGGGTCCTGGTGGTGTTCCGTCTCCGGGTGTTCTCCTGCCTCGGGCCGGGATTCCAGTTCTGCCATGGTGGTTGCCCCCTCTCCCATCGCTCAACCGATCCGCGCGCGTCCGGTTACTGCCGCCGGGGCGGACATCGGCCCGGCTTGCCGGTACATCCGCCGCCTGTACTGGAGGCAGGGTGCGGTGCGTCCGGAGTCCGTCCGCCCAGGGGTTATCGACCCTGCCCGGGGTACGCGGGGACCAGACGTACAAGAGCTCCGAAGGAGGACAAACCATGCCGGGCAAGTCCGGATCCAAGCGTGAGCGGCAGTACGAGCACATCAAGGAGAGCGCCGAGGAGCGCGGCGCCGCCACCGGGCGGGCCAAGGAGCTGGCGGGCCGCACGGTGAACAAGAAGCGGGCGCAGGCGGGGGAGACCAAGTCGTCCAGCGGTTCCGGCGGCTCCAGCCGTTCCGGCGGTTCGAAGGGCTCCGGCGGTTCCAAGAGCTCCGGCAGCTCCAAGACGCGGGACGAGCTCTACGCGGAGGCCAAGAAGCGGGGTGTCGAGGGGCGCTCCTCGATGAACAAACAGGAACTGGCCCGGGCGCTCGGCCGCTGACGTTCCTCAGCCGTCAGCGGGCCCCGGGCCGGCCGGGCTTGCCGTTGCCCGGTCGGGCAACGGCAAGCCCGGCCGGCGGTATGCGGAGTGTGGAGCGGCGGCGGCCGGGTACGCGTCGGCCCCGACGCACACCCCCGAAGGAAGAGGCCGCCGTGAGCGACAGGATCGCCGACGTCTGGGGCACCCGCACCCCGCACGCGCGGGACACACCTTGGCCCGTCCGCGTCGACTCCCACCTCGACGCGGACGTGGCCGAGCAGGACGTGGACCGGTGGGTGCAGTCGGCGTGCGTGCTCTGCAGCAACGGCTGCGGCTGTGACATCGCCGTCAAGGACGGCCGCATGGTGGGCGTGCGTGGCCGTGCGGCCGACACCGTCAACCACGGCCGGCTCGGGCCCAAGGGGCTGTACGGATCGTGGCAGTGGAGCCGCACCGACCGGCTCACCCGTCCTCTCGTCCGGGACACGGACGGAGAGCTGGCCGAGAGCGACTGGGACACGGCGATGGAGCGGATCGTCACCCGTTCGAAGGAGCTTCTGGCGACCGACGCGGGCGGGCTCAGCCACGCCTTCTACACCAGCGGCCAGCTCTTCCTGGAGGAGTACTACACCCTCTCCGTGCTCGGGAAAGCCGGGCTCGGCACCCCGCACATGGACGGCAACACCCGGCTGTGCACGGCGACCGCCGCGGCCGCGCTCAAGGAGAGCTTCGGTTCGGACGGACAGCCCGGCAGCTACAGCGACATCGAGGCCACCGACGCCGTCTTCCTCTACGGCCACAACATGGCCGAGACCCAGACCGTGCTGTGGGCGCGGGTCCTCGACCGGGTGCACGGCCCGAACCCGCCCCGTGTCGTCGCTGTCGACCCCCGTACGACCAAGGTCGCCGAGGCGGCACGGGAGACCGGCGGGGTGCACCTGGCGCCGCTGCCGGGCACCAACCAGGCGCTGATGAACGGCCTCACCCGGGAGATCGTCCACAACGGGTGGCTGGACGAGGACTACATCGCCCGGCACACTCTCGACTTCGACGAGCTGCGCTCCACCGTCGAGCCGTACACCCCCGAGCACGTCGCGGAGATCTGCCGGGTCCCGGCGGCGGACATCCGCCGCGCGGCGGAGATCTTCGGCACCTCGGAACGGGTGCTCTCCACCGTCCTGCAGGGCTTCTACCAGTCGCACCAGGCCACCGCCGCCTCGTGCGCCGTCAACAACCTGCATCTGCTCCGCGGGCTCATCGGCCGCCCCGGATGCGGCATCCTCCAGATGAACGGCCAGCCCACGGCGCAGAACACCCGCGAGTGCGGCGCCGACGGCGATCTCCCCGGCTTCCGCAACTGGAACAACTCCCGCCACGTCCAGGAGCTGGCGGAGCTGTGCAAGGTGGACCCGATGGCCATCCCGCACTGGGCGCCGCCCACCCACGCGATGCAGATCTGGCGCTACTGCGAGCAGGGGTCCGTCAAGCTGCTCTGGATCTCCGGCACCAACCCCGCCGTCTCCCTGCCGGAACTACCCCGCGTCCGGGAGATCCTGCGGCGGGAGAACCTCTTCGTGATCGTGCAGGACGGATTTCTGACCGAGACCGCCCGCTTCGCGGACGTGGTGCTGCCGGCCGCGATGTGGGGCGAGAAGCAGGGCACGTTCACCAACGTCAATCGCACGGTCCACCTGTCCGGGAAGGCGGTCGAGCCGCCCGGCGAGGCCCGCGCCGACCTGGACATCTGGCTGGACTACGCCCGCCGGATGGACTTCCGCAACCGGGACGGAGCCCCGCTCGTCCCGTGGTCCGATGCCGAAGGTGCCTTCGAGGCGTGGAAGGAGTGCACCCGCGGCCGGCTCGTGGACTACACCGGGCTGTCGTACGAGAAGCTGCGCGGCGGCAGCGGCATTCCCTGGCCGGTCAACGAGGCGGCACCGGAGGGCACCGACCGCCTCTACGCGGACGCGGAGTTCCCCACCCGCGTCGATGCCTGCGAGACCTACGGCCACGACCTGCTGACCGGGGGCGCGATCGACGAGCAGACGTACCGGGCCAAGCGCGCCGAAGGCCGGGCCTTCCTCAAGGCCGCACCGTATGTGCCGCCGCCCGAAACCCCCGACGAGAGCCATCCGTTCGCCTTCACCTCCGGCCGTACCGTCTACCAGTTCCACACCCGCACCAAGACCGGCCGATCCCGCGCACTGCGCAGGGCCGCCCCGGACGTGTGGATCGAGCTGTCCCGGGACGACGCCGCACGGCTCGGCGTACGGGAGGGCGACCGGGTGCGGGTCGAATCCCCCCGGGGTGCGATGGAGGGCGCGGCGCGGATCGGCCGGGGCCGGGACGGGGTGGTGTTCGCCCCGTTCCACTACGGCTCCTGGGAGGCACCGGGAACGGACGGCGCGGCACCGGACGGGCACCCCCGCGCCGCGAACGAGCTGACCCTCACCGAATGGGACCCCGTCTCCAAGCAGCCGCTGTTCAAGCTGGGCAAGGCCCGGGTCACCAAGGTCGCCGACGGCACCGGACCGTCCCCCGGGCCCACCACCACGGCCTCCGCACCGGCCGAGCCGGACGGTGTCCCGCGCACCACGGGTGGTCCGGGCGACGAGACGTCCGAGCGGATGGACGCCGCCCCGCCGCCGCGCCCGCCCGTGCCGGCGGCGCAGGCGTCCTCAGGGCGGCCGGCCCCCGGCACGACGCCCGCGACCGCCCCGTACCGGGAGGACTGACCATGCACCTCGCCACCTACGTCGGCCTGCAGCACGAGTCGTCGAGGACGCTGGCCGGTGCCTTCCGCCAGGTCGCCGACGGCCACGCCGCCGAGCCGGACGTGTACGTCATCTGCCACCAGCTCGCCGAACGGAGCGACGCGCATGTCGGGAAGCTCGCGCCGATCGCCCGCCGGTACGGCGAGCGGCGCATGGACGAACCCGAACGCCTGCACGCCGAGGAGATGCCGGAGACCCGCTCGGGCCCCGTCGGCCTCCTCCGCGACCTCCAGGACCTCTACACGCTCGTCTCCTTCGCGGACATCACCTGGACCGTCCTCGGCCAGGCCGCCCAGGGCACGCGCGACCGCGAACTGCTCGGCGTGGTCGAGTCCTGCCGGACGGACACCCACCGCCAGCTGCTCTGGCTGAACACCCGCATCAAGCAGGCGGCGCCCCAGGCCCTCATCGCCGCGGAGGACACCGCATGAGCGAGCAGCAGCCGGGCGGGCTGCTCGGCACGGCGGAGAAACGTGCCGGACGGCTCGGAGGCGGCGCGTACGCCTTCGTCCTCAGCCTCGCCGTTCTGGCCGGGTGCGGACTGGTCGGGCTGCTGGTGGAGCAGCCGTTCCTCTTCCCCAGCCTCGGCCCGGTGGCGATGCTGTTCTTCGAATCGCCCCGCCTGCCCTCGGCCGCGCCCCGCAACACCCTCGCCGGGCACGGCGTCGCGATCCTGGCGGGAGCCCTCTGCCTGCTGCTGTTCGGGCTCACCGACGACCCGCCCGTCATCCAGCAGGGCCTGACCGCCGCCCGCATCGGGGCCGCCGCGCTCTCCGTGGCGCTGACCGCGCTGGTGCTCAAGCTGCTCGCAGCACCCCACCCGCCGGCCGGCGCCACCACACTGATCGTCAGCCTGGGCCTGCTGACCTCGGCCTCCGAGCTGGTCACCATGGCTCTCTCGATCGTCCTGCTGACGGTCCTCGGCGTGGCGCTCAACCGCCTGTTCGGGGTGCGGCAGCCGCTGTGGACCTGAGACGCGGGCTCGGTGCCGGGACGCCACCCCGTCGTCCGCGATGCAGGCCGGTCCGGCCTGCGCCCGGCCGCGTACGCCCGGCCGCCCACCGCCCCCCTGCCGGGAACGGCGGAGGGGAACCCCGTTGCCGCACCGGGCAGGGCCCTGTCGAGGGACCGGGAGTCAGGAGATATCTTGATGTCGAGCAATGTTATCGACGTGACGTGGAGCGGAGCACCAGGTGACTGACTCGACCATCATCTACACGCACACCGACGAGGCCCCGGCCCTGGCGACCTACTCGTTCCTGCCGGTGGTCGAGGCCTACGCCTCGAAGGCGGGGGTCACCGTGGAGAGCCGTGACATCTCCCTGGCGGGCCGGATCATCGCGGTCTTCCCGGAGTACCTCAAGGAGGACCAGCGGATCGACGACGCCCTCGCCGAGCTCGGCGAGCTGGCCAAGACGCCCGGTGCCAACATCATCAAGCTGCCGAACATCTCGGCCTCCATTCCGCAGCTGAAGGCCGCCGTCGCCGAGCTGCAGGAGAAGGGATACGCGCTGCCGGCGTACCCGGACGACCCCAAGACCGACGAGGAGCGCGAGATCCGCGCCCGCTACGACAAGGTCAAGGGCAGCGCCGTCAACCCCGTGCTGCGCGAGGGCAACTCGGACCGCCGCGCCCCCGGTTCGGTCAAGAACTACGCCAAGGCGCACCCGCACCGCATGGGCGCCTGGTCGGCCGACTCGAAGACCAATGTCGCCACCATGGCCGAGAACGACTTCCGCTCGACGGAGAAGTCCACCGTCATCGCCGAGGACGGCTCGCTGCGCATCGAGCTGGTGGGCGAGGACGGCTCCGTCACCGTCCTGCGCGAGTCCGTACCCGTACTGGCCGGCGAGGTCGTGGACGCCGCCGTGCTGCGCGCGGCGGCGCTGCGGTCCTTCCTCGCCGACCAGGTGAACCGGGCCAAGGCCGAGGGCGTGCTGTTCTCCGTGCACCTCAAGGCCACGATGATGAAGGTCTCCGACCCGATCATCTTCGGCCACGTGCTGCGCGCCTTCTTCCCGAAGACCTTCGCCCAGTACGGTCCGGCGCTGGCCGCGGCCGGCCTCAGCCCGAACGACGGCCTCGGCGCCATCTACAAGGGTCTCGACGCGCTGCCCGAGGGCGCGAAGATCAAGGAGTCCTTCGAGGCGGAGCTGGCCGACGGCCCGGCACTGGCCATGGTCGACTCCGACCGCGGCATCAGCAACCTGCACGTCCCGAGCGACGTCATCGTCGACGCCTCCATGCCGGCCATGATCCGCACCTCCGGCCACATGTGGGGCCCGGACGGCGAGGAGGCCGACACGCTCGCCGTCATCCCGGACAGCAGCTACGCGGGCGTCTACCAGACCGTCATCGACGACTGCCGCGCGAACGGCGCCTTCGACCCGTCCACCATGGGCTCGGTGCCCAATGTCGGCCTGATGGCGCAGAAGGCCGAGGAGTACGGCAGCCACGACAAGACCTTCGAGATCCCGGTGGCGGGCACCGTGCGCGCCGTGGACGGCAAGGGTGAGACGGTGCTGGAGCAGAGCGTCGCCCCCGGCGACATCTTCCGCATGTGCCAGACCAAGGACGTGCCGATCCGCGACTGGGTCAAGCTCGCCGTCACCCGCGCCCGCGCCACCGGCGCCCCGGCCGTCTTCTGGCTGGACGAGAGCCGCGCCCACGACCGCAACCTCATCGAGAAGGTCCGGGCCTACCTGCCGGAGCACGACACCGAGGGCCTGACCATCGAGATCATGTCGCCGGTCGAGGCGACGGCCTACTCGCTGGAGCGCATCCGCCGCGGTGAGGACACCATCTCCGTCACCGGCAACGTCCTCCGCGACTACCTGACGGACCTCTTCCCGATCCTGGAGCTGGGCACCAGCGCCAAGATGCTTTCGGTCGTCCCGCTCATCAACGGCGGCGGGCTCTTCGAGACCGGCGCGGGCGGCTCGGCGCCCAAGCACGTCCAGCAGCTCGTCAAGGAGAACTACCTGCGCTGGGACAGCCTGGGCGAGTTCTTGGCCCTCGCGGTGAGCTTCGAGCACCTGGCGCAGACCACGGGCAACCCGGGCGCCCAGGTGCTCGCCGACACCCTCGACCGCGCCACCGCCACGTTCCTCAACGAGGACAAGTCGCCCAGCCGCAAGATCGGCGGTATCGACAACCGCGGCAGCCACTTCTACCTGGCCCTGTACTGGGCCCAGGAGCTGGCGCGGCAGACCGACGACGCGAAGCTCGCGGAGGCGTTCGCGCCGTTCGCCGAGACGCTGGCCGCCGAGGAGCGGACGATCGTCGACGAGCTCGCCGCGGTGCAGGGCTCCCCGGCCGACATCGGCGGCTACTACCAGCCCGACCCGGCCAAGGCCTCGGCGGTCATGCGCCCGTCGAAGACCCTCAACCAGGCGCTGGCAAGCCTGAGCTGACCCGGCGGCCGTGGCGCCGGGGCGGGACCTTCCGGGTCTCCGCCCCGGCCCGCACCCGTAGGACTCCGCCCCGGCCGACATCCCGCCCGGCCGGGGCGGTGGTGTGCGCGGGGCGGTGTGGTGTGTGCGGCCGCGGACACCGGGACGTCCGCCGCGGAGGGGACGCGGCGGACGTCCGGGCGCCGGCGTCGCGGGGCCGGTCAGGCCGCGGCGGTCCGCGGCTCGGCTGCCGACGCGCCGGGGCGGGTGCTCCTGTTGCGGCGGTCGGCGATCAGGAGCAGCACCAGACCGACGGCGACCCAGCCGGCGAGGACGAGGGCCGGGCCGGTCGCGCCGGTGCCGTCGAAGAAGGCGTTGGCGCGCAGCAGGCTGCCCGAGGCGCCGGGCGGCAGGAGCTGGCCGAAGGCTGCCCAGCCGGAGGGGAGCCAGTAGGGACCGCTGCCGAGGCCGGACAGGGGGTTGCCCAGAAGCATCATGACGGCGGCTCCGGCGCCCAGGCCGGCGAAGCCCGCGAGCGCTTCCAGGCCGATGAACGTCATGGACAGGGCCGCCATGCCGAGGCTCAGGGCGAGGGCCGTGATCCAGTAGCTGCCGTCCAGGGACCCGGTCCCGTACTGGAGGAACGCGGTGACGGCGGCTCCGGCGAGCAGGGAGAAGAGGACGACGCCGGCGAAGCGGGTGCGCAGGCCGGCGTGGCCGGGGAAGAGGCGGGTGAGGACGACGGCCGGGAAGATCCCGCCGAAGATCAGCGGCAGTCCGGCGGCGGCGAAGCCGGCCCCGCGGGGGTCGTCCTCGGGGTAGGGCACGAGGTCGTGGACGGCGGCCGGTATCCGCTGCCGGTCGGCGACGGAGTTGCCCAGGGCGGTCAGGGCGCCGGTGGCCGTCGGGGCCCCGGCGGTGGCCGTGTAGAGGTCGATCCGGTCGGCGGTGAGCGCCAGGCCGCCCGCGATCTCGCGCTCCTCGACCGCGGAGGTGAGGGCGGGGAGGCCGCCGTAGACGGTGACGTCCCACTCGGGTCCGTCGAGCTTCTCCTGCAGCGCCTGCGCGGCGGGCCGCGGTCCGGTCACGCCGACCGGGATCCGGTGGGGGCCGCCGT
This sequence comes from Streptomyces sp. MNU89, assembly GCF_020982505.1. NCBI lineage: Bacteria > Bacillati > Actinomycetota > Actinomycetes > Kitasatosporales > Streptomycetaceae > Streptomyces > Streptomyces sp. MNU89. Next base: position 458,245 of record NZ_JAJKLL010000001.1, on the reverse strand, counting down.
TGACGCTGGGGAGGGCGAAGGCGCAGAGCATCAGGACGACCACGGCGGTCAGGCCGAGCAGGACGGCCACCAGCTTCCGTGGTGTGCCCGGCCCGTCGTCGTCGGTCCGTGCCGGGGGTGGGGTGTGCTCGGACATGAGGCCTCTTTCCGGCCCGCCCGCCACGCGTCGGCCGCGGAAGGGGCGGGGCAGGGTGATGGTGGGAAAAACGGCGTGCCGCGGAAGCCGGTCCGGACGGAGGCTCCCGTGATACCTGATTACAAGGTACTCTTATTCATGTGTCAAACCTCAATGATGCCTCAGCCCAAGCGGTTCCCGACGAGGTGGTGCGCGCCGCGGTGCGCGTCTCGCGCGCCCGTGGCGTCCCGGTCGCCGGCGTTCCCCTGATCGCGGTCGCCGAGGAGGCCGGGATCTCCCGGAGCACCCTGATGCGCCGCCTCGGCGGCAGCCGCCGCGCCCTCGACGAGGCGGTGCGCGCCGCGGGGGTCGATCCCGGGGGGCAGCGGTCGGTCCGGGAGCGCGCGGTGGAGGCGGCGGCCGAACTCGTCAGCGAGCAGGGGCTCGTCGCGCTCACGCTGGAGCGGGTGGCCGGCGCCGCGCAGTGCTCCGTGCACAGCCTCTACGCGGTGTTCGGCGGCCGGGACGGCCTGCTGCAGGCCGTCTATGAGCGCCACAGCGCGATCCTCGACGTGGAAGCCGTCCTCGCGGGCCCGCGCGAGGACCTGCCGGAGACGGTCCGGACGATATACCGCCTGCTGGTCGAGGTCCTCAACCGCGAACCGCGGGTCATGCCGGCCATGCTCGCCGATGCCCTCTCACGCCCCGACGACCCGGCCGTCAGCGGCATCTTCCAGCACGTCTTCTCCCGCGTGATCGACGGCGTGGGGCAGTGGCTCACCAGCGAGATCGCCGCCGGCCGCATCCGCGACATGCCCCCGCTGCTCCTCGTGCAGCAGATGACCGGCCCCCTCTTCGCCCACTTCGTGATGCGCTACGCGGGCGCCCACGTGCCGGGCGTCACCCTGCCCACGTCCGAGGAGGCGGTCGAGGTCTTCACGCGGAACTTCCTGAAGGCCGTGGCCGTCCGTCCCCCGGACGACGGCGGGACCTGACGCGCCGCGGAGGGCCGGTGTGCCGGCCGGCCGGGACGCACCCCGAATGTCCCGTGCGCCGGCCTCTCGCACCCGGACGCGGCCCCGCTGTGTTAACTGCGTCTTACCGCACGTTCTCCCTGGATTTTTCCGCTCCAACCCGCCCCATGGCGCGCGGTTTTCTTCGGCATGATGAGAACCGCCGCTCAGGGTGCGGTCACCGAAACCCTCCATCGGACGCATCCTCCGCACCGTCCACCAGGGAAGCGCCACCCCCGTGCGCCGGCTTCCCGCTCCGGACGGACGGCACCCGGCCGGAAGACGCACCCGGCCCCGGCCCGGTCCCCAACCGCCCCTCGGGGGCCGGGCCCCCGGGGGCGGCACCGCGCGACCGCTGGACTTCACCACCGCCCGGGCGCTCCCGGCGGAGGTGGCGACGAAGGGACGGTAAGGCCATGTGCGAGGGTGCCGCGGAGACCGGCGGCCGCCCGGCCCCGCCCCCGGAACGCCGCAGAGGCACCGGGGGAAGGGGCGTCCCGGGATGACCAAGTGGATCGTCAGCATTCCCACGCTGCGCGACGAACCCGGCGAACCCGGAGGCCGGATACCCGGTGTCCAGCTCTATGTGGTGGAGGCCTCGCACCCCCGGCTCGCCCGGCGCGTGGCCCTCGACCGTGCCGCCGGAGCCCCGGCCCTCCGCCACCGGCGGGGAGCGGCGCTTCTGGTGGAGAAACTCGTCATCTCCCCCTGGAACGGCCCCGATTGCAGTGTTTCCCCGCCGACCGCCGGTCTGCCCCGCTGAGTTCGTCTACCGTTCCGGCATGCCCACGGTACTTGTAGTCGAGGACGACGACCTCGTCCGTGACGTGCTCACCCGCTCCCTCACCGCCGCGGGCTACGACGTCACGGCGGTCGGCACCGCCATCGAGCTGATGCGCCGCATCACCCCGCCCGTTCCCGATCTCGTCGTACTCGACCTCGGACTTCCCGATCTGGACGGCAGCCAGGTGCTGCGGATGCTGCGGGCCGTCAGCCGCGTCCCCGTCATCATCGCGACCGCGCGGAACGAGGACGCGGAGATCGTCCGGCTGCTGCGCGACGGCGCCGACGACTACCTGGTGAAACCGTTCTCCAGCGAACAGCTGGCCGCCCGCGTGCACGCCGTGCTGCGGAGGTCCGGACAGGCCCCTCCCTCCCGGCTCCAGGTGGGCGACCTCGTCCTCGACCTCCAGGCGCGCGGCGTCACCCTGGAGGGGAAGACCATCGAACTCAACCGGCGCGAATTCGACCTGCTCGCCTACATGGCCCGGCGCGCGGGCGCGGTCGTCACCCGCCGCGAACTGCTGACCGAGGTCTGGCGCGGCAGCGACGTCTACGAACGCACCATCGACGTCCACCTCTTCTGGCTCCGCCGCAAGCTGGGGGAGACCGCCGCCGCCCCCCGCTACCTGCACACCGTGCGGGGCGTCGGACTCCGGCTCGAAGCGCCCCGGTCATGACCTCACGGGGGTGGCGGACGCCATGACGCTGCGAGGCTGGCACGCCCGGCTCTCCCTCGGCATCTCCCTGCTCACCGCCCTCGCCTTCGCGCTGCCGCTGGCGTTCTTCGCCCGCCAGCAGGCGGCCGAACGAGCGCAGCAGACCTCCGAACGGCGGGCGGCGACCCTGGTCACCGTCCTCGGCGCCACCCAGCAGCGGAGCGAACTCGCCGCCGCCTGGCGCAGCTCCGGCGACGACGCGCTGTCCACCTGCGTCCGCCTCGGCGGCGGCGTGGTGGGCCGCTGCCCCGCCCCGGCCGTGTACGCCGAGCGGGCGGCGGAGCAGCGGCGCGCCCTGTGGGTCCGGCCACCGGGCCGCGAGGAGGTCCTGCTGCTGCCGGTCTCCCTGCCGGACGGCGGGACGGCCGTGGTCGAGTCGGCGGTACGGGAGGAGGAGCGCTCCGAGGGCGTGCTCACGGCCTGGCTGCTCCTCGCCGGGGCCGTGGCCGCGCTGACCCTGATCTCGGTGACCGGCGCCGACCGCATGGCGCGCCGGCTCAACCGCTCCGCCACGGAGCTGGCGCGGGCCGCCGCGGCGGTGGGCGAGGGGGATTTCCGCGGGCGTGTCGCGGTCGAGGGCCCGGTCGAGGTCCGGCGCGTGGGCCGGGCCTTCAACGCCATGGCCGACCGCATCGACGAACTGATGCGCGCCGAGCGGGAGTTGCTGGCCGACCTCTCGCACCGGCTGCGCACACCGCTGACGGCCCTGCGGCTGGAGGCGGACCTGCTCGCCGTTCCCGCCAACTCCCGTCTCCGGGCCGGGCTGACGGCTCTGGACCGTGAGGTGACGAGCCTGATCAGCACCACCCGGAGCGGACCGGCCCGGGAGCGGCTGCCCGGCCGCTCGTCCAGCGACCTGCCCGCGGTGGTGGGCGGCCGGATGGAGTTCTGGTCGGCGCTGGCCGAGGCGCAGGGCCGGGAGTGCCGGGTGTGGCTGGGACGCGGTCCGCTGCCGGTGGACCTCCCCGCGGACGACCTGACCGCGGCGCTCGACGCGCTGCTGGGCAACGTCTTCCGGCACACGCCGCCGGGCACGGGCTGCGGGGTGCAGGCGGGTTTGCTGTCGGGCGCCCCCCGCCTCGTGGTGGAGGACGCCGGACCGGGCATCGAGAGCCCGGCCCTCGCGGCGGCCCGCGGCGCGAGCGAGGGCGGGTCGAGCGGCCTGGGGCTGGACATCGCCGCCAAGGCGGCCGAGGCCGCCGGGGGACGCCTGGTGGTCGACCGGAGCCCGTGGGGCGGGGCCCGGGTCACGATGGTCTTCGGGCCCGTACCGGACGGCGGGGCCGTGGACGCGAGCGGCAACGGTCACCGGTGGACGGGACGGAACGGTCACCGGAACGCGAGCGGCCGCCCGCCCCGGAACGCGACCGGCGGCGGCACGGCGGAGCCCTGAGCCGCCGCCGGAACCCGGGCCGGCCCCCGCTCGCGGGGCCCGTCAGGTCTCGGCCTCCAGGGCGCTGCGGGTGGCCGGCCCGTACACGCCCGGCGGGTCGGCCTCGATGCGGCGCATGGACTGGTAGTTCTGCACCGCGGCCTCGGTCGGCTGGTCGTAGGACCCGTTCAGGGGAGCCGTTTGGACCCCGACCTCGCGCAACTGCTGTTGCAGGCGCAGCACTTCGGCCCCCTCGTCGCCGCGCCGCATGGTCCGGTCGGCGTCCCCGGTGCCCGCCGTACCCGACGGACTGCCGGCCTCCGGCGGGGACGGCGGGGCGGAACTCGGCGCGATCCGTGGTGGCGGGGCCGTCGGCGGGACGGTGGTGGTGATCACGGGCCCGGGGAGGGCCGGGCTGTCACGGTCGTGGTGGCGGACGGAACCGGGCTGGGCTTGGCCTGGATCGTCGGGGACTCCGGCGGGTCGATCGGGGCACCCAGCATCCGGACCAGGGTGAACGCCAGTAGCGCCAGGGCCGCGACTCCGGCGGCCGGCAGCAGGCGCCCGCGCCACCGCCGGTGCGACCGCTCCGCGTTCTTGTGCCGCCCAACAGGCATCGTTGCCAGCCTTTCCTTCGCTGAGGCGGCAGGTCCGCTGCCACCCGCGAGTCGGCGCTCCCCCTGTCTTCCGCTCCGGCCGGCGGCCGGTGGACTCGTTGGTGATTGTAGGCGGCAGCGACCCTCCGCCCGCGGCGAGTTGAAATTTTCAGCCGCCGCCGGCGCGGTGCTCCCGGGCGGCGCGGCCGGTCACCGTCCCGGCCGCGGCAGGGGACGCGGGGACGCCCCGGCAGGCGGACTCCGCCGTGCCGGGGCGCCGGACGGGCCGGGCCCGCGGGGAGGGATCAGGTGAGCCAGTTCCCGTTGCACGCGGCGTTGGACACCCACCGGTGGGAGCTGATGGCGTTGTCGGCCTTCGCCCCGCTGGTGAAGTAGTTGTCGCTCAGGTCGCTGACGTAGTACTCGGACTTGGCGATGCAGGCGTAGCCGCCGCTCCAGCCGGTACCGGTGCCGTTGTAGACCGCGACGGCGCTCCCGGACGTCCCCTTGTGGAGGATCGAGCTCGCGCTGTTGGTGTCGCCTCCCTGGAACGAGCCGCCGCTGTCACCCCAGTTGGAGTCGTCGCCGTAGGCCTTTCCGAGGAAGCCGCTGCAGCCGTAACCGGAGTACGCGTAGAAGTAGCCGGAGGTCGCGGAGGGCCAGGCGTCCGCGCAGCCGGCGAGCGCACCGGTGGGGGCCGCCTGCGCGGTGGTCGCGGGAACGGCCGCTCCGAGAGCCGCCAGGGCGAGCGTGGCGAGGACGGCGGGGATTTTGCGCATGGTGTGGTGCTCCTTCTGCTGGTGGGTCTCCGTGGATCGGTGCGCCCCGCGGCTGGACGGCCGGGGGAGTCCTGGGGGATCGATCAGTCCGCCGCGCCCGGGAGGGCCCTCGCCCGCTTCAGCGCGGTGAGGCCCATGCGCCGGTGGGCGGCGATCTCGTCGCGGTACCGCCCGAGCTTCTCCGCCCGGTACTCGCGGTCGAGCGCGCGTGCGGTGCGGTACAGGGGCGTGCCCGTCGCGCAGGTGGCCTCGGCGACGGCGAGCTCCACTTCCGCGGCGTGCGCTTCGGCGGCGTCCATGCCGCGGGTGAGGGCGGGCAGCTTCTCGCGGATCTCGGGCGGCCCGGCGTACGGGTGACCGGCCTCCCGCATACAGGACGCCCAGGCCCGGAGCGCGCGCCGGAAACGTTCGTCCGCGAGGATGCCCGGGGTGTACAGGGGTGCCACCCCGGTGGCGGTCTTCTTGGCGCGGAACCAGGCCGGGAAGTCGCCGTACAGCCGCTCCGCGGCGGTCTCCAGACAGCCGCCGCGGAGGGTCTGGACGGTGCCGCCCGCCGGGAGTTCGACGCTGACCACTCCCTGCTCCGGGGTGCCGTCGAGCGCCTTGTTGTAGCGGATGAGTTCGGCCCTCGGCAGGGACCGGGCGTACGCGGTGTTCCGGTCGGCGAGCCGGGCCTTCTCCGCCTCGGCGGCGAACCGCCCGCCGTAGCCGTGCCGCTCCGCCCGGTCCACGTCGTGCAGGACGTAACCGTGGCCCTGCCGCTCGGCGGCGCCGGCGACGCGCCCGGCCCAGTAGCGGAAGCCCTTCTTCCTCATGCAGGACTCGATGAGCCGTTCCTCGCCCCGCTCCACCACGGCCTGCTCGGCCGGGGTCAGTTCCCGGGGCATCGTGCCGGCCGCCCGGACGGCCGCCGGGCCGTCCGCCGCCGCGCCGGCGTCCGCCCGGCCGCACCCCGACAGCACGGCCGTGGTGGTGAGAACCACCCCCGCGCATGCGGCCGCCAAGCCCTTGCCCACCGCGGCGCGAAGCCGTGGAACCATGTGCCACCCCCCGGAGTGAACAGCCCGGACCCGTGTCACGCCCGTGAGGCGTGGGGTCACTGGTGCCTGCGGGACGAGTCTCGGGGAGGGCGCGCCCCGGCTGCTGAGCACCCAGCGCCAGCCCCTGCGCACCCAGCGCCAGCCCCGGCCGCTGCTCTCCTTCCGGAACGGCCCGCGGCCCGTGCCCGGCCGCCACGCTCTCCGGCCACCGCTCCGACCGGCGCGTTTGCCGACCGGGCCGCGTGGGCAACCCACGACCGGTCACTGTGGTCGCTCGCCGGTCATCGTGCGGCGCGGCCCGACCCCCCGCGTCCGCCGGCGGACCCGCGGCCCCGGTCACCGACGACAGCACCGTGGTCCGGACAAGGGAGCGGAATGATCGTGACACGCTTGACGACCGAGGGCCTTCCCGCAGCCGAACGCTTCACCTGGTGGTACGAGAAGGCGCGGGCCGCGCTGCTGCCCGTCGTGGTGCGCAGCGGCCATACCGGCGACTTCCACGCGAGCGCCGACGTCCTGGAACTCGGCAGCGCCCGGATCACCGCCCTGACCGTTCAGCCGCTGAGCATCGCGCGCACGCCCGAACTGATCCGCGGCGCGGACCCGGAGTGCTATCAGCTCTCCCTCCCCCTGAGCGGGAGGATGCAGCTCTCCCAGTCCGGCCGGAACGCCGAACTGCGCGGTGGCGACCTGGTGTTCTACGACTCCTCACGGCCCTTCCACGGCCGGGTCTCCGCCCCGTCCGGACGCGCGAGACACATCGTCGCGCAGATCCCCAAGCGTCTCGTGCCGCTGCCGGCCGGGGCCGCGGACCACATGACCGCCGTCCGCATCCCCGGGGACAAGGGTTTCGCCGAGCTGCTCGTCCAGTTCCTCACCCAGGTGACCGGCCGGGCCGACCAGTACGGTCCCGCCGACACCGCCGGACTGTCGGCCGTCTTACGCGACTTGTTCGCGGCCACCGTCACGCAGTGCCTCGCCGAGTCCGCGGACCTCCCCGACGAGAACCGCCGGCAGGCCCTCACCCTGCACATCCACACCTTCATCCAGCAGCATCTGGGCGACCCGCTGCTGACAGCGGCCCGCATCGCCGGCGCCCACCACATCTCCCTCCGCTCCCTGCACCGGCTCTTCCAGCAGCAGAGCACCACGGTCGCCGCCTTCGTCCGGGGCCAGCGCCTCGAACACGCCTGCCGGGACCTGGCCGACCCGCGCCAGCGGTCCCGTCCCATCCGGGCCATCGCCGCCGGCTGGGGATTCACCCGCCCCGGCGACTTCACCCGCAGCTTCCGTGCCACCTACGGCCTGCCGCCCAGCGCCTACCGGCAGCTGGCCCTGGCCCCGCGCGGTGCGGGCACCCCGCCCGGCGGGCCGGCCGCGGCGGCCCCGGAGGCGGCCGCGACCTGACCCGGTCGTGCCCGCGCGCCCCTACCGGGCGGCCAGGCGGTCGTACTCGGCCCGGGTGACCGGGACCACGGTGCCGTGGCGTGGCGAAGCGGGGAGGTCGTAGGACGGGGAGATGCTCCAGCGGCCGGAGGCGAGATCGGTGGTCTCGAACGGCACGTAGCCGCGGCCGCCGAACTCGTCGATGAACAGGTACCACTTCTCCTCGGTGTTCGACTTGAACACCGCCGGGCCCTCGCCCTGGCTGATCCCCGGGCCCGCCGCGCCCTCGCGTCCGATGCAGTCGGCCACCGGGCTCCACGAGGTGGCCAGCAGGTCGGTGGAGCGCTCCTGGGTGATGAACTTGCCGCAGGGGGCGGACGAGCTCTGGTTCCGCTCGTCCTTGGTGAACCGGTGGTAGACGCCCTGGTGCCGGATCACGGTGGAGTCGATCACCGAGTGGCCCGGGTCGTGCCAGACCCGGGCCTCGCTGAAGGTGGTGAAGTCCTTCGTGGTCGCGTACATCATGCGGTTGTGGCTGCTGCCGGTGTGCTGCGGGTCGTCGGCCGCGTACAGCTTGGACGCCAAGAAGACGACGTACTGGCCGCGGCTCTCGTCCCAGTACGCCTCCGGGGCCCAGGTGTTGCCGGCCGTGGGCGGGGAGACCCGGACGGACCGCTGCGGGGACCAGTTCACCAGGTCGGCCGACTCCCACACCATGATGGAGCGGCTGCCGTGGCGCTGGGCGCGGTCCCAGTCGCCGTTGCCGTGGATCCGCAGGTCGGTGGCGATCAGGTAGAAGCGGTCGCCCTGCGGGGAGCGGATGAGGAACGGGTCCCGCACGCCGCGGTCGCCGAGCGTGGAACGGAGCAGCGGGGCGCCGCCGTTCAGCTCCCGCCAGCGCAGGGGGTCGTTGCCGTCGCTCAGCGCCATGTGCACCTGCTCGCCGTCGGCGGTGCCCTCACCGGTGAAGTACGTGAAGACGTATCCGGCGTACGGCTCGGCGGCGGACGTGCCCCCGGCGCCCGGCGGGGAGCCGGCGAGCGGGCCGGGACCGGCGGCGGCCGGGGGCCCGGCGGTCGCGGTGAGGAGCGCGAGGAGGAGGGTGAGGGTGCCGGTCAGCACGGCGGCACCGAGGCCGCGGCGCGGTGAACGGGGGGTCCCGGGCATACGTCCCACTTTCCCGAACCAGTGTGTGTGGGGGAGGGTTGCGGAATGGCCGTGCGCAGAAGCAGCGACGCGCAGTGGGGCGCGGGCGCGCCATCGCTGTCCGCCAGTATGCGCTTACTGGGGTGTCGGTCAACACCGCGCCGGGCGTGCCCCGGTGGCGGTGGTGCGGGCCGCCGCCACCGGGAACCGGGGGCCGATCCGTGGGCCCGGGGACGGGATCAGTACCGCTGGGCCCCCGAGCCCGGGACCACGCCCGTACCCCGTTCCGGGGCGGGCTCCGTGCCCGGCTGCCAGCCGGAGGCGTCCAGCCAGGCGACGCGTCGCGTCATCCAGTCGCGCATGAACTCCACCTGCCCCTCCCAGGTGTCGGCGGTCGGGGTCTGGAAGAAGCCCACCACGGGATCGGTGAGGTTCGGCCACCGCTCGAAGTTGCGCCGGGCGGCGTCGCCGAGCGGTGCGGCCAGCGCGTCGATCCGGCTGTTCAGCCGCTCGTCGGACAGCGGCCCCCGGCGCAGTTCCTGCCAGCGCGCCTCGGCCTGCCGGGCGAACGCCGGGTCGGCCATCAGCCGGACGAACCAGTCGTTCGCCACCGGCTGCCGGGTCTGCTCGAACTGCCGGCCCTCCGTCAGATGGTTCTCGAAGTAGCCGCCGGTGCCGAAGGAGAGGTCGTAGTCCCACAGCGGACCGGCGGTGATCCTGCCGCCCCGGTCCTTGTGGAAGTACTGGCTGCATGGACAGCGCGGCGAGCAAGCCGACCGCGCCGCCGGTTCGTCTTCTGCGCACCGTTCGACACCTCACTTCATGACGTCAGGGGAAAAGGGTGATGGGGGACGCGGGGACGGGCGATGGAGGGCCCGGGCGCGCGGACCCCGCCGGGAGGGGTGCGGATACGGCGGAGGGCCGCCGGCGCTTGCCGACGGCCCCGGTGCCGATGTGTGCGATGTGTGCGATGTGCGGTGTTCGCCGCAGGTGCGTGCCGGTGTGGTGCGGCGGTGCCGGTACCTCAGCCGGAGGAACCCTGCCGCCGCTCGGCCGCCTCACGGAGATGCGGCAGAAGCGGTGCCGCCTTCTCCTGCGCTCCCGGTGCGGTCGGCCACGGCGGCGGACTCGTCTCGCCGACCTCCCAGCCGGAGGAGTCGATCCAGGCGGCCCGCTGCACCAGCCAGTTCTGCATGAGCGTCAGCTGCTCCTGCCAGGTCTGGGTGGTCTGGGTCTGGAACGGCCCGACCGTCCTGGTGTTGAGGTTGGGCCACTTCTGGAAGTTGCGCTGGGCCCCGTTGGCCAGTGGCGAGGACAGCTGCGTGACCCGGTTGCGGAGCTGCGCGTCGGACAGCACGCCGCGGCGCAGTTCCTGCCAGCGGGCCTGCACCTTCTGGTTGAACGACGGGTCCTGCATCAGCTTCAGGAACCAGTCGGTGGTGCCGAAGCCGAAGAACGGCTGGAACTGCCAGCCGTCGACCGGGCTGCCGTTCGGTATGGCGTTGAACCCGAGGTCGTAGTCCCACAGCGGCCCGGCGGTGAGCTTGCCGCCCCGGTCCTTGTACATGTACATGCTGCGGAGGTAGGAGTCGCCCTGCCGTCCCATCTCATTGAGAATGATCAGGTTCACGAAGGAGTCGACGTCGATGTAGGCGGGGTATCCGGTCTGCGGATCGGAGGGATTGGCGCTGCGCAGCGCGTTGTGGAGCTTCTGGACGTACTGGGTGATCCACGTCTGCTGCTCGGGCTGGAGGTCGTCCGGTTCCGTGACCTCCAGATCCGACCAGCACTCCTGCCCGGTGCACGGCAGCTTCGGCTCCTCGGCCGCCCAGGCGTCGAACTTCATGACGTAGCCGCCGGTGACGGCGGGCTCGGTGAGGTCGCTCTTCTTGAGCTTGGCGATGTCCAGGCGGTCCGGTGACACCTTGATGTTCTCGTCCAGCAGGTACACGCCCTGGTAGTCGTCGGCGCCCATCGGCTGCCCGTCCAGGTTCAGATACACCTCGACGAACCGGTGGCGGGGCGTCTGCAGCCCCATCTCCTGCCCCAGGGTGTACGCGAAGGCGTCGCGGACCAGGGTCTTGTCGGGGAACGGGCCGCGGAGCACCCAGTCGGACTCGGCGGGCATGCCGAGCACCGGGTAGTCGGCGTCCTTGTCCTCGTTGTCGCGGAACTCGATCCGGTACGGGGCCTTCTCGAAGGTCGCCGAGGACTGCCCGCGCAGGTGGAAGGCGGCCCGGGTGGACACCGCCGGTGCCGCGCCCAGCGAGGTGGACCCGCCCTGCGGCTCCATGACCATGGCGGCGACGTCCGCCCACTCGCGGTCCGGCTTGCCGCCGCCGTAGGCGTCCAGCACGAGGAGCGGCAGGTCGTGGTTGGCGTCGACACTGCGCGCGACGTACACGGCCGTGCCGGGCTCGCCGCTCGCGGCCCCGTTCACGAAGGCCTGGGCGCGGAGCTGCGTGGTGCTCGTGAGACGCAGCGGGCCCGAGTACACCGTCGACGAGGCGGTCGGCAGCTGACCGTTGGTGGTGTAGCGGATCTGGGCGTTGGCGATGGTGGTGCTCAGGGAGACGGACACCTCGTTCTGGAAGGTGCCGCCGGGGGTGGAGAAGGTGATGTCCCCGGTGAGGTCCTCGGCCGACTGCTTGCCGGCGGCGATGTCGGCCTTGGTGGGAGCGGGCGCCTTGGCCGCGTCACCGCCGGACGTGTCCCCGAGCCCGGCTTTCTGGGCTGCCCGGGCCTCCTGGGCCCAGGATCTGTCGGGTGGCGCGGGATCACCCTCCGCGCCGGCGGGGCCGGTCATGCCGGTCATGACGAGGGACACCGCGGCCAGCAGGCCCACCGCGCCCATCCGTGTTCTGCGCACAGAGCAACACCTCGATCTTCGCGAAAGGGCACGGCGTGCCGGCGGCAGACGCCGTTGGCTGCCGCCGGGCCCGCGTTCCTTTACCTGTGTGTGCGTACGTGTGAGTGCTTCCACGTGCTGGTACGTGCTGGTACGTGCTGTGCCGGTACGTGCCGCCGGGCGGCGGAGCGGGGCACCCGGCCCCCGAACCCCCGCCCGGGCCACACGCGTTGACGGCGGCCCGCGTCCCCGGCCGGGACCTCAGCCGACCGCGCCGGCGCCCGACAGCTCCATCGCCGGCGGGTACGCGTCGTCGGCGCCGGACGTCACCTCCTGGAAGTCCCGGCGCAGCGTGCGGCGCCAGGGCGTGGCGGGCAGGTACGGGCGCAGCGCGGCGAGGCCGGTGGCGTACTTCGAGATGCGGCTGGGCCGGTACTTGTTCTGCCACAGCAGCCGGTCGACGGGAGAGGCCGTGGAGCCCGTCTTGGTCTCCACGATCGCCATGTGCGGCAGGCGCAGCTCGCGGTCGCCGTCCTGCCACATCAGCCCGGTGTCGATGGTGACGCGGCTGTTGGTGCCCGGGAGGTAGAGGGTGGCGCGGTGGTACCGGGTGGTCAGCGTCGGCACGAACGTGAACCGGTGACTGCCGTCGATGCGGTTCCGGGCCAGGGTGGTGTCGACGAACCGCCGCCCGGGGACGAGCGTGTCGGAGTCGTCCGGGGCGTAGGGCAGGCGCGCCTTGACGGTGTTGTCGCGGGAGCCGCGGGTCTTCACCTCCAGCCAGCACTCGTCCGACTGCTCGTAGACCCGGGTGCGGACCTTGAACCGGCGGCGCCGGCGGTGCGCGGTCAGGCGGTAGCTGATGAGGTCCGGGGTGTCGAAGTACAGCGACCGGTAGGCGAAGCGCCGGTCGCCGTCGATCTCCAGGACCCTGGTGTCGGCGGGCAACCGGGTCAGCAGGGTGCTCAGCGCGTCGGCCGGCAGCACGTACTTGCGGTCGACGCGGGTCTGCAGCATGGCGCAGGCGAGGAGTTCGTCCAGCCCGATGGACGGCAGCTCGCCGAGCGCGGCACCGAGCGGTGCGGGGGCATTCACGGCCGCACCGTCAGCGGGGACGCGCCCGTTCCGGCGGTGGGCGCCGGCCCGGTCCGGGCCGCGGTGTCGCCCTTGGCGCCGCGGCCCGCGGGGAGGCTGCGGTAGCGGACGTCCACCACGGTGGTGTCGTTGACCAGGTCGAGCCGCTGCACGGTGGCCGAGTGGACCCGGGTGCCGAGGGTGTTCTCCAGGTGCGCCACCAGCGCGGTGTGGTCGGGAAGCGCCGTGTCCAGCACCATCACCTGGCGTCTGTAGCTGCGGAACAGCCGCGGATGGTCGCCCACGTAGAGCACGGCCAGGATCAGCGCCATCAGCCCGACGGACCGCCAGGCGTTGCTGGTCGCCATGGCGCCGAGGACGCCGAGGGCCAACGCGGAGAAGTAGTAGGCGACTTCGTGCTGGTCGAGTTCCGTGGAGCGGAGCCGGATGATCGACAGGACGCCGAAGAGAGCCATGCCCAGGCCGAGCCCGGTATTGGAGCCGCTGTTGGCGAGGGAGCTGGCGACCGCGAGCACACCGACGTTGACACCGAGAAAGGCCACCACCAGGTCCCGGCGGCGGTGGCGTGGGAAGTAGAGGCCGAACACCAGGAGGCTCACTGCGGCGATATCGCAGAGAAACAGGACAGGTTGGGCCATGGCGGGTCCTTCCGGTGATGTGGGGGGTGTACGCGCGGTGAACCAGCACCGGCCTGGCGATGACAAGAACGGTAAATGTGGTAAGACTGCGGCCGCCATCCACTTCCGGCCCATCATGATCCGGGAAACACGCAGGTCACGTTCGGGATACCGGCGGCCGCCCGGGCCGTTCGGCTCCCCGCCCGCGAGGCGTCGCGGCAGCTCAGGCCATGGGTCGGCAGGTCGGACGCCCCTGTGGCGGGGATCACGTTCCCAGGTGACCGGAACTGTTGGTCGCGCTGCGGTTACCGGAAAGTTTCCGGCGGGAAACGAGGACTTCTGTCGCTCTCTCAGCCCCTGGACGGCCCAGCTCAGCCGCTTCGCTCAAGGCGCGGACCTGGCCGAGAAGAGGACTCCGGTGCTCACCGGAAAGGCTGCGCCCCGTCCAGTTACCGGAAATCTTCCGGAACGAAATTGCGCTCGGGAAACGGAAGTTGGGGCGAACGGACACCGGTGTGGCCACAGGGGCGGGAACGTCAGGGGTGACACCCGATCCGCTGCCCCGGAGGTCCGCGGCGGTCCCCGGCACACGAGTGACGGCGACCGCTGACCGGGACAGCGGTCGGCACCATGGAGGGGCACTGGCGGGTCAGTGTCACCGACGGGGGCGGGATGAAGCCGGCTGAACGAGGGGTGGGCCGGCCTACCGGCCGTGCCCTGGGCGCGCCACCGCGTCGTGCCGCCGTCCGCCCCCTGTGACGGCGGCGTCCGCGTCCAGGGTGACGGCGAAGAGTGCGGCGTCGTCCTGCAGATTGCCCCCGGTGTGCTGGAGGACGGCGGCAAGGAGGGCGTCGAGCACCGCGTCCGGATCGGGCGGGAAAGGCCGTGACAGCACCGGAACGGGGTCGAAGAAGACGCCGTCGGCGTCACGGGCTTCATCGATGCCGTCGGTGAACAGCACCAGGGTGGCTCCGGCGGGCAGGTCGAACCGGTCGACCGGGACATCGTCGCCGCCGAGGGCGGCCAGACCCAGCGGCAGTGACGGTGTGGCCGGCTCCAGCGGGCTCACCCTGCCGTCGTGGACCAGCAGCGGCGCGGGGTGGCCCCGGTTGGCGATGCGCACCACGGAACTGTCCGTGGAGAGTTCCGCGATGACGGCCGTGGCGAACGACTCGTCTTCCTCCCCGGTCGCTTGCCCGTTGGCCCGCATCCGGTCCTCCAGCTGCCGGACGACACCCGGCAGATCCGGACGGTGTTCCGCGGCCTCGTGGAACGAGCCGAGCAGGGCGTTGACCGTACGGACCGCCTCCAGCCCTTTGCCGCGCACATCGGCGATGAGCATCCGGACGCCGTGGGAGGTCTCCGTGATCGCGAAGAGGTCACCGCCGATGGCGGCCTCCTCATGGGCGGCCTCGTACCGGGAGGCCACGGCCAGCCGCCCCACCCGGCGCGGTGGATCCGGGAGCACCGCGCGCTGGACCGCCGCCGCCACCTCGCGGCTCGTCCGCAACTGCCGCCGGTCCCGGGTCAGCAGCGCATTGAGGACGGCCGCGGTGCAGGTGAGAACGACCAGGCTGATGAGTGCCACGACGCTTTCCTGGGTCGGCTCCCTCTCCAGGTACACCACCTCGGTCCCCACCAGGGTCGCCGCCACACCGGTGGCGATCGTCCCGCGCAGGGAGAGAAGCAGCGCGGCCACGCCCGGGGCGGCCGCGAGCAGGGGGAACACACTGATGCTCCCCGGGGTGGCCACGTCGAGCACGAGCGCGACCGCGATCACCGCGGCCGGCAGCCACCGGAGCCGCCGACGCCTCTCCATCGCTTCCATCGCTTCCGTGCGGTCCTTGCGCATCCCGTGTCCCTGAGGTGATCGTCCGGCGGGTTCTGAAACCTCCTGCGAGGACTGACACCTACCATGCGGCGGAGGCGCGCCGCAGATCTCGCCGTGCCGCCACGACACGCAAGCGGCCTCTTCCCGAGGGCCCGAAGTGCCACGATGACGCCCGCCCCGGCCGGTTCCCGCGGCCCGCGCGAGCCGAGCCGGGAATCCGGCAGGCCGCACGCATGGAGTACCCACGCGGGCGAGCCGGCCGGTCCCCGCCGCGGACACGGTCGCTCCCGCGGTGTACGCACGCACGAACCCGGATGCGGGAGCCGCCGTCCGTGGCCCTCCTCGGCGCCGAGCCGCCGATCACTCAGCCGGACCCCGCTTGCCCACCGCCAGCCGCGCCCAGACCGTCTTGCCCGGGGCACCGGTGCGCCGGGTGACGCCCCAGCCGTCCGCGAGCCGGGAGACGAGGAGCAGGCCCCGGCCGGACTCGGCGTCCCCCGGCGGTTCGGCGGCGGACCGCGGCGGCACCTGCTCGGCGCGGGTGTCGGTCACCTCCACCCGCAGGGTGCCGATGCCCTCCGTGAGGACCACCCGGAAGTCCCGTCCCGGTACGCGGCCGTGGCGGACGGCGTTGGATACCAGCTCACCGGTGATGAGGGTCAGCGTCTCGTTGACCCGCGAGGTGTACGGGTGGCCCCACTCCTGCAGCCGGTGCGAGACGAGCCGCCGCGCGAGCCGCGCCCCGCGCGGGGTGGCGGTGAAGTTCATGGCGAACTCCCGGAGGGGGCGGGGCGTTTCCCGGGAGGCCGGTACGGATCCGGCGGGGGCCGCAGCGGCGGTGCCACCGGTGGTGAGCGGCAGGCTGGGATGCGGATGTGCGCTGTTCATGGCCCCCACGGTTCCTCCCCGCAAGGCCCGTGACGAGCAGGAACGCGCTGACTTCTCAGAGCCGTAGGCGGGCACCGGGCAGGAGTAGGCGGAGTGGGCGCCGTACGGCGGAGGGCTCACGGTGAACGGGGGGCGGACTCCGGGGTGTTGGAGACGGCTCAGCTGTCGACCTCGTACTGGCCGACCTCGAGGAAGTAGCTCAGCGCTTCGGGGGTGCCGTCGTCCAGGGCGGCGCTCGCCGCCGCGCGCAGGGCGTCGCTGCTGTCGGGGTCGGCGAGGATCCGGAAGACGGCGACGCGGTCGTCTTCGGCCTGGGCGAGGCGGAGGCCGGTTTCGAGGAAGGCGCGCACGGCCTCGGGGCTGCCGTCGTCGAGGGCCTCGTTGGCCTCGCGGACGACGGCCCTGCCGCTGTCGGGGTTGGCGAGGATCCGGAAGACGGCGACGCGGTCGTCCTCGGCCTGGGCGAGGCGGTAACCGGACTCCAGCCAGGTGCGCATCTCCTCCACGGTGCCGTGGTCGAGGAGTTCGTTGGCCTCCTGGGCCACGCGCCTGCCGCTGTCGGGGTCGGACAGGATGCGGAGGATCGCGATGCGCAGGTCGTCCGCGTCCATGTCGTCGTAGGGGGAGCCGACGTCCGACGCCACGGTGGCCGTCGGTGGCGTCGCGGCGGTGGCCGGGGACGGCGTGGCGAGCAGCAGGGCCGGGGCGAGGGCGCCGGCGGCCACGGCGAGGGTCGCGCGGGTCAGTCTCAAGGGTCAACCACCTTGTGTCGTAGGCGTGGAGTGCGGCGGGAGGCATCCTTCCAGGGGGACCGGGACGGGCCACTGCCCGGATCACGCAGTGTTCACCGGTGCCTCTTTGCCGACCGCCGACCCAGCCGGGGTGACGGGGCCGCCGGCCGCCGACCCCCGGGCTTTGCCCGGCCGCCCGGTCCGGAGGGGCGGAGAGAGCCGGTCGGCGGCCGGCGTCAGCCGCGTGCCCCGCGCCATTCCTCCGCCAGCAGGCCGTAGATCAGCTCGTCGTGCCGCCCCTCGGGGAAGGCCAGGGCTTCACGGAGTACGCCTTCCTGCGTGAAGCCCAGGCGCCGGGCCATCCTCCGGCTGGGCTCGTTGGTGGGATCGATGCGCAGTTCCACCCGGTGCAGGCCGACCGGTCCGAACGCCTCGTCGAGCAGGGCCGACATGGCCCGGGTGGCCAGGCCGCGCCCTTCGGCGGAGGCGTCGAGCCAGTAACCCGCCTCGCCCGTCCCGGCGGTGCCGTTGATCTCCAGGCCCACCGCGCCGACCAGCCGCCACCCGCCCTCCGCTTTCACCCCGATGGCCAGCGGCAGGCGCGTTCCGTCCACCCAGGCCCGCCCCGCCTCGGCGAGATTCCGCCGGGTGTCCTCCGGCGTGGGCCGGCCTTCGGCGCTCGGGTTCCAGCGGGTGATCCGCTCGAAGTTCGCCGTGAACACCTCGTGATACGCGGCGGTGATCGCGGGCGTGCGGGGGATGAGGGCGGCGTCGTCCCCGAGGGGGAAGGTGAACATCGACGTGGTGACGGTGGACACGCGGACTCCCGGGCGGCGGCGATGACGGTCGGCCCCACGCTAGAGCCCTGGTCACGGATGCCGCCAACTGGTCAAGGGCCGCACGAGCTGCGCCATGGCCGGAGCGGACCGAGATGCCCCGGGCCTGCTGTCACAGCTCTCCTTTGAAGCCCGGGGAGGACTCCGGCGCGTGTGGTCACCCACGGGTGGGAATTTCCACTGTTCATAGGACATGCCGGTTAGTTCGCTTCTACGGTGACGGCGCGGTAGGCGCCTACACGCGGAATGTGTCCGCGCCCGACCGCAGGTGTACGCACCGTGAGGCGTGTCCGGGCGTACGGGGGTGCGTTGGCGGCTGTGGAGGTGAACGGCATGAGCGAGCAAGAGCCGGATGAGGGTACGGAGTTGGTCTGCGAGCAGGGCGCGGGGACGCTGTGCGTGTTCGGACGCCAGCTGAAGCGGTTCCGGGTACGGGCGGGCATCGAGCGGCCGGACTTCGGCGCCGCGACGGGATACTCGGCGTCGACCATCGCGTCCTTCGAACAGGGTCGGCGGGTCCCACCGCCCCGCTTCATCGACAAGGCCGATGAGCTGCTGGACGCGGGCGGGGTCCTGCAGGAGATGAAGGAGGAGGTGGAGGCCCAGTTTCCGGCGTTCTTCCGCGGGGCTGTGAAGTTGGAAGCTGAGGCTGCGGAACTGCATGCCTACGACACTCACGTCATCAATGGCCTGTTGCAGACGGAAGAATACGCACGAGCCGTGCTCTCGATGCGCCGACCCGCCCTGGACGAGCCGGTGATTGAACAACTCGTCTCAGCGCGTGTAGCCCGGCAGAGGGTCTTCTCCCGGCGGCCTGCGCCTCTGGTGAGCTTCGTCGTCGAGGAAGCCGTCTTGCGGCGCCCCATCGGAGGTGAGCCGGTGTGGCGCGGCGAACTGGAACACATCCTCTTGATCGGGCACAACAGGAACGTTGAGGTCCAGGTCATGCCGACAAAGAGACAGCAACACGCCGGTCTTGCCGGGCCGTTCACGCTGATCGAGACGCCGCAGGGGCGTCGCTTCGCCTACGTCGAAGTGCACAAGACCAGTCACCTGTATACGGAGCTGAAATCGGTCCGCGAACTCACGGCAAAGTATGGGATCATCCGTGCCCAAGCGCTCACTCCGAGTGAGTCGATGGCCTTCATTGAAAGGTTGTTGGTAGACCCATGAGCGATCGTGAGTCGGCTCCGAGCACGGCAAGACGGGTGTGGGGTAAGAGCAGCTACAGCAGTGGTGAGGGCGGACAGTGCGTCGAGGTCGCGGGGTCCCCCAGCGCTATCCATGTGCGGGACTCCAAGGACATAGCCCGGCCCGGCCTCGCCGTGGGCCCGGGCGCCTGGGCGTCCTTCGTCGGCTTCGCGTCCCGCGTGGAGGTCTGACACTCGCCGTACCCGTGCCCTGCATCCTTGGACGGGTGCAGGGCACAGGCGTGCCCGGATCACCGCTGGGCGAGATCGTCCACGGAACAGCCTGCGGATAGCTCCCCGAGAAGGACAGCCCCGTTGCCGTCCGGTGACACGGGCGCGCGAAGATCCAGGTATGGCGAGCACAGCAAGACCGCAGGTGAGGCGCCGGAGGGTCCGGGCGGGAGCGGCCGTGGCCGTGGTGGCGGGCCTGGCCACGGCGGGATGGTACGGCTACGAGAGGGTCGCGAACCCGATGGCTTCCCTGTCCCGGGCCGATGCGGTGGACGCAGCCAGCCGCACGGCAGAGGTGGAGGGCGAACGCCGCCTGGAGAGGGCCGTCGGTGTCCTGCCCGGAGCGCCGCGGCAGTTCGGTACTGCGGCCACGGACCGCTGCCTCCGTCACGTTCCCTTCGAGGGCGAGCCGGCAGGCCCGCTGAGCTGCCAGTGGCGGCTGGAGCGGTACGTCGTCTTCGACGGCGACCTGCGAACGGTGGGCGAGGAGTGGGGGAAGGCTCTGGGCGGTGACCGGTGGACCGGCTCACGGGTGCCGTTCGCCTCCGACTACAGCTCCACCTCCGAACGGTACGAGTACCGCGATCCCCGGACCCGCGACCGTCTCGTCGTCACCCTGGTCCAGGACCGGGGTGAACTCGGCCTCCTGGAGGCCCCGCCCCGTTTCGAGGGCGCCGAGCAGTACGAGCGGGAGCGGCGGACGTTCGCCGGACGGGAGGCCGCGGAACGCGCGGTGGCAGAAGGCCGGCGAGTCGCCAGCATCTCCCTGGTACGCGCCTACTACCGCCAGAACGGCAGTGCACCCTTTGACCCGCCGTACTGGTGATGCCCGGCAACCCCTTGCAGGGGCCGGGGTGTCGCACGGTCGTCCGGGCGGTATGTCGCCGTGGTTCCGGGGGCCGCCGGCCCTTGAGGTCGCTCCGGCGTTGGCCGTAGGGTCTGGGCATGTCAGCCGCCGTCCTCCGTGACGGCGGGCCGTTGGGAGTCCGGCTCCCGGGTGGGTGGGCTGCCTGGAAAGGCATGCCCCGTGCAGGGCTATCTCCACGTCCTCAGGACTTCCGCTCTTCGCGTCCCGCTGCTGGCCACGGTGCTCGGCGCCCTTCCCATCGGCATGCTGGGCCTGGCCCTGCTGCTGTACGTGCACCGGCTGACCGGCTCGCTCGCCGCCGGTGGCCTGGCGGCGGCAGCGTTCGGCCTGGGGAACGCCGCCGGGATGGCGGTGCAGGGGCGGCTCATCGACCGGTACGGCCAGGCGAGGATCCTCGCGCTCGTGGGCACCGCCTGCGCGGCCTGGGGCGTCCTGCTGGTCGCCGCCGCGCCCGCCGTGCCCTGGCAGGGGTTCGCCGTCGCGGCCAGTGCCGGGATGGGGTCGTGCGTTCCGGCGACCACCGGCAGCATGAGAGTGCTTCTGGCCGAATCGGTCCGGGGGGCCGAGGCCCGCACGGCCGGGTACGCGCTGCTGGCGGTGCTGTTCCAGCTCGCGCTGCTGACCGGGCCGCTGGTCACGTCGCTGCTGCTGGTCCTGGCGGGACCTGGCGCGGCCGTGGTGACGGGCGGTCTGCTGTCCGGTGGGGCGGCCTTGCTCTTCTCCACGACACAAGCCTCCCGGGACTGGAGCCCGGCCCGAACCGCCGTCCGGCGTGGCGGAGTTCGCAGAAACCGTGGTCTGGCCGTCCTGCTGCTGCTCGCCGCGGGATCGGGACTCTCCGCCGGTATCGTCCTCGTCGCCGTGCCGGCCGCCGCCCTCGCCCTGGGCACCGCTGCGGACAGCGGGGTGCTGATCGCGACGGTCTCGGCAGGAGAGATCGTCGCGGGGCTGGCCTTCGGCGCCCGCCGGTGGCGCTGGTCAGCGGCACGGCTGCTGCTGGTCGCCCTGGCGGGTTCGGCGGTGACGGCCGGCCTGGCGGCGTGGGCTGCGAGCAGCCTCGCCCTGCTGTTCCCCGCTCTCTTCCTGGTGGGCGTGTGCGGCGGCCCGTCCGCCATCGCGTCCTCCGCGCTGCTGGACACGCTGGCTCCGCGGTCTGCGCTGACCAGGTCGTACACCCTGCTGGTGAGCGCCTGGCTGGTGGGCGGCGCGGTGGGCAACGCGGTGGGCGGAGCCGTCACGGAGAGCCTTGGGCACCGGCAGGCTTTCGCGCTCAGCGCCTGCTGGATCGCCGTCCTGCTGGGCACGGGAGCGCTGTTCCGCAGGACTCTGGAGCCCGCTCCCGGTGCCGTGGAGGGGGAGAGGCGTCCTTGAGAGCGGGCGGGACAGCCGGTGGTCCGGGGCCGCCGCTCCTGCGCCGCGTCCGTCACCCGTGCGCAGCCCCGTCTCCGGGTGCGACTTCTGGCCAACACAGCCTTCGAATTGGCTGTGAGGCATTTTGTGAGATGTGTGTGCGCAAGGTGATGATGAGTGGGCTGCGCCGAGATCATCCGCAGAGGGCCGGATGTGCTGGACGAGTACGGGGAAGGGCTGACCGGATGCATACAGCCTCCACGGCAGCAGGTGAACTGCTCACCACGGACGAGATCGGTCTGCTGCGGCGCGCACTGCTGGAGTGGGGAGGCCCGGCCCGATGCAGCGATGAGCTTGCTTCCGGTATGGGTTTCGCCGGTATGCAGGATCTGCTCGACCAGTGCCGCAGGCTGCGTGCCGAACTCGGAGACGGCGCTCCTATATCCCCGGTCGACTGAGCACGCCTTCTCCTGGCCGTGGAGATCGTTTTCGTGAGCGACCTCTCCGGCTCGGGGGCCGAATGGCCGACCACAACAGGGTTCGCTGACGACTGGACCATCCGAACCCTTCGCGAGATCCAGCGGAAGCTGTCCGGCACGGTTGGGTCGTATTACGGAAGACTGCCGAGCACGTCGGCTGAGTAATCACGCGGGGAGGCCGGTTCGTGACGGCAGGACCGCCGGACCGGGGGAAGAGGGGGCGGACGGCCCCGGCTACCGTTGCCTCCCATGACGGATACCAAGATCGAGATCACCGCCGAGCTGGTCCGGGACCTGCTGCGTGATCAGCATCCCGACCTGGCCGACCGTCCCGTGCGTCTCGGCGCGCGGGGCTGGGACAACCAGCTGTGGCGGCTCGGCGCCGACCTCGCCGTCCGGCTTCCCTGGGCGACGCGGTCCGCGGACGAGCTGCTGCGCAAGGAGTACGCGTGGCTGCCCGTTCTCGCCCCGCGCCTCCCACTGCCCGTCCCGGTTCCCCAGCGTCTCGGCGAGCCCTCCGGGCGGTTCCCGCGCCCCTGGATCGTCACCACCTGGGTGCCGGGCGTGTCCGGTGACCGCGTCCCCGTCACACGGGCCGCGGAGGCGGCCGATGCCCTCGCCGGCTTTCTGACGGCTCTTCACCAGCCCGCCCCCGGCAACGCTCCCGCCGGCGGTCATGGCCGCGGAAAGCCGCTGGCGGACCGTGCCGAGCAGTTCGCCCGGCAGCTCGCCTCGGCCACCGAGCGGGGGCTCGTCACCGACCCGGACGCCGTCCGCGCGGTCTGGGACGACGCCGTCGCCGCACCCGGCTGGGCAGGCCCCGCCCTGTGGCTCCACGGCGATCTGCACCCGGCCAACGTCCTCACCATGGACGGCACCTTCAGCGGCGTGGTCGACTTCGGCGACCTCTGCGCGGGCGACCCGGCCTGTGATCTCGCCGCCGCCTGGACGCTCCTGCCGGACGGCGCGGCCGACCGCTTCCACGCCGCCTACCAGCCGGTTCCCGACGCCGCGACCCTGCGCCGCGCCCGGGGGTGGGCGGTGCTGCAGGCCCTCAGCGGCATCCTCGTCGGAGAAGCGGGCATTCAGGGCGACCCCGGTGGCAAGCCCACCTGGGGCCCACCGGCCCAGGCCGCACTGCGACGCCTCACCGCAACGGTCCGCTGAGGCAGCAGACACTGCGTGCAGCGCGGGTGCGGGGTTGCGGGCCGGTGGGCCCGGGGCGGGACCGGTCGGCCCTGTTGGCCGGTGCCGGAACATGATGTTCTTGGTGTGGCACCGAGGAGAGCACCGGACGCGGAGCAGCGGACACCGAGCCGCGCACCGCGCAATCAGGGCCCGCGAGAAGCGGACAGCCCCTCGGAGGCCCGTGTACCCAGCGGTACCCCGTCCGCTGGGTACACGCGTTCCACCGGTTCGTGCTCCCGGTGCCTGATGCCGGTGCTCCGCCCGGTACCGACCGTGCCCGCTGAGGCCGAGCCCGTCCGGTCCGGCCGCCGGTCCTGCTGCCCTCGCCGGCCGTGTACCGCCATTCCCCTGCCGGTGGGCGGCCGTTCGTCCCGTGACCGGGGGCATCGGAGGCCCGGCGGGAGGGCACCCGCAGCAGGACGTTGCCGTGAACGGCTTTCCGCGGAGAGCCGTTCGAGCGGGCCGGGGCCGACCGCGAGGGCCGGACTCCGGCCTCTGTCAGGGGAGTTGGTTGCCGTGCACGACATCGATACGACACCGCCGGACGCGACGCTCCGGGAGGGCGCCTCCTCCTCGCCGGGCACGGAGGACGACGAACCGCAGGCGCAGGACACCCCCGGCGCCTCCGAAGTACCTGGAACGACCGATGCACGGGAAGCCCTGGACACCCCGGACGTACCGTCCGCGACCACCCGGGCCGGCAACCGCAATCCCGAGGTGTCCTGGCCCGTCCGGCTCTACCGGCGCTCCGTCCCCGTACGCCTCAGACGGGCCGTCGTGGCCCGTACGTCCCCCGCCGCCCGGGCCCGCGCCAAGCGGTGGTTCACCACGGTGCCGTCCCCCGGGGACGCCCTCGGCCGGATCCGTGCCGCCCACGCCGTCCGACGCCACCCCGACCTGTTCCGCGGGCCGGACCGGTCGCTGCGCATGGCCGGCGGCGCACCGAGAGCCGTCCTGGTGACGCCCGACCCGACCCCCCTGGGGGCCCGCAACGTGAACGCCGCCCGGGTCCGCGAGGCCCTCGACGCCGCCGGGGTGGACCACTTCAGCGTGCGGGGCCGCCGCGACACCTCCGCGGTCGTCGCCGTCGCCGCCGCCGACCGCGCACGCGCCCACCGCGCGCTGGCGCGGGCCTGCGCCGACGCCCCGGGTTACGTCACCGCCGTGGAGGCGGGGGAGCGCCTGCGGCGGACCGCCCCCGGCTTCCGCGCCGCGACCTGGCGCGCGGTCGCGGAGGCCGACGTCATCCGGCTGACCTGGTACCACGGGGACCCGGAGGGCCGCCTCGTCCTCGGGCCCAAGTACGGCTGCGACGTGGAGTTCTGGGCCGCCGGCGAGGAGACCGGGGACACCCTGACCGCACCGCGCCACAACCGGACCGCCGAAGTGGTGCCCCGCACGGACGACCCCGTCGAGGTCTCCGAAACCCTCTTCACCGCACTCGCATCCCCGGCCCGGCCGCTGCCGCCGGTGCGCACCCGCAAGGAGTTCGCCCGGCCCGCCCCCGAGGACGTCCGGTTCCCCGTGGACGCCGTCTACACCTGGGTCGACGGCCACGACCCCGACTGGCTCGCCCGCCGCGCGGAGACCGCCGGACACGCCTACCACGAGGAGGCGGCCAACGCCGCCCGTTACGCCAGCCACGACGAACTCCGCTACTCGCTGCGCTCCCTGCACCTCTACGCCCCGTGGCTGCGGACCATCCACCTCGTCACGGACCGCCAGGTGCCGTCGTGGCTGGACACCGATGTGCCCGGGCTGCGCATCGTCGACCACACGGAGATCTTCAGCGACCCCGGGCTGCTGCCCACCTTCAACTCCCACGCCATCGAGAGCCAGTTGCACCACATCGAGGGACTGTCGGAACACTTCCTCTACTTCAACGACGACGTCTTCCTCGGACGCCCCACCCGCCCGCAGGACTTCTTCCACGCCAACGGGCTCACCCAGTTCTTCCCCTCCCCGGCGCTGATCCCGCCGGGCGCCCCCAACGAGCGCGACGTGCCCGTTTCCGCGGCGGGCAAGAACAACCGGGCGCTCATAGAGGAGATGTCGTCCACGGTCATCGGACACAAGATGAAGCACACCCCGCACGCGCTGCGGCGCTCCGTCCTGTACGAGATCGAGGAACGCTTCCCGGAACAGCACCGCGCCACCGCGAGCCGCCGCTTCCGCAGCCTCGACGACCTGTCGGTCGTCTCCTCCCTCCACCACTACTACGCGTTCCTCACCGCCAGGGCCGTGCCGGGGCAGCTCCGCTACGCCTACCTCGACATCTCCGACCCGGTGGTGGGCGTGCGGCTGGACCGGCTGCTGGCCCGGCGGGACCGGACCGTCTTCTGCCTCAACGACACCGTGTCCGGCGAGGAGGACCTGGAGGCGCAGCGGGAGCTGCTCTCACCGTTCCTGGAGGCGTACTTCCCCGTCCCGGGGCCGTACGAGCGCGGAGCCGTGTCCGGCAGGGCCTGGATCGGGCGCGAGGCCGGGGCCGGGCCGGTGGACGGCCCCGCGGACGGTCCCGCGCACCGACAGGCGGACGGCCCCGAGGCGGACGGTACGGCACACGGCCGCGCGGCGTGACGAGGCCGTCGCGGCACCAGCCGGTACCGAGCCGGCCGACGCATTGGGGGAGTCCCAACCGGGTTCTCCCGAAGGGCCGGTCGGCCCTGTCGGCGGGCGCGAGGACGTGATGTCCTGTGGGTGGCACCGAGGAGAGCGCCGGGCACGGAGAAGCGGAGCGGAGTTCGCGCACCGTGCAATCAGGGCCCGCGAGAAGCGGACAGCTCCCCGGCGGCCCGTGTACCCAGCGGTCCCCCCGTCCGCTGGGTACACGTCTGTCCGCCTCACGGGCGCTGGGCTCCGTTCGCCCAGTGCCTCACGGGTGATCTGCTGTTCGTCGACCACCGGGAGAGCCGCGTCGGCGAGGGGCGCCCGTGCGGCGGGGGCAACAGCCGTCGGCGCGCCGGGAAATGATCCCGTTCGCGCCGTGTGCTCCGCATTCCGCCGAAGGTGGGGATTCGACGCCCTTCGGGGTTTTTCGGTGGTGAAGCGCCTGATGATGGAGCGGCCCGGCCATACACGGCACAGCACACATTTCCTCGGGGGATTCGCCGGCAGCGCGGTGGCAACCCATGGCCGGACGCTCCTCGTTCCTCCGTCAATCCGCGGCGGTACGGCACCCCGACCGAGAAAGGGGAACATCCATGGAGAAGCGTCGTCGGACCGCGAGGATCTCCGCGGTGCTCGCGGCGGTCGCGGTGCTCGGCACCCTCACGGGGACCGCCCAGGCCGAGACCACCGAGGCCCGGGAGTCCGCCCGCCAGCACCGCGCCGAGCAGCTCTGCCCCTCGGGGTACGTCTGCTTCTGGAGCCGGCCGTATTTCCGGGGCGTCATGCGGGTCTACAAGAACCCCCGCTTCCACATCTGCGGCTGGGTTCCCGGCTACCAGGCCCGGTCCGTCGTCAACCGGGACAACCAGACCTGGTCCTTCTACGGGGATGTCAACTGCGGGGCCCATGTGGTGACCCTGTCCCCGGGCCAGTTCGCCGCCAACGTCCTCGTCCGTACGTGGAAGTGACGACGGAGATCTGAAGGAGCCGGGCCGGGTCGGCCGGCGGGTGTGAGGGCCGGGGCGACTGCCCTGGCCCTCCGTTTCCGTTTCCTTCTCCGGCCCGCGGGCGCGGGCCGTTCCCGGTCAGCCGAGCCAGCGGTTGAAGGCCGCCAGGTGGCGTTCCGAGCCGGCCAGCAGGTTCTCGTAGACCTGCTTGGCGTCGGGGGCGTCGTCGATCGCGTCGATCGCCTTGGTGAGGGCCTCGATGTCCTCGGTCTCCACCGTGACGCCCGCCTTGAGGGCGCCGTCCTCGTTCTTCTCCCCCTGGGCGAGCAGGCGGTCGTAGGTCGCCTGAATCGTCTTGTCGGTGAACTCGCCCGCCGCCTTGCCCGTGGTCGGGTCGGCCACGTCGTAGCGGTCGAGCAGCGTCCGGACGGCCTCGAGGTGGTTCGTCTCGGGCTGGGCGATCCGGTCGAAGACCCGGACGTCGTACTTCTCGCCGAAGGCCGTGTACAGATCGTGCGCCAGCTTCTCCTCCTCGGCCGCCCAGACGAGGGTCTTCTTCTGCGCCTCGGTCAGGGTGCCCTGCTCCGCGGTGACGGAACCGGCCGCGAGGCACGATCCGTCCCTCGTCCCCATGCCCTGGCCCTGCCTGTTCTCCATGCCCTGGCCCATCCCGTGGCCCCGGCCCATGCCCGGGCCGCCCTGCTGCGGGCCCGGCTGCGCGCTCTGCGAGGTGGTTCCGCCGGACGCGCCCGGTCCGTCGTTCGCCGCGGCGATCACCGGCCCGGCGGCCAGGGTGCCACCGATCACGACGGCACCGGCGACGGCGGTGGCGAGCTTGACGCTGCGCTTCATGGCGCTCCTCCTCGGATTTCCGGGGGCGGAACCCTTCCGTCCCGTTGATCCCACCGTCGTCCCGGGCGCGGCAGACGGTGTGGCGGGGGTGTGGAGACGGCATGGAGTCGGGAGCCG
This sequence comes from Streptomyces sp. MNU89, assembly GCF_020982505.1. NCBI lineage: Bacteria > Bacillati > Actinomycetota > Actinomycetes > Kitasatosporales > Streptomycetaceae > Streptomyces > Streptomyces sp. MNU89. The sequence continues at coordinate 430,621 of NZ_JAJKLL010000001.1, read as the reverse complement.
CGAAACGGGTCGCCAACCGGGGGAGGGAGGGTCATTCGGCCCTGGCAGCCCGGTGGGGCGGCACGTATACGTGGGCTCATGGCCACCACTGTGCTCGTCGTCGAGGACGAGAAGGAGATCCGTGAGCTGCTGCGCCGCTACATGGAGCGCGCCGGGTACGCGGTCGTGTCGACCGGTTCGGGCGCCGAGGCGATCCGCCTCCTCGGCGACCGGGGCGTCGACATCGCCGTGCTGGACCTCGGGCTCCCGGACGTGGACGGCAGCGAAGTGCTGCGCGAGGCGAGGGAGCGGGGCGGGACACCGGTGGTCGTGCTCACCGCGCGCGACGCGGTGGAGGACCGCATCCGCGGGCTCCGGCTGGGCGCCGACGACTACGTCACCAAGCCCTTCAGCCCCACCGAGGTCGTGCTGCGGGTCCAGGCCGTGCTCAGCCGCGCGCGGCACGAGAGCGGCTGGTCGGACTCGGCCGCCACCTCCTACGGACACGGGCGCCTGCTGATCGACGAGGACCGGCACGAGGCGCAGATGGACGGCACCAAGGTGGAACTGACCCCCACCGAGTGGGGACTGCTGACCGCCCTGGCGTCCGTGCCCGGCCGGGTGTACTCGCGGTACGAACTGGTCAACCGGGTGCGCGGCTACGAGTTCTCCGGGTACGAGCGCACCATCGACTCGCATGTGAAGAACCTGCGGCACAAGCTCGGGCCCGCGGGGACGCAGGTCGTCGAGACGGTCATGGGCGTCGGATACCGGCTGGGGCTGAGACGTGACACCTGACGCGGGACCGCGGCCGGCTCCCGTTTCCGGGGCCGGGCTCTCCGGGACCGGAGCCGACGGCGCAGCCCCGTCCGGGAAGGACACCGGCCGGGGTGCCGGACCGCTCGGGCGGCGGCTGTTCGCGGCGTTCGCCGTCGTCGCGCTGGCCTCGATCGCCCTGCTCACGGCCGCCGCCCTCATCGGCACCGAGCGGGGGATCGGCACCGCGCGCCAGGCCGACCGGCAGCGGGTCGCCGACCGGGTGGCCGCCGCCGCGGCCGACGCCTACCGGCGCGCGGACGGCTGGGAGGGCGCCGATCTGGGCTCCGCCCGCACCATCGCCCTCGGCGCCGAGGCGGTGCTGACCGTCCGGGACGCCGACGGCCACATGCTGCTGTCCCCGGGCGGGCACGGGGCGGCCCGGGACCGGCCAGGGCCGGGGCAGATGCACGGCGCGAACCGGGACGGGACCGGGGACACGCCGGACAGCGCGGACCCGGCCACCGGTGCGGAGACGAGCGCCGCTCCGGACCCGAGCGCCACGCCGGGCCCGAGCTCCGGGCAGGGGCCCGGCACCTCCTCCGGCCGGGCCGTCACCGCCGACATCCGGGCGGACGGCCGCACCGTCGGCTCCGTCCACCTCGGCTTCCCCGCCGCGAGCGGGACGGAGGGCCGCGACATCGCCTGGGGCTGGATCGCCGCCGCCGCGCTCGCCGCCCTCGCCCTCGCCCTGGCCGTCAGCTGGTACGTCACCCGGCGGCTCACCGGCCCGGTCGTACGCGTCGCGCACACCGCCCGCGCCATCGCCGCCGGGGACCGCACCGCCCGCTCCCGGGTGGACGCACCCGGCGAACTCGGCGAGCTCTCCCGCGCGTTCGACACCATGGCCGACGACGTCACCCGCGCCGAGCGCGCCCGGCGCCGGCTGGCCGCCGACGTCGCCCACGAACTCCGCACCCCGCTCGCCGCCCTCCAGGCCGGCCTGGAGGAACTCCGCGACGGCTACGCCGAGCCCGCGCCCGAACGGCTGGCCGCCCTCCACGACCAGACCCTGCGCCTCGGCCGCATCGTCGGCGACCTCGCCGAACTCTCCGCCGCCGAATCCGCCCGGCTCTCCCTGCGCCGGACCACCCTCGACGTCACCGAACTGGTGCGCGGCGCCGTCCGCGACCGCGAGCCCGAACTGCGCGCCGCCGGTCTCACCGTGCGGACCCGCCCGGCCGCCGGGCCGCTCCCCGTCCACGCCGACGGCGACCGGCTCCACCAGGCGCTGGGCAATCTGCTCAGCAACACCGCCCGCTACTGCCGCCCGGGCGACACCGTGACCGTCACCGCGCGGGCCGAGCCCCGGAAGGGCGATGGGGACGGCGCGGTGGTGATCGAGGTCGCCGACGACGGGCCGGGCATCCCGGCCGCCGAACTGCCGTATGTCTTCGAGCGGTTGTGGCGGGGAAGCGCCGCGCGGGACGTCGGCGGCAGCGGGATCGGCCTGGCCGTGGTCAAGGAGCTGGTCACGGCGCACGGCGGCACCGTGGAGGCGTCCTCGGGCCCGGAGGGCGGCACGGTCATCACGGTCCGGCTCCCGGCGGCCCCGCCCGGGACGGCGCGGAGCTGAGCCGCCCCGCGCCTCCGCACGGGCTCAGCCGGTGCCGGTCTTCTCCGGCGCCGTCCCCGGGACCGGGCGGACCTCCACGGTGACCGTCTTGGTGACCTGGTCGAACTCGGAGGTGCGCACGGTGACGGCCATGGTCCACTTCCCCGGCAGCGGCAGCCGCAGATCGTCGTTGATCCAGTAGCCGCCGGCGTCCTCCAGACGCGCGTCCAGCGGGCCGATGCCCTTTTCCTCGAGGGTGAAGGAGACACGCACCTCCGGAACGCCGACGAGGCCGCCGCCCGCGAGGACGAGCACCTGCACCCGGTTGGTGCCGACCCGGGCCGGATCGACGGTGACGTTCGCGACGGTCTCCACACCCGGCGCGGCGGCGTCCCCGGCCTCCGTGCCGGTGTCCAGCGGCACGTCCACCACGGCGACGGCCGCGCCCCGGGCGGCGATCTCCTCGCTGGCGTCGAGGACCGCACGGGCGGGCTGGGTGCCGGTCAGCACCGCCGTCACGGCCAGGATCACGGCCCCGATGGCGAGTTCGGCGATCACGGAGCGGCGCAGGCCCTCCCGGACGGAACCGCCGCCGCGGGATGATGGGGGAACGGCACCGGAGGGGCGGCCCCGGGAGACGGGGCCCGCGGTGCGGTCCGGCGCCGTGCCCCCGGCCGCCGTGGTCTCCTCTCCCGTGCGCTCGCCTGCCGGTCCGGCGTCCGCCGGGGCGGTGGCTCGCGGGCCGGCGTCTCCGGGGCCGTTGTCTCCCCGGTCGTGGCCGGCCGGCGGGGAGTGGGCCGCCCGGACCCTCCGGCCCCGACCCCGGCGCCCACGGCCACCAGTTCCGGCTCCGGCTCCGGGGCGGCCATCGGCACGGGGGCGGTCTCCGACGGGCCCGGCCCGCGCAGCCCCGCCGTCAGCCGGCGCGAGACGCCCGCCACGACCAGCAGGAGCAGCACGATGACCGCCTTCGTGAGCAGCAGCTTCCCGAAGAAGGTGGTCAGCAGCAGATCCCAGGCCCCGACCTGGCGCCAGGACTGGACCAGGCCGGTCAGAACCAGGACGGTCACCGAGACGAACGCCAGGGTGGAGAAACGCCCGGCGGCCCTCGCGTACCCGTTCCCCTCCCGGCTCCCGGTCACGTCCCCGGCCCCGTCTTCCGCCGACGGGCCGCCGCGGCGCAGCACGGTGACGGAGAGGGCGGCGAGACCGCCCACCCAGACGGTCATCGCCACCAGGTGCAGACCGGCCACCGTGACGGCGAACGGAGCCTGCGGGCCGACCGAGGCGTGCTCGACCGTCACCCAGGTCGCCGCCAGCCCCACCGTCAGCAGGGCCGCCGCGATGAGGACGAGAGCCGGCGGCCGCCGGTCGTGCGGCGTCCCGTCGGCAGTGTGCGGCCCGCCGGGTCCGCCGGCCGGGTCCTGTGGGGTTCCGGTGGCGGCGCGGGCCGCTGCCGGGGCCGCTGCGCCGTGCCCGGCCTGGTCCGCCGCGTCATCCCCGCCGTCCGCGGCACCGGACTCCGCCGTGCCGGCCTCGGCCGTGCCGGCTGCTCCGGCGTTTCCGGCCTGGTCCACGGCGTCGGCCCCGGCATCCACGGCAGCGCCCCCGCTGCCCGGCGAGCCGTCTCCCTCCCCGCCGGCCGCGCCGTCCGGTGCCGTGTCCGGCCCGGCGGCGGTACGGCCCGGGGCCCGCGCGGTCTTCGCCGTCACCCCGCGGAAACCGGCGGCGGGCAGCGCCAGGCAGGCGCCGGCCACCGCGAGCAGCAGCAGCCGGAACAGCAGCGCGGCCCCCGGGCGGCTGCCGAAGGTCGCGGGCAGCGCCGACAGGTCGAGGGCCCGCAGCGGGCCGTCACCGTTCTCGTAGGGGCCGCGGAGCAGGAGCAGCGCGACGGTGGCGAGCGCCAGAACCGACCAGCCGGCGGCCACCAGGCGGCGCAGCGGGCGCGGCACCGGGCCGTATGGCAGGCACAGCAGAGCGAAGGCGAAGCCGCCGACGAGCAGGGCCAGTCCGCCGTACGCGGCGTAGCGGGCGACGCCGTAGAGCCGTTCCGTCGTGCCGTTCCCCGCCGTGTCGGCGGGGACGACGGCGGTCGTCCCGGACGGTTCGCCGATGGAGAAGGTGTACGCGCCCGAGGCCGGGTGGCTGTCGGCGGAGACCACATGCCAGGCCACGGTGTACGTGCCGTCGGGGAGACCGTCGCGGAGGCCGATCCGGATCGCGGTGCCGTCGCCACGGGTGTGCCGCGGATCCCCCTTCGCCACCTGGGTGTTGGAGGGGGAGATGACGCGGATCGTGCGGTTGGTCATGCTCACCTTCTCCGTAAAGGTGAGGGTGATGTGGCGCGGAGCCGCCTCGAGCACCGTGTCCTCGGCCGGATCGGCGGACCGGAGGGCGGCGTGGGCGGACGCGGGGCCGGCGCCGCCGAGCAGCGCCGCCAGCACCGTGCCGACCAGGACCAGCACCGCGGACAGCCGCCGGGCGCGGGAGCGCGAGGAGGCCGGGGCGGCCTCCGGGGGCGAGGTCTTACGGGCAGGGGCGGTTGGTGTCACCGGGGGCGCATCTCCGTGTGCCCGCCGCCGCCCGTCGAGATCTCCGATCACGCCGCTCTCTCCGTCTCTCCGCACGTCCGGTCCCCACCCGTCCTCCCGTTCCCGGGTCCCTCACACTGTGTGAGAATTCCGGGACCGTAGTCCCGGGTCCGGTAGCGAGTACGTGGCGGGGACGGCGGATGCTCAGCGAGAATGCCATGGGGTACCCAGCGGGGTGAACGGACGGTGCTCCGCCCCCGTATCCCTCTCGGCGCACGATCCCCCGGACCCGCGGAGCGAGTGAATACCTGATGGCTCATCAGCCGAAGCCGCCGGCCGGGCCCTCGCGCCGCCCGGCCGCCGACCCGGTGCCGTGGCCGTCGGGCCGTCCGCGGGCCGTGGTGTTCGCGCTCACCGGCACGGTGCTTGCGGTCGCCGGGCACCACGCCGTCCTGGACGTCCCGGTGCCCTGGGGGACGGCAGCGCTGCTGGGCGCCGCGCAGTACGCCGCCGTACGGCCGCTGGCGCGCCGCCGCCGGGCGCTGCCCGCCGTCGTCGCGGCCACCCTCGCGGCACAGGCCGTGCTGCACACCGCCCTGTCCCTCGCCGCCGGCTGCGGCCCGGCGGCCGGGCACACGGCGCGCGCGGCACACGCAGCGCAGGCAGCGGACGGCGGCGGGCTTCCGGCACACGGAGCCGACGGCGCGCTCGCTGTGGCCGCCGGCGTCCACCTCTGCCACCCGGCCCCGGCCGCCATGACGGCGGCGCACGTCCTCGCTGCGCTGGCGGTGGCGTGGCTGCTGCACCGCACCGACACGACGGCGGCCGCCGCGGCCCGCGCGGCCCGTGCCGTGCGGCGGGCCGCCGGGGAAGCCCTCGCCGCCCTCCTCACCCGGTGCCCGCGCCCCGCGGGGCCCACCGGCCGCGCGCCGGAGCCGGCGGACACCGCCGTCCCGGCCGAACCGCCCTCGCCGGCACGGGAGTTCCTGGCGAGCGCCGTGGTCCGCCGGGGGCCGCCGGACAGGGAGCACAACCGTGGTTGTCGTTTTCCCCGCGCCGGTCGCCCCGCCGCGCTCCGGCCGTTCACTCGAGGAGCTCCCCCATGTCCGTCCACCCGCGCCCGCTGTCCGCGCACCCGCGCCCGCACACCCTCCGACGCGTCACGGCCGCCGCGGCCCTCACGCTCGGCGCCGCCGTGCTGACCGCCGGTCCGGCCCACGCCCACGCCCACGTCACGGCCGCTGACGCCCGGGCCCTCGCAGAGAACGTCACCCTCGCCTTCACCTCGGAGGCGGAGAACCCCGAGGCCGGCTTCACGGAGCTGCGCGTCGAACTGCCGGACGGCATCGAACCCTCCGCCGTCCAGCTGAAGAAGGCCCCCAAGGGCTGGAAGCTGAAGACCACCGACGGCGGCTACCGCCTCGCCGGGCCCGAGACCCCGGCGGGCGCCGACGCCGAGTACGAGATCACCGTCCGCCAGCTCCCCGACGCCCGGAAGCTGGCCTTCAAGACCGTGGAGACCTACGCGGACGGCACGGTGGCGCGCTGGATCGAGACCTCGGACGCCGGACACGGGCACGGCGACGGGCACGACTCCGGGCAGCCGGCCCCCGTCCTCGAACTGCGGCCCGCCGCCCCGGGCGCCGAGCCGATCGACCCCGGTGACTCCGGCGCCGAGGACTCCGATGACAAGGCCGGGGCCGCGACGGAGGCGGCCCCCGAGCCGTCCGCCACCGTGGCGGAGGACACCGCCACGGCGGCCGACGGGGCAGAGACGGAGCAGACCGTGGCGGCCGGGGAGGACAGCGGCTCGTCCGTCCTCCCGCTGGCCGCCGGAGCGGTGGGCGTGCTCGCGCTCGGCGGCGGCGCGTGGTGGTTCCTCCGCCGCCGGAACGCCGCGGACGCGAGCTGACCCCGGCGCACGCGCCGCCCGTCCGGCACCGGGGCGGACGGACGGCGCGTGCGCGGGCCCCCCGGTGCGACGTTCACCGTCTGTTCGGCGGCAGCTCGGCACGGCCCTCCGCAACCGTCAGCAGATGCGCGGCAGTTGCTCGCCGACCGGCATGTCCACGACGCGGCGGGCACCGACCAGGGTGCGCATGAGAACGCGGCCCGCCGGGCCGGCTGTCGCCTCGCCGATCCGGACGGCGCCGGTGCCCTCCGCGCGCGAACGCATCGCCGCCAGGGCCGCCTCGGCGGCGGACGGGGCCACGAAGGCGACCATGCAGCCCTCGTTGGCGACATGCAGCGGGTCCAGACCCAGCAGGTCGCAGGCCGAGGCGACCGGGCCGGGCACCGGCAGCGCGGACTCGTCGATCTCCACGGCCACCCCCGAGTCACGGGCGATCTCGTTGAGCGTGGCCGCCAGACCGCCCCGGGTCGGATCGCGCAGGGTGTGCAGCCGGGCGCCGACCGGGGCCAGGGCCTCCACCAGCCGGTGCAGCGGACGGGAGTCGGAGGCGATGTCGGCTTCGAAGCCCAGCCCCTCGCGGGTGCTGAGAACGGCCGTGCCGTGCAGGCCGATGGGCCCCGACAGCAGCACCGCGTCCCCCGGGCGGGCGCGGGCCGCCGACGGGGCCAGGCCGGGGATGCGGGTACCGATCCCGGTGGTGGTGATGAAGATCTTGTCGGCGGCGCCGCGCCCCACGACCTTGGTGTCCCCGGTGACGACCGGCACCTCCGCCTCGCGCGCCGCCTTGCCCAGCGAGCCCGCCACCGACCGCAGTTCGGACAGCGGCAGCCCCTCCTCGATGACGAGCGCCACCGACAGGGCGAGCGGACGGGCCCCCATCACCGCCAGGTCGTTGACGGTGCCGTGCACGGCGAGCGAGCCGATGTCGCCGCCGGGGAAGAACAGCGGATGGACGACGAACCCGTCGGTGCTCATCACCAGTTCCGGCCGGCCGGGCAGTGGCGCCGCGTCCTCCAGCGGCCCCTCCGGCGGGCCCGCCGGGAAGCCGCCGACGGCCGGCAGCAGCAGGCTCTCCAGCAGCTCCGCGGTCAGCCGGCCGCCGGCGCCGTGGCCGAGCAGCACGCGCTCGTGTTCCTCATGGGGGTTCGGGCAGCTGCTCACAGCGGGCTCCTGGTCCGTCCGGCCGCGTGGAACGCGGCGCAGGTGCCCTCGGCGGACACCATGGGCGCGCCGAGGGGTGGCGGGGTGCAGCGGGTGCCGTAGGCGGGGCAGTCGACGGGCAGGGCGGCGCCGGTCAGGATGGAGCTGGCCAGGCACTGGGGGTCCTCGGCCGGGTGCAGGTCCTCCACCTTGTGGCGGAGGGCCGCGTCGTAGCCGGCGAACTCCGGGCGGAGCCCGAGACCGCTCTCCGGCAGCGGGCCGATACCGCGCCAGGTCCGGTCCGTGACCTGGAAGACGTGCTCGACGATGCTCCGGGCGGCGGTGTTGCCGTCCCGCCGCACGGCCCGCGCGTACTGGTTCTCGACGTCGGACCGGCCGCTTTCGAGCTGCCGGACCGCCATGAGGATGCCCTCCAGCAGATCGAGCGGTTCGAACCCGGTGACGACGACGGGCACCCGGTAGCGGGCCGCGATCGGCTCGTACGCGGAGCAGCCCATCACCGCGCAGACGTGCCCGGCGGCGAGGAACGCCTCCACCTCGCAGTCCGGGTCGTCCAGCAGCGCCGTCATGGCGGGCGGCACGAGGACATGGCTGACCAGCACCGAGAAGTTGCGCAGCCCGAGCCGGGAGGCGTGCAGCACGGCCATGGCGTTGGCCGGGGCGGTGGTCTCGAACCCGACCGCCAGGAACACGACCTCGCGGTCCGGGTGGAGCACGGCGAGCCGGACGGCCTCCATGGGCGAGTACACGACCCGCACATCCGCGCCCCGGGCGCGGAGCGACAGCAGATCGGTGTCCGAACCGGGGACGCGGAGCATGTCGCCGAAGCTGGCGAGGGTCACGCCCGGCCGGGCGGCGATGGCCATGGCCCGGTCCAGCGTCTCCAGCGGCGTCACGCACACCGGGCAGCCGGGGCCGTGCACCATCCGCATCCCGGCGGGCAGCAGCTCGTCGATGCCCTGCCGGACGAGCGTGTGGGTCTGGCCACCGCAGACCTCCATGATCTGCCACGGGCGGGTGGCGGTGCGGCGCAGCTCCTCCAGCAGGCGGCGGGCCAGGGCCGGATCACGGTACTCGTCCAGATACTTCATGGTGCCTCGCTCGTCGGATGAGTTCCGCGCGCCCGGGCGCGCGGCTCGTGTGTGCTGTCGCGGTCCGCGGTGCCCCGCCCCCTCACTCCCGGTCCACGGTCAGGTCGAGGAAGTGGGTGGCGCAGGAGATGCACGGATCGTGGTTGCGGATGGCCCGTTCGCACAGCGCCGTCAGCTCCTCGTCCGTCGGATCGCCGCCGTCCAGCGCGGCCTGGGCCACGCTGCGCAGATCGGCCTCGATGGCGCCCTGGTTCTGCGCGGTGGGCGGCACCAGCCGCGCCGCGGTGACGGTGCCGTCCGCGTCCAGGACGTAGGTGTGGTGGAGCAGCCCGCGCGGGGCCTCCGTCGCCCCGTGCCCGGTGCCGGCGCGCGGCGGCACCTCCACGTACGGGCGGCGCGGCGGCTCGTACGCCTCGATGACGCGCAGCGCCTCCTCCACCGCGTGGACGGTCTCCACGCCGCGCACCAGCACGCTCCGGAACGGGTTGCGGCAGATCTCCCCGAGCCCCGCCTCGTCCGCCGCCTCGCGCGCCGCGCCCGTCAGCCACCGGCCGCTGATCGCGTACCGGGCGAGGGGCCCGGTGAGATGGCGGCGGCCGTCGAGCCGGGAGTACAGGGCGGTGGAGTGCGGCAGCTGCTCCTCCGTGACGTGCTCGCCGAACTCGGCGACGGGGAAGGAGCGGAGCGGGCCGCCGCCGGCGGGCAGCACGGTGGGCGTGCCGCTGTCGATGGCGTACCCGCCGGGTTCGGCCAGGGCGAGCAGATCGGCGTCGATCGCCGCGTCGGGGAAGTCGAAGCCGGACGCCCAGCGCACCGTCTCCCGGGCGTCGTCGAGGGACCGCCGCAGCCGCTCGGCGAGCGGCTCCAGTTCGGAGCGGGCGGGCACGCGGTGGAACCCGCCGAGGCGCACGTTGACCGGGTGGACGGCGCGGCCGCCGAGAAGTTCCAGGATCGCGTTGCCGGCCTGCTTCAGCCGCAGGCCCCGCTCGACCTCCGGGCGGTGGGTGCGGGCGAGTTCGATCGCGCCGTCACAGCCGAGGAAGTCGGGGGCGTGGAGCAGGTGGATGTGGAGGGCCTGGCTCTCGATCCACTCGCCGCAGTACAGCAGCCGGCGCAGCGCGGCGAGCTGCCCGCCGACCGTGACACCGCAGGCGTCCTCGATGGCCCGGCAGGCGCTCATCTGGTAGGCGACGGGGCAGATGCCGCAGATCCGGGCGGTGATGTCCGGTGGTTCGGTGTGGGCGCGGCCGCGCAGGAACGCCTCGAAGAAGCGCGGCGGTTCGTAGATGCGCAGCCGGGCCTCGGCCACCCGCCCGTCGTGGACGCGCAGCCGCAGCTCGCCCTCGCCCTCGACGCGGGCGAGGGCGCCGACGTGCAGCACGCGGGAGCCGCGGTGGGTCATGACGCCGCCTCTTTCCTCTGCTTCTGCTTCCGGTCCCGCTTCCGCTCCCGTGCGTCCCCGGATGCCCGCTTCTCCCGCGCTCCGCCGGTGGCGGTGCCGCCCGCCCTCAGGCTCTCGAAGGCGGCGGCGGTGAAGGTGCGCAGGAAGCGTTCGACGGCGCGGTCGTCCATGCCGTCCCGGCGGAGCAGCGGGATCAGCTTGTCCGGGGCGGCGTCGGCGGACGGGCCGAAGCAGCCGTAGCAGCCGCGCCCGTACGCCGGGCACAGGGCTCCGCAGCCGGCGTGGGTGACCGGGCCCAGGCAGGGGGTGCCGTGGGCCACGGTCACGCAGACCGTGCCGCGCCGCTTGCACGCGAAGCAGACGCTGTGGCCGGGGATGCCGGGCTTGCGCCCGGCGAGGAAGGCCGTGACGACCTCCAGCAGCTGGCCCCGGTCCACCGGGCAGCCGCGCAGTTCGAAGTCGACCTTCACATGGTCCGATACGGGGGTGGAGCCGGCCAGCGCGTCGATCTGCTCCGGGCGGGCGTAGACGGCCGCGCGGAACTCCGCCACATCGGCGAAGTTGCGCAGCGCCTGGATGCCGCCGGCCGTCGCGCAGGCACCGATGGCCACCAGGTGGCGGGAGGCGGCACGGATCTCGCGCACCCGTTCGGCGTCGGCGGCCGTGGTGACGGAGCCCTCGACCAGTGCGAGATCGTACGGGCCGGGCAGCACCGCCCGGGTCGCCTCCGGGAAGTAGCCGATGCGCACCTGCCCGGCCAGCGCCAGCAGTTCGTCCTCGCAATTCAGCAGGGTGAGCTGGCAGCCGTCGCAGGAGGCGAGCTTGTACACGGCGAGGGTGGGGAGTCCGTCCGCCCGCGCGGCGGTCCCGGCAGCGCCGGCCGTGGTGGTGCCGTCCGTGGTCATGTCACAGCTCCCTGGTGGCGAGGAGGGGTGCGGCACGGTCGTAGCCGAGGACCGCTCCGTCCCGGCAGAGCAGCAGCGGCCCGAGCTGGCAGTGCCCGCAGTGCCCGGTGCCGCAGCGCATGGTGCGCTCCAGCGAGACCAGCACGCGCTCCGGCCGCAGCCCGCGGTGCACCAGCTCCCGGGCGGTGGCCCGGATCATCACCTCGGGGCCGCAGACATACGCCGTGGTGCCGGGCGGGTCGAAGCGCGCGTGCCCCAGCAGGCCGGTGACGAGGCCGACTTCGCCGGCCCAGATGGCGTCCGGCCGGTCGACGGTGAGCGCCGTGCCGCCCGGGCCGGCGGCCGCCCACACGGCGGTCTCGTCGCGGTAGACCAGATCGCCGGGGGTGCGGGCACCGATGAGGACGTGGACGCGCCGGAACCGGTGCGGGGCGCGGAACACCTCGTAGACCAGCGGCCGCAGCGGCGCCAGACCGATGCCGCCGGCGACGACGAGCACGTCACCGCCCGCGGCCCGGGAGGTGTCCCACACGGTGCCGAAGGGGCCGCGCACCCCCACGGTGTCGCCGGGGCCCAGCTCGTAGAGGGCGGTGGAGACGGCGCCGACGGCCCGGACCGTGTGCATCAGCCGGTGGCGGTGCGGCAGGATGCCGCTGACCGAGACGGGGATGTCGCCGACGCCGAACGCGTACAGCATGGCGAACTGGCCGGGACGGAACGGCGGCAGGGCCTGGTCCAGCGGTTCGAGGACGAAGCTCGCGGTGTCGGCGGTCTCCGCGCGGCGGCGCACCACCCGGTAGGGGAGCGGCACGGCGGACGGGCCGGGGTCCCTGTCGGGGCCGGTGGCGGTTCCGGGACCCGTCCCGGGGGAGAAGCCGGTGGCCGAGGTCTTCACGGGAGTCCTCCGTCCGTGCGGTGCGCGGCGGCCGTGGGGACTCCACTGCCGGTCCGGCCGTCGCCGCCGGGCCCGTCCCGGCCGCTCTCCGCTTCGCGGGCCCGCGCGTGGAACTCCGCGGCCTCCTCGGTGATGTCGATCCCGGCCGGGCACCAGACGACGCAGCGGCCGCAGCCCACACAGCCGGAACTGCCGAACTGGTCGTACCAGGTGGCGAGTTTGTGGGTCATCCACTGGCGGTGGCGGCTGCGCACCGAGGACCGCACCGGGCCGCCGTGCATGAAGGAGAAGTCCAGGTCGAAGCAGGAGTCCCAGCGGCGCCACCGCTCGGCGTGGTCGCCGGTGAGGTCGGTGACGTCCTCCGTGGTGGTGCAGAAGCAGGTCGGGCAGACCAGGGTGCAGTTGCCGCAGCTCAGACAGCGCTCGGCGATGTCGTCCCAGTGCGCGGAGTCCAGGCTGTCGCCCATCAGCCGCCGCAGGTCGACCGGCGGCATGGCACGGCCCATCCGGCGGGACGCCTCGGTCACCCGGTCCCGGGCGGCCGCCGCCGTGGGCCGGCCGGCGGGCCGGTGCGCCACCTCCTCCAGGACGGCCGCCCCCTCCTCGCTGCCGACGCGGACGAGGAAGCGGTGCTCCGCGTCCCCGTGGCCGTCGGTGTCCCCGCCGCCGTCCGCGGTGAGCTCCGTCAGCGCCAGGTCGTAGCCGTTCTCGGCCGCCGGGCCGGAGCCCATGGAGACGCAGAAGCAGGTTTCGCCCGGCTCGGTGCACTCGACGGCCACGATGAACGCCCGCTCGCGCCGGGCACGGTAGACCCCGTCCGGGTGGCGGCCACCGGCCAGCACCCGGTCCTGCACGGCGATGGCCCGCAGATCGCACGGCCGGACGCCGAGGAAGGCGAACGACGGCCGCGCGGCGCCCTCCCCCTCCCCGGCGGTGACGGTGAGGCCGCCGTCCGGCGCGCGGTCGGCGCTCCACTGCCGCACCCGTTCCGGATGCAGATACGTCTTCCAGGACTGCGGGCCGGCGCTGTGCGCGAAGGCCGCGCCGTCGGTGCGCCGGCGCAATCGGTAGCGTCCGGCCGCCAGTTCGACCCCCCAGCCGTAGGGCAGCCGGTCGCCCGAGTCGATCTCGGCGAGGACGACGGCCCCGTCGCGCACCGTCGGCCCGATCACGGTCCGGCCGCGCGCGGCCAGCGCCTTCACGAGCGCGTCGAGCCCGTCCCGGTCGAGGACGGCTGGGGCGCCGATGTCCGTTCCGGTCTCCGCCATGATTCCCCCTCGGGGGTGTGGTCGGGTCTTGCTCGGTCCGGGGCCGTGCGGCGGTCCGCCGCCCCGCGTCTCAGTGCCGGTGTGCCGCGAACGCCGCCCGCGGGGGCCGAGGGGCCCGTACCGGGGGACCGCAGCGCACCGCGCCGTATGCCTCGTACACCTCGGCGCGGTACGGCTCCGCGCCGTCCGCCCCCGGGCCGGTGCCCGGTGCGCCGTGGCCGCCGTGCGGCAGGGCCGGTTCGCCGGGGACGACGACCACCGGGCAGCGGGCGTGCCGCAGGCAGTCCCGCGCCACCGGGCCGCCGCCCGCGTCCGGGGGAACCGGCCCGGGGCCCGGCCCCGGCGGCGGGCGCCGCCCCAGGGCGAGCAGCAGGGCCTCGTCCGCGTACCGCAGGAGCACCGCCGCCGGCGGGCCCTCGGCGAGGACCGCGCGGACCCGGCTTCCGCGCCCGGCCCGAGCCCGGCGCGGAGGGCCCGCTCCAGGACTTCGCCCGCGCGGCCCGCGACTCCTCCGCCGACGGGCGGGAAGCGGCCGGCGCGTACGGCGCGCGGCGGACGGCGGCCGGCTCCCAGGCGTGGACGACGACGAGACCCGCGCCCAGCGATGGGGCCCGGGCGGCGGCCCACCGCAGCGCGGCGACCGAACCGGCCGACCCGTCGACGCCGACGACGACGCGCGGCGCCCGATGGCCCCCCGGCGGCCCGGGCGGCAGGGATGACACGGGGGTGCGGCCGGATGCGGTCATGGTGGCGGCTCCCGGAGGTCGGGGCGTGACGCGCCCAGTCTCGCCCCCCGCGCCCGACGGCCGTGAGGGCCGACGGGGCACGGTGACCGGGACGTTCGGCCCCTGCGGGCCACGGCCCGGCTCAGCGCGGACCGACCCCGCGGCCGGAGCCCCGGCTGCCCCGGGCACCCTCACCCGCGCGGCTGCCTTCACGTGCTTCCTCCCCACCGGCCGGTCGACGGCCATGACACCGGCTGACACGGCCGCGGTTCGTCACCGTGCCCGTTCCGGTGCCGCAGGCCGTGCCGACGGCAACGTCGGGGGCGGCTCCGGGAGGGGCTCGCCCAGTTCGCCCGCCACCGCGTCCGTCATGGCGCGGAGGACGTCGAGGGTGCGGCGGGCCTCGTCCTCGTCGACGACGGTGATGGCGAAGCCGACGTGCACGATGACGTACATGCCGGGCACCGCCTCCGGGGTGTACTCCAGGCAGGCCTCGCGCCGTACACCGCCGAAGTCGACGGTGGCCATGCGCAGGCCCGCGTCCTCGCGGACGTCCATCACCCGGCCGGGGATGCCCAGGCACATGGGGATCACGCTCCTCTCAGGCGTTCACGCTCGCAGCAGGGCCGCGGCGACGGCCGCCTGGCCGTAGCTGATGCCGCCGTCGCCGACCGGGACGGCGCTGCCGGTCAGCACCCGCAGCCCCCGGTCGCGGAGCAGCGCGGAGACCTCGGTGAGCAGACGGTGGTTCTGGAAGCAGCCGCCGGCCAGGCAGACCGTGCGCGGCGCGCCCTCCGCCACGGCCCGTTCGACCAGGGCGGCGGTGGCCGCGGCGACCGCGGTGTGGAACGCGGCGGCCAGGTCCGGCACCGGGACCCCCGCGGCCTGCCGCTCCAGCAGTCCGGTGAGGACGGGTACGGGGTCGGAGACCCACAGCCCGCCCGTCCGGACGACGCGCCAGGAAGGCGGCTCGGCACGGACCGTACCGGCCGCCGCCTCCAGGGCCACGGCGGCCTGGCCCTCGTAGGAGACCGTGTCGCCGAGACCGAGCAGTGCCGCCGCCGCGTCGAACAGCCGCCCGACGCTGGACGCGCGGGGGGAGTTGAGGCCGCGGGCGATCATCGCCCGGACGACGGCCAGGTGGCGCGGGTCGACCCGGCCGGTGAACGGGCGGGCGAGTGCGGGGCGGCAGGGGCGCGCCCAGGGGTTCGGCGCCGTGGAGGTAGCCGAGGGCCATCCGGGCCGGGTTCCGTACCGCCGCCTCGCCGCCCGGCAGCGGGGCCGTGCCCCAGCGGCCGACGCGGCGGCAGCCGGTCAGGTCGGCGACCAGGATCTCGCCGCCCCACAGCGTGCCGTCGTCGCCGAGCCCGAGGCCGTCGTAGGCGACGCCGGTGACCGGCTCCGTCAGGCCGTGCTCGGCGGCGACGGCGGCGATGTGCGCGTGGTGGTGCTGGACCGCGACGAGGGCGTCCGGCAGCAGGGCCCGCGCCCACTGGGTGGAGAGATAGCCGGGATGCAGGTCGTGCGCGACCGCGCGCGGGGCGATGCCGGTGAGCCGCGTCAGATCGGCGTACGAGGCCGCGAACGCCTCCTGGGCGCGGGCGTCCCGGAGGTCGCCGGTGTGCGGCCCGAGGACCGCGCGGTGACCGGAGGCCAGGGCGAAGGTGTGCTTGAGCTGAGCCCCGGCCGCGGCCAGCGGGACGCCGGCGGGCACGGGCAGCGGCAGCGGCGCCGGGGCACAGCCGCGCGCCCGGCGGACGGTCAGCGGCCGGCCGCGGGCGACGAGCACGACCGAGTCGTCGTAGCGGGCGCGGATCGGCCGGTCGTGGAAGAGGAAGCCGTCGGCGACGGAGGACAGCAGCCGGACGGCCTCGGCGTCGTCGGTGGCGATGGGCTCGCCGGCGAGGTTGCCGCTGGTGACGACCAGCGGCCGGGCCAGGTCGTGCAGCAGCAGATGGTGCAGCCCCGACGTGGGCAGGAACAGCCCGATCCGGTGCGTGCCGGGGTGGACACCGGGCGCCATCGGGCCCGGCGGGGCGCCCGGCGGCTCTCCACGGCGGCGCCCGGACCCGGCCGGACGGGGCCGTGCCGCCCGGCGCGGAGGGAGGGGCGGGGTGCCGGCGGCGAGCGGCGGCGCGGTGTGGGCGCGGCACAGGACCACCGGCGCGGCCGGGGAGGTGAGCACGGCCTGCTCGGCGGGGCCGACCCGGGCCAGCCGCCGTGCCGCGGCCAGGTCGCGCACCATCACGGCGAGCGGCTTGGCGGGGCGGTGCTTGCGCCGCCGCAGCTCGGCCACGGCCGCCGCGTTCCGCGCGTCGCACACCAGTTGGTAGCCGCCCAGCGCCTTGACGGCCACGATGCCGCCGCCCGCGACGACGGCGACCGCCCGCCGCAGCGCCTCCTCGCCGCTCGCGGACACCGGCCCGTCGGCCGCCCGCCACGCAAGCCGGGGCCCGCACTCGGGGCAGGCCAGCGGCTCGGCGTGGAAGCGCCGGTCGGCGGGGTCGGCGTACTCGGCCGCGCACCGTGCGCAGAGCGGGAAGCCGCGCATCGTGGTGCGTTCGCGGTCGTACGGCAGGTCCTCGATGACGGTGGCGCGCGGGCCGCAGTCGGTGCAGTTGATGAAGGGATAGCGGTGGCGGCGGTCGGCGGGGTCGAACAGCTCGCGCAGGCAGGCGGCGCAGGTCGCCGCGTCGGGCGGGATCTCCCGGACGGCCGCCTCATCGGCGCCGGCGCCGGTGCCGTCATCCACAGCGTCGTCGTCGCCGTCCGCCGCCCTGTCAACGAAATCCGGGGACACGGCTGTTGAGCCGGGCGCCGGGCGGGCCGTCCGGTCCCGGCCGCGGTCGCGGGCCCGGCCGCCGTCCGCGCCGTCCGTGTGCGGAGTGCTGTCGCGGACGGCGAAACCCGAGCCCGGGTCGGGGGCAGGTCCGGTCAGCCCGGTGACGCGGACCCGGCCGACCCGGGCGAGCGGCGGGGCGTCACCGCGCAGCTTTTCGATGAACGCGTCCAGCGTCTCCGGGGGCCCGGCGGCGGTCACGACCACCTGCCCGTCGGCGTTGCGCACCCAGCCGTCCAGGCCCAGACGGGTGGCGGTGCGGTGGACGAACGGGCGGAAACCGACGCCCTGCACGGTGCCGGACACCTCGACGCGCCGCGCGGCCCGCGCGGTCCCGTCCGCCGTCCCGGACACGGTGGTTCACCCCGCCGTCGTCCCCGGCGCCCCGGCGTCCGCTCCCGCCGCAGCCGGGCCGGGCACGGCACCGGCCGCAGGGGTGTCCCCGGCCACGGCGGTGGCCCGGGCCGCGGAGGCGCTTCCGTCCGGTCCGGGGCCCGGCGGCCGGTCCGGGCCGGGGCCGTCCGCGGACCCCGGGCGTTCCGCGGGCCGCGCCGGCCCGGCGGGGATCCCGCGCGGGCCGTCCCCGGCGCATCCGGTCCCGGCGCCGCTCCCGATGTCGGCCTCGATCCGTGCGGTGAGCGGCTCCACGGCCGCGGCGACCGGAGCGGACAGCCCGGTGCCCAGGGTGCTGTCCGCGCCCTCCACCGCGTACACGACGAGACGGGTGGGAAGCGTGCCCAGCGCGCGGGAGAGTTCCACCGCCTCGCCGAGCCCGAGCCCGTGGGAGCTGGCCGCCCCGTCCCGCCACAGCCGGCGCCGGTCCAGCTCCAGCCGGTGGACCCGGCCCGGAGACGGAGGGTGCGCGTGGGCGGCGTCCACCACCACGGCCAGCTCCGCGCCCTCCCACAGGCCGATCAGCCGCCCGGGATCGCCGTCGCACTCCCGCAGTTCGGTGCCGGGCGGTAACGGACTCCCCTCCGCGCGCTCCCGGAGCCGTCCGACGACCCGCCAGGCCACCCCGTCGTCGCTCCGGAAGTCGTTTCCGACGCCGATGACGACGGTCCGGCCGGAGCCGCGCCGGCCGGTCATGGCGCCGCGGCCTCCGCCCGTGCCGGGACGGCCGGCGGGAGCCCGGCGGGCGCCGGGGAGCCGAGGGCCTCGGCGAGGCCGGCGCTGACGTCGAAGACCCGGGCGAGCCGCGTCAGGCGCATCACCCGCAGGATGTGCCCGTCGCTCGCCACCAGGCGCAGCCGGCCACCGCGGGACAGGACACGGTTGCGGGCCCGGCAGAGCATGGCCAGGCCCCGGCAGTCGAGGAATGTCACCGCCCGCAGGTCGACCACCAGGTCGGGGGCGGCGGAGGCGGTGAGCGCGTCGAGGCGCACGGAGAGGGCCGGCGCGGTCAGGATGTCGATCTCCCCGCGCAGTTCGGCGACGACGACGCCGTCGATCCCCCGTACGCGCAGGCCGTCCGCCGTGCGACTCCCGGCCTCCACCATGGTCGTCCACCTGTCTCTCGGCCCGGTTGTACCCCGCGTACAGCCGGCGCGTCTTCAGCTAAGAACAGCGGCCCCGCCCGGGGAAGGGCCCTATGGCCCCGGTCGTCCCGGGACGCCCGGCCCTGCGGACCGGCGTGAACCCGGGGCCGTGCGCCCCCGGCTGGGGCCGGTCAGCCTCTCCCGGACGGCGCGTGCGCGGTGCGAGAGTACGGGTGCCGGGAGCGCTCCCGCGCCCGTAACCGCGGGTTCGGGGCCGAGGTCACACCGGCCGCACCCGGCACCGGCCGGCCGGTACGCGCGGCGCCCCGGCGGGCACACCGCCCGGGTCACCCGCCGGGCACCCCCGGCCATACCGGCCCCGCAACGGAGAGGAGCGGACATGACCCCGCGGCGCGTGGTGGTGGGGGTGGACGACTCGGTCGCCTCCGTGCGGGCCCTGGACATGGCGGCCCGGGAGGCCGAGCACTGCGGAGCCCTCCTGGAGATCGTTCACGCCGTCCCCGCACTGGACCGGGCCGGGCCCATTCTGGAGTCGGCCGTCAGCCGGGTGATGGAGCGTCACCCCGAACTGCCCGTGACCGGCACCCCGGTCGTCGGCGATCCCGCGCGGGCCCTGGTGCGCCGCGGCCGCAACGCCGTCCTCACCGTCGTCGGCCACCGCGGCCTCGGCGGCGCGGCCGGACTGCTGCTCGGCTCCGTCAGTCTGCGCGTGGCGGCCGGCACCCGCGGGCCGCTGCTCGTCGTCCGCGGCAGCCGGCTCCCCGGCGAACGGCGTCCCGAGCGCCGCGGAGTGCTCCTCGGCGCGGACGAGGCCACCGACGCCGAGGCCGCCGTCTACGCCTTCCGCGAGGCCGAGCGGCGCGGCACCGCCCTGCGGATACGGCAGACCGGCCCGCCCGCGCCGGCCCGCTCCCGCGCCGGGCGCCGCCGGGCCCACGACCGCAGGCGCGGACTGCTGTGGGACACCGGGCGGGCCGATGTGGTCGTCGTCCCCGCCCACCGCAGGCCCGGCCCCTTCGGGCCGCGGCTGAGCCCGGTCGCCCAGGCCCTGCTGCGCCGCTCGCACTGCCCGGTCATCCTGGTCCCGGTGACGGCCCCGGCCCACCGGAGCATCGGTACGGCGGCCTGAACCGGCCGCCGCGCGAGCCGGGTTGAGCAGGGGGCGGCGCCGCCCGGGAGCGGCGCCGCCCGTCCGTCCGGCGGCTCAGCGTCCCCAGCGCAGCCCGGGGGTCGCCACCGGGGCGTCCCACAGCCGCAGCAGTTCCTCGTCCGCCCGGCAGAGCGTCACCGAACAGCCCGCCATGTCCAGCGAGGTGACGTAGTTGCCGACCAGCGTGCGGGCCACGTCCACCCGGCGCTCCCGCAGCACCCGGTGCACCTCGGCGTGGAAGCCGTAGAGCTCCAGCAGCGGGGTGGCGCCCATGCCGTTGACGAGCAGCAGCACCGGCTCGCGGGGGTCCAGGTCCTCCAGGACGGCGTCCACGGCGAAGTCGGCGATCTCCCCGGACGTCATCATGGCGCGCCGCTCCCGGCCCGGCTCGCCGTGGATGCCGATGCCCAGCTCCAGCTCGCCGGGCGGCAGGTCGAAGGTGGGGCCGCCCTTGGCCGGGGTGGTGCAGGCGCTGAGCGCCACCCCGAAGCTGCGGGAGGCGTCGTTGACCCGCCGGGCCAGGGCCTCCACCCGCTCCAGCGGCGCACCCTCCTCGGCGGCGGCCCCGGCGATCTTCTCGACGAAGAGGGTGGCCCCGGTGCCGCGCCGCCCGGCGGTGTAGAGGCTGTCGGTCACGGCCACGTCGTCGTTGACCAGGACACTGGCCACCTGGATGCCCTCGTCCTCGGCGAGCTCCGCCGCCATCTCGAAGTTGAGGACGTCCCCGGTGTAGTTCTTCACGACGAACAGCACTCCCGCGCCGCTGTCCACGGCCGCCGCGGCCCGCACCATCTGGTCCGGAACGGGGGAGGTGAACACCTCGCCCGGGCAGGCCGCGTCCAGCATTCCGTGGCCCACGAAGCCGCCGTGCAGCGGTTCGTG
This sequence comes from Streptomyces sp. MNU89, assembly GCF_020982505.1. NCBI lineage: Bacteria > Bacillati > Actinomycetota > Actinomycetes > Kitasatosporales > Streptomycetaceae > Streptomyces > Streptomyces sp. MNU89. Next base: position 410,011 of record NZ_JAJKLL010000001.1, on the reverse strand, counting down.
CCCCGAGCCGCCGCCCGAGACCAGGCCGACCTTCCCGGGGACGGGCGCCTCCCGCCGGACGATCACGCGGTTCTCCACGTCGACGGTCAGCTCGGGATGCGCGGCGGCCATCCCGCGCAGCGCGTCCGCGACCACGGTCTCCGGAACATTGATCAGCATCTTCATCACACGTCTCCCAGGCGGCTCGACACCGGTCGTCCCCACCAGTGTGCTGAACCGGGGCGTCACCGCACCGGAAGTCGGCGATCCCGGTGGTTCGCGAGACCTCCGGCACCCGGCCGGCGGGCGGGGCCGCTGCGTGGCGTGGGCGTTCCTCACCTGCGGTGATGACCGTCCGGCCGAACCCGCCTTGCGGATTTGCCTGTTTTGTCCGTATCGGGCTGGTTACCCGTCGGACCGAGAGCTGACGGGGGTCGAACGCCCTGTAGGGCGACAGGCGAAGGGAGGCACCCATGAGCGACTCGGCACGTGCCAGTCATGCGAGTGCCGGACCCGGTCGGCAGACCGGGGAGACAGCCGGACACGAGGCCGCAGCCACGGCCGGAGAGGCCCGACAGGCCGCCGGAGAGGTGCGCGCCACCGCCGGACACGAGGCCAAGGCGGTCGCGGACACGGCACGCGAACAGGCCGGCTCTGCCTTCGGCGACCTGCGCGACCGCGCCAGGAGCGAGGCGGACAGCCAGGTCCGGCGCACCGCGGACACCGTCCGGCAGTGGGCGGACGACCTGGCGGGCATGGCCGGCAATGCCCGGGAGGGCTCACCGGCCCGCACCATGGCCGAGAAGGCGTCGGACGGCGGACGCCGCGCCGCCGACTTCCTGGAGAAGCGCGGCGCCGGCGGGATCACCGAGGAGATCCAGTCGTTCGCGCGGCGCAAGCCGGGCGTCTTCCTCGGCGCGGCGGCCGCCGCGGGACTCGCCGCGGGCCGGATCGCCAAGGACCTCAAGTCCGCGTCCTCCGGGACGGAGAGCGGGGGCGAGGCGACCGAGGCGGACCGGACCGGCCCGATGCGCGACCGGGCCGCCGGAGCCGGCGGCCGTACCGGACCGTCCGGGGAGAGCCCGGCGCCGTCCCGCGGCACCCGCCCCGAGACGCGGGACCCGGGCGTCCCCGGGCGGACGACCGCACGCGAAGCCGACGGGCCGGGCCTGCCGGGCCGGCCGCCGGAGGTGGGCTGAGATGACCCTGACCACAGCACGGGGAACCGGAGCGGCCCCGGCCGCGGAACGCGACCGCGAGGACGTCCTCCGCGACCCGGAGACCGGAACCGCCGAACGCGCCGCACGGCGGCCCGGGGAGGACGAGCCCTCGATGGGCGAACTCGTCTCCCGGGTGACCGACGACTTCCGCAGACTGCTGAGCCAGGAGATCCAGCTGGCCAAGGCGGAACTCAAGGCCGAGGGCGCCAAGGCGGGCCAGGCGGCCGGGATGTTCGGCGGCGCGGTGTTCGCGGGCTACATGGTTGCCCTGTTCCTCTCGCTGACCGCCGTGTTCGCGCTGTCCAACGTCATGGACCCGGCCTGGGCCGCGCTGATCGTCACCGCCCTGTGGGCGGTCGCCGGCGGCGTGCTGGCCCTGGTCGGCCGGGCCCGGACGCGGGAGTTCTCCCCGGCGCCGGAACAGACCATCGAGACCCTGAAGGAGGACGCGGAATGGGCACGTCACCCGACTCACCCGACCGGATAAGGGCGGGCATCGAATCCACCCGCAAGGAACTGGCCCACGACGTCGACGAGCTGGCCGACCGCGCCAGCCCCCGCCGGGCGGTCGAGCGGCGGCGCGAGCGGATGCGGCAGGCCGTGTCCGGCGCCCGGGAACGCGTGATGGGCAGCAGCTCGCACGGCAGGGAACAGGCGCGGGAACGGACCCGGCACACCGCCCACTCCGTCCAGGAGACCTCCGCCGACGCCGCCGAATCCGTCCGGAGGACCGCCGAAGAGGCCGGACACCGGGCCCGCGGGGCGCCGCACGAGGCCGCCCGCCGCACCGAGGGCAACCCGGTGGCGGCCGGAGTGATCGCCTTCGGCGCCGGGATGCTGGGCGCGTCGCTGCTCCCCGACTCCGAGACCGAGCAGCGGACCGTCTCCCGGTTCGCCGAACGGACCGGCGGCGCCGCAGGCCCCGTGAAGGCGGCGGCCGAAGAGTACGCCGGACGCCTCAAGGCGGGCGCGGGGGAGACCGCGCGGCACGCCGCGGAGGAAGTGGCGCGCTCGGCCATGGGCGCCGCCCGGCACACCGGGGAGGAGGCCCGCGGACAGGCAGGCCACGTCACCGGCCGGGCCCGGGAATCGGGCCGCAAGGTGGCCGGCGAGGCCAAGGACCGCGGCAGCGGTTCGTAGCCGCGGACGGGCGCCCGGGCCACCGTCCGGGCGCACCACGACACGGTGCGGGCGGGTCCGTACGGGCCCGCCCGCCGTCGTGCGCCCGTCCCTCGGAGACCGCGTGCGGAGCGCGGGGCGGTGCGTGTCCGTCCGGCGCCGTGCGCCCGCCGGGGCAGCGGGACGGCGGGCCGCCCGGCACCCCCGCGGCCGGGACGCCGCGGCGACGTACCGCCCCACGGTGTCACGGCGCCAAGTCACCTTGTCCTTCGGGGAGTTGCCGCCCGGCTACCGTGGACGGCCCCGGACTCCCGCCGCCGACCGGCACGGCGCCGTACACAGTCCACACACGGCTCGTCATACTGGAGTCCGCCGAGGAGGGCGCGAATCGACGGGGGCGGCGATCGCAGTGGAGAAGACCGGACTGGTCCGCGGCCGCTACAGACTGCTCGAACGGATCGGGCGCGGCGGCATGGGCGAGGTCTGGCGCGCCCTGGACGAGTCGCTGGGCCGCCAGGTCGCCGTCAAGTGCCTCAAGCCGCTCGGACCCGAACTCGACGAGCAGTCCGCCCGCGTGCTGCGCGAACGCTTCCGCCGCGAGGCCCGGGTGGCCGCCTCCCTCCAGCACCGCGGGATCACGGTCGTCCACGACTTCGGCGAGGACGACGGCGTGCTCCACCTCGTCATGGAACTCCTCGACGGCCGCCACCTCGGGCAGGTGCTGGAGGACAACGGCCACCACCCGCTGCCCCTCCCGGACCTGGTGGACGTCACCGAGCAGATCGCCGCCGCCCTCGCCTACACCCACCGGCAGGGCGTGGTGCACCGCGACCTCAAACCGGCCAACATCGTCCGGCTCGCCGACGGCACCCTGAAGATCTGCGACTTCGGCATCGCCCGCCTCGCCCGCGACATGGACCCCGGCTCCCGCCTGACCAGCGCCGGAATCGCCATGGGCACCCCGCACTACATGTCACCCGAGCAGATCTCCGGCGGCTCCGCCGACCACCGCAGCGACCTCTACTCGCTGGGCTGCGTGCTCTACGAACTGGCCACCGGCACCCCGCCGTTCGACCAGGAGGACGCCTGGTCCGTCCTCGTCGGCCACCGCGACACCCCGCCCCGCCCGCTCCGCGACCACCGGCCCGAGCTGCCCGAGCCCTTCGAGAGGCTGGTGCTCGACCTGCTCGCCAAGGACCCCGGCGACCGTCCCGGCGACGCCGCCGAGCTCGGCGACCGGCTCGCCGCCGCCCGCTACGCCCACCCGGCCGGCACCCCGTACCGCTCACCGAGCCGTACGAGCCGCGGCTGCCGGCCTGGACCCGTGGCATGACCACCGGCTCCAAGGCCGTCGGCGCCCGCGCCACGCCCCCCGACGTCTCCACCGGGCTCACCGGCCCCTGGACCGGCCGCACCGGACCCACGGCCACCGGCCCGCCGCCGCAGGCACCGGGGCGGCCCCCGCCGCCGTCCGGCGCGGCCGCCGCTCTCGCCCGCCGCCACGAGTCCGGGCTCACCCTCGCCCGCCACGGCCGCTGGGCGGAGGCCGCCACGACGCACCGCGCCGTGGCCGCCGAACGCGAGCAGATCCTCGGCCCCGACCACCCGGACACCCTCGCCAGCCGCTACGAGGCCGGCACCGCCCTGCTCGGCGCCGGACGCCCCGCGGAGGCCCTGACCGAGTTCGAGCGGGTAGCGGAGCTGCGGCAGCTCGCCCTCGGCCCGGACCATCCCGCGACCCTCCTCGTCCGGCAGGACCAGGCCCACGTCCTCGGGCGGCTCGGCCGGCACTTCGAGGCACACCAGCTCTACGCCGCCGTGCTCGCCGCCCGCGAACGCGCCGACGGCCCCGGCCACCCCGACACCCTGCGCTGCCGCCACAACCTCGCCGTCACCCTGGGCCGGCTGGGGCGGGCCGCGGACTCCTACCGGACGGCCTCCGAGGTCGCCGCCGCCCGCTCCCGCACCCTCGGCCCCGACCACCCCGACACCCTGATCACCCGCTACGAGGTGGCGCACGCCCTCGGACAGCTCGGCCGCTGGGCGGACGCGCTCCGCGTCTACCGGGAGATCGCCGCAGCCCGGCGGCGCGTCCTGGGCCCGCTCCACCCGGACACCCTCGCGGCCCGCCACGAGGAGGGCGTCAGCCTCGGCCGGCTGGGCCGTGGCGCCGAGGCCCTGGAGCTATACCGCGACCTGGTGGAGCAACGGACCCGGGCCGGCGGCCCGGAGGACCCCGACACCCTCCGCGCCCGGCACGGGGTAGGCGTCAGCCTCGGCCGGCTGGGGCGGTGGCCGGAGGCGCTGAGCGAGGCCCGCGAGGTCTGCGCCGTCCGGGAGCGGGTGCTGGGCCCCGGGCACCCGGACACCCTCTCCGGCCGCCGGGAGATCGCCGTCTGCCTGGGCCGGCTGGGCCGCTGGGAGGACGCCCTCGACGTCTACCGGCGGGTCGCCCGCGACCGGGAGAACGTCCTCGGCCCCGGCCATCCGGACTCCCTGGCCAGCCGGGGCGACGAGGCCCACTGCCTGGAGCAGCTGGGACGGTCGGCGGAGGCCGTGGAGATCTACCGCCGCCTGGCCGGGCTCCGCGGCCGCGGGCCCGCCCCGGGCTGACGGCTGCCGGGGCGGAACGCTGTTCCGGGGCTTCCGAGGGCTCCCGGGCTTCCGGAGACCTCGCGTCCGGGGCCGGTGGCGGCCGTGAGCGGGTACGGGCCGGGAGGGCGGCCGCGGACGGAGACACCCCGCGTGCGGCGCGGGGAACGGCGCCGCGCTCGCCGGGGCGGTTTCACTCCGGGACGGAAGGTGTCCGGCGCGCGTCGTGCCCGCGCCGGGCGCGGCCGCACCGGCGCGGGAGCGGCTACGCCACGCCGGGCCCGGCCGCCCCGTACCGGTCCGAGACGGGCCACACGTACGGCAGATCCCCCGGGACCCCGGGGAACAGCGGTCCGTACCGCTCCGGGTCCTTCCGTACCAGTGCCGACCGGTGGCTCAGGTGAAAAGCGGGATCGCCCAGCCACGGCGGCAGTTCGCCCGCCGCCCCGAGCTCCTCCTGGGACCGGGCCGCCGTGCGCCCCGTGGCGTGGGACAGATCGGTGACCAGGGTCGCCGCGCAGGTGTCCCGGCGGCCGTCGGCACACCACACCCGGACCATGTCCAGGCCGTACCGGACCAGCGCCTCCTCGTAGCCCGCCCACATCCGGACGGCCGGGTGATGACGCCAGCCGTATCCCGGCACGGTGAGGCCGCGCAGCACCTGGATCGTCTCGACCCGCTGCTTGCCCAGCCGCCGCGCGTCCAGCACCCGGGCGCTCTCCAGGAACTCCGCACAAGGGAGGAAGGTCTGCATCCGCCACCTCACCCGCCGGCACCCGTACGACCACGACCGGGACCACGACCGGGGCTGCAGTCACGGTGACCGCAGTCCCGGTGCCGTGCACCGCACCACAACGGCCCCGCTGCGGCCACGCCGGCCCAGTCGGGGGACCGGCCCGGCGTACAGCGGTGCGTCCGCGCGTACGGCCCGACCCGCGCACCGCGCACCCGGCGCGGCACCGCGCCCCGGCTCAGGCCCGTGCGACGCAGAGGGCGACCGCACAGGGCGACCTCACGGCGCGACCGCACGCCACCCCGGCGGGGGGCCGGGCCCGTACCGCGCCCGCCTGCGGTGATCCTCGCAGCCCGCACCGCGTTCCGCGACCGCTGGGAGCCGTGCCGGGCGTGGTAACAAGAGCCATGCCGACCACACCGGAACCCACCGCACCGAGTCCCCGGGAGCCCGCCGCGTCCTCCGCACCGGCGGCCCCGGCCCGGGGCGCCTACGACGCCGTCATCGTCGGCGGCGGGCACAACGCCCTGGTGGCCGCCGCCTACCTCGCCCGGGCCGGCCGCAGCGTGCTGCTGCTGGAGCGGCTGGACCGGGTCGGCGGCGCGGCCGTCTCCACCCGCCCCTTCGCCGGGATGGACGCGCGCCTCTCGCGCTACTCGTACCTGGTCAGCCTGCTCCCCGGGAAGATCGTCAACGATCTCGGGCTGGACTTCGCCGTCCGGCACCGCTCCGTCTCCTCGTACACCCCCGCCGTCCGCGACGGCCGGCCCACCGGGCTGCTCGTCGGCGGCGGCACCGCCCGCACCCGCGCCTCGTTCGCCCGGCTCACCGGCTCCGACCGGGAGTTCGAGGCGTGGCAGCGCTTCTACGGCATGACGGGCCGCGTGGCCGAGCGGGTGTTCCCCACCCTCACCGGGCCGCTGCCCACCCGGGGCCAACTGCGGGCCCGGATCGACGACGAGGCGGCCTGGCAGGCGCTGTTCGAGCAGCCGCTCGGCGTCACGATCGAAGAGACGTTCGCCGACGACCTGGTGCGCGGCGTCGTTCTCACCGACGGCCTCATCGGCACCTTCGCCGACGCCCACGACCCGGGCCTCGCCCAGAACCGCTGCTTCCTCTACCACGTGGTCGGCGGCGGCACCGGCGACTGGAACGTGCCCGTCGGCGGCATGGGCGCGCTCACCTCGGCCCTGGCCGGCGCGGCCCGCACGGCGGGCGCCGAGATCCGCACCGGACACGAGGTGACGCGCCTGGAGACGGACGGCACGCACGCCGAGGTGACGTACCGCCGCGCGGACGGCACGGGCACGGTGGCGGCGCGGCACGTCCTCGTCGGCGCCTCCCCCGAGGAACTGGCCGCGCTTCTCGGCGACGAGCCGCCCGCGGCCGAACGCGCGGAGGGCTGCCAGCTCAAGGTCAACATGCTGCTGCGCCGGCTGCCCCGGCTGCGGGACCCGGAAGCCGACCCGCGCGAGGCGTTCGCCGGCACCTTCCACATCGCCGAGGGCTACGGCCAACTGGCCGAGGCCCACCGGCAGGCGGCGGCGGGGGAGGTCCCCGGGGCACCGCCCAGCGAGATCTACTGCCATTCCCTCACGGACCCGTCGATCCTCGGGCCGGAGCTCGCGGAGAGCGGCCACCACACCCTCACCCTCTTCGGCCTGCACACCCCGGCCCGGCTCTTCGAGGGCGACCCAGCGCAGGACGGCGGCGTGAGCAGTGGCGCGCGGGATGCGGGCGCGCGGGGTGGGGGCGGCACCGGGGACTCCGTCCGGGACCGGCTGCTCCGGGCCACCCTCGCCCAGCTCGACGCCCACCTGGCCGAGCCGCTCTCCGACTGCCTCGCCACCGACGCCGAGGGCAGGCCCTGCATCGAGGCGAAGACACCGCTCGACCTCGACCGTGAACTCCGGCTGCCCCGCGGCCACATCTTCCACCGCGACCTGTCCTTCCCGTACGCCACGGAGACCACCGGCCGCTGGGGGGTCGAGACCCGGCACGCCAATGTGCTGCTGTGCGGGGCGGGCGCGGTGCGCGGCGGCGGGGTCAGCGGCATTCCCGGCCACAACGCGGCCATGGCGGCCCTGGGCCGCTGAACGGCCGCACCCCCGGCGGCCCTTGGCCTTCCTTCCTCCCCGCCCTGTCCGCCGCCGTTCCGTCCTCGCCGCCGTCCGTCCGGAATCCGCCCCGTCGCACGGGCGGTGAAGGAGGCGCACCGGACCGGTCCTGCGGCAACTCCCGTGCTCCCGTGCGCCGTTGACTCCTCCGGCGGCGCACGGAGGGAGCACGTTCCGGAACGGCCGGATGGAGGTCAGCCGTCCGGCAGGGCCCGCTACGGTCCGGCGCCGCCCCGTACGGGATTCCGGATACCGCCGCTGAGGCGTCCGTCCGCGGCCCGGGCCCCTCCCGTCCCGCACCGCCGCCCGGGTGTGACGTTACGTGCTCACATCGTCGCATTCCGTTGGGGGTGCGGGGGGTTCACGTCCGGCACTCATGGGCCCTTCCGTGCACCCCTCTGTGTGCGTGAACCCCCTTTGAACACTGCCGCCCGCGCGGTATCGGCCGTTCACTGGTAGCCATGAGACGGCGGGCCGCACTCCGCCGGTGACCGAAGGGCAGGGCGATGAACTCGCGCGAGTTACGGGAGCCTCCGGTGTGCACGGCGCGGACGGCATCCCTCGTACCCCGGGAGCCGCACGGCGCCCGGGCGGCCGTCCACCCGGCGGAGAGATGCCGGCGGATCGGCCTGGCTGCCGGTGCACCGGAGTCGGTGGGAGCGGCGCGCCGGGCGGTCGCGGAGACGCTCCGCGAGTGGCGACTGCCCTCGCTGGCCGATGACGTGACGCTGTGCGTGTCGGAGCTGGTCGGCAACGCCGTGGAGCACGCCGCGCCGCACCCGGAGCCCCCGGCCGGGCACGGAGCGGCCGGGCACCGAAGGCCGTCCGGGCACGGACCCGCCGGTGACGGCCACCACGGGATCGGCGTGACGCTGCGGGCCTGGCCGGAGTGGCTGTTCCTGGAGGTCACCGACGGGGACCCCCGGCCGCCCGCCCCTCCCGCGGTGCAGGTCTCGCCGCACGAACTGCCCGCGGCCCTGCCGGGCTTCCCGCTCGCCGACCGCGGCCGGGGCCTGTTCCTCGTCAACACCCTGGCCGACGCCACCTGGTGGGCGCCCCGCGCCCGAGGCGGCAAGAGCGTCTTCTGCCGCTTCGATCTGACCGACAGGGCCGTCTGAGCGGCCGGTCGAAACGCGGACCGCCGGGGCCGTCCGGGCGGTCGTGGGGGCGGGTGGTCGTCAAGGCGGGGAGGCCGGTCCGTCACCCGGCGAGCCGGGCCTTCCAGATCTCCTCACTCGGCCACCGCCGGGCCCAGCCGGCGGAGACCTCCGCGTACTCCCGGTGCGCGGGGCGGGGCGCCCGGACCTCGATCAGGTCCTCGACCACGAAGCCGTGGGACCGCAGCAGACGCAGCATCTCACCGTGCGGCAGCACGAACTCGACGCGCCCGCCCCAGTCCAGGCGGTCCATGCCGAACAGCGGGCGGAGCAGCGCCGCGGACGCCTGCTCTCCGGGGCGCGCGCAGAGCGCGAAGAGCGGCGAGTACCGCAGGAACACCAACTGGCCGCCGGGAGCGAGGACCCGCGCCGCCTCGGGGATCCACCGCCGGGGATCGCACCAGAGCGAGGCACCGTACTCGCTGACCGCCAGGTCGAACGCCCCGTCCGCGAACGGCAGCCGCTCGGCGTCCCCCAGGACCAGCGGGAAGCGGAGTCCGAACTCCTCCTGCATGGCGTGGGCGGTCGCGAGCTGCCGCTCCGAGAGGTCGATGCCCACCGGCTGCGCCCCCGCCCGGGCCAGCCCGGCGGAGACGTAGGCGGTGCCGCAGCCGAGTTCGACGGCACGCGCCCCGGTCATCTCGCCGGGGAGCACGGAGACCTCCGACTCCGGAGTGCCCCACAGGCCCCAGCGGATCTCGGTGCGCGCCCAGTGGTCACGGGCCAGCGGTCCGTGCGCGGCGGCCGCTTCCTCGTCCCAGTAGCGCCGGTTGAGCTCCAGGTGTCCGGCGCGGTCGCCGTCGCGGAGAGGCATACGGGCATTCGACCGGGGACCCGGACGCCTCCGCAACCGGATTCCCCGCAGCGGTGGTTCAGTCCGCCGACGGCGCCCAGCCCACCGCCTCGATGCGCTCCGCGTCGGCCCGGCGGGAGCCGTCGAAGACGGTGCGGCGGCCGTCCGTCACCCGGATCCCGTCCGCGTAGACACCCCGCCCGACGTACCGGACGTCCGTCTCGCAGCGCCAGCGCAGCCGCACGGGGCCGCCGCGCCACTGCGCCAGGCCGGCGGACGCCCGGTGCCAGACCCGCCCCGACCAGCCGCCCACCGCGCCCTCCGGATGCTCCGTCGGGGCCTCGTCCCCGGGCCCCTCGGTGGTGAACGGCACCGGCCGCCAGCTCTCCCCGCCGTCCGCCGAGGCCTCCAGGTGCAGCCGGTCGGCGTTCGGCTCGGTGTCCCACCACAGGGAGAAGGCGAGCCGGGGCGCGGTGCCGGTGAGGGTCAGCTCCGGCAGGGTGAGGGTGGTCGTCGCGCCGTTCTCCATGCCGGTGAACCAGGCCGTGCGGCCCTCGGGCGGACGGACCGGCACGGCCCGCGCCAGATGCGTCGCCGCCGCCACCCTCGGCGCGCTGCCGGAGCGCCAGGTGCGCACCGGGTGGACGGAGTTGCCCAGCAGGACGAGGAAGGAGTCGGACACCGGGTCGAGCACGAGGGAGGTGCCGGTGAAGCCGGTGTGCCCGGCGCTGCGCGGGGTGGCCATCGCCCCCATGTACCAGTGCTGGTAGAGCTCGAAACCCAGGCCGTGCTCGTCGCCGGGGAAGTCGGTGTTGTGGTCGGTGAACATCAGCTCGACCGACTCCCGCTCCAGGATGCGGACGTCGCCGTACGCGCCGCCGTTCAGCAGGGTGCGGCACAGCACGGCCAGGTCCCAGGCGCAGGAGAACACCCCGGCGTGCCCGGCGACGCCGCCGAGCGACCAGGCGTTCTCGTCGTGCACCTCGCCCCAGACCAGTCCGCGGTCCAGGCCGCTCCACGGCGCCCGGGCGTCCTCCGTCGCGGCGATCCGCGGGCGCCAGGAGGCGGGAGGGTTGTAGCGGGTGCGGCGCATGCCCAGCGGCCCGGTGACGTCCCGCCGCAGCAGGGCGTCCAGCGGCCGGCCGGTGACCTCCTCCAGAACGAGCTGGAGGGAGATGAGGTTGAGGTCGGAGTAGGCGTAGGCGGTGCCGGGCGGGCTCACCGGCCTTTCGTCCCAGAGGAGTTGGAGCTTCCCCTCCCGGGTGGGCTCCCGGTAGAGGGGGATCCAGGGCCGGAGGCCGGAGGTGTGGGTGAGGAGCTGCCGTACGGTCACCTCCTCCTTGCCGCCGCCGGCGAATGCCGGGAGGTACGAGGCGACGGGCGCCGCCGGCTCCAGTGCCCCGCGCTCCATCTGCTGCACCGCGAGGACCGAGGTGAACAGCTTGGAGAGGGACGCCAGGTCGAAGACGGTGCCGGCGGACATCGGGATCCGCTCGTCCGGCGGGAACTCCACCCCGCTGTCGGACTCCTCGTCGTACGCCGCGTAGCGGACCGCGTAGCCGATCGGCTCGTGCAGGGCGACCGTCCGGCCGCGCCCGGCGAGGACCACGGCGCCGGCGTACCAGGGGTGCTCGGGGGACGGGCCGAGGAAGCCGCGGGCGTCCTCCACCAGCCGGTCGAGGTGCGGCCGGAGCAGCCCCGCCTGCCGGGCGGAGCCCCGGCGCAGGACGGGGGCGCGGCCACTGCCGGAGAGGAGGGGCGCGGCCTGGGCCGGCGCGGAGGCCAGTAACAGCGCCCCGCCGAGCGACAGCGCGCCGCCCGCGAACCGGCGCCGGGAGAGTCCGCCGTCCACCGTGCCGCCGTCCACCGTGTCGTCCGCCATCGCAGCTCCTCTGGAGAAAATTTCCGGACGGTCGGCCACCAGCTGAAACTTTCTTCCCGTGTTCATGTCACTGTCAACCCCGCCGGGCCGTACGACACCCGCGCCCCTCCGGACGCCACCCGTTTCCTCCGGACGGCCGCCGGGAACGCGGGGCGCGGAAGCAGGCGCCCCGCCCGCATACTGGCGGTGACGGGGTCCACCGCCGCGACCCCCGGGACGAGAGGAGAAGCGGTATGCCGCAACCGGAGGGCGCTGAACTCCAAGCCGTCCGAGACCGCCGCGAGCGCTTGCGGAAGCGCTGGCTGCGCGAGCCCGGCGACCGGCCGCCGACCACGGTGCGCGGTATCCACCACGTGGCGTTCATCTGCCGCGACGTCGAGGAGACCATCCGCTTCTACCAGGGGTTCCTGGGCTTCCCGCTCGTCGAGATCGTGGAGAACCGCGACTACCGCGGCTCCACGCACTTCTTCTTCGACCTCGGCCACGGCAATCTGCTCGGCTTCTTCGACTTCCCCGGCCACGAGCACCCGCCGGCCACCGAGACCGTCGGCGGTATCCAGCATCTCGCCCTCTCCGTGGGCGACGAACAGTTCGCCGCCGCCCGCGCGGCGCTGGACCGGGAGAACGTGGACTATGCGGGCCCCGACCGCGGCGTCGAGGAGAGCCTCTACTTCCGCGACCCCAACGGGGTGCCGATCGAGCTCTACCGGGAACGCCTCGGCATCTTCGACGGCAGGCCGGTCACCGGCCCCGGCACGGTCTGAGCACCCACCGGCCGCGCCCTCCCTCCCGCCCTCTCCCTCCGGCTGTTTCGCCCGCATACGCCCGGGTACGCGGCGAGTGCACCGCGCAAGCGACGCAAGAGTTCGAGAGGACGTGGGAAACGTGAAGGTTGCCTTCCTCGTGGCCACGGAGGGTGTCGAACAGATCGAGCTGACGGAGCCGTGGCAGGCGGTGAAGGACGCCGGCTGGACACCGGAGCTGGTCTCCACCTCCTCCGGTGAGATCCAGGCGTTCAACCACCTGGACAAGGCGGACACCTTCCCCGTGGACAAGGCCGTGTCGGACGCCTCCGCCGACGACTACGCCGGCCTGGTCCTGCCGGGCGGTGTCGCCAACCCCGACTTCCTGCGGCTCGACCGGAAGGCCGTGGCCTTCGCCAAGAGCTTCTTCGACGCGGGCAAGCCGGTCGCGGCGATCTGCCACGGCCCGTGGACCCTGGTCGAGGCCGGAGTGGTGCGCGGACGCACCCTCACCTCCTGGCCGAGCCTGAGGACGGACATCGAGAACGCGGGCGGCACCTGGGTCGACGAACAGCTCAAGGTCTGCTCCGCCGGCCCCAACAAGCTGATCACCAGCCGCAAGCCGGACGACCTCAAGGCGTTCGGCGAAGCGATCACCGACGAATTCGGCAAGGCGGGCTGACCGGCGGCTGCCACCACCCGTACACCGGTGCGGGCGGTGGCCGCCGCGCGCGCCGCACCGCCGGCCCTCGCGCCGGGCTGCCCCCGTGGGCGGCCCGGCGCCGCTGTCTCCCGGACCGCCGCGGGCCCTCCGGGCCCTGTCCGGCGCCGCCCGCCGTCGTTACCGGGACTCCTACAGAATGCCCTGGTGTTCACGCCGGGGATGAATGCATCTCAAGGCTGCTCTGACGTGTACTTCAGGGCGGCCGTTTTTGCTGCTCGATGTACTGGCGGACGATTTCCAACGGTGCTCCGCCGCACGATGCGGAGAAATACGAGGGCGACCACAGGTGTCCGTGCATGATGGCGTGGTTGTTCCGGCCGGTGAACTCTCCCCCAGCCTTCGGCCGGGAGGTGCCCCCAGCCGGATCTGGCGGGCGGAGACGACCTTGAGGCTGTTGACCCGTTTGGAGACGGTGACCTTCGGCGGGTGGTGCACCAGGAGGTGGACGTGATCGGGTTCGCCGTTGAACTTCCTCAGCCGCGCCGGTACTTCGTCACGAAGACCGAATGCATGGGCATTGCCGAAACGACGTGCCTGCCCGGTCTGTAATCATTCTGCACCCGTCCATGAGACCGATCGTCGTAGGATCCTGGGTGTGCAGCTCCGCTACAACTTCCGGGCCTACCCGGACGCCTCCCAGCGCTGTGCGCTGGCGCGTGCGTTCGGGTGTGCCCGCGTGGTGTGGAACGACTGCCTGCGCGACCGGAAACAAGCGCACGCGGCGGGGCTGCCGTACGTGACGTCGGCGGAACTGTCCCGGCTTCGCATCACCCAGGCCAAGCGCACCGGCGAGCGCGCCTGGCTCGCCGATGTGTCGGCGGTCGTCCTGCAGCAGTCTCTGCGGGACCTCGACACCGCCTACAAGAACTTCTTCGATTCGATCAAGGGCAAGCGGCAGGGCCGCAAGGTGGGGCCGCCCCGGTACAAGTCGAAGAAGGACACCCGGCAGTCGATCCGCCTGAACACCAACGCCTTCTGTCTGAAGGGCGACGGCACGGTGTACGTGGCCAAGGTCGGCGACCTCAAGGTCGTATGGTCCCGCCGGCTTCCGGCCGCACCCACGTCCCTGACCATCACCCAGGACCGTTGCGGCCGGTACTTCCTCAGCTTCGTCGTGGACACCGAGCCGGACATCCTCCCCGAGACGGAAGCAGAGTCCGGTATCGACCTCGGCCTGTCCGCCTTCGCCGTCCTGTCCGACGGCCGGAAAATCGACAGTCCCCGCTTCCTGCGCCGGGCGGAGAAGAAGCTCAGGCGTCTGCAGCGGGAGCTGTCCCGTAAGGCCAGGGGATCGAAGAACCGGGCCAGGGCCCGCATCAAGGTCGCACGCCAGCACGCCAGGGTGGCCGACCGGCGCCGGGACTGGCACCACAAGGCATCCACACAGATCATTCGCGACAACCAAGCGGTGTACGTGGAAGACCTCGCGGTGTCCGGCCTCGGGCGCACCCGGCTCGCCAAGTCCGTGCACGACGCGGGATGGACCGCGTTCGTCGGCATGCTGGAGTACAAGGCGGCCAGGCACGGCCGCACCTTCGCCAGGGTGGACCGTGCTTTTCCGTCCTCCCAGGTCTGCTCGGCCTGCGGATTCCGCGACGGCTCCAAGCCCCTGCACGTCCGGCAGTGGACGTGCAGGGCCTGTGGCACCGTGCACGACCGCGACCACAACGCAGCCCGCAACGTCCTCTTCGAGGGACGCCGCCTCGTCGCCGCCGGACGGGCGGAGACATCAAACGCCTGTGGAGCGCCGGTAAGACGGGCACCCGTGCCCGCACAGCGCGGTGAAGCAGGAAGCCCCCGGAAGGGTCGGACGACCCAGGCCGGAATCCCTGGACTACAGACCAGGGAGCACGTCAAGCTGACCGGGTGAAACGGACCGGGAGGAGCAGGGGCATGGCGGACACTCCCACACGGCGGGCGGCCACGGAGCACGGGAAGCCGCAGCTCGATCTCGACAACGCGGTCTGGCAGTCCAGCGGCCAGGGGACGGGCGATGTCCAGATCGCCTTCGTCGAGGGCTTCGTCGCGATGCGCGACCGCCGCGACACCGAGGGCCCGGCCCTGGTCTTCACCCCGGGGGAGTGGCGCGCCTTCGTCCTGGGCGCCCGCGACGGCGAGTTCGACCTCGGCTGAGAGCGGCGGAGGCGCCGGAAACGGGAGGCGCCGGAAACCGGAGGCGACGGAGCCGGGGCGGGCCGGAACCGGCGCCGTCCGGGCCGGGCGTCCGCCGGCCGGGCCGCCCCGACGGGGCGGTGGCTCAGAGCAGTACCGCGCAGCCCCGCCGGGCGAGCTCCCGTACCACCGGGCCGTCCTCGCCGACGCCGGTCCAGCGCAGGTCCAGCTTCTCCAGGGACGGCAGCCCGGCGAGCCACCCCGGCAGCCGGCGCAGCGGATTGGCCCGCAGATCGAGCCGGCGCAGCAGCGGCAGCCCCGCCATGCCGTCGGGGAGGCCCGTGAGGCGGTTCTCGCGCAGGTCGAGTTCGCGCAGCTCCGCCAACGCGCCCAGGGTGCCGGGTAGTTCGGTGATCCGGTTTCCGCGCAGCCACAGCTCGCGCAGATTCCGCAGTTCCCCGGCGGACTCGGGCAGTGTCGTCAGCGCGCCGTGCTGTGCGCGCAGTTCGACCAGGCCGGTCATGACGCCGAGGTCCGGTGGCAGCGCGGTGAGAGGGTTCTCGCCGGCGTTGAGGTAGCGCAGTGCGGTCAGCCGGGTCAGTGAACGGGGAAGCACTGTCAGCCGGTTGTCGTGGAGATACAGGAAGCGGGTCAGGCCGGTCAGCCCGCCGATCTCCTCCGGGACGGCCGTGAGGGCGTTGTGCCCGAGATCCAGGGTGTGCAGCCGGCGCAGTCCCGCGATCCGGGGAGAGAGCCCGGTCAGTCCGTTGCCGGCGAGGATCAGGACGCGCAGCCCCGTACGGTCCCAGACCTCCTCCGGAACGGTGCCGAGTCCGCGATTCCACAGATTGAGCGATTCCGTGCCCGGACCGGCCGGCTCCGCTACGGCCATGGGCCGGCCGGCAGTACGGAGCGGTGTTCGTGCCCGGTGGTGACGGCGGCCGGGGGTGGTTCGGGCGCGGCCGGTCCGGCCACCGCGGATCCGGTCAGGGCCACAGCAGCTCCTTCCGCCAGCCGTCCGCCTCCCGGCGGTAGTTGAGCCGGGTGTGGCGGCGGCCCCGGTCGCCCTGCCAGAACTCCACCGCCTCGGCGCACGGTGTACAGCGTCCATTCCGGAGCTGCCAGGTCCGGTTCCCGCTCCAGCCGCGCCAGCGACTCCTCCACGGCGGCATCGCGGGCCGCCGGCGATGCCAGCGGCTCGCTCTGCCGGCCGAGCAGGGCCTCCGCGCGGGCACCCGCGCCCCGCGCGCGGAAGTCCGCGGCGCTCCGCTCGGGGGACTCCGCCACCACCGGGCCGCGCACCCGGATCTGCCGCGCCTGCGGCTGCCAGTAGAAGGTCAGCGCCGCGTACGGCCGTTGGGCCAGCTCCCGGCCCTTGGGGCTGCGCGCGTGCGCCGCGAACTGCCAGCCCGCCGCGTCGGCGTTCTTGAGGATCAGCACCCGGGCCGACGGGACGCCGTCCGCGCCGGCCGTCGAGAGCGTCATGGCGTGCGGTTCGGGGACGCCGGCCCGGATGGCCTCCAGCAGCCAGCCGGTGAACAGCTCGTGCGGTGCCGGTGGCGTGTCCGCGGGGTCGAACCGGGGCAGTTCGCCCTCGAACACCCCCAGTCCGCGCAGGAGTTGCCGAAGGTTTGCCGTCGTCACGCGTCTCCTCCCGTTCATGGTGGACGGACACGGACCCTAGCCGCATGGGCCCCGGAGCGGCACCGGCGGGTGGGCCGTGTCCCTCCCGGCCGTACCGGCCGCCCGGAGGCCGAGGCCGGGGTCCGGCGTTCCAGGCCAGGGGGCCGGTGGCCCGACCCCCTGGCACGGGGCGCGCGGCGGGCGACACGCGCCCTTCCGGACAGCCGTCCGCCTCCGCCCCGGCCCGCCCCGGCCCGGTCCCGGCCCGGTCGCCCGGCCGGCCGGACCGCCGCCCCTGCGCCGTCCGGCCGCGCATCACCCGTTCGGGCGGAGAGAGCGCACCGGGGCGGCGGTCCGGGCGGCCCGCGGAGGCCGTATCCGGGGCCGGTCGCCCGGCCGCCGCACCTGATCCCGGTGCGCGTCGTCCGGCCCGGCCGCCCGTGCCCGCGTGAACGGCCGCCCCGTACCATGGCCGCATGTCCTTCCTCCGCCGCCGCAGCGCAGCCACGCCCACCGGACCGGACTTCGACGTCCTCGCGATGGATCCCGGTGACTGGCCGGGCAATCTCGGTGCCGGGCTGCTCCCCGCGCCGGACGGAAGCTGCCAGGGCGTCTTCCTGCGCTACGACCTGTTCGGCGGCCGCGGCCCGGCGATGATCATCGGCAACCTGCCGGAGGGTTCCCCGGCCCGGGAGACCGGGGAGGACCAGGTGCCCTTCGAGGTGGCCCAGCTCCTCGAAGCGCTGGACAACGACGAGCCCGTGCGGGTGACGGAGACCGAGGACACCCCGGTGATGCACGAGGACAACCTCCTCATCGTGCGCCGGCTGAAGTTCTCCGAAAGCCGGATCTCCTGCGCCCAGTTCGACCGCAGCGACGGCGTGCTCGTCACCATCGCGAGCTGGGACCGGCCCATCACGGACGACCTGTACCGGCTCCTCAAGCCGCTGCCCGCGGAGATGTTCCAGGCGGGCTGAGCCCGCGGCACTCCGCCGGGTCTCCCCGAGATCCGCGGTCCCCGCGGGGAGTTCGCGGCCGGACACGGCTCGCGGACGCGGTGCGGCCGCGCCCGGAAGCGAGTGAGGCGGCCGGTCCGTGGCGGAGAGCGTCTGGCCCGGTGAAGCCCGGGCGGCGCGGGGCCGCCCGCCCGCCCCTCGCTCCACGCCTTGTTGTCACGTACCGCACGGACCTCTAGCGTGACCCGGCATGTCACCAGGCGCGCACCGGTCGCAGGAGCCCTCCTCCGCCCCCGGCGGCCTGCCCGGGCCCGGCACATCCGGGCACGGCATGTCCGGTTCCGGTCCCCGGGAAGGGGCCGGGGAGCCCGTCCTCCGGTACGACCGTCCCGCCGCCGACTGGGAGCGGGAGGCCCTGCCCATCGGCAACGGCGCGCTCGGGGCGATGGTCTTCGGAACCGTCCCGACAGAGCGGCTCCAGTTCAACGAGAAGACGCTGTGGACCGGCGGCCCCGGCTCCACCGCCGGATACGACCACGGCAACTGGACCGCCCCGCGCCCCGGGGCACTGGAGGAGGTCCGGCGCCGGATCGACGCGTCCGGGTCCCTCGACCCGGAGGCGGTGGCGGCGCTCCTCGGCCGCCCCCGCCGCGGCTACGGTGCGTACCAGCCCTTCGGCGATCTCTGGCTCGACCTGCCGCCCGAGGTGCACGGCGCCCCCGTCCGCTACCGGCGCGCACTCGGCCTCCGCACCGCCCTGGCCACCGTCCGCCACACCGACGCCCGGGGCGTCACCCACCGGCGCGCGTTCTTCGCCTCCCACCCGGCCGGTGTGCTCGTCGGACGGCTCAGCGCGGACCGGCCGGGGAGCACCGGTTTCACCCTGCGCGTCACCACACCCGAGGACGACCGGGACGTCATCGTCACGGCCGTCGGCGGACGGATCACCGTACGCGGCACCCTCCATGACAACGGCCTGCTGTTCGAGGCACAGCTGCAGGTGATCGCGCACGGCGGCACCCGCCGTGACGGCGACGGCGGGCGGGTCTCCCTGGAAGGCGCCGACAGCGCCTGGTTCGTCCTCGCCGCCGGCACCGACTACGCGGACACCCACCCGCACTACCGGGGTGACGATCCGCACCCGCGGGTGACCACCGCCGTCGACCGGGCGGTGCGCCGCGGCCCGCGCGACCTGCTCGCCGAACACACCGCCGACCACCGGCGGTTGTTCGACCGGGTACGGCTCGACCTCGGCGGCCGGCTGCCGGGGGACGTACCGACGGACCGTCTGCTCCGGGACTACGCGGGCGGGACGGCGGCGAACGGGACCGGCCCGGGCCCCGACGCGGACGGGACCGCAGACGCGGAGGGGAGCACCGGCGCGGAGGGGAGCACCGGCGAGGACGGAGCCGTCCGCAGCGACGCCACGGCCGCCGACCGCGCGCTGGAGGCGCTCGCCTTCCAGTACGGCCGCTATCTGCTCATCGCCTCCTCCCGCCCCGGCTCCCTGCCCGCCAACCTCCAGGGGGTCTGGAACGACAGCACGGCACCGCCCTGGGCGGCCGACTACCACACCAACATCAATCTCCAGATGGCCTACTGGCCCGCCCACTCCACCAACCTGTCCGAGACCGCCGAGCCGTACGACCGCTTCGTGACGGCCCTGCTCGCCCCCGGCCGGATCACGGCCCGGGAGATGTTCGGCTCACCGGGCTGGGTGGTGCACAACGAGACCAATCCGTACGGCTTCACGGGCGTCCACGACTGGCCCACCGCCTTCTGGTTCCCCGAGGCCGCCGCCTGGCTCACCCAGCTCCTCCACGACCGGTACCGCTACTCCCTCGACACCGGTTACCTCCGTGACACCGCCTACCCTCCGCTCAAGGAGGCCGCCGTCTTCTGGCTGCACCAGCTCCGCACGGACCCCTCCGACGGCACGCTCGTCGTCTCCCCCGCGTACTCGCCGGAGCACGGCCGGTTCACCGCGGGCACCGCGATGGCCCAGCAGATCGTCCACGATCTGCTGTCCAGCACCCTTGAGGCCGCCCGCGTCCTCGGCGACGACCCGGGCTTCCGGGACGGCGTGCGGCGGGCCCTCGACCGCCTCGACCCCGGCCTGCGCATCGGCTCCTGGGGCCAGCTCCAGGAGTGGAAGGAGGACCTGGACGACCCGGAGGACCGCCACCGGCACGTCTCCCACCTCCTCGCCCTCCACCCCGGGCGGCAGATCAGCCCGGGCGGCCGGTGGGCGGCGGCGGCCGGGACATCGCTCGGGGCGCGCGGCGACGGCGGCACCGGCTGGAGCAGGGCCTGGAAGATCAACTTCTGGGCCCGGCTCCACGACGGCGACCGGGCCCGCACCCTGCTCGCCGGGCAACTCCGGGAATCGACCCTCCCCAACCTCCTCGACACCCACCCGCCGTTCCAGCTCGACGGCAACCTCGGGGCCACCGCCGGAATCGCCGAGATGCTGCTGCAGAGCCACCACGGTGAGATCGAACTCCTGCCCGCGCTCCCCGCCGCCTGGCCGGAGGGCTCGGTCCACGGCCTCCGCGCCCGCGGTGACGTCACGGTGGACCTGGCCTGGTCCGGCGGCCGAGCGCACACGGCCGTCCTCGCCACCGGGCACACCGGGGAGCTCCGGCTCCGCGGCGGCCTGCTCGAAGGGCCGTACGCCGTCGAGGAGTTGACGGAGGGAGGGGCCATGGGAACACACAGGCGGGAGGACGGTGCCACCGTCCTGAGGGCCCGCGCCGGGCACCGCTACGTCATCACCGCGCGGTGACCCACCCGGCGTGGTGACGACACCGCCCCGGACCCGGGCCGGCGGCACCGCCACCGCCCACCGCGTCGCGGCAGGCGCCGGCCCCACCGTACGGGCGCGCCCCACCCCAGGGGCACGCCCGTACGGCGCCCCTCAGCGGGTGCCCACCGCTGCCCGTACCGCCCGCCGGGCTATTCCGCAGTCGTCGTGGAGACGCCGCAGCAGCAGCCGCTGCGCCTCACCGGGGGAGCCCGTGGCCCCGGGCAGGACCGGGGCGGGCTCGCGCATCATGCGCTGCACGGCGGTTTCGCAAGTGCGGATCTCCCGGGTGAGCACCAGCATCAGATTGACGAGGAAGGCGTCCCGCGCGGCCGGGCCGGCCGCCTGCGCCAGCCGGCTGATCCGGCGGCGGGCGGCGGGCGCCTCACCGAGGACCGCCCACAGTGTCGCCAGGTCGTAGCCGGGGAGGTACCAGCCGGCATGGTCCCAGTCGAGCAGCACCGGGCCGGCCGGGGAGAGCAGGATGTTGGAGAGCAGCGCGTCGCCGTGGCAGAACTGCCCCTGCCCCTGGCCTTGCCGGCTGCCCGACTGCGCCAGGCCGTGCAGCAGCTTCTGCAGGTCGCTGGTGTCCCGGTCGGTGAGCAGGCCCAGTTCGTGGTACCGGTTCAGCCGGCCCGCGTAGTCCAGGGGCACGCCGAACAGCCCGGCCGGCGGCCGCCACTGGTTGACCCGGCAGACCGCCTGGAGCACCGTCTTGATGTCGGCGCGGGGCGGGCCCTCCACCGGGTGCCGCTGCAGGGCCGCCGGCCGCCCCGCCATCCGCTCCACGACCAGCGTGCCGTTGTCCGGGTCCGCCGCGACCAGCCGGGGCACCCGCACGGGCGGGCGGTGCCGGACGAACGCCCGGTACGCCGCTATCTCCTGCCGGGCCCGCTCCGACCGGTCGGGCGAGTGGTCCAGCAGGCACTTCGCCACCGCCGTGGCACGGCCCGTGGTGCCGACGATCAGCACCGAGCGCCCGCTGCGGCGGAGCACCTGCACCGGATGGAACTCCGGGCAGACGCGGTGCACCGCCGCGATGGCGGTGCGCAGCTGGGTGCCCTGAGGGCCGGACAAGTCGATCCTTCCGCTGAGGGTCTGGCCGCCCCGGCCCACCGCGCGCTGCGGCCGCCCGACGGTCGGCAGGGCCGGCCCTGCCGGTACGGCACCGGCGGCGTACGGCCTGCCACCACCTGCCTGCGGACGGTACGGCGGAGGCGGGGCGGACACGGAGGACGGCGCTGCGTACATGGGCGGAACGGATCCCTTCGTGGGCCGACGGCATGCCTGCGCCGCCCGCCCGGGGGCCGGGCTCCGCACCCTGGGGAAATGCGGTCCGGTCACCGGGACGGGTGGCGCGGTTCCTACCCGACACCCGGGCGCGGGTGGCACACCACCTGGCGGACCCTGGCGAAGCCTGGCGAATACTCCGCACTCCCCTGACAGGCCGTTAATGTCGAGGCAGCCGAGGAACCTGGGGGCTTGACGTGACCAAGGAACCCAACACCCGACTCGCGGACCTGTTCGGCCTCACCGGCTGGTCCAAGGGCGAGCTCGCGAGGCTGGTCAACCGGCAGGCGGCGGCCATGGGCCACCCCCAGCTGGCGACCGACACCTCGCGGGTGCGGCGCTGGATCGACACCGGCGAGGTGCCGCGCGATCCCGTGCCGAAGGTGCTGGCGACCCTGTTCACCGAGCGTCTCGGCCGTGTCGTGACCATCGAGGACCTCGGACTCGGCCGGCGCGGGCGTGCGGGGAGGACGCGGCAGTCCGACGACGGACTCCCCTGGGCGCCCGAGCGGACCGCCGAGGTTCTCACCGAATTCACGGGAATGGACCTCATGCTCAACCGACGCGGCTTGGTGGGCGCGGGCGCCGCGCTCACCACAGGATCAGCACTCGCCGTCGCCATGCGCGACTGGCTGCACACCGACCCCGCGGGCGCCCTCCCCGGGCCCCGCACCGGCAGCCCGGCGACCGCCGGGATGGCCGACTTCGACCGGTTCGACGCGGCCCCCGTCGGGACACAGGAGGTCGAGGCGCTGGAGCGCTCGGTCGAGGTGTTCCGCGCCTGGGACGCGGCCCGTGGCGGCGGGCTGCAACGCAAGGCCGTGGTCGGCCAGCTCAACGAGGTGGGCGGCATACTCGCCTACCGCCACCCGGAGCACCTCCAGCGCCGGCTGTGGGGCGTCGCGGCCAATCTCGCGGTGCTCGCCGGCTGGATGTCCCACGACGTCGGCCTGGAGCCGACCGCGCAGAAGTACTTCGTCATCGCGGCGCACGCGGCGCGCGAGGGCGGTGACCGGCCGCGGGCCGGGGAGGCGCTGTCCCGCGCCGCCCGGCAGATGGTCCACCTCGGCCGCCCCGACGAGGCACTGGACCTGATGAAACTCGCCGCCTCCGGTTCCGGGGAGGAGACCCTGCCGCGCACCCGCGCCATGCTCTGCACGATCGAGGCGTGGGCCCAGGCCTCACTGGGCCGCGGGCAGGCGATGCGCCGCACCCTCGGCCGGGCAGAGGACCTGTTCGCCTCCGACCGTGGCGACGTACCGCCGCCCAGCTGGATGCAGATGTTCGACGAGGCCGATCTGCACGGCATGCAGGCCCTGGCGTTCCGCACCCTCGCCGAACACGACCCGTCGGCCGCCGTCATCGCCAAACGCCACGCCAAGGAGGCGCTGCGGCTGCGCGGCAAGGGCCACCAGCGCTCGCAGATCTTCGACTACATCTCGCTCGCCTCGGCGTGCTTCATCGCCGACGACCCCGAACAGGCCGACCGCTACGCCCGGTTGGCGCTGGTCAGCATCGGGGAGACCTCTTCGCACCGGACGTGGGACCGGCTCCGGGAGATGTACCGGCTGACGGGGCAGTACGCCGGGCACTCCACGGTCGACGACCTGCGCGCGGAGATCCAGGCGGCCCTGCCCAAGGCGCCGTCGTCCCGCGCCTCCGCGCGGGGGGCCGGGGGCCGGATGACGGGCGTGTAGCCGGCCTCTCCCGTACGGCGTCCGACGCGCGCGGCACCGGCCCGGTGTCACGCCGGTGGCCCGCGTGCCGGCCCGCCGGGGAACCCGCCGCCGGCCGCCCGGAGTTCCGGCGTTACGGCACGTCCCTGGACGGCTCCCGCCGCTCCGCTTCCGCGCCGCCGATCCTGGCGACCAGGACGCAGGCGTCGTCCTCACGCTCCGTGCCGCCGAACTCCTCGACCACGAAGCGTACGCACTCCCGTGCGCTGCGCGCCGCGCAGAACCGGGGCGCCAGCTCCAGCAGGCGCCGGGCGCCGCCCGGTTCGCCGTCGGGCGAGTCGGACAGGCCGGCGGCCCGCCGGGCGAGTCCGTCGGTGTGGAGGACGACCACATCGCCGGGCTCCAGGGGCTCCCGCGCCTGCCCGTAGACGGCTCCGCTCGTGGCACCGAGGAGCACGCCCTCCGGCCGGGGGAGGGCGCGCCCGGTGCCGCCGCGGAAGAGCAGCGGAGCCGGATGGCCGGCCTGCGCCCACTCCAGGGCGCGGCCGGCCGGGTCGTACCGGCAGCACAGAGCGCTGCCGAGGGCCGGCTGGGCGGCGGTGTCCAGCAGCTGGTTGAGCCGCTCCATCAGCGCGCCCGGCTCCGCCCCGGCGAGCGCCATCCCGCGCAGGGCGCCGAGCAGCATGGCCATGCCGGAGGTGGCGGCGACGCCGTGGCCCGTGAGGTCTCCGACGCTCAACAGCACGCCGCCGTCCTGGAGTTGCAGGGCGTCGTACCAGTCGCCGCCGATCAGGGCGCTGGTGGCCGAGGGGAGGTAGTGGGCGGCGAGATCCGGCGCGCCGCCCGCGGCCGGCGGGAACCGCAGGGTCTCGCGCCACGGCGGCAGCACGGCCTCCTGCAGCTCCACCGCGATCCGGTGCTCGGTGCGCGCGATCTGCCGCCGGCGCAGCAGCGCCTCATGGCTGTCGCGGACCGCCCGCTCGCTGCGGCGCAGTTCGGTGACGTCGCGGAGGACGGCCCACATGGAGGCGGTGCGGCCGTCGGTGGCGAGGACGGGCTGTCCCGTCATGTGGACCGTGCGCACGACGCCGTCGGCGCGGACGATGCGGAACTCGCCGTCGATCGGGCGGCCGTCCACCAGGCAGTCCGTGACGATCGCCGTCAGCACCGGCTGGTCCTCCTCGACCAGCCAGGAGGGCAGCTCGTCCAGGGAGAGCGGGCCCTCCTGCGGGGAGCGGGCGAAGAGCTCGTACAGCTCGCCGGACCAGTCGGCCTCGTCGGTGAGGAGGTTCCACTCCGCGCTGCCCGCCCGGCCGGCCGGGCGGCGGGCCGGCGCCTCGGGCGGCGCGGCCGGCAGCGCCACACGGCCGGCCGCCGCCCCGGCGGAGACGGCCGCGCCGGCGGGTTCGGGAGCCGGGCCGTCGCGCAGCTGTCCCAGCCGCCGGCCCAGATCGTCCAGGTGGTGGACGGCGAGTTCGCAGAGCGCGCGCTGCCAGCGCAGCCGCGCGTCCTCCGGTTCGGCGGTCGTGGTGCGCCGTACGGCGTCGACTTCTCCGCGCAGGCGCATGGCCTGAGAGATCAGGGATTCGACCGTGCCCGGCTCGGGCGGCTGGGCGGCCGGGTGCTCCGCGGACACATGGGACGGCATGACGGACTCCGATACAGGCGCGGCACGGACAGGTCGGGGATCTGCCGGGAGGGCCGGTTACGACTGTTGCACAGGGAGCGACGGTCCGTAAGAGATTCGGCGATACCCGACCCGGTGGTGCGGACGGCATATGACGCCGGTTCGCGGCGGTGTTCCCGGCCCGGCTCGGCGGAACGGCCGCGTCCGGGTAGGGTGCGGCGTTCGGGACCCGGAATACCCTCTTCCCGCCGGGCATGGGGGCCGCGGTCACCGGCAAGAATGCCGGTCAGCGGAAATATCCCGTTGCCAGCGACCCTCCCGCACCGGATGCTGACCTCATGTTCGATCCAGACATAGCGCCCAGCGGCACCCTGCTCGGCCTCCTGCAGCGAGGCCGCGGCGACGGGACCCTGCACGCCCTCGCGGCCCCCCGGGGCGAGGCGCTCGCCGCACTGCACCACTGCGTGGTGCGTGACCCCCGTCACGACTGGCAGCTGGAGAACCGCTCCCTCTATTACGCGCGCCTCCACCTCGCGCTCGACGGCGGCCTCGACGAGATCGAACAGCACCTCTTCGACGCCGACGACGTGATGGACACCGCCGAGGAACGCACCGGCCTCGCCCTCTCCTTCCTCGGCCACCTCGCCGGCTACGGCCGCACCGACGCCGTGGACCTCCTGCGCCGCTACACCGCCGCCGGCACCAACTGGCCGTGGGCGCTGGACGAACTCGCCCTGCGCGCCGACGACTCCGTGCTCCGCTCCCTGGGCGCGCCCGTCCTCGCCCGCTTCCCGGCCGGCCCGGAGGGCGACGCCGCCCTCACCGCCGCCGTGCGCGACGCCTGGGAACCCCGGGCCTGGCGGCTGTGGGCGGACGGCGCCGCCGGCCCGGACGTCGCCGCCCGCGTCCGCGCCGCACGGGAACAGGGCTCCTTCGACCGCTGGCAGCGCCAGCTCAGGCCGGCCGGACCCAGCCCCGGCTGGAGCGTCCCGGAGATCCTGGAGTGGGCCCAGCGCTCCTACGAGGAGGAGCCGGAGCAGCCGCGGCACGAGGCCGCCGCCCGCTGTCTCGCCGCCGTGGCCGGCCCCGAGGACCGCCCGCTGCTCCTCGAAGCCGCCCGCAACGGCCCCGAGGCCGCCCGCAGCGCCGCGCTCCGCCATCTCGCCGACCGTCAGGACCCCGGCGTCCTCGATCTGCTGGACCTCGCCGCCTCGGGCACCACCGTCTCCTCCGGCCCGCCCGGCCTCGTCGCCGAGACCGCCCTCGCCTCCTTCGAGCGGATGCGGAGCATCGCCGCCCTCGAACGCGCCCGTACCTGGGCGCACCGCGACGACGCCGTCGGCAACGCCGCGGCCGGGATGCTCGCCTGCCGCGGCGGCGTGCGGGACGCCGGCCTCGTCCTGGCCGCGCTCCGCCGCACGGTGCGGAGCGGGGGAGCCGACGCCCGCGATCTGTGGACCCTCGTGGACGGCACCGGCCGGCTGCGGATCGACAGCGCCGCCCCCGTCCTCCGGCACATCTACCGCGAGACCTCCTCCTCCCAGCTCCGCGGCCGGGCCGCCCGCGCCCTCGCCGCCACCGATCCCTCCTTCGCGGCGGGCTTCGCCGTCGAATGCCTCTGGGACTGCGAGGAGTCCACCCGCGAACTGGCCGCCCGGCACGCCGCCATCGGAGACACCCGGGTCATCGAACAACTGCGCCGGCTGGCCACCGATCCCGCCGAGGAGGCCGAGGTCCAGACGGCCGTCCGCAGCCGCATCGGCCCCGACGCGGGATTCGCCCCCGGCGGGGTGTGAGCGGGGCGGCGCGGCCTGCCGGCGGGGCCGGCCGCTCCGGCCGTGCGCCGGCCGGGCGTGGCGCGCGTGAGCCCCGCACCGCGGCCCCCAACCCCGCACTGGGCTCCGGCCCGGCGGTCAGCGGCTGACCGGGACGAAGCGCAGCGGCGTGCCCGGGGGAGCCTGCGCTGCTGCCCAGAGGCGGTCCTCCGGGACGACACCGATCACCGGGTAGCCGCCGGTCACGGGATGGTCGGCGAGGAAGACGACCGGACGGCCGTCCGGCGGCACCTGCACCGCGCCGAGCACCATGCCCTCACTGGGGAGTTCACCCGCGCGGGAGCGCCGCAGCGGCGGCCCGTCGGTGCGCAGCCCGATCCGGTTGCTCGCGGGCGACACCGCGTACCGGGCGCGCGCCAGGGAGCGGAGCGCGTCCGGCGCGAACCAGTCGTGGCGCGGGCCCGGCAGCACCGGCAGTACCAGCTCGGCGGGCGGACCCGGGCAGGGCACCGCGTCCACCGGGGCCGGCGGCCCGTGCGGCGTTCCGAGCGGGAGTTCGTCACCGGCGGCCAGCGGGGGAGGGCCCAGTCCGGAGAGCAGATCGGCGGAGCGGCTGCCCAGCACGGGTTCGGCCGCGACCCCGCCCGCGAAGGCGATGTACGAGCGGAGGCCGCCGGCCGCCGGACCGACGTCCAGGACCGCGCCCGCCGGCAGCCGCACCGGCGCCCCCCAGGGAGCGGGCCGGCCGTCGACCCTCACCGCGCAGGGCGCGCCCGTGACGGCGGCGGTGACCGGCGTCCGTACGCGCAGCGCGGCGCCGCTCACGGTGGTCTCCAGCGTCGCGGCCTCCGGGGGGTTGCCGACGAGGCGGTTGGCCAGCCGGTGCGCGGGGAGGTCCAGCGCGCCGGACCGGGGCACCCCCAGATGGGCGTGGCCGGTGCGCCCCAGGTCCTGGACGGTCGTCAGCGCGCCCGGCCGCTCGGCCCGGACCACCGGTCCGGGCACGCCCGTTGACGCTTGGGCGGCGCTCACCGGAGGCCGTCCCGCACGGCCGCCGGGGCGCCGTCCCGCACGGCCGCCGGGGCGTCGGCGGCGACGAAACGGACCTCCGTGCCCGGGGCGAGCAGCGCGGCCGGTTCGCGGGCCGGGTCCCACAGCACCTCGCCGGTG
Source organism: Streptomyces sp. MNU89 (assembly GCF_020982505.1). NCBI lineage: Bacteria > Bacillati > Actinomycetota > Actinomycetes > Kitasatosporales > Streptomycetaceae > Streptomyces > Streptomyces sp. MNU89. The sequence continues at coordinate 381,920 of NZ_JAJKLL010000001.1, read as the reverse complement.
CTGCCGATCAGCTGCCAGCCGCCCGGCGAGGAGCGCGGATACACCCCGGCGTACTCCCCGGCGAGAGCCAGCGACCCCGCCGGTACGGACGTCCGGGGCGTCGGCCGGCGCGGCAGCCGGTAGCGCTCCGGCAGCCCGGTCAGATAGCCGAACCCCGGGGCGAAACCGCAGAACGCCACCCGGAAGCGCACCCCGCCGACGATCTCCGGGACCTCCTCGGGGCGGACGCCCCAGCGCTCCGCCACCTCCGCCAGGTCCGGGCCGTCGTACCGGACCGGGAGGCGGACCGTACGCCCCGCCCCGGCGGACTGCGGGGGCAGCTCCCAGCCGGCCAGGTCGGAGGCGAGGGCCCGCGGGTCGTCCAGGCCGTCGATGAGCACGGTGTGCGCGGCCGGCACGATCTCGCGCACCGGGGGCAGCTCTCCCGTCTCGCGGCGCCGCACGAGTTCGGCGTGGAGCGCGCTCGCCGCCTCGGGGCCGCCGGGCTCCACCAGCAGGGCGTGCCGCCCCACCCGCAGGACCCTCATGCGAAGGGCTCCAGGGCCACCCCGTCGGCGACCAGCGCCTCCCGGACCAGCAGGGCGAGCGCGGCGGCTCCGGGGGTGTCGCCGTGCAGGCACAGGGAGCGGGCCCGCACGGTGATCTTCTCGCCCTCGGCGGTCGCCACCCGGTGGTCCACGGCCATCAGCAGGGAGCGCGCCACGACCTCCTCCGGGTCCTCGACGACGGCACCCGGCCGGCCCCGCGGCACCAGCGTGCCGTCCGTGGAGTAGGCGCGGTCGGCGAACGCCTCCGCGACCGCGGGCAGCCCCGCGCCCTCCGCCGCCTCCAGCAGCCGCGAACCGGGCAGCCCGAGGACGGGCAGCGGACGGCCTCCCGCCGCGAGCACGGTTCCCTCGACGACCGCGGCGGCCTGCTCCTCGTCGTTCACCGTCCGGTTGAACAGCGCGCCGTGCGGCTTGACATAGGCGACGCGCGAACCGGCGGCGCGCGCGAAGACGTCCAGCGCCCCGATCTGGTAGGCGACCTCGTCGGCGAGCTCCCGGCGCGGCACGTCCATGGAGCGGCGGCCGAAGCCCGCCAGATCCCGGTACGCGACCTGGGCGCCGATCCGCACCCCCCGCTCGGCGGCGAGCTCGCACACCCGGCGCATCGTGGACGGGTCGCCCGCGTGGAAACCACAGGCCACATTGGCGCTGGTGACGACCGACAGCAGGGCGTCGTCGTCGGTCAGGCTCCAGCGGCCGAACCCCTCGCCGAGGTCGGCGTTGAGGTCGATGACGGGCGCGGACGGAGGCGCGGAAGCGGTCATGTGGCGGTCTTCCCCATCGTGTCCAGAAGCATCTGCCGGGAGTCGGCGAGGGAGCTCTCCAGCTCCGCCTCGGCCACGTGCAGCGCACCGCGTTCCAGGAGATCCGTCAAGCGCCGGTTCCGGACCGGCGGCGGCTCGTTCAGCCAGCGGGCCCGGGGCAGCGCCAGCAGCGCGGGGCGCAGCTCGGCGAGGACGCGGCTCAGGTACTCGTCGATCCGGGGGCTGCCGGCCAGCCCGCCCAGCGCCCGGTGGAACCGCAGATCGGCGGTGCCGACCGCCCGCCAGTCACCGGCCCGCGCGGCGGCCTCGCCCCCGGCCACCGCCTGCGCCAGAGCGCTCAGCTGACTCGGGCGGGCCTCCGGCGCGGCGCGCAGTCCGGCCAGCTCCAGGGCCCGCCGGACGGTGAAGATGTCCAGGACGTCCGCACGGCTCAGCACCCGCACCCGGACGCCCCGGTTCACCTCGTGCACGACCAGGCGGCCGTGCGCCAGCAGCCGGAACGCCTCGCGCAGCGTGTTGCGGGAGACACCGAGCGCGGCACCCAGCGCCTCCTCGGAGAGCCGGGTGCCGGGCGGCAGCGTCCCCTCGGCTATGCGGTCGCGCAGGACGTCGGCGACGCGCTGTGCCGTACTGCCGCGTCCGAGCCGGTCGCGGTCGGCCGCGAGCGGCGCGAAGGGATCGGCGGCGGACGCGGCCTGCGCGTTGGTGCGGTCCATGGGCCCCCCGTGGGCGAGCGGAACACGGCGTGGATTGTTGAACAACAGTATCCGCGGCCGCTCCGGGCCGTCGGTCCCGGCCCCCGGAGCGGAGCCGGTACCGGTCCGGCTCCACGACGGCCGGGGGACCCGGGGCGGTGCGGTGACGTGAGAAGCATCCCACCGCCCTCCGACAGCCGGCCCCGGTGGCTCCGGGTGGTCCCGGGCGGCGCGGGGCCGGCCGGTGCTACAGGTCGTAGCCGCCCGACACCCCGATGTTCTGGGCCGTGATCCAGCGGCTCTCCCCGGAGACCAGGGCGGCGATCACCGCTCCGATGTCGCCGGGTTCGCCGATCCGGCCGAGCGCGGTCCTCGCGGCGAGTGCCGGGACCACCTCGGGGAACCGGGTGAAGGCGTCGCCGGCGATCCGGGTGCGCACCGGTCCCGGGGAGACGGCGTTGACACGGATGCCCCGCGGGGCGAACTCCTTGGCCATGTACCGGGTCAGGACGTCCAGACCGCCCTTCATCGACGCGTAGGCGGCGTAGCCGGGCTCCAGGCCGGTCCGCGCGGCGGCGCTGCTGCTGCTCGTGTTGACGACGGCGCCGCCGTCCGCCATGAGCGGCAGCAGCGACTGCGTCAGGAAGTAGGGGCCCTTGAGCAGGACCCGCATGAGCTGGTCGAACTCCTCCTCGGTGGTGTCCTCGATCAGTGAGGTGCGGGAGAAACCGGCGTTGTTCACCAGGCAGTCGAAGGTGTCGCGCTGCCAGGTGTCGCGCAGTACGCCGGCCACCGTGTCGCGGAATGCGGCGAAGGTGCCGGTGTCGCCGGCGTCCAGCGGCAGCGCGACGGCCGTGCCGCCCGCCTTCTCGATGGCGGCGGCCGTTTCGAGTCCTCCCCGCCGGTTGCGGCCGTAGGTCAGGACGACCCCGGTTCCCCGTCGGGCGATCTCGATCGCGGCGCTCTGCCCGATGCCCGAACTGGCGCCTGTGACGATGGCGACCTGCATGGTGTTCCTCCTGGGTGCGGTGTTACCGGTGTGGACGTGTGGGGGGCGATGTGCGCGGGGAGCGGCGGCGCTACGCGGCGGGTGGTCCGGGGACAGGACCCGCGCGAGCCAGTCGGTGCGGGTCCGGCGGGCGGTGGCCGAGATCCGCGCCCGCGGGAACAGCGCGTCGAAGCCGTGGAAGCCGCCCGCCCAGACGTGGAGTTCGGCCTGGCCGCCGGCCGCCCAGACGCGGGTGGCGTAGTCGGCGTCCTCGTCGCGGAAGACTTCGGCGGAGCCGGTGTCGATGTAGGCCGGCGGCAGACCGGAGAGATCGTCGGCCAGCGCGGGCGAGACGTACGCGGGCACCTCGTCGCCGGTGAGGCCGCCGAGGAGACTGCGCCATCCGAACTCGTTCATCTGGCGCGTCCAGACACCGGGCCCGTCCGCGTACTGGAGGCTGGAGACGCTGGTGTTGCGGTGGTCGAGCATGGGGCAGACGAGCATCTGCGCGGCGATCGCCGGGGTGCCGCGGTCGCGGGCCAGCAGGCTGACGCCGGCGGCGAGGCCGCCGCCCGCGCTGGCGCCGGCGACGACGATCCGGGCGGGGTCGACGCCCAGTTCGGCGGAGTGCTCGGCGACCCAGAGCAGTCCCCGGTAGCAGTCGTCGACCGGAGTGGTGCCGGTGGCCTCCGGTGCGAGCCGGTACTCCACGGAGACCACGACCGCGCCGAACGCGTCGAGCCACTCCAGCGGGATGTCGATCTGTGAGAAGCGGTCGCCCATGACCATCCCGCCGCCGTGCATCCAGTAGACGCAGGGGGCGGCGCCGCCGGTGTCCGCGGGGGTGAAGACCGACAGGGGGATCCCGGCGCCGTCCCCGGCGGGCACGGTGACCTCGCGGTGGCCGGCCCGGCGGTGGGAGAGGAGGGCGTCGACCGGCGCCGGCGGCAGCCGGCGCAGCTGCGCGAGGACGTCCGGATCGAGTGCCGGTATCCGGGGTATTCCGGCCAGCAGCGCGCGCAGTTCGGGGTCCAGGGCGGGGTGTGCCGTGGTCATGCCGGTCGCCTTTCATCGGGTGGTGCGGACGGACGGGGAAGGGAGTCGCTCGCCGGGGCGCCGGGGCTTCGGGGTGCCGGGATGCCGGGGCGCCGAGGGCGGCGGGGAGGGGCCGGTGCGGACGCCGGGCGGCTCAGAACGCGGCCTTGCCGTGCACCGGCACGTAATCGGTGTACTGGGCCTCCTTGGCCAGCAGTCCGCCGATCCGCGCCACGATGGCCCTGGCGGCCTCGCCGGCGAAGATCCGGTGGTGGTCCTCCTCGCTGGTCCAGCCCTCGATGACGTGGACGACGTCGGGCTCGGACGCGGAACGGGAGACGAGATACACCACGCAGTGCTCACTCGAACCCGGGGCGCCCTCGTCCAGGCCGGTCAGCAGGAGATCCACGAGCCGGTCGCCGCTGCCGGGTTCGGCGGTCAGGGTGGCGGTGAAGCCGTAGTGGGCGGTCATGGCTGCCTTCTTTCGCCGTGGTGGAGTGAGGTGACTCCAGTCAACTGCCCTGACCTGCGGAAACGTTAGAACGATGCTCGCTGGTCCTTGCACGATCCTGGCGGCTTGGGGAGCCGGGGCGCGGATGGGTGCTGCAATGGGCACATGGACCTCGATGAGCTCCGCACCCTGCTGGCCCGGCACGCCCGGCCCGACTCGACCACCGCCGTCGACGGCGTCCTCGTCTCGAAGGTCGACCGGCCGGACCCGCCGGCCCCCTCGATGTCCGGCACGGTGCTGGCGGTCATCGCCCAGGGCGCCAAGCGGCTCGCCCTGGGGGACCGGGTGTACGAGTACCGCGCCGGGCAGTACCTGGTCGCGTCGGTCGACCTGCCCGTCACCGGGCAGTTCACCCGGGCCGATCCCGGGCGGCCGGCCCTGGGGTTCGGCCTGAGACTGGAACCGTCCGCCGTCGCCGAACTGCTGCTGCAGGCCGGCCCCGGGGACAGGCGCCGCGCGGGGGCGGGCGCGCCGCCGGGGATCGCCGTCAGCGACGCTCCGGCCGCCCTGCTCGACGCGGTGGTCCGGCTGCTGCGCCTGCTGGACGAGCCGCGGGACCGGGCCGTGCTGGTCCCGCTGGTCAAGCGCGAGATCCTGTGGCGCCTGATCACCGGGGAGCAGGGCGCGACGGTCCGTCAGCTCGGGCTGCCCGACAGCGGCCTCAGCCACATCTCGCGGGCCGTGCGCTGGATCCGCGAGCACTACGCGGAGCCCTTCCGCGTCGAGGACGTGGCGCGGCTGTCCGGCATGAGCGTCTCCGCCTTCCACCGCAACTTCCGCGCGGTGACCGCGATGAGCCCGATCCAGTTCCAGAAGCAGATCCGGCTCCAGGAGGCCCGGCTGATGCTCGCCGCCCGCCCCGGCGACGTCACCGGGGTCGGCCACCGTGTCGGCTACGACAACCCGTCACAGTTCAGCCGGGAGTACCGCCGCCAGTTCGGCGCGCCCCCCAGCCGGGACGCGGCCCGCCTGCGCCGGGCGGTGCGCACCCCCGCGGACGTCCTTCCCTGAGCCGCCGCGGCCGGTCCCATCCGCGCCGTTTGGGAGGATGTCAGCGCGAGGACCTACTCTGTGCGTCGTGAAGTCGCACGCCTCGGAATCCGCTCCGCCGCAGCTCAGTGGGGTCCAGCCCGGTTCGGTGGCCCGGCCCGCCCCGGGCCCGCCGCCGACGAGGGGCTGGCCCGTCGGCTGCGCGCGCTCGCCTGTACCGCGCCGCTCCACGACCTCGACGCGCGCAAGGCCAACCTCGCCGGTGAGTACACGGTCTACGCGATGGCGGAGACGGCGCTGGCCGCCATCGACCTCGTCACGCTGAACATGGACTTCGACACCGGCGCCGACCACGAGCAGGTCGTTGCCCGGCTGCTGCCCCGGGTCGCCGCGCAGGCCCCGGAGCGCCCCGCCGCCGAGCACGAACGGGTCGCCCGCTGGGTCCTGGAGAACCTCATCAACGTCGGCAGCGTGGACCGCGGCTTCCGCGCGGTCTACGGCACCTTCGGTCCCGACGGCCGCTACGTCCGCCGGGACTACGACTTCAAGCTGATCGAGGAGGTCCCCGGGCCCGGTGGCGGTGTCTATCTGCGCACCACCGACGAGGCGGTCAACGTCCTGGTCGGCGCCCTCGACACGGACGTCACGAGCGCGCAGATCGCCGCCGAGGTCAAGCTGGAGGTGCTGATCAGCCGGGGCCGGCTCGCCGACGCCCAGCTCGCGGCCGAACAGGCCCGCTACCGCACCGTGCAGTACGCCGAGACGCTGCGCCGCACCCTGGAGGCCACCCGCCGCAACGTCCGCGCCGTCGACTGGCTGAACCGGGTGCCCGATCTGATCGCGGAGGCGCTCGACCACGTCGCCGACCGCTACCGCCACGAGAACGCCATCCTCACCAACATCCGCCGCGCCCGCGACGAGGCGGAGGACGCCGAGCACAAACGGCGCGCCGCCGAGCTCGTGGACATCGTCAAGGACTGCGTCCGGCGCCACACCCAGCTGCAGTCCCGGCTGCTGGAGGCCGGCCCGCTGTTCCGCGCCGAGCAGGACCGGCAGGCGTTCGCCCCGCCCTCCGCGCGGGCCGGGCTCGACCTGTACGGCCAGCTGCTCGCGCCGCTGCTGCCGCTGCCCGTGGAACGGGCCCTGCCCGTCACCGACGCCTTCTTCGCCCGCGGCACCGGCCTGCGCACACCCCCGGCCGTGCGCCTCGGCGACCTCACCGCCCTGCTCCTCACCCCGCCTGCCGAACGCGAGCACCTCGGCGCGGAGATGCCCGAGCCGGACCTCGTCACCACGCCCGACGACAGCCGGTTCAGCGAGGAGCAGCTGGCCCGCGCCCTGGACCTGCTCGACCTGCCGCCCGACGCCCCGCGCCGGCTCTCCGGGCTGCTGGCCGAGGCCCGCCGCCAGGACCCCGAACTGCCCTATCTCGTCGCGCTGCTGGCGGTGCACGCAGCGAGCCCGCCGGTCGGCACCGCCTACCGCCAGGGCGAGCAGCGCCTGCTGTTCGCCGTGGACGACGGCGTCCAGCTCGACGACCCGGAGTACGGCGGTGCCGACCTGATCGTCGGCACCGCCCTGCTCGACGCGGCGGGCATGGCCGCGGACCGCAGCACGGAGGCGGCGTGACGCCCCCGGCCCCCGCACCCGGCAAGGAGCGACAGCAGTGAACGAGTACGGCACGGACGACGGCTCCCGGGGCCTGCCCGGCGACGGCTCCCCGCCGCCCGGCGACCGGGAGGAGACCGCACCGCGCGTCCCGGCGGCCACCGCCGCGGTCACCCCGGCCGACGCCGCCGACGCCGCGCGGCTCGTCTCCCACGGCCTCCAGCCGAGGCTGCTCCCCGCCCGCGACGCCGACTACGCCGAACTGCTGCGCCGGCACCGCGACGACCCGGCCTTCGCCCGGCTCGCCGACGCGGTCGCCACCGGGCTCGGCCTCGTCGTCCTGGAGGTGTCGTCCCGCGCGGGCATGGTGGTGACGGCCGCCGAGGACTCCGTCTTCGCCGTCCGCATGGGCGACTACGCCCGCCGGGCCGTCTCCGACACCACCGACCGCTTCCTGCACGGCCTGGCCCATCTCGCCGTCGCCGCCCTCGCCTTCCCCCGCCCCGAGGACCTGGCCGACGACGGCTACATCGGCCGGATCACCGTCAACGGCGTGGACGCCTTCGTCCGGCAGGCCTGCCGCCGGCTGGAGGAGCGCGCCGAGGCGGCGGGCGAGAACACCGACCCGGCCACCGGTGCCCCCGGGCTGGAGGCCGCCTGGCGGGTGTGGTCCCGGCGCAGCGCCACCGGCGCCACCAAGGACGCCCGCCGGCTGGCCGGTTCGACCACCGGCATCGTCGGCAAGGCCGTCGCGTTCCTCACCGACTCCGGCTTCCTCCAGCGCACCGGGGACGACGCCGGAGGCTCGTACCGCACCACCGCCCGGTACCAGCTCCAGGTGCGCGACATGGCCGGCTCCGCCGCGCTGGCCGAGCTGCTGGAGCTCGGCATCGTGGCCGTCGGCGACGGCACCCCGACCCTGCTGCCCCCCGACGAGAGCGACGAACTCGTCGCCGACGCCGGACTGCCCTTCCACACCTGACGGGGCCCGGCGCACCGGCGCCCGGGGCGGGATCTCCCGAACCGCCTCCTCCGGGAACGCCGGCCGCCAGACCCGACCGTCCGCATCACACCGAGAGTCCGCCGCCATGTACGAGCTGTCCCGGGTCCGCCTCTACTCCATCGGCCCCGCCGGCGCGCGCTACGCCGACACCGTGCTCGATCTGCGCGGCGTCGGCGACCCCGTGGCCCATCCCGCCCCGCCCAGGCGGACTTCTTCGAGGAGGAGCCCACCGGGCCGCCGCGCCGCCCGGCCCCCGCCGGGGTGCTCTTCCTGGAGAACGGCGGCGGCAAGTCCGTCCTGCTCAAACTGATCTTCTCCGTGATGCTGCCCGGCCACCGCAACACCCTCGGCGGTGCCAGCTCGGGCGTGCTCCGCAAGTTCCTCCTCGCCGACGACTGCGGGCACGTCGCCCTGGAGTGGACGCACACCCTCACCGGTGAGACCGTCGTCGTCGGCAAGGTCAGCGAGTGGCGCGGCCGCCAGGTCTCCTCCGACCCGCGCAAGTTCGCCGAGGCCTGGTACTCCTTCCGCCCCGGCCCCGGGATGAGCCTGGACTCGCTGCCGGTGGCCGAGTCCACCGCAGTCCGGGCCCCCGCCGAGGGCGTGTCCGGCGCGCGGGGCCGCCGCCGCACCATGAAGGGGTTCCGCGACGCCCTCACCGAGGCGGGCCGGGCCTACCCCAACCTCGACGTGGTCTGGGAGGAGATCCACGAGCGCTGGAACGAGCACCTCGGCGAACTCGGCCTCGACCCGGAACTCTTCCGCTACCAGCGGGAGATGAACGCCGACGAGGGCGAGGCCGCCGGCCTCTTCGCCGTCAAGAACGACGCCGACTTCGCCGACCTGCTGCTGCGTGCCGTCACCGACACCCGCGACACCGACGGCCTCGCCGACCTCGTGCACGGCTTCGCCCACAAGCTCGGCCGCCGTGCCGAACTCACGGCCGAACGGGACTTCACCGCCGGCTCCGTCGACCTGCTCGGCCGGATCACGGAGGCCGCGGCGGAACGGGAGCGCGCCCGCGAGGTGCACGCCGGGGCCGAGCGGCGCACCCGCACCCTCGTCCGGCGGCTTGCCGCCCGCGCCCGCGAGGAGCGCGGCCGGGCCGCCGAACTGGCCGGGCAGGTCACCGCCGCGGAGCGGACCGTCGCCGAGGCGGAGCGCGCCCGCGAGCGCAGCTCCCTGATCGCCGCCGAACTCGCCTACCGGCACGCCTCGCTGGCCCTCGCCGCCGCCGAGAAGGCCGCGGCCGCGCAGAAGCGGGAGCTGGGCGAGGCCCGCACCCTCCTCTCCGCCTGGCAGGCGGCGGAGGCCGTCCTGCGCCACCGGGCCGCCGCCGACCGTTCCGCGCGCGTCGCCGCCGCCATCCGCGAGGCCGAGCGCGACGCCGCCCCGGCGCTCGCCGCCCGGGCGACCGCCGCCGCCGAACTGGTCGGCGCCCTGGACGCGGCCGTGGAGAACGGTGAGCGGATCGCGGCCGGGGAAGAGGCCCGTTCCGCCGCCCTCCAGAGCGAGGGGGAGACCGCCCACCGCGGTGCCACCGAGGCCGCGACCGCCGCCCAGCGCGCCCGCAGCGAGGCCGAACATCTGCGTCAGCGGCTCGCCGAGGTCGAACAGGAGACGGCGGAGGCCGTCCGTTCCGGCTGGCTCGACGACACCGCGCCCGACGCGGACCCGGCGCGCGCCGCGCTCGCCGCCGGTGAGGCCGTACGGACCGCGGTCGCCGCCTCGGACGCCGCCCGGGACACCGCCCGGCAGGCCGCCGACCGGGCCCGGGAGGCCGCGGCCGAGGAGACCCGGGCCGATCTGGCCGCCTCCCGCGCCGGGGACGCCGCCCGCGCGGCGGAGTCCGCCCACACCGCCGAGCGCGCCGCCGCCGCCATCGCCGCGGAACCCCGTCTCGCCGAACTGCTGAGCCTTCCGGCACCCGGCGCGGCGGCGGCCGCCGAACCGGGCTCCGCGGACGGCGGCGGGACCGCGGCCCGGGGCGGGCCGGAACGGCCGCCGTACCGGCTCCGCGCGGCGCCGGCTCGGCCCCGTCCGGCCCGGCCGCCGCCGCCCCGCCCGGACCCGCGTCGCGGCGGTCCCGCACCCGGGCGGCCCGGAGGATCCGCGGGCCACCGGGGGCGGGGCACGGGGCCCGGCGATACGGGCCGGTCCGGTGACCCCCGGGGCCCCGAGACCCCGCGGCCGAGGGGAGTTCGAACGGTCGGGCGGACGGCGGGGAAGCGGCCGACGGCGGCGTCCCGTCCGGCCCCGGGAGGGGCACGGCGCCGCCGGGGACGGCGTCCGGGCGCCCGGCGGGTACCGCGGCCGCCGGAACGGGACCGGCCGCCGCGCCGGGGACCGGTCCGGAGACGGCTCACGGGAACGGCACCGGGGACGGTCCGCTGACCGTCGAGGAACTGGACCGCTACGCCGAGGCGCTGCGCGATCTGCTCGACCGCGGAGTCACCTCCGCGGAGCGGCAGTTGTTCGAACTGAGGACGGCCGCCGCCGACGACGCCCGTATCCTCGGCGCCCTCGGCGACGGCGGACTCCTGCCGCCCGGCCCCGACGTCCTGGCCGCCGTCGAGTACCTCGGCGAGCACGGCATCCCCGCCCTGCCCGGCTGGCGCTACCTCGCCCAGGCCGTGGCCCCGGAGGACCACGCCACGGTGCTCGCGGCCCGCCCCGAGCTCGTCGACGGCGTCGTCATCACCGACCCCGCCACCCACGCCCGCGCCCGCGAGGTGCTCGCGGGCGCCGCGCTGCTGCCCCGCTCGGCCGTGGCCGTCGGCACCGCCGCCGCGCTGCTCGCCCCGCCCCCGCCGGCCGGCGCGGGCGGCGGGAGCGGCCCCGGGGCGGAGGTCTTTCTCGTCCCGCCGAACCCGGCCATGCACGACGAGCACGCCGCCGACGACGAGCGGCGGGCCCGCCGGGCCCGCGCCGCCGCCCGCGACGGGAGATCCGCGCCCTGGCGGCCCGGCTGGCGGGGGACAGGGCGCTGGCCGCCCGGATCGCCTCCTGGCGCGAGGACTGCCCGCCCGGCCGGCTCACCGAGCTGGCGGAGGCGGCCCGTTCGGCCCGGGACGCGGCCGCAGATGCCCGGGAACGGCTCGCCGAGGCCCGGACCGCCCGCGCCGAGGCGGAGGAGGCGGCGGCCGGAGCCGCCTCGGTGGCGGACGAGCGGCAGGAGGCCGCGCAGCGCGCCCGCCGCACCGCCGACGCCCTCTCGGGTCTCGCCTTCCGGCTCCGGGAACGGGCCCGCTGGCAGAGCCGGCTGCGGGAGACCGCGGAGGAGATCGCCGAGGCCGAGGCGCGCGCCACGGCCTGCTGGGAGCGGGCCCGGGCCGCGGACGAGGACCGCCGCGCCGCCCAGCGCGCCGCGGACGACGCCCGGCGCACCGCCCGCACCCTGCGCGCCGAGCGGGCCGAGATCGCCGGCGTCGCCGAGGACGCGGCCCGGGAGGGGCGTGATGCCGCCGAGGCCCGCGGCGCCGCCCTCCCCGATCTCCGCGAGGCCTACCGGGCCGCCTCACAGCTCTACGAGAAGGTCGGCGTCGGCGCCGACCTCCGCGCCGAACAGGCCCGCGCGGAGAGCGACGAGAGCGCGGCCCGCGCCGAACTCGACCGGCTCACCAACAAGGTGCGCACCCGCGCCGCCCAGCTCCTGGACAGCGCCGACGGCGCCGACGGCCCGTCCCGCCAAGCGGCCGCCGCCCGCGCGGAGTCCCGGGTGCAGCTGCTGGAGTCGCGCGCCTCGGCCGCCAGCGAACAGCTCGGCCGCTACCGGGGCGAGGCCGAACGGCTCGCCCCGCCGCCCGGGCCCGACGGACACCCCGGGGACGCCTACACGGAGCTGCCCGCGGAGCTGGTCCCCGCCGGTGCCGAGGAGGCCAAGGCCCTGCTGCGCACCGCCACCGCCGAACTCGCCGGGCACGAGGAGGCGTGGGAGACGGCCGGAGCCGCCCATGCGGGGCTGCTGCGGTCCCACCGCTCGGCCGAGGAGGCGGCGAGCGGCTTCGACGACACGGCCGCCTTCCTGCGCGAACTGCTGCGCGAGCCGGACCGGGCCGGCGAGCACGACGGCGAGGAGCCGCCCGCGCCCTACCCGGGGGGACCGGAGGAGGCCCGGCGGGCCGCCGCCGAGGCGCGGCGGTCGCTCCGCGGCTGCGCCGCCGACCTCTCCGCCGCCGAGTCGGCGGTCCGCGAGGCCGGCGACGTCCTCGTACGGCACGCCAACTCCGCCCGCTACGAGCAGGTCCGCACCCCCGCCCGCCAGCAGATCAGGGAACTGCCCGCCGCCGCCCTCGCCGAGCACGCCGGGGCCTGGCGGGAGGCGTTCGCGCCCCGGCTGCGGGTCCTCACCGACGAACTGGAGCAGCTGGAGCGGAACCGGGACAGCATCGTCGACCGGCTGCGCGGACTGGTGGACGCCTCCCTGGCCACGCTGCGGTCGGCGCAGCGGCTGTCGAGGCTGCCCGGCGGGCTGGGGGAGTGGTCGGGACAGGAGTTCCTGCGCATCCGCTTCGAGGAGCCCGACCAGGCGACGCTCACCGAGCGGCTGGGCGAGGTGATCGACGAGGCCACCCGCGGCGCCGTGCGCAAGAACTCCGATCTGCGCCGGGACGGCATGACCCTGCTGCTGCGCGGGGTCGCGGCCGCCCTCCAGCCGCGCGGCATCGCCGTGGAGATCCTCAAACCGGACGCGGTGCTGCGCGCCGAGCGCGTCCCGGTCGGCCAGATGGGGGACGTCTTCTCCGGCGGCCAGCTGCTCACCGCCGCCATCGCGCTGTACTGCACCATGGCCGCGCTCCGCAGCAACGACCGCGGCCGCGACCGGCACCGGCACGCGGGCACGCTCTTCCTCGACAACCCGATCGGCCGGGCCAACGCCACCTATCTGCTGGAGCTGCAGCGGGCGGTGGCGGACGCCCTCGGCGTGCAGCTCCTCTACACGACCGGGCTGTTCGACACCACGGCGCTCGCTGAGTTCCCGCTGGTGATCAGGTTGCGGAACGACGCCGACCTGCGGGCCGGGCTGAAGTACATCCGGGTGGAGGAGCATCTGCGCCCCGGCCTGCCCCGGCAGGACGCGGGGGAGACGGTGCACGGGGAGATCACCGCCACCCGGATGTTCCGCCGCCCGCCGGAGAACGGTGGCGGGGCGGAAGCGCCGGCTGCCCGGGAGCAGACGGAGTAGTCCCAGCAGGGAGGACAGGCCGAGTCGGCGGCCGGGACACCCGGCGGCGCCCCGGGCGGCCGTCAGGAGCCCGGGAGTCCGGGCCGGCCCGGCAGCCGGCCGGGGAGAGCGGGGAGAGCCCGGAGCGGGGAGAGCCTAGACCGAGGACAGGCGGCGCCCCGCGGGCCGCGAGGAGCGGGTGGTCTTCCCGGCCGTCTTCCCGGCCGTCTTCCGTGCGGCCTCCCGCGCGGCGGCCCGCGCCGCGCGCCGGGCCCGCCGCCGCTCGCGCCGCAGGGCCCGCGCGGTACTGCTCGGGACGGAGACGACGCCGTGCCGCTGGTTCCACACCTGCCGGGTGATCCAGACGTCGAGGACGCTCCAGGTGGCGGCGATGGTCATGGCCACGGTGGTGAGGACGGCGGGCAGGGCCGCCCACACGGCGGCCATGGTGCAGAAGAAGGCGACCATGGCCGTGATCAGGGTCACGGCGACGATGATGCCCGCCCGCACGGCGGCCGAGCGGACCGGTTCGGGGAGCGGCGGCCGGACCGCCGGCTCGACCGTCCACAGCGTGCCCGCCTCGGGTGCGTCGAACGACGGGTCCGCCGGGATGACGTGATCCCGCGCCTCATGCGGAGATCCCGCGCCGCCCTCGGTCGGGCGGTGTGTCTGCGTGTCCATCAAACCTTCACTTCCCCCCGCGGGCGGTGGTGCCGGGCCGGGCCCGGGAGTCCGGTTATCCGGTCGGCTGCCCGCCTTGCGTCGTTCCGAAAACCGGAGTGGGGGAGAAATCCGCTTCCGCCCCTCCACCAGGGACCACGACCGGAAAGGGGCAGAGGTTCCCGGGCTCATCGCTTTCCGGCCAACATGGCCGCGTTCACGAGGTGTTGCGCGCTCTTGCCTGCGCGGACCCTCCCGGTGTGATGTCCTGGAATCATCCGACAGCTCCGGGTCGGGGCTTTACCGGCACATGCGCGGATACCCGGACTGGTCTTCGAGTTGCCACCCTCGCAGTAGTAGGCTCACGCCGTTTGCAGACGGAATACGGAACACCACCTCCGGCGAGCCGGGGTTGACAGTGGGGGAGGCCATGCGCTTTCGCGGGAAGTCGATCCGCAGGAAGATCGTGGCGCTGCTGCTGGTGCCGCTGGTGTCGCTCGTGTCCGCATGGGCCTTGGCCACGGCGCTCACCGGCGGCCAGGCCAAGCGGCTGCTCGACATCAGCCCGCTCATCGACAACGTCGGCATACCCGCCGAGCAGCTCGCGCAGACCCTGCAGCGGGAACGCCGCCAGACCCTGGTCTACCTCGCCGACCCGCGCAGCGCCGACACCCTGGCCGAGCTGCACCGCACGGAGAGCGCCACCGACGAAGCGCTGGGCGCCTTCCGCACCGCCCTGGCCGCTGAGGGCGTCCACGAGAAGATCGACGGCGATGGCGGGGCCCGGGACCGTGTGCACGACCTGGAGGACGAGCTGGAGGGCCTCGACAGCGTCCGCCGCAAGGCCCAGGAGGGCACCCTCGCCCCCGCCGACGCCTTCACCACGTACAACGAACTCGTCGACCCCTGCCACGAACTGCTGCTCGCCCTGCACGCCTACGCCCTCGACGAGCTGGAGCTCGACCAGGAGGGGCGCGCCCACATCGGCACCATCCGCGCCCGCGAGGCCCTGGCCCGCGAGGACTCGCTGCTCGCCGCCGCGCTCACCGCGGGCACCCTGTCCGAGGGCGACCTGCGGAAGTTCGCCGACCGTGTGGCCGACCGGAGGCTCCTCTACAGCCTCAACCTGGCGCAGCTCCCCGCCGCCGAGCGGGAGCGCTACGAGAAGTTCTGGACCGGCTCCGAGACCTCCGAACTGCGCGCCACCGAGGAGAAGCTGATCTCCGAGGGCCCGGAGGGGCTGGAGGACGTCAACGCCGAGCGGTGGCAGTCCGCCGCCGAGACCGCCCTGTCCGATCTCGACCGGATGGGCATCGAGGCCATCGGCCGCTACCAGGAGCGCGTCGAGCCGCACGTCACCCGCGTTCTGCTGCAGGCGGCGGCGGTGGCCGTGCTCGGCTTCCTCCTGGTGATCGCCTCCATCGCGATCTCGTTCCGCATCGGCCGCAGCCTCGCCCGCGACCTCAGCCGGCTCCGCAGGGACGCCCACGAGATGTCCGGGGTCCGGCTGCCGGCCGTCATGCGCCGGCTCGCCGCCGGGGAACAGGTCGACGTCGAGGCCGAGGCGCCCCGGCTGGAGTACGGCCAGGACGAGATCGGGCAGGTCGGCCAGGCCCTCAACACCCTGCAGCGGGCCGCCGTCGAGGCGGCCGTCAAACAGTCCGACATGCGCCGCGGCGTCTCCGAGGTCTTCGTCAACCTCGCCCGCCGCAGCCAGGTGCTGCTCCACCGGCAGCTCAGCCTGCTCGACACCATGGAGCGCCGGACCCAGGACGCCGACGAGCTCGCCGACCTGTTCAAGCTCGACCACCTCACCACCCGCATGCGCCGCCACGCGGAGGGCCTGGTCATCCTCTCCGGCGCGGCCTCCGCCCGGCAGTGGCGCAAGCCCATCCAGCTCATGGACGTGGTCCGGGCCGCCGTCGCCGAGGTCGAGGACTACGAGCGCGTCGAGGTGCGCCGGCTGCCGCGGCTGGCGGTCGCCGGGCCGGCCGTCGCCGACCTCACGCACCTGATCGCCGAACTGCTGGAGAACGCCACGGTGTTCTCGCCCCCGCACACCGCCGTGCAGGTGCACGGCGAGCGGGTCGCCAACGGCTTCACCCTGGAGATCCACGACCGCGGTCTGGGAATGACACCGGAGACGCTGCTCGACGCCAACCTCCGGCTGGCCGAGACCCCCGAGTTCGAACTCTCCGACACCGACCGGCTCGGCCTCTTCGTCGTCAGCCGGCTCGCGCAGCGGCAGGGGGTCCGGGTCTCCCTCCAGACCTCCCCGTACGGCGGCACCACGGCGGTCGTGTTCATCCCCGCCGCCCTCCTCACCGAGAAGGCGCCGGAGGGCCGGGACCGCTCCGAGGACACCACCGAGACGGCGGCCCCGGGCGGCAAGCTCGCCGCCCTCGCCCAGGTGCCCGTCCCGCTGGGCGGCCCTTCGCGGCGCGGTATGCCGGCCCTCGACGGCCCCGTCGAACTGGAGGCGCCGGACGCACCCGAGGACGAGGTCGACCACGAGGGGCTGCTCTTCCGGGCCCGCCGGCGCACCGGCTGGCACGGCGACCGGGACGAGCGCACCGAACGCCCCGACCGCTCCGCGCGGCGGGACCGCCCCGGTCCGCCCGCCGCGCCGGCCGCGGAGCAGCACCAGCAGGCACGCGACGGCGACACGGCGGGACCGGAGGTCACCCGTTCCGCGCCGCGGCCCGCCGCGGCACCCCGGTCCTGGTCTCCGACCACGGCCGCCCGTCGACGCCGCCCGCCGCACCCCGCCCCCGACGGCGAGACCGGGCCCGGCGCCGGGCCCGTCGGCCCGGGCGGACTGCCCAAGCGCGTCCGCCAGGCGAGCCTCGCCCCCCAGCTCAAGGCGGAGCACGGACCACGGTCCGAGCCGCCGCCGGAGACAGCGGACCCGGAGCCCGACCGCGACGCCGAGGAGGTGCGGGCCCGTATGGCCTCGCTCCAGCGCGGCTGGCAGCGCGGCCGGGCACACGACGGTGACGACACCGGAACCACCGGGGACACAGCACCAGGAACGACACATGAGGGGAACGGTCGATGACCTCACCGCAGGCCATGGGACGCAACGCCGCACGGGGCGGAGCGGGCGAGCTGAGCTGGCTCCTCGACGAGCTGGTGGAGCGCGTCGGCAGCATCCGGAAGGCCCTGGTGCTGTCCCGTGACGGGCTGCCGACCGGTACCTCCCAGGACCTCAGCCGCGAGGACGGCGAACATCTGGCGGCCGTCGCGTCCGGGTTCCACAGCCTGGCCAGGGGCGTGGGCCGGCACTTCGAGGCGGGCCGGGTCCGGCAGACCGTCGTCGAGCTGGACGAGGCGTTCCTCTTCGTCACCGCCGCGGGCGACGGCAGCTGCCTGGCCGTGCTGGCGGACGCGGACTCCGACGTGGGCCAGATCGCATACGAGATGACTCTGCTGGTCAAGCGGGTGGGCGCGCACCTCGGTACCGCCCCGCGCGAAGACGTGGCCGGCGGAGGGTGACGGGGGGTGGCATGAGCGAAGACGGCCAGGGGGAAGGGCACTGGTTCGACGACGAGGCCGGACCGGTCGTGCGGCCGTACGCGATGACGCGCGGACGCACCCGCAGCGCGGCGGAGGACAAGCTCGACCTGATCGCCGTCGTCGTCGCCCAGGACCGGGGGACGACCGATCTCTACACGGGCCACTCGGCCGTGGACCACACGCTCTCCCCGGAGCACATCGACATCGTCGAGCGGTGCCGGGACGTCCCGCAGTCCGTGGCCGAACTCTCGGCCGACCTCGATCTGCCGGTGGGGGTCGTACGGGTGCTCATCGGTGATCTCATCGACGAGGACCTGGTCCGGGTCTCCCGCCCGGTGCCCCCGGCGGAACTGCCGGACGAGAGCATCCTGCGCGATGTGATCGCCGGGCTCCGGGCCCTCTGACCGCGCCGGCCCCGGGACGGGCCGGCGGACACGGCAGGGCCCGCCGCCGTCTCCCCGCACCGAACGGGGGGACGGCGGCGGGCCCGGTGTTCCGGGGCCGGCCGGTCCGGCGTCAGTCGTGCGGCACCACGGCGACCGGAGCGGACACATGGTGCAGCACCGCGTGCGCCACCGAACCGAGCCGCGGCCCGATGTGCAGGCCGGACGTGCGCCGCCGGCCGACGACCACCAGACTCGCGTCCTCGGCGGCCTCGATCAGCTCCCGTCCGGCGCTTCCGAGCGGCACGCGCGGGATCACCTCGACGCCGGGGTGCGCCTCCCGCCACGGCCGCAGCAGACCCTCTAGCGTCTCGGCCCGTTCCCGGGCCAGCTCCTCGGTGCTGGGCTCCAGGTTCCCCCCGGCCGCCGCCGTCGGCTCGTAGCGGAGGGCGGGGGCCGGGGCCCAGGCGCTCACCACGCGCAGCGGAACACCGCGCCGCTCGGCGGCGTCGAACGCGAACTCCACCAGGGCGTCGTTCGGATGCCGGACGTCCCAGCCCAGCACCACCTCGCGGCCCCCGGCCGCCGGCGTGGTCGCACCCGGGGCACCGGCGCCGGCGGTGGCCGCCCGCACCAGCACCACGGGCTTCGCGGCCCGCGCGACCGTGGCCATGGCGACGGAACCGAGGAGGAAACCGGCCATACCGCTCAGTCCTCGGGACCCCAGGACCAGCAGGTCCGCCTCGTCGCAGGCGTCCAGCAGGGCGTGCACCGGGTCCTGGTCGGTGATGTGGCCGGTCGTCACCGACAGGCCGGGGTGGCGCTGCTCCAGGGCCTCGCGGTTCTCCCGGAGGAGCTTCTCCTCCCAGTGGTGGATGTCCACACCGCCCGGCGGGGTCGGCGGCGCCGGCGGGCGGACGTGAACCAGCCGCAGCGGCAGCTTCCGGCGGAGGGCTTCCCCGGCGGCCCATTCGGCAGAGGCGAGGCTCTCGGGCGAACCGTCGAGTCCGACCGTGACAGGGTGGTTCATGCCGACTCCTCCAGAAAATCGCGTGGACGGCGCCGCGTGCGCCGACGGATCCGGGCGGTCCCGGCTCCGTGTGATCAGTTTCCGGCCGGCGGGAGGGGTCTGAACAGGGACTCTGGTCCCGCTGTACAGCCGGAGGGCCCGGTCGGCGGCCGGTGTCCCGGTATCCGCCCGCCGCCCCGCCGAAACGGCGGAAGCCCGCCGTCCGGGGGAGCGTACCCCGAGGGGCGCCCCGGCTCCCCTGAGTCGTGGCCACCCGCCGCGTCCGCGTCCCGGCTCTCCCGGTCCGCCGTCTCCACCGGCTCCCGGGGCGGCGACCGGCCGGAGGTGTGATCCCCGGCCGGGGCCGGTTACTCCGGCCGGATCGGGGGACTCGCGGGAACGGACACGGCTGCCCCGGGCACGCCGCTCAGCCGTCCGGGCCGGTGGGCAGCCCGGACGGCCGGGCGTGCCGCGGGCGGCCGCCCCGGCTCCGCGGGCCGCACCGCTCACCTTCCGGAGGTTCACCCATGAACGGCACCGTCACCGCGGGTCTCGACGGCTCCCCCGAAAGCGCCGCCGCCGCCGAGTGGGCGGCCCGCGAGGCGCTGCTCCGCGGTGTGCCGCTGCGGCTGGTCCACGCCCGGGAGAAGGAGCCCCACCTCGTCCAGGCGCCCTTCGTCGGCGTCGAGACCCAGCACGAGTGGGCGGGCGGCATCCCGGACGAGGCGGTCGCCGCGCTCCGGGAGCGCCACCCCGAGCTGGAGATCACCGCCGACGAGGTCACCGGGCCGCCCGCGGAGGTGCTGCAGGGCATCGCGCGCACGGGAGAGCTGCTGGTCCTGGGCTCGCGGGGACTCGGCGGCGTCGCCGGTTTCCTGGTCGGCTCCGTCGCCATGGCCACCGTGGCGCACGCGACCCGGCCCACCGTGCTCGTACGGGCCGGGACGGTGGAGGGGACGGCCACCGTGTCGGCGGGGGCGGGGAATCCGCGACCGCGCCCCCGTACCGTGACGTGGTCCTCGGTCTGGACCTCACCCAGCCCAGTGCCGAGGTGATCCGTTTCGCCTTCGAGGCCGCCGGCCGGCGCTCCGCCCGGCTCCGCGTGGTGCACAGCTACCGGCTGCCGCCCGCCGAGACCTGGGGAAGCCGGCCGTCCGCCGGCGCCTACCCGCCGACCACGGCGGACATCGTGCCCAGCGCGGCGGACTTCTCCCGGTACGAGGAGCGGGCGCTGACCGCGGCCCTGGCCCGCTGGCGGGCCGATTTCCCGCAGGTCGAGGTCGCCGAGCAGACGGGTGTCGGCGCCGCCGCCCACCATCTGACGGAAGCGTCGGCCGAGGCCTCGCTGGTCGTCGTGGGCCGGCGGATACGGCGCTCACCGCTGGGCACCCACATCGGGTCCGTGGCGCACGCGGTGCTGCACCACTCCGCGGCCCCCGTCGCCGTCGTCCCGCACGACTGAAAGCACGCGGCCCCGTGTCCCGGCCCTCCCCGGTGCCGAGCGGCTGACGCCCCGTCATCGGACGGGCCGCTCCAAGCCGGTGGGGGCGGGTGCGCGGCCCGGGACCATCGGTCCCGGGCATGCACCGCTCGGCACTGGGCGGCGCCTTCGCGGGCACCGGATGCTGGACTCACGACGACGGAGGAAACATCATGCGAGCACTCGTCTTCCACGGTCCCGGTCAGTCCTCCTGGGACACCGTCCCCGACCCCGCCATCCAGCAGCCCACCGACGCGATCGTGCGGGTCGACACCACGACCATCTGCGGAACCGACCTGCACATCCTGAAGGGTGACGTCCCGGAGGTCCGGCCGGGCACGGTCCTCGGCCACGAGGCCGTCGGCGTGATCACCGAGACCGGGGACGCGGTCGGCGCCTTCCGGGTGGGCGACCGGGTCCTGGTGTCCTGCATCTCCGGCTGCGGCCGCTGCCGCTACTGCCGCGAGGGCGCCTACGGGCAGTGCCTGAGCGGCGGCGGCTGGATCCTCGGCCACCTGGTCGACGGGACCCAGGCCGAGTACGTGCGGGTGCCGTTCGCGGACCTGTCCCTGCACGAACTGCCGGACGAGGTGCCCTCCGAGCAGGCGATCCTGCTCTCCGACATCCTGCCCACCGCCTACGAGGTCGGCGTGCTCAACGGGCGGGTGACCCCCGGCGACACCGTGGTGATCGTCGGCGCCGGACCGATCGGCCTGGCGGCCGTCGCCACGGCGCGGCTGTACTCGCCCGGCCGGATCGTCGCCGTCGACCTCGCCCGGTCCCGGCTGGACGCGGCCAAGCGGCTCGGCGCCGACGACGTCGTCCAGGCCGAGGAGGACGTCGAGGGCTTGGTCCGCGGGATCACCGGCGGACTGGGCGCGGATGTCGTCATGGAGGCGGTCGGCGTGCCGCAGAGCTTCGAGCTCTGCACCCGGATCGTCCGCCCCGGCGGACACGTCGCCAACATCGGTGTGCACGGCAAGCCGGCCGCCCTGCACCTGGAAGACCTGTGGATCAAGAACCTGACCATCACCACGGGTCTGGTCGACACCTCGTCCACCCCGGCGCTGCTGCGGATGCTGGCCGCCGGACGGCTGCCCGCCGCCGAACTGACCACCCACACCTTCGCGCTCGATGCCATGGAGGAGGCGTACGACGTCTTCTCCCGCGCGGCGGAGACCGGAGCCCTGAAGGTCGTCATCAACCGGAGCTGACGGCGCCCCGGCCGCCACCCGCACGCGCTTCCCCGCAGAGGAGAGGACCATGCCCACCGAGACCCCGCACATCGTGAGCGATGTGATGACACAGACGGTCGTCGCCATCGGCCGCGGCGCCTCCTTCAAGGAGATCGTCCGGATGCTGACGGAGTGGAAGGTCAGCGCCATGCCGGTGCTCGCGGGCGAGTCGCGGGTCGTCGGGGTGGTCTCGGAGGCGGACCTGCTGCCCAAGGAGGAGTTCCGGGACAGCGATCCCAGCCGCCGGGAGCAGATGCTGCGCCTGCCCGACCTCGCCAAGGCCGGCGCGACCACGGCCGAGGAGCTGATGAGCGCGCCGCCGGTCACCGTACGGGCCGACGCGACGCTCTCCGAGGCCGCGCGCCTCATGGCGGTCGAGCACGTCAAGCGGCTGCCCGTGGTGGACGCCGACGGGCGGCTGCAGGGCCTGGTGAGCCGGGCCGACCTGCTGAAGGTCTTCCTGCGGAAGGACGAGGAGATCGCGGAGGAGGTGCGGCGCACCGTCACCTCCTACCTCTTCCCGGACCCCGCCGCACCGGTGCGGGTCTCGGTGAAGGACGGCGTGGTCACCCTCAGCGGAAGGATCCGGGACCCCTCGCTGGTGCCGGTGGCCGCGCGGCTCGCCCGCGCGGTGGAGGGCGTCGTCGGGGTCGAGTGCGAGCTCAACCGGGCGGTCACCGGTCCGGAGGGCTGAGCCGCCGCGGCGCGACCTGGCCGGGCGGAGCGGGAGGGCCGAGGCGGGACGGCCGGGGCGCCGCGCGGCGCCCCGGCCGCGTCGCACCCGGCGGGCCCCGTTCAGCCCTGACCCGCCGCGCCGTTCCCGTGGCCGGAATGCCGCCTGCCGCGCCGCGGCCCTCTGGGGTGGCCGGGGCGGGGGTGGCAGGGTGGCCGGAAGGGACAGACGCGCGCGAGGGAGGGGCAGGACATGATGGACCGTCATGTGGTGGCCGGAATCGACGGTTCCCGGCCTGGCCTGGCGGCGGCCGAGTGGGCCGCGGCGGAGGCGGAGGCGCGGGGGACCGCGCTCCGCCTCGTCCATGTGGCACTCCCGGAACCGGCCGAACGGCCGGCGCGGGGGACGGAGACCTGGCGGCTGGGCGCGGAACGCATGGTGCGGGGAGCGGTCACGGAGATCACCCGGCGCCGTCCGGGCCTGGACGTCGTGGGCGAACAGGCCACCGGTGTCCCCGCCGCCGCGCTGGCCGCCGCCTGCGGTTCCGCCGGGCTGCTGGTGCTGGGGACCCGCGGACTGGGCGGCTTCGAGGGGCTGGCCCTCGGATCGGTGGCCCTGGAGCTGGCCGGCCGGGCGCCCTGCCCGGTGGTGCTCGTCCCCGCGGCCCGGACCGGGGAGGAGAAGGAACCCGAGGTCGTCCTCGGTATCGACGCCCGCCGCCCCGCCCGCGCCGCCCTGCGCTTCGCCTTCGAGACGGCACGCCGGCGCGGCGCCCGGCTGCGCGCCGTGCACGCCTGGTGCCTGCCGGCCCCGTACGCCGCGCCATGGGCCCCGTACGAGGTACTGGAGGAGGAACGCGGCGCCTGGGAGGACCAGGAGGTGCAGCTGCTCGACGACGCGCTGCACGGCTGGCGGGAGGAGTACCCCACGGTCTCGGTCCTCCCGGACGTACGGCTGTTCTCGCCGGCCGAGGCCCTGGTGAAGACCTCGGCGGGGGCCGGGCTGGTGGTCGCCGGACGCGGCGGCGGGCCGGGGACGGCCCTGGGCGGTGTCCCGCACGCGGTGGCCCACCACGCCCGCTGCCCGGTCGCCCTGGTGCCGGAGGCCTGACACCGGCGGCCACCGGCCCGGCCCCCGCCCGTACGCCGGAGCCGGGCGTCGCCGGAGGCCGTGGCGGCGGTGGCCGCGCGGCGATGGCCGGTGGCGGTGGCCGTGGTGCGGGCGCACCCCTCGGCCCCTCCCCGCGCGGGCCGGGAAAGGGCCGCCCGCCACCGGGCCCGTCCCGCGAGGCGGTGACCCGGTCCGGGGGCGGAGGCCGCCTCCCCCGGACCGGGTGGTCGAGGCGCCGTCGCGCGCCCGGCGGCCCGTCCGCCCGGCCGGTCAGCCGGTCCAGGTCCAGCCGGCGACCTCCGGGAGGTCGGTGCCGTGTTCGCGGATCCAGCTGTGGTGGCGCAGCCGGACGTCCTCCATCAGCTGCCGCACGGAGGCGGCCCGTACGGCCAGCCCCGGCACCCTGTCGATGACGTCCATCACCAGGCGGTAGCGGTCCAGATCGTTGCCGACGACCATGTCGAACGGCGTGGTCGTGGTCCCGATCTCCTTGTAGCCGCGGACGTGCAGATTCCGGTGGCCGGCCCGCCGGTAGGCGAGACGGTGGATCAGCCAGGGGTAGCCGTGGTAGGCGAAGATCACCGGCTTGTCGCGGGTGAACAGCGCGTCGTACTCCGCGTCGGGCATCCCGTGCGGATGCTCCTCGCCGGGCAGCAGCCGGGCCAGGTCCACCACGTTGACGACCCGCACCGACAGCTCCGGCAGATGGGTGCGGAGCAGCGAGGCGGCGGCCAGCACCTCCTGCGTGGGCACGTCCCCCGCGCAGGCCAGCACCACGTCCGGCTCGCGGCTTCCGTCCTCGGTGCCCGCCCAGTCCCAGATCCCGGCGCCGCGGGCGCAGTGGGCGCGGGCCGCGTCCAGGCTCAGCCAGTCGAAGCAGGGCTGCTTCCCGGCGACGATCACATTGACGTAGTCGCGGCTGCGGAGGGCGTGGTCGGCCACGGTGAGCAGGGTGTTGGCGTCCGGCGGGAGGTACACCCGGACGACCTCGGGCGCCTTGTTGAGGACGTGGTCGACGAAGCCCGGGTCCTGGTGCGAGAAGCCGTTGTGGTCCTGCCGCCAGACGTGCGAGGTGAGCAGGTAGTTGAGGGAGGCGATGGGGCGGCGCCAGGGGAGCCGGCGGGTGACGCGCAGCCACTTGATGTGCTGGTTCACCATCGAGTCGATGATGTGGACGAACGCCTCGTAGCAGGAGAACAGGCCGTGGCGGCCGGTGAGCAGATAGCCCTCGAGCCAGCCCTGGCAGGTGTGTTCGGAGAGGATCTCCATGACCCGGCCGTGCCGCTCCAGATGCTCGTCGGTGGAGAGGACCTCCGCCTGCCAGGCCTTGCCGGTGGCCCGGTAGAGGTCCTGGAGCCGGTTGGAGGCGGTCTCGTCCGGGCCGACGACGCGGAAGTCGCGGCGGCCGGTGGTCGCCTCCATGATCTCTTCGAGCAGGCCGCCGAGGACGCGGGTGGGCTGGTGCAGGGTCGTGCCCGGCTTGTCGACGGGGACGGCGTGCCCCTCCAGGGCCGGGATCGGCAGGTCGCGCAGCAGCAGACCGCCGTTGGCGTGCGGGGTGGCGCCCAGGCGCCGGGCGCCCTCGGGGACGCAGGCGAGCACCTGGGCGGTGGGCCGGCCCCGTTCGTCGAACAGCTCCCTGGGACGGTACGAGCGCAGCCAGGTCTCCAGCTGCCGGAGCTGCTCCGGATCGTCGTGGACCTCCGGCAGCGGGATCTGGTGGGAGCGCCAGGTGCCCTCCACCGGGAGGCCGCCCACCTCGGCGGGACCGGTCCATCCCTTGGGGGTGCGGAGCACGATGACGGGCCAGCGGGGGCGTTCGGTGACGCCCTCCTCCCGGGCCGTCCGCTGGATCAGGGAGATCCGGTCGAGAGCGGTGTCCATCGCCAGGGCCATGGAGCGGTGGACGGTGGTGGGGCACTCGCCGGTGACGTGGATCGGCTCGTGGCCGTAGCCGCGCAGCAGTTCGTCGAGTTCCTGTTCGGGGATACGGGCGAGGACGGCCGGGTTGGCGATCTTGTAGCCGTTGAGGTGGAGGATCGGCAGCACGGCACCGTCGCGGACCGGGTCGAGGAACTTGTTCGAGTGCCAGGAGGCGGCGAGCGGCCCGGTCTCCGCCTCCCCGTCCCCGATGACGCACGCCACCAGCAGATCCGGATTGTCGAACGCCGCCCCGTACGCGTGTGCGAGGGAGTAGCCCAGTTCACC
The DNA here is from genome assembly GCF_020982505.1 of Streptomyces sp. MNU89. Taxonomy (NCBI): domain Bacteria; kingdom Bacillati; phylum Actinomycetota; class Actinomycetes; order Kitasatosporales; family Streptomycetaceae; genus Streptomyces; species Streptomyces sp. MNU89. The sequence goes on along the minus strand of NZ_JAJKLL010000001.1, from coordinate 356,340 downwards.
GCCCTCGTGGACGGAGCCCGGGGTCTCCGGCGCCACATGGCTCGGCACCCCGCCGGGGAACGAGAACTGCCGGAAGAGCCGCGCCATGCCCTCCGCGTCCCGGCTCACATCCGGGTACGTCTCGGAGTAGGTGCCCTCCAGCCAGGAGTTGGCCAGCACGGCGGGCCCGCCGTGGCCCGGCCCCCAGATGCAGAGGGCGTCCAGGTCCCGCGCCTTGATCACCCGGTTCAGGTGGGTGTGGACGAGGTTCAGCCCGGGGGTGGTGCCCCAGTGGCCGAGCAGCCGCGGCTTGATGTGCCCGGGGCCGAGGGAGCCGTCCGGCAGCGGGTTGGCGAGCAGATGGATCTGCCCGGCCGCCAGGTAGTTCGCGGCACGCCAATGGGCGTCCAGGGCCTGTAATTCGTCGTCGGACAGGGGCTGGGGAGCGATGTCGCGCATGGCGTCCTCCGGGAACGTCGGCGGTCGGCGGCGTTCCTCCAGCCTCGGTGCGGCGGCGTCCGGCCGGGTAGGGCCGCCCGGGGCCCTCCGCCGGGCCTGTGGTCCCGCGGCTCCGCGCGGGCGACGGGACGGCGCCCGTGACGGACGAAGGGGCGGGACGGGCCCGTCCGGCCCGCCCCGCCCCCGGCGTCCCGCGTTCCCGGGTCAGCCGTGGGTGCGGCCGCGCACCGGCGGGTGCGGTTCCCGGGCCTCCGCCTGGGTGGCGATGATCGCGGCCTGCACGCGCCGCTCCACGCCCAGCTTGGCCAGCAGCCGCGAGATGTGGTTCTTCACCGTCTTCTCCGCCAGGTAGAGCCGCTGGCCGATCTGGCGGTTGGTGAGGCCCTCACCGATCAGGGTCAGGATCTCCCGCTCGCGGGCGGTCAGCCCCGGCAGGGCGTCCGGCTCCGGCTCCTTCTCCTCGTCGGAGCGGAGGCGGGCCATCAGCCGCGTGGTGGCGCTCGCGTCCAGCATGGACTGGCCGGAGGCGACCGTGCGCACGGCCGCGACCAGGTCCGTCCCCGAGATCTGCTTGAGCACGTAGCCGGCGGCCCCAGCCATGATCGCGTCGAGCAGCGCCTCCTCGTCGTCGAAGGAGGTGAGCATCAGGCAGGCCAGATCGGGCATCCGCGAACGCAGCTCCCGACACAGGCTGACCCCGTCGCCGTCGGGCAGCCGGACGTCCAGCACCGCCACATCGGGGCGCAGCGCGGGGACCCGGACGAGTGCCTGCTCGACGGTGCCCGCCTCACCGATCACCGTGAGGTCCGGCTCGGCGTCCAGCAGGTCGTGCACCCCCCGCCGGACGACCTCGTGGTCGTCGAGCAGGAAGACCTTGACCGGACTGTCTCCGGTGGCCAGGTCGTTTTCCGCCATCCATCGCTCCTCTGTCCGCGCCGCCCGCTGGGGTGGGTGGCGCCTTGCGTACCTGCGGCGGCGGTGAGGCCCGCCCGGATACGCGGGGCCGGGCCCGGTCGCGGGCCCGCGCCGCGCACCTCCCACCGTATCCGGTGGGAGGGGGTAGCCGTATCCGGTGTGTGGCGCCCTCTTCCGGCGGATACCCGGTGGAGGACGGAGGGAAGGGCGCGGAGGCCGGTCCGATCCGTCCCTTCCGCCGGAAAGGCCGGGACCAGCCGGCGGGAGATCGGGACCTGTGGCCCCTGCCGTCCGCCGCCCGGCCGGTGGATCCTTGGCCGCTGGGGCGGGCATCGTCCCCGGCCGGGCGGCCGGGGCCCCGGCGCCCGCCCCGGAACCACGCCCCGCCGGCACCCGTGGGGCACAGCTGCCCCGGCGCGGACCGCTGCGCCGTACCAAGGATGGACAGATGCACCCAGACAACGGCTTTCACCAACTCGACCGGCAGGAGTGTCTGCGGCGGCTGGCCACCGTTCCGATCGGACGGATCGTCTACACCAGCGAGGCGCTGCCCGCCGTGCTGCCGGTCAACTTCTCCCTCGACAGCGACTACTCGGTGATCATCCGCACCTCGACCGGCTCCCGGCTGGCGGGATCGGTGAACGGCGCCGTGGTCGCGTTCGAGGCGGACCAGATCGACGCGGCCACGTCGAGCGGCTGGAGCGTGATCGTCACCGGGATCGCCCATGTCGTGACGGATCCCGAGGAGCACCGGAGGCTGGAGGTGGTCGGCCCCGACTCCTGGGGACCGGTCGCCGACGGCGTCTACATCCTCATCGAACCCGAACTGGTCACCGGGCGCGCTCTCGGCAGCCACGCCGACCTGATCGCCCCGCCCGAGCCCCGCGACGCGACGTCCGCGGCCGGGCTCTGGACCATCCCGTAACCGGTGTGCGAGGGCCGGACGGCGACCCCCTTGGGTGCCGTCCGGCCCTGGTGTGCCCGGGGGTGCCCGGGACCTTGGGCCCGGGTGTGCGGGCCCTCCGTCCCCAGATGTCCCGCAGAGGTCCCATCACCCCCCTGACCTCGTATTTCGGCTGCTATACACGGATGAGCCGCCCGAACGGGAGGCCGGAAATCCCTTCCCCTCACCCCCTGGGAGCTGCCGTGCTGTCCGCCGAGTCCGCCGAGCTCGTCCGCACCACCCTGCCCGCCGTCGGCGGGGCGCTGGACCAGATCACCACCCGCTTCTACGGCACGATGTTCTCCGAGCGCCCCGACCTCCTCGACGGGCTGTTCAACCGGGGCAACCAGGCCAGCGGTGTCCAGCGGCAGGCGCTGGCCGGTTCCATCGCGTCCTTCGCGACCTGGCTCCTGGAGAACCCGGACAGCCGGCCGGACGCCCTGCTGGACCGGATCGCCCACAAGCACGTCTCCGTCGGCATCACCGACGACCAGTACGTGATCGTCCACAAGTACCTCTTCGGCGCGATCGCCCACGTCCTCGGGGACGCCGTGACGCCCGAGGTGGCCGCCGCCTGGGACGAGGTCTACTGGCTGATGGCCGGCGCCCTCATCGCCCAGGAGGCGCGGCTCTACCAGGCCGCGGGCGTCCGGCCCGGGCAGAACTGGCGGACGTGGCGGGTCACCGACCGCCGCGAGGAGACCGCCGACACGGTGTCCTTCGTGCTCCGCCCGGCCGACGGGGGCCCCGCTCCCGAGGCCCGCGCCGGGCAGTACGTGAGCGTCAGCAAGGTCATGCCCGACGGCGTGCGGCAGCTCCGGCAGTACACCCTCTCCTCCGCCCCGGGCGAGGACGAGCGGCGCATCACCGTGAAGCGGGTCGACGGCGAGGGCGTCCCCGGCGGCGAGATGTCGAACCTGCTCCACGCCACCGTCCGCGTCGGCGACGAGCTGGAGCTCTCCCCGCCGTTCGGCGACATCGTCCTGGAGGACTCCGACCGGCCGCTGGTCCTGGCCTCCGCGGGCGTCGGCGTGACCCCCATGGCGGCCATGCTGGCGCACGTCGCCTCCACCACGCCCGAGCGGGAGGTGCTCGTCCTGCACGCCGACCGCTCGCCCGCCGACCACGCCCTGCGCGGCGAGACCCTGGAGCTGGCCGCGAAGCTGCCCGCGACCCGCGCCCTCTTCTGGTACGAGAACGGTGCCGAGGAGTCCGGCGACCGCACCGGCCTGATGGACCTCTCCGGGGTGGAGGTCCCCGCCGACGCCCAGGCGTACCTGTGCGGCCCGCTGGAATTCATGCGCGGCACCCGGACGGACCTCCTGCGGGCGGGCGTCCCCGCCCGTGACGTCAAGTACGAGGTCTTCGGCCCGGACCTGTGGCTGGCGGACGCCACCGCCTGACCGGCTCCGCCCGGGGGCGTTCCCCTCCCCGGACGCGCACCGGCGAACACCGGCGCCCCGTCCCCCGCGATCAGGCGGTGGGCGGGGCGCAGCCGTGTGGGCCGCCGGTCCGGGGCACGCGGGCGCCGGCCGCCCACGGGAAGCGCCCGTGGACGGCCGGCCGGCGCGGCTCAGACGAGGCTCGTCCAGTACGACCAGAAGCGGGTCAGGATGAGCACGGCGATCACCGCGTACCAGCCGAAGAGCAGCAGCCAGCGCACGTCAAGCACCGCCTCGGCCGCCTTCCGGCGGCGCTCCGGCACCGGGAGCACCCCGTTGCGCAGGCCGTCCGTCAGCAGTGTCCAGAAGAGGGCGATGGTGACCACCCAGATCAGCATGCAGTACGGGCACAGCTCGCCGAGGACGTAGAGCGACTGGTGGATCAGCCAGTGCGCGAAGACCACCCCGAGCAGGGCCCCGCCGCCGAGGAGCAGCCACAGCCACCGGCGGAACCGCGCCCCGGCCAGCAGGGCCAGGCCGAGCGCGCCCACGACGGCGAAGACGCCCAGGCCCCACAGCATGTTGGGGACGCCGCCGAAGGCCTCCGACTGCCAGGTCCGCGCGATGTCACCGCAGCCGATGACGGGGCTGATGTCGCAGGCCGGCGCGTAGTCCGGGTCCTCCAGCAGCGCCCAGGAGTCCCGGGCCAGGCCGAACGAGGCGAGCCACCCGAGGGCGCCCGCCACGGTGATGACGACGGCCGTGAGACGGCCCGCGCCGATGCCGTCCCCCTCGGGGCGGGCATCGGCGCGGGCGGCCGGTGGCGGGCTCCGGGGCGGAGTCCGCGGTGGGGAGGGCCGGGCGCTCATCGCCGGGCCCCTGCCGCTCCCGGGAGTTCCCCGCCGGGGTCCCGCGCCGGCCGGCCGGCGCCACCGGAGCGCGGTGCCGGTACACCAGGTACGGCCGGGACAGGTACGCGACGGGCGCGCTCCACACGTGCACCAGCCGGGTGAACGGCCAGACGGCGAAGAGCAGCAGCGCCGACAGGGCGTGCAGCTGGAACAGCAGCGGCGCCCCGGTCATCGCCTCCGGCAGCGGCTGCAGAGTGAACAGCCCGCGGAACCAGGGCGAGATGGTGGTGCGGTAGTCGTAGCCGCCGCCGAAGACGTTGTGCGCGCCCGTCGCCGCGATGCCCAGCAGCACCGTCGCGGCGAGCACCGGGAAGAGCACCTTGTCGGACCGGTCGGTGGTGGTGCGGACCCGGTGGGAGAGCAGCCGGCGGGCGCTGAGCATCCCCAGCCCGGCCACCATGGCGATCCCGGCGACCGTGCCCAGCCACACGGCCGTCACGTGGTACATGTGCTCGGTGATCCCGACCGCCTCGGTCCAGGAGGCCGGGATCAGCAGACCGACGGCATGACCGCCGATCACGGCGAAGGCGCCCAGGTGGAACAGCGGGCCGCCCCAGCGCAGCCAGCGGTGCTCCAGCAGTTGCGTGGTGCGGCTGGTCCAGCCGAACTGGTCCCTGCGGTAGCGCCAGACGTGGCCCACCAGGCAGACGGCGAGCGCGGCGTAGGGGAGGGCCACCCACAGCAGGAGGTCACCTGCCGTGGTGGCAGCGGCGAGTTGGCCGCCGGCAACGGTCATCGGAGGTTCTCCCTGGTGGTCGGGTCGGCGGAGGGAACGGCGGCCGGGCCGGGAGCGGGCACCCGGGTGGGCGGCTCCGGCGCCGGGGGAACGAAGGTGCCGGGCGGCGCGAACACGCCGCCGTCGAACGGATCCAGGCCCACGTCCTCCGCGGGCGGACCGGCCGCGGCCAGCTCGGCCACGGCCCGCAGATCCGCGTCGGTCGCCGGCGGCAGCAGCGCCAGCAGCGCGGCCAGGACGTGCTCGTACGGGGAGTCCGCCGCGCCCAGGGAGCGGCGGATCAGCTCCAGGCCGCGCCGGTGCCGCCGCAGCGGCGCCTCACCGGCGGCCGTGCCGGTCAGGGCGGCGTACTCCAGGACCACCGGCAGGTGGTCGGGGAGTTCCCCGCTGCCGCTCTCCCAGCCGGTGGCGCGGTAGCACTGGGCGAGCGTCAGCAGTGCCATGCCGCGCCGCCGGGTGTCGCCGTGCAGGTAGTAGGTGAGGTAGAGGCTGCTCTTGCGCCGCAGGTCGAACACCTCGACGTAGTGGCGCCGCAGGTCGTCCGGGCCGGTGGCCGTGAACCAGCCGGCGAACTCCGCCAGCTCGGCGGCCGCCGGGGAGTCCGGCAGCGCCCGTACGGAGCTGTCGAGCACGGCCCGGGCGGCGGCCAGTTCGTCGTCCGGGTACTGCAGCAGGAGCGAGCAGAGGCGGAGCAGCAGACAGCGGGTCTCCCGCTCCTCCGGGGTGAGATCCGCGGGCCGCCGGGCGGCGGGGCGGATCCGGGTGCGGACCGCTTGCAGCGGGTTCAGGGGACTCACGACACTCCTCCCGCCAGTCCGCCGGTCTCCGGGGCGGCGTCCCGGCGCCGGATCCTGGGCAGGCCCAGCATCACCTTGCCGCTCGCGGCCGGCTCGTCGCCGGAGCTCTCCACCGGGCAGCGGTTCTCCATCGCGCTGAGCGCGGCGGCGTCCTCCTTGTGCGCCGCGGGGATGACGTAGCGGTCCTCGTACTTGGCGATCGCCAGCAGCCGGTGCAGGTCCTCCGCCTCGACGGAGTCGAGCCCCACCGCCGCCAGGGCGGCCTCCTCGCCGTTCTCGCCGAGGTTGACGGCGCGCATGTGGCTGCGGAGCGCGGTCAGCTTCATCAGCACCCCGGCGACCACATCGGTGTCACCCGCGCTGAACAGGTTCGCCAGGTACTCCAGCGGGATCCGCAGCCGGGTCACGGCGGCGAACACGTGATCGGGGTCGTCGGCGTTGCCGCCCGCCTCGCCCACCGCGTCGAGCACGGGGGAGAGCGGCGGCACGTACCAGACCATCGGCAGCGTGCGGTACTCCGGGTGGAGCGGCAGCGCCACCTTGAACCGGGAGATCAGCGCGTACACGGGGGAGCGGCGGGCCGCCTCCAGCCAGTCCTCGGCGATGCCGTCGCGGCGGGCCGCCGCGATCACCTCCGGGTCGGACGGGTCGAGGAAGACGTTGCGCTGCGCGTCCAGCAGGTCGTGCTCGTCCTGGACGGCCGCGGCCTCGCCGACCCGGTCGGCGTCGTAGAGGACCAGGCCGAGGTAGCGCAGCCGGCCCACGCAGGTCTCGGAGCACACGGTCGGCTGGCCCGCCTCGATGCGCGGGAAGCAGAAGGTGCACTTCTCCGCCTTGCCGGTGGCGTGGTTGACGTAGACCTTCTTGTACGGGCAGGCCGTGACGCACATCCGCCAGCCGCGGCAGCGGTCCTGGTCCACCAGGACGATGCCGTCCTCCTCCCGCTTGTACATCGCGCCCGACGGGCAGGCGGAGACACAGGCCGGGTTGAGGCAGTGCTCGCACAGCCGGGGGAGGTGGAACATGAAGGTCTGCTCGAACTCGAACTTCACCTTCTCGGCGAGCGAGCCGCGGAGGTTCGGGTCGGCCCCGGCGGTCTCCCCGGCGCCGCCGAGCCCGTCCTCCCAGTTGGGGCCCCAGGTGATCGCGGTGGGCTCGCCGGTCAGCACGGAGCGCGGGCGGGCCACCGGCACATGGGTGCCCACGGGGGCGTCGACCAGGGTGTCGTACTCGTAGGTGACCGGCTCGTAGTAGTCGTCGATCGACGGCAGGTCGGGGTTGGAGAAGAGCGACAGCAGCCGCTTCACCCGGCCGCCGGACCGCAGCACCAGCCGGCCGCGGCGGTCCAGCATCCAGCCGCCCTTCCAGTGCTCCTGGTCCTCGTAGCCGCGCGGGTAGCCCACACCGGGTTTCGTCTCGACGTTGTTGAACCAGGCGTACTCGACCCCGGGCCGGTTGGACCAGGTCTGCTTGCAGGTCACCGAACAGGTGTGGCAACCAATGCACTTGTCGAGGTTCATCACCATGGCGACCTGTGCCATGACTCTCATCGTGCTGCTCCGCTCTGGGCGCCGGGGGTCCGGGCGTCCGCGATCCGTGGGGCGGGGGTCCGTGCGCCGGCCATCAGTAGTCGACCTGCTGGGCACGGCGGCGGATCACGGTGACCTCGTCGCGCTGGTTGCCGGTCGGGCCGTAGTAGTTGAAGGCGTAGGTGAACTGGGCGTAGCCGCCGATCAGATGGGACGGCTTGAGCAGCAGCCGGGTCAGCGCGTTGTGGGTGCCGCCGCGCTTGCCGCTGACCTCGGTCCTCGGCACGTTCACCGTGCGGTCCTGGGCGTGGTACATGTACACCGTTCCCTCGGGCATCCGGTGGCTGACCACGGCCCGGGCGGCGACGACGCCGTTGCGGTTGTACGCCTCCACCCACTCGTTGTCGCGGACGCCTGTGCGCTCGGCGTCGGCGGAGCTCATCCAGATCACCGGGCCGCCGCGGGAGAGCGCCAGCATGTACGCGTTGTCCTGGTACTCCGAGTGGATCGACCACTTCGAGTGCGGGGTCAGATAGCGGACCGTGACCTCCGCCCGGCCGTCCTCGCCGAGGTGCTCGTCGCCGTAGTGGCGGCGGGCGTCCAGCGGCGGGCGGAACACCGGGAGCTGCTCGCCCAGTTCGGCCATCCAGTCGTGGTCGACGAAGAAGTGCTGCCGGCCGGTGAGGGTGTGCCAGGGCTTGCGCTGCTCGACGTTGATGGTGAACGGCGAGTAGCGCCGCCCCCCGGTCTCGCTGCCGGACCACTCGTACGAGGTCATCACCGCGCGCGGCTGGCTGCGGGTGTCGGCGAAGGTGATCCGCTCGCCCTCCCGCTCCGCCGAGAGATGCGCCAGCTCCGTGCCCGTCCGCTCCTCCAGGGCGCGGAAGCCCTCGGTGGCCAGGCGGCCGTTGGTGGTGCCGGAGAGGGCGAGGATCGCCTCGCACATGTGGGAGGCGGTGGCCAGCGACGGCCGGCCGTCGGCCGCGCCGCCGCGCACGGTGCCGTTGCGCCGCCGCAGTTCACCGATCTCGCGGTTGGGATGGACGGTGACGCCCTTGGTGGTGGTGCCCAGGGTGTCCAGCAGCGGGCCGACGGCCCGCATCCGGTCCGCCACGGCCCCGTAGTCGCGCTCGACCGTCACCAGCTTGGGCATGGTGCGCCCCGGCACCGGCTCGCACGCGCCGGTCTTCCAGTCCCGCACGATGCCGCCGGGCTGCGCCAGCTCGTCCGGGGTGTCGTGGGTGAGCGGCACCGCGAGGACGTCGGTGCGGGTCCCCAGGTGGTCCTTCGCCAGTTCGCTGAACCGGTCGGCGATGGCCAGGAACGTGTCGTAGTCGGTCTTGGCCTGCCAGGGCGGGGAGATGGCCGGGGTGAAGGCGTGGACGAAGGGGTGCATGTCCGTGCTGGACAGGTCGTCCTTCTCGTACCAGGTCGCCGCCGGCAGCACGACGTCCGAGAAGAGGCCGGTGGAGGTCAGCCGGAAGTCCACCGAGACCATCAGGTCGAGCTTGCCCTCCGGGGCCTCCTCGTGCCACGTCACCTCCTTCGGGCGGCCGTCGGGCGGGGTCTCCGCAGAGCGCACCGCGGAGTCCGCGCCCAGCAGGTGGCGGAGGAAGTACTCGTTGCCCTTGCCGGAGGAGCCCAGCAGGTTGGCCCGCCAGACGGTGAGGACGCGCGGGAAGTTGGCCGGGTCGTCCGGGTCCTCCGCCGCGAACTTCAGCTCGCCGGACTTCAGCTGGTCCACCACGTGGGCGGGGACGTCGCGGCCGGCGGCCTTCGCCTCGTCGGCGAGGTCGAGCGGGTTGCGGTCGAACGCCGGATGGCCCGGGGTCCAGCCCATCCGCACCGCCTGGGCGAGGCAGTCGGCGAACGCCCGGCCGGTGAAGCGGCCCTCACCGAGCGGCGAGGAGAGCTCCTCGGGGCCGAACGCCTCGTACCGCCACTGGTCGGTGTTCATGTACCAGTAGGAGGTGCCGGCCATGTGCCGGGTCGGCCGCTGCCAGTCGAAGGCGAACGCCAGGTGCTGCAGCCCGGTGACGGGGCGCACCTTCTCCTGGCCGACGTAGTGCGCCCAGCCGCCGCCGTTGACGCCCTGGCAGCCGGTCATCGTGGTGAGCGCCAGGAACGCCCGGTAGATGGTGTCGGAGTGGAACCAGTGGTTGGTCCCCGCGCCCATGGCGATCATCGAGCGGCCCTCGGTGCGCTCCGCGTTGCGGGCGAACTCCCGCGCGATGCGCGCGGCCTGCACGGCCGGCACCGAGGTGACCGTCTCCTGCCAGGCGGGGGTGTACGGCTCGGAGGCGTCCTCGTAACCGGTGGGCCAGCGGCCGGGCAGGCCCTCGCGGCTCACGCCGTACTGGGCGAGCATCAGGTCGAAGACGGTCGTCACCAGCCGGCCGCCGACCCGGCGCACCGGGACCCCGCGGACCATCGAGGAGCCTCCCTCGGTCGCGCCCTCGTCGAAGCGGGGGAGGGTCACCTCCACCCGGTCCTCGGCGCGCTCCTGCAGGGTGAGCGCGGGCACCGTGTCGCCCAGCTCCAGGTTCCACTTGCCCTTGCCCTGCTCGCCCCAGCGGAAGCCGAGCGAGCCGCCGGGGACCACGGGCTCGCCGGTGGTCTCGTCCAGCAGCACGGTCTTGAACTCGGGGTGCTCCCCGCCCTCGCCCAGGTCGGCGGCGGTCAGGAAGCGGTCCGGCACCAGGGAGCCGCCGTGCTCCCGAAGGGTGATCAGGAACGGGGCGTCGGTGTAACGGCGCAGATAGTCGCGGAAGTACGGCACCTCGCGGTCGACGAGGAACTCCTTGAGGACCACATGCCCCATCGCCATGGCCAGGGCGCCGTCGGTGCCCGGGTGCGGGGCCAGCCACTCGTCGGCGTGCTTGACGTTGTCGGCGTAGTCGGGGGCGACCGCCACCACCTTGGTGCCCCGGTAGCGGACCTCGGTGAGGAAGTGCGCGTCGGGGGTGCGGGTGACGGGGATGTTGGAGCCCCACATCACGAGATAGCCGGCGTTCCACCAGTCGGCCGCCTCCGGTACGTCCGTCTGGTCGCCGAAGGACTGCGGGGACGCGATCGGCAGGTCGGCGTACCAGTCGTAGAAGGAGAGCAGCGTGCCGCCGATCAGCGACAGGAAGCGGGTGCCCGCGGCGAAGGACGCCATGGACATCGCGGGGATCGGGGAGAAGCCGGCGGTGCGGTCCGGACCGTAGGCCTTGACGGTGTGCACATGGGCGGCGGCGATCAGCTCCGCCACCTCGTCCCAGTCGGCGCGGACGAGCCCGCCCTTGCCGCGCGCCCGCTTGTACGCCCGCGCCTTGGCCGGGTCCCCGGTGATCTCCGCCCAGGCGGCCACCGGGTCGCCCAGCCGCTTCCGGGCCTCCCGCCACATCGTCAGCAGCGTGCCGCGCACATACGGGTAGCGGACCCGGCTGGGGGAGTAGGTGTACCAGGAGAACGAGGCGCCGCGCGGGCAGCCCCGCGGCTCGTACTCGGGGCAGTCGGCACCGATCGACGGGTAGTCGGTGGCCTGGTGCTCCCAGGTGATCAGCCCCTCCTTGACGTAGACCATCCAGGAGCAGGAGCCGGTGCAGTTGACCCCGTGGGTGGAGCGGACCACCTTGTCGTGCGCCCAGCGGCCCCGGTAGAAGTCCTCCCACCGGGGGTCGTTCTCGCCGTACACCGCCCGCCCGTCCGCGGACACCTCACCGCGCGTCAGCAGTCGCCGTGCGGACAGGGGCCAGTTGCGGCCGGGGGCATCTCCGCCGGGATCTGCGGTTCTCTCGTTCGCCATGCGCCAGAAACTAGATCGCGGACAAGTGCCCCCAGCAGGGCCCGATGGTCCCCCGGGAACGTCCGGTAGGTCCTCCGGCACGGGCCCGGCCGGGGCTGATGGGACCGCGCGGAGAGGACCAAGGTCCCGGCCGCCGGCCCCCGGACGGCCGCTGCCGCGGGAGGCGGGCGGTGAGCATGCTGGGCCGGATGCCTTCCAGGAGGGACCGAACCATGACCGATCACGGACCGGCCGGCGGCAGCGTGCCCGGCGCCGCAGCGGCCGGCGGGGCGGGTGCGGCCGTCGCGCCCGCACCCGGCCGCGCCCCGTCGCACGGACCCCGCGCGCTCCGCAGACAGCACCAGAACGTCGCCGAGCGGCCGTTCATCGTGATCTGGGAATCCACCCGGGCCTGCCCGCTGGCCTGCCTGCACTGCCGGGCCGAGGCCGTCACCCGGCGCAACCCCGGCGAACTGGACACCGAGGCCGCCGAGGAACTGCTGCGCCAGGTGGCCGCGTTCGGCCGCCCGGCGCCGCTCTTCGTCATCACCGGCGGCGATCCCTTCCAGCGGCCCGACCTGCGGCACCTCGTCGCGTACGGCACCTCGCTCGGCGTGCCGACGGCCGTCTCGCCCTCCGGCACCCCGACCCTGACACCGGAGAACCTGACCGCCCTGCGCGAGGCGGGCTGCGCCGGCCTCTCGCTCAGCCTGGACGGCTCCACCGCCGAACTGCACGACGGCTTCCGCGGCGTGCCCGGAGTCTTCCGCTGGACCCTGGACGCCTGGGACACCGCCCGGAGCCTCGGGATGAAGGTCCAGGTCAACACCACCGTCAACCGCGGCAATCTGCTCGACCTCCCCGACGTCGTGGCCCTTGTGCGGGAGCACGGGGCGATGCTGTGGAGCGCCTTCTTCCTGGTGCCCACCGGGCGCGGCCGGCTGCTGCAGGCCCTGACCCCGGAGGAGGCCGAGGACGTCCTCAACTTCGTGTACGACGTGGGACTGACGGTGCCCGCCAAGACCACGGAGGCGCACCACTTCCGGCGGGTGGTGCTCCAGCGCCGGGTCCTGGAGCGCCGGGAGGCCGACCACGTGGCCGTGCTCGGACTCGGCCCGCTGTACGAGAAGCTGCGGGACCGCTCCCGGGAACTGGGGCTGCACACCGCCGTCCGCAACGCCCGCCGCCCGCCGCTGGACGTCAACGCCGGGCGCGGCTTCGTCTTCGTCTCGCACCTGGGGACCGTGCACCCCAGCGGCTTCCTGCCGCTGGGCGCGGGCAGCGTGCGGGAGCGCGACCTGGCCACGATCTACCGGGAGTCCGATCTCTTCACCGGTCTGCGCGACCCGGACCGGCTGGGCGGCCGCTGCGGCGCCTGTGAGTTCCGCCGGGTCTGCGGCGGCTCGCGCTCGCGCGCCTACGGGGTCACCGGCGACCCGTACGCGGAGGAGCCGTGGTGCGGCTACCGGCCGGGCTCCTTCCCGTACCAGGAGGACCTGGCGGAGCTCCTGGCCCCGGCCGGCTGAGACGCAGCGGCCCACGGGCCGGGCCGGGACGGGACGGGGGCGACGGGGCGGTGCGCGCGGAGACGGCGCGTACCGCCCGTCCGCATGACGCAGCACGAACGAACGAACGCACCACGCACCACGCACCACGCACGACGCATGACGCATGACGCACGACGCCTGAACGCAGTACGCATGAGCGTGACGCGACGAGCCGGGGCGGTACGGACCTCCGCGAGTCCGCACCGCCCCGGCCCGTGTCCCGGCTCTCCGGGTCAGCGCCGGACCTCGAACACCCCCTTCGCGCCCCGCTCCGCGTCGGTCATCCGGTGCGAGACGAACGGATAGGTGCCGGCCTCGGGGAAGGCCAGTTCGACGAAGCCGCCCGAGGCGGGGGCGAGTCCGAGAACCTGGGCGCCGCCCTTCCCCGGGTCGTCGGGCCGCAGGCGGTAACTCCCCTCCTCGTACAGGGTGTCGAACTGGCCGCCGACCACGTGGAAGGCGGTGTCCCGGTTCGGCCCGGCCGCCAGCACCCAGACCCGCACCCGCTCGCCGACGCGCGCGGTCAGCGGGTCGTGCGCGTACTGGTTGGCATAGCCGTTGAAGACGACCGCGTCCGGCTTCTCCGCCGCGATCTTGCCCATGTCGGCGGTTCCTCCCCGCGCCCCGAGGTAGGACTCGGACTGCACGAGCAGGTATTCGCGGTCGACCTCCGGCAGATCCGGCGGATCGACGACCACCGCGCCGAACATGCCGTTGGCGATGTGCGCGGACATCGGCATCGTCGAGCAGTGGTACATCCACACCCCGCTGCGCTCGGCGGTGAACCGGTAGGTCAGCGACTCGCCCGGCTGGATGGTGCGCATCGGCCGGTCCGGGGCCAGCGCCCCGGCGTGAAAGTCGATCGAGTGCCCGATCGAACCGTCGTTGACGAGTGTGATCTCGAAGGTGTCGCCGACCCGTCCGCGCAGGACGGGACCGGGCGCGGTGCCCCCGAAGGTCCACAGCGTCTGCCGCACGCCCGGGGCCACCTCGCGTTCCGTCTCCTGCACGGTGAGGGTGCGCCGGTGGGTGCGGGGTTCCGTTCCGCCGGCGGCGGGCGGGAGCACGGCGTCGCGGGCCTCGAACCCCTCGGCGGGCTCCGCCATCGCGTCGAAGTCCTCCGCCGCACCGCCCGCCGACGTGTCCTCACCGCCCCCGGTGTGCCCGGTGTGGCCGGAGCCCGCCGGGTCCCCGGAATCCTTCCCGCCGGCGGCGGTGCCGTCGCCGTCCGTGCCGCCGCCGGTGACGTTCACGGCGAAGACCATGCCCATCTGCCGGTGCCCCACCACCGAGCACCAGCCCTCCAGATCACGGCCGATGACGCCCGCGTCGAGCGTCTCCCGGTCCCCGGGCGCCAGCCGCCCGGTGCGCTTGCCGGACTCCAGTACCAGGTCGTGCTGGTCGGTGCCGGTGTTGCGGAACTCCACCACCAGCCGGTCCCCGGCGGGGACGTCCACGTCCGCGGGGGTGAACCGCATGTTCCTCACCGTCACCTCGACGGTGGTGGTCTCGCCCGTCGGCGTGACCTCGCCGCCGTCCTCGGTCGCCGCCGCGGAGGTGGCGAGGACCGGCAGCGAACGGGTGTCCAGGGCCGCGCCGCCCGCCACGGCCAGCACCACGACGGCCAGTCCGGCCGCCACCCCGCCGAGCAGCCGGTGCCGGTCCGGGCCGGCGGGGGGTCCGGGGAGCGGCGCGGCAACGGGCGCGGGTCCGTCCGGAGCCGGGGAGCGGCGGGCCTTCCGGCTCCGCAGCACCGTGCGGACGAGCAGCACGAGGAAGTGCACCAGCACCCACAGCAGCACCATCGAACAGACGACCCGGACGGTCGAGGGCACCGGCAGCACGCACAGCAGCAGCGACACATTGCCCGCGGTCAGCCGGGCCGCCCAGGCGCCCTCCAGACCGGCGGTGGCCGCCCGTACGGCGGCGGGCCCGCCGCCGAGGACCACCGGCACGAGGAAGCTGAGCGCGCCCAGCAGCACCTGCGCGATCCACCCGGCGGCGAGCGGGGCGGTCAGCGCGGGCGTGCGCTCCGCGACGGCGGCCCACGACGGAGCGGTGACCAGGACGGCCGCCAGGGCGACCAGCGACCCGGCCAGCCAGACGCACCCGAGCGCCACCGACCAGGGGGCGAAGGCACGCGGCGGTTTCCCCCGGGCCTCGCGCAGCCAGGGCGCGCCCGCGAGCACCAGCCCCGCCGCGTACAGCAGCACCCCGGCCGCGGCGGCCGGCGGCGGTCCGGCCAGCGCCGCGGCCGCCGCCAGGGCCGTTCCGGCCACCAGCGGGGGCAGGGCGCGCCGCGCGGCCCGCTCGGCCCCGTCGGCCACCCGGGTGCGCAGCATGGTCGGCCAGAGGGTGATCAGCGTTCCGGCGATGGTCAGGCCGACCCAGCCGAGCAGATTGACGAACTCGTGGGCCACCAGCATCCGCGCCGCGAGTTCGTCCGGGTGGCCGCCGCGCGCCATGAGAACGCCCAGGACGGCACCCGCGGGCAGCATCGACGAGGCGGCGACGTAGTAGCGCACCGTCATGGAGAACCGCGCGGGCAGCGCCCGCTTGAGCAGCCGCACCAGCCACACCGCGTGCGCCAGCACGGCGCCCCCGACCGCGCCGCCGCCCGCCAGGACCACCGGCCACATCCCGGTCACCATGCCGGTGACCACGGCGGCCGCTCCCGCGTTGAGGACCCCGAGCCGCCACGCCGCCGGGGCGCCCCGGTCGGCCTCGGGCAGCCGCAGCACCGACGCCGCGAAGTGGCCGGACCAGATGACGATCGCGTTGCTGACCGCGCCGAGCAGCAGCAGATGCACCAGCAGCCAGCGGGCCACCGGCACGAACGGGTGCACGAACACCCCGACGACGAACAGGCCGAGCCAGCCCGCCACGAGGGCGTTCACCCCCAGATGCCAGGAGGCGCGGGCGGAGGGCCGCGCCGGGGCGGCGGGCGGCCGTCCGGGCGACGGGGCAGAGGAGAGCAGAGTCACCGCGGGACCTCCGGGTGCTCGGTGCCGGGCCCGCGGCCCGGTGAGCTGGGTGCGGGATCCGGTGCGCCCGGGACGGGATCCGGTGTGCCGGGAGCGGGGCGGGCGCGCCCGGAGCCGGCCGCCGTGCCGCCGGCCCGCTCCGGTGCCGCGCCGGGGAACGGGGCCGCCCCGGAACGGGACCTCTCGGAGCGGGACCCCTCGGAACCGGAGTCCCCGAACCGGGGCCCCGGCGCGGCGGTTGCCCGTCCCGGACTCCGCCCGTCCCGCCCGTCCCGCCCGTGCTCCCGGTCCCGCGCGTCCCGCGCGGACCGAGAGTGTCGCGGCCGAGACGACGAAGAGCAGCACGGCGGCGATGTTCAGCGCCCCGCCGAGCCGCCAGGCCGCCTCGGTCTCCCGCAGGTCCCCGACCAGGACGCGCAGGGCCAGCGAGAGATGGAGCAGCCAGGCCGGCCCCGCCAGCACCCGGTGGTACGGCAGGGGGCGGCGCAGCACGGCGGGAAGGATCACCGGCGCGTGCGCCATGATCATCGACAGGACGAAGCCCAGGAAGACGGCGTGCACCACGGCGTCGTACCGCGGCCCCTCCGCCACCGGACCGCCCAGCAGCCACAGCGCCCCGGCCAGCGCGAGCCAGGCGTAGCCGGCCAGCAGGCAGGCGGCCGAGAAGCGCGGCAGGCCCGTCGAGCGCAGCATCCGGCGGGCCACGTCGTACACGGTGAGCCAGCCGACCAGCGCGAGCAGCGCCGCGCCGAGCAGCGCGGTGCCGGCCGCCGGCCACAGCAGGGTGACGACGGCCCCGGCGAGCACGGCACCCGCCGCGGCCAGGAACGTGTTCTCCGTACGCGGCGCGAGCAGGGCCACCCGGGCCAGTTCCAGCCGCTCACCGGCGATGGTCAGCACGAGGAAGGCGGCGAGCCAGGGCAGCAGCCGGGGAACGTCGAGCCCGCCCAGCCACAGCAGCGCCGCTCCGAGCGCGGCCACCGCGCCCGCCCCCTGCGCCGGCAGCGCGGCGCCGGGCAGGCGCCGCCAGAAGCGGGTGTACAGGACGAGCAGCAGCGCCGTACCGGCCACCAGCAGCAGCCGTCCGGCGCGGATGTCCACGGGCGTGGCGAGCAGCAGACCGCCCGCGCCGAGGCAGGCCGGTGAGAGATACGCCCAGCGTTCGCCCAGGGCGACGGCCCGCTCCAGGGCGACCAGCGTTCCGGCGAATCCGAGGACCAGCAGCATGCCGTGCACCTCGGGCAGCCGTTCGACGGTGAGCGGCGCGGGCAGCTCCAGCAGCATCAGGGCGGCGTTCAGCCCGAGCAGCAGCGCCAGCCCGGCGGGCAGCAGCAGGAAGGCCCGCCGCGCCCCGGCGTTCCGGGCCTCCGCACGCCCCGGGCCGCTCACCGGGTTTCCTCGCCGTCCGCCGGGCCGGGGGCTCCCTCGCGTCCGGCCGGCTCGTCCGCTCCGTCAGCTGCCGCGGGCGGGACGCCCAGCCGCAGCCGGCAGGCGTCGGGTTCCGCGAAGGGCAGCAACTCCACCTGGTCCGGATCGCCGCCCAGCGCCGCCATGCCGCCCCTGGCCAGCCCGGCGTGGACCGAGCAGATCACGCCCGGGTGCTCGCGGACGGCCTCGATGAACGGGCAGCGCGGCAGCCGCGCCCCGTGGCCGTCCTCGTCCGGTTCCGGCGCGAAACCGATCTCGCCCAGCAGGTTCAGCACCCGCCCGCGCGCGTCCTCCGTCGACCGGGCGGGCTCCGCGCCGGAGAGCAGGGCGCGGCCCCACTCCTCACCGGCCGCGAGGGCGTCCGCCCGCGGATCGGCGCTGGAACGGGCGATCTGCCCGGCCAGCACGGTGGCCAGCCCGGCGTACTCGCGTACGGCGGACTGCTGCGGCGGCCGGGCGCGGTACTGCCACGCGGGACGGCCGCGGCCGACGGCCGGGGCGCGCTCGCGCACCACCAGCCCGGCGCCGACCAGCGCGTCGAGGTGCTCACGGACGGTGTTGGTGTGCAGGCCGCAGAGCCGGGACAGCGCCGTGACGGTGACGGAACCGGCCTGGCCGCGCAGCTGCTGGAGCACGGCACCGCGCCGGCGCGACAGGGGCGGCCGGCCGTCCGATCCGCCACCCGGCTGGGGACCCTTATTTTTCACGGACATGTCCGGAGTATATTGCAGGCACCGGACCCGGCCGGAACCGGCCGGCCGCCAACGCTGGAGGAAGCGCCATGAACACCGTCACCCTCGCCTCGGACCCCGAGGACGCCGCCGCCGTGGAGGCCGTCGAGGCACACCACACCCACCTGGCCGGTGAGCTGGCCGGACGGGTCTCCGTCCTCCTCGACACCGCCGCCCGCAACCCGGCCGGCGCGGAGGCCGCCCGGGCGAGCCTGGCCGCCTTCTGCGAACGCGAACTCCTCCCGCACGCCGCAGCGGAGGAGGAGGCCCTCTACCCGGCCGCCCACGGAACCAAGGAGGCCCGGCTGCTCGTCGACGGCATGCTCGCCGAGCACCGCCGGCTCGCCGGGCTCGTCGCCGCCGTCCGCTCCGCGCCCACCGCGGTCCACGCGGCCGCCGAGGGCCGGGCCCTCCAAGTCCTCTTCGAGGAGCACCTGGAGAAGGAGAACAACCTGGTCCTGCCGCTGATCGCGGGGTCCACCGAGGTCTCGCTGGCGGAACTGCTCGCGGGGATGCACGAGCTGCTCGGGGGCCACGAGCACGGCGAGGACGGTGAGGAGGCGGGCGGCGGCTGCGGCGGCCACTGCACCTGCGGCGGGACCGAGGAGGAGGCCGACCCCGAACTCGACGTCCGCGAGGTCCCGCACGCGATCCGTCACGCCACCGTGTTCGGCGCGCTCGGGGCCGTCCCGGCCGGCCGGGCGATGGTGCTGGTCGCCCCGCACGACCCCAAGCCGCTGCTGGCCCAGATCGAGGACCGCAACCCGGGGGTCTTCTCGGTGGAGTACCTGGAGCGCGGACCGGAGGCCTGGCGCCTCCGCCTCAGCCACCACTGACACGCCTGGCCGGTGAAGCCGCCGGGGCCGCCGCCCGATGCCCCGGCGGCCCCGGCTCAACCGGCTCGACCGACCCCGCACAACGGGCCGCCACCGGCGGCCCGTTCGCATGGGGAGCCTGCCCGCACCCCGGCCCCGTTCCCGCTTGCGCGACGCGCCGTCACTTCCCCGGCGCTCCTCGGGGCCCTCACGTTCCCCGGCGCCCCATCCCTCCCCGGCGCCCCTCCGCGCACGCGTAACCGGCGCCGCCCTCCGCGTCGTCCACGGCCGCGGACACCTCGCGCGGCCCGGTCCCCGGACACGGGCCCGTTGCCCGGCCCGCCCGGTGCGATGCCGCCGACACTCGCCCTCCCGGAACATGCCCCGGGCCGCCCGTTCTCCCACAGGACCCCACGTCATCGGGGAAACCGGAGACCACACGGCCCCCGCGACGGTCCCAATGGTCCCTTACCGGTTTTCGGAAGAGTGAAGATCCTGGACCGCACGGGGATGACTCCCGCGGCCGGAGGGCACCCATACGGAACCCACCGCGGCCCCGGAGCTTCCCCGTCCTTCTCCTTTCGAACGACAGCCGGGGACACGATGACCACTGACAGCCACACGAGGGATGCGGACACCCCTATGGACGACGCCTCGCGAGCGGCCACCGCAGCACCCCCGCCGTCCGGCACCGGAGCCTCGCCCGGGCCGCGCGGGCTGATGCTGACCCTGGCCACCCTCGGATTCGCCCTCAACTTCTGGGCGTGGGCCCTGCTCAGCCCGCTGGGGCCGCGCTTCCAGGAGATCCTGGACCTCTCCTCGTTCGAGCAGTCCCTGCTCGTCGCGGTCCCGGTGATCGTCGGCTCGGTCGGCCGTATCCCGGTGGGCGCCCTCACCGACCGCTACGGCGGCCGGGTCATGTTCCCCCTGGTCTCCGCCGCGACCATCGTCCCCGTCCTCTACCTGGGGCTGGCCGGGCACACCACCTTCGCCGGTCTGCTGATCGGCGGCTTCTTCCTCGGCATCGGCGGAACGGCCTTCGCCGTCGGCGTCCCCTTCGTCAACTCCTGGTTTCCGCCCGAGCGCCGCGGTCTGGCCGTCGGCGTCTTCGGCGCCGGCATGGGCGGCACCGCGATCAGCGCGCTGACCACGGTCAACCTGGTCAAGGAGTACGGGACCGCCGCGCCCTTCGTCATCACGGCCGTCGCCCTGGCCGTCTACGCCGCCGTCGCCTTCCTCGTGCTGCGGGACGTCCCGGGCCGTACGGTGTCCGGCGGCTCCATGCTGAGCCGGCTGGCGGTCACCGCGCGGCTGGTCGCGACGTGGCAGGCGTCCGGTCTGTACGCGCTCGCCTTCGGCGGCTACGTCGCCTTCTCGGTCTATCTGCCGGTCTACCTCAGGACCGCCTACGGACTGGAGCCCGCCGACGCCGCCAACCGGATGGCCGGATTCGTGCTGCTGGCCGTGCTGATGCGCCCCGTGGGCGGCTGGCTCTCGGACCGCCTCGGTCCGGTGCGCGTGCTGGCCGGCGCCCTGGGCGTGGTGGCCACGGGAGCCGTAGTCCAGTCCTTCACCCCGGAGCTGATGCCGATCGGCACCCTCGCCTTCCTGGCGATGGCCGCGGCCCTGGGCATCGGCAGCGGCGCGGTGTTCGCCCTGGTGGCCCTGATCACCCCGCCCGAGCGGGTCGGATCGGTCACCGGCGTGGTCGGCGCGGCCGGCGGTCTGGGCGGCTTCGTGCCGCCGCTCGTGATGGGCGCCGTCTACGGGGCCACGGGAAGTTACGCCATCGGTCTGGTGCTGCTCGCAGTGGTGTCCGCGGCGGCTCTGCTCTACACCGTCACCAAGGTCCGGGCCGAGATCTCCGGCCACGGCGCCTGACCGCGCCGGCACGGAAACACCACCCCCGGTACCCCCGCCCCCACGGCACACCGGCACACCGAAGGAGCCGACCCCATGTGCGAGTACTGCGGCTGCCAGTCGCTGACGTCCATCGACGAGCTGACCCGCGAGCACGACCTCGTCGTCACCATGATCGCCGAGGTGCGGGAGGCCCGCCGCGACGGCGACCCGCGCCGCATGGCCGCCACCGCCCGGCGCATCGCCGGTGTCCTCGGCCCGCACACCGAGGTCGAGGAGCACGGCCTGTTCCCCGCGCTCACCGCGGACTTCCCGGACCAGATCGCCGCGCTGGAGGACGAGCACCGCCGCCTCGAGGCCGTCCTCGCCGAGGCCGGCGACCCGGACGCCGCGGAGGGCCCGGACGGCCCCGGCGCCCCGGTCCCCGCCGACCCGTCCTGGCCACAGCGCCTCGAAGAGGCCCTGGCCGTCCTGCGCGACCACATCCTCAAGGAACAGGACGGCGTCTTCCCCGCCGCCCTGGCCCTGCTGGGGACCGAGGAGTGGGAAGCGGTCGAGGCGGTGCGCGGCCGGGTGGGCACCCGGCTCCCGGCCACCTGACCCCACACCCCCGGGCAGCGGCCCATTCCCCTCCGTGTTCACCAGCGCTGATGGCGTCAGGAGGCCGGTGGACACGCGGACGGGGATCTTGCGTCATGGCGTGATGTGTCGTTGGGTGGCGGCGGAGCTCGCAGTTCCGAACCGCCGTACGACGCACGGGTACACGTGCCCGGGAAAAGGACGCCATGGCGAGGACGAGGAGCAAGGGACGGAACCGGGATGGCGCGGCACCGGGCCTGGACGGTGAACTGGCCGACGCCCTGGTCGGAACCCGCAGATTCTTCACCCGCGCCGAGGTCTCAGACGACAAGCGTACGCTCCACCGGATCGGCGGCCGGCAGGCGGACGACTTCTACCGCGACCGCTGGAGCCACGACAAGGTGGTCCGCTCGACCCACGGGGTCAACTGCACCGGCTCCTGCTCCTGGAAGGTGTACGTCAAGGACGGCATCATCACCTGGGAGTCGCAGCAGACCGACTACCCCTCGGTGGGCCCCGACTCCCCGGAGTACGAGCCCCGCGGCTGCCCGCGCGGCGCCGCCTTCTCCTGGTACACGTACTCGCCCACCCGCGTGCGCTACCCGTACATCCGCGGCCTGCTGCTGGAGATGTACCGGGAGGCCAAGCAGCGCCTCGGCGACCCCGTGCTCGCCTGGGCCGACATCGTCTCCGACCCGGAGCGCGCCCGCCGCTACAAGTCCGTACGCGGCAAGGGCGGCCTGGTCCGGGCGAGTTGGGCCGAGGCGGCCGAGCTGATCGCCGCCGCCCATGTGCACACCATCAAGGAGTACGGGCCCGACCGGCTCGCCGGCTTCTCGCCGATCCCCGCGATGTCGATGGTCTCCCACGCCGCCGGCGCCCGCTTCTACTCGCTCGTCGGCGGCGTCATGCTGTCGTTCTACGACTGGTACGCCGACCTGCCCGTCGCCTCCCCGCAGGTCTTCGGCGACCAGACCGACGTGCCCGAGTCGGGCGACTGGTGGGACGCCGGCTACCTCGTCATGTGGGGCTCCAACCTCCCGGTGACCCGCACCCCCGACGCGCACTGGATGGCGGAGGCGCGCTACCGCGGCCAGAAGGTCGTCGCCGTCGCGCCCGACTACGCCGACAACGTCAAGTTCGCCGACGAGTGGGTGCCCGCCCGCCCCGGCACCGACGGCGCGCTGGCCATGGCCATGGGCCACGTGGTCCTCAAGGAGTTCTTCACCGACCGCTCCACCCCCTACTTCACCGACTACGTCAAGCGCTACACCGACCTGCCCTACCTGGTCGCCCTGGAGGAGACCGGAGAGGGCACCGGCGCCGGGGGGCCTGCCTACAAGCCCGGCAAGTTCCTCACCGCGGCCGATCTGGACGGCGAGGAGGCCGCGGCCGAGAACGCCGACTTCAAGACCGTCCTCCTCGACGCCGCCACCGGCCGCCCCGTGGTGCCCGGCGGCTCCCTGGGCCACCGCTTCGGCGAGTCGGGCGCCGGCCACTGGAACCTCGACCTCGGCGACACCGACCCGCTGCTGAGTGCCGACGGCGGCGGCGAGCCGCCGGTGGAGGTCGACCTCGTCCGCTTCGACACCCCCGACGGCTCGGCGGGCCGGCTGCGCCGCGGCGTCCCCGTCCGCCGGATCGGCGGCCGCCTGGTGACGACGGTCTACGACCTGCTGCTGGCCCAGTACGGCGTGAGCCGTGCGGGCCTGCCCGGCGAGTGGCCCACCGGCTACGCGGACTCCGAACTGCCGTACACCCCGGCCTGGCAGGAGAGGATCACCGGGGTGCCGGGGGAGCAGGCGGCCCGCATCGCCCGGGAGTTCGCGGCCAACGCCGAGGAGTCCCGCGGCCGTTCGATGATTGTCATGGGCGCGGGCACCAACCACTGGTTCCACTCCGACACCATCTACCGCGCCTTCCTCACCCTGACCACCCTCACCGGCTGCCAGGGCGTCAACGGCGGCGGCTGGGCGCACTACGTCGGCCAGGAGAAGGTCCGGCCCATCACCGGCTACTCCGCCCTGGCCACGGCCTCCGACTGGAACCGGCCCGCCCGGCAGATGATCCAGACCGCGTACTGGTACCTCCACTCCGACCAGTTCCGCTACGACCCCTTCGGCGCCGACGCCCTCTCCGCCACCACGGCCGGCGGCAGCTTCACCGGCAAGTCCACGGCCGACGTCATCGCGCAGTCCGCCCGGATGGGGTGGATGCCGTCCTATCCCACCTTCAACCGCAACCCGATCACCCTCGCCGAGGAGGCGGCCGCCGCCGGCCGCGAACCCGCCGAGCACATCGTCGGCGAACTGAAGTCCGGCAACCTCCGCTTCGCCGGCGAGGACCCGGACGCGCCCGAGAACTTCCCGCGCGTCCTCACCATCTGGCGGGCCAACCTCCTCGGCTCCTCCGCCAAGGGCAACGAGTACTTCCTCAAGCACCTCCTCGGCGCCGACTCCTCCGTCCGCGCCACCGAGGCCCCGCCCGGTGCCCGCCCCGCGACGTCACCTGGCACGAGGAGGCACCCACCGGCAAGCTCGACCTGCTGCTCACCCTCGACTTCCGGATGACCAGCACCACCCTCTACTCCGACGTGGTGCTGCCCGCCGCCACCTGGTACGAGAAGCACGACCTCAACACCACGGACATGCACCCGTTCGTGAACTCCTTCAACCCCGCGATCCCGCCGCCGTGGCAGACCCGGACGGACTGGGACGCGTTCAACACCATCGCCAAGTCCTTCAGCACCCTCGCCGCCGGCCACCTCGGCACCGTCAAGGACGTGGTCGCGGCCCCCCTGCTGCACGACACACCCGACGAGATGGCCAACCCGCACGGCCGGGTCCGCGACTGGAAGGCGGGGGAGTGCGAGCCCGTCCCCGGCCGCACCATGCCCAAGCTCATCACCGTCGAACGCGACTACACGGCCGTCGCCGACAAGATGACCGCCCTCGGGCCCCTCCTGGACACCCTGGGCGCCACCACCAAGGGCGTCACCTTCCAGTACGAACGGGAACTGGAGTACCTCCGCCGCAAGAACGGCACGGTCCGCGGCGGCCACGCCGACGGCCGCCCCTCCATCGCCCGCGACGTCCAGGCCTGCGAGGCGATCCTCGCCCTCTCCGGCACCACCAACGGCCATCTCGCCACCCAGGGCTTCCGCCAGGTCGAGACCCGCACCGGCGGCCGGCTCGCCGACCTGGCCGGCGAGCACGAGGGCAAGCAGGTCACCTTCGCCGACACCCAGGCCGGGCCCGTCCCCGTCATCACCTCCCCGGAGTGGTCCGGCTCCGAGTCCGGCGGCCGCCGCTACTCGCCCTTCACCATCAACGTCGAACGGCTGAAGCCCTGGCACACCCTCACCGGCCGCCAGCACTTCTTCCTCGACCACGACTGGATCGCCGAACTCGGCGAGTGGATGCCCGTCTACCGGCCCCCGCTCAACATGCACGCCCTGTTCGACGAGCCCCGGCTCGGCGAGCAGAGCGAGACCGGCCTGACCCTGCGCTACCTCACCCCGCACAACAAGTGGTCGATCCACTCCGAGTACCAGGACAACCTCTTCATGCTCTCCCTCTCCCGGGGCGGGCAGAACATCTGGATGGCCCAGGAGGACGCGGCCAAGCTCGGCATCCACGACAACGACTGGATCGAGGCGGTCAACCGCAACGGCGTCGTCACCGCCCGCGCCATCGTCTCCCACCGGATGCCGGAGGGCACCGTCTACATGCACCACGCACAGGACCGGCTCATCGACGTGCCCCGCACCGAGACCACCGGGCGGCGCGGCGGCATCCACAACTCGCTCACGCGGCTGCTGGTCAAACCCACCCATCTCATCGGCGGCTACGCCCAGCTGAGCTATGCCTTCAACTATCTGGGCCCCACCGGCAACCAGCGCGACGAGGTCACCGTCATCCGCCGCCGCGGCCAGGAGGTGCAGTACTGATGCGCGTCATGGCACAGATGGCGATGGTGATGAACCTCGACAAGTGCATCGGCTGCCACACCTGCTCCGTCACCTGCAAGCAGGCGTGGACCAACCGCAGCGGCGTCGAGTACGTCTGGTTCAACAACGTCGAGACCCGCCCCGGCCAGGGCTACCCCCGCCGCTACGAGGACCAGGAGACCTGGCGCGGCGGCTGGGAGCTCAACAAGCGCGGCCGCCTCGGGCTCAAGGCCGGCAGCCGGTTCAAGAAGCTCATCACCATCTTCTCCAACCCCAAGCTCCCCAGCCTCGACGACTACTACGAGCCCTGGACGTACGACTACGAGACGCTCACCAACGCCCCGCTCCAGGAGCACACCCCCGTCGCCCGCCCCAAGTCGCTGATCACCGGCAAGGACATGAAGATCAGATGGTCGGCGAACTGGGACGACGACCTCGGCGGTTCCCCCGACCACGGCGACAAGGACGTGCTCCTCGCCGGCATCGAGGAGAAGGTCAAGTTCCAGTTCGAAGAGACCTTCATGTTCTACCTGCCGCGCATCTGCGAGCACTGCCTCAACCCGTCCTGCGCCGCCTCCTGCCCCTCCGGCGCCATCTACAAGCGGGAGGAGGACGGCATCGTCCTGGTCGACCAGGACCGCTGCCGCGGCTGGCGGATGTGCGTCACCGGCTGCCCGTACAAGAAGATCTACTTCAACCACCGCACCGGCAAGGCCGAGAAGTGCACCTTCTGCTTCCCGCGCGTCGAGGTCGGGCTGCCCACCGTCTGCTCCGAGACCTGCGTCGGCCGGCTCCGCTACATCGGCCTGGTGCTCTACGACGCCGACAAGGTCCTCGAAGCCGCCTCCACTCCCGACGACACCGGGCTCTACGAGGCACAGCGCGAGGTGTTCCTCGACCCGAACGACCCGGAGGTCATCGCCGAGGCCGAGAAGGCGGACATCCCGCGCGACTGGATCGAGGCCGCCCAGCGCTCCCCGATCCACGCCCTCATCAACACCTACAAGGTGGCCCTGCCGCTCCACCCCGAGTACCGCACCATGCCCATGGTCTGGTACATCCCGCCGCTCTCCCCGGTCGTCGACGTCGTCCGCGACACCGGCTACGACGCCGAGGACTCCGGCAACCTCTTCGCCGCCATCGACGCGCTCCGCATCCCCGTCGACTACCTCGCCCGGCTCTTCACCGCCGGTGACCCCGCCCCGGTCGACGCGGTCCTGCACCGGCTGGCCGCCATGCGCGCCTACATGCGCGACATCAACCTCGGCCGCGACCCGGACGGCTCCATCCCCGCCGCCGTCGGCATGGGCGAGGAGCAGATGTACGACATGTACCGGCTGCTGGCCCTCGCCAAGTACGACGAGCGCTACGTCATCCCGCCCGCCCACGCGGAGCAGGCGCACAACCTGGAGGAACTCGCCACCGAGTGCAGCCTCGACTACGAGGGCGGCCCCGGCATGGGAGGCGCCGGCCTGCCGGGCGGCTCCGGTCCCTTCGGTGAGGCGTCCGGCGGCGCCAGCCCCATCGCCGTGGAGAACTACCAGGCGCTGCGCGACCGGCAGACCTCCGACAGCGTCGCCTCCCCCGGGGACAAGACCGCCCGGGTCAACCTCCTCAACTGGGACGGCAAGGGGCACCCCGAGGGACTCTTCCCGCCGGAGAGCGACGAACGCGGATCCTCCCCGAACACCTCCGGCGGCCCGGAGACCTCCGGCACCGGATCCGGCGGCCCGGACGCCGCCGGCGGCCCCGAGCGCAAGGAGGACCGGCCGTGAGCGGCTCCGTCACCCCCTGGATCCCGGTGGCCTGGCAGGTGCAGTCCCTGCTGCTGGCCTACCCGGAGGACGGCTTCCCGGAGCACACCCGGCTCGCCCGGCGGGCCGCCGGGGCCCTGCCGGAGGCGGCCGGTGCCCCGCTCCTCCGCTTCCTCGACCACGCCGGCGCCACCCCGCTCACCTCGCTGGCCGCCGACTACGTGGCCGTCTTCGACCACCGCAAGCGCTGCTGCCCGTTCCTCACGTACTACGCCCACGGCGACACCCGGAAGCGCGGCGTCGCCCTCCTCCGGCTGAAGCAGACGTACGCCCGGGCCGGACTGCGCCTCACCGACGACGAACTCCCCGACCACCTCGCCGTCGTCCTGGAATTCGCCGCCCAGCACCCGGAGGCGGGCCGCACCCTGCTCCTCGACCACCGCGCCGGGCTGGAACTGCTGCGCCTCGCCCTGCGCGACGCGGAGGCGCCCTGGTCGCACGTCCTGGACTCCGTCTCGGCCACCCTGCCCCCGCTCCGCGGAAACGAGCGGGAGGCCGTCGCCCGGCTCGCCGCCGAGGGCCCGCCAGAGGAAGAGGTCGGCCTGGCCCCCTTCACACCCCGCAGTTCATGCCCGACCCCGTCGGAGGCCGCCGATGATTCCCCCCGCCACGTCACCCGGGCCCCTGCGCGCCCTGGCCGCCGAGACCGCCGCGGGACAGTCCGGCGCCCCGGAGATCTTCCTCTGGGTGGTGCTGCCGTACATCGCCCTGACGATGTTCGTCGCCGGCCACGTCTGGCGCTACCGCTACGACAAGTTCGGCTGGACCACCCGCTCCTCCCAGCTCCACGAGAGCCGGCTGCTGCGGATCGGCAGCCCTCTCTTCCACTTCGGCATCCTGGTGGTGCTCATCGGCCACATCGGCGGGCTGGTGATCCCCAAGAGCTGGACCGAGGCCGCCGGGATCAGCGAGCACACCTACCACGTCACGGCCGTCGTGCTGGGCACCATCGCCGGGATCAGCACCCTCGCCGGCATCGCCATCCTCGTCTACCGGCGGCGCACCGTCGGCCCCGTCTTCCTGGCCACCACGCGCAACGACAAGTTCATGTACCTGCTGCTGGTGCTCGCCATCGTCCTGGGGCTCGTCGCCACCGTGGCCGCGAACGTCGTCGGCGGCGGCTACGACTACCGCACCACCATCTCGCCCTGGTTCCGAGGCATCTTCTTCTTCCAGCCCGACCCCGCCCTGATGGCCGGCGCACCCGTGCTCTTCCAGCTGCACGCCCTCAGCGCGCTGGCCCTCTTCGCCGCCTGGCCCTTCACCCGGCTCGTGCACATGCTCACCGCTCCGCTCGGTTACCTCACCCGTCCGTACATCGTCTACCGCAGCCGCGACGTCCAGCTGGGCTCCCGCGGCCCCCGGCGTGGGTGGGAACGTGTCTGAGACCCCGGTGGTCCGGATACCGTGGGAGGCGTGACCCCGGCCGGCGATCGGCCGGCCGGGACCATGTGGAGGTGAGCACAGGGTGGGAAGCGCCGAGGACAGCGGTGTGGTGCGGCTGCCGCAGCTGCGGCTGGACGAACTGCTGGAGGAGCTGCAGGCCCGGATCGACGCCGCCCGGGGCACCCGGGACCGGGTCCACCACCTGCTGGAGGCCGTGCTGTCGGTCGGGCGGGAGCTCGATCTGGAGGGGGTGCTCCAGCGCATCGTCGAGGCGGCCGCGGCCCTGGTCGACGCCGAGTACGCGGCCCTGGGCGTGATCAGCGAGGACGGCAAGGGGCTGGTGAAGTTCCTCACGGTCGGCCTCAGCGAGGAGGAGATCGCCGCCATCGGCCCGTACCCGGCCGGCCACGGCATCCTGGGCGAGCTCATCCGCAACCCGGAGCCGCTGCGGCTGGCCAAGCTCTCCGACCACTCCGCCTCCTACGGTTTCCCCGCCAACCACCCGCCGATGAACAGCTTCGCCGGCACCCCCATCCGGGTCCGCGGCAAGGTCTTCGGCAATCTGTACCTCACCGAGAAGCGCGGCGGCGGGCACTTCGACGACGAGGACGAGGCCGTCCTGTCCACCCTCGCCGTCGCGGCCGGTGTGGCCATCGACAACGCCCGGCTGTACGAGGAGTCCCGGCAGCGCGAGCGCTGGCTGCGGGCGAGCGGCGAGGTCACCTACGAACTGCTCTCCGGCCGGCCGCGCGGCGAGGTGCTCGGCAGGATCGCCGAGCGCGCCCGGGAGATAACGTCCTCCGTCCTGGCCGTCGTCGCCCTGCCGGTCGGCGACGGGACCAATCTCTCCGTGGAGCTGGCGATCGGCCGGGAGTCGGACGTCCACCGCGGTCTGGTGCTGCCCATCGATTCCAGCCTGTGCGGGCTCGCCTTCCGCGAAGCCGTCCCCGTCACCAGCGCCGACTCCGCCGGCGACCCCAGGGTCTCCGCCGGGCCCGAACGGTTCGTCGGCCTCGGCCCCGCGGTGGCCGTGCCCATCGGCACCGCCACCGGCGTCCGCGGCGTGCTCCTCCTCGTCCGGGAGAAGGACCGGCTCGCCTTCAGCGACCAGGAGACGGAGCCGCTGCTGGGCTTCGCCGGACAGGCCGCGGTGGCGATGGAGCTCGCCGAGCGGCAGCAGGACGCCGAGCAGATCGCGCTGCTGGAGGACCGCGACCGGATCGCGAGAGACCTGCACGACCTCGCCATCCAGCGGCTCTTCGCCACCGGCATGACCCTGCAGAGCGCCGCCCGTTTCATCGAGCACGAAGGCGCCTCGGAGCGCGTGGTGCGGGCGGTGGGCGACCTGGACGAGACCATCAAGATCATCCGTTCGACGATCTTCGGCCTGCGCTCCCGCCAGCCGGGGGAGGGCCACAATCTGCGGGCAAGGATCGCGCAGGCGGTCGGCGAGATCGCCGGACCCATGGGCTTCCCGCCGAGCCTGCGCATGGAGGGCCTGCTCGACACCCAGGTGCCCCGCCAGGTGGCCGACCACGCGGTCGCCGTCCTCGGGGAGGCCCTGTCCAACGCCGCCCGGCACGCCCAGGCCACCCGCACCGACGTCGCCGTCAAGGTGACCGCCACGGAACTCGTCCTGTCGGTCTCCGACAACGGAGTGGGCATCCCCGCGGAGGAGGGCCGCCGCAGCGGACTCCGCAACCTCACCGAGCGGGCCGAACAGCTCGGCGGTTCCTTCGAGTTGACCGGTACGCCGGGTGGCGGCACGACCGTCACCTGGCGCGTGCCGCTGGAGACGGACTGACCGCGGCCGGGCCCGGCCGCCCGACGCCGTGCCCGGCGAATCCCTCGATGTCCGGCACGCCCTCTCTCCGGCACCGCGCCGGGCCCGTATCACCGGAGGCGGTGACACGCCGGACACTTGCCCGGACTACAGTCCATCGGGAACGATCGCATGCCCCGGGGGAGTTGCCCGGTTCCGCGTACCGCGGCGCCGATCCGTCACCGCGGCCGGAGACCCGGCCCGCGGGCGCCGGACGGCCGGTCCGGCGGCCCCGCGGAACCACTCCGGCCTGCGTCCCCTATGACACGGAGGAACAGATCGATGGTCTTCGGGCGTTCTGAACGCCGCAGCGCGGCCGCCGTCGAGCCCGTCACGCTGAAAATCCTGGTGGCGGGCGGCTTCGGCGTCGGCAAGACGACCCTGGTGAGCACGGTGAGCGAGATCAAGCCGCTGCGCACCGAGGAGATGCTCACCGAGGTCGGGCGGCCGGTGGACTCCCTCGAAGGCGTCGAGGGCAAGCGCACCACCACCGTCGCCATGGACTTCGGCCGGATCTCGCTCCGCGACGATCTGGTGCTGTACCTCTTCGGCACCCCGGGGCAGGACCGGTTCTGGTTCCTCTGGGACGAACTGGCGCAGGGCGCGCTGGGCGCCGTCGTCCTCGCCGACACCCGCCGGCTGAGCGACAGCTTCGCTGCCGTCGACTACTTCGAGCGCCGCGGCATCCCGTTCACCGTCGCCGTCAACTGCTTCGACGGCGCCGACCGCTACCCGCCCGAGGTGGTCAGCGAGGCCCTCGACCTCACCCCCGGCACCCCGGTGATCCTCTGTGACGTGCGGGAGCGCGCCTCCGCCAAGGAGGTGCTGATCTCCGTCGTCGAGCACGCCATGGCCTTCGCCTCCGACCAGCCGGAGCCCGTCACCACCTGACGGGCCGCCGCCCGCCCGTACCGGCCTCCGCGGGCACCGAGCGGCGCGGACCGGCCGGCCCCCGGTCTCCCGGGGTGTCCCTCCCCGCACCGGACATGGCCGCGCGGGTTCCCGACCACGGGGACCACACCGCCGTCGTGGACGGACATGCCTCCGGGCCTTGCCCCCGATGCGGTCGAGTGCGCTGCCGGGATCTTCCCTTCCGAGGCCAGGACGCTCATCGTCACCTGCGACTCCGCGACACGCCCCACCACCGATGAGGGCCGCTGAACGCCAGGGAGGACGTGCCCTCCCGCCTGACATCACCGGAAGCCACCGCGCTCCTCCGGCAGGAAGACATCGCCGTGATCGACTACGGCACTCTCCAGCAGGCGTCGTCCCGGGCGCGATCCCGGCCCGGCGCACCCCAGTGGACCGCCGGAGAGCCTTCCACCGGGCCGGGCCGCCGGGCTATTCCTCCGAACGGCCGCGGCCGGACAGCGAGCGCCGGTCCACGGGGAAGTCGAAATAGCTGTCGGGGAAGGGCTCGGGCCGGAACGTGTAATGCCACCATTCCTGGGGGTAATTGACGAAACCCGCCCGCTCCAGCCCTTTCTTCAGCAGCAGCCGGTTCCGCCGCTGCTCGCCCTGGACACGCTCGTCGAGGGTGTGGGAGAGGGTGTCGAAGCAGTCGTAACCGGTGCCCATGTCCACGGAGTTGTCCGGGAACCGCTCCTCGCGCGGCGCGGTGCACGGCACCAGCGGCTCACCGGGCCGGTAGGGGCCGGTCTTCCCGGCGGGCAGCCGCACCAGGGTGAGATCGACGGTGCTGCCCCGGCTGTGCCCGGAACGCTCGGCGATGTAGCCGTCCTCGAACAGCCGGGACTTGTCGACCTCCGGGTAGAACTCCCGCTTCATGCGCTGGTCGCCGGGATCCTCGGCCCAGCGCACGAAGTGGTCGACCGCCCGCTGCGGGCGGTAGCAGTCGTAGACCTTCAGGGAGTAACCGCGCGCCCGGAAGGCGCGCTGGGCCTTCTTCAGCGCCCGGGCGGCCGGCTCGGTGAGGAGGCACAGCGGCTTGCGGTAGCCGTCGATCCGGTCGCCGACGAAGTTGTGCCGGGTGGCGTAGCGGATGTCGTGCAGAACCGTCCGGTCGACGGACCGCAGATCGACGAACTCCCGGGGCGCGCGCGGCTCCCGGCCCCGGTCCGGGCCGGTGGCGGCGGAGGGGGCGGCCGAGGCGGCGGGCGCGCCGGCGGCCAGGACGAGCAGGGCGGCGGCCGCGGCCACCGGCCGGGCACGCACACCGGAACGGGACACGAGACCTCTGGGACACAGGAGTTGAGACATGTGCTGTCCTTTACCGCACCGGCGCCCTCCGGGAAACCGCACCGGCGCACACCTGCCGGAGAACCACGACGCGCCTTCCTCCGGAGTACCGTGCCGGCGCACCGCGGCCCGCGGCGTTCGGCGCCCGCCGTCGCGTCCCCGCCCGGTCACGGTTCGCGTGTCCCGGTGGCCGGGACCCGGCGTGCGGGACGGAGCCCGGGACGCCCGCGGGAGCACCCGCAAGCGCGCCGGCCGCTGGGGAGTCTGCCCCGCGCGTACCCTGCCGCGACCGGTGCCCGCCGGGGGCCGGTGACGGGCATCGCTCACCGTGCGGGGTACCCGCCACCCACCGCCCAAACGCCTGCGGCCGGGACGGACCGGAACCCGGGGGGAGCCGCCCGGGGACCCGTCGCGTCCGCTACAGTCCGCCCGTGATCACCGAGCCGCGACCGGATTCCCACTGCTCCTTCTGCGGTGCCGCCTTCCCGCCCGGCACCGCATGGCCCCGTACCTGCGCGAACTGCGCGAGCGTCTCCTACCGCAACCCGCTGCCGGTCGCGGTGGCCCTGCTTCCCGTGCGTACGACGGGCGCAGGCCGGTCCGGCGGCGCGGGGCTGGCCGTGGTCCGCCGTGCCATCGAGCCCGGGCGCGGCCTGCTCGCCCTGCCGGGCGGATTCATCGACCACGGTGAGGACTGGCGTGCCGCCGTCGTCCGCGAACTCCGCGAGGAGACCGGAATCGAGGCCGCCGAACGGGAGGTGCGTCTCGCGGACGTCCTCAGCTCCCCCGGCGGGCACCTGCTGGTCTTCGGGCTGCTGCCCGAACGCGATGCCACGGACCTGCCACCGTCCGCCCCCACCGACGAGACCGACGGCTGGCAGATCCTGAGCGCCCCCGCCGAACTGGCCTTCCCCCTGCACACGGAGGCCGTCCGCGGCTGGTTCGTGGGCCGCTACCGCTACGCGCCGCTCTGACGGGGCAAGGGCGCCCCGGGGCGGCGGGGCGGTGCCCCACGGCAGCCCCGAACGGCACCCGGCCGCGGGCCCCGATCCCGCCCGCTCAGCGCTCCGCCGCCGGAAGCCCGCGGATCCGCAGCGGCAGCCCGGTCTCACCGCCGCCCTCCCGCTCGACCACCACCCGCCCGCCGTCACGCCGGGTGGTGAACCGCTCGAACCGGGGCGCTCCGCACCGTCACCCGTGCCCGCCGCGAACACCCCGCGTCCCGTCCGCCCCGGCGCCGGGGCCCACACCTCCAGCTTCCGCCCGCCGGCGACGCCACCGGCAGCACCGCGCCCGCCCGCGCCAGCACCGGGATCCGCGACAGCGGCGCCTCCAGCACCACTGTCCCCGGCCCTTCGTACACGTCTTCGGTCACCGTGTCGTACCAGCGTCCGCGCGGCAGCCGCACCGCCCGCCGGACCGCCCCCGGCTCCAGCACCGGTGCGACCAGCAGCGCGTCGCCCAGCAGGAACGTGTCCCCGCAGTCCCGCAACCGCCGGTCACCCGGCGCTCCCCACCACGGCGGACGCACATACGGCGCCCCGGTGCGCCGCGCGATCCGCGCCAGCGTCAGGAAGTACGGCAGCAGCCGCTCGCGCCCGGCCAGCGCGGCCCGGGCGTGCTCCAGCACCCAGGGCGCCGCCTCCCACGGCCCCCGCGGCCGGCCCGGCGTCGCCGTACCGGGGCCGCCGGGTGACCGGGTGCGGAACAGCGGCAGATACGCGGCCAGTTGGAACCAGCGCAGGTACAGCTCCGGCGGCAGCGGCTCACCGCCGCCCACGTCCGGCCCGCAATACGGCACCCCGCACAGCCCCAGACCGAGCACCAGCGACAGTGACGCCCGCAGCCCACTCCAGTCCGCCACCGCCGGGCCCGCCACCACGCCCCCATAGCGCTGGCTGCCCGCCCAGCCCGCACGGGAGACGAGGAACGGCCGCTCCTGCGGGCGCAGTTCGTACAGGTGCTCGTAAGCGGCCCGTGCCATCAGCAGGCCGTAGACGTTGTGCGCCTCCCGGTGGTCGCCCTCCCGCCCGTCCAGCGCGTGCCGCGCCGACAGCGGCAGCGTGGCGTCACCGAACGCCGTCAGGGACAGCGGTTCGTTCCCGTCCAGCCAGAGACCGGCGGTACCGCGCGGCAGCCGCTCCTCCAGCAGGCCGCCCCACCACTTGCGCACCCGGACATCGGTGAAGTCGGGGAACACCGCGTCCCCGGCCTCCACCAGGCCCCGCACCTTCCGGCCCCTGGCGTCCCGCACGAAGACATCGGCGGCCACCCCGCCGTCGTACGCGGGATCGCCGCGCTCCGGGCGCACTCCGGGACGGACGGCCGCCACGAGCCGGACCGTCTCCGCGCCGGAGCCGGAGCCGGAGCCGAAGCCGGTCGCGGACCCGGACCCGGGACCGAGCCCCGTTCCGTGGCCGTCACTCCGGGCAGCCCCGTCAACGGACCCGTGCCCGGCCTTCCGCCGCGCCGGAAGGCCGGGGGAGTCCACATGCAGGGCCGACAGCGGCAGCCCGAGCTCCCGGTACGCCGCCGCCACCGCCGGCGCGCCCTCCTCGCCCCCGCCGCCGGACGCGTCGTACGCGTGCTGGTGCCCGAACGCCCAGCCCGGCGGGAGCGCGGGAGCGCCGGTGAGCGCCGTCCAGCCGCGCAGCACCCGGGCCGGGCCGCCCACCACCGTCCAGGAACGCACCGGGCCGCCATCGAACCGCAGTTCGCAGCTGCCCGGCCGGTCGTGCCCGGAACCCGCGCCCTCGGCCCCCTCCCGCAGCCGCACCCAGCCGTTCCAGGAGTTGTCGTGGAAGACCAGATGGGTCCCCGCGTCCGCGACGACCAGCTGCACCGGCATCGTCACCGGCAGCGGGTCGTTCCCCGGCCCGAACGCCCCGCCGGGGGCCGTGTTCCAGAGCCGGTACGGGCCGCCGGCCAGCCGCGGCCCGCCGCGCGGGCGCCCAGGCCGAAGAACCGCGCGTCCGCCGCCACCCGGGAACACTGCGTCCAGCGGGACCCGCCCGCCCGGAGAGCCGCCCCGGCGTCCCCGCGCTCCCGGCGTCCCCGCATCCGCCGCGTCCCACCAGCGCGGCGGCAGATCCCGCCGCAGCACCACCCGCCCGGCGTACGGAACTCCACCGCGCCGAGACGCGAGACCGCCACGGTCATCCGCTCCGAGACCACCCGCCAGCCGCCCTCCGTGTCGGGCTCCAGCTCCGCCCGCGCGTCGGCCGCCGGGCAGCCGTGCGCCAGCCCGTACGACGGCTCCGGCCCGGCGCCGTCCCAGCCGCAGAACACCGCGCCGCCCACCGTCACCCGCACCAGCAGCGAGGACCGCGCGAACCGCACCACCCCGCCACCGGGCCGCGGCTCCGCGCCCACGGCCGCACCCGGTACCCGGGCCCGCTCCGCCCCCGGGCGCGGCAGCGCCGCCGCGTCGGCCCGGCTCCGGCGCCACGCCGACCGGACCGACCGCACACCCCGGGCCGTCCCCAGCACCCCCACCGACCGCACCAGGCCACGCGCATCCATGCTGCTCAGACTGCCACTCGGCCGACCGATGGGGAGAGCCCGGATGTCCTTTGTTCAACTGTCGTTCACCACACCTTGACCGAGCCCCCGGACCGCCGTCGCCACGACGGCGCGCCCCCGCTCCGCACGGACCGGAACCCGGCCCGGCACACGCCCGCGCCCGGCCCGGCGTGTGGCGCGCCCACACCTCCCGCCGACCCGCTGTGGCGGGTCCGCCCTGGTGCGGAGGACGATCCCATGGCATCGTCCTGCACAGCCGCCGCGCACCCGCACGCCCCCCGGCCACCACCCCGGGGGCCGGACCGTGCGCGGCGACGACGCACACGACGCGTGGACACAGCACGGGAGCCGCCATGACCGCCGCGCACAGCGCAGCACCGACGACCGCAGACGGGCCGGAGCAGCCGGAGCCCCTGTGGAGCCCCGGACCCGACCGGATCGAGGGCGCCCGGCTGACCCGCTTCCAGGCCTGGGCCGCCGAACGCTTCGGCGCCCCCGCAGCCGTCCCCGGCGACCCCGCCGCGAGCTACGCCGCCCTGCACCAGTGGTCCGTCGGCGAACTGGCCACGTTCTGGCAGGCGGTGACCGAGTGGTTCGACGTCCGTTTCACCACCCCGTACGAGACGGTCCTCGCCGACCGCTCCATGCCCGGCGCCACCTGGTTCCCCGGCGCCACCCTCAACTACGCCGAGCACGCCCTCCGCGCCGCCGAGGACCCGGCCCGCGCCGGCGACCCGGCCCTGCTGTACGTCGACGAAACCCACGAACCGCTCCCCGTCACCTGGGCCGAACTCCGCCGCCAGGTGGGCTCGCTCGCCGCCGGGCTGCGCCGCCTCGGCGTCCGCCCCGGTGACCGGGTCAGCGGCTACCTCCCCAACATCCCCGAAGCCGCCGTCGCCCTCCTGGCCACCGCCGCCGTCGGTGGCGTCTGGACCTCCTGCGCGCCCGACTTCGGCGCGCGCAGCGTCCTCGACCGCTTCCAGCAGGTCGAGCCCGTGGTCCTGTTCACCGTCGACGGCTACCGCTACGGCGGCAAGGAGCACGACCGCACGGAGACCGTCGCCGAACTCCGCCGCGAGCTCCGGGGCCTGCGCGCCACCGTGCACATCCCGCTGCTCGGCACCCCCGCCCCCGAGGGCGCCCTGGAGTGGGACGCCCTCACCGCCGCCGACACCGAACCGGTCTTCGAACACGTCCCCTTCGACCACCCGCTGTGGGTCCTCTACTCCTCCGGCACCACCGGGCTGCCGAAGGCCATCGTCCAGTCCCAGGGCGGCATCCTCGTCGAACACCTCAAGCAACTCGGACTCCACTGCGACCTCGGCCCGGAGGACCGCTTCTTCTGGTACACCTCCACCGGCTGGATGATGTGGAACTTCCTCGTCTCCGGCCTGCTCACCGGCACCACCGTCGTCCTCTACGACGGCAGCCCCGGTTACCCCGCCACCGACGCCCAGTGGCGCGTCGCCGAACGCACCGGCGCCACCCTCTACGGCACCTCGGCCGCCTATGTCATGGCCTGCCGCAAGGCCGGCGTCCACCCCGGCCGCGACTTCGACCTCTCCCGCGTCCAGTGCGTCGCCACCACGGGCTCCCCCCTCCCGCCCGACGGCTTCCGCTGGATCCACGACGAGGTGTCCGAAGACCTGTGGATCGCCTCCGTCAGCGGCGGCACCGACGTCTGCAGCTGCTTCGCGGGCGCCGTCCCCACTCTCCCGGTCCACACCGGCGAACTCCAGGCACCGGGCCTCGGCACCGGCCTCCAGGCGTGGGACCCGCAGGGAAGGCCCGTCACCGACGAGGTCGGCGAGCTCGTCGTCACCACCCCCATGCCGTCCATGCCCATCCACTTCTGGAACGACCCCGACGGCTCCCGCTACCGCGAGAG
Source organism: Streptomyces sp. MNU89 (assembly GCF_020982505.1). NCBI lineage: Bacteria > Bacillati > Actinomycetota > Actinomycetes > Kitasatosporales > Streptomycetaceae > Streptomyces > Streptomyces sp. MNU89. The sequence goes on along the minus strand of NZ_JAJKLL010000001.1, from coordinate 318,396 downwards.
CTACTTCGAGATGTTCCCCGGCAACTGGCGCCACGGGGACTGGATCACCGTCACCTCGCGCGGCTCCGTCGTCATCCACGGCCGCTCCGACTCCACCCTCAACCGCCAGGGCGTCCGCATGGGTTCCGCCGACATCTACGAGGCCGTCGAACGGCTCCCCGAAATCCGGGAGTCCCTCGTCATCGGCGTCGAACAGCCCGACGGGGGCTACTGGATGCCGCTCTTCGTCCACCTCGCGGAGGGAGCCGTCCTCGACGACGCGCTCCGTGACCGGATCCGGCGCGTCATCCGCGAGCAGCTCTCCCCCCGCCACGTCCCCGACGAGATCATCGAGGCCCCGGGCGTCCCGCACACCCTCACCGGCAAGCGCATCGAAGTCCCGGTCAAGCGGCTCCTCCAGGGCGTCGCCCTCGACAAGGCGGTCAACCCGGGCTCCGTCGACAACATCGAACTGCTCCGCTTCTACGGGCGCGTCGCCGAGCAACGCGCGGCCGACCGCCCCTGACCCGCGGGCGGGCCGGCCCGCTCCCCCCACCGGCCGGCAGCCGCCCGCCCGCTTGTCAGACCCCCGGTTACGTTCAGTGAGAAATCCGGTTCCGAAGAGAACCGAACGTAACCGAGGGGGAGACCCGGCCATGTCCCGATCCGACCGCAAGACCACCACCGTCCGGCACCCGCTGCTCCGCGAAGCCGCCGCCACCCTCGCCCTGCTGGCCGACGAGGAGGACTTCGCCGCCATGCGGAACTACCCGCCCTTCACCGCGCTCGACGGCCACCGGGCCTACCTCCGCCAGACCGAGGACGCGCTCCGCGCCCTCGCCGCCCGGGACGGCCACACCACCGTCGCCCTCCTCGACCCGGGCCGCTTCCACGCCTACTGCGCCGAGCACGGCATCGACCCGGCCAAGCCCGCCAGCCGCGCCCGCTACACCGCCGAACTCGCCGCGGCCGGCGCCACCGTCCCCTACGACGGACAGCCGGTCGGCCTGCTGGTACCCCAACTCGTCGACGCCGCCGAGCGCCGCGCCGGCCTGGAGGTCGCCACCATGATCCTGGCCGCGGCGGGCGACTGCCCCGGCTGCGGCGAGGACATCGGCCGCACGGCCTGCAGCCGCGCCTCCCACGCCCTCCTGCGGCTGGTCGACGCGGCCGGCCCGGGCGTCCACCACCTCGTCTGCAGCGTGCCGGCAGGCCCCGCGCCCCTCACCGCGGCCCTGCACGCCGAGGGCGGGGAGCGCGGCGGGCTCCGCAGCCCGGAGGCGGAGACGATGCTCTTCTGCTCGGTGCTCGCCGCGGGCATCGCCACCGGCGCCCCGGGCGGAGTCGTGCTGCGCACCAGCGTCCCCGACGGCCGTGACCGGGTCCGCGGCTGGGCCCTGCGGGACGCCTGGCTCCGCCCCCTGACGGCCGCGGAGGTCTTCTCCGCCTACTGCACCGACCCCGGGACCGGTGAACCGGTGGCCCCCGAACCGGGCGTCGACCACCTTCCCGGCCTCGACCTCCCGGAACCGGACGGCTGCTGCGGGCCACCGGCGGACGGCGGCTGACCGGAAACGGCCGGTGGCCGCTCCGCCGCAGCGGAACGGCCACCGGCCGGCAACAACACTCCGTACGGGCACCGGCCCCGCCGGTCACTCCCCGGACAGCACCGCCTGCGCGGCCCGCCGGGCCTCCTCGGCGGTGTCGGCCGCGCGGGCGGCCGCCGCCGCCCGCTCGCACTGGGCCAGGGTGTGCTGGGCCAGTGTCGCCCGCACATACGGCAGCGAGGCGGCGCCCATGGACAGACTCGTGACACCCAGACCCGTCAGCACACAGGCGAGCAGTGGATCCGAGGCGGCCTCCCCGCACACCCCGCAGCTCTTGCCCTCCGCCTTGGCCGCTTCCGCCGAGATCGCCACCAGGTCGAGCAGCGCCGGCTGCCAGGGGTCCTGCAGCCGGGACACGGCACCGACCTGCCGGTCCGCCGCGAAGGTGTACTGCGCGAGGTCATTGGTCCCCAGGGAGAGGAACTCCACCTCCTGCAGGATGGACCGGGCCCGCAGCGCGGCCGACGGAATCTCCACCATGGCCCCGAACTTCGCCCGCAGCCCGGCCTCCCGACAGGCATCGGCGAACGCCCTGGCGTCGGTGCGGTCCGCCACCATCGGGGCCATGACCTCCAGATAGACCGGCAGCCCCTCGGCGGCCCGGGCCAGGGCCGTGAGCTGGGTCCGCAACACCTCGGGATGGTCCAGCAGGGTCCGCAGGCCCCGCACACCGAGCGCGGGATTCGGCTCGTCGGCCGGAGTCAGGAAGGCGAGCGGCTTGTCGGCCCCCGCGTCCAGCACCCGGACGACCACCCGCCCCTCAGGGAACGCCTCCAGCACCGTCCGGTAGGCCTCGACCTGCTTCTCCTCCGACGGCGCGTTCTCACCGTCGTCCAGGAACAGGAACTCGGTGCGGAACAGCCCCACGCCCTCGGCGCCGGCCTCGACCGCCGCCGGCACATCGGCCGGCCCGCCGACGTTGGCGAGCAGCGGCACCTTGTGCCCGTCCGAGGTCGCCCCCGGCCCGGTGACCGCGGTCAGCGCGGCCCGCCGCGCGGCCGCCGCCGCCTCGATCTCCGCCCGCTTCTCCCCGCTCGGCGACACGAACACCTCACCGGTGCTGCCGTCGACGGCGATGACCGTCCCCTCGGCCAGGTCGCACGCCCCCGGCAGCGCCACGACGGCCGGGACCCCGAGGGCCCGCGCCAGAATCGCGCTGTGGCTGGTCGGCCCGCCCTCCTCGGTGACGAAGCCCAGCACCAGCGTCGGGTCGAGCAGCGCGGTGTCGGCCGGCGCCAGATCCCGCGCGATCAGGACATACGGCTCGTCGCTGTCCGGAACCCCCGGCATCGGCACCCCGAGCAGCCGCGCCACGATCCGGTTCCGCACATCGTCCAGATCGGCCACCCGCCCGGCCAGATACTCCCCGGCCCCCGCGAGCAGCGACCGGTACGCCGCAAGGGCGTCGTACACGGCACGCTCAGCGGTGCTGCCCACCGCGATCCGGCGGTCGACATCGGCCATCAGCTCCGGGTCCTGGGCCATCATCGCCTGGGCCTCGAGCACCGCCTGCGCCTCGCCCCCGGCCAACTGCCCACGGGCCGTCAGGTCCGCGGAGACGGCCTCCACGGCCCGCCGCGCCCGGGCCTGCTCACGCGGCGCCTCCTGTTCGGGAATCTGCTTGGCGGGCGGCTCCAGCACCGCCGTCCCCATGTGCCGTACCTCGCCGATCGCCACTCCGTGGCTCACGCCGACGCCTCGCAGTGTTGTCTTCATCGCACCCGTCTCCGATCGATGCGGCCGGGCCCTGCCGCCCGCCGCGAGGGAAGTCGTGTCCGCCGTCCCGCGACGGCGCCGTGCTCAAGTCCAGGAGAAGAGAAGGGCGCCCGCGGCGACGTCACCGGACTCGGAGATGTCGGAGAGCGACTCCGCGGTGGCCTCCAGCGCCACGACCGGGCAGACCGGGGACTTGCCGGCCGCCTCGACCTGCACGGGGTCCCACCGCACGACCGGGTCACCCCGGCGCACCGTGTCGCCCTTGTTGACCAGGAGTTCAAAACCCTCGCCGTTGAACTGCACCGTGTCGATGCCCAGATGTGTCAGCACACCGTGGCCCTCCTCGTCGACGACGACGAAGGCGTGCGGGTGCAGGGAGACGATGATGCCGTCCACGGGTGCGACGGCGACGGACGGCTCACGCACGGGGTCAACGGCGGTGCCCGGGCCCACCATCGCACCGGAGAACACCGGATCGGGCACCGCCGCGAGTCCGATGGAACGGCCGGCGACCGGGGACGTCACGGTGGTCATGGGAAGCCTCTCGAGCGGAGATTGATCAAACGGCGCCCGCCTGGCCGCGCCAGGGGCGGCGTGCTGGCAGAAGCCTAAGTCATGGACCCCAAACGGGCCGATGCCGAATCGATTTGCTTCGCCGCGGCGGTGCGCTGTACTGTCGAACCCCTGCCCACGAGGGAGCACCGGCGGATTGGCCGTGCGGAGTGGGCAGCACCTTCCAACTCTTTGACATGGCTAGCGACTTCCGTTCTCCGCATGTCCTCGGACAGTGGTCGGAGAGAGTCGGAACCACTGATAGAGTTGGAAACACCGAAGGGAAGCGCCCGGAGGGCCCGGTAGACGGGGCCGAAGGAAGCGTCCGTTCCTTGAGAACTCAACAGCGTGCCAAAAGTCAACGCCAGATATGTTGATACCCCGTCCGGGCGGCAACTCTTTGTTTGCTGCCGGGATGAGGTTCCTTTGAAAAAGCCCTCCCGTGCCACCGTTTCGGTGGCGGTCGGGAGGCAATCTTACAGCGAGGACGCTGTGCGCGGTACCGGATTATTCCTCCGGTCCGCGCCGCTCTTGCGTGAAGCATTCACGGAGAGTTTGATCCTGGCTCAGGACGAACGCTGGCGGCGTGCTTAACACATGCAAGTCGAACGATGAACCTCTTCGGAGGGGATTAGTGGCGAACGGGTGAGTAACACGTGGGCAATCTGCCCTGCACTCTGGGACAAGCCCTGGAAACGGGGTCTAATACCGGATACGACCATCTCGGGCATCCGATGGTGGTGGAAAGCTCCGGCGGTGCAGGATGAGCCCGCGGCCTATCAGCTTGTTGGTGGGGTGATGGCCTACCAAGGCGACGACGGGTAGCCGGCCTGAGAGGGCGACCGGCCACACTGGGACTGAGACACGGCCCAGACTCCTACGGGAGGCAGCAGTGGGGAATATTGCACAATGGGCGGAAGCCTGATGCAGCGACGCCGCGTGAGGGATGACGGCCTTCGGGTTGTAAACCTCTTTCAGCAGGGAAGAAGCGCAAGTGACGGTACCTGCAGAAGAAGCACCGGCTAACTACGTGCCAGCAGCCGCGGTAATACGTAGGGTGCGAGCGTTGTCCGGAATTATTGGGCGTAAAGAGCTCGTAGGCGGCTTGTCACGTCGGATGTGAAAGCCCGGGGCTTAACCCCGGGTCTGCATTCGATACGGGCAGGCTAGAGTTCGGTAGGGGAGATCGGAATTCCTGGTGTAGCGGTGAAATGCGCAGATATCAGGAGGAACACCGGTGGCGAAGGCGGATCTCTGGGCCGATACTGACGCTGAGGAGCGAAAGCGTGGGGAGCGAACAGGATTAGATACCCTGGTAGTCCACGCCGTAAACGTTGGGAACTAGGTGTGGGCGACATTCCACGTCGTCCGTGCCGCAGCTAACGCATTAAGTTCCCCGCCTGGGGAGTACGGCCGCAAGGCTAAAACTCAAAGGAATTGACGGGGGCCCGCACAAGCGGCGGAGCATGTGGCTTAATTCGACGCAACGCGAAGAACCTTACCAAGGCTTGACATACACCGGAAAGCCGTAGAGATACGGCCCCCCTTGTGGTCGGTGTACAGGTGGTGCATGGCTGTCGTCAGCTCGTGTCGTGAGATGTTGGGTTAAGTCCCGCAACGAGCGCAACCCTTGTTCTGTGTTGCCAGCATGCCTTTCGGGGTGATGGGGACTCACAGGAGACTGCCGGGGTCAACTCGGAGGAAGGTGGGGACGACGTCAAGTCATCATGCCCCTTATGTCTTGGGCTGCACACGTGCTACAATGGCCGGTACAATGAGCTGCGATACCGCGAGGTGGAGCGAATCTCAAAAAGCCGGTCTCAGTTCGGATTGGGGTCTGCAACTCGACCCCATGAAGTCGGAGTCGCTAGTAATCGCAGATCAGCATTGCTGCGGTGAATACGTTCCCGGGCCTTGTACACACCGCCCGTCACGTCACGAAAGTCGGTAACACCCGAAGCCGGTGGCCCAACCCGTAAGGGAGGGAATCGTCGAAGGTGGGACTGGCGATTGGGACGAAGTCGTAACAAGGTAGCCGTACCGGAAGGTGCGGCTGGATCACCTCCTTTCTAAGGAGCATCTAGGCCGCCGAGCTTGACTGCTCGGTGGTCCAGGGCCATTGCGCCGGCGAGTGTCCGGCGGTGGTTGCTCATGGGTGGAACGTTGACTATTCGGCACGGCCGGTTGGCCGGTCACCAGTACTGCTCTTCGGGGCGTGGAACGTGATCGGGTAACGGGTCGGGCCGGGCGCGCTGTTGGGTGTCTGAGGGTACGGGCTGTGAAGCTTGTGTCCTTTGGTGCCGGTCCCGGTGTACTCATTCCGTGTGGGGTGGGGTGGCGGGTGGCTGGTCGTTGTTTGAGAACTGCACAGTGGACGCGAGCATCTGTGGCCAAGTTTTTAAGGGCGCACGGTGGATGCCTTGGTACCAGGAACCGATGAAGGACGTGGGAGGCCGCGATAGGCCCCGGGGAGCTGTCAACCGAGCTTTGATCCGGGGGTGTCCGAATGGGGAAACCCGGCAGTCGTCATGGGCTGTCACCCATACCTGAACACATAGGGTATGTGGAGGGAACGCGGGGAAGTGAAACATCTCAGTACCCGCAGGAAGAGAAAACAACCGTGATTCCGGGAGTAGTGGCGAGCGAAACCGGATGAGGCCAAACCGTAGGCGTGTGATACCCGGCAGGGGTTGCGCTTACGGGGTTGTGGGAGTTCTCTTGATCGGTCTGCCGGCCGGTCGGCGAGTCAGAAACCGTATGGGTAGGCGAAGGGCATGCGAAAGGCCCGGCGTAGAGGGTAAGACCCCCGTAGCTGAAATCTGTACGGCTCGTTTGAGAACCACCCAAGTAGCACGGGGCCCGAGAAATCCCGTGTGAATCTGGCGGGACCACCCGCTAAGCCTAAATATTCCCTGGTGACCGATAGCGGATAGTACCGTGAGGGAATGGTGAAAAGTACCGCGGGAGCGGAGTGAAATAGTACCTGAAACCGTGTGCCTACAAGCCGTGGGAGCGTCGCGCATCGGACTTGTCCGGTGCGTCGTGACTGCGTGCCTTTTGAAGAATGAGCCTGCGAGTTTGCGGTGTGTTGCGAGGTTAACCCGTGTGGGGAAGCCGTAGCGAAAGCGAGTCCGAATAGGGCGATTCAGTAGCGCGCTCAAGACCCGAAGCGGAGTGATCTAGCCATGGGCAGGTTGAAGCGCGGGTAAGACCGTGTGGAGGACCGAACCCACCAGGGTTGAAAACCTGGGGGATGACCTGTGGTTAGGGGTGAAAGGCCAATCAAACTCCGTGATAGCTGGTTCTCCCCGAAATGCATTTAGGTGCAGCGTCGTGTGTTTCTTGCCGGAGGTAGAGCACTGGATAGGCGATGGGCCCTACCGGGTTACTGACCTTAGCCAAACTCCGAATGCCGGTAAGTGAGAGCGCGGCAGTGAGACTGTGGGGGATAAGCTCCATGGTCGAGAGGGAAACAGCCCAGAGCATCGACTAAGGCCCCTAAGCGTACGCTAAGTGGGAAAGGATGTGGAGTCGCAGAGACAACCAGGAGGTTGGCTTAGAAGCAGCCATCCTTGAAAGAGTGCGTAATAGCTCACTGGTCAAGTGATTCCGCGCCGACAATGTAGCGGGGCTCAAGCGTACCGCCGAAGTCGTGTCATTGGCACATATACCTAACGGGGTGCTGATGGGTAGGGGAGCGTCGTGTGCCGGGTGAAGCCGCGCCGGAAGGCAGTGGTGGACGGTTCACGAGTGAGAATGCAGGCATGAGTAGCGATACACACGTGGGAAACGTGTGCGCCGATTGACTAAGGGTTCCTGGGTCAAGCTGATCTGCCCAGGGTAAGTCGGGACCTAAGGCGAGGCCGACAGGCGTAGTCGATGGACAACCGGTTGATATTCCGGTACCCGCTTTGAAGCGCCAGCGCTGAACCTTCTGATGCTAAGTCCGTGAAGCCGCCGGCTGAGTCTTCGGACGAGGTCGGAGTGGTGGAGCCGACGATCCAAGGGGGTAGTAGGTGAGTGATGGGGTGACGCAGGAAGGTAGTCCAGCCCGGGCGGTGGTTGTCCCGGGGTAAGGGTGTAGCCCGGAGGGTAGGTAAATCCGTCCTCCGTGTAAGGGTGAGACCTGATGCCGAGCCGATTGTGGTGAAGTGGATGATCCTATGCTGTCGAGAAAAGCCTCTAGCGAGTTTCATGGCGGCCCGTACCCTAAACCGACTCAGGTGGTCAGGTAGAGAATACCGAGGCGTTCGGGTGAACTATGGTTAAGGAACTCGGCAAAATGCCCCCGTAACTTCGGGAGAAGGGGGGCCATTGCTGGTGATCGCCCTTGCGGTGTGAGCTGGTGGTGGCCGCAGAGACCAGCGAGAAGCGACTGTTTACTAAAAAACACAGGTCCGTGCGAAGCCGTAAGGCGATGTATACGGACTGACGCCTGCCCGGTGCTGGAACGTTAAGGGGACCGGTTAGTGCGCTTTCGGGTGTGCGAAGCTGAGAACTTAAGCGCCAGTAAACGGCGGTGGTAACTATAACCATCCTAAGGTAGCGAAATTCCTTGTCGGGTAAGTTCCGACCTGCACGAATGGCGTAACGACTTCTCGACTGTCTCAACCATAGGCCCGGTGAAATTGCACTACGAGTAAAGATGCTCGTTTCGCGCAGCAGGACGGAAAGACCCCGGGACCTTTACTACAGCTTGATATTGGTGTTCGGTTCGGCTTGTGTAGGATAGGTGGGAGACTGTGAAGCCCGGACGCTAGTTCGGGTGGAGTCGTCGTTGAAATACCACTCTGGTCGTGCTGGATGTCTAACCTGGGTCCGTGATCCGGATCAGGGACAGTGTCTGGTGGGTAGTTTAACTGGGGCGGTTGCCTCCTAAAGGGTAACGGAGGCGCCCAAAGGTTCCCTCAGCCTGGTTGGTAATCAGGTGTTGAGTGTAAGTGCACAAGGGAGCTTGACTGTGAGACCGACGGGTCGAGCAGGGACGAAAGTCGGGACTAGTGATCCGGCGGTGGCTTGTGGAAGCGCCGTCGCTCAACGGATAAAAGGTACCCCGGGGATAACAGGCTGATCTTCCCCAAGAGTCCATATCGACGGGATGGTTTGGCACCTCGATGTCGGCTCGTCGCATCCTGGGGCTGGAGTCGGTCCCAAGGGTTGGGCTGTTCGCCCATTAAAGCGGTACGCGAGCTGGGTTTAGAACGTCGTGAGACAGTTCGGTCCCTATCCGCTGTGCGCGTAGGAGTCTTGAGAAGGGCTGTCCCTAGTACGAGAGGACCGGGACGGACGAACCTCTGGTGTGCCAGTTGTCCTGCCAAGGGCATGGCTGGTTGGCTACGTTCGGGAGGGATAACCGCTGAAAGCATCTAAGCGGGAAGCCTGCTTCGAGATGAGGACTCCCACCCCCTTGAGGGGTTAAGGCTCCCAGTAGACGACTGGGTTGATAGGCCAGATATGGAAGCACCGCAAGGTGTGGAGTTGACTGGTACTAATAGGCCGAGGGCTTGTCCTCAGATGCTCGCGTCCACTGTGTTGGTTCTGAAATAACGAACTGTGTTGCCGTCCGGTTCGTACAGTTTCATAGTGTTTCGGTGGTTATAGCGTGAGGGAAACGCCCGGTTACATTCCGAACCCGGAAGCTAAGCCTTTCAGCGCCGATGGTACTGCAGGGGGGACCCTGTGGGAGAGTAGGACGCCGCCGAACTCCTTGTGAAGCCGGGTTTCCCGGGCCTTGACCGGCCCGGGAAACCCGGCTTTTTTGCGTGTCCGGATCGCCCGCCGACCCTCTGCGCTCGCCGGCCCCCGCACACCGGTAAGGTCGGGGAGCATCGTCGAAAACGTCCTTCCGGGAGGCCACGGGTGGAGGTCCAGGAGACAAGGGTCCAGACAGACCGTGTCCTCACCATCCCGAACATTCTCAGCATGGCCCGCCTGCTGGGCGTGCCCCTCTTCCTGTGGCTGATTCTGCTGCCGGAGTTCGGGGGGCCCAAGGCCGACGGATGGGCCCTGCTCGTCCTTGCCCTGAGCGGCGTCAGCGACTACCTGGACGGCAAGCTCGCCCGCCGCTGGAACCAGATCAGCAGCCTGGGACGGATCCTCGACCCGGCGGCCGACCGTCTGTACATCCTCACGACCATCGTCGGTCTGACGTGGCGCGACATCATTCCCCTCTGGCTGACCGCGGCGCTCCTCGCCCGGGATCTCATCCTGCTGGTGATGGTGGGCATCCTCCGCCGGCACGGCTATCCGCCGCCCCAGGTCAACTTTCTCGGCAAGGCGGCGACGTTCAACCTCATGTACGCCTTCCCGTTGCTGCTGCTGAGTGACGGAAGCGGATGGCTTCCGCAGCTCGCTGCTATTTTCGGATGGGCGTTCGCGGGATGGGGTACAACTCTCTACTGGTGGGCAGGAACTCTCTATGTGGTTCAGGTCCGCCGACTCGTGAAGGCGGATACCTCGACCGACTGAGCCTGCCCCGACGCCGTGGCCCTGGCCGAACGCAGGGTTTCCGCGTGCCAGTGCGGTGGGTCCACCCCGACGGACCGGCCGAGCTCGGTCGGTGTGACCGTCGTCTCTTCAAGGAGGACGCTTCCGACATGAAGGCCGTCGTGATGGCCGGCGGTGAAGGCACACGCCTTCGCCCCATGACCTCAAGCATGCCCAAGCCACTGCTGCCGGTGGCGAACCGGCCAATCATGGAGCATGTTCTGAGGCTGCTCAAGCGGCACGGGCTGAGCGAGACCGTGGTGACGGTGCAGTTTCTCGCCTCCCTCGTCAAAAACTACTTCGGTGACGGGGAAGAGCTCGGAATGGAGCTCACCTACGCCAACGAGGAAAAACCCCTCGGTACTGCCGGCAGCGTCAAGAACGCTGAGGAAGCCCTCAAGGACGACTCCTTCCTCGTCATCTCCGGTGACGCGCTCACCGATTTCGACCTCACCGAGCTCGTCAACTTCCACAAGGAGAAGGGCGCACTGGTCACCGTCTGCCTGACCAGAGTGCCCAATCCCCTCGAATTCGGCATCACCATTGTCGACGAGGAGGGGAAGGTCGAGCGGTTCCTGGAGAAGCCGACGTGGGGGCAGGTGTTCTCGGACACCGTCAACACCGGCATTTACGTCATGGAGCCCGAGGTCTTCGACTATGTCGAGGCCGATGTCTCGGTCGACTGGTCCGGCGATGTCTTCCCGCAGCTGATGAAGGAAGGCAAGCCGATTTACGGCTACATCGCCGAGGGCTACTGGGAGGACGTCGGAACTCACGAGAGCTACGTCAAGGCGCAGGCCGACGTGCTCGAGGGCAAGGTCGATGTGGACATCGACGGTTTCGAGATCTCTCCCGGTGTCTGGGTGGCCGAGGGCGCCGAGGTGAGTCCGGAAGCGGTGCTGCGCGGCCCGCTCTACATCGGTGACTACGCCAAGGTGGAATCCGGGGTCGAAATCCGGGAGCACACCGTCGTCGGATCGAATGTCGTGGTGAAGAGCGGCGCATTCCTGCACAAGGCCGTCGTCCACGACAACGTGTACATCGGCCAGCAGAGCAATCTGCGCGGCTGCGTCATCGGCAAGAACACCGACATCATGCGCGCCGCCCGGATCGAGGACGGAGCCGTGATCGGCGACGAGTGCCTCGTCGGCGAGGAATCGATTGTGCAGGGCAACGTCCGGGTCTACCCGTTCAAGACCATCGAGGCGGGCGCCTTCGTCAACACCTCGGTGATCTGGGAGTCCCGCGGCCAGGCGCAGCTTTTCGGGGCCCGCGGGGTGAGCGGCATCCTCAACGTCGAGATCACCCCCGAGCTGGTGGTGCGGCTCGCCGGGGCCTATGCGACCACCCTCAAGAAGGGGTCGACGGTCACCACGGCGCGCGACCACTCCCGGGGCGCCCGGGCGCTCAAGAGGGCGGTGATCTCCGCTCTCCAGACCAGCGCCATCGACGTGCGGGACCTGGAGAACGTGCCGCTGCCGGTGGCCCGTCAGCAGACCGCGCGCGGCAGTGCCGGCGGCATCATGATCCGAACGACCCCCGGGGTGCCCGACTCCGTCGACATCATGTTCTTCGACGAACGCGGGGCGGATCTCTCCCAGGCGGGGCAGCGTAAACTCGACCGGGTCTTCGCCCGCCAGGAGTACCGCCGGGCCTTCCCCGGGGAGATCGGCGATCTCCGCTTCCCGGCCAGCGTGTTCGACGCGTACACCGGTTCGCTGCTGCGTGCCGTCGACACCACGGGCGTCGCCGAGGCAGGACTCAAGATCGTGGTCGACGCTTCCAACGGCAGCGCCGGACTGGTCCTCCCCAGCCTCCTCGGGCGGCTCGGGGTCGACGCTCTCACGATCAACCCGGGCCTCGACGAGTCGCGTCCCACCGAGACGGCGGACGCCCGCCGCTCCGGCCTGGTGCGGCTCGGCGAGATCGTCGCCTCCGCCCGCGCCGCGTTCGGGGTGCGCTTCGACCCCGTCGGCGAGCGGCTGTCCCTGGTCGACGAGCGCGGGCGGATCGTGGAGGACGACCGCGCCCTGCTGGTCATGCTGGATCTGGTGGCGGCCGAGCGGCGCAGCGGCCGGGTCGCGCTCCCCGTGACCACCACCAGGATCGCGGAGCAGGTCGCCGCCTACCACGGCACGCAGGTGGAGTGGACGACGACGTCACCGGACGACCTGACCCGGGTCAGCCGTGCGGAGTCCACGGTCTTCGGCGGTGACGGCAGGGGCGGTTTCATCGTCCCCGAGTTCAGCAGCGTCTTCGACGGTACGGCCGCCTTCGTCCGCCTGATCGCCCTGGTCGCCCGGACTCAGCTGACGTTGAGCCAGATCGACGCGCGGATCCCGCGGGCCCATGTGCGGCGCCGGGACATCGCCACGCCGTGGGCGGTCAAGGGCCTCGTCATGCGCAGCGTGGTGGAAGCCGCCGGTGACCGGCACGTCGACACCACCGACGGTGTGCGGGTCGTGGAGGCCGACGGCCGCTGGATCATGGTCCTGCCGGACCCGGCGGAGGCGGTCACCCATCTGTGGGCCGAGGGCCCGGACGACGCCTCCGCGCAGCAGCTGCTCGACGAGTGGGCCGCGGTGGTGGACGGCGCCGGCCGCTGAGCCGTCGCCCTGCAGGGATGCCGTGAGTGGCCCGCCGCATGCCGGCGGGCCACTCACGATCGGCCGAACCGGTGGGCCCATTCGGCGGTGGCGGCCCTCACATGCGACGATGTGCGTCATGTCGCAGCAGTCCCCCGATCGGAGCACTCCCGCGCGCCGGTCGCGTCCCGACGCGTCCATGTCGCTGCTGACAAACGTGACGGAGCACAGCCTGGACGAGGGTTACGCGGAGGCCGCTGCCCGCCGTGCGGCCGAGGGCTCGGCCGGCCTGCCGAAGACCCTGCGGTCGAAGCTGGGGCTCGCGGCGGGCCTGGTGCTCGCGGCGATCGTCGTGACCGTCGGCGCCGCGCAGGCCAGGGTGGAGGCCCCGGTCCGTGCCAAGGAGCGCGAGGAGCTGATCAGCCGGATCGAGGACGGGACGGAACGGTCCGACACGCTGGAGCGGAACGTCGAGCGGCTGCGCCGGGAGGTCGGAGCCGCTCAGCGCGAGGCGCTGGAGAAGCACGGAGGAAGCCAGGAGGAGCTGACCGCGCTGCTGGCGGGGGCGACCCCGGTGCACGGCCCGGGCCTGCGACTGGTGGTGGACGACGCCGAGAGCACGGCGGCGGGCGGCGACGGACCGCGGGAGAGCAGCAGCTTCGCCGACAGCGGACGGGTCCGTGACCGTGACATGCAGCATGTCGTCAACGGGCTGTGGGGCGCGGGGGCCGAGGCGGTCGCGATCAACGGCCAGCGGCTCACCGCCGTCTCGGCGATCAGAAGGGCCGGCGAGGCGATACTCGTCGACAACAGGCCGCTGGCGCCGCCGTACACGGTGCTCGCGGTGGGGAACGGGCAGCGGCTGCGCAAGGCTTTCCAGAACAGTGCCGGCGGTCAGTATCTGAAGGTGCTGCAGGAGAACTACGGGGTCCGTGCGAGCATCTCGGCGCACGAACGGGTCGACCTGCCGGCCGCGCCGAGTCTGATCATTCGAACCGCGAAACCGCTGGGCGCCGGCGGCAAGAGCGCCGCCGACACAGGGAAGGGCATATCGTGATCGCCGTACTGGGCCTCGTCGTGGGCGTCGTGGTCGGACTGCTGATCCGGCCGGAGGTTCCGGCGGTGGTGGAGCCGTATCTGCCCATCGCCGTGGTGGCCGCGCTGGACGCGGTGTTCGGCGGTCTGCGGGCGATGCTGGACGGCATCTTCGACGACAAGGTCTTCGTGGTGTCGTTCCTGTCGAACGTGGTGGTGGCCGCTTTGATCGTCTTCCTCGGTGACAAGCTGGGTGTCGGGGCGCAGTTGTCCACCGGTGTCGTGGTGGTGCTCGGCATCCGGATCTTCTCCAACGCCGCCGCCATCCGCCGGCACATCTTCCGGGCGTGAGGCCGATGAACGACGACAGGACACCGGAGCCGGAGGACACCGGCGCGGACCGCGGCCGGACCCCGGAGGGGCACGCGGAGCCCCGGAGCGGCACGGGTGCCGCGCGGCGCCCGGGGCCGGGACGGCAGCCGCTGCCCGAGGAGAAGACTCCGGGTGCCGGCGGGGAGTGCCCCGGCGGCGAACCGGCGGCGGCGGACGCCTCGTCCGGCGCGCCCACACCCCCCGCACCCGCTCCCGGCGCGGGAGCCGTCGCCCCGGCGCCGGTGAGCCCGCGCGGGGAGGAGGGGGTGACGGGACGTCAGCGGCTGCGGGCCGCTCTCTGGCCGCCGCGGGTCAGCCGCGCCCAGCTCATCGTGGCGCTGCTGCTGTGCGTGCTCGGGCTGGGCCTGGCGATCCAGGTCCGTTCCACGAGCGACGCCAGCGTGCTCCGCGGCGCGCGCCAGGAGGACCTCGTCCGGATCCTCGACGAGATCGGCGACCAGACCCAGCGGCTCCAGGACGAGCAGCAGCGTCTGGAGGAGCAGCGCACAGAGCTGGAGAACAGCTCGGACCAGGCCGAGGAGGCCCGTCGGCAGACGGAGCAGAAGGAGCAGCAACTCGGCGTGCTGGCCGGGACGGTGGCCGCCGAGGGCCCCGGTCTCACCATCACCGTCAGTGCTCCGCAGGGGGCCGTCGACGCGTACAAGCTGCTGGACGCCATACAGGAGCTGCGGGCCGCCGGTGCCGAGGCGATCCAGATCAACGACGTCCGGGTGGTGGCGGGTACGTTCTTCACGCAGGACGGCGACCGGGTCCGCATCGACGGGCAGCGCGTGGAGCAGCCGTTCCGGATCAGGGCGATCGGCGATCCGCAGGATCTGGAGCCCGCCCTCAACATTCCCGGCGGTGTGGTGCAGAGTTTGGAAAAGGAGCAGGCCACGGTGGCCGTCACCCGCGAGGAGAAGATCGTCGTGGACGCCTTGCGGGCGGCGGATCGGCCTGACTACGCTCGGTCGTCACCGCAGTGAGAGGCGGTCGGTCGCCGGGGCGCGGGCGGTACGCGCGAGGGGCTCGCCGGGCGCGTGCGGCTGCGGGGGGTCGGAGCACCGCGAGGGCGGTGCGTGGTGGAAACTGTCTGGTGGGCGCGGACGTTGTCTTCATGTCCGGGTCGGCACACATGGTGTGCAATGAGGTTTCGTCCTGCCCCACGGGCGGGTCTGTTTCGGTCAAGGGGAATCGCCCGTGAAGTTGTTCGGGAAGTTGTTCGGTAAGAGCGCTCGGGAAGAGTCGGGCGGTGCCCGTCACCGGGCCGGTGGCCCGGAAGAGGGCGGCGCGCAGCAGGCGGAGCGGCCGCTATTCCGTGACGAGGTGGCGGGGGCCGAGGGGGGCAGTGGCGCGTCCTCTGTTGACCCTGCCGCGTCCGGACGCATAGGTTCATCAACCTCAAGTGCGGGTGGAGAGTTCGGCTCCGGCCCGTACGCGTCCCAGGCCCCCGGTGGGCCGTCGCAGCAGGAGGCACAGTCCATGTCGGCCTTGCCGGTTTGTACGAGGTGCGGGCACCGGAACGCCGAGGCCAGCCGCTTCTGCTCCAACTGCGGTGCCCCGCTGCGCGGCGCGCCGTCGGAGCGCCCCTCCGAGACCACCTCGACGATCTCGATCTCGGGCCTGGAGGCCTACGAGGCGGAGGCCACCGGCCAGACCGCGCCGCCGCTCTCGCCGGAGGCCCAGGCCGCCGTCGACGCCCTGCCGCCGGGTTCGGCGCTGCTGGTCGTCCGGCGCGGCCCGAACTCCGGCAGCCGCTTCCTGCTGGACGGCGAGCTGACCACGGCCGGCCGCCACCCGCAGAGCGACATCTTCCTGGACGACGTGACCGTCTCCCGGCGCCACGTGGAGTTCCGCCGCGGTCCGGACGGCGGCTTCACCGTGGCCGATGTCGGCAGCCTCAACGGCACCTACGTCAACCGCGAGCGCATCGACTCCGTTCCGCTGACCAACGGTGACGAAGTGCAGATCGGCAAGTACCGGCTGGTCTTCTACGCGAGCCAGCGGAGCATCTGACCGCAGGGAAAGGCCCATGCGCCAGACACCGTCGGGCGGCGCCGGCTCCGGCGCCGCCCCCGACAGCCGTTTGCTCAGCATCGGCCGGGTGCTGGGCCTCCTCCGGGACGAGTTCCCGGAGATCACCATCTCCAAGATCCGGTTCCTGGAGGCGGAGGGCCTGGTCGAGCCGCGGCGCACGCCGTCGGGCTACCGCAAGTTCAGCCCGGACGACGTCGAACGGCTCGCGCGGGTTCTGCGGATGCAGCGCGACCACTATCTGCCGCTCAAGGTGATCCGCGAGCAGCTGGACGCGCTGGAGCGGGGCGAGCGGCCGGACGTCCCCGCGCCCGGCCGGGCCCGGGATCTGCTGGACGGTGTGCTGGACCCCGGGGACGCGGACCCGGCTCCCGCCCGGACCGATCGCGCCGGGCTGCTGGCCGGGGCCGGGGTGGAGGAGCGGGACCTGGCCGAGTGGGAGTCGTACGGCCTGATCTCGCCGCTGGAGGACGGGAGCTACGGCCCCGACGCCGTCACGATCGCCGGGCTGCTCGGGGAGATCGGCCGCTTCGGTCTGGAGCCCCGGCATCTGCGGGTCATGAAGGCGGCCGCGGACCGTGAGGCCGGCCTGGTGGAACAGGTCGTCTCGCCGCTGAGGCGGCACCGCAACCCCCAGACGCGCGCCCACGCCGAATCCACCGCGCGCGAGCTGGCGACCCTCTCGCTGCGGCTCCACGCGGCCCTGGTGCAGTCGTCGCTCGGGGTGCGCCTGCGCTGACTCCGCGCTTCCGAGGGGTGCCCGACTACCCAAAACGGCCGGGCAGGTCCTAGGGTTGCTGTGTGAACGAGCTCGACGTTGTGGGTGTCCGGGTGGAAATGCCCTCCAACCAACCGATCGTGCTCCTGCGTGAGGTGGGAGGCGATCGGTACCTTCCCATCTGGATCGGACCGGGGGAGGCGACCGCGATCGCCTTCGCCCAGCAGGGCATGGCCCCGGCCAGACCGCTGACGCACGACCTGTTCAAGGACGTGCTCGAAGCGGTGGGCCAGGAGCTGACCCAGGTCCGCATCACGGATCTGCGGGAGGGTGTCTTCTACGCGGAGCTGGTCTTCGCGAGCGGTGTCGAGGTGAGCGCCCGCCCGTCCGACGCCATAGCCCTGGCCCTGCGCACCGGTACCCCGATCTACGGCAGTGACGGGGTGCTGGACGACGCCGGTATCGCCATCCCGGACGAGCAGGAGGACGAGGTGGAGAAGTTCCGCGAGTTCCTCGACCAGATCTCGCCGGAGGACTTCGGCACCAGCAGCCAGTGACGCGGGCGGGAGTTCCCCGCAACCGCCCGCCGCGCATTCGCTGAGCCGTTCCCCGCCCGCGGTTACGGAAAACCACCCCAGGGGTGATTATCACCCGGCGTGCCGAGCGCGGCGATCGTTGACGCACCCCCGGCGACTGCCTACCGTCGACAAGGCAGGTCAAGGACGGAGGTCGGCGTGAGCAGCACCGGCGACGGTACAGCGGCGGGCAGTCCCATTCCGCTCCACGCGGGTGGCTCCGCCCCCATCCAGAAGACCGCCGCGACGGGTCCCGTGACATCGCCCGGTCAGCCTTCCGAGAACGTCGGCTACCGGGGCCCCACGGCCTGCGCGGCCGCGGGCATCACCTACCGGCAGCTCGACTACTGGGCCCGTACGGGGCTGGTGGAGCCGAGTGTGCGCTCCGCTCACGGCTCGGGCGGCCAGCGGCTCTACAGCATCGAGGACGTCGTCGTCCTCAAGATCGTCAAGCGGTTCCTGGACACCGGTGTCTCCCTGCAGAACATCCGCGCGGCGGTGCGCCATCTGCGCACCCGTGAGCGGGCCGACCTGGCCCGGATGACGCTGATGAGCGACGGCGCGACGGTCCACGAGTGCTCCTCCCCGGACGAGGTCGTCGGCCTCCTGCAGGGCGGCCAGGGCATGTTCGGCATCGCCGTCGGTGTGGTCTGGCGCGATGTGGAGAGCGCGCTGCAGCAGCTGCACGGGGAGCGGGTGGACACCGGGGAGACCCTGATCGGGCACCACCCCGGTGACGAACTGGCCCGCCGCCGGAACCGCGCCGGCTGAGACCGGCCCCGGCGCGCCGGTCCGGTGGCGGCGCGGCCGCCGGAGCCGTTGTCGGTGCCGTAGGGCAGCATCGGTGCCGTGAGACCGGTTCCGACGATCCTGCACCTGGACATGGACGCCTTCTTCGCCTCGGCGGAGCAGGCGTCCAAGCCCAGTCTGCGCGGAAAGCCGGTCGTCGTCGGCGGTCTCGGGCCGCGCGGCGTCGTCGCCACCGCCTCCTACGAGGCGCGGGTCTTCGGTGTCCACTCGGCCATGTCGACGGCCCAGGCCCGCCGGCTCTGCCCCAACGCCGCCTATCTGACGCCCCGGTTCTCGCTGTACCGGCAGGTGAGCGAAACGGTCATGGAGCTGCTGCGGGAGCTGTCGCCGCTGGTCGAGCCGCTCAGCCTCGACGAGGCCTTCGTGGACCTGGAGGCGGGCCCGGCTCCTCCGGCGACCGCCGCCGCGGCCCGGGAGGCCGGCGAGCGGCTGCGGACCGCGATCCGCGCGCGGACCTCGCTCACCGGCTCGGTCGGCCTGGCCGGATCCAAGATGCTCGCCAAGATGGCGTCCGAACAGGCGAAGCCGGACGGCCTCGTGGTCATCGAGCCCGGTACGGAACGCGAACTGCTAAAGCCGATGTCGGTCCGGGTGCTGCCCGGTGTCGGGCCCGCCACCGCCGAGCAGCTCCGCCGGGCGGGCATCGGCACCGTCGAGGAGATGGCCGGGGCGGGGGAGGCCGAGTTGGTGCGGCTGCTGGGCAAGGCGCACGGCAGCTCGCTGTACGCCCTCGCCACCGGCCGGGACGACCGCCCGGTGGTGGCCGAGCGGGACAGCAAGTCCGTCTCCGTGGAGGACACCTTCGACGTGGACCTGCACGACCGGACCCGGGTGTACGGGGAGGTGGTGCGGCTGGCCGGCCGGTGTGTCACCCGCCTGCGGGCCGCGGGCCGGTCCGGGCGCACGGTCGTCCTCAAGGTCCGGCGCTACGACTTCTCCACGCTGACCCGCTCGGAGACCCTGCGCGGTCCGACCGACGACCCGGGGGTGGTGCGCGAGGCGGCGGTGCGGCTGCTCGACGGGGTGGACACCACCGGCGGGGTGCGGCTGCTCGGCGTCGGCGTCACCGGGCTGGCGGACTTCACCCAGGAGGATCTCTTCGCGCAGGCCGCGCTGGAGGGCACCGGCCCGGCGGCCCCGGCCGTCCGCGCGCGGACCGGACCGGGCGGGGACGAGGACGCGGAGGCGGGCACCCGGCCCGACCGGCCGGGGGAGGGCCTCGCCGCGGCGGAAGCGGCACCGGCCGGTGACGCAGAGGAGGCCGGGGGTCCCCGGGAGGGCTCCCGACGGTGGCACCCCGGGCATGACGTGCGGCACGCGGAGTACGGGACTGGCTGGGTGCAGGGCAGCGGTCTGGGCCGGGTGACCGTCCGGTTCGAGCAGCCCTGGTCGGATCCGGGGCGGGTACGGACCTTCCGCGCGGACGATCCGGCGCTGGAGCCGGCCGCGCCGCCGCCGCTGGTACGGCCGGCCGGCGGCCCGGAGCCCGGCCGGAGCGGGCGCCGGGAACCCGGCCCGCCGGGCGGTCAGGTGCCGGATCCGGCGGTCCGTCCGGAGCCGTCCCGGCCGGGGGCCTCCTCGTCGCCGTCCGGGAGCTCCGCCTCCAGCCCGTAGTGGTGGTAGAGCTGGATCTCCTGCTCCGGCGAGAGGTGGCGGCCCACCCCGAAGTCCGGCGCGCTCCGGATCAAGGACCGGCGGTAGGGCACGTACAGGGTGCCGTCGACGAACTCGCTCGGCTCCAGCGGGACGAAGGCGTCCCGGCCGAACAGGCCGGTGCGCACGGCCGCCCACTCGGGCAGCCCGGTGGCGTCGTCGAGGTACACCTCGTCCACGGTGCCGATCTTCGTACCGTCGCTGTCGAAGGCCTTGCGGCCGATGAGGCTCCGCGGGTCGATCCCCGTGTGCACGGTCCCTCCAACTGGTCGGCGGACTTCCCCGTGGGATCCACGTAAGGCCAGATCCGGCCCGTCGGCCACTCGGGGGTCCGGTCCGGGGCCCCGCTGGTAGGCTGGCTGTGGCCGCAGATCCCGTGCGGGAGAGTCCTCCGCCCCCCGGGGCCGGGGGCGCCGAAGGAGCAAATCCTCCCCGGAATCTCTCAGGCACCCGTACCGCACGGGCGAGGTCACTCTGGAAAGCAGGGCAGGTGCCGGGCCGGCTGTGCCGGAACCTTTCCTCACCGACGGTGAAAGCCGGACCGCGTGTGCGGGGTCCGGCGAAGCTCTCAGGTCGACGACAGAGGGGGAGGCCCCCGTTCGGGGTACCCGTCAGGGTGCCCCTTCGCAGGTCCGCGTCGACCAGGAGGCCTCCGCAGATGACCGCACCCCGCATTCCCCTCTCCCGGCTGGAGCGTGGCACCCCGTTCGCTCAGCGCCATATCGGCCCCGGCCGCGAGGCCCTGGACAAGATGCTCGCCCAAGTGGGCTACGGCTCGCTCGACGAACTCACCGCGGCCGCCGTCCCGGACGTCATCAAGAGCACCGGGGCGGTGGCGCTGCCCGAGGCGCGCGGAGAGGCCGAGGTCCTGGACGAACTGCGGGCCCTGGCCGGCCGCAACCAGGTCCTCACCTCCATGATCGGCCTCGGCTACCACGGCACCTTCACCCCGCCGGTGATCCTGCGCAACGTCATGGAGAACCCGGCCTGGTACACCGCCTACACCCCCTACCAGCCGGAGATCTCGCAGGGCCGGCTGGAGGCGCTGCTCAACTTCCAGACGGTCGTCGCCGACCTCACCGGCCTGCCCACCGCCGGCGCCTCGCTGCTGGACGAGGCCACCGCGGCCGCGGAGGCGATGGCGCTCTCCCGCCGCGTGGGCAAGGTGAAGGACGGGGTCTTCCTGATCGACGCCGACTGCCTTCCGCAGACCATCGCCGTCATCGAGACCCGCGCCGAGCCGGCCGGGACCGAGATCGTCGTCGCCGACCTGTCCGGCGGCATCCCGGACGAGATCGCCGAGCGCGGCGTCTTCGGCGTGCTGCTGCAGTACCCGGGTGCCTCCGGGCGGATCACGGACCCGCGGCCCGTCGTCGAACGGGCGCACGAGCTGGGCGCCGTCGTCACCGTCGCCGCCGATCTGCTCGCCCTCACCCTGCTGACCTCGCCCGGTGACCTGGGCGCCGACATCGCCGTCGGCTCCACCCAGCGCTTCGGCGTCCCGATGGGCTTCGGCGGGCCGCACGCCGGCTACATGGCGGTGCGGGAGTCCTACGCCCGCAACCTGCCGGGCCGCCTGGTCGGCGTCTCCGTCGACGCGGACGGCGCCCCCGCCTACCGGCTGGCCCTGCAGACCCGTGAGCAGCACATCCGCCGGGAGAAGGCGACCAGCAACATCTGCACCGCGCAGGTGCTGCTCGCGGTGATGGCCGGGATGTACGCCGTCTACCACGGGCCGGACGGGCTCGCGGACATCGCGCGCCGCACGCACCGCTACGCGGCCCTGCTCGCCGAGGGCCTGCGGGCCGGCGGCGTGGAGGTCGTCCACGGCGCGTTCTTCGACACGGTGACGGCGCGGGTGCCCGGCCGGGCCGCCGGGGTCGTCGCCGCCGCCCGCGAGGCCGGGATCAACCTGCGGCTCACCGACGCCGACCACGTGGGCATCGCCTGCGACGAGACCACCGGCAGGGACGAGCTGGCCGCGGTCTGGGCCGCGTTCGGCGTCCCGGCCGGCGCCGCCTCCGTCGACGAGCTGGACGCCGCGGTGCCCGACGCGCTCCCCGAAGGGCTGCTGCGCACCGACGAGTACCTCGGCCACCCCGTCTTCCACGAGCACCGCTCGGAGACGGCGATGCTGCGCTATCTGCGCCGGCTCGCGGACAAGGACTACGCGCTGGACCGGGGCATGATCCCGCTCGGCTCCTGCACCATGAAGCTGAACGCGACGACCGAGATGGAGCCGGTCACCTGGCCCGGCTTCGGTGCCCTGCACCCCTTCGCCCCGGCCGAGCAGGCGGAGGGCTACCTCACCCTCATCCGGGAGCTGGAGGAGCAGCTGGCGGCCGTCACGGGCTACGACAAGGTCTCGCTGCAGCCCAACGCGGGCTCCCAGGGCGAGCTGGCCGGACTGCTCGCCGTCCGCGCCTACCACCGCGCGCGGGGCGAGGAGGAGCGCACCGTCTGCCTCATCCCGTCCTCGGCGCACGGCACCAACGCCGCCAGTGCCGTGATGGCCGGCATGCGGGTCGTCGTGGTGAAGACGGCGGAGAACGGCGAGGTCGACACCGAGGACCTGCGCGCCAAGATCGAGAAGCACGGTGACGAGCTGGCCGTGCTCATGGTCACCTACCCCTCCACGCACGGGGTGTTCGAGGAGCACATCGGAGAGATCTGCGCGGCCGTGCACGACGCGGGCGGCCAGGTCTACGTGGACGGCGCCAACCTCAACGCCCTGGTCGGCCTCGCCGAGCCCGGCCGGTTCGGCGGCGACGTCTCGCACCTCAATCTGCACAAGACCTTCTGCATCCCGCACGGCGGCGGCGGGCCCGGGGTCGGTCCGGTCGCCGTGCGCTCCCACCTCGCGCCGTATCTGCCCAACCACCCGCTCCAGCCGGCGGCCGGGCCGGAGACGGGCGTCGGCCCGGTGTCGGCGGCGCCCTGGGGGTCTGCGGGCATCCTGCCCATCTCCTGGGCGTACGTCCGGCTGATGGGTGCCGAGGGGCTGCGGCAGGCCACGCAGGTGGCCGTGCTGAGCGCCAACTACGTCGCCAAGCGGCTGGAGCCGCACTTCCCGGTGCTCTACACCGGTCCCGGCGGGCTGGTGGCGCACGAGTGCATCATCGACCTGCGGCCGCTGACCAAGGCGACCGGGGTGAGCGTCGACGACGTCGCCAAGCGGCTGATCGACTACGGCTTCCACGCCCCCACGATGTCGTTCCCCGTGGCCGGCACGCTGATGATCGAGCCCACCGAGAGCGAGGACCTGGCCGAACTCGACCGGTTCTGCGACGCGATGATCCGTATCCGTGCGGAGATCGAGCAGGTCGCCTCGGAGGAGTGGCCGGCCGAGGACAACCCGCTGCGCAACGCGCCGCACACGGCGGCGGTGCTGGCGGGGGAGTGGGAGCACCCCTACAGCCGGGAGACGGCCGTGTTCCCGCCGGGGGTCGGGGCGGCGGAGAAGTACTGGCCGCCGGTCCGGCGCGTCAACAGCGCCTACGGCGACCGCAATCTGGTCTGCTCCTGCCCGCCGCTGGAGGAGTACGACTCCTGACCGCTCCGGCGCGGCGCCGGCGTGTGGCATGAACGGGGCCGGTCCGGCGATCTGCCGGGCCGGCCCTGTGATCTCTGTGCGGTTATCGTGCGGACCTGTGCGGAGTGATCTCTGTGGGGTGCCCGTCGTTACCGGCTGCCGGGTCAGGCAGCGGTCATCACATGCTCGATGCCCAGTGGCCGGTGCGGAGCGATGATCTGCCCGTCGGGCAGCAGTTCACCGGTGTCCTCGAAGAGCAGGACGCCGTTGCACAGCAGACTCCAGCCCTGTTCGGGGTGGTGCGCCACCAGATGGGCGGCTTCCCGGTCGGCGGAGTCGGCTGTCGGGCACGGTGAGGAGTGCTGGCACATGGCAGGGATCTTTCGCTGTGGTGTGAGTGTCCTGCGGCTTGACGTAGTGTTCACAATCGCCCCCCGTATTCCTTTCCTTGGTCGGTTCCAGTGTTACCCGCGGAATGGTGTTTCGCAGGAATTTCGCTGTACCCGCCCTTCCGGGGTGATGACGCACCACTCTTGCGGACGGTTGCCGTCAAGAGGACGGCCCCTTCGGGTGGTTCACCATGGCCTGAGCGGACTAGTCCGGCCGGGCCGGTGCGGTGGTGCGGTGACGGCGCACCGGCGCGCCCCGCGGCCGGGGGAGCCGCGGGGCGCGCGTGTTCGAGGGGAAGAGCCGGGTGTTCAGGCGGCCGGTGAGGCCGTCGCGTCCAGCAGGGGTGCCACCCGGCCCAGCCGGAGGGTGAGCACCGGCAGCAGGTCCGAGACCCGGTGCGGGCGGTGCGCGGCGATGCCGGGAGGCGCGGGCGCGAGGGGCACCAGCAGATCCGTGGGGGCGGGCTGGCCCTCCGCGGGGTCCGCGGCGGTGTCGCCGTGCAGCCACAGAGTGAGCATGTAGAGCTCGGGCACCGACAGCAGACGCGGCTGGTACACGCCCGACAGCGCCTCCGCCTGGCGCAGGGCCTGCTCGGTCGAGGAGAGGTACGGGCCCCCGAAGAAGTGGGAGAAGGCCCAGCCGTCCGGCGTCGGTTTGGTCTCGGCGGCGGCCACCGCGCGGCCCCCGCTCCGTACGAGGAAGCGCCACGCGGCGAGGCGGGCCGGCGGTGGGCCTTCCTGCCGGGTGATCCCCTCCAGGACATGGACCGGCAAGGGCGATTCCGGGGTCAGCGGCCCGGGGTGCGAGCGGAGCACCGGCGCGGCGGCCGGGGAACCGAGGGCCGCGAGGGTGCTGTGCTGGGCGGGCCTGGGTGCCTGGAGGGAAAGCAGCGGCATGATGGGTCGCCTCTCACTTCGGAGACACGGGTGATGCTGGGCACGTGCGGACGGCAATGTCAGCGTGGCGCGGGGCGGAAGAGGGGCCGGAGCGGAGAATGCCGGCGACACGTACTCTCTGCCCGCGTACCCGGAGTTTATACGGCGCGTGTTCACGGCGCGTTTCGGCTAGCCGACGCGCGCATTACGGGCAAGACTGAAACCGGACCGCGACGGTGGGGGAGTTCCACCATTCTGTCCGTTCGCAAAACCCGTGGCCTTGTGTTATGCCGTGGCAGCCGGTCGGCCGAATCTTGTTGGTGTTTTTCACCACACCTTTGTGCCGCGCCCGTCCCGGACCCCTTTATGCCGATGGAATGTGCCCCCGGGGTGTACTGCGCATCCTAGCGGGCAGATGCTGTCCGCCGGGGCGTTGTGGTCCGGCCGGCCGGGCATCATCCCGGGCACCGGTGCACTGGAGGAGGGACCCTTCGATGGGCGAGAAGGTCGAGGCGGACGGGTTCGACCTGGCGGATCCGCAGCGCTACCGCACCAAACTGCACCAGTGCCTGGAGGGTCTGGGGCGGCTGC
Source organism: Streptomyces sp. MNU89 (assembly GCF_020982505.1). Classification (NCBI taxonomy): domain Bacteria; kingdom Bacillati; phylum Actinomycetota; class Actinomycetes; order Kitasatosporales; family Streptomycetaceae; genus Streptomyces; species Streptomyces sp. MNU89. The sequence goes on along the minus strand of NZ_JAJKLL010000001.1, from coordinate 292,886 downwards.
TGGAGGAGAAGAGGTTCGACCGCCCGAGGAATCTGATGGGCGTGGAGATCGAGCTGAATCTCGCCGGCGAGGACGGCATGCCCCGCATGATGAATGCGGAAGTGCTCGAGCGCATCCGGAGCGGGGATTTCCAGACGGAGTTGGGGCAGTTCAACCTCGAAGTGAATATTGTGCCGCACCGGTTGTCCGGCCGCGTTCTCGATCAGCTTGCCGAGGAGATCCGTACGGCGCTCGCATATGCCGACCGCAAAGCCCGGGAAGTGGACGCCGGGATCGTGATGATCGGAATTCTCCCGACCCTGGCCGGTCCGGACCTCGTCTCCGCGAACCTGTCCGCGGCGGACCGCTACACCCTGCTCAACGAGCAGATCCTGGCCGCACGCGGGGAGAACCTGGTGCTCGACATCGAGGGCGTCGAACGGCTCCATTACACCAGCGCCTCGATCGCCCCCGAAGCCGCCTGCACCTCGGTGCAGTTGCACCTCCAGGTGACCCCCGGCCGCTTCGCCGCGGTGTGGAACGCCGCCCAGGCGGTGGCCGCCGCGCAGATCGCCGTGGGCGCCAACTCCCCTTTCCTCTTCGGCCGCGAGCTGTGGCGGGAGTCCCGGCCGCCGCTCTTCCTGCAGTCCACGGACACCCGCGCCCCCGAACTCAAGGCCCAGGGCGTGCGGCCGCGAACCTGGTTCGGGGAGCGCTGGATCGAGTCCGCGTACGACCTCTTCGAGGAGAACGTCCGCTACTTCCCCGCCCTGCTGCCGATCTGCGACGAGGAGGACCCGCTCAAGGTCCTCGACGAGCAGGGCGTCCCCGGCCTCCACGAACTGGTGCTGCACAACGGCACCATCTACCGCTGGAACCGGCCGGTCTACGACATCAGCGACGGCCGCCCCCATCTGCGGGTGGAGAACCGGGTGCTGCCGGCCGGGCCGACCGTCGACGACGTCATCGCCAACGCGGCCTTCTACTACGGACTCGTCCGCGCCCTCGCGGAGGAAACCCGGCCGGTGTGGACGCGGCTGCCCTTCGGTGACGCGTCCCGGAACTTCGACGCCGCCTGCCGGTACGGCATCGACGCCACCCTCCGCTGGCCGCGCCCGGGCCGGGGCGGAGCGGTGACGGACGTGCCCGCCCCGCGCCTGGTCCGGGAGGAACTCCTGCCGCTGGCGGCCGCCGGCCTCGACGCCTGGGGTGTGGAGCCCGCGGACCGCGACCACTACCTCGGCATCATCGAGGAGCGCTGCCGGCGGCGGGTGAACGGCGCCTCCTGGCAGGCCGAGGCCTTCCGCCAGGCGCGGGAGCGGGGTCTCGACCGGCAGAGCGCGCTGGCCGCGACCACCCGGCGCTACGCGGAACTCGCGCGCACGGGCGAACCGGTGCACACCTGGCCCGCCGACCTGCCGGACTGAACCCGGGCACAGTCCCGGGGCACGGCCCGGAAGGGGGCCCGGGCCGCCCCGTCATCGTTCACGCCGGCGTACGGTGCGGGGCGGCCGGGGAGTCCGGCGGGGCCCGCGCTGGTGGCGCCGCTTCCCGGCCGTGTAGAAAAGGGGAACGCGGCGGACCGGAGGCGGGTTGTGCGGGCAGAGTCGGGCAGTGCGGCCGGGGTGCCGTGCGAGGAGAAGACGCCGGCGACGCGGGTGCTGCGGCAGGAGACACTGCTCGTGCTGGCCCTCTCCGTCGGCGCCAGTGCGCTCTCGGCGGTGATCAGCTTCACCGGCTCGGTCACCGCGCCCGGCGATCTGCAGGACCGGGCGGCCACCCTCAACGGCTCCCAGGCGCCGGGCCGTCCCTGGCTCGACCTGGCCTGGCAGCTGTTCGGCATCGCCACCGCGCTGGTGCCCGTCGCCCTCGTGGCACATCTGCTGCTCCGCGAGGGCGCCGGCGGACTGCGGGCGCTCGGGCTGGACCGGCGGCGGCCCGGCTCCGACCTCGGCCGCGGCGCGCTCGTGGCGGCGGCCATCGGCGGCACCGGGCTGCTGTTCTATCTGGCGGTGTGGGCGACGGGGGCCAACCTCACGGTGGTGCCCGAGTCGCTCCCCGGCGTCTGGTGGAAGTTTCCGGTGCTCATCGCCTCGGCGGTGCAGAACTCCCTGCTGGAGGAGGTCGTGGTCGTCGGCTATCTGCTGCGCCGCCTCGGGCAGCTGGGCTGGACCCCGGCGGCGGCGCTCCTCGCGAGTTCGGTGCTCAGGGGGACGTACCACCTCTACCAGGGCATCGGCGGATTCGTCGGGAACCTGGTGATGGGCGTCGTCTTCGTGTTCCTCTACCGGCGCTGGGGGCGGATCGGGCCGCTGGTCGCCGCGCACGCGCTGATCGACATCGTGGCGTTCGGCGGCTACGCGCTGCTGGCGGGCGAGGTCGACTGGCTGCCGACCCCGCCCTGACGGACCCGCTCCGGCCGGGCGTACGACCGGACGGCGTGACCCGGAGCACCGGACGTCCGGGTCTCAGTCCGGGGCGGTCAGCAGCTCTCCGTCGATGACGGTGACCGCGCCGCCGGACAGCAGGGTCCGCTCGCCGCGCAGCGCCGTGCGCACCAGCCCCGTGCGGGTGGACGCCTGGAGCCCCGTCAGCTCCTCGCGGCCCAGCCTGGCGGACCAGAAGGGCGCGAGCGCGGTGTGGGCGCTGCCGGTCACCGGGTCCTCGTCGATCCCGACCGCCGGTCCGAAGAAGCGGGAGACGAAGTCGTAGCCCGCCGACGGGTTCCCGGCGGCCGCTGTCGCGATGACGCCGCGGTGGCCGAGCCGGGCGAGGGCGCGGAAGTCGGGGGTGAGATCCCGCACGGCCCGCTCGTCGGGCAGCTCCACCAGCAGGTCGCCGACGGCCGGTCCGGTGTCGTGGGCGGACACCGGCCGTGCGCCGAGTGCTTCCGGCAGCTCCGGGGGCACGTCGACGGCGGTGAGCGGCGCGGTCGGGAAGTCCAGGGTGATGACGCCGTCGTCCCCGGTGGCCGCGGTGAGGACGCCGCCGCGGGTGGTGAAGCGGACCGTCCCGGTGGCGGTGCCGGTGGTGTGCAGGACGTGCGCGGTGGCCAGGGTCGCGTGGCCGCAGAGATCCACCTCCGTGGCGGGGGTGAACCAGCGCAGCGCCCAGTCGGCGTCCGCGCCGGGGCCGAGGCGGTGGGCGAAGGCCGTCTCGGCGAGATTGACCTCGGCGGCCACTTGCTGGAGCCACCCGGCGCGGGGGAAGCCGTCGCCGTCGAGAAGGACGACCCCGGCGGGGTTGCCGGCGAACGGGCGGTCGGTGAAGGCGTCGACGATACGAATCCTCATGGGCGGCACCCTAGGCCGGTGCGGAGGCGGCGCACCAAGGCCACTGGGCGGCCGGTGGCCTTGGTGCGCCGGCCCGGTGGCGGCATGACGGCGGCATGACGGCGGTCCTTCCCCTCGCGTGGCCCTCGTCCGTCCTTCCGCCGTTCTTCCCGCGTTCCCGGTGTTCTCCCGGCGGGTGTCCCCGGCGCGAGGGGCCGCGCGGGCCGCCCGTCCGCCCCGGCGCGTCCGCCCGCCGGGCGCGCCCCCGGTCCGCGCGGTGCTCTCATCCGTGAGGAGGAGATGCCGAACGGAGCCGCCCGTCCCAGGGCGTAGGCGGAGATGAGTCCCCGCGCGGATGCCGGAGCGGCCGGGAACTGATGGGGTGGAAGGGTGCACAACCGTACGTCGCAGACCGCGTCCACCTGTCCGCTCCGCTCCGCCCGCCCGGCCGGGCCCACCGGGTTCCGCGTCGAACCGGCGTCCGTGGCCTCCGGTGCCCGCCGGCGCGCCGTCCGCGACGGGGACCGGCAGACGGACACGGCGCATCTGCTGCACAGCCTCCTGGAGTACGACCCGGACGTACGGGCCGCGTTCGACGGCGGCCCGGCCCAGGTCCTGCGTCTGCGCGGCTATCTGGCCCAGCGCAGCATCGGCTACGGGCTGCGCTGGCGGGGCGCGGCCGAGGGGTCGGAGGCGCCGTTCCGGCCCCGTGCGGGGGGTACGACGCCGCTCTCGCCGGCGGCCGCCGCGGCCGTGGAGGGCGCGTTGACGCGGGCCCGTGCCCGGGGAGCGGACCGGGCGACGGGGACGGACCTGCTGGCCGCCCTGGCCGCCGACCGGAAGTGCCGGGCGGTGGAGGTGCTGCGCCGGGTCGGCGTCGACCCGGAGCTGCTGGTGGCCCGGCTGGAGTGCGGCGCCGTCCGGGACGGCGGCTGAGCGGCCGGCCGGGTCCGTGCCGGTTGCCCGACTGCCCGGGGCGCGGGGTGACGGCGGCCGCGGGCGGGTCCGCAGCGGGGCGTCCCCGGCGGGACGGACTCCCGCCGGGGACGCCGGGCTGAAGGCGGGTCAGCAGGTGACGACCTTGCCGTAGGAACCGATGCGCCAGTGGCCCGTCCAGGTCTGGCCGTGCCGGTAGGTGAGGCACCGCAGGTCCCTGCCCCGGTTGATGACCACCTTCACGTGCATGGTCCGGCCGCAGGTGTTCGTGACAGTGACCTTCTTCCGGTGCTTGACCACGTCCCGCCGGACGCATGCCGGGGCGGTGCCCCGCGCGTCCGCCGCCGCGGCCGGGGCCATCCGCTCCGCGGTTCCGGCGGGCGCCGCGGCCGCGGGGGCGGCGGGGAGGGCGAGGCCGCCGGCGAGGGCCGCGGTGGCGGCGGTGAGTGCGAGACGCCTGCGGGCGGTCCCGGTACGTGTGTTCGTCATGGGTCCGGAGTCCTTTCCGATGGTCCGTTGGACGGACGGTCTGGAGGCCCGGCCCGTGCGGGAGCCCGCCCGGCCCGGCCCTGCTTCCGGTGACGAGACTGGGGGCACGGAAGCCGAACGGTCCAGAATGGACAGGGAAATGACGCAATCGTGGGACATGCGTCTCGCCGAACTGCGGAGGCGCCCGCCAGTGGGACGGTCTCCTGGGACGTCCCGGGCGCCGCCCGGTGCGTTCGCTCGGGCCGGCCGGGATGGCCGACAGGCGTCAATGGTGGTGACAGTCATGACATTGTCCGACGGTGCTGACATGATGAGCCGATGCAGAGGTCCCGTGGAAGATCCGCCGGTCTCGGACTCGCCCTCGTCTCGGCGCTGGCCTTCGGCGGCTCGGGTGTCGCCGCCAAGCCGCTGATCGAGGCGGGCACGGACCCGCTGCAGGTTGTGTGGCTGCGGGTCGCGGGCGCCGCACTGGTGCTGCTGCCCCTCGCCTGGCGCCACCGCGGACTCCTGCGCCGGCGTCCCGCACTGCTCACCGGCTTCGGCCTGCTGGCCGTCGCCGGGGTGCAGGTCTGCTACTTCGCGGCGATCTCGCGCATCCCGGTGGGGGTCGCCCTGCTCGTGGAGTACCTGGCCCCGGCCCTGGTCCTCGGCTGGGTCCGGTTCGTGCAGCGGCGGCCGGTGACGCGGGCGGCGGCGCTCGGGGCCGTCCTCGCCGTCGGCGGCCTGGCGTGTGTGGTGGAGGTCTGGGCGGGGCTCGGCTTCGACGTGCTCGGGCTGCTCCTGGCGCTCGGCGCGGCCTGCTGTCAGGTCGGCTACTTCGTGCTGTCCGACCACGGCAGCGGCGGTGACGACACGGCCGACCCGGCCGGTGTCATCGCGTACGGGTTCCTGATCGGCGCGGCCGCGCTGACCCTGCTCGCCCGGCCGTGGGGCATCGACTGGCACCTCCTCGCCGGGCGGGCGGAGCTGGCGGACACGGCGGTGCCCGCGGCGCTGCTGCTCGGCTGGGTGGTCCTGGTCGCCACCGTGCTGGCCTATCTGACCGGCGTGGTGGCCGTACGGCGGCTGTCGCCGCAGGTGGCCGGGGTGGTGGCGTGCCTGGAGGCGGTCATCGCCACCGTCCTCGCCTGGGTGCTGCTGGGGGAGCACCTGTCCGCGCCCCAACTGCTGGGCGGAGCCGCGGTGCTGGCCGGTGCCCTCATCGCCCAGAGCTCGGTGCCCAAGGACGGGGCGGGGGTGGTGGCCCGGACGGCGGAGCCGCCCTCCCCGGCGCCCGCGAAGGCGGCGGCCGCACCGGCCGGTGCGGCCGCGGAGGGCCGGTCCGTCCGCGAGGGGACCGGCTAAGGTGCTCTCCGTGCGTCTCATGGTTCTGCCGCCTCCCCCCGCGTAGGGCGGGCGGCCATTCCGGAGGACCAGCCCGGCCGGCTGCCGGGCCGGTCGTCGCTGCCCGCGTCAGGAAGTCCCGCGGCCACCGTCCTCGTCTTCCGTGGAGAACCTCACGTGCGCTCTTCGCCTCTTCTCACCCCGTCCGTGCCCGCACCCGGCCTGTCCGTGGGCCGGGCTCTCGTCTTCCTCGCCGTGGCCGGCGCGGCCTGGGGCACCGTCGGAGCGGCCGCCGCGCTGCTGCACGGCCTCAGCGACCTCGGCCCCGTCGCGCTGTCCTTCTGGCGCTGCGCTGGCGGGCTCGTCCTGATGCTCGGCTGGTCGGTGCCGGCCGCCGCGCGGCCCGCGCGGCGGATGCTCGGGGCGCACGAGCCCGCCGGCCGGCGGTGGCTGCGCATCCTCGGAACCGGCTGCGGGATGACCCTGTTCCAGACCGCCTACTTCGCCGCGGTGCTGGAGACCGGGCTCGCGGTCGGCACCGTGGTGACCCTGGGAGCGGGCCCGGTCCTGATCGCTGTCGGCGCCCGGCTGCTGATGGGGGAGCGCCTCGGACGCGGCGGCCTGGCCGCGGTGGCCGGAGCGCTCGCCGGCCTCGTGGTGCTCGTCCTGGGCGGCGGCGGGGCACGGTCCGTCCCCTCGGGGTGGGCTGGCGCTCCTCTCCGCCACCGGATACGCCGGGGTCGGCCTGCTCGCCCGATGGCTGGGGCGGCATGGGGCCCGGGCGGACCACCGCTCCACGACGACGTGGGCTCTCGCGGTCGGGGCGGTCTGCCTGCTGCCCTGGGGCCTGGCGGAGGGACTGCTGCCGCACACCGAGGAACCCGGGCGGGTGCTCGCGCTGCTGGTGTACGTGGCCGCGGTGCCGACCGCGCTGGCCTACGCGCTGTACTTCGCCGGCGCGGCGGTCGTCCGGGCGGCCACCACCTCGGTCGTCATGCTGATCGAGCCGGTTGCCGCGGCCGCTCTGGCGGTGCTTCTCCTCGGTGAACGTCTCACCGGGGCCATGCTGCTGGGCACCGGACTGCTGCTGGCCGCGGTGACGGGACTGGCCGTCGCGGAGGCGCGCACGGCGGCACCGGACCGCGAGCCGCCGGCCGCCCCGGTGTGCCCGGGTGGTCCCGGAGGCTCCGGGGCGCGGCGCTCCGGGGCCGGGCGGCGCGGGTGAGTCCCCCCGCGCCGGGGCTGCGGTGGCTCAGCCGGAGGTGAGGTAGGCCGGGACGGTGACGGACGGGGCCAGGCCGGCGGCCGGCTGCGGGGTGCCGCGGGTGGTGGCGACCGGGAGGACCCCGCTCCAGTGGGGGAGGTCCAGGTCCCCGGGTTCGTCGTTCGGCCCGCCGGTGCGGATCTTCGCCGAGACCTCCCGCAGGTCCACGGAGATGACGGACGTGGCGGCGAGCTCCTTGGCGTTCGCCGGGCGCGTGTCCCGGGAGCGGCCGGGCACAGCCTGGTCGACCAGGGCGTTCAGGGCCGCCGCCCGCTCCTGTTCGCCGAGGACGCTCCGGGCGGTCCCGTGGACCACCACCGAGCGGTAGTTGACGGAGTGGTGGAAGGCGGACCGGGCCAGCACCACCCCGTCGACATGGGTGACGGTCACGCAGACCGGCAGGCCGGTCCCGCTCTCCTCCGTCTCGCGCAGCGGGCGGGAGCCGGTCGAGCCGTGCAGGTACAGGCGCTCGCCGACGCGGGCGTAGATCGTCGGGAGCACGACCGGCGCGCCGTCGCGGATATAGCCGAGGTGGCAGACCCAGCCCTTGTCGAGGATCGCGTGCACCACCTCGCGGTCGTACGAGGCGCGGTGGCGGGCCCGGGTCGGGGTGGTGCGCTCGCTCGGTCCGTAGGGGGCGGGCCCCGGCATGGCGTTCTCCTTTGTTCTAGTGCATAATCGACTTTGTGCTAGGAGATTACCGGATCCAGGGGCGGCGCGCAGCCGAGATCGCGGCGAGCGTGGAGGAGGGCGTGGGCGCGGGCGCCCTCGCCCCCGGGAGGCGGCTGCCGCCCCTGCGGGAACTCGCCGGAGAGCTGGGCGTCAATCCGAACACCGTCGCCGCCGCCTACCGCCTGCTGCGGGACCGCGGGGTGATCGAGACGGACGGCCGGCGGGGCAGCCGCGTCCGCGCCCGGCCGGCCAGCACCGCACGGGAGTCCATCCGGGTCGAGGCGCCCCCGGGCGGGCGCGATCTGTCCACCGGCAATCCGGATCCGGCCCTGCTGCCGCCGCTGGGGCCCGCGCTCGCCGAGGCCGCCCGCCGCTGCGCGGGGCGGCCGGTCCTGTACGGGGCCCCGTCGGTGGACCCGGAGCTGGCGCGGGCCGCCCGCGCGGAGCTGGACGCCGATGGGGTGCCGGACGGGCCCGTCGGCGTCACCTCCGGCTCCCTGGATGCGATCGAACGCGTGCTCGCCGCGCATCTCCGGCCCGGCGACGCGGTGGCGGTCGAGGACCCCGGCTGGGGCAGCATGCTCGACCTCGTGCCGGCGCTCGGGCTGCGGGCGGTGCCCGTCGCGGTCAACGACGACGGGCCGCTGCCCGGCGAGGCCGACCGGGCGCTCCGGGAGGGGGCGCGGGCGCTCGTCGTCACCGACCGCGCCCAGAACCCGACCGGGGCGGCCGTGAGCGCGGCGCGGGCGGCCGAGCTGCGGGCCGTCCTGGCCCGCCATCCGCGCACGCTGCTCATCGAGGACGACCACGGGCACGGCATCGTCTCCCTGCCCCTCCACCCGCTGGCGGGAAGCGTGCCGCACTGGGCCTTCGTCCGCTCCACCGCCAAGGCGTACGGCCCCGACCTGCGGCTCGCCGTCTTCACCGGGGACCCGCTCACCACCGACCGGGTGCGGGGCCGGCAGCGGCTCGGCCCCGGCTGGGTCAGCCATCTCCTGCAGCACACCGTGACGGAGCTGTGGCGGTCCGGCGCGGTGGACCCGGTGGCCGTCGCCCGCTCCTACGGCGCCCGGCGCGAGGCCCTCGTGGCGGCGCTGCGGCGGCGGGGGGTCGCGGCGCACGGGCGGAGCGGGATGAACGTCTGGGTGCCGGTCCCCGATGAAACCGGCGCGGTCGCCCGGCTCCTGCGGTCCGGCTGGGCCGTGGCCCCCGGCGCCCGCTTCCGCACGGCCTCGCGGCCGGGGGTGCGGGTGACCGTGTCGCCGCTGGCGCGGGACGAGATCGAGACGGTGGCCGAGGCGCTGGCGGCGGCCGCCGGCCCGCCCCCCGCGGAGCGCTACGCCTGAGGGCGGCGGCGCCGGCTCTGGGTGAGCGCCGCCCCGGCCAGCACGATCAGCGCTCCGGCCGGGACGTTCCAGTCGAGGCGCTCGCCGAGCAGCGCCACGCCGGCGGCCGTCGCGATGACGGGGATGAAGTACGTGACCATCTGCGCGGTCGTCGGCCCCACCTCGGCGACCAGCCCGTACTGGATGAGGAAGGCCACTCCGGTGCCGAGCGCGCCGAGCGCCGTCACGGCCAGCAGCGGCACCAGCGGGAAGGATGCCGGGACGGAGGTGAACAGCGGCGTGACGACGGCCAGTTGGGCGGTGCCAAGCAGCAACTGGGCGCTCGACATCGCCAGATGGGAATCGTCGCGGCCGGCCAGGGTGCGGCGGACGTGGACCCAGCCGACGGCGTAGCTCGCGGAGGCGGCCAGGGCCATCGCCGTGCCCGCCGGGTCCTGCCCGGAGAAACCCTGCCAGGCGCCCAGGACCGTCAGTACACCGATGAAGCCCAGGCCGAGGCCCGCCACCCGGCGCCGGGTCGGCCGGTCCTCGGAGAGCGCGACCATCGACAGCGCCATGCCCCACAGCGGGGTGGTGGCATTGCAGATCCCGGCCAGCGTGGAGGAGATGGTCAGCTCGGCGTAGGCGAAGAGGGAGTACGGCAGCGCGTTGAGGAAGAGGGCGGAGACGGCCAGATGGCCCCAGGCGCGGGCGCCCCGGGGGAGGCGCTGCCGCCGCAGGCCGAGCGCGGCCAGCAGCACCGCCGTGCCGAACACCATCCGCCCGAGGGTGACCTGCAGCGGGGCGTAGCCCTCCGTTCCCACCTTGATCAGCAGAAAGCTGAAGCCCCAGATCAGCGAGAGGAGGGCGAAGCGGATCCGCCAGTCGACGGCGGGGCGGCGGGCGGGCCGTGGCCGGGGCCGGGGCGGCGGGTGCGGAGCGGGAGTCGTCCGTCGTGGCGGGGCGGTCATGGGCCCCACGATGCTCCGCGAGATCTCGTAGGACAAGCGAAAAAATCTGGACCACACCGTTTAGCATCGCTTACATGTTGAACCTGGATCGGCTGCGCACCCTGGACGCCGTGGCCCGGCACGGCTCCATCAGCGCGGCCGCCGCCGGACTGCACGTCACCACCTCCGCCGTATCGCAGCAGCTCGGCAAGCTCGAACGGGACACCGGGCAGCGGCTGCTGGCCCGCAACGGCCGCGGCATCCGGCTGACGGACGCCGGCCGGCTGCTCGCCGAGCACGCGGCGCGCATCCTCTCCCAGGTCGAACTCGCCCAGGCGGACCTGGAGGCGCGTGCCGGGCAGCCCGTCGGCGAGCTGCGCATCGGTGCCTTCCCCACCGCGGCACGCGGCCTGCTCCCGGCGGCCCTGCGCAGGCTCCGCGGGGAACATCCCCGGCTCCGGGTGCGGCTGCGCGAGCTGGAACCGGACGACGCCGTGCCCGGGACCGTCCGCGGCGACCTCGACCTGGCCGTCGTCCTCGACTGGTACAACAAGCCGCTCTCGCTGCCCGGCGGACTCACCAAGGCACCGCTGCTCGACGATCCCGCCGATGTCGCGATCCCCGCCGGCCACCGGCTCGCCGGCCGGGCCGAGGCGGACCTGGAGGACTTCGCCGGTGACGAGTGGGTCTCCTGGCCGCAGGGCGAGTTCTGCCACGACTGGCTGATGCTCACCCTGCGCGGCAAGGGCATCGAGCCGCGGGTCTCCCACATGGCCGGGGAACACCACACCCAGCTGGCCCTCGTCGCCGCCGGCCTCGGAGTCGCCGTCGCGCCGAGGCTGGGCCGCGGGCCCGTGCCGGAGGGGGTGCGGATGGTGCGGGTCCGCAGCGGGATGCGCCGGCACATCTACGCCGTCTGGCGGGCCGACGCCGACCGCCGGCCCGCGATACGGGCCGCCGTGGCGGCGCTGCGGCAGAGCGCGGCGGGTGCGCGGGACACGGGCGGAGCGGACACGGCGGACGGGGTGCGGCGGACGGGGTGCGGTGGGCGGAGAGTGCTGAGCGCCGGAGTCCGGCGAGCCCTCAGACCTCCGCCATTTTGCGGAAGTCCCACGATGCGACGGCCTCCGGGGTGAGCCGCAGCCAGCCGTGCCGCCCGTCGTGCGGCAGCTCCTCCAGCCCGAGGTACTTGCCGGCGAAGAGCCGCTCGGGCGCGTCGAGTTCGGGGTGCGGCTCCCCGGTGCGGGGCGCCTCCCCGACGAACTCCGCCGTCCCCGACAACTCGGCGCCGCGCAGCTCCCCGTACTCCTCGCCGTCGTCCACGATCACCGCGAGCCGCGGGTCGCGGCGCAGCTGTGCCCAGCGGCGGCTGCGGGTCAGCGAGTAGAGCCAGAGGGACGTGCCGTCCCAGCAGAACCAGAGCGCGCTGACGTGCGGACGGCCGTCCGCGCCGACCGTGGCCACCCGGCAGGTGCGCTGCCCGGTGAGGAAGGCGTCCAGCTCCTCCGGGCTCATCATGATCCGGCGGCCGCGCCGCTGGGTGGCGGTCATCGAGTCCGTCCTCCGTGCTGGTGGTGATCGGGCGTCCGGACAGCATGCGGGCTCGGCGCGGGGCGCGCAACGACGGTTCCGTCACGGGGAAGGGGAGGGCGGAGGGGCCCCGGCGGGTGCGCCGGGCGGTGTCCGCGGTGCGGAGCCCGCCGCGGTGCCGGCTCCGGGAGGAGACGCCGTACGGGGAGCCCGCGCGACGGGGCGCCGGGGCGGCCGGAACGACAGCGCCCGCGGCGCTCCTCCCTGCTGGAGCGCCGCGGGCCCGCACCGCGGTCTTGTCCGGCCTTCCCCTCCCGCCGTCTCCCCTTCTCCGTCCCGCCCCGGCGTGCTCGGCAGCGACAGCCCCGGCCGCCCCGCCGGGAGGGCGGCCGGGGACGGTCAGCCCAGCATCACCGCGTCACCCTGGACGGTGATTTTCGCGGGTGGCAGCGGCTTCGGTGCCGGGCCGGCCTTGACGCTGCCGTCGAGCGCGCTGTACTTGGCGCCGTGGCAGGGGCAGTTGATGAGGCCGTCGGTCACGTCCTTCACCGCGCAGCCCTGGTGGGTGCAGGTCGCCGAGAATGCCTTGAAGTCACCGGCGGTCGGCTGTGTCACGACCACCTTCTGGTCCGGGAAGACCTTGCCGCCGCCCTCGGGTATGTCCGCCGTCTTCGCCAGCTCCGTGCCGCCACCGGCCGCCTCCCCGCCGGTGCCCCCGCCGGCCTCGCCGGAGCCGGCACCGGTGTCCGCGCCCGCCTCGGGCGCCCCGGCGCCGCCGTCCGGCTGCTGTGCCGGGGCGCCGGAGTCACCCGAGTCGCCACAGGCGGCGAGGGCCGCCGTGAGACCGACGGCCCCGGCGGCTGTGACCACGGCGCGGCGGCTGGTGCTCCGCGCGGAGCCCTGAGATCCCGTCATGGTGAGTACGTCCCTTTCGCTGAGGCGCTGTGCGCGATCTGCCCCGGTGACAGCCGCTTGCTTCCCCCGACCTGTACGCAGCGGGACCCCGGGGTGTTCAGCGCCGCCCGGGCCGCCGCCCCGGCACGGGCGCCGGGTCCGGCACGGGCGCACGGCGGCTCCCCGTAACCTGGGGGGATGCTGCGCGACGTCACCGCCACCCGCTACATCGCACCGCTGCGGGAGGGCGGTTCGCTGCCCGGCCTCGTCGAGGCGGACGACCTCGGCCTCTGGGTGGTGAAGTTCGCCGGGGCCGCGCAGGGCCGCAAAACCCTCGTCGCCGAGGTGATCTGCGCCGAGCTGGGCCGCAGACTGGGGCTGCGGGTGTCGGAGCCGGCCGTCGTCCGGCTCGACCCGGTGCTCGGGCTGGCGGAGCCCGACCCGGAGGTGCAGCACCTGCTCAAGGGCGGCGGGCCGAACTTCGGGGCCCGCTTCCTCTCCGGCGCGCTCGGCTTCGACCCGCTGGGCTGGGAGATGACCCCGGCCGACGCCGGCCGCGTCGTCTGGTTCGACGCGCTCGTGGGCAACGTCGACCGCTCCTGGCGCAACCCCAACCTGCTGGTGCGGCAGGGCGAACCCTGGCTGATCGACCACGGAGCCACCATGATCTGGCACCACCACTGGCCCTCGGCGCGGAAGGCCGCGGCACGGCCGTACGACGCCACGGACCACGTCCTCGCCCCGTTCCGCCCCGACGTCCGCCGCGCCGCGGCCGAACTCGCGCCCCGGGTGACCGCGGAACTGCTGGCCGAGATCACCGCCCGGGTGCCCGACGCGTGGCTGGACGGCGAGCCCGGCTTCGACGGCCCGGAGCCGTTGCGCCGCGCGTACGCCGAGATCCTGCTGCGCCGGTCCCGGACCGTCCACGAGAGCCTCCTGGCCGCCCCGGCGGGCGGGAACGGCGCGAGGGCGGCCCGGTGAGCGCGGGAGCGGACGGGCGCGACGTCTTCGAGTACGCGCTGCTGCGGGTGGTGCCGCGGGTCGAGCGCGGGGAGTGCTTCAACGCGGGCGTCGCCGTCTACTGCCGGGCGCGTTCGCTCGTCGTGGCCCGGACCCATCTCGACGAGGCGCGGCTGCGCGCCCTGGACCCGCGGGCCGATGTCGCGGGCGTACGGGCGGCGCTCCGCGCGGCCGAGGAGTTCTGCCAGGGCGGCGCCGGGCGGGCCGCGGAGGAGGACCCGGGCCGGCGGTTCCGCTGGCTGGTGGCGCCACGCAGCACGGTGCTGCAGCCCGGGCCGGTGCACACCGGGCTGACGGCCGACCCGGCCGCCGAGGCGGAGCGGTTGCTGGCGCTGCTGGTGCGGTGAGGCCCGCGGCCGGCGTCCGGGGGTGCCTTATCGGCGCGGCTGTCCCCGGCTCCCGCGGGTTTCCGGCTCCGGCCGCCCGAGCGGCACGCGGGCGGGTGCCGGCCCTGCCGGGTTCGCCTCCATCGGCGGGTGCGGGCCTTCCCGGCTTCGCGCTGGTGTGTTTCCCTCCCTCTCGCCCGTTGCCGCTCGCGGCTCGTTGAAGCGCCGGGTGGGGTGCGGTGCCGGTGTGGGTCCTGGCGGGCCCGGCCGCCCGGGTGTGGCGCTCTTCCGTGCTGTGACATGCGCACCTTGGCGCGACAGGCCGTTGACACGGGGTGCCGGGGCTTCTAGCGTTTCGCCAAATGACCTACTAAGCGGTTGCTCACCCATCCGGCCCCTACTCCCCGCGCCCCGGCGCGGGCGGCCGGCGGGTGAGCCGGACCCGCATCCGAGCGCGAGGAGAACCCGCATGTCCACCACCGAGCAGCGCGTCGCCATTGTGACGGGCGGTGCCCGCGGCATCGGCGCGGCCACCGCCGTACGCCTGGCCGAGGAGGGCCGCGCCGTGGCCGTGCTCGACCTCGACGAGACGGCCTGCAAGGACACCGTGGAGAAGATCACGGCCGCGGGCGGCACGGCCCTCGCCGTCGGCTGCGACGTCTCCGACGCCGGCCAGGTCGAGGCGGCCGTGGCCCGGGTCGCGGAGGAGCTCGGCGCGCCGGTCGTCCTCGTCAACAACGCCGGGGTGCTCCGCGACAACCTGCTCTTCAAGATGTCCGAGGGCGACTGGGACACCGTGATGAACGTGCACCTCAAGGGCGCGTTCCTGATGACCCGCGCCTGCCAGAAGTACATGGTCGACGCCAAGTTCGGACGGGTCGTCAACCTCTCCAGCAGCTCGGCGCTCGGCAACCGCGGCCAGGCCAACTACGCCACCGCCAAGGCAGGTCTGCAGGGCTTCACCAAGACCCTGGCCAAGGAGCTCGGCAAGTTCGGCGTCACGGCCAACGCCGTCGCCCCCGGCTTCATCGTCACCGAGATGACCGCCGCCACCGCCGCCCGCGTGGGCATGGACTTCGAGGACTTCCAGGCCGCGGCCGCCTCGCAGATCCCGGTCCAGCGCGTCGGCCGCCCCGAGGACATCGCCAACGCGATCGCCTTCTTCACCGGCGACGCCGCCGGATTCGTCTCCGGCCAGGTCATGTACGTGGCCGGCGGCCCGCTCAACTAGCCAGCAGGGGAACGGAAACACATGACTGCCGACGTGCAGGACAGCGGAAAGACCGCGATCATCACCGGAGCGAGCCGCGGCATCGGCTACGGCATCGCCGAGGCGCTCGTCGCCCGCGGCGACCGGGTGTGCATCACCGGGCGCACCGAGGAGACCCTCAAGGAGGCCGTGGAGAAGCTCGGCTCCGACCGGGTCATCGGCGTGGCCGGCAAGGCGCACGACCCGGCTCACCAGGCGGAGGCCGTCGAGCGCACCATGGAGGCCTTCGGCCGGGTCGACTACCTCGTCAACAACGCGGGCACCAACCCCGTCTTCGGGCCGATCGCCGACCTCGATCTGAACGTGGCACGCAAGGTGTTCGAGACCAACGTCGTCTCGGCGCTCGCGTTCGCCCAGCTCACCTGGAAGGCCTGGCAGCGGGAGAACGGCGGCGCGATCGTCAACATCGCCTCCGTCGCCGGCGTCTCCGCCTCGCCCTTCATCGGCGCCTACGGCATCAGCAAGGCAGCCATGGTGAACCTGACCCTCCAGCTCGCGCACGAGTACGCGCCGGCCGTGCGGGTCAACGCGATAGCCCCCGCCGTCGTCAAGACGAAGTTCGCGGAGGCGCTCTACGAGGGCCGGGAGGAGGAGGCCGCGGCGGCCTACCCGCTCAAGCGGCTCGGCACCCCGGAGGACATCGGCGGCGCGGCCGAGTTCCTGCTCTCCGACCGGGCCGGCTGGATCACCGGCCAGACGCTCCTCGTCGAGGGCGGCATCTTCCTCAACTCCAGCGTCGGCTGACCTCCGGGGGCCCGCGGCCGCCCGGCCGCTTGACCTCGTGTGCGCTCCAACCGGCACTGTCCTCGGTGCGGGCCCGTCCGGGTCCGCACCGAGGAGCTTTCGGCTCCCTCGGGTGAGCACGGTTCCCGGAGGGACACGCACATGCGGTACCAGAAGCTCGCCGGCGGCGCCGGACCCGAGGTCAGCGTCCTGTGCCTGGGCGTCATGACCTTCGGCACCACGGTCGACGAGGAGACGTCCTTCGCGATCCTCGACCGGTTCGCGGAGGCGGGCGGCACCTTCCTCGACACCTCGAACAACTACGCCTGCTGGGTCGACGGCGCCACCGGTGACGAGGCCGAACTCCTGCTCGGCCGCTGGCTGAAGAGCCGCGGCGCACGCGACCGCATGGTCGTCGCCACCAAGGTCGGCGCCCGGCCCGACCTCTCGCGCGGCCCGCTCTGGTGCGACAAGGCCCCGGACGGCTTCGGCAACATGGAGGGACTCTCGGCCGGCGCGATCCGCGCGGGCCTCGAGGGCAGCCTCCGCCGCCTGGGCACCGACCGGGTCGATCTCCACTACGCCCACATCGAGGACCGCTCCGTACCGCTGGAGGAGACCGTCGGCGCGTTCGCCGGCCTGGTCGCCGACGGCAGGGCCGGGCTGCCGGGCGTGAGCAACCATCCGGCCGGCCGCATTGCGGAGGCCCGGCGGACCGCGGCCCGGCTCGGCCTGCCGGGCTACCGGTGCGTGCAGCAGCGGCACACCTATCTGCGGCCCCGGCCGGACGCGGACTTCGGCGTCCAGCGGCACACCGACGCCGGCCTGTTCGACTACGCGGCCGCGCAGCCGGACCTGACGCTCCTCGGGTACTCCACGCTGATGCACGGCGCCTACACCCGCGAGGACAAGGAACTGCCGCCGCAGTACGAGCACGAGGGCAGCGCGCGGCGGCTGCGGGTGCTGCGCGAGGTGGCCGCGGAGAGCGGGGCCACGCCGAACCAGGTGGTGCAGGCCTGGATGCTCGGCGGCCGCGTGCCCGTGCTGCCGGTCCTGGGGGTCAGCACGGTCGCCCAGCTCGACGAGCTGCTGGCCGCCGCCGAGCTCGACCTGGACGTGGAGGCGCGGGCCCGGCTGGACGCGGCCTGACGGGACGGGCGGGCGGGCGGACGTGGACGGGGCGGGCGGGTCCGGCCCCGTTTCCCCTCGTCGCCCGCCGTTCTCCCGTACCCCGGCGGGGCGTTGTCAGTGCGCGCCGGTACGTTCTGGGGACCGTTCCGATCGACCCCGGAGGTTGTTGACGTGACCGACATGCTGCCCGAGTCCTGGCGAGGCGTCCTCGGCGAAGAGCTGGAGAAGCCGTACTTCGCGGAGCTCATGGCCTTCGTCGAGGAGGAGCGGGCGGCCGGGCCGGTGTACCCGCCGCGCGAGGAGGTCTTCGCGGCGCTGCACGCGACGCCGTACGACCGGGTGAAGGTGCTCGTCCTCGGGCAGGACCCGTACCACGGCGAGGGCCAGGGCCACGGGCTGTGCTTCTCCGTCCGCCCCGGGGTGCGGGTCCCGCCGTCGCTGCGGAACATCTACAAGGAGCTGAAGGAGGACCTCGGCCACCCGGTCCCGGACAACGGCTTCCTGATGCCCTGGGCCGAGCAGGGGGTCCTGCTGCTCAACGCCGTGCTGACCGTCCGGGCCGGCGAGGCCAACTCGCACAAGGGCAAGGGCTGGGAGCGCTTCACGGACGCCGTGATCAGCGCCGTCGCCGCCCGGCCCGATCCGGCCGTCTTCGTGCTGTGGGGGAACTACGCCAAGAAGAAGCTCCCCCTGATCGACACCGAGCTGCACACGGTGGTGCAGGGGGCGCACCCGTCGCCGCTGTCGGCGAAGAAGTTCCTCGGGAGCCGGCCCTTCAGCCGGATAGACAAGGCCGTCGCCGACCACGGCCACACCCCGATCGACTGGCGCGTCCCGGACCTGGGCTGAGGCCGCCCGGACCCGGGGGTGAGCCCCGGGCCGGGCGGGGGCCGGCGGGCGCGGGCCGGGACGGAGTGCCGGCGGGCCCGGGGCTCCGATGGGGAGCGGCGGTGCTCCGGTGCCCTGCCGGTGGCGCCGTGCGCCGGACCCCGGCCGCGGTGACGTCCCGTCTCCGGACGCGGGCCGGGGCGCGCCCCCGGTCCCGGCCGGTTCGCCCGGCATCCGTCCGCCCGGGCCCGCCCGGCCGTCCGCTGCGCCGGGTGGGCCGGTGGCCGCGCGGGGTCCGGGTGGTGTGGTTAGCGTCGGAGGACGGGACGGACCGCGCGTCGGAGGACGGCGGTGAACAGGAACGCGGAAGGGACCGGAGGTGCCGGTGGAGGAAGAGCGGCGGGAGTCCGCCTCCCGGGAGAGCGCTGGTGACGACCCGCTGATGACGAGGATCGGACAGGTGGTCATGCTCCTGCACGCCGGTGACCGGGAGGAGGCCCGGAACCGCTTCGCCCGCTTGTGGGAGGAGGCCGGGGAGGGCGGCGACGGCCTGCACCGCTGCACCATCGCCCACTACATGGCCGACACGCAGGACGACCCGGAGCGCGAGCTGGAGTGGGACCTGCGGGCCCTGGCCGCCGCGGACTCCCTCTCGGAGGAACGGGTGCGGCGGTACGACGCGGCCGTGGGGCTCCGCGGCTTCTACCCCTCGCTGCACCTCAACCTCGCGGCCGACTACGCCAAGCTGGGCCGGACCGGGAGGGCGCGGGCGGAGCTGGCCCGGGCCCGCGCCGCCTCGGCCGTGCTGGACACCGGTGACGCCACCACCGGTCCGTACGCCGCCGGGGTCCTCGCCGCGATCGACCGGATGGAGATGCGGCTGGCGGACGGTGCCGGCCAGTCCCCGTAGAGGCCCGGCGGTCCGGGCGTGTCCGGCCGCCCATCTCGCGGCGGCCGGAGCGCTCCCCGGGCCGCGGCCTCCCCACCGGCGCCGGAGGCGGGAAGACGCCGGGGGTGACGGCGCGTCACTCCTGCGGAGCGACGCCGTGGCGCGGCCCGGAGACGGGGCGTGACCCCCGGACGAGCATTCCGGCCAGCAGCTCCCGGATGTCCTCGCGGAGTTCCTCCCGGCCCGGAGTGGCCGTGTGGAAGGAGCCGGCCGTGCAGGAGAAGAGGATCCCGTCGCACCACGCGATCAGGGAGAGGGTGTGCCGCCGCGGGGCGCGGGAGCCGAGAGCGGTCAGCATTTCCTCCACCATCTCCCGGAACACCCGGCCCTGCGCGTCGTAGACGGCCCGCAGCTCCGGCCGGCGGGTGGCCTCCAGGGCCAGTTCACAGCGGGCGACCAGCAGCCTGCGGTGCCCGGAGAGATAGCGGTGGAGGGCCGAGGCAAGGGTGTCGGCCAGCCCGTCGAGCCCGCCGGAGAGCGGGAGCCCGCCCTCCCCGGGGGCGAGGACGGCGCGCTCCCGCTCGGCCAGCCGCCGGACGGCGAGCTCCAGCAGCGCGGCCCGGGTCCGGGCGAGATTGGACGTGGAGCCCAGCGGCAGGCCGGCCGCCTCGTCCACCGCCCGGTGCGTCAGCCCGCGCAGGCCGCGCTCCGCGAGCAGGCCGATCGCCGTGTCGGCGACCAGGGTGGGGCGGGATGCGCGGGGCGTTCCGGTGACCATGCCGTTCAATCTACCGCTGTCACTACAGCTGTAGTACGCTCACGCCAAGGGAACTACAGCTGTAGTGACATCCGTGGAGGGACCATGACCCAGCCCCGAGCCGTCGTCATCGGCGGCGGCATCGGCGGACTCACCGCCGCCGCCGCGCTGCACCGCCACGGATGGTCCGTGACCGTCCTCGAACGCAGCGCCGCCCTGGAGCCCGTCGGCGCCGGGATCGCGCTCGCGCCCAACGCCCAGCGCGCGCTGGACGTCATCGAAGCCGGTGACGACGTCCGCGCGATGTCCGCGTGGCAGGCGGGCGGCGGACTGCGGCTGCCCGGCGGCCGCTGGCTCTCCCACACGACGAGCGACGCCGCGGCCGAGCGCTTCGGCGGCCCGGTGGTGATCGCCCACCGCGCCGCCCTCGTCGACCTGCTCCTCTCCCGGCTGCCCGCGGGATCCGTCCGGACGGGGGCCGCCGGGGAGATCACCGACCCCGGCGCTCCGGACCGCCCCGCCCGCGTCACCGTGACCGCCGCGGAAGCCGGTCCGGGCGCCCGGTCCGGCGCCGGTGGGAGCACGGGCCCGGACGCGGCCTCCGCCGCCACGGACGCGGTGGCGCCCCCGGCCGGCGGCGCGTACCCCGCCACGCTGGACGCCGAACTCGTCGTCGCCGCCGACGGCATCCACTCGGCGGCCCGGAGCACCCTCTTCCCCGCGACGCCCGCGCCCCGGTACGCCGGGTTCACCGCCTGGCGCTTCGTCGCCCCTGAGCCCGAGCAGCCGTTCGAGCCGCACGAGACCTGGGGCCGCGGGCTCGTCTGGGGGACGGTCCCGCTGCACGACGGCCGCGTCTACGTCTTCGCCACCGCCGCCGTCCCGGCCGGCGGCAGGGCGGCCGACGACGAGCGGGCCGAGCTGCTCCGGCGCTTCGGCGGCTGGCACCACCCCGTCCCGGCCCTCCTCGCCGCCGTCCGCCCGGGGACATCCTGCGCAACGACGTGTACGCGGCCGCGGCCGCGCTGCCCGCGTACCACCGGGGCCGGGTGGCCCTCGTCGGCGACGCCGCCCACCCCATGACCCCCAACCTCGGCCAGGGCGGCTGCCAGGCCGTCGAGGACGCCGTGGTCCTCGCGCTCCTCACCGCCCGCGCGACGGCGGACGACCCAGCCGGTGGCCCTGCCGGGACAGCCGCCCCCGGCGGCGCGGCCCCGGACGGAACCGTTCACGCCCTGGCCGCCTACACGGAGGCCCGGCTGGACCGCACCATGGAAGTCGTCCGGCGCTCCGGCCGCATCGGCCGGCTCACCACCTGGTCCTCCGCGCCCGTCTGCGCCCTGCGGACCGCCCTCTTCACGGCCGTCAACACGCTCGGCTCCCAGGTGGCCCTGCGCAGTCTCGACGGCATCGCCGACTGGAGCCCACCGAGCCCCCCGTATGCTGACCGCCCACGGACTCCTCCGGCCGTCCGGGGCCGGCGGGACGTGAAGGACCGGGAGTAGAGCCTTGGTGAACCCCGCCCCGCTCAGAGTCGGCTGCATCGGGCTCGGGGACATCGCGAAGAAGGCCTATCTGCCGGTGCTCGCAGCCCAGCCGGGCCTCGAACTCCACCTGCACACCCGCACCCCGGCGACTCTGGCGCAGGTCGCCGACAGCCACCGCGTCCCCGAACGGCAGCGCCACGCGACCCTCGACCCGCTCCTCGGCGCCGGTCTGGACGCGGCCTTCGTCCACGCGCCGACCAGCACCCACGCCGACATCGTCACCCGGCTCGTCGAGGCCGGGGTGCCGGTTTATGTCGACAAACCGATCGCGTACCACTACGCCGGCTCCGAGCGGATCGTCCGGCTGGCCGCCGAGCGGCGGGTCAGCCTCTTCGTGGGCTTCAACCGCCGCTTCGCACCCGCCTACGCGCAGTGCCGGGACCACCCCCGCGACCTGATCCTGATGCAGAAGAACCGGATCGGCCTGCCCGAGGACCCGCGGACGTTCGTCCTGGACGACTTCATCCACGTCGTGGACACCCTGCGCTTCCTGCTGCCGGGCACCGCCGAGCACGTCGACGTGCGCACCCGGGTCCGGGACGGGCTGCTCCACCACGTGGTGCTCCAGCTCTCCGGCGACGGCTTCACGGCCATCGGCGTGATGAACCGGATGAGCGGCTCCGCCGAGGAGATCCTGGAGGTCTCCGGGCAGGACACCAAGCGCCAGGTGGCCAACCTCGCCGAGATCACCGACCACAAGGGCCAGCCCAGTGTGCGCCGCCGCGGCGACTGGGTGCCGGTCGCCCGGCAGCGCGGCATCGAGCAGGCTGCGCTGTTCTTCCTGGACGCCGTACGCGCGGGCCGACTGCTCACCGCCGAGGACGCCCTGGCGACGCATGAGCTGTGCGAGCGTGTGGTGACGGCGGCTTCCGGGACGGCCGGCGGCGGGACGGCCGCCGGATGACCTCCCGGAGGCAGAACAGGGCGAGCGCCAGGACGGCTCCGTACACCGCCCAGTCACCGAAGCGCACATACGGGCTGGTGCCCCGGGCGAGCGGCACCTCGTAGACGGAGGCCGTGCTGCTGTCCGTGCCGAGCCGGACCCCGATCCGCTCACCGCGCGGCCCGTGCACCGCGCTGACCCCGGTCAGGGTCGCGTGCACGAACGGCCGCCATGTCTCCGCCGCGCGCAGCGCCGCCAGCGAGGCGTGCTGCTGCGGGGCCCAGCTGTCCTGGAACGAGGAGGTCGCCGACTGGGCGATCACCATCTCGGCGCCCTCGTGGACGAGATGGCGGCTCATGTCCGGGAACGCCGATTCGAAACACACCAGCGGCCCGATCCGCAGCCGCTCACCGGACGCGCGGGCCGGGGCGGGGGTCTCCGTCACCACCGGGGCGGTGCCGCGGCGGCGGTCCTCGGTCGCGGCCCTCCCCACGGAGGTGGCCCAGCCGAGCAGGGAGCGGGCCGGGACGTACTCGCCGAAGGGCACCAGCCGCATCTTGTCGTAGCGCTCCCCGGTCACCCCGTCCGGACCGACGAGCACCGAACTCTTGTAGATCCCCGGCCGGTCGGAGCGGCGGGCGTCCACATTGACCAGGATTCCGGCGCCCACCTCCCGGGACAGGGCCGCCAGCCGCCGTTCCAGGTCGGGGCGGTCCCGCAGGTCACGGCCGACGCTGCTCTCGCCCCACACCACCAGGTCCACCCGGCGCCCGGCCAGCCGGCGGGTCAGCTCGGCCTCCCGGTCGAAGCGCCGGTCCACGCTGCCCACACCGTTCACGATCCCCGGCTGCACCAGACCGATACGGGCCTGCCCGGAGCGCTCCGGAAGCGGTGCCGCCAGCCAGGCGGTACCGGCCACCGCCGCGCAGACCAGCACGCCCACCAGCCCCGCCCGGCGGGCGCCCGGCACCGCGACGAGCACGGCGAGCGCGGTGTTCACCGCCACCAGCACCAGGCTCACCAGCCACACCCCGCCGAGCGAGGCGAGCCGCAGAGCCGGCGGCACCTGCCACTGACCGGCTCCGAGCAGCCCCCACGGACCGCCCAGGTACTCCCAGGAGCGCACCACTTCCACCAGCAGCCACCCGGACGGCACCAGCACCAGCGCCGCCGCCACCGAGCCGGCACGGGGCCGCCCGGACAGCAGCCGCCGCACCAGCAGCCCCCAGGGTGCCCAGAGCAGCCCCAGCAGCCCGGCCAGCAGCAGGATGAAGACGTGCAGGCTCGGCATCAGCCAGTGGTGCACCGCCAGCAGGAAGCCCGTACCGCCCAGCCATCCGTCGAGCGCCGCGCGGCGGCCCGTGGGAGCGGAGCGGATCAGCAGCAGCCAGGGCACGAGCGCGGTGTACGCCAGCCACCACAGCCCCGGCGCCGGAAAGGTCAGGGCCGGCAGCGCCCCCGCCGCCAGAGCGGCGGCCCCGCGCCACCACGGGGAGTCCAGCGGACTTCCCTCGCTGCCGCCCGTCACCCGCATGCGTCCTCCCTCGTGCCGGCCCGCTGCCGGTGTGCGGACAGTGTCCGGCACAGCGGCGGCGGGGGACAGCCCACCGTCTCCGTCCGGGTTCCCCGCACAGCGGTCGGATGCGTGTTCGCCTGGTCCGGGCGCTCCGCTCCGGGCACGACGGTGTATTCACGGCCGGGAAGTCGACACCAGGGCGAAGGGGAGCGGTGGCCGGTCCGTCTCCTCCGCCGGCTCCCGGACTTCCGTCCGCTCCGGGAAGTCCGTCCGCTCCCCGCAGCCGGCCGGCTCCGGGGACTCCGCCCGCCCCGGGGACTCCGGCGGCCCGGACCGCGCCGCCCGCAGGGGCTCCGGGAGGCCGGGGAGCCCCGGCCGCACGTTCCCGGGCCGCGGGGCGGGTACCGGGGCCGGTTCGGCGTCCTCCCGCGTCCCGCGCAGGCCTCGCCCGGCCGGAGCCCGGCGGCCCGCCTCCCCGTGGTGCGCCGTGAGCACGACCAGGCCGTACACCGTGAGCGCGGCGGCGGCGAGCGCGGGCAGCGCCCCCGCCGCCCCGTAGCGGAAGCCCTCGCCCAGCAGGGCGATGCCGGCCGCCGAGGCCACCACCGGGTTGACGACGGTCACCGTGGCCAGCGGGGCGGCCAGCCCGCCGTCCCGGTACGACGCCTGGGAGGCCAGCAGCCCGATGACCGCGAGCGCGGCCGTCACGGCGATGCCCGGCGCCTGCGCCACCAGGGCCGCCGGACTCCAGTCCGCGGCCACCGTCTTGGTGAACACCGAAGCGATCCCGAACGCCACCCCGGCCGCCGCCGCCAGCAACGCGCTCCGCACGGCGGGCCGTTCGACGCCCCGCGCCGCCACCACCAGCGACAGGAAGACCGCCAGGGCCACCACGGCCAGGGTCAGCTGATCCGGGCCGCTCAGTGTCCGGGCCGGACGCGAAGCGGTCAGCGCCAGCAGCCCGGCCAGTCCGGCCGACACCAGCAGCGCCCCGTACCACCCGGTCCGGCCGGCTCGCCGCCCCACCCAGAGAGCGGCCAGCGGCAGCACGAAGACGAGCGTCAGCACGCCCAGCGGCTGGACGACGGAGAGCGGCCCGAACCCCAGGGCCAGGACGTGCAGCACCGAGCCCGAACCGTTGAGCGCCACCGAGCCCCACCAGCGGGCGCTCCGCCACAGCGGCTCAGGATCCGGCCGCCCGGCGGCCGACGCCGCGACCCGCTCCTGGAGGATGGCCGCGGCCGCGTAGCAGACGGCCGACACACCGGCCAGGACGACGGACAGCACCAGATCGCTCATGCCGGCCGCCTCGGGAGCGGTCCGCCGTGCGCCTGTTCCCGTCTGCCGTTGTCGTCCATGAGCCAAGACTTCCGCGTCCCGGGCGTGTTGTCGTCGTCCTGCCGTGGTGACCGCGTATACCGCCGGGGGAGTACGGCCGGGGCGCCGCTCAGTCCCGAGAGGGAGACGCGACCCGGAGGAGAGGCGGGGGACGGCTCGCGGGGACCCTCAGGGACCGGTCCCCGTCCCTGTCCCCGTCCGCGTTCCGGTGCCGGCTTCCGTGCCGCCCTGTCCGGTCACGCCGGAGTGTTCGAAGACCAGGGCGTCGCCGTCGCCGACATCGACCCGCACCCCGCTGTGCGGGCTCAGTTCGCCGCGGAGCAGCATCCGGGAGAGGTTGTTGTCCACCTCCCGCTGGATCGTCCGGCGCAGCGGGCGCGCCCCGTACTCGGGCTGGTAGCCGCGATGCGCCAGCCAGTCGACGGCGGCCGGGGTGAACTCGACGCCGATGTCCTGCGCGTGCAGCCGCCGCCGGGTCTCGTTGAGCAGCATGTCGGTGATCTGCCGCAGCTGGTCGTCGGCGAGCCGGCGGAAGATGACCACTTCGTCGATGCGGTTGAGGAACTCCGGCCGGAAGTGCTCGCGCAGCGGGCGCAGGACGCGTTCCCGGCGCGCCTCCTCGTCGGTTTCCGCGCCGGCGGCGCCGAAGCCCAGGGAGGTGCCCTTGGTGATCGCCTCCGAGCCGAGGTTGCTGGTCATCACGACGACGGTGTTGGTGAAGTCCACCGTGCGGCCCTGGGCGTCGGTGAGCCGCCCGTCGTCCAGCACCTGCAGCAGCACGTTGAAGACGTCGGGGTGCGCCTTCTCCACCTCGTCGAGGAGCAGCAGCGAGTACGGGTGCCGGCGCACCGCCTCGGTGAACTGCCCGGCCTCCTCGTGGCCCACATAGCCGGGGGGCGCGCCGACCAGCCGGCTGACGGTGTGCTTCTCCTGGTACTCGCTCATGTCGAGCCGGACCATCCGGTCCTCGCTGCCGAACAGGGCCTCCGCCAGCGCGCGGGCCAGCTCGGTCTTGCCGACACCCGTGGGGCCGAGGAAGAGGAAGCTGCCGATGGGACGGTCCGGGCTGGCCAGCCCGGTACGGGAGCGCAGCACCGCGTCGGCGACGGCGGTGACGGCCTCGTCCTGGCCGACGACCCGGTGGTGCAGATGCTCCTCCAGGCCCAGCAGCCGGTCCTTCTCCTCCTGGGTGAGGCTGCTGACGGGGATGCCGGTCTGCCGGGAGACGACGTCGGCGATGTCCTCGACGGTGACCTCCGGGATCCGGCTGCCGGAGGGCTGCTTCTTCTTCTCCCGGCTCCGGCCGTCGGCGATCCGCCGTTCCACCTCCGCCATCCGGTCCCGCAGCTGGGTGGCGCGCTCGTACTCCTCGGCCGCGACCGCCTGCGCCTTGTCCAGGGCGAGCTGCTCGGCCTCCCGCTCCAGGGCACGGACGTCGGTGCCGCGGGTGGACGAGCGCAGCCGGACCCGGGCGCCCGACTGGTCCATCAGGTCGATCGCCTTGTCGGGCAGGAAGCGGTCGGTGAGATAGCGGTCGGAGAGATCGACGGCGGCGACCAGGGCCTCGTCCGAGTAGCGCACCTGGTGGTGTGCCTCGTAGCGGTCGCGCAGGCCGCGGAGGATCTCCACCGCGTCCGCGGTGTCCGGCTCGGGCACCATGATCGGCTGGAAGCGGCGGGCGAGTGCCGCGTCCTTCTCGATGTGCCGCCG
The DNA here is from genome assembly GCF_020982505.1 of Streptomyces sp. MNU89. Classification (NCBI taxonomy): domain Bacteria; kingdom Bacillati; phylum Actinomycetota; class Actinomycetes; order Kitasatosporales; family Streptomycetaceae; genus Streptomyces; species Streptomyces sp. MNU89. The sequence goes on along the minus strand of NZ_JAJKLL010000001.1, from coordinate 266,314 downwards.
GTACTCCTCCAGCGTGGTCGCCCCGATGACATGGAGCTCGCCGCGCGCCAGGGCCGGTTTGAGCATGTTGCTCGCGTCCATCGGGCCGCTCTCGGAGCCGCCGCCCGCGCCGACGACGGTGTGCAGTTCGTCGATGAAGATGATCAACTCGTTGGAATGGGCCCGGATCTCCTCGATGATCCCGGTCAGCCGCTCCTCGAAGTCGCCCCGGTAGCGGGTGCCGGCCACGACACCGGACAGGTCGAGCTGGATCACGCACCGGCCGAGCAGGACGTCGGGGACGTCCGCGTCGGCGATGCGCTGCGCCAGCCCCTCGACCACCGCGGTCTTGCCGACACCGGCCTCACCGACCAGCACCGGGTTGTTCTTGCCCCGGCGGGCGAGCACCTCGATGGTCTGCTCGATCTGCTCCTCCCGGCCGATCACCGGGTCGATCCGCCCCTCGCGGGCCATCTCGGTGAGGTCGCGGCCGTACTTGTCGAGGTTCGGGGTGTTCCGCTCCTGGGGCCCCGGAGGACCGGGGGCGTGCTCGGGGCCTCCGGGCGCGGCCGTCGCGCCGTGCTGCGCCCCGTGGTTGGGGTCGAAGTGCGCCGCGTCCAGGATCTGCCCCGCCGCGGAGTCGCGGTTGATGGCGAGCGCCATCAGCACATGCTCCGGACCGATGTACGAGGCCCCGGTGGACCGGGCGACGTCGTGGGCGTCGAGCAGGGCCCGCTTGACGGCGGGGCTGACCGAGACGGTGTTCCGCGGCGGGCCCTCGTCGGTGATCCGGTCGATCTCCTCGACGATCTGGTCCGGGTCGGCGCCGGCCCGCGACACCATGGCCCGGGTCGGTTCGGTGGTGAGGGCGGCCCGCAGCAGATGCTCCGTGTCCAGATCGGGGCTGCCGTGCTGGGCCGCGTACGTGGCCGCGCTGGACACGAGCCGCCTGGCCGGCTCGCTCATGAGGCGGCCGAAGTCCAGATACCGGGGACCGGGCGGCCGCCCGGCCGCGGCGGCGCCGAGGAAGCGCGCGAGGAAGTCTCCGATCGGGTCCCGGCCGTAGTCCTCCGGACCCGTGTATCCGCTGGTCATAGGCCATCCGTCCCGCCGGCCCGCCAGGCGCGGGGCCGGTCTGTCGTCGATCAGTGCGGCTCCTGCGCGGGTTTCCCGCTCAGCCGCGCCGACACCTCCGCCGGGCCGCCGATCCCGGGCCGGGCCGGGTCACCGCGCCGCCCCCGCCGCGGGACGCCGCGCGGAGGAAGCGCGGGCCGGACGGCCGCCCTCTGCCGTTCCGGGGCCGGTCGTGGAAGAGTCCTTCCGGGGCGCTGCCCGGCGCGCCGCCGGGGCGTACCCCGGCGGGCCGTCCCCGGCGCAGGCGGCGGCCGCCCTCGCCTGCCGCGCCCGGCGCCTCCGCCCCCACACCCCAGGAGACCGTGATGAGGACCACCATGACCCCCCGAGCCGCCCGGACACCCGCCACCGGCCGCACCCGGAGGGCCGGGCGCGGGCCGGGGGCGCCGCGGACCCTCACCCTGGCCACTGCCCTGCTCGCCGGGGCACTGCTGGCGGCGGCCACCGCCTTACCCGGCTTCGCGGGTCCCGCGCCGGCCGCCGCCCCCGGCCCGTCCGTCACGCTGATCTCGGACACCCGGCTCGACGACCGGGCCCTCTACTTCGTCTCGTACAACGGCCTGGTCAACAACAACTCCTTCCAGAAGAACGGGATCCTCACCCACCGCGGCCACCAGTACGCCGCCTGGTACACCGCCGACCGCAGCGCCGTCATCGCCCGCCGCGCCCTCGGCACCACCGACTGGCGCACCCTGACGCTCGACCACCGGCTGACCACCGACGACTCCCACAACGTCATCTCCATGGGGGTGTCCGCGGCCGACGGGCGGCTGCACATCCTGATGGACTCGCACAGCGACGGGCTCCACTACGTGAAGTCCGAAGCCGGCCTGATGAACGAACCCGCCGCGCGGGCCTGGCGGCGGGACGCCCTCGGCCCCGTGCAGACCAGCCTCGACGGGCTGCGCCTCACCGAGCAGTTCACCTATCCGCAGTTCGTCGCCGTGCCCGGCGGAGCTCTCCAGCTCAGCTACCGCGCCGGGGTCTCCGGCAACGGCCGCAACGGCCTGGCCGAGTACGACGGCGGCGGCTGGCGGGCGCTCGGCGAGTGGACCAGCTCCACCGGCACCTACACCAGCGAGCACGGCTCCAGCACCACACGGAACATGTACCTGCACGGCATCGACTACAGCGCCGACGGCACCCTGCACGCCTTCTACACCTGGCGCGAGGGGAACAGCGCCGTCATGTGCGCCGGCGGCGGGCTCACCAACCACGACACCGGATACGTCCGCTCCACCGACCGCGGCCGCACCTGGCGCAACGCGGCCGGCACGGTCGTGGGCACCACCGGTGGCGGCGATCGGGTCGCGGTCGGCGATCCGGGGACCGTCGCCGACCCGCTCGACCCCGACCACGCGCTGATGAACCAGGAGAGCCAGGCCACCGACTCGCGGAACCTCCCGCACGCGGTCATCAGCTACGTCCCGGGCCGTTTCGGCCAGTGCACCACCGACTACGTCCGCGACCGGGTGAACAACGGCCGGGCCTTCCACGTCCACCGCGACGCCGCGGGAGCCTGGCACAAGACGGAGATCCCGGAGCCTCTGCGGTCCAGCCAGCGCACCAAACTCGCCTTCGACCGCCACGACAACGCCTACGCGATCCTGCCCTTCGGCCGGATCGCCGCCGCCTCCGCCGCCTCCGGCTGGACCGACTGGAAGCTCCTGTACGACGCGAGCGGGCTCAACGCCTTCGGCGAGGTCGTCCTCGACGAGACCCGGCTCGCCCAGGACGGCGTGCTGTCCTTCCTGTACCAGGAGAGGTCCACCGGGACCACACCCTCGCCCGTCCACGTCATCGACTTCGCCCTGCCCGGCTGAGCGGGCCCGGCCCCGGGCGGCCACTCGCGGGCGGCCGCGCCCGGCACCCGCCCCGTACGGAGGCACCACCGGCCGTCCGGGGCGCGCGCGCCCGGTGATCGTGAGAGCGTTGACGGGCACGGCGGGGGTAACCCGCACGCCACGGCACGTCCCGCCCGGGCACGCCACAGCCGGTCACGCGAAGGAGCGTCGCGTCATGACCCTGCTCGATCCCCAGGCCTGGAGCGGCCTCGGCTGGACCGGAGGCTGGCAACGGCTGTCCGGCGGTGAGATCCCCGTCAAGGAGCCGGCCACCGGCGAGGTGCTCGGCAGCACCGGGTTCGCCGACGCCTCCGACATCGCCCGCTCCGCCGAGGCCGCGGCCGCCGCGCAGCCCGCCTGGGCCGCCGCCCCGTTCCACGAGCGCGCGGCGGTGCTGCGGCGGGCCGGCGACCTCTTCTACTCCGGGGCCGGCGAGATCGGCGACTGGCTCGTCCGGGAGGGCGGCAACGTCCCCGGCAAGGCGGAGTTCGAGATCCATGTGGCGGCTCAGGAGTGTTACGAGGCCGGTGCCCTCGCCTCCCGCCCGCCCGGGCAACTGCTGCGGACCGAGGAGCCGCGCCTGTCGTTCACCCAGCGGGTCCCGGTCGGCGTGGTCGGCGTGATCGCGCCGTTCAACGCGGCGCTGATCCTGGCGATCCGCTCCGTCGCGCCCGCGCTGGCGCTCGGCAACGCCGTGGTGCTGAAACCCGACCCCCGGACCCCGGTCTGCGGGGGGTTCGCCATCGCCCGGGTGTTCCAGGAGGCGGGGCTGCCGGCCGGGGTGCTGCACGTCCTGCCCGGGGCGGCGGACGCCGGACAGGCCATGGTCGTCCACCCCCGGGTGCCGGTCATCTCCTTCACCGGCTCCACCACGGCGGGGCGGGCCGTCGGCGAGGCCGCGGGCCGTCACCTCAAACGCGCCCACCTGGAACTCGGCGGCAACTCCGCCCTGGTGGTCCTGGAGGACGCCGACCTCGACGCGGTGGTCTCCTCCGCCGCCTGGGGCTCGTTCTTCCACCAGGGCCAGATCTGCATGACCACCGGCCGCCACCTGGTCCACGAGTCCGTCTACGACGAGTACGTCCGGCGGCTCGCCGCCAAGGCCGAGTCCCTGACCGTCGGGGACCCGGCCCGGGAGCCGGCGGTCCACCTCGGCCCGCTGATCGACGAACGCCAGCGGGACAGGATCCACGGACTCGTGAACGACAGCGTGCGGGCGGGCGCGCGGCTCGCGGCCGGCGGCACCCACGAGAATCTCTTCTACCGGCCCACGGTCCTCGCCGACGCCGGTGACACCCCCGCGTACGACGAGGAGGTCTTCGGGCCCGTGGCCCCGGTGCGCTCCTTCAAGGACGAGGACGAGGCCGCGGCCCTCGCCGCCGCCTCCGAATACGGTCTGGCGCTCGGCATCGTCACCCGCGACGCGGCCCGCGGCCTGGAGCTCGCCCGCCGCATCCCGACCGGGATCGTGCACATCAACGACCAGACGGTCAACGACGAGGCCGTGGCGCCCTTCGGCGGGGTTGCCGCCTCCGGCACCGGTTCGCGCTTCGGTGGCGACGCCAATCTCGACGCCTTCACCAGCCTCCGCTGGCTCACCGTCCGCTCCACGACGGCGGGTCATCCGTACTGACGGCGCGCTGTCCGTACGGAGGGAAGGCCCCGGCCCGGACGGAGAGCGGCCCCGTCCGCCCGGCCGGCAGCCGGGCGGACGGGGCCGCGGAGACGGGTCCGGTGCCTCAGTCCGTGCCGCTTCCGGCCCCGTGGATCCGGGCCGGAAGCGTGCGGTGGCCGTTGGAGATGAAGGACGCCACGGGCCGCAGTTCGTCCTCCGCGCAGCCGAGCTCCAGGTCCGGGAAGCGCTCGAAGAGGGCGGGCAGCGCGATCTCGGCCTCCAGCCGGGCCAGCGGAGCGCCCAGGCAGTGGTGCACGCCGTGGCCAAAGGCGAGGTGCTCCTTGTTGACCCGGGTGAGGTCGAACCGGTCGGCGTCCGCGCCGTGCAGCGCGGGGTTGCGCCCGGCCGCGGCATAGGCGGCGAGGATCGCGTCCCCCTTCTTGATGGTCACGTCACCGGCCTGGATGTCCTCCACCGCATAGCGCAGCGGCAGGCTCGCCACCGGGGACTCGACGCGCAGTGCCTCCTCGATCACATCGCTCCAGGAGACCTTGCCCTCGCGGACCAGGGCCCGCTGCTCCGGGTGGGTCAGCAGCAGATGGATCGCGTTGTCGAGGAGGTTGACCGTGGTCTCGTGCCCGGCACTGATCACCAGCAGCAGGGTGTCGATCAGCTCCGGCTCGGTCAGCCGGGAGCCGTCCTCCTCCCGCGCGGCGATGAGCAGGCTCGTCATGTCGTCGGCCGGCTCGCGCCGCTTCAGGGCCACCAGTTCGGTGAGCAGCACGTGGATGCCCTCGAAGGTGGCGGCCACCTCCTCGGCGTCCGCGGTGGTGTTGAAGATGCTGTCCACGAGGGTGCGGAACTTCTCCCGCATCTTCTCGTCCTCGACGCCGAACAGCTCGCAGATGACCTGGATGGGGATCGGGTAGCAGTACTCCTCCCGGAGGTCCACCACCTCACCCGCCGGCACGGCAGCGAGCTTCTCGATCAGGCCCGCGGTCAGCTCCTCGATCCGGGGGCGGAGCGCTGCCGTCCGGCGGGCGGTGAAGGCCGTGGCGACGAGCTTGCGCAGCCGCCGGTGGTCGGCACCGTAGGCGGTGAACATGTTCGTCACCGCGACCCAGGTGAACAGCGGCCACTCCGGGGTTATCTCCCCGTTGATCCAGGCCGGCCAGTGCTGCCGGGGGTCCTTGGAGACGCGCGGGTCGGTCAGGAGTTCCTTGAGCAGGGTGGCGTCACTTACTGCCCACGCCACCACCTCGCCAGGGAGTTCCACCAGCGCGACCGGCCCCCGCTCCCTGATACGGGCTGCCTCACCGTGGATGTCGCTGCCGGAAGGATCGATGACGAGGGGGCGGGTTGTGGTGTCCATCCACTGTCTCCATTTTTCTTGTCTGCGACCGCGGGTGAGGCGACCGGAGGAAAGCGAACCGGAAGAGCGGCCAGTGCCCGGTGGAAGGGCCCCGGACGCCAACTCAACTGCTCTACCCCGACCTCGAGTTCAACATCCGGAAGACGGTCCAGAAGTTTTTCCACCGCGACGGCCGCGATCAGCCGGGCGGGGTCCTTGGCCGGGCAGCCGTGCGGCCCGGCGCTCCACGCGAGATGCGCGCGGTTGCCGCCGCGGCGCTCGGAGACCAGCGTGGGATCGGTGTTCGCGGCGGCCAGGCTGACGAGCACGGGTTCCCCCGGGCGCAGCGTGTGACCGCCGAAGTCCTGCTCGTGCAGGGCGTAGTGCACGCAGTAGTTCGCCATGGGCGGGTCGGTCCACAGCACCTCGTCGAGCGCGTCCTCGACCGGCATGCTGCCGCCGGCCAGGTCACCGGCGAAGCGGTCGTCGGAGAGGAGGAGCAGCAGGCCGTTGCAGATGAGGTTCTGCTGCGGCTCGGTGCCCGCGCCCATCAGCAGGATGAGCTGATGCATCATCTCCTCGTCGGTGAGCGCCGCGGGATGGGCCATCATCCAGGACGTCACATCCGGCCCCGGCTCGGCCCGCTTGAGGGCGACCAGCCCGGCGACGGCCTCCAGGAGCATCTGGTTGGCCTTGTCCGCGTCGGCCTCCGAGTCGAAGATCCCGGACATGCCCTCGACCAGCTTGGTCCCGATGTCGGGCGGGCAGCCGAAGAGCCGCTCGAAGACCAGCAGCGGGAGGCGCGCACCGTACTCGGCCAGCAGATCGGCCCGGCCCCGGGGGCCGAAGCGGTCGATCAGGGTGTCGGCACTGTGCTCGACGTAGCCGCGCAGGGCGTTGGGGTCCACCCGGTCGAGGCTGTCGGTGATCGCCCCGCGCAGCCGCGCGTGGTCGGCCCCGTCGGTCCACAGGGCGTTCGGCCGGTACATCATCATCGGGATGACCGGGCTGTCCGGCGGGATGGTCCCGTCGGCGAGGGCACGCCAGCGCCGCGGGTCCTTGGAGAACCGCTCCGGGCTCCGCAGCACGTCCAGAGCGCCCTCGTACGAGGTGACCAGCCACGCCTCGACGCCCTCGGCGAGCTCCACCGGGGCGACGGGACCGTAGGTCCGCAGCCGTGCGTAGGCGGCCGCCGGGTCGGCGGCGAACTCGGGGCCGTAGAGGCGCTCGATCCCGCTTCCGGCACCGCCGGCGGCCTGCTTCGCGCCGGTCTCCCCGGCGTGTACCGGGCAGCCGGGTGGCGGCGGCTGGGTGTCGGGCCCGGACGGATGAGTGGTCACATGTTCTCCTGCGCGAGACGGGTCTGGAGGTACTGGACGAGAGCGATCAGGGCGTGCGTGGAGGAGATCCGGTCCCGGGCGTCACAGGTGATCAGCGGGGTTTCGGGAAGCAGGTCGAGGGCTTCCCGGATCTCCTCGTCGGGGTAGGAGGGGGCGTCGTCGAAGCGGTTGACCGCCACGGCGTACGGCACGGCGTGCTCCTCCAGGAGCCCCATGACGTCGAAGGACTGGTCGAGTCTGCGGGTGTCGGCGAGCACCAGCGCCCCGAGGGCGCCGTGGGTCATGTCCCGCCAGAGCCGGGTGAAGCGCTTCTGCCCGGGCGCCCCGAACAGATAGAGCACCAGTTCCTCGCTGAGCGTCAGCCGGCCGAAGTCCATGGCCACGGTGGTCGTGGACTTCTCCGGGACCCCGGCGAGGTCGTCGATGTGGGCACCGGCCTCCGACAGCGTCTCCTCGGTGCGCAGCGGCCGGATCTCCGAGAGGGTGCCCACGAAGGTGGTCTTGCCGACGGCGAAGTGCCCGACGACGAGGATCTTGGCCGCGGTGCTGACCGTATCCGGGAGATAGACGTGGTCAGAGGCGAGCGCGGAGCCCATCGAGCACCTCCTGCAAGAGCTGGGCCTGGGGGAGTTGAGCCTTGGGGACGGGGGCCCGGGTGGTGATGTGGCCGCTGTCGATCAGATCGCTGAGCAGCACCTTGACGACGCTGACCGACAGCTCCAGATGGCCCGCCACCTCGGCGACCGAGAGCGCACCGCCCCGGCAGAGCTCCATCAGGCGTTTCTTCTCCGGGCTGAGTCCGCTCAGCGGCCGGTCGTTCATCGCCATGACGAGGGTGACTAAATCCAGCGTGTTGCGCGTCGGGTGCGCACGGCCGTCGGTCACCACATACGGGCGTACGAGTCCCCGCTCCCTCCTGCGGGGCGGGCTCACGCCGGGCCGCCGGCGTGGGAGACCGCGTCGTGCCGGGGCGGACTGGTCAGCTCCTTGCCCAGGCGGTCGACCAGCTTGTGCATCCGGTAGGTGACGGCCTCCATGTCCACGTTCTGGGAGGCGGAGACCGCGAGATAGGCGCCCGTGCCGGCGGCGATCAGGAAGACGTAGCCATTGGCGAACTCGACCAGGGTCTGCTGCCACGGGGATTCCTCCCGGACGCAGAACTCGGCCGTGCTGCGGCTGATCGACTGGAGGCCGGAGAGCGCCGCCGCCTGCCGGTCGGCCTCGTCGCGGGTGATGCCCTCGGAGTGGGCCCGGAGCATGCCGTCCGCGGAGAGCAGGATGGCGTGCCGGGCCTCCGGCACCTTCAGCACCTCGTCGAGCATCCAGCCCAGTTCATTGGCCGTACGGGGGTTCATCGCTGGGGGGTCCCTTCATCGTCCGGGGAGGAGAGACGGCCGGAACGGGTGCCACGCGCGAAGGCACCCATGCGGGAGGCGGTTTCGTGGGCCGGGCGGGCCGGGGGCGGCTCGGCGCCGGGCTGCGCCACGGGGCGCGGGTGGCGGCCACGTGTTCCGGTACGGGCTCCCGGCGACGCCGCTTGGGCAGGCCGAGCGCCGTGGAAGCGGGGGCGGCTCGGGTGCCTCCGGCTCTGCGGGCGCGGGCGGCGCCGGTGCGGCCGCGGCGGGGGCCGGTGCCGGTGCGGCGGGAGCCGGTGCGGCGGGAGCGGGCTCGGCGGTCACGGCGGCGGGGGCCGGCGGCGGCCGCGGGCCCGGTCCGCTCGTCCGCCGAGTCGGGGGTCTCGGTGATCACGCTGGTGAGCAGCTCCTTCGGGAGGAACAGCACGGCCCGGACGCCCCCGTAGGGTGACCGTGTGTCGACGGACACGCTGAACCCGTACCGGGCCGCGAGGACGCCGATCACGGCGAAGCCGAACTGCGGCGGGTCGCCGAGCCGGTTGATGTCGATGTCCTGGCGGCCGGAGAGCAGCAGGGTCGCCTTCTGGATCTCCCGGTCGTCCATGCCGACACCGGCGTCGTCGATCACGATGGCGGTGCCGTTGTGCGCGGCCCGGAGGGTCACCTCGACCTGGGTGTTGGGCTGGGAGTGGCGCGCGGCGTTGTCGAGGAGCTCGGCGACGGCGAGCACCACCGGTTCCACGGCCCGGCTCACCACGGCCAGGTCGACCTGCGCGTGGACCTCGACCCGGCGGTAGTCCCGGATCCGTCCCTTGGCGCCCCGGACGACGTCGACCAGCGAGGAGGCGGCGCGCTGCCGGCCCGGCCAGGAGCCGCACAGCACCGCGATGCCCTGGGCACGCCGGCCGAACTGGGCGTTCGCGTGGTCGATCTCCAGCAGATCCTGGAGGACGTGCGGGTTGTCGTGGTGGTCCTGCATGTCGGTGATGGCGAGCTGCTGCTCGTTCGCCAGTCCCTGCAGGGCGCGCATCGACGACTTGAGGGCGGCCTTGGCCGACTGGTCGGCGCGGGTCCGGGCCCGGTCGGCGGCGCCGGTGAACAGGTCGATCACCGTTTGCAGGCTCTCGGCGAAGGAGGTGCCTTCCAGCCGGTCGTGGAGCAGCCCCGGCATGGGACCCGGCTGGGCCTGCGAGGATTCCATCGCGGGGAGGCGGACCTCCACCAGGTGCCGGGCCTCTTGGTCACGGGCGCGGAGACCGTCCTCCAGTGCTGCCGCGTGCCTGCGCAGAGCCTTGGTGATGCCCCGCTGGCGGACCAGCAGGACCAGGGCGGCGAGCAGACCGGCGACAAGGCACCAGAAAACCGCCTCCGGTGCGTATTGAGTCATCGGATCCTCGTTGCTTGGGGGCGAGGGGATACCGGGGGAGATGCGACGACGGGAGCGCCGCCGGTACGGGGTCTGTCCGATTCCGGACAAGTGGCACCGGCGGTCGGCACATGGGACATGTGGGCCCCGCTGTCGGCGTCCGCCACGGAAGCGCTGATGTGTTCATCATCTTAATCATGGATCGACGTGCCAAGTGGCCAGGGGTTTTGTGAAGTTGACGTGCAGACCGGCCGTTACGCCCGGTGGTGTCACCGGGGGTGCACGGGGCTGGTGAAGGCCGCCGACGGAAGTGCTCCGACGGGATGATCCGGACGGTTACGGGAGGAATACCGGCCACATCCGGAAGCCTTTCCTCCGCACCGGTCACGGACGGCGATCCACCGCGGGGGCCCCGCCACCCGGTGTGACCGGGGACACGGACGCCGGCCGGTGGCGGCCCCCTGCGGGGACTGCCCGCGCGGACCGGGGATACTGCGCCCATGCGCATCGACTTCGATCCCGCCGCCCTCGGCAGGAATCCCTTCTACAAATTCATGAACGCGGTGGTCGTGCCCCGGCCGATCGCCTGGATTTCCACGACGTCGGCGGACGGCGTGGACAATCTTGCCCCGCACTCCTATTTCACCGTCTCCTGCATCGACCCGCCGATCGTGCAGTTCACCTCCGTCGGCCGCAAGGACTCGCTCAACAATGTCGAGGCGACCGGTTCCTTCGTGGTCAATCTTGCCCCCGAGCACCTCTTCGAGCAGATCAACGCCACCTCCACCGACTTCCCGCCCGGTATCAGCGAGTTCGACGCCGTGGGCATCGCCCGCGAGCCCAGCACGCGGGTCAAGCCCCCGCGCGTGGCCGCCTCCCCGGCCGCGCTGGAGTGCGAACTGCACAGCACCGTGCGGCTCGGTGACAGTACGGTCGTCTTCGGCCGCGTGGTGCACGCGGCGGTCTCCGAGAGCGTGCTCGTCGACGGGCACCCCGAGGTGACGAAGCTGCGGCCGCTCACCCGGCTCGGCAAGGACGAGTGGGGAACCATGGGCGAACTCCTGGAGATCACCCGCGTTCCGTACGCGGAGTGGCGGAACGGCCCCGGCCGCACCGGTGGCGCCGGCTGACGGCCGCTCACCGCTCAGGTGTCCGCGCCCCCGGGGCGGGGAGCCGGGTGCGGCCCACGGGTGGCTTGGCGCGGACGCGGTGGAGGCCGTCCCGGCGCGGGCGCGGGACGGCCTCACGCGCAGAGCGGGCGCGGGGTCTCAGCCGCCGTTCACCAGCTCCATGTAGCGGTCCCAGTCCCAGTGCGGACCCGGGTCGGTGTGGCTGTTGCCGGGCACCTCGGTGTGCCCGACGATGTGCCGGCGGTCTTTCGGGATGCCGTGGGTGTCGCAGAGGTGGGCGGTCAGGGCGGCCGAGGCGCGGTACAGGGCGTCGGTGAACCAGGTGGCGTCGGCGACGTAGCCCTCGTGCTCGATGCCGAGGGACCGGGGGTTGGCGTCCCGGGCGTGCCAGGCGGTGTCCGCGTCCCGCACCATCTGCGTCACCTCGCCGTCCGAGGAGCGGAGGACGTAGTGGGTGCTGACCCTGGAGGCCGGGTTGCGGAACCAGTTCACGGTGCCGGAGTACGTGCCCTGCGCGACATGGACGACGACCGTGTCGATCGCGGCGGAGCGGCCCGCGCGGTAGTTACCGGGGTGGGCGGGGACCCAGCGGGCCGGCGGGTAGTCCGCGCCGCGGGTGTCCGGCTCCTCCGTGGGGCCGGGCGCGGGCGGCGGCACGTCCGTGTAGCGGCCGCGCTCGGGACGCACCTTCCGCCCGGGGGTGGTGACGCGTTCGCCCTCGCCGGTGCGGGCGCGCACACCGGCTTCGAGGATCCCGTAGACCGTGTCGGCGTAGAACCGGCCCATCCGGAGATCGTCCGGGCTGCCGTACCGGGCGACGGCCGGGTACCAGGCGGCGGGCCGGTCCCGGTCCCGCTCGCTCACCCCGGTCCGGTCCGCGTACGACTCCAGCACGGCGGCGCCGCCGCGGATGTTGGCGGTGTTGTCGTGGCGCAGCTCCCGCCCGGAGGCGCCGGTGAGCTCGGCCGCCTCCTCCAGGGTGTGCCGCCGGGGGCTGCTCACCAGGTGCATCACGCCGTATCCGCCGGCGTGGCTGGGCTCGCCGTCGTGCCCGTCGAGCCGGGTCTCCCCGAAGGCGACGGCCACGAGCAGATCACGCGGAACGCCGAACTCCTCGGCGGCCTGCGAGAAGGCTCTGTTCACGGGCCCGGGCCCGGTCTCCGGGGCCGCCGCGGCGGAGGGGGCGGCGAGGGCGAGAGCCGTGGCGGCGGCGATGCCGAGCAGGGCCTTGCGTCCGCGGGTCCGCGGGAGGGTGCCGGGGTGCATGGGGCGTTTCCTCTCTGTTCCGCCGGTCCGGTGGAAGAGGAAAGGGGGAGCCCGCCGGGCCGGTCGGCGCGTGCTGGTCCGCACGCCGTGACTGACGCAGGCCATTACATGACGGTTCGCCCCAGTACGGGAGGGCGGCGCGCACGGCCGGGGCCCCGGTGTCCCGCGCACGGACGCAGCACCGGGAAACGGAACGGCCGTCCGGCGCCGGAGGGGCGCGGGACGGCCGGCGTGGCGGGGGCCGCGGGGCTCAGCCGGCGGACTCGCCCGCGAGGGGGTCGAGGACGCCGGCGGCGATCAGGGCGAAGAGGACGGCGCCGAGGACTATTCGGTAGATCACGAAGGGCATGAAGCTCCTGGTGGTGATGAACTTCATGAACCACGCGATCACGGCGTAACCGACGAAGAAGGCGACGACCGTGGCCAGGATCGTCGGTCCCCAGGAGACGTGGCTGTCGCCGCCGATCTCCTTCAGCTCATAGGCGCCGGAGGCCAGCACCGCCGGGATGGCCAGCAGGAACGAGTAACGGGCCGCCGCCTCGCGGGTGTACCCCATGAAGAGGCCACCGCTGATCGTCGCGCCCGACCGGGAGACACCGGGGACCAGCGCCATGGCCTGGCAGAAGCCGAAGATCAGGCCGTCGCGGACGCCGAGGTCCTTGAGGGTCTTCCGCTCCTTGGCCACCCGGTGCCTGCCGCCGGTTTCGTCACGGGCCGCCAGCCGGTCGGCGATCCCCAGGACGACGCCCAGCACGATGAGGGTGGTGGCGATCAGCCGCAGATCGCGGAACGGGCCCTCGATCTGGTCCTTGAGGGTCAGGCCGAGCACACCGATCGGGATGGAGCCGACGATCACCAGCCAGCCCATCTTGGCGTCCTGGTCGGAGCGCATCTCCTTGTCGGTCAGCGACCGGGTCCAGGCGGAGAGGATGCGCCCGATGTCCTTCCGGAAGTAGATCAGCACCGCGGACTCGGTGCCGATCTGGGTGATCGCCGTGAAGGCCGCTCCGGGATCCTGCCAGTCGGCGAAGGCCGCGGTGAGCCGCAGATGGGCACTGGAGGAGATCGGAAGGAACTCGGTCAACCCCTGGACGAGCCCGAGGATGAGTGATTCGAACCAGGACATGGAGCTTGTGCCACCCAAGGAAGGATCATGTGCTGACCGCTGGAGCCGCGGCTCGGGTCAGGAAGACGGAATGCCGGACAGGATGCGTTGCTCGATAGGCGCGTGAAAAGGCGGCGGCGACCGGTGATCGCACGCCGACCCGGGGCAGCGTAGCGCCCTCGGGTGAACACGCGTCGGGCGGCCGGGGTCCGGGGCAGGGGCCGGCGTCCGGGCGGGCGGTGGGGCGGCGCCCGTGGCTCAGGCGGAGCGCAGCCGTCCGCGTTTGCGCCAGGCGACGGCCAGGGCGGTGAGCCCGCTGAGCGCGATGAACCCCATCGCGATCAGGAAGGCCGGAGAGGTCGGGGCGGCGGCGCTGCTGCCGGCGATCACGTACGCGGCCGTGTTGGGAATGCTGCCGAGGCCGGTGGCGAGCAGGAACGGCAGCAGCCGCATCCGGGACACCGCGGCGCAGTAGTTGGCCGCCGCGAAGGGCACCCCGGGGAAGAGGCGCACCGCGAGAACGGAACGGAACCCGTGATCGCTGAGCTGCCGGTCGGCGGCGGACAGCCAGCGGCCGCGCAACAGCGGCCGCAGGGCGTCCTGGCCGAGGGCGCGGCCGAGGACGAAGGCGATGCCCGCCCCGATCACCGTGCCGGCGATGGTGGCCACCAGCCCGAACTGCGAGCCGAACAAGGCGCCTCCGGCCAGGTTCAGCACCGGGCGGGGCAGCAGCGCGGCCGTGCAGAGCCCGTACGCGGCGGCGAAGAGCACCACGGCACCGCCGCCGGAGATCCGGGGCGGCCAGCCCGCGGTGAGGAACCGGTGCGGTTCCAGCAGGGCGACCGCCGTCGCGGCGCAGCCGACGAGGACCACGAGCAGGACGAGCCGGGACCACGGGGAGAGCAGGACCCTGGCCGTACGAGCGGGGAGGCCGAGGGGCGGGGTGGCGGGTGGTGCATGCGGGGAGCGTAACCGACCACCGGTGATGATCGCCGCACAAGTGTGCCTCCCCGCCGCGGAGAAGGGGTGCCCGCGCCGCCAAATCCGGTGGACGGGGCACGGTCCGGTGGTGATGCTTGTCGCATGGTCCGGCACACCCTCTTCCTCGTCGGGTCCGCACTCGCGGACCCCCCGGAGGCTGCCGCCGGACACCTGCCGGCCGGTGCCGGTGCCGTGCCCGCCCCGCCGCGGCTCCCGCGGCCGCCGTCGTCGCGGCCCCGCCGCCACAGCTCCCGGCGGCGCCCGAAGCTGACCCTTCCCGGATCGTCCGGCGGACCCCGCAGGGGGAGGGTCGGCCAAGCCGAGGGGTCCCGCTTCCACTCCGTACATCCGGGGACGAACCATGCCCAAGCAGGCTTACATCCGCACCAAGCCGCACCTCAACATCGGCACCATGGGTCATGTCGACCACGGCAAGACCACCCTGACCGCCGCGATCACCAAGGTGCTCAGCGAGCACGGCTCCGGTTCCTTCGTGCCGCTCGACCGCATCGACCGGGCGCCCGAGGAGGCGGCGCGCGGCATCACCATCAACGTCGCGCACGTCGAGTACGAGACGGGCACCCGGCACTACGCCCATGTCGACATGCCCGGCCACGCCGACTACATCAAGAACATGGTCACCGGGGCCGCCCAGCTCGACGGGGCGATCCTCGTCGTCTCGGCGGTCGACGGGATCATGCCGCAGACCGCCGAGCACGTGCTGCTCGCCCGGCAGGTGGGGGTGCGGCACATCGTCGTCGCGCTCAACAAGGCGGACGCCGGTGAGCCGGAACTGACCGACCTGGTGGAGCTGGAGGTGCGCGAACTGCTGTCCGCGCACGGCTTCCCCGGCGAGACCACCCCCGTCGTCCGGGTCTCCGGGCTGCGGGCTCTGGAGGGCGACCCGCGGTGGACCGCCGCGATCGAGGCACTGCTCGACGCGGTCGACACCTGGGTGCCCGTGCCGGTCCGCTTCACCGAGGCGCCGTTCCTGCTGCCGGTGGAGAACGTCCTGACCATCACCGGCCGCGGAACGGTCGTCACCGGCGCCGTCGAGCGCGGCCGGGTGCGGCTCGGCGACCGGGTCGAGGTGCTGGGGGCCGGGCTGGAGACCACCGTGACCGGGGTCGAGACGTTCGGCAAGCCGATGGAGTCGGCCGAGGCGGGCGACAACATCGCGCTGCTGCTGCGCGGGGTCCAGCGCGACGCGGTCCGCCGCGGGCACGTCGTCGCCGCGCCCGGCAGCGTCACCCCGCGGCGGCGGTTCACCGCGGCCGTACGCCTGCTCTCCGCGGCGGAGGGCGGCCGCAGCACCCCGGTGACCGGCGGCTACCGGCCGCAGTTCCACATCCGCACGGCGGACGTGGTCGGCGAGCTGGGCCTCGGTGACGCGGCCGTGGCCCTGCCGGGTGAGACGGTCACCGTCACCGTGGAGCTGGGGCGCGCGGTGCCGCTGGAGCCGGGCCTCGGCTTCGCGATCCGCGAGGGCGGCCGCACGGTCGGCGCCGGAACGGTGACGGCCGTGGCGGAGTAGGCCCCGGTCACGGGCTCGGCGGGCGGACGGGCGACGGGCGGCCCGTCCGCCCGTGCCCGGCGGCGGGTGCCCTCCCGGACGGGCCCGGCGGCGGCCCGCACCCCGGTGGTGCGGGCCGCTGCCGTGTTTCCCGGACGCGGGCCCGGTTCCGCGCGGCCGTCACGCGGTGCCAGACTGCTCGCGCAGGAGACCGACCGGACGGTAGGAGGGTGGGGCATGGCGGAGACGGCACTGGTGCTCGGCGGCGGAGGGCTCACCGGGATCGGCTGGGAGGCCGGTGTCCTGGCCGGGCTGGCCGAGGCCGGCGCCGACCCGGGCGCGGCGGACGTGGTGATCGGCACCTCCGCCGGGTCCGTCGTCGGCGCGCAGCTCACCTCCGGCAGCGTCACCCTCGAGCAGCTGTACGAGCGCCAACTCGTCGATCCCCGGGGCGAGGTGGCCGGACGGGTGGGACCGGCCGTGATGTCGCGCTACGCCCTCGCGGCCCTCCGCTCCAGCGACACCCGCGCCTTCGGCCGGCGCATGGGCCGGCTGGCCCTCGCCACCCGTACGGCGGCCGGCGAGGCGGACCGGCGGGCGGTCATCGGGCGGCGGCTGCTCTCCCACGCCTGGCCGGAACGGCGGCTCCTGATCACCGCGGTCGACGCCGCCACCGGGGAGTTCCGCGTGTTCGACGCGGCGAGCGGTGTGGGGATCGTGGACGCGGTCGCCGCGAGCTGCGCCGTCCCGGGCGTCTGGCCGCCCGTCACCATCGGCGGCCGGCACTGGATCGACGGCGGGGTCCGGTCGAGTGCCAACGCCGACGTGGCCGACGGCTGCCGCCGCGTCCTGATCCTCGCCCCGATGGCCGGCGGCGGCGGACCCGTCCCGACGGTGCGTGCCCAGGCGGAGCGGCTCGTGGCGGGCGGCGCCCGGGTCGAGCTCATCACCCCGGACCGGGCCGCCCGGGCCGCCTTCGGCCGCAACCCGCTGGACCCGGCGCGCCGGGCGGCCGCCGCCCGGGCGGGCCGTGCCCAGGCGGCGGCCCACGCGGCCGCGGTCAAGGCCCTCTGGCAGGACTGAGCGGGCCCCCGCGGCGGCCCGTCACTACGGCGCGCACCCGTCTCCCCGGCCACCCGTGCCCCGGCCGCCGCACGAGCCCCGCCGGCGGCCGGAACGCCACCGCCGGAAGCGGCACAATGGGCGGGTGGACGAGCCGATACCGGTGACCCGTGCCGTGGACCACGGCACGGCGAAACTCATGCCCGACACCGACCGGCCGCGCGCCTGGCTGCTCACCGTGGACGGCGCGCCGCAGTCGTACGTCGACCTCGACGCGCCCGCGCACCTGGAGTTCGAGTACGCGCGGCGGATCGCGCACGTCCTCGGCTCCGCCGCCGCGAGCGCGGAGAGCGCCCGGGCCGGAGCGGGGCCGGACGTGCTGCACCTCGGCGGCGGCGCGCTGTCGCTGCCCCGCCATGTCGCCGCGACCCGCCCCGGTGCCCGGCAGACCGTCGTCGAAGCCGACCGGGCGCTGCTCCGCTTCGTCACCGAACACCTCCCGCTGCCCCCGGACAGCGGCATCGAACTGCACGCCGCCGACGCCCGCGCCTGGCTGGAGAGCGCGCCCCCGGCGGCCTACGACCTGCTGGTCGCCGACGTGTTCGGCGGCTCCCGGGTGCCCGCGCACCTCACCTCCCTCGAGTACGCCCGGGCGGCCGCCCGTGTCCTGCGCCCCGGCGGGGTCTATACGGCCAACCTGGCGGACGCGGCCCCGTTCGGCTTCCTCCGCTCCCAACTCGCCACCCTCGGGGCGGTGTTCGAGCATCTCTGCCTGATCGCCGAACCCGCGGTGCTCCGCGGCCGGCGCTTCGGCAACACGATCCTGGCCGCCTCGCGGGGGGAACTGCCGGTGGCGGAGCTCGCCCGGCGCTGCGCCGCGGATCCCTTCCCGGCCCGGGTGGAGCACGGCGGCGCCCTGGCCCGGCTGACCGCCGGCGCGGCCGTGGTGCGGGACGGGGAGGCCGCGCCGTCACCCGTCCCGCCGGAGGGCGCCTTCAGCATCGGCTGACCGGGTTCTCGGCCGCCCGCCGCCCGTCAGCCCGGCCGGCGCCCGCCGTTTCTCCCGGGGTCCTCCGTTCCGATGCGCGGCGCGGGCGCGGGCACCGCCGGTACGGGGCCGGCGGCCGGGCCCGCGAGGACGTCCACCGGCTCCGGCCCGCCGTGCTCCCGGCGGGTCAGCCGCCGTACGTCCGGCACCGTCAGCACCGCCGCCGTCAGCAGGACGATCAGCGCCGAGCACCCCCACAGCGCCGCGCTCCGCCCGAACACGCCGGCGACCGGGCCGGCGAGCGCCACCGCGAGGGGCACCATCGCGAGCGAGCCGAACATGTCGTAGGAGGAGACGCGCGACAGCTTCTCCTCGGGGATCTCCTGGTGCAGGGCCATCATCCAGGTGACGCCGAAGATCTCGATCGAGATGCCGGTCACGAACATCACCCCGCTCAGCACGGGGGCGGAGACGGGTATCGCGAGCGCCGCCGAGGGCAGGGCCAGCACGAACACCGACAGCGCCCCCGTGAGCAGCAGGCGCCGGGGTTTCCAGCGGGTCATCAGCAGGGCGCCGAGGACCGTGCCGGCGCCCAGCGCGGCCAGCGCGAGCCCCCACGGCCGGGCGCCGCCCAGATGCTCCTCGGCGACCAGCGGCCCGTAGACCGCCTCGGCCGCGGCGATGACGGCGTTGACCACCGCGAACTGGAGGACGACGCTCCACAGCCAGGGCCGCCCCGCGACCTCCCGCCAGCCCTCGCGCAGATCGGACAACAGGCCCCGGCCGGGGGTGCGTTCGGACATCCCGCGCAGATCGAGGAAGGCGCGGAGCGCGGCGGCGACGGCGAAGGCCGCCCCGTCCAGGACGAGGACCCAGCCGGGGCCGACGGAGGCGACGAGCGCGCCGCCGAGGGCCGCGCCTCCGATGTT
Organism: Streptomyces sp. MNU89; assembly: GCF_020982505.1. NCBI lineage: Bacteria > Bacillati > Actinomycetota > Actinomycetes > Kitasatosporales > Streptomycetaceae > Streptomyces > Streptomyces sp. MNU89. The sequence goes on along the minus strand of NZ_JAJKLL010000001.1, from coordinate 247,356 downwards.
CGCCCCGTTCACGCCCATCCGGAAGAACGCGAAGGCGCGGCCGGCCTGTTCACCGGAGACGCTGGCGAGCAGCATGCCCTCCGCGGCCGGGGCGAAGAACGCGTGACCGGTGCCGCCGAGGGCCGAGAGCAGCATCATCTGCCACAGCACGGGTTCGCCGGTGAGCACCAGGACCCCGAAGGCGCCCTGGGAGAGGCAGTTGAGGGTGTTGGCCGTCACCATCACCCGGTGCCGGGGCAGCCGGTCCGCCACGGCGCCCCCCACGAGCAGGAAGAGGACGAGCGGGACCGTGCGGGCCGCGGCGACGAGCCCCACGTCCGTACCGCTGCCGCCCGTTTCCAGTACCGCGAACGCCGCCGCGATCAGGGCCCCGGAGCTGCCGAGGCCGGTGACCACGGCGGCAGCGGTCAGCAGGGTGGTTGCGGCCCGCCACGCGGGGCGGGCGGGGCGGACGGGTCGGCGTGCGGGGCGCGGTGGCGGCATGGCCGGTTCCTCGTCGTGATCGCGCCCGCCCCGCCGGTGGTTCTCACCGGCGGGACGGGCGGTGTACGGGGGTGCCGCGGGTGACGGCTCAGGAGGACGTGAGCGGCCGCAGCGTGTTCATGATCTTCTTGACGGTGGCGTCCGCGAGCTCGTCCTTGACACCCTTGGCGGCATAGAGGCACCAGACCGCGTAGTCACCGTTCTCCGCCTTGTAGGCGACGGTGTACGCCTTGCCGTCCGAGGAGCACTTGTTCTCCTTCTTCACCCCGGTGACCGTGGCGGAGGAGGAGTAGCCCTCGATCCCGTGCTCGCTCGTGAAGGCCTTCGCCTTCGTCACCTTGCGGGTGCCGGTCTCGTCCTGGTCGAAGGCGGCGAAGACCCAGACCTCGGCGGCCGTCTCGGCGGCGTTCTGCAGGCTCTTGGCGCCCTGGGCACCCTTGGTGCCGACACCCGCCAGGTCGGAGGTGTCGTCCCCGGCGGTGCACCACTCCTCCCCGTAGAAGGCCGGCGCGCTCATCATGATGACGGGCTTGGGGATGTCTTCCTCGCTGTTGGCGTCCTCGAAGCCGATGGAGAGCGTCGGGGACTCCACCTTCCAGTCCGAGGGGACGTCGAAGGCGTTCTGGCGCTTGGCGCTGACGACGGTCTGCCAGCCGTCGATCACGGGCTCGACCGCGGGGGTGCCGCCGCGCGGGTTGTCGAGATCGCCGCCGCCGTCCTCGCTCTCGGTGGGAGAGGGCGGGGCGGACACCGACTTCTCCGGCCCCGGCCTGCCGCCGGCCTCCGGCTTGTCGTCGTCACCGCCGATGAGCAGGAAACCGGTGACACCACCGGCGACCAGGACCGCGAGCGCCGCCCCGATGGCGACGAGCTTCGTCTTCCTGCCGTCGTCCGGCGCCTGGGGCGCGCCGGGCGTCCCGGGCGCGGCCCACTGGCCGGTCGGCTGCTGGTACGGATTCGGCTGCTGGAATCCCGGCTGCTGATAGGGGTTCGGCTGCTGGAACCCCGGCTGCTGGTAGGGATTCGGCTGCGGTTGCCCCGGCTGCTGGTACGGATTCGCGTTCGGGTCCTGCGGGTTCTGCTCGCCCCCGGGCGGCTGCTGTCCTGGCCACATGGCGTAACCATAGAGCCGCCCGGCCCCGGCCTGCCACGCCGGGCCGGACTGCCGCACGAGCGGCGACCCGCGCCTCCGCGCGGGGCCGGTGCCGCCCGGGGCGCCCGTCCGCCGTACGGTACGCGGGACCGCGCGGGCACGGAGCCCGCCGCGGTGCGCCGGAGCGGAGCGATGCGCCGCGGACGGCGCGGGGCGCGGACGGTGCTGACGGGAATGGAGAAACCCATGGCGGAACGGGCGTTGATCGCGGCGGTGGCAGGCCGGGAACCGGTCGTCCACGAGCGGGCGTTCACCGCGCCCACCTCGGTCGTGCTGGGCGAGGTCACCCTGGCCGCGGGGTCGAGCGTCTGGTACCACACCGTGCTGCGCGCCGACTGCGGCCCGGTCGTCGTCGGCGCGGACAGCAACATCCAGGACAACTGCACGGTCCATGTCGACCCCGGCTTCCCGGTGACCGTCGGCGAGCGGGTCTCCGTCGGCCACAACGCCGTCCTGCACGGCTGCACCATCGAGGACGGCTGCCTGATCGGCATGGGGGCCACGGTCCTCAACGGCGCGCACATCGGCGCCGGTTCGCTGGTCGCCGCGCAGGCACTGGTGCCGCAGGGGATGCGGGTACCGCCGGGCTCGCTGGTGGCGGGGGTGCCCGCCAAGGTGCGCCGGGAGCTGACCGGGGAGGAGCGGGAGGCCCTGCAGCTCAACGCGGCGATGTACCTGGAGCTGGCGGAGGCCCACCGCGAGGCGGCGGACGCGGGGCGCGGCGGGGACGAGAAGGGCGCGGGGACGGTGAGGGAGAGCGCGGCGGGGCGGCTCCCGCCGACGTGCCGCCGGGGACCGGCCGTTGACCGCCCCGCCGGTGCGCCGTGTGGGGTGAAGGTCACAGCCGGTTCCCGGTCCCGGCGGGGCTACCGCTGAGTACCGTGGCCGGGTGCCGAAGAAGCAGAAGCTGTTCCCCGCCCTCGCGGCCTGGCGCCGCCGGACGCTCTCGCGGGCCGTGCACCGCGGCGCGCGCTGGGTGCGGGAGACCGGAGCCGTCACCGCGGACCGCCCGGGCCCGTACCGCTTCGGCCGGATCGGCGAGGGCACCCGGCTGGCCTACCCTCAGGGCACGGTGTTCGGGGAGGAGTGGATACGCCTCGGTGAGCACTGCGTGATAGGCGAACAGGTCACGCTCACCGCCGGGATGATGCCCGGGCTGGACCTCGGCCCCGACCCCGTGCTGACCCTGGGCAACGGCGTGGTGCTGGGCCGGGGGAGCCATGTGGTGGCCTCGCGGCCGGTGGTCTTCGGCGACGACGTCTTCTGCGGCCCGTACGTCTACGTCACCAGCGACAACCACTCCTACGACGACCCCGGCACCCCCGTGGGCCGCCAGTGGCCGCGCACCGCGCCGGTCGAGATCGGCTCCGGCAGCTGGCTCGGCGCGGGCGCGGTGATACTGCCCGGGGCTCGGCTCGGCCGCAATGTGGTCGTGGCCGCCGGTTCGGTGGTGCGCGGCACGGTCCCCGACCACGCGGTGGTGGCCGGGGCGCCGGCCCGGGTGGTCCGCCGCTGGGAGCCCGCGACGGGCTGGCAGCCGCCGCTGCGGACCCCGGCGCCCGTCCCGCCGCCCGAGGGGGCCACACCGGAGCAGCTGCGCGCGCTGGAGGGGGCCACACCGGAGCAACTGCGCGCCCTGGCCGCGCTCGGCTCCCTCACGGAGGACTCCCCGGCGGCGGAACCGGACCCGGCCGGGGCACCGGCCGGCCGCTGACCGCCCGGGCGCGGGGCACGGAGGCCGGGGTACGGACGCCGGGATACGGTCACGTTCACGGACCCACGGGCACGGACCCCGGGCAGGGCGAGGAGGGGAGACCCGGCATGAGCAACCGCAGACTGCGGATCCTGCTGGCCGCGGCGGTCGCCGTCCAGGGGATCGCACTGCTGCTGTACGCGCTCCGGCGCTACTGACCGGTGCGGTACCGGAACGCTTCCGCGCACTCCGGCCCGCGGACGGCCGGGACGGTCCGCGCGCCCGGGAGGCGCGTGGCGGTGGGGGCGCCCGGGGCTCAGGGGCGCCCGCGGGCCCGTACGGCCGGTCGTCAGCCCGCCGTGAGCAGCGTGGTGCCGAGCAGGGCCAGCCCCGCGCCGACCGCCTGCACCGCCAGCAGCCGTTCCTTCAGCAGCCCGCGCGCCGCCAGCGCGGTCACGACCGGATAGAGCGAGGCGAGCACCGCCGCGACGGTGACGGGCCCGTTCTGGGCGGCGAGCGCGTACGTGCCGTTGGCCGCGACGTCGGCGAGGCCCACGAACGCCAGAGACGGCAGCGCGGCGAGGACCACACCCGACCCGCCCTCCGCCGCCGGGGGGAGAGCCTCGCCGCCCCGCCGTACGGAGACCAGCAGCGAGGTGCCGCCGACCGCGATGTTCGCCAGCCGCTGGACGAAGAGGGCGAGGAACAGGCCGTTCAGCGTCGAGGACGCCTCCGCGATCAGCGCCATCACCGCGCCGAAGCCGACCGCCGCCACCAGGGTGTAGAGGACCGCGCGCCGCTGGACCGGCGCCCCGCGAAGTTCGGGACCGCCCGCCAGCAGCACACCGGCCACGGCGACCAGAATGCCCACGGCCTGCAGGAGACCCGGGCGCTCGCCGAGCACGAGCCCCACCCCGACCGGCACGGCGACCCCGAGCGACCCCAGCGGCGAGACGACGCCCATCGGGCCCAGGGCGAGCGCCTTGTAGAAGGCGAACATGGCGGCGGGCCCGGCCACACCGGCGGCCACCGCGAACCACAGTTGCGGACCGGCCTCCCGCCAGGCACCGGTGAGCAGGACGATCACCCCCAGCACCAGCGCGGCGACGGTCTGCGAGACCACGACCACGGTGAGGGCGGGGATGCGCCGGGTGAGCAGGCCCCCGCCGAAGTCGGCGAGCCCCCAGAGGAGACTGGTGGCCAGAGCGAGGACCGCGGTCATGTGTTCCCCCGAAGTACAGTGCGATGGATGTTCCGGTACACCCCACAGTAGTACATGAAAATGAACTCACGAATCCAATGGATTGGACTCTGGACTCGCTGTGACGGATCTCGACCACCTCACCCAGTCCCTGGCGCGCAATCTCAAGCGCTGGCGCGGCGAACGGGGCTTCACCCTGGACGCGCTCGCCACCCGCTCCGGGGTCAGCCGGGGCATGATCATCCAGATCGAGCAGGCCCGGACCAATCCGAGCGTCGGCACCACGGTGAAGCTCGCCGACGCCCTCGGCGTGAGCCTCACCGCCCTCCTCGACTACGACCAGGAGCCCAGGGTGCGGGTCGTGAAGCCCGAGGAAGCGGTGCGCATGTGGTCCACCGAGGCCGGGAGCGCCACCGTGCTCCTCGCCGGGGCCCAGGCCCCCGGGCCGCTGGAGCTGTGGGGCTGGACGCTGATGCCCGGTGAGGGCAGTGCGTCCGACGCGCACCCCGCCGGCACCCATGAACTCCTGCACGTCCGGGAGGGGGAGCTGACGCTGGTGCTGGACGGCGAGGAGTACCGGGTGCCGGCCGGGTCGTCCGCCGCCTTCGAGGCCAACGTTCCGCACGGCTACCGCAACGACGGGACGGAGACGGTCGAGATGAGCATGGTCGTGTCGGTCCCGCCCGTCCGCTGAGGCGCCCGCCCGGGAGACCCGCGCCCGCCCTCCCGGGGCCCGGCCCGCCCGGCCCCGGTCAGCCCAGCCGGGGGATCTCGATGGCCGGGCAGCGGTCCATGACCATGTCCGGGCCGGCGGCGCGCACCCGCTCGTACGCCTCTTCGTCCACCACGCCGAGCTGGAACCAGACGGCCTTCGCGCCGATCGCCACCGCCTCGTCGGCGACCCGCCCCGCCAGGGCGCTGTTGACGAAGACGTCCACGACGTCCACCGGGAACGGGATCTCGGCCAGGGAGGCGTAGCCCCGCTCGCCGTGCACCGTCTCCGCCTTCGGGTGCACCGGCACGATCCGCTTGCCGAAGCGCTGGAGCACCCCCGCCACGCCGTAGGCCGCCCGGGCCGTGTTGGAGGACAGGCCCACCACGGCCCAGGTGTCGCCGGTGCCGGTCAGAATCCGCCGGATCGTCTCCGTGTCTGCGTACATGCCAGCACGAACATGCCGTCGTCCGGCGCCATTCCCGCGGGCTTAGGCTGATCGGATGGAGGAGCAGCAGTACCGCACGGTGGCGCGCGAGGGCGAACACGAGACCGAGGTCAAGAGGTCCCGTTTCCTCACCACCCTCGCCCCCGCCGCCACCGAGGCGGACGCACAGGCGGTGATCCGCCGTGTCCGTGAGCGGCACCCGGGCGCCACCCACCACTGCTGGGCCTATGTCATCGGCGCCTCCGGAGCCGTGCAGAAGTCGAGCGACGACGGCGAACCCGGCGGCACCGCCGGGGTCCCCATGCTGCAGATGCTGCTCCGCCGCGAGGTGCGCGACATCGTCGCCGTCGTCACCCGCTGGTTCGGCGGTGTGCAACTCGGTGCCGGCGGTCTGATCCGGGCCTATGGCGGCGCGGTCGGGCAGACGCTGGACGTGCTCGGCACCGTCGCCCGGCGGCCGGTGCGGCTGGCCACCGTGACCGTCGACCACCAGCGCGCCGGAAAGCTGGAGAACGATCTGCGGGCGACCGGCCGGGCGGTGCGCGAGGTGCGCTACGGCGACCGCGTCCGCATCGAGATCGGCGTGGCGGAGGGGGACCTCGACCGCTTCCGCGGCTGGCTCGCCGACGCCACGGCAGGGACCGCCGCCCTGGAACTCGGCGGCGTGACGTACGTGGAGGGCTGAGCCGGCCACCCCGTCCGCGGGCCCGGTCGGCGGCCGGTCCGCACCGTCCGCGCCGCCCGTGTCCGGCCCCGCGCGCCGGCCTCTCTGCAATTTCTTTTTCCAGCGGAATGCTAATCGGACCGTTATTCGAGCATTCCGCCGCGCATAGCCATATCACTTAACCTTATTTAGCCGGTACCAATTGACGCGGTCGCGGTCGGGAATTTACCGTAGTTTTTGCAATGACCTCTCTATTTCATGGGTGACATGACAGAGGCATGGCTGCCCCATTCCCGGGGTGTCAGCTCCCCCGAACGCGGTGGCGGCCGACCGCGTGGAAAATCCTTTCTGTTGACCAGGAAAGGTGACAAAGAGACCGGCCGCAGTCCACAAGACCAGACCCCCTCGAAGAAGGTCGGAAAAGTGACAGCAGACCGGATTCTCACCTGGACACCGACGGCCGTCGTCTTCGACTGCGACGGCACCCTGATGGACACCGAACGGCACTGGCAGGAGGCGCGCCGCCAGGTACTCCGGGAGTACGGAGTCACCCCCGGCACGGAATTCTCCGAACGTGCGAAAGGAATTCACTACACCGACTGCGGCCGCCTCCTTGCGGAGACCGCCGGACGCCCGGAACTGACCGGGAAGATGACCGATGAGTTGCTGGAGAGTTTTCGGTCGCTCGTCGCCGAGGATCCCGTCACCGCGCCCGGGGCGGTGGAAATGGTGGCGCTGGCCCATGAGTTCGCCCCGCTCGCGGTCGCCAGCAACTGCCCGCGCGATGTCGTCGAGACCTGCCTGGACACGGCGGGGCTGCTGCTCTATTTCGACCATGTCGTCGTGCCGGGGGAGGGGATGCCGCCCAAGCCGGCCCCGGACCTCTATCTCTCCGCCGCCGAAGCCTGCGGCGCCGATCCGGCGGAATGCCTGGCGGTCGAGGACTCGCTCTGCGGCATCCGGTCCGCCGTCCGGGCGGGCATGCGGGTCGTCGGGGTCGGTCCGCGTCCCGACGAGGAGTCCGCCGCCCTCGTGGATCTCTGGGTGCCCTCACTCGGGGAGCCCCGCCTCGTCGCATGGGCGGAGAGCCGCCCCGCGATCCCCGAGGGGGCGTCCGGCAGTACGTCGCCGCGGGTCGTACCGCCCCGCGGCTCGTCCCCCGGAGACGCCGCCACCCCGGCGGCCCGGCCCGGGGAGACCGGTCCCGGCGAGGGCTCCCCGGAACGGCGCCCTGACCGGCAGGGCGCCGGTGAACCGGCCGTCGTGCCGCGTTCGCGGCCCCGGCGGCCCCGGCTCTGGCCCCGGCCCGGCCCGCCGTCCCGCCCTCCCGGAGGCCTGGCGGCGGGGACGGCTTCCGGGCCGTCACCGCGGCGGCTGCTCGCGGCCTTCCAGGAACGGGGCCAGCGCACGGACGCCGCCGTCCGCCGAGGCGTAGAACAGGCCGATGCCCACGGCCCCGGGTCCGGCACACCGGACACCCGGTCACCGAGGTAGCTGGCCCGCCCCCGCCGTGCCCGGAGCCGCGCGGTGTTCCGCACACCCTCCCAGGCGCCCCCGGCGGCGCGGACGAGCGCCGTGTCGGGCGGCGCGTCCGGCGGGCAGGCGCCGAGCGCGCGGGCGGCCGGGGCCAGGGCGTCGACCAGCGTCTTGTCCCCGGTCCGGGCCTCGCCGACACGCTGGATGACGGCCAGCCCCTCGCGGGTGCCGGCCGCGAGACCGGGCGTGGTCAGGTCGGGCCCGGCGTCGCGGACGGCGCAGGCCAGCCGCTGGAAGAGCAGGCCGAACAGCGGGCCGCTCGTCCCGCCGACGCTGTCCAGGAAGGCCGTCGCCGTGGTGAGGAGGGGAGCGGAGGCGTCCTCCGGCTCCCCGTCGGCGGCGGCCTCGTCCAGCATCCGCAGCGCGGTCGTCAGCCCGGTGGTGAGGTTGACGCCGAAGTCGCCGTCCCCCGCGCGCTGGTCCATAGCGGTGAGCTCGGGTTCCGTGGCGCGGACCGACGCGGCGAAGCGCCGTATCCATCCGCCGGTGAAGGCCGCATCGAAGCTCGTCATGGCATCAGCCCCTGGGGTCGTGACTACCGGCGCCAGGCCGGAGTGTGCGCGGGCGCGTCGTACCAGTCGGTGATCGCGTCGTCGGCGAGGAGCAGGGTCAGGGAGAAGCCCCGCATGTCGAGCGCGGTGACGTAATGCCCCACGAGGCTGCGCCGCAGTTCGACGCCCTGGCGGTCCAGGAGGCGGCCGAGCTCCCGCGCCACGGCGTACAGCTCCAGGCCGGTCACCGAGCCCAGACCGTTGACGAGGGCGATCACCGAATCCCCGCGGCCGGGGGCCAGCGTGCCGAGGAGTGTGCCCGTCATCGTCTCCAGCAGGGCGTCCAGCGGCTCATGGGCGACCGTGCGGTCCGCCCGTTCGCCGTGGATGCCGACGCCGAACTCCAGCCGCCCTCCGGGGATGTCGAAGGCGGGGCTGCCGTCCGCCGGCGCGGTGTGCGCGGCGGAGGCGACGGCGAGGCTGCGGGAGCGGCCGGTGAGGGAGGTGCCGAGGTCGGCCAGGTCCGCCAGACCGGCCCCGGCGTCCGCGGCCGCGCCCAGGATCTTCTCGATGAGGACGGTCGCCCCGGTGCCGCGGCGGCCCATGGCGATGTCCTCGGACTCCGAGGCGATGTCGTCGTCGATCAGCACCCGGGCGACGGGGATGCCCTCGTCGGCCAGCCGCTCGGCGGCGATACCGAAGTTGATCTTGTCTCCGGTGTAGTTCTTCACCAGGTGCAGGACGCCGTCCCGGCGGGCGACCGCCCGCGAGGCGGCGAAGACCTGCCGGTTGTGGGGTGAGGTGAAGATCATGCCGGGGGTGGCGGCGTCCAGCATGCCGGCCCCGACGAAACCGATGTGCAGCGGTTCGTGCCCGGAACCGCCGCCCGACAGCAGCCCGACCCTCCGATCCGGGGAACCGCGCAGGGCGCGGACGAATCCGCCCTCGGCGTCGTGCTCGACCAGATCCGGATGCGCCCGGGCGAAGCCCTCGAGCGCGTCGGACACCAGTGATTCGGGTGCTCTCGCGAAGTACGGGGCCATGGCGACTCCTGTGGTGATCACGGCCAGGATGTCCTGACGGTGCCTCCGACTCCCGCTGTCCGACCATCGTGCGGCGGCGGGGGGACCTCGGCAACTCGTGGCCGCGGGGGCCGCCGCCACCGGCCCCCGGCGCCGCACCCCCCTACCACACCGCACGGGCATCCGCCCGTCGGCCGACCCGGTACGGGCGGGGCCACTAGAGTGTCCGGTGCCAGTGGGCCGGCCGTGGCGGCCGGTCCGATCACCGAGGACACGGGGGACAGAAGGTGCGCGTGGGGGCCCCGTTGTGAGATTCCTGCACACCTCCGACTGGCATCTCGGCCGGTCGTTCCACCGGGTGGGACTGCTGGACGCCCAGGCCGCCTTCATCGACCACCTCGTCGGCACGGTCCGGGAGCAGCGGATCGACGCCGTCCTCGTCGCGGGCGACATCTACGACCGGGCCGTACCGCCGCTCGCCGCCGTCGAGTTGTACGACGACGCGCTGCACCGGCTGGCCGCGCTCGGCGTCCCGGTGGTGATGATCTCCGGCAACCACGACTCCGCCCGGCGTCTGGGCGTCGGCGCCGGGCTGATGGAACGGGCCGGGGTCCACCTCCGTACCGACCCCGGCGGCACCGGCACCCCCGTCCTGCTGTCCGACGAGCACGGCGAGGTCGCCTGCTACGGACTGCCGTACCTCGAACCCGCCCTGGTCCGCGACCTGCTGGGCGCCGGGAAGGCCGGTCACGCCGCCGTCCTCGGCGCCGCCATGGACCGGGTGCGCGCCGACCTCGCCACCCGCCCCGCCGGAACCCGGTCCGTCGTCCTCGCCCACGCGTTCGTCTCCGGCGGAGCGGCCAGCGACAGCGAGCGCGACATCACCGTCGGCGGTGTCGCGTCCGTCCCCGCCGGGGTGTTCGACGGCGTCGACTACGCCGCGCTCGGCCATCTCCACGGCTGCCAGACCATCACCGAGCGGGTCCGGTACTCCGGTTCCCCGCTCGCCTACTCCTTCTCCGAGGCCGGCCACCGCAAGAGCATGTGGCTCGTCGACCTCGGAGCCGGAGGCCGCCTCACCGCCGAGCGGATCGACTGCCCCGTACCCCGCCCGCTCGCCCGGATCCGCGGCCGCCTCGGCGAACTCCTGGACGACCCCGGGCTGGAGGCGGCGGAGGACGCCTGGGTCGAGGCCACCCTCACCGATCCCGTCCGCCCCCCGGAGCCGATGGCCCGGCTCGGCCGGCGCTTCCCGCACCTCCTCACCCTCGTCTTCGAGCCCGACCGGGCCCCGGACGACCCCCGCGCCTCGTACGCCGAGCGGCTCGGCGGGCGCACCGACCAGCAGATCGCGGAGGACTTCATCGGCCACGTCCGCGGCGGCGGCCCGGACGAGCGCGAACGCGCCGTGCTCCGCGACGCCCTCGACACCGTCCGCGCCGGCGACACCCTCCGCGAGACCGCCCGATGAGGCTCCACCGGCTCCGCGTCAGCGCCTTCGGTCCCTTCGGCGCCACCCACGAGGTCGACTTCGACGAACTGTCCGCCGCCGGGCTCTTCCTCCTGCACGGGCCGACCGGAGCCGGCAAGACCTCCGTCCTCGACGCGGTCTGCTACGCCCTGTACGGCGGCGTGCCCGGCGCCCGCCAGACGAGTCTCCCGGCGCTCCGCAGCGACCACGCCGAACCGGGCACCCCGACGGAGGTACGGCTCGAACTGACCGCCGGGGGCCGCCGGCTGGAGATCACCCGCAGCCCCGAGCAGCTCCGGCCCAAGAAGCGCGGCACCGGCCACACCAGGGAGAAGGCCCGGACCCTGCTGCGCGAGCACGGACCGGACGGCTGGAAGGGGCTGAGCCGGTCCCACCAGGAGATCGGCGAGGAGATCCACCAGCTGCTGGGGATGAGCAAGGAGCAGTTCTGCCAGGTCGTGCTGCTGCCCCAGGGCGACTTCGCCCGCTTCCTCCGCGCCGACGCCGAAGCGCGCGGCAAGCTGCTCGGACGCCTCTTCGACACCCGCCGCTTCGCCGCCGTCGAGGAACGCCTCGCCGAGCTGCGGCGTGCCGCCGAGCGCCGGGTGACCGCCGCGGACGAGCAACTGCTCGCTCTCGCGCACCGCATGGCCCAGGCCGCCGGGGAGGCCGCCGCCCCGGCGGACCACCCGCTGCCGGAATCCGCCCCGGGACAGCCCGGCCTGGCCGCGGCCGTGCTGGAATGGGCCGCCATCGCCCGGACCCACGTCCGTGAGCGGCGGGAGATCGCCGCCTCGGCGGTCCGCGCGGCCGAGGCCGCCCACCGGGCCGCGGAGCGTGACAGCGAGGCCGCCGCCGAACGCGCCCGGCTGCAGCGGCGGCACGCGGACGCCCGCCGGCGCGCCTCGGCGCTGGAGGAGGCGGCGGCCGAGCGCGCCGAGGTGCGGGCCCGGCTCGACCGGGCGCGGGCGGCCGCACGGGTCGTCCCGGCACTGGAGCTCCGCGACGCGGCCGGGCGGGAGCACCGCACCGCGAACGAGACGGAGCAGCGGCTGCGGCGGGCGCTGCCCCCCGGCCCGGCGGAGGCCGGCGCGGACCGGCTCGCCGCCCTCGAACGGGAACGCCGGGAGGAACTCGGCCGGCTCGACGCCGCACGGCGCGCCGAACACCGGGCCGCCGAGATCACCCGGGAACAGCGGACGCTCGACCGGGAGGCCGACGCCGACGACGAGGCCCTGGCCGAGACCGACGGCTGGCTCCGCGCCTGGGAGAGCACCCGGGAGGCCCACCGGCAGCGGATCGACGCGGCGCGCGAGGCCCTCACCCGCGCCGAGACCCTGCGCGCCGAGACCGGACCGGCCGAACGCCGGCTCGACGCCGCCCGGCGCCGCGACGACCTCACCGGCCGGACCGGGGCCGCCCGGGAACGGCTCCGGGAACTCCGCGACCGCGCAGGCGACGCCCGGCAGCGCTGGCTCGACCTCCGGGAGCGCCGGCTGCTCGGCATCGCCGCCGAGCTCGCGACCGGGCTGGCACCGGGCGAGGAGTGCGCGGTCTGCGGCTCCACCGAGCATCCCCGGCCCGCCCCGCGGACGGAGGACCACGTCGGCCGGGCCGAGGAGGAGACGGCGCACACCGCGTACCGCACGGCCGACGGCCTCCGGGAGGAGGCCGAACGGGAGCTGCGGTCCCTCACCGACGCGCTCGCCGCCGCCACCGCCGAGGCGGACGGAGCCGGTACCGAAGGGCTCCGGGAGACCGTCGAACGGCTGCGCCGCGAACACGCCGGGGCCCGCGCCGAGGCCGCCGGCCTGCCCGCCGCCCAGGAAGCCTTCGAACGGGCGGAGCGGGAACGGGAACGCCGGCTGGCCGAGCAGCGGGACACCGAACGGCGTGCCGCCGCCCGCGCCTCCCGGCGGGAGTCGCTCGCCGCCGAACTGGCCAACCTGCAAGAAGAGTTGACGCGGGCGCGGGGAGACGCCGGGAGCGTCGCCGAACGCGCCGCCGCCCTGGAGCGGGAGACCGCCGCACTGGCCGGGGCCGCCGAGGCCGTCCGTGCCGCCGAGAGCGCGGCGCACCGGCTGAAGGAGGCCGACGCGCGGCTCGCCGACGCCGCCTACGGGGCCGGCTTCGACACCCCGGCCGCGGCCTCCGCGGCCGCGCTCGGCGACGACCGCCGCCGCGAACTCCAGCACCGCCTCGACGCCTGGCAGGCCGAGACCGTCGCCGTCGCCGCCGAACTCGCCGACCCGGATGTCGCCGAGGCCGCCGGCCTGCCGCCCGCCGACCCCGGTGCCGCCCGCGCCGCCCTGGAGGCCGCCACCGCGCGGCTGCGCGCCGCGTCCGCCGCCGAGGCCGAGGCGGAACGCCGTCGCGCCGAACTGGACCGGCTCTCCGCACAGGCCCTCGACGGCGCGCGGCGGCTCGCGCCGCTCCGCCGGGACTACGAGCGGGTCGCGCGGCTCGCCGGCCTGGCCGCGGGCACCTCCGCCGAGAACGTCCGCAAGATGCGCCTGGAGTCCTACGTCCTGGCGGCCCGCCTGGAGCAGGTCGCGGCGGCGGCGAGCCTCCGGCTCCAGCGGATGTCGGCCGGGCGCTACACCCTCGTCCACTCCGACGCCCGCGCCTCCGGCCGCGGCCGCTCCGGACTCGGCCTGCACGTCATCGACGCCTGGACGGGACGTGAACGCGACACCGCCACCCTCTCCGGCGGCGAGACCTTCTTCGCCTCGCTCGCCCTCGCCCTGGGGCTGGCCGACGTGGTCACCGACGAGGCGGGCGGCGCCCGTCTCGACACCCTCTTCATCGACGAGGGCTTCGGCAGCCTCGACGAGCAGACCCTCGACGAAGTGCTCGACGTCCTCGACTCCCTCCGGGAACGGGACCGCGCGGTCGGCATCGTCAGCCACGTCCCCGACCTGCGCCGGCGCGTGCCCGCCCAGCTGGAGGTCGTCAAGACCCGTACCGGCTCGGCGGTCCGGCACCACACCTTCGCCGCGGGGGGCTGACCCGCCGCACCCGCCGCGACACCCTGCACTCCGGGCCCCGGCGCCGACGGGGGTGGCCGGTCGGCCGCGCCCGGTGGGAACGGAACGGCGCGCTCCCGGCGAGTGCCCCGCGCCGGGGGTTCACACCGGCCGGGGCCCGGAGCGTACCGGAGCGGCCGCGGTGGTTCAGATCCGCCAGGATCGGATGAGCTCGGCCGCGCCGTAGACCGTGGCGTCGGTCGACTGGAGGTCCTTGACCAGCTCGATCAGCGCGCCGTACGGCGGGTCGATGCCCTCGTTCGAGGCGTGCATGTACGCGACCGCGATACCGCAGGCGAACAGCGCGTTCCGCGACGGCAGCGGTTTCAGCTGGACGATGGTGTGGAGCAGGGCGGCGGCGCGCCAGGCCGCGTCGGCGTGCTCGCCGAGGCGGGGCGTGTTGACCCGGTGGCGGGCGACGGCGGCCGCGAGCGCGGAGTAGTCGTCGACGCCGGGATCGGTGGGCAGGATTTCGGTCTGGCGGGCCAGGAGCCAGCGGACGTCGATGAGGAGATCCACGCTCAGGCGGCTCCCCGCCGGGTGCCCCCGGCCCCCGCCGGAGCGTCCTCCGGGAAGGCTTCGTCGAAGGCGTCGGCGTTGTCCACGACGAAGGACCGGAAGATCTGGCCGGCCTCCGACATGGCGCGCCGCCGCGCCAGATCGTCGGTCACGGCCTCGCGCACCAGGGCCTTGAGCGTGACGCCTCTCTCCCGGGCGGCCTCGCGGAGCTCGGCGAGCTCCTCGTCGCTGAAGTCAATGTTGAGTGCGGGCATGCCGCCACGGTACTGCGCCGGTACCCCATTGCACAGAGCCACAGGTCAGGACGGTGCGGGCCGGGTACCCGCGGCCCGGGCGAGGGCGCGGAACAGCCGCTCCCCCCGGCGGTCCCGGCGGCCCCCGGCGGCAGGTCGCTCACCTGCCCGTCGCCGACCTCCACGACGCGCGGGACGCCGTCGGAGCGGAGCGCCAGATCCGTGGTCACGAAGCGGCACCCGAGCTCCGCGACGAGCGGCGCCAGCCGCGGCCCGGCGGCGCACAGCGCCGGAGCGGGGCGAACCCCGGGGCGGTCGCGCCGCCCGGGCCGGAGTCCCGGCAAGGGAAAACGGCGGGGGACGGAGCGGCCGGGCGCGGACGCCGCGGGCCCGGCCGCCGTGCCGCTCAGAGCCGGGCCAGCTCCTCCTCCAGGTCGTCCAGGCCCAGTGAGCCCAGCGAAAGGGCGGCCATGTGCCACCGCTTGAGGTCGAAGGCGTCCCCGTGCGCCGCGCGGGCCGCCTCCCGGCCGCGCAGCCAGGCGCGCTCGCCGAGCTTGTAGCCGATGGCCTGGCCGGGCATCCCCAGGTAGCGGATCAGCTCGCTCTCCACGAAGTCCGCCGGGCGCCCGGAGTGCCGCCCGAAGAACTCCTCGGCCAGCTCCGGCGTCCAGCGCTCGCCCGGGTGGAAGGGGGAGTCCGCGGGGATCCGGAGCTCCAGGTGCATCCCGATGTCGATGATCACGCGCACGGCGCGCATCATCTGCGCGTCCAGATAGCCGATGCGGCGCTCCGCGTCGGTGAGGAAGCCCAGCTCGTCCATGAGCCGCTCCGCGTAGAGCGCCCAGCCCTCCGCGTTGGCGCTCACCATGCCGACGGACGCCTGGTAGCGGGAGAGCCGGTCGGCCACGTGGGTCCACTGCGCGAGCTGCAGATGGTGGCCGGGCACGCCCTCGTGGTACCAGGTGGAGACCAGGTCGTAGACCGGGTAGCGGTCCTCGGCCGTGGCCGGGAGCCAGGTCATGCCGGGCCGGGAGAAGTCGGCCGAGGGCTGGGTGTAGTAGGGGGCCGCGGCGCTGCCGGCCGGGGCGATCCGGGACTCCACCCGCTTCACCCGCTCCGCGAGGTCGAAGTGGGTGCCGTCCAGCGCCTCGATGGCCTCGTCCATCAGCTCCTGGAGCCAGTTCCGGGCGGCGTCCACGCCTTCCAGGTGGTGCCCGTGCTCGTCGAGGTGGGCGATGGCCTTCCACGGGTCGTCCGCGGCGCCGGGCAGGATCTTCTCCGCCTCGGCGCGCATCTCGCCGAGCAGCCGGTGGAACTCCGACCAGCCGTAGGCGTACGCCTCGTCCAGGTCGAGGTCGGTGCCGTTGTAGGAGCGGACCCAGCGGGCATACCGTTCGCGGCCGACGATGTCCGGGGCACCCTCGACGGCGGGGCCGTAGTGGTCGCTCAGCCAGTCGCGCAGATCCTCGAAGGCGGCGGTGGCGTGGGCCGCCGCCGAGTCCAGCTCGCTGCGCAGCTCCGCGGGGCCGTCCGCGGCGAATGCGGCGAACCAGCTGCGGTCGGTGCCCACCCACGTGTCGAGCTGCCCGATGACGGTGGTGACCTGGCGGGGCCCGGCCGG
Organism: Streptomyces sp. MNU89; assembly: GCF_020982505.1. Classification (NCBI taxonomy): domain Bacteria; kingdom Bacillati; phylum Actinomycetota; class Actinomycetes; order Kitasatosporales; family Streptomycetaceae; genus Streptomyces; species Streptomyces sp. MNU89. The sequence continues at coordinate 231,083 of NZ_JAJKLL010000001.1, read as the reverse complement.
CAGCTGCCGCTTCAGGCCCTCGGCCAGCGCGGCGCGGTAGCCGTCCAGGCAGGCGGGGACGGCCCGCAGGCGCTCGGCGATCCTCGACCAGTCCTCGGTGGTCTCGTTCGGGGTGACGGTGAAGATCGCACGAACGGCCTGCGGCGGCGAGAAGAGGTTGTTGAGGTTGCGCAGGCCCTCGCCCGCGTCGTGGACGGCCAGTTCGGCGGTGAGCCGCTCCCGGAGCAGGCGCGCGCAGCGGCGCTCCGCCTCGTCGTCCGCGCCCGGCCGGGACTCCGCCTCGGCCAGCCGTTCCAGGGTGGTGCGCGCCAGGGCGGCGACGGCCTCCTGGCCGGTGGGGGAGAAGTCCGGCAGGCGGGAGTGGCTCTCGGTGACACCGAGATAGGTGCCCGCGAGGGGGTCCAGTTCGACGAGGGCGTCGACGTAGGAGTCGGCGATCCGGCGGGGCAGCGGGCTGCTGGTGGTATCGGACATGCGGCCATCCTCGTACGGCGGCGGCCGTCCCGTCACCACCATCCGGCCGCGTGATCCTGTTCTACGGCGTCCGATATCCGATACGACAGCTTCGGTAGGCGGTGTCCGGAGGGCTCGGATCCGGTCTCCGGCGCACTGCCCGCCCGTGCCCCCGCACCGTCCGGCCCCGCGTCAGCCGGGAGGCAGCAGCGGCCCGCACTCCCACTGCTGGAACACCAGCCGCGTCTCGACACGGGCCACCTCCCGGCGGGAGGTGAACTCGTCCAGCACCAGCCGTTGCAGATCCGCGGTGTCCGCCACCGCGACATGGACCAGATAGTCGTCCGGCCCGGTCAGATGGAACAGCGCCCGCGACTCCGGCAGCGCCCGCACCCGTTCGACGAAGGGCCCGATCAGCTCCCGGCGGTGCGGACGTACCTGGACGAGCAGCAGCGCCTCCAGACCCCGGCCCAGCTTCGCCGGGTCCAGCCGCAGCGCGTTGCCGAGGATCACACCGCTGCGGCGCAGCCGCGCCACCCGGTCCAGGCAGGTGGAGGGGGCCACGCCCACCTCGGCCGCGAGATCCCGGTACGTGGTCCGGGCATCGTTCTGCAGCAGCCGCAGAATATGGAGATCCACCGGATCCAGAACCACCGAATCGGACATCGGCCGAACGTAGCACGGCACCTGGCCGCACGAGCCCGGTGGGTGTTCAGTATGCGATCCATGGAGACACCCTCCGGGCCCACCCCGCCCGTCCGCCGGTCCCTGTCCACCGAGGCCGTCCACGCCGGCCGCGAAGACCTCGCGGAACTCGGTCTGCACGCGCCGCCGCTCGACCTGTCCACCACCTACCCCTCGTACGACAGCCGGGCCGAGGCCGCCCGGATCGACGACTTCGCCACCACCGGCGCCCGCCCCGAGGGCCCGCCGGTCTACGCCCGCCTGGACAACCCGACCACGGCCCGCTTCGAGACGGCCCTCGCCCGGCTGGAGGGCACCGAGAGCGCCGTCGCCTTCGCCAGCGGCATGGCCGCGCTGACCGCCTGCCTCATGGTGCGGAACAGCGTGGGCCTGCGCCATGTCGTCGCCGTCCGCCCGCTGTACGGATGCAGCGACCACCTGCTGACCGCCGGGCTCCTGGGCAACGAGGTCACCTGGGTCGACCCGGCCGGCATCGCCGACGCGATCCGCCCGGACACCGGTCTCGTCCTGGTCGAGACCCCCGCCAACCCCACCCTCGCCGAACTCGACCTGGCGGCGGTGGCCCACTCCTGCGGAGCGGTGCCGCTGCTCGCGGACAACACCTTCGCCACGCCCGTGCTCCAGCGGCCCGCCGAGCAGGGCGCGCGGATCGTCCTGCACAGCGCCACCAAGTACCTGGGCGGGCACGGCGACGTGCTCGGCGGCGTCGTGGCCTGCGACGAGGAGTTCGCCCGGAAGCTGCGGCAGGTGCGCTTCGCCACCGGCGGGGTGCTCCACCCGCTGGCCGGATACCTGCTGCTGCGCGGCCTGTCCACGCTGCCGGTACGGGTCCGCGCGGCGTCGGCCACGGCCGCGGAGCTGGCGCGGCGGCTGGCGGACGACCCGCGCGTGACACGGGTCCGCTACCCGAGACTGGGCGGCGCGATGGTGGCGTTCGAGACCGCGGGCGACCCGCACGAGGTGATCGCCGGGGTCCGGCTGATCACCCCGGCGGTCAGCCTCGGCAGCGTGGACACCCTCATCCAGCACCCCGCGTCGATCAGTCACCGCATCGTCGACGCGGACGACCGGCACGCCTCGGGCGTGAGTGACCGGCTGCTGCGGATGTCCGTCGGCCTGGAGGACGCCGACGACCTCTGGGCCGACCTCGACCAGGCTCTCGACCGCGCGATGCGGGCCGGTGGCCCGGTCTCCGGCGCCGCGGGTGCGGCCGGCGACGCCGAAGGGCGGAAGCAGGGCGTCGCCGGGTAGTCGTGGCGCCCTGCCCGGTGGCCTGCGGTGCGGTGCGGTCAGCGCGTCGCCGGCGTGTACGGGCCGTGCGGCGGGCGGCTGTCCGGAGCCTGCGGGCGGGCCGGGGTCCCGGTCCGGGCGAGGCGGGCGGTGATGACGAGCGTGCCCTCCTCGATCTGGTAGTCGAGCGGGAGGCCGAGGCCGCGCATGGCGGCGACCATGCCGGTGTTGCCGGACTGGGTGACGGCGTAGACGCTCTCGCAGCCGGCCTCGCCCGCCAGGGCGACCAGCCGCCGCAGCAGCTCGCCGCCGATGCCCCGGCGCTGCCAGGCGTCCTCGACGAGCAGCGCCACCTCGGTCTCGTCGCCGTCCCACATCAGATGGCCGAGCGCGACCAGCCGGCCGGAAGCCGTCTGCACGGCCAGGGTGCGGCCGAAGCGCGGGCTGAGCAGATGGCCCAGGTAGCGGTCGGCGTCCTTGACGGGGCCGTGGTACCGCTTCCGCAGGGTCTCCGGGGAGCAGCGCTCGTGCATCTCGCGGGCGGCCGGGATGTCGGCGGTGTCCGCCCGGCGGACGGTGATCTCGCTGCCGCCCGGCAGCGTCCACACGTCCCGGCCGCGCGGCATCCGCGGGCCGAGGCGCGCGTCGAGTCCGACGAGCGCGCGGGCGCGGGCGAACTCGGTCGGGGTGAACGCCAGATACGGGCGCTCGATGCCGATCGTGCCGCCCGAGGGGTCGCGCAGCCGCATGACGGTCCCCTCCAGGACGCCCTCGGGCGGCACCTCGCCCTCGGACCCGCCCGCCTGCGGTGAGCCGGCGAGCGCCTGCCGCGGCTGCGAGCGGATGGTGCAGCGGCCGAGCAACTCCCGTAGAGCCAGCGGGAGTTCGGCGGCGTCCAGGGCGGTGCGGGTGGCGAGGTTCAGCACCCGGGTGGGGGTGTCGACGAGGTCGTGGGCGTCGGCGCGCTCCGTCCAGATGTCACGGCCGCCGGCCCCGGAGATCTCCCGGGCGAGGTCCGCGGGGGCCAGCTCCGCGGGCGCGCGGAGCAGGAACTCGTCGACGGTGCCCTCGGAGAGCGGGTGCGTCTGCAGGGCGAGGATGTCCACCCCGCGGCGGGCCAGCGCCGTGCACAGGGCGGCGAGGCTCCCCGGGGTGTCCCGCACCGTCGTCCGCACCCGCCACAGGGTGGTGGCGTGCACGGCCGTGCCGTCGCCGCCCTCCGCGCCGTCGCCGGGGCCGGTGACGGCCCCGCTCGCCGCGTCGGCCGGATCACCGGCGGCCGCGGCCCCCGGGGGTGAGTGACCGTGGCGGTGGGACCACCAACTGTGGAAAGCGGCCGTGGCGGCGAGGGCGACCGCCGAGGCGACGAGCAGCACCGGGCCGTCCGGGCCGTGGACGATCAGTTTCGCGATCGAGTCGGCGACCGCGACGGCGGTGAAGAGCGCGGCCAGTTCGATGAGGTCCCGCCGCCAGTGATGGAGGCGGCGGGCGGGCTTCGCGGGTGTCACATCGGTCATGGACCCACCGTGACCTACCGCTGTTGCGTGATCACGAACGTACTGTGACCGCCTGGTTAAGCAGGCTTCCGGGGTCTGTACGCGGATGGCGAGGAAAGCGGTTAACGCGGTGATGTGCGCCATTCGGCGAAGACAACGCGCCGGCTCGCCGCGGGGGACGCGGCGCCCCTGCGGCGTCCCGGCACGCCCAACGGCGGCCCGGCCCCGTGGGTGCGCACCGGCCCGGCCCGGCGCGCCGGAGGCCGTCCCGCGTTCCCCCTGCTTCCGCCCGGGGCGCCGGCGTGGTGGGGAGGAGGGGGACGGGGACCGGTGGTGGGCGACGCGGCCCACCACCTCCACCGCCGGTGCCGCCCCCGTATTGCCGTCAGCCTCCGCGCCCGGGTGACCAGACGGGAGGAGCCGCGCCGGGCGGCGAGTCCGGCCAGGCCGGGTATCTCTCCGCGGGGCCCGGTCCGCTCGGCGCAGTCGGCGGCGACGGCAGGCAGCGCGCCCCGACCGGCCGGGGCCGTACCGGACTCCGCCAGGCCCGGGAGAGCTACTGCCCCACGAGGCCCGGCTGCAGCACCTTGGTGAAGAGCACCCTGCCGCCCTCCTCGATCAGCCGCACCGTCAGCGCACCGCTGTCACCGTCGATCTCCACCTCGCCGTAGTGCTGGCCGCCCTCCAGCGGCGACACATTGGCGCGGTCGGGCGCCTTCACGAAGACCTGCTCCGGACCGAAGGTGGCGTCCAGACCGACCGCCGGGAAGCCGCCCGCGTTGAGAGGGCCCGACACGAACTCCCAGAACGGGGCGAAGTCCTGGAAGGCGGCCCGTGACGGCTCGTAGTGGTGCGCGGCGGTGTAGTGCACGTCGGCCGTCAGCCAGACCGTACCCGTGATCCGGTGGTGCCCGATGTGCCGCAGCAGTTCGGCGATCTGCAGTTCGCGGCCCAGCGGCGCGCCGGGGTCGCCCTGCGCCACGGCCTCGAAGTCGGCGGAGCCGTCCGCCACGACCAGCCCGAGCGGCATGTCCGAGGCGATCACCTTCCACACCGCCCGGGAGCGGGACAGTTCCCGCTTGAGCCAGGCGAGTTGCTCCCGGCCGAGGATGCCCTGCTCCTCCCGCGGCTGCCGACCGGGGGAGTTGGCGTTCCGGTACGTGCGCATGTCGATGACGAAGACGTCGAGCAGCGGGCCGTGGCGCACCACCCGGTGCAGCCGTCCGTCACCGTCCGGGCGCAGGGTGCGCACCGGGAAGTACTCGGCGAACGCCCGCCGGGAGCGGGCCGCGAGGACGTCCACGCGCTTCTCGGTGTAGCGGTCGTCGGTGAGGATCTCGCCCGGGTACCAGTTGTTGACCACCTCGTGGTCGTCCCACTGGACGAGGCCCGGAACCCGGGCGTTGAAGCGGCGCAGGTTCTCCGCCAGCAGGTTGTAGCGGAACGCGCCGCGGTACTCGTCGAGGGTCTCGGCGACCTTCGACTTCTCCTCCGTGGTGACGTTCCGCCAGACCCGGCCGTCCGGGAGGGTGACCGCCGGCTGGATCGGGCCGTCCGCGTAGACGGTGTCGCCGCTGTTGAGGAAGAAGTCCGGGTCCCGGCGGAGCATCTCGTCGAAGATGGGCAGGCCGCCGCGGTCGGGATTGATCCCCCAGCCCTGCCCGGCGAGGTCGCCCGACCACAGGAAGCGCACCCCCTGACGGCGGCGGGCCGGGGCCGTGCGGAAGCTGCCGTACACCGGCTCGCCCGTGCGCCGCGGATCGTCCGGGTCGGCGAGCAGCACCCGGTAGTGGATCTCCTGGCCGGCCGGCAGCCCCTGCAGCGGTGTGGTGCCCGTGAAGTCCGTGCCGGGGCCGAGCAGTGGTCCCGTGCGGCGCCGGACGTTCCGGAACGACTCGGTCGCCGAGGTCTCGACGATCATCCTGGCCGGCCGGTCCGAGCGGACCCACACCAGCCCTGAGGAGGCCGTCACATCACCGGTCTGCACCCCCCACCGCGCGGCCGGCCGCCCCGACCGCGCCTGGGCCGGCGCCGCCACGAGCCCGGCCGCCCCGGGCAGGGCGAGCGCCGCCGACGCGGCCGCGCCCCCTCGCAGAACCGACCGCCGTCCGACGATGCCCCCGGGTTCCCGCGCCATCTGGTGCCTCCTGTCGTTCCGGTCCGCCCGCCGTCCGGGCGGACGGCGGGCGGTGGTGTGCTGTGCCACGGGATTGCTATCGGCACCGGATGCCGCACGCCCGAACGGACAGTGAACAACCGGGTGGCGCCCGGCGGAAGGCCGCCGGCCGGCGCGGCGGCTCAGCAGTGCGCCGTCAGCCCGCGGGCAGCAGGCGCACCGCCCGTTCGATCTCCGCGGGCGGCAGACGCGCGTAACCGAGCACCAGCCGGACGGAGCCGTCCCCGGCCGGTGCCGCCCCGAAGTCGGACAGCGGACGGTGGGTGGCCGGCCCCGGTCGCGCAGCACCAGGGCCGGCAGTGTCAGCGCCTGCGCCACACCGGAGGTGCCTCCGCAGGCAGCCTGCACGGACGGGGTCCACGGTGACGGCGGTGCCGGGCGCGCGAGGGGCGGGCCCGGTGAGGGCCGGCGGGACAGCCGGCCGGCGGTGCGCTGCGGTGGCTCGGGGGCCGGTTCCGGCGCCCGGTGAGGAGCGGGAGGCCCTCTGCTGTGCCGGGCGGTCACGGTGGCGCCCCGGCCGGGGCGGCGAGGACCCTGGAATCCGTCGTACCGTCCGGTGCCGCATGCGTCGCCCGGCTCCCCGGACCCGGAGCGTGAACAGGGCCGTCGTGGCGCGCCGATCGCACGCACCGCGGGCCCTGCCGGGGTTCACGCCCGCGGCCCGGGTCCCACGGTCCCGCGGCGCCTGGACAACTCCCGTGGCCGTCCGCTGGGATGGGTCCGTGGCCACCGACACCGCGACCGATGTCTTCGAGGAGCACCGCCCGCTGCTGACCGGTGTCGCCTACCGGATGCTCGGCCGGGCCGCCGACGCCGAGGACACCGTGCAGGAGGCCTGGCTGCGCTGGTCCGCCGCCGACCGCGCGGAGGTCCGCGAGCCGCGTGCCTATGTCGTCCGGATCACCACCCGGCTCGCCCTCGACCGGCTCCGCAAGCTGCGCGCCCAGCGCGAGACCTACGTCGGACCGTGGCTGCCCGAGCCGGTGGGCCCCGAGTTCGCCGGGGCGGTGCCGGACGCGGGGGACCGGGCGGTGCTGGCCGAGTCCGTCTCGTTCGCCGTCCTCGTCGTGCTGGAGTCCCTGTCGCCGCTGGAGCGGGCGGTGTTCGTGCTGCGCGAGGCCTTCGGCTTCCCGTACGCGGAGATCGCCCGGGCGCTGGACCGGGAACCGGCGGCCGTCCGGCAGCTCGCCGCCCGCGCCCGGCGCCACGTCGGTGAGCGCAAGCCGCGCTACCGGGCCGACCCGGACCAGCAGCGCGAACTCACCGAGCGGTTCCTCGCCGCGGCTGCCGGCGCGGACCTCGGGGCGCTGCTGGAGCTGCTCGCCCCGGACGCCAGGCTGGTCGGCGACAGCGGCGGACGGGCCAAGGCACCGCTCCGTGTCATGGAGAGCGCCGGGAAGATCGCCCGCTTCCTCGCCGCCGTGGCCGGGGAACTCGACGGCCCGGCCGTGGAGTTCGTGCGCCGCGAGTTCAACGGGGCGCCCGCGGTGCTGGTCCTGGTGGACGGCAGGCCGGACACGGTCGTCTCCGTGGACGTCACCGCCGAAGGCCGGATCGCCTGCGTGTACCTGGTCCGCAACCCCGAGAAGCTCGCGGCCGTCGCGGTGTAGCCGTCGCGGCGCGGCGGGCCCGGCCCGCGCACCGGCGCACGTGCCCGGCCGCTCCGTCCCCGCCGTCCGACCGCGCGCCGCCCCGGCCGCGACGCCGGCGGTTGCGCCGCCGGATCAGAGGCCGCCCGAGACGCGCAGCACCGCGCCCGTCGTGTACGACGCCTCGGGCGAGAGCAGCCAGGCGACGGCGCCCGCGATCTCCTCCGGTTCGCCGGGGCGCCGCATCGGCACCCGGTCCGGGTTGCGCCAGGGGCGCTCGGGGTCGCCCATCGCGGCGTGCATACCGGTGAGAATCATCCCGGGCTGTACCGAGTTGACGCGGATGCCCTCGGCCGCCACCTCCTTGGCCAGCCCGTTCGTCATCGCGTCCACGGCCGCCTTGGTCGCCGCGTAGTGGACGTACTCGCCGGGGCTGCCCGTGGTGGCCGCGCACGAGGAGATGTTGACGATCGCCCCGCCCGCACCGCCGTAGCGCGTCGACAGGTCGCGCACCGCCCGGCGCGCGCACAGCAGGGCGCCCATGACGTTGACGTCGAGGACCCGCCGCATCACCTCCGGGTCCGTCTCGGCGAACCGGCCCAGCGGCCCGGTGATCCCGGCGTTGTTGACGAGGCCGGTGACGGGGCCCAGTTCGGCGGCCACTGTGTCGAACAGCGCATCGACCTGGTCCTCCGCACTGGTGTCCACCCGCACGGTCGCACAGGCGGCGCCCTCGGCGCGCACCGCTTCCGCCGTCTCCTCCGCCGTCTCCCGTGCCTTCTCGTAGCCGATGCCGATCGCGTGTCCGGCCCGCGCGAGACGGACGGCGACCGCCGCTCCGATGCCGCGGCCGCCTCCCGTGACGACGGTGACCTGCCCCATGCCCCACACCTCCGTGTACCGGTCTGCCGGAAGCCTGCCACACCGGCCCCGGGGCGCCGGCGGCGCGGGCGTGTCGAGGGCCGGGGCGCCCGACTCCCGTGTCCCCGGGGCCGGTTGTCGGTGACGGGTAGTTCACTGGACCCATGAGCACAGTGGAACAGCTCGCGGCGATCGACCGGCTGCGCGCCCGTCCCCTCCCGGCGGCGCGCGGCGGGCCCTCCCGCGGCGCGGAGGGCGGACCGGGCTTCCACCTGGCCGATCTGCGGGTGAGCGAGGAGTTCTGGGAGGACGACGGTTCCCGGATCCGGGAGGCGGAGGAGCAGTTCGAGGCCGAGTGCGAGGCGCTGGTCGTCCTGCTCTCCCGGCGCTGGGGCGAGCCGCGGGTCCTGGACCTCACCGAACACCTCATACGCTCGGCCGAGGGGGAGGCGGTTCCCGAGCCGCTGGCGACGCTGTGCGGCTGTGTCGGCGTGCTGTACGCCTGGCGGGCCGGGGGCCGCTGGCTCGCCGTCGGACTCGGCCGGCAGGGCCGCGAGTTACCGCTCCGGCTGCTGGCGGTCGTGGCGGAGGAGGACCCGGAGGATCCGGACGGCGAAGACCGGGACGGCCGGGGAAGCCCGGAGACCCGGGGGTGACGCACGCGGCCGCCGCCGGAGCGCCGCGGCTCGCCGGCTTCGATGTCCTCTTTCGAGCGGATGTACGTCGAACGAGTGCCCTAGGCTGAATCGTTACCGGTGATCAAAGGGACATCGCGGGCTCAATGGTGCTGATGCGGTGGCCGATTGGCTTGACCTGTACGAACAGATGGCTGGAAGCTGAGGCGTCACCCCCCGCTTCCGGCGCTTTTCTCGAAAACCTGGTGATCCATGCGCAGCCTCACTTCGGCGTGTGCGGTGGCAGCGGCCGCAGCGGCATCCCTGCTGCTGGCCCCCGTCGCGTACGCCACCCCGCCCGGTGACAACGGGACCGTCAAGATCCACGACGCCGAGACCGGCGAGGAGTTCGTCAAGAACGAGCCGCACGTCTGCGTCTTCTACCTGGACGCGTTCAAGTTCGACGGCGGCCAGCAGATCGAGTGGAAGATCCTCCAGATGCCGCCCACCGGCACCCTGGGCACGGAGGCCGAGTCCGGCACCCTGACCCTTGACGCCGAGGGGCACGGCCGCAGCGACGACCTGAAGCTGCCCGACGGCCACTACAAGCTCGTCTGGAACTTCGAGGGCGAGAACGGCAAGGCCAAGCAGAAGGTCTTCCGGACGGACTGCGAGGACGAGGACGAGAACGAGGGCGGCAACGGCGGGTCGTCCGGCGGGCCCTCCGGCGAGCCGTCGGAGGAGCCCTCGGGCAAGCCGTCCACCGAGCCGGGCGGCGAGACGACCGGTGAGACGACCGGTGAGCCGTCGAACGAGCCCACGGCCGCCGATACGGCCGGCCAGAACCCGTCAGGCGGCGGCAAGGAGGACCTCGCCGAGACCGGCGCCTCCGCCGTCATCGGCACCTCCGCGGCGGCCCTGGTGCTGCTGGGCGCGGGCGGCGTCCTGCTGATGCGCCGCCGGGCGGCCCGCGGCGAGAGCTGACGGAACACCCGCCGGCAGTACCGGACGCGCACCGGTGCCGGACCCCACCTCGTCGGGGTCCGGCACCGGTGCTGTCGTCTCCCGGGTCTTCGGACCCGGCGGGCGCGCCGTCACGGCCGTGCCCCGGCCGCCCTCACGGCGTTCGGGCCCGCTCACCGGCCCGGCGGGCCGGGCCACCCGTCCTGCTCGTCCCGGTCGTTCTGCTCGTCCCGCTCGGCGGCCTCGCGCAGGCGGGCGAACTCCTCCGCCATCGTCGCCGTCGTCCAGTGCGCGTTGAGGCCGCTCGGATTGGGCAGGGCCCAGATCCGCGTCCGGCCGATCACCCGGGCCTGCGGGCCGATCACCGCCGCCTTGTCCCGGAAGGCCACCCGGTAGGCCGTGATCCCCAGCACCGCGAGCCGGCGCGGTTGGTACCGCAGCACCTTCTCCGCGAGCAGGCGCCCGCCCTCGCGCATCTCCTCGTCGCTCAGTTCGTCCGCCCGGGCCGAGGCGCGCGCGGCGACATTGGTGATGCCGAGCCCGTAAGCGGGCAACTCCCGCTCCTCGTCGGGCCGGAGCAGCCGCGGGGTGAAGCCGGAGGCGTGCAGCACCGGCCAGAAGCGGTTGCCCGGCCGGGCGAAGTGGTGACCGGTCGCCGCCGACATCAGACCGGGGTTGATACCGCAGAACAGCACCCGCAGGTTGTGCGCGATCACATCGTCGACGGTGCGGTCGCGGGCCGCCTCCAGTTCCTCCTGGCTCGGGCGGGACGGCGGACGGCGTGCCGGATGCCGCCGCCCCGCCCGGGACTCCCCGCCCTTCAGAGGATCGCTCCCGGGGTGTACGCGGCGGCCTCCGGGCGCGCGGCCGTGATCTCCTCGATCCGGGCCACGACCGATGCCACCTGGTCCGCCGCCGCACCCGTGAAGGAGAGGCGGTCCGCCATCAGCGCGTCGAGCTGCGGGCGGTCCAGGGGGATGCGCTCGTCGCCCGCGAGCCGGTCCAGCAGTTCGTTGCGCTCGGCGCCCTTCTCGCGCATCGCCAGGGCCGAGGCGACCGCGTGCTCCTTGATGACCTCGTGCGCGGCCTCCCGGCCCACCCCGGCCCGCACGGCGCCCATCAGCACCTTGGTGGTGGCGAGGAACGGCAGATAGCGGTCCAGCTCGCGGGAGACGACCGCGGGGAAGGCGCCGAACTCGTCGAGCACCGTCAGGAACGTCTCCAGCAGGCCGTCCAGGGCGAAGAACGCGTCCGGGAGGGCCACGCGGCGCACCACGGAGCAGGACACGTCGCCCTCGTTCCACTGGTCGCCGGCGAGCTCGCCGGTCATCGAGGCGTAGCCGCGCAGGATCACCATGAGGCCGCCCACCCGCTCGCAGGAACGGGTGTTCATCTTGTGCGGCATGGCGGAGGAGCCGACCTGACCGGGCTTGAAGCCCTCCGTGACCAGCTCGTGCCCGGCCATCAGCCGGACCGTCTTGGCCAGTGAGGACGGCGCGGCGGCCAGCTGCACCAGCGCCGTCACGACGTCGTAGTCCAGCGAGCGCGGGTAGACCTGGCCGACGGAGGTGAAGGCCCGGCCGAAGCCGAGGTGGCCGGCGACCCGCCGCTCCAGCTCGGAGAGTTTCGCGGCGTCGCCGCCGAGGAGGTCGAGCATGTCCTGCGCGGTGCCGACCGGGCCCTTGATGCCGCGCAGCGGATAGCGGCCGAGGAGGTCCTCCAGCCGGCCGTACGCCACCAGCAGTTCGTCGGCGGCCGTCGCGAACCGCTTGCCGAGGGTGGTCGCCTGCGCGGCGACGTTGTGCGAGCGGCCGGCGATCACCAGTTCCGCGTGCTCGGCGGCGAGACGCCCCAGCCGGGCCAGCACGGAGACCGCGCGGTCCCGCACCAGCTCCAGGGAGAGACGGATCTGCAGCTGCTCCACGTTCTCGGTGAGGTCCCGGGAGGTCATGCCCTTGTGGACGTGCTCATGGCCGGCGAGGGCGTTGAACTCCTCGATCCGGGCCTTCACATCGTGCCGGGTGACCTTCTCGCGTTCCGCGATCGACGCCAGGTCCACCTGGTCGAGCACCCGCTCGTAGTCGGCGAGGGCCTGTTCCGGCACCTCGATGCCGAGATCCTTCTGCGCACGGAGGACGGCCAGCCACAGCCGGCGCTCCAGCGTCACCTTGTACTCGGGGGACCACAGGGCGGCGAGCTCCGCGGAGGCGTAGCGGCCGGCCAGAACGTTCGGGATACGGGGCTTGGAGGTCACGTGACGGCATTCTACGGGCCGGTCCGGCGGGGCCTCCGCCCGCCTCCGCGCCCCGTCCGCCGGCCTCCTCGGTCGGCCTTTCCCGTTCCCGGGCGGCCGCCGCCCGGGAACGGCACCGCCGGGAGCGCGCTCAGAGTTCGTACGGGTACGGCAGGAGGTCGCCGCGCTTGGGCATCAGCCCGTCGCCGGAGGAGCGCCCGGTCAGCCGGCGGCCGATCCACGGCAGCAGATGCTCGCGGGCGAACCGCAGGTCGCTGCTCCGCCGCCGGTACCAGCTCACCGGCTGCACCGGCGGCAGCGGTTCGGTCCAGTCCCGGCGCGGCTCCAGGCCGATCGTCTGCCAGACCGCCTCCGAGACCCGCCGGTGGCCCTCGGTGGTGAGGTGGAGCCGGTCGACGGCCCACAGCCGCGGGTCGCCCAGCGCCCCCGGGCCGTAGAGGTCCACGACGAGGGCGCCGTGCGCCTCGGCCAGTTCGTCGATGAAGCCGAAGAGCTGTTCCATGCGCGGCCGGAAGCGTTCCATCACCGGGCCGTTCCGCCCGGGGCTGCGCATCAGCACCAGCCGGCCGCAGTTGGGGGCGAGCTTGGTGACGGCCTCCTCCAGCCGGGCGCGGACCATGCCCATGTCGCACTTGGGGCGGAGGGCGTCGTTGAGCCCGCCGACGAGGGTCACGAGGTCCGCGTTCATCGCCGCCGCGACGTCCACCTGTTCGTCCACGATCTGGCCGATGAGCTTTCCGCGCACCGCCAGGTTGGCGTAGCGGAAACCGGGCGTCCGGGCGGCCAGGTCCGCCGCGAGGAGATCGGCCCAGCCCCGGTAACTGCCGTCCGGCAGGCGGTCGGACATGCCCTCGGTGAAGGAGTCGCCCAGGGCGACAAAACTGGTGTAGGAGGCATTCATCTGCATGACGCCGGAAATCCTACGCCCGCCGGGGGGCGGGGAGGATGCCGGGCGGGATGAGTCACGGGTCACAGCGGGCCGCGCGATTCGGGTCTATTGTCGCCCGACCGGTACCGGTATGGGTGCTGTTCCCCGGCGCTGTCCGGTACCCCGGGCCGTCCCCGTCGCCGGTCCGTTTCCGCAACCGTCCCGCCGGCCCGCGCCACCCCGTGGCGGGGCCGCCCCGGCGGGACCGATCGGCAAGGAGTGTGCGCTGATGACCGCTGCCGCTGTCGTGGCCGCCCGTACCGGCGGACCGTCCGACGACGACCACCCGCTGCTGGAGCAGATCGCGGGCTGGGTGCTGACGATCGTGCTGGCGATGCTCATCGCACGGTTCGGTCCGCTCTGACCCCGGGGGGACCTGACCCCGGGAGGCTCGCGGCCTGCCCGGCGATGTCCGGCGGAGCGTCAGGAACAGATCGGTCATGAACGCTTTACTTCCAGGTAAACGCATTTTATTGTTTTACGCGGAAGTAACCCGCAGCTTTTCTCTGCCCGGAGTTCCGGGCGGAACAGCCGCGTGGCAGCCTCGCAGCGTCGCGAACCTTCCCGTGCCGCACACGGCGCGCTCGATCCGCTGAGCCCTTGTCGTCCGGACAGCCGGGCCGTAGTGGAGATCCCATGTACCACCCCCACCCCGGTGGACCCGCCGAGGCCGCGCTGGCCCAGCCGCCCCGTGCCCGTGTGCCGCCCGGCCTCCGAGCCGGCGGCACCGGAGCCCGACACCGGCCGGGCCGGCCCCTGGCCGCTGCCGCGGTCGGGCGAGGCGTGCGCGCTCGCCCGCAGGGCCGTGCGCCACACCCTGTCCCGGTGGGGGCTCGGTGATCTCGCGGACACCGCGGAACTCCTGGTCAGCGAGCTCGTCGCCAACGCGCTGCGCCATGCGCACGGCCCCGTCCACCTGACCCTCGTCCGCGGCAGGTCGGTCTGCTGCCAGGTCGGCGACGGAAGCCGGGAACTGCCCCGGGTCCGCCGCGCCACCGCGGACGACGAGGACGGGCGGGGCATGTCGATGGTCGACCTCATGGCCTGCGACTGGGGCGCGGACCGCACCCCCTGGGGCAAGGAGGTCTGGTTCTCCCTCCCCGCTCCGGCCCTTCCCGCTCCGGCCCTTCCGGCCACCGCCGTCCCGGCCCCGGCGCCGCCCGCCGAAGAGCGGGACTGAGCCCGCGCGCCGGCTCCCGGCGCATACCCCGGACGCCTGCCCCGGGCCGGGCACCGCGCCCGGGCGCCCGGCACCCCGGGGCCCAGGCGCCGGCGTTCCCGCCGGACGCCCGGGCCCCCGGTGCTCCGCGATCAGGCGGGCGTGCGCCCGACCAGCTCCCGCAGCACGTCCTCCATGGTGACCAGACCGGCCAGCCTGCCGTCCGCTCCGATCACCGCGGCCAGATGGGTACTGGAACCGCGCATCGCTCCCAGCGCGTCGTCGAGCGGCGTCTCCGCCCGGACCCGGGCGATCGGCCGCATCGCCGCCACCGGGAACGGCAGATCCCGCGGCCGGGCGTCCAGCGCGTCCTTCACATGCAGGTAGCCCAGGATCCGGCGGCCCGAGTCCACGACCGGGAAGCGGGAGAACCCCGACTCCCACGCCAGCTTCTCCAGGCCCTCCGGCGTGATGCCGAGCGGAGCGGCGACCACATTGGCCACCGGTTTGACGACCTCCTGTACGGGCCGCCGGCCGAGTTCCAGGGCATCCCGCAGACGCTCCGTCGACCGCTTGTCCAGCAGCCCGGCCTCACGGGAGTCGGCCACCATCCGGGCCAGCTCGTCGTCCGAGAACGTGGCCGCGACCTCGTTCTTCGGCTCGACGCGCAGCAGCTTCAGCAGCGTGTTGGCCAAGGCGTTGACGGAGAAGATCACCGGGCGGAGCGCCCGGGACAGGGCCACCATCGGCGGGCCCAGGGCGAGCGCGGTCCGCACGGGCGCCGCGAGCGCGATGTTCTTCGGGAGCATCTCGCCGAAGAGCATGTGCAGATACGTCGCCGCCGCGAGCGCGATGACGAAGGAGATGGGGTGCACCAGGCCGTGCGGCACGCCCACCGCGTCGAACAGCGGCTCCAGCAGATGGGCGATCGCAGGCTCGGCGACCACACCCAGCACCAGGGTGCACAGCGTGATGCCCAGCTGCGCGGCGGCCATCAGCGCCGAGACGTGCTGCAGTCCCCACAGCACACTCCTGGCGCGCCGGTTGCCCTCCTCGGCGAGCGGTTCCACCTGGCTGCGCCGGACCGAGATCATCGCGAACTCGGCACCGACGAAGAAGGCGTTCGCGACCAGGGTCAGCAGACCCACGAAAAGCTGGACCGCGGTCATCGGGAGGCCTCCTCGGGGTGCTGTTCGCCGTGTACGGGCAGCGGCGCGTGCAGCAGCACGCGGGCCGCCCGGCGTCCCGACGCGTCCACCACGTCGACGCGCCAGCCGGCCACCTCCACCCGGTCGCCCTCGGCCGGTATCCGGCCGAGCTCCGTGGCGACCAGCCCGGCCAGGGTCTCGTACGGCCCCTCGGGGGCGCGCAGGCCGATCTTCTCCAGCTGGTCGGTACGGGCCGCGCCGTCCGCCGCGTAGAGCTCCCGGCCCTCCGCGTCCGTGCCGGCCGGCGCCAGGTCGGGCGCCTCCAGCGGGTCGTGCTCGTCCCGGACCTCGCCGACGACCTCCTCGACGATGTCCTCCAGGGTGACGACACCGGCGGTGCCGCCGTACTCGTCGATGACGACGGCCATGCTGCGCTTGCCGGAGAGCCGGTCGAGCAGCCGGTCCACGGTCAGCGACTCCGGCACGAGCAGCGGCTCGCGCAGCAGCTCGGTCACCGGATGACGCGCGCGCCGCTCGGCGGGGACCGCCAGGACGTCCTTGATGTGGGCGATGCCGACGACCGTGTCGAGGCTGCCCCGGTAGACGGGGAAGCGGGAGAGGCCGGTGGCGCGGGTCGCGTTGGCGACGTCCTCCGCGCTGGCCTGCACATCGAGCGCCATGACCTGCACCCGCGGGGTCATGACGTTCTCGGCGCTCAGCTCCGAGAGGTTCAGCGTCCGCACGAACAGCTCGGCCGTGTCCGGCTCCAGGGCCCCCTCCTTGGCCGAGTGCCGGGCCAGGGCCACCAGCTCCTGCGGGCCGCGGGCGGACGCCAGCTCCTCGGCGGGCTCCAGGCCCATCCTCCGGACGAGGCGGTTGGCGGAGTTGTTGAGATGGCCGATGAGCGGGCGGAAGGCCGCGCTGAAGGCGCGCTGCGGTGTGGCGACGGCCTTGGCGACCGGCAGCGGGCTGGAGATCGCCCAGTTCTTCGGGACCAGCTCGCCGACCACCATCAGCACGAGGGTCGACAGGGCCGTGCCGGTGACGAGGGCGACGGAGCCCACGGCCCCGTCGGGCACCCCGGCGGCGGTGAGCGGTTCGCGCAGCAGCGCCGCGATGGAGGGCTCGGCGAGCATACCGATGACCAGGTTGGTGACGGTGATGCCCAGCTGGGCGCCGGAGAGCTGGAAGGTCAGATTGCGGACGGCCTTCAGGGCGCTCTCCGCGCCGCGTTCACCGTTCTCGACCGCCCGTTCCAGGCTGCCGCGCTCCAGGGTGGTCAGCGAGAACTCCGCCGCCACGAAGGCGCCGCAGGCCAGTGAGAGGAGGAGAGCCAGGGCGAGAAGCAGGAATTCGATCATCGGGTTCACCTCCTCCCATGGTGGGCCGGGGAACGGAGGATCGCGCGATGGTCACTACTGGGAGGCTCGCCCATGGGCGGACGCTCACACCTTTCGTCATGCGGGCGGGGGGCCGCGAGGCCCGGGGGAACCACCATAGTAAAGGCTCAGCAAAACGGCGGGCGGAGCGGTGGCGAACGCGCTCCGCCCTCCGGGGCCGGGCCCGGCGGTATGGCGGCCCGGGCTCAGCTCTCCGGTCCGCCGCTCTCGCCGGGCGGCGGGGGACCGGGGGAGAAGAGGCGCATCCGCTGGAGCACCCGTTCGGCGGTCGGCTCCGCCATCTCGTCCACGATGCGCCCGTCGGCCAGGAAGAGCACGCGGTCGGCATGGGCGGCGGCGTTGGGGTCGTGGGTGACCATCACCACCGTCTGCCCGAGCTCGTCGACGGCCTCGCGCAGGAAGCGCAGCACCTCCCGCCCGCTCCGGGAGTCCAGGTTGCCGGTCGGCTCGTCCGCGAAGATCAGCTCGGGGCGGGAGGCCAGGGCCCGCGCACAGGCCACCCGCTGCTGCTGGCCGCCGGAGAGCTGGGACGGGCGGTGTGAGAGCCGGTCCCGCAGCCGGAGGGTGTCGATCACCCGGTCGAGCCAGGCGCGGTCCGGCTTGCGGCCCGCGATGTCCATCGGGAGCGTGATGTTCTCGGCCGCCGTCAGCGTCGGCAGCAGATTGAACGACTGGAACATGAAGCCGATCCGGTCGCGCCGCAGCCGGGTGAGATCCCGCTCCTTGAGCCCGGTGATCTCGGTGCCGCCCAGCCAGACCCGGCCGGCCGAGACCGAGTCCAGTCCGGCCAGGCAGTGCATCAGCGTGGACTTCCCGGAACCGGAGGGGCCCATCACCGCCGTGAACCGGCCCCGTTCGATCGTGACGTCCACGGCGTCGACCGCGATGACCGCCGTCTCGCCGGAGCCGAAGGCCTTGGTGAGCGATTCGGCCCGGGCGGCCGGGGGCCGTCCGTCCGCGGAGTCGTGGGTGGTCTCCTGTGCAAGCGTGGGCATGGCCCTCTCCCGGCTCGGTGTGGCGTCCCCCGGAGGTCCCGAGGGTAGGGGCCCGCTGGACGGGCCGATACCCCTTGTTGATGATAGCGCGCAAGTGCTAGCTTGGTGGGGTGGCCAAGACCCAGCTGAACGTCCGTGTGGACGAGACGACCGCCGAGACCGCGCGGCAGCGCGCCCTCCAGCGGGGCGTGAGCGTGAACCGCTACATCGAGGAGCTCGTCCGGCAGGACGCCGGGGAGGCCGGCCGGGCCTTCGTCGAGGCGGCCGCCGACTTCATGAAGCAGTACGAATCGGTCTTCGCGGAGGAGTTCGGCGAGGAGCGCACCCGCCGTTGACCTTCCGTATCGATCTCTCCTGGCTGCTCATGGTGGCCGAGCAGAACACCCCCGGCGATCCGGCCGTGACCGACTGGGGCGCCCTGGTCGCTGCCGTCAGCCGGCACGAGGCGGAGATATTCGGCGTCCCGGTCTACACCGATCCGCAGAGCCGCGCGGCCGCCCTGCTGCAACTGCTGCTCCACGTGCCGGCGCTGGAGCGGTCCAACGCCGTGTTCGCCTCGGCCGTCGCCTACGCCTATCTCATCGCGAGCGGGCTGAAGGTCAGCACCTCGCCGGAGCAGGTCCGCGATCTCGCCCGCCTCGTCAAGGACGGGACCGCCGGTGTGGAGGCCATCGCGGAGGAACTGCGGAGCTGGAGCCTGGCGTAGCCGGCGGCCGGGCAGCGGCTCACCGCGGCGGCCGGTGGCGTGCGGTGAACTCCGCGGCGTCCCAGGTGCCCCCCAGCACGGGGTCGAGCCAGCGGCCGGCGCGGGCACGGAACTCCGCGGGCGGGAGGGCGCCGGCCCCGTGCGGGAGCGCGCCCAGCAGCGGGGCCCCGGCCGCCGCGGGCAGGTCGGCCAGATTGCAGCGCTCCGCCAGGCCCGGCTCGGCCGGCCAGCTGCCCAGGAGAACACCCGTGCAGTCCAGCCCCCGGGTGCGCAGGGCCTCCGCCGTCAGCGCGGTGGCGTTGAGGGTGCCCAGCCCGGCGGCGGCGACCACCAGCACCGGCGCGTCCAGCAGCCGGGCCGCGTCCGCCAAGGTCGCGCCCTCCCCGTCGTAGCGGACCAGCAGTCCGCCCGCGCCCTCGACCAGGACCAGATCGTGGCCGGCGGCCAGTTTCTCCGCCGCCTCGGCGATCTCCGCAGGCCGAACCGGGGGCCGCCCCGCCCGCCGGGCGGCCGTCGCCGGGGCCAGCGGTTCGGGGTAGCGCGCCAGCTCGGCCGTGGTGACGGGGCCGGCGAGGCGGGCGGTCTCCGCCGCGTCCCCCGGCTCACCGGGCGCCACGCCGGTCTGGGCCGGCTTGAGCACGGCGACGGTGCGGCCCGCCGCCAGCGCGGCGGCGGCCAGCGCGGCGGTCGCCACCGTCTTGCCGATCTCGGTGCCGGTGCCGCTGACGACGGTGACGGCCATGATCCCTCGCTCCGTTCCTGCCGCGCCGCGGTGCTGCCGCGCCGCCGTACGAGGGGCGCGCATTCCCGCGCGCCCCGTGTGTTCCGCGCCCCGGCCGCCTCGGCGCGGCCGGGCCGTGCGCGGGGTCAGCCCGCCGCTGCCGCCGCGTACACCGCCGCGCAGATCCGGGCCACGTCGTCCTCGCCGGTGACATACGGCGGCATCGTGTAGACGAGGTCGCGGAACGGCCGCAGCCACACGCCCTCGCGCACCGCGGCGCGGGTCGCCGCCCCCATGTCGATGTCGTGGTCGAGCTGGACGACGCCGATGGCGCCCAGCACCCGGACCTCCCGCACGCCGGGCAGCCGCGCCGCCGGGGCCAGCCCCTCCCGCAGCCCGCGCTCGATCCCGCGCACCTCGCCGCGCCAGTCCCGGGCCAGCAGCAGATCGACGGAGGCTCCCGCGACGGCCGTGGCCAGCGGATTGCCCATGAAGGTCGGGCCGTGCGCCAGCACCGGCACCTCACCGCGCGAGATGCCCTCGGCCACCTCCGCGGTGCACAGCGTCGCCGCCAGCGTCATCATCCCGCCGGTCAGCGCCTTGCCGAGGCACAGCACATCGGGTGCGACGCCCGCGTGGTCCGCGGCGAACAGTTCACCGGTCCGGCCGAAGCCGGTCGCGATCTCGTCCAGGACCAGCAGCACACCGTGTTCGTCGCACGCCTCGCGCAGCACCCGCAGATAGCCGGGGGAGTGGAACCGCATCCCGCCCGCGCCCTGCACCACCGGTTCGACGACGACGGCCGCCAGCTCCTCGGCGTGCCGCGCGACCAGCCCTCGCAGATGCTCCGCGTACGCCGGGTCCACGCCGGCGCCGAAGCCGGGCGGTGGCGCGTCCGCGAAGACCTGCCGGGGCAGCACCCCGGACCACAGGTGGTGCATGCCGCCGTCCGGGTCGCACACGGACATCGGCTGCCAGGTGTCGCCGTGGTAGCCGCCGCGCCAGGTCAGCAGCCGCTGCTTGCCGGGCTTCCCCAGCGAACGCCAGTACTGCAGGCACATCTTGACGGCCACTTCCACGGACACCGAGCCCGAGTCGGCCAGGAAGACGTGGCGCAGCGGCTCCGGGGTGATCTCCACGAGCCGGGTGGCGAGCCGTACGGCCGGCTCATGAGTGAGCCCGCCGAACATCACATGGCTCATCCGGTCCAGCTGCGCGTGCGCGGCTCCGGTCAGCGCGGGGTGGCCGTAGCCGTGCACGGCCGACCACCACGACGACATCCCGTCGACCAGCTCCTCCCGGCCCTCCGCCGGTTCGGCCAGCCGCAGCCGCACACCGGAGGCGGACTCGACGACCAGCGGGTCCGTACGGCCGGGCATCGGGCCGTACGGGTGCCAGACGTGCCGCCGGTCCAGCTCCAGCAGTTCGGCGGTGGACAGCGGCGCCGCCGCGGCGGGCCCGGCCGGGGCGGCCGGCGGTCGCGGGAGCGGCTCAGGCATTGGGCGGCAGATCGGTGCCCGCGCCGCGGCGGCGCACCGCCACCAGGCCGGTACGGGGAGCGCCCGCCGGTGCGGCGGCCGGTGGGGCCGGTGCACCGGCGGGCGCGGCGGCCGGGGCTGCGGCCGGAGCGGCGTCCGCACGCTCCGGGGCGGGCGCCCCGGCGGCCGGGGCCGCGGCCTCCTCCGCCGTCTCCCCGCAGGGCGCGCAGCCGCCGCCGTCGTGTCCGCCGCAGCCCGCCGCGGCCGCGCCCGCCCGGTGCTCCGGCAGGGTCACGGTGTCCGAGCTCTCCACCTCGAAGCCCGCGTCGGCGATCATGTCGAGGTCCGCCTGTCCCGCCTGCCCCTCACTGGTCAGGTAGTCGCCCAGGAAGATCGAGTTGGCGAGGTGGAGCGCCAGCGGCTGCAGGGACCGCAGATGCACCTCGCGGCCGCCCGCGAGCCGTACTTCCACATCCGGGCAGACGAAACGGACCATGGCCAGGATGCGCAGCGCCCGCTGCGGGGTGAGGTTCCATTCCTCGGCCAGCGGTGTGCCCTCGAAGGGGATCAGGAAGTTGACCGGCACGGAGTCCGGGTCCAGCTCGCGCAGGGCGAACACCACGTCGACCAGGTCCTCGTCGGACTCGCCCATGCCCGCGATCAGGCCGGAGCAGGCCGACAGCCCCGCGCCCTGCGCCTGCCGCACGGTGGAGACGCGGTCGGAGAAGTCATGCGTGGTGCAGATGTCCTGGTACGTCGCCTCGGACGTGTTGAGGTTGTGGTTGTACGCGTCCGCGCCCGCGGCCCGCAGCCGCTCGGCCTGACCGTCGGAGAGCAGCCCGAGGCAGGCGCAGACCTCCACGCCCTCGTTCCGCTCCTTGATGGCCGCGATCGTGTCCGACACCCGGTCCACGTCCCGGTCGGTCGGGCCGCGTCCGCTCGCCACCAGGCAGACGCGCTTGGCGCCACCGGCCACACCGGCGCCCGCGGCCGCGGCGGCCTCCTCCGGCTTCAGCCAGGTGTACTTGAGGATCTCCGCCTTCGACCCCAGCCGCTGCGAGCAGTACGAGCAGTCCTCCGGGCAGAGCCCCGACTTGAGGTTGACGAGATAGTTGAGCTTCACCCGCCGCCCGAACCACTGGCGGCGCACCCGCCCCGCGGCCGCCACCACGTCGAGCAGGTCGTCGTCGGACGTCGCCAGCACGGCGAGCGCCTCGTCCCGGGTGGGCGGCTCACGGCGCAGCCCCTTGTCCACCAGCGTTGTCAGCAGCTCCATGGCGGAGATCCTTGCCTACCGGAGGGGCCGCGGCCAAGGAGAGATCCCACAACACCGCAGGATCGGGGTGTGTGTATCGCCACACCGTGTCCCGTCCGGAGCCGGGCTAGGTTTTGGGCACACCCGACAGACGCGAGGGATGGCCGATGCCCCAGGACCAGGACGCCCAGGACCCGTTCGGATGGATCGACGAGGAGGCGGCCGCCCGGCGGCGGGCCGGTCTCGTCCGCACGCTGCGCCCCCGTCCCGCCGCGTCCCCGCTGCTCGATCTGGCGTCCAACGACTACCTCGGACTGGCCCGCCACCCCGCGGTGACCGCCGCGGCCGCGGACGCGGCCCGGCTGTGGGGTGCCGGTGCGACCGGCTCCCGGCTGGTGACCGGCAGCACCGGGCTCCACGCCGAACTGGAGGCGGACCTGGCGGACTTCTGCGGTTTCGAGGCCGCGCTGGTGCTGTCCTCCGGCTACGCCGCCAATCTCGCCGCCGTCACCGCGCTGACCGCGCGCGGCACCCTGATCGTCTCCGACGCCGCCAACCACGCCTCGCTGATCGACGGTTGCCGGCTCTCCCGGGCGGCCACCGCCGTCGTCCCGCACGCCGACCCCGGCGCCGTGGCCAAGGTGCTCGACGGGCACGAGGGCCGGGCCGTCGTCCTCACGGACGCGGTCTTCTCCGTTGACGGCGACGCCGCGCCGCTCGACCGGCTCGCCGCAGTCTGCCGCGAACGCGGGGCGGCCCTGATCGTCGACGACGCCCACGGGCTGGGCGTGCTGGGGAGGGCGGGCGCGGAGCCCCGTACGCCGCCGGGCTCGCGGGCTCACCGGACACGGTCGTGACCGTCACCCTGTCCAAGTCGCTCGGGAGCCAGGGCGGTGCCGTGCTGGGACCGGCCCGGGTGATCGAGCATCTCGTCAACACGGCTCGGGCGTTCATCTTCGACACCGGGCTCGCGCCCGCCGCCGCCGGCGGCGCGCTGGCCGCCCTCCGGCTGCTGCGCCGGGAGCCGGAGCGGGCGGCCCGTGCCCGTGCCGTCGCCGCCTCGCTGCACGAGCGGCTGTCGGCGGCCGGTCCGGCGTCCGTCCGCCCGGACGCGGCCGTGGTGTCCGTACGGGCGCCGTCCCCGGAGGCGGCGCTGCGCTGGGCGGCGGACTGCCGGGCCGGCGGGCTGGCGGTGGGCTGCTTTCGCCCGCCGTCCGTGCCCGACGGCATCTCGCGGCTGCGGCTCACCGCCCGCGCCGACCTGACGGAAGATCAGATCGACCGGGCGGTGGCCGTCATCGTCGCGTCGGCGCCCGCCGGCTGACCTGGCCGCCCCTTCCGCCGGCCGGTCCGCGTTCCGGCGTGGCGACGGCTGCGGGCGGGGCGGCCCGGCGGTGCTCAGCGCACCCGGCCGTAACGGACGCTCTTCGTCCAGATCTTCTCCAGCTTGACGACGGAGCCGGCCTTGGGGGAATGCCAGACCTTGCCGCTGCCGGCGTAGACGCCGACGTGGTAGACGCTGCCGCCGGAGTGGAAGAACACCAGATCGCCCTTGGCCCGCTTCGCGGCGGAGACGCGGCTGGTCTTGTTGTACTGGGCCTGGGCCGTGCGCGGCAGCTTCTTGCCGGCCTTCTTGTACGAGTACAGCGTCAGGCCGGAGCAGTCGAAGCGGTGCGGGCCCGCGGCGCCGTACTTGTAGGGGTCGCCCTTCTGCGCCGCGGCGACCGAGAGCGCCTTCGACCTGGCGGTGGCGGCCTGGGCCTCGGAGGCGGCGCCCGGTGCGAGGACGGTGCCGGCGACCGCGGCGAGGGTGAGCGCCGATACGGCGCCCGCGCGGGAGATGCGCGCGGTGGTGCCGGCGGACTTCCGGCCGGTGCCGGCGGTGCCAGTGGTGCTGGTGGTGCTGGTGGTGCTGTCGTGCGTCTGGACGTGAACGTGCGCGGACATGCGCAACCCTTCGTCAGCCGCCTGTGAAGGATGACCTGTCGGGTTCGGGCAGAACGAAGATGCCCGGCCGCGATCGCGGCTTCACCCCAAGGGCCGGCCGGAGGGTTCCGGCCGGGCCCGGCTTGCCCGGGTCCTCCACTCCTGCCGGTCCAGGGAATCGACCTGTCGCCCGGGACGGTGGCAGGACTCGGCGTCCGCCCGGACCGCCCCGCCTCGGCGGCGAGGGCTTGTCGTCTCAGCGATGGTTACGCACTCCAGGTCGAATTTCGTCACCGATCCGGCCGTATGTGAAAGTTCTCACTCTTGCCCCAACCAGGTGGAATGACCGTGTTGTTGGCGGCCAAACACGGTCCCCGGCCCCGCCCGGACCAGGCGCGATGCCCGGAACGGCCGAGGGTTCACCAACGCCGGGCGCACGCCGAACGGCCCGTCATGTCCCGCGGAGAGTAGCCCGGTCGGGGGAGGCCGGTCGGTGACGCGTGTCACGGGGCGCCGCGGCGTTCCGTCACCCGGGGTTCTCCGGCGGGAGGGTGACGCGCCGAGTCCTGCGTTCCCCGTCGAGGACGCGCAGGGCCCGGGCCAGGGTGGCCGCGTGCAGTTCCGTCTCGCCGCGTGCGTGCATCACGGAGAGCGCGTCGCGCAGCCGGACGGCCCGGTCGACCAGCGCCTGCGCGGCGCGCAGGCTGCCGTAGGTGTCGGTGCCCCGGGCCGGGTTGATCCGTCCCAGCAGGTCGGCCGCCTCCAGGTAACGGTCGATCAGCTCGCCCTCGGCGCGCGTGAGGGCGGGCAGCGGCGGCAGTTCGGGCAGGGACACGGCTCACCCCCGGTCCACGGAGGCGGCGGACCCCTTGCGGTTCGCGACGATCCGGTCGGCGAGTCCGTAGGCGACGGCCTCGCCGGCGGTGAGGATCCTGTCCCGCTCGATGTCCGAGGCGACGCGCTCGGCGGACTGCCCGGTGTGCCGCACCAGCATCTCCTCCAGCATGACGCGGGCGCGGGCCACCTCGCGGGCCCTGATCTCCAGGTCGTCCACCTGCCCCTGCACGGGTTCGGCCAGGGAGGGCTGGCGGAGCACGGCCCGGGAGCCCGGGAGCATCAGCCGCCGGCCGGGCTCCCCCGCGGCGAGCAGCACGGCCGCCTCCTCGGCCGCCTGTCCGAGGCAGATCGTCTCGATGGGGCAGCCGACGAAGAGCATCGTGTCGTAGATCGCGGTCATCGCGGTGAGGGAGCCGCCGGGGGAGTTGATGTACAGGGAGATGCCGCGGTCGGGCGCGGCGTGCTCCAGATGCATCAGCTGGGCGATGACGTCGTTGGCCGAGGTCTCGTCGATCTCGGTGCCGAGGAGGACGATGCGCTCCTCCAGAAGCCGGGAGTACGGGTCCAGCGTGCGGATCCCGCGGCTGGTGCGCTCGGTGAACTGCGGCAGCACGTAGCGGGCGGTCGGAGACTCCACGGCTGCTCCCCCTTCTTCCGTTGCGTGATCGCCGTTCCGGCGAAAATGTACGTCCTGTACGTCTCGTACGATGGGGAGCATGGCTTATGAGATTCCGGTGACGCAAGCCCGCGCGGAGCTGGCCGAGTTGATCAACCGTGTCGTCTACGGCGGTGAACGGGTGGTCGTGACGCGGCACGGCAAGCCGCTCGTTGCTCTGGTATCGGCCGCTGACCTGCAACTTCTGGAGCAGGAAGAGGCCGCCGCGGAAGAGCCGGTGATCAGCACGGTGTCAGCCCTCCGCCCCGGCCTCACGTCCGCTGCGGGCGAACGGAGCCGGTTCGGCATCGCGGCGGAGCACCGCGGCCCGGAGCCGGGCAATCCGCCGGGCGGGCACGGTCATTGACGGGCGCCGGCGGGGGGCCCGGTTGTGCCTCCGGGGCCGGGCCGAGCCGCCGGGAACCACCGCTGGGCCGGGCTGAGGCGGAACGGCGCGCCGCGCCGGGAAGTGGCCCGCACGTTCACCGCCGCCGTCCGGGGACTCATCGTCCGCCCGGCGCCGCCGGCGGGACACCTGCCGGGGAAAGGGAGGGCGCGGGGAAAGGGAGGACGGGGTACGTGGACCGCTGTCCATGGGCGTCCGGACCGGCACGGGCCGGCGCTCCGCAGCGCCGCGCACCCCGCGGGCGGGGAGTCTGTGCACCGCCGGGTTTCCCGGTGCGGTCAGTCCCGGGAGCCGGACCGGTCCTTCTGCTGCGCCTTGGCCTCGTTCGCGTAGAGGTCGACGTACTCCTGGCCGGAGAGCTTCATGATCTCGTACATGATCTCGTCGGTCACGGCGCGCAATACCGCCCGCTCGCGCTCCATGCCCGCGAAGCGGGAGAAGTCCATCGGCGCGCCGAAGCGGATCGTCACCCGGCCGGGCCGCGGCAGCCGGCGTCCCGGCGGCTGGATCTCGAAGGTCCCCTGCATGGCGCACGGCACCACCGGAACCCCCGCCCGGATCGCCATGACGGCCACCCCGACGCGGCCCTTGTAGAGCCGGCCGTCGTGCGAGCGGGTGCCTTCCGGATAGATCCCGAGCAGCTCGTCGCTTCCCAGCACCTTGAGCCCTTCGGTGATCGCGGTCTGCCCGGCCTGCCTGCCCGAGCGATCCACCGGGATCTGGCCGATGCTGCGGAAGAAGGCGGCCGTCAGCCGGCCCTTGAGCCCGGGGCCCGTGAAGTACTCCGCCTTGGCGAGGAAGGTGATACGGCGGTGGAGGATGGCCGGCATCAGGAAGTGGTCCGAGAAGGACAGGTGGTTGCCGGCGACGATCGCGGCCCCGTCCTCGGGCACATGCTCCAGGCCCTGGATCCGGGGGCGGAAGGTCAGCCGCAGCAACGGCCCGAGAAGCACGTACTTGAGCACGTAATAGAACACAGGTCGGCTCCCGACTGCACCGTATCGGCCCTGGGTCGCGTCCCGTGAGGTCCAGGGTGGAAGGAAGGGGATCAGTTTATGGGCAGGTGTTGCCGCGTGTGACCACTTCTGACCGGCCCCCTTCCGGGTCCGTTCGGCACTGGTCACGGGACGTCAGAAGTGCCGACGGCCCGGCCCGCCCGTGTCCGCTCCCGGACGGGCGGACACGGCGCGGAGCCGGGCAGGACGCGGCTCAGACCGTGGCGGGGAAGCGGTCCCACACCCGGTGCCGGGCCAGCAGCCGGACGACGCCGTCCAGGACGTCACGGCCGTTGTCGCCGCCGACCACCCCGTGCGCGCCCGGGTCGATGCCCGCCGCCTCCCAGACCCGCCCGGCGTCCGCCCAGCCGCCGACGGCCTTGGCGTGCCGGTAGGCCTCGGCGGTCATCAGCAGCACCCGCGGGTCGACCGGCGCACCGGCGCCGCCGTTCCCGGCCTTGGCGTCGCGCGCTCCGTGGGCGTCCGCCCCCGCGGCGGGGGCTCCGGCCAGCAGCAGGGCGTCGAACTCGACGGAACGGGCGTTGGCGAACGTGCGCTGGACGGTGACCGGCTCCCCGGCCCCGTCCTCCAGCACGCCGCCCCGGGGAGCGATGACCAGCGGCACCATGCCCCGGTCGAACACCGCCTGCCGGACGGCCCGTACGGAGTCCAGGTCACCGCTCTCCCCGGTGACGATGCCGACGACCCGCCCCGCGACCGGCCACTCCTGCCCGACCTGGGACAGCGCCGGGCTGGGCTCCACCTCGGCCAGGGGCTCGGACGGTTCCGGGGCGGGCAGGCCGAGCCCGTGCGCGACCTCCTCGCAGAGGCGGGGGTCGATGTTGGCCAGGGTGCGCAGGACCCGTTCCTTCACCGTGTTCTCGTAGCACTTGCTCAGCTCGAAGGTGTACGCGGCGATTACATGCTCACGCTCGACCGGTGAGAGGCTCAGCCAGAACTGCCGCGGCTGGCTGAAGTGGTCGTCGAAGGAGGCCGGTGCCTCCCGTCCCCGCGGCGCGGCCGGCACCTCCACCGGCACCTCGGTGTAACCGCCCGCGTCCGCTCCGGCGGTGAACGGGCAGCCGCCGTCGAGGGAGTTGGGCCGGTACGGTGCCACCCCGCGGTGCACGGCGGTCTGGTGCATCCCGTCCCGCAGCATGTCGTTGACCGGCGCGTGCGGGCGGTTGACGGGGATCTGCGCGAAGTTGGGGCCGCCCAGCCGGGAGATCTGGGTGTCGAGGTACGAGAAGAGCCGCCCGGCGAGCAGCGGGTCGTCGGTGACGTCGATGCCCGGGACCAGATGGCCCGGGTGGAAGGCCACCTGCTCGGTCTCGGCGAAGTAGTTCGAGGGGTTGGCGTTCAGCGTCATCAGCCCGATCGGCTGCACCGGTGCCAGCTCCTCCGGCTCGATCTTCGTCGGGTCCAGCAGGTCGATGCCCGCGAAGGTCTGGTCGGGGGTGTCGGGGAAGGTCTGGATGCCGAGTTCCCACTGCGGGAAGGCGCCGGCCTCGATCGCGTCGGCGAGGTCCCGCCGGTGGAAGTCGGGGTCGGCCCCGCCCACGATCTGCGCCTCCTCCCAGACCAGGGAGTGCGCTCCCAGCTTCGGCTTCCAGTGGAACTTCACCAGAGTGGTGCCGCCCGAGGCGTCGGCCAGCCGGAAGGTGTGGACGCCGAAGCCCTCCATCATCCGGTAGGAGCGCGGGATGCCGCGGTCCGACATGTTCCAGAGCGTGTGGTGGGTGGCCTCGGTGTGCAGTGAGACGAAGTCCCAGAAGGTGTCGTGCGCGCTCTGCGCCTGTGGGATCTCCCGGTCCGGATGCGGCTTGCCCGCGTGGATGATGTCCGGGAACTTGATGGCGTCCTGGATGAAGAACACCGGGATGTTGTTCCCGACGAGGTCGAACACGCCCTCGCCGGTGTAGAACTTCACGGCGAAGCCCCGGGTGTCCCGGACGGTGTCCGCGGAGCCCCGGGAGCCGAGCACGGTGGAGAACCGGACGAAGACCGGCGTCTCGGCGTCCTTGGCCAGGAAGGCCGCCTTCGTCACGCCGGCCGCCGTGCCGTAGCCCCGGAAGACCCCGTGGGCGGCGGCGCCGCGGGCGTGCACCACCCGCTCGGGGATGCGCTCGTGGTCGAAGTGGGTGATCTTCTCCCGCAGATGGTGGTCCCGCAGCAGCACCGGACCGCGCGGGCCGGCCTTCAGGGAGTGGTCGGTGTCCGGCAGCCGGAGTCCCTGGGCGGTGGTCAGATACGCGCCGCCCTGCGCCATCGCGGCACGGTCCGCGCCGGTGGCCCGACCGGTGGGGCCGACGGTCTCCGGGCCGCTCTGGTCGGGCTTGGGCGGCAGCGGTTCGCAGGGCTCGGTGGGCTCCTCCAGCGGGGGCGTCTCGCTGCCGGGACGTCCGGGAAGGGGGTGGCGCTGGTCCATCGTTCGTTCCTCCGTGCCTCACGACGACAACGCCTTGCGCGTGACCTGAGGGCGGTGCCCCAAACCCTGTGGCGGCCCGCGGGGTTCGGACGGCCGGCCCTGTTCACCGAGGGGGCCCGTGGGCCCCGGCTCACGGGAGACGCGGGCCGCCGCTCCCCGGGGCGAGGCCCCGGTGATCCGTCCGGCCCATCAGCGTGTGCGGCCCCACACGCCCTGTGAACACACTGGTGCGCATGGCAGCAGAGCAAAAGGTACGTACGCGGCGTACCGGTACGAAAACGTCCGAGCCGCGACGGGAGTCCCGCGCCGGCCCGGTGGAAGCGGCCCAGAACGCGTGCCGCGATCTGGCCGGTCTGATCGGTTACCCGGCGGAAGGCGTGTCCGCGGTGTGCCGGACCGAGGACGGCTGGCGGGTCGACATCGACGTCCTGGAACTCCAGCGCGTTCCCGACACCACCAGCTTGCTCGCCACCTACCAGGTGGATGTCGACCAGGCAGGAGAACTGCTCCAGTACCGCCGGGTCCGCCGCTTCCGGCGCGGTGCGTCGGACGACTGGCCCGCCGGCCACCCCTGAGAGGACCTCCCCTCATGACCACGACCACCTATAACGACGGCATGGTGTGTGTGCCGCGCGCAGGCACGCTCTACGACACCCTCGAACTGATCCTCGATCGCGGCATGGTGATCGACATCTTCCTCCGGGTCTCCCTGGTCGGCATCGAGATCCTCAAGATCGACGCGCGCATCGTGGTGGCCAGTGTCGACACCTATCTGCGGTTCGCCGAGGCCTGCAACCGCCTCGATCTGGAGTCCGACAACCGCAGCCGGACCGTCCCCGAGTTGTTCGGCGGTGGCGCCGGTGTGGCGGGCGCGGTCGGCAGGAAGAAGACGCGCAAGGCCGCCGGATCGCTCGGCGAGAAGGTACGGGACGTGGTCGGCGGCGAATCCGAGGCGGACGAGGGGAACGGGACGGAGGCGGAGGAGCGGCCCGCACCGCGCAAACGCACCGCCTCCCGCCGGCGCACCGAGTCAACGGCGAGCCGCGGCACCACCGGTACCCGCTCGTCGAAGAAGGGCTGAACCGTGAGCGCACCGGGTCTCTACGTCTACGGCGTCGTCCGGGCCGGACGCGCCCTGCCCGCCGGGCGGAGGGGGGTCGGCGACCCGCCCGGACCGCTGCGGCTGATCGGCCACGGCGGGATCGCGGCGGTCGTCAGCCCGGCGCCGCCCGGTCTCCGCGCACGGCGCCGCGATCTGATGGCACACCAGGAACTGCTGCTCGACCTCGCCGCCGGCGGCCCCGTGCTCCCGATGCGGTTCGGAATGGTGGCGCCCGACGAGGACACCGTGCTGCGGGACCTCGCCGCCGGCGAACGGGAGCGGTCCGCCGCGCTGACCCGGCTCGACGGCCGGTGCGAACTCAACCTCAAGGCGTCGCCGGTGGAAGGCGGGCTGGCCGCGCTTCTGCGGGAGGACGAGCGGGTCCGGCGGCTCCGGGACGAGGTGCGCGGCCGCCCGAGTTACCAGGGCAGCCTCCGGCTGGGCGAGTCGGTGGCCGCGGGGCTCGCCCGCCGGGCGAAGACCGCCACCGACCAGGTGCTGCGCGCCTGTGCCCCGCTGGCCGAACAACTCGTCGAGGGCCCCGAGGTACAGGGGTGCGTGCGGAACGTCTCCTTCCTTGTCGGCCGGGACCACGAAGCCCCGTTCCGGGCGGTGGTGGAGCGCCTTGCCGCCGAGCACCGGGACGCGGTGGAGCTGCGGCTCACCGGACCGCTGCCCTGCTACAGCTTCGTCGACCCCGCCTCCGTACCGGCGTCGGCCTGAGATGGGACTCCTGACCGAGCTGGTCCTGCTTCCGCTGGCCCCCGTGCGGGGCGTCGCGTGGATCGCCAACCGCATGACGGACGCCGCGGAGGACGAACTGCACGATCCCGCGGCCGTCCGCGCGCGGCTCGTCGTGCTCAACCAG
Source organism: Streptomyces sp. MNU89 (assembly GCF_020982505.1). NCBI lineage: Bacteria > Bacillati > Actinomycetota > Actinomycetes > Kitasatosporales > Streptomycetaceae > Streptomyces > Streptomyces sp. MNU89. The sequence continues at coordinate 199,735 of NZ_JAJKLL010000001.1, read as the reverse complement.
GCACTGGAGAACGGGGAGATCGGCATGGAGGAGTTCGAGCGCGAGGAGGAACGACTGCTGGATCTGCTGGACCGGCGATCCGGTACGGCCGTGGTAGGAGCGGAAAGAGGAACGGGACACCACTGATGAACGAGAACACCAAATCCGCCCTGGCGGCGGGCGTCGTGGGGGGCTACCTCCTGGGACGCACCCGGAAGGCGAAGCTCGTCCTGGGGCTGGCCTCCTTCCTCGTCGGCCGGGGAATGGGGATCAGCCCGCAGAGCCTCGTCACCGACGGAGTGCGCAAACTGACGTCGTCCCCACAGCTCGGTTCACTGGGCGAGCAGGTGCGCGGGGAACTGCTGGCCGCGGGCAAGGCAGCGGCCGCCGCCGCGGCCAACCGCCGGCTCGACTCGCTGGCGGACGCCATCCAGGAGCGGACCCGCGCCCTCCAGGAGGACACCGAGGAAGGCGAAGAGGAAGAGGAACCGGAGGAGGAAGGCCCCGAGGCCGAGGAGGAAGAGGAGGAGCCCGAGGAGGAGGAAGAAGAAGAGGGCCCCGAAGCCGAGGAGGAGGAAGAGGAAGAAGACGAGGAAGAGGAGGAGCCCGAGGAGGAGGAAGAAGAGGAAGAAGAAGAGGAGCCCGAAGCCGAGGAAAAGCGGCGGCCCCCCAAATCCGGCGGAGAACGGGCACGGGAGAAGCCGGAGGCCCGGAAACCGGCCCAGAAGAAGCCCGCTGAGAAGAAGCCCGCGCGGAAGAAGGCACAGCCGAAGAAGGAAACCGCGGAGAAGCCGGCCGCCAAGAAGCAGGCCGGCGGGGGAGCCCGGAAGAAGGCCCCGGCGAAGAAGGCTCCGGCGCAGAAGAAGCCCCAGGCGAGAAGAGCTCCCGCCAAGAAGAGCGCTCCGGCGAAGAAGACCGCAGCGAAGAAGTCACCTGCTCGCAAGGCCGCGGCGGAGAAGTCGGCCGCCCGGTCCGGCCGTCGGAGGTAGCGGATCATGCCCGAGAAGGACCAGAACGGGAACGGCTCCGGTGTCGAGCGGCTCCGTAAGGAGTTCGGTGACTACCTCGGCGCCAAGTCGCAGCGGTTGGTGGAATCGGCGGGCGGCCGGTTGTCCGATCTCACCGGACGTCTCACCGACGCGGCCGAGAACGGCGGCTCGCTGCCCAAGGTCGGCGCCCGCGTGCTGGGCGGGGAATCCCCGGCGAAGGCATTCATGGGCGAGAAGGCCAAGGGAGTGAAGGACAACGTCGTGGGCAAGGCCAAGGAAGCGGTCGGTGCCGGGGGCGGCGAGAGCAAGGGCAAGAAGAAGCCCGGTGACGTCAAGGTCACGAATATCGTCGAGACCCTCGACGTCGGCCTCTCGCTGCGCACCTGCTACGACTACTGGTGCCAGTTCGAGGACTTCAGCGACTTCATGAAGGGCGTACGCCACGTCTCCAAGTCGGACGAGGTGACCTCGGACTGGAAGGCCAAGGTCGGCCCGTCGACCCGCGGCTGGCAGGCGACGATCGACGAGCAGATTCCGGACGAGCGCATCGTCTGGAACTCCGAGGGCGCCAAGGGCACCACCCGGGGATGCGTCTCCTTCCACGAACTCGCGCCGAATCTGACCCGCATCGTGGTCGTCGTCGAGTACTACCCCTCCGGCTTCCTGGAGAAGACCGCCAACATCTGGCGGGCCCAGGGCCGCCGGCTGCGGCTCGACCTCAAGCACTTCCAGCGGTACGTGACGCTGGGCGCGGAGGAGGAGCCCGAGGGCTGGCGCGGCGAGATCCGCGACGGCGAGGTGGTCCGCAGCCACGAGGACGCGATGGAAGAGGAGAAACGCGAGGGCGAGGAGGGGGAGGAAGAGCAGGAGGGCGAGGAGGAGCCGGAGGGCGAAGAGGGCGAGGAGGAAGACGAGGAGGAAGAAGAGGAGGACGAGGAGGACGAATACGAGGACGGAGAAGAGGACGAGGAGGAGGACGAAGAGGAGGAGTACGAAGCGGAGGACGAGGAAGAGGAGTGAGCGGGCACCATGACCACGACGATTGAGACCCCGCACACGCCGGGTTCCGGCGCCTGCTGCACCTACGGCCCCACCACGGCCAACCTCGCCGACATTCTCGAACGCGTCCTCGACAAGGGCATCGTGATCGCCGGTGACATCAAAATCGACCTCCTCGACATCGAACTGCTGACGATCCGCATCCGGCTCTTCGTCTCCTCCGTCGACACGGCCCGCAAAGCCGGCATCAACTGGTGGGAGACGGACCCCGCGCTCTCCACCCGCGCCCAGCAGGACCGGCTCACCGAGGAGAACCAGGCACTCCGGGACCGGATCGAGGCACTGGAACAGGGCTCCGGGGAGCCGGAGGAGCGGGGCGCCGGACAGAGGGGGCGTGCCCGGGCATGACCGCGATCCCTCCCCGTCCGCCACCGCTCCCGCCGGCGGCACCCCGAGATCCGGGTGGTGCCCGCCGCCCCGGCCCCCGCCGGCCTCCGCCGGGTCCACGCTCACCTGCGTCTTCGTGGTCTGCCGGGGCGGCGATCCCGCCCCGGCCCTCGCCACCACCCCGGCCACCACGGCGGAGGGCCCCTCCGGGCCCTCCCCGTGGGCGCGTTGACGGCGGTCGTCCAGGACGTGCCCGCTGCCGCGTTCTCGGAAGAGGCCCTGCGGAAGCGGCTGTCCGACCCCGGCGAGCTGGAGCTCTGCGCCCGGGCGCACCACGCCGTGGTGGCCGCGGTGGCGGACCACGCGTCCGCGATCCCCTTTCCGCTCACCACCCTCTACCGCGAGGACGGACGCGTCCGCGCGGCGCTGCGCGCCAAGGAGCCGCGGCTGCACGCCGTGTTCGACCGGATCGCGGGACGCGTCGAGTGGGGGGTCAAGGTCTACGCCGCTCCGCTCCCCGCCGCACCCGAGACCGGCGCCCGGACCGCTGCCACCCGGGACCCGGGAACCATCGCGGAAACCGGCACGGCCCCGGACCGGGGGACACCCGCCCCCGGCACCGGCCGCGCCTACCTGGCGCGGGTCCGAGGCCGGCACCGTGCGCGGGAGGAGCGGCAGAACGCCGCCCTCCGAGCGGCCGAGCAGGTGGATGCCGCCCTGCGCGGCATCTCGGCCGCGGCCCGGCGCCTGCGCGTCCACGACGTCCGGCCGGCCGGCGACCCGCGCACCCAACTGCTGAACGCCGCCTATCTCATCGACCGGGACCGCGACGAGACGGTGGCCGCCACCCTCCGGCGGCTGCGCGCGGACCCCGGCACCGCCGGCGTGCACATCGAGGTCACCGGGCCCTGGGTGCCCTACTCCTTCGCGGCCACCGGGGACGGCGACGATGACGGCTGACACGGCGGCCCGGACGGCCGCGACCACCGCGCTCTCCTGGGACGAACGCCCCGAGGGGGCCGCCGGCCCGATCGGCGTACCCCTGGTGGACCTCCTGGACCGGGTGCTTGCGACCGGTGTCGTCCTCAGCGGCGACATCGTCATCGCCATCGCCGAGGTGCCCCTGGTGCGGGTCTCCCTGCACGCGCTGCTCTCCTCGGTCAGCGAGCGGATGCCCGCCCCGTGGCCCGACGAGGGACCGCTGTGAGCGGCGGCCGGCGGATGGACGTCGAGCCCGACACCGTCGCCCGGGACCTGGTGGCCCTCGTCCTCACCGTCGTCGAACTGCTCCGGCAGCTGATGGAGCGGCAGGCGATCCGCCGTGTGGAGGAGGAGGACCTCACCGAGGACCAGATCGAGCGCATCGGGACGACGCTGATGCAGCTGGAGGAGCGGATGGCCGAACTCCGCGAACGGTTCGGGCTGCGCCCCGAGGACCTCAACCTCGACCTGGGCCCCCTGGGAACCCTGCTGCCCCGCGACTGATCCCGCCCCGTTCCCCGTTCCCGCGCCGTGCGGAACCGGGGACGGGGCACTGCCGCGCCGGGCCGGTTCGGCGCGATCTCTCCGGCGACGTCCCGCGGGGCGCTCCGTTGCGGACGTCCTGGGCCGCTGGGTCACTGGGCCGATGAGAACCCGCGGCGAACCACTCGTTCAGACGCTGCCCGGCCGGTGACCGGACGGCTCACCACCGGACCTTGTCGCCCGCCGTCCGCACCGGGGACAACGGCGGGCCCGGGGGCCCCGTACGCCGCCGCGGTGGCTCACCGGCTCCGCAGCGCCACCGCGCCGGCCGTGACCCCGGCCAGCACGATCCAGCCGAACCACAGCCAGCCGCTGCCGCCGAGGGCCGCCGTGTACGCGGTCACCACGACCAGGGCGGCCACCGTGGCGACCGTCAGGGTCTTCACCGATCCGGACATGCCGCATCCTCCTCCCGGCGGTCCCCGCGCGGACGCGCAGACCGCGGCCAGGAGTCCATCGTCACCCCGAAACGGCCTCCGCCGCTACCGACCGCGTGACTGGAGTGACGCCAGGTAGGCGTTGTAGGCGGTCAGCTCCTGGTCGCCGTCACGGTCCGCGGCCCGGTCGGAGCGCCTGGCCTGCCGCTCCTCCGAGCCGTGCCACTGGTAGAGCAGGGCCACCAGCACGATCACCGAGGGGATCTCGCTGAACGCCCAGGCGATGCCTCCCGCCGCCTGCTGGTCGGCCAGCGCGTCGAGCCCCAGCGACACGGGCGGATCGGCGTACGTCCCGACCATCGGCGCCGTCGCCATCATCAGCGCGATGCCGAAGAACGCGTGGAACGGCATCCCGGCGAAGAGCTCCAGCATCCGCATGATGTAGCCCGGACGGTGCGGTCCCGGGTCCACGCCCATGATCGGCCAGAAGAAGGCCAGGCCCACCGCCAGGAAGTGCACCATCATCGCGATGTGCCCGGCCGTGCTGCCCATCAGCCAGTCGAAGAGCGGGGTGAAGTACAGCCCGTAGAGGCTCGCGATGAACATCGGGATGGTGAACGCCGGGTGCGAGATGATCCGCACATAGCGGCTGTGCAGCAGCGCCACCAGCAGCTCCCGCGGGCCGCGGTGGCCGCGCCGCGCCGTCGGCAGGGCCCGCAGCGCGAGCGTCACCGGCGCGCCGAGCAGCAGCAGGATCGGCGAGACCATGCTGATCACCATGTGCTGCACCATGTGCACGCTGAACATGACCATGCCGTACTCGTTGAGCCCGGTGGACATCACCAGCACGATGCTGGCCAGACCCGTGACCCAGGCGACCGTGCGGGCCACCGGCCAGGCGTCACCGCGCCGCCGCAGCCGGAGCACGGCCCAGCCGTAGAGGGCCAGCGCCACCAGGCAGGCGGCGAGGAAGAACGGGTCGCCCGTGAACTCCATGCCCCGGGCGAGGGTGAAGGGCGGCAGGTCCATGGTCATGCCGTGTTCGCCGTGGTCCATCCGCTCTCTCCTCTTGCGCGGGAATACCGCTTTCGCGGGGGTTCCGCGCGATCCGCGCCCTCCGCAGCCACCAGAGTAGAACCGCCCCCGGCCGGAACCCCGGCCGGGGGCGGTCCGGAGCGTCCCGGCCGGTCAGAGCACGGTCTCGGCCTCGGCATACCGCTCCCGCGGCACGGTCTTGAGGGACTCCACCGCCTCGGCTATGGGGATCAGCCGGATGTCGGTGCCGCGCAGCGCGGTGATCCTGCCGAACTCCCGGCGGTGCACGGCCTCGACCGCGTGCCAGCCGAAGCGGGTGGCCAGCACCCGGTCGTAGGCGGTGGGGGTGCCGCCCCGCTGGACGTGGCCGAGGATGACCGGGCGGGCCTCCTTGCCGAGCCGGTGCTCCAGCTCGGTGGAGAGCTGCCGGGCGACACCGGCGAACCGCTCGTGCCCGTAGATGTCCTTGCCGCCGATGTCGAAGTCCATCGAGCCGGCGCGGGGCTTGGCACCCTCGGCGACGACCACGATCGCGAACTTCTTCCCGGCCAGGAACCGCTTGCCGACCCGGGCGGTCAGCTCGTCGATGTCGAAGGGCCGCTCGGGGACGACGATGGCGTGGGCGCCGGCCGCCATGCCGGAGTGCAGCGCGATCCAGCCGGTGTGCCGGCCCATGACCTCCACGATCAGCACCCGCTGGTGGGACTCGGCGGTGGTCTTGAGCCGGTCCAGCGCCTCGGTGGCGACGCCCACCGCGGTGTCGAACCCGAAGGTGACATCGGTGCCGGCGATGTCGTTGTCGATGGTCTTGGGCACCCCGACGATCGGCAGCCCGGCGTCGGAGAGCAGCCGCGCCGCCTTGAGGGTCCCCTCGCCGCCGATCGGGATGACGGCGTCCAGGCCGAGCTCCTCGACATGGCCCCGGGCCCGCTCCACCCCGTCCACCAGATGGGCCGGCTGGACGCGGGACGAGCCGAGGATGGTGCCGCCGCGGGCGAGAATGCCGCCCACCGCGTCCAGGTCCAGCGTGCGGTAGTCGGCCTCCAGCAGGCCCTTCCAGCCGTCGTTGAAGCCGATGACCTCGTCGCCGTGGTCCGCGACGGCGCGGTGCACGACCGACCGGATGACAGCGTTCAGACCGGGGCAGTCGCCGCCGGACGTGAGCACACCAATACGCATGGCGTATCCAAACCTCTGCAACTCAACCGGAGACCGGACGCCGTCGTCCGGTTGGATCCCCGCCACCCTACAAGCGCGGGGTGGCGGGGCGGGGCGTTGTCCGAGGAGCGGACCGGACTGTTCATCCCGCCGTCAACCGGCGCCGGGTCCCCGGCCCGCCCGGCGCCGGCCCCGGCTCAGGCGGGCTGGGTCGCCGCGGCGATCCGCTCCTGGCGCAGCGCCTCGTACCAGCGGTCGTCGGTCGGCGGCAGCGCGTTCACGTCGAGGGCCAGCTTGAGCAGCAGATCGGCGATCTGCGGATTGCGGGCCAGCACCGGCCCGTGCATGTACGTACCGAAGACGGTGTCGTTGTACGCGCCCTCGGTGCCGTCGCCCGTGCCGTTGCCGTTGCCGAAGCGGACCCGGGCGAACGGGCGCGCCGTCGGGCCGAGGTGGGTGACGCCCTGGTGGTTCTCGAAACCCGTCAGCGGCGGCAGGTTCAGCCGGCCGTCGATGTCGGCCAGGACGTCGCCGACGCACCGGGCGGCCTCGCCCCGGGTGCTCACCACGTCCAGCAGACCGAGCCCCGGCTCCTTCTCGCCGAGGTCGTTGACGAACTCGTGGCCCAGGATCTGGTAGCCGGCGCAGACGGAGAAGACGATCGCGCCGTTGGCCACGGCCCGGCTCAGGCCGCCGTCGCGGCGCAGCCGCTCGGCCGCCAGCCGCTGCGGCCGGTCCTCACCGCCGCCGATCAGATAGATGTCGCCGGAGGTGGGCACCGGCTGGTCGCTGCGGACGTCCACGCGGGAGACCTCCAGGCCCCGCTGGCGGGCCCGCCGCTCCACCACCAGGACGTTGCCCTGGTCGCCGTACGTGCTCAGCAGGTCCGGGTAGATCCAGACCAGGCGCAGGCTGCTGTCGCTCATGCTCGCATTCCTCAAGGGGTTGGGGCGGGGTCAGTTGCCCACGCGGCGGCGGAGGTCCTGGAAGGCCGTGTAGTTGGCGATCACCTCGATGCGTCCGGGCGGCGCCTGCCCCACGGCCTCGTCGACGTTCTCGCAGACGCGGAAGTCGAGCCCCGCGACCTCCAGCCGTACGGCCAGGTCCAGCTTGCGGTCGCCGATGACGAAGATCGGGTGGCCGGCGAGCCGGCCGTAGTCGACGTCCCACAGCCAGGAGGTGTCGGTGCCGTCCGCGCCGCGGGCGTTGACGGAGAGGATCACGGGGGTGGGCGGCGGGTCGATGAGGGAGAAGGTCTCCAGCCAGCCGGCCGGGTTCTTGGCCAGCAGCAGCCGCAGGTCGCGGTTCTGGAACTGCACGACGTCGTAGCGGCCGGCGACCGCCTGCACCTCGTACATCCGCTCCAGCGCCACCTGCGGGGGGACCCCGAAGTGCGCGGCGACGGCGGCGGAGGTCGCGGCGTTGGCCTTGTTCGCCCGGCCGGGCAGCCGCAGCCGGATCGGCCAGGCCGAGCCGTGCGGGTCCACCACCTGGTCGCCGGCCAGCGCCCAGCTCGGCATCGGGCGGCGGAAGCCGCACTCGGAGCAGAACCAGTCGTCGGAGGGCCGCTGGAGCACACCGCCGCAGGACGGGCAGGACCAGGCGTCGTCCTTCCAGGCCTGGCCCGCCGCGACCCACACCACGTTGGGGGAGGAGGAGGCGGCCCAGGCGATCAGCGGGTCGTCGCAGTTGGCGATGACCGTCGCCTTGTTGCCGGCCAGGCCCTCGCGCCACTTCTCGGCGAGCATCCGGGTCTCGGCGGCGCGGTCGAGCTGGTCGCGGGAGAGGTTGAGCAGGGCGATGGCCTTCGGCGTGACGTCCCGCGCAACCCCGGCGAGGTACTTCTCGTCGACCTCGATGACGCCGAACCGGGCGTCCGAGCCGCCAGCCAGCGCCGAGGTGATGCCCGCGGGCATGTTCGCGCCCAGCGCGTTCGACACCACGGGGCCGCTGGCGCGCAGCGCCTCGGCGATCAGCCGGGTGGTGGTCGTCTTGCCGTTGGTGGCCGAGACCAGGATCACGTCCAGATGACCCGCCAGGCGGGCCAGCAGGTCCGGGTCGAGCCGAAGCGCGACCTTGCCGCCGATCACGGATCCGCTGCCGCGGCCCACCGCCCGTGATGCCGCTGCCGCGGCCCTTCCCGCCGTCACGGCCAGCTTGGCCCGCGGCGTCAGCGGGTCCGAGTTGCCTGCCATCGTCCTTGCTCCTCCTCGCATCCGGCGCCGCACCCCCGCCACCCGGCCGGCCGGGTGGAACGGCCCCCTCCGCGCCGAATCACCAGCCGGGAGGGATCGGTCGCCGCTCAGCCTATCGAGATCCGGGCGCGGCCCCGAACCTGCCACCCTTCTGCCACCTTGCTGTTACCCGCCGTCCCGGCCCGGACGGGCCCTCCGTACGCTGGCCGCCATGCGACATGGTGCGATTCCCGGCAGTTCGGGCTCCGCCCGGCCGGTGCGGCTGCTGGGGGACCCGGTGCTCCGTACGCCCTGTGCGGAGGTCACGTCCTTCGACGGGGAACTGGCCCGGCTGGTGGAGGACCTCTTCGCGAGCATGTACGCCGCCCGCGGCGTCGGCCTGGCGGCCAACCAGATCGGGGTGCCGCTGCGGGTGTTCGTCTACGACTGCCCGGACGACGAGGACCGCAGGCACCTCGGTCATGTGGTCAACCCCCGGCTGGTGGAGACCGGCGGGGTGGCGGTGACCGGCCCCGAGGGCTGTCTGTCGCTGCCCGGCGTCGAGGCCGGCACGAGCCGCCTCGACCACGCCGTCGTCGAGGGCCGGGACCGCACCGGCGCCCCGGTGCGGGTGACGGGCAGCGGGTTCTTCGCGCGCTGCCTCCAGCACGAGACGGACCATCTGGACGGCGGGCTCTATCTGGACCGGGTCGCGGGTCTGCGCCGCCGCCGGGCGCTGCGGGCGGTCCGGCGCGCGGCCTGGAACCGGGATCCGGACCGGGCCGCGGCACAGGCGGCGGTCCCGGCCGGGCCGGGTGACTGAGCGGCTCCGGGCGGCCGGTCCGTCAGAAGCCGGGCCCGCCCACCCGGTCGTCGGCCTCGGCCAGCTGCCCCCAGAGCAGATCGGCGAGGTGGCGCACCAAGTGGGCGCGGGGAGCGGGGCGTTCCCGCAGCCACCAGTCGCCGGCGGCGTGCATCATGCCGACGATGCCGTGCCCCCAGATCCGGGCCCGCTCGTCGCCGTCGTCGCCGAGGACGACCCGCTCGGCGATGACCTGGGCGAGCTCCTCGCCCATCCGGCGCAGCAGCGGTGCGGAGTGGCGGGTGTCGAAGCCCTGCTCGGAGCTGCTCGGCTCCTCGCCCGGGTGCATGAGGAAGCGGTAGACCTGCGGCCGGGACTCGATGGCCGCAAGATAGGTGTCGAGGGTGCGTTCGACGCGTTCGCGGCGGTCGGCCGCCGGGGCGTCGAGGGCGGCCCGGAGACCGGCGAGCAGCGCGTCGGTGTGCCGGACGGCCAGCGCCCGGTAGAGGCCGCTCTTGTCGCCGAAGTGCCGGTAGAGGATGGGTTTGGTGATCCCGGCCTCGGCGGCGATGGCGTTCATCGAGGCCCCGGGGCCGTCGCGCAGGACCACCCGGTCCGCGGCCTCCAGCAGTTCCTTGCGCCGGCGGCGGGCCGCCCGCTGCTGGTCTTCCCGCTGACTGGTCTCCATGGCGTCTCTCCCACCCCGTCCTTCCGGCTCGGTCCCCGCGACGCAACGTAACACTTCACCCGGGCGGGGACGGGACGGGCGACTGGGCTTGACAGGGTCTACCAGCCGGTAACAGGGTATAGTTACCGCAAGTAACAAGCAGGTGGAGGGGACATGGCAGAGTTCGCGCTCGATCTCGACGACGAGCAGAAGGCCGTCCGGGAGTGGATCCACGGTTTCGCCGCGGACGTGATGCGGCCGGCCGCGGCCGAGTGGGACGAACGCGAGGAGACCCCGTGGCCCGTCATCCAGGAGGCCGCCAAGATCGGCCTCTACTCGCTGGACTTCTACGCCCAGCAGTTCTTCGACCCGACCGGTCTCGGCATCGCCATGACGATGGAGGAGCTGTTCTGGGGTGATGCCGGCATCGGCCTCTCGATCGTCGGCACGGGCCTCGCCGCCGTCGGCGTGCTCGCCAACGGCACCGAGGAGCAGATCGGCACCTGGGTGCCCCAGATGTACGGGGACGCGGACGACGTGAAGGTCGCCGCCTTCTGCTCCTCCGAGCCGGACGCGGGCTCCGACGTCTCGGCCATGCGCACCCGCGCGGTCTACGACGAGGCCAAGGACGAGTGGGTGCTCAACGGCACCAAGACCTGGGCGACCAACGGCGGCATCGCCAACGTCCACGTCGTCGTGGCCGTCGTCGACCCGGAGCTGGGCTCCAAGGGCCACGCCTCCTTCATCGTCCCGCCGGGCACCAAGGGCCTCTCGCAGGGCCAGAAGTTCAAGAAGCACGGCATCCGCGCCTCGCACACGGCGGAGGTCGTCCTGGAGGACGTCCGGGTCCCCGGCAGCTGCCTGCTGGGCGGCAAGGAGAAGCTCGACGAGCGGCTGGCCCGCGCCCGCGAGCGCGCCAAGGGCGGCGGCGAGCGGGTGAAGAACGCGGCCATGGCCACCTTCGAGGCGTCCCGCCCGGCGGTCGGCGCCCAGGCGGTCGGCATCGCCCGCGCCGCGTACGAGGTCGCCCTCGACTACGCCAAGACCCGGGTGCAGTTCGGCCGCCCGATCATCGACAACCAGGGCATCGCCTTCCAGCTGGCCGACATGCGCACCCAGATCGACGCGGCCCGGCTGCTGGTCTGGCGGGCCTCCTGGATGGCGGCCTCCGGCAAGCCCTTCACCGCGGCCGAGGGCTCGATGTCGAAGCTCTACGCGGGCGAGGTCGCCAAGACCGTCACCGCCCAGGCCATGCAGATCCTCGGCGGCAACGGCTACACCCGGGAGTACCCGGTGGAGCGGATGCACCGCGACGCGGCGATCTACACGATCTTCGAGGGGACCAGCGAGATCCAGCGGCTGGTCATCGCCCGGACGCTGTCGGGGATGCCGATCCGCTGACGGATCGGCTCCGGCGGCGCGGCCGGCCGCGGGGTGTTCCGCGGCCCGGCCGGCCCGGGAGAGGGCTCAGGCCGCCCGGGTGATCTCCTCGCGGAGCGCGCGCCGCCACTCCGTGCGGAGCCGGTCGAGCTCCGCGAGATCGGCCGCCGACCACGAGGTGCGGCCCGCCACGAAAGCGCGGATCGCCGCGTTCGCGTGGTCGGCGGCCGGACGCGTGGGGACAGAGGGTCCAGGGGTAGACATGTCCCCCAGAATACGGTCCCGGTGTGACAACCGGTTCTCCACCGGTTTCCGGCCCGCGACCCCGCAAAGAGTTTCCCGGAGACCGGAACCTTTGCCCCGCCCCGGCCGTTCTCCAGAGTGAGGCCCCGCGTTCTCCCCCGTGCGCGGGGCCTCGCCATTGCCCGGAACCGGGTGCCGCGCCCCCCGGGGGGTGCGGTGTTTCACCTGGTCGGAGGCGGTGCGGAGTCCTGGTACGGATTGACCGGCTCGGGCACCGGGCGCACCATCTCCGCGTCGATCGCCACCTCACGGGACGCGGGCCCGGGGTGCCGGCGGCCGGTGACCCGCACCCAGGAGTCGGCGGGTGGCGGAACCGCCCCGCGGACCCTGATTTTCACCGCCCGCGAGTCCGCCGCACAGCAGCTGACCAGCAGTCGGGACAGAAACCACCCCCCGTCCGGTGCGGGTGTGACGAATCCCATGAGCGCCACCGTGCGGTCCTCCAGGCTCCGCGACCGGTCCTGCCGGGCGCGGAGCTGGAACTCGGTCAGCGTCAGCGGCACGGGCGACCCCTCGGGCAGCGGCGGGAAGTTCCGCACCGGCCCCTGGGCGGGCGCACCGGTCTCCCGGGCCGCGGTGTACGCGCCCAGTGCGGGCGGGGTGAAGAACAGCAGGCTGAGCGCGGGGAAGAAGAGCAGCCAGGCGATCCCCGGGCCCCGCGTGTGATCGTGGCCGTGGCCGCCGTCACCGCCGTGGCCGCCCGCCGGCGGCCGCCGGTCGTACGGGAAGCCGTCCCGGGCCGCCGCCACCAGCCCCAGCAGCACCAGGACGACTCCGGACGCCACGAGCGCCGGGCGCAGTCCCTCCTTCACGAACCGCAGGCAGACGTCCGTCAGCAGCGAGATGTGCAGCACCCCCGCGCCGGACAGGACCAGCAGCAGCACCTGGACGTTGCGCCTCACAGCAGCCACCACCCCGTCAGTGCGCTCGCGGCGACGGCCACGACGGCCGTCGCGGTCGAGAACCGGACGGCGAAGGCCCGGCCGAAGGTGCCGGACTGGAGCGCGATCAGCTTCAGGTCGACCATCGGCCCGACCACCATGAACGCCAGCCGGGCGGTGGGGGAGAAGCCGGTCAGCGACGCGGCGACGAAGGCGTCGGCCTCGGAGCAGACCGCCAGGACGACCGCCAGCGCGGCCAGGAAGAGCACCGACAGCCAGGCCGAGTCCGCGAACGCGTCGAGCACCGAGCGGGGCACCGCCACGTTGAAGGTCGCGGCGGCCATCGCGCCCAGCACCAGAAAGCCCCCGGCGTGCAGGAAGTCGTGCTGGAACCCGAGCCGGAACTCCTCCCAGCGGCCACGTCCCGGCCGGTGCCCGCCGCGGCGGGCCGGGAGCCGCAGCCACTCCTCGCGGCCCAGCCGCAGCCAGAGCCAGCCCATGACGGCCGAGACCAGCAGCGAGGCCAGCAGCCGGGCCGCCACCATCTCCGGCGAGCCGGGGAAGGCCACGGCCGTGGCGGTGAGTACGACCGGGTTGACCGCGGGCGCCGACAGCAGGAAGGCCAGCGCGGCGGCCGGCGTCACCCCGCGCCGGATGAGACTTCCGGCCACCGGTACGGAGGCGCACTCGCAGCCCGGCAGCACCATTCCGGCCGCGCTCGCCACCGGTACGGCCAGCGCGGGCCTCCGCGGCAGCATCCCGGTGAACCACCGCTCCGGCACGAAGGCGTTGATCGCCCCGGACAGGGCCGTGCCCAGCAGCAGGAAGGGCAGGGCCTGCACGGCGATGGCTACGCTCACCGTGCGCCACGCCTGTACCGCCGGATGGGTGGCCCACGGTGAGGCGGCGACGATCAGGACGACCGCCGCGGCCCAGCCCGCGAGGGTGGTGGTCCCGGGCAGCCGCCCGGCGAAGCCGGTGAGGGCGCGGCCCGCCGCGCCGCCCCGGAACGGGGGGTCGGGAAGTCTCGCGGCCGGGGGTGTGGACGGCGGTGGCTCCGGGCTCACCAGCTCTTCCGCGCTCTGCACACTGACCTCGAACGTCGGTGACGGGGGGTGCTCAGCGTAGTCACGGAGCGGAGCGGGACCGGGTGGTTCGGCCGGGTTTCAGCCGATCGGGGAGGGCTCCGTGCTGCTGTCCGGAGCCCGTCCGGCGGCCGGGGAACACCGGGGACGGCGGGGAGCGCGGGCGTTCCCGAGCCGGGCCACCATTGGCGTAAAACCGAATACGTTTTTGCCGCATAAGACGGCCGTGATGCGGTAGAAAGGTCATGTGCCCGTCCGGTGTGCATCCCCCGTCGCACCGGACGGGCCACTCTTGTGCCGGGCTCCTCGCGCACGGCCAGGCGCCCTCGCGGCGGTCCCGGAGGCCGTGGGCGGGTGATCGCGCCGCAGGCCCCGCGCGCCCGTGTCTTACGAATCCGTGACCACCGGGCGCGGAGCGGCCCACCGGGCGGTTCCGTCGCCTAGCGTCACGGTCATGCGCGTACTCGTCACCGGAGGAGCCGGGTTCATCGGCTCGCACATCGTCACCGCCCTGGCCGCCGCCGGGCACGAACCCGTCGTTCTGGACAGCCTGCATCCACGGGCCCACGCCGGCCGGCCGCCGGCCGGGAAGGCCCGCCTGGTCCGGGCCGACGTCCGGGACCGGGCCGCCGTCGCCGACGCCCTGCACGGCGTGTCGGCCGTCTGCCACCAGGCCGCGATGGTCGGACTGGGGAAGAACTTCGCCGACGCGCCCGAGTATGTGGGCTGCAACGACCTCGGCACGGCCGTCCTGCTGGACGCCATGGCGGCGGCGGGGGTGTCGCGGCTGGTGCTCGCCGGGTCGATGGTGGTCTACGGCGAGGGCCGCTACGACTGCCCCCGGCACGGGACCGTGCGCCCCGGCCCCCGCGAGCCGGCCGATCTCGGCGCCGGGCGCTTCGAATGCGCCTGCCCGGAGTGCGGTCTGCCGCTGGAGCCCGGACCGGTCACCGAGGACGCGCCGGCCGATCCGCGGAACGTCTACGCGGCGACCAAGCTGGCCCAGGAGCACCTCGCGGCCGCCTGGGCCCGGGCCACCGGCGGCAGGGCGGTCTCGCTGCGCTACCACAACGTCTACGGGCCGGGGATGCCGCGCGACACCCCCTACGCCGGGGTCGCCTCGCTGTTCCGCTCGGCCCTCGCCCGGGGGGAGGCGCCGCGGGTCTTCGAGGACGGCGGACAGCGGCGGGACTTCGTCCACGTCCGCGATGTCGCCGCCGCCAACCTCGCCGTACTGGCGGCCCTGCCCGGCCGCCCCGCGGGGACCTTCCGGGCCTACAACACGGGCAGCGGCACGCCCCGCACCATCGGGGAGACGGCCGCCGAGCTGGCCCGCGCCTGCGGCGGTCCGGAGCCGGTCGTCACGGGGGAGTACCGGCTGGGCGACGTGCGGCACATCACTGCCTCCTCGCAGCGGCTGATGACGGAGCTGGGCTGGCGGCCCGCGGTCGGGTTCGCCGAGGGGATGGCGGAGTTCGCCCGCGCGCCGCAGCGGGAGCCGGTCACGGCGGGGCGGCCGGCAGGGTGACCTCGAAGCGGCAGCCGCCGCGCACGTTGCGCACGGCGGCCCGGCCCGCGTGCGCCTCGACCAGGCCCCGGACGATGGCCAGGCCGAGGCCCGCGCCCGCCGGGGGCCCGTCGCCCGCGGGAGGGGTCCGGGCGTGGGTGCCGCGCCAGCCGGTGTCGAAGACCCGGGGGAGGTCCTCCTCCGGGATGCCGCCGCACCCGTCGGTGACGGAGAGCACCACGGAGGTGTCGTCGCTGCCGCGCCGCGCGGACACCGCGACCGTGCCGTCGGCCGGTGTCCGGCGGATGGCGTTGATCATGAGGTTGCCGAGGACGCGGGACATGGCCTGGGCGTCCACCTCGACGGCCACGGCCTCCTCCCGCTCGCCGACCAGCCGCACGCCGTGCTCCCGGGCCAGCGGGCTCACCCCGTCGAGCGCCTCGCCCACCAGTTCGGCGGCGGAGACCCGCACCGGGCTGAGCGGCAGCGCGCCGGCGTGGATGCGGGAGAGCTCGAAGAGGTCGCCGACCATGGCGTTGAGGCGGTCCACCTCGGTGCGGATCTGCCGGAAGAAGCGGTCCGGGTCGGCCGCCATGCCGTCCTCCAACGCCTCGGCCATGGCCCGCAGCCCGGCCAGCGGCGTGCGCAGATCGTGCGAGATCCAGGCGACCAGTTCCCGGCGGGAGGCCTCCAGGGCCCGCTCGCGCTCCCGGGAGGCCTCCAGCTTCTCGCTGGTGGCCGCCAGCTCGCGGACCAGCGCGTCGATCTCCGCCGTGCCCGGTGCCGCGGGCGGGACGAAGCCGCCGTCCTCGCCGAAGGAACGGGCGGCCAGCGTGAGGGCGTTGCTGCGGGCCACCACCCAGCGGCCGAGCAGGAGGGCGGTGGCCAGGGAGACCACGGCGGCCATGGCGCACACCGTGGTGACCACCCACAGGTCGTGCGGGGAGAGGAACATCGCCCAGGCCACGGCGAGGGTCCCGGCCAGCATGGCGGTCACCGCCACGGCGGCCACGACGGTCAGTGAGAGGGTGAGCGAGCGGTGGCGCAGCAGCCGCAGGGCGAGCGCGCCCGCCAGGCCGGCGGCGGCCGCGCCGAGGAAGGCGAACAGGGCGATCAGCAGGGTGTCGGTCACGGCCGGGTCCCGCTCTCCACCGGCGCCGGGTCCGGCGGCGGGGCGTCGAAGCGGTAGCCGACACCCCACACCGTGGTGATCAGGCGGGGCGCGGCCGGGTCGGCCTCGATCTTCCCGCGCAGCCGGCGGACGTGCACGGTGACGGTCGACAGATCGCCGAACTCCCAGCCCCAGACGGCCCGCATCAGCTCCTCCCGCCCGAACGCCTGTCCCGGGTGCCGCATCAGAAAGGCCAGCAGGTCGAACTCCCGTACGGTGAGCGACACTTCCGTGCCGTTCCGCACGACACGCCGTGCCGCCGGGTCCAGTCCGATCCCGGCGTGCGTCAGGGCCCGGCCGGGCGGCGGAACGCTGCCGGCGGTGCCGCGGCGGAGCACCGACCGCACCCGCAGGGCCAGTTCCCGTGGGCTGAAGGGCTTGGTCACATAGTCGTCCGCCCCCACCTCCAGGCCGAGGATCCGGTCGTCCTCCTCGCCGCGCGCCGTCAGCATGATGACGGGAACGGGGCCGCGTTCGCGCAGGCCCCGGCAGACGGCGAGCCCGTCCATGCCGGGGAGCATGAGGTCCAGGACGACGAGATCGGGCCAGCGGGCGTCCGCGCGGGCCAGGGCCGAGGGGCCGTCGGCCGCCCGGTCGACGACGTGGCCGTCGCGTTCGAGGTAGCCCGTGACGACCTCGGCGACGGTGGGGTCGTCGTCCACCACGAGGACCCGGGCTCCCGGTGAAGTCTGCTGCATGGGGCCAGACTCGCAGCCCGGGGCGGCGACCGGGAGCGGATGAGGGCCGCCGGGGGCCGATGTCCGGGTTTCGTAAGAAGTCAAAGTTCTATATGCCGCTTTTGTCTTCGTAGTGTGGTGGCCGTGACCGATTCGACAACGCCTGTAACCAGCCACCCGCGCGTGGACGTCGTGCTGCCCTGCCTGGACGAGGCGGAGGCCCTGCCCTGGGTCCTCGCCCGCATCCCGGCCGGCTGGCGGCCCCTGGTCGTGGACAACGGCTCCACCGACGGCTCGGCCGGCGTCGCCCGGGAGCACGGCGCCACGGTGGTGACGGAGTCCCGGCGCGGCTTCGGCGCCGCCTGCCACGCCGGACTGCTCGCCTCCGACGCCGACATCGTCTGCTTCTGCGACTGCGACGCCTCCCTCGACCCCGGCCTGCTGCCCGCCCTCGTGTCCCGGGTCACGGCCGGGGAGGCGGACCTGGTGCTCGGCCGCAGACGGCCGACCGGACGCGGGGCCTGGCCGCTCCACGCCCGGGCGGGCAACGCCGTCCTCGCCCGGATGATCCGCCGCCGCACCGGAGCCCGCCTGCGCGACCTCGGCCCCCTGCGGGCCGCGCGCCGGGAAGCCCTCCTCGGACTGGGCCTCACCGACCGGCGCAGCGGCTATCCGCTGCAGATGGTCGTACGGGCCGCCGACGCCGGCTGGCGGATCGCGGAACAGGACGTTCCCTACCGGCCCAGGACCGGCGCCTCGAAGGTGACCGGCACCTGGCGCGGCACGATCCACGCGGTCCGCGACATGCGCGCCGTCCTGCGGGAGCCCGCGCCGGAACACCGCGCCCCGGCGGCCGCGGGGGCGGGGAGCCGATGAGCCCGCCACAGGCCCCGACCACCCTGCTCGTCATCGCCAAGGAGCCGGTGCCCGGCCGCGTCAAGACCCGGCTGACACCGCACTACACCCCCGGCGAGGCCGCCCTGCTCGCCGCCGCGGCCCTCCGCGACACCCTGCGGACGGTGCTCGGCGCACCCGCCCGGCGGCGGGTCCTGGTGCTCGACGGCCGCACCGGACCGTGGCTGCCGCCCGGCATCGAGGTCGTGCCCCAGTGCGCGGGCGGGCTCGACGAACGGCTCGCCGCCGCCTTCGCCCACTGCGACGGCCCGGCCCTCCTCATCGGCATGGACACCCCGCAGGTCACCACCGGCCTGCTGGCCCCCGCCCTGGCGCCCGGTGCCTGGGAGGACTGCGACGCCTGGTTCGGGCCCGCCGAGGACGGCGGCTTCTGGGCCCTCGGCCTCGCCCGGCCCGAGCCGGAGCTGCTGCGCGGCGTCCCGATGTCCACGGCCGGGACCGGCGCCGCGCAGCGACGGAGGCTGACGGACGCCGGGCTGCGGGTCCGCGATCTGCCCGTGCTGCGCGATGTGGACTCCCCGGCGGACGCGGTCCTGGCGGCGGCCGCCGCACCGGGCGGCCACTTCGCCGGTGTCCTGGCCGGACTGCACCGGGCGCCCGTCCGATGAGCGCTCCGAACCCGGCCCCGGAGCCCCGTACGGACGCGTGGCACGCGGGACCGTACGACACCGCGCTCCGCTCCGGCGGCGGCCCGCTCTTCCTGCGCCGGGACGACGGCGGGCTCGTCCCGCTGGAGGTGGAGCGCTGGTGCTCGCGCGCCGACGCCGCCGACATGACCGTGCTGCGCCGCTGCGAGGGCTCCGTCCTCGACATCGGCTGCGGCCCCGGCCGGCTCGTCGCGGCCCTCACCCGGCTGGGGCGGCCCGGGCTCGGCATCGACCCCAGCCCGGCGGCCGTCGCGCGCACGGTGCGCGCGGGCGGCGCTGCGCTGCGCCGGTCGGTCTTCGACCGGCTGCCGGGTGACAGCCGGTGGGGCACGGCGCTGCTCATCGACGGCAACATCGGCATCGGCGGCGACCCCTCGGCGCTGCTGCGGCGGGTCGCGCAGATCGTCGCCCCCGGCGGGCTGCTGCTCGTCGAAACGGCGGGCACGGACGTCGACGAGCGCGCCTGGGTCCATCTGGACGACGGCGACGGGGCCCGGGGAGCCGTCTTCCCCTGGGCGCGGGTCGGCGGCCCCGCCCTGGCCCGCAGGGCGCGGGCCGAGGGGTGGCGCGTCACGGAGGAGTGGACCGCGTCCCACCGGCACTTCACCGCCCTGCGCCGCGCGCCCTGAACGACGCGGGACTCTCCCGCCTCCGGGACGACCGGGGCGGGAGGATCCCGTACGGCGGCGGGTCCGGCCCGTCCGGCCCGTCGGTCCGTCCCGTCCGGCCGGCCCCGGAGGCGGGGACGGACGGAGGGAGGTACCCCGCGCGCCGGGGCGCGCGGGGCCCCTCAGCGCCGGGCGCGGCGGCGCAGCGCGGAGAGCAGGGCCCAGCCGGCGGACAGCGCGAACAGGGCGGCGGTCATCACCAGCCAGCGTTCGGTGAAGCCGTCGGCGCTCAGACCGGTGTTCCCCTCGTACCGCGCCGGCGGGCCGCTGACCAGCGGCCACCAGACGAGCAGCAGCAGCCCGGACAGCAGGGCGGGAATCCGCAGGTGGTTGATCCCCGGCCGGTACGGTGCCGGGGCCCCGGCGGCGTCCGGCGCGGCACCGTCCGCCCCGGACCGGCGGCGCGGGGGCGGCAGAGCCCCGGCCGCGCGGTCGGCCGCGGTGTACAGCGGCAGCAGCACCAGGTCGTGCAGGAGCGCGGCTCCCACGACCCACAGCACGACGCCGAGCGGGTCGTCGCCGCCCAGCAGGCGCGTCCCGGCGTACGCCGTCAGGGCGAACGAGCACAGCAGCAGCGGCGGGTACCACGGCGGCTCGCCGGCCCGGAGCGGCGGGAGGCGCCTCACGGGTTCCCCCCGAAGGTGAGCCGGGTGACCCATTTGGTGTTGTGCACCCCGGGGTTCGCGGGCACGATCACCCGCGCCGGATACCCGTGGTCGGCCGAGAGCCCGGCTCCGTTGACCCGCAGCGCGAGCAGGGAGAGCGGGTCGCGCACCTGGTTGGCGCGTAGCCCGGCCGACCGGAACGTCCCGGCGCGCTGCGCCGACTCGACGAACACCCCGGGCGCGTCCCGCTCCCAGCCGGCCAGAGCCGCCAGATCCGCCAGCCGGACCCCGCTCCACATCTGGTCGGAGGTCGACCAGCCCTCCACACAGGCGATGGGCAGCGCGGCACGGTGCTGCGGCAGCTCCAGCAACTCCGCCCGGGTGAACACGAGTTCGCGAGGCCCGCCGCGTACCGTCAGCCGCCAGTCCGCGCCGATGTCCGCGGCGCGGATGCCCGCGGCGGCCGCCGTCTTGTTGATCTGGAAACCGTTCGGGCCGCCGCCGGGCTCCCGTCCGCGCGGGGCGAGGACGGCGGTGGACCGCAGCGGCCCGCCGAGGCTCTGCCCCGCCGTGGTGGCGGCCAGCAGCAGCGAGCCCGCCCCCACCGCGGTGAGCGCGCCCCGGCGGGAGAGGGTGGGCGCGGCCGGCTCCGGTGCGGCGAGGGCGGCCATGGCGGCGGCCTCCTCCTCCGTACGGGCGCGGCGGCCGCGCAGCACCCGCAGGGCGCGCGGCACGCGGAGCGCGGCGTGCGCGGCGAAGGCTGCCGTGAAGACCCAGGAGCCGTAGAAGTGCAGCGGGTAGAACGAGCCGGGGAAGACGTACTCCAGCTGGATGTTGAGAAGGCCGGTGGCGAAGACGAACAGCCCGCCGCCGACGAGCAGCAGCAGGGACAGCC
Organism: Streptomyces sp. MNU89; assembly: GCF_020982505.1. NCBI lineage: Bacteria > Bacillati > Actinomycetota > Actinomycetes > Kitasatosporales > Streptomycetaceae > Streptomyces > Streptomyces sp. MNU89. Next base: position 178,910 of record NZ_JAJKLL010000001.1, on the reverse strand, counting down.
GGTCCAGGGCATGGGTGACCGAGCGCACCGGGGGCCAGGTGAACAGCCGGGGGATGACCGACCAGAGCTTGGCCAGCAGCACCGGCACCAGCGCGACGCCCAGCGTCACATGGACCCCCTGGGTGAGCCGGTAGAGCCAGTGCGGCTCCGTGGGCCAGGGGAACAGGAAGAAGCCGAGCAGCCCCTTGTCCGGGGTGCGGTCGTTCCGGGCCAGATCCGGGTTGTACGCCGCGTACGACAGCAGCCCCGTCACGAACAGCACGGGGATCCCGACCAGCAGCACGATGCCCAGGACGGACGTCAGCCGGGGCCCGCGCAGCGGACTGCGCCAGAAGCCGGGCCGGAAGGGCCCGCCCGGCCCCGGGCGCCCGGCCCGCCGGGCCGTGCCGCCGCCCCTCCCCGCGGACGGGACGCGCCCCGCCGGACCCCCGTGCCGTCTTCCCGCCGTCTTCCATCGCGCCGCCCTCCGTGGTGTTCCGCGGGACGCGCGCAGAAGGCCCGCGTCCGCCGTCCACGACCGTAGGCCGGGCCGCCCCCGGAACCCCGCTCCCACCCATGACGAAACGCTGACATCACACCGGGGGCGGTGAGGATCTGACGGAACGGTGACACTGGGCGTGTGTCCGGCCGTACGCGCCGGGGCGGCCCCTAGCGTGACGGCGTGACCCACCTCCGCACCCCCGCGCCCGGCCGCGAGCGTCTGCGCCCGCGGCGGTCCGCCGCCCGCGCGGACCTCCTCACCGCGGCCGCCGCCGCGCTCTTCGTCACCGCGGTCGCCGTCGCCGGCATCCTGATCCAGCGCTCCGTGGACGTCCTGTACGTCGAGTGGCCGCCGCTCTACGCGCACTGGATGCCGCACGCGGGCCCCGGCACGGTCGCGGCACCCGCCGTGGCGGCCGCCGTCATCGCCTACGGCCCGGTGCTCGCCCGCCGGCTGCCCTGGCGCCGGCTGCTGCTCCTGACCTGGGCGGCCTCGCTGGCCTGGACGCTGTCGCTGGCGCTGATCGACGGCTGGCGGCGCGGTGTCGCCGGCCGGCTCACCGCCAAGCACGAGTACCTGCTCGCCGTCGACCGCATCGCCGCCGACCCGGCCGCGGCCGTGCGCACCTTCACCGACCACATCCTGCTCACCTCGCCCGACTACTGGCCCGCCCATGTGGCGGGCCACCCGCCGGGCGCCGTGCTCACCTTCGTCGGCCTCGACCGCATCGGGCTCGGCGGCGGCGCCTGGGCCGCCGTGTGGGTGCTGATCGCGGGCAGCTCGGCCGCCGCGGCCGTCCTGGTGACGCTGCGTGCCGTGGCGGGGGAGCGGTGGGCGCGCCGGGCCGCGCCGTTCGCCGTGCTCGCCCCGGCGGCGGTGTGGGCGGGCGTCTCCGCGGACGCCTACTTCTCGGCCGTCGCCGCCTGGGGGATCGCCCTGCTCGCTCTGGCGTGCCGTCCGGCGGCACGCCGTCCGGCGGCCACCGCGCTGGCCGCAGGGCTGCTGCTCGGCCTCACCGTCCATCTCTCGTACGGGCTGGTGCTGATGGTGATCCCCGCGACCGCCGTCCTGCTGCACGGCCGGACCGTGCGCCCCCTGCTCCCCGCACTCGCCGGCGTGGCCGCCGTCACCGCCGCGTTCACCGCCGCCGGCTTCTGGTGGTACGAGGGCTACGACCTGCTGGTCACCCGCTACTACCAGGGGGTGGCCCGGATCCGCCCGTACAGCTACTGGTTCTTCGGCAACCTAGCCAACGCCGTGATCATCGCCGGGGCCGCTTCCGTCGCCGGGCTGCGCCGCGCCCTGGCCGGCACCGCCGAGACGGTCCGCCGGCTGCGGTCGGGGCGCTCGCTGGACGCCTGCGGTGTCGTGCTCCTCGCCCTCGCGGGCCTCTGCATGATCGCGGCGGCCGACCTCTCCGGGATGAGCAAGGCCGAGACGGAACGGATCTGGCTGCCCTTCGCCCTCTGGCTCCTCCCGGCCGCCGCCCTCCTCCCGGCCCGCCACCACCGCCGCTGGCTGCTGCTCCAAGCGGCGACAGCGCTCTTTCTCAACCACGTTCTGCTTACGGGTTGGTGACGAGACGTCGCCCGGGTGTTGACCGGTATCGCCCCCGAGGGGGACCTTGCCCCCTTTTTGGTTTCATGCCCGGTGCGAACGGAAAGCGACGCCTTGTCACATTCCTGGCAGAACAGGAGTTGCCCATGTTCCACACGCTCAGGTCCCGCTCCGCGGGACTCGCGGCCGGTGCCGCCGCCTCGGCCGTTCTGGTCGGCGGTTCGCTGCTCGGCGCGACATCCGTCCAGGCCGACTCGCAGAACCATCCGCACAAGCCGTACGGGGTCGTCAAGGCCGGGACGCTCAACGAGCGGCAGTACCCCAGCACCGACTCCTCGGTGGTGGGCCAGCTCCACCGGCATGACAAGGTCGGCATCAAGTGCAAGGTGCGCGCCCAGCTGATCCACGGCGACCCCATCTGGTACCACCTGCGGCACAAGGAAGCCTGGGTGAGCGGGAAGTACGTGCACGTTCACGGTTATGTGAAGTGGTGCAAGGACGTCGACCGTCACCACCACCCGCTGACCAACAGCAGGAAGGCCCGTATGGCGAAGGGGTGACCGCACCTCTTCACACCCGGGTGTGAGAAAGGGCCCGGTCCCGGCGGAGGCAGTCCGCCGGGACCGGGCCCGCCGCCGTTCCGCTGGCCGCCGCGGTGCCGCCCGCGGCTGTCCGCCGCCGGGTCCGCGGCCGTCAGCCGAGGCTCTCCGGCCGTTCCCCCTTGGGTCCGATGCCGCGCGTGGTCCGCGGGCCCCGGCTGCGCATGGACGGGTCCTTCTGGAGGGTCTTGTCCGCCGCCTTGGTGGCCTGCTGGTCGGGCACTCCGCTGTCCTCGGCCTCCTTGCGCAGCTTCGCCCGTTTCCGGTCGTACTTCTTGCTGCCGGGCTCCGGCATGGCCGTCACCTCCTCGGTAGTGCGGGCAGGGCCCGCCGACGCCGGACGGGTATCCGGGGCAAAGAGCGTGAAACGGGGCGGATCCCTCCGGCTGCCGCCCGTTCGAAGGGCGCCGGCGCCCCCGCTGCCCCGGCGCCCCGAACCTCGGAGCCGGGTGCCGCCGTGCTTCCGTGCGCCGTCCGGTGTGGGATGTACCGCAGGGTGATCGGCTTGTCCTCCTCACGCGCGGCGCACTACTGTCACAGGGCCTTGGTGCACGGGAAACCGGTGAAGAACCGGTGCGGCCCTCGCCACTGTGATCGGGAAGTCCGGTTCCACCCTCTGGGAGCCACTGGGATGCCGCGGAGCGCCGCGGCACCCGGGAAGGCGGAGTCCGGGCGGCATGACCCGTAAGCCAGGAGACCGGCCAGGGCGCGTCGTCCATCCACGAGGTGCTGGAGAGGTCCGCTTTCCCATGCATATAGCCGAGGGCTACCTGCCCCCCTGGCACGCGGTCGCCTGGAGCGCCGCCGCCGCCCCCTTCGTTCTCCACGGCGTACGGTCGCTGAGCCGCGAGGTGAGGAAGAATCCGGAGAACACCCTGCTGCTCGGTGCCTCCGGTGCCTTCACCTTCGTCCTGTCCGCGCTGAAGATCCCCTCCGTCACGGGAAGTTGCTCACACCCCACCGGCACCGGGCTCGGTGCCATCCTGTTCCGGCCGCCGGTCATGGCGGTGCTCGGCACCATCACCCTGCTCTTCCAGGCCCTGCTGCTGGCGCACGGCGGGCTCACCACCCTGGGCGCCAACGTCTTCTCCATGGCCGTGGTGGGCCCGTGGGCCGGGTACGCCGCCTACCGGCTGGTGAGGGGACTCGGCGCGCCGCTCGCCGCCGCCGTGTTCGCCGGTGCCTTCACCGCCGATCTGAGCACCTACTGCGTCACCAGTGTCCAGCTCGCTCTGGCGTTCCCGGACCCGGCCACCGGACTGCCCGGTGCCCTGGCCAAGTTCGGCTCCGTCTTCGCCGTCACCCAGATCCCCCTCGCCGTCAGCGAGGGCATCCTCACCGTGCTGGTGATCCGGCTGCTGAGCCAGGCCGACGGGACCATCCTGGCCCGGCTCGGCGTGCGGACGGCCGCCGGCGGCCGCCGGCCGGAGCGGTCCCAGGAGGCGGTGACCCGATGAGCCGGAACACCCGGACCAACCTGCTGCTGCTGGCCGTTGTCGCCGTCCTGGCCGCCCTCCCGCTCGTCCTGGGACTCGGCGACGGCATGGAGGAGCCCTTCACCGGCAGTGACGCGCAGGCCGAGACGGCGGTCGAGGAACTCCGGCCGGGCTACGAACCCTGGTTCGCCCCGCTCTACGAACCCCCGTCGGCGGAAGTGGAGTCGGCGCTCTTCGCCCTCCAGGCCGCGATCGGCGCCGGGGTGCTGGCCTACTGCCTCGGGCTGCGCCGAGGACGCCGGCAGGGGGAGGCACGGGCCGCCGCGAGAACGCCGGGAACGGCCGGTCCCGGCACGGCCGCGGCGGGCAAGGCCGAGACGGCGGGTACCGGGGACTCCGTGGGAGGTGCGGCCCCTGACGCGAGGGCGGCCGCGGAGGCGCCACCGGCCGGCGGGGCCCCGGACGTTGCCGGGGACACCCCGGCGCCCGCGTCCGGCGAACGGGGTGGCGGGGGGCCGTCCGGTCCCGGCGGCCGCCCGGCCGCGTAGTCCCGCGTGCTGCCCATCGACGCGGCGGCGCACAGCAGTTGCTGGCGCCGCCGCCACCCCCTGGACAAGGCGGTCCTCGCCCTCGGCCTGACCGTCCTGGCGGTGAGCCTGCCGCCCTGGCCGGGCGCGCCGCTCATCGCCGCCGCCGCGCTCACCGCACTGCTCGGCCCGGCCCGGGTGCCGCCGCGCCGGCTCTGGCGGGCGTACCGGGTGCCGCTCGGCTTCTGCGTCACCGGCGCGCTGCCGCTCCTCGTCCAACTGGGCGGGGAGCGCGGCCTGCTGTCCCTCGCACCGGACGGCCCCGCGCAGGCCGGGCAGCTGCTGCTGCGCACCTCGGCCGCCTCGCTGGGCGTCCTGCTGTTCGCCTTCACCACACCGCTGTCGGATCTGCTGCCGCGTCTCACCCGGGCCGGCGTGCCCCCCGCCGTGACCGACGTCGCGCTGGTGACCTACCGCATCACCTTCCTGTTGCTGGACACCCTCGCGCAGGTGCGGCAGGCCCAGGCAGCGCGCCTCGGCCACACCACGCGCGCCGCCGCCTGGCGCTCGCTGGCCGGGCAGGGGGCGACGGTCTTCCTGCGCGCCTTCTCGCGCGCCGCGCGGATGCAGGACGGACTCGCGGGCCGCGGCTACGACGGGACGCTCCGTGTCCTCGTCACCGGTGCCCCCGTGTCCCGGCGCTTCGTCACCGGCTCCGTCCTGCTGCTCGCCGCGCTGGCGGCGGCCACCCTCGTCCTCGAAAGGCAGCTGTTTTGACGTCCTCCCCTCCCCGCAGGAAGGGGATTCCTGGCTCAGGCCGCCTCCGGGAGCGGCGCTCCCGCAGGTCTTGTGCCCTCGGCACCAGCCGGGTTGAGACCAGCCCGGACGAGCATCACGCGGGCGGAGTTCTTGTCCCTGGGGGACACGGCTCCGCACGTGGTGCAGGTGTAGGTGCGTTCCGAACGGGGCAGTGCGTGCTTGGTTCTCGCTCCGCACGACGCGCAGTCCATGGTGGTGTGCGCGGGGTGCACGAGGCGGATGTCGCGCCCGTGCTTGCGGCCCATCTCGATCAGGGCCGTCTTGGTGGCGCCGACCGCGGCGTCCGCCGCCTTGCGGGCCATGGTGGTCTTGGCGAGGAACTTCGGCCGGAAGTCCTCAACTGCGATGGCATCGTGGTCGGTCACCACGCGCTTGGCCCACTTGCGGGCGGTGTCCTGCCGCTGCCGGGCGACCTTCCTGTACAGCCTGGCGGTCTGCCGCTTCGCCTCGTGGTAGCCCTTGGACGCGGCCTGCCCGCCTGCGGGCTTACGGCGGGCCATCATCCGCTGGTAGCGGGCGAGCTTGTGCGCGGCGTTCCAGCCGTGTTGGGCGTGCGGCAGGTCGTGGGCGTCACTCGTGGTGGTGGCGGTCTCCCTGACGCCCCAGTCGACACCGAGCACACGGCCCGTGGCGGGGAGCGGCTGGGCCTCGGTGGCGACGACGAAGGAGGCGTACCAGTGCCCCGCCGCGTCGCGGTACACGCGCACCGAGGAGGGTGTGGCGGGCAGCTCGCGGGACCACACCACCGTCAGGACGATGCCGCCCGCGAGGTGGAGGCGGCCGTCCTTCAACCGGAATCCCCGCACGGTGTAGTTCGGTGTGGGGAGCGCCTCGCGCTTCTTCTTGTGCCGCGGCATCCCGGCGCGCTGCCGCATGGGCAGCCGCTTGTCGATGTCCTTCAACGCCTTGGAGCGGGACGTGGCGAAGTCCCGGATGATCTGCTGCTGCGGCACCGAGGCACCGTCGCGGAGCCACGGCAGTTGGGCGCGGGCCCCGGTCAGCATCGTGTCGAGCTGCGCCGGGCCGCACGTCGACTTGCCCTGGGGGTGCGCCCGGTTGTGGGCGTGCACGGCACGGGACTTGGCCACGCACTCGCTCCACACCCAGCGGCAGCGGTCCCACTCGGCGAGCAGCGCCGTCCGGGCGGCCGACGACACGCGAAGCCGGTACGTGTACCGGGCGCGCCCAGCGTCTCCCGTCTGCCGATTCGCTGTCGTCACGACGTCAAACATGAGGCGACTCTGCGTAATGAGGCAACTACAGTGGCGGCATGGATGAAGACAAGCGCAGCACTGTCCGGCTCCCCCTGGAGCTCCACGAGCGTCTCGCCCAACTCGCGAAGCGAGACCGCAGGTCGGTCAACGGCGAGATCGTGCACCTCCTGGAGGCCGCGCTCGCCGGTCATCCGGCAGACACCGGATCGCCCTGACGGCGATTCAGCGTTCCCTGCCCTGCTCCGCAGAAGTCCGATTCTCCCCCGCAAGCGGGAGGTACCCCCACCCCGGCCCGAAAACCAGGGCATGCTCGGAGGAACCCGGTGACCGCCGTACCGCCCGTGGTGGAACTCGTCGACGCCGGATACTCGTACGAGAACGGCCCCCCGGTGCTCACCGGGGTCACCTTCGGGGTCCGCCCCGGCCGCGCCCTGGCCCTGCTCGGCCGCAACGGCAGCGGCAAGACCACCCTGCTGCGGCTGCTCAGCGGCGGCCTGCGGCCCTCGGCCGGGGAACTCCGCCTGGACGGCATTGCGGTCGGCCGCGGCCGGGCCGCGCTGACCCGGCTGCGCACCTCCGTGCAACTCGTCCTCCAGGACCCCGACGACCAGCTCTTCGCGGCCTCCGTGGGCCAGGACGTGTCGTTCGGACCGGTGAACCTGGGGCTGCCGGAGGAGGAGGTCGCGCGGCGGGTGGCGGAGGCCCTCGCGGCGCTCGGCATCACCGCGCTCCGCGACCGTCCCACCCATCTGCTCTCCTACGGCCAGCGCAAGCGGGCCGCCATCGCCGGGGCGGTGGCGATGCGGCCCCGGATCCTCGTCCTCGACGAACCGACCGCGGGGCTCGACCCGCACGGCCAGGAGCAGCTCCTGGAGGTCCTGGCCCGGCTGCGGGCCTCCGGCACCACCGTCGTCATGGCCACCCACGACGTGGACCTCGCGCTGCGCTGGGCGGACGACGCCGCGATCCTCACCCCGGACGGCCCGCGCACCGGGCCGGCCCACCGGCTCCTCGCCGATGGCGGGCTGCTGGCCGAGGCGGGGCTGCGCCGGCCCTGGGGGCAGGCGGCGGCCCGGGTGCTGCGCGCCCACGGGCTGCTGGACGGGGCGGCGCGGGGCCCCGGACGGCGGAGGAACTGCTGCGGTGGGCCGGTGGGGACGCGGAGACGGACGCGTACCCGGAGGCGGACGCGGGACGGGGCTCCGGGCCCGGACGGGAGCCGGGAAGAGGGGAGTTGGCAGGGGAGCCGGGACAGGAGAACGCCGCCGCCCGCGGCCCCGGGCCGGGCGGGCCGCCGGGCGGGGCCGGGGCTGCCGTACCGGACTGAGCGGCCGCCCACGGGGCGATCCGGGAGGGACCGCCGCGGCCGAGGGCCGTGGCGGCGTGGTCCGGCGGGGTGATCCCCGGCGGCCCGGGCCCCGGAACCGGGGGCGGAGGGCCGGGGAGCGGCCGGTGCCCCGGCGCGGGGACCGGCTGCCGACAGCCGTACCGGCGGCGGGGGCGGGGCGGCGCAGCCGTGCCCCGCCGCGCCGGGGCCGGGGGAAACAGCCGGCGGGCGGAGAGCGGCCCGGTCGTGACGGCCGGGGGAACAGCCCGGCGGAAGCGGACGGCCCTCTGCCGCCCCTCGCGCAACACCCCTAGCCTGTCGTGTACCTGACCACCCCTCACCCCGACAGGCGGGTACGCAGCATGAGCAGAATCCGTACCGGTGCCCTCACGGCGGCCGCCGCCGCGGCACTCCTGGCCTCTCTCCCCGCGGCGGCCGAAGCGGCGCCGGGAAGCCCCCGGGCCGCAGGCCCCTCCTACTCGGCCACCACCTCCGTGGGCGTGCACAACGCGTACGAGAAGGCGAAGTACCGGTACTTCGCCGACGCCCTCGACTCCGGCGCCTCGCTGCTGGAACTCGACGTCTGGACCAACGCCGCGGGCGCCGGCTGGCGGGTCTCCCACGAGAACCCGTTCGGCAACGACAACAACTGCGAGAACGCCGCCTCCGCCGCAGAACTGCGCACCAAGCCGCGCAACCAGAGCCTCGCCGGCTGCCTCGCCGACATCCGCGCCTGGCACGACGCGAACCCCGGCCACCGCCCGGTCGTGCTCAAGGTGGAGATGAAGGACGGCTTCGCCGACAACCGCGGCCGGGGGCCGGACGAGTTCGACGCCCTGCTCGGCGAGAAGCTCGGCGACGCCCTGCTCCGCCCCGCCGACGTCCGCGGCGGCCACGCCACCCTGGACGACGCGGTCCGGGCCGACGGATGGCCCGGCCGGGACGAACTCGCGGGCAGGTTCCTGGTCGAGCTCATCCCCGGGACCGTCGAGGAGAGGAACCCCCTCGACTCCCTGTGGACCGACCGCGAATACGCCACGCACCTCCGCGACCTCGCCGCCGCCGGCACCCTCGACCGGGCCGGCGCCTTCCCCGCCGTCCACCACGCCGAGGCCGGCGACCCGCGCACCGGCCGCTACGGCGACGCGTCGCTGCGCCCCTGGTTCGTCGTCTTCGACGGCAACGCGGGCGACTACGCCGGAGGCACCATCGACACGGCCTGGTACGACCAGCGGCACTATCTCCTGATCATGACCGCGGCGCACGCCGTCGCGCCCGCCATCGACGCCGTCAACCCCTCTGAGACGGAGGCCCGGGACCGCGTGACGATGCTCGCCTCCCGCCACGCCAGCATCGTCACCTCCGACTGGCACCCGCTGCCGCAGGTGCTGTCCCTGGTCGTCCCCCGGGGCTGAGCGCGGCGGGTCACGGGCGCGCCGGCCCCGCCCCGGCCGGGCCCGCCGGCGCGGCCTCCGGACGATCCCCACGGAAGCCGCGCCGGCGGGGCCCCGGCGGGCGCACACTGGAGCCATGTGCCGCAGCATCAGGACCCTCCGCCCGCCGTACACCGAGGACGCCGGGGAGGACGACATCCGGGCCGCCGCCCTGCAGTACGTGCGGAAGATCTCCGGCTTCCGCGCCCCGGCGGCGCACAACCGGGCCGCGTTCGACGAGGCCGTCGAGGCGGTCGCCGCCGCCACCCGGGACCTCCTCGACGCCCTGGAGGTCCGCGGCCGCACCGCCCCGGGCGCCGGGAACGCCCCGCCGCCCCGCTGACCGGGGGCCGCCGTTCGGCCGGTGGTGAACTCCCGTACCGCGGCGGGGAACAGCCCTCTACGGTCGGTCTCATGACCGATCACACCGTCGTCGCCACCACCACCGGTGTCCGGCTCGCCCACCGTACGGCCGGAGAGCCCGGCGCCCCGCCGCTGGTGCTCCTCCACGGCCTGGGGGAGACGGCGGCGGACTGGGATCCGGTGGCCGCCGGCTTCGCACGCCACTGGCACGTCCTCGCGCCGGATCTGCGCGGCCACGGGCGCAGCGACTGGCCCGGTGACTACACCCCGGAGGCCATGCGGGACGACGTGGCCGGCTTCCTCGACGCGCTCGGGCTCGGCCGGGTGGATCTCATCGGCCACTCCCTGGGCGGTGTGGTCGCGTACCTGCTGGCCGCCGCCCATCCGGAGCGGGTCGGCCGGCTGGTGCTGGAGGACGTGCCCGCGCCGTTTCCGCGCGAGCCGGCGCCCGTCGCCCGGCCCGCCGGCCCGCTGCCCTTCGACTGGGCGGCCGTGACCGCGGTGCGGAGCCGGATGGACCGGCCGGACCCGGAGTGGTGGGACCGGCTGGGGGACATCACCGCGCCGGTGCTCGCGGTGGCCGGGGGCCCGGAAAGCCCGGTGCCGCAGGACCGGATCGGCCTCATGGCCGAACGGATCCCGGACTTCCGGATGGTCACCGTTCCGGCCGGGCACCTGGTGCACGCCACCCGGCCGGCGGAGTTCACCGAGGCGGTACTGCGCTTCCTCCGGCCGGACGGCGCCGGACGGCCGGGACAACCTGCGGGGCCCGGCTGTCCTGAACCGGCCAGGGGAGATCGGCCGAAATCCGTCCCGTCCTGAGACCATGTCCGCATGGGTGTCGACGAGCTGGCCGAAGAGCTCTACGCGCTGCCACCGGGAGAGTTCATCGCGGCCCGGGACCGGGCCGCCGCCGCCGCGCCCCGGGGCGAGCGCGGCGCGATCCGTGCCCTGCGCCGCCCGACCCTGGCTGCCTGGGCCGTCAACCTGCTGGTCCGTGAGGACCGGTCGCGGACCGAACTGCTGCTGCGGCTGGGGGCGGAGCTGCGCACCGCGCACCAGCAGCCGGCCGGTGGCGGCCGGTTACGGGAACTCATCGGACAGCAGCGGCAGTTGGTGGCCGCTCTGGCGCGGCGGGCCGGCCAGCTCACCGCGGACGCCGGCCGGCCGGTGTCGGACGCCGTGCTGCGCGAGGTGGAGGACACCGTGCACGCGGCCCTCGCCGACCCGGACACGGCCCGGGAACTGGCCCGCGGCCGGCTGACGAGGGCCTTCCCGCCGCCGTCGGGATTCGGCGTGCTCCCCGAGGCCACCGTCCTCCAGCTGCGTCCGCCGTCCGCGGCGCCCGCCGCCCGCGAGCCCGGGTCCGGCCGGCGCACGGCGGGCGGCGGAGCCGGTGCGGAGGGGGCCGGCACGGGTGCGGACGACGCGGAGGGCGCGGACGGGAGGGAACGGCGGGCTTCGGTCACCGACATAACGGAACGGGCCCGGGCCCAGGAGCGGGCCGACCGCGAACGGCGGCAGCGGCTGAGGAAGGCGCGCGGAGAGGCCGAGGAACTGGCCCGCGCCGCGCGCGGCAGCGCTGAGGAGGCCACCGCCGCCGAGCGGGAACTCGCCTCAGCGCGGCGGCGGTTGCGGGAGGCGCGCGAGCAGGTGCACGGGCTCACGGAGGAGCTGCGGCGGGCGAAACGTTCGCTCTCGGCGGCGGAACGGACCGAGCGGGCGGCCCGCGGTCCGGCGCAGCGGGCGCGGCAGGCGGCCGAACGGGACCGGAAGCGAGCCGAGGCGGCACGGGCCGAGGCGGACCGGGCCGAGGCGGACCGGCTCGCCCCGGACCCGGCACGGCCTCCCGGCCGGCGCGGCCGACGGCGTCCGGGCGCACCCTCGTAGCGGGGCCGGGCCCGAAGCCGTAGTGGACGGCCCGCGCACACCGTCCCCTCCCGGCGGGGGAGCTGATCACCCGTTTGACACCGGGGCAGCGCGGCGGGTGCGGTGCTGCGTCAGGATCGGGTGTACGGCGGGCCCTCGGGTGCGCGGGGCTGCCGTCCCCTGCGCGCACCAACCCCCTCAGGGCCCGTTCGTGTCCCCGCTGCCGGGCCCGTCCCCACAGGAGGCAGTGAGTTGAAGCACCGTACCCCCGGCCCGCCCGGCGCCACCGGACCCGCCGCCCCCGGACCCCGCCGTGCTCGCGGGCGCGGGTGCCGCGCTCCTCGCCCTCACGGCGCCGGCCCTCCCGCAGGCCGGCGCCGCCGTTCCCCGTCCCGCTCCGGCCGTGATCACCCCGGCCGCCGCCGGGGAACTCTCGGCCCGGCTCACCACCCGGCTGGGGAAGGAGGCCGGGGGCGCCTACTACGAGGCGGGGAGCGGGCGGCTCGTGGTGAACGTCCTCACCGATGGCGCGGCGGACACGGTGCGCGCGGCCGGTGCCGAGGCGAGGCCGGTACGGCACTCCCTGGCCGAACTCGACGCCGTACGCGCGGCCCTGCGCGAGGAGGCCGCGATCCCGGGGACGGCCTGGTCGGCCGACCCCCGGCTGAACAAGGTCGTCGTCACCGCCGACCGCACCGTCACCGGGGCGCGCCTGGACCGGCTGGAGGGCGTCGTCGGCCGGTTCGGGGCGATGGCCGTTCTCGAGCGGACGGACAGCGAGTTCACGCCGTTCCTCGTGGGCGGTGACCCCGTCTGGACCGGGCGGGAGCGCTGTTCGCTGGGGTTCAACGTGACCGTCGACGGCAGGCCCCACTTCCTGACCGCCGGCCACTGCGGCGGCGAGGACGCGGGCTGGTCCACCTCCCGGGGCGGCCCGCGGATCGGAGTGGTCGCGCAGGCCCGGTTCCCCGGCGAGGACTACGCGCTCGTCCGCTTCACCTCCTCGAGCGTCACGAGCCCCAGCCTGGTCGGCCTGTCCCGGGGGCGGACGCAGCGGATCACCCGGGCCGCCGATCCGGTGGTGGGCCAGCAGGCGCGGCGCGGCGGCAGCACCTCCGGGCTGCGGTCGGGCGCGGTCACCGGCCTCGACGCCACCGTCAACTACCGGGAGGGCACGGTGCACGGGCTGATCGAGGCCGACATGTGCGCGGAGCCCGGGGACAGCGGCGGACCGCTCTTCGCCGGGACGGCGGCGCTCGGCCTGGTCTCGGGGGGCATCGGCGACTGCTCCGGCGGGGGCACGACGTTCTACCAGCCGGTGACCGGCGCGCTCCGGGCGACCGGCGCGGCCATCGGCTGACACCCGCGGCCGCGGCCGCCCCGGCACACCGGCACCCGTCACCGGACCCCGGCACTCCTCCCGTGCCGGGGTCAGCCGCGTGCCGCACGCGGCGCGGGGCTGAGGCGCCCGCGTTCAGCGGATGCCGACCCGCCGCAGCCGCCGTCCCAGATCCCCGGCCACCTCGGTCAGCAACTCGCCCACCCCGGCGACCGCTTCCTCGGTGACCTGGTCGGTCGGCATGGAACAGCTGATCGCGTCGGTGGCCGGGATGCGGTACGGGATGACCGCGGCGGCGCAGCGCACACCCGGCGTGCCCTCCTCCGTCTCCAGGCCGTAACCGCGTTCCCGGGTCTCCGCGCAGGCCGCCTCCAGGGCCTCCAGGGTGGTGAGGGTGTTCGGGGTGAGCGCGGGCAGGGGGACCGGCATCAGCCCGGCGATCTCGTCCTGGGTGAGTTCGGCCAGCAGCACCTTGCCGAGGGCCGTGGCGTGCGCCGGCAGGGTGCGGCCGACCCGCGAGACCAGATGGGCCGAGCGGCGCGATTCCCGCGTCTCCAGATAGACCACCTGGTTGCCGTCGCGGCGCGCGTAGTGCGCGGTGAAACCGGTCTTGTCGCGGACGGTCTCCAGCGCCTCGGTGGCGTACGGGATGACGGGGTCGCGGTCGAGGTAGGCGGTGCCGCAAATGAGGGCGCGCACCCCGAGCCGGTAACCGCCGCCGCCGTCGGTCTCCAGCCAGCCGGACTCGTGAAGGGTGCGGAGCAGGCCGTGGAGGCTGGAGCGCGGGAGTCCGGTCGCGGTGTGGAGCGCGCCGAGCGTCAGCCAGTCGTCGTTCGCCGCGAAGGTCTCGATGAGATCGATGGCCCGGCGGGCCGACTTCACCCCGGCCGGCTCCGGTCTGCCCCCGGCCGGCCCGGTGCGGGCGGCGTCGGGGAGGGCGGTCGGTCGCGGCATGCTGCTCCTCTGTTCCTCTGTCCGAACCGTTGACACGTGATCCACGTCATACTAGCTTCCCCGAACGCCATTCAGGTGTGCGAACTCTGTCCGCCTGAGTGACTCCATTCACATATGTGAAATCTGAGAGGGGTCGCTGCAGTGCACATACTCGACTGGATCATGGTGTGCGGGTACTTCCTGGTGATGGTGGGCATCGGCTGGTGGTCCCACCGGAGGGTCCGCAACGTCCGGGACTTCTACATCGCCGGCCGGAAGATGCCCTGGTGGCTGGCGGGCATCTCGCACCACATGTCGGGCTACAGCGCGGTCATGTTCGTCGCCTTCGCCGGCGTCGCGTACACCGACGGCATCACCGTCTACTTCTGGGCCTTCGCGACCATCGGCATCGGGGTCGGCATCGGCAGCTGGCTCTTCGCCGCCCGCTGGAACCGGCTCTCCTCCCGGCTCGGCGTCGCCTCGCCGCTCGAATACCTGGCCCGCCGTTACAACGTTCCCACCCAGCAGGCCCTCGCCTGGAGCGGCAGTCTGCTCAAGGTCTTCGACGTGGCCTCGAAGTGGTTCGCCGTCGCGGTGCTGCTGAACTCCTTCGCCGGAGTGCCGCTGGTGCTCGGCATCATCATCACCGGCACCGTCACCATGATCTACTGCACCGCGGGCGGGCTCTGGGCCGACGCCCTCACCGACTTCGGCCAGTTCCTCATCCAGGGGCTCGCCGGCCTCGTCATGCTCTGGGTCGTGCTCGGCAAACTCGGCGGATTCTCCTCCCTGTTCACCTTCTGGGGCGATCTGCCGGAGGGGCACCTCAGCCCCACCACCTCCAAGTACACCACCGTCTTCCTGCTGGTCTACATCCTGGTGAAGACCCTGGAGTACAACGGCGGCATGTGGAACCTGGCGCAGCGCTACATGGCCGCGCCGAGCACCCACGCCGCCCGCCGGGGCGCCGTCCTCTCCTCCGTGCTCTACCTGGTCTGGCCGTTCGTCCTGATGATCCCGATGTTCGCGGCGCCGCTGATCGTCCCCGGTCTGGAGGACCCCACCACCTCCTACGCGGTGATGACCACGACCCTGCTGCCCGCCGGCATGGTCGGCCTGGTCCTGGCCGGCTTCTTCTCCCACACGATGGCGATGGTCGCCTCCGACGCCAACGCCATCTCCTCCGTCATCACCCGCGACATGCTCCCCGTGATGTGGCGCCGGGCGCGCGACTTCTCCGCGAGCGAGAAGCTGCTGGCCGCGCGGATCGCCACCTTCTCCTTCATCACCCTCAGCATGATCGTCGCCACCCAGGCCAAGGACCTCGGCGGCGTCCTCGCCATCGTCGTCTCCTGGGTCGCTGCGCTGATGGGCCCGATCTCCATCCCGCTGCTGCTCGGCATGCTGCCGTGGTTCCGCCGCTGCGGATCCCGCGCGGCCCTGGTCTCCTGGGCCGCAGGACTGGGTACCTACGCGCTCGTCTACTACGTGCTCGACAGCACGCAGACGACCATCGTCGCCGCGCCCATCCTGGTGTCGCTGGTCCTCTACTCCGGACTCGGCCTGCTCGCGCCGGAACCGAGTGTGCGCGCGGACGAGATCATCGACACGGCCGGCCGCAAGGACGAGGACACCGGCGGCCCGGAGAGCTCGTCCGAGGACCCCGTCGTCGCCGTATGACGCAGGGCCGGCCCGCGGCCCCGGCCGGACATCCGACCAGAGGAGAGAACGGACCCGATGACGCAGTCCACCGCAGAACTGAACGGCCTGCTGGCCTTTCCGTTCACCCCCTTCACCGACGACCTCGAACTCAACCTCGACGCCTTCGCCGACCATGTCGAGTTCCATGTGGCGGCGGGCGCCGGAGCACTGTTCGTCGGATGTGGCACCGGCGAGTTCAGCTCGCTCGCGCCGGACGAGCTGAACGCCCTGGTACGGAAGGCGCTTGACGTCACCGGCGGGCGGGTCCCCGTCTGGGCCGGGGCCGGAGGCGGCGCCGCGACCGCCCGCGCGGGTGTCGCGGCGGCCGCGGCGGCCGGGGCCGACGGCGTCCTGCTGCTGCCCCCGTACCTCGTCACCGGCCCGCCCGCCGGCCTCGTCGCCCACGTGCGGTACGCGGCGGGCGGCACCGGCGTGCCGCTCATCGTCTACCACCGCGCCACCAGCGTCCTCACCGAGGAGTCAGCGGTCTCCCTGCTCTCCGTCCCCTCCGTGATCGGCATCAAGGACGGCCACGGGGACATCGAGCGGATGAGCCGCATCGTCACCGCGGTCCGCGCCGCCGGCGGCCGGGGACGGGACTTCCTCTTCTTCAACGGACTGCCCACCGCCGAGATGTCGGCGCGCGCCTACGCCGCCATCGGCGTCGAGCGCTACTCCTCCGCCGTCCACGGCTGCGTGCCCGAGATCGCCCAGCGCTTCCACCGAGCCCTCTCCGAGGGCGACGGCTCCACCATGGAAACCCTGCTGAACGGCTTCTACCTGCCCCTGGTGGCCCTCCGCGACGAGACCCCCGGCTTCGCCGTCTCCCTGGTCAAGGCCGCCGCCCGGCTGCGCGGCCAGAAGGTGGGCCCGGTCCGGCCGCCGCTCGCCGAGCCCACCGACGGCCAGCTCCGGCGGCTGGAGCGGATCATCGACCACGGCCTCGCCGTCCTCGCCGGGCTGGAGGCGGGCGGCCGATGAGAATACGGGAGGCCCTCCTCACCCCCGTCGCCTTCGCCGACCCGCCGCTGCTCAACGCCATGGGCGTGCACGAACCGTACGCGCTGCGCAGCGTGCTGCGGCTCGTCGGCGAGGACGGCGTGACCGGGCTCGGGGAGTCCTACGGCGACGAGGCGTTCCTCACCCAGGCCCGCCGGGTCGCCGAACAGCTCACCGGCTGGGACGTGTTCGACCTGCCGGGCCTGCGCCGGACGGTCGAGCGCGTCGTCGGCGAGACCGTGTACACCGATCTGCACGGCCTCACCGGCGGCTTCTCCACCGGCAAGACCCTCGCCAGCGTCTACTCGCTCTTCGAGGTGGCCGCCCTCGACGCCCAGGGGCGGCTCCTCGGCCGGCCGGTCTGCGACCTGCTCGGCGGCCGGGCCCGGGACGAGGTCGAGTTCTCCGCCTACCTTTTCTACAAGTACGGCGCCCACCTGGGCGCGGAGGCCGACGACTGGGGCGAGGTGCTCACCCCGGAAACCCTCGTCGGCGAGGCCCGGCACATGCTGGACACCTACGGCTTCCGCTCCCTCAAGCTCAAGGGCGGCGTCCTCCCGCCCGCGCAGGAGACCGAGGGCATCCGGGCCCTCGCCGCGGCCTTCCCCGGCCACCCGCTGCGCATCGACCCCAACGGCGCCTGGAAACCCGACACCGCCATCGAGGTCGCCCGCGCCCTGGACGGCGTCCTCGAATACCTGGAGGACCCCACCCCCGGCATCACCGGCATGGCGCGAGTGGCCGAGGAGGCGGGCATGCCGCTCGCCACGAACATGTGCGTGGTCCGCTTCGACGACCTCGAACCGGCCATCCGGGCGAAGGCGGTGGGCGTCGTCCTCTCCGACCACCACTTCTGGGGCGGCCTGCGCGACACCCAGGCCCTCTCCGTCCTCTGCCGGTCCTTCGGCATCGGCCTGTCCATGCACTCCAACAGCCACCTCGGGATCAGCCTCGCCGCGATGGTCCACGTGGCCGCCGCGACCCCGCATCTCAGCTACGCCTGCGACACCCACTGGCCGTGGAAGGAGACCGACGTCATCGTCCCCGGGACCCTGGAATTCCGCGACGGCGCCGTCAGAGTGCCCGACGGGCCGGGGCTCGGAGTCGAACTGGACGAGGACGCCCTCGCCCGCGCCCACGAGGACTACCTCCGCTGCGGTCTGAGGAAGCGCGACGACGCGAGCTACATGCGCCGCTACGTGGGGAGTTTCCAGCCCAACACGGAACGCTGGTAGCCCGGCGCCCGCGGTCCCGGCCCACCGCACCACCCGCGGCGGGGGAGGGGGCGTCCCTGATCCCCTCTCCCGGCAAGGGAAACGGGGGTGCTGCTCTGCCGGTCGACCCGCTCTGACCTGCATAAAGGACGGGGTTGAGTGGCAGCTTGTCAAGTTTTCTCGTGCGGTGTATATAAGAAGTGTGTAGGGCATCGCAAGCAGTGCCACATGGAGGGAGATGACCCGTGATGCTCATGCGTACCGACCCCTTCCGCGACCTGGACCGGTTCGCCCAGCAGATGTTCGACAGCGTCACCCGGCCTTCGGGCATGCCGATGGACGCGTACCGGTCGGGCGAGGACTTCATCGTCCACTTCGACCTTCCGGGGATCGACCCCGAGAGCATCGACCTCGACGTCGAGCGCAACGTCCTCACCGTGCGGGCCGAGCGCAGGTCGCCGGCTCCCGAGGACGCCGAGGTGATCGCCGCCGAGCGTCCCGCCGGAAGCTTCAGCAGGCAGCTCTTCCTCGGCGACACCCTCGACACCGAGCGGATCGAAGCCTCCTACGAGGCGGGTGTGCTGACCCTGCGGATCCCGGTCGCCGAGCAGGCCAAGCCGCGCAAGATCCAGATTTCGGGCGGCAGCGAGCGCAGGGAGCTCCGTTCCTGACCCGCCGCGGGGTGCCGGGGCCGCGCAGTGGCGGCCGCGGCACCCTCCTGTGCGCCGTGCCGTGTGCCGTGTTCTGCGCGACGGACCGGGCCGCCGCCGGGCATGCGCCCCGGGCCGCCGGGTGTCGCGCACCGTCTGTCAGTCGTCGTGAGGGGAAATGAGGAGGAGCGCGCGCATGCGCTGGAGTGAGTTCACCGAGCAGGTCCGGGAACGCGGCGAGTATCCGACCCGGCGGGAAGCCGAACGGGTGATCCGTGTCGTGCTCTCGGCGCTGGCCGGTCAGCTCGGCCGGGCGGAGCGGCATCTGCTGGCCCGCCGGCTCCCGCCGGAGGCGGCCCGGGTGCTCATCACGCAGCGGCCGGTGAGCCGGCCGCTGGCCGCCGCGGAGTTCGTGGACGGGATCGCCGCCCGGACCGAGGGAGCGACCTCCGCGACCGCCCGCTGGGACACCAGCTCGGTTCTGAGCGTCCTCGCCGATGGGGTGGACCGCGAGCTGCTGGACCGGATCATCGACCGGCTTCCCGGCGGCTACGCCCTGCTGTTCGGCCGGGCGCAGCTCGTCTGACGCACCGCCGGCCCGGCCCTCCGAGCGCGGACCGGGGCGGCCGGGCCGGCGGTGACCGGCGAGGCGGGCCTCCGGCCGTCAGCCTCTCTCCTCCTGCTGCCCGTTCGCGGCCCCGGGCGTTCTGCGCGGGCGTGCGGGCGTGCGGCGCCGGCTTCCGCGGGCCGTGCCCGCCGTTCTCTCCCGCCCGGCCAGGTCGATGACGGTCGCGCCGGTACCGGCCGCGCTCTCCGCCGTCTCCGGGTCCGGCTCCGGCCGGTCCTCGCGTCCTGTGCCGGCGGAACGGCCTTCCAGGGCGGCGAGAGCCTCGTCGAAGGTCTCTCCCGTCACCTGCATCCGTATACGCGCCAGGCGCTGCACTTCTTCGTTCGCCACCCGGCACAGCATAGGCCCCGGGAACACCCGCCCCCGGCCATCGGCCGGACGGGACCGCCCGGTCACCGCGCCGATCCGGCCATTCCGGCCGCCCGGTTCAGGCCCCCCGGGGGGCGGCCGCTCCTCCGTGCCCGCGGCGCCGGTGATCCTCCGGGGCCCGTCCGATAGCCCGTCAGGCGTACGGATCCCGCCGCCCGTGCGCTCCCGGCGCGCGGACGGCGCCGTATGCGGATAGGACGGATGAGGACGGGACCGGGAAGCGCCCGCGGAGAACGGAGGACATGCGGTGTTCGAGGCCGAGAACATCAAGGACTGGCGCGGCCACGCCGTGCTGGACGCCGAGGGCCGGCGGATCGGGGAACTGGAGTCCGTCTATGTCGACACCTCCTCCGACGAGCCGGCCTTCTCGGCAGTCCTCGTCGGCCTGCCGACCCGGCGCCGGCTGGTGTTCGTGCCGCTGGACGGGGCCACCGTCGGGCCCGGCCATCTCAAGGTCCGGGTCTCGCGGAAGCAGGTGAAGAACGCCCCCTCGATCGACCGGGACGGCGAACTCCTCGCCGAGGAGGAGGCGGCGGTCTTCGCCCACTACGAACGCCCCTACCGGCAGGGCTCCGGCGGACGCCGGCTGGCCCGGCGCTGAGCGCCCCCGTATCGGAGATCCCATGGCCCTGTTCCTGTTCCTGGTCCTCGTCGCGGTCGGACTCGGCATCGCCGGGGTGGTCGTCGAGGGGCTGTTCTTCCTGCTCGTCATCGCGGTGGCCGTCTTCCTCGCCGACCTGGTGCTGCTCGGTGTGCGCATCGGCCGCCGCCGGCGCCCGGCAAGGCACCGTCTGCCGCGGTGACCGCGGAGTCTCCCGCCCCGGCGTGCCGCCGGGAGGCGCGCCGCGGGGCAGGGGGACGGCGCCGCGGAGAAGGGGCGTCACCGGGAGGAAGGCCGGGCCCGGTTGCCACTCGGGGGTGGGACAAGGACGGGTCCGGCCCTCCGGACCGGCGGGAGCGAACGCCGTGCTCGGCCGCGCTCGCCGGCGGACCGGCCGGCTGCCCACCGCCCTAGGGGGTGCGCGACGGGCCGACGGCCCCGGGAACCGGCGCCGACAGGGGCATTCCGGCACCGGTTCTTGAAAGTTGACTACCACCGGCGGGACGGTCCATGTACCGGGCGGGCCGTTTCCCGGGAGCGGATCGGACTCAGTCCGCGTCCCCGCCGGTCACCGGCGGGGACGCGCCGGTGTCCACGGGCGTGAGCGGCCCGGCGTGCCGGACGATGTTCTCCAGGGTGCACAGCTCCGTGCGGCCCCGTACGGACAGCAGCGGCATTCCGCTTTTGTCGCGGATCCCGAGGAACAGCCACTGGTTGCCGTCCCCGCCGTTCTCGGCCAGCGGCCGCGCCAGGTCGTAGACGCGGCCCCAGAGACAGTAGGGCCGCACCGCCTCCTGGTAGGCCGCGTGGAGCAGCCCCGGTACCTTGTGGGCCACGAGCCGCACCGGTACGCCGGCCCGCGTGCCGAAGGCCAGCTGGGCGTATCCGGCCGGCCGGGTGTCCTCCGCCGCCCCGGCGCCGATCTCGGAGAGCCACCGTTCCCAGTCGGCCAGGGTCCGGGCCCGGATGCAGACCACGACCCGGTCGTGGTCCTGCTCGATGGTGAGCACCTCGGGGCGGTCGCCGTGGTGGTCGACGAGGTCCTCGAAGACCTTCTCCGCGCGGGCGCAGCGGGCCTCCCACTCCGCCGGTGCCGGCAGCCGGGTCACCGTGCCGGGCTCGGGGGGCGGATCGGCGGCCGGATCCGTCCGGCGCAGCACGATGCCCTGGTGCGGCAGCACGGTGTCCGGGGGCGGCCGGTCGGCCCCGGGAGGCCCGGGAACGGCCTCCGGGGTGACCTCGGTGCGATCGACGCGGCCCATGGCGTTGATGTCGGTGAGGAGCCCGGCGGCGTCCAGGTCGACCGCGATGCGCAGTTCCAGCTCCGGCCCGCTGTAGGCCGCCAGCGCCTTGCGGATGATCCGCAGGGCGTGCGGGAGGTTGGGATTCAGGGTCATGCGGCGACCACCGGATGGCCGGCGGGGAGCGAGCGTGCCAGGCTCCGTACGGCCCGGTGGGTGAGGGTCTTGACCGCGCCCTCCCGTTTCCCCATGATCCTGGCCGTCTCGGCGACCGACATCCCCCGCCGGAAGCGGAGGGTCACGCACTCCTGCTGCAGGGAGCTCAGCCGGCCGACGGCCGCCCACAGGGCGGCATGGGTGTGGGCCTCGATGACCCGGTCCTCGGCCGCCCGCTCGTGGAGGTCGCCGTGGACCACCTCCCCGGGGAAGACCTCGCGCCGGGCCGGGCCGGACTTGTAGTGGTCGATGACGATGTTGCGCGCGATCACCGTCAGCCAGGCGCCGAAGGCCCCGCCCCGGCAGGAGAAGGTGCCGATGCCGCGCAGGGCGCGGAGGAACGTCTCGCTGGTGACGTCCTCCGCCAAGGCGGTGTTGCGCACCCGGTGCTGGACGAAGGCGAACACCTGCCGGTGATAGCGGTCGTAGAGAGCGGCGAAGGCCTCGGGGCTCCCGTCGCGGGCACGTGCCACGAGCCGCTGCTCGGCGGTCGTGTGCGGGAGGGCGGTCCGGGTGTCATCCGGTGTGGTCACGGCGGTGCCTTCCTGGTCGGGGGCGGGGACGGCAGGTCGCGGGGCGAGGATCCGGGTGTCGTCGGGCGGGAGGCCCAGGGCGGAGCGGAGGCGGCGGTAGGTGGCCGGACGCATGCGGCGTCTGGTTCCGACTTCGATGCGGCTGAGATAGCTGGCGGTGATGCCCACCCGCTCGGCGAGCTGGGGGATCCCGATGCCGCTGCGCATGCGGAGGTCCCGGACGACCGCCCCGTCCACGGGATACGTGGGTGAGGGACTCTGCATGGCGGAGAAAGTAGCGGGAGTTAGCGGCTATGTCCAGTCGCAATTAGCGGGTTTTCACGGCTAGTTGGCGCGAAGCTTCGCTAACTCCCGCTTATTTTGCGGTGCATATGCCAAGTCCTAGCCGGTCCTAGCCGGTCCTGAGAGGATGGGCGCATGGTTCCCCACCTCGATCGTTTGGCAGAGCGCGTCACGCGGCGCCGGCTGGATCTCGGCCTCGGTGTCGAGCCGGCCGCGCGGTCCGCCGGCATCAGCAAGGACACCTGGAAGCGGGTCGAGCGCGGTGCGCGGGTCCGTGACACCAGCTACGCGCACATGGAGCGGGCTCTGGGCTGGGCGCCGGGCAGCTGCCGCCTCGTACTCTCCGGCGGGGAGCCGGTCCCGGTCGAGCGGGCGGATGCCGACGCGGGGGTCGTCATCGCCTCGTTCCCCAGGGAGGAGGTGGAGGCCGGTATCCGGCAGGCCCTCGAGAGCGCGGCGATCGCGGTCACCGATCTGCAGGCGAGCAAGATCCGGGAGATGAACGAGCGGGTGCTGGAGGACCTGCGCCGCAGAGGGCTGATCTGAGCGGACGGGGACGGCGGGCGGCGGGCGGGGCGGAGGCGCGGGCCCGGCCGGGAGCGGTGTGCTCCGCCGCGGCGCGGCGCTCTGCAGGATTCCTGGGCCCGGAGGCGACGGAAGTGGCACGATCGGACGGTCACTCGGGGGTTCTCCCACTCCTGAAAAGGGGGAACCATGCGCAGCACTCTGGTGATTGCTGACCACGGGCCGGCCTTCCGCGGATGGGTGGCCCGCACCCGGACAGGGCGGGAGGTGTGCGTCGCTCCGCCCGCGGTCCGGACCGACCCGGTGGCCCGGCAGGTCGTGCGGGAACTGGTGACGCGACTCGGAGGGAACTGCACGGTCTGCGCCGGCTGCTTCATCGGGAGGGAATGACCGGCGGCCGGTTCGCGGAAGTCCCGGCGGCAGGGGTGCCTGCCGGACTGCCGTGACGACCTGACCGGCCGTCCGCTCCCGCTCCATGGCGCGTCCTCCGTGCAGCCGTCCTGTGCCGTGCCCGGCCCGGGGCGGCTGTGCGTGCGTCCCCCTATCCGTCCCGCGGGAGGGCCGGGCAGCCGGGCGAAAGCTGTTTGAAGCGGAGGGCCCCTGGTACCTCTAGAAGGACATTCGCCGCGGACGGTGCGAATCGCCCCGGACCCGGCCGGTATCCCTGGCGCCGGGCCCGGATATCCGCCCACACAAGGAGTGAGCCATCCCATGCCGTACGGAGCCTTCCTCGCAGCCGTGCGCGAGCGCGGTGGATACAGCGCGGACGAAGCGGACCGGGTCACCAGGGCCGTCCTGACCGCGCTGGGCACCCGGCTGACGCCCGATATCGCGGGTCATCTGGCCGACCAGCTGCCCGAGCCGCTGGCCGACATGATCAATGACGCGGAGGCCGCGGCCCGGGACTGGGGGGTGCGGACGTTCGTCGCCCATGTGGCCGAGGCCACCGGTGAGGACGAGGAGAGCGCCGAGGTGGCCGCCCGCGCGGTGCTGTCCACGCTGGCCGACCGGATCGGCCGCGGTGAGCGGGACGTGCTGCTCAGCCGGCTGCCCGCCGAGTACGCCGGTCTCTTCGGCTACCCGGAGCTGGCCGGCTGAGGGAGTGGCGGGGCGCCGGTGCGGAGGAGGCCGCCCGGCTTCGGCCCGGCCCCGGCCTCCGAAGCTCGCCCCCTGTCCGGGAGACCGTCAGCGTCCGTTGACCGGGTGATCTGTGATCTCCGTGGCTCCAGCCGCTTCGGTCCCCGGTCGCCGGGGGTGCGGCCGTCCCGCGTCCCGCATGGCGTCGGCGATCCAGGCGTAGGGGATGGGGTCGTGATGGTCCTCGGGCGCGGTCCCGTTGATCCGCGCCACCAGGGACAGATACCGGCCGTGGGTGTCGTCGTAGACGGGGCCCCCGGAGGTGGCTTCCTCTTCGGTGACCCGGCGCAGGATGCCGGGTATCTGACGGCAGCCGTCGGCCATCCGGTTGCGGACTTCGGGGGTGAGCGGTGTGCCGGACAGCGCGGTGGCCGCTGCCATGAAGCGGGTGACGGCCTGCTGGGCCCGGGCGGACCGGGGCGGTTCTCCGGCACGGTACGCGGCCAGGAGCTCCTCCATCGGCGGGGCCCCGGTCACGTGGATGAAGTCCTGCAACGGGCCGGTCGCCAGGACCTGCGCCTCCGGAGTGGAGTAGGCGTCCCGCAGGTAGGCGCGGACCGCGTCGCGGAACCCGGGATCCGTCACCAGGTCGGCCAGCTCGATCCAGGCCTCGAACTGGGCTGCCGTGGGGTCCGCGGGCAGGACCGGGCGCATCGTCCGCAACCGGTCGACGAAGCCCTCGGGGACGTCCAGGTCCTCGCCGGCGTCGTACCAGAAGTCATCGATGGTCTGTTCGCGTTCCTCGTCGGTCATCGAGACGAGCTTGTGCATCAGGCCGGCTTGAGCGGGCGTGCCGCCCCCCTGTTCGATCAGGGTTCTGAGCACCGCCCGCCTGGCCCGCAGGATGCGCTCCCGGCGCTCGACGATGCCCAGGTGCGTGGTGAGCAGGGCGTGCAGGGTCGTGCCGCCTTCGAGCAGGCGGCGGATCTCGTCCAGGCCGGTGTCCAGCTCGCGCAGGGTACGGACGAGTTCCAGCCGGGCGATGGCGGCGATGTCGTACATCCGGTGGCCGGCCCCGTTCAGGCCCGTGGGCTCGACCAGCCCGGCGTCGGCGTAGAACCGGACGGCACTCACGCTCAGGCCGCTGCGGCGCGCGGCGTCTCCGACGGGGTACAGCTCGTGGTCGTTCACGGGGTCACTGTGGTACCTCAAGTCGCTTGAGACGCAAGCCGGTTCACGTCCCCCCGGAGAGGCAACGGAGATCCGCCTCCCGGGCGATGCGGTCCCCGTCCCGGTCCGGGGAGGCTGCACAGCAGCGACCGCACGAAGGGAAGGCCATGGCAGTGATCAAGGAGCCCGACTGGAACACCGTGGGTGTCCTGGGATCCGCCCGGGGGGTACACGGGCGGGGAGCGGCTGGCCCGCCTCGGCATCGACCACGCCTCGGCGCGCGGCGCTCTGACCGGTGATCGCGTCCGTCTGGCGGCCGACCCCCGGTCCTTCGAGCAGTACATCGATGAGTCAGCGGGCCGGAGCGCGGTGAGGCCGGCCTGCTCCGGCAGCGGATCGACGGCCGATCCGGGCACCGGCCCCCTGGTCGAGATCCTCCTGAGGGAGGAGGCACGCGCCCGGCAGCTGATCGACGCACCGGCCACCGCCACCGGCGACTGACGGGGCACGGGGTCCCGGGCTTCGCCCACATGCCCGCCGCCCGTGCGGCAGGTGCCGGGGCGGGTCCGGACGGGGGCGGGTCCGGACGGGCGGGGCGGGAGCCGGGGCGGCGGTGTTCCGCGCGGGACGGGCCGGGGCGTCATCCCGCCGCGGGACTCATCCCTCGCCTTTCCGGGGACCTTCGCCGCCCCGGCCCCCGGTGTCCTCCGCGCCGCTGGGCCGCTCGGCCAGGAAGGTGTGCACGATCCCGCGCTGCCAGCCCGTCACCGGAGCGGTCCGCACCGGCGGCAGCCCCGCCCGGGCCAGCCGCTCGCGGAAGGCGCCCGCGGTGTCGAAGTCCAGCACGCTGCGCCACAGATGACGGTAGAGCGAGGCGTCGCCCCGGGACAGGGAACCGGCCGGGATCACGATGCCCCAGCAGACCGCCGACCAGACGAGCCGGTGGAACGGGGTCCCGGTCAGCGTGTACTCGTGCACGGCCAGTCGCCCGCCCGGGCGCAGCAGCTCGCGTACCGTCCGCAGCACCGCGTCCGGGTCCGCCACGTTCCGTACCAGGTAGGCGGCGAAGACGGCGTCGAACGGGCCCTCCGCGCCCGGCCGGGGCAAGTCCTCCGCCGCGGCGTGGACGAACTCGACGTCGCCGTCCCAGCGTTTGGCGGCCGCCTGCCGCAGCATGCCCGCCGAGGCGTCGACCGCCGTGATCCGGGCGCGGGGCGCGGCGGCGAGCAGGGCGGCCGTCGAGGCGCCCGTGCCGCAGCCCAGATCCAGCACCCGCATCCCGGCCCCCTGCGCGGGCAGCGCGAGCCGGCCGGCGGACAGCCGCAGATGCGCGTGGTAGCCCGGGTTGGCGGCGACGAGGCGGTCGTAGGAGCCCGAGGCCCGGTCGAAGGCGGCGGCGAGGGCGCCGTCCTGGAGTGTGGTCATGGCCCCGAGGGTTCCCCGGAGAGGGCGCGGGCCAAACGGAACCCGGACCACCGCTTCCGCGTGCCGGCAGCCGCGGCGGACGGCCGGGCCCGCCCGCCGCGGCTGTCGGCGGCCCGCGCGAGCCCTGGGAAGCGGGCCGCTGCGGAGCCCCAACACAGTAGGGTCGTCAGCACAGTTGACGGCCCGTCCGGCAGCGGGCGGCGGGGAAGGAGCGGTGCAGCATGGTGGACGCGGAGGGATGGATGCGGACCGGGTCCAGGCCGCCGGTCGAACTCCACACCGACCGGCCGCACGCCGCGCGCGTGTACGACGTCCTGCTGGGCGGCAAGACCAACTACCCGGAGGACCGGAAGGCGGCCGAACAGCTGCTGGAGACGATGCCGATGGCCGGCCTGGTGGCGCACCAGAACCGCGCCTTCATGCACCGCGCCGTGCGGTACCTGGCCCGGGAGGCCGGGGTCCGCCAGTTCCTCGACATCGGCACCGGCATACCGACCTCGCCCAATCTCCACGAGGTCGTCCAGGACGCCGACCCCGCCTGCCGGGTCGTCTACACCGACAACGACCCGATCGTGCTGGCCCATTCACGGGCCCTGCACGAGTCCACCCCCGAGGGCCGGACCGCCTACATCGAGGCCGATCTGTGCGACCCCGACGGCATCCTGGAGCACCCCCGGCTCCGCGCGACGCTCGACTTCGGACAGCCCGTAGCGGTGACCCTGGTGGCGGTGCTGCACTGGCTTCCGGAGCGGGCCGACCCGTACGGCATCGTCGCCCGCCTCCTCCGGGACCTTCCCCCGGGCAGCCACCTCGTGCTCAGCCATGCCACGAACGACTTCGAACCGGCCATGCTGAAACAGGTTTCGGACAACTTCAAGGCCAAGGGGTCGAACGTGACGCCGCGGAGCAAGGACGAGGTGCAGCGCTTCTTCGACGGCCTCGACCTCGTGGAGCCGGGCCTCCAAGTCGCCCAGCGCTGGCGCCCCGATCCGGTCGACGTGGGCGCGGAGACCCTCTCCGACACCGACATCCCGCTCTACGTCGGCGTCGCCCGCAAGCCCTGACCCGAAGCGCACCGCGCGCGAAGGAGGGGCTCCGGACCGCCGTGCTCCGGCTGGTGCGGTGCACGCGGCCGCACTTAGAGTCTCGCGTACGGCATATGAGGGCCTGTGCGAGGGGTTTCCGGGGCGGGCGCGGAGCCGTCCGCCCAGCGGCGGAGGAGGCTGGGATGGCGGGGACCGGCGGTGACGAGCGGCCCGACCGGGCGGACGACTTGGAGAGCGTGACATGGAGGAAAAGCCACCGCAGCGCGCCGGGCGGCAACTGCGTGGAACTCGCGGTACTCCCCGGGGGCAGGATCGCGGTGCGCAACTCCCGTTACCCGGAAGGACCCGTGCTGGTCTGGACCCGGGAGGAGATGGCCGCCTTCGTCCGCGGGGCGAAGGACGGCGACTTCGACGCCCTGGCGAGACGGGAGCAGTCCGCGTGACCGGCTCGGCGGTCGCCGGCGGGGGACCGGCCGCCCGCCGTCTCCCCAGGAGCGGGCGGCCGCGCACCGGGCAGGAGGTGCCGCGGTGAACGCGCTCACGGAACCGGACGACGCCTTACCCGTACGGCGCTACCTGGACCGGCCCGAGGCCGGGCCCACCGTGCTGCGGATCGTGGTCGGCGCCCAGCTGCGGCGGCTGCGCCGGGAACGCGGCATCACCCCGGAGGCGGCCGGCCGGGCGATCCGCGCCTCCCATGCGAAGATCAGCCGTCTCGAACGCGGGCAGGTGGGCTTCAAGACCCGTGACCTGGAGGATCTGCTCACCCTCTACGGAGTCCACGACCCGGACGAGCGCTCGGACTACCTCACCCTCGGCCGCCGGGCCAACCGCCCCGGCTGGTGGCACGAGTACAGCGACGTCCTGGAGGACTGGTTCGAGCTGCACATCGGTCTGGAGGAGTCCGCCCAGCTCATCCGCACCTACGAGGTGCAGTTCCTCCCCGGCCTTCTCCAGACCGAGGCGTACGCGCGGGCGGTGACCCGGATCGGTTACCCGGACGCCCCCCGGCGCAAGATCGACCGCCTGGTGGAGCTGCGGCTCGCCCGGCAGAAGCTGCTCACCCGGCCGGACGCCCCGAAGCTCTGGGCGGTCGTGGACGAGGCGGTGCTGCGCCGGCCCTTCGGCGGCCCGGAGGTGATGCGCGCCCAGCTGGAGCATCTGCTGGCCGTGAGCGAGCTGCCGAGCGTGTCGCTCCAGGTGGCGCCGTTCAGCGTGGGCGCGAACGCCGCGGCCGGTACCCCCGTCACGCTGCTGCGGTTCCGGGAGCCGGACCTGCCGGACAAGGTCTATCTGGAGCAGCTGACCGGCGCGGTGTACCTCGACAAGCGGGAGGACGTCGACCAGTACGGGCTGATCATGGAACGGCTGTGCGCGGAGGCGGAACCCCCGGAGGAGAGCCGGGAGTTCCTCAGGGAACTGCTCGGCCGGGAGTACTGACCGGCGCGCCGCTGCCCGGGCCCGGTGCCCGCCCCGGCGGCGGACCGCGCGGCGCCCGCCGGGCAGGGACCCCCGCCGGGCGCCGTCGCGCGGGTACGGGCCCGGGCGGTGTGCCGTGCCGGGAAGCCGGCTCAGAGATGGTCGCGGGGCACCGTCTCGTTCCAGTTGCGGGAGAACACCCGCTCCCCGCCCTCGTAGCCGTCGAGCGTGGCGTGCAGCAGGAACTCCGTCTCCGTGGAGCGGAGCACCGTACGGGTCACGGTCCGCACCTCCCAGCCGTCCCGGCGGAACGTCATCGTCCACGCCGACTCGCCGCGCACCGACTGGAAGTCGTCGGCCACCGAGTCGTACCGCTCGTAGGCGCGGCGGCCCGCTTCGAGGCCGATGTCCTCGTAGCGCACGGTGCCGTTGTCCTTGACGATCTCCAGCGACGCGTTGTAGCCGACCAGGTCGCGGGAGACGGTCCAGCGCTGCTCGGGCGGGGACACCTGGGTGGCCTCCAGCGGGGGTGTGCCCTCCGGCTCGTCGAAGGGCCGCGCCGCCACCTCGTCCGGCTCGGCCGCGGGCCGCACCGGCAGCGTCAGCGCGCTGGCGCCGGAGTACACCGCCAGCAGCACCGGCCGCGGCGGCGGCCAGGCCAGCGGCCAGTACGAGGTCGACAGCGACAGCCGGATCCGGTGCCCCGGCGGGAAGGCCTGAGCCGTGCCGTTGAGCTGCACCACCGCCCGGTACCGCTCCCCGGGCACCAGCGGCTCCGGCGCGGCCCGGCCGTCCCTGCGGGTGAGGTTCAGCAGGCCGTAGCTGACCCGGGTGGCACGGCCGTCCGGCGCCACGTCCGACAGCCGCGCCGCCACCATCGCCACCGGCTCGCTGACCGACAGGTCGAGTTCCACCGTCGGGGCGCCCAGGATCTCCAGCCGCTCGGGCAGCGGATCGGTGTCGAAGACCATCGACCCGCCGTCCTCCTCCCGCTGGTCGTAGGGGAGGTCCGGCGGCGCGTTGTACGAGGCCCACTTGCCGGCGAACTGCCCGACGGACAGCGGCGACTGCACCGTCATCTCCGTCCCGTCGGCGGTCGTCTCGCCCGGCGCGCCGATCCGGTGCCGGCTCAGCGGATGGGACATCCGCTCGATGTGCGGAGAGGGCCAGGCCGGCTCGCCGACCCAGCGGCCAGGGCGCTCCTCGTAGGACGTGGACGGCGGCACGCTCTCCTGCATCCAGGCGCGCAGCATCGGCCCGTCCATGGCCTCGTTGTCCTTGTCCTTGAGCCAGTGGTCCCACCAGCGGACGACCTCCTGGAGGTAGCCGATGGCCGGGCCGGGCTCGCCCAGGTGCGGATACTTGTGCGACCAGGGGCCGATCAGCCCGCGGCGGGGGACGTCCAGGTTCTCCAGCAGCCGCGTCACGGCGTTGGAGTAGCCGTCCGCCCAGCCGCTGGAGGCCAGCACCGGCACCCGCACGGCCGAGTAGTCCTCGCAGACCGAGGCGTGCCGCCAGTAGTCGTCGCGCCGCTGGTGGTGCAGCCACTCCGCGGCCCAGGGGCGGCTGTTCTCCAGGCGCTCCCGCCACATGTCGCGCCAGCGGTCCCCGACGAGCGCGGGGTCCGGCGGGCAGGTGGCGTAGGCGAACATGGTGCCCGCCTCGGCCAGGTTGTCCGAGAGCAGACAGCCGCCCATGTAGTGCATGTCGTCGGCGTAGCGGTCGTCGGTGAAGGACGCGATGACGATCGCCCGCAGACTCGGCGGCCGGCGGGCCGCGACCTGGAGGGCGCTGAAGGCCCCCCAGGAGATGCCCATCATGCCGGTGCGTCCGTCGCACCACGGCTGGTCGGCCAGCCAGGCGAGGACGTCCTCGGCGTCGGTCTGCTCCACCTCCAGGTACTCGTCGGTGAGGACGCCCTCGGACTCGCCGGTGCCGCGGATGTCGACCCGTACACAGGCGTAGCCGTGACCGGCCATGTAGGGGTGGTGGATGGAGTCGCGTACGGAGCTGAGGTCACGCTTGCGGTACGGGATGTACTCCAGCACCGCGGGCACCGGCTCGTCGTCCGAGGCGGTCGGCCGCCAGATCCGGGCCGAGAGCCGGGTGCCGTCCGAGACCGGGATCCGGACGTGCTCCTCTTCCTTGATCGCGCAGGGCAGGCTGGTGACGGCTCGCATGAATCAGTCGCGCTCCTCCTCGGGTGCGGCGTCGAATTCGAAGGGAAGCGCCGCCACACACCGGTCGTACTTCTCGCAGAGCTCTTCCTCGCTGTCCGCGCCGATGAAGAGATGGGCGAGCTCGAAGCTGTAGCTGTCCTGGCCCGGGAGGTCCGAGAGCCGCTGGCCCCGGCCGGGCACGATCTCGATCTTCACCCCCGGTACCTCCTCCTGCAGCCGCTCGATCTCCTCCTCGGTCGGCACCCGCCGCGCCACACCGTCCTCGAAGCGCCGGTAGTACCACTTGGCGGCCACCTGGTACGGCCCCTCGCCCTGCGGCAGCCGCGGGTCCTGGCCGAGGGCCAGGCTGAGCATGCAGTGGTGGTTCGGCACGCCGTCGACGTACTCGAACATCTCGGCGTGCGACTGCGAGTGCCGCGGATTGATCTCCAGCAGATTCAGCTCATCGGTCTCCTTGTCGTAGAAGTACTCGATGCTGAACGTCGCGGAATCCATGCCGATCTGCGAGATGACCCGCTTCGACACGTCCTTGATCCGTTCCACGACGGACTCGGGCAGCAGCTGGGTGGGGTACTGGTGGCGGAGGAAGCAGGGGGAGTCCGGGTAGTTGATGGAGTCGAGGACGCCGTACACGGTGACCTCGCCGTTGTGGACGTAGCCCTCGGCGGCGAACTGCTCGCCGCTGAGCGACTCCTCGGCCAGGCACGCCTGACCGCCCGCCTCCTCGACCTCCGCCGGCAGCTCCAGCTGGTCGAGGATGTACTCGAAGGGCTTGCCGACGCGCGAAACGCCCTCGCGGATCTCGCCGATCGCCTCGTGGAACTCCTTTTCGTCCTTGACGCCGAAGGCCAGTTCGGAGGAGAAGGACTTGACGGGCTTGAGCCACATCGGGAAGGACAACCCCTCGGGCGGACCGGGTTCCGAGAACGGATCCACCACCGCGAAGCGCGGGTGCTCGTCGATGACCTTCCGCTGCTCCAGCCGGCTCCAGTACTTGTGCTCGCACTTGACGATGGATTCCAGGCTCGTGCTGTGCAGTCCATAGCGTGCGCACAGAATGGGGACCAGCGTGCTCACCGGGAAATCCCAGTAGCCCACGATGGCGTCGATGCTTCCCTCGAAGGCGTCCAGCTTCGCCTGGGCCTTCTCGATCAGTTCCACCACGGGAATGTCGCCGACCTGGAGTTCCTCGATGGTCAGCAGCGGATGAAAACGGTAATTCACCGCCAGGGGGACGTCCTGGAGCGTGTCCAGATTCCCCTCGTCCATCCCGATGACGAAAATATTCGCTTGGCTCACCAGTTCCTCCGCCCTGTGGGAATCTCCCGTACAAACGGAGCGGCTACCCTGACCCGTCCCGCGCAATCTTCCCGGTCAGCGGCCCGCTCCCCGGACGCCCCGCCGTTCCGCCGGCCGGTCCGGCCCCGCCCGGGCGAACGTAGGATCGATCCCATGGAACAGCGAGTACTGGGCAGGACGGGCCGCGAGGTGTCCGTCGTCGGACTGGGAACATGGCAGCTCGGAGCGGACTGGGGCGAGATCCGGGAGGAGGACGCCCTCGCCGTGCTCGACGCCGCGGTGGAGTCCGGCGTCACCTTCTTCGACACGGCGGACGTGTACGGCGACGGCCGCAGCGAGCAGCTGATCGGCCGCTACCTCCGGGAGCGCCCCGACGCCGGGATCTTCACCGCCACCAAGATGGGCCGCCGGGCGGAGCAGCTTCCCGAGCACTACAACCTGGACAACTTCCGTGCCTGGACCGACCGTTCACGGGCCAACCTGGGCGTCGACACCCTCGACCTGGTGCAGCTCCACTGCCCGCCCACCCCGGTGTACTCCTCGGACGCCGTCTTCGACGCCCTCGACACCCTGGTGGCCGAGAAGCGGGTGGCCGCGTACGCGGTGAGCGTGGAGACCTGCGAGGAGGCGCTGGCCGCGATCGCCCGCCCGGGGACGGCGAGCGTGCAGATCATCCTCAACCCGTTCCGGCTCAAGCCGCTGGAGCGGGTGCTCCCCGCCGCCGCCGAGGCGGGCGTCGGCATCATCGCCCGGGTGCCGCTGGCCTCCGGACTGCTGTCCGGCCGCTACACCCGGGACACCGTCTTCTCCGCGGACGACCACCGGACGTACAACCGCCACGGCGAGGCCTTCGACCAGGGCGAGACCTTCTCGGGTGTGGACTTCGCCACCGGTGTCGAGGCCGCCGCCGAGTTCGCCGGACTGGCCCCCGAGGGCGCCACACCGGCCCAGACCGCGCTCCGCTGGATCGTCCAGCAGCCCGGCGTCACTTCGGTCATCCCCGGCGCCCGTTCGCCCGAGCAGGCACGGGCCAACGCGGAGGCCGCCACGCTGCCGCCGCTGCCGCAGGCCACCCTGGACGCCGTCCGCGAGCTGTACGACCGCCGCATCCGGGCGCAGGTGCACAGCCGCTGGTGACCCCGGGGACCCGGCCCGCCCTCCCCGTCCCGTACGCGGCGCCGCCCGCGGAGGGCCGGGGCGGGCCGGGAGCGCCCGCGCGGAAGCGGGCGGCACCGGAGGCGGTTCTCAGTGCCGGGGCCGGGAGGCCCCCGGCTTCCCGGCGCCCCGGGAGACCAGGGCGGCGATCCTGGCGGCCGGCCCCGGCGCCCGCGTCCGGCCGGGACCCCGGCCGTGCGCGGACGCGCCGCTCCGGCCGGCCCCGGCTCCCCGGCGCCCCCTTCGCGCGAGGAATCCGTCCGTCCCGGCCTCCGTCCGCGCGGACCGCCCGGCGGCGGAGGCGATGTTCCGGGCCATGCCGCCGAACACCACGGCGTGGAACGGGGAGACGCTCCACCAGTACAGATGGCCGGCGAAGCCGTGCGGGTGGAAGAGCGAACGCTGCCGGTAGACGGTGCGGCCCCGCTCGTCCCGCCCGGCGGTCATCTCCAGCCAGGCGAGCCCGGGGAGGCGCATCTCCGCACGCAGCCGCAGCAGCCGGCCCCGCTCGATCTCCTCCACCCGCCAGAAGTCGAGCGAGTCGCCCACGCGCAGCCGGTGCGGATCCCGGCGGCCGCGCCGCAGGCCGACCCCGCCGACGGCCCGGTCGGCCCAGCCCCGCACGGCCCAGGCCAGCGGGAAGGAGTACCAGCCGTGCTCGCCGCCGATGCCCTCGATCACCCGCCACAGGGCCTCGGGCGAGGCCTCGACGAGCCGCTCCCGGTCGTCGGTGTAGAGATCACCGCCGGCCCAGTCCGGGTCGGTCGGCAGCGGATCGCTGGGGGCGCCGGGGACGGAGGCCGAGGACCAGCGGGTGGCGACGTCGGCCTCCTTGATCCGCTGGAGGGCCAGCTCCACCGACCGCCGGAACCCGGTCAGCCCTTCCGGCGGGTCCGGGACATGGCGGGCGATGTCGTGCTCATGGCAGACCACCTCGTGGCGCAGTGACTCGGTCAGTGGCCGGGCGAGCGGCGCGGGAACCGGCGTGACCAGCCCGATCCAGTGACTGGAGAGCCCCGGGCTCAGCAGCGGCAGGGTCACGATCAGCCGCCGGGGCAGCCCGGCCGTCCGCGCGTACTGCCGCATCATCTCCCGGTACGTCGTCACATCGGGACCGCCGATGTCGAAAGCGCGGTCGACCTCCGCGGGGAGCCGGGCGCAGCCCACGAGGTAGCGGAGCACGTCCCGTACCGCGACGGGCTGGATCCGGGTGCGGACCCAGCGGGGTGTGACCATCACCGGCAGCCGCTCGGTGAGGTGCCGGAGCATCTCGAAGGAGGCCGAGCCCGAGCCGATGACCACCGCCGCCCGCAGGACCGCCGCCGGCACCTCGCCGTCCAGCAGGATCCGTCCCACCTCGGCCCGGGACCGCAGATGCGGCGAAAGCTCCCGCTCGGGCACCCCCGCCGGGGTCAGCCCGCCCAGATAGACGATCCGCGAGACTCCGGCGCGGTGCGCCTCCTCGGTGAAGATCCGGGCCGCGCGGCGGTCCGTCTCCTCGAACCCGGAACCGGCACCGAGGGCGTGCACCAGGTAGTAGGCCACGTCCACCCCGCTCATCGCGGCCCGCACCGACTCCGCGTCCGTCACATCCCCCCGTACGGTCTCGACCCGGCCGGCCCAGGGGTGGTCGCGGAGCTTGCCCGGGGTTCGGGCCAGGCACCGCACGGCGAAGCCCGCGGCCAGCAGCTCCGGCACCAGCCGGCCGCCGATGTATCCGGTGGCGCCGGTCACCAGACAGCGCTGCGGGGGCCGGTCCCCGTCCGTCCCCGTCTCCACATCGGCCTCCCGGTCTCGGCCCGCCGCCGGCGGGAGCGGCGGGTGTCGGCGCGGACGCGGGCGGGCGTGCCGCGCCCCCACTCTGGCACGCCCGGCGCGGAGCGCCAGCCCGGCTCTTCCGAACGGGGGACGGACGGGCCCACGCCGGACCGGCACGCATGAGCCGGGAACCGTGCGGAAGAAGAACCCGGGCCGGGCCGCACCCACGCGGTGCGGACGGAGCGCCCCGGCACGGGGCTCCGGACACGGCGCGGAGCGAGGCCGGGACGTTCCCCCGGCCCGCGCGCTCCTCGTCGCCCCTCATCGCCCACGCGGGACCCACCCGCCGCAGAGAACCCACGGAGAGACCATGGAAACCGGTACCGCAGCGGACAAGGCCGACGGACCCGATCCGCAGCACCGGCGGCCCGAGGACGCCGACGACACCGCCGTCGCGGCCGCGGGCAAACTGTCCGAGGCGCTGGAGTACACCGAGCGGGCCCGGGGGCTGCTCTACGCGTTCCACCAGCTCACCGGTCACGCCGATTTCCTGCTGGACGAGGTCGTCCGCCTGCTGCACGCCGGAGGACACCGGGAACTGGCCGATGAGGTGCAGGACGGGCTGATCGGCCGCAACGTCCTCGCCGGCCGGTGGACCTTCCAGATCGTGGAGGAGTACGACGACGGCTATTACCGCGAGTTCAGGGAGACGGAGCGGCGGGTGCGCGACCGGCTGATGGAGGGCCGCCGCCATGTGTACGAGGCGGAGCTGAAGGAACGCCGCCGCACCCACGGCCGCCCGGGGCACCGCGCCAGGCCGTAGGGCCCTGCCGGGAAACACCGGGGTCCGGCCGGGACGGGGATCCGTCGTTCCGGCCGGACCCTCCGGGGACCGGGGCGCGCCCGCTCAGGCGGTGCGGCCGTGCCCGCGGCCGAGCAGGATTCCCAGGCCGATCATGCCGATGCCCAGGAAGAAGTGCAGCCAGTCGTCGGCGGAGTTCAGCGGGACGAAGTTGGCGTCCGAGCTCTTGTCGATGACCAGGCCGTACAGCCAGAGCACCAGATAGACGGCGCCGCCGCCGACGAGGTACGCGCGGGCCAGTGAAGCCGTCCGCGCCATGGCCAGTCCGGCGACCCCGAAGGCCAGGTGGACGAGGTTGTGCAGGACGGAGACCTGGAAGATCCCGAACAGTTCCGCTCCGGAGTCGTGTCCCGCGAAGGAGAGCGAGTCGTAGTCGGTGGTGATGCCCGGGATGAAGCCGAGGATCCCGACGAGCAGGAAGACCGCCCCCACCACCTGGGCGGCGGTGCGCACCGGGGACCTGCCGGCTGCGGTTCTCTCATCATGGCGGACGTGCATGGCCGTCACCTTTCGGACGAGTAGCGGCGTCCTGGTCCGGACGCCGGTGGAAACGCTGCTCTGATCGGCATTCCGGGTACCTCCGGTGGTCTTCCGGAAACGGTGTACGGCCTGATTTATGACGGAACCCCCTGGCGCTCACGGCGAGGTGACGGCCGTGGTGGCAGGGTGCCGGGCGTGGCAGTGGCCCCCGCGGTGCGGGGAAGCGGCACAGGGAGACGCGAAGGACGCGGGAGGAAGACGCGGGGGAGAGGCGCGAGCGAGAGGCGCGAGGGAGGCGGCGGCACTCGGGCGGCCGGCGGTGCGCGCGGCGGCGGTGCCGCGGGACGGGCCCGCGCCGGGGACTCGGATTCGGTCCGCCCGGGCGGCGCCGCCCGGAGCGGCCGCGGACGCACGGGGACCGCAGCGCTGTGCTGGTCCCGCGGCCCCGGCCGGACAGACGGAGGGTCGGTGGGTTCAGAGGGGGTGGCTCAGCGGCCGGCCCCGAGCGGCGGCTCGTCCAGGAGAGAGCCGGCCAGGGTGAGCACGCGCTGCGGCTGGCGGCCCCAGTTGACCGTCGTCACCGCCCTCCGGTGCTCTTCGCCGTAGGAGCGCAGGTACCGGAGGAAGTGCAGTCCGGCGATGTCCATGAAGGTGACGTCGGCCATGTCCAGCACCACTCCGCCGTCGCCGGCGGTCAGCCCGTTCACGGCCCGGTAAAGGAGGGGCGCGGAGTCGTAGTCGACCTCTCCCCACGGCGCCACGACGGCATCACCGTCGGGGGCCCGGGTGATGGTGTGGACCCCCGCGTGTACGGGGGGCGAGGAAGACAGGTCTGTCTCTGAAGGCATGGCTTCATGATGCGCACAGTTCAACGCTCCTGTCCACGACTACACTGGGGCGCACGATGACCATCGAGATCGCAGCCACCGTATCTCCCGCAGCGGCCCGGGAACGCATTCTGCGCACGGCCTACGCATTGTTCTCCCGGCGCGGTGTCCGCGATGTGGGCATTGACGAGGTGATTCGCCGCTCGAAGGTGGCAAAAGCCACCCTCTACCGGCATTTTCCGTCGAAGGACGCGCTGGTTCTGGCGTTTCTGGAGATGCGGGAGAAGAACTGGACCCTCGGTTTTGTCGAGGCCGAGGCGCGGCGTCTCGGGAAAACGCCGGAGGAACGCCTGCTGGCGATTTTCGACGTCTTCGACGGATGGTTCCGCAGCCCGGAGTTCGACGCCTGCGCGTTCATCAACGTACTGCTGGAAATGCGGTCGGAGCATCCGCTGGGCCGGGCCAGTATCCGGCACCTGGACACCATACGGAGCGTGGTGCGCACGCTGGCCGACGAGGCCGGCCTCCGGGACACGGAGAACTTCGCGCGTTCCTGGCACATCCTGATGAAGGGCTCGATCATCTCCGCCACCGAGGGTGACTCCGACGCCGCCCGGCGGGCCCGGGCGATGGCCCGGCTCCTCATCGAGCAGCACCGCTGACGGGTGACGTCCGCACCGGCCCCGGGTGCGGCGGGGGCCCCGGCGGTAGGGTCGGGGGCATGGTGTCGGACGAGGGAGCCGTACGCGTCGACAGCTGGATCTGGTCCGTACGGCTGACGAAGACCCGCTCGATGGCCGCCTCCGCCTGCCGGGCCGGCCACGTCCGGGTCAACGGCGAGCGCGTCAAGCCCGCCCACTCCGTCAAGGCGGGGGACGAGGTGCGGCTGCGCGTCGCCGGCCGCGAGCGGATCGTGGTCGTGAAGCACCTGCTGCGGAAGCGGGTCGGGGCGCCCGTCGCGGCGGAGGCCTACGTGGACAACAGCCCGCCGCCGCCCCCGCGCGAGGAACTCGTGGTGGCCCCGCGCCGCGATCGCGGCGCCGGGCGCCCCACCAAGCGGGAGCGGCGGGAGACGGAGCGGCTGCGCGGCCGGTGAACCGGCGCGGCCCCGCGGGCGGCCCTCCGGCCCCGGGCGGGTGCCCGGGGCGTGGCCGCGGCAGTCAGCGGCGGCCC
Source organism: Streptomyces sp. MNU89 (assembly GCF_020982505.1). NCBI lineage: Bacteria > Bacillati > Actinomycetota > Actinomycetes > Kitasatosporales > Streptomycetaceae > Streptomyces > Streptomyces sp. MNU89. The sequence continues at coordinate 140,183 of NZ_JAJKLL010000001.1, read as the reverse complement.
TGTTCCCGGATGCGGCGCTGGATGCCGGGTCCGTTCCAGTCCAGTGCCTCGGCCGCTTCGCGCCGGATCTCCTCGGCGGCGGCCCGGGTGTCGGCGAGGATGTCGCCCTGTTCGTTCACCAGCTGCTGGTAGATCGGGGGATGGGCGGCCGTCGTGGTCACTGTGATGGTCCTTCAGGGTCGGGTCACGGGGGTGTTCCGTGCTGTACAGCGACCATGATCTCGCAAACGTTTCCGCGCTCTCCGGGGGCCCGGGGCGCCGCGCGTCACCGTACGGCGCGGAGCCCTCCGGACGTACGGCGCGGACCGTACCCCGCGTACGGCGCGGGGCGGCCGCCGGGGGAAGTCCGGCGGCCGCCGCCGTGCGTGCCGGGTGCGGTGACCGGCACGCGGCGGGTCCCGGCGGCGCCGCGGGGGTCAGGCGCGGCTGCCCGCCAGGGAGGCGAAGACGACCACGTTGTCGGAGTAGCGGTTGTCCGACTCGGAGAACTCGCCGCCGCAGGTGATGAGGCGGAGCCCGGCGTGGTCGAGATTGCGGTACACCTCGACGGTCGGGAACTCGTTCTTCGGATACTGGCCGATCTTGTCGACCGTGAACTCGGCCGTCCTGCCGTCCTCGCGCGTCACTTCGATCCGGTCGCCCTGCTTCAGGGTGGACAGCTTGTGGAAGACCGAGGGCTCACCGTTCCAGGTGACATGGCCCGCGATGACGGCCGGTCCCAGGGCGCCGGGCGCGGGCCCGGGCTCGTACCAGCCCGCCTTGAACGGGTCGCGCGGGGTCTTCATCTCCCCGTCGGCGCCCAGGTTCAGCTTCTCCAGCGTGGAGGTGACGCCCAGCCCGGGGATGGAGATCTGCCGCGGCTGGGAGGCGCCCAGCGGCTTGACGTCCCCGGCCGGCTTGCCGGCGGGCTGCCCGCCGCCCCGCGTCGCGCCGTCACCGGGAGCGGCGGGCGGGGCCGTGCCTGCCGCCTCGTCGGACGAGGCCCGGCTCTGGACGGTCAGGATCAGCCCGACGAGGGTCGCCGACACCACGACGAACACGAAGACGAACAGGGCGCGTTTGCGGCCACGATTCACGGGGGACCTCCGGGGGTTCGGGTAGCTGCTCACGGCGGCCTCGGGTCAGCCGTCCTGGGCGGCGCGCCTGCGCCGGGTCACCACGAGGGTGCCCGCGGCCGCGACGAGCGTCGCCGCGCCGACGGCGGCCATACCGCGGCTCTGGACACCGGACGTGGAGGCCGTCGTTCCGGTCTCCACGCCGCCGGCGGGCACGGAGCCGACCGCGGCGCCCTTGACCAGGCCGCAGGCGGCCGGAGCGGTGGCCTCCTGCGGAAGCTTCGGGTCCAGGTCGCTCTTGCCGACGCCGAAGTCGTACTCGTTGTTGCCGTTGGGGTCGATGCCGTGCTGCACGACGTGCAGGTCCTGGATGTGGTCCGCGACGTCCTGGGAGACCGTGAGGGTGCGTTCGTAGGAGAGCGTGCCGTCGGCCTCGGCCACCGGCATCCGGTCGACGGCGAGGCCGCTGTCCGGGGTCGTGTCGCCGTCCACCGTCAGCGAGATGTTGATGTTGCCGTAGACGGGCAGCCCCTCGCTGGTGGTGACGATGCCGTCCCCGTCCTTGTCGGCGGTGATGTCCGGGCAGGTGAAGTCGTGCCCCTCCGTGGAGCCGTGGATGTGCTGGGCGTGCGGCTGGCCGGGCGTCAGGCCCTGCGACTCGATCTTGACGGTCAGTTCGGTGCCGTCGAGGCTCAGCATGGCGGTGCCGGAGGCGCCGGAGTTGTTGAGCTGCGAGAGGTCGATCTGGAACCCCTGCGGTCCGGCGGCCGTCGCGGCCGTCGAGGTGCCCAGGGCCAGGGCCATGGGGAGGGCGACGAGTGCGGCAAGCCGTGTGGTGCGCTTGGCTGTCATTTCGGGTGCATCCCTTCCGGTGGCCCCTGCGGTCGCAGCGGCCGGTGCGCGGTCTCGTACGCGGACCCGTTGCCGTGATCCGCCTGCACCCCTCATTCGGAACCGGGGCCGGGGCGGATTGGTGGGTGCCGGAAAACTTTTCCGGCACCCCCTCCGGCCGCCGGGCCGGGGCTCCCCCGGCGGACGCCGTGTGAGATCTTGGCCGGGGAGGCGGCCGGCCCCGGAGGGACCGGCCCGCGGCGGCGCGACGGTGTGCGGGAGTGGGCGATGGCCTGGGCGGTGCTGATCCTGTCCGGTGTGCTGGAGGCGGTCTGGGCCACGGCGCTGGACCGGTCCCAGGGGTTCAGCAGGCTCTGGCCCAGCGTGGTCTTCGGGGTGGCGCTGGCGCTGAGCATGGCGGGCCTCGCCTACGCCCTGCGGGAGGTGCCGGTCGGCACCGGCTACGCGGTCTGGGTCGGCATCGGCGCCGTCCTGACGGCGGGGTGGGCCATGGCGACCGGCGGCGAGACGGTGTCCGTCGCCAAGCTGCTGCTGCTCGCGGGGATCGTCGGCTGTGTGGCGGGACTGAAGCTGCTCCACTGACCGCCGGGCGTGAGCCCCGGAGAACCGGTGGGGCCCGGCGGCGCGAACCGAATGACCGGATCCTTCCATTCCGGTACGCATCGGCGGCGGACCCGGGGGCAGGCGGAGCGGTGTACGGAACCCCCGAGGTGAGGAGCACACCGACATGTCGAAGGTCGAGGAATCCGTCGAGGTCGAGGTCCCCGTGCGCACCGCGTACGACCAGTGGACGCAGTTCGAGGACTTCCCGCAGTTCATGGAAGGCGTCGAGCGGATCGAGCAGCGGACACCGACCCGGACGCACTGGGTGACGAAGATCGCGGGCGTCAAGCGGGAGTTCGACGCCGAGATCACCGAGCAGATCCCCGACGAGCGCGTCGCCTGGACCACCGTCGAGGGTGAGGCCAAGCAGGCCGGCGTGGTCACCTTCCACCGCCTGGACGACAAGCGGACGAAGGTCATGCTCCAGCTCGACCACGACCCGCAGGGCATCGCCGACACGGTCGGGGACAAGATGGGCTTCGTGAAGAAGCAGGCCAAGCAGGACCTGAGCCGCTTCAAGTCCTTCATCGAGTCCCGCGGTGTCGAGACCGGTGCCTGGCGCGGCCAGGTCTGACCGGCACACCCGGGTGGCGAGGCCGCGGTTCCCCACCACGACGGACGGCCGGCCGGAACCGCCCCCGCGAGGGCACGGACCACAGCGGTGGGGCCCCGGCTGCCGGGCCGGGGCCCCACCGCTGTGCGCCGCCCGGCCGGCCCGCCCGGGCCTCCGGCCGCCGAACCGGGTACCCGCGCGCGGGAATTGACCCGCTTGGCATCCGGGGCCCGGCCGGTTAGCCTCTCCTGGATTTCCGCCGGTGAGCCCAGTCCGGCACCCCTCCGCCCGGGAGAGCCCTTGCACCGTCCGGACGCCGCCGTCCCGCGCACACCATCCGCTCCCGCGGGCCGTCCCGGAGCGGCCGGACGCTCCGTACGGGCGGCAGCCGCGGCACCGGCGGCGGACCCCGCCGCGCCCGCCGGCCCGGCGGGGGAGCGGCGGTGACCGCGGCGGCCGAGCACCCCTACGACCTGGTCGGCATCGGCATCGGCCCGTTCAACCTCTCCCTGGCCGCCCTGGCCGACGGCGTGCCCGGGCTGCGCACCCTCTTCCTGGACGCCCGGCCCCGGTTCTCCTGGCACCCCGGCCTGCTCCTGGAGGGAACGGTTCTCCAGGTGCCCTTCCTCGCCGACCTGGTGACCATGGCCGACCCCACCAGCCCCTGGTCGTACCTCAACTACCTGCGGGCGCACGACCGGATGTTCCCGTTCTTCTTCTCCGAGCGCTTCCACATCCCCCGGCGCGAATACGACCACTACTGCCGCTGGGCCGCCGAGTGCCTGCCGTCCTGCCGCTTCGACGCCGAGGTCACCTCGGTGGAGTGGGACGGCGCGGCCGGCGTCTTCCGGGTGGAGCACCGGTCCGCGGCCGGCCGCCGCTCCTCGGTGGCCGCCCGGCGGATCGTGCTGGGCATCGGGACGGAACCGGTGCTCCCCGAGGTGCTGCGCCCGCTGCCGGCCGCCGGGCACCGCGGCCGGGTCCTGCACAGCGCCGACTACCGCACCCACCGCGCCCGCCTCGCCGCCGAGGACGACGTCACGGTGATCGGCGCCGGACAGTCCGGCGCCGAGGTGGTACTCGACCTGCTGCGTCACCAGGACGGCGACGGTGCCGGCGGTCCGTACGTCCGCTGGCTGGCCCGTACCCCCGCCTTCGCGCCCATGGAGTACTCCAAGATCGGTCTGGAGCACTTCACCCCCGACTACATCCGCTACTTCCGCGGGCTTCCGCCGGAGGTGCGGGACCGGCTCGTCCGCGAGCAGTGGCAGCTCTACAAGGGCGTCAGCGAGGAGACCCTCGCCGAGATCCACGACGCGCTGTACGAGCGCACCATCGGCGGCACCGAGCCCCGCGCCGCCCTGCACCCCGGTGTCGAGATCACCGGGGCCGAGGCGGTACCCGGCGGCTTCCTGCTGCGCTGCCACCACGCCCAGCAGGACAGCCGGTTCGAGGTGCGCACCTCGGCCGTCGTCGCGGCCACCGGTTACGCGGCCGTCCGCCCCGCCTTCCTCGGCCCGGTGGCCGGCCTCGTCGACTGGGACGACCGGGGCCGGTACCGGATCGACGGCGAGTACCGGGTGGCGCTCGACCCGGCCGTCACCGGCTCGCTGTACGTGCAGAACGCCGAACTGCACACGCACGGGGTCGGCGCCCCCGACCTCACCCTGGGCGCCTGGCGCGCCGCCACCATCCTCAACGCCGTCGCCGGCCGCCCCGTGTACCCCGTACCGGACCGGGCGGCCTGGACGACCTTCGGCGCGCCCGCGGATCCGGGCCACCGCGGACGGGACGGTGCGCCGGGGGACGCCGCGGACGCGCCCGCGAGCGGTTGAGGCCCGCGCGGTCTACCGGCTGAGACCGGCGACGGTCAGCGCCCAGACGCTCAGCGCCAGTGCTCCGAGCACCGCGGCGACGGCCGTGCACAGCACCCGGCGGCGCAGCGACTCGTAGCGGGCGGTGTACTCGGTCCGCAGTTCGGCGGAGCGTTGCAGGATGTGCTCCAGCAGGCGCCGGGTGAGAGCGAGCCGGTCCTCGACGTAGCCGCCGACGATCTCCTCGCGCTGAGCCGTCGTCAGCCACGGCATGCGGTCGGCGAACGCCTCGGCCTCGGTCCGGGCGTCGGCGATATGGGTCCGTCCCCGGAGGTATCCCTCCAGCTGGGCGAGCCCGGCGTTGATCTCCTCGCGATCGGGCCGCACGCCGGCCTCAGCTCCGGCCGCGGCCGTCGCCGTGACCGTGGCCCGGGCCGCGGTCGTCGCCGAGCGGCGGGGCAGCGCCCCTGCCGGGTTCGATCATGTCCCTGCGCCCGGTGTTCTCCTCCTCGTCGATGAGGGCGAGATCCGGGTGGTGCAGGTCGAAGGCCGGTGACTCGGAGCGGATCCGCGGCAGGGTGAGGAAGTTGTGCCGGGGCGGCGGGCAGGAGGTGGCCCACTCCAGTGAGCGGCCGTAGCCCCAGGGGTCGTCGACCAGGATCTTCGGCGAGTACTTGGCCGTCTTCCAGACGTTGTAGAGGAACGGCAGTGTGGAGAGACCCAGCAGGAAGGAGCCGATGGTCGAGACGGTGTTCAGCAGGGTGAACCCGTCGGCCGCGAGATAGTCGGCATAACGGCGGGGCATCCCCTCGACGCCGAGCCAGTGCTGGACGAGGAAGGTGGTGTGAAAGCCGATGAAGAGCGTCCAGAAGTGGATTTTCCCCAGCCGCTCGTCCAGCATTTTCCCGGTGAATTTCGGCCACCAGAAGTGGAATCCGGCGAACATGGCGAACACCACGGTCCCAAAGATCACGTAATGGAAGTGTGCGACGACGAAATAGCCGTCGGTGACATGGAAGTCGAGCGGCGGAGAGGCGAGCAGCACGCCGGTCAGACCGCCGAAGAGGAAGGAGACCAGGAATCCCAGCGCCCACAGCATGGGCGTCTCGAACGACAGCGAGCCGTTCCACATGGTGCCGATCCAGTTGAAGAACTTCACGCCGGTCGGCACCGCGATGAGGAAGGACATGAAGGAGAAGAACGGCAGCAGCACCGCGCCGGTGGCGAACATGTGGTGCGCCCACACCGAGGCCGAGAGACCGGTGATCACCAGTGTCGCGCCGACGAGGCCGACATAGCCGAAGATCGGCCGCCGGCTGAACACGGGGATGACCTCGGTGATGATGCCGAAGAACGGCAGGGCGATGATGTAGACCTCGGGGTGGCCGAAGAACCAGAAGAGGTGCTGCCACAGGAGCGGCCCGCCGTTCGCCGGGTCGTAGATGTGGGCCCCGAAGAGGCGGTCCACCTCCAGGGCGAACAGGGCGGCGGCCAGCACGGGGAAGACCAGGATGATCAGGACACTGGTGAGCAGGGTGTTCCAGACGAAGATCGGCATCCGGAACATCGTCATGCCCGGGGCCCGCATGCAGACGATGGTGGTGATGAAGTTGACGGCGCCCAGGATGGTGCCGAAGCCGGACATCGCCAGGCCCATGATCCACATGTCGCCGCCGACGCCCGGCGAGTACTCCTCGCGGGAGAGTGGCGTATAGGCGAACCAGCCGAAGTCGGGGGCCCCCTGCGAGGTGAGGAAACTGGCCAGGACGATCAGCGATCCGAAGAGAAAGAGCCAGTACGACAACATGTTCAGCCGGGGGAAGGCGACATCCGGCGCGCCGATCTGCAGCGGCATGATGGCGTTGGTGAAACCGGCGAACAGCGGGGTGGCGAACAGCAGCAGCATGATGGTGCCGTGCATGGTGAACGCCTGATTGTACTGCTCGTTCGAGAGGATCTGCGTGCCGGGCCGGGCCAGTTCGGCCCGAAGGGCGAGAGCAAGGATTCCGCCGACCACGAAGAAGATGAACGACGAGACCATGTAGAGGGCGCCGATTTTCTTGTGGTCGGTGGTGGTCAGCCAGTCGACGACCACTCTCCCCGGCGTCCTGGGCCTCGGTCCGGCCGGTACTTCTTTCGTCTGGATGTCCGAGACCATGAGTATTCGCCTCTCCGCCACCGGCGTCGGCAACGTCGGAATGGATGTGTCCGCCGGTTTCGCGCAGCACGCCGATGCCTCGACCGGCGGGGTGGCATCGTGCTGCGTCGTCTTGATAGCACGCGACGCCGGCTGACGGTGAGTTCGACTCTTGTACGGGCGCGGCCGGAACGCAAATGAGTGTCACCCGAATGGCGCAGGTGGTATTCCGGCGGTGCGCGGGAATTCCGGGAGAGCGGGCGGATGTCAGCCGGTGCGGCGTACCGCGAGAAGGGCGATGTCGTCCGAACGGCCCGGATCGCCGTCCTCCCGGAGAAGGAAGTCCGTGACCTCCTCCGGGCCCACTGAGCGGCCGTACTTCTGTTCGGTGTCCCGCATCCAGTGGTGGAGTTCGTTGCGCATCTGTTCGATGCAGGCGTCGAGGTCGGCGCCCTTCCGCTCCACCAGGCCGTCCGTGAAGAGGACGAGGGTCTCCCCGTCGGCGAGACGCGCCCTGGTCGTCCGGTACCGCGCGTGCGGCATGACGCCGAGCGGCGGGCCGCCCGCCAGCTGGAGTTCACCGGCCGTGCCGGGGGAGACCAGCAGGGGGTGGGGGTGTCCCGCCCGGGCCCCCTCCAGGGAGCCGTCGGAGGGGTCGAGGACGAGATAGGCGCAGGTCGCAAAGCGGCCGGTGTCGAGATCGGCCAGGACGCGGTTGGCCCGGGCGAGCACACTTCCCGGGTTCATCCCGGCGTCGGCGCAGGTGCGCAGGATGACGCGGAGCTGGCCCATGACCGCCGAGGCGTGGGCGTCGTGCCCCTGGACGTCCCCGATCACCAGGGCCGCGGTGCCGTCTGCGAGCGGCAGCACGTCGTACCAGTCCCCGCCGACGTTCATCTCGCTCGTGCCCGGGAGGTAGCGGGCGTGGGTGGCGAGTGAGGGGGCGGGGGCAGGCGGCGGGGAGCATCGCCGTCTGGAGATCGCTGGCCCGCTGGTGCTCGGAGTCGAACATCCGGGCGCGTTCGAGACTCTGCGTTAGGATCGCCGCGACGGCGGTGTAGAAGGTGCGTTCGCCCGGGTCGAAGTGGCGCGGGCCGGAGAAGGAGATGAGGCAGGCGCCGGTGGGCCGCTCGGAGGAGGAGAGCGAGAGCACGACCCAGGCCCGCGGTGGCACGGGGCCGGTGGCGCCCAGATCGGGGACGCCCGTGCCGCGCAGCCGGTTGAGGTCCTCCAGGAACAGCGGCTCCTCCTGCGTCATCGCCAGTTCCATGACCCTGCGGGCCGGTGCGTGCAGATGGCGCAGTTCCGGGGCGACGGGGGTCCGGCCGATGATCTTCAGCCCGCCGTGCTCGACGACGCCGATGGTGACGTTCGCGGCGCCCAGCGCGGGACGGGTCAGATCGGTCATGACCCGGGCGACGTCCCGTACGGTCACGGCCTTGGAGAGCGCCCGGGTCAGGCTGAAGAGGAAGGCGTCCCGCGAGCGGTCGGGGGAGAGGGACGGCATGGCCGGCGTCATACCGGGCGGACTCCGCAGCACCAGCCCCAGGGCGCGGGCGGGGCGTCCGTCCTCGCCCAGGACCACCCGGCCGTGTTCGAGCACGGGGTGCTGGCTGCCGTCCGGGTGGACGACGCGGTAGTGCAGCCGGTAGGAGCCGGTGTCTCCGGCCGGGCCCGCCCCGGGTGAGGTGACGGCGGCCTCGGTCACCTCCGCGATGGCCGCCTGCACCACCGGGAGGTCGTCCGGGTGGAGGGAGCCGAAGAACGCCTCCTCGTCACCCTCGAACTCGGCCGGGTCGACGCCGTAGATGTCGCAGGCCCGCTCGTCCCAGCGGACGGAGTTCCGCGAGAGGTCCCAGGCGAAGCCCCCGGTCCGGGTGGCCCGCGCCGCCTCGGCCAGGAGCTCGACGGAACGGTGGGCGAGGCTGTTCAGCCGAACCGCGCAGGCGTCGGCCAGCAGTTCCAGGACCGAGTCGTCGGGGGAGCCCCCGGCCGGACCCGCGGGACGCAGCCCCGCGGCCAGGACACCGGCGACCCGGCCGTCGGCGGACAGCGGCAGCAGTGCCACGGGGGTGTCCGGTCCGCCGGCGCGCAGGGGCCGTCCGGTGCGCATCACCTCCGCGACCGCCTCGTCGAACGCCCGGTTCGCGGGCCCGAGTCCGGAGTTCGCGGGGAACACCTCGGTGCGCGCGACGCCCTCGACGTATATCCGGGTGCGCTCGGGCACCAGTGGCGCCGGCTCACCGTCCTCCTCCCGGTCCTCGGTCAGGACAGCGAGCATGGCCTGCGGGTCCGGGCTCCGCAGCAGCAGAGGCAGCCGGCGGAGCAGCCCCGGCGGATGGGCTGAGGCCATGACACGCTCTTTCCGATAGCAGTCATTCACGGCAATACGGATAAATGAGACTATAGGATATCGCTGCGGACGGTCCGGCGCCCGGCCGGACGCCGGACCGCCGGGCGGGCGTGCGCCCGGCGGGTGTGGGAGTGCGGTGCGGTGGGTACCCGGTGCCCGCAGTCCGCCGCCGGACGGTGACGTCCGGCGGCCGGTGACGTATCCGACCAGGCAGGGGCAGGCGGGCATGGACCACGGTGAGGACGCCATCGCGGAACTGACGGCCGATCACCGCGAGGTCGACGAGCTGTTCGAGAGTCTGCAGGGCGTCCCCACCGGCCGTCCCGAGCGCAGGCAGGTGCTGGACCGGATCACCATGGAACTCGTCCGGCACGCGGTCGCCGAGGAGCAGTACCTGTACCCGGAGGTGCGCCGGCGCGTGCCGGGCGGCGCCGCGCTCGCCGACAAGGAGATCGCCGACCACGCAGAGGTGGAACGGCTCCTCAAGGACCTGGAGGACCGCAGGCCCGACGACCCGGACTTCGACGGGCTCGTCATCCGGCTGATCAGCGAGGTGACCGCGCACATCCACGACGAGGAGCGGCACCTCTTCGTCCGGCTGCGCGAGGTCTGCTCCCCCGAACGGCTGCGAGAACTGGGCGGCAAGATCCGCCGGGCCAAGCGGACCGCCCCCACCCGCCCGCACCCCGGCGCCCCCGACACCCCGCCCGCCAACCGTCTCCTCGACCCGGGGGCGGGGCTCGTGGACCGCGCCCGCGACGCCCTGAGCGGGCGCGGGAGGCTCTGAGTCCCCGCCCGGCGACCGGGGCGGCGGGGACGGGGAGACCCGGCGGGCCGGCGGGCCGCCACGGGATCACAGGAACCCGTGGTGCGGCGTCCAGGTGTACTTGCCGCCACCCACCCACCGGACCGCGGCGGGATCGTCGAGATCGACGTGCACCAGCCCGGCGTCGTGGGCGAGGGTGACGACGTCCACGATCGACTCGGCCTTGCCGACGGGCTCCCCCCGGATCTCCACCAGACGGAACGGCGGCTCCCCCGGGGTGACGGGCCAGACCACGATCGGCGGGGCCTCGACGAGCGGTTCGTTGATCTCGGTCATGGAATCATCGTGCGGCCGCCGGCCGGGCCCCGCACGTCCGGGCCGGGCGGGTGCGATCCGCGGGGTGAAGTGGGGGCCGCGGCAGCACCTTGTCCCGCGGCGGGGCGGCTGTAAGGATTGACGTATGTCGAATTCCGGAGGTCCGGTGCGTACGCCGGTGGCGGAGCCCGTGGTCCCGTGCTGCCCGCCGCTGAGCCGGCGCGCGCTGACCGCCGAGGAGGCCGGGCGCACCGCGGCGATGTTCAAGGCGCTGGGCGACCCGGTCCGGCTGCGGCTGTTCTCCCTGGTGGCCTCGCACCCCGGCGGGGAGGCCTGTGTCTGTGACATCTCGGATGTCGGCGTCTCGCAGCCCACGGTCAGCCACCACCTGAAGAAGCTGCGGGAGGCCGGGCTGCTCACCTCCGAGCGGCGCGGCACCTGGGTGTACTACCGGGTCGCGCCGTCCGTCCTGGCGGCCCTGGCCGGTGTCCTGGCGGCCGCCGACTGACGCCGGGCGGTGCCGGCCGGACGGAGGCGCCGCCTCCTGTGGCGGGAGCCATTTGGCCCCGCCCTCCGCCGCTCGCAGCCGTCAACGGTCGCTACGCCCCCGGGCGTGTGGAGAAGGCCGTTTGCCGCGGACTGATGTGACGTGCCGTCAGCTCCGTGTGGATCACGATGTGAGGGGTACCGGCCCCTGACGGGCGGAAGTTGTGCGCGGTAGGTTCAAGAGATCAGCACAGGGCAGTCGTGATGTGAAAACTCCCGGAAGGATGCGGACATGAGCGATACGGGTCCGAACAACCCGTACGGCCCGCCCCAGGGCGGGCAGTACCCCTCGTCCCCCCAGCAGTCCGGGCAGGGATACGGGCAGGCGCCCTATCCGCAGCAGCCCGGGCAGGGATACGGCCAGGCGCCCTACCCGCAGCAGCCCGGGCAGCCCTATGGCGGGTATCCCGGCGGCAACCAGATGCCGGAGCAGATGTCCGGCACCCTGAAGACGGCACGGGTGCTGCTCTTCGTCTTCGGCGGACTGGGCCTCATCGGCGGTCTGTTCATGACGGCCGGCGGCGCCCTGCTCAACAACAGCGAGGTACGCGAAGCCGTTGAGGAGCAGGGGGGCCTGCAGGACGGCATATCGGCCGGGCTCCTGCTCGGGCTCGGGGCCTTCGCGCTGATCCTGTCGATCGCGGAGATCGTCGTCGCCGCCAAGTTCGGCAAGGGCGGCAGCGGTGTCCGGATCGCCGCGATCGTCGTGGGGGCACTGATGATCGTCTCCGGCGTCTACTTCTTCCCGCCCGGCCTGCTGTGGATCATCGCGGGTGGTCTGGTCGTCGCCTTCACGGCGATGAAGGACGGCGCGGCCTGGTTCGCCCGCCCCCGATCCTGAACCTTCCCTTCCCGGTCCGGCCGGCCGGCCGGGAACGGTCCGCCCGTCAGGGGTGGCGTCCTCTCCGGATGCCACCCCTGACGTGGTTCGCCCGCCGCCCGGCCGCCCGCCGCCGTGCCCCGGTCCCGCGGCGGCCGTCCGGCCCGGCCAGGTGCCGCTCGCGCCGTGAACCGGCCGGTGGCACGGGACGTACACTGGGGTCATGGGTCGCACAGACGGAGTGAGGGAGTGCCCGCGCAGGGCTCCCCGCGCCGCACGCCCGGACGGCGCGATCCCGGCGACGGGTCCCGCACCCGGCGCCGTGCCTGACGCCGGCTGCCGGGCGCTGCACGGACACGGCTAGCGCCGGCGACCCCTCGGCCCCCCACCCGGGCCTTCCGCCCTTCTCCTGTCCCTCCGCGGATCTCTCCGCACGGCTCCGCTCCTGATCCGGAACGCCGTAACCACCCCCCGCCGGATTGAGTTCCGGCACCCCGGCGCCGCCGGGCCCGCCGTTCCGTTCCGCGTCCGTCCCGCCCGTCGCCGCACCAGCGGTGGCCCCGGTGTGCCGTGCGCCCGGCCGGGACGCGCGGGCGCGCCGCGCCCCCGAAAGGACGCCTGTGAAGCTGAACGCACTGCTGGCCGGACACGACCACGAGATCCTCCGCGGCGATCCGGAGACGGACATCACCGCCGGGGTCTGCTTCGACGCCGGCCGGGTGTCGCCCGGTTCGCTGTTCATCGCCGTCCCCGGTCACCGCGAGGGCGGTCCCGAGGCCATCGGGCCCGCCCTCGCGCGCGGTGCGGCGGCGGTGCTCGTCGAGGAAGGGCGGCCCGGACCACCGGAGTCGGTATGGGCGACCGCCGAGGACGTGTGTGTCGTCCGGGTACCCGGGACGCGGGCGGCCGCGGCGGCCGTCGCCTCGCGCTACCACGGCGATCCCGGACAGCGGATGGACATGGTCGCCGTCACCGGGACCAACGGCAAGACCTCGGTGTCCTACATGGTCGAGTCCGTCCTGCGGATCGCCGAGAACGCCAGGGTCGGGGTCATCGGAACGGCCGGGAGCCGGATCGGCGACGAACTGATCCCGATGCCGAGATCGGCCCTGAGCACACCGGAGTCACCCGATCTCCAGTACCTGCTGGGATGTATGCGCGACCGCGGGGCCACCAGCGTGGTCCTGGAGGCCACGTCGATGGGCCTGCTGACCCACCGTGTCGACCACACCTCCATCGACGTGGGCGTCTTCACCAATCTGACGCAGGACCACCTGGACGACCACGGAACGATGGAGAGCTACACGGAGGCCAAACTCCGCCTCTTCCGCGGGCTGTGCGGGCGCGCGGTGGTCAACGCCGACGACCCGGTGGGAGCCCGGATCGAGGCCCTGATGCCCGGGGCGGTGTCCACCTACGCGATCGACGCCGAGGCGGACTACCGGGCGACCGACCTGCACATGGACGCCTTCGGCGCGCAGTTCGTCCTCCACCACGCCGGCCACAAGTACCCCGTGGCCATCCCCGTACCGGGCCGGTACTCGGTCGCCAACGCGCTGGCCACCGTCGCGGCCTGCCATCTCCTCGGGCACGAACTGGAGGGGCTGCTCTCCGCCCTCGACCGGCTCCCCCCGATCCCGGGCCGGTTCGAACGCTTCACGGCCCCGCACGGAGCCTCCGTGATCGTGGACTACGCCCACTCCCCGGACTCCCTGGACAAAGTGCTGGCCACCATCCGGGACTTCGCGCCCGGCCGGATCATCACCGTCTTCGGCTGCGGCGGGGACCGGGACGTCACCAAGCGCGCCCGGATGGGGGAGATCGCCGGCTCCTACTCCGATCTGTGCGTCGTCACCTCGGACAATCCCCGCGGCGAGGATCCCGAGATCATCCTGGACCACGTCAGCGAGGGCCTGAGAGCTTCGGGAACCCCCTTCGAGCGCTGTGCCGACCGGCGGCGGGCGATCGCCTTCGCGCTGGCCGAGGCCGGTCCGGAGGACATCGTGCTGGTCGCGGGGAAAGGCAGTGAACCCTTCCAGGTCGTGGGGGAGGAGCTGATCCCCTTCAGCGACATGGCGACGGTGCGCGAACTGGCCGAGCCCCGGTAGGGCGTCCGGTGGGACGGGACCGGCGGGCCGGCCCGCCGCGACGAGGGCCCGGGGCGGCCCCCCAACGACCCGGCCCCGTAACGGGTCTGACGGGCCGCGGGCTCCTCCGCCCCGGCTCTCCGGCGACGGAGCCCGGGGCCGGGCCCGGGTACCCGGACGCGGAGCCGTCTCACGGGGCGCACGGTGAGCGGCGGTTGACGCCCGCGCCGACGGACCGCCGGACCCGGCTGGGCGGTCCGGCCGGCTTCCCGGAGCCCACAGGGCTTTTCCGGCCCCGGTGAGCGGGGCAGTCTCCAACCGACGGGCTCGCCGATACGATGGCGCCCGTACACGTCGCGTCACGCACCGTCCCGGGGGAAGGGGAAGCCCGTGAGCAGCATGAGCAAGGGCTCCGACGGCAATCTCAACAAGGGCCTGGAGAAGGTCCAGGTGGCGGTCAAGTGGGACCCCAGTCCCCTCGGCGAGCCCACCTGCGATCTCGACATCGTCGCCGGGACCTACTCGGCCGAGGACCCGTACGGCGATCCGGTGTACCTCGTCCACTTCGACAGCCGGTCGCCCGACGGCACCATCACCCTCACCCGCGACAGCCGCAACGGCATCGGTTTCGGGGTCGACGAGGCCATGACCCTGGAGCTCTACCGGATGGCGCCCACCTTCGCGCGGGTGGTCGTGGGCGTGGCCATCCAGCAGGGCGAGGGCCGCCGTACCTTCGGCGGGGTCCGGAACAGCGCCGTGCAGATCCTCAACGGGCCGGCCGAACTGGCGCGGGACGACTTCGAGAGCGTCTCCGGGGCCCTGGCCGCCACCGTCGCCGAGTTCCGCCGGGACGCCGACGGCGCCTGGGAGTTCCGCAAGACCCTCCGCGGGTACGACGCCGACCCCAACGCCTTTGCCCGGCTGATGGGGGAGCGGACCCCCTGATCCGGCGCGGACCCCCCGGCGCCGTCCCGCGCCGGACGCGGCTCAGCGCAGCTCCGGCATGATCCGTTCGTGGACGAGCCGGAGCCGGGCCGCGGCGTCGGGTCGACGCCGTTGCGCCGCAGGGACGGGTGCGCGGGGCCGGGCGGTGTCCCGCGATGTCCGGGCCACGGGCGAGCCGGCCGGAGACGCCGCCGGGCCGCCAGCGGCCCCGTGGCCCCCGGGCGTTCCGGAGAACGAGGTGTCCGGCGTCACGCGCACCGGCACCGGGAAGCACCGGCCCGGCGGTCCGGGGCCCGATACCATGGCGCCGTGAGCCGAGAACAGCGCCCGGTCCGGCGCCCTCCGGGGCGGACCCGCGCGTGCCTCGTGCTCGCCGTGCTCGCCGGTCTTCTGGGCCTGCACGGCCTGGCGGCGGCACCGGCTTCCATGGCCCTCGCGCCGCCGCACTCCTCCGTTTCCTCCGAGGAGCGGCCGGCCGGCCCCCGGCTCTCGGCCGACGGCGCGTGCCACGACCCCTGCGGCGGGCACGAGACGCATGCCGTGACGGACTGCGCGGCGGCCTCCGTGAGCACCGGCCCCGCACCGTCGCCCCCGTCCCCGGCCCGTACGCCGCGCGCGGTGCGGCGGGGACACCGGCCACGGCCGGGCCGCCCGCTCCCCGGGGCGGCAGAGGGCCGCCCTCGCTCTCCGAACTCCAGCTCCTGCGGATATAGGCCGCGCCTCCCGAGGTGCGCGCGCGAACGCGCCGGCGCCTCATACGGCCATGCCTGCATCAGACCTTCAGGAGTTGTGACCATGCGATCCACCCGTACCCTTTCCCGCCGCGCCGCCCGCGCGGCCGCCGCCGGAGCAGCCGCGCTGGTGCTGGCGGCCTGCGGCGGAGAGAGCGGAGACAACAGCAGCGACGACACCCGGGCCCGGCCCGCCCCTCCGCCGCGAGCGCGGCGCCGGACGCGAAGCACAACGCCGCCGACGTGGCCTTCGCGCAGGGGATGATCCCGCACCACGAACAAGCCGTCGAAATGGCGCGCCTGGCACGCGGACGCGCCGCCTCGGACGAGGTCGAGAAGCTCGCCGGGCAGATCGAGAAGGCCCAGGCGCCGGAGATCGAGACCCTCGACGGCTGGCTCGGCGCCTGGGGCGAGGAGCGGATGCCCGGCGGCATGGACCTCGGGGCCCACGAGGGCCACGGCATGTCCGGGATGATGGACGCCGGGCAGATGAAGCGGTTGGAGTCCGCCTCCGGCAAGGCGTTCGACACGGCCTTCCTGGAGCTGATGATCGAGCATCACGAGGGCGCCGTGACGATGGCCCGCACCCAGCAGAAGCAGGGGGAGTACGGGCCGGCCCGGAAGATGGCCGCGGCCATCGTCACCTCGCAGGGCGAGGAGATCGCCCGGATGAAGGATCTTCTCGGCCGCTGACGGTCTCCGACGGCCTCCGACGACGGTTGACGGACGGCGGCGGCACCGGGACGGGACCACGGGTTCCCGGTGCCGTTCGCCGGCCCGTTCAGTGCGGGCGGACGGCGTGCGCCGGGGCCAAAGGTGACGTGTCCGGGCGAATGCGGACAGCCCGGCGGTCAGAAATACCCGGGGCTTTGAGCCGTGAAACCCAGCGGGTTAAGATCCGGCGTCGAGTCCTTCGCGTGGTCGGCTGCCCAATGGGGGTGGCGGCGAAGGCACCGTCGATTCCGCAGAGTTGCGCGGAGCCGGGAGCACGCCCCACCTCCCGGCAGGCGGCCGAGGAAGAAGGAGCTGCCCTCAGTGGCGTCCCACCGTCGTCCCAAGCAGCCTAACCAGCGCGCTTACGCGGCCGTTCTCGGCGTCACTGCCGCGGCGGTCGCCCTCTCCACCAACTCGGCGCAGGCCGATCCGATGCCCGACCCCGACAAGAAGGGCGTCAAGGCGCAGGTCGACCGGCTCTACGAAGAGGCGACCCAGGCGACCGAGAAGTACAACGGGGCGAACGAGAAAGAGGAGAAGCTCGAGAAGGAGGTCGAGTCGCTGCAGGAGACGGTGGCCCGCGGCCAGGCCGAGCTCAACAAGCTGCGCAACGGCCTGGGTTCGATGGCCACGGCGCAGTACCGCAGCGGCGGCATCGACCCGTCGGTCCAGCTCCTCCTCGCCAGCGACCCGGACGGCTACCTCGAGAAGGCCTCCACGCTCGACCGGCTCAGCAGCCAGCAGCTCACCACGCTCAAGAAGGCGCAGGAGAAGCAGCGCACGCTGCAGCAGCAGCGCGCCGAGGCGGCGGACAAGCTGGGGGACCTGGAGGAGACCCGCACGGAGCTCCGGGACCGGAAGAAGGAGATCCAGGGCAAGCTGGCCAAGGCCCAGCGCCTCCTCAACAAGCTGACGGCCGAGGAGAAGGCCGCGATGGCCGCGGAGGAGGAGCGCGCGAACCGCACCAGCGCCCGCGCCGAGCTCGGCAGCCAGTCCAGCGCCACCGGCCGCGCCGCGTCCGCCTTCGAGGCCGCCAAGAGCCGGGTCGGCATGCCGTACGTGTGGGGCGCCACCGGCCCCAACTCCTTCGACTGCTCCGGTCTCACGTCCTGGGCGTTCCAGCAGGCGGGGATCGCGATACCCCGGACCTCGCAGGCCCAGGCCAACGCCGGCACCCGCATCAGCTCGCAGAGCCAGCTCCGGCCCGGCGACCTCGTCATCATGCGCAGCGACCTCAGCCACGTCGGCTTCTACGCCGGCAACGGCCAGATCCTCCACGCCCCCAAGCCCGGTGCCAGTGTGCGGTACGAGCCGATGAGCACCAGCGGCATGCCGTTCATGTGGGGCGTCCGCATCGGCTGAGCGCCGCGGGGGCGGCCCGGCGCCGCCCCCGTACCGTCGGCCGGAGCCGGACCCGACGAGCCCGCACCCGAGTGGTGCGGGCTTTTTCATACCCTCCGGCAGGTGATTCATCCTCATTGCCGCTTTTGTTGGGATGTGTTGACATGGCGTTGGCGGGTACCGGCGGTGGCGGAGGAGGACGACATGGACGTATGGGAGCCGGTGCTCGTGCTCCTGGGACTGGTGGCCGGAGGGCTGCTGCTGGTCCGGGGGGTGGGGCTGTGGCTGGCGGCGGACCGCGAGCCGCTGGAGGCCGGGCCGTTCAGCGGTGGGCCGCCCCCGGGCGAGCACGCCTTCTCCCGCTTCCATGTGCGCTGGTACCCCATCACCATGATCTTCCTGGCCTTCGACATGGAGATGCTCTTCATGTACCCGTGGGTCCGGGTGGTCTCCGAGAAGGGCCCGAGCGCCGTGGCCGAGATGTTCCTCTTCCTCGGCATTCTCTTCGCGGGCGTGGTCTACGCCCGGCGCGAGGGGGCCTTCCGGTGGACCTGAGAGACCGCCTCCGGCGTGCCGCGCTGAGCCGCCCGGGGGTCATGCTGGTCGCTCTGCCGGGAGCCACCCGCGTCCGGCTGGAACTCGAAGCCGAACTGCGGCGCCGGGGATGGCCGCGGAGCGGGAGCCCCGCCGCCGCGGATCTGCTCGTCGTCGCCGGGGAACGCGATCCGCTCGGCGAGGACTCCTGGCTCGACGGGATCTGGGAGGGGGTGCCGAAGCCGGCCGTCCGGCTGGCGGTGCGTCACCCCGGCGACGCGGCGGCGGCCCTGGACACCGGGCACCGGCTGCTGCGCGAGGACGCGGGGACCCGGCACGACCTCGCGCCGGCCGTGCCCCCGCCCGGCGGTGAACCCACCGCGCGGCGGGACGGGCGGCCCGGCGGCGGTCCCGGGGAACGGGCGGATGACGGGGCGGGCGGTCACCACGATGACGGCGGTCACCACGATGACGGTGGAGACCGGGATGACCGGGGCGGTCACAGCGACCACGGCGGTCACGGCGATCCCGGCGGTCAGGGCGATCCCGCCAGTCAGGGCGGCGAGCAGGAGAGCGGCCACGGTGACAGCAGCGGCCGTCACGGTGACGGCCACGGCGGCCACTCCTCGCACGAGACGCACGAAATGTCCGAACCCGCGGGCCTTCCGATGGCCGAACGGGCGGAGGACCGGGACGGCCTCACGCTCGACCGCCTGCGTCTGCCCCTCGGACCCGCGCTGCCGGACTGGCCGGCCGGGCTGATCCTGCGTCTGGTCCTGCAGGGCGACGTCGTCCAGCGGGCCGGGACGGAAACCCTGCCCGTGCGGCGCCGGAAGGACCCGTTCTGGGACGAGCCGTGGCTGCGTGCCGCCCGGGGGGAGACCGTCCCCCGGTCCGAGGCCGCCCGCCGGCGCTGCGCCGCCCATCTGGACAGCCTGGGCCGCTTCCTCGCCGTCGCGGGCTGGGACGACCCGGCCGCCCGCGCCCGTCGGCTGCGGGACGCCGCCCTGTCGGCGGAACCCGGGGACCGGCTGCGCGAGGACGTCGTCTCGCTGGCCCGCCGGGTGGCGCGGTCGCGTGCCCTGCGGCTGCTGACCGCCGGGCTCGGCCCGCTGCCCGCCGCGGAGGCCCGGGCAGCCGGCGTCTCCGGGCCGGCGCACACCGCCGACGGGGACGCCTACGACCGCCTGCTGGTGTGGCTGGACGAACTCGGCCGCGCCGCCGGGGAGTTCGGCGACGAACGGCCACTGGCACGGGACGACCGGACGGGCCCGCGCGGCACCCTGGACGGTGCCGCGCCCCCGTCGCAGGGACTGCTGGACGTCCTCCCGGGTCTGCTGAGCGGAGCCGAGTTCGCCGGCGCGCGGATCGTCGTCGCCAGTCTCGACCCGGACATCGACGAGCTCACGGCCGCCAGCCGGCGGGAGGCCGCCGGTGTCTGAGACCGCACCGCTGTGGGCGGCCGCCGTGCTGCCGTTCGCGCTGCTGGCCCTGGCCGCCGTCACGGCCGGGTGCGGAGCGGCCGTGTCCGCGGCGGCCGAGCGGGGCCCGGCGGGTTCCGTCCGCGAACTGGCCAGCCGGGCGGCCGCACCGCTGCGGGAGGCGCTGCGGCTTCTGGTACAGCAGCCGCGGACCACCACCGCCGCGGACGGCGCGCTCCGCCGGGCGGGGGTGGCACTGCTCCCCGCCGCCGCCGTCCTGGCGGGCGCGGTGCTGCCCCTGGGGTTCCGGTCCGTCACCGACCCCGCCGTCGGCATCGTCTGGTTCAACGCCATGGAGGTACTGGCCTGGGCGGCCGTCTGGCTCACGGGCTGGGGGCCCAATTCGGCGCTGTCGCTGGTCGGGGGCTACCGCTTCCTCGCCCAGGGCCTGGCCTACGAGCTGCCGCACATGCTGGCGATCACGACGGCGGCGCTCGGCGCGGAGTCGCTGCGGGTCGGGGAGGTGGTGGCGCGGCAGGAGGGCCTGTGGTTCGCGCTCTGGATGCCGGCCGCCTTCGCCGTCTATCTGGTGAGCGCCGTCGCCATGGCGTTCTGGGGGCCCTTCGGCCATCCGCTGGGCCGGGACGCGGCGGGCGGCGCGGCGGCCGAACTCGGCGGCCCCGCGCGGCTGGCCCTCCTCGGCGGGCGGTGGACGCTGCTGGTGGTGGCGGCCGGGTTCGCCGTGCCGCTCTTCCTCGGCGGCGGCCACGGCCCGCTGCTGCCCGGCTGGCTCTGGACGCTGCTGAAGACGGCGGCCGTGCTGGCCGTCCTGCTCGCGGTCCGGCGCGCCCTGCCCGCCGTCCGGATGGAGCGGTACACGGAGTTCGCCTGGACGGTCCTCGTCCCGCTGACACTGCTTCAGGCCCTGGCCGTCGCCGTCGTCGTGCTGAACCGATGAAGGGAGCGGAATCCGCCGATGCTCGATCACGCGCTGTTCTGGGTGCTGGCCGTACTCGCGGCCGCCGCCGGTGTCATGGTGTTCCGCTTCGACTCCATGGCCCGGGCCACCTACGCCCTGCTCACCTCGCTGTTGTGCGCGGGCGGTGTGGTGATGCTCCTCGGGCTGGACTACCTGGGCGTCGTCATCCTGCTGATGATGACCGTCGAGATGGCCCTCATGGCCGTCTTCATGGTGATGTACATGATGAACCCGGCCGGGCTGATGCCCATGTCGATGCTGCACAACACCAGGGGCGCGGCGGTCCTCTGCGGGACCGTCTTCGCCGCGCTCGCCGCGGGCATCCTGCTCGCCCCCTGGCCGGCCCGCCGCGGCCGGCCGCCCGCGGACCCCACCCAC
This sequence comes from Streptomyces sp. MNU89, assembly GCF_020982505.1. Taxonomy (NCBI): domain Bacteria; kingdom Bacillati; phylum Actinomycetota; class Actinomycetes; order Kitasatosporales; family Streptomycetaceae; genus Streptomyces; species Streptomyces sp. MNU89. The sequence goes on along the minus strand of NZ_JAJKLL010000001.1, from coordinate 119,239 downwards.
GACCTGGGCATGTCGCTGATGGGGCCGCACATGCTCACCATGATGACCTTGGGCATGGCCCTGTTCGCCACCATCGTCGGCACGGTCGTCCTGGCCACCCGCCGCGGCCGCTACGACCGTTTCGGGGACGATCTGAAGGCCCGCCGGCCCGACGACCCGGTGCCGGGAGGTGGCCGGCGGTGACCCTGGAGACGCTTCTGCTGCTCGCCGCCGCGCTGTTCAGCACCGGCCTGTTCGGCGCGCTCACCCAGCAGTCGGTCGTGATGCTGATGATGGGGCTCGAACTCATGCTGGGCGGGCTGATCGTGGCCGCCGCGGCCGTCTGGCACCACATCGCGCCCGCCGGCGCCGACGGCCAGGTGCTCATCGTACTGGCCGTCACCGTGATGGCCGTGGAGATGGCCGTCGGATTCGCGGTGGTCACCGCCCTCTTCCGCGCCCAGGAGATCGACATGACGGACATGGCCGCGGAGCTGAAGGAGTGAGCTGGCTGCTGTGGGCCCTCATCGCCCTGCCGCTGGGCTCCGGCACGGCCCTGGCCGTCCTGGGCCGCCGGGCCGACCGGGCGGCACCCGGGACGGCGGTCGCCGCGGCCGCCGCCACCCTGGGGCTGGCCTGCGCCGCCGCCACCACCCGGCCCGATGCCGCGGCGCCGCTGCTGGACGGGCTCCCGGTGCGGCTGGCGGCGGACGGACTGTCCGGCCCGGTGGCCGTGGCCACGGCCGCGGTCACCCTGGCCGTCCTCGTCTTCAGCAGCCGGGGCAACGGGCCCGGCGAGGCGCGGGCCCGCTTCTCCGGGCTGATGCTCCTCTTCTCCGGCGCCATGCTCACCACCGTCACGGCGCAGACCCTGCCCGTGCTGCTCATGGCCTGGGAGCTGATGGGGGCCACCTCCTGGGCCCTCATCGGCTACTGGTGGCGGGAACCGGCGCGGGTGCGGGCCGCCGGCACCGCGTTCCTCACCACCCGCGCCGCCGACCTCGGCCTCTACGTCGCGGCGGGCGCCGCGCTCGCCGGCGGCGGCGCCGGAGGGCTGGACCTGGACGAGCTGTCCGGAACCACCGGCCCCTGGCTGTCGGTCGTCACCGCGGGCGTCATCGTGGCGGCCCTCGGCAAATCGGCCCAACTGCCCTTCAGCTTCTGGCTCTCCCGGGCGATGGAGGGCCCGAGCCCGGTCTCCGCGCTGCTCCACTCGGCGACCATGGCCGCCGCCGGGGCCTATCTGCTCCTCAGGACCGAACCGCTGCTGACGGCCTCGGGCTGGGGCGGGCCGGTGACGGCCTGGGCCGGTGCCGCCACCGCCGTGCTCCTCGGCCTGGTCGCCGTGGCCCAGACCGACCTCAAACAGCTGCTGGCCGCCTCCACCTGCGCCCAGACCGGGTTCATGGTGCTCGCGGCCGGCACCGGCGGCATCACCGGCGGGACGCTCCAGTTCATCGGCCACGCCGCGGCCAAGAGCCTGGCCTTCCTGGTGGCGGGGGCCTGGCTGACCCTGCTGGGCACCAAGGCACTGCCCGGGCTGCGCGGAGCCGCGCGCCGCCACCGCGTGGCCGGAGCCACCTTCACCGTCGCCGCGCTGACCCTGGCGGGCTGGCCGCCACTGGTGCTCTGGGGAGCCAAGGACCTGCTCCTGGCCGCGGCCCTGAAGCACGGAGTGGCGCTGTACGCGGTAGGGCTCGCGGCCGCCGTGGTCGCCGCCGTCTACAGCGTCAAGGCCCTGTGGTTCGTCTGGCGCCCCGCGCCCGGCGCCGCAGGGGACGGCAGCGGCCCCCGTGACGGCGGTGCGGCCCGCGACGGCGGGGGAGCGCTGCCCGCCCCGGCGTCCTGGGCCCTGGGCGGGCTGGCTCTCGCCTGTGCCGCGCTCGCCGTTCTCGCGTTCGAGCCCGCACGGGGGACGTTCGCCCGGGCCCTCGGCGCCGCGGGCGAGCCGGCCCCGCACGGCTGGGAGGTGGCGCTGTCAACCGCCCTCGTCCTGGCGGCCTCGGCCGTCGTCCTGCGGCGGGCCGCCCGCCCGCTGCCGCTGCCGCCCGCCGTCACCGCCTGGTGGGGCGACTGGATGCGGCTGGAGGCACTGGCCCGGCTGCTCCTCGTCCGCCCCGTACTGCGGCTGGCCGGTGCGCTGGCCGCCTTCGACGACCGCGTCCTCTCCCGGGCCGTCCGCGCGGCCGGACACGGAGCCCTGCGCGCCGCCGGGGCCGTGGCCGTCCTCGACGCCCGGGGCCCGGACCGGGCCACCACCTCGGCGGCCCGCGCGACGCTGCGGCTCGCCCGCGCCACCGGGCGGCCGGACGGCCGCGCCGGGGGCGGGAGGAGTGGCTCGACGGCCTCGTCCGGGGGGTCACGTCCGGGGCCGCGGCCCTGGGGCGGCTGGCGCGCCGGCCGCAGACCGGTCAGCTGCACCAGTACCTCGCCCAGGCCGTCGCCGCCTTCACCGTCCTCGCTCTCGCCCTCGTCCTCGTCGCTGTGAGGTGACCGCCGTGCTCACGGTCCTCGTCCTGCTCCCCACCGCGGTGGCGGCGCTCCTGCTCTGCCTGCCCCGCCGCGCGCCGCGCGCCGTCTTCCTCGGCGGCTGGCTGGCGGCAGCGGCGGCGGAACTCGCCCTCACCGCCGTGATCTGGGCGGGATACCGGGCCGGCGGCGGGATGCAGTACGAGCAGCGGGTGCGCTGGATCCCGGACGCGGGGGTGAGCTACCACGTCGGCGCCGACGGGCTCTCCCTGCCGCTGATGGCCCTCACCTGCGTGCTGTTCCTCGCCTGCGCCGGCTACACCTGGGCGCGGCGCGGGACCCGCCGGGTGCGGGAGTTCGCCGCCCTCTTCCTCTTTCTGCAGACCACCTGCCTCGGGCTGTTCGCCGCCCTGGACCTGATCCTGTTCTTCCTCTTCTTCGACCTGTCGATCGTCGCGATGTACTTCGTCATCGCGGGCTGGGGTCACCGGGGCGCCGCCCGCGCGGCCCTCACGTTCTTCCTCTACACCTTCCTCGGCTCCCTGGCCCTCCTCCTGGGCTTCATCGGCCTCTTTCTGGCAGCCGACCCGCACACCTTCGACATCGTCGAGCTGACCCGGGAGAACCCGCTCGCCGGACGGGCCGCGTACGGCGGCCTGGTGCTGCTCGCCATCGGTGTCGGACTGGCCGTCAAGACACCGACCGTGCCCTTCCACACCTGGCTTCCGCCCGCCCACACCGAGGCCCCCGCCGTGGGCTCGGCGATCCTGGCCGGTGTCCTGCTGAAGATGGGCACCTACGGTTTCCTGCGCATCGCCATGCCCGTCCTCCCCGGCGCCTGGCGCGAGTACGCCCAGGTCTTCGTGGTCGTGGGCCTGGTGTCGGTGCTGTACGGGGCGCTGGTCGCGCTGGCCCAGACCGACTTCAAGCGGATGATCGCCTACACCTCCGTGAACCACATGGGCTATATCGTCCTGGCGTTCGGCGCGGCCGCGGCCACGGGCGCCGGAGCGGAGGAGGCCCGCCGGCTCGCCGTCACCGGGGCCGTCTTCCAGATGGTCAGCCACGGACTGCTGACCGGCGCGCTGTTCCTGCTCGCCGGAGTCCTGTACGACCGGTGCCGTACGTATGAGATGGCGGCCTACTCCGGACTCGCCGGCCGCGCCCCGGTCTTCGCCGCGCTGACCGGGGTGGCCGCCTTCGCCTCCCTCGGGCTGCCGGGGTTCTCCGGCTTCATCGCCGAATTCCAGATCTTCACCGGCAGTCTCGGTCCCCGGCCGGTGGAGACCTCGCTCGCGGTGCTCGGCATCCTCCTCACCGCCGGCCTCTTCCTCCGCGCCCTGCAGCAGATGCTCCTCGGACCGCTCCGGCTGCCGGACGCGCCCGGTGCCGGACGGCCGTTCCCCGACCTCCGGGCACCCGAACGCGTCGCCGTCGTACCGCTGCTGGGCCTCGGCGTCCTCCTGGGCATCGCGCCCCGCTTCGTCCTGGACGTCATCGAACCCGCCTCGCGCGGCGTGATGGAGCTGCTGTCCCGATGACCCGGATGGAACAGAGCCTTGTCGAGCTGATCCCGGAGGCGCTGCTCGCGGCCGGGGCCGTCGCCGGACTGCTGCTGGGCGCCTGGCTGCCGCGCCGCCGGCAGTGGCTGGTGGGCGTCCTCGCCTGTGCGGTGTGCGGAGCGGGCGCCGTGGCGGCGGCGGTCCTCGCCACCGGTCCGCCCGCCACCGCCTTCAGCGGCTCCTTCGCCGCCGACCCCGTCACGGGCACCGCCCGGATCGTGATTCTCGGCTCCACGCTGCTGGTGTCGCTGCTGGGGCTCGGCCCCCTGCACGGGCACCCGCGGCAGTCCGAGTTCTTCGTCCTGCTGCAACTCGCCGCGCTGGGCGCCCTGATGCTCGCCGGGGCGCAGGACCTGCTGCTGCTCGCCGCCGCCTACCTGCTGGCGAGCGTCCCCTCCTACGTCCTCGCGGGTTTCCGGAAGGACGCGCCCGGCACCGAGGCCGCCCTGAAGTACTACGTGGTCGGCGCGCTGCTCGGGGTGCTGATGCTGGCCGGGATCACCGTGCTGTACGCGGCTGGGCGCGGCTCCGCCTACCCCCTGCTGCGGACGGAGCTGCCGGAGGCGTCCGCGGGGCTGACGGCCGCCGGAACGGTCCTGCTGCTGGCCGGGATGCTGTTCAAGGCCGCGGGGGTACCCGGCCACTACTGGCTGCCGGACGCGGTGCAGGGGAGCGCCGCGCCGGTCGCCGCCTTCCTCACCACCGTGCCCAAGATCGGGGCGCTGGCGGCGCTGTACCGGCTGGCGGCCGTGCCGTTCTCCGGTACGTCGGCCGGATGGCCCGAGCTGGTCGCCGTGCTGTCCGCCGCCTCGATGACCCTCGGCAACCTGGCCGCGTTCTTCCAGCGGGACGTGCGGCGGCTGCTCGCCTACTCGGCGATCAGCCAGGTCGGCTATCTGCTGATGCCGGTCGCCGTGGCGGGCCGCGACTCCCTCGCCCAGCCGGCGCTGCTCTTCTATCTCGCCGCCTACGCGCTGACGAACCTCGGCGCCTTCGCCGTCGTCTGCGCCCTCCCCCGGATCCGTACGCTCGACGGCTACCGCGGCCTGGCCCGGCACCGGCCGGCGCTCGCCGTCTCCCTCACGGTCTGCCTGCTGGGCCTGGTGGGTACCCCGCCCACCGCGGTCTTCCTGGGCAAGCTGGAGGTCTTCGGCGCGGCGCTGGACGGCGGCCTCGGCTGGCTGATGGTCCTGGCCGCCGTCAACACCCTCGCCTCGCTCTTCTACTACCTGCGGTGGATCGCCCCCGCGTTCGCCATCGGTCCGTCCTCCGGGAACGGGAACGGGAACGATGCCGGTGCCGCGAAGGGGGCGCCGGACGGGGCCGGTGACCGGGGCGGCCCGTTCGCCCCCGATGAGCGGACGGCTCCGGCCGCGGCGATCGCCGTCGCGGCGGCGGCCCTCTCCCTCCTCCTCGGCCCGGCCGCCGGCCCGGTCCTCGCCGTCCTGGACGGACCGCTCGCCGGATGAAACGGCCCCGTCCGCCCGGCCGGGCCTTCCGGGCCCGCCCTTCCGGAAGCGCCCGGGGCGGTGACGAGCGGCCGAAAAGGGTGTGTTGACGCCGGAACGGCGGCGTTCCTACGGTCCTACGGGCGCGGGCGGCCGCCCCACGCCGGAGCCGGAAAGGGGACCCGAGTGACCACGACCGACACCGGACCGATCAGCTATCCCTTCAACGAGGCCACCGGGCTCGGCCTCGCCGACGCCTACGAGCGCGTCCGCCGGACTCCCGGCCTGGTCCGCGTACAGCTGCCGTACGGCGAGCCCGCCTGGCTCGTCACCCGTTACGCCGACGCCCGGCTGGTCCTGGGCGACCGCCGGTTCAGCCGGGCCGAGGCCACCCGCCGCGACGAACCCCGGCAGTCCCCGGTGTCCATGGCCAACGGCATGCTCGCCATGGACCCGCCCGGCCACACCCGGCTGCGCGCCCTGGTGGCCAAGGCGTTCACCACGCACCGGGTGGAGCGGCTGCGGCCGGACGTCCGGGCCCTCGCCGAAGACCTGCTCGGCGCGCTGGAGGAGAGCGGCCCGCCGGCCGACCTCGTCGAGGGGTACGCCCTGCCGATCCCCGTCGCCGTCATCTGCCGCCTCCTCGGCGTCCCCGAGGAGGACCGCCCGCGGTTCCGCGAGTGGAGCGACGCGGCGCTGTCCACCAGTTCCCTGACGGCGGAGGAGTTCCTGGCCAAGCGCGAGGAACTGCGGGGCTACATGGCCGGGTTGATCGCCCGGCACCGCGAGGAGCCGCGGGACGACCTGATGAGCGCGCTCATCGCCGCCCGCGACGGCGACCTGGAGCGGCTCACCGAGGAGGAGCTCATCGACCTCTGCGTCGGCATCCTCGTCGCGGGCCACGAGACGACCGCCACCCAGATTCCCAACTTCGTCCTCACCCTGCTCGACCACCCCCGGCACCTGGAACGGCTGCGCGAGGAGCCGGAGCTGATCCCGGCCGCCGTCGAGGAGCTGCTGCGCTTCGTCCCGCTCGGGGCCGGGTCCGCCTTCCCCCGGTACGCCACGGAGGACATCGAGGTCGGCGGCACCCTGGTACGGGCGGGCGAGCCGGTGCTGGTCGCCGTCGGGGCGGCCAACCGCGACGCCCTGCGCTTCGGCGAGCCCGGGCGGCTCGACTTCGGCAGGTCGGCCAACCAGCACATCGGCTTCGGTCACGGCGCCCACCACTGCCTGGGCGCACCGCTCGCCCGTCTGGAACTCCAGGAGGCCCTCCGGGCGTTGATCCTCCGCTTCCCCGGACTGCACGCGGCCGGGGACGTCGAGTGGAAGACACAGATGATCGTGCGCGGACCGCGCACCCTGCCGATCGGGTGGTAAGCATGACCTGGCACATCGAAGTGGACCGGGAGCGGTGCATGGGCTCCGCCGTCTGCGCGGGCACCGCGCCCGACCTCTTCACCATGGACGCCGACCGGTCCCGCCCGGTGCGGCCGGACGTCGAGCCGGACGAGGAGGTCCTGGACGTGGCCGACTCGTGCCCGGTGATGGCGATCGAGGTCCTCGACGGCGGGAAGGTGATCGCCCCCCGCCCCTGAGCCGCCCGGGCGGGGCACCGCCCGCCCCGTTCAGGCCCCGGAGCCGCGATCCGGGGCGTCCGCGGGGATGTGCCGAGCCCGGCCGGGTTCGGGTCCGCGGTCGTCCGTCCCTCCTCAACAGCCCTGTGCCGGGAGGAAGTCCGGAACGGTACCGGAGACCGTCCGGTGCCGCGCGTCCCGAGGTCCCCGGAAGCCCGCCCGCCCTTCCCGCTCGAGGGCCGGGAAGGACGGGCGGAGAAGTACGGGGTGGCGGCCGCCGGGTCTCAGGAGCCCGCCCCGGGCAGCTCGGGGGCGTTGGCGAACAGGTCGAAGTACATGCCGAGCGAGACGAGCAGACCGACCGCGCCGAGCACGAGGCCGGCCAGCGCCACGGACTTCACCCAGGAGCGGGTCCCGGCGCGCTGGGCGTGCAGGGCCAGCAACAGGCCGCCGACGAGGATCGCCAGCAGCGCGAAGATGCCGTTGAGCAGGGCGGCGGTGTGCCACGGGACGCTGTAGTAGGCCTCGATCTGGTCGCCGCCACCACCGGAGCTGGCCTCGATCTGGCCGATCAGCTCCTTGCGGGCGTGCAGCATCTGGCCGACCGAGGTGCCGGTGAGGGAGCAGAGGCCGAACGCGGCGCTGACGACGGCGGCGGCGCCGGCCCCGAATCCGGTGCCGGAGGCGGTGCGGGCGGGGGCGGCGTCCGCCGGGACGTCCGGCCCGTCGTCCTCGGCGCCGGTGTCTGCGGCGGGGGCGGTGCCCTCCGCGGTGGTCACCGGCTCTTCGGGCCCGGCCGCCTCGTCCTTGCGGATCTCCTTCTCCGCGGAGGGTCGCGCGGACTGCCCGGGAACGGCGGTCTTCTCCTCCTCCTTGCCGGGGTCGCTGTCGGTACGGGGGGTGGTGGTGCTCTCATCCGTCATGGGGAGCCACCCTACGGGGCGCACCTAAGGGTCCGGTAAGACCCTTCCGGCCGTACGGAGTCGCGGCCCTTCCGAGCGGCCCGGGATCCGGCGGTACCGGCGCGGCGAACGCCTCCGCCTTCCGGCTGCCGCCGGCCGCGCCGGGTTGGCGGCGGCTGCGGCACCGGGAGGCCGGAGGCGCTTCCCGCTGTGGCTCACCCGGTGAGGAGGCGGCCCGGGTGTCCGCTCAGAACGGCATGCGCCACCGGGCGCGGCGTCCGGCGGACCCGCTCCGCGACACGGCACGGGAACTGCTGCGGAACGGCTTGCTGAACAGCTGGCCCAGCGGCCCGGGCGCCTTGCCCGTCACGCGGGTTCCGGCTCCGAGGGAGCGCTGGGTCCCGCGTTCCGGATGGCGGGAGAAACGCGGCAGCAGAAAGGCCAGTACGGCCAGAACCACACAGACGACGACAATGGCGACGGCCACGGCGGAAACCTCCTCGCTCTTCGGTTTTCCGCGCTTACCCGGCCCGGGACCCGGCACACCCGAAGCTCCGGCACCGCTCCCGAATGACCTGGTCACGGGCTCGCCCCGCCGCTCTCCGCCGGTGACGGGCGACGTGGTGCGCCGGCGGAACCGGTGCCGGCCGCCCCGGTGGAGCGCCCGGCGCGGGAGCGGGCGCGCCCGGTGGCGGCGTACCACTGGACGGCGAGCACGGCGGCGAGCGCCAGTTCGACGAGATCACCGCCGTAGTACATGAGCTGCGAGCCGGTGCGCAGATCCGCTGTGCCGAAGCCGGTGCCGGGCGGGGGAACGGCGTAGAGACTCTTGGCGAGGACGGCATGGGCCGCTCCGGCGAGCAGCAGCGTCGTACCGCGCCAGGCGAGGCCCCAGGGGTGCCGCAGCGGCTCCGGCGCACAGACGGCGAAGGAGAACAGCAGCCCGGCCGCCACCACGTGGAGATGCACCAGGCTGTGCGGAAGCGGCTCGTGGTGCGAGGCGGCGAACAGGCCCGTCCGGTACAGCACCCACAGCCCGCCCACGTCCAGCAGCGCCGCAAGAGGGGGAAACACGAGCCAGGCGGCCGGCCGGGACCGTACGGCCGCGAGCAGCCCGCGCCGCGCGGATCCCGGGGGGAGCGTGCGCAGGGCCAGGGTGACGGGGCGGGCGAGGACCAGCAGCAGCGGTGCGGCCATGCCGGCCAGGACGTGCTGCGCCATATGGGCGGTGAACGGACCGCCGGGCAGGGGGACCGCGGGTGCGGCCGCCAGGGCCAGCCCGCCGGAGGTGAAGGACAGATCCCGCCTCCACGGCCAGCGGTCACCGCGCCGGCGCAGCCGGGCGGCGGCCGCCAGGTAACCGGCGGCCGCCGCCCAGGCGGCGAGCGCCGTGAGCAGCTGCCCGGGCGAGAGGTCCGGCCCGCCGGCGGCGAGAGCCGTGTACCGGCCGGTCACCGGGCCGCCGGGGGCCGCCGGGACGCGCGGTCCGCGCGCACGGCCAGGACCGCGCCGGCGGCCAGCAGCACCACAGCGAAACCGTTCCACGCCAGGTCGTAGGGGAGGAGCTCGACGCCGTACCGGACTTGGTGGGTCCGGAGCACCTTGTGGTCCACGACGCCGTCGAAGAGCTGGAAGCCGCCCAGCCCGAGGAGCAGCCCGGCCCGCGCGTGGCCCGGCGAGAGGGCACCGCGCCGCCGGAGGTCGGAGAAGAGCACGAAACCGGCCACCAGTCCCAGGACTTCGGCGGTGTGCAGCAGTCCGTCGGCGAGCAGCCCGACGGCGGGGGTGGAGCGGTCGTAGAAGTGGTGCCAGGCCAGCAGCTGGTGGAAGACGATCTCGTCGGCGGCGGCCATGAGTGCCGCGCCGATCAGCGCGGCCACCCACAGCGACCGGCGGGAGAGCGGTGCGCCCGGCCCCACTGGCTCACGTTCGCGTGCACTCACGGCTTCTCCTCGGCGCTGCGGTGGGGAGGGGACATCCGGAACGCCTACCCGGGGCGGGGCGGACCGAGTCGGGAACGCGGCAGGCGGAGGACACGGCGAGCGGTGTGCGGGGCGAGAGGGGCGCGGCCCGGCGCTGAAGGCGGCGGAAAGGACCGCCGGGCCCGGCACCGAGCAGGCCCGGCACCGAGCAGGCCCGGCCGGCCCGCTGACCGTGCGGGACCGCCGGAGCGGTGCCGGGAGGGAGCCGGTGCGCATCCGGCCATACGTTCGTCCGGCAATCCCATGGCCGGTCCGTAGGGTCCTGGTTCTTACAACAGCTGGACGGTGCATCACCCGGGCAGGGGGTTTGGAGCGCGGTATTCCGCTACGGCCTTGTTCCGCCCGTCCCGCATGGCCAATTCTCTCTGCAGCCAGCCGTTTTCGTCGGACACCACCCGGGGTCCGGGACGGCGGGCGCGGGGCGAATCGTTCCCTTTTCCGCCGCCGGCGCCGTCCGGCGGACGGCGGGGACGGGCCGCCCCGGCGAAGGGAGGAAAGGCATGCGCAAGGCTTACGAGGCGCCGGTCCTGGTCGAACTGGGCGGGTTCCGGGAGAAGACGGGGATGCTGGGGCACAGCGGCAACGACCGTCTGATCCTCAGCAAGAACTGAGGCGCGCGGAGCCTGAGCCATGACGCCTCGATCCTCCGGGATCGCGGGCCCGGGCGAGGGCCACTTCACGGTCTTTCCGGACTGTGCGGAGGCCCTCGCCGCGGCCCGCTCCCTCATCACCCCCGGCTCCCGGGTGCTCTCCTACCCCTCCGGCCGGCCCTGGCTGGCCGGCCGGTGGCACGACCGGGAGATCACCGCCGTACGCGCCCGCCGGTCGGGCATCGCCGTCCTCGGCTGCTGCCCGGCCGAGGCGGCCGAACTCCAGCGCTGCGCCGAGCGGATGCGCGACCTGACCGAGGCCGGCGAACTGGCCCGCCGGCTCCCCGGCAGCTTCCACCTCGTGGCCGATCTCGACGGCCGGCTGCGGATCCAGGGCACCGCCTCCGGACTGCGCCGCGTCTTCCACGCCACCGTCGGCGGCACGGTCGTCGCCGCCGACCGCGCCGACATCCTCGCCGAAGCCGCCGGGACCGGGGTGGACGAGGAAGAACTCGCCGTCCGCCTGCTCTGGCCCGTCCCGCACCCGCTGGCGGAGACCTCCGTCTGGCGGGGCGTGACATCCGTACCGCCCGAGGACGCCCTCGTCGTCACCCCGAGCGGCCGCGGCAGCCGGACCACACGCTGGTGGACACCGCCCGAGGCGGACGACTCCCTGGAAACCGGCGCGGAGAACCTGCGCGCGGCCCTGGACGACGCCGTACGCGCCCGCACCCGCTCCGCCGCCACGGTGAGCTGCGACCTCTCCGGCGGTCTCGACTCGACCAGCGTCACCTTCCTCGCCGCGCGCACCCCCGCCCGCGTCATCGCGAGCACCTGGCCCGGCCGCGACCCGGCCGACAGCGACCTGCACTGGGCGCGGAAGGCCGCCGAGCACCTGCCGGACCTCGACCACGTCGTCTGGGACGCCGGCGCGTCCCCCCTCGTCTACACCGGTCTGCTCGACATCGACGACCCGATGGACGAGCCCACCATCGGGGTGATGGACCGCGCCCGGGCCCTGCACCACCTCCCCGGACTCGCGGACCGGGGCAGCGAACTGCACCTCACCGGCATCGGCGGCGACCACATCGCCTGGTGCTCCGAGGCGTACTACCACCGGCTGCTGCGCACCGGCCCGCTTCTGGCCCTCGGCAGGCTCCGAGGCTTCCGCGCCCTGTGGAACTGGCCACTGCGCGACACCGCCCGGACCCTGCTGGACTCCCGCCCCTACGGGGAGTGGCTCGCCGGCACCCGGCGCGAGCTGCACGCGCCCCCGGCGCCGACCGTCGGCGGCGCCCTGGGCTGGGGCACACCGCCCCGGCTCTTCGACTGGGTCACCCCGGACGCCGGCGAGGTGATCCGGCGGGCCCTCGGCCGGGCCGCGGAGAACGCCGTCCCCCTGGCGCCCGACCGCGGTATGCACGCCGACCTGCACCTCATCCGCGACTGCACCCGGGTTCTGCGGATCTGGGAGCGGATGGCCGCCCGCACCGGACTGCCCATGGCCTCGCCCTTCCTCGACGACCGGGTGATCGAGGCGGCCCTCGCCGTCCGGCCGGCGGACCGGGTCACCCCGTTCTCGTACAAACCCCTGCTCACCTCGGCCATGCGCGGCGTCGTGCCGGACGTCTGCCTGAGCCGCCGCAACAAGGCCACCGCCTCGATGGACGCCGCCAACGGGCTGCGGGAGCACCGGGCCGATCTCCACGCACTCTGGGAGAACTCCGAACTGGCCCGGCGCGGCCTGGTCGACGCCGGCCGGCTCCGGGCGCTGGCACGGCGGCCCGCCACCCCCGGCCTGCGCGAGGCGATGCTCTACTCGACCATCGCCTGCGAGGTCTGGCTGCGCACCCTCGCACCCGCCGCCGCCCCGCTTCCGGCCCCGCACCGGGTCCCCTCTGCCGGCGCCGTCCTGAGCGGCCGTCCTGAGCCGCCGCCGCCCACCCCGCACGCCCACCCGCACACCCACTCCGCACCCCGCGCACCGGCGCCGGGGCGGGAAAGGAACAGGAAGAGATGCCGTTGCAGTTCGCCGCCGATGTGTCCACCGCCGAGACCGACTACGGAACCGTCCTGCTGGACCAGCGCAGCGGCCGCTACTGGGAACTCAACCCCACTGGCACGCTGGTGGTGAAGGCCCTGCTGCGCGGCGCCGACGAGAAGGACGCCGTGGAGGCGCTCGTGGCCGAGTTCGAGATCGAACGTGAACAGGCCGCGCACGACGTGGCCGCCCTGGTCGAGACGCTGCGCGACTCGGGGCTGGTGACGGCGTGAGCACCCCCGCCGCACTGGACCGGCCCTCCGGCGTGCCCCTGGCCCACCGGCTGGCCGCACGCGCCGTCCTGCCGCCGGCGTACCTCCTCGCCCGGTTGCAGCCCCGCCGGATCCGCCGGCTGCTGGAAGCCGTCCGCCGCGGGGCCCGTCCGGCGTCCCCGGAGCGGACCCTGGCGGCGCGGAACGCGGTGTGCTCGGTCAGCCTGTTCTGCGCCGGCCCGCAGGGCTGCCTCCCCCGCTCGCTGGCGGCGGCGCTGCTGTGCCGGATCTGGGGAGTGTGGCCGACCTGGTGCACGGGGGTGCGCGTGGTCCCGCCGTTCACCGCCCACGCCTGGCTGGAGGCGGACGGCCGTCCCGTCGACGAGGGAGTGCCGGACGGCTATTTCACCCGGCTGCTGAGCGTCCCCCCGCGGCGGCGGACCGCCGGATGACGCTCCCCGCCGCGCCGTCGGACGTCCGCGGCGCACCGCCCGCGCCCGCCGCCGGACAGGACCCGCCCGGCCAGCCGCATGCGCCCGCCGGGGCCGGCGGGGAGCCCGCGGAGCCGGGCGCGGGACCGGCCCCGGAGAACCGCACGGTGCGGGCGGCCGTCCGCCGGATGTTCCAGCTCACCGCCGGGCACCGCCGGGGCCTCGCGCTGGCGGCCGTCCTCACGCTGGCCGCCTCCGCGCTGGGGCTCGTCCAGCCGCTGGTCGCCAAGGAGTTCGTGGACTCCGGCGGCCGGGGCGAGGTGCGCTGGCTGCTGCTGCCCGCCCTGGCCGCGCTCTTCGTCACCGAGGCCGTGACCGGGGCCGGCGGTCGCTTCCTGCTCGAACGCACTGGCGAGGGCGTGGTCCGCGGACTGCGGCACGGTCTGGTGGCCCGGCTGCTGCGGCTGCGGATGAAGACCTACGACGAGCATCGCGCCGGCGATCTGGTCTCCCGGGTCACCACCGACACCTGCCTCCTGCGCGAGGTCGTCGCCCAGGCTCTGGTGGACCTGGTGGTCGGCGTGCTCGCCGCCGCCGGCGCGGTGGCCCTGATGTGGTGGATCGACCCGCTGCTGCTGCTCCTGGTCACGCTCACCGTCGCGGCGGCCGCGGTGGTCGTCACCTCCCTGCTCTCCGGGATCCGGGCCGCCGCGGAACGGACGCAGGGCGCCCTCGGGGAACTGGCCGCCGACCTCGAACGCGCCCTGCGCGCCCTGCCGATGGTGCGGGTGCACCGGGCCGAGGAGCGCGAGGCCCGGCGGATCGGGGAGCGGGTCGACACCGCGTACGGGGCGGGCGTGCGCACGGCGAAACTCGCGTCCGTGATGAGCCCGGCGGTGGAACTCGCCGTCCAGGGCTCCTTCCTGCTCGTCCTCGTCATCGGCGGGATGCGGGTCGCGTCGGACGCCGACTCCCTCGGCGACCTGGTGGCGTTCCTGCTCTACGCCTCCTATCTGGTGATGCCGCTCTCCTCGGTCTTCCGGGCGGCCGGCCTCCTCCAGAAGGGCATGGGCGCCTTCCAGCGCATCGACCGGGCGCTCGCCCTGCCGGTGGAGGACGACCGGCCCCGCGCCCCGCCGCACGGGCCCCGCCCACGGCGGAACGGGGACCGGGGCGGAGGGCGTCGCGCCCGGCGGGACGCAGCGCCGTGCGGGGAGCGCGGCGGAGGGCTGCGCGCCCGGCGGCGCGACTCCGGCGCTCGTCCTCCGCGATGTCCACTTCGGCTACCACCCGGGCCGTCCGGTCCTGCGCGGCCTCTCCCTCACCGTGCCGCCCCGGGGGCGGGTCGCCCTCGTGGGGCGCTCCGGCGCGGGCAAGAGCACCGTCCTCGCGCTGATCGCCCGGTTCCGCGACCCCGACTCCGGAACCCTGCTGTTCGACGGACGGCCGGCCGGGGAGCTGGGGCGCCGGGAGTGCCGGAAGCGGCTCGCCGTCGTCGGCCAGGTACCGCACCTGGTCCACGGCACCCTCCTGGAGAACATCACCTACGCGGTGCCGGACGCCCCGCCGGAGGAGATCGACCGCGTCGTCGGACTGGCGAATCTGCGGGAGGTCGCCGACCGCCTGCCCGACGGTCTGCACAGCACCCTCGGCGACCACGGCGGCCGGCTCTCCGCGGGGGAGCAGCAGCGGGTGGCCATCGCCCGCGCCCTGCTCACCCGTCCCCGGCTGCTGCTGCTGGACGAGCCAACCGCGCATCTCGACCCCGTCAACGAGGCCGAACTCTCCGCCGCCCTGGACGGGGTGGCCCGGGAGTGCGCGCTGCTCGTCATCGCACACCGGCTGGCCACGGTCCGCACCGCCGATCGCGTCCTCCTCCTGGAGAACGGGGTGATCGCCGCGACCGGGCGCCACGAGGAACTGCTCACCCGCAGCGTGTCCTACCGCCGGCTCGCCCTCGCGGGCCGCGCGGAGCCCTCCGCCGTGCCGGAGCCCGCCCCTCTCCGGCCGGACGCGCCGGAAGCGGGCCGACCGGCGGGCGGGGGCGGGCCCGCGGCGCCGTGAGAAGCCGACGACGGCGAGCGGGTTCACCGGGTGTTCCCGCCGTCTCCCGGTGGCGCCACGGCTGTGCGGGGCCGGTGGCCCCCGCGGGCCGTCAGCCGCAGCGGTAGGTGAGGGCGGCGGACTCCGTGCGGCGGCCGGGCGAGGTGATGCGCAGCTCGGCGGTCGCCCGTACGGTGCCCTCGCCGCGGAACGTCCACTTCAGCCGGAGCCGCGCCTCCCGCTGCCCCCGGACGAGCCGCTCCACCAGCGGCCCGGACTCCGTGCCGTCGCTGCGCAGCCAGCGGTAGCGGATCGTGCCCGGCTGCCCGTTGGTGCGCACCCGCGCCACCACGTCCGCGGTGGTGCCGCAGCCGCCGGGGCCGCTCGCCCGTACGGTCACCCCGGTCACCGCGAACTCCGGCCCGCTCCGGTCCCAGGCGAGGAAGAGCACGACACAGAGCATGATCAGGCCCGCCGGGGCGTACCGGCGCGGCCACCGGGGACCACGGCGGGCGGGCGGCGGCCGGTGGGGCGGGCCCGCCGTGCCAGGGGCCGGCCGGAGGGCTGCCGGGCGGCGGCGTGGGCGGGTGCGCGCGCCGGCCGCCGCACCCCGTCGGACCACCGCGCACGGGCGGGCACTCCGGGGCCGAAGCGCAGGACACCGTCCGGCGCGTACGGCGGTCCGGACCGGCCGTGCCCCGTGCTCGCGGTGGCGCCGGAGGGGAGGGGGAAGCCGTGCGCCGGGCCGGGGTTACGGCCGGCTCCTTCCCCCGGCCCGGGTGGGGCGCCGGTCCCGGTCAGGGGCAGCACCTGGGTCCGTTCCCCGGAGCTCCGGTCCCGCTCCCGGTCCCGTTCCCGCTCCCGGTCCCGGAGCGGGCCCCTGTCCCCGCCGGGTTCCGGCTCCGGCCCGGGCCCCGGAGCGGCGGAGCCCCAGGCGTGGTCGAGCACGGTGGCGGAGTAGGTGAGGTCGTCCCCGGCCACGGGGCCCGGCGGCGCGGAGCCCCCGGTACCGGGCCCCGTGCGGCTCTCTTCCGGCGGGGTGCCCTCCGGCAGCCGTACGGTCTCCGCCTCGCGCGCCTCCCCGGGGCCGGGCGGGGAGGGCCGTCCCGGATGGTCTCCGGGCGTCCCCGGCCCCTGGCCGTCGGAGGTCATCGCAGGCAGTCCGCGTACCACGGGTCCGACCTGAAGGCCGTACCGGACACGGTGGTCACCTCCAGGACGTACCACCGGCAGTCCAGCGGCCGGGCCTCCCGGTTGGCGACGGCGTAGGGCTCGCCGCCCTCGCTGATCCGGAAGGCCACCGGTGATCCGGAGGGGCGGCGCGGCGCGCTCCGGGAGTCCTGCGCGTACCACTGGGCGGAGAGGCCCACCGGGCCCTCCCCGTCGGTGGTCACCGTGACCCGGCCGGTGAGGGTCTCGCCCGACCAGCCGGTGCGGATCGTCACATCCCGCACCGTGGCCGGCGGCGGCTGTGAGTGCCCGGGCGGGGTGGTCCCGCCACCGGTGGTGGCACCGGTCGTGGGGGCGCCGGTGTGCGGCGCCGTTTCCGTGGCGGACCCGGACCCCGGCCCGGTCGGCGCGGACGGCCACCAGCTCCCGGAGGGCTCCCCGGTGCCGCCGGTGGTGGCTCCCGGAGACGCGCTCCCCCCGCCACCGCCCGGCGTGGCCGAGCCGGAGGGGGAGGCGGTCGAGCCGCCGGAGGGCGACGCGGACGGGCCGCCGGTGGCGCCGGGAACGGTGGGAGCCGTGGTGGCGGTGGCCGTGGTCCCGTTCTCCCCGGCCCAGCTGCCGGGCAGCAGGGAACCGAGCACCACCAGGGTCGCGACGACCAGCGCGCCCGCCGTGGCGAGCCGCCCGCGCGGGTCGCGCCCCACCGGCCCGGCGCCTCCCAGCGGGTCGTTGCCCTGCGGGAGGACCAGGGTGTCCGGAGGCGCGCCTCCGCCGGACGGGGCGCCGCCGTCCGGGGGACCACTGCCGGGAGGCGGGCCGCTCTCCGGAGGCGGACCCGGCAGCGTGGTGACGGCGGCGTCGGTGAAGCCGACCCCGCCCTCCGCCTCCGCGGCCCGCGGAATGAGCAGCGGCAGCAGCGCCGCGAGGGAGGCGAGACGGCCCCGGCCCCGTTCCTCCCAGCCGGGACCGTAGGCGCGCCCGGCCACCTCCTCCAGCTCCCGGAGGAAGGCGGCCGCGTCCCGCGGGCGCTCCTCCGGTGCCTTCGCCATGCCGTGCCGCACCAGCCCGCGCACGGGCTGCGGCACCCGCTCGTCGGGGACGGGATCCGTGGTGTGCCGCAGCGCCAGCTCCATCAGGCTCTCCCCGGCGAACGGCTTCTCACCGGTGAGGCACTCGAAGAACGTCACCGTGGCCGCGTATACGTCGGTCGCCGGGGTGGCCGGGGCCCCGTTCCACTGCTCGGGGGCCATGTACGGCGGGGTGCCGCTGACCCCGGTGCGGCGGTCGCCGCTGCGCCCGGCGATGCCGAAGTCGACGAGCTTCGACGAGCCCTCCTCCGTCACCAGCACGTTGGCGGGCTTGTAGTCGCGGTGCACCACGCCGGCCCGGTGGGCGTCGGCCAGACCGAGCAGTGAGCCCTTGAGGACCAGCAGCGCGGCCTCCGGGCCGGTGGGCCCCTCCTGCCGGATCAGCGCGCGCAGCGGTACGCCCTCCACGAGCTCCATGACGATGGCCGCCCCCTCGGGCGCCTCGACGTACTCGTAGAGCCCCGTCACGTGCGGGGAGCGCAGGCCGCCCAGCAGATGGGCCTCGGTGCGGAAGGCGGCACGGAACGCGTCGTCCGCGGCCAGGGCCTCGTTCAGGTATTTGACGGCCACCGGATGCCCGGTGGCGTCGTGAACGGCGACCACCACGCGCCCGCCGCCGCCCGAACCGAGCTCGCGGATGTGCGTGTAGCCGGGAACCGTCCACTCCGGGCCGGGGCCCTGAGGAAGAGTCGCGTCGGAACTGCCGGATCCGGTCATCGCCGCCCCCCTGCGGTCATGGATGACTTCGGGGACCGGCGCACCCCCCGTACCGGACCGGTGCGTTGCGTCCCCCTGCCGGGACTATGACAGCCTCCGGCGATTCGGAGAACGCCGAATCCGTAACAGAATGTCCACAAAGCTGCCACCGGCCGTGCGGGGCTCCCGGTCTCCGCGCGGCCCGGAGCCCCGTGCCGTACGGGAACCCATCCGGCGGACACGGCCGCCGCGGAGGGGTTCCGCCCGCGCGCGGCGGGTACTCGTGCGCCGTCCGCGAACCGCGCCGAGCGCTCGGAGGCCGCTGCCGTGGGACAGACCTTCTCGCTGGGCCGGCTGGCCGGGATCCGCATCGGAGTGAACTGGAGCGTCCTGGTCATCCTGGCCCTCCTCACCCTGGGACTGGCCGAGGGGCGCCTCCCGGAGGCACACCCCGGCGATCCGGGGTGGCTGTACTGGGCCGTGGGCCTGGTCACCGCGGCGGCCTTCCTGCTGTCCCTCCTCGCCCACGAGATCTCGCACGCCCTCGTGGCGCGCCGCCACGGGGTCGAGGCCGACAGCATCACGCTCTGGCTGCTCGGCGGGGTCGCCCGTCTCCGGAGCGAGGCCCCGGACCCCCGGGCCGAGCTGCGCATCGCGGGCTCGGGCCCGCTCGTCAGCCTGGTGCTCGGCGCCGTGTTCGCGGGCCTGGCCGCGCTGATCCGCGCCGCCGCCGGACCGGGGCTGGCCGCCGAGGCGGTCGCCTGGCTCGCCGGTATCAACATCCTGCTCGCCCTCTTCAACGTCCTGCCGGCGGCGCCCCTGGACGGGGGGAGACTGCTGCGGGCGGCCGTGTGGCGGCGCACCGGCGACCCGGTGCGCGCCACGGTGGTCGCGTCGGCGGCGGGCCGCGTCCTCGGCTGGAGCCTGGTGGCCCTGGGGCTCTACCTGGTGCTGCTGGGCGCCGGATTCGGGGGGATCTGGCTCGTGCTCATCGGCTGGTTCCTGGTCGCGGCGGCCACGGTCGAGGGCGGCCAGGCGCGGCTGCGGGAACTGCTGTCCGGGGTGTCGGTCCGCGAGGCGATGAGCCCGGACCCGGTCACCGCCCCGGCCTCCGCCACCGTCGAGGACTTCCTGGAGAGCCCGGCGTTCCGCTACCGGCACTCGGCGTTCCCGGTGGTCGGGGACGACGGGGCCCCGGCGGGCCTGGTGACGCTGCACGACGCCCGCGCGGTACCCGCCGCGGCACGCGCCACGACCCGGCTCGCGGAGGTGATGCTCCCCCTGGAGGAGATCCCCACCGCCGCCCCGGGCGACCCGCTCGCCCGCTCCTGCCCGCTCTCCAGGCCGCCCCCGCCCGCCGCGCGCTCGTCTTGGAGGACGGCGGGCTGGCCGGCATCCTCTCCTCCTCCGACATCAGCAGGATCACCACCTGGCTGACCTCGGCCACGCCGTGGGGGACCAGGGCCTGACGCCCGGCCGTCCCGCCGCCCCCTCCGCGGCGGCTACGCGGCGACCGGCGCGGAAGCCTCCGGGCGGCCGGTACCGGTGCCCGTGCGCAGCAGGCGTGGCTGCCCGCCTTCTTCGCTCTCCCCCCTCTCCCCGCTCTCCCCGCCGGGCGCGGGCGCGGTCCGTCCCCGGCGCCGGAGCAGGGCCGGCAGCCGCCGTGTGAGATGGGTGACCACGGCGGCGTACGCGACGCCGACGGCCAGTGAGGCGATCAGCGCCAGCAGCGGGGAGTGCTCCTTGAGCAGCGGGTAGACCTGGAAATGGGTGAGGTAGACGTACAGCGAGCTGTGGGCCAGCAGCCCCGCCACCCGGTTGAGCGGGCCCAGGCTCGGCAGGTTCCGCACCCAGATCAGCAGGGTGAGCCCGGTCATCGCCACCGCGGTCCGCAGCGGCTGGCCGTCGCCCTCCGGGAACAGCCCCGGGACGGTGGCCAGCACCACCGCGGTCAGCAGGAGGCGCTGCCCGGCCGTACCCGCCCGGGCCGCGGCCCAGCCCAGGGCGAACAGCCAGAAGACGACGACGGCCGTCAGATGCGGCGCCCGGAGGTCGAACCCCGGCAGGTTGTAGCGGGTGACCAGCGCCAGGGCCGTCAGCGCCAGCGGAAAGCCGAACGGGAACCGGCGTTCGGCCCGGTCCAGTGCCGGGACGGCCAGCACGGCGGCGAGGAAAACGAGGATGTACAGCAGGCTCTCGACGAACCAGTAGTGCCACTCCTGCCGGCCCTCGTGCGTCCCGACGACGCTGTTGAGCAGCAGGATGTTCTCGGGGTCGTAGCCGTCCGCGAAGAGCACCGCCCCGGTGATCCACACGACGCTCGGCACGGCGATGTACGCCATGCTGCGCCCGAGGCGCCGGACGCGTTCCGGGCGGGCCGCCGCAGTGAGGTGGAAGCGCGCGAAGTTGTAGCCGGCCACGCCCAGCAGGATGTGCGCGCCGCCCTGGATCAGGAAGAGCGGTATGTGGGAGCCGGCGATCAGGACGATGGCGACGGCGCGCAGGGCGACGCCGGTCTCCAGGACGCGCCGCCGGCCGGCCCGCCGCGGCGCCGGTGCCGGAGCCGTCAGCTCGCGGATGGACCGGGTGTGCCAGTCGCCGGGCAGCCGGCCCAGGGCCTCCTCCAGCCGTACGGACATCTCCACATAGGAGAGGGAGTCACCGCCGAGGCCGGTGAAGCTGCTGTCCTCGGTGACGTCGTCCCGGTCGAGGATCTCCGCGTACAGCGCGCACAGGTCGGCGGGGCGGGCGGGCCCCCGCCGCGCGGAGGGCCGCCCTTCCGCCGGGCCGCCCGCCTCCGCCGTGTTCCCGCCGGGGGCGGGGACCAGCGCCCGTACGGCCCGGTAGTCCGGTTTGCCCGTGGCGAGCCGGGGGAGTTCGGGGTACGCGCGGACGTGGACCGCCCGGGGCGG
The DNA here is from genome assembly GCF_020982505.1 of Streptomyces sp. MNU89. Classification (NCBI taxonomy): domain Bacteria; kingdom Bacillati; phylum Actinomycetota; class Actinomycetes; order Kitasatosporales; family Streptomycetaceae; genus Streptomyces; species Streptomyces sp. MNU89. The sequence goes on along the minus strand of NZ_JAJKLL010000001.1, from coordinate 98,137 downwards.
CAGGCCGCACTCGTCCGCGACCAGGCGCCGGACGCGGCCCGGGTCCGCCCCGCCGGTGACGGCCACGGCCAGCCCGTCGTCGGAGCCCGCGCAGAACGCGTCGACGCCGTGGCGGCCGAGGACCGCCTCGACCTGCTGCGGGTCGATGCGGAGCCCGAGGATCTTGGCGAACCGGCTGTGCCGTCCCACCACCTCGTACAGGCCGTCCGGCGCGCGGCGCGCGATGTCCCCGGTGCGGAGCTCCCGGGTGGTCCGGCCCCGTGCCAGGTCGGCCGGGGTCTCCGCGTAACCCAGCATGACGTTCGGTCCCGTGTAGACCAGTTCGCCGGTGTCGCCGGCGGAGTCGTCGCCGGGCAGGCCGGGCAGCGGCCGCAGCCGGAAGGAGCCGCCGGGCACGGGGACGCCGATGGCCTCCGGCCGGGACTCCGCGAGCTCCGGGGGCAGATAGGCCATGCGCGCGGTCGCCTCGGTCTGGCCGTACATGACGAACAGGTCCCAGCCGTCCCGCCGTCCCAGGGCGGCGTAGCGGGCCACGCGGTCGGGCGCGAGCCGGCCGCCCGCCTGGGTGAGGTAGCGGAGGTGGGGGAGGCGCATGTGCTCGAACCCGACCCGGTCGAGCAGGTCGAAGGTGTACGGGACGGCGGCGAAGGTCGTGGCGCGGCTGTCGCGGAAGAGATCCCAGAAGCAGGTGTCCGCCACCGACAGGTCGGTGAGGACCAGCCCGGCACCGCTCAGCAGATGGCTGTTGACCACGGAGAGGCCGTAGCAGTAGTGCAGGGGCAGCGTCGTGGCGGCGCGGTCGCTGGCGCGGATGTCGAGGTAGCCGGCGATGGACTCGGCGTTGCTCTGCAGGTTCCCGTGGGACAGGCGGACCAGCTTCGGCGATCCGGTCGATCCGGACGTGCTGAGCAGCAGGGCGAGATCCGGGTGCAGCTCGTGGGCGGAGACCGCGTGCCGTTCCTCCACCGACCACCGGCCGTCCACGGGCCGGATCACCACATCGGGGTCGTAGGCGCCGGTCATCGACCGCAGCGTTCCGGGGCTGCCGCCCGGGACGAGCAGCAGGGGGTGGCCGCCGGCGAGGGCCGCGAGATAGGCGACCAGGGAATCGACCGTGTTGGCGCCGGCGAGCAGGACCAGCCGCCGCCGCGAACCGAGACGCCGGGCGGCCGCCGACACCCGGGCGGCGAGGTCCCGGTAGGACAGCTCACCGCCGGCCGTGATGAGGGCGGTGCGGTCGCCGTGGGCGGCCAGGTCGCGCACGAAGGGGACGGGGGCGGTGCCGGGGAGCTGCTCGGGTGGTGCGTCACGCGCCGTATGGTAGGTAAGGCTTACCTAAAACTGAAACCCGTTGGATATGTGATCTGTCCTGCACCGCCCCTCACGCCCTCCCGCGTCGCCGGGGACGTCGGGGGCGCCGGCGAGGGGGGCGGTGAACATCACACTTGACGGTCAGGTTAGGTTTACCTTAACCATGGGGGTGCTCGCCCGTACCTCCGCGGCGATCAACCAGCCGCCCGCCTCCCGCCCGCACACCGCGCGCCCGGGGGCACCACGCAAGGAAGGCTCCACCATGCGCCGCCTCCCCGCCCGCCGTCGTCTCGCCGCGCTCGCAGCGGCGGCCCTCCTCCTGCCCGCGGCCGCGGCCTGCGGCGGTGACGACCAGGGGGAGTCGGGGAACGACTCCGCGCTCGTCATCTACTCGGGCCGCAACGAGAAACTGGTGAAGCCGATCCTCGACCAGGTCGAGAAGGCCGTCGGCAGCAAGGTCGAGGTCCGCTACGGCGACAGCGCCGAACTGGCGGCGCAGATCCTGGAGGAGGGGGACCGGAGCGAGGCCGCGCTGTTCTTCTCCCAGGACGCCGGCGCCCTCGGCGCCCTGTCCAAGGAAGGCCGGCTGGAGAAACTGCCGGAGAAGACCCTCGGCAAGGTCGACCCCTCCTACCGCTCCGGCAAGGGCGACTGGACCGGCGTCTCCGGACGCGCCCGCGTCATCGCCTACAACCCGGAGAAGACCGCGAAGGCCCCGGACAGCGTGCACGACGTCACCGAGGCGAAGTGGAAGGGCGAGGTCGGCTACGCGCCGACCAACGCCTCCTTCCAGGCCTTCGTCACCGGCATGCGGGTCCTGGAGGGCGACGACGCCACCCGCGACTGGCTGAAGGACCTCAAGGCCAACGGCGCCAAGGAATACGCCAACAACCTCGCGGTGCTGGACGCGGTCGACTCCGGAGAGGTCTCCCTCGGCCTGATCAACCACTACTACTGGTACGAGCGGGTCGCCGAGAAGGGCGACGACGCGGTGACCGCGAAGCTCCACTTCCTGCCCGGCGGGGACCCGGGCGCCCTGGTCAACGTGGCCGGGGCCGGCGTCCTGGAGGGCAGCGGACAGAGCGAGCAGGCGCGCAAGGCCGTCGACTTCCTGCTCTCGAAGAAGGCACAGACCTACTTCGCCGAGGAGACGAAGGAGTACCCGCTGGCCGCCGGGGTCGACTCGGAGACCGAGGACCTGCCGCCGCTGGACTCCCTCGACAGCCCCGAGATCGACCTCGGCGAACTGGACTCGCTCCAGGAGACGCTGGCCATGCTGCAAGACGTCGGCATGGTCTGATCCGTGCGCTCCTCCCCGCCCGCGGCCCCGGCGGCTCCCGTCCCCGCCCGGCCGGCGCCCCGCGCCGCCGGGTACCGGCGTGCCGGGAACCGGCCGCCCTGGCCCCTGATGGCCCTGGCGGGCGTCGCCTCGGTCTTCGCGCTGCTGCCGCTCGGCTACCTCGCCGTCCGCGCCCTGGAACGCGGCCCCGGCTACGCCTGGGAGCTCGTCGCGACGGAGCGCACCGCCTCGCTGCTCGGCCGGAGCCTGGGGCTCGCCGCCGTGGTCGTCGCCGCCTGCCTGGTGCTCGGTGTCTCCCTGGCCTGGCTCACCGTGCGCACCGACCTGCCCGGCGCCCGGTTCTGGTCGGTCCTGGTGACCCTGCCACTGGCGGTGCCCAGCTACGTGGCCGCGTTCACCTGGCTGTCCGCCGCCCCCGGTCTGGCCGGATTCACCGGGGCCGCCCTGGCGCTGACCCTGGTCAGCTTCCCCTACGTTTATCTGCCGGTGACCGCCGCCCTGCGCGCCACCGACCCCGCGCAGGAGGAGGCCTCCCGCTCCCTCGGGCTCGGGCCGGTCCGCACCTTCCTGCGGGTCGCCCTCCCGCAGCTCCGCCCCGCCGCCGCGGGCGGCGGGCTGCTGGTCGCGCTGTACGTGCTCTCCGACTTCGGCGCCGTCTCCCTGATGCGGTACGACACCTTCACGCGCGCCATCCACACCTCCTACCGCGCCAGCTTCGACCGCACCCCGGCGGCCGCCCTCAGCGTCGTCCTGGTGGTGATGACCGTGCTCCTCGTCGCGGCCGAGGCCCGCACCCGGGGCCGCGCCGGGCACGCCCGCACCGGCACCGGCACCGCGCGTCCCGCCGCGCCCGCGGCCCTGGGCCGCGGGCGGGCCCCCGCCCTGGCCTGGTGCGGCGTGGTGACCGCCCTGGCCGTCGTCCTCCCGCTGGGCACCCTCGGCTACTGGCTGGCCGCCGGCTCCTCCGCGACCTGGGACCCCGCCCGGCTCGCCCAGACCGCCTGGGCCACGCTCGGCGTCGCCGCCGCCGGGGCCGCGCTCACCACCGTGCTGGCCCTGCCGGTCGGCGTGATCGCCGCCCGGCACCGGGGGCGCGCCGCCCGGCTGCTGGAGCAGACGGCCTACGCCGGGCACGCGCTGCCCGGCATCACCGTGGCGCTGGCCCTCGTCTTCCTCGCCGTGCGCTACGCCCATCCGCTCTACCAGGAACTCCCGTTGCTGGTCGCCGCGTACGCGGTGCTCTTCCTCCCCGTCGCGGTGGCCGCCACGCGCGCCGCCGTCCTCCAGGCCCCGCCCGTGCTGGAGGACGTGGCCCGCTCCCTCGGCCGCTCACCGCTGCGGGCGCTGCGGGAGATCACCGTCCCGCTCGCCGCGCCCGGGGTGGCCGCCGGGGCGGCGCTGACCTTCGTGGTGTGCATGAAGGAACTCCCCGCGACCCTGCTGCTCCGCCCCACCGGCATGGACACCCTGGCCACCCGTCTGTGGACCGAGACCGGTGCCGGTGCGTTCGCCGCCGCCGCCCCGTACGCCGCCGCGCTGATCCTCCTCGCGGCCGTCCCCTCGTATCTGCTCGGGAGGCACCGCACATGACCGAACTGCGCATCTCCGGCCTGTCGAAGTCCTACGGCGGCGGCACCCCTGTGCTCGACGGCCTCGGTCTCACCGTGCCCGCCGGGGCCCTGGCCGCCGTGCTCGGCCCCTCCGGCTGCGGCAAGACGACGCTGCTGCGGATCATCGCCGGCTTCCTCCGCGCGGACGCGGGCACCGTCGAGGTGGCCGGCCGCACGGTCGAGGGCCCCGGTACCCATGTGGCGCCCGAGCGGCGCCGGATCGGCATCGTCCCGCAGGAGGGCGCGCTCTTCCCGCATCTCAGCGTGGCCCGCAACGTGGCCTTCGGCCTGCCCGGCAAGGACCGCGGGGAGCGCCGCCGCCGCACCGAGGAGATGCTCGGCCTGGTCGGCCTCGCCGGCTACGGGGACCGGATGCCGCACGAGCTCTCCGGAGGCCAGCAGCAGCGGGTGGCGCTGGCCCGGGCACTCGCCCCGCGGCCGGAACTGGTGCTGCTGGACGAGCCGTTCAACGCCCTCGACAGCGCCCTGCGCACGGAGGTCCGGGCCGATGTCCGGGCCGCGCTGCGCGCCACCGGCGCCACCGCGGTCCTGGTCACCCACGACCAGCAGGAGGCCCTGTCCACCGCGGACCTGGTGGCCGTCGTACGGAACGGGACGGTCGCCCAGTGCGGCACCCCGCAGGAGGTCTACCGCCACCCCGCCGACCTGTGGGTCGCGGGCTTCGTGGGGGAGGCCGTGACCCTCCCCGGCACGGCGCGCGACGGCGCGGCCGTCACCGCCCTGGGCCGGATACCCGTCACCGCGCCCTCCGGGGACGGCGGCGCGGCGAGCGGCCCGCGGGAGGGGACCGTGCTGCTGCGGCCGGAACAGCTGCGGCTCACCGAGGCGGCGGCCGCGGAGACCCTCGGCACGGTTCTCGACGTGAGCTACTTCGGGCACGACGCGATGGTCACGGTCGTGGTGGAAGGGCTCGACAGCCCCGTGGACGTCCGGGTCGCCGGACCGGTGACCGTCCGGCCCGGCGAGCGGACGGGGATCGGCGTGACCGGCGAGGCGGCACTCCACGGCTGAGCGCCACGGGCCGCAGGCACGGCTGTGAACGGTGGCGTGCCGGGTGGCAGGGGCGGGTGTGCGGTAAACCCGCGGACCCGGGGCAGGAGGCAGGAACGATCTTCGTTCGGACCTCTGGGGGGAGCCTGTCCATGGCCGCACCGACCCGGCACACCGCACCCGGCCACCACGAGCCCGGGCCCGGACCGGAGCCCGGACGCCCGCTCGGGGTGCGCCAGTGGGCCTCCTCCCTCGGGCTGCTGGCCGTCCTCGTCTGCGGGATCGGGCTGACCCTGAGACAGGCGAGCCAGGCCTCGCCCGGGCACCTGGCGACCGCGGCGCTCGGGACGCTGGTGGCCGTCATGGCCGCGGTCGCCGTGGTGCGCGGCCGCCGGCAGGCGCGGACCGCCGCCCGGCACCCCGGCGCCCTCCCGCTGGAGGAGGAGATCGCCGCCGCCGAACGCGAGGCGATGCCGGAACTCCTGCCCGACCTGCACCCGGAGCCGGGCCCGGAAGGCGTACCGGAAGCCGTCCCGGACCCCGCCCCGGAGCGGTGCGCGGAGCCCTGCCCGGAGGAGGAGGTCCGCGGCGCCTACGACGCCATGGACGCCGACGCGTTCGAGCAGGCGGTGGCGGCGCTGTGCGAGCGCGACGGCTGCCGGGACGTCGGCGTGGTGGGCGGGGCCAACGACCTGGGCGCGGACGTGGTGGCCACCCGCCCGGACGGCCGGCGGATCGTCATCCAGTGCAAGCGCTACTGCGCGACCAACAAGGTCGGATCCCAGGAACTGCAGCGGTTCGGCGGCACCTGCTTCACCGTCCACGAGGCCGATGTCGCCGCGCTCGTCACCACCAGCTCGTTCACCGAACCCGCGGTCGACTACGCCGCCCACACGGGCATCCGCTGCTTCGACAGAGCCGCCCTGGCCGCGTGGGCGGAGCGCACCGGCCCGGCCCCGTGGGAGTGACGGGCGCCGTCCGGATCAGGGCCGGAGGTGGCCGGCGGTCGCGCCGGGCCACTCGCAGACCAGGACGGTGGCGTCGTCCCGCATCGTGCCGCCGTGGTAGTCGAGCACGGCGTGGACCAGGCGGCGCAGGGTCTCCGGCACGGGCAGCTTGTCGGCCTCGTGCCGGATGATGAAGTCCGTGAAGCGCTGCACGCCGAACTCCTCACCGCCGGCGCCGCGCGCCTCGGTGATGCCGTCGGTGTAGAGCAGCAGCCGGTCGCCCGGCTCCAGCTGGTCGCGGCAGACGGTGACGGGCAGGTCCAGCCCGGTGCCGAGCGGATGTGTGGGCCGGCTGCGCAGGGCGGTGGCCGTGCGCCCGCCGCGTATGACCACCGGTGGCAGATGCCCGCAGTTGATCCAGCTCAGCATCCCGGTGCCGAGGTCGAGGTCGGCGAGGATACCGGTGGCGTAGCGGCTGCGGCCGAACTGCTCGATCAGGGTGTGCTCGATGATCTCGCGGACCCGGGGCAGGTCCGCGCCCTGCCGGCGCCCGCTGCGGCAGGCGGCCACGGCCAGATTGGCGGTCAGCCCCGCGGCGGTGTCGTGGCCCATGGCGTCGAAGAGGGCGAGGTGGGCGGTGCCGTCGGCCTCGGCGTAGTCGAAGGCGTCCCCGGCGATCTCGTAGGCCGGCTCCATGGCCGCGCTGATCATCATGCGGTGGTTGGCGAAGGTCTTCGGCGGCATCAGGGTCCACTGCATCTCCGCGGAGACCGTCATCGGCCGGGTGCGGCACAGCCGGGCGAGCGAGTCGCTGACGGCGCGCTTGCTGACCAGCAGCAGCCCCAGGAGGGAGGCCAGGCCGGACAGCACCTCCTCGGTCTCCGGGCCCGGTTCGGCGGGCTCGCAGCTCAGCACGCCGATCCGCTCGGTGCCGTCCAGGACCGGCACCCAGTACTGCTGCCGTCCGCCGATGACGGCGGGCAGGATCCGGGCACTCTGGAAGGCGCGGCCCGGCAGGGTGGCGTTGATCCGCAGCTGCCGGCCGCCCTCACCGGCGTCGGGGCCGCGGCCGGTCACCTCCCGCAGGACGTTCTCCTGCAGATCGGCCACATAGATCCGCAGACGATGCAGACCCACGCGGTCCGCGTGCGCGGCCACCAGGGACGGCAGTTGCTCGAGGCTGGCCGTGTGACTGGCGTCGAGCAGCGAGGTCAGCATCCGGGCGGTGTCGCACATAGGCATCATGGTGGCCGGAACCCATCTGGGCGGGAGCCCTCGCGCCCGTCTCCCTCGCCGCACACCGCGGCGGACCACGGGAACGGTGTCCGGGTTCTTCGGAACGAGAGATCGATAGCGGGCGGCCCTCAGCGTACGCGGCGCGGAACGGGCGGCGGTACGCGCGGTCGCCGATGCTTCTGAACCGCACGGCACTTGACGAGGGGCGACGGCGGCCGGCCCGTGCCCGGGCTGTCCGCCGTGCCCGGCTCCGGACACCACGGCCCGGTCCGACGCGCAGGGCCGGGCAGCCCTCAGGCGCTCCCGTCCTCGTCCGGGTGCAGGGCGTCGAGGATGAGGGCGAGGCCGAAGGTGAACTCGTCGGCGTAGTCGTAGCCGGGTTTGAGGGCGTGCTCGGTGGCGAGTTCGGTGAGGTGCGGGTAGGCGTCGGCGGGCATCTCGCGCAGGATGGCGCCGGCGACCTCGTCGAGCTCGGCCGGGCCGCTGAACGGCAGGCTCAGCTCCTGGATGACGAAGCCGTACAGATAGCTGTCGATCAGCGAGAAGGCGTGCGCGGCCATCGGGACGGAGAACCCTCCGGCGCGCAACGTGCCGAGCACGGTGTCGTGGTGGCGCAGGGTCGCCGGGCCGGGCCGCGTGCGGGAGTCCATCAGGGCGACGGCCCACGGATGGCGCCGGAGCGCGGCGCGGGCGGAGACCGCGCGCCGGCGCATGGCGCTCTTCCAGTCCGTGTCGGGCGGCGGCAGCTCGATTTCGCCGAAGACCGCGTCCACCATGCCGTCGAGGAGGTCCTCCCGGCCGGCGACGTGGTGGTAGAGCGACATCGCCTCGACGCCCAGCGGCCCGGCGACAGCCCGCATCGTGAGCGCGGCCGAGCCCTTCTCGTCCGCCACCGCCATCGCCGTGCGGATCACCCGCTCGCGGCTGAGCGTCCCGCGCCGGCCCCTGCCTCCCTCGCGCATCCGCTCTCCTCTCGCCCTCGCTGCCTTGACTGCCTTACGGCATAAGGCTAACGTGCCTTACATCGTAAGGTTGACATTCCGGTGAAAGGGCCGCGCCATGGGCACGGAACGTGTGAAGAAGGTCTGCATCGTCGGGGCTTCGGGGAAGCTCGGGCAGTACATGGTCCGGCACGCGCTGGAACGCGGCTACGAGGTGGTCGGCGTCTGCCGGGAGCGCAGCGTGCCGAAACTGGCCGACTTCGAAGGCCGGATGACCATCGTCCCCGGACCCACGAACGACCCGGAGGTGATCCGGCGCGCGGTCGCCGGGTGCGACGGGGTGCTGACGGTGCTGGTGCCCTGGGGAGTGCAGCAGTACGCGTCGGGCACGGCGCAGGCGGTGCTCGACCACGCGCGGCCGGGGGCGCGCCTGGTCTTCTCCTGCGGCTGGCACATCACGCGCGACGGCAGGGACCGCTACTCCTGGAGCTTCCGGGCGGCCGTCCGGATCGCCGCCCGGCTGGCGAAGCTCCTCCGGTACGTCGAGATCGACGACCAGGTGGAGGCGTGCCGCCGGGTGTTCGCCAGTGACACCCGGTGGACCGTGGTGCGCGGCAGTTCCCTGGAGGAGGGTGAGAGCCAGGGGCTCCCCGTGTGGAGCCGGCACGTGGGGGACCCGGTGCTGGCCGGCAATCTGACGCGCCGTGTGGACTTCGCGCTGTTCATGGTGGAGGCGCTCACCGACGACACGCTCGTCCGGGAGGCCCCGGCGATCGTCGGCCGCCTCACCCCCGGGGCACTCGCCCACGCCGGCGAGGCGGGCAGCCGCTCCTGAGGGCGATGCGCCGGACCGGCCGGACCCTTCTCCACCGGTCCGGAAAACCTCCTGTGGCCGTTGTAGACATTCGGGGGCAGGGGAGTTAACGTTTCTTGTGTAACCGAAGGCGGAGTCAAGTCAACGGGACGCGGCAGCGACGACCGCGTGAGCAGGACGGCACGGTGGTGCGGTGGTTGGGGCCGGCAGTGGGAAAGGGGCCCCGGCGCCGGCGGCCGGGCCGGGCGGCTCCAGGAGCCGCCGGAGCAGTATCACCACGTTGATCACCGGAAGAGAGGAGCACATCACCATCGGGATCGCCCGGGCGGCGCCCCCCTCGTCACCCCGGGTACGGCAAGGCCAGGAAAGGCAAGGTGGTCCTCGGTCACGCATTCAAAGATCCCCGTAACCCCGGCCTCCGGCCGGCGTACGGAACGAGTGAGACCGGCGCAGTGAGCCGGTAGATGGTGTTGTATCCCTCGGGGCTCCGGTGCCAGCACGGCACCGGAGCCCCTCGACGCGCGTTCACAGGACAGGACTCAGAGACAGAGGTGCAGGTGGCAGCGGAAGACCCTTCGAACACCACGACCGATCCCCTGGAAGACGACGACTACCCGGCCTACACCATGGGCCGCGCGGCGGAAATCATCGGCACCACCCCTGCCTTCCTCCGGGCCGTGGGGGACGCGCGGCTGATCACCCCGCTCCGCTCCGCGGGCGGCCACCGCCGCTACTCCCGCTATCAGCTGCGGATCGCCGCCCGGGCCCGCGAACTCGTCGACCAGGGAACCCCGATCGAGGCGGCCTGCCGGATCATCATCCTGGAGGACCAGCTCGAAGAGGCCCGGCGCATCAACGAGCGGCTGCGCGGCGCGGAGTCCCCGTCCGGCCGCTGACCCCGGGGAACGGCCCCGCGCACGGGCAGCGGAGCCGGGCGCCCCGGGGCTGCGGACCGCGCGCCGCGTCCGTGCCCCCGCACCCCGGGCGGTGGGCGCGGTTCTCACCGGCCGGTGCTCCGCAGGGCCGCGCGGGCACGGCCGACCAGGGCCCGGCCCGCCGGACCCGCCGGGCCGCCGGCACGCCACGCGAAGACCAGCCGCCCGCGCAGGTCCGGCCGCGTGAGGGCGACTCCCCGCAGCCGGTCCGGCCGCGCCGCGGCGACCACGGCGGGCAGGATCGCCACCCCCAGCCCGCGGGCGGCGAGTTCGGCGAGCACCCCCGGATCGCCGGCCTCGAACGCGATCCGGGGGGTGAAGCCGGCCGCCGCGCAGGCCTCGTCCAGCCGGGCGCGCAGGCCCGTGCCGCCGGGGAGGCTGATCAAGGTGTGGCCGCGGAGCGCGGCGAGCGGGAGGCGCGCATGGACGGCGAGTTCGTGACCGGGGGCGACCGCGGCGACGATCGGCTGGTCGTCCACCACCACGGACGCGAGACCCTCCGGAACCGTCTCTCCCACACTGATCACCGCCGCGTCGAGACGCCCCGTGCGCACGCCGTCGACCAGCCGGTCCGTCGTCTCCTCGGTCAGGGTGATCTCCACGGCCGGATGGTCCCGGTGGAAGTCCGCGAGGAGACCGGGCAGATCCACCTTGTGCGAGGTGACGCTGCCGATCGCCACCGTGCCCCGGAGGAGACCGGTCAGCTCCTCGGCGGCGGACCGGGCGCCGTCCGCCGCCGCGAGGGCGGTCCGCGCGTGGGGGAGGACGGCGGCACCGGCCGCGGTGAGCCGCACCGTGCGTCCGGAGCGGTCGAACAGTTCCTGCCCGAGCTCCCGTTCCAGGCGGCGGATCTGCGCGCTCACCCCGGGCTGCGCCACATGGAGCCGCTCGGCGGCCCGGGTGAAGTTCCGCTCCTCGGCCACGGCCACGAAGTAGGCGAGCTGGCGCAGTTCCATAACCGATGATTCTAGTGACCAGACCAACCAGCTCTTGGACTTCTGGTTCGGGCTCCCGCAGGGTGGTGGCGAGCGAGAGATCAGGAGGCACCCATGACAGGAACAGGAACAGGAACAGGAAGCGGCACCGGCGCGCGGGAACGCGCCACCACCCCCGAGGACGTCACCCGGCTGTTCGTGGAGCGCGCCAACGCCCGTGACGCCGAAGGACTGGCCGAGCTCTACGCCCCCGACGCGGTGCTCGCCTTCCCGCCCGGGGCCGTCACGGCCGGCCGGGAGGCGATCCGCGCCGTGTGCGAGCGGATGCTGGAGCACGCACCGCTGCCGTTTCCCCGGGAAGAGCCGCTGCCCACGGTCCGCCACGGCGACCTCGCCCTCACCTCGACGCGCTCCGCTGACGGCACGGGCGGCAGGGTGCAGGTCGTACGCCGCGAGCCGGACGGCAGCTGGCTGCGGATCATCGACCGGCCGGAGATGCCGGGCACCTCGTCCTGACCGGGTGTCCGGCGGGAGCGCGCGCGGCGGGACGGTGAGGCGGGCCGGCGGACACGCCCCGGCCGGCTCCGCCACGGCGGGACCGTGCGCGTGCCCGTCCCGACGGGGCCGGGGCCCGGCGCCCCGTAGTCAGGACAGCTGGGTTCCGCCGAGGTCCGGGATGGTGAGCGAGCCGTCCTCGGAGAGGGGGAAGCCCGGATTGTGGGCGACCTCCCAGACATGGCCGTCGGGGTCGGTGAACGCGCCCGCGTAGCCGCCGTAGAAGGTGGCGGCCCCGGGCCGGGTGACGGTGGCGCCCGCTTCGCGGGCCGCCGCGAGGAGTCCGTCGACCTCCCCGGGGGAGCGCAGGTTGTGGGCGAGGGCGATCCCGCCGAACCCGTCCGCCCGGGTGTCCTCGACACCGGAGCCCCGCGCGAGCGCGTCGCGGCTCCAGAGGACGAGGCCGAGGCCGCCCGCCTGGAAGAAGACCGTGCCCTCGGTTTCCTGGCCCCGCCAGCCGAGACGCTCGTAGAACGCCCGGGAGCGGGCCACGTCGGCGACACCCAGAGTGATCAGGCTGATGCGCTGTTCCATTCGGGCAACGTACCTCTCCGCCCCGCTTCGTCCGTGGCGGCGGGCGGGCACGCCGGGTGTGGCGTCCGGTGTATAAAGTCTGCGGCTGGGGGTGGTGTCCGGTGTCCGAGTTGTTCGAGGCGGTCGACGCGCTGGTCGAACGGCGGGCCACGCTCCCGCCGCCCGCCGAGCGGGAGCGGCTGCGGAAGGCGCACGGCCTGACCCGGGAGCAGGTCGCCGAAGCCCTGGGGGTGCGACGGACGACGGTCGTCAACTGGGAGGCGGGGCGCACCGAGCCCCGGCCGCCGCAGCGCCAGGCGTACATCCGCCTGCTGGACCGGCTCGCCGCGCTCCATCCGGCACCCGCCGAGCCCGTGCGGCCCGCAGAGCCCCAACAGCCCGGGGAATCCGCGGAGCCCGCCCGGTCCGGCGGAACCCCGGATGCCGCTCCTCCGCCCGCGGCCGCCGGCCCGGCCGGGACCGGGCCCCGCGTCTCCGGCGCGCCCGCCGCCACCCCGGCCGCCGCACCGGGCCGGTCCGCGGACCGGGGACCGGCCGCACCCCGCGCACGCGCCCAGGAACCCTCCGCCGGCTCGCCGTTCGCGGACGGCCCGCTCGTGGTGCTGGACGGGGACGGCACCGCGTACGGGGTCGGCGGCCTCGTTCTGGAGTGCCCCGCCAAGACGGTGCCGGAGCTGGTGGAATGGGCCCTCGGCGAGGCCCGGCTCGGCGCGGAGCGGCTGCACCCCGCCGGCCGGGACGCCGATCCGCTGGTCGTGCTGACCGCCGCCGCGGCGGCCCGTCTCGGCCTGCCGCCCGAACTGGAGGACCGGCGCACCTGGCGGCTGCCGGAGGACCACCCCGTCGTCCGCCGGATCACCCGCGCCGGATGGCGGCTCACGCGGCGCGGTTTCGGGCCCTGGCCGCGGATCTACCGGCCCGCGGCCGACGGCCGGCGCCGGTGCGTGCAGCTGGCCGTGCTGCCCTTCGGCGCGCTCGACCCCCGCTCCTGGCCCGGTGCGGAGGACCTGCCCGCGCCCCGGCTCGCCCAGGTCCTGGGCGACTACGCGGCCCGGGTCCTCACCCCGCGCGGTTCGTGCGCCGTCAACGGCCTGGAGCTGATGACGGCCCTGCGGCCGCCGACCCGTCCGGTGCGCGAGGAGGGCGGGGACCGCTGGGTGCCCGGCCCCGTCCCCGGCTCGCTCACGGCCGCCGTCGACCCGGCGCCCCCGGAGGCGCCCGAGGAACACCCCGTCGCCGCGGGCCGCCCCGCCGGTCATGAGCTGGACGAGGAGGCCCACGACTGGATCCGCGATCCCCAGCTGCTCACCGACGCCGAGTGCGGCCGGGCGTACGCGGTCGGACTGGACGTCAACATGGCCTTCGCCGCCGCCGCCAACCGGCTGCCGGTGGGCCTCGGTGCCCCGGTCCACGTACGGGAGCCGCGCTTCGACAAGAAGCTGCCCGGCTGCTGGTACGCGGACCTCTCCGGCATCGGCCTCGACCCGCGCCTGCCGAACCCGTTCACCCCGCACGGCGACCGCCCGGAAGGACCGGCCTGGTACGCCACGCCCACCCTGGCGTACGCGGTGGAACTCGGCCACGACGTGCGGCCGTCGGAGGCCTGGGTCCGGCCGGAGCACGGGCCCTATCTGGACCCCTGGTACCAGCGGCTGCGCGACGCCTATCTCGCCACGATGGAACGCCTCGGCGTCACCCCGGGCATGCCGGAGGCCGAGTTCCTCGCCGCGATGGAGCGGCACCGGCGGGCCGACCCCGGCCAGGCCGCGGTGCTGTCCGCCGTGAAGGCCACGGTCAAGGGCGGCATCGGGAAGCTCCGCGAACGCCCCCAGGGCCGCGGCCACCGGCCCGGTCAGCGGTGGCCCGCGCTGGAACGCCCCACCTGGCGCCCGGACATCCGCGCCGCCGTGATCGCCTCGGCCCGGGTCAACATGCACCGCAAGATGCGCAAGCTGGCCGAGGGCGCGGGCCTGTACCCGGTCGCCGTCCTCTCCGACTGCGCCGTCTACCTCTCCGACGGCCCCTCCCCGCTGGACGTCCTGCCGCGCACGCCCGACGGGGCGCCGCTGCCCGGCGGGTTCCGGCTCGGCGTCAACCCGGGGATGGTCAAGCACGAGGGCACCCAGTCCCTGCTGTGGGCCGCGGAACTGCTCGACGCCGGGCACAACCCGGCCCGCCACATCAAGGCCGGCGGCGCTTAGGTACTCAGAATCCGCGTCATGTTCTCGCGAGCGATGACCTCTGAATAGCACTTATGACGCGGTTCTGAGACCGGGCCCGCTGGTCGTCGACGTCAAGCCGCGCCACCGGGTAGCCCGGCCGGAGCACGCGTTCGCCTTCGCCTGGACCCGTAAGGCGGTCGAGGCCCGAGGCCGGCGCCAGGAGGTATGGAGCGAGCCGCCGGAGGTGGAGTTGGCCAACGCCCGGTTTCTCGCGGGCTACCGCCGCGACTGGCTGTTCGAGCCGGACCCGCTCGAGGAGATACAGACGAGGCGGTGGAGGAGGAGCCACCGCCGGAGCCGCTGTTCGACCCGGCCATTCTCGACGACGTACGCGACCGGGTCGCGGACGGGGACACGCTGGGGGAGGCGTTCGCCTGCCTGCCGGACCGTCCGGCTCCGCTGGTACGGGCTGCGGTGTTGCATCTGCTGTGGAAGCAGCAGTGGCGGACTGACCTGAGCGTTCCGCTCAGTGCCCGCAGCGTGCTCAGGACGGCGTCATGAGCCGGGCCGCGGTGCGCGTGGGGAGTCGCTTCCCCTACGACGGCGAGATCGTCGAGGTGGTGGAGCTCGCCAGCACGCAGGCCGGCGGCGAAGTGGTCCTCAAGGACGGCCAGGAACGGCTGCTGCGCCCGGCCGTCAAGGAACTGCTGCCGTCCGACCGCGCCCGGATCATCCCGGGCGGGCCTGGACCGGCTTCCGACGACCCGCAGGACGTGGCCGCGGTGGTGCTGGACCAGCTGGATGCCGCTGAGCGTGAACGGGTGTTGGAGCGGGCCGCGCACGTGAGGGAGATGCTCACCGGGTTCCGCAGCGGCAGCGAGGAACCGGCGGCCGCGGGCGAGCCTCGCGCTCCTTACGCTGCGGGCGAGCCGTTGGAGAGCCGGTACGCGGCGAAGGCGGCCGGGCTTGAGGTGGCCGCTCGCACGGTCAAGCGGTGGGTGTCGGCCTTCCGCCGGGACGGTGAGGCGGGACTGGTACCGGCCCGCAGCGGGCCGCGTTCGGGGCACCGGAACGCGGAGCCGTGGTCGGAGGCGGCGCCGGAGGTGATGGTCGAATACACGGGCCAGTCCAAGCCGTCGCGGAAGATGGTCATCGAGCGGACCCGGGCCCGCGTGCTGGCCAGGGGATTTGACGAGGAGGATCTGCCCAGCCGGGCGACGGCCTACCGCCTCCTGGAGGACATGGAGCGGCGCCATCCGACGTTCCGGCTGAGCACGAAGCGAAACCGGGACATCGCCGCCCGGCCCGGCGGGGTCTACGGGAAGCTGCGGCCGACCCGGCCGGGTGAGTACCTGCTGATGGACACCAACCGCTTGGACGTGTTCGCCCTGGACCCGGGCATGCTGCAGTGGCTGCAGGCGGAGCTGACCGTCGCGGTGGACGCCTTTCCGGGGCTGGGCAAGACCACTGCGGTGCTGGCCTTCGCCCGGGACTTCCACCGCCGGGAGATCGCCGAGGGCGGCGCGTTCACGGCCGGCGGGCACGAACGGCTCCCCGTCTGCCGGGTGGGCCTGACCGGCAACACCGGATGAAGGACTTCAACCGGGCGATGCTGGAGTTCTTCGGCCACCCCGGCCGTACCACCGGCACCACCGCGCAGTTCGCCCAGCGCGCCCTGGACCGCGTGCTCTCGTGTGATGTGAAGCTCTTGATCGTCGACGATCTGCACTCCCTCCGGTGGAGGGCGACCGGCGGTGTCGAGGTGAGCAACCACTTCAAGTACATCGCGAACGAGTTCCCGGTCACCTTGCTGTTCGAGCGGATCAGCGGCCTGCCGGCACCTCTCGCCCCGGCCGCCTACGTGCCCGCCACGCCGGAGCTGCGGACCGTGCTGCGGACCTTCGAAACGGATCTCACCCCCGCGTTGATGAGTCAACTCGATGAGCATGCAGGCGAGTTCCTCGCCCGGCAGGGCATCCATGACGAGTCCCACGCCCGGCGGCCGCCGACGGACATCGTCGACGGTCTCGAGCTGCCCGGGTGCGACCTTGGGGACATCGACCTCCACGCGCTGCACCGCCTCGTCCGGGACGAATCCCTGACGACAGCGGGGGCGGCCTGCCGTCTGGGCTTCAGCCATGACGCTGTCCGCTTCGTCCTGCAGGAGCAGCCAGCACCCCCGAAGAGATCCGCGATGTGGGAGAGAGGAGCGACTATTCGCCGTGCTCGTGCCGCGCTCCCCAGGGACAAGTGCGTCCGCCTCTGCCTCGAGGAGTACCGCACGCTCAAGTGGATCGCGAAGCACGCCGACGTGAACGAAGAGGCCATCAAGGTCCTGGTCCGCGAGTACGGCATGATCCGCGAAGGCAAAGCGACCCGCTGGCGCCAGATCGATCTCGACCGGCTCCGCGATCAACGGGCCGCTGGACGCACCTGCCGGGAGCTCGCCGAGGAGACCGGCTTCTCGCTCGGAATGATCAGCTGCCTGGGCCGACGACATGACATGCCCGGCCGCCGATCCGCCCGGAAGGGCTGACCTGCCGCGTCACGCGGCGGGGTCGTAGCCGAGCGCCAGCTCCGCAACCCAGTTCCGGCGGCGGTGAGGTTCAGCGCGGTGCCGACCACCTGGTAGGTGAAGTCGTCCCACTCCTCCAGGACCCGTGGCTCGTCGGGCCGGAGGTCCGTGCACCGGAAGGTTCATCGGCGGGCGACGCCGCTTGTGGTACGTGGCGAGCGGGCTGTCGGCGCGCGAGCCCGGGAATCACAGAACGGAATTACAGAAAAGGGGTTCGCGCGGGCGGGATCTTTCATCCCGCCCGCGCGAGCCGGAGCAACCCGTCTAAGGAGTCCCAACCGCCCTTCAAGCCAGGTCAGTTGAACTGGTCCGGGTGCGGGCCGGTGCGCAGGTCGCGGTCGAGGCCGGCGATCGCGGCCATCTCGTCGTCGGTGAGGGCGAAGTCGAAGACATCGAGGTTTTGGCGGATGCGCGCGGGGGTCACCGACTTGGGGATGACGATGTTGCCGAGCTCCAGGTGCCAGCGCAGGACGACCTGGGCCGGGGACTTGCCGTGCCGGTCGGCGATGGCCGTGACGGCCTCGTCCCCCAGGACGGCGCCCTGGGCGAGCGGGCTCCACGCCTCGGTGGCGATGCCCAGCTCGGCGTGCGCGGCACGCAGTTCGCTCTGCTGCAGGCCGGGGTGCAGCTCGACCTGGTTGACGGCCGGGACGAGCTCGGCGCCGTCGATCAGCCGCTTCAGGTGGTCGGGCTGGAAGTTGGAGACGCCCGCGGTGCGGACCCGGCCGCCGGCGACGAGCTTCTCGATGGCCTTCCAGGTCTCCTTGTACTGATCACGGGCCGGGGTGGGCCAGTGGATCAGATACATGTCGACATAGTCGAGGCCCAGCTTGGCCAGGCTGTCGTCGAAGGCGCGAAGCGCGGCGTCGTAGCCCTGGTCGGCGTTCCACAGCTTGGTGGTGACGAACAGGTCTTCGCGGGCGATCCCGGAGGCCGTGAGGGCCTTGCCGACGCCGGCCTCGTTGCCGTAGATCGCGGCGGTGTCGATCGAGCGGTAGCCGGCCTCGAGGGCGGAGGCGACGGCGGCGGTGGTCTCCTCGTCCGGGACCTGGAAGACGCCGAAGCCGAGCTGCGGGATCTCGACGCCGTTGTTGAGCGTGACGGTGGGGATGTTGCTGTTCGATGCCATGGTGCGGGTGACCTTTCGGGCGGTACGGGGTGTACGGGCGGTGAGCGTGTAGTGGACGGTCTGGGCGCTGATGAGTCCGTCGCGGAAGACGAACGTGTCGACGCCGTCAGCGACCTCGTGGGTGTCGGTAGCGGCGCTCCACCGCAGGAACAGCACGTCACCTGCGAACTGCGGGGTCAACTGCCAGTCGGCGCCCGGCAGATCGGCGAGCAGGGCGCCGATGCCCCGTCTCGCGTCCCGTGAGGGTGCCCTCGGGGGTGAGGAAGACAGCGTCCTCTGTGTAGTTCCGGCTGATCAGGTCCAGGTCGCCGGTGCTGAGCCGGTTGCCGTGGTCGGCGAAGACCTCCTGCGGGGTGCGGCTCATCGGGCGAGCTCGGCCAGCGCGGCGGTGGCGAAGCCGTGGTCCTGCTCGGGGGCGCCGCCGCCGACACCGATCGCACCGATCAGGCGGCCGTCGCGGTGGACGGGGATGCCGCCGGCAATGAAGAGCAGCGGCTTGTCGAGGGCGGTGGGCAGGGAGTGGAACGGCCCGTCGGGCTTGACCAGGTCGACCAGGTCGGCGGTGGGCGCGTTGAGCTGCAGCGCGGTGTACGCCTTGCGGGTGCTGGTCTCGCCGGAGATCAGGACAGCCCGGTCGTCGCGGCGGAAGGCAAGCAGATGGCCGCCCGCGTCGAGGACGGTGACGCTGACCGTGACCCCGGCGGCTTCCGCCGCGCGACGGGCGGCGGCGATCAGGGTGTCGGCGTCCTGCGTGGTCAGCGGGGTGATGAGGGCCGGTGTGGTGGTGCTCATGAGGGGTTCTTTCTCGGGAGGTGTCTCGGAGGGCCGGAGGGAGGGTCCGGGCCGTGGAGGGAGGGTGGGTCAGACCGCGGCCGGGGCGGGCTCGGCGGCCGCGGAACCGGCGACGACGCGGCTCGCCCTGCGGGTGCGCCGGTCCAGGTGGGCCGCGAGGAAGGCGAGCAGCAGCGCCGTACCGGAGAGGATCGCGCCGACCCAGTTCGGGGCGGTGAAGCCGAGGCCCGCGGCGATGACGACACCGCCGAGCCAGGCGGCGAGGGCGTTGCCGAGGTTGAAGGCGCCGATGTTGGCGGCGGAGGCGAGGGTCGGGGCGGCCGAAGCCTGGTCGAGCACCCACTTCTGCAGCGGCGGCACGGTCGCGAACCCGAGGGCGCCGATCAGGGAGAGGGTGATCGCGGCGAGGACCTTGTTGTGCGCGGTCGCCGTGAACAGGAGCAGGGCGGCGGTGAGGGCGGCCAGGGCGGTGAAGAGCATCGGCATCAGGGCGCGGTCGGCGAACTTTCCGCCGAGCAGGTTGCCGAGGAACATGCCGACGCCGAACAGGACGAGCAGCCAGGTCACGGCGCCCTCGGTGTAGCCGGCGACCTCGGTCATCATCGGCGCGATGTAGGTGATCGCGGCAAACACACCGCCGTACCCGAGGACGGTCATCGCCATGGCGAGCCAGACCTGGACGTTGCGGAAGGCGGCGAACTCGCCGCGGACGCTCACCGACTCCGGGCGGCCGGTCTCGGGGACGAGCTTGGCCACGCCGAGGAGGCCGACGGCGCCGAGCGCGGCGACGAGGACGAACGTGACGCGCCAGCCGGCGGCCTGTCCGATGTACGTGCCGCCGGGGACGCCGACGATGTTGGCCACGGTCAGGCCCATGAACATCAGGGAGATCGCGGAGGCCTTCTTCTGCGGGGCGACCAGGTCGGCGGCGACGACGGAGCCGATGCCGAAGAACGCGCCGTGCGCGAGGGAGGCGACGATCCGGCCGGTCAGCATGAGGCCGAAGCTGGGGGCGACGGCGGAGAGGGTGTTGCCGGCGATGAACAGGCCCATGAGGAACATGAGCATCTTCTTGCGGGAGACCCGGGTGCCGAGCACGGTCAGGAGCGGGGCGCCGATGACGACGCCGAGCGCGTAGCCGGACACGAGCCAGCCGGCGGTCGGGATGCTGACGCCGAAGTCGCCTGCGACCTGAGGCAGCACGCCCATGATCACGAATTCGGTGGTGCCGATCCCGAAGGCCCCGATGGCGAGGGCCAGGAGCGCGAGAGGCATGGGGGTACCTTTCCAGGTTGTTGCATGGTGGGGTTACGTCGAAAGACAATAATTGCAAGCGCGGGATAAATGCAAGCGGGAGTAATCCTGGCGTGCGTTAGCCCTTGTGTGCAACTATTGGGGGGGATGGTTCGACAGAGGAGCCCCGATGACCGCCACCGCACCCGCACTGACCGCCCTGGCCCACGGCTGGTGCGCCCTCTCTCTGCTGCACGGGAGGATCGAGTCCCACCTGGAGCGCGCGCTCCAGGCCGGGCACGGACTGAGCGTGCGTGAGTACTCCCTGCTCGACGTGCTGAGCCGCCAGCACGACGGAGAGGGCGGCCATCTGCAGATGAAGCAGGTCGCCGATGCCGTCGTCCTCAGCCAGAGCGCCACCACCCGCCTCGTCACCCGCCTCGAGGACCGCGGCCTGCTCCTGCGCTACCTGTGCCCCACCGACCGCCGCGGGATCTACACCAACGTCTCCGACGAGGGCCTGCGGCTCCTGGAGGAGGCCCGCCCCACCAACGAGGCAGCCCTGCGCGAGGCCCTCACCGAGGCCGCGGAGGACCCACAGCTCGCGCCCTTCGTCCGCGTGGTCGAGGAGACGGGCGTGCCGATGCAGGCGCCCGCGGCCTGAAGCAGGGTCCGGCCATCCCCTGGCCCTGCCGGGGCCGGCCCCGGCAGGGCCAGTTGGCGAACCCGCCCTTGGGTTCGATGATCTCCAGGTTGGTGCCGTCGGGGTCGTTGAAGTACGCGACCTTCGTGCCGAGCGCGGCTTCCGGGGTCACCTCGCCGGCGATGAACGTGTAGTCGTCACCCAGGAAGTCGTAGCCGGCGTCCTTCATCCGCTGGTACACGGCGTCGAAGTCGTCGACCTTGAAGCACAGGTGCATGGAGCCGGGCCGGTTCGCCTTGCCGTTGGTGCGCTCGCCGACCGGGTCCTGGAACTGGATCAGGTCGATGCCGAGCCCGTCGATGTTGATCGTCGCGTACCGCAGCTTCGCGTTCGGCAGCCCCTGCGTACGGCCGAACGGCTCGCTGTCCATCGTTCCCTGCGCGACGGGCTCGCGTCCTGTCAGGGCCGAGTAGAACGCGATCGAGGCGTCCAATCGGACACCGAGATCCCTACGTGGGCACCCCGCGTGAGGTGCATCGGCGTATCGGCGACAGTCATGGGAGTCCTCCCGGATTCGGGCCTGTGAGGATATCCCTGGCAATTCTTCCGAAAGCGAAGTATTGCGCATTCTCTCGCGCGAGTGGAGCGGGCCGGTACGCCGAGCTGTCCGCGCCCAACCCTCATGGCCGCACCGGCCGGAGAACGGTCTGGGCGACGGCGCGGACGAACGCAGGGCGGGCCGACCGCTCGCTGCCGAATGTGACAGCAGGGCCGCGATACTGCCGGCCGACCGGCCCGCGCTCGCGGACGGCCGCCGCGAGATCCTCGCCGTCATCGCGGATGCGCGGGCAGCGGCCCGGGCTCGATCAGGTGCGACGCCGCTTCGTACCTGCCGCGCGGCCCAGCCGGGGCGCTCGACGCATCTGCACCCTCGTGATCGGCCCGCGTCGGCGCAAGGCGTCGAGTCCCATACGGAGGATGTCGTACTTCCGGGCGCGGCCCCTTCCTGCCGCTCGCGCACATGGAGTGCGCGACGCAGGGCGTGGCGGCGTGGTGCGGCGGTCGGGTTTCGTGCAGCCGTGTCGTCAGGCGGACAGGGTCTTGTGCAGGGCTTCGAGCCCGCCGCGGTAGATCTCGGCGAAGAGGTCTTCCGCTTCCTGTTCGCTGACGCCGTCGGGGTTGAAGCGGCCGGACCACTGGACCTCGGCGACGTCGTCCCGGCCGGGGACCGCGTGGACGCGGAGGGTGGAGACGTAGCCGTTGACGGGGAAGGGCGCTTCGAGGATGGCGTAGCTGTAGTGCCGCCCGGCCTCGGTGAAGTCCATGAGGCGCTCGATGATCACGTCACCGTCGGGGTTGGTCAGGCGTCGGACCCGGCCTCCTTCGAGAGCGGTGCTCTCGGGGATGTAGGGGAGCCAGTCGGGGAGGGCATCGAAGCCGCCGATGAGGTCCCAGACCTTCTGGGGCGGTGCGGGCAGGACGCGGGAGACGGACGTGGAAGCCATGGTCTTCTCCTGTTGCGGTGTCTGGGTGGTGGGGGTGTAAGGGGTGGTCAGGCGCCGTGGGGAGCGGGGCGGTCGGGCTGACCAGGCCGGCGGCGCGGAGGTCGGCCCAGAAGGCGGCCGGGACGGTCTCGTTCAGGGCGGCGGTGTCCTCGGTGATGCGGCCGGGCCGGGTGGCGCCGGGGATGACGGCGGCGGACGCCGGGTGGGAGAGGGAGAACTGCAGGGCGGCGGCCTTGATACTCACGCCGTGCTTCTCGGCCAGGGCCTTCAGCCTCCCGACCCGCTCGATGATCTCCGCCGGGGCCTGCTGGTACTCGAAGTGCGTACCGCCGGCGAGGATGCCGGAGCTGTAGGGGCCGCCTACGACCATGTCGACGCCCTGCTCCTGGGCCATGGGCAGCAGGCGGGTGAGGGCGTGCTCGTGGTCGAGGAGGGTGTAGCGGCCGGCGAGGAGAAAGCCGTCGGGCTGCGGCTCGTCGAGGGCGAGGGTCAACTCGATGGGCTCGGTCTTGTTGACGCCGAGCCCCCACGCCTTGATGACGCCTTCGTCGCGCAGCCGGGACAGCACCCGGAACGCGCCGGTGCGGGCCTCCTCGAACTTCTGGAGCCACTGGTCGCCGTGGAAGTCCTGGGCGATGTCGTGGACCCATACGATGTCGAGCCGGTCGGTGCCCAGGCGCTCGAGGGAGCCCTTGAGGGAGCGTTCGGTGGCCTCGGCGGTCCACTCGTGCAGAACCTTGTTCGGATTGCCGTGCTCGAAGATCCCGCCCTTCTCGCCGAGGTCGGAGGTCTCGGTCTCGCGCTCGTCGAGGATGACGCGGCCGACCTTCGTGGACAGGACGTACGAGTCACGGGGCTTGGTGGACAGAACCTCGCCCAGGCGCTCCTCGGCGAGCCCCGCGCCGTAGAGGGGGGCGGTGTCGAAGTAGCGGACCCCCTGGTCCCAGGCGGCCTCGACGGTCGCGCGGGCTTCCTCGTCGGGGATCGCCCGGAACATGTTGCCCAGCGGGGCGGTACCGAAGCCGAGCTTGCCGGGAAGGATGTGCTTGAGGGGCATGAATGTGCCTTTTCGGTGAGTGGTGCAGTGGCTGGGAAGAGTCCCGGCACAGGGTGAGGCACGGGGCCTCTTCGGTTGGGTGGCTCCGGCAGAGGTGTCGTGGCAGTGTGCACGCGAGCCGGCTTGGCAGGGCCCGATGTACGGCGCAAGTGGTTGCAGGAGCCCCTTACGAGTTAGAACAATAATTGCATGCGCCGGTTAATGCAAGGTGGGGTGCCGCGTACGCGAGTCGTACGCAAAGGGTGACCGGAAGTCGTGGAGCCTTTGGCGAGGCCGTAGCCCTGGGCTGCAAGGTCCTGCGCGGCTCGCGCACCGCCGAACAGCGCGCGATCCACCACCGTGTCCGTGATCACCCGCAAAGGCGGCCGACCTTGAACCAGCGTCAAGTCGCCGACAAGAACGGCGCCACCTTCAAGCCGATGCTGGCCAACCTCGACCTGGCC
The DNA here is from genome assembly GCF_020982505.1 of Streptomyces sp. MNU89. Classification (NCBI taxonomy): domain Bacteria; kingdom Bacillati; phylum Actinomycetota; class Actinomycetes; order Kitasatosporales; family Streptomycetaceae; genus Streptomyces; species Streptomyces sp. MNU89. The sequence continues at coordinate 74,469 of NZ_JAJKLL010000001.1, read as the reverse complement.
GGCCGCGTCGTCGCCTTCGGCGCCCTGCACTCTCGGCGCGAGCGCGCCCGCTACCTTGTCGAGGCGAAGAACGCCTACTGCATCGCACTGATCAAGGGCGAGCTCACACACCTCGGCCGTGGCCTCTCCTGTGCCGCCTGGCACACTAAGGGAGAGGCTGTTGGACCCCGTTATAGCGGAGGTGCATGGTCTATCCCCAACAGGTCGTCTCAACTTCTCCGGCCTGCCACGACGAGGCGGCCTCGCAGGGAGGCACGATGATTCAGATCACGCTCGGCAGGAAGAAGGACATCGACCCGCACATCGATCCGCTCCAGCGCTCACAGATCGGCTGGAGCGACGGACTGTCCGACCGGCAACTTCACGAGATGCCCGCGGAGTCTGGGTAATGCCCGGTTCGCGCGTCGAGCGGGAGCGGTTCGCGGTCGTCAATGGCGGTGGAATCATCCGCCAGGCCATGGAGATCGACCGGAATATTGACGTCCCCGGCGGGAGGCGGGCCTTCGAGGGCCGCATCCTTGGTCCCGGCCATCCGCTGTACGACCACTACGTCGGCAAGCCCGCCCCGAACGGTGCCCAGCAGAACCCCATCACCTACTTCAAGTACCCACTGGACAACCGGAATTGCAGCTGCGGTTGTGGTAGGCCGATCGAACGCGGCACCTTCCTTCCCGGACACGACCAGCGAGCCATCCACGAGCGCATCGCCCGGGTCGGCACCGTGATGGACTTCATCACCTGGTTCGACCAGATCTGGAAGACCGACGAAGAGCAGCAGGACGATGAGGCATGAAGAAATGCCATCGCGCTGAGACGGAACCCGTGGGACATCTGACGAGACAGCAGAGCAAACAGCAGGTCAGCGCGGCCCGGCATGACAATGGCAGCGCGAACCTACACGGCGCCGGCGACGGAGAGGAGTGACCCGCGTGGGAGAGATCGGCGACAGCCTGCTCCGGGCCGACGAGGAGTCCTTCACCCGCCGGCCGCCCAAGTCCACCCAGGCGCGGGTCCGTTACCTGCTGAGCCAGGTCAGGACCACCCGGGCGGTGGCCGCGCTGCTCGGGGTCAGCATGCGCTCGGTGGAGCGCTATCTGCAGGGCACCCGGAAGCACCCGCCCCGCCCCATCGCCGACCGGCTGGAGGCCGAGGTCCGCCGCCGCTGGCAGCCCCGCGTCCGGGAACGGGCCCGCCGCCGCGCCACCGACACCGGCATCACGGTCGAGACCCGGGCCCGTTTCGGCTACACCGCCGCCCCCGGCTCCACCGACGACGGCCGCGTCCGCCGCGTCACCCAGCACCTCCCGCCCGCGTACGCCGCCCGGCTGCTGGAGGCGCGGGCGGCCGGGGCCGGCGAGGCCGAGCTGCGCGGCATCGTCGCCGAAGGGCTCCAGGAGATCTACTTCAAGGACCGCGGCCGCCGCGCCCAGGACCTCCGGGTGGAGTTCACCGACATCGACTACATCGACATCGGCTACGGCTGACGCGGGGCGCCGCCGCCGGACCGGCGGCCGCCTGAGCCCGAGCACGGTAGTTGTCATACAGGCAGGCTTGTTGTCACCGGCGCAGTGAAGGACGCGCGGGTTCCGGAGGAGTGCTGACAGCCTGAGCACCGCCGTATCTCAGCAGGTCGATGAAGGTGCCTGCGTCCTTGATCCCCCGTGGGGAATCCCTGCCCCACCTCCCGGTCGGTCAGAAGACCGCGGCCGCCCCGGTCACCTGGCCGTCAGCATCGGCACTCCGAGTGGTGCCCTTCCCCGCGGGCTCACGTTGAGCGGCCCGAGACAGGACCGCATCCTCAAGAAGCGGCCGAACGCGTCGGCCCGCTCAGGCTGATGCGACTGTCCGGCATCACCGAGCAGACCGCCCTGCGCCGCCTCGGCGCGGCCCACCCCAAACGCACCGCCAAGCGGACCGGGTGGCCCGCCTGGTTCAGCCCTGGATGGTGGCGAGCCAGTCGATCAGCAGGCTGTTGACCTCCTCGGGGCGTTCCTGCTGGATCCAGTGGCCGCAGCCGTCCAGGAGGTGGGAGGCGGACAGGGCGGGGAGGGTGGTGGGGTAGGCGTCGATGGCGTCGGCCATCCAGGTGGTGGAGGCGTCCAGTGCGCCGCCGACGAACAAGGCGGGCTGTTTGATCGGGGCTCCGCGGTGGGGGGCGAGGTCTTCCCAGTCGCGGTCCATGTTGCGGTAGCGGTTGAGGGCGCCGGTCAGGCCGGTGCGCTCGAACTCCCCGGCGTAGACGTCGAGGTCCTCCTCGCTCAGCCAGGCCGGGAGCGGGCCGGAGGGGAAACGGTCGCGCATCTGACAGCCCGGGGTGACGAAGTGCGGGTCGGGCTCGCCCTCGGCGGGCATGGTGTCGGCGGACAGGGCCGCGTAGAAGCCCGCGAGCCAGTCCCGGACACCGGGCTCGATCTCCGCCTCGGCGCGGCCGGGCTTCTGGAAGTAGGAGACGTAGAACTCCTGCTCGGGACCGCCGATCCGGCCGAAGACGTCGGTGGGGCGGGGGCCGCCGGGCGGCGCGTACGGGACGCTCAGCAGGCCGACCGCGCGGAAGACTCCGGGGTGGAGCAGGGCGGAGGCGGCGGCGATGCCCGCGCCCCAGTCGTGGCCGACGACCACCGCGCTTTCCTCGCCGAGGGCGTGCACGACGGCGACGTTGTCCTCCACCAGGTCGAGCAGTCGGTAGGCGTCGGTCGCGGCGGGCTTGGAGGAGCGGCCGTAGCCGCGCACGTCGATCGCCACTGCCCGGTACCCGGCCGCGGCGAGGGCCGGGAGTTGGCGGCGCCAGGAGTACCAGGACTCGGGGAAGCCGTGCACGAGCAGGATCAGCGGGCCGGTGCCCTGCTCGGCCAGGTGCAGGCGCCCGGCAGGGGCCTCGACGGTGCGGTGGCGGAGTGCGGCGGTCGGCTCGGATCGCATGGGGGACTTCTCCTCGGTTCGCGCGCGGTCGGCGGGCACCCATCGATCATGCGGCGCGGCGGCCACTCGGCGCGATCAGCGTTGCCATTCCGGCAAGCTTGCAGGACAGGGTGGTGGAGTGGCACGGAGGGAAGGAACGACCGTGGCAGGGGACGACGTGGCCCAGATGCTGGCGGCGGTGGGGCCCCGGCTGCGGGCCGTGCGCGAGCGCCGTGGCGTCACACTCGCCGATGTCAGCCGCGCGACCGGCATCTCGCCCAGTACGCTGTCGCGGATCGAGACCGGCCGGCGCAAGCCCACCCTGGAGGTGGTGCTACAGCTGGCGAAGGAATTCGCAGTCTCCCTGGACGAGCTGGCCGGCACCGCACCCGCTCCCGCGGCCGAGCCCCGCGGCACGGCGCGGCACGGCTTCGGCGACGACAAGGCGGTGTTGCCGCTGACCCGGTACGTCGGCGGCCTGCACGCCCACAAGCATGTCCTGCCTGCCGTCGAGAGGCCGCCCGGGCGGCCCCGGCAGGTGTCCCACGAGGGCTACGAGTGGCTGTGCGTCCTGTACGGGCGGCTGTGGCTCGCACTCGGTGACCAGGACCTCGTCCTGGCTGCCGGGGACGTCGCCGAGTTCGACACCCGCATCCCCCACGGAGTCGCGAACGCCGGATCCGACGGACCGGTCGAGTATCTGATCATGTTCGGGCCTCAGGGGGAACGTCTACGGCCGCGCACCTCTCCGGCCGCTGGTCGTCGCGGGACTGGTGACGGTAAGGCTGCTGAATGAGCGTTTGTGACAAGCCGCGTGCCTCGCCGGTGGCAACGGCGCTGCTTCGTTCGGTCTCATTCGCCACGTCATCCGGCTCTGCCGGTGACAACTGGCGTGCTTCGGCCCACGAGCCCGGCCGTTGGCCCGGGGGAGGTCAGGGTCCGGTGGCCTCCGGGGCGGTCGGCGCCGGGGACGCCGCGTGCTGTGAGGATGCCGCCGGTCCAGGTGAGGAAGCCGGTGAAGAGCCGCGGATCGCCGGTGTAGAGGGTGGTGGCGAGGAAGTCGGCGATGTGGGCGATGTCCTCGGCGGTGTGCCGCCGCTGCGCGGCCGTGCAGTCCCGTATCGCCGGGATACGGGCCTCCAGGCCGGCGAGGGTGTCCCGTACCAGCCGGGGCGCGTCGTCAACGGGGAGTGGCACGCCCTGCCCGCCCGGCTGCTCGCCGAGGTGTCCGCCCCGGCGTCGAGCGCCGAGAGCACGGCCTCCGTCGCCGCGTCCTCGTCGCCCGGGGAAACGGCCTGCCACAGGAGCTCGGCGACCGGGCCGCCGGCCGGTTCCGGTAGCCCGGCGGCCGGGGCGGGGAGGGCGCGGCGGGGAGTGGGGGTGGTCGTCATGCGGGATGCCGCTCCTGTGGGGGAAGGTCCGGCAGGGCCCGCCCGGTGGATCGTCTCAGCGGGCGGGCCGGCCGGCCTGCCAGGTGAGCCGGCCCCCGTCCAGATTGACGGTCCGGAATCCCTCCTGGGCGAGGACGCGCAGCGCCGCGTGGCCGCGGAGTCCGCCCTCGCAGAAGACGAGGATCTCCCGGTCCCGGGGAAGCCGGCCGAGGCCGGACCGGAGTTCGTCGAGCGGGATGTTCCGGGCGCCCGGGATGGTGCCCGCCGCGTGCTCCGCGCGGGTGCGGACGTCCAGCAGCAGCGCGCCCGCCGCCAGCCGGCCCTCCACCTCGTGCCACTGCACGGTGGGGCTGGTTCCGTCGGCGAGGTTCCCGGCGATGTAGCCGAGCATGTTGACGGGGTCCTTCGCCGAGCCGAAGGGCGGCGCGTAGGCCAGTTCCAGATCGGCCAGTTCGGGTGCGGTCAGACCGCCCGCGATGGCCGTCGCCAGCACGTCGACGCGCTTGTCGACGCCTTCCGTCCCCACGGCCTGTGCCCCGAGGATGCGTTCGCCGTCCGGGCCGACCAGGAGCTTCAGCGCCAGGGGCCGCGCGCCCGGGTAGTAGCCGGCGTGCGAGGCGCTGTGCAGGTGCACGGCGCGGTACGGGCGCCCGGCGGCCCGCAGCCGCTTCTCGTTCCAGCCGGTCGCCGCCGCGGTCAGGCCGAAGACCTTGACGACGGCCGTGCCGGCGGAGGGACGGGCGCGCACCGGCCGGCCGGCGATGGCGTCGGCCACCAGGCGGCCGTGCCGGTTGGCCAGGTTGGCCAGCGGGACGAGGGCCGGCTCGCCGCTGAACGCGTCCCGCTTCTCGGCCGCGTCCCCGACCGCGAAGACGTCCGGGTCGGTGGTGCGCTGCGCCTCGTCCACGGCGATGCCCCCGCAGGGACCGATCTCCAGGCCCGCCGTCCGCGCCAGAGCGGTCTCCGGCCGCACCCCGGCGGCGAACACCACCAGGTCTCCCGGGAGCGTCTCGCCGGTGCCCAGCTCCACCGTGTCCGGCAGGACCTTGGCCACCCGGGCGCCGAGCCGCAGGTCGACGCCTCCGGCGGTGAGCTCGGCCGCCGGCTGCCGGGCCATCTCGGGGTCGAGCGGCGCGAGCACCTGGTCGCCCATCTCCACCAGCGAGACCGCCAGTCCCCGGTGCCGCAGGTTCTCGGCCACCTCCACTCCGATGAAGCCGCCGCCGACCACCACCGCGCTCCGGGCGCCGTCCTCCACCCGGCGCAGCACCCGGTCGGAGTCCCCCACGTCGCGGAGCGTCAGGCCCCGTTCGGCACCGGGCACCGGCGGTACGACGGGCGTGGCGCCGGGGCTGAGGACGAGGCGGTCCCAGGGCTCGGTGTACTCGCGGCCGTCGCCCTGGTCGCGCACCCGTACGGTCCGGGCCGTCCGGTCGACCGAGAGGACCTCGTGCCGGACGCGGACGTCCAGGGCGAACCGTGCCGCCAGGTCCCCGGGCGTCCGGAGGAGCAGATCGGCGCGGTCGGGGATCACTCCGCCGATGTGGTACGGGAGACCGCAGTTGGCGTAGGACACATGTGCGCCGCGTTCCAGGACGACGATCTCCGCCTTCTCGTCGAGACGGCGCAGCCTGGTGGCCGCGGACATCCCGCCCGCGACCCCTCCGACGATGACGACCTTCACGTGATGGCTCCGTTTCCACTCCGGGTTTATACCCCCGAGGGTATGAGTCCGGCGGAGGGGGACAGGGGGCCGAAGGTCCCGGGAGCGGGGAGCGGAACGGTCCAGAGAAAATGGGCCGCCCCCGGGCCGGCGGGCCCGGGGGCGCGGTCCGCGGCGGCCGGCGTGCCGCTACTGGACCGGGGAGTCCGGGGGCGGGACCCGGTAGCCGCGTTCGCGCTCCACCGCCTCGACGCCGTCGATCGACTCCAGCCCCGGCAGCCGGTCGTCACGGACCGTCCCCGTGAGCGAGCCGAGGTCCGGCAGTTCGGACGCCACCTCCAGCCCCGCCTCCCGGAGGGCCCGGACCACCTCGGGAAAACGCCCGGGATCGACCGCCACGACGACGGATACGGGCCGCGGCGCGCTCACGGCGCCTGCAGCAGTCCCGCTCCCACGTCGACGGCCGGCAGCGGCAGCCGACGGGCCCCGGCGAGCAGGAACGACTTCAGTTCCGCGGCCGACGCGCCCGGGGCCGCCTCGGCGAACAGGGCGATGGCGCCGGCCACATGGGGCGTGGCCATGCTGGTGCCCCGCAGCCGCCGGTGGCCGGGGGCCTGCGGCCAGGAGGAGAGCACGTCCACACCGGGAGCGGCGATGTCGATCTGGCCGCCGTCGGGGTTGAGCCCGGCGTTGGAGAACGACGCGACCGCGAACCCGCTGTCGAGCGCTCCGACGGCGAGAACCGAGGGGCAGTTCGCCGGGTGCCCGACGGGCTCGACGACGTGCGGGCGCTCGCTCTCGTTGCCCGCCGCCGCGACGACCAGGGTCCCGGCCCGCATCAGGCGCCGGGCGATCTGCTCGTACACCCGCGAGGGGCGCTCGCCCGGGCCGACCGGGGAGCCGAGCGACATGGAGATGACCCGGCATCCCTGGCCGAAGGCCCAGTTCATGCCCGCCAGGATCTGGGTGTCGGTGCCGCCGCCCCCGTCGCCCAGCACCTTCCCCGCGTAGATCTCCGCCTCGCAGGCCACGCCGTAGCGGGGCGCCGCGCCGGGCGTCCGCGGCCCGCAGGAGGTGCCCACGCAGTGGGTGCCGTGGCCGTGGCCGTCCTGCACGGCCTGGCCGGGGACGAAGGAGGCCGCCCCCTCCAGGCGCGCGGTCAGATCGGGATGGCCGGTGTCCACGCCGGTGTCCAGGACGGCCACCCGGACCCCCTGGCCCGAGAAGGCGGACCGCGGCACGCCCGCCGCCTGCAGACCCCAGGTCACCAGGGACTCGTCGAAGCCGGCGGTCCCGGGCTCCCGGACGGCCGCGGTGTCGATGCGCTCCAGCGCGTGCTGGACGAGCTCCTCGACCCCGTCGTGGTAGCCGCGCAGATAGTCGGCCGTCGCGGTCTCGGCCCGGGACTCCGTCAACTGCGAGGCCCAGAGCACCCGTTCCCGCTCCACGGCGAGGACGGCCGGTTCGTCCCTCGCGGTCTCCATGACCGCCCGCCGCTGGTCGGGCGCGGCCTGGACGACCGCGACCCCGAGGTCCTCGAACACGACCGACCCGGCCTGCTCCAGCACCTCCGCCGTGCTCTCCGTCACGTCGGGGCGTATCCGCTCCGCCGGTTCGGTGCCGGCCCGGGACCGCAGGGTCGCCATGCCCTCCTCCTGCGCCCCGGGGGCCAGGAGGACGAGGAATCGGTCGGTGTACTCCCCGGCGGTCTTGGAGATGCCCGCGTCGGCCAGGTCCGGCCGGCCGCGGTGCCCGCGGCCGCCCGCTGTCTCATAGTGGTTCATGGCTGCTCCGGTTCGTGCCCCCCGGCAGGGATGGTCGGTGCGCACCGGCCCCGGGTGGCGCCGTCGGACCGGCGCCGTCGGACCCGTACCGCCGGCCCGTACCGCCCTCGCGCCGTCGTGCGGCACGGGCGGCCCCCACCGCCCCGGCCGGTGCTCCTTCCACCGTCCCGCCGCCGTCCGCCCGGTGCAAACGGGGCCCGTGACCCCCCGGCCGCGCACCGGGCGCGGAGGCGCGGACCCGGTCCCGGACAGCGGGACGGCGACCCACCCCCGCTACTCCATACGGGTGAGGGGCGGCCGGTGCCCCGCCGGACCCGGTGGGGAAGCCGGACCCCGGCGTGGTGGCGGTGCGGCGGCGCGGGGAGGCGGAACCGCCCGCGGGGCCGGACAATCGGGTGAAACGGGGGCGACATCACCTGCCATGTGCCCCACCGGGGCGGTGAGGAGGCGGCCGTGGTCACCGCCGAGTACGTGTCCCAGCTCAGCGCCGCGGGGTCCCGCTACGCGGGACGCACGGAGGCACGGACCGAGACGGCCCGGAAACTCGACAGCCGCGGCGTGCTCCACACCGACGAGCCCTCGCGGGTCACCCGGCGCCTGGAACGGCTGGGGGCCGACTGGTCGCTGGCGGCCGCCATGGAGCGGACACCGCCCCTGGCCTCGACCGGAGCCGGCCTCGACGGCGCGGTGGCCCCCGAGCACTTCGGTGCCGGCATGCTGGGCCTGGAGCGGCTGATGGGGCGGAACGACCTCATCGACGTCGGCTTCCTCGAAGCGGGCTGGCTGGCCTCCCGGTCGGTCGGCCGGGTGGTCGTCCGGGGACGCGGCGCCCACTACGGCACCGGCTTCCTGGTGTCGCCGTCCCTGCTGCTGACCAACAACCACGTCCTGCGCGACCAGGAGGAGGCCGGGCGGGGCGTGGTCGAGTTCAACTTCCAGACGGGCGCGGACGGAACCGCGCCGGACCCGGTGGCCTTCTGCCTCGAACCCTCCCGGTTCTTCGCGACCGACCGGGACCTGGACTACACCGTGGTCGCCGTCGCCGCGCGTTCCACCGAGGGAAAGCCCCTGGCGGCGTTCGGGATGCTGCCGCTGGACGAGACCCAGGGCAAGGCGATCCTCGGCGAGATGGTGAACATCGTCCAGCACCCGAACGGCGAGCCGAAGCAGCTCGCGCTGCGGGAGAACAGGGTCATGGATCTGCTGGAGACGTTCGTCCACTACGAGACCGACACCGCGCCCGGGTCCTCGGGCTCGCCGGTCTTCAACGACCAGTGGGAGGTGGTGGCGCTGCACCACTCCGCCGTCCCGCTCACCGACGGCGACGGCCACTACCTCGCCCTCGACGGCACCCGCTGGACCCCGGAGACGGGAGAGCAGAACCTGGCCTGGAAGGCCAACGAGGGCATCCGCGCCAGCCGCGTGGTGCGGGCGCTGCGGGACCTCCCGCTGACCGGCGCCCCCGACGCGCTCCGGGCGGAACTGCTGGAGGCCGCCACCACGCGGCACCCGGCCGGGGCTCCCTTCCCGGCCGGGCCCCGTTCCCTCCGCCTCCGCCCCGCGTGGACGCCGGCGGAGACGGAGACGGCGGCGGAGACGGCCGGGGCGCCGGCACCCCGGCCCCGTACCGTCCGGCACCCCGGGCGCCGCCACCGGCTGGACCGTCCCGCTGCGGCTCGACCTGACCGTCGTCCCGGGAACGGCCCCGGCCGTGGCCCCTGCCGCGGCGGGCGCCCCGCCCGTCCCCGGCCCGGAGCACCCTCGCCCGGAGCACCCTCGCCCGGCGCGCGCCGCCGGGCGTGCGCCGACCGCCGCCGGGCTGGGCGCGGCGCTCGTCGACCTGGAGGCCGGCGCCTCCCGCCCGTACTACGACCGCGCGGCCGACGAGATCGCGCGGGAGACGTACTACGCCGCCGTGCGCGAGTCCATGCCCGGCGCGTCCCCCGCCGAACTGCGTTCCCTGCTGGCCGAGTTGCTGGAGAGCAGCCATCTGCGGCGCCCCGCCTACCAGCCCATGCGGCTGGTCTACCCCTGGGTGGACCTGCACCCCGACCGGCGGCTGCGCAGCCTCTACTCCGGCAAGAGCTTCGACCCCGTGGAGTTCATCCGCGCCGACGCCGCCGCCGAGGCCGCGCGGGCCGCCCGCTGGCAGGAGTTCCTGCTCCGCGAGAGCGCCCCCGGGCCGGGAGCACTGGCGGCCGAGTCCGCCGCGCTGGAGGCGGCGCTCCCGTACAACTGCGAGCACGTCGTCCCGCAGTCCTGGTTCGAGCGCCGCGAGCCCATGCGCGGCGATCTGCACCACCTGTTCGCCTGCGAGACGGGGTGCAACAGCTTCCGCGGCAACTTCCCGTACACCGACTTCCCGGACTTCGGCGAGGCCCTGCGCCACGACTGCGGCCGGCGGGAACAGGAGCGGGGCTTTGAGCCGTCCGCGGGCAAGGGGGCGGCCGCCCGGGCCACCCTGTACTTCCTGCTCCGCTACCCCGGCCGCGTCGGCGACGCCGCCCGCGAACTCACCCCCGGGCGGCTGGAACTGCTGCTGGCCTGGCACGAGGCGGACCCGGCCGGTGAGTGGGAACTGCACCGCAACGCCGCCATCGCCGAGATCCAGGGCAACCGCAACCCGCTGATCGACCACCCGGGCTGGGCCCGCGCCGTCGACTACTCCGCGGCCTGGGCCTGAACGGCCGCCTCAGCCCTCCGCCCCCGGCGCCCGAGGGCTCTCCCGGCCGGTGGTGAGAGCCGGCCGTGCGCCGACGTCCGCCATGACGTTGCCGCCGGAGAGCACCACCCCCACCGGGCCCGGGGCCGGCCGGACCCGGCCCGACAGCACGGCCGCCAGGGCCAGCGCGCCACTGGGCTCGGCCGTCTGCCGGTACTCCCGGGCGTAGACGCCGACGGCCCGCCGGATGTCCTCGTCCGCGACGGTGACGCGCTCGTCGAGGAGCCGGGCCGCAAGCTCTCCGGCCATCGGGTCCGGGTCGGCGCTGTCCAGCGCCCACGCCTGCCGCGATCCGGCGGTGCCCGCGGCTATCCGGTGCTGCGGCGCGCTGCTCACGGTGAGGGACCGCGCCGGCGCCACCCCCACGACCCTGACGCCGCGCCGTCGGCCGCGGGCGACCAGTGCCGAGCCCGCGGCGAGGGAACCGCTGCCGAGCGGCAGGATCAGCGTGGCCAGATCGGGCACTTGGCGCAGCATCTCCCAGGCGACCGTGCCCGCCCCGATGACGGCGTGCCGGCCGCCGGGCCGGACCACGGTGAGACGGTGCCGGCCGGCCTGCTCGGCCAGCACCGCCTCGCCCGCCCCCGGCGAGCCGGCCGGATGGAAGACCGGGCGCGCGCCGCACGCCAGCAGGTCGCGGACGAGCGAGGCGGGGACGTCGTCGGGTACCACGGCCGTGACCGGCACGCCGTAGCGCCGGCCGGCCCAGCCCAGGGCGCGGACGAAGTTGGCGCGGCCGCGGCCGATCACCCCCTGGTCCAGCCGGTGCTGCGGCAGGCCGGCCAGCAGCCGGATCAGACCGCGGACCTTGAAGGAGCCGCCCGGCTGGCGGCTCTCCAGTTTGACGAACAGCCGCCGCCCCAGGCGCTGGTCGACCTCGGGACAGTGGTGGACCGGGGTGTCTCCCGCGAACAGGCTGAGCACGGGGAGGGTGGCCTCGATGTCGTGGACGGTGGGTGTCACCGGGTGCTCCGATCGGGTCGCCGCAGGCAGGGAAGACCGTGGAACGGGGGGTGCGCGAAACGCCGTTGCCGGTTCGAGGGGCCTCATTCTGTCGGAGACCCTCGTCCCGCAAGGCTCATTCTGATAATTTCATCTTGATGTATCCGGCGCGGCGAGGCGCCGGTCGCCGTCCCGCGGCGGCGGCCCGTCCTCGCGCGGAGGACAAGGGGGTGGCGGATGGCCAGAGTCCGTTCGATGAGCACGCCGACCGTCCGCTTGGTCATCCTCGGCAAGCGGCTGAAGGACCTGCGGACGGCGGCCGGCAAGTCCTACGGGGACGCCGCCAAAGTGCTCGGCGTCAGCGAACTGACGATCCGCCGGATGGAGAAGGGCGAGGTCGGATTCAAGATCCCGTACGTCCGGAACCTGCTCACCGAGTACGGCGTGAGCGGGCAGCAGGAGATCGACGACTTCCTGGCCCTGGTCGAGGCCGCCAACCGGCCCGGCTGGTGGCACCGCTACCGGGACGCGCTGCCCCCGTGGTTCAAGACCTATGTGGCGCTGGAGGAGGAAGCCGGCGTCATCCGCGCCTATGAACCGAACTTCATCCCCGGCCTGCTGCAGACCGAGGAGTACGCGCGGACCGTGCTCCGCGCCGGTCTCGGCAGGGGAGCCGAGGAGGAGGCCGAACGCCGCGTCGCCTTCCGCATGGAGCGGCAGAAGCTGCTGACCCGGCCGGACGCCCCGCGGCTCTGGGTGATCATGGACGAGACGGTGCTGCGGCGCCCCATCGCCCCGCCCGAGGTCATGCGGGCCCAGATCGAGCACCTCGTCGAGGTCTCCGCGGCGCCCAACATCGCCCTCCAGCTGATGCCGTTCGCCCTCGGCCTGCACCCGGCGATGTACGGCCCCTTCCACATCTTCCGTTTTCCGCAGCCCGAGTTGCAGGACATCGTCTACCTCGAGAACCTCATCGGCGCCGTGTACCTCGACGAGTACGACGACGTCTCCGCCTTCGCCGAGGTCATGGACCGGATGGGCGCCCAGGCCCTGCCGGCACGGCGCACCGCGGCGGCACTCGACGCCATGCGCAAGGAGATCTGAACCATGGACCGCGTCTACAGCGCAGCCCGGGAGCTCGGGCAGGACGGCTGGCTCAAGCCCTGGAGCGGCGACAACGGCGGAAGCTGTGTCGAGGCGCTGGAGCTGGGCGACGGCCGGATCGCCGTCCGCCAGTCCGAGGACCCCGACGGCCCCGCGCTGCTCTTCACCCTGCCGGAGATCGAGGCCTTCGCCCGGGGCTGGCCGGCCGGCAAGGCGCAGCTGCTGTCCTCCTGACCGAACCCGGTTCCGCGGGTACGACCGACGCGCCGTCGACCGGCGCCGCGAACGAAAGGGCACCGCATGTCGGACGACATGAGCTGGACGCAACGGAATCCGGAGTACGTGCCGCCGGAGATCGACACCACCCGGCCCAGCATCGCCCGGGTCTACGACGCCATCCTCGGGGGCAAGGACAACTACCCGGTGGACCGCGCCGTGGCGGAGGAACTGAACGAGGCGTTCCCCGACGGCGGCGCCGGAGCCCGGCTCAACCGCGCGATGCACGGACGCGTGGTGCGCCACCTGGCCGAGATGGGCGTCGACCAGTTCCTCGACCTGGGATCGGGCCTGCCCACGGCGCCGAACACCCACGAGGTGGCGCAGTCGGTGAACCCCGGGGCGAAGGTCGTCTACGTCGACAACGACCCGATCGTGCACGCCCACGGCCGCGCCCTGCTCGCCGACGACCACCGGACCGTCGTGGTCGACGCCGACGTCCGCGAACCGGACAAGGTGCTCACCCATCCCGAGGTCACCGCGGCCCTCGACCTGGACCGGCCGGTCGGGCTGATCCTCAACGCGGTGATCCACCACATCGTCGACGCCTACGACCCGAGGGGCATCGTCGAGACCTACAAGAAGGCCATCGCGCCCGGCAGTTACCTGTCGCTGACGCACTTCACCTCCTCCACCGCCGCCGCCCGGGGCCTGCAGTCGGTCCTGATGAAGGCCCTCGGCACCGGGCAGCTCCGCAGCCTGGTGGAGATCGCCGGTTTCTTCGACGGACTGGACCTGGTCGAGCCCGGACTCGTCTATCTGCCCTACTGGCGGCCCGACGAGCCGGTGACCGCACCGCTGGACATCGCCGGTCTGCTGACCTGCGGCGGGGTGGGGCGGAAGCCGGCCGACTGACGGCGGTGGCGCGCCGTCGCGGTGAGCGCCCCGGATGCGGCCCGGCCCCCGGGACCGGATGCTGGAGACCGAGGAGGTTCCGGCATGAGCGGGAAGCAGCGCGACCGGGGCGGGCGCACACCGGCGGTGGACCGGCCCACGGCGGACGGTGCCGTTCCGCGGGCCCGTGCGGACGAGCTCGCCGCCCGGCTGCGGGGACGGCTGCTCCGTCCCGGCGACCCGGACTACGAGCCGGCGCGGGAACTGTGGAACGGCATGATCGACAAGCACCCGGCGCTGGTGGCCCGCTGCCGGGGCGAGGAGGACGTGGCCGCCGCGGTGGACTTCGCCCGGGACCTGGGGCTGCCGCTGGCGGTCCGCGGCGGCGGTCACGGCGTGGCCGGACAGGCCCTCTGCGACGGCGGGCTGGTGATCGACCTGTCGGAGATGACGGAGGTCGCCGTCGACCCGGACGCCCGCACGGCACGGGCCGGGGGCGGCTGCACCCTCGCCGACGTCGACCGCGCGACGCAGCGGCACGGCCTGGCCACCCCGCTGGGGGTGGTGTCCGCCACGGGCATCGCCGGGCTGACGCTGTCCGGGGGGATGGGCTGGCTGCGCCGCTCCCACGGGCTGAGCTGCGACAACCTGCTGTCGGCGCGGGTCGTCACCGCCGACGGACGCGTCCTGACCGCCCGGGAGGAGGAGAACGCGGACCTCTTCTGGGCGATCCGGGGCGGCGGGGGCAATTTCGGCGTCGTCGCCTCCTTCGAATACCGGCTGCACCCCGTGGGGCCGGAGGTCTACTTCTGCAACGTCTACTTCCCCGCGGACCGGGCCCGCGAGGTGCTGCGGGACTGCGAGCGGTGCCTGGCGGAGACCCCCGTCCCGGCCGGCCCGATCGGGGTCCTCGGCCGGATCCCGGAGGCCCCGGAGTTCCCGCCCGGCTCGTACGGGCGGCCGTTCGTGGCGCTGCTGGCCCTCCACCCCGGTGACCCGGCGGAGGGGGAGCGCGCCCTGCTGCCGTTCCGGGACATCGCCGAACCGATCGCCGACCTCAGCGGTGTGATGCCCTACACGGGGGCGCAGTCGGTCCTCGACGAGGAGTACCCGGACGGCCGGCGCTACTACTGGAAGTCCGTGTACGCGGACGGGCTCGGTGACGAGCTGATCGACCGCCTGACCGCCCATGCCGCGGCGGCACCGTCGGCGGACTCGACCATCGACATCTGGTACCAGGGCGGCGCGATGGCCCGGGTGGGGGAGCAGGAGACCGCCTTCGCGAACCGGAGCTCCCCCTACCTGTTCGGCGTCGAGGGGAACTGGACGGCCGCGGACGACTCGGCCGCGAACGTGGCCTGGGTCCGGGACACCGTGGCGGACCTGCGCTCGTACTCCGGCGGCGGCACCTATCTCAACTTCCCCGGCTTCCTGGAGGAGGGGGAACAGTTGATGCGCGAGGGCTACGGCAGGAACTACGAACGCCTGGCGCAGATCAAGGCGGCGTACGACCCGGACAACCTCTTCCGGCTCAACGCCAACATCCGGCCGCCCGGCTGAGGCGCGGGGAAGCGGGGCGCCGGAGAACCCCCGTGGCCCGGCGCGTGAAGCGGCCCGGGCCGCCGCCCCCGGCCCCGGTCTTAGAAACCGTAGTCCGTGTTAAATACAAAAAGCCTTGGGTTTATCCTCCTTGCCGAAGCACGGCGCTTGCCGCGCCCGGGATCTCCCGAGGAGGACACATGGCGACAGCAGAAGCGGCGGGCCCGCCCCCCGCCGCGGACCCCGCGGACGGCGGAGGCACGGGAAAGCCGGCAGGGAAGCGGGGGCGCATGATCGCCCGCGGCTGGGTGCAGGCGGCGATCCTCGTGACCCTGGGCGGGTTCTTCGTCCTGGGATTCCTGGCCATCCGCACCTACCAGGCCGGGCCCCCGATCCCCGACCGCACCGTCACCTCCGCCGGCGAAACGGTCTTCACCGGTGAGGACGTCCGCCGCGGTCAGGAGGTGTTCCTGAGCAACGGCCTGATGCAGTACGGCTCGATCTACGGCCACGGTGCCTACCTCGGACCGGACTTCACGGCCGACTACCTCCACCGCAGCGCCACTCTGGTGCGGAAGGCCCACGGCGGGGCCGGCACGCCGGACGCCGCCGAGCGGACCGTCCGGGACTTCCGGACCAACCGCTACGACGAGAAGACGGGCACCCTCGTCTGGACCGACGAACAGGCCGCCGCCTTCGGCAAGCTCACCGAGCACTACGCCGACCTGCTCGGCAAGCCCGAGGGCAAGCAGGGCCTGCGGCCGAACGCGATCACCGACCCCGCCGACATCCACGACGTCACCGCCTACTTCGGCTGGTCGGCGTGGACCGCCGCCGCGGACCGCCCCGGTGAGGACTACTCGTACACCAACAACTGGCCCTCCGAGCCGCTGGTCGACAACGAGCCCACCGGCCACACGGTCACCTGGAGCGTCCTGTCGCTGATCTTCCTGCTGGTCGGCGCGGGTGCCCTGTTCGCCGCCTTCGGCCGCTGGAACTTCCTCGGCTGGCACGGCCGGGACCAGCGCGAGCTGCGCTTCCACGCCCCCGACCGGGTCCGGCTCACCCCGTCCCAGCGCGCCACCGCCTGGTTCTTCTTCGTCATGGCCGGGCTCTTCCTGGTCCAGACGCTGCTGGGCTCCGCCGCCCAGCACTACCGGGCCGACCTCGAGAGCTTCTTCGGTATCCCGCTCGACCAGTGGCTGCCGTACAACCTGACCCGTACCTGGCATGTCCAGCTCTCCATCTTCTGGGTCGTCACCTCCTTCCTGGCGATCGGCATCTTCATCATCCCGCTGATCGCCAAGGGCTGGGAGCCCCGCAGGCAGGCGCTGCTCACGCGAGCCCTGCTCGGTGCCCTGGTCGTGGTGGTCGCCGGCAGCCTGCTGGGTGAACTCGCCGGCCAGCGCGGCTGGTTCGACGACCTCTGGAGCCTCTTCGGCAACCAGGGCTGGGAGTACCTGGACCTGGGACGCTTCTGGCAGACCCTGCTGGTGGTGGGCCTGACGATCTGGGTGGTCATCCTCTACCGCGGACTGCACCGCCGGCTGAAGCGGGAAAGCGTCGCGAACATGCCGTGGCTGTTCCTGCTGGCCGCGCTCGCCCTGCCCGCCTTCTACGCCGTCGGCCTGCTGGCCACCCCGCGCAGCGACTTCGTCGGCGCCGACTTCTGGCGCTTCATCGTGGTGCACCTGTGGGTCGAGGACTTCATGGAACTCTTCACCACCGCCACGGTGGCCTACCTCTTCGTCCTGCTCGGCGTGGTGCGCGAGCGGGTCGCGCTCGCCGTCATCTTCCTGGACATCGTGCTCTACGGCGCGGGCGGTGTCATCGGCACCATGCACCACCTGTACTTCTCGGGTGAGCCGGCCGAACACCTCGCGCTCGGCGCGACGTTCTCCGCCCTGGAGGTCGTCCCGCTGCTCTTCCTCACCGTCGAGGCCTGGAGCTTCCTGAAGCTCGGGGCGCAGCGGCAGAGCAAGTCCGGGACGCCGTTCCCGCACCGCTGGGCTGTCATGTTCCTGGCCGCCGTGGGCTTCTGGAACTTCCTCGGCGCCGGGGTCTTCGGCTTCCTGATCAACCTGCCGATCGTCTCCTACTACGAGATGGGCACCGGCCTGACGGCGAACCACGCGCACGCCGCCATGATGGGCGTCTACGGCATGCTGGCCGTCGGCTTCGCCGTCTTCGCGCTGCGCTACCTCATCCCGGAGAAGCACTGGTCGGATCGCTGGCCGCGGATGGCGTTCTGGTCCCTCAATCTCGGCCTGGCCTGGATGTCCTTCGCCACTCTGCTGCCCGCCGGCGCTCTGCAGCTCTACGAGGTCGTGGAGAGCGGCTACGCCGACGCGCGCAGCCTCGGCTACCTGCAGGGTGACACCAACGTGTTCCTGGAGTGGCTGCGGCTCCCGGGCGACGTGGTGTTCATGGCCGGCGGCGTCCTGCCGGTGCTCTGGATGACCTGGCTCGGTGTACGGCACCGCGCCGGCCGCACCCGGCACCCGGACGCACCGGAGACCGCGCTGCTGTTCACCGAGGTGCTGCCGGACCCGGCGGACACGGCGGGCACCACGGAGCGGCCGCACCCGGCGCGGGTCCCGGCGCAGGCGGGCGCGCCCGGACCGGAGTCGGTGGAGCGCGCGGACGCCGCGGAGGGACCGCGGGACGCGGCCGGGGAGACCGGCGGCCGTCCGGCACCGGGACCGGTGGCCTCGTGAGCGGGGAGGTGCTGCTCGCCGCCGGGTACGTCCTGGTCCTCCTGGCGGTCGCCGCGGGACTGGAGGTCTACGGACGCCAGACGACCAGCGCCTGGGCGTCCCGGGTGTTCGCCGGCTACCGCCGCGCGGTGCCGGACGCGCCCGAGCCCGCGGCCCCGGACGACTGGCCGCACTCGGAGGTGGGGCGCTTCCACCGGGTGGTGACCCTGTTCATCTCGGTGGTGGCCGTCGTCCTGGCCGCCGCGGAGCTGGTCCGCCACCACCGGCCGTCCGAGGCGGCGCTCCTCGCCGCGGTGTCGCTCCCGCACGTGCTGCTGGGGGTCTCGCTCGCGCGGAAGCTGCGGCGCGCGCCGTTCTCCCCGCCGGAGTGACACCCGGGCGACGACGCGGGAGCACCGGCCGGGGCGCCGGCCGGTGCTCCCGCCGGACTCCGCACCGCTCCACCTCGCGGCCCGGGCCCGGAAACGGTAGAAACGACAGGACTTGTTTCTACGTGCGCCACTTGTAACATCGTCGTATGCCGCGACAACAGCTCACCGATCCCGGAACCGGAACCCCGGCTCCAGCCCAGCGAGGCCGCCGGGCCGCCGTCCTCCGGTGCCTGCGCTCCTCCGGGCAGCCGCTCGGCGCGGCCGAGGTCGCCGAGCGGCTGGGCGTGCACCTCAACACCGCCCGTTTCCACCTGGACGCCCTGGTCGCCGAGGAGCTGGCCATGCGCGGCACGGCTCCCCGCACCGAGCCCGGCCGCCCGAGGATCGTCTACTCGGCGGCGGACGCCGGCGACGACGGCTCCCGCAGCTTCCGGCTCCTCGCCGACATCCTGGTCGGAGCGGTCTCCTCCGCCGCCGGCGACCCGGCCGCCGCCGCCACCGACGCCGGCCGCGCCTGGGGCGGCTACCTGACCGAGGCCCCGGCCCCCACCGAGGCGGTCGGTGCCGGGGAGGGGCAGCGGCGGCTGGTGGAGAACCTGGAGAGCATGGGCTTCGTCACGGAGGCCGCCGAGGAGGACGGGGAACCCCGGATCCGGCTCCACCACTGCCCGTTCATCGAGGTGGCCCGGCGCCGCCAGGACATCGTGTGCGGCATCCACCTCGGGCTGATGCAGGGGACGCTCGAGACCCTGCGGGCCCCGCTCGCCGTCGAGAGCCTGGAGCCGTTCGTCGCCGCGAACCTGTGCGTCGCCCGGCTGCGGCACACCGGCCCGCCCCCCGGCGCCGGCCGCTGAGGCGCGTGCCGGCGGGGCCGCACCCGGCACCTCCCGCGCCCGGTGCGGCCCCGGCCCGCCGGCCTCCCGCCCCGGCCGGGGCCCGCCCGGCCGGACTAGAACGGGTAGTGGGCGTGCCGGGTGGCGAGCGTGACCCAGCGGGTGTTGCTGAACGCCTCGATGCCCCAGCGGCCGCCGAACCGGCCGTACCCGGAGGCCTTGAAGCCGCCGAAGGGCGCCTGCGGCTCGTCGGCGACGGACTGGTCGCCGACGTGGACGATGCCGGTGCGGATCCGGCGGGCGACCGTCAGCCCGTGGGTGCCGTTCTCGGTGATGATGCCGCAGGTGAGGCCGTTGTCGGTGTCGTTGGCGAGAGCGACGGCCTCGTCGTCGTCGGCGAAGGCGGTGACCACGCAGACCGGGCCGAAGGCCTCGCCGTGGTACAGCTCGGCCTCCCGGGGCACGTCGGTGAGGACGGTCGCCGGGTACACCGAGCCCTCGGGCTCGCCGCCGCCCGTCAGGACGGTGGCGCCCTTGGCCACGGCGTCCTCCACCAGGGCCGCCACGCGCCGTGCCGCGGTGGGGGTCACCAGCGGTCCGACGACGGTGTGCGGCTCCTCGGGGCTGCCGCTGGGGAGCGCGGCGACCTTGGCGGTGAACTTCCGGGTGAACTCCTCGGCCAGCGAGGCGTGGACGAGGATCCGGTCGCCGGACATGCAGATCTGGCCGGAGTTCATGAAGACGCCGAACGCGGCCGCGTCCACCGCGTAGTCGAGGTCGGCGTCCTCCAGCACGATGATGGCGTTCTTGCCGCCCAGCTCCAGGACGGCGGGCTTGAGATGCGTGGCGGCGTGGATGCCGATGATCCGGCCGACCTCGGTGGACCCGGTGAAGTTGACCGAGCGGACCCGCGGATCGGCGATGAGCGCCTCGGCCACCTCGGCCGCGTCGGCGGGGTCGTTGGTGACGACGTTGAGGACGCCGTCGGGCAGCCCGGCCTCCCGCAGGATGTCGGCGATGAACAGGCCGCAGGAGACCGGCGCGTCCTCGCTGGGCTTGAGCACCACGGTGTTGCCCGCGGCGAGCGGGGCGGCGACGGCGCGCACGCCCAGGATGACGGGGGCGTTCCAGGGGGAGAAGGCCGCGACCACACCGACCGGTTCGCGTACGGCCAGGCCCAGCGCGCCCGGCTCCTGGGCGGTCAGCACCTCACCGCGCGGAGCGGTGACGGCGGAGGCGGCCTCGCGGAACATCTGGGCGGCCAGCGCCACGTTGAAGCCGGCCCACGGCCGGGTACCGCCGGCCTCGCCGGCCATGTGGGCGGCGGCCTGCTCGCTCCGCGACTCCAGCAGATCGGCCGCGTCCAGCAGGATCTTGCGGCGGGCGAAGGGGCTGACGGCCGCCCACTCCTCGAACGCCGCGTCCGCCGCCTCCACGGCCCGGGCGACGTCCCCGGCCCCGGCGGCGGCGACGGTGGCGTACACCTCGCCGGTGTACGGGTTGACGTCCTGGGCCGTCCGGCCCGACGCGGCCGGTACGTCCTTGCCGCCGATCAGCAGTTCACGGTGGAGGGTCATTGCGGGATGTCCTTCGGGGCTGGAAGAGAAGGGGTGGTGAGGCGTGGAGGCCGGCCCGGACGGGGGCCGGGTCCAGGGCGCAGCCTCGGGCAGCCACGGCGGATGCGGGCAGACTGCGTTCGCCATGCGAACAAAGGTTCATTCATCGCCAGGAGTCTCTCCGGGCCCGCCGGTGATGTCAATGCAACGCGGAACGACTGTTCCGATCATCGGAACCCGTTGCGGTAGCTGAACGGTGCCACCGGTCGGCCCCGCGGCTGCCGGTGGCCCGGCCGGGAGGAGATCGCCGCGGCCGTGCGCCGCAGCGGCCCCTCCAGGCGGCGCCAGGGCCTCCACCGACGTACCGGATACGGTCGGCGGGGCCGCGATGTTCACGGCGGCCACCACACCGCCGGAGCGGTCGCGCACCGGCGCGGCCGGCGAGCGCAGCCCGGCCGCGAGCTCCTCGCCGTTGACGGCGATCCCGGTGCCCCGCACCCGGGCCGGCACGCCCATCGGCTGCTCCCGCTCCGTGATGGTCTTCGGCCCGCGCCGCGCCAGGCCGGTGCGGTCGGGCAACTTCCGCAGCGCGCCCGGCTCCTGGCGGGCGAGGAGCGCCTTGCCCGTCGAGGCGCAGCAGGCCGGGAGCCGCGAGCCGACGTGCAGGCGGAGGCCCATCGCGAAGGAGCGCGCCGGATCTACGTCGAGCGGGCCGTCGCGGCGGGATTCACCGAACTCCAGCGCGGATCAGTATGCGCGACGAGCCCCGCGCCCTCCCTTCTGAGCCGCCCGTCCCCGCCCGGCCCGCCCGTCAGGCGGTGCCGGACGGGCGAGGCCGTCCGGTGACGGACCCCGGGGCCCCGGCCGCCGGGCCGGACCCCTCGCCGGCGGCGCGCGACACCGGCACCGGAACCGGGAGGGGCGGGGGTGCCGGGGCCGGCCGGCGGCGCGCGGAGGCGGCGGGCGCCGGATAGGCCAGGTGGACCAGGCGGGAGTGTTCCTGCCGCAGGTGCATCACCGACGCGAGGATGTACCCCACCAGCAGGACGAGCGTGGCGATGATCATGAGTGCGGCCGCGAGGATCGCCGTGGGGAAGCGCGGCACGGTCCCCGTCCGGAGGAACTCCACGATCACCGGCACCCCCAGGACGACCGCGGCCATCGCCAGCAGGCCGGCGACCAGGGCGTGCACCAGCGAGGGCCGCTCCCGGCGGGCGAGGTTGAGGATGACGCCGAGGATGCGCCGGCCGTCCCGGTAGGTCCGCAGCTTGCTCTCGCTCCCGGCGGGCCGGCCCCGGTAGTCGACGGAGACCTCCGTGGTGGGGAGACGCAGGTTGAGCGCGTGGACCGTCATCTCCGTCTCGATCTCGAACTCCCGGGAAAGGGCGGGGAAGGACTTGACGAAACGCCGGGACAGGACCCGGTACCCGCTCAGCATGTCGGTCACGTCGTTGCCGAAGAGGACCCGCACCGCGCCGGTGAGCAGCCGGTTGCCGAAGGAGTGCCCCGCGCGATAGGCGCTGCCCGTGGTCCCGCGGCGGGCCCCGAGGACCTGGTCGTAGGGGCCGCGGAAGAGCAGGTCGACCATCTCGCGGGCGCGCGAGGCGTCATAGGTGTCGTCACCGTCGATGATGAGCAGCGCGTCGGCGTCGACGTCGGCGAAGGCCCGGCGGATCACATTGCCCTTCCCCTTGCGGGGCTCTTCCCGGATGATCGCCCCCGCCTCCCGGGCGACCTCCGCCGTGCGGTCGGTGGAGTTGTTGTCGTAGACGTAGACGTCGGCCTCGGGGAGCGCCGCCCGCAGATCGCGGACCACCTTGCCGACGGCGGCTTCCTCGTTGTGACACGGCACGACGCAGGCGATGGTCGGGCTCGGGCTCACGGCTCCTCCTCGGCTGGACGGACCCCGGACCATGGTGCGACACGGGGGAGCCCGGCCCGGGAAGGCACACCGCGACCGATATCTTCTGGTTTGTGTCGGTTGCCTCGGTCCTCACCTCGCTGACGGTGCGTCTGCGCGATATCGTCCGGGGCGTCTGGCGCGAGGCCGCCAAGTTCGGGACCGTCGGCGCCCTGGCCTTCGTGCTCGACCACGGCGGCTACACCCTCCTCGTCTTCGGGCTCCCCGGCGGGGGCGGCGGCCCGATGCGGGACCTCCCCGTCCGCGCCTCCGTCCTCGCGACCGGCGCCGCCACCCTCTTCAGCTGGGCCGGGAACCGCTACTGGACCTACCGGAGCCGCCGCCGCGACAACATGGCCCACGAGCTGCTGCTCTTCACCGTGGTGAACGTCATCGGCATCGCCATCACCGCCGCGACCGTCCTCCTCTCCCGCCAGCTGCTCGGCCTCGACTCGGTGCTCAGTGACAACACCGCCCGTGTCTGCGGATGGGGTGTCGCCACCCTGTTCCGCTTCTTCGCCTACCGCAGCTACGTCTTCACCGCCTCCTGACGCACGGCCCCGGCCGTACCCGGGCCGCCCACGCCCCGCTGCTAGCATCCCGCCCCATGGGACAAATCCGGCTATTCCTCCGCGAACGCCGCTGGATCTGGAGCCTGGGCCTCCTCGCCGCCGCCGGCTGCGCGGCCACCGCCCTCGTCTTCGCCCCCGGGTTCATGAGCCCCGACAGCCTCTCCCAGTACCAGCAGGCCACCGGCCGGACCCCGCTGGCGGACTGGCACCCGCCGGTGCTGAGCCTGCTGTGGCGCGCGCTCATCGCCGTCACCGGGACCTTCGCCTCCCTGGCCGTTCTCCAGGCGGCCGTCCTGTGGGGGTCCCTCTGGGTGACCGCCTGCTGCGTCCGGGAACTGACCGGCAGCCGCCCCGGCTCCCTGGCCGTCCTCGCCACCGGCGCGGCCCCGCACGTCCTCACCTTCGCCGGAGTGGTGTGGAAGGACGTCCACATGGCGTACGCGCTGCTCGCCACCTGCGCGATCGCCCTCACCGGCCTCTGCCTGCGCAAGGTCCGGCCCGGCACGCCGTGGGCGGCCGGCGCCCGGTGGACGCTGCTCGCGCTCGGGGTGCTCTTCCTGAGCTACGCCGTGCTGGTCCGCAAGAACGCGGTCCTCGCCGCCGTGCCCGTCTTCGTGCTCCTCGTCCTCGCCCTGTGGCCGCGCCCCTCGCGCCGGGTCTGGCTGGTCGCCGTCGCCGCGCTCGCAGCCGGCCTCGCCGTGCCCACCGCCGCCATCTCACTGGCGGCCCGGCCCGTGGAGACGAGCCAGGTCTCCCAGGTCTTCCTCGACGATCTGCTGCACGTCCTGAGCGCGGAGGAGCTCCGGGCCGCGTCCGTCTCCCCGGACCTCCGCGAGCGGCTGGTCACCTCGGCGGAGGAATGCCGCCGGGCGGGCGCCCTCTCGGACGCCTACTGGGCCTGCTACCGGCGCTCCCCGCAGGGGCTCGCTCCCGACGCGGAGCAACTCCGTTCCCTGTGGGCCGAAGAGATGCCCCGTCACCTCCCCGGCTATCTCGCCTACCGCACCCAGGTCTTCGCCAAGCTGCTGTTCGAGCCGACGTACCAGTACCACGCCGGTATCAGCGCCAACGACCTCGGCCTGAAACCGTCCAACACCCGCCTGGCGGCCACGCTCGAGACCTACGTGAACGGCGCGGTGCGGGACCTGCCGCTGCTCTTCGCCGGCTGGTTCTGGCTCACCGTCGCCCTGGTCCTGGCCGTCCGCCCCGGCCGGGGCCTCTTCGCCCTGCCCGTCCGCGCGCTGGGCATCAGCTCGGCGGCCTACATCCTCGGCTACTTCCCCATCGTGCCGGTGTCGGACTACCGCTACGTCTACTGGCCCGCCATCGCCGGCACCCTCGCCCTCCTCCTGCGGTGGCTGGAACACGCCGCGCCCCCGGCGGCGGCCCCGGCCCGGCCCGCCCGGGCCGCGCGGAGCGAGCCCGGCGGCGCCGTCCCCGACCCGGCCTGACGCGACCGCCGGCGGGCCGCCGCCTCAGCTCAGCTGGATGCCGATGACGCAGGTGTCGTCGTCCGTGTCGGAGCGGCTGTGGGTCAGCAGCCGGTCCAGATACGTCTCCAGATCACCGGCCGGGGAACCCACCGTGGTGATGAGCTGGTCGAGCGAGTTCTCCGTCGAGCGGTCGCGCCGCTCGATCAGGCCGTCGGTGTACATCAGCAGCCGGTCGTCGGGCTCCAGCTCCGTCCGGTGCTCCTCGTAGCGCGTCTCGGCGACGGCGCCCAGCAGGATTCCCCGGGGCAGCGGCAGCGGGCCCGCCTCCGTGGAACGCACCAGGACGGGCGGCAGATGCCCGGCACGGGCCCAGCGCAGCGAACGGTCCCGCGGGTCGTACAGGGCGCAGATCGCCGTGGCCGTGACCTGGCTGGTGAGGTGGTACGTCACGCTGTTCAGCCAGGTCAGCAGCTGGCCGGGGCCGGCGCCGGTGACGGCCAGGCCGCGCAGCGCGTTGCGCAGGACGACCATGCTGGTCGCCGCCGAGATGCCGTGCCCCGCGACGTCCCCGACGCAGAGCAGGATCTGCTGGGAGGGCAGCACGGCCACGTCGTACCAGTCGCCGCCGACCAGGCTGTCGGTCTCCGCGGGCCGGTAGCGGACGACCACCCGCAGCCCCTCGACGTCCAGCGGGCCGCGCGTCGGCGGCATGATCGCGTGCTGCAACTGCAGGGCGAGACGGCTGCGTTCCGCCGACTCCTGCTCGGTGTGCGCGAGCTGGTCGCGGGTGGCGGCCAGCGCGACCTCCGTCCAGTGCTGCGCGGAGATGTCCTGGAAGGCGCCGCGGACGGAGACCAGCTGCCGGCGCTGGTCGAGGACGGGCTCGGCGACCACCCGGATGTGCCGGGTGACCCCGTCGGGCCGCTGCATCCTGAAAGCCGTGGACGCGGGACGCCGGTGGTGGAAGAGAGTCCGCAGAAACCGGCCGATCGTGATGGCGTCGTCCGGATGGGCGTAATCCGGGAGCCGCTCCAGCGGGACGGGGCGCGAGGTGGGCGGGAGCCCGAACAGGGCGTACATCTGGCTGTTCCAGCTGATGCCCTCCGCTCCCGCGTGCTCCTCGAACCCGCCGAGCCGGCCCAGCCGCTGGGCGTGCTGCAGAAGGCTCGCCAGCCGGGCCGCCTCGTCCTGCACCCGCCAGATGAGCAGCAGGTTCTCCCCGTGGCGGCTGATGCTGACACTCGCGGCCGAGCTGATCGGAACGTCGTCCACCAGCGTGGTCAGCCGCATGTGGTCGCCGCGGAAGGGCTCGCCCGTGGCGTAGACGTGCTCCAGCTTCTCGAACAGGCCGCTCGCCTCGGCGGCCAGCGGATACGCCTCCAGCACCAGGGCGCCGAGGATCGCGCTGCGCGGCCGCCCGCCGATGTCGATGAACACCGGGTTGACGTGGTGGATGCGGAAGTCGCCGAGCATGCCCTCCGGGTCCAGATGCGGACGGAGCACCAGCGCGGGGTCCCGCAGCCCGTCGGCCAGGTCCACGAGCTCCGGCCAGTGGCGGTCGGGGTCCTCGGCGGGGCCGGCGGCCACCCCCGTCGCCTGGTGCGCCTCCAGGGTGTGCGCGCACAGCTCCGCCAGGGCCTCGATCTGCCGCCGCACCTGCGGCGGTTGCGGCCCCGCCAGCGGCTGGGGCCAGCAGATCTCCAGCACCGCCTGGATCCGCCCGCCGGTACCGGCCGGCACGGCCACCCGGCCGCCGTCCGGGTTCTCATGACGCCCGATGGACGGCAGGCCGGACACCGACAGCCGGTCGAACCACACGGTGCGCAGTTCGGTGAGCGCACGCCGGGCCGGGGTGGCTACGCCGGGCGGGACGTAGCGCCAGCGCCGGGCCTCCTCACCGGTGAAACCGGCCGAGCCGGCCAGCGTCAGGGAGGCGTCCGGGCCCGCCGACCAGATGGCCACACCGGTGGCGTCGAGCGGCGTCAGCGCGTGCTCCAGGATCGACTGCGCCGCCGCCTGGGTGTCGCTAGCCGCCAGCGCCCCGCTCTCCGCGCTGCGCAGGGAGACGGCGGGCGTCGGGCGCCGGCCGGGCTCGCGCCCGGCCTCGGAGACGAACCGGACCGCCGCCTCGGCCACCCGGTCGCGGGCCGCCTGGTTGATGACCTCCGCCGCGAGTTCCAGCTGGTCCGCCCCGGCCTGCTCGGCAAGGGTGGCGAGTTCCCGCGCCGCCTGGGCCGGGCTGCACCGCAGCCGTTCCACGAAGATGCCCTTGGCCAGCTCGATCAGGGCCCGGCCGTCGGCCGCCGCGTGCGCCTCGCGCACCTCGCGGCGGAGCCGCTCGACGGTGGCCGCGAGCCGGCTGACGCCCGGATCGGCCGCCGCGCCGGCCCCGCCGGGGTCCGGACCGTACGGGGCCGGGGAAGAGGGCAGTCCGGAGGGACCGGGCTCCGCCGCGGCTTCCGGTTCCGCCGCGGGAGAACGCGGGGGCGGCGGGGCGCTCGGCCGGCCCGGCTCCCCGGGACGCTGGGAGGGGTGCACGGGTCTCGCCGCTCCTGGAGTGGGATCGTGGTCGCCCGGGCCGACGGGGCCGGGCTCCGCGGGGTGCGGGATGTGCGGCCTCACACCCGCAGCCACCGTCCGACGCAGGCGATCAGCTCATGGGCGTCCACCGGCTTGGTGATGTAGTCGCTGGCCCCCGAGGCGAGGCTCTTCTCCCGGTCGCCCTGCATCGCCTTGGCCGTCACCGCGATGACCGGCAGCCCGGCGTGGGCCGGGATCTCGCGGATGGCGGCGGTCGCGGCGTAACCGTCCATCTCCGGCATCATGACGTCCATCAGCACGACGTCGACCGAGGGGTGCGAGGCCAGCATCTCCAGGCCCCGGCGGCCGTTCTCCGCGTGCAGCACGCGCATGCCGTGGAGTTCGAGGATGCCGGTCAGCGCGTAGACGTTCCGGGCGTCGTCGTCGACCACCAGGGCGGTACGGCCCGACAGCGAGGTGTCGATCTCCGCGGCGGCCGGCGGACCGGACTCCCCGGGACGCACCAGCGGCAGCACGTCGCCCGGCTCCTCCGCGGACAGGTGCAGCGTGACGCGCTCGCGCAGCTCGTCCAGACTGGAGAGCAGTTCCAGCGGCCGGCTGCCGGCGCGCTCCTCCAGGATCCGCTCCTGCTCCGCCTCCAGCCGGCGGCTGTTGTGGGCCAGCACGGGGACGCCGCCCAGCGCCGAGTCGCCGTCCATCGCCTCCAGGATCCGCAGCGCCTCACCACCCGGCATGTCCAGTTCGAGGACGACGCAGTGGCACGGGTGCGTGGCCAGCGCGCTCGCCGCCTCCTGGGCCCCCGCGACGGTGACCACGTCGACGGGGCCGTGCGGACCGGTCAGGCCGTGGTCGCCGGAGAGGCCGGCCACGGCGTTCTCGGCGACCAGGGACAGCAGGCCGCGGGGCTGCTTCTCGATCACCAGCAGCCGCTTGCGCCGGCGGACGCCGTCCGCCGCGGGGCGGGAGGCCGGACCGGGCCTGCCCGCGACGGCCGCCGCGTCCGGGGCCCGCTCCGGGGCCGGGGAGGGAGCGCCGGAGCGGGCGAGCCCGGCGCTGAAGTCCGGGTGGGCCACCGGCAGATAGAGCGTGAAGACGCTGCCGGAGCCGGGGGAGCTCTCGGCGGTGATGCCGCCGCCGAGCAGATGGGCGATCTCCCGGCTGATGGACAGGCCCAGCCCGGTGCCGCCGTACTTGCGGCTGGTGGTGCCGTCCGCCTGCTGGAAGGCGCCGAAGATCGTCTCCAGCTGCTCCGCGGAGATGCCGATGCCGGTGTCCCTGACGCGGAAGGCGACGGCGGGGGAGCCGCGGTGGACCGATCCGGGCAGTTCGTCCTCCCGGGCCGGCTCGATCCACAGCTCCACACCGCCCTGCTCGGTGAACTTCACCGCGTTCGACAGGAGATTGCGCAGCACCTGCCGGAGCCGGGAGTCGTCGGTGACCAGGTCCACCGGCACGCCGGGCGCCGTGCCGACGTGGAAGTCCAGGCTCTTCTGCGAGGTGAGCGGGCGGAAGGTCGCCTCGACGTAGTCGAGCAGCCGGCGCAGCGGCAGCCGCTCGGGGGCGATGTCCATCTTCCCGGCCTCGACCTTCGACAGGTCCAGGATGTCGTTGATCAGCTGCAGCAGGTCGGAGCCGGCGGAGTGGATGATGCCGGCGTACTCGACCTGCTTGGGCGTGAGGTTGCGGGTCGGGTTCTGGGCCAGCAGCTGCGCCAGGATCAGCAGGCTGTTGAGCGGGGTGCGCAGCTCGTGGCTCATGTTGGCCAGGAACTCCGACTTGTAGGTGGAGGCCAGGGAGAGCTGCTGGGCGCGGTCCTCCAGCTCCTGCCGGGCCTGCTCGATCTCCAGGTTCTTGGTCTCGATGTCGCGGTTCTGCGAGACCAGCAGCGCGGCCTTCTCCTCCAGTTCCGCGTTGGAATGCTGCAACTCCTCCTGCTGCACCTGGAGTTGCTCGGAGCGGGCCTGCAGTTCACCGGCCAGCCGCTGGGACTCGCCGAGCAGCTCGTCGGTCCGGGCGTTGGCGATGATGGAGCCGATGTTGACGCCGATGGTCTCCATCAGCTGGTCCAGGAACGCCCGGTGGACCGGGGTGAAGTCGGTGACGGACGCCAGCTCGATCGCGCCGAGCACCTGGTCCTCCACGACGATGGGCAGGATCATCAGGCTCCTGGGCCGGGCGGAGCCCAGGCTGGAGGAGATGGTGACGTACCCGTCGGGCAGTTCGCCGACGGCGATCGTGCGCCGGCTGCGGGCGGCCTGGCCGATCAGGGAACGGCCCAGCGCGAACCGGGCCGGCCGCCCGGATTCCGCCGGGTAGCCGTAGGAGCCGATCAGGGACAGCTCGGTGCCGCCGGGGCCGTCCTCGGCGAGATAGAAGGTGCCGTACTGGGCGCCGACCAGCGGGGTCAGCTCGTCCATCACCAGCTCGGCGACGACGTCCAGCTCCCGGTGGCCCTGCATCAGCCCGGATATCCGGGCGAGGTTGGTCTTGAGCCAGTCCTGTTCCTGGTTGGCGCGGGTGGTCTCGCGCAGGGACTCCACCATGGAGTTGATGTTGTCCTTGAGCTCGGAGACCTCGCCCGAGGCGTCGACGTTGATCGACCGGGTCAGGTCGCCCTCGGCGACGGCGCTGGCCACCTCGGCGATGGCCCGCACCTGGCGGGTGAGGTTGCCCGCGAGCTCGTTGACGTTCTCCGTCAGCCGCTTCCAGGTGCCGGAGACCCCCTCGACCTCGGCCTGGCCGCCGAGCCGGCCCTCGCTGCCGACCTCGCGGGCGACGCGGGTCACCTCGGCGGCGAAGGACGACAGCTGGTCCACCATGGTGTTGATGGTGGTCTTGAGCTCCAGGATCTCGCCGCGGGCGTCGACGTCGATCTTCTTGGACAGGTCGCCGTTGGCGACGGCCGTGGTGACCAGGGCGATGTTCCGCACCTGACCGGTCAGGTTGTTGGCCATCGAGTTGACGTTGTCGGTGAGGTCCTTCCAGGTACCGGCCACGTTCGGGACCCGCGCCTGGCCGCCGAGGCGCCCTTCCGTGCCGACCTCGCGGGCGACGCGGGTCACCTCGTCGGCGAAGGCCGAGAGCGTGTCGACCATCGTGTTGATGACACCGGCGAGCGCGGCCACCTCGCCCTTCGCCTCGACGGTGATCTTCTGCGAGAGGTCGCCCCTGGCCACGGCGGTGGCCACCTGCGCGATGG
Organism: Streptomyces sp. MNU89; assembly: GCF_020982505.1. Lineage (NCBI taxonomy): Bacteria > Bacillati > Actinomycetota > Actinomycetes > Kitasatosporales > Streptomycetaceae > Streptomyces > Streptomyces sp. MNU89. Next base: position 44,194 of record NZ_JAJKLL010000001.1, on the reverse strand, counting down.
ACCGCACCTGGCCGGTCAGGTTGGACGCCATCACATTGACGTTGTCGGTCAGGTCCTTCCAGGTGCCCGAGACCCCGCGCACGGTCGCCTGGCCGCCGAGGTTCCCCTCGGTGCCGACCTCGCGGGCGACGCGGGTCACCTCGTCGGCGAAGGCCGAGAGCTGGTCGACCATCGTGTTGATGGTCTCCTTGAGCTCCAGGATCTCGCCGCGCGCGTCCACCCGGATCTTCTGCGACAGATCGCCCTGGGCGACGGCCGTCGTGACCTGGGCGATGGACCGCACCTGCGCGGTGAGATTGTCGCCCATGACGTTGACGGACTCGGTGAGGTCCTTCCAGGTGCCGGAGACGCCCTTGACGTCGGCCTGGCCGCCGAGCCGGCCCTCGGTTCCGACCTCGCGGGCGACGCGGGTCACCTCGTCGGCGAAGGCCGAGAGCTGGTCGACCATCGTGTTGATGGTGTTCTTCAGCTCCGATATCTCGCCCTTGGCCGAGACATTGATCTTCTGGGAGAGGTCGCCCTTGGCCACGGCGGTGGCCACCTGGGCGATGGACCGCACCTGCGCGGTGAGGTTGCCCGCCATGAAGTTGACGGAGTCGGTCAGGTCCCGCCAGGTGCCGGAGACGCCCTTGACGTCGGCCTGGCCGCCCAGACGTCCCTCGGTGCCCACTTCGCGGGCGACGCGGGTCACCTCGTCGGCGAAGGACGACAGTTGGTCGACCATGGTGTTGATGGTGTTCTTCAGCTCCAGGATCTCGCCGCGGGCGTCGACGGTGATCTTCTGGGAGAGGTCGCCCTTGGCGACGGCGGTCGTCACCTGGGCGACACTGCGGACCTGGTCCGTCAGATTGCCCGCCATGAAGTTGACGGAGTCGGTCAGATCCCGCCAGACACCGCCGACTCCGGGAACCCGGGCCTGGCCGCCGAGCCTGCCCTCGCTGCCGACCTCGCGGGCGACCCGGGTCACCTCCGAGGTGAACAGCGAGAGTTGGTCGACCATGCCGTTGAAGACCGTGGCGATCTCCCCGAGCAGACCGTCCGCCTCGTCCGGAAGCCGGGTGCCGAAGTCCCCGTCGCGCACGGCGGTCAGCCCGGCGAGCAACTGCCGCAGCTCGGGTTCACCCACCGGTCCCGCACCCTGTGCGGCCCTGCCCCGCGCCCCCGGACGTGGTCCGTCACCCGCCATAGCCGCCCTGCTCCCTCTCACTCGCCCGTCCGCAGCGATCGGACAGGCGCCGGTCGAGAGCCTGCCGGTGATGCGGGGATCACGGGGAAGTCCACCGCGGTGGACGGAACCCTTGTCGAAACGGCCACTCCGCGCACCGTGCACGGCAAACCACGAAAAAGGTTATCTCACCTTTTGACGCTCATCGGCACCGCGAACCCGGCCGGAAAACGCCGGGAACGGGAGACGGGAACGGGAGAGCCGCAGCCCGCCGGGTACGCCCCGGCGGCGGTCAGGACCGCGCGAGCCAGGCCCGGCACAGCCACCAGGCGTCGACGGCCCCGAAGGTCCCCGCCGGGTCGATCCCGGTGACGGCGGAGAAGCGCTGGATCCGGTTGCGCACCGTATTGGGGTGCACGAACAGCCGCTCCGCCGCCGCCGGCACATCCCGGTCGGTCTCCAGCCAGGCGCGGACGGCGAGAGCCACCGGCCCGGCGTTCGCGCCCAGCCCGGTCAGTGCCGCCTCGTGGCGGTCGAGCAGCACCGCCGCCAGATCGGCCCGGTCCACCACCGCGGCGAGGGCCGCCACCTCGGCGATGTGCACCACCCCGGAGCGCCCGGCCGCCTCGGCGGCCGCGAGGGCGGCCACCGCCAGACGCCGTACGAAGGCCAGGCCCTCCGGGTCACCGGGCCCGGCGAGCCCGGCCGCCGCCCCCGCCCGGACCGCGCGGGCGGTACGGGCCGGGGGCCGCCGGGCGTGCACGGCGACCAGCAGGCCGTCCACCAGCGCCGACAGCGCCGGGGCGCCGGGGTCGCGCGGCGCCCGCTCCGGCGCGGCCGCGGCGTCCTCGGGCCGGGCCACCAGGACCCACAGCCCGCCGGCCGCCGGCAGACCCGCCTCGGCGGCCGCCAGCGCGGCCGCCGAACCGCCGGCGAACAGCCGCCGCAGCAGCGCCGCGTCCCGCCCGCCGCTCGGAGGTTCCCGGTCGGCCCCGGTGGCGCGGTGCGCGGTGATCAGCCGGCCCCGTACGGCCTCGGCCCAGTCGTCGTACAACTCCCTGGCGTCCAGCAGCCGTTCGGGGGCCACCCCGGCACCGGCGGCCAGCTCCCGGGCCCGGGACCAGATGGCCCGCTCGGCCACGTGGACGGCCGCCAGGACGGACTCGATGGACACCCCCTGGCGGGCACGCGTCACCGCCAGCTCCTCCACGAAGGACAGCTCCGCCTCCGTCGGCCCCCGGCGGGCCGCCAGGGCCCGGGTGGCCGCGGCCAGCAGCGCGCGGGTGTGCCCGGCGATGTCGGCGGAGGGAAGGGCCGCGATCTCCTGCACCATCGTGCGGACGGTGGCCACCACGGAGGGCAGCAGGTCGTCCTCACCGACGACCCGCTCGATGAGATCGACCACCGGGGGCCAGTCGTCGCGCGCGTGCATCCGGTCATCCTGCCCGCCCTTGTGACCGGGAACAATCCAGCCCCCGAATCGGGTGACGCACGCCATGTCCCGGCCCGTGGGCCGCGCCTACGGTTGGGTCCCACCACAGACGGACCGCGGCCCGCCCTCCGCGGCCCGCCGTGCCCGTGCCCCGGCAAGGCCGCCCCGCCGGGGCCGGCGGCGGGGAAGGAGCGACCCCGTCCCCGCCCCTTGCCCCGCCGCCTTCCCTTCCCCGGTTCCCCTGGAGACGCCCCCATGCCCCCTCCCGCCGTGCCGCCGTGATCGGCGCCGGAGCGGCCGGACTCGCCGCCACCAAGGCCCTCCTCGACGCCGGAGCCGACGTCGTCACCTACGAGAAGGGCGACCGGCCCGGCGGGCTGTGGGCCCGCGGCAACAGCAGCGGTCTCTCCCCGGCCTACGCCTCGCTCCACCTCAACACCAGCAAGGGACGCACCCAGTTCGCGGACTTCCCGATGCCGGCGGAGTGGCCGGACTACCCGTCGGCCGACCTCGTGGCCGGATACCTCGCCGACTACGCCGAGACCTTCGGCCTCACCCCGCACATCCGCTACGGCACCACGGTCGCCTCCGTCGAACGCGAGAACGGGACGGAGACCGGGGCGGGGCACGCCTGGCGCGTCACCACCGAGGACGGCGACACCGGCCGGTACGACGCCGTCGTGGTCGCCAACGGCCACAACTGGGACCCCCGGCTGCCCGAACCCGGCTGCCCCGGCACCTTCACCGGCACCGTGATGCACGCCCACGACTACCGCACCGCCGACGTCTTCCGGGACCGCCGGGTGCTCGTCGTCGGCATGGGTAACTCCGCCATGGACATCGCCGTCGACGCCTCGTACACCGCCCGCGGCCCGGTGCTGCTCTCGGCCCGCCGCGGCGTGCACATCGTGCCCAAGTACCTGTTCGGCCGCCCGGCCGACGCGACCGGCGGCGCCCTGTCCGTCCTGCCCTGGCGGCTCCGCCAGCGGATCGCCGAGACCCTGCTCACGCTGGCCGTGGGCCGCCCGCAGCGCTACGGGCTCCCCGCCCCGGCCGGCGGCCTCTTCCAGAACCACCCCACCATCAGCGACACCGTCCTGCACCGCCTCACCCACGGCGAGGTGGCCGCGCGCCCCGGCATCGACCGCTTCGAGGGGGACCGCGTGGTCTTCACCGACGGCCGTTCCGACCCGGTCGACGTGCTCGTCTGGGCCACCGGCTACCGCGTCACCATCCCCTTCCTCTCCCCCCGCTGGACCGGCGGGGACCCCGAGCAACTGCCCCTCTACAAGAGGGTCTTCCATCTCGACGACCCCGGTCTGGCGTTCGTCGGGCTGATGCAGTCCACCGGCGCCGCCCTTCCCGTCGTCGAGGCCCAGGCCAAGCTGGCCGCCGCCCGGCTGGCCGGCGACTACGCCCTGCCCCCGGCGGCGGAGCAGCGGCGCTCCACCGACCGCGACCTGCGGGAGGCCACCGCGCGCTGGGGGAGCGACCGGCGGCCGCGGATGCGGATCGACTTCGACCGCTACATCGCCGGCCTGTCCCGGGAGATGAAGGCCGGGCGCGCCCGCGCGCGGCGCGGCGCCGCCCGCCCGGCCGCCCCGGCCCGCCGCGCGGAGAACACCGCGGAGAACACCGCGGAGAACACCGCGGAGAACACCCAGGAGAGCACCGTATGAGCCCCCGTACCGCCGCCATCGCCCGCACCACTCCCGGGACCGCCCTCGCCGCCCTGCTCGGCGGCGGCCGCCGCGACGCGCGCGGCCTGCGGGTCCTCGTCACGGGAGCCTCCGGCACCTTCGGCCGGGCGCTCTCCGCCCGGCTCACGGAGCTCGGCGCGCACGTCGTCGGCCTGGATCTCGCCCCCCGCCCGGACGACCCGGCCGAGGTCCTGGCCTGCGACCTCACCGACGACACGGCCGTGCCCGAGGCGGTGGCCGCCGCCCTCGCCCGGCTCGGCGGCCTGGACCTGCTGATCAACAACGCCGGCACCGGCGGCCCGCCCCGCCGAACTCCCGCCCGGCGACGAGGTCCGCCGCCAGCTCGACATCAACCTGCTCGGCGCCTGGCGCGTGACCGCCGCCTGCGTGGACGCCCTGGTGGCCTCCCGGGGCCGGGTCGTCATGGTCTCCTCCCGGATGGCCGTTCTGCAGCTGCCCCTGGCCGCGGCGTACGGCGCCTCCAAGCGTGCGCTGGTCGCGTACGCCGACGCGCTGCGCATGGAGATCGGCACCCACGTCGGCGTCAGCTGTGTCTACCCCTCGGCGGTGCGCAGCCCCATCCACGACTCGACCGCCGCGGCCGGGCTGTCCCTGGAGGGGATGAGCAGTTACGAACCGCTGGAGGGCGTGGTGGACGCGGTGCTCAAGGCCGGGCTCGGCCGCCGGGTCCGGCGCGATCTGGCCACCACCCGGCGGGGCGCCGCCGAGATCTTCCTGGCCCGCCATCTGCCGTCGCTCACCGACCGGATCGTCGCCCGCACCCTGGCCGGCCGTGTCCGGTCCGGAGCCTTCGAGGGCGCGGAGCCGGCCGCCGGAGTCGTCCGGCGCCACCGCCACGGGGACCGGCCGTGACCGCCCAGCCGGACCCGCTGACCCGGGAACCGGCCGAACGGGCCGGGCCCCCGCGGCGGGCGCGGGCCAGCGACCTCGTGGCGTACGCCACCGGCTCGGTCGGCATGGGCGTCTGGGTCACCGTCCCCGGACTCCTCCTGCTGTACTTCCTCACCCACACGCTGGGCGTCTCGCCGTTCCTGGCCGGGCTGACGCTTCTCGTACCCAAGATCGTCGACGCGCTGGTCCACCCGCTGCTGGGCTCCCTCTCCGACCGGCAGGCGCGCCGCGACGGGCACCGGCGGGGCATGCTCCGCTGGGGACTGCTGCTGGCGCTCGCCATGGCCGCTCTGTTCACCGTGCCCGCGGGCCTCACCGGGCCGGGGGCCGCGCTGTGGGTCGGCGGCTGGTACATCGCCGGCAACCTGCTCTTCGCCTGCTTCCAGGTGCCGTATCTGACGACGCCCTCCGACCTGCGCATCGGCTACCACGAGCGCACCCGGGTCTTCATGTTCCGGATGCTCTTCCTGACCCTGGGGCTCCTCGCCTCCGGGGTCGCGGCACCGGCCCTGGTCGCCTCGGGGACCCGCGGGGACTACTCCCTGATGGCGGTGGTGCTGGCGGTGGGCATGGCCGTCTCCGGGGTGGCCGGCCTCGCGGGCGTCCGGCGGCTCACCGGCCGCTGCGGCTTCCGCCCGCCCGGCGCGCACGCGCACTCCGTCCTCGGGGACCTGCGCGTCGCCGGGCGGGACCGCGACTTCCGGGCGCTGGTCCTGTCGTACTTCTTCACCGGCACCACCACGCACCTGTTCCTCGCGGCGCTGCCCTTCTACACCCGGTACGTCTTCGGGGACAGCGGCCTCACCCCGGTCTTCATGGGCGGCTTCCTCGCCCCGGCCGTGATCGCCGGCCCCGGCTGGCTGTGGCTCTCGCGGCGGATCGGCAAACAGCGCGGACTGCTGCTGGCCCAGGGGGCGTTCATCGCCGGTTCGCTGGGCCTGCTGCTGGGCGGGACGGTTGGCACGGCCTTCACGGTCCTCGTGGTGGTGGCCCTCGGCACCGCCTTCGCCGGGCTGCAACTGCTGGCCTTCTCGATGCTGCCGGACGCGGTGGCCGCCGCCGAGACCCGGGGCACGGCCCGCTCGGGCGCGTACACCGGGGTGTGGACGGCGACCGAGGCGACGGGCACCGCCGCCGGTCCGTATGCGTACTCCGCGGTGCTCGCCCTCGGCGGCTTCGTCTCCACCACGGAGGGGCACCTGGTGGCGCAGCCGGACTCCGCGCTCACGGCGCTGCTCCTCGGCTTCACCGTCCTCCCCGCCGCGCTGATGGCGGTCGCCGTCGCCTTCCAGCGCCGCTGTGGCCTGGACGGGGCGGCGGAACGCTGACCCGCGTGCCCCGTCCGCGCCCCTCCCACCCGGCCCGTACGGTCGGTACGGCGGGCCGCCCGGACGGGGCCCACACCCCGGGCCGCGGCCGTCCCGCCCGGTGCCGGCGTTCGGCTGCGCACCGGGGCGGCGGGGTTCCACGATGGAGGGGACAGCCGCCGGCTCCCCGGGACCCGGGGCAGAAGGGGAACCGGGGATCGCCGGGAGAACGCCGACCCGTTCCGGGAGGAAGCAGCCGATGCAGAATCTGCCCGAGCACGTCATGGACCGGATCCGGGCGCTGGAGCGCCAGGTCCACCGGCTCACCGAATACGTCAGCAACGAGCCCGGTGCGGCACCCGCGGCCGGTGCCGCCTCCGCGCCGCCGGAGCGGGAGACGGCGCCGGAGGACGCGGGCCCGGAGCGGGAGAACCGGCGGCACCCGCGGGCGGACGGCGGCCGCGCGGACGGCACGCGACCTCCGTGAGGCAACGCCCGCCGGCTGGCTGCCCGCCGGCCGAACCCGGACCCGGCCCCGCCGCTCAGGAACCGTCGCGCAGCACCGGGCGGAGGGCCCCGATCACCGCCGGGTCCTCGATGGTCGACGGCAGCGCGGGGTCGCCGCCGTCGGCGATGTCCCGCATGGTGCGGCGCAGGATCTTCCCCGAACGGGTCTTCGGCAGCCCCGCGACGACATCGATCCGCCGCAGCGCCGCGACCGGGCCGATCTGCTCGCGGACGGCGGCCACGAGTTCCGCCGCGATCTCCTCGGCGGGCCGGTCCACGCCCGCCTTGAGCACCACGAGCCCGCGCGGCACCTGGCCCTTGAGCTCGTCCCGCACCCCGATCACCGCGCACTCGGCGACGTCCGGGTGCCCGGCGAGAACCTCTTCCATCGCGCCGCTGGAGAGGCGGTGCCCGGCGACGTTCAGCACGTCGTCGACGCGTCCCATGATGTAGACGTAACCGTCCTCGTCCCTGCGGCCGCCGTCCCCCGACAGGTAGTAGCCCTCGTAGACGGACAGGTAGGAGTCGATGTACCGCTGGTCGTCGCCCCAGAGCGTGGGCAGGGTGCCGGGCGGCAGCGGCAGCTTGAGGGCCACGGCGCCGTCGGTGCCGTCCGGCACCTCCCGGCCGTCCTCGCCGAGGATGCGGACGTCGTAGCCGGGGACCGGCAGGGTGGGGGACCCGGGCTTGGTCGGGTGCGGCTCCAGGCCCATGGGGTCGGCGACGATCGGCCAGCCGGTCTCCGTCTGCCACCAGTTGTCGACCACCGGGACGCCGAGCAGGGTGCCCGCCCAGTGGTAGGTCTGCGGGTCGAGCCGTTCGCCGGCCAGGAAGAGGACGCGCAGTGAGCCGGTGTCGTAGCGGGCGAACAGCTCACCCTCCGGGTCCTCCTTCTTGACCACGCGGATCGCCGTGGGCGCCGTGAAGAGGGTCTTCACGCCGTGGTCGGCGACGACCCGCCAGAAGGCGCCGGCGTCCGGGGTGCCGACGGGCTTGCCCTCGTAGAGGACGGTGGTGCAGCCGGCCAGCAGCGGCCCGTAGACGATGTACGAGTGGCCGACGACCCAGCCGACGTCGGAGGCGGCCCAGAAGACCTCGCCCGGGTGGGTGTCGAAGACGTTCCGCAGGGACCAGCGCAGCGCCACCGCGTGCCCGCCGTTGTCCCGGACCACGCCCTTGGGACGGCCCGTCGTCCCGGAGGTGTAGAGGATGTACAGCGGGTCGGTGGCGGCGACCGGGGTGCAGCCCACCGGCTCGGCGCCGGCCACGGCCTCCGCCCAGTCCGCGTCCCGGCCCTCGGTGAGCGCGGCGGTGTGCTGCGGCCGCTGGAGCACCAGGCAGCGCTCCGGACGGTGGGCGGCCTGTTCGAGGGCGGAGTCGAGAAGCGGCTTGTACGGAACGGTGCGGGACGGCTCGATCCCGCAGGAGGCGGTCAGCACCACTTTCGGCCGGGCGTCGTCGATCCGCACCGCCAGCTCGTGCGCGGCGAAACCGCCGAAGACCACCGAGTGGACCGCGCCGATCCGGGCGCAGGCCAGCATCGCGACGGCCGCCTGCGGGACCATCGGCATGTAGATGACGACGCGGTCCCCCTTGGCCACTCCCCAGGAGGACAGCAGACCGGCCAGCCGGGCGGTCTCGTCGCGCAGTTCCCGGTAGGTGAGCCGGGTGACGGTGCCGGTGACCGGACTGTCGTGGATGATCGCGAGCCGGTCCCCGTGACCGGCCTCCACATGGCGGTCCACGGCGTTGTGGCAGGTGTTCAGCTCCCCGTCCGGGAACCAGCGGTACAGCGGTGCGCGGGAGGCGTCGAGCGCCTTCGACGGCGGAACCGTCCAGTCGACCTCGCGGGCGACGTCCAGCCAGAAGCCCTCGGGGTCCTCGATGCTCCTGCGGTGGGCGGCCGCGTAGGCGCCCGGCCGGGAGGCTTCCGAAGAGGTCACTGCCATACCACTGTCCTTTCTCACGGGGACCGCGGGAGGGGCGGTTCCCCTCGCGTCCGGCGCGGCAGCGGCCGCCGTGCCGGAGACGGGCTCGGGGTGTGGGAGGAGGCGCGCGAAGAGGCGGGGAGGGCCGTCGCCGTGCCGCCCGGCGTGCCGGCCTGCGGCGCGGCGCGACCCGGACCGGCTGATCGGACAAGGTAGCACCCCCCTGTGCGGGCGGAACCTCCGAGGCGCCGGGGCGTTCCCGGACGGTGCGGGCGGCCGCGGGGGAGAGGCCGAAGAGGGCCCCGGACGGACCCGGCCCGGGCCGGAGAACGCTTCCGTGCGGTGCCAAGGGCGGGGCTCCGCCGCCCCGGAACCGGATCGTCCGGCTGCGGCGGCCGGGGGCTGGGTAGGTTCCGGTCATGAGTGAAGCCGTGGACGCAGACGAACTCCTCCGCCGGATCAGGGTCGCCCGGGACTGGGCGGTGGAGCAGGAAGCCGGAGCCAGGGAGCAGGCCGGCGGAGGAGGTGACACGGACTCGCTGGCCGCGAGCATCAACTACGCCGCCTTCTCGGCCGTCCGCGAGGTCCTGGACGTGATCATCAGTCCGGGCGGCCACTCTCGGTAGATGGCACCGGCCCCCGCCGCCCCGGCCACGGCGGTGCGGGGCTCCTCCCGCCCGGTCTGCGGGCCCGGGCGGCGGCCGCACCGGGCGGCCCTCCGGTCCCGTGGCCTCCCGGCGTTCGCCGCTCCCCAGCCGCTCCGGCACGGGGCCGGGCCCGGCTGCTCACCGCGCCGTCATGGGACCGGGACCCGGAATCCGGATCCGGGGCCCTCGGAAGGCCGGCCGGGCCGGTCGACGGTGGGGGTCGTACCGGTGCCGCGCTGTGGCCGGCCGGCACACGCCGGTCCTGAAAGGGAATCGCGAACCGGCCGAGCCGGAAGGGGGTCTTGGCTACGGTGGTGACCGTGACCGTGACCGTGACCGTGATCGATGCCGAGGACGTCCGCCGTATCGCGCTGTCCCTCCCGGAGACCGTGGAGAAGGAAGCGTGGAGCATGCCCACCTTCCGTGTCGCGGGGAAGATGTTCGTCACCGTCCCCGACGACGAGACCTCCTTCGCGGTGCGCTGTCCCCGGCACGAGCGGACGGAGCTGATCGCCGCCGAGCCGGAGAAGTTCTGGGTACCGCCGCACGAGGCCGGTTCGGCCTGGGTGCGTGTCCGGCTGGCCGCGCTGGAGGACCTCGGCGAACTGCGCGACATCCTCGTGGACTCCTGGCAGCAGGCGGCGCCGGAACGCCTCGTGGAAGCCTTCCCCACCCGGCGCCCCGGCGCGGGCGGAGGCTGAGAGCGGACACCGGGCCCGGCGCGTCCGGTCCACCCTGAAGGAGTCACCTCTCCGGCTGGCGCGAGCGACGGATGACCTCGGGCGATGCCGGAGGCCCTGTGGGGAACGGAGGTTGCGGTGCACCCGGGCCGGCCGGCACGTCGTGCCCCGGGGGCTCCGGGCCTTCACCGAGCGCCGGCCCCCCGGCCGTGCAGTCCCGTGTCCGGCGGTGGGGTGGGGGTGTCGGCCGCGTGATGCCGGGGTCGGTCGATTGATGGATTGGGGCTGGTTCAGGGTGGGCAGGGAGCGGGGTGTGTCATGTACACGCGCCTGCCTTTCCCCCACAAGGAGGACGTCCATGCCTGTCCGTAGGTCCGCCCGCGGCTTCGCCGCCGCTTTCACACTGGCTTTCGCCCTGGTCGGGGGGCAGGCCGCGGCCGCCCCTTCCGATGTGTCCGGGGGCAGCGCCGCTGCTGCCCGTGTGGTCACCTATGACGCGAGCGCGTCGGCGGAGTTCAAGAGCGCGGTCGACCGGGGTGCGGCGATCTGGAACGAGAGCGTCGACGGGGTGGAGCTGCGTCCCGTCGAGGCCGGTCGGCGCGCCAATATCCGGATCCTGGCCGATAACGGCTGGCCCCGCGCCCAGACCACGTCGCTGGGTAATGGGACGGTCTACATGGGCCGGCAGGCGGTTGACCAGGGGTATGACACGGTGCGGATCTCGTCGCACGAACTCGGTCACATCCTGGGCCTGCCGGACCGCAAGCCGGGTCCGTGTTCGAGTCTGATGTCGGGTTCCAGCGCGGGGACGGCCTGTACCAACCCCTACCCGAACGCGGCGGAGAAGGCGGAGGTCGAGGGCAACTTCGGCGGCGTGCTCCAGCGGCCCGCGGGAGCACCGGCTCCGGCCGTGTTCATGGACTGATCCTGCCGCGCGCGCTTCCGCTTTCCCGGCGGGCCTCACCGGAGGGACGGGTGGGGTGCCGTCGGGCGCGGGAGCGCGCGCCTGGGCCTGTGGCCGGTCCGGGTCGGCGGTGACTCCGGGTGCATGTGCTTTGAGGAGGGTGTTCGTGCGTTCGGCTGGAGTCGCGCCGATCTCCGCGTGCCCCTTCCGGTACCGGGGACAGGGCGGGCGTCGGTCCAGCCGGACTCAGCCGCCCCGGTGACCGGTTGCCGGTTGACGGTCGGGGGTCGGCCGCGGGTGGTGGCGGGGTTTGTGCGGGTGTCGGGTTTTCTGGACGCGAGGGCTTTTCAGGGTGCTGTCGTCCTGTTCTCCGGCGTGTCCATGTCCGTGGCGTGACCGGCCGGCTCCGCGGTGACTGTCGGGGGCCGGAGTGCCGCTGCGCGGTGCGGTGGTCGGCCTCCGCTCTATTTCTCCGGGTGGGTGCCTTTGTCGGGACGCCGGTGAATGTCGTTGGCATTCGTCTGGTTCCGGCCCGTGCCGGCCCGGCTGTGATTCTGTGCTGTCACCGGTCGGCCTCTGGTGTGTCGCGTGTTGTCGTGGCTGTGCGCCGGCACAGGGGTCCGGCACCGGACCGGCCGGCGTGGTCGAACTGGGTGGTGTCCGGCCGGGGCTGGTTGGGGTGGGGGCGTCGCCGTGGTGTTGGTGGGCTTGTGTGTGTCGGTCACTGGTGTGTTTTCTGTACTGCGGTGCGGGCGGCCGGCTCGGGTTCCCAGCGCAGCAGGTCTCCCGGCTGGCACTGGAGTGCTTCGCAGAGGGCGGCGAGGGTGGTGAAGCGTACCGCTTTGGCGCGGCCGTTTTTGAGGACCGCGAGGTTGGCGGGGGTGATCCCGACGCGGTCTGCGAGTTCGCCCACGGACATCTTCCGCTTGGCCAGCATTACGTCGATGTCGACGGTGATCGGCATCAGATCACCTCTTCCAGTTCGGCGTGCATCCGTCTCGCCTCGGCGTCGCGTGCGACGGCCTGGGCGAGCAGCATCCGCAGCACGAGCACGATCAGTGCGACGCCGAAGACCGCCAGGGAGCCCCCGCACAGCAGGAGCACGATGCCCGGGGCCACGGCCTCGCCCGGTGCGAGGAGGACCGCGAGTGTGGATGCGGGGTGTGCGGTTGCTGGGAGTGTGCCGGTCGCGGTGTGTGCGTATCGGAAGGCGGTGTGGGAGAACATGGTGTTGCGCCGTGCCTTGGTCACCAGCTGCCACGTGCAGGCGACCGTGACCTGGGCCGTCACGGCGGCAGGGGAGACGATCACGAGGAGGGGTGCGCAGGTGGGGGCTCGGGGCCGAGCTCCTCCAGGTCGGCGGCGGCGGCGGCACTATCACCGTCTGGATGAACAGCGAACTGGCCGGCAGCGCCGCGAGTACGGCGCGCGGCGTAAGCACTGTCGGGTTTCCCATGGCCGCTCCTTCGATCGAATCACGATGGTAATCTATCGAATATCGATAGGCCTGGGGGGTGTACCTGAGGCGCGGGGGAGCCGCTGCGGACGGTGACCCGGGGGCCGGTTGTGTTGCGTGTGGTGAGCGATCCCCCGGGTGGTTCCGTGCTCCCTTCTTCCGGGCGGGCCGGGCGCCGCCGGCGTGACGCCGCCCCACGACGGGGCGCGCCCCGAGCTGACCGTTCCGCCGGGCCGCTCGCGCGGCCGGTGCCCCAGCGCCACTGCAGGCCCCGCCCGCCTCCGCTCCCGGAGACCTGTACGTCGCGCGGGGTGCCGAAGCCACCGGGCGCTCCTCCGGGGCACCGGCCGTGGACGGTGCTGCGCACCGGGCGTAGGGCGTCGGCGAGGCCGGGTCCGGTGCGGCCGCGGGCGGGCAGCGCCCGCGGGTGATCCCGGCGGTGCGGCGCAGGGCGGGTGGGCCGGCCACGGGGGCGGCCGGCGGGGCCCGGGTCGCGGCGTAACGGCCGGGGCGGCGCAGGGCGCACGCCCGGCAGGCACCCCGCGAAAGGCGGCCGGTACCTCCCTCCCTCCCTCCCTTCCCGGCCCGGCCCGGCCGCCCGCCGCCGCCGTCGCCGCGGCCTTCTCCCTCCATCGGCTTGCCGCCGGCCGGCAGCGTGACCCGGACGCGCAGGTCCTGGAGGCTCCCGGCGCGTGGGAGGCCCGCCGCGCTCACCCCGGCATGCCGGGGTGAGCGCGGAGACGGGTGGCCTGCCCCGCCGGGTGGCCTGCCCCGCCGGGGTGGAGGGCGCGGCCGGGGTGGAGGGCGCGGCCGGTGTGGAGGGCGCGGCCGGCCGCGCGGCCCGCTCCGGACACGAGCCGCCTCCCCCCAGGGCCTTCGGGGCCCTCGGGGCCCTGAGGTTTCATGCCGGGGCAGGCAGGACGGCAGGCAGGACTCACCCCCGAGTCGTTAAACATTCATCTTCTGCCTGGATGCTCCTCGGAGCCGCGCACGGCGGCGGTACCCAGGAGGACCTTCATGGGACACGGTCACGGACACGGTCACCACCACCCACCCGCACACCCACACACCCACAACCACACCCACACCCACGGCCACGAGGCCCCGCAGGCCCTGCCCGCCGCCTTCGACACCAGCGTCCCCGACCAGGCCCTGACCCCCGAACAGCACTCCTGCCGCGGCCTGCTGCGCCGCGCGGGCCTGCTCGGCGCCGGACTGGCCGCCGCACCGTCCTCACCCCCACCGCGACCGCCGCCCCGCACAGGCCGCGGGCAACGGCCGCCGCACCAAGGGCTTCCTCTGGCTCGCCGGCGACCACCACATCCACACCCAGTACAGCAGCGACGGCAAGTACCGGGTCCTCGACCAGGTCCGCCAGGGCGCCCGGCACGGCATGGACTGGATGGTCATCACCGACCACGGCAGCGTCACCCACGCCAAGATCGGCGTGGAGAAGGTCAACCCGGACATCCGCGAGGCCCGCAACGCCCACCAGGACACCCTCGTCTTCCAGGGCCTGGAGTGGAACATCCCGGCCGCCGAGCACGGCACGGTCTTCGTCCACCCCGGCCGCAACGAGGTGTCCGTCCTCAAACAATTCGAGACCGACTACGACGGCAGCGTCAAGGACGCCGGCGCCTCCACCCCCGCCAACGAGGCCCTCGCCGTCGCCGGCCTGTCCTTCCTCGCCGACCAGGTGCAGCGGCGCACGGTCAAGGACGCCCTGATGCTCGCCAACCACCCGGCGCGCAAAGGCATCGACTCCCCGCACGAGATCCGCGCCTGGCGCGACGCCACCCCCAACCGCCACCGGATCGCCGTCGGCTTCGAGGGCGCCCCCGGCCACCAGGCGGCCGGCCTGCCCAAGCCGCTCGGCATGGGCCGCGCCCGCGGCATCTACGACGGCAGCCCGGGCGCCAACTCCTTCCCCGGCTACCCGCTGGAGAGCTACCGCACCTGGGGCGGCTTCGACTGGATGACCGCCACCGTCGGCGGCCTGTGGGACAGCCTCCTCGCCGAGGGCCGCCCGTGGTGGATCACCGCCAACTCCGACTCCCACCAGGTGTACGCCGACACCGCCGCCCGCGGCGGCGGCGACTTCGGCACCAACGGCCACTACGACGACCCCCTCTACGCCGGGCGGATCGACGTCACCCAGGGCGACTTCTGGCCCGGCCAGTACAGCCGCACCCACGTCGGTTCCCACGGCTTCACCTACGCCGCCGTCATGGACGGCATCCGCGCCGGCCGTATCTGGGTCGACCACGGCCGGCTCATCAGCGGCCTCGACGTCCGCGTCTCCGGCGGCGGCCGCTGGGCCACGCTCGGCGGCGCCCTGCACGTCCGCAAGGGCACGCGGGTCACCCTGTCGATGGACGTGGCCCTGGCCGGCGGCCCCAACTGGGCCGGATTCACCCCGAAACTGGCCCGCGTGGACGTCATCAGGGGCGAGGTGACCGGCCCCGCCACCGACAAGGACACCTTCACCGCGCCGACGGCCCGGGTGGTCACCTCCTACGAGGTGAACAAGGACACCGGCACCGTCCGCCTCACCTACGACCTCGGCCGCGTCGACCACCCCCTCTACCTCCGCACACGCGGCACCGACGGCAACCGGTCCGCCGTCGGCGCCCTGGGCGCGAAAGCCGACCCGGCCGGCCCCGCCATCGACGTCGTCGGCGACGCCGACCCGTGGCGCGACCTGTGGTTCTACTCCAACCCGGTATGGATCCTGCCGTCGTGACACCACCCTCCGCGCCCTACGCCATCGCCATCGACACCGACGCGGCGACGCTGCGCCAGGCCGATCACCTGCTCCAGGCGCTGGCAGCCGAACTCTCCCTCCCCGAAAGCGTCTTCGGCTGCACACACCTGGTGCGCGACAGCCGCCCGCGCGTCGCCCTGTCCCTCACGGCCGGCGCCGCCGGAGCGGAGCCGGTCCTGCGCACCGCCCGGGACCGGCTCACCGCCCAGGGGCACGCAGTCCGCGACGGCACCCCGGACGAGGCCGGCCGCGCCGTCCTCTACCCCGGCGCGGGCGCCCTCACCGGCACGCTGACGCTCGCGGAAGTCCTCGCACGCTCCGCGATCGAGCAGGTGACGGTGGTGGGCACGCCGGAGGAACCGCCCCCGCGCACACCCGGCTCGTGACCCGGGAACACGTCCGCCCGCACTGGCACAACGGCCGCCTCGTCCTGGCCGCCATGCCCGCCGCGGGCGGCACCCTGGTGCCGTTCGAGGACCCCGACCCCACGCCGTGCTGCGCGGACCACTGACCAAGGCCCGACCCGGGGGAAAACGCCCCCGCAGCCGGGCGGGACGGGCCAGAAGGCCGGGGCGACGTGCGGCTCGTACGACCGTCACGAGAACCGCACGAGCAGAGTGACGGCAGCCGCAGCGGCAGCCGCGGCCCCCACGGCGGGCGGACCGCCCCGCCCAGGATCCGGGAAGCGGCCCGCCGAGCCCGCCCGACCCGCTGCACCAACTGCTCGCCGACACGAGCACTCCAGCACCGCCCCGGGCACGCTTCCGGGACAAGCGGTCCACCCACCACGGCATCCCGCCGACCGCATCGCCTCCGACAAACACCACCTCTTCCCGCCCCACCAGAACACCGGGCGCCCCTGACCATCGAGCCCCACGATCCCCACCACCCTGCTCACCACCCGCATGAGGCGGCCCGGGGAAACGCCGCACAAGACCACACGGCGCAAGGGCACACCCACGGAGCCCCCGGACCGCGGCGGGCCGTGAGCGGCACAGCACCCGCTACCCCCAGCCCGTACCGGAGCGCTCCCGCCGACGATGAGCAACCCGACACCGGAAGGGCGAGGCCCGAGAACACGTCCCGGGCCTCGCACGATCCGGCTCCACGGTGCGATCTCTCGGGTTGGTGTCGGTAGTGGTGAGAGTCGGTCGTGCTGGTCCGGGGATGGGTGTTACGAGGCTGGTCAGTGGGTGTTTGTGGGCGGGTGGGTCGCTGTCATGGGGTGAGAGATTGAGGGGTGGGATCGCTGTCGTGGGGCTTTATCGCATGGCAGCTGATGTTGTCTCAGATTCGAGAGTTCTTATGCGGTGAGGTGGGCTCGGCCGGTGTGATCGGGGCGTGGATCAAGAGGTAAGGGCCGGTCGTGGGCCTGTGCTGCCCAGGGGGCTGGTGGTGCGTCGTCTGCTGGAGCGGCAGCAGGCGGGGGAGCTGGCCACGCGGCATGTGCGTGCGGTCGCTGAGACGGTGGGTGTCTCGGAGCGTACGGTGTGGCGCTGGCTGGAGCAGGCGAAGGCGACCGGGCTGGTGGAGGCGCCGGTCCGGCAGGGGTATGCGGTGTCGGACGAAGTGTGGGCGCTGCTGGGCGAGGTCGGAGGGAACGTCGCTGAGCTGAGACGCCGGCTGGCCGCGGCTGGCGGGGCCTCGGTGCCGTCGGCGTCGACGCTGCACCGGGTGATCCGCAGAGACCGACGGGCGGGGCGCGCTTTGCTGGTCGAGCGGGAGCCCGTGGTGGCCGGGCCGAGCAGGCCGGATCCGCTCAGCGAGCTGGGCTTGAACGTCGTGGCCGGCCAAGGCACCGGCGGGCAGGTCTTCCTGCGGGAGCAGAAGCATTTGGCGCAGGTCCCGGTCCTGGTCCCGGGCGCACAGGTGGTGCACACGCTCGCTGTGCGGTCGGTGCTGCGGACGGTCGCCCACGCGGCCGCGGTGGGGGCGGTGGTGTGCTTGTACGGCGACGCCGGTCAGGGCAAGACCGTCGCGCTGCAGTACGCCCTTTCCCAGCTGCCGCACCCGGCCCGGGTCCGCCGGGTCCATGTCGGTGTGCATCCGACGGTCCCCGAACTGCGTCGGGTACTCGCGGACGCCCTGGAGCTGGGCAGGCGTCTGCCGCGCGGGGCGGGGGAGGCCGACCTTACGCTGGTGAACGCGCTGCGGCAGCCCCGCGTGCTGGTCCTGGACGAGGCACAGCGCCTTCCGGGACCGGCGCTGGAGTTTCTGCGCGGGCTGTGGGACCACCCGGACACGGATACGGCACTCGTGCTCGCGGGTGCGGGCAGCGAACGGGCGCTGCGCCGGGTACCTGCGCTGGCCTCTCGGGTGCTGACTTGGGAGCTGGTGCCGCGCCTCAGCCAGCGGGAGCTGGCCACCGTGATGGCTGCCTTCCACCCGCTGTGGCAGGACGTGACCGCGGACGATGTCGCGTGGGTGGACGAGCACGTGGGGCACGGCAACTTCCGGACCTGGGCGAAGCTGACCTCGCACCTGACCGCCGAAATCTATGGCAAGAGCCGGGCGGTGGTGGACCGCCGGATGCTGGAGCGGGCCTGCGCACGGCTCATGGGACCGCTGTGACCGGCGCGGCCGAGCCGGGAGAGGACGCTTCCCGCTCCGGCGCGCACGGGTCGGGCCCGGGCATGGGGAGGCCTGCCTTCCTCCTCCCTGTCGGCGCTGCGAGGCCCTGCCGTGCGCCGGCTGCTCGCCCTGCGGCAGGACCAGCAACTGACTACGCGGCATGTGCGGCTGATGGCTCAGTCGTTGGAAGTGACCGAGCGCACGGTGTGGCGGTGGCTTGCCGCTGCCGAGCGTGACGAGTCAGCGGCTGCGGAGCCCGGGGCACGGGCCCAGAGTAAAAACCGCTTCTCCGTCACCCCCGAAGTGCGCCGTCTGCTGGCCTTGTGGAAGGGAAACGTCGCAGCGGTGCATCGTGAGCTGACCGCTCGCGCGGCCAGGGGCGAGGGGGATCCGCCTCCCTCGATCCCGACGCTGCACCGGGCGGTCCAGCGGGATCTGACGCCGGGGGAGCGGGCCGGGCTCGCGGGTGGTGAGCGGGCCGCGCGGAAACACGATGTGTTCCTGGCCCGGCCGCGGGGCTGGCGCAACCACGTGTGGGAGACCGACCACATGCAGGCCCCCGTCCTGGTCGATGTCGAGGGCAGGGCCCGAAGGCCGTGGATCACGTGGTTCACCGACTGCGCCACCAACGCGATCACCGGTGTCGCGGTGACGCCGGTGCATCCGTCGCGGGAGTCGGTGCTGGCCGCGCTGCTCCGCGGTCCTGCGCGAGGACCCCTACGGCCCGTTCGGCGGCCTGCCCGAGAAGGTACGTGTCGACCGCGGCAAGGACTTCCTGTCGAGGACGGTGACCGCCGCGTTCGATCTCCTGGACGTCACCATGGAGGACCTGCCCGCCTACACCCCGCACCTCAAGGGCACCGTGGAGGGTCTGAACCGGGCGGTGGAGAGCATGTTCCTGGCCGCGCTGCCCGGATACGCCCGCCAGCCGCGCCCCGGCAAACGCTCTTCCCGCCCGAAGGGCGAGGTGCTGCTCGGCTTCGAGGACTTCACCACCCGGCTGCTCGCCTGGACGTCGTGGTGGAACACCGAACACCAGCCCGCGCCGTTGCGGGGCAGGACCCCGCTTGAGGCGTGGCAGGACGATCCCACCCTGCTGCGGGACGTGGCCGCGGCGGATCTGTGGACGTTCACCCTGGAGGACGCCGGCACCCGCACACTGACCACCCGCGGTATCCGCTTCAGGAAACGCGACTATGTGGGGCCGTGGATGACCGGTCAGTCCGGGCTCCAGGTCCGGATCCGCTTCATGCCCCACCACGACCACCGCATCGAGGTCTACCACGCGTTCACCGGCCGCTACCTCGGTCCCGCGGACCTGGCCGACCAGGCCACCGAGGAACAGGTCAGCGCTGTACGGCGGGCACGGGCCGCCCGAGCCCGCCGCCTGAAGAAGGACCTGGAGGGTTCACAGCGCGAGCGCTACGCCGCCGTGAACCAGCCCGAGGCCCCCCAGCGGCTCGGCACCCTGACCACCGCGCAGGCCGAGGCCGAGCTCGCCCAGGCCGCCGGCACCGACCTGTCCGATCTGGCGATGCCGGACCTCATCCCGCCCGCCGCGCCCCCAGCCGACTGGCGCACCCCGCCATCTCGTCACCCGGACCGCGCCCGGCCGGCCTGCTCCTGTCCCATCCGAACCTGCCCCCGGGCCTGTACCCGGATCGACCGCTCAGACCACTGAAGACGGAGACGCCTCGTGACCGCGGCCACCTACCAGTACGTCGACCTGCCCGACGCCTCCGTGGTCACCACCCGCGCCCTGCTCACCGCACGGGAGAACATCGGCGATACGGTCGCCGCCCGCGCGATGATGTGTATCCACGGCGGCGCCGGCTTCGGCAAGACGCTCGCCGTCAACACCTGCCTGCGTGAACTCGAACCCGGCGAGGACGTCCGCAAGATCACCTTCCGGGCCCGTCCCACCGCCCGAGCGGTGCGCTACGAGCTGTTCACCGCGCTCGACCTGGCCGGCGAGCCGCCGCGCCACCCCAGCGAATTCGACCGTCTGCTGAAGACCGCCCTGGCCGAGCGCCCCCGCACCTTCCTCGTCGACGAAGCACAGTGGCTCAACGGCGAGGCATTCGAGTACTTCCGCTACCTGTGGGACGAGCCCTCCACCCAGCTTGCGATCATCTTCGTCGGCGGCGAGGGCTGCCACACCGTGCTGCGCCGCGAACCGATGCTCTCCTCCCGCATCTTCATCTGGCAGCACTTCACCCGCCTCACCCCCGACGAGGTCCTCGACGTCATCCCGCTGTTCCACCCGATCTGGGCCGACGCCGACCCCGACGACATCACGTTCGCCGACAGCCACGCCGCACACGGCAACTTCCGCGCCTGGGCCCAGCTGACCGCCCACACCCGCACCGCCCTGGCCCGCACCGGCCGCCCCCGCGTGGACCAGGAACTGCTGCGCTGGGCCTTCAGCCGCCTCGCCTGACCACCAACACAGCCCATGCCTCCGGCCCCGCCGCTGCCGCCCGTCACCGTGGTCATCGACCGCCATGACGACGTGCTCCACACCCGCACTGCCCTGGCCGCCCACCACCCGTCGTCCGGCCGGATCACCCTGCACCCCGGCCCGGGCACCACCAGCGAGACCGGCCTCGCCCACGACCTTCTCGCCGCCCTGGGCAAACCGCCCCTGCTCACCGGGCGCTTCCCCGCCGGGCGCCAGCCCGCCTGGGAAGCCGCCAACGCCTGGATGACCGCCCTGCCCGTCACCCGGCTGACCGTCCTGCGCGCCCACCGCCTCACCACCCGCCGCACAATGCGCCTCCTGGAGCTGCGTGCCCTCACCGGTGTCCACCTGAGCCTGGTCTGCCACCGCCCCCGCCTTCCCGCCGCCCTGCACCAGGCCCTGCAGACGGCCGACTACTCCCTCACCGCCGACTTCGAGGCCGCCCCGCCGCCACTACTACGGCACGCCTATCACCGAACCCCTGCCGGTAGACGAGCCCGCCGGGCCGACAGGTCGGTGGCTCACTCTGCCTGCACTGGAACGCCTCGTCTCCTACGACAGCCCCCGCCCCTGCGCCGACCTGTGCACGCCGCCCCCGATCATCTGGCGGCACCGTCCACCGCCCGTGCCTCTGACCGCGTCCACCGCCCAGCGAATCGCCCACCGGCTGCACGCGGCGACCGCGCATCCCCGCCTGGCCGCGGCCCTTGCCGCCGCGCTGTTCACCGGTGCCTCCCTCCAGCAACTCGCTACCGCCCGCCCTCGCGACTACGACACTGCCGCGGCCACGCTCGCCCTGCACGACCGCGCCCGCTACACCGACGGCTGCGCCGCACACCCCGTACCACCCTGGGCCGGCGTCTTCCTGCGGGCCGCGGTCTGCTTCACCCGTCTCGTCTCCGGCGAGGACCAGGAACTGCTCGCCGCGCCAGGTGACCGTGGGCACCTGCTGCGTGTGGCGGAGACGGCCAGGCTGCGCCCGCCCCAGCCGCCCACAGCCCGCCGGAAAGGCCCGGTCGGCCGTGTGGAGTGGGATTGGCGCGAGCGGCGGGAAGCCGAGCGATACGAAGCCATGCCGGCCAGTCGCGTCAGGCCCTCGCGACGCTGAACACCCTGTCGCGGTCGCTCGAAGGGGCAGGCTCAGCCGATCGAGAAGTCGACGAACTCGACGTCGCTGAAAGCGATGTGCAGACCGTGGGCCCGGCGGCCCCATTCGCGGAAGTAGGCGTGTCCCAGCGCGCGGGCGAGGATCACCGTCTGCTGCTGCTCGCCCGCGCCGGCGTCCCGGGCGGCGAACAGCTCCCGGGCTACCTCTCCCGGCAGATCCTGGGTGATCCACCGCACCCGCGGGTCGTCCGAGGAGCCTGCAGGAGCCGCAAATCCGAATCGCGCCCTGGTATGGAAGACGAAGCCCTCCGCCTCTGCCTGGGCGCGTCGACGGGCCCGTATTCGGGGCTGCCACCGGGCCAGGACCGTTTCCTCGATCGCCTGCACCTGCAGCGGACCCGGCGGACGACGCGCTCCTGGCTTCTTCGTCATCCACCGCTGCACGGTGCGCTGCGACACCCCCAGCACGGTGGCGACCCGCCGAGTGGAACCACCGTGTGATGCCAGCAGAAACCGCAGGCGGGCCTCGGTGCTTGCAGGAACGGGCCGGGTGCGTAATGCGCGCTCCAACCCCTGCTCGATCTGTCCCACATCCGCCTCTCGAAGCGGCCAGCCGCCAGGGCCGGCATCTGCAGTCCGTCGTGTCAGTTTTTCCACGTCGCCTGCCTCTGCCTGCCCGTTCTTGCATTCTCGGGACAGCACTGGCTGCCGCAAGATATGAGCCCTTGGACGAGCACCGGCGACAAGCCGACGGCACGGGTCACGACGGAGTCGCCAGCGTCCCGGTGCTGTCCTTCGGTATGCACATGAGCCATCGATCCGTACGCGGACAGCGCCACCGCCCTGGTCGCCCGCATCTCCGGCGAGGGCGAAGAGCCGGCGGCCGAGCCGGTATCCTGCCCGCGGGGCTGACGCCCTGGGCTTCGCCGACGCCCACACCGCACCCGGACACCCACACTGCCCGGACCACTGGTGAAAGGTCTTCCGGGATCGACGGACACCTTGACGATCCATCGAGCCGGGGTTGCCGTGTGGGGGCGAGAACCCGGTGCCGAGAGGACCCGTCCATGACCAAGCGCACCACCGAGCAGCAGCGCGCCCGCGAACTCCAGCGCACCGCACGCGAGCAGGGCAGAGACCTCGGCTACCACGAAGCCCTCAACTGGGTACGTGATGCCGCCGAGTCGCAGGCCAAGTTTCCGGGCAAAATCGCCGTCCCTGTGCCGCACGATCACTGCGTCATGCTCTTCGAAGCGGACACGGACCCCGAGTACATCCGCAACGCGGTCACGCCGCTTTCCCCAGCCGAAGTCGAGCTCCGTAACAAACTCGTCCAGCGGAGGAACGCTCTGATGGACGACCACTCCAAGGCGGAGATCATTGCCATGATCCTCAGGAGGTGGCGCTATCCGGGCGAGAATCTCGCACGCTGGACCAAGCAGGAGCTCGCCAACGAGCTGGTGGACGGCGAGGACGGCCGCGAGCGCTACGAGGCGTACGGGCGGGTGGCACTGCACAACGGAAAGCCAATGCCCGGCTCACGCCCTTTGCGGAGGCGCCGGCTGCTCCGGCCACGACAGTGCGACGCCCTGGCCGGAAACCCGCGCGCGCTTCCGCGCCCAAGGGCCATGCGTCGACGCACAGAGCGCCCCTCGGTGACCGGCGTCGTCTTGGCGGAGGCCAGGATGACCATCCCGCGCCGCCGGTAGCCGCCCTTGGGTATCCGCTGCAACATCCGAAGCGTGTTGCACCCCTGACTTGCGAAACGCCGACCAACGGTCGGGCTGGGCGCGTGCGACGTCCTCGACACCACCCTCGTCCAGCCAGCCTCGTCGGGGAGATCAGCGCTCACATGTCCGTCGACACCGCGGCGGGGTCTACCTGTATCCGGCCCTGCGCCTGGACGTGGCTGCCAGGTTCGGCGCGGCCCGGCCGCGGCCGCAGGGTGATCGGCCACCCAACTCCAAGGGGTGAGGCTGCTCAGGTGCCTTCCTGACGGACCATGGGTGATATCACTACCGTGAGTGATCGTGCATGGCAGTAGGGGCCGGGGTGGGCTGTGGCAGGGAGGCTTGAGCCGGGGAGGGATGGAGTCCGGCCGGTATTCGACGGCTTTCCGGAGCTCAAATCGCCAGAGGTCGTCGTGCTTGCGCCGCCGACCCAGAGCGCGCCCTTGCCCACGCCTCAGGTGTACCTGCAATACATCTACGACGCTGACGACTGGGAGGACTTCACCGTCGAGTGGGTCCACCAGTTCGGTACGTGGTCTGGCCGTCCCTACGTCCGAGTTCAGCGGATGGGTGGGGCCGGCGACCGCGGAGCGGACGTCGCAGCCTGTCTCTCCGAGCAAGGCACCGCAGGTGAGTGGCACTGCTACCAGTGCAAGCACTACCTCAAGCCGCTCGGGCAATCAGACGCCTTCCCAGAGATGGTGAAGATCTTCGTCGCGAAGATCCTCGGCACGTACGAGCTGCCCACACGCTATGTCTTCGTCGCACCAAAGATCGGCACGGGACTCGAACGACTCCTGCTCAACCCGCCCCAGCTGAAGGACGAGTTCTTCGCGGCGTGGGACGACAAGGACTCCAAGCTCGGGACCAAGCCCAAGCTCACCCCGGAGATGCGTACAGCCGTGGGCGCGCTGGCGCAGGCGACGGACTTCTCGATGTTCGAAGCCAGGAACCTCGAAGAGATTCTCGAACTGCACGCTGCTACCCCCCACCATGTGAGGCGCTTCCCGCAACCGCTCAAGCCGCGCCCTGCCGCCGACCCGGCCCCACCCGACCAGGCACCCCACGAAGCCGTCTACGTCCGCAAGCTGCTGGACGCCTACAACGCGAAGCACGGCCTCGCCCTGGAGACGCTGCAAGAGGCCCGCGACCATGCGAAGGTGAGTGGCCACCTTTTCCGCCAGCGTGCCGCCTTCTTCCACGCGGAGTCGCTGTGGCGTTTCGCGCAGGAGAGCGTCCCGGAAGCGACCTACACCGCGATCGAGACCGACCTGTACGACGCCGTGATCGAGATCGAAGACCGCGACTATGCCAGCGGCTACGCACGCCTGGAAGCCGTGCTCGACGCGGCCGTCGCTCACACACCGAACCCGGCGAACATCCTCGCCCCCGTGGTGAAAGTCATCGACCTCAAGGGCATGTGCCATCGCCTGGCCAACGACGACCGGCTGACCTGGTGCAAAGAGGAGACCCAGTGACCGCTCTCAACAGCCCCGTGGAGGCCGGGATGCGCGCTCTGATCCTCCTGTCAGAGACCTTCCCCCGCCGCCTGGACGTCGCCCAGCTCGTCTACCTGGACCACGCCATGCTCCACAGCGGCGACCTCGACCAGGGCCCAGCGAGTCTCCACCCCGACCTCCCCGCCAGCCCTGGCGAGCTCGGCCTGCGCCGGCGCCTCATCGAGCAGGGCCTCATGGTCCTGCTGCGCGCTGGCCTCGCCGACATGACGACCACCGACCACGGCTTCATGTACGGGGCCACGGACGAGGCGGCAAGCTTCCTCAGCGCCCTGGAGGCCCCCTACGTAGGGCAGCTCATCGAACGAGCCGACTGGCTCACCAGCACCTACATGCATGAAGGAACGGACGTCCGCGAGGGCATGAAGCAGATCACCCAGCGCTGGTCTGATCGCATCCACGTGAGCCTCGCCGACCTGGGAGAAGAGGACGTCCTGTGAACAGGCTGACGCTCGTACACCTGACCTTCCTCGGCATGGACAGGCCCCCGGCGGCAGTGGACTTCAGCCCAGGCCTGACAGTCATCTACGGAGCCTCCGACACGGGTAAGTCCTACGTCGAAGAGGCCGTGGACTACATGCTGGGCGCCAGCGAACTCAAGTCCATCCCCGAGGACGACGGCTACACCCGTATCCTTCTGGGCCTGCGTATGAGCGACGGCCGCAGCTTGACCCTGTCCCGCGCCGTCGGCGGTGACACCATCGAGGTGTTCAAGCGCGACCTCCGGGACGTGCCGTCCGAGCCGGCCGACGAGACCCTGGGGTACAAGCACAGCTCCAAGTCGAAGAAGAACATCTCCCGCTACCTGTTGGGCGTGCTGGGGATCGACGGCCGAAGGGTTCTCCAGAACTCGGGCGGCAAGGCGTTGCCGCTCAACTTCCGGGACCTGGCCCGCCTGGCCGTCGTCAACGACACACGCATGGCTGACCAGAGGTCCCCTGTGCTTGGCACCCGTATGCCTCAGAACGAGACGAGGGAGAAATCGGTCTTCAAACTCCTCCTCAGCGGAGAGGAGGAGCCGGAGCGCCCTGCGGCGCCCAGCAATCTGGAGAAGCAGTTCGGCAAGGGGAAGATCGCGGTCATCGACCACCTGATCGATGAGAGCCGCGGGAAGCTCACGATGGAGGCGAACCAGTCGCAACTGCGGGAGCGGCTCGGCCGCCTGCAGGCGGCCCTCGGCGAGGTGACCGCCGCCGCCGTCGAACTTGCTGAAGTCCGCACAAGCCTTCTGCGTGACCGCCGGGGCTTGGAAGAGATTGACCTTGCGGCCCAGCAGCGGGGCGACGAGGTCCAGCAGCTGCTTGCGCGATTCGCGTTGCTGAAGGAGCAGTACGAGTCGGACTTGGCCCGGCTTCAGATGGTCGGTGAGGCCGGAAATCTCCTGGGCTATTTCCAGACCGGGACCTGCGTCTTCTGCGGCGCCGAGCCTCAGCACCAGCACCTGGAGCACCACGCCGCCGAGAGCACCCAGCTGGCAGCGTCTGTATCTGTGGAGACCCGAAAAACAACCGACCTGCTCAGCGACCTGCTCCTCATGATCGAAGATCTGGAAGAGCAGGCAGCGGACATAGAGTCGGCCCGCGCCGCCCGAGATGAAGAGCTCGCGCACAACGCTGCGGAGCTCCGCGCACTCGATCAACGGATGCAGCCGGTCGACATGGATGCCACCGAATTGCTGAATGCCCGTTCACGGGTCGAAAGCGAGCTTGCCCTGCACGCTCAGATCGAGCAGCTCGAAGACCTCAAGGCATCGCTGTCAACCGTGGCTCCTGCTCTGCCGGCTGCCCGTCCCGACGGCATTCCCGCCGCCG
This sequence comes from Streptomyces sp. MNU89, assembly GCF_020982505.1. Taxonomy (NCBI): domain Bacteria; kingdom Bacillati; phylum Actinomycetota; class Actinomycetes; order Kitasatosporales; family Streptomycetaceae; genus Streptomyces; species Streptomyces sp. MNU89. Next base: position 17,595 of record NZ_JAJKLL010000001.1, on the reverse strand, counting down.
ACGTCGCCGACTTCGAGCGCATGATTCATGAGACTTTGGAAGCTTGGCATGTTCCAGGGAACAATCGCGTCCGCTATGACCCGACGACTGCCGAGCTCTCCGTTGACGGACAGCCGCGAAAGAGCCGCGGCAGGGGTATGCGTTCCATCCTCCACGCCGCCTTCGCAGTATCACTCGCGCGCCGGAACACAGCCCGCGACCTGATCCACCCGGGCTTCGTCGTGCTGGACACGCCGGTCCTCACCTACCGCCGGCCCGAAGACCCGCACGAGGACCGTCCCGAGCTGATGACCGCCGACGTCGCCGAGAACTTCTACCGCGACCTCCTGGAGAACCCGCCGGGCCAGGTCATCGTGATCGAGAACCCGACACCGCCAGCGGACATCAGGGGGCGTGCCACCGTCCACGCATTCAGCGTGGACGGTTCGGAACGCCAGGGATTCTTCCCGCCCCGAGACACGCAGTGAGCACCGGCCGCCCACTACGGACAGCCGTGCGTGCCTTGGTCAGGCCCAGTCCATGCCGAGTTTTGCGAGGGCGGCGAGTTGGTCGGTGTCCAGCCGGTCCCTCCTGGATTTGGTGTTGGAGATCCATACGCCCAGCTTCACGGTCACCGGCTCCGCCTCGCCGTCGACCGCGAGCCGCTCGCTGTGCCCCCTCGGCACCGGCCGGTCACCTTCCCGCTCGACCCACTGCGTGAGGGCCGCCAGGCCGCGTTGGAACGCCTGCTGCGCCTTACTCGGGCCCTTCCCCGCACGCGCCGCCGGGGCGGGAGAGGGGGCTTGGTCGGGCTGTACGCCCAGCTTCGCCAGCCGTTCCTGCTGTTCGGTGGAGAGCTGCGCCCAGGTGCCGACGTTCTTCTGCCGCTGGAGCCACTTGCCGATGTCGTCGCCGTCGAAGACGACACCCGGTGCGATGTGGGGCAGCACGCCGTCGGCGTCGACCAGGTCCGCGAGCACCTTGTAGTGCCGCTGCCAGTCCAGCGGCCAGGGGCAGTCCCAGTCCGGGTCGATCGCCGCCAACTGCGCCGCGCGCTCTGCGGCCCGTTCCGGGTCCTTGCCCAGACCGTTCTTCTGCCCCTTCCGCCGGAGGTTGGCCAGGTGCTGCCCTACCGGCACCATCGCCTCGCCCTCGCCCCAGACCGCGTCCTGACGCGGCGCAAGGTGCCCGGTGGCCCGGTGGTAGGCGCGCAGTGCGGCGAGTTTGTTCTCCCAGGCTTCGTCGCCGGGTTCCCAGACCATCCCGGCCTCGTCGAGGAGTTCCTTGCGGTGGGGGTCGAGTTCACCGGCCCGCAGTGATTTCCGCTGTTGGTGCACCCATCGGCCAAGCGGAAACGCCTTCGTCGTCCCGACCGCGGTTTCGGTGTCATAGGGGACGGCGTACAAGCCCGTGATCTCGTTCTCGGCGCGCCAGCGGACCAGAGCCTGGTAGCCCTCCAGCCAGACCAGTGACTCGGGCCGGATGACGCGGCAGCGGGTGAGGGCGGCGATATCTGCGGCGTCGCGTGGGGAGGCGAAGTTGACCACGACCGAGGTGAGCCGGTCGACCTCCTGCTGCGCCTCGCTGGTCTCCTCGGTCTCGTCCCCGTTCTCCGGGCCGACCGCAGGGGCGGACCGGATGTGCATGCGCCGCCGTTCGGTACCGCGGGTCAGGGCGCGGGAGGCGAGTTGGTCGACCATGCGTTCGGAGTGCGAGCGCAGGGCTTGGAGGATGTCGACGAGGGGTTGGTAGCTGGCGGAGGCGATCATGTCCTTCGGGTCCTCCCCGGGCTGGAGGAAGACGGGGATGATGATCCGGGCGGTCTTGGTCGTGCCGTCGGGGTTGGGGCGCAGGGCGCGTCCGATGTTCTGGACGATGTCGACCTGGGAGCTGCGTGAGCCGACGATGCACACGGCCTCGACCCCGCGCAGTCCGGCGATATCGACGCCGACTCCGAGGGCTCGTACGGAGGAGAGGAACGCCCGGTGTACGCGTCGGTTCTGGGCGTTGATGCCGTTGGCGAACCGCTGGATCACCGCACGCCGGTGGGCGATGGGATGGTCCCCGCACAGCCAGTCCGCCCATACCCGGTCCGGAGGCACGTGCCGGCCTTCCTCCAGCTCGTACAGCTCAGCATCGATCGACGACGCGGGCAGCTCCTCCGCCCCGGCCTGCGCCGCCGCGGAGGTCTCAGCGGTGTACAGCTCGGCGGCCGTGCGCGGCATCTGCTCGGCGAACGCTGCGGCTTCTTCGACCCGCTGATGGAAGACCATGCTGGTGTGCAGATTCTGCTGCGCCGCGTGCTCCAGCAGTGCGGCCTGGAGCAGGGCCATGCGCCGGCCGCGCAGCGCGTCCTCGGACAGGCCGAGGATCGGGTCGGGGTCGCGGATCTCGAGCACGTCGATCTCGAAACCGGCGAGGATCGAGCGTTCTACCGCCTCCGCCAGCCCAAGATCAAAAATCCGGGTGCCGTAGGTGCTGGAGTCGTCCTCCATCGACGCGATGACCAGCTCCCGCCCGCCCCGCCCGCGCTGCGGCCGGGGCGCGGCGAGGATGCGCGGGGTGGCGGTCAGGTAGAGCCGGAAGTCGACAGGGATCCGGCTGTTGTCGTGGATCGCCGCCCACGGCCGCCCCATGTCTCCGGCCGTCATGTGCCCCTCGTCCGTTTTACCGACTGAAGTCGTGTTGGGAATGCCGCTGAGCTGGCGTTTCAGGTGTCGTGCATGTTCGCGATGTCGGGGTTCTTCGGGGAGGTCGTCATGGCGACGGCGGACACCCAGCACCAGGAGACCAGCACAAGACGGTGACCGTCGCCGTGGACGGCGAGCCGGTGGAAGTGTCGAAGCATACGACGCCGATACCAACGCGACGGGGCACCCCCTGGTTCGGACTGCCGGGCGGCATGGGTACTTGTTCGCCGGCGCAAGGGGGCGCCGTGCGCGATGGGGAGGCGTTCGTGTCGGTCTCCGTCGGCCCGATGGCGGCGGCGCTGTCAGTGGCGCGTGGTAGATCTGTTCATTGGGTTAACTTGTCCCGTTTTCCCGCTAGTTGATCAAGATCGAGTGAAGAGGTACGACATGGTGGAGACGGAACTTCCCGGGCAGGGGGTGGTGTTCTGGCCGGTGGGCACGGGGGACTCCACCACGATCGTGGTCGGCGACAACCTGGTCATGCAGGTGGACCTGCGGGACATGAAGGCCGCCGACGAGGACGATGCGGTGGTCGCCGCCGTCATCGACCGCCTGGAGGAGACCCTCCCGCGACCCGACGGCACGACGCCCTACCTGGCGGTCTTCGCCCTGACCCACGCCGACTCGGACCACTGCTGCGGCTTCGGCGACCTTCTGGAGAGCTCCATCCTGATCGGGGAGATCTGGGCGACGCCCCGGCTGTGGCGCGAACTGTCCGAGGACAAGCCGATGTGCGAGGACGCACAGCGCTTCCAGGACGAGGTCGAGCGACGTGTGGACGCCACCCTCAAGGCCGTCAAGGACGGCAAGGAGCCGGCCAGCGGAGACCGGGTGCGCATCATCGGCTACGACGAGGACCGCGAACTGCACTCCTACGCCGAACTGCCCGACGAGTACTTCACCTTCCCCGGCGACGTGATCACCAAGATCGACGGCCAGGACGTCGAGGACCGGTTCGAGGCGTTCGTCCACGCACCGTTCAAGGACCACTGCGCCGGCGACCGCAACGACACGTCCTTGGCCCTGCAGGTACAGATGAAGGCCAGTGACGGCACAGTCGGCCGACTGCTGTTCCTGGGCGACCTCGCCTACCCCATCATCAAGATGATCTTCGAGAACAGTGAGGCCGCAGGCAACTCGGACCGGGTGGAATGGGACGTGCTGCTCTCCCCGCACCACTGCTCGAAGAAGGCCATGTACGCCGAGGGCGAGGACGGCAAGGAGGAGCTCAAGCAGGACCTTCTCGACCTGCTCCAGGCGCATGCCAGTCCGGACGCCCGGGTGATCGCCAGCTCGTTGCCCTTCCGCGAGAAGGACGAGAAGGGCAACAACCCGCCGCACCTGCTGGCCCGGGACGCCTACGCGTCGATCACCGACTACGAGGTGCTGTGCACGGGGGAGTACCCCTCCAAGGAGGAACCCCGTCCGGTGGTCTTCGCCCTGGAGCCGGGCCTGGGCCTCGAACTGGTGGACGTCGCCGATCTGGAGAACAAGGTCCGGATGCTGGAGGCCGCGGGCGGGGGACGCCAGCTGCTGGCCGCACTGGGTGTCTCCCGCTACCCGGCCGCAGCCTTCGCTGCCGGTGCCGGCCTGCCGCACCCGCGGGGTACGGAGGCCGCGCGCGCCGGTGTGCAGCAGGCCAGGGGCGACAAGGCCGAGCCCGCGGTACAGATCGGATTCGGTGCCGCGTGAAGGACAGCACCACCCTGGAACTCACCGAGGGCCAGCAGATCGCCCTCGACCAGCTGCACCGGATCGTCCAGGCATCTCGAGGATCGGTGGCGGCCACCCACGTGGCCGCCACAGCCGACGGGTACGTCGAGGCCCGCGTCAGCGTCGGCTGCGCCAACCTGCCGCCCACCCAGGACGGCCTGCGGCTGCGCAGCGTCGAGGCGGTCACCCTGCGGATCCCTCCCAACTTCCCCTTCATCGCCCCCAGCGTGCAAACCCGGCACACCCGCTTCGCTGGCGCCCCGCACGTCAACTGGGGCCGCCACCTGTGCCTGTACCGCTCGACGGCGACCGAGTGGGATCCGGCCGACGGCATGTACGGGTTCATCACCCGCCTCCTGGACTGGTTCGAGGCGGCCGCCGCGGGACAACTGGACCGGCCTGGCGAACCCCTGCACCCCCCGAACGCCCTGACCGACCACACCGCGGGACTCCTCGTGATCCGCCACGACGCGCCCGTCGCACGACCGGACGGGCCGTGGCTGGGCGCCGCCGTACTGCACCAGGTCAACGACATCAGATGCGACGTCGTGGGCTGGCTCGCCGTCGAGGACCCCTGGCCCGACAGCCTGGAACAGTTGCGGGAGAGCGCCGCGCTGCCGGCCAGCGCCCGCGCCTTCCTCGCCCCCGTCGTCGTCACCACGAAGCACCTGACGTTCGAGTACCCGCTCACCGCGCGCGAGCTGGTGGAGTCCCTGGCCCGCGACCACGTCACGCCGCGCCTGCTGCTGGGGCTGACGGGATTCGTCGCAGGCCACAACCGCACCCTGCTGTGCCCCGACGCCGACGCCACCGCGTCGACCGGGCACGACGAGGACACCCCAGCCGCGCCGGTGCACCTGCTGCTGGGCACCCCCTCGCGGGGTATCGCCGGCGACGGGCCGCGCCGGACGCACCTGGTGGCCTGGCACCTGCCCGACTTCGCCGATCAGGTCGGGCGCCTGGCCGCCGACACTGCCTTCAGCGGGCATGCGTACCTGGCCGAACTCGGCGACGAGGTCGTCCGGTTCGGCACCGACTGGCTCGACCGCCAGAGCACCCGGTGGATGCGCGTCTACGAAGCCCGGCCCGAGGTCACGGTCCGACGCGACCACGCCAGCCCCGCGGCCCGGCTGCGCGGCAAACGCATCCTCGTCCTGGGCGCGGGCGCCCTGGGAGCACCCGTCGCCGACATGTGCGCCCGCGCCGGAGCCGCGCACCTCACCGTCGCCGACTACGGACTCGTCCACCCCGGAATCCTGGCCCGCCAGCCCTATACGGACGCCGACATCGGCTTTTCCAAGGCGAGGGTCCTGGCCGACCGCCTCAACCGGATCGACCCCCACGCCACCCGCGTCGAAGCCCTCGTCGGCAACGTCACCACCCGGCTGTCCGCCCTCGACCTGCACACCTTCGACCTGATCTGGGACTGCACCGCCAACCGCATCGTCCGCGCCCACCTCGAACGCGCCCGCCGCACCGACACCGCCCCCTGGCCCCACCTGGCCACACTGATGATCGGCCACCACGCCACCCGCGGCATCGCCGCCATCTCACCCCGCGGTGCCACCGGCGGTGGCACGGACGTCCTGCGGCGCACCGCGCTGGCCGCGCACGCCGATGCCACGCACGCATTCGACGACCTGATCGACGACTTCTTCCCCACCACACCCCCGACCGAGCTCTTCCAGCCCGAACCCGGCTGCTCGGACGCCACCTTCACCGGATCGGCCACCGACGTCACCGCACTGGCCGGACAACTGGCGACCGGCGTCCTCCACGCCCTGGCCGAACCCGCCGACCGGCACACCATGGCCGTCCTCATCGTCCGCATGCCCACCGGTCCCACCAGCACCCAGCCGTCCGGGCCGCGCTGGCTGACCTGGCCCAACGACACCCTCGCCACGGACGAGGCCACCGGTTACGACGTGCGCATCACCCCCGCCGCACTGGCCGAGATGCGCGCGGAAGCCCGCCGCGGCGCCCGAGTGCGGGGCCCGCGCGTGGAAACCGGCGGCACCCTGCTCGGCGCCGTTGACGACGCCACCGGTGTGATCTTCATCGACGAGGCCACCGGCCCGCCCCCCGACTCCCTGCTGACCGAGGCCTACTTCCAGCACGGCCTGGACGGCGTCAGCGGCCACCTCACCGCCCGCCGGAAGGCTACCGGCAACATCAGCCGCTTCCTGGGCATGTGGCACACCCACCCGCACACCGCTGCCCAGCCCAGCGCCACCGACCGCGCCGCCATGACCAGCCTCACCCTCCCGCTGGACGACGCCCCCGCCCGCGCCCTCGTCCTCATCGCCGGAGGACCACCCCCGTCTGGTACCAGTGGCTCGCCACCGGGGACAGCCCCGACCCTACGCCCACCTCGCCGCCCGCACCGCCTCGGTCACGGCCGAGCCGCCCCCGCCGCAACCACCCGCTCACCTCGGCCCCGTGCAGTGGTGGCCTGGTGGCTACTCCACCCGCTCCCACAGTCCCGTCCCCGTCCCACGCAAGGGCTCCCGCTCATGACCCGCACCATCGGCCTCGCCCTGTCCGGCGGCGGCTCCCGCGCCGCCGCCTTCCACCTCGGCTGCCTGCGCGCCCTGCACGACCGCGATCTCCTCGACTACATCCGCGTAGTCTCCGGCATCTCCGGCGGCTCCCTCCTTGCCGCCCTGTGGGCCTACGGCCCGAAAGAGTTCACCGACTTCGACGCCCGCACCACCGACCTGCTGCGCTCCGGCCTGCAACTGGACATCGCACGCCAGGCATTCAAGCCCTCCGCGGCCGCCCGCAACCTCACCGCGGCCGCCCGTGCAGGCACCCGCCAGCTGTTCACCCGCACCACCCAGGTCACCGTCGCCCGCCCCGCCAACCGTACCGACGCCCTGGCCGCCGTCCTCGCCCACAAGGCGTTCGGCACCACCACCCTGGCCGACGTCACCCACCCCGGTCTCGACGTCGTTCTGACCGCCACCGACCTGGTCACCACCAACGCGGTTCGCTTCGGCAGCGCCCGCAGCGGCTGCTCCCGCTACGGCACCATCACCGAGCCCGTCCACGTCGCCACCGCCGTGGCCGCCTCCGCCGCCTACCCCGCGCTCCTGCCGGCCCTGGAAAGCACCTTCACTTTCCAGCACCGCGACGGACACCACCAGCAGCACACCGTGCTGCTCACCGACGGCGGGGTCTACGACAACCTCGGCCTGTCTGTCCTCGAACCGGGACGCTCACCGCACCACACCCAGCACGTCTACGACGTGCCCTTCATCATCTCCTGCGATGCTGGCCTGGGGGAACTCGCACTGAAGGCACCGCACTTCATGCTCGGGCGCCTCAGCCGCTCCTTCGCCACCGTCCACCGCAAGGCCCAGGACTCCGCCCGCGCCCGCCTGCACGAGTGGGCCGCGAGTGGACGCATCGACGGTTTCGCCCTTGCCTATCTCGGAATGAAGGACGACCGCCTGCCCGCGCCGCCAGCCGACCTCGTTCCGCGCAGCACGGTCGCCTCCTACCCGACCAACTTCGCCGCCATGGCCCGCAGGGACTTCGAGGCCATCACCACCCGCGGCGAACAGCTCATGCGCACCGTCCTGCCGATGTATCTGCGGTCTGTGCACCGCTGAGGCAGCAGCGAAGCGGTAGGGGATGCCCTTCTCGTGCAGATTGCGGTCGGTTGCCGGCCACGGCACCCCCATAGCCTGAGCTGCGCACGCCCCGGCCGCACCCCCGCTCTTCGCCGGTCGTGTCCCGCCGACGGCTTCATACCTTGGGCATGCGGCTCTGCTGGAGAGAGCCCGAACGGGCCGCAAGCCGGTTGTGCCACTCCGCGAGCACAAGCTGTCGTCCGCGGCGGTGCCCGCCGCGGCAGGACGGCTGTGGCACAGGACAGCTGCTTCGGTGTGGACACGCCCACCTGGCCGCCCTGCTGGTTTGCTCACGATCTCGATGAAGGAGTCCTCATGACCTCTCCCACCACAGCGTCGGATGTTCCTGACGGAGCGTTTTCGCCGTTGGGGCAGCGGTTGCGCATGGTGCTGGGTGCCGAGCGTGTTGTCGGTGACCTGCGGCGATACTTCGGTCTCGGTCTGCCGCCCGGCACGGTGCCGTTCACCGGGAGTAGGTTCGAGCATCTGGCCGGTGGGGGTGACCGGCCGGAGGTCGCTGACCGGATCACGGCGGAGGACCTGATCGCGGTGCAGACATTGTCGGTGACCGTTCCGGCACCTGTTGCGCTGGACATCCTGGAGGGCCGCCTCGGTGTGCGGCTGTCCGGTCTGCTGCAGGCCATTCCCAGGGACATCGACATGGCTGATGCCGAAGCGGTTGTCGTGGCCGACGGCTCGCCGGCGGACCAGGCCTGGCAGTTGCTCGAAGATCAGCCCGATGTCGGGTGGGTGATCGCGGGGAAGATCCTGGCGCGTAAGCGTCCGCGGTTGCTCCCGGTCTACGACCGCGTCGTCCGCTGCGCCGTCGGCCGGCCGTCGTCCTTCTGGCTCGCCCTCCACACCGCGCTGCGCGAGGACGACGCTGCGTTGCACCGCCAGCTGCTGGAGCTGAGGCAGGCCGCAGGGCTGCCCGAAACGGTGAGTGCGTTGCGGGTGTGCGATGTGGCGGTGTGGATGAACCACCGTGCTCTGGGCCACCCCTGCCCCTGAGGATGCCAACCCCCAGCGCGGCCCGAGGGGGCGTTCTGGCGTGTGAGGGTGACGGACTTTACCAACCGTTGCTGGGGTGTGTGGGACGTTCGGGTGGAGTGGTCCGCGGGTGTGGGGAGGGTGTGGACTCGGGGCCGGGGTGCCGCCACCGGGTGGTTTCCGGTTCGGAGGGTGGTGCTGGGTGGGTGGTCGGCTTGTGGTGGGCCAGTTACGGGTGCAGGAGATCGTCCGTGCCGGCGGGCGGGTCTGTTACACGGTCGTGGACGCGGACTGCTCGGTGGTGGGGGAGGCGGACGGGTTCCTGCGCACCTGCGCCGCGGGTACGGACCGGACGTATGCGTATGTGCTGGTGGATCATCTGCGGTGGCTGCGGTTTGCAGGCCTGGACACAGGGTCGGTGTCGCTTGAGGACCTGCGGCACTACATGGCGGCTCTCGGGGCGGACTATCCGGGGCCGTTCGGGTTGCCGTGGCGACAGAACAAACGCCCGTACGGGCACAGCGCGCTGAAGACCGCGGCAGCCTGCTTGAAGGGCTTCTACCTCCACCTGGGCACCCACGGCGTGAACCCGTCACTGGCAGAGGCGCTGCGTGTGACACGGCTGCCGACGCGGGCGGACAGGCGGAGGGCGATGCTCGGGCACGTCCTGCACAGCATGCCTGCCAACCCGCTCGCGCCGGCCGAACAAGTGCGCAGGCATCCGAAGATGCTGCCCGAAGGCGCCCGGGAGGTGTTGCTGGGGGCGGCCTCCTGCGCGCGGGACCGGATGGTGGTCACGTGGCTGGCCGACGGCGGATTCCGGATCGGTGAGCTGTGCGGGCTGCGCCTGGTCGACCTGCACCTGCGCGAGCAGGCCGCGTGCGGTCAGTGCCGGGGGCCGCATGTGCACATCTGCCACCGCGAGGACAACGCCAACCGGGCCCGGGTCAAAACCAAGACGCCCTGGACCGGGCAGGACAGCACCGTGTGCGGCGGGACGGTGCGCCGGGCAAGCCCGGCGATGATCCACACCTACTTCGAGTACATCACCACCCAGTACCCCGCCCAGTCCGTTCACGGCATGCTCCTGGTCAGCCTGCACGGCCCCTCCCGAGGCCAACCGTGGACCACCGCAGCCGCCCGCGGCATGCTGCGCCGGGCCGCGGCCCGTGCTCAGATCGGCCGGGTGGTGCCGCACGCCTTCCGGCACAGCTTCGCCACCGCGGTGCTGGACGCCGCACGCGGCAACGCGGTGATCGCACGGGAGGCCGGCGGCTGGGCCTCGGCCGCGACCGTCGAGCAGGTCTACGGCCACGTGGACGTCCACGACCCGGTCTTCGCCGCGGCACTGGAGCAGGTGTGGGGGACACAGCCGTGATCCCGCTGACGCTGCTGCCCGGCCGCACCGACACCACCCGCATCGGTCGTGACCGGCTCGAACTGCTCACAGCCCTCATCGAGGCCCCCGCATTCGACCCGCTCTTCCGCGACACGCTGATCTTCATCCCGCCTCAGCACCCGGTCTACGCCTGGCAGTGCGCCGTTGACGGCTGCCTGCGCATCCGCCGGGTCAGCCACAACCTGTGCAACACGCACAACCTGGAGTGGGAGCAGGCCGAGCGAACGGGGCAGACCAAGCGCGCCTTCATGGACGCGGCCACCGCTCTGCCCGCCGCGCGGGGAGTGGACTACGGCCGGTGCCTGATCTGCCCCGACCGCCCGGCGATCAGCCCCACCACCCGGCTGTGCCAGCAGCACCAGACCAGGTGGCAGTACGGCGAGGCAGCCGGCATGGACCAAGACCAGTTCGAGCACTGGACCCGCACCCAGCACCCGCTTCCCGGCTACGGCCTGTGCACGGCACGGTGCCCGTTCCTGGCCTGCACCTCGCTGGGGCTGTGCCTCCAGCACCTGAACCGGTATAAAATAGACAACCGCCCGGGAGGAGCCCGGTCGCAAAACTCACGCGGCCCCCTCAAAGACGGCCGACCGCTCCCAGTGACCTACGGCGACGAGAAGGCATTCCGCGCATGGTGCGCCACTGCGGAGCCGGTCACGCAGCCAGGACTGGTCAACCTCCACTGCCTGCCCCCGCTGGTGCGGGCCGAGATCCAGTGGGGCCTGCACGCCCATGCCCAGTCCGCGCAGCACTCCGAGTGGACCACCAACGGCATCAGGAACCTCGTCAGATACTGCTGGCAAGGCAGCATCACGTCCCTGATGGACCTGCACGATGAGGGCTACGCAGGCCTGATGCGCAAGCAGATGGATTCCGAGGTCCGCAAGATCATCTGGGAAGTCGTCAACGGTCTGCGCTGCGTCTACTACAGCCCCTCAGACACCAAGGACGCCGGCTTCTTGGAGACAGATCACTTCGGACGGCGCTTCAAGAACGCCCAGAGCCATTTCGACATCACCGCCGTTTCCCAGCGGTGGCTGCGCGACCTGCTCTGGGACCATCTCGCCGAGTTGCTCCGGTCCCCGCAGTGCCCCCGCACCCGAGGCCCCTTCGACCAGATGCGCCGCGCCGCCGTCGAACTGGGCGTCTTCCTCCAAGCCGACGCCCCCGCCGCCGGCCACGACCCCACCGCGCTGCGCCGAGAGCACGCCGAGCGGTTCGTCGCCGACCAGCGCCACCGCGCCCGCCACGGCCTGCCGTCCTTAGGGATGGTCCTGGTTGACGGACGATCCCCCACCGTCACCGATCTGAGCTGCCAGTTCGTCTTCAACCAGGCCCGCAAGCTGCTCTACAGCGCCATCACCGCCGGCCACGCCGAACGCCTCGGCATCGACACCGGCTTCCTGACCGCCATCCCCTTCGGCGGCACCGGCATCAAACAGCGCTCCCGCAACCCCTTCAGCGACGACGTCGCCCGCGCCCTGACCGACGAGACCAACCTGCGCCGCCTGGAGGAACTCGACCTCAACGACCGAGGCCTGCGGGACATCTGGGAGACCATCGTCGCCACCGGGCGCCGATGCAGCGAGGTCGTCGGACTGCGCCTGGACTGCATCGGCCGCTACCGCGGCCTGGCAATGCTGTGGCACGACCAGACCAAGGTCGGCAACTACAACGAGGGCATCCGCATCCCCGAGCCCGTCTACCAGTGCCTCGATGCCCGCCGCACCAAGACACTCCACCGCTTCGAAAAGCGCTACGGCCGCACCCCAACAGCCGCTGAACGCCCCGGCTTGGCCCTGTTCCCCTCCCGCGTCCGCAACCCCAACGGCCGACAGCCGATCTCCTACGGACACTTCAACCAGCGCTTCAAGACCTGGATCGCCGACCTCGACCTCGGCGGCGCCTACGTCGCCCACCAGGCCCGCCACACTCTGGCCACCAACCTGCTGCGCGCCGGCGCCACGCTCACCCACATCCGCCGCTACCTCGGCCAGCTCTCCGAGCGCATGGCCGAGCACTACGTGAAGATCACCAACAGCGACCTCGAAGACGTCCTGAACACCGTCTGGGTAGCTGGGCCCGGCGCACCCCACCCAGGCGAACTCCTCTCCGGCGACACCATCCCCATCGACCGCGAGACAGCTCTCGCCCTGGCCCTGGACCTCTCCCGCCGCAGCACCCCCGCCGACGGGGGATTCTGCACCTACCAACCCGTCGTCGACGGCGGAGCCTGCCCCTGGAAGCTTGACTGCGAGAACTGCGACAACTTCGTCCTCTCCGGCGCAGACCTCCTCTACTGGCGACGCAAAGCCGAACAGTGGCGCTCCATCGCCGAGAACGCCCCCGACGACGCCACCGCCGACTACCTCCACACCGTCTTCGAACCCACCGCCAAAGCCATCAAAGGACTCGAACAGGCCCTGGCCGCCCTCGGCATCCTCGACGAAGCCCTCACTCTCGACCTGCGGCGCCCCCAGGACTACTTCCACCGCACCTGGAGCACCGCCTTCCGCGCCCGGGACCTCGCAGCACTGCAGGCCCCCGACGACACCACAGGACAGCCATGAGCCCCCGCACCGACGCGGCCGTCCAAGCCCGCCGCCAAGCCACCCAGGAGATGCTCGAACGCCTCCAGACCGCCCTGACGGCCGCAGCACGCGACCACACGCCTGTCACCGTCGCAGCCCTCGCCCGTACCGCCCGCGTCTCACGCACCTTCCTCTATCAAAACCAGCAGGCCAGAGCCCTGATCGAACAGGCCAACCGCGTAAGCAGACCCCATCCCGGAGTCTCCAGCAGCGGCAGCCGCGCACAGCCCGCCTGGAAGGAACGTGCACTCAACGCCGAAGACGCACTCACCCAAGCCCAGCGCGAAATCCGCACCCAGCGCACCCGCATCGCAGAACTCCTCGGCAAGATCCGCGACCTCGAACACGATCTCCCCGAAGGCTCACTTCAGCGCATCGTCACCGAGAACACCACGCTGAAGCAGCGCGTACGACAACTCACCCAGGACAACCAGCAGATTCAAGAACGACTGACCAGCGCCCGCCAGAACAACCGCTTCATGGACAAACGCATCGCCGACCTCGAAGCCCAACTCGCCCCGTACCTCACCACACCGCCCCCGCGCCCCTGACCCAGCCTCGGATCATTGCCGAACGGGACGGATCTTGCCGACGACCGTCAGATCCAGTCGATGCCCAGCTTCCGCAGTGCGTCGAGCTGGTCCTGGGTGAGCTTGTCCCGCCTCGATTTGGTGTTGGAGACCCACACACCCAGCTTCACGGCCACCGGCTCCGCCTCGCCGTCGACCGCAATCTCTTCGCTGTGGCCGCGAGGAACCGACCGCTGGCCCTCCCTCTCGACCCACTGCGCGAGGGCCGCAAGTCCGCGCTGGAACGCCTGCTGCGCCTTGCTCGGACCCTTCGCCGAGCGCTTCGCCGTCGGAGCCGGAGCCTCAACAGGCTTCAAGCCCAGCTTGGTCAGCCGCTCCTGCTGCTCGCTCGACAGCTGCGCCCAGGCGGTCGGCTGGGTCTGCCGCTGGAGCCACCGTCCGATGTCGTCGCCGTCCATGAGTACGCCGGGTGCGATGTCAGGCAGGACACCGCCGGGTTCGTCCTCGGTGAGGTGGGCGAGGATGCGGTAGTGGCGTTGCCAGTCCAGTGGCCAGGGGCAGTTCCAGTCCGGGTCGATCGCGGTCAGCTGGTTGGCGCGCTCTGCCGCCCGCTCCGGGTTCTTCCCGAGGCCGCCTTTCCGGCGGAGGTTGGCCATGTGCTGCCCGATGGGCACTAGGCCCTCGGCTTCGCTCTCGCCCCATAGTGCGTCCTGGCGGGGTGCGAGGTGGCCGGTGGCCCGCCGGTATGAGCGCAGCGCGGCGAGCTTGGTCTCCCAGGCTTCTTCGCCGGGCTCCCAGACCATCCCGGCCTCGGGGGCGTCCAGCAGGGTCTTGCGCCGTTCCTCCAGTTCCCCTGCCCGTAGCGCCTTCCGCTGCTGGTGGACCCAGCGCCCAAGCGGAAACGCCTTCGTGACCCCGACCTCGACCTCAACGTCATACGGGACGGCGTAGAGGCCGGTGATCTCGTTCTCCGCCCTCCAGCGGATGAGGGCTTGGTAGCCCTCGAGCCACACCAGGGATTCGGGCCGGTACACCCGCGTGCGCAGGAACGCCGCGATCGTCGCCGAGTCCCGAGGAGAGGAGAAGTGCAGCAGTGCCGACTCGACCGCACCACCGGTGTCGTCCTGCTCCTGGTCCTCGCCCACCTCGCCGCCGGCCCCGACGATCCGCCCGTCTTCGTCGCGCCGGAGGTGCACCTTGCGCTGCCCGTGGGTGAGGGCACGGGAGGCGAGCTGTTCGACGAGTCGTTCATCGTGGGAGCGCAGGCCCTGCAAAACAGCTACAAGAGGGCGAAAACTGGCGCTGGCGACCATGTCGGTGGGGTCCTCGCCGGGCTCCAGGAAGACCGGCACGATGATCCTGGCGACCTTGGTGGAGCCGTCGCGGTTCAGCCTCAGCGCGCGGCCGATGTTCTGAACGATCTCCACCTGGGAACCGCGGGTGTCGGCGAAGCAGATCGCCTCCACTCCGCGCTCGCCCGTGATGTCGACGCCTTCCCCGAGCACGCGAACGCTGGCGAGGAACGCCCGGTGCACGCGCCGGTTGTTGGCGTCGACGCCGTTGGCGAACTGCCGCAACACCTCGCGTCGTTCGGCCACCAGGTGGTCGCCGCACAGCCACGCCGACCACACGCGGTCCGGGGGTACGTGGCGGCCGGCCTCCAGCTCGTAGAACTCCGCGTCGATGGACGATTTCGGCAGCCGGTCCGCGGCCGCCAGGTCGTCGTCGGAGGCGTCGTTGACGTACAGCTCGGCTGCCGTCTTTGGCATCTTCTCCGCGAACGTCGCGGCCTCCTCCACCTTCTGGTGGAAGGTCATGATGGTGCGCAGGTTGTACGCCGCGGCGTGTTCCAGGAGTGCGGTCTGCAGCAGGGCGAGGCGCCGGCCTCGCTGCGCCTCCTCTGACTCCCCGAGGATGGGGGAGGGGTCGCGGATCTCCAGGACATCGATCTCGAATCCGGCGAGGATGCCCCGCTCGATCGCCTCCGAGAGCCCGAGCTCGGCCAGCCACGGCCCGTAGGTTTCCGAGTCCTGGCCCATGGTCGCGATCTCCACCTCCTGGCCGTCCGCGCCCTTCTGCGGCCGGGGCGCGGCGAGGATGCGTGGGGTGGCGGTGAGGTAGAGCCGGAAGTCGGCGGGGATGCGGGCGTTGTCGTGGATCGCCGCCCATGGCTTGCCAAGATCGCCTGCGGTTGAGTGGGCTTCGTCGATGATGGCGAGCGAAAAACCGTCCATGCGCTGTCCGTACAGGCGCTCTCCGCCCGCCAGGGCGGCCTCCAGCGGCCCGCGAACGCGTCCCTGGCCCATCGGGTGCTCGAAGTCCTCGCGGTCCACGAGGGAGGCGTACGTGGCGAACACGATGACGGGCCCGTGGGCGGCCCACAGGGCGAGTTGGATCGGGTTGGTGGTGGTGCGAACCCCCAGCTCGTTCAGTACCGGGTCGTTCTCCAGTGAGCACACCGCGACCATGCGGGAGCGGTGGCCCACCGCGCGCCATGCCTGGGCGGTCTGCACGAGCAGGTCCAGGGTCGGCACGGTCACGAGGATCCGGCCGTCCGGGAAGCACTCCAGCGCACTGGCAGCGGCCATGATTGTTTTGCCAGACCCGGTCGCTGACACGATCGTGCCACGGGCACCCTGAGGGGGCGCAGATGACCTTGCAGAGAATCCGACCCACTTACGGAAACTCGACTTTTGGTCGATCTGGTGTTTCCTGAGCGGAATCCTGCTCATCGCCCATACTCCTCTCCCGTGTCGTACAGCCAGCTGTCCTGAAGCCTTTCCAACGCGGTTTCCTCCTGGCCCTTCTGCGTCCAGACCCCTTCGAGCCAGAGCGGGCTGTTGTCGATCCTCTCGCACAGCACGAAGCAGCCGGGCAGGTCGACCAGCACGAGCTCGCCCGCCAACATGCCGCCGGGTCCGTAGCGGTGCCACAGCAGCTTCAGCCGCGCCTGGTGCTCGTGCAGGTACGCGTCGAGTGCCTGCGGGTAGCGCTCCGGCTCCGCCAGGTGCACGGTCCGCAGGGCGATGTCCACGAGTTCCCGTGACGAATCCCTGTCCCACTGCTCGGAGTTGGTGCCGGTCACGGCCGAGTAGTGCTGCCCGCAGACGTCCAGGACACACTCGACACGTTCCGCCGACGCCTCGTCCCCCTCTGCGGCACGGGCCGAAGGCCGGCCCCCGCCCACGCCGTGGTGGTCCAGATAGGCCAGGAGGAACAGGGCAAGGGCCCGGCCGGGGTCGCTGCCGTGCTGAATCCCGGGCTCTTCGCTGGTCCAGCCGAAGGTGGCCCGGTGGGGCCCGGGGTGTACGCCGCTGGTGTGTGGGTCGGGGAAGGTGACGGCGCGGGTGAAGAAGTCGTCCAGGCGGCTGAGGAGTTCCGCATCAGGGTTGTCCGGCTCACAGCCTCGCACGGCGGCGGTGGCGTTCTCCACGATGGTGGTCAGATACCGCCGCCGAGCATCCTCCTGCTGCCGGAGCTCACTGGACCAGCTCTCCTCGACCACCTCCACCACGCGGTACATGCCCTGGTCCCCGTACAACCCGTGCGACTTCTCCAGCGCCTTGCGGGCCTTGGTGACTGCTTCCTCGAGCGACCACCCGTAGGCGTAGTTCGTCACCACCGACGCGCCCGGGTGCTCCGGATCGGTGCGCTGCGCCACGATCCGATAGCGGATCAGCTCCGGGTCCGTCCCTGAAGTAACTTCACGATGGATTTCCTTCCGCGCTTCAAAGCGCTTTTCGAAGCCCGACGGATTCAAAGAGTCCTCGCTTCTCGCGCCCCGCCCGGGCGGTTGGTCGGGTGTCCCGTGTTTTCGCCAACGGTACATGCTGCATCAATTTGATGCACGCGCTACACTGGAACCCACACGAACGAGCGCCCCCCCTCCCTCGTAGCCAGCCCGGCCCGCGCCAGCGGGCCCCAAGGTTCTGGAGGCGCAGCCGGAAGGACCGTCAGGCGGGGGAGCGCAGCGGACCCGCCCAGGAGTGCGAAACACTCCCCAACTTCCGTACCGGGAAGCCCGCTAGCCGGACTTCCCGCCCTCCATCGGTCCGGCCGCGCATCGCC